>NZ_CP046398.1:0-7500 GCF_009861435.1 Bacillus sp. A260
TTGGAAAATATCTCTGATTTATGGAATAGTGCCTTAAAAGAATTAGAAAAAAAGGTAAGCAAGCCTAGTTATGAGACATGGTTAAAATCCACAACGGCTCATAACTTGAAGAAAGACGTATTAACGATTACAGCTCCGAATGAATTTGCTCGTGACTGGCTAGAATCTCATTACTCCGAACTAATTTCAGAAACACTATACGATTTAACAGGGGCAAAATTAGCAATTCGCTTTATTATTCCCCAAAGTCAAGCTGAAGAGGACATTGATCTGCCTCCAGTTAAGCCGAATCCAGCACAAGATGATTCAGCTCATTTACCACAGAGCATGTTAAATCCAAAATATACATTCGATACATTTGTTATTGGCTCTGGTAACCGTTTTGCCCATGCAGCTTCATTAGCTGTAGCTGAGGCGCCAGCTAAAGCGTATAATCCACTCTTTATTTACGGAGGAGTTGGACTTGGAAAGACACATTTAATGCATGCAATTGGTCATTATGTAATTGAACATAATCCAAATGCAAAAGTTGTATATTTATCATCAGAAAAATTTACAAATGAATTTATTAACTCTATTCGTGATAATAAAGCTGTTGATTTTCGTAATAAATATCGCAACGTAGATGTTTTATTGATAGATGATATTCAATTTCTTGCTGGAAAAGAACAGACTCAAGAAGAGTTTTTCCATACATTTAATGCATTACACGAAGAAAGTAAACAAATTGTAATTTCTAGTGACCGACCACCAAAAGAAATTCCAACTTTAGAAGATCGTCTTCGTTCCCGCTTTGAATGGGGACTTATTACAGACATTACGCCACCAGATTTAGAGACACGAATTGCGATTTTACGCAAAAAAGCAAAAGCTGAAGGGCTTGATATACCAAATGAAGTTATGCTTTATATCGCAAATCAAATTGATTCAAATATTCGTGAATTAGAAGGTGCACTTATCCGAGTTGTAGCTTATTCATCTTTAATTAATAAAGATATTAATGCTGATTTAGCAGCTGAAGCACTTAAAGATATTATTCCAAATTCTAAGCCGAAAATTATCTCTATTTATGATATTCAAAAAGCTGTCGGGGACGTTTATCAAGTGAAATTAGAAGATTTTAAAGCGAAAAAACGTACAAAATCAGTTGCGTTTCCTCGCCAAATTGCAATGTATTTATCGCGCGAGCTTACAGATTCCTCTTTACCAAAAATAGGTGAAGAATTTGGTGGACGTGATCATACAACAGTTATCCATGCCCATGAAAAAATCTCTAAACTACTAAAAACCGATACGCAATTACAAAAGCAAGTTGAAGAAATTAATGGTATTTTAAAGTAGTAGCTGAATAGTGTGAATAACTTACCTTGTTTTACGCACAGTCTATCCACATGTAGATAGACTGTTTTTACATCCTTTAGCGGGGTTATCCACATATCCACAAGCCCTATTACTATTACTACTATTTTTTATCTTTATTAATTAAATAAAATCTTATACTTACCGGAGGTTTTTCTTTATGCGTTTTACAATACAAAAAGACTATCTTGTAAGAGGTGTACAAGATGTAATGAAGGCAGTTTCTTCTCGTACAACAATCCCAATTCTTACGGGAATTAAAGTTGTAGCAACTGAAGAAGGAGTTACATTAACAGGAAGCGATGCTGATATTTCTATTGAATCGTTTATTCCAGTCGAAGAAGATGGAAAAGAAATCGTAGAAATAGCTCAATCAGGAAGCATTGTTTTACAGGCAAAATATTTTAGTGAGATTGTAAAAAAACTACCTAAAGACACTGTCGAAATTTCTGTAGAAAATCATTTTATGACAAAAATAAAATCTGGAAAATCAGAGTTTAACTTAAATGGTTTAGATTCTGCAGAATATCCGTTATTGCCACAGATTGAAGAACATCATGTATTTAAGATACCAACAGATTTACTTAAACATATGATCAGACAAACTGTATTTGCAGTTTCTACTTCTGAAACAAGACCAATCTTGACAGGTGTAAACTGGAAGGTATATAACAGCGAGTTAACTTGTATTGCAACAGATAGTCATAGGCTGGCACTTCGAAAAGCAAAAATTGAAGGACATAATATTGCAGATGAATTCCAAGCTAATGTTGTTATCCCAGGTAAGAGCTTAAATGAATTAAGTAAAATTTTAGATGAGTCTGAAGAAATGGTAGATATCGTTATTACGGAGTATCAAGTATTATTCCGTACAAAACATTTATTATTCTTCTCAAGATTGTTAGAAGGGAATTATCCTGATACGACACGTTTAATTCCGGCAGAGAGTAAAACGGATATTTTTGTGAATACAAAAGAATTCCTACAAGCAATTGATCGCGCTTCACTATTAGCAAGAGATGGCCGCAATAACGTTGTTAAATTATCAACTTTAGAGCAAGAAATGCTAGAGATTTCTTCGAATTCACCAGAAATCGGAAAAGTTGTCGAAGAAGTACAATGCGAAAAAGTAGATGGAGAAGAGTTAAAAATATCTTTTAGTGCAAAATATATGATGGATGCATTGAAAGCTTTGGATAGTACAGAGATTAAAGTTAGCTTTACTGGGGCGATGAGACCGTTCTTAATTCGTACAGTAAATGATGATTCAATTATTCAATTAATTTTACCGGTTCGTACTTACTAGGTAAGGAATAAGGGTTGCTAGTTTAAAGATGCTAGTGGCCCTTATTTGATTTTTGGGTATTACTTTCCTAATGCTAGTTTATTTAGTACAATGAAAGAATGAACACTTTCAGAAAGTGAGCGATTTTATGAAACGTATTAAAATTTCAACAGAGTATATTACACTAGGACAATTTTTAAAGTTAGCTGATGTAATTGATACAGGTGGCGCTGTAAAATGGTTTTTACAAGAATATGAAGTGTACGTGAACAACGAACTTGAAAATAGAAGAGGTCGCAAACTATATGCGAATGATGTTATTGAAATTCCAGGAAGCGGAACTTTCCAAGTTCAGGCATAAAGGGGGAGCCCTTTGTTTATTTCAGAAATACAATTAAAAAACTATCGCAATTATGAAAAATTAGAGCTTTCCTTTGAAGATAAGGTAAATGTAATTATCGGCGAAAATGCGCAAGGGAAAACAAATTTGATGGAAGCTATTTATGTTTTAGCGATGGCGAAATCTCATAGAACCTCTAATGATCGCGAACTTATCCGCTGGGATGAAGATTTTGGTCAAATAAAAGGGAAATTACAAAAAAGAAACAGTTCTTTGTCTTTGGAATTAAATATTTCGAAAAAAGGTAAAAAGGCAAAATTAAATCAACTTGAACAACAAAAGTTAAGTCAATATATTGGCGTGATGAACGTTGTCATGTTTGCCCCAGAAGATTTAAATCTTGTAAAAGGAAGCCCTCAAGTAAGAAGACGCTTTTTAGATATGGAATTAGGACAAATAGCTCCTGTATATTTGTATGAATTAAGTCAATATCAAAAGGTGCTCACGCAACGAAATCACTTGTTGAAAAAAATGCAAGGGAATAGTAAGAATGAGGAAACGATGTTGGATGTATTTACACTTCAACTAATTGAGCATGGTGCGAAAATACTGCAAAAACGTTTTGAATTTTTGCATTTGCTACAGGAATGGGCAGCTCCAATTCATCGAGGTATAAGCCGTGGATTAGAAGAGTTAGAAATTGTCTATAAACCAAGTGTAGATGTATCAGAATCAATGGATTTGTCGAAAATAAAAGAAGTATACTATGAAAGTTTTCAATCTGTGAAACAACGTGAAATTTTCCGTGGTACGACTTTAATTGGTCCTCATCGTGACGATTTACAATTCTTCGTTAATAGTAAAAATGTTCAAGTCTTTGGTTCGCAAGGACAACAACGAACGACCGCACTATCCCTAAAATTAGCTGAAATTGAATTGATTTATTCAGAGGTTAAAGAATATCCAATCCTTTTGTTGGATGATGTTTTATCAGAATTAGATGATTATCGTCAATCACATCTTTTAAATACAATTCAAGGAAAAGTGCAAACATTTGTTACAACGACGAGTGTCGACGGAATTGAACACGAAACATTAAAAGAAGCGAAAACAATTCATGTAACGAACGGCACTGTAGATTGTGAAATAGATAGGGAATAACCCCTGTTTAAATGGAAAAGTAGGTGATCTTTGTGTCAATGGAACAAAAGCAAATGCAAGAAAATGCATATGATGAAAGTCAGATACAGGTGCTTGAAGGACTAGAGGCAGTTCGGAAACGCCCTGGTATGTATATTGGATCTACAAGTGGAAAAGGGCTTCACCATCTTGTTTGGGAAATCGTAGATAATAGTATTGATGAAGCACTTGCAGGTTATTGTGATGAAATTAATGTTAGTATCGAAGAAGATAATAGTATTCGTGTAACGGATAATGGGCGTGGTATTCCAGTTGGTATACAAGAAAAAATGGGACGTCCAGCTGTAGAAGTTATTATGACTGTTCTCCACGCCGGTGGTAAATTTGGCGGTGGCGGTTATAAAGTTTCTGGTGGTTTACATGGTGTTGGGGCATCGGTTGTAAATGCTCTATCAACAGAATTAGAAGTATTTGTACATCGTGAAGGTAAAATCCATTACCAAAAATACGAAAGAGGTATTCCGGTTGCGGATTTAAAAGTCATTGGTGACACCGGTCAAACAGGAACAATAACTCGATTTAAACCAGATCCGGAAATTTTCCAAGAAACAACAGTATACGATTTTGATACGCTAGCAACTCGTATGCGTGAATTAGCGTTTTTAAATCGTAATATTAAATTAACAATTGAAGATAAACGTGAACATAAGCAAAAGAAAGAATTCCATTACGAAGGTGGAATTAAATCATACGTTGAGCATTTAAATCGCTCAAAACAACCGATTCATGAAGAGCCTGTGTACGTAGAAGGTTCAAAAGATGGTATTCAGGTTGAGGTTTCTCTTCAATATAACGAAGGATACACAAATAATATTTACTCATTTACGAATAACATCCATACGTATGAAGGTGGTACACATGAGGTAGGTTTTAAAACAGCTTTAACTCGTGTAATCAACGACTATGGTCGTAAAAATAGCATTTTAAAAGATGCGGACAGTAATTTAACTGGTGAGGATGTTCGTGAAGGTTTAACAGCAATTGTATCAATCAAGCATCCAAATCCACAATTTGAAGGACAAACGAAGACAAAACTTGGGAATAGTGAAGCGAGAACAATTACAGAGTCTGTATTCTCAGAGGCATTTGAAAAGTTCTTACTAGAAAATCCTAATGTAGCGCGAAAAATTGTAGAAAAAGGTACGATGGCTGCACGTGCACGTGTAGCTGCGAAAAAAGCGCGTGAATTGACACGTCGAAAGAGTGCGTTAGAAGTTTCAAGTTTACCTGGTAAATTAGCTGATTGCTCTTCGAAAGATCCAGCAATTAGTGAAATTTACATCGTAGAGGGTGACTCTGCGGGTGGATCTGCAAAACAAGGACGCGATCGTCATTTCCAAGCAATTTTACCGCTGAAGGGTAAAATTATTAATGTGGAAAAGGCGCGCTTAGATAAGATTTTATCAAATGATGAAGTTCGTACAATTATTACGGCAATCGGTACAAATATTGGTGGAGACTTCGATATTGAAAAAGCACGCTATCATAAAGTTATTATTATGACCGATGCCGATGTTGATGGTGCACATATTCGTACCCTATTATTAACGTTCTTCTATCGTTATATGCGTCAAATAATTGAGTGTGGTTATATCTATATTGCACAGCCGCCATTGTTTAAAATACAACAAGGTAAAAAAATTCAATATGCTTACAACGATAAGGAACTTGAAAAAATCTTAGCTGAGCTACCAGCCCAGCCGAAACCAGGAATTCAACGTTATAAAGGTCTTGGGGAGATGAATCCAACTCAGCTATGGGAGACGACAATGGATCCAGAAGTACGTTCGTTACTTCAAGTTTCTCTTCAAGATGCAATAGAAGCAGACGAAACGTTTGAAATTTTAATGGGTGATAAAGTAGAACCGCGTCGTAACTTTATCCAAGAGAATGCAAAATACGTGAAGAACCTTGATATTTAAATGAGTAATGACAGGAATCTAAGTATTCCTGTCTTCTACATATAAATCAATGTATGTGTAACGGAAATGTAAGAGGAGGTGCTCGTTGATGTCAGACAATCAACAACAAGCACGAATTCGAGAAATTAATATTAGTCATGAAATGCGTACCTCATTTTTAGATTACGCAATGAGTGTTATCGTATCTCGTGCATTACCAGATGTTCGTGATGGATTAAAACCTGTGCATCGTAGGGTTTTATATGCGATGAATGATTTAGGAATTACAGCTGATAAAGCGTATAAGAAATCAGCACGTATTGTCGGTGAAGTAATTGGTAAGTATCACCCTCATGGTGATTCAGCCGTTTATGAAACAATGGTACGTATGGCGCAAGATTTTAGTCAACGTTATATGCTTGTAGATGGGCATGGTAACTTCGGTTCTGTAGATGGAGATTCAGCAGCAGCAATGCGTTATACAGAGGCAAGAATGTCTAAGATTTCTATGGAATTAATACGTGATATTTCAAAAAATACAATTGATTATCAAGATAACTATGATGGTTCCGAAAGAGAACCGATAGTACTACCAGCGCGTTTCCCTAATTTATTAGTAAACGGTACAACAGGTATTGCTGTTGGTATGGCAACAAATATACCGCCACATCAGCTTGGCGAAGTAATTGATGGTGTGCTGGCATTAAGTCATAATCCTGATATTACTATCGCAGAATTGATGGAATATATTCCTGGTCCAGACTTTCCGACGGCAGGTTTAATTTTAGGAAGAAGTGGAATTCGAAGAGCTTATGAAACAGGTCGCGGTTCCATTATGCTTCGTGCTAAGGTTGAAATTGAAGAGAAGTCAAACGGTAAACAATCTATTATCGTAACTGAACTACCTTATCAAGTTAATAAGGCGCGATTAATTGAAAAAATCGCAGAATTAGTTCGCGATAAGAAAATTGAAGGTATTACAGATTTACGTGATGAATCAGATCGTAATGGTATGCGTATTGTCATGGAAGTACGTCGTGATGCTAATGCAAACGTACTATTAAACAATCTATATAAACATACAGCGCTTCAAACAAGTTTCGGTATTAATATGTTGTCTCTTGTAAATGGGGAGCCACAAGTACTAAATTTAAAACAAAATCTATATCATTATTTAGAGCATCAGAAGGTAGTAATTCGTAGACGTACTGCTTATGAATTAGAAAAAGCAGAAGCACGTGCTCATATTTTAGAAGGATTACGAATTGCTTTAGATCATCTTGATGAAGTTATTACGTTAATTCGTAGTTCAAAAACGGCAGATATTGCAAAGCAAGGCTTAATGGAACGTTTTGGTTTAAGTGAGAAACAAGCGCAAGCGATTTTAGATATGCGTCTGCAACGCTTAACTGGAT
>NZ_CP046398.1:12500-27500 GCF_009861435.1 Bacillus sp. A260
AGGCGAGGAGAGAATCCTAAGGTGTGCGAGAGAACTCTGGTTAAGGAACTCGGCAAAATGACCCCGTAACTTCGGGAGAAGGGGTGCTTTCTTAACGGAAAGCCGCAGTGAATAGGCCCAAGCGACTGTTTAGCAAAAACACAGCTCTCTGCGAAGCCGTAAGGCGAAGTATAGGGGGTGACACCTGCCCGGTGCTGGAAGGTTAAGGAGAGGGGTTAGCGTAAGCGAAGCTCTGAACTGAAGCCCCAGTAAACGGCGGCCGTAACTATAACGGTCCTAAGGTAGCGAAATTCCTTGTCGGGTAAGTTCCGACCCGCACGAAAGGTGTAACGATTTGGGCACTGTCTCAACCAGAGACTCGGTGAAATTATAGTACCTGTGAAGATGCAGGTTACCCGCGACAGGACGGAAAGACCCCGTGGAGCTTTACTGTAGCCTGATATTGAATTTTGGTACAGTTTGTACAGGATAGGCGGGAGCCATTGAAACCGGAGCGCTAGCTTCGGTGGAGGCGCTGGTGGGATACCGCCCTGACTGTATTGAAATTCTAACCTACGGGTCTTATCGACCCGGGAGACAGTGTCAGGTGGGCAGTTTGACTGGGGCGGTCGCCTCCTAAAGTGTAACGGAGGCGCCCAAAGGTTCCCTCAGAATGGTTGGAAATCATTCGTAGAGTGCAAAGGCATAAGGGAGCTTGACTGCGAGACCTACAAGTCGAGCAGGGACGAAAGTCGGGCTTAGTGATCCGGTGGTTCCGCATGGAAGGGCCATCGCTCAACGGATAAAAGCTACCCCGGGGATAACAGGCTTATCTCCCCCAAGAGTCCACATCGACGGGGAGGTTTGGCACCTCGATGTCGGCTCATCGCATCCTGGGGCTGTAGTCGGTCCCAAGGGTTGGGCTGTTCGCCCATTAAAGCGGTACGCGAGCTGGGTTCAGAACGTCGTGAGACAGTTCGGTCCCTATCCGTCGTGGGCGTAGGAAATTTGAGAGGAGCTGTCCTTAGTACGAGAGGACCGGGATGGACGCACCGCTGGTGTACCAGTTGTTCTGCCAAGGGCATAGCTGGGTAGCTATGTGCGGAAGGGATAAGTGCTGAAAGCATCTAAGCATGAAGCCCCCCTCAAGATGAGATTTCCCATAGCGTAAGCTAGTAAGATCCCTGAAAGATGATCAGGTTGATAGGTTCGAGGTGGAAGCATGGTGACATGTGGAGCTGACGAATACTAATAGATCGAGGACTTAACCATATAATATGTAGCAATGTTATCTAGTTTTGAAGGAATATGCCTTCATAGTTTGGTGATGATGGCAGAGAGGTCACACCCGTTCCCATACCGAACACGGAAGTTAAGCTCTCTAGCGCCGATGGTAGTTGGGACCTTGTCCCTGTGAGAGTAGGACGTCGCCAAGCAACTAAAAACACAAGTCATTTGACTTGTGTTTTTTTATTTCCCATGAAATAGATTTGGTTCCATTAATAAAAAATTTGAAATATAGTAAGGGATTTTTTGAGCAGAAATACTTAGAAATTGATAAATAAATGGATAATCTTCAGAACCATAACTTCCAAGTAAGTCATACCACCAATCTGTTTCATATCTAGAAATCATGCTTAAATTATAGAGCAATAAATAATGAATGAGGAGTTCAGGTAATATTGGCTTAGGATTTCTAGGGTCAGTCGTAAGTGGCAAATAATAAGTATTAGTAAGATGTTCATAGTATAAAGGAGTACTGTACATAGGATTCCATGATTGAATAGGCGCTGTAAAAAGTAAATTCGATTCATTAGTCTTCTCAGGTACGTGTTGTATTGATAAATGCTTACAAGATGTTTCAATGTAACGAGAAAATCTCTCTTTAGTCATATGTAATCGATCTAGTAGGTTGACTGAAAAGGAGAGCTCATTTTTAATTGTTGAATCAATTTTATATAAAGTTGATCCTTTTTGACTATAACGAAATAAATTTTGTAATTCTGGAATATTTCCCATTAGTTCTAACATGTTAAATTTTTCTGCTTCTAAGTGTTTCATGTGAAACAGTTGTTCTGCAACATGAGTAAACAATCCGTTTTTTTGTACCTTCACCTCATCTTCTAAAAATTGATACCCTTGTTTTTTTCGTTTGCGAGTTGTAACGCCATGAGCTAAAACAGTAGTGGATTCAGGATAGTTAGGGTCAATAGTTAGTAGGCATGCTTTAAACAGTTGACTAATTCCATAAAATAACAACATTGGTTGAATGGAAAATGGAGCTGTCTTATATAATTCATAATAATTTTTCCCGTGTTCTAAGTAATAAATAAAGGGATAACAATTTTCAAAACTTTTTTTTTCTGCATCCTGAATAGAGGATTTTTCATAACAACGGGCAAGATAACGTTGTACGTTTTGAGATGAAAAAAAGAAACTTAACTGCTGCCAAGTACAAGATGTTTGATGCATATATTACGCTCCTTTTATTGTCTAAAAATTCTAACATATATATACGTCCTTGACAGTATTTTAACCAATTGATAAGCTACTAATAATAATTTCTGGTATCATAGGGGGAACAATTATGTGGGAATCTAAATTTGTTAAAGAAGGTTTGACTTTTGATGATGTATTACTTGTACCAGCTAGGTCAGATATATTACCAAGAGAAGTAAGTGTTAAAACAGTTTTATCTGAAAGCTTACAGCTAAACATCCCGTTAATTAGTGCAGGAATGGATACAGTAACAGAAGCTGACATGGCTATTGCAATGGCTCGCCAAGGTGGTTTAGGAATTATTCATAAGAATATGTCTATTGAGCAACAAGCAGAGCAAGTTGATAAAGTAAAGCGCTCTGAAAGCGGCGTTATTTCAGATCCTTTCTTCTTAACTCCAGAACATCAAGTATATGATGCAGAACATCTTATGGGAAAATATCGTATCTCAGGTGTACCGGTTGTAAATAATTTAGATGAGCGAAAATTAGTTGGTATTATTACAAACCGTGATATGCGCTTCATCCAAGACTACTCAATCAAAATTTCTGACGTAATGACAAAAGAACAATTAATTACAGCTCCAGTTGGTACTACACTGGAAGAAGCTGAAAAGATCCTACAAAAGTATAAAATTGAAAAACTCCCTCTTGTTGATAATAACGGTGTATTACAAGGGCTTATTACAATAAAAGATATTGAAAAAGTAATTGAATTCCCAAACTCTGCTAAGGATAAGCAAGGACGCTTATTAGTTGGAGCAGCAGTTGGTGTAACAGCGGATGCTATGCTTCGCATCGATGCATTAGTAAAAGCTAGTGTAGATGCAATTGTACTTGATACAGCACATGGACATTCTAAAGGTGTTATTGATAAGGTAAAAGAAGTTCGTGCTAAATACCCATCACTAAATATTATCGCTGGAAATGTTGCTACTGCTGAAGCAACGAAAGCATTAATTGAAGCTGGTGCAAACGTAGTTAAAGTTGGTATTGGACCAGGTTCTATTTGTACAACACGCGTTGTAGCCGGTGTTGGTGTACCACAATTAACTGCAGTTTATGATTGTGCAACAGAAGCTCGTAAACACGGTATTCCAGTTATTGCTGATGGTGGTATTAAGTACTCTGGTGATATGGTGAAAGCTTTAGCGGCAGGAGCACATGTTGTTATGCTAGGTAGCATGTTTGCAGGTGTTGCAGAAAGCCCTGGAGAAACTGAAATTTACCAAGGTCGTCAATTTAAAGTGTATCGTGGTATGGGTTCTGTCGGTGCGATGGAAAAAGGAAGTAAAGATCGTTACTTCCAAGAAGGTAATAAAAAGCTTGTCCCAGAAGGTATTGAAGGACGAGTGCCATATAAAGGACCTTTAGCAGATACAGTTCACCAATTAGTTGGTGGCTTACGTGCAGGTATGGGATATTGCGGAGCACAGGATTTAGAATTCTTACGCGAAAATGCACAATTCATTCGTATGTCAGGTGCTGGCTTACGTGAAAGTCATCCTCATCACGTACAAATTACAAAAGAGGCTCCAAACTACTCATTATAATGTCTTATATACAAATAGACAGAGATTTGATATCTCTGTCTATTTTTTTTTGATTATGTTAGAATAACGGTTATGTGAGTACATAGATATTGGGGGTAGCAAAAGTGAAAGGTATGTTTTGCAAAAGATTCATTGCTTTGGTAACAGTGCTTACACTAGCTTGTAGCATTTTTATGCCATATAGCAATGCATCAGCTGAAACAGGAGCCGCTTTAAACATTGAAGCAGGTGCGGCAATTTTAGTAGAAGCGAATTCTGGGAAAATTTTATATCAAAAGAATGCAGATGAATTATTATCCATTGCTAGTATGACAAAGATGATGAGTGAATATTTAGTTCACGAAGCAGTGGATAAAGGAAAACTTAAGTGGGACCAGAAAATTAAGGTTTCTGAATATGCATATAAGGTTTCACAAGATGCTTCATTATCAAATGTTGCATTAGAAAATGGTGGCTCTTATACAGTAAAAGAGTTATACGAAGCAATGGCAATCTTTTCTGCAAATGGTGCAACAATTGCATTAGCAGAAGCAATTGCAGGTAAAGAAGTAGACTTCGTAAAAATGATGAATGACAAATCGAAAGAACTAGGGTTAAAAAATTATAAATTTGTCAATTCTACAGGTTTAACGAATAAAGATTTAAAGGGAATGCATCCTGAAGGAACAACAGCGGATGAAGAAAATAAAATGTCTGCAAAGGATGTTGCAACTTTAGCACAACATTTAATTAAAGATTATCCAAAAGTGTTAGATACAGCAAAAATCCCTAAAAAAGAATTCCGTCCAGAAAAAGAGAAGTTTGGAATGTCGAACTGGAACTGGATGTTAAAGGGCTTAGTTAAAGAATATGATGGCGTAGATGGCCTAAAAACAGGCTCAACTCCAGAAGCAGGAGATTGCTTCACTGGTACGGTTGAAAGAAACGGAATGCGTTTTATTTCTGTAGTTATTAAAACAAGTTCTCATACAGCACGTTTTGATGAAACAAAGAAGCTATATGATTATGGATTTGCTAACTTTGAAGTGAAACAAATGTATAAAAAAGGTTCTTCAGTAAAAGGACAAGAAACAGTACGAGTAGAAAATGCGAAAGATAAAGATGTAGCAGTTCAAACGAAACAAGCTATTTCACTTCCAGTGCCAAAAGGAAGTAAAGATGTTTATAAAACAGAATTAAAAGAATCAAGTAAGGGACAAGAAGCACCTATTAAAAAGGGAGCTGCGCTTGGTCAAATGGTAATTACGCCAAAAGATACAAACGACCCTGGATTTTTAACTGGTAAGTCACTGCAAGTGGATCTTGTAACGACATCTGAAGTAGAAGAAGCAAACTGGTTTACTCGTGCTATGCGCGGAATTGGTTCATTCTTTAGTGGTATGTGGAATAGTGCTGTTGATACAGTAAAAGGTTGGTTTTAAAAGCTCCTCACGATAGGAGCTTTTTTTTATTCCTATTTTTCATACCGACTTTATGAAAAAGTAGTAGACAAGCATCTGATAGTTAGTGGTAGAATGTAAGAGTATTCTTAATTTTCGCCTTTAACGGGGGAAAGCAATTCACCTAGGGGGGTTTTTGTACATGACAAATGTAACAGGGACAGAACGTGTAAAACGTGGAATGGCAGAAATGCAAAAAGGCGGCGTTATTATGGACGTAGTTAACGCTGAACAAGCAAAAATTGCAGAAGAGGCAGGCGCAGTTGCCGTTATGGCATTAGAGCGTGTACCAGCAGATATTCGTGCAGCAGGTGGCGTTTCTCGTATGGCAGACCCAACAATTGTTGAAGAAGTTATGGGTGCGGTGTCAATTCCGGTTATGGCAAAATGCCGTATCGGTCACCTTGTAGAAGCACGTGTATTAGAATCATTAGGGGTAGACTATATCGATGAGAGTGAAGTATTAACTCCTGCTGATGAAGTATACCATTTAAATAAACGTGATTACACAGTTCCATTTGTATGTGGTTGCCGTGATATCGGAGAAGCTGCACGTCGTATTGCAGAAGGTGCATCTATGCTTCGTACAAAAGGTGAACCAGGAACAGGAAACATTGTAGAGGCAGTGCGTCATATGCGCCAAGTCAATGCAGAAATCCGTCAAGTTGCGAGTCTACGTGAAGATGAGTTAATGACATATGCAAAAAATACTGGCGCTCCTTACGAAGTATTACTTGAAATTAAACGTCTTGGTCGCTTACCAGTTGTAAACTTTGCGGCAGGTGGTGTAGCAACACCAGCAGATGCAGCATTAATGATGCAACTTGGTGCTGATGGGGTATTTGTTGGATCTGGTATCTTTAAATCAGAAAACCCAGAGAAATTTGCACGTGCAATTGTTGAAGCAACGACTCATTATGAAGATTACGAACTAATTGCAAGCCTTTCTAAAGGATTAGGTAATGCAATGAAGGGTGTCGAAATTTCAACGTTATTACCAGAACAACGCATGCAAGAGCGTGGATGGTAATTAAAGGAGAACTTTAAAATGGTGAAAATCGGTGTACTAGGTCTTCAAGGTGCAGTTCGTGAGCATGTAAAATCAGTTGAAGCAAGTGGTGCAGAAGCTGTTGTTGTAAAGCGTATAGAGCAACTTGAAGAGATTGATGGTCTTATTTTACCGGGCGGTGAAAGTACAACAATGCGCCGTCTTATTGATAAGTATGCTTTCATGGAACCACTTCGTACATTTGCAAAGTCTGGTAAACCAATGTTTGGTACATGTGCAGGGATGATTCTTCTTGCGAAAACACTTATTGGCTATGAAGAAGCACATATTGGGGCTATGGATATTACAGTTGAGCGTAATGCGTTCGGACGCCAAAAGGATAGTTTTGAGGCTGCGCTTTCAATTGAAGGCGTGGGTGAAGACTTCGTTGGTGTATTTATCCGTGCGCCGTATGTTGTAGAAGTAGCTGATAATGTTGAAGTGCTTTCTAAACATGGTGACCGAATGGTAGCGGTAAGACAAAAACAGTTTTTAGCTGCTTCATTCCATCCGGAATTAACAGATGATCATCGTGTAACAGCATACTTTGTTGAAATGGTAAAAGAAGCGAAAATGAAAAAAGTTGTATAAGTAACTTGCAACTTGTATAAGATTATAGTAAATTGATGGTAACAATTTTATAAAATAAGCGTGTTGATAGGAAATAGTAACAAATGTCGTTTCTTATAGAGAGTCGATGGTTGGTGGAAATCGATAGAAACAGTTTGTGAATCCATCCTGGAATGGAATGTGGAATATCTTTTGGATTAGTAAGCATTCCCGGTGAAGAGCCGTTATTTCTACTTGAGAGGAAAGCGGTAATGCTTTCAACTAGGGTGGCAACGCGGGTTAACTCCCGTCCCTTTATATAGGGACGGGAGTTTTTTGTGTTTTATAAAATAAAAGGAGGAGTATACAATGCTTGATATTAAATTTTTACGTACAAACTTTGAAGAAGTAAAAGCGAAATTACAGCATAGAGGCGAAGATTTAACTGATTTTGGTCGTTTTGAAGAATTGGATACGAGAAGAAGAGAACTACTTGTTCAAACAGAGGAACTAAAAAGTAAACGTAACGAAGTATCTCAACAAATCTCTGTATTGAAGCGTGAAAAGAAAGATGCAGAAGCTCTAATTTTAGAAATGCGTGAAGTTGGAGAAAAAGTAAAGGATCTTGATAACGAACTTCGTACAGTTGAAGAAGACTTAGAAAGATTAATGTTATCTATTCCAAATATCCCTCATGAATCTGCTCCAGTTGGTGAAACAGAGGATGATAATGTAGTAGCACGTACTTGGGGAGAAGTGAAAGAATTTACTTATGAGCCAAAACCACATTGGGATCTTGCTACTGATTTAGGAATTTTAGATTTTGAACGCGCTGGGAAAGTAACAGGAAGCCGCTTCGTATTCTACAAAGGTGCTGGTGCAAGATTAGAGCGTGCTTTAATTAGCTTTATGCTTGATCTTCATACTGATGAGCATGGATATGAAGAAGTATTACCTCCATATATGGTAAACCGTGCAAGTATGACAGGAACAGGACAACTTCCAAAGTTTGAAGAAGATGCATTCCGTATTGAAAGTGAAGATTACTTCTTAATTCCAACAGCTGAAGTACCTGTAACGAATATGCATCGTGATGAGATTTTAAATAAAGAGCAATTGCCTATAAGATATGCTGCATTTAGCTCTTGCTTCCGTTCTGAAGCAGGTTCAGCTGGACGTGATACACGTGGTTTAATTCGCCAGCATCAGTTTAATAAAGTAGAGCTTGTGAAGTTCGTAAAACCAGAAGATTCTTATGAAGAGTTAGAAAAGTTAACAAATGATGCAGAACGCGTGTTACAATTATTAGAGTTGCCATATCGCGTTATGAGCATGTGCACAGGCGATTTAGGATTTACAGCAGCGAAGAAATACGATATTGAAGTATGGATTCCAAGCTATGGCACATATCGTGAAATTTCTTCTTGTAGTAATTTTGAAGCTTTCCAAGCGAGACGTGCAAATATCCGTTTCCGCCGTGAACCAAATGGAAAACCAGAACATGTTCATACATTAAATGGATCTGGTCTTGCAATTGGACGTACGGTTGCAGCTATTTTAGAGAACTACCAACAAGAAGATGGTACAATTATAATTCCAGAAGTTCTTCGCCCTTATATGGGAGGAAAAACAGTTATTAAGTAAATTTAAACATTCATCGGTATGAGTGATTGGTAATTATGAGCGTTGTCAGTACTGTAATGTAGGAAGGGGAAAGTAAAATTTTCCTTTCCTCATAATTTATTTTAGTAGGGTTGACTAACTGTTTTTCTTTTGATATTATATTTGATGTCAATATGGAGGTATACCCAAGTCTGGCTGAAGGGATCGGTCTTGAAAACCGACAGGCGGCGAGAGTCGCGCGGGGGTTCGAATCCCTCTACCTCCTCCAGATATAATTGACAACAGCGCATATAAGTGGAGATTGGAGAACTCGTTACCAACACGTAACGAGTTTTTATTTTAAAACCAATCATAAAGTATGGTGTAAGGTAATTTTGTCCTTATTACACACTCATATTCCGATGATTATCTTCATAGATATGAAAGGAGTCAACATGGATCTTATTATACAAACGTTTCCTTTAGATGGAAAAACTTTATATTATGTACAATGTCCTGTCTGTAAGAACAATAGAATTTTAAACAGTGGTGCAAACGTATCACGCATTATTAGTGATGATACATTCCGTAAACTTTGTGGTTGTACTTGTGATGTAAAACCAGCTACGAGTAAAGTAGAGGCGCCAAAACAAGTTAAAAAAGCAGCTGTAAAGAAAGAAGCAGCTCCAAAACGTACAGGTAAAGTATTAACGGCAGTAATTAACGGGAAAGAAATGACTGTTAAAGAGATTGCTGAAGCATACGATATTAGTACAAGTACTGTTCGTCAGCGCATTAACGCAGGAAAACCTGAGAGTGAAATTATTGCTCCAACAAAGAAGAAGTAATTTAATAGGAAAACCCGTGCATATGCACGGGTTTTTTATTTTACAAGTTTACGTGTTTGTTTTAAAAAATGGCCAATTTTTTTTATGATTGGTTCGATTGAATCACCATCTTTTAAAATATCGTACTCATTAATATTTAAGCGTAATACAGGGCATGAATTAAAGTTGTTAATCCAGTTTTCATAACGTCCATGCATTTCTTTCCAGTACTCAATTGGTGTTTGCTGTTCCATTGGGCGCCCGCGTTCTTGAATACGATCGACAATATCATCGAAAGAACCTTCTAAGTAAATTAATAAGTCTGGATGAGGGAAGTAAGGAGTCATGACCATAGCGTCAAATAAACCTTTGTATGTTTCATAATCAGTTTCCGTCATTGTTCCTTTTTCATGATGCATCTTTGCGAAAATTCCAGTGTCTTCGTAAATGGAACGATCTTGAACAAAACCGCCACCATATTCAAAAATTCTTTTTTGTTCCTTAAATCGTTCTGCTAAAAAGTACACTTGTAGGTGGAAGCTCCAGCGAGTGAAGTCCGCATAGAACTTGTCCAAATATGGATTGGAATCTACTTTTTCAAATGATGTGCGATAACCTAAAGCATTAGCTAATGCAGTTGTCATAGTTGATTTACCCACACCTACTGTTCCGGCGATAGTGATTACTGCGTCATTGGGTATATCATATTTTTGCCTTAAATTCATTATTATTTCGACTCCTTTAAGAGAGTATTTTGAAGGGCAGATAGGATAACGTTTAAATCATCAGGATTTTTTACAAAATCCATATCGTCGCCATTAAATTTCAATACTGGTATTTCCGGATGATCTTTTTTAAAAGCATCCATTGCTGTTTCATAATCTTTTGTGAGCTGTAGTAAGTAATTTGGATCCATGTTTTTTTCAAATTCTCTTCCGCGCATGGCGATTCGTTTTTGCAATGTCTCTAGGCTAGCTGTTAAATAAACAATGACATTTGGCACAGGCATATCTTGTGTAAGGATACGATAAATTTGCATGTATTTGTCATATTGAGAGTCTTTTAATGTGCGGGATGCAAAAATTAAATTTTTAAAGATATGGTAATCCGCTACTACTGGTTTCCTTTGATTCAAGTACTTTATGTTAATGTCTTCTAATTGTTTGTATCTATTACAAAGAAAGAACATCTCTGTTTGAAAACTCCATTCGTCGATGTCTTCATAGAACTTTCCTAAAAAGGGATTTTCATCAACAATCTCTTTTAGTAAGTGGAGTTGCATGTGAGTTGAAATTTCCTTCGCAAGTGAAGTTTTTCCAACACCAATTGGTCCTTCAACCGTGATAAATGGTACTCCGGTCACGCTGTTTCCTCCTTTCAATCAGTGATTTACCGTGACTACTAAAAACACAAAACAGAATTATTGTAGCACAAGAGGGAAGCGAGCGGGTTAATTTGATATAAAAAGTTAGAAAATAGATATATGTATTAATTAAATTTTATTTTGGTTGATGATGTTATATTTGCTTTCAATGTAGTTTCCATTATTTTTAAAGCATGTATATTATCTTGGTCGTTGTTAGAGGCGATACAATCCTGTGGTACATACAATTTATAATTTCTCATATGAGCATCATTAGCTGTAAATAGGATACATATATTTCCGGCAACCCCTGTTAATATTAGATTTTCTATTTTTAAATAACCTAGTAATGAATTTAAAGGTGTTTCATAAAAAGCGGAATAATGTGGTTTAATAAAAATGTACTCATCAAAACTTGGAGCAATCTTATGGATTATATTTTCGCTATATTCATTTGTGCAATGAGTAATAAGTTGGTCGATATCAGATCTCCAAAGTTGATAATGGTCATTAACGTAAATTATAGGATAGCCGAAGGATTTCATTTTTTTCTTTAATTGTAAAATAGGGTTTGTTATAGTTTCGCATTTTTTAGCTAGAATGGGTCCGTGGGAAAATTGAAAGTCATTAATCATATCGATAATGAGCAAGGCGGTATTTTTCATATGTAATCCCCTCTCTTTTTTCTTTTAGGGTGGATTGAATTTGTAAAAGTTATCCCCTGTGTAGTAAATGGAAATAAGTGTACTTTATTTGTAATGAAAGGACTATGTTATGGAACAAGATCAAGATATTTATTTTATGCAATTAGCGATAGAAGAAGCTAAAAAGGCAGAGGAAATACAGGAAGTACCAATTGGAGCAGTTATAGTGTTAGATGGTGAGGTAATTAGTGTTGCCCATAATTTAAGGGAAACTGAGCAAAGATCAATAGCTCATGCTGAGTTGCTAGCGATAGATGATGCATGTAAAAAATTAGGGACATGGCGTTTAGAAGATGCAACATTGTATGTAACATTAGAACCTTGTCCAATGTGTGCGGGTGGAATTGTTTTATCACGAGTGAAGCGAGTTGTATATGGTGCAAGTGATCCGAAGGGCGGATGTGCAGGGACATTGATGAATCTTTTAACGGATGAACGCTTCAATCATCAATGTGAAGTAGTATCTGGTGTACTAGAGGAAGAATGCGGTACGTTGTTAACAAACTTTTTTAGAGAGCTTCGTAAAAAAAGAAAAGCAATAAAAAAATTAGAGAAGAATACTGGGAACTAACGTATTTGCATTTTCTAAAGAAACAAGTTATACTGATAATGCCTTTAATGAAGGCAACCGAATATTGGTTTTAACTTTGCCGTGCTAAGCGGGGAGGTAGCGGTGCCCTATACTCGCAATCCGCTCTAGCGAGGCCGAATCCCCTCTCGAGGTTATGTTGCTGTAAGGTCTGCCTTAAGTAAGTGGTGTTGACGTTTGGGTCCTGCGCAACGGGACCCCGTGAACCTTGTCAGGTCCGGAAGGAAGCAGCAATAAGCGGGTCTTCTCGTGTGCCGCAGGAGTGCCTGAACCGAGCTAACTGCTTGAGTAACGCTTATGGTACGTAATCGACGGAGGGTGCACGGCAGTTATATATGTATACAAAACTCACCTTAATACAAAGGTGAGTTTTTTGTATAGAAAATAACTTTTGGAATCTATAAACAGAATGGGTTATAATAAATGAGATAATAACCTTTGAGGGAGGCCGTATTTTCGTGTCATACCAAGCGTTATACCGAACATGGAGACCGCAAAAGTTCGAAGATGTAGTCGGTCAAAAGCACGTGACAAAAACGTTGCAAAATGCCCTTCTTCAAGAGAAAGTTTCACATGCTTATTTATTTTCTGGCCCGAGGGGAACAGGAAAAACGACAATTGCAAAAGTATTTGCAAAAGCAATTAACTGTGAACATGCTCCGGTAGCTGAACCTTGTAATGAATGTCCTTCTTGTTTAGGAATCACACAAGGATCCATTTCAGATGTATTAGAAATTGATGCGGCTTCAAATAACGGTGTAGATGAAATTCGAGATATTAGAGATAAAGTAAAATACGCTCCAAGTGCTGTAGAATATAAAGTATACATTATTGATGAAGTTCACATGCTTTCTATGGGTGCATTCAATGCGCTTTTAAAAACCTTAGAAGAGCCGCCAGGACATGTTATCTTTATTTTGGCGACAACAGAACCTCATAAGATCCCACCTACAATCATTTCACGTTGTCAGCGCTTTGAATTCCGAAAAATATCAGTGAATGATATTGTTGAGAGATTATCAACGGTCGTGACAAATGAAGGTACGCAAGTGGAAGGTGAAGCATTACAAATTGTTGCGCGTGCTGCCGAAGGTGGTATGCGTGATGCGCTTAGTCTTATTGATCAGGCTATATCTTATAGTGATGAGATTGTTACGACAGAAGATGTATTGGCCGTAACAGGATCTGTTTCTCAGCAATACTTAGGCAATTTAGTAGAGTGCATACGTGAAAATGATGTATCAAGAGCATTGCAAATCATAGATGAAATGATGAGTAAAGGGAAGGATCCAGTTCGTTTTATGGAGGATTTCATTTACTATTATCGTGATATGCTTTTATATCAAACTTCACCACAACTAGAACATATGTTGGAACGAGTAATTGTAGATGATCAATTCCGTAAGTTGAGTGAAGAAATGCAACCGGAAGTGATCTATGAGATTATTCATACCCTTAGTAAGGGACAACAGGAAATGAAGTGGACAAATCATCCGCGTATTTTCTTAGAAGTTGTTATGGTGCAATTGTGTCAACAGTTTATGATGCAAGCAAATGGTACAGATCGTTTGCAAGCAATTATGAACAGGATGCAGCAACTGGAGAAAGAGTTAGAGCAAGTCAAAAAGAACGGTGTGCCAGCAGGTGTACAACAGGAAGTAAGAGAGACACGTGCAACACCAAAACCGGTACGAACAGGAAGTATGAAAATTCCTGTTGGACGTGTAAATGAAGTATTAAAACAAGCGAAGCGTCAAGATTTAGAACAATTAAAAGCTGTATGGGGTGAGTTGTTAGGAAGACTCAAATCATATAACAAAGTAGCGTTTGCCGTTTTGCTTGAAAATAGTGAACCAGTGGCAGCTTCAGATGACACTTACGTTTTAGCATTTCAATATGAGATTCACTGTAAGATGGCGAGCGAAAATCGAGAAGCTATGGATACAGTAGAACAAGCTTTATTTGAATTGCTAAGTAAAAGGTTAAATATGATTGCCATTCCAAAAAGTGAATGGGGTAAAATCCGTGAAGACTTTTTACAACGTGAAGGTGGAGAGTCTGAAGAAAGCCCGGAGAAAAAGGAAGACCCTCTTATAGAAGAGGCAGTGAAGTTAGTAGGGCAAGAACTCATTGAAATAAAAGAGTAATAATAATTAGGAGGAATTAATTATGATGCGTGGCGGAATGGGAAATATGAATAACATGATGAAACAAATGCAAAAGATGCAAAAGGACATGGCGAAAGCACAAGAAGAGCTTGGTGAAAAAACAGTTGAAGGTACAGCTGGCGGCGGAATGATTACAGTTATTGCAAATGGTCACAAGCAAATTCTTGAAGTGAAGATTAAAGAGGAAGTTGTAGATCCAGAAGATATCGAAATGTTACAAGACTTAGTATTAGCTGCAACAAATGATGCACTTAAAAAGGCTGATGAGCTTTCAAACTCTACAATGGGTAAATTTACAAAAGGCTTAAACTTACCAGGTGGAATGTTCTAGGAGGATATTGATACATGCATTATCCAGAACCAATATCAAAACTAATCGATAGTTTTATGAAGTTGCCAGGTATCGGACCGAAAACAGCGGTTCGATTGGCATTTTTCGTATTAGATATGAAAGAAGATGATGTGTTAGGTTTCGCGAAAGCACTTGTAAATGCGAAGCGAGATTTAGCGTACTGTTCTGTATGCGGACATATTACTGATCGTGATCCTTGTTATATTTGTAATGATTCACATCGAGATCAATCAGTTGTTTGTGTCGTGCAAGAACCGAAAGATGTAATCGCGATGGAAAAAATGAAAGAGTATCAAGGTGTATATCATGTGTTACGTGGTGCGATTTCT
>NZ_CP046398.1:32500-80000 GCF_009861435.1 Bacillus sp. A260
GTAACTATAACGGTCCTAAGGTAGCGAAATTCCTTGTCGGGTAAGTTCCGACCCGCACGAAAGGTGTAACGATTTGGGCACTGTCTCAACCAGAGACTCGGTGAAATTATAGTACCTGTGAAGATGCAGGTTACCCGCGACAGGACGGAAAGACCCCGTGGAGCTTTACTGTAGCCTGATATTGAATTTTGGTACAGTTTGTACAGGATAGGCGGGAGCCATTGAAACCGGAGCGCTAGCTTCGGTGGAGGCGCTGGTGGGATACCGCCCTGACTGTATTGAAATTCTAACCTACGGGTCTTATCGACCCGGGAGACAGTGTCAGGTGGGCAGTTTGACTGGGGCGGTCGCCTCCTAAAGTGTAACGGAGGCGCCCAAAGGTTCCCTCAGAATGGTTGGAAATCATTCGTAGAGTGCAAAGGCATAAGGGAGCTTGACTGCGAGACCTACAAGTCGAGCAGGGACGAAAGTCGGGCTTAGTGATCCGGTGGTTCCGCATGGAAGGGCCATCGCTCAACGGATAAAAGCTACCCCGGGGATAACAGGCTTATCTCCCCCAAGAGTCCACATCGACGGGGAGGTTTGGCACCTCGATGTCGGCTCATCGCATCCTGGGGCTGTAGTCGGTCCCAAGGGTTGGGCTGTTCGCCCATTAAAGCGGTACGCGAGCTGGGTTCAGAACGTCGTGAGACAGTTCGGTCCCTATCCGTCGTGGGCGTAGGAAATTTGAGAGGAGCTGTCCTTAGTACGAGAGGACCGGGATGGACGCACCGCTGGTGTACCAGTTGTTCTGCCAAGGGCATAGCTGGGTAGCTATGTGCGGAAGGGATAAGTGCTGAAAGCATCTAAGCATGAAGCCCCCCTCAAGATGAGATTTCCCATAGCGTAAGCTAGTAAGATCCCTGAAAGATGATCAGGTTGATAGGTTCGAGGTGGAAGCATGGTGACATGTGGAGCTGACGAATACTAATAGATCGAGGACTTAACCATATAATATGTAGCAAATGTTATCTAGTTTTGAAGGAATATACCTTCAATAGTTTGGTGATGATGGCAGAGAGGTCACACCCGTTCCCATACCGAACACGGAAGTTAAGCTCTCTAGCGCCGATGGTAGTTGGGACCTTGTCCCTGTGAGAGTAGGACGTCGCCAAGCAACTAAAAACACAAGTCATTTGACTTGTGTTTTTTTGTATTGTTAAAAAGAATGGGAAAGAAGTAATGGAAATACAAACACGTTGCCCAAGAGTTAATCATATTATATAAAAGATGGGTGTATATTTTTCTGTAAATTGTTAAGGATTAGAAGTATAAAATAGGTTCACTTAAATAGGGAGGGAAGATTATGAAATTACAAAGTGAAGTTTGTATTGTTTGTGAGACAAAAAGAAAAGAAGGTATATATGTTTATAATAATTTAATATGCCATGAATGTGAAAAGGATATGGTGAATACAGAGACAGATGATCCGAAATATATATATTATTTAAAGCAGCTTCGAAAATTAGAAGTATCATATTTTTAAATAGGCATATGCCTATTATTTTTTTTGTTCTGTATAATAGATAGAGAATGAATAATAAGGAAGAGATGTAGATGAATCAAAATCGTATGCCTTTATATGAGGCGTTAATAGAGTTTAAAGAAAGAGGGCCGTTATCCTTTCATGTTCCTGGTCATAAGAATGGTTTAAACTTCCCTCAGGAGGCAATAAGAGAGTTTAAAGGTATTCTATCTATTGATGTAACTGAATTAGCAGGACTAGATGATTTGCATAGTCCGTTTGAATGTATAGATGAGGCACAACAATTATTGGCTGAAGTTTATAATACAAAGAGAAGTTATTTTTTAATTAATGGTTCAACAGTCGGGAACTTAGCAATGATTTTGTCTTGTTGCGGGGAACATGATATTGTTCTTGTACAAAGAAATTGTCATAAATCAATTATTAATGGTTTAAAACTTGCGGGAGCAAATCCCATTTTTTTAGATCCATGGATTGATGAAGCTTATAACGTACCAGTGGGAGTTCGTAATGAAATTATTAAGAACGCAATTGGAAAGTATCCAAATGCGAAAGCACTTATTTTAACGCATCCTAATTATTATGGTATGGGGATGGATCTAGAGGCAAGCATCGCTTTTGCACATGCACATAAAATCCCTGTTTTGGTAGATGAGGCACATGGGGCACATCTATGTTTGGGAGAACCATTTCCGAAGTCAGCATTAACATATGGTGCAGATATTGTAGTTCATTCTGCACATAAAACATTACCCGCAATGACAATGGGTTCCTATTTACATATAAATAGTCATTTAGTAGACGAAGATAAGGTTACTACTTATTTAAGTATGCTACAATCTAGTAGTCCATCGTATCCAATTATGGCTTCCTTGGATATAGCACGCTTTACAATGGCGCGTATAAAAGAAGAAGGTCACAGTGAAATTGTTGAGTTTTTACGAAGATTTAAGGAACAATTACGTTCTATTCCCCAAATCACCATTTTAGAATATCCGTTGCAAGATGAGTTAAAGGTCACCGTACAAACTCGTTGTCAGTTATCAGGGTACGAATTACAGTCTGTATTTGAAAAGGTCGGTATATATACAGAGATGGCTGATCCGTACAATGTCCTATTTATTTTACCCTTACAAGTAAATGAGGGATATATGAAGGTTATAGAGATGATCCGAGTAGCATTGCAACATTATGAGGTGAAAGACAAGAGGGAATCTATTCGTTATACTTATAATGGTGAATTCTCTCTTTTACCGTATACGTATAAACAACTAGACGGATATGAAACAAAGATAGTATCTATAGAAGAGGCTGTTGGAATGATAGCGGCGGAAATGGTGATTCCGTATCCACCTGGAATTCCATTAATTATGTATGGAGAGAGAATTACTTCAGAGCATAAAGAGCAAATTATGTATTTAGAAAGAGCAGGAGCTCGTTTTCAAGGTAATACGAAATATATGAAAGTGTATGATATAGAAAGTAGGTTTTAGGATGAAGGGATTATTTGTAACAATTGAGGGCCCAGAAGGTTCAGGTAAAACAACGTTAATTAAAAGCTTATTGCCATATTTTGAACAAAAAGCACAGAAGGTAATGGCGACAAGGGAACCAGGCGGTATTGCAATTTCTGAGGACATTAGGACGATTTTACATAAACAAGAATATACGATGATGGAAGCACGTACAGAAGCGCTTCTTTATGCTGCTGCGCGCAGACAACATTTAGTAGAAAAAGTTATGCCAGCACTTAATGAGAACTACCTCGTGTTATGTGATCGTTTTATAGATAGCTCTTTAGCATACCAAGGCTATGCAAGAGGATTGGGTATGGATAAGGTATTTGAAATAAATCGTTTCGCAACAGAGGACTGTATGCCTAGTTTAACAATTTATCTAGACATTGAGCCTGAGGTTGGTTTGGCTCGGATTGAAAAAGATGCAGGACGTGAAGTAAATCGACTAGATATGGAAGATATCTCTTTCCATAAACGTGTGCGCGAAGGGTATTTACAAGTTGTAGAACGTTTCTCGGATCGTATTGTATTGGTAAATGCTGATCAACCGATGGAAAAACTTATAGAAGAAGTTGTTCAGATTATAGAAGATAAATTGTTATAATAGAAGGAAAGAATGAAATAAGTGAGGTATGCATTATGACGAAGACGTGGGAGCAGCTTTCTGCTATACAACCCATCGGTGTAAAAATGTTGATGAATAGCATTGCAAAAGAGCGTATATCCCACGCTTACTTGTTAGAGGGAGGGAAAGGGACAGGAAAGTTTGCGACAGCAATTCAAATGGCAAAGAGTTTCCTCTGTTCTGAGCGGAATGGAGTAGAGCCCTGTCATGTATGTACAAACTGTAAGCGAATTGATTCAGGTAACCACCCTAACTTACATATTGTAAAACCAGACGGATTATCTATTAAGAAGCAGCAAATTCATGATTTACAAGAAGAGTTTTCAAAAACAGGATTAGAGGCAAATAAAAAATTATATATTATTGAGCACGCAGATCGTATGACAGCAAATGCGGCAAATACACTTTTGAAATTTTTAGAAGAACCAAGTAGTGATACAACTGCTATTTTACTTACTGAACAAAGTCATCAAATTTTAAATACGATTTTATCTCGCTGCCAAGTTGTTACGTTTAGACCGTTACCTACGGAATCTTTAATTAGAAGATTACAGGATGAAGGGATTACAGCATCTTTATCGACACTTGCTGCTCAACTTACAAATAGTTTTGATGAAGCTTTAGCTTTATGTAGTGATGAATGGTTTGCACAAGCACGAGCTTTAGTGATAAAATTATGTGAAGCGCTCGAAAAAGATAAAACCTCTATTTTTTTTGTACAAGAAAAATGGGGAAAACACTTTGGAGAGAAAGAACAATTACAGCAAGGTTTAGATATGTTACTCCTTATTTATAAGGATTTATTATATGTTCAACTTGGAGAAGAAGATCGTCTTGTTTTTCATGAGCAGAAAGAGATATTTGAATCGTTTTCCTATGCTCAGAAGCGCATTGTATCAGCTCTCTTTAATATATTAGAGGCAAAAAATAGAATCAACGCTAATGTAAATGCGCAGCTTGTGTTCGAACAGTTAGTGTTGCGGTTGCAGGAGGGATGACCGTTTTGTATGATGTAGTAGGTGTTCGCTTTAAGAAGGCCGGAAAGGTATATTACTTTGATCCAAACCAGTTCGATATCTCTGAAAATGAGTTTGTCATTGTAGAAACGGTAAGAGGTATTGAATACGGAAAAGTAGTTATTACCAAAAAACAAGTTGATGAAAACGACGTTGTATTACCGCTAAAAAAGGTTATTCGTATTGCAAATGAAAATGATCGTACCATTGTTGAAGAGAACAAATATGCTGCCAAAGAAGCATATCAAGTCTGTCAACAAAAGGTAGTAGAGCATAATCTTGATATGAAACTTGTAGATGTAGAGTATACATTCGATCGTAATAAGATTATTTTCTATTTTACTGCGGATGGTCGGATCGATTTCCGCGAACTAGTGAAGGACTTAGCCGCAATTTTTAGAACAAGAATTGAACTAAGACAAATTGGTGTTCGTGATGAAGCGAAGATGCTAGGTGGTATTGGTCCATGTGGTCGTATGCTTTGTTGTTCTACTTTTTTAGGGGATTTTGAACCTGTATCCATTAAAATGGCAAAGGATCAAAATTTATCATTAAATCCTGCAAAAATCTCTGGTTTATGTGGTCGCTTAATGTGTTGCTTAAAATATGAGAATGATGAATATGAGGCAGCAAAGGAACAACTTCCTGATTTAGATCAACGTATACAAACCCCGCATGGTACTGGCCGTGTTATCGGATTAAATATTTTAGAAAGATTAATTCAAGTGGAACTAGTAGACAAGGAACGGATAGTAGAATATACGTTAGATGAGTTAGTGAATAAAGGGGTCGTTTCGAGTCAAACCACAGATTAATGAGGTGGGTGCTTGTGGAGAAAAAAGATATTTTTGAATCGGTTTCTAGTATGGAAGAGCAAATTGGACATTTATATAAACAGTTGGGAGAGTTAAAACAGCATCTTGCAGAGTTGTTGGAAGAAAACCAGCATATAAAAATGGAAAATAACAATTTGCGACACCGTTTTGAAGAAGTGCAGAATAAAGAAAAACAAAAAACTCAAAAACGTAAAGAAGTGAAGCCGAAAACAGATATTGGTGAAGGCTATGACAATTTAGCCAGACTATATCAAGAAGGTTTTCATATTTGCAATCTACATTATGGAAGTGTACGTAAAGAGGGAGATTGTTTGTTCTGTCTTTCATTCTTAAATAAAAAGTGAAATTACCTTTCCAATTATAATTGGAAAGGTAATTTTTTATACATGAAATAGGGTAGGTTAAGGGTAAGAAAAGGAGCAGTATATGAATTTATATGAAGATGAACGTTTAGATTACTTATTAGCACAAGACATGAAGATTATACAAAGCCCATCAGTATTTAATTTTTCTTTAGATGCCGTTTTACTCGCAGATTTTGCATGGGTACCAATTCAAAAGGGGAATTTACTTGATTTGTGTACAGGTAACGCGGTTGTTCCCCTTCTATTAAGTACAAGAACAAAAGGAAATATTACTGGTGTGGAAATTCAAGAACGCTTATATGATATGGGAGTAAGAAGTGTTCAATACAATGGGTTGGAAGAAAGAATTCACCTCATACATGGAGATTTGAAAGATATGCCAGAGAAACTTGGGCGTCATCAATATGATGTTGTTACATGTAATCCACCATATTTTCAAACACCTCAAACTTCAGAGAAAAATATGAATGAACATTTAGCGATAGCTCGTCATGAAATTATGTGTACATTAGAAGATGTTGTATCTGCAAGTAGTCAGTTAGTAAAACAAGGTGGGAAAGTAGCGTTTGTACATCGTCCAGGGCGATTACTAGACATTGTCACATTAATGCGTAAATATAAAATTGAACCAAAGCGTGTGCAATTTGTTTATCCTAAGGTTGGAAAAGAAGCAAATACATTGTTAATTGAAGGAATTAAGGATGGAAATGCAGATTTGAAAATTTTACCGCCTCTCGTTGTATATGAGAACAATAACGAATATACAAAGGAGCTACGTTCAATTTTATATGGAGAAGAATAAGCACTTTTTTTATGTGGTAGAGTGCTCTGATGGAAGTTATTATGCTGGATATACAAACCATATAGAAAAGAGAATTCAGACTCATAATAGTGGCAAAGGGGCTAAGTATACACGCGTCAGGCTTCCTGTCGTTTTAAAATATGTAGAGACCCACGATGATAAGCGTACAGCTATGCAAGCGGAGTATTACTTTAAGCAATTAACGAGAAAACAAAAAGAGGCATATATGCAAAAAGGAGAACGCTATGTGGCAACAAAAAAGCTTTCAACAAAATGAAAAGGGAGTTTTATATTTAGTACCAACTCCTATTGGAAATCTAGAAGATATGACATTTCGTGCAATCCGAATTTTAAAAGAAGTTGATTTAATTGCTGCTGAAGATACGAGACAAACGAAAAAACTTTGTAATTATTTTGAAATTGAAACACCTGTCACGAGTTATCATGAGCACAATAAAGAAGTAAGTGGGAAGAAACTATTAGAGAAATTAGAGGATGGAAAGAATGTAGCACTTGTTAGTGACGCTGGTATGCCGTGTATTTCTGATCCAGGTTACGATATTGTCGTTGAGGCAGTAGCTGAGCAATATCATGTAATTCCGCTTCCTGGAGCAAATGCAGCCCTTACAGCATTAATTGCATCCGGTCTTGAAACAAAGCAGTTTTATTTCTATGGTTTCTTGCAGAGAAACAAAAAGGAACGGAAGATGGAGTTAGAAAAGCTACGTTATGTACAAATTACAATGATGTTTTATGAAGCACCTCATCGTTTAGATGATACTTTAATTTCGATGCAGGAAGTGTTGGGAAATAGAGAGATTGTATTATGTCGAGAGTTAACGAAAAAATTTGAGGAATTTATTCGAGGAACAATCGAAGAAGCAATTGAGTGGACGAAGCAAAATGAAGTACGTGGTGAGTTTTGTATTTTAGTAGCTGGTTCAACAGAAGAACCTGCTCCAGAAGAACAATGGTGGGAATCTCTTTCGGTATATGATCATATTGAATATTATATAAATGAAAAAAGTATGAATTCAAAAGAAGCGATTAAAACAGTCGCTAAAGATCGAGATTTGTCGAAAAGAGATGTATATCAAATCTATCATGTCGATAAAAAATAAGCTTCTCATAATTGAGAAGCTTATTTTGCTGTTTCGATATAATCTTGAAGTTCGTTTAAGATTTGCTCAGCGCCTTCTTTGCTTAAGATGATTTTACCTTCAGCTAAAGAAAGGTTACCGTCAGATACTTCACCAGTTACTTGGCAAGTCATGTTTGGTTTATATTTCTTTAAGATGATTTTTTCGTCATCAACATAGATTTCAAGAGCGTCCTTTTCTGCAATACCTAAAGTACGGCGTAATTCGATTGGAATTACTACACGACCTAATTCATCAACTTTACGAACAATACCAGTAGATTTCATAATTTTTTTCCTCCTAAATAAATAGTTTATAAGTTTCGAGTCTATTTTTAGATTCGTCATTTTTCGACAAAATACCCTATGGACATATGATACCAATCATTTACATTTCCGTCAATTCTTAAATTCTATATTTTTTAAAAAGATTTATAGATTTCTTATTTCTTATATATAATAGATTGAGAGGAAATTCCACAATTATTTACATTATTTTCTGAAAAAATAATAAATTAAAAGTGGATATTGTATATTTTTTTGAAATATGAGCAATAGATGATAAAGATATTGAGCATTAAGACCTAAATTGAAAATTAGGTTGGCGTAAAGAAGATAAGTTAGATTTGGGCTGCTCGTAAAAGCCCAATTAACGTGGGCTAATAATTAGTGGGGAGGAACAAAAACCCTACTGATTAAAGTTTCACTTTATATATGAGTTTTTGATATACTGTTTATAAATACATATGAGGTTATTCGGGAGGTCCAAAACAATGACAGAGGAAAATAAGTCCTTTTATATTACTACCCCAATTTATTATCCAAGTGGAAAATTACACATTGGACATGCTTATACGACAGTAGCAGGAGATGCGATGGCACGATATAAGCGTATGCAAGGTTATAATGTGCATTATTTAACAGGAACTGATGAACATGGACAGAAGATCCAAAAGAAAGCAGAAGAGTTAAATATTACGCCACAGGCATATGTTGATAACATTGTTGCAGGAATTAAAGAGCTTTGGGAGAAGATGGATATTTCTTATGATGATTTTATTCGTACAACTGAAGATCGTCATAAAGATGTTGTCGAAAAAATCTTTAAACAATTAGTAGATCAAGGTGACATTTATCTTGATGAATATGAAGGTTGGTATTCTGTACAAGATGAGACGTTCTATACAGAGCATCAACTAGTAGAGCCAATTATGGAAGGCGACAAAGTAGTTGGAGGAAAAAGCCCAGATAGTGGTCATGATGTAGAACTTGTTCGTGAAGAATCTTATTTCTTTAGAATGGGTAAATATGTCGACAGACTATTAAAGTTCTATGAAGATAATCCACATTTCATTCAGCCGGAGTCTCGTAAAAATGAAATGATTAATAATTTTATTAAACCGGGATTAGAAGATTTAGCAGTTTCTCGTACTTCATTTGACTGGGGAGTTCGTGTTCCTGGTAACCCAAAACACGTTATTTACGTATGGGTTGACGCATTATCTAACTATATTACGGCGTTAGGTTATGGAACAGCAAATGAAGAGAAATATAAAAAATTCTGGCCTGCAGATGTGCATTTAGTTGGGAAAGAAATTGTTCGTTTCCATACAATTTATTGGCCGATAATTTTAATGGCATTAGATTTACCTCTTCCGAAGAAAGTCTTTGCTCATGGCTGGATTTTAATGAAGGATGGAAAGATGAGTAAGTCAAAAGGAAACGTAGTAGATCCAGTTACATTAATCGATCGTTACGGATTAGATGCATTACGTTATTACCTACTTCGTGAAGTTCCATTTGGATCTGATGGTGTATTTACACCAGAAGGATTTGTGGAGCGTATTAATTTCGACTTAGCAAATGACTTAGGTAATTTATTAAATCGTACAGTAGCTATGATTGATAAGTACTTTAACGGAGAAATCCCTGCATTTAAAGCAAATGTGACGGAATTTGATGAAACGTTAGTAGCGTTTGCACAAGATACTTTGAAAAAAGTAGAAGAAGCAATGGAGAATATGGAGTTCTCTGTAGCGTTAGGATCTATTTGGCAACTAGTTAGTCGTACGAATAAATATATTGATGAAACACAACCATGGGTATTAGCAAAAGATGAGAATGATCGTGAAAAGTTAGCCTCTGTAATGGCTCATTTAGCAGAAGTACTTCGTCAAACAGGTATTATGCTTATGCCATTCTTAACAGTAGCACCAAGCAAGATGTTTGCTCAGCTTGGCCTTACTGATGAAGCTCATAAATCTTGGGAAAGTCTATCTACAATTGGCTGCATTCCAGCTGGAACAAAAGTAGAAAAAGGAAACCCAATTTTCCCTCGTTTAGAAATGGAAGTGGAAGTAGAGTACATTAAAGAACAAATGAAAAGCTCTGCTCCTAAAGTAGAAGAGAAAAAAGAAGAAGAACCGAAGGCAGAAGAAATTACAATTGATGATTTCTTTAAAGTAGAATTACGCGTAGCTGAAGTACTATCTGCTGAACCTGTGAAAAAAGCAGACAAGCTGTTAAAAATTCAACTAGACTTAGGTACAGAAAAGCGTCAAGTTGTTTCTGGAATTGCAAAATTCTATTCGCCGGAAGACTTAAAAGGTAAAAAGGTTATTTGTGTAACAAACTTAAAACCTGTAAAATTACGCGGTGAATTATCGCAAGGTATGATTTTAGCGGGTGAAGAGAATGGCGTATTGTCATTAGCATCAATTGACCAAAATCTACCAAATGGTACAAAAATCAAGTAATTAAGACAAGAAAAGAGATGTTTCACGTGTAACATGTGTGAAGCGTCTTTTTTCTTTTTACACTCTCTATTTTTGCATTAAGATTGTAGTATTGTTATCGTTAAGTTATTAAAGAACTTATTTTTGTAGAATAAACTTGATTTCAATATAAAAGGAGTTATGTATTATGTTGTTTGATACACATTCACATTTGAATGCAGAGCAATTCGAAGGAGATTTGCAAGAGGTTATTGCCCGAATGAAAGAAGCGGGAGTTACTTATACAGTTGTTGTTGGTTTTGATGAAGTAACGATAAAAAAGGCGATGGAATTAGCTGAAGCCTATGATTTTATTTACGCTGCGGTTGGGTGGCACCCAGTTGATGCAATCGACATGACAGAAGAACATTTAGCTTGGTTAGAAGAACTTGCTTCTCATCCTAAAGTCGTTGCACTTGGAGAAATGGGCTTAGATTATCACTGGGATAAGTCTCCAAAAGAAATACAGAAAGAAGTATTCCGTAAACAAATTGCATTAGCGAAAAAAGTAAAATTGCCGATTATTATACATAACCGCGATGCAACTCAAGATATTGTTGATATTCTAGAAGAAGAGAATGCAGCTGAAGTAGGAGGCATTATGCATTGCTTTAGCGGCAGCGTAGAGGTAGCAGAGCGATGTGTTGATATGAACTTTTTAATTTCGTTAGGTGGACCAGTTACATTTAAAAACGCTAAGAAGCCGAAAGAGGTTGCTACGGAGATTCCATTAGAGAAATTGTTAATAGAGACGGATTGTCCGTATTTAACACCGCATCCATTTCGAGGGAAACGAAATGAACCGAGTTATGTAAAACTCGTGGCAGAAGAAATTGCGAATTTAAAAGGAATTTCTTATGAGGAAGTAGCAGAAATGACAACTAAAAATGCAAAAGTTTTATTTGGTGTTGAATAAAAAAGAATGGGGAAACCTGTTCTTTTTTATTTTGAGAAAAACTAGTAGAAGTGATGAAGAAAATAAATGTGAATGATGAAGTGTTACAATAAGGACAGAGAACAAAGATTTTTCTATTCTATTTTTTAAAATATAAGAATGGGGAAAATAATAATGGAAAAGTCGTCATTTTTTTGTTTTACTAAGTAGAGACGAAATGAGTGTGGAGGCAAGCATGAAAATAAAAGAGATTATCGTTGTAGAAGGTAAAGATGATACAGTTGCGATTAAGCGTGCTGTTGATGCGGATACAATTGAAACGAACGGTTCAGCAATCGGTGATCATGTTATTGAGCAAGTTAAATTAGCGCAGCAAAAAAGGGGCGTTATTATTTTCACAGATCCGGATTATCCTGGAGAGCGTATTCGAAAAATTATTTCTGACAAGGTTCCTGGCTGTAAGCATGCCTTTTTACCGAAGGAAGAAGCGCTTGCTAAAAGGAAAAAGGGTGTTGGGATCGAACACGCTTCTAATGAGTCGATTCGCCGCGCTCTAGAGAATATACATGAAGAAATGGAAGCTTACACAAGTGAAATTAGTTGGAGTGATTTAGTCGATGCAGGCTTAGTGGGCGGAGAAATGGCAAAGAGCCGCAGAGAAAGAATGGGTAAGCTATTAAAGATTGGTTATACAAATGCAAAACAGTTACATAAACGATTACAGATGTTTCAAGTTTCAAAGGAATCATTTGCAGAAGCTTATAAGCAAGTAATACAGGAGGAAAAAAAATGAAGGATATCGCAACGCCAAATCGTACAAAAGACATTGTTGAAAAGTATGGATTTTCATTCAAAAAAAGTTTAGGACAAAACTTTTTAATTGATACAAATGTATTAAATCGTATTGTCGATCATGCAGAAATTGGTTCAGAAAGTGGTGCAATTGAAATTGGACCAGGTATTGGTGCATTAACAGAGCAATTAGCAAAGCGTGCTAAAAAAGTAGTGGCTTTTGAAATTGATCAAAGACTATTACCAATTTTAGATGAGACGTTAGCGCCATATGGTAACGTTACAGTTATTAATAAAGACGTACTAAAAGCAGATGTACATGAAGTATTTAATGAGCAATTTGAAGAAGGGCAAGATGTAATGGTAGTAGCTAACTTACCATACTATATTACAACGCCAATTTTATTTAAATTGCTTGAAGAAAAGTTACCAGTTCGTGGATTTGTTGTTATGATGCAAAAAGAAGTTGGAGATCGTTTAGCTGCTAAACCTGGAACGAAAGAGTATGGTTCTTTATCGATTGCTATTCAGTATTATACAGAAGTTGAAACAGTTATGACTGTACCGCGTACAGTGTTTGTACCACAGCCAAATGTTGATTCTGCAATTATTCGCCTTCTAAAGCGTCCGAAACCGGTTGTAGAGGTGACAGATGAAACATTCTTCTTTGAAGTAGTACGAGCAAGTTTCGCACAGCGCCGTAAAACTTTGATGAATAATTTATCAAATAATTTAAATGGTTTCCCGAAAGATAAGGAATTATTGGATCGAATTTTAACAGAAGTAGGAATTGATCCAAAGCGAAGAGGCGAAACGCTATCTATTGAAGAGTTTGCAACATTAAGTAATGCATTAGTTCTTCATAAATTATCATAAGAATATGAAAGGGACAGTTCAAGTTGAACTGTCCCTTTTGTCACCTTTCTCTCTTTAAATTCATACTTTAAAAACAGGTAAGATGGCCTAATGAGTTTGGAGGTAGGAGAATGGTTTTACATGTTGGAGAATTAGTGGAACGATATTCTCATAAGAGGGATATTCTTTTTCGTATTATAGAAATAAAAGGCGAGATAGCTATATTGTTTGGAGAGGAAATTAGACTGGTGGCGGATGCGCCACTTGAAGATTTAATTAGTATAGATCAAAGAGAACATAAAAAAAGGGTGAAGCGTGAGAAAGAAACAATGGAGCGCACGTATCGTTTGTTTCAACAAGATTATGTACTGATGAAACAAAGGCATGAACATACTTCAACTGGTGGATACACAAGTGAGGTGAATTATTTTCAAATGCCGGGACGTGTATTGCATATAGATGGAGACCCTTTATATTTGCGCAAGTGCTTAGATTTATATAATAAAATTGGCGTTCCTGTTCAAGGTATTCATTGTAAAGAAACGGAGATGCATGAAAAAGTAGTAGACTTAATAGATCACTTTCGCCCAGACATTCTCGTTATTACAGGGCATGATGCATATACAAAATCAAAAGGAGTGAAGGGAGATTTAGCGGCATATAGGCATTCAAGACATTTTGTACAGGCTGTTCGTGAAGTGCGAAAAAAATATCCATCATTGGATCAACTTGTTATTTTTGCTGGGGCATGTCAATCACATTTTGAGGCACTAATTCGTGCAGGGGCCAATTTCGCTAGTTCACCATCTAGAATTAATATTCATGCACTAGATCCTGTATATGTAGTTGGTAAAATTAGTTTTACTTCATTTATGGAGAGAGTCAATGTATGGGATGTCGTACGTAATACAATTACTGGTGAAAAGGGACTAGGTGGAATTGAAACGAGAGGGATTTTACGAACGGGATTACCTTTTCAACATTACGAAGAGTAAGCAGGATACATATGTATCTTGCTTTTTTGTATGGAAGGATTTAAATGAATTTGGATAAAAAGAGGTAAGAACGTGCAGACTACGTAATGATACTTTTACAATATAGTATTTCTTCTATCTATTCAAACGCAGGATGATATTAGCTGTGAATCGCGGTTAATAATTAGGATAGATATATCGTGCTTTAAGTGTTCAATCTAAATTACAGCGAGGTGTAGCGAAGTATATGTCAAAACGTTTAGATGAAATTAAAAGCGAATTAGATCACCATCTTGGACAGCGACTTATGTTAAAAGCAAATAGTGGAAGAAGAAAAACTGTGGAGCAATCAGGTGTACTAGCAGAAACATACCGTTCCGTTTTTGTTGTACAATTAGATCAACAAGAAGATGCGTTGCAACGTGTATCTTATAGTTATGCAGATGTTTTAACAGAGACAGTAGAGTTAACATTTTATGGAGACCCTCATAATGAGGTCATTTTATAATTTGTATATCATTACATATATTCCCATAAATGAAAAGCTATATTATTTTGCATACTAACTATACCGTAGCAAAATAAGGAGGGACTCTGCATTGAGTAGACGAAGAGGTGTCATGTCAAACCAGTTTAAAGAAGAGCTAGCAAAAGAGCTTGGCTTTTATGATGTTGTTCAGAAAGAAGGATGGGGCGGAATTCGTGCGAAAGATGCTGGTAACATGGTGAAACGTGCTATAGAAATTGCAGAACAGCAATTAATGAAACGAAACCAGTAGTTGTAAGATACTTTCTATGCTACGGTAGCCGAGGAGACATTCCTCGGCTTTTTGTACTCTAAAAGGTGCCATCATTTTACATAAGTAGTTTCATTCTGAATGCTTTTCGTTATAATTAGGGAAGTGTCATCGTCTTACTATAAATTTATGGTAAAATAAACGATAAAAGATTGAGTACATAGAGTGGGTGAATAGATTGAAGCTACTAGTGAAAGCACCAGCAAAGATTAATCTGTCGTTAGATGTACTGGGAAAAAGACAAGACGGATATCATGAAGTGAAAATGATTATGACAACCATTGATTTAGCAGATCGTCTAGAACTAACGGAATTAGCAGAAGACCGTATTGAAATTTTATCCCATAATCGGTATGTCCCAGACGACCAACGAAATTTAGCTTATCAGGCAGCGAAATTATTAAAAGAGAAGTTTAATGTAAAAAAAGGTGTATCTATTACTATTGAAAAAACGATTCCAGTAGCAGCTGGATTAGCAGGTGGAAGTAGTGATGCAGCAGCGACATTACGTGGTCTTAATAAATTATGGAATTTAGGGCTTACAATTGATGAGTTAGCAGAGCTTGGCGCAGAAATTGGATCAGATGTATCGTTCTGTGTATACGGAGGCACAGCAATTGCCACTGGAAGAGGAGAGAAAATTGAGCATATAAAGACTCCGCCTTCTTGTTGGGTTATTTTAGCGAAACCACATATAGGTGTATCTACTGCTGATGTGTATGGAAATTTAAAGTTAAATCGAGTTACACATCCGAATGTAGATAAAATGGTTGATGTCATAAATTCTGGTGATTATAAAGGAATTTGTGATACTGTTGGTAACGTTTTAGAAGATGTAACATTTGGAATGCATCCTGAAGTTGCCCGTATTAAATCACAGATGAAGCGATTTGGAGCGGATGCTGTATTAATGAGTGGAAGTGGTCCAACTGTATTTGGACTTGTACACCATGATTCACGAATGCATCGCATTTATAACGGATTAAAAGGATTTTGTGAACAAGTCTATGCGGTACGTTTATTAGGAGAGCGAGAAACGCTTGAATAAAGACGTATAATACGTTATGATTTGTTTAGAATATTCGTGATTTGAGGTGAGAGTATGAAAATTAGAAGAAGTACAAGATTAGTCGATATGACTTATTACTTGCTACAAAACCCTCGTCAGCTAGTATCTCTCACTTTTTTTGCTGAAAGGTATCAATCGGCTAAGTCTTCCATTAGTGAAGATTTAGTTATTATTAAGCAAACGTTTGAACAACAAGGGGTCGGCACATTGCAAACGATACCAGGAGCAGCAGGAGGAGTGAAATATATACCGTATATAAGTGAAGAAGAGGCAGATCTAATTATTGATGAGCTTTGTGGCTTATTTGAAAACCCAGATCGTATTTTGCCTGGCGGTTACTTATACATGACAGATTTATTGAGTAATCCTCGCCATATTAATGGCGCAGGTCGTTTGTTTGCTTCTGTTTTTGCTAGGCAACCAATTGATGCAGTTATGACGGTGGCAACGAAGGGGATTCCACTTGCTTATGCAGTGGCAAATTACTTAGATGTACCAGTTGTAATTGCAAGGAAAGATAATAAGGTAACAGAAGGTCCGACTGTTAGTATTAACTATGTGTCGGGTTCTTCTAAACGAATTCAAACAATGACGTTAGCAAAACGCAGTCTTCCAGAAGGGTCGAATGTTTTAATTATTGATGACTTCATGAAAGCTGGCGGAACAATTCAAGGTATGATGAGTATGTTAGAAGAGTTCAAGGCTAATGTTGTTGGTATTGGTGTATTAGTAGAATCCACAGATATTGAAGAACGACTAATTAATAATTTTGTATCATTAATTCGTCTATCGGAAGTTGATGTGAAAGAAAAAACGATTCAAGTGGAAAAAGGGAATTATTCTCTTGCGCCATTTGATGAAGGGCTTGTAGAGGCGGAATAAAAGATAGAGCAGATAGCTCTATCTTTTTTTATTTTATTTATAGATTATAAAATAGATGGACAAACTGCCTTTCGTACACTATTTTTAAAGAGTAAAATAAATAATAAAAGGGTGAAAAGTATGAAAGTTGTTCAAACAAGCAAGGCACCACAAGCAATTGGACCTTATTCACAGGGGATTATTGTAAATAACATGTTCTATAGCTCAGGACAAATTCCATTGACGGCAAATGGGGAGCTTGTAACAGGAGATGTAACAGTACAAACAGAACAAGTATTTCAAAATTTACAAGCGGTATTAGAGGAAGCAGGTGCTTCATTTGATACAGTCGTAAAAACAACAGTATTTTTAAAGGACATGGATGATTTTAATGCTGTGAATGAAGTGTATAGCTCTTATTTCTCTACTCATAAACCAGCTCGATCTTGTGTGCAAGTAGCAAAATTACCGAAAGATGTTTCCGTTGAAATTGAAGTAATCGCCCTAGTTAAGTAACCTTTTGTAAGCGATAACCTCCACTAATCTCTATATTCAACTACTTTAAAAATTTTTATCTTAAAAATTTTTAAAAAATTAAAGGGAAAATAGAAAATTTGTGGAATTTATACAAATATATCGCTTATTTAGAAAAGGGTGGTGAACACAAGATGGAAGTGACTGACGTAAGATTACGCCGCGTAAACACAGAAGGCCGCATGAGAGCAATTGCCTCTATTACTCTAGACCATGAATTTGTTGTTCATGATATTCGTGTAATTGATGGTAATAATGGATTATTTGTAGCAATGCCAAGTAAACGTACTCCAGATGGAGAGTTCCGTGACATTGCACATCCAATTAATTCTGGTACACGCTCTAAAATTCAAGATGCGGTTTTAACAGAGTATCATCGTTTAGGCGAGTTAGAAGAGGTTGAGTTTGAAGAAGCGGGTGCTTCGTAAAATTCGAATGAAAAGGGCTTTTGACAAAAAGCCTTATAATTTTGTAGCAAACTCCTGTAAGCATTTACAGGGGTTTGTTTTTTTTTGCTTTATATTTGGAAACTGCATAATTTATTAACATAAAAAGAAGAAACTACTAATTTTTTCAAAATCATTTTAAATAGTATAGCTTATTTCTTAAAAAAGATACTAAAGAGTAAAACATCTTATAAGAATTATGGTAAAATTTAATAGTTAAAATGTGTTTCTTGAAATATATGATGATTTAGGATAATATCTTTAATGGATAAATAGGTTGCGATGGAGGGTCTATATGTCAAACAGATTTGCAGTGATTCTAGCTGCAGGTAAAGGCACACGTATGAAGTCTAAGCTATACAAAGTGCTGCATCCTGTATGTGGAAAACCTATGGTACAACACGTAGTCGATCAAGTATCTCAATTAGGATTGCAGAAACTTGTAACGGTTGTTGGACATGGTGCTGAAATGGTACAAGAACAGCTAGGGAACGTAAGTGAATTTGCATTACAAGCAGAACAACTTGGTACAGCACATGCTGTAGATCAAGCTGCAAGTGTACTTGCAAATGAAGAAGGAACAACTTTAGTTATTTGTGGTGATACGCCTCTAATAACTGCTGAAACAATGGAAGCATTACTTCAGCAACATAAAGAAGCAGGAGCAATGGCGACGGTGCTAACAGCATACATAGAAGAGCCTGCTGGATATGGCCGTATTGTTCGTAATGAGAATGGTCATGTTGAAAAGATTGTTGAGCATAAAGATGCAAATGAGAAAGAATTAGCTATTAAAGAAATCAATACAGGTACGTATTGTTTTGATAATAAGGCTTTATTTGCTTCACTTTCTAAAGTTTCAAATGATAACGTGCAAGGTGAATATTACCTTCCAGATGTTATTGAGATTTTAAAAAATGAAGGTCATATCGTATCAGCTTATCAAACAGAGCAGTTCGACGAAACGTTAGGTGTTAACGACAGAGTCGCTCTATCGCAAGCGGAAATTATTATGAAAAACCGTATCAACCGAAAGAACATGGTAAACGGTGTTACAATTATTGATCCAAGTAACACTTATATTTCTGCTGATGCAGTTATCGGTAGTGATACAGTTCTTCATCCAGGAACAATTATTGAGGGGAACACTGTAATTGGCTCTGATTGTGAAATTGGACCGCATACAGTAATTCGCGATAGTGAAATTGGAGATCGTACGACAATTCGACAATCTACTGTACATGATAGTAAGCTTGGTACAGAAGTATCGGTTGGTCCATTTGCACATATTCGCCCAGATTCAGTTATTGGAGACGAAGTACGCGTTGGAAACTTCGTGGAAATCAAAAAAACTGTCTTTGGTAATAGAAGTAAAGCTTCACACTTGAGTTATATCGGGGATGCACAAGTTGGAGAAGACGTGAATCTTGGTTGTGGTTCAATTACGGTGAACTATGACGGTAAGAATAAATTCAAAACTGTGATTGGTAATGGGGTATTTATTGGATGTAATTCAAACCTTGTTGCTCCAGTAACAGTTGAAGATGGTGCTTATGTGGCAGCAGGCTCTACAATTACAGAGAATGTTCCATCAAAAGCATTATCGGTAGCACGTGCACGTCAAGTTAACAAAGAAGACTATGTTGATCAATTGCTGAATAAGAAAAAATCATAATGTGGAGGGTTAATCTAGATGTCGACTCAATATCTAAATTCTAATTTGAAAGTATTCTCTTTAAACTCTAATAAGGAACTTGCTGAGCAGATTGCAAAGCATATTGGAGTAGGGCTAGGAAAATGTTCTGTTGATCGTTTTAGTGATGGAGAAGTTCAAATTAACATTGAAGAAAGTATCCGTGGTTGCGATGTATTCATTATTCAATCTACAAGCTTCCCAGTAAACGAACATATCATGGAATTACTTATTATGATTGATGCATTAAAACGTGCATCTGCGAAAACAATTAATATTGTTATTCCTTACTATGGTTATGCGCGTCAAGACCGTAAAGCGCGTTCTCGTGAACCAATTACATCGAAACTTGTAGCAAACTTGCTTGAAACAGCAGGTGCAACTCGTGTAATCACTCTAGATTTACATGCTCCACAAATTCAAGGGTTCTTTGATATCCCAATCGACCACTTAATGGGTGTACCGATTCTTTCAGATTACTTTGAAACAAAAGGTCTTAAAGATATCGTAATCGTGTCTCCTGACCATGGTGGTGTAACTCGTGCAAGAAAAATGGCAGATCGTCTAAAAGCGCCAATCGCTATTATTGATAAGCGTCGTCCTCGCCCGAACGTATCAGAGGTAATGAACATTATCGGTAATATTGAAGGTAAAACAGCGATTTTAATTGATGACATCATTGATACAGCTGGTACAATTACATTAGCAGCAAACGCTCTTGTTGAGAACGGTGCTTCTGAAGTATATGCTTGCTGTACACACCCAGTATTATCTGGTCCAGCAATTGAGCGTATTCAAAATTCAAATATTAAAGAGTTAGTTGTAACGAACTCTATCGTATTACCAGAAGAGAAGAAAATCGACAAAGTACATGAACTTTCAGTTGCTCCATTAATCGGAGAAGCAATCATTCGTGTATACGAAGAAGAATCTGTGAGTGTATTATTCAATTAATTGGATAGAATGAGACGTAACCAAAATTGGTTACGTCTTTTCGTATCGAAAAAAGAAAGTAGTGGTACAAGAATGAAATTGATAGTAGGACTTGGGAACCCAGGTAGAGAATATGAATTAACAAGGCATAATATTGGATTTATGGCCATTGATGAACTTGCGAAGCGTTGGAACATTTCTTTGAATGAACAAAAATTTAAAGGTGTATTTGGTGCAGGGTTTGTTAATGGAGAAAAGGTAATCTTATTAAAGCCGCTAACATACATGAACTTATCTGGGGAAAGTATTCGTCCACTCATGGATTATTATAAAATTGATGTTGAGGACTTCGTTGTTATGTACGACGATTTGGACATTCCTGTAGGTAAATTGCGTCTTCGCATGAAAGGTAGTGCTGGTGGACATAATGGTGTAAAGTCAACGATTTCGCACCTAGGAACACAAGAATTTCAACGTATCCGTATGGGAATCGATCGCCCGAAAAATGGAATGAAGGTAGTCGATTATGTATTAGGACGCTTTACATCTGAAGAGATTCCGGATGTTAACCATTCTATTGAAAAAGCAGCGGATGCATGTGAAGAGTGGCTAAATAAGCCTTTTCTCCAAATCATGAATACTTTCAATAGTTAAAAATGAGATTGGGAATATTTCTCTTTTGTTTTACCCATACTAGTAGTAATTGAATTTTTAGGAGGCTAGTATGGAAGGGTATTATTATTGCAGACACTGCGGAGGTAATGTAGGCTCCATTAACGCAGAAAAAGTATATAGCGACGTTTTATTTCAACTAACAGAGCAAGAAGTAGTAGAAATGATTCATTTTCATGAGAATGGAAATATATATATAAAAACGATTTGTGAATCGTGTCAAGAAACGCTCGCATCTTATCCTGAGTATTATGAGTATGAAAAATTTCTGCAATAAAATGTTGTCGCTTTGGCATGTCCAAAGCATTTTTCTGTTTTCCTTTTCCAAAATATTTGCATAAAATAGAATGACTTGCTCTTTATGTTGAGAGGAGTTTTAAAAATGATAGGTTTATTAGAGCAATTTTATAAAAATGAAGAGATACAATCGGTTATTAATGGATTAGAAGATGGGTTAAAAGAACAACTTATATCAGGGATGGCAACGTCTTCTCGTTCGTTATTAATGGCGGCTTTATATAAAAAAACAAAAAAATCACAATTAATCGTGACACATAACTTATACCAAGCACAAAAAGTACATGAAGATTTAGTGGCATTACTTGGTGAAAAAGATGTGTGGCTATATCCAGTGAATGAACTGATAGCATCGGAAATTGGGGTTGCAAGTCCAGAATTGAAGGCGCAACGTATAGAAGTGTTAAATCGCTTGGCTGCGGGAGAGAATGGAATCATTGTAGCGCCAGTGGCAGGATTGCGTAGATTTTTACCAATAAAAGAATTGTGGAAGCAAAAGCAAGTTGAAATCAATCTAGGGCAAGAGATTGATTTAGATGCGCTCTTGCATACTTTACATCATATTGGCTATGAACGTAAGTCGATGGTAGAAGCTCCAGGGGAGTTCAGTTTGCGTGGGGGAATATTAGATATTTATCCTTTAACTGAAGAACTACCATTTCGTATTGAATTCTTTGATACAGAAGTCGATTCTATTCGATTATTTGATGTGGATGAACAGCGTTCTCAAGGTAAAAAAGAAAGCGTTAGGTTTGGTCCGGCAACAGAGTTTTTATTTTCACAGGAAGAATTAAAATCAGGAATTCAGCATCTTGAAGAAGGTTTAACTAAGACGATGCAAAAACTTTCTGATGATAAACTAAAGACTACAGTGCTTGAGACGGTAAGTCATGAAATTGAGATGTTGAAAAACGGGCAAAGTATAGAACAGATGTTTAAATACTTATCTATTTTCTATAAAGAACCTGCTAGTCTGATAGATTATTTACCAGAAGACGGTGTTGTAATTTTAGACGAGATTTCCCGTATTCAAGAAACAGCATCGCATCTTGAAACAGAAGAGGCGGAATGGTATATATCACTTCTTGGTGAAGGAACAATTATTCAAGATTTATCTTTCTCTCACCCATTCGAGGGGTTTCTTCATCATAAAAAAAGAAGTTTTGTATATTTAACGTTATTCTTGCGTCATATCGCACACACACATCCGCAAAATATTGTTAATGTAACATGTAAAACAATGCAAGATTTCCATGGACAGATGAATTTGTTAAAAACAGAAATTGATAGATGGAATGAAGGGTATTTTACGACTGTTGTACTTGGAACAGATGATGAACGTGTGAAAAAATTACAACATATTTTAAGTGATTATGATATTGAGGCAGATATTGTAGAAGGTACAGATATCTTATTGCCTGGAAGGTTACAAATTGCTGTAGGTGATTTACATGCAGGATTTGAAATGCCGATGCAAAAGCTTGTTGTCATTACTGAAAAGGAGCTTTTTCATAAGAAAGTTAAAAAATCACAACGTAAACAAAAGTTATCGAATGCTGAACGTATTAAAAGTTATTCGGAATTAAAAGTTGGAGATTATGTAGTTCACGTAAATCATGGTATAGGTAAATTTTTAGGTATTGAGACATTAGAGATTAATGGTGTTCACAAAGATTATTTAAATATTAAATATCAAGGTAATGATAAGCTATACGTTCCAATTGAACAAATTGATCAAGTCCAAAAATATGTGGGATCTGAAGGTAAGGATCCGAAAGTTTATAAATTAGGCGGTAATGATTGGAAAAAGGTTAAAACGAAAGTTGAAAAATCTGTACAAGACATTGCGGATGACCTAATTAAACTATATGCTGAGCGCGAAGCTTCAAAAGGCTATGCATATACGCCAGATACGGCAGAACAACAAGAGTTCGAATCCTCTTTCCCATATCAAGAGACAGAGGATCAGTTACGTTCTATTGACGAGATTAAAAAAGATATGGAACGCGGACGCCCGATGGATAGGCTCCTTTGTGGTGACGTAGGGTATGGAAAGACTGAAGTGGCTATTCGTGCGGCATTTAAAGCAATTATGGATGAAAAACAAGTTGCAATTTTAGTACCGACAACGATTCTTGCGCAGCAACACTATGAAACAATTCGAGAGCGTTTTCAAGATTATCCGATCAATATAGGCTTATTAAGTAGATTCCGTACGAGAAAACAACAAAATGAAACAATTAAGGGCTTAAAGGATGGAACAGTAGATATCGTAATCGGAACACATCGTATTTTATCTAAAGATGTTACGTATAAAGATTTAGGGCTTCTTATTATTGATGAAGAACAAAGATTTGGTGTAACACATAAAGAAAAAATTAAACAATTGAAGGCAAATGTTGACGTATTAACATTAACGGCAACTCCGATTCCGCGGACGCTTCATATGTCTATGCTTGGTGTGCGCGACTTATCTGTTATTGAGACACCACCAGAAAATCGTTTCCCAGTCCAAACGTATGTAGTCGAGTATAATCCAGCGTTAATGCGAGAGGCAATAGAGCGAGAGCTTGCAAGAGGTGGTCAAGTTTACTTCCTATATAACCGTGTAGAGGATATTGAAAGAAAAGCAGATGAAATTTCGATGTTAGTTCCAGATGCCCGCGTAACGTACGCACATGGGAAAATGAACGAAAGCGAATTAGAGTCTGTTATGCTATCATTTTTAGAAGGACAGCATGATGTTCTTGTAAGTACAACAATTATTGAGACGGGTGTAGATATTCCGAATGTAAATACGTTAATTGTATTTGATGCAGATCGTATGGGATTATCACAGTTGTATCAGCTTCGTGGGCGTGTTGGACGTTCTAATCGTGTTGCGTATGCATACTTTGCATATAAACGTGACAAAGTGCTGTCAGAGGTTGCAGAGAAGCGTCTACAAGCAATTAAAGAGTTCACGGAACTTGGATCTGGTTTCAAAATTGCGATGAGAGATTTATCTATTCGTGGAGCAGGTAATTTGTTAGGGGCAGAACAGCATGGATTTATTGATTCTGTCGGATTTGATCTATATTCGCAAATGTTAAAAGATGCAATTGAACAGCGTAGAGGAACAGATGGGGCTGAAAATATAGTTAATGTTGAAATTGACTTAGAGGTAGATGCATATTTACCAGATGCTTATATTTCAGATAGTAAGCAAAAAATTATGATGTATAAACAATTTAGAGGTGTTTCTGCAATTGAGGATATTGAAGAATTGCAGGAAGAAATGATCGATAGATTTGGCGATTATCCACAAGAAGTTGGTTATTTATTACAAATTGCAAATATTAAAGTGTTGGCAATGAAAGAACAAATTGAATTAATTAAGCAGAATAAATTTGAAGTAACATTCCTGTTTTCTGAACAAGCAAGTCAAAATATTGATGGTGGAAAATTATTCATGCTCGGAAATAGTTTTGGACGTATGATCGGTTTAGGAATGGAAGGATCACAATTGAAAATTGTTATGAAAACAAATGGCTTAGAGACATCGAAGTGGTTAACAATTGCTGAAAATTTATTAAAAGGCTTACCAGATGTAAAAAAAGAAGTAATAAATGCCTAAAATAAGATAAAAAAATACAATTCGACGTGCATAGAAGAACTAATGTGTAAAATACTATGTCTAACAGTTGGTGATTTTTACATGAACAGGTAAATTCACCACTTTGATCATCAGTAGAAAGTGAGGCAGCATTAGAATGAAAGCAACTGGAATCGTACGTCGAATTGATGATTTAGGCAGGGTAGTAATCCCGAAGGAAATTCGTAGAACTTTACGTATTCGAGAAGGAGACCCACTAGAAATATTTGTTGATCGCGATGGAGAGGTAATTTTAAAGAAATATTCTCCAATTAGTGAGCTAGGTGATTTTGCAAAAGAATATGCTGATGCTTTATATGACAGCTTAGGACATAATGTGCTTGTGTGTGATCGAGATTCTATCATCGCAGTATCAGGCGTATCGAAAAAAGAATACTTAAATAAAAGTGTTGGCGATTTAATTGAAAAAACGATGGAAGAACGAAAGTCTGTTATTATGACGGATGAAAGTGATATTTCCATTATTGATGGTGTAACAGAAAAGGTTCATTCTTATACAGTTGGACCGATTGTTGCAAACGGAGATCCGATTGGAGCCGTCATTATTTTTTCAAAAGAAGCCATTATAAGCGAGATCGAGCATAAAGCGGTTAATACTGCTGCCAGTTTCTTAGCGAAACAAATGGAACAGTAAGGGTATATTGATTTTAGAAGTAGCAATCTTTCCTAATTATGATCTTTCTTTTTGAGAAATCAATTATTTGGAGATATATGTATATTGAATGAAGGTAGCACTTTGCTACCTTTTTTCGTTGAATATTTTTAACATTTAGGAACTCATTATTACCCGTGTTGGTAAGGGAGTTTGTTCTTTTCTTTATGATATAATACGAGAGGTGAGAATAGAAAAAGGAGTTTTCTTGTATGGAAGCGAAGAAGTATCAAGCCTTTTGGCGTGGGGCTATTATATTAACGATTGCAAGTTTCGTTACAAAAGTATTAAGCGCTTTTTACCGTATTCCATATCAAAATATAGCGGGGGATATTGGGTTTTATATTTACCAACAAATTTACCCGTTTTATGGATTTTGTTTAATTTTAGCTACTTATGGATTTCCTGTTATCATTTCGAAAATGGTTGCAGAACGACTAGAGCGGGGAAAACAAAAAGAAGCAGAAGAAATTATTTGTGTATCTTTTTGGTTCTTATTAGGGATTGGTTTTATAGGCTTCTTTACACTGTTTTTTGGGGCCGAAACAATTGCGGTAGCTATGGGCGATATACACTTAGATAAGTTACTACGTGTTATTTCATTTTCATTCTTATTGATGCCATTTTTGTCTGTAGCAAGAGGGTATTTTCAAGGATTCAATAATATGATGCCAACGGCTGTTTCGCAAGTAATAGAACAAACAATTCGAGTTTCTATTATTGTATTTTTATCGCTATTCCTAATTGCTCACGGATTTGATTTATATACAGTTGGTGCAGGGGCTATGTTAGGCTCAATTGCGGGTGGACTTATTGGGATTATTGTACTTATATTGTATATGCGTCAAGATTTTCGTTCTATATTCTTCAAAAGTGCAGCGAGAATTAAGGGTAAAAGGAAGATAGTTAAAATCCTTTTTTGGCAGGGGTTAGCGATTTGTGTTAGTAATTTAGTGCTTATTTTTATACAGATGGCTGATTCAGTGTCCTTTTACAGCTTACTTATTGGTGCGGGAGAACAGGCTGAAAATGCAAAGGTATTAAAGGGTGTTTATGATAGAAGTATTCCGCTAATGCAATTAGGTACTGTTGTGACGACTTCTTTCTCGTTGTCACTTATTCCGATTATTACAGCGGCGAAGGAAAGAGGAGATCTTTCCTTTATTCAAGAAAAGGTAAAGTTAGCAATGAAAATAACATTTGTTATTGGACTTGCAGCAGCTATTGGACTAACTTGTATTATTCAACCTACCAATATTATGTTGTTTGAAAACAGTGATGGATCAGATGTTTTATCTATTTTATCGTTATCTATTTTATTTAGTTCATTGTCAATTACGACAGCTTCTATTTTACAAGGATTAGGGCAAACGTTTAAGCCAGCGTTATTTGTTGTATTTGGAGGTTGCTTAAAGTTAGCGTTAAATTATATATTCATGCCTTATTTTGGTGTGAAAGGTGCAGCTTTTGCGACTTTATGTGCGTTAATTATAATCTCTGGATTAAATAGTTTGTTGCTTACGAGAGCTGTATCAGGGTCACTTATCAATAAGCGAAATATGTTAGGGATAGTAATTAGTGGTATCTGTATGGGGTTTGTATTAATGATGTTCACACGTGTGTTACAGATGTCTGGATTAGTAATTAATACGGAACATAGAGGAAGCGCGACGCTTGAAGCGTTGTTAGGTGTAGCCATCGGCGGATTGACATATATGTTTTTTATTTTGAAATTACATGTATTTACAAAAAAAGAATTAGGAACCGTTATGAAACAAGAGAAAAAAGAAGGTTCATTGAAGAAGAGTGGATAGAGGTGACTGGTTGTGAGTGGAATCATTACTATTTTAGGTTTAGGAGCTGGTGAATTAGATCAGCTAACGATGGGTGTATATCGAAAAATAAAAGAAGCAGACCATCTGTTTGTTAGAACGAAGGAACATCCAGTTATAGAAGAATTGGAGAAAGAAGGCGTACAATATACGTCTTTTGATGCTGTATATGAAGCGCATGATACGTTTGAAATTGTATATGAAACAATTGCGAATAAATTGCTAGAACAAGCTGAAGGTACAGAAATTATCTATGCTGTTCCCGGGCATCCACTTGTAGCAGAAAGAACAGTTCAGCTACTGTTAGAAAAAGGAGAAGTTTCAAATGTTGAAGTGCGAATTGAGGGTGGACAAAGTTTCCTTGATCCTATGTTTGCAAGTCTAAAGATTGATCCGATTGAAGGATTCCAATTACTTGATGCTACATCATTTGAAAGAGGGCAATTAGAACTGCGTCAACATTTAATCTTTTGCCAAGTATATGATGCATTCGTTGCATCTGATGTGAAATTAACATTAATGGAGATGTTACCAGATGATTATGAAGTGTATATCGTAACAGCTGCAGGAACTTCATTTGAACAAGTAAAGAAGGTACCGTTGTACATGTTAGATCATGAAACGGAATTGAATAATTTAACGAGTGTGTACGTGCCGCCAGTTCAGGAGCGTGCGTCCTTGTATCAACAGTTTGATGTTCTTAGAGAAATTATTGCGGAACTTCGTGGTCCAAATGGTTGTCCGTGGGATAAAAAGCAAACACATCAATCATTAAAGAAATATTTAATTGAGGAAGCTTATGAAGTGTTGGAAGCAATCGATGAAGAGGATGATGATCACTTAGTAGAAGAATTAGGTGATATATTATTACAAGTTATGCTTCATGCTCAAATCGGAGAAGATGAAGGTTGGTTCTCTATAGATGATATCATTCGAACTCTATCTGAGAAAATGGTTCGTCGCCATCCGCATGTGTTTGGAAATACGGATGTAAACAGCGCTGATGAAGTGATTGCAAATTGGGAAGAAATTAAAAAACAAGAAAAAGGATTCGTGAAAGAATCTGTTTTAAATGGCGTTCCAAAAAGTTTGCCGCAGTTACTACGCGCCTATGAAATTCAGAAGAAAGCTGGTAAGGTTGGATTTGATTGGGTTGATGTGCAACCGATGATAGAGAAAGCTTTGGAAGAATGGCAAGAGTTCCAACAAGAGGTTACAAATATGGATGAGGAAAAGATGCTGGGTGAGTTTGGTGATTTACTATTTGCATTTGTTAATATAGCTCGTCATTACAAAATAGATCCAGAAGAGGCGTTACGTTCAACTAATGAGAAATTTACTGGTCGTTTTTTATACATGGAGGCAAAAGTAGCTGAAATGAATAAAGAGATGAAAGATTTATCATTAGAACAGTTAGATGTTTTATGGGAAGAAGCGAAACAAACAGAGCGTTAATAGGGGGATTTGATATGCGTCTAGATAAGTTTTTAAAAGTATCACGTTTAATTAAAAGAAGAACATTAGCGAAAGAAGTAGCTGATCAAGGAAGAATATCTATTAATGGTCAAGTGGCAAAAGCGAGTTCTGATGTGAAAGTAGCTGATGAATTAACAATTCGTTTTGGTCAAAAAATAGTGACTGTGAAAATAAATGAATTAAAAGAAACAACTAAAAAAGAAGATGCAGCAAATATGTATAGCTTAGTTCGTGAAGAAAAAGTAAAAGCGGAAGAAGGCTTGTTCTAAAATCATGTATCCCCTCATACATTACTATTAGCTAGTAAAAACCTATGGGGGGATTTACGTGAATAATGGTTACTCACCTACGTCTTCTAATCAACAAAATGTTTCTGTAGAGCATGACATTATTATGCGTGGCAGGCGTATAATCGATATTACCGGTGTGAAGCAGGTAGAGAGTTTTGATAGCGAAGAGTTTTTACTAGAGACCGTAATGGGTTTTTTAACGATTCGTGGTCAAAATTTACAAATGAAAAATTTAGATGTGGAAAAAGGTATTGTGTCGATTAAAGGGAAAGTTAATGAGATGCTGTATATTGATGAAAATCAAGGGGAAAAAACTAAAGGTTTCTTTAGTAAGTTGTTTAAATGAGCTTAACAATTCAGTTGTATACAATGCTTTCAATGATTGGGATGGGTGCTTGGATTGGAGCGTCTTTAGATACATATCAACGTTTTTTAAAGCGCCAAGAACGTAAACGTTGGCTTGTATTTATACATGATATATTATTTTGGATTGTCCAAGCATTATTCGTCTTTTATGTATTGCTTCTCGTAAATGAAGCTGAGCTACGTATATATGTGTTTTTGGCATTATTATGTGGTTTTGCGGCATATCAAAGCTTATTGAAGGCACTATACATGAAGCTGTTAAATTTTCTCATCTATATTTTTATGCAAACAACATATTTTTTTGTTCGAATTATACAGCTACTCATGATAAAACCTGTTATTATTATAGCGCAGCTATTTATTGCATTTATATTATTCTTATTTCGTATACTGCTTTCAATTGGACATGTGTTATGGAAAATGGTGATTTGGATATTACTTTTCATATGGAAAGTTTTTTTCTGGCCTGTTCGATTTATTGCTTCGCTCATATGGAAACTTCTCCCTAATCGTGTTAAACTTTTTATAGTGAAACATATAGGGTTCCTGCAATATATAGCAAAATTGAAGGGACATATCTTCCAACTATGGGAGCATATAAAAAAGAAGTTAGGGGGACCTCGGAAATGAGGGAACTGAGACAAAGAACAATCGAAAAACAGAGTCCAAATCCTGTTAAAGAGCATATAATACAAACGGATGAGAACAGGAAGCGACTTTATCGCCGTTTAGCGGTTTTTCTTGTCTTTACTTTTACAATTATTGCGAGTATTAGTGTAACGTTTTATCAACAAAACAGTTCCATTAAAGCAAAAGAAGCAAAAGTTAAGGACATGAAAAAAGAACTGGATTCATTAACGAATAAAGAAAAAAGTCTAAAAGACGAAGTTCAAAAGTTAAATGATGAAGAGTACGTATTAAAGATTGCTAGAAGGGATTATTTCTTCTCTGGTAAAGGGGAGATAATTTTTCCTGTTTCTAAGTAGAGTATGTCTTATTGACACTATATTTTAGGATTATATATAATAAAGTAAAATTTGACTTTTTAACCACTAAGGAGGAGCATTTTTTTTATGTCAATCGAGGTAGGCAGCAAGTTACAGGGTAAAGTAACAGGTATTACAAATTTTGGGGCTTTTGTGGAGCTGCCAGAGGGCTTAACGGGTCTTGTTCATATTAGTGAAGTTGCTGATAACTATGTAAAAGATATTAACGATCACTTAAAAGTGGGCGACCAAGTAGAAGTAAAAGTTATTAATGTTGAAAGATGGAAAGATTGGTTTATCTATCAAAAAAGCGAAAACGTGAAAAACAGAAGGAGATCGTCCACGTGGTGAATACCAACGCGGTGGTGATCAACAACGTTCTGGACGTCCACAACGTAATAATCGCTCTTTCAACAGAGATAATCGCGGTGGCGGTAACGACCGAGCTCCGAAAGAAACATTTGAGCAAAAGATGGCACGCTTCTTAAAAGATAGCGAAGATCGTTTAACTTCTTTAAAGCGTAACACAGAGTCTAAACGTGGTGGCCGTGGCGCGCGTCGCGGATAATAAGGACGTTTAGTTTTTAACATATAGAGAGGTACCCAGAGTAATGTCTCAGGGTGCTTTTTTATATGTAAAAAATATTTTCAAAAAAGTTTTTGAGATGTGTTGACTTTAATTAGTATCTGATGTAAGATACTAATTGTCCGTTAAATAAGACGACATGGCGGTGTAGCTCAGCTGGCTAGAGCGTACGGTTCTACCCGTGAGGTCGGGGGTTCGATCCCCTCCGCCGCTATATTTAATTTAACGGCCCGTTGGTCAAGTGGTTAAGACACCGCCCTTTCACGGCGGTAACACGGGTTCGAATCCCGTACGGGTCATCTAAAAAGATCATGCAAATTTGCATGATCTTTTTTTGTTAAATAAATTAAGATATACAACACTTCTACAAAATCACCCTATATTTTCTGAATGTTTAATTAAAATCTCGAAAATAACTTACATACCCTGTATATCTGTAGAGTTATTTCGAATAAAAAGTCGAACGATTATAAAAGTGAAAACTGTTGTTTTGACAAAAAAACCAACAATCATCTTTTATAATGACAGTAATTAAACTATGCAGGTGGTGTTAAAAATATGCCTAAAGCAGGAAGGAATACTATGAATACAAGTGCATTGGCAATGAATGAGAGTCAGCTTGATGGAATAAAGTGGGACGAGTAAGTTGCGAATGAAATTTGAGCAAGTTTTCTTTAGATGGGGATTTATTATTGTTGTTATTGGTTTTCTTTTGGGACGAGCATATATATTAACAAATTTTTACCGTTTGCACTGCCATTTTTTGCTGCTGTTTATGTTATGAAGCGGGATAAGATGCCGCTAGCATTTTTAGCTCTAATGGGAGGAGCTCTTTCAGTATCGATAGATAATTTGTTTTTTACCTTTGCATCTATCTTTACCTTCTTCATTTATAATATCTTCTTTAGTCGATTTACACGTAAAACTGTTGGACTTGTTCCATTTCAAGTATTTATCTCCGCATTAACCGCACACTTAGTTGTTGTATATTTTGCACAACAAACTGTCACCATGTACGATTTACTCGTTAGTACCATTGAGGCTGGGCTTAGTTTGTATTAACTATGATATTTTTACAAAGTGTCCCACTTTTAGTGGAAAGGAAAGGAAAACAACAGGCATTAGAGACGGAAGAAATTGTTTGTTTGATTATATTACTAGCATCTGTTTTAACGGGTACAACAGATTGGTTTGTATATGATGCTTCTATTCAACATATTTTTACAAGGTATTTAGTGCTAGTATTTGCATTTATTGCGGGTGCTGCCACAGGGTCTACAGTGGGGGTTGTAACAGGACTAATATTAAGTTTAGCAAATGTGTCTAGCTTGTCTCAGCTTAGCCTTCTTGCTTTTTCTGGATTGCTTGGTGGATTGTTAAAAGAAGGAAAGCGTTTAGGTGTTAGTTTAGGTTTATTAATTGGGACAAGCTTAATTACATTATATGTAGACAAACAGACAAATATTGTAACAACTTTAATTGAGTCAGGTGTAGCGATTGTTATCTTCTTATTAACACCGAAGCTTGTTTTGGATCGTATTGCTAAATTTATGCCAGGTACACAAGAGCATTCGCAAGATCAACAACAATTTTAAGAAGGATGCGTGATGTTACAGCAAATAAAATCAACCAATTTGCAAATGTATTTGCTGCTTTATCTAATAGCTTTTCTGTATATGGGTATGTAGAGGAAGAAGATAAAGAGACAGAAGCAGATTTGTTTTTGAGTACAATTACTGCGAAAACATGTCAAACATGCTTTAAAAAGGATCAATGCTGGGTAGTGAATTTTGATAAAACGTACGATTATATGAAACAAATAATGAATGAAACGGAAGGAGGAACCCTGCAACATAATCGTAAATTAGTTCGTGAGTGGGACAAGCATTGTGTGAGAGGGAAAAAAGTGACGGATTTAGTAGCCGGTGAATTAGATCACTTCTATGAGGGACAAAAATTACGAAAACAAATGAAGGAAAATCGTAGAATAGTAGCGGAGCAACTATTAGGTGTATCAAAGGTTATGGAGGATTTTGCTAAGGAGATACAACGAGAGCGTGAAAATCATCAAGTGCAGGAAGAACAGATTATGCAAGCGTTCCGAGATTTTGGTGTCGAAGTAGAGCATGTTGATATTTATTGTTTAGATAGAGGAAGTATTGATATTGAAATGTTAATTCCAGTTGCATCTAATGAACATGGTGAGTGTGAAAAGTTAGTTGCACCGATGCTTTCAGATATCCTTAAAGAAAATATTGTCGTTAAACATGAAGAAAAGTCTTCTTATCCAAATGGCCATAGTTTAATATCATTTGGTTCGGCGAAGACGTATTCTCTTGATACAGGATTGGCTACAGCTGCAAAAGGCGGTGGATTTGTTTCGGGTGACTCTTATGCGATGATGGATTTAAGTGTTGGTAAATATGCACTTGCGATTAGTGATGGTATGGGTAATGGGCAAAGAGCTCATATGGAAAGTAAGGAAACGGTGAAATTATTACAAAAAATACTCCAATCAGGCATTGATGAAGAAATAGCAATTAAGTCTATCAATTCAATTCTTTCTTTGAGAACGACAGAAGAAATGTTTACGACATTAGATTTAGCTATGGTAGATTTGCGGGATGCGAGTGCAAGGTTTTTAAAGATTGGATCAACGCCGAGTTTTGTTAAACGCGCAAATAATATTTTGAAAATTGAAGCAAGTAATTTGCCGATGGGAATCATCGAAGATGTTGAAGTTGATGTGGTGGGTGAACAATTAAAAACGGGCGATATTCTTATTATGATGAGTGATGGGATTTTTGAAGGAGCACAGCATGTGGAGAATCATGAATTGTGGATGAAACGAAAAATTAAAGAATTGCAAACCGAAGACCCGCAAGAAATTGCTGATATCATTATGGAAGAAGTGATTCGCTCTTGTGATGGTTATATAATGATGATATGACTATTGTAGTGGCAAAAGTGAAGAAAAATATGCCGAAGTGGGCTACGATTCCGATTGTAGGAATGCAAGCGCAGTAAAATGTAAGTGGAATGTTTATCTATAATTTGATTTTAAAAACCTAGGTGAATACCTAGGTTTTTTTGTGGGAAAAGGTAATGTTATTAATTTTGTGAATATACACGGAGGATGTAAGATAAAAATGTAATTTTTGTATATCTTTTTTTTGCACAATGTTTGTAAAAGTTGTACCATTGTAGACAAGGTGACTAAGGTTGCTGTTCTTGTTTAATGAAAGGTGATTGCGAAGTTGAAAGATACATTTGTTGAAAAAGTAGATGACTTTGTAAAGCAGCATGATGTATTAAAGAATGATTCAACAATTGTTGTGGGGGAGTTTCTGGTGGTCCTGACTCGTTAGCGCTTTTATATTATTTATTAGAAAAAAGAGCGAAAAACAGTTGGAAATTGTAGTTGCTCATGTGGATCATATGTTTAGAGGTGATGAATCTTATGAGGATTTACAGTTTGTGCAGGGCCTTTGTGAAGAACTGGGAATTATTTGTGAAACGATAAGGATTAATGTATCACAATATCAACAGCAATACGGAATGAATGCACAGGTTGCTGCGAGAGAATGCAGATATGCATTTTTGGAAAGAATAATGAAGAAATATGATGCAAGATATGTTGCTCTTGGACATCATGGAGATGATCAAGTCGAGACAATTTTAATGCGTCTTGTAAGAGGGAGTACTCCGAAAGGATATGCAGGAATTGCAGTGAAGCGTCCTTTTCATAATGGATATTTAATTAGGCCGTTACTTGGCGTAACGAAGGAAGAAATTGTTGATTACTGTAATAAGCTAAATTTAATGCCACGTATAGATCCGAGTAATAAAAAGGAAGTATATACAAGGAATCGATTACGTAAATATGTCCTTCCTCATTTGAAAGAAGAAAATCCACAAATGCATGAGAAATTCCAAAAATTTAGCGTGCAGATGCAAGAGGATGAGGCTTATTTGCAGGAATTAGCTTTTGAGAAAATGAATAAAGTAATTACAAAAAAAGTGATAAACAAATTAGCTTATCAATTCCTGCCTTTGAATCCATGTCTATGCCTTTACAAAGAAGAGGGATTCAACTAATATTAAACTATCTTTATGAATATAAGATTCCATCTTCTCTTTCTTCTATACATATTGACAAGTTGATTGAGTTTTTTAAGCGGACACAACCTTCAGGTTCACTTGATTTTCCGGGTGATTTGAAAATTGTTCGTTCATACGAGGAGTGTAGCTTTAGATTTAAACAAGAAATTGTCTCTCCTTTTTCACAAGATTTATTAGTACCCGGGACCATTACGCTATTGAACGGGGATGAATTTGTAACAGAGGTGAGCGAAGATATACCAAGTAACATGAATGAAACAGTATTTGTTGCTAAGTATAATGATATATCATATCCACTTCGTATTCGTTCTAGAGAAAATGGAGATCGCATGTCAATACAAGGTATGAATGGCACGAAAAAGATAAAAGCTATTTTTATCGAAGCGAAAGTACCGAAAAAAAAGAGAAGAATGGCCGGTCGTTTGTGATGCAAGTGGGACTATTATTTGGGTACCCTTGTTGAAACGATCTGCATTTGCAATTTCGAAAGAGATGGCAAAGAAGGATAAATATATGATTATTCACTACAAAAGCAAGGAGTCTTCCGGGAGGATAATGAAATGATGAATCAAGATATCGAAAAAGTATTAATTTCTGAAGAGCAAATACAAGAAAAGGTGCGCGAACTAGGTGCAATTATTGCAGAGGATTATAAAAACACAGTACCTCTTGCAATTGGTGTATTAAAAGGCGCAATGCCATTCATGGCAGATTTATTAAAGAGAACATACATATCTTGAAATGGATTTTATGGCTGTATCTAGTTACGGTCACTCTACAGTTTCAACAGGCGAAGTGAAAATTTTAAAAGATCTTGATACTTCTGTAGAAGGTCGCGATATTTAATCGTCGAAGATATTATTGATAGTGGTCTTACACTAAGCTACTTAGTAGACTTATTCAAATATCGTAAAGCGAAGTCTGTAAAAATTGTTACATTATTAGATAAGCCAACAGGCCGTAAGGTTGATCTGAAAGCGGATTATGTTGGATTTACTGTTCCACATGAATTTGTAGTAGGATATGGATTAGATTATAAAGAGCAATACCGTAATCTTCCTTATGTAGGCGTATTAAAACCAAGCGTTTACTCAAATTAATTAAATATAGGCTTCACAATTGTATAGGAAAGTTTTTCTATGTTACGATTTACTATAGTGTTTATGCCGTGAGAGGAGGTTAGGAATGAATCGTATCTTCCGTAATACCATCTTTTATTTACTGATTCTTAGTAGTAATTGGAATCGTGAGCTATTTTAATGGTTCGACACAAAAAACGACATCAGTTAGCTACGACAAATTCATTACTAAACTAGAAAGCGGTGAAGTGCGTTAATGTGCAACTTCAACCGAAAATGGGTGTATTTGAGGTACAAAGGACAATTTAATAACTCTAGCCAAGGAGAAACAATTTGTTTACTTATGCACCAAATACTGAGGAATTACAAAGAAAATTAATGATAAAGTGCGAAAGGTGCCGAAGTTAAGTATCAACCAGCAGAAGAAAACAAGTGCTTGGGTAACATTCTTTACTTCAATCATTCCATATTGATCATCTTTCATTTTATTCTTCTTCTTATTAAACAAAGCTCAAGGCGGCGGTAGCCGTGTTATGAACTTCGGGAAAAGTAAGGCGAAGTTATATAATGATGAAAAGAAAAAAGTTCGTTTCAGAGATGTTGCTGGTGCGGATGAAGAGAAACAAGAACTTGTTGAGGTAGTTGAATTCTTGAAAGACCCTCGTAAGTTCTCTGAAGTTGGTGCTCGTATTCCAAAGGGTGTCCTATTAGTTGGACCTCCAGGTACAGGTAAAACTTTATTAGCACGTGCTGTTGCAGGTGAGGCTGGCGTTCCATTCTTCTCTATCAGTGGTTCTGACTTCGTAGAGATGTTTGTCGGTGTCGGTGCATCACGTGTACGTGATTTATTTGAAAATGCAAAGAAAAATGCTCCTTGTATCATTTTCATTGATGAAATTGATGCAGTAGGTCGTCAACGTGGCGCAGGTCTTGGTGGTGGTCATGATGAGCGTGAGCAAACATTGAACCAATTACTTGTTGAAATGGATGGATTCGGTGCAAACGAAGGTATTATTATCGTTGCTGCGACAAACCGTCCAGACATTCTTGACCCAGCGTTATTACGTCCAGGTCGTTTTGACCGTCAAATTACAGTAGATCGTCCAGATGTAAATGGCCGTGAAGCTGTACTGAAAGTACATGCGCGTAATAAACCACTTGATGAGCATATTAATTTAAGAGCAATTGCGACTCGTACACCAGGATTCTCTGGTGCGGATCTTGAAAACTTATTAAACGAAGCTGCTTTAGTAGCTGCACGTCAAGATAAGAAGAAAATTGATATGAGTGATATCGATGAAGCGACGGATCGTGTTATTGCAGGTCCAGCTAAGAAAAGTCGTGTTATCTCTGAAAAAGAACGTAATATCGTTGCTTTCCATGAAGCAGGTCATACTGTAATTGGTGTTGTTCTTGATGAAGCAGATGTCGTTCATAAAGTAACAATTGTCCCTCGTGGTCAGGCTGGTGGATATGCGGTAATGCTTCCGAAAGAAGATCGTTACTTCATGACGAAACCAGAGTTACTTGATAAAATCACTGGTTTACTTGGTGGCCGAGTAGCTGAGGAGATTGTATTTGGTGAAGTGAGTACAGGTGCTCATAATGACTTCCAACGTGCGACTGGTATTGCAAGACGTATGGTTACGGAATTTGGTATGAGTGACAAACTTGGACCGATGCAATTTGGTAGCTCGCAAGGTGGTCAAGTGTTCTTAGGAAGAGACTTCCACTCAGAACAAAACTATAGTGATGCGATTGCACATGAAATCGATATGGAAATGCAATCAATTATGAAAGAATGTTATGCTCGTGCAAAACAAATTCTTACTGAAAACCGTGATAAACTAGATATTATCGCACAAACGTTACTTGAAGTAGAAACGTTAGATGCAGAGCAAATCAATCATTTATGTGATTACGGCAGATTGCCAGAACGTCCAACATCTTCAGATGATGTGAAAGTAAACATCAACATGAAGAAAGACGATGAAGATAAAGAAGATAAGTAAGAAGTGAAGGAGTGACTATCGTCACTCCTTTTTTGTTTGTTAAAATCTTTGTTAATTACTATTGAGAACTTAGTGGATAAAGTAATTTAAGTAAAACTAGTATTAAAAATTGAAATAGAGAGCAATCTTTTTGTAAAATGATGAGGATAGGAAAGCTGATTATATAAGTATGTGTGATATGATGTTTTTATAAGTTTTATACATACTGCACAAATATAGATTAAATAAGATAAGTGGTGAGAATATGATTTTTGTATTGGATGTAGGGAACACAAATGCTGTACTAGGTGTGTTTGAAGAGGGGGAACTTCGTCAGCATTGGCGCATGGAAACAGATCGTCATAAGACAGAAGATGAATATGGAATGCTTGTAAAGCAATTGCTTGAGCATGAGGGTCTTTCGTTTGAAGATGTGAAAGGTATTATTGTGTCTTCAGTCGTACCACCAATTATGTTTGCTTTAGAGCGCATGTGTGAAAAATATTTTAAAATTAAACCGCTTGTAGTAGGGCCTGGGATAAAAACAGGACTAAATATTAAATATGAAAATCCGCGTGAAGTAGGCGCAGACCGAATTGTAAATGCAGTAGCAGGAATCCACTTATATGGAAGTCCGCTCATTATTGTTGATTTTGGTACGGCTACTACATATTGTTATATTAACGAAGAAAAACATTATATGGGTGGAGTTATTACGCCAGGAATTATGATTTCAGCAGAGGCTTTATATAGCAGAGCAGCAAAACTTCCTCGTATCGAAATTACAAAACCAAGCAGTGTTGTTGGGAAAAATACAGTAAGTGCGATGCAATCTGGTATTCTTTATGGTTATGTTGGACAAGTGGAAGGTATTGTTAAGCGTATGAAAGAAGAAGCTAGACAAGAACCTAAAGTTATTGCAACAGGTGGATTGGCAAAATTAATTTCCGAAGAATCGAATGTAATTGATATTGTAGATCCGTTTTTAACGTTAAAAGGTTTGTATATGTTATATGAACGTAATGCAAATTTACAGCATGAGAAAGGTGAATAAATACGTATGAAAGATTATTTAGTAAAAGCGTTAGCATTTGATGGAGAAGTGCGTGCGTATAGTGTACGTACAACAAATACAGTAAGTGAGGCGCAAAGACGTCATGATACATGGAGAACAGCTTCAGCGGCACTAGGGCGTTCTTTGACTGCGGGTACAATGATGGGCGCAATGTTAAAGGGTGAGCAAAAGTTAACGATTAAGGTAGAAGGTAACGGTCCAATTGGCCCTATCTTAGTAGATGCTCATGCAAATGGAGATGTACGTGGTTATGTAACGAATCCGCATGTTGATTTTGAAGGAACAGAACAAGGGAAGTTACGTGTATATCAAGCGGTAGGTACAGAGGGGTTTGTAACTGTAATTAAAGATATTGGAATGCGTGAGCCGTTTATTGGTCAATCTCCAATCGTTTCAGGAGAATTAGGAGAAGACTTTACGTATTATTTTGCAGTTTCTGAACAAACGCCTTCTTCTGTAGGTGTTGGTGTTCTTGTAAATGGAGATGATAGCATATTAGCGGCAGGTGGATTCATCCTTCAAATTATGCCGGGTGCGCAAGATGAAACGATTTCATTTATTGAAGACCGTTTACAAAAGATTCCACCTGTATCAACGTTGATTGAACAAGGTCTTTCTCCGGAAGAGCTACTATATGCAGTTCTTGGAGAAGATAAAGTAAAAGTATTAGAAACAATGGATGTTCAATTTAATTGCACATGCTCACGCGAGCGTATTGAGAGTGTATTAATTAGTTTAGGTAAAACAGAGTTAGAGCAAGTTCGTGAAGAAGAGGAAGAGACAGAAGTTCACTGTCATTTCTGTAATGAACGATACAAGTTCTCTAAAGAAGATATTACAAATTTAATCGAGAATTTGTAATAAGGGAATTAAGAGGAGCAATCCTCCAAATGAATTGACAAACAGGGAATTTTCTGACAAAATCTAAATATAGATAAAACCAATAAAAATACTCGGTGTTAGGAGTGACAGGAATGCGAGTGGCACAATCAGTTTCAGAATTAATCGGGAAAACGCCGATCGTTAAGTTGAACCGCATCGTAGAATCAGACAGCGCAGATATATACTTAAAATTAGAATTTATGAATCCGGGGAGTAGTGTTAAAGATCGTATCGCATTAGCTATGATTGAAGATGCTGAAAAAAAGGGATTATTAAAAGAGGGCGATACAATCATTGAGCCGACAAGTGGTAACACAGGAATTGGTTTAGCGATGGTAGCGGCTGCTAAAGGATATAATGCAATCTTAGTAATGCCAGAAACAATGAGTATTGAGCGTCGTAATTTATTACGTGCTTACGGTGCGGAATTAGTATTGACTCCAGGGCCTGAAGGAATGGGTGGAGCAATTCGTAAAGCGACTGAATTAGCAAAAGAACATGGCTACTTTATACCACAACAGTTCAAAAACCAATCGAATCCAGAAATTCACCGTTTAACAACAGGTCCAGAAATTATTGAACAAATGGGCGACCAATTAGATGCGTTTATTGCAGGTATTGGTACAGGTGGAACGATTACTGGTGCTGGTGAAGTACTGAAGGAAGCGTATAAAGATATTAAAATTTATGCAGTAGAACCTGCAGATTCACCAGTATTATCTGGTGGGAAGCCAGGTCCACATAAAATCCAAGGAATTGGGGCGGGATTTGTTCCGGAGACGTTGGATGTAGAAGTATATGATGAAATTATTCAAGTGAAAACAGAGCAAGCATTTGAATATGCGAGAAGAGTGGCTAAAGAGGAAGGTATTTTAGTTGGTATCTCTTCAGGCGCAGTTATTTATGCAGCAACAGAGGTTGCGAAAAAGTTAGGAAAAGGGAAAAAGGTACTTGTTATTATCCCGAGTAACGGTGAACGTTATTTAAGTACACCACTTTATCAATTTGAATCCTAATTAAACGCGATTGAAAAAGCACCCTTGAAAAAGGGTGCTTTTTCTTTTGGGATTGGAAATAGGAAAAGAGTGAATGACTAGAAAACTTCATGTAAAATAAGAGGTAGTATAATTAAATTATTTTCACTAGCCTTCGAGTATAATCAATCTCTATATAAATAACTTATGTAGTTTGAGCTGGTTTATCTAAGAGGGTGGGATAAAAGAAGACGGGGTGTTGATATGCAACGAAGAAAATCTTTAGCGCTTTCTATTCCATATCAGTTAGATTTCTTTAAGCAATATAAATTTCTTTCTCAGGGTAAATCGCAACATATTTTGTTAGAAAGCGGCCGTGGCGGTCGTTATAACATTGTAGGGCTGAACCCAGTAGCGGTAATCCGAGGGAAGGGTGAAACGTTACATATAAGTGAAAGTGGTAAGGAAACAATAAAACGAGGGAATCCGTTAGATTTAATGCAAGAATATATGGAACAATGGAAGACGGACTATAACCCAGAGTATCCGCCTTTTCAAGGTGGTGCAATTGGCTATTTCAGTTATGACTGTATCCGTTATATTGAAAAGCTGCCTTCTCTTGCGGAAGATGATATTGATATACCTGACATCTTCTTTTTATTATTTGATGACGTATTTGTCTATGATCAAAAAGAACAAGTGTTATGGGTTATTACGCATTATGTAGATAAATATGAAGAGGCGAAAGAACGGCTAAATGAGTGGAAGAGTCTTTGGATGACAGAAGCGCCTGAAGTGACCGTGCCCTTTGAAAGTCCTGAAAAGAAAAGTGAAGCAGTTGCTTTTACTGAAGCTGGCTTTATGAAGGCAGTTGAATGTATTCAAGAATATATTGGAGCGGGTGATGTGTTCCAAGTAAACTTGTCGACGAGACAAGAAAGAACGTTACAGACACACCCACTAGAAATTTATACAAGTCTTCGTGAAATTAATCCATCTCCATATATGGGTTACCTGGAGCTTGGGGATTTTCAAATCGTTAGTGGATCGCCAGAGTTGTTAATTAAGAAACAAGGAACTGAAGTAAGTACAAGACCAATTGCTGGAACGAGATCTAGAGGCGCGGATGAGCAAGAGGATGAAGAATTAGCAAGAGAATTAATTGAGAACGAAAAAGAAAGAGCAGAGCATGTAATGCTTGTGGATTTAGAAAGAAATGATTTAGGACGTGTTTGTAAATATGGCACTGTAGAAGTAGATGAATTTATGGTAATTGAGAAATACTCACATGTTATGCATATTGTTTCTAATGTGCGTGGTGAGGTGGAAGAAGATAAAGATGCTTTTGATTTAGTGAAGGCTGTATTCCCTGGGGGAACAATTACTGGTGCCCCAAAAATACGTACGATGGAAATTATTGAGGAATTAGAACCTGTTCGAAGAGGGATTTATACAGGTTCAATCGGTTGGATTGGTTATTCTGGAGATACAGAATTGAATATTGTAATTAGAACACTTCTTGCTAAAGATGGAAAAGCTCATGTACAAGCAGGGGCGGGAATTGTAATTGATTCAAATCCGGAAAATGAATATAAAGAGTCGTTAAAAAAGGCGATTGCTTTATGGCGTGCAAAAGAACGTAGTGAAGAAACGGTTAGGTGAGAGAAATGATATTAATGATTGATAATTATGATTCTTTTACATTTAATTTAGTGCAGTTTCTTGGAGAACTTGGACAAGAGCTCGTTGTTAAACGTAACGATGAAGTGACTATTTCAGATATTGAGAATATGAAACCAGATTTTCTAATGATTTCTCCAGGTCCGTGCAGTCCTAATGAAGCTGGGATTAGTATGGAAGTTATTAAATACTTTGCTGGAAAGATTCCGATTTTTGGTGTTTGTCTAGGGCATCAATCCATTGCACAAGTGTTTGGTGGAGAGGTTGTCCGTGCAGACCGATTAATGCATGGAAAAACGTCGCTTATGCATCATGATGGAAAGACGATTTTTTCGGATATTCCTAATCCGTTTACTGCGACGCGCTATCATTCCCTTATTGTTAAGAAAGAGACGTTACCCGATTGCTTAGAGGTAACATCTTGGACAGAGGAAGGGGAAATTATGGCACTTCGTCATAAGACATTACCGATAGAGGGTGTGCAATTCCATCCAGAATCTATTATGACTTCTCATGGGAAAGAGCTGTTGCAGAATTTCATTCGTAAATACAGTCCAAGTGTGACATTATGTTAATTTACGTAAATGGTCAGTATGTAGAAGCAAGTGAAGCGAGAATTTCTCCTTATGATCATGGTTATTTATATGGTCTTGGAGTTTTTGAAACGTTTCGTATTTATAATGGTCATCCTTTCTTATTGGATGATCATTATAACCGTTTAATAGAGGCGCTGGATACATTGCAAATTAAATGGACAATGACAAAAAATGATGTGATGCTTATTTTGAAAGATTTACTCGCTAAGAATGAATTGAAGCATGCATATGTACGTTTTAATGTATCGGCGGGTATAGATGAAATAGGATTACAAACGGAAATGTATGAAGAGCCTTCTGTTATTGTTTTTATAAAACCTTTAACAGCTCCAGGGGATGTAGTGGAAAAAGAAGGTGTTATTCTAAAACAAGTGCGAAATACACCGGAAGGGACATTTCGCCTGAAGTCTCATCACTATTTAAATAATATTTTAGGGAAGCGTGAAATTGGAAATGTTGTGAGTAAGGAAGGTATTTTCCTCACTGAAGCAGGTTATGTTGCAGAGGGCATTGTTTCGAATCTATTTTTTGTGAAAGGTGATGTTTTATATACACCTTCGTTAGAGACAGGGATTTTAAATGGTATCACTCGTGCGTTTATTATAAAGAGTGCTGAAGAATTAAATATAGAAGTAAAGGAAGGTTTCTTTACAAAAGATGAGCTACTTTCAGCGGATGAAGTCTTCGTAACAAACTCCATTCAAGAAATTGTTCCGCTTTATCGTATAGAAGCGCAGGATTTCCCGGGTAAAGTAGGAGTGGTTACAAAAAGTTTAATGTACCTTTATGGAATGCAAAGAGAGAAATTATGGAGCAGAAATGAATTACGAAGAGGAGATGTGTAGTTTGAAGTGGGATTATGATTTGCGCTGCGGCGAATATACATTGAATTTAAATGAAAAAACATTAATTATGGGGATTTTAAATGTAACACCAGATTCGTTTTCTGATGGTGGGAGTTACAACGAGGTAGATGCTGCGGTACGTCACGCAAAAGAAATGCAAGGTCAAGGTGCTCATATTATTGATATTGGTGGCGAATCTACTCGCCCAGGTTTTGCTAAAGTATCAGTAGAAGAAGAAATAAAGCGAGTTGTCCCGATGATTCAAGCAGTTTCAAAAGAAGTAAAATTGCCTATATCTATCGATACATATAAAGCTGAAGTTGCAAAGCAAGCAATTGAGGCTGGTGCTCATATTATTAATGATATTTGGGGAGCGAAGGCGGAGCCAAAAATTGCTGAAGTCGCAGCTCATTATGATGTACCCATCATTTTAATGCATAACCGCGATAATATGAATTATCGTAATTTAATGGCGGATATGATTGCTGATTTGTATGACAGTATTAAAATTGCTAAAAATGCTGGTGTGCCAGATGAGAATATTATTTTAGATCCAGGTATCGGTTTTGCTAAAACACCTGAGCAGAACTTAGAGGCGATGCGTAATTTAGAACAGTTAAATGTGCTAGGTTATCCAGTTCTCTTAGGTACTTCGAGAAAGTCCTTTATTGGGCACGTATTAGATTTGCCAGTGGAGGAACGCCTTGAGGGAACAGGAGCTACCGTTTGTCTTGGTATTGAAAAGGGCTGTGAGTTTGTTCGTGTCCATGATGTGAAAGAAATGGCGCGTATGGCTAAAATGATGGATGCGATGATTGGTAAGGGGGTAAGGTAATTGGATAAAATTTATATCCATGATATGGAGTTTTATGGTTATCATGGTGTGTTCCCAGAGGAGAATAAATTAGGTCAGAGATTTAAAGTTGACTTAACGGTGGAGTTGGATTTAAAGCGTGCAGGGGAAAGTGATGACTTAGAGCATTCGGTCAATTATGGAGAGCTTTTCGAATTATGTAGAAAAGTTGTTGAGGATAGAAAGTATAAGCTTGTGGAGAGTATCGCTGAAAATATTGCTGCAGATATATTAAAACAATATGAAAGTATTTCACGCTGTACAATTAAGGTAATTAAGCCGGATCCACCGATACCGGGTCATTATCGTGCTGTAGCAGTAGAAATTACGAGAGAACGTCCATGAACAATATAGCTTACATTGCATTAGGGTCAAATATTGGAGAGCGTTATACGTATCTAACTGAAGCGATTCAGTTTTTAAATAAAAATCCTTATATTCAGGTTGATGATATTTCATCTGTATATGAAACTGAGCCAGTTGGCTATACTGACCAAAGTTGCTTTTTAAATTTAGTTATAAAAATTTCTACCAATTTATCACCACAAGAGTTATTGAAAGTAACACAAAAAGTAGAAAATGACCTAGGAAGAAAAAGGGAAATTAGGTGGGGGCCGAGGACTATCGACCTTGACATTTTACTTTATAATCAAGAGAATATTGAAGCAGAGAATCTTATTGTTCCGCATCCGCGGATGTTTGAAAGAGCTTTTGTTATCGTTCCGTTGTTAGAGATTAATCAAGACATAAAACAAAACATTTCACGTTCACAAGTAGAAGAAATGAAAAGGCGAGAGGGAGTAACGGTATGGAAGCAGAAAAATGGGGAAGACGCATTCGTGCTTTTCGAAAGTTAAAAGGCTATACACAAGAAGGTTTTGCTAAAGAACTAGGGGTATCTGTATCTGTTTTAGGTGAGGTTGAGAGAGGGAATAGATCGCCTTCTCAAGATTTTGTAGTAGAAGTTGCTAAGGCATTAAATGTTTCGATAGAGGAATTAATGCCAAAGTGATTGTACAGGAAGGAGTAGGTTGATTGTTAAAGATTGCAAATATCGAGATGAAAAATCCGGTTGTACTAGCACCGATGGCGGGAGTGTGTAACTCTGCATTCCGTTTAACAGTAAAAGAATTTGGTGCCGGCTTAGTTTGTGCTGAAATGGTAAGTGATAAGGCAATATTACTTAATAATAAAAGAACATTAGATATGTTATATATCGACGAGAGAGAAAAGCCATTAAGTTTACAAATTTTTGGTGGAGAGAAAGAAACTCTTGTAGATGCTGCGAAATATGTAGATAAATATACGACAGCAGACATAATTGATATTAATATGGGTTGTCCAGTGCCGAAAATCGTTAAATGTGATGCGGGGGCAAGGTGGCTTTTAGATCCGAATAAAATATATGAAATGGTAGCAGCGGTTGTAGATGCTGTAGAAAAGCCGGTTACAGTTAAAATGCGTATCGGTTGGGATGAAGAACATATTTTCGCAATAGAAAATGCTAGGGCTGTTGAGCGTGCTGGTGGCCAAGCTGTGGCGGTTCACGGACGTACACGAGTGCAAATGTATGAAGGAAGAGCGGATTGGGATATTATTAAACAAGTAAAACAATCTGTAAATATCCCGGTTATCGGAAATGGTGATGTCGCAACGCCGCAAGATGCAAAGCGTATGCTTGATGAAATTGGTGTAGATGGTGTTATGATTGGTCGTGCGGCTCTTGGAGATCCGTGGATGATTTATCGTACGGTAAAGTATTTGGAGACAGGTGAATTAATGCCGGAACCAACAGTGCGCGAGAAAATTGATGTATGTATGTTACATCTAGATCGTCTTATTGACTTAAAGAACGAAAGTGTCGCTGTAAGAGAGATGAGAAAACATGCAGCTTGGTATTTAAAAGGTGTTCGTGGTAATGCGAGTGTACGTAATGGTATTAATGCTTGTAACACACGGGAAGACCTTGCGAATGTGTTAGGTACATTTGTAGAAGAAGTGGAAGCGAAACAACAAACAATTTACGTTGGTTAATAATGGACATAGGAGATTGACATTCTTCTATACACTTCCTATAATTACGTGAAAGAAAGAAGAGCTGCCAGTTAGTTGCTGGCAGTTTTTCTAGTTGAGTAGAAAATGCT
>NZ_CP046398.1:85000-87500 GCF_009861435.1 Bacillus sp. A260
TTAGTCAGGACCTAAGCCGAGGCCGACAGGCGTAGGCGATGGACAACAGGTTGATATTCCTGTACCACCTCTTTATCGTTTGAGCAATGGAGGGACGCAGAAGGATAGAAGAAGCGTGCGATTGGTTGTGCACGTCCAAGCAGTTAGGCTGATAAGTAGGCAAATCCGCTTATCGTGAAGGCTGAGCTGTGATGGGGAAGCTCCTTATGGAGCGAAGTCTTTGATTCCCCGCTGCCAAGAAAAGCTTCTAGCGAGATAAAAGGTGCCTGTACCGCAAACCGACACAGGTAGGCGAGGAGAGAATCCTAAGGTGTGCGAGAGAACTCTGGTTAAGGAACTCGGCAAAATGACCCCGTAACTTCGGGAGAAGGGGTGCTTTCTTAACGGAAAGCCGCAGTGAATAGGCCCAAGCGACTGTTTAGCAAAAACACAGCTCTCTGCGAAGCCGTAAGGCGAAGTATAGGGGGTGACACCTGCCCGGTGCTGGAAGGTTAAGGAGAGGGGTTAGCGTAAGCGAAGCTCTGAACTGAAGCCCCAGTAAACGGCGGCCGTAACTATAACGGTCCTAAGGTAGCGAAATTCCTTGTCGGGTAAGTTCCGACCCGCACGAAAGGTGTAACGATTTGGGCACTGTCTCAACCAGAGACTCGGTGAAATTATAGTACCTGTGAAGATGCAGGTTACCCGCGACAGGACGGAAAGACCCCGTGGAGCTTTACTGTAGCCTGATATTGAATTTTGGTACAGTTTGTACAGGATAGGCGGGAGCCATTGAAACCGGAGCGCTAGCTTCGGTGGAGGCGCTGGTGGGATACCGCCCTGACTGTATTGAAATTCTAACCTACGGGTCTTATCGACCCGGGAGACAGTGTCAGGTGGGCAGTTTGACTGGGGCGGTCGCCTCCTAAAGTGTAACGGAGGCGCCCAAAGGTTCCCTCAGAATGGTTGGAAATCATTCGTAGAGTGCAAAGGCATAAGGGAGCTTGACTGCGAGACCTACAAGTCGAGCAGGGACGAAAGTCGGGCTTAGTGATCCGGTGGTTCCGCATGGAAGGGCCATCGCTCAACGGATAAAAGCTACCCCGGGGATAACAGGCTTATCTCCCCCAAGAGTCCACATCGACGGGGAGGTTTGGCACCTCGATGTCGGCTCATCGCATCCTGGGGCTGTAGTCGGTCCCAAGGGTTGGGCTGTTCGCCCATTAAAGCGGTACGCGAGCTGGGTTCAGAACGTCGTGAGACAGTTCGGTCCCTATCCGTCGTGGGCGTAGGAAATTTGAGAGGAGCTGTCCTTAGTACGAGAGGACCGGGATGGACGCACCGCTGGTGTACCAGTTGTTCTGCCAAGGGCATAGCTGGGTAGCTATGTGCGGAAGGGATAAGTGCTGAAAGCATCTAAGCATGAAGCCCCCCTCAAGATGAGATTTCCCATAGCGTAAGCTAGTAAGATCCCTGAAAGATGATCAGGTTGATAGGTTCGAGGTGGAAGCATGGTGACATGTGGAGCTGACGAATACTAATAGATCGAGGACTTAACCATATAATATGTAGCAATGTTATCTAGTTTTGAAAGAATATAAAAAACTTGTTGACTTTAAAAGTTAAATGAGTTACAATGATTCTTGTCTTAAATGAATACAGTCTGGTAATGATGGCAGAGAGGCCACACCCGTTCCCATACCGAACACGGAAGTTAAGCTCTCTAGCGCCGATGGTAGTTGGGACCTTGTCCCTGTGAGAGTAGGACGTTGCCAGGCAATCCGGAGGATTAGCTCAGCTGGGAGAGCACCTGCCTTACAAGCAGGGGGTCGGCGGTTCGATCCCGTCATCCTCCACCATTTAGCCGACTTAGCTCAATTGGTAGAGCAACTGACTTGTAATCAGTAGGTTGGGGGTTCAAGTCCTCTAGTCGGCACCAGTTTTTATTGTAAGAGCCATTAGCTCAGTTGGTAGAGCATCTGACTTTTAATCAGAGGGTCGAAGGTTCGAGTCCTTCATGGCTCACCATTTTAATTAATATGCGGGTGTGGCGGAATTGGCAGACGCACTAGACTTAGGATCTAGCGCCTTTGGCGTGGGGGTTCGACTCCCTTCACCCGCACTTTTAATAAAATATCTCAAACATGTCTTGCGGAAGTAGTTCAGTGGTAGAATACAACCTTGCCAAGGTTGGGGTCGCGGGTTCGAATCCCGTCTTCCGCTCCAATTTTCAATATGACATGCCGGGGTGGCGGAACAGGCAGACGCACAGGACTTAAAATCCTGCGGTGGGTGACCACCGTGCGGGTTCGACCCCCGCCCTCGGCACCATATGCGCCCGTAGCTCAATTGGATAGAGCGTTTGACTACGGATCAAGAGGTTAGGGGTTCGACTCCTCTCGGGCGCGTTTTCTTTCGGGAAGTGGCTCAGCTTGGTAGAGCACCTGGTTTGGGACCAGGGGGTCGCAGGTTCAAATCCTGTCTTCCCGATACTTGTTTGGGGCCTTAGCTCAGCTGGGAG
>NZ_CP046398.1:90000-150000 GCF_009861435.1 Bacillus sp. A260
CGAAAGCGAGTCTGAATAGGGCGTTTAGTACGTGGTCGTAGACCCGAAACCAGGTGATCTACCCATGTCCAGGGTGAAGTTCAGGTAACACTGAATGGAGGCCCGAACCCACGCACGTTGAAAAGTGCGGGGATGAGGTGTGGGTAGCGGAGAAATTCCAATCGAACCTGGAGATAGCTGGTTCTCCCCGAAATAGCTTTAGGGCTAGCCTTAAGTGTAAGAGTCTTGGAGGTAGAGCACTGATTGGACTAGGGGTCCTCATCGGATTACCGAATTCAGTCAAACTCCGAATGCCAATGACTTATCCTTAGGAGTCAGACTGCGAGTGATAAGATCCGTAGTCAAAAGGGAAACAGCCCAGACCGCCAGCTAAGGTCCCAAAGTGTGTATTAAGTGGAAAAGGATGTGGAGTTGCTTAGACAACTAGGATGTTGGCTTAGAAGCAGCCACCATTTAAAGAGTGCGTAATAGCTCACTAGTCGAGTGACTCTGCGCCGAAAATGTACCGGGGCTAAATACACCACCGAAGCTGCGGATTGATACCAATGGTATCAGTGGTAGGGGAGCGTTCTAAGGACAGTGAAGTCAGACCGGAAGGACTGGTGGAGTGCTTAGAAGTGAGAATGCCGGTATGAGTAGCGAAAGACGGGTGAGAATCCCGTCCACCGAATGCCTAAGGTTTCCTGAGGAAGGCTCGTCCGCTCAGGGTTAGTCAGGACCTAAGCCGAGGCCGACAGGCGTAGGCGATGGACAACAGGTTGATATTCCTGTACCACCTCTTTATCGTTTGAGCAATGGAGGGACGCAGAAGGATAGAAGAAGCGTGCGATTGGTTGTGCACGTCCAAGCAGTTAGGCTGATAAGTAGGCAAATCCGCTTATCGTAAAGGCTGAGCTGTGATGGGGAAGCTCCTTATGGAGCGAAGTCTTTGATTCCCCGCTGCCAAGAAAAGCTTCTAGCGAGATAAAAGGTGCCTGTACCGCAAACCGACACAGGTAGGCGAGGAGAGAATCCTAAGGTGTGCGAGAGAACTCTGGTTAAGGAACTCGGCAAAATGACCCCGTAACTTCGGGAGAAGGGGTGCTTTCTTAACGGAAAGCCGCAGTGAATAGGCCCAAGCGACTGTTTAGCAAAAACACAGCTCTCTGCGAAGCCGTAAGGCGAAGTATAGGGGGTGACACCTGCCCGGTGCTGGAAGGTTAAGGAGAGGGGTTAGCGTAAGCGAAGCTCTGAACTGAAGCCCCAGTAAACGGCGGCCGTAACTATAACGGTCCTAAGGTAGCGAAATTCCTTGTCGGGTAAGTTCCGACCCGCACGAAAGGTGTAACGATTTGGGCACTGTCTCAACCAGAGACTCGGTGAAATTATAGTACCTGTGAAGATGCAGGTTACCCGCGACAGGACGGAAAGACCCCGTGGAGCTTTACTGTAGCCTGATATTGAATTTTGGTACAGTTTGTACAGGATAGGCGGGAGCCATTGAAACCGGAGCGCTAGCTTCGGTGGAGGCGCTGGTGGGATACCGCCCTGACTGTATTGAAATTCTAACCTACGGGTCTTATCGACCCGGGAGACAGTGTCAGGTGGGCAGTTTGACTGGGGCGGTCGCCTCCTAAAGTGTAACGGAGGCGCCCAAAGGTTCCCTCAGAATGGTTGGAAATCATTCGTAGAGTGCAAAGGCATAAGGGAGCTTGACTGCGAGACCTACAAGTCGAGCAGGGACGAAAGTCGGGCTTAGTGATCCGGTGGTTCCGCATGGAAGGGCCATCGCTCAACGGATAAAAGCTACCCCGGGGATAACAGGCTTATCTCCCCCAAGAGTCCACATCGACGGGGAGGTTTGGCACCTCGATGTCGGCTCATCGCATCCTGGGGCTGTAGTCGGTCCCAAGGGTTGGGCTGTTCGCCCATTAAAGCGGTACGCGAGCTGGGTTCAGAACGTCGTGAGACAGTTCGGTCCCTATCCGTCGTGGGCGTAGGAAATTTGAGAGGAGCTGTCCTTAGTACGAGAGGACCGGGATGGACGCACCGCTGGTGTACCAGTTGTTCTGCCAAGGGCATAGCTGGGTAGCTATGTGCGGAAGGGATAAGTGCTGAAAGCATCTAAGCATGAAGCCCCCCTCAAGATGAGATTTCCCATAGCGTAAGCTAGTAAGATCCCTGAAAGATGATCAGGTTGATAGGTTCGAGGTGGAAGCATGGTGACATGTGGAGCTGACGAATACTAATAGATCGAGGACTTAACCATATAATATGTAGCAATGTTATCTAGTTTTGAAGGAATATGCCTTCATAGTTTGGTGATGATGGCAGAGAGGTCACACCCGTTCCCATACCGAACACGGAAGTTAAGCTCTCTAGCGCCGATGGTAGTTGGGACCTTGTCCCTGTGAGAGTAGGACGTCGCCAAGCAACTAAACACGAGTCAAATGACTCGTGTTTTTTCGTGTTTTCTTTTATAATCCATAGTAATTAAAAAAATATGCTTAAATAATTACTATTTTGATTAAATGCAGGGGAATGTGGCTAGGATAGTGAATAAGCAAAAGAGTTGCAAATTTTATTAATACGTATATAATTAAAGTCAAAGATAGTCAAAGTCAATAAAGGTGGCGGATAAATGAGAAATATATCTGATATCATTGAGCAATATCTAAAGCAAGTTATTGACTTAAGTAATAATAATGTGATTGAAATCAAAAGAAATGAGATTGCGGATCGATTCGAGTGCGTACCATCTCAAATCAATTATGTAATCAATACCCGTTTTACATTAGAAAGAGGATTTGTAGTAGAAAGTAAACGTGGTGGAGGAGGTTACATTCGCATTATAAAAGTCAAACTGCATGATGATATAGACATTATTGATCAAATGCTTCATATGATTGATCATAGCGTTGCACAAGGGAATGCAGAGAGTATGATTATACGTTTATTAGAAGAGGGAATCATAACAGGCCGTGAAGCAAAATTAATGTTAAGTGTACTAGATCGTTCTGTATTATCAATGGATATTCCTTCTCGAGATGAACTTAGGGCTCGAATATTATGCGCAATGTTAAGAACACTGAAATATAAATAAATACAGCTTTTGTAAAAGAATGATAATTAAGATAGGGCAGTTAAATATTGTAGAAGTTTTGAAAAAGAGCATGTACTTTTATCTGAGTGGATTAAGGAAAGAGGACAATCTAGTAATGTATGAAAAGTATCATGAGGTAGATCGTTCCTGTTGTAAAGGTGGGGATATTGATGACTTGTCAAAACTGTAATATAAGACCAGCAACTTTACATTATACAAAAGTAATCAACGAGAAGAAGGCGGAAGTTCATCTTTGTGAGCAATGTGCGGAGCAAAGTGGCTATACGTCTTTCTTTCAATCATCACAGTCTAACTTTTCATTTCATGATGTATTTGCTGGTTTATTACACGGTGAATCAACAATGTTTGGAGAAGGAAAAAACGGGTTTTCAAATACAAATACAGTAAGATGTCCAGATTGTAAGATGACATATGAACATTTTACAAAAGTGGGACGCTTTGGTTGTGCTTCTTGTTACGATACATTTAAAGGACACTTAAACCCATTGTTAAAGCGACTTCATGGTGGACATACAGAACATTGTGGAAAAATTCCGGAACGAATGGAAGGAAATATCCACTTAAAGAAAGAATTAGATGAACTAAAACTTATTCTGAAACAATATGTACAGAATGAGGAGTTTGAGAAAGCTGCTGAGGTAAGAGATGAGATTCGAGGGCTTGAAACTCAGCTTAGTGAGCATAGAGAGGGGGAGTAGTTCTATGTCACTGGACAAAATTATGAATGAAGCGATTAGTCCATGGATGAAGGGGGATGGCCCTGATTCTGATATTGTTTTAAGTAGTCGAATTCGTTTGGCTCGTAATTTTAAGCAATATCAATTTTCTACTATGCAAAACGAAGAGGAAGCTCAAAAGGTTCAAGAATTATTTAAAAAGAAATTTATAAATAAAGCGGTAGAGCCCTTTGGGAAGTTTGGACTATTAAAAATGAATGAACTAACTCCTCTTCAAAGGCGAGTTTTAGTCGAAAAGCATTTAATTAGTCCAAATCTAGCAGGGACCGAATATGGAGCATGTCTGTTATCAGAAAGCGAACACATTAGTGTGATGCTTAATGAGGAAGACCACATTAGGATTCAGTGCCTATTTCCAGGACTACAGTTATCAAAGGCGCTTCAAAGCGCCAATCAAATAGATAATTGGATTGAGAAAGAGGTTGAATATGCTTTTGATGAATCACTTGGATATATTACGAGTTGTCCTACTAACGTTGGTACAGGATTAAGAGCTTCTGTAATGATTCATTTACCAGGGCTGGTTTTAACAAAAAGAATTAGCCGTATTATACAAGTAATTCAAAAATTAGGTTTAGTAGTAAGAGGAATATACGGTGAAGGTAGCGAAGCGTTAGGTAATATATTTCAAGTATCAAATCAAATGACGTTAGGGAAATCCGAAGAAGATATTATTGCAGATTTAAAGAGTGTCATGCAGCAAATTATACAACAAGAAAAATTGGCCAGAGAATTAATTGTACAAAATTCGAGCATTGAGCTTGAAGATAAGGTTTATCGTTCTTACGGTATACTAGCAAACAGTCGTTTAATTCAATCTGCAGAAGCGGCAACTTGCTTATCGGATGTACGACTCGGTATTGATCTAGGATATATAAAAGGTATATCGAGAAATATTTTGACTGAGCTAATGGTTCTTACGCAACCTGGTATTTTACAACAATATGCAGGAGGACCTTTAGGACCAGAAGAAAGAGATTATCGAAGAGCAACCTTAATCCGTGAGCGATTACGTATTGAAAAAAACTAAGCGCAAGTAGGAGGCGATTTCTATGATGTTTGGAAGATTTACAGAAAGAGCACAGAAAGTATTAGCTTTATCTCAAGAGGAAGCAATTCGCATTGGGCATAATAACATTGGAACAGAACATATTTTACTTGGGCTTGTACGCGAAGGTGAAGGAATTGCAGCAAAAGCGTTAATTGCTCTTGGATTGAGCCCGGAGAAAGTGCAAAAAGAGGTAGAAGCGTTAATTGGACGTGGAACAGAAGCTTCTCAAACTGTACATTATACACCTCGTGCTAAAAAAGTTATTGAATTGTCTATGGATGAAGCGCGTAAGCTAGGACATTCTTATGTTGGAACAGAACATATTTTACTTGGCTTAATCCGTGAAGGTGAAGGTGTAGCGGCACGTGTATTAAATAATTTAGGTGTAAGCCTCAACAAAGCAAGACAACAAGTGTTACAACTTCTTGGAAGTAACGAAGCAAGTTCAGGTCACCAAGGTGGTTCATCGACAAATGCAAATACACCGACACTAGACAGTTTAGCGCGCGACTTAACAGTTGTTGCACGTGAGAATCGTTTGGATCCTGTTATTGGACGTAGTAAAGAAATTCAACGTGTAATTGAAGTGTTAAGCCGTAGAACAAAAAACAATCCAGTGTTAATTGGAGAGCCTGGTGTAGGTAAAACAGCAATTGCTGAAGGGTTAGCACAGCAAATCGTAAATAATGAAGTTCCTGAAACGTTAAGAGATAAGCGTGTTATGACACTAGATATGGGAACAGTGGTAGCTGGGACGAAATATCGTGGTGAGTTTGAAGATCGTTTAAAGAAAGTAATGGATGAAATACGTCAAGCAGGGAATATTATTCTATTTATTGATGAACTTCATACATTAATCGGTGCAGGTGGAGCAGAAGGTGCAATCGATGCATCGAATATTTTAAAACCATCTTTAGCACGCGGAGAATTACAATGTATTGGTGCGACAACTTTAGATGAGTATCGTAAATATATTGAAAAGGATGCAGCTTTAGAGAGACGTTTCCAGCCAATTCATGTTGATGAGCCGAGTCTAGAAGAATCAACTCAAATCTTGAAAGGATTACGCGATCGTTATGAGGCGCATCACCGTGTGTCTATTACAGATGATGCAATTGATGCAGCTGTAAAACTTTCAGATCGTTATATTACGGATCGTTTCTTACCAGATAAAGCAATTGATTTAATTGATGAAGCTGCTTCAAAAGTTCGCTTGCGTTCTTATACAACACCACCAAACTTAAAAGAGCTTGAAGTGAAGCTTGAGGAAATTCGAAAAGAAAAAGATGCGGCTGTACAAAGTCAAGAGTTTGAAAAGGCTGCTTCCTTACGTGATATGGAACAACGCTTACGTGAGAAATTGGAAGATACAAAACGTCAGTGGAAAGAACAACAAGGAAAAGAAAATTCAGAGGTTACGGTAGAAGATATTGCAAATGTCGTTTCTACATGGACACGTATCCCTGTTTCTAAACTTGCACAAACAGAGACTGATAAATTATTAAACTTAGAATCCATTCTTCATGATCGTGTCATCGGTCAGGATGAAGCTGTAGTGGCTGTAGCGAAAGCTGTTCGTCGTGCAAGAGCAGGATTGAAAGATCCGAAACGTCCAATTGGTTCATTTATTTTCTTAGGGCCAACAGGTGTAGGTAAAACAGAATTAGCAAGAGCATTGGCAGAATCTATGTTCGGTGATGAGGATGCAATGATTCGCATTGATATGTCTGAGTATATGGAGAAACATTCAACTTCTCGCTTAGTTGGTTCTCCTCCAGGATATGTTGGGTATGAAGAAGGCGGACAATTAACAGAGAAGGTTCGTCGTAAGCCTTATTCAGTTGTCCTATTAGATGAAGTAGAGAAGGCACATCCTGATGTATTTAATATTCTACTACAGGTATTGGAAGATGGTCGTTTAACTGATTCTAAAGGACGTACAGTTGATTTCCGTAATACGATTGTTATTATGACGTCTAACGTTGGTGCTGAGGCGTTAAAACGTAACAAACATCTTGGATTTAACGTACAAGATGAAAGCCGTGATTATTCGGATATGAAAGGTAAAGTAATGGATGAGCTGAAAAAGGCATTTCGTCCAGAATTCTTAAACCGTATTGATGAAATTATCGTATTCCATATGCTTGAGAAAAAACATATTCAAGAAATTGTGACTCTTATGGTAAATCAGTTAGTGAATCGCTTAAAAGAACAAGAAATTGAATTGCACTTAACAGAAGGAGCGATTGCAGCTATTGCTGATAAAGGGTTTGATCGTGAATATGGTGCTCGTCCACTACGTAGAGCAATTCAGAAGCATGTAGAAGATAGACTATCGGAAGAACTTTTAAAAGGTGCTATTGAGAAAGGTCAAAAAGTTATCTTTGATGTAGAAGGGGAAACATTTGTCATTCATAGTGCTGAAAAGGTAAAATAAGTATAGACAAACTAAGAGGGCTACGAGATAGCCCTCTTTCTTGTACGAGAAGGTCAAATGTTTATAGATGAAAGCGAAGTGAAATATAAAAAGATATGGCTAAAAAGAAAACAAAATTCACATGTCAAGAGTGTGGTTATCAATCACCAAAATATATGGGTAAATGTCCAGGGTGTGGTCAATGGAATTCGCTTGTTGAAGAGATGGAACCCGTTGTATCATCCAGACGCCTAAATTATGCAAATGCAATTCAAACAGAAGTAACAAAACCAAGACGTCTTACAGAAGTAGAAACAAAGTCTGAGGCACGTATTGAAACAAAATTTCAAGAGTTTAACCGTGTACTAGGTGGCGGAATTGTAGATGGATCTTTAGTACTTATTGGTGGGGACCCTGGGATTGGAAAATCAACGTTATTATTACAGATTTCCTCGCAATTAGCAGATGCTTCATATGATGTATTGTATATATCAGGTGAGGAGTCAGCAAAGCAGATTAAACTTCGTGCAGATCGTTTACATGTAAATGGTAGTAATCTATTTGTTGTATCAGAGACAGATTTACAGCGTATTGCAGCACATATTGAAGAGATGAATCCTGCTTTTGTTGTTATTGATTCTATTCAAACGATACATTTACCTGAGGTAACATCAGCTCCTGGTAGTGTGGCGCAAGTACGTGAATGTACAGCAGAATTAATGAAACTTGCAAAAACAAAGGGAATCCCAATTTTCATCGTAGGACATGTGACAAAAGAAGGTGCAATTGCGGGACCGCGTATGCTAGAACATATGGTTGATGCAGTTCTTTACTTTGAAGGAGATCGACACCATACATATCGTATTTTACGAGCTGTAAAGAATCGTTTTGGTTCTACGAATGAAATGGGTATCTTTGAAATGAAAGAACTTGGCCTTGCAGAAGTCTTAAATCCTTCTGAAATTTTCCTTGAGGAAAGACCAGTTGGAGTTGCAGGTTCAACAGTAGTTGCCTCAATGGAAGGAACAAGACCAGTTTTAGTAGAAATACAGGCATTAATTTCCCCTACTAGTTTTGGAAATCCTCGAAGAATGGCGACAGGAATTGATCATAATCGTGTCTCGCTTATTATGGCGGTACTAGAGAAAAGAACAGGTTTACTATTACAAAATCAAGATGCGTATTTAAAAGTAGCTGGTGGTTTGAAATTAGACGAACCGGCAATTGATTTAGCTGTCGCCTTAAGTATAGCTTCAAGTTTTAGAGATAAATCTACGGCACCAACTGATGCGGTAATAGGAGAAGTTGGATTAACTGGAGAAATAAGAAGAGTATCAAGAATTGAACAACGTGTACAAGAAGCAGCTAAATTAGGATTTCAACGTGCTATCATTCCTAGAAAAAATTTAGGGGGATGGACAATTCCAGAGGGGATTGAGGTTGTAGGTGTTTCTAATTTGGGAGAAGCGCTTCGTTTGACATTAGGAGGCTAGGCTATGGAAGAAAATAAGCAACGTGTCAAAAGTATGATTAACATTTTACAGCTCGTGGCCCCAGGAACACCACTGCGCGAAGGGATAGATAATGTACTTCGCGCACAAACGGGGGGACTAATTGTTCTTGGGTATAATGAGCAGATTAAAAGCATTGTTGATGGTGGTTTTCATATTAATTGCGCATTCTCTCCTGCTAGTTTATATGAATTAGCAAAAATGGATGGAGCACTTATTTTAAATGAAACTGGAAGTAAAATTTTAATTGCAAACGCACAGTTAGTTCCAGATTCATCTATTGATTCTATTGAAACAGGTATGCGTCACCGAACAGCAGAGCGTGTAGCAAAGCAGACGGGCAGCCTTGTTGTGGCCATTTCACAAAGACGTAATGTAATTACGCTATATCAAGGGAACTTACGTTATACATTAAAAGATATAGGTGTCATTTTAACGAAGGCAAATCAAGCAATTCAAACGCTAGAAAAATATAAGGCTGTATGGAATGACGGCATTACGAATTTGGGTATTCTAGAATTTGAAGAGGTCGTTACAATGTCCGAGGTGGTTCACGTTTTACATAGTGTTGAAATGGTGCTGCGTATTAAAAATGAAATATTGAGCTATATTCATGAGTTAGGAACAGAAGGTAGGTTAATTCGTTTACAGCTTACAGAATTACTAGCTGATTTAGAGGCAGAGGCAGCATTGTTAATTAAAGATTATCACCAGGAGAAAACACAAGACCATCATCAAATCTTGAAAAAGTTACAAGATCTTGCAAATACACAACTTTTAGAGGATAGTGATTTAGTTAAATTGCTTGGCTATCCAGGACAAACAAGTTTAGAAGAAAGTGTGACACCTAGAGGGTACCGAATCACAAGCAAGATTTCTCGTGTTCCGCCACTTATTATCGAGAATTTAATTAATCGATTTAAAACATTGCAAGGTGTTTGCCGAGCAACTATTAATGAATTGGATGATGTGGAAGGAATTGGAGAAGTGAGAGCGAAGAAAATACGAGAAGGTCTAAAAAGAATTCAAGAGCATCTCTATATGAGTAGACACAATTAAGAATATTACATTGATTCTATAATATAACGACACTAGAACATTTTTGGTATATGATATGATATATTGGTAAATAAAACTATTTACAAAAAAACACGTCCGCTTTTGCATTCGGCGTTTTGATTAGCGAAACAATGGTTAATAATGAGTAGGAGGTGGTTGGATGTTAAAACGGATTGTACAGCTCTTCTTTTTAGTGATCGGGGGAGCGTTAGGGATTTACTTAATCCCCAAAATTATTAATGTATTAGATATCGGTGCGGTTCCTTTGTTGGAAGGATCGTATGTTCGTGCAATTATTGGTGCAATTATTTTATTTTTAACAACATTTTGGCTTGTAGATTATATTGTTCAACTTATTAAGCATATTGAAGAGGCTCTTGTAAAGGCGCCTGTAGCAGATGTTTTATTTGGTACATTAGGATTAATCTCTGGTCTTATTGTTGCATATTTAATTTTGATACCAATTCGTGAATTTACAATTCCAGTTATTAGTACGGTGTTGCAAGTGTTCTTCACCCTTTTACTTGGATATTTAGGATTCCAAGTAGGATTTAAAAAAAGGAATGAATTGCTAGGATTATTTACATTACCCCAACGCGGAGGTAAGAAGAAAAACAATAGTGAGAATGAAGAGGTAGAGGTCGAAGCAGAAAAATCTACGACTCATTGGAAAATTCTCGATACGAGTGTAATTATTGACGGACGTATTGCAGATATTTGCCAAACAAAGTTTTTAGAAGGAACAATTGTCATTCCGCAATTCGTATTAGAAGAGCTTCAGCATATTGCCGATTCTTCAGATGCTTTAAAGCGTAATCGTGGCCGCAGAGGGCTAGACATTTTAAATCGTATTCAAAAGGAGATGCCAATTCCGGTAGAAATTTATGAAGGCGATTTCGATGATATCCAAGAAGTAGATAGCAAGCTTGTAAAGTTGGCAAAAATCACTGGTGGAACTGTAGTAACAAACGATTTCAATTTAAACAAAGTTTCTGAATTACAAGGGGTTACGGTGTTAAACATTAATGATTTAGCTAATGCGATTAAACCAGTCGTACTCCCTGGTGAAGAATTAAGTGTTTATGTTGTGAAAGATGGTAAAGAACAAAATCAAGGTGTTGCATACTTAGATGATGGTACGATGATTGTAGTAGAAGATGGTAGAGAGTATGTGGGTTCACAACTTGACGTACTTGTTACTAGCGTATTACAAACATCGGCTGGTCGTATGATTTTCGCAAAACGTAAATTGCTAGAAAAAGCATTATAAGTAGAGGATTATTAATATGTATACATTAATTATTCCGGCAGCAGGCCAAGGAAAACGAATGGGTGCTGGTAAAAATAAGTTATTTTTACTTATAGATGAAGTACCAATTATTGTGCACACATTGCGTGCTTTTGAAAAAGATAAAGCGTGCAAAAGTATTATTATGGCAATTAATGAAGAAGAACGCCCGTATTTTGAAGAGTTAATGCAGAAGTACCAGATTGAAAAGCACGTACAATTCATTCAGGGTGGAGCCGAAAGACAAGATAGCGTCTATAACGCACTTCAGTATGCGAGTGGTGTCGAATATGTTCTTGTGCATGACGGGGCGCGCCCGTTCGTAACGAATAAAGTGATTCGCGATGTATTAACTGCAGCAGAAAAATATGGAGCTTCCATTTGTGCAGTGCCAGTAAAAGATACTGTTAAGAAAGTAGAGCAGGGTGTTGTTGTAGAAACGGTAGAGCGATCTCAACTTAACGCTGTACAAACACCACAAGGATTCTCTGTTTCTCTTTTGTTAGAAGCTCATAGAAGCGCAAAGCAAAGTTGTTTTCTTGGCACAGATGATGCAAGTCTCGTAGAACGTGTTGGGAAGCAAGTAGGTGTAGTAGAGGGGAGTTACTATAATATTAAAGTGACGACTCCGGAAGATCTATTAATTGCTGAAAGTTTCCTACGTGTTCAAAAGAAATAACATTGATGACGTGTTAATAAAGAAAAGCTCGGCAACAGCCGGGCTTTTCTTTATAAGGATAGCGATATAATATAGAGTCATAAAGCTCAGTAGTTTAGCTTAAGGAGGAAGTAAGGATGTTTCGAATTGGACAAGGTTTTGATGTACATGAATTTGCGGAAGGGCGCCCGTTGATTATCGGTGGAATTACAATTCCACACGAGAAAGGATTAATCGGCCATTCAGATGCAGATGTATTGTTACATACGATTGCTGATGCATGTTTAGGTGCGATTGCAGCAGGAGATATCGGAAAGCATTTTCCTGATACAGACCCAGCTTTTAAAGATGCAGATTCAGCTGTATTGTTACAAAAAGTTTGGGAATTTGTGCGTGAACAAGGTTACGAGTTAGGAAATTTAGATTGTACAATTATTGCTCAAAAACCAAAAATGGCACCACATATTGAGAGTATGCGTAAGCGCATTAGTGAACTGTTAGAAACGTCTATCGATAACATTAATGTAAAGGCAACAACAACAGAAAAATTAGGATTTACAGGTAGAGAAGAAGGGATTGCTTCTCAAGCGGTTGTTTTATTACAGAAAAAATAATGGTTTTTAATTCGTAAGATGGATAATCACATTTTTTTGGTGTACAATTATAGAATGTGTTGACATTAAGAATGGAAGGTGTACCAATTATGGAAAAGCAAGTGAGAGTGCGCTACGCGCCAAGTCCAACAGGACACTTACATATCGGAAATGCGCGTACGGCATTATTTAATTATTTATTTGCTCGTCATTTAGATGGCAAATTTATTATTCGTATTGAAGATACTGATGTAAAACGTAACGTGGCTGGTGGAGAAGAAAGCCAATTAAAATACTTGAAATGGCTCGGTATGGACTGGGATGAAGGTGTTGATGTTGGTGGTGAATTTGGACCATATCGCCAAACAGAGCGTTTAGATATTTATAAAAAATTATATGAAGATTTATTAGAGCGTGGTCTAGCTTATAAATGTTATATGACAGAAGAAGAGCTAGAAGCAGAGCGTGAAGGACAAATCGCTCGCGGTGAAACACCTCGTTACGCAGGTAACCACCGTGAATTAACTGAAGAACAAGTGAAAGAATTTGAAGCTGAGGGACGTATTCCAAGTATTCGTTTCCGTGTACCAGCTGATCGTGACTACACATTCAAAGATATTGTAAAAGATGAAGTTGCGTTCCATTCAAATGATTTCGGTGATTTTGTTATTGTGAAAAAGGATGGAATTCCAACTTATAACTTTGCAGTAGCAGTAGATGATCATCTAATGGAAATTACACATGTACTTCGTGGTGATGATCATATTTCAAATACACCGAAACAAATGATGATTTATGAAGCTTTCGGCTGGGATATTCCACAATTCGGTCATATGACTCTAATTGTTAATGAAAGTCGTAAAAAGTTAAGTAAGCGTGATGAATCTATTATTCAATTTATTGAGCAATATAAAGAGCTTGGGTATCTTCCAGAAGCAATCTTTAACTTTATTGCACTACTAGGTTGGTCTCCGGTAGGAGAAGAAGAAATCTTCTCTAAAGATGAGTTTATCAAAATGTTCGATGCAGCTCGTTTATCAAAATCACCTGCATTATTTGATTCTCAAAAACTAAAATGGATGAACAACCAGTATATGAAAAAGCAAGATTTAGATACGGTTGTAGAGTTAAGCTTACCGCATTTAGTGAAAGCTGGACGTGTGGGAGAAACTTTAAGTGAACAAGACCAAGCTTGGATTCGTGATGTAATTGCTTTATACCATGAACAAATGAGTTTTGGAGCTGAAATTGTAGAGCTTTCTGAAATGTTCTTTAAAGATCATGTTGATTATGAAGAAGAAGGACAAGAAGTATTAAATGGTGAACAAGTACCTGAAGTACTTCGTGCATTTGCTGGTCAAATAGAAGCTCTAGAAGCAATGGAGCCAGCAGCAATTAAGGCAGCGATTAAAGCAGTTCAAAAGGAAACAGGACATAAAGGTAAAAATTTATTTATGCCAATCCGTGTTGCAACTACAGGACAAACGCATGGTCCAGAGCTTCCGAATGCTATTGCACTTCTTGGAAAAGAAAAAGTTTTAAATCGTCTTCAAAAAGTAATTGGTTAACATTTTCTAGGTTTAGAAATATAATAAGTATACCTAAAACCTAATAAGGAAAAGCGACGAGAAGGAGAAGTAGAAAATCAGGCTTTTTACAGAGAGAACCACCTTTAGGCTGGGAGTGGTTTATAAGCGGATTTTTGAAATGCCCCTTCGAGTCTTCTGCTGAACAGCGAATTGCTTCGTGGGATGTCTTAGGCCGCAAAGTAAGCAGAAGCGGTTTACACCGTTATCATGGATGAGTTTGAGGCTTTTTTAAGCCTAAACAGAGTGGAACCGCGCTTAAAAGGCGTCTCTGTCAATATGACAGAGACGCCTTTTTTTTATACCGTGTAAATAGGTATGAATATAGAATTTATCTCCTTATATAAAGAATTAGGGGAGAAGTGATGAGTTAGGGGAGTTAGTTCGCTCGACAAAAAAGCAGCCCATAAAGGGGAGGGAACACCGATGTTTAAGAGGCTTCGGGAAGATATTGAAGTCGTTTTTGAACAGGATCCAGCGGCAAGAGGTTATTTCGAAGTCATTTTAACTTACTCTGGATTACATGCAGTTTGGGCCCATCGAATTGCACATGCTTTTTATAAAAGAAATTTTTTCTTTCTTGCACGTTTTGTTTCACAAGTGAGCCGCTTTTTTACTGGCATTGAGATCCATCCAGGAGCAACAATTGGTCGACGTTTTTTCATAGATCATGGAATGGGAGTTGTAATCGGAGAAACTTGTGAAATTGGTGATAATGTAACGATTTATCAAGGGGTTACATTAGGTGGTACAGGAAAAGAAAAAGGAAAGAGGCATCCAACAATTCAGGATAATGTATTAATTGCGACGGGTGCTAAAGTTCTTGGTTCTATTACTGTGGGAGAGAATTCTAAAATCGGAGCAGGGTCTGTCGTATTAAAAGAAGTTCCTGCACATTCTACAGTTGTAGGTATACCTGGCCGTGTCGTTATTCAAAATGGAGTAAAGATTGGTCAAGAATTAAATCACTCTGACCTTCCGGATCCGATTTTTGATAAATTAAAGGCTATGGAAGTAGAACTTGATAAATTGAAGAAACAATTGGAATTAAAGGTAGAAAGGAAGGATAAAAATGACTATTCACATTTATAATACGTTAACACGTCAAAAAGAAGAGTTTGTTCCATTAGAAGAAAATAAGGTAAAGATGTATGTATGCGGACCTACAGTTTATAACTACATTCATATTGGGAATGCAAGGCCTCCTATGGTATTCGATACAGTGCGTCGTTATTTAGAATACAAAGGATACGATGTGCAATATGTATCTAACTTTACGGATGTAGATGATAAATTAATTAAAGCGGCAAATGAATTAGGTGAAGATGTACCGACAATTGCTGATCGTTTTGTTGAAGCGTACTTTGAAGATGTAACAGCACTAGGTTGCAAACACGCAACAGTTCATCCTCGTGTAACAGAAAATATGGATATCATTATTGAATTTATTCAAGAACTTGTGAATAAAGGGTATGCATATGAATCAGAGGGTGATGTGTACTTTAAGACGAAGGAATTCGAAGGTTACGGTAAATTATCACATCAACCAATCGCAGATTTACGTCACGGTGCTCGTATTGAGGTAGGGGAAAAGAAACAAGACCCTCTTGATTTTGCTTTATGGAAAGCTGCGAAAGAAGGAGAAATCTTCTGGGAAAGCCCTTGGGGGCAAGGACGTCCAGGATGGCATATTGAATGCTCAGCAATGGCGCGTAAGTACTTAGGGGATACAATTGACATTCATGCTGGTGGTCAAGACTTGGCTTTCCCACATCATGAAAATGAAATTGCGCAGTCAGAGGCATTGACTGGAAAAACGTTTGCACGTTACTGGATGCATAATGGATATATTAATATTAACAATGAGAAGATGTCTAAATCGCTTGGTAACTTTATTTTAGTTCACGATATTATTAAGCAATACGACCCGCAGTTAATTAGATTCTTTATGTTATCAGTACACTATCGTCACCCGATTAACTTTAGTGAAGAGTTATTACAAAGTACGAATAATGGACTGGAAAGAATTAAAACAGCTTATGGAAACTTAAAGCATCGTATGGAGAGTAGTACGGATTTAACGGACCATAATGAGAAATGGTTAGCTGAAATAGAGAAATTCCAGACTGCATTTGAAGAGGCAATGAATGATGACTTTAACACTGCAAATGCAATTACCGAATTATACAACGTAGCAAATCATGCAAATCAATATTTACTTGAAGAGCATACATCTAAAGTTGTGATTGAAGCATACGTAAAACAACTGGAAACGTTATTTGATATTTTGGGATTAGAATTATCAAAAGAAGAATTACTGGATGAAGAAATTGAAGAGCTTATCCAAAAGCGCATTGAAGCTCGTAAAAATCGTGATTTTGCATTGTCTGATCAAATTCGTGACGATTTAAAAGAACGTAATATTATTTTAGAAGATACTGCTCAAGGTACAAGATGGAAAAGAGGATAAGGATGATCGATGCAAAGCAATTAAACAGCTTGGCGTTAGCGTATATGGGTGATGCGGTATATGAACAATATATCCGCTATCACCTCCTTCAAAAAGGAAAAGTTCGCCCTAATCAATTACACCGCTTAGGGACGAGCTTTGTTTCAGCAAAAGCACAGGCGAAAGTTGTTTATCATTTATTAGAGACGGCATTTTTGACAGAGGAAGAAGAGGCGGTATTAAGAAGAGGGCGTAATGCAAATTCAGGTACAGTTCCGAAAAATACGGATGTACAAACATATCGACATAGTACAGCCTTTGAAGCGCTAATTGGTTATCATCATTTATTAAATAATCGTGAAAGATTAGACGAAATTGTATATAAGGCAATTGCAGTTTTAGAAGAAAAGGAAGGGGGCACATCATCATGACTAGTGAATATATTATCGGACGTAACCCTGTAATTGAAGCGTTAAGATCAGGGAGAGATATTAATAAAATTTGGATCGCAGAAGGTGCTGCCAAAGGACAAGTACAAATTGTACTAGCGTTAGCGAAAGAAAATAAGATTATTTTACAACATGCACCAAAGAAAAAGTTAGATCAATTAGTTGAGGGTAATCATCAAGGTGTAATTGCTCAAGTAGCTGCATATCAGTATGCAGAGTTAGAAGATTTATTCAAAGTGGCAGAAAAACGTAATGAAGATCCATTCTTCTTGATTTTAGATGAGATTGAAGATCCGCATAACCTAGGTTCTATTATGCGTACTGCTGATGCAACAGGAGCTCATGGAATTATTATTCCGAAGAGAAGAGCTGTGGGACTTACAGCATCAGTTGCGAAAGCATCAACAGGAGCGATTGAATACATTCCTGTTGCGCGCGTAACAAACTTATCTCGTACAATTGATGAATTAAAAGAGCGTGGACTTTGGATTGCTGGTACAGATGCCAAAGGGAAAACGGATTACCGTAATTTAGATGGTACAATGCCGATTGGGTTAGTAATTGGTAGTGAAGGAAAAGGTATGAGTCGTATTATTGGTGAAAAGTGTGATTTCTTAATCACTTTACCGATGGTTGGTAAAGTTACATCCTTAAATGCTTCAGTAGCCGCAAGTTTGTTAATGTATGAGGTATATCGTAAACGTCACGAAATTGGTAAATAAAAAATGAACGATATTTTAATCGTTGACGGTTACAACATTATCGGAGCTTGGGGAGATTTGAAGAAACTGCGGGATGTAGATTTACAATCATCAAGAGATGCGCTTATTGATAAGATGGCGGATTATCAAGGTTATACAGGTATAAAAGTGATGATAGTCTTTGATGCCTATACAGTCCATGGTATTGAAAAAAAGATGAAACAATCTCGTGTAGAAGTAATATTCACACGAAAGAATCAAACTGCAGACGAAAAGATAGAGCAACTTGCGATAGAGCTTAGAAATATAAATACACAAATATATGTTGCGACTTCTGATTATACAGAACAATGGGTTATATTTGGGCAAGGTGCCCTTCGAAAATCTGCGCGTGAATTAGAGTTGGAAGTACAAGCGATGGAACAACAAGTAAGAAGGCGCACAAAAGACACGAAAGAACAGCAGCCCGCCATGCGAAAGATATTTAGTAAAGATATTACAGAAAAATTAGAAAAATTAAGAAGAGGAGAGCGTTGAAGCATTGACGCTCTTTATCTTTTTACTGTATAATATTGCTAAATAAATAGCGGTCGGAGGGATCAAGGTGGAAGCAGGCTTCGTAAGTATAGGCGACGTTACATTTCGTGATTTAGAGGATGAGGCAATCGTTGAGTTAGTTCGAAAAGGTAATACTGACGCTCTAGAATATTTAATTCACAAGTATAAGAACTTTGTTCGTGCGAAATCAAGATCTTACTTTTTAGTGGGTGCCGATCGAGAAGACATTGTTCAAGAAGGTATGATAGGGTTGTTTAAAGCAATTCGTGATTATAAAGAGGACAAGCTGTCTTCATTCAAAGCATTTGCTGAACTATGTATCACTCGACAAATTATTACCGCTATTAAAACGGCAACAAGACAAAAACATATTCCTTTAAATTCGTATGTGTCTTTAGATAAGCCGATTTACGATGAGGAATCTGATCGAACGTTATTGGATGTTATTTCTGAAGCGAAGGTGACTGATCCTGAAGAGATGATCATTAGCCAGGAAGAATATACAGACATAGAATCAAAAATATCTGAATTATTAAGCGATTTAGAAAGGAAAGTGCTTTCTTTATATTTAGATGGTCGTTCTTATCAAGAGATTTCAGAACAGTTAAACAGGCATGTGAAATCTATTGATAACGCTTTACAAAGAGTAAAGAGAAAATTGGAACGATATATGGAAATGAGAGAAAGTACAACTTTAAATTCATAAGAAGTAACAAGTGCTACAGGTGTAAAATAAATCACCTGTTTTCTTTTGTAGAGAGTACAAAATGCATGTCATTGACATTGTCTTTTATTGTATGATACATTTTTAGGGACATAATGTTACAAGGTTGGTGTAACTAATGAGGAAAAAAGTTGTACTCTCATGTGAAGAGTGTAAAAATCGAAACTACTCTACTATGAAAGATACGAGCTCAATAGAGCGACTTGAAATAAAAAAGTTTTGTAAAACATGCAATCAGCATACAGTTCACAAGGAAACAAAATAAATAATTGAAATAATACACTGGAGGTCCCGCAGATGCGTTTAACGAACTTTTTCGGCGATGTAGGTCGCGAAATGAAAAAAGTAAGTTGGCCTAAAAAAGATGAATTACTCCGCTCAACAGCGACTGTTGTTGCTACAGTTGTGTTCTTTGCGATTTTCTTCGCAGTAGTTGATATGGGCATTTCTTCTTTAATTCGGTTAATTCTTGGTTAATTCTTGAATAAGAAGCACTTATCCATGATATAATGTTATTTATAAGAACTGTGTAAAAGCCCGGTGAACGGGTTTTTTCATTTGCGCAAAAAAATGTACGTCAGGGAGGGAAGGACGCTCGTCCTAAATGAATGGAAAAAAGTTGGTATGTTGTCCATACTTATTCTGGATATGAAAATAAAGTAAAAGCAAACCTAGAGAAACGTGTAGAATCAATGGGTATGCAAGATAAAATTTTCCGTGTTGTTGTCCCGGAAGAAGTAGAAGTAGAAATGAAAAACGGAAAAGAAAAATTAATGAAAAGAAAAGTGTTCCCAGGTTATGTATTAGTAGAATTAATCATGACTGATGACTCTTGGTATGTTGTACGTAACACGCCGGGTGTAACTGGGTTCGTTGGTTCTTCTGGTTCTGGATCTAAACCATCACCTCTATTAGAAGAGGAAGTTGTTACCATTATGAAACATATGGGAATGGACAACGAAGTGGTTGATTTCGACTTTGAACTTCATGAGACAGTACGTGTAAATGAGGGGCCATTCGCAGATTATACAGGTGCTATTGAAGAAATTGATGTGGAGAAGAAAAAGGTTAGCGTGCTTGTGGACATGTTTGGTCGCGAGACTCCAGTTGAACTTGACTTCCATCAAATTGAAAAATTATAAAATGAAACTTGAAATGAATTGTAAAAAGTGATAATATCTTTTAAGTCAGTACGTCTTCGTTATCGGAGACGTTTTTTGAAAGATTTTATCCTTACAGATAAAATATGACGTGGGAGGGCAAATCACTGTCCAATTGACCACATCACGGACTTAAGGAGGTGTGTCTCGTGGCTAAAAAGGTAATTAAAATGGTAAAGCTTCAAATTCCTGCAGGTAAAGCTAACCCAGCTCCACCAGTTGGTCCAGCATTAGGACAAGCAGGTGTTAACATCATGGGCTTCTGTAAAGAGTTTAACGCTCGTACAGCAGATCAAGCTGGTCTTATCATCCCTGTTGAAATTACGGTATTTGAGGACCGTTCATTCACTTTCATTACTAAAACTCCTCCTGCTGCTGTTCTTCTTAAGAAAGTAGCTGGTATTGAGTCTGGTTCTGGTGAACCAAACCGTAATAAAGTGGCAACTGTTAAGCGTGATAAAGTACGCGAAATCGCTGAAACTAAAATGCCTGACCTAAACGCTGCTAGCGTAGAAGCTGCAATGCGTATGGTTGAAGGTACTGCACGCAGTATGGGCATCGTTATCGAAGACTAATTCGATTTGTTTTAAAAAAGGTTGCGGGTCTGGAATTCCAATTCGCAACCTTTATTATCGTAAATGATTATCGTTTTTAAATAAATGGATGGCGCTCATCCTCAGGTTATACCTGAAAACAGGCGTAAACGTGGGAGGTTATTCCGCTAAAACCACATTCGAGGAGGAAATAAAAATGGCTAAAAGAGGTAAAAAGTACGTAGAAGCTGCAAAGCTTGTTGATCGTGCAGCTGCTTACTCTGCAACAGAAGCAGTAGAATTAGTAAAGAAAACAAACACAGCTAAATTTGATGCAACTGTAGAAGCTGCATTCCGTTTAGGTGTTGACCCTAAGAAAGCTGACCAACAAATCCGTGGCGCAGTTGTTCTTCCACACGGTACTGGTAAAGTACAACGTGTATTAGTATTTGCTAAAGGTGAAAAAGCTAAAGAAGCTGAAGCTGCTGGAGCTGACTTCGTAGGCGATACTGATTACATCGGTAAAATCCAACAAGGTTGGTTCGATTTCGATGTAGTAGTAGCAACTCCTGACATGATGGGTGAAGTTGGTAAACTTGGTCGCGTATTAGGACCTAAAGGTTTAATGCCAAACCCTAAAACTGGAACAGTTACTTTCGATGTAACTAAAGCTGTTAACGAAATCAAAGCTGGTAAAGTTGAATACCGCGTTGATAAAGCTGGTAACATCCACGTTCCAATCGGTAAAGTATCTTTCGAAGATGCTAAATTAGTAGAAAACTTCAAAACAATTGCTGACACTTTACAAAAAGTTAAGCCAGCTGCTGCAAAAGGTACTTACATGAAGAACGTAACAGTTGCTTCTACAATGGGACCTGGCGTACGTGTAGACGTTTCTACATTAGCGTAAATTTTGGAAGTTGACTTCATAAAGAAGTTTTAATATAATCATTTATGTTGTGAATTTAATTAGTGTACCGTAGACAGTAGGTGTCAATAGACTTAATTTCCTACCTAGGTGTTAATATACGAAGCGGAATCTTTTTTCTGTGACTATATGCCTCCATGTCTACAAGTTGGGCATGGAGGTTTTTAGTGCACTTTCGGTACATCTTCTATATAATCTACAGGAGGTGTAATAACATGAGCAAAGTAATCGAAACTAAACAACAAGTTGTAACTGAAATCGCGGACAAACTTCGCGCTAGTAAATCTACAATCGTTGTTGACTACCGTGGTTTAACAGTTTCTGAAGCAACAGAATTACGTAAGCAATTACGTGAAGCTGGCGTTGAGTTCAAAGTTTACAAAAACTCTCTAACTCGTCGTGCTGCAGAATCTGCTGAAATGGCTGAGTTAAATGAATTCTTAACAGGACCAAACGCAATCGCGTTCAGTAACGAGGATGTAGTTGCTCCTGCGAAAGTATTAAACGACTTCGCTAAAGATCATGAAGCTTTAGAAATTAAAGCGGGCGTAATCGAAGGTAAACTTGTAACACTTGATGAGGTTAAAGCAATCGCTACTCTTCCATCACGTGAAGGCTTACTTTCTATGCTTCTTAGCGTTCTTCAAGCTCCAATCCGTAACCTTGCACTTGCTACTAAAGCAGTTGCAGACCAAAAGGAAGAGCAAGGCGCTTAATTTTTTAAAAGATAATTACGTATTATCGATAAAACAATACAAACCTATTTAAGGGAGGATATTTACAATGACTAAAGAACAAATCATTGAAGCAGTTAAATCTATGACTGTATTAGAACTTAACGACTTAGTAAAAGCTATCGAGGAAGAATTCGGCGTAACTGCTGCTGCTCCTGTAGCTGTTGCTGGTGGCGCTGGAGAAGCTGCTGCTGAGAAAACTGAATTTGATGTGGAACTAACTAGCGCTGGTGCACAAAAAATCAAAGTTATCAAAGTTGTTCGTGAAATCACTGGTCTTGGCTTAAAAGAAGCTAAAGAATTAGTTGACAACACTCCAAAAGTAATCAAAGAAGCTGCTGCTAAAGAAGAAGCTGAAGAAATCAAAGCTAAACTTGAAGAAGTTGGCGCTGCTGTAGAAGTTAAGTAATTAACTTTTGATGCTTTAAAAAAAGCTCGCTCTCATGCGAGCTTTTTTTTTAACTGTAAAGAAAAGAGGTGGCCATATGGCAGACCATTATTTTTCTAACGACCCTTCTAGTAAAAGTGATCGTAAGCGATGGGAGTTTGACCTTCGTGGATCTCGATTTACTTTCTTATCTGACCATGGGGTGTTCTCGAAAAACGAAGTGGACTTTGGTTCCCGTCTTTTAATTGAAGCGTTTCAAATGCCAGATATTAAAGGTAATATATTAGACGTAGGTTGCGGATACGGTCCTATTGGTTTGTCGTTAGCGAAAGAGTTTCAAGGTCGTGAAGTTCACATGGTGGATGTGAATGAGAGGGCACTTGGGCTTGCGAAAGAAAACGCCGCTAATAACAAAATCGAGAATATACGTATTTTTCAAAGTAGCGTCTATGAAAATGTAGATGGTAAGTATGCTGCTATTCTATCTAACCCTCCAATTCGTGCGGGTAAAGATATCGTACATGAGATTTTAGAAAAAGCTGTGGAGTATTTAGTTCCAGGTGGAGAACTTTGGATTGTTATTCAAAAGAAACAAGGTGCACCGTCTGCGCTAAAAAAACTAGAAGAAGTATTTTCTGAGGTTGAGGTTGTAGAAAAGAAAAAAGGATATTATATCATAAAATCAAAAAAACGTTGACGGTTATTTTTGGCTATGTTAACATTATACAATGCCAATATATGATTTTCTGCGTTGAGAAAGATGTATATTTTTGTTTCTCTTGGAAAAGATAGTAAAATCAGCAGATTATGAAACAGAATGATGGTTTTCTTATAGAAGCCATTTTTCTTTTTTGAGCAGGTAGAAAGACTCAACGTATTTATCTTTAAGAGAAAGAGACTACGCTAATAGCAGTAGTTGTATTTATTTGTGATTTTGCACAAATTTTTTTGTGCATTTATAATACTCATGATTTGAGGGGTGAAGCAGTTGACAGGTCAACTAGTTCAATACGGACGCCACCGCCAACGAAGAAGTTATGCCCGTATTAGTGAAGTATTAGAGTTACCAAATCTTATCGAAATTCAAACCTCTTCTTATCAGTGGTTTCTTGATGAGGGTTTGCGAGAAATGTTCCAAGACATTTCTCCGATTGAAGACTTTACGGGAAATCTATCGCTTGAATTTATCGACTACAGCTTAGGTGAACCTAAATACTCTGTAGACGAATGCAAAGAGCGTGATGTGACGTATGCAGCACCACTTCGTGTAAAAGTGCGTCTAATCAACAAGGAAACTGGTGAAGTAAAAGAACAAGATGTGTTCATGGGAGATTTCCCACTCATGACAGAGACTGGAACATTCGTAATTAACGGTGCAGAACGTGTTATCGTTTCCCAGTTAGTTCGCTCTCCAAGCGTATACTATAGTGGCAAAGTGGATAAAAACGGAAAACGTGGTTTTACTGCTACTGTAATTCCAAACCGCGGAGCTTGGTTAGAGTATGAGACAGATGCTAAGGATGTTGTATATGTGCGTATTGACCGTACGCGTAAACTTCCTGTAACTGTTTTGTTACGCGCATTAGGGTTTGGCTCTGATCAAGAAATCACCGAGCTTTTAGGTGATAACGAATACTTAAGCAACACATTAGAAAAAGACAACACAGATAGCACAGAAAAAGCATTGCTTGAAATTTATGAGCGTCTACGTCCTGGTGAACCACCAACGGTAGAAAATGCTAAGAGCTTACTTGTGTCTCGTTTCTTTGATCCAAAGCGCTACGATTTAGCAAATGTAGGTCGCTATAAGATCAACAAGAAGTTACACATTAAAAACAGATTGTTTAATCAACGTTTAGCTGAAACATTAGTGGATCCAGAAACTGGTGAAATTTTAGCGGCAGAAGGAACAATCTTAGATCGTCGTACACTTGATCGCATTTTACCTTACTTAGAGAAAAACATTGGATTCAAAACAGCGAAACCAATGGGTGGAGTGGTAGAAGGCGATGTTGAGCTGCAATCTATTAAGATTTATGCTCCTGAGTCGGAAGGCGAACGCGTAATTAATGTAATTGGTAATGCAAACATTACTCGTGATGTGAAACACATTACACCAGGTGATATCCTTGCTTCTATCAGTTACTTCTTCAACCTACTATACAAAGTAGGGGATACAGATGATATTGACCATTTAGGAAACCGTCGTCTGCGTTCTGTTGGAGAACTGTTACAAAATCAATTCCGTATCGGTCTTTCTCGTATGGAACGTGTTGTTCGTGAGAGAATGTCGATCCAAGATACAAATGCAATTACACCACAGGCACTAATTAATATTCGTCCTGTTATTGCATCTATTAAAGAGTTCTTCGGAAGTTCTCAGTTATCTCAGTTTATGGACCAAACAAACCCATTAGCAGAGTTAACTCACAAACGAAGACTATCTGCATTAGGACCTGGTGGTTTAACGCGTGAGCGCGCAGGCTTTGAAGTGCGTGACGTTCATTACTCTCACTACGGTCGTATGTGTCCGATTGAAACACCAGAGGGACCAAACATCGGTTTGATTAACTCATTATCTTCGTTCGCGAAAGTAAATGAGTTTGGTTTCATTGAAACACCATACCGTCGTGTTGACCCAGAAACTGGTCTTGTAACAGGGCATGTTGATTACTTAACAGCAGATGAAGAAGATAACTATGTTGTAGCCCAAGCGAATATGAAATTATCTGACGAAGGTGAATTCCTAAGTGAAGATATCGTAGCTCGTTTCCGTGGTGAAAACATTGTCACAAATAGAGAACGCATCGACTACATGGATGTATCTCCAAAACAAGTAGTGTCGGCAGCGACAGCTTGTATTCCGTTCTTAGAAAACGATGACTCTAACCGCGCACTTATGGGAGCGAACATGCAACGTCAGGCGGTTCCGTTAATGAATCCGGAATCTCCGATTGTAGGTACAGGTATGGAGTACGTATCAGCAAAAGACTCAGGTGCTGCAGTAATCTGTAAACATCCTGGGGTTGTTGAGCGCGTAGAAGCACGTGAAGTTTGGGTACGTCGCTATGTAGAAGTTGACGGTCAAACAGTAAAAGGCGACTTAGATCGCTACAAAATGCAAAAATTCATTCGTTCTAACCAAGGAACTTGTTACAACCAACGTCCAATCGTAAGTGTTGGAAATGAAGTTGTAAAAGGTGAAATCCTTGCGGATGGTCCTTCTATGGAATTAGGTGAACTAGCACTTGGACGTAACGTGCTTGTTGGCTTCATGACTTGGGACGGTTATAACTACGAGGATGCGATCATCATGAGTGAGCGCCTTGTAAAAGATGATGTGTACACTTCTATTCATATTGAAGAATATGAATCAGAAGCTCGTGATACGAAGCTTGGACCAGAAGAAATTACACGTGACATTCCAAACGTTGGGGAAGACGCATTACGTAACCTTGACGAGCGCGGTATCATTCGCGTTGGTGCTGAAGTAAAAGATGGAGATTTACTTGTTGGTAAAGTAACACCTAAAGGTGTAACAGAATTAACAGCTGAAGAACGTCTATTACATGCTATCTTTGGAGAAAAAGCGCGTGAAGTACGTGATACATCACTACGTGTACCACATGGTGGTGGCGGTATTATCTTAGACGTAAAAGTATTCAACCGTGAAGATGGCGATGAATTGCCACCGGGCGTGAATCAACTTGTACGTGCATATATCGTTCAAAAACGTAAAATTTCTGAAGGTGACAAGATGGCCGGACGTCACGGTAACAAAGGTGTTATTTCTCGTATTTTACCAGAAGAAGATATGCCTTACCTACCAGACGGTACGCCAATCGATATCATGTTAAACCCATTAGGGGTACCATCTCGTATGAATATCGGTCAGGTATTAGAGCTTCATCTTGGTATGGCAGCAAGATACCTTGGCATTCACATTGCAACACCAGTATTCGATGGTGCTCGTGAGGAAGATGTTTGGGGCACAATTGAAGAAGCTGGTATGGCAAATGACGCGAAAACAATCCTGTATGACGGACGTACTGGTGAACCATTCGATAACCGCGTATCTGTTGGTGTCATGTATATGATCAAACTTGCGCACATGGTTGACGATAAACTTCATGCTCGTTCTACTGGACCATACTCACTTGTAACGCAGCAACCTCTTGGAGGTAAAGCTCAGTTCGGTGGACAGCGTTTCGGTGAGATGGAGGTTTGGGCACTTGAAGCTTACGGTGCTGCTTATACTCTTCAAGAAATCTTAACAGTGAAGTCTGATGATGTTGTTGGACGTGTTAAGACTTATGAAGCAATTGTTAAAGGCGAAAATGTTCCAGAACCAGGCGTTCCTGAATCATTCAAAGTATTGATTAAAGAGCTGCAAAGTTTAGGTATGGACGTTAAAATGATGTCTAGCGACGATACAGAAATTGAAATGCGTGATACAGAAGATGACGATGATCATCAATCAGCAGATAAATTGAATGTCGAAGTTGAGACAACTAAGGAATAATTGGGATAACCTGTAGACTAAAAGGGAGGTAGGCCCCTTGATAGATGTAAATAACTTTGAATATATGAAGATTGGACTTGCTTCACCTGACAAGATTCGTTCTTGGTCATACGGTGAAGTTAAGAAACCAGAAACTATTAACTATCGTACGTTAAAGCCTGAAAAAGATGGCTTATTCTGTGAGCGTATTTTCGGACCACAAAAGGACTGGGAATGTCATTGCGGAAAATACAAACGTGTACGTTATAAAGGTGTAGTTTGTGATCGATGTGGCGTTGAAGTAACGCGTGCAAAAGTACGTCGTGAACGTATGGGTCATATCGAATTAGCTGCTCCTGTATCTCATATTTGGTATTTCAAAGGTATCCCGAGCCGCATGGGACTTGTCTTAGACATGTCCCCTCGCGCGCTTGAAGAAGTAATTTATTTCGCTTCTTATGTTGTAACAGAAAGTGGAGATACACCACTTGATAAGAAGCAATTACTTTCTGAAAAAGAATACCGTGCATATCGTGATCGATATGGTAGCACATTCCAAGCTGCTATGGGTGCAGAAGCAATTAAAAAGCTACTACAAGACATCGATTTAGATAAAGAAGTAGACTTCTTAAAAGAAGAATTAAAAACAGCACAAGGACAACGCCGTACTCGTGCTATTAAACGTCTAGAAGTATTAGAAGCATTCCGTAACTCTGGAAATGAACCGTCTTGGATGATCTTAGATGTTCTACCAGTAATCCCACCAGAACTACGCCCAATGGTACAGTTAGACGGTGGACGTTTTGCTACTTCTGACTTAAACGACTTATACCGTCGTGTAATTAACCGTAACAACCGTTTAAAACGTCTATTGGACTTAGGTGCACCAAGCATCATTGTTCAAAACGAAAAACGTATGTTACAAGAAGCTGTAGACGCATTAATCGATAATGGTCGTCGTGGCCGTCCAGTTACTGGGCCAGGTAACCGTCCATTAAAATCACTATCTCACATGCTTAAAGGTAAACAAGGACGTTTCCGTCAAAACTTATTAGGTAAACGTGTTGACTACTCTGGTCGTTCTGTAATCGTTGTAGGACCGAACTTAAAGATGTATCAATGTGGATTGCCAAAAGAAATGGCGCTTGAACTGTTCAAACCTTTCGTAATGAAAGAGTTAGTTGAAAAAGGATTAGCACATAACATTAAGAGTGCGAAACGTAAAATCGAGCGTGTACAACCTGAAGTTTGGGACGTTTTAGAGTCTGTGATTAAAGAACATCCAGTACTTCTAAACCGCGCACCAACACTTCACCGTCTTGGTATCCAGGCGTTTGAACCTACATTAGTAGAAGGTCGCGCAATCCGTCTTCACCCACTTGTATGTACTGCATACAACGCGGACTTTGACGGTGACCAAATGGCCGTTCACGTACCTTTATCATCAGAAGCTCAAGCTGAAGCTCGTCTTCTTATGTTAGCGGCACAAAACATCTTGAACCCGAAAGACGGTAAACCAGTTGTTACTCCATCTCAGGATATGGTATTAGGTAACTATTACTTAACACTTGAGCGTGAAGGTGCAATCGGTGAAGGTATGGTCTTCAAAGATGCAAACGAAGCATTGCTTGCATATCAAAATGGATATGTTCATCTTCATACACGTGTTGCAGTAGCTGCAAGTGCAGTAAACAACGCAACATTTACTGAAGAGCAAAAGAGTATGCTTCTATTAACAACAGTTGGTAAATTAATATTTAACGAAATCTTACCAGAGTCGTTCCCTTATATTAATGAACCAACAAATTCAAACCTTGAAAAAGAAACACCAGCGAAATATTTCGTTGAAAAAGGTGCGAACATTAAAGAAATTATTGCTAGTCGCGAAGAAGTGGCGCCATTTAGCAAGAAGATCCTTGGTAACATCATTGCGGAAGTGTTCAAACGTTTCCAAATTACAGAAACGTCTCGCATGCTTGACCGTATGAAAAACTTAGGATTCAAGTACTCTACAAAAGCTGGTATTACAGTTGGGGTATCTGACATTCTTGTATTAGGCGAAAAAGATGAAATTCTCCACGAAGCACAAGCAAAAGTAGATAATGTAATTAAACAATTCCGTCGCGGTTTAATCACGGAAGAAGAACGTTACGATCGCGTTATCTCTATTTGGAGTAATGCAAAAGATGTTATCCAAGGAAAACTGATGAAATCCTTGAATAAACGCAACCCAATCTTCATGATGAGTGACTCAGGTGCCCGTGGTAACGCATCTAACTTTACTCAGCTTGCTGGTATGCGTGGTCTTATGGCCAATCCATCTGGTCGTATCATCGAACTTCCAATCAAATCGAGTTTCCGTGAAGGTTTAACAGTACTTGAGTACTTCATCTCTACGCATGGTGCGCGTAAAGGTCTTGCCGATACAGCACTTAAAACTGCCGATTCTGGTTACTTAACACGTCGTCTTGTTGACGTTGCACAAGATGTAATCGTTCGTGAAGATGATTGTGGAACAGATCGCGGTTTATTAATTGGTGCGATTAAAGAGGGTAATGAAGTTATCGAGTCATTATATGATCGTCTTGTTGGACGTTTTGCAAGAAAAACTGTAAAACATCCTGAAACAGGTGAAGTATTAGTTGCTGAAAATCAATTAATTACTGAAGATATCGCTCATATCGTTGAAAATTCGGGTGTTGAAACTGTAAACATTCGTTCAGCGTTTACGTGTAACACTCGCCACGGTGTATGTAAGAAGTGTTACGGTCGTAACTTAGCAACTGGAACAGACGTAGAAGTAGGAGAAGCGGTAGGTATTATCGCAGCTCAATCTATCGGTGAGCCAGGTACACAGTTAACGATGCGTACATTCCATACAGGTGGGGTTGCCGGAGATGATATTACTCAAGGTTTACCTCGTATCCAAGAGATCTTCGAAGCTCGTAATCCGAAAGGTCAGGCAGTTATCAGTGAAATCGACGGTGTTATCGCAGCGATCAACGACGTTAAAGATCGCCAAGAAGTAGTTGTACAGGGTGAAGTTGAAGCTCGTACGTATGCTATTCCTTACGGTGCTCGTCTGAAAGTAACTCCAGGACAGCCAATTAGCCACGGTAAAGAGTTAACAGAAGGTTCTATTGATCCGAAAGAATTACTAAAAGTAACGGACATTACGGCGGTTCAAGAATACTTATTACGTGAAGTTCAAAAAGTATACCGTATGCAAGGGGTAGAAATTGGTGACAAACACGTAGAGGTAATGGTACGTCAAATGTTACGTAAAGTTCGTGTAAGTGATGCAGGTGAAACAGATGTATTACCAGGAACATTACTAGATATCCATCAGTTTACTGATGCGAATGCTAAGGTCTTACTGCAAGGTAAGCAACCAGCAACAGCTAGACCTGTTCTACTTGGTATTACAAAAGCTTCACTTGAAACAGATTCATTCTTATCTGCAGCATCGTTCCAAGAAACAACTCGTGTCTTAACTGATGCAGCAATTAAGGGTAAACGCGATGAACTTCTAGGATTAAAAGAAAATGTTATTATCGGTAAACTTGTTCCTGCTGGAACAGGTATGAATCGTTATCGCAAAGTGGATCTTGTAAAAACAACACAAGATGACATGAACGTAGAAAACGATGAGGTTTATGTGGAACAGTAAAATTTTCCGTCATAAATTTTGTATAAAAACAATTAATCTTAGTTGACATTGTATGAGTCAAAATGTTACTATAATCAAGGTTGCTCCTGAACGATGCTTTGGAGGATATTTATATGTCTTATCAAAAAGTATCAACTGCTGAAAATGTAGTCGTTGGTCATAAACGCACATTGGAAGCAATCAAAAATGGTACAGTTAAAGAAGTTGTCATCGCAGAGGATGCTGACATGCGGTTAACCCATGCTATCATTCGTATTGCAATGCAATATAACGTGCCCATAACAAAAGTTGAATCAGTTCGTAAGCTTGGTAAAGCTTCGGGGATTCAAGTGGGAGCTTCAGCAATAGGAATAATAAGTTAAAACTGTTTTTGTGAGGAGAGAGCATTTGCTCTTCCTTGCAAAAACTTTGTTTTCAACTAATAATGAACCACCTGGATATGTGGTCATACAAACATGCGAAGGGAGGATAATCAAATGCCTACTATTAACCAATTAGTGAGAAATGGTCGTACTGATAAAGTATGGAAATCTAAATCACCTGCGTTAAACAAAGGTTTTAACTCTTTAAAGAAAAAATCAACTGATATCTCTGCACCTCAAAAACGTGGTGTATGTACTCGTGTTGGTACAATGACTCCAAAGAAACCTAACTCAGCGTTACGTAAATACGCTCGTGTACGTTTAACAAACGGTATCGAGGTTACAGCTTACATCCCAGGTATCGGTCATAACCTACAAGAGCATAGCGTAGTATTAATTCGCGGTGGTCGTGTAAAGGATTTACCGGGGGTACGTTACCACATCGTTCGTGGTGCGCTTGACACAGCTGGTGTTGACAAACGTATGCAAGGACGTTCTAAATATGGTACTAAGAGACCAAAACCTGCTAAAAAATAATAACTTTAAAATGAAAGGAGGAACTCAATATGCCTCGTAAAGGACCTGTTGCGAAACGTGACGTGTTACCAGATCCAATGTACAATTCGAAGCTAGTAACACGCCTTATCAACAAAATGATGGTTGACGGTAAAAAAGGTAAATCTCAAACAATTCTTTATAATGCGTTCGATATCGTAAACGAACGTACTGGTAAAGAGCCAATGGAAGTATTCGAGCAAGCTCTTAAGAACATCATGCCTGTTCTTGAAGTACGCGCTCGTCGTGTTGGTGGTGCTAACTACCAAGTTCCAGTTGAGGTTCGTCCAGAACGCCGTACAACTTTAGGTCTTCGTTGGTTAGTAAACTACGCTCGTCTTCGTGGTGAAAAAACTATGGAAGAGCGTCTTGCTAACGAAATCTTAGATGCAGCTAACAACGCTGGTGCATCTGTTAAGAAACGTGAAGACACTCATAAAATGGCAGAAGCTAACAAAGCATTTGCTCATTACCGTTGGTAGGATTCAACGTAAAATAAATGTAAGCATAAACCGCTTTATTTGTCGCTTATGGAAGTGTGGAGAGGGAGAATGCCTCTCCCTTTCATCGGGCGCTCGTTTTACATAATGAGAGTACTGGACATACTGACATGTGTAACAATATAAAGTGGCTTTTTTGCTACTTAAAATAAAAAAATCCAATCCATATATGGAAGGAGCAAGACACCAAATGGCAAGAGAGTTCTCTTTAGAAAACACTCGTAATATTGGTATCATGGCTCACATCGATGCTGGTAAAACAACAGCAACTGAGCGTATTCTGTACTACACAGGACGTATTCATAAAATCGGTGAAACTCACGAAGGTGCATCTCAGATGGACTGGATGGAGCAAGAGCAAGAGCGTGGTATCACAATTACTTCTGCTGCAACTACAGCACAATGGAAAGGTCATCGTGTAAACATCATTGATACTCCAGGACACGTAGATTTCACAGTAGAAGTAGAACGTTCTTTACGCGTACTTGATGGCGCTGTAGCAGTACTTGATGCGCAATCTGGTGTAGAACCACAAACAGAAACTGTTTGGCGTCAGGCTACTACTTACGGCGTACCTCGTATCGTATTCGTTAACAAAATGGATAAGATCGGTGCAGATTTCTTATACTCTGTAGGAACAATCCACGATCGTTTACAAGCAAACGCACATCCAATTCAGTTACCAATCGGTGCTGAAGATGAGTTCAATGGTATCATTGACCTTGTTGAAGAGTGTGCTTACATGTACGGTAACGATTTAGGAACAGACATTCAACGTGTTGAAATTCCTGAAGAGCACAAAGAATTAGCTGAAGAATACCGTGGAAAACTTATTGAAGCGGTAGCTGAGCTTGATGAAGAAATGATGATGAAGTACCTAGAAGGTGAAGAAATCACTGTAGAAGAGCTTAAAGCTGGTATCCGTAAGGCTACAACTTCTGTAGAATTCTTCCCAGTAATTTGTGGTTCTGCATTCAAAAACAAAGGTGTTCAAATTCTGTTAGACGCAGTTATCGACTACCTTCCATCTCCACTAGATGTACCTGCTATTAAAGGTACTCTACCGGATACAGATGAAGAAGTAGAACGTAAGTCTAGCGATGAAGAACCATTCGCAGCTTTAGCATTCAAAATCATGACTGACCCTTATGTTGGTAAGTTAACGTTCTTCCGTGTGTACTCTGGTGTGTTAAACTCTGGATCATACGTGAAAAACTCAACTAAAGGTAAGCGTGAGCGTGTAGGTCGTATCCTACAAATGCACGCTAACAGCCGTGAAGAGATTTCAACAGTTTACGCTGGTGATATCGCTGCTGCTGTAGGTTTAAAAGATACTACTACTGGTGATACTCTTTGTGACGAGAAGAGCCTTGTTATCCTTGAGTCTATGGAATTCCCAGAGCCAGTTATCTCTGTAGCTATCGAACCAAAATCTAAAGCTGACCAAGATAAAATGGGTACAGCATTATCTAAGCTTTCTGAAGAAGATCCAACATTCCGTGCTCACACTGACCAAGAAACTGGCCAAACTATCATCGCTGGTATGGGTGAACTTCACCTTGATATCATCGTTGACCGTATGCGCCGTGAATTCAAAGTGGAAGCAAACGTTGGTGCTCCTCAGGTAGCATACCGTGAGACTTTCCGCGCTGCAGCGAAAGTTGAAGGTAAGTTCGCTCGTCAATCTGGTGGTCGTGGACAATTCGGTCACGTTTGGATTGAGTTTGAACCTAACGAAGAAGGTAAAGGATTCGAATTCGAAAACAAGATCGTCGGTGGTGTAGTTCCTCGTGAATACATCCCAGCTGTTGGAGCAGGTCTTGAAGATGCACTTAAAAATGGTGTACTAGCTGGTTATCCACTAGTTGACATTAAAGCTGCATTAGTTGACGGATCTTACCATGATGTCGATTCATCTGAGATGGCGTTCAAAATCGCTGCATCTATGGCACTTAAAGCTGCGGTTTCTAAATGTAGCCCAGTAATTCTTGAGCCAATGATGAAAGTTGAAGTTGTAATTCCTGAAGAGTACATGGGTGACATTATGGGTGACGTAACATCTCGTCGTGGACGTGTAGAAGGTATGGAAGCTCGCGGTAACGCACAAGTTGTTCGCGCTATGGTTCCACTTTCTGAAATGTTCGGTTATGCAACGTCATTACGTTCTAACACTCAAGGACGCGGAACATTCTCTATGGTGTTTGACCACTATGAAGAAGTACCAAAGTCTGTTTCTGAAGAAATTATCAAAAAAAATAAAGGTGAATAATTGATTTTTATCGATTGTTCAAGTATAACTACTTATGTAAGCTTAGAAAGTGGGACGTAAGTTTCACTTTCTAGTCTAAATATAAAATAACCTATATAAACTAAGGAGGAATTTAGAATGGCTAAAGCTAAATTCGAACGTTCTAAACCCCATGTTAACATCGGTACAATCGGCCACGTTGACCATGGTAAAACTACATTAACTGCTGCGATCACTACAGTTCTTGCAAAAGCTGGTGGTGCTGAAGCACGCGGATACGATCAAATCGATGCTGCTCCAGAAGAAAGAGAGCGCGGTATCACAATCTCAACTGCACACGTTGAGTACGAAACTGAAACTCGTCACTATGCACACGTTGACTGCCCAGGTCACGCTGACTATGTTAAAAACATGATCACTGGTGCTGCTCAAATGGACGGCGGTATCTTAGTAGTATCTGCTGCTGATGGCCCAATGCCTCAAACACGTGAGCACATCCTTCTTTCTCGTCAAGTAGGTGTTCCTTACATCGTTGTATTCTTAAACAAATGCGACATGGTAGATGACGAAGAATTATTAGAATTAGTAGAAATGGAAGTTCGCGACCTATTATCTGAATACGGATTCCCAGGCGACGACATTCCTGTAATCAAAGGTTCTGCTCTTAAAGCTCTTCAAGGAGAAGCTGATTGGGAAGCAAAAATCATTGAATTAATGGCTGAAGTTGATGCTTACATCCCAACTCCAGAACGTGAAACTGACAAACCATTCTTAATGCCTGTAGAGGACGTATTCTCTATCACAGGTCGTGGTACAGTTGCTACTGGTCGTGTTGAGCGCGGTATCGTTAAAGTTGGTGACGTAGTAGAAATCATCGGTCTTGCTGAAGAAAATGCTTCTACAACTGTAACTGGTGTAGAGATGTTCCGTAAACTTCTTGACCAAGCTCAAGCTGGAGACAACATCGGTGCTTTACTTCGTGGGGTTGCTCGTGAAGACATCCAACGTGGACAAGTACTTGCAAAAAGCGGTTCTGTAAAAGCTCACGCTAAATTCAAAGCTGAAGTTTTCGTATTATCTAAAGAAGAAGGTGGACGTCACACTCCATTCTTCGCTAACTACCGTCCTCAGTTCTACTTCCGTACAACTGACGTAACTGGTATCATCCAATTACCAGAAGGTACTGAAATGGTAATGCCTGGTGACAACATCGAAATGACTATCGAACTTATCGCTCCAATCGCTATCGAAGAGGGAACTAAATTCTCTATTCGTGAAGGTGGACGTACAGTAGGTTACGGTGTAGTTGCTACTATCGTTGAGTAATCTTAACTGATATAAAAAAACCTAAGGGATTTTCCCTTAGGTTTTTTGTTTGCGTTTATATAAGGAAGAAGAGGGTGTTTTTTGTTTTGACGAGTTTCTTCTATAGTATTATAAAAACGACAAAAGATAATCCAGAAACTGTAAAATGAATTCTGTTAGATGAAAACTTGAAATTCTTTAAAGTGCCATGTATAATAGCAAAAGTAGAGAAAAGCAGATGCAAACAAAAAGATGCTTGCATCTAGACGAATAACATTGTATAATAGACAATGTTGGTCTTTGACTGCGATGAAGTGGAAGGTTGCTGACACACCCGGCCGCTTTGCCATGGCATGGTGTGGGGAAATTTCCATGGAGAAGGTCTATTTTAGAAATAGGCGAACGAAGGAGGGAAAATAATGGCAAAAGAAAAAATTCGTATCCGTTTAAAAGCTTACGATCACCGTATTCTTGATCAGTCAGCTGAGAAAATTGTAGAAACAGCTAAGCGTTCTGGGGCAACAGTTTCTGGTCCGATCCCATTACCAACTGAAAAAACTGTTTACACAATTCTTCGTGCTGTTCATAAGTACAAAGATTCTCGTGAGCAATTCGAAATGCGCACGCACAAACGTCTAATCGACATCGTGAGTCCTACTCCACAAACAGTAGATTCATTAATGCGTTTAGACTTACCATCTGGTGTAGATATCGAAATCAAACTATAATTTATATAACTTAAAAATGTAGGAGGTGTAACTCATGACCAAAGGAATCTTAGGAAGAAAGATCGGTATGACTCAAGTATTTGCTGAGAACGGTGAGTTAATCCCAGTAACAGTTATCGCTGCTAATCCAAACGTTGTTCTTCAAAAGAAAACAACTGAAACTGATGGCTACAATGCAATCCAGTTAGGATTTGAAGATAAACGTGAAAAGTTAACTAACAAACCTGAACAAGGCCACACTGCTAAAGCATCTACAACTCCTAAGCGCTTCATTCGCGAAATCCGCGATGCAGACGTGGACGGATTAGAGGTTGGTCAAGAGGTAAAAGTTGACGTATTCGCTACAGGTGAAATCGTTGATGTAACAGGAATTTCTAAAGGTAAAGGTTTCCAAGGTGTTATCAAACGCCACGGACAATCTCGCGGACCTATGTCTCATGGTTCTCGCTATCACCGTCGTCCAGGTTCAATGGGCCCAGTTGCTCCGAACCGTGTATTCAAAGGCAAAAAACTTGCTGGACGTATGGGTGGAGACCAAGTTACTATCCAAAACTTAGAAATCGTTCAAGTTGACACTGAGCGCAACTTATTACTAGTAAAAGGTAACGTTCCAGGTGCTAAGAAATCTCTTGTAGTTGTTCAAGGCGCTGTGAAGGTTAGCAAATAATTCACAATAGGAAGGAGGAATTCCAATGCCAAAAGTTACTGTATATAACCAAACTGGTTCACAGGTTGGTGAAATCGAATTAGCTGAAGCTATTTTCGGTATCGAACCAAATGAAGCTGTACTTTTCGAAGCTGTAATGATGCAACGTGCATCTTTACGTCAAGGTACACACAAAGTAAAAACTCGCTCTGAAGTTCGCGGTGGTGGTCGTAAACCATGGCGTCAAAAAGGAACTGGACGTGCTCGTCAAGGGTCTATCCGCTCTCCTCAATGGCGTGGTGGTGGTACGGTATTCGGACCTACACCAAGAAGCTATGCGTACAAACTTCCTAAGAAAGTTCGTCGTTTAGCAATCAAATCTGCATTAGCTACTAAAGTAGTTGAGAACAACATTGTAGTTCTTGAAGACCTAGTGTTAAATGCACCAAAAACAAAAGACATGCTAGCAGTACTTAAAGGATTAACTGTTGAGAAGAAAGCTCTTATCGTAACTGCTGATGCAAACGAATCTGTAGAGTTATCTGCTCGCAATATCCCTGGAGTAACAGTAATCACTGCTGATGGCGTAAACGTTTTAGACGTGCTTCATCATGATAAGCTAATCATGACAAAAGCGGCAGTGGAAAAAGTAGAGGAGGTGCTTGCATAATGAGAGATCCTCGTGATATCATTAAGCGCCCAGTTATCACTGAACGTTCTATGGAAATGATGGCTGAAAAAAAATACACGTTCGATGTGGACGTTAAATCTAATAAAACAGAAGTTAAAGATGCTCTTGAAGCGATCTTTGGTGTTAAAGTAGAAAAAGTGAACATCATGAACTACAAGCCGAAAGCAAAACGCGTTGGTCGTCACGCTGGTTTTACTAGCCGTCGTCGTAAAGCAATCGTTAAGCTAACTGCTGACAGCAAAGAAATCGAAATCTTCCAAGGCGTTTAATTCTTACTAAAGAAGGAGGGAAATTGAGATGGGAATCAAAAAGTATAATCCAACTACTAACGGTCGTCGTAATATGACTACGAATGATTTCGCTGAAATCACGACTGATAGACCCGAAAAGTCATTACTTGCTCCTTTAAGCAAGAAGGCTGGTCGTAATAACCAAGGTAAAATCACTGTACGTCATCAAGGTGGCGGACATAAGCGTCAATACCGTATCATCGACTTTAAGCGTAACAAAGATGGAATTCCAGGACGCGTTGCTACGATCGAATACGATCCAAACCGCTCTGCGAATATCGCATTAATTAACTACGTTGACGGTGAAAAACGTTACATTCTTGCTCCTAAGTCTTTAGAAGTAGGTATGGAAGTTATGTCTGGCCCAGAAGCTGACATTAAAATCGGTAACGCATTACCATTAATCAACATTCCAGTAGGTACTGTTGTTCATAACATCGAGCTTAAGCCTGGTCGTGGCGGACAATTAGTTCGTTCTGCTGGTACATCTGCTCAAGTACTTGGTAAAGAAGGTAAATACGTACTTGTACGTTTAACTTCTGGTGAAGTACGTCTTGTATTATCTGCTTGTCGCGCTTCAATCGGTCAAGTAGGTAACGAACAACACGAACTTATCAAAATCGGTAAAGCAGGTCGCTCTCGCTGGTTAGGTAAACGCCCAACAGTTCGTGGTTCTGTAATGAACCCTGTTGATCACCCACACGGTGGTGGTGAAGGACGTTCTCCAATCGGACGTAAGTCTCCAATGTCTCCATGGGGTAAACCAACTCTTGGATTCAAGACTCGTAAGAAAAACAAAGCGTCTGACAAATTTATCGTTCGTCGTCGTAAAAAATAATGGGATTGTAGTACGGTTCATTTCTAGAACCGTACGCCAATCACGAAGGGAGGCACCAAAATGGCTCGTAGCTTAAAAAAAGGACCATTTGTCGATGATCACTTAATGAGCAAAATGGAAAAATTAGTTGCATCTGAGCAAAAACAAGTTGTTAAAACTTGGTCTCGCCGTTCAACAATCTTCCCTCAGTTCATCGGACACACAATCGCTGTATATGATGGTCGTAAACACGTACCTGTGTACATCACTGAGGATATGGTTGGCCATAAGTTAGGTGAATTCGCACCAACTCGTACGTACAAAGGTCACCTTGCTGACGATAAGAAAACTAGAAGATAATGAGAGGAGGCACTTCAATGCAAGCTAAAGCAGTAGCGAGAACAGTTCGTATTGCTCCTCGTAAAGTTCGTTTAGTAGTAGACTTAATCCGAGGTAAGCAAGTGGGTGAAGCGATTGCTATCCTTAACCACACACCAAAAACTGCTTCTCCAGTTGTAGAAAAAGTTTTAAAATCTGCAATCGCAAATGCAGAGCACAATTATGAGATGGACATTAACAACCTAGTTGTAGAAAAAGTTTTCGTTGACGAAGGTCCAACGTTAAAACGTTTCCGTCCACGTGCAATGGGTCGTGCAAGCCAAATTAACAAACGCACAAGCCACATCACAGTTGTGGTATCAGAAAAGAAGGAGGGATAATCGATGGGTCAAAAGGTTAATCCAATTGGTCTTCGTGTCGGCGTTATCCGTGACTGGGAATCTCGTTGGTTCGCTGAGAAAGATTACGCTACATTATTACATGAAGACATCAAAATCCGTGAGTACATTAATGTACGCTTAAAAGATTCTGCTGTTGCTAAAGTAGAAATCGAACGTGCAGCAAATCGTGTAAATGTTACAATTCACACTGCAAAACCTGGTATGGTAATTGGTAAAGGTGGTACTGAAGTTGAAGCACTTCGTAAAGCTCTTAACCAATTAACAGGCAAGCGTGTACACATCAACATTTTAGAAGTTAAGAGAGCTGATCTTAACGCTAAATTAGTAGGCGAAAACATCGCTCGTCAATTAGAAAACCGTGTATCATTCCGTCGTGCACAAAAGCAAGTTATTCAACGTGCTATGCGTGCAGGTGCTAAAGGTATTAAAACACAGGTTTCTGGTCGTCTTGGCGGAGCTGATATCGCTCGTGCAGAATCTTACAGTGAAGGAACTGTTCCACTTCATACACTTCGCGCTGATATTGACTATGCAGCAGTTGAAGCTGATACAACATACGGTAAATTAGGCGTAAAAGTATGGATCTACCGTGGAGAAGTCCTTCCTACAAAAAAGAAAGCTTCTGAGGAAGGAGGAAAATAATATGTTAATGCCAAAACGCGTAAAATATCGTAGAGAGCATCGTGGTAAAATGCGTGGTCGTGCTAAAGGTGGAACTGAAATTGCTTTCGGTGAATTCGGTTTACAAGCACAAGCTGCTTCATGGATTACAAACCGTCAAATCGAAGCTGCTCGTCGTGCAATGACTCGTTACATGAAACGTGGCGGTAAAGTATGGATTAAAATTTTCCCTTCTAAACCTTACACTGCAAAACCTCTAGAAGTACGTATGGGTTCCGGTAAAGGGGCACCAGAAGGCTGGGTAGCAGTAGTAAAACCTGGGAAAATTATGTTCGAAATCGCGGGTGTATCTGAAGAGGTAGCACGCGAAGCATTACGTCTTGCAGCTCACAAGTTACCTGTGAAATGTAAATTCGTAAAACGTGAAGAAAATGGTGGTGAATCTAATGAAAACTAATGATATTCGTGAATTAACCACTGCCGAAATCGAAACAAAAGTTAAAGCTTTAAAGGAAGAGTTGTTTAATCTTCGCTTCCAACTTGCTACAGGACAATTAGAGAATCCAACTCGCATTCGTGAAGTGCGTAAAGCAATTGCTCGTATGAAAACTGTAGTTCGTGAAAGAGAGATCGGAATTAATCGATAAATTGAGGGGAGGTTTGCATAGTGAGCGAACGTAACCAACGCAAAGTTTATACTGGTCGTGTAGTGTCTGACAAAATGGACAAAACGATTACAGTTTTAGTTGAAACTTACAAAACTCATTCCTTGTACGGAAAACGTGTTAAGTATTCTAAGAAGTACAAAGCCCATGATGAGCAAAACCAAGCGAAACTTGGCGATATCGTTAAAATCATGGAAACTCGCCCGCTTTCTGCTACTAAGCGTTTCCGTTTAGTTGAAATCGTTGAAGAAGCGGTTATTATCTAAATAGACGAATCGGAATTTTTAGTCCGAAGGGAGGTTTCATAACATGATCCAACAAGAATCTCGTTTGAAAGTTGCTGACAACTCTGGTGCACGTGAACTTTTAACAATTAAAGTATTAGGCGGCTCTGGTCGTAAATATGCTAACATTGGTGACATTATCGTTGCTACGGTAAAACAAGCAACACCAGGTGGCGTTGTTAAAAAAGGTGACGTTGTTAAAGCAGTAGTAGTACGTACGAAGAGCGGAGCTCGTCGTCCGGACGGTTCTTACATCAAATTTGATGAAAACGCAGCGGTTATCATTAAAGACGATAAGAGCCCACGTGGTACTCGTATCTTCGGACCAGTAGCTCGTGAATTACGTGATAGCAACTTCATGAAGATCGTTTCTTTAGCTCCAGAAGTTCTATAATTTAAGGTATTGCCTTGCTAAGGAGGTGCAGAATTAAGATGCATGTAAAAAAAGGTGATAAAGTACAGGTAATCACTGGTAAAGACAAAGGAAAACAAGGCGTTATCCTTGTGGCTTTCCCAAAGCAAAACCGTGTTATCGTTGAGGGTGTCAATATCGTTAAGAAGCACTCTAAGCCATCTCAATTAAATCCACAAGGTGGAATTATTACTAAAGAAGCACCTATTCACGTTTCTAACGTTATGATTTTAGATCCGAAAACAGGTGAACCTACTCGCGTAGGCTTCAAAGTAGAAGATGGTAAAAAAGTTCGTATTGCAAAAAAATCTGGTGAATTATTAGATAAATAATTTTCTTAAGAAAGGAGGTCACTTCATTGAATCGCCTTAAAGAGAAGTTCCAAAAGGAAATTACTCCTGCTCTAGTGAGCAAGTTTAACTATAAATCTGTAATGCAGGTACCAAAAATCGAAAAGATCGTAATCAACACTGGTGTTGGTGACGCGGTATCTAACTCAAAAGCGTTAGACAACGCAGTAGAAGAATTAACACAAATCACAGGTCAAAAACCTGTTGTAACTCGTGCTAAAAAATCAATCGCTGGTTTCCGTCTTCGTGAAGGTATGCCAATCGGTGCGAAAGTAACTTTACGCGGCGAGCAAATGTATGAGTTCTTCGACAAATTAGTATCAGTTTCTTTACCACGTGTACGTGATTTCCGTGGTGTTTCTAAGAAATCATTCGATGGTCGTGGAAACTATACATTAGGTGTTAAAGAGCAACTTATTTTCCCTGAGATTGATTATGATAAAGTAAGCAAAGTCCGCGGTATGGACATCGTAATCGTTACTACAGCGAAAACTGATGAAGAAGCTCGTGAACTTTTAACACAATTCGGTATGCCATTCCAAAAATAATGGAAGCCAACGCTAAGTAGAGGAGGCGAAAACGTGGCTAAAAAATCTATGATAGCGAAACAAAAGCGTACTCCTAAGTTTAAAGTACAAGAGTATACACGTTGCGAACGCTGCGGTCGTCCGCATTCTGTATACCGCAAATTTAAACTTTGCCGTATTTGTTTCCGTGAACTTGCATATAAAGGTCAAATTCCTGGTGTTAAAAAAGCTAGTTGGTAAAACCCACAAATGGGAAGGAGGTAAAACACATGGTGATGACAGATCCAATTGCAGACATGCTTACTCGCATCCGTAATGCGAACATGGTACGTCATGAGAAATTAGAGGTTCCTGCTTCTAAAATCAAAAAAGAGATCGCTGAACTTTTAAAACGTGAAGGTTTCATTCGTGATGTAGAATACATCGAGGATAACAAACAAGGTATCCTTCGTATTTTCCTGAAATATGGTGCAAACAATGAACGTGTAATCACTGGATTAAAACGTATCAGTAAACCTGGCTTACGCGTTTACGCTAAAGCTGACGAAGTACCACGTGTACTTAACGGATTAGGTATCGCTCTTGTTTCTACATCTAAGGGAGTAATGACAGACAAAGACGCTCGTCAATTACAAACTGGTGGAGAAGTAGTAGCATACGTTTGGTAATATATATTTAAAACGAACGGAGGTGTGACCACATGTCTCGTATTGGTAAAAAGATTCTTGAAATCCCTGCAGGTGTTACTATTACAGTTGCAGAAGACAATACTGTAACAGTAAAAGGCCCTAAAGGTGAATTAACTCGTACTTTCAATGCTGATATGCTTATCAAAATTGAAGAGAATACATTAACAGTTGAGCGTCCATCTGAACAGAAGGAACACCGTGCATTACACGGTACAACTCGTGCTTTAATCGGAAACATGGTTGAAGGTGTAACTGAAGGTTTCGCACGCGGACTTGAATTAGTCGGTGTTGGTTACCGTGCTCAAAAACAAGGTGATAAACTTGTATTAAGCGTAGGTTATTCTCATCCAGTAGAAATGACTCCGGAAGCAGGTCTTGAAGTTGAAGTACCTGCACCAACTAAGATCGTAATTAAAGGTATCGACAAGCAACGTGTTGGCGAATTCGCTGCTAACATCCGTGCTGTACGTGCTCCTGAGCCTTACAAAGGTAAAGGTATTCGTTACGAAGGCGAAGTTGTTCGTCGTAAAGAAGGTAAAACTGCTAAGTAAACCCGTTAGGTGAGAGAAAGGAGTGACAAGAATGATCACTAAAGCTGATAAAAATGCGACTCGTAAGAAAAGACATGCACGTGTACGTGCTAAACTTACTGGTACTGCAGAGCGTCCACGTTTAAACGTGTTCCGTTCTAACCAACATATTTACGCTCAAGTTATTGATGATGTGAATGGTGTAACGTTAGTAAGTGCATCTACTCTTGATAAAGACCTTGCTCTTAACGGTACTAGCAATATTGAAGCTGCTACGAAAGTTGGAGAATCAGTTGCTAAGCGTGCTGTAGAGAAAGGCGTTAAAGAAGTAGTATTTGATCGCGGTGGTTACTTATACCATGGCCGTGTTAAAGCTCTAGCTGAAGCTGCTCGTGAGGCTGGATTACAATTTTAATGGTCAAAGGAGGGAAAATTGATGCATCGCATTGACCCAAGTAAATTAGAACTTGAAGAACGTGTAGTTACGATAAATCGTGTCGCGAAAGTTGTTAAGGGTGGTCGTCGTTTCCGCTTTGCTGCACTAGTTGTAGTTGGCGATAAAAACGGTCATGTTGGATTCGGTACTGGTAAAGCACAAGAGGTACCAGACGCAATCCGTAAAGCTATCGAAGACGCTAAGAAAAACTTAATCGCTGTACCATTAGTTGGTACAACAATTCCACACACAATCAACGGTCATTTTGGCGCTGGTGAAGTGTTCTTAAAACCTGCTGCTGAGGGTACTGGTGTTATTGCTGGTGGACCTGTTCGTGCGGTCCTTGAATTAGCTGGTGTACAAGATATTCTTTCGAAATCTCTTGGTTCTAACACACCAATCAACATGATTCGCGCTACTGTGAACGGATTAAGCGAACTTAAGCGCGCTGAAGATGTTGCAAAATTACGCGGTAAATCTGTAGAAGAGCTACTAGGTTAAGGAGGGAAAACAAATGGCGAAAAAGTTAGAAATTACCCTCACTCGTAGTGTAATTGGTCGTCCACAAGATCAACGTGCGACGGTAGAAGCTTTAGGTCTTAAAAAGTTGAATTCAACTGTAGTTAAGGAAGAAACTCCTGCTATTCTTGGTATGATCAACAAAGTTTCTCACCTTGTAACTGTAAAAGAAGCTTAAGGATAACTCATTAATATAAGGAGGTGCCTGGGAATGAAACTTCATGAATTAAAACCTGCAGAAGGTTCTCGTAAAGTACGTAACCGTGTCGGTCGTGGTATCGGTTCTGGTAACGGTAAAACTGCTGGTAAAGGTCATAAAGGACAAAACGCACGTTCTGGCGGCGGTGTTCGTCTTGGCTTCGAAGGTGGTCAAACTCCATTATTCCGTCGTTTACCAAAACGCGGCTTCACAAACATTAACCGTAAAGAGTTTGCTATTGTAAACTTATCAACGTTAAATCGTTTTGAAGATGGTACAGAAGTAACACCTGAATTATTGCTGGAAACTGGCGTTATCAGCAAGTTAAACGACGGTGTTAAAGTTCTTGCAAGCGGAGCAGTAGAGAAAAAACTAACTGTTAAAGCGCACAAGTTCTCTTCAAGTGCTAAAGAAGCAATTGAAGCAGCTGGCGGATCAGTTGAGGTGATCTAATGTTTCGTACAATCTCCAACTTTATGCGCGTTGCTGAGATAAGACGTAAAATATTATTCACTTTAGCGATGTTAATCGTATTCAGGATTGGCACGTTTATCCCCGTGCCATTTACAAATGGAGACGTACTGAAGGCACAAGATCAATTAAATGCTTTAGGTATTCTAAATACATTTGGCGGTGGAGCCTTGAAAAACTTCTCCATCTTTGCGATGGGAATCATGCCGTATATTACAGCATCCATCATCGTGCAATTATTGCAGATGGATGTTGTTCCTAAATTTTCGGAATGGTCGAAGCAAGGTGAAATGGGCCGTCGTAAATTAACGCAATTCACGCGTTACTTTACAATTGTTCTTGCGTTTATTCAGGGGTTTGGTATGTCAATCGGTTTTAACGGTATGGTAGGTGGACAATTAATTTTGAATCCAGGTTGGAGCACTTATTTATACATTGCTACGGTACTGACTGCTGGTACTGCATTTTTAATGTGGTTAGGTGAACAGATTACAGCTAAAGGTGTAGGTAATGGTATTTCCATCCTTATCTTTGGCGGTATTGCCGCAGCGATCCCAAGTGTTATATCTCAAGTGTATCAGCAACAGTTTCAAAATATCGGAGATCAATTGTTCATGAGTATCGTTAAAGTTGCATTGATTTTACTAGCTGTGCTAGCAGTTATTGTGGGTGTTATTTTCATTCAACAGGCTGTTAGAAAGATCCCAATTCAATATGCGAAGCGTGTAACAGGAGGAAATGGTGGTTATGCTGGAGCACAAAACACACATTTACCGCTTAAGGTAAATAGTGCTGGTGTTATTCCAGTAATTTTTGCTGTTTCATTCTTAATTACGCCTCCGACTATTGCACAGTTCTTCCCGAAACATGATGTATCGCAGTGGATTATTGCAAACTTTAACTATTCTCACCCAGTGGGAATGATCATATATGTTGCGCTCATTGTAGCCTTCACATATTTCTATGCATTTGTTCAGGTTAATCCAGAGCAAATGTCAGAGAATCTAAACAAGCAAGGTGGATATGTTCCAGGTATTCGTCCGGGTAAGAATACGGAACAATATCTAACAAAAATCTTGTATCGTTTGACCTTTGTAGGATCAATTTTCCTAGCAGCGATTGCAATCTTACCAGTTATCTTTACGAAATTGGGAAATCTTCCTCCATCTGCACAGATCGGTGGAACGAGTATGTTAATCGTTGTCGGCGTTGCTTTAGAAACAATGAAGCAGCTAGAAAGCCAACTGGTAAAACGCCATTACAAAGGGTTTATCAAGCAGTGAGTAAGTGGGAAGAATTGTCTTCCCTACATGCTCATGTACTCTGAGGGGGAACAAGGATGAACTTAATTTTAATGGGGCTTCCTGGTGCTGGTAAAGGTACACAAGCCGAACAGATTGTTGCCAAGTATAACATCCCTCACATTTCAACAGGAGACATGTTCCGTGCAGCTATGAAGGCTGAAACTGAAATGGGTCTACAAGCAAAATCTTTTATTGATAAAGGTGCACTTGTTCCAGATGAAGTTACAATCGGAATCGTTCGTGAACGTTTAAGTCAAGACGACTGCGTAAGAGGTTTCTTACTAGACGGTTTCCCACGAACTGTTGCACAAGCATCAGCTCTTGAAGAAATTATGAAAGATCTTGGCAAAAAAATCGACTATGTTTTAAACATTAATGTGGATTCAGGGTTGTTATTAAAACGCCTTACAGGCCGTCGCATTTGTAAAGAGTGCGGTGCGACTTACCACTTAGAATTCAATCCACCAGCAAAAGCTGATGTGTGCGATAAATGTGGTGGCGAATTATATCAACGCTCTGATGACAATGAAGAAACTGTAGCAAATCGTTTAGATGTAAATATTAAGCAAACAAAACCTTTGCTTGATTTCTACGAAGAGCTTGGTTACTTACAAAGCATTAATGGTGAGCAAGATATCAATAAAGTATTTGCTGATATCGATGTTCTCATCGGAGGCTTAGCGTAATGATAATCTGCAAAACTCCTCGCGAGATAGAAATCATGCGAGAAGCTGGCAGGATCGTTGCTTTGACTCATCAAGAGTTGAAACAGCACATTACTCCAGGAATTACAACGAAAGAGCTCGATCAAATAGCGGAAAAGACGATTCAAAAATATGGTGCTACGCCATCTTTTAAAGGATACAACGGATTTCCGGGGAGCATATGTGCTTCTGTAAATGAAGAGCTTGTACACGGAATTCCAGGGAAGCGCAAGCTCAAAGAGGGCGATATCATCAGTATCGATATTGGTGCGAAATACAATGGGTACCATGGAGATTCTGCATGGACGTATCCAGTTGGAAACATTTCTGAATCTGTTCAAAAGCTACTTGATGTCACAGAAAAATCGTTGTATCTTGGTCTAGAACAAGTAAAACCAGGCGAGAGATTATCAAATATCTCACATGCGGTTCAAACCCATGCTGAAGAGAATGGATTCTCGATCGTTAGGGAGTATGTTGGTCACGGAATCGGGCAAGACTTACATGAGGACCCTCAAATCCCGCACTATGGTCCACCAAATAGAGGCCCTAGATTAAAGCCGGGAATGGTCATCTGTGTTGAGCCGATGGTGAATCAAGGAAGACGATATGTAAAAACACTATCTGATGACTGGACAGTGGTAACGGTAGATGGTAAATGGTGTGCCCATTTTGAGCACACGATTGCTCTTACAGAAGCAGGATACGAAATCCTTACCACTTTATAAGTAGCTGGCTCTCCGGGATTTCAGAGCAGTGTAAAATGTTACTGATTTGAAGAAGGGAGAACTATTGAATGGCTAAAGATGATGTAATTGAAGTCGAAGGTACCGTTCTTGAAACGTTGCCAAATGCTATGTTCAAAGTAGAATTAGAGAATGGGCATGTCGTATTGGCTCACGTTTCTGGTAAAATCCGTATGAACTTCATTCGTATTTTACCAGGAGACAAAGTTACGGTAGAATTATCTCCGTACGATTTAAATCGTGGTCGTATTACGTACCGTTTTAAATAATATAGCACTCCGTAATCTTTAAGGAGGTTCGAGACATGAAAGTAAGACCGTCAGTTAAACCAATCTGCGAAAAATGTAAAGTTATTCGTAGACGTGGAAAAGTAATGGTTATTTGTGAAAACCCTAAACATAAACAAAAACAAGGTTAATCAGAAGGAGGTGCATTCGTAATGGCACGTATCGCAGGTGTAGATATTCCTCGAGACAAACGCGTTGTTATTTCTTTAACTTACGTATTCGGCATTGGTCGCACAACTGCTGAAAAAATTCTTGCTGAAGCAGGTATTTCTGAAGAAACACGAGTTCGTGATTTAACGGAAGACGAATTAGGACGTATCCGTGATATCATCGATCGTATTAAAGTTGAGGGAGACCTTCGTCGTGAAGTATCTCTTAACATCAAACGTCTAATGGAGATCGGTTCTTACCGTGGTCTTCGTCACCGTCGTGGTTTACCAGTTCGTGGTCAAAACTCTAAAAACAATGCTCGTACACGTAAAGGTCCACGTCGTACAGTAGCAAATAAAAAGAAATAATAAGTAAAGGAGGTTGAACTAACAATGGCACGTAAAACAAACACTCGTAAAAAACGTGTGAAAAAGAATATTGAAGCTGGTATAGCTCATATTCGTTCTACTTTCAACAACACAATCGTAACACTTACAGATACTCACGGTAACGCACTTTCTTGGTCTAGTGCTGGTGCACTTGGTTTCCGTGGATCTCGTAAATCTACTCCATTCGCTGCGCAAATGGCTGCTGAAACTGCTGCTAAAGCTGCAATGGAACACGGTTTAAAAACTTTAGAGGTTACTGTTAAAGGTCCTGGTGCTGGTCGTGAAGCTGCAATTCGTGCTCTTCAAGCTGCAGGTCTAGAAGTAACAGCAATTAGAGATGTTACTCCAGTTCCTCATAATGGATGTCGTCCACCAAAACGTCGTCGTGTGTAATTTTTCTGTATAGAATTTTCCCTTTTGTCTATAATGGATATGATGCATTATCGAGAAATTTCGTACAGAAACATCGCTTGTTGTGCACAATCGGGAACTGCCTAAGGGGGACTTTCGGTTAGACAGGGGTTATACCTTTGTTTAACCGGGGTTTCGACGTTTTGAAGGAGGGTTTAGTTAATGATTGAAATCGAAAAGCCGAAAATCGAAACGGTTGAACTTAACGAAGATGCTAAATATGGTAAATTCGTAATTGAACCGCTTGAGCGTGGATATGGTACTACTTTGGGTAACTCCTTACGTCGTATTCTTTTATCCTCACTCCCTGGTGCCGCTGTTACTGCTATCCAAATCGATGGCGTATTACATGAATTTTCAACAGTTGAGGGCGTAGTAGAAGACGTTACGACGATCATCTTAAACTTGAAAAAGTTAGCTCTTAAAATCTACTCTGAAGAAGAGAAGACGTTGGAAATTGATGTACAGGGCGAAGGTATTGTCACAGCTGCTGATATTACTCACGATAGTGATGTAGAAATCTTAAATCCAGATTTACACATTGCAACGTTAGCAAAAGATGCGCATTTCCGCGTGCGTTTAACTGCAAAGCGTGGCCGTGGGTATACGCCAGCTGATGCAAATAAAAGCGAAGATCAACCAATAGGAGTAATTCCTATTGATTCTATTTATACTCCAGTATCACGTGTGACTTACCAAGTGGAAAAGACACGTGTCGGACAAGTGGCTAATTATGATAAGCTTACGCTTGATGTATGGACGGATGGAAGCATCGGGCCAAAAGAAGCTATCTCTTTAGGTGCCAAAATCTTAACTGAGCATTTAAATATCTTTGTTGGTTTAACTGATGAAGCACAAAATGCTGAGATTATGGTCGAGAAGGAAGAAGATCAAAAAGAGAAAGTTCTTGAGATGACTATCGAAGAACTAGACCTTTCTGTTCGTTCTTATAATTGCCTAAAACGTGCAGGAATTAATACTGTACAAGAGCTTGCGAACAAAACAGAAGAAGATATGATGAAAGTTCGTAACTTAGGACGTAAATCCTTAGAAGAAGTTAAACATAAACTTGAGGAATTAGGTTTAGGTTTACGTAAAGACGACTGAGGATTTAAACCCATCAACAAAGGAGGGAACTACGAATGGCATACAGAAAATTAGGCCGTACAAGTGCGCAACGTAAAGCTATGTTACGTGATTTAGCTACTGATTTAATTATCAACGAGCGCATCCAAACGACAGAAACTCGTGCAAAAGAACTTCGTTCTGTAGTGGAAAAAATGATCACTTTAGGTAAACGCGGAGATCTTCATGCTCGTCGTCAAGCAGCAGCTTTCATTCGCAATGAAGTAGCTAACGCTGAGACTGGTCAAGATGCACTTCAAAAACTATTCGCTGATGTAGCTCCACGCTATGCTGAGCGCCAAGGCGGATACACTCGTATTGCAAAAATTGGTCCACGTCGCGGAGACGCAGCACCAATGGTAATTATCGAGTTAGTATAATGATAATTAAAAGGGCAGGACAGTTCTTTTCAAGAAACTGGTCATGGCCCTTTTTTTTAAATATAAAAATAGGCTAACTTGGCGAAGGAAAGGGTGCCTTCTATTGAAAAAAGAGAAACTTCGGATAGAAAATATATCATTTCAATATCCTGGGGCAGCCACTTATGCATTAAAAGATGTTTCATTTTCCTTATATGAGGGAGAATGGGTATCTATTATTGGACAAAACGGTTCAGGAAAGTCTACACTTGCAAAATTATTGAATGGTTTGTTTTTGCCAGAAGCAGGGACTATTACAGTAAATGATACAATGGTTTTATCAGAGGAAACGGTATGGGATGTTCGAAAACAAATTGGAATGGTATTTCAAAATCCAGATAATCAATTTGTTGGAACGACAGTGCAAGATGATGTTGTATTTGGCTTGGAGAATATCGGAATGCCAAGAGAACAAATGATTGAAAGATTAGAACAGGCCTTGCAACTTGTCCGTATGGAAGATTTTCTTAATGATGAGCCTCATTCCTTATCTGGTGGGCAAAAGCAGCGAGTGGCAATAGCAGGCGTTTTAGCACTTCAACCATCTATTTTAATATTAGATGAAGCAACGTCAATGTTAGACCCTCAAGGGAGACGTGAAGTAGTAGAAACGGTTAGACAACTTGTTACTCAAAAAGGTATTACCGTGTTATCAATTACGCACGATTTAGAAGAAGCGGCACAGTCAGATCGTGTCATTATTTTAAATAAGGGAGAAATATTAGAGGAAGGGACTCCAGAAAAAATTTTCAAATCCTCTCATATGCTCCAAGAAATTGGCTTAGATGTACCGTTTTCGGTGAAAATAGCAGAATTATTAAAAAGAAATGAAATTCTCTTGCAAAATACGCATCTTACAATGGAAAGCTTGGTGAACGAACTTTGGAGATTACATTCCAAAAAGTAGAACATCGTTATCAATATAAAACTCCATTTGAAAGACGCGCACTTTATGATGTAGACGTGTCGTTTCCAAGTGGGGGCTATTATGCCATTATCGGTCATACTGGTTCAGGAAAGTCGACGATGATTCAACATTTAAATGGTTTATTGCAGCCGACAAATGGTACAGTTCAAATTGGTGAACATTTGATTTCGGCAGGAAAGAAAGAAAAAAAGCTAAAGCCACTACGTAAAAAAGTAGGGGTTGTCTTTCAATTTCCAGAACATCAGTTGTTTGAAGAGACTGTGGAGAAAGATATTTGTTTCGGCCCTACTAATTTTGGAGTATCTGTAGACGAAGCAAGGCAAAAGGCTAGAAAGGCAATTGAACTTGTAGGGCTAGAACCAGAACTGTTAACACGTTCTCCGTTCGAATTAAGTGGTGGACAAATGAGACGTGTTGCTATAGCGGGTGTACTGGCAATGGAACCTGAAGTGCTTGTATTAGATGAACCTACAGCAGGACTAGATCCAAAAGGGCAGAACGAACTTATGGAGATGTTTTATAAGCTGCACAAGGAGAAGGGTCTTACAGTCATCCTTGTAACGCATAATATGGAGGATGCTGCTCAGTATGCGGAGCAGATTGTAGTTATGCATAAAGGAACGGTCTTTTTGCAAGGAAGTGCAGAGGAAGTATTTTCACATGCTGATGAACTAGAGAAAATTGGTGTGGATCTTCCTATGTCATTAAAGTATAAACGTGCAATTGAAGAGAAGTTTGGTATTTCAATTCCAAAGGCTACCTTATCTTTAGAGGATCTTACTCATGAAGTTGTGCAGGTGTTACGAAAAGGTGGTCATGAATCATGCAGCAGTTGATTATTGGGAGATATATCCCGGGGAATTCACTTATTCATCAACTTGATCCACGTACGAAGCTGCTGATTGTCTTTTTATATGTATTTGTTGTTTTCTTAGCAAATAATGCGATTTCATATGGATTTTTATTTTTATATGCACTCATTGCTTTATTTTTTGCAAAAGTGCCGATTCGTTATGTACTTTCGGGCTTAAAACCAATTTTATGGATTTTTCTTTTTACATTTTTCCTGCATATTTTTACAAATAAAGAGGGGGATGTACTATTCCAGCTTGGTTGGTTTTCGATATATGAAAAAGGATTAGAGCAAGGGATATACATTTCTGTACGATTCTTCGTTATTATTTTAATGACGACATTATTAACGTTAACGACGACACCTATTGAAATTACAGATGGTTTGGAGACGTTATTAAAGCCGTTGAAGCGTATAAAGGTTCCTGTTCATGAAATCGCATTAATGATGTCAATTTCTCTTCGTTTTATCCCGACATTAATGGATGAAACGAGTAAAATAATGAAAGCACAAGCGTCACGTGGTATTGATTTTGCCGGGGGACCGATAAAAGATAGAATGAAAGCTATTATTTCACTGCTCGTTCCTCTGTTTATCAGTGCTTTTAAGCGTGCAGAGGACTTAGCCATTGCGATGGAAGCTCGTGGATATCAAAGTGGTGAAGGACGTACTAAATTTAGGCAACTACGCTGGAAAACAAGCGATACAGTAACGATTGTCAGCTTATTTTGTTTAGCTTGTATTTTGGCATGGGTGCGATCGTAATGGAGAATAGAGAAATGGATAGAATAAAATGTACGGTTGCATATGATGGCATGCATTTTTGTGGTTATCAAATTCAGCCGAACCATCGTACTGTTCAACAGGAGATAGAAAAAGCATTGCAGAAATTGCATAAGGGAGAACTTGTTCGTGTTCAGGCATCTGGTAGAACAGATTCTACAGTTCATGCAAAAGGACAAGTAATACACTTTGATACTCCTTTGTCTCTTGAAGAGTGGCAATGGAGTAATGCTTTAAACACAATGTTGCCAGATGATATTGTTATTAGGCAAGTAGAGAAAAAAACAGAAGAATTTCATGCACGTTACGGTGTTGAGAAAAAAGAATATCGTTATCGTGTATTATTATCAAAGACTGCGGATGTATTCCGTAGAAATTACGTATATCAATATCCATACCCGCTCGAAATCAACTCTATAAGAAAAGCAATTCCTTATTTTATTGGAACGCATGATTTTACTTCTTTTTGTTCGGCAAAAACTGACAAAAAAGATAAAGTGCGAACAATTTATGAAATCGAGTTAATTGAACAAGATGATGAAATAATTTTTCGTTTTGTAGGTAATGGATTTTTATATAATATGGTCAGAATTATTGTTGGTACGTTACTTAGCGTAGGGCAAGGAAAGCTTGATCCTGATAGCATTCCAGAGATTTTAGCGAAACAAAATCGTCAGTTTGCTGGAAAGATGGCTCCAGGTCATGGGCTTTACTTATGGGAGGTAAACTATAACAACTAATCCTGGTGTAACATTTGCTTGACATTAGAAACTCAAAAGTATATCATAACATATGGTATTGTTTCTAAAACCACGATTAGCCCCGGAAGGAAATCGTGTTTAAGATAAACAATAGATTTTTTCTATGGAAAAGATAACGAGGAGGGAAACACATGCGTACGACTTTTATGGCAAAAGCTAACGAAGTTGAGCGTAAATGGTATGTGGTTGATGCTGAAGGTCAAACTTTAGGTCGCCTTGCTAGTGAAGTAGCATCCATTTTACGTGGTAAAAACAAACCTACATTTACACCACACGTTGACACGGGTGATCATGTAATTATTATTAACGCTGAGAAAATTCATTTAACAGGTAATAAATTAAACGATAAAATTTACTACCGTCACACTAACCACCCAGGTGGACTTAAGCAAAGAACAGCTCTTGAAATGCGTACAAACTACCCTGTACAAATGTTAGAGCTTGCAATTAAAGGCATGCTTCCAAAAGGACGCTTAGGCCGTCAAGTTTCTAAGAAACTTAACGTGTATGCTGGAGCAGAGCATCCACACCAAGCACAAAAACCAGAAGTTTACGAACTTCGCGGATAATTAATTAAAGGAGGGCTTACTTTGGCACAGGTTCAATACTATGGCACTGGACGTCGTAAGAGTTCAGTAGCGCGCGTACGCCTAGTTCCAGGCGAAGGACGCGTTATCATTAACGGTCGTGATTTTGAAAACTATATCCCATTTGCTGCATTACGTGAAGTAGTGAAACAACCTCTAGTTGCAACAGAAACTTTAGGTAACTACGATGTACTTGTAAACGTAAATGGTGGTGGATACACTGGTCAAGCTGGTGCTATTCGTCACGGTATTTCTCGCGCTTTATTAAAAGCTGATCCAGAATACCGTCTAACACTAAAACGTGCAGGTCTATTAACTCGTGACGCACGTATGAAAGAGCGTAAAAAATACGGTCTTAAAGGCGCACGTCGTGCACCTCAGTTCTCAAAACGTTAATTTTTGCGAACTACAAACCCCAACCATTTTGGTTGGGGTTTTTTTATGTTTCATTCCTCTTTTGCAATTTTTATAGCTTGGAATATTTTAGTGCTACCGCCGCGCGTATGCTTCTTCTTTAGAAGTTTAGACTAATACGTATTAGGGAGGTTTATATGTACTATGAATGTCATTGTCAGCTTACAAGAAAAACAAAAAGAAAAGCAGTTAAAATACGAGCGGAAGATGTTGCGGGAATTATCATTAAAAACATTGCGTTCAAATATTCGTGATGCCTTTCAAATGCAAGAGCTTCATCGTCAGTATGAAGATTACTGTATTGAATTAGGGATAGAATCTTATTTATTAGGAGCGAGATACAGTAAATTTGGTTATTATGGTGAATCGTTTTTTGATGTGAAATATAGAGCTTTAGAAGAAGAACAACAATTAACTGAAACGCTATTTCAATTTTTAACGAGTATGACTATGCGAGAAATAAAGTTGAAAGATGAGGAGTTACTTTTTGAATCTTGTCAGCAGTTTATAGGATTGTGGTGGCAAGAAGGGTATGAAAAAGGTGAAAGAAGATATCGATTAAAGCTTCATTAAGACAAGCATAAACTTTCCTCTTGTCCCATATAAGTAATTAGAGGGACTAGCTGGAGGAGGAAAGGTATGAAGAGAATTCGAATTATCTCTTTTGCACTCGCTGCGGTTGTATTGTTTTTTTTAGTCAAGCAAGAATTTCAAATTACAAAATCGTGGCGAGCTTGGAATTTACCCTTATCAGGGAAAGTAATTGTATTAGATGCTGGGCATGGTGGACCAGATGGAGGGGCTGTTGGTGGAAAGGATATTATAGAAAAGGATATTACGCTTGAAATTACAAAAAAGGTACAAGACTATTTACAAGAACAAGGTGCACTAGTTATTTTAACGCGTGAGGGAGATTATGATTTAGCTAACAAAGATACAAAGTCATATAGTAGACGTAAAGCAGAGGATTTAAAAAAACGTGTAGAAATCATCAATAAACCTGATGTAGATTTTTTTGCAAGTATTCATTTAAATGCTTTAACTAGTAGTGGATCGAAAGGCGCACAAACGTTCTATTACCGCTCTTCGATTGAAAATGAACGTGCTGCAAAATTTATACAGGCTGAATTGAGAACAAGTTTAGAGAACACGAATCGTTCTGCTAAGACAATTTCGCATGTATATTTATTAAAGTATTCTAAAACACCAGGTGCTTTAATTGAAGCTGGCTTTTTATCGAATGTGAACGAAAGGTATATGTTAAATTCGGAGAAATATCAGCAAAAGGTAGCAGCTGCAATATACCGTGGTATATTACGTTATTTCACGGAAAAAGGAAATCCTCCAGAATAAGGAGGATTTTTTTTGAGCTTCTCTCGTTAACGAAGTTTTCGGAAAATATGTTATACTGGAAATGTAAACGCATTTATTTCATGGATAAGCAGAGATAAATTCAATTAACATTACGTTATTTTTCATACAGGGGGCTGGGCTAATTATGGTAACGAAAGAGCAAGTGGTTGAAGCGTTAGAAGGGATTGTAGATCCGTTTTTACATAAAACATTAAAAGAAACAAGTGCAATTAAAGAGGTAACAGTCAAGCCAGAGAAGGAACATGTGAGTGTCAAAATTGCAATCGTAAAAACCGGTACAGCGGAACAAATGCAGTTGCAGTCTGGAATTGTAAAGTTAGTAAAAGAACTTGGGGCAGCAACAGTTGGACTTCGTTTTGCAGAATTTACAGAAGAGGAATTAGCTCAGTTTGCACCGGAACAAGAAGAAGAGCAAAGTGAATCTTTATTGTCACCTAATTCAAAAACAACATTCTTAGCAGTAGCGAGTGGAAAAGGTGGCGTGGGAAAATCAACTGTTTCCGTTAACCTTGCAGTTGCTTTAGCTCGTTTAGGAAAAAAAGTTGGTATTATTGATGCGGACATTTACGGTTTTAGTGTGCCAGACATGATGGGGATAGAAAAACGTCCTATCGTAAGAGGTGACAAGATAATTCCGGTGGAACGTTTAGGTGTAAAGGTAATCTCAATGGGCTTCTTTGTAGAGGATAATGCACCAGTTATTTGGAGAGGACCTATGCTTGGGAAAATGTTAAACCACTTCTTCACAGAAGTAGAATGGGGCGATTTAGATTATTTAGTACTAGATTTGCCACCAGGCACAGGTGATGTTGCGTTAGATGTGCACTCAATGTTGCCATCTTGCAAAGAGATTATTGTAACGACGCCTCATCCAACAGCTGCGTTTGTAGCAGCGCGTGCTGGAGCGATGGCATTGCGCACTGAACATAGTATTCTTGGTGTTGTTGAGAATATGGCATATTTTGAAAGTAAGGTAACTGGTGAGAAAGAATATGTATTTGGAAAAGGCGGGGGAGATAAGTTAGCTACCGAATTACAAACGAATGTTCTTGGTCGCCTTCCACTGCAACAACCCGATTGGAATAAAGAAGACTTTGCTCCTTCAGTATATGAAGATACACATACAACGGGCATTATTTATAGTAAAATAGCTGAAACAGTAATTGATAAAACAGCTGTTACACAAAAATAAAGTGAAACTTTAATCAGTGGGGTTCACCTGTTACTGACAACAATAAGGCTTTTGTTGCTAGTAAACCTTTCGCTTAATTAGAGGGGTCCATTTTGTGTGTTAATAGCAAGATAAAGTAATAACGAGTGAACAATATATAAATTGTCCACTCGTTATTATAGTTATTATTTTTTACTGTTCTTCCTTCTTCTCGCCTTGAGAACCACCGTCACCGCCTGCTTCTTTCTTACCAGATCCGCCTTTTTCAGCTTTTTGCACACCTTTACTAATGATATCAATCATCTTGGCTTGGAAGAGTGGACTTTCAGCAGTTTCTGTTAGTACTTGTTGTAGATATTGACGGTATTCTTTACTCTTCATTGTTTGTAACATCATTTTTTCTACTTCAGGATTTTTCATAATTTCTATAACGCCTGCTTGGTATTCAGGGTCTTTTAATAAGGTTTTCATTAATTGAGTTTGTTCTTTCCCCATACTTTTAGCAAATTTTGATGAGAACTCAGGATCTTTAAAGAGCTTTTCCCAGAATTGTTGCCCTTTATCGGATACCATGGCATCTTCAATCGTTTTCTTTACTACTGTTTCATCTAGTATGAGTGCTTGTTTCATTTTTTCATCAGTTAATACATCTTGAATAGCTTTCTTACCTTGATCTGTTTTTAAAATATCAACAATCATTTTCTTTGTTTGATCGTAATCTAGTTCGGATTTCGTTTCTTTTCCTTGTGCGCATGCTGCAAGTGCGATAAGTAGAAAAGAAGAAACGAAAATGAATAGCATCCGTTTCATAAGTTGGAACTCCTTTCAGCACAGTTCTCTCTTTTTAATATAAATATCTTTAAGGAATTTATACATGAACATGGCTAGCTTTTTGAAATTGTCATTGATACAATTTAATTAGAAATATAAGGATAATGGGGGATGTGTTGTGAATAGCCGCAAGTGGGTACGACTATTTTTAACGACGTTGTTTCTTGGTGGGATTAGCACAGTTATTATTGGTTTTGTTTTGGAGTGGGACAAGTACAATAAATTTTTTCAAAATTTCGACGGTAAGGAGATTTTAGCAGTATCTTTCTGGCTGATGGGTGTAGGATTTATTTTTAGTGTTATAAGTCAAATGGGATTCTTTGCATATTTAACAATCCACCGTTTTGGACTAGGGATGTTTCGCTCATCTTCTTTATGGAATGCAGTCCAGCTCTTCTTTATTGCATTCGTATTATTTGATTTTGTGTATTTAAGATCTGTACTTATTGCAAATGGGGAAGTCTCGTTAGGGAATAATATACTTGTTGCTGGAATGTTATTTGTGTTTGGAGCAATTGTTGCTTATGTAAAAAGTAAAGAAACAAATAAAAAAGCATTTGTGCCAGCTCTGTTCTTTATGGTTGTTGTAACGATCCTTGAATGGGTACCGGCGCTTCGGATTAATGATACAGATTGGTTATATTTAATGGTTATACCGCTATTGTTATGTAATGCATATCAATTACTTGTATTACATCGTTTAATCGGAAAAACAAGTAAATCAGCTTAATAGAGAGGTTTTATACAACAGCAGTTATAATGTTGTAAATGGTATGATTAAAAAAGCTCTACCACCTTCTTGAAAGGTAGTAGAGCTTTTTATGCGTGAAGAGTAGTAGGGAAGAAGCTACTTCACATCTTCACTTTTCGTACTTGTGTTGGAAATAAGTTGTGATACGGATATTTGCTCATATCCATCACTTTTTATTTTTTGCAGGAGCAACGGTAAAGCTCTATTTGTTTGAAGGGCAGAATCGGATGCGTGTAATAAGACGATATCTCCACCTTTCAAATTATTAGAAACAGTAGAAACGATGTTATTTACACCTGGGTTTTTCCAATCGTTTGAATTATTACTCCAATGCACGACGGTGTATCCAAGTGATTCTGCGATTTTAAGGGTTGCTTTGTTAAATTCGCCACTAGGTGGACGTAACAGCTTGACTTGTTTTACACCAAGTTTCGTAAAAACATCTTGTGCTCGTAAAAGGTCTCGTCTTATTTCATTTGTCTCTAGAGAAGTATAGGATGTGTAATTGTACCCCATACTACCGATTTCGTGTCCATCTTTCATGATGCGCTCTACAATATCAGGGTGTCTTTCGGCCCATGCAGCAGAAAGGAAGAAGGTTGCATTCTTAATTTCTCTTTCTTTAAGAGT
>NZ_CP046398.1:155000-240000 GCF_009861435.1 Bacillus sp. A260
TACCCCGGGGATAACAGGCTTATCTCCCCCAAGAGTCCACATCGACGGGGAGGTTTGGCACCTCGATGTCGGCTCATCGCATCCTGGGGCTGTAGTCGGTCCCAAGGGTTGGGCTGTTCGCCCATTAAAGCGGTACGCGAGCTGGGTTCAGAACGTCGTGAGACAGTTCGGTCCCTATCCGTCGTGGGCGTAGGAAATTTGAGAGGAGCTGTCCTTAGTACGAGAGGACCGGGATGGACGCACCGCTGGTGTACCAGTTGTTCTGCCAAGGGCATAGCTGGGTAGCTATGTGCGGAAGGGATAAGTGCTGAAAGCATCTAAGCATGAAGCCCCCCTCAAGATGAGATTTCCCATAGCGTAAGCTAGTAAGATCCCTGAAAGATGATCAGGTTGATAGGTTCGAGGTGGAAGCATGGTGACATGTGGAGCTGACGAATACTAATAGATCGAGGACTTAACCATATAATATGTAGCAAATGTTATCTAGTTTTGAAGGAATATATATTAAAATTTCTTCTTGACATTTCGAAAGAAATGTTTATAATGATAAAAGTCTGGTAATGATGGCAGAGAGGTCACACCCGTTCCCATACCGAACACGGAAGTTAAGCTCTCTAGCGCCGATGGTAGTTGGGACCTTGTCCCTGTGAGAGTAGGACGTTGCCAGGCTAATATTATTCCGCAGTAGCTCAGTGGTAGAGCTATCGGCTGTTAACCGATCGGTCGTAGGTTCGAGTCCTACCTGCGGAGCCATTATGCTTCCATAGCTCAGCTGGTAGAGCACTTCCATGGTAAGGAAGAGGTCACCGGTTCAAGCCCGGTTGGAAGCTTGGGAATAGGTTTAAAACTTTTTTGGCCCGTTGGTCAAGTGGTTAAGACACCGCCCTTTCACGGCGGTAACACGGGTTCGAATCCCGTACGGGTCACCACTTTTGGAGGATTAGCTCAGCTGGGAGAGCACCTGCCTTACAAGCAGGGGGTCGGCGGTTCGATCCCGTCATCCTCCACCATATATATTTAAAATGTCGGAGGGGTAGCGAAGTGGCTAAACGCGGCGGACTGTAAATCCGCTCCTTCGGGTTCGGCAGTTCGAATCTGCCCCCCTCCACCATTTTCTTTAAAATAACCTGAGAGGGTTTATTTTTTTGAAAAGATAACCATACTAGTAAATATTAATGGGCTATAGCCAAGCGGTAAGGCAACGGACTTTGACTCCGTCATGCGCTGGTTCGAATCCAGCTAGCCCAGCCATTTACGAGCCATTAGCTCAGTTGGTAGAGCATCTGACTTTTAATCAGAGGGTCGAAGGTTCGAGTCCTTCATGGCTCATCATTTTTGCGGAAGTAGTTCAGTGGTAGAATACAACCTTGCCAAGGTTGGGGTCGCGGGTTCGAATCCCGTCTTCCGCTTAATTAATAAGGGGCCTTAGCTCAGCTGGGAGAGCGCCTGCCTTGCACGCAGGAGGTCAGCGGTTCGATCCCGCTAGGCTCCATCTAAATAAAAAAGCTTATATCATACGATGTAAGCTTTTTTTGTGTTTAAAAAGACAACTTTTATACTTGTCGTTTAAAATGAAGAAAACGTAAAAATAAGGGATGGGGAGATAATTGTGAAAGTTGTTATTGCATCTGATTCATATAAAGAAAGCCTAAAAGCTATAGAAGTATGTGGAGCTATTGAAAGAGGTTTTAGAGCAATTTTTCCTAATGCAGAGTATGTGAAAATACCAATTGGAGATGGAGGAGAAGGGACGGTTGAATCACTTGTTGATGCTACAGGGGGGAGAATTATATCAATTAGTGTGACAGGACCGCTTAGAGAAGGTATACAAGCTTTTTATGGCATTTCTAAAGATAAAAAGACAGCGTTTATTGAAATGGCAGCAGCATCAGGATTACAGCACGTTCCAGTTGAAAAGCGCAACCCACTTATTACAACGACAAAAGGAACAGGAGAACTTATATTACATGCGCTAGATCAAGGAGTGGAGTACATAATTTTAGGACTTGGAGGAAGTGCTACAAATGATGGCGGGGCAGGTATGTTAGCGGCTTTAGGAGTAAGGTTTATAAATGGTAAGGGTGAAGTAATAGATCCATCTGGAGGCACATTACACTCGATTGTTACTATTGATTTTTCACGAATGGACCCACGCTTAAAGGGGGTAAAGATAGAAGCGGCATGTGATGTGGATAATCCATTAGTCGGAATGCAGGGAGCATCTTTCGTATTTGGGAGACAAAAGGGTGCAAATATAGAGATGATGAAAGAGCTAGATGAGAATTTACAACATTATGCGAATATGCTTAAACGATATGTATCTTTTGATGTATCTGAAATACCTGGTGCAGGGGCAGCGGGAGGAATGGGAGCGGCTGTTATTTCAGTGTTAAAGGGAGACTTGCGTAGGGGCATTGAAATTGTATTAGATTATACAAATTTCGATAAACATATAGAAGATGCACATCTTATTATAACTGGTGAAGGTAGAATAGATAAACAAACTGCATATGGAAAGGCTCCTGTGGGTGTTGCGGGGCGTGCAAAACGTTTTTCTGTGCCTGTAATTGCTATTGGAGGGTCTGTATCATCTGATTATTCAGCTGTGTACGAGAAAGGAATAGATGCGGTATTTAGTATCACAACGAGACCGATGACACTAGAAGAAGCATATAAAGTAGCAGAAGAAAATATTGAAATGACAACGAAGAATATTGCAACAGTATGGAAAATAGCATCAGAAAAACACTTCTAAATATAGGAGTGTTTTATTATTATTATTATTTAATAATAGTGATTGCGATTGTTTCATTAAGTTAACTTTATACATAGAATAGTCTTAAAATTTGGTTTTCAACGTGAATATAAGTGAATAAATTGTATATCCATACAGAAAAATGTCGAGTTGAGTCAGACTATATAAAAGATTTAAAATATTTAGTGAAGGCATAAAAGGGGGATACTATCTATGAAAAAAGAAATCTCAGTTATTGGAGTTCCAATGGATTTAGGACAGATGCGTCGTGGAGTTGATATGGGACCGAGCGCGATCCGTTATGCAGGGGTAATTGAAAGAATTGAAGAAATTGGATATGACGTTAAAGATATGGGAGATATATGTATAGAGAGAGAAAAAGAGATAGATGAAAATACAAAATTAAGAAACCTTACACAAGTTGCAACTGTATGTAATGAATTAGCAAGTAAGGTGGATCATATTATAGAAGAAGGTCGTTTTCCACTTGTATTAGGTGGTGACCATAGTATTGCTATCGGTACATTAGCTGGTGTAGCAAAACATTATAAAAACTTAGGCGTTATTTGGTATGATGCACACGGTGATTTAAATACAGAGGAAACTTCACCATCTGGAAATATTCATGGTATGTCACTTGCAGCAAGTTTAGGTTATGGACATTCTTCACTTGTAGATTTATACGGAGCATATCCAAAGGTGAAAAAAGAGAATGTCGTAATTATCGGTGCGCGTGCATTGGATGAAGGAGAAAAAGATTTCATTCGCAATGAAGGTATTAAAGTGTTCTCAATGCATGAAATTGATCGTATGGGGATGACGGCTGTGATGGAAGAAACAATCGCATATTTATCTCATACCGATGGTGTACACTTATCATTAGATTTAGACGGTCTTGATCCTCATGATGCACCAGGTGTTGGAACGCCTGTAATTGGCGGTCTATCTTATCGTGAAAGTCATTTGGCGATGGAAATGTTAGCAGAAGCTGATATTATCACATCTGCTGAATTTGTTGAGGTAAATACGATTTTAGATGAGAGAAATAGAACGGCAACAACAGCAGTTGCTTTAATGGGTTCTTTATTCGGTGAAAAACTAAAATAAATGTAAGAAAAGCAACTGAGAAGTTGCTTTTTTTATTTGAAAATAAGCGTATAATAATGATTTATATTATACTGTACAATAAAAATGTTTGACATCTTACCAATTTGAGCTAAAGGGGGTTGTTTGTAATTGTCGTTTGTTTCATGTATGGTATAATTAACTAGTTGTTGGAAATACATACAGATAGAGCATAAAACAATATTTCAATATATGGATAGAATTGCTCGTAAGTAGGAGGAAGGGATAGCATGCCTTTTGAAGATACGACCATTTTGAAATATCTTAGTACGGCATTAGATATTGCCATTGTATGGTTTATTATATATAAGCTAATTCTTATAATCCGAGGGACGAAAGCTGTTCAACTTTTAAAAGGGATTACAGTTATTATCGTCGTTAAGATGATCAGTATTTTCCTTGAATTGCGTACGCTATCTTGGCTAACTGAACAAGTATTAACGTGGGGATTTTTAGCCGTTATTATTATCTTTCAGCCAGAATTGCGAAGAGCACTTGAGCAGCTAGGGCGCGGGAGTTTATTTTCGCGTGTTGGAACGCATGAGGATGATGAACCTGAAATGGTTGCAACAGCGATAGCAAAAGCAACCGAATATATGGGGAAACGTAGAATTGGTGCATTAATTACTTTGTCAAAAGAGACCGGTATGGGTGATTATGTGGAAACGGGTATTCCGCTTAATGCAAACGTATCATCGGAATTACTTATTAATATTTTTATTCCAAATACACCTCTTCATGACGGAGCGGTAATTATGCAAGGAAGTACAATTAAAGCAGCAGCATGCTATCTTCCATTATCAGAAAGTCCGTTTATTTCTAAAGAATTAGGAACTAGACATCGTGCTGCAATGGGAGTTAGTGAAGTTACTGATAGTATTACAGTAGTTGTGTCTGAAGAAACTGGTCAAATTTCTTTAACGAAAAATGGTAAGTTGCATCGTGATTTGAAGACAGAACAGCTGAAAGATATGTTATTAGCTGAATTTAGTGGAAACGAAAAAACGACTTCTTCGTCTTTATGGAATTGGAGGAGAAAGCGTCATGGATAAGTTAATGGAGAATCATTGGTTTTTAAAAGGGATCTCATTACTATTGGCGTGTATGCTTTTTATGTCAGCGACGTTAACTGAAAAAAATACGACATCAGGTATATTACCTTTTGCAAATGATACGAAAGAAACATTAACTAATTATGCTATTAATCTTAAGTATGATGAGGAGAAATATATTGTAAGTGGTATTCCGGCAGAGGGCGTTAAAGTAAAATTAGAAGGCCCAAAAGCATCAGTTGCTACAGCAAAAGCAAAAAAACAATTTGACATACCGGTTGATTTGCGAGATAGTCCAAAAGGAACTTATGAGATTTCTTTAAAAACGAACGGGCTTCCAGATGATGTGAAAGGAACAGTTCAGCCATCAACAATTAAAGTTACTCTTCATGAAAAGGCGAGAAAATATGTTCATGTAGATCTGAAATTATCAAATGAGGATCAGATGCCAGCGGGGGCTACTCTAGAAAAATCAAGCCTTAAACCGGATACTGTTGAGGTAGTTGGGACGAAAGAAGAAATTGAAAGCATTTCCTCTGCCAAAGCGTATGTTGATTTAAAAGGTGTTAATAAAACTGTTACAAAAACGCCCGAAGTTACATTATACAATAAAGAAGGAAAACGTTTAAATGTAAGAACAAGTCCATCTAAGATTAGTGTAACGTTGAATGTGGCAACGCAAACTACAGCCAATAATACTGAAAAAACTGTTCCTGTAACGTATACGAAGAAGGGGAGTTTAGCAGAAGGATTGGCGGTTACAAATATCAGTGTTGAACCGAGAGAAGTAACGATAGCTGGTCCAAAAGATATTTTGGATAATATACAATCGCTAGAGGGGGTCGAAGTAGATCTTAGTCAATTGACAGAGTCTACAACATTCGATGCCTCTGTTTTATTACCCAAGGGTGTAACAAGTGCAAAACCGAATCAAGTGAAGGTTTCGGTGGGAGTGCAAAAAACAAAACAAACGAAAACAAAAACGATTGATGGTATCCCAATCCAGAAAAATGGACTGTCTAAAGATGTTACTGCTCAGCTACTTTCGCCGCAAGATGGAAAGATAAGTGTTGATATTTCAGGAGAAGCAAGTATAGTAGATAAAATAACAGCTGCTCAAATAACAGCGGTAATTAATCTGCAAAATGTATCCTCAGGGACGAAAGATATTTCCATTCAAGTGAGCGGTCCTGGTAATATTTCAATAGAGCCAAAACAAAAAAGTGCTAAAGTTACTATTGTGAAGAAAGAAAAACCAGATAAAGAAGTACAGGGTAACGGTCAACAACCGGATTCAAATACGGATCAAGAAAATCAAAATGAGAAACCAAAAAATCCTGAACCTGATTCAGAAAAAGAACAGGAAAAGAATCAAAACCAAAATCAAAATCAAGATAAAGATAAAGAAACGAGTCAAGAACCAACAGTAGATAATCAAAAAGAGCAAGAAAAAGGAGCGAATCATAATGGGTAAATATTTTGGTACAGATGGAGTACGCGGAGTTGCAAATAAGGAGTTAACACCTGAATTAGCTTTCAAAATTGGACGTTTTGGTGGTTATGTATTAACAAAAGATACAGATCGTCCAAAAGTAATTATCGGTCGTGATACACGTGTATCTGGTCATATGTTAGAAGGAGCTTTAGTAGCAGGTCTATTATCAACTGGAGCAGAAGTAATGCGCCTTGGCGTTATTTCTACACCGGGCGTTGCTTATTTAACAAAAGCACTAGATGCACAAGCGGGTGTTATGATTTCTGCATCTCATAATCCAGTACAAGATAACGGTATTAAATTCTTTGGTTCAGACGGCTTTAAATTAACAGATGAGCAAGAAGCTGAGATTGAAGCTTTATTAGACAAAGAAGTTGATGAACTACCACGTCCGACAGGTACTAATCTTGGACAAGTGAGCGATTACTTTGAAGGTGGACAAAAATATTTACAGTACATTAAACAAACTGTTGAAGAAGATTTCTCTGGCCTACATATCGCTTTAGATTGTGCACATGGTGCAACTTCTTCTCTAGCTCCATACTTATTTGCAGACCTAGAAGCTGATATTTCAACAATGGGAACTTCTCCAAACGGTATGAATATTAATGAGGGTGTAGGATCTACACATCCAGAAGGCTTAGCTGAATTGGTAAAAGAAAAAGGTGCGGATATCGGACTTGCTTTTGATGGCGATGGCGACCGTTTAATTGCTGTAGACGAAAAAGGAAACATCGTTGACGGTGATCAAATTATGTTCATTTGTGCGAAATATATGAAAGAAACTGGTCAATTAAAACATAATACAGTTGTTTCAACTGTTATGAGTAACTTAGGTTTCTACAAGGCACTTGAAGCAAATAATATTACAAGTGATAAAACAGCAGTTGGTGACCGCTACGTTATGGAAGAAATGAAGCGTGGAGGTTACAATCTAGGTGGAGAACAATCAGGCCATATTATCTTACTTGATTACATTACAACTGGTGATGGAATGTTAAGTGCACTTCAACTTGTAAACATCATGAAAATGACGAAAAAGCCATTATCTGAGCTTGCAGGAGAAATGACGAAATTCCCACAATTGTTAGTAAACGTTCGTGTAACAGATAAAAAATTAGCATTAGAAAATGAAAAAATTAAAGAAATTATTCGTGTTGTAGAGGAAGAAATGAACGGTGATGGCCGTATTCTTGTTCGTCCATCTGGAACAGAGCCACTTATTCGTGTAATGGCAGAAGCACCAACACAAGAAGTTTGTGATGCATATGTACATCGCATTGTAGAAGTTGTGAAAGCTGAAGTTGGCGCTGAATAATTAGCTGAATTTATATGAAAAAGGAGCACAAAAAGTGCTCCTTTTTCATATGTTTTATAGACGATGAAAAAAATTTCATTGACGGTTTATCCATGTTTGTTATAAGATGGTCTTGTTCTTTTTCTCAAAGGAAATATTGTAAATTATAAAAGCGCCAGAACTACAAATAGTGTAGTTGACGAGGTGGGGTTTATCGAGATTTCGGCGGATGACTCCCGGTTGTTCATCACAACCGCAAGCTTTTACTTAAATCATTAAGGTGACTTAGTGGACAAAGGTGAAAGTGTGATGAGAGAAGAGGAACGGATGAAAACTAGCTGTATAAGTATATACGGACTTAAACCCAATCGAGAGGAAGGTGAAAGCCGTTACAAGCTTACAGGGCTAGCAATATGTAATCCGTTTTTTAGTATAAATAAAAATGGTATCGGACTATGTCGTTACATGTTCGCAGAGCAGTGTAAGCATTTGTAACGGCGACTAAACATGTGTGGAATCGTAGGATTTATTGGAGAGCAAGATGCAAAGGAAATTTTATTAAAAGGTTTAGAAAAGCTAGAATATCGTGGATATGATTCAGCAGGTATTGCAGTACAAGCAGAGAACGGTGTTGTTGTATACAAAGAAAAAGGCCGTATCGCAAAACTTCGTGAAATCGTAGATGAGAACGTAGCAGCAAGCGTGGGTATCGGACACACACGCTGGGCTACACACGGTGTTCCAAGTAAAGTAAACGCGCATCCGCATCAAAGTACATCAAAACGCTTTACATTAGTTCATAACGGTGTAATTGAAAACTATGAATTAGTGAAAAAGGAATATTTACAAGATGTAACGTTCGTAAGTGAAACAGATACAGAGGTTATCGTACAGCTTATGGAACAACAAGTGAGCACAGGATTAAGTGTAGAAGAAGCGTTCCGTAATACGCTATCTCTTTTACATGGCTCTTATGCAATCGGATTACTTGATGCTGAAAATCCAAACATGATTTATGTTGCTAAAAACAAAAGCCCGCTATTAGTAGGTGTTGGTGACAACTTTAATGTTGTGGCAAGCGACGCTATGGCGATGTTACAAGTTACAGATCAATTTATTGAGTTAATGGATAAAGAAATCGTAATCGTAACGAAAGAAAGTATTACAATTAAAAACTTACAAGGTGAAACGATTGAACGTGCACCGTTTACAGCGGAATTAGACGCAAGTGATATTGAAAAGGGAACATATCCTCATTTCATGCTTAAAGAAATCGATGAGCAACCACTTGTAATCCGTAATATAATTCAAAAGTATCAAGATGAAAATGGCGAAATTGAATTAAATCAAGACATCCGCAATGCGATCTTAGATAGCGATCGTATTTACATCATTGCATGTGGAACGAGTTATCATGCAGGTCTTGTTGGAAAACAATTTATCGAGAAGTTTGCAAAAATGCCAGCTGAAGTACACGTGGCAAGTGAATTCTCTTACAACATGCCATTATTAACAGAAAGACCATTCTTCATTTACATTTCACAAAGTGGTGAAACAGCTGATAGCCGTGCAGTACTTGTGCAAACAAATGAAATGGGACATAAAGCATTAACAATTACAAACGTGCCTGGTTCTACGCTTTCTCGTGAAGCTGATTATACACTTCCGTTATACGCTGGACCAGAAATTGCAGTTGCATCAACGAAAGCTTACACAGCACAGCTTGCAGTACTTTCAATTTTAGCGGCTGATATTGCTAAAGCAAAAGGTGAAGTTCTTGATTTCGATTTAACACACGAACTAGGACTTGTAGCAAATGCAATGATAGAACTTTGTGATCAAAAAGAAGAAATGGACGCATTAGCAAAACAATTTTTAGCGACAACGCGTAACTGTTTCTTCATCGGACGTAGCGTAGACTTCTACGTAGGATTAGAAGGTGCGTTAAAACTAAAAGAAATCTCTTACATCCAAGCAGAAGGATTCGCTGGAGGAGAGTTAAAACACGGTACAATCGCTTTAATCGAAAATGGTACACCAGTTATCGCACTTGCTACACAAGAGCACGTAAACCTTGGAATTCGCGGCAACGTGAAAGAGGTAGTAGCACGCGGAGCTAACCCATGTATCATCTCAATGAAAGGCTTAGAAATGGAAGGAGACAGCTTCGTATTACCAGCTGTACACGAAGCGCTAGCACCGCTAGTAGCAGTTATTCCATTACAACTTATCTCATACTACGCAGCACTTCACCGCGAGTGTGACGTTGATAAGCCACGTAACTTAGCTAAGTCTGTTACTGTTGAGTAGGAGATTGGTAGGTTAATAAGTATAGTTATACGTTTGAAATAAATTAAAACTAAGAAAAAACTCTGTAAAAATCATTTTACAGAGTTTTTTTAGTTATTTATTGTTTTACATAACAAATTGTTACTTGTTCGTCTATGTGGAAAATCTGTAACACTTTACCATCTAAATTTTTAACCTCATATGATGAATAAATAGGTCTTTCCAATTTCACTTCTTGACCATTTTGAGTTCCTTTTTCCACCATTAGCGTTAACTGATGGGAAGAAACGTCTGCTTGGTATGTTCCTGTTAAGTAATTATCTTTATTTGGATAAGAACCATTTGCATATGTTTCAAATGTCTTATCTGCTTTTAGGACTAACGTAGTTTTGACTCCGTCTCCGTAATCAATACCCCAATTACCTACAAGCTCTGTACCGTCTTTATAGTTGTTCTGTACATTCTTAAACTTAGCGGAATCCTCGTCTGGTGTATCAATTTTTCCTTTGAATATACCAGTTTTATCTTGGGTACTGTATGTTTTAACTGTATTACCACTAGATAAACTCGGTGAGTTAGAAGAACTAGTACCACTTGTTGTAGAAGTAGTTGTTGAACCACCCTTAGCTTCCGCTTTTAACTTATTAAATACAGGTTTCCAAATGCGTTTTGCTTCATCTAATTTATTGTTTGCTTTATCTATGATTGCATCATCCGTATCTTTAAGTGTTTTAGAGTAATCAAATAACTTCGATACTTCTTTGAAAGATTCTTTTAACTTTTGAACAGCTTTTACAATTTCCTTATGATCTTCCTTGTATTTTCCTGGTGCATCTATACGCTCTATTTTATTAAATACTTTATCTAAGTCTTTAATACTATCTCGTACCTCTTCATTTGACTTACTTCCCTTTTTATTATCCCTCACAGAAGCATCATAGTAATCTAGACGTCTTAATAAGTCTTCTTCAATGTCTACCATAAGTTGTGGGTAATCCTCAGGCAAAACCATAATCATCTTAACATCTTTACTTTCTTCTTTTGAGTTAGTTGATTTTTCCTTTGTTTCAGATGATTTACCTTCTGTCTTAGTTTCTTTACTTTCTTGTTTACCAGATTCAGCATTTGTTTTTTCTTTTTCTCCAAATAAATTTGTTACACTACAAGCTGACATAGAAACTACTAATCCAGATGCTAGTAAAATTTTACCTGTACTCTTTTTGAAATTCTTCATATGATTTTTCAATTCTCCCTTTCAAAACATAAAATAGATGTGCTTTAGCCCCTTTAAAACTAAAAAACATACCCCTTCTATATTTATTTTATAATACCTTTCTATGTATAATATTTTACAATTAATTACAGATACGGTCAAAATTTATCTTAGTTTAACGATGTTCACAAAAAAGATGCGAAGCTTTATTCCTTCAAGTAAAGATTCTAAGTGAGTTTTGATTAAAATTTTTTTATAAAAATCTCATACTTAGTTAAAAAGAGTGATTCTATTTTGATCAATCGTTTTTTCAAAATGAATTTTTTTGTTGTTAAATAAAGATTTGTGACTTCATTTTTATCAAATTTTATTCCAAACCAATATATAGTTATAGCTTTAAAATAAATTTACAAATTTGTATCTAAAAGGGGTGTTTTTGTGTCGAAAAAGAACATCTAGAATTGGTAAGTGGATAGAACTCCATAAATTAAAGTTTTACTTTATCGACTTCACTTTTACTTATCTGAATTTTCCGTTATCATTTTAAGTATTCGTGAACAATTTCCTTTATTACGGCAAAAAGAGACGAGAGATTTATGGACATTTCAAGGGGGGATATTGATGAAAGTGAATGAAAAAACATATCTAAGTATAGAAGAGATTATTTCATTGCCAACCGTATCAAGTACAAACATAAGTGATGATGGTAAAAACGTAGCATTTGTTAAGAAGACGGCTGATTGGAAAGACAATACATATAGGAATCATGTATGGATATATGAAAAAGATAAGAAGCAGAGTTACCCATTATCAAATGGTGATATAGATAGTACACACCCATTATGGTCTCCAGATGCTAGGTGTATCGCATATCTTAGTCCAGTTGGTGATGGGAAAAATCAGATATTTGTTAAGTCACTAGATGGTTATAGAGAGGTTCAAATTACCGATGAGAAAGAAGGAGTCAGTACATTCAAATGGGGTCCTACTGGCAAGGGTCTTTATTATGTTACGCAGTCAAAAGAATGTGAGGAGATAAAGAAACGTAAGGATCTATATGGAGATTTTCAACATATAGGTAAGGAACACCAGAATAATTGTTTATATTACATTGAAATAGAGAAGGTGATACAAAGTGATACAGATGAACACGAGAACAGAGTTGTTTATCAATTAACGGATGGTAAGGATTTTCATATCCATGAATTTGATATTTCAAATGATGGTAAAAAGGTTGTATTTATGGCGACACCAAGCTCAAATATGGCAGATTATATAAATGGAGATCTATACATACTCCATATTAAAGCTGGAGAGCTACAAAAGCTGAATGTGGATAAGTTGTTGGGAGGGAGTGTTTGCTTTTCTCCTGACGGCAGTGAAATATGTTACACAGCAAGCATAAGAGAGAAGGGTTACTATAGAAACCATATACAAGATAGTACGTTAGAGATATATGATATAAATACCGGAGAGCTAATTCAACCTTTAACAGATTTTGATAGTACGGTTATGCCATTACAGTGGGCAGCTAAAGGGGTTTTAATTAGGTGGCAGAATAAAACGAATTATCTTATTGGATTGCTAGCCGAAGATGGCACTGTGGAAATATTAAGCGAAAAAGTAGATGGCTTTATAATGGATGCTTCTATAACAAAGGATGGCAAACATATATCCTACAATAAGGCTATAACAAATGAAACCTTTGAAATCTATTTAGACGATAAAAAAATAACGGATGAAAATAGCTTTTTCAAAGGGAAACTTAGAAGTAACAGGGAAATCATCTCATGGAAAAGTAGCGATGGTCTTGAAATAGAAGGTGTTTTATCAACGCCAGTAGAGTTGGACACTAATAAAAAATATCCTTTATTAGTAGTAATTCACGGCGGTCCGGCTTGGGCATCTTTTCCGATATTTTCAGACTGCTTCAATGAGAAATATCCGATTGAACAGTTTGTTGAAAAAGGCTTTATCGTTTTAGAACCAAATTACAGAGGAAGTTCAGGTTATGGTAATGAATTTTTAAAAGCTAACTATAGAAAACAGGGGATTGCTGACTACGATGATGTTATATCTGGAGTGGATGAACTAGTAGAAAAAGGGATGGTAGACAAGGATAGAGTAGGAGTTATGGGATGGAGCAACGGTGGATATGTATCAGCTTTCTGTTCTACGTTTAGTAGTCGGTTTAAAGCTATTTCAGTTGGCGGTGGAATAACTAACTGGAGTACCCATTATGTAAATACAGATATACCTTACTTTATTAGAATGTATTTAGGAAATACTCCATGGAATGATCCAGAGATATATACGAAGACATCACCTATGACGTATATTAAATCAGCTTGTACGCCTACCTTAATTCAACATGGGGAAAAGGATGCAAGAATTCCAATTACAAATGCATATGATCTATATCAAGGATTAATGGATATGGAAGTTGATACAGAATTAATTATATTTAAAGGAATGGCATATAGTTCTGACCAACCAGGAGTTCATGTGGCTATTATGAAGCAGAACTTGATGTGGTTTTCACACTATATTCTTGGAGAGAGTATGGAGGGTTTTAGGGCTTTGTAAGGGATGTTTGTACAAGACATAAGGTTGAAACGGTCTTCATATTGAGATGATTTATTATAAAATATATACTTAAACTACTATCAGTACATACATCAGGGAGGACTAATATGACAGGAAATAAAAATGACTTACTAGTAGAAAAACGTGAAGAGTTATTGAAAGTATTGCAAGCTCGTTTTGAGAAAAACATGAACCGCCATGAAGGTCTTGAATGGGCTAAAGTTGAAGCGAAGCTGACTACTAATAATGAAAAAATGTGGTCACTTAACGAAATGGAAATAACTGGTGGTGAACCGGATGTTGTTGGTTATGATGAAGAAAAGGACGAATATACTTTCTATGATTGTTCAAAGGAGAGTCCTAAAGGCCGCAGAAGTCTTTGTTATGATCTTGAAGCGTTAGAATCAAGAAAAAAACATAAACCAGAAAATAACGTTATTGATGTTGCCAATGCTATGGGCATTGAATTATTAACGGAAGAACAGTATCGGGAATTGCAACAACTTGGCGATTTTGACATGAAATCATCAAGTTGGGTACAAACACCTTCAGATATTCGAGAACTCGGTGGTGCTTTATTTTGCGATTATCGCTTTGGACATGTTTTCGTGTACCATAATGGAGCAGACTCTTACTATGCTGCCAGAGGTTTTCGTGGCTCGTTAAAAGTTTAAATTAGGAGAAATAAGAAAAAGAGCCTATATTCAGGCTCTTTTTCTTATTTATATTTTAAAAGTAAACTGTTACTATGCAGTTTTACTTAATTTATATGTTCCGTGGTTGTTTTTACGGAAAAGTTTAGGGAAAACATAGCCATCTAATCCAATACGTCCAGCGTTCTGCCCTGCAACTAAAATGAACATAGTCAAAATAAGCAGGTTTGGGTTTACACTAACGGTTCCACTTAATAAAAATGAAAGATTCATTATGATTCCGAAAAATGCAGCTGTTTTTGTTAATCCGCCTAAAATTAAACCTAGACCTACTAAAATTTCTCCCCATTGAACTAAAAAGCTAAATAGGTCTGCGTTTGGAAGGACAAAATGTTGAAGAAAATCTGCCCACCAACTTTGTACTGCAGGGTGGTCACCTGATGCTTGAGCAATAGCACCCTTTAGAAAGCCACTTGCGTCAAAAGATTGTCCGAAGACTTTGCCTATCCCAGCAGCGAACCATGTATACCCTATGTAAAGCCGTAAAAGTAATAATATGAAAGTAGCACGTTTATCAGTTCTTAAAAAATTGATAACCATTGAAATCCCTCCAATATTGTATTTACATGTTTATTATATATCCATTGTGAACAAATTCACAATGGATATAATGTGAACAAGTTTATGATTTTTTATTTGTAAAATTGTACATAAAGCATTTTGAAATTTATTTTTGGAAGGTGAAGAATAAATGTAGTATGGGAGCTATCTATTTTAGTAGAGAGCTCCCATAGTAAACAGATTCATGTAGTTTTTTTAGTGTATCTGGGCATTACGTATTATTTCTCTGGCTTTATATAAGGAACAACTTGCGCAGTCACCCCTACAGAAGCACCGCGAATAAAATCTTGGTTTTCTAATGCTTTAAAGTTTTCCGTTTTTCCTGTTAGCATAACACCTAAAATTTTCACTTGATCAAATGGTTTGTTTTTGTTTGCTTTTAAAAACTTCTGTATATCTTCGTCATGTCCATCGTCATCGTATTGATTAAGTGAATCAATGAACTCTTTGTACGCTTCTTTAGGGGACTTGTCTGGATTGAATCCGTAAACAGGCATACCAGCAGGTCCTTTACTTTCATCTCTGATTGGTGAGGTCATATATAGCCATACGATATTTAAGTTATCTGGTATTTTTGTTTGAACCTCTTTTAATGTATAGGGTTGATTGAAAGAGATGGCAACTTCGGCAACATAGTTGTTCATTTGTGAAACTTCACCTAATTCATTTTGCACACCATCGTGATAATCTTTAATAGCCGGATTATAAAATGTCGCAAATTTATTCTTTGTTTGTTTATCATACTCATAGAAATTTGTATCTGACCAATAAAAGCCAGGTGTTAACTCATTGAAGTCAATATGAGTCAGGAACCAACCATAAGAACTTGTTAATGTGTTCCATGGGACTACATAACCGTTAATGTTTTTGGAACGGTTTGATATAATATTGCCGCCAAACATAGATGAATTACTTGTTACTTGAGAATCAATTTGTACATTCGGTTCTGCAATTACGTTATGTAAAAAGAGATGTTCGTGAAGTTTCGTAGAGCTTTTCGCTGCGAAGTAATTGCCAACTTTATAAATGATAGGGATAAGCATCATGACAACGATAATAGAGGTAATGATGATTTTAAGCAACTGTTTCCTTTTAGCCTTTTTTAAAGCATCTTTTAAAGAAGTATCCATTAATTTTTTCCTCCTACTTTAGAATGAATTGTCTTACGTGCACGATGTAATTTTTGTTTGACGCTGTTTACTTGAATATCTAGTATTAGAGCGATTTCTTCGTATGTAAAATTGTAATAATATTTTAAAAAGAAGGCTTCTTTATATTCTAATTTTATATCTTTTAATAAATAGAAAATCTCATCTTTATTTAAAACTGTATCCAATTCTCGGTCTGTATATTGAAGTTTTGAATAGATTTCTTCAGTTAAGTAGATGTTTTGCTGTTCTTTTTTGCGTTTTAAATCAATGTATTCATTTAATGCGACTCTGAAAAACCATGGACGTATGTTACTCTCGGTTAGATTATCTAGCAATGTGTATACTTTATAGAAGGTATTTTGGATGATGTCTTCTGCATCTTCTTTTATAGCCCCTTTCGCTAGTAGTAGTTTGAACACTTCCTCCCCTAGATTGATAAGATAGGAGGTAAATATATTTTCTTTTCCCATCACTTTTCCTCCCTACACTTATACAACGAATAGGTAATGATAAATGTATACACTTAAATTTAAATTAGTTATTCACTATGGTTTATAGTACACGATACTTTATAAATAGGAGTGGTTCTTTTATTTTTTGAAATATTAAATCTTTAGTGCTAAAATAAAATTTGGAGATATATGTAAAGGAGACAAAGACTCAATATGTGGATGAACTTGTAATGATTAGAAACTAGATAGATGAATTTTGCTCTCATAAGCGAGGGTTTATTTAGTCATCTGTAAATCATTCAAGGAATGCATATTTGGATTGTACATCCCTTTTATAAGGATAGGGGCCTATTTTATGTATCTGTCTTTTTTGTGGGAAAGTTTATATCTCTTATATAAAATATGCGTCCTTTAAACTTGGAGGAGTATATGATGAACCAATTAAAAAATAAAGTAGCAGTTATTACAGGGGTAAGTCGTCTAGATGGTATAGGCGCAGCGGTTTGTAAAGAATTAGCTGAATCAGGATACGATATATTTTTTACGTATTGGACAGCTTACGATAAAGAGATGCCTTGGGGCGTTGATAAAAATGAACAAATACAATTAAAAGAAGAGTTACTAAAAAACGGTGTTAAAGTCTCAAGTATGGAGTTAGATTTAACTCAGAATGATGCACCGAAAGAGCTTATAAATAAAGTTACTGAACAATTAGGGTACCCTCATATATTAATTAATAATGCAGCATATTCTACGAATAATGATTTCTCTACGTTGACTGCTGAAGAATTAGATAAGCATTATATGGTGAATATTCGTGCGACTACATTGCTCAGTAGTCAATTTGCCCGAGGATTTGATAAAAAATCTGGTGGTAGAATTGTGAATATGACTTCGGGGCAATTTCAAAGTCCTATGGTAGGAGAACTAGCGTATGCAACAACGAAGGGAGCTATTGATGCTCTTACTAGTACGTTGTCAGCAGAGGTAGCTCATTTAGGAATAACAGTGAATGCAATTAATCCAGGACCAACTGATACAGGATGGATGACTGAAGAGATAAAACAAGGGTTAAAGCCGATGTTTCCTTTTGGCAGAATTGGTGAGCCAAAGGATGCAGCTAGACTCATTAAATTTTTAGTAAGTGAAGAAGCTGAGTGGATTACTGGGCAAGTTATTCATTCAGAAGGTGGATTTAAAAGATAAAAAAGAAGGTATCTCACCTTAGTGAGATACCTTCTTTTTTAATCTTTCTTCAACCTTCGTGCAATACCATTCCCTAAAGACTGTAATCCTTGAACGAGGATAATTAAAATAAAGACAGTTGCATACATTACTTCAGGTTCATAGCGTAAATGTCCGAAGCGGTATGCTAAATCTCCTAGCCCACCAGCGCCTACAAGACCAGCCATTGCTGTTGCGCCGATTAAGCCAATCGTTGCAATTGTTAATCCAAGTACAAGGGAGGGACGAGCTTCTTTCACCATAATGTGCCAAATAATTTTTATAGTAGAAACGCCCATCGCTTGATAGGCTTCAATAACGCCGCGATCTACTTCTAATAAAGCAGTTTCCATTAATCGTGCAATATAAGGGGCCGTGAATACGACAAGCGGTACGATTACGCCTTGTACACCAATGGAGGTTCCCATTAGAAACTTTGTAAAAGGTAAAATGAAGAATAATAGAATGATAAATGGAAGAGAGCGAATGATATTAATAATTGTATTAAGAATTGGGTAAATGATTTTATTTTCGTGCTGCCCACCAGGTCTCGTTAAAACAAGTGTAACACCAAGTGGTAGTGCAATAAGGATAGAGATGAATAGTGAAATAGATGTCATTTGAAATGTTTGAATGGTTGCTTCCCATATGACTTTACCCCATTCATCCAAAAAGGACTTGTTTCCCATAATCTGTTCTACCCCCTTCTACGATGATTCCTTGCTCTTGTAAAAATGATAAAGCGTGGTTGATTTCATTTTGTTCCCCTTGCATATGAATGACAAGTTTCCCGTATGCCTCATGTTTTAACTGTGTAATATTACCGGATAAAATATTTGGATACACTTGGAAACGTTTTGTAGCGATAGCTAACGCTGGTTCACCAGAAGAATTTCCTATAAATGAAAGTGTTACGATTTCTCCGGTTCTTTGTAGTTCTTTTTGTACTTCAGCTGGGATTTTTGCTGCAAATGCACTATTTACAAATTTCTTCGTTGTTACATGTTGTGGGTTTGTGAAGATCTCCTTCACAGTCCCGCTTTCAATTACTGCTCCATGTTCCATAACAGCAACTCGGTCGCATATACGTTGGATGACATTCATTTCATGTGTAATTAATAAAATTGTAATCCCGATTTCCTCATTAATCTTTAATAATAGGTCAAGAATAGAATCAGTTGTTTCTGGATCTAAAGCACTCGTTGCTTCGTCGCTTAATAACACTTCCGGTTCATGTGATAGTGCACGTGCAATGGCAACACGTTGTTTCTGGCCACCAGAAAGTTCACTCGGATAGGCATCTTTTCGATTAAAAAGATCGACAATACGTAAATACTTTTCTACCCTTTTTTCAATTTCTAATTTTGGAACGCCAGCAAGGCGTAACGGTAATGCGATATTTTCATAAACGGTAACAGTTTTGAGCAAATTGAATCCTTGAAAAATCATCCCGATTTTTTGTCTCGCTTTTGCTAGTTCTTTTGTAGACAGTGTTGTTAAATCTTGCTCGTTTACAATAATATTTCCTGTCGTTGGTTTTTCTAATAAATTTACACAGCGAATTAATGTACTTTTGCCAGCGCCACTATATCCAATGATTCCAAATACTTCGCCCTTTTTTACTTGGAGGGAAGTGGACTTAAGAGCTTCCACATTCCCCTTTTTTGTTGTAAATACTTTGGATACATTTTTTAATTCAATCATTATCGTCAGCTCCTACCAAGACGGTAAAACAGAACCATCAAATTTTTTCTCGATAAATTCTTTTACTTCTTTAGATTGATAAGCTTTCTTTAATATATTTACAACAACATCATCTTTATTTTCAGTACGAACAACGACCCAGTTCACATAAGGCGAATCTTTGCCTTCACGGAAAATGGAATCTTTCGCAGGGCTTAATTTTGCACCTAATGCAAAGTTTGTATTAATTGCAGCTGCTTTTACTTCACTTAGTTGTGTTGGTAATTGAGATGCCTCTAACTCAACAATCTTTAATTTTTTTGGATTTTCAATTACATCTTTCGCAGTCGCTTTTTCTGTCGCTTTTGGATCCACTTTTAAAACCCCTGCTTTTTCAAATAACTTTAAAGCACGAAGTTCATTCGTTGGGTCATTTGGGACAGCGATTGCGTCGCCCTCTTTTAATTCTTTTACATCTTTTATGTCTTTAGAATAGACGCCCATAGGGAATGTTACTGTTGAAAATACTTCGGTTAATTTCATATTACGTTCAGCTTTAAATACGTCTAAATATGATTTCGTTTGATAGCTATTTACATCAAGGCTTTTTTCATCGAGGGATACGTTTGGTGCTACATAATCATTAAATACTTTTATATCAATTTCGAGACCATCTTTCGCTGCCACTTCTTTTACCTTTTCAAAAATCTGCTCATGCGGCCCGCCTGTTACACCGACAGTAATCTTTTTCTCATCTAACGCTTTTACTTGTTTATCTGAACCTGCGCTACATGCGCCTAATAATAGTACCGCTCCGCTTACAATGCTTAATAATACTTTCTTCATCTATGATTCCCCCTTCATATACGTTCCAAAATAAAAAGCACCTCTCAAAATAAGAGAGGTGCCGAATAGACGAAATAGGTTCCTCTCTTATCTTCCAAAACGAAAACTCGTTTTGCAGGAATTAGCACCTTAGCTTATACGTCATAAGCTCGGTTGCCGGGCATCATCGGGCCAGTCCCTCCGCCACTCTTGATAAGAGTATGTGTATGTAGTTTTTTAGTATGGTACTAATAGTAAATCTTACAAAAAGAATTGTCAATATTGTTTTCTGAATATATTTTATTTTAAGGTAATCGAAATGTTTCCTTTTTTATGCCCTTTTTCCACATACATATGAGCTTCAGCAATTTCTTCTAATCGGTAAGTTCTATCAATAACAGGTTTTAAATGTTCTGTTTCAGTTAGTCTTTTTAGTAGAATCATATCCTCTTTACTTACTTTTGCCATCATTCCATTCACAGATACATATTTTCCATTAGGCGCTAATACTTGTTTACAAAGGGATTTTTTATGCTTCCCAACTGCATCAAATATAATATCGTAACGCTCGCGCCGCTTAGTAAAATCTTCTTTCGTATAATCAATCACTTTATCCGCTCCTAAAGATTGCACTAGTTCAAAATTTGAATTACTACAAACAGCTGTAACGATCGCACCAAAATATTTAGCGAGTTGTATGGCAGCTGTTCCTACTGATCCAGAGGCACCATATATGAGAACTTGTTGCCCCTTTTTTATTCGGCCTTTTCTCAGAAAATGCAACGCTGAAGTTCCACCAAAAGGAATAACTGCCGCTTCTTCATACGTTACATTGGTAGGTTTTAATGTTATTAATCCACTTTCATGCACGCATGTGTATTCGGCATAACCACCAAGATTTAGTTCTGTTAATGCAAAAATTTGATCTCCTTTTTTAAATTGAGTTACATCTGTCCCGATCTCCTCTATCTCTCCTGCTAATTCTACGCCAAGTATAGGGTTTCTCGGTTTTCTAAGTCCTAATATAAGTCGCATAGGAATCCAAAATAATAGAGGGCTATTAAATCCGCGTATTCTACAATCTCCAGTCGATACACTTGTTGCGTGAATTTTAACTAATACTTCGTTCTTTTTAGGTATAGGTTTCTCTATATTTTGAAGCTGAAGAACGTTAGGTGGTCCATACTGTGTGCAAATGATCGCCTTCATAATGTCCTCCTGAAATGAGTTGTCTTTATTTACATCATATTTAAGATCTTTATTAAACATGTCGCTATATAGTGAGTATAGATTAAAAATTATATAGATTTCATAGGAAAAGAGGTGATATTATTTTGGGAAAGGGGGCAACAGTATGAAAAAAATTATTTTTGTTTCAAGTTTAGTACTTGCAATCAGTCTAGGGGTAGGGTGTAGTAATGAGAAAACAGCAAAGACGGATGAGCCGAAAAAAGAATCCGTTCAAAAAGAAAAGGAATTAACGGCGAAAGATGTTTTCAAGAAAACGAATGAAGCTTTTAAAAATGAAGAACATGTAACGATGACATATGGTGTAGGGGTAAAAGCTGAGGGAACAGAGATGGATATATTAAAGGCTAAGATGCAATTAGAGCCAAAGACAAAGAATTCTCGTTCTGAAATGAATATTTCCGGTACAGATGTTGTAGTGTATACTGTGGATGGTAAAGTTGCTGGTGAGGTAAAAAACCCTAATACAGGAGAAGTTGTAACCGTACCAGAGGAGCAATTAAACGCTGGTGGAATGAAAGCGACTCAAGATATTATAGATAAATTAGAAGTACCGGAAGTAGTTTTAGATAAAATGAAGCTGGAGAAAAGCGGAGATAAATATAAACTGAAATTTACATTAAAAGGGCAAGAAACAGAAAGTATGTTAACTAGCATGGATGAAACGCAGAAGAAAATGTTACAAGCACAAAATGCGAAGATAGAAGAAGTGGATGCAGAATATATCATTACAAAAGATTTTAAATATGAATCAGCAAAGATAGACATGATTATGAGTAGCAATGGCAAGGATAAAGCACACATTATTACGAACGCAAAATATACGTCGTATGAAAAGTTTGACCCAATACAATTGCCAGCAGCAAAGTAACAGTTTTGATAAGGAGGGACCTAAAATAAGGTCCCTCTTTTTTGTATTCTTTCTTCATAGGAAAATAGGTACAATATAAAGAGGAAAAGATGTAGAAGAGGAGAGTGTCATTTGAAAAAAGGAAAGATAGCGGCGGTCATTGTTGCATATACGGTTTTGCTTGCAACGTCTGTACATACGTATAAAAAACAAATTGATCATCCCATTATGAGTGATGTAGGTAAATTGCTTCCGACAAAAATAAAACGTGTTGAAAGTGCTACGGAAGAGCGCTCGTTAATAAAATTAGTGCGAGATGCAAAAGTTTCAGGAGAGAAAATTTCCATTGCAGGCATGCAACATAGCCAAGGAGGACAGACATATTATCCAAATGGCACGATGCTCGATATGAAAGGATATAATAAAATATTAGAATTTGATCCAGAGAAGAAGCAGATTACAGTTCAAAGTGGTGTCACGTGGAATGATATTCAGAAGAAAATAAATCCATATGGCCTTGCGGTACAGGTCATGCAGTCTCAAAATATTTTTACTGTTGGTGGTTCATTAAGTGTAAATGTACACGGGCGTGATATTCGTCATGAGGCACTAATTGATACAGTAGATTCATTTAGATTGTTAATGGCAGATGGTACGGTACGTAATGTAAGTAGAGAAGAAAATGCAGAGTTATTTCCATATGTCATTGGGGGTTACGGTTTATTTGGAGTTATTTTAGATGTGACGCTGAAGTTAACAGATGATGAATTATATGAAATGCACACGAGAATGATAGATTATAAAGAATACGTATCTTATTTCAAAGAGAAAGTGAAAAGAGATGAAAATGTTCGTATGCACTTAGCGCGTATTTCTGTTGCTCCAAATTCATTTTTAAAAGAGATGTATGTGACAGATTATACTTTGGCACAAAATCAAAATATGAGAGAAGAGTACAGTGAATTAAAGGAAGAAAATATTATAGCGGTACCGAAATTTTTACTTGGGTTATCACGTTATAGTGATTGGGGAAAGAATACGTTTTGGGATATACAAAGAGGTTATTTTGAACGTACAGATGGAAAGTATGAGACGCGTAATAATGTTATGAGATCAGATAGTGCTTTTATGGAATATGAAAATCCAAATAGGACCGAAGTGTTACAAGAATACTTTGTGCCTATAGATGCTTTCACGGAGTATATAGATGGTTTACGTAACGTATTAAATGAAGAAGAGTTTAATTTACTCAACATTACGATTCGTTACGTGGAAAAGAATGAAAATGCAGTTTTGTCCTATGCGAAAGATGATATGTTTGCGCTGGTTCTTTTGATTAACCAGGGACGCTCAGAGAGTGAGATAAAGAAAACAGAGGATGTCATTCGGAAGATGATTGATGTTACTTTAAAGCATAACGGTAGTTACTATTTGCCGTACTATTCTTATCCAACGAAAGAGCAGTTAAAGAGGGCATATCCTCGTATTGAAGAATTTCTCAAGAAAAAGAAGGAAGTAGATTCAGAAGAGAGATTTGTGAATTTATTTTATAGGGAGTATACGAAATGACATATAGAAGATTTGTGGCTTCGCAAAGTATCATCATGATGGCAGGAAGTATGGTATTTCCTTTTTATATATTATTGCTTCGAAACATTGGAAATAGCTTCTCGCAATTTGGCTGGGCGTATGGCTTATTTGCTTTAACATCAGCACTTGTATATCCACTAGTGGGAAAGATATCTGATCAAGTAGGTGATAAAAAATTATTAATCATATACGCTTGGTCCATGGCAATCTTAATGCTTTGCTTTCCGATTGCCACGGAAGTATGGCATGTGTATATTCTTCAAATTGTAATGGGAGTTTTAGGTGCTGTGCAGCGTAATACTGAGAAGACTTCATTAGCACGAAAGGTTGCGCAGGAAAAGGCTGGTTATGAGATTGGAAAATACCATGTGTGGACATCCATTGGCGGAGCAGTAGCGGTTATTGCCACGGGATATTTAGTAGATTTCTTTACGATTGGTACAATTTTTTATATTGCATCTATTCTATATGTAGTGAGCGGGATTGTATTAAGTAGTAAAAAAATATAACTATTCCTATTTTCACCTTAATACCCTTTATTTGTTATACTAAAAGGGAATACAAAAGAAAAGGGGACAGTGCCTTTGATGAAATTTGTAGTTTTAGCTATTCTTACTTTGTTTTTGATTCCATGGACAAGAAGTAGTAGTAAGCTTCGAGCAGTGGATAAGAAGGGAGATAAGAAGGTTGTAAAGGGTAAGAAATCATCTATTTTAGTTATTCCTGTTTTATTTTGGATAGGTATTGCAATCTATGAATACTTTTGGCTAATTGATGATCGGGTAGACTCGATTCTTACTCATTATTCTGTTGCAGTAGCAATTTTAATTGGGCTTGTTTTATTTTCACAAGATCAAATAGGGAAATTAGAAGGTACATTAAAAGGACTTCTAATGTTTATTTTACTCGCAAGTTACGGCTACTTTGGTTATTTGCACGATATAGTAATCTCGCAAAAGAAATATGATTCTGTTGTTAAGGTAGAGAAAGATATTTCAGAGCCATTTACTGAAAATGACCAGCCGTTTACAGTGCCGCCAAAGACAGCGGAGAATAAGATGAAAAAAGTATTTGGTGATATTCCGAAAGTAGCTTATTTTGAGCTAGGAGAATTAACGCCACAAATGGTAAACGGCGAAGCTTTATATGTAGCGCCGATTGAAGTTTCAGGATTTTTTAAAGCGCGTAAAGCTGAGACAATTCCAGGGTATGTAACGATGTCAGGTACGAATCCTGATGCGGAAGCGAAACTGCACCTCGGTTATAAAATGAAATATGTGCCAAGCATGTTTTTTGGTAATAATTTAGAGCGTGTGGTAAGGCAAGCAGAACCAAATTTAATCTTTAAAGGAAAACCTAAATTTGAGGTTGATGATAAAGGAAAACCATATTATACAATGACGTATGGTGAATTTATTTCAGGAAGATCTGGATTTGAGGTAGAAGGTGTTGTCGTAGTAGATGCACAAACAGGTGAAGTGAAAAGATATGATAAAGGAAAGGCACCTAAATTTGTTGATGGTGTATTAAATCATGAGACTGCATCTACGTTAAATACGTACTTTGGTAAATATATTCACGGATTTTGGAATACGAAATTCTCACAAACAGATATGAAAATTCCGACTGAGTGGGGAACGAAAGAAGGCGTGACCCCGATCTTTGGTAAAGATGGAACACTGTATTATTTTACAGACTTTACTTCTCCAAAAGAAGGAGTAGATTCAGCCCTAGGCTATTCATTAGTAGATGCACGCACAGGCAAGCTATATTACTATAATGGAAAAGAAGTAAAGGGGATTATGGATGGTTCAGCAGCTACAGAAGTAGTAGATAATTCCTTTAAGAGAGAGAAATGGCATGGGACAATGCCTGTCATTTATAACGTATACGGTAAACCAGCTTGGATTATTCCGGTTGTTGATGACGGAGGCCTAGTACGTGCACATACAGTTGTATATGCTGCTAATGCAAAAATATTTGCGACAGGTTCTTCGCAGAAAGAAGCGCTTGAGAATTATAAAAACGTAATGAGCGGTAATGGTGATACATTTAGACCAACCTCAACAGGAAAAGAAGCGCAAAAAGAAGGTATTGTACAACGTGTATATAAAGAAAAATCAGGTGAAAATACAATCGTGTACGTACTTTTAGAGAATGAACAAAAGGTATTTATGATACCGGTGAAGAAATTCCCATATGCTATGTTTACAGAAGTAGGAGACCCAATTCAAATTACATATTTAGATACGGGAGAGATGATGTCCTCAGTATCTAAATTTACGAATAGCAATGTGAAAAAGTAAAGCGATAGAATTTCTATCGCTTTTTTTACATTATGAAAGAGGAAAATGCGCTGTACTTGACGTATGTTTATGATGTAACTATAATTGTTACGATTCAGTTTGTATAGGAAAGGGTGAATTGAAAAAGTGAATGAAGTTAATCACGAAATATATAAACCTGTAAAGGCAAACAGGTTATGGATGATTCTTGTATTAGGAACACTTACGGCGATTGGACCATTATCTATTGATATGTATTTGCCTTCATTACCGAAGTTAACGGATGATTTGCAAACAGGTGCATCCCTCGCGCAGCTTACATTAACAGCTTGTTTGCTTGGGCTGTCAGTAGGACAATTATTTGTTGGCTCAATTAGTGATATTTACGGAAGACGCAAACCTCTTATTATTGCTCTTATTATTTATGTTGCTTCTTCTTTACTTTGTGCTGTTGCGCCATCTATTTGGACATTAGTGTTATTGCGCTTCCTACAAGGAGCTTCAGGATCAGCCGGGATTGTTATATCACGTGCGATGGTACGTGATATGTATTCAGGTTCTGAAATGACGAAGTTTTTCTCACTGCTTATGTTAGTAAACGGAGCAGCACCTATTTTGGCACCGATTATTGGGGGGCAATTATTACAGTTTACAACGTGGCGCGGTGTTTTCATCGTTCTTGGAGCAATTAGTGTATTCATGTTAATCTCAGCTACTTTTGTATTGCGTGAAACATTACCTCCTGAAGAAAGAGAAACGGGTGGTTTGTCAGGGACTTTGGCGACGTACGGAAAATTGTTAAAGGACCGTCTGTTTATGGGATATGCATTGTCACAAGGATTAGTAACAGCGGCAATGTTTGCATACATTTCGGGCTCACCATTTGTGTTGCAGAACATATACGGAGCATCACCACAGCAATTTAGTTTATTCTTTGCGATTAACGGCATCGGTATTATTATTGCTAGTCAGGTAACGGGTCGTTTAGCGGGGAAAGTGAATGAGAAGACATTATTTGTTGCTGGTATTATTATCGCAGCTGTTGGTGGCCTATCTTTACTACTGACAATCGTACTAGGAATAGGTTTAATCGGTGTTTTATGTTCGTTATTCCTTGTCGTATCAAGTGTCGGGGTTGTATCAACAACTGGGTTTTCATTAGCGATGAGAAATCAGAAACAAGCTGCAGGAACAGCATCAGCTTTATTAGGCTTATTACAGTTCATTTCAGGAGCTCTTGTTGCGCCGCTAGTAGGTATCGGTGGAAGTAATACAGCATTACCGATGGGGGTTGTTATTGCGCTTTGTGAAGTAGGAGCAGTGTTATGTTATCTATTTATGGCCAGAAGAAGTGAGAAGCAGTTTGAACTGCAGCAAAAACAAAATTTAGAGGCTTAACAAAAAAGAACTGATTCAAAGGGAATGTTTGAATCAGTTCTTTTTTTCATTTCTTTGAAATACCTCATACATATTATTCATGATCGTATCATATAAAACAGCAAGTTTATCCCACACCCAGCGATTACTATCGACTTCTTTTTCCCCACAGTCGATAATATCGGTATGGTCAGTAATTTTATACGCTTTTTTAACGATAATAGGAGCAATCTTCGGTATACGTGGGATTTCCTTTAAGGTATCTGCAAAGTTTCCAATGTAGACATGACCGATGATTTCGATTGTTAATGATTTATCCGATATATTGAGCACGGTATGAAATTGATTTGTATGTTGTTGTTTTAAATATTGAGCTAACTTAAATGGAGCATGCTTCTTCTTTAATACGCGGCGAAGGCTCTCTGTATTTTCGATATGAAGTGATTTTTCGCGAATAAGGACACGAATATCTTCTCCCATAAAAGGTATTGTGTTGTACATAGATGATTCTCCTTAAAACCTTACATATGTTTGCGTTATGCATATGTAAGTCTAGCATGGTTTGTTCTTTATGTGTGCTTACAGTTTTGTAAGGTGAGTAGTAAAGCAGTGCAAAAGTTATTTGTATAAAGTGACGATACTGTGACAAACATGTTGGTATACATGTTACGATGTCGTCTTAAGTGTAAAAAGTAGGATGTTCTCGGTATAATAACAAGTGAAGATAAAAGAAACTATAATGAGTAGTAGCTGTAGATAAAAGGAGAAGAAGAGATGAAGAAGGTTTTGGGTATTGCTGTAATGGGAAGTATGATCCTTCTAGCAGGATGTAATGGAAATAAGGATACGAAAGAACCGAAAGAAAAGGTAGAGCAATCTACAGAACAAACAGAAGAAATGAAAGAATACCTTGCAGTACATGAAAAATACGATTTGAAAATGAATAAAGAAATTAATAACGCACTGCAGTTATTTGAAGTGGCAAAAGAAAAGGGCGGTAAGGAAATAACGACTGCTACATATAAAGAAGATGTGCAAAAGGTAACAACGAGCATGTTAGAAGATATTGATCATATACGAAAAGAAATTCGTGTTCCGAAGTCGAAAGAGCAAGAACATGAGGTATATGTCGGTTTCTTGAATGAATCGGAACAAGCAATGAAAAAATTACAGAAGTTAGCTAAAGAAGAAGATTCATCGTTGATTCGTGATATAGAAATTAATTTTGCAACAGCATCGACATACTATAAACGTTTTCAAGCAGAAACGAAAAAATAACCTTGCCTATGCAAGGTTATTTTTTCTTCTTACTACCGCCTACTTCTTTATTTTATTTCTCTTTTATATTCTTTTTTCGTTCCATCAGAGAAGACAACTTCTAAATCGAATTTTTGATAGTCTTTATCAAGTTTGAACACGTTCACTACTTGATCGATTACTTCTTGGTCAGGAGTATCTTTATCAAATTTTAATTCTTGTAGAAGTGGGCTTAATTTTGTGATAGCCTCGTCTCCTGTTAATTTTACATCTGCTTTATGATCTTCAATTTTTGCTTCCATTTTCTTGTCAGCTGCTACATTTTTATAGTCTGCTTCGTAGTCTTTCTTTGTATCTTGGTAGTCTGCCTTTAAATCGAATTCATTGAAGTTTAGTTTTAAATCTGCAGGAGCCTCATTTTTTGCTTCTTCAGTCGTCTTTTTATTAGAAGTTGTGTCTTCTTTGGCAGGAGCTTTACATCCTGTTAATGCAGGTACTAGCATAAGAGCTAATAAAACTGATAGTAGAATTCTCATTATAAATTCCTCCTTATGTAAATTCGTTCTATACAAGTTTTTCCCAAAAACATGTAATTATGTATGTGTTGAAAATAAATTATTATCCTGCAGTCACAAGGACTAATCCGCAATTTAAATCAAAAACGATTTGTATGTATATGGTAAATTGAAGTTGTGAGGGAGGGGCTAAAATGCATGAAGAATATAAAGAGATAATAAAAAAATCAATTGAATATATAGAGAATCACTTACATGAGGAGCTTACAACAGAAAGAGTGGCATCCCACAGTGCAGTATCGATGTACCATTTTCATCGCATCTTTCAAAGATATGTTGGGATGAGTGTAACAGATTATATTCGAAAGAGAAGGTTAACTCATGCTGCGCAAGTTTTAGTGTCAACGGAGAGAGCTGTTATTGATATTGCAGTGCAATACGGTTTTTCCTCACAAGAGGCATTTACGAGAGCTTTTAAAAGAATGTTTCAATTACCACCAAAGAAATATCGAAAGTACTTTCAGTCATTTTATATAGAAAGAGAGGGTGTTTCAATGCAAAAAGGTATACCGAAAGGATGGATCTTAAGTGGAAGTCATCCTGCTGAATATGAGATGGGTTTAGATTATGAAGTTGTCCATCAAGGAAAAGTATCTGCATACATAAAAGCAAAAGAGAATGTTACGCATGGAGGATTTTCAACATTAATGCAAATGTTCCGAGCGGATAAATATGTAGGGAAGAGATTACGTTTTACAGCATTTATTAAGAGTGAAAATGTAAGAGATTGGGCAGGATTGTGGATGCGAGTAGATGGAAAAGATACAGAACCGCTCGCTATGGATAATATGCAAAATCGCCCCATTAAAAATACAAATAACTGGCAATCGTACTCGGTTGTATTAGATATAAAAGAAGAAGCACTTGGTATTGCATTTGGTGTTTTATTATCAGGAGAAGGTTGTGTGTGGCTAGATAGTATTCGATTTGATGAAGTAGATGAAAAAATCCCTTCAACAGATTTGGCAGAGAACTTTTATGAAACACTTTTAGAAGATCCGGTGAATCTACAGTTTGAAGAAGTAGAAAAATAAAAACAAGGAGAAAAGATATGCTCAAATATGTAAAACTAATAAGTATTAGTTTAGTAATATCGTCTTGTATTATGGGAATTAATTATTTAGTTAGCTATCTTTGGTCAGGGCATACACCTTCTTTGACGTGGAGAACATATTTGATGTTTGTGTTTATATTTATGATGAGTTTTGGTTCAATGCAAAAAGAAGGAAAAGAGGATTATTGACAATAGTCTTTTTCGCCTTTCTTTCATTAACACAAATGGTTGTAACTGTGCCACATGAAATGCTTTCTAAAACATATCAAACAATTAGTGAATTATTTCCTGCAACATATGCAGCGAATGGCTATTATACAATAATATTTGGAGGAGTTAGTTTAGAGAGAAATATTATTTCATTATTAGTTATTGTATTGGTTACACAATCAGTAGCAGTGATGACTTTAGCTATAAAAGGAATGGTAAAGGGAAGAAGAAGCTCTGTAGTTAAAGAAGTATAAAATAAAAAGGTATCCTCGGTGGGATACCTTTTTATTAGCACTTATTATTTTGTAACTTCTGTCCACTTGTAGTTAAACTCACCACCGAAGTCAGTTGTTACAAGTCCTTTAATGAAAGAGCGTTGTAAGTAAGAACGGCCTTGTTGGTATAAAGGAGCGACAGCGCCGTCTTGTAATAGAATTTTTTCAGCTTGCTTCATTGCTTCAAAGCGTGCTTTTTCATCGCCAGCTAAATCTGTTTTCACTTTATGAATTAGCTCATCGTACTCTTTGTTAGAGTATTTATCGAAGTTATAAGCACTATCTGTTGTAAATAAATCTAAGAATGTAATTGGATCAGCGAAGTCAGGGCCCCAGCCGTCAATACCAATTTCATAGTCACCACTTAATAGTAGTTTTAGCTGTTGTTTACGTGGTTGTGGTTTTAAATTCACTGTTAATCCATCTAGGTTCTTTTCTAATTCACCTTTTAAATATTCACCAGTCTTTTTAGCTAAAGCATTGTCACTTGTTAATAGTTCGATTGTTACTTTGTCAGTACCAAGTTCTTGTTTTGCTTTTTTCCAGTTTTCTTTCGCTGTTTTCACATCATCCTTGACTAGATTTCCATTTTCTTTACGGAAGTCATTGCCTTCTGGGCTCTTTGCAAATTTCGCAGGAACCATTCCTTCAGCTGGAACAGCGCCGTTATTTAAGATTGTTTCTACGTAAGCTTTTTTATTCATTGCGCCGTTAATAGCAAGGCGTGCATGTTGATTTTTTAATGTTTCATTTTTCTGATTTAATCGTAAGAATTGAATACCGACTTCAGCGCGTTCTTTGAAGTTTGGATCGCTCTTATATTTATCAACAAACTCTGCAGTTAAAGCAACACGATCAATTTGTCCTGAATCATATAAGTTCACTTCTGTAGACTTATCTTTAACGACATTGAAGTTGATTTCTTCTAATTTTACAGTTTTAGCATCCCAATAGTTAGGATTTTTCTTCAATTGGAAGCTTTGTTCATGTTTCCAGTTATCTAATGTGAAAGCACCGTTATAAATTAAATGATTTGTTTCTAAACCATATTTATCGCCTTGAGACTTTAAGTACTCTTCATTAATTGGTAAGAATGTTGAGAATGTAGTTAAGCTTAAGAAGTAGGGAACAGGACGGTCTAGTTGTACTTCTAACGTTTTATCATCAACAGCTTTGACCCCTAGTTGATCAATTGGCAATTGTTTTTGGTTTATTTGTTTCGCATTCTTTATATCGAAGAATAAGAATGCGTATTCAGCTGCTGTATCAGGATTTACGGCACGTTGCCAAGCGAAGGCAAAGTCCTTTGCTGTAACAGGAGTACCGTTTGACCATTTTGAATCACGGAGATGGAATGTATATTTTGTTTTATCGGGACTAATGTCAACCGACTCAGCGACACCAGGAACCGGTTTATTATCTTCTCCCATTGCATATAGCCCTTCAAAAACATTACGCATTACGTTCATGGATTCCCCATCCGTTGCTTTTGCAACATCCATTGTTGGAATTTCTGAAGCGAATGATAAGTTAATTGCCTGTTTATCAGGTGCTTTATCGTTTGCTTTCGCTCCGCTTGCATTATCTTTATTTCCCCCGCAAGCAGTTAGTAATAGACTTGCCCCTAAAACAGATGCAACAACAGGTACAACTTTTTTCTTCATTGTTCGTTCCTCCCTAAATGTGTTGTTCGTAACGTCATAATGTCCGTGTCTTGAAGTAGCTATAGAAGGAGATAAAACCTATTATAAATATTTGTTTATAGGTAATCAGGTGTTCTATATGTATATACATGTCGAACTATAATCTATCGTTATATGTTTCAACGTAGTAGACATTATATTTTGATGGTGAAATATTTTGTTTCTTTGATTATTTAGAATATTAACACTGAAAAGAACTATATGTCAATAATAAAAATAGATTGTTAATTTCTCAGAATAATATATTAAAAAAGCAGATTCTCATGTGTGAGAGAACCTATTTTTAATATATTTTGCTAAAAAAACAATTGGTGTGGGCTAATAATAAGTGGGGATGAAGAAACCCCCACTTATTAAAGTTTCACTTTATTTTTCAATTTTTGCCCACTTGAAGTTTAATTGACCTGCAAAGTCTACTTGCACAATTCCTTTCACATAAGAACGTTCTAAATAAGATTCGCCTTTTTGGTAAAGAGGAGCGATAACAGAGTCTTTAAATAATATTTTCTCGGATGCTAGTAATGCTTCCCAGCGAGCTTTTTCATCACCAGCTAAAGTTGTTTTCACTTTTGCTATTGTTTCATCGAATTCCTTATTAGAGTAATGATCTAAGTTATAAGGGTTATTCGTTGTAAATAGCTCAAGGAATGTAATTGGATCCGCAAAGTCAGGGCTCCAGCCATCAATTCCGATTTCGTAGTCACCTTTTAATAAAAGCGAAACTTGTTGCTTACGCGGCTGAGGTTTTATATTTACTGTTAATCCATCTAGATTCTTTTCTAGTTGTCCTTTTAAGAATTCACCAGTTTTCTTATCAAGGTCAGCATCACTCGTTAATAATTCTAATGTTATCTTTTCAGAACCAAGCTCTTGTTTAGCTTTTTTCCATAACTCTTGTGCAGATTTTGTATCAACTTTTGTTAAATCGCCGTTTGCAGTACGGAAGTCTTTTCCTTCAGGTCCTTTTGCAAAGTTTTTTGGAACGAGACCAAATGTTGGTGTAGAGCCATCATTTAATAACGTATTTACAAAGGATTTTCTATCAATTGTTTGATCAATTGCTTGGCGTGCAGAAACGTTTTGAAGTACTTTGTTTTGTTGATTCATACGTAAAAATTGTACGCCTACGTTTGGACGTTCTTTAAAGTTAGCATCCTTTTTATATTTATCGACGAAGTCAGATGTTAGTTTTATACGATCTAATTGTTTTGACTCGAATAAATTTACTTCTGTTGATTTTTCTTTTACGACATTAAAATTGATTTCTTCTAGTTTGACAGTATCTTTATCCCAATAGGTAGGGTTCTTCTTAAATTTAAAGCTTTGTTCGTGCTTCCAATCGCTTAGTGTAAAAGCTCCATTGTACAAGATTGTATTATCTTCTAAAGCGTACTTATCACCTTGTACTTTAAAGAATTCCTCATTAATTGGTAGAAATGTTGGGAACGCTGTTAAGCTAATAAAATAAGGAACAGGACGCTCTAATTCTACCTCAAACGTATGGTCATCAACTGCTTTTACACCAAGTTGGTCGGCTGGAAGTTCTTTGTTGTTAATTTTTGTTGCGTTTTTAATATCAAAGAATAAAAATGCATATTCAGAGGCTGTTGCTGGATCTACGGCACGTTGCCAAGCGAACACAAAATCTTTAGCTGTAACAGGAGTGCCGTTTGACCATTTTGAATCTCGCAAATGGAATGTGTATTTCGTTTTATCGCCACTTACTTCATGAGATTTTGCAACACCAGGAACAGGTTTGTTACCTTCACCAAGATTATACAAACCTTCAAATACGTTTCTCATTACTTGACCAGAATCAGTATCTGTAGCACGAGCCGTATCCATTGTTCGTATTTCAGTAGGTGAAGATAAGTTTAAAACCTGTTTACTAGGTGCCTCGTCTTTTGCATTTGCTCCGCTTGCTTCGTTTTTATAACTACCGCAACCAGTTAATAAAATACTTACTCCTACAACTGATGCAATACCGGGTACAAACTTCTTTTTCATTTGATTTTCCTCCTAAATAATTAAGTTTGGATGATGATGAGGGAAATGAAAAATAAAAAATCCCTCTTTTCATATTGAGAAAGAGGGATTTTTACGTACAAGTTATGCACCCGTATATAAACGAAGTCCCTCATTCTATCTTTCAAGCATAAAGCTTGCAGGAAGTGGCACAGTATTCAAAATGAACCTGTTGCCGAGGTTTCAAAGGGCCAGTCCCTCCACCTCTCTTGATACAATGAGTAAACGAATAAATTTTATTAATTTTTGTGTTTCTTTGATAATTCAAAATCTTACACCTTGAATAATGAAGTGTCAACTAAATGAAATATAGTTTAAATTTTCAGTTTTATTAAGTAGAAAAACCACTGCATATGGCAGTGGTTTTTCTACTAGAAGTTAAAGTTATCTGGATCTGGACCAACGCGACGATCTTCATTTAAAGCTTGAATTGCTTTCATATCATCAGCACTTAATTCAAAGTCGAAGATGTTTGCATTTTCAATAATGCGATGTTCTTTAATTGATTTGGGAATTGTTACAACTTCGTTTTGTAAATCCCAACGTAAAATAATTTGCGCAGTTGATTTATTATATTTTGTCGCAATTTCTTGTAACGTTGGATTATCTAGTAGTTGTCCTTGCATTAATGGTGACCAAGCTTCAAGCTGGATATTATGTTCTTTACAGAATGCATGTAACTCTTCTTGTGCTAAACGTGGGTGGTATTCCACTTGGTTGACCATTGGCTTAATTTCAGCAATTTCAAATACGTCTTGTAAGTGGTGAATGTGGAAATTACTCACACCGATAGCGCGAACACGGCCATCTTTATAAAGTGTTTCTAATGCTTTCCATGATTCAGTATATTTCCCTTTTACAGGCCAATGTACTAAATATAAATCTAAATATTCTAGACCTAATTTCTCTAATGTAGTTTCAAATGCTTGAAGCGTTGTTTCATATCCTTGATCGCTATTCCATACTTTTGAGGTAATAAATAATTCTTCACGTGAAACACCGGATTCACGAATCGCTTGCCCAACGCCTTCTTCATTTTGATAGATTGCTGCAGTATCGATGCTGCGGTAGCCATTTTTAATTGCTGCTTTTACAGAATCAATTACTTCTGAACCATCTTCTACTTTAAAAACACCTAAACCAAACCAAGGCATTTTTACACCGTTATGTAATGTTGTATAGTCTTTTAAACTTGTTAAAATCATATTATTTCCCCCTAGCTTTTTTGTTTGTTGCTTCTACTGCTTTTTGAATTGCCTCTGAAAAATTATATTCGTATAAAATTTTGAGACCTTCAGCTGTGGAACCACCTGGCGTTGTTACTTGTTCGCGAAGGTTAGCTGGATTTTGCGTTTGTTCAAGCATAGAAGCAGAGCCAGAAATCATTTGAATGACAAGATGTTTTGCGGTTTCTTCATCAACTCCATAACTTTTTGTTGCTTCAATTAAGCTTTCAGCAAAGTAATAAAGGAAGGCTGGTGCACTTCCAGTAACTGCAGTAAGCTGATGAACTTCTTCCTCAGTACAAAGTTGCGAAGTACCAATACCTTTTAAAAGTAGTTGCAGGGTTTCTTGATGTATCTCGTTTACTGATTGTCCCATTGTATATAAGGAGATAGACTTTCCAATTTCAGCAGCTGTATTAGGCATAATCCAAGCAACAGGCGTGCCTTTTGGGAGTCTAGCTTCTAAATAAGATGGTCCAATGCCAGCTGCTACTGTTACGACTAGTTGATTTGATATTAACGGAGATAGCTCAGCTAATAACTCTTCATGAGCCGAAGGTGGCATTGCTAAAACAACCGTATCAACAGATGTAACATGCTGTTTCCAATCTGTTGTAGTAGACACATTATATTGATGTTGTAACTGTTTTAGCTTTTCTATGTTGCTTCGGTTAGAGACGATAATTTCTTCGATGTACTCTTTGCTTGTTTTAAGTAATCCGGAAAATATAGCTTCTGCCATACGACCGGCACCAATAAATAAAATTCGATGTTTAGTTAGCATATCCTTTATTCCTTTCTAGTAGAGATATGTTATAAAAACGATATCATCTTTAAGAGAATTTTGTAAAAAGAAAAGACTTACCGTAGATGGAATGGATAATGAGAAGGCGGAAATTCATGGTAAAGGAAAGAGCTATTCCTTATACTGGTGATAGGGAATTTATTACACATCTGGGGAGAGATAAATATGGTTAGAAGTCCACTTTTTTTACTTGTTTCTAGTATTATTTGTGTATTAGTTGGATTGTATATTCAATCGAGTTATATTGAAATTTTCGCATCAATTATGGGAATCATTAATGTTTGGTTATTAGCGAGAGAAAAAGTATCCAACTTTTTATTTGGCATGATTACTGTTGCGGTATTTCTATACATTTTTATTACACAAGGTTTATATGCAATGGCAGTATTAGCCGCTTTTCAATTTATATTTAATGTATATGGTTGGTATTATTGGATTGCACGAAGTGGGGAGGGCGAGGTAAAAGCAACAGTTCGTTTAGATTTGAAAGGGTGGACTTTTTATATAAGTTTTATTTTAGTTGCTTGGATTGGTTGGGGTTATTATCAAGTCCGTTATTTAGAGTCAACAAGTCCATATTTAGACGCTTTAAATGCCGTATTGGGACTAGTGGCTCAATTTATGTTAAGTCGAAAAATATTAGAAAACTGGCATTTATGGATTTTATATAACGTAGTTAGCATTGTAATTTATATTTCTACTGGTTTATACGTCATGCTAATATTAGCTATTATTAATCTCTTTATATGTGTAGCTGGTTTGCTAGAGTGGAAGAGCAATTATAAGGGGCAAGAACATACAAATAATTATATCTAGAAAATAATTAGAATTAAAAAACCCCTGAAGTACATATGCTTCAGGGGTTTACTAATAGAATATAAGATTATGCTTTTGTCATACCAAGTAATACAGCGCCGCCGATAATTAAAACACTACCTAGTGCAATAAAGATCAATTGACGTTTTGTTTTCTTTTCACCTAAGAATACAATCGCACCGAATGTTGAGATAACGATTCCAGTTTGAGATAATGGGAAGCTTGTTGCTACTCCAACACGTGGTAATGAAAGAAGTAAGAATAAGTTTCCAGTTCCCCATAGTAAACCAGACAAAGCATTACGGATTGCATATTTGTTAAATGGTTTATGTTTAGACGTCAGTACAACCGCACCAACAAACATACCAACTGCTTGTGGTAAAATAGCAGACCAACCATCGATATTATACCAACGAATAATAATTACATATACAAGATAGCCGAAAGTAGAAACAATTAAAGTAAGAAGTCCTTTTTTCAATTGTCCAGGTGGCTGAGCATTTTCTTTATCATCTAATGATGTGAATACAACACCAACTACGATTAATAGGATTGCAATCGTTCCCAGAATGATCGTTGTAGTAGTAGTCCACTCACGGAAAGCGATAACCCCAAAGATAGAAGTTGCAACAAGTTGCATACCAGTAGAAATCGTTACAGTAGTTGAAACACCTAGTTTTTCAACTGTTTTTAATTGGTTTACTTGTCCTAAAGCCCAGAATAAACCTGAAATAAAACCAACAATTAAGATTGTCATTGTTAAAGCTGGTTGAGTAAATACATACATAATTGTTGCGAAGAATAGAGCACCGATTGTCATACCTACCGTTTGGCTATATGCACCACCGCCCATTTTTACGCTTACTAATAAGATGTTTCCCCATGCAATTGCAGGAAGAAGCGCTAATAAAATGTCCATTACAAGACTCCCTTCGGTTTGCTATACCAATATAGTTACATATCGTTCTAACGATCGGTAATGCCCCACTAATAGAGTAGAAGATTACCGATCGCTAAAACAGGATGAAGAATTCACGATATAAATGCGTTTTCATTTCTTCATTTTTTGAAACACCTCCATATAATAACAGGAAATTGCCTATTTTAGAAAGTGAATTCAAATAAAATGTATATTTTAATAAGAGGTAAAATTCAGTTATTTCCCGGTGGTATATTTTATTTCCTAAGAAATAAAGAAGCAGCTTCGAAAAAAGCTGCTTTAAGAGTTAGTAATTCTTTTATTAATAAGTTGAATACATAGTAGAAATACGAGTGACATACCGATAGTAATAACTACAAGTGTCCATGCGAGTTGCATATTACTTGCATCAATAGCCATGTAAATTGCAGTTGGGATTGTCTGTGTTTTACCAGGAATGTTCCCGGCAAACATAAGTGTAGCACCAAATTCACCGAGCGCGCGGACAAAGCTCAAAATCATCCCGCTTAGTAAGGCAGGAAATGCGAGCGGAAGTGTAACGTGCAGAAAAACTTGATATTCACTTGCGCCAAGGTCACGAGCACTTTCTTCAATTTGTACATTTGCGATAGAAAATCCCGTTTTCGCTGATTGGTACATAAGCGGAAATGCAACAACTGTAGAAGCAATGATCGCAGCAGTAGATGTGAACATAATAGACTGCTGAAATAATGATTCAACCCACTTTCCGATCGGGCTGTTGTTTCCAAAGATGATAATGAGAAAGAAGCCGATAACAGTTGGTGGAAGTACCATTGGTAATAAAAATATGGTTTCTAATAGTACTTTATATCGCCATGAGGAGCGAGCTAGTGCTCGCCCGACAATTGTCCCTAAAATTGTAACGAGAATAGTGGCGCATGCAGCTACTCTTAAAGATAGAAAGACAGGCGATAAAATAGCATCAATGCTCATAGTAATTACGACAGGACTGTAAATCCATATTTTTTAAAGATAGATTGTGCATCTTTTGACTGCAAATACTCATAAAATGAAGTCGCCTCTTTCTTATGTTTAGATTCCTTTATAACACCTAAAGGATAGTGGATTGGCTCATGAGAAGTAGCTGCTGCTGTCTCACCAATCTTTACTTTATCCGAAATGAGAGCATCTGTTTTGTATACGATACCAGCATCGACATTCCCTGTTTCTACATATGTTAACACTTGGCGAACATCTTTTGTAAATACGACTTTATTTTGAACATCATTCCAAAGGTTTTCGTGTGTTAGAGAAGCCTTTGCATATTTGCCAGCAGGTACAGATTCAGGTGTACCAAGTGCAATTTTTTTGATTTTCTCATCTTTTAAATCTTGAAATTTTGTAAGAGAACTATCTTTAGGGATGACTAGAACTAGTTCATTTCCAAGAAGATTTTTCCCCTCTTTTTCATTAATGAATTCTTTTTTTACAAGGGTTTGGAATTTATCTTCTGCTGCTGAGAAGAATAAATCAGCAGGTGCACCTTGTTCAATTTGTTGTTGAAGTGCTCCAGAAGCACCGAAGTTAAAAGAAAGTTTGATATTTGGCTCTTTTTCTTTATATTGTTTTTCGATTTCTTTTAATGCATCTTGTAAGCTTGCAGCAGCTGAGATAGTCAGTTCAACTGTTTTATCCTCTTTAGCAGCTGACTTTGTATGCTTTTCCCAACTTGTACAAGCAGCGCTAAATATAAGAAGGAAAGAAAGTATAAGTGCCCCGATGGAACGTAATATAAATTTATTCATAAAAAAATCCCCTTTCATTTTGACACATCTAATTATAACTAAATATAACTAAATATAACTAGTTATAATTGAATGTAATTTGAACATATGTCTATTTTTAAAAAATAGGAGAAATATTCTTTTCTTTGTTACAATGAAAGAAGAAAGTGAGGAATCGTCTATGGATCATCATTCCTACACAACGGAAGAAGTAGCAAAGCGATTAAAAGTATCAAAATTAACTGTATACGACTTAATTAAAAAAGGAGAACTTCCTTCTTATAGAGTTGGTAGACAGATGCGCATTGATGCAGCAGATTTAGATCAATATATAAAGCAAATGAAAACAGGGAAAGTACAAGTTAATCCTGTGAAAAACGATGGTAGTAGTATCTTGAACACGTGTATTATTAGTGGTCAAGAACTAACGTTAGATATGTTAGCTAAACGTATAGAAAATCGTTTGCCAAGTTCTAATGTTTTAAGAGCGTATCAAGGTAGCTTAACGAGTTTAGTGAAAATGTATCAAGGAGAAGGAAGTATCGTTAGTTTGCATTTGTTTGATGGTGAAACGGGTACATATAATATTCCTTACGTAAAACGTATTTTAGTAGGACAGCCATGTCTTATGATTAATTTATTGTCCAGAAATGTAGGGTTTTATGTTCAAAAAGGAAATCCGAAGAAAATAAAGACATGGGCTGACATATCCGGGTCCACTATAAAGTTTGTGAATCGAGAAAAGGGTTCTGGTATTAGAGTGTTAGTGGATGAACAATTACGAATCCGAAAATTAAATAAAGCTGATATTAGTGGATATGAATGGGAAGAATCGAATCATCTTGGTGTTGCCACGCAAGTTGCAAATGGAAAAGCTGATGTAGGAGTAGGTTCAGAAAAGTTTTCGCAAATTGTAAATGTGGACTTTATTCCAATCATGAAAGAACAGTATGATTTAGTAATTTTGAAGAATAAAGAAAATGAAGAGCTGATTGAAGTTGTGAAAGACATTCTGCAATCGGAAGAATTTCATAATGAATTAAATGCGATTGGCGGATATGATATTACGAAAACAGGTCAAATTGTATATGAAATAAAGTGAAACTTTAATCAGTGTGGGGGTTCTTCATCCCCCACTGATTATTAGCCTTCACCAATCGGACTTTTATGGGCAGCCCGACCCCCACCTAACTTCTTTGCTTTCGCTGAATTTTGAGGAGGGGGTCTTACTGCCCATTAAAGCGGGACAAACTAAAAAGCTGCTTGTCTATAAGACGAGCAGCTTTTTCTATATATAAAGGGGTTTGGGGAAACAAAGTGTTAAATAAGACCTTGAGCAAGTGTATAAATGAAAGCCGTAAGAAGAGTAGCTCCACTTGCAAGTCCGATAAAGTCTGATTTGTTGAAAGTAATGTTGTTCATTATAATCTCTCCTTATTTGTTTAATGTAGTTGCAACAGCTTTTGCATCGACAAGTGCGGATAGCACCATGCCCATTGTATTTAAAAATTTATTTGATTTCATATTGTTCATCATGCGTATCCGCTCCTTTTCGAATAGTTGTTGCCCTGCTTATGTCTTAATTATAGGGAATATGGATACTTCCAACTATCGAATTAGCTTACGAAAGACTTACACTTTTGTAAGAAAAAAAGACATTCATGTAAGAATGTCTTTCACAGCATATTGATATGATGATGGTCTTCAATTGTTTTTAAAAAACTACGCATTGAATTCGTCATATAGCTATCTTTACGGCGTATGAAAACCGTTGAAATACTGCCGTATTTTTCAGGGATTGCATGACAATGTACCTTACCTGCTTTAGAAAGATGATGGACAGCAGACTGTGGTACGAGTGTAATTCCGAGACCGAGTGCAACACTGTTTAATATTGTCTCTAATATATTGAATTCCATAATTCTTTTTGGTAGCAAACCTTCGTCTTTAAGCCAACGTTCTAGTTTGGAGCGGTATCCACATCCTTGGTTAAAAACGAGTAGAGGCGTTGTTGTAAATTCTTCTATATGAAAGGCTTTATTTTGTGTTATAAGCATTAATTTCTCTGTACTAACATCGTATTGTTCGATTAGTGGATGTTTAATAGGACCTGATATAAAGGCGCCATCTAATTGATGATCAAGTACTTCTCTAATTAATTCTTCTGTTAGACCCGCTTGTAATGATAAATCGACATTCGGATAGCTTTTATAGTAAGAAGATAAAATGGTAGGCAGTGTACTTACTGTTTCGACTGTACCGATTTTTAATATACCAGAAGGTGTTTCGCTATCTAAAAATACTTGTTTTAGTTCGTCGACATCTTGCAAAATTTTACTAACATAAACGAGCATTTTTCTTCCTTCAGCTGTTAAAGTCATTCCTCGTTTATGGCGGTAAAAGAGTGGGGTTTTTAATTCGTTTTCTAGTTGTTTAATACGTGCAGTTACATTTGATTGTACATAATTTAATTCCTTTGCTGCGCTACTTACACTACCCTGATCGGCAACGCTTTTAAAGATTTGTAAGTCTCTTAATTCCATTTTGTAATCCCCCTTGATGTTAACTATCATTATAAATGATAGTTAACATCATTTTGAATCATTTTACGTGATATATTTTTTCTTTTACAATTCTCTTTGTGCAAATAGAAAGAAACGGGGGATTGCGGTGAGAAGAGGTCAAATGATAATAGGGGCTTTGGCGTGTTTAATTGCGAGTATGTCATGGGGAGCGATGTTTCCAGTTGCTGACCATGCGCTAGAATACATAGATCCATTTTATTTTTCGCTTATTCGCTATGGAGCAGTGGCGATAATGCTGATTGTATTGTTGTTAGTGAAAGAAGGAAAACAGGCATTTTGTTTAGAGGGAAGAGGAAAGTTACTCGTCTTTTTTGGAACGATGGCATTTACAGTATATAATGTCCTCATATTTTTAGGGCAAATGTTAATGGGTAAGTCGGGTGTAATGGTAGCTTCCATTATGGAAGCACTTATGCCGATGATTTCTATTTGTATTTTATGGGGATATAAGCATATAAAACCGAAGAAGTATATGATAACGAGTATGGTTATTGCTTTTGTAGGAGCTGTGTTTGTTATTACAAAAGGTGACATGAGTTTCTTTGTAACATTGAAAGATAATATGTTCCCATTAGCATTTATATTTATTGGTGTTGTAGGGTGGGTTATTTATACGATGGGTGGTCAAACTTGTAGTGATTGGTCAACGTTACGTTATTCTACGTTGACGTGTGTATTCGGTACGACTGTTACAGGAATTATAACGGTAATTATTACGTCGCTTGGATATATTTCAGTTCCGAGTATGGGAACGATTTCTATTGTGAAATATGATTTGTTATTCATGATGACATTGCCAGGTATTGTAGCGCTACTTGCTTGGAACTATGGTGTGAAAATTTTATCATCCATTAATGGGATTTTATTTATTAATTTTGTACCAATTACGACTTTAGCTATTATGATGATGCAAGGGTATCAAATCACAATGTTTGATATTATAGGGACTGTACTTGTTATTGCAGCGCTTATTCGCAATAACGTTTGTCAGAGAAAAGAAGAAAATATAAATAAGAGAGTTTTACAAGAAGAACAATTACGTCAAGCTGTTTAATAGGCAAATGGAGGATTTCACATGTTAGAAAGTTTATTGTTTTTCTTCGCCGTCGGAGTTGCCTGTGAGCTTGCAGCAATTAATCGAAATGGTCGTAAAAAGATAAAACAACAAGCTGAGCTAATACAGCTTTTAAAAGAATTGAAAGAAAGAAAAAATTAAAAAGACGACCGGGCATAGACGGTCGTCTTTTTCTATATAAAGGGGAAAGGGGACACAAAGTTATACAAGCGTAGCAGCGTAAATGAAAGCAGTAAGAAGAAGAGAGCCGCTAGCTAATCCTAAAAAATCTAATTTGTTAAAAGTAATGTTATTCATAATACATTCTCCTTACTTGTTTAATGCAGAAGCAACAGCTTTTGCATCGAAAAGAGCCGATAATACCATGCCCATTGTATTTAAGAAATTGTTCGTTTTCATTTTGTTCATCATATTGATCCACTCCTTTTCGAATAATTGTTGCCCTGTTTCTGACTTAATTGTATGAAATATAGTAAGAAGTAACTATCGAATTAGCTTACAAGAAAATTACACTTTTGTAAGAATTGAAATTTAACAATTCATCCTTAATTTTATTACCAACTCCTAAAACTTAGTGTTATAATTGTTATAAGAATATGATTATACTTCGGATGTTTAGAAAGGAACGAAATAAATGTATAAACCAATTACATTTTTGTTGAAATATATATTTAAAACAGCTGGGAAAGTAGAAGTACAAGGAAGAGAAAAGCTACCAGAAGGTGGACCCTATGTTGTTGCATGTACACATACAAGTTTTATGGATGTATTAATGTTAGCTACAGGGATGTATCCAACTCAAATTCATTACATGGCCAAAAAAGAATTATTTGAAGGGAAATTCAAAAATTGGTTCTTTAAAAATGTAAATGCATTCCCTGTAGATCGTGCGAATCCAGGACCAAGTACACTTAAAATTCCATCACGTTTATTAAAAGAAGGAAAGGTAGTAGGGATTTTTCCGAGTGGAACAAGATCAGCGGAAGATGTTTCATTAAAAGCGGGTGCTGTGACAATTGCGATGCGTTCCAATGTTCCGTTAGTACCAGCAGCTTATGTTGGTCCATCAAGTGTAAAAGAATTAATAAAGGGGAAAAAGGCACAATTGATTTTTGGAGATCCAATTCAAATTGAGGCTGGAGAACAAATAGATCGAAAAACCGCTATGAAAATGATGACGGATCAATTAAATGAGAAGTTTGAGGAGTTAAAAGAAGCTTTGCAATCAAATCAAAAATAAGAAAAGACGACCGGGCATAGACGGTCGTCTTTTCTATTACTATTTATAATAAAGGGGAAAGGGGACACAAAGTTATACAAGCGTAGCGGCGTAAATAAAAGCAGTAAGAAGAATCGAGCCACTAGCTAGTCCTAAAAAATCTAATTTGTTAAAAGTGATGTTATTCATAATACATTCTCCTTACTTGTTTAATGTAGAAGCAACAGCTTTTGCGTCGATAAGAGCGGAAAATACCATGCCCATTGTATGTAAGAAATTGTTCGTTTTTATTTTGTTCATCATATTAATCCGCTCCTTTTCGAATAGTTGTTACCTTGTTTCTGACTTAATTGTATGAAATGTTGCGGAAAGTCACTATCGAATTAGCTTACAGAAAAATTACACTTTTGTAAGAGAAACGAATGAAGGTGTAATGATAAGAAGATTTGACATATGTTCATGAGATTCATTAAGTTAAAGGTAGAGGTGAGTGTATGGCTAATATTAAAGATATTGCAAAGATGGCGGGAGTTTCAGTTACGACTGTTTCGAGAGTGTTGAATGATCACCCATATGTAAGTGAAGAAAAAAGAAAAGCGGTTATAGAGATAGTTGAGGAATTGAATTACTCGCAAAACGCAAATGCTGTTCATTTATCAAAAGGAAAAACGAATATTGTTGGTGTGATTTTACCGTATATTAATCATCCGTGTTTTGATGCGATGGTGAGCGGAATGATGGAGACTGCGTTAGCGCATAATTACAGGGTGCTACTTTGCCAAACGAATTATAATAAAAAAGAAGAAATGAAAAGTTTACATATGTTAAAAACAAAACAATTGGATGGTCTTATTATTTGTTCACGTGCAAATGATTGGGAAACGATAGAACCGTATGCTTCTTACGGCGCAATAATTGCCTGTGAAGACAATGATATTTCAAACATCTCAAGTGTATATACGAATCATTCAGCGGCCTTTCAATTAGGAATGGATTATTTGATTGAGAAAGGTTATAAAAAAATTGGTTATTGTACGGGAAGAAAATTAGGGCCGAGTAGTCAAAAGCGTTTTGATGTTTATAAACAGCAATTGCAATCTATAGACGAAGAGGTTAATGAAGAATGGATTTTTACAGAATGTTTTACACTAGAAGATGGTGTAAAAGTGGCTCATAAGTTAAAAGAGATGCAGGATCTTCCTGAAGCATTAATAGTAGCAGGTGATGAAGTTGCGATTGGGGTTATGACAGAGGTTGAAAAATTAGGGATTCAAGTTCCTGAGGATTTAGCGATTATTGGCTTTGATAATCAACCTATCTCGCAAGTGTTACAATTGACAACTATTGATCAAAATTTAAAGGAGATAGGGAAAACTGCTTTTGAAATGTTGCATAGAAAAGTGAATGACGAGAGTTCTGAACAAGAAAAGCTGGAAATTCCATACGAACTTGTGGAACGCTCTACAGTTTAATCGTAATCCGTTATGTGTATAATCGCATAACGGATTATTTTTTTGAAATATCTTTGACAGGAAACGCGTTTCATACTTTATAAAGGAGTTAAACCGGTCTGTAATAATCCATGGATTCTTTTCAAGTGTTAATGCAGTGAATAGAATTTGGAGGAATATGCATGAATGAACTTTTATCGAGTATGAAAAAGTATGTAGATGATGATGAAAAGATTCTGGCTTTTGTGGTAGGGATATTTGAGAAGGATAATTTTATATTATCGTATCAACATGGGGTTTTTGTTGCCACTACTAGACGTCTCCTTTTTTACGGGAAATTTCCGTACTATTCTTCAACATTTAAAGAGTATTCATATTTGTATATAGATAGCATAGATTTTCATCCGTATTTTGAATTTACTTGTAGTCATGAAACCATTCGCGCTAAGTATATTCAGAAAGGGAATGTGGAGCGATTTGTCCGTGCAGTTAGAGCAAATATGAATAATTAATCAACCCTCTGTTTAAACATAATATTTCAATTTTTAAGAGGGAAAATGCGGAATAAAAACCACTTCTAAACCTCTAGGAGATAGTGATACAATGTCAAATGGGGGGAGGGTATGAACTATGGTTAATCAACGTATAAAGGAAATAACACTAATTACAATTGGTTCATTATTATTCGCAATTGGTATTAATTACTTTGCAATTCCAAACCGTTTATCGGAAGGTGGAATTATTGGTTTAACGGTTGTTACGTACTACTTATTTGATTGGTCACCAGGAATTGTGAACTTTGCTATAAATGCAATTTTACTAGCTGTTGGTTATAAATTTTTTGATAAGAAAACAATGATTTATACAATTTTAGGGATTGTAGAAACATCTTTGTTTTTATACGTTACAGAACATATTGAGTATCATGTAAATAGTGATACATTATTAGCAGCTTTATTTGCTGGTTTATTTGTGGGAATTGGATTAGGTTGTATGTTCAAAGCCGGAGGTACATCGGGAGGATCAGCAATCTTAGCTCAGTTAGCAAATCAATATTTAGGTTGGAGTGTAGGTAAAGGCGTACTAATTATTGATATTGTTGTAATTGCTGGTTCTGTATTTATAATAGGGCAAGAAAAGGCGATGTATACACTTGTGGCTGTGTTCATTGGAGCGAAGGTGATTGATTTCATTGTAGAAGGAATGGACACAAAAACGGCTGTTACGATTATTTCGAATCAACCAGATTTAATTCGTGAAGCTATTACGAAAAATATGACACGCGGTGTTACTGTATTAGAAGGGCGCGGCGGATATACTGGTAAAAATAAAGAAGTTTTATATGTTGTTATTAATAAACAAGAGCTTGTTAAGTTAAAACAAGTTATTAGCCGGGTAGATGAAGATGCTTTCGTTGTTATACATGATGTACGTGATGTACTTGGCGGTGGCTTTAAAGCAAGCTAAAAGGTGAACGAGCAAATTCGTTCACCTTTTTTAATTCTTACAAAAATGTAAGTGTAATGTAATGAGATTCAATAGTAGATTTTATTCCCCCTTTTTAAAATGGATGTATATATATCCTGTAGAGGAGGAATGTTTATTATGAAGAAAAAAATGATCACTACTATAATAGCGATGATAGTGATAATAGTAATGTTACTGCCTACGAAACTTGGACCAGTTATCGATAAATATAATCCATTTTATAAGACGAAAGAATACTATACGGTTGTGAATACAATTGGTCAGCATATTGGTGATGAGTGGTATGAATATGAATTTATTGCATTCGATGAACGTGGTAGAGAGCAGAAAATAAAGAAAACGGTTAAGCATATGTTAAAGAGAGATGAAGCATTAAAGGTTTTTGCAAAAGGACGTTACGGTGAATCGATTGAAGAGATTGAGGTTGCAAATATTCCTATAAATGCGAAGAGCAAACTTTTAACGATGAGATAGTGAAATATACCCCCGGCTATTTTTTGTCGAAAATAAAAATACTGGGTAAGGGTATTTTTGAGATTAACAAAAAAGCCTTAGTCCATATAGACTAAGGCTTTTTTATTATATAAAGGGGAAGGGGGTACATTGTAGTAGCATGGGTGAAAGGTATAAGAAGAGTAGCTACTAGCAATGTAATTTGGTTATGTGAGTGTTCTTCTTATTTGGCTTACTTTCTAACTTTATTGTACGAAATATAAGTAAGGGGAACTATCGAATTACATTACACATAACTTACAAACATGTAAGCCTTCTGTAATGTAATTCGATAGTTAAAAGATAGTAATTTTCATATAGTGTAACTAGAAAGTCTCAATGTATTACTTTCTGTTTGTAATGAAGAATGAAAAACCAACTAATTTTTAATAATCCTCATCTGAATAAAGATGGGGATCCTTTTTTAAACCTTACAACATTGTAAGGTTTACGTAAGTTAATTCGATAGTAAATTTGTCATATTTTTTGCATAATAGATACAGATAGAAAAATAATTAGGGATCTAGTAAGAAGGGAGAAAAATGGGATGCGTAAAGAAGAAGTAGTGAAGTTACCAATTAAAGATTTCTGTAGCTACTTTACTGTTGCCGTAGTGTGTATTGGATTATTTGATATCATAACAAACTTAATTGTTAAATAATATAGATGCTAAAACAAGAAAGGAACTCCTTTCTTGTTTTTTTATGGGGGCATAAAGATGAAATGGATTGATAGTCATATACATGTTGATCAATATAAGGATGAAGAGAAGAGCAGATTACTAAAAGAGGTGGAAAATAGTAAGGAAATAAAGGGGCTTATTGCGGTATCTATGAATTATCAATCTTGTAAGGAAACGTTATCTTTAGCGAAGAAGTATCCCTTTATATATCCAGCGATAGGGTTTCATCCAGAGCAACAGATTCATAAAGAAGAGTGTGAACAGATTTATCAACTTATTGAACAGAACGCAGAGGAAATTGTTGCGATTGGTGAAGTAGGTTTGCCCTATTATTTGAGAAAAGAAGATGAAAGAATTGCTGCAGATCCATACATAGCTGTATTGAAAAAATTTATAGAACTAGCTAGTAAGTATAATTTGCCGATTGTATTACACGCAGTTTATGAAGATGCTGACATTGTATGTGATTTGCTAGAGAAATATAAAGTTTCACGTGCACACTTCCATTGGTTTAAAGGAAGCGATGAAACAATGAAACGGATGATGAAAAATGGTTATTATATTTCGATTACACCGGATGTTTTACATAAGGAGAAGATTAGAAAAATCGTTTCGTATTATCCGCTTGAATATATGATGGTAGAAACAGATGGTCCGTGGGAATTTCAAGAAGATGTTATAACGCACCCAAGAATGATTCGAGAGGTATTAAAGGAAATTAGTTCTATAAAAAACATATCCATTGATAAGGTCGCAGAAACAATATATGAAAATACAAGTCGATTTTATTTGAAAGGATAGGAGAATTATAGTTTTAATCATGTAACGGAAAAAGTAAAAGTTGAATTTATTTAATAAAATGCCATGGTTTGATATAGGACAAAAAACCACCAAGCGTTCCGCTCGGTGGTTTTGTATTAGGATTCTAATTTTTTCGCACGTTTTAATAATAAAAGAAAGACAATGATAACGAATCCTAGCATAAGGAAGAAGCCATATTGCTTTATATAATCAATTATGTCATTCGCACTGGTTGGTTTTTCAACGTGAATGCCGTCTTTATTCGTCGTAATATGAATATCTTTCATTTTTACTTCATTCTTTTCCTTTTGTAAATCAATCCATTCTATATTTGGAATACTTTCTAGATCCTTTAACACTTCTTTTAATGGTTTCGCACCTAAGTAAGGATGATAGAATGCACCAATAACTCCATCGGATAATTTAGAAACAGATAGAGCACGCTCTTTCATTTTAGCAGTAGTTTGTGGCGTATCTTCTTCAATAAATCCGACTGTTTCAGGTAATAGTTTCATTCCATGTAAAAATGATGGAGTACTTGTATAATATGGTGAGTGCATGGATTTCCAAGTTGTATCATTTAACTGTAGTTGTCCTACATAAGTTGAAAAGTACCTTGATAATATTTCATATCCTTTTTGAGACATCGTGTAATGAGGTGCTTCAAAGGCAACAGGATATAGTTTAGCATCTACAAGTTCTTGAATTCCTTTTTCGATATGATCTTTCGTATATTTTTCCTCGAATTCTTCCCCTTTTTTTACATATTGGTTATATGCCTCTATATTTGGAAAGTCATCTTTTGTCTTCGGTTTTTCATGCTTCGGTTGGCGAATTGGTTGATCTGTTTTTACATCCCAAAATTCAAAGCCTTCACCTGTTTCACTGTCATAAAATTGGTGAGTATAACCATGCATAATAATTGCTGCACCATCATCTTGCATAGAGCGTAAAAGATCAACTAGTTCTGGTTTATCTTTTAAATGTATTATCTTTCCTGTATCTGGATCTTTATATACCGGAATAACAGTAATCATGTAAGGCATCTTTTTCTCTTTTAGTAATTCAGCAATTTCTTTCAATTGATTTATATCTGCTGCGGGGTGAACATCCTCAAGGCGTAAATAAGCTTCAACTTTATTTTTCGTTGGTTTTTGGCTGAAATAAGAAAATAACATTTCACCGACGTAATGAGACATCCAGTCAAAGAGGTTAGGTGTTGCAACATAATAAGATGTTTCATGCTGAACGATTAGTGGGTTAGTGTTATTTGAGCTTAAGGCGTTAGCAAGCACAGTTCCATTCGTATCAAATGATTGAATTAATCGTTCCTCCTCTAAGGTATTTTTTAGCTTCTTGTCTGGATATTCAATTTTATTAACTCGTATATCATCACTATTCAAAGTAATGAAAGAAAAACGCTTAGATAATTGTTCAACATTTTGTCCTAATACTAATACAGGGCCGGAGAAGTTTTCTAGAAATTGTTTCGTTTCATCAGAAAACGCTTCTTTTGTTTCACCGATATAAACAATATGTGTATAGGAGGATACGTTATTAATTGAAGTTGCTTCTTTTAAGTTTTTTACGGTTATATCATTTGTAAAATGTCCTAATTGAGTATTAAGGATTTGGACATTATTTGAAAATTTATCGTCTTGTGTACTATACAAAACAAGTACTTTTGGTTTTGATGATGTTTGTGCAGAGGTGTAGGTAGGGATGAGTAGTAAAATGCTGAACAAGAGTGTTAGGCATTTTTTCATTTTGTATGCTCCTATTCTATATATAGAGTTCAGTTTACAATTATATACAATAAATGCGTTATAGTCTATGAAAGTTACATTTTTGTACGTATTTACCAGTTGTTTTTTCACAAAATCGGTCTAAAGCATGATGATAATATGTATAGTTATTTGCTATGATAAAAGAGTAGTAGAATGTAGGTAATTGTAAAGGGAAGGCTGAAAGGGGACAAATTTCAGCGGAGAAAGAGGTAGAGGTAGTGAAGAAATTCTTTGTAGGATTTTTAGTTGTTCTTGGGGTATATTTATATTTCCAAGGAAAGTCTGAAGGAATGGATAAGCTAGTGAATGGAACAAGCTATGTTGATTCAGAAGAAGCAAAACAGATGAAACAAATCATTATAGAGGAAGCGAAGAAAGTAAATCTTCCGGAATGGATACCTCTTGCAATTGCTGAGCATGAAAGTCGATTAAATCCAAGAAGTGTTGGAGATAATGGAACTTCATTCGGATTGTTTCAACTACACCGCGGCGGCGGGCTTGCACCAGAACATTTAACTGATGATGAGCTAAAAGATCCACGTACAAATGCACAAATTGCAATGCCGCATTTAATGAAAGGATATAAGCGTGGGGTGCAAAAAGGTTTGACTGATTTTGCATTACTGAAATATATAGCGAATACATCTGGATGGCCAGGGAATTTAGGGCCAGAGTGGACGGATAATAACATGAAGTATAACATCGGATTAGAAGATGTGTACTATCGAAATAAAGGTGTAATAAAAGAGTAGGTTTTGATACCTACTCTATTTTTTTTGATAATCGTGTCATTTTGTGAAATACTCCGCTAGTTGTATTTTTACGTCTTCTAGTTTTGTAGAAACTTGCGGTATTTTATATCCTACATACAGCGGTGAAACGACAAACCTAGGAACAACTTTACAAATAATTTTTCCATTTAAGTAATAGAAGAATAAGTTATAACTACTGCATCCTTTATGAAAATCTATCAGTATGTAACGTACAGTTTGCTGAATGTAATTTGCCATTTCATCTATATATGAAATATTATCAATGATTATATTGAATTCAGTGAAGCCAATAATGGGACGCTCTGAAATATTAAGCTCAATGCGTTCATTTTTTTGAACAATTACTCCTTGGAAATTTTCCTCTTTAATATTTTCAAGATAATCTACATATTTCATTCCGATAATTTGCATGTGTGCATGATGCAAACTTCCACCTGAAAATGGACCGTGATTTTTATATAAAATCACAGATGCGAACTCTTCGTTCTTCTGTACGTGTAACCAATGTTGAATAGAAAATTGCATTAATTTTCTCATATGTTCTTCTGTATATGTTGCGATATGATCTTCGCAATTATCGGTTTCGATTAACACTGTTTGAAATGTATCTTGTAATGTAGGAAATTTATTTTTTAACCAAATAATAGAACCATCAGTTGCTAAAATATCCGTTAATTGTTCTTTATCGCAAAATGGACATGCAGCGCTTCTATTCCGAATACTTTCTGGTTTTTGTTTACCGATATCGTTTAAAAAATATAGTTGTTGTGTATCCATTTGTATATATGCCCCTTTAAAATATGTGTAAAAATCCCGCTTAATACATTCGGGAAAAGGAGAAGGAAATCCTCTAAAGGAATAGGGGAAAAATAAAAGACAAGATATCCTCATTATGATAGGGTACCTTGTCTTTTATTTTTTCTCTAATAGTGTGTATGGATAATATAGAACATTTTCATTATTTTTCTTTTTTCTCTTTTTTATTGTGTATAAGGTAATTGCTGTGCTTGCAATTATAATAATGGCTTTCTTCATATTCATATACCCCTTTTTATTGTTGGTTTAATTCTTGGCTAACTGCTTTTGCATCGACTAAAGCGTGTAAAATCATTTTCACCATGTTCATCATATTTCTTCACTCCTTTTTATAGTTCATTTAGTTCTTTTACAACTGCTTGTCCGTTCACTAATACCTCAAAGATTGCTTTTACGATTTCTTTCATCATGTTTGTTTCCTCCTTTTGTTTGTCTCGCTTGTTTACATCTTTATTGTATAGGGAGGCATCTTTTCGTACTATCGCTTTCCATTACGTGAACATAACAGTTTTGTAAGATTTGATGTCACTTATTGAAATGTTTAGTCTATCTTCATTATTTTCAGAAAAATGACTATTCAAACATGAAATTGGAAAGTATAATAAAGAAGTAAGTATTAAATTCCGTACGAAAGGGGTGAATGAGATGAAACGTTCTTTAGCTGCGCGTGCCAAATTTTTAGATTTTATTTATTTTTGTCGTGCGATTTTTCATGATGTAGTTGTTAACGGGATACGTATGCCCTTTTTTAACAATTGCATAGTGACTATTGAACGATAGAAATCTCTCCACCCATTTTTAATAAACGTGTGAAAAGGGAGCTATTTGGCTTCCTTTTTCTATGCCGAAAACCATGGGGAATGTTTCTTTCTCATGGTTTTTTATATTGAAAGGAGTACGGAAAATGACTATTTGTAGTGTAAATAATGTAATGAAATCTTTTGGTGGAAACATCATATTTGAAAATATATCGCTTGAAATAAAGAATGGTGAACGTGTTGGGTTAGTTGGTCGTAACGGTAGTGGGAAGACAACAATCTTTGGACTTCTAACGGGAAAGGAGAGTTTGGATGCAGGAGCCATCCATATGAAGAAAGGTACACGTATTGGTCATGTCGCACAAATTCCGAAGTTTGATGAGGTCATGAATGTATATGATGTATTGAGTTCCGCTTTTAAAGTAGAAAAGGAATTAGAAAAAGAAATGCATGCTCTAGAAAAAAATATGGCGGAGGAGCAGGAACAATCTTCATTGCAAAAGCTAATGGAGAGGTACGGAGTCATTCAAGAAAAATTTGCATTTCTCGGTGGTTATGAAATAGAGGCAAATATAATGAAGGTAGCAAATGGCTTACAAGTAACAGACTTATTTCCAAGAGTATTTACGGAATTAAGTGGAGGAGAACAGACGAAAGTAAGCCTTGCATATATGCTATTGCAGAAACCAGATTTACTTCTATTAGATGAACCAACAAATCATTTAGATTTGTTTGCAGTTGAATGGTTAGAGAAATTTTTAAAAGAATATACTGGAACAGTTATGGTTATTTCACACGATCGCTATTTCCTTGATGAAGTTGTAACGAAAATTTTTGATTTGGAAGATGGAGAGATTCACGTGTACCATACGAATTATTCTCAGTTCGTCGAGGAGAAGGAAGAAAGATTACTTCAAGAGTTTCAAGCTTATCAAGAGCAGCAAAAGAAAATAAAGAAAATGAAAGAAGCAATTAAGCGTCTACGTGAATGGGCAAATCAAGCGAACCCTCCGAATGAAGGATTGCATAAAAGAGCGAGAAATATGGAACGTGCGTTAGAACGTATAGAGAAATTAAAGAGGCCAATTTTAGAACGAAAACAGATGGGTCTTCAGTTTGAAGGGCAAGAGAGAAGCGGGAAAGATGTTGTTGTAATGAAAGAAGTGAGTAAAGGTTTTGCTGGACGACCTTTATTTGAACAAGCGAATTTACATGTTCGTTTTCAAGAGCGTGCGGCTATCGTTGGTCGTAATGGTACAGGAAAGACTACATTATTAAAACTACTATTAGAAGAAATAAATCCAGACGTTGGTGAAATTCGAATTGGTAGTAGTGTCAAAATTGGTTATTTATCACAGCATACGTATGGAAATGTGAAGAGTAATGTATTGGAAGCGTTTAGAGAGTATGTAGCTGTAACAGAAGGAGAAGCAAGACATATATTGGCTAAGTTTTTATTTTATGGTCCAGCAGTATTTAAGAAAGTAACGCAACTGAGCGGTGGAGAAAAAATGAGGTTAAGACTTGCGCAACTTATGTATCAAGACATCAATTTTCTAATTCTAGATGAGCCGACAAACCATCTTGATATTGAATCAAGGGAAGTTTTAGAGGAAGCCCTTGAGCAATATAATGGAACAATCCTAGCTGTTTCACATGATCGTTATTTTTTAAATAAGTTATTTGAAAAGACGTACTGGATTGATGAATGTAAATTATTTGAGTTTGCAGGAAACTATGCATGGGCTCGTCAAAAGTGGGAGGAAAAGCTTGAGAAGCAAGTAATAAAGCAGAAACGCCAAGGGAGAAAAAGTGTTGAAACGGTTCCTGTAAAAGAGAAAGAAGCTAGGAATCTTGAAGAGATTGAAAATGAGTTAATGCATGTAGAAGAAGATATATATGCAATAGAATGTGAAATGGAACATGTAGCTGATGTTGAAAGACTTGAAAAATTATATGAGGAAAAAACGAAGAAAGAGTTGTTACGAGCGAAGTTATATAGTGAGTTAGAGAATATTGTGGAGTAAAGAGTAGAAAGCCACTTCCTTTCAGTTTTGTTGGAGGAAGTGGCTTTTTCATAATGATATTTTGCTTTAAAGATTAAATGAAGCGATGTGTTTCACGTGAAACAGTAACTTAGATAAATCCGTGTTCCTCAATTTGCATAGTTTGTGAAACATATGAAAATGATAAGGTGAAAAAGAAATGTCATTAGTGGCTTTTCGATAGGAGTAATTACAAAAACAAAGGCTGATTATTTCCCGAGAGATAAAGTGAGGGCTTTTACGGGCAGCCCGACTCCGACCTAACTTCTTTTGCTTTTGCTGAATTTTGAGGTGGGGTTCTTACTGCCCGGCAAATAGCGGGATAAATATGTATAAAAGAGACTAGTGAATGAAAACGAAAAGAGAGCAAAGTTACAGCTTTACGCGCTGAACCCTGCTCTCTTTTTGTGTGGCATCTTCTCTCGTTGAAATTATAATAGCGATCCCGAGCATGATAAAAAAAGCTAAAAAGAGGACGAACTTTGGGAAGAACGGGAATAGTAATAGCGCTCCGACTATCATAATTGTTAATAATACGTAGTGCAGGACGTATTGGAATAGGTTGTCCATATTTTCGCCCCCTTTTTGGTAATTGGTTATTAGTATTCTATGTTTCATGTTGAAGGAATAGAAGTAGATTTTTAAGTTTTTTAATACGAATTATAGCTGAGTTTTCTTAAAGTATAAATGTAGAGTGATAATTTTGGAAAAATTCTAAAAATATTTATTTAGAAAGAATTGACAAAACATAATGAACGATATAAGCTAATAACCATAAAGTCTACCGGAAAGGTCGGAATAAGATTGTTACCCCTCAAAAACATCTATTTTTTTACGATTAAAACCGACTTTTCCGATTGGCTATAAATGTTGCTGTGGGAGGCATACATAAGGTAATTCGTTCAGAGGGTATAATCATAAAAAGTTAGGGTGGGGACAATGAAGAAAAAGACAAAAAAATGGGCTGGTGTATTTTCGGTATTAATGAGTAGTTCGCTTGTGTTGTCTGCTTGTGGGGGACAGGAGGACGCGGCTTCTACAGAGCCGGTTAAACAGCAGGATTTAAAAAATGTGAAAATTGAAAAGATCGCTGCGACAGATAAAACGAAAGTGCCAGACAAAGCGAAGAATAGAAAAGATACGTTAGTAGTTGGTATTAGTAAGCCAGGCGGCGTATTTTTGCCATACTTCCAACAAAATGGTTGGGATGGAAACGTAACTTCAGTTATTTTTGCATCTCTCGTATCAACCGATAAACAAGGGAAACCAATTCCAGAATTAGCTGAGAAGTGGGACGTTTCTTCTGATCAGTTAACATATACATTCCATTTACGTAAAGATTTGAAATTTAGTGATGGATCGCCATTAACGGCGGATGATGTAGCTTTCACATTGACGCTTTTACATGATAAGGCATATGAAGGTGAAGTAGATATCTCTCAATATGCGGTTAAAGGTGGTAAAGAATATAAGGAAGGAAAAGCAACTTCAATTGAAGGTATTCAAGTTGTTGATCCACAAACAATTAAAATTACAACTGAAAAAGTGAATTCACAAGCTATATTTGTTTTAGGAGGTACAGTACTATCAAAAGCTTATTATGGAAAAGATTATAAGCAAAATACAAGCTTAGATTACTTAAAAGATTTATATGGAAAGCCATTAGCTGCGGGTCCATATAAATTTGAAAAGTATATTCCAGGTCAAGAAGTTCGTTTTGTAGCAAACGAAAATTATTATGCGGGTAAACCAAAAATTCAAAACTTCATTTATAAAATTACTTCTGGTGATACGAAGCTTCAGTTATTCCAAACAGGAGAAGTTGACCATACTGGCTTAGGTACTGGTGATGAGGTTCTTGAACAGGCTAAGGCTTTAGAATTCGCCAATATCCAAATCGAAACAGCACCGTCATTTAGTTATATTTATATGAATAATAATAAGCCTTACTTAAAGGATAAAAAGGTTCGCCAAGCACTTATTTACGGATTAGACCGCAAAAAATATGTTGATACAGCGTTAAAAGGATACGGTACAGTAGCCAATGTACCAATTCATCCAACTTCTTGGGCTTATACGGAAGAAGGAGTTAATAAATACGAATACGATAAAGAAAAAGCGAAAAAATTATTAGATGAAGCAGGGTGGAAAGTTGGTTCGGATGGAATTCGTGAAAAAGATGGTCAAAAATTAAAACTTTCTTATTTCGGTCCAAGTTCGGCTAAAGATAGTGATTTATTAATTCCGATTGCGAAAGAGAATTATAAAGAAATAGGTGTAGAGTTTAATCCTGAATTTATGGACTTTAATACGATGCTTTCTAAGGTAAACAAAGGGGATTATGATTTAGCTTCTGTTTCGACACCGATTACAAGTGATCCGAGTGAAACAGCTGGTGAATATTTGTCTACTGCAAATGAAACTAGTCTTGGTTATAAGAATGCAAAAGTAGATGAGCTAATTCAAAAAGGTATTGAAACTGTAGATATCGAAAAGCGTAAACCTATTTATAAAGAATTGTATAAAGAATTAAGTGATGATCCACCAGTAATTCTATTAAACTACCGTAGAACAATTACTGGTTATAACGGGAATATAAAAGGAATTGATCCTGAAAAGTACAACAGTATTAGTGCAAACTTACCAGTATTATCATTTGAAAAATAACGATAAGAATGTATAAGTAGAAGACATTTTTTCATTCGGTTAGTAATGTGCCGCTTTGAAAAAATGTTCTTCTATTTTAAGCATAAGATTGGAGAGAAAAAGGGTGAAAACATATATTGTTCGTAGGTTGTTACAAATGATTCCTACACTGCTTGGTACATCAATTATTATCTTCGTCCTGTTCGCACTTCTTCCTGGGGATTATATTGATTCAAACCCGAAAATTACACCGGAAAGAGCAGCTGAACTGAGGGAGTTATATGGGTTGAACAAACCAATTGTTGAGCGTTATTTTCATTGGTTAGGTAATGTATTGCAAGGGGACTTTGGCTTCTCGCTTCAATATCAAGAGCCTGTAACGTCATTATTAAATAAATTTATTTGGAATTCTTTTAGTGTAGCAATTATTGCATTGTTTTTTATTTGGCTAATTGCACTTATTATCGGTGTATTCTCGGCGACGAAGCAACATTCTTTATTCGATAAACTTGTAACAATCGGTGTTTTTGCAGCAATGTCATTCCCTTCATTCTTTATCGGTTTGTTTTTAATTAAGGTGTTTGCGGTTGACTTTAAGTTATTACCGATAGGTGGAATGATTGATGTTGGCAGTAATTCAACAGGATTTGCTTACGTGATAGAAGTTGCAAAACATATGATTTTACCAGTATTTATTTTGACACTTCTTGGGGTCGGCTCGCTAACTCGTTATTTTAGAACAAGTATGTTAGAGGTTGTAAGACAAGATTACATACGAACAGCAAGAGCGAAAGGTTTGAAGGAGAAGACGGTTATTTATAAGCATGCATTAAAAAATGCAATTTTACCGGCAATTACGTTATTAGCATTTGAATTACCTGGATTGTTTTCTGGGGCAATTATTATTGAACAAATTTTTAACTGGCCAGGGATTGGTAATATTCAATTAGAAGCATTAAATTTCCGTGACTATACAGTATTGATGGCATTTACGATGTTTCTTTCTTGTTTAACAATCGTTTCAAACTTTTTAGCAGATATCGTATATGCAGTTGTTGATCCAAGAATTCGGTTGAAGTAAGGGGGGAAAGAAATGGAGACTGTTACAGTAATTACAGAAAAAAAAGAAAAAAAGAGAAGAAATGAATCATCACCATGGCGACAAGCTTTTAAAAAGATAAAGAAAAATAAGATGGCACTTGTAGGGTTTTATGCATTAATTTTTATGTTTTTATTTTGTTTTATCGGTCCGTTCTTTTCTCCATATGCATCAGGAAAAATACAAGTTGCGCTCATTAACAAACCACCTAGTTTTTCTCATTGGCTTGGTACAGATCAATTAGGAAGAGATATTTTAACAAGGCTTATGCAAGCGGGACGTATTTCATTAACCATTGGTTTAGCTTCAATGGTTTTATCGGTTATACTTGGAGCTTTATTAGGAGCGATTGCAGGTTTTTATCGTGGTATTGTGGACAATATTATTATGCGACTTGCAGATATTTTAATGTCGATGCCAGGATTACCGTTACTTATTATAATGGGTGCGATTTTATCAGAGTGGAAAGTACCGTCTGATTATCGTTTGTATGTCATTATGATTATTTTAAGTTTAGTAGGTTGGCCAGGGCTTGCACGCCTTGTAAGAGGGCAAATTTTATCACTTAGGGAGCAAGCATTTATGCAAGCTGCGGATGTGTTAGGAATAAAAGATTACCGGAAAATTATATATCACTTAATACCTAATGTTTTACCTATTTTAATTGTCGTATCTACATTAGGTGTTGCAGGTTCTATTTTGGGAGAATCCGCACTAAGTTACTTAGGTCTTGGAGTCGTTCCACCTACACCATCATGGGGGAACATGATTAGCGCAGCTAACTCATTAATCGATTTCCAAAAGCGTCCATGGTTATGGATTCCGCCTGGTTTTGCAATCTTTATAACAGTTGTATCAATTAATTTACTTGGTGATGCACTTCGTGATGCATTAGATCCAAAGATGAGACGGTAGGTGAGGAGATATGAGTAAAGCGGTAGTAGAGCTGAAAGATTTACAAACACACTTTCAGACAGAAGAAGGGACAGTAAAAGCTGTGAATCATGTTAGTTTTTCTGTTCGAGAAGGTGAAACTGTTTGTGTTGTAGGTGAATCTGGTTGCGGAAAAAGTGTAACGGCGTTATCTATTATGGGACTTATTGCTGAATCAGGCAGTGTAGTAGGTGGAGATATTTTATATGAAGGAAAAAGTCTTTTAGGAATGAAAGAGAAAGAGCTTCGTAGTTTACGAGGGAATGATATTGCGATGATTTTCCAAGAACCGATGACATCGCTAAACCCCGTCTTCACTGTAGGAGAGCAAATTGTAGAAACGTTAAGGGAGCATGAATTACTTAGTAAAAATGAAGCATATAAGAAGGCAATTGAGTTAATTCGTAAAGTTGGCATAGCCCGCGCTGATGAAATCGTCCATTCTTATCCGCATGAACTGAGCGGCGGGATGTTACAACGTATTATGATTGCTGTTGCACTTAGTTGTAATCCTAAGTTATTAATTGCGGATGAACCAACAACAGCTCTTGATGTTACCATTCAGGCTCAAATATTGGATCTACTAAGACAAGTGAAAGAAGAATTTAAAACGTCGATTTTATTAATTACACATGACTTAGGTGTCGTAGCGGAAATGGCTGATTATGTTGTCGTTATGTATGGCGGGAAAGTTATCGAAGAAGCCCCAGTACTAGAGATATTCCAAAATCCAAAACATCCTTATACGAAAGGATTATTGAAATCAAAACCAGTAATGGGAAAACGAATAGATAAACTATATTCTATTCCAGGGCAAGTTCCGAATTTAGTTGGTTTAGGTGAGTTTTGCTACTTTAGTGGGCGTTGTGAGCATTGTATGGAAATATGTGAAAAAGAAGCCCCAAATCTAAATGTAAATGATGAAAATCATAAAGTAGCTTGCTGGCTATATGAGGAGCGTGCGGAACAATGAGTGAACCATTATTAGAGGTGAAAAATCTAAAGACATATTTTCCAATTAAGGGTGGCGTATTTAGTAGAACAATTGGGCATGTAAAAGCGGTTGATGGAGTAAGTTTTACTATTAATAAAGGTGAAGTGTTTGGTCTCGTTGGCGAATCAGGGAGCGGAAAAACAACAATAGGAAAAACAATTTTACGCCTCGTTCAAAAAACGGAGGGAGAAGTGAAGTTTAAAGGGAAAGATGTTCATTCTTTATCCAAGGATGAATTAAGAAAACATCGCCCTAATATGCAGCTCGTTTTCCAAGATCCATTTAGCTCATTAAATCCGAGAATGAGAATTGGAGAAGCGCTTGGAGAGCCAATGTTGGCCCACGGATTAGCGACGAAAGAAAATGTTCGTGAAAAGGTAATTGAAGTATTGGAGTTATGTGGGTTAGCTCCTTATCATATTGACCGGTATCCCCATGAGTTTTCTGGTGGACAACGTCAGCGTATCGTAATCGCAAGAGCTATGGTATTAAATCCGGAATTTATTGTAGCTGATGAACCTGTGGCGGCACTAGATGTATCTATCCAAGCACAAATTATTAATTTATTTAGTGAGTTACAAGAGAAAAAGGGATTATCTTATTTATTCATTTCGCATGATTTAAGTGTAGTAGAACATTTATGTACGAAAATCGGAATTATGTATTTAGGTACGATTGTGGAGACAGCACCGCGTGATGAGTTATTTACCAATCCGCTACATCCTTATACGAAAGCATTGTTATCAGCTGTTCCAATACCAGATCCAACAGTGAAGCGAGAGCGAATTATACTAGAAGGGGATATTCCAAGTCCAGCAAATCCACCTTCGGGCTGTCGTTTTCATACACGTTGCCCATTTGCGACGGATGTTTGTAAAAAAATAGTACCAGAATTCCGTAATGTTGGTGCAGAGCATTTTGTTGCTTGTCATCACGTATAAAAAAGGACTCTTTCAAATTGAAAGAGTCCTTTTTTTATTTAATAGATGAAGTTTGTTTCAATACAAATTGCTCGATTGCGTGAGCAACACCATGTTCATTGTTTGTTAGTGTTACAACATCACATAGCTTTTTTACATCTTCTTCAGCGTTGCCCATTGCAACAGATAAGCCTGCTACTTCTAACATCGGTACATCATTAAAATTATCACCAATAGCAACTGTATCTTCAATAGGGATATTAAAATGAGCTGCCATCTGCTGTATCCCGTTTCCTTTATGTCCATTCTTATCCATAATTTCTAAGTTAGTAGGAGCCGATGCTGTAACCATAATATCAGCATCTTCTTGTAATATACTTAATAGTTGTGCGCGATGCGCTGCATTAAACGTTAAAATGAAGAATTTAGATATTTCTAGTTCTTGGTTATTTACAACATCTTCTATTTTTTTGAAATCAGTAATTAGGTTCGATTTCTTTTGCTTTTCTGTAATTCGTTCAAGTTCCTCTAATGTAACATCAAGCGCATGCTTATTTTCTTCGAATGCTTGCATCACTTGATCTTGCCATGTATATGGAGAATAAACTCCTTTATTCGTATATAGCTTATATGGGAAACCTTCAGATTCTAGTAATTTTGCAAGTTTGTAAACTTTGTCGTTTTGTATACAACGCGAGTTAATTACTTTTCCATCCACATAAACAATAGCCCCATTGCTTGCTCCGACTGGAAGAGATAATTTATATTCTTCCAATAGCTTTAAAGCATCCTCTTTCGCACGACCAGAACAGATCATTACAATATGACCAGCTTCTTGTGCAGTTTGGATTGCTTGTAGGTTTTCTTTGGAGATTTCAAGATTAGATGATAGTAGTGTACCATCCATATCTAATGCGATTAATTTCAAAATGACCACCTCTTTGTTTTTATTATACATAGTTATATAGAGGAAACATATAAACTTATCTTGGAAAGACGGTATTTTATCTCATATTAAAAGTAAGTAAAGATTAGATAGGTTTAGTGTCACTAAATAAACGATTTGTAACAAAAATAGAGAGGAATATGACGACATTTCACTTTATGACTGTAATGTTACACGAATGTTACAAATGTGAACTGAGTGAAAAACGCATTAAATAAAGGTTTTTGAGGGTTATTATAAAAAAACGTAAAAAAAGTGTAATAAATTTTACGTAATTATATTGCAACGTAATAATAGTTATGTTACATTAATGTTACAAACGTTACGTTATCAAATTTAATGTAACGTTAACATAAAAACTATGAAATAAACATTTCTTAGAAATTACATATAGATAACTTATAAAAAGGGAGGATAAATGATATGAAAGAGCAAGTATTACAAGTAACAAAAGGTGATTTCGTAGGATCAGCAAGTGGAGCGGTAGTATTAACAGCATTAATCGTATTTCTATCAAGCGTATTAGTATAATAGAAGCTTTGTAACAAAAGAAAAGGAAGGGAGAATGAAAGGTATGAAAGAGCAAGTATTACAAGTAACAAAAGGTGACTTCGTAGGATCAGCAAGTGGAGCAGTAGTATTAACAGCGTTAATCGTATTTCTATCAAGCGTATTAGTATAATAGAAGCTTTGTAACAAAAGAAAAGGAAGGGAGAATGAAAGATATGAAAGAGCAAGTATTACAAGTAACAAAAGGTGACTTCGTAGGATCAGCAAGTGGAGCGGTAGTATTAACAGCATTAATCGTATTTTTATCAAGTGTATTAGTATAATAGAAGTTTTAAATCAAACAAAAAAGGAAGGAGAATGAGGGATATGAACAGTGAACAAGTGTTTCAAGTAACAAAAACAGATTTATTAGGATCCTTAGGTGGAGCGGTAATATTAACATCATTTATTCTATTCCTTGCAAATGTATTAGTATGAGATATATAAATACAATCATTCAAAAAAAATAAAGACTCTAACGTATTAGTAGGTAGTTAATATGTTGGAGTCTTTTTTATATTCTTCTTATATCCCCTCAAGTATTAAAGTTACCTCATTATCCAGCATGCATGGCTAATTAAACGTTGCGGTTGAAACTTGATTCAACGAATAATCAAAAATCCACTGAATAAAATCCCGCTTTATTTCAAAGAGAAAAAAGTCGAATTTTATATGTAAGAAAAAAAGAGGAATTTGACAGAAAAGATAGAAAATTTTAAAGGTCAGAATTTGTTAGCTTGCTAACTAATTTCTATTAATTAACGTTGGAAGCGTTTTCGGTTGGTTTTAAGTATGGACCATTTAATCTATTTACAGGGGGATGAAGATATTATGAAACAAAAATCTATGGATACGCTAGCTGCACAAATGGAGGACTTTTTTCCAGTACGTGATGTAGATCATTTGGAATTTTACGTAGGGAATGCAAAGCAATCGAGTTATTATCTTGCGAGAGCGTTCGGATTCAAAATTGTGGCTTACTCTGGATTAGAAACTGGAAACCGTGAAAAGGTATCTTATGTTCTTGTGCAAAAAAATATGCGTTTCGTTGTGTCTGGAGCTTTAAGTAGTGAAAATCGTATTGCAGAGTTTGTAAAGACTCATGGTGATGGCGTGAAGGATGTGGCACTACTTGTTGATGATGTTGATAAAGCATACTCAGAAGCAGTGAAACGTGGTGCCGTCGCAATTGCTCCACCGCAGGAATTAACAGATGAGGACGGTACATTGAAAAAAGCAGTTATTGGTACGTATGGTGATACAATTCATACGCTTGTAGAGCGTAAAAATTATAAAGGGGCATTTATGCCAGGATTCCAAAAGGTAGAATTTAATATTCCATTTGAAGAGTCTGGTTTAATTGCTGTTGATCATGTAGTTGGTAATGTTGAAAAAATGGAAGAGTGGGTTAGTTATTACGAGAATGTTATGGGCTTTAAACAAATGATTCATTTTGATGATGACGATATTAGTACAGAGTATTCGGCGTTAATGTCGAAAGTTATGACGAATGGAAGTCGTATTAAGTTTCCTATTAACGAACCAGCAGATGGAAAGAGAAAGTCACAAATTCAAGAGTATCTAGAATTCTATAATGGAGCTGGTGTACAACATCTTGCTTTATTAACAAGTGATATTGTTAAAACAGTTGAAGCGCTTCGTGCAAATGGGGTGGAGTTTTTAGATACACCTGATACTTATTATGATGAGTTAACTGCACGAGTTGGAAAAATCGATGAAGAAATTGATAAGTTAAAAGAATTAAAGATTTTAGTAGATCGTGATGATGAAGGTTACTTACTACAAATCTTTACGAAACCAATTGTAGATCGCCCGACTTTATTTATTGAAATCATTCAACGTAAAGGTTCTCGTGGATTTGGTGAAGGAAACTTTAAAGCGTTATTCGAATCAATTGAAAGAGAACAAGAGCGTCGCGGAAACTTATAAGATTTGTATCCACCAGCAAAAGTCCCTTTGCTGGTGGAAATTTCATTTTTATAAGGAGGAATCAGGATGAAATTTGTTACATTTCGTCTTCCTTCAAAAGAACTACGGGCTGGATGGCTTGAAGGTGACAAAGTAATAGATATGAATCTTGCTAGTGAAGGGAAAATCCCTTCTTCTATGATTGCTTTTTTAGAGAAAGCGGATGAGTATGTAGAGGTAGTGCGGAATATTAAGAATCCAAATAAGGGTATATATGCTTTAGAAGAAGTACAATTGACAGCTGCTCTTCCTAATCCGAGTAGTATTCGAGATTTTTACGCATTTGAACAACATGTAAAAACAGCTCGCGGACGAAGAGGATTAGATGTTGTGCCTGAATGGTATGATATTCCGGTTTTTTATTTTACTAATCATCGTGCTGTAATTGGTTCCAGTGATTTTGTAATTGGTCCGAAAAAGTCTAAAAAGCTTGATTATGAGTTGGAGATTGCTTGCGTAATAGGAAGAGAAGGGCGAAATATTTCTCGTGAGCAAGCAGAGGAATATATTTTTGGTTATTGTATTATGAACGACTGGAGTGCGAGAGACTTACAAGCAACAGAAATGAAAGTAGGTCTCGGTCCAGCGAAAGGAAAAGACTTTGCAACTTCTTTAGGAGCACATCTTGTTACGAAAGAGGAATTAGACGTTTATCGTAATGGTGATAGATATAATTTAGAAATGACTGCTCATGTAAATGGAAAACTATTATCAAAAGGAAACTTCCAAGATATTTACTATACATTTGCTGAAATGATTGAACGTGCTTCAGAGGACGTTACGTTATATCCAGGAGATGTGATTGGTTCTGGGACAGTAGGAACAGGATGTATTTTAGAACTGGGTACAGAAGAGTGGCTACAAGATGGAGATGTTGTAGAACTGTCGATTACTGGTTTAGGTACACTACGTAATACGATCAAAAAAGAAAAGGAAGCGGGTGATGGGCATGTTTTATCGTCACATGGGAGAACTACCTCATAAACGACATGTACAATTTCGTAAAAAAGATGGATCGCTTTATCGTGAACAGGTAATGGGAACAAAAGGTTTTTCTGGTACGCAGTCTATTTTGTATCATCATTATATGCCCACAGAAGTAGGTCATTCTGCATTATCGCATTCTTGTCAGTTGCAGTATGAAGAGGATGTTGCTCTTTCTCATCGCCACTTTCGAACGAAAGAAAGTAAAAAAAGTGGTGATGCAATAAGTGGACGGAATTTCATACTTGGAAATGAAGATTTATTAATTGGAGTAGTGAGTCCAACAGAAAAAATGGATTATTTCTATCGTAATGGTGATGGCGACGAAATGTTATTTGTTCATTATGGAACAGGGAAAATTGAAACGATGTTTGGAACGATTCACTATAGAAAAGGCGACTATGTAACGATTCCAATTGGAACGATTTATCGTGTTATTCCAGATGAAGGAGAGACTAAGTTTCTTGTTGTAGAGGCGAATAGCCAAATTACAACGCCGCGTCGTTATCGAAATGAATACGGACAATTGTTAGAGCATAGTCCGTTTTGTGAAAGAGATCTTCGTGGTCCAGAAAAATTAGAGACATATGATGAAAAAGGCGAGTTTGTCGTAATGACAAAATCAAGAGGCTATATGCATAAACATGTTTTAGGACACCACCCGTTAGATGTTGTGGGATGGGATGGCTATTTATATCCGTGGGTATTTAATGTAGAGGATTTTGAACCAATTACAGGGCGCATTCATCAGCCACCGCCAGTACATCAAACATTTGAAGGACATAATTTTGTTATTTGCTCTTTCGTACCACGTTTATACGATTATCATCCAGAGTCAATTCCGGCACCATATTATCATAGTAATGTTAATAGTGATGAAGTTCTTTACTATGTAGAAGGAAACTTTATGAGTCGCAAAGGTGTGGAAGAAGGTTCTATTACACTTCATCCGAGCGGGATTCCCCATGGACCGCATCCGGGGAAAACAGAGGCAAGTATAGGGAAGAAAGAGACGCTTGAATTAGCTGTTATGATAGACACATTCCGTCCGCTTCGTATTGTAAAACAAGCACATGAAACAGAAGATGAAAAGTATATGTATAGCTGGATTGAACAAGGTTCATATACTGTGAAATAAGTAAAAAAGGCATGCTCTCAATAAGGGGGCATGCCTTTTTCACGGAATCGACATGTATAATAATACCAAAAAAATAATGGGAAGATATATAGAAAGAATAATAAGGATTGTGCATATTCAGAAGAATTTCTACTTGTTTCGACAAAAGTATTGACTAGGAAAAGCGTAATGAGTAAAATAAAAAAGCGAATTAAAAATTTTCAGAAAATTTAAAAATTGGAGGAGTGAAAGATGAAGCAAATTTTTCAAAAGAAGCCAATTGCAAAGTTAATGCAAGAAAGTAAGCAAAAAACGTTAGCAAGAACATTGGGCGCGCTAGATTTAACTATGCTTGGAATCGGAGCAATTGTTGGAACTGGTATTTTTGTTCTAACGGGTGTTGTGGCAGCGAAACATTCTGGGCCAGCTATTATATTATCATTTGCGATTGCCGCTCTAGCTTGTGCCTTTGCTGCATTTTGTTATGCTGAATTTGCTTCTTCAGTTCCTGTCTCGGGCAGTGTGTATACGTATACATACGCGACGATGGGAGAAGTATTCGCATTTTTAATTGGCTGGGACTTAATGCTGGAATATTTACTTGCTACATCTGCTGTAGCGAACGGTTGGTCTGCATATTTTCAATCTTTATTAAAGGGGTTTGGAATTCATATTCCGACTATTCTCTCCTCGGCTCCTGGTACAGGTAAGGGTGGAATAATTGATCTACCTGCAGTTCTAATTATTTTAGTGATGACAGTTCTTTTATCTAGGGGTGTTCGTGAAAGTGCACGAGTAAATAACATTATGGTATTTATTAAAATAGCAGTTGTTCTTATTTTTATCTTTGCTGGTTTTAATTATGTGAAACCTGAAAACTGGACGCCTTTTATGCCATTTGGTTTAGATGGTGTAATGGCTGGAGCGGCTACAGTATTCTTCGCATTTATAGGATTTGATGCAGTTTCAACAGCGGCAGAAGAAGTGAAACGTCCGCAACGTGATTTACCAATTGGTATTATTGCATCGTTATTAATTTGTACAGTTCTTTATATCGTTGTTTCGCTTATTTTGACAGGAATTGTTCCATACGGACAGCTAAATATATCAGATCCAGTTGCTTTTGCACTTCAATTTATTGGACAAGATGGTTTAGCGGGGGTAATTTCAGTAGGAGCAATTACAGGAATTACAACAGTAATGCTAGTTATGATGTATGGACAAGTTCGTGTTTCTTATGCGATGAGTCGAGATGGTTTACTACCGAAGCGTCTTGCTAAAGTTCATCCGAAATTTAAAACGCCATTTTTAAATACATGGACAACGGGAATTATTGCGGCACTGATTTCAGGATTAATAGATTTAAATGTTTTAGCACATCTTGTAAATATGGGGACATTGTCAGCATTTGCACTCGTAGCTGTTGCGGTAATCGTAATGAGAAGAACACATCCAGACTTACCAAGGGCATTTAAGGCTCCGCTTGTACCATTTTTACCAGCATTAACAGTGATCTTCTGTTTATACTTAATGCTTCAATTATCAGGGACAGCATGGATTAGTTTTGGGATATGGATGGTTATTGGTATAGCGGTTTACTTTTTATATAGCCGAAAACATAGTGCTTTAAATAATAGTAAAAAAGAAGAAGATGTTGCAAATTTATAAGCGAAAAAATCCATTCTAATTCTGTTAGAATGGATTTTTTTTATTTGAAAATTTACATTTTTTTGAACTTATTATAAGATAATTGTTGGCTAACTAAAGGGGTGAAATGATGAAAAATACGTGGCGTGAGTTAAGGGAGATGGACCGTAACGTATGGATTCGATTTATTGGAGAGACGTTAAATGGAATTGCAATGATGATGTTAATGCCTTTTTTTGCATTATATTTAAAAGATAAGGTAGATTCGTTGTTGGAAGTTGGGGTTATTATGGCGCTTTCTCCAATTACTGCAAGTTTTGGATCACTTATAGGAGGGAGAATTGCTGACATATATGGAAGAAAGCCTATTATGATATTTTCTATGGCAAGTAATGCATTATTAATGCTCGGTTTTCTATTTATAGAAGGATTTATTCCATATGCAATTTTATCTATTTTTTTAGGGTTGAGTAATTCTTTATTTCATCCAGCTGCATCAGCTATGGTCGCGGATGTAACGGCACCAGAAAAAAGAACAGAGGCATATGGTTTATTACGAATGGGACACAATATAGGTGCTGCGATTGGTCCGATAATGGGAGCATCAGTAGTTGTGTTGTCAAAGAACCTTGTGTTTATTATTGCCTCTTCTACAATGCTATTTTATGCGTTACTTGTATTACTTCTTATTCAAGAGACGATGCCAAAAAGGACAGATAAGGAAGAACATAAAGAAAAGGAAGCTGGGACAGTTTGGAAAATTGTAATGCGAGATAAGGTATTAATGATTTACTTATTAGCAGGCATTATCATTTCGATGGGGTTTTCTCAAACCGAAGGCATGTTGCCACTACATTTTGATAATGAAATGAAGCATATTTTTGGAACGAATAATCCATATCCATATTTAATGGCGTTAAACGGACTATTAGTTGTTTTATTCCAGTTTCAAATTTCAAAATGGGCTACGGATAAACCGGTCGGGAAGACGATGTTATATGGTGCATGTTTATTCGGGATTGGATTATTTTTTATAGGGTGGTTACCGAAGTGGTTTGGAGAATTTAATACAAATGCTACAATTATTTTAATAACACTACTGTTCGTTTATGCTTTATATACGTTAGGTGAAATGATTATGTCGCCTGTACAGATGACATTTGTAGCAAATTTGGCCCCTGAGCATTTGAGAGGGACTTATATGGGAGCTGCAAGTTTGCAGTGGATTACAGGAAGCGCATTTGGTCCACTTTTGGGCGGTTTTTTATTAGATCGATTACTTGGTCACTTTCTATTTACAATTTTAGCTGTAGGATGTGTAGTTGCAGGTATTGTATATGTTTCTTTAGATCGCCTTGTTGAGCAAAGGCAAAAAGACACACTAACCAAACAATCTTCTTAGTGAATAGATGACATACACAAAAAAGGGGATTTCTACATATTTTAGGTACATAACTAGATTAGATTGCCATTTTATTTTGTGTAGCTATATAGAAAATGAAATGAAAAACCAATAAGTGATGTTATTTAATTATTTATGGAAGTTACATTTTATTTCAAATAGGAACTACCTATTTTTATAAAAAGTGCTAAAATAGAAAAATGAAAACAATTGGTTAGGGTGATTTCATTGACGAAAATTAAATTAGGTTTATTATATGGTGGAAAATCAGCTGAGCATCAAGTTTCGCTACAGACGGCTCTTGCTGCTATTAAAGCGTTAAATCAAGATAAATTCGAGATTCATCCAATTTATATTACAGAACAAGGTCAATGGGTACGTGGTGAGCGTATTGAAGGCGAAGTAACAGATGTTGAAGCTTTAAAAATGAGCGGTGCAGAAAATGCGATTTCTCCGTTATCATTAAGTACAGAAATTATCCCATCTGCAGCTTCTGAGGAGAACGCTATTGACGTTATTTTCCCATTACTACATGGACCAAACGGTGAAGATGGAACGGTTCAAGGACTATTAGAATTAATGAATATCCCTTATGTAGGAAATGGTGTTCTAGCATCATCTGCTGGTATGGATAAAGTTGTTATGAAAAACATCTTTGCAGAGGCTGGTTTAAAACAAGCAAAATATGCATCCTTCATTCGTAGTGCATGGGAAAAAAATCGTGAGGAAGCTTATTCTAAAGTAGAAGATAAGTTAGGATATCCTTGCTTCGTAAAACCAGCGAACCTTGGTTCAAGTGTTGGTATTAATAAGTGTAAAAATCGTGAAGAACTTGAGGATGCATTTGTAGAGGCATTCCAATTTGATCGCAAAATTATTGTAGAAGAAAATATTGTAGGTCGTGAAGTAGAAGTTGGGGTACTAGGTAATGATGAGCCGAAATGTTCAGTTGTAGGTGAAATCGTTCCGAAAAAGGACTTCTATGATTATAAGTCGAAATATATCGATGGTGATACGGCGCTAATTATTCCAGCTGAAATGACAGAAGAAGAATCTAATGTAATTAAGCGTGATGCGATTATTGCATTCCAATCATTAGACGGTGCAGGTTTAACGCGAGCTGATTTCTTCTTAACGAAAGATGGAGAAGTGTATATTAACGAAGTAAACACAATGCCAGGATTTACACCGTTCAGTATGTTCCCTCTATTATGGCAACATACTGGGTTACCGTATCCAGAATTAATCGAAGAGCTAATTCGTTTAGCGATTGAACGTCACGAAGAAAAACAAAAAATTAAATATACAATCTAACAAAAAAGGAGGAAGCACTATTCATAGGAATAGTGCTTCCTCTATGTAAGGAGCGTTTATATATGATAAAGCGAATGTTAAAGCAAGTGGAACAGATGGTAAATGGTACTGAATTAGCAGAGCAATATGAGGGAATTACTATTCAAGGCGTGTCTATTGATACGAGAAAAATTGAAAAAGGAAACTTGTATGTTCCGATTCAAGGGGAGCGCTTCGATGGACATGCTTTTGTAGATAAAGCTGTTGAAAATGGAGCTGTGGCTACATTATGGATGAAAGATGTAGCGAATCCACCTGAGAATCTTCCGGTTATTTTTGTAGAAGACACGCTATCGGCATTGCAAATGTTAGCGAAAAACTATCGCGATCAATTGGATGTTAAAGTTGTAGGTGTAACGGGTAGTAACGGTAAAACATCTACGAAAGATATTGTAACAAGTCTTCTTGCGACTAAATTCAAAGTGCAAAAAACAGAAGGGAACTTCAATAACCATATCGGATTACCTCTTACCATTTTAAACTTAGAAGAAAATACAGAAGTAGCAGTATTAGAGATGGGTATGTCAAGCCGAGGCGAAATTGAATTCTTATCTAAGTTAGCTCGTCCTAATGCAGCTATCATTACAAATATTGGTGAGGCACATTTAATGGATTTAGGATCTCGTGAGGCAATTGCTGAAGCGAAATTAGAAATTGTTACAGGATTACAAGAAGGTGGCGTGTTCGTATATAACGGAGATGAGCCTTTATTAACGAATCGTGTTCCTGGAATGAATTTAGCAGCAGAAACGGTTACGTTTGGTGATGCAAGAGCAAACGATTATTATCCCACGACTGTAACATTACAAGCAACTGGGACACATTTCAAAATGAATAGAGATGAAAATATTTCATTCTACTTACCGGTGTTAGGAAAACATAATGTGTATAATACACTTGCTTCAATGGCAATTGCGAAACATTTTGGTGTAACGTGGGAAGAGATGAAAGAAGGTTTAGTAACACTTCAAATGACGGGCATGCGTATGGAAATTGTGAAAACAAATAGTGGTTTAACAATTATCAACGATGCTTATAATGCAAGCCCGACGGCTATGGAAGCAGCATTCCATTTAATGAATGGTTTAGATGGTTTTGCTAAAAAAATCGTTGTGCTCGGTGATATGTTAGAACTTGGAGATCAAGAAGTACAGTTCCATTATGAGGTAGGAAAATTAATCGATCCAGCAAAAATCTCACATGTATTCACATACGGTAGATTAGGGGCTCAAATTGCTGAAGGAGCAAAAATTAATTTCCCTAATGAACGTGTAAAGGCGTATGATAATAAAGAAGAGTTAGTAAAAGATTTACAAGCAGTAGTCGATGTGAAAGATGTTGTATTAATAAAAGCATCTCGCGGTATGAAATTAGAAGAAGTAATTACGATGTTGAAATAATTGGTGTATATAAATAGGGATGATAGTTACGAAAATAGAAGAAACTTATAATAAGCGCTTACAGTAAATATAAAAAAATAAAAGTGAAGAAAAAAACTCTGAATATGAAAATAAGGTAACAGTTGGGTTTGCTTTTTACACATACAAAACTTATAATTGATAAAGTGTAATAACGTTTAGAAGTATTTTCGTGAAGAATATACGCCCGTTTATATACGTGAGCATTCAGGAAAAGGGCTTTTCCGCAAATTCGGAAAACGCCTTTTTTTAAATGATAAGTATAGGATAGAAAAGGAGAAGTAACATTGACAACATTTCGAGAATTAGGATTAAGTGATTCTTTACTGCAATCTGTTGAAAGTATGGGCTTTGAAGAGGCTACACCAATTCAAGCTGAAACAATTCCACATGCATTGCAAGGTAAAGATATTATTGGGCAAGCGCAAACAGGTACAGGGAAAACAGCAGCATTCGGATTACCACTATTAGATAAAGTGGATACACATAAAGAATCGGTTCAAGGTATTGTTATCGCGCCAACGCGTGAATTAGCAATTCAAGTTGGAGAAGAATTATACAAAATTGGTAAGCATAAACGCGTTCGTATTTTACCGATTTATGGTGGTCAAGATATTAACCGCCAAATTCGTGCTCTAAAAAAACACCCACACATTATTGTTGGTACGCCGGGTCGTATTTTAGATCATATTAACCGTAAAACACTTCGTCTGCAAAACGTAGAGACAGTTGTTCTTGACGAAGCGGATGAAATGTTAAACATGGGCTTCATTGAAGACATTGAAGCAATTTTAACAGATGTGCCAGAAACACATCAAACATTACTATTCTCAGCGACAATGCCGGATCCAATCCGCCGTATTGCTGAGCGTTTCATGACTGAGCCTCAACACATTAAAGTAAAAGCAAAAGAAGTAACAATGCCAAACATTCAGCAGTTCTATTTAGAAGTGCAAGAAAAGAAAAAGTTTGACGTGTTAACACGCTTATTAGATATTCAATCTCCAGAGCTTGCAATCGTATTTGGTCGTACAAAGCGTCGTGTTGATGAATTATCAGAAGCATTAAACTTACGTGGTTATGCTGCAGAAGGTATTCACGGTGATTTAACTCAGGCGAAACGTATGTCTGTATTACGTAAATTTAAAGAAGGTTCTATTGAAGTTCTTGTTGCAACAGACGTTGCTGCGCGTGGTCTTGATATTTCAGGCGTAACGCACGTATATAACTTCGATATTCCACAAGATCCAGAATCATACGTTCACCGTATCGGTCGTACTGGTCGTGCAGGTAAAAAAGGTATTGCAATGCTATTTGTAACACCACGTGAATCAGGACAATTAAAAAATATCGAGCGTACAACAAAACGTAAAATGGACCGTATGGATGCACCGACACTTGACGAGGCATTAGAAGGTCAACAACGTTTAATCGCTGAAAAGCTTCAAAGCACAATTGAAAATGAAAACTTAGCATACTACAAGCGTATTGCAGAAGAAATGTTAGAAGAAAATGACTCTGTAACAGTAGTAGCTGCTGCTTTAAAAATGATGACTAAAGAGCCGGATACAACTCCGATCGCTTTAACATCAGAACCACCTGTTGTTTCAAGAGGCGGCGGTTCTAAAAAACGCGGCGGTAACGGAGGCGGATACCGTGATGGTAACCGTAATCGTAGTCGTGATGGACGCGGCGGTGGCGATGGACGTAATCGTGACCGTAACCGTGATGGACGTAATCGTGACGGAAACCGTGATCGCAATCGTGATGGTAACCGCGATCGTAATCGTGATGGTGGTAGTCGTGGTCGTAGAGGTGAAGGCCAAGGTCGCCCTGGTTCTTCAAATGGACGCGGCGAAAGAAAACATCATAGCCGTCCACAAGCTTAATAAAAAAAAGAGAATGCCCTTTGCGGGCATTCTCTTTTTTTATTTCTATAATTGTGCATACTACATAATAGTTATGATAGAAAAGGGGCTGTTATATGCTTGTAAGGCTTGGTTACGTTGCGATGAGTGTGCATTTGAAGAATGCATCTCCATCTCAAACGATGACGTATGCACAGTTTCAGAAATTAGATGATCGTGATGCTGCAATTCGTAAGCTTGAAAGAATTGCTAATTCCAATTTAGAAAATTGTTTACGTTTATTAAAGCATAATAAAGGGCATGACATATCTTTCTTTCGGCTCAGTTCAAAGCTCATTCCTTTAGCGAATCATGAGGAATTGCTAGAGTGGAACTATATTCGTCCGTTAAAAGAAAATTTAAAAAAACTAGGTGAATATGCAGTTCATATGAATATGAGAATTGATTTCCATCCAGATCATTTTGTTGTACTAAATTCACCTGAAGAGAGTGTTTTTAAACAATCTGTAAAAACATTGCAGATGCACAAAAAATTATTAAAAGGCATGGGGATTGAACATAAGCAACGATGTGTACTGCATGTTGGAGGAGGATATAAAGATAAAGAACTTGCATTAGAGCGCTTTATAGAGAATTGGTCGAATGTCCCAAGGGGTATTCAAGAAATGATTATATTAGAAAATGATGATACAACCTTTACGTTAGAGGAAACATTATATTTAGGAGAAAAATTAGATATTCCCGTCGTATTTGACTTGCATCACCATATGATGAATAATGAGCAAGAAGATTGGTATGAAGATTGGGCACGTGTTGTTCATACGTGGGAAACGTCTTTGTTGCCGATTAAAATGCATATCTCTAGCCCTAGAGAGGGAAAAGATCCAAGAGCTCATGCAGATTATATTAATGTAGACGCATTTTTATCTTTTTTAAGAAGGATAAAGGGAAGTGTTCCGCAAATTGATTGTATGATTGAGGCGAAGATGAAGGATGAGTCTTTATTTCAATTAATGAGAGATTTAAGTGAACAAGTAGATGTAGAAATTATCGATGGTGCAAGCTTTTATATTAAATAAGCTTTGCACCATCGTTTTTTTTTGTTAAAAAAGGGGTTAAAATGCCACCGGTTATTAAACCTGTTAAATGACTGATCGGATTGGCAGAAGGGTTAAAGAAAGTAAATAGCAGTAATAGAAGTATCATAATTGAGAAAATGGCAATTTCTTTTGGTTTTGAAGAGCGGTATCGATTGTACAATAAAAATAACTGTGCACCTAATAGTCCGAAAATACCACCTGATGCACCTGCGTGAATATATTCAAGCGGCATAATAATATAAGAAGAAATATTTCCAGAAATTCCAGAGAGAAAAAATAGAATAAAAAAAGAAAAGTGTCCGAGTTGCTTTTCGATAGAAGAACCAAGAGCAAACAAAAAAATACTATTAGAAAGAAAATGTTGTAAGTCTACGTGTACGAGAAGAGAAGTTATGACACGCCACCATTCTCCTTTCGCGATATATTCATTAGAGGCTGCCAGTGGTAAGAGAAAAAAGTCGCCTAATATCATCATGACTAAATGAATAAGCAGTAAGGTAAGAATAGTCGGTTGTAAAGAAATATGAGTGGATCTTATTAGCATACGGTTACTATCACCCCTTTTGCATCAGAAAGATTCTCTGTTATTCTTATCAATATGAAAGAAGAAAGTTAAATAGAAGAAGGGGATTTTGAAATGATTATAGGGATTGGTATCGATATTATTGAATTAAATCGTATTGAAAAAATGCTAGATGGAAAGCTTAAATTTATGGAACGTATTTTAACGGAAAATGAACGTAATGTTGCTATGGAGCTGAAAGGAAGTCGCCTTACAGAGTTTGTAGCTGGAAGGTTTGCAGCGAAAGAGGCGTATTCAAAAGCTGTAGGTACTGGTATCGGAAAAGAAGTGAGTTTTTTAGATATTGAAGTGAAAAATGATGAAAGAGGTAAGCCAATTCTGATTACAAGTACAGAGTATATTGTTCATTTATCAATTAGTCATAGTAAGGAATTTGCTGTTGCTCAAGTTGTTTTAGAAAGCTTGTCACGCTAGTCTGCATATTTTATATCTTTGTCTCATATATTTGAGGTAGCGATAAGGAAGGTACATCTTCCATTCATTTATAGGGGCAAAGGGGCTGAATTGATGAAAAGGCGTCTGTTTTTAGTTCTTGTCGGTTTGTTGACCGTTTTTGTGTTGGCGGGTTGTATGGAAAAGAAGCAAGATGATGTCGTGAGAGATTTAGAATCAAAAGTAAAAGGGATGAAAAGTTATCAAGCTGAGGCAAAATTATCTATTAAAACAGGCAATGAGCCTCAAGAGTATAACGTAGAGATTTGGCATAAGGAACCGTCTTTTTATCGTGTGAATTTAAAAAATGCAAAAAAAGATCAGAGCCAAATTATTTTGAGAAATGAAGAAGGTGTATTTGTATTAACGCCAGCACTTAATAAGAGCTTCCGTTTTCAAAGTGATTGGCCGCAAAATAGTAGCCAGGCTTATTTATATGAATCACTTGTAAGAGATATTTTGCAGGACAAGAAAAACCTTACTTTTGAGAAAACAGATAAGTATTATATTTTTAAAACAAAAACAAACTATCAACATCAAAATATGTTGCCGAGACAAGAGATTACATTGAATAAGAGCGACTTGACTCCAGTTTCAGTGAAGTTAATGGATAATGATCAAAATGTTCTTGTGAAAGTAGATTTCTCTAAAGTGAAATTCGATGCGAAATTTGATAAAGGTGCATTTGATACGAAACAAAATATGTCTAGAGCGCAGGTAGATGTTCAAACAACAGCGAAAGAAGACAAACCGTTTGCTATTTTGTATCCACTTGATACACCACAAGGTATGACTCTGCAAGATGAAAAAGAGTTGAAGACAGACAGTGGCAAGCGTGCGATACTCACATACACTGGAAATAAGAAATCCTTTACTTTAATACAAGAAAAGGCAAAAGTTGCAGAGGCATCATCAGCGGTAAGTGTAAGTGGAGAACCAGTTGATCTTGGATTTACGATTGGTGCATTAACGAAAGACTCTGTAACGTGGTCGCATAACGGAGTAGAATATATGCTCGTGTCTAAAGGTTTAGAGCCGAAGGAGCTGTTAATGGTTGCTCGTTCAGTTACAGCGAAGCAGGTGAAGTAAACTTCTTAGACGTGGTGATATATGTGCACCACGTCTTTTCTTAGTTTGAAGGTGGATTTCATAAAAGAAGCATATAAAAGAATAAGCTTCGCATATCGTGTATAAGGAAGTGTATTTATGGAAGAAGCACCATTTTACCGTGACACTTGGGTGGAAGTGGATTTAGATGCCATTTATAACAACGTTACACATATTAAAGAGTTCATCCCAAGTAATGTAGAGATTTTTGCTGTAGTTAAAGCAAACGCATATGGGCACGATTATGTACCGGTGGCTAAAACGGCATTAGAAGCAGGTGCAACAAGGTTAGCTGTTGCTTTTTTAGATGAAGCTTTAGTGCTTCGGAGGGCTGGTATTACTGAGCCGATTTTAGTGTTAGGTCCCTCGCCGCCGCGTGATGTAAATGTAGCTGCTGAAAATGATGTAGCGCTAACGGTTTTTCAAAAAGAATGGGTGGACGAAGCAATTAAACTTTGGGATGGTTCATCTGTAATGAAATTCCATATTAACTTTGATAGTGGTATGGGGAGAATTGGAATACGTGAAAGAAAAGAGCTAAAAGAATTTTTAAAGAGTTTAGAGGGTGCACCGTTTTTAGAGTTAGAAGGAGTATACACGCATTTTGCAACGGCAGATGAAGTTGAGACTTCGTATTTTGATAAGCAATATAACACGTTCTTAGAGCAGTTAAGTTGGTTGAAAGAATTCGGAGTGGATCCTAAGTTTGTTCATACAGCTAATAGTGCTGCGACGTTACGTTTTCAAGGGATTACATTTAATGCAGTGCGAATTGGGATTGCAATGTATGGATTATCTCCTTCTGTAGAAATACGTCCTTTTTTACCATTTGAATTAGAACCGGCGCTATCACTTCATACGAAAGTCGCTCATATTAAACAGGTAATTAAAGGTGATGGAATTAGTTATAACGTCACCTACCGAACGAAAACTGAAGAATGGATTGCGACTGTAGCGATTGGCTATGCAGATGGGTGGCTTAGGAGGTTACAAGGATTTGAAGTGCTTATAAATGGTAAAAGGGTACCGATTGTAGGGCGAGTAACAATGGATCAGTTCATGATTCATCTTCCTTGTGAAGTGCCACTTGGTACGAAAGTTACGCTTATTGGAAGGCAAGGAGATGAGTATATTAGCGCTACAGAGGTTGCGGAATACTCAGGGACTATTAATTATGAAATTATTGCAACGATCAGTTTCCGTGTGCCAAGAATATTTATACGGAATGGTAAGGTTGTAGAGATAATTAATTACTTGAACAATATATAGAAGGTAGTATGATTGCTTCTTGTCATTGGAGTGACTGTTCATTGCTGGATAATAAGCTCTTTTTGATGAGAAGCTTTTTACTTATAATCATTTTTTATATAAGTTGCACGTAAGTTTTGAAGAGGAGTTCTATTGTTTTTAGTTAGTTATGAGATAAAAAATTTAAGAAGATGAATGTTTTGTTTGTGAATTGGAAAACATAAGCAAGGAATAAGGAAGTCTTTGCAACAGGCTCCATACAATGGTATTATTACAATAGGTGTCATATATATATTTGGGTGTGTAGTTGACGGTGGAGGTGTATTTTTGTGTCCGAATCAAGTGTAACTACTGAAATCGTGGTTCGGTTGCCAAAGCAAATGGTAACGGAATTGGACGGAATTGGAAAACAAGAGAATAAGAATCGCCATGAACTAATTTGCCAGGCAACACAATTGTTATTGCGTCAACATAAGACGAAGAAACGCTACCAACATGAATCAATGCGACGTGGGTACATTGAAATGGGAAAAATTAATCTTGGTATTGCATCTGAAGCTTTCTTAGCAGAGTATGAAGCAGCTCATACAGTAGAACGCTTAGTTAGCGGGGGGTAATATTTTGATTGTAAAACGCGGCGACGTGTATTTTGCAGACCTTTCCCCAGTTGTTGGTTCTGAGCAAGGAGGCGTTCGTCCGGTTCTTGTCATTCAAAATGACATCGGAAATCGTTTTAGTCCAACGGTGATTGTAGCGGCTATTACTGCACAGATTCAAAAAGCGAAATTACCCACTCATGTGGAAATTGATGCGAAAAAGTACGGTTTTGAGAGAGATTCTGTTATTTTACTTGAGCAGATTCGAACAATCGATAAGCAGCGCTTAACGGACAAAATCACTCACTTAGATGAAGTGATGATGATTCGTGTAGATGAAGCGCTACAAATTAGTTTAGGACTAATAGATTTTTAAATCGGCAGTTTAAGTTGCTCTCTTTGAAGGGCAACTTTTTTTATTATAGAGGAGGTTACGGTTGTATATGGAAATGGTAGATAATCGACAAGCGTTAATGAAAATGTTAGTGAAAGAATTAGGCTTTACCGAAAAGCAAGTTCGTCATGTTATTCAATTAACAGAAGAAGGTAACACAGTTCCATTTATTGCTCGTTACCGAAAAGAATGGACAGGCTCTTTAGATGAGGTGCAAATTCGTACGATTTTAGAGAGATGGCAATATATGATGCAACTTGAAGATAGGAAGGAAGAAGTTCTTCGTCTTATTGATGAGAAGGGGAAACTGACAGAAGAGCTACGACAGCAAATTGTTAAAGCTACAAAGTTGCAAGAAGTAGAAGATCTATATCGTCCATATAAAGAGAAAAGAAGAACGAAAGCGACAGTTGCTAAAGAAAAAGGATTAGAACCATTAGCTGAATGGTTATTGTTATATAAGAAAGAAGATCCGGCTAAAAAGGCAGTGGAATTTATTAATGTAGAGAAAGAAGTGCAATCTGCAGAAGAAGCTTTACAAGGTGCACAAGACATTATTGCAGAAATGGTTTCAGATGAAGCTGCGTATCGTAGTTGGATTCGAAATGTTACTTTTAGAAAAGGTGTTATGTCTTCTTCCGTGAAAGATGAAGAAAAAGATGAAAAGAATATATATGAAATGTATTACAGTTATGAAGAACCATTGCAAAAAGTAGTACCACATCGTGTATTAGCAATGAATCGTGGCGAGAAAGAAGATATATTGAGAGTTGCTGTTGTTCCGCCAGTAGATGAGATAGTAACCTTCTTAAATAAGAAGGTAATTCGTGATAACGATTCGAAAAGTGCACATTATGTACAATTAGCGATTGAAGATGGTTATAAACGATTAATTCAATCTTCAATCGAAAGAGAGATTCGTAAAGAATTAACAGAAACAGCTGAAGAACAAGCAATACATATTTTCTCTGAGAACTTACGTAACTTATTATTACAACCTCCGATGAAAGGGAAAGTCGTGCTAGCGGTAGATCCGGCATATAGAACTGGTTGTAAATTGTCTGTAGTAGATGATACGGGGAAAGTACTACATATCGATGTTATTTATCCGCATCCACCTGTTCGTAAATATGATGATGCAAAAACGAAAGTTCTTTCTATTATAGATAAATATCAAGTTGAAATGATTGCAATTGGTAATGGGACAGCATCTAGAGAAACAGAAGAGTTTATAGTAGATGTATTACAAAGTGTGAACCGAGATGTCTTTTATATTATTGTAAATGAAGCGGGTGCTAGTGTATATTCAGCTTCTGATTTAGCCCGTGAGGAATTCCCAAATTTACAAGTTGAAGAGAGAAGTGCCGTTTCTATTGGGAGACGTCTGCAAGATCCACTTGCTGAACTTGTGAAAATTGATCCTAAATCAGTTGGGGTTGGACAATACCAACATGATGTATCTCAAAAGAGACTGAATGAGTCATTAACATTTGTAGTAGAAACAGCTGTTAACCAAGTTGGGGTTAATGTAAATACGGCTTCGGTTGCATTGTTACAATATGTTTCAGGTTTATCGAAAACTGTTGCGAAAAATATTGTAGCAAAGAGAGAAGAAGATGGGAAATTCACGAAGCGCACGGAATTAAAGAAAATCCCACGTTTAGGTGCAAAGACTTATGAACAATGTATAGGTTTCTTACGTATACTAGAAGGAGCGAATCCATTAGATCGAACAGGTATTCATCCAGAGCAATATAAAAATGTTGAATTGTTATTGAAGAGTCTAGGGTTATCGATAGATGACGTAGGACAACCGCAATTACAAAAGAGATTGGAAGAAGTAGAGATTTCTAAGTTATCTCAAGAAACAGGAGTTGGGGAGCCGACGTTAGTTGATATTATAGATGCGCTTATTAGTCCTGAACGAGATATGAGGGATGAGTTGCCTAAACCACTTTTGAAAAAAGGGATTTTGAAATTAGAAGATTTAAAACGTGGTATGGAACTAGAAGGAACAGTTCGTAACGTTGTTGATTTTGGTGCTTTTGTTGATGTTGGTGTAAAGCAAGATGGTTTAGTACATATTTCTAAACTTAGCAAACAGTTTGTAAAGCATCCGTTAGATGTTGTATCAGTAGGGCAAATTGTAAAAGTATGGGTAGATGATATTGATACAAAAAAAGGACGCGTTGCACTATCTATGTTGCCGATTGAATAGTAAGAGAAGAGAGCAGATGAAACTGCTCTTTTTTTATGAAATAAAAAGTGTAATGGATTATGAGCTTTGATGTATTTTGCTATAATAAAACCAGCATTCATTTAATAACTTAATTTGATACCGGTTTTTTTCGAAATATGCACGTTGCATTTGTTTTTTTAGCCACGTAGGCATAGGAATCCCTCCTTGTTTAATCCTGCTCTCAAAAATCTAAAATGCTATTGATGAGAGGTTGGTGAGTGGATTTCTATTCATGTTTTGTTTTTAGAAACCACGCTTCTTACATGAGGATGGGTATATGTACTATTTAATATATGTATAAGAAGGGAGAAAAGTGTAAAAATATTTTTTTGTTTAGGAGGAATGAGAGTGGATGAGCAAGAAATTCAGCGACTAGTGGAAGAAGTGTCACTACAATACTTTGAGATACCGTTCTTACATAAAGCGGTGTTTAATAATAGATTACGTACAACTGGTGGGCGTTATTTATTGAAGAGTCATAATATCGAACTGAATTATCGATATTACGAATTGTATGGTGAAGAAGAGTTAGTCGGGATTATTAAACATGAGCTTTGTCATTATCACTTACATATTGCAGGAAGAGGGTATAAGCACAGGGACAGGGATTTTCGTGAGTTGTTAAAGAAAGTTGATGCACCACGTTTTTGTAAACGAATGATTAATGAAGAGAAGGAAAAAAAGATTTATAAGTATGAATGTATGGAGTGTTCACTTCAATATGTAAGAAGGCGTCAAATAAATATAAAAAGATATGTCTGTGGAAAGTGTAAAGGGAAACTCAAACCGATATCGAAAACATCTTGACAGTAAAAACGCAATCCAGTATATTATAAACATGTCACGTTTGAACAAGATGTTGTTAAAAACTTCTTGACTTACAGAGAGAATTTTTATAAGATACAAATTGTCTTCATTATTCCGCAGTAGCTCAGTGGTAGAGCTATCGGCTGTTAACCGATCGGTCGTAGGTTCGAGTCCTACCTGCGGAGCCATACAGAGAAGTACCCAAGTGGCTCAAGGGGCTCCCCTGCTAAGGGAGTAGATCGCTAACGCGGTGCG
>NZ_CP046398.1:242500-260000 GCF_009861435.1 Bacillus sp. A260
ACGTTCCCGGGCCTTGTACACACCGCCCGTCACACCACGAGAGTTTGTAACACCCGAAGTCGGTGGGGTAACCTTTTTGGAGCCAGCCGCCTAAGGTGGGACAGATGATTGGGGTGAAGTCGTAACAAGGTAGCCGTATCGGAAGGTGCGGCTGGATCACCTCCTTTCTATGGAGAATTGATGAACGCTGTTCATTAATAAAGTTTCCGTGTTTCGTTTTGTTCAGTTTTGAGAGAACTATCTCTCATATATAAATGTATGTTCTTTGAAAACTAGATAACAGTGTAGCTCATATTTTTTAATTTTAGTTTGGTTAAGTTAGAAAGGGCGCACGGTGGATGCCTTGACACTAGGAGTCGATGAAGGACGGGACTAACGCCGATATGCTTCGGGGAGCTGTAAGTAAGCTTTGATCCGAAGATTTCCGAATGGGGAAACCCACCATACGTAATGGTATGGTATCCTTATCTGAATACATAGGGTAAGGAAGACAGACCCAGGGAACTGAAACATCTAAGTACCTGGAGGAAGAGAAAGCAAATGCGATTTCCTGAGTAGCGGCGAGCGAAACGGAACATAGCCCAAACCAAGAGGCTTGCCTCTTGGGGTTGTAGGACATTCTATACGGAGTTACAAAGGAACGAGGTAGACGAAGCGACCTGGAAAGGTCCGTCGTAGAGGGTAACAACCCCGTAGTCGAAACTTCGTTCTCTCTTGAATGTATCCTGAGTACGGCGGAACACGTGAAATTCCGTCGGAATCTGGGAGGACCATCTCCCAAGGCTAAATACTCCCTAGTGATCGATAGTGAACCAGTACCGTGAGGGAAAGGTGAAAAGCACCCCGGAAGGGGAGTGAAAGAGATCCTGAAACCGTGTGCCTACAAATAGTCAGAGCCCGTTAACGGGTGATGGCGTGCCTTTTGTAGAATGAACCGGCGAGTTACGATCCCGTGCGAGGTTAAGCTGAAGAGGCGGAGCCGCAGCGAAAGCGAGTCTGAATAGGGCGTTTAGTACGTGGTCGTAGACCCGAAACCAGGTGATCTACCCATGTCCAGGGTGAAGTTCAGGTAACACTGAATGGAGGCCCGAACCCACGCACGTTGAAAAGTGCGGGGATGAGGTGTGGGTAGCGGAGAAATTCCAATCGAACCTGGAGATAGCTGGTTCTCCCCGAAATAGCTTTAGGGCTAGCCTTAAGTGTAAGAGTCTTGGAGGTAGAGCACTGATTGGACTAGGGGTCCTCATCGGATTACCGAATTCAGTCAAACTCCGAATGCCAATGACTTATCCTTAGGAGTCAGACTGCGAGTGATAAGATCCGTAGTCAAAAGGGAAACAGCCCAGACCGCCAGCTAAGGTCCCAAAGTGTGTATTAAGTGGAAAAGGATGTGGAGTTGCTTAGACAACTAGGATGTTGGCTTAGAAGCAGCCACCATTTAAAGAGTGCGTAATAGCTCACTAGTCGAGTGACTCTGCGCCGAAAATGTACCGGGGCTAAATACACCACCGAAGCTGCGGATTGATACCAATGGTATCAGTGGTAGGGGAGCGTTCTAAGGACAGTGAAGTCAGACCGGAAGGACTGGTGGAGTGCTTAGAAGTGAGAATGCCGGTATGAGTAGCGAAAGACGGGTGAGAATCCCGTCCACCGAATGCCTAAGGTTTCCTGAGGAAGGCTCGTCCGCTCAGGGTTAGTCAGGACCTAAGCCGAGGCCGACAGGCGTAGGCGATGGACAACAGGTTGATATTCCTGTACCACCTCTTTATCGTTTGAGCAATGGAGGGACGCAGAAGGATAGAAGAAGCGTGCGATTGGTTGTGCACGTCCAAGCAGTTAGGCTGATAAGTAGGCAAATCCGCTTATCGTGAAGGCTGAGCTGTGATGGGGAAGCTCCTTATGGAGCGAAGTCTTTGATTCCCCGCTGCCAAGAAAAGCTTCTAGCGAGATAAAAGGTGCCTGTACCGCAAACCGACACAGGTAGGCGAGGAGAGAATCCTAAGGTGTGCGAGAGAACTCTGGTTAAGGAACTCGGCAAAATGACCCCGTAACTTCGGGAGAAGGGGTGCTTTCTTAACGGAAAGCCGCAGTGAATAGGCCCAAGCGACTGTTTAGCAAAAACACAGCTCTCTGCGAAGCCGTAAGGCGAAGTATAGGGGGTGACACCTGCCCGGTGCTGGAAGGTTAAGGAGAGGGGTTAGCGTAAGCGAAGCTCTGAACTGAAGCCCCAGTAAACGGCGGCCGTAACTATAACGGTCCTAAGGTAGCGAAATTCCTTGTCGGGTAAGTTCCGACCCGCACGAAAGGTGTAACGATTTGGGCACTGTCTCAACCAGAGACTCGGTGAAATTATAGTACCTGTGAAGATGCAGGTTACCCGCGACAGGACGGAAAGACCCCGTGGAGCTTTACTGTAGCCTGATATTGAATTTTGGTACAGTTTGTACAGGATAGGCGGGAGCCATTGAAACCGGAGCGCTAGCTTCGGTGGAGGCGCTGGTGGGATACCGCCCTGACTGTATTGAAATTCTAACCTACGGGTCTTATCGACCCGGGAGACAGTGTCAGGTGGGCAGTTTGACTGGGGCGGTCGCCTCCTAAAGTGTAACGGAGGCGCCCAAAGGTTCCCTCAGAATGGTTGGAAATCATTCGTAGAGTGCAAAGGCATAAGGGAGCTTGACTGCGAGACCTACAAGTCGAGCAGGGACGAAAGTCGGGCTTAGTGATCCGGTGGTTCCGCATGGAAGGGCCATCGCTCAACGGATAAAAGCTACCCCGGGGATAACAGGCTTATCTCCCCCAAGAGTCCACATCGACGGGGAGGTTTGGCACCTCGATGTCGGCTCATCGCATCCTGGGGCTGTAGTCGGTCCCAAGGGTTGGGCTGTTCGCCCATTAAAGCGGTACGCGAGCTGGGTTCAGAACGTCGTGAGACAGTTCGGTCCCTATCCGTCGTGGGCGTAGGAAATTTGAGAGGAGCTGTCCTTAGTACGAGAGGACCGGGATGGACGCACCGCTGGTGTACCAGTTGTTCTGCCAAGGGCATAGCTGGGTAGCTATGTGCGGAAGGGATAAGTGCTGAAAGCATCTAAGCATGAAGCCCCCCTCAAGATGAGATTTCCCATAGCGTAAGCTAGTAAGATCCCTGAAAGATGATCAGGTTGATAGGTTCGAGGTGGAAGCATGGTGACATGTGGAGCTGACGAATACTAATAGATCGAGGACTTAACCATATAATATGTAGCAATGTTATCTAGTTTTGAAGGAATATGCCTTCATAGTTTGGTGATGATGGCAGAGAGGTCACACCCGTTCCCATACCGAACACGGAAGTTAAGCTCTCTAGCGCCGATGGTAGTTGGGACCTTGTCCCTGTGAGAGTAGGACGTCGCCAAGCTATTTATATTGTCGCGGGGTGGAGCAGCACGGTAGCTCGTCGGGCTCATAACCCGAAGGTCGCAGGTTCAAATCCTGTCCCCGCAACCAAATGGTCCCGTGGTGTAGTGGTTAACATGCCTGCCTGTCACGCAGGAGATCGCCGGTTCGACCCCGGTCGGGACCGCCATTTCATATAAAGAAAAGAACGAAACAAGTTGTTTCGTATTTTTTTATTTGTTTTAACAAAAAACTAATAAAGACAGTCAAACTATCCTTAGGACAACTCCTAAGGACTTTTTTATATATTCAAAACCTGTATAATAAAGAGCAGAGAACATTGTGAGTAAAGTAGGTGAAGTCTGTGAGTAAATATGAAGTAACAACAAAATCTTCTGAGGAAACACAAAGGTTATCAGAAAAACTAGGTGAGCTCGTAGAGGCACAAGACGTAATTATTTTAGAAGGAGATCTTGGAGCTGGTAAGACGACTTTTACAAAGGGACTAGCAAAAGGTCTTGGAGTGAAAAGAGTTGTAAATAGTCCTACCTTTAATATCATTAAAGAATATAAAGGAAGATTACCGCTATATCATATGGACGTGTATCGCTTAGCAGAAAGTGAAGAGGACTTAGGCTTTGATGAATATTTCTACGGTGAAGGAATTACGGTAGTAGAATGGGCTCATTTAATAGAAGCATATTTACCGAATGAAAAGTTACAAATTAGTTTATTCCATGCTGGAGATGACACAAGAAAAATTATACTCGAGCCAATTGGAGATCGCTATATTAGATTATGTGAGGAGCTATTACAAGATGAAAGTACTAGCAATTGATACTTCAAATTACGTAATGGGTGTATCCCTTATTGAGGAAGAAAACGTAATTGGGGAAATCATTACAAATTTAACAAAAAACCATTCTGTACGTCTTATGCCAGCTGTAGAGAAACTGTTAAAAGAGTGTGGCGTAAAACCGAAGGAATTAACTAAAATCGTTGTAGCTGCTGGACCTGGATCCTATACAGGTGTTCGTATAGGCGTGACAGCGGCGAAAACATTAGCTTGGTCACTTCAAATACCAATTGTAGGTGTATCAAGTTTAGAGGTAGTAGCTGCAAACGGTGCTAACTTTAACGGGTTAATTTGTCCTTTATTTGATGGAAGACGTGGGCAAATTTATACTGGGTTATATACATATGAAGGAGAGCAGTTAACTTCAATAGAAGAAGACCGAATTATTCTTATTGTAGACTGGTTGCAAATGTTAAAAGATAAAGGACAGCCTGTTTTATTTATCGGTAACGATGTTAAATTGCATAAAGAAACAATTATAGAACATTTAGGTGATCAAGCTGTATTCGCTCCATTTACTAAAAATAACCCAAGACCAAGTGAGCTAGCATTCTTAGGATTACAAAAAGAAGAACAAGATGTGCATACGTTTGTTCCAAGCTATCTTCGTTTAGCTGAAGCTGAAACAAAGTGGTTAGAAAGTCAAAACAAGTAGGAGCTTGCAGAAGATGGATATGATATTTAGAAAGATGGAGCTTGATGATATTGCTCAAATTGTAGCTATTGAAGAAGCGTCTTTTTCAACTCCTTGGACTGCAGATGCCTTTCACCGTGAATTAACGATGAATGAACATGCACATTATATTGTGTTAGAAAAAGATGGTCGTGTAGTCGGGTATTGTGGATTGTGGATAATTATTGATGAATCACATATAACAAATATAGCTATTTTGCCAGAATACCGAGGTCAAAAGTTAGGAGATGCCCTATTGAAAGCAGTTATTTCTGAAGCGAAAGAACTAGGGGTAAAAACAATGACACTTGAAGTACGTGTATCAAATGAAGTAGCAAAGCAGTTATACAGAAAATACGGATTTCAAAATGGTGGGATTCGTAAACGATACTATGCAGACAATCAGGAAGATGGTCTCGTAATGTGGGTGAATATATAATGGAAAAAAATACGATTATACTTGGTATTGAAACAAGTTGTGATGAAACAGCAGTAGCAGTTGTTAAAAATGGAACGGAAATTATTGCGAATGTCGTTGCATCACAAATTGAAAGTCATAAACGTTTTGGCGGCGTTGTACCAGAGATTGCATCCCGTCATCATGTAGAAGAAATTACAGTTGTGTTAGAAGAAGCTTTAAAGGAAGCAAACATCACATTTGATGATATTGATGCAATTGCTGTAACAGAAGGTCCTGGTTTAGTAGGAGCACTTCTAATTGGAGTAAATGCAGCGAAGGCAGTAGCGTTTGCACATGATATTCCGTTAGTCGGTGTTCATCATATTGCTGGTCATATTTATGCGAACCGTTTAGTAAAAGAAGTTCAATTCCCGTTATTATCACTTGTTGTATCTGGTGGGCATACAGAACTTGTTTATATGAAAGAACATGGTTCATTCGAAGTAATTGGTGAAACGCGAGACGATGCAGCTGGAGAAGCATATGATAAAGTAGCTCGTACGTTATCTATGCCATATCCAGGTGGTCCTCATATTGATCGCCTTGCACATGAAGGAGAACCGACAATTGATTTGCCTCGTGCATGGCTAGAACCGGATTCGTATGATTTTAGCTTTAGTGGATTGAAATCAGCAGTTATCAACACTGTGCATAACGCAAAACAGCGCGGTATAGAAATTGCACCAGAAGATTTAGCGGCAAGTTTCCAAGAAAGTGTAATAGATGTACTTGTAACGAAAGCAGCTCGTGCAGCAGAAGCTTATAATGTAAAGCAATTACTTCTTGCTGGTGGAGTAGCTGCTAATAAAGGACTTCGTGCGCGATTAGAAGAGGAATTTGCACAAAAAGAAAACATTGAATTAATTATTCCGCCGCTATCTTTATGCACAGATAATGCAGCGATGATTGCAGCGGCAGGGACAATTGCTTATGAACAAGGTAAGCGTGCAACATTAGCCTTAAATGCAAATCCAGGATTAGATATTGAAGCATAGTTATACACATAATTAACCACAGGCTGTGGATAAAACCCATATTATCTGTTGATAATGTGGGTTTTATTGTGTATATAAAATGTTGATAACTTTTTTATTGACTGTGGATAATGTGGAAAAGTTATTTTGATGTTTATTTTATAAAGGTGGATATGTGTATAAACTTGTGGATAAATAGGTTGATGTCAGACCTTTGAATTTGTTCTTTTTCGGGAAATAAAAAGCAAGAAGATATCCCCGAAAAACATTTTGAAACATCTCCCCATTATAGAAGATGCTAATCTTGTCAATCTTTGTCGTTAAAACGATATTTCGTGTCGAATTGTTAATATATATAGGGTTACAATAGATATATTTAAAAAATCGTTAGTATATTCTAAGTTACGATAGATATATTCAAAAAATTGTTTAAGTACTAAAAAAAGATGTCACATAGTCAAAAATCCTGACTTATGAGACATCTTCCTTATTTAAATATGCTTATACATGCAGCTCTTCCCATTCTGCCATACAAGTTTCAAGTTGTTCTTGTAGCGTTTGCTTTTTAGTTGTAATTTCACTAGCTTTTTCATAATCTGCATATATTTCTGGTAAGCAAAGTTGATCTTCTAACGTAGCAATTTCTTCTTCTAATTCCACTATACTTTGTTCTAGCTCTTCAATTTTTCTAGTGCGTTGACGCTCTAGTTTTTTACGCTCTTTTTCTTCTAAATAATTTAATTTCTCTTGTGCAACCACCTTTTGAACAGGAACGTCACTTTCTTGCTGTTCAAGTTCTGCACGTTCAATCATTTCATTTTTCTTTTCAACGTAGTAATCGTAATCCCCTAAATATTCCTGTGCACCTTCTGTTGATAACTCAACCACAGTCGTTGTTACACGGTTAATAAAGTAGCGGTCATGTGAGACGAATAGAAGAGTCCCTGGGTAATCAATTAAAGCATTCTCCAAAATCTCTTTACTATTTAAATCAAGGTGGTTCGTAGGCTCATCTAGAATTAACAAATTTGACTTTTGCATCATAAGTTTTGCAAGAGCTAATCGAGCTTTTTGTCCACCACTAAGGGAAGATACTGGTTTCAGTACATCATCTCCTGTGAATAAAAAATTCCCAAGTATAGTACGGATTTCTTTTTCCGGTTGCAGTGGATATTCATCCCATAGTTCATTTAAAACCCGTTTAGAAGATGTTAAGTTTGCTTGTTCTTGATCATAATAACCAACAGATACATTTGATCCGAAAGAAACATCACCATTTAATAGTGGTAACTTATTCACAATGGATTTTAACAATGTGGATTTCCCAATTCCGTTTGGACCAACTAAAGCAACACTATCTCCGCGAGTTAAGCGCATAGTTACATGTTCAATTATAGGGTTTTCATCATAGCCGATGGTTGCATCATTTACTTGTAAAACATCATTTCCACTTTGTTTTTCAATATCGAAGTGGAATGATGCTGACTTAGAATCCCCTAATGGTCTCGTTAATAATTCCATTCTGTCTAGTTGTTTACGGCGACTTTGAGCACGTTTCGTTGTAGAAGCACGAGCTATATTCTTTTGAACGAAGTCCTCAAGTTTTGCGATTTCATCTTGTTGTTTTTCGTAACGTTTCATTTCTTGCTCATATAATGCTGATTTTAAGTCTAAATATTTACTGTAGTTACCAACAAATCGTCTGCTTTCTTTATTCGAAATTTCATATACTTGTGTAACGAGTTTGTCTAAGAAATAACGGTCATGTGAGACGATTAATATTGCGCCAGGATAACCTTGCAAATATTGCTCAAGCCATGTTAATGTTTCGATGTCTAAATGGTTTGTAGGCTCGTCCAAAATAAGTAAGTCTGGTTTTGTTAATAATAATTTCCCGAGAGCTAATCTTGTTTTTTGCCCGCCGCTTAAAGTAGAGATCGTCGTCTGGTGCGTTTCAACTGGGAAGCCAAGGCCGCTTAAAATGGAGCGAATATCCGCTTCATATTGATATCCACCTTGATCTTTATAATTGAGTTGTAGTTGGTCATAATCAGCTAACAATCTTTCATATGTAGCTTCGTTTGAAAAGTTTTCTTCTTTTCCCATTTCTTGCTCAAGCCTTCGAAGTTTTGTCTCCATTTGCTGTAAGTGGGTAAAGACGGTTAGCATTTCATCCCAAATTGTTAAAGACGTTTCTAGTCCAGTATTTTGAGCTAAATATCCGATTGAGACATCTTTCGGTTTTATAATTTCGCCACCATCATGAGATAATTCACCAGCGATAATTTTTAATAATGTAGATTTTCCTGCTCCATTCCTTCCAACTAATGCGATACGATCTTTTGTTTGTACTTCCAATTTTATGTTTGCAAGAATCGTTTCTGCACCGTATAATTTCGAAAGCGCGTTTACTTGTAATAAAATCAATGTTTTCACCTCAAATAATTTCTTAACTTTGCCATGTTTATATTTCTCAATCATACTAAAAATAGTGTATAGTTTAAAATAAAGAGAGAATACTTCTTCTCTTTATTATACAAGGAATTTAATGAGTGCTAAACTTCTGTATTTGATTAAAGTATATGAATAAAGATAGGAAGAGAGGAGAGGTCATATGGATCAGCAAAAGATTCCACAAGCCACTGCTAAAAGATTGCCTCTATACTATCGATTTATCCAAAACTTATCTCTTTCTGGTAAGCAGCGTGTTTCATCGGCCGAATTGAGTGAGGCAGTAAAAGTAGATTCCGCAACAATACGAAGAGATTTTTCGTATTTTGGAGCGTTAGGGAAAAAGGGATATGGATATAACGTAAATTATTTATTATCATTTTTCCGCGAAACACTTGATCAAGATGATATAACACGTGTAGCACTTATTGGAGTAGGTAATTTAGGGACCGCTTTCTTACATTATAATTTCACGAAAAACAATAATACAAAAATTGAAATGGCATTTGATGTTAGTGAAGAGAAAGTTGGAACAGAAATCGGGGGCATTCCTGTATATCATTTAGATGAATTAGAAGAGAGATTATCAAATGATATACAAGTGGCAATATTAACAGTACCGGCTACAGTAGCACAAGCTGTAGCAGATAGATTAGCTGAAACAAGCGTGCACGGTATTTTGAATTTCACACCAGCGCGATTAAACGTATCAGAGAATATTAGAATTCATCATATTGACTTAGCTGTAGAGTTACAAACATTAGTTTACTTTTTGAAAAACTATCCACAATAAAACGCAGAGGAAGCGACCTCTGCGTTTTATTATTGTTTCTTCTTTGTGAATTTAACTAATATAAGGCGAAGTGCCAAATTAAAATCAATTGTTGCCATAACTGCAAATAGTATTGTCCACATATTCCAGATTGTATCTGTCACGTTCGTAATGGCGAAGCGTGTAAAGATACATCCAAGAAGGAAGTATAGTGCAGCCATGAACAATGGTGAGTTTCTCATACAAAAAATCCTCCGATAAAGCCTTGCATTTTTTCAGCTTCTTTAATCATTTCTTGAATTTGTTCATTGCTCATAAAAATTTGCCCAATAGCGACTAATGTATTCATCGCAACATGAGCTGCAATCGGAACGATAATACGTTTCGTCTTCACATATAAGAAGGCGAATACGAGCCCCATAGCAGTGTATACCAATAAGTGAGTAAAATCAAAATGAATTGTTGCGAATACAAGCGAACTAATGATAGCTGCGATAAAGAAGTTAAACTTCTTATAAAGCGTGCCGAATAGAATTTTTCTAAATACGATTTCTTCTAAGATAGGTCCAATTATAGATACAACAATAAGGAACCAAGGTATCGTTCTTGCGATGTCCATCAGTCTGTCTGTATTCTCAGATCCACGTGGAACCCCAAATACATACATTTCAATCATACCTGCAATGGATTGTGAGATGATTGCTAAGAAGAACCCGATAAAAATCCATCCAATAGTAGCTGGAACAGAAGAGCGCATTGCATCTAAATGCCTGTCACGAATATCTGTTCTAAGTAACCAAAGTACGATACATAATGCAACAAAGAAGCTAATAATTGCCCAGTGTCCTGTTATGATTTGTCCTTTTTCCTCAATGGTAAATCCTCTATTATCATAGAGTCCTGTTTTTAGGAGAAGTGGTAATCCAACAACGCCAGATAACTGCATTAAAATGTATGTAACGATAATCCACCAGTATTGTTTCTTCAAATGGTTTAACCATCCTTTCTAACTATAGTGTATGAGATAAGTTAGGATAACATGTAAATATGCTACCTACGATATAAACCTCTTGAATTATGTTTTTTTCGTAAATCCTTATTTGAAATTATAATAGAAGACAGGAGAAAGTTGTATGTGTAGCGAAAACAACTTAGGGTGTCCTTTCATATTGTAACATACGAGCAGTGGAAACAACGATTCATATAGTAAAGGCAGTATTGTATATAGAAAGTTTATATAGTGATTTGCGAAAAAATTATGATTTTTTTACTTGCAAAAGAAATTGAGATTATTTATTATTATAAGTGTGTTAGCACTCGGATGACTTGAGTGCTAATAAAAGAAATTTACATAACAAAATGAGGAGGTTATTGTTCATGCTAAAGCCATTAGGTGATCGCGTTGTAATTGAGCTTGTTCAAGCAGAAGAAAAAACAGCAAGTGGTATCGTATTACCAGATACTGCAAAAGAAAAACCACAAGAGGGTAAAGTTGTTGCAGTAGGTACTGGTCGAGTGCTTGAGAATGGTGAGCGTGTTGCTTTAGAGGTAGCAGCAGGTGATCTTATCATCTTCTCAAAATATGCAGGTACTGAAGTGAAATATGAAGGTACAGACTACTTGATTTTACGTGAAAGTGACATTTTAGCAGTTATCGGTTAATTATATAAATCTTAAAAAATCCAAGGGGGTCAATTATTATGGCAAAAGATATTAAATTTAGTGAAGAAGCACGTCGTTCGATGCTTCGCGGTGTCGACACTCTTGCAAACGCAGTAAAAGTTACGCTTGGACCAAAAGGTCGTAACGTTGTACTTGAGAAAAAATTTGGTTCACCACTTATTACAAATGATGGTGTAACAATCGCAAAAGAAATCGAATTAGAAGATGCATTCGAAAACATGGGTGCGAAATTAGTAGCAGAAGTTGCTAGCAAAACAAATGACGTAGCTGGTGACGGAACAACAACTGCAACTGTATTAGCGCAAGCTATGATTCGTGAAGGTCTTAAAAACGTAACAGCTGGTGCGAACCCAATGGGTCTTCGTAAAGGTATCGAAAAAGCTGTTACTGCTGCAATCGAAGAATTAAAAACGATTTCTAAACCAATCGAAGGCAAATCTTCTATCGCACAAGTAGCTGCTATTTCTGCAGCTGACGAAGAAGTAGGTCAATTAATCGCTGAAGCAATGGAGCGCGTTGGTAACGACGGCGTTATTACTTTAGAAGAATCTAAAGGCTTCACAACAGAATTAGACGTAGTAGAAGGTATGCAATTTGATCGTGGATATGCATCTCCTTACATGATTACTGATTCTGACAAAATGGAAGCAGTTCTTGATAACCCATACATCTTAATCACTGACAAAAAGATTTCTAACATTCAAGAAATCTTACCAGTATTAGAGCAAGTGGTACAACAAGGTAAACCACTTCTTATCATTGCTGAAGATGTTGAAGGCGAAGCTTTAGCTACATTAGTAGTAAACAAACTTCGTGGTACATTCAACGTAGTAGCTGTTAAAGCTCCTGGATTTGGTGACCGTCGTAAAGCAATGCTAGAAGATATCGCAATCTTAACAGGTGGCGAAGTAATCACTGAAGAATTAGGTCGTGACTTAAAATCTGCTACAGTTGAATCTTTAGGACGCGCTGGTAAAGTTGTTGTTACAAAAGAAAACACAACTGTAGTTGAAGGTGTAGGAAGCACAGAACAAATCGAAGCTCGCATCGGTCAAATCCGTGCGCAATTAGAAGAAACAACTTCTGAATTCGATCGTGAAAAATTACAAGAGCGTCTTGCTAAACTAGCAGGTGGCGTAGCAGTAATTAAAGTAGGTGCAGCAACTGAAACTGAGTTAAAAGAGCGCAAACTTCGCATTGAAGATGCACTTAACTCAACTCGTGCAGCAGTAGAAGAAGGTATCGTTGCAGGTGGTGGTACTTCACTTATGAACGTATACACAAAAGTAGCTTCTATCGTAGCTGAAGGCGACGAAGCAACAGGTATCAACATCGTACTTCGCGCACTAGAAGAGCCAGTTCGTCAAATCGCAATCAACGCTGGTCTAGAAGGATCTGTAGTTGTAGAGCGTCTAAAAGGCGAAAAAGTAGGCGTTGGTTTCAACGCAGCTACTGGCGAATGGGTTAACATGCTTGAGTCTGGTATCGTAGATCCAGCTAAAGTAACTCGTTCTGCACTTCAAAACGCAGCATCTGTTGCAGCTATGTTCTTAACAACTGAAGCTGTAGTAGCTGACAAGCCAGAACCAAATGCACCAGCAATGCCTGACATGGGCGGCATGGGCATGGGCGGTATGGGCGGAATGATGTAATTCCGTTTGTCCTAAAAAACATCCATTTCTATATAGAAATGGATGTTTTTTTATGTTTTTTAGAAAAGGAAATGAATTTCTGTAGAATTTTGTCGCTTTCTCTCTTGACCATACCGATACTTCATTGTTAGAATCTAGGAAGATAATATAAAACGATCCTTCATATATCCTCAAAGATAAGGTTTGAGAGTCTCTACCGGGTTACCGTAAACAACCTGACTATGAAGGCAGTGTGTCGTATATTTATAAAGAACGGAAGACTATCTTTCTTTATAAAGTCAGACCCCTGCCTTTTCTTTGTTATGAGACTAGAGGCGGAGGACTGGCTTTTTTTATTATATTGGTAATGCTTTTCGCCAAATTGGTGAAAATATTTATATACGAGAACTAACGTTGGGGTGATTATTTTGAAGAAGCAACACGATACAATTATCGTTTTAGATTTTGGAAGTCAATACAATCAGTTAATAGCACGTCGAATTCGTGAGTTCGGTGTATACAGTGAGCTTCATCCACATACAATTACTGCAGAAGAAATTAAAGCAATGAATCCAAAAGGGATTATCTTCTCTGGTGGACCAAATAGTGTATACGGTGAAGGCGCATTACATTGTGATGAAAAAATCTTTGACCTAGGATTACCGATCTTCGGTATTTGTTACGGTATGCAACTTATGACGCAACAATTCGGTGGTACAGTAGAGCGTGCAAACCACCGTGAGTACGGAAAAGCTGTTCTTAAAGTAGAGAACGAATCAAAATTATATGCGAACCTTCCAGAAGAGCAAGTTGTATGGATGAGTCATGGTGACTTAGTAACTGGTTTACCTGAAGGATTCGTAGTAGACGCAACAAGTGAGTCTTGCCCAATTGCTGGTATGAGCAATGAAGCGAAAAACTTATACGGTGTACAATTCCACCCAGAAGTACGTCACTCTGAGCACGGTAACGATTTAATTAAAAACTTCGTATTCGGCGTATGTGGTTGTTCTGAAGGATGGAACATGGAGAACTTTATCGAAGTAGAATTAGAAAAAATCCGTGAAACTGTTGGAGACAAAAAAGTACTATGCGCACTTAGTGGCGGTGTAGACTCTTCTGTTGTAGCAGTATTAATTCATAAAGCAATCGGCGACCAATTAACATGTATTTTCGTTGACCACGGTTTACTTCGTAAAGGCGAAGCAGAAGGCGTTATGAAAACATTTAGCGAAGGCTTCCATATGAACGTTATTAAAGTGGATGCAAAAGACCGCTTCATGGACAAGTTAAAAGGTGTAGAAGATCCAGAACAAAAACGCAAAATCATCGGTAACGAATTCATTTACGTATTCGATGATGAAGCGTCAAAATTACAAGGTATGGACTTCTTAGCGCAAGGTACACTTTACACAGATATCGTTGAGAGTGGTACAGCAACTGCACAAACAATTAAATCTCACCATAACGTTGGTGGACTTCCAGAAGACATGCAGTTCAAATTAATTGAGCCTTTAAACACGTTATTTAAAGATGAAGTACGTGTATTAGGATCTGAACTAGGAATTCCTGATGAAATCGTATGGCGTCAACCATTCCCAGGACCGGGTCTTGGTATTCGTGTATTAGGTGAAATCACAGAAGAGAAATTAGAAATCGTTCGTGAATCTGATGCAATTTTACGTGAAGAAATTATTAAAGCGGGCTTAGATCGTGAAATTTGGCAATACTTCACTGCGCTTCCTGGTATGCGTAGCGTAGGTGTTATGGGTGACGAGCGTACTTATGATTACACAGTAGGTATCCGCGCGGTAACATCTATCGACGGTATGACAGCTGACTGGGCACGTATCCCTTGGGACGTATTAGAGAAAATCTCTGTACGTATCGTAAACGAAGTAAAACACGTTAACCGTATCGTGTATGATGTAACGAGTAAGCCACCAGCAACTATTGAGTGGGAATAGTATTTATAAAAAGGTCCATCTATTGCTTATGCATAGATGGATCTTTTTTATTTTGGTATTAATACGAACGAAAATATAAAATTTTATAAAAATGTTCGTTTTTAAATTGACAAAACTACTTCGTCGAGTTAATATGATTATGTAATTCAAACGAAAAGTGAATATTATGCCGTCGTATAATATCGGGGATATGGCCCGAAAGTTTCTACCTAGCTACCGTAAATGGCTTGACTACGAGGCGTTTTTATAAAGGTGAGGGGAATCTTATCTTTATTCATAGAACGCTTCCATGTATATATGCAATGGAAGCCTTTTTTATTTCTCGGGATAAAAGAGGGCTAGGGTGAAATACGGCGAGTAATCATATAACGGGGGAAACGTAAGATGAAACGCTATTTTCAGTTTGATGAACTCGGTACGAATTATAAGACTGAGTTCATAGCAGGGTTAACGACATTTCTATCTATGGCTTACGTACTGTTTGTCAATCCTGCTACGCTGTCGCTTGGAAATGTTAAAGGGTTACCAGCAGGTACAGGGATGGATCCAGGGGCAGTATTCGTTGCTACGGCATTAGCGGCAGCGATCGGTTCGTTAATTATGGGTATTTTCGCGAAGTATCCAATTGCTTTAGCGCCAGGTATGGGAATTAACGCGTTCTTTGCTTATACAGCAGTGTTAACGATGGGGATTCCATGGCAAACAGCAATTGCCGGAACATTAATGTCAGGTATTATCTTTATTATTCTTACTGCTTCAGGTATTCGTGAAAAAATCATCAATGCAATTCCATCGGAGTTAAAGTTTGCAGTGGCAGCAGGTATCGGATTGTTCATTGCATTTCTTGGATTCCAAAATGCCGGAATTATCGTGAAAAATGATGCAGTTCTTGTTGGGTTGGGGGACTTAACAAAGGGTACAACGTTACTAGCAATCTTCGGGGTTGTTACTACGATCATCTTCATGATTAAGAAAATTAATGGTGCAGTATTTTACGGTATGATTCTTACAGCGATCTTAGGAGTAGCAACAGGATTAATTGATACTCCGAAAGCTGTGGTGGGAGCAATACCGAGTCTAGAACCAACGTTCGGCGTGGCGTTAACGCACTTCGGAGATATTTTCACAGTTCAAATGGGGATTGTTATTATAACGTTCTTCTTTATCGATTTCTTTGATACAGCAGGTACGCTTGTAGCGGTTGCAAATCAAGCAGGATTAATGAAGAACAATAAATTACCACGTGCAGGAAAAGCGTTATTTGCAGATGCGATTGCAACTGTAATTGGTGCGATTCTTGGTACATCAACAACAACGTCTTACATTGAATCGTCTGCAGGGGTAGCAGCAGGAGGACGTTCTGGATTTACAGCAGTTGTAACAGCAGGATTCTTTTTACTGGCACTATTCTTCTCGCCATTACTAAGTGTTGTAACGCCAGCTGTAACGGCGCCGGCTTTAATTATTGTAGGAATCTTGATGGTTTCTTCCTTAGGGGAAATTGATTGGAAGAAATTCGAGATTGCAGTGCCAGCATTCTTTACAATTATCTCTATGCCACTTACGTATAGTATCGCAACTGGGATTGCGATTGGATTTATCTTCTATCCAATTACAATGGTTGTGAGTGGTCGTCGTAAAGAGGTTCATCCGATTATGTATGTTATGGGAGTTTTATTCGTACTATATTTCATCTACGTTCGTAAATAAAAGGGGTTTTTTAAAGGTCTAGACTTAAGGGGAGTCTAGACCTTTTTTGCGTCTTCAGAAAATCTTAAGGATTTCCGAGCGTTTTTCTTCAGAAGTTTTCCTATAATAGAAGTTAGGGATTAAAAAAGTGATGGGGGAGATATTGTGGCACACGAAACAATACTTGTCGTAGATGATGAAAAAGAAATTCGGAATTTAATTACAATCTATTTAAAGAATGAAGGATATAAAGTATTACAAGCAGGAGACGGAGAAGAAGGATTACGTCTATTGGAAGAAAATGAAGTACATCTAGTCGTATTAGATATTATGATGCCGAAAGTGGATGGTATTCATATGTGTATGAAGGTAAGGGAAGCGAAAGAAATGCCTATTATTATGCTTTCTGCCAAAACGCAAGATATGGATAAGATTTTAGGATTAACAACAGGGGCAGATGATTATGTAACGAAGCCGTTTAATCCGTTAGAGCTAATTGCACGAATTAAATCTCAGTTACGCCGTTATATGAAAATGAATGGTTTCGCTATTCAAAATGAGGACGAGTTAGAAATTGGGGAGATGAAAATCAACATCTCGACCCATAAAGTTATTGTAGAGGGAGAAGAAGTGAAACTAACTCCGAGGGAATTTTCAATTTTAGAATTGCTAGCTAGAAATCCAGGTATGGTGTTTAGTGCGGAGCAAATTTATGAAAAGGTGTGGAACGAACGATCTTTCCAGTCTGATAATACTGTAATGGTGCATATTCGAAAAGTGCGTGAAAAGATTGAGGAGAATCCAAGGAAACCTAGATATATAAAAACAGTATGGGGAGTGGGGTATAAGATTGAAAAAGATATTTAATCCGTTTACTTATATAAGGAAAATAAGACAATTAATTGAGAAATTAGTAAAGAGCGTACGAAAGAGTATAAGGATTCAATTGATTACTACTTTTGCTGCTTG
>NZ_CP046398.1:265000-267500 GCF_009861435.1 Bacillus sp. A260
AAGCTTCTAGCGAGATAAAAGGTGCCTGTACCGCAAACCGACACAGGTAGGCGAGGAGAGAATCCTAAGGTGTGCGAGAGAACTCTGGTTAAGGAACTCGGCAAAATGACCCCGTAACTTCGGGAGAAGGGGTGCTTTCTTAACGGAAAGCCGCAGTGAATAGGCCCAAGCGACTGTTTAGCAAAAACACAGCTCTCTGCGAAGCCGTAAGGCGAAGTATAGGGGGTGACACCTGCCCGGTGCTGGAAGGTTAAGGAGAGGGGTTAGCGTAAGCGAAGCTCTGAACTGAAGCCCCAGTAAACGGCGGCCGTAACTATAACGGTCCTAAGGTAGCGAAATTCCTTGTCGGGTAAGTTCCGACCCGCACGAAAGGTGTAACGATTTGGGCACTGTCTCAACCAGAGACTCGGTGAAATTATAGTACCTGTGAAGATGCAGGTTACCCGCGACAGGACGGAAAGACCCCGTGGAGCTTTACTGTAGCCTGATATTGAATTTTGGTACAGTTTGTACAGGATAGGCGGGAGCCATTGAAACCGGAGCGCTAGCTTCGGTGGAGGCGCTGGTGGGATACCGCCCTGACTGTATTGAAATTCTAACCTACGGGTCTTATCGACCCGGGAGACAGTGTCAGGTGGGCAGTTTGACTGGGGCGGTCGCCTCCTAAAGTGTAACGGAGGCGCCCAAAGGTTCCCTCAGAATGGTTGGAAATCATTCGTAGAGTGCAAAGGCATAAGGGAGCTTGACTGCGAGACCTACAAGTCGAGCAGGGACGAAAGTCGGGCTTAGTGATCCGGTGGTTCCGCATGGAAGGGCCATCGCTCAACGGATAAAAGCTACCCCGGGGATAACAGGCTTATCTCCCCCAAGAGTCCACATCGACGGGGAGGTTTGGCACCTCGATGTCGGCTCATCGCATCCTGGGGCTGTAGTCGGTCCCAAGGGTTGGGCTGTTCGCCCATTAAAGCGGTACGCGAGCTGGGTTCAGAACGTCGTGAGACAGTTCGGTCCCTATCCGTCGTGGGCGTAGGAAATTTGAGAGGAGCTGTCCTTAGTACGAGAGGACCGGGATGGACGCACCGCTGGTGTACCAGTTGTTCTGCCAAGGGCATAGCTGGGTAGCTATGTGCGGAAGGGATAAGTGCTGAAAGCATCTAAGCATGAAGCCCCCCTCAAGATGAGATTTCCCATAGCGTAAGCTAGTAAGATCCCTGAAAGATGATCAGGTTGATAGGTTCGAGGTGGAAGCATGGTGACATGTGGAGCTGACGAATACTAATAGATCGAGGACTTAACCATATAATATGTAGCAATGTTATCTAGTTTTGAAGGAATATGCCTTCATAGTTTGGTGATGATGGCAGAGAGGTCACACCCGTTCCCATACCGAACACGGAAGTTAAGCTCTCTAGCGCCGATGGTAGTTGGGACCTTGTCCCTGTGAGAGTAGGACGTCGCCAAGCGACTTTAAGACGAGTCAGAATGACTCGTCTTTTTTGTGTTTTATAACTTCTTTTCAAAGCTAAATATTTTGAAGTGCTTCTCGCTTTTCAAAAAGGTTTTTGAGTACGTAGCTATATAAGTTTTATTCAATTTCTTTCGTGATTCTTTATATGTAATTTAAGATTTTCTATTTTATTTCTTAAAGATAGGATTCATCAGTGTGTTAAAATAGTACAGTTGTTTTTGATGTACTTTAATATAAGAAGATTTAAGTTAGAAAAGGAGATAATATGAAAAAGATAAGTATAATTACTATAGTAGTCTTAGTCCTGCTAGTAATCGTGTATATGTTAGTTGGGAATTATTTTTATAACTACGCGTTAAATGCGAAACAAGAAAAAGAATTTTTGCAAGATAATCCTCATTTAGTAGAAACGGTAAATGCGTCGGGAGATGTATTGGCTGCAAATGAAGAAAAGAATGCAAACTTCGTATCGAAGTATAAACCTAACACATTAACTATACGTTCTTTCGATAAATTAAATTTAAAAGGTTATGAATATATGAATGAACCATCCAGTCATAAATGGGCAATTGTAGTTCATGGATACAATGGTAGAGCATCAGAAATGACGAAATATGTTCGTAACTTTTATGAACAAGGCTATAATGTCATAGCACCAGACCTTCGTGGACACGGAAATAGTGAAGGGGATTATGTTGGTATGGGCTGGCATGATCGTAAAGATGTTTTGATTTGGATTCAACAAATCTTGAAGAAAGACCCTAATGCTGAAATAGCTCTATTTGGTGTTTCAATGGGCGGGGCAACTGTAATGATGACTTCAGGAGAAGATTTACCTTCTAATGTTAAAGTTATTATTGAAGATTGTGGATACTCAACTGTTATTGATGAATTTACTTATCAACTAAAAGATTTATTCCATTTACCGAAGTTTCCTGTTATGAATGCGGCAAATATGGTTACTAAATTAAGAGCTGGTTACGATTTAGAAGAGGCTTCAGCTGTAAAACAAGTAGCGAAAAGTAAAACACC
>NZ_CP046398.1:272500-277500 GCF_009861435.1 Bacillus sp. A260
TGACACCTGCCCGGTGCTGGAAGGTTAAGGAGAGGGGTTAGCGTAAGCGAAGCTCTGAACTGAAGCCCCAGTAAACGGCGGCCGTAACTATAACGGTCCTAAGGTAGCGAAATTCCTTGTCGGGTAAGTTCCGACCCGCACGAAAGGTGTAACGATTTGGGCACTGTCTCAACCAGAGACTCGGTGAAATTATAGTACCTGTGAAGATGCAGGTTACCCGCGACAGGACGGAAAGACCCCGTGGAGCTTTACTGTAGCCTGATATTGAATTTTGGTACAGTTTGTACAGGATAGGCGGGAGCCATTGAAACCGGAGCGCTAGCTTCGGTGGAGGCGCTGGTGGGATACCGCCCTGACTGTATTGAAATTCTAACCTACGGGTCTTATCGACCCGGGAGACAGTGTCAGGTGGGCAGTTTGACTGGGGCGGTCGCCTCCTAAAGTGTAACGGAGGCGCCCAAAGGTTCCCTCAGAATGGTTGGAAATCATTCGTAGAGTGCAAAGGCATAAGGGAGCTTGACTGCGAGACCTACAAGTCGAGCAGGGACGAAAGTCGGGCTTAGTGATCCGGTGGTTCCGCATGGAAGGGCCATCGCTCAACGGATAAAAGCTACCCCGGGGATAACAGGCTTATCTCCCCCAAGAGTCCACATCGACGGGGAGGTTTGGCACCTCGATGTCGGCTCATCGCATCCTGGGGCTGTAGTCGGTCCCAAGGGTTGGGCTGTTCGCCCATTAAAGCGGTACGCGAGCTGGGTTCAGAACGTCGTGAGACAGTTCGGTCCCTATCCGTCGTGGGCGTAGGAAATTTGAGAGGAGCTGTCCTTAGTACGAGAGGACCGGGATGGACGCACCGCTGGTGTACCAGTTGTTCTGCCAAGGGCATAGCTGGGTAGCTATGTGCGGAAGGGATAAGTGCTGAAAGCATCTAAGCATGAAGCCCCCCTCAAGATGAGATTTCCCATAGCGTAAGCTAGTAAGATCCCTGAAAGATGATCAGGTTGATAGGTTCGAGGTGGAAGCATGGTGACATGTGGAGCTGACGAATACTAATAGATCGAGGACTTAACCATATAATATGTAGCAATGTTATCTAGTTTTGAAGGAATATGCCTTCATAGTTTGGTGATGATGGCAGAGAGGTCACACCCGTTCCCATACCGAACACGGAAGTTAAGCTCTCTAGCGCCGATGGTAGTTGGGACCTTGTCCCTGTGAGAGTAGGACGTCGCCAAGCAACTTTAAGACGAGTCAGAATGACTCGTCTTTTTTGTGTTTATAAAAATAAGAATGGCTGGTAAATCTCAGTTTATTAAAATTTCACTTTATTGTTCACATCAACAAGTTCAAAACGCTCACAGACGAGTAACATATCTTCAGAGAAATTAAGACCAATCTCATTTAGTTCCTTTGTAAAAAAACGAACATGGGTGTCTCTCCAGTAATTATAAGTACGATCTCCTTCGCCTTCAGCGATAGCGAATTCTTCGCTTACTTCATTCATTGGTGTTACAGTTACTTCTATTGTCTTAATAATAGCTACAGGTTCATCATTACTATTGAGTATAATACTATAATCATTAGTAGTCGGTAGCGATTCATTTTCTAATTCATAAAAAATGTGACCGGAGCATGTAGCTGTTTTAATACCGTCAATTACTAGTTGTGCAAGATAATTAGGGGCATCCCCAAATTGCCAAGCTGTAACAGATTCTGGTTTTTTGTTGTTTCCCCAATAAGTATCCCAATATGTCTGTGCTAATTGATTCATTTTTATCGTCACCTCACTCTAATTAATATTTAATCTCTTTATAATTCCTAGGAAATTTATTTATTTGTTATGCCTTTGTACTTATTTTTAATTTGTATCAGTGTTTTGCAAATTAAAAAGATACTATGTGGAGTGAATATAGTTTGTAAATATGTTCTGTACATATATGGGATCTTTAATTTTCCAATTGCATTTTATGATAAAGGACATAGTTACTTAAAGAACGTTCAGATTATGAATGGTAGTTTATTATCACTATGCCATATTGAAGTGAGTAATACTAGAGTTGAAATAGATAAAAAAACCGATATTCTAAATTGAATATCAGTTTAATAATATGTGACTTATATGAATCTATAGCAATACGAAAAGCGTAAATAAGATAGCCAACAAAATACGGTAGTATGCAAAAGGTTTTAAACCTATCTTCTCTAAAAGCTTTAGAAAAGTTACTACTGCTAGCATCGCTACTATAAAAGAGGTAATGAATCCTACCGCGAACATAGGGATGTCATCGACACTTAAATACTTCCAACTTTTTAGTAAGTCTAAGCCTGTTGCCCCAATCATTACAGGAAGAGCTATTAGAAAAGAGAATTCAGATGCAGTCTTATAATTTACTTTTGCTAATAGACCTCCAGAGATAGTAGAGCCAGCTCTAGAGAAGCCAGGGTATACCGCTAAGCACTGAAATAATCCGATTGTTAAAGCTTGGCGGTATGTTAAATCGTCCAGTGAATAGGCTGCTGCCCCTTTCTTTTTTACTTCTGCAAAGATCATAAGAATTGCCCCTGCTACAAGTCCAATCACAACAGTGTATGGCTGGAATAAGTATGTTTTAATAATATCATGTAGTAGCAAGCCAGCAACCACTGCCGGAAATACGCCAAGAAATACATGGAACGCGTTGAATTTTTTTTCTTTCTGTATAAGAGGTTTAATATTACATAAAGAAACGAGACGTTTATGATATAAAATTGCAATAGCTAAAATTGCGCCTAGCTGAATAACAATTTCAAACGTTTTTGCTCTTTCTCCCTCAAAGCCTAATAAATGCCCGACTAATATAAGGTGGCCAGTAGAAGATATAGGTAAAAATTCAGCTAATCCTTCTACAATACCGAGTATGAAGGCAATAATGATATCGCTCATAGTTTCACTCCTATACATTAATGAATGTCTACTTTTTTAAAATAGAATAGTGTTGCAATAAATCCGGAAATTGTCGTTACTGCAATGATGATATAAGAATACTCTGGTGGATATGTCGGTTGTAATTCGTTATTTGCGATATCTAGAGTAGCGGTCCACGGAAATAAATCTTTATGCTTGGAGTTTACGAGCATAAGATTAGTCATTGTAATAATGACTGTTAATATAATGGGTGGTACATAGCTCTTCATTACAAGAGTTAGTAGCACAATAGGTGAAGACAATAGAAAGAGAAGTCCACCACATATTAAAAATTCTAGGAAAGAACCTAAAAGTAAAGAAATGTTAAAACCAGGGAAGTTCCCCAATAGCCCTAATATTAAAGTAAGTGCCCAAGCGACTAAAGTTAGCATCATAATCCAAAGAAAGAGAATGATGAATTTACTTGTAATAAAGCTAATGCGTGACACGGGGATAGTTAGTAAATTTTTCAGTGTATCTTCTGTATATTCGCGGGTAAGCAAATAAGCAACCACTACTCCATATAAGGGGAATCCTATAACTAAAGTAGTATATAAGTTAACGTCAGTAAATAATTGATCGAACCAAATAGTTGGAGTTGGCTGTTTTGTTTTTATATGTATATAAGAGGCTACTACAACTAAGAAAGGTGCGACACCAGCACCAATAATGCTAATTAAAAACATATTAGAGCGTTTTAGTTTTAAGAGTTCTGTATAGAGTAGATTAACCAATTGTTCCACCTCCAACTAGTTTGGTGAAATAATCTTCTAGTCTATCTTCACTTATCATCATTTTTAATACTTCAACATCGTTAAGAACGAATGTTCTGTTTATGTATCCTTGTTGTCCAAAATGAGAGTAAATACGAATATTTCCTTCATCATGTACTTCATAATTAAAAATTTGAAGATGATTTTCTAATAACATCACAGCTTTATCGTCATTATTCACTTGAAACTCTATGTACTTACGGTTTGCTTTGCGCAGCGTATCAAGAGAAACTTCTTCTAGTAACTTTCCTTCATGAATAATTCCGATACGATCAACTAACTGTTCTACCTCGGCTAATATGTGACTAGAAATCAGTATTGTTATATTTCTTTCTTGAGCTAAAGAATGAATAAGTTTTCGCATTTCTTTAATACCAATAGGGTCTAGTCCGTTAGTTGGTTCATCTAATATGAGTAGCTCAGGATAATGGAGAAGAGCACGCGCAATTCCTAAGCGTTGCTTCATTCCTAAAGAATACTTTCCTACTAACTTTTTTGTCTCATGCTGCAAGCCTACTATTTCTAATGCTTCTTCGATAGCATTCTTTTTGTGAACCCCAATTATTTTTGCATTAATTAATAGGTTTTCTTTTGCAGTTAAGTTTTCATAAAATCCTGGAACTTCAACTATAGAACCAATTCTGCTTAAAATATCTTTTTGATTTTGGAATAAGTTCTCTCCGAATATTTCAATCGTTCCACTTGTAGGCTTTATAAGACTAAGCAGCATGCGAATGGTTGTTGTTTTACCAGCACCGTTGCGGCCTATGAAGCCATAAATCTCCCCTTGTTGAACATTAATATTTAAATTATCTACTGACTTTTGATTGCCATATACTTTAGTAAGGTTAGTCGTTTTTATAATTGTATTTATAGGAGACACCTGCTTTCTATAAGTTCTTACTTACATCATAAAAAGGAAGGCTTAACTGCATATTAATCATTTCTTAACTATTTCTTAAAAGTATTGTGTTTTGGAATAGAAAAGCCAAAAGTAGTTCGTTTCCATGGAGTACTTTCAACCCATATATGTCCACCGTTTTTCTCAACGAGCGCTTTGGAAATAGAAAGCCCGAGACCGCTACCACCAAATGAAGAGTTTCTTGATTGTTCGCTTCGGTACATTCGCTCAAATACGTTTTGTAAATCATGTTTTGGAATACCAGGGCCTTGATCCCAAATATGAAGTTCGTATTCTGCATCAGCTTCTAGCAATTCGACTCCTATTGTTTTCCCATCCTTTCCGTAATAAATTGCATTTTTCATTAAATTACCGATAATCC
>NZ_CP046398.1:282500-292500 GCF_009861435.1 Bacillus sp. A260
CCTGTACCACCTCTTTATCGTTTGAGCAATGGAGGGACGCAGAAGGATAGAAGAAGCGTGCGATTGGTTGTGCACGTCCAAGCAGTTAGGCTGATAAGTAGGCAAATCCGCTTATCGTGAAGGCTGAGCTGTGATGGGGAAGCTCCTTATGGAGCGAAGTCTTTGATTCCCCGCTGCCAAGAAAAGCTTCTAGCGAGATAAAAGGTGCCTGTACCGCAAACCGACACAGGTAGGCGAGGAGAGAATCCTAAGGTGTGCGAGAGAACTCTGGTTAAGGAACTCGGCAAAATGACCCCGTAACTTCGGGAGAAGGGGTGCTTTCTTAACGGAAAGCCGCAGTGAATAGGCCCAAGCGACTGTTTAGCAAAAACACAGCTCTCTGCGAAGCCGTAAGGCGAAGTATAGGGGGTGACACCTGCCCGGTGCTGGAAGGTTAAGGAGAGGGGTTAGCGTAAGCGAAGCTCTGAACTGAAGCCCCAGTAAACGGCGGCCGTAACTATAACGGTCCTAAGGTAGCGAAATTCCTTGTCGGGTAAGTTCCGACCCGCACGAAAGGTGTAACGATTTGGGCACTGTCTCAACCAGAGACTCGGTGAAATTATAGTACCTGTGAAGATGCAGGTTACCCGCGACAGGACGGAAAGACCCCGTGGAGCTTTACTGTAGCCTGATATTGAATTTTGGTACAGTTTGTACAGGATAGGCGGGAGCCATTGAAACCGGAGCGCTAGCTTCGGTGGAGGCGCTGGTGGGATACCGCCCTGACTGTATTGAAATTCTAACCTACGGGTCTTATCGACCCGGGAGACAGTGTCAGGTGGGCAGTTTGACTGGGGCGGTCGCCTCCTAAAGTGTAACGGAGGCGCCCAAAGGTTCCCTCAGAATGGTTGGAAATCATTCGTAGAGTGCAAAGGCATAAGGGAGCTTGACTGCGAGACCTACAAGTCGAGCAGGGACGAAAGTCGGGCTTAGTGATCCGGTGGTTCCGCATGGAAGGGCCATCGCTCAACGGATAAAAGCTACCCCGGGGATAACAGGCTTATCTCCCCCAAGAGTCCACATCGACGGGGAGGTTTGGCACCTCGATGTCGGCTCATCGCATCCTGGGGCTGTAGTCGGTCCCAAGGGTTGGGCTGTTCGCCCATTAAAGCGGTACGCGAGCTGGGTTCAGAACGTCGTGAGACAGTTCGGTCCCTATCCGTCGTGGGCGTAGGAAATTTGAGAGGAGCTGTCCTTAGTACGAGAGGACCGGGATGGACGCACCGCTGGTGTACCAGTTGTTCTGCCAAGGGCATAGCTGGGTAGCTATGTGCGGAAGGGATAAGTGCTGAAAGCATCTAAGCATGAAGCCCCCCTCAAGATGAGATTTCCCATAGCGTAAGCTAGTAAGATCCCTGAAAGATGATCAGGTTGATAGGTTCGAGGTGGAAGCATGGTGACATGTGGAGCTGACGAATACTAATAGATCGAGGACTTAACCATATAATATGTAGCAATGTTATCTAGTTTTGAAGGAATATGCCTTCATAGTTTGGTGATGATGGCAGAGAGGTCACACCCGTTCCCATACCGAACACGGAAGTTAAGCTCTCTAGCGCCGATGGTAGTTGGGACCTTGTCCCTGTGAGAGTAGGACGTCGCCAAGCAACTTTAAGACGAGTCAGAATGACTCGTCTTTTTTGTATGCTTTCATACCTCTATCAATTGCATTTTTAACCCCTTCTAAATAAGAAAATCCATATTTTTTATCTGGCTCTAAGTAAGTTCCTTCCGCCCACTCGTTCCATGCGTTAATAAATAAAAACTCGCTGTTATAAAAAGAGTAAGTACGATGAATTTGCTTGCTTAAATATATGGTGAACTTTTCAGGGGTAGAACCTACAAAGATGCTGCTATTCGCGTTTTTACGTCGTGCAGTATTATCCCAATCAACAAAAGCCCCGGGAAATGTTTTTTTCTTTGGGAGCGATCGTTGTAATATATACATCCATACTTTATCGTAGTCCCAAACATTTAATTGCATATCAGAATCATATATTACCTTATTTATGTCTGAAGAGCTATCATGGGCAATTGTATAGAAAGGTTCAAACTGAATGCTGGCATCGAATCCATTTATATTAGGTAGTGGAAAACTGTTTAATGTTTCAGCAAAGTATATACCTTTTAAACCATTTTCTCGCGCTAATGCATTCCAGTAATTAAGCATTTTTTCACAATCAGGAATATGTCCTGGACGATAAATAATGAATAGAGGTTTATCATCTATATAAATATATCTCTCATCTTGGAAAGCCTGTAATAAATAATCAAAGTGTTCCTTCCAATCAGATATATCTCCGTAGTCTTGAGGCATTAATATATGTTTATCGAGACCATCCCAAGATTTTGTCCATGGTTCATTTGCCCAAGAAAGACAAAAAGGGAAGTCAGGTTCCTTCATCTTTAGTACCTCATTAAAGGGTGTTTCTAATAGTCTTTTTCCCTTAAACCAGTAATGATAATAACAAAAACCATATATACCGTATGCTTTAGCGATTTCCGCTTGCCACTTTCTTACGGAGGGGGTAGTTAAGTCGTAATAAAAATCTTGATAAGGTTCCCTAGGTTGATAATGTCCTGAAAATAAAGGTTGTGCACTTTTAGTATTTGTCCATTCAGTAAATCCTTTCCCCCACCATCGATCATTTTCTTTAATTTGATGGAATTGTGGTAAGTAAAAAGCGATTATTTTCAAGTTATATCCCCCTCATGTTTTTCGTAGTTCAAGTGTTGGGAAGTTATTCTTGATTTGGTGAAGCAATTTTAAAACAAGAGATATGTTATCTGTTTACTGTCTTTTTATGGTATGTATTGGATTTTTTTAAGCTTACTTAATAAGAGAGTATTAGGTAATTTGATATATAGCTGAAATAGAAAGTGCTTTTCGTCATGAAATTTATTACGTTGAATGAAAGGAATTAAATTTTTTGAAGGACAAAGAGGGCCTGTGGTAATCGATTTACATCATCAAAAAAGTCTTGTAGCTTTAAATATTTCTCATAATGATTTTCAATATAAGTCCTAGGTATAACAGTTTCTCCGTAAAAACTACTATTTCTAACATCTCCTGCACCAGTAGGACTGTGAACAAATTTGCCGTTTTCATAATCCGAGATGGCGCGATGTATATCTGGAAAAGCTTGAGATAAAGTTTTATGCCATCCTGTTTGAATTAATTCAGGATGTTCTTGGAATTGTTGACAAAAATCAAGAAAATAGCGCGCTTGTGTTGTTGCGATGAAGATTCCACCAGGGCGAAGAACTCTTGAAAATTCTTTTACCCAATTTTCGGCAGTTGCTTCGGATAAATGTGAGAATACAGAATAAGCGAATATGATATCTAATGAATTGTCACTAATAAATTCTACAGGGGGATGTGGACTTGCTGTTTTATATATCCCTCTTCCTAGTGTTTCATTACAAAGTGTGATCATCGCAGGATCGACATCAATGCCAAGTAAATTTTGATCAGAGGCATCTTTAAATAAGAAGCGTATAATTCTTCCCCATCCGCAGCCGAAGTCTAAAACTTTACTTTCTTTATTCAAGGGAACCCCTAAATTTTGGGCGTATTCTTTTATATGTCTATAAAACAAATATGCTTCGTAAAGAGCATGTTCATAGGAAGCACCTACAAATTGTTTTTGAATTTCTTCAGGAGGAAACCTAGGTACGGGAACCCCATTTATCGTTGTTTGTGAACAACTTTGTATAAATAAATTTAGAAGTTCGACATCAGATAGTGAATTAACAAGATGATCAAAATCACTTCCTAACTTAAATTTATTCATTTGTTAAACCTCCGAATTATATAGTGATTAAACTTTATTTTCTTGCTTTTTACTAATAAAAACATGTAAAAATTCAGCATCTAACCCTAGTGATCTATCCTTTTGTAAATAAACAATGGTATACATGTTTGCGTGTGTATAAATATATTCAATCATATCCTGCCCCCAATCGAACGTTACTAAAGATCCATTCTCATCAATAGGGTTTCCATGATAAATGGGCTCTTCAATATATTCAATCACTTCTTGATTCATTCTTGCTCTTTGCACAGTTTTTGTGAGTGTATGATACCAAGGGACAGTAAATACATGAGCGCCGCCAGGTTTTAATACTCGTTCTATTTCTTTAAAGGCTTTGTTTGGCGTCATTACATGCTCAAAAACGTCTTGAGTAATGAATAAATCAAAAGATTCATCTTCAAAAGTCATGTCTTCTAAGTTCTCACATCTAATACCTTGAAAGTATTGGCCAAGAGGATAATTTTTAAAGTATTGAGAATAAGTATAGTTTTTACAGTTTTTTAATAGTAGCTGAGTTGTAATTCCTCCAGGAGAGGATTCGTGGATACTATAGGAATCCCATTTTGGAAAAAATGTATGCAAAGCATGGATTAAAGCTCGCTGCCTTGGTATAGAGTTACATGTAGAACATAAATAATGATCTCTAAGCCAATCATTATGCTCTATAAATGTAGCTTTCTTTTCGCAAATAACGCAGTACCCATTATTGTGTTTCAAATTGATTTCCACACGACATCCCTCCTATGTTAAATGCAATCTATTTATGGAAAGTATGATACACGTCAACAATCAGCGAAATCAAAGGGGGAATGGGTGAAAGTTAGGTATTTTTTAAAATTGCGATTAGGAGAAGGGAATAATCAGTTGAAGAGAACCCCCAATCGAATTAAAGTTTCACTTTATGCTATGCGATGCATCAGCTTTTATTCATGGGAAAATGTATAGACTTAAAATATCCCTTTCGTGTATGGGTACATTTCAAAATCCTGTGCGTATATTTCTGTAACTAAATCCATAGTTTCTTTATCATAAAAGCTTTCGTATGTTGGAAATCGTGGGAAGTCTGTATCTGTAATGCTAAGTTCTGCATAGCTCCCTGCATAAATCATCTTGTGTGCGCGATGATGATCTGAATTTGTAAGAAGTGCTAAAGGGGATTTTATCAAATCGTACGTGTGTTCTAGTTTGGTGATTTGTGTATTAAAATCTTCTAAAGGAATATAACATTGGATGAAGTTTTCTTCACCAGGGACGTATTGTTGACTAAAATGTATATCTAGCGCTAGAGAATTGGAGCTGAATGCCTGAACGTAATATAAAAATTGTTTAAATGATATTCCTTGATTACTATATTTGTCATTATAAAAATAATGACGGATACTTTCCCATTGAGGGCTAGCATATGGGTTGTCAGCAAGTAATAGAAATGAGCTGACAGCCCTTGTATAGGGATTTCGCACAAGTTTACAAACATCCTTTTTACCCTCTAGAAGACCATTTTGTAACTCGGGTATGTAATTTGTATTGTTCTTATACACCCAGAACTCATAGTAATGAATAAAGTCATTGTATTTCTTTGCTTCAGTAAATAATCCGATTTGAAAAAAGAACCAATTAGCTAACGCGGTGCATCCGCTTCTATGACTCCAAAATAGTATAATCGGAAAGTCTTTATGGTAATGTGGAATTCGATCTTTATGTAGAATTACATGATTTAAAAGTTCTTGATTTATATTTTTCATGAGTTCAGCACTCCTTTTTGGGAAATTTGTGTATGTAGACGTTTTTTTTATGGGTTAAACAAGTGAGGATTGTTTATTAAATATATTCATGGGGATGAGTAAATATTATGAGTGTTTTTGCAGTCAACCTGAATAAGGAAGCTATTCTAAAATGAAAATAGAAAATAAAGATAATGAAAATTTATAACAAACATACAATGATAAGAAGATGAATAATCGAAATGATCCAGTTTATTTGTGTATATTTTTAGGTTTGGAGACGGGAAAAATTTATTACTAGAGAGATGATATTATGAGGAAGAATAATTATTTAATAGTAGGTGGAAATAGTTTCATTGGTATCAACCTCGCATTGGGTTTATTGAAACAGGGGCAAAATGTAAAAGTATTTTCCAGACATATAAATAATTTTCCTCAAAATATTGTAAGTGAAGTTGAATTTATTAAAGGTGATTTAAAAAATGTTGAGGATATATATAAGGCTTTAGTGAATATAGATATTATTATTTATTTAGCTGCGACGTCTAACGTAGCAACTTCAATTGAAGATGTTTTCGGTGATATTAATAGCAGTCTATTTTTTCTTAATTTCATGGAAAGTGTTAAAGATTTTCGTATTAAAAAAATTATATTAGCTTCTTCGGGAGGCACAGTTTATGGTGAACCTGAATATTTGCCTATTGATGAGAAACATCCATTAAGACCACTTTCCCCGTATGGAATAACAAAAGTTTCGCTGGAGAATTATTTGTATTTTTATAAGAGAAAATATGGAATAGATTATGTTGTATGTAGATATTCTAATCCGTATGGAAAATACCAAAACCCCTTAAAAAAAGTAGGGGCGATAAATTGTTTTTTGTACCAGCATCTCAGTAATGAAAGGATTCATATATATGGGAATCCAGAGGAGATTATTAGAGATTATATTTATATCGATGATTTAGTTGAAATTACTATACAACTAGCACAATTAAATCAATTGAAATCTTGCGTATACAATATAGGGAGTGGCAAAGGTCTTTCTTTAAAACGAATTATAGTGGAATTAGAGAAAATAACAGAAAGAAAAGTGGATTTTATCTGTTACAAACAAAAACAAGAGAACGTTCAAAAAATCATTTTAAATATTGATAAGATAAAACAAGAATTGAATTGGGAACCTAAAATAGATTTTAAACATGGGATTAGATTAAATAAGCTATGGATTGAAGAGTTCTTATATAGTAAAAAATAATAACCCACACTCTACTTGTATAAGCAGAGCGTGGGTTATTATTTTGCTTCTTTTTCTATAACCCAAAGGTCTTGATGTTCCCACCAAAATCCTTCAGTATACTTTTTGATAATTGGGTTATGGGGTAATAATTTAATTTTGTCACACACGTAAGAGGGACTAACTATCGTTTGTCCGTATTGATTCACATCTAAATCGAATTGTTCACTAGAAGAGAGAAACCAATAGCCCTTTTCATTTAAATTTGGAAACCCGAAGTATTTTTTGCTTTGATAGCCATGGGTTGTGAAAATGAATAAACCACCAGGTGAAACAGCGTTATATAATGTTTGCAGCCAACGAAACCAAGTTGTATCAGGCATATGAGAGAAAAAGGATAGACAAAAAACGATATCGTACGTAGAGGAGTCCAATTTTAACTGTTCAGGCTCAGGATGAGATAATATAGAAGAATTATTTAATTTGTTTTTAATAAAGGAAATAGCCTCTTCGTGTATATCGCAAGCGGTTATACTCAAATTCGCTTGTAGATTTAATAAATGACGTGTTACGCAGCCGTATCCGGATGCAAATTCTAACAATTTAATTGGATTGCCTGTAGGAGGATAAAGGGAAGTAATTAAGTTTAAGAGTATTTGTGCTGAGTTTTGCCCATCTTTAAAGTAGTAATCTATCGCTTCTTTTTTTGATGGGAAGACGGGATTAGTGACAATGAACTGAAAGATATGATCCTCAGGATGGATACTTGCATTTACATTATAGTTGTGTGCGATTTGAGAAATTAAATCTTTATGTTCCTCTATAAAGTCTTTCAAAGAGTATTCCTCCCTTAAGTAATAGTAGCAACTTACAAGAGATATTGATGGCATAGAAAGCACATGTTTAAATTTTTAAGTATGCTTTAAGATGCTTTCTATATGTATACATTTTCATTTTAGAAATGTCGTCGATAGTAAATCTTTCTTTAATGAAATTTTGCATTTGTACAACTTCATTGTAATGGGAGTATGAATCTTCTGTTCTCGTTACGCTATTTAAATGTCGTCTATGATAGTTTAAGGGGGATGGATTGAAGTAAATATCTCCCTCCGTAAGAAGAGAAACATAGAAAAACCAATCACCAGCTATTTTGAACTTCTCTAACTGTTTTTCTGTTTTCTTCATATCTATATTTTTAAAAACTACACTTGAAACATTAGGTATAGTGTTTTTGATAAGTAACGTATCTTGTATTTCTTCGACGCCTTTTCGAAAATAGGGGCCTTTCCATTTTTCTTTATCGATATCATTTGTGTAATTTAAATAATGATTAGCCAATACATTTCCTTGTTCATCAATTTGTTTTGATTGTGTGTAACTTAAGGTAATATTGTTATTTATATAAAACCCCTGTATCACCTCTTGTAAAAATGTCTTATCGCATAAGTCATCGGCCTCTGCGATCCAAATATAATCACCAGTTGCTGCAGAGACTCCTTTTATCCATTGTTTAAATACGGAACCAGAGTTTTTATCATTAATAATCTGTTGAACCTTCAGGTGGGGCTTATTTTCTTTTGAGAGCAGCTTTTTAAAAGTTGATACGCTATGATCAGTGGAGGCATCGTCTAAGAAAATTAGTTCGTAAAGAGGGTAGGTTTGGTTTAAGATTGATTCGATTCGAGCAGGTAAGTATTTTTCATAATTATAGTTCGGTATGATTACACTTATCTTTTTGTAATTATGTTCGAGAAGATCTAGTAATTGATAAATGTAATTAAGAAAATTGAAGTTTTTTTCGATAAGTTCTTGGCCAAAGCTTCCCTTTTGTAATCGTAATCCCTCATCGTGAATAAATTCATATATTTTCTCTAGCATTTTGGGTAAATTTAAAAAATCTACTAAGGCACCAGTTTTTTCTGTAACAACATCTTCAAAACCTCCAGCATTTTTAAACCCTATAACAGGAAGTTTTGCATCTAATGCTTCTAAAACAACATTTGGAAAAGGATCTTCCCTGGAAGTTAATAAGTATAAGTCAGCCCCGGCGTTATATAATCCAATATCGGGAGTAGGATCGACTAATGTGAAATGTGCTTTATATTTAGGGGGCAGTGTATTCAGGAATTGAACGTCCGTTCTCCCTACCCAAATGAAATGAATATCCTTGTGAGTCTTTCGTACTGAGTAAGAGATAAGTGAGAATAAATCTATTCCTTTTCGATAATCTGCGAAGCCTACACCTAAGATGATTTTGCTATCTAGAGGCAGGTTAAGCTTCTTACGTAACTCATTTCTAGCTTTTGCGATATTGTTTTTATAAGGATTGTGGTTAAACAAACCTTGAGGGAGAATGTGACATTTTTGAGGATCCAATTCAGTGATTGTACGAAATTTTTCATATACGTATTGTGAAGGGAAGACAACTTTGTAAGCAAATTCAGCGATGTTTTTAGCTTTCCCTTCAGCAGAGTACTGTTGTATTAAATGCGGTAATTCATGTATTAATGAAACAACTTTTATATTGTGTCTAGCTAGTAATGCGACGATATCGCCACTTATGACAGTGCTACATATGGCGAGGGTAAAATCCTGTGATAATAAATCCTTTATTAATAATTCGACCTTTTCTTCTGTTTGATAACCTTGCTCGAGACAATAAACAGGACCGTACTTTTGAAAATCTGGAATTAAAATACCTGATCCAATAGAAATAATTGCAACAGAGTAATCAAAGTTTTCTTTAAGAGCCTTAATAGTATGTAAAGAAAGCAGCTGTGCTCCGTGGAAATGGGCATCATGGGATACATAAATTATCTTTTTATTAACATGCATTTCATAACGCCTCCTAAGTATATTAGATTTTAAAGGTAAAGAAGAGAAGTGTTTTATTTATAATCTCCCTAGAGATGAGCAGGAGGGAGGACGTACTAAAAGAAAAAATACTATCCTTAATATATATTTACTTGGTCTCACATTCATTCTTTAGAAAAGTATTAGTATTAAGTTAGAGAGTGTAGGCTGCAGATTGTTAGTTTGAATACATAAGTTTAAGAAGTTCTAAGGCTGTGTTAGAAATTAAGACAGGGCAAAGCTTTTATGATTTATAAAATAAAAAAGATAAAAGGTATTGACGGTTGATCTACGGGGGTGTAATATAGGACAAGTCGCCGATGACATTAACGTCG
>NZ_CP046398.1:295000-297500 GCF_009861435.1 Bacillus sp. A260
AGGTTAAGCTGAAGAGGCGGAGCCGCAGCGAAAGCGAGTCTGAATAGGGCGTTTAGTACGTGGTCGTAGACCCGAAACCAGGTGATCTACCCATGTCCAGGGTGAAGTTCAGGTAACACTGAATGGAGGCCCGAACCCACGCACGTTGAAAAGTGCGGGGATGAGGTGTGGGTAGCGGAGAAATTCCAATCGAACCTGGAGATAGCTGGTTCTCCCCGAAATAGCTTTAGGGCTAGCCTTAAGTGTAAGAGTCTTGGAGGTAGAGCACTGATTGGACTAGGGGTCCTCATCGGATTACCGAATTCAGTCAAACTCCGAATGCCAATGACTTATCCTTAGGAGTCAGACTGCGAGTGATAAGATCCGTAGTCAAAAGGGAAACAGCCCAGACCGCCAGCTAAGGTCCCAAAGTGTGTATTAAGTGGAAAAGGATGTGGAGTTGCTTAGACAACTAGGATGTTGGCTTAGAAGCAGCCACCATTTAAAGAGTGCGTAATAGCTCACTAGTCGAGTGACTCTGCGCCGAAAATGTACCGGGGCTAAATACACCACCGAAGCTGCGGATTGATACCAATGGTATCAGTGGTAGGGGAGCGTTCTAAGGACAGTGAAGTCAGACCGGAAGGACTGGTGGAGTGCTTAGAAGTGAGAATGCCGGTATGAGTAGCGAAAGACGGGTGAGAATCCCGTCCACCGAATGCCTAAGGTTTCCTGAGGAAGGCTCGTCCGCTCAGGGTTAGTCAGGACCTAAGCCGAGGCCGACAGGCGTAGGCGATGGACAACAGGTTGATATTCCTGTACCACCTCTTTATCGTTTGAGCAATGGAGGGACGCAGAAGGATAGAAGAAGCGTGCGATTGGTTGTGCACGTCCAAGCAGTTAGGCTGATAAGTAGGCAAATCCGCTTATCGTAAAGGCTGAGCTGTGATGGGGAAGCTCCTTATGGAGCGAAGTCTTTGATTCCCCGCTGCCAAGAAAAGCTTCTAGCGAGATAAAAGGTGCCTGTACCGCAAACCGACACAGGTAGGCGAGGAGAGAATCCTAAGGTGTGCGAGAGAACTCTGGTTAAGGAACTCGGCAAAATGACCCCGTAACTTCGGGAGAAGGGGTGCTTTCTTAACGGAAAGCCGCAGTGAATAGGCCCAAGCGACTGTTTAGCAAAAACACAGCTCTCTGCGAAGCCGTAAGGCGAAGTATAGGGGGTGACACCTGCCCGGTGCTGGAAGGTTAAGGAGAGGGGTTAGCGTAAGCGAAGCTCTGAACTGAAGCCCCAGTAAACGGCGGCCGTAACTATAACGGTCCTAAGGTAGCGAAATTCCTTGTCGGGTAAGTTCCGACCCGCACGAAAGGTGTAACGATTTGGGCACTGTCTCAACCAGAGACTCGGTGAAATTATAGTACCTGTGAAGATGCAGGTTACCCGCGACAGGACGGAAAGACCCCGTGGAGCTTTACTGTAGCCTGATATTGAATTTTGGTACAGTTTGTACAGGATAGGCGGGAGCCATTGAAACCGGAGCGCTAGCTTCGGTGGAGGCGCTGGTGGGATACCGCCCTGACTGTATTGAAATTCTAACCTACGGGTCTTATCGACCCGGGAGACAGTGTCAGGTGGGCAGTTTGACTGGGGCGGTCGCCTCCTAAAGTGTAACGGAGGCGCCCAAAGGTTCCCTCAGAATGGTTGGAAATCATTCGTAGAGTGCAAAGGCATAAGGGAGCTTGACTGCGAGACCTACAAGTCGAGCAGGGACGAAAGTCGGGCTTAGTGATCCGGTGGTTCCGCATGGAAGGGCCATCGCTCAACGGATAAAAGCTACCCCGGGGATAACAGGCTTATCTCCCCCAAGAGTCCACATCGACGGGGAGGTTTGGCACCTCGATGTCGGCTCATCGCATCCTGGGGCTGTAGTCGGTCCCAAGGGTTGGGCTGTTCGCCCATTAAAGCGGTACGCGAGCTGGGTTCAGAACGTCGTGAGACAGTTCGGTCCCTATCCGTCGTGGGCGTAGGAAATTTGAGAGGAGCTGTCCTTAGTACGAGAGGACCGGGATGGACGCACCGCTGGTGTACCAGTTGTTCTGCCAAGGGCATAGCTGGGTAGCTATGTGCGGAAGGGATAAGTGCTGAAAGCATCTAAGCATGAAGCCCCCCTCAAGATGAGATTTCCCATAGCGTAAGCTAGTAAGATCCCTGAAAGATGATCAGGTTGATAGGTTCGAGGTGGAAGCATGGTGACATGTGGAGCTGACGAATACTAATAGATCGAGGACTTAACCATATAATATGTAGCAATGTTATCTAGTTTTGAAGGAATATGCCTTCATAGTTTGGTGATGATGGCAGAGAGGTCACACCCGTTCCCATACCGAACACGGAAGTTAAGCTCTCTAGCGCCGATGGTAGTTGGGACCTTGTCCCTGTGAGAGTAGGACGTCGCCAAGCAAGAACCTAAGTCATTTTGACTTAGGTTTTTTTGTGTTTATTTTTATTATTTTTAATTTA
>NZ_CP046398.1:302500-517500 GCF_009861435.1 Bacillus sp. A260
GCCAGCTAAGGTCCCAAAGTGTGTATTAAGTGGAAAAGGATGTGGAGTTGCTTAGACAACTAGGATGTTGGCTTAGAAGCAGCCACCATTTAAAGAGTGCGTAATAGCTCACTAGTCGAGTGACTCTGCGCCGAAAATGTACCGGGGCTAAATACACCACCGAAGCTGCGGATTGATACCAATGGTATCAGTGGTAGGGGAGCGTTCTAAGGACAGTGAAGTCAGACCGGAAGGACTGGTGGAGTGCTTAGAAGTGAGAATGCCGGTATGAGTAGCGAAAGACGGGTGAGAATCCCGTCCACCGAATGCCTAAGGTTTCCTGAGGAAGGCTCGTCCGCTCAGGGTTAGTCAGGACCTAAGCCGAGGCCGACAGGCGTAGGCGATGGACAACAGGTTGATATTCCTGTACCACCTCTTTATCGTTTGAGCAATGGAGGGACGCAGAAGGATAGAAGAAGCGTGCGATTGGTTGTGCACGTCTAAGCAGTTAGGCTGATAAGTAGGCAAATCCGCTTATCGTAAAGGCTGAGCTGTGATGGGGAAGCTCCTTATGGAGCGAAGTCTTTGATTCCCCGCTGCCAAGAAAAGCTTCTAGCGAGATAAAAGGTGCCTGTACCGCAAACCGACACAGGTAGGCGAGGAGAGAATCCTAAGGTGTGCGAGAGAACTCTGGTTAAGGAACTCGGCAAAATGACCCCGTAACTTCGGGAGAAGGGGTGCTTTCTTAACGGAAAGCCGCAGTGAATAGGCCCAAGCGACTGTTTAGCAAAAACACAGCTCTCTGCGAAGCCGTAAGGCGAAGTATAGGGGGTGACACCTGCCCGGTGCTGGAAGGTTAAGGAGAGGGGTTAGCGTAAGCGAAGCTCTGAACTGAAGCCCCAGTAAACGGCGGCCGTAACTATAACGGTCCTAAGGTAGCGAAATTCCTTGTCGGGTAAGTTCCGACCCGCACGAAAGGTGTAACGATTTGGGCACTGTCTCAACCAGAGACTCGGTGAAATTATAGTACCTGTGAAGATGCAGGTTACCCGCGACAGGACGGAAAGACCCCGTGGAGCTTTACTGTAGCCTGATATTGAATTTTGGTACAGTTTGTACAGGATAGGCGGGAGCCATTGAAACCGGAGCGCTAGCTTCGGTGGAGGCGCTGGTGGGATACCGCCCTGACTGTATTGAAATTCTAACCTACGGGTCTTATCGACCCGGGAGACAGTGTCAGGTGGGCAGTTTGACTGGGGCGGTCGCCTCCTAAAGTGTAACGGAGGCGCCCAAAGGTTCCCTCAGAATGGTTGGAAATCATTCGTAGAGTGCAAAGGCATAAGGGAGCTTGACTGCGAGACCTACAAGTCGAGCAGGGACGAAAGTCGGGCTTAGTGATCCGGTGGTTCCGCATGGAAGGGCCATCGCTCAACGGATAAAAGCTACCCCGGGGATAACAGGCTTATCTCCCCCAAGAGTCCACATCGACGGGGAGGTTTGGCACCTCGATGTCGGCTCATCGCATCCTGGGGCTGTAGTCGGTCCCAAGGGTTGGGCTGTTCGCCCATTAAAGCGGTACGCGAGCTGGGTTCAGAACGTCGTGAGACAGTTCGGTCCCTATCCGTCGTGGGCGTAGGAAATTTGAGAGGAGCTGTCCTTAGTACGAGAGGACCGGGATGGACGCACCGCTGGTGTACCAGTTGTTCTGCCAAGGGCATAGCTGGGTAGCTATGTGCGGAAGGGATAAGTGCTGAAAGCATCTAAGCATGAAGCCCCCCTCAAGATGAGATTTCCCATAGCGTAAGCTAGTAAGATCCCTGAAAGATGATCAGGTTGATAGGTTCGAGGTGGAAGCATGGTGACATGTGGAGCTGACGAATACTAATAGATCGAGGACTTAACCATATAATATGTAGCAATGTTATCTAGTTTTGAAGGAATATGCCTTCATAGTTTGGTGATGATGGCAGAGAGGTCACACCCGTTCCCATACCGAACACGGAAGTTAAGCTCTCTAGCGCCGATGGTAGTTGGGACCTTGTCCCTGTGAGAGTAGGACGTCGCCAAGCAAGAACCTAAGTTATTTTGACTTAGGTTTTTTTGTGTTTATTTTTATTTACCGAATGCTATAATCCGTAAATTTAATAAAGCTACAGACGAAAAAAGAATGAAGTAGAGACTCTTTAAAATAATAGTAATGATTTTTTGTGTTCCTGATTTTCCTAATGTCGCTAAAGTAATACTTAAAATAGGACACATTATTTCTATCATAAGTATATATTTTAAATAATGAGATGCTATAAATAAATATTTAATAATTACAGAAATTACTGCAATAGAGAAAAATAAATAGGATAATAGCAAAGTTCTTTCTTTAACAGTTATCCTCCTTAGAAATTAAATCGTTATAATAATACAAGAGTGTATATATTTTGATTAAAAACATACTGAAGTGCTATTTAAACGATAAATACATAAAATAGATCTCTAGAAATATATATTCTAATTCCCTTTTCTTCTTGTATATAGTTGCAATTCTTCTTTTGAATATAACTAAAACACGAACGTTATTGACTGCTAATAAAAAAACATTCGATTATTTATTGACATTGTTTATGAAATATTGTTAATATAGCCATAGAAACAATAATATAAGACCTCATATAATCGCGGGGATATGGCCTGCAAGTCTCTACCTAACGACCGTTATTCGTTAGACTATGAGGGAAAGTCACTCGGTATTTTTCTATTCACAAGGGATACGTATGCCTGAGTAGAGCGCTTTCTCTCATAGTAAAAGAGAAACTGTTCTATTTCAGGCTTTTTTTATTTGAATCGGGGGGATTCTAATATGAAATCACTAGTTGGAGTCATAATGGGAAGTACGTCAGACTGGGAAACAATGAAATATGCTTGTGACATTTTAGATGAATTAAATATACCGTATGAGAAAAAAGTTGTATCCGCTCATCGGACTCCGGATTATATGTTTGAGTATGCAGAGACGGCTCGTGAACGTGGATTGAAAGTTATTATTGCTGGAGCTGGTGGAGCAGCACATTTACCAGGAATGGTTGCAGCGAAGACAAATCTTCCTGTAATTGGAGTTCCAGTTCAATCAAAAGCATTAAACGGCTTAGATTCATTATTATCCATCGCCCAAATGCCAGGAGGTGTTCCAGTTGCAACTGTTGCAATTGGTAAAGCCGGTTCAACGAATGCTGGATTACTTGCCGCACAAATACTTGGATCATTCCATGATGATATACATGATGGATTAGAATTGAGACGAGAAGCGATTGAAAAAGATGTGCGTGAAGGTAGTGAGCTAGTATGACGAGAATCATTTTACCTGGAAAAACAATCGGTATTATTGGAGGCGGCCAGCTAGGAAGAATGATGGCATTGGCAGCTAAGGAGATGGGATATAAAATTGCTGTTTTAGATCCTACAAAGCATTCGCCATGTGCACAAGTTGCTGATATTGAAATTGTTGCACCATATGATGATTTAAAAGCAATTCAGCATTTAGCAGAGATAAGTGATGTTGTCACATATGAATTTGAGAATATTGATTATAGATGTTTACAATGGCTTGAAAAACATGCGTACTTACCACAAGGTAGTCAGTTGTTAAATACAACGCAAAATCGTTTTACAGAAAAGAATGCGATTGAGAAGGCTGGGTTACCAGTAGCAACGTATAGATTAGTTCAAAATCAAGATCAGCTTACAGAAGCAATTGCTGGGTTATCATTCCCTTCCGTCTTAAAAACGACGACAGGTGGATATGATGGGAAAGGGCAAGTTGTTTTAAGAAGTGAAGCTGATGTTGAGGCGGCAAGAAATCTTGTGGATAAAGCAGAATGTATTTTAGAGAAATGGGTGCCTTTTGAAAAAGAAGTATCAGTTATTGTGATTCGTAGTGTAAGTGGTGAAACAAAAGTGTTTCCAGTAGCAGAAAATATTCATGTAAATAACATTTTACATGAATCTATCGTTCCAGCTCGCATTACAGAAGAGCTTTCTCAAAAAGCAATTGCGTATGCAAAGGTACTTGCGGATGAATTAGAACTTGTGGGAACACTAGCTGTAGAGATGTTTGCTACAGATAATGGTGAGATTTATATTAATGAATTAGCGCCAAGACCTCACAATTCAGGACACTATACACAGGATGCATGTGAAACGAGTCAATTTGGTCAACATATTCGAGCAATCTGTAATTTACCTCTAGGAGAAACAAATTTGTTAAAACCAGTTGTCATGGTAAACATTTTAGGCGAACATATAGAAGGGGTCCTAAGACAAGTGAATAGATTAACCGGGTGCTATTTACACTTGTATGGAAAAGAAGAAGCAAAAGCACAGCGAAAAATGGGGCATGTTAATATTTTAAATGATAATATTGAAGTCGCTCTAGAAAAAGCGAAGAGTTTGCATATTTGGGACCATCAAGAACAACTGTTGGAGGGAAAAAGATGATTAGTCGTTATACACGCCCTGAAATGGGTGCGATTTGGACGGAAGAGAACAAATTTAAAGCGTGGTTAGAAGTTGAGATTTTAGCTTGTGAAGCATGGGCTGAGCTTGGCGATATTCCAAAAGAAGATGTTAAAAAAATTCGTGAACATGCATCATTTGATATTGATCGTATTTATGAAATTGAAAAAGAAACACGTCATGACGTAGTTGCATTCACTCGTGCTGTATCAGAAACGCCAGCATTAGGCGAAGAACGTAAATGGGTTCATTACGGTTTAACATCTACAGATGTAGTAGATACAGCATTATCTTACATCTTAAAACAAGCGAATGAAATTATATTAAAAGACTTAGAGAACTTTGTAAGCATTTTAGCTAACAAAGCGAAAGAGCATAAATACACAATCATGATGGGAAGAACACACGGTGTTCATGCAGAACCAACGACATTTGGTTTAAAACTTGGTCTTTGGTATGAAGAGATGAAACGTAACGTAGAGCGTTTCAAACAAGCTGCTGATACAGTTCGTGTTGGTAAACTATCTGGTGCGGTTGGTACATATGCAAATATCGATCCATTCGTAGAAAAATATGTTTGTGAAAATTTAGGATTAGAAGCAGCACCAATTTCAACACAAACATTGCAACGTGATCGTCACGCACACTACATGTCAACACTTGCACTAATTGCAACATCTATCGAAAAGATGGCAGTTGAGATTCGTGGTTTACAAAAGAGTGAAACACGTGAAGTTGAAGAAGCTTTCGCAAAAGGTCAAAAGGGTTCTTCTGCAATGCCACATAAACGTAATCCAATTGGTTCTGAAAATATGACTGGTTTAGCTCGTGTTATCCGCGGTTATATGATGACAGCTTACGAAAATGTTCCATTATGGCATGAGCGTGACATTTCTCACTCTTCGGCAGAACGCGTAATTTTACCAGATGCTACAATCGCATTAAATTACATGTTAAATCGCTTTGGTAATATTGTTAAAAACTTAACTGTATACCCAGAGAATATGAAACGTAATATGACAAGAACATACGGCTTAATTTATTCTCAGCGCGTAATGCTTACACTAATCGACAAAGGTATGGTACGTGAAGAAGCTTATGATATCGTACAGCCTAAAGCGATGGAAGCTTGGGAAACACAAGTACAATTTAAAGAGCTTGTAGAAGCTGATGAGCGTATTACAAGCAAGTTAACACAAGAAGAAATTAATGAATGCTTCAACTATGAGCATCATATGCAACACGTTGATACAATCTTTGAACGCCTTGGATTAAACGAAGCGTAAAATTTCATATGGCACAGAATAGAGTCATTCTGTGCCATTCTTTATAAAAATATTATTCACATTTTTCAAACTACAGGGGGCTTGCGAAATGCAAAAGCTAGAATTGCTGTATGAAGGTAAGGCAAAAAGAATTTATCGTACAGAATCAGCAGATATGGTTTGGGTAGAGTACAAAGATAGTGCGACTGCTTTCAATGGGGAGAAAAAAGAGACGATTACAGGAAAAGGTCGTTTGAACAATGAAATTACAACTTTATTGTTCAGAAAGTTACAAGAAGTGGGAATTAAAACACATTTTGTTGAGAAGTTATCTGAGACAGAACAACTTGTTAAAAAAGTGAGTATTATTCCTTTAGAAGTTGTCACAAGAAATGTAATTGCAGGAAGTCTTTCAAAACGATTAGGAATGGAAGAGGGAACTGTACTTGCAGAACCAATCGTAGAATTTTACTTCAAAGATGATGATTTAGGAGATCCGCTTGTAACGGAAGATCATATTCGTGTATTAAACGTTGCATCGCCAGAGCAAGTAAGTGTATTACGAGATATGGCTCTACAAATCAATCAAGTGTTGATTGATCATTTCGCAAGCTGTCGTGTAAGATTAGTAGATTTCAAATTAGAGTTTGGTGTAACGGAAGAAGGAGAAATCATTTTAGCGGATGAAATTTCACCAGATACTTGCCGTTTATGGGATGAAACGAGCAATGAAAAGTTTGATAAAGACGTATTCCGTCGTGATCTTGGAAATTTAACAGATGCTTATGAAGAGATTTTAAAACGTTTAGGGGGAATTTCACATGTATAAAGTTAAGGTATATGTAACATTAAGAGAAAGCGTATTAGATCCACAAGGAACAGCAGTAAAAGGAGCACTTCATAGTCTTTCATTCACAGAAGTACAAGACGTTCGAATCGGAAAGTACATGGAACTAACAATTGATAAATCTGTATCTGATTTAGATAGCAAGGTAAAAGAAATGTGTGAAAAACTATTAGCGAACGTTGTAATGGAAGACTTCCGTTATGAAGTTGAGGAGGTTGTCGCACAGTGAAATTTGCCGTAATAGTATTTCCGGGTTCGAACTGTGATGTCGATATGTTCCATGCAATTAAAGATGAGCTTGGCGAAGAAGTAGATTACGTTTGGCACGATACAGAGAATTTAGATGAATATGATGCAATTCTACTACCAGGTGGATTTTCTTATGGTGACTACTTACGCTGCGGTGCTATCTCTCGCTTTGCTAATGCAATGAAAGCAGTGCAAAAAGCTGCTGAGCAAGGAAAGCCGATTTTAGGTGTATGTAATGGATTCCAGATTCTTGTTGAATCAGGATTACTACCAGGAGCGTTAATGAGAAACGAAAACTTAAAATTTATGTGTCGCACTGTTCAGTTACGTGTTGAAAATAATGAAACGATGTTTACATCACAATATGGAAAAGATGAAATAATTAATATTCCAATCGCGCATGGTGAGGGGAATTACTATTGTGATGAAGCGACTCTTAAACAATTAGAAGAGAACAATCAAATCGCATTCCGTTACGTAGAAAACCCTAACGGTAGCGTTTCAGATATTGCTGGTATTGTAAATGAAAAAGGAAATGTACTTGGTATGATGCCACACCCAGAGCGTGCTGTAGATGAATTACTTGGCGGTGCTGAAGGGTTAAAAGTCTTTCAATCTATCTTAAAACAGTGGAGGGAAACATATGTCGTTAATGCTTGAACCAAATCCAACACAAATTAAAGAAGAGCGTATATATGCGGAAATGGGGCTAACAGACGAAGAGTTTGCCATGGTTGAAAAGATTTTAGGTCGTCTGCCAAATTATACAGAAACAGGGTTATTCTCTGTAATGTGGTCTGAACATTGTAGTTATAAAAATTCAAAACCAGTGCTTCGAAAATTCCCAACAACAGGTGAGCGTGTTCTACAAGGGCCTGGGGAAGGTGCTGGAATTGTAGATATCGGTGATAATCAAGCAGTTGTATTTAAAATGGAAAGTCATAACCATCCTTCAGCTATTGAACCATATCAAGGAGCTGCAACAGGTGTTGGTGGTATTATTCGTGACGTATTCTCTATGGGAGCACGTCCGGTAGCTCTATTAAACTCACTTCGTTTCGGTGAATTACAGTCACCACGTGTGAAATATTTATTCGAAGAAGTAGTAGCAGGAATTGCAGGATACGGTAACTGCATCGGTATTCCGACTGTTGGCGGCGAAGTACAATTTGATTCATGTTACGAAGGAAATCCACTTGTAAATGCAATGTGCGTAGGTTTGATTAACCACGAAGACATTAAAAAAGGACAAGCACATGGTGCTGGTAACACAGTAATGTACGTAGGAGCATCAACTGGTCGTGACGGTATTCACGGTGCAACATTCGCGTCGGAAGAACTATCTGAAAGCTCAGAAGCGAAACGTCCAGCGGTTCAAGTAGGGGATCCATTTATGGAAAAACTTCTTATTGAAGCGTGTTTAGAATTAATTCAATCTGATGCACTTGTTGGAATTCAAGATATGGGTGCGGCTGGTTTAACATCATCATCTGCAGAAATGGCAAGTAAAGCAGGAATGGGTATTGAAATGTACTTAGATGATGTACCACAGCGTGAAACAGGAATGACACCATATGAAATGATGCTATCTGAATCACAAGAGCGTATGTTAATTGTCGTGAAAAAAGGTAGAGAACAAGAAATAGTAGATTTATTTGAGAAGTATGGTCTTGCAGCGGTTACGATGGGGAAAGTAACAGAAGATAAAATGCTTCGTTTATTCCATAAAGGTGAAAAGGTAGCTGAAGTTCCAGCAGATGCTTTAGCAGAAGAAGCACCAATTTATCATAAGCCCTCAAAAGAAGCAGCATACTTTGCTGAATTCCAAGCAATGAAAATGGAAACGCCAAAAGTAGAAAATTATAAAGAAACGTTATTCGCTTTATTACAGCAACCAACAATTGCAAGTAAAGAGTGGGTATACGATCAATACGATTACCAAGTTCGCACAAGCACAGTTGTTACGCCAGGTTCAGATGCTGCAGTTGTACGTGTACGCGGTACAGAAAAAGGATTAGCAATGACGACAGATTGTAACTCTCGCTACATTTATCTAGACCCAGAGATGGGCGGTAAAATTGCAGTAGCAGAGGCAGCGCGTAATATCGTATGTTCTGGCGGAGAGCCACTTGCAATTACAGATTGCTTAAACTTCGGTAACCCAGAAAAACCAGAAATCTTCTGGCAAATTGAGAAATCAGTAGACGGTATGAGTGAAGCTTGTCGCACATTACAAACACCAGTTATCGGCGGAAACGTATCGATGTATAACGAGCGTAGTGGTGAAGCTGTATATCCAACACCAACTGTTGGGATGGTCGGACTTGTGCATGACTTAAAACATGTAACAACACAAGAGTTTAAGCAAGCTGGTGATTTAGTGTATGTAATTGGTGAGACGAAAGCTGAGTTTGGCGGAAGTGAATTACAGAAAATGATTCACGGCAAAATTTTCGGTCAATCACCAAGTATCGATTTAGATGTAGAATTAAAACGCCAAAAACAAGTATTAGAAGCAATTCAAGCTGGTCTTGTTCAATCTGCACATGATGTTGCTGAAGGTGGTTTAGCAGTTGCGATTTCAGAAAGTGCAATTGGTGCTAAAGGCTTAGGTGCTACTGTGAAATTAGATGGAGAAGCAACAGCTGCATTATTCGCTGAATCACAGTCTCGCTTCGTGATAACTGTAAAACGTGAAAATAAAGAGGCGTTTGAGAAAGTGGTAGAAGCAATCCAAGTTGGAGAAGTAACAAGTACAAATGAAGTAACAATTCATAATGAAGAAAATGAAGTATTACTTACAGCAAATGTAGATGAAATGAGAAAGGCTTGGAAAGGGGCAATCCCATGCTTGCTGAAATAAAGGGGTTAAACGAAGAATGTGGCGTTTTCGGAATTTGGGGGCATGAAAATGCAGCACAAGTTTCATACTACGGATTGCACAGTTTACAGCACCGTGGGCAAGAAGGCGCAGGCATTGTCGTAAATAATGGGGAAAAAATCGTCGGTCACAAGGGGTTAGGTTTAATATCAGAAGTGTTTTCAAGAGGTGAGCTAGAAGGATTAAATGGAAAATCAGCAATCGGACATGTACGATATGCAACAGCTGGTGGAAGTGAAGTTGCTAACGTTCAACCATTGTTGTTCCGTTTTTCCGATCATAGTATGGCGTTAGCTCATAACGGAAATTTAATTAACGCAAAAATGCTTCGTCGTGAATTAGAAGCAGAGGGCAGTATTTTTCAAACTAGTTCAGATACAGAAGTACTTTTACATCTTATTAAACGTAGTACGAAAGATTCTTTAATTGAAAGTGTAAAAGAGGCTTTAAATAAAGTGAAAGGTGCGTTTGCGTATCTTTTACTAACTGGAAATGAAATGATCGTTGCATTAGATCCGAATGGGTTCCGTCCGCTTTCAATTGGAAAGATGGGGGATGCTTACGTTGTAGCATCTGAAACATGTGCTTTTGATGTAGTAGGTGCAACATACATTCGTGATGTAGAACCGGGTGAATTACTTATCATTAATGATGAAGGAATTCACGTAGATCGTTTCACAAACGATGTAGAACATGCAATTTGTAGTATGGAATACATTTACTTTGCACGACCAGATTCTAATATTGCAGGCGTTAACGTTCATGCAGCACGTAAGAATATGGGGAAACGTTTAGCGGCAGAAGCTCCTATTGAAGCAGATGTTGTTACTGGTGTACCAGACTCTAGTATTTCAGCTGCGATTGGCTATGCGGAGGCGACAGGTATTCCATATGAGTTAGGATTAATTAAAAATCGTTACGTTGGACGTACGTTTATCCAACCTTCTCAAGAACTGCGCGAGCAAGGGGTTAAGATGAAGCTTTCCGCAGTAAGAGGTGTAGTTGAAGGGAAACGAGTTGTTATGATTGATGACTCTATCGTAAGAGGAACGACAAGTAAACGAATTGTTCGTATGCTTCGGGAGGCTGGAGCGACAGAAGTTCACGTAAGAATTGCTTCACCACCTCTGAAATATCCATGTTTCTATGGCATTGATATTCAAACGAGAAAAGAATTAATTGCAGCAAATCATACAGTAGAAGAAATCCGTGAAATGATCGGAGCAGATTCTTTAACATTTTTAAGTGAAGATGGATTAGTAGATGCAATTGGACGTCCATATGAAGGAAAATATGGCGGCCTATGCATGGCTTACTTTAATGGGGACTATCCAACAGCTCTTTATGATTATGAGCAAGAGCTTTTAGAAAGTATGAAATAAGAAAAGTGAGAAAAGCTTCTACTTCTTTTGATGTAGAAGCTAGCTCTTTTCTTAAAATAGCCCGCCCTGGATGGGGAGAAATTAAAAGACGAGGTGTAAATAACGATGGCGAATGCATATAAGCAAGCAGGAGTAGATATTGAAGCTGGATATGAAGCGGTATCTCGCATGAAAAAACACGTACAAACAACTATGAGAAAAGAAGTACTAGGCGGTTTAGGCGGTTTTGGAGGTATGTTTGATCTATCAAAATTTGCATTAGAAGAACCTGTATTAGTATCTGGAACAGATGGCGTGGGAACGAAATTGATGCTCGCTTTTATGGCAGATAAACATGACACAATTGGTATTGATGCAGTAGCAATGTGTGTAAATGATATTGTTGTCCAAGGAGCAGAGCCGCTTTTCTTCCTTGATTATATTGCTTGCGGTAAAGCTGAACCTAGTAAAATTGAAAACATCGTCAAAGGTATATCAGAGGGCTGTCGCCAAGCTGGTTGTGCATTAATCGGTGGAGAAACAGCTGAAATGCCAGGAATGTATTCTACGGAAGAATATGATTTAGCTGGTTTTACAGTTGGGATTGTTGATAAAAAGAAAATTGTAACAGGTGAAAAGATTGAAGCTGGTCACGTGCTAATTGGCTTAGCATCTAGCGGTATTCATAGCAATGGTTACTCTTTAGTACGAAAAGTGTTACTAGAAGATGGGGAACTATCTTTAGAGCGTATTTATGGCCGCTTAGAACTACCTCTTGGTGAAGAATTATTAAAACCAACGAAAATTTATGTCAAACCTATTTTAGAACTATTGAAGAAACATGAAGTATACGGTATGGCGCATATTACAGGTGGTGGATTTATTGAAAATATTCCACGCATGTTGCCAGAAGGAATCGGTGCCGAGATTGAACTAGGATCTTGGGAAATTCAGCCGATCTTTAGTTTGCTTCAAGAAGTTGGAAAACTGGAAGAAAAAGAAATGTTCAATATTTTTAACATGGGTATTGGTATGGTAGTAGCAGTGAAGGAAGAAGATGCAAAAGATGTTGTTCGTCTTCTTGAAGAGCAAGGAGAAATGGCTCGTATTATTGGACGTACTATACAAGGAGCTGGCGTTACTTTTAATGGGGGCACAGCACTATGAGTAGATTAGCAGTTTTTGCTTCTGGAAGCGGATCTAACTTTCAATCTCTCGTTAATGCGGTAGAAGAAAAAAGATTGGATGCAGAAATTAGTTTATTAGTATGTGATAAACCAGAAGCACGCGCTGTTGGACGGGCAAATTATCATCATATTCCGTGTTTTGCTTTTTCAGCGAAAGCATATGAGTCAAAAGAAGCATTTGAAAAAGAGATATTAAAGAAGCTAGAAGAATATGAAATTGATTATGTTATTTTAGCTGGATATATGCGGTTAATCGGGCCGACGTTACTAGAAGCATACGGCGGGAAGATTATTAATATTCATCCATCATTACTACCGAGCTTTCCGGGTAAAGATGCTGTCGGTCAAGCGTTAGAAGCAGGTGTGAAAGTAACTGGAGTAACAATTCATTATGTAGATGCAGGTATGGATACAGGGCCAATTATTGCGCAAGAAGCAGTGGTTGTTTCTGAAGGGGATACGAGAGAAAGTTTACAAAAGAAAATTCAACAAGTTGAACATAAATTATACGTAAATACAGTGAATCAAATTGTTCAGTCTGTGAAAGAATCAACTGTTAACTAACATACAACCAGGGGTGAAGGATAAATGAAAAAGCGTGCATTAGTAAGTGTTTCAGATAAAACAGGAGTAGTAGAATTTGTTAAAGGGTTACTAGAACAAGGGATTGAAGTTATTTCAACAGGTGGTACGAAAAAGTTATTAGAAGAAAACGGTTTACAAGTAATTGGTATTTCTGAAGTAACTGGTTTCCCTGAAATTATGGATGGCCGTGTGAAAACGTTACATCCAAATATTCATGGTGGTCTATTAGCAGTTCGTGATAATGAAACACATGTAACACAAATGAATGAATTAGGTATGGAGCCAATTGACTTTGTTGTTGTTAACTTATATCCATTTAAAGAAACAATCGCTAAGCCTGATGTAACATTTGCTGATGCAATTGAAAATATTGATATCGGTGGCCCGACAATGATTCGCTCTGCTGCGAAAAATCATAAATTCGTATCTGTAATTGTAGATCCAGTAGATTATGATATTGTGTTAGCAGAACTGAAAGAGAACGGTGAAGTAGCAGAGGAAACGAAACGTAAACTAGCAGCGAAAGTATTCCGTCATACAGCAGCGTATGATGCGTTAATTTCTAACTACTTAACAGAGCAAATGGGTGAAGAAAGTCCAGAAACATTAACTGTGACATTTGAGAAAAAGCAAGACTTACGTTATGGCGAGAACCCACATCAAAAAGCAACTTTCTATAAAGCGCCATTCGCAGCAACTTCTTCTGTTGCATACGCAGAACAATTACACGGTAAAGAATTATCGTATAACAATATTAATGATGCAGACGCAGCGCTTAGCATCGTAAAAGAATTTACAGAACCAGCAGTAGTAGCAGTAAAACATATGAATCCATGTGGTGTTGGAGTAGGAACTAATATTCACGAAGCATATACTCGTGCTTATGAAGCAGATCCAGTATCAATCTTCGGCGGTATTATTGCAGCAAATCGTGAAATTGATAAAGCTACAGCAGAAAAGTTACATGAAATTTTCTTAGAAATTGTTATCGCACCTTCGTTCTCGCAAGAAGCTTTAGAAGTGTTGCAAAGTAAGAAGAACTTACGTTTATTAACTATAAATATTGAAAAAGCGACAAGTGCAAGCAAAAAACTAACTTCTGTACAAGGTGGACTTCTCGTTCAAGAGGAAGATACGTTATCATTAGATGAAAGTACAATTTCAATTCCAACGAAACGTGAACCTTCAGAGCAAGAATGGAAAGATTTAAAACTAGCTTGGAAAGTTGTAAAACATGTGAAATCAAATGCAATTGTTTTAGCGAAAGATGACATGACAATTGGTGTCGGTGCGGGACAGATGAACCGTGTAGGTTCTGCAAAAATCGCGATTACACAAGCTGGTGAAAAAGCACAAGGTAGCGCGCTTGCATCTGATGCTTTCTTCCCAATGCCAGATACATTAGAAGAAGCAGCAAAAGCGGGAATTACAGCAATCATTCAACCAGGCGGATCGATCCGTGATGAAGATTCTATTAAAGTGGCAGATACGTATGGGATTGCTATGGTGTTCACTGGCGTACGTCATTTCAAACACTAATAGAGGATGTTTAAAAAGTCCGGTCAAGATAACCTTCGCATGTCGTCGTTGCATCGCCAGTGCGGTACTTATGTAGGAAAGCTACACTCCGTGTCCTCCTGGCAAATGCGCCTAGACCTGCTCGGTGCTCTTGATCCTCCTTTTAAACCTTTATTGAGATGGATGTTTAAAAAGTCCGGTCAAGATAACCTTTTATTGATATGAAAAAGCAAACTAGGAGCATAGCTTCTAGTTTGTACTTATTTAATTATTGGGGGATGAAATATGAATGTTTTAGTAATTGGCCGCGGTGGGCGTGAGCATGCTTTAGCTTGGAAGTTTGTACAATCTGCAAAAGTGAAAAAGGTATATGTAGCACCAGGTAATGAAGGTATGCGAGATGTTGCAATACCAGTTGATATTGATGAAAATGATTTTGATGCATTAGTTTTATTTGCCAAAGAGAATAATGTGGAATTAACTTTCGTTGGACCAGAAATTCCACTTATGAATGGAATTGTTGATCGTTTTAAAGAAGAGGGACTTCGCGTATTTGGTCCGAATAAAGCGGCTGCTGTTATTGAAGGTAGTAAAGCTTTTACAAAAGAGCTTATGAAAAAGTATGATATTCCAACTGGGGCGTACGAAACTTTTACCGATTATGAAGAAGCAGTACAGTACATTCAAAAAGTTGGTGCACCAATCGTTATTAAAGCTGACGGATTAGCTGCTGGTAAAGGGGTAACGGTAGCAATGACGCTTGAAGAGGCATTACAAGCTGTGAAAGAAATGCTACAAGATGTGAAATTCGGCGCGGCAAGTAAGAAGATCGTTATTGAAGAGTTTTTAGATGGACAAGAATTTTCATTAATGGCATTCGTGAATGGAACAACTGTACATCCAATGGTAATCGCCCAAGATCATAAAAGAGCTTTTGATGGTGATAAAGGTCCAAATACGGGCGGAATGGGTGCATATTCTCCAGTACCACAAATTCCAGAATCAGCAGTTCAAGAAGCGATTCAAACCGTATTACATCCAACTGCTAAGGCGATGATTGCAGAAAACCGTTCGTTTACAGGTATTTTATACGCAGGTCTTATTTTAACAAATGATGGTCCGAAGGTAATTGAATTTAATGCACGCTTCGGTGATCCTGAAACAGAAGTTGTATTACCTCGCTTAGAAAATGATTTAGTTGACGTATGTAACGCTGTATTAGATGAAAGTGAACTAACGTTACAATGGTCAGAAGAAGCTGTAATCGGTGTTGTACTTGCTTCTAAAGGATATCCAGAAGCATATAAAAAAGGTGATATTATTAGTGGACTAGATGCACTGCAAGATGTGATTGTTTTCCATGCAGGTACAGCAATGAAACATGGGGACTTTGTAACGAACGGTGGCCGTGTATTATTTGTTGCTTGTAAGGCAAATAGTTTACAAGAAGCAAAAGATAAAGTATATAAAGAAATCGGTAAAATTGAGAGTGATGGTCTATTTTATCGAAGTGATATAGGATATCGTGCAATTGGGCATGAGATGACGAAAAGTTAATATGTAAAAATCCCGCTGAGGAATCAGCGGGATTTTTTATGCATCTTTATCTTTTTTTAATTTCCCTTTTTGCTTTGCCATTTCTCGAAGTAAATACTCGATGTGTGCATTGACGCTACGAAATTCATCATTTGCCCATTTTTCGATGACTGCGTGTAATTCAGGATCAATACGTAATGGAAAGCTTTTCTTTTTAGCCATAATTACTTATAGCCCTTAGTATAGGCTTCCTGTATTAATAACTGGTTGCGCACCTTTATCTGAAACGATGGCAACTAATAAGTTGTTTACCATATTTGCTTTACGCTCGTCATCGAGTTCTAGTACGCCTTCTTCATCTAACATATGGATGGAATCTTTCGCCATCTTCACAGCACCTTCAACAATTTCTTTTCTAGCAGCTAATACTGCTTTTGCTTGCTGGCGTTGTAGCATTGCATGGGCAATTTCTGTTGCGTAAGCTAAGTGCGTTAAACGAGTTTCTAATACTTCTACACCAGCAATTTCAAGACGCGCCTCTAATTCACGTTTTAATTCTTCAGAGATTTCTTCAGTATTTCCGCGTAACGTAACGCAGGTTTCATCTTGGAAATTGTCATAAGGATATTTTGTTGCAACATGGCGGATTGCCGTTTCGCTTTGAATTTCTACAAATCGATCATAATGTTCAACACCAAACATTGCTTTTGCAGAATCAACAACTTTATATACGATAACAGCTGCAATTTCAATTGGATTTCCATCAACGTCATTTACTTTTAATTTTTTACTGTTAAAGTTTTCAACACGTAAAGATACAGTTTGACGGAATGCGAACGGAATCGTTAAAAATAAACCGTTTTGACGAATTGTTCCTAAATAATTACCGAAGAACGTAATAACCTTCGCTTGATTCGGTTGAACAATACCGATACCTGTAGCGAGAACTGCGGCTAATATAATAGTTAGTGCCGCTCCTATGAAAATTTCTTGTGCAAGGAAAAATACACCGATAGCAGCTAAAATCAAAATTCCAATAATACCGAGAAAACCATTTACATAAAATACTTGTTTTTCTTTCATATGATCGCCTCCTGATATAAAAATGATATCACTTTTATATCATTTTAAGCAAGAGGTATGCACCTAATTTTCTGAATTTTATTGATTGATATCTTTTATATACATTTTAAGGCCGAAAAAGAGAATGTACGTTCTGTTTTATGGTAAAATAAAGAAGACTTAACCGCCCACTGCAGCAGCTAAGTCCCTTTGAGAGCATCTTGCATCGTGACAAATGATTCAAAGCGGTTTTGCCAGGATTATATTTTCAATCGCTGACTCAATCTCTTTGTCAGAAGCGTCATAACTTCCTTTTGACTTTGGCTTGTCATGAGTGGAAGTTTGATTCACTTCTTCTTTAGCATGTCCTTTTTCAGCAAAATTCATGCTAGGCATTTTAAATGCCCCCATATTCATGTATTTTCCGAATTTCCACATTTCAACAACAGGGCAGAAACGAACAATTCCTTCTGCAACTTTCATTGCACCAATCCATAGAAAAATGTTAGACCAAGTGCACCACGGCTTGCGTACAAGTTTAGTTGCACTACATCCGAAGAGGACAAGCCCAAGTGTAATTCGAATTAGAGCGTTTATTGTCCCGATATTTTGCTTCATTAGAAAAACACTCCTTTTTATGAAAGTTGAAATAGATAATACTATTTCTTTTATTAGTATCCCGTTTGATTTTTGGGATATGTAATCCAACATTTGACGTGGAAAAAGATGTTGGAATGTGCGTGTGTGTAAGTAACTTTTTTTGTTATAATGAAAGAATGCATAAAAGGAACTTCAAAATTAAATCCTCTAGTTTAAAAAATATGGAAGAGGTAATTCCAAACTTAATTCTCCGTTTTAAACAAATATTTAAGATGAAGTTAAAACAATAATGATGAAAATAAACTGTTATTTTGAACAGAAATATATATAACTAGAGAAAAGGAAGGGTGTTTTCATGTACGATATTTCCGGATGGAAACATGTATTTAAGCTTGATCCAAATAAGGAGTTAAGCGATGAACATTTAGAAATGATTTGTGAGTCTGGAACTGATGCGGTTATTGTAGGCGGAAGTGATGGAGTTACAATTGATAACGTATTACACATGCTAGTTAGCATTCGTAGATATGCAGTTCCTTGTGTATTAGAGGTTTCTGATGTAGAAGCAATTACACCAGGATTTGATTTTTATTACATCCCAAGTGTTTTAAATAGCCGAAAAGTAGAATGGGTAACAGGTGTTCATCATGAGGCATTGAAAGAATTTGGGGATATTATGGACTGGGACGAAATTTTTATGGAAGGGTATTGTGTTTTAAATCCAGAAGCGAAAGTAGCCCAGCTTACAGAAGCGAAATGTGATTTAACAGAAGATGACGTTATTGCATATGCTCGTTTAGCAGACAAGTTATTACATTTACCGATATTTTATTTAGAATATAGCGGTACGTATGGAGATGTTGAACTTGTTAAAAATGTAAAAGCAGAATTGAAACAAGCTAAGTTATACTATGGCGGTGGTATTTCTAATGCAGAACAGGCGAAAGAAATGGCACAATATGCTGATACAGTAGTTGTTGGAAATATTATTTATGATGATATAAAATTGGCGTTAAAAACAGTTAAAGCAGTAAAAGGAGAGTAGGTGCAGGCGTATATGAGTATGACAGATAGATTATTAAACGGTTTAAATCCACAGCAACAAAAAGCAGTCCAAACAACGAATGGACCACTTCTATTAATGGCAGGTGCAGGTAGTGGTAAGACACGTGTGTTAACACATCGTATTGCGTATTTACTTGGTGAAAAAGGTGTAGCACCATGGAATGTACTAGCTATTACCTTCACAAATAAAGCAGCTCGTGAAATGCGTGAGCGTATTGATACACTTGTGGGACCAGAAGCAGAAGATATTTGGATTTCGACGTTCCACTCTATGTGTGTACGTATTTTACGACGGGATATCGATCGTATTGGTATTAATCGTAACTTTACAATCTTAGATTCAGGCGATCAGCTAACTGTAGTCAAAAAAATTATGAAAGAGCGCAATATTGATCCGAAGAAATTTGAGCCGCGCTCTATTTTAGCGGGTATTAGTAATGCGAAAAATGAACTGTTATCTGCGGATAAATATGCAAAAAAAATTACAATGGCTGATCCATATGAAAAATTAACGAGCGATGTATACACAGAGTATCAAAAACGTCTTTTGAAAAATAATTCATTAGACTTTGATGATTTAATTATGACCACGATTCAGTTATTTGAACGTGTTCCAGAAGTATTAGAGTTTTATCAGCGTAAGTTCCAATATATTCACGTTGATGAGTATCAAGATACGAACAAAGCGCAATATCTTCTTGTTAAACATTTGGCAGCGCGTTTTAAAAATCTTTGCGTTGTAGGTGACTCTGACCAGTCTATTTATCGCTGGCGTGGTGCAGATATTTCTAACATTTTGTCGTTCGAAAAAGACTATGAGAATGCACAAGTAATTTTGTTAGAACAAAACTATCGTTCGTCACAAAATATTTTAAATGCAGCGAATGCTGTTATTGAAAAAAATACGAATCGTAAGCCGAAGAAATTATGGACAGACAATCAAGTTGGAAGTAAAATCTCGTATTATCGTGCTGCAACTGAAAAGGACGAAGCGTATTTTGTTGCGAAAAAAATTCGTGACGATATTCAAATGGGGAAACGAAAATATACTGATTTTGCAGTATTATATCGTACGAATGCTCAGTCTCGTATGGTCGAGGAGATTTTCCTTAAATCTAACATTCCGTACAAAATTGTCGGAGGTACGAAGTTCTACGATCGTAAAGAGATTAAAGATATTTTGGCGTACTTACGTTTAATCGGTAATCCAGATGATGAAATTAGTTTTGCACGTATTATTAACATGCCAAAGCGTGGTATTGGTGCGACTTCTATCGATAAAATTATTAATTACGGTGTGCAAAACGGAATTTCATTAACTGCTGTATTTGATGAAATTGAGCATGTTGGAGTAAGTGCAAAAATTACAAAGGCAGTAAAAGAATTTGCGAATTTATTAAATAACTGGGTAAATATGCAAGAGTATTTATCTGTTACAGAATTAGTAGAAGAAGTTATTGAAAAAACAGGCTATCGCGATATGTTGAAAAATGAACGTTCTTTAGAAGCGGAAGGTCGTTTAGAAAACTTAGACGAGTTCTTATCTGTTACGCAAACATTTGAATCTCAAAGCGAAGATAAGAGCCTTGTTGCATTCTTAACAGATTTAGCACTTGTTGCTGATATTGATCGTGTAGATGAAGACCCAACTGCTGGTGAAGAAGTTATTTTAATGACGATGCACTCAGCGAAAGGATTAGAGTTCCCGGTTGTCTTTATTGTTGGCTTAGAGGAGGGGATATTCCCTCATACTCGTTCTCTTATGGAAGAGGATGAAATGCAAGAAGAACGTCGTCTTGCTTATGTAGGTATTACCCGTGCAGAAGAAGAGCTATATTTATCTAACGCGCAAATGCGTACTTTATTTGGTAGAACAAGTATGAACGCTGCGTCTCGATTCATTACAGAAATCCCGACAGAACTAGTGGAATCATTAAATGAAACAGCGCCAAAGCGTGAAACATCGTTTGGTGCAAAAGGCAGAACGGCAAGTAGCGGCAAAACGACAATCACAACGACAACACGCTCTCGTTCAGCTTTCGCGCGCCCTGCAGCTAAGACGACAGGCGGCGAACAAATTGGCTGGGCAGTAGGAGATAAAGCTTCCCACCAAAAATGGGGAGTCGGTACAGTTGTAAGTGTAAAAGGTGAAGGGGATGCAAAAGAATTAGATATTGCATTCCCAAGCCCAATTGGTGTTAAACGTTTGTTAGCAAAATTTGCACCTGTGACGAAACAATAGAAAGGAATGAGGATATGTCAAAAGAGATAGCAAAAAAACGTATAGAAGAACTGCGTGATTTATTAAATACATTTAACTATCAATATCACGTATTAGACAATCCTTCTGTTTCTGATGCGGAATATGACCGTAATATGCAGGAGCTTATAAAATTAGAAGCAGAGAACCCAGAGTTTATGAGTGAAGATTCTCCCTCCGTTCGCGTTGGGGGGACTGTTCTTGATATATTTGAAAAAGTAACACATAAGTCACCAATGTTAAGTTTAGGAAATGCATTTAACGAAGGAGATTTACGTGATTTCGACAGAAGAGTACGTCAAGGAATTGATGGTGCGAATGTAAGATATATATGTGAATTAAAAATTGACGGGCTTGCCGTTTCGCTTCATTATGAAAAAGGACGCTTCATTCAAGGGGCGACACGTGGTGATGGTGTAACGGGTGAAGATATTACTCAAAATTTAAAAACGATTAAAGCTATCCCACTTCGTTTAAATGAAGAAGTAACGTTAGAAGCACGAGGCGAAGCTTATATGCCGAAGCGTTCATTCGTTAAACTAAATGAAGAAAAAGAGCAAAATGGAGAAGATGTATTTGCGAATCCGCGTAATGCAGCAGCAGGTTCAATACGTCAACTTGATCCGAAAATTGCAGCGAAGCGTAACTTATCTATGTTTGTGTATGGTCTTGCGAATGTAGAAGAAAAAACAATTCCATCACATAGTGAATCGCTTGATTTCTTAGGTGAACTTGGATTTAAGACAAATCCAAATCGCCGTACATGTGAAACAATTGAAGAAGTTATAGCTTATGTAGAAGAATGGCAAGAAAAACGTCCGCATCTTGATTATGAGATTGATGGAATCGTTATAAAAGTAGATGATGTTGCCCTTCAAGAAAGTCTAGGAACTACAGCGAAGAGTCCAAGATGGGCGATTGCTTATAAATTCCCGGCTGAAGAAGTTGTAACGAGATTAACAGGCATTGAATTAAGTGTTGGCCGAACAGGAGTTGTAACACCGACTGCAGAACTAGAGCCAGTGAGAGTTGCTGGTACGATTGTTCGTCGTGCTTCTTTACATAACGAGGATTTAATTCGTGAAAAAGACATTCGAATTGGTGACTACGTTGTTGTGAAGAAGGCTGGAGATATTATTCCTGAAGTTGTGAACGTTATTTTTGATAAGCGTACTGGTGAGGAAGAAGAATACCGCATGCCAACTCATTGTCCAGCATGTGAGAGTGAACTTGTTCGTTTAGAAGAAGAAGTAGCACTTCGTTGTATAAATCCAACTTGTCCTGCTCAAATTCGAGAAGGGTTAATCCATTTCGTTTCAAGAAATGCAATGAATATTGATGGACTTGGAGAACGTGTCATTACACAACTCTTTGATGCTGATTACATTCGTACATTTGCTGATTTATATGCATTGACGAAAGAGCAATTATTACAGTTAGAACGTTTTGGTGAAAAATCAGCAACAAACTTAATACAAGCAATTGAAAATTCTAAAGAAAACTCGTTAGAGCGATTATTATTTGGTCTTGGAATTCGCCACGTTGGAGCGAAAGCAGCACGTACATTTGCAGAGCACTTTGAAACGATGGATGAGCTTGTAAAAGCAACGGAAGAAGAACTAAAAGCAATTAATGAAATTGGCGAAAAAATGGCTCAATCTGTTGTGACATATTTTGATAATGAAGATGTATTAGAGTTATTACAGCAGTTTAAAGAGTATGGCGTGAATATGACATACAAAGGTATAAAAATTGCAGATTTACAAAATGTTGAATCTTACTTCGCAGGAAAAACGGTTGTTTTAACAGGTAAGCTAGAAGTTATGGGGCGAAGTGAAGCGAAGAAGAAGATTGAGGCATTAGGTGGAAAAGTAACGGGAAGTGTTAGTAAGAGTACGGATTTAGTTGTTGCAGGTGAAGCGGCTGGTTCGAAATTAGCACAAGCGGAGAAACATAATGTTGAGGTTTGGAATGAAGAGAGGTTCTTACAAGAGCTAAATAAGTAAGAGGTGCAAACTTACCATGAAAAAAATAGCATTAGCGGTATTAAGCCTTGGCCTACTTGTAAGTGGGTGTAGTGCAGGTGCCGACAAAGATGAAAAAGTGGCTGAGAAATCGGGGAAAGCAAAAGAACAATCAGTTGTTCCAAAATACGCTATTTCGGATGAATATTATAAGACGACTATTCCATTTGATGGTGGAAATGCACGTGGTTTAGTGGTGCAAGGGTTAAATAGTCGTCTTGATATAGATGAATTTGAAACAGGGTTAATGCGAATTGCAAAAGAATCATTTAGTACGAAAGATAATTTTTTAAAAGGCGGAAAAGCTCTAGATACTCAAACTATACAGATGCTTGTTAAAAGAAAACGTACAGATGCTGAACAAAAGGAACTAGAGGACAAATTAAAAAAAGATGCAGTTAAATTTCCTAATATAGGATTAAACCCTGCATTAGGAACAGGATCCGAATCACTAGAAGTGAAAAATAAAAAAAATCCAATATATATTTCAAATATTTTAGAGCATGATTATTATGTGAAAAAAGGCGATAACGGCGAGGAACGCGTTGGTATGGTAGTTGGATTAGCAATGAATTCTGTTCAATATTTTAACGAAGAGCATGGTTATCCACGTGAAGCTGCAATCCCGGATGAAAAGATGTTAGCTGAAGGGAAAAAAATGGCGCAAGAAATTTTGAAAGTCATACATCAAAAAGAACCTGAAACCAAAAATATTCCAATAACATTTGCGATTTATCGCCAAGCTCCAAAGTCTTCGCTCGTGCCAGGTAACTTTGTTTCTTATGCAAATGCCGAAAAAGGTAGTGAAACGGTTGAAGATTGGCAACAAATTAATGAAAAATATTATTTGTTCCCATCAGAGCAAGCGAAAACAGATAATAAACGTGAAGACCTTGCAAGAGTATCCAACTTTAAGGCAAAACTAAGCGATTATTTCCAAGGCGACTATACAGCTGTTATTGGTACTGGTATGTATAGAGATGATGAATTAAGAGAAATGAAGCTTGATATTCCTGTCCAGTTTAATGGAAAAGCTGAAATAGTTGGTTTTACACAATATGTGGCAGGGCTTGTTATGGAATACTTCCCGAATTATATGAAAGTACAAGTAACGATTAAATCTGTAGAACGCCCAGAAGCTATTATTATACGTGAAGCAAAACAAGATGAACCACTTGTGAAGATTTTAGATTAAATATGAAGGCTGTTCCTCTATGGAACAGCTTTTTTTCTTATGTAATTTTGTTATAATTTAAAATGTTGTAAAAAATAGGGGTAAGGGGTAAATCTCATGGAAGAATTAAGTTTTCAAGTCATTATTTTATTAATTGCATTCGGTTTTTTAGCAGCTTTTATTGATTCCGTTGTTGGAGGAGGAGGGTTAATTTCGCTTCCTGCGCTTATGTTTGTTGGCTTATCGCCAGCTTCGGCAATTGCAACGAATAAATTAGCGGCAACAATGGGGACGTTTACGAGTGCGATGTATTTTATTCGATCAGGAAAAGTTGATTTTAAAATTGTAGGAAAGTTAATCCCGTTAACTATTGTTGGAGCTGTTGCAGGTGCTTTAGTAGTAAAATTTATTCCACCGGATATTTTACGCCCATTAGTACTTGTAATGTTGGTATTTATTGCTATTTATATTATTGCAAAAAAGAATTGGGGAAGTGTGTCTACCTATAAGAAGATGACGCAAAGAAAAACATTAATATTTTTCTTTGCTATTTTAATGATAGGATTTTATGATGGATTTTTTGGACCAGGGACAGGGTCGTTTTTAATTTTTGCATTTTTATTAATTGGCTTGGATTTTATTCAAGCGGCAGCATCTGGAAAACTTTTGAACTTTGTTAGTAATATTGTATCTTTAATTACTTTTTTATTTTTAGATATAATTCATTTTGAATACGGTATTATCATGGGATTATCAATGATCTTAGGTGCTTATTTTGGATCGAAGTTTGCGGTTCAAAAAGGTGTTGGATATGTAAGGACTTTATTTTTATTAGTTACTATATTATTGATCGGGAAAAATGTTTTGGAATATACTCATATTTTGTAGATTCATACGCATGTATGAATCTCTTTTTTTTATTATATTTTAAAAATTTATTAATTTTTAAAATATAAGTCTAGGAATATTTGAATAAATCTAAATTATCGTGTAGAATAATGTTGTAAAATGTAAACGTTTTTCTAAGGGGAGGCTAAAAAAAATGGTAGTAGCATACAAACATGAGCCATTTACAGATTTTTCAGTGGAGGCTAACAAATTAGCGTTTGAAGAAGGTTTAAAGAAAGTAGAATCTTATCTTGGACAAGACTATCCATTAATTATTGGGGGAGAAAAAATCACTACAGAAGACAAAATTGTTTCTGTAAACCCTGCAAATAAAGAGGAACTTGTTGGTCGTGTTTCAAAAGCAAGCCGTGAGTTAGCTGAAAAAGCAATGCAAGTAGCGGATGAAACATTCCAAACTTGGAGAAAATCAAAGCCAGAAATGCGTGCAGACATTTTATTCCGTGCTGCAGCAATCGTTCGTCGCAGAAAACATGAATTCTCTGCTATTCTTGTAAAAGAAGCAGGTAAGCCATGGAATGAGGCAGATGCTGATACAGCAGAAGCAATCGACTTTATGGAATATTATGGTCGTCAAATGTTAAAATTAAAAGACGGTATTCCAGTAGAAAGCCGTCCAATTGAATATAATCGTTTCTCTTACATTCCATTAGGAGTAGGTGTTATCATTTCTCCTTGGAACTTCCCATTCGCAATTATGGCAGGTATGACAACAGCTGCTTTAGTTTCTGGTAACACAGTATTACTAAAACCAGCTAGTACAACTCCTGTAGTAGCAGCGAAATTTATGGAAGTATTAGAAGAAGCTGGCTTACCAGCTGGCGTAGTAAACTTCGTTCCAGGTAACGGTTCTGAAGTTGGTGACTACTTAGTAGATCATCCTCGTACACGTTTCGTAAGCTTCACGGGATCTCGTGATGTAGGTATCCGCATCTATGAGCGTGCAGCGAAAGTAAACCCAGGACAAATTTGGTTAAAACGCGTTATCGCTGAAATGGGCGGTAAAGATACAATCGTTGTTGATAAAGAAGCAGATCTTGAATTAGCAGCTAAGTCTATCGTTGCATCAGCATTCGGATTCTCAGGACAAAAATGTTCTGCATGTTCTCGTGCAGTAATCCATGAAGATGTATATGATCATGTATTAAATCGTGCTGTTGAATTAACAAAAGAATTAACAGTTGCTAACCCAGCAGTATTAGGTACAAACATGGGTCCTGTTAATGACCAAGCTGCATTCGATAAAGTAATGAGCTATGTTGCAATTGGTAAAGAAGAAGGTAGAATCTTAGCAGGTGGCGAAGGAGACGATTCTAAAGGTTGGTTCATCCAACCAACAATCGTTGCTGACGTTGCAGAAGATGCTCGCTTAATGAAAGAAGAAATCTTCGGACCAGTAGTAGCATTCTGTAAAGCGAAAGACTTCGATCATGCACTTGCAATTGCAAATAATACGGAATACGGTTTAACAGGTGCTGTTATTACTAACAACCGTGACCATATTGAAAAAGCACGCGAAGACTTCCACGTTGGTAACTTATACTTCAACCGTGGATGTACTGGTGCAATCGTAGGTTACCAACCATTCGGTGGCTTTAACATGTCTGGTACAGACTCTAAAGCTGGTGGACCTGATTACTTAGCACTTCACATGCAAGCAAAAACTACTTCTGAAACTTTATAAGAAATAGTAGAGGAGCTCTTCACAGAATGTGAAGAGCTCCTTTTAAAATTGAAATCCTATATATTACCATCGTTCGAAGGGAATGAGCTAAAACCTATTAATAGCGGGATAAACATGTGAACAGAAATAAAATGATGAGAAAAGTTGACTTATTAGTAATATTTTTTAGTATTCATTTTGAGAATTTCCTGTATAATACAATTTGAAAGAAAATCTATGGTTCGACAAGGAACACTCCTTTCGGTTTTGCTCACTGAAAGGAGTGTTTTTTTATGTAGCTAAAAATTCTTGCGTGCTTATTACATTTGCATATACGCCATTTAAACTAGCTAAAATTGTATTGTGAATGTAAACAGCTGGTATAGTAGCGTTCTTAAAAGACAGGTCTTTTGTAGCACAAGCATCATGTATAACGGTACATTGAAAGCCAAAATCGAATGCAGCCCTTACTGTAGCATCGATACACATATGAGTCATCATCCCACATACAACGACATGTTCAATATTTAAACGTTTTAATTGCTCTAGAAGATTAGTTTCTCGGAAGCTATTTGGATAATGTTTGACTATAACTGTTTCTTCTCTAAGTGGACGTACGCTTTCGTGAATATGTACACCTTCTGTATTAGGTAGGAAAAAAGTAGCGTCATCTTTTATAGCTACGTGTTGGATATGAAGAATAGGTTCGCTGTTTGTTCTAAAGTGTTGTAATAACTGATTAGCATATTTGCTTGCTTCTACTGGATTACGCAATTCCATCTTTCCATTTGGGAAATAATCGTTTTGAATATCGACGAGTAAAAGAGCTGTTTTCATATATTTATCTTCCTCCGAGTTTCATATTCAAATAAATTTATTCAATTCGTAGAGAGGATTCTCCTGTTTAAAAATATGAGGAAGAAGAATTTTAAATAACCTTGAAAGTTACTATTTTCTCATGAATTTTCATCTGAAAATTTTAATAAAGGAATAATTAATATTTTTCTAAAAAATGTATTGACTCTTATTATTCTGAGTTCTATAATGAGAATTAATTAAACGACAATTAAATCGATACATTCTTATCCAGAGAGGTGGAGGGACTGGCCCTACGATACCTCAGCAACGGGTTTTTTTAATACCGTGCTAACTCCAGCAAGCCATATAAAGGCTTGGAAGATGAGAAGATGTGAATGAGTACATATAAGTGCTCTCCTTCTTATCTTTATGGTTGATAAGAAGGAGAGCACTTTTTATTTTACCTCGAAAGCTCTGCTTCAAGTTTTTACAGCATATAGGAGGGGAAAAAATGATTTCTTTTAACAATGTAAGTAAAGTGTATGAATCAGCTGGGCAATCTGTTCATGCGGTAGAGGATGTAACATTATCAGTTGAGAAAGGCGAAATTTTTGGCATTATCGGTTTTAGTGGCGCTGGAAAGAGTACGTTATTACGCCTAGTAAATATGTTAGAGAGACCGACGGCAGGAACGATTTCAATAGATGATAAAGATATTACATCATTATCGACGAAAGAATTACGTAAACTGAGACAAAGAATTGGAATGATTTTTCAAAGTTTTAATTTATTTAATTCAAGAACAGTATTTGGAAATATTGCTTATCCATTAAAGTTAGCGAAAGTGCCAAAGAATGAGATAAAAGAAAGAGTAAATGAACTGCTGAAGTTTGTAGGGTTAGAAGATAAAGCAAACTATTACCCAGAGCAGCTATCAGGTGGACAAAAGCAGCGTGTGGGCATTGCTAGAGCACTTGCGACATCGCCAGATATTCTTATATGTGATGAGGCAACATCAGCCTTAGATCCAGAAACAACGACAGAAATTCTAAACTTATTAAAGAAAGTAAATAGAGAATACAATTTAACAATTCTTCTTATTACACATGAAATGCATGTTGTGAAAGAAATTTGTCACCGTGTAGCTGTAATGGAGAAGGGAAAAGTTATTGAAGAAGGAAAACTGTTTGATGTTTTCACGCAACCAAAAACAAAGACGACTCAAAACTTTGTACGTTCTGTCATTAATGATCATTTACCGGAAAGTGTTCTAGCGAAAATTCAAAATGGTGGTCAAATTTATCGTCTAACATTTACTGGTGAGGAGACAGGACAGCCGGTACTATCATATATCGCAAAAAACTATAACGTCGATGTAAATGTACTGTACGGAAATATTATTGAACTTCAAAATGTGCTATTTGGAAATCTTCTTGTAGAGTTGCAAGGTGAGCAGAGGGAAATTCAAAAAGCATTACAACATCTAAGACTGCAAGTGCAGCTGAAGGAGGTAGAAGCTCATGCGAGTTGATTGGAGTATATTTTGGCCGCGCATACTAGATGCGACGGGGGATACCCTCTTAATGGTAATTGTAACCCTTATATTTGCTACAATTCTTGGTATACCGCTAGGTTTACTTTTATATGTAACGAGAAAAGGAAACTTTTTAGAAAATAAATGGGTCTTTTCTATTCTTAACATCATAATTAATACAATTCGTCCGGTACCATTCATTATCTTTTTAGTAGCGTTAAGTCCACTAACGAGAAGTGTTATCGGAACGACGATTGGAACAGCAGCAGCAATTTTCCCGATGACGTTAGTCGCATCAATTGGTATTGCTAGAATGGTTGAAACAAACCTTGTTTCCGTTCCGAAAGGAGTAATTGAAGCAGCGCAAGCAATGGGCGCCTCGCCAATTAGAATTGTTTTTGAAATCCTTGTACCAGAAGCGTTAGCACCATTAATCTTAGGTGTCACATTTATGACAGTTGGTTTAATTGAATTTTCTGCAGTTGCTGGGCTTGTCGGTGGTGGCGGTCTTGGTGATTTAGCAATGACATATGGTTATCAACGTTTTGATACATCAGTTATGTTCGTAACGGTCGTGTTACTTATTATTCTCGTACAGATAGCTCAAAATTTAGGGAATTACTTTGCGAAAGTCTTGTTACGCAGATCATAAAAAGGAAGAGAGGAAAAGAGAATGAAGAAAATTTTAGCATTTGCATTATCAGCGATTGTAGGAGTCTCAGCATTAAGCGGCTGCTCAAGTGGAGACACGGGTGCAGGAGCGAAAGAAAAAGTAGTTCGCGTCGGTGTAACTGGAACGGATGGAGACGCTTGGGAAATTTTGAAGAAAAAAGCTGAAAAAGAAGGGATTAAGATTAAACTGGTGGAGTTCTCCGATTACACAACGCCAAATAAAGCGTTAGCTGATGGAGATATTGAACTAAATTCATTCCAGCATATTGCGTTCTTAGAGCAATTTAAAAAGGAACATAAGTTAGATATTACAGCTGTTGGTACAACACAAATTGCACCAATGGGTTTATACTCTGAAAAATATAAGAAATCAAATGAAATCCCAGATGGTTCAGAAATTGCAATTCCAAACGATCCAACGAACCAAGCACGTGCATTAAAACTTCTTGATGCAGCTGGATTATTAAAGCTGAAAAAGGATTTTGGTCTATTTGGAGATCCAAGTGGTATTGCTGAAAATCCGAAGAAATTAAAAATTACACCGGTTATCGCACAGCAAACACCTCGTGTGTTAAAAGATGTAGCGGCATCAGTTATTAATAACGGTGTTGCTGGTCAAGCTGGATTAGATCCAGCGAAGGATCCTATTTTCTTAGAAGATCCAAAGAATGAAAATGCGAAGCCTTATATTAATATTTTCGCAGCTCGTACGAAAGATAAAGATGATCCAACACTGAAAAAAGTAATTGAATTATACCATTCAAAAGAAGTAACAGATGCAATTAAGAAAGAAACAAATGATGGTTCAATTTCAGTAGATCTTTCACTTGAGGAGCTTGAAAAAATCGTAAAATAATGATTGGGTTTAATGGACTAACAGAAGGAACCCCTCCGCTGTTAGTTCGTTCAACATATAAACTTAACAAACAAACCCTAATTCTGTACCTTCCAATTTTGTATAACGTAGAATCCAATGTTTGTTAAGTAGAGTAATGGACCAGGAGTTTTCCTGGTCTTTTTTTATGAATGAAAATAGCTAGCGAACAGTAAGGTAATCCAAATTATAATGGGATAAGAAAATAAGCTGAAAAGGAGTGTAATTACGAATTGCTTTTGATGAATTAAGTGTTTTTTGGATAAAAAAAAGAAAATAGAAAAGAGAGTAATGAAAAATGCTGATATTACGCCGGGGTTATAGGAGCGATAAATGAAAAACAAAATAATATGTTGAACAGAGTTAAAGAAGATGGCCCCTTGTATAAAAATAATCCAGCATATAGAAGACAAGAAGTTAAGTTGATATAGAAAGACGATAAGTAATACAAAGATTGTTAATACGGAAATGGCAATGAAAAATTGTTGGCTAGTTATAAGACGGATTGAAAATTGATTAGCAAGATATTGTGGCATTTGGAAAGCTTCTTCAAGGTTATGAATGAAAAATAATAAGGGAATGATCCAGAGTATAGTAGTGGAATGCTTTTTCATCAACTTACATCACTCCAATAAAGTATAGAAAGCCTAAAAAAGGCCCTCTATACAGAGATAGTTATTCAATTATGATATTTTTTAAATTAACTTCATGATGATCTCGTTCTTTCGGATAAGCAGTTAGCTCCTCTTGCAAAATATTTAATATTTGCTTAGCTGATTGCTGGATTGGATTAGGTAGCTCATCTAATATATGCATCCCGACTTTTACTTTTGTACGAATTACCCTTCGTAGTAGTTCCTCATGCATGCACTACACCTCCAAACCGAATGTTTAGTATATCTTCTTCAAATTTTGCCCCTTGAATAGAAAGGTGTGTTAACGTTTTTGGCAATGTAATATTTCGTTTTACAGAGCCAGCTCGAATAATTAGCTCATCACCTTTTTGATTTAATGAAAGTTCACTTTTGTTTGAGAAGGGAATAGAAAGAATGAAAATATAATCATCGCCATCTTTTCTTACATATTGTGTGCGGCCGTTAAATTTCACTTCAGTAGGACAATGATCAGTTTTAAATAAAGCATCTCCTACACGTTCTAACATGGGTAAACCAACAACTTCTTGTTCAAACATTGGAGCTTCGTAAATAGGAAGTGGATCAAAACTATTTTGAATTAATGTTTTATATTTCTTTTGCGTATCTTTCCATGCTTGAAAATAAGGATCGGTGACGGTGTTAGGGATGACGCGATTAATCATAATGGCATCTACGTTATAATCGTATAAATTTAAATAAGTAAAGCTACGCTGAGCTTCTTTAATGACCATTTTTTCAGGATTTACAACGATGCGGATACTTGTTACTTCTCGGTTTGATAAAATATCTCTCATTTCTCCGAGCTGTTCAAGTGTATTTGTTAATTCGTCCATAATATCATCGGTTGGAAGAGGGACACCAAGGAGTGGTTGAGCTACAGGACGAACGACTTTTAAAACTTTTCTTTTAATAGGAAACAATTTTTCCATCCACCAGCCGAGCATGTCTGGAAAGCTTAGCATTGCTAATGTTTCTCCTGTTGGAGCACAATCAATAATGATAACATCATATGTGTTTTGTTTATAATAATCGAGTACGCGAAGTAAGCTAATTAAATCTTCCATACCAGGAAACATCGTTAATTCTTCTGTTGTAATATCATCGGCTGCTTTGGAAGTGAAGAGTAGTGTAATATATTTCTGTAATTTTCCCCATCCTTTTTCCATCTCATAAATCGTATTAATTTCTTGTGCCCACAAATTTTCACGAATTTCTAATGGCTCAGAAGATAGCTTTATACCAAATGAATCTCCTAAACTATGAGCGGGATCTGTACTCATGACTAAAGTTTTTAATCCTTGTTTTGCGCTTTGAATTGCTGTTGCTGCTGAAATGCTAGTTTTTCCTACGCCGCCTTTACCTGTATACAAAATAATTCTCATCATTCATATCTCCTTTGTTTCGAATATCGAATATTACGAGTGTCGAAGTAAATGATTGAATAAAAACCCAGATAGGGTTTTATTCAATCGGAATGTTTTTCATTTTAGGTGTAGAAACTTTTTCTTCTGTTTTTTGCTGTGACGTAGCAATGTGATTCATAATCTTTTGGAAGATTTGTAGTAAGAATGCTTTTTCTTCTTCTGACAATGCTTCTGTCACTAAGCTAAAGTAGTGGGCTGCATTTTGTTTTACTTCTTGAACGAGCATTACGCCGTTTTCTGTTAACCGAATTAATACAATACGTCGGTCGTTTTCATCACGGTAGCGCTCAATATATCCCTTTTTTACAAGGCGATTTACAACGCCCGTCGTTGTACTCATCGGTATATCAAGAAGGTCAGCAATTTTCGTCATTGTAATATCTGTATTTCGATCCATCCAAAGTAAACAAAATACTTCTGTTTTAGAAAGTGTTAAATCTAGGCTTACCCATTCTTCAGGATAGAAAAGTTTCTTGGCGTTATCTAGCAGTAAGTCTAAAAAATGTTCATATTGCAACAATTAATTCCACTCCCGTATATTTCGAGGTTCGTAATATTTATTTTTATTTTATGTAGAATAGAAAAAATTGTCAATGATTTTAATTATTTTTTCAGATTAGGCAGAAAACTTCCTTTAAAATAGTATTCTTTTATGATAGATTTATAAATATAAAACTAGAATTTACATAAAAATCCATCATGGTAAATATACTTATCTATAATGGGTATACAGCTAACGAGGGGGAGAACGATGAGAAGACGTAATACGCAAGCGTTCACGTTTTTAGCATGGACTTCATTTGTTTGTGCGCTTTCAGGTATGCTAATTGGGATTTATACGTTAGATGAAACGCTTAGTGTAAAAGGATACTATTTAATTGGAACATTATTTTTAACGATGTCTTGTTTTGTATTACAAAAAACAATTCGTGATAATGAAGAAGATAACGAGAGATTTCCGAAAAATAAACCGTTAGATAAAGAGTAAATTGTAAAGAAAGGCATTTGCCTTTCTTTTTTTATGTAAAAATGGCGTAAGTACTCTGTGTTGACTTGCTTGAAGTACTGAAAATTTGGTATCATCAATAGTATTGTAGATTGAACGATATATTATGGAGGTGGCCTAGCCGTGTCAAGAATTTCCGTTGAGAATGTAAAGCACGTAGCACATTTAGCACGTCTTGCAATTACTGATCAAGAAGCAGAAAAATTTCAAAAACAACTAGATGCAATTGTTACATTTGCAGAACAGTTAAATGAATTAGATACAACAGATGTAAAACCAACAACTCATGTATTAACTATGAAAAATGTTATGCGTGAAGATGTACCAGAAAAAGGTTTACCAGTCGAAGAAGTATTAAAAAATGCACCGGATCACAAAGATAATCAAATCCGTGTTCCAGCAGTATTAGAATAGAGGAGGGGAATTTCGATGTCATTATTTGATCATTCAGTATCAGAGTTACATAAGAAGTTAAACAGCAAAGAAATTTCCGTTACGGATTTAGTAGAAGAATCTTACAAACGTATTGCGGATGTTGAAGATAACGTAAAAGCTTTTCTTACATTAGATGAAGAAAATGCACGCGCAAAAGCGAAAGAATTAGATGCAAAAATCGGCGCTGAAGATAATGGTTTATTATTCGGTATGCCAATTGGTGTAAAAGATAACATTGTAACTAACGGTCTTCGTACAACTTGTGCGAGCAAAATGTTAGCAAACTTCGATCCAATTTATGATGCGACAGTTGTGCAAAAGCTAAAAGCTGCTGACACAATTACAATCGGTAAATTAAACATGGACGAGTTCGCAATGGGTTCTTCAAATGAAAACTCAGGATTCTACGCTACGAAAAACCCATGGAACTTAGATTACGTTCCAGGCGGATCTAGTGGTGGTTCTGCAGCAGCTGTAGCAGCAGGAGAAGTACTATTCTCTCTAGGTTCTGATACGGGTGGTTCTATCCGTCAGCCAGCTGCATATTGCGGTGTTGTAGGTTTAAAACCAACTTACGGACGCGTATCTCGTTACGGATTAGTAGCATTCGCATCTTCACTTGACCAAATCGGACCGATTACACGTACAGTAGAAGACAATGCATACTTATTACAAGCTATTTCAGGTATTGACCGAATGGATGCAACTTCTGCAAACGTTGAAGTTGGAAACTATTTAGCTGGTTTAACAGGCGATGTTAAAGGTTTACGCATTGCTGTACCGAAAGAATACTTAGGCGAAGGTGTTGGCGAAGAAGCTCGTGAGTCAGTACTAGCTGCTTTAAAAGTATTAGAAGGTATGGGTGCAACTTGGGAGGAAGTATCTCTTCCACACTCTAAATACGCTCTAGCAACGTATTACTTACTATCTTCTTCTGAAGCATCTGCTAACCTTTCACGCTTTGATGGCGTGCGTTACGGTGTTCGTTCTGATAATGTAAATAACTTATTAGATCTTTACAAAAACACACGTAGTGAAGGTTTCGGTGATGAAGTTAAACGTCGTATTATGCTTGGTACATTTGCTCTTAGCTCTGGTTACTATGATGCATATTACAAAAAAGCACAACAAGTACGTACATTAATTAAGAACGACTTTGAAAATGTATTTGCTAACTATGATGTTATTATTGGACCAACAACACCAACTCCGGCATTTAAAGTGGGAGAAAAAGTTGACGATCCAATGACAATGTATGCAAATGACATTTTAACAATCCCAGTAAACTTAGCGGGTGTTCCAGCGATTTCAGTTCCATGTGGATTCGGTGCTAACAACATGCCACTTGGTCTACAAATCATTGGTAAACACTTCGATGAAGCGACAATTTACCGCGTTGCACATGCGTTTGAGCAAGCAACAGACTATCATACAAAAAAAGCAAGTCTGTAAGGAGGCGAGCATAGATGAATTTAGAAACAATTATTGGTTTAGAGGTTCACGTTGAGTTAAAAACAAATTCGAAAATTTTCTCTGCGAGTCCAACAGAATTCGGAGCGGAGCCAAATACACAAACAAGTGTAATTGACTTAGGATACCCAGGGGTACTTCCTACTTTAAATAAAGAAGCAGTTAACTTTGCGATGAAAGCTGCAATGGCATTAAACTGTGAAATCGCAACGGAAACGAAGTTTGACCGTAAAAACTATTTCTATCCAGATAACCCGAAAGCTTACCAAATCTCTCAATTTGATAAGCCAATTGGTGAAAATGGTTGGATTGAAATCGAAGTAGACGGTAAAAAGAAACGTATCGGTATTACACGTCTTCATTTAGAAGAAGATGCTGGTAAATCAACGCATACAGCTGATGGTTCATTAGTAGACTACAACCGTCAAGGTATGCCTTTAATCGAGATCGTATCTGAGCCAGATATGCGTACGCCAGAAGAAGCATATGCATACTTAGAGAAGTTAAAATCAATCATTCAATACACTGGTGTATCTGATTGTAAGATGGAAGAAGGTTCCTTACGTTGTGATGCGAACATTTCTCTTCGTCCAGTTGGACAAGAGAAGTTCGGTACAAAAGCGGAACTGAAAAACTTAAACTCATTCACTTACGTACAAAAAGGTCTTGAGCACGAGCAAGTGCGCCAAGAAAAAGAACTGTTATCTGGTGGTATCATCCAACAAGAAACACGTCGTTATGATGAAGCAACGAAGAAAACAATCTTAATGCGTGTGAAAGAAGGATCTGACGATTACCGTTACTTCCCGGAGCCAGACTTAGTTGAACTTTACATCGATGATGAGTGGAAAGAAGCAGTTCGAGCTTCTATTCCAGAACTTCCAGATGCACGTAAAGCTCGCTACGTTGCAGAACTAGGCTTACCAGCTTATGATGCACACGTGTTAACATTAACGAAAGAGATGTCTGATTTCTTTGAAGCAACTGTTGCAGACGGTGCTGATGCGAAATTAACATCGAACTGGTTAATGGGTGAAGTACTTGCATACTTAAACAAACAACAAAAAGAATTAAAAGACGTTGCATTAACGCCTGCTGGTTTATCTAAAATGGTTCAATTAATTGAAAAAGGTACAATTTCTTCTAAAATCGCGAAGAAAGTATTTAATGAATTAATTGAAAAAGGTGGAGACCCAGAAGAAATCGTTAAAGCGAAAGGTCTTGTTCAAATTTCTGACGAGGGTACACTTCGTAAAGTTGTAACAGAAATTCTTGATAATAATGAGCAATCTATCGAAGACTTTAAAAACGGTAAAGACCGTGCAATTGGCTTCTTAGTTGGTCAAATTATGAAAGCTACAAAAGGACAAGCAAATCCACCGCTTGTTAACAAAATCTTACTTGAAGAGATTAATAAGCGATAATAGTAGTAACTTTTAAAGATTAAGCAGAAAAACACCCGTACATGGGTGTTTTTCTAGGTTAATCAAACGTTTGTTTAAATGAGACAAAATCGTTTAAACAAACGTTTGATTAACTGTCAAAAGTGGAAAAATGTTTGTATAGCAACTATGGTATGATAGTTGCAAAAAGGTGGGAATAATGATAAATCTAAACATAGAGGTTTTTTTCATCTCATGAAATAATAGATAGTTATTATTCGTTATATGTAAATTTTTATGGAAGAATGGATAGAAATAAAGTGAAACTTTAATCAGTGGGAGGTTCATCCAACACTGATTATTAGCCCTCACCAATCGGGCATTTACTGCCCGCAAATAGCGGGATAAATTTTGGAGTCAAATAAAAAACCATTGAAATGAATATTTACTTTTGATGGACTACACGAATCGGGTTCTTACTGCCTGTTTGAGCGGGATAAAAGAAGGATAGCAAGATGAGAGGAGGTAGGCATGGGAATACTGAATAGAAGTTCAGTATGTTCTTTTTCGATACATAAAGAAATTTCCTGTGCTAATAAATGATGAAGCGAGCAAGAATTATTTATAATCCTACTTCTGGGCGTGAGCTATTTAAGAAGAGCTTACCAGAAGTATTACAAAAATTAGAACAAGCTGGCTATGAGACATCTTGTCATGCGACAACGGGTCCTGGAGACGCTACTGTGGCGGCGAGGCAAGCTGCGGATCGTAAGTTTGATGTTGTTATTGCGGCTGGTGGCGACGGTACATTAAATGAAGTAGTAAACGGTTTAGTTGGGCATGAATTCCGTCCGAAATTTGGAATTATTCCAGTTGGAACGACAAATGACTTTGCACGTGCAATTGGTGTACCTCGTTCTATTGAAGAGGCAGCAGATATTATTTGCGAAGGAAAAACAGTGCCATTAGACCTTGGTAGAGCGAACGATACATATTTTATTAACATCGCTGGTGGCGGTCGTATTACAGAATTAACATACGAAGTACCGAGTAAGTTAAAGACAGTATTAGGGCAGCTTGCTTATTACCTAAAAGGTATCGAGATGTTACCATCATTGCATCCGACATATGTTGAAATTGAGTATGATGGAAAGTTACTACAAGAAGAAATTACGATGTTTTTAATTACGAATACTCGTTCAGTAGGTGGATTTGAAAAGGTAGCACCGTATGCATCTATTAACGATGGGTTATTTGACCTATTAGTATTGAAAAAAGGTTCTATCGCTGATTTAATTAAAGCAGCAACACAAGCACAACGTGGTGAACATATTAATAATCCAAAAGTGTTATATACACAAGCGAACCGAATTAAAGTACATTCACCAGATAAACTAATGATTAATTTAGATGGTGAGTATGGTGGAGATGCACCGATGGAATTCGAAAATATATATCATTGTTTAGAACTATTTGTTCCTGAACATCAAGAGGATGCCCTGTAAAGGCATCCTTTTTTACTTTGTTAAAATGAATTGTAAATTGGGAGTTAGTTTGATTTTTATGGTATTTTTACAATTCTTTTATTTTACATCCATACTTTATTGATACACTGGAAGAGATAAGAAATGAGAGGTAGGGTGCTATGGAGAAGGTAAAGGCGATATTATTTGATAAAGATGGGACATTAATGGATTTTCATTCAATATGGATAAAAGTAGCTGAAGAACTTGTAGCTGAATGTATAAGTTTATATCATTTACCAAGTACAATGCGGCAGACCTTATTAGAAGAGATTGGTGTAGAGGGAGCATTTGTTAATCCAAGGAGTGCAATAGCTGCTGGAACAAGCCTTGATGTAGCGAAGGGGCTTTGTAATTATATTGAGTCTGCTAGAGAAGAAGAGATGCATCAGTGGGTAAGTGAGAAGTTATTTTCCCTTATGTATGAGCATCGTTCGCATATGAAAATGACAGCAGACTTACCGAAAGTGTTACAGGCATTAAAAGATAAAGGATTTATATTAGGGGTTGTCACGGCGGATGATTTCGCACCAACAGAATTATTTTTAAAACAATATAAGTTGGAGAACTTTTTTGATTATATTATAGCCTCGGATACATTCCCTGCGCAAAAACCAGATAAAAAGATTATAGAAGTGTTTTGTGAGAAATTTAATTTAGAATCATGTGAGGTTGCGGTTGTTGGAGATACGCCAACTGATTTACATTTAGCTAAAAATGGCGATTGCTATGCAATTGGGGTGCTATCTGGTACAGGAGACCGTCCAACATTAGAACCACTTGCTGATTTAGTGTTAGATTCTGTTGGAGAGTTTATTTCTCAATCGGGTGAGTTTTTCTGGGAGAAAGAAAAGTCTAATGTGTAAGGAAAATAAGTCTATAAAGACTCTTAATGAGTCTTTATAGACTTATTTTTTATGCATGGATACAAAGAATATAGGATAAATGCTAGAAAAGAAAGTTGGCATATATTTTGCAATAAAAAGAGAAAACAATGTAAAGAAAAGGATGGGGTACGCAATGAACACAAAAAAATTTGCTAAAGTAAATGAACAAATTCCAGGACCGAAAGCGGCATCTTTATTAGAACGCCGTCAAAATATAGTACCAAAAGGAGTAAGTAACGGCATCCCAACGTTTGTACAATCTGCCAATGGTGCTCTTGTAACAGATGTTGATGGCAATCAGTACATTGATTTTGCAGGAGCAATCGGGACAATTAACGTAGGGCATTGTCATCCAACGGTTAAAGAAGCGCTCCATAAACAAGTCGATCAATACATTCATACTGGATTTAACGTCATGATGTATGAGCCATATATTGAATTAGCAGAAAAGCTTGCGGCATTGGCACCAGGAAGTTTCGATAAGCAAGTCCTGTTTTTAAATAGTGGTGCAGAAGCAGTTGAGAACGCGGTGAAAATCGCTCGTAAATATACGAAGAGACCTGGTATTATCGCATTTTCTAAAGGTTTCCACGGGCGTACATTAATGACAATGACGATGACAAGTAAAGTGAAGCCATATAAATTTGGGTTTGGTCCCTTTGCTCCAGAAGTATATAAAGCGCCATTTCCATACGAATACCGTCGCCCAGAGGGATTAACGGAAGAGCAGTATGATAATTTTATTATTGAAGAGTTTAAGAACTTCTTCATATCGGAAGTAGCACCAGAAACAATTGCAGCTGTTGTAATGGAACCTGTTCAAGGGGAAGGTGGATTTATCGTCCCAAGTAAGAAATTTGTCCAAGAAGTACGCCGCATTTGTTCAGAGAACGGCATCTTATTTGTAGCGGATGAAATACAAACAGGCTTTAGTCGTACAGGAAAATATTTTGCAATTGATCACTATGATGTCGTTCCAGATTTAATTACAGTGTCTAAATCATTAGGTGCTGGTGTACCGATAAGTGGTGTCATTGGACGTAAAGAAATTATGAATGAGTCTGCACCAGGTGAACTTGGTGGAACGTATGCAGGAAGTCCATTAGGATGTGCGGCTGCATTAGCTGTTCTCGATGTAATAGAAAATGAGAAATTAAATGATAGAGCGATAGAATTAGGAAAAGTCGTAATGAACCGATTCGAAGAGATGAAAAATAAATATCATTGCATCGGTGATGTGCGTGGGTTAGGCGCAATGTGTGCATTTGAGGTCGTTCAAGATCGTAAGACGAAAGCACCTGACAAAACGTTAACGGCTAATCTATGTGCAGAAGCAAATAAGCGTGGGTTACTGTTATTATCAGCAGGGACGTATGGAAATGTTATCCGTGTGTTAATGCCTTTAGTTATTACAGATGAGCAACTTGAAGAAGGTTTAACAATAATTGAAGAATCATTGCAAGCTTGTTATGAGCAAACAAACATCGCTCGCGTTTAAAAACTGAAGTATAAATAGCAAACATTCTAGCTGACTCTATATTAAATGCAGAAAATTCACTTTATAATAAAGGTAGTGAAGTGGATCGATGGATTTGAAGTTAGGGGTGGCTAGGATGGTTGCAGAAAAGGAACGAGTGTTAATGGATTTAAAAGATGTATTTGAATATGCGTTTGACGAAATTTTTGTTACAGATGAGCAAGGAATCGTTGTGCGTGTAAATAGTACATGTGAAAGGCACTACCAACTAGCTGCAGAAGAGTTAGTTGGTAAGCATGTAAAAGAACTACAAAAGGATGGAATCTTTTATCCATCAGCGACATTAGAAGTGATTGAAAAAAAGAGGCCAATTGAACTCGTTCAAACGACAAAATCAGGAGAGTATTTACACGTTCGTACAAGGCCTGTTTTTGATGATGAGGGAAATTTAAGAAGAGTGATTAGTTATTCTCGCGACCTTACTGAACTCTATCAATTACGTCAAAAGGTAGAGGAAATGGATAATCAGCTAAAAACATATAAAAAAGAATTAAGAGAAACATATGAGCATGAAGGACTTATTTTTAAAAGTCTAGCTATGCAAAAAATAGTCGATACAATCAAAAAAGTATCTGTAGTGGATAGTACTGTTCTCGTTTTAGGCGAGACTGGAGTAGGAAAAAGTCGATTAGTACGCCATTTACATGAAGTGAGTCACCGTAAGCATGAAAGTTTCTATGAAATTAATTGTGCGGCATTACCAACTAATTTAATTGAATCGGAGCTTTTTGGATATTCAGGTGGATCTTTTACAGGTGCGAATCGTGAAGGGAAAAAGGGACTATTAGAATCCGCGCATAAAGGAACTCTTTTTTTAGATGAAATCGGTGAAATGCCGCTTGAAATTCAAGCGAAGCTTTTGCAAGTATTGCAAGAAAAAACATTTCGTCCTATAGGCGGAAGAGAATTAAAAAAAGTAGATGTTCGAATTGTGGCGGCAACAAATAGAGATTTAAGCGAGATGGTGAAACAAGGAACATTTCGGAAAGATTTATACTATCGTTTGAATGTCATTCCAATTGCAATTCCCCCGCTTAGGGAAAGAACAGAAGATATTTTGCCGCTTATTTATCATTACTTGCAGCACTTTAATAAAAAGTACGGACGTGATGTGAAACTAGCGCCGAGTACGTTACAAATGTTTGTTGGATATCCGTGGGAAGGGAACAATAGAGAAATAGAGAATGTAATTGAGAGAATTGTTATTACTGTTGATGATGTTGTAACGGTAGAGGATTTGCCACTCTCTATGCAAGAGGCTGCAGTTGAACAATCGGGGCAAAGCCTTTATAAAATGCTGGAAGAGGTAGAGAGAAATATAATTCTTAAAGCGTATAAAACGTATGGATCAAGTTATAAAGTGGCTGAGTTTTTGCAAATTAGTCAATCTGCTGCTACTAGAAAAATTAAGAAGTTCATAGAGGAGGAAGAAAACATTGGATAAAAAGGCGACTTTCGTAAGTATAGATAAAAAGGCGATGTATATAAATGGTGAGTGGATTACACTACAAGAACAAATTGAAGTAAATAATCCTGCGACGAAGGAAATATTTGCAACTGTACCAAAAGGCGGAGTAACAGAGGCAAAGCAAGCTGTTGATGCTGCACATGAAGCTTTTAAAACGTGGTCTAAGTTAACGGCAGCAGATCGTGCAACGAAGTTAAAAAAGTGGTTTACGCTTATTGATGAAAATAAAGAAGAGATCGCAGCGATTATGACGAAGGAACAAGGGAAGCCGTTTGCAGAAGCGCTTGGTGAAGTAAATTATGCAAACAGTTTTGTTGAATGGTATGCAGAAGAGGGGAAACGCGTATATGGTGAAATGATTCCTGCTGCTCATCCGAATAAGCGCATTTTAGTTATGAAGCAACCAGTTGGCGTTATGGCAGCTATTACACCTTGGAACTTCCCAGCTGCTATGATTACGAGAAAGGTAGCCCCAGCGCTTGCAGCAGGCTGTACAGCCGTTGTGAAACCGGCAAGTCAAACGCCATTAACTGCATTGAAATTAGCTGAATTAGCCCATGAAGCAGATATTCCAAAGGGCGTAATCAATATCATAACAGGTAGTGCAAAAGCAATTGCTGATACATGGATGGAAGATGGTCGCGTTCGAAAAGTGTCCTTTACAGGGTCAACGGAAATCGGGAAAGAGTTAATGGCTAGTGCGGCGCAAACGATGAAAAAAGTTTCGCTTGAGTTAGGGGGACACGCTCCGTTTATCGTAATGAATGATGCAGATTTAGATAAAGCAGTAGAAGCGGTGATTGGTTCGAAATTCCGTAATGCAGGACAAACGTGTATATGTACAAACCGAGTATTCGTTCAAGAAGAAGTATACGAAGTATTTGTAGAGAAGTTCCAAAAGGCAGTAGGGCAGTTGAAAGTAGGAGACGGTTTCGGTGACGGAACGACTGTCGGGCCACTTATTGATGAGAATGCAGTTTCAAAAGTACAAGAACATATTGAAGATGCTATTCAAAAAGGTGGAACAGTTTTATATGGTGGTCAAAAGGTCGCAGAGTTAGAGGGACATTTCATTCAACCGACTGTAATTGGGTTGGCAAATGATACGATGCTTTGTATGAATGAAGAAACATTTGGGCCAGTGGCACCAGTTGCGAAATTTAAAACAGTTGATGAAGTAATCGAACGTGCAAACAATACACCATACGGTTTAGCTGCGTATATTTTCACGAAAGACATTAGCCAAGCATTCCAAATTAGTGAAGCGTTAGAGTACGGTATTATCGGTCTAAACGATGGTCTTCCATCAGTTGCACAAGCACCATTTGGTGGATTTAAAGAAAGTGGTATCGGTCGTGAAGGAGGCCATTTCGGCATCGAGGAATATTTAGAAATTAAATATATTTCATTGGGATTATAAGTAGTATACTAGAATCTCTATAAGGTAACAGAGAAGGAGATTCTAGTATGGTATATTGGCTATTATTACTTGTTACAATTATTTTTGAAGTAGCTGGAACAATTGCGATGAAACTATCAAATGGTTTAACAAAGCTCGTTCCAAGTGTACTGATTTTCGTGTTTTATGGGATTTGTTTCAGCGTGTTTGCCATCGTTGTGAAAAAGATTCATTTAAGTATTGCTTATGCTATTTGGTCTGGCGTTGGAACATTACTTATTACAATCATCAGTGTGTACTTTTTTAAAGAGCATATTAGTTTATTTCAAGCATTTTGTATTCTTTTTATTGTTTTGGGTGTCATTGGACTTAAGGTTTCATCGGCATCATGAAAGCTATCTTTTGTAGAAGATAGCTTTTTTCTATTTGTGCAGTTAGCAATTAATACGACAAAATATGACAAAAAAGAGTAAAGCGTTTTGTTATGATACATATGAAATATTGTCTTATGTGGAGGAAAGAGTATGTTAAAAAAGGTAAGTCAAATTGTTTTAATTTTTGGCATAGCTTTTAGTTTAAGTGCTTGCACTGAGACTAAAGATAGTAATGAAAGTAAACAAGAAGATGTTCAAGATAAAGTGTATAAAATAGGGGAGACAGTAGACGTAGATGGTTTGCAAGTAACTATCGATTCAGTTAAATTAGGATATCCGGATTATGATGAGAATAAAAAGAAAGAGGAGATTTTGGGGATTATTTTCAAAGTAGAAAATAATAGTAAAAAGGAAATACCTTTTGCATTTTATGAATTTGAGATTACCGATAAGAAAGGTACAAGATTTAAAGAATATAATAATCCTGATAGCTTTATTAGTAAAAAGTTAGCACCAGATGAAAAAATTCAAGATATCATGCTATTTGACGTAGCGAAAGAAAATACGTATATCGCTACGTATAGACCGGAGTTTACGCATGAAAATAGAACGATAAAATTTGAATTGAGACCAAATAAATAAAGAAACACATTGGATTATCCAATGTGTTTCTTTATGGTAATAAATTTAAAACGCCCAGTTACCTTTACGGAAGATAGGCTCATGTCTGCCATCAGCAGTAATACCGTCAATATCAAGCTCAGCTGATCCAATCATGAAGTCGTTGTGTGTGATACTAGCGTTTGCGCCGTTTTCAGCAAGTTCTTCTTTAGACATTGTTTTTCCGCCAACTAAGTTAAATGCATAAGCATTTCCGATTGCAAGGTGGCAAGATGCATTTTCGTCAAATAGTGTATTGTAGAATAAAACATTTGTGTTTGAAATTGGTGAGTCATGAGGTACTAAAGCTACTTCTCCTAAGAAGTGAGAACCTTCATCTGTTTCTACTAAATGTTTTAAAGCTTCTTCACCAGCTTCAGCTTTATAGTCTACGATACGCCCGTTTTCAAATGTTAACGTGAAATTATCGATAATATTACCTGCAAATACTAACGGTTTTGTACTAGAAACTTGGCCGTTTACACCTGTTTTAAGTGGCATTGTAAATACTTCTTCAGTTGGAATATTAGCCATAAATGGTACGTTCTTTTCATTTAAGCTACCAGCACCAGCCCATACATGTTTTTCTGGAAGTTCGATTGTTAAATCTGTTCCAGGACCTGTATAGTGAAGAGCTTTATAATGCTTTTCGTTTAAGTAATCCACTTTTGTATGTAATGTTTCATCATGTTCTTTCCATGCTTCTACAGGATTTTCTAAATCAGCACGAGTAGCTTTGAAAATAGCATCCCATAACTTTGCTTCTTGTTCTTCTGGCGCTACGTCAGGGAATACTTTCGCAGCCCATTCTTTCGTAGGAACAGAAATGACACACCAACTTACTTTATCTGCTTGTACGTAATCACGGTATACTTTCATTGCTTCTCCAGCTACTTTATGAGCTGTTGCAATACGCGATGCTTCTACACCTTTTAATAAATCAGGGTTTTCTGCATAGATAGACATAAATGCAGCGCCTTCTTTTGCTAATTCTTCACGAGCATGTGCTTTCCAAGATGGAAATTCAGCGAAAGCTTCTTCAGGAGCTAGATCGAACTTTAAGCGTGTTAACGTCTCATCATTCCAATCTACATATACGTGTTTTGCACCAGATTTATATGCTTTTTCTGTAACGAGGCGTACAAATTGTACAGCTTCAAGAGGTGCACTAATTGATAAAGTTTGTCCAGGTTGAATATTAACACCAACATTAACTGCAAGAGCAGCATATTTCTCTAACGTTTGTTCAAATGACATATGTATAATCTCCTTTAATTTGAAAGATTTCTTACTATATATAATACAAGAAAATTCTAAAAATATATATAAATATAAAGTAAAAAGAGAGCTCAAAATGTATTGAGCCCTTATATTTACTTAATTGAAGAAGCAAACTGCTCTACAGTCGTTGTATGGTGTATACGAACGCGCTTCATCTTTAACAATTCATTAGGTTCACCCTTCGTAATGAATTGCCCAGGCTTTGTCGTCGTCGCAAATTGATAATACTTCTTCGTTTCTGTAACAACCTTATCATCTACATGACCGAATGGATAAGCAATCGCGATAACAGGCTTACCTGTTATTTTTTCTAGTTTTTCTTTTGAACCTTTTAACTCTTCCTCATAGTTTGTAATTTTCGGTAAGTCTGCATGTGTTGCAGTATGAGATTGCACCGAGAAAATGCCGGAATCAACCATTTCTTTTATTTCAGAAGTAGACAATGCTCCTTCTACATCAACGTTATCAACAATCATATATTCTGTTGCTGCCGGTTTAAAAGTATCATCTTTTAGCTTTTGTAAAACGCGAAATGCATTCATATTATTTTTCATACCGTCATCAAATGTAACGAAAATCGGCTTATTTACTTTATTTATATCGCCCCAGCGTTCAAACGTTAAAAGCGTATAACCATTGTCTTTTAAATGTTTCATTTGTGCTTCAAAGTTAGCTGGTGATACGAATAAGTCTTTAATACCGTGACCATGATAATCATCGATTGCGTGATACATAAGAACAGGAACCTTTTGTTCGAAAGTAATAGTAGATTTCGTAAGCGGGATTGTTTTCCCATCTTCTTTCATTCCTGTTGCTTCAATTTGGAACTCACCGCGTTTTCCTTCAAATTCTTTTATGTCAAAAGGAATTGTAAATTGTTTCTCCTTTTCTTTAGAAGAAAAAGATTTAGCACGTTCCTTTCCATCAGCTGTGCGCCAAATTTTATATTGTACTTCATTTAAAGAATCTTTTAAGTCTGTAATATGAATACTTGTGTTTGTAGATTCGTGTGTGATGGGAGTATAAGAAATTTTACCTTGTTCTTGTAGAGCCTCTTTTTGTATAGCTACTTCTTGAACCTTTTTCTCTTTTTTAGGTTCTTGGCTTACATTGCTAGTATTGCAGCCTGCTAGAATGGCAGACGTACATAAAGCAATTGCTGCGTATTTTCTCATAAAAATCACCTTCTATTGTGTAGTATGTTGCATATTGACATTAAAATCCCCACCGCTATAAGAGTGGTGGGGATTTACCCTTGTTCATCATATCATTTGAAGAAAATGAGGGGAATATGATTTTTAGGAGGCTATTAAGGTAATAGATTAGTGACTTTGAATAGATGTATTTTTTTGTTTCTTATTAGAATTAATAATAATATAACCGACTACAAAGATAAGAGGAATAATGAAGACATAGATAGGCATTCCCCATACATAATAGCTTTTCAGCGTTAAGACTAGTAAATGTAAGAAATCGAAAATTGCGTGGGCTTTCATAATATCCTCCAATGGTTTTTTTGAAAATTATAACATTTTTAACTTGTTATTTGTATAATTTGGAAAATGATTTAAGCTAATTTTAAAGTAAGAAGAATACATATTAATATGCAATTTTGCATAAGTATATGTATTTTATTAAAATATAAAGATTTTATACTATAATGAAAACCGCTATAAAACTAAGTAAGAATAATGTATGGAGTGGAGAATAGAAATGAAATATAAAAAAATAATATATATCTTTTTTATATCGCTATTTATAGTTGGTTGTCAAAGTGAAGTGAGTAAAGCGAATAGCGTGGAAGAGTATATTCCATCGCATCTTATGAATGCGGAAGTGACGGCGGATATTATGACACTAGAATTTCCTTATGAGATAAAAGAGAAATTAGAGAAAATCGGAAATAAAATGAGCAATAGTATTACAAATAATTTAGATTGGTATTTGAAGTATGCCGAAGAAGAAATTATACCGAAAAAAACGTTTCCTTATCATCAAAACTTAGGTATTACAAAAGAAGAATATGATTTTATGATAGATAAAATGGATAATGCAGAATATATAAATACCAAAGACGGAAAACTCTTTTTTAAAAAGAAAGATCATGAAATTCAAATTCTCTCTGATGAAAATTTGAAGCTAATTAAAAATATTCGAATTGATACAGAGAAGAATACAATTAAAACTCCTTTGGGAGAATGCGAATATGAAGGTGAAATAAAGGCGTCGGATGAACAAAAAGCTACTGGTCCATGGAGTGGGAAGATGTGGACTTTAAAAAGCGATGGATTACTTTATCATTTTTCATTAGGAAAGTTAAAAAACATAAACAAATCTATCATTTACATTTCAATAAAAGGTATATATAAAGATAGGATTATCAATACAGAAGAAGCAGTTGAATTTCACTCGGTTTCATAAAGAATCAAAAAAATCACCTTACTTGTTAAAGTAAGGTGATTTTTTATTAAATAAACAATCCAGCGATTGTCGCAGATAAAATAGAAGCAAGTGTTGATGCAAATAGCATTTTCCAACCAAATTTAGAAACAACGCTTCCTTGCTTTTCAGAAAGGGCACGGATTGTACCAACGATTGCACCAATTTGGCTAATACTTGCGAAGCTAATTAAGAATACTGTAACGATTCCAACTGTACGTGGAGCTAATGTTGTAGCTGTGTCTTTTAAATCAAGGATTGCTACAAACTCGTTTAAAACAATCTTCGTACCCATAATACCACCAGCTGGGATAATATCTTGAGTTGGAATACCCATTAAGAATGCGAATGGAGAAAGTACGTAACCGAAGATTTGTTGTAAAGTAACAGCATGTCCCATTGCGCCTGAAGCTGCACTAATTACGTAGTTTACAACTTCCATCACACCGATAAAGGCGATCATTAATGCGGCAACGATACCAGCTACTTTTAAACCATCAAGCGCACCGTTAATCATTGCGCCGATAAAGCTGTCTCCGAATAGAGTTCTATCAAATTTCTGAATCACTTCATCTTCTTTCTTCGTATCAACTGGTGTTAATAACGAACAAACGATTAAGCTTGAGAATAAGTTTAGCGGAAGAGCTGCTAGTACGTATTTTGCATCTAACATCATTACGTATGATGCTGTAACAGAAGCAGAAACGGAGCTCATCGCAGAACAACAAATGATAAACATACGGTTTTTATTGAAATGCTGTAAATCGTTTTTAATAACGATTAATGCTTCACTTGAACCGAAGAATACAGAGTTTACTGCGTGGAATGACTCAACGCGTGGTAAACCAGTAATTTTTGAAATTGCACCGCCGACAACGCGAACGATGAATGGTAAAACACCTAAATAACTAAAGATTGAAAGTAGTGCTGAGAAAAATACGATGATTAATAATACGTTTAAGAAAAAGACAAAATCTCTGTGAATTCCATTAAAGAGAAAATCGACACCTGTCGTACCAAGTTTAATTAGTTTGTTGAAAACTTTACTAATGAAAATAATGATTTGTTGACCAATCTTTGTAGCAAACATAAACCAACCGATTAAAATTTGGAAACCAATCATAATTGCAATTGCACGGAAGTTGATTTTACTTTTGTTGTTTGACAAAGCAAAACATAAACCTAACACGGCAAGAATACCGATAATGCTCATTACATATTGCATGTAGTTGCCCCTTTCAGAAGTTCGTATAAAGTTTGTACATAAAACGCTCGTTATATTACTAAAAATAAAAGAACGAGGTTTTATGTCATACGTAAGATGTCTGACCTTTTAGAAAAATAAAAATAAAAAAAGACCCATATGGATTCACTTTCATCTATGAGAGAAAGCTAATCAATATGAGTCCTTTTTTGCGCATAGGCTAATATTCATTAGTTTTCCCCATAGTCCAGCAATTTAAGGTTGCCGGGTAGAAACTCTCGATCCATATTATCAAGTATATATGAGGTAACATCGTCCGTATTAAATTAGTAGTAGCGTAACATTAACAGAGAAGTATCGTCAATAGCTTTTTTTCTTCCAATAGAAAAAGACCATATAAGTATGATAAAATGTAACGCAGTGTTATGAAAAAGAGAGGTCGGAAAATGAGTACTAAAATGACGCCACCAGTTGAGAAAAACGAGTTTATAGATGTAGTATTTGAAGATTTAACACATGATGGTGCCGGTGTTGCGAAAGTAAAGGGCTATCCTATTTTCGTTAAAAACGGATTACCAGGTGAAGAAGCGCAAATTAAAATTATTAAAGTGAAGAAAAACTTTGCATTTGGTCGTTTAATGAAGCTTCATACAGAAAGTCCATATCGTAAAGATGCTGAATGCCCAGTATATAATCAGTGCGGCGGTTGTCAGCTTCAGCACTTAACTTATGAAGGACAATTACAAGCGAAAGAAAAACAAGTACGTGACGTTATGCAGCGTATCGGAGGACTAGGTGATGTTCCTGTTCATCCTGTACTTGGCATGAAGAATCCGTGGGTATACCGTAATAAAGCACAAGTACCAATCGGAGAACGTGAAGGCGGACTTGTAGCTGGTTTTTATCGCCAAGGAACGCATGACATCATTAATATGGAATCATGCTTAATTCAGGCAGAAGAAAACGATACATTAATCCAAGAAGTAAAACGTATTTGTGAAAAGCACGGTATCACTGCGTACAACGAAGAGCGTAACAAAGGAACACTTCGTCACGTAATGGCTCGTTACGGACAAGTAACAGGGGAAATTATGCTTGTCTTCATTACGCGTACAGCAGAATTGCCGAACAAAAAAGCAATTATTGAAGAAATTGCAGCGAAATTCCCAGAAGTAAAATCAATTGTTCAAAACGTAAATACGAAGCGTACGAATGTAATTTTCGGAGACAAAACGACAGTACTGTACGGATCAGAATACATTTATGACTTTATCGGTGACATTAAATTTGCGATTTCAGCACGTTCATTCTATCAAGTAAACCCAGAGCAAACGAAAGTGCTTTACGATAAAACGTTAGAATACGCAAAATTAAATGGTAACGAAACAGTAATCGATGCCTATTGCGGAATCGGATCAATCTCGTTATTCCTAGCGCAAAAAGCGAAAAAAGTGTACGGCGTTGAAATCGTCCCAGAAGCAATTGAAGACGCAAATCGAAACGCAGCACTAAACAACATGACAAACGCTGAATTTGGCGTAGGAGAAGCTGAAGTAGTTATTCCAAAATGGTACAAAGAAGGCGTAATCGCCGACACAATGGTCGTAGACCCACCGCGTAAAGGCTGTGACGAAGCATTACTAAACACAATCATCGACATGAAGCCAAACCGCGTCGTATACGTATCATGTAACCCAGCAACATTAGCACGTGACTTAAAAGTACTAGAAGAAGGTGGATATAAAACACAGGAAGTACAACCTGTTGATATGTTCCCGCATACGACTCATGTGGAGTGTGTGGCTTGGCTTAAGTTAGTATAATAGGAAAGCAGTTGATATAGAAAAAATCTATACCACCTGCTTTTTGGTTTACAAAAATACCATTCATAAGCGATTTTAGTTAAAATAAATATTGCTGATTTTCACAAATTATAAATTGAGATTTTGAAATTGTATTCATAGTGAGAGGATTTGAATTTGAAATGATAGATAATTTTTGGCGTGAATTACCACGACCATTTTTCGTACTTGCACCAATGGAAGATGTGACAGACGTTGTGTTCCGTCACGTAGTAAGTGAAGCTGGTCGTCCGGACGTATTCTTCACAGAGTTTACAAACTCGGATAGCTATTGCCATCCAGAAGGTATGAAAAGTGTACGTGGCCGTTTAATTTTTACAGAAGACGAACAACCGATGGTAGCACATATTTGGGGAGACAATCCTGAATACTTCCGTCAAATGAGTATCGGTATGGCAGAGCTAGGATTTAAAGGTATCGATATTAACATGGGTTGCCCAGTTCCGAACGTTGCATCAAGAGGAAAAGGTAGTGGCCTTATTCTACGTCCAGACGTTGCAGCAGAACTTATCCAAGCAGCAAAAGCGGGTGGACTACCTGTCAGCGTAAAAACAAGACTTGGCTTTAAAGAGTTAAGCGAGTGGGAAGATTGGTTAACGCACATTTTCAAACAAGATATTGCAAACCTTTCTATTCACTTACGTACAAGAGAAGAAATGAGCCAAGTAGATGCGCACTGGGAACTAATTCCGGAAATTAAAAAATTACGTGACCGCATTGCACCAAATACGTTAATAACAATCAATGGAGACATCCTTGATCGTAAAATGGGGCTGGAACTTGCTGAAAAATACGGCATTGATGGCGTAATGATCGGACGAGGCATCTTCAAAAATCCATTTGCGTTTGAAAAAGAGCCAAGGGAACATAGCAGTAAAGAACATCTAGATCTTTTAAGACTACAACTTGATTTACAAGATCAATATGCAGAAGTACTGCCACGCTCAATCACAGGACTTCATCGCTTCTTTAAAATTTATGTAAAAGGCTTCCCTGGAGCTGCTGAATTGAGAAATCAATTGATGAGTACGAAATCGACTGATGAGGTGCGTGCTTTGTTGGATAAGTTTGAGGATAGTGTTGGTATGGCTCAGGATAGTGAGACGGTTTAACTTTTAAGCAGTTAAATCATTTCATATGTAGTGCATGACATGAGTGAGTTGAAAATAAGTGCAGAGCTGGAAAAGAACAGTGTATTTGAGAAATCAAAACACTGTTTTTTTCTTTTAGTTAATGTTAAGAGAGAAATCTTTTTATAGGCATATAAAAAACATGTAAGAGCTCTGTAGATACAATGATAGAGAAAAGTTCGGGTAAGACTATAAAACATATCTTTAAAATGTTAAAGTATTAATTTAGCGGACAATAACTAAAAGGTTAGATTAAACATGATAATTTAAAGCAGGTTATAGCATAAACTTTAACCGCTGAATAAATAATCAACATTTCAGGAGGAAACCCAATGGCAATGAGCAACAACGATATATTAAAAAGAGTAAGATACGCTTTAGATATAAAAGACATAGATATGGTAGAAATCTTTAAACTTGGCGGGATGGAAGTAACGAAAGAAGACGTAGTTGATATGCTTACAAAAATAAAGAGAGCTCCTCAGCATGAAGCTGAAAATGATGAGGTAGCTGAAGATGAGTACGTAAAAACATGCGATATGATGATGTTAGAGGCATTTTTAAATGGATTTATTACTTTAAAAAGAGGAAAGCAAGATCCGAAACCAGGGCAGCCTGCACCTGTACAGAGCAAGGAGAGTGCCAATAACCTTCTTCTAAAGAAAATGAAAATCGCACTATCTTTAACGAGTGAGGATGTACTTGATATATTAGATAGCGTAGGCGTTACGGTAACAAAAGGAGAGTTAGGCGCTCTATTAAGAAAGAAAGGCCATAAAAATTACAAAGAGTGTGGCGATAGATACGCAAGGAATTTCATTAAGGGATTAGGTGTAAAGTATAGAGGATAATGAGTTCGTTAAAGCAGTAAATGATATAATAGGTAGAGTAGGACGTTCGTATCCTACTCTTTTTTATTTGTAAAAATACTATGCCAGGTGATGAAATGGTACATACATATTTAGGTGAGACAATTAATTTTCATATAACTTATAAGAAGAAAAAGTCCGTGCGTCTTTTTGTGGATTCGTATGGAAATGTGGAAGTGCAGGCTCCGAAAGGGACACCTGTTGAATACTTAGTTCAGTTGCTAGAGGAAAAGTGGGATTGGATTCAGACAACACGTAAGGAAATGGCGGAGCGAGCGCGTGGACCACAGGAAAAGGATTATGATCAAGGAGAGGGCTTTTTGTATTTAGGGAATACGTATCCGATACAGATTTCCCAAGATGCAAGCATTGAGCAAGACAATGCGATTTTTGAAGGGGATAAGTTACATATTTATGTGAAAGAGCTTAAGGATGAGAAAATACAACAAGCTTTAAAACGATTTTACTATAAGCAGTGTAAATCTTTAGTAGAGAAGAGTATTAAAGTGCATCAAAGTAATTTCAAAACAAAACCACGTTCTATTCGTATTACAGATAGTAGTCGTACTTGGGGTACTTGCGATTCGAATTTACAACTAACATTCAATTGGAAGCTAGCAATGGCACCACAGCGAGTAATTGACTATGTGGTTGTTCATGAAATGTGTCATATGGTTCATTTAAATCATGATCGATCTTTTTGGCGTCTTGTCGGGAAGATAATGCCTGATTATAAAGAAATGGAGAATTGGTTAGCGTTATCTAGTTGGAAGATGACGATTTAGGAAGGGATATCGATTTTTGTCTGTAAATCGATATTTCTTGTCGAATCGTTGATATATTGTGAGTTTTGATAGATATATTTTAAAAATCGTTGATATATTGTAAGTTATGATAGATATATTCGAAAAATCGTTGATATAATTTCATTTACCACAGGATTGTTCAACAAATCGAAAAGAGAAGAGGTCACAGCAGACATCTCCTCTTTTCGAGTATATAGATTATCGCCCAAATTTCACAATGAAAGTATCTGCTGTTTTCTCCATCTCATACCCAAGATACCCCTCCGAAAGCAAAGCCTGCTGTCCACTAGCATCACTCATTAGAATACTTTGAATATCCGTCCAATCGCTTTCTTTATCTCCGCGCAATTTCTTCACAAAAACATACCGCAGACTACCACCATACTTCTCCTTTAGCGCAGCAATCGCCATCCCTTGCGCAAACTTATCCTTCAAACTCGGGATGTTAAAAGGAGCAACGGTGCAGCATACGTAATCATATTTGCTGTCTTCTTTTTGCAATTCGTCCATGATGACGTTTGCTAATATTTTTTGCATACCATTTCCTCGGCAGTTCGGATGAACGTTTGAGATTTCTTGATAGATGACGCGGTGCAGTTCACTTTCTGATAGACCAATATCAAGCCCTAAATGTTCATCGTCGATAGGAGGGACGAGTAGAGCGCGAAATGCGATGAGTTCGTTTTCGATAAAAGCGCCGATCATCATGCCGTTTCCTTCTAGAATGTATTGAAATTCTTCTTGTGAGAGTGGTTGTAAACGACTTTTATCTTCTAGTGCTTCAACTACAATGTTTTGTAGTGATAAGATTTGCTCGATGTGCTCTAGTGATAGTAATGTAACGTGAAATGGATTGTTATTTTGTTTTAATGTTCCTTTGTATAGAACTGTCATGCGTTAGTCCTCCTTTAGCGTACAATGTCCTGAAAGACGGTGAGTTCTTGTAATGTATCTTCGTTTATTTCAATGCCGAGTCCAGGCTTTTCGTTTAAGCGAATGAATGGTACGTCGTAATGTAAGTTTCCGATGTCTTTTGTGAATTTTAATGGCCCTGTTAGCTCTACGCTCGTAATGATTTTCTTTGCGAAAGCGACATGGAATCCTGCGGAAGAGGCAACAGATGATTCGACCATTGATCCCACTTGGCATTCAATGCCTGCCATTTCTGCTTGATGAGCGAGCTTTACAGCGGGATATATGCCGCCGCATTTCATTAGTTTTATATTTACTTTATCAGCAGCTTCTAATTTAATAATTTGGCGCATTTCACGAGAACTTTTTAGTCCTTCATCAATCATAAGCGGGAGGTCTGTTTTAGAACGAATATGAGCCATGGCATCAATATCGTCCGCGATAACAGGTTGTTCAATCCAGTCAATGTTTAAATGTCCTAATGAACGTAGTGCTGTTAATGTGTTTGCGCTATTTTTCCAGCCTTGGTTTACATCAACGCGAATAGCGATGTCATTTCCTACACGTTCTCGTACAGCTTCAATACGTTTCACATCTTCTTTTACATTTGTACCAACTTTCATTTTGAAAGATTGGTAACCTTTTTGAATCATAGAAGCAGCTTCTTCAGCCATGTTTTCTGGATCGGCAATACTTAAAACATGAGTGACAGGGAATTCTTCATGGTAGCGCCCGCCAATTAATTGATATACAGGTTGATTTAGTTTTTTGCCCATTATATCAAAACAAGCAATATCAATTGCGGCTTTCGCTGTTGGAACACCGTAAATTGTATTGTCCATCATGTCGTGTATTTTTTCGATATTCATTGGATTTTGCCCGATTAGAGCAGGGGTTAGCGTATGTTTTAAAGTATAGAAAGTACTTTCCCATGATTCACCTGTGACGTGATCATCAGCAACGCCTTCACCGTAACCGATAATACCTTCATCTGTTTCCATTTTGACGATAATAGAGGGCATATCAGAATAAGAGCCATAACTAATAACAAACGGATTGTGAAGCGGTAAACGAATTGCGTAAAGATGAATAGCTGTAATTTTCATTGAATAGAGACCCCTTCCTGTTTACAATAGTTTTATACATTTGATATAGTTGACGTTAAATAGTCGTTAATTAATGATAAGGAGTTAGAGAAAATGATGATAAAAATTGCAGTTGTCGGTTCAAGGGAGTTTATGGAGAACCTTTTTCCTATTGCTCAAAAATTAGAAGGAATAGAAATTGATCCATATATTTACCTTCATCCGGCGGAATCTTCTGAACTATTAAAGTGTTTAAAGCCTTGTGATGTCATCTTTTTCTCAGGTGCTTTACCTTATTATATGGCAAAAGAAATAAGAGAACAATTACAAATTCCAAGTACATACTTACAGCAAGACGAGACAACTGTCGCATCTTCAATTCTTTCTATCATGTATCATCAAAGTATTCAACCACATAACATTTCCATCGATTTAGTAGACCGCTCGTTTATTACAAATGTGTTCCATGATATCGGTATAAAAGAAAGCCCGCAAGTGTTGGATTATGAAAATATGCTGTGGAGTAAAGATGAAATAAATAGAGTTATCGATTTTCATGTAGCTAAATATCAATCTGGAGAGGCTCATTTAGCTTTAACTAGTATTCACGCTGTTTACGACGAGCTTCAAAAAATAGGTGTTCCTTCAGAGCGTATGATTGATCCAACACAATCCATTATACATGGGCTAAAAGATGCAAAAATAAAAGCTGAGTTAGCAAAAAGCTATTCAGCTACTGTTGGTGCTTGTATTATTTCTTCCTTAGAATTACGAACGAGTTTGCTTGAAAAACTAGATGTCATTTCAAAAGAACTACGTGGTTCATTTAAACAAGTGGATGAAATGACATGCATTTTGTATACAACTCGTGGTGATATCGAATCAATTATTAAAACAAATGCGATAGATAACTTGTTTGCGAGCGTAGAAGGAACGATAGCTATTGGATTTGGTTATGGGAAAACCGTGAAAGAAGCGGAGCAAAATGCAAAAATCGCTCAAAGTTTTGCAAAGAACAATCCAATAGATCGTTGTTTTTATATACTAACAAGTGATAAAGATTTGTTTGGTCCGTTCCCGAAAGAACAGAGAGTACAAAGTTTGAAAAATGATAATCCGGAACTAATGAAAATAGCGAAGGAAACAAAGCTTAGTCCGGCCAACTTGTCAAAAATCATTCAATTTAGTCAATCGCACCCGTCATTGAAGTTTACAGCAGCTGACCTTTCTGAGTACTTACAAGTAACTCGAAGATCGACAGAAAGGTTGTTAAAGAAATTAGTTGATTACGGGTATGCTCATATTTGCGGCGAGGAAATGCCCTATCAACAAGGGCGACCTCGTGCACTATATGAACTGAATTTACCGCTATTTTTAAGCTTCTAGTTGAGCTTTTTGTTTCTTTAGTAGTTCTGCTTTTTCAATGTCTGATAGTTTTACAATTGTGAAGCCTGTTATACCATAAATGATTGAGATAATAGGTACGATGAAATTCAAAATAGCATAAGGAGCATATTCAAATGCACCTACGCCAAGTGTTGCGAGAATAAATACACCGCACGTATTCCAAGGAACGAAGACAGAAGTTAATGTTCCACCATCTTCTAATGCTCTGGATAAGTTTTTTGAATGTAGTCCTTTTTCCGTGTAGGCATTTGCGTACATTCTTGAAGGGACAACAATTGAAATATATTGTTCAGAGCAAGTAAGGTTTGTTGCAAAACAAGATGCGATAGTAGAAGCGATAAGCCCTTTTGCTGATTTCGCTAACTTTAAAATTTGATTTACAATTGAGCGAAGAATACCTGTATGTTCTAATACTCCTCCGAAAGTCATAGCGACAATTGTCATAGAGACTGTATTCATCATCGAATCTAAGCCACCGCGGTTAAATAGTTCGTCTACTAGCTTGTTTCCAGTGTCTATAACAAATCCAGCTTGGAGTGCACCGACAGATGCTGAGACAGAACCACCTTGAATAAAGACTTGTGATAAGAATCCTAAAATAATACCGACGAGAATCGCTGGTATAGCAGGGACTTTTTTAGCGACCAATACCATAACGACTACGGGTATAATGAGTAGAAAAGGCGAGATAACAAAGTTTTGTTGCAATACTTGTAACGTTTGATCGATGCTCTTCGCATCAATATTGTTAGCGCCAAAGCTTTTTCCTAAGACTGCGTAGACGATAAGAGTAATAATTAAACCTGGAACTGTAGTAAATAACATATGACGAATGTGTGCGAATAAATCTGTATTTGTTAATCCTGCGGCTAAGTTAGTTGTATCTGAAAGCGGTGACATTTTATCGCCAAAATAAGAGCCTGAAATAATGGCACCAGCAACCATTGGAGCTGGAATTCCCATACTTAGGCCAATTCCCATTCCAGCAACACCAATTGTGCCCATTGTAGACCAAGAGCTACCAATTGCTAATGCTACGATAGAACAAATGACGGTAATGGAAACTAAAAATAGTGATGGAGTTAAAAGTTTTAAACCGTAATAAATCATCGTTGCGACGATTCCACCGCCAATCCAAGCACCAATTGTTAAGCCAACAAGAATAATAATGACGATAGCGGGTAATGCAAGACGAATCCCTTTATACATTGCTTCTTCAAGATCATTCCATTTGTAACCGTAACGCCAAGCGACAATAGAAGCAACGGTTGTACCAATAATAAGTGGAACGTGAGGGGTTTGTTTTAATACAACAATTGTAACCATCATAACTGCAACGGTAATGATAATAGGGATAATCGCTATTCCAAAAGGTATTTCTTTTTTCATAAAGTTCCTCCTTGTTACGTATGTTTGTTTGTATTTTTAGAATTGTCGTAAAATAGACGTTTATTAGGTTATGATAACTAAAAGTTTATGTAAGCGTCAACATAAAAAACAGAAAATAAGGAATGTTCTAGTTGTTTGTTTAGTTTGTAATATAAGTGCAGAGTAAGCTTTTTAAGTATTTAAAAATAAATAATTGACTTTTTTCTTAAAATTCAATATGTTCATAAAAACATCTGTTTTTCATAAGTATAATTAACCCGAATCGTTTGTAATGTGGGAAGGAGACTGGAACGTTGAAAACATTAGAACTACAAGAGCGCTTAACGGAGATTTTTCAGCATTTACACGAAAACCCTGAAGTAAGTTGGAAAGAATATGAAACGACAGCGTATATTACTGACTTTTTAAAAGAAGAAGGAATTTCATATAGAACATTTGATGATTGTCCAGGTGTAATTGCTGAGATTGGAGGCGGGAATCCAGTTATTGCGATTCGTGCTGATATGGATGCACTTTGGCAAGAAGTAAATGGAGAATTTAAAGCGAACCATTCATGTGGCCATGATGCTCATATGACCATTGTAATGGGACTTATTTTACAATTGAAAAATATGAGATGGAAAAGTGGTACGGTTAGATTTATTTTTCAGCCGGCAGAAGAGAAGGGGAATGGTGCTTTGAAGATGGTGGAGAAAGGTGCTGTAGATGATGCTGATTTCTTATTTGGCGTCCATCTAAGACCAATTGAAGAACTATCTTTGAAACAAGCAGCCCCATCTATTCGCCATGGAGCAGCAGGATTTTTAGAGGGTATGATTCATGGGGAGGATGCACACGGGGCAAGACCACACCAAGGTGTGAATGCAATTGATGTCATTTCCATGATTAATATCGGTTTGAAAAATATTTGGCTGCCACCGCAAAGTTCCTATTCAGTAAAAATGACGAGATGCCAAGCAGGTGGTGATAATTTAAATATCATTCCGGGAAATGGTCATTTCAGTTTAGATGTAAGAGCTGAGAGTAATATACTATTAGAAGAATTAAAGAAAAAGATTGAGCATGTAATAGAATCAGCTGCATCGATGGGGTCGAAAACTTCATACGAATGGATGGATCTTGCACCAGGAGCAGAGGTTTCCGAAGAAGCAGAGCGCTTTATGCGTAAAGGTATTCTCGAAGTGTATGGGGAAGAGAGATGCACAGGGCCTCTCTATACGACAGGAAGCGATGATTTCCATTACTATACAGTGAAAAGACCACATTTAAAAGCTGTCATGCTTGGACTAGGAGCAGACCTACAACCTGGATTACACCATCCGTATATGAGGTTTGATCATAGTTGTATTATGGATGGGGTAGAAATATTGAAACAAACTGTATTGAAAGTGTTAGAAGACAGGGGCTAAAGAGCTCCTGTTTTTTTGTCGTGAATTGTCGGTAAATCGATATATTTGAAAAATCGTTGATATATTTGAAGTTATGATAGATATATTGAGAAAATCGTTGATATATTTGAAGTTACGATAGATATATTAAGAAAATCGTTAATATAATTTCACGTACCTATTAATTTGATGAAAAATGAGCCTCCAGTACATGGTGTATAATAATAAGTACCATTTTTTAATAGGAGAAAACGAATGAACGAACAATATTACGATGCAGTTTTACATATAAAAACAGTCGGTGAGCAAAAAGGGTTTAACAAGTCTATGCATTATCATCGCTATGAACCGACACCGTATAGCGGGTTAGATGAGTTATTGAATCAATATGAAATACGAAGTAGCGACCGAATTGTAGACTTTGGGTGCGGAAAAGGGCGATTAAACTTTTATATGCATCATAAATGTGGTGCTTCAGCAGTTGGAATTGAAATGAATGAAGAGTTTTATAAAGAAGCGATGGATAATCGAGATCGTTATGCACGAAAGGCACGAAACAGTAAGGGGAAAATTCAATTCCAATGTTGTTTAGCGCAGGAATATGAGATTGATCCACATGATAATAGGTTTTATTTCTTTAATCCATTTTCTGTACAAGTGTTTATGAATGTAGTAAATAACATTTTGCTTTCAGTAGAAGAAACGGGGAGAGAAGTGGATATTATTTTATATTATCCTTCTGAGGACTATATTTTCTTCTTAGAAAATCAGACTGCGTTTGAGCTGAAGAAAGAAGTTAGATTGCCAGGTGCTTATGAGAAGAATGGGAATGAGAGGTTTTTAGTTTATAGATTGGAGTGTTAATGTATGGGGGCTTGGGGAGTAGCAATATTATCAGACGATATTGCTGAAGATATTAAGTTACTGTATAAGGATTTGTTAGCAAATGAATATTCAAATGAGGACGCAAGTAGGATTGTAATTGAGGAATACAAGAATGAATTAGATAATGAAGAGACTATTGTTTTTTGGTTAGTATTTGCTTCCATACAATGGAGGTTAGGGAGACTTCAAGAGAATGTTAAGCAGGAGGCATTGCAAATAATAGAAAGTGGTGCAGATTTAGCCCGTTGGGAAGAAGAACCTAAATTACAGAAGAAACGTGAAGTAGTTTTAAATAAACTAAGAGAGCAGTTACATTCTCGGCAGCCAGAAGCTAAAAAAGTGCCGAAAAGATTTATAGCTAATACTTCTTTAAAAGCAGGTGATGCTGTTAGTTATGAATTAGTATCAGGGAGTTGTATTATTCTTAAAGTAATTGAGATTATTGAGGAATGGCACGGAGATAGGTATCCTCTATTTGAAATATGTGACTGGGAAGGCAAAGAAGTTCCTTCAAAGGAACAAATTAACCAATTTGGTTTAAAGAAAAGGATTTATGAAGATGGAAAGCAAGAAATGATGAAACTTGCTATTTATCCTTCAGGAAAAAGAGATAATCCAACTAAGAGAATGCAAATAGTAGCAGAAAATGTAAAAGTAGTATTGAATGTAGGTACACCTTATACAGTAATGAGTTGGAAGGAACTTGATAACTATTTACATGAAATATAATAAAAAAGACGCGCTACCAATAGGTAGCGCGTCTTTTTTATTAGTTACGGATTAAGTAATCAAATGCACCTAAAGCTGCGTTTGCACCTGAACCCATAGAGATGATGATTTGTTTGTACGGATTATTTGTACAGTCACCTGCAGCAAACACTCCTGGTACGTTTGTAGCGCCGTGCTTGTCTGTTACGATTTCACCGCGAACGCGTTCAACTGTTTCGCCTAACCAGTCTGTGTTTGGCACAAGACCGATTTGTACGAATACACCTTGTAATTCAACGTGATGAACTTCTTCAGTTTCACGATCGATGTAAGAAATACCGTTTACTTTATCAGTACCAGTGATTTCTTTCGTTTGAACGTTTTTCAGAACAGTTACGTTTGGTAAGCTGTTAAGACGCTCTTGTAATACAGCATCAGCTTTTAATTCTGGCATGAATTCAAGAACAGTTACGTGCTTAACGATACCTGCTAAGTCGATAGCTGCTTCAATACCAGAGTTACCTCCGCCGATAACTGCTACGTCTTTTCCAGTGAATAATGGACCGTCACAGTGTGGGCAATATGCTACACCTTTATTTTTGAACTCAGCTTCACCTGGTACGCCAACATTACGCCAGCGAGCACCTGTAGAAACGATTACGCTCTTACTTTTCAGAATAGCGCCGTTTTCAAGTTCCACTTCAATAAGTTCTTTTTTCTCTAAACGTTTCGCACGTTGTAGATTCATTACATCGATGTCGTATTCTTTTACGTGCTCTTCAAGGCTTGCTACTAGCTTAGGACCTTCAGTCTTTTTCACGCTGATGAAGTTCTCAATGCCCATAGTATCCATTACTTGACCACCAAAGCGCTCAGCAACGATACCAGTGCGGATGCCTTTACGTGCTGCGTAAATTGCTGCACTTGCACCAGCAGGGCCGCCACCAACAACAAGAACATCGTATGGATCTTTATCAGAAAGCTCTGATGCATCTGGACCGTTACCCATTTTAGCTAAAATTTCTTCAAGTGTCATACGACCGCTTCCGAAAGATTCGCCGTTTAGGTAAACAGTTGGTACTGCCATAATGTCTTTGCTTTCTACTTCCTCTTTGAATGCAGCGCCATCAATCATAGTATGTGTAATACCAGGGTTAAGAACGCTCATTACGTTAAGAGCTTGTACAACATCAGGACAGTTATGACAACTTAGGCTGATATAAGATTCAAAATGATATTCGCCTTGAATGTTTTTAATTTGATCGATTAATTTTTGTTCAACTTTTGGAGCGCGTCCACTTACTTGTAGTAAAGCTAACACTAATGATGTAAATTCGTGTCCTAATGGAATACCAGCGAATACGACACCAGTGTTTTCACCAGGGCGGTTTACGCTAAAGCTTGGTGTTCTCTCTAATTCAACTTTTTCTACTGTAATCTTAGATGACATAGTAGCTAATTCGTCTACTAGAGCTAACATATCTTTAGATACGTTATCGTCTCCTGCGCTTACTTTAAGTAAAATATCGTTCTCCATTAATTGAAGGTATTGGGATAGTTGTGTTTTTATATCTGCATCTAGTATCATTTTGATCGAACTCCTTAGATTTTGCCTACAAGGTCAAGGCTTGGTTTAAGTGTTGCAGAACCCTCTTGCCATTTAGCTGGGCAAACTTCACCTGGGTTGTTACGTACGTATTGAGCAGCTTTAATTTTGTTAACAAGAATGCTTGCGTCACGGCCGATACCGTCAGCATTGATTTCCATAGATTGGATAACGCCGTCTGGATCGATGATGAATGTACCACGAGCAGCAAGACCTTCTTCTTCCATTAAAACGTTGAAGTTTGTAGTGATTGTGCGAGTTGGGTCACCAATCATGATGTACTCGATTTTGCCGATAGTTTCTGAGCTATCATGCCATGCTTTGTGAGTGAAGTGAGTGTCTGTAGATACAGAGTATACTTCAACGCCTAAGTCTTTTAGAGTTGCGTATTGGTTTTGTAAGTCTTCAAGTTCAGTTGGGCAAACGAATGTGAAGTCAGCTGGGTAGAAACAAACTACACTCCATTTTCCTTTTAAACTTTCGTCAGTAACTTGGATAAATTCTCCATTATGGTAAGCATTAGCTTTAAACGGTTTTACTTCTGTGCCGATTAATAACATGTTAAAATTCCTCCTAAATGTTGGTTTTGAGCATCAAAAAATAGTGTGCTCATAAAATATATTTTTTAATTAACTATAATAATTCTAATTCGATATTAATTATCATATAGAAGTGGTTATTTTGTCAAGAGAATAAACCAACTTTATACCAATTTAATTAATATTTATTCTCAATTAAGACTAACAGGGAATGGAAAGGTAATTTTAAGTCTATAAATTTTAGATGAGTAGTTGAAAGTTTAGTGTGTATGTTAGAGATAGTGTGTAAGTTTAATTTCTTAGGAAGGAGATATTTCTTAGAAGTTGTGGTTTTGAAAAGGAACTGCTTACTTCTATTTTACAAAGAATTTTGTGATAAATAAAATAAAATGAATCGGAAATTTTTTGAACAATTTTTGTCATCTCAAATATATAATTAGGAAGTATATTACGATAATAGTTAGAAACATTGACTCAAAGTGCTAACAAGATATAATAAAACCTAGATATACATTTCAAAAAGAAGATCATATATTTTAGGATGAAAGATTTAATCCTATTATTTTTTATAGCTTTTAGAAAACGCTTACAATTAGTGTGGAGGGGAAACCATGTCTAAGTTCATGAAGTATTTTTTAATGGAAGCTAAAGATGTGATTGCATATGTGAAAGAGAAATTATCTAAGTTTGAACATGCAAAGGGGTTACAGTGTAAAGAAATAGGTGATGGCAATTTAAATTATGTGTTCCGCGTTTGGGATGAAAAAGAGAACATGTCTGTCATCGTAAAGCAAGCTGGGGATACAGCTCGCATTTCAGATGAGTTTAAGTTGTCGACGAATCGTATTCGTATAGAATCAGATGTTTTGCAGTTAGAGGATGAGTTAGCACCTGGACTTGTTCCTAAGGTGTATTTATTTGATAGTGTGATGAATTGTTGCGTAATGGAAGATTTATCGGATCACACAATATTACGTACAGCACTTATAAATCATCAAATATTTCCGAGGCTTGCTGACGACTTAACTACTTTTATGGTAAATACACTTTTATTAACATCGGATGTTGTAATGAATCATAAAGAGAAGAAGGAACTTGTGAAGAATTATATAAATCCTGAATTATGTGAGATTACAGAGGACCTCGTATATTCAGAACCATTTACAAATCATAATAAGCGTAATGAGTTATTTCAGTTAAATGAGGGATGGATTAGGGAACATATTTATAGTGATAAAGAGCTTCGTATGGAAGTAGCGAAACGTAAATTTTCTTTTATGACGAATGCACAGGCATTACTTCATGGTGATTTACATACTGGTTCTGTTTTTGTAAGAGATGATTCTACAAAGGTTATTGATCCTGAGTTTGCTTTTTATGGACCTATGGGATATGACGTTGGGAATGTAATGGCGAATTTAATGTTTGCTTGGGTGAATGCAGATGCAACGATGTCACCTGGAGCTAAGAAAGATACGTATATGGATTGGTTACAAACTACGATGGTAGAGGTAATTGATTTATTTAAGCAGAAGTTTTTAGGTGCTTGGGATATTCATGTGACCGAGATTATGGCGAAGGAAGAAGGCTTTAGCGAAGTCTATTTGAAATCTGTATTAGAAGATACAGCTGCAGTGACAGGTCTGGAATTAATTCGCCGTATTGTTGGATTAGCGAAAGTAAAAGATATTACTTGTATTGGGAATGGGGAAGCACGTGCTAGAGCGGAGCGAATTTGTCTTCAAGTAGCGAAGGGTTTTATTTTACGAGCGAATCAATATAGAACGGGCACAAGTTTTGTAGAAACGTTAAAAGAACAGTCAATGCACTACGCGAAGTAAGGGGAGAATATGATGGAAGAGCAATTAATACCAATTCAGTGGAAAGATGATGCTTTAGTTTTGTTAGATCAAACGTTATTACCAAATGAAATTGTCTATGAATCTTTTAAAACAGCTGAAAGTGTGTGGGATGCGATTCAAGTAATGAAAGTACGAGGTGCACCCGCGATTGGTGTTTCAGCTGCTTATGGAGTGTATTTAGGGATAAAGGAATTTGCTGAAAGTACGGAAGAAGGATTTATGGATGAAGTAAGAAAGGTATGTACATACTTGGCGACATCAAGACCGACTGCCGTAAATTTATTTTGGGCACTTGAAAGAATGGAAAGTGTAGCGACAGATAATATTCATTTATCAATCTCACAGCTGAAAAATAGATTACTAGAAGAGGCAAAAGAGATTCATAGAGAAGATGAAGAAATTAACCGTCAAATTGGAGAACATGCATTAACATTATTCCATGATGGAATGGGAGTATTAACACATTGTAATGCTGGTGCGTTAGCGACAACTAAGTATGGTACCGCGACAGCTCCCATGTACTTAGCGAAAGAAAAAGGATGGGACTTAAAAATCTATTCTGATGAAACACGCCCTAGATTACAAGGTTCAACGTTAACAGCATTAGAACTGCAGCGAGCAGGCATTGACGTTACTGTTATTACAGATAATATGGCAGCTATGGTCATGTCACAAGGGAAGATTGATGCGGTAATTGTTGGATGTGATCGTGTGGCAGCAAATGGTGATGTAGCAAATAAAATTGGCACATTAGGCGTATCTATTTTAGCTAAGTACTACAACATTCCGTTTTATGTAGCAGCGCCAACACCGACAATTGATTTAAAGACATCGACAGGAAAAGAAATTCCGATTGAAGAAAGAGATGCTTCTGAAGTGATTAATCGCTTCGGAAAATATTCAGCTCCGAAAGAAAGTAAAGTATATAATCCAGCATTTGATGTTACTCCACATGAAAATGTAACAGCGATTATTACAGAAAAAGGGATTGTAAAGGCACCGTTTACGGAGAATTTAAAAAAGCTATTTCAATAAGTAGATAAATGTAAAAGTCAGTCATCATAAGCTTCATACTTAGGGGGATGTATATGTTATTACAAAAAGAAAGAGAAGAAATTGTAGCGTATGGAAAGAAAATGATTTCTAGTGGTTTAACAAAGGGAACGGGCGGTAATATTAGTATCTTTAATCGTGAACAAGGTCTTGTTGCGATTAGCCCAAGTGGTTTAGAGTATTATGAAACAAAGCCTGAAGATGTAGTTATATTAAACCTAGATGGTGAAGTAGTAGAAGGAGAGAGAAAACCATCAAGTGAATTAGATATGCACCTTATTTACTATAGGAAGCGTGAAGATATAAATGCGCTTGTGCATACACACTCTCCTTACGCGAAGACGATTGCATCATTAGGATGGGAGCTTCCTGCTGTATCGTATTTAATTGCTTTCGCAGGACCGAATGTGCGCTGTGCACCGTATGAAACATTTGGTACGAAGCAATTAGCGGAGGCTGCTTTTGAAGGCATGATTGATCGCCGTGCTGTTTTACTTGCAAATCACGGTTTAATTGCTGGTGCAAATAATATAAAAATGGCGTTTACTGTTGCAGAAGAGATTGAGTTTTGTGCTCAAATTTATTATCAAACGAAAAGCATTGGGGAACCAAAGCTATTGCCAGAAGATGAGATGGAGAATTTGGCGAAGAAGTTTGAAGGGTATGGGCAGCAGTAGAATGAAACAAAAACACCCTCAAGAAATCTTGAGGGTGTTTTTTAAGCTTTTTTAAGCAACAAATACATAAAGTAAGGAGCCCCAATTAAAGCAACGACAATACCTGCTGGAATGCCATTAGGATCAACGATATTTCGTCCGATTGTATCTGCTAATAATAATAGCCATCCGCCGATTAAAAGGGCGATAGGCATGAAGATTTGATGTCTTGGACCTACTAAAGATTTCGCGATATGAGGAGCCATTAATCCGATAAAGCTAATTCCTCCTGTTACGGAAACAGCTGCGGCTGCAAGTGCAACGGCTGCAACTAATAAGTACCTGCGTTCTTTTTCAATTTCAATTCCAACGCCAATTGCGACTGGTTCGTTTAATGCTAAAATGTTTAATCGATTTGCTTTATAGAAAACAAACGGAATTAATACGATTAACCATGGGAGCATTGCTAAAACGAAAATCCAGTCATCTCCCCAAATATTTCCGGCAATCCATTTTGAGATAAAGTCCACTTTCATACGATCAGCGGATGAAATAAGGACAATCATCGCTCCAGATAGTGCAAATGCAAAACCGATACCAGTTAATGTTAATCGTATTGGTTGAAGTCCAGTTGATTTACTATATGAAAACACGTAAATTAGAACAGCTGTCAGAAATGCCCCAATAAATCCAACGACAGGTAGTAAGTAAAGAAATGAACCTACGTCTATTGGAAAGTATAAAAAGAAAATAGCAACAGCAACACCAGCCCCAGAGTTAATACCAAGAATACCAGGTTCAGCTAAATCATTTCGGGTAATTCCTTGCAGAATAGCCCCTGATAAAGCGAGAGCCATACCAGCTAATAATGTAATGACAATTCTAGGTAGTCTTAAAGAGTATAAAACAAACTCCTCTTTAAAAGTCCCTTGCCCCATTAATGTTGGGAGTAGTCGATCATAAGATAAAGATGCTGAACCAAGTCCCATTCCAACTACAATGGTTGTGATGATTACTATAAGTAAAGCGAGTATAATGAGACGCTGTTTTCTTAAAATAGATTGCATCATGAGAATGTTTTTCCTCCTTTACGTACAATGAATAGGAAGAATGGTAACCCTACAATCGCGACAATTGCCGCAACTGGTGTTTCGTATGGAGCGTTAATAGTACGTCCGATTGTATCTGCAAGTAGCATAAAGGAAGCTCCAGCAATTGCTGACATCGGTATAACAAATCGGTAATCTGGACCGACAATTGGGCGTACCATGTGAGGTACCATTAAGCCGATGAATGCCATATTTCCAACAAGAGCTACAGATGCACCTGCAAGTAAGATAATAATGATAAATAAAATAGTTTTAATAACAATAATTTTTTGACCTAGTCCAATAGCCACTTCCTCACTGAAACTAAGAACTGTCAATTTTTTTGCTAGTAAGATAGCGATAAAGATACTAATTGAAATGACCGGAATAATAATTTTTAATTGGCTCCAAGTTGTTCCAATTACGCCCCCAGCAGTCCAAAGTGATACATCTTGTGAAATTTTAAAGTAAATGCCGATTCCTTCTGAAATTGCGAGTAGAAATGCTGAAACTGCAGCGCCCGCTAATACAATTCGAAGAGGAGAAAGGCCGCCTTTTTTCACCATACCAATTCCAAATACCATAATTGCGCCAATTGCAGCACCGATAAAGCAAGCTAATGTTAAGTAAAGATAGCTGATGGAAGGGTTGAAAGCAAGTGTCAGTGCAAGCGCAGCATTTGCTCCACCAGATAGCCCTAATAATCCAGGATCCGCAAGTGGATTTCGTGTTAATCCTTGCATAATTGCCCCAGAAACGGCTAATCCAGCTCCTACAAAAATAGCAGCAACTTCACGTGGTAAACGTATTTCTCGAATAATAGATATTTTGTCTCCTTTAGCGGAGGAAGTGAGTGCTAACCATACATCTTTTATCGAAGTATCTGCAGCACCTAATACCATTGCAACCATAAAAATAAGAAAGAATGCAATTAAGCTTAAAATTAGTTTGTATGTAAAAGCTATAGAACGTGGATTGTCATGATCTTTTGTCATTCGTTTCACATCTTTTCTGTTCATAGAATAAAGGAAGAGGAATTCTTAAATTAAGAATTCCTCATGTTTGTATTATTTACCAAGAAAGCTCTTCTTGAAGAAGTCTAGTTGGAAATCTAATGTAAGTGGATCATTGAAATAGAATTCCATCATGTTTGCTTCATATACGCGATTATTTTTTACTGCTGGGATGTTTTTATATGATTCTGTCTCTTGGAATGAGTTATCAGTATCTTTGTTTTTACTTACGATTAAGTAATCACCAGCAAATTCAGGTAATACCTCAGTAGATAATGCGTAGTAACCTTCTTTTAATGCTTTCTCTTTTACTTTTTCAGGCATTTTTAATTTCATTTCTTGGTACAGGATTTCTGTTCCACGGCCCCAGTTCTCGCCGTATACATAAAGCTGTTTGTTGAAGTTTTCTACAACAGAAACTGTTGCATCTTCACCGATTTTTGCTTTAATTTCTTTACCAGCTTCTTGTGCACGTTTCTTGAAGTCATCAACCCAAGTTTTTGCTTCTTTTTCTTTATTTAATAACTTACCGATTTCTAAATGCTGTGTTAAGTAATCAACTTTTCCGTAAGTGTATGTTACAGTAGGCGCGATTTTCTTTAACTTATCGACATTTTTAACATTTGATAAACCGATGATTAAATCTGGATTTAGTTCAGCGATTTTTTCAACATTTTCATCAGATACTTCAGCAACATCTTTAAGTTTGCTATCAAAACGTGGGTTTTGTTTAGACCATGAATCTACCCCAACAAGATTTACACCTAATGACATTACGTTACCAGCGAATGATGATAATACAACAACGCGTTTTGGATTTGCAGGAACTTCTACTTTTTTACCATCTTCAGATTGGTATGTAATTGTTTCTGATTTGCTACCTTTTGCATCGTTCTTTTTGTCTGTAGAGTTATTGCTACAAGCGCTCATAACAAGAACGAAAAGGACTGTTAGTGAAATAAATAACTTTTTCATCGTCTTTCTCCTTTAACATAGATGATATGTGTATACAATAATTTGTTTAACTGCAATCTTTTTGAAATAGTAGTGGTAATGCAAAATAATTTATTAAAAATCTTGAATATGAGATTTTATAATATAGTAATAACCATATTAATGAAAGAAGATGTAATCTCAAATTTGCTAATTATTAACAAAATGATAATGATTATCACTATTGATTCTTTAAATAATATAATTTTATATAGGTGTATTGTCAATAGTAATTTTGATTGTAAATTTTGCGGAAACAGGTTATATTTTATTGAGAATGATAATCAACGATTAATAGCTGAGGAGTGAGCACGAATGAATCGAGAAGAATTGTTTGATGTAACCGTGATAGGCGGAGGACCTGCAGGGCTTTATTCAGCTTTTTATAGTGGACTCAGAGAAATGAGAACGAAAATAATAGAATTTCAACCACATTTAGGTGGAAAAATACATGTGTATCCGGAAAAAATGATTTGGGATGTAGGAGGACTATTGCCAGTTACAGGTGATAAGTTAATTGAACAACTTGTACAGCAAGGGTTAACATTTAAGCCGGAAGTTGTATTAGATACAAAAGTAGAATCGATTATTCGTAATCAAGATGGTACTTTTACATTAAAAACAAGTACTGGCGAAGAACACTTTTCAAAAACAGTTATCGTCGCAACAGGAAGTGGTATATTGAAACCGCAAAAGTTATCTATTGAAGGTGCTGAGCGATTTGAAGTATCGAATTTAAATTATACAGTTAAATCTTTAAAGCGTTTCAAAGGTAAAACAGTTATTATTTCCGGTGGAGGCAATTCTGCTGTTGATTGGGCAAATGAATTGGAACCAATTGCGAAAAAAGTGTATGTAACTTATAGAAAAGAAGAATTATCTGGTCATGAAGCACAAGTAAAACAACTTATGAACAGCTCAGCGGAGTGTTTCTTTAATACATCGATTACAAAATTAATTGCCGGTGATAATCATGAAGCAATCGAATATGTAGAATTAACAAATCATGAAACAGGTGAGGTTTCTCATTTACCTATTGATGAAGTTATTATTAATCATGGATATGAACGCGACATTACATTATTAGAAAATAGTGAGTTAGACGTTGCAATTATAGATAATTATTATATTGCAGGTAATGCAAATAGTGAGTCTTCAGTAGATGGATTATATGCTGCTGGAGATATTTTAAAGCACGAAGGGAAACTACACTTAATTGCAGGTGCATTCCAAGATGCTGGAAATGCTGTGAATAAAGCAAAACAATTTATCCAACCAGATGCAAGTGAGTACGGAATGGTTTCTTCTCATAATGAAGTATTTAAGAAGAGAAATCGCGAACTGATTAAGCAGATGATGAAATAATAAGGAACAAGTATACCCCCACGTATTTCTCTATTCAAGTGAATGAGAGATGTACGTGGGGGTTTTCCTGTTTACTATATTTTCTATCATTATAATGACACCGGTTTCATCAGTTCATATGATATGAACATTTTATTGGTAAAGCATCCTAGAAAACAATTTAGCTATGTTTTGCTTACACAGAACATGGCTAAATTACGCTGTCCCTTTAGCGCGTTTATTAGGAAATGGCATATTTAGTATAGAAGCAATATACTGTTTTCCGTGTTTTCGAGCCAATGATTCTAATATTTGACGGACGCGTTTTGTAAGATGACCTTGTTTTTGGATGGCTTCACAATATGCGTCATAGAAGGCATATTTAGCCCAAAGGAAATCATCTTGTTGGAATAAGAAATGATTTTTGTACCATTCACCAATTGTATGATAACAATTGTTTTCATGTATTGCTGTGCTTTGAGAAAGAAAACGATCAGATAAAGATACATTCAAATGAGAAATTGTGTTTTCTGTTTCAACTTGCAGTGTTTTTTCTAACATTGTAATGATGTGACGAGTAGCCATATGTTAACTCTCCTTTGTGTAAATGGGTAATACCATTCTATATTTAAAAAATTCTTACTATATAATACTATACAATATATGGAATGCATCTACCTGCTTTTTGAACTGCATTTACAAAATCTTTTTTATTTGTTTACAAAAATAAAGTAAAGTAAGATACAGTATAGATGAAAAAATAATAAAGGAATGAACGCATTGTATATAACAATAGAAGAGACTGCGGAGTATTTGAATTTACCAAAATCGTATATTGAAGAGTTAATTCAGCAAAAGAAAATTCGTGCGCTATTCGATGGAGAGCAATATTTAGTAAATAAAGAACAATTCAATACGCATTTAGAACAAATGGAGAAATATAAGCAATTAGTGGAAGAAATATTGAACGAACCAATTCCAGAAGATATGGATGTTAAAGACGAAGATTAAACTATGGGAAATCCCTTATGAAGATATGCAGAAATGTATCTTCATAAGGGATTTTTTGTTTGAAGATATCAAAAACATAAGGAGTTCTTAGCCTTTCTTCAAATTTTGATAGGTAGTAGTCTACCATGTTAAAAGCATATTTTTTTCTAGCTAGGACAAACATAGAGAACGTAACCTGTACAGATACATATACTATCAGTGCAAAAGCTTATAAATTAATGGAAGGGGTTTTCTCGTGAGTTTATTTCATTGTGATTTTTTGAAAGACTTAATTGGATCTTTTGTGAGAGTAAACAGGGGTGGTCCAGAATCTCAAAAAGGAACAATAATATCAGTATGTCAGGACTACTTCGTATTGAAGAATGAAAAAGGTGAGCTTTATTACTATCAACTTAAACATCTAAAAAGTATTACAAAAAATGCGAAAGAATGTGGATCAAGTGATTGTGAGTGGGAAGATTGCGCCTGTGCAGAAGATTTTGAAGCACTACTTGAAAGTTTCAAATATTGCTGGGTGAAAATTAATCGCGGCGGTCCAGAGAAAGTGGAAGGCATTTTGCAAGATGTTTCTTGTGACTTCGTAACATTAATCGTAAAAGAAGAAATTATATTAATTGCAATAAAGCATATTAAAAGTGTTAACTATAATGCTTTAGCATGCGGAGAGAGCGATGAGAGCGACAATAGTAAGGAAAGTAGCGATAATTCAGGTCGTGCTCGTGCACAAAGACAATCAAGTAGAGGAAGATAATAAGAAAGGGGGATACGAAATTGGAGAATGTATTATGCTGTGACCAAATTAAATGTTTAGTTGGTGAGACTGTAAAAGTAAACCTTCGTGGACCAGAAAGTCGAGTTGGTGAGCTCGTATCGTTAGGAAAAGATTATCTAACGTTACAGTTACCTCATGGTGAATTAGTATATTATCAGTTGAAACATGTGAAGAGTCTAGTGAAGAAAGTGAAAGAAAGTAAATGTGGCGATTGCTATAGTTCATGTTTCTGCTCTGATGAGGATACTTTTTTAGATATATTAAAAGACTTGAAGTATAAGTGGGTAAAAATTAATCGTGGCGGTCCAGAGTGTGTGGAAGGTTTATTAAGTGAGGTACACCATGGCTGTATTACACTAGTAAACGGTGATGAAGTTATTTATGTAATTAAGTCTCATATTAAGAGTGTGAGTCAAGTAGTTAAATGTAAAAAGAATGAAGATGAATAATGTTTAATAAATAAGAGGGGCATTATGAGGGAAAGAGAAGAACAATTTCTTATTTCGATAGTATGAAAAGGAATTACTTACTATTAAAACAGAACTTTGCCCTGATTATTTTTTTAGAAATGGAAGACAGATAAGAAGAAATTCGTAGGAAGGAGGATATAGATGAATGAGTTAAACAAAAGTATTGGAGAAAATATATATGTTAAATTAATCGGTGAAAAAAGATTTAAAGGTGTATTAATTGATGTAGGAAATGATATCGTTGTTCTTTACAATGGACAAGACTACGTATATATATCTTTATATCATGTACAATATTATAAGTTTTTAAGATCAAATGATGAAGAAATCTCAAAACCAGATGTGGATTCTGTAATTAAGAGAGAGTCTCCTTCAATTTCTTTGAGGAAAGTATTAAGTACATCTAAAGGGATTTTTACGGAAATTTATGTAGCCGGAAATGCTCCAATACATGGTTATGTTACAAGTGTGATGAACGATTATATTGTTTTTTATAGTCCAGTTTATAAAACTGTATATATATCTTTAAAACACTTGAAATGGTTAATTCCGTATAAAGAAAATCAAGTGCCTTATGCCCTCAATAAAAATGAACTCCCCGTGAATCCGTTAAATATTACGTTAGCTCGAACGTTTGAAGAACAGCTTATTAAAATGGCTGGGAAAATTATGGTGTTCGATTTAGGTGAGGAGTCCAATAAAATTGGAAAAATGGCGAAAATTGATGAAGGTCATATTGAAATATCAAAAGCACGTGATGCGAAAATGTATGTAAATATTCAACATGTAAAATCTGTCCATTGTCCGTAAGCTAGTTGAAAGGGCTGGCTTTTTCTTTTATATGCAGAAGAAAAGGTCGAGCCTATTTGTTTTAGTTTAATTTGGAGATGAGGGGAAAATGAATTGAATATAAGCATAGTATAGTGTGATTTTTTAAAAGGTAACTTTGCACTAACTTATAAACATTGTGTACGAGCTATCTTATTATATATTCAATTTATTTTTTGAGGAGGAGCTGCTCAACTAATTTATTAAAGGGGTTTTGTTTGTGGAGCAGTTTCCGAATTCGTTATCAATTACATTGCTTGGTAGTGCTGGTGGAGCAGCAAAAGCAGTTTTAGCAATTTTAAATCAAGCGATAGCAAATGAAAAAGATCCAATTTATGAAGTATTAAAGAATGCTAAATTTCATTTGGTGGATATAAAACAAAAAGATAGGAATTATTACGATGAGTTGTTTTCGAATTTGAAAGATCAATTATATTTATATGAAATAAACCTTCAAAATGTAGTGGAATTTAAAAAACATTTAAAAGAAAAAAGAACGAGTGTTGTGATTGATGTTTCAGGGGCAGATACAATTAGAGTATTAAGCTGCTGTAATGAACTAGGAATTTGTTATATTAATTCAGCCTTGGAAAATGAGGCAGTAGATCAGGACGATAGCTTAATCGGTTTTCAGCTTACGGAAAGATATACAAGGTTTGAGAAGGAGAAAGAGAAATTTACAAATACAAAAGCGATTATAGGTTCAGGTATGAATCCAGGTGTTGTTCAATGGATGGTTGTTGAGCTTATGAAGGAACGACCAAATGAAAGGCCAAGAGCATGTTATATTGTAGAACATGACACATCATTTTTGAATGATACAGCACTTATAAAGCCACATACACTTTATGCTTCATGGGCAGTAGAGCGATTTTTAGATGAAGCGATCTGGAGTTATCCGATGTATATGAGTCATCATCGTCCTCTTTACTTTTATGAAGATGTATATTCTTCAGAGTATAAAGTGAAGTTAGGAGAAAAAGAATTCTATGGTTGTTTAATGCCACATGAGGAAGTATTAATTTTAGGGAAAAACTTCAATATGGAAGTTGGTTTTCTTTATCGAATTAATGAGTATACAACAAATATAATTAGACAGAACTTAGATCAAGTAGAAGATTTATGGAACTGGAATCGTAAAGTGTTTAATCCAGCGGAAGAAGAGGTTGCTGGAGAGGACTTGGTCGGTGTGTTACTCGTTTATGAAAATAGTGAGACATATATGTATAATGTGATGAATAGTAGCCAAGTTTTTCGTAAATATAAAACGAATGCAACGTATTTTCAGGTAGGGTGCGGGATTTATGCGGGCTTGTCCAGTTTACTTTTAGATCAATTTGAACAAGGTGCTTATTACGTCGAGGAGTTGTTATTAAATACAGAAAGTAAGTACGGTGAGTATTTAAATTTATATATGAAGGATTTTGTAATGGGGCATAATAATTTTACGGATGGATTGTTACATGACAGGGTAAGATGGATGTAAGTTGTTACCAAAAGGAAGGAGAGATCTCCTTCCTTTCAGTATTATAAGGTTAAATATTGCCCTGAAAGCAATTTCATACTTATACTTTAAGGAGATAACAATGAAAGTTTTTTGTATCGATCAAGGGGAGTTTTTATATGAATAAATACAAGAGCTTGATTTATGAAGAAAGAAGAGCCTTAAAGGTATTTATATTATTATTTTATATTATATTCTTTTTATATGACGCTATATATTATTTTGTATATCCTGCTATGAATATTAGTGGAACAGCGGTAGGTTGGCCAGAAGGTAGTCTTGGGATAGGTGTGCCTATATTTGTAATAGCATTATTTCCTATTTCTATATATCTTCAAAAAAGAGGGTATGTATATTCTGTAAAATATTTATTTTTATTTGGGTACATGTTTATCAATCTTGTGAATAATTTAATGATTTATTTGCGAACGGATAGACCTTTTGAACATGGTAGTATGGTAGAAATGTTATTAATTTTATTTGCTCCAGTTTTCGTGAATAGAAAATACTTTTATTTAGTGTCCTTTAGTGTAATTGGAAAGTACGTATTTTTCACATTGCTATTACAAGATTTAAAAGTGATAATTCCACTTGTTTTATGTGTATTTTATTTCATTATTTCACATTCTTTATTAAAACGATTTCAATCTTATGTAAGAACAGTGGTTGAAATGATGAACAATATGAAAGAGACGGAAAATTTAGCTGTGATTGGGACTATGTCTACAACAATTGCTCATGAAATTCGAAATCCGTTAACAGCGTTAAAAGGGTTTACGCAAATGCAAAAAGAAAGAAATCCAACTGATACGATGAGCTACGACATTATGCTACAAGAAATTGAAAGAGTCAATGGATTTGTTAGTGAATTGATGTTGTTAGGAAAACCAAAGCCAACAAATTATGAAAGGTGTAATATACGAGACATCCTTCTATATGTTGTGCATCTAATGGAAAGTTATGCAACGCAATATAGAGTTAAATGTCATTTACAAGTAGATGGGAATTTACCGGCTATAAACGGTGATGATAAGCAATTAAAACAAGTGTTATTAAATATCATTAAAAATGGAATAGAATCAATGCCAGAGGGTGGAGAAATTCATATCCGTGCATATCAAAAAACGCAAGGACATTTGTGTATTTCTGTTGAAGACCAAGGATTTGGTATAGAGAATGAGAAGTTAGAAAAAATTGGCAAGGCGTTTTACACAACAAAGGAGACTGGTACAGGACTTGGATTAATGATTACATATAAAATTATTAAGGAACATCAAGGGAGTATCACGATCCAAAGTAGTGTAGGAGTAGGAACGAAAGTAGAAATTTTTTTGCCGACCTTTTAATGTATTGGGAGAAAAGATTTTTCAGAAAAGTGTTCTTGTTGTGTAAATATAAACATTTTATAAAATGTTTCAAGAAGGGTTTTTTTTATAAAATACTTCGTTTATAATGGAGGAAAATATCGACATGAGATTGATTGCTCATGTAGCGGTTCAGTAGTGTTATGAAAAGATAAGAAGGGGTGCACACGCATCCTTTTTTCTATGCAGATATTATGAAAGAGGTGGTATGATGGAATTAACATTAAATTCGACTGTATGTTTACACACGATTCAATTTCGAAAAGAGCAAAAGAATTATATTGTAAAAGATACAATTACAGGAGAAAAATATGAAATGCCGCCACTTTGGATTGATGCATTGGCAATGATGCGTGACGGTTTTTTGTTGGGGGAAATTGAGGAGAAATTAAAAGAAGAGTATCCATCCGAAGAAGTGAATATGTTAGCATTCACGAGGCAACTGTTAGAACTAGAACTTGTTGAAATGGTAGATGGAGAAGAGATAGCTTGCACAAAGAAGAAAGAGATAGATTGTTTAGCTTGGGTGCGTCCTCGTGTGGAACAATTCTTTCTTAATTTAAATAGAAAATATAGAAGCAAAGACCAGTAGTGGCCTTTGCTTTTTTTATAGGCTATGTTTAAAAAATAACAGCAAATGCTCTTGCGAAAGCACCGTCACTATTTTTAATTTTTAAAGGTGCTGCTGAGAAAAAGAAACGTTTTGCTTCGATAGCATCTAGATTTGTTAAGTTTTCAATTAAGTAAATATCATTCCCTAGTAATATGTGATGAATCGGTGATGTTTCTGTTGTGACTTCATCAGGAGAAATGAAATCTAAACCGATAGATTTTACTTTTAATCGCACTAGTTCTTTAGCTAATTCTTCAGAAAGATAAAATGCTTCCTTCTCATAAGCTTCTGTATTCCATTTTGTGGATAGATTAGAATGAAAAATAACAATATCACCTTCTTTTATGTCAGTATTATGCAATACTGTCTTAGGTAATTTTCGCTCTTGAATATGTGTTACATCTATAAGAACAGCTTCACCTACAAATTGATCCAGCGGTAATTGATCGATGGTCGTTGCGCCTGAAATAAAATGCGCAGGAGCATCACAATGCGTGCCAACATGAACGACAGAATGAAAATCTGTAACTTGATATCCTGATTCTTCAACACTTGTAACAGCTTCTAGTTGTATTTTAGGTGTTCCAGGAAATTGAGACATATTATTTTCAAATGTTTGTGATAAATCAATTACTTTCATTTTACATACCTCCAATATATGTTTTTCAAATAATAAAAAGCTCATCCTTCAGTATCAAGAAAGATGAGCTTTACATGCTAGTTGAGTTTTATCTTCCAAAATGCATTGCATTTTGCAGGAATTAGCACCTATTCAGTTTGTATAAACTGAGGTTGCTGGGCTTCAAAGGGCCGGTCCCTCTGCCTCTCTTGATAAAGAAGTATTCAGTTTTTAAAATCGGAATTTTCCGATAGTTAAATTGTAATTCATTTCCTTTTTGCGTGCAATACAAAATAGGTATTCACCCAAATAAAGCTGCTCGCATATTGTAGCTTATGTAAATAGAATGCTGCGAAGGAGTGAGTGCAGTGACAGGAAATGTATTAAATTATTATGCTGGTGGTAATACAGCTAGGGGATTTCACAATTTATACGAAGAGAATTTAAAAGGATTAGACAGATTATTTATCTTAAAGGGTGGCCCAGGAACGGGAAAATCTTCTTTAATAAAAGCAATAGGTCGTGAATGGATTGAAAAAGGATATGATATTGAATTTTTACATTGTTCTTCTGATAATAAATCGGTTGATGGTGTAATTATCCCAAAATTAAAAGTAGGAATTGTTGATGGGACATCGCCGCATGTTATTGAGCCAAAAATGCCAGGAGTTGTTGAAGAGTATATAAATTTAGGAATTGCTTGGGACTCAGATAAACTAAGAAAGCAGAAGTTAGAAATTGAAAGATTTGTTTCAGAAGCAAGCAAAGCTTTTCAGTCTGCTTACGCACGTTTTAAAGAGGCATTGGTTATACATGATGAGTGGGAGAAGATATATATTGATAATATAGATTTTAATAAAGCAAATGAACTAACCGATCAGCTAATCCAGAAATTATTTGCAGATAAAAGCGGGAGACAATCGCTTGTAAAACATCGTTTTTTAGGAGCAGCTACACCGAAAGGAGCAGTTGATTTTGTTCCTAATTTAACAGAAGGGTTACCACATCGTTATTTTATAAAAGGGCGCCCAGGTTCTGGAAAATCAACGATGCTCAAAAAGTTAGCTAAGGCAGCTGAAGAAAAAGGATTTGAAGTTGAAGTATATCATTGCGGATTTGACCCGAATAGTCTTGATATGGTTATCGTAAGAGAATTAGGTTTTGCAATTTTTGATAGCACCGCACCACATGAATATTTTCCAAGTCGCGAGGGTGATGAAATTATTGATATGTATGCCCTTATTGTTACGCCAGGGACGGATGAGAAATATGCGAAGGAAATTCGTGATGTTTCCATTCAATATAAAGCAAAAATGAATGAGGCGATGTCTTTCTTAGCGAAAGCAAAATCGATTCGTGATAAATTAGAACGAATTTATATTGCTGCTATGGATTTTTCAATAGTAGATGCATATAAAGAGGAGATTCAAAAAGAGTTTGAACGAATTGCTGCTACTGTAATTGAACAGCAACAATAGACGTTTCATTAGGCTGTCAGTAATTTCTGACAGTTTTTTTAGTATGTAGTAAAATTAATAGTGTATTGTCGAATTTCCAAGGAAATAATCAAAAAATGGAGATGTTATGAAATGAGAGAGAAAATCGAGTTGGAGTTAGAAAGAATTGAAAAAGAGAATGATGTAAAAATTTTATTTGCGGTGGAATCAGGGAGTCGTGCTTGGGGGTTTCCATCGAAAGATAGCGATTATGATGTTAGGTTTGTTTATATACATCCGGTAGAATGGTATTTATCAATTCATGACAAACGAGATGTAATTGAATATCCAATTAGTGATGATTTAGATATAAGTGGTTGGGATATTAAAAAGGCGTTGCAACTATTCGCGAAGTCGAATCCTGCTTTACTTGAGTGGATTCGATCACCAATTTTTTATTCGAAAAACTCTAATTTTCCAGAACTACTTCAACAGATGAGTGAGAAGAATTTTGATCCAAAAGCAACGATATATCATTATTTACATATGGCGTCGAAAAATTATCGTGAATTTTTGCAAGGTGAGAATGTAAAGCTGAAAAAGTACTTTTATGTATTACGTCCCATTTTAGCTTGTAAGTGGCTAGAAGAGAAAACGACTTTACCTCCTGTAGAATTTGATCGATTAATTACAGAATTATCATTAGAACGTAGCGTATTAGATGAAATTGAAAAGTTGTTAATAAAGAAAAAAGCAGGTACTGAATTAGATGTTGGATTGAAAATTAAGGTGCTAAATCAATTTTTAGAAGAACAAATTCATTACTATCAGCAATATGTAAAAGGAATTGAAAAGGGATCAGGAATCGATATTGAGAGTTTAAATACATTGTTTCGAGATATGTTGTTTGAAGCATATGAAAAAGAGCACAAGTAAGTTTGTGCTCTTTTTATTTTGTAGGAATGAAGAAAACAGATATAGCTGCGATAAGACCTGCAAAGGAGAATAAGTAAAAATTCCATGCTAAGTCATATTGCATTGTCATAATAATACCGACGAGAATTGGGCCAGCAATTGCACCAACTCGGCCAAGCCCCAGTCCCCAGCCTAAGGAGGTAGCTCGGATATGTGATGGGAAGTATTGTGTTACATATGCATTTAATATTTGAGTAATACCGACTGATCCAATACCAGCAAGGCCAATTAAAAGATAAATGATTGTAACAGATGGTTTGATTGTTAATAGTCCGATACATATGGCTGCCATAAGATAAGAGATGCTAATAACGATTTTTGCTCCTATACGATCAGCAATTGCTCCAGCGAATAATGCGCCGATAGCTGCGGTAATATTTAGCATAAGTAGAAATGACAGACTAGACCCAAGAGGATATCCTGCCTGGCGCATCATCTGTGGTAACCAAGTGTTTAAACCATATATTAAAAACATTCCCATTATATAAGTGATCCAAAAAAGTAGCGTTGCTTTTATGTATTCTTTTGAGAATAAAGTAAAAAATCCATTTTTCTTTCGTATAGTAGATGGGTCTTGATGAGTTTTATCTTTTACATGAAATTCAATTTGAAAACGATTAAGAATTTGGTTCACTTCTTCTTGGTGATTACGTGATAATAAAAATTGAATGGACTCGGGTAAATAGCGAATAATGAAAGGGATGAGGAGTAGTGGAATCATTCCGATACCAAACATAATTCTCCATCCGAAATCTTCTAACATAAGCATGGACAAAATAGCACCTAACACGATACCTAAAGGATAGCCAGTAAACATAAGAGCATAAATAAAAGATTGCCTTTTTTTGGTGAATATTCAACAGTAAGTGCTGAAGCTGTTGGGATAACACCGCCTAATCCGATTCCTCCTATAAATCGAGATAATCCAAATAACTCAGGAGAAGGAGCGATAGCCGCTAAACCCATTGTGATAGAAAAAAGTGCTAAACAGCATATAAGCGTCCATTTACGCCCAATTAGATCTGTAATCGTTCCAACTAGAATAGCCCCAATAAACATCCCAAATAAAGCATAGCTTGCAATTGTACCAGCATGCGCTGGTGATAGCGCCCAGCTTTTGTCTTCTAGGAGCTTTGGTAGAACGGCACCGTAAATACCTAAATCATATCCATCAGCTAAAATGGCTAGCCAACAAATAAAAACAACAAGTTTTGTAATAGAGCTTGGAAAGATAGTTTCTGTAGATTCTAGATGAGGTGGAGCTGAAGGTTGCATAATATTCACCCCTTTTAATTTGTAGATGAATATATTATTTTATTTAATGTTAATATTTTCCTCCTTGTGTCGAATTTTATCTGAAAAGGGTTTATAACAAATAAAGAAGTTCAACAGTAATTTTGTTGAACTTCTTTATTTGTTTACTCATTATCAACTCGTTTTAACGGTTGATCTGCTGGGCCTTCAAGAACGTCTCCCTCAATTGAAAAACGAGAACCATGGCAAGGGCAATCCCAAGTACAATCACCATTATTCCATTCAACTTCACAGCCGAGATGTGTACAAGTTGTATCGACGATATGTAATTTTCCTTCTTTGTCCTTATAAGCACCTGCTCGTTTACCGTTAACATGTACGACAGATCCTTCACCAACTTCGAGATCTTCTGGCTTACGTAATGCGGTTTCAATCTTTCCTGCAATTAAATGTTTCGCAACATCAATGTTTTGGGAGAGGAACGTTTTTATATCTGGATTTGCATGGAAGCGTGATGGTGCATACAGTTCTTTATAGGGACTGTGAACTTTTAGGATGGAGTCCTTCAGTAGGTGAGCGGCAGCAGTTCCAGTTGTCATTCCCCATTTGCGATATCCAGTTGCAACAAATATATTTGGATTTCTTTCGTTAATATGTCCGATATAAGGAAGCTTATCTAGAGTAATTAAATCTTGTGCTGACCATCTATAAGGAACTTCATCTATTCCAAAAGTGGCTTCAGCAAAAGAATAGAGTGCTTCATAATGAAGCATCGTATTTATTCCCTGACCTGTTTTATGACTTTCTCCGCCAATCAAAATTAATTTTTCTCCATTGTTTGTTATATAGCGTAAGGAGCGCTTTGGATCATCAATACTTAAATACATGCCACCTGGATACTCCGTTTTTGCTTTTATTGCAAGAGCGTAGGAGCGTTCTGCGTACATTCGCGTAAAGAAAAAGCTATTCGCATCATAAAAAGGAAAATGTGAACAAGAGACGACATATTCACAAGTGATATGATGGCCCTCTTTTGTAATTATTTGTGAATAATCGCCCTTTTCCACATCCATAGCTGTTGTTTGTTCGTAGACCTTTCCGCCCATCTCCACAAACTTTTCTAAAAGTGTTTTTAAATAAAGAAGGGGATGGAATTGTGCTTGATTTTTCATTACAAGCGCAGATTGTACTGGAATAGGAATCGATAGAGATTGAACATAGTCACAAGGTATATTTAATTTTTGATAAGCTTCATATTCTTTCGATAAATTTCTTAATCCGTTATCAGTAGTTGTATATAAATATGAATCTTCATTTGAGAAATTACAGTCGATTTTATATGTTTGAACAGTTTTATTTATGAATTGTAGAGCCTGATTATTTGATTCATAGTAAAGCAGGGCCTTTTCTACACCGAAATGATTTATTAATTCATCATAAATAAGATCATGTTGTGCTGTTACTTTCGCTGTTGTATGCCCAGTCGTTCCATTTAAAATACGACCAGAATCAATTAAAACAACATCGATGCCTTCTTTTGCAAGTAAATAGGCAGTAGTAATACCTGTAATACCAGCACCGATAATAGCAACTTTCGTCTTTATATTTTCGGATAAACGAGGGAAAGTAGGAAACTGAGTAGATTCAATCCAATAAGATAGCGGCAGTTGTGGAAATGTATCACTTGTCATTGCGGAAACCTCCTGATTTTAGAACAATTTTCCTTTTAATATTTCCATATTATATGAAATTCATGTGTGTTGTTTTAGAAGTAGTCTATTTTTATTAAAAGAGGTTATAAATTATTTTAATATAATTAATTAGGTGGGGCATTATGATGTAGTAGGATTTATATAAAACTAAATTCAAGTGATTCTGTTTGTTGATTACATAGGGAGTTATTGAATGAGATAGAGTCTATGGCGTTTAAGAAAATGTCTATATATAGTGGGTAAATCCTTATGGAATCTATACATTTTCTTTAGTGAAATAAAGTATGATTATAAAAATATAACCACCTTTTATTACTAGGTCATAAAAGGTGTTGACAATATAGAAATTCTATTGTTATGATTCATCATGTGGAAAGGTTGATAGAGAGTAAAAAGAGAAATGTTTTTCATTGATAATTAAAGCGAAAAATAAGTGACGATAGAGTGAGTATATTTTCCTTATAATAGATGCTTTTTGGATCATCTAGTAAAATCAATCTGGAAGCAAGAATTGATATATGTAAGTTGCGCAAGGCGCGGCATAAGAAAGGAGCAAAAGGATGAAGGAGCTTCATACGTTTGGGTGGTATGCAGCACGTGTATCACCACATTTGCCGAAAAAAGCATTTAAACCAGTGCCTACTCGTTTATTTGGTGGACTGGCTTATTTGCTTGTGGCATTGGCGGGGTTAATATCGATTGGTGTATTTGAATTGAATGTGTGGGCGAATCTAGGAATTGCGATTGTTCTTGGATTATGTTTTGCTTCACTAGGATTTTTAGGGCATGAAATTTTACATGGAACTGTTGTAAGAAAGGCATGGCTTCGTGACTTCTTAGGCGCGATTGCATTTATGCCATTATCAACAGGGCCAAAGCTTTGGAGAAAGTGGCATAATGCAACGCATCATGTTCATACACAGCATGAAGAGAATGATCCAGATGCATGGCCGACACTTGAGAAACTTAAGAAGAGTAAGTTTTTGAGTTGGGTATATCGTATGCCTTTACATGTACGTTCATTCTTTAGTTTTTTGTCACTAACAATTCAATTTACATTGCATTCGACTCGAATGTTCTTTCATTTTATAAAAGAGTTCAAGTCATCCAATCAAAAATCTGTATGGCTTCAACTTCTTTTGCCTTGGACAGTTTGGATTAGTTTATTGTTTATTATGGGACCTGGAAAATGGTTATTTGCATATGTCATTCCGTTGTTAATTGCTAACTTTATTGTAATGGCATATATCGCAACAAATCACCGCTTAAATCCAATTGTTCCAGTAAATGATCCGTTAGCAAACTGTTTGTCAGTAACAGTGCCGCGCTGGGTAGACGTTTTACATTTCAATTTCTCATATCATACAGAACATCATCTGTTTCCCGCTATGAGTTCTAAATACTATCCGTTAGTAAAAGAGAAGATTAAAGAAATGTGGCCGGAACGCTATCATGAGATGCCGATGACAAAAGCTTTGGCAGCGCTATGGAATACACCACGTGTGTATTATCAAGGAAGTGAATTAGTGGATCCGCATAGAGAGCATTTCTATGGTTCTTTAGGAAATGGACTAGATCCTCATAATATTTCATATCGTGAGGAACATATAGAAGAAGAAAAGAGTATTAAAAAAGTAAATCAGTAAAAATTAATATATTTTTGCAATGAAAAAGCAAGCCATCTCAGGCTTGCTTTTTCTTATAAAGAAACTTCCTTTTTGTTCCTTTTATGGACTTGGACGGAGTTAGTTTCTTTTCGTTGTAGTCGTTTTTCTAAAAGATTAACAAAATAAGTAAATAGAAGAACAAGTATGAGATAGTATGCACCAACGATTATGTAAGTATCTAATTGTTGGAAATTACCTGCTGCAATTGATAAACCTGAACCCCATAATTCGGACATTCCTACATAAGCAACAAGTGAAGAATCTTTTAATCCGATAATAAATTGGTTTCCTAGAGGAGGAAGAGACAGACGAAATGCTTGTGGTAATATAATTCGTCGCATAGCTAAAGGATAAGGCATGCCTAAAGAGCGAGCTGCTTCTAATTGTCCCCGGTCAACGGATTGAATAGATCCACGGAAAATTTCCGTAATATATGCTCCGTTATGAATTGCTAAAGCGATTGCACCTGCCCAAAAAGGGGTGAAAACAACAACGGATGTAATTCCAAAATAGAGAATGGCAATTTGAACAATTAAAGGTGTACCACGAATAATAGCAATGTAGACATGAGCGATACTATTTAAAACTTTATTGTTAGAGATTCGAAAGAAAGCGAATAATAATCCAATTAATGAACCGAGTACTAGGGAAGTTAATGTTAATTGTAATGTGACAATAGTAGCCTTTAAGAGTGTGGGATAGGAAGAGATAAAAATTTCAAACATGCGTTTCACCTCATATTGTATAGATTTTAGTAGAGAATGAAATGCCCCACATAAAATGAACATTTAATCAGTGGGGCATTGTTTATAAATCTTTTGAATGGCTAACTTACTTCGTTTTTTCCTCTTCACCGAGAATATTACGCCCGAACCATTTTTTACTGATCTTTTCATACGTACCATCTTTAATGATTTCATCTAACGCTTTATTTACTTTCTCAACCATTTCTTTATCATCTTTGCGAATAGCAATTCCCATTTCATCAAGATTTAATGGTTTTCCGGCTTCTTTTATCTTCGATTTTCCTTCTTTTATCATACGTAGACCAACCATTTGATCCGTAATTACTGCGTCAACACGCCCAGGCTCTAAGTCCATAAGAGCAGTAATATCGCTGTCATATTCTGTGATTTGATCTGTATATTTTGCAACAAGATTTTTAAAGGTACTAGCTTTTACAACACCAATTTTCTTACCTTTTAAATCTTCTGGAGAAGAGATAGCGGTATTCTTTTTAGCCACAAAAATTTGGGCGCCAGAGCGATAGTACGGATTTGAGAAACTAACAGCTTTTAAGCGCTCCTCTGTAATTGCCATACTACCCAGTATTACATCATATTTCTTCGCTTGAAGACCTTGAATCAGCGTTTCCCATGGGTTTGTAACGGGCGTAGCCTTCATGTTCATCTTTTTAGCAAGAGCTTCACCGATTTCTACATCAAAGCCGACAAGTTTGCCGTCATTTTCTTTATAGTTAAAAGGTTTGTATAATCCACTCATCGCATAGCGAAATTCTTTTTCACTATTTGATGAAGTAGTAGAGCTTTCTTTGCTACAAGCTCCTAGTATGAAGGATGTACATAGTGTAATGCTCGCAACAATGGTTAATAGTTTTCTTTTCATAAAACCCCTCCTATATATTGATCATACGGATAGTTTTTTAGTATGTTATTGAAATATTTTATTTGGATGATTAGTTGTGCACCGTATGAATGTATTCCTTTTCGTTTGAAACAAAAGTTACATTATAAAACGTTGCGTAAAAATTGTTTTGCCCGTTCATGTGATGGAGCTGAAAAGAATTGTACTGGCGGAGCATCTTCTACAATCTTTCCATCGTCCATAAAGATGACGCGATCAGCTACATCTTTTGCGAAATTCATTTCATGAGTAACAATAACCATTGTCATCCCTTCTTCAGCAAGTTCTTTCATAACTTGCAATACTTCTCCAACAAGTTCAGGGTCTAAAGCTGAGGTAGGCTCATCAAATAGCATAATCTTAGGGCTCATTGCAAGAGCTCGTGCAATGGCAATGCGCTGTTTTTGACCACCTGAAAGAAGATGAGGAGTTACATCCGCTTTATCTTGAAGGCCGACTTTTTGGAGAAGTTGATTTCCAATATCCTGTGCATTTGCTTTCTCTAATTTTTTTACGTGAATAGGTGCTTCTATGATGTTTTCTAGTGAGGTCATATGAGGAAAGAGGTTAAAGTGCTGAAAAACCATACCGACATTTTCACGGACTTTATTTAAATTTGAATGCTTTGGATCAATTCGCTCACCTTGTAAGTGAATTTCGCCTTCATCGTACATTTCTAAAAAGTTAAGACAGCGAAGTAATGTACTTTTACCAGAACCACTGGCACCAATTAAAACAACAACTTCTTTTTCTTTTACTTCTAAATCAATTCCTTTTAACACATCAAGTGAACCGAATGATTTTACTAGATTTCGAACTTGAATCATACAAAACCCCCAGTTAAAAATATATTTTACAAATGTTGCCCTGTATTTCTGTTATTAGTCATAAATTGTCAGAATCCTTTATTTTTTTCGTGCAATTTGATATTCAAAGAAATAATGATTTTTAAAATCTCTATATCCTTCTATAATGAAAATATGGATAATAATATATAGGTAGTATTTATATTGCTTATAAAAAGGGGGAAAGGGAAGATGGAAAAAGAAAGAAAAACATTTTCTTTTGGATTACGTACACAACTTATGCTATTCACTACAGTTTTAGCTTTCATTACATATTCAACAAGTATATTTTTTATTTACGTGATATACGATTATTTTCAAAGTTATGTAAGTCAAACTGTATATAATATTATCGTTATGTTATTAGGGGTAGTATGGTCTGGAATTTTAGCATATGGAGCAGCCGTATTTTTAATTAAACCGCTTCGCAAGTTAGAGGAAGCGGCAAGAAAAGCAGCTGAGGGTGATATTCGTGAAGATGTTCCATTACCGAAGACAGATGATGAAATTAAATCTTTAAGTGTTGCATTTAATATGATGTTAGGAAACTTAAGGGGCATGGTAAAAAATATTGATACAACATTTTCGTATACAAATAATCAAGTACAGCAGATTAGAAAACAAACAGGCGAAGCAACGAGACAAGCGCAAGGTGTATCTGAGACACTTGCAGAGATTTCTTCAGGCGCTGAGCAATCAGCGGCATCAATTCAAGCAATTGTTTCTGCTGTTGATACAACGACTTCTATTGCAAGTGAAGTAGAAGAAAAAGCGAAGCAGTCTGATACATTGTCTTCAGAAATGGTTGAAGCTTTAGGGCATAGTACTCGTGTCTTTACGTCTTTAATTCAAGGTATTCAAACATTGGCAAAAGAAAATGAAGATTCAATGCAAAATGTACAGAAGTTAGAAGAACGAATGAAACAAGTAGAACATATTGTGTCTGTTGTGAGTGCGATTGCTAGCCAAACGAATTTATTAGCACTAAATGCTTCTATTGAGGCAGCTCGCGCAGGAGAGCATGGAAGAGGCTTTGCGGTTGTTGCGGAAGAAGTACGTAAACTTGCTGATGAAAGTGATCATTCTGCAAGAAACATATCGCAGTTATTACGGAATATGCAAGATGAAGTACAACAAGTTGCAATGAAAATGACAGAACAAGTGAAAATAGCTAAAGAAGAGGCGAAACGTGGGGAAGCTACGGAATTAATTTTAAAAGAAATGTCATCAAGTGTTATGGAAGTAGCCGATGCAACTCAGCAAATTAGTAGTTATATGAATGAACAAGTGAGCCACATTCATCAAACAGGAGCACAAACAAAAGCTGTAGCAGCAATTGCTGAAGAAACGTCAGCTGGTTCGCAAGAAGTAGCACGTGTGACGCTACAACAATCTAAAAATATGATAGTAATCGATCAATTATTAAAGGATTTAGAGAAGCAAGCAACTGATTTGAAACAAACAATTGAACGATTTTCAATGTAAAAGGAAGAACAGAATATTGTTCTTCTCTTTTTTATTTAGCTTGATTTAATATTTACAGTTAAACTATGAACGTTTCCGCAACATTCTTTTCTGTCCCTTTCGGATGAAAATTATAGCGAGCTATAATATTAAAAGGGGTGTCTTTTATGAAAAAAGAAAAAAGACAACGGTTAATTAAACAATTTGTAAAGGAGTATGAAATAGATAAGCAAGAAAGATTAGTAGAATTGTTAGCAAAAAAAGATGTATTAGTAACACAAGCTACGGTTTCTCGCGATATTCGTGAGTTAAACTTAACGAAGGTACCTTCTCAAGAAGGATTAATGATATATAAAGTTTTCTCAGAAGAGCATTTACAAACTGATATAAAGTTAAAGAAAAAATTACGAGAAGTTGTTGTAAAAATTGATTGTGTAGATCAATTAATGGTTATTAAAACATTACCTGGTAATGCACATGTTATTGGTGTTTTATTTGATGAGTTAGATTGGAAAGAAAAAATAGGATGTATATGTGGAAATGATACATGCCTTATAATTTCACAGTCGAAATCAGATAGGGAGATTATAGAAGAAAGATTAAATTTAATTATTTAGATGCAAAAATCCTGTTTTTAATAAAATTAAAAACAGGATTTTTGTTTAAATACGGAAGTTAAATATTCAATATATATGCGTAATATATGTATTTTTTATTGAGAAAGCAAGATAGTTTGTTATAAAAATACATATTCGTATGATTTTAAAAAAATAACTTGTTTAATATTTCACAATGATAATGTGGATGCTTTCACAAAGATGAAAGTACAGAGCATTTATTATGTACTTGTAAGACATCAAACATATTTAAAAGGAGGTACAACAAATGAAACATCCGATACATGTTACTTCAGAAATTGGGGAATTACAAACGGTTTTATTAAAACGACCGGGTAAAGAAGTGGAAAACTTGACGCCAGATTATTTGCAGCAATTATTATTTGACGATATTCCATACTTACCAATTATTCAAAAAGAGCATGATTATTTTGCACAAACGTTACGCAATCGGGGTGTTGAAGTTCTTTATTTAGAAAAACTAGCCGCTGAGGCGTTAGTAGATAAAAAACTTCGAGAAGAATTTGTTGATCGTATTTTAAAAGAAGGACAGGCCGACGTAAATGTTGCACATCAAACTTTAAAAGAATATTTACTTTCCTTTTCAAATGAAGAATTAATTCAAAAAATTATGGGCGGTGTACGGAAAAACGAAATTGAAACAAGTAAGAAGACACATTTATATGAATTAATGGAAGATCACTATCCGTTTTACTTAGATCCAATGCCTAATTTATATTTTACTCGTGACCCAGCAGCTAGCGTGGGCGATGGCTTAACGATAAATAAGATGAGAGAACCAGCGCGTAGACGTGAATCATTATTCATGGAGTACATCATTAAATATCATCCAAGATTTGCAAAACATAATGTACCAATCTGGTTAGATCGTGATTATAAATTTCCAATTGAAGGTGGCGACGAGCTAATTTTAAATGAAGAAACAATTGCGATTGGAGTATCTGCTCGTACTTCAGCTAAAGCAATTGAACGTTTAGCTAAAAATCTTTTTAGCCGACAAAATAAAATTAAGAAAGTGTTAGCAATAGAAATTCCAAAATGTCGAGCATTTATGCATTTAGATACAGTATTTACAATGGTTGATTATGACAAGTTTACAATTCACCCAGCCATTCAAGGGCCAAAAGGGAATATGAATATTTATATTTTAGAAAAAGGATCAGATGAGGAAACTCTTAAAATTACACATCGTACTTCTTTAATGGAAGCATTAAAAGAGGTATTAGGCTTAAGTGAATTAGTTCTTATTCCATGTGGAGGAGGAGATGTAATTGCTTCTGCTCGTGAACAATGGAATGATGGCTCGAACACATTAGCAATTGCGCCAGGTGTAGTTGTTACATATGATCGTAACTATGTATCTAATACGTTATTACGTGAACACGGTATAGAAGTGATTGAGGTGCTAAGTTCGGAATTATCTCGTGGTCGTGGGGGTCCACGTTGCATGAGTATGCCAATTGTTCGTAAAGATATTTAGTATAAATAACGGAGAAAGTAGGGATGAATTATGTTAATGACTAGACCAAATTTAAAAGGAAGAAGCTTTCTAGCAGAAAAAGATTTTACACAAGAAGAATTGTTATATTTTCTAGATTTGGCAGCAGAATTAAAAGAGAAAAAGAAAAACGGTATCCCGCATCATTATTTAGAAGGTAAAAATGTAGCGCTCTTATTTGAAAAAACTTCTACTCGTACGCGTTGTGCATTTACAGTAGCATGTACAGATTTAGGGGCAAATCCTGAATATTTAGGGAAAGGTGATATTCAACTTGGGAAAAAAGAATCTGTAGAGGATACAGCAAAAGTGTTAGGGCGTATGTTTGACGGAATTGAGTTTCGTGGATTTAATCATGAAACTGTAGAATCTTTAGCACAAAATTCTGGTGTGCCAGTTTGGAATGGATTAACAGATATGTGGCATCCAACACAAACACTAGCAGATTTATTAACAATTAGAGAACATATAGGGAAATTGAAAAATGTGAAGCTCGTTTACGTTGGCGATGGGCGAAATAATGTTGCTAATAGCTTACTAGTTGGTGGAGCAATCGTTGGAATGGATGTACGTATTTGTACACCGGAATCTTTATGGCCTGCACAAGAAGTAATTGATTTAGCAAAAAAATATAATGAACAAGTAATGATAACAAGTAATGTGGAAGAAGCTGTTGCGAATGCAGATGTAATTTATACAGATGTATGGGTGTCTATGGGGGAAGAAGAAAAATTTGCTGAACGTGTCGAGTTATTGAAACCTTATCAAGTAAATATGAAAATGATTAAAGCAACAGGGAATGAAAACGTGATTTTCTTACATTGTTTACCTGCATTTCATGATGTTGAAACGATGTATGGCGAAGAAGTTTATGAGAAATATGGGTTGAAAGAAATGGAGGTAACTGACGAAGTATTCCGCAGTAAACATTCAAAAGTATTTGATCAAGCTGAAAATAGAATGCATACAATTAAAGCGGTTATGGCAGCTACTTTAGGAAACATGGAGTAAAGAAGAAAGGGAGTCTTCCTTTCTTCTTTCTCCTCCTTTAGACACTATCATTCACTATTGCTTTTGTATTGTTATTGCAATTAAAGAGAGGTGAGTGGAATGGGTGAAGATAAGAAATTAGGGTTGTTTACACTAACGGCTCTTGTAGTTGGGTCTATGATTGGCGGTGGAGCCTTTAATTTAGCGAGTGATATGGCAAAAGGTGCTGGTGCTGGAGCCATTATTATTGGCTGGGTTATAACAGGAATTGGGATGATCGCACTCGGATTATCTTTTCAAAATCTAACTGTAAAACGGCCAGATTTAGATGGTGGTATTTTTAGCTATGCAAAAGCAGGGTTTGGTAATTTTATGGGGTTTAATAGTGCGTGGGGATACTGGCTATCTGCTTGGCTTGGGAATGTAGCTTACGGTACATTATTGTTTTCTTCATTAGGATATTTCTTCCCGATCTTTGAAGGCGGTCAAAATGTAGAATCCATTATTGGTGCAAGCGTATTATTATGGTGTGTTCACATGTTAATTTTACGTGGAGTTCAATCAGCAGCCCTTGTGAATTTAGTAACTACAATCGCAAAATTAGTACCTGTATTTGTATTTATTGTCATAGGAATCTTTGCGTTTCATATTGATACGTTCTTAGATGGATTTTGGGGGCAAACTGGTTCTTTTTCATGGGGAGCAGTTGGCAGCCAAGTTAAAAGTACAATGCTTGTAACTTTATGGGTATTTATTGGGGTAGAAGGGGCTGTTGTTTTATCCAGTCGAGCAAAAAATAGAAGTGATGTAGGGAAAGCAACCGTTATTGGCTTAATTGGTACACTCATCATTTACATTTTAATCACATTATTGTCTCTTGGACTTATGCAGCAAGCAGACATTGCAGGTTTGAAAAATCCGGCTATGGCTTATTTGTTTGAAAGTGTTGTTGGAAAATGGGGTGCTATCTTTATTAATTTAGGTTTAGTCATCTCTGTATTAGGTGCTTGGTTAGGTTGGACTTTGCTCGCTTCTGAAATTCCATATTTAGCGGCTAAAGATGGAGTATTTCCAAAATGGTTCGCAAAAGAAAATAAAAATAAGGCTCCAGTAAATTCATTATGGATAACAAATGGTTTAATACAAATATTCTTGTTAACATTCGTCGTTTCTGATCAGGCGTATAACTTTGCATTCTCTTTAGCATCTTCAGCTATTTTAATCCCATATGCTTTTTCAGCATTTTATCAACTGAAGCATAGCTTAAAGTCTGAAGAAGCAGATCGAAATAAAAATATAATAATTGGCTTGATCGCAAGTATTTATGGAGTGTGGTTAGTTTATGCAGCCGGTTTAGAGTATTTATTATTAACAATGACTTTATATGCGCCAGGTATTTTTATTTTTTACAATGTTCAAAAGCAAAAGAGTTCGAAGCAAATATTTACTCGAGTGGAATTAGCATCATCCGTAGCAATTGGTGCTTTAGCATTCTTTGCGATTTATGGATTAATTACAGGCAGTATTACTTTATAAAGCGCTGTGAAAGCGAAATCAACTGGAGGGCTGGAATATGGCACGAAGAAAAATTGTAGTTGCACTAGGGGGAAATGCGATACAGTCTGGAGAAGCTACTGCGGGAGCGCAGCAAGAAGCGTTGGAAAAAACGGCAGAACAACTTGTGAAAATAATGGAAAATGATGTGGATATAGTAATTGCGCATGGAAATGGCCCACAAGTGGGGAATATTTTATTACAGCAAAAAGCTGCAGAAACGGAAAAGACACCTGCAATGCCATTAGATACTTGTGGGGCAATGAGCCAAGGGATGATTGGATATTGGATGGAAAATGCAATTGAAAAGGCATTGAAAAAACGGAATATAAACAAAGATGTAGCAACGGTTATAACACGTGTTGTTGTGGATAAAAAAGATGAGGCATTTAAAAATCCAACTAAACCAATTGGTCCTTTTTATACAGAAGAAGAGGCCAGAAAATTAATGGATGAAACAAAAGCAGTGTTTAAAGAAGATGCTGGTAGAGGATGGAGACGTGTTGTTCCATCACCGAAGCCTGTAAGTATTCATGAACATAAAGTGATTAATTCTTTGGTCGAAGATGGAAACATAGTGATAGCTGTGGGCGGAGGTGGAATTCCAGTAATTGATTCTGAAGAAGGGTTAAAAGGAACTGAAGCGGTTATCGATAAAGATTTCGCTGCGCAGAAATTAGCAGAATTAGTAGATGCCGATACGCTCGTTATTTTAACTGCAGTTGATTATGTGTATGTAAATTATAATCAACCGAATCAAAAAAAATTAGAGCATGTCACAGTGAATCAATTAGAAGAATATATTGAAGAACAACAATTTGCTGCGGGAAGCATGCTTCCAAAAATCGAAGCTGCTATTAATTTTGTTAATACAAATCCAAAAAGAAAAACGATTATTACGTCTTTAGAAAAAGTATATGAAGCACTAGAAGAAAAAGCCGGTACTATTATTTCAAAACAGAATGTATGCATGTATGTTTAAATTATTATGTACGCTACTTAGTAGTAAAAAAAGAATGAGGTTAATAACTTCATTCTTTTTATTTATTAATATTTTTTGTACTCATTGTTCATAAAGTTTTCATGATGAAATCTGAATATACAAGTTAATTATGATAAAATTCAAATTGAATACGCTTTCTTGATTTTTCGCTCCAACATACAGCAAGAGAGAGGGAATTTTATGAATAGACGGAACGTAGTGAAAGACTTAAAGCAGTTCGAATTATTTGCTCATTTAACAGAAAAAAAATTGAAAGGCTTAACAGAGTTTGTTTATTGGCGAACTTATAAAAAAGGTCAATTTTTATTTTTAGAAGGGGATTCAAGGGAAAGAATTTACTTCATGTTAGATGGTTTTGTAAAGTTAGAGCGGGTTAATCAAAATGGGAACTTATTATACGATGACTATGTAAAGCGGTATTCTATTTTTCCTTATGGTGGTATGTTTACAGACAGAGGATATAACTATACAGCAGAAGCAATGACGGATGTGGAGGTATATTATATTCCAACGGTAATCTTTGAAGATATGGTAAAGTCCAGCAGAACACAATTGATGTACGTTGTTCAGCAATTATCATCTATATTAAAATTGAACGAAAATCGAGTGCAAAATATTACAATTCCTAATGCACAAGATCGTGTTATCCAAACGTTAAATTATTTAATGCAGGATTTAGGAGAACAGAGTGGAGAAAAGATTGTAATTTCATGTCCACTTACAACAATTGAAATATCCAAAATATCTGGAACATCTCGAGAGACAGTTAGCAGCGTATTAAAACAATTAAAAAATGATAGCATTGTTACAATTTTAGATAAAAAAATTACAATACATGATCCAACATATTTTGAAGAAATCTCTATGTGAAAATTGTATATTGATTTTTTAATTCATAGTGTATATTAATAAGGTTCTTTATATATTTATAAGGAACTTTTTTACGTTATCCTCTATAAAAAGATTGTATAGTATGGTAATAATAGCTAAAATCGATAATAAAATACAAAGTGAAGGGGAGAAAGAATGATTCGTATTGAGTATGATCGATTAGTAGCTATTTGTTACAGTATAGGGGTTTTGTTATTATTAAAAATTCCAAATGATAATGAATTAATTGGGGAAAAACTATTCAATGTCTATAAGATTCCGATACATACGTATGTTTATATGGATTATAAAGTCTCAAATATATTGATTGTTTCTTTCATACTACATGTAATTGCATTTATATTATTTTTAAAATGGCTAGGAAAAAAGGAGTCTAGTACATTTAGAAAAATGAATAAAATAAAAGTAGTAGGTACTAGTATTTTGATTGTAATGATGCCGTTTATTTTAAATACAATCCTCCAGACATTGAATAAAACATGGTATTATGCAGGAAAAACAGGGGTAGAAGCAATAGAATATAAAAAAGAAGATAGCCAGTGTAGAATGGAGAAAAATGGAGAGAATATCCAACCGAAGTGCATTGTTACTTTAAAAAATTATCGTAATCATTCACAAGCATTAAAAGTTGTTTTATATGATAATGCAAACGAGAATTCAAAAAGCTATCCAGTACCGAAACCAGTCTATTTACAAAAACATGAGACAAAGCAATTTGAATTTCAAGTTCCTGTTTCTTATAATAGAGGTATTGAAAAAGATAAAGTACCAAATATTAAATTACATTCATTGCATGAAAATGATACGAAATACAATTAATCTGTAAGTAAAAGTTTATGAGTAGGAGCAAGAATTTGAAACGATATAGAAAATCAACTTGAATCATCCAACATACTGCGAGGTAACGGTATATTGGATGATTTTTTTATGTTATCCCCTTTTTTCACGTATGAAAAGGAGGAATACTTTGTTGGAAATGAAAAACATCACAAGGATCATACATGGTTTTTACTTTACGTAATCTGTGAAAGTTAGAGCCATAATAACTAGTTTGCCAATTTTTAATGTCGATATCGGGCCAGTTCACATAGTCACCTAGTGTATAAGGATCTAAGCTTTCTCGTAAACCTTTAACCCAGCGTATATTTCGATTTTCTTCATCATCGCATTTCCAAGAGGTAATGTATTCTTGAGCAATAATTGCTTTACGATGAAAATAAGCCGTTTCATTCGGCGAAATATTTTCAACAGCACCTATGAGCGATTGATGCCAAATACTAGCATCTTTATTTGGTGCATGAGAAAGAAAGGATTGCATGATTTGAATGCCTTTAAGGGGAATAGGTTTATAGACATAGGAACCAGAGCGCTTAAAATTTTCAGGGATGTTACCTCCATTAAAAAATTCAACAGCCTTTATATAAGGAACTTCTTCTATAAAGAGAGAGGGGCTACCAGTTTCAAGAAGAGGGGATAATAGGGAATGGAGTTCAGAGGGAGAACCGACAAACTCGCCTTGTGCTTCAATTTTATTTCGTTGCTTGGCGAATAATTCGATCGATGAAGTGAGACGTTCATCTATATAAGGTGCCCAGTTTTGCCACGCTTGAAATGCAGCAATAAAGTCTTCCCATTCCCATGTAATTGAGAAAATTGATACATTTTTTATCGGGTGGACTCGAAAAGTTAAGGAAGTGACAATTCCGAAGTTTCCACCACCGCCACCACGGCATGCCCAAAAAAGGTTAGAGTTTTCTTGTTCATTTGCACGAATGAGTTTTGCACCAAATTTTCCACACGCTTGTACCATTTCCACTTCCATTAATTGATCACATGTTAATCCAAATAAGCGCGAAAGCATACCAATACCACCGCCAAGTGCTAATCCAACAACTCCAACGCTTGCACTTGTACCAGCAGGAATTGTAACACCGTAATTCCAAAGTTCTTTATAAACAGTGCCAAGATTTGCACCAGCCTCAATTGTTGCTGTTAATTTCTCTGTATTAACAGTAATGCGATGCATTTCACTCACATCAATAATAAGTCCTCTATTTAAAAGAGAAAAATTTTCATAGCTATGACGTCCACTTCTTAACCGAAATGGTATATGACGTTCACGTGCCCATTTTAAGGCGTTACAGACATCCTTGTTATTTTGACAAAAAACAATAATACAAGGGAGTTTTGGAATACTTAAATTTAAATTCATTCGGGCTACGTCGTAGTCAGGATCTGTGGGAACAACGATACGACCTGTTAATTTTGTTTGCTTCAATTTATTACTCCTTTCTAAAATAATCAGAGTTTTTTATTAATATATGAAAAATGTCTGTAATACGCGTGGACAAGGAGAGGTGAAGAATGAGATTTACCTTTGTGAGAAATAAATAAAGCATAAGAATAAAGAATCTACATAGAGTTCAATGAAAACAGTTGCAAACTGTTCATATTTTGTTATGATAGTGTTACGAAAACGTTTGCATAAAATTCCGATGGGATGCAAAAGGAGAGAATGACTATGAATAAGACATGGTGGAAAGAAGCGGTTGCTTATCAAATTTATCCACGAAGCTTTATGGATTCAAATGGTGATGGTATTGGAGATTTACAAGGTATTATTGCAAAACTGGATTATTTAAAAGATTTAGGTATAGATGTAATTTGGATTTGTCCAATGTATAAGTCGCCTAATGATGATAATGGTTATGATATTAGTGATTATCAAGATATTATGGATGAGTTTGGTACAATGGCAGACTTTGATGCTTTACTAGATGAAGTTCATAAGCGTGATATGAAGCTTATTATTGATTTAGTTATTAATCATACGAGTGATGAACATCCATGGTTTATTGAATCACGTTCATCTAAAGATAATCCGAAGCGTGATTGGTATATTTGGCATGATGGTAAAGATGGTGCGGAGCCAAACAACTGGGAAAGTATTTTTAATGGTTCGGCATGGGAATATGATGAAGAAACAGAACAATATTATTTACATTTATTCTCACGTAAACAACCAGATTTAAACTGGGAGAATAAAGAAGTTCGCGAAGTACTATACGATACGGTTAATTGGTGGCTTGATAAAGGTATTGATGGTTTCCGCGTTGATGCGATCAGTCATATTAAAAAAGAAGAAGGCCTCAAGGATATGCCAAATCCAAAAGGGTTAAAATATGTGCCATCTTTTGATAAACATATGAATGTGAAAGGTATTCAACCTTTATTAGAAGAGCTAAAAGAAAATACATTCTCTAAGTACGATATTATGACTGTTGGTGAAGCAAATGGTGTTAAGATTGAAGATGCTGAGCTTTGGGTTGGAGAAGAGCAAGGTAAGTTCAATATGGTATTCCAATTTGAACATTTAAGTTTATGGGATGCAGAGAAGAAGAAAGACCTTGATGTTGTAGGATTGAAAAAAGTATTAACGAAATGGCAAAAAGGATTAGAAAATAAAGGATGGAACGCTTTATATATTGAGAATCACGATAAACCACGTATCGTTTCAACATGGGGAGATGATAAACAATATTGGCGTGAAAGTGCAACAGCTCTAGGGGCGATGTATTTCTTTATGCACGGTACACCTTTTATTTATCAAGGCCAAGAAATTGGTATGACAAATGTTCAGTTACCAAATATTGAAGATTACGATGATGTAGCAATTAAAAATTTATATCGCGAGAAAATTGCAGAGGGCGTACCACATCAAGATATGATGGAGATTATATGGGCTTCTTGCCGCGATAATTCACGTACACCTATGCAGTGGAATGATGAGATGAATGCTGGTTTCACAACAAGTACACCTTGGTTTAGCATGAATCCAAATTACAAAGAAATTAATGTTGAAAAGCAAAAAAATGAAGAAAAGTCTATTTTCAATTTCTATAAGAAAATGATTGCCCTGAAAAAAGAGCACGATGTACTGAACTATGGTACGTATGATTTACTTTTAGAAGACGATCCACAAATTTATGCATATACACGTACGTTACAGGATGAAAAAGTCATTGTAATTAGTAATATCTCAAAAGAGGAAGCTGTGTATAATGAGGGTTCATTTGCACTAGAACGCAAACGTTTGCTTTTAAATAACTATGAAGTTGCGGAACATGAAGAAGTAACAACAATTGCTTTAAAGCCTTATGAAACAAGGGTTTATCGCATTTCATAATAAAAAAGGATGCTCTTTGAGCATCTTTTTTTATGAAAAAAAATAAATTTCTATTGCAAAGTGAAAACGCTTTTATTAAAATAGATTTATGAAAACGGTTGCGTAAAGATAAAAATAAAGTAACATAAGGAATCGTTTTCATAAAGGGAACAGAAATTATAATTTAAATCATTATGTTTTTATAAATAAAGGGGAGGAAGAACAGATGAAAATTACGTCTTTTGATTTTTGGCAAAAGTTCGGGAAAGCGTTATTAGTTGTTGTAGCCGTAATGCCAGCAGCTGGTTTAATGATTTCCATCGGTAAGTTAATTGGTATGTCTGCTGGGGATGTTAACGCAGTTCATACAATCGCTCGCGTAATGGAAGACATCGGTTGGGCAATCATTACAAATCTACACATCTTATTCGCAGTAGCAATTGGGGGATCTTGGGCGAAAGATCGCGCAGGTGGTGCATTTGCAGCGCTATTAGCATTCGTCTTAACAAACCGAATTACAGGAGCTATATTTGGGGTAAACGCTGAAATGTTAGCGGATTCAAAAGCGAAAGTTTCTTCAGTAATAGCGGGAGATTTAATTGTAAAAGATTACTTTACTTCTGTACTTGGTGCACCTGCATTAAACATGGGAGTGTTCGTAGGGATTATCACAGGTTTCTTAGGAGCTACTTTATATAACAAATATTATAACTATAATAAACTGCCACAGGCATTAGCATTCTTTAATGGAAAACGATTTGTACCATTCGTTGTAATTCTTTGGTCTACAGTTACTGCGATTGTATTATCACTTCTATGGCCATTCATCCAAAGTGGGTTAAATGAATTTGGTCGCTGGATTGCAGCTTCAAAAGATAGTGCACCAGTTGTTGCACCGTTTGTATATGGAACGTTAGAGCGTTTATTATTACCATTTGGTTTACACCATATGTTAACGATTCCGATGAACTATACAGAGCTAGGCGGAACATATACGATGCTAACTGGTTCAAAAGTTGGACAAGTTGTAGCAGGACAAGATCCATTATGGCTTGCATGGATTACAGATTTAAATAATTTATTAGCAAATGGAGATACGAAGGCATATAACGATTTATTAAATAACGTTGTACCAGCTCGTTTCAAAGCTGGACAAGTTATCGGCTCAACAGCAGCTTTAATGGGAATTGCATTTGCGATGTTCCGTAACGTTGATAAAGAAAAGCGTGCAAAATATAAACCAATGTTTTTATCAGCAGCATTAGCAGTATTCTTAACAGGTGTAACAGAACCAATTGAATTCATGTTCATGTTTATTGCTCCAGTATTATATGTTGTATATGCTATTACAACAGGACTTGCATTCGCGCTAGCTGATTTAATTAACTTACGTGTTCATGCATTTGGATTTATTGAGTTAATTACTCGTACGCCAATGATGGTTAACGCAGGTTTAACAAGAGACTTAATCAACTTTGTTATTGTTTCATTAGTGTTCTTCGGTCTTAACTTTACACTATTTAATTTCTTAATTAAAAAATTCAATTTACCAACACCAGGGCGTGCAGGTAACTATATTGATAATGAAGATGAGGCATCAGAAGGAACAGGAAATGTACAAGACGGTTCATTAGCAACAAAAGTTATCGATTTATTAGGTGGAAAAGAAAATATTGCTGACGTAGATGCTTGTATGACACGCTTACGTGTAACAGTAAAAGATTTAGATGTTGTTGCACCAGAAGCACAGTGGAAACAAAATGGTGCTTTAGGGCTTATTGTAAAAGATAAAGGTGTACAAGCGGTATATGGTCCGAAAGCTGACGTATTAAAGTCAGACATTCAAGATATGTTAGGTGCGTAATAATATGAAATTGCTAACTTTAAACTGTCATTCTTGGCAAGAAGAGAATCAAATAGAAAAGATACAATACCTTGCTAAAGTAATTCAAGAAGAAGAGTACGATGTCATCGCATTGCAAGAAGTAAGTCAGTCCATACAAGCTGAAAATGTATGCGGTAACAAGAAAGAAGATAATTTTGGACTTTTACTATTAGAAGAGTTAAAAGCGCTACATGTAAAAGATTACAATATTACTTGGGATTTCTCTCATATTGGTTATGACGTGTATGAAGAAGGATTAGCAATTATAACGAAGCATAATATTATAAAAGAAGATACGTTCTTCATTTCAGAAAACGAGGATACAACGTATTGGAAAACGCGTAAAATTGTAAGTGCAACAATTGCTTATAATGGTAAGGATATAACGTTTTACTCTTGCCATCTCGGTTGGTGGAATGATGAAGAAGAGTCATTCGAAGGTCAAGTCGATCGTTTGATGGAGCGTGTAGATAGCAATAAGCTCGCCTTCTTAATGGGGGATTTTAATAACAATGCTCGGTTGGAAGGCGAAGGTTATGAGTATATGATGCAAAAAGGGTTGTATGACACATATGAATTAGCAATAGAGAAGGATGAAGGAACGACTGTCCAAGGTGAGATTGCTGGTTGGGATGAAAATAAACATAATTTGCGAATCGATCTAATATTGTGTAACCAAAGTAAAAAAGTTCATTCTTCAAAAGTTATTTTTAATGGTACAAACAGAAATGTAATTTCAGATCATTTCGGTGTAGAGGTTCAATTGGATATATAATAGAAGAAATCCTCACAGAGAATAAAAGCTGTGAGGATTTTTTTTAGGAATACAAGTATTTCCAAGAGAAAATACTTGTATTTTTTATGACATTTCATATATATTTGTTATTATTGAATGTAAAACCGATTTGGTCATTTTGTATTCATACTTTGACTCACTTCGTTATATAATGAAGTAAGTGAAAGTTAATGGGAAAAAATAGTACGTTTTTGGTTAATACACGATGTAGAAAGTGATATAATTGCAAAATGCATGTATCATTTTCTAAAGAAGGAAAAATATATAATTAGGTGATAACTTCTATGAAACAAATTTGGCGTATTTATAAGACAGATTTACGGAATGTAGCCAAACATTGGGCTGCAATTGTTATTGTTTTAGGATTAATGATTTTACCATCGTTATATGCATGGTTTAACATTAAAGCTTCTTGGGATCCGTATGGAAATACAAAAGAGGTTCCCATTGCAGTTTCTAACCAAGATGCAGGTTCTAATTTAAGAGGGAAAGATATTAATATCGGGAAAGAGATTGTAGATTCCCTTAAGAAAAACAAAAATCTTGGCTGGAAATTTGTAGATGAAAAACAAGCAATTTACGGAGTTGAGCGTGGGGATTATTATGCAAGTATTACGATTCCAAAAGACTTCTCTGAAAAAATCGCAACTGTTCTGGATGAAAATCCGAAAAAACCAGAACTGGATTACTATGTGAATGAAAAAGTAAACGCGATTGCACCGAAGATTACAGCAAAAGGTGCATCAGGTATTACGGAAGAAATTAGTAAAAACTTCGTTAAAACAGCGAACGGTGAGATTTTTAAAATCTTCAATGACCTTGGAATCGATTTAGAAACAAACTTACCAAGTATCGAGAAAGTAAAAGATCTTGTCTTTAAGTTAGAAGCGCAGTTCCCAGAAATGAATACACTTATGGATAAGGCGTTAGATGATGCAACTCGAGCAGAAGATGTTGTGAAAGTAGCGCAAAAAGAGTTGCCAGTTGTAGAGAGTGTTATGAATGATGGGCAAGAAGCGTTAGGGAATTTAGATAAATTCTTTGCAAATAATGATGAAACTTTAAAGAACGCACCTGGAACAATGAGAAACAATTTAACTGTAGCAAAAGATGTAATGGATAAGGCCAATGCTTTTACGAACTTTTTAATGAATCCAGGGATAGACCTTTCTGGTATGAAGGGATTACCGGAGTTCCCAGCACGCCCTGATCTTTCAAAGATGAATGATGAAGGTTATAAAAACATTGCAAGAAACATTAATCAAACAGTTAATAACGTTTTAAACTCAGCACGTGCAGGAACAGCATACGGAAAAAGTGTTGTGAATGGATTGCAAAATGGTCAGTTTGATCCAGAAAAGGCAAAACAAGACCTTAATGCGGTTTCTGAAAATCTTCAAGGGCGTACAGATAGTATTGCATATCTTATTAATGTATTTACTGAACTTCAAAAGTCAGCGACGACTGATTTTGGTCAAAGCTTTTTCCAAGGGCGAGTGGATCGCTTAACTAAGCTAAAAAGCGGTATGGAAAATGCAAACAAGGGTATTAAAGATATTGTAAATGTTATCGGTACAGGACAAGAAGTAAAGAAAGATGTAACAGATGTAGCGAATCAAAAGTTAGATGCAGCAAATGGATTAATTGATCAAGCGGAAAAAGATTATAATGAAACGTTTGTAGCAGATTATAAAAAAGCAGTCAGCACAGTCGATCAAGCTAAAGCTGATGCAAATGAAGCATACGATAGTGTGAAAAATGAATATGAAAAGGCAAAAAATAATTTAGAAGGTGTTATAGCAGACGTAAATAATAGAGGTGTTAATGGATTAGATAGTACAAAAGTGGCTTTAAACGATTTAAATGGTCAACTACAAGCTACTAATAATCTAATTGGTGATGCGATTCCGGTTCTAGAAAGCACAAATAAGGTATTAGCAGATGTAAATAGCGGAAAAAACCTTAATGGCGGAATTGCAAAATTGAACAAAATACAAAATTCTGTTCAAAAAGGTATAGATGCAACGAATAAAGCAACTACACTAATTAATAATGGACAGAAGCCTACAAAAGAGGTTGTAGAAAGCATTAATGAAGCGACTAAAAATGCTTCAGCTCAATTAGGTGATTTCTTAGCAACATATGATTCAGAAATCGTTCCAAACTTTAACACAGCAATTGAACGTACGAAACGTATGTCCAAAAACACATCTCAAATTTTAAAAGAGGCAGATAAAAAGCTTCCAGATGTTAAAAAATTACTAGAAGATTCATCAAAAGGCTTAGTAGACGGGAAAAAGAAATTGGCAGATATTAAAGCTGAAATGCCGGAGACTGAGAAAAAGATTAAAGAATTAGCAGATAAAATTCGTGATTTTGAATCTGAAGAGGATTTAAAAGACATCATACGTTTATTGAAAAATGATGTTGAAAAGCAAAGTGATTACTTTGCGAATCCAGTAAATTTAAAAGAAAATAAATTATTTGCGATGCCGAACTACGGTTCAGCGATGTCACCATTCTATACAGTGCTTGCATTATGGGTAGGCGCATTATTAATGGTTTCATTATTAACGGTAGAAGTACACGAAGAGGGCGCGAATTATAAGAGCCATGAAATTTACTTCGGACGTTTATTAACATTCTTAACGATAGGTCTTTCACAAGCGTTTATCGTATCGATGGGAGATATATTCTTACTCGGTACGTACGTAGTCGATAAGTTCTGGTTTGTGTTATTTAGTTTATTTATTGGTGGAGTCTTCGTTTGTATCGTATACTCACTCGTTTCTATTTTCGGAAACGTTGGGAAATCGATGGCGATCATTTTACTTGTACTACAAGTAGCAGGATCGGGCGGAACATTCCCAATCCAAATGACACCAGCGTTCTTCCAAGCGATTTATCCGTTCTTACCATTCACATACGCAATTAGCGCAATTCGTGAAACAGTTGGCGGAATGCTTTGGGATATCGTAACACGAGATTTACTTGTGTTAAGTGCTTTCGTAGTAGTTATGATTGTTGCTGCGTTATTACTGAAAACACCAATTAACAAATCAAGTGAAAAATTTGTTGAGAATGCAAAAGGAAGTAAAATCATTCACTAAAATAAAAGGTTCCTACCGATAGAGGTAGGAACCTTTTTGTTTAATCAAATTTTAATTTTTTTAATGCTTCTGCGAATGGGTTATTTAATGGTTCTTCTTCTTTTTTCTGTTGTTTCATATATTTTTGAACGTCGCGTTTATCGGCTTTGTTTCCAGATTCTTTTTTACGTCGTTCTTGGAATGTTGATAATTTCTCACGATAGCCACATTTACATGCGAAAATTTGGCCTGCACCCTCACCACGTAATTCTAGTTTCTTCTTACATTGCGGACAGCGAGCGTTTGTTGTACGAGATACATTTTTACGATGACCACATTCACGATCTTGGCATACGAGCATTTTTCCCTTTTTGCCGTTTACTTCTAGCATTGGTTTACCGCAGTCTGGACAAGACTTCGTTGAAATGTTGTCATGTTTATATTTTTTATCACTCGATTTAATTTCAGAAACAATTTCTTTCGTATAGTTCTTCATTTCCGAAATGAATACTTCTTTCTTTAATTTTCCTTTTGCAATTGCTTCAAGTTTTTGTTCCCACTCACCAGTTAGTGTAGGTGATTTTAATTCTTCTGGTACTAAATCAAGTAATTGACGACCTTTTGATGTAATGTGAATATCTTTACCACGTTTTTCAATTAAGAAAGAATTGAAAAGTTTGTCGATAATATCTGCACGTGTCGCTACAGTACCTAATCCACCAGTCGATTTTAACGTATCAGCAAGTTGTTTATTTTGCGTATCCATATATTTTGTAGGATTCTCCATTGCTGAAAGTAAAGTTGCTTCATTAAAGCGTGCAGGTGCTTTCGTTTGACCTGATGTTTGCATAAGTAACTTTACAGTTAATGTATCGCCCTTTTCAATGTGAGGTAGAATCTGCTCTTTTACGTCATCAGTTACATCATCGTCTTCAAATCGATTTTCGTATACTTCCTTCCAACCAGCATGTAAAATCGTTTTTCCGCGTGCAATGAATGTTTCATTGCCGACCTTTGTGCGTAACGTTAGTTGTTCGTATTCGAATGCTGGGAATAAAACAGCTAAGAAACGTTTTACAACTAAATCATAAATTTTGCGTTCTTTATCTGTGAATGCTGAGAAGTTAACGTATCCTTCTGTTGGAATAATCGCATGATGATCGCTTACTTTACTATCATCAACAAATGATTTGTTAGGTTTGATAGGCTTTTGTAATACTTTATGTGCGAAGGGACGGTATTCTCCAACACCACATGCTTTTAGACGTTCTGGAAGTGTTCCAACGATATCAGATGAAATGTAGCGTGAATCTGTACGAGGGTACGTTAGTACTTTATGCTGTTCATACAATTTTTGCATAATATTTAATGTTTCTTTAGCAGAGTAACCGAACTTTTTATTTGCATCACGTTGCAATTCAGTTAAATCGTAAAGACCAGGAGAGAATGACTTCTTCTGTTTCTTATCAATTTCCACAACAGTAGCATTTTGTTTATCTAAACTTTTTACAATACCATCGATTTTTTCTTTATTAAAACTACGGCTATTGCCATTTGCATCTTGCCAAGTAAGTTTGAGCTTCTCCATTGTTTGAGCTTCGATGCCGTAGTAAGTTTGTGCTTTGAAGTTCTTTATTTCATCCTCACGACTAGCAATCATAGCAACAGTAGGGGTTTGTACACGGCCGCAATTTAACTGGGCATTAAAGCGAGTCGTTAAAGCACGAGTTGCATTAAGACCGATATACCAGTCAGCTTCTGAACGCGCAACTGCTGAAGCGTATAAATTGTCATAGGCTTTACCTGGTTTTAAATTTGCAAAACCATCTTTAATTGCTTTATCGGTTACAGAAGAAATCCATAAACGTTTGATTGGTTTATTTAGCTTAACTTTATCGATAATCCAGCGTGCGACTAATTCCCCTTCACGTCCAGCGTCTGTTGCTACAATAATTTCATTTACATCTTTTCTAAGTAGCTGACTTTTTACAGCATTAAATTGTTTACCAGTTTGTTTAATAACCGTTAATTTCAAACGCTCAGGTAGCATCGGTAAATCTTCTAAATTCCACTTTTTATATTTTACATCATAACTTTCTGGATCTGCTAATGTAACGAGATGACCTAAAGCCCAAGTTACAATATATTTACTACCTTCAAGATAGCCGTTTCCTTTTTTATCACACTTCAGTACACGAGCAATATCTCGTGCAACGGAAGGTTTTTCAGCGATTACAACGCTTTTTGACATATTAAAAACATCCTTTCAAATTTCCATAAGTTAAATATAGCATACATCTTCTTGAGATTCAGTTTCGCTCCATATTTCAGCTGTTTTTAATGGAGTTAACAAAATCCCAACTGATTAAAGTTTCACTTTATCAGTTGCTTCTACAGTAAATAGAAAAGTAAAGAACTTGTTATTTTACTAGAATAAGAGTAGACTTTGAAGTAGATGAATAAGAAACACATGGGAGTTTGTGGATACAAACTGAGAGTATGGCTACTAGTCCGTCATTGACCATTTGAACCTGTTGGATAATGCCAGCGTAGGGAGAGTGTAAAAGCACATATTCAGGCACTTTGCGTACGCGCAAAGTGTCTTTTTGTGTATCTCCCATCATTATAGTTAGGAGATGAAAAGGATGAATATGAAAGAAATTAGTAAAGTAGTGGATTTGGTGAGAGAATCTAATCCGCTTGTTCATAATATTACAAATGTTGTTGTAACAAATTTTACTGCTAATGGTTTGTTGGCACTTGGGGCATCGCCTGTAATGGCGTATGCAAAAGAAGAAGTAGCAGAAATGGCTAGCATTGCTGGAGCGTTAGTATTAAATATGGGGACACTTCGTCCTGAAGAAGTAGAAGCGATGTTACTCGCGGGTAAATCAGCAAATGCGAACAATGTGCCAGTACTATTTGATCCAGTTGGTGCAGGAGCAACTTCGTATCGAACAGAAGTTGCGAGACATATTCCGGCTGAAATTGATTTAGCAATTATCCGCGGAAATGCAGCTGAAATAGCAAATGTTATTAATGAGAAATGGGAAATTAAAGGGGTAGACGCTGGTACTGGAAATGGCGATGTTGTAAGTATTGCAAGGCAGGCAGCAGATGAACTAAATACAGTTGCGGTCATTACTGGAAAAGAAGATGTTGTTACAGATGGAGAGAGAACTATTGTTATTCGAAATGGTCACCCTATTTTAACGAAAGTTACGGGAACAGGTTGTTTACTAACTTCTGTAATAGGAGCATTTGTAGCAGTGGAAAAAGATTATGTAAAAGCAGCAGTAGCAGCATTAACGTTTTATGGTGTAGCTTCGGAACTGGCAGCTGCTAAGACCGTGGAAAAGGGACCTGGTAGTTTCCAAATTGAATTTTTAAATCAGTTAGCGAATACTACTTCTGGTGATATTGAGAAGTATGGAAAGATTGAGGAGTTAGAGTAAGAGGGAGTGAAAGAAATGGCACGCATTGAAATAGATAAAATGTCTAAGCTATTGCAAGTGTATTTTATTATGGGAAGTAATAACTGCACGAGGGATCCTTTAGCTGTATTGAAAGAAGCGTTAGATGGTGGAGTGACAATTTTTCAGTTTCGCGAGAAGGGGGAAGGTTCTTTAATCGGAGAAGATAGAGTGCGCTTTGCAAAAGAATTGCAGACGCTTTGTAAGGAATATAGCGTTCCTTTCATTGTAAATGATGATGTAGAATTAGCCATTGAATTAGATGCAGATGGTGTTCATGTAGGACAAGATGATGAAGGAATTACATCTGTTCGTGAAAAAATGGGAGATAAAATTATCGGCGTATCTGCTCATACAATTGAAGAAGCACGCTTTGCAATCGAAAATGGAGCAGATTATTTAGGCGTTGGACCTATTTTCCCAACGAGTACGAAAAAAGATACGAAAGCGGTTCAAGGAACGAAAGGATTAGCTTATTTTAGAGAACAAGGAATTACAGTGCCAATCGTTGGTATTGGTGGGATTACAATTGAAAATACAGCAGCAGTTATAGAAGCGGGTGCGGACGGTGTTTCAGTTATTTCAGCAATTAGTTTAGCTGAATCGGCGTATGAAAGTACGAGAAAATTAGCTGAAGAAGTAAAGAGAAGTTTGTAGGGAAGGACGTGTAGCATTTTAAGTGCTGCATGGAGAAATAGACTGCCCAAAAATTTAAACAAACATTTGATTAAAAAAGCACAAACCTTTTTAAATAAAGGTTTGTGCTTTTTCTTTAAAACATAATTGAAATTAAGAGCATTCCAATTCCGATAGAAGTAAATGTTGCGATTAAGCCTGGAATCATAAAGCTATGATTTAATACGTATTTACCAATACCTGTTGTACCGGTACGGTCAAAGTTAATGGCAGCAACGATTGTGCCGTAGTTTGGAATGAAGAAATATCCGTTTACTGCAGGGAACATCGCAATCAGTAGCGCTGGTGGAATACCAAGGGATAGTCCAAGTGGCATTAAGGCACGTACTGTTGCTGCTTGGCTGTACAGTAAAATAGATAGAATGAATAGTGCGATGGCAAATAGCCAAGGTGCACTTGTTACTAAATGCTGAATGGATCCTTGAATCATATTTAAGTTTCCATTAAAGAAAGTATCTCCCATCCAAGCGATACCGAAAATAGCAACAACTGCTGTTGCCCCCGCTTTAAAGACGTTACCAGACACAATGCTTTCTACATTTGGTTTACAGAAAATAATAATAAGAGCCGCGATAGTTAACATAACCATCTCAATTGTATTCGGCATGGAAAGACGGGCTAACTTCCCATCAACTATCCATCCTGGACGAAGTGCTTCAAATGAACCAAGAAGTACAACAAGGAAGGTTCCTACAAGGAAAAGGATAACTGATAATTTTGCGCCCTTTACACCTACAAATTCTTTTTTCTCTTCAAGCTTAGGAATCATTCCTTCTTTTAATCGTTTTAAGTATTCAGGGTCTTCATTTAATTCTTTTCCCATCTTACTAGCAACGAATGCTGCTAACATACAAGCAATGAAAGTGGAAGGAATACTCACTTTTAAAATATCTAATAAAGTGATTTTATAGTCAGCTAACATTGCTAAAAGAGCAACTGTGGCAGCTGAAATTGGACTAGCTGTAATTGCTTGTTGAGAAGCGATTACGGCAATCGACATTGGGCGTTCCGGTCTAATCCCTGATTCACGAGAGACTTCTGCAATAACAGGAAGTACAGAATAGGCAACGTGACCAGTACCTGCACATAGTGTGAATAAATAAGTAACAATTGGAGCAAAAAAAGTAATACGCTTTGGATTTTTTCGTAATGCCTTTTCAGCTAGATGAACAAGATAGTCCATTCCTCCAGCAGCTTGCAAAGCACCAGCAGCTGTAATTACTGCCAAAATCATAAGCATTACATCGATAGGAGGCGCGGTTGGTTGTAGGTGGAAGACAAAAACGAGTATTGCCATACCAACTCCACCCATTACTCCTAAACCAACTCCGCCTAGGCGTGCACCAATAAAAATACAGAGTAACAAGGTAAGAAATTGTAGCCAAAACATGATAAACTACCTCCGAAATTCATTAGTTAAGATATATTCGAATAGTTTAATTTGAATGAAAATTAAATAAATACCCGAAGAAATCCTTGTTATTTATACATTTTTTATTATATAACACAAAAAAAGTAACATTCACGTACTTTTTGAAATTATTTCGAAAAAGCAATGCATTAAAAATTTGTATTTATATCTCTAAATAAGTAGACATTTTGATTTATATGTTGTAATCTTTGAAAGAGAATAAATTAATTCTCATAGAACTCCCATATCGTTCAACTCGTTCAGCGAGAAAGGCAAACTGATGGAAACATGAGGACGCAAAACTACAGGAGCTAAGGTCGAAAGGCTACGCTAGCCAGTTACCGGACGGATAGGGTTGGTCTTGGCCAATGCTTTTACATTGGCTTTTTTTTATTCTCGAACATATTGAGAAACATTTTCAAACAAAATATCCATATATTTTGTTTTTTTGTTTGTGTTGATTAAGGAAGGTGGATATTAATGAAAAAATATTGGCATAAGTTATCGTTCCTTCAAAAGAACGTCTTATTAACCGTATTAGTTATTTTGACACTTGTTGGAAGTATGGGTGCATTAAGTTTCAATATGTTTCAAAATAGTATGATGTCTTTATTTGAAAGGCAGTCTATTGAAACAGGAGAAATAGTATTGAAAAAACTGGATGTAGAATTAGTTAGAGACATGGCGAAAGATCCTACAGCCGAAAAAGTGAAAAAAGAAAAGTTAACAGAGAAATTAGATGAAGTATCAAAAGAATTGAAAAGCGTTGGACAAACGTATGTTACAGGAGCAAAGCCGAATGAAAAGCGAGAATTACAACTCGTTGGTTTGACTACAGAGTTAACAAATGCGTTTCCTATAAAGCCGGGAGATTATTATGAACAACCCGCTCATTGGATGAAGGCATACGATAAAGTGATTGATACGAAAAAGGCTCAAATGACAGAAGTATATGAAGATGAAATAGGTTCGTGGGTGACAATATTAGAACCAATTACAGATGGAGAAAACAATATTATTGCAATTGTTGCCGCTGACTTAGATGCTTCCATTGTTCCTATTACAAAAGAGAAGTTTATGATACAGGGTTTACTCTTTATCATTATTTCATTAGCAATTGCGACTATTACTCAATTCTTTATCGTGCGTCACTCGCTAGCTCCATTAAAAGATTTACGAGAAGGGTTACGTAAAATTGGTGAAGGTGACTTGAGTATTAAATTAAAAGAAAGACCAGATGATATTGGAATTATTAATGTTTATTTCAATAACACGATTGAAAAGTTTAAAGGGATTATAGATAAAGTAAGGCAAACTGCTGAGCAAGTTTCTTCTTCTTCACAAGAATTGTCGGCGAGTACAGAGGAAAACAGCATGGCAGTTCAAGAGATTGCAAGTTCTATTGAAGGTTTAAGAGTAGGGGCACAGTCTCAAAAAACTTCAGTACAACAATGTTTAGGGATTGTACATGGAATGGAAGATAAGGTAGAAGAGATAACTGGGGCTGCGAAACAAGTTGCGGTTGCTTCTGAAGGTATGGAACAACATTCAATTGAAGGTAATGAAGTGATTGGACAAATTATTAATCAAATGAGTTTAATCCAAAATGCAGTACAAGATTTGTCTTCCATCATTTATTCGTTAGAAACAAGGTCAAAAGAAATTAGTGATATCGTAACTGTAATTACAGGTATTTCAAATCAAACAAATTTATTAGCTTTAAATGCTTCTATTGAGGCTTCACGTGCTGGAGCAGCTGGAAGAGGGTTTGCAGTTGTTGCTGATGAAGTACGAAAATTAGCAGAACAGACGGAAGCGTCTGCTAAAGATATAGCGAAATTAATTGGTGAAACACAAGCTGAGACAGAAGATGCTGTAGTTTCCATGCAAAAAGGTTCAAAAGAAGTAGAAACTGGAATTTCGCTTGTTCAAAGTAGCGGAGATTTCTTTGAAAAAATCTCAAAATCAGCGCAATCTGTTACAGATCAAGTAAAAGCTGTTTCTGGTAATTCGAGTGATATTTTACAAAATAGCCAGAATATTGTTCAAGTCGTAAATGAATTATCACATATTGCAAATACTTATGCCAACAGCAGTAGTAATGTTGAAGAAAGCATGAAAGAGCAAGAAATATCAGTACAAGATATTGCAGAATTAGCGACTTCTTTAAGTTGGCTCTCTCAGGAATTACAAGAGCTTATTGGTGAGTTTAAAAGCGAATAAGGAGAAAGTTCAATTCTAATCAAGGGGGTATCTCCGCTACTGATTATGAATTGAACGAATCTGCCCTTTAATAAGGGATAAAAAAGGTGTGAATTTTCACACCTTTATTATATTTAAGAGAGGAATTTACATAAATATGAAATTAGCAATTTCTTATAGTGAGATGGTAAAAGAATTTTTAGAAAAAGTAGAAGGAAGTATTAAAATACCTAAAGATGTGCAAGGAACAGAACTTAGGATAAAAAGGAAAACGGAACTGTTTTCAAATTTGACTCACATTGTAGATTTAATAGGAGCGACTGCAACGTGGTTATATCATATTTCTAAAGAAAAACATATTGTCGTGCTTTATCATGTAAGAGGAAGTTTATTTCCGATTACTATTGAAGTTTCTAATTTTCTCTCCTATGAAAGTTTAAATTTACAAATTGAAGAGCAACTGGAGCAAATTAAAGAAATGAATGAGGAAGAAATAGAAGAGTTTCAAAACGGTAATACATTATATGAAATGTCACCTATTATTATTGGCGAAACATATTATGAGCTACAAGACACGAATACATTACAATTTGTATTTAGTAAAAATATGCAAAGTGTAGAAATAATATTTAATAGTGTTAATTGGAAAGAGACAACAATTACTCGTTATGCACAACAAATACAAGGTGTTTTAATTAATAAATCACAAAATAAGAATAATCATATAAATAATTTTAATATTATTACAGAGGCCGAGATGGCACTTTATAGTCAAGTGAATGATACGACAGCAGTATATCCTGAGAAAAGTATCGTCGATATGTTCTATAATACTGTTACTCAATTTCCAAATCGTATAGCTTTATCTTCAAGGGAAGGTACTTTAACTTATGAGGAGCTAAATAAAAAAAGTAATCAAATAGCTCATATGTTAATCAAAAACGGCGTCCAATTAGGAGACTATGTTGGAATATTTATGAAACGTAGCATAGACACAGTAGTAAGTATGGTAGCTATATTAAAAGCTGGTGCAGCGTATGTTCCGATTGATCCAGATTATCCGGAAAGTAGAATACAGTACATTATTCAAGATAGCCAAGCGAAAGTTATATTGATGAAAGAGACGCCTATAACATGTGATGGGGTTCAAACAGTTTCAATGTATGATAGTGAAACTTATGAAGATATAGATGTAAAGTTGTCTATTCATTGTGATGATGTAGCTTATATGATTTATACATCTGGTTCAACAGGGAATCCAAAGGGAACGATGTTAGCACATAGAGGCGTTGTTAATCTGTATACTTGGATGAAAAAGCAATATGAATTGACAGAAGAGGATGTATTTGCCCAATTTCCTTCCTTTAGTTTCGATGCTTCTGTATGGGAGTCATTTGCTTCTTTATTCTGTGGAGGAAACTTATATGTACTATTAGAGGAAGAGCGATTGTCTGTAGAAGCATTTGCAAATGCAATCTATAAAGTGAAAGCAACTTCAATCTTGGCATTAGCAACAATTTTTGTTCGACAAGTAGCAACTTATTTGGCAGAAGAAGATATATATAAGCTAGCTTCCCTAAAAAGAATTGCGATTGGCGGTGAAATGTTGCCTGTAGAGGTTATTAAATTGTGGAGAGAAAGAATAGGTACAAATGTTGAAATTCATAATGTATACGGACCGACAGAATGTACTGTAGTGACGACAACCTATAAAATACCTAGTCAGTTAAATGAGGATGTTGCGAGTATTCCCATTGGTAAACCATGTGCTAATTATCAAGTTATGATTTTGGATGAGAATATGAATCTTTGTCCAATTGGTGTACCTGGTGAATTATATATAGATTCAGTGGGATTAGCAAAAGGGTATTTTAATAAGCCTAATAAAACAATTGAAGCTTTTATTCCGAACCCTTTTAATCCTATAGTTAATATATATAAAACAGGTGATATCGTTAAGTTGCTAGAGGATGGAAATATAGAGTTTTTACATCGGAAAGATGATCAAGTAAAAATTAGAGGACATCGTATTGAACTAGGCGAAATCCAAAGTAAAATTTCTCAAAATCATAATATAAAAGAAAATGCTGTTTTTGCTAAGAAGAGTAAGGAAGGTAGCCAATATTTAATCGCGTTCTATACAACTTTAAATAAAAAAGAAATACCAGAATTAGTTTATCAGTTACAAGAGCAATTACCAGATTATATGGTGCCATCTAAACTAATTTATATTAATGAATTACCACTTACACCTAATAAAAAGATTGATGTTAAGAAGTTAGCTCAGTTAGAAGAAAAGTATGAACCGGTTCGTCTACAAGAATATGTTGCACCTTCTAATAAAGCAGAAAAACAAATAGCGAACGCCTGGGCGGAAGTATTAGGAATTTCAAAAGTTGGAGTGCATGATGATTTCTTTACAATTGGTGGACATTCATTAAAAGTATTACGAGTCTTAACATTGTTAAAAGAAGATTTCTCACATTTAACAATTCAAGATTTCTTTAAAGAAAGAACGATATATGGATTAGCTCGAATTGAGCGAGAAGTAAAAGTAGAGAAAGAAGAAGTATTTCGTGAATATAAAGTGATTCACGAACCAGATACTATCACGTATGCAAACGTTTTGGAAGAAAACCAGATTTCAAATGTCTTTTTAACAGGAGCTACTGGTTATTTAGGATCACACATATTATATGAATTGTTGAGAGATACAGCTGCTACTATTTATTGTTTAGTAAGACCAACTAAAGATGTGCAGCAAAGAATTATAGATACATTAACAGGCTACTTTAATGATGTATGTGAAGAATGGTTACAGCGTATACAGGCCGTAGCTGGTGATCTGGGAGAAGAGTATCTTGGGATGAGCGAAGAAGAATTTATGTTCATCAGTTCTAAGATGGATACGATAATTCATTGCGGTGCAGATGTAAGACATTTTGGGGATGTAAAACAATTTGAAAATATAAATGTCCAAGGAACTAGCCGTATGCTAGCATTAGCGGAGAAAGGTGCTACATTCCATTTTATTTCTACAATTGGTATCCCGTTAGAATTAGCGGTAGATCAATGGGATACATACATGAAAACTGGTGATTTTAATTACAGTGTAGACTTAGAGAATGTATATTCAAATAGTAAACTACAAGCGGAAAACATTGTTCGTGAAGCAATGAAAAATGGTTTGCGCGGAAATATTTATCGTGCAGGTAATTTAGCATGTCATTCAGAAACAGGTTCGTTCCAACAAAATATTGAAGGAAACGCATTTTATCGTCTTATTAAAACAATGCTATTAATTGGGAAAGCACCAAATGTGAAGTGGAAAGTTGATTTCACACCAATTGATTTTGCTAGTAAATCAATTGTATCGTATTTGCAAGATGCGCAAATTATAGGAGAGACGTTACATATTTGTCATCCACATCAAATTGAGTTTGAACAATTTATACAGCTAATTGGAGAGTGTGGATACAATCTTGAAATGGTTCCACTTTCAGAATATGTAAATACCGGACTTGCATTAGCGAAGGGAAATGAAGTAATAGCAGAGTTAATTGCTTCTCAAGTTGCAGGAGATGGAGCGCAGCAATCTGAAATTGTAATGGGTACGCGTAGAACGAATAAATGGATTAAGAAAAAAGAATTGATAGTACCAGCAATTAATAAAGAATTTATTCAGCAGTTATTAGCTCATGGTGAAAAAGTTGGTTATTTTCCAAAAATAATGAAATGATTATGCATGCTTTTGTTTGTTCAATAAAATAAATCATGCTACAATGAAAACGAATTAAGGACCGGGGAGCCAATTGGCTGAGAGGATGTAAGTAAACATCGACCCTCAACCTGATCTGGATAATGCCAGCGTAGGGAGTTACTTAAAGTGATGTAGCATATGTTATTCTGTAATAACTTGCATACAAGGCTTTCCTACGCAGTAGGAAAGCCTTTTCTTATTTTTGAAATTTATTTTTATAAGGGGGATTTTATTATGTCACAACAAGTTACAATGTCATTTTCAGTAGTACCACAAGCAAAAACGAAAGATGTATATTCTGTTGTCGATAAAGCAATTGAAGTTGTGCAACAATCGGGAGTTCGTTATGAAGTAGGGGCAATGGAAACAACTTTGGAAGGAGAATTAGATGTACTTCTTGATGTCGTTAAACGTGCGCAACAAGCTTGCGTCGATGCTGGAGCAGAAGAAGTGATTACTTCTATTAAAATCCATTATCGTCCAAGCACTGGTGTAACGATAGATGAAAAGGTTTGGAAGTACCGTGATGAATATGCAAAACCAGAAGCAATCTAAACTTATTACAACTATTTGGCTTATCCTTCTCATTGCGATATGGGAAGGATCTGTTTCATTATTTAAAATCGAACCGTGGATTTTACCAAAGCCTTCTGCCATTGTTCAAGAATTAATTGGGATGAAAGATTTACTATTACCAAATACGATGCAAACACTCCAGGAAGTTATAATTGGACTATTCTTTGCAATTTTATTGGGGACGAGCATCGCAATTATTATGGACGTTATACCGTTATTTCGTATTTTAATAAATCCATTGCTCGTTATTTCGCAAACAATTCCAATTGTTGTACTTGCACCGCTATTTATTATTTGGTTTGGATATGGGATGTTGCCGAAAGTAATGGTCGTAATACTCGTTTGTTTCTTCCCAATTGCGCTTAGTATTTTAGAAGGTTTTCAAACAGTAGATAAAAACATGCTGAAACTGTTACAAACAATGAAGGCGACAAAATGGCAAGTTTACCAGAAAGTAAAATTTCCAGCAGTGCTTCCATACTTTTTCTCAGGTTTAAAAATTGCAGTTACATATAGCGTAATGGGGGCAATTATCGGAGAATGGCTCGGTGCAAGTGAAGGATTAGGCGTTATGCTTACGAGGGCTACAAAATCCTTTTTGACTGCCCGAGTATTTGGTGTTGCAGCAATCATCGTTATGGTGACATTATGCCTGTATTTTATCGTAGAGTTTATGGCAAGAATAACAGCACCATGGATATATAGAAAGGACGGCAGAAAATGAAAAAAGGTTTGAAAGTTATGTTAGCTGCCTTAGTAGCGGTAGGTGTGGCTGGATGTAATCCGGCGAAGAAAGAAGAAAGTGCAAGTAAAGATCAAAAAGTAAAAGTAGTATTAGATTGGTTTCCAAATACGAATCATACTGGCTTGTATGTAGCGCAAACGAAAGATTATTACAAAAAGCAAGGATTAGATGTAGAAATTATTCAACCAGGTGACAATGTAACAGCAGAGCAAATGATAGCATCAGGAAAAGCAGACTTCGCAATAAGCGCACAAGAAAATGTAACGTTAGCTCGTGTGGAAGGAATTCCTGTTGTATCTGTAGGAGCGATTATTCAGCATAACACTTCAGCGTTTGCATCGCTTAAGAAAGATAATATGACGTCACCGAAAGATTTTGAAGGTAAACGTTACGGCGGCTGGGGAGGACCAGCGGAAGAAGCGACATTAAAGACGATTATGGATAAACATCAAGCTGATTTTAATAAAGTTGAAAAAATCATCTTAGGACAAACAGATTTCTTTAAATCAATCGGTCGTGATGCAGATTTCGAATGGATTTATTACGGTTGGGATGGTATTGAAGCGAAGCGCCAAGGAAAAGAGTTAAATACGATTATGGTGAAGGACTTAGATCCAGCGCTTGATTTCTATAGTCCTGTTATTATTACGAGTGAAAAACATACGAAGCAAGATAAAGACTTTGTGAAAAAGTTTATGAGTGCAACGACAGAAGGTTATAATTTTGCAATTAAGGAACCGAGAGAGGCTGCTGATATTTTAATTAAAGCTGTTCCAGATGTAAATAAAGATTTAGTTCAAGAAAGCCAAAAATGGTTAAGTACGAAGTATCAAGATGATGCTAAAGCATGGGGAGTACAGAAGGAAGAAATTTGGACGAATTACATGAATTTCTTATATGACAACAAAGTTATTAAAAAGAAAATCGATGTAAAAGATGCTTTTACAAATGAATTCCTTCCAAGTGAAAAATGAGCGGATTACAAATAAAAAATATAGTGAAATCTTTTGACGGAAAGAATGTATTAGAGAATATTAGTGCCTCTATACAAGAGGGAGAGTTTGTTTCCTTTGTAGGACCGAGTGGTTGCGGGAAAAGCACATTATTAAACATGATTGCAAATGTTGAAAAACCAACAAGCGGGAACGTAACGTATAACGATAAGCAAGTACAAGAGCAAGATGTTGTTAGTTATATGCCACAACAAGATTTATTACTACAGTGGCGATCAGCTTTGCAAAATATCGTTCTTCCGTTAGAAATTGAAGGAAAGCCGAAAAAACAAAGGCTGACAGAAGGAATGGAAGCATTAAAGCAGTTCCAACTAGATGAATATGCAGACCATTATCCAGATGAATTATCTGGTGGTATGCGTCAAAGAATTAGTTTTCTGCGCACATATTTATGTGAAAAGCCAATTATGCTGCTGGATGAGCCTTTTGGTAAATTAGATGCATTTACAAAAATGGAAGTACATAGCTGGCTTTTAAACTCTTGGCATCAAGAAAAGCAAACAATCGTTATGGTGACACATGACTTAGATGAGGCAATCTTGCTTTCAGATCGCGTATTTATTTTATCTCAAAGACCAGCGTCAATAGTTGGCGAGGTACAAGTGAAATTACCTAGGCCGAGAACGATGGATATGTTAACATCACTCGAATTAAAAAAGGATAAAGAAGAGATTTTAAGTGTGTTAGCTCCTTATATGAAAAAATAGAAAAAGCCTTTTAACAGTTTTTAGTATAATTACTGTTAAGAGGCTTTTTTTAGAATATGAAAAGATGGAGAAGGAACAAAAGGGAAAATAGAGAATAGAATATAACAGAGTAGTTTATACTCTTAATATAACAAATGTTAAAGGAGTGAAAGGATAAAATGACTTTATCAACTGTTCTTCAAATGGTTTTAGCTTGATATGGGAGAAGTCTGCCCATTTTTTAAGATTAAGCTAAATTGAAGACAGCAGGTAAAGAACCTTAATCCTTTTTTACGATAATATGTAATGGGTAAGGTGTATTCACCTTACCCATTTTTATATGCATAATTAAATAAGGCTTCATACTGTTGGTCTCTCTATTTAGCTTATGGACGATAAGTAAAGGAGAGAAAAAAATGAGTATATTAACAGTAGAAAATTTAAGTCATTCGTATGGTGAGAAAACCATCTTATATAATGTGTGCTTTCGATTATTAAAGGGGGAGCATGTTGGGTTAGTAGGGAAAAATGGGATTGGAAAATCAACACTGCTAAGAATTTTAACAGGAGAACTTATACATGATGATGGGAACATTGAATGGTTTCCACATGTGAAGGTTGGATTTTTGCAGCAGCATATAGATTTACAAGAAGGAATAACAATTGAAGGATACTTGCAAAGTGCATTTTCTAACTTGTATGCGATTGAATACGAAATGTTAAAAATTGCAGAAGAGATGGCTGAAGCAGTAGAAGTAGAAAAATTGTTAGTAAGGTATGGAGAGTTACAAACTATATTGGAAAACTCTAATTTCTATCAAATTCATACAGAAATTGAAGAAGTAGCAATTGGTTTAGGGCTGTTTGAAATAGGATTGGAAAAGGATGTTTCAAAGTTAAGTGGAGGACAGCGGACAAAGTTATTACTAGGAAAGCTTCTTCTAGAAAAAGCTGATGTTTTATTGCTAGATGAACCAACGAACTATTTAGATACAGCACATATAGAATGGTTGCAATCGTACTTGAAGTTGTATGAAAAAGCTTATATTATCATTTCGCATGACGAAGTGTTTTTGAACAATATTACGAATGTCATTTACCATCTAGAAGAACGAAAAGTTAAGCGATATGTAGGGGATTATGAAAAGTTTTTACAAAGTTATCAAGTGCAAAGGAAACAATTACAATCGGCGTATGTGAAACAACAAAAAGAAATTGCTCAGTTAGAAACATTTATTCAAAAAAATAAAATTCGAAAAGCAAAACAGGCAAAAAGTCGAGAGAAAGTATTGGAGAAAATGCGAAGGGTTGAAAAGGTAAATAATGTACCTCAGTCCTGTTTTGCTTTTACTGTTTATAATGAACCAGTAAGTCGTATATTACAGGCTGAGAAACTAAGAGTGGGTTATAGTGAGCCGTTATTTCCAGACTTGAATTTACAAGTGAAAAAAGGAGAAAAGATAGCTATTGTTGGTCAGAATGGTATTGGAAAAACGACAATATTAAAAACGTTATTAGGTCAAATAAAGCCGCTAAGCGGTTCGATTTTTGTTGGGGACCGAGTAAATCCTGCTTATTTTGCACAGGAAGAGTTTGCTTCAGAAATAACACCGTTAGAGAAAATTTGGGCAGAACGACCAGATATGACAAAGAAAGAAGCGCGCCAAGCATTAGCGAAGTGTGGATTGAAAGAAGAACACGTATTAAAACCTATTCGTTTATTAAGCGGTGGAGAGCAAACGAAAGTGCGTTTATGTGAACTTATCGTAACGAAAAGCAATGTTTTAATTTTAGACGAACCGACTAATCATTTGGATGTAGAAACTAAGATGGCTTTACAGGAAGCGTTACAACAATACAAAGGAACGATTTTAATTGTCTCACATGAACCTTCTTTCTATGAATCGTGGATAACAAAAGTATGGAATATAGAAGATTGGAATGCTGAACAATATGAATAAAGAAAAGGCATTAGCTTTTATGAGCTAATGCCTTTTCTTTGTGATTAACATGATTTTCGAGAACTCTTACATGAGAATTGTATGAAGAAGCACTCTTATGGTGCGCTTATAAGCGTGCTTTTTCTTTTGTTATATTTATAATAATACGAAAGCCTTTCCCTAACAGGTGACTATCTTTCTTTATATATATAGATAGTTCAAAACGGAATGAAAATAATTCCTATATGTAAAGGATAATGTGGATATTATAGGAAGACAATAGAAATTAAAGGAAATTCATGTAAAATTCAAATGAACTTCATATAAACTTCATATTAGAAACTAAATATAATCATAATAGGTTATTGTAATATTTTTGATTTTTCATAAAATTAAAAGTTTGAATTTAGGAAGTCTTGCTCGAACCTAAATTCAAACTTTAGTGAAATAATTAATGGATATTACGTCTAGTTTTCGCTAATGACGGCATTTAAAATTTCGGCAGGATTACCTGTTCCTGCACCGCCAATTGTAATAGATCCACCAGGAGGAATTTCGCCATTCCATCCTGCGTTTGTAATTACATAATGATTATTTGTTTTACTACTAATTTTAGAATCCCAAACTTGTGTTAAATTGCCGCTATAATCAAATTCTAATTTCCAATTTTTAATAGGAGTCGTTCCATTATTTTTGATTATAATCGAGAAGTTATAACCGCTGCCCCAATTCGAAGTGACTGAAAATGTAGCAGTGCCATTTCCATCAGGAGGTGTCGTATTAGTTTCATCCGTTTTGACAGTAAGAGCGGTAGGTTGTGATTTATTTCCAGCAACATCTTTGGCAATTACTGAAAATGTGTATTCTGTATTAGGTTTTAAGTTTTTAATTGTAATGCTATTTGTTGTTGTACTCCATTTCTCTTCTCCAGCAGTAATTTCATATTCCGTAACTCCTACGTTATCAGTAGATGCAGTCCAGTTTAATTGAACTGAGTTTGAATTTTTATTCGTAACTACAATATTTTTAACATTCGTTGGTGGCTCAGTATCTTTTTGACTAATAGGTCCACCAAGTAATTCTTTTACTAGCGTATCAAGTAATTTTGGACCACTACAACTATATTTTGGACTTGTACGGCAATCCCCGCTTAGTTCCCAAAACATTGCTCCACTTAAACCCTTCGTCTTTATATAGTCTGTTTTATATTTCATAGATTCATTGTCATCGTAGCTAATAAATGTGCCTGTAGTCGCATTATATAAGTAAGGTACTTTAGCAGTGTCATTCCAGTAGCGTACAAAACCATTTTTATTAACGTAATTGGCTGCTAAATCACCGTAATCATACACACCTGTGTCACCGGTAGAATAATCATCCCAAGTACCTTTAGAAGCAAGTTTCCCATCGCTACCTGGTTTGCAAGGTTGATATTGTCCGTTATTTTCTTTGCCACAACTTTTCCAGCCACGTCCGTAAAAGGGTACGCCTAATACTAGTTTATCGACTGGAACACCTTCATTTGTATAAACATTTATAGCACCATCTACGTAAAAATTCGTATTTGCTGCTGGATCATTTGGATCCTTATATAGAGCTGCATTATGATTAGAAGTAGCTTCCCATCCGCCGTGGAAATCATATGTCATAATATTAATCCAATCGAGTATTTGAGAAATTTTCTTTAGCTCTGTATGATCAGCGTAGCGTTGGCTTGCACCTGAAGCGATTGTTAGTAAATATTGTTTGCCATCTTCAGTACCTGCTTTATTCAAAGCATTTCGGACGTCTTGAAGAAGGAGAGTGAAATTTTGTTTATCTTCAGGACGATAACTACCACCAGGAATCGTTTCAACGCCCGGATATTCCCAGTCTAAATCTACGCCATCAAACCCATATGCGCGAAGAAAAGCTACTGTAGATTCAGCAAATACTTTTCTTGTTTTTTCATCAGCGGCCATATCAGAAAAGCGGTTAGACCAAGTCCAGCCACCAACGGAAATAATTGTTTTTAAGTGAGGATATTTAGCTTTTAATCGTTTTAGTTCTCCGAAATTTCCGCAACGGGCATATTTATCGCAATCTTCCCAAGTTGTACCTGAGCCAGGATACGATTTGGTAACATCAGCCCATGGTTCCCCGAGTACGAGAGTACCATTAGGAACCTCTTTATTTTGCAATGGTACACCAGATTCTTTACAGTTCCACGTTTGTTTATTTGGATTATCAGGATGAGTAGAAGGGTTTCCATGTTTTCCATTCCAACAAATATCCGCGAAAGCATAGTTAAGGTGAGTAAGTTTTGATGCATCAATGTCAGCAACTTGATAATTACGTCCGTAAACGCCCCACGAAGGAAAGTACCCAACAATTTTTTGATTTTGCTTTGGTGAATCTGCTAATGCGAGATTTGGAGTAATAAAATTTGTGAGAAAAAGAGGTAAGAAAAGTAGTAGAGATAGTAATAGCAGTGTGAATTTTTGAGACCTCATAGCCATTTCTCCTTTCAAAATAAAAGATATATTTAAAGGCATACGCCAATAAACCAAAATGAATCTAGACGTATGAAACGTCTAGATAAAATGATCAGACATCACGAAGTCTATACAAGGGAGCTGGGGGTGATTAAATCGTAACAAATGTAAGATTTAGTGTAAACGCTTTATTAAGTTGAAAAAGACTTTCTCAATACAAAAAGGCTTGAATACAAACTATATATGAAAACGAAAGATTGGTATGGGAAGAAAAAGCTCATTATAAATAAATTTGAGAAAAAATTGTATGGAGCCAATTATTAAAGACGTAGAAAGATAAGGAAATATCATGTAAAATAATAGTAAAAATATGTAAAGGAGGGAATAGTGTGGATGTGTTTTTGAACATTGCTGAAGAAAAAATTCGACAAGCAATACGGAATGGTGATCTTGATTATCTTCCGGGAAAAGGAAAACCACTACAATTAGAAGATCTTTCAATGGTACCTCCAGAACTTAGAATGAGTTATAAAATTTTAAAAAATGCGGGAATGATTCCACCAGAAATGGAACTACAAAAAGATATATTAAAAATAGAGGATCTAATTGCTTGCTGTTATGATGAAGAAGAGAGAAAGAAATTACGAGAAGAGTTAACAGCAAAAACGCTTCGTTTTCAGCAGGTAATGGAAAAGAGAAAGATTAAAGATAGTTCAGCTTTTCGTATGTATCAAGGCAAATTATTTCGTAAATTACGCTAAGAGGGATAAGATGACTACATTTAAAACGATAGAAGAATTAGCGACCTATATCGAAGAACAACAATTGGTACTTCTGTTTATTAAAACGGAAAATTGTGGTGTTTGTGATGTTATGCTAAGAAAAGTAAATTGCGTATTAGAGAATTATGATTACGTAGAGAAAATAGAGATATTACTACAAGACATGCAAGAGATTGCGGGGCGATATGGAGTATTTACAGGGCCAACAATTTTATTATTTCATAATGGAAAAGAAATTCTTCGTGAATCACGCTTCATTTCACTTGAAAATCTAGAGAGAATCATTCAATTATTCGAGGAATAGGGGAGGCTTTTATATGGGATTTATTATTGTCATACTATTATTTGTTGTAGTTGGAATAATCGTAACAGCAGTTCGATCGAACAAAAAGAAGGTGAACTTGGCGAAACAAAATAACATACATAATTCATCTAACAGCTCATCACCATTATTTTTCTTTGCTGGATCGGATAATGATAGCTCGCATGATGGCGGTTCACATGATTGTGGAGGCTCTTTTGGGGGAGATAGCGGAGGAAGCTGCGGTGGCGGTGGGGATTGATGAAAATGCGCCTTATATAGGCGTATTTCTTTTTAAACAAACATTTGATTAGTCGGCTTACATATACATAAACACAGTTAAACAAACGTTTGATTAATATTTTTAACATACTAAGGGGAATGGAAATGAAAAGGGAACCGAAAGTGAAAAATAAGGGGAAAGTAGTGTTATTTTTATTAGCTGCGGGAGGCGTATTTCTTGTTAAATTAGCATTTAAATTTGGAACAATACATATGATTCGAACTTGGTTTGAAAGTACGTTTTCTTAAATAAGGAATATAGCCTCTTGCGATAGAGGTTTTTGATTTGTTATTATTAGACTGAACGGTCGGTTTAAAGAGGTGTGAATATGAGAAGAAGCGCAGAAGAGATAAAGAAAGAAATTGCATACAAAGCAGAAAGTCTATTTTCACAGAAGGGCTACGCAGCTACATCTATGGAAGAGATTTGTGAAATTACAAAGCGAAGTAAAGGAAGTATTTATTATCACTTTAAAAGTAAAGAAGAATTATTTTTATTTGTAGTGAAACAGCATACGTATGATTGGCTTGAAAAATGGAATGAAAAAGAGAAGTTGTATAGCACTAGTACTGAAAAACTATATGGTCTCGCGGAATATCATGTAGAGGACATACAGCAACCAATTTCAAATGCCATAGAGGAATTCTCTATGAGTCAAGTTGTAAGTAAAGAGATTTTGGAGGAACTATTAGCTTTAACTAGAGAATCATATGTTATGTTTGAGAAATTAATTGAAGCAGGTATACAGTCTGGAGAGTTCCGTGAAGATAATACTCGTGATCTTATGTATATTGTGAATGGATTATTATCAGGGCTTGGAGTACTTTACTACGAGCTAGATTATAAAGAGTTGAAGCGTATTTATAAAAAGGCAATAGATGTATTGTTAAAAGGAATGGCAGCTGAATAATAGGTCAGTTGCTTTTCTTACAAAATAAATTAGACTGAACGGTCGGTTTGTGAAAGGGGAATGAAAATGAACGCTTTATTTAAAAACCGAGCATTTATGCTCGTTATGGCGTCTGATATTTTACAACAATTTGCAATTTGGATCAGAAATATGGCTCTTTTGTATTTTATAATGGAGCGAACGAATAATGATCCGGTTTCTGTTTCTTTGTTATCAGTTATGGAATATGCACCTATTTTTATTTTCTCGTTTATCGGTGGTGCGCTAGCTGATCGCTGGAATCCGAAAAGAACAATGGTCGCTGGAGATGTGTTGAGTGTACTGTCTATTATAGGAATTGTCCTGTTGTTAAAGCTGGATTATTGGCAGGCTATATTTTTTGCGACACTCATTTCCGCGATTGTAGGTCAGTTTTCTCAGCCCTCATCTTCGCGTATATTTAAGCGCTATGTAAAAGAAGAAGAGATAGCAAATGCGATTGCATTTAACCAAACATTACAGTCATTATTTCTGATTTTTGGACCAGTGGTAGGATCGCTTGTGTATACACAACTTGGTTTATTTACGTCACTATATAGCTTAATCATTTTATTTTTGTTATCTGCTATCGCCCTTTCATTTTTACCAAAATGGGTTGAAAAAGAGCAAGTGGCGAGAGATTCATTAAAAAATGATATAAAAGAAGGTTGGAAGTATGTTCTTCATACGAAAAATTTACGTATGATTACGATTACTTTCACCATTATAGGCTTAGCTGTTGGATTAACAACTCCATTAGAGGTGTTTCTTGTAATAGAACGCCTTGGAATGGAAAAGGAAGCAGTTCAATATTTAGCTGCAGCTGATGGAATAGGTATGTTAATTGGTGGTATTGTTGCTGCAATTTTCGCTTCAAAAGTGAATCCGAAAAAAATGTTTGTATTCGGTATGGGCATATTAGCAATGTCATTTTTAGTAGAAGGGCTATCTACATCATTTTGGATTACTAGTTTCATGAGGTTTGGAACAGGTATTTGTTTAGCTTGTGTTAATATTGTTGTCGGTACGCTTATGATTCAACTTGTACCAGAAAATATGGTTGGAAGAGTAAATGGGACGATTTTACCACTGTTTATGGGGGCAATGCTAATTGGAACTTCACTAGCTGGAGGATTAAAGGAACTAACTTCACTAGTTACTGTGTTTTGTATAGCAATGGCACTTATTTTATTAGCGATAGGGCCAGTTCTACGTATGCAAATAAAAAAAGAAGATGTTGCTAATAAAGAGGCACTAACAAATTCGTTAGCTTCGAAATAACTATTGTAAGGGAGCAATATTGCTCCCTTTTTCTTTGAGGAACTTTTGACAACTATATGAGCCAATTATATACTGATGTTGTAAAAACGATTTTACAGGTTAGGAGCAATGGTGTGAAAAATCAAATCTATGAATTACGCACTGAAAATAATATTTCACAAGGCGCATTAGCTGATAAATGTAAAGTTTCTAGACAAACGATAAATGCAATTGAGAATAATAAATATGATCCAAGTTTAGCGTTAGCATTCCGTTTAGCTGAAGTATTAGGAACAACTGTTGATAAATTATTTTTGTACAAGCAGTAGAGTCGTTCATTATAAGTCGCACCTTTAAAAATAAAAAAGATCCTCTTCTTATGAGAAGAGGATCTTTTCTTATAGCGTTTTAGTCTTTGGACTAGGTGGTGTAACGGATGTATTATTTTCTGGAACTCTAGTTAGTAAAAATCCTCCGATAATAAACAGAACAATAATACTAAGAACACCAGCGTTTGTTTTTCCTGTTAATTGGGTTGTAACACCGACTAATACCGGACCCATAATTGCGGCAAACTTGCCAAATATATTATAAAATCCGAAGAATTCATTAGCAGATTCTTTAGGTACTAGTTTTGCAAAGTATGAACGACTTAGTGCTTGAATACCACCTTGAGATGTAGCAACTAACATTGCTAAAATCCAAAAATCAAGTGTCGTTTTTAAAAAATAAGCATATGTGCAAATAATGATATAAATAATGATACCGACATATAACATTTTTTTACCAGTAAATGTTTCAGATAATTTTCCGTATAGTAAAGCAAATGGACAAGCGACAATTTGTGTTACAAATAATATGATTAATAGATTCGTTGCACTAATACCGAGATCGGTTCCGTAAGCGGTAGACATAGTAATAATTGTGTCGACTCCGTCAATATAGAAAAAGTAAGCGATTAGAAACATAAATACAGTTTTATATTCTTTAATATTTTTAAAAGTATCAGCAAGACGTTTGAAGCTCATTCTAATAGGTCTTGGATGACGCTCAATATAGTGTGTTTGCTCTACGTTTTTTAGCATTGGAATTGTAAATAATCCCCACCAAAGAGCTGTTATTGCAAAGGAAATTTGACTAGCAATGCCGACCGATAAGGGAATAGTTCCTTTTTGGGAAAGAATAATAAGAGCGATACAACCGATAAAAGGAATTGTACTCCCGATATAACCCAATGCAAATCCTCTTGTAGAAATTCGGTCCATTCTATCTTCAGAAGTGACGTCTACTAAAAATGCATCATAGAAAATGTTTGCTCCAGCAAAGCCGATTAAGGCGAGCATATAGCACCCTAGCAATAAGTACCACTGAGAGGTTGGAACGACTGCTAACATACTTGTAAATACGATACCGAGTCCAAAGAAGAATGTGAAAAAACGTTTTTTAAATCCTTTATAATCAGCAACTGTGCCAAGAATAGGAGCAAGTATAGAAATTAAAAGTGTTGCGAATGAGTTTGCATATCCCCAATATGCTGTTGAAGTTGCCCCAGATAGTCCAGCTTCTTTTGCAGCTGCTTTAAAGTAAATTGGAAATAATGCAGTTGTAATGACGAGCGAGTATACAGAGTTCGCCCAATCGTATAATATCCAGCTTTTTTCTTGTCTGGACATTTTTTCCATATAATGTTCCCCCTTAAATTTGTTTTACTAACAGTGTACAAAAATAAAAATTATAAAAAGAGAAACAGTGATGAATTTTACATAACTTTTACATATATACACTGTTCTTTACAATTGGAGTAAATCCTCTACAATTGCTCCGTCTGTTTCACCTAAGTGTAAACCGAGTAGTCTAGCGATAGTTGGGCCCTCATCAATAAGTCTCATATACGGTATGGTAATGCCGCTTTTTATCCCTTTCCCAGCAGCTATAAAAATTGTTTCATAGTTAGGTTTTGTTGGAGAGTATCCATGCGTACCAAATGTATATTTTTTACTGGGCGTAACATCTTTTTCGGTAATTTCTTTTATAAAATCTCCTGTATAGTTTTCAGTGAAATAATACCCTTCTCGTGCTTCTAACATGAATAAACAATTACCGTCTGCACCGCAGTCTTTCGCAGCTTCATCATGAAGTATAAATTCAATTCCGTTTTGTTTATTTTGAAGTAGTTCTTCAAGGAGTAGTTGTACCTCCCGAATTGTATCCGTATCATTTTTGTCCTTTACATATACATAGGCAGAGCCGTCGCAACTTTGGCAATAGGCTTTCCAGTCTACTAATTTTCTTTTTTTATTAAGAGATATAAGTCCTCTTTGATGGAATAGCACATTTAATTGTATGGATTTGTTTTCACTTAAAGCGCTATGATCACCAAGGGCAATAATTGTACTTTCTTCGTATAAGTCACTTTCTTTTAGTGCTTGAATAATTTTCCCTAGACGTTCGTCGTGTCTCTGGATAGCAGCTATTGTTTCGTTAGATTCAAAGCCGTGATAGTGTCTTTGTGTGTCTAGATCGGTGAAATGTACGAACATGATATTAGGCTTTTTCGTCTGGATTGTATGCACAGCAGAGGCGAGGACGAAATCATCCAGCTCTGGTTGTGATAAACCATTTCTTATATGGCCGAAACGACGATTTAAATCTAATTGGTATAGTGGGCTACCGCTAAATAAGGAAACTAACACTTGATTTTGCCAAGGTCTATTTGGAAAAATTTCTGGTAAATTGTAATCGATGTTCGCTCTTCCAGTAACAGGCCATAGAAGGGCAGCTGTCGTTAAATTTGCTTTGCGCGCTTCATCATACAATGTTGTTCCTTTTATTGATTTTCGGTACCAATGCCAATCAGGTGATTCACGCCCTGGTTGAAGTAACGTATTGCTAACAACACCGTGCTTGTTAGGGTAATTACCGGTTACGATTGTTGAGTGGCTTGGATATGTTACAGAAGGATAAATTGGTTCTACTTTTTCGACAACCGTGCCCTTTTTTATTAGAGATTGGAAATGAGGTAGTTTTTGTAGTATAGGAAAATCTAAAGCTGATAAACAGTCGAATGATAAAATAATGACATGGTTTGTTAATGCTTTATCCATAAAGTTCCCTCCTGATTATATAAAACCTATTCTTATATATTACTATTAATACCTAGTAATAAAAATATATTTTTATGTGAAAATTTATTATTTATTTTCAGAAAAATTAAACATATAATTAAGTATAAGGGAATCTATGGAAGGAGGAAACACTATGGATTGGTTAGATGGATTTGGTATCTTTTACATCATTGGCGGAATCACGATTATACTTGTATTTGCTATTTCATATTTACTAAAGAAACGGTTTCCAGACAAACAGTTCGATATTATATTTGCACTTAGTTTAATACTTCTTTGCTTAGCGTCCTTTCCCGTTACAATGATTGTTATTGGTGGGTGGGAAGGAATGGGATATGGATTTATTGGTTTCTTCGTCCTACTTGGTACACTTATCGGTATGATTGCACATCAACTTGTGAAAATTACGTGGAAAAGCTACGTATAAAACTGCAAAAAATGAAAAGAATATATAAAAATAAGAAAATTAGCTATTGTTTTAAAAAAGAATTTGTATTATGATAATCAACAAATTTATTTCGTTATAACGATGAAAAAGGACTAGTACATGTTCAACCTTTTTAGCAGAGAGAGAATCCGTCAGGCTGAAAGATTCTTAAAAAGGCAATATGGAACCTGCCTTTGAGTTCTGCATATGCAGCGGGAATTTCCCGTTATCAAAAAGAGAGCATGCGCAATTTTTGTGCATGAATCAGGGTGGTAACGCCGACAAAGCTCGGTCCCTATTTAGGGACGCGGGCTTTTTTGTATTTTCTAGAAGGAGGAAGACTGACTATGGCAAAAGAACAAGTGCAAGCCATTACGAAGATGGAAGAGGACTTTGCGCAGTGGTATACCGATATTGTAAAAAAAGCCGAACTTGTTGATTATTCAAGTGTAAAAGGATGCATGATTTTACGTCCGTATGGTTATGCCTTATGGGAGAATATGCAGAAGGTGATGGATGAGAAGTTAAAAGAAACTGGCCATGAAAATGTATATATGCCAATGTTTATCCCAGAGAGTTTATTGCAAAAAGAGAAGGATCATGTTGAAGGATTTGCTCCTGAAGTAGCATGGGTTACGCATGGTGGAGATGAAAAGTTAGCGGAAAGACTTTGTGTACGTCCTACATCTGAAACTTTATTCTGTGAGCACTTTTCAAAAATTGTGCAATCCTATAATGATTTGCCAAAGTTATATAATCAGTGGTGTTCAGTAGTTCGTTGGGAGAAGACAACTAGGCCGTTCCTTCGTACGACTGAATTTTTATGGCAAGAGGGTCATACAATCCATGAAACGGCAGAAGAATCGCAGGCTGAAACATTAAATATTTTAAACTTATATGCTTCTTTCTGTGAGGATTATTTAGCAATACCAGTTATTAAAGGACAAAAAACAGAAAAAGAGAAGTTTGCTGGAGCAAAGGCAACTTATACAATTGAAAGTTTAATGCATGATGGAAAAGCACTTCAAACAGGAACCTCTCATAACTTTGGGACGAATTTCTCAGAAGCATTTGATATTAAGTTTTTAGATCGTAACGGTAAGTGGCAATATGTGCACCAAACATCTTGGGGTGTATCAACAAGAATGATAGGCGGGCTAATAATGGTTCATAGTGATAATAATGGACTTGTAATGCCACCAAAAGTCGCTCCAGTGCAAGTTGTTATTGTACCAATTGCTCAGCATAAAGAAGGAGTTTTAGCAAAAGCAACAGAGTTACAAGCACATATTCAAAAGGTTGCACGAGTAAAAATAGATGCTAGTAATAAAACACCAGGCTGGAAATTTAATGAGTATGAAATGAAGGGGATTCCAATTCGATTAGAAGTTGGCCCTAAAGATATTGAAAAGAATCAAGTTGTACTTGTAAGAAGAGATACGAAGGAAAAAGAGTTTGTACCAATGGATCAATTAGAAGAACGTATTCCAGCATTACTTGAAGAAATTCATATTGCTTTATTTAATAAAGCAAAAGCATTTCGCGATGAGAATACGTATGTTGCGACAAATTTCGAAGAGATGAAAAAAATAGCTGACGAAAAGCAAGGCTTTATTAAGGCAATGTGGTGCGGGGAATTAGCTTGTGAAGAAAAACTAAAAGAAGAAGTTGGCGTATCTTCACGTTGTATGCCTTTTGAGCAAGAGCATTTAGCTGAAGAATGTATTTGTTGTGGTAAAGAAGCTAAACAAATGGTGTATTGGGGAAAAGCGTATTAATACTTTTTCTGATAGGTGATAAAAGGACTTTGGGCTGCATAATAAAATGTAATCCAAAGTCCTTTTTAGTTTTATACAGTATTTCATGTACTTTTTAGATGGAAGGATGTTGTTCTTATTTTACGTTTTTACGACGAATAAACAGTAACATACCAATTAGGAATGTTGAAAGCCCCATTAAAATAGATATAGGATAATGCGTTGCAGTATTAGGTAATTTATCACCTTGTTTTTTCGTATTATCTTTTACATTACCCCCTTGAGAACCGTTGCCCTCCTGAGAATTGCTATCGCCTTTAACACGATTGCCACCTTGAGAGCCATTACCCCCTTGAGAACTGCTATCACCTTTAACACGATTGCCGCCTTGAGAGCCATTGCCGCCAGAACCATTGCCACTAGAGCCATTGCCGCCAGAACCATTGCCACTAGAGCCATTGCCGCCAGAACCATTGCCACTAGAGCCATTGCCGCCAGAACCATTGCCACCAGAGCCATTGCCGCCAGAACCGTTACCGCCAGAACCATTGCCACTAGAGCCATTGCCGCCAGAACCATTGCCACTAGAGCCATTGCCGCCAGAACCGTTGTCACCGGAACCATTGCCACCAGAGCCATTGCCGCCAGAACCATTACCGCCAGAACCGTTGTCACCAGAGCCACTGCCGCCAGAGCCGTTGCCACCAGAACCATTGCCACCGGAACCGCTGCCGTCAGAGCCACTACCACCAGAACCGTTACCGCCAGAACCATTGCCACCAGAACCGTTACCGCCGGAACCATTACCGCCAGAACCGTTGTCACCAGAGCCACTGCCGCCAGAGCCGTTGCCACCAGAACCATTGCCACCGGAACCGCTGCCGTCAGAGCCACTACCACCAGAACCGTTACCGCCGGAACCATTGCCACCAGAGCCACTGCCACCAGAACCGTTACCGCCAGAACCATTGTCACCAGAACCAGTATCGTCCTGAGAACCGTTATTTCCTGGAGGTATATTATTATCCTTTGAGTTTCCTTCTGCAAAATGATCGCTATTTTGTACAATAGCGTTTGTTAATGGTTGGAAGTTTTCAGTTGCAGCATTACCGATATTTAAACCGCTAAAAAAAGATAAAGAGAGTGTTGATGCTAAAATGAAGATTTTCGTCATGGTTTTCCTCCTAAGAGATTAATGTTCCATCTAAAATACATCCCTTTGTAATATTTCTTAGGAAAAAGAGTTTTATGCAAAAAAAACTATATATAGAAAAAGGTGGTGTATTTGTCAAAGCAGAAAAGAGTTAATGTAGATTTCCTACAAATAGTAGAGGGGGAGAATTTACATTCATAACGGTAGAGGAAGTGGCAGCAGATGAAAGAGTATATAGCGTTTGATATTGGCGGTACGCAAATTAAGTATGGTATTGTTTCAGAAATAGGGAGAGTATTAAAGCGTCAAACAGTTGCAACAGAAATTCATTTAGGCGGAGAACAAATTATTCAAAAACTTATATATGTATCCAAAAAAATAATGAATGAACATACTATTGCCGGAATCGGTATTAGCACTGCGGGAATTGTTGATATTAATAAAGGAATTGTGACGGGAGGCGCGGATCATATTCCGGGATATAGTACTATTCCTATTATTGATAGATTGCAAGAGATATTAAAAGTTCCAGTATCGATTGACAATGATGTGAATTGTGCAGCGTTTGGAGAAAAGTGGAATGGTAGTGGAAGAGAGAAAGATAACTTTATTATGCTCACCCTTGGAACAGGGATTGGAGGAGCAATTTTTATAGATGGAAAATTGTACCGAGGACATTCATTTAGTGCTGGTGAATGGGGGAATATGTTAATAGAAGGAAAAACGTTTGAAGAGGTTGCTTCGATTTCAGGATTAATTCGACTTGTAAGCAAATATAAAGGCAAAGGCAAGTGGAATGGGAAAAGAATTTTCGAGTTGTATGATAAAGGAGATCGGGAAGTTGCTCAAGCAGTTGGGATTTTCTTTAAACATTTGGCAATCGGAATTAGTAATCTTGCTTATATTTTTAATCCAGAAACGATTATTATTGGTGGAGGAATTACCGATAGAGGAAATGAGTTTTTAAAAGAAGTAAAAGAAGAGGTCAGTAAATACTTAAATCAAGAGATTTATAATAATTGTGAGATTGAACTTGCGCAAAACGGTAATTGTGCAGGAATGATTGGTGCTATTTACCACTTCTTACATCATCATAAGTAAATTATATGAATGTTTTCATATAACTGAGAATTTATCCTTTTTATCGCTAGGTAAATAATGCTACAATATAAGAGAAGAATACAATATTTTCCGATTCGGAAAATGCTTTGTAGAAAGGGAGAAACTTCATGCCTATTATTTTAGAAAAAGGTCAAAAGATCGATTTAACGAAAGGACAACCAAAAGTAGCAAAACTACAGGTTGGCTTAGGCTGGGATCCAATTGGGCAATCAGGTGGATTTCTGTCTTCATTATTTGGAAGTAAACCAAATGTAGATTGTGATGCATCTGTTGTTATGTTAGAAGGAGATCGTTTTTTAAACAAAAATGATTTAGTTTACTTCGGAAATAAACTTTCTACTTGTGGTAGTATTATTCATTCAGGAGATAATTTAACAGGTGAAGGCGCTGGTGATGACGAAACAATTTTCGTAGAATTACATAAAGTTCCAAGCCGTATTAATCGTTTAGTATTCGTTGTAAATATTTATGACTGTGTAAATCGTCGTCAAGATTTCGGGATGATTCGTAATGCATATATTCGTATTCAAAACCCGCAAACTGGTGAAGAATTAGCACGCTATAATTTATCGGATAATTATGCTGGCAAAACAACTCTAATTGCAGGTGAAATGTATCGTCACGGAAGTGAATGGAAGTTTTCAGCAGTTGGAGAAGGCACGCAAGATAAAAACTTAAGTGAGATTGTATCACGTTATCAATAAAATAACCGAGGAGGAATTGTATATGGCATCAATTTCATTGAAAAAGGGACAAAAGGTAGACTTAACAAAAACGAATCCAGGTCTTTCGAAAGTTCTTGTAGGACTTGGTTGGGACACGAATCGTTATGACGGACAAAACGATTTCGACTTAGATGTTAGTATTTTCTTAGTAGGCGCGAATGGTAAAGTTTCAGGAGCTGAAGATTTCGTTTTCTATAATAATCCAAAAGGTGCGAATGGTGCTGTAGAGCATTTAGGAGATAACCGCACTGGTGAAGGTGAAGGCGATGACGAAGCGATTAAAGTAGATTTGAAAAATGTTCCTGCTCACATCGAACGTATTTGTTTCACAATTACAATTTATGATGGAGAAGGCCGTAGCCAAAACTTCGGACAAGTTTCTAATTCTTTCGTACGTATTCTTGATGAAGAAAAGAATGCAGAATTAATTCGTTACGATTTAGGAGAAGATTTCTCTATTGAAACAGCCGTAGTAGTAGGTGAATTATATCGTCATGCAGGTGATTGGAAATTCAATGCAATCGGAAGTGGATTCCAAGGTGGATTAGCGTCTCTATGTAATAACTTTGGTTTAGATGTAGAGTAATAGATTTGATTTATATATCCATCGGTGAAATGTATGTTTACTGATGGATATATTTTTAAAGATAAAAATATAGAGGTGAATATAGATGGTTATTCAATTACAAAAAGGCCAGAAAATCGATTTAGGTAAGACAAGCCCTGGTTTAACAAAAGCAGTAATTGGTCTTGGATGGGATATTAAATCTTATGACGGCGGAGCCGATTTCGATTTAGATGCATCTGCCTTTTTATTAGATGCAAACGGAAAATGTACGAAGGAAACTGATTTTATCTTCTATAATAATTTGCAGTCTCCTTGTGGATCTGTTTTACATACAGGAGATAACCGTACAGGTGAAGGTGAAGGTGACGATGAGCAACTTGTTGTGGATTTGAAGAAAGTTCCAGCAGATGTGCACAGAATTGCTATTACAGTTACGATTTATGATGCAGAAGGCCGTAGTCAAAACTTTGGGCAAGTAGGAAATGCGTTTGTTCGTTTAGCGAATGAAGAAACGAGTGAAGAAGTTCTTCGTTTTGATTTAGGGGAAGATTTCTCCATCGAAACAGCAGTTGTCTTTTGTGAATTATACCGTCATAATGGACAGTGGAAGTTTAATGCAGTAGGAAGTGGATTCCAAGGTGGTTTAGGTGCGCTTGTAAGAGCGTATGGCTTGGATGCATAGAAAGGAAACGATATTCGTTTCCTTTTTTTGACCTTTCTATAAATCTAGCAAAGAATAGGGGATAAAGGTAAGATGAGTATTTTGCAAGGAATCCTTGATACGTATGCTCAGTTTTTCGACTTGGACATGTGGATTAAAGTGTTGCAGGATCCAGTATCTTGGGGATTAATTGGTACACTTGTTGTACTTGAAGGATTATTATCTGCTGATAACGCACTTGTGTTAGCGGTAATGGTAAAACATCTTCCGGAAGAAAAACGTAAAAAAGCATTATTCTATGGACTTATTGGAGCTTATGTGTTCCGCTTTATTGCGATTGGAATCGGAATGTTCTTAATTAAATTATGGTGGGTAAAACTTCTTGGTGCACTTTACCTTGCTTGGTTATCAGTAAAATACTTTATTGATAAGCGTAAAGGTGCAAGTGAAGAAGACGAAGCTCACGGTATGAATCAAAATAGTATTCTCTTTAGAATGTTTGGTGTCTTCTGGGGAACAGTTGCGATGGTTGAATTAATGGATATCGCATTCTCTGTAGATAGCGTACTTGCTGCATTTGGTGTATCTAATGAAGTTTGGATTTTACTATTAGGCGGAATGCTAGGTATTTTAATGATGCGTGGTATTGCTGGTGTATTCTTAAAATTGTTAGAGCGTATTCCAGAGCTTGAAACGACAGCATACATTTTAATCTTAATTATTGCAGCAAAAATGTTACTGTCTTTAATCGAGATTGAGATTAGTCATACACTATTCTTTATTATTTTAGTTGTAGCATTTGGAGCAACATTTATACTTCACTACATGAAGAATTCTGGACAAGCTAGAGAAGAAGTTGCAGCTACTAAAGAAGACAATAAATAATTGAAATGGGTTTGCTCGTTTTGCGAGCGCCCATTTTTTATAACCAAAAATAGTTTATAATAGAAGAAGGACTTAGAAAAAACGTAAATGTTTTTGGAGGTGAACTGTTGTGTTTTCACGTTTTACACTTCAACCATATGCATTAAAAGATGAATCAGATTTAAAGCAATTTGAAACGCTTTTAGAAAAACGCCCACAATATGAGCTGACAGAGAATGAGATGAAATTTAGTTATATAGCATGTCGAATCCTTGGTGTTCCTAATGATGTAGATGAATATTTTAATGAACTGTTTGATTATAGTGAAGCGAAAGGAATCGAAGTTTTACACGAACAAAATTTAAACAAAGTGATTGATTCGGAAAAGCTTCGTCATATTCAAGAAGTGTTCGGATTACATCAAGAAGCACCAAATGGTCTGACAGTAAATAGGCTAGTTGCACACTTATCTGGGAAACAACTTTTACCGAAAGTAGACAATCCTGATTTACAGCATTACATACATACGACGTTTATTTCACTATTGAAATTATATGAGAAGCAACATAATCAGTCGTTAAAGACAGAAGGCTTCCGTCGTTTCTTAATCGACATAATTAAACTAAGCGAAAATTACGTAGCGAAGTGGTTCTCTACGATTAATTATAAGAAACAAATGCCGCGTATCATTTGGTACGGTGATGCACAGGAAAGCCGTATATATTTCTTATACTTTCTTATTATGCTCGGTTGTGATGTGCTTTATTATCACCCAGAAGGAAAAGATGGATTTGAAAATATTGATGAAGAGGGAAGAACTTTTGTTGTATCTCATTCAAGTCGCATTTCGCTTGAACCATTCCCTGATCGTCGCCGTGAGCGTGTTGCAACAGTAGCGTATCAAGCTTCGAAAGAAATTGAACAAGTACTTCACCACGATAATTCACTGCTGTACAAGCCGTGGCAATTCCGTTCCTATACGCCTGTAGCTCGTACGTTAAAAACGACATATGATGAACTCTTTTTAATTACGAAAGAAAAGGCATTTGTACGCCCAACATTCTTTGTTGAAAATAAACATATTTATATTCCTTCTTTATTTGCGAAAATATCAGGCGTTTCAAAGAATGATAAAGAATATTTTCAACGATTAAAGGCTGTTACATCATTTGATAACAGTTTATTAATTAATACATTCCCGTTTACGAAAGAGCAAAAAGCAAACTTCCAATATCATTATCGAGATGCATTGGACCGAGCTGGAAAATTGCATCCTGATCTAATTATGAATAGCCATTGGTGGCCGCATAAGCGTTTACCGGAAGGTTTACAGCATGGGATTGCAGAGGCGATTATCCATACGTGCGAAAGTGAAATGTGCAAACCAATTGCGAAAGAGACGAAACAAGATGTAGCGCTATATGTTTTCGCACAACTTTCTCAAATACCACCGAATATTTTAGAACAGCTTGAGAAATTTGATTATTCACAAGATGTACCGAAAATTGTTATATTTAATAATGAGAAGAGCGGAGAATTAACTCGTTCTGACGCTGTTTTATTACTATTTTTGAATCAAATTGGAGTAGATGTATTCCATTTCAATCCAACGGGAAGAAACGATATTGAACCGTATATTGAAGCGGGGGCATTTGATTCACATTGGCTTGAAGAGGTTAATTTCGATCTTGAGTTTCATGGTTCATCAGCCTATAAAAATTTATCACAAACAATAAAAGGACTATTTCGTCCATTTTTATAAGGAAAGGGAGAATACCATATGAATAACCCAGTCGTACTAGATCCGAAAACAGAATTAAATGAACAAACAGCACAAGATGTTCGCTTACAACTTAGACAAGATGCGGATGTACAACGTATTTATAATGCGGTAGATATTAAAGATCAATTAGAATTAATTGAACTTGGAAAAGAACCTTCTATGGAAATTTCACGTTTTGCGGATCAAATTTTACATACAATGTCATTATCAAAGATAGAAGATTCTGGTGAATTATTAAAACAGCTTGGTAAAATTATGGACCGATTTGATAGTAAAGACTTTGCGGAAGAAAAAAGTGGTTTCTTCTCACGTATGTTCAAAAAAGCGGATAAAATGATAGAACAAATCTTTAGTAAATATCAAACGATGGGCCGCGAAATTGATAAAGTTTATGTGGAAATTACGAAGTACCAAGATGAGATGAAAAAATCAATTGGTACGTTAGATGGCTTGTATGAGCAAAACTTAAAATATTATTTAGACTTAGAGAAGTACGTAGTAGCAGGAGAAATGTTATTAGAGCGTTTAAATACAGAGTTAGTTCCGATGTATGAAGAGCGTGTACGTAATAATGATCAATTAGCAGGTATTGAATTAGAGTCGCTTAAAAACTCTGTTGAAATTTTAGAACAGCGTATTGACGATTTAGAAAAAGCACGTATGGTTGCGTTACTTACAGCACCACAAATTCGTATGATTCAACGTGGTAATAATAAATTAATTGGTAAAATCAATACAGCATTTATTACAACGATTCCTATCTTTAAAAATGGTATCATTCAAGCGGTAAATGCCAAGCGCCAAAAGCTTGTTGCAGATTCTATGGCTGAACTGGATCGCCGTACAAATGAATTACTTAAGAAAAATGCACAAAATATCGCAACGCAAAGTGTAGAAGTAGCGAGATTATCAGGTTCTTCTAGTATTAAGATGGAAACACTTGAGGAAACTTGGAACATTATTTCAAGAGGTATGCAAGAAACACAACAAATTGAAGAACAAAATAAACGTGAGCGTGAAGAAAGCCGCAAGCGTATGGCTACATTAACAGAGAATATCAAAAAAGAATTACAAGGATAAAGTGAAACTTTAATCAGTGGGGTTTTGTTCATCAACACCGATTATTAGCCTTCACCAATTGGACATTTATGGGCAGTTAATCCATCACCTAACTTCTTTGCTCAAACTGAATTTTGAGGTGGGAGTTTTACTGCACGGAAAATAGTAGGATAAATGAAAAGGCAATGAGGACTATTCCTCATTGCCTTTTAGTTTCTCTTCACTAATTTAATAATCTCATTCACAATAAGTGGAATGATACTTAATAAGAGAACAAATCCCCAATCTCGCATCGTTAATGCATGTACACCGAATATATTTGCAAGGGGCGGGATGGAGATGATACAAACTTGCATAAGAACACCGATAAGAAGGGAGAAAACTAAATATTTATTTGTAAAGATCCCAATTGAAAAAATTGATTTCGTTCTTGAACGCAAGTTAAATGAATGAACGAGCTGAGAAAAACTAAGAACGACAAATGCCATCGTTTGAGCGTGTAATAGAGCATCGTCATCAATTCGCTCTGGGAAAAGAGGAAATAAATTTGTATCTCCAGTATAGAATTTTGCTCCGGCGATAAAAGCTATTAGCGTTAAAAGTCCAATGATAACTCCATTGAAAATCAGGAAAGGAACGCTGCCACTAAATAAGCTTTCTTTCGCATGTCGTGGTTTTTCCTTCATCACATCTGGATCTTCAGGATCAACCCCAAGTGATAATGCAGGCAGTGTATCTGTAATTAAATTCACCCACAAAATATGAATAGGTCGTAGTGGTGTTGCCCAGCCGAGTAAAATCGCTAAAAATAAAGCGATAATTTCTCCGAAGTTACAAGAGAGTAGGAAGAGAATTGATTTTTTTATGTTACGATAAATATTTCTACCTTCTTCAACGGCTTTCACAATAGATGAGAAATTATCATCTGTTAACACGACGTCTGCTGCCCCTTTTGCAACGTCTGTTCCTGTAATGCCCATCGCAACGCCAACATCAGCTTGCTTTAAAGATGGTGCATCATTGACACCATCACCAGTCATAGAAACGATATTTCCTTTCGCGCGTAATGCCTTTACAATTTTCACTTTATGCTCTGGAGAGACTCTAGCGAATACATTTAAATGATTAATTTTGCTAGCTAGTTCTGTATCAGAAATGTTATCTAATTCAGTTCCAATCATAATTTCCGATATTTCTTCAGCAATGCCAAGTTCTTTGGCAATTGCAAAGGCGGTATCTTTATGGTCACCAGTAATCATAACTGTGCGAATACCGGCTTTTTTACATTCTTTAATTGAATCTTTCACTTCAGTTCGTGGTGGATCAATCATACCGACAAGACCAATAAAGATAAGATTTTTTTCAAGATGATTTATATCCACATCGTTTGAATCGTATTGTTTAAATGCGAATGAAAGTACTCTTAAAGCTTCTTGAGACATTGCTCCGGCAGCTTCTAATATTTGATTTTTATCAGAATCAGTTAAAATCTCGATTTTGCCGTTTTTAAAAATATGGGTACATCGAGGTAAGAGCTTATCAATAGCGCCTTTCGTCATGCTATAGTAGCTTTCATCGTATGTATGTACAGTTGACATCATTTTACGATCTGAATCGAAAGGTACTTCGTTAACACGTTCATGTATTTTTTCTAAATGATCTTTTTGCATGTTAAAAGTGGTTCCAGCAACGAGAAGTGCAATTTCAGTCGGGTCTCCCGTTTGTGATTCGTTATTGTAAGATGCATCATTACATAGCACCATATTTTCTAACAATAGACGTTGCGCATCATTATTTACATTTAAACTTTCTAAGCGATCGTATGTGTTATCACTATAAAAGTGAGTAACGGTCATTTTATTTTGCGTTAACGTACCTGTTTTATCTGAACAAATAATTGTGACAGAACCGAGGGCTTCAACAGCTGGTAGTTTGCGAATGATAACGTTTTGTTTAATCATACGTTGCACACCAATTGCAAGAACGATGGAAACGATAGCTGGCAAGCCTTCTGGGATAGCTGCAACGGCTAAACTAATAGCAGTCATAAACATTTCTAACGTATCCCGGCCTTGTAAAAAACCGATGAGGAACATAACGATACAAATAGCTACAGCGACAAAGCCTAAATATTTTCCGACTTGTGCTAAGCTTTTTTGAAGTGGTGTCATATCATCGTCTGCTTCATGTAAAAGGGTAGCAATCTTACCAATTTGTGAGTTCATTCCAGTTTCAACAGCAACACCGACGCCTCTTCCATATGTTACAAGAGTAGACATAAAGGCCATGTTTTTTTGATCGCCGAGTGGTACTTGCTCATCACGTTGCATGGAAGGGTGGTAGATTGCATCTTTATCAACAGGGACAGATTCACCAGTTAGAGCAGATTCTTCAACTTTTAAATTTGCGGTTTCGATAAGGCGTAAATCGCAGGGGATATATCGTCCGGCGTCGAGCATAACGATATCCCCTGGAACGACGTGCTCAGATGGAATTTCTTTTAGTTCACCATTTCTCTTGACGATAGCTTTAGGTGTTGCCATCTTTTTCAATGCCTCTAAAGCTTGTTCTGCTTTCGATTCTTGGACAACACCGATAACAGCATTTAAAACTACAACAAGCGCGATAATACTGGCATCCGCCCATTCACCTACAAAGGCAGAAATAAGGGCAGCAATAATAAGGACATATACGAGGACGTCATTAATTTGGGCGAAAATACGCTGCCATAAAGTGCGTTTTTGTTTTGTAGCTAATTCATTAGAACCGTATTGCTTTAAACGTTCACTTACAATCGCATCTGTTAAACCGTGTTGTTCGTTTGTTTCTAGGTCAATCAATGTTTGATCTTTCGTCTTACTGTACCAATTGCTCATAAGTAAGCACCTCCAGTAAAAACAGTTAGCAATGGTAGTGTTGCTATTATTTGTGAGTAGTATGTATGGAGAAAAAATCTAAGGTGAGGTTCTACTTCTATTGTACAATATTTTACAGTTGGTTGAGGAAAAGAGAAGAGTTGTCATGAATTTGTTGGAAGTAAAAAAGAGCCTCATATAAGAGAGGCTTTTTTACTTTTTAATTAATGTACCTAATTCTTCTGTAATGGCTTGCATTTCACTAATGCTGAATGTTTCACGTTTCATAACATGATCATAAATGTCACGTAAATCTTCGTACATTTCTTCGTTAAAACTAGCAGCTCTCATCGCTCCAGCATTAACCATACGTAATTTTTCTTTAATAGCTTCGACCATATATTCAACGTTTTCTTCTGACTTTACGGATAAATCCACCGAAGTGTCCCCCTTTAAAATAACATAAGGCTATCTTAACATTTTTTATCATTTTAGTTAATGAATCTTTTCAATCCCATTAAATTAGTAGGGATTTCCTTTATATTTAATAATTGGTTGTTTATACTATAAGTATATATTAAGAAATGCACCAAGAAGGGAAGAAACAAAAATATGGTTCAAGTATTGTTTGTTTGTCTTGGGAACATTTGCCGTTCTCCGATGGCAGAAGCGATTTTTCGAAATCTTGTCGTAAAAGAGGGACTTGAAGAGAAAATTGTCATTGATTCTGCAGGAACTGGAGATTGGCACGTTGGCCATCCGCCACATAAAGGAACACAAAAAATTTTAAAAGAAAATGCAGTCACTTTTGAAGGAATTAAAGCAAGGCAAGTAGAAAAAGAAGACTTAACAAAGTTTGATTATATTATTGCCATGGACAACAAGAATATAGCAGATTTAAAAAGTTTAGGTAAAACTGGAGGCTATATTGGTAGGCTGTCCGACTTTGTTCCAGACGGTGGCTGGACAGACGTTCCTGACCCTTACTATACAGGGAATTTCCAAGAAGTATATGACCTTGTAACAGAAGGGTGTGCAAAGCTATTAGCTTTCATTCGAAATGAACAAGGAATATGAGGAAGCTTAGAAAGAAATACTTTCTAACATAAGAAATGAAAGGGTGAAGGAATATGGCAAAGAAAAATAATATTGCTCGAAACATTGCGATTGGTGTAGCTGCAGGTGTAGCTGTATCCATGTTAAAGAAAGAAAACCGCGAAAAAGTAAAAAATACAGCAGAAAAAGCAAAAACAAAGATGATTGAAATTGGTGAAAATGCAAAGATCAAAGAAAAAGTGCAAACTGTTACAGATAAAGGACGCGAACTTGCTGATTTCAATGTGGTAAAAGCGAAAGTAGCAGAAATTAAAAAATTAACGCCATCTGTTGTAGAGACGTTAAAAGAAACGAAAGAAATTTTTAGTAAGAAAAAAGTTGAGCCAGAAGAAAAGCCAGAAACGATCGAAATTCAAGCTGTATCTCCAAAGGTAGATGAGTTGAAAGTAGAAGAAGAGCCAATAGTTGCTGAAGATGGTGGTATGAAAGAAGCGCGTGAATTATTTATGAAAGACTCAAATGCAGTGGAAAAAAAAACTGAAGCGTACATTGAGTTAAAGCAAGATAAAGAAGAGAAGAAAAGCGTTTAAACATATATGAGAAAAATTTTAGAAAAGGTGAGAAGAAATCGTACTTATTCGTTTGGTAAAGATTTATATGACCGGACGATGCGCGATGATGTAGCGGGCTTGGCAGCACAGCTCGCTTATTTCTTCTTGCTTGCAATTTTTCCTGGGCTCGTTTTCTTAATTACGCTTCTTGGATTTATTCCCATTCAAACAGAGGATGTGCTTAGTTTATTAGAGGTTTATGTACCAGATGATGCAATGAACTTAATTGAGGTAAATGTAGATAAAGTTGTAAACCAGCAAAATGGTGGTTTATTATCATTTGGTTTATTATCCATGTTATGGTTTGCCTCAAATGGTGTTAATGCGGTTATGAATGCTTTTAACCGCGCTTATGACGTGAAGGAAACACGTTCTTTTATTACAACAAGAGCGTTATCAATTGTGTTTACATTAGCTATTATTTTTATGATTGTCTTTGCGTTAATTGTTCCGGTATTCGGACAAGTTATTGGAGCAGCAGTGTTTAAAGCACTCGGTTTATCAGATAGTTTTTCTTTCGTATGGAGCATTACACGATTAGTAGCGAGTTTCTTCGTGCTATTTGCTTTGTTTAGTTTCTTATATACATTTGCACCAGATCGAAAGTTAAAAAGAAGAGAAGTTATTTCAGGGGCGTTATTTGCTACTGTAGGATGGATTGTGGTATCGTACTCATTTGCTTATTATGTAGATAAGTTTGCGAATTACGCCAATACATATGGTGGTCTCGGTGGTATCATTATTTTAATGTTATGGTTTTACTTAACTGGATGGGTAATTTTACTTGGCGGTGAAATTAATGGTTTACTCCACCATTATAGAACCGGTGACAATAATTCCCGTAATGAATAATGAGCTCTTGTTCCATAATAAAAAGGAACAGGGGGGATATTTCATGAGTAATAATAAAAAGAACCATAATAATAAAAGTAATAATAAACAAAAGAGCAGTTCGCATCCAAAGCATAAAACGAGTAGCAGTGCGAACGGTCATAATAGCTATCATTAAAAAAAACGGGTCCTCTATGAGGGACCCGTTTTATTTGCTTCCTTTTAATAATCGTAAGCCATTCAAAATGACAAGAATCGTACTTCCTTCATGGCCAATAACACCGAATGGAAGAGCTAAAAATTGCAAGAAGTTTGAACAAATTAGCATGGCAATAACGGCTAGCGAAAAGATTACGTTTTGCTTCACAATACGATTCATTCGTTTTGATAGACGGATCGCTTGAGAAAGACGAGATAGTTCGTTCTTCATCAGTACAACATCCGCAGTTTCTAAAGCTACATCTGTTCCTTCTCCCATTGCGACACCAATGCTAGCAGTAGCTAGTGCAGGTGCATCATTTATACCGTCTCCGACCATTGCTACTGTACCGTATTTTTCTTTTAACTTTTTAATCGTTTCAACTTTTGTTTCTGGTAAGCATGATGCGTAATATTCCTTTATATTACTTTCAGAGGCAATTGCTTTTGCCGTTTCTTCATTATCTCCAGTAATCATAATTGCTTCGACACCAATGCTTTGTAAATCACGAATAGCAGCTATTGTTTCTTGGCGAAGCGTATCTTTTAAAGCGATAAGTCCAAGAATGCCTCCCTCATCACTAATATAAACGACAGTTTTACCTTCCTTTTCAAGTGAGGCAGAAATACCATTATGAAATGTTTTTGTTTCTTCACCGATAAAATCAGCTTTACCTATTTTATAAGCGTTGTTTTCGAATATTCCTTTTAGCCCAAAACCAGTTACATCTTCAACCTTTTCTGGTTTTTTTAATGTAATGTCGTACGCATGTTGTGCATATTTAACAATAGATTCAGCCAAAGGATGTGTAGAGTGACTTTCAATTGATGCTGTAATAGAAAGTACTTCTTTTTCTGTCATATTTTCTCGAACATATACATCTGTTACGGTAGGTTTACCTTCCGTTAATGTTCCTGTTTTATCAAAGGCGATTGCTTTTACTGAAGCGAGGCGTTCTAAATGTATGCCACCTTTAAAGAGAATTCCATTTCTTGCTCCGTTAGAAATGGCTGATAACGTTGCTGGTGTAATGGCAGCAACGAGTGCACAAGGAGATGCGACTACAAGTAAGATCATAGCGCGATAAAACGTTTCATTCCAGCTCCAGTCAAGTAAGAAATGAGGAACGAACATCATAAGCGCAACAACGAGTAGTACACCTTTTACGTATGTTCCTTCAAACTTTTCGATGAATAGTTGTGATGGTGATTTTTCACTTTGTGCACTTTGTACGAGACGAATAATCTTTTGGAATAATGTTTGATCGCTCGGCTTCGTAATTTTAACTTCGATAGCACCACGTAAATTTACAGTACCTGCAAATACTTCATCGCCATATCTTTTCTCATTTGGAATAGGTTCTCCCGTGATTGCTGCTTCATCGATATTTGTTTCACCGTTATGAATCGTACCGTCAGCAGGAACACGTTCACCTGGTTTAATTAAAATAATGTCGTTAATTTGTAACTCTCCAACAGGAATACGTTCCTCTGTTCCGTTGGAAATGCGTAATGCTTCTTCGGGTTGTAAGTCAAGAAGAGCGGAAATCTCTTTTTGGCTCTTACTTAATGTATAAGATTCCATAGCACCGCTGAGCGCAAAGATGAAGATTAAAATAGCCCCTTCTGCCCAGTAGCCAATAATTGCAGCACCGATAGCTGCAAAGAGCATTAGCATTTCAACATTTAGCTCTTTTTCTTCAATCGTATCTTCAATGCCTTCTTTAGCTTTTGCATATCCACCAACTATATAAGCAAGGATATAGCAAGTAATACCTACATTCATTGCATCGTTCTTTGTGAATAGCCAGCCAGCTAAAATAAAAATACCAGATGCCACTGCAAATACAAGTTCATAATGTTTTTTTAATGTGTCCCATAAAGAGGGATGAGAAATTGTTTCTTTTGCGTGTAACGTTTTTACTTCTGAGTTCATTACTACTCGCTCCTTCCGAATTCTTATTGAGAAAAATAATCAAAATCGAAACCCCTATAAAACGACGAAAGCTGCCATCCATAATGGATAGCAGCATTTCTGTTTAATCTGTTTTTAATAGTTATTATGTTGTAATTATTCTATAGTATATCATATGTTTTTATGAGATGGTACGGTTTTGTTTCAAGTATAAACGGAAAACTTGTGTTTTCGCAATTCCTTTGGTATATATGAATATTGTTCATAAAAAGGTCGGAAAGGAAGACAACAAGTGAAGACAGAGAAATTTTTTACCCATCCGATTGGCGTATTTATTGCTGCAATAGTAGCAACTTTTTTATGGGGAAGCGCATTTCCTTTTATTAAGTTAAGTTATGCTGAACTTGGAATTCAACCACAAGAAGTTGGAGAACAAATATTATTTGCCGGTTATCGTTTCTTGTTATCTGGAGTCATGCTCTTATTATTCTTTAAAGTGTTAGGAAAAGATATGAGCTTCAAAAAAGGAACGGGGAAACAGTTAATACAAATTGGTTTATTCCAAACGTTTCTTCAATATATCTGTTTTTACATTGGAATGAGTTATAGTTCAGGAATTGAAGGAGCTATCATTTCAGGGACATCATCATTCTTTCAAATTTTACTCGCCCATTTTTTATATAAAGATGATGCTCTCAATATAAGAAAAATAATTGGGGTATCGATTGGTTTTTGTGGCGTCATTTTAGTAAATGTGCCGAGTGATGGTAGCTTATCATTTCATTTTGGAATCGGAAGCTTATTACTTCTTAGTGCAGCAATGCTGTATTCATATGGAAACATATTAGCAAAAGAAGGTAGTAAAACATTAGATGTTGGCTATATGACAGCATACCAAATGATGTTTGGTTCTATAGGATTATTATGTATAGGGGCTTTACAAGTTGGAGTCATGCCATTTACATTTAGTCTACATGCACTACTTATGCTGATTTATTTATCTTTCTTATCTGCAGCTGGTTTTTGCATTTGGAATACAATTATGAAGTACAACAAGGTTGGAAAAGTATCTATGTATATGTTCTTTATACCCGTATTTGGTGTGTTATTATCGAGCATGATTTTAGGTGAAGCAATTCATTCATTTGTGCTACTCGGTTTAGCATGTGTAGCCGCGGGAATTATTGTGGTAAATCGAACGCCAGCTAAGCAAAAAATGGAGCAAGAAAAACAAGTAGCATAGAGAGCAGAAAAGCGATTACAATGGAAGAACAGTACTGTTCTTCTTTTTTTCATAGAAAAAGGATAATAGACTAAGTGTAACGAAAAAAGATACAAAAAGCATTTATTGAGGAGAACATGTTATGAATCTACTTTACGTGGTGTTAATTGGGCAAATACTTCTTTTTTTAATTGGTGCAATTTATGCAATGCGGCAGACAAAAAGAACGAAAGATAATATGCCGTTACCTTTAGTAATCCGTCTTATTCTTAGTTTTTCTTTAACAGGTAGTGCAATTTGGATATGGTTACAAGATCCATCTGTAGAGTATAGTACGTGGGTTGCACTTGGTATGACTTTATCGACTGTGGGAGATTTGTTTATGGCTGGGCTGATTCCAATTGGTCACAGGTTAATTGGAGGGATGGTTACTTTCGCTCTTGCTCATTGTTTTTATGTAAAAGCATTTTTGCAAACAGGAATTTCGTGGAATGGTTTTTGGATTGGTTTACTCGTATATGGGCTCTTTCTAATTGTAGGATGGTTCTTCTTTATCCGAAATGATAAACAGGATAAATTGTTTACGATAGGAGCTCTAATTTACGGATTGTGGGTTGGAGGAATGGCTTGCTTTGCATTCGCCTTATATTATGAAAATACAGGGATATGGTGGATACCAGCGTTTGGTGGTTTACTATTTGTGATTTCTGATTTTATTATTGGCGTGACAGATATCGGAGGGCGTAAATTGAAGTATGAGCCACTTTGGATTTGGTTTACATATGTAGCTGCTCAAATGTGTATTGTATATGTGGGATTATAAAAAGATACTCTCAAAATAGTGAATAGACTATTTTGAGAGTATCTTTTTTGCTTGTTTAATTTGATCAGTATTACCATTTTGAAATTTCTAATATTATAATTTTATAATTCGGAATTTTGTAGAAAAATATCGGTTGTATTATTTATAATAAAAGTAAAAAGATGATGAGATGGTGAAATGATGCAAAAGAAAAAACATTGGCGTGAATTCTTTGGAACTATTGCAATCGCATGTTTATTGGTGTTTTTGGCGAAAATTTTTGTGTTTTTCCCTACGACTGTAAAAGGAGCATCTATGAGGCCAACGTTGCAAGATGGAGATAAGGTGATTGTTAATAAGTTAGCAAAACAATTTGAAAGCTATGGGAGAGAAGATATTATTGTTATGAAAACAGATAATTTTTATGTCAAAAGAGTGATTGGATTACCTGGAGATATAATTGAGATGAGAAATGATCAATTATATGTAAATTCTGAAGTGAAAGATGAAGAGTATTTGGATAGTAATAAAAAACAAGCAGAAAAAAAACTTATGAATTTAACAGAGGACTTTGGACCAATTACAGTTCCCGAAAATAAGATTTTTGTTATGGGAGATAATCGCTTAATAAGTAAAGATAGTAGAAATGGTTTAGGTTTTATTGATAGAGAAGATGTGTTAGGAAAGTTAGCAGGCATTTATTATCCGTTTGAACATATGAAAATAATAAAGTAAAAAACCAAGCAAATTTTAGTTTGCTTGGTTTTTTTGGTTAAACAGTAGGAGATTCGTTTGATACAAAAATATCTTCATGTTTCTTTGTAGTACTTAAAACGAATTTATGTTGTAGCAATTGTAGTTTAAATAACGCCAAAGGATCATGATATGTTTCTGGATTGCTTCTTAGCGTTGCTAATGTTTGCTCGTCTTCCTTTATCTCAAGTTGAGCTGCATCTACATTTTGTTTCAATATATTAAGTGGATCTTTGAAGAACATCATGATATCACGTTCTAATGCACCTTCAAATACTTCAAATTGAAGGAAGAATTGTTTTGAAATTGTGTGAGCAATTTCTGTATAGTCTTCTGTTTCAATATATTGTTTATATTTGTTGGCGAGCATAGATTGGTTTTTTTGCATATTACCAAATAATTTTCCGGCACTTTTTAAGAAAAACTGTGTCGGTGTAAAGCGTAATAAAATATTGATGTTCGTTACTGTAATTCGATTTGTCATTCGTACAACATCTCGATTCCAATCATCTAATAATTTGAAATCGCAAGGAAGTTTCATACGTTCTTCTTTATATAATTTATTAAACGTTTCACTCATTTCATCTAAATAAGCTTGAGCTTGAATAAATTCATTATGTGCTGTTTCAATCCATTCTTGAATAGACCCAGTAAATTTAGGAAGAAGTACCTGTTGTACATGCTTTTGAACTCGTTCATTCATTGCAGCATTTAATTCTTCATGAACTAATTTGAAATCACTATCTTCTTGAACAAGATCAGAGCAGCTCTGTAATAATTCAGGAATTTGAGAATGTATATCTCGTGTAATTTCTTCTTTCGTTAAAAGATAGGATTCGGTAATAGAACGAATTTTATCTTTTTCAAGAGCAGTAAGGTTATTAATAAATCCAGTAAGTTTCACTGAGATGTGTTTATTCCAGCGTACGGATTTTACTAATGTATTTTCTAATTCCACACGTTCATTTATGAGATAAGCAATTGTCTTTTGCGTAAACCATATTAGCTTTTCTATACGTTCTTTTTCTATATCGCGTTTTGCAAGATTAGAAAGAATAGATTCTGTTACATCTCCAAGTTGCTGGCTACTCTCTTGCGAAGGAGAGTATGGGAAGAATTGTGCATCTGGAAAATGTACTTTAAGTTTACTAATTAGTTTTTCATCAGTAGTCGTATTATTTGTGTGTGATACGAAGTGAATTTGTAAGTTTGGTACTTGTTCACGTAAATAAATTAACGTATCAATTTCTTGACTATGCAATGGTGAAGAAGAATTTAATACGTATACAAGGCTATCTGCTGCTTGTAAGTATTCAAAGTATGCATTGTTTTTATCCAATTGTCCTTGAATAGATGGTGTAATAAGAAATGTAAACTTATTTTTTCTTAAAAACCTACTTGGTAGCTTAATTTCTATACATTTTTTCTCAAGTTCTGACTGAGCAGATGTAGCCGTTATTTGATGGAATTCATCAAGGTTAGGGATATTTCTTATATCTAACTCGGTAAATTCTGTTATTTCAGTTTGACTAGCGTCTTTAAATAGAATAGGAGTTGTTAAAGTTTCAGTTAAGATGTTCTCTCCCAATATTGAATTAACAAATGATGTTTTATCATGGTCACTAGTTCCAGCTATTAGTATTGGTGTGACATTTAAATCACATAGTTCATGGACGAGTAGCGTAAATTGATGACTTAAATCTACATCATTTTTCTCAGCCCATACAGCGATTGTTTCGAATAAATGAGAAACTGTTTCCATATTTACATCTGCTTCAGCTGATGTATTAGAAAGTAAGGATCCAGCACTTTTTACGAGTAATGATTCTAAAGTTGTAGGTGAGACTTCATTCCATGCTAACACTGCTGCAGAGACAACTAGAGAATCTTTTGCTTTCGTTAAACTGAACCAATTTGTTAATAAATTTGGTACAAGTCCGTTTAATTCATGCATAAAATGATTTCCGGTAATTAATGCAAAGTATGTTTCTTGGTAGCGAGTAGAGATTTCATTCCAATCGTCATTATTGTCTGTTTCAATATGCAAGAATAAATGATTAATACTTTGAATCCAAGGAAGGTATAAGGATTCATGTTGATAGCTATTCCAAAGAGCAATAACAAGTTCTTTAAATTGAGCTTGATCAACAGCATATAGAGCTTTTAAAGACTCATAGAAATATTCAGGCTTAATATTTTTTGTAAATCCTTTGTTTATGTAAGTTATTAACGTATCAAACCAGTGTAAAGATTGTGTTCGGATACCTTCTTGAACAGCTAGTTCGATAGCGTTGTTCCAATCTTCTTGTTTTTCATAGAAAGAACGTGCAATTGCAGTAATATTTGGGTAATCCGGTTGGAATGCAACAGCTTCACTAATCGTCTTAAAAGCGAGTCCTAAACGATCTTGTTCGATATAAAGAGAAAGAAGTTGTAAGGAAACCTCCATCGTAAGAGTCGTATCTTCCGTTTGAATAGATTGATAAATTTCTTCTGCCTTTGGTAAGAATCCTAGTTCAAAATAAGCATCTGCAATATTTTTTGTCGCCCAAAGTGCAAGAGCATTATTTACTTTTTCCCATTTAAATATAGCTGCTTCAAAATCTTTATTTTGATAATAAAATTCACCTTGAGCAAATCGAATATTAGAAATGTTGGAGAATTCATTTTTAGATTCATTTATATATGCTTCACCGAGTACTTCCGATGCAGGAGTAGAAGTTTCTTCTGTTAAAAATGTTTTATAGTAAACTTTTTGAATAAATTGATTTTCAATGGTCATGTTCGTTCCCCCCTGTATAATTTAGAAAAATGATGTTGTATGTAAAAGGGTGTATGTTCTTTTAATAGGTAGAAGTTGCATTATATAGACCAAACTATGTTTTTGCTAGATATATCATTTTTCTTGAGAGTTAAACCGTTGCGAAAAGTAACTTTCCTTTATTGTAACAAAAAAACACGCATATGAATTTTTATTTTTTATCGGGTTATTTGCGGGCAATAAGAATCTAATCTCAAAATTGGTGAATGTAAGTGAGTTATGTGGAGTCGGGATGTCTGTAAAAGTAAGATTGGCATAGGTTAATAATTAGTAGAGGATGAACAAAACTCCCACTGAGTAAAGTTTTTCTTTATCTCTGTTAAAGGAAAGAATAGAAGTAGAGTTCATTATAAAAACAATGTATAGTGAATATGTATACCATGTTTGCCTTAAAGATAGAAAGGGTACAATGTGGAATAACGACCGTGCATAGGATGTGTCTTCCGAATGGAACAACATATTGGCGAGTTAATCGCGCATTATGGCTATTTTGGAATTGTTATAGCTTTGGCTGGTGGGATTGTTGGATTACCGATACCAGACGAGTTTTTATTGACCTTTGTTGGTTATAATGTTTCAAAAGGAGTTATGTCAGGAACTGCTGCTTTTTTAAGTGGGCTGGCTGGTGCGATGTTAGGGATCACGTTAAGCTACATATTAGGTTTAAAACTTGGGCTCCCTGTTTTAAAGAAATATGGGCCGAAAATTAGAATTAAAGAACATCATATTGAAAAAACACATATTTTATTTGAAAAATATGGGCCATTTCTTTTAATGATTGGTTATTTTATACCGGGCGTACGTCATTTAACAGCATATTTTGCTGGGGTATCAAATTTGACACTTTGGCGTTTTTGTTTGTACGCTTACGGTGGTGCGCTCATTTGGATAAGTGTTTTTATTGGGCTTGGCTGGAAGTTAGGCGAGAAGTGGCGCTTCGTTGAGTATAGTTTACATCATTATGGAATATGGATTTTATTAATTTCAGCAGTTGTTACATGTTTTGTATGGTTGTACATAAAGAAAAAGAAAAACCGCTAATAGCGGTTTTTTTAGCTGAAAGCAATAAATAATACACCAGCTGTAATAAAGACTACACCAACGCCGGTCATAAAGTTTAACTTTTCACCGAGGATAATCATAGCGAGAATGATAGAAAATACGACGCTTAATTTATCGACAGGAGCTACTTGTGAAACCTTTCCTGTTTTGAGGGCAAGAAAATAAAATAGCCATGAAGAAGCACCTGCAATCCCACTTAATGTGATAAATAGCAGTGCTTTTTTATTTAGCAGTACGTCGCCGATATTTTGAAATTTACCTTGTATGATAATAACGCCTATCATAAATAATGCCATAATAATAGATCGAATTGTTGTTGCAACGTTTGCATCGATGCCGTCTAAACCAAACTTTCCAAAAATCGATACAAGGGCAGCAGCAATTGCTGATAATAGTGCAAATAAGAGCCACGAACTCATAGTAAAATTCCTCCAATCTTACAGTATTATACATGAAAATGATTCTCATGTATAAAGTTGAAGCAATTGAGCTTATAGGAAGCACGACTTCAACTTAACTTCTTGCTCCACCTGAATTTTAAGGTGGGAGTTTTACTGCCTGTAAATAGTGAGCTAAATAGCGAAATAATCCCCACCTTATATTTTTAATAAGGTGGGGATTATTATACTACTCTGCAATTTCCTCATATAAAAAGTACGTTACATTATAAATATGTTCTACTTCATCGTCTGTCATAAACAGTAATTCGTCACGCTCAATCCCTTTTTTCTTTTCAATAAACTCAATCATGTTTTTGCGTTCTTCTCTCTTCATCAATTTTATTTCTCCTCTCAATCTGTTTTAATACAGTTTATTTAAGTTAATGCTATTATATAACAGAATCTTTAGAAAGTTCCACCTATTTTATTGTTTTTTTCAAAAGAACTTTTCGACAAAACAAGCCCACCTAAGGGGGGCTTGTTTTATTTTATAGTCGTAAAAACTCAGGCTCCGTCGTACCGGCACCATCGATGTAATAAATTGTGTCGGGGTTGATTTTTATCAATACGTAATTAGGGTCTTCAGGGCCGAGTAACCAACGTTTTAAGCTATTATTCCAAAACTTGTTTTTTAATGTCGAGTCTTCCTCAATTGAAGCCAATCCTTCAACTTCAATATAATCTTCATCTAATTTTTTCCCTTCTCGTCCGAGTAGTACATGGACATTAGGATTTTGTTCAATATCTGTTATCTTTTTTGATTGTCGATCTGTTGCAACATACAGTACAAAATCTTCATGGAAAAACATCATAAAGGCGCTATGAGGTTTCTCGTTTCGTACTGTAGATAATACACCAGTACGTTGACCTTGAATAATAGTTGCGATTTTTTCTTTTAAGTGCATATTTTTTACCTCTTTTCTTAATTTACATTTTCTTTATTTAAACAAGATGATTTAAACATCTTTCATACTGTTTTCTTCAATTCAATTTTTTAAACGCAATTGTGATGAAATCGGACAAGTTAGGAGAAGAATAATAATAATATCGAGGAGAAATACATACGATGGAAGGATGAAAAGCATGTTTAATAAAATATTTCTTATCGTGGCTCTTATAGGTGTACCACTGTCTGTACTTGGGAAAACACTTCATTGGCCTCAAACAATTATGTTTGCTGTGTATTGTATTACGATTATCGCATTAGCGGGTTTTATGGGGAGAGCGACAGAAAGTTTGGCAATTGTATCTGGTCCTAGAATAGGTGGATTATTAAATGCTACTTTCGGTAATGCCGTTGAACTAATCATTTCAATTTTTGCACTTCAGGCAGGATTAATTGAGGTGGTGTTAGCCTCTTTAACGGGTTCTGTACTTGGAAATTTATTATTAGTAGGAGGGCTATCCTTTTTTGTAGGAGGGCTTAAATACAAAAGACAAAGTTTTAATGTGTATGATGCAAGGCATAATTCAGCTTTATTAATCTTTGCTGTAGTAGTAGCATTTGTTATTCCAGAGATTTTTTCAATGAAGATGGATGCTGGAAAGACGTATCAATTAAGTATTGGTGTCTCAATTATTATGATTATTATGTACCTTGCTGCATTGCTATTTAAGTTAGTTACGCACCGTGGTGTATATCAGCATAAAAGTGATGAAGTCGCTCATGAGGAAGAACCAGAGTGGTCGAAAGGGAAAGCATTACTCATTTTAGCGATAGCAACAATTGCGGTAGCTTATGTGTCAGAGGCGCTCGTGCATACATTTGAGACAGTTGCAAAATCATTTGGTTGGTCAGAACTATTTATAGGGGTTATTATCGTCGCAATTGTTGGGAATGCAGCGGAACATGCATCTGCAATTATTATGGCATATAAAAATAAAGTAAATATTGCAGTTGAGATTGCAGTTGGTTCTACATTACAAATTGCCATGTTTGTTGCTCCTGTATTGGTACTGCTTTCTATGTTCTTCGCGCAAAGGATGCCTTTAGTATTTACAATACCAGAACTTGTTTCTATGATTACAGCTGTTTTCTTAACGATTGCGATTTCAAATGATGGAGATACAAACTGGTTTGAAGGCGGTACTTTATTAGCAGCGTATGTCATTATGGGAATTGGTTTTTATTTATTATGAAAAATAGGCATAACAATTGTGCCCAGAGAAAACAATAAACGAAGTAGTATATATACCTTTACGTAGGAAGGAGCCAGACAGGTGAAACGAGTATACAGCATATGTCTTTCAACTATGGTCTCGTTTATTCTATTATTTCCTAACATGAGTTTTGCAAAGACAACGGTAGAAACAAAAATGCCTTCATCTGTTTTAAATATTTCTAAAGACAATACGTTTCCAAACGATGCGCAAGATTTACCGCGTTTGCAACCGAGTAAGTTTGCTCAAGAACTATTGAAAACAGCAAATATTAAAATTGAAAACCCAGACTTAATTCGAATGTTTAATGAAACGACAATTTCGAATGCGCCGCTTGCGGTAGGGTACCGAGCGAAGATTTATTTAGGTCAATGGGCTTTACATTATGAATCGATTGATACATCGATTAATTGGGAATATAAACAAGTGAATCGAAATGTGTATGATAATCGCGGAGGAGACCGTTTATATCCACTTCGCTATAAGCAAGAAACACAAAAGACGGTTGAAGGCGATTTAACAGCAGATATGAAAGATGCTGCAGATGTGAAAAAAATGATGCTTCTCAAAGCACTTGAAAAAGTACAATTACCTCTTTCGTTTAAGACAACTATTGGTTATGGTACTGGACATGAGCGTGTGTATAATATTAGTCCGAGTCAACTTGGATATTTATACGCTTATACACCAGCAGTAAATGAAAAGGGAAAAGTAACATTTGGAGAAGTGTATCTTGTATTAAAGGGAAATCAAAAAAGACTTGTTGTGAAAAATATTACTTCTCAAGGAATTGGAGCGGCAATTCCAATTCATGATCATTTGTTTTTTAAATTTATTTCTTCTTCTCACTCGCAATAACATAAAAAACGTCAGCTTATAAGCTGACGTTTTTTTTATAATGTAATGTTTGCTGTTTTTGATAAGAAATCTTCTGTCGGATAGTAGCTGTTTTTTACAAGAACATTTGGTCCAAGACATTTTACTGCAGGACAGTGGCAGCTTAATGATTTTGCTGTTTTTGAAGTGCTCCATTTTTCATACGCTTCTTGTAATGTGTTTGTTTGTATGTTTCCTAGAAGTGGAACATCACCAAAGTCCGTCACAATAATATTTCCATCGAAAATATTTACATTTAAACGAGAACGGCCATCTGGATCATTACGAACAGTTACATTTTTGCTCTCTTGCAATTTTTTAAATGTAGCTATGTCTTTTTCGTCATCGCTACAAGCATAGAAAGGTAAAGTTCCAAATAGCATCCATACATTTTCATCGCGAATTTCTAGTAAATGTTCAATCGCATCACGAATTTCAGCTTTTGTTAAAATCTCTAGATTACTCGCGAAGTCACTTGGATACATTGGATGAACTTCATGACGTTTACAGCCCATCTCTTCGACGATTTGGCGGTGAATATGTTCAATATGTGGTAGAGTTCTTTTGTTTAGCATTGTTTCGGCCGATACAAGTACACCTGCATCTGATAGAGCCTTACTATTTGTAATCATTCTTTCAAATAATTTTGCACGTTGTTCGTAAGTAGGCTTACGCTCCATCATTGCAAATCCGCCTTCAACGAAGTCATCAATTGTTCCCCAGTTATGAGATATATGCAATACGTCTAAATAAGGAATAATCTGTTCGTAACGTGCTAAATCTATAGTTAAGTTAGAGTTGATTTGAGTGCGAACGCCTCGTTCATGGGCATATTTTAAGAGTGGTGTTACATAGTTGTCGACGGATTTTTTTGAAAGCATAGGTTCGCCGCCAGTAATACTTAAAGAACGTAAATGAGGAATCTCATCTAATCGTTTTAATAAAAGATCCATCGGAAGCGGATTTGGGTCTTTCGGCTGTAACGTGTAACCAACAGCGCAATGCTCACAGCGCATGTTGCATAACGTCGTCGTTGTAAATTCAACATTTGTTAATAGTAGTTTGCCGTACTCTTCAAGGTCCATATACGCTTCCCATGGATCGTAAGAAGGAGTAATCGGCTTCATTTTTTGTGATATCGTCATATGAAATACTCCTTTGACTATTGAAATAACAATTTGTCCATTCTCTATAATAGAAGAATATGTGCTTTTTATAAAGTGAAACTTTTTAGCATGGAAAGAGAGAGGGCTTACATTATAGTGGATGACTGTGACAAAATTGATGAAATTTCATGCCCATAGCAATCGTTTTTGCGGTATAATAAAAGCAACTCGAATTAAAAGGAGAGTGCCTTCATGGGAAAAGCAATTCAAGATAAAGATACACAATTAGTATATTTAAAAGAACGTTTAAATATGTTCATTGAAGTAATTGATACAATTGAACCTGAAGAAGTAGAATTAGAAGATGTAGATCGTCTTCTTGCAATGTTAGATGAATTAGAATTAAAATGTGAGCAATTTAAAAAAGACGAATAATATATTAAAAAGGCTACCAATTCCAATTTGGTAGCCTTTTTCTGTTCGGGTAATAGAAGGACGATAGAAAAAGAGGTATAATCAAGTTGTGAAAAATTTCATTTATGCTCTAATAGCGTGAAACAAATAAATAGCTAAAGAGCATAACAATTGAATTTTCAGCTCATAACGTTTTGGTAGCGTTCACAATTGAGGGGGAAGTAACAATGGAAAAGCTTCAAGAAAGCATGTATCAACTAATTGTTGAAACGTCAACGAACTTACCGAAAGATGTTCGTCGTGCGATTCAACAAGCGAAAGAGCGAGAAAATGCAGGGACTCGTTCTGCGATGGCACTTGGCACAATTACAAATAATATTAAAATGGCTGATGATAACATCTCGCCGATTTGCCAAGATACAGGGATGCCAACGTTTAAAATTTATACACCAGTTGGTGTGAATCAATTAAAGTTGAAGGAAGCTATCTATAATGCGCTTGAGCGGGCGACAAAAGATGGTAAACTTCGTCCCAATTCTGTTGATTCTCTTTTTGGAGATAATAGTGGAAATAATTTAGGACCAGGTACACCGGTGATTAAGTTTGAACAATGGGAAAAAGATTATATTGATGCACGTTTAATCCTAAAAGGTGGTGGCTGTGAGAATAAAAATATTCAATATAGCTTACCGTGTGAACTAGAAGGACTTGGACGAGCTGGCCGTGATTTAGAAGGGATTCGTAAATGCCTTCTTCATGCAGTATATCAAGCACAAGGGCAAGGATGTAGCGCTGGTGTAATTGGTGTTGGTATCGGGGGAGACCGCACATCAGGTTATGAATTGGCAAAAAATCAATTATTCCGTACATTAGATGATGTCAATCCAGTACCAGAGTTACAACATCTTGAAGAGTACGTATTAGAAAATGCGAATAAGCTTGGCATTGGTACGATGGGATTTGGCGGAGAAACAACTTTACTTGGTTGTAAAATTGGCGTCTATAATCGTTTGCCAGCTAGTTTCTATGTATCTGTTGCGTATAATTGCTGGGCATATCGTCGCCTTGGTGTGAAAATCCATCCTGAAACAGGAGACATTATGGATTGGCTATATCAAGAAGGTGAAGATACACTTCAGCATGAAGTACAAGAAAAAACAGAGCAACGTGAGATTGTATTACAAGCACCAATTACAGAAGAGCAAATTCGTGAACTTCGCGTTGGTGATGTTGTAACAATTAATGGCATGATGTATACAGGTCGTGACGCAATCCATAAGCATTTAATGGATAATGATTGTCCAGTAGATTTAAATGGACAAATTATTTACCACTGTGGTCCAGTTGTTGTGAAAGATGAAAATGACAATTGGCAAATTAAAGCGGCAGGTCCAACGACAAGTATTCGTGAAGAACCGTACCAAGGCGATATTATGAAGAAATTCGGTATTCGCGCTGTCATTGGAAAAGGCGGTATGGGTGCGAAAACATTAGCGGCTTTAGAAGAACACGGCGGTGTATATTTAAACGCAATCGGTGGTGCAGCGCAATATTATGCTGAATGTATTAAAGAAGTGAAAGATGTTGATTTCTTACAATTTGGTATTCCGGAAGCAATGTGGCATTTACGTATCGACGGGTTTAAAGCAGTTGTAACGATGGACTCTCATGGTAATAGCTTACATGCAGATGTTGATAAAACATCACTTGAAAAATTAGCTAGCTTTAAAGAGCCAGTATTTAAGTAAATAAAAAATGCATCTCGAATGATTCGAGATGCATTTTTTTGGTATATATAGAAAAACATGTTCAGCATGAAAGAATGTGTAGCAACAGAAACTACAAGTACGATTATATATGGAAAGGAGACTATTTATGAAATATAAATGGTTATATATCGGTCTCATTTTTTCAATTATGATGGCACTTGTTCCAGTTTCAGCACTGGCTTATACAAATACTCCACATAACTGGGGAATCCCGCGTCCTAAAAATGAAACAGTACCAGATGCAGGAAAGTTATATACAGATTTACTACAAAAAAATGGCGGGTTTTATTTAGGAGATACGAAGAAAAAAGATATTTATTTAACATTTGATAATGGATATGAGAATGGATACACAGGGAAAATATTAGATGTATTAAAAGAGAAAAAAGTACCAGCAACTTTCTTTGTAACGGGGCATTACATTAAAACACAAAAAGATTTATTGTTAAGAATGAAGGATGAAGGACATATTATTGGAAACCATTCTTGGAGTCATCCTGATTTTACAGCGGTAAATGATGAGAAACTTCGTGAAGAATTAACAAGTGTAACGGAAGAAATTAAAAAAGTAACTGGGCAAAAAGAAGTGAAATATGTACGTCCTCCGCGCGGTGTATTTAGTGAAAGAACGTTAGCTCTTACGAAAGAAATGGGCTATTATAATGTATTTTGGTCACTTGCATTTTTGGATTGGAAAGTGGATCAGCAAAGAGGATGGCAATATGCGCATAATAATGTTATGACGATGATTCATCCAGGATCTATTTTATTACTTCATGCAATATCAAAAGATAATGCAGAAGCACTTGCGAAAATCATTGATGATTTGCGCGAGAAAGGGTATCATTTTAAAAGTCTAGATGACTTAGTAAAAGGCAATCAACCGTAAGCAGGTATGCTTACGGTTTTCTCATGCTATAATGATGTGTAAAAAGGATGGGGAAACGTATGTGGAGCGAACATGTTACGTTAGAGTATCCGTATCATTTTGAAGAAGTATTAAAACGTTTATCTTTTGATCCTCTTAACGTCATTCAATTAGATGAGAAAGTTATTTATATCCCGCTTTGTATAGACGAGGAACAGGTTGTTGTTCGCTTACAAGGGATTGGTACTGTTCAAAATCCACAGTTTTGGATTTCTAGTCAGACAGGAGATCCAGAGAAAGTCATGAAACGAATGAGGGCCATTTTTCATTGGAATGAACCGTTTCAAGATATACAAAATCATTTTTTAAACACATCATTACGTCCACTATTTGAAACATATGCTTATACTCCAATTATTTTAGAATTTGATTATTTTGCTTGTCTGCTTCGCTGTATCATTCACCAACAAATAAATTTGAAATTTGCTACTGTGTTAACAGAACAATTTGTGAAACGGTATGGAACAGAGAAGAACGGTGTATTCTTTTTCCCCACTCCGGAAATAGTAGCAAATATTTCAATAGAAGAATTGAGAGAGCAGAAGTTTAGTCAGCGAAAGGCTGAATATATAGTAGGATTAGGTCGAAGTATTGTCAGTGGTACATTAAATTTAGCGAGTATAGAAAATGGGACGGAAGAAGACATTTCAGCACAATTGTTGCCAATTAGGGGAATTGGTGCATGGACAGTGCAAAACTTTTTAATGTTTGGGCTTGGACGGAAAAATATGTTCCCGAAAGCGGACATTGGGATTCAGCGTGCAGTGCAAGGTATATTTCAATTAGATGATAAACCTGATGATGCATTTTTAGAAAAAGTGAAACAAGAGTGTGAACCATACTGCAGTTATGCAGCGTTATATTTATGGAAAAGTATAGAGTAGAGGTGTAATAATGATACAAAAGCAACATGAGAGTAAGTTGGAAGTTGGTCAAACGTTTCCTGTGACAATTAAACGTCTTGGGATTAACGGAGAAGGCGTTGGTTATTTTAAGAGACAAGTTGTTTTTATTCCAGGGGCATTACCAGGAGAAGAAGTTGTTGCAGAAACAACGAAAATTCAGCGTGGCTTCGCTGAAGCGAAAGTGAAAAAAGTTCGTAAAGCTTCACCGCATCGTGTGAAAGCACCGTGTCCAGTATATGAGGAGTGTGGCGGTTGTCAGCTGCAACATTTAGATTATAAAGAACAATTGAATCAAAAGCGTGATATCGTTGTACAAGCATTTGAGAAGTACATGAAAAATAGTATGGAAGAGAAAATTCGCCCAACGCTTGGCATGGAAAATCCATGGCATTATCGTAATAAGAGTCAATTACAAGTGGGGCGTAAAGACGAAAAGGTTATTACAGGGCTGTATAAACAAAACTCACATCAGTTAATTGATATTGCTCATTGTATGATTCAACATAAAGCAACGAATGAAGCGACAAAAGTTGTAAGACGTATTTTAGAAAAATTAAATGTTTCTATTTACAATGAGAAAAAACAAAAAGGTTTAGTACGTACAATTGTGACACGTACTGCAGTTCAAACAGGGGAAGTACAAGTTACACTGATTACAACAAAAGAAGAGTTGCCAAATAAAGAACAATTTATTGCAGAAGTACAAAAACAGATGCCAGCTGTTAAATCGATTATGCAAAATGTAAACTGGCGTAAAACATCTGTTATTTTCGGTGATAAAACATTTAAATTAGCTGGAAAAGAAGTCATTCAAGAAACACTTGGTGATTTATCATTTGAACTGTCAGCACGTGCATTCTTCCAGTTGAATCCAGAACAAACGGTTGTTTTATATAATGAAGCGAAAAAAGCGGCTGCTTTAACAGGAAATGAGAAAATTGTAGATGCGTATTGTGGTGTTGGTACAATCGGACTTTGGCTTGCAAATGATGCAGCGGAAGTACGTGGTATGGATGTAATTCCAGAAGCGATTGCAGACGCAAGAAAAAATGCGAAGCGTCACGGATTTACAAATACGAAATATGAAGCAGGTAAAGCTGAACAATGGTTACCGAAATGGGTAAAAGAAGGATGGCGTCCAGATGTAATTGTTGTCGATCCACCTCGTACAGGTTGCGATGATAAATTACTGGAAACAATTTTAAAAGTGAAACCGAAACAAGTTGTTTACGTATCTTGTAACCCTTCTTCATTAGCGCGTGATGTACAAGCGTTAATGAAGAGCTATGAAGTGGAATATGTACAACCAGTTGATATGTTCCCGCATACAGCTCATGTAGAAAATGTAGTGAAGCTTGTTAGAAAGTAAAGTTTATTAATATTCCCTCATGGTATGAGGGAATATTTTCTATGAAGGAGAATGAAATGAACAATTATAAATTAACGATTCAGTACGATGGTGCACGTTTTAAAGGATGGCAACGTCTCGGAAATAACGATAATACGATTCAAGGAAAAATCGAAAGTGTCATTTCTGAAATGGTCGGAAAAGAAACTGAAATTATCGGTTGTAGTAGAACAGACGCTGGTGTACATGCTTTGAATCAAGTTGCTAACTTTCAAAGTGATGAGAAGTTAGTGGAACATAAAGTGAAAAAATATTTAAATCAATATTTACCTAACGATATTAGCATTACGAATGTGGAAGAAGTACATGATCGTTTCCATGCTCGTTACAATTCTAAAGCAAAAACATATCTGTATAAAATTTGGAATGAAGAGCATACAAATCCATTTATGCGTAAATACAGCATGCATGTGAATAAAAAATTAAATGTGAAAAGCATGAAAGCAGCTGCAAAACATTTAGTTGGTTCACATGACTTTACTGCTTTTTCAAATGCGAAATCAAAGAAAAAATCTATGGTTCGAGAAGTATATACACTTGATGTGATGGAAGAGGCAGGGTTTGTACAAATTAGAGTAAGTGGTAACGGCTTCCTTCATAATATGGTAAGAAAAATTGTCGGGGCATTAATTGAAGTTGGATTAGGACAATTAGATGCTGAAGCAATTCCAAACATTTTAGAGGAAAAGCAGCGCAATCAAATTAATTGTCTTGCTGAGGCAAGTGGGTTGTATTTAGAGAATGTTGAGTTTTAATGGCAAATAAAAAAATCGGGCTAAGTAGCTCGATTTTTTTAGTATTAAGAAGATTTTTCGTTTTTTATACGTATCTTCAAATTCCAAAAAGCAGCAAGCATAATAGCTGCAAAGGAGCCAAAAATTGTTCCTAATAGCTTTGCATAAGGAGAGCTGCTTACATCGGCATTAATGAATAACATCATACAGAGCATGGCAGGGAAAAAGTATAAGTATTGTAATAACTTTAATTTTTTATCATTACTCATATATATAGCCCCTTTCTAGCATGTTATATATTTATTATAACATATTTTACCAAGTTATTTTTACACTTGGAGACATGTTTATTTCATATGTGTAAATGCAGTTTTTTAATTCGATATTGTAAGTTTTGCCTACTTAATCCTAAAAATTTTGCAGCTTGTGAGATGTTGCCATGATTCTCTTTAAGAATTTGGTTAATGTAGTTCTTTTCCATTTTTTCTATTGTGTGTTTTAAAGTTTTAGGTGCATCAGTATTGTGAGTAGTTAGTGCATGTTGCATATTGAATTCTGTTTTTATTCGTTCGCGAAAGCGAGTAGGAAGATGAAACGCTGTAATGATGGTTTCATCTTCTATCAAGTTCATGGAACCTTCAATTATATGTTCCAACTCCCGTACGTTTCCAGGCCAATCGTAGGCATAGAAAAATTCTCTTACATTTACATCTACATCGGTTACGTTGAGCCCGAATTGAGTATTATATTTTTCAATAAAGTGCTGAACAAGAGCTGGAATATCTTCTTTTCTTTCACGTAAAGGCGGAAGACATAAAGTAACGACGCTTAATCGGTAATATAAGTCTTCTCTTAATCGATTATGTGCGATGGCTTCAAAGGGATCTTCATTGATAGTTGCTATAATGCGAACATCAATTTCTTTTTCGTGTGTACCTCCGATTCTTCGTATTGTTTTTTCTTGTATAGCCCGCAGCAACTTAGCTTGAAGTATTGGGCTTAATGAATTGATTTCATCTAATAACAAAGTTCCTCCGTTTGCTTCTTCGAATAAGCCTGATTTATCTATTGCTCCTGTAAAGGCACCTCGATTTGTGCCAAATAGTAGGCTTTCCATTAAGGTATTAGGTATAGCGGCACAGTTTTGTGAAATAAAGGGTTTTGTTGAACGCTGACTTTCATTATGGATGCTTTGTGCAAATAGTTCTTTACCAGTGCCTGTTTCTCCTACTAGAAGTATGGAGGAAGATGTACGAATTACTCTTTTTCCTTCTGTAATGATTGATTGAATGGCTTCAGAATCACCAATTATGTGATCAAAGGTAAATTTAGTACTTTGTTTTCGAGAAGGACCTATTTTTATCGTTTGCTTTAAGTTACTAATTTCTTTTGATATTTCAATAGCGCCTTTAATTTTTCCATTTTCTATTATAGGGAAAGTATCGTTAATCGTTGTAATTTCTTGTCCTTTATTGTTAAAATACGTTTGTTTTATATTTTTCTTTGTTTTTCCAAATTTTAATGCCTCTATAAGAGTACTATTTTTATTTTCCTCAAATGCGAATACTTCTAAAGGACTTTTATATAGCACATCTGAGCGCTCCATTGATTCAATTTCCATCATTTTGCGGTTATAGATAATCGTCTTACTTTCCTCGTTAATAATATGAATTCCGATGTCGAGTTCATTGAGTAAAGTTTCATATAGCATATTCATTTCAATGATCTGTTTTAAATTAATTTCTTCTGTACGCATAGATTATCTTCTCCTCATTCCACCCTATGAAGACTGACTTTTTATAATTTTATTAAAATTCTTATAAAATCGCAAAAATTTTTTGCTATTTTCCTTTTAAAATCTCTGAAATGATAGAAAAATTTTGCGGTTATGAAGTTTTTTTTTTGAGAAACCTTCATTTTAAATAGGAATTGGAGATTGGTACGCATTTTGCATAAATAATAATTGATATATCTAAAGGAGGGATATGCAACGTTTCAGTACCAACTAATAAGAAGGAGGAGTGTATAAAGTGAAGACGGTTATAGAATGCGTGTATAGTCCTTGTTACGGGAAAGTAGAGAAGTTATTTGTTACGGAAAGTTCTTACGTATACGAGTGGGAGAAATTAGCATTAATTGAAACAATAGATAAACAGAAAGTAGAAATTAAGATAGGGATCAGTGGTTATATTGAATCATTAGAAGTAGTAGAAGGACAAGCTATTGCTGATCAAAAGTTATTAATAACAGTAAGGGATGACCTTTTAGTAACAGGCAGTGATTAATGTAAGTGACGTGTATTTTTGCTCTTTTAAATCATTATTTTTACGGTGAATAATTTTAAAAACGCTTACATTAAATGGGTTTACAAAGTGAAAAGGGGGGATTTATATGATGAATCAAAATCAAGGATTAAAAAGAGAATTGAAAAGCAGGCACATATTTATGATTGCACTTGGAGGCGTTATTGGTACCGGTCTTTTTTTAGGATCTGGGTATACAATTCATGAAGCTGGGCCTGGAGGAGCGATTGTAGCATATCTTGTTGGAGGATTTGTTATGTATTTAACGATGCTCTGTCTCGGAGAGTTAGCTGTTGCAATGCCTGACGCAGGATCTTATCAAACGTATGCGACAAAGCATATTTCTCCTGCAGCAGGTTATGTAGTTGGATGGATGTCATGGTTAAACTGGTCAGCTACGATAGGGATTGAACTAATTGCAGTTAGTATTTTAATGAAACGATGGTTTCCTGATGTACCTTCATGGATTTGGTGCGTAGTGTTTGCGGTACTCCTCTTTGCTATTAATGCGTTATCTTCAAGAAGTTTTGCGGAAGTTGAATTTTGGTTTGCAAGTATTAAAGTAATTACGATTATTGCATTTATTATTTTAGGCGGGGCAGCAATGTTTGGTTTTCTAGATATGAAAGGAAATGAACCAGCGCCGATGTTCTCTAGTTTTACTGATTATGGTGGATTGTTCCCCAATGGATTATCAGCCATTTTAATTACGATGATTGCAGTTAATTTTTCTTTCCAAGGAACAGAATTAGTTGGTATTGCAGCAGGTGAGAGTGAAAATCCAGAGAAAACAATCCCGAAGGCAATTAACAATACAGTTTGGCGTATACTTGTTTTCTTTGTACTATCTATTTTTATTCTTGCTGGACTATTCCCTTGGCAACAAGCGGGAGTAATTGAAAGTCCATTTGTAGTTGTATTTGATAAAATTGGTATTCCTTATGCAGCAGATATTATAAATTTTGTTATCATTACAGCAGTGCTATCCGTTGCGAATTCAGGGTTATATGCAACTTCTCGTATGCTATGGTCTATGTCTAATCAAGGAATGATTAGTCCGATTTTTGGTAAGTTATCTAAAAACGGTGTTCCTATTTATGCATTGATTGTAAGTACAATTGTAGGCTGCCTTTCATTACTATCAGGTATTTATGCGGAAGATACAGTTTATTTATGGCTACTTTCTATTGCCGGGTTCGGGGCGATATTAGTTTGGGCATCTATTGCTCTATCTAACTTATTAGCTAGAAGGTCATACATAAAGCAGGGCGGGGATGTGAAAGAATTGAAATTTAAAACACCATTGTATCCATTTGTACCACTTCTTGCATTAGTATTAAATTTAACAGTAATCGTTGGAATGGCCTTTATTCCAGAACAAAGAATGGCATTGTATTGTGGTATTCCATTTATGATTGTTTGTTTACTGTTTTACCGTGCGACAAGAAATAAGGCACGTAAAGTAGAACATATTGAAAAGACAAATACGACGGAAGTAGAGAGCTTATAATATGAATTAATTTGGAGACTGTAAGATTTGTAAACAGTCTCTTTTTTTGTGAAAATAAAGCTGGAAACATACTATGTATGCAAAGGGGAATTAGCGATGAATCCAGAAGTTTCGCAGTTGTTAAAACAAATAGATTCAAGGAAAGAGGAATTGTTAGAACTTACAAAAACATTAATTCGTTTTGAAACACTAGCACCACCAGCGAGAAATACAAATGAAGCGCAAGAATTTGTTGCAGATTTTTTAAGAAAACGAAATTTTAGTATTGATAAATGGGATGTATATCCTAATGATCCGAACGTTGTTGGTGTGAAAAAAGGGGCAAAAAGTGACTCATATAAAAGTCTTATTATTAATGGACATATGGATGTAGCTGAAGTATCGGCAGATGAGGCGTGGGAAACAAATCCGTTTGAGCCATTTATAAAAGATGGTTGGTTAGTTGGACGTGGTGCAGCTGATATGAAAGGTGGGCTGGCTGGAGCGCTATTTGCCATTCAACTTTTACAAGAAGCTGGTATTGAATTACCTGGAGATTTAATCTTTCAATCAGTAATAGGAGAAGAAGTTGGAGAGGCAGGTACACTTCAATGCTGCAGGCGAGGTTACGATGCTGATTTTGCAGTAGTAGTGGATACGAGTAATTTACATATGCAAGGACAAGGCGGTGTCATTACTGGATGGATTACAGTGAAAAGTCCGCAAACGTTTCATGATGCAACGCGCAGACAAATGATCCATGCTGGAGGATGTTTATTTGGAGCGAGTGCGATTGAAAAAATGATGAAAATTGTGCAAAGCTTACAAGAATTAGAGCGCCACTGGGCAGTTATGAAAACATATGAAGGCTATCCGTCTGGAACAACAACAATTAATCCAGCTGTTATTGAGGGTGGAAGACATGCAGCTTTTATTGCGGATGAGTGCCGGTTATGGATAACAGTGCACTTTTATCCGAATGAAACACATGAACAAATAATAAAAGAAATTGAAGAGTATATCGGTAAAGTAGCAGCTGCCGATCCATGGCTAAGTGAAAATCCACCACAATTTAAGTGGGGCGGAGAATCAATGATTGTGGATCGTGGCGAAATTTTCCCTTCTTTAGAAATAGATAGTGAACATACAGCTGTAAAAACGCTTAGCTCAGTACATGAATCAATTCTTTCTAAAAATGCAATTTTAGATATGTCTGCAACGGTAACGGATGGTGGTTGGTTTAGTGAATTTCATATTCCAGCGATTATATATGGACCAGGTACATTAGAAGAAGCACATTCTGTAAATGAGAAAGTTGAAGTTGAACAGTTAATTGAATTTACAAAAGTGATAACAGCATTTATATATGAATGGTGCCACACGGAAAAATAGATTTGTACAGTAAAATCGTACGAGTATGTATACTTGTACGATTTTTTATTGAACTATTTCAGTGTTGAATATAAACAACTGAAATAGTTCTTTATTTTTCTATGTCTTTCGTTTTAGTTCAATTAATTTCTCTTTCGCTAATTCAACGGCAATCGCATCATCTAAATAGCCAATTGGAAAGAGATAGTCGGGAATAATATCTGTCGATAATATGAAATAAAGTAATGCGCTCCCAAGAACTGCACGTTCTTCTTTTGAAATGGTTTCATTACAAAATTGTTGATACATATCTGTTAATTGTTCAATAAAAGGACCAGCACTATCAATTTGCTCTAATTTGCTTGCAAAACTGTCATGAATACGTTTTTCGCCTTCTGTTGTCTGGGCATAGCGTTCGTAATTTTCGAGTTCTTGTTTTACGCGAGTTGTAGTGTAATCGAAATCGAATAAGTTAGAGGATTGCAGAGTTTGCTGAATGGTATCAAGAGATGTGTACATATCCGTCTTTTCTTTATTAATGTGAGGAGAATCAGGATACATTTCATCAAATAACAATTGGGGTGGAACTTGTAGACATTCTGCGAATTTTTGTAGGTGTTTTTGTTTTGGCGGTTGTTTACCATTCATAATTCTTGAGATTGTTGCGGGATCAATATTTGTAAGCATTCCGAGTTGGCGCATAGATAAGGCACGTTCTTTTAAAAGTTTTTTTATTAATCTACTAAGCCGCTCATTTGGATTTTCTTTAGGCATAGCGAAGGCACTCCTTTTTATTGTTGAAAAAATGTTGAGCATTTATTACATGTATATGAAACAGACAGGCACAGTTGCTCAACATTTTCATAAGATGCATGGAAAAGTGAGGAAAAGGGGTGGCTATTTATGAGTACGGCAGGTCTATTTTCAATTTTTTTAATCGGGATTGCTTCTAATTTAGATAATGCAGGTGTTGGGATTGCATATGGCATTCGTAAAATTAGAATTTCGTGGTTCAACAATTTTATCATCGCATTTTTTGGGTTTTTATTTACTTTATTAGCTGGATTTTTTGGGAACTGGATTGCGTTATTTATTTCAGAGTTTACAGCAAACCTGATTGGAGCGATAGTTTTAGGGATAATCGGGGTGTTTATTTTGTGCCAGCCTTTCTTGGGGCAAAGAAATACCGTAGGCTCTAAAGATGGTAATGTACTTATGGGAATTTTACGTGATCCAGAAAAAGCAGATTTTGATGGTTCTAAAACAATTAGTTTTTCAGAAGCAATTGTATTAGGGATTGCGTTGTCTATTAATAATATTGCAGGTGGATTTGATGCTGGGATAACAAATTTAAATCTTTGGCTTACAGCGACTATTTCTGGGGTGTTTAGTTTTATTTGTATTAGTGGTTTTGCGTATGTAGGAAAACGATTTTTAGCAGAATACTTAGGGAAATGGGCGACAATTATCGCAGGAGTATTATTAATTCTTATTGGGATCGATCAGTTGTTGTAAGGAGAGTAGAAAACAAGGTTCGAGTATTTCCTTGGAAATACAGCAAGGGATTGCATATATCGACGTACTTTTCTCCATACTAATACGGATTTCTTTTAAGAAAGGGGGATTTGTATGGGACGCGGGAAAGCATTTGATCATAAGAAAAAAGGGCATGATCATCAACCACCTAAAGGTGCGTTCATTCATAAAGATGTAAATGAACATACTTTGGAAGAGGAAGAGCTACCAGTAAATATTGAGGCGTATAAAAATAGTTTAAAAAAACATTAAAAGCACCTACATAGGTGCTTTTTTACCGTATATCTTCAATTAATTGTTCCGATTCTTCATGCATACTGTACTCACTTAATACTTGAATGCAAAGCCATTTTAATTCCTCAATCGTATGCTCAAGTTCTTCAGGAAGCACGTGATAAATGTCTTCAAGTCCCATCCCGAAATGAATAAGTTCAAGTACTTGATCATCGATGTTCCGATCCATTAATAATTCAAGTACTTCTAAATTGAATATGTATCGGTGAGCTTCGTCTAGTGAAACAACTTTTAACTTCAAGCTTTCTACAATACTCAATATAAAAAGAAGGATTGTTTTTTCAAGAACAGGTTGTTTTCCCATTTGAAATATTAGTTTCATCTTTCACACCTCCACATATAGCGCTAGGTTGTACTATATTATTCAGGAGGGGGGAACAAATATGCATGATATAGAGAAACTTTCAGCACTGTTTTTATAAGAAGATTGATAACTCGCAAAATTGAGGTTTTGGCGAAATAAAAAATCCTGCTAGTATAGCAGGATAACTCGCGATTAAAAAATGCTCCAACCTTCTTGAGCAGAAAGAAGTTCAAGAATTTTAAAACCAGCAATACTATTTCCGTTTGCATCTAAAGCTGGTCCGAAAATACCGATTCCCATGTCTCCTTTTACGCAGCCAAAAATACCACCGGCTACACCGCTTTTTGCAGGAATACCAACACGAATTGCAAATTCACCAGATTCGTTATACATACCACATGTGACCATAAATGTTTTGCAAATTTTTGTAATATGTTTAGGGATGATTTGTTTCTTTTTATATGGATCATATCCATCCATTGCAAAAATTAAGCCGATACGTGCTAAATCGATGCAGTTTACTTCAACTGCGCATTGACGAGTATATAAATCCATAAGTTCTTCAATATCACAATCGATAATTCCGTTTTGTTTCATATAATAACAAAGTGAACGGTTTAGGTAAGCTGTCTCTAGTTCTGAATCGGCAACTTTAGAGGAATAATTAATAGTAGGATTATCTGTTATTTCACGTACAAAATGAAGAATACGTTCCATTTTTTCCTCGTTATCTTTTCCTTCTAACATGCTTGTAATAGCTAATGCTCCTGCATTTATCATTGGATTAAGGGGTTTGGACGGACTTGTCGTTTCTAACTTAATAATAGAATTAAATGGGTCACCCGTTGGTTCCATTCCAACTTTAGAAAATACATATTCTTCACCACGGTCTAAAAGGGCAAGGGCAAGTGTAATTACTTTGGAAATACTTTGAAGAGTAAATAGTGTTTGTGAGTTGCCTGCATGGATATATTCTGTTTCTTTATGGAAAATGGCAATCCCTAAATCGTCTGGATTTGCATTTCCTAGTTCGGGGATATAAGTAGCAAGTTTTCCTTTTTTTGTATATGGTTTTACTTGTTCTAACAACTGTTGTAAGTTGTTTGTTTCAATGCACTGCATAGTACCAACGCTCCTATTTTGAATTAACTAAGTTTACTTTTCCCGATATGCTCGGAAATAAATAATAACATGAAAAAGTGGAATGATAAAACGAAAGTTCAATGTGCTATAATAGGTCTTTCGTTTCGAGTATTCTGTATTTTAAAAAGGAGAATTTTCCTTTTATATAACAGTTTGGAAATAGGAGATTTATCCATAAAAAGTTCGGAAATAAAAACTACACATCTATACAACTATATGTTATTATGGTTATGTAATAGAAAGCGTTTTCTAAAGCGCACTTATAATGATAACGATTTCATAAATTAAATTAGGGGGAATTAAAATGTTGCAGTTTTTACAACGTATTGGTAAAGCTTTAATGCTTCCGATCGCAGTACTACCAGCAGCAGGATTATTGCTTCGTTTAGGGCAACCAGATGTATTTGATATTCCTGTTATGGCACAGGCCGGCGCAGCAGTTTTTGATAACTTAGCACTTATTTTTGCAATTGGTATTGCAATCGGTCTTTCAGTGGATGGTAGTGGTGCAGCAGGTCTTGCAGGTGCAATTGGTTATCTTGTTATGAAAAATAGTATTGATGCACTTAGCAAAGGGTATTCAACTGCTGAATTACAAGGTAAATTAGGTAAAGTCCAAGATTTAATAGGTAATAGCGCAAATGTAGATCCATCTAAGCTTGCGGATACAATGACACAAGTATCTAAGGCTGCTGAATTATCGACTAAAGTAGATATGAAAGTTTTAGGTGGTATTATTGTTGGTGTTATAGCAGGACTTCTTTATAATAAATTCCATAAGATTAAACTTCCAGAATGGTTAGGTTTCTTTGCTGGAAAACGTTTCGTTCCAATTGTTACATCAGTTGTGATGCTGATATTAGGAATTCTATTTGCACAAATTTGGCCAACAATTCAAAATGGTATTGATGCATTAGCTCATGGAATTGTTAATTTAGGTGCAATTGGTTCAGGATTATTTGGTTTATTAAACCGTTTATTAATCCCAATTGGTTTACACCACGTAATGAACACATACTTCTGGTTTGTATTTGGGGACTTTACAAATGCAGCAGGTAATGTTGTTAATGGTGATATTGCTCGTTTCCTTGCAGGTGACAAAACAGCAGGTATGTTTATGACTGGTTTCTTCCCAGTTATGATGTTCGGTTTACCAGCAGCATGTTTCGCAATGATTGCAGCTGCTAAACCAGAAAAGCGTAAAGCAGTTACTGGTATGTTAGCTGGTCTAGCATTAACTTCATTCTTAACTGGTATTACAGAGCCTATTGAATTCTCATTCATGTTCTTATCACCAGTATTATATGGTATTCATGCTGTACTAACAGGTCTTTCTTTATTCATTACAACATCACTTGGCATTCATGATGGTTTCTCATTTAGTGCCGGTGCAATCGATTATGCTTTAAACTTCGGTATTGCAACAAAACCAGTCTTACTAGCAGGTATCGGTTTAATTTACGCAGCAATTTATTTCATAGTATTCTACTTCTTAATTAAGAAGTTCGATTTAAAAACTCCTGGTCGTGAAGATGACGATGAGTTAGTTGAAGATGGTGATGCACCAGTTGCAGGTTCAATTGGTGAAACTTACGTAGCAGCTTTAGGCGGAAAAGAAAACTTAACAGTTATTGATAACTGTGCAACACGTCTACGCTTACAAGTAAAAGATGCTGGTCAAGTAAATGAAGCAGCATTAAAACGTGCTGGTGCAAAAGGTGTTATGAAATTAAGTAATACTAGTGTACAAGTTATCGTAGGTACAAATGTTGAATCTGTTGCCGATGATATGAAAAAACACGTATAAATAATGAGATAAGAGGATGTCCCAAAAGATTGATAACATCAATTTTTTAGAGGATATCCTCTTTTTTTTGTTAATAATTTAACGGGAATCTTACTTTTGTAAATTTTCTTTTTCTTTTTTGTACATATAGGTTGGTAATATGTGCAGTGCGTGATAAAGTAGGGATGATATAGAATGGATTATCCATAATCTACTAAAACGAATCTTTAGTAGAGGAATTAAATTATTGGTGAGTAAGGGGAAAAAAGCAATTATGGATCAGGAAAAAAATAATGCGAATGGGAAAGCACATCGGCCGATTGTATACATAAAAAGAACAATCATTCTCGTCTTACTATTATCACTTGTATATTTCATGTATACAAAAATTGTTGCGCATAATAAGAAAGAAGAAACTTTAAAAGCGGCAGCAGAAATGAAGAAACAAGAAGAGTTAAAAAAGAAAGAAGAAAAAAAGAAACAAGAAGCACAGAAGCAAAAACAAAAAGAGCAGGAAGAACAAATGAAGCAAGCGCAAGCAGCGGAGAAACCTGCTGAAGGACCACCTCAAGAAATTAATGAAAACGCTCAATTGGACCAGTATTTACAAAACGCAGGATTTAGCGGGACAGCTGTTATTGTGAAGAACGGAAAAGTTCTTCTGAATAAAGGGTACGGTATGGCAAATAAAGAGCAGCAAGTACCGAATAATTCAGAGACGACTTTTTATATTGGTTCTATTTCAAAGGCGTTTGTAGCAACTGCTATTATGCAATTGAAAGATCAAAATAAATTACAAGTAGAAGATACTGTTGCGAAGTATATTCCAGATTTTCCACAAGGTAATAATATTCAGCTAAAACATCTATTAACACATACATCAGGGATTCCCGAATATGAGCAGGGAAAAGAAGATATTTCTCATGAAGAACTGATAAAGCGGATAGGAAATCAAAAGCGTATTGGTGGTCCGGGAGAGAAGTGGAAGTATTCTGATTCGAACTACTCTATACTTGCTTATATTGCAGAGAAGGTAAGTGGGCAGTCACTCGAAGAATATATTAAACAACATATTTTTGCTACTGCGGGTATGAAACATTCTGGCTTTGGCACAGCGTTAGAACAAACAAGATTCCCATCAACGGGTTATAAAATAGTAAATAATAATATGACAACACCTAATATTCCAAGCATGTCACAACTTTATGGTTGTGGTGATATATATACGAGTGCACATGATTTATATTTATTTAATGAGGCGTTATACTCTGGAAAATTAATTTCAAAAGAGAGTTACGATCAAATGTTTACGGGTGGAAAAAAGGATTACGGGTTTGGATGGTACGTAGACCCAGGAAGCTATTCGAATCATGGTGTAATGCCAGGTTGGAATTGCTTAAACGGATTTAGTAAAAATGGTAGTGTATATGTTGTTTTATTATCTAACATTCAAAATAATATTAAATCATTTGGTAAAGTGAATAATGACATTTATTCGATATTGCGGAATATTGAAGTGTAAGAAACTATCCTTTTGGATAGTTTTTTTTATGCTCTGAAACAAATATTTCTTTTAGAAAATGTATGTCTTACCTATCACAAAAATATCCATTTTGTATACATTAAGATGTATGGATGTAAAATTTTATAATCTAAAAATAATAGGAGGAGAAGTGTATGTGTCTGTTCAGAAAATATTGGCATAAATTATCAAGATTGTTTAATAGACAATTAGATTATTTTTTAGATAATAAGTTATTGCCTGCTGTGGAAAGACTTTTATTTTCACAAAACTTCGCGAGATTTATTCAAAGAAACTCTAAGCAAGCTACGGAAGAAGTTATTGAATCAAGTAGATTTCAATCTATTATTTGTAACATTTTAAAAGAATGCAATACATCACCTTTTAAAGAAATTGCAAAGCAGTATTTAGGTAAAAACGTAGAAATTACGGTGACAGTTGGACAATTAACAGGTGTTATTGTAGCAGTTGGTGATGACTTCTTAACATTGCAAGAAGGAATAGGAACAGAGGTTTTATTACCATTTATAAGTATTATATCAATTAAAGAAGCGTAAGAAAGGAGACTTATATATGTTATTTACTGATGAATTACGTAACCATGTTGGCGAACTAGTGCAAGTTGTGACAGCTGTAGAAATCATTGCAGGCGTTCTTTTATCTGTGACGGATGGGGCAGTAATTGTTCGTACTTCTCCTTCTTATGGACCACCAGAAGATGTAGTTGTGCGTATTCCTATTATTGCTTATGTTCGCTTGGAAGGGTAAGAGTGATACAAGTATGAGAGTGTCAGTTGTTATTCCAGTGCATAATGAAGCAAGTACTTTATCAAAAGTTTTAGTAGAGGTAAGAAAACTCGAACCATATGAAGTTATCATAGTAGATAATGGATCTACAGATGGGACGAAGGAAATAGCATTACAGCATAATTGCCGTGTGATTTATTATAGAGATTCTCTTGGTAATGATGTGGGACGGGCAATTGGTGCTAGAGAAGCAAAAGGTGAGATTGTTTTGTTTTTAGATGGTGATATCGTCATGAAAAGTGAAGAATTATACAATTTTATTAAAGGAATACGACAAGGGCATGAGATTGTTTTAAATAATTTAACATGGTCCGTTTACTTGAAGATGAGACCGCATTATACGACGGTTGGAAAATATATGTTAAATCGTTATTTGAACAAGAAAGAGTTTGTTGTAGGATCTTTAATTGCAATACCACATGCGATAAGTCGTAAAGTGATTGAAAAACTGGGGTGGTGGAATTTAGCAGATCCAGCATTATTTCAAGCGATGGCGATGTCTAGAGGAGTAGATATTTCTGATATGGCTTCAGTTGATGTCATCTACACAAATAAAGTTCGACCTGTGCATACTGGTACATCACCTGGCTCTCCTTATCCGAAAGCGACTAGTCGTATTATGGGTGATCATTTGCGAGCTTTACAATACGTAATCGAAACATATGGTAAACGCGGTGGTTTTTCAGAGAACAATAGAGATAGAGAGTTTGTAGGAAAGTATAAACCAGTTTTATTACAAAAGAATAAAGCGAAATATAGTGCCATTATCCCAGTATCAGAAGAGAAAATAACCATAAGGTCTGTTATAAAAGAAGTGAAAGAAGCAGGTGTAGATGAAATTATAGTTGTCGCGAATGGAGCAGATGTTGAGACTGTTAAACAGGCAAAGCTAGAGAATGTTATTGTTGTTGAATTTACGAAGGCGCTTGGACATAATGTAGCACGAGCAATAGGTGCCATGCATGCTACGGCAGATATTTGTTTATTCGTTGATAGTGATCTTGTTATTCCAGCAAAAAAACTCACTCTATTTTTACATGCTGTTGAAGATGGAAATGACGTGGTGTTAAATGATTTACAATGCTTATTAGATATGTTTCATCCAGCAGATCCAATTAGTATGGGAAAATACTTTGTGAATTTGATAGCGAAACGACCAGATTTATGGAATAACTCACTAACTGCTGTACCACATGCCATTCATAAGAAGGTAATAGAGAAAATAGGATATGATTCCCTTATCATTCCGCCATTAGCACAAGTGAAAGCTATTTTAGAAGGATTCTCTATTACAACAGTAGAGTTAGTAGATGTTATAAAAACAAATCGCGTACGTCCAGAGCAACACGAATTTGTAAATGGGCGTATTTCAGCATTTGATCGTATTTTCGGTGATCAACTTGAAGCGGTTGCGTATTTATTACAATGTACGGACGAACGTGGTGGTTTTACAGATGGAGATAGAGATAGAGATGTAATTCAACAATTGAGAAGGGAAGAAGAGAATACAAATGAATAGTAGTAAAGTAGCTATTATTGGGCTAGGGTATGTTGGCCTTCCTTTAGCGGTACATTTTGCAGAAAGAGGGCATACAGTACTTGGATTAGATAAAGATATTAGAAAAATAGACTCAATTATAAAAGGAGAAAGTTATATTCCGGATGTTTCTTCTAAAGAGTTACAAAGTTTATTGACGAAAAAAAAATTAACAGTAAATACACCGGATCAAGGCATTGCTGATTTTCAAAATAGTGATTATGTTATTGTCACTGTCCCGACTCCAATTAATGAACAAAGAGAACCAGACTTAAGTGCCCTCATTTCAGCTTCGCATTATATACAACAAAACCTTCAAAAAGGACAAACCTTCATTTTTGAAAGCTCCACATATCCAGGCACACTTGAAGAAGTCATCCTACCTATTATTTCTCAAAATGGTAAAAAGGTAGGGGAAGATTTCTATATCGGATATTCCCCTGAGAGAATTGATCCAGCAAATAGTCAATATTCAGTTCAAGCTATTCCAAAAGTTATTAGTGGACAAACAGAAAAGTGTAAACAAAAGGTACAGGATTTATATAGTACCATTTTTGACGAAGTTGTACCTGTTAGCTCTCCGAAAGTAGCAGAGATGTGCAAGCTATTTGAAAATATTCAGCGCTTAGTTAACATTTCTTTAGTAAATGAACTAAACACACTATGTGAAAGTTTAGGCATTGATTTTTATGAGGCCATTGAAGCGGCATCTACAAAACCATTTGGGTTTACTCCGTATTGGCCAGGGCCAGGGATAGGGGGACACTGTATTCCCGTAGACCCTTTATATTTTCAATGGAGAATAAAAAAGAATGGGGCAATTAGTCAATTAATTGAGGCTGCACATATAATTAATGAAGAAATGCCAGAGAAAATGGTCCGGAAAGTAAAAAGTGTGGTGCAATTACCTGCAACGGTGTTAATTGTAGGGATTGCGTATAAAAAAGATGTAAATGATTTGAGAGAATCACCAGCGTTACCGATTATTCAATTATTAAGAAATCAAGGATACGAGATAGAATATCATGATCCTTATATTTCTTCCGCAGAAATTGGAGATAAGGTGTACCAATCTGTTTCTTTAGATGAAGAAAAAGTTAAAAAAGCGGATTGTATTTTAATTTTAACGGATCATTCTAATATTGATTGGAAGCTTTTTAAAGGAATGGATCGAGTAATAGATACACGCGGGATTGTAAAGAAGGTGAGTAAATGAGTAAGAAATGTTTAATTACAGGTGGGGCCGGATTTATCGGGTCGCATTTAGCTGAAGAGTTGATGAGAAGAGGTTATGAGGTCACTGTTGTGGATAACTTTTATAAAGGTAAAAATAAGTACCATAAAGAGTTAATGAAAGAAATCCGTGTTATTCCAATAAGTGTTTTAGATAAAAATTCTATTTATGAATTAGTAGATCAGCATGATGTCGTGTTTCATTTAGCAGCAATTTTAGGTGTGAAAACAACAATGGAAAAAAGTATAGAGCTCATAGAAACGAATTTTGATGGGACAAGAAATGTTTTACAAGCAGCGTTAAAAGGAAAGAAGAAAGTAGTTTTTGCTTCTACTTCAGAAGTATATGGTAAGGCCAAGCCGCCTTTCTCTGAAGAGGGAGATCGATTGTACGGGGCAACTTCTAAAATTCGTTGGAGTTATGCAGTTTGTAAAACGTTGGAAGAGACATTATGTTTAGGGTACGCATTAGAAGGTTTACCAGTAACGATTGTTCGATACTTTAATATTTATGGTCCAAGAGCGAAAGATGGTCCATATGCAGGAGTAATCCCGCGATTTATCCGCGCGGCACTGCAAGGAGAAGACATTCTCGTATATGGAGATGGAAAGCAGACACGTTGTTTTACGTATGTAAGTGATGCGGTAGAGGCAACGATTCGGGCAATGGATGAGAAGGTAAATGGTGAGATTATTAATATAGGTTCTGAGAATGAAAAGAGCATAAAAGAAGTAGCAGAAGTAATTAAAAAATTAACGAATTCTTCTTCGAAGATTGTCCAAGTGCCTTTTGAAGAAGTATATCCTCATGGTTTTGAAGAAATTCCAAATAGAAGACCAGATGTAACAAAATTAAAAGAGCTTGTTCAATTTCAGGCGAAAGTAACGTGGGAAAACGGATTGAAGGAAACAATTAAGTGGTTTCGTGAACAAAACAATGGCTAAGTCATTATCTGTTATTATTCCTGCATGTAATGAGGTCGATACGATTTCAGACGTTATTCAATCGGTAAGACCATTAAATCCAGTAGAAATCATTGTAGTAGCAAACGGTTGTAATGATGGAACAGAAGATGTTGCAGATCGTTTAGGGTGTAAAGTAATCAAGCATACAGAGCTACTAGGGAACGATGTTGGACGTGCAGTCGGCGCAAAACATGCGATAGGTGATGTATTACTATTTATAGATGGTGATTTTGCTATTCCAACTTCAAAATTAAAATTATTCCTTAATCCGATTTTATACGATCAGGCAGATGTAGTTTTAAATAATTTGGATGCATTATTTTTAAAAAGGCAAAAAACCACTTCTATTACAGTATGGCGCCAAATATTAAATGCAATGTTAGAGCGTGAAGAATTAAAAATGAATTCTTTATTAGATGTACCTCATGCGCTGACGAAAGAAGTCGTTCAAAGCATCGGATATGAATGTTTTGTTAATCCTATTGTGGCTCATTTACGCCTAGTTCAAAGTAAATGGAGAATTAGTCGTCATTGTGCTATTGACGTTATTACGCCGAATAAATTTCGTCCATTCCAGCATGCTGCATATGGGACAAATCTTTCCCAATCTGAAAAAAGAATGATAGGTGATCATATAGAAGCAGTAGCAGAACGGATATTAAGCAGTGATGAGCGCGGAGGATATTATGATGGAAATAGGAAAAGGGATAGTGTCTATCATACTTTAAGTTTTGAAGAGTTTTATCAAGGGTGGGGTGTTACATCTGATTTCTATAAAGGAAAGCAACTATCGGTTGTTATTCCCGTACAAGATGAAGAGAAAACAATTGGAAACGTTATAGAAGAGCTTCGCAAAATTGAACCCTTCGAAATTATCGTTGTCGTAAATGGTTCGTCAGATAAAACGAAAAAAATTGCAAAAGACAAAGGGGCAACGACAATTGTATATAAAGAAGCACTCGGAAATGATGTGGGGCGCTCACTTGGAACGTATTTTGCAAAAGGAGAAATTGTGTTATTTATAGATGGCGATTTTGTTATTCCAGCGAGTGAGCTATATCCTTTTGCGAAAGCTATTGCAGATGGAACAGATGTTGCATTAAATGATCTAAATCATTATTTAGATTTAAGAGTACCGCTTCATCTTGTAACTGCATTTAAATATGCATTAAATTTAGCTTGTGATAGAAAAGATCTAGGCGTAGGCTCTCTTATCGCTGTACCGAATGCGTTTAGCCGTAAGTGTTTGAAAGAAATTGGGTATAGATCTTTACTGGCGCCGTGTGTAGCCCAAGTGAAAGCTATTCTTTCAGGATTTGAAGTTGCATGTGTAAGTGGTGTTGAGGTCGATAAGATGAACCGTATTCGTCCCAGTGAACATTTTGCTAAAATAGGTCATCCACCAGCTGTACTTCGAATTATAGGTGATCATATAGAAGGACTAGATCAAATAATTGCATTAACAGACAATCGTGGCGGATTCTATGATGGCAATAGAAAAAGAGATGTTTTATAGAAGTAACAAAAAAAGTGTACAACATGTGTACACTTTTTTGTTCTGTTATAAAAACTATAACAGATTAGGAGATAAGAGTATTACAGCTCTACAATGGGTATTGTTCTTATATTACAAAATAGGACTCGTATATAAGGATACCAAAAAAATACAATTAAGGAAAGGGTTAATTTTAAAGACTTTTAAATGAAGTTAACACTATATATATAGTAGTTTGCTCAATATTTCACAAACATGTCACAACTATTTCGTTCACTTTCGTAAAAAAGTAGTATTCTAAGTGTGTAAGCTGTTATATAAAAAATCTTAGTCCTGTACTAATCAAAAATGGAGGAGATTAGGATGACTCAAGTATTAGAAAATGTTAAAAACGCATGGGAAAACTTTAAAGGTGAAAAATGGAAAGCAGAGATTGATGTTCGCGATTTCATTTTAAATAATGTAAACGTTTTCGAAGGGGACGAATCTTTCTTAGCAGAAGCAACTGAAGCAACGAAACAACTTTGGGATCAAGTAATGGATTTAACAACGAAAGAACGTGAAAACGGTGGCGTTCTTGATATGGATACAAAAATTGTTTCTTCTATTACATCACATGACCCAGGATACTTAAATAAAGATATTGAAAAAGTAGTCGGTTTCCAAACTGATAAACCATTTAAACGTTCTTTACAACCATATGGTGGTATTCGTATGGCAGAACAAGCTTGTGAATCTTATGGATACGAAATGGATAAAGAACTTAGTCGTATTTTTAGAGAGTGGAGAAAAACTCATAACCAAGGTGTATTTGATGCATACACACCAGAAATGAGAAATGCACGTAAATCAGGTGTTATTACTGGTCTTCCAGATGCATACGGACGTGGACGTATTATCGGTGACTATCGCCGAGTAGCGTTATATGGTATTGATCATTTAATTGAAGCGAAAAAAGCTGATTTGAATTTAACTGGTGGTGTAATGAGCGAAGATACAATGCGTTTACGCGAAGAGTTATCTGAGCAAATGCGTGCACTTCAAGAGTTAAAAGAAATGGCTGCTTCTCATGGCTTCGATATTTCTAAGCCAGCAACAAATGCACAAGAAGCATTCCAATGGTTATACTTCGCATACCTTGCAGCGATTAAAGAGCAAAACGGAGCTGCAATGAGTCTTGGACGTACTTCTACATTCTTAGATATTTACATTGAAAGAGATTTAGCAAATGGTACTTTAACAGAAGAAGAAGTACAAGAAATTGTAGATCACTTCATTATGAAATTACGTCTTGTGAAATTCGCAAGAACACCTGATTATAATGAATTATTCTCTGGTGACCCAACTTGGGTAACTGAATCTATCGGTGGTATGGCATTAGATGGTCGTCCATTAGTAACAAAGAACTCATTCCGTTTCTTGCATACATTAGATAATTTAGGACCAGCTCCAGAACCAAACTTAACTGTTCTTTGGTCTAAACAATTACCAGAGAACTTTAAAAACTACTGTGCGAAAATGTCTATTAAAACATCAGCAATTCAATATGAAAATGATGACATTATGCGTCCTGAATACGGCGATGATTACGGTATTGCATGTTGCGTATCTGCAATGAGAATCGGTAAACAAATGCAGTTCTTCGGAGCTCGTGCAAACTTAGCGAAAGCATTATTATATGCGATTAACGGTGGTAAAGATGAAAAGTCAAAAGCACAAGTTGGTCCTGAGTACGCACCAATTACTTCTGAAGTATTAAATTATGAAGAAGTTATGCATAAGTTTGATATGACAATGGAATGGTTAGCGGGTCTATATTTAAACACATTAAATGTTATCCATTACATGCATGATAAATATAGCTATGAACGTATTGAAATGGCACTTCATGATACAAACGTTCTTCGTACAATGGCAACAGGTATCGCTGGTCTATCTGTAGTAGCAGATTCATTAAGTGCAATTAAGTACGCAAAAGTAAAACCAATTCGTGATGAAAATGGTATTGCAGTTGACTTCGAGATTGAAGGAGATTTCCCTAAATACGGTAACAATGATGATCGTGTAGATGAGATTGCTGTAAATCTTGTAAAAACATTTATGAATAAACTTCGTAAACATAAAACATACAGAAACTCTGTTCATACAATGTCAATCTTAACAATCACATCTAACGTTGTTTACGGTAAGAAAACTGGTAATACTCCAGATGGCCGCCGTACTGGAGAACCATTTGCACCAGGTGCGAACCCAATGCATGGACGCGATACAAAAGGTGCATTAGCTTCATTATTATCTGTGGCTAAATTACCATATGAAGATGCACAAGATGGTATTTCTAATACATTCTCTATTATTCCGAAAGCACTTGGTAAAGAAGATGATGTACAAGTACGTAACTTAGTATCAATGCTTGATGGCTATGCAGTAAAAGAAGGGCACCACTTAAATATTAACGTATTTAACCGTGAAACATTAATGGATGCAATGGAACATCCTGAGAAGTATCCACAATTAACAATTCGTGTATCTGGTTATGCTGTAAACTTTATTAAATTAACTCGTGAACAACAAATTGATGTAATTAACCGTACAATGCATGAAAGCATGTAAATGAAAAAGGTTTCCCTTCGCTCTTAATATATAGCGAAGGGAGGCTGTTTCAATAAAGGAGGAAGTAACATGGTAAAAGGAAGAATACATTCTGTAGAGTCTTGTGGTACTGTTGATGGCCCGGGGATTCGTTATGTCATATTTACACAAGGGTGTTTATTACGTTGTCAATATTGTCATAATGCTGATACGTGGGAAATCGGTAAAGGTAAAGAAATAACAGTTGAAGAAGTGATGCAGGATGTGACATGTTACCTTCCATTTATTGAAGCTTCCGGAGGCGGTATAACAGTTAGCGGTGGAGAGCCATTATTACAGCTAGACTTTTTAATTGAGTTGTTTAAAAAGTGTAAAGCGGCTGGTATCCATACAACAATCGACTCTTCTGGTGGTTGTTATTCTGAGGAACCAGAATTCCAAAATAAGCTAGATATTTTAATGGATTATACAGATTTAGTTTTATTGGATCTGAAACATATCGATTCCAAAAAGCATCGTAAATTAACAGGGAAATCAAATGAACATATTTTACAATTTGCTCGTTATTTATCGGATAAGAATAAACCGATTTGGGTACGACACGTATTAGTTCCTGGTGTTACGGATAATGAAGAGGATCTACAAAAACTATCTAGCTTTATTCAAAGTCTGTCTAATGTTCAAAAAGTTGAAGTGTTACCATATCATAAGCTTGGTGTATATAAATGGGAGGCGCTTGGACACAAGTATCCACTCGCAAATGTAGAACCACCTACTGAGAAAAATGTAGAACATGCTAAATATATTTTACAAGCGGTCTAATCCAAATATTGGATTAGGCTTTTTGCTTTCTTTACAATAAAATCTAGAGTATATATTGATAAAAGAGTATACTGAAAGTAGAATATCCATAATTTTGTACGGAATAAATGGAGAAATTTACATAATTGTAAAGGGAAATCAAAATAGTAAAAAGAATTAAGAAGTAAAAGAGTGAGTATCATGGAATAGAGAACATTTGTAAGTTATTGCGAAAGCTCTTATAGGAAAGTATAATGTAAAGATATGAGCACAGATAGGATTAAGGGGTCAATCTTATATGCTTTGCATATCCACGACAGGTACATAGCTGAAAGGGAATTATTAGAATCTGTTTATGTAATTTTTAAGGAAAATGTTTTTCCTATTGTCGTATATGCAATATGGAGAAACAAAAAGCTAGGAGTGGATTTGTTTGATAAAAAACCCCAAGGTTTTAATATTAACTGCACATTACGGTAATGGTCATGTGCAAGTAGCAAAAACATTAGAACAAACATTTCGCCAAAAAGGAATTGAAGATGTTATTGTATGCGACTTGTTTGGAGAATCACATCCATTTATAACTGACATTACAAAATATCTATATTTAAAAAGTTATACAATAGGAAAAGAATTATATCGTTTGTTTTATTACGGGGTAGAAAAAATTTATGATAAGAAAATAGCATCTTGGTATGCGAACTTTGGAAGAAAACGTTTGAAAACACTATTACAGGTGGAGAAACCAGATATTGTAATTAATACATTTCCAATTATCGCTGTACCAGAATTGAAGAAACAAACAGGTATTTCAATTCCTGTCTATAACGTATTAACGGATTTTTGCGTGCACAAAATATGGATTCATCGAGAAGTAGATCGTTATTTTGTTGCAACGGATCATGTGAAAGAATTGATGGTTGATATCGGTGTACCTGCGGAACAAATTGTTGAAACAGGAATTCCAATTCGGAGTAGTTTTGAGTTAAAGGTAAATCCAGAAATCATATATACTAAATATCAGTTATGTAAGAATAAAAAGATTTTACTAATTGTAGCAGGTGCTCATGGGGTATTAGGAAATGTAAAAGAACTATGCCAATCATTTATGTCAGTGCCTAATTTACAAGTAGTTGTCGTTTGTGGGAAAAATGAAGCTTTAAAACAGGATTTATTAAGTTTACAGAAGCAAAATTCCGATGTATTAAAAGTGTTTGGGTATGTTGAAAATATTGATGAATTATTCCGTGTTACTTCTTGTATGATTACGAAGCCAGGCGGAATAACATTAAGTGAAGCAGCAGCGTTGCAAGTACCTGTCATTTTATATAAGCCTGTTCCAGGACAAGAAAATGAAAATGCGATGTACTTTGAAAGAAAGGGAGCAGCAGTTGTCATTCGCGATGATAGTGAGGTTTTTGCAAAAACAGAGGCATTATTACAAGATGATGTGAAGCTTCTTCAAATGAAAGAAGCAATGAAAAGCATCTATCTTCCAGAGCCAGCTGGTCATATTGTAGATGCAATTTTGGCAGAAAATCATGCAGAACCGCGTCATATACCTATTAAATCACCTGCTCTTGCACAATCTTTTACTTAATATGAAACCCTCTTTGTATATGTAAAGAGGGTTCTTTATTATTTTCAAAGAAAATTCAGCCAGTTATCCACAAAAGGATTGCGCTTTCATTAAACAGTAAAGTCGGAATATTAACAACTATATCCACATTGTCCACAATTTTTAGAAAAATATCCACAATTAAAACAGCTGATATATGCTTTAATATAGAAAAATATTAAATGTTTTTGAAAATTACTAACAATTCTGTTGGTTTTGTGGATAAAGTTGTCCACAGCAAAAAAAGCCCATTATGTATAAGGGGCTTTTTTGCTTACTTCTATCAATCGAGAAAATTATGTAATGAAAATGAATAATTAGGGGGGAAACTTCTAATTATTCATTTTCACTTTAAATGCTTTTCGAGCGATATCCTGCTGCACGATCTGCTTTTTGAAATTCGCGTTGATAGAGAACTTCTTGTGTACTAGATAATGTGTTTTTTGCTTTATCACGTTTCTTTTTATCCATTACAAATCACCTCGTGTCTTAAAGTTACTATTTATCGTTTCCAAAGACATGAGGGGATATACGCATATGGAAAATGTTAATGATTGATTATCATTTCAGAAAATTTAGATTATGCTTCTTTTAATTGATGAGCATCTTGGAAGGTTGTATCTCGCATTGTAGCAAGTGTGTATTGATCTTTTGGAATTTCATATAAGTTATATACTTCTTCGTTTGCGTTAATTTCATCATATACGGCTTTTCTTGTTTCGTTTGCTAGATTCACATATTGCAGTTTTTCTGCAGCTTTAATAGAACGAATATTTATTTTACGAATACGCATGAAAATTGTTTCAATATCTAATTCATAGAAAAGTTCACTAAAAAATGAATCTTTTGCCAATTTATTATAGCCTTTTCCATGATATGGTTTGCCAAGCCATGTCCCGAGAAATCCAGCTTTTTCTTGCACATCAAATAAAGTAATTGTTCCGATAGGGTTACCCCATTCATCTAAAATTGTGCGTGAAATTAATTCACCACGCTCTTCAGCTTCAATCGTTTGTTTTGTTAAGAATAAATATTCTTCATAAGAATAAGCCTTTTGACGCACAAAAGGGAAGACAGCTGGATCCACCATTAACTCGTATAGAACGTGGCTGTCGTGTAAGTCGCGTTTTTTCAACATACTAACTCCTCCTCACACGAGGGTAGCATGACGAAAAAACACCCCACCCTCGAAATTTTTATATCAATCTTTAAAAAATTTCGGGGTGGGAATCGAACCCACTAGAACCAGTTTCTAACGCTGGTGGCGCACCATTTGCCTTCCCCATTCATCAATTTGAAAATGATAATCACGACACAAATTGATTATGGTTTCATTCAGTTTATAATCGTATAATACTTTATCTAGTCAAAAAAATAAACTAGTTTTTTTTATTTTTTTTGTAAATTATTTTTCCATCAATCATAGTTAGTACAGGCTTGGCTAAATAATGGAAAGGATGATGAGTCCATAACACGAGATCGGCGTCTTTTCCAACCTCGATGCTTCCAATTCTATCCTCTAAACGCAAATTTCGCGCTGGGAATATGGTGATTCCTTCTAGTGCTGTTTTCTCGTCTAATCCTTCTCTTACTGCGACAGCGGCACAAATATTTAAATATTGAATGGGTGTATAAGGATGATCTGTTGTTATAGAAACTTCCACACCATTTTTAGATAATATATGGTAAGTATCCCATGTCTTGTTTTTTAGTTCGATTTTAGAACGACGTGTCAGAGTGGGACCAACTGAAACCTTCAAATTATGTTTCGAAAGCTCTTCAACAAGAAAGTGTCCTTCTGTACAATGTTCAATACGTAGATCGAGGTTGAATTCCGTTGCAAAGCGTAGCGCAGAACTAATATCATCTGCTCGGTGAGCGTGGATACGTACGGGTATTTCACGACGTAATGCTTTTAAAATAGGAAGCATTCGAAAATCAGCTTCGTGCCCGTAGTGTTGTGCTTCATAGAATGATTCCCGAAGTAACCCCATAATCCCCATACGTGTAATGGATTCTTTTGTTCCATTACTATGGACTTTTTTAGGATTTTCTCCAAAGGCAATCTTTAAACCAGCAGGTTCTTGAATAATCATATGATCAATACAAGTTCCAGCTGTTTTTATTACACAAGTAGTCCCCCCGATAATATTTTGACTGCCAGGCATAACGTGAACGGTTGTAATTCCGTTTTGTACAGCGTCTTGAAAGGCGATATCCAAAGGGTGGATTCCATCTAAAGAACGAATATGTGGTGTTGAAACTTCAGATGTTTCATTGGCATCATTTCCAGCCCAACCAGTGCCTTCATCATAGAGACCAAGGTGAGTATGGACATCAATAAAGCCAGGTAAGAGATGGAGTGCTCGTGCATCTATAACGGTCATATCTTGAGTAGGTTGAATAAAAGGTTTGACCTCGGTAATTCGCTCTCCTGTAACGAGTACATCGCCTTGAAACTTTTGAGATGTAATAGGGTATACAATGGCTTGTTTGAGCAATATTTTCATAGGTACCTCATTTCTGTTACTTTATAATGCTAATGGAAGTTAAGGGAAAGTAACTGAAAGGTTATTTGTATGGTAATGCTTCGGATCCTAGAAAATGAAAGTTTTGAAAGAGCCCATGTAAAATTGTGTTTTAGAAGTACTACATTGTATGCGAAAGTATATTTTGTAATGCATGGTCTATTGCCGGAAATGTGTATTGGTATCCATGTTCAATTGCCTTAATGGGTAATACACGTTGCCCTTCTAGTACAAGTATGCTCATTTCACCTAATAAAGTTTGAATGATAAATGAAGGTACAGGCAACCAATGAGGCTTGTTCATTATAGTTGCAATGTTTTCTCCAAATTCCTTCATTCTTATGGGTGTTGGTGCTGTCATATTAAGAGGACCATCAATTTCTTTTTTGTGTATGATGAAATCCATCATACGAACGACATCGTCTATATGAATCCATGATAACCATTGTTTCCCAGAACCAATGGTGCCGCCGATATAGAATTGATAGGGAAGTAGCATTTTTGGAAGAGCTCCTCCATTTGCACCTAATACGACTCCAAATCTTGCGTAGATTGTTCGTATTCCGAGAGAACGTGCTTTAGATGCTTCTTGTTCCCATGAATATACTGTATTTGCTAAAAAGTCATTTCCAGGAGTCTCATGCTGTTCTGTAAAAGACTCTATTTCAGATGTTCCGTAGTATCCAATAGCACTTGCGTTAATAAATGTGTGTGGCTTTGTATGGAGTCCCTGCAATTGTTTAATGAGTCCTTTTGTTGTTTGAATTCTACTGTTTAAAATGGCTTTCTTTTGTTGCTTTGTCCATCTACTATTAATAGACTCTCCGGCTAGATTAATAACTACATCAATAGAAGAGAGGGGGAAGGTTTGTAAATCTGGTGTCCATTGAACATACTGAAGGTTAGGGTCGGAAGTTTCAGTAGTTTTTTTTCGTGTGAGAATGTAAACAGTATATCCTTTTTGAATAAAAAAAGTAGAAAGGGATTTACCGATAAAGCCTGTACCACCAGAAATTGCGATTTTCACAAGTATTTCCTCCTCATTATATATATTCTTGAAAAGAAAAAATGTTCCTCGACTATGTTAAAATAATAGAGAGGTGAGAGTATGGCTGTCATTACAAAAATAGAAGTACAAAAACGATCGAAAGAACGATTTAATATTTATATTGATAAAGGTCAAGGCGAAGAGTACGGATTTAGTGTGGATCAAGTAATCTTAATAAAACATGGATTACAAAAGGGCTTAGAAATTGATGAAATCGAGTTAGGGAATATTTTGTACAATGAAGAAGTACAAAAAGCATATTTACAAGCAATCTCCTATTTATCCTATCAAATGAGAACAAAACAAGAAATAGAAGATTTTTTACGAAAAAAAGAAGTGGGACAGGCCATCATCTCTGAAGTCGTTTCGAAATTATTACATGACCGATATATTAATGATAAAGAGTATGCTGTTTTATATACGCGAACGCAAAGTAATGTGAATCGAAAAGGTCCAACTGTTATTAAAAGAGAGTTATTAAATAAAGGTGTTCAGGATTTAATTATTACACATAGTTTACAAGAATATCCGAAGGAAAAGCAAATTGAGAATGCCTTGTTTCTCATAGAGAAGAAGAAAAAATCTTATCAAAAACATTCTTTTTTACAAATGAAACTAAAGTTAGATGAGATGCTTGTTCGAAAAGGATATTCTAGAGAAGTAATTCAAATTTGTTTGGAAGAATTGAAAGACGAAAAAGATGACGAAAAGCAACAAGAAGCGTTACACTATCATGGGAATAAATATTATGAGAAATATAAGAAGCATGATGGATGGACATTTGAAAACAAGATGAAACAAGCGTTATATCGAAAAGGATTCTCTATTGATGAAATCGAGATATTTTTGCAAATGAAACGCGAAGAGGAATGAGGAGAATAAGATGAATATGCCAAAACGCTACAGTGAAATGACACCGCATGAGCTAAGGGAAGAAATTGGCGCTTTGAAGGAGCAAGCAGTAAAAGCTGAGCAGCTTGGGATTGTCAATGAATTTGATGTATTAATGAGAAAAATGGCAATGGCTCGTGCTTATATGACGGATATAAACAAGTTCCATATTGGTGAAACATATGAATTAGTAGAAGAACCTGGTGTATTATTTAAAATTACGTATTTCAATGGGGTATTTGCTTGGGGATATAAGCAAAATGATAATGAAGAGATTGGCATACCAATTTCCTTATTGCAAGAAAAATAAAAACCAGAGAGCACATATCTCTCTGGTTTTCATCTTTGGTAGGCGTTAAAGGAGATAGGAGATTCTAAAATTGGCGTTTTTTACATTCATTTGCCAATATAATGAGAGACTGGGTTTGTTGCGTCTGTCCGTTAACTTGCGCTTTCGCATGTTTTGGACGAGTCCACGTATGGTTAAATAATTCAGAACGACTATCTAAGCGATCACGGTAGCTCATCTTTATCACCTCGTGTAGGAAGTTAATTTAATTTGTACTACTCTTCCTGCTGATTTGCAGCACGCATACGTTCTTGTGGGTGCGTGTTAATTGTGCCGTTAGGTCGTTTCGAAGCGAAGCGTGATTTCGCTTTCGGTTGACCGTCGATTTTGCTGTTGTTTTTTGACTCAGACCAAAATTCGGCTTGTTTACCCATTGCGAACGCCCTCCTCATTATCGGTTGATACCTTTTTAAGAAGTATCAATTATAGAATGTGCAAAATTGAAGAAACTATCCTTTAGAAATGAAGGGATAAATAGGTAAAAGGAGATTATAATATGAATGATATTTATGAAACATTAACGAAAGAATTATTAGACAAGAATGACAAGCTTTCTTACGCACAAGCTCGTGCGTGGGTTGAGTTACTATGGGAAGATTTTCAAACAACTTATGCAAAATCAGGTCGTTATCAAGGCGATGAAATGACGGAACAAGTGGTACGATCATGGATTAATAATCATGGTGTACGCCTTCATGAAATGCGGACAAATAATCCGAAGTATAGTCATTTAATTAATCAAGAAGATCATTTGAAACATTAAAAAAAGCGACTTAAGTCGCTTTTTTTAATGTGGAAGTAATTCCAGTTTTTTTCGAAGCTTTTCTTCACTAAAGATCCATCCTGTATAGGAATTAATAATATTTAAATTGTGGTCGAGCTGAACGATTGCAACAAATGGATAATAATCTTTACTTCGATATCGTAAATCAATGAATCGTACTTCATAATAATGGTCATGATCAAAAATATCCCAGCGATATACAGGAGAGAAAGATAGGAAGGCTGAGATGTTTTCATCTTGTTTAGCTGCTCGCATAATATTGTTGTCTGGGAACGGTACCCGATCGAACTTGTCATATATCATGATGTTACCACGGTGCCATCTCGCAACGTAGTAATAATCAGCCGTAACGACTGCTAAATGGTAATGATAAAATCGGTAAGAAGGAGAAATGATAATCTTTTCGACATTTTTGAAACGTTTGTGTACAACGCTTCTTATATTTCTGTGCATCATAATCCGTCCGATATAGTAAACAATCATTAATATATATGCCGCTAAAGCTGTATATCCCTTATGAGAACCGACGAGCATGCAAGCAATTGCAAGTATATGGATAAAGAAAATTACGGTATCGAATGTATTAATTATGCCAAGTGCGACCCATTTTTTTGTGAAAGGTCGTAATGCTTGTGTACCATAGGCGTTGAAAATATCTACAAAGACGTGAAGAAAGACGGCAATAAATGACCAAAGTAGTAGATGAAGATATGGAGCTTCTGAAAAGAAGGCGAAAGAGATGCCACTTATAAGGAATGACCAAAGAATTACCGCGGGAATAGAATGAGTAATCCCACGATGATTTCTTATATATTTAGCGTTATTACGCAATTTTAGAACTGTGTCAATGTCAGGAATGTTGGAACCAGCAATTGTAGCAAGCATAACAGCTTGGGGGCCAATATCACTTTGTGCTATGGCTGGATCTAATGTTGCTAAGCTACCTAAAGTGACACCCATAACAAGGTGAGTGGCTGTGTCCATAGAAATCCACCTCCGTTTTTTATTAATGTAACTCTTTTTATTCGATACCTCAAGTCCTTTGCCTTCTATTTCCTATGTCATCTTACTTAAATTTTTTCCTAAAATCTTTATAATAGTACTTATATGCAAAAAAATGAGGGGGATCAAGTTTGACACTTGAAATACTAAACAATTTTAATATAGAGCAGTTTCAAAATGATTTAATTGGTTGGTTTGAAGAAGAACAGCGTGACTTACCGTGGAGAAAGAATAAAGATCCATACCGTGTTTGGGTTTCTGAAATTATGTTGCAGCAAACAAGAGTAGAAGCTGTAAAACCATATTACGCAAATTTTATGGGGAAGTTTCCTACACTTGAAGCGTTAGCGAACGCAGATGATGAAGAAGTATTAAAAGCATGGGAAGGTTTAGGATATTATTCTAGAGCACGTAATTTACATGCGGCAGTAAAAGAGGTAAAAGAAGTATACGGTGGGGTTGTACCAAGTGATGTAAAGAAAATTGAAAAGTTAAAAGGAGTAGGACCATATACAAAAGGTGCTATTTTAAGTATCGCATATGGTATACCAGAGCCGGCAGTTGATGGAAATGTTATGCGTGTATTATCTCGTATTTTATCAGTATGGGATGATATTGCAAAACCAAAGACTCGAAAAGTTTTTGAAGAGATTGTGCGTGAAATTATTTCAGTAGAAAACCCATCTTATTTTAATCAAGGATTGATGGAATTAGGTGCATTGATTTGTATTCCTAAAAATCCATCGTGCTTACTTTGTCCTGTGCGTGAGCATTGCAGAGGATATGCTGAAGGTGTTCAAAAAGAATTACCAGTAAAAAGTAAAGCGAAAGCTCCTAAAATGGTACCTATTGTTGCAGGCGTACTTCAAACTGAAGACGGTCGTTACGTTATTAATAAACGTCCAAGTACAGGTTTGTTAGCTAACATGTGGGAGTTTCCTAATGCTGAACTTGGAGAAGGTATTCGCAATCAGAAGGAACAGCTTATAGATTATATGAAAGAAAAATTTGAGCTCGAGGTTTCTATTGATGAATACGCAATGAATGTACAACATACGTTTACACATCGTACTTGGGATATATTTGTATTTTACGGAAAAGTAACCGGTAATATTGTTGATACAGATACATTAAAATTTGTATCGAAAGAGGTATTTGAGCAATTACCTTTCTCAAAATCACACCGTACTATTTATGAAAATTGTGTGGAGAAAATTACAATGCAATAAATAAAAAAGTGTTCCCAATCTAGGGAACACTTTTTTAATCGTAAGAAATTTTTGTCCCATGAGTCCAACTAGCTTCACCTTCTTGTAAGCCGCCTCTTGATTCAATTTCTACTACAATTTCTTTGTAAATACTCTGCCCTTCTACATTTAAATAAGGCAGAACCTGTTGTAGTGAGTGATGAAAATAAGCTAATTCATCTTCTTTCCATTCATTTTTTGAAATCATCGTTAGTTCAGTCATATCGCGTCCTATATACATATTTCCACCTCCATTTCTTATAGTTTGAATAAGTAACAAAAGATATATGCGGAAATTATTCAAAAGAAAATTACGGATAGCTTCTAAGTGAATTGGTTACATTATTGATTGTGGAGGTGAGAAAGATGAGTAAAAAACAACAAGGTTATAACAAGGCAACTTCTGGTGCTAGCATTCAAAGTACAAATGCTAGTTATGGTACAGAATTTGCAACTGAAACAAATGTACAAGCAGTAAAACAAGCAAACGCACAATCAGAAGCAAAGAAAGCACAAGCTTCTGGTGCACAAAGTGCAAACGCTAGTTATGGTACAGAATTTGCAACTGAAACAGACGTGCATGCTGTGAAAAAACAAAATGCTAAGTCAGCTGCAAAACAATCACAATCTTCTAGCTCAAATCAGTAATGAAAGAAAAACACTTCTCTAATTCGGGAGAAGTGTTTTCTTTTTGCGTGGATCGTTGTAATGAAAAGAAAGCGAACGACATAACTTCTAATAAGTCAACAAATGTAGTCAAAGGAGAAGGAAGTTAACAATTAGAATTATGTAATTAGGAATAATAACTGATGAATAAGTCCAAAAGGGGGTAAGTAATGAACGATTTTGATAAGTTGGTAGGGGAGCAATTAGAAACGATGGATGAATTGTTAAAGTTACAAGCACATCTAGAGAAGTATCAACAAATTGAAATGAATGAAAAAGATACGTGCGATAAAAAAGAACTGCATTTTATCCGCCAGGAAATATATAGAACAGAAGTAGCGTTGAAGATGTTACATGAGAAATTTGAAGAGCAAACGAATAGTGTAATTCAATCTTTTGCAACTGAAAAAATGATTTCAAATTTAGGATAAGATATATTGTTATCTTTAGGTGAAAAGTCCTTCTTTGTATGGAAATAGAGAAGGGCTTTTTCTATTACATGTCCTCGCTTATAAATAATACAGTACAATCCTTTTATCTCCTAAGAAGCGGTGGGGGCATAGTATTCAACGATAAACCTCCTACATATTCAGTTTGAAAAATAGAGTCTTATCCCTTTAGTTTTAAAATTTCGACAAAAAAGTTATAATAGAAAAAAAGTGAATGCCGTTCAAAGGGCATTTGCAGTTGAAAGAAGGGAGCATATATGGGATTTCCCAAAGAAGGAGAAAAAGTACAAATACATAGTTATAAACATAATGGCTCCATTCATAGAATGTGGGAAGAAACAACAATTTTAAAAGGGACACAGAGTCTTGTAATCGGAGCGAATGATCGTACAGTAGTTACAGAATCGGATGGCCGAACATGGATTACTCGTGAACCAGCAATTTGCTATTTTCATGCCAACTATTGGTTTAATGTGATTGGGATGCTTAGGGAAGATGGCGTATATTATTATTGTAATTTAAGCTCACCTTTTGCGTATGATCCTGAAGCATTAAAGTATATTGATTATGATTTAGATATTAAAGTATATCCAGATATGACATATACGCTTCTAGATGAAGATGAGTATGAAAAACATAGTGAAATTATGCAGTATCCACCTGTTATTGATACAATTTTAAAACGAAATGTAGCACATTTAACACAGTGGATTCATCAAAGAAAAGGTCCATTTGCACCAGATTTCGTAGATATGTGGTATGAACGATATTTAATGTACAGAAATTAAAACAAACCTGCAGGGGGCTTCCCGGCAGGTTTGTCCTATTAGAGGGGGGATTATGTGCAAGGCATAAAAAGATATTTACAATTTGTTAAACCATATCGGTGGCTTATTGCTATTACAATTATTATCGGACTAGTTAAGTTCGGTATCCCACTTATTATGCCGTGGTTATTAAAGTATATTATCGATGATGTAATTCAAGGCGCTGGCTCACTTCAAGATAAAACATCTCAATTAATAACAGCGATTGGAATTGCTTTCTTTATTTTTGCGGTATTAAGACCACCGATTGAATATTATCGTCAATATTTCGCCCAACGTATCGCAAATACAATACTGTATGATTTGCGGAAGCATATTTTCGGTCACTTACAAAAGTTAAGTTTACGTTATTACTCCAATACAAAAACAGGGGAGATTATTTCGCGTGTCATCCATGATGTAGAACAAACGAAAGATTTTGTAATTACTGGTTTGATGAACGTCTGGTTAGATACTGCAACAATTGCTATTGCTATCATTGTTATGTTTTCTATGAATATAAAATTAACATTTGTTGCGTTATTGATTTTACCTATTTATGTAATTGCAGTGAAATATTTTTTCGGGCGTCTTCGGAAATTGACGAAAGAGCGTTCACAAGCGTTAGCGACGATGCAAGGGTATTTGCATGAACGTATTCAAGGAATGCAAGTGACACGTAGCTTTGCGTTAGAAGAGTATGAGGGGAAGCAGTTTGAAAAAAGAAATAATGAATTTTTAACGAAAGCATTAACCCATACAAGTTGGACGGCAAGAACATTTTCGGCAGTAAATACGTTAACCGATTTAGGTCCGTTACTTGTGATTGGTTTTGCAGCATATGAAGTAATTCAAGGACAGTTAACGCTAGGAACGATGGTAGCTTTTGTTGGATATATGGATAGTTTATATAGTCCGCTTCGCCGCCTTGTTAATTCATCTACAACATTAACACAATCTTTTGCATCGATGGACCGTGTGTTTGAACTGTTAGATGAAAAATACGATATTGTTAATGTGCCAAATGCGGTACAAACGAAAAAATTAAATGGAGAAATTGTATTTGACAATGTTTCTTTTCGTTATAATGTAGATGAAAAAGAGATATTACACAACTTGTCATTAACTATGCAGCCTGGAGAGAAAGTAGCGCTTGTAGGAGCAAGTGGGGGAGGAAAGTCATCTCTTGCTAGTTTGATCCCGCGTTTCTATGATGTTTCTGAAGGCACGGTTTATGTAGATGGCATAGATGTAAGAAAGTATAATATGAGAAATTTGCGTAGTCATATTGGAATTGTACTGCAAGATAATTTATTGTTTAGCGATACAATTGGAGCTAATATTTTATATGGAAATCCGAAGGCTACAGAGAAAGAGGTGATTGCAGCTGCTAAAGCTGCGCAAATTCATGATTTTATTATAGACTTACCAGATGGTTATAATACTGTCGTTGGAGAACGTGGTGTGAAGCTATCGGGCGGGCAAAGACAACGCGTGGCAATTGCACGAGTGTTTCTAAAGAATCCTTCGGTACTTATATTAGATGAAGCAACTTCAGCATTAGATTTAGAAAATGAAAGGTATATTCAAGAGGCGCTTCAGACGTTAGCTGCTGACCGGACAACGATTATAATTGCACATCGATTAGCGACGATTACGCATGTTGATACGATTATTTACATTGAAGACGGTGAGATTAAAGAGACTGGTTCTCATGAAGAGTTAATGCAAAAAAGAGGATTTTATTACAATTTATATCAACTTCAACATATAACAGAAACAGCTCCTTTAGCATAAAAGGAGCTGTTTTTTTATTCGTCTTCTTTTTTATCATCGATTTGGAGTTCTTTTTCTGGTTTATGGTATGTGTAGAAGCTATCTACAAGCAAATCTAAATGCTCTACTTCTTCACTATAGTTAATGATGGAAGAAATAAGAGGGAAGAGATGTAACCATGTTTTATATGCTTCTTCATCGTCTTTATTTTGATATTCCATAAAGATATCAATTAATTCTTGTTTACCTGTTTCAACTTCATCAAGCATTTCGACTGATTGTTGTTTTTTTGCTTTACCAATAAATTTTAATAAAACTTGTTCATGATAATGCGTTAATGAGTCAAGTTCGTTTTGGATAGATTCCTGAAATTCTTCCGGCATATAGCGCAGTTCATTTTCAGTACGGTGTAATGATTTTAACGTACTTAAAGCACGGCTTGTTGTCGCTAACATTTGTCTGAATAAAACGAGCTTACGAATTTTTGCGAACTTTACTTTTTTCGTGTAGCTTCTTTCTTCTTTATACAGCAAATAGTAATGGTTTAGTTTGATCATTTTTTCTTTCATACGATCAATATCAGTTTTTAGCGTTGTAAAATCAGAAGCCTGCCTGCTATTCATTCGAATCCATTTTACAATTTCTTCTGTATTATCAACGATACGATGATAAAGTTTTGTTTCATATTTTGGCGGCATAAATACTAAATTTACAAGTGAAGCCGCAATAATACCAATCATAATCGTCGCAAATCGAAGTAAGGCAAAACTAAAGAAATCTTCGCCTTGATACTCCATAATGGCGATAACTGTTACTAAAGCAATTGATATTGTGTTTTCTAATCGTAATTGTAATGTAAGAGCAATTACTAATATACATGTTAATCCAATAATAAAAGGATTATGTCCAAAAGCAGTAGCAAATGCGATAGCAAATATCGCACCAATTACATTTGCTTGAATTTGTTCAAGTGCTGTTAAATAAGAACGGTATACAGACGGTTGAACAGCAAAGATAGCTGAAATTCCCGCAAATACCGGACTCGGTAATTGAAGTAAAATACAAGCAAATAAAGCTAACGTGATGGCAATACCCGTTTTTAAAATGCGAGCACCAAGTTTCATACCCTTAATAAGATCCTTTCTCTTGTCATAATGAATGTACAACATGATACTATACATTCATTACAATATGTTAGCAAGTGATATTTTAGTGACGTTAAAAGAAATTAGTGTTCATTTTATCCCGCTAATTGTGAGTAGTAAGATTCGCGCCTCAAAATTCAGAAGCTGGATGCCGGTAAACGTCCGATTGGTGTAGGCTAATTAAAGTTTCACTTTATAATTTTTCCTAATTCCTTTTAAACATCAGTTTTTAGTAAAAAAACCTGCTGAATTTCAGCAGGTCTCAAATTGTTACTATAGATTACTATGAGAAGCGTACTTCGTCAATTTTTTCTTAATAATGAAAATTACTCATTTTACTCTGTTGAGATAGATGGATCTGCCTGTTCTTTTTTCGGGATAATCTCAAAAAACTTGTTCTGTATATCATCTAATAATGGTGTTAACAAAGCAACTTCCTCATATTGCTCGTGCTCGTTTAGTACACGAATATAGTCTAGCAATAATTCAGTTACATCTTTCAAACCATTTTTACTAATTGGTTGTAATGTAACATTTGCGCCTTTTGCGATTCTTCTTTTTAAGGCCTGTTCTGTTAAGCCTAAGTTTGAATCACGACGCAAATAAACAACACCGCCAGTCATGCCAGCGCAAATCCATGGACCAGGGTCACCTAAAACAAGCGCTCGCCCGTTTGTCATATATTCAAAAGCAAAACCTTTAATATTGGAGTATGCACCTATATTTCCTTGCTCTTTTTCACGGAGTGGTTTTGTTATTCTACCTCCAATTATCATGTCTGCCCCAGAAAGGCGAATGCCAGCGCGAGCATCAGCGTTCCCTTGTACGTATAGTGCCCCTTTTTGTGCACCATATCCAAATCCTTTTCCGACAGAACCGTTATAATATACTCCGTCTTTTCCTTTTGATTTCGTTATATAAATCCCACCACCAAAGGAAGTTTTACCAATGCCATCTTGTGCGCCGCCATTTACGTGTATAAATAAATTTTCACTATTGTAAGCACCTAACCCATTTCCGGGAATAGAACCATTCGTATACTTTAATGTAAGTGGTTCAAGTTGAGTAGCTTCATATAGTTTACTGCGAACGCGATAACATGATTCTAGACCACCCATAACGCGTTGCTCTACACCAACGCCTACCAATTCTTTTGAGTCAGCGGAATGAACTGTCTTAAATTGTTTTTCCGATACGCCTTCTGTTGTTGTAACAGATGGATGTTCTATTATTTGTAGTAAATTACGTAAGTTTAATAAATTTTCGCCTCGAACTTGCTCTAATAAATCAGAACGCCCAACAATTGCTTGTAAATTTGTATAACCAAGCTGTCCTGTTAATCGTTTTAGTTCTACACCGAAAGAGGTGAATAAATTTAGCAGGCCAGCAACTGCGCTTTCTAATTCGCGTGGGACGAAGCGGCGTAACCCGTGTTCTTTTGCTTGTGCTTCAGACTCGATTTGTGTCGCAATTCCAACATGGCAAGTATCTAGATGGCACCCACGGCAAGTAGTACAGCCGATTGCAATCATTGATAGTGTGCCAAATCCAATACGGTTTGCTCCGAGGAGCATGATTTTCAAGGCATCATTTACACTTCGAATACCACCATCTGCCCAAATCTCTACTTTATGTCTCATGCTTGCTTCTAATAAAGCGTTGTGAGCGGCTTTAACACCAATTTCTACAGGGAGACCTACATGCTGCAATGCGTGAATACGTGCAGCGCCTGTTCCGCCATCGAATCCGCTAATGTTAATAAAATCAGCGCCAGCTTTGGCGATACCGACAGCAATTGTTCCGATATTAGGAACAACAGGGACTTTCACGGCTACTTTGGCAAGTTGATTAGCTGTTTTAATTTCTGTAATCATTTGAGCTAAATCTTCAATTGAATAAATATCATGGTTATTAGAAGGCGAAATTAAATCTGAGCCGATTGTCGCATTACGTGCTTCAGCGATTTTGGCTGTCACTTTTGAACCAGGTAAATGCCCACCTTCCCCAGGCTTTGCGCCTTGACCGATTTTGATTTCAATTAAGTTTGATGAGTTTAGTAGTTCGGCATTTACTCCAAATCGCCCAGATGCTACTTGTTGTCCACGTGTATGTGGATATTTTCCAATCATATCTTTAATTTCGCCGCCTTCACCGTTCAAGCTAATCATATTTAGCTGATCGGCTGCTTCTGCATATGCGCGAAAGGCAATTTCGTTTTGAGAACCAAATGACATAGAACTAATAATAAATGGTAAATTATGATTTTTGATGCCGATAGATACTTCTTCAGTTGGAACGACATGTTTTGTTTGTTTCGTTTGAACAAGGTGTCTGATTGCGATTGGATTATTCTCTTCTAGTTCACTTAACTTGTCACGGTAATCATCATAAGAATTTCCTTTTGCAACATCGCCGATTGCTTTCCAAATTCGCGGGAATATATGAAATGATTTTCGCATTCTAATTTTAGGATTGTTATAATCCTCTGCTCGTATTTTTGCATCTTCAACAAGTGATTCAAGTGAAAAGGCTAAATCATTTGAACCGAAGAAATTTGTAATCTGTAATATATTTGCGATTTCTTCATGTAATCCAATAGATGAATAGAGACGTCCGTAACCACGTAACTCATGAATTCCAATTGTTGAAATGACTTTTTCTAATCCTTTATTAAGTGCAGTATATAGATTCGTAATTGGTGTTTTTGTTCCATCATTTACAGTCGCGAATAATAAATATGGATTAATACCATCTGCTCCTAATCCATATAGCGTGACAATGTCATGTAAGGAGCGAAGAGCACCAGAACGTATAACGAGAGAACAATTGCGGCGTAATTTATTTTCACTTAATGCTTGATGTACTTTAGCGGTAACTAAATGTGGATCAATCCACAATCGTTCATTTAGATGGGCTTTTGCGTCATCTAATACTAGTAGGGAAGCGCCATTGTTAACAGCAGCTATCGCTTCAGAACTAATGCGGCTTAATGCGCATTGCAGAGTTTCTGACGAGCTGAATGTAGCAGAGATTGTGGCGATAGAGTTATGAGTCTTAAATAGCTCTATGAGTTGTTCGTACGTAATTGTGTGTAATTCCTCTGCAATAGGTTGTGCCACGCTGCCTTCTAAAATAATTGGTGAAAGCATTTCAACTACAAATGGCCGTTTTGCGCCGCTTAATAAACTTGGACGCTCTCCAAGTACAGTACGTGTAGAGAAGTGTTCAATTTCACGGTCACGGTCAATTGCAGGGTTTGTAACAACAGCTACACTTTCTTTAATAAAGTCAGCGATATTTCGTCTATCAGTATCGAGTGCGGCAAGTGGTGAGTCATGCCCAAGTGAGCGTATTGGCTCAACGCCTTTTGTTGCCATCTGTTCAAGAAGTTGAATATGTTCTCGGTCCCATCCGAAAGCGACGTATTCTTTCGTTTCAACTTGAACAGAATCACATAGCCCTTGGATTTTTTTCGTTTCAGGGATAGATAAATTTAAATGGTAATTGGTAGTATCAATTCGCTTTTTAAAACGGTTATATACTTGGATTTGATATTTGTCATATTCATAAAGAACAAGTTCATCTTGTTCATTCCATTTTAATCCGACTTTTTCTCCAGGAGCGAGTGGTTTTGGTTCTGCTACATATTTAGTTGGTGATACAACTCCAGGTTCAGAAGAGAAAATATAAGAGCTCTCTGTCTCTACTTTCCATACTGGGCGTAATCCAAGGGAATCAACGCTGAAAACAGCTTCATCTTTAAAACGGGAAATGATGCCAGCTGGTCCTTGTGCAAAATGTCCCCATGCTTCACGTATATACGTATATAAATCTTGTAAAGGTGTTTCATAAAGTTTAATTTCATTAATAATTGGTGGGAATAGAATTTCCATTGCTTCAAATAAGCTGTAGCCGTATTGAACAAGTAGGGTTTCTAAGGTGCGGTTTAAATCTTGAGAGTCACTGCCTCCTGCAGTAAGTGGTACATCAATCATTTCAGCTTGATCGCGTAATTTCGCAATTGTGTTAATTTCACCATTATGTCCGAGAATGCTAAATGGTTGTACACGAAAAAAATTAGATAATGTATTAGTAGAGTAGCGGTTATGTCCTAATGTCATAGTTGAAGCGATAAGCGGATGTTGTAAATCATTATAGTAGGCAACAAGCGTATCACCAGCACCTAGAACTTTATATACAACATGATCATGACTTAATGAAGCAACATGAATTGCTTCGTTTTCCTCTATTTTTATTGTGACAGAAAATAATGTTTGCTCAATATTTATAATTTCGTTTTCTGCGATAAGGGCAACTTGCCAAAATAAAGGTTCTTCTTGTTTACCAAGTGGACCGAGCGCATCTGAGTTTGTTGCATCGTCACTTTCGAAAATAATAGTAAAGTTTTTGTTGTTTAATTGCGTACGAATATAATCTTTTAAGGCAGTAATGTTTTCTTTTTTATTTAGAAAAAAATGTCCAACGATAAAGTGGGGATGATCCACAATCGTTGGATTATATCCGCTACTTTTTAGTTTTTCATTCCAAAGTGTTTTTGGTATATCAATGTGAATGCCGATGCCATCGCCCTCGCCATTAATGAAACCAGCTCTATGATTCATTTTGACGAGTGATTGTATGCAAAGGTCAATGTTTTCTTTTGTAGCAATTTTTCGTTTCTCCATAACGGAAACGATTCCACACGCATCATGTTCTGCATTTCTATAATCTCGAAATAAAGACGGTGTCCATGTATTTTTTTTATTGAGCATCCGTCAATCCCCCTTCTTGTAAAAGTTAGAATAATCTTACTATTTAAGGCGCAAATCACCTTGTACACAGAGATAGTAATGCTGTAAAAGAATATAAAACAGATAATTATGAATAATTATACTATTAATACGTAATTTATGAAATAGAAAAAAGGAAAAAAGAAAGGTGAGCTTTCTTTTTTCCTTTTAATGACGGGATTATTTATTGTCTGCTAGGGCAGCAAATGCTCTGCCGACAGCTTCGATTGTATATTCAATATCTTCTTTTGTATGTTCTGTAGTTAAGAACCATGCCTCGTATTTAGAAGGTGCTAAGTTAACTCCTTCTTGAAGCATAAGCTTGAAGAATTTACCGAACATTTCACCGTCTGTATCTTGTGCGGCATCGTAATCTTCAATTGTATTAGTTGTGAAGTATACAGTTAAAGCCCCTTTTAGACGATTTAATGTAATGTCGATATTATGTTTCGCTGCTTGCTCTAAAATTCCTTTTTCAAGCATTGCACCAAGTTCATCTAATTTCTCATAAAGCCCTTCTTGTTGAAGTACTTCTAGACAAGCGATACCTGATGCCATAGAAGCAGGGTTTCCTGCCATTGTACCAGCTTGGTATGCAGGTCCAAGCGGAGCAACTTGTTCCATAATTTCTTTCTTACCACCGTAAGCACCGATTGGTAAGCCACCGCCAATAACTTTACCAAGCGCTGTTAAGTCAGGTGTAACACCAAGTAAGTCTTGAGCACCGCCGTACATAAAGCGGAAAGCAGTAATAACTTCATCATAAATTACTAGTGCGCCAGCTTCGTGAACAAGTTCATTCACTTTTTCAAGGAATCCAGGTTTAGGCTCTACAATACCGAAGTTTCCAACGATCGGTTCTACAAGGATAGCTGCTACTTCATGACCCCATTTATCTAAAGCTTCTTTTAAAGTTTCTACATTGTTAAATGGAACGGTAATAACTTCTTGTGCAATACTTTGTGGTACGCCAGCTGAGTCAGGAGTTCCTAAAGTAGAAGGGCCAGATCCAGCTGCCACAAGTACTAAATCAGAATGACCGTGGTAACAACCAGCAAATTTCATGATTTTTGTGCGACCTGTATAAGCACGAGCAACACGAATCGTTGTCATCACTGCTTCTGTACCAGAGTTTACGAAACGGACTTTATCTAATGCAGGCATTGCTTCTTTTAACATTTTTGCGAATTTTACCTCTAGCGCTGTTGGTGTTCCATAAAGTACCCCATTTTCAGCAGCTGTTGTAATTGCTTTTGTTATATGCGGATGAGCATGTCCAGTAATAATAGGACCGTATGCTGCTAAATAATCGATATATTTATTTCCGTCTACATCCCAGAAATAAGCGCCTTTCCCACGTTCCATAGCAACAGGAGCGCCGCCGCCAACTGCTTTAAAAGAACGAGAAGGACTGTTAACACCGCCAACGATATGCTCTAAAGCTTCTTTATGTAATGCTTCTGACTTTGTGAAATTCACTACAATTCATCTCCTTACAAAAATCTATGTATTATTCTAACATGTTTTTCGAAAAGACGTATTGTTTGTGATAGCGAAGGCAGTTGGGTAAACTATTCGTTGTGACATTTAGGAGGGGGGTCCGATTATGAAATCGGTAATTGAGGTACAAGGGTTACGTAAAGAGTTTACAGCCTATTCAAGTCGTCCGGGCTTAAAGGGTGCATTTCGCGATTTATTAAATCGTAATTATAAAATAGTACCAGCAGTAAATGATGTATCTTTTACTGTAAATCAAGGTGAAATGGTTGGTTATATCGGTGAGAACGGTGCTGGTAAATCAACAACAATTAAAATGCTTACGGGGATTTTAACTCCGACATCAGGGCAAATCACAGTAAATGGAATGAACCCACATAAACAAAGAGAAGAATTTGTAAGAACAATTGGTGTTGTTTTTGGACAGCGTTCGCAACTTTGGTGGGATATTGCAGTACAAGAATCGTTTCGTTTATTAAAGAAAGTGTATGGTGTATCAGACGCTCAGTATAAGGAGCATATGGAGCACGTAATTGAAACGTTAGATATAGGGCCCTTATTAGATAAACCAGTTCGAAAATTATCTCTTGGTCAAAGGATGCGTTGTGAATTAGCGGCAGCCTTAATTCATAATCCACCGTTATTATTTTTAGATGAGCCAACAATTGGGTTAGATGTACTTGTGAAATTGAAAATACGTGAATTTTTAAAAGAAATGAATGAACGTTATAAAACAACAATTTTATTAACAACACACGATATTACTGATATTGAAGCTTTATGTGAGCGCGTTATCATGCTGGATGAAGGAAATATTATGTATGACGGTTCTTTAAATAATCTTCGTACGCAGTGGGGAGCGGAGAAGGAAATTCACTTTCAGTTTGTTGCACCAGTTTCCTATCAGGCTTTATCAATGGTTATGCCAGATAATCATGTCGTTTGGTCGAAAGCAAAAGAGGAAAATGCATGGGTTGCAAAAATTCCGAATGAAGAAGTTATTATTTCAATGCTTATTTCTAAAGTAGTACAAGCCTTTCAAATTAAAGATTTAAAAATTAACGAAGTGTCTACAGAGGAAATTATTCGTAACATTTATGAAGAGGGTATTACGCATGGGTAAGTATATTGAAATGATTCGAATTCGCTTTTTAATGATGCTTGCGTATCGTACAAATTACTATAGCGGGATTTTAATTTATACGATTAATATAGGTGCTTACTATTTTTTATGGCAAGCAATTTATAGCGGAAAAGAGAATATTGAAAGTTTATCTATTTCGCAAATGACCACGTATATCGCAATCGCGTGGATGGCACGTGCCTTCTATTTTAATAATATAGATAGGGAAATTGCGATGGAGATTCAAGAAGGACGTGTGGCTGTAGAATTAATTCGTCCGTATAACTATTTGGGAATGAAAGTTATGCAAGGTCTTGGCGAGGGAATATTCCGTTTTGCCTTCTTTTCCATTCCAGGCATGGTTATCGTTACGTTATTATTTTCGTTGCAAATTACAACAAATTTTCAAACTTGGTTATATTTCTTCTTATCTTTAATATTTAGTTTTATTATTAATACACAAATTAATTTAATGACGGGAATGCTTACGTTTTTCCTGTTTAATAATAGTGGGATTATGTATGCAAAACGCGTTGTTATTGATTTATTTTCAGGTCTATTATTACCAATTAGTTTTTATCCGCTATGGGCCCAAAAAGCAATGATGTTTTTACCGTTTCAGGCTATTAGTTATATTCCAAGTATGATTTTTTCTGAAGGTATACAGGGGAGTAAGTTGTATGAGGCTTTAGTATTTCAAGTGATTTGGGCGATTGTACTTATTATTCCAATTGTACTCATGTGGAGAACGGCGAGAAAACGTCTAATTGTACAAGGGGGATGATGAGATGCTATATATAAACTTATTTTTACAATATGCAAGTCAATATATAAAAACAAAATTGGAGTATCGAGGCGATTTTATCGTTGGTTTACTTTCTGATTTATCGCTTCAAGCAGTTAATTTAATATTTATTCTCGTTGTATTTGGGCATACACAAGCATTGAAGGGATGGAGTCGAGAAGAAGTAATCTTTATTTATGGTTTCTTTTTAGTACCATTTGCCATCTTTTCAGCTTTCTTTAATATATGGGATTTTAATGATCGATACATTATTAAAGGGGAGATGGATCGTGTATTAACGCGGCCGATCCATAGCCTATTTCAAATTATATTAGAAAGAATGGAACTTGAATCTTTAATTGGAGCTATTACAGGGATTGTTGTAATGGGATATGCAGCTGTGGAGTTACAATTATCTTTTTACTGGTATGATTTCTTCTTATTTATATTGATGGTAGGAGGAGGAGCACTTGTATATGGAGGGATATTTGTTACGCTGGCGAGCCTTGGTTTTTGGTCGGATGCGAAAAGTTCAATTATGCCTCTTATGTATAACATAGGTAATTACGGGCGCTATCCTGTTAATATTTATAATCGTGTAATTCGTTTCATTTTAACGTTTGTTTTACCGTTTGCGTTTGTTGGAGTATATCCAGCGGCATACTTTTTAAGAAAAACAGAATGGAATAGTTATGCATTTGCGACGCCAATTGTTGGTGTTATCTGTTTTACGATTGCAATCACCCTCTGGAATCAAGGGGTAAAAAGGTATCGTGGCGCGGGTAATTAATTATAGAAGCTTGTTCGTTTCTAAGGGATAAATCAGTTCTCCACCTCATACATATAAAATGAGGTGGAGGACATGTTATGGGGATTTATTCTATTAATTGCAGCAATCGCTATTTTGAAAAGTGTCCAATTATTATGGAGTTCCTATTCGGATTCAACGCGTTTTTTTTCGCTCTATAATTTGGCCACATTATTTTTAATCTATACAACAGTACTAATCGCATTTGGATTAAGTTACGTTGTATTAGAGGAAATGGGTTTCGCAGTTTTGAAAGAGGACGGAGAAAGTTTGAACGCTCATTCTTTTCAACTCGTCGAAGTTTGTTTATATTTTAGCGCAGTTACTCTATTGTCTGTTGGATATGGTGACATATCTCCGATTGGAATTGGGCGATGGATTGCAATCGCAGAAGCGCTAATTGGATATACACTCCCTTTTGCTTTTGTGATGAGGTCTGTAATAGACAATGAAAAATAAGGAAGCATTTGTTATAGTAAAGGAAAAGAGTAGGAGTGATAACTATGATTACAGTAGGAGAAATGGCACCAGAATTCACATTAGAGGGAAGTAACGGAGAAGAAGTTCGCCTAGCTGATTTCCGCGGTAAAAATGTAGTTCTCTATTTTTATCCGAAAGATATGACGCCAGGATGTACAACTGAAGCATGTGATTTTCGTGATGCGTATGGAGTATTTCAAGAGAAGGATACGGTTATTCTTGGAGTAAGTCCTGATTCAGCGAATAGACATTTGAAATTCATTGAGAAACATGAATTGCCATTTACACTTTTAGTAGATGAAGATCATAAAGTAGCAGAGTTATACGATGTTTGGAAGTTAAAAAAGAACTTTGGGAAAGAGTATATGGGAATCGAGCGTTCTACATTCCTTATTAATAAAGACGGTGAACTTGTAAAAGAGTGGCGTAAAGTGAAAGTGAAAGGACATATTGAGGATGTTCTTTCTTATATAAAGTAAATCTACATTGGAGATAAAATATGCAGAAACAAGGCAAGTGTCTATACATATTTTACTGCCTTACATAAAGTGGAAGTGTAGGGCATACCTCCTCAGATGATAGTATTCCAAGTGCGATTATGTCGCACTTTTTTCTATGGAATATATGAAGAAAAAAGGGAAAGATACATAAAAACAAGTCCTGAATATAAAAATAAACTACATACTTATAGTAGAAATATTGACGATTTATAAGAAAAGGAGTACACTCTTTATAAGAATTATAAAATAATAATCCGTATAGAATCGGGGTGCATGACGGTGGTCAAAGAAGAATTAAAAGAAGCGCTAGAAATGCTGAAAAATACGGGTGTACGCATTACTCCACAGCGTCATGCTATTTTAGAGTACCTTGTGGAATCAATGACGCACCCAACAGCGGATGATATTTATAAAGCATTAGAAGGTAAGTTTCCAAATATGAGTGTTGCAACTGTCTATAATAACTTACGTGTGTTTAAAGAGGTTGGACTTGTAAAGGAATTAACTTATGGAGACGCTTCAAGTAGATTTGATTATGTTACAAGTCAACATTATCATGTGATTTGCGAAAAATGTGGTAAGATTGTTGATTTTCCTTATGGAGGCTTGGAAAAGCTGGAAGAGGAAGCTGCGAAAACGACAGGCTTCGTTATCAATAGTCATCGCTTAGAAATTTATGGCGTTTGTCCAGAGTGTCATAAGGCGTAATATATAATAAAGAAAGAGGCTGACGGCTATACGTCAGCCTCTTTCTTTATTATATAAGGATTAGCGTGAGGTTAATCGGGATTTACAGTGCTAAGTTAGTAAGAAGGGTTAGATAAAAGTTTGTCGAATTTACTTTGTATTGGTGGAAATGAATTCTTGGAGGGGACATTTTGAAGAAATATGAGATTAAAAATAACATTCCAACATTGGAAGAATATAAATATTTATGTGATTCTGTGGGATGGACTAACTATATGAACTTTGAGGTGGCGGAAATATCACTTCAAAATTCGATTTACTGTATAACAGTCAAGGATAATAATCAAATCATCGGCATGGGGAGAATTGTTGGTGATGGGGCTATCTATTTCTATATTCAAGATATAGTGGTTCATCCAGATTATCAAAAGAATGGTATTGGAAAGAAAATAATGAATACTTTAGTAGAATACTTAAATGGGAATACTCCAGATAAAGCATTCATTGGTTTGTTTGCGTCGCAAGGTAAAACATCATTCTACGAAAAATATGATTTTAAAGATTATTCGCCTAATATGACAGGGATGTTTACTGTTATTTCGAAAAAATAGGTGTAATAAATTTAATAAAACAATTAAAAAGTTGATTTTTTAAGAAATCAACTTTTTAATGAGTTGAAACGTTTGTAGTGTTGCAAATTCGTATTTCCCTTGATACTTATGATTTATAACTCTTCTTATTATACTTTTCATCAAATTCTTTTCCTTCTAGATCTCGATCTAGTGTTAAAGGTTGATTGCAGTGCATACATGCATCGACACGGCCGAGCATTTTGGTTGGCTTATCACAGCTTGGACAAATAATTTGGATAGTCTTAGTAGATAACATACCAATCCAAAAGTAAACGACAGTGCTAGCGATAACAGCTAAAAAGCCAACCATCATAAACGTTGTCATAATAATAATGTTTTCGCGGAAAAAGACACCTAAGTATGCAATGAAGAGGCCGATAAATACTAAACTTAATGCAAAGGTCCGGATTTTATTGATTTTGTTTGAATACTTAATGCTCATTCTCACCACGCTCCTATACTAATAATATAACATAAAATTTAGAATTTTCACTCTCGTGTAAATTGATAAAGAGGTAAGATATGAAATGAATAGGAGGAAAGCCAAGAATGAATGGATGCTATAATGATTTTTACAGCGGTTTTTAAGTTTTTAACGGGA
>NZ_CP046398.1:520000-725000 GCF_009861435.1 Bacillus sp. A260
CGTGTGCCTACAAATAGTCAGAGCCCGTTAACGGGTGATGGCGTGCCTTTTGTAGAATGAACCGGCGAGTTACGATCCCGTGCGAGGTTAAGCTGAAGAGGCGGAGCCGCAGCGAAAGCGAGTCTGAATAGGGCGTTTAGTACGTGGTCGTAGACCCGAAACCAGGTGATCTACCCATGTCCAGGGTGAAGTTCAGGTAACACTGAATGGAGGCCCGAACCCACGCACGTTGAAAAGTGCGGGGATGAGGTGTGGGTAGCGGAGAAATTCCAATCGAACCTGGAGATAGCTGGTTCTCCCCGAAATAGCTTTAGGGCTAGCCTTAAGTGTAAGAGTCTTGGAGGTAGAGCACTGATTGGACTAGGGGTCCTCATCGGATTACCGAATTCAGTCAAACTCCGAATGCCAATGACTTATCCTTAGGAGTCAGACTGCGAGTGATAAGATCCGTAGTCAAAAGGGAAACAGCCCAGACCGCCAGCTAAGGTCCCAAAGTGTGTATTAAGTGGAAAAGGATGTGGAGTTGCTTAGACAACTAGGATGTTGGCTTAGAAGCAGCCACCATTTAAAGAGTGCGTAATAGCTCACTAGTCGAGTGACTCTGCGCCGAAAATGTACCGGGGCTAAATACACCACCGAAGCTGCGGATTGATACCAATGGTATCAGTGGTAGGGGAGCGTTCTAAGGACAGTGAAGTCAGACCGGAAGGACTGGTGGAGTGCTTAGAAGTGAGAATGCCGGTATGAGTAGCGAAAGACGGGTGAGAATCCCGTCCACCGAATGCCTAAGGTTTCCTGAGGAAGGCTCGTCCGCTCAGGGTTAGTCAGGACCTAAGCCGAGGCCGACAGGCGTAGGCGATGGACAACAGGTTGATATTCCTGTACCACCTCTTTATCGTTTGAGCAATGGAGGGACGCAGAAGGATAGAAGAAGCGTGCGATTGGTTGTGCACGTCCAAGCAGTTAGGCTGATAAGTAGGCAAATCCGCTTATCGTGAAGGCTGAGCTGTGATGGGGAAGCTCCTTATGGAGCGAAGTCTTTGATTCCCCGCTGCCAAGAAAAGCTTCTAGCGAGATAAAAGGTGCCTGTACCGCAAACCGACACAGGTAGGCGAGGAGAGAATCCTAAGGTGTGCGAGAGAACTCTGGTTAAGGAACTCGGCAAAATGACCCCGTAACTTCGGGAGAAGGGGTGCTTTCTTAACGGAAAGCCGCAGTGAATAGGCCCAAGCGACTGTTTAGCAAAAACACAGCTCTCTGCGAAGCCGTAAGGCGAAGTATAGGGGGTGACACCTGCCCGGTGCTGGAAGGTTAAGGAGAGGGGTTAGCGTAAGCGAAGCTCTGAACTGAAGCCCCAGTAAACGGCGGCCGTAACTATAACGGTCCTAAGGTAGCGAAATTCCTTGTCGGGTAAGTTCCGACCCGCACGAAAGGTGTAACGATTTGGGCACTGTCTCAACCAGAGACTCGGTGAAATTATAGTACCTGTGAAGATGCAGGTTACCCGCGACAGGACGGAAAGACCCCGTGGAGCTTTACTGTAGCCTGATATTGAATTTTGGTACAGTTTGTACAGGATAGGCGGGAGCCATTGAAACCGGAGCGCTAGCTTCGGTGGAGGCGCTGGTGGGATACCGCCCTGACTGTATTGAAATTCTAACCTACGGGTCTTATCGACCCGGGAGACAGTGTCAGGTGGGCAGTTTGACTGGGGCGGTCGCCTCCTAAAGTGTAACGGAGGCGCCCAAAGGTTCCCTCAGAATGGTTGGAAATCATTCGTAGAGTGCAAAGGCATAAGGGAGCTTGACTGCGAGACCTACAAGTCGAGCAGGGACGAAAGTCGGGCTTAGTGATCCGGTGGTTCCGCATGGAAGGGCCATCGCTCAACGGATAAAAGCTACCCCGGGGATAACAGGCTTATCTCCCCCAAGAGTCCACATCGACGGGGAGGTTTGGCACCTCGATGTCGGCTCATCGCATCCTGGGGCTGTAGTCGGTCCCAAGGGTTGGGCTGTTCGCCCATTAAAGCGGTACGCGAGCTGGGTTCAGAACGTCGTGAGACAGTTCGGTCCCTATCCGTCGTGGGCGTAGGAAATTTGAGAGGAGCTGTCCTTAGTACGAGAGGACCGGGATGGACGCACCGCTGGTGTACCAGTTGTTCTGCCAAGGGCATAGCTGGGTAGCTATGTGCGGAAGGGATAAGTGCTGAAAGCATCTAAGCATGAAGCCCCCCTCAAGATGAGATTTCCCATAGCGTAAGCTAGTAAGATCCCTGAAAGATGATCAGGTTGATAGGTTCGAGGTGGAAGCATGGTGACATGTGGAGCTGACGAATACTAATAGATCGAGGACTTAACCATATAATATGTAGCAATGTTATCTAGTTTTGAGAGAACATAAAAAACTTGTTGACTTTTAAAGTAAATAAGTTATAATAATGATTGTCTCAAAAGAATAATGTCTGGTAATGATGGCAGAGAGGTCACACCCGTTCCCATACCGAACACGGAAGTTAAGCTCTCTAGCGCCGATGGTAGTTGGGACCTTGTCCCTGTGAGAGTAGGACGTTGCCAGGCAATATTATTCCGCAGTAGCTCAGCGGTAGAGCTATCGGCTGTTAACCGATCGGTCGTAGGTTCGATTCCTACCTGCGGAGCCATTGGAGAGCTGTCCGAGTTGGCCGAAGGAGCACGATTGGAAATCGTGTATACGTCACAAGCGTATCAAGGGTTCGAATCCCTTGCTCTCCGCCATAGGATTTATAATATTTGGCCCGTTGGTCAAGTGGTTAAGACACCGCCCTTTCACGGCGGTAACACGGGTTCGAATCCCGTACGGGTCACCACTTTGGAGGATTAGCTCAGCTGGGAGAGCACCTGCCTTACAAGCAGGGGGTCGGCGGTTCGATCCCGTCATCCTCCACCATATAAATTTTATATGAATAGTATTATCGCGGGGTGGAGCAGCACGGTAGCTCGTCGGGCTCATAACCCGAAGGTCGCAGGTTCAAATCCTGTCCCCGCAACCAAATGGTCCCGTGGTGTAGTGGTTAACATGCCTGCCTGTCACGCAGGAGATCGCCGGTTCGACCCCGGTCGGGACCGCCATTTTAATAAGGCTCGGTAGCTCAGTCGGTAGAGCAGAGGACTGAAAATCCTCGTGTCGGCGGTTCGATTCCGTCCCGAGCCACCATTTATTTTAATAAAATACGCCGGCTTAGCTCAATTGGTAGAGCAACTGACTTGTAATCAGTAGGTTGGGGGTTCAAGTCCTCTAGCCGGCACCATGTAAGTTTCGGAGGGGTAGCGAAGTGGCTAAACGCGGCGGACTGTAAATCCGCTCCTTCGGGTTCGGCAGTTCGAATCTGCCCCCCTCCACCATTTACATAGGGGCATAGTTTAAAGGTAGAACTGAGGTCTCCAAAACCTCCAGTGTGGGTTCGATTCCTACTGCCCCTGCCAAATATATTTACACAACATGGCGGTTGTGGCGAAGTGGTTAACGCACCGGATTGTGGCTCCGGCATTCGTGGGTTCGATTCCCATCAGTCGCCCCATTTTTATTTTAAAAATTACAAATAATCTAATGGATACTTACATATAATTAAGTAAGAATTCGATGGGCTATAGCCAAGCGGTAAGGCAACGGACTTTGACTCCGTCATGCGCTGGTTCGAATCCAGCTAGCCCAGCCATTTTTGCGGAAGTAGTTCAGTGGTAGAATACAACCTTGCCAAGGTTGGGGTCGCGGGTTCGAATCCCGTCTTCCGCTCCAATAAAACTTTATATGGCGGCATAGCCAAGTGGTAAGGCAGAGGTCTGCAAAACCTTTATCACCGGTTCAAATCCGGTTGCCGCCTTTTCTTTTGTGCCGATGTGGCGGAATTGGCAGACGCGCACGACTCAAAATCGTGTTCCTTCGGGAGTGTCGGTTCGACCCCGACCATCGGTATCATGAACGGCGTAATAAAAGACTCTACACCAAATGTGTAGAGTCTTTTTATGTTTTCATCATACTATAAAATAAGCAAAAATGGTGTGTTGGTGAAATGGTTATAAATGATTAAGGTAAACTTATTCATTTAGTACATGCGATACAGTTGGGGAAAGCTACAAAACAATAAAGGGATAAATTTTTATCCCTTTATATAATTTCATTATTTTATAGAGAATTTCTCCAACCTGGTGACATGAAGTTAAATCCGACGCCACCAGTAGATATTAGTACATGATCAGCTGTTAATTTCGTAATTTCTAAGAACTTCTTTTCAAACTCTTCTCTGTTGTATTTGTACATAGTTGAGTGGCATGACCACATGTGCGTTGAAGTACTCAACCAGTCTCCTAATTCCTTTAATTCAGGAAACGACTCAAATCGAATTGGTTCATCTAATTTCATGAATCTCACTTGATAGATAGTTGGGTTTAACTTCTCTCCTATTCCTTTAAAAGCATGTGATTTTTTGTCTTTTGAATGTGTCATAATTCACCTTCTATCTTTCCTTCAAATTTTTTCCTATTTTTATTATACAACAATAGAAAACAATTATGGGAATAATATGGAAATCTTTATTGGCAATATAAAAAGACTGTAACAGAAATGTTAGAGTCTTTTTGTTAAATTATACTATGTGCTTCTAAAATTCGTAATAAACGTAGGAATTCATGTATAATATAACTTGTCGAAAGAACAAAATGATAGTGATTTATATTATGTCTGTAATATGAATCAAAAATGAACTTTTTATATTTCTTTTAAAAATGTGTTGAACACACATTATATTTCATATTAATATTTTTATGTAGATTTAAAACGGGAAAGAGAGTGGAAAGTATGGGCCGTAAATGGAACAATATTAAAGACAAAAAAGCATCAAAAGATGCAAATACAAGCCGTATATACGCGAAATTTGGGCGTGAAATTTATGTGGCAGCAAAACAAGGCGAGCCAGATCCAGAATCAAACCAAGCACTAAGAGTTGTATTAGAGCGTGCGAAAACATACAATGTTCCAAGAACAATTATTGATCGTGCAGTTGAAAAAGCAAAAGGCGGTTCAGAAGAAAATTATGACGAGCTTCGTTATGAAGGATTCGGACCAAATGGAGCTATGGTTATTGTAGATACACTTACAAATAACGTAAACCGTACTGCAGCAGATGTACGAGCTGCATTTAGCAAAAACAGTGGTAATATGGGTGTGAACGGTTCTGTAGCTTACATGTTTGATGCGACAGCTGTTATCGGCCTTGAAGGTAAAACATCAGATGAAGTTCTTGAAATTTTAATGGAAGCAGATGTAGATGCACGTGACATTCTAGAAGAAGAAGATTCTGTTATCGTGTATGCTGAACCAGATCAATTTCATGCAGTACAATCTGCACTTAAAGGTGCTGGCGTTGAGGAGTTTACAGTTGCAGAATTAACAATGCTTGCACAAAGTGATGTAACACTTCCTGAAGATGCTCAAGCACAATTTGAGAAAATGGTTGATGCATTAGAAGATTTAGAAGATGTTCAACAAGTTTATCACAACGTAGACTTAGGAGAGTAATACGATAGATGACCCTTTTCGCTTAGCGGATAGGGTCTTTTTTATGAAGTTAATTAAGGTGATGAAGTATTAAAGGTATTTTGTTGTAGGTAGGGAATATGATTATAGGGATATATAAAATATTCATTATCTCTAGGAGGCTTAATATGGAACATAAGACACCAAAGCATATCGTTGCTGTAGCAGGTTATTTAACAAATGAAAAAAATGAAGTGTTATTAACAAAAGTGCACTGGCGAGCTGATACGTGGGAGTTGCCAGGAGGACAGGTAGAAGAAGGCGAAGCGCTCGATCAAGCTGTCTGTAGGGAAATAAAAGAGGAAACAGGGTTAACGGTGAAGCCTATCGGAATTACAGGCGTTTATTATAATACTTCTATGCATATTCTAGCTGTTGTTTTTAAAGTAGCATATATAAGTGGTGAAATAAAAATTCAACCTGAAGAAATACAAGAGGCTAAATTTGTTGATTTAAATGAAGAGAACATAGATGAGTATATAACGCGTCCTCATATGAAATCTAGAACGCTTGATGCAATGAGAGCAACACATTTTATTCCGTATGAAACGTGGGAAGTACAGCCGTATAATTTAATAGGAAGATTGTAAAGAAAAGAGTAGCCGATTTGAGATACATTCGAATCACTACTCTTTTTTTGTATACTGTTTAAGAAAAAGGTCAAAATAATAATAGCACTAGTATTGATTTTGGGAACGTTTGTTCTGTATAATAAATCTATATGTTATATACATTTAGATTACTAGATAGTCAAAAGTATATATATTTGTAGATGATATAATTAAAGTGTAAAGTGAAAATATAATAGTCTTAAGGGTTTCTCTTTTATTGGTTATTCGTACTTTAACATAACCTATATTCAATATTTCAGATGAATAGTAGATAAAAAAAGACTGTGATACAATACTTTTTTATCCAACTATTTGCTGGGCAGTAAGCTTGATTAATGAGGGCCGATTAAAGTTTCACTTTATACCTTACAATGATGTAAGGTACGTGTAAGAGAAATCGATGGGATATTTTTTTACAACAATGTATTCTTAAAGTAAGAGTTATATGCTGTGTGGAAAAGAGGTGTTCAAGATGAAAGAACGAGTATTATCTAGGGTGAACTATCATCAAAAAGTTGCATTAAATCCAATGACTAAACTTTTTTATAAAGCCATTATATTATTATTATTGTTAAGTTGTACGTTATTATTCATTGGAAATGTAATGATTGAGAAAAGTGATATTAGTAAATTACATGTACCGGCTAAGTTAGAGGTGCCAGAATCATTAACACATGCATTTATTGCGACAGAAGATAAAAGATTTTATCATCATAACGGTTTAGATTATATAGCAATTATTAGGGCCTCTGTTGAGAATATAAAGGCTGGTGGTGTCGTGCAAGGAGGAAGCACAATTACACAGCAGCTATCTAAAAATGCCTTTTTAACGAATGAACGTACATTTTCTCGGAAGTGGAAAGAGATTTTTTATACGAAAAAAATTGAACGCACATTTACGAAGGATGAAATATTAAAATTATATGTAAGTAATATTTATTATGGAGAAGGAGCATGGGGAATTGAAAAAGCAGCAAACCTTTACTTCGGTAAAAAGGTGAACCAATTAACGTTGGCTGAAAGTGCAATGATGGCTGCTGTAGTAAAAGCACCTGCTTATTACTCACCTGCCCAAAATTATGATAAAGCAGTAGAGAGACGTAATGTCGTTTTGAGACTAATGGAGAAAGAAGGCTATATAAGCCATGATGAGTATGTTCAAGCAGTTAGTGAGAAATTGGTAATTCGTCATGATATAAAAATAGAGCAGTCGATGTTAAATAGCGCGCGTAAAAAAGCAGTAAGTTAAGAGAAGTTCCTACAGAGGAGCTTCTTTTTTTGAATAAATTGTGACAAATTGTGACACAATATCGTCACAATTATTGTGTTTTTGTAATTTATGTGAGCGTGTTCATTGCGTGACGTATATAAGTGTTGATATTATGTGTATTGTGTACAATGCTGTATACAGAATATGAATTTAAAGAGGAATGTATATGAAATCAAATAAACTCATGGCTCTTGGTATAGTTTTTTCTATCGCAGTATTGATTGTAATTGGAACAATTGCGTATAGCATCATAAATGACAAAAAAGATAAAGGGAATGAGATGTTTGCTTATTCTACGCAACAATCTTTAGGGAAAGATGATGCTCCAGTTAAGGTAGTTGAATTTGGAGACTTTAAATGTCCTGCTTGTCGTACTTGGGATGTAACAGTATTACCTCGATTAAAAGAAGAGTATATTGATAAAGGCAAAGTGCAGTTATACTTTATTAACTTCCCATTTATCGGAAAAGACTCAGATTTAGGTGCAGCAGCTGGTGAAGCAATTTATAAACAAGATAAAGATTCATTCTGGATTTTCTATGATGAGATTTATCAAAATCAAAAGAAAGATACGGAAGAATGGATTACAGAAGATTTGCTTCTTAGCATTGTGAAAGAGAAACTTCCAAAAGTTGATGTAGAGCAATTTAAGAAAGATTTACACAGTAAAGACATTAAAGAAAAAGTAAGTAAAGATTCAGATCGTGCTCAAAAATTAAAAGTTCAAGGTGCTCCTTCTGTATATGTAAACGGAAATCTTGCAAATCCTGATTTTGATAGTATGAAGAAGGCAATTGATAAAGAATTGAAAAAGTGATGAGGTCTCTCATCACTTTTTCGACTTTTTTCGATAAAATTCTTGCCTCTACTTTTTTTACATGCTATACTATTTTACATAAGTTATTCTAATATCTTATATGTAATTCATATTTGCGGGTGTAGTTTAGTGGTAAAACAAGAGCCTTCCAAGCTCTGGTCGAGAGTTCGATTCTCTTCACCCGCTCCAAATTTTATTAAAAGTTTTTCTATAAATTGTGATCAACGCAGTGTTTCGTTTCCGAGATAAACGAGGCATTGCGTTTTTTAATGTTTGAAAAATATAATTACATGCGAAAATAGAAGTAAATGATAGTATTCCAAACGTGAATTACTAACCAATAGAGTGGTTACATAAGGGGTGGATTCATCTGAGGAGGCGATTAAGAGTGGATTTTGAACAATTAAAGCAAGATGTAATTGCGTATAGTAAAACAATTGGCATAGATAAAATAGGCTTTGCGAGCGCTTCTCCTTTTGAGGAATTAAAGCAGCGCTTAATCCAGCAACAACAATTAAATTATCAATCTGGATTTGAAGAGCCTGATATAGAGAAGAGAACGAATCCGCAACTGTTATTACCGGGTGCTAAATCAATTATTGCGATTGCTTTAGCATATCCTTCAAAATTAAAAAATGCACCATTAAGTAAGCGTGGAGAACGCCGTGGGATTTTTTGTCGTGCTTCTTGGGGACAAGATTATCATCTTGTTTTACGAGATCGTTTGCAAAAATTAGAGGCATATTTAATTGAAAAACTTCCCGATATAGAAGTGAAGTCCATGGTTGATACAGGTGAATTAAGTGATCGAGCTGTATCAGAGCGTGCTGGTATTGGATGGAGCGGTAAAAACTGCTCTATTATTACACCTGAATTTGGTTCGTACGTATACTTAGGGGAAATGATTACAAATGTTCCATTCCCGCCAGATAAGCCGATAGAAGATCAATGCGGAGGCTGTACGAAATGTATCGATATTTGCCCTACCGGTGCTTTAATACAGGGGGGACAGTTAGATTCGAAGAAGTGCATTGCGTTTTTAACACAAACGAAAGGATTCCTACCTGAAGAATATCGCGATAAAATAGGAAATCGCATATATGGATGTGATACGTGTCAGACTGTTTGTCCGAAAAACAAAGGAATGGATTTTCATAATCATCCTGAGATGGAGCCGGATCCTGAGCTAGTTAAACCATTATTAACGCCACTTTTAACAATTAGTAATCGTGATTTTAAAGAGAAATATGGGATTATGTCAGGGTCATGGAGAGGGAAAAAACCACTGCAAAGAAATGCGATTTTAGCATTAGCACATTTTAAAGAAGCATCGGCAATTCCAGATTTAATTGGTGTTATGAAAGATGACCCAAGACCGGTACTACGCGGAACGGCAGCATGGGCACTTGGGAAAATTGGCGGAGATGGAGTAGGCGAAGCGATTGAGAAAGCGATGGAACGTGAGAAAGATGAAGAAGTGCTTCATGAAATGAATCGCGGGCTTGAATTGTTAGCACAGAAAAAAGAGTAGATAATATTTCCCTTTTTCATATTGTAATATGGGAGGGAGACAGAATGGTTGTAAAAACGAAGATTGAAAACCAAGTACAACAATTTTTAGCATATATAACGGAGAAAAGAACGAATGTGGATGGTATTGCTGAGGATTTACTACAAATGGCACTGAGAAAGAAACAATTGTTTCAAAGGCGAAGTGCACATATAGTGAAAGCAACTGCGGATGTTTCTTTCATTAGACAATTAAATAGTAATGACCATCAAGAAATTGATTATCAAATACATTTTAAATATTTAATTAAGCATAAAGAATTATTTTATATTGAAGAGGAACAATTAAAACGAAGAGTTTGTTTAAATAATAGTCGAATTATAGGCGATTCTGCTATTGAAGTGTCAGAAGAAATTAGAATGGGTGAGACATTAGAAAGGGATATTACGAAAGAGAAGTACGGTTCTTATCAGTATAATCGTTTAGAGGCAGTGAAATATGCAGAGCGTTGGTGGGATGACCGGAATCCTATGTATCGTAATTTCCCTGATAATTGTACGAATTTCATTTCTCAATGTCTTCATACTGGAGAAGTACCTATGAACGGGTATCCTAATATTCGTAAAGGATGGTGGCAAAGGGAGAATCAGTGGAGTTGGAGCTGGGCTGTTGCACATTCTTTTTATTGGTATTTGTCAGGTGCTACAACAGGACTTCGAGCAGAGGCGGTAGAGAGGCCAGAAGAACTTATTCTTGGAGATGTCATTGCTTATGATTTCGAGGATGACGGAAGATGGAATCATACGACGATTGTAGTAGCAAAAGATGCAGATGGTATGCCGCTTGTAAATGCACATTCAGCGAATAGCCGTCGACGTTATTGGAACTATGAAGACTCTAGTAAATATACACCACAAATGAAATATAAATTCTTTCATATTATTAATGGGTAGAGATTTTTCGCTCAAGTGGTATAATACGTAGTAGACAAAAAACAGAGGTGAATATCGCGTGGGAGTACATGTTGTTTTATATCAGCCAGAAATTCCAGCAAATACAGGGAATATTGCTCGTACTTGTGCAGCAACTGGAACAGAATTACATTTGATTAGACCGCTTGGATTTTCAACGGATGATAAAATGTTAAAGCGTGCAGGATTAGATTATTGGCAGCACGTAAAAATTACGTATTATGATTCAATTGAAGAATTTTATGAAAAAAATAAAGACGGTGAATTCTTCTATTTAACAAAGTATGGCGAGAAAGCTCATACAGCGTTTGACTATAGCAAGCGTGAGAAGGATTACTATTTTGTATTTGGAAGAGAAACAAACGGCTTACCAGCTAATGTAATCGAAGAAAACTTTGATCATTGTTTACGTATTCCAATGACAGATAAAGTACGTTCATTAAATTTATCTAATACAGCAGCAATTTTAATTTATGAAGCGTTCCGTCAACAAAATTACCCTGGATTAGATTTAGAAATCGTTTATTAAAAGTCGCCATATGGCGACTTTTTTTATAAAATAAAAATAATATATAATCATACATTTAAAAGAGAGGACATAATCATATAGAATGGGATATATGATTAAAAATAGATAAGACGGGTTGAGATAAATATGAAGGAAGAATATAGTAATCAAAATACCTTTTTAAGTATGATAGATATGGATTTAATTAGACAAGGATTATTACATGCTATTCAAGATTTAGTATTCATATTGAAAGTTATTGATAATGAAACGTTTCAATATATGTATGTGAATAAAATAGGAATGGATTATGCTAGGTTAAGCGAAGAGTGCTATGGAAAAACTTTTGCAGAAGTATTACCAAAAGATATAGCGGGGATATTGCAAAGGCAATATGCAAAAGTAGTGAGAGAAGCGAAAGCACACACCTTTTGTGATGTAGTCAATTTACCAAAAGGTGAGATACATTATGAATCTTCACTTAATCCTGTCTGCGACGAAGAAGGAATATGTCAATTTGTTATTTGCATTACAAGAGATATTACAGCTCAAATTGAGGAGAAGACAAAGATAGAGGAAAAACAAATGTTATTTAAGTCGTTACTGGAATATAATAATGACTCAATTATATCTATAGATTCTATAGGGAGAGTTACATATGCAAATCCGGCAACGTATGAAATATTTGGATACCGGTATGAGGAATTAAATAATAAATTTATTTTTGAATTCATTAATAAAGAATATGAAAAAGATTTTCAAATTATATTTAAGGGATCGATGCAAGGAAAAGCAAAACAAATTGTTTCAAAGAAATATGTTCATAAAGAAGGGTACGAGCTATATATTTCTTTGAGAACTATCCCGATTATTGTGAACGGTGAAATTGTTGGGATTTATATTGTTACGAGAGATGTTACAAGGCAAGTATTAAACGAAATGCGAACAGAATATTTAGCTTACTATGACCAGTTAACGGGATTAATGAATAGAATTTCATGTACAAATAAGTTAAATACTTTTTTAAATGAGAGTGTAAATTTTGCGCTTGTATTTATAGATTTAGATGAGTTTCATCGTATTAATGATACATTTGGTCATAAAGAGGGAGATAAAGTATTACAAAAAGTTACAGAATGTTTAAGCAATCTAAAAATAGAAGGTATGCACTTATTTAGAGAACACGATGATCAATTTGTTATGTTGATAGAAAATATAAAGAAAGAATATGTAGAGGAAGTTGCAAAAAGCATACTGAAAAATATTAGTGAATATTTTGTAATCGAAGAAGAAGATGTATATTTAAGTGCATCAATTGGAATTGTAATGGCTCCAGCAGATGGAGAAGATGAAAAAATACTATTTCAGAGGGTCGATGCTGCTTTAGAAAAAGCAAAAGAAAAAGGAAAAGGACATTATCATTTTTATTGTAGTGGATTAGACTGTGAGCGTGAACAAAGGTTTATAATAGAAAACCAGTTACATCGTGCTATAGAAAAAAATGAATTTTTCTTATATTATCAGCCACAAATTAATATTGAAACGAAAAAAATAGCTAGTATGGAAGCTTTAATAAGGTGGGAGAATAAGGAATTAGGATTTGTTTCTCCAAACCAATTTATTCCGTTGGCAGAAAGAACAGGATTTATTATTAAGCTCGATGAATGGGTAGTAAATCAAGTGTGTCAGCAACTGCGCGAATGGTTAAATAAAGGATATGAAGTGGTCCCAATTGCGGTTAATATTTCAGCTAGACACTTTCGTTCTATTACATTAATAGAGATGATTACACGGGCTTTAAATAAGTACAATGTATCAGCTCATTTATTAGCGATAGAGGTTACAGAAGGAGCTCTTATACATAAAGATATATCAAAGAGAGTGTTACTACAATTAAAAGAACAAAATTTAAAGATTCATTTAGATGATTTTGGAACAGGCTATTCATCTTTAAGTTATTTAAAAACATATCCAATTGATACTTTAAAAATTAATCGTTCTTTTATGGAAGGTATACATATAGATGAACGTGATACGAATATTACAGCTGCAATTATTCATTTAGCTCATACTTTAGAATTGAATATAATTGCAGAAGGAGTAGAAAAAAAGGAGCAAATACAGTTTTTGAAAGAAAAGAATGTGAAGCTTGTACAAGGTTATTATTATAGCCGACCACTATCCAAATATGATATGGAAAATATGTATTATAAATAAAAAAATGATGTGCTAAAAGCACATCATTTTTTATGTGTACCTGGTTTGTCATTGTAACCGGATGTAAAAATAGCTGTAAGAAATGTGAGTGATACACCTAAAATTAATAATAATTTCATACTAATATCCTCCTTACTGTTTTCGGTTTATGAGTTTTATTTATTATCCAAAATGTATGTAAGGTTCTTAGAAGAAAAGAATTTATTTATAATGAATAGCAGTGTAAAAATGTTAATACCTATATTATACAGAATTTTCTTTGAATTTTGGAGAGAATTTTAGCGTGCTATTATATATTTCGTTTTGATTTAAAGAATGTTTAAGGACATCCTAGCATACCTTTTATAATAATCCGATTGAACAAGGAGATGGGGGAGGAGCTATAATGGATATTCTAAAAAAGATTGAACAGCATCGAGCAGCAGAAGAACGTTTACAATGGGAAGGTACGTTTGCGGAGTATTTGGAGCTTGTGAAAGAAAGACCATGGGTGGCTCAAACAGCACACTCTCGCATTTACAATATGATAAAAGACGCTGGAATTGAAGAAGTTGATGGTAGAAGAAAGTATAACTTCTTTAGTAATCAGCTCTTTGGATTAGAGGATGCTCTAGAACGTCTTGTAGAGGAATATTTTCATCCATCTGCAAAACGATTAGATGTTAGAAAAAGAATTTTATTATTAATGGGTCCTGTTAGTGGAGGGAAATCAACGTTAGTTACAATGTTGAAACGAGGATTAGAAACATATTCAAGAACAGATCGCGGAGCAATTTTTGCAATTAAAGGATGCCCAATGCACGAGGATCCACTGCATTTAATTCCACATCATTTACGAGATGATTTCTTTGATGAGTATGGGGTTAGAATTGAAGGGAATTTATCACCACTAAATGTCATGCGTTTAGAGCAAGAATACGGATCAAGAATTGAGGATGTAGTTGTAGAGCGTATTTTCTTCTCTGAAGATCGCCGTACAGGGATTGGTACATTTAGCCCGTCTGATCCAAAATCACAGGATATTGCAGATTTAACAGGTAGTCTGGACTTTTCTACGATTGCAGAATATGGTTCAGAATCAGATCCGCGTGCGTATCGATTTGATGGAGAATTAAATAAGGCAAACCGAGGAATGATGGAGTTCCAAGAGATGTTAAAATGCGATGAGAAGTTTTTATGGCACTTATTATCGCTTACGCAAGAAGGGAATTTCAAAGCGGGAAGATTTGCGCTTATTTCAGCAGATGAATTAATTGTAGCGCATACGAATGAAACAGAGTATCGCTCATTTATAGCAAATAAGAAAAATGAAGCATTGCACTCAAGAATTATTGTAATGCCAGTTCCTTATAATTTACGAGTAAGTGAAGAAGAACATATTTATGAAAAAATGATTCGTGAAAGTGATGTATCGAATGTTCACATTGCACCACACACACTTCGCGTTGCAGCAATGTTCACTATTTTAACTCGTTTAAAAGATCCGAAGCGTCCGGATATTGATTTAATTAAAAAGATGCGTTTGTATGATGGAGAAACGGTAGAAGGTTATAATGCGATTGATGTAGAAGAATTACAACGCGAATATCAAGATGAAGGTATGAAGGGTATTGATCCTCGTTATGTCATTAACCGAATTTCGTCTACAATCATTCGAAAAGAGGTACCATCTATTAACGCGTTAGATGTACTTAGATCTTTAAAAGATGGGCTAGATCAGCATCCATCCATTAGTAATGAAGACCGTGAACGTTACATGAACTTCATCTCATTAGCGAGAAAAGAATACGATGAAATCGCGAAGAAAGAAGTACAAAAAGCGTTTGTTTATTCATATGAAGAATCAGCTAAGACGCTTATGGATAATTACTTAGATAACGTTGAGGCGTACTGCAATAAATCGAAATTACGTGATCCGTTAACAGGAGAAGAAATGAGTCCAGATGAAAAATTAATGCGCTCAATTGAAGAGCAAATTGGAATTTCAGAAAATGCTAAGAAAGCGTTCCGTGAAGAGATTTTAATTCGCATTTCTGCTTATGCCCGTAAAGGAAAACGCTTTGATTATAATTCACATGAACGTCTTCGTGAAGCGATTCAGAAAAAACTATTTGCTGATTTAAAAGATATAGTGAAAATTACAACATCAACGAAAACGCCGGACGAAAATCAGCTTAAGAAAATCAATGATGTTGTTGCGCGTTTAATTGATGAGCATGGTTATAATTCTTCTTCAGCAAATGAATTACTACGCTATGTAGGTAGCTTGTTAAACAGATAGTTTGATAACAAAACGCTGTCTCTTGTATTTTGCGGGACAGCGTTTTATTATCCGTTCATATGTGTATAAAGTGTCATACCTTGTCCAAATGTAATAAATTAAGATGCAATTTTATGAATTTATTGTCAATTATTTTTACAATATGCATATGATAGAGTAACCAACCATTCATACGAAAAAAGCCAACACAATACAATATGTTGCAAAGTAAAAATGTGTGCAACAATGCATTGTGTTTCTTTCTTATCAGTGGCTGAATATTTCTTTCTATTTATGTGAGTGGCAAAATTTTGTTTAGGATGCTCGGGGTATTGTATGAAAAACGTTATAAATGTTTATGGGATGATTTTCTGTGGGCAGTTACCTTTCAAATATTCTAGCTTGCATATTACAGAACAAAATTTATAGATTGCTGTTCATACAGGAAGACAATTACAGTAAGGAGGGAAAGGAATGGGCGAAGAAAATCAACCAAATTATACGATTTCACAGGAAAACTGGTCCCTCCATCGCAAAGGATATGACGACCAACAGCGCCATCAAGAAAAAGTACAAGAGGCAATTAAGAATAATTTACCCGATCTTGTAACAGAAGAAAGTATAGTTATGTCTAATGGCAAGGATGTTGTAAAAATACCAATTCGTTCTCTAGATGAATATAAGATTAGATACAATTATGATAAAAATAAACATGTTGGGCAAGGAAACGGTGACAGCAAAGTTGGTGATGTCGTTGCGAGAGATGGATCAGGTGGTCAAAAACAAAAAGGGCCAGGAAAAGGGCAAGGAGCAGGAGATGCAGCTGGGGAAGATTACTATGAAGCTGAAGTCTCTATTTTAGAATTAGAGCAAGCGTTTTTCAGAGAGTTAGAACTGCCTAATTTAAAGAGAAAAGAAATGGATGAAAACCGGATTGAACATGTTGAATTTAATGACATTAGAAAAACAGGATTATGGGGAAATATCGATAAGAAAAGAACAATGATATCCGCATATAAACGAAATGCGATGGGTGGTAAAGCATCTTTTCATCCGATTCATCAAGAAGACTTAAAGTTCCGCACTTGGAATGAAGTGTTAAAGCCAGATTCAAAAGCTGTTGTATTAGCGATGATGGATACGAGTGGATCGATGGGAATATGGGAGAAATATATGGCACGTAGCTTCTTTTTCTGGATGACAAGATTTTTACGCACAAAGTATGAAACAGTTGATATTGAATTTATTGCTCATCATACAGAAGCGAAAGTCGTTACAGAAGAAGAATTTTTCTCAAAAGGAGAAAGTGGCGGAACAATATGTTCTTCCGTATATAAAAAAGCATTAGAACTTATCGATAATAAATATTCACCTGACCGCTATAATATTTATCCATTCCATTTTTCAGATGGTGATAATTTAACATCAGATAATGCTAGATGTGTAAAACTTGTTGAAGAGCTAATGAAGAAGTGTAATATGTTTGGGTATGGGGAAGTGAATCAGTACAACCGCCACAGTACACTCATGTCAGCCTATAAAAATATTAAAGATGAAAACTTTAGATACTATATTTTAAAGCAAAAAGCAGACGTATTTCATGCGATGAAAAGCTTTTTTAGAGAAGAATCAGGTGAGAAAATGGCATAACCTCTTTTAAAGAGGTTCTTTTTTTGTAAACTTTTTATTTTTTCAGTTGACAATGATAATGAAAATCATTATCATTTATTCGAGAAATGATTACATTTTGAATTATATATTTCGGAGGAGATGTAAAGTTGAAACAAAATAAAAGAAAACGTATAAATGCAATGATTATAGCGGCGGCGTTATCACTTCCGTTTGCTGTGTATTCAACACCTGCTTTAGCGGCAGTAGCAATTGAGGCGAATAAAACTGGACAAGGTTTAGAAGATGGTACATATGACGCTGTTATTAAAGCGTATAAAGATAAAACGAATGAAGAGTCTATGGCAGCTGTTTATATAAAGGATCCGAAATTAACAATTGAGAATGGAAAGAAAATTGTAACAGCAACGTTAAGTGATAGTGATTTCTTTCAATACTTGAAGACAGAGGATATTCACACTCCAGGTGTGTTTCATGATGTGAAAGTAATATCAGAAGACAAAAAGAAAAATGGAACGAAAGTGATTCAGTTTGAAGTAGGGGAATTAGGAAAAAGGTATAATATGCGAATGCATATTTATATTCCAACAATGGCCTATGACAATAAGTACCAAGTACAGTTTGAAGTAAATACATTGAATTTAGATAAAGATGTTCCAGAAGCACAAAAGGAAAATAAAGAGGAGAAACAAGATGAAAACGGAAATGTAATATTAGATAAGCAATTACAAAAATATATTAATAAATACAACTTAGATAGAGATAATGTTGATGCGCCAATCACAAAGAAAGATTTATTAAAAATTAAAACGTTATCCATTTATTCTGGTAAAGGAATAAATGAAATAACTGGTTTAGAGTATATGACAAATTTAGAGAAGTTGACGTTACGAGAGTCTAATGTAAAAGACATATCAGCCATCTCGAAATTGAGAGGTTTGAAGTACGTTGATTTAACGTCTAATTCAATTGAAAGTATTCACCCAATTGAGCAGCTAGAGAATATTAATATGCTTTTTTTAAGAGATAATAAAATTTCTGATCTTACACCATTAAGTAAAATGAAAAAAATTAAAACATTAGATTTAATCGGTAATAACATTAAAGATATCCAGCCATTATTTACATTATCAACTATGAAACAATTATACTTAGCAAATAATCAAATCAGTGATCTTACGGGAATTGATCGATTAAATAATGTGGAACTATTATGGATAGGGAACAATAAAATTAATAATGTTGAATCTATTAGTAAAATGAGTAATCTTATTGAACTAGAAATTTCTGATAGTGAAATAAAAGATATATCACCATTATCTCAATTAGGAAATTTACAAGTGCTGAATTTAGAAGAGAATTATATCTCTGATGTATCGCCGCTGAGCACCTTAACAAATTTACATGAGATAAATCTTGGAGCAAATGAAATTTCTGACGTAAGGCCTGTTGAGGAATTAGGTAAGCGAATTTCAATTGACATTCAAAGACAAAAAATCTTTTTAAATGAAGCAAGTGTAGATGAAGAAATAAAAATCCCAGTATACAACCTTAAAGGAGAGCCACTTCAAAATATTAATCTACAAAGTGAGGGGGCTACTCTGAATAACGGATTTATAAAATGGAATAGTCCTGGAGAAAAAATATATGAATTTAAACTAGATACTAATTCTACTGAAAGTAAAATAAGATTTAATGGCACGGTTATACAGAATATAGTTGAAAAACAAAAAGAAAGTCAAAATGTAATTCTCGATAAAACTTTACAACAACATATTAATAAAGAGAATTTAGGTAGAGAGAATGTAAACGCTCCTATCACAAAAGAAGATTTATTACAGATTAAAAAATTAGAGATACTTAAAGAAAAAGGAAATGAGATAAAAGATATAACAGGTTTAGAATACATGACGAATTTAGAAAAACTTACTTTAGAAGGAGTAGGCCTGAAAAATATTGAGTTCATCTCAAACTTGAAACAATTGAATAATGTGAATGTATCTCATAATCAAATTGAAGATATAACACCACTATCTTCATTGGAAAATTTACAGTGGTTAAATCTTGCGGACAATCATATTAAAGATGTAACGGTTATTGGTTCCATGCTAAACTTATTTAGCTTAAATCTAGCTGGAAATGAGATTCGTGATGTAAGGCCGTTAATACAATTAGGTCAGTGGTTTACAATTGATGTTGGAAGACAAAATATCATTTTAAATGATGCAAAAATAAACGAAGAAATTCAAATTCCTGTATATGATTTAGAAGGAGAAAGTATTGAAAATATTCAATTGGTAAGTGAGGGAGGGACGTTTAATAACGGAGTAATAAAATGGAGTACCCCAGGTGAAAAGGTGTATAAATTTGATTTAGATTCTGATGAAATTAGCATAAGGTTTAACGGAACAGTTATACAGAATATAGTGGAAAAAGAAGAAGAAAAAGAGCCGGTAAAAGAAATTGAAGAAACAAAAGAAGAAGAAAAAGAGCCGGTAAAAGAAATTGAAGAAACAAAAGAAGAAGTGAAAGAGCCGGTAAAAGAAGTTGAAGAAACAAAAGAAGAAGTGAAAGAACCAACAAAAGAAGTTGAAGAAGCGAAAGAAGAAGTAAAAGAGCCAACAAAAGAAGTTGAAGAAACAAAAGAAGAAGTGAAAGAACCGGTAAAAGAAGTTGAAGAAGCGAAAGAAGAAGTAAAAGAGCCAACAAAAGAAGTTGAAGGGGTAAAAGAAGAAGTAAAAGAACCAACGAAAGAAGTTGAAGAAACAAAAGAAGAAGAAAAAGAACCGGTAAAAGAAGTTGAAGAAACAAAAGAAGAAGTGAAAGAACCGGTAAAAGAAGTAAAAGAGGAAGTAAAAGAGCCAACGAAAGAAGTTGAAGAAGCGAAAGAGGAAGTGGACGAGCCAACAACAGGAGTTGAAGGATCGAAAGCGGAGGTAAAAGAAACAGGAAAAAAAATTGAAGGTTCAAAAGACGCGGTAAATCAATCAGCAGTAGTCCAAGAACAAAACGTGAATAATCAAGTTGTGAAAGAAAATAAACCAGCTGTTAATAAGCAAGAAGAAAGTAAGAAATCATTAGGAGCAACAGGTGGACAAGAGAATACATCAACATTACTTTCAGGCATAGCGTTAGTTCTTTCAGCACTGAGTATGTTTGTATTTAGAAAGAGATTATTTAAGAAATAAAAAACGTTTTATCTTATTATAACGTAAGATGATTATATGAGTTTTTGAGAAGACATTATCATGGCGATTTCATTTTGAAATATGCTTATGGTGATGTCTTTTTTAGAAGGATATAAATGGAAAAGGTGTGAATATATTAGTGAAGGAGGAGAGGTTATGTATGTCAGTTCTATTTTGAAAATTGAAGAGGTGGCAGCATTTATTGCGAATATGAATAAAGATGCTACTCATCATGTTGGCTATTGTGGAGATGAGAAAGAGGAGTTGTTACAGACAATTATTCATGATTTTTCAGATATAGGCTGGGAACAATCTTTTGTTGCTACTTATGAGAATAATAATTTAATAGGTTTATTAGGATTTGATGTGGATGAAGTAAAGAAATGTGCAGAGATATGGGGGCCGTTTATTATCGCAGAGAATTGGGAAGAAGTTGCTTTACATATGTAGAAGGAACTTATAGAAAAGGTGCCTTTTCATATTGAGAGATTTTATGGTTTTTATCATGTGGAAAATAATAATTGTGCCCGTTTAATGAGGAATTTACATGCAAAAGAACAAGGTCGACATAGTATTCTCGTTTTAAATAATATTGTGGAGCACCGTATTATATGTAATGTAGAAGAGGCTTTACCACAAGTGTTTGAGCAGTTTATCGCTTTACACAATCATGTGTTTTCTAATACGTATTATGACGGAAACGAAATTATTGAACGTTTAAGTAATACGAATAAATTATTTGTAAGTATGAAGAATGATAAGTTAGAAGGTTATGTATATGTGGAAGTAAATCCAGAGTTTCAAAAAGCGAATATCGAATTTATTGCAACCGCTGAAAATAGTAGAAGAAAAGGTGTCGGAGAGCGGTTATTACAAAAGGCAATTCAGTATATTATTTCCTTCCAAGGAATGAAGGAGATAGAATTATGTTTGAATACGAATAATGATCGTGCGATGAAATTGTACAAGAAAGTAGGATTTGAGGAGAAGGCATGTTTACAACACTATATAATAGAGTGAAAACCCATTCGTATGAAAATTATATTTCATACGAATGGGTTTTATTAATCTACTTTTCCCTCAGTTGTTACGGATTCAGAAGTAATTTGAGGTGCTAATCGTTACATAACCTTTTTTATTTTTTGAGATACTTCTTTTGTTTGCAAATTAACATCTTCTTTTCGCAGCTCCTTAAAGAGCGAAATGACCATAAGAACGACTACGATAGAAAATGGTAGTGCTGCGATGATAGCTGCGATTTGTAGTGCATTTAATCCTCCAGCTTGTAATAAAATAGCGGCAATTATCGCGATTGTTAATCCCCATATAAGTTTTAAACTATTTTTCGGTGATAAGCTTCCGTTACTCGTTTGCATTGAAACAACAAATGTTGCTGAATCGGCAGAAGTAACGAAAAATGTGGCTACTAAAATTAACCCGATAATCGTTAAAAATGTAGAGAATGGTAGATGTGAAATAACAGCAAATAATCCAATCTCTGTACCATTTTTTGCAATTTCATCAGCTATTCCAAGCGATTGGAACATTTCCATATGAATTGCGGTACCACCAAATACTGCAAACCAAAATGTACAGATAAGGGTTGGGACTAATACAACTCCAAAAATAAATTCTTTTATTGTGCGTCCTTTAGAAATACGAGCGATGAATGTACCGACGAATGGAGACCAAGAGATCCACCATCCCCAATAGAAAATAGTCCAGTTTTCAATCCAAGCAGAAGATTTTTCATTAAATGCTCCTAAATTTAATCCCATACTAGGTAAAGCTCCAATATAAGAACCGAGTGTAGATGTGAAATATTTCATAATAAATACAGTTGGTCCTAAAAATAAGAAAGAGATGAGTAAAATACCTGCAAGAGAGAAATTCAAGTTACTCAAATATTTAATCCCACGATCTAAGCCAGTTTGTGCACTTGTTAAATATAAAACAGCGAAGGTAGCTATAAGTACGAGCTGGGTAAGTAAAGTGTTATGAATGGAAGGGAATAAATAGCTTAATCCTCCAGCAATTTGTTGAGCACCAATCCCAACAGATGGTACAATGCCAAACACTGTGGCTAAAACAGCTAAAATATCAACTGTTTTTCCGATACGAGAATTTTTCGATCGATTAAATAATGGAGTAACTGTAGCCCCGATAGTGCTACCTTTTTGTTTGCGGAATGTGAAATATGCAATTGTTAAAGCGACCATTGCGTATAGTGACCACGGAAAGAGTCCCCAGTGGAAAAATGAATATTGCATAGCGAGTTTGGCGCTTTCTTCTGTACCTGCTTTTCCTGTTAACGGATCTGTAAAATGTGAAATCGGTTCAGCGATTCCATAAAAGAGGAGTCCAATTCCCATTCCTGCCCCAAACAACATGGATAGCCAAGATGGATAATTATATTTTGGCTTTTCTCCATCTTTACCAAGACGAATAGAACCGTACTTGGAAAATGCTAAATAAGCAGCCAAAATAATCATTGTAGTCATAAGTAGAGAGTAAAACCATCCAAATTTATTGAGGATAAATGAGTTTAAAGAAGATGTAACACTTTGTAAATCGTAGCCTTGTATCCAACTTGCTGGGGTAATTCCCCATATAATGAATAATGTTGTTAGCAAGAAGGAGATATAAAATACACTGTTTTCTTTTTTTATCATAGAATCCCACCCTTATTTAATAAAGTTAACAATTATAATAATCATAACAATTAAGTTTTTAATTGTCAAAAAATTCCCTTTTTATAATGTGAAAGGATGCAATTTGTTTTAGGGAGGTAAAGAGTAATGCGTTCACGATATGTACAAATTATAGGAAGAAATAATATGAAATATTGCATTTTATATTGTTACATCCAGATTTTATGTTAAATTCTTGAATGGAATATTAAAATAGGGGGTCAGGATATGAACAAGAAATCAAAGATCAATAAAGTGATGCTTAGCATTAGTACAATGGCTTTATCGTTAGGCGCACTTCAAACTCATGCAGCAGCGGAAGAAAAAGTACCGTATAACGTGTTAAAAACGAAACCGGTTGGAATTGAAAAGTCGGTAGATGAAGTTGGACATATTTCAAAAGTTGATGAAACTTTATCATTTCAAGAACGTTTAAAAGTAGGAGATTTTTCACAGCGACCAGCATCTATTACGAAGAAAACTGCAGTAAAGCAGGTTAAAGAAAGCTATTCAATGGCTGATTTAAACAAAATGAATGACCAAGAATTAGTTGAAACGTTAGGCAGTATTAAATGGCACCAAATTACAGACTTATTCCAGTTTAATGAAGATGCAAAGGCTTTTTATAAAGATAAAGGAAAAATGCAAGTCATTATAGATGAATTAGCTCATAGAGGTAGTACATTTACGAAAGATGATTCAAAAGGAATTCAAACGTTTACTGAAGTGCTGCGTTCAGCTTTTTATCTTGCATTTTATAATAGTGAATTAAGCGACTTAAATGAAAGAAGCTTCCAGGATAAATGTTTACCTGCTTTAAAAGCAATCGCAAAAAATCCAAACTTTAAGCTTGGTACAGTTGAACAAGATACAGTCGTATCTGCATACGGTAAATTAATTAGTAATGCTTCAAGCGATGTTGAAACGGTTCAATACGCATCGAATATTTTAAAGCAATACAATGATAATTATACTACTTATGTAAATGATCGAATGAAGGGACAAGCAATATACGATATTATGCAAGGTATTGACTATGATATACAGTCGTACTTAACTGAGGCTCGTAAAGAAGCGAATGAAACGATGTGGTATGGAAAAGTAGATGGGTTTATTAATGAAATAAATCGTATTGCTCTTCTAAATGAAGTAACGTCAGAAAATAAATGGCTCGTTAATAATGGAATTTATTTTGCTAGCCGTTTAGGGAAGTTTCATAGCAATCCAAATAAAGGATTAGAGGTTGTTACACAAGCAATGCATATGTACCCGCGCTTAAGTGAACCGTATTTTGTTGCGGTAGAACAAATTACAACAAATTATAATGGTAAAGATTATAGCGGGAATACAGTAGATTTAGAGAAAATACGTAAAGAAGGAAAAGAGCAATACTTACCAAAAACGTATACATTCGACGATGGATCAATTGTGTTCAAAACAGGAGATAAAGTATCAGAAGAAAAAATTAAGAGACTATATTGGGCTGCGAAGGAAGTAAAGGCACAGTATCACCGTGTAATTGGAAATGACAAAGCGTTAGAGCCAGGAAATGCGGATGATGTATTAACGATCGTAATTTATAATAGTCCAGATGAATATCAGTTAAATAGACAATTGTATGGATATGAAACAAACAACGGTGGAATTTATATTGAAGAGACAGGTACATTCTTTACATATGAGCGTACACCAGAGCAAAGTATTTATAGTTTAGAAGAGTTATTCCGTCATGAATTTACTCATTATCTGCAAGGGAGATATGAAGTTCCTGGTTTATTTGGAAGAGGAGATATGTATCAAAATGAAAGGCTAACTTGGTTCCAAGAAGGAAATGCAGAGTTTTTCGCAGGATCTACTCGTACGAATAACGTTGTACCAAGAAAGAGTATAATTAGCGGATTATCATCTGATCCTGCAAGCCGTTATACAGCAGAGCGTACACTATTTGCTAAATACGGTTCTTGGGATTTCTATAATTACTCGTTCGCATTGCAGTCTTACTTATATACGCATCAGTTTGAAACATTTGATAAAATTCAAGATTTGATTCGTGCGAATGACGTGAAAAATTATGATGCATATCGTGAAAATCTAAGTAAAGATCCTAAGTTAAATAAAGAGTATCAAGAGTATATGCAGCAGTTAATTGATAATCAAGATACATACACTGTACCAGAAGTAGCTGATGATTATTTAGCTGAACATGAAACGAAGTCATTAGCAGCGGTGAAGAAAGAAATTAGTGATACGTTGCCTATGAAAGATACAAAAATGACAAAACATAATTCTCAATTCTTTAATACATTTACATTAGAAGGTACGTATACAGGTAGTGTCACAAAAGGTGAATCAGAAGATTGGAAAGAAATGAGTAAAAGAGTAAATGAATCTTTAGAACAATTGGCGCAAAAAGAATGGAGTGGCTACAAAACTGTTACAGCATACTTCGTCAATTATCGTGTGAATAGCTCAAATGAATTTGAATATGATGTAGTCTTCCATGGAATCGCAAAAGATGATGGAGAAAATAAAGCTCCAACGGTTAAAATAAATGGCCCTTATAGTGGTCTTGTAAAAGAGGGAATTCAATTTAAAAGTGATGGCTCAAACGATGAAGATGGAAAAATTGCTTCTTATTTATGGGAATTTGGAGATGGAAGCACAAGTGCAGAAGTGAATCCAGTACATGTATATGAAAGAGAAGGTTCTTATAAAGTATCGTTAAGAGTAAAAGATGATAAGGGAAAAGAGAGCAGAAGCGAAACAACTGTTACGATTAAAGATGGAAGTTTAACAGAATCAGAACCAAATAATCGTCCAGAGGAAGCAAATCGTATCGGGCTAAATAGTACTATAAAAGGTAGTCTTATTGGCGGGGACCACACTGATGTTTATACATTTAATGTAGCATCAGCGAAAGATATCGACATTTCTGTTTTAAATGAGTATGGAATTGGGATGACATGGGTACTTCACCATGAATCAGATATGCAAAATTATGCGGCTTACGGTCAAGCTAATGGGAATCATATAGAAGCAAAATTTAATGCAAAACCAGGTAAGTATTACTTGTATGTATATAAATATGATAATGGCGATGGAACATACGAATTGTCAGTAAAATAAGTGCTTTTCCAATGTATGTTTAACTTTACTTTTTGTGGAAAATAGTATATTATATAGATATATAATATATCGGTTATTTTCTAGGAGGAGCCTGTCACAATAGGTTTCTCCTGTTCTTTTTTAGAGGCCTGTCTTACAGGCTTTTATTTAAAAGATAAATGACTGAAAATTAAGAACAATAATCTTTGAAAGAGGTGGGGCATACACATAACAAAAAAGGGATTGTTTAAGAAAGGGGGATAAGAAATGGTCTTGTTTGGTTATCCACTTGAAACAATTTATTTATATGGATTTATTATTGCTACTATACTCACTGTTATTTATATCTTCTTTGGAGATATATTTGAATCGATATTTAGTTTTGGGGGCGGATCTGTATCCGTTGTTACTTTATTACTTAGTTTCTTCGCCATGTTATGTGGGCTTAGTTATATAGGAGAGTACTTATTTTCCTTTAATAGTATTACTATTTTCGGGGCTGCATTTGCTATATCTTTTATCGGTGTTTTCATCATGAAAATACTAATTTTAAAACCGATTGCAGAAGCAGAACAAAATACCGTACAACGTATGGATGAATTTATCGGTTGCAAAGGAGAAGTCATTACGACAATTCCTACAGAAGGATTTGGTGAAGTATTAATTTTATCCCAATTTGGAAGTAATGCAATCCCAGCTAAAACTGTTGGAAAAAAAGATATTTCGCAAGGAACAGAGGTTATTATCGAGGGAGTCCAAGATGGTGTTTTACTTGTACAAAACATCGCTTATTCTTTAAAAAAACCAAAATTATAAGGGGGAATTTACATGACGATTCCATTAATTATCGGTGGAGTTTTACTGGCAATTTTAATTCTACTCATTTTAGTATTCATTACGAAGTATCGTACGGTTGGTCCAGATGAAGCGTTAATTGTTACAGGGAACTGGCTTGGTGGAGGAAAGAATGTTGTTACCACGGATGATGGAAAGAAGATTAAGATTATCCGCGGGGGCGGTACTTTCGTAGTTCCAATTATGCAAAGAGCAGAGCCTTTAAGCCTATTAAACTACAAATTAGAAGTTGGTACACGTGATACGTATACGAAGCAAGGTGTTCCAGTTACAGTAAATGGTGTTTCTATTATTAAAGTAGGTTCTACAATTGAAGAAGTATCTACTGCAGCTGAGCAATATTTAGGAAAAGAAACAGAAGAGTTAAAAGTAGAAGCAAAAGAGGTTTTAGAAGGTCACTTACGTGCAATCTTATCTTCTATGACAGTAGAGGATGCGTATAGTAATAGAGAGCAATTTGCTCAAAAGGTACATGAAGTAGCTTCTACAGATTTAAAGAAGATGGGACTTCGCATTGTTTCTTTCACAATTAAAGAAATAATGGATAAAAACGGATACTTAGATGCGCTTGGTCAGCCGCAAATTGCGACAGTTAAGCGTGATGCAACAATTGCAAATGCAGAGCGTGAAAAAGAAGCACGTATTGAAAAAGCACGTGCTGAAAAAGAGGCAAAAGAAGCAGAATATCAACGTGATGCACAAATCGCTGAAGCTGAAAAACATAAAGAATTAAAAGTACAGTCCTATAAGAGAGAACAAGAGCAAGCACGTGCAGATGCGGATCTTTCTTACGAATTACAACAAGCGAAAGCACAACAAGGTGTTACAGAAGAGCAAATGCGCGTTAAAATCATTGAGCGTGAAAAGCAAATCGAGTTAGAAGAAAAAGAGATTGCGCGTCGTGAAAAGCAATACGATGCAGAAGTTAAGAAAAAAGCAGATGCAGATCGTTATGCTGTTGAGCAATCAGCAGAAGCAGAAAAAGTAAAACAAATTAAAAAGGCAGATGCGGATCAATATAAGATTGAAGCTGAAGCGAGAGCTCGTGCGGAAGAAGTACGTGTGGAAGGTTTAGCGAAGGCGGAAATCGAAAAAGCGCAAGGTCAAGCGAAAGCGGAAGTACAAAAAGCGCAAGGTACAGCAGAAGCAGATGTTATTAGATTAAAAGGTTTAGCAGAAGCAGAAGCGAAACAAAAAATTGCTGAAGCATTTGAATTATATGGTCAAGCGGCAATTATGGATATGGTTCTTAAAATGCTTCCAAGTTATGCGAAGGAAGTTGCAAGTCCGCTTAGTAATATTGATAAAATCACAGTTGTCGATACAGGCGGCGGTGGTAAAAATAGCGGGGCCGGAAAAGTTGCGGGCTATGCGACTGATTTAATGGCAACGATGCAAGAAACGTTAAAGGCTTCTTCTGGAATTGACTTAAAAGAGCTATTAGAAGGATTTGCAGGAAAAGGAGCAGTGCAACAATTATCAAGTGATAAACCTGTTGTATCTGTAGTAGAAGATAAGAAAAAAGAAGTAGAAAAAGATAAAGAATAATAAGGTGGAAAGAACCTCTAGTAAGTGAAATACTAGAGGTTCTCCTATGAATTATAATATTTCGAATAATATACATTTTTATACATTGTTTTAATTATTTAATTTATATAGAATGAAAAAGATATGTATCAATTCTTTAGATGTATAAAAAGATAGAGAGTCTCATTGATACATTTAAATCGTATTATTTTTATAGAAAGATTAAATGTTAATTAATTACATTTAAAACGGTATGGAGGGGTAGAAGTATGTTTCAAGGGAAATTAAGGAGTAGTAGTTTAAAAACAAAGTTACTTGTATCATTTATTATTATTTTAATTCTTCCAAGTATTGTAATTGGTTGGACGTCTTATCAACAGGCGAAGACGAATTTTAATGAAACGATTTTAAACTCGGCGAAAGATAATATAAAAATTTTGGATAATGTAATTAATAAAGAATTGGATAGTAAAAAAGTAGATGCAACTTATTTTACGAAATTATTCACACAATCAAGTTACCAAGCAGATCAAATTCAAAACATACAAAATAAACTAGAAGAATACAATAAACTGCATCCAGAAATGGAAGCAATCTATACAGGATCTAGTAATGGACAGTTCATTCAATCACCAGCTATTCAGATGCCAGATGGATATAATCCTACAGAAAGAGATTGGTATAAAGAGGCCGTGAAGAAAAGTGGAGAGGTAATTGTAACTGCTCCATATAAGTCAAAAACGACAGGGAATATTGTTATTACACTAGCAAAACAAAACGAGGATAAAAGTGGAGTTCTTGGGATTGACTTAATCATTAATAATATTGTTACTACTTCCAAGATGGTTAATATTGGTAAGGAAGGATATGTAGCGATATTTGATCAAGATAAAAATGTAGTAGCGCACCCGAAAATGAAGCCAGGAGAGAAATTAGAAGAGAAACTTAGTAAAGAATTGTATAAACAGGAAGCTGGGGATTTTCATTATTCATTAGATGGTGAAGATCGCAATATCACTTTTAAAACGAATAAGAAAACTGGGTGGAAAATAGCAGGAATTATGCCTTCCAAAGAAATTATCGAAGCGGCTGAACCTATTTTCTATAAAACAGTAACTGTTCTTGGAATTTCACTAATAATCGGTGGGATTGTAATTTACTTCATAATTGCGTCTATTATTAAACCGTTAAAACAACTTGTCATATCATCGAAGAAGATTAGTGAAGGTGATTTAACAGAATCAATTACAGTTCATTCTAAAGATGAAATTGGACAGCTAGGAGAAAGTTTTAACGAGATGGCTGCATCGTTACAAAGTGTCATTTCCAATATAAACACTTCAGCAAGTCATGTAGCGGCATCTTCAGAAGAATTAACAGCTAGTATGAAGCAGACAAGCGAAGCAACGGAACAAATTACACAGGCGATAGAGCAAGTATCAAGTGGTGCAGAAATACAAACGAAAGAAGTTGAAGAAGGAGCAACATTGTTAGAAGAAGTTACAGAAGGAATTCAGCGTGTTGCAGATAGTTCTTCATTAGTATCTACAGCCTCTATGTATACGAAGAAAAAAGCTGAAAATGGTGGGAAGTTAGTTGAACAAACTGTGAATCAAATGCAATTAATTCATGAGTCTGTTTCACAGTCAGACAAAATCATTGGTTTGTTAGACGATAAGTCGAAACAAATTGGAGCAATCCTTGAAGTGATTCAACATATTGCAGAACAGACAAATTTATTAGCGTTAAATGCGGCAATTGAGGCTGCGAGAGCTGGAGAGCAAGGAAGAGGATTTGCAATTGTAGCAGATGAAGTGCGAAAGCTAGCAGAACAATCAGGACAGTCTTCTACGGAAATTGGGAAACTAGTGAAAGAGATTCAATTTGATATAAAAGAAACAGTAAGCTCTATGAATCAAGTTGGAGCAGAAGTACAATCAGGACTTGTAGTTGCAAATGAAACGAAGCAAAGCTTTGCCGAAATATTGAAGTCTACAAATGATACAGTTGTACAAATTGATAGCATGGTAGATGTAGCAAAACAAATGACGGTAGATGCAAAACAAGTAAGTGCATCTATTAATGAAATTGCAGCCACAATTGAAGAAAATGCAGCAAGCGTTCAAAATATTGCTGGTTCTTCAGAAGAACAATTAGCTTCAGTAGATGAAATAAATGCAGCAGCAGTCCATTTATCACAAATGGCAGAAGAATTACAAGAGATGATTAGTAAGTTTAAAGTGTAATAACAAATATTAAGAAACGAGGTAATAATTTTACTTCGTTTCTTTTTTTATGAAGAGAAAAAGAAAGAAATATAGAGTAACCGTGTTATGATTAAGTATAATTAAAGAGACTGTATATTCTTTAAATTCTATCTTTAATCATGTTAGGGGAATGGTTTTGAAATTAAAAAAATTAAAACTCCAACCGAGAATTACATTAACTATTAGTACACTTATTTTAGTGGTACTTCTGCTAACGAGTTATTTATTTTATTACATATTATCTGAAACGGTAGAAGAGCAAATTGGGAAACGGGCTTTGCATGTTGCGAAAACAGTTGCCGCGATACCAGAAATTCAGGAAGCTTTTCAAAAAGAAAATCCAGCTTCTATTATTCAGCCAATCGCAGAAAAAATTCGAATGGATACAGAGGCTGACTTCATTGTAGTTGGAAACAAAGAGGGGATTCGTTATGCGCATCCTGAGCGAGATAAAATAGGAGAAAAAATGGTTGGCGGAGATAATAAAGGCGTTTTATTAGAAGGAAAATCATATGTTTCGAAAGCAACTGGATCATTAGGCCCTTCATTACGCGGAAAAGTTCCAATCCGTAATCAGGAAAATGAAATCATTGGTGTGGTGTCTGTTGGATTTTCAATGGCTGATATTCATGGAGCGGTAGAAGTGTATGGAAAGCGTGTATTTTGGATTACAATAATAGGGCTATTAATTGGAGTAATCGGCTCTATATATTTAGCGGCAAGTATAAAAAGAATGATGTTCGGGATGGAACCAGAAGAAATTTCATCTTTATATGAAGAGCATAGTACAGTGATTCAATCTGTACGTGAAGGGATTATTGTAATCGATAAAAATGGCATGATTAGTTTAGTCAATCAAGCAGCTTATGATATTCTTTCGCTAGATAAACAACAAAATATTATTGGGGAATTTATTTTAAATGTAATTCCTAATTCAACGATACTAGATGTACTTCAAACTGGTGAAGAACAGTTTGATCGCCAATTAAATATAAAAGGACAGGCTGTTATTGCGAACCGTCTACCTATTAAAGTAAAGAATAAAGTAACTGGCGTTGTATCGAGCTTACGTTTGAAATCTGAAATGGATCAGTTAACAGCAGAATTATCTCAGACGAAGCAATATACAGAGGCATTACGAGCGCAAGCGCACGAATATAATAATTTATTGTATACGCTTTCAGGTCTTATTCAATTAGAATCATACGAAGATGCTTTAGAGCTTATTCATAAGGAAACAGCGGTATATCAAGATTTTGTTCAATTTATTATGAAGCGGATTCAAAATCCATGGCTAGGTGGAATTTTAATTGGATTTTATAATAGAGCACGAGAGTTGAAGATTGATTTTATGCTAGATAGAGAAAGTGGTTTAGAAAAATTAAGTCCACATATTGAGAGTAATTATGTCGTTTCTATTTTAGGAAATTTAATTACGAATGCATTTGAAGCAATTGAAAAAAATGAAGAGAATGATAAGAAAGTAAGGATGTTTGTAACTGATATTGGAGAAGAAATATTAATTGAAGTGGAAGATTCAGGGCAAGGGATTCATGATGAAATAATTACTAGCATATTCTATAAAGGCTTTTCGACGAAAGAAGGAGGAGAGCGAGGATATGGATTAGCAAAAGTGAAAGAGTTAGTAGAAGATTTAAATGGAAGTATTGCAATTGAAAAAGGGGATTTAGGTGGTGCGTTATTTATTATTGCACTACCGAAAGAGAGAGGCGAATAGTAATGGATGAGGAGATTGAAGTATTAATTGTAGAAGATGATATTCGGATTGCTGACATTCATCGTCGTTTTACTGAGAAAATTGAGGGATTTAAAGTAATTGGAACGGCAACGACTGGAGAACAAGCGAAAGAATGGCTAGAGCTTGTGAAGCCACAGCTTGTTTTATTAGATGTGTACTTACCTGATATGCAAGGAACGGAACTTGTCACATATATTAGGCATCATTTGCACGATACAGATATTATTATGATAACAGCGGCATCGGAAACAGATGTAGTGAGGCACGCCCTGCGGGGCGGAGTAACAGATTATATCGTAAAGCCACTAATGTTTGACCGATTTAAAGCAAGTCTGGAAGGCTATCAAAAAAAGATTATACAGTTAAAGAAAAATAATCAATTATCTACGGAGCAAATTGAATATTTATGGTCTCAAAGAGGGGTGAAGGGAGATCAAATAGAATATGCCCCGAAAGGGATAGATCCTTTAACTTTAGCGAAAATAAAAAAGCATATGTTAACAGTTAATGAAGAAGGGATTACAGCAGAGGTGCTAAGTTCAATGGTAGGCGTAAGCCGATCAACTGCAAGGCGTTATTTAGAGTATTTGATATCTGGGAAGAAAGTCCACGCAGAGCTAATATATGGAAGTGTTGGGAGACCCGAGAGACGTTATTTTCTTGTTTCTTCATAATAAAAAACAGTAGAGGATTTTATTCCTTCTACTGTTTTTTTGCATCTTATATTGGAATAATCCCAATTACAATTCCGGTAATTAACATAACCATTGTCGTTCCAACGGCCCACAATAAAGTGAAGCGTTGATGTTCACCGAAATCAACTTTTGCCATTCCGACCAATAAATAAGTGGAAGCGACAAGAGGACTTAATAAGTGAACGGGTTGCCCAAGTAAGGAAGCACGTCCCATTTCAGCTGCACTAATTCCGTAAGTAGCAGCAGCTTTCGTCAAAATAGGTAATACCCCGAAGTAAAATGCATCATTAGACATGAAAAATGTGAATGGCATACTGAGAAGTGCTGTAATAATTGGCAATTGTGGTCCAAGTACATCTGGTATAAGAGTTACTACACTGTTAGCCATTGCATCTACCATTTTTGTTCCAGATAAAATACCAGTGAAAATACCGGCAGCAAATACGAGAGAAACAACTGCTAATACATTCCCAGCATGAGAAGCAATACGTTCTTTCTGTTGCTCTAAGTTTGGATAGTTAATCATAACAGCGATAGCAAAAGCGACTGTAAATAAAACAGGTAATGGCATAACTTCTAGTATGAGACAGACAAGTAATGTGGCGGTTAATAAAAAGTTAATCCATAGAAGTTTAGGGCGTTTATGCACTGCTGCTTCGACAGTTGCAGCTTGCTCATCCATTGTTTGCATTTGTTTTAAATACTGTACATCCATAATTCCTAAACGTTTTCTTTCTTTTTTTCCAAGATAGTAGGCAACAAAAACAACCCAAATTGCACCAGCAATCATTCCTGGAATAAGAGGTGTAAATAATTCGGAAGCCTCAAGTCCAAGTGCGCTCATAACACGAGCTGTGGGTCCACCCCAAGGTGTAAGATTTGTTACCCCTGCCCCTAACATAACAACTCCAGCTAATATGAGGGGGTTCATTCCAAGGCGCTTATATAGTGGATACATTGCGGAAACTGTAATCATGTATGTTGTTGTACCATCACCATCTAGAGAAACGATAATAGTTAATATAGCCGTTCCGACAACGATTTTTAAAGGATCTCCTTTTACAAATTTTAAAATCTTACTAATGACAGGATCGAATAAACCGCTATCAATCATAATCCCAAAATATAAAATAGCGAACATAAGCATAATACCAGTAGGTGCTAATTTTTGGATCCCCTCTAACATCATAGGCCCCATATTGGCATAGAATCCGCCAATTAATGCAAAAACACTCGGGATTAATATTAATGCTACTAGCGCTGACATACGTTTCGTCATAATTAAAAACATAAAGACAAATACCATCGCAAATCCAAGTAGTGCTAACATGTAATTTCCCCCTCAAAAGAATGATTGCGCTTTCAAAATAGAATAAAAATTCAGAAAAAGGTTTTTTATTTATAATAAAAGCATCTATTCAAATGGTAAATAATTTGAAAAATAACATCATTAGAAGCATAATTTTTATTTTGTTCATTTTGTTCACGGTAGTTAATTTGAATTTTTAAAAAGTAAGCTGCTTCTCGTAAGAATGGTAGAATAAGATGAAAATAGTGAAGTGTGAAATAGGGAGTAGATGTTATATGAAAACGAGAATTGAAGAGATTTATAGCTCTTATGAAGGAAAAGTAGAGGAGATTTTTATTAATGAATCTTCTTACGTATATGAATGGGAAAAATTACTGATGATCCGAAAAAATGACGGTGAGCTTAAAAAAATTGCAGTCGGGATTAGTGGAAATATAAGATTGGTAAATGTAGAAGTTGGACAGGAAATTAGTGCGGATACATTATTAGTTAAATTAGAAGATGATTTGTTAATTACAGGTTGCGAGTGATGAGAGATGTGTAGAAATAACTACACATCTTTTTTTGTTTCCTATATTACAAAAAGCACATTGTTTTTTCACAAATCTCACACAACCTTTTGGTATTCTTTTCGTGGAGTATACGGTTTCTAGGGAGGAATATTGATGAAAGTAAAATATGTCGTACTTGCTATATGTTTATGTTTCGTATTTACGGTAGTCGGGTGTGGGAAAAAGGAAACAGCAGCTGTTGCCATTGATGAGAAACATGATAAATGTGATATTTGCCAAATTGGGGTAACAGATAATCAATTTGCAACAGAAATTATTTTAGAAAATGGAAAAGCGTTAAAGTTTGATGATATCGGTTGTATGTATAAATGGATGGAGATCAACTCAGATGAAAAGACGAAAGAGAAATTTGTCCGAGATTATGATTCGAAAGATTGGATTTCGTTAGAAGACGCTACTTACGTATATGATAAAACAATAACGACACCGATGGCTTATAATGTCATTTCATTTAAAAATAAAAAAGATGCAGAGAGTTTTGTATCTAACTATAAGGGGAAAGTTCTTTCGTATAAAGAGCTAGCAGAGCATAAATGGGAAATGAATAAAGAGATGATGGGGAAACCGAAAGCAGGAAATCATGGTGGACATCATTAATAGAAAAAGACAACTATGTAGTTGTCTTTTTCTATTATTACTCAGGTGCAAATATAGAAAAGGTGTAAAATTTTTAGCAGAACGGTTACAATGGAATATAGTAACCTAAAGCAATCATTTATGTACTTTTTAGAAATGTATACAAATGCGGTAAAAACGTGCTAAACTAATTGCTTCATAATGTTAATGATGGGGCCATCAGGCGTATCATTTCAATAGGTTGAGAAACATAGTATAAGCTTAAGATAATCCGATTAAAGAAGGAATCTAAAGGGCTTATGGATAAATGTACTCAAGAAGAGTTATTGTATGTGATGGAGGAATGGTTAAGAAAACATTATCTTTCATAGGAGCTGTAGTTGTGAGAAAACAAAAAATTTTATTATGTATTTTATTAGGACTTTTAATGACGGTAGTGGCTTGCGATAAGCAAGAAGAACCAGAATCGAAACCGGTTCATGTGAAAAATGAGAAGAAAAAAGAGAAGCATAAAGAACAGGAAGAATCTAAAGAAGAGAAAAGTATAAATTTAATGGACAAACAGTTGTTACTTTCAGCTACTCTTGGAGACACAGAGACAGCTATGAAGTTGATTCAGGATGGAGCGAATATAAACGTAGAAGGTGACAACGGAGAAACGCCTGTCCTTGCAGCGACGTACCAAAATCATGTAGAGACAGTTAAAGCATTAATTGGTGCAGGTGCTAATATTGAAATTAAAGATGAGAAAAAAAGTAATCCACTTCTTTATGCAAGTAGAGAAGGATATACGGATATTGTAAAAGTATTAATTAATGCAGGAGTTAATACGAAAGAAACGACTAGGTCAGGTGGGACAGCACTTATTTCTGCATCTGAGCGTGGCCATGTAGAGGTTGTTAAAGAATTATTAGAGCATACAGATATTGATGTGAATTATAAAAATGAACGTGGTGGAACAGCGTTATTAGAAGCAATTGTATTAGGAAATGGTAGTGAAAACCATAAGAAAGTAATTCAATTACTTATTGATCACGGTGCAGATGTAAACATGGCTAACAAGGAACATCTGACGCCACTGCAATACGCTGAAAAAAGAGGTTTTAAAGATATTGTAAATATGTTGAGGGTAGCTGGAGCGAATGAAGTAGTACAGCCACAACAACCAGTAGAGTAAAAAACGAAAAATAATCCCATTTAGATAGACAGAATGAAGAAATCAGTTAGTATGATGGATTCAGTAATGTGTATTTGAATGGGATTTTTATTTTGAACATGAAAAATAGATTATGAATGGATGGTAAATGGAGTAAATAAGGAGGCAACCTTATTTGGCAATTGTAAAAAATGAAAAAGTAGTTTCTGTTTGTTGCAGTGCCAGAAGTACGCCCGTAGCTGCTGAGGCAAGTGTGGAAACTTTAGCGGAGTTTCAAGGGAACGGATATGGTACTGATGTTGTTACAGCCTGGGCCATATCAATACAAGAGAAAAGGCGCATTCCACTTTATAGTACTGCTTGGGATAACTTTAGTTTGCAAGCAGTGGCAAGCAAACTAAAAATCATTAACTATGGAATGAATTTACATATTGATTGAATTTTAAGTATTGTTTCGTTCTATTTATTTATATTTTAATATCTAGATTAATGTAAATAATGATATGGTGAATATTAACATTCGATTAACACCTAATTAACAATCTATCAAAACTGACTTAATAAATGCGTAATATAGTAAAGGTAACAAAATAACTAGGGTAGAGAACATTTGAGAACACCCACTTACATATAATGTGCCACTTTCTTAGGTGTGCTCTATTCCCTAGAGTTCAAATAAGGAGAAAGGCGTTCTATGTAAGTAGGTGTTTTTAGTTTGGATAAAAATAGAACAGTTAGGTGGAATAAATGTTTAAATAACCTTATATTGCGATGATAAAGGATTGGAAAGGATACAAAGCATACAAAAAATTGCCGAAAACAGTTTTTCTTATGACTGGTTCAATGCTGGAATTACCAGAGCGTGTATATGAATTACAGAAACATGGACATGATGTATTTCTTCATTGTGATTTTATACAAGGCTTAAATACGAATACAGAGGAAGCGCTTTTGTATATTCAAGATGTTATCGGGGCACAAGGTATTATTTCAACAAAGGGTTCAACAATTCGAAATGCTAATAAAATTGGATTGAAAACAATTCAACGTATTTTTATTGTAGATACTTTATCTCTTACTAAATCAATTGAAAATTGTAAAACGACTAAACCAAATGCAGTAGAGATTATGCCGGGGATTATGCCTTCTATGATTAAGCAGCTAGTAGAGGAAATAGAGTTTCCTATTATTGCAGGAGGGCTGATTCAAACGCGAGAAGATGCGGAAATTGCAATTCGTGCAGGAGCAAGTGCGATTTCAACAAGTCATTATGAAGTATGGATACAAGAAGAAAAAAGGAGTGCAACCTTGTGATTGAATTGAAAAATGTTTCAAAGGTATATAAAAATGCAGAAGAGACAGCGGTTAAAGGCATATCGGTTCATATTAAGAAGGGTGAATTTTTTGTTTTAGTTGGACCTTCGGGATGCGGGAAAAGCACATTATTACGAATGATCGCTGGCTTAGAAGAGATTTCTTCAGGAGATTTAATTATTAATGAACGTGTTGCAAATGATCTAGAGCCGAAAGACCGTAATCTATCAATGGTATTTCAAAATTATGCATTATATCCACACTTATCTGTAGAAGAAAATATTTTATTTGGACTTAAGGTAAGAAAAGTACAAAAAGAAGAGCGACAAAAGCGATTAATGGAAGCTATTGAAATGGTAGGACTGAAAGAGTATGTGAAAATGAAACCAGGCCAATTATCAGGCGGACAAAGACAGCGTGTTGCACTTGCCAGGGCAATTGTGAGTCAAGCGCCAATCTGTTTAATGGATGAACCACTTTCGAATTTGGATGCGAAATTACGTGCGCAAATGAGAATTGAAATTAGAGAAATTCAGCAGCGATTAGGAATTACGATGATTTACGTTACCCACGATCAAATAGAAGCGATGACTATGGGTGATCGTATCATGGTTTTAAATAAAGGAAGTATACAGCAAGTTGGAACACCACTTAACATATATAACGAACCAGCAAACGAATTTGTTGCAAGCTTTATAGGTTCTCCTTCTATGAATATAAATGATGGGGAAGTAAATAAAGAAAAAGGTGTATTACATATAGGACAATTGCAAATTCCATTATCTATTAGACAGTTAAAGCAATTACCAGAAGGAACAATTCGCATAGGCATGCGCCCTGAGCATATTGCACTGTCTGAGGAGGGACAAGAAGTGACGTTGCAATCTGTAGAAGTATTAGGGAATGAATCTATATTGAACTTTGCGGTAAATGGAACAACTTGGAGTGCGAAAGTTATCGGACAGTTACTCCTGAACAAAGGTGACAAAGTAAAATTATTATTCTCGCAAGAAAAGTTATGCTTCTTTAACGAAAACACGAATGAACGCTTAAAAGTGGTAGCTGAAGAAGAGTTGAAAGTGGTGGCGAAATAATGATCGAAGTAAGTAAGTTACCAGTTCAAACAAAGGTGTCAAAAAAGAAAAAATTATGGGAGAGAACGAAAGATTTAAGAATAGGATTATTGTTTTTGGCGCCATCTATTTTGCTATTTTCGATTTTTCTGTTCTATCCATTGTTTAGGACGATTTATTATAGTTTTTATTTAACCGATATACATGGAGAAGCTAATCTTTTCGTTGGCTTAGAAAATTATCAATATTTATTCTCTGATCCAGCCTTCTACAAAAGTATAAAATCAACTTTATTATTTGTTTTATATACAGTTCCTACGAGTATTATATTTGCTTTGTTTCTTGCATTGATTGCAAATGGAAAGGTAAGAGGTATTGGGTTATTCCGAGTTCTGTTTTCTTCGACGATGGGAATATCAGTAGCTGCTAGTGCAGTGATTTGGCTATTTTTATTTCATCCAAGTGTAGGATTATTTAATAATATATTAGCCTCTATGAACCTTCCTGCAATCGCATGGTTAACGAGTCCGGACTGGGCACTATTCTCTGTATCAGTTACAACAGTTTGGGTGAATACAGGTTTTGCATTTTTAGTTATATTAGGTGGTTTACAAAATATTGATACGTCTTTATATGAGAGTGCATCTATAGATGGTGCTAGTTATTTATATAAGCTTCGCCGTGTTACATTACCGATGCTATCACCAACTTTATTCTTTATTGTAACAGTAACATTAATTAGTGCGTTCCAAAGCTTTGGACAAATTGATATTTTAACGCACGGTGGACCAAATGATGCAACGAATTTAATTGTGTACTCGATTTACAAAGAGGCGTTTGTGAATCATCAATTTGGAACAGCAAGTGCACAAGCGATGGTATTATTTGTTTTCATTTTCGTTGCTACATTACTTCAATTTAAGTTTGCTGAGAGAAAGGTGCATTATAAATGATTGTTAAACAGTGGAAACAAAATTTCCTATTATACATGCTACTCATTATTAGTGCAGTGATGGTATTTTTTCCTGTACTGTATGCATTTTTAATAAGCTTTATGACACCAGACGATATTCAAATGAGAAGGTTATTTCCGACCCAGTTTACTTTTGATAATTTCATTAATATTTTTCAAAAAGTACCGCTTTTTACATACTTATATAACAGTTTAATTGTATCGACAGTCGTTATGATTGGACAACTTATCGTATCAAGTTTAGCAGCTTATGCTTTTGTTTTTCTTCAGTTTAAAGGGAGAAACTTAATTTTCTTCCTGTTTATTTCAACGATGCTTATTCCGTGGGAAGCAACGATGGTGCCTAACTTTTTAACGATTCAAAACTTTGGCTGGATCAATAGTTTCGCCGGGATGACAGTGCCGTTTTTTGCAACAGCTTTCGGTATTTTCTTGTTACGTCAACATTTTATGACACTCCCGAATGAACTGAAAGAAGCTGCTTTTATTGAAGGGATTGGAAATATAAGATTTTTATTCAGCGTTGTAATACCGTATTGTAAAACGAGTTTTATTACGCTTGGAGTATATAGCTTTTTAACAACATGGAATATGTATTTATGGCCACTTTTAGTGACCACTGATGAAAAAGTAAGAACAGTGCAAATCGGTGTAAAGCAGCTTCAGTCTCAAGAAGTTGCAACTGATTGGGGAAGCGTAATGGCCGGTGTTACGGTTATCGTTATTCCAACATTGATTTTACTATTTTTAGGGCAAAAGCAATTACAACAAGGATTAACAAAAGGTGCAATTAAATAACTAAGAGAAGGTGAGATTTAAATGAGTCTAGTTAAAAAAGGTGCTGCTCTATTAATGGTAGCAACAATGGCATTATCTAGTGCAGCTTGTTCAAATAGTAAAACAGAGGGAAAACCTGAAGTACAGGCAAAAGTAGCACCTGTTGAAAAAAATGGTGATAAAACTGTAATTCGCTTCTGGCATGCGATGGGTGGAAAAACACAAGGAGTATTAGATGGTCTTGTTGCAGACTATAATAAGTCGCAAAATAAATATGAGATAAAGGCAGAGTTCCAAGGGACATATGAAGAGTCTTTAACGAAATTTAGAACGATGTCTGCAACGAAAGAAGCGCCAGCTCTTGTTCAATCGAGTGAAATTACAACGAAATATATGATTGATAGCAAAAAAATCACACCAATTGATAGCTGGATAAAAAAAGATAAGTACGATACGTCAAAATTAGAAAAAGCAATTACAAATTATTATTCAGTTGATGGAAAAATGTATTCTATGCCATTTAATTCATCTACACCAGTATTAATTTATAATAAAGATGCTTTTGCAAAGGCGGGCTTAGATCCAGAGAAAGCTCCAAAAACATATGCGGAATTACAAGAAGCAGCGAAAAAGTTAACGATTAAAGAAGGCGGAAATGTAAAACAATATGGATTCTCCATGCTTAACTACGGTTGGTTCTTTGAAGAATTGTTAGCGACACAAGGTGCTTTATATGTAGATAACGAAAACGGCCGTAAAGATGCTGCAAAGAAGGCGGTATTTAACGGTAAAGAAGGACAGAAAGTATTTGGAATGTTAGATGATTTAAATAAAGCTGGCGCACTTGGAAAGTATGGAGCAAGTTGGGATGATATTCGTGCCGCGTTCCAATCTGGACAAGTTGCTATGTATTTAGATTCTTCAGCAGGTGTTCGTGATTTAATCGATGCATCTAAGTTTAATGTAGGTGTTTCATATATTCCGTATCCTGAGGATTCGAAACAAAATGGTGTTGTTATTGGTGGAGCATCATTATGGATGACGAATATGGTTTCAGAAGAAACGCAACAAGGTGCTTGGGACTTTATGAAATATTTAACGAAGCCAGACGTACAAGCAAAATGGCATACTGCAACAGGTTATTTCTCAATTAATCCAGATGCATATAATGAGCCATTAGTAAAAGAGCAATATGAAAAATATCCACAGTTGAAAGTAACAGTAGATCAATTGCAAGCGACGAAGCAATCTCCAGCAACACAAGGGGCTTTAATTAGTGTATTCTCAGAATCACGAGATGCAGTTGTAAAAGCATTAGAAGCGATGTATGACGGGAAGAATAGTAAAGAAGCGTTAGATGAAGCTGCCAAAGCAACAGATAGAGCAATTAGCATTTCAGCTCGTACGAGTCAAAAATAAGAGAAAGCCGTATCCTTAAAAGGGATACGGCTTTCTTTATAGGGAGATAAGGGATCAAAGAAATGATGAAGTCTTATCTCTTTTATATGAGTAAAGGGTCTAGAGTGAATGTTGTCCTTTTCATTATTTATTTAACTCCATTGCGACTTGTTTACCATTTACGAAAACCTCTACTACCGCTACTACAACTTCCATTACTTTTTTCATCTCTCATCTCTCCTTATTTTTTGTTTCATTTCTTACTCTCAGTATAAGGAAATACAGTAATTACAACTATCGAATTGGATGACAAGAGACTTACATTGTTGTAAGGATAATAGTTTAGTTTGTAATAAAGTGAAACTGTAATCAGTGGGGGGCTTACTGCCCGTTAATGCGGGATTTCAATTCTGAACTTTCTGTCGTTTTGAACTATAATTAGAAAGAGGGGGGATAATATGAAAAGAATTCTTGTTATTAGTGATATTCATGGAGAGATAGAAAAGTTCGAACATTTATTGGAAGAAGCTCAATATGATGCGAAACAGGATCAATTAATCTTACTGGGAGATTATGTAGATCGTGGTCCAAATGCGCGTGCTGTAATTGAAAAGGTAAGAGAATTGAAAAAAGAGGGAGCACTCATTTTAAAAGGAAATCATGAAGATATGATGATTAAGGCGTTAACGACAAATGAGGAACGTTCATGGAACCATTGGGTAAAAAGAAATGGTGGAGATAAGACATTATATAGCTATGGATTTGTAGAAGAAGATATTGCGGTTAATGAGAAAGACTTCCAAAAACCGATTTTACACTCTCGTGTATTAGAGGAACATATAAAGTTTATTCAAGAATTAGATCATTACATTGAAACAGAAGAGTATATATTTGTACATGCTGGGGTTGAACCGATGAAACGAGTTTCTGAATCTGAACCATATACATTAATGTGGATCCGTAATGAATTTCATAATGGATATAGCGGTGAAAAGGTTATTGTATTTGGGCATACGGAAACAAAAACGCTTCATGGTAGTGAGGATTGCGGAGTGTATTTTGGTAGTAATCGTATTATTGGGATTGATGGCGGGGCTGTGTATGGCGGTCAGCTAAATTGTTTAGAGTTGCCGAGTAAAAAGGTATATGTAATAAAAAATTGAAAGAGATAAGAGGAATCTTATTTCTTTCAATTTTTTATTAAGCTAAATTTAAGACAAAGTTTTTATAATAAAACTTCAAAATTTTAGAAGGAAATAGTTAAAAATGAAATTACGTAATGTAACTACATTCTTTTGTTATGAAGAGAAGAAATGTAATAATAAATAGAATTGAACTATTTGATGGAAGGTGAGAGCATGCGTTTACTTGTAGTAGAAGATAATGCTTCGTTATTAGAGTCTATCGTACAAATTTTACGTGATGAATTTGAAGTAGATACGGCAATAAATGGAGAAGATGGATTGTTTTTAGCTCTTCAAAATATATATGATGCAATTTTGCTGGATGTGATGATGCCAGGGATGGACGGATTCGAAGTGATTCAAAAAATACGAGATGAAAAGATTGAAACACCAGTCCTGTTTTTGACAGCGAGAGATTCTTTAGAAGATCGGGTGAAGGGATTGGACTTTGGTGGAGATGACTATATTGTTAAGCCATTTCAGGCCCCTGAATTAAAAGCGAGAATTCGTGCTTTACTACGCAGAAGTGGTAGTTTAACAACGCAGCAAACAATTCGCTATAAAGGCATTGAATTGTTCGGAAAAGATAAAGATGTTCAAGTAGATGGAAAAGGTATGAAGTTATCATTAAAACAATATGAGCTTCTAGAGTACCTTGTTCAAAATAGCGGAAAGATTTTAATGCGTGAACAAATTTTTGATCGTGTTTGGGGATTTGATTCAGATACGACAGTAGCGATTGTAGAAGTGTATGTGCATCATTTACGTAAAAAATTAGAGCCATTCGGTTATCAGAAAGATATTCAAACCGTTCGAGGTATTGGATATATATTAAAAGAACAATGAAAAAAGGAAGTATGTTTCAAAAAACACGCATTCGTTTGACTATAGTGAACTCATTAGTATTTATTCTATTAATAGGTATATTAGGCAGTATTATTTATTCGTACACATACAAGCGTATTTATAGTGAAGTAGATCAATCTATAAAAATGATAGCTCAGTATAGAGAAAAATTAGATGTTAAAGTACCACCAAGAAAACGCATGGAGAATATCCAAATTGGAGATCCGCGAGTAACTAGAATAACTTGGAATGGGAAAATAGTGAAAATAGAGGGCGATAACCGTAAATTCCGTTCTATTTTTGAAGAGAATTTGGAAAGTTTTTCTCCCGAAAAATTAGAGGAGTTACAAGATATTGAAGTACAAGGACGATATTTTAGAGCATTTTCGCTTCAAAAAGATGGAGAAATAGTTCAAATCGTGCGAGATATAACAGCGGAAGAAGGAATGTTAAATACTTTATTTTTAATTCTCGTTATAGGTTGTAGCATAGGAAGCCTCTGTGCGATAGGTATTGGCTTTTTCCTAGCTGGTAGAGCACTTGTACCTATTCAAAGTTCATGGGAGAAACAGCAACAATTCGTTTCTGATGCATCACATGAACTCAGGACACCACTTGCAGTTATTCAATCAAAAACGGATGTTTTATTCCAGTCACCATCCGCTACGATAGAAGAAAAAGCGATGGATATTTCTACAATTTCAAAAGAATGTAGGCGGTTATCGAAACTCGTTAGTAATTTATTATTGCTAGCACGTTCTGATTCTAATCAAATTGAGATGGATAAGAAAACATTTGAACTTGATAAATTGTTAGAAGAAATAGTAGCTCCATATAAAGAGATTGCTTCTTATCAAGAAAAAGAAATGATGCTAAAAGTAGAACGTGGTGTATCTTTTATGGGGGATAGAGAGCGGATTCATCAAATGATGGTCATACTGTTAGATAATGCGATGAAGTATACAAACGAAGGTGGGCATATTCAAATTGATTGCACGCAAACGAGTAGTTCAATTCGCATACAGGTGAAAGATGACGGGATAGGAGTGAAAGAAGAAGATATTCCGAAATTATTTGATCGTTTTTATCAAGGGGATAAAGCAAGAAGTACGTCAGAAGGAGCTGGATTAGGTCTTTCAATCGCAAATTGGATTGTAGAAAAGCATTACGGAAAAATATCAGTAGAGAGCAAATGGGGAGATGGCACTTGTTTTGAAGTGATTTTCCCTAAAAATCAAAAAATATAAGTAAGAAGACGACCTTGTTTTTACAAGGTCGTCTTTTTTTAAGGGAAAGTTAAGAAACTATTTATATTATGTATGGCATAAAGAAAGTTCGTTACATGAAGAAGAGATTAGGTGTATGTGAGTGGGGTTTATCAATCATAATGTTATCTCAAGCAGCGATGAGATGTATGTATAGTATTAAAAAAACTAGGGGAATGATGGGAAAGAAAGTATAAGAGGGAGGAATTAATTTTGAAAAAGAAAATGATGACGGTATTCACTATTGGAGTAATGAGTTTAAGTATATTAGGGGGTGCCTCTCCTTCTGAAACACAAAAAGGAAAGACAGATTACACGCAGCGCAGTAAAGAACAATTGAACAATGGTAAGATACATGCAGTGCATACAGAAGAAAAAGCAGAGAAACTAGGTATTGAAACGGAAGGAAAAGAACAAATTACACTAGAAAAAGAAATTCATGAAACAGAAGTAGGAAGGGAAGCAGAGCAGTTAGGCATATCGATTGAAGGAAAAGATGTTGGGATGCTGTCAGAAGAAATCTATGAAACAAAAGTAAAGCAAGAAGCGTTAAAGCTAGGTATATCTATAGAGAATACATCAATTGTAGATTTAATTACTCAAATTAATGCGATTAAAATTAAAGATGAAGCAGATAAATTAGGTATTTCGACAGATGGAAAAGAAATCGAAGACATCGCGGAAGAAATCTACGGAAAGAAAGTAAGAGAAGAAGCAGGAAAGTTAGATATTTCTCAAAAAGGAAAAGAAATTGAAGAGTTAGCACAAGAAGTGTACGAACAAAAAGTACAAGAAGAAGCAAAAAAACATCATATTGATTTGTATGGTAAAGATATATATCAAATATTAAGAGAAATTAATGAACAAAAGGTGCTACAAATGGCAGATGAGCTTAATATGGATAAAATGAATATGAATATTCAAGAGTTAGCGGAAAAGATAAAAAAAGATCAGCCTGAAAAAGGAAAAGAACTAAATTTTGTACCGATGGTACGAACGGATGCTGACGCATTTTATTCTTATTTAACGAATTAATAAGGGTGTGAAAGCGATAAGAAAATTGAAGTGGTATATATGTACAGCTTTACTAGGTGCAGCAATATGGAGTGTATATACAAATGGAATTCCAAAGTATGTAGAGAAGTTAACATTCTCAAATATACAAAGAGGAAAAGAAACGGAGTTTAGTAATAACGATGAAAAAGTCATCTTATCAAATGTTCCCTTAATTCAGCAGTTACCAGAATTGGATAGAGGCTGTGAAGTGACGAGCTTAGCGATGATGTTACAATACGCTGGTGTTTCAGTGGATAAGATGACATTAGCAAATGAAATAAAAAAAGTTGATTTTATAGACGATGGTGTGCGCGGGAATCCGAATGAAGGATTTGTAGGTAATATTTATACATTTTCTGAATCGGGATATGGTGTATATCATGGGCCACTTTTTCAGTTAGCGGAAAAATATTTACCTAATAAAGCTGTAGACTTAACAGGGAAGAATATAGAAGAAATTTATAAGAGTATAAAAGCAGGGCAACCTGTAGTCATGATCACAAATGCAACATTTGCACCATTAGATGCAGATGAATTTACTACATGGGAAACAAATAGTGGAGATGTTTCTATTACGTATAATGAACATTGTGTTGTACTTATCGGGTATGATCAGGAATCTGTATATATTCGAGATCCACTTGAGGGTAGCTTAGATGTAAAAGTACCGAGAGAAACCTTTGAACAGGCATGGGCGCAAATGGGAAGTCAGGCAATTAGTTATGTAAAGAGCGTCAAATAAATTAGGACGAAGAGTTTTAGTAATATGACTATAAGGCGAAGGATAAAGATTTGAGGATTATAAGAGAAGTTTTATAGAGTATAAGCTGTTAAGAAATAAGAGAACTTTAGTATATATAATGCTAAAGTTCTCTTATTTTTATGATTAAAATACGTATAAGGAGTGAATATGCAAAAATGCATAATTGACGAAAAATTTACATGTTATCATTATATATTGTTTTATATATGTTAATTGTATAAAATGACACAAGTATCCACATTACATAAAGGAGGCTTATTATGCAAAAAATATTTAACTGGGTTAAATGTATGAGTATCAAGAAAAAATTAATCATTTCATTTTTTCTAATTTTAACTATACCAGGACTTATTATCGGTGGTGTTTCATATCAAACTGCCAAAACAAATTTTGAACAACAAATCACAGGTAAAGCAAAGGAAAACATTTCGATTTTAAATACTGTTATTTCTCAAAATATAGAAGAGAAATTTGTTGATGCAGCATACTTTGCAGACATCTTAACAGAGGATACATATCCAAACGGACAAGAAGAAATAGTAAGAACGAAGTTAGCGCAATATATAAAACTTCATCCAGAAGTAGAAGGTATTTATATTGGAACAGAGACGGGAAAGTTTATAAGAGAACCATTTATCCAAATGGCTGATGGGTATAATCCAACAGATAGATCTTGGTATAAAGAAGCACATGAAAATAAAGGGAAAGTAATTGTTACTGCACCATATCAATCAGCATCTACAAAAAATATGGTAGTGACAATTGCAAAAGAAGTAAAAGATGGTAAAGGTGTTATAGGAATTAATTTAAACTTAGATAACATCTTAAAAATTTCCAAAATGATTAACATTGGTGAAAAAGGTTATGCAGTTATTTTAGATCAAAATAAGCAAATTGTTAGTCATCCATCTAGAAAACCAGGTGCAAAAGTTACTGATCCTTGGATTAAACCAATTTATGAAGATAAACAAGGAAATGTGTCTTATACAGAACAAGATGATAAAAAGAATTTAATCTTTGCAACAAATGAGAAAACGGGCTGGAAAGTAGTTGGTGTTATGTTCGATGAAGAAATTACCCAAGCTGCCAGTCCAGTGTTTTATAAGACTTTGATTGTCATTGCTATCGCTATTGCATTTGGTAGTATATTAATTTATTTCATTACAAAGTCTATTACAAGGCCATTACGAAAAATAGCTGAATCGGCATATAAAATTAGTAAGGGAGATTTAACAGAGAAAATTACAATCCATTCCAAGGATGACATAGGGAAATTAGGGAATTCATTTAATGAAATGTCTACGTCTTTACAAGATGTTATTACCCAAATTAGCTTTTCAGCAGAACATGTTGCAGCATCGGCAGAAGAGTTAACAGCGAGCGTACAGCAAGCAAATGATGCGACAGATCAAATTACAATTGCAATGGAACAAGTATCAGGTGGGGCCGAATCACAAAGTCAAGGTGTTGAAGAAGGTGCGGCTACATTGCAACAAGTAAATACAGCAATTCAAGATGTAACTGGAAGCGCAGAGTCAATTTCTATTTCCTCATTACATGCGCGAGAAAGAGCTGAAGAGGGAGAAGATTTAGTTGAACAAACCGCAAAACAAATGCAATCTATTTCTAGATCGGTATCCGAGTCAGATGCTATTATTAAACTTCTTGATGAGAAATCAAAGCAGGTAGGAGCTATTTCTGAAGCAATTCAAAACATCGCTACTCAAACGAACTTATTAGCTTTGAATGCGGCTATTGAAGCAGCAAGAGCAGGTGAACAGGGACGAGGATTTGCTATTGTAGCAGATGAGGTTAGAAAATTAGCAGAGCAATCAGGAGAGTCATCTGGAGAGATTGCAAATTTAATTGCAGAAATTAAGGCGGATATTGAACATACTGTTAAGGCGATGGATAATGTGAATGGAGAAGTTCAACAGGGCCTTGATGTTGTAACAAAAACGAAAGTAAGTTTTACGGAAATTTTAAGTTCTACTACACATATTGTTTCTCAAGTTAATCAAATGGTAGAAACAACGAAGAGAATTGCTGGGGATGCAAATGAAGTGACAAATGCTATTGATGAAATTGCAGCTGCTGCAGAAGAAAATACAGCTAGTATGCAAAGTGTTGCAGCTTCAACAGAAGAACAGGTTAATTCCATGGAGGAAATTAGTTCAGCTTCGCAAAACTTAGCTGAGATGGCAGAAGAACTACAAGCGATGACTAGTAAATTTAAAGTATAATAACAGCAGATAAGTAAGGTGAAAATAATATCACCTTACTTATTTTTCTATTCAGCAATTAGGGGAGTCATTAACGGGATGAAAAAAAGAAAAAGACTATGGAATTTATGGAAAACGATTACATTGTTAGTTTGTACAGTTGTAATTTTTTCTTTACTTGTGACAGATATATTAATTAGTCATAATGTAGAACGGACGACGGAGGATAGCCAAGCAGAGAAGGCAAAAACAATTGCACACATTGTGGCGAATGATTCGATTGTAATCGATGGTTTGGTTGGGAAAGCAGATACCTCTGCAATCCAAACGTATACAAATAGAATATTACAAAACACAGGTGTTCAGTTTATTGTAGTTATGGACATGAATGGAATAAGAAAGTCACATCCAAATCCTCAAAAAATAGGGCATCATTTTATTGGGGGAGATGAAGGGCCTGCATTGAAAGGAAAAGAACATGTATCGTTAGCAGAAGGAACTTTAGGTATTTCCATGCGAGTGTTTGTACCAATATTTTCTGAAACAGGTGAACAACTTGGAGCTGTGGCTGTTGGTATTTCAGCAGATAATGTAAAAGAGAGAGTTAAGGAAAGTAGACATATCATTTATATTGGTGTCGGAGTTGGTGTATTAGTCGGAATTATAGGAGCAATATTGCTAGCTAGACATATAAAGAAAAGTTTATTCGGTCTTGAGCCGCACAGGATAGCAAAAATTCTTGAAGAAAGAAATACGATGCTACAATCTGTAAAGGAAGGTATTATTGCTGTAGATAAAGAGGCTAGAGTAACATTAATTAATAATGAAGCGAAACGTCTATTTAAAAAAAGCGGACTTGAAGAAGATTTTATCGGTAAAGATGTTGAGTTGTATATGCCAAATTCACGTATAAAAGAAGTATTGCAAACGGGAGAAGTACAATTAAACGAAGAACAAAATATTTATGGAATTACGATTGTGACGAATCGAGTTCCTTTATATGTAAAAGGAGAAATAGTTGGTGCAATTGCAACATTTCGTGATAAAACAGAGATTAGAAAACTAGCAGAGGAACTAACTGGTATTAGACTATATGCAGAAGCATTACGGGCACAATCTCATGAGTTTATGAATAAGATGCATGTCGTATTAGGGCTTACACATATGAAGCAGTATGAAGAATTACAGAAGTATATAAGCGGCATGGTATCAGAGCATCAATATGAAATTGGTGGAGTTATGAAAAGAATAAAAAGTCCAGTATTTGCTGGTTTTTTACTAGGTAAGCTCAGCTATGCTAGAGAGAAAAATATAAAATTAATTATAAGTGAAGATTCTTATATGCCGGAAATAGATGATGAAAGTATTACTCATGAACTTATTACGATTGTCGGAAATTTAATTGATAATGCATTAGAGGCAGTTACGAATTGTGAAAAGAAGCGAGTTGAAGTTAAGATACAACATGGGGATATACTAACTATTACAGTACAAGATACGGGAAAAGGTATACAAGAAAAAGAAATAGAGCAATTATTTACGAAAGGTTATTCCACAAAGGGAGATAACCGCGGTTATGGTTTGTATCTTGTAAAAGAAAGTATACAGCGAATAAATGGGGAAATTCATATGCATTCATTAGTAGGTAAGGGAACAACGATAACAATTGAAATACCTAAAGGTAGGGATGAGAGGCAAATATGATTAAAGTTTTAATTGTAGAAGATGACCCGATGGTAGCAATGCTAAATACGCATTATTTAGAGCAAGTAGGAGGATTTGAACTTGTTCAAGCAGTTAACTCAGTAAAGTCGGCGATCGAAATATTAGAGAAATCACGAGTAGATTTAGTATTACTTGATATTTTTATGCCTGAAGAGACTGGTTTTGAGCTTTTAATGTATATCCGGAACCAAGAAAAAGAAATTGATATTATAATGATTTCAGCTGTACATGATATGGGAAGTATTAAAAAAGCATTACAATATGGTGTAGTAGATTATTTAATTAAACCATTTACATTTGAACGATTTAAAGAGGCATTAACTATATATCGAGAAAAAGTTACTTTCATGAAAGAACAACAAAAAATTAGTCAATCGGAATTAGATTTGTTAATTTTACAAAAAGAAAAAAGGGAGCCTACTGTCACGAAAGAGCTTCCGAAAGGGTTAACGAAGCAAACGTTGCAATTAATTTGGCAGAAGATCGAGTCGTTGAATGGAAGAGTGTTTACAACAGATGAAATGGCACAATTAGTTGGAATTTCAAGAGTTTCTATTCGAAAATATGTAATGTTTTTGACTGACATTGGAGTGTTAGAAAACGAAATGATGTACCAACATGTGGGCAGACCTGTAAGTAAATTAAGATGTGTTGATCAAAAGAAAATAGAGTTTTACGTATAAGCGACTTAATATAAGTCGCTTATACTTTTTTTAATTACAAAATCAATTACAAAACTTACAAAAACTATTTTTACTATTGAAAGCGTTTTAATATTGTTATTAAGAAAACGAGGGGGTGCCATATGGGAATTCAAAAGAATGTGGAAGCGGTATCATTTTCTGAAGGAAATGAAGTACAAAGAGAATCTTTCGCTTCTAAAATTATGAATGTAAAAATCGGTGTTATACCTTTACCGTTATATGTAGTATTGGCTGCTATTATTTATGGGGCATCTGTATATAATAAATTGCCAGCAGATATGATTGGTGGATTTGCAGTTATTATGATCATGGGGATTTTCTTAGGCGATATTGGGATGAGAATTCCAATTTTAAAAAATATCGGCGGTCCAGCAATACTTTCGTTATTTATTCCATCATTACTTGTATTTTTTAACTGGATGAATCCAGCTTCAATGGAAGCTGCGACTATGTTAATGAAAAAATCGAACTTTTTATATTTATATATTTCTTGTTTAGTAGTCGGAAGTATTTTAGGAATGAACCGTAAAGTGTTAGTACAAGGTTTCGTTCGTATGTTTATTCCTTTAGTAGTAGGGACGTTAGCTTCTGTAGCAGTAGGGTTATTGGTCGGTTCATTATTTGGATTTGAAATGAAGCACACATTCTTCTTTATCATCGTACCAATTGTGAGTGGTGGTATCGGGGAAGGGATTTTACCATTGTCGCTAGCTTATAGTGATATTTTAAATGAATCATCAGCGACGTTTGTATCACAGCTTATTCCAGCAGCTATTATTGGAAATATGTTCGCAATTGTAAGTGCAGGGTATATGAAGCGTTTAGGTGAGAAGAAACCGGAGCTTAGTGGTAACGGTGTATTAGTGAAAACAGACAATCAAGCAGAATTATTAAAAGAACAAAATACAGAGAAGCCAATTGACTTCTCATTAATGGGAGCAGGTTTATTAATTGCGTGTACGTTCTTCATCTTTGGAGGATTTGCTTCTAAGTTCATCGGTATTCCTGGGGCAATCATTATGATTTTTTCAGCAGCACTTGTGAAATACTTTAAATTAATGCCAGCAAAAATGGAGCAAGGAGCATTCCATTTATATAAATTTATTTCGAAGAATTTAACTTGGCCTTTAATGGTTGGATTAGGATTGCTATATATTCCGTTAAAAGACGTAGCAGCAGTTCTTTCAGTAGGATATGTTGTTGTGTGCGCATCGGTTGTTCTTACAATGGTAGCATCAGGTTTTCTTGTAGGGAAAGTGATGAAGATGTATCCAGTTGAATCGGCGATTGTAACTGGATGTCATAGCGGTTTAGGCGGAACTGGAGATGTTGCTATTTTATCGGCTTCAAATCGTATGGAATTAATGCCGTTCGCGCAAATTTCAACTCGTTTAGGCGGGGCGGCAATGGTTGTAACGGCGACAATATTATTAAAAATGTTTTCATGATCAAACAAGCTAGCTATATTCATATAGCTAGCTTGTCAAATTAAGGGGAGATTATAAGTATGTTAGCAAATCAAATTAATGAAAGATCATTGTTATTGCATAAAGAATTAGTAGGGAAAATTGAAATTACAAGTAAAGTGGAGGTAAATTCAGCGGATGATTTAAGCCTGACGTATACACCAGGTGTAGCGGAGTCGTGTAAAGCAATTGCGGCAGATGAAGAAACAGTGTATGACTATACAGCACGTGGCAATATGGTGGCAGTTGTTTCAGATGGAACAGCGGTACTCGGTTTAGGAAACATTGGACCGAAAGCGGCTATGCCTGTTATGGAAGGAAAAAGTATTTTGTTTAAGAAGTTTGCGAATGTAGATGCTTTCCCATTATGTTTAGGCACAACGGATGTAGATGAAATCGTTACCCTTGTAAAAAATTTAGAGCCTACATTTGCAGGGATTAATTTAGAAGATATTGCAGCACCGCGTTGTTTTGAAATTGAAAAACGATTAAAAGAAGAAACGAATATTCCTGTATTCCATGATGATCAACATGGAACAGCTATTGTCGTTTTAGCAGCTGTTATTAATGCATTAAAAGTTGTTAGCAAACAAATGGATAATGTGAAAATCGTTATTAACGGTGCGGGTTCGGCAGGAATTGCAATTGGAAAATTATTATTAAAGGCTGGTGCAAAGCACATTACGTTAGTTAGCCTAGAAGGTATTGTTTGTGAAGGTGAAACATGGATGAACGAAGCACAAATTGAAGTTTCAAAAAAGACAAATCGTGAACATGTGCGTGGAACGTTAAAAGAAGCAATTCACCAAGCTGATATTTTTATTGGCGTATCTGCTCCTAACGTATTAACGAAAGAACTTGTACAGACGATGAATGAGAAAGCAATTGTGTTTGCAATGGCGAATCCAATTCCAGAAATCTTCCCTGAGGATGCATTAGAGGCTGGGGCAGCTGTAGTAGGAACTGGACGCTCGGATTATGCGAATCAAGTAAATAATGTATTGGCGTTTCCCGGAATATTCCGCGGTGCGTTAGATGTGCGCGCAACTGATATTACAGAAGAGATGAAATTAGCGGCAGCATATGGGATCGCTAACATCATTACTGATGAAGAACGTAATGCGAATTATGTAATCCCGAATCCATTAGATAAAAGAGTTGTTCCAAGTGTTGCAGAAGCAGTAGCGAAAGCAGCTATTGATTCAGGCGTGGCACAAATTACGAAAATACCACGTTATTAATAGCGAAAAGCAGTGCCTAAAAGGCACTGCTTTTTTGAGATAAGAAATCAAAATAATGAAGAAGTGTAGAATTATTTATGTTTCTTCACTATTTATTTAATTCCATTGCAACTTGTTTACCATTCACTAAAACCTCAGTTACTGCTACGATCACTTCTATCATTTTTTTCATCTCTCATCTCTCCTCGTTTCATTTCTTACTTTAAGTATAAGAGAAGAGAGATAATTCAACTATCGAAGTACATGACGTAGAAATTACATTGTTGTAAGAAAGTGGTTTATTTTTGTCACTTTACTCAGCAGTGATTACAAACTGATCATAATATTTTTCATTCACATATATATTTAATAACCATAATCCAGATGAAGGTAGTGACATAGTGAGAGGGAGTTCGTTTGTAGTAGAATCGATTGTATTTGAAGTAGTCCAAGTTTGTTTGGAAGTTTCTTTTTGAAAGAGTACTTGTGTCGGAGTTACAGATCCTTGTTTTAGCGCAATAATAGACAATTTTCCAGTTGGTATTTCAGAATCTAGAAAGTGCCACATTATTTCATTTTGTTCATTTGCGATAATAGGACTATCAGCCATTGCGACTTTACCTTCGATGCCTTTTAAAGGCATTTTTCCTTCTACGAAAGAAGGTGTTTCTTCCCAATTTACATCTTTTAAAACACTAAGGTGAAAGAAGGAAGGTGCGTTCACTTGAGTGGATGACGTTGCTATTACGTCTTTTTTTTGTTCTTTTGAATCCGGTTGCGTTTGTGTGCATCCAGTGATGAGGAAGGAGAGAAGTAGCATAGTTCCGATTTTTTTCATGGTGCCACACTCCTAGTTTTTATTGTTAGTGTAATTGTATTTGCTAGAAGGCGGGACAATTCCTTTAAAGTATAAAAAGAGGTCGTAAGTTTTGTACGACCTCTTTTGACATTTTTATCCCGTAAAAGCCCGATTGGTGTAGGTTAATAATTAGTGGGAGATAGTCCCCACTAATTAAAGTTTCATTTTATATTTGTTCCGTTGTATAGGTTGGTTCGGTTTCTTTTTGAGGCATCGTCAAAAAAATAACGGACAGAACGATACATACGCCGCCTAATAATTGATATGTTCCAAAAGATTCATTTAGCCAAGTGATTGAAACGATGGCAGCTACAAGGGGTTCAATGCTAGATAAAATGCTTGTTTCTGTTGCTGCTAAATATTTAAGACTACCGATATATAGAAGGAAAGAAAGGGTACCACTAATAATGATAAGAATAAGCATAGAAAAAGTTTTTAGTGTAAGGGTTTGTGAAAATTGATTCCACCCGAATGAACGATTATAAATAAGTAGTGCAATTCCTCCGATTAACATCCCCCAACCAATTACTACAGTTGTCCCGCATTCTTTAATGAGAGAAGCCGGATGAAGGGTATAAAATGCAAATCCGATTGCTGTTAATAGTCCAAAAATAATAGCTTCTTTGGATAAAACAATGTTTTCAATTGAGCCATTTGTAATAATAAAGTATGTTCCTATTAGCGCGGCTATAATTGCGAATAGTTGCATGGAAGCAGGGAATTTTCTTTGTTCAAATGCAACATACATGGTAATAAGAACAGGACCTAGAAATTGAAATAGCGTTGCTGTGACTGCATTACTAATATGAACCGTTTCGATAAAGGCGTATTGCGCACCGAGCATGCCGAGAATAGAGAAAATAATAAGTTGTATAGAATATCTAGGGTGTTTCCAAATTTGAAATATGTTTTGTTTCTTTATAAGTAAGAAAGACAAAATAAATATTCCTGCAAGCAACAATCGAATTGTTAAAAAATCAATTGAGGATACATTAGTATGTTGAAATAGCCACTGAATCATTGGACCAGATAATCCCCATAATGTAGCCCCTGTAATAATCATAATGAGTCCGATACGTCTACCATTGTTCATTATCATGTTTCTCCTCTCCAGTATTTGATTTTTTATGTGTGACATGATAAAAGGAATTATATATAACTTCTGGTACTGTAAAAAGTATCAGATTTTAGTTTTATTAAGGGGTCAGATATTATGTTAGAATTAACGCCTAATTTAAATATGAATAGTAAAAAGGCATTGTATGTGCAATTGTATGAGTATATAAAAAAAGAAATTAAAGATGGATCGATTGTCCCTTTTACGAAATTACCGGCTAAGCGAAAGTTAGCGATACATTTACAAGTAAGTAAAAATACAGTAGAGGCAGCGTACGAACAATTACTTGCAGAAGGTTATATTGAGTCGATATCGAGAAAAGGTTATTTTGTATGCAAGATTGAGCAAATGGCTCATGTAGAGGATAGCGGAGAGAGAATAGAAGAAGTACCGTTTCAGGAGAAGAGTTATAAATTTGATTTTACACAAACAGGAATTGATACAAATGCTTTTCCATTCAATATGTATCGGAAAATTGTAAATGAAATATGGCAGCCGCATAATAACGAACTTCTCTTTCTAGGACACCCTCAAGGAGAAGCGAGCTTAAGAGAAGAGATTACGAATTATTTGTATGAATCTAGAGGTGTACGTTGTTCAGCTAGTCAAATTGTATTAGGAGCGGGAACACAAATATTAGTGAAACTATTGTTTCAATTGTTAAAGGGAAGCAATTATGCAGTTGAAAACCCAGGGTATCATAGAAAGATGGTTGTTTTTGAACAGGGAGAAGCAAGAGTCCAAATGTTATCTTTAGATAGAGATGGAATTTGTATTGCAGATTTAGAAAATAGCAATGCGAATGTTGTATTTGTTACACCTTCCCATCAGTTTCCGTATGGAATGATTATGCCTATTACGAGAAGGATGCAGCTTTTACAATGGGCCAAGAAAGAAGAGAGCAGGTATATTATTGAAGATGATTATGATAGTGAATTTCGCTATTCTGGAAAGCCTATACCGGCGCTGCAAGGGTTAGATACAGAGGGGAAAGTTATTTATATGGGGACGCTATCTAAAGCATTATTACCATCGCTACGGATGAGCTATATGGTGTTGCCGAAGAAATTAATTAAAAAGTATCAACAGCAATATTTATTTTATACACAAAGTGTTTCAAGAATGGACCAAGAAGTGATTAGAAGATTTTTAAATGAAGGCTATTGGGAAAAACATATTCATAAAATGCGTGTCGTCTACCGAAAGAAGAGAGATCGACTTGTTTTTGAAATAGAGAAGTATTTCTCTAATCGTGTTGAAGTGATAGGAGAAGATTCAGGATTACACATTTTATTAAAAGTGCATAATGGAATGCGGGAAGAAGAATTAATTCAAGAAGCTGCGAAACATAGTATCAAAATATATCCTGTGTCTACGTACTATAAAGACGATACTGCACCTGAAAATGTAGTTTTACTTGGGTTTGCGATATTATCAGAGGAAGAAATTGCGAAAGCGATTCAATTATTACACACGGCATGGTTTACAATAAAGTAAAAAACATCCTCCAAACATGAGGATGTTTTTTATTATTTATTTTCATCTAAGAATAAGACCATATGCTCTTCGTCCCAATATTGTCCGTTATATTTTAATGAACGTTCTTGTACACCGAATGTTTTAAAACCTAATGATTCATAAAGTTTTTTCGCTCCATCGTTGCCAACAACAACATCAAGCATAACTTGTTCTACTTCTAAAGATTTAGCAAGCTCAAGACATTCTTTAATAAGTGCTTTTCCTGCTCCAAGTCCGCGCGCTTTTGGAGATACATATACAGAACCGATTTTAGCTTTATGTTCTTGTTTTACATATGGTTTCGTTTCCAGTGTTGCAACCCCGATTAATTTTCCATCTTTAAATGCACCTAGCGTATAGTTTTCATCTTGTGCTAATTTTTGTGCTTTATATTCAATCGCACACTCTTTATTAATAATATCTTCATAAGAAGAGCTGAATGCTTCAGGGTTTTGCTTTAATCCTTCTACGCGAAGTTCTAAGTAAATTTCTGCTTCGTCTTTTGTTAATACATGGATATCCAATTATATCACCCTCCAAATCTTTGCAAATGTACCTTTATTTTATATTGAAATAAGAATAATTTCAAAAGCTTAGCTTATATGAGCTGTTTTTATGAACAAAATAACACCAGTAGTGTTTACTACTACTGGTGTTTTCACACGCATATTATTCAAAAGGTAGCTCGATTATAAAGTTTGTTCCCGCTCCTAATTGGCTTGTTACTAGAATAGAACCGTTATGCAATTCTACAATTTCTTTTGCAACAGCTAGCCCGATGCCTTTTCCACCTGTAGCTCGTGTTCTAGATTTATCAACACGATAAAAACGGTCAAAAATATGCGGGATATCTTCTTCAGGAATACCTTCACCTTCATCTTGTACACTTATTGTAAAAGAATCTGTTTCCATGAGTACACGTATCGTAATGGATGTGTTTTCTGGCGAATGTTGATAAGCGTTGTGTAATAAATTTAACATAACTTGTTCCATACGTCTTTCGTCTATGCAAACTTCTAAATCATCTTTGCAATATACATGAAGTTGCATTTGCTTATTTGTTAATGTTGTTTTTGTTTTTTCTACCATTCGTTCTAAAAATGGCTGAAGAAGCACTTTTTGTTTTTTTATAACAAATTGGTGTTGTTCTAATTGTACAAGCATAAATAAATCTTGGACGAGATCGGTTACACTATCCGTTTCATCCTCAATGATTTGTAAGTATTCTTCTCGCTCCTCTTTTGTTAAAGAGTCTCTCTTTGCTACCTTCGCATAACCTTTCATATAGGTCAATGGAGTTAATAGTTCATGAGCGACACTAGCGAGAAATTCATTGCGCTCTTTTTTCATATACGTAAGTTCACTCGATAAATCTTCAATTGTTTTTGCTAAACTTCCGAGTTCATCATTTCGTTTAATACCTAATTGAATTGGCTTGTTTAATTTTGACATTTTTTCTGTCGCTCTCTTCATTTTTACAAGTGGTTCTGTAATAACGCGTGAAAAAACAAAGACAGAAATTGTTGTTAAAATAATTGTTAAAACGCTAATGATAAGAAATTGGTTCATGAGTTTAAGTAACATATTTTCTAGGAAAGATGTTTTTAATAACATATATAGCTTTCCTTGAAACTTTGTTGTGTTAAGTGGGCTTACTGTTGTGATGAACTTTGATTTTTTCCAGTTCCTTTCAACGACCAATCCGCCGTCTGGGACAGTTTCTGTTTTACAAGTAAGTTGTTTTTGCATATCTTTTGTTACGGGTTCTGAGGTGGAAATAATTTTGCCGTTATGGTCAGTAATAATGATAGCTATATCGGAGTTAGAAATTGATTCCGATTCAACTAAGTGTGCAGCCTCATTCGTAATATCGAACTCAGGGTACACAGGACGTTTAGGATTTTTATTATGTTCAGCGTGTTTCATTTCTTTATAATATTCATCCCGTCTCTCGCGGCTTTTAATTTTTTTACTATAGCGATTACCTTTCTCTAAAAGAGCATCTGTTTCCTCTACAATACGCATTTTTGAAAGGCTTTTATAAAAAGATACGAAAGCAATTGTTTCAATACATAAAGCTAATATTAAAAAGTATGTCCCAATTTTAAGGGAAAGTTTACTCATTTTTTCACCATACCTTATTCATAATAAAGAGTCAGTGGTATACGATTTCCCACTGACCGAAGTAATTATTCACTTTTCCATTTATATCCGACTTTATAGACCGTTTCTAGGTAATCTTCAATAGGAAATCCTTTTTTGCGTAGTTTATCACGGATATTACGAATGTGTGAATCAATTGTTCTATATTCGATATCTGTTTCATAGCCCCAAATTTTTTCGATTAAATCATCTCGGCTATAAGCACGGTTTGTATTTTGTAAAAATAGTCCGAGTAACGAAAATTCGATAGGAGTTAATGAGATTTTTTCATCATAAACTGTGACAGTATGTTTCGTTTTATCCCACTCAATACCATTGAAACTAACAAAGCCATCTTTTTTTGTACGGCGTAATATAGCCTCGATTCGTGCGACTAATACATGCTCATCAAATGGTTTTGTAATATAATCATCTGCGCCCATCGTGAGGCCTTTCACCATATCGTAGTTTTGGTTGCGAGCTGTTAACATAATGATAGGAACGTTGGAAATTTGACGAATCTGATAGCAAGTATCCCATCCATCCATACTTGGCATCATAACATCTAATAAAATAATATCGAATTCTTTTTGTTCGATTAATTTTAGTGCTTCAAGGCCAGAGGTAGCTTTCATACAAAAATAGCCGCGAGGGCTTAAGAACAGATCTAATAATCGTAACATACGTTCTTCATCGTCTACTAATAAAATTTTTACCATAATCTTGTGCACCCCAAACTGTTCATTCTACTTGTATAGTTTACATGAAAATAATAAAAAACTCTTTTTATGTGATTGAATGGAGGGCTGATTTTTTCGCTCAGAGTAATTGACATAAAAAATGCACTAGTTTTGCACAACTATTTTTTATAATAGAAAACGTAGCGACACAAAATACCCTATGTTGCGACATAACGTCATGTCATTTTATTTATAAAATGACAATTCCATTCTATTGTGTATGTGAGATAGAGAGGGTTTTCGTATTCACCTCGCATCGGATAAGAAAAATTTCCTATCTCACACTTTTTTTTAAAGGAGATCATACACATGAATTCAAAAGAAGAAATTTCAAAAAAAGAAAAGCAAGATCGTAATACGGTTGTCATGTGCGTTGCCGTATCTATGGTTATTATTATAAGTTGCGTAAATAAAATTTTGGGGATTTTATAATATAAAAAAAGCTGATTGCTTCTTAAGAAGCAATCAGCTTTTTTCATTGTTAGGGGGAGTGTTCATATAATAAACCAAGGTAAAATTGCTAATCCAGAAGTTACAATTGCTGTAGTAAATATTAAAAGCATAGCTCGTTTGTTTTGTTTCATGTCACATTCTCCTCTACATATCAAGTACATGCGATCAGCGTGGGATGTAGTTCCCCACTGAGTAAAGTTTCACTTTATATTTTTAGTATAATGAATGGAAAGGTTTGGTACGATCGATAAAGGTGACATGAAGATTACATTGTTGTAATGAAAAAAGCATCTTTCTTAATAAAAAGATGCTTTTGGAAAACTATATTGAAGTATTAATCATTTAAGAACAGAACCATATGTTCCTCGTCCCAATATTGACCGTTATGTTTTAATGAACGCTCTTGTACGCCGTAAGTCTGGAAACCTAATGATTCATATAATTTTTTTGCACCAGCGTTACCAACTACAACATCGAGCATAAGTTGTTCTACATGTAATTTATCGGCATTTTCAATAATTGCTTTAATAAGAGCTCGTCCTGCTCCAAGGCCACGCGCTTTTGGGGAAACGAAAACGGAACCGATTTTTGCTTTATGTTCTTGTTTAATAAAAGGCTTTGTTTCTAAAGTAGCAATGCCGATTAAATCATCATCTTTGAAGACCCCTAGAGTATACTTATCCGGATTGCTTAATCGTTTTGCCATAGCAGCTACAGGATCCTCATGTTTCAAAACGTCTTCATAGGAAGAGCTAAAAGCTTCCGGGTTCTTCGTTAAACCTTCCATACAAACTTTTAAATATATTTCTGCGTCCTCTGTCGTTAATAAGCGAATTTCCATAGTTGTAACCTCCTTGGTCGATTTCAAATAAAATAAATCCATTACTTTTATAAGAGTGTGTATGTGTTTTGTTAGCAGTCTCTTTTAATTTGTAAAAGAATGAAAAGATATATGCTACAATGTTTTGTTTTTTAATATGTAATGAAATTATATATTAACTTTATTAACTATTCAAGTGTTTAATATGTTACATTTTTATAACTAAAATAACTCCTCGATTGAGGAGGTATTTTTTAAACATTGGATTGATAGCCATCAATTCGTTTTGGATGTGTGTAAATATTACAAGAGTCATTTCTAATAAACCCTACGACTGTAATGCCTAAATCATGGGCAAGTTGCAATGCTAGTTTTGTTGGGGCAGATTTAGATAGAACAATTTCACATCCGATTTTTGAAACTTTGAGTAAAATTTCAGATGAAATACGTCCGCTAAATGCGATAATTTTTCCTTTAACAGATATATCATTGCGTAAACAATGACCGTATATTTTGTCTAATGCATTATGTCTTCCGATATCCATTCTTGATAGAAGGATATTATTTCGATCACATAGCGCGGTATTGTGAACACCACCAGTTTGGCGAAAGGTAGTGGAAGATTGTTGTAAAGTATTCATTAAGTAAAAACATTCTTCAGGAGTAATTTTTACATGTATATCATGTAAGTCTTTTGCTTTTGCCGCATCGTTTACGAAAATAAAACCTTGTCTACCTTTTCCGCAGCAAGAAGTGATGTATCGTTTATTATATAAAGTTTGATAGAGCGGATTCACTTTTGATGATTTTACATGGACAATTCCGTTATCTTTTTGAACCCATATTTCTTCAACATCGTTATAGGAAGAAATAATCCCCTCAGAAATTAAAAAACCAATTACCATATCTTCAATATAATTTGGTGTGCATACGACTGTTACATATTCTTCACCATTCAATTTAATAGTAATAGGAGATTCTGTAACAATCTCGTCAAGTTGTTTTGAAAATGTACCAGATTGATAACGTACAATTGTATAAGTCTCTTGCGTAGGCCCCATATTTAATTCCCCTTTTATATGTATTTCTCTCCCACATTTATCATAAAACAATGGGAAAAATAAAAACACCTATTAACAAGAAGATCACAGATTATTTTGGTTATTATTGTATATGTACGATATAATAGAACTGTAGAATAGTGATATTTTCAAGCTTTCGTAGTTATACCTTATAACATCTAGAATCGACTTCATAAGAAAGTATTTGGGTAGAGCGTTTCAAAAATATGTACAGTAATGCGATTTTGAAAACGGATTCATGATTGTGTTGTACAGTTGGTTGTAAGGAGAGGGGAAACTATGGCAGAACAGACAGTCCGTGTAACCGTCGATGGTAAAGAATTTTCTGCATCAGGTGAAAAGACGATACTACAATTATTTAACGAGAGTAATTTGGAACATCCTCAAATTTGTCATGTACCAGAAGTAGATCCAATTCAAACTTGTGATACGTGTATTGTAGAAGTAAATGGAAAGTTATTGCGTGCTTGTTCAACGAAATTAGAGAACGGTATGCATATCGAAAGACAGTCCCAGCGTGCAAAAGAGGCACAGACTGAGGCAATGGATCGAATATTAGAGAATCATCTACTGTATTGTACCGTTTGTGATAACAATAATGGTAACTGTAAAGTCCACAATACAGTACATATGATGGGAATTGAGGAACAGAAATATCCGTATGAGCCAAAAGTAAGTGCGTGTGAAGTGGATATGTCACATCCGTTTTATCGATATGATCCAAATCAATGTATTGCTTGTGGACAGTGTGTAGAAGTATGTCAAAACTTACAAGTGAATGAAACTATATCGATAGACTGGAGCTTAGACCGTCCACGTGTTATATGGGACAATGGTGTAAGTATAAATGACTCATCTTGTGTAAGTTGCGGGCAATGTGTAACAGTATGTCCATGTAATGCGTTGATGGAGAAATCAATGTTAGGTGAAGCTGGATTCATGACTGGATTGAAACCGGATGTGTTAGATCCGATGATTGATTTTGTAAAGGATGTAGAGCCTGGATATAGTAGTATTTTAGCAGTTTCAGAAGTAGAGGCTGCGATGCGTAAGACGAAAGTGAATAAAACAAAAACAGTTTGTACATTTTGTGGTGTAGGTTGTTCATTTGAAGTATGGACGAAAGACCGCCACATTTTGAAAGTACAGCCTGTTTCAGATGCGCCGGTTAACGGTATTTCCACATGCGTAAAAGGCAAATTTGGATGGGATTTTGTAAACAGTGAAGATCGAATTACAAAGCCATTAATTCGCCAAGGAGATATGTTTGTTGAAGCTTCATGGGAAGAGGCTCTTGAAGTTGTTGCATCCAATATGCAGCATATTAAATCAGAATATGGCAGTGATGCATTTGGGTTTATTTCTTCTTCAAAAGTAACGAATGAAGAAAATTATCTTATGCAAAAATTAGCCCGTCAAATATATGGAACGAATAATGTAGACAACTGTTCCCGTTATTGTCAATCTCCAGCAACAGACGGTTTATTTAAAACTGTCGGTATGGGCGGAGACGCTGGAACAGTGAAAGATATTGCGGAAGCTGGCCTTGTCATTATCGTTGGAGCAAATCCAACAGAAGGACATCCTGTACTTGCAACGCGTGTAAAACGTGCTCATAAATTACATGACCAAAAATTAATTGTGGCGGATCTTCGTAAACATGAAATGGCAGAGCGTGCGGATTTATTCATTCATCCGCGCCAAGGAACTGATTATGTATGGCTCGCTGGTATTACGAAATATATTATTGATCAAGATTGGCACGATAAAAAGTTCATAGCTGAAAATGTGAAGAATTTTGATGAATATAGCAAAATGGTAGAAAAGTATACGCTTGATTATACAGAAGAGATTACGGGGATTTCGAAAGAAAATCTGAAAGAAATGGCTCGTATGGTATATGAAGCAGATGGTACTTGTGTACTTTGGGGAATGGGTGTAACGCAAAATACTGGAGGAAGTACAACTTCAGCAGCAATTTCAAATCTATTGCTTGTTACGGGTAATTATCGTCGTCCTGGTGCAGGAGCATATCCATTACGCGGACATAATAACGTACAAGGCGCTTGTGATATGGCAACATTACCAAACTGGCTTCCAGGTTACCAAGCGGTTTCAGATGATGCGCTCCGTGCGAAATTTGAAAAAGCATACGGTACTACAATTCCGAAAGCACCAGGCTTAAATAATATTGCAATGTTACTTGCGGCAGATGAAGGAAAACTGCGTGGTATGTATGTTATGGGTGAAGAAATGGCTTTAGTAGATTCGAATGCCAACCATGTACAACATATTTTAGCGAATTTAGATTTCCTTGTTGTTCAAGATATGTTCTTATCGAAAACAGCTCGTTTTGCTGATGTTATTTTACCGGCAGCACCAAGCTTAGAAAAAGAGGGAACATTTACGAATACAGAGCGCCGTATTCAAAGATTATATGAAGTATTGAAGCCGCTTGGTGATTCAAAGCCAGACTGGTGGATTTTACAAAAAGTAGCTCGTGCGCTTGGCGGGGACTGGAATTATGAAAGTCCAAGTGAAATCATGGATGAAATTGCATCGCTTGCACCTTTATATTCTCAGGCAACATACGATCGTTTAGAAGGATGGAATAGTTTATGTTGGGGTAGCCATGATGGTAGCGATACACCGCTATTATATGTGGACGGATTTAACTTCCCGGATAAACTAGCTCGTCTATCATTAGATGAATGGGTACCACCAGTTGTAGCGCCAGATGAGTATAATTTACTTTTAAATAATGGTCGTATGTTAGAACATTTCCACGAAGGGAATATGACGAATAAATCGGCTGGTATTTTATCTAAAGTATCTGAAGTGTTCGTTGAAATCTCGCCTGAACTTGCCCTAGAGCGCAATGTGAAAGATGGTGGCCTTGTAGAATTAGCATCACCATTTGGGAAAATTAAAGTACAGGCACTTGTTACAGAGCGTGTAACGGGGAAAGAGCTATATTTACCGATGCATGCAACGGTAAATGAAGAGGCAATCAATATTTTAACTGGAACGGCGACAGATCTTTATACGTGTACACCAGCGTACAAACAAACGATGGTAAAGATGCGTGTACTACGTGAAAAAGGGAATCGTCCGTTACCATCTTCAAACCCGAGAGATAAAAAGCGTAATCCGCAAAACGGTGTTGAAATCCAGCAAAAATGGCAAAGAAAACAATACGTATCACTTGTGGACTAGGGGGCGGAGATAGTGGCGAAAGAAATTACTGTAATTAAAAAGAAAGTTGTAACAGAGGAAGAACAGAAACAGCAAGTAGCAGATGAACTTCTAAATGAGCTATCTAATAATCGTGAAGCAGTAGAAGAAACGATGCAGCTTTTAGCACAGTTGCAGAAGGCTGGTATATTAGATGCGGCAATTAGTTTACTTGCTGCGAAGGAAGATGTTTCAAAAATCGCTGTGGAGCAATTAAATCGTGAACCCGTTAAAAATGCGTTAAATAATATGATGGGGGCAGGAGAAGCGTTATCTTCAGTTGACCCAGAAATAACGAAGCAAATTACGTCAAGTTTAGTTACAGGATTGCAATTTGCAACAGATGAATTAAATAGTGGTAAAAAAACAAAAGTGATGGATTTCTTTAAAGTATTAAAAGATCCAGATATCAATAGAGCTATTACATTCGGTTTTAGCTTCTTGAAAGCATTTGGACAAGGGCTAGAGAAAAAATAGAATAAATGAAAAAGTGATGGGAAGTAGCCATCACTTTTTTCATTATATGTATAAGTGTGTTCATGTTAAGCGGAATATATTATTATTAAAAAGATGGATTAGAACTGGAAATATGGAATCCATCTCAAATACCGTTTTAGAATTTGGAGGAATATATGCAACACCGTAAAAAACTATCTATACCAGGAGTAATGAGACATTCCTTTCAAACAGTTAAATTTGCCTTTTGGAATGTATTAACTTTTCAACTTGCTTATAAATTATTAGCAGCGATTGTGTTTGTTCCGCTATTTGGAATCATTTTTAATAAGTTATTGTATTTTGGTGGTTATGCAAATGCGACAAATGATGAATTATTAGCGTTTTTAAAGACGCCTTATGGCATCTTAGCAATCGTAATTTTATCATTGTTAGCACTGTTTCTTATCTTTACAGAATTTGCGGTGCTTATTATTATTTCGTATTTCGCTCATAAAAGACAGAAGGTGAAATTACGTCCGATTTTATATAAAACGGTAACGTATTTACCTACTCTTTTCACATATTGCTTACCAGGATTTATTTTATATGCTGTCGTATTGTTGCCTCTTTTAAATATGGGATATGAAACGGCATTAATCCCGCAAATTCAAATTCCTAACTTTATTACAGGAGAGCTGTTTAAGACAACGATGGGACAAGTTGGTTATTACACGTTCTTTGCTGTAGTCGCGTATTTGAATCTTAGATGGATTTTCGTTCTACCTATTGTTGTTTTAGAGCAAAAACCATTTCGCGTGGCAGCACGTAAAAGTGCAACTTTAGTAAAGGAAAGCTTTTTTAAAGTACTATTCTTTTTAGTAGGATTTTTTATTTCAATTGGAATTGTATATGTCATGTTTTTGGGAATGTATTTATTGTGCCTATGGGGTGTTTATGAATTTACAAACCCGAAAGGAACATTTGCATTATTAGCTGAATCAACGATTTCTGTATTTTTAACGAGTACATTGTATTTATTCAGCTTTATCGTGACGCCATTTTATATTATGGCGATTACGCGATTATACTTACAAAAGGTTCCAGTTGAGGATGTTTTATTAGAAGAAGGATTAGATTATTCGAAAACGAAAGCAGATAAATGTTTCTTCCAAAAACATCGTTGGAAATTCATTGGCGTATACATTGTAGGGATTATTACTGCGGGAATGGTCGTTGCCTTCATTGTAACGTTTATTTCAAATTCGTATAAAGAACCGATTATTATGGCGCACCGCGGGTATATATCAAAAGGCGTAGAAAATACGAAAGAAGCTGTGCAAGGTGCTATTGATGCAAAAGCAGACTACGCTGAAATAGATGTATTACAAACGAAAGACGGTGAGCTAGCGGTTATACATGATTTGAAGCTGAAACGTCTCGCAAATGCTAATGTGCATGTGTCAGATTTAACGATGGCGGAGTTAAGGCAGCTTACCCTTAGTCAAGATGGACTTTCAGGACAAATAAGTACACTTGATGAAATCATTAAGCTAGCAAATGGCAAAATCAAACTTAATATAGAAGTGAAGCTTCATGGGGGCGAAAAAGATTTTGTAAACAAAGTCTTAAAAACGATTAAAGATAATGAATTTGAGAAGCAATGTGTAATTCAAACGTTACACTATCCACTTATTAAAGAGTTTAAGCGTGCAAATCCAGATATAAAAGTAGGGTATATACTGTATGCAAGTAGAGCTAACTTAAAGAATGTGAAGGCTGACTTTTACGTAGCAGAAGAATATATGTTAAATAAGAAATTAGTAAAAGAAGCAAGGAAGTTAAACAAACCAATTTACGTATGGACAGTAAATGATATGGAAAATTTAAAGGCATATTATAAGTTAAACGTAGATGGTATTATAACCGATTACCCTGAAGATGCACGTGAAACAATTAAGATGTTAAAAGAGCAAGAAGCGGAAGAAAGTGATCTGTTTGATAAAATTACTGAAACGACAGATGATTTATTTTCTAAGTTATTTATAAGTTACCCAGCTGCTAGCTAAATGCTAGCAGCTGTTTTTTTGTGAAAAGAATATATCTCTAAAGTATTGAGTAAATTAATAACTGTATATGTATACGTTATCGCTTAGGTTTCTTACATTGTTAAATTATTGTCAAATAATAAATGATTGCTGTTTATTTTGAAGCAGTATAATAAAAATAGAGTGAAAGATAATGGAATGACACGAAACCCCTAATAGAATCAATGTTTTATATATTTACACTATTCTAAATATAAAAACTTTAGGAAAATGATATGTTAGCGTTTTCATAACTTTTAAGTTATGCTAGAATAAGGACATAAGTTATTAATTATTACAAAAAGAAAAAAGAATCTCTTTTTTCTGTTAATTATAAGGGGGCATTTCATTATGCGTATTGGGGTACCAGCAGAAATTAAAAACAACGAAAACCGTGTGGCAATGACACCAGCAGGTGTTGTACATTTAATTCGTAACAATCACGAAGTATTCATTCAAAAGGGTGCAGGTTTAGGGTCTGGTTTCACAGATGCTCAGTATGTTGAAGCGGGAGCAAAAATTGTTGATACAGCTGAAGAAGCTTGGAATATGGAAATGGTTATGAAAGTTAAGGAACCAATTGAAAGCGAATACAAACACTTCAGTGAAGGCTTAATCTTGTTCACATACTTACACTTAGCTCCAGAGCCAGAATTAACAAAAGCTTTAATCGAGAAAAAAGTTGTTTCTATCGCATATGAAACAGTACAATTAGAAAACCGTTCATTACCATTACTTGCACCTATGAGTGAAGTAGCTGGTCGTATGGCTGCACAAATTGGTGCACAATTCCTTGAGAAAAACAAAGGCGGTAAAGGTATCTTACTTGCAGGTGTTCCAGGGGTTAAACGTGGTAAAGTAACAATCATCGGTGGTGGACAAGCTGGTACAAATGCTGCTAAAATTGCAGTTGGACTAGGTGCGGATGTAACAATCATCGACTTAAGTGCAGAACGTCTTCGTCAATTAGATGACATTTTCGGAAACCAAGTAAAAACTTTAATGTCTAATCCTTACAATATTGCAGAAGCTGTTAAAGAGTCTGATCTTGTAATCGGTGCAGTATTAATCCCAGGTGCAAAAGCTCCAAAACTTGTAACAGAAGAAATGATTAAATCAATGGAACCAGGTTCTGTTGTTGTAGATATCGCGATTGACCAAGGTGGTATTTTCGAAACAACTGACCGTATTACAACTCATGATAACCCAACTTACGAAAAACACGGCGTTGTTCATTATGCAGTTGCAAACATGCCAGGTGCGGTTCCACGTACATCAACTCTTGCATTAACAAACGTAACAGTACCATATGCAGTACAAATTGCTAACAAAGGCTACAAAGAAGCTTGCCTAGGCAACTCTGCATTACTAAAAGGTATTAACACATTAGATGGCTATGTAACATTCGAAGCAGTTGCAGAAGCTCACGGTGTAGAGTACAAAGGTGCTAAAGAATTATTAGAAGCAGAAACAGTATCTTGCTAATAGAAGCATTATACAAAACAAAATCGAACAATATATAAAACAACATGATAAGAGCTAAGAGTGAAGATCTCTTAGCTCTTCTTGGCAAAAGGGGGCATACATCGTGGCCAACCTATTTAAAAAGAAATCCGTTACGCAATTGTTAGGGGAAAGTAAAAGTAAAACTTTGACGAAAACGCTAGGGGCATTTGACCTAACAATGCTAGGGATTGGTGCGATAATTGGTACAGGAGTTCTAGTATTAACTGGATTAGTAGCAGCAAGAGATGCTGGTCCAGCAGTTATTTTTTCATTCATGATTGCAGCCATCGTTTGTGGATTTGCAGCATTATGTTACGCAGAGGTGGCTTCTACACTTCCTGTTTCAGGTAGTGTGTACACATACTCATATGCAACTATTGGTGAGTTTGTAGCTCATTTAATGGGATGGACATTACTATCCGTATATGTTGTAACGACTGCCGCAGTAGCTGGCGGATGGACTGGTTACTTCCATAACTTAGTGAGTGGATTAGGGCTTGAAATTCCAAAAGCACTGCTAACGATTCCGTCTCAAGGTGGTATGGTGAATTTACCAGCAGTTATCGTTACATTAGTTATAACTTGGTTATTATCAAGAGGTACGAAAGAAAGTAAACGCGTGAATAACATAATGGTATTAATTAAAATTGGTATCGTTGTTTTATTCATTGCAGTTGGTGTATTCTACGTGAAACCAGAAAACTGGATACCATTTGCACCGTACGGTTTAAGTGGAGTTTTCGCGGGGGGAGCAGCAGTATTCTTTGCTTTCTTAGGATTTGATGCATTAGCAACTTCTGCTGAAGAGGTAAAAAATCCGCAACGTGATCTACCGATTGGTATTATCGCTTCGTTAGTCATTTGTACAATCATTTATGTTGTAGTTTGTCTCGTTATGACGGGTATGGTTTCTTATAAAGAATTAGATGTACCAGAAGCTATGGCATATGTGTTAGAAGTTGTAGGACAAGATAAAGTAGCAGGTGTAATCGCAATTGGAGCTGTAATTGGTATTATGGCAGTAATTTTTGCTTACATTTATGCAACGACACGTGTATTCTTTGCGATGAGCCGTGACGGTTTATTGCCAGAATCTTTCGCGAAAATTAATAAAAAGACAGAAGCGCCAACATTTACAGTTTGGTTAACAGGAATTGGTAGTGCTTTAATTGCTGGATTTATCGATTTAAAAGAATTGTCGAATTTAGCGAATATTGGAGCGTTGTTAACATTTGCGATGGTTGGTGTGTCAGTTATTATTCTTCGTAAAACACATCCAAAATTACAACGTGGATTTATGGTACCACTTGTACCGATCTTGCCGATTATTTCGATTGCATGTTGTCTATTCTTAATGGTAAATCTACCATTAAAAACATGGATGTACTTCGGTGCTTGGTTAGCAATTGGAGTAGTTGTATACTTTGTTTATTCGAAAAAACATAGTCATTTAAAAGACGATGGAAGTTCGCAGGATAATTTAGAACAAGCTAATTAAAAGCTTAATTAAAAGGGATATAAGTATAGTAAGCCTTGTGCGTCTAGGGAGCGCGCAAGGCTTTTTCTTTTGTTGAAATAAAGGGAATATATATTACTTTGTTGAATTTTTATGTCGGAATATGAAAAAAGGGTGGGAGCAAAATGGAAGAAACAAAAGTTGTAGTGGGAGCAGAGGGTTATAATAATAACCCTGGTTGGTTACATACGAATGAAGAAGAATTAAACTTATTACGGAGAGAAACTTGGCTTGATAAATTTCAACCTAATTCTTTATCAGTAATTTTGGCAGAACATGTATGGGAGCATTTATCATATGAAGAAGGAATTGAAGCTGCAAAAATTTGTTATGAGTTTTTAATGGAGAATGGATATATTCGTTGTGCAGTACCAGATGCATTTTTTCCAGATGAAGAATATCAGCAAGGGGTACAAGTAGGTGGACCTGGTCCATTAGATCATCCTGCAGCAAGCCATAAAATTGTTCATAACTATAAAACAATCACGTCCATGTTTGAATCAGCAGGTTTTCAAGTGAGGCTCTTAGAATACTGTGATGAGAATGGTAAGTTTCACTATAATGATTGGAATGAGAAAGATGGATTTATTTATCGTTCGAAACGTTTTGACCATAGAAATCGGGATAATCAGTTAGGATTTGTTTCTTTAATTGTGGATGCGGTGAAAATGAAAAGTAAGTAAAAAGGGGTGTGCGAATTGTGCATCCTTTTTTGTATGAGAATATAGAGGATGCGAAAAATATGTATACGACTTATTAAAATGTGAACGGAATGTTCATAAAAAAAATTCAGATTTCATTGACACATATGAGTAGGCGCTCATATAATAAGAGTATAAGATATATGAATGATTGTTCATATGTTCAATTAAAGAGGTGAGCTATAATGGCTGGAAATAAAGTAGAAACACCACAAGAGACATGTTCTCAAACGATAATTCATGAAGAAGTTGTAGAGCAAGTAAAACAAACAATTCCAACTGATGAAAGTTTAAGTAAAGTAGCAGAACTATTTAAAGTATTAGGTGACCGTACACGTACGAGAATATTACATGCGCTATTTGAAGCTGAAATGTGCGTTTGTGATTTAGCTTATTTATTAGGAATGACACAATCATCTATTTCGCATCAGCTTCGTGTGTTAAAGCAAGCGAAACTTGTGAAGAATCGTAAAGAAGGAAAGGTTGTTTATTATTCGTTAGCTGACCAGCACGTAATTCATATCTTCGAGCAAGCGTTTGAACACGTAAACGAAGAAGAATAAAAAGAACGCGAGGAGGGAGAACGATGGCTGAAGCGTTAGTGAAAAAGAAACTGATGTTAGAAGGTTTAGATTGTGCGAATTGTGCAATGAAAATTGAAAAAGGTGTTGGGAATATAGAAGGAGTAAATTCTTGCTCTGTAAACTTTGCAACAAAGACAATGATTTTAGAAACGGCACAAAATAAAGAAAACGAAGTTGTTACGGAAGCAAAACAACTCGTTACAAAATTAGAACCGCATATTAAAGTGCAAGAAGAACAAAAAAATAAAATTGCTAAAGAAGTATTTATATTAGAAGGTTTAGATTGCGCGAACTGTGCAATGAAAATTGAAAATAAAGTGAAGGAAATGCCAGCTGTCTCAGAAGCAACTGTTGATTTCGTATCGAAGAAACTACGAGTAGAAGTTGCGAATAAAAGAGAACTAGAAGCGACTGTAGCAAATATAACAAATGTCGTTCAAAAGTTAGAGCCAGACGTGAAAGTTGTTCGTGAAGAGAAGAACGGTCATGACCACGGGCATAGTCATGATCATGGTGAAGCAAATGTGAAAAAGATGGTAGGGAGATTAGTGGTCGGCGGAATTTTGACAGCAATTGCTGCATTAGCGGGCTTACCACAAATGGTAACAATTCCGTTATTCGTCCTTGCTTATTTATTAATAGGTGGAGATATCGTTTGGAGAGCGGTAAGAAACATAACTCGTGGCCAAGTATTTGATGAAAACTTCTTAATGGCAATTGCAACTGTAGGAGCTTTTGCAATTCAACAATACTCAGAAGCTGTAGCAGTAATGCTATTTTATCAAGTAGGAGAACTATTCCAAAGCATTGCGGTAAACCGCTCTCGAAAATCAATTACTTCATTAATGGATATTCGTCCTGATTATGCGAATGTAAAGGTTGGAAATGAAACGAAACAAGTATCACCAGAAGATGTACAAATTGGCGATTATATTATCGTTAAGCCAGGTGAGAAAGTGCCGTTAGACGGAAAAGTAATTGAAGGAACATCAATGGTAGATACTTCAGCATTAACAGGTGAATCTGTACCACGTGAAGTTGAAGTTGGAAATGATGTATTAAGTGGCTTTGTGAACCAAAACGGTGTGTTGACAATTGAAGTTACAAAAGAATTCGGTGAATCAACTGTATCGAAAATTTTAGATTTAGTTCAAAATGCAAGCAGTAAAAAAGCACCAACGGAAAACTTTATTACGAAGTTTGCACGTTACTACACTCCAGTTGTAGTTATTACAGCGGCAATCATGGCGTTTATTCCACCACTTATTTTAGAAGGAGCTACATTCTCTGAGTGGATTTATAGAGCTTTAGTGTTCTTAGTAATCTCTTGTCCATGTGCGTTAGTTGTATCCATTCCTCTTGGATTCTTTGGAGGTATTGGTGGTGCATCTAAAAGTGGTGTGTTAGTAAAAGGTAGTAACTATTTAGAAGCTTTAAATGATGTGAAATATATTGTTTTTGACAAAACAGGAACATTAACAAAAGGTGTTTTCAAAGTTACAAAAATGGAACCGAGCGAAGGCACTACAAGTGAAGAGTTATTAGAGTATGCGGCATTTGCTGAAGTATATTCTAACCATCCAATTGCCCAATCTATTCGAAAGGCATATGGAAAATCAATTGATGAAAAAATAATCGATGATTATAACGAAATTTCTGGTCACGGTACAGTCGTAAAAGTACAAGGAAAAGAAATTTTTGCAGGTAATGCAAAATTAATGAGAAAAGAAAATATTGAATTTAAGCAACCAGAAACAGTAGGTACATTAGTTCACGTTGCTGTAGATGGAAGATATGCAGGTTATATTGTTATCTCTGATGAGGTAAAAGAGGATTCGAAACAAGCGATTCAAAAGTTAAAAGAACTAGGTATTAAAAAGACAGTAATGTTAACTGGTGATGCAAAACCAGTTGGTGAAGCTGTTGGTAAAGAATTAGGCTTAGATGAAGTTCATGCGGAATTACTACCGCAACAAAAAGTAGAAGAGATTGAAAAAATTGATGCAGCAAAGCACGGAAAAGAAAAAATTGCCTTCGTTGGTGACGGTATTAACGATACACCAGTATTAGCCCGTGCAGACGTTGGTATTGCGATGGGTGGTTTAGGGTCAGATGCAGCAATTGAAGCGGCAGACATCGTTATTATGACTGATGAGCCTTCAAAAATTGCGACAGCTGTAAAAATTGCAAAACGCACAAGAAGTATAGTGTGGCAAAATATCATCTTTGCTCTAGGTGTAAAAGGGATCGTTTTATTACTTGGTGCCTTTGGTATTGCAACAATGTGGGAAGCTGTTTTCTCAGATGTTGGTGTGACACTACTTGCAGTGTTAAATGCAATGCGTGTATTACGAGTGAAAGATTTATAAAAAAGAGGACGCGAACCGCGTCCTCTTTTTTATTGGTGATTTTGTTGAAATTGACTCAATAAAATAATATCAAATATTATTTTACTTTAAAATAGTATAATATTAAAATTTACAAATAAGATACATTCGTCTTATTATTTTAATATATTTTTTACAAATATCCATATAGTATTGAAAAAACAGAGAAGGGGAAACTTCTCTGTTTACTTTTGTATGTTTTTTTCAACTTGTTCTCGAACTGTTTGAATGTAATTCATTTTATGATCCCAGCACTCTTGGCTTAAATCGACAGGGTATTCTTCAGGGTTTAAAGTTCGCATATATTCTTCCCAAAATAGAGAGAGGCTCTGTTCATTATATTTTTGAATATCTAATATACTTGGTAGTTCATATGTTCTTTCACCGTTAACGAAAATGTCTTTATGCAGTTCACGGGCTTCAAAGTTTGTTACGAATTTACTTATATATGTGTGAACTGGATGGAACATTTTTAAGCGCTCTTCTTTTCCTGGTTCTTCAGAATCTAACGCAATATAATCGCCTTCTGCATGATCGTTAACCCGATTGATAATACGATAAATTCGTTTCAGTCCTGGAGTGGTAATTTTTTCAGGGTTAGATGAAATTTTAATTGTATCATTTAATTTTCCGTCAGTATCTTCAATCGCAACGAGTTTGTAAACAGCCCCCAATGCAGGTTGCTCAAAGGACGTAATTAATTTCGTTCCAACGCCCCATACGTCAATTTTTGCTCCTTGAGATTTAAGGTGTATAATTGTGTATTCATCTAAATCGCTAGAAGCGATAATTTTTGTATTTGTAAACCCTGCTTCATCTAGTAGTTTTCGTGCCTTTTTCGATAAATAAGCCATATCACCACTATCAAGACGTATGCCATAGAAATCAATACGATCCCCAAATTCTTTTGCAACACGAATCGCATTTGGAACACCAGATTTCAATGTGTCATATGTATCAACGAGAAAGACGCACTTTTTATGAGTTTCAGCGTATTTTTTAAACGCGACGTATTCATCGCGATATGCTTGAACGAAAGAGTGAGCGTGTGTGCCAGCTACAGGAATCCCAAAGCGTTTCCCAGCACGAACGTTGCTTGTAGAGGAGAAACCACCAATAAAGGCAGCACGCGTCCCCCAAAGGGCAGCATCGAACTCATGGGCACGTCTTGTGCCGAACTCTAAAAGCTCATCATTACTTGCAGCATGTTTCATACGTGCTGCTTTTGTGGCAATTAATGTTTGGTAATTCACAATATTTAAGAGGGCAGTCTCAATAATTTGTGCTTCACCAAGTGGTGCATCAACACGTAATAAAGGCTCGTTATTAAATACAACTTCACCTTCTTGCATACTGCGAATCGTCCCAGTGAATTTCATATTTTGTAAATAATGAAGGAATTCTTCTTCGAATTGTAATTCTGCTAAGTAAGCGATATCGCTTTCAGTAAAACTGAAATTTTCTATGTACTCTACAATTTTCTCAAGGCCAGCAAAAACAGCGTAGCCGTTCTCAAATGGAAGCTTTCGAAAATATAAATCAAAAACAGAACGGCGATTATGAATACCATCTTTCCAATATGTATAAGCCATGTTGATTTGATATAGGTCTGTATGTAAGGCATAACTATCGTCTTTATAATGAGTCATCGCGAGAACACCTCCATAATTTGGTTATAGTATACCAATTTTTCACCATTCGTAGCAAAGAAGAGATATTGATGTGAAGTCAAGAGAGAAAAAAATGAAATTATGCATATTTTTTAGAAAATTTATATTTATCAATTTATATTTCTCCAAATTTTATGTATTATTAGAGTAATGGGGGTAATGAGAATGGAGGAGGACAATGCAACAAACATTAGAAAAAATAGGCAAACAAGTCTTTTATAAACGGCTCCAGCAAAAAATGACACAAGAAGAATTATGTCAGGGCATTTGTTCTGTCTCATACTTAAGTAAAATCGAAAATGGAAAGATCGAAGCATCAGAAGAAATTCTACAATTGCTCTGCACAAGACTAGAAATTGCTGTGACGGATTTGAGAGATGTAGAAGAAGATGTGAAGGGGAAGCTAGATGAATGGTTAAATGCACTAGTTCATTTAGACAAGCAACAAGTAGAACGTATATATGAAGAGTTGCAAGGTGAAATGAAGCATGTGTTGGATTTTGAAATTATAAATTATTATAAACTGCTGTATACACGTTATTTAATTATGAAAAGGGATATTTCTGCACTCGAAGAAGAATTAGATAAGTTGAAGAAGGTATATAAAAAATATTCTCCATTTCAGAAGTTGTTATATATGTATAGTAGAGGATTATTGTGCTGTTTACAGTATAGATGGAAGGATGGGCTAGATTACTTATTAAAAACAGAAGTAATGGCCAAAGAACAAGGGTATCATGAAACAGGCTTGTATTATAATATAGCGCTTGCATATACTCATTTAGATATTCATCATCTTGCAATTCATTTTGTAAATATGGCATTAGAAGGATTTCGTAGTGAATATAAGTTTAGAAATATAATTAATTGCCAAATCCTTATTGCGGTAAGTTATACAGAAAAAGGTCAGTATGAAGAAGCTTTAAAAATGTATGAGAGTATATTGAGAGAGGCCACATCTTTTGCTGATAAGGATGTACTATTAGCTATTACTTTAAGTAATATGGGAAGTATCTATTATAAAAAAGGTAAATATCAGCAAGCGAAAAAATATTATTTAGATAGTCTACAACTTCAAAAACAAATAGATTTAAACTATTTAGATACAATATACGAAATGGCATTAGTATGCATTAAATTAGAAGAATTGGAAGAGGCAAGGACATTAATTGATAAGGGAATTGATGCAGCAAAACAGGAAGAGAGATTTAATGCAAAATTATATTTGCTTTTAATGCTTAGATATAAATATTTTGAAGAAGCAAAAGATTATAAAGCATTTTTGGAAAATGAGGCTATCCCGTTGTATAAATCTGCAGGAAATAAAATAGAATTAAAGAAAGTATACGTTGAACTAGCAGAACATTTTTCCAGTTTATCGAGATTTGAAGAAAGTAATCGATATTATAGGTTAGTTATTGATTTAATGAATGATAATAAGGAGGAATAAACATGAAAAAGATGGTATTTGGAGTATTGGCGTTTATATTGACTCTTACAGTTGCTGGAGGAATACATCAATATAGCAGTAAACCTGATATTGTTGGTCAACAAGCTAAAACTGTTGAACAAGTTAATTTATAATCTCCACCCTTTCCAATCGGAAAGGGTTTTTTCAATATTTGTTCCTCAAAATTCTACAAAACTTGAGAAAATAATTATTTGAATTTTTAGTATATTAATAGTGGAAACATAATGCTAATATAAAACTACTCTTTTTCAAAAAAAATTTTTATTAGGGGGAAGGTTCATGAAAAAGAAAAGTTTAGCGTTAGTGTTAGCGACAGGAATGGCAGTTACAACATTTGGAGGGACAGGCTCTGCATTTGCGGATTCTAAAAATGTACTCTCTACGAAGAAGTACAATGAGACAGTACAGTCACCTGAGTTTATTTCTGGTGATCTAACTGGAGCGACTGGTAAGAAAGCGGAATCTGTTGTGTTTGATTACTTAAATGCAGCAAAAGGTGATTACAAGCTAGGGGAAAAGAGTGCGCAAGATTCTTTCAAAGTGAAACAAGTGAAGAAAGATGCTGTAACTGATTCAACAGTAGTACGTATGCAACAAGTTTACGAAGGAGTGCCTGTATGGGGTTCTACTCAAGTGGCTCACGTAAGTAAAGACGGTTCTTTAAAAGTATTGTCTGGAACAGTTGCACCTGATTTAGACAAAAAGGAAAAGTTGAAAAATAAAAATAAGATTGAAGGCGCAAAAGCAATTGAAATCGCGCAACAAGATTTAGGGGTAACACCGAAATATGAGGTAGAACCAAAAGCGGACTTATATGTATATCAAAATGGTGAAGAAACAACATATGCATACGTTGTAAATCTAAACTTCTTAGATCCAAGTCCAGGAAACTACTACTATTTCATTGAAGCAGACAGCGGTAAAGTATTAAATAAATATAATAAATTGGATCATGTAACAAATGAAGATAAATCACCAGTTAAGCAAGAGGCTCCTAAACAGGATGCGAAAGCAGTAGTAAAACCTGTAACAGGAACAAATAAAGTAGGAACTGGTAAAGGTGTATTAGGAGATACGAAATCACTTAATACAACGTTATCTGGTTCATCTTACTACTTACAAGATAATACGCGCGGGGCAACAATTTTCACATATGATGCGAAAAATCGTACTACATTACCAGGAACTTTATGGGTAGATGCAGATAATGTTTTCAATGCAGCGTATGATGCAGCAGCAGTAGATGCTCATTACTATGCAGGTAGAACATATGATTATTATAAAGCTACATTTAACAGAAACTCTATTAATGATGCAGGAGCTCCGTTAAAATCGACAGTTCATTACGGAAGTAAGTATAATAATGCATTCTGGAATGGCTCACAAATGGTATACGGAGATGGTGATGGTGTAACATTCACTTCATTATCTGGTGGAATTGATGTAATTGGTCACGAATTAACGCATGCTGTTACTGAAAATAGCTCGGACTTAATTTATCAAAATGAATCAGGAGCGCTAAATGAAGCAATTTCTGATATTTTTGGTACTTTAGTAGAATTCTATGATAACCGTAACCCGGATTGGGAGATTGGTGAAGATATTTATACGCCTGGTAAAGCAGGAGATGCGCTTCGCTCTATGAGTGATCCAGCGAAATACGGTGATCCAGACCATTATTCTAAGCGTTACACTGGTACTAGTGATAACGGTGGGGTTCATACAAACAGTGGTATCATTAACAAACAAGCTTATTTATTAGCAAATGGTGGTACGCATTCGGGTGTAACTGTAACGGGCATTGGTAAAGATAAGTTAGGTGCAATTTATTACCGTGCAAACACACAATATTTCACGCAATCTACTACATTTAGCCAAGCTCGTGCTGGTGCAGTACAAGCTGCAGCTGATTTATATGGTGCGACTTCTGCGGAAGTAGCAGCAGTTAAGCAATCATTTAGTGCTGTTGGTATTAACTAAGAATTTAAAGGATAGCTATTAATAAAATACCTCAAAAATAAAGAAGGAGCCTATGCTCCTTCTTTATTTTTTTCTCCATTTTTTCCACAAATAATATAATCCGATACAACCTGCAATTGTCACAATCCACTTTGCTTCATTTGTTCCGTTCATGACATGATAGGCAGAATATACTTCGATTAACAATGCCGGTATTTTCCCTATTGTGCTGGCAATACTGAAGGAGAGTAATGACATCTTACCTAGAGCCGCAAATAAAGTCACAATACTTGATGGGATGAAAGGTATCAAGCGAAACGATAGAACGAGTAGAAAGGCCTCTCTACCTTCTACATAAAGAAGACGCTCTACCTTTGGGTATTTATTTACTTTATCGTGAGTGAACTTTTGAAGGCCCATGCGGTAAATATAAAACGAGATAATAGCCCCTAATGCTTCGCCTGCGATCGAAATAACAGTACCATTTGTTACGCCAAAGAGCTGTATATTAATGGCGGTTAAAAAAATACTAGGGATAAAACCTAAAAGACTAATGATGATGTTAATTAAGATACTAAGTGGAATTGCGATTGAATAGTATTCTGTTAAGAAATTTTGAATCGTTTCAGCCATTGTTTAAAATCCTTTATCTTTTTTTGCATTACACCACATTTCGTTTGTATAGGCAAGGGGAAATTTACATAATGTAGAAAAACGTTGATAAGAAGGGTGTTTTATACCTTATATGGGTATTGGGTATGTAAAAATAGGGGTATTTTAAAATATTTTTAAAAATACTATAAAAACCTTTGTATAAAAGAGTTTTATAGTTATGTTATCGGTGATTTTATCTGGGAAATAACCGAAAAAAATAGGGGGTATATATTATAAAAGGCAAAAAATAGAGGGTTGATGAAATTGCTGGGGTAAATATGGAAAAATAGATAAAAAAAATGAAAACTGATAGATTTTTTCGTTGTGAAATTGACTTTTAGTGAAGTTGCGATAATAATCATGGAAGAGGTGATATGATGAAACGAATAAGTAGTCTTTTCTTCAGTAGTTTATTGGCATTAATGCTGATCTTAAGTGGATGTGCAGGAAAAGAACAAAAAACAGAGAAACAGACAGGGAATCAAGCTACATCGGTAGAAAAAATTAGTGATAATATTTTAGATGAAATGGAAGGACCACCTAAAAATGGTCATACGATTGAAAGACATGTAGGCAAGTCAGAAGAGGATTTGAAGAATCGCTTGAAGACAGATAAAGTGTCAGCCGCAAGTACATACTATGATAAAGAAACAGCGACGAAAGCTGTAAAAGATAGCTTGAAGCAACATGACAAGGAAATTCAAGATTGGTTAAAAAATTCTAAAGAGGCTCGTCTCGTATTAAATACAACTCATTCATTTCCTGTTGGAAAAACGGTAATAAAGAAAAATATGAGTGTAAAAGACAAGTTAGTAAAAACTGTTACTGTTTTAGCAAGAGATAAGTCAGGAGAATTAGGGTTTAAGATTATTACTTCTTATCCATCTGATAAATAAGAAGGGGGAGTACATTATGTATACGACATTACAATACTTTCTTAAATCGTACTGTACGTTAAGTATTCATGAGGATGAAATAGTAAGCGTGATGGAAGAGTTTATTGAACAAGAAGACGAAGAAATTGTTTTGAAATTACGTGATGAATTAATAAATATGAAGAAAAAGAACGCGTGGGAAGAGGCGTGTGTATTAGCTGCGAAGCAAGGAAATCGTATGTGGTCTTTAGAAGAAACGAAAGACCATCTTGAAACTTTTTTACTATTACTGCAAAAGAAAAAGGCGTGATTAAATCACGCCTTTTTCTTTATGCTATTCGGTTGATATTATCTATTCTTTTGGAGCGCTTTTATATACGCTTTTTGAAATTTGTCCATTTGATATTACTTCCCCGTTTTGTGTTACTTTTTTATACGTAACCGCGGTGATTTTATCACTAGTTCTACTAATTACTTGAGAAGAAACTTCAACATTTTTACCAGTATTTGTACCGAAAATGCGTGTAGTAATACTACCTCCATTTGAAAATGCTTGAATATAAATATGATTGCCTGTATTATTTTTAAATTTTAAATCTGGACCATAATCTGCTACTGCTGCATCTTGCCCAAGTGGTAAATAATTTACTGGCATAGAATGATTGCTTCGAGAAACAATGCCTAAATCTGCCCTTAAAGCTGCACTGTATAATGTACTACTGACTTGGCAAACTCCTCCGCCTGCACTTTGTATTACTTTACCTTGTGAATATACTGCTGCAGATTTATAGCCATGTGCAGCATCAGTTACGCCAACGCGACCGTTAAAACTAAATGTTTCATCAGGTGCGACAATAACCCCACTTAAAGTATTAGCTGACTTATTTACGTTAAATGATTGATTTCCGTTACGGCCAGCCATTGGAGTAGAATATTCAGCAATGACTTCTTTAATACCCATTTTCTGTATGTCTTCTGTAGAACGTTCTGGTTTTATGAATGTAACTGGTAATGTAACATCTGATTTACCAGTAGTAATAGCTTCATTTGTTAAACCGCTTAGTTTCCCTTTATCAATTTTTTCTCCGTTTTGGCTTTGACTAATATTTACTGTTGAGCCTTCAATACTTAATTCTGCGTTAACAGGATTTTTTAATGTTTCATTATATTTATCTTTTATAAAGGTTTCATAAGCTGTTGCATTTAATTGTGGTGTTAATTTATAGTCACGTTTTAATTCACCGTTTTCAGCTTGCTTACGCATTTTGTAACGATTCATTACGTTTCCTTCTTGTTCTTTGAAGATTTTGTCAATAATATCTTTCTCTTTATAATTTATCCCTAAATCTTTCCATGTGTAAGTTTGTTTATCGTTTTGGAATATGTAGGTAAGGGATTTTTGATCTAACTCAGTTACCTTTTGATTAATAATTGCTTGAATATCCTTCTTATTTTTTCCGTCGAGAGAAATACCTTCAAATGTAGTATTTGGTAATGCAGTAGTATCTAATTGATTATTTAATTTGGATACATATTGATATCCCCCAACACCGCCTACACAAAGTAATATGCCCCCAGCAATTGCAGAACCAATCAGTATTTTACTTAGCTTCATTTATTTCCCCCCAGAAATTTATGTATAAATATATGTATTACATTTTTTGTATAAAAATGATGAAAATAACATTATGTACGTACTAGTATACTATTATTTTCACTGTGTGTGTAATGTTTTCATAAAAAATGTTACACCGCTGTAATAATTGTCACTTCTTGTCACAATGTGTATGAAAAATATGTTGAAAAATATAATAAAAAGGCTGTCTAGAAAGATCTAGCAGCCTTTTTATTATAATTTTTTATGTTCATTTTTATTCGTAACACCGAGATGTTTTTGAAGGGTAGTTGAAATAGTATCGACGCTTTTTTTATTTGGAACGTAATAATAAATACCACCTATATATTTATCTGTACCCTCTACTTGCATTTTTTCCATTTTTAAATTTGAATCCATTGAATTTTTTGTAATTGTCATCATATCATCAAAAGTTAAATTAGTTTTTAAATCTTTATCGACAGCGTCTAGTAGGCCACCGATTTTATTAATGGAATTAAGAGATAGTGCCTTTTCAGCAATGGCCTCTAATACAAGCTGTTGACGTTGACCACGCATATAATCACTATCGATATGACGAGTTCTAGCTAGTGCCAGTGCCTCTTCTCCATTTAAATGTTGACGTCCTTTTTTTAGATGAATGGCATCTGCTTCATCTTTACTATTTTGCTCTGTGAACTCAACTGGAACGTCTACAGTAATACCACCAAGAGAATCAACAATTTTAATAAAGGATTTAAAATTGAATTTTACATAGTAGTCAACTGGAACATCTAAAAAGTTCTCTACCGTATCAATTGTGCTGTCTACACCACCGAATACGTGCGCATGTGTGATTTTATCGTATTTATCACGTGATTTAATGTAGACGCGTGAGTCACGTGGAATGCTTACAAGTTTAACGGATTTATCGTTTTTATTAATTGTTGCAAGTAATAACGCATCTGTTCGAGTTGCTTTTCCATAACCTTTTTCCCTAATATCACTTTCATCAACACCCATAATTAGTACGGAAATATTGTCGGTCATAGGTTTAACAGCTTTTTCACGTTTACTGGACTTATCTCCTCGACCTAGTTCAGCATAAGCATTATTTAAGACGGACTTTGCTTTACTGTATATATGGAAGGAGTAGCCTCCTGCTCCAAGTGCTACAATTAGTAATGGAATAAGAAGGAACCAAAGTAGGCGTTTTTTCTTTGAGCGTCCTTTTTTGGCTCGCGTATTGTTGTTCGTGTCGGATTTCATCATTTTTTCTCCTTTAAAACTATCAAAGTGTATACATTTAGAAGTGTATTCAAACACATAAAAAATATTTTACGCTAAATAAAAGCGATTGTACATGTATAAAAAATAGATGTCTTGATTATTTATAAGACACCTATTCGTTATTGTATACAAAAGATAGGGATAAGAAAATGATAAAATTTTACCTAATTACAACATAATGCTTACGATAATTGCAGATAAAATACTAACGAGAGTAGCTCCATATAGTAATTTAAGGCCAAACCTCGCAACAACGTTTCCTTGTTCTTCGTTTAGTCCTTTTACCGCACCTGAAATAATACCAATGGAAGAAAAATTGGCAAAAGATACAAGGAAAACAGAAATAATACCAACTGTACGGGGAGAAAGGCTATTAGAAATTTTACTAAGGTCCATCATTGCGACAAATTCATTCGTTACAAGCTTCGTTGCCATAATGCTGCCAGCCGCGACAATTTCAGAACTGGGTACACCGATAAGGAATGCGATAGGTGCAAATACATAGCCGATTAATTGTTGGAACGTAATACCGAATATAATGAGGAACAGGTCATTAATACAACTAATTAATGCGACGAATCCGATGAGCATAGCGCCGACAACAATGGCTACACGAAAACCATCAAGAATGTATTCTCCAAGCATTTCAAAAAAGCTTTGTTTTTCACCTTTGATTTCTAAAATATCTTCGTCATCTTTAACGTCGTAAGGGTTAATGATGAGTATGATAATAAAACCGCTAAATAAATTGAGAACGAGTGCAGTTACTACATATTTAGGTTCAATCATTGTCATATAGGCACCTACGATAGACATAGATACGGTTGACATAGCAGAGGCACAAAGTGTATAAAGACGGTGTTTTGGAATTTGAGCTAATTGTTTTTTCACTGTAATAAAAACTTCTGATTGGCCGACAATGGCAGAGGCGATAGCGTTGTAAGATTCTAATTTACCAAGACCATTTATTTTACTAAGAAAGTACCCGATCCAACGAATAAAAAATGGTAGTATTTTGAAATGTTGTAATATACCAATTAAAACAGAAATAAAGACGATTGGTAATAATACAGTAAGGAAAAATGGCATTTCACCTTTATTTGCAAGACCACCAAATACGAAATTTATTCCATCAGCAGCATACTCGAGTAGCTTGGTAAACAAACAGGAAATTATTCTAATAAGTATGAGGCCGATTTCTGTATTTAATAGTAAATAGGTTAAAATTAACTGTATAATAAGCATGATAAAAATTGGTTTAAATTTAATATGCTTCTTATTATTGCTAGCAATATAAGCGAGCAAGAAAACAACAATTAGTCCGACGAAAAAAGTAATGAATTTCATGGTAAGCCCCCTAAAAGAGATATTCTGCTATATATGTTTTTCATTTCAAGGGAGAATATGCATCTTTGGTAAAGAAAGGAATAGAGAGAGCATGAATATATGTAGAGTGCATCACGTTGCAATTATTTGTTCGAATTATGAGACGTCAAAGGATTTTTATACTAGGATATTAGGGTTTAAAGAGATAAATGAAGTATATAGAAAGGAACGAGATTCTTATAAATTAGATTTATGTGTAGGAGAAGAGTATCAAATCGAATTATTTTCATTTCCAAATCCGCCTGAGCGTAAAAGTTTTCCAGAAGCAGCCGGTCTTAGACATTTAGCATTTGCTGTTACAAATATAGAAGAAGCTGTGAAGCATTTAAACCAATGTGGTGTTGAGACGGAACCGATCCGTATTGATGAAATAACGGGGAAGAAATTCGTCTTTTTCCAAGATCCTGATGGTTTACCTTTAGAATTGTATGAGGTTTGAAAATTGGTGGATTTTATATAGAGTTGCTTTCCAATAATTGAAGAAACTAAAGTGAAACTTCTTTTTAAAAGGAGGTGTAACTTTAGCTAAGAAAGCTAAAGAGCATATGTGGATATTTTAAAATTATTGATGGTAGTCATTCTTATTGGGTTAACAGCATTTTTTGTGGCTGTTGAATTTGCAATTATTAAGGTACGTAGCAGTCGTATTGATCAACTCGTTAGCGAAAAAAGACGAGGTGCACTGGCAGCTAAAAAGGTAACTTCAAATTTAGATGAATATTTATCGGCCTGTCAGCTAGGTATTACAATTACTGCTTTAGGGCTTGGGTGGTTAGGGGAACCAACCATTAAACATTTACTCGAGCCGTTGTTTTTAAAATTAAAATTCTCACCTGCAATTTCCAGTACAGTTTCATTTATTATTGCCTTTGCAGTAATTACATTTTTACATGTTGTCATTGGGGAACTTGCTCCAAAGACATTTGCTATACAAAAAGCAGAACAAGTTAGCTTATTGTTATCGAAACCACTTATTTATTTTTACCGAGTTATGTATCCGTTTATTTGGGCTTTGAATGGTTCAGCGAGGGTTGTAACTGGTTTATTCGGATTACATCCAGCTTCTGAACATGAAGTAGCTCATTCAGAAGAAGAATTAAGGTTAATCTTATCTGAGAGCTATGAGAGCGGAGAGATTAACCAAAGGGAATTTAAATATGTAAATAATATTTTTGAATTTGATAATAGAGTAGCAAAAGAAATTATGGTACCTCGTACGGAAGTTGTAGGCTTATATGAGGACGAACCATTTGAAACACATATTAAAGTAATCGCGCAAGAAAAGTACACGAGATATCCTGTATTTGGTGAAGATAAAGATGAAATTATTGGGATGGTTAATGTAAAAGATTTATTTATTCGTTATATGGATGGTAATCGGGATGAGGAGTGCTCAATTATGCCATATACAAGGCCAGTTATTGAAGTGCTAGAAAATATTCCAATTCATGATTTACTATTACAAATGCAAAGAAAACACATTCCATTAGCTGTATTGTATGATGAATATGGTGGTACAGCTGGGATTGTTACACTAGAAGATATTTTAGAAGAAATTGTTGGAGAAATTCGAGATGAATACGATGAAGATGAGAATCCCCCTATAGAGCATATAAGTGAAGGTTATAAAATCGTAGAGGGAAAAGTGCTTATTAGTGAAGTAAATGATTTGCTTGGCATACATTTAATTGCTGATGATGTAGATACAATTGGTGGCTGGATTATGGTACAAAAACAAATCGTTGCTGAAGGAGATATTATTGAGAAACACGGTTTTTATTTTAAAGTCCTTGAAAAGGATATGCATCAAATTAAACGAGTGGAAATAAGGAAAGTAGAAGAATGATTTTCTATAAACTTTAATAAAAAGGATATACAGAAAAATAAATGTTTGCGCTTTCAAAAAAGGTGCTATATAGTGAAGGTGGATACTGAAAAATTCTTCTGAATGATACTCGTGTTTTTAGAGGGCGGATTTTTTGGATAAGGATTTAGAATGAAAAAGTATAGGTGATAAAAATGATAGCAACGAAGGATATACGTATAGAAAAAGATTTTTTAGGTAAAAAAGAAGTACCAAGTGCAGCTTATTATGGTGTACAAACATTACGTGCCGTAGAAAACTTCCCAATTACAGGATATCGCATTCATCCATCACTCATTACAGCAATGGCAATTGTGAAAAAAGCGGCGGCGCTTGCGAATATAGATACTGGTTACTTAGCTAAAGACATTGGACATGAAATTGCAGAAGCAGCGCAAGAAATTGTTGATGGAAAGTTTCATGATCAATTTATCGTGGATCCTATTCAAGGCGGAGCCGGAACTTCTATTAATATGAATACAAATGAAGTAATTGCGAATAGAGCGTTAGAACGTATGGGATATGAAAAAGGGGCGTATGCGAAAATTAGCCCAAACACTCATGTGAACATGGCCCAATCAACGAACGATGCGTTTCCAACAGGGATTCATATTGCAACTCTTATGATGTTAGAAAAGCTTCTTATTACAATGGAAGAACTTCATTCTGCTTTTCGTAAAAAAGCAAAAGAGTTTGATCACGTTATTAAAATGGGACGCACACATTTACAAGATGCAGTTCCAATTCGCCTTGGACAAGAATTTGAAGCGTATAGCCGAGTGCTTGCGCGTGATATAAAAAGAATTAAACAGTCTCGTCAGCATTTATATGAAGTGAATATGGGGGCGACAGCTGTTGGTACAGGATTGAATGCAAATCCTATGTATATTGAACAAGTGGTAAAACATTTAAGAACGTTTAGTGGATTCCCACTTGTTGGTGCAGAGCATTTAGTTGATGCAACGCAAAATACAGATGCATACACAGAAGTATCTGCAGCACTTAAAGTATGTATGATGAACATGTCTAAAATTGCAAACGATCTTCGTATTATGGCGTCTGGACCACGTGTTGGGTTAGCTGAAATTCAATTGCCAGCACGTCAGCCAGGTTCATCGATTATGCCAGGTAAAGTAAATCCAGTTATGGCAGAAGTGATTAACCAAGTCGCATTCCAAGTAATCGGAAACGATCATACAATTTGCTTAGCATCAGAAGCAGGACAATTAGAGTTAAACGTAATGGAGCCTGTGCTTGTATTTAATTTAATTCAATCTATTAGTATTATGAATAATGGATTCCGTGTATTCCGTGAATATTGTATTGAAGGAATTACGGCAAATGAAGAATTGCTGAAGCAATATGTTGAGAAAAGTGTTGGAATTATTACAGCAGTTAATCCTCATATTGGTTATGAAGTAGCATCTCGTATTGCACGTGAAGCAATTGAAACAGGGAAATCTGTTAGGGAGTTATGTTTAGAACATGGTGTACTGACAGAAGAGGAATTGGATATTATTTTAGATCCATTCGAAATGACTCACCCTGAAATTGCTGGAGCTTCTTTATTAAAAAATAAAAAAATGTAATGTGAAAAACACCGATCCACTTGGATCGGTGTTTTATTTTTAAAAGATATTAAATACAGCGTTTAATTGAAGTAAGCTAATAACAGCTAAGAAGATTAAACTGTATTTCATTGCTGTTTTAAATAGAGCAGATTCTTTACCAACTAGTCCAACTGCGGCACAAGCAACTGCTACAGATTGTGGTGAAACCATTTTTGCCATTGTACCACCTACTACGTTTAAGGCAACGAGTGTAGAAGGAACGATGTTTAACTGGTCTGCTGTTACTGCTTGAAGTGGTGCGAATAAAGAACCACTTGAAACTACTGAACCTGTAATGAATACGCCAATCCATCCTAAGATTGGAGAAAGAACTGGGAATGCATTACCAGTAGAAGAGAATGCAAGTCCAAGTGTAGATGACATACCAGAGTAGTTTTCTACGTAAGCTAAAGCGATAACGCTACAAATTGTATATACTGGAGCTTTTAATTCTTTCATTGTTTCAATCATTAATTCTTTAACCATTTTACCTTTTACGCGGTAAACGATAAGTGAAACGATAATTGCTAGTACAATCGCAGTAGTTGTAGAAGAGAATACATCAAATTTGAAAACAGCTGCGAAAGGTGTATCAGCTTTTGTAATTGGTGTAGTTTTCATAACAGCATTATGAAGACCAGGGAACTGAATGTTAAATACTAAGTTTGCTAACGCACCATCTGGAGCAAATAAAGCTTTAATCGGTTTTAAGTTAAAGATTGTTACAAATGCAGTTAAGAATACGAATGGAGACCAAGCGTATAAAATTTGATTGAATGTATGTGATACTTTAGTTTCTTGTTTTTCTTCTTTAGTAGAAGATTTTGGTTGCCAAACACGTAAGAATAATGCAAGAGCAATCATACTTACAACTGCTGCGAAAATATTAGTAAGTTCTGCACCTAAGAAGTAAGTCACAGCGAATTGAGTAATAGCGAAAGAAACACCACTTACAAGAATACCTTGCCAAGTTTCTTTAATACCTTTAATTCCATCGACCATTGAAACAAGTAAGAAAGGTAAAATAATACTAATGAAAGGTAAAATAAGAACAGTTTGACGACCAATAGTTAATGCGTCAAGTTGAGTTAATTGTGCTGGCACTGTAACTGGAATACCCATAGCACCCATAGCACCACCAGCAATATTAGCTACTAAACAAATACCTGCTGCTTTTAATGGATTAAAGCCCATACCTACAAGTAGTGCGGCTGTAATAGCAACTGGAACCCCTAGACCAGCTGCACCTTCTAAGAAAGCACCGAAAGAATAAGCGATTAATAATACTTGTAAACGTTGATCATTTGTAATGCTTGAAATACTATCGCGAATAATATTGAATTGCTCTGTTTTAACAGTTAATTTGTAAAGGAAAATTGCGGCGATAACGATAGTACAAATTGGATAAAATCCAGATAAAACACCGAATCCAGCAGATGCTACAGCTACTGTTGCTGGCATTTTATAAACAAATATTGCAAGGATAATAGCGACAATCACACTATAAAGACCAGCCATGTAACTTTTCATTTTGAATCCCATTAAACAAATGATGAAACAAAAGATTGGAAGTGCTGCGATTAGTGCAGATAACCAAATATTGTTTAATGGGTCATAAATTTGTGTCCAAGTACTCATAATAATGACAACTCCTATCTATTATATGTGAAGAAATTCACATTATTTGTGAAACTATTCACAATCAACTTACATGCTTAGTATATTCTCCTTCAACACTATTGTCAACGTAAAAAAGTATAATTATTCCATAATAGTGTTAAAAGAAAAGCTTTGTTCATAAAGTAGACAAAAAACACACTCAAATGAATTTAAGTGTGCTGTATAAACTATTTGCATATTATTTTGCTTATTCAGCTGGCATGTTTCCTATAAGTGTATATTAGATGCCATCTTTTATATCGAGTATAAAGTTTGATATATGAACTGATCTGTCCTATTTGATCTAGTGTGAGGGAGGATTGGTGAGTGGATTTAAATAGGAAGTTTTGCACAACAGTCCAACCGCTTGCAATACGAATAAAAAATTAGAAACAAATTTTTAATATCACATCATCTCTTTTTACTGAAAATTCCTTTTAGCGTAACAAAGAGGTTAATTATAGTTCAACTACATTACGATAGGTTATCAATTATAGACGGTATTTTACAATACCGTTACTGTGCGTTTCAATGAGGTGAAAATATAACAAAAAGCTTGATAAAACAACGTTTGCAAGCAAAGTATTCGTAGGCCATTATTTTGCTTTTTCGTTATATCATATAGTATAATATTCAAAATCAGCAAGGATTTTTTCCTGAATTTTTGCTGATAAAGATGGAAAAATTTTTCGGCTTTATAGGTTGATAAAGTTATGTCGTAACAGGAAATATAAGAACAGATATATAAATAAATAAAAAGAACATAAAAACGCAAATAAAAACGAAAATGAGGGGAACTTTATGAGCCAAAATCAATTCGAATGTCGTATTTCAGAAGAAGATGTACAAATGTTAAGAGCGTTAGCTCACCCACTTCGTCTACGTCTAGTAATGGAACTTATGCAAAGAGGAACATGTAATGTAACACAACTACAGGAAGTATTAGAAATTCCGCAATCAACGGTTTCACAACATTTAACGAAGTTAAAGCAAAATAAAGTAGTGCGCTTTGAAAGACGAGGATTAGAAGTGTATTATCAAATCCATAATGATAAAGTAAGTGCGGTAGTAAAAACATTATTTTCTTAAAATTTGAATATTATGGAAAAAGACGTATGGAATATACGTCTTTTTTTATTTGTCAGAAAGGTAGTGAGAGAGTAAATATTAGCATGTGAGGAAGAAATGACTATCAATCAACATGCTGCCTTACGGAATATATTCTAAAAGGAAAAGAAAAAATAGAAAGGAGTGTAGTAAGCAAAAGGAGGGATAGTAGTATGGATGTGAAACGTGTGAAACAAATTTTATCTTCTTCAAGTAGAATTGACGTTACATATGAGGGCGTACCAGTATGGATTGAGAGCTGTGATGAGCAGAAGGGGAGTGCTCAAGTGTATGATGTATCTAATCCTGGTGAGAGCGTTCATGTGGACGTGACAGCTTTAGAGGAGAAATAATAAAAAAGACGCTTCTCAATTGAGAAGCGTCTTTTTTATTATTCCATCATATGTGCAATTTTCTTAGAGAACATAAGAAGTACTAATCCCAGTACAATTACGATAATACCGATACTTGCGAATACTTCTAAATATCCTAAAGATTGAGTGAAAGCAGCTAATTGTCCTGCTAATAAGTTTGCGAAGCCAGTACCAGCTAACCATACACCCATTAATAATGATGCTAATTTAACAGGAGCAATTGCACTTACCATAGATAATCCGATTGGTGATAAGAATAACTCACCGATTGTGTGGAACATGTAAGTGAATACAATGAATAGTAAGTTTGCTTTCATTGTAATGTTACCTTCATCGCTACCAGTTTTTAAAACAGCTAAAGTTAGAACTAAATATCCAATCCCTAGTAAAATCATGCCTAATGCCATTTTTGTTGGGATTTTCAAATCGCCATTTTTTGTTTTTGAAAGCTTAATCCATAACGCAGAAACAGGTAATGCTAGTAAGATAATGAATAGTGGGTTTACAGATTGGAACCAAGGTGTTGGAATTGTAAATCCACCAATTGTACGATCGACGAACTTATCTGTGTAAAGTGTTAAAGAACTACCAGCTTGCTCAAATCCTGCCCAGAAGAATACTACGAAACAAGTTAAAATTAAAATTGCAGCAGTACGTTTTTTCTCTTGTGTTGTTAAAGGTTTTTTCTCAATTGCTTTTGCATTTTTTTCTTTAGATTGTTTACCTACAACAGTTGTTCCGATAGACCCTAAGTAACGAGGTGCTAAGAAATTAAAGGCAAGCTGCCCAATAATCATACCGATACAAGCTGTTAAGAAACCGTATCTATAATCTGCAAAGTAACCGCAAATGAATGGAGCGATAAGAGCTCCTAAGTTAATCCCCATGTAGAAGATAGTGAAGGCACTATCACGACGAGAATCATTTTCGCTATATAATTGACCTAATAAAGTCGAAATATTTGGTTTGAAGAATCCGTTACCAATAACTAATAATCCTAATCCTAAGAAAAGTCCAGTTTTTGTGTTCATTGAGAATAATACAAAGTTACCAATTGCCATGATGATACCACCAATAGTAATGGCATGTCGCTTCGTAATGAAATGGTCAGTTAACCAACCACCAATAATAGGTGTGAAGTATACTAACATTGTGAAAATACCGTAAATTTGAACTGCAACTGCTTTATCAAATCCTAAACCGCCGCTTACTAAGCTCGTTGTTAAATAAAGAACTAATAAGCCACGCATTCCGTAATAACTAAATCTTTCCCATGCCTCTGTAAAGAACAACAAGTATAACCCTGGTGGATGTTTTTTTGGTGATTGTTGCTCTCCAGCTTTGTCTAATTTTAAAGCTGCATCCATTTTTGTTTCCCCCTAATCCTGTATAACGGATATTTATGTAATCATTTTAATTTACAAAATATTTAGAAGTCAATAGAATTATATGGAAATAGAAAGAAAATTTCTAAAAAAGTTCTATTTTTCTTCGACCGTTACTGTATTTTGCCCTGAAAACGAGATGATAAGCGTTTTCAAATGTAATAATTGAATTCTAAAAGAAAATAAAATAGTGATTAATCAGAAAATTTAGATTAAAACATTTATTCTGATATAAAGAAAATATATTCTATTTACTTTCTCAATATAACATATTGGGAATAAAAATACAAAACGAAATAATGTGACATTTAAGTGAATTGAAAAATAACCAGCTCCACAGAAGGGAGCTGGTTAAGGAAATATTATTTAACAAAGCGTTTTTCGATGTCATCTAGTAATAGGTTAGCAGCAATTACACCGCCAGCTGTATTCCAAATAACATCGTCGACTTTGTATGCTTTACCATTCTTTACGGCATTTAAATTTTTAAATAGAGGATCGTTTATATATTCTTTTTCTAGTTCAGATCCTTTTTTCTCATTTCCTTTATCGAATGTGAAGTAGAATAATACGTCACCATCCATAGCAGAAATACGCTCTTTAGATACGTTACGCTCTGCAAAATCATCTTTGTTTTGATCTCCAGGACGTTTAAATCCAAGTTCTTTTAAAATAACACCAGAGAATGTATCGCCATGATAAATACGAACATCACCAGGCATGAAACGAACCATAGAGATTTCTTGATTTACTTTATCGCCAAGTTTGCCTTTTAAATCTTTCATACGTGATTCGTAATCAGCTACAACTTTTTGACCTTCTTTTTCTTTATTTAATGCTTTTGCATAAAATTTGAAGTTATCTTTCCATTCACCACGTAATGTTTCTGAGAACACAGTAGGTGCAATTGCTTTTAATTGTTCGTACACTTTTTCGTGGCGCATTTTGTTACCGATAATTAAGTCTGGTTTTAAAGAAGCGATTGTTTCAACGTTAACTTGTCCTTCATCACCAACAACTTTTACATCTTTCATTTTATCCTTAATATGTGGATACCATGGGTCACCAGTCCAAGACTTTACAGCACCAACTGGTTTCACACCTAATTCAAGTAAAGCTTCAGTTCCTTCATTTGTTAAGATAACTACACGTTTTGGATTAGCAGGAACTTCTGTTTTACCCATTGCATGTTCTACAGTAACCACTTCTTTTTTATTATCTTCTTTTGTAGATTCTTCTTTGTTATTTGATTTTCCACAAGCGCTTAAAAGCATTGAAAATGCTAGTAAAAATACAAATACTGTAAACGATTTCTTCCGCATGAAATTCATTATGTACCCCCTATATGTTGAGAATATTTTTCAATAGCAAGCATGATATTAAGCCTTTATCTTTTGATTGTCAATACATATGGGTGAAAATAATTCTCATTTCCGTTGACAATGAGAATTAAGTTGAAATACACTAACAACGTATCATTATACATTGAAGGGGAAACGCTGCATGTTATTAAAAACAAATCGAGCAAAATGGATTGGATTATTTGTTGGAATCATTGCAGTCGTTATTTGTATTTGGGGAAGTATTATTTTCGGATATACAAATACGAGTTGGAAACTAGCATTGGATGCTTTTTTCCATTTTAACGGTTCCAATGAACATATTATTATTCAAAATGTACGTCTGCCTAGGGCGTTAATTGCAGCTAGTGTTGGTGCTAGTTTAGCCATTGCTGGTTGTCTTATGCAAACTTTAACTAAGAATCCACTTGCTTCTCCAGATTTTATTGGATTAAATTCAGGTGCTGCGTTCTTTATAGTTGTAGCAATTGTAATCTTTTCAGTAACATCATTATCAGCTTTCACATGGATTGCCTTTTTAGGAGCGGCGGTTGCAGCTGTACTTGTATTTGCTTCTAGTTCTTTAGGAAAAGAAGGGACTACTCCTCTTAAGTTAACGTTAGCAGGGGTCGCAATTAGTGCATTATTTTCATCATTAACACAAGGATTACTTGTGTTAAATGAAAAAGCACTTGAAGAGGTATTATTTTGGCTTGCTGGATCTGTGCAAGGGAGAAAGTTAGAAATTTTACAATCTGTATTCCCATATTTATTAATAGGATGGATTGCATCTCTTATGATGGCAGGGAAAGTAAATACATTGATGATGGGAGAAGACGTCGCGAAAGGACTTGGACAACGAACAATTTTAATGAAATCATTCGTGTTACTTATTATTGTACTGTTGTCTGGTGGTTCAGTTGCGGTTGCTGGCCCAATTGGATTTATTGGAATTATTACTCCGCATTTTGCGAGATTTCTTGTTGGAGTTGACCACAGATGGAGAGTGCCTTATAGCGGATTGTTAGGTGCAATACTACTAATATTGGCTGATATAGCAGCAAGATATGTCATTATGCCACAAGAAGTACCAGTAGGAGTTATGACAGCATTTATTGGAGCTCCATTCTTTATTTATATTGCACGTAAGAGAGGGCTTAGCAAATGAAGAAATATATTCCGTTTCGTATAGGAAAAGGTGAGCTCTCGTTTTTAATGTATAAACGAGCTTGTCTCGTCTTGTTAAGTTTACTAGTTGTTTTAATAGGATTATTCTTTGCGAGCGCAGGTATGGGAGACATGAAAATTGCTCCTTATGACGTATGGCAAGCAATTACCGGAAATGGCGATGCAATGTCAAATATGGTTGTAAATAAGTTTCGTATGCCACGTATTTTAATTGCTATCCTCGTAGGAATTGCGCTTGCGGTAGCGGGCTGTATTTTACAAGGGCTCGTTCGAAATCCACTTGCTTCTCCTGATATCATCGGGATTACGGGCGGGGCAAGTGTCGCAGTTGTATTATTTTTAGCGCTATTTAGTGATAAAAATAATGCGCTAACTGTAAGCATTCATTATATGCCGTTAGCAGCTTTTGCAGGAGCAACGATTGTAGCGGTTTTTGTATACTTATTTGCATGGAAAAATGATGGATTATCACCAATTATTCTCGTTTTAATTGGTGTTGGATTTTGGGCATTAACGAAGGCGGCAACAACATTATTTATGTTGTTAGCACCAATTTATCAAGCGAGCCAAGCGAATGTATGGATTACGGGTACCGTTTATGGCTCTTCTTGGCAAAATGTTATGGTACTTGCACCGTGGGTTCTCATTTTAACAGTAATATCATTTATAGCTGCTAGACATTTAAATGCGCAAGAGCTAGGGGATGATATTGCGGTAGGACTTGGTGTTCCTTTAACGAAGTCACGCGTATTCATGTTATTACTTAGTACGGCTTTAATTGGGGGAGCAGTTGCCTTCGCCGGAGGGATTGGATTTGTCGGTTTAATGGCACCTCATATTTCACGAAGGCTAGTTGGTTCTTTATACGGTGCATTGCTCCCAGTTGCAGCTATTGTCGGTGCAATTCTAGTACTTGCTGCAGATTTAATAGGGCGTACAATTTTCACACCACTTGAAATTCCAGCAGGGGTATTTACATCAGCAATTGGTGCACCTTATTTTATTTATTTACTTTATAAAAGTCGGAATTCATAAAGGGAGATGAATATGCAAAAAGCATTGGAGACGAAACGCTTGACGTTGTCTTATGGTGAAACAATTATTATTGATGAGTTGAATTTAGAAATTCCAAAAGGTGAAATTACAATCTTTATCGGTTCCAACGGTTGCGGGAAATCAACTTTATTACGTTCACTAGCTAGATTATTAAAGCCAACAACTGGTGACATTTTGTTAGATAATCAAGCTATTCAAAGTATGCAAACGAAGCAAATTGCTCGTCAAATGGCAATTTTACCGCAAGGACCGCAAGCACCAGAAGGGCTTACAGTATTGCAACTTGTAAAACAAGGACGCTATCCATATCAAACATGGCTGAAACAGTGGTCAGAAAAAGATGAGGAAATGGTACAGAAGGCACTTGCAGCAACAGGTATGACAGAATTTGCTGAGCGTGATGTGCATGCTCTTTCAGGTGGGCAGCGTCAACGTGCTTGGATCGCAATGACACTTGCACAAGATACAGATATCATTTTACTGGATGAGCCAACTACATACTTAGATATGACTCACCAAATTGAAGTGCTAGATTTATTATTCGAATTAAATGAAACAGAACAAAGAACAATTGTTATGGTATTACATGATCTGAATTTAGCATGCCGCTATGCAGATAACATTGTAGCAATTCAAGATAAACAAATATATGCACAAGGTAAACCTGAAGAAGTGGTAGATGAGAAACTAGTACGTGATGTATTCCGAATGGAGTGTCAAATTAGTACGGATCCGTTGTTTGGAACACCGCTTTGTATCCCTCACGGAAGAGGAAGACGTGTAGTTAAAGAAGTTGCTCAGGCAATGAGATAAAAAAACGATGAGTGATTCATCGTTTTTTTTATTTGGTACAAGAAAATAAGAGGAAGAGAGGAATACGTAAGCGACGTTTATACTCTTCTTCATCTTGAAAATAGGTTGGATTTGGTGTAGCTTCTTTTAATGATGTAATGGTAAATCCGGCTTGCTGTAATAATGTGAAATACTCTTCCGTTGTACGATGATATTTAATAACTTCTTGGTCAATCCATGGTTCAACCCGTTTGCCTAGTTTAAAGTAATCATCGACGAGCCAAATCGTTCTTTTACCACTTGTTTGTAAGCTTTCAAATGAAGAAGTAATAACGGGATGTTGAACGCTAAAGGTAAAGGTGCCATTTGTTTTTAAAGTTTGAAATACATTTTGAAAAATAGTATCAAGATGTTCAATATAATGTAAGGCGAGTCTAGATGTTACTAAATCAAAAGTGGAAGAGGGGTAGGTATAATCTTTGAGGTTTAAAAAATGAACAGATCCATTTTTATTTTCTAGTTGTTTTTTAGCTTTTTCATACATAAGTTCGGAGCCTTCAATGCCGGTATAAGAGTAGCATCCCTTCTCTAATAATTCCGCACCAAACTTAGCATCACCACAGCCTAAATCGAGAATTTGTTTTCCTTGTACATGACCAATGAGCTGAAAGAATACTGGTTTTTCAATGGATTCATTTGGGCTATTTTCTCGGTATCTTCGTTTCATATATTGTTCGAAAAATGCTGTGTTATTGTATACATCAGATTCTGTAAATGCCATGTTTGAAACCTCCCGAAATATTTTTTTAATTCTATCAAATATGAAAAGTAAATGATAGATTTATTGTAATGAATCATATATAATCTAGAATTGTAAGCGGTTACTTTAAACTATTTTTCTATAATAAATTCTGAAAACGTGTTAAGCTAGTAGAGGGATTATTAGAACTATTAAGACAATAATCCGCTTACATGAACGATGGGAGGCTTCACGATGTCTAGTAAAACACTTGCGAAATTTTTAGAAGAAAATTTAGAGGATTTAAAATCAAAGGGGCTTTATAACGTAATTGATCCGCTTCAGAGTTCAAATGGACCGATCATTACAATTGGCGGAAAAGAATATATTAACTTATCTTCAAACAACTATCTGGGATTAGCAACAGATAGCCGTTTGCAAGAAGCAGCAATTGGTGCTATTCATAAGTACGGTGTTGGAGCAGGGGCTGTTCGTACAATTAACGGTACTTTAGATTTGCATATTAAGTTAGAAGAAACAATTGCAAAGTTTAAACATACAGAAGCAGCAATTGCTTATCAATCAGGATTTAACTGTAATATGGCAGCGATTTCAGCTGTTATGGATAAAAATGATGCGATTCTTTCAGACGAATTAAATCATGCATCTATTATTGACGGTAGTCGTTTATCAAAAGCAAAAATTATTGTTTATAAACATTCTGATATGGAAGATTTACGCCAAAAAGCAATCGCGGCGAAAGAATCAGGTCTTTACAATAAATTAATGGTAATTACAGATGGTGTCTTTTCGATGGATGGAGATGTTGCAAAACTACCAGAAATTGTTGAGATTGCAGAAGAGTTAGATTTAATGACATACGTAGATGATGCACACGGTTCAGGTGTACTTGGAAAAGGTGCAGGAACTGTAAAGCACTTCGGTCTTTCTGATAAAGTTGATTTCCAAATTGGTACATTATCAAAAGCAATTGGGGTAATTGGTGGATATGTAGCAGGGAAACAAAACTTAATTGACTGGTTAAAAGTTCGTTCACGTCCATTCTTATTCTCTACAGCATTAACACCAGCTGATGCAGCAGCTTGCATGAGATCAATTGAAATCTTAATGGAAAGCACAGAGTTACACGATCGCTTATGGGAAAATGGCCGCTACTTGAAACAAGGATTAAAAGAACTTGGCTTTAACATTGGGGAAAGTGAAACGCCAATTACACCTTGTATCATTGGGGACGAAGTATTAACACAAGAATTTAGTAAACGTCTAAATGAAGAAGGTGTATACGCAAAATCTATCGTGTTCCCAACTGTAGCAAAAGGAACAGGGCGCGTTCGTAATATGCCTACAGCAGCTCATACGAAAGAAATGTTAGATGAAGCAATTCTTAAGTATGAAAAAGTAGGAAAAGAAATGGGCATCATTTAAGTAACGACATCTTTTGAATAGCTTGCAAATGAGGAGTGGGGAAAATGAAAAAAATTCTAGTAACCGGTTCTTTAGGGCAAATTGGTTCTGAACTAGTAATGAAACTTCGTGATGTATACGGCGCATCAAATGTTATTGCAACAGATATTCGTGAAACAGATAGTGAAGTAGTAACGTCTGGTCCATTTGAAACGTTAGATGTAACAGATGGACAAAAACTACATGATATCGCAAAGCGTAATGAAGTAGATACAATTATTCATTTAGCAGCTTTACTTTCAGCAACAGCAGAAAAAAATCCGTTATTTGCATGGAATTTAAATATGGGTGGACTTGTAAATGCTCTAGAAGCAGCTCGTGAATTAAACTGTAAGTTCTTCACGCCAAGTTCTATCGGTGCATTTGGTCCATCAACGCCAAAAGATAATACACCGCAAGATACAATTCAGCGTCCTACTACGATGTATGGGGTAAACAAAGTGGCAGGAGAATTACTGTGTGATTATTATCATCAAAAATTTGGCGTAGATACGCGCGGTGTCCGTTTCCCAGGTTTAATTTCTTACGTAGCGCCTCCAGGAGGCGGAACGACTGATTATGCAGTTGAAATTTATTATGAGGCGATTAAAAAAGGTGCATACACCTCATACATTGCTGAAGGAACATATATGGACATGATGTATATGCCTGATGCTTTACAAGCGATCATTTCATTAATGGAAGCTGATCCAAGTAAGCTAGTGCATAGAAATGCATTTAACATTACAGCAATGAGCTTCGAGCCAGAGCAAATTGCAGCGTCAATTCGTAAACACATTCCGACGTTTACAATGGATTATGCAGTAGATCCAGCTCGTCAAACAATCGCTGATAGCTGGCCAAACTCTATTGATGCAACAGCAGCAATGAAAGAGTGGGGCTTTAAAGCAGAATACGATTTAGACAAAATGACAACTGACATGCTGGCTAAGTTAAAAAAAAAGCTCACAGCTGAGTTAGTGATGAATTAATAGGAAGAGTCGATTCTTAGGAATCGGCTCTTCCTCATTTTTGGAAGGAGAGAAGTCTTATGCAAAGAGTTGATGTCGTATATGCACTAATACATGACGAAGAAACAGATAAAATATTAATGGTACATAATGTAGAACAAAACGTTTGGTCATTGCCAGGTGGGGCTGTGGAAAAAGGTGAAATATTAGAGGAAGCACTAATAAGAGAAGTGAAAGAAGAGACAGGTTTAACTGCTACGTTAGGTGGACTTGTTGCGATCAATGAAAAATTCTTTGAAGAATCAGGGAATCATGCGCTATTTTTTACATTCCGAGCGAATGTAGAAAAAGGTGAACTTATTGCGGAAGATGAAGGTGAAATTTCTGCAGTAGAGTGGGTGGGTCGAACAATTGCGAATGAGCGCTTCCCATACTATGACGGAGGATTTGAATATTTGTTAGAAGTAGCCATTCCATACAAGTTTCAACCAGAAACAAAGTAATTGAACGAAAAAACAGGAGCCACAAGGCTCCTATTTTCTATTCAATCGTCTTCAGTAATAATTTTTTCAGTAATGGTTTAATCTTCAGTCGTAAATCTTCAGCGTGATTTGCAACTAAGAAGTGATGGTTATAAATGTTTTTCATCAATTGATAAGTTGCTTCTTTCGCTTCGCCTTCTTCGATGAAGATACCGATTACTTCCATACCACTTTTACGCGCGAGTTTAACAGCTTCATGCGTATCTAAAATTCCGTCTTGTTGATAGTCTAGCGCAGAAGGCTCACCGTCTGTGAAGACTAGTAAGAATTTATGTTTCTCAGGTCTTTTGGCAAGCTTTTCAGAAACGATACGAATAATATATCCGTCGCGGTTATCTTCTTCTTCACGAAGTTGCATAATTTCTGGACCAACGTTTGGTAACGTTGAGTTTTTATAATTTACAACTTCATGGATAACGTTCGGCTTATCTTCAGGTTTAGCGCTAGAGGCATCTTCCCAAAATCCGCTAATAGCGTGCGGGATTTTTAAAGATTTTAAAGCTTCATGGAATAGTACAACACTCTTCTTCGTTTCTTCCATTTTGTTATACATAGAACCAGAACAGTCAACTAACAGTTGGAATGCAACGTCGAGCTCTTGTGATTCTTGCCCTCTTTTATAAAACATGCGAGGCTGCTTTTCAGTATAAATACGAAGGAATTTCTTACGAAGTCTTCCGTAATATTTATCACTATTTGCATTCGTTTTATTTTCAATCGTTTTTTCGATAATTTTCTTTAATTCTTTTACATCTTTATTAACGACTGATTTGATAGCTTGGTAATCCTTTTTCTCATCAGGATTTGGTTTACGTGCTTCTTTAAATGTATGAGAAGCGCCAGTGTTATATTTACCATATGCACCATCATTTTGACTAGAAGCGTGTGAAGCCCTTGCTTCTTCTGTATCAGCGCCATCAAAGTTGGATTGTGTACTTTTTTGAGAAGTACCTTGTACAGAACCAAGTGCTTGGTCGCCATCTTCTGATTCACGAGCAGTATCGCCCATCATGTTTGTTTTTGTTCCGCTTTCTAATTCAAAGCGTAAAAAGTTCTCGTTTTCGTTATTTTTATTTTCACGATGCCATGTGGAGAAACTTTCATCCATTTTGTTTTTATTTTCATCGTCATCTATAAGCTGCGTATCATCATTTGCTAAATCTTCGACGCGACAGTTCTTTTCGTCTGCAAGAACAGATAAATAAAGCGGTGCATGTCCGAAATAGTTGTTAAGCATATCACTTTCAAGAAGCTCCTCTAAGCGGTAGCGAATTTTCTCAACGATATACATAATATCTTCCGTATTACGAGCTTGGAATGTTTCATGCAAAATAGCTTCAATTTGTTCGAAATATTCATTATTAAACATTTCATATTTATCGCTCGTTAATGAAAGATAGCATAGGCAAAATAGACGATCACCGTGATAGTTACGAACGCGATTGATTTCATTTTGTGAGCTAAAGTAATTGCGATACATTTCTTTTCTTCTTTTAAAAACATGCTTCGTGCCAGGACGTAAGTTCTTTACAATTTCCTCAACGCGTAAATCTTCTAATAGAACAAATAATTGTGTTAAAAACTTTTTTAGGGGCGATTCTTGCAATTCAATCGCATAAGAACGAATTAAAGTCATGTCCGAGTAATGTTTATTACCAAGTGCTTTTAAGAACACTTCGCTTTTTAATCCGATTACTGTATCTTCTTCTTTTCGATCATCCCAAAAGTGACTAATGACAACTTTCTTTTCAATTTCGTCGTAGTATGCTTTATAGCCATATTCAAGATAGGCATCGTCTTCTTTTAGAAGGGCATACATTAAGTTTTCCATTTGTAGAAACAGCGACGCATCAATTTTTTTGTCACTAAAAATTTGTCTCATAAATTATCCCTCAAAGAAATAACTTTCTGCTAATTCACGGACAGTCATTTGTTCTGTTTCATCATTAAGTTTTGCAATTATGCTTCGTTCAATCGCTCGCATAACAGGAATATATACACCTAAATCACATGCGTCGATAATGCCACGAATACTTGCCGCTTCTTCACTTACACGTCCATCGCGAGCTAAAGGCATAAGGTCGCTTGCAAAGGCAACGAACTTTTCAATTGTTGCAACATCTTTTAATTTTGATTCTGCTAATAATAATTCTTTTAATGTATCACCTTGAATGTAAGGAACTTCAATAATAACGAAACGGTTTTTTAACGCTTCGTTTAGTTCACTTGTTCCAACGTAACCTTCGTTAATCGCAGCAATTACACGGTATTCGTCATCACCGTATACAACCTCTTGTGTAAATGGGTTTGTGATCATTTTACGGTAATCTAATGCGCCGTGAAGAAGTGGTAACGTTTCAGGTTTTGCCATATTGATTTCGTCAATATATAGGAAGTGACCGTTCTTCATTGCTTTCATAAGAGGACCGTTAACGAATGAAACTTCAGATGCACCATTTTTCGTTTGTAGTGTGTTGTATCCTAAAATACCCTCTACATCTAAGTCGACAGAGCAGTTAATGCTATGCATTGGTTTTTGGAATAAAGAAGAAAGAGTTTCCGCTAGTACTGTTTTACCACTACCAGTCGGTCCTTTTAATAGAATGTTCTTGCCAAGAAGAAGTGCTGTAATCGCATCTTCAATAATGCTATTATCAGACGCTTTATATATTTTCGTTCCGATTAAATGTGCGTTTTCACCAGCTTCTTGCTTATTCTTTTCATGAATCGTAGAAAGCTGTTGTTTTAAATCAGCATGTATATGAAATTGTTCTAACATGTATTTCCCACCTAACATTATTTTCATAAAGTAATACATCTTATGATAACTTGTTTTAATATGGTATGCAAAGAAAAGGAAGGAGGATAAAGGGAAAAGAAAAAGCAATCAAGATGAAGTTGATTGCCTACAGTAAAGGAGAAATGAGCCTCATGAAAGACTCCAATATGCGTTTTTTTATACTTCTTTTTTGGAAAGAGTTCCATTTAATTTCAGTTGAATGTTTAAAATCTTCTTCAAAATCACGTTTAATATCGTGAACTGTTTTTGATTCATAAAGTACACTAATAATTTCGTAATTCAATTCAAAGCTACGTACATCCATGTTCGCTGTTCCAATAGTTGCAATTGTATCATCAACGAGTACAATTTTTGCATGCATAAAACCATCTTTATAACTGTAAATAGAAGCACCAGCTTTTAAAAGCGGAGTGAAATAGGATTGAGATGCTTGATCACTAATGATGCTATCACTTTTACCTGGATATAAAATCCGTACATCTATTCCGGCAATTGCACTTAAGCGTAATAATGTTAAAGTTTCTTGATCTGGAATAAAGTAGGGTGTAGCGATCCAAATGGATTTTTTTGCAGAGCCCATAACAGCTAATAATGTATTACGAATACTTTTATCATCGGAGCTTGGTCCGCTTGCTACGATTTGAACAGCACCTTCTGCATTTGAAATCTCTTTACCTGGGAAGTATTGTCTATTCATGAATTGATCCCAGGAATAAGTATTTAAACCACTAGAGGCATAGAGCCAGTCTTCTAGAAAGATTGCTTGTAATTTATATAATGCTTTTCCTTCTATTTTTAAATGACTATCACGCCAAACAGGAAATTTCTTGGAACGGCCAAGATATTCATCACCGACATTGAGTCCTCCGGTAAAACCAATTTCGCCATCTACAATAACAATTTTTCGATGGTTACGATAATTGACAGTTTCAAGTAACCAAGCTGAAAAAATAGGGTCAAATTCTACAATTTCAATCCCAGCTTCTTTCATAGGTTGCAAAAATCGTCGTCTTAACGTATTACTTCCAAGGCCATCATAAAGGAAGCGTACAATAACACCATCTTTTGCTTTTTGTATTAAAGCATCTCGAACTTTTGTACCAATTTCATCAGATTTATAAATGTAGTATTGAATATGTATATGATGTTTTGCTTGCTCTATAGCTCGCAAAATTTCTGAAAATGTTTGATCTCCGTTTGTTAAAAGTTTTGTAGTTGTTTTATCTGCAGCAGGACCGCCTCCAAATTTTTGTATGACTTCTGTTAAATGTATGGAACGTTCATTTAGTGGGACTGTGAGTAATAACTCTAGTCTTCTTCCTTCTAATATTTCACGGAATAATTTTCTTTGTTCTTCTGAACGATGGAGATGTTTTTTTCTTCTCCAGCGGCTGCGCCCGAAAATAGCGTATAATAGCACACCTATAATAGGAAGAAGTGCTAATACTAAAAACCATGCTAATGTACTTTGTGGAGATCTATTTTCTATAAAAATAACGAATGAAATTCCTACGATTGTGATGGACCATAGAGCACCGACAAATGTATATAACGAGATATACGATGTATTTAATAGGAACAGAACGATAGATACAATTGTAAATATTAATAGTAATTGAACGATAGGCTTCTTCATTTCTATATAATTCCCCTAATCTTTTTTCAATATAGACTTCTTAAATAGAAGATGTAATATGACATCTTTATTATAAGGTGTTTTGCTTTTTTTACAAAATATAGACATTTCACCTATACTTTCCGCATTTGTCCTACATACAGTGTACTATCCCATTTTTTATCCCACTCTTAACGCATATGAAAATGAAAAAATCGAAAAGGAGCGGAGAAACATGAATTATATAGAAAATAATGGATTGTATTATCGAAATCATCATGGAGGACACAATCATGGTGGGCACAATCATAACGGTGGACATCATCACCATGGAGGACACAATCACTATGATCACCATCATCATCACGGAGGCGGATGGGGCTGGGGTGGTGGTAGTTCATGGGGAGGCGGATTTTTCCCTGGAAGCTTTGCAGGAGGAGTGTTAGGCGGACTAACAGCTGGTGCATTAACAGGTGCAACAAGTGGAGGGTATTATCCGGCTCCATATCCAGTAGCTTATCCGTCGCCATACCCTGTAACGTATCCAATGCCATACCCAGGTTATCAGCAAATACCATATTCGTATTAAACTAAAAAAGAGGCTATCCTCTTTTTTAGTTTAATACGGTATTTATTTATAAAATACTTCCAAAATTAAGGTGAAAATATGTTAATATTTTGTTATTGTAATTCAAAAACATATACATTGATGTAGAGTTTTATATTATTATTCGTGAATAATTATGTAGTATGTTCTAATTTCTATTTCGTTATTAAAAACAAAGAGATCAGATGTGAGTGGTATTAGTTGGAAACAAGGCTTGCATAGAGCCACTTAAAGGGATTGCAGTATAATAAGGTACGAAATAATTAGGGAGATGAGAAGCTACTATTTATAATTAGAACGGTATAATATTGCTTTTTATTACAAATAATATTATGTTATTTTAATCGGTCTATTCAAAAAGATAATTTATGTAATGGGCTAGTATTAGAAAATGAAATATCTCTATTTCTATGAAGAGAAACAGGTTGTGTTTTAGTCAGATAGAAGCAAGGAGAGATGCGCATGCTAGAACAGAGAGGTCATGCATTATATGACTCTTCATTGCGAGATTTAAAGTTAGCATTAGATGAGTCTTCAATTGTTGCAATTACAGATCGAAAAGGTCTTATTACATATGTAAATGATAAATTTTGTGAAATCTCTAAATACAAAAGAGAAGAATTAATTGGAAAAGATCACCGTATTTTAAATTCAGGACATCATCCAAAAACCTTTTTTCAAGACTTATGGAAGCGTATTTTGAATGGGAAAGTATGGACAGGTGAGATTCGGAATCGAGCAAAAGATGGTACATATTATTGGGTCAAAACAACAATTGTTCCATTTTTAAATGAAAAAGGAGAGCCATACCAGTTTATCGCAATTCGAAATGATATTAGTAGTAGAAAAGAAGCGGAACATAGATTGCGGCTAAGTGAAAGTCGTTATAGGGAACTTGCCTATCATGATGCTTTAACGAGTTTGCCTAACCGTTTACAATTAATAACGACCGTTAACGAATTGATTGCAGATAAAAAAGAATTTGGTATGATTTACTTTGATTTGGACCGTTTTAAATTAGTAAATGATACATTAGGTCATATGATAGGGGATTTACTTTTAAGTGAAGTTGCTTCAAGGTTGCATTATGTACTAGGAGAGAAAGATGTTCTGGCTAGGCTAGGTGGCGACGAATTTGTGCTGTTAACAAAAAATCATAGACAAGATGATATGAGTCAGTTAGCGACATCTGTGTTGTCATGTTTTCAGGCACCATTTATGCTGGAAGGCCATGAAGTATACATTTCAGCTAGTCTAGGACTTTGTTCTTATCCACAAGACGGACAAGATGTGGAAACGTTATTGAAAAACTCTGACTTAGCTATGTATAGTGCAAAAGAACAGGGGAGAAACGCTGCGTGTTTCTTTACAGATGAGCTACGCGCGAAAATAAATCGTAGAATGAAAGTTGAGTTTGCTTTGCAAAAGGCAATTCGTGATGAAGAGTTAGATGTAGCATTGCAGCCTATTATTGATTTGAAAACGAAGAGATATTCTGGTATAGAAGCTCTAGTACGTTGTATGACAGAAGACGGACCTATTTCACCAAGCGAATTTATCCCTGTAGCTGAAGAGTCTGGACTTATTATAAAACTAGGAGACTGGGTATTAGAAAAATCATGTCGCTTGTTTAAAACATTGCCGAATTATCAAGAAGGACTAAAGTTATCTGTGAATTTATCTATACAACAATTAATGCAGAAACGTTTTATTTTATCAGTACGTAGCATTTTAAAGAGAACTGGTTTTCCTCCGAACCGTTTAATATTAGAAATAACGGAAAGTATTGCAGTCCGCCATTTTGATTATATTATTGCTACATTACAAGAATTAAGAAATATGGGTGTTTTAATTGCTTTGGATGATTTCGGAACTGGCTATTCTTCCTTATATTATTTAAAACAACTACCACTGGATATTGTAAAAATTGATCGTAATTTTATTCGTGAATTTCATTATGATCACGCACAACCAGAACGAACGATTGTAAAATCCGTTATTGAAATTGCTCATAGTTTAAATTTAGCAGTAGTTGCTGAAGGAGTAGAAACAGTAGAGCAAGAGAGTTTGTTACAATCAATGAGCTGTGATTATGTACAGGGATTTTATTATGCGAAACCTTTATCTGTAGGAGAGCTAAAAGAAAAGTTAATTACAGATTTTTAATAAAAAAGAGAAGCCAGCAGCTTCTCTTTATTTAATCCGTTTTTTGTGAGTCTTTCATTAGTACTGGATAAAGAATAAGACCTAATACGAACAATCCAATTCCTAAGAAGAACGTTTTTAAATCAGCAGTTCCCGTTTTGATAACCCAAATGGAGTATACCAACGCCAATGTAGTAATGATTCCATCTTTTACTCGAGATCCTGGCAGTATATCATACGTTTCTCCTGTAATAACTAATTTTAATTGGTACAAGGTAGAAACAAGGTATGGAATTAAATACGCTAATGTTGCTACGACGATAGCGAAACTATACGCTTCTGAAACAGTACCAGAAATCGTTGAAAATAAGAAAATTTGCGTCATTACATTTGTAATCAATAATGATTTTGAAGGACTACCTTTTTTATTTGTTTTCCCGAAAAACTTAGGGAAAAGTCCATTTTTTGCTGCCTGGTAAGGTACCTCTGAACTAACAACAATCCAGCCAACTGTAGATCCAAATAAAGATATAAGAGCGAGTAAAGCCATTATATATGCACCTTTATTTCCAATTGCTAAATTTAATGCGTCTACTAATGGTTTTTGAGACTCTTTTAAAGCATCTTGCGGAAGAGCTCCCATTGTAAGTAAAGTAATTGACATGTAAATAAGAAGAGCGATAATTAATCCAAAAATCGTAGCTTTTTTTACATCGCGCTGTGATTTTGCACGATTAGAAAGCATAACTGCTGATTCAATACCGATAAATGCCCAGAGTGTTGCAATAGCAGCTGAATTGATTTGTCCACCTAATGAGATTGATTGTCCTGCTTCATTCATAAAGGTTTGACCGTCTCCGAAATTAGAGGCGTTGAAAATGAATAATGTAATTACAATAAACATTGTAAATCCAATAATTTTTGCAATGGTAGCAAGTAAATTCATGTTTCCAGCTCGATCAATATTTTGAGAAAGAATATATTGAATTCCCCACAGCATAAGGCTACATACGAGGAAAGTTAATCCTTTTCCGAGTTCCAGTGAAAATCCATTTATTGAAAAAAGAATTTGCTTACTTTGTAAAACTGGAAAGAATGTTGATAAATATCCAGCAAAGGAAATAATAACAGATGCTGTTGCAGCCCAGTTAGCAGCCCAATATCCCCATGCCATACTATATCCTGCAACTTTACCAGCTTTTTTTGAAGGAAACATCGCTTGAGCATAGCTTTGTGGTCCAGCTTTTAATTCTGGTTTCCGAATCGCTAAATTTCCAAATACAAGTGCAATCATAAATACGCCAAGGCCTGTAATACTCCATGCGAGTGTAGAACCCATTGGCCCTGATACTTGTGCTAAATTTGCTGGAAGCATAAATACGCCACCGCCAACCATATTCCCGATAACAAATGCTGTTAAAACCCATAATCCCCATTTTTTCGTTTCCATTTTTGTTAACTCCTTTGTAGTAAGTTTTGCTTAAACATCATTTTTTACTAGCTTTTTGACAATAAAAAAAGAGCCATGTAGATAAAAAAATACCTACATGGCTCTTTCGCCAAAGCGTAGGTACAACGGGAATAACCCTTGTACCTACGCGTAATTTTTCCGCTAGGTTTCAAGGGTTACGTATGATGATGATGTTTTTGTGCAAATGTAACTACAGTTGTTGTATAAGTAAGCATAGTTCTTTGCTCCCTTTCTCCTCTGATTTTGAAGTTAGTATACTACATGTTTTTTTGAATGAAAAGAAAAATATAAAAATTTTTATAAAAATACGTTTTAAAGATTAAATATTTACCTATATTTTTCTTGTACTGGAAAATAAGTGAGAGATTGGCAGAAGAGTGAAGCATGTTATAATACATATAGAATTAGAAGGTGACAAGGGGCTATTGTAGATGATGAGTAAGTATGAACAAATTTATACAGAAATCAGTAAATCTATTGATAATAAACAATTAAAAGAGGGATGCAAAATCCCATCAGAAACAGAATTAATGAAGCAGTATGAGGCAAGCCGAGGCACGGTAAGAAAAGCTGTAGATTTACTGCAAGAGCGTGGATATGTGCAAAAAATTCATGGAAAAGGTGTTTTTGTTTTAAAGCGAAAAAATATTGAATTTAATTTTGGCGGTATTGTAAGTTTCCAAGAAGAAAATGAACGTTTAGGACGTCATTGTATTACGGAAGTTGTGGAAATGGACAAAGAAAAAGCCACAAAAGACATTGCGAAATTATTAAATGTAAAAGAAAAAACAGAGATTGACCATATTAAACGTGTACGAAATATTGATGGAGAAAAAGTAATTTTAGATATAAATCATTTTGTATCTGAGTTTATTCCAGGATTAACGAAAGAAATTGCAACTGCATCGATTTATAAATACATCGAGAAAGAGCTTGGGCTACATATTAGTTATTCGCAGAGGGTAATAGAAGTACAGCCATGTACAGAGGATGACAGAAAGTATTTAGATTTAAATGGAACAGACTATGTTGTCGTTGTGAAAAACTTTACACATTTGTATGATGGAAGTCAGTTTGAATATACAGAATCACGCCACCGTTTAGATATTTTTCACTTTTCGGATGTGGCACGCAGGAAGTAAAGAGGTGGAACAAAATATTGTTTCATCTCTTTTTTTTATAAAAAAAACACAAACTCGTATATACGAGTGTTGACTAACTTATATATACGAGTTAATATGTAATTGTAAACGGTATCAAAAAAAGAAAAGAGGGACGGGAATATGGGGAAAGACTATCGTAAAACAGCAGAGGAAGTGTTGCAGTATATTGGTGGGAAAGACAATATTGAACAAGCTGCACATTGTGTGACGAGGCTCCGTATCGCTTTAAAAGATGAAAGTAAAATAGATAATGATAAATTACAGTCTGTTTCATTAGTGAAAGGAGCGTTTCATAACGCTGGTATATTTCAAATTGTAATTGGTCCAGGGGATGTAGATCGTGTTTACGCTGAATTGATAACGCTTGCAGGTATGAAAGAATCGACTGTAGCGGACGTAAAAGACTCTGGAAATCAGAAGTTAAATCCAGCTCAAAAGTTTGTGAAAATATTTTCGGATGTATTTATGCCGATATTACCAGCGATCGTAACAGCTGGTCTACTAATGGGTATTAACAATCTATTAGGCGCAAAGGACTTATTTTTTGATGGGAAAAATTTATTAGATGTTTATCCGAACTTAGGCGGGCTTTGGGATTTAATTAATATGATGGCCAATACAGCATTCGTATTCTTACCAGCACTTGTCGGTTGGTCAGCAACGAAGCGTTTTGGTGGTAGTCCAATACTAGGGATTGTTATGGGATTAATGCTTGTGCACCCGGCCTTATTAAACGCTTGGGACTATGGAAAAGCAGCGACTGGTTTAGAGGGTCAAAAGATTGAGTACTTCAATATTTTAGGACTATTCCAAATTGAGAAGGTAGGATATCAAGGACAAATTTTACCTGTTTTAGTAGCAGCATTTGTATTAAGTAAAGTGGAAATTTTCTTAAAGAAACATGTACCAAATGCAATTCAATTATTAGTTGTACCAATTACAACAATCGTTGTGACAGGTGTGTTAGCACTAGGAATTATCGGTCCGGTTACACGTCATATTGGAGATTTATTAACAGTAGGATTAGTAGGTGTATATGAAACAGTACCAGTAGTTGGAGCAGTATTATTTGGAGCGTTATATGCACCGCTTGTAATTACAGGTATGCATCATATGTTTATTGCAATTGATTTACAATTGATTGCACAACATGGCGGGACATTTATTTGGCCGATGATCGCTCTTTCTAACATTGCGCAAGGTAGTGCGGCACTTGCGATGTTCTGGATTTCTAAAAATCAAAATGATAAAAGTATGGCATCAACATCAGCCATTTCAGCATACTTCGGTATTACAGAACCAGCGATGTTTGGGGTGAATTTACGAAATAAGTTCCCGTTCTATGCAGCGATTATAGGATCTGCTGTGGCAGCGATATTCATTACATTAAATGGTGTATTAGCGCCTGCTATCGGAATTGGCGGATTGCCAGCATTTATTTCTATCATTCCGAAATCGATTCCAATGTTTATTGTAGGAATGATTATTGCAGTTGTAATCCCGTTTACTTTAACATGGTTATTTGCAAAAAGAGTCAAACAGAAGTAGGAGGAAGTTAAACATGAAGGATTGGCATAAAAGTGTAGTCTATCAAATTTATCCGAAGAGCTTTAATAGTTATTACAATAGAGAAACCGGGGATATAAAAGGTGTTACAGAGAAACTAGATTATTTAAAAGAACTCGGAGTGGATTATATATGGTTAACACCGATATACCAATCACCACAAAATGATAATGGATATGATGTAAGTGATTACTACAGTATTGATCCATCTTACGGAACGATGGAAGAGTTTGAAGAACTTTTAGCAGAAGCGAAAGTACGTAACATTGAAATTATGCTTGATATTGTTGTAAATCATAGTTCGACTGAACATAAGTGGTTTAAAGAAGCGAAGGAAGATAAAAATAGTCCATATCGTAATTACTATATTTGGCGTGATGAAAAAAATAATTGGCAGTCTAAGTTTGGTGGATCTGCTTGGAAATATGATGAGAAGACGGAGCAATATTATTTACATTTATTTGATGAAACACAAGCTGATTTAAATTGGGAAAATGAAAAACTTCGTGAAGAAGTATATGATATGATGCGTTTTTGGCTGGATAAAGGAGTAACAGGATTCCGATTAGATGTCATTAACTTAATTTCAAAAGACCAATGTTTCTTAAACGATGAAGGTAGTACTGCGACAAGTGATGGACGCAAGTATTATACAGATGGTCCGCGTGTTCATGAATATTTACAAGAGATGAACCGAAATGTTTTTGCAGGAAAAGATGTAATTACAGTTGGAGAAATGTCATCTACGACAATTGATAATTGTATTAAATATTCAAACCCTGAGCGTAATGAATTAAGTATGACGTTTAGTTTCCATCATTTAAAAGTAGATTATCCGAATGGTGATAAGTGGACGAAGGCTGATTTTGATTTTATTAAATTAAAAGAGATTATGTCTAGCTGGCAAATTGAAATGCAAAAGGACGGAGGATGGAATGCGTTATTTTGGTGTAATCATGACCAGCCTCGCATCGTGTCACGCTTTGGTGATGATGGAAAGTACCGAAACGAATCTGCAAAAATGTTAGCGACAGCCATGCACATGCTGCAAGGAACGCCTTATATTTATCAAGGGGAAGAAATCGGTATGACGGATCCTAAATTTGAGTCCATCGAGCAATATCGTGATGTGGAATCGTTAAATATATACGATATAAAGCTAAAAGAAGGGCTATCAAAAGAAGAGATTATCGGGATTTTAAAGCAAAAATCTCGTGACAACTCTCGCACTCCGATGCAGTGGAATGAAGAGATGAACAGTGGTTTTACAACAAGTACACCTTGGATTTCAGCGGCTGAAAACTTTAAAGAAATAAACGTAGAGAAGGCATTAGAAGATAAAGAGTCCGTATTTTATCATTATAAAAAGTTAATAGAACTTAGGAAAACGTATGATGTAATTACAGAAGGAGAATATGCTATTTTGGATAAAAATGATCCTAAGATTTGGGCATATACTCGTACTACAGAAAGTGAAGTGCTGCTTGTTATAAATAACTTCTATGGAGAAGAAATAACGTACTCTGTACCAGCGCACGTTCAATTAGATGGAATGAAACAAGAAATACTACTGTCGAATTATAAAGATGCTAGCAAGGATATTACAAAACTTAGCTTAAGACCATATGAATCAATTGTGTATCGATATACGAAATAAAAAGGTTGTATGCCCATGCGGCATACAACCTTTTATTTTAGGACACCACTGTACAAAATGTTTACCTCTACCTCAGGTTTGAATTTTACTTTTGCATAATCTTTATTCCAATTTTTCTTCCTCCATAAGTCAGGGTGGTAGGCGATAAGGTGTCTGCCGATACCGAAAGCATCACAGTTTGCTTTTTGTAACTTTTTCGTTATCTTTTTAGCTTCTTTCGTAAGTTGTTTAGACAATTCTTTATTTAGTTTTTTTCTTTCATCCATTTTGTAAAGATTATCTCTCGGAGCTTCAAGCGCTATAACTTTTAGTTGGAGCTTAATGTGAGCATAAACATTTCCTTTTTTATCTGTTGTTATTTTTAAGTCTCGTTTTAACTTTCGGTTGCTAATTTCCATTGTTAAATAATCAGATGTTTTCTCTGATTCATCGCTAGTAAGCTTCTGGGTTATACGGGCACTTGTTCCCATTTTTCCGGTTAATAATACGAATAAAACAGATTGTTTCAAAGGTAAATGCCCAGTTAATTTATCATTGTTAAATAAAGCTAGACCGTTTGTAATTACTTCTTTTCCTTTTATTTTTATAGAAGGGAGGGTAAAGTCTTTACCGGGATCTAACATTTTTGTAGCAGCTGTCTCTAAAGTTTCTTTTGGAAATACACTCATATCTTCTAAGCTTTTCACTTTTTTCTTTAGAAAATCTCCAATTAGTAAATTTCCTACTTTCTTTTTTTCTAGTATCTCGGATGTTTCACCATCTACTGCAATAAGTTTTACTAAAGCAGTTGGGTTTGTTGGGTCCCGAAAACTGACATCTAAATAAGGTAATATACCTTTTTTTAGGATTTTGGTTCCTAGTAATTGAACACCATATTTAAAATAACGAATATTCCCAGTAACATTTTTTTTTAGGGCATCGCTTGTATCCCTTATGTTATGCCCCGTTGCTGAATGTATTTCATTTTCGAATGAAGATTGCTCTCCGCTTGAACTTTTTACGAGCTCGATTGTTTGCTGGAGTTGATTCTCTTCCGTAATATCAGATCCAATACTATAAGCTAACCTTGCCTCCCTTAATGGTTCTTGATCCCAGCATCCAGAAAGGAGGGAACTAGTACATAATACAAAAAGTAATTTAACTCTTTTTTTGAACATACTGTTCTCCTTTCTTATTTCGTATCACAGAATAAAGTAGAAATAAAAGAGGAAGGACAACTATGAAAATATAGGTGAACTTATCAGTGAAAGTTGAGATTACTTTTAATTCTTCAGGTGTATCTATAAATAAGGCTACACTAAAAGCAATAATACCAATGATTGGAACAGCTTTTTTATGATTAGCAAGATTGAATATATGTCCTATTCCGATTGAAGCAGCGCAATAATAACTAGCGATAGAAGCTGCAACAGTTATCATCCAAATTGGTATAAATAGTAAATCAGTTCGGTCTATAATTCCGATATGTAAGGAGCGTAATAAGTAAGCAACTGGTTCTGGAATAAGCTCAATTTGTTTTGGACTAAATACGATAAAGCAAATCCAAACAGTAAAAGTATAAAAAAGTGTTACAAATCCATTAGCGATAGAAATGGCCTTCAGTTTTGCGACAGAACTGCCATTTACTTTTGGAAAAGCGATAAGAATGATTTCAAAACCATACATGGCTGTAATTGTTTCCTTGGATGCTTGAATTATATTCCACCAGCCGGCTTCTGTAATGGGAAAAATATAAGAGAAATCAGCTCGGGAAAGCCCTAGGGCAATTAAAAGGGCCATTGGAATAATGAGGATAGAGGCCATGACATAAAATCGTACGATGACTTTAAATGTATTATAGGCTATATAGCAGCAAGCTATCGTAAATAGCATGAGAATGGCAGACCAAGGAGTAGCTTGTAATATCCATACTTTAATGACATTACAAGCATTCAACATAACCGTCATACCAATAAGCGTAAAATAAAAAACATAAGCAAAACCTAATAGTTTTCCAAACTTATTACCAAATAGCATACAAACGCTTTCATACATATCTGCATCAGGAAATCGCTTTAAGAAAAGCCACATAAGTAAAATAATAAGTTGAATTGCAAGCCCAGCGACGAGAGCGGAAATCCATCCACCTCCTTTTGCTATTGGGTGAAGACGGTTAGGTAGAGAAAGGATACCAACTCCGATTTGGCATTGAATAACGAAAAAGGTAAATTGAACGAGCGAAATTTTACTTTGCGTGTTTGTCACCGTCCTCATCCTCTCTCGTTACATGTTGTCGTTGCATTTTTTTCGGTTTTGGATCATGTGGTCGTTCCCAAAACGACCAAATTGGAAGTCTTACGAAAGAATCTTTCATATCTTTTATCCGCATCGGGGCAACAGGAGAAAGATATGGCGTATGAAATGAATGTAATTGACATAAATGAACGAAAGTTATAATTAGACCGAATGATATTCCGACGTATCCGAATATAGCAGCAAGAATCATTAATGGAAAACGAAGAATTCGAACTGCTGAACTCATATCGTTTGATGGAACGAGAAAAGATGAGATGGCAGTTAAAGCTACAACAATAATCATCGTATAAGAAACAAGTCCAGCTTTTACAATTGCATCACCAATTACTAAACCACCTACAATACCGATTGTTTGTCCAACTCGGCTTGGTAAGCGAATACCAGCTTCCCGTAATAATTCAAAGATTAATTCCATTAAGAGAGCTTCAAAAATAGGAGGAAGTGGTACTTTCTCTAATGAAGCTTTAATTGTATACACAAGTTCGAGCGGCAATACATCAGGATGAAAGGCTACGGTTGCGATATATATAGCTGGTAAGAGAAAAGCAATCAAGAAACTCACTAAGCGAATCATTCGGACGAAAGAACCGACAATCCAGCGGTTATTATAATCGTCTGGTGATTGATAGAAAGCAAATAACGTAACAGGAACGATAAGCGCTGTGGGATCTCCATCAGATAAAATAGCAACTCGTCCTTCCATTAAATTTGCAGCGGTCCTATCTGGACGCTCTGTATTTAATTGCTGCGGAAATGGTGAGAAAGACGTATCCTCTATAAATTCTTGTATATATCCTGGAGGCATAAGTGCATCTGTCTTAATCGTTTCTAACCTTCTTTTTACTTCTGTAACTAAATCGTCATTCGCTATGTTTTGCATATAAGCAATTGCCACTTTCGTATGCATTTCTTCACCAAGTGTGAAATATTTAACGACGATATTTGGACTTTTTATGAGCTTACGAATCGAAGCTAAATTAGTTGCTAGATCCTCTACAAAACCAGTATGTGGACCGCGCACAATCCCTTCATTATCAGGCTCTGCTATATCTCGCTTTAAAGATAAAGCTGTTTCGAAAATAAAAAAACTGTCGACGTGTTCATGAAAATATAAGGATTTACCTTGTAATAAAAGCTGCACACCATAATTTAAATTCGTTTCTTTTTTCATATTTAATGTGGCAAAAGCTTTATCTAAAGCCAAATCCGACCGAGTTAATAAAGGATCAAGAGCTAATTGGTGAATCAAATTTGGGTCTGCTAAAGATTCGATATATAAGATTGTTCCTTTTCCGTTTTGAAATGGGACATCTAATTTTTTTATATCATCTGAGTGACATAGCTTATTTTCAATGTAATTAATATTTTCCGGAAGTGATGGAAACATATGCTTTTGGCCCGTACTCTCTTGTTGTTCTTTTTTCTCTGTCATAATTTCCACCTCTTTTAGATAAAGTTACTTCTGTTAATTTTTGCTTTTTGTGAGAAATTTATGCTTGGATTATTTTTGACAAAGTAGCTTGAAAGTTACGTTACGTCATCTTTTATACTATAGAAAATAGGGTATAGGGGATGATATAAATGACTTTGAGGGATATGTGGGGATGGAAAGAAATTTTATATTTATTTATGTTTGTATTTGTTATTGTTCCAGTAACTGTTGAATCTCTTTTTTATAAATATATTTTAGAAATAATAGGTAACTCACTATATGCTGGAGTATTAATGGGCTTTATAATGGCAGTGATATTTACTACTGTAGTTTATCTTTTTTGTATCAAAAGATATAAACTCTCGTGGAAAGATATTGGAATTCGGAAGCTTTCATGGAAAGATCTTTTATGGACAGTTGGAGCGGTTATTTTCTTAATTGTAGCTAGTATTGCTGTATTAGTGATAATGGAGAAAATGGGTATTTCCTTTGAAAATAGTAAGACGGAGACGGTCCAAAATGATAAATCAATCTATTCATTCTGTATCGTGGTAATTGGAGCAGCAATTATATCACCAATCTATGAAGAGATTTTATATCGAGGTGTTTTTTATACATTTTTTCGTGATAGATATGGCATGTGGGGCGGTATGTTTATTAGTTCCATAATATTTACCGTTGTCCATATCCCTACATATAACACATTACTGGTGAATTTTTTGAGTGGGGTAGTATTTGTATGGTTATATGAGAAAACAAATTCTATTTTATCAGCTATGATTGCCCACGCATTATTCAATTTCATAGCAGTACTTCTAACATTTGTGTCGAATTAAGAAGATATATAGGAGGGATATATATGGAAATAGCTGTAGAACGTGTTTTTACGAAAGAGATTTTAAAAAGAGCAGCGGGTTTGTTTCATGTAACAGTAGAAGAAAAGCCACTTGGAGATTTTGAGAATTATATTTTTAAGGCGAAGGGTGATAATGATGAAGATTATGTATTACGTTTAACACATTCTTCTCATCGTTCTAAACAAGAGGTAGAGGCTGAACTAGATTTTTTACGATATGTTGCGGAGAATGGGGCAAAGGTAGCAGGACCTCTTTATTCAACGTCTCGAAATCTCGTAGAAGAAATCGTAGCAGAGGATGGGACTTTCTTTTTCGCTTCTTTATTTATATATGCAAAAGGTGAGCAAGTAAAAGGAGCAGAATCGCCTTATTGGGGAGATGCTTATTTTGAAGCGTGGGGAAAAGCGATTGGGCAACTGCATCGCCTTACAATGGATTATCCTAAAACAGACTACCGTGATACGTGGGAAGAAGACGAAAGTGGAATTGTTAATGAATTAGAAGATGGTCAAGTGAAAGAGATTGCAGCAGTATTAATGGATGAAATTAAGGCTCTTCCAGTTGAAAGAGAAACGTTCGGTCTTATGCACGGTGATATTCATCAAGGTAATTTTCATTATGATGGTAAAGAGCTAACAATCTTTGATTTTGATGATGCTGCTTATAATTACTTTATACATGATTTAGCGATGGTTTTATACTACTCTGTTCTATTTACACCGTGGACAGCAGAAGAGAAGACAGATTTTGCTCGTAAACAGTTACAAGTGTTACGAAAAGGATATGAGTATGAGCACAGGCTGGCGGATAGTTGGTATGAATCGTTACCACTATTTTTACGTTTACGTGATATAGGTTTATATGGAACGCTTCAAAAGAAGTTTAAAGGGAAAGATATGCCTGATAACTTCTTGAAATTATCAGAAGAGCTATACGAAAGAATTATTAAAAGAGAAGCAATTGTGAATATATAATACATTCAGTTCAAAACAAAGTATATAAAACAAATATATACTTTGTTTTTTTATACAAAAATATGTTTACTTTATTAAAATAATATTGTCCTAGATTCGGTATACACTTATAATTTTATATATATTCTGAATATTCTTTATAAAAAAGGAGGGGGAATGTTGGAAGCTTTCGTAAATTGGTTAAATAATATTGTTTGGAGTCCAGCACTTGTTTATTTATGTTTAGGAGTAGGTTTATATTTTTCTATTCGAACGAAGTTTTTACAAGTAAGACATGTAGGAGAAATGGTGAAGCTGACATTTCAAGGGGAAAAATCAGAAGCTGGTGTTTCTTCATTCCAAGCGTTAGCACTTTCGTTATCAGGACGTGTTGGAACAGGGAATATCGCTGGGGTAGCAACAGCGGTTGCATTCGGTGGACCAGGAGCTGTATTTTGGATGTGGGCAGTAGCCTTTTTAGGGGCAGGATCAGCTTATGTAGAATCAACACTCGCGCAAATATATAAGACGAAACATCAAGGGCAGTTTCGTGGTGGACCTGCTTATTACATTGAAAAAGGTTTAGGTGTGAAATGGTATGCTTTAGTATTCGTTGCAGCGACAATTCTTGCAACAGGACTTTTACTACCAGGTGTACAAGCAAATAGTATTGCTGTAAGTTTAGAAACTGCTTTTGGTATTAATACTACCGTATCAGGGGCTATATTAGTTGTCGTATTAGCTCTTATCATTTTCGGTGGAGTAAAGCGAATTGTTAACGTAGCGCAAGTTGTCGTACCGTTTATGGCAATAGGCTATATTTTAGTAGCTTGCGTCATTGTTGCTATGAATATTGAAAAATTGCCAGAAGCATTTATGTTAATTATAAGAAGTGCATTTGCATTAGAAGCTGCTTTCGGTGGTATTATCGGTTTAGCAATCTCTTGGGGGGTAAAACGTGGTATTTATTCCAATGAAGCAGGACAAGGGACTGGACCACACGCAGCAGCTGCAGCCGAAGTATCACATCCAGCTAAGCAAGGGTTAGTACAAGCATTTTCCGTTTACATTGATACATTATTTGTTTGTTCAGCAACAGCATTTATGATGATTATTACAGGCATGTATAACGTATTTGATGCAAGCGGAAAAAACTTTATCGTTAATAAACTAAACGGCGCTCAGCCAGGACCAGGATATACACAGGCGGCGGTAGAATCTGTTTTCCCTGGATTTGGAAATGGTTTCGTTGCAATCTCGTTATTATTCTTCGCGTTTACAACAATTATGGCGTATTACTACATTGCAGAAACGAATATCGCGTACTTAAATCGTGATAAAGACCGTCCTTGGATGTCTATGGTATTAAAATTTGTATTTTTAGGAGCTGTATTCTACGGTTGTATAAAAACAGCAGCAACGGCTTGGGCTTTAGGTGATATCGGTGTAGGGATTATGGCATGGGTAAATATCATTGCGATTTTATTGTTACAAAAACCTGCATTAGTCGCATTAAAGGATTATGAAAAACAGAAAAAAGAAGGAAAAGATCCAGTATTCGATCCAGGGCCATTAGGAATTAAAAATGCTGATTTTTGGGAGCATGAATACGGGAAAGATAAGAAAGAAGAAGTATCTTAACTTAATAGAATAGAAATGAAAAAGCAAAGGGAAAATGCCTTTGCTTTTTTTATGGACAAAATGAGGCTGGAAGTTATTTTTTTGCCTATTTTTGAATATAAAAAGAATGTACATGCATTGTTAGGGGAAGGGGGAGTATGTTGATAGAATTTCGTAATGTAAATAAATATTATGGTAGCTTTCAAGTTTTGAAAAATATTAATATGCAAGTGAAAAAAGGCGAAGTGGTGGTAGTTGTCGGGCCTTCAGGATCAGGAAAAAGTACATTGCTTCGATGTATAAATCAATTAGAGGCAATTACAGATGGAGAATTAATTGTACAAAATACAGAGGTACACAATAAAAAAACGGACATGAATGAATTGCGGCGAAATATTGGGATGGTCTTTCAACATTTTTATTTATATCCACATAAAACGGTTCTTCAAAATATTACATTAGCACCGATTAAAGTAAATAAAGTTTCCAAAGAAGAAGCAGAGAAAACAGCAATGTTTTATTTAGAGAAAGTAGGAATCCCGGAGAAGGCTAACGTATATCCACATCAATTATCCGGAGGACAACAGCAACGGGTGGCAATTGCTAGAGGACTTGCAATGCAGCCAGAAATTATGCTATTCGATGAGCCTACGTCTGCTCTTGATCCAGAGATGATTGGAGAGGTACTTGATGTTATGAAAGCACTGGCTAAAGAAGGGATGACAATGGTCGTTGTCACGCATGAAATGGGATTTGCGCGAGAAGTAGCAGATAGGATCTTATTTATGGATGATGGCCAAATTATTGAAGATACAACACCGGCGAACTTTTTTGCAAACCCTGAACAAGAAAGAGCCCGTTTATTTTTAAGTCGGGTACTAAATCATTAGAGGAGGAATTTCATGCTTAAAATGAAAAAGTTATTTACTTTAATCGTATTTTCATGTTTATTCGTGCTTGTTGTTGCTGGATGCGGAAGTAAGAAAGATGAGGCAAAGGAAACAAATACGAAGCAAGGCGGGGCTGTTGAGCAAATTAAGAAACGAGGGAAATTAGTAGTTGGGGTGAAGAATGATACGAATTTATTTGGATTAAAAAATCCTTCAACAGGGCAGGTAGAAGGATTCGATGTTGATGTCGCCAAGGCACTGGCGAAAAAGATTCTTGGAGATGAAAAGAAGCTAGAGCTGAAAGAAGTAACGTCTAAAACACGCATTCCAATGCTGAAAAATGGTGATATTGATGCAATTATTGCAACAATGACAATTACGGAAGAACGCAAAAAAGAAGTGGATTTTTCAGATGTATATTTTAAAGCAGGACAATCGTTACTTGTGAAAAAAGGAAGCAATATTAAGAGCGTCGATGATATAAAACAAGGCGTTAAAGTATTAGCTGTAAAAGGATCAACATCTACAAATAACATTCGTCAAAAGTCACCAGAAGCGACTGTATTAGAGTTTGAAAATTATAGTGAGGCATTTACAGCGTTAAAGGCAGGTAAAGGTGATGTGTTAACGACAGATAATGCGATCCTTTACGGAATGGCAAAACAAGATTCTAATTATGAAGTAGTAGGAAAAATTTTCACAGATGAACCGTATGGAATTGCAGTGCAAAAAGGGGCAGATGATTTAACGAAAGAGATTAATACTTTAATTAAAGACATGAAAGCAAGCGGGGAGTATGACAAATTATATGAGAAGTGGATTGGACAAAAACCAGAAAAGTAGATAGTAAAAGTGAGAGGATGAGAGTACTCATCCTCTTCTTGTAAAGAAAGAGGGGAGAATATGTGCCTGATTTTTCTATATTAACGAATAACATTGATATGTATTTAGAAGGGTTTAAATATACAGTTATGTCTAGTGTAATTGCATTGATAGGTAGTTTTATTTTAGGAGTAATTTTGGCAGTAATGCGTATTGCACCTATTCGCATTTTAAATTGGATAGGATCAGCTTTTGTGGAGTTTGTAAGAAATATTCCACTTGTATTAATTGTATTTATATTCTATTTTGCTTTACCTGTAATAGGAATTACTTTAAATGGTTTTGTAGCAGGAACAGTTACGCTTACGGTATATACGGCAGCTTTTATTGCAGAAGTAATTCGCGCTGGTATTTTATCAGTTGCGAAAGGGCAGATGGAAGCTGCTCGCTCTTCAGGGCTAACGTATGTGCAGGCGATGTATTATGTTGTCTTACCCCAAGCAGTGAAAATTGTAATTCCCCCTTTAGGAAACCAGTTTCTCAATTTAGTTAAAAACTCTTCAATACTTGGAATTATTGCTGGTGCTGATTTAATGTATCAAGGAGATTTAATTTCAACGAAGACGTTTGTTACGTTTGATGTTTATATATTTGTCGGGATGTTTTATTTAATATTAACAATTCCGCTCAGTATGCTAGTGCGTTATTTAGAAAAACGCTTAGCAAAGGAGGCGGTGTAAATGGATTTCAAGGGAGCAATTACAGGAGATCATATTCTATTTTTATTAAAAGGATTACTTATAACATTAGAGGTAGCGCTCATAGCAATTGTACTTAGTTTTATTATTGGAAGTGTAATCGGTATATTGCGCTACACGAAAATACCTGTCGTCTCACAAGTATTAGGAGTTATAGTTGAAGTGATTCGAAACTTACCACTACTGTTAATTATATTTTTCACGTATTTTGCACTTCCAGAAGCAGGCTTGAAATTAGAAATTATAACAGCTGCAATTGTTGCTTTAACAATATTTGAGGCAGCAATGATATCTGAAATTGTTAGAAGTGGTCTATTGTCTATTGAAAAAGGGCAGGTTGAAGCTGCAAGATCTTCGGGATTAACGTATGTTCAAGCGCTTTGGCATATTATTTTGCCACAAGCATTAAGGAGAATGGTTCCACCGCTTGTCAGTCAATTTATTTCATTGCTGAAGGATACGTCGCTAGCGGTTGTTATATCACTCCCTGAGCTTATGCATAATGCTCAAATTATTAGCGGGCAAAATGTGAATTACATGATTCCGACGTTTATAGTAGTAGCTTGTATGTACTTTATCGTAAATTATAGTTTATCAATTTTATCGAGAAGATTAGAACTCCGTTGACTCTTACAATATATGTAAGGGTTTTTCCTTGTTTCTCCTTATTTTCCTCTAAATAGAATCTAAATCTTGCAATAATTCGATTTTTATATTGTTTTATCAGAAAAGTTTTAATTTTATATAGAAAATGTAATCGCTTTCGTGTATATTTTTATTATCAGAAAATTTTAACAGGATATAGGGGTATGGTAGGGGGAGGATTTAGATGCAGCAACCAACGAATGAGAAATTACATCGTACGATGAAGAGTAGACATTTATTTATGATCGCACTTGGTGGTGTAATCGGAACTGGTTTCTTCTTAGGTTCAGGTTACACCATTAATCAGGCTGGACCAGGGGGAGCCATCCTTTCATATTTAGTAGGCGGATTTATTATGTATTTAACAATGCTTTGTCTTGGAGAGTTAACGGTAGCGATGCCGGTTTCAGGATCTTTCCAAAAGTATGCGACGAAGTTTATTGGACCAGGAACGGGCTTTATGATTGGCTGGTTATACTGGCTCGGCTGGGCAGTAACAGTGGGTCTAGAATTAACGTCAATCGGTTTAATGATGAAAAGATGGTTTCCAAATGTTGATGTTTGGGTATGGTGCCTTGTATTCGGCGTTATTTTATATGCTTCAAACGCAATTTCGGCGAAAAGTTATGCTGAATTAGAATTTTGGTTCTCTAGTATTAAAGTAATTACAATTCTTGCATTTGTTGTGCTTGGTGGTAGTGCATTATTAGGATTTATATCATATGACGGAAAAGAAGCAGCACCTCTTTTCTCTAACTTTGTAAGCGATGGTGGACTTTTCCCGAATGGACTAGCTGCCGTATTACTTACAATGATTACAGTTAACTTCTCGTTCCAAGGAACAGAGTTAATCGGAATTGCAGCGGGAGAAAGTGAAAATCCAGAAAAAACAATTCCACGTGCAATCCGTAATACAGTATGGCGCATTATGTTATTCTTCATTTTAACAATGACGATTTTAGTAGGATTAATTTCTTGGAAAGAAGCAGGCGTAATTGAAAGCCCATTTGTAGTCGTATTTGATAAAATTGGTATTCCATACGCAGCTGATATTATGAACTTCGTTATTATTACTGCGTTATTATCTGTAGCGAACTCTGGATTATATGCAGCGACGCGTATACTATGGTCACTTGCAAATGAAGGAATGGCACCAACTTCCTTCCAGAAAGTAAATAAGCGTGGTATTCCAATTACAGCGCTAGTCGTAACGATTGCGGTAGCTGGATTATCTCTATTCACAAGTTTCCTTGCAGAAGATACAGTATACATGTACTTATTATCGATAGCTGGTTTATCGGCTGTTTCAAGTTGGATCATTATTGCTTTATCGCAACTTCGCTTTAGAAGTCAGTATATAAAAGGCGGAGGAAAGTTAGAGGACTTAAAGTATAGAACACCACTATATCCGATTGTTCCAATTTTAGCTTTAATTACAAATAGCATCGTTGTTATTAGTTTAGCGTTTATTCCTGAACAAAGAATGGCGTTATACTGCGGTATTCCATTTATCATTTTCTGCTATATATATTATTATTATATGAGTAAGAAACAGCAGAAACCGATGAAAGTGGAGATGGACAAAACAAATGAAACTAACAATCAAATACGATGATATAAAGGCAGATTTATCGTACGCTCAATTAGCGATTGGAAAAGAAAACGGGTATTCACCGTTACAATTACTCGTTTCTTCTATCGCAGGATGTAGTGCAATTGTCTTTCGAACAATTTTAGAAAAGAAACGTATTACATACGATACGTTTACGATCGAAACTGAAATTGGTAGAAGTGAAGCTTTATCCAAACCAGTTGAAAGTGTTCATTTGCACTATAAAATTAAAGCGAAAAACATTACAGAAGAGCAGTTGGACAAAGCATTGCAGCTTGCAGTGAAAAATTGCACGATTGTTCAATCTGTAAAAGACAGTATAAAAGTTACGGAAACAATTGAACTAATAAAATAAAACATAAAAACGTGAGAGCCGTATTCTCACGTTTTTATGTTTTTAGAAAGAGGGGAAAGTGTAGTGGACTGTTTAGGTTGTAAATTAGCAAATGAAGAGGAAAAAATATATAAAATATATGAAGATGACTATGTAACATGTTTTTTAGATCATGAACCTTTCTATACAGGACATACTTTAATTGTGCCAAAGCAACATGTTGTAGAAGTAGACGAATTAGATGATGTTGTAGCAAAATCCATTATGGATGCTTCTAAGCTGATTGCAAAAGCGATTAAGGTATTATATAAACCTGACGGAATTACGATTTGTCAAAATGGTGGAATCTTTAATGAACTTACGCACTATCATATGCATGTTGTACCGAGATATAAAGAGCGTTCATTTGCTGAGTTTTATACGGTACAATCGGGAGAAAAGAAGAATCATAATTTGGAAGAAATAAAGACGTTGTTAAAAGAAGAGATAGAGCAAGTGTTGCTGACTGAAAAGGCATAAGAGGAATGTTCTTTATGAAACAGTCAGGAAAATTCGAATAAACAAAAGCCCGATTTCTTAGTTAAAATAGAGAAATTGGGCTTTTGTTTATTCTATTATTAAATTTTATCTATAAAAAGATTTTGCAGTGTCACAAAGTTACAGTGCTCATTCGTTATATAGAGTGAGAGGAGGAATTATATGAAAGTTACAAACAAAGATTATGAAAAGATGGAAGAGCTATATGAGTTGTATGAACAAAAAATTTATTATGTAGCTTATTCTATTTTAAATAATATTCAACAGGCTGAAGATGCGGTTCAAGAGACGTTTATTACTCTTTATAAGAACTTGGAAAAGCTCCATAGCTTGAGCACTGAAGAGCTTAAACGCTATATTTTGAGGGTCGCGAAAAACAAGGCGATTGATAGTTACCGGAAAAATAAACGACATGAAACATTTTTAGAAGAATATGAAAGAGAATCAATAGAAGCAGTAGATGAAAATATTGAAGAGTGGGAAAAACGTAAAATGTCTGAGGTTCAAATTGATACATTGCTAAAAGAGTTAAATGAATCTAACAGACAGGTGTTTAAGTACAAAGTCTTCTATAACTTAACGTATCAAGAAATTTCAAGTGTAATGGGGATTACGGAGGCTAATGTCCGCAAGCAGTTTGAACGCGCTCGAAAACGAGTCCAAAATATGATAGGAGGTATACAACATGACGAATTCAAAGAACTCCAAAGAAATATATGAACTTGCTGAAAAAATTGCTTTAGATGATTTTGATAAATCCGAAGAACAACATGAATTTTCACATACATATACGCGCAAAAAGAAATTGTTTATGGAAGAAATGAAGCTGAGAGGCGAGCGACCACAGAAAAAGCGTAAAAGACATCGTATGTTAATCGCTGCTGCCTGTTTATTAATTGGTATGCCAACAACTGTTTTTGGTGCAGTGAAAGTCTATAATATGATTGTTCAAAAACAAAATTACGAAGTAAATGTTTCCTTAACAAATAAGGATTCGAAAAAGAGTAATCAGTGGTATAAGTTGAAGATTGGTAAATTGCCAGAAAATATGGAAGCAATTGATGATAGTGCTATGAAATATTCATTTAAAGATAACGACGCAATGGGCGGGTTTTCATTTGTTCTTTCGAGAGTGGGAGAAAATGCGGATTTTCAAACTTTATATTCAAAAAGTTATGAAGAAAAAGAGATAAATGGCAGGAAAGCAGTAATTGTCCATAAAGAAACTGGAAACAACAACGTAATGTTTGACAGAAAGGTCTTTCTCTTTTTTGAGAAAGAAGGGATTATGTTAGAAAGTTATATTGGATCCGATGTAAACGAAGAACAAATGATAGATGTGTTAGGGAGTATTTCACTTGAGCCTACGTCAAAAGAAAAGGCATCATATATAGCAGATTATGATGAAAATCGCTTTACCAAAGCAGCTGAACCGAAAGAAAATAAGGTGATTCCATTGAAAAAAGATAGTAAACGACTATTTCATATAGGACAAAAGGTTCCAGTAACGATATCTATGGATAACAGCCAAATTGAATATGTGATAGAAAAAGTTGAAGTCTTTGATTCAATTAAAGATTTTAAACAAGGGAATTTTAATGAACTTGGCCTAGAGATATTAAGCAAGAATAAGGCTTTAGATCAGATGGGAAAATTACTATCGTACAGACGAGATGAATATAAATTAGGGAATGGTAAAGATTCAATTGATACATTAGTAGATTCGAAATTAGTTAATGTTAAATTTGTCTATTTAACAACAACAGTGAAAAATATTGGTAAAAAGTCGACAGAAGAAATCTATATGCATCCATCCATAAAACAGCTTAAATTTGAAGGGAATGCATGGAACTACGCTAAAGAAGAGGGAATGGACGCAACGCGTATTATGACGGGTGAAGTTGATTACTTGGAACCTCACGGAGACGGGAAAAGCTTTTATAATATTGGCAGTATCACACCAGGACAAACGGTGAAGGTTAACTTAGGTTATTTTGTAGATGAGGATAAACTAGATTCAATCTTTTTGGATGCTTTCCATTACAGAGGGAATGGTGGCACTGAAAATATGAATGCGGAATATCGTTGGTGGATTGATATTCGTCAATAGTAACAAAGAGACTAAAAAGCTGCTTACATCTAGCAGCTTTTTTCGTCTTCATACATATGTAAAATTTCTTTCGCACGTATACGTAAACCATCTATCAATTCTTTCGGTTCTAACACTTTTGCATCTTTTCCAAGTCTATAAAATAAAGGAGTAATAAAGTTAATCTCACCTTTATCAATTGTTGAGTGTATATATCCTGTCCCATCCTCGTTTACTATAACGAATTCCTCAAGATAAGGAACGCTTTTACATTGGCGTACGCCTTCTGTTGTCAGTAAAACATGTAACTGAGTAGGGATGTGTACTACGTTAGAGTTAGAGGCAAACCACTCTTCTAAATTCATGAATGTATCCTCATTTTCTTCCGTTGATAATATGGAAAGAATACGATCGATGCGATACAGTAATACTTTTTTTCTACCGAAGTCATAGGACGGTAAGTACCATAACCCGTCGTGAGCATATACACCAATCGGATGAACATGTTTTGTTTTTATCCCTGATTTAGATTCGTATTGAAAGTGTAAATTTTTATTTTCAATAGCCGCTGTTAACACTTCGTTTAAAAGTGGGGTCTCAATTGTTCTCTTCGGATTCCAAAAGGCGATATAAGAACGTATTTTATCAACTTTCACTTTCGCATCATGTTGTAGGGAGCTATACAGTTTATGTGTAACGGAATTGATTTCTGTGTTAAAAGGTAAGTCGCGATAGTAACTTAAAGATTGAAAAGCAAAAAAGATAGAGACTGCTTCTTCTTCCGTAAATAAAATAGGCGGAATTACTCTATTCGTTAATACTTTATAGCCGCCGTTACGACCTTGTTCTGCGTAAATGGGCAACCCCATATCACTTAAATCTAAAATGTATCTATGGACAGTACGAACGGAGATATTAAATTCATCAGCTATTTCTTGCGCTGTAAATGTCTTTTTGGCAGAAGCAAATATAAGAATATCTAATAAGCGTTTAGCTTTTGACAAATGTATCACCTTTTCTTTTTAACGTGACATAAATTGTCATGTTTTATTGTTAGTATATTGTTTACATCATATGTTATCAAGATGAGATACAAGGAGGAAAAGATATGTCACGTGAAATAGTTTTATTTATTGCGGCGAGTTTAGATGGATATATTGCGAAAGAAAATGATGATTTAGAGTGGTTAATGGAAACGGAAGGAGAGGGAGATAACGGTTATACAGAAATGTACGAAACGATTGATACAATAATTATGGGAAAGAAAACGTACGATTATGTAGTAGAGCATACGGAAACATTCCCGTACTTAGATAAAGCATGTTATGTTTTTTCTCGTTCAGAAAAAGGTTCAGACGGAAACGTGGAATTTGTAAATGAAGATGTAGTGGAGTTTACAAAAAGGTTAAAAGCACAAGAAGGGTCTAAAATATGGATGGTTGGTGGAGGAGAGCTACTGAGAGAATTCTTTAAGAATAATCTAATTGATGAATATGTTGTTACGATTACACCGCATATATTAGGTTCTGGAGTTCCGTTATTTCAAGACAAGAACCCAGAAATTAATTTAACTTTGATGGATACGAAACGTTTTGGGCAATTTGTAAATTTATATTATAAAGTAAAGTGATAAAAAAACACGACTATTGATGATAGTCGTGTTTTTTTATGGATGGTAATGAAATTATAAAGCAAGACCCGTAATCGACTTCGCTCGTTACAGTAATATTTCCGCCGTGTAGTTCTACAATTTCTTTTACGATAGATAGCCCTAAACCAGTTCCGCCTGTAGATCGTGTTCTTGCTTTATCGACACGGTAAAAGCGGTCAAAAATGTGAGGGAGGTCTTCAAGCGGAATACCTTCGCCTTCATCTTCAATTGTAATGGAGATACGTTTATGTTCTTCTGTAATAGAAATGTTTATATGAGAATGCTCTTTTGAATGTCTATAAGCGTTATTTAAAATATTCACAACAACTTGTTCGAATCGTTGTTCATCTAAGTTTACTAGCAGTGTAGGAGGACAAGAGAAAGAAACTTTAATGTACCTTTCTTTATACATGGCGTTTACTTTTTCACATATACGCGTAAGGAAGGTGTGTAAATGCACTTCCTTTACTTGAATAGAAAAGTTATGTTGTTCCATTTGTGCAAGTGAAAATAAATCTTGAACTAAGTTTGTAATGTAATCAGACTCATCTTTTATAATTGATAAATATCGCAAACGTTGTTCAGAAGGGGTGCTTTCTTTTAAAGCAATGTCAGCATAACCTCTTACGTATGTTAACGGTGTTCGTAATTCGTGAGCAACACTTGCTAGAAATTCACTTCGCTCTGTTTTCATATAATGTAGATCATTTGCGAGCGTCTGAATAGATGATGCTAGTTCACCAATTTCATCATTTCGAGTAGTTGTTAATGAAACAGATAAATCACCTTTACTCATTTTTTCAGTGGCATGTTTCATGTGTAACAATGGTTTTGTTAATAATCGAGATAATAGGAAAATTGTGATGACTGTGAGTAGAAATGTGATGGCACCAGCAATAATGAATTGTTTTGTTAATCCATTAACTAACTTTTCAATTGATTCTGTTCCAAGAAACATGTACACATAGCCTTCATGTTTTCCATCTACTACAATGGGGCTAACTGTACATATATAATTAGATGTTTTCCAATGATTTTCTATAATCGCTCCATTATGGTCTGTTCGAGTTTGCATTTTACTAATATGATCGTTTATAGTCGTGTTTATTTCGTTAGATTTAGCTAGTATTTCTTTATTTGCATTTGTAATAACGACAGTTGTTTCAGCTTCAGATTCCATTAATGCTACGTGAGAGATGGTTTGCTCATCGTAATATTTTTCAAGTACATCTCGATGACTATTTCCTCGCTTTAATAAAGCTGTCATTTCTTCATTTACTCTAGTGTTTACAAGACTATAATAGAGCAAAATAAAGAGAACACTTTCAATTAAAAGTGTAACAATTAAAAAATAAAATCCGAATTGAATTGAAATTCGTTTCATCGTTTTGCCCCTTACTGTTCAGTATTAATCCATCGATAACCTACTCCATACACGGTTTTTAAATGATGATCAATAGGGAAATTTGCTTTTCGCAATTTATCACGTAAATTACGAATATGTGAATCGACTGTGCGATCTTCTGTATTTGTGTTTAACCCCCAAATTCGTTCGATGAGCTGATCACGGTTTAATACGTAGTTCACATGGCGTAAAAATAATCCGAGTAAAGAAAATTCAATTGGTGTGAGAAGGAGTTCTTCATTATGGACAGAAACGAAGTGTTTTGTTTCATCCCATACAATACCGTGATATTGGATTTGTTTATGTTCATTTGTACGTCTTAAAACGGCTTCAATTCTTGCGAAAAGTTCTTCTTCATGGAAAGGTTTCGTTACGTAATCATCGGCTCCAATTTTTAATCCTTGAACGACATCTACTGTTTGATCACGAGCTGTAACCATAATAATAGGAATGTTACTAAAAGATCGGATTTTTTTGCACGTTTCCCATCCGTCCATCTTTGGCATCATAATATCGAGTAAAACAAATTTAAAGTTTTGATTTTCTATATGTAAAATAGCTTCTTCTCCTGAAGTCGCACATACGCAGTTATATCCAATTGGTGTAAGATAAAGCGTTAATAATTCAAGCATTCTCGGTTCATCGTCTACGAGCAGTATATCAATCATAGAGAGCCCTCCATATTTATAATCGTTACTTAAAGTGTAATGCAAAATCATGAAGAAATGGTGCAGATTATGATGTGTCTGCATAATTTCTTCAGAATTGCTTGTTATTGTGGAGTTGAAATTACATTTTAGGTAATCATATTGGCTCAAAAATGATTAATACGGAGGCGGTATAGTGAAAAAAATGACCCGAATTTTTGGGATAACAATAATTACAGCAGTTGGTCTTGCTGCATGCGGACAAACGAATACAGACCATAAAAACCATGAATCTACAAAAGAGAAGAAAACAGAGCAAAAGGAAATGAAAATGAATCAGGAGGTAACGGCGCCAAAAGAAATGAACCAAGGTGCATCTAATGATTTATTAACGACAAGTTTAAAAAATGTAACGAGATTAAACACAAACGATCCTTCGCAAATGGCAGTATTAACTTCGCAAACGATATGGCCAGCAACTCATAAGGAGAACCAGCCAGGTGCTGTTATTTTAGTACCAGCAAGCGAGTGGCAATTAGGTATTGCGAGTGCAGATTTTATTCATCATCCGAATAACGGGCCGATTTTATTTATAGAAAAAGAAAAGATACCGGAAATGACGTTAAAAGAAATAAAACGATTAAATCCAATCGGAACGAAAGATGGAACACAAATTATGGTGATGGGAGATGTAGGTACTAGCGCGCTTGAACAATTAAAAGGTTATAAAGTAAAACAAATAAAAGAAACGGACCCAGCTATATTTGCGAAGGATGTTGATAAGGAGTATGCCGATATAACAGGAAGCTACCCAAATAGTGTTATTATCGGTTCGTCTGCAGAAGAAGGACGTTTATATACAACCCCCGCTGTAAATTGGATTTCTCATATGCCGGAACCACTACTCTATACAGAAAAGAATAAAGTGCCAGAAGCGACAATAGAGGCACTAAAAATGAGAAAAGATAAAGCAAATATATATGTATTAGGGCCAGAAAAAATTGTTTCAAAAGAAGTAGAAAAAGAGCTAAGCAAATACGGGAAAGTAACGCGTATTAGTGGAGAGACCCCTACAGAAAACTCGATTGCGTTCGCTAAATTTAAAGATGAAAAAACAAAATTTGGCTGGGGATTCACAAAACCTGGTCACGGTTTATCATTTGTTTCAAGTAAAACACCAGATTTAGCAGTTGCTGGGGCACCTTTTTCACATATGGGTAAACATGCACCTGTTGTATTATTAGAAGAAGGTAAAGCTTCACAAACAGTGTATGACTTCCTTGCAAGCATTCAGCCGAAGTTTAAAGATGATCCAACACTTGGACCATATAATCACGGTTTCTTATTAGGAAATACGAGTGATATTTCATTTGAAACACAAGGAATACTAGATGAGAGGTTAGAAATTGTTCAGGAAAGTGGTCAAGGACACGGTGGACATTAATGAAATGAGAAAAGATGCTACTAAGGTAGTGTCTTTTTCTTTAGGAAACTTTTACATAGCAAAAAATCTTCTACTCGTTATATAATAGCTTTCGTGCAGTCGGCTAGATTTTCTTATGGAGAAAACCAAATTATAAAGGAGTAGAGGAGTGATACTTTGTTTCAAACGATAAAAAATGACTGGTTTTCTAATGTGAAAGGGGACGTGTTATCAGGAATTGTCGTTGCTTTAGCGTTAATCCCTGAAGCGATAGCCTTCTCTGTTATTGCAGGCGTGGATCCGACAGTTGGACTATACGCAGCCTTTTGTATTGCAGTTACCATTTCATTTGTTGGCGGAAGAACTGGAATGATTTCAGCTGCAACAGGTGCAATGGCATTATTAATGGTAACGCTTGTTAAAGATCATGGTTTGCAATATTTATTTGCTACAACAATATTAACAGGTATTGTCCAGATTGTTTTTGGCGTGTTCAAACTGAGCTCATTTATGAAGTTTGTTCCGAAATCTGTTATGAGTGGTTTTTTAAATTCACTTGGAATTTTAGTTTTTACAGCGCAATTGCCACATTTTAAAAATGCAACTTGGCAAATGTATGCACTCGTTGTATTAGGACTTGCAATTATATATTTATTTCCACGTATTACAACGGCTGTACCTTCTACGCTTATTTCAATTATTATTGTGACGAGTATTGCACTTATGAGCGGATTACAGTTGAAAACAGTAGGAGATATGGGAAGCCTGCCGAAAGAATTACCGTTCTTTAGTATTCCTGACGTGCCTTTTACACTTGAGACATTAGGGATTATTTTACCTTATGCAGTTATGCTTGCAATTATCGGTTTACTAGAATCATTATTAACAGCTTCAGTTTTAGATGATATGACGCATACGGAAAGTAATAAGCATAAAGAGGCACGCGGACAAGGGATCGCAAACATTGTTGCTGGTTTCTTCGGAGGAATGGCAGGTTGTGCAATGATCGGTCAATCTGTTATTAATATTAAATCAGGTGGACGAGGTCGCCTATCAACATTTGTAGCGGGCGGATTTTTAATCGTATTACTATTCGTTTTAGGAGATTATGTCGTTCATATTCCGATGGCAGCTTTAGTTGCGGTTATGATTATGGTTTCAATCGGAACGTTTGATTGGAATTCTGTAGCAACGATTCATAAAGTGCCAAAAGGGAACGCATTCGTCATGATCGTAACAGTCGTGGTCGTTCTTATCACTCATAATTTGGGATTAGGTGTAATTATCGGAACAGTAATTAGTGCGGTTTTATTTGCATTCAATATGGCAAAGATTCACGTGAAACATTTATATATTGAAAATAAGAAAATATACGAAATTCACGGTCAACTCTTCTTTGCATCTACAGCAGATTTTATAAATGCTTTTTCATTGGATGAAGGTATAAAAGAAATCGAAATGAACTTTACTCATGCGCACGTATGGGATGATTCGGCAGTGGCATCAATTGATAAAGTTATTATGAAATATGAACAAAGTGGCGTGAAAGTAAGTATAACAGGATTAAATGAACGTAGCTCAAAACTTGTTGCAAATTTAGCTACTTATAATAAAAGAATTGCTAGTTAAAAGCCTCCTTTTTAGGGGGCTTTATTATATAATACGAGTAGGATAACGAAAAGGGGATTCAGCATATGTACAAACAAATTATATTAGCATGTGACGGTTCTGAACATGCACTTCGAGCAGCGGAACATGCAACATATATTGCAAAATGTAGCGAAGAAACAAATGTTGAAGTTGTGTACGTAGTAGATAATAGAACGGCAAAATCAGATATTATACAAGGTCAAACAGATTTAGAAACAATATCAGCTAGTCGAAAAGATAAATTAAAAGAGATTGAAGGTTTATTAAAGAAAGAGAACATTTCTTATACAATTACGATATTACATGGTGATCCTGGAGATACAATTGTTCAATATGTGAATACAGGAGATATAGATCTTGTCATTGCTGGAAGTAGAGAGCTCAATACACTGCAAGAAATGGTGCTGGGAAGTGTAAGTCATAAAATAGCAAAGCGTGTGAAATGTCCAGTGATGATTGTAAAATGAAATAGAATGTAACGAAGATCTTAGTATAACTGAGGTCTTTTTTTATGTATAAATGACTCTTATCTGTGGAAATACTAGATATATAAGTTGAAAAGATGTTAACTTACAAATTTGTAAGTTAGTTGTTAGAGAAATCGATGTTATGAAATTTTTCCCATTGGTAAAATAAAAGTATCAAAGGGGAGATAGGGAGGATGGAAGCAATGAAATCATTTCAAAATTTGTCATATAGCCAAGGTGTCAGTCTTATTTGTTTAGGGGGATTTGCTGCATCTGTTACGTTAGCCGTTTTAATAAAGGTGTTTCATCAAATCTTTTAATCTTATAGTAGGGAAGGAATGGGTTGTTATCATTAGTAGGAACAGCAATGAAAATAAAAAATAGCTCTTAGCATGTATGTAAATGCTAAGAGCTATTTTTATGCTTGTTATATATTATTTAAGCTTGTTTTGATTTTACTGACCCTGTATTTAAAGTAAGAGCAAGGAAGAACATTGCAAGTACGCAAGATGCAAGTAATAAGATGAATCCGCCATCCCATCCGAATGCATCTACGATAAAGCCCATAGCTGCACTAGCGAAAGCTGCTCCGCCTAAGTAACCGAAGAATCCAGTTAAGCCTGCTGCAGTTCCAGCAGCTTTCTTTGGTGCTAAATCTAGAGCGTGTAGACCAATTAACATAACCGGTCCGTAAATTAAAAATCCAATTGCGACAAGTGCGATACTATCAACCATTGGATTACCAGGAGGGTTTAACCAGTAAACAAGAACTGCGATAAATACACCAACCATAAATAGAATACCAGCAGGTGCACGACGTCCTTTAAATAGTTTATCACTCATCCATCCGCAAAGAAGTGTACCTGGAATACCAGCCCATTCATATAGAGCGTAAGCAGTACGTGAGCTACTATGAGTAAAGCTTTTTTCTTCTACTAAATAAGTAGGAGCCCAGTCTACAACGCCGTAACGTACGAAATATACGAAAACGTTCGCAATAGCGATGTACCATAAAAACTTATTGTTTAATACGTATTTAAATAAAATTTCCTTTACTGAAAGTTCGCGTTCGCGATCTTTTACTTTTTCATCTGGTGGATATTCCCCAGTATGTTCTTCAATAGAAGGTAGTCCACAAGATTGAGGTGTATCTTTCATCGTAATTAATACATAAATACCAACTAAAATTGAAAGAATACCTGGGAAGTAAAAAATACTTTTCCAGTCATCTGCGAAGAAGTATAAGCCTAATGTTACAAGGGAAGGCATAAGCGCTCCGCCAACATTATGAGCGACGTTCCAAATAGACATTTTTGTACCACGTTCGCTAATAGAGAACCAGTGAACCATCGTACGACCACAAGGAGGCCATCCCATACCTTGTACCCATCCATTTAAAAACTGAAGTACAAACATAAGTATAATGCTCGTTGTAATGAAAGAAAATGAGCCGAAAATAATATTAATGATACCTGATAAAAATAGCCCAGCTGCTAAAAAGTAGCGAGGATTACAACGATCGGATACGATACCCATAAGAAATTTACTTAATCCGTAAGCAATAGAAACTGCTGAAAGGATAACCCCAAGTTCCCCTTTACTAAAGCCTTGCTCGATTAAGTATGGCATTGCTAGTGAAAAGTTTTTTCGAACAAAGTAGTAGCCTGCATAACCGATGAAGATACCTAAGAATACTTGTAAACGTAATTTACGGTATTCGCTATCAACGCGATCAGCTGGTAAGCGTTCCGCGTGGGGCGCAGGTTTAAATAATTGTGTAAAAAACATAAAATGAAAATCCTCCCCTAATTAATTCGAAGCGTTTTAAGACAGAGAATATAAAAAGGCCATGAAATATAAAAAAGTTTCCTTTTTTATGATTCATAGCCGTGTACTCCGTTTCTCCGTGACTGTCAATATTAACTTCGTCGAAAATTATACAACTTTGTGACAAAAATGTAAACGTTTTTATGAATAAAAGTATTGACGGATTTTGTTCGCGGGATTAATATTTAAATACGTTAAATATTTTATTGTTTAAATAAGAGGTGGATAACATGCCAAATGATATGACGCATATCGATAAAATTCAAGCTCTTGCCTTTTCGATTGGAAAGAAAATGCAGACGGAGTTATTAGAACAAATGCAAGCAACAGGACTTACACCACCGCAGTTTTATATTTTAAAGATTTTAGATCATTATGGGGCTTCAAGAGCGACAACATTAGCAAAAAAGATGTATGTGAAGCCTAGCGCAATTACAGTGATGATTGATCGTCTAATCGATCAAGAACTTGTAGAACGCTATCACGACAAAGATGACCGTCGTGTTGTCATCATCGAGTTAACGAAAAAGGGGAAAGCTAGAGTAGAAGAGGCAATGACAGCTCGCAACGAGCATATTGCAAAATACTTTTCACATTTAGAGTTGCAAGAAAGAGAAGATTTATTACGTCTCTTTGAGAAGTTAGAAACCATTATTTGCGGGACACAAGAGAAAAAAGAGAATAACTAAGAGGAATTGAGGAGATTACATGGAGCAACAAGAAAATCAAAATAGAAAGTTGTTGTTAATCGGTTTAGTAATCGCGATGCTATTTGCTGCATTAGATGGAACAATTGTTGGTACAGCAATGCCACGTATCGTCGGTGACCTAGGCGGATTAAGTTTAATGACATGGTTAACGACAGCTTATATGTTAACATCAACGACAGTTGTACCAATTGCAGGTAAATTAGCGGATTTACTTGGTCGTCGTAACGTATATATAACAGGGCTAGTTATTTTCATGATTGGTTCGGCGTTATGTGGTATGGCGAATGGTATGACAGAATTAATTATTTTCCGTGGTATTCAAGGTCTTGGTGGCGGTATTATGATGCCAATGGCTATGATTATTATTGGAGATATGTTCACGGGAAAAGAACGTGCGAAATGGCAAGGTATTTTTGGTGCGTTATACGGTCTTGCTTCTGTAATTGGACCGCAAGTTGGTGGTTGGATTGTAGATGCAGTGAACTGGAGATGGGTATTCTACATTAACTTACCGGTTGGTATTTTAGCAACAATCTTTATTGCAATGGGATTAAAATCACATAAACAAACAGGACCAATTAAAATTGATATCGCTGGAATCTTTACGATGATTCTAGGTGTTGTAAGTTTATTACTTGCGCTAACGTTTGGCGGAAAAGATTATGCATGGGATTCTTGGCAAATTATCGGTTTATTCGCACTAGCTGTAATTGGTATCGTTAGCTTTGTTATTGTTGAAACGAAAGCTGAAGAGCCGATTTTACCAATGCATTTCTTTAAAAATCGCACATTTACAATACTGAATGCGATTGGATTCTTTATGAGTATTGGAATGTTCGGCGCGATTATGTTCGTACCATTCTTCATGCAAGGTATTGTAGGAGTAAGTGCTGCTGAATCAGGAACAATTATGACTCCAATGATGATTACAATGATTGTAATGAGTATTATCGGTGGGCAACTTGTATTAAAAGTTGGTGTAAAACCACAAATTATCGCAGGTATGCTTATTATGGCTGGTGGTTTTTGGTTATTAACAACGATGGATATGCACACAACGAAGCTTACAGCTACTTCTTATATGATGGTTATCGGTTTAGGAATGGGTCTTGTAATGCCGACATTAACATTAGCGTTACAAGAAAGCTTCCCGAAAAAAGACCTTGGTGTCGTAACGTCATCAAGTCAGTTCTTCCGTCAAATTGGTGGAACATTTGGTATTACAATTTTAGGATCAATTATGAATAACACTTCAGGTACAACGTTAACAAATAAATTAGTACCTGTATTAGATACATTCCCGAAAGAAGCGGGACAAATGGTAACGAAATTTAAAGATATGATTCACACAGATCCACAAGGTTTATATTCGATGCTATTTAGCCCAGAGGCATTAAAACAAATGCCAGAAGCGTTTGCTAACAGCATTGTACCTATTTTGAAAAACTCTTTAGTAGACTCGCTTCATACTGTATTCTTAACAGGATTAGTATTTATCGTAGTAGGTGCCATCTTTACGATTTTCTTACAAAAAATTAAACTATCAGATCGTAAAAAAGATGCTGAAGAGCCTGCTGTTGAAGAAAAAGAAAAAACTGTATCATACTCGTAATGAAGAAGCATCGCCTTATGGCGGTGCTTTTTTGAGTATAACCTTAAAAGCTTTTTAGTGAGAAATGATTGACGTATTTTTAGAAATACGTTATATTATTTTCTGTAAACGGTTACATGAAATGAGGAGAAAAGAGAATGAGTACGATTAAAGACGTTGCGAAATTAGCGGGAGTATCTGTTGCGACCGTTTCCAGAGTTCTAAATAAAAATGGATATGTTCATGAAGATACATTAAAAAAGGTAGAGCGTGCAATAGAGATGTTAGATTATAAGCCTAGTACAGTAGCGCGTTCACTGTATAATAAAAAGTCTCGTTTAATTGGCTTAGTTGTTCCGAATATCGTGAATCCGTTCTTTCCAGAAGTTGCACGTGCCGTAGAAGATGTAGCACATAAACAAGGTTACACAGTTGTTCTTTGTAACTCTGATGAAAGTTTAGAAAAAGAGAAACAATACATTGATGTACTTAGACAAAATAATGTAGATGGATTTATTGTAGCAACGAATCCACAAAATAGTGTTAATTACATGAATTTATCTGTTCCGGTTGTTGCGATTGACCGTATGTTTAATGAGCGTATTCCTACTGTATATGCAGATAACTATGCAGGAAGTCAGGCTGCGACAAAGTTGTTACTAGATAAAGGATGTAAACATATTGCACATATTCGCGGACCACGTGATGTGAGTACTGCAAATGAACGTTTTGAAGGTTTTGTAGACGTTATTACGCAAAATAATCTTTCGTATATGATTGCGGAGAGTACGTTTGAGCCAGCAAATAGTGAGCGTGTAGCGATGGAATTATTAGAAGAATACCCGCATATTGATGGTATTGTTGCTGGGAATGATTTAATTGCGATTGGTATTGTAAAGGCTGCACTTCAAAAGGGGATTGCCATTCCAGATAATTTACAAATTATCGGATTTGATGGCATTTCTTTAACGGAAATGATGTATCCATCTATTACAACAGTTGCACAACCGATATATGAAATGGGGAAAATTGCAACAGAGTTGTTGTTAGAGCAAATGGAAGGGAATACATTAGAAGAGAAACACTATCGTTTGCCAATTGAAATTATAGAACGAAATACAACGAAGTAAGGAGATGAAACAGATGCCAAATATTGCAGTAGTAGGAAGCATTTCAATGGACTTAGTGGCTGTTTCAAAAAAACGGCCGAAAGCAGGAGAAACAGTAATTGGTGAAGCGTTTCATACAATCCCAGGAGGGAAAGGGGCAAACCAAGCAGTTGCTGCAGCTAGGTTAGGAGCAAATGTAGCAATGGTTGGAGCGGTAGGAAATGATGATTATGGAACAGTAGTTAGAAAAAATTTAGAGAACGAACGCATTTTTATCGATTATGTGGTACCGGTTACAGATAGAACGACAGGAATTGCTCATATCGTTTTAGCAGAAGAAGATAACAGTATTGTTGTCGTACAAGGGGCAAATGCTCTTGTAAATAAGTCAGTTGTAGATCGCTCCAAAGACCTTCTTGTAAAAGCGGATATGGTTGTTCTTCAACTAGAAATTCCACTTGAAACAGTAAAATATGTATTGGCTATTTGTGAGGAACATAATATTCCTGTTATGTTGAATCCAGCGCCAGCACAAGTTTTATCAGAAGAAATTTTAGAAAAAGCAACTTATATTACGCCAAATGAACATGAGTGCCGCATCGTATTAGATGATTTTACATCACCAATTGAAGATTTATTGGCGAAGTATCCAAATAAATTATTGATGACAGAAGGTTCTAACGGTGTTCGTTTCCATAATGGAACAGAGATTGTACATGTTCCTAGCATTGCTGTTGATGTAGTGGATACAACTGGAGCTGGTGATACATTTAATGGTGCGTTAGCAGTTGCACTTTCTGAAGGAGAGACACTTCAAAAAGCAATTCGTTTCGCGAATATTGCCGGTGGTCTTTCTGTAACGAAACTTGGGGCACAGGGCGGTATGCCAACGAGAGATCGAGTACGTGAAGTGCAGGTGATTGTTGGATGAAAAAGCATGGTGTATTAAACAGTGAAATCGCGGCAGTCCTTGCTTCACTTGGGCATACAGATACGGTTGTAATTGCTGATTGCGGTTTACCAATTCCTGACGGAGTAAAACGAATTGATTTAGCTGTTGAGATTGGAAAACCGAGTTTTTTAGAGGTGTTACAAGTTGTAGCTGATGATATGGCAATCGAAAAAGTGACGTTAGCAGAAGAAGTCATTATAAATAATGCGGAAGTAAATAAAGAGATCGAACAGAAATTAATAGAGCCAGCATTTGAGTATGTATCTCATGAACAATTTAAAGAGCATACAAAGAAAGCGAAGGCAATTATTCGTACAGGCGAGGCTACGCCTTATGCAAATGTAATTTTACATGCAGGCGTGATTTTTTAATAAAGGGAAGTGATGGGAATGCATATTGAAATGAAAAACATTTCAAAGGCGTTCAATGGCAATCCTGTTTTGAAGAATGCACAGTTTATGATTGAAACAGGAGAAGTCCATGCATTGATGGGGGAAAATGGAGCGGGTAAATCAACGCTCATGAAGATTTTAACAGGTGTATACAAAAAAGATGGTGGGACAATCAAGATTGATGGGCAAGAGCGCACCTTTAAAAATGCGAAAGAAGCTGAAGAGTACGGCATCGCATTTATACATCAAGAACTAAACATATTGCCGAATTTAACAGTAGCTGAAAATATGTTTCTCGGTAAAGAGTTAATGTATGGGAAAACAGGTATTTTACGCACTCGACAAATGAACGCGATTGCGCAGCAGCAACTAGCAGAGCTAGGGCTGCATGTAAGAGGCGCTATGTTAGCAGAGGAATTATCGGTTGGACAACAGCAAATTATCGAAATTGCGAAAGCATTAATGACAAACGCGAGCGTTATTATTATGGATGAACCTACTGCGGCACTGACGGATCGTGAAATCGAAACGCTCTTTACAGTAATCAATAAGTTACGTAAAGAAGGTGTTTCATTCGTGTACATTTCGCATCGTATGGAAGAGATTTTCTCAATATGTGATGCTATTACGATTTTGCGTGATGGAGAATACGTGGGAAAGAGATTAATTCCAGAAACATCATTTGATGAAGTAGTGAGTATGATGGTGGGGCGCAGCATTGGTGAACGTTACCCAGAGCGAAATAGTCAAATTGGTGATGTCATTTTTGAAATGCGTAATGGAACGAAGAAAGGGAAATTTGAAAATGTTTCGTTTCAAGTGAGGAAAGGTGAAATCCTTGGTGTAGCTGGTTTGATGGGGGCTGGTCGCACTGATATTATGAAAGCGATATTTGGTTATGAACCTTTAGACTCTGGACAAATTTTTATAAATGGACAAGAAGTAAAGATTGATAGTCCAATAGATGCAATTAGACAAAGAATTGCTTTCATTACAGAAGATAGAAAGTCTGAAGGATTAGTGTTAGATTTTTCAATTCGAGAAAATTTAGCTTTACCGAATTTAGAAAATCTTTCAAAGGGAAGTGTTCTAAGCAATGAGCTAGAACAACAGTTTACAGAGGATATGATGAAGCTTCTTAATGTGAAAGCATCTAGCGGGGAGCAGGCAGTGAAATCTCTTTCTGGTGGAAATCAGCAAAAGATTGTAATCGCAAAATGGCTAGGCATTCATCCGCAATTACTCATTTTAGATGAGCCAACAAGAGGTGTTGATGTTGGAGCGAAAAAAGAAATTTACTCTATTATGAATAAGCTTACAGAGCAAGGCGATGCCGTTATTATGGTATCATCTGAGCTTCCGGAAGTTTTAGGGATGAGTGATCGAGTTCTTGTTATTCATGAAGGAAAAGTCGGCGGAATTTTAGGGAAAGATGAGGCATCACAAGAGTCTATTATGGCACTAGCTACAGGGGGAGAGTAAGGATGGCTAAGAAGGGGAATGTATTACAACAACTCGGTTCTTTAATCGGTTTAGTATTAATTATCGTCGTAATTACAGCTTTAAATCCAGCGTTCATTGAAATTCCAAATTTATTTAATATACTGCGTCAAGTATCGATTAATGCGCTTATTGCATTTGGAATGACCTTCGTAATTTTAACAGGGGGTATTGACTTATCGGTAGGTTCTATTTTAGCATTATCAAGTGCACTTGTTGCTGGAATGATGGCAAGTGGCATGGATCCGTTCCTTGCAATGGCAGTTGGACTATTAGCAGGTCTTGTAATGGGAATTGTAAACGGTATCATCATTGCGAAAGGAAAAGTAGCTCCATTTATTGCAACTTTAGCAACAATGACTATTTTTCGTGGGTTGACGCTTGTTTATATGGACGGACGTCCGATCACTGGTCTTGGTGATCATTTAATGTTCCAAATGTTTGGCCGCGGTTATTTTCTTGGTATTCCGGTACCAGCTGTTACAATGATGATCGCTTTCGCAGTACTGTACTTCATTTTGAAGAAAACGACATTTGGTCGCCGTACATTTGCAATTGGTGGAAATGAAGAAGCAGCAGCACTATCAGGTATTAATGTTACGAGAATTAAAGTAATGATTTACGGTCTTTCCGGAATTTTGGCAGCGCTTGCAGGTATTGTCTTAACATCACGATTAGATTCTGCACAGCCGACTGCAGGTACTTCTTATGAATTAGATGCAATTGCAGCAGTTGTATTAGGTGGAACAAGTCTTTCTGGGGGAAGAGGATGGATTGTTGGTACATTCATCGGTGTACTTATTATCGGTGTACTAAATAACGGTTTAAATTTATTAGGTGTATCTTCTTTCTTCCAACAAGTTGTAAAAGGACTTGTAATCTTATTAGCTGTATTAATTGATCGTAGAAAAGAAGCGTAATGGAGGGACAGTTCATGAAGAAATGGTTACTTATACTCGTTGCATGTATTATGGTCATTACTGCTGGTTGTTCAATGGAACCGCCAGAATGGGCAAAGGATTCTAGCGATAAAGGTCGAAATAAAACTATTAAAGTTGGATTCTCTGTTTCAACTTTAAATAATCCCTTCTTTGTAACTTTGAAAAAGGGGGCAGAAAAGAAAGCGAAAGATAGTGGCATCGAATTGATTGCTGTTGATGCGCAAAATGATGCAGCAAAGCAAACGAACGATGTTGAAGATTTAATTCAAAAGGGTGTCGATGTAGTTGTTATTAATCCGACCGATTCAGATGCTGTTGCTTCAGCAGTAAGTGCAGCAAACGCAGCAAATGTTCCTGTTATTACAGTAGACCGCGTTGCGAATTCAGGTAAGGTTGTTTCTCACATTGCATCTAATAATATCGATGGTGGTCAAATGGCTAGTGATTACATTCGTGAATTAGTCGGCGAAGGAGCAAACGTTGCTGAGTTAGAAGGAATCCCTGGATCGTCTGCTGCTCGTGAACGTGGGAAAGGATTCCATAACGTAGCCGATAAGTCTTTAAAAGTAGTTGCCAAACAAGCGGCTGATTTTGATAGAGCGAAAGGATTATCTGTTATGGAAAACATTTTGCAAGCAAATAGCGATATTAAAGCCGTGTTTGCTCATAACGACGAGATGGCATTAGGTGCACTTGAAGCATTGAAGTCTGCTGGAAAAACAGATGTAGTAGTTGTTGGATTTGATGCAACAGAAGATGCTGTGAAAGCGGTTAACGATGGGCGTATGGCTGCAACAGTCGCTCAAAAACCAGAATTAATCGGAGAGAAGGCGATGCAAACAGCAAAAGAGATAACACAAGGTAAAAAAGTGGACAAATCTATTCCGATTGAATTAGAGCTTATTAAGAAAAATAAATAAATATAAAATGAAAATTAGGAAGGAAGAACAACAAATGAAATTCTTTATTGATACAGCAAACATTAACGAAATTAAAGAGGCAAATGAATTAGGCGTATTAGCTGGAGTAACGACAAATCCATCACTTGTAGCAAAAGAAGGCGTAGATTTCCACGAGCGCATTCGTGAAATTTGCAACGTTGTAGAAGGACCTGTAAGTGCAGAAGTAATTAGCTTAGAAGCTGATAAAATGATTGAAGAAGGAAAAGAATTAGCGCAGATTGCTCCAAACGTTGTTGTAAAAGTTCCAATGACAACAGAAGGTTTAAAAGCAGTAAAAGCGTTCTCTGATTTAGGAATTCGTACAAACGTTACATTAGTATTCTCAGCAGTTCAAGCATTACTTGCTGCTCGTGCTGGTGCAACGTACGTTTCACCATTCTTAGGTCGTTTAGATGATATCGGTCATAACGGTATGGATTTAATTCGTCAAATCGCAGAAATCTTTGCAATTCATGGTATCGAAACAGAAATCATCGCAGCATCTGTACGTCACAGCGTTCACGTAACTGACGCAGCATTAAACGGTGCACATATTGCAACAATCCCAGCAAACGTAATTGCTTCATTAGTGAAGCACCCATTAACAGATCAAGGAATTGAGAAATTCTTAGCTGATTGGGAAAAAACACAAGAGAAATAATAGAAAAGTAAGAATCCTAGTTTAATTGACTAGGATTCTTTTTTATTTAAAAGAATTTTCATGCAATTTTGCATATTGTCTTTTAAATTTGTTATATAAGATATTTAATATATATCACATAACTCTTTATTTTTAATATTTCGACATAAAGTGAAACTTTAATCAGTGGGGGCTTTGTTCATCCCCCCACTGATTATTAATTGAACCAAGGGATAAAAAGATAGAGGGTCTGACCAGAAAACTGGAGGGCATGATTCTATAACAAAAAGCTTAATGTTTATAGAATTATGTCTTTTTATATAGGGAGGGTAGTAAACAGAGATTTGGACAAAATGCACCGATTTATCTTAATTTTAAGTTTTATAAAGGGGAGAAATGGAATGAGAAGAAAAGCACCATTTAAAGTGTTGTCATCATTAGCAATTGCGGCAATTATCGGATGTACATCTGTAATGAGTGCTCCGTTAGCATATGCAGAAACGGTAGCAAAAGAGAAAGATAGTGTATCTACAACACCAATTGATTACAATTTAATTCAAGAAGATCGTTTAGCGGAAGCTCTGAAAGAAAGAGGAACAATTAATCCAGCATCTTCTAAAGAAGAGACGAAAAAAGCTGTTGAGCAATATATTGAAAAGAAACAAGGAGATCAGGCGAATAAAGAAATTCTTCCAGATGCTCACTCACAAGAAACATCTGATTTCACAAAAAAAGTAAAAGAGAAAAAGATGGAAGAAAAGGAAAATGTAAAAAAGGCTGAAAAAAATGTTAGCCTTGAGCAAAAGCCAGAACCAAATAAAAAGCAATTGAATGGGCAAGTTCCAACTTCAAAAGCAAAGCAAGCTCCATATAAGGGATCTGTTCGATCGGATAAAGTATTAGTGTTACTCGTTGAATTTAGTGATTATAAACATAATAATATTGATCAAACACCAGGTTATATGTATTCGAAAGACTTTAGTAGAGAACATTATCAAAAGATGTTGTTCGGTAATGAGCCGTATACTTTATTTGATGGTTCAAAAGTAAAAACGTTTAAACAATACTATGAAGAGCAGTCTGGTGGTAGTTATACGACAGATGGATATGTAACGGAGTGGCTAACTGTTCCAGGAAAAGCATCTGATTATGGAGCTGATGGTAGCAGTGGTCACGATAATAAAGGTCCAAAGGGTGCACGTGATTTAGTGAAAGAAGCTTTGTATGCAGCTGCTGAGAAAGGACTAGATTTATCTCAGTTTGATCAATTTGATAGATATGATACAAACGGGGACGGGAATCAAAATGAACCTGACGGTGTAATTGATCATTTAATGGTAATCCATGCTGGTGTTGGTCAAGAAGCTGGTGGCGGTAAATTAGGTGATGATGCGATCTGGTCACATCGTTCAAAATTAGCAGTAGATCCAGTAGCGATTGAAGGTACGAAATCAAAGGTAGATTACTTTGGTGGTAAAGTAGCAGCACATGATTACACAATTGAACCAGAAGATGGAGCTGTAGGTGTGTTTGCACATGAATTTGGACATGATCTTGGATTACCAGATGAATATGACACGAAATATACTGGAAATGGTTCACCAGTCGAAGCTTGGTCATTAATGAGTGGAGGTAGTTGGACAGGGAAAATCGCAGGAACAGAGCCGACTAGTTTTTCACCACAAAATAAAGACTTCTTACAAAAGAATATGGGTGGCAACTGGGCAAAAATATTAGAAGTAGATTACGATAAAATTAAGAGTGGTGTGGGAGTTCCTACCTATATTGATCAAAGTGTTACGAAATCAAATCGTCCAGGCGTTGTACGTGTTAACTTACCAGGTAAAAGTGTTGAAACGATTAAACCGGAGTTTGGAAAGCATGCATATTATAGTACAAGAGGCGATGATATGCATACAACGTTAGAGACACCATTCTTTGATTTAACAAAGGGAACAAATGCAAAATTCGATTATAAAGCAAATTATGAGTTAGAAGCAGAGTGCGATTTCGTCGAAGTACATGCAGTAACAGAAGATGGAACGAAAACATTAATTGATAGACTTGGGGAAAAAGTAGTCCAAGGAGATAAAGATACAACAGATGGGAAATGGATTGATAAATCATATGATTTAAGTCAATTTAAAGGCAAAAAAGTGAAACTACAATTCGACTATATTACAGATCCGGCTGTAACATATAAAGGTTTTGCGATGGACAATGTAAATGTAACTGTTGATGGACAAGTTGTATTTTCTGATGATGCAGAAGGACAGTCTAAAATGAATTTAAATGGTTTTGTTGTTTCTGATGGGACAGAGAAGAAAGCTCATTATTACTACTTAGAGTGGAGAAATTATGCGGGATCAGATAATGGTTTAAAAGCAGGAAAAGGTCCAGTGTATAATACAGGTCTTGTCGTTTGGTATGCAGATGATAGTTTCAAAGATAACTGGGTTGGGGTGCATCCAGGTGAAGGATTCCTTGGTGTTGTAGATTCTCATCCAGAAGCGCTAGTTGGTAATTTAAACGGAAAACCAGCATACGGTAATACAGGCATGCAAATTGCAGATGCAGCATTTTCATTTGATAAAACACCAGCATGGAGTGTAAATTCATTAACACGTGGTCAGTTTAACTATTCTGGATTACAAGGTGTTACAACTTTTGATGATTCAAAAGTATATAGTAACAAGCAAATTGCAGACGCAGGAAGAAAAGTTCCAAACCTTGGACTTAAATTCCAAGTTGTTGGACAGGCAGAAGATAAATCGGCAGGCGCTGTTTGGATTAAACGTTAATAACATAAAAGCACATTCTTCATATGAAGAGTGTGCTTTTTAATTTGTACAGTAAGTTATTATTTTAGTTTATCCCGCATTAACGGTCAGTAAGATCCCCACCTCAAAATTCAGTGGAAGTAAAGAAGTTAGTTGGGAGATCAACTGCCCGTAAAAGCCCGATTGGTTCAACTAATAATCAGTGGGGAGGAACAAAACCCCCACTGATTAAAGTTTCACTTTATGTAATACAAGTGTTTATTCATGTGTACTGTATCAAATTATGTGGGGAAAGGAAATATTTCCAAGGAAATTGTCGAAGTATCGTCAGTATTTATAAACTTTCTGTTTAAAAGAAGAGATGTATTATTGCCTTTACGGCTCAATTTATTTACATTGTTATTTGGTTATACACAAAAGTAATATATTGGGCAAAAAGAGTTCTATTCGATAGGGCTCTTTGGTTTTGTATTTGATATACAAATATTAACCTCGATTGTTTGGAAATGTATCTTCTTGTTTAGCGTCAGTTGGACTTTAACTGCAGTTTTTGTTTTTCGTTTATATGAAGAGCGAGATGAGCCATTACCTTTTATATTTATATTAATTGGCATTATTCCAACGCTTCCATTGTATTATGGATTATATAAATATGCAAAGTAAAAAAGACAACGATGGATTATCCCATCATTGTCTTTTTTACTTTGCTTCTTACATAAATCATCCCAGCAAATGTTAATAAAAATGCTGTCCCGATAATGAAGCTGATGCTAGGTGATGCTCCGATTGCGCCGACTGTAAAGGAGCCAGCAACAACTCCTAATGAGAAGAAGGCATAAAATAATCCGAATGCCTTTCCGCGATTATCGTCTGTAGTATTTTCAACAAGTAAAGCGTTAATAGACGGAAAGAGGATTGCGAATCCAATTCCATAAATCATCATTACGATAAAGAGCATACCTTTTGTAGCAAATAATCCGAGTAAAGATAATGCGAATGCCATAACTGCAATTCCGATTAGCATTAGTTTCGAACGATTAAATCGATCATAAATACGATTTGTTGGAAGCAAGAAGAAGAGGATAGCAGTTATACCAAATACACTTAACATCATGCCTGTTGTAGATGCTTTAAGCGCTAATGCCTCAACTTTTACTGGTAACATATAAGTGACAATTCCTTGTGAAAACATTAATGTGAAAGCACCAATATATGCTTGTAATAACGGTTCTGATTTTAAAAGTTCAACCATATCTTCTTTGTTCATCATTTGTGTTCTTGATGTATCTTGTCTTGATACGTTATTTGGTAAGAAGAATAGAGATACGATCGTACCAAGAGCCATTAAAATAGAAATAGTAATGAAGACCCACTCTACGCCAGCTGTTGCTTTCATAATACCGCTGAAAGCAGGTCCTACGATTGCGGCTGTTCCAACAGCAGCACCAGATAGAGCCATTGCTTTTCCTTGTCTTTTTGCATTTGTTTGTTTTGATAAAAATGTAAAGGCAGCAGGAATTAAAAAGCCATCACTAAATCCATGCATAAAGCGCACAACTAATAGTTGTTCACCACTTTGAACAACGGTGTATAACAAGACTATGAAACTCGTAATTCCCATGCTTATATAAAGGATTTTTTTTGCACCAAATTTATCGACAGCGGCTCCAGCAATAATATTACCGATCATATTAGCGAATGAGTACATACCGACAACTAGCCCGATAATAAGAGGAGTTCCTCCAAGGCTTTGAGCGAAAGTACTCATAATAGGTAATTGTGAAAATGTATCTAAAAATGCCACGATAACGATAAAGTAAATAAAATATTTCAAGCGATATTCACCTCTCCTATGCTATTATGGCACAATGCTAATTTCACCTGCAATGAAATTGAATTAACAGATGTGGAAAAAAGTACAAAGTGACAAAATATTGAACGTTATTTGTAAAAAATTAGTGGGGATGTGATTGTTTTTTTGAAATATATGGATAGAAGTATTATAATAGAATTGTAAACTTCACCAGGTTAAGTATATACATAGAGAGGGATGTATAAAATGAAAGCACTACTTTGGCATAATCAACGTGATGTACGAGTAGAAGAAGTACCAGAACCAACAGTAAAACCAGGAACAGTGAAAATCAAAGTTAAATGGTGTGGTATTTGTGGGACAGACTTGCATGAATATTTAGCAGGGCCTATTTTTATTCCAACAGAAGAACATCCATTAACACATGTGAAAGCACCTGTTATTTTAGGTCATGAGTTTAGTGGTGAGGTAATAGAGATTGGTGAAGGAGTTACATCTCATAAAGTGGGAGACCGCGTTGTTGTAGAGCCAATTTATTCTTGTGGTAAATGTGAAGCTTGTAAACATGGACATTACAATGTTTGTGAACAACTTGTTTTCCACGGTCTTGGCGGAGAAGGCGGCGGTTTCTCTGAATATACAGTAGTACCAGAAGATATGGTTCATCACATTCCAGATGAAATGACGTATGAACAAGGTGCGCTTGTAGAACCAGCAGCAGTAGCAGTTCATGCAGTACGTCAAAGTAAATTAAAAGAAGGGGAAGCTGTAGCTGTATTTGGTTGCGGTCCAATTGGACTTCTTGTTATCCAAGCAGCTAAAGCAGCAGGAGCAACTCCTGTTATTGCAGTTGAACTTTCTAAAGAACGTCAAGAGTTAGCGAAATTAGCAGGTGCGGATTATGTATTAAATCCAGCAACTCAAGATGTGTTAGCTGAAATTCGTAACTTAACAAATGGTTTAGGTGTAAATGTTAGCTTTGAAGTAACAGGTGTTGAAGTTGTACTACGCCAAGCGATTGAAAGTACAAGCTTCGAAGGACAAACTGTAATTGTTAGTGTATGGGAAAAAGACGCAACAATTACTCCAAATAATTTAGTATTAAAAGAAAAAGAAGTTATTGGTATTTTAGGATACCGTCACATCTTCCCAGCCGTTATTAAATTAATTAGCTCTGGTCAAATTCAAGCAGAGAAATTAATTACGAAAAAAATTACAGTCGATCAAGTTGTTGAAGAAGGATTTGAAGCACTTGTAAAAGATAAAACACAAGTGAAAATTCTTGTTTCACCTAAATAAGATAGAATCGAATAGAGTAGCCCTTTTCTAGAAATAGAAGAGGGCTACTTTTTTTCTATACTGAAAGGTGATAGACTTTCCTTTGACTCAATGTATTTTTGTTTGGAAGGGAGAATCTAATGCTTTCATTTTTGTTAACTTTAAAGCGAATGTTAAGAGCCTGTTTACGAGCGTGGAAAGATAAAGAATTTCAAGTATTATTTGTATTAACAATTTTGACTTTAATATCGGGTACGATTTTTTATAGTACAGTTGAAGGATTACGTCCTATTGACGCTTTATATTTTAGTGTGGTCACGTTGACGACTGTCGGTGATGGGAATTTTAGTCCGCAAACTGATTTCGGAAAGATATTTACAATCTTATACATATTTATTGGGATTGGACTAGTGTTTGGATTTATTCATAAGTTAGCAGTTAATGTACAATTGCCAAGTATATTATCGAATAGAAAAAAAGAGTAAAGCATTCAGATGCTTTACTTTTTTTTTACATTAGTTTAGACAAGCCTTAATAATAGTTTATTAAAATGAAAGTGTATTCATTCATTATATTCACTGTGTATAAAGTTATAATGATATGAACATTTGCATATTTTAATTTATTGATAGAAATTTCATGAAAGGTGGGATATTCTAGTCATAGGTTAACCGGACGACATCATAGGATCCTAACAAAATGTTTACAATAATTCAATTATAAAATGGAGGATTTTATATGAAAAAGAAAGTACTTGCTTTAGCGGCAGCTATTACATTAGTTGCTCCATTACAAAGTGTTGCATTTGCTCATGAAAATGATGGGGGACAGAGATTTGGAGTTATTCCGCGCTGGTCTGCTGAAGATAAACATAAAGAAGGCGTGAATTCTCATTTATGGATTGTAAACCGTGCAATTGATATTATGTCTCGTAATACAACACTTGTAAAACAAGATCGAGTTGCACTATTAAATGAATGGCGTACGGAGTTAGAGAACGGTATTTATGCTGCTGACTATGAAAATCCTTATTATGATAATAGCACATTTGCTTCACATTTCTATGACCCTGACAATGGGAAAACTTATATTCCGTATGCAAAGCAAGCAAAGGAAACAGGAGCTAAATATTTTAAATTAGCTGGTGAGTCTTATAAAAATAAAGATATGAAACAAGCGTTCTTCTATTTAGGATTATCTCTTCATTATTTAGGGGATGTAAACCAACCGATGCATGCGGCAAACTTTACGAATCTATCGTATCCACAAGGATTCCATTCTAAATATGAAAACTTTGTAGATACGATAAAAGATAATTATAAAGTAACGGATGGAAATGGATATTGGAACTGGAAAGGTACGAATCCAGAAGATTGGATTCATGGAGCGGCAGTAGTTGCGAAACAAGATTACGCTGGCATTGTAAATGATAATACGAAAGATTGGTTCGTGAGAGCTGCTGTATCACAAGAATATGCAGATAAATGGCGCGCTGAAGTTACACCAATGACAGGTAAGCGTTTAATGGATGCACAACGTGTTACTGCTGGATATATTCAGCTTTGGTTTGATACGTACGGAAATCGTTAAGTATTTAAAAAAGGTCAAATCTCAGAATAGAGTATTTGGCCTTTTTATCACTATACAATACATGGAGGTATGAAACGTGAAAGGTAAATTGCTAAAAGGTGTACTTAGCTTAGGTGTTGGTTTAGGAGCTTTATATAGCGGAACGTCAGCTCAAGCAGAAGTGTCTACAAATCAAAATGATACATTAAAAGTGATGACGCATAATGTATATATGCTATCAACAAACTTATATCCGAACTGGGGACAAACTGAGCGTGCTGATTTAATCGGGGCGGCAGATTATATAAAGAATCAAGATGTAGTTATATTAAATGAAGTGTTTGATAATAGCGCTTCAGATCGTTTATTAGGGAATTTGAAGAAAGAATATCCAAATCAAACAGCAGTATTAGGTCGTAGTAGTGGAAGTGAATGGGATAAAACGTTAGGAAACTATTCATCTTCAACTCCTGAAGATGGTGGCGTTGCGATTGTGAGCAAATGGCCAATCGCTGAAAAGATTCAATATGTATTTGCAAAAGGATGCGGGCCAGATAATTTATCGAATAAAGGATTTGTATACACGAAAATTAAGAAAAATGATCGTTTCGTTCACGTGATTGGGACGCATTTGCAGGCTGAAGATAGTATGTGCGGAAAAACTTCACCAGCATCTGTACGTACGAACCAATTAAAAGAAATTCAAGATTTTATTAAAAATAAAAATATACCAAATAATGAGTATGTGTTAATTGGTGGTGATATGAACGTAAATAAGATAAATGCAGAGAACAATAATGATTCAGAGTATGCATCTATGTTTAAAACATTGAACGCTTCTGTACCATCTTATACTGGACATACAGCGACTTGGGATGCAACGACAAACAGTATTGCAAAATATAATTTCCCTGATAGTCCTGCCGAATATTTAGATTATATTATTGCAAGCAAAGACCATGCGAACCCATCGTATATAGAGAATAAGGTGTTACAGCCGAAATCTCCACAATGGACTGTTACATCATGGTTCCAAAAATATACGTATAATGATTACTCTGATCATTATCCAGTAGAGGCGACTATTTCTATGAAGTAGTTTCAAAAAGTTTCTTCGTAAAGAAGAAACTTTTTTTATTTGCAAACAGGAAAATCATACTTTCTTTCCAATATGTATAAGACATATTGAAAAGAGGAGAGAAAAATGTGGATCGAGGAATTTTTAAAGAAGTTCCATTACCGTGTGCATTTTTGGATGAAGTGGCTTTAGATAGAAATATTCAATCGATTATAGAGTTAAGTGGAAATAAGAAGATTCGTATAGCGAGTAAATCGTTACGTTCTGTTCCGATTATGCAAAAGATTTTAGCTACAAATGATCGATTTCAAGGTATTATGTGCTTTTCACCTAGAGAGGTTTTATTTTTAATAGAACAAGGATTTAATGATTTATTGCTCGGATATCCTGCTTATGATGAAAGAGCTTTGTGTGAAATTAGTTTGCTAACAAAGAAAGGTTTCATTATAACTTGTATGGTGGATTGTGAAGAGCATATTGTGTATTTAGAAAAAATTGCTGAGAAATCTAAAGGATGTTTTCGTGTTTGTTTGGATATTGATATGAGTAGTCGTTTCTTTCAATTTCATTTTGGTGTACAAAGATCCCCAGTAAAAAATGTGCAGGATGCGTTGAAAGTAGTAGAAAAGGTGAGAAGGTCATCATATTTAATGTTAGATGGTGTGATGGGTTATGAAGCTCAAATTGCTGGGGTGGGAGACCATATACCGAATCAATGGCTGAAAAGTAAAGTGATTTCGTATTTAAAGCAGAAATCAGTGCTAGAAGTGAAAGAAAGAAGAGAACATATTGTAAAAGCAATACAAAAACTTGGTATTGAGCTAAGGTTTGTAAATGGAGGCGGAACAGGAAGCATAAAAACAACTGAGAAAGATAATTCAGTTTCAGAGATTACAATAGGTTCTGCTTTTTATTCTCCGAAGCTGTTTGATTATTATAAAGAGGTGAAATTTCATCCAGCGGTCGGATTTGCTTTACCAGTTGTGCGTAAACCAGTCCCGTTTATTTACACTTGCCTAGGTGGTGGATATATTGCTTCAGGAGCAGTTGGAAAAGATAAAGAGCCTGAAGTTTGGAGACCGAAGGGTGCAAAACTATTAGCTTTAGAAGGTGCTGGCGAGGTACAAACGCCAATTTTTTATAGCGGCGAGGAACGAGTGGATATAGGAGAGTCCATTTTGTTTCGTCATAGTAAGGCTGGTGAATTATGTGAGCGCTTTCCTTTTTTGTATCGTGTTAAAAAAGGAGAGATTGTTGGGGAGTATTCAACATATCGGGGGGATGGCCAATGCTTTCTATAAAGGGACAAAAGTGGAGGAATTGGACAGGGAATGTAGAAGGAACGCCGCATTATACGATGTATCCAGAAAGTATACAAGATGTAGTAGAAGTAGTGGGGCTTGCACGAAAAAAGGGGCGGAAAATTCGTGTTGTTGGTTCAGGACACTCGTTTACACCCCTTGTGCAAACCGAAGAAGTTTTAGTTTCTTTAGATGAATTGAAGGGCATTGTGAATATTGATGAAGAGAAGATGGTCGCTGAAGTGTGGGCAGGAACAAAGTTATATGATTTAGGGAAGTTACTTGAGGAAAAAGGCTATGCGCAAGAAAATTTAGGGGATATTGATTCACAATCTATTGCAGGAGCGATTAGTACGGGGACTCATGGAACGGGTATTACCTTTGGGAGTTTATCAACACAAGTTATAGAGATTACGGCAGTTTTATCTAATGGTGAGAGTATAGTTTGTTCGGAAACTGAGAACGTAGAATATTGGAGAGCGTTTCAGTTGTCACTTGGAATGTTAGGTATCATTGTAAAGATAAAATTAAAGGTTATTCCAGCGTATTCACTCGTTTATGAAAGTGAAAAACAGTCATTATCCACTGTAATGAACAAACTAGAAGAATATAAGAAGCATCGTCATTTTGAATTTTTCGTTTTTCCTTATTCTGATGAAGTACAAGTAAAACTTACGAACGAAACAACGAATACAGGCAGTGATTTGAAATGGCATAAATTAAAGGTGGAGTTACTTGAAAATAGGATGTTCTCTTTACTATCTAAAGGGTGTAAATGGTTTCCTTCTATAAGTAAAGGAGTGAGTCGATTATCAGCTAAAGCTGTACCAAACACAAAAATAATTGGCCCGAGCTATGAAGTATTTGCTACATCACGTACGGTACCATTTTATGAAATGGAGTATAGCATTCCTTCAAAGTATATGAGGACGGTTGTAGAAGAAATCTCAAATCTTATTGAAAAGAAAAAGTATAAGGTGCACTTCCCGATCGAATGCCGCTATGTGAAAGGTGATGATATATGGCTTAGTCCAGCCTATGGAAGAGATTCAGCGTATATCGCTGTTCATATGTATAAAGGTATGAAATATGCTGCTTACTTTGGCGAAGTGGAAAAAATTTTTCTGAAGTATGAAGGGCGTCCGCATTGGGGGAAAATGCATACATTATCGTATGAGCAATTACAAGATATATATCCAGAGTTTCATTCGTTTTTACAGGCGAGGAAGCCTCTAGATGAACTTGGAATGTTTTTTAATCCTTATGCAGAAAAGTTATTTATCCCGCTATTTGCCGGGCAGTAAGACCCCCACTGATTAAATTTTCACATTATGTATATAAAAAAGCTGACAAATAATTATTTGTCAGCTTTTTTTAGTGTAATTGCATTTCTTGTATGACTAATATGTTCATAAAATAGTAGTTTATCACGGCTAAATACATGCAGTAAAACATGAATAATGAATAGGCCGTTAATGATAAATAGGAATAACAATGTAATGAGTAATACTAAAGGTTCTGTATGATTTAACATAGAGCTACTAGAAAGAATATAATTGATTCCGCCTAACGCAAAATAAAATATACCGTAGCGAATAAATAGTTCTTTTAATGTAATACGATCTGATTTTCCTTTCAGATGAATGCGAAGCAATGCTTTCCCAATTGTTTTTCCATTTGTAAAGTATGGAATAAGAATAAAATAAATAAGGATTGAACACGTAATGAAAATGAGTTCATACATATTCGTGTAAGATTGCATATTAGAAACGAAGAAAGAATTTCCTTTGTTTTTAACGACAGGTACGACGATAGATAAGAAAATCCAATCAATTTGCATCGCGATAAGGCGACGAATGAATCCGACTGGTTTCGTTTCCAAATCAATATGACCATCTAACTCGTTTGTCTTCGGAAGGAAGTACGTAAATATTGGTGCAATGATAAAACCAATTACGCCACCTAATGTATTTAAAAACAAATCATCGATATCAAATAATCGGTATGCACAATTGTATATACCGTATAATCCAGTCACTTGTGTTAGCTCGAAAAATAGTGAAAGGAAAAAGGAAATGCAAATTGTTTGTAAGAAACTACGTCGGAAATAATAACGTAAGTAAATACCGAATGGAACAGTTAATAGAACATTAAATGCAACTTGTAAAAACGCAGACTCTTTTAATAAGTAGAAATAAGTAGCTGGTTTCGTTAAAACTGCCGATGTATGACTACTAATCTCTTGTATGAAATAAAATGGTGAGAGTTGCATGTGTTGTGTATTAGCTGGTTGTAGGCTACAAGTATCAAACGTTTGTGGTAACGGCAAAATAACAAGAAAATAGGCATTTAATAAGTAAAGTAATAATGAGTATAAAATAAATGAGCGCCATTTATTTAAATAACCGTATTTTCGATAATTAAATATTAAAAAAGGGATTAAAAGAAACATTGCTAAAAAGGGGAATAAAATAAATGCTGTTTTTACTGGAAATAAATATGCAGTCAAAGTAAAACTCCTTTCAATGAAAATTCGTTTATCATTATAGCGCTAAAAATATTTAAATACAAAGTTAAAATCTTTCGAAATAGAAATAATTACTAATTTTATAGGAATTAAGTTATAATAAATTTAATATAAGGATATTATGATTATGTAAGTTGAGAGAGGGTACAAGAGATGCGATATGAACTTTTTTCTGTAAGTGGGGATCATATTACGACTTTTGAAAGTGCATGGCGTTTTCAGGAGGGAGAACAGATTTTTGTTCATGATGATCAAACAAAAAGAAACTTTATTATTATTCGTCTGACGCATGATGTATTTCAACAAAATAAACATGTTATTCGTTTGTATTGTCAAGAGAAGAAAGTGTATGCATAAGAGAAGCCCTCTTACAGTATGAAAAGTAAGAGGGCTCTTTATCCCGCTATTTGTGGGAAGCACAATTGGTGAGGATTAAAGTTTCACTTTATCATTTTGCCCCTCGTAAGGAATAAAAAGAGAAGGGTTAATGCACATAGGTAGCATTTGATTTGGAAGAAAGTATATAGCCTTGTATTTTGTGCTTCAAAGTTACATGGCCTTCTCTTTGAGAAAGCCATGTATGGTAATCTTGTTGTGTTTTCCATAACAGACGAATCATATATTCTGCCTTATCATTTGTACGATGAACATGTGAAAACTCTATGTTAATACAACCGTTCGTTCCAGGGGAAGGATAATATTGTTTAAGCCCATAAAGTAGCTCATTTTCATATTCGTACTTAATGTGAATGAGTTTAGTAACTATAAACATATAAACACCTCTTTTACGATAATAGTAGGAAAGATAGAATTACTGTAATAGTAAACTTAAATGATATTATACTATTCAGAAAATTCTAAGTAAATAATAGATTTTAACTTAATAGAGGTATAAAAAAGCGAGTCATTCTATTACACTAGATGACTCGCTTTCAATTTGTAAGTTTTACTTTATAAGAAAATAAGAGTAAGTACACCTACGATAATACAATAGAAAGAGAAATATTTTAAATTTCCTTTTGCCATAATGTTCATAAACCATTTTAGTGAAATATACGTCATGATAAATGTTGCGATGAATGCAACGACATATGGTACGAATAATGTGTCTAGATTTGGATCATTTGCAATGTCTGTAATGCTTAACAATAAGCCACCTAAGCTAACAGGAATGTATAGTAAGAATGAGAAGCGAAGTGCTGTTTCTTGCTTCATACCAAGTAACATTGCTGCTACGATTGTGGCACCAGATCGGCTTATTCCGGGAATCAGTGCGCAAGCTTGTGCTAATCCGACGATGATTGCATCTTTCATAGAAAGGTCGCCATCATTTTTACGACCGCGTAAATTTCTAATAATCCAAAGGCCGACAGCAGTAATAAGAAGGGAAATCCCAACCATCTTCACACCTTTTAAGTACTGATCGATGTAATCTTTAAATAAAACACCAATAACACCTGCTGGAATGGTTGCAATAACAAGATAAATAATAAAGAAGAAATCTGATTTTGCGTCTTCTGCTCTTGTAAATATATAAGAGAGACCATTCTTCGTTAGACGAATTAAATCATTTCTATAAATAAGTAATACAGCTAATAATGAAGCTGAATTAACAAGTAGTTCGAAGCTAAACCCTTCTATTTTTAGTCCTAGCAAATGTTGTGCTAAAACGAGATGACCACTTGAAGAAATCGGAATTGGTTCTGTTAGTCCTTGGAACAGACCGAGAATTAAATATTTTAAAACGTAGTAAAATTGTTCCATAATAACCTCCTTGTTTATTAGTTGAAAGAAACAACTTTTCCATTATAACAAAGATATGGATGAATATTGAAAAGAAATAAATATTCAAAATAAAATAAAAATCCCTTATAGCAGTATAAGGGATTTTTATTTTTAATTAAGAAGTTACTGTTTCTTGAAGACTTTTAGACAATTGAACATCGACTTTTTCAGCATCATGAATATGATTCATAATAGTAGTATTTAATTTTTGGAACATTTGTTGTGTGTTAGCGAATTCTCGTAATATGTCATCATTACAAGACTTTTGGTTTTCGATAGCCTTAATAACATTTGTAGCACCATTTTGTAACGTTTGAATCATAACTAAAATATTTTCAATTCTAGCATTTGTATCGGCACTCATTTCTACACCTTCATCAACTAAATGTAAATTATCTTTTGTGTTATCATATGCTTTTTCAATTTCTTCTTGAATTTTTTTCGTTAAGTTGCCGATGTTTTTTGTACTTTCTGCTGTACTTTCCGCTAGTTTTCTTACTTCATTGGCAACGACAGCGAATCCCTTACCATGCTCTCCAGCACGCGCGGCTTCAATACTCGCATTTAAAGCAAGTAAATTTGTTTGTGCTGCAATGTTTTGAATGACTTCTACAATTTGCTCGATTTCTTTTGAGCGTTCGCTTAGATGATTCATACTATTAGACGTGCGTTGAGATTGTTCACCTAATTTATTAATTACAATAAGTAAGCGGTGAACGGATTCTTTTCCTTCATTAGAGCAGTCAATAATTTCTGCAATAGACTGAATTAAGCTTTGTTCCTTTTGTAACATTTCATTATTTAACTCATTGGAATGTGTCGTACGTGTTGAAACATTTTCGAAACATGAACTTAATTGTTGAACTAAGCTTTGAAGTGTATTGTGTTGGTTATTTACAAGTTGATGCTCTTGGACAACGCTTTGTACACGATCGTGGATAGTAGAAATAGTCTCTTGTTTTTCAATATCTTTTTGTTTTAATTCTAATTCTAATTCTTGTATACGCTCTTCTAATTGAGAAATTGTATGTTGGAGTGATTTTTTTTGAGTAAACATGTATTTATTTCAACCGCCTTCGAAAGTTATATTTTCTCTATATTTGGATTTTAGCATCTTTTGTATTTTTTAAATATAGGAATTGTTAAATATTTAAGAATCTATTACATTTTATTCATAATTCTCTTTTTTTCGTCACGAAAAATAAACTGTATTTAATCGTTTTGTAAACAAACTGTAAAATAAATCATGTATAACTGTATAAGAAGGGAGTCGGATTATGAACTATTTTAAGCGAATCAGCTGTCTAGTATTAGCAGGAATTATCGGTCTTTCTAGTACAGTCGCTGTTAAAGCAGAGTCAAACGACGAGAAACTTAACAACATGCAACAGCAATTGCAACAAAACGATGCAGAAATGCAAAAGAAAGAGCAAGAAAAGCAAGCTGTTAGTAAAGAAATTAAAGGTATCGAAAACGAACTACATAATTTAAATAATACAATTGCAAAAAATAAAGAGGATCAAGCTGCTATTCAACGTAAAATTGATGAAACACATAAGCAGATTGAACAAAAAAAGGAAGAAATTATCGTTTTAGAGGATAAAGTCCTTGCTCGTAAAGATATTATGAGAAAACGTATGGTTTCTGTTCAAAACAGTTCAAATACAAGTTTAGTAGTAGAAGTTGTAGTAGAGTCAAAAAACTTTGCAGACTTCTTACAACGTATGAACGCAGTTTCTACTATTCTAGAAGCTGATAAAGAAATTTTACGTCTACAAGAACAAGATCTTCGTCAAATTGAAGAAGATAAGAAAACAATTGACGAAAAAGAAGCATCTTTAGTAGTAGATAAACAAAAATTAGCAAAAGCGCAAGCTGAACTGCAAGATAACTTGAAAAAACGTCAAGATAACTTACAAACAGTTCAAGCTAAATATAATGAAGTGGCAAGCCAACTTAATTTAGCAGCGGAAGAGAAAGCTAAAATTGAATCAAATATGAAGGCAGTACAAGAAACAATTGCTCGTGAACAAGAAGCAGCAAGAATTGCGGCAGAAGAGCGTGCAAAAGCAGAAGCGGCTGCAAAAGCAGAGCAAGAAGCTTTAGCGAAAGCGCAAGCGGAAATTGCTGAAAAGCAAAAGCAAGAAAAAGCTAGTAAACCGGCTGAACCAGTTGCTAATAATAATTCGAAGGTAGAACCTGCACAACCTGAACCATCTTCTAAGCCAACTGCTGGTGGGAAAGAAATTTATGTAGAAGCTACAGCTTATACAGCTGATCCAGCGGAAAATGGTTATGCACCAGGTCAACAAGTATTTTCTGCATGGGGACACTATAACTTAACTGCAAACCCAGGAATGAAATTAATTGCTGTAGATCCAAAAGTTATTCCATTAGGCAAAACTGTAAATGTTGAAGGGTATGGAGTCGCAATTGCAGCAGATACTGGTGGAGCGATTAAAGGTAACAGAATTGATGTGTTAATGCCTGATAAAGGGTCTTCTAGTCAATGGGGAAGAAAAATTGTTAAAGTTACAATTTTAAACTAAAACGTAATCCAACTTTACAATACGTAGAGTTGGATTTTTTTATAATAATAATGTTAAGTTGAGTTTACATTTTGTTAAGGGTAGCATACAATAATGGTGAGAGGTGGTAAATTTGACCATTTTAAACAGAGTAAAAGAATTAAGAGCTCGTTTTAACTTTACGCAAAGTGTATTAGCAGAAAAGGTTGGAGTAACGAGACAAACAATTGCTGCAATTGAAAAAGGGGATTACGTTCCTTCTTTGTTATTAGCACTTACGATTTGTGATGTGTTCCAGTTAAAGATGGAAGACGTGTTTGTTTTAAATAAGGAGGAGGAAGAGGATGAATAGAATTGTTTTTTCTTATATTATAAATGTACTCTATACTGCACTAGCATGTTGGACATTTGTTGAATTTTATAGTGTTATTACAGAGTTAGCAGATATAATTAAAAACGACAAATTCCCATTTGAAGTATGGTTTAATGGAGTACCATTCATTTTATTATTTATTGGAGCAATTATAGTTACAATTTTTTATAGAATTCAAAAGAAAAAATATAAGAATTTATCTTTTTGGATGTATCCATTATTATTTCCGCTAGAAGATGAACGTGAAAAAGCGATTACGGATAAAGCTTGTCGAACAACATTTGTATCGTTATGGTTTGTGTTACCTTGTGCAGTTGGATTTTTAACTTTTTCGCCTATTATTAATGAATATCTTCCTGGATACCCATTATATATTCTATTTTCTTTATTCAAATGACAGTATTTCACGTATCACTATACAGAAATAAATTAGCTTGAAAAGAAACCTTCTTGCATCGGCAAGAAGGTTTCTTTTCAAGCTAATACTTGTACATATAGCGATATTATTTTATCATTTTATATAGAGTAAGATTTTGTAAGGGAAAGGAACTGTGTATGAATAAGCAAAGAATTTATAGTATAGTAGCAATTCTGCTATTTGTTGTAGGTGGCGTGTTAATTGGAAAGCCATTTTATGATGGATATCAGGCTGAAAAGAAACAGACTGAAAATGTGCAGGCTGTTCAAAAGATGGATTATGAAAAGCATGAGACGGAATTTGTAGATGCTTCCAAAATTAATCAACCAGACTTGGCGGAAGTAGCGAATGCATCATTAGATAAGAAACAAGTAATTGGTCGTATTTCGATTCCAAGTGTTTCAGTAGAACTGCCTGTTTTAAAAGCTTCTACTGAAAAAAACTTATTATCAGGTGCAGCGACAGTAAAAGAGAATCAAGTTATGGGAAAAGGAAATTACGCATTAGCAGGACATAACATGTCTAAAAAAGGTGTTTTATTTAGTGATATAGCTTCTTTGAAAAAAGGCGATAAAATTTATTTGTATGACAATGAAAATGAATATGAGTATGCGGTTACTGGTGTATCTGAAGTGACTCCTGATAAGTGGGAAGTTGTAGAGGATCATGGGAAAGATGAGATAACGCTTATTACATGTGTATCTGTAAAGGATAATTCTAAGCGTTATGTTGTTGCTGGTGATTTAGTAAGAACGAAGGCGAAGAAGTAAAAAAGAAGGTGAACTCTTTAAAGAGTTCACCTTCTTTTTTACTAATGTTGAGAAATAATAGAATATTTCGGTTTTGTATTTAAATATTATTCTATTTATGTATAATAAAGTTAGGATTCTATATTTTGGGAGGAACAAGAGTGAGACAACAGGTGAAGAAACTTCTTTTAACAACGAGTATAGCGTTATTGGTAGCTCCGATTTCAGCTTATGCACATCCAGGGCGTACAGATGCTAATGGCGGACATACGTGTCGTACAAATTGTGAGAAATGGGGATTACAGTACGGGGAATATCATTATCACAATAAACCAGCTTCTAGTAGTGGCGCAACGAGCCCAGCTCCTAGCCAGAATAATAATAGTGCTGTAGAAGCTGAGAGACAAGCAGAAGCACAGCGCAATACCGAGGCGGAAAAACAACGTGCTGCAGAAGTGCAACGCAACGCTGAGGCGGAAAAACAACGTAATGCAGAAGCACAGCGTAAAGCTGAAGAAGAGAGACAACGTGTAGCCGAGGAACAAAGAAAAGCTGAAGAGGCACGTAAGCAAGAGGAAGCGCAGCGCCAAGCTGATATGGAAAAAGGTCAACTTGAAGGTCAAAAGAATGGAGAAACTGATTTTAAAGCAGGAAAAAATGATGCAGAAGTGCATGTAGCTGGAAAATCTGATGCATATAAACAAGCGTTTAAAGCGACTTATGCAGCCGTATGGTCTTTAGAAGAGCAGAAGAAAACGCATTTTGAAAAAGGAAAAGAACAAGGTTTAGCACAAGAGACGATGGACGATAGTCAAGTTGCTCCAGAGTTTAAGGTAAACTTTGCAGACGGATTCAAAGTAGGGAATAAAGAAAGAACAGAAAAAATTGAAAAAGAGCAAGCTGAGTTAGGGGAAAAGACAGGGAAAGAACTAGCTGAAAAGAATCCTGGAAATAGAGAGAAAGAAGTATACGTGAAGGCATATGAAACAGCGTATGAAAAAGGCTATAAGTCTACAAAAAAGGTAGTAGAAAAGGCTGGCTATAAGTATGCATTTGAAAACTATGATTTAAAAGTTCCTGCTAAGTATGAAAGAAATGAATTGTTAAAGAAATGGTTTACTGAAGGATTTAAATCGAATAAAAAAGCAGCGGAAATTCGAGAAGAAGGGTATAAAAAGGGAGACAGCTGGTTCTCATTCTTCTATAAGAGTTTCGTACCAAGTGAATATAAAGAACATAAAGAGCTGTACGAACAAGCAATTGAAAAAGGTAAAACAGCATAAAAAAAGATGAGGAGAAATTCCTCATCTTTTTTAATCCATCCATTTCACTAATTTCTTAGAAATTAATAATAAAACACAACCTAGTACAATTGCCACAGCGCCAATAACTGTGAATACTTCAGCGTATCCAAGTGAAGTTGTGAAGCTTGCAAGTTGTCCGCCTAAAATGTTGGCGATACCTGAACTTGCTAGCCATACACCCATTAGTAAAGATGCTAATTTTACCGGAGCAAGCGCACTAACCATTGATAGTCCGACAGGTGATAAGAATAGCTCACCTAACGTATGGAAAAGATACGTAAAGACGATAAACAGTAAGTTTGCTTTTTCTGTAATGTTATGTTCATCACTACCTGTTTTTAATGTAGCGATAACGAGAATGATATAACCAATACCGAGCAAAATCATACCAAGTCCCATTTTAGTTGGGATTTTTAAATCACCCTGCTTGCGAGTTGCAAGTTTTGCCCATAATGCAGAAATGACTGGAGCAAGTAAAATAATAAATAATGGATTGACCGATTGGAACCAAGATGTTGGAACTTCCCATCCGAACACAGAGCGGTCTACAAATTTGTTTGTATATAATGTTAATGAGCTACCAGCTTGTTCAAAGCCAGCCCAGAAGAAGACAACGAAGCATGTTAAAATGACGATAACTGCGGTACGTTGTTTTTCTTTTTTTGTTAATGGTGTATCTCCTACTGATGGTTGTCCAGCAGCTGTTTGTAAATCGCGAGTTGGTTTTTTACCGATATTACCAAGGAAGCGATTTGATAGTGTTGTAAATAAAATTTGTCCAATGATCATTCCGATTGAAGCGGCTAAGAAACCGTAACGGAATCCGTAATGTACAACGCCATCAACTGTTGTTTTGAATAAATTTTCTGATAAAAATCCGCAAACGAGTGGAGCTAAAAATGAACCGACGTTAATACCCATATAGAAAATGGTAAATGCACTATCACGTTTTGGATCGTTCTCTTCGTATAATTCTCCAACCAGTGTAGAGATGTTCGGTTTGAAGAATCCGTTACCGATAATAATAAGCGCTAATCCGAGGTATAGGCCTAATTGGTTTTGCAAGGCAAATAGTGTAAGGTTACCGATTGCCATTGTTATACCACCAATTGTGATTGCTTTTCGTCTACCTAGAAAACGGTCTGTTAAGTATCCACCAATCATTGGTGTGAAATAACAGGCTCCAGTATAAAATCCGTAAATAGAGAGTGCCCATGCGGGACTAAACCCAAGACCACCGCTTACTAAAGCTGTCGTTAAATATAATGTTAATAATCCTCGTAATCCATAGTAACTAAATCTTTCCCACATTTCTGTAAAGAAGAGTAAGTATAAACCTGGAGGATGTTTCTTTTTTCTTTGTTGTTCTCTTTCTAGTTGTATCGCTGATTCCATGTTATTTTCCTCCTGACACAAACAAAAACAAAGTTAATAATTTTGTACATTTAATATTTTACTTTATTAACTATTATAAGTCAATAAAGGTTGATTTTTCAGAAGAAATTGGAAAAGAGGAATAGCTATAGAATAGGTGTTTCTTTTGTGATAGACTATGGACTATGTTTTCTTTGTAAGGAAGCGGGTTATTGTACTTTTTTATATGTGAAATTGATTTCATAAAAGATGAAATTAAAGAAGGAGAAAGAAATGAAATTGTTACAGAAAAAAGAAATTTTACTTATTAGCCTTATGTTATTCTCTATGTTCTTTGGAGCAGGGAATCTGATATTTCCACCTTTCCTTGGGTATGAAGCAGGAGAACATGTTTGGATTTCATTAGTAGGGTTTATTATATCAGCAACAGGTCTTCCTATATTAGGTGTTATCTCTATTGCAAAAGCAGGAAGTTTTCAAACGTTAGCGGGTAGGGTTCATTCTTCATTTGCAATTATTTTTCCATGTATCGTGTATGTATTTATTGGACCTGGGCTTGGTATACCCCGTGCGGGAAGTTTAGCTTTTGAAATGGGGCCAGGTCAGTTATTCCCTGAAGCAGGAAACGGATTATTATTGTTTTACACAGTTATTTTCTTTAGTATTGTTTACTGGTTAAGTTTATCCCCATCTAAATTAATGGGGTTGTTTGGAAAAGTCTTGACGCCGTTATTATTATGTATGATTGCACTCATTTTTATAAAGAGTATGTTTACAACAGTAGGAGATATGAAAGAACCAATAGGGAACTATGGCCAAGCTCCTATGTTTCAAGGGTTTTTAGATGGATATTTAACAATGGATGCGTTAGCTGCTTTAATCTTTGGAATTGTTATTGCAAATGCATTACGTGCAAAGGGTATTGAAGATGATAAAGGTTTAGCGAAATATATGAGTATTGCTGGAATTGGGGCAGGACTATTATTATCTATTATTTATGTCATCCTTGGATATGTGGGGGCAATTAGTGGCTCATTAGGAACATTTGATAACGGTGCGAAAGTGTTAGCACAAGTTATGATTACATTATTTGGACAGGGCGGAGTCGTTTTATTAGGTCTTATTTTTACTATCGCGTGTTTATGTGTTTCAATTGGACTTGTTACGTCTTGTAGTCAATTTTTTGCGAGTGCATTTCCGAAAGTATCTTATAAATTGTGGGCATTTATAGTAAGCGTTGTTAGTATGATTTTAGCTAATTTAGGGTTAACGCAAATTTTAAAAGTATCAGTACCAATTCTTGGATTTATTTATCCAATTGCGTTAACGCTTATTATTCTAGGGTTATTCCATCAGTATATTGGAAAGTATGCATACGTATATGCAGTAACTGTTTTGGTTGTAGCGATATTTAGTGCAATTGACATTTTAAATAAAAATGTAATGATGAATCAGTGGACGTCAGCATTAAAATACATCCCGTTTTATACAGAAGGTGTTGGGTGGATTGTTCCAGCTATTGTAGGCATGTGTCTTGGTTTTATCGTTAGCATTTTTCTAAATAAGAATAAATGAGTAAAAAGGTGTTTTCCTATTTTGGGAAGACACCTTTCTTTTTTTGGAAAAATACTATTGAAAATGAATAGACTAAGAGTATGATAAAGATAATTGGTAATATATAGGTTCAATGAGAGTTACGAATAAGGGGGGAGCGTATGAAGAAGGATTTGGATAAGAAAATAGAAGCACTCGAAACGGCAATTGAAACAATTCAAGAAGCACTTGCTGAATTAAAAGTAAAGCAGAGGGAAATAGAAGTAGAAAACGCTCAGCAACATGTTAGTAAGAACAAGAAAGAATATATTGAAACGGTAATGGAGGAAAAGCCAAAAGAAGAAATAGTTAAGATAAAAGAGCCTTTGCAAGAACCTGAGTTAAAACAAGTAGATATATCGGCTTTTAAACCAGAGCCATTTAATATTATTAAGTTTTGTCAGACGTGGTTACCGCGTGTATTTGTCGGTATTATGTTGCTTGGAGTGATCTGGTTATTTAAAGCAGGGGTAGATGCTGGTTTATTAACACCAGCGATACGAATTGTGTTTGGTATCGCATTATCTATCGGGTTGTATTATATAGGAGATATTCAAATTAAAAGAGAGCGGCAAGCGTTAGGATTAGTATTAGCTGGAGGAAGTATTACCGGGATTGTTCTAACGACGTTTGCAGCACATTATTTATATGGATTTATTCCGGCAAGTGTCGCGTTTCTCTGTAATATTGCATGGGTTATTTTAGGGATTTATTTAGCGAAAAGATATCAATCGGAATATCTCACTATTTTCGTAGCGGTCGGTGCGTTCTTCGTACCATTCTTGTTAAATAGTACGACTCCTAATCCTTATATTTTCTTTGGATATGAGACAGTATTAACACTTAGTTTATTATGGTATGCGTTGAAAAATCGTTATAAATACTTATATATGATTTCTTACGCTGTTGCTGCCATTGTCCTTTTCGTTTTCTTTGCTGTTATGTCAATGTTAGTAGAGAACTTGCAAATACAGTTAACGATTGTATATGGTTTGATTCATTTACTATTATTTTGGCATATGTTTACGGAGAGAAGTTTTATACTAGAACCACGTTTGGCGATATTTAGTGCGAATGCAGTGTTCTTTATACTAGCTATTTCAAAAATACCTGATTTTACAACATGGGGATTAATTATTAGTGCACTCGTGCATGCCGCTATGTTCGTATGTGAATATAGGAAAAATAGACATTCTACATTTACAAATCTCTTATTTGGTTTCGCAATGGGAGCATTTAGTTTAGCAATTTTATATGAGTATAGTTTAGTGAATGCAGCGATTGTACTATTGTTACAAGGTTTCCTCGGCATGGTCACTTCTATTAAAGTAAAACAACAGATAAAATTGTATGTTAGTGCGACGGTTTACGCAATTGGAATGATACAGACTATTTTTAGCCCGTTTGATCAATTTATTTCGGCAGGCTTTGTTGCTCATCTTATTTTAATAGGAACGTTCTATTATTGCATGAGAGAAGCGAAAGAAGTATTAGCGAGCTTCGGCAAATATATGTATTCTATAGTGCTCTATTGGTTTATGATAATTGTATTTATTACAATTACGAGAATCGGTGAAGTTTTATCTGCAGATGGAAGCGTAATTAGTGTATCAGTATCGTTATTATGGATGGTATATGCATTATTTGCGGTTTGGTTTGGAAGAAATAGAAATATGGATGAAATATTATATGCTGGTTTAGTCGTTTTAGTCGTAACGGTAGGGAAGTTATTCTTACTTGACTTACCAGAGGTATCGATGATGATTAGGGCAGTGTTATTCCTAATCGTCGGTAGTATAGGTATCGTTATTTCAAGAATGTTTTTCTCGAAGGAAGAGAAGTGAGAAGAAGGCAATCCATGTATGGATTGCCTTTTTTATTATTTCTTATTAATCGTTACAGTTTCATTATATTTCGTTGTTGTATTTTGGCGTAGACGAAGCGTTGCTTGTCCAGTTGTATTTGAATCAATCTGTACATTTACAACTTTCTCAGCAGAGCCTAAGCTGTTTGTTGTGAAAGAAAATGCACTACTATATCCGAAAGTAGATGGCCAAGTGCCGTTTGCATTTTGTACTTTAGCCACTTGTGTTCCACCAGTAGTGAAGATACCTAAAGAATAGTTGTTATACGTTGTATTAGGTAGTAAGTTATTTACTTGAATCTTCATTTGGAAAATTTCATTGTTTGGTAGAATGCTAGGGTGTGTAACGACGTAGTCGCTTGTTGTTACCGCACCGTTATAACCGTATGAACCTGGTTTAAAAGTATTTGTATTAAACCATTGATAACCTGCATTTGGTGCACTCCAAGGTTCAGGTTGTGGTTCTGTTGATAAGCTTGGCTGTTCAAATGTTTGTAGAGCTGTAGGTGAATCAAGTTGTAAACCATTTACTTGATCTAAACTTGTAAATGTCTCTTTATTTGATAACCAATTTACGATGTTTTCTAATAAAATCGCATCGTTTTCTTCTTTATAACCATCGTAAGTTTTCTTTGTTTGGCCAGAATCTTCACGAACGTATTTTGGCGTAGCATCTTCAACAGGAGAAGAGTCACCAATAAAGGCAGCTTTTCCAAGTCCTACTTTTGCGATAGCAGCATATGGGCCTTCTGCAATACCACCGCCATTATAAACGCCACTATCAACAGCGTTATTCCATTTTGATGGATTTTCTGGAAGGTAAACAAGTCCTTTTGCTAGTTTTGGGTTTGTAATTGCTAGAGTAGAACCAGCATGCATTGCTACAGACGAAACACCTTTTGTAATTCCGAAAGATTGTTCAGGCGATACAATTGTTTTCGCTGAAACATCACCAAGTGCATTGTAGCGGAAGCGAATACCGAAGTTGTCAGAGAGCCAATCAGAGCTTTCTACTCCTTGCATAGCTTGTGAATTAGCTTCTTCATTAGACATTCCTTTTGCTGGATTATCCCAAGCACCGCGTCTATATCCATTAAATACTTCAGAAGAGTCCCAGCGATTTTTATTACGATCTGCATTGTAATGATCAGCAATAAAGAAGATACTACCACCATTTTTTACATATTGTAACATAGCGTCCTGCTCAGATTTTTTGTAAGGAATATTAGCTTCTGGAACGATAAATACATTGTAATCTTTTAAGTCTTCGTACGTAATAGGTGTTGATTTACGAAGTTCCTTTACGTGATATCCGTTTTTTGCAATGCCGTTTCCGAAGTCAGAAAAGCCGCCGTCAATAACCCAGTCAGCTGTCCCAGCAGTTTGACCGTGTGTATTATCGAATAATACTTTCTTCCCATTGTTTTGATTTACAACTTTTGCAGCAATTTCAGGAGCTGGGTCTACAGAGCTTTCGGCATAAGTAGACGATATGAACGAGGTCCCTATACTTAGTGTAATTGCTGTTGCTAAAGAAAATGTAATCCATTTTTTATTCTTCATAGAAGAATCCCCCTAATAATAAATATATGTGCTTTAATAATGTAATTTATTTTTCTGTAAAAATAAAGACGGAAAACATAAAAAATATTAAAAAATTGTAAAAATACCGTGAATTTTGTTGAGAAATATTTATATAGATATAAAAACATCCCTTCCAAGTAATAAGGAAGGGATGTTTTGCTTAACTAATTTTTGAGTTAGGTGTTTCATCAATCTTATGAAACCCTTTCATGTAATATACGATTGCTAAGCCGATAAGCCAAATTGGGCCGACAATCAATGCAATTCGTGTATCTTCTGAATACGCCATTATACCTAATACTAATACAAGGAAAACGAGTGAGAAATATGAGCTTAATGGGTATAAAGGCATTTTATACGATAACTTTTGTTTATTTTGAGTAGGCAAGCTTTTACGGAATTTAATTTGAGCGACTAATATAATTCCCCAAGTCCAAATTGCACCGAAAGTTGAAATGCTAGTAAGCCATGTAAATACCTTTGCAGGTACGAGATAGTTTAATATAACACCAATTAGTAAAACGATAGCAGTTGCTACAATTCCTTGGCTTGGAATGCCATTTTTATTTAAACGACCAAATCTTTCAGGAGCTTTTTTCTGCTGAGCTAATGTATATAGCATACGGCCTGTACTAAATAAACCACCGTTACAAGAAGAAAGAGCTGCTGTTAATACGACAAAGTTAATAATACCTGCTGCTTTTGCGATACCAATTTGTTGGAATGTTAATACGAATGGACTGCCTTTCTCACCAAGTTCGTTCCATGGATAAATTGCCATCATAACGAATAATGCCCCAACGTAAAAGAGTAGAATTCTCCAAAATACGTTATCGATTGCCTTTGCGAGTGTTTTCTTCGGATTTTGAGCCTCACCAGCTGTAACACCGATTAATTCAACGCCTAAATAAGCGAATAGTACCATCTGCATGGAGAGTAGTAACCCAGAAAATCCATTTGGGAACCAGCCACCATGTGACCAAAGATTTGAAATACCAGTAGCGATACCACCGTTTCCGAATCCGAATAAAATAATACCAGCTCCGACTACTATCATACAGATAATTGTGACAATTTTAATGAGAGCAAACCAAAACTCAAGTTCTCCAAATACTTTTACCGATAAGAAGTTAAAAGCGCTCATTAATAATAGAGCAAGTAATGCCCAAGTCCAGCGCGGGATATCTGGGAACCAGTACTGCATGTAAATACCAGCTGCTGTAATTTCAGCCATACAAGTAACAACCCATAAGAACCAGTAATTCCAACCAGTAATATAACCAGCGAGTGGTCCAATATAATCATATGCATATTTACTAAAAGAACCAGCAACAGGTTGTTCAATTGCCATTTCCCCAAGCGCTCGCATAATGAAAAAAATAACGAGACCGGCAATCATATAGCCTAGCAAAATAGAAGGACCTGCTAGTTTAATGGCGGAAGCGGATCCTAAAAATAGCCCAACGCCAATAGCTGAGCCCAGTGACATTAAAGTAATATGTCGTTCTTTTAAACCACGATTTAAAGTTCCAGATTTGTTTGTGTGCTGCATAAGAAGAATCCCCCTTGTAGAGTGAACGATATTTGAATGCGTTTACTAAATATTTAACTATTTCAAATTATAAAACATTTCTATCTGTTATGCTACAAAAATAATCATAATGAACTGTACTACATCTGTACTTGTCAGACTTAAACTTAAAATTCTAACTATTAGGGAATATATTGACTCTTCTTTTTATTGATTGTTAAGATTAAGTATTATATTTTCTCACATACTAGTAAGAAAAAGAATGTGTGATAATAATTCAGGTGTAGGAAGGGTACATAAGCATGTTTCAATTACAAAAATATAATACTTCTGTGAAGCAAGAGTTTTTAGCTGGCATCACAACTTTTTTTACATTTGCGTATATTCTTGTCATCAATCCAAAAATATTATCTGATGCAGGTGTACCATTTGACCAAGCGTTTACAGCAACAATTATTGCAACCGTTGTTGGAACAGTAGGTATGGCGATTTTCGCGAATTACCCGATTGTTATTGCTCCAGCTATGGGAATGAATGCATATTTTGCTTATTCTGTTGTACAGAAGGCAGAAGGGATTACATATGTAGTTGCCTTTTCAGCTGTATTTGTAACGGGGATTATTTTTCTTTTATTATCTTTTACTTCGTTTAGGCAAAAGTTAATTTTAGCAATTCCTGATAGTTTAAAGCATGCAATTGCAGGTGGAATTGGACTATTTATTGCTTTTATTGGATTGCGCCTTTCTGGAATTATCGTGGATCATCCGTCTAATTTAGTTACGATTGGTGATTTTCATTCTCCAGCTGTTATTTTAACTTTAATTGGTTTAATATTAGCGGCGGTATTAATGACATTGCGTGTGAGCGGTGCATTATTTATTAGTATGATTGTGACAGGAATTATTGCCTTCTTTACAGGGCAATTGAAGTTTGCTGATAAAATTGTGGCGATGCCTCATTTACCAGAGGGTATCATCGTTTCAAATCCAATCAATGCCTTTTCAGATGTAATTGAATACGGATTATACGGCGTTGTATTTTCATTTTTACTTGTACTTTTATTCGATACAACAGGTGCATTACTTGGTTTAATTAAACAAGCAGGTTTAATTACAGACAATACAGAGAAGCGTTTTGGTAAAGCGTTTATTGCAGATGCAATTGGCGGGACTACAGGTTCTATCTTTGGAACAAGCCCAACAGCAGCGACGATTGAATCGTCAGCAGGTATTGCTGCAGGTGGTAAAACTGGGTTAACAGGGATTGTAGTTGTTGGTCTAACAATTATAACGGCATTTTTTAGTCCTGTTATTGCTTCTTTATCAAGTGTAGCCGCTATTACAGCTCCTTCATTAATTATAGTAGGTAGTTTAATGGCACAAAGCATTCGAGATATTAATTGGAATGAATTTGAAGATGCGTTACCAGCATTTTTAATTTTTATAGGTATTCCGTTAACATCTAGTATTGCGAATGGAATTGCAATTGGATTTTTAGTGTATCCAGTCTTGAAAATTGTGAAAGGGAAAGGGATGGAAGTGCATCCGTTACTATACTTATTTACAATTTTATTTGGATGTCATTTATTCTTATAATATAGGAGAGGGGGCTTCTTATGAGGGGCTCCTTTTTTGTGTATAATAAAGTGAAACTTAAATTAGTAATGTAAAATATAAATTACTTATTGGAATATATATTATAATAAGGGTGGAGGAGAAAGAAACAGTAAACAAAAACATAGACAAAAGTAGGCATATATAGTGAAAAGTAATTATGAAACAATATAAACCGAAAGAATTTTCAGAAATGCTTAATGTCTCTGTTAAGACATTGCAAAGGTGGGACAATCAAGGTGTTTTACCTGCTTACCGAAACCCAAAAGCAAGAAGATATTATACAGAAGAACAGTATAAGAAATATATGGGTATTCAAGAAGAACTTGTTCAGGATTTAATATCTATCATTCATGTATTTAGCTGTAGAATATATGGGTTGAGAAAATACAAAAAGAAAATGTCGGAGGATGAAGACTTATGAAAAGAGCATATTTAATAGAAATCAAACCGACAACTGAACAAATTAGTAAAATCCGTCAAACTATTGGGGTGTGTCGATATGTATATAACCTGTATATCTCTAAAAATAAAGAGGTATATGAGTCGGAGGGGAAATTTCTTAGTGGTTATGACTTTTCCAAATGGTTAAACAACATTCATACAAAAGAGTGTGACCAGTGGATTAAAGAAGTGTCGAGCAAAGCGGTAAAACAAGCGATTATGAATGGAGATAAAGCTTTTAAGCGGTTTTTTAAAGGTTTATCTAAGTTTCCACGATATAAAAAAAAGAAGAAGCAAGATGTGAAGTGCTACTTTCCGAAAAACAACAAAACAGATTGGACAGTAGAAAGACATAGAGTAAAAGTCCCTACAATTGGTTGGATAAGGTTAAAAGAGTATGGATATATTTCAAAAAATACAACTGTAAAAAGTGGTACAGTATATCAAAGAGCAGGAAGATACTATGTGTCTATACTCTGTGAAGTGAAAGAGGTAAAACCAAATGCAACTCTCAATACAGTAGGTCTAGGAATTGATTTGGGAATTAAAGACTTCGCTGTACGTAGCGATGGAAAAACTCACAAAAATATAAATAAAACAGTACAAGTAAAAAAGATAGAAAAACGGTTAAAACGTGAACAACGCTCTTTATCACGCAAATTTGAAAATATAAGAAAGAGAGGTGAACAACCTGTTACTAATAAAAGAGCGAATATAAACAAAAATATTCTTAGGGTGCAACAACTACATGCTAGGCTAGCAAATATTCGATTAGCGTATGTAAAGTCTATTGTAAATGATGTGGTGAAAACCAAGCCAACGTTTATTGTAGTAGAAGATTTGAATGTGAAAGGTATGATGAAGAACAAACATCTATCTAAAGCTGTAGCGCAACCATGTTTTTATGCTTTTAAAACATGGTTATTAATGAAATGTAGGGAATATGGAATTGAACTACGGCAAGTAGACAGATTCTATCCATCTTCTAAAATGTGTTCATGTTGCGGTCAAAAAAAGTCGGATTTAAAGCTGTCTGACCGAGTATATACATGTGAATGTGGCAATGTAATAGATAGAGATTTAAATGCGTCAATCAACCTTTTACAAGCAAAAAAATATACAATAATAACGTAAATAGATTGTATATATGTACGGTGGGCTACATCGGAATTTACGCCTGTGAAGTGTCACAGCAAACTGTAGTAGCAAGTGATTAGCGAGGCAGGGCACGTAGAAGCAGGAATACTCTAAGAATATACATTTGTCTATATTTTTAGTAGCAGGAACATGAATGGCTGTAAGTAAAATAAAAGTCGCGCGTGTTCAATTAGATTTAACACAGCAACAATTAGCAGAAAAAGTAGGCGTTACAAGGCAAACGATTAGTTTAATTGAGAAGGGGAAATACAATCCATCTTTAGATTTATGTTTAAAAATTTGTTATGCAGTAGATAAAACGTTGAATGATTTGTTTTGGGAGGAAAAGGAGTGGTAGGATGAAAATCGTGAAAGATGAACGTTTAATGATTGAAGGGTTAAAACATATTAGATTAGCTTTCATCTTACAAAATATCGTCATACTAGCTATCGTCTTTTACCGCTATGTCTTGCAAGGGGCAGGATATGAAAGTGTTTCGGATTTATTAATGGTATTTATGGGCGGGATAATAATTATTAACTTTTTAAATCTGAAAAATTCAGTGGAAGTGTATGAGCATACGGGCGGAGTGTCGCGTCGTTATTTTATGAAGCTATTATTCATTCCGGTAGGTATTATTATTGGGATTTTAGCTATTTGTATCGTTGTAACACCAGATATTTCGATAAAGGAAATTAGTATGACAGGACTTATTATGTTTGCTTGTTTTTTAGTTCCAAGTTTGTTTATATACATATATATGAAAAAAATAAAAAGAGAAGATTGAAATATAAGAAAGGCTTTCCCATATTGAGGAAAGCTTTTCTCATATTCTTTTATATAGTACTTTATGAAGGCCAATCGGTTCAATTTCAAAGATTTCACCATATTCCTGAAAGCCTAAGTGTTTGTAATAGTCAGCTACAGTAATTCGGCCATTACACCATAATATATTTGCTTGGCGTTCTTGCAAGATTTGTTCCGCCTTCTGAATTAAGGAGCTTCCAGCACGGTTGTTTCGAAATGCAGGTAATGTTGCCATTCCTCGTAGACGATAATGAATACCCGTTGGTAAGTCGGGATATATTTCTTTTGAGAAGGAAGCGATACTAATTAGTTCATCGTTTATAAATGCGCCTAAGTGGAAGGTGTCTGTTTCATAATCGGAAGGGTATTTACAATCTGCTAATGTTTGATTGGGGCGTAAAATTTTTTGACGTAATACGTAAGTTTCAGATCCCTCAATATTTTTCACGGTAATCATATTAACATCCTTTCTTATAACGCTTTTTCTGTTAATTGTATAAAGAAATAGGCAGGTGCGGCGAGAAGTCCGAGTATGCTAGCAGTTCCAAGAAGGAGTGAAAGTAGGAGGCAAGAATATTTTATTCCATTCGATTTTTTCCATCCGTAACTACAAATCTCAATACTAACACCGATGAGAATAATGGCAACGAGTATTTCGGCTAATAATAAGAGAGCTAAAGTTATAATAGACATAATGTAATCCATCCCCATAATATGTGATAGTAACATTTTACCATATGAAATGGAAAAAATGCCCCTCAATTATGTGAGGGGCATTTTTTTATTCTAATATGTTTTTTAGTGTATCGATATGTTCTTTTGAGCCTGTTACAAGTAATGTATCACCGTGTTGTAGTCTTGTATCCCCATGTGGGATTAATGCTTTATTTCCACGATAAATTTGAATGACTAGTACATCACCTAAAAACGGAAGGCGACGAAGTGCAACGCCGTTATATTTATTGCTCCGTAGTTCAACTTCACGGACGGTTTCGTTTGCTGTTGTAATTAAGCGAACGAGACTAGGTTTATCAATAAGCGCACGTAATAAAATACGTGTAGAGTTAATTGTTGAGAATACAGCGATATGTTCTTGCGTTGCTTTTTCTTGTAGAAGTGGATCTTCTACACTTGCAATAACATGTTCAACACCTAGCTCTTTTGCATGTTCTGCCAATAATAAGTTTTGTTCATCATCACTTGTTGCAACAACGACGCGATCTGCATCAAATGCTGTTTGTTCAGTTAATGATGCGATTGTGATGTCATCCAATTTCACGATAGGGAAGTCGTGCGATTTCGCTTCTTCATCATTTATTTTGTTTTGACGCATCATATATAGCATTACGTCATAATCTTCTCGTTTTAAATCTAGTGATAACGGAAGGGTAATTCTGCTTGCGCCAATAATAGCTACTTTTGGTTTTGGTGTTTCTACTTTTGGGAACATTTTTTTAAACAATATAGGTGCAAAAATACAAGTAATAACTGCGCTTAAAATAAGAGAGGCAGATAAACTTGGACTGATGATCTCCAGTTTTTCACCAATTTGTGCAGCCGCAATAACTAAAGAAAGTGTCGATGTTAATAAAATTGCACTTCCAAGTACGATATTACGTGGATACCATTTTCTTAAGACGAGTGATGGTAAGAGTTTTGAAATAAAGAGTCCTACAATTAAGATTGGGATCATTAGCATGCTAGAAGGTTCTTTGAAAATAGACCACACCTCTAGATTTACACCAACCATTACGAAGAAAATAGGGATGAAGAAACCGTAGCCGATAGAATCAAGTTTTTCCACCATATCTTCATTTGGTGATAATAACGATACAAGTACACCTGCTAAGAAGGCGCCTAAAATATTTTCTGCTCCAACAGATTCCGATAACCCAACTAAGATTAAAATGAGTGCAAAAACAGCTCGTGTATCAATTTGTACACTACCAGCTTTTAAACTATCTAAGTATGGAATGTTTTTAAAACGTTTTGCAACGAAGTAAATAACAATACCAGCGCCGAATAGAAGAAGAAGAAGCCACATGCTTTGGCCGCTTTCGGAATTTAATCCGACGAATACAGCGAGTAAAATCATTGTAACTAAATCCGCAATAACAGCGACTAATAAAATGATTTGCCCAATTGCTGTTTTTCCTAAGTTATTCTCTTTTAATGTTGGTACAACAACACCTAAAGAAATAGTTGAAATAATTAAAGTCATGAACATTGCATTATCTACGAATCCTAGCCATACGAATAGTAATGATAGGGCATAAGATAAGATGAAAATAAATAAGAAGATAATGCTTGCTGCCTGAAATGTATTTGGTTCGTTTGTCGTATTTTTTTTCCCTTTTTGTTTAAAGATAGAAAAATCAATTTCTAAACCGCTTAAGAACATGAGGAAGATAAATCCTAATGTTGATAAAACTTGAAGCCATATATCTGGCTCAATAATATTAAACCCACTTTTACCTACAAAGATTCCTGCAATAATTTCTGCAACGACCACAGGAAGTGCTTTTAATTTAAAGCGTTGTAACAAAAGGGGAACGAAAAACGCGATTGCAACGACAACCATAAGTGATAGAACAGAAGTATGATGTTCCATTGCGTTCTCTCCCTTCAAATAAATATAGTACCTATTTAGCCATATAATAGGTAGAAAAGCAACGCATATGGATTCGATTTCATAAAGAAAGACTTTTCTTAACATTTGTCATAATAAGTATATTTTTCATGATTATGCTGTTAATTCCGTAATGTGGATGTAATAGGGGAGGGAATCGTACTGCTCGTTAATGCGGAATAAAAAAAGACTGCTGAGGAATCTCAGCAGTCTTTTTCATGTACATTACATTGAGAAGAAGATCCATACAGTTAAACCAACTGTTGCAGTTGCAACGAAGAAACTGTATATCATTGTAAGAATTTGAACTCTTCCTTCTCCTTCTTTTAAATGCATGAACATAATTAATTGTAACAATGCTTGCGCAACAGCCATTATGATAATAGTTGTTAAGACTGTTGAAAGTGGCAATGTTGTGTAAAGTGCCACGTATAACGCTAGAAACGTTAATGCAAGCGATAAAATAAATCCGAAAACGTGTGACCAAGGGAATCCGCTATGCGCATGTCCGTTTGCTTGATTGTTGTTTTGAGCCATTTACGCCACCATCCCGTTCAAGTAAACTAGTGTGTAAATAAAGACCCAAACAAGATCAAGGAAATGCCAGTATAAGCTGATAATGAATACTTTACGAGCTGTAACTGGTGTTAAACCTCGTTTTAAAATTTGGATAATAACACAAATTGCCCAAATGATACCGCCTGTTACGTGGGCTCCATGCGTTCCAAGAAGAACGAAGAATCCAGATAAGAAAGCACTTGTTTGAATTGTTGCGCCTTCACCAATGTACATAATGAACTCTTCGATCTCGAAGAATAGGAAACCTGCACCTAAAAGTAATGTAAGGACGAACCATCCAAGCATCGCTTTTTGGTTATGCTTACGCATTTCATGAATTACGATACCGCATGTAAAACTACTTGTTAAAAGTAGTAATGTTTGAATTAAAAGCGTTTTAAGTTCAAACAATTGCGCTGGTGTTGGGCCATCTGCCGTACGACCAGCAAGGACTAGATAAGAGGCGAAAAGTGTTGCGAACAGCATAATTTCAGCCCCAAGAAAAATCCAGAATCCTAGGATATTCAATCTGCTTTGTTCGGATTGATATTCCAAAGGTAAGCTTTTATCTAAAGCCGCCATGTCATTTCACCTCTCATGCTATATGTTCTGTTTTTTTAATTTCATCAACACTGATATAGTAGCCTTCATCATAATCGAATGAACGATAGATTAAGCAAGCTAAAATACCAATACCACCGATTGCTGCAAGCCAGAACCAGCTAAATACTAATGCGAAACCTGCAAGACCGAAGAATCCAGACGCAATAATAGGCACACCAGAGTTACTTGGCATGTGAATTGGTTTAATATCTTCTGCTGCTGGTGTAACTGTTTCTCCGCGTTTTTTCATGTACCAGAAAGCATCAGCTTCTTTAATTTCAGGAAGCTTCGCGAAGTTGTAATGTTGTACAGGAGAGTGAGTTGCCCATTCAAGTGTACGACCATCCCATGGATCTCCAGTTGTGTCACGTTCACCGTGACGTGCACTCCAAATTACGTTGTAGCAAAGAAGTAGGAAGCCGATACCCATCATTACCGCACCAACAGATGCGATTTGGTTTAGCCATCCCCATCCAAGACTTTCAGAGTAAGTGTACATACGACGAGTCATACCGTCTAAACCTAAGAAGTACATTGGGAAGAAACAGATGTTGAATCCGCTCATAAAGATCCAGAATGTCCATTTACCTAGGCGTTCATTTAACATATGACCAGTCATTTTTGGATACCAGAATGTGAATCCAGCAAGCATAGCGAATACTGTACCTGCGATTAATACGTAGTGGAAGTGAGCGATTAGGAAGTAGCTGTTATGGTATTGATAATCAGCTGCTGCCATTCCAAGCATAACCCCTGTAACCCCACCGACTACGAAGTTTGGAATAAATGCCAATGACCAAAGCATTGGAACTGTAAAACGAATCCGTCCTTTATACAGTGTAAACAACCAGTTAAAGATCTTAACCCCGGTTGGAATCGAAATCGCCATTGTCGAAATCGAGAAGAATGAGTTAACCGCTGGACCTGCACCCATCGTGAAGAAGTGGTGAAGCCATACGACGAAACTTAGTAAAGAAATTGCAACCATTGAGTATACCATTGCACTGTAACCGAATAGACGTTTACGTGAGAATGTACTAATGATTTCAGAGAAAATACCGAATGCCGGTAAAATAACGATATATACTTCAGGGTGACCCCATACCCAGAACAGGTTGGCCCATAACATTGGCATACCGCCGCTCGCCATCGTAAAGAAGTGAGCATCGAATAGACGGTCAAATGTCATTAATGCAAGAGCAACTGTTAATACTGGGAAAGCGAAAATAATGATAATTGTTGTAATTAAGATTGACCAAGTAAACATTGGCATTCTCATTAAAGTCATACCAGGTGTACGCATTTTTAAGATAGTAACAAGGAAGTTAATACCGGTCATTAGCGTACCGAGACCTGAAATCTGTAATGCAATTGCGTAGTAGTTATTTCCTACGCCCGAAGTAAACTCTGTACCTGCCATTGGGAAGTAAGAAGTCCACCCAGCGTCTGGAGAACCACCGATTACGAAAGCGATGTTGAATAACATTGCTCCGACAAAGAATAACCAGAAACTTAAAGCATTTAAGAACGGATATGCAACGTCACGAGCACCAATTTGTAATGGTACTACAAGGTTCATTAATCCCATAACGAATGGCATTGCCATGAAAAGAATCATTACTGTACCATGTGTTGTAAAGATCCCGTTATAGTGTTCAGCGTTTAAATAAGTTGTTTCTGGGAATGTTAACTGTGCACGGATCATTAAACCATCCATACCACCACGGAATAACATGATAACCGCAGAAATAATATACATAGCTCCGATTTTTTTATGGTCAACAGTTGTTAACCATTCGTCCCAAAGCCATTTCCATTTTTTATACTTTGTTAGTACGAAAATGATTGCTAATGTCACAAGAACGATAGAAGCGTCTGCACCGTAAATAATCGGGTCACCTGTGACAAAGAATTCATCAAGCTTCACTGTGTTCACTCCAATCTGTTGGAATAATAGCTATTATTTTTTGTTTTTGTAGTAGTTGTAATCACAATATTCAAGTGATTTTGGATCTACATAACTTAAGTGGTGACTAGAGAATGTCATACGACCAACTACACCAGGTTTAACAATTTCGTTGTACTTAGCTTCTGTTAGTTTAGGAGCAGTTTCTTGTACTTCTTTAACCCACTTGTCATATTTCTCTTTAGTTTTTGCTTCAACTTCGAACTCCATGTGTGTGAATCCTTCACCAGAGAAGTTCGCACTACGGCCTAGGTAAGAACCTGGCTTATCAGCTTGTAAATAAAGATCCATAATCATGCCATCCATTGTGTACTTCATACCACCAAGTTCTGGTACCCAGAAAGCATTCATTGGGCCGACAGAAGTCAGTTTGAATTGAATTGGTACACCAGCTGGGATGTTTAAATAGTTAACGGTTTCAATTTTTTCCTCTGGGTAACTGAATAACCATTTCCAGTTTGCAGATGTAACATAAATTTCAACTGGTTTAATATGTTTGGACTCTTTCGGAACCTCTTCCGAAGCATAAGTTGCTTTTACTGTTGGAATCGATAATGCGATAACGATAATAACAGGAACAAGCGTCCAAATAATTTCTAGTAATGTGTTACCGTGTTGTTCAGGTGGCTCATAGTCCATATTCTCTGGTTTTTCACGATAACGAATCAAGATGACTGTAAACAGAATGAATACAATTGCGATAATTAATGACATAAGCAAGAATGACCAAACAATTAAATCATACTGTGCTTTTGCAACAGGTCCTTGCGGATTTAATACTGCGAGTTTTTTATCACAGCCACCGAGGAACAGAAGTAATGATAACGGAAGAAGCGAAGCCAACTTCCAAAACGCTTTCTTTAGTTGCACGATTGAAAATCTCCTTTCTCCTTGGATTGAAACTATGCCAATAAAACAATATAAACCTATTAATTTATAGAAGGCAATAGTTTTTGATATATTGTTAAAAAATAGACACAAATGCACACTTTTTAAGGTGAATATCATTTGTAACTTGATTACATTGTAAACTATTTTCCAGAGAAAAACGTGATTGTGAAAATTTTAAGATAAATAAAGTTATACCAGGATATCCAAGAAATAGAAAAAAGCTATCTTATCATAAGAAAGATAGCTGAATATTTTGTATATTTAGTTTATTTCTCGTATGACAGTTCGTGGCTGTTCAAGTGTGACAATTTTTTTATATTTAACTTGATATAAAATGTAACAAATAATCATAAATGGAATGCCACAATAAAGAGCAATTCTTTGATCTGGAATGAAAGCCAAACTAACAAATGTAATGAAATTCAGCGAAAACGCTACGATTGGAACTAGTGGATAGAGCGGTGTACGATATTTTAAATCATTTATGTTGCCACCGTTTTTCACGAAATTTCTACGGAAGAAAAACTGTGAAGCGGCGATTGACATCCAAACGACAACGGCAGCCATTGCTGCAATAGATGTTAAAACTAGAAAGACAGTATCTGCCGCAAATACACTTGTTAGTAAGGACAGGCTAGCGAAAATTAGGCTGAAAATTAATGCATTTAGCGGTACACCTTTTTTAGTTAATTTCGTAAATGCTGGACTTGCCATTCCTTGTTTTGCCATCGCCCACAGCATACGAGAATTTGCGTAGAGACCAGAGTTAGCAACGGATAATACAGCTGTAATAATAACAAAGTTCATAATGTCTGCTGCATATGGGACACCGGCTACATCAAATACAAGTACAAAGGGACTTTCGACTAGATTAGCCTCTTGCCATGGGAGTAAACCTACAACAACTGATATCGCTAAGACGAAGAAGAAGAGAGTTCGCCAAATTGTGTTTTTAATTGCTTTTGGAATTGTTTTTTCAGGATTTTCACTTTCGCCTGAAGCGATTCCGATTAATTCTGTTCCTTGGAAGGAGTAATTTACTGTAATCATCGTAAGAAGAACAGCTAATGCACCATTTGGAAATAGCCCGCCATTTTCAGTGAAATTATGAAGCATTGGAGCTGGCTTTCCATTAAAGTCTAGTAGACCGAACATAACAGCGCCGCCAAGTACGATGAAAATAACAATTGTTGCGACTTTTACACTTGCGAACCAAAACTCTGCTTCTGCATATGCTTTTGCTGATAAAGCGTTTACGAGGAAGAGTGCTGCTGCAAATGTAACGCACCAAATCCAGGAAGAAACGTCTGGAAACCAGCGTTTCATTAAAATACTTACAGTTGTTAACTCTACGCCAACTGTAACAGCCCAATTTAACCAATACATCCAACCGACAACAAATCCAAAACCAGGTGAAATGAATTTGCTTGCATAACTTTGGAATGAACCTGCTTCTGGCATAGCGACGGATAATTCACCAAGACATAACATCGTTAAATACATAACAAATCCACCGACTAAAAATGCGAGAATAGCACCGCCAGGTCCGGCATTATGGACAATTTGACCAGATCCCATAAATAACCCGGTTCCGATAACACCGCCGAGTGCAATCATAAATAGGTGTCTACTTTTCATTGTTCGTTTTAAATCTGTTTGTTCAATTTGTTGATTCATATGCCCCTCACCCCGTATTTTCTTGAATGTGTGAACTTCGTTTTATTCTGAGTTTTTAATCATTAGTGGGGGATGCAACACACACTCGGTTTATTTGCTATGAAATGAATGGAGTATGTAAAAAAACGAACTATGACTAAATACTCTAAGAATGTTTGTTAACATGGTGATATCTTCACTATGTTAACAATTTTGATTTTAGCAAAATATTCTGTAAATGTATATTTATTTTTCTTTTTATTAAAAATAATTAGAATTTTTATAATTAATTCTATGAGCGATAATTCACATGATCTTTCTAGCAAACTAGTAAGAAGAAGGGTACAATGATAAGAGGTGTATCTGTAAAATAATAATTAATGGAGTTTTGTTTATAATGAAAAAGTTAAAATATCTTTTTGTTTTTGGGATTATACTTGCTGCTGCATTTTTTATAGGAAAAGATAAAATCATGCAAAAGGCGCAAGTTCTACGCTTAGAGTTTCTATCTGAAATGAAAGAAGCAGCTATGATTGAAGATGTTCCGTTTATTAAACAATTACCAGAATTGCCTAGAGGGTGTGAAGTGACAAGTTTAGCTATGTTGCTGCAATATAAAGGTGTACAAGTAGATAAGATGCAACTTGCTAGCGAAATTCATCGTGTTCCATTTGAACAAAATGGTTTGCGTGGAAATCCTTACGAGGGATTTGTGGGAAATATTTATACAAAGGCAGAGCCTGGATATGGTGTATACAATAAACCAATCTTTGATTTAGCAGAAAAATATGTTCCTGAAAAAGTAATTAATTTAACAGGTAGAGACATGCAAGATATATATAAAGTAATTAGTTCTGGCTCTCCGGTATGGGTCATTATTAATACGACGTTTAAGCCGCTAGCTGAAAGTAGTTTTGAAACATGGAATACGAGTTCAGGCGAAGTGAAAATTACATATTATGAGCATAGTGCAGTAGTAATTGGATATGATCAAAACTTTGTATATGTAAATGATCCTCTTAAAAATAATCCACGTTTGGCTGTTCCGCGAACAGAATTTGAGAAAGCTTGGGAGCAAATGGGAAAACAAGCAATTACTATTTTATAATAATGAAAAAGTCATCTTTGGGATGGCTTTTTCTTTTTGGTTTATTAACACTGAAAATTCAGAAGATTCTTTTAAAAGTTAACGATTCACGTTATAATAACATTTAACTTGGTGAAGAAGGGGAGAAGAGAAATGGATGTTGCAAAGGAACTTGTTTTGTCAAAAAATCAGTTAGTTGAGTGGAGAAGGCATTTTCATAAGTATCCAGAGTTATCTTTTCAAGAAGAGAAAACATCGCAGTTTGTGTTCGATATACTTCGGAAATTCCCATATTTAGAAGTGTCACGGCCGACTAAATATAGTGTGATGGCAAAGCTAGTAGGTAAACATCCGGGCAAAACAGTTGCGATTCGAGCCGATATGGATGCTCTTCCTATTCATGAAGAAAATGAGTTTGATTTTATTTCTACATATAAAGGTGTAATGCATGCATGTGGTCATGATGGACATATAGCGATATTACTTGGGGTTGTACATAAGTTGGTAGAAGAAAGAGAGAAGATTAAAGGGGAGATTCGTTTTCTATTCCAACATGCTGAAGAGAATTTTCCTGGTGGTGCAGAGGAGATGGTTGCTGCAGGTGTAATGGAAGGTGTGGATTATATTATTGGTGCTCACCTTTGGGCGTCGTTAGAGGTTGGGAAAATAGGTGTTATTTATGGTCCTGCAATGGCTGCACCGGATGTTTTTAAAATTAAGATAGAGGGAAAAGGTGGACATGCTGGAATCCCTCATGAAACGGTGGATAGTATTGCAATCGGAACACAAGTCGTTTCGCAACTTCAGCAAATTGTATCTCGCCTCACGAATCCATTAGATTCTCTCGTAATATCTGTTACGCAATTTCATGCTGGGACAACTCATAATGTAATACCAGAGCAAGCTGAGATTGAAGGGACAGTAAGAAGTTTAAGACATGAATTACGAGGTGAAACAGAGAAGAAGATTGAGCGGATTGTGAAGCATATTACGGAATCTTACGGAGCAAAATATACATTTTCATATGAATATGGATATCGACCAGTTGTAAATGATTATGAAGCTACAGAGCTTATTGAACAAACGGCATTACAACTTTATGGAAGGGATAGAGTTGTTCGTTTACAGCCGACGATGGCTGGAGAAGATTTTTCAGCGTTTTTACAAAAGGCACCGGGGACATTCTTTTTTATCGGAGCGGGAAATAAAGAGAAAGGTATTATATATCCTCACCATCACCCTCGTTTTACGATTGACGAAGATGCATTACCGATTGGAGTGGAAGTCTTTGTATCAGCCATTATGAACTTTATAAGTAAAGGAGAATGAGATGAAGAAAATACACATTCTAGCGCTTATCCCAGTTCTTTGTTTAGTAGTTGGGCCAATATTTGCGAATTCAGTTACTCCTTACGTATTAGGGATGCCATTTTTATTATTTTGGGTATTATTATCAGTGTTTATTACATCTTTTTGTATGGGGCTTGTGTACGTGTTTGATCCTGCTAATAAGGAGGATGTAAAATGACTGCATTACTTATCATTATTTTATTTTTGTTTCTCGCACTATTTTTAGGGGTTCGGGCACAACATGGAAAAGATATGAATTTAGAACAATGGTCAGTTGGAGGAAGAGGATTTGGCACTATTTTTGTTTTTCTCCTTATGGCAGGTGAAATTTATACGACGTTTACATTTTTAGGGGGAAGCGGCTGGGCGTATAGTAAAGGAGCACCTACCTTTTATATTTTGGGATATGGTGCTTTAGCTTATCTTTTATCGTATTTTTTATTGCCACCCATTTGGAAGTATGCGAAAGAGCATAACCTTGTTTCACAGTCAGATTTTTTTGCGAAGAAATATAGAAGTAAAGCGCTTGGACTTATTGTTTCGATTGTTGGTGTTGTTTCCATTATCCCATATCTTGTTTTACAGTTAAAAGGACTGGGAATTATCGTTTCAGAAGCTTCTTACGGAAGGGTGTCACCTGTTGTTGCAGTATGGATCGGTGCTATTGTTATAACTATATATGTAATGGTTTCAGGTATACATGGTTCGGCTTGGACGGCTGCTTTGAAGGATATTATGATACTGTTTATCGTTATGTTTTTAGGTATATATTTGCCGTATCATTATTATGGAGGATTTCAGCCGATGTTTGAGGCTGTAGAGGCAGCGAAACCGGGATTTTTATCTTTACCTGAAGAAGGAATGAGTATTTCTTGGTTTGTTTCTACTATTATATTAACGGCCCTCGGTTTTTATATGTGGCCTCATACATTTGCTTCTGCTTTTTCTGCAAAAAATGAAAAAGTATTTCGTAAAAATGCAGCAATTATGCCATTGTATTCTTTAGTTTTACTTTTCGTATTTTTTGCAGGATTTGCTGCTATATTGCAAGTTCCTGGGTTAAAGGGAGCGGATGTAGATCTTTCGTTATTCCGTCTTGCTTTACAAACTTTTGATCCTTGGTTTATTGGAATTATTGGTAGTGCGGGAGTATTAACGGCATTAGTTCCAGGGTCTATGCTTGTTATGGCGGCTTCTACACTGTTAGCAAAAAATATTTACCGAACGATAGTCCCGTCTGCTTCAGATAGACAAGTTGCTAAGATGGCAAAATTATTTGTGCCTGTAGTAACGCTCGTGGCAGTTTTATTTACATTTAAAGGAGGAGAAACAATAGGAGCACTTCTATTAATGGGATACAGTATCGTTACACAACTTTTCCCTGCACTTGTATGTAGCTTGTTTCCACGTCAAATTATTACGAAGCAAGGGGCGATTGCAGGAATGGGAGTTGGGCTATTAGTGGTCGCATATATTACCTTATCTGGTTCAACTATAGCCACGATGTTTCCGAGTTTCCCGCAGTATATAAAAGATTTGAATGTAGGTATAGTCGCATTGTTGATTAATATAATTGTGATGTTTGTAGTTAGTGGATTTACAAAAGGTGTATTTATAAAGAAAAACACTATAATAGTAGAAAAGTAATTCGTTTATCCTGCATTAACGGGCAGTGAGACCCCCACCTCAAAATTCAGCGGAAGCAAAGAAGTTAGGTGGGGGCCCTGCTGCCTGTAAAAGCCCGATTGGTGAGGGTTGATTAAAGTTTTACTTTATTAGAGCTATCTTTGAAAAGAGATAGCTCTTTTTTGTATATATTTTCTTCAATTAGCGGAATCTAACTAAAAACTTGTTGAAAAGGAAGTTAGGTGGGGAAATTGTTAGAGCTTGAAGGTAACTTATTTGAAGTTATGAAAGAAATTAGGGATGAGTTAGGTTCGCCTAATGATTTAACAATTAGAGAAGTTGCTCTTGCTGGGAGTTTTACACGTTGTGCGGTTGTGTTTTTATGTGGATTGACAGATAAGGATAATGTTTATAAATATGTCATTCGCACACTGCAATACGAAGAAATTATAAATGAGGAAGCTGTTGTTCAAACGTTATTGGATCGTTTTATTTCTATCGCAGAAGTGGGTGTAAAGACGAAGTTTCCAGATATTATGAATGCGATATTAGCGGGAGATACAGTTATATTAATTGATAATATTCAAACCGCTATCGTTATTAATAGTAGGGCCTGGGAGAAGCGAAGTTTAGAACCACCAGTGACAGAAGATTTAATACGCGGACCGAGAGTTGGATTAAATGAAGATATTAATGTGAATAAAATGTTAATCCGACGCAGTTTACGCGATCCAAAGTTGAGGTTCCAATCTTATATTATGGGGAAGCGATCGCAGAAAGAAGTAACCCTAGTATATATAGAAGATATTATTAATCCTCACATTGTAAAAGAGTTAGATCGCCGTCTTCAATCAATAGTGACAGATGTCGTTTTGGAAACAGGTACGATTGAACAATTAATTCAGGATAATAATTTATCCCCATTTCCACAGTTTTTGAATACAGAGAGGCCTGATAATATTATAGCCTCATTAGCGAAAGGGAAGGCAGCCATTTTAGTAGACGGATCCCCGTTTGCTCTTATTGCACCACTTGTGTTTGTTGATATTTTTCAATCTGTAGAAGATCATTACGAGCGCTGGGTGATTGGAACGTTATTAAGATTTTTACGTATGGGTTCAGGCATAATTGCGGTTTTGTTACCAGCTATGTATGTAGCACTTGTATCTTATCATCAAGGACTTATTCCTTCTAAACTGGCTTATTCAATTGCAGGTGCGAGGGAAGGTGTTCCGTTTCCTGCATATATTGAAACGTTAATGATGGCCTTGACTATGGAATTAATACGAGAAGCTGGAATCCGATTGCCGAAACCGATGGGACAAACGATAGGGATTGTAGGAGGTCTTGTAATTGGAGAAGCTGCGGTAAATGCAGGGATTGTAAATCCGTTTTTAGTTATTATTATTGCAGTTACTGCGATTGCTACGTTTTCGCTTCCTGTATATAGTATTACGATTACGTTCCGAATTTTACTTTTCGTCTTTGTATTAGCTGCAACGGCTTTTGGGCTGTATGGGATCATTCTAGCTCTGATCGCACTTGCTATTCATATTACAAATTTAACAAGTGTTGGTATACCGTATACAACTCCAATTGCTCCTGCATTTTATAAAGATTGGAAAGAAGAATTTATTCGCATGCCAAAATCGATGTTGAAAGATAGACCAGAGTACTTACAAACAAAAGATTCTACAATACGTCCAAAGGAGCGAAAATAAGTGAAACCATTTGAGTATGGCGATGAAGAGATTGGATCTCGTGAAATTGGGTTTGCGGTATCATCGACCATTATTGGTATAGGGGCATTGTCTATGCCAAGAGATATCGCTAACCAAACTTTATTTTCGGACGGTTGGATTATCTTGCTTTTGGGTGGATTGATCTGCGCGGTTTTAGGTTGGTTTGTGACGAGAGTGGCTATCTTATTTCCAAAACAAAATTTTGTTCAATATACGAGTGCGCATTTGACGAAGCCTGTTGCATACACAATTAGTAGTATTTTAGTATTAACGTTTGCTGCTTTGACAGCATATGAATCGCGAATGATTTCAGTTATTTCTCAAACGTATTTATTTAGTGATACACCAATACAACTACTGTCTTTCTTCTTCTTATTAGTTGTTATTTATGGAATAGCAGGATCAAGAGCAGCCTTATTAAGGTTAAATGTTTTATTCTTACCTATTGTTTTAATTGCGATAGTACTTCTTTCTTTATTGAATATAAATTTAATGGAAATAAATAATTTACTACCAGCTTTTCAAACGAAAGTAAGTCAATATGCTGTTGGAGTTAAAAATTCTATTTTTACGTTTATTGGATTTGAAGTAGCGTTATTTTATGCGGTTTTGCTGAATGATAAGACAGCGAAAAAAGCGCCAATGGCAGTCGCGAAAGCGGTGATGGTAAACGTGCTGTCATACATTTTAATTTATGTAACTTGTATTAGTGTTTTTACTTATATGACAACACGTGGATTGACATATCCAACAATTGAATTAGGGAAAGAAATTGAAATTGGTGGAGGATTTTTAGAAAGGTTTGATGCGATTTTTTTTACGACTTGGATTATTACTATTTATAACACTACAGCAATGTATTATGATGTCGCATCTTTATTGTTTTGTGCTATGTTTCCGAAAGTGAAGAAACATATTTTTATTTTCGTAAGTGCCCCTATTATTTTTATGGTGAATATGATACCTAGTAGTTTAAATGCTTTATCAAGTTATGGGACTTATTTAGCTTGGATAGATATGGGGTTTGTTGTGTTAGCGCCTTTGCTCGTTTTAATTGTATATAAAATAAAAAGAAGGAATGGTGGAAATGAAACACCTTCTTAAAATTATAATGGTTATGGCTTTAACTGGATTTATGAGTGGGTGTTCTGAGTTAGAAGAGATAGAAGAAAGAGGATTTGTAGTAGGAGCGGCTTACGATATCGTAAAGGAGAAGAAAGCGAATCCAATTATGAAAGGAACCTATCAGATGGTACTCCCTAGTAAATTGTCTCAACAGGGTGGACAAGGGGGTGGGGATAGCGAAAATTATATTAATGTTAGTGCAAAAGCAGATAGTGTATTTGAACAAATAAGAATAATCGCCAAAAAAATTAGTCGTACATTATTTTTCCCTCATATACAAGTGATTATTTTCTCTGAAGAATTACTTTCACATCCATACATTTTGCAAAATACGTTAGATGTATATATTCGCGATCATGAGATGAGAAGAAATATTCGTTTGTTCGTTTCTAATAAAAATGCCGAAGCTATTTTAAAACAAAGTGCCAAGCCTGAAAATTTACCGGCGCAGTATATTGATATGTTAGCTGAACACCCTCCAAAAAATGCCCAAATGATTGAGGCTGCAAGAATTGGTGAGGTGCAGGAAAAGATGATCTCTAACCGAAGTTTTGTATTACCTATTCTTGAACTAACAAAACAAGGGGTACAAATGAACGGTGCAGCATTGTTTCGTGGAAAGGATAATAAGTGTGTAGGCAATTTGAGTGGGGAAGAAACATTAGGGATGAATTATATAATAGGTAAAAAAATTGGAGGTTTTTTTACCATTCGTAAAAAGGATCAACTTATTACATATGAAATTCATAAGTTACGTCGAAAAATTAAAGTATCCACAACGAATGCTACAAAACCGAAATTTAATATTCATTTATCTCTGGAAGGTACAATAGCTGAGTTGCACTTTAGTGATCATAAAAAGGTTTTGAATGAAAAACGTTTAGAGAAGGATATATCGGAAGAAATGGAGGAGCGTATTCAAAAATCGATTAAGCTTGTTCAAAAAAAATATAAGGTAGATGTATTAGAGTTAGGGGAAGTGTATAAGAGACATAATTATAAAGAATGGACAAAAATAAGTAAGAATTGGGATCAAGGCGAAAATTACTTTAGTAATGCTGAAATTACTGTTCACGTTCATCCAACAATTGAACATTCAGGTTCAGCTTTACCGAAAAGAGTGAAATAAGGTGATGAAAGTTGTTTACTGGATTAGGAATTAGTTGCACGATATTAATGGCGGTGCTGCCGGGGGCTATATATTTCATTCATAAAAAACTCACAACGTATGGAGCGCAGCCGTGGAATACTGATGTACAAAAAAAGAAACCTGAATGATTTTCAGGTTTCTTTCGGACAAAGCATATGTGAAGGGGGATGCCTTCTATGTATGCTTTGTTTTATACAAGCCCTAACCAATGTACCAATTGTGTAGAGAGGAATGTAACAACAATGGCGATAACGGTAGGGATTGCAAACGATAAGAATGTCCATTTTGCACTTTTTGTTTCTTTGTATATGTTAACCAGTGTTGTTCCGCACGGGAAATGAAGAAGTGAGAACAACATTGTGTTTAACGCTGTTAACCAAGTCCAACCATTTTCTAGGAATAGATTTTTAATTTGATTAAAATCATCTATTTCAGTTAAAGCCCCAGTTGATAAGTAAGACATTAATAAAATTGGGATTACAATTTCATTAGCAGGTAGTCCAAGAATGAATGCAGCTAGAATAAACCCGTCAAGTCCTAACATTTTAGCAAATGGATCTAGGAAGTTTACAAAATACATAAGTAAGCTTGTGTCACCAATAAAAATGTTAGCAAGTAACCAAGTTAATGCAGCCGCAGGGGCAGCAACAACTATAGCTCGTTTTAAAACGTAGATTGATTTATCGAGTGTTGCGCGAACAATTGTATTCCAAACTTTTGGCTTGCGGTACGGAGGTAACTCAAGTGTGTAGTGAGTTGGAACCCCTTTTAAGGCTGTTTTTGATAGTACCCAAGAAACAGTTAATGTCATAATAACACCAAGTACAACCATTCCAACTACAACGCCAGCAGTAACCAATGTTTGCATACTGCCTGTATAACCAGCAGCCATAAATAGTGAAGCCATTAAAATTAACATAGGCCAGCGACCGTTACAAGGAACGAAGTTGTTCGTTAAAATTGCTAGCATACGTTCACGTGGTGATTCAATGATACGTGTTGACATAATGGCTGCTGCATTACAACCAAATCCCATTGCCATTGTTAAAGATTGTTTCCCGTGTGCGCCGGATCGTTTGAATAAGCGGTCCATATTAAACGCGACACGTGGTAAGTATCCGTAATTTTCTAATAGCGCGAACATAGGGAAAAAGATTGCCATAGGTGGTAACATAACGCTAATAACAGCACCGATACCACGGAACAAACCAAGTATTAAAATGCCATGTAACCATTCAGGTGCATGCGCTGCTTGGAACCAAGATGTTAAATATCCTTCGGCCCATCCGAAGAATTCGGCAATCATATCAGATGGTACGTTAGCGCCTGCAATTGTAAGATAAAAAATAATAGATAAAATACCGAGCATAATTGGGAATCCCCAGATTGGAGATGTGAAAATTTTATCTAGTTTTTCGGAACGATATAATTTATCAGTATTTGTATATTGGACAGATTCTTTACATATGCTTGCAGATGTTCGGTAAATATCTCCGACTATATCATCTCGTATATCTTCTTTTGAAAGTGTTTGTGCATGTTGAATAATATAGTCTAATGGAAGAGCTTTACTGGCTGAGTGAGATTCCATTAATTACGACCTCCCTTACAAGTGGTTCATTATGGTGTTTTTGAAGTGTAGTTAAGAAATTTTTATCTCCATCTAATATACGTAACGCAATCCAACGTGCTGGATACGTATCACCGAACACTTTATAAATTTGTGGTTCTAATTCCTGAATCATATTTTCGATTTTTTCGCTGTAAGTAATTTTAATTGGTGTTGGAATTAGTTTTTTATTTGCTACTTTTGCAATAACATTTAGCAAATGACCAATACCTACTCGGTTACGTGCTGAAATTTTAACGACAGGTACACCAAGTGATTTTGCTAATTTCTTTTCATCGATAACAATCCCTTTTTTCTCGGCTTCATCAATTAAGTTAATGCAAATGACTACATTGTTTGTCATCTCCATCACTTGAAGTGCTAAATTTAAATTTCTTTCCATAGCAGTTGCGTCTATAACAACTACAGTTACTTCTGGTTTTTCAAATATAATATAATCCCTCGCTACTTCTTCGTCTGCGGAATTTGAGTATAGTGAGTAGGTTCCAGGTAAATCTATTAATGTATAATTACTTCCGTTATGTTCATATTCTCCTTCAGCTTTTAAAACAGTTTTTCCCGTCCAGTTTCCAGTATGTTGTTTTAAGCCTGTTAAAGTATTAAATAATGTACTTTTCCCTGTATTCGGGTTACCAGCTAAAGCGATACGATGTTTGCTCATCTGAAATCATCTCCTATTAATACCCCGAAAATAAGGGAGCTTTCTTCTTTACGCAGTGCAATAGTTGTGTTACTCACTTGATAAGCGACCGGATCTCCAAGTGGACTGCGTTGCAATACTTTAATCGTCGCCCCCGGGATAAATCCCAAATCTAATAAGCGTCGTTTCATAGTTCCTTCTAATTGTATCTTCTCAATTTGTACAAACTCTCCTATTTTAAATTCGGAAAGTGGTTTTATATTAGCCGATACCATAAAAGTTACCTCATCTCTATATTTTTAGTTTGAGTTTAAAAAGTTTCCTAAGGTAAACTTTTTGTTAGTAATATAGTAGACTACATTGGATTATGTTGTCAATTAGTACTTTAAAAATATTCATTTATTTTTAGAATTGTTCCAATTTATTTAGTTGTACTAAAAAATATTACTGAAATTATTTTTAATGTGCATAAATTAGGTGTGTGAAAATTACAAAATACAGCGGAATTGTAAATGTAACTTTAACGAAAAGGGAAAAAGAGAGAAAAACATTTACATTGAATTTACATTGTTAAGAATATATTTACATTGCAGTGTAGTTAGTGTGGTTTTTGTTTGGTTATTTAACTATAAATGTTGGGATTTCTAGCTTTTAAGGATTATTATCGTCATTTACTTAAAATTAAAAATTGCTTAACACTCACATAATATTGTTGTCCTACAATGAATTTGTGTTCGAAAGAAAATGAATTCGAAAAGTGATAATCCAAATGGGGGTACAAGACATGGTTATGAAAAAAGGTATTAAATTTTCTTTAGCAGCTTTAGTGGTAGCAGGAGCATTAGTTGGTTGTGGGAAAGCAGAAGATACAACTAGTAAAGACACTGCTAAAGGAAGCGATAATACAAAACAAGAATTATCAGGTACGATTGCAGCGGCTGGTTCTACAGCTCTTCTACCTCTTGCGGAGGAAGCTGGAAAGAAATTCATGGAGAAAAATTCAAAAGTTTCTATTCAAGTTCAAGGTGGCGGTAGTGGAACTGGGATTAACCAAGTAGCATCTGGTGCAGTACAAATTGGTAATTCAGATGTTCCGTCCGGAGATAAAATAAAAGATGCTGAAAAGGCGAAAGAATTAGTAGATAACAAGGTAGCGGGTATTGCATTCGCTCTTGTCGTAAATAAAGATGTAAAAGTTGATAACTTAACAATGCAACAAGTACAAGATATCTTCACTGGAAAAGTAACAAACTGGAAAGAAGTAGGCGGAAAAGATGAAAAAATCAATGTAATTAATCGTCCGGCTTCATCTGGTACACGTGCTACATTTGAAAAAACGATTATGAAAGACGCGAAAATTAATGATGGAACTGGTACAACACAAGATTCTAACGGTGCAGTAGAGCAAGCGATTAACTCTACTCCTGGTTCGGTGAGTTATTTAGCAATGTCTTACATGGTGGGCGAGAAAAAAGGCGCACTACAAACAGTGAAAATTGATGGTGCTGAACCGAAAGTTGAAAACATCGCGTCTGGTAAATATCCATTCTGGTCTTACGAATATATGGTAACAAAAGGTGAAGCGAAGGAAGCGACGAAAGCTTATATCGATTATGTAAAAGGTAAAGATTTTGAAAAGCAAGTAGAAGATATGGGCTACATTCCAATGTCTAAATTAAATAAGTAATAAAATTTTATGGGGCTGGCTGCAAGGCCAGTCCTGTTCATTTCAATCTGTGAAGTGGGGTCTGTCCTGTGATGAAGGGGAAAAAGCAAATTAATTACGTGAAAAGTGAATATATAGGAAGATCACTTGTTACGTTTTGTGGTATTTTTATTGTTTTAATTACATTAGCTATTATTGCGTTTATTTGTGGTAAAGGTATTCAATCTTTTACACAAAGTGGTATCTCATTTACTGAGATGTTAACATCGACAAAATGGAATCCAAATGCTGATCAAGGATCCTTCGGGGCTTTAATTTTCATTGTAGGTTCAACGGTGGTTTCGTTAGGTGCGGTTATTATTAGTGCACCAATTGCTATAGCTCTTGCTATATTCATGAATTTAATTTCGCCAAAGTTTGGAAATAAAGTATTGAAGCCTGTTCTAGAATTGTTAGTTGGTATTCCTTCGGTTGTATACGGATTATTAGGTGTTACGATTTTAGTACCACTATTACGTGATTCGTTTGGGGGAGTAGGCTTTAGTTTAATTGCAGGTATTGTTGTATTAAGTATTATGATTTTACCTACTATTGCTAGTATCGCTTCTGATGCAATACGTTCTGTTCCATTTGATTATTTAGAAGCTTCTTATGGTCTAGGATCAACGAAATGGCAAGCGATTAGCCGAGTGATTGTTCCTGCTGCGAAAAAAGGGATTTTAACAGGTGTTGTTTTAGGCTTAGCGCGTGCTTTCGGTGAAGCGTTAGCGGTTCAAATGGTAATCGGGAATACGATTAAATTACCAGAAGGAATATATAGTCCGACAGCGACGTTAACTGGTATTTTAACAATGGACATGACGAATACATTGAACGGAACTGCTTGGAACAATGCGCTATGGACTTTAGCGATGATTTTACTTGTTATTTCATTCCTGTTTATTTTAGTAATTCGAGCGATTGGGCAAAGAGGTGAGCGATAATAATGAATGCAAGAACGGTAAATAAAGTTTGGACGGGTATCTTTTATGCGGTTGCGGCTTTAGTTGTAGCTTTGCTAGTGTTCTTAGTATTTGAGATTTTACAAAAGGGATGGGGATTTTGGGATCCTAATTTCTTGTTTGGAGAACCAAGCAATACAAGAGCTGGTGGTGGGATTGGTCCGCAGTTATTCAATTCCTTCTACATGCTTGTTATAACGCTTATTATATCTATTCCTCTTGGATTAGGTGCTGGAATATATTTAGCGGAGTACGCAAAACAAGGACGTTTTTTAAATTTTGTTCGTCTATGTATAGAGACGATGGCGTCTTTACCTTCTATTGTTGTTGGTTTATTTGGTTTGTTAGTGTTCGTTACAATGACAGGTTGGGGATACACAGTAATGGGTGGTGCTCTTGCTTTAACTATTTTAAATTTACCAGGTTTAACGCGTGTTTGTGAAAATGCGATTTCAGAAGTTCCTCAGAATGTAAAAGAGGCAAGTCTTGGATTAGGTGCAACGAAGTGGCAAACAATCGCTCGTATTATTATCCCATCGTCATTACCACAAATTATTACAGGGATTATTTTAGCGGCGGGTCGTATATTTGGGGAAGCGGCAGCATTAATTTACACAGCGGGTTTAACATCCCCGATTTTAAATTCAGCAGCGGATTTCTCAAGTCCTGCGCATCCTTTAAATCCATTTAGACCAGCTGAAACATTAGCGGTTCACATTTGGAAATTAAATTCTGAAGGAGTTATTCCAGATGCGAAGTTGATTGCGACAAAATCTGCAGCTGTATTAATTATTATGGTATTACTATTCAATGTTATTTCACGCTTGATAGCATCTATATTACACAAGCGCTTTACAGGAACGAAAAGAAAAAGTAAAACAACGAAAAAGGTAAAAGCGGCATAAATTATAAAGAAGAACTCTCTATTTATAAGTAGGGGGTTCTTTTGTACTTTAATATAGAAGGAATGGATGTAATGATTGTTGAATTTGTGATTAATTATAAAGAAGAACAGATGTAATTTAGAGAGGAGCTTTAATTTGTTTTTTCTGCAAATGTCAGGTTTTCCTGGGTCAGGAAAATCGACAGTTTCTAAGTATATAGCGAAATTAACAGGTGCTGTAATTATAGATCATGATGTTTTGAAATCCGCGTTGTTAAAATCATTAAAAGTAAAAGGAATTGAATCAACGATTGTTGGTGGGCTTGCGTATGATGCCGAATGGGTATTGATTGATTCTTATTTAGAACAAGGGCATAGTGTTATATTGGATAGTCCGTGTTTATATGAGGGAATGGTTGAAAAAGGGATTGAACTATCAAATAAACATGGTGTGAAATATAAATATATTGAGTGTTATCTTAATGATATGGAAGAGATTAATAGGAGACTGCAAACACGTAAGCGTATGATCAGTCAAATTGAAAAGGTGGAATCGGAAGTAGGTTTTAAAAAGTGGTTAAATGGTAGTAAAAGACCTTCAAATAATGAATACCTTATTGTGGATTCTAGTAAACCTATAGAGCAATATGTGGAAAAAATGATGGATTATATGACTAAATAGAGAAAAGGCGTTATCTTCATTTGTGAAGATAACGCCTTTTGTTTTTAAATATCAGGTGTTTCTGTAGAAGTGCTTATTTTCCTACGGGAGCGTCTTTTTCTCCCGATTTTATCTAGTAGTTCATACATAACTGGAACGACTACTAATGTAAGAGCAGTTGAGACTGCCAAACCGCCGATGACAACGACGGCTAAACTTTTTGATACCATACTTCCTGCTTGGGATTGGCCAAATAGGAGTGGGAGCATAGCAACGATTGTTGTAATAGCTGTCATAATAATTGGGCGTAGTCTAGTAGAACCTGCTTCAAGTAAGGCTTCTCTAGTTTCCATTCCATGTTCCCGATTTTGTTGGACTCTTTCTATTAATACAATAGCGTTTGTAACAACAATCCCGATTAACATTAATGCGCCGATCAAGGAATTTACATCAACAGGTGTTCGTGAAATGATTAATCCTAAAATACCACCGACAGCAGCTAATGGTAAGGAGAATAGGATTGCAAAAGGAGCACGTGCTTGCCCGAAGGTGATAACCATAATTAAATATACAATCCCGATTGCAATCCCCATAATTTTGAATAAATCTGTAAAATTCTCTTGCATAGATTCAGTAGCTCCTGCGATATTTACTTTTGCACCACCAGGTAAATCTAAGTCAGTCATCGCTTTATTTACTGCTGTGTTTACTTTACTCAAATCTTCATTTGAAGCTTCGGCTGTAATTTGGATTGTTTCTTTTCCGTCTTTATGGAAAATTTCTGTTTGTGTTTGTTTTTCTGAAATAGTTGCAATGTCTTTTAAAGGTATTGGTCCATTAATAGGTGATAGTATGTTTGTATTTAAAATATCTTCTTGTTTATTAATGTTTTCTTTTTTGTGTTCTATCATAATAGTAGCTTTTTCATTATTAATTGTAATTTCGCCAATAGGTGATTTCTTCATAAGGAATGCTACTTGTTGCGCAGCTATTTCTGGTGTTAAACCTAGTTGTTCAGCCTTTGTTTGATCAATATGAATTTGCCATTCTTTCTTAGAGTCTTCTAAATTTGTTTTTACTTTAGAAAGATCATCCATGCTTTTTAGTTTTGTTTCAACGATAGTAGCCGCTTCTTTTAAATCCGCTTCGTTAGTAGCTGTTACGTTAAATTGTAAGTTATTGCCGCCGCCAGAGCTTGAATAACTTGTTTTTATATAATCAAGTTCAGCAGGCTCAAAAGTTTTATGTTCCTTTTTTAACTCTTTAATATATTGATCAATATCAGAACCTTTTTTAAAGACTACGAATATACTAGCGAGGTTATTTTTAGTTGTTTGCCCCCATTGTGCATCTTCTGCGCTAGATCCCATTCGTAAAATAACGTCTGTTATATCTGAATTAGAAAGTAATTTCTTTTCAAAATCAAATGCTTTTTGTTTTTGAGATTCAGCATTATAATGGGCTGGAAATGTCATGTTAATAGATAACATTGTGTCGTCTTCAGATTTTATGTTTGCTTTCGGTAGTAATATATAAGCTGCAATTGATCCTACAAATAATAAAAATGCAGTAAGTAGAATAATGAATTTATGAGAAAGAGCCCACTTTAATGTAGCGACATATCGTGATGAAGAACTTGGCTTTCGATGCTTTGTTTTTTTGAGTAGTAAAAAAGCCATAAGTGGAACAACTGTTAGTGCAACGATTAAGGATGATAATATAGAATATACAACTGCTAATACCATAGGTAA
>NZ_CP046398.1:730000-4712500 GCF_009861435.1 Bacillus sp. A260
TTAGAAGTGAGAATGCCGGTATGAGTAGCGAAAGACGGGTGAGAATCCCGTCCACCGAATGCCTAAGGTTTCCTGAGGAAGGCTCGTCCGCTCAGGGTTAGTCAGGACCTAAGCCGAGGCCGACAGGCGTAGGCGATGGACAACAGGTTGATATTCCTGTACCACCTCTTTATCGTTTGAGCAATGGAGGGACGCAGAAGGATAGAAGAAGCGTGCGATTGGTTGTGCACGTCCAAGCAGTTAGGCTGATAAGTAGGCAAATCCGCTTATCGTGAAGGCTGAGCTGTGATGGGGAAGCTCCTTATGGAGCGAAGTCTTTGATTCCCCGCTGCCAAGAAAAGCTTCTAGCGAGATAAAAGGTGCCTGTACCGCAAACCGACACAGGTAGGCGAGGAGAGAATCCTAAGGTGTGCGAGAGAACTCTGGTTAAGGAACTCGGCAAAATGACCCCGTAACTTCGGGAGAAGGGGTGCTTTCTTAACGGAAAGCCGCAGTGAATAGGCCCAAGCGACTGTTTAGCAAAAACACAGCTCTCTGCGAAGCCGTAAGGCGAAGTATAGGGGGTGACACCTGCCCGGTGCTGGAAGGTTAAGGAGAGGGGTTAGCGTAAGCGAAGCTCTGAACTGAAGCCCCAGTAAACGGCGGCCGTAACTATAACGGTCCTAAGGTAGCGAAATTCCTTGTCGGGTAAGTTCCGACCCGCACGAAAGGTGTAACGATTTGGGCACTGTCTCAACCAGAGACTCGGTGAAATTATAGTACCTGTGAAGATGCAGGTTACCCGCGACAGGACGGAAAGACCCCGTGGAGCTTTACTGTAGCCTGATATTGAATTTTGGTACAGTTTGTACAGGATAGGCGGGAGCCATTGAAACCGGAGCGCTAGCTTCGGTGGAGGCGCTGGTGGGATACCGCCCTGACTGTATTGAAATTCTAACCTACGGGTCTTATCGACCCGGGAGACAGTGTCAGGTGGGCAGTTTGACTGGGGCGGTCGCCTCCTAAAGTGTAACGGAGGCGCCCAAAGGTTCCCTCAGAATGGTTGGAAATCATTCGTAGAGTGCAAAGGCATAAGGGAGCTTGACTGCGAGACCTACAAGTCGAGCAGGGACGAAAGTCGGGCTTAGTGATCCGGTGGTTCCGCATGGAAGGGCCATCGCTCAACGGATAAAAGCTACCCCGGGGATAACAGGCTTATCTCCCCCAAGAGTCCACATCGACGGGGAGGTTTGGCACCTCGATGTCGGCTCATCGCATCCTGGGGCTGTAGTCGGTCCCAAGGGTTGGGCTGTTCGCCCATTAAAGCGGTACGCGAGCTGGGTTCAGAACGTCGTGAGACAGTTCGGTCCCTATCCGTCGTGGGCGTAGGAAATTTGAGAGGAGCTGTCCTTAGTACGAGAGGACCGGGATGGACGCACCGCTGGTGTACCAGTTGTTCTGCCAAGGGCATAGCTGGGTAGCTATGTGCGGAAGGGATAAGTGCTGAAAGCATCTAAGCATGAAGCCCCCCTCAAGATGAGATTTCCCATAGCGTAAGCTAGTAAGATCCCTGAAAGATGATCAGGTTGATAGGTTCGAGGTGGAAGCATGGTGACATGTGGAGCTGACGAATACTAATAGATCGAGGACTTAACCATATAATATGTAGCAAATGTTATCTAGTTTTGAAAGAATATAAAAAACTTGTTGACTTTCGAGGTCAAATGAGTTAAAATGATTCTTGTCTTAAATGAATACAGTCTGGTAATGATGGCAGAGAGGTCACACCCGTTCCCATACCGAACACGGAAGTTAAGCTCTCTAGCGCCGATGGTAGTTGGGACCTTGTCCCTGTGAGAGTAGGACGTTGCCAGGCAAAATGGAGGATTAGCTCAGCTGGGAGAGCACCTGCCTTACAAGCAGGGGGTCGGCGGTTCGATCCCGTCATCCTCCACCATATATGTCGGAGGGGTAGCGAAGTGGCTAAACGCGGCGGACTGTAAATCCGCTCCTTCGGGTTCGGCAGTTCGAATCTGCCCCCCTCCACCATTCTTAATTAATGGGCTATAGCCAAGCGGTAAGGCAACGGACTTTGACTCCGTCATGCGCTGGTTCGAATCCAGCTAGCCCAGCCATTAAGAGCCATTAGCTCAGTTGGTAGAGCATCTGACTTTTAATCAGAGGGTCGAAGGTTCGAGTCCTTCATGGCTCACCATTTTAATGAAATATGCGGGTGTGGCGGAATTGGCAGACGCACTAGACTTAGGATCTAGCGCCTTTGGCGTGGGGGTTCGACTCCCTTCACCCGCACTTTCAATAAAATAACTCATACATGTCTTGCGGAAGTAGTTCAGTGGTAGAATACAACCTTGCCAAGGTTGGGGTCGCGGGTTCGAATCCCGTCTTCCGCTCCAATTTTCAATATGACATGCCGGGGTGGCGGAACAGGCAGACGCACAGGACTTAAAATCCTGCGGTGGGTGACCACCGTGCGGGTTCGACCCCCGCCCTCGGCACCATATGCGCCCGTAGCTCAATTGGATAGAGCGTTTGACTACGGATCAAGAGGTTAGGGGTTCGACTCCTCTCGGGCGCGCTTTTATTAACGGGAAGTGGCTCAGCTTGGTAGAGCACCTGGTTTGGGACCAGGGGGTCGCAGGTTCAAATCCTGTCTTCCCGATATTCCCAAAAAACATGGGGCCTTAGCTCAGCTGGGAGAGCGCCTGCCTTGCACGCAGGAGGTCAGCGGTTCGATCCCGCTAGGCTCCACTTTATTTAATATATGTCTCGGAGGTATACCCAAGTTCGGCTGAAGGGATCGGTCTTGAAAACCGACAGGCGGTGAGAATCGCGCGGGGGTTCGAATCCCTCTACCTCCTCCATTTTTTCTTTAATGGTTTAGACATATAATAATAAAATATTTATTTTTTCCTTCATGGAGGTATACCCAAGTTCGGCTGAAGGGATCGGTCTTGAAAACCGACAGGCGGCGAGAGTCGCGCGGGGGTTCGAATCCCTCTACCTCCTCCATTTTTAAAACTTTATATTGTCGCGGGGTGGAGCAGCACGGTAGCTCGTCGGGCTCATAACCCGAAGGTCGCAGGTTCAAATCCTGTCCCCGCAACCAAATGGTCCCGTGGTGTAGTGGTTAACATGCCTGCCTGTCACGCAGGAGATCGCCGGTTCGACCCCGGTCGGGACCGCCATTTATGTTGGCTCGGTAGCTCAGTCGGTAGAGCAGAGGACTGAAAATCCTCGTGTCGGCGGTTCGATTCCGTCCCGAGCCACCATTTTTTTATGCCGGCTTAGCTCAATTGGTAGAGCAACTGACTTGTAATCAGTAGGTTGGGGGTTCAAGTCCTCTAGCCGGCATCATTTAGGGGCATAGTTTAAAGGTAGAACTGAGGTCTCCAAAACCTCCAGTGTGGGTTCGATTCCTACTGCCCCTGTAAAGTATATGGGCCTATAGCTCAGCTGGTTAGAGCGCACGCCTGATAAGCGTGAGGTCGATGGTTCGAGTCCATTTAGGCCCACCATATATTATTCCGCAGTAGCTCAGTGGTAGAGCTATCGGCTGTTAACCGATCGGTCGTAGGTTCGAGTCCTACCTGCGGAGCCATGGCCCGTTGGTCAAGTGGTTAAGACACCGCCCTTTCACGGCGGTAACACGGGTTCGAATCCCGTACGGGTCATACAAAAAAGAGTCAGCATTATGCTGGCTCTTTTTTATTTTGTTAATCCTTTTTATTACGTTACTTTCCAGAAATAAATAAAGGAATTTTGGAAAAGCTATGGTATGTATAAAAAGGAGGAAATCATAATGACACGAGTGAGAGACTTAATGAGTACCCATATTGTACATTGTACACCGCTAGACAATGTATATGAGGCAGCTGTAAAAATGAAGGAAGAATCGGTTGGATTAATTCCTGTTGTTGAAAATGAGCAAGTTGTTGGGCTTGTTACTGATCGTGATTTAGTCGTTCGAGGGATTGCTGAAAAACATCCTGGATCTAATAAGATTACAAATGTAATGACAACAAATATTATCTCAGTTTCTCCAAATGATTCTATTGAAAAAGCTACAGAGCTAATGGCACAGCATCAAATTAGACGATTACCAGTAGTTGATAGTGGTCAACTTATTGGCATGTTAGCACTAGGAGATTTAGCTATAAGGGAATCAGCAGATGATCAAGCTGGATTTGCCTTGAGCGAAATCTCAGAGCGTACAGAGTAAATTGAAACTTTCATTAACCGAGAGTTTAATGGTCACTCATAAAGAGCTAAATTATATATAAATTTCAGATACATTATTCTAGTATATATGGATTAAACTAATATGTTAGCGTGATGTATCTGAGACATTATATAATAAGTATGTGGTTAATAATTTCGACATTTTTTTAAAATTTGTTATTCTTAATTTTTAATAAGAGAAAAGATGATATACTGATAGATATAAGTCTTATGAGAGATTTTGAATATAACAATATTAATTTTTAGTGGTGCGATAATAAATTAATATTTCCTACATAGATGAAAAGGGAAGGGGAATTATATGAAGGCTGTACAGGGCGATCCAAATTGGAATTTGGTTACAGATACATATATAGAACCAAATAATTTCGCTGAATTATTTTCTTTGCTTGTACCTTGTCACCCAAAAGGTGAGGGGAAAGAACGAACTATATTAGTATGGAAAGAGAAAGAATTTTATAAAGAAGAAAATTTAGCGGCATTTATCGTATATGGCATGAATAAAGCAAAGAAATTACCGCAGTTTCATAAAGATGAAATTCCAACTTTAGTGCGTATTCTTCGCTTATGCCAAGAGATTGGTTGGTATGAAGAGGCAAATGATTTTATGATAGCGCAAGGATTAGCTGAGTTTGTTCATACTTCATTGGAATATGAAACATGGGATCTTTTGACGCAATCAGTTGCTTTAAATTATTTAATTATTAAATATCGTATAGGTGAATTGATAGATAGGGATATTGAAATTTGGGATAGAGTTAAATTTAATGAGAAGTGTATAACCGATTGTAAACATTTATTATCTCATAAAGAAGTATTGGAATTTACATTCTTTTATATGTGCAAGAGAGCGAAATCATTATCAAAAGAGCAATTAAATAGTGATATGATGAGTTTAGCAATGTATTGTAATACTTTTGTATATGATTTGTATACACATGATTTATTACGGAAATATCGTAAGTGTACAGATTTCCTATCATATTATGGACCTAGTCAGGCAGTTTTAGCATGTCAAAGAGCTGTATTATCTCAAATTTCCGATCGCTTAGACCCATTAAAGACAACGCATGTAGATGATTATTTATATGTGATGAAAGAAATGATGGAGCATATGACGATAGGAGTAATGGATCGATATGGTCATTTTATTGGAAAGCTACTATCTTATGTGCCATTTTTCGAAATGATACAAGTTCCACAGCATGCATATTATTGTGAAGAATTACTGTATATTTGTAAGGGGATTGAATATAAAGAAGAAACACTACGCAATTATATATTTATACAATTACATGATTGTTTACCATCATTCTTTAGGCTATTTCTTAAAAATAAGCGTTACGCAACGATTCATGATATTCTTTTCTATTGGTGCGATGACGAACAACGAATGAGCTTAGAGAAAAAATATAATCTGAGCTTTATTTATGAAAAATATGCTTGTGGATAAACAATATTTTCGATATGAAAAATTAATATAAATTAAAAAGGATCTCCAGTTTATGTGAGATCCTTTTTTGTTAGTAAAACAAGGAGAAAGTGATTAAGACAAGAAACAACATTCCATATAGGAGAAGTTGTGCAGTATAACTTCCTTGTATACCAAAAAAAGTATTGGCTTTCTTATACAAATGCAATATGTATTTTATTGGAGCATCTTTGAAAGATTGGTACACAGTGTCTCCTCTTTCTAAGCTTCTTGTTCTTGTTCTTGTTTTTGGTTATAAGGGACATTAATATATCTAGCTACAAATAATAAAACAGCCATAAAGAATACTGGAAATACAGTAGATAAATAAAAGCCATTACTAATTATATTTGTTATGAGAGCACTCAAAAGAAATATAGCGTTATAAATATGGGCAATTTTTTGTTTTAGTTGCACTTGAAATGATTCCATCATAATTTCTAATGCAACAAAAGCAATAATAATAGATAAAAATACAATGTTTGTATTGTAAATGATTAAACAACAGATTAAACCTAAAAAGGCTGCGTATTCAATTATAAGAGGTATATTGCGTGGCATACAATTTACCTAACTAAATATGGCAGTGGATTTACTGCATTTGTTTTTTCAAAATTCCATTCTCCATTATGTAATTCAAAATGAAGATGTTGCCCGTATGAATGACCTGTGTTTCCCATATGACCTATTAATTGTCCAGTTTGTACTTGATCACCAGCTTGTACAGTGCGATCCTTCATATGAGCATAAACAGTTGTATATAATTTCCCATTGATTTGATGCGCAATGAAAACAACATTGCCATAGCTAGCTGAATAATAAGATTTCACAACTTTACCTGCAGCAGCAGCTTGGATAGAGACGTTTCCTGGAGCGGCAATATCTATACCATAATGCATTTGTTCCCAGCGTATATCAAAGGTTGAGCTAATTCTTCCTTGAGCGGGGAATTTGAAAGCAGCTGGAATTGATGAAGGCTGATCTGTTTTAGCTTGTGGTTGATTTTGTACTACATAGTGTTTTGCTACATATCCGTATCCTGTGCCAAAACGAATTTTATACCAAGTACCTACAGTTTCTACTACTTGTACTTGTGTACCGTTTTGTAATGAACCGAGTAGAGCGCTACTTGTACTAGCGGTGCTACGTACATTTAGATTAGGTGTTGCAACAGTATATTTTGTATTATTTTGAACGGTGATTCCTTTTACTAAGGGTTGTGAACCATTAGAGATGAATGCTTTTTGTACGTAACCTGTTTGGCCATTATGTGATATTTTATACCATTCGCCTTGATCTTCTTGAACGGTAATAAACTTACCATTTGGTAATACATCTAAAATGGAAGATTCTAAATTAGGTTCAGAGCGAACGTTTAATGCATTAGCATTAACGATGTATTGATCATTAGTTTGAAGTTTGTTTTTTAGTAAAATAGCATCTTTTTGTACATAACCTACTTTATTATGAACAGATACTTTATACCAACCATTAGTTGTTTCAAGGATGTTCACTTTTGTATTAAAGCGAATTGTATCAATTGATGTGCTTTTTACGTTATCTTCTGTATGTAATGCTACTTGATCGACTTTGACATACCCAGTTTTAATATTAGATAATTGTTCAGCGTTTGCTTTTTGTACATTTATTTCACCCATAGAAGGAAGTAAAGAAGCAATCGCTACAGTAGTTGCTGTTAAAGCAGTAGCTTTCATATTCATGGAATAGAGACCTCCTCTAGTTGTATAGTTGTAATTTTATTATAGTATAAAGATATAATATAGTGGGGGTATTCACATAAATGTAATATGAAATCAATATAAAAATAAATTTTTTGAGGATAATGATTCCTTTTTATACAATTAATTGGGGTTTTATTTTCTAAAATAGAATGTATGTATTGTATAATTTTGATATTATGTTGATAATTAAGAAAATTAAAAAAGTTGATGATGTCTTATTAGGGTGTTATACTGACAGTGATAATTTTATAGTTTGCTAGGAGAGCTGGTGTTGCCAGCTGAGAGTAGGCCGTAAGCCTTTGATCCTTTTTATTACCTGATCTAGATTATGCTAGCGTAGGGAAGCAATTCGGACACTAACAATGAGTCCCCGTTTCTTTGCGTATAGAAACGGGGCTTTTTTATTTGAAAATTTCATATTGAAACCACTAGGGGTGCTTGACTTGCTGAGAGAGGAATAATCCTTAACCCTTACAACACCTGATCTAGGTAATACTAGCGAAGGGAAGTGGAACATCGAATAAATGTATAACTTTATTTGCTGTAACCACTTCTTATATATAGAAGTGGTTTTTTATTTAGATACATATATTGAAAGGAGATAGAGAAATGAAATTTTGCGATAGATTATTAGAAACTGTGCAACCGGTTTGGGAGATGAGTCATAATCATCCGTTTGTAGTGGGTATGGGAGATGGCACGTTAGAAAAAGATAAATTCCAGTATTATATTATTCAAGATTATTTATATCTGCTAGATTATGCAAAGTTATATGCGATTGGTGTTGTAAAAGCAACGAATCCACAAGTAATGGGAAAGTTCGCTGAACAAATTGATGGAATATTAAATGGCGAAATGACAATCCATAAACAATATGCAAAAAGACTTGGAATTTCTATAGAGGAGATAGAGTCTGCGAAACCATCTGCTAAAAATTTAGCTTATACAAATTACATGATGTCTGTATCTCAAAATGGCACACTTGCGGAATTAATAGCAGCGCTTCTTCCATGTATGTGGAGCTATTGGGAAATTGGAAAGCGTTTAAATGATATTCCTGGAGCAAGAGATCATGAGTTTTTTGGTGAGTGGATTCAAGGATATAGTTCGGAAGAATACGGTAATCTTTGTATTTGGTTAATAGATTTATTAAATGAAATGGCAGTTGGAAAGTCTGAGAAAGAACTAGAAAGATTAGAGGAGATCTTCTTATATTCCAGTCGATTTGAATATTTATTCTGGGATATGTCCTATCGTAAGGAGATGTGGGGATTTGAGGAGCAAGAACATACTACAGTTTCATAATGTTTCTTTTCATTACGATGAGAAACCAATCATCCATGAATTAAATGCTTCTATACATGAGAAAGAGTTTGTCAGTATTATCGGACCGAGTGGATGTGGAAAAAGTACTTTATTTCGCCTTATTACAGGTCTAGAAAAGGTAAGTACTGGACAGATAGAACTGACAGAAACAAAGAACCATCCTGTAGGATATATGCCGCAAAAAGATATGCTTTTGCCGTGGAGAACAATTATTGAGAATGCTGCCCTGCCGCTAGAGTGCCAAGGTGTACAGAAGAAAGAAGCAGAAGTAAAGGCAAAGGAACTGTTACATAAATTTGGTTTGCAAGGGTATGAGAAAAAATATCCGAAAGATTTATCTGGTGGTATGAGACAACGTGTATCTTTTATTCGAACTTTATTAACAGGCGGGGAGATATTGCTGTTAGATGAACCATTTAGTGCGTTGGATGCTTTAACGAAGACCTCTTTGCAAGAATGGTTGTTTGAACAATGGCAAGAGTGGGAAAAAACAATTTTATTCATTACTCATGATGTTGAAGAAGCGTTATTTCTTTCAAACCGAGTTTTAGTAGTGGAACAGCAGCCGATAACGACTTTGACTGAGCGGACTGTACCGCTTGATCATAACAGAACACGAAAAGATTTATATAAACCGGAAGTATTAGCGCTGAAAGATGAGCTTCTTAGTATGTTACAAAGGCAGGTACTTGTGTGATGAACCGATTGAAAGAATTAGTTCCTGCTATTACACTTTCTAGTATTTTACTAGCTGTGTGGGAAATAGGAGCAAGAATTGTAGATGAGATGTACATTTTACCGTCACCTTCTGCGATTTTAATGAAGATATGGAAACTAAAAGACATATTATTTACAGTTCATTTACCTGCAACGTTATACGTCGTTTTAATAGGTGTTGTTATCTCTATCGTATTAGGTGTAGGGCTAGCGATGTTAATGAATGCGAGTACATGGATGGAGAGAGCATTTTATCCATTATTAGTTGCTTCACAAACGATTCCGATTACTGCGCTTGCTCCGCTATTTGTTTTATGGTTTGGATATACAATTTGGAGTAAGGTTGTTGTCACAGTTTTAATTACGTTTTTCCCAATTGCGGTCAATACGTATGATGGACTGCGTAGTACGAAAAAAGAATGGGAGGAGCTCTTAGTTACATATGGAGCAACAAAAAGAGATATTTTTCTTAAATTAAAGTTGCCGTCTGCTCTTCCTTATTTTTTCTCAGCTTTAAAAATTGCAGTTCCGCTTAGTGTTATCGGAGCAGCAATTGGAGAATGGCTCGGTGCACAAGCTGGGCTTGGATATTTCAGTAAGAGAATGATGACGCAGTTAGATGGAGCTGGCGTATTTGCACCTATTGTATTGTTATCATTATTAGCTATTTTCTTCGTCGTAATTATTTCCATATTAGAAAAGAAATTCATTAGTTGGAGGAAGCATTCATGAAATTTTTAAAGCGCATCTTTGTGTTTACATTATTAATTGCAATAATTGCAGGATGTTCGAGTAATTCAGCATCAGACAAAAGTAAAAAAGAGAAAGAAATAACAGTCATGTTAGATTGGTATCCAAATGCGGTACATAGCTTTATCTATGCAGCAATTGAAAAAGGATACTTTAAAGAAGAAGGTGTAAAGGTAAATATTAAATTCCCTTCTAATCCGACTGATCCATTAACGCTGGCAGCAGCAGGGAAGGTGACAGTTGGCTTGTATTATCAGCCAGATGTTGTTATGGCGAAAGCGAATGAGCAAATTCCAGTGAAATCAATTGGGGCTGTCGTACGTTCACCATTAAATCATGTTGTATCACTGAAATCAGCGGGCATTCAATCACCGAAAGATTTAGAAGGAAAAACAGTAGGATACTCTGGAACACCATTAAGTGAGATGTATTTAAAAACGATGGTAAAAGAAGCTGGTGGTAATCCTGATACAGTGAAAGTAGTAGATGTTGGCTTTGATTTAGTACCAGCATTAATTACGAAGAAAGTAGATGCGGTAACAGGGGCATACATTAACCATGAAGTACCTGTTATGCGTCATGAAGGCCATGAACCAGCGTACTTTAATCCAGCTGATTACGGAGTACCAAACTATCATGAGCTTGTGTTTGTAACAGGTGATAAAACGTTGAAAAAAGATAAAGAGGCGTTGCAAGCTTTCTTACGTGGTACGAAAAAAGGCTATGATTTCATGAAGAAAAACCCAGATGAAGCATTGAATATTTTATTAAATCATCAAGAAAAAGAAAACTTCCCACTTGTGCCAGAAGTTGAAAAGGAAAGTATGAAAATTTTATTAGAGAAGATGGAAACGAAAGATGAGCCATTCTTATCAGATTCAAAAGAATCTTGGGAGAAACAAAATAAGTGGCTGAAGGACAAAGGAATGACGAATGAAACCGTCCCAGCCGATGAATTATTCGAAAATATTTTAAAGTAGGCGAATGAATATGAAAAATGAGCTCCACGTAATCTCAAATGGCCATATGCCATTCGAAGAGTTAGTGAATGTAGCGATGCAAATTGAGAGTGAGATTGATTATTTGCATATTCGTGAGCGTGAGAAGAGTACGAAGGAATTATATGAAGGTGTGGAAAGTCTATTAATGGAGGGCTTTCCAGCTTCTAAAATTGTCATAAACGATCGAATTGATATTGCAATTTTATTAAATATTCCTCGTGTTCAACTAGGATATCGAAGTACAGATGTAAAGTCAGTGAAAGAAAAGTTTTCGTATTTGCATGTCGGTTATTCTGTGCATTCGCTAGATGAAGCAATAGTAGCTTTTAAAAATGGAGCGGATTCACTCGTTTATGGCCATGTATTTCCGACAGATTGTAAAAAAGGTGTGCCAGCGAGAGGGCTTGAAGAAATTTCAGACATTGCAAGGTGTTTATCTATACCGATTACAGCAATTGGAGGAATTACCCCAGAAAACACAGTGGATGTTCTTACTAACGGTGTAAGCGGTATAGCAGTTATGTCTGGAATTGTAAGTAGTAGTAACCCGTATAGTAAAGCGAAATCTTATAAGGAATCAATAAGAAAGTGGGCGGAAAAACATGTGTGAGAAGTATGATGTAGCGATTATTGGTGGTGGTGTAATTGGTAGTTCAGTTGCACATTTTCTAGCAGAAAGAGGACATAAAGTAGCGATTGTGGAGAAGCAAAGTATTGCATCGGAAGCTTCAAAAGCAGCTGCTGGTTTACTTGGTGTTCAGGCAGAATGGGATGCGTATGATCCGCTATTTGAACTTGCTAGAGAAAGCCGAGCTATATTTCCACAACTTGCAGCAGTTTTACGTGAAAAGACGGGTGTTGATATTGGATATGAAGAAAAAGGAATTTATCGTATTGCTCAAAATGAAGATGAGAAGGAAAGAATTCTTCACATTATGGATTGGCAGCAGAAAACAGGTGAAGATTCTTATTTTCTAACGGGAGACCATGTGCGGGAAAAAGAGCCATATCTATCCGAATCTATTATAGGAGCAGTATATTATCCGAAAGACGGTCATGTTATTGCACCAGAGCTTACGAAAGCATTCGCACATTCTGCAGCGATTTCCGGTGCTGATATATATGAACAGACAGAAGTATTTGATATCCGTATTGAAAATAATAAAGTGACTGGAGTTATTACAAGTGAAGGTATTGTCACATGTGAGAAAGTCGTTATTGCAGGAGGTTCATGGAGCACGAAGTTACTCAGTTATTTTCACCGCGATTGGGGTACATATCCAGTTAAAGGAGAAGTGGTTGCGGTAAGAAGTAGAAAACAACTTTTAAAAGCACCTATTTTTCAAGAAAGATTTTACATTACTCCAAAGCGCGGTGGACGTTACGTAATTGGGGCAACAATGAAGCCACATACGTTCAATAAAACTGTGCAGCCAGAAAGTATAACTTCTATATTAGAGCGTGCTTATACAATATTGCCAGCTTTAAAAGAAGCAGAATGGGAAAGCACGTGGGCAGGATTAAGACCACAATCGAATCATGAAGCTCCTTATATGGGAGAGCATGAAGAAATAAAAGGTTTATATGCTTGCACGGGCCATTATCGAAACGGTATTTTATTAAGTCCTATTTCTGGCCAATATATGGCTGATTTAATAGAAGGAAAGCAAGAGAATCATTTGCTAGATTCATTGCTTTCTAGAAGAGTTTAGAAAGGGGATGGGAGTTTGAATTTAAAAATTAATGGTAACCAAATTGAAGTGCCAGCGAGTGTAAAAACAGTAGCTGAGCTACTTACACATTTAGAGCTAGATAACAGAATTGTTGTAGTAGAGCGTAATAAAGATATTTTACAAAAAGATGATCATACAGATACATCTGTTTTTGATGGAGACCAAATTGAGATTGTAACTTTCGTAGGAGGCGGTTGATTATGTTAAACATTGGACCATTTTCATTTCATTCTAGACTTTTATTAGGAACAGGTAAATTCCCTGATTTTGACGTACAGCAAAAGGCAATTGACGTTTCTGAAGCTGAAATTTTAACGTTTGCAGTACGTCGTATGGATATCTTTGATGCAAAGCAACCTAATTTATTAGAGAAACTTGATGTGAAAAAATATACGTTATTACCAAATACAGCAGGAGCAAAAAACGCTGAAGAGGCTGTTCGTATTGCAAAATTAGCAAAAGCTTCTGGGCTTTGTGACATGATAAAGGTAGAAGTTATTGGTGATGATAGAACGTTATTACCTGATCCGGTAGAAACGTTAAAGGCATCTCAAATGTTACTGGAAGAAGGATTTATCGTACTTCCGTATACATCTGATGATGTTGTATTAGCACGTAAATTACAAGAGCTTGGCGTGCATGCGATTATGCCAGGAGCATCTCCAATCGGATCAGGACTTGGTATTGTAAATCCATTAAATTTGAGCTTCATTATTGAACAAGCGACAGTACCAGTTATCGTTGATGCCGGTATTGGTAGCCCAGCTGATGCGGCATTTGCAATGGGATTAGGAGCAGATGGCGTGTTATTAAATACAGCTGTATCAGGAGCAAAAGATCCTATTAAAATGGCACAAGCAATGAAATTAAGTATTGAAGCAGGCCGTTTAGGATTTGAAGCAGGTCGCATTGCACGTAAGCGTTGTGCAACTGCAAGTAGTCCTTTAGAAGGAATGAGCGTAGTTGAATAATCGATATTCACGCCAAGAACTATTTTCTCCAATTGGAGAAGAAGGACAGCAAAAGATAAGAGAAAAGCATGTGCTTATTATCGGTGCAGGTGCATTAGGTAGTGCAAATGCAGAGATGTTTGTAAGAGCAGGTGTTGGCAAGATAACAATTGTTGACCGTGATTATGTAGATTGGAGTAATTTACAAAGACAACAATTGTATGCAGAGAGCGACGTAAAGAATAATCTTCCAAAAGCTATAGCGGCTAAAAAACGTTTAGAAGAGATTAATAGTGATGTAACAATAGAAGCTCTCGTTCAAGATGTAACAGCTGAAGAGCTAGAAGAACTTGTTATAAATGTTGATGTAATTATTGATGCGACTGATAATTTCGAAACGCGCTTTATTGTAAATGATATATCACAAAAATATTCTATTCCATGGATTTACGGTGCATGTGTAGGTAGTTACGGTCTTTCTTACACAATCCTTCCTAGTAAAACACCATGTTTATCATGTTTATTACAGTCGATTCCGCTTGGCGGGGCAACATGTGATACAGCGGGTATTATATCACCTGCTGTATCTCTTGTCGTTTCTCATCAAGTAACAGAAGCTCTTAAACTGTTAGTAGAAGATTACGAATCACTTCGAGATGGGCTTGTATCGTTTGATATGTGGAAGAATGAGTATTCATGTATGAATGTGCAAAAACTTCGCCAGCATAATTGTCCTTCATGCGGAGAGAATGCATTATATCCGTATTTAAATAAAGAAAACACATCAAAAACAGCAGTTTTATGCGGGCGAAATACAGTTCAAATTAGACCACCTCATAAAGATGAAATGAATTTTGAACAATATAAAGAGTTGTTGGAAGGTCGTGTAAATGATTTAAATATAAATCCATATTTACTATCATTTTCTGTTGAAGACAAGAGGTTAGTAGCCTTTAAAGATGGCCGTGTGCTCGTACATGGAACGAAAGATATAAGCGAAGCAAAAACAATTTATCATCGCTATTTTGGATAGAAAAGGATGAGTGGGATGAAAGTGAATAAAGCTTTAACAATTGCAGGGTCTGATAGCGGCGGCGGTGCTGGAATTCAGGCAGATTTAAAAACATTCCAAGAGCTTGGTGTATACGGAATGACGGCTATTACGGCAATTACTGCTCAAAACACGCTTGGCGTTCAAGGGGTATATCCTGTTCCGTTAGAAGGTATTACAGAACAGCTGAATTCAATTGGTACGGATTTAACACCAGATGCAGTGAAACTAGGAATGTTATTTAGTAGTGAAATAATTCAAATTGTTGCAGAACAAATTAAAAAATTTGGCTGGAATAATATTGTGCTAGATCCCGTTATGATCGCAAAAGGCGGTGCATCATTATTACAGCAAGAAGCAGTTCATGCATTAAAAGAATATTTATTACCAGTAGCAACCGTTATAACACCGAATGTTCCAGAAGCAGAAGTGTTAACTGGGGTGGAGATTCATAATGTTGAAGATAGTAAGGAAGCTGCAAAAGTATTGCACGAATTAGGTGCTAAATATGTGCTTATGAAGGGCGGACATGCAGAATATCAAGGTAATGAAGTAATTGATTTCCTCTTTGATGGAGAAGAATTTATTGAGTTTAGAAGCGAGCGAATTCCTTCAAAGCAAACGCACGGAAGTGGGTGCACATTTGCTTCAGCGGTTACAGCAGAACTTGCGAAAGGATACTCAATTGAAGATGCTGTTCAAGAAGCAAAACGATTTATTAGTATAGCAATTGAAGAGCCATTGAATATTGGTAGTGGTCATGGACCAACGAATCATTTTGCGTATAAAGTGAATAGAACGCGTGTATAGATAAGTGAAAAGCCAGTTTTATAACTGGCTTTTTTTCTGTTTACTTTTTCAAAATACAGGAGTAATATATCAGCCAGAATATATTTTTTTGTAAACGCTGAGTCCAATTATATGGAGCGGAGGAACCAATTTGTGCAGTGTCACTAGGGGTGAATCTTTCAAATTTGAAAGTAGGGCTACTCTCAAAGCCCGAATCCGACAGCTAACTTCGTAAGCGTCTTGAGAGAGGACGGTGCCATGATGGATACATCACTTCATCGATCTGATTAGTATAGGGGAATATCAATCTATGTTTGATTTCTTTTATACTAAGGAGGATGAGGTACATGGAACTAACACTTATTTGTGTTGGAGAAGAAAGTAAGGTAAATAGTTTAAGAGATCTAGTTGCATTTCAACATGAGTTAGTTATTTTTACAGCAAATGAAGAGGTAGCGGCTGAAGTTAGGAATTGTGGGTTTGATTGGACTTATAGTTGTAGTAAGGAGCAGGATTTTACTAGTATTTGTGAGTGTATTAAGAAGGTCATTTTACTAGGGGATGAGCTTCCAATCGTTAGTTTCTTCACAGAACACATTCGTTTTTCTTTTCAAGCACCTATTACTGTTGTTACAAGGAATAAACGATATCCAGCGAGGCTCTATGAAACCATTGGAGCTAAGTTTGTCGTGTTTACAAATTGTGATAATATTTCTTTTTTATTTTTTGAATAGGGCGGGGGAAGAAATGATGAAGGTACTATTACTTGGAGATATAGCAAATCGTTGGGCAGTATCGGTAGAGCGAGTTCAAGAATTGGTCCAGATTGATCCCCTTTTTCCAGGGCCATATATTATATTACCATCAAAAGATGCTTTGTATTTAGAGATGGATATTACCGAGTATGAGCAGCTACATGCAGAATTGACACAAGTTTATATTCGTGGGAGAAATTTACGTGCATTTTTACGAGGAGAATAAAGGTTGAATAAAAAAGAGCGAATGCTGAGTGCAACAAGCTATGCACTTCATGTCATTCGCTCTTTTTATTTCATATTTAAAAGGTCATTTTTAAGAAAAGAAAAGAGAAATAAAGAAAATAGATGAAATAACAGTAATAATCTTCAATGTAAGCGTTTAAATGAATGTAAATATTATTATTTTCAGTAATTTACCCCTTTACAAGTGAAATATAGAGGAGTATATTTACTCTCATAAATCATTCATAAAATTTCCAAAAAAACCTAAAATCGCTGAGTTCCAGAAATGGAGCGGGGGAACCAATTTTGTGCATCGTCACTTGGGGTGAATCTTTCAGTTTTGAAAGTAGGGCTACTCTTTAGGCCCGAATCCGACAGCTAACCTCGTAAGCGTTTAGAGAGGAGGTTTACTTTTTGTTGTTCATTTTTTGAACACTGAGTAGAGCTCAGTGTTCTTTTTCAATATTTAAATGGTAAATTTTAACAAAAAGAGAGGGGATAGTTATGTTAGATGTTGTAATGGTCGGGATTTTTATTTTATTAGTTGCATCGATGGCAAGTCTTGCAAGTTGGTCAGATAAAGTTGTGAAAGAAGGAAAACAATCATGATGATTGTCTTATCGGTTATTGTCGCAGCAATTACAGTGTATTTAGTGTATGCATTATTAAATCCAGAGAAGTTTTAATTAGGGGGAATCATTCATTATGATTTGGGTTGCAGTCATTATTACAATGCTCTTGTTTATTTTAGTAGCAAAGCCAACGGGGATTTATTTAGAAAAAGCTTTTCAAGGTAGCAAAACGTTAGATAAAGTATTCGTGCCTTTTGAAAAACTTATTTTTAAAATTACGGGTGTAAAAGCATACAATCAAACGTGGAAACAGTACGCATTATCATTAGTTTTATTAAATGGATTTATGATCGTTGTCGTATACTTCATTTTCAGATTACAAGGTGTGCTGCCGCTAAATCCAGCACATATTGAAGGGATGGAGCCTACGCTCGCTTTTAATACAGCGATTAGTTTTATGGCTGATACAAATTTACAGCATTATAGCGGTGAAAATGGTTTATCCTATTTATCACAATTAATCGGGATTACATTTTTAATGTTTGCGGCACCAGCAACGACATTAGCGCTCGTTATGGCTTTTATAAGAGGACTTGCTGGAAAAGAACTTGGTAACTTTTTCGTTGATTTTACGAGAGCGTTAACGAGAGTGTTTCTTCCTATTGCATTTATTGCGGCACTAGTTTTTGTCGCACTTGGCGTACCACAAACGTTAGATGGGGCGGTTACAGCACAAACGATTGAAGGTGCAAAGCAAAGTATTTTACGTGGACCTGTTGCATCATTCGTTTCCATTAAGGAACTTGGAAATAACGGCGGTGGATTTTTCGGAGCAAACTCTACGCATCCTTTCGAAAATCCAGGACAAATGAGTAATATTTTGCAAATGATGCTTATGATGTTATTACCAACAGCACTTCCATTTACGTACGGACGAATGGTCGGAAATAAAAAACAAGGCCGCATCCTTTTCGTGTCACTATTTATGGTATTTTTACTAGGGTTTATAACGATTACGACATCTGAACTAAACGGGAACCCGGCATTAAATGGAATGGGTATCGAACATGTACAAGGAAGTACAGAAGGGAAAGAAGTACGATTTGGAACAGTATTTTCTTCACTATACGCAACGGTAACGACAGCTGCTGAAACAGGCGCTGTTAATACGATGCATGATACGTTAACACCAATTGGCGGTTTAGTTCCGCTTGTAAATATGATGTTAAATACTGTGTATGGCGGCGTTGGAGCAGGTTTTGTAAACATTATTATGTATGCAATTATCGCGGTGTTTATATCTGGGTTAATGGTTGGACGGACACCAGAGTTTTTAGGTAAAAAGATTGAAGGTAAGGAAATGAAATTAATCGCGGTCACGATTTTATTTCATCCATTGCTCATTTTAGGATTTTCGGCATTAGCTCTTTCAACAAATTTAGGGACGGATGCTATTTCTCATTCCGGTTTCCACGGTTTGACGCAAGTGGTATATGAATATACATCGTCAGCTGCGAATAACGGATCTGGATTTGAAGGATTAGGAGATAATACACCGTTTTGGAATATTACGACTGGTTTAGTTATGTTTTTAGGACGTTACTTCAGTTTAATTACGATGCTAGCTGTGGCAGCTTCATTGAAAGAAAAAACGGTAGTGCCAGAAACAGTCGGAACGTTCCGTACAGATAATAGTTTATTTGGTGGCATCTTCATCGGAACAATTGTAATTGTCGGTGCATTAACATTCTTCCCGATGTTAGTACTCGGTCCAATTGCAGAATTTCTTACATTGAAGTAATGGAGGGTAAATGATGAGACCGGTAGTAGTAAAAGAAAAACAATTAAATGAGTCACAAATACATGCTGTAGAAGATGAAGTTAGACAAGCGAAAACGATGGATCGTGATATCGTAACACATGCGATGAAGCAATCCGTTGCGAAATTGAATCCGAAAGTCATGATAAAGAATCCGATTATGTTCGTTGTGGAAATTGGATTTATCATTACGTTCATTTTATCTTTTCTTCCAAGCAGTTTTAGTAGTATACCAGGATGGTTTAATATAACAGTTTCTCTCATTCTATTATTTACAGTTTTATTTGCGAATTTTGCAGAAGCATTAGCAGAAGGTCGTGGTAAAGCGCAAGCCGATTCTTTAAAGCAGTCGAAGAAAGATGTGTTTGCAAATGTAGTAAAAGAAAATGGAGACATTGTCCAAGTTTCAGCAACTGATCTTAGAAAAGGTGACGTTGTTATCGTAAAACAAGGAGAAATGATTCCAAGTGATGGCGAAGTAATCAAAGGATTAGCATCTGTAGATGAATCTGCAATTACAGGTGAATCAGCTCCTGTTATAAAAGAAGCAGGCGGTGATTTTTGTTCCGTAACAGGTGGAACGATGGTCGTAAGTGATGAAATTACAATTGTCATTACGAGTAATCCTGGTGAATCATTTATCGATAAAATGATTTCTTTAGTAGAAGGAGCTGCTCGTCAAAAAACGCCGAATGAGATTGCTTTAAATACAGTATTAACGAGCTTAACTCTTATTTTCTTAATCGTCGTTGTGACGTTGCCGATTTTTACAAATTATTTAGGTTTTCAAATTGATACTGCTGTACTTGTAGCGTTGTTAGTATGTTTAATTCCAACGACAATTGGTGGTTTGCTATCAGCGATTGGTATTGCGGGGATGGATCGGGTGACAAAATTTAACGTGCTAGCGATGTCAGGGAAAGCAGTAGAAGCTGCGGGCGATATTAATACAATTATTTTAGATAAAACAGGTACAATTACTTTTGGGAACCGAATGGCTCATACATTATTGCCTGTAGGAAATGAAACGATTGAGCAAGTTGGAAAGTGGGCCGCTATTAGTTCTGTTTTAGATGAAACACCAGAAGGTCGATCTGTTATCGAGTATGTGCAGGGAAAATCTATATCATATAATAGAGAACTTGCAGAACAAGGTGAGTTTGTTCCGTTTAAAGCAGAAACGAGAATGAGTGGTGTTGATTTACAAGACGGAACAAAAGTGAGAAAAGGTGCTGTAGGTGCCGTTATTGAATGGGTTGAGTCACAAGGCGGAACAATTCCGAAAGATGTAAATCAAAAAGCAGACTTAATTTCAAAAGAGGGCGGAACACCACTTGTAGTTGCAGTAGATAATCGTATTTACGGTTTAATTTATTTAAAGGATACAGTAAAACCGGGTATGCGTGAGCGTTTTGAACAGTTACGCCAAATGGGGATTAAAACGGTTATGTGTACAGGTGATAATCCGTTAACAGCAGCAACCATTGCAAAAGAAGCTGGAGTAGATGAATTCGTTGCCGAGTGTAAACCGGAAGATAAAATTGCTGTCATTAAAGCAGAGCAAGATAAAGGGAAACTTGTAGCGATGACAGGTGATGGTACAAATGATGCTCCAGCATTAGCACAGGCGGACGTTGGATTAGCGATGAACAGTGGTACGACAGCAGCGAAAGAAGCGGCAAACATGATTGATCTAGACTCGAATCCAACGAAAATTATTGAGGTTGTAGGAATCGGTAAGCAATTGTTAATGACGCGAGGTGCTTTAACGACGTTTAGTATTGCGAATGATATAGCAAAATATTTTGCAATCATTCCAGCAATGTTTACACTTGCGATTCCGCAAATGGAGGCATTGAACATTATGAAATTAACATCACCACTGTCAGCGATTTTATCAGCATTAATATTTAACGCTGTTATTATTCCATTACTCATTCCGTTAGCGATGAAAGGTATTGCATATAAACCGATGAGTTCTAATGCATTGCTTAGCCGAAACTTACTTATTTATGGGCTTGGCGGAGTTATCGTTCCGTTCATTGGAATTAAAGTAATTGATATAATTGTCGGCTTGTTCATATAAGGAAGAGGGGAAAAAGATGAAGAAGAAACAAAGTATACTATCACCAATTATCCGTATTACTTTTACATTTCTAGTGTTGTGCGGACTTGTATACCCGCTTATTGTTACTGGTATTGCACAAGCCGTGATGAAGGATAATGCGGATGGAAGTCTAATATATAATGATAAAAATGAAGTGATTGGTTCTAAATTAATCGGGCAAAACTTCACGGATCCACGTTATTTTCAAGGGCGTGTTTCTAGTATTGAATATAAGGCTGAAGCATCTGGTTCAAATAACTATGCACCATCTAATCCAGATTTAGAGAAACGAGTAGAGAAAAGTATTGAAGAGTGGAAGAAACAAAATCCGAGCGTTCCAGTTACAGAAGTACCGATTGATTTAGTGACAAATTCAGGTTCAGGGCTTGATCCTGATATTAGTCCGAAGGCAGCTTCTGTGCAGGTGGATCGCATATCGAAATTAACGAATATTCCGGAAGAAAAACTTAATCAATTGATTAAAGATCAAACAGAAGGTGCTGCGCTTGGTTTATTTGGAGAGACCCGCGTAAACGTCTTAAAGCTAAATTTGGCATTACAGGAATTAATGAAATAGTAACAGTGCTACCTCAATCTAACGGATTGAGGTAGCGTTGTTTCGAATGAAAGGTAGTGTTTATTTTGTATGCAGATGATTATGAACCGAAGTTTCAAAGGCGAACGCCAGAGGAATATTTAGAATATATTCGTCAGCAAAATCGCGGAAAGTTAAAGTTATATGTAGGAGCAGCTCCAGGCGTAGGAAAAAGTTATAAAATGCTCTTTGATGCAAGGGAAATGAAAAAAGATGGAATTGATATTGTAATTGGTTTAATTGAAACGCATGGAAGAAAAGAGACGGAAGAAGCAATTGCTGATTTAGAAAAAGTTCCTTTGAAAGAAATACAGTATAAAGGAAAGGTATTTTATGAGCTTGATGTGGAAGGAATAAAAAAACGCGCGCCTCAAGTAGTCGTAGTGGATGAACTTGCGCATAGTAATGTTCCTGGTTCTAAACATAAGAAACGTTATATGGATGTGCAGGAATTGTTAGAGGCTGGTATATCGGTATTATCAGCTTTTAATATTCAACATTTAGAAAGTGTTCATGATATTGTAGCTCAAATTACGAATGTAAAAGTAAGAGAACGAATTCCAGATTTTATTTTACAAAAAGCAAATGAAATTCAGCTCGTTGATGCAACACCGGAAGTACTTCGGAAGAGGTTAATAGACGGAAAGATATATAAAGAAGAAAAAATTCAGCAAAGCTTACAAAATTTCTTTACGCTTAATAATTTAGGAGCACTTAGGGAATTATCGCTTCGTGAAGTCGCTGACGATATGGACGAAAAGATTAGTCAAACAGTGATAGAACCAATCGGAGTGAAAGAAAAAATTCTCGTTTGTGTACAATACAGTTCAACAGCGGAGAAATTAATAAGACGGGGATGGCGCATGGCTGATCGGTTAAACGCTGAATTGTACGTATTAAACGTTGAGAGGGAAAATATAGATTCTATTTCAGCTGGAAAAAAGCAGACGATTGAAGAGTGGAAGTTGCTAACGAATCAATTTGATGCAAGTTTTGTATTAGAAGAAGCAAAGGGAAGAAAGCCAGCAGATGTTATTATTGAAGTGGCAAAAAGATTACAGGTGACGCAAATTTTACTTGGACAATCGGCTAGAACAAGGTGGGAAGAAATACGAAAAGGCTCTATTGTAAATGAAATTATGAGACAAACAAAGTATATTGATATTCATATTGTTGCGGATCAAAGAGGATAAATAGAGCCGACCTTTTTGGGGGCTCTATTTTGCTTTTTGTACAGAATGAAAACTTAGCATTTTCATTGTATATAAGATTACAAGTAAAAACATAATTGCGCCTAGGAAGAAAATCCAAAAGTAATTTTGGTTAAATAAAAGAAATCCACCTATAAGTGGCCCTGTGCCCATACCAAGATAGCGGATGAAGTTGTACATACCGATAGCTGTTGCGCGTTCTTGTACGAATTCTTCTGTTAATAAAGTAGTGTGAGTTGGCATAGAAAGTCCCATACTAAAACCGTACAAAGATGTAACGATAATGATGAATGGGATATTGATGTTATATGTGAAAGAGAATAAAACGACACATATAATATTGAAGAAACTCGTAATAAATAAAGCTTGCTTTGTTGTGAGTCGTTTTTGCAAAAACTTGTAGCAAAAACTTCCTAGCATGATAGAAAGAGACATTGGTACAAACATAAGACCAATTTTATTTACAGTTAAATGAAATGAATTTGTTAAAATACTCGGTAAAAAAACGAGAAAGCAAAAGTAAATACAAAATTGAATGAAGCCAATAAGAGTAATAGAAAATCCAGTTTTATTTTTTAAGATAAGAGAGTAATTCTTTTGTGCTTTAGATTGTTTAATTATATTTGGCTTTGTTTCTGGGAGTAGTGAAATGTTTATAATTAATAAGATAATGCCAAGTGTAGATAAAAAGAGAAATACAGATAAGTGACCATTTATACTGCCAAGATAACCACCTATGAGAGGAGCCATTGCAGGTGCGAGGGCAAGTAACATTTGGTATAGGCTCATCGCTTCTCCGCGTTCTTTTCCTTCAAATAAATCGCCGATAATCGTTGCTGAAACTACAGGTATAGCCGCTATTCCTATAGCTTGAACAGCTCTAAAAAAGAGAAATAAATAAATGTTTGCCGAAAAGGCACATCCGATTGAACCAATTGTACTAATGACTAAACTAGGGATAAGGACAGATTTTCTCCCTTTTGTATCAATTAAAGGTCCATATACGAGCTGCATAATTGCAAGAACGAATGTGAAAAGTGAAACTGTTACATTTACAAGATAAAGAGAAGTGTGAAAAGAATTTTGAATCATCGGTAAGATAGGTGTGTAAATATTTTGAGCGAAGGAACCGAGTAAGGCACTAATACAGACAACATATAAAATGAAAGTTAGTTTAGATTTTTTCATCTTGTTAACCTCCTTGTATTTTAGTTTCCTTGGAAACTAAATTTATTTTAACATGATTTTCTCACTTGTAAAGATGAAAAAATAATTTTAAAATGGTATATAGTTAAATTGTTTCTTTGGAAACTTAGGAGGCGAACGGATTGAAGCATACAACGAAGCAAATGGAAATACTGTCGGACATTCGTACACTTTTGCATAAAAAAGAAGAACATTTAAAACGACAAAACGAGAAGTTTCTTCGTGAGACAGGTGTAAGTAGTATGTCTTTATCTGAGTTACATGTAATCGAATGTATCGGAAAAAATGGTTTGATGAATGTAACGGCAATTACGACAGAAATGGGCATGACGAAGGGAGCAATCTCTAAAATTTGTACAAAGTTGTTTCAAAAGCAATTCGTTGAGAAGCTGCAAATGTTAGATAATCAAAAAGAAATCTTCTTCAGCTTAACGGAGAGTGGGAATGAAATATATAAAGCTCATGAAAAATTGCATAAGCAAGCTGAAGAAAAGTGGTTGTTACTTTTAGATGGATATACGAAAGAAGAGCAAGACTTTATTCAAAGGTTTATAAAGGATGTCTCCGGTCATTTGGAAATATAATTGGAAGAAAAAACTCCTTTTTCTCAAGTCTTTTAAATATAATTTCTGAAAGAACTCATATATAATAGAAAAAGATACTTAACATGGTGAATAATTAAAGAGTCAATATATATAGAGGAGAGAGTAACATGCTTGAAAATACGGGGTTAGTATTAGAAGGCGGCGGTATGCGTGGTGTATACACGGGCGGGATATTAGAATACTTTATGGAACAAGATTTATATTTTCCATATGTAATCGGTGTATCAGCTGGTGCTTGTCATGCAGCGTCGTATCTTTCCAGACAAAGAAATAGAAATAAAACGGTCAATATTGATTATGCATCACATCCGAAATATTTATCGTATAAAAACTTATGGAGAAAACGTCAGCTATTTGATATGGATTTCATTTTTCACGAAATCCCAGAAAAGCATGTGCCGTTTGATTTTGAAACATACTTTAATAGCCCGGAACGTTTCCTTGTAGGAACGACGGATTGTGAAACAGGGCAATCAGTTTATTTTGAAAAAGAAGGCACGAATGATGATGCGCTAAATTTATTACAAGCGTCTAGTTCATTGCCTTTCATTGCACCAGTAGTAAATTACCGCGGTAAACAACTGTTAGATGGCGGGATTTCTGATCCAATTCCAGTTCGTAAAGCGCAAGAGGATGGATTTAAAAAATCAGTCGTTATTTTAACGAGAAATCATGGCTACGCGAAGAAAAAATCAAAGTTTGGATGGGTTGCAGCGAAAGCTTATAAAAAATATCCGAACCTTGTTAACACGATGCTAAATCGTTATGAAGTGTATAATGAAACACTTCACTATATTGAAAAAGAAGAACAAGCTGGCAATTTATTTGTTATTCGCCCAGAAGTGCCGCTTCAAGTAGATCGTATGGAAAAAGATACAGCAAAACTACAAAATTTATACGAGCAAGGCTATGAAGATGCAAAGAGGCAATTTGCAGATTTGCAGGCGTTCTTGCAAAAATAAATATTAGGCTGTGGAGAAGAATTTCTCTGCAGCCTTTTTATATTGCTACTTATACGTTCCTTTTTAAAAATGTATGAATGTTTAAGTGTTTAAAGAGTTTGTAAAACATCGGGGTTTCTTGTTGAGGAGAATTTATTTGAAGGATATTATGATGATGTAGCGCTACTAAAATATTAGATTTATGAGGTGATTGTTAATGAAAGGAAAAGTTTTTTCAATTACGACTTTAGTATTATTAGCAACATCAATCTCAACAAGTGCATTCTATCCAACTCTAAGCGGTCACAAAAGCGGTAACCTACTATCTTATAGAGCTCAAACTACTACGAATCAAAATGCATCTCGTTGTTCAGTAGCAATTTCTTTTATTAAATCAAATGGAAATAATTCATATATTGAAAGCGCTTCAGACAAATTAGGGTCCCATGAATCTGGAAGAGCATTAAACGCAACTGTGAGTAATGGTGCATATAACGCCTTTGGTGCAAAAGGACTATACTCGGAGCATTATGCAAATGAGAATAATGACTATCAAGAAGATACACACAAAGGTACTTTTGATAGTAACGGTAACTTACGATTACAGTGGTAAAAAGCATTAAACAGTTGTCTTTATAAATATTTGGATAAGGAGAAGGGGATGTTCATCATCTCCTTCTTATTTAAAAGGAGCACAGACATGTACCTAGCTTTTAAAAATATAAAAAGCAATAAACTGTTTTTCTTAATTCTCCTTATGTCATTTTTTATTTCTTTTCTTTCTATATCAATAGCCGCACTTTTAACAGAATCTAAACGAAACTTTATATCTGCTTTTCAAATCGGTTTTCCAGAGAAGAATCAAATTTTAACTGTTCCGATAGCGAATGCAACTGAATTGGAAGAGATAATTCCTTTCATACAAGATATTTTTGTTAAAAGTGATATTTATGTAGAGCATTTAAAAGCATTAAATAGTTCAGGGGCAACAAAGATTATAGCTGTGAACTTAAAAGATGATTATTATTGGAAGCCATATATTTCTGAAGGACAATATTTTCATCGTGAAAATGTAAACAATATGGTTGTTGGCGATCAAACGAATGTAGAGGAGTTATATGAATTTGATGATACATATAAAAAAATAGGAACTATATCAAGAAAAGACAGTGACGTCGGTGTAGCAGGTATATACGTTCCACTTCAAAACTTACCTACTATATCTAAAAAAGGTATTATCGCGAGTAAACAATTACAATTAACAGTTGTTAATCCTACATCATCTATTCATAACGAAATAAAAAAGTTTATGGATAGGAGTAAAGAAGTGCTTTCGGGAGATGTTCAAATACTGAATGAACGAGATCTTCAGGAACTACATGTGACACATATAGATCCAGCAAATAAGTATTATTATAAATTCATTCTTGTTGCAATTGTTTCTGGCATTTCTGCGGTTTTATTTTGGATTTATAAAAAAGAAAGAGAGATTTCATTAAAAAAAGCAGTAGGTGCTTCTAATATATCTATTTACTGCGAACTATATATTCAAATTTTGTTTATTTCTCTAGTGGCGATGCTGTTGGTTTTTCTGGAACAATTCATACGTATTTTCAGACATACTTATTAAAACCGTTAACACCATATGTATTGGTATGTAATATTGTTTTTATAATTTTTCTTACAATGTTTGTTACTGTAATTCCAATCAAGCACATTATAAATATATATCCCGGAAAACATTTAAGAACGTAGGAGGTCTTCATGTTTTTTATATTTGATTCTATACGGTCTGTGAAAAAACGGTTGTTACCAAGTTTGATTATAGTAATTTCTTTAATTATTGCATTTTCTTCAGCAATAGAATTTGTTAGTAATCTTTCGGGATATCAAAAAATGATGACGGTAGCAAATAATTTATCGACTCATAAAAATTTTTATGAACTTTATGCGACGCAAGATATAACATTGTTTAGCGAAGAAAAAGCAAAAAGTGATTATCAACATTTCATGCAAGGGTTATCTAATACGATACCAATAACAAATAAAACAAATTATTTGTTCCATAACTATTCACTTAGTTTAAAAAAAGAAAATGGAACGATAAAGACTCTTATTGTTGATAAAGATATTAATAAGTACTTTCATATACGAATTTCACAAGGAAGATATTTTGAGGAATCGGAATTTCATAAATCAGTATTTGATATTAGACCTGTTATATTAGGAGCTAATTATATAGAAAAGGTATCTATTGGTGATGTTATACCATCTGGAAAAATGAAGCTAAAAGTAATTGGCTTTTTAGAAAAAAATTCACCATTTACATATCCTCGAAGTGGTGAAATATCGGATAATCGTATTACATTATTAGATGACATGGCGATTTTACCAATTGGAACAGAAGAAATAGAGTTCTATAGTGTAGAACTTTTATACAATGGGTTAATTATAGAAACAAAGGAGCAGATAAATATAAATGAATTTCAAAAGAAAGTATTAAAGGTAACGGAAGGTAAGGGTTATTCGTATTATGTTACAAATCCGAATAAATTGTTAGAAAATGAAAAACAAGGTATTGATAATATGTCATACCCCTTATTATTAAGCGGTACAGTCTTATTTTTTTCATTTCTATCTATTGTATTGACATCAATGGCAGCACTTTATATGGAACGTAAAAATATTTCTATTAAATCAGCGTTAGGTGCAAGCACTTTTCAAATATGTCTTCCATTTATTATTGAGTATATGTTGCTATTCGTTTTAGCGATATGTATAGGAATAATGTATTTTCAATGGGAGAATAGCGGAGTAATTGAAATTCAGAAAGGGCTAGAAAATAGTATAGTATCTTTCTTTGGAACGTTAAAAGTCTCTATAGAATCATTGGTTGTTATAGGTGCTTTATCACTTGTAATGATCCTCGTTATATATGCAATCATTTATTTCAATGTACTAAAAATAAAAAATACATATATGAAAGAGGTGTTATAGATGATTCAGCTCGCAAATGTGGCTAAGGGATTTGGAAAGAATAATTTTAGTGCTTTAAAAGATATTAATCTTACAATAGAAAAAGGCGAAATGATAGCCATTATGGGCCCCTCTGGTTCGGGGAAGTCTACTCTCCTTAACATTATTGGCTTAATCGATAGCCCCTCTGCTGGAAAGTATTTTTTAGATGGAATGGATACGAGTACATTAAAGCAAAACTATCATAAGTATAGAAACACGGAAGTTGGATTTGTGTTTCAAAACTTTTCGCTACTCGATGATTATACGATTATTGAAAATGTAATGCTTCCACTTGTATATAGAAGAATTTCTCATAAGAAACGTATGCAAATATCAAAAGAAATGCTGAAAATGGTAGGGCTTGAGAGGCATATTAACAAATATCCTTACGAGTTATCAGGAGGAGAACAGCAAAGAACAGCAATAGCAAGGGCTTTAGCACAAGATACAAAAATTATACTTGCTGATGAACCGACTGGTGCTCTTGATCAAGAAAATGGGGAAAAAATTATGAGTATTTTACAAGAGATTAATAAAGAAGGAAAAACAGTGCTAGTTGTTACACATGATCAAAAGGTAGCTGCATATTGTCAGAGGACGATACGGTTACTTGATGGTTGTATGGTATAATATGGATAATGTTATGTGAAGAGGTGATACATATGGAAAATGTATATAAAGGACTTAGGCATACCGGATTTACTGCAATGCTTATTTTTGGAGGGGTATTTCTACTTCGCTGGCTCATACATGATGAGATGCTACTGGATCAGCTTATTGGATTTAGTGTAGGAATGGTAATGGTTGTTTCGTCAGTTTCCATTCAAAAGTATAGTAAAGAATTACAGATGAATGAGAAATATTAATAATTTTTAATTGCTGTTATCTTTTTCATAGTTTAGGAATAGTGGAGGCTTTCGTGTGATTTTCTTATTTGTAGTATATTTTGTTTTCATTATGACGTTGGTAATTACGTTTCTTCTTTCACAAAAGTCATATAAGAAGCCTGTTATTAAATATATACCAACGTTAGTATTGTTTATTTTGGCTTTCATTTCTTCTGCTATGTTTGTATTGAATAATGGAATGGGAGAGCTGATGATATCGGTCTCTTTAGGGGTTGCAGCGATAGTGAACGGTCTTTTACTTCTTGTTTTGAAAGTAGTTCGTGTGATTGTTGCAAAGGGAAAGTAGAGCATCGAATTCGATGCTCTACTTTTTATTTACGCTTCTTTTTAATAAATGAAAAGGCTAAAGCTGTAATTAAAATGCTGCCTTTAATAATATCTTGTGCATAATAAGGGACGTTCATCATTGTGAGTCCATTCAATATAATTCCAATTAATACCGAGCCGAGGAATGTTCCGACTATATTTGGTTTCTTGGCACCGAACATTGCGTAACCGATATAGGCAGCTGCGACTGCATCCATTAATAATGGAGCACCAGCTGAAACTTGTCCTGTTCCAACGCGGCTGCATAGAATAATGCCGCCAATAGAAGCTAGTAAACCACTAATCATATAAGCATATACACGGTAACGATCAGTAGGAATACCGGCTAATCTAGCAGCTTCTCGATTCCCACCAGTCATATAAAAGAAACGACCGTACGTTGTTTTTTCTAAAAATAGATGTGCAATTAAAACGACAGTAAGCATGATAATGACAGGGACTGGAATTCCTAAGACGGAACCTTGACCGATAAATAAAAAAGATGGAATAAAATGTCCTGTTGCACCGGACATTCCTTCATAAATTGAAGATCCTTTTGAAAATGTTAAGTGTAGTCCATTGACGATATACATGATACTTAATGTAGCTAGTAAATCAGGTAGTTTAATTCGGATAACGAGTAGTGCATTTAATAATCCAACTAATAATCCGCAAAGAATAGGAACAAGGAGTGTAACTAATAGTTCTTGTCGATATAAAACGAGACAAGAAGCAGCTGCAATTGTTGCTAAACTAGCGGTGGAGCCGACTGATAAATCAAACCCATCTACAATCAATGTAAAGGTAACGCCGATTGCAAGTAACGTTACGATGGAAATAGAACGTAAAATATCACTAATATTGTTATATGTTAAAAAAGAATCATTGACGATAGAGAAAAAAATTGTAACACCTATAATAATAGCAATTGTACTAAATTGATAAAAAAGATGAGTAGGTAAATATAGTTTCTTAGTTTTCGTTTTATGAACGAGATTCAATGGAATAGCTCCCTTCAGATAAATGTAAAAGCTGTTCAGGAGATAGTTCGCTTGGTAAGTATTCACCTACAAATTCTCCGTTTGCCAGTATAAGAATGCGATCAGCGATATGCAACGCTTCATCTTGTTCTCCTGTGAAATAAATTACGGAACTTCCGTTTTCTGTAATGTTGCGAATGAATTGAAAAATGTCTTGTTTCGCAGCGATGTCTACACCTTTAGTTGGCTCGTCTAAAAGAAATAGATTAGGTTTGAATCCACTCCACTTTGCAATTGAGACTTTTTGTTGGTTTCCACCGCTAAGTGAATGAATAAGTGCCTTTGGGTCATTTGGTGAAATACCGAAAGAAGAAATTGCTGTAGTAGCATCATTTAATTCGGTTTGTTTTCGTTTCCAACCTGATTGATGTAAATTTGTGTGACTTATAATATCTTCCGAAAGAAATACGCCTTGTTTTCTTCTTTCTTCTGGTACAAGTGCGATTTTCGCTTTAATCGCATCTCGTGGTGTTTTAATCGTTAGTTTTTGACCGGCTATTTCTGCGTGATAAGTATGAAGAGCACCAAATAACGTTTCAGCAAGTGTTGTTTTTCCACTTCCAATTAATCCGTATATCACAACAGTTTCTCCTTTTCGTATTGTAAGAGAAAGGGGAGAATGACCTTCGTGTAATAGAAGCTCTTGTACTTTAAATAGTTCCTCGCTCCCGGTTTTTGGTGCTGTATTAATAGGAAGTGTAAGTTGTTTTCCAGTCATCGCTTCCACAATTTGTTGATCTGTAATCGTTGTAATGGTTTCAGAAAGGGCAACTTGACCGTTATGTAATACAGTTACATCATCCGCGAAATTTCGAATCTCTGATAAACGATGAGAAACTAAAAGGATGCCAATTCCTTTTGATGTTAAATCTTTTAATAGTTTCCCAAAGGTTTCAACTTCTTTTGGTCCAAGAGAAGAAGTAGGTTCATCTAATAAAAGGTAATTTGTATTGTTAGATAAAGCTCTTGCGATAAGAAGTAATTGTTTTTCATGTAATGAACAGTTTGAAACATCTTCCGAAACATTTAAATTTACCTGTACAGTTTGCAAATGTTGTTTAGCAAGTGCGACTAATTTGGACTTTGAAAATAGTACTTTATTTTGCATTGCTAAATGATCGATTAGTACATTTTCTAATACAGATAATCCGGGAATAAGTCCGTGATCTACTTCTTGTGTTACGAAAGAAATGCCATGCTTTTTTGCATCGCGCGGTGAAGTAAAGGAAACAGACTGAGTATCAATTTTTATATCGCCAACAACTGGTTGAATTTCACCAGTTGCTATTTTTAGTAAAGTACTTTTTCCTGCACCGTTCATGCCTAGTAAAGCGTGTACTTTTCCTTTTTGAATATGAATAGAAACATCTTCTAGAACAGGTGTAGCGACATGATAAGAATGTGTAATGTTTTGAAGAGAGAACGTCATCATTTTTTCTCCTTCTCTAATTTTTTCATCCAAGGGGAATATGCATCTTTTGAGTCTCCCCAACCGTTTATATATTTTGATAACTGATCCATTGTTATATTTTCTTTTGGTAAACTATTTTTCTTTACTAAATAAGGTTCTAGTGAATAAATATCTGGCGTTTGTTCACCAGCAATTTTTTTGTATAAAAATCGTACTTGAACCTTACCTACTTCAGCTGGATCAGTTGCAGCTGTAGCAGTCCAAGGTGAGTTTTCTTTTTGCATGAGTTGTAAATCCTCATTACTTAAGTCAATGCCATATACTTTTATATCTGTACGACCAGCTTGTTCAAGTGCTTTAACAGTCCCTTTAGCAAACTCATCCCACGAAGCGAAAATAGCTTGTAAATCGCCTTTTTTCGGATATTTCTTTAGTAAAGCTTCTACTTGTGTTTGTGTATCGAGTGGCGTGTTATTACTAGCAGTACCGAATCTTGCGACTTCTTTTATATTTGGATACCGTTTATAAAAAGCATCAATGATAACATTGCGACGTTCCATTGGAGCAAATCCGCCGACCCATACAACTGCGATATTTCCTTGTCCATTCAAATCTTCCGCTAACGTTTTTAATGATTTCCATGCAAGACTATAGTCATCTTGATCAATAATTGTCACACCTGGCAAGCGTAGATCGTTATCGAACGCAACTACGGGAATGTTCGCTTGTAACGCTTTTTCTACTCCAGGTTTTAGTGCTTCAGAACGGCCATGATCAATTAAAATACCATCCACTTTTGAATTAATAGCAGTATCTAAATTTGCAGCCATTTTTGCTAAATCGTTATCAGAATTGTAGACTTGTACACTGCCGCCAAATAGCTCAACTTGTTTTTTGACACCCTCAATATATTGAGAGGAAAAAGTTCCGATGGACATTTGCATAATTAATGCGATTTTTAATGGCTTCTTCATTTGGCTTGGAATTTCTGTTTGTAATTGATTTTCTACCGTTGTAGTCGCCTTTCTCACAGTTTGTTGCTTTTGTGAAGAGATAGTATCTTGTTCATTTGTACAAGCTGCTAATGTAAATAAGAGAAAAATAAGTACGATGGAACATAATTTTTTCATAAAAAAATCCCTCCTAAACTAAAAAGAGAGAGGAGGGAGTGAAAATAAAAAACGCCTTTTCATATAGAAAAGACGCCTTATCATATTACTCTTATCTTTCAACACAATGTGTTGTAAGAATTAGCACCGTGCCCATAAATGGGTCGGTTGCCGGGCTTCGTAGGGCTCATCCCTCCACCTGCTCTTGATAAGACATCCGATATTTAACTATTTTGAATTATTCCACAAACGAATGGTATTGTCAAACAGTATTTATAAAAAAATCCCTCAGGAAGAGGGATTTTAATGTGGTAAGAATATCAATTGATAAGCAAACAAAATTCCAAATACATATACAAGTGGGTGAACAGCACGGAATTTACCTTTTGCCACTTTCATAAGTGGGTATGAAATAAATCCAAGTGCGATACCTGTTGCGATACTTGATGTAAGTGGCATGCTTAAGATTACTAAGAATGCTGGGAATGCTTCATCAAATGCGTCCCAATCGATGTGGCGAACTGAACCCATCATAAGACTACCAACGATAATTAATGATGGTGCAGTAATAGCTGATACACCAGAAACAGCACTTACTAATGGGCCGAAGAATGCTGCTAGTGCGAATAGAACCGCTACTGTAACAGTTGTTAAACCAGTACGACCACCAGCTGCAACACCAGCAGATGATTCAATGTAAGCTGTTGATGGTGTCGTTCCGAACATAGAACCAATAGTTGCTGAGAATGAGTCAGATAGAAGAGCTCGTCCTGCTTTTGGAAGCTTTCCGTCTTTCATAAATCCACCTTGTTGTGCAACGCCAAGTAATGTACCTGTTGTATCGAATAGTGTAACAAGGAAGAATGAGAATACAACGCCGTATAATCCGTAGTTAATTACGTCAGATACAGCAGTAATTGGATTTGAAACGATAATTCCTTCTGGTAAACCAGGCATTGATGTAACACCGTTTGAGAATGATAATTGTCCCGTGAAGAAAGCGATAATACCAGTTAATAGCATCCCGATAAATAGTGCGCCATTTACATTTAAAGACATAAGGACAATTGTAATTCCAAGTCCAGCTAATGCTAGTAGTACTGGAGCAGAGTGAAGATCACCAAGTCCAACTAAGTTTGCATCATTTTTTGTAACGATACCTGTTAAACGTAAACCGATAAAGGCGATAAATAGCCCGATACCAGCAGTAATTGCATGTTTTAAGTTTTCAGGAATTGCTTCCATTAATTTTGTACGGAAAGATGTAAATGATAGCAAAATTAAAATCATACCTGCTACGAATACAGCAGAGAATGCAATTGCGAAAGTCATGCCTTCATGCGCTTTTACAACAGAGTAAGAGAAGTAAGCATTTAATCCCATACCTGGCGCGATTGCGATTGGTAAGTTTGTAAAGATTGCCATAAATAATGTTCCGACAACAGCAGCGATAATTGTTGCTGTAAATGCTTGTTCAAATGGAACACCTGCATCTCCAAGGATAACAGGGTTTACGACAATGATATATGCCATTGTTAAGAAGGTAATAATACCTGCCATAATTTCAGTTTTAATAGAAGTTTTATGTTTTGAAAGGTTAAACATATAAACATCCTTTCTGTTTACGAATAATTTTCACAACAGTTATATATAATATTCGTTTTTTATCTATTTTGCAATAGTTTTGCATAAAAAGTTTATAACAATTCATATTTTGTGTCTTAAATTCGAATATTAATCGTAAAACGATGTGTGAATTTCAGCTTTTTATTGTGCACATGCTAAGGAAAAGGAGTTGAAAGCAGCTATGCCACAGCAAAAAAACTTTATAACAATGCCTGCGCAACATCAAAATAAGCAGCCAGGTATTGAATCATTAATGAGCCCCCTTCCGCAGTTTGAAGATGCAAACTATAAAGGAAGTGAAAAGTTAAAAGGGAAGAATGTGTTAATTACGGGAGGAGATAGCGGAATTGGACGAGCAGTTTCCATCGCTTTTGCAAAAGAGGGAGCAAATGTTGCGATTGCTTATTTAGATGAGGAAGAAGATGCAAATGAGACGAAACAACGTGTTGAAAAAGAAGGTGTAAAGTGTGTATTGTTGCCGGGGGATTTGAGTAATGAACAGCATTGTAAAGATATTGTGGAAGAAACCGCCCGGCAGTTAGGTAGTTTAAATATTTTAGTGAATAACGTTGCACAGCAATATCCGCAGCAAGGGCTAGAGTATATTACAGCAGAACAGCTAGAAAAAACATTTCGTATTAATATTTTTTCTTATTTTCACGTTACGAAAGCAGCCCTTTCTCATTTGAAGAAAGGGGATGTCATTATAAATACGGCATCTATCGTTGCATATGAAGGAAATGAAACGTTAATTGATTATTCCGCAACGAAAGGAGCAATCGTAGCTTTTACAAGATCACTTTCTCAATCGTTAGTGCAAAAAGGGATTCGGGTAAATGGTGTTGCACCAGGCCCGATTTGGACACCGCTTATTCCATCGAGCTTTGATGAGAAGAAAGTCTCTCAGTTTGGGAGCAATGTCCCGATGCAACGGCCTGGTCAACCATATGAATTAGCGCCGGCATACGTATACTTGGCATCTGGTGATTCATCCTATGTTACTGGGCAAATGATACATGTAAATGGGGGCGTTATTGTAAATGGATAGTTTTCATTTATAAGAGCAAAGTAATGTTAATTCCACTTATTATAGGGAGCGCTAGGGGGGATATAGCTGAAAAAGTTATGTTTCATCATACTATTATTTTTCATCCTACCGGTTAGTGCTTTTGCTAATACAGATCATTTAATATTAGTAAATCTTACGACGAACCAGTTGTCTTTTTTTGAAAATGGAAATTACACAAAAACATTTCCAGTAACGACTGGAAGAGATCGTACACCTACGCCTGAAGGTAATTTTTGTATTATAACTAAATTTAAAAATAAAGAATACCATCGAAAAAAAATACCTGGGGGTGCACCGAATAACCCTCTTGGTACGAGGTGGCTTGGACTAGATAAGAATGAATATGCAATTCACGGGACGAACCGGGAATGGACGATTGGAAGTAGGGAATCAAATGGCTGTATTCGTATGCATGACAGGGATATACAATGGTTATATGACCGAGTACAATTACAAACAAAAGTAATCATTTCTCGTTTTCATACGAGCCCCGAATATGAAGCGAATAAACTTGGTTATCGCGTTGTGAGCTGGAATGGTCGAAAAATAGAAAAAGAACAAATTGGAGTACTTACGTTAGTAGACCGCGCGGATATATATTGGCAAGAACCAAATGGACAGTTAACGAAAGTGAAAACGGTATTGCCAAATGAAAGATATCCAGTGTACTCAAAACGAAAAGATGGAATATATTATATAGGAAACAATTCGTATATTATAGATGAAACAGGAGAGAAAGTTCGTTACGAGCAAATTCCTTCTTCGATTTTAAGTAATATATATAAACGGAAATACAATGTTCCGTAATGGCTACCGTATTATAGACGGTAGCTTATTTATACTTGGAGTTTAACTGCAACTATTGTATTTTGCTGAATATAATACAGTACAGATAGGGGGCGGTTATATTATGAAAAGTGAATTTGCGTTTAAAGTTTTCTTAGTAACGACCTGTTTATTTATCGTGTATTTATATGCGTTTCTCGTCTTTTCTTTTTATGTTCCATATGTTGATTTAATATTATTCTTCGGATTTATTTGGGCGTTTGTGAAAGCGAGGGAAGGAGAGAAGAGTATATATCGGCGCATTACCCTATGCGGGACGGCCGTTCTCGTTATTTTGTACTTTTTTATTATGCATGATTTTTGGAGAGGAATGTAAAAAAAGCATACGATTAATCGTATGCTTTTATATCTGTTAATGATGGAAGAGAGGCAATTGCACCGTAATTTGTACATGTGATAGCGCCTACTTTATTTGCAAAGGAGATAAATGCTGTTAAGTCTTTGAAATGATACGAAAGTGTATGTTCACTTTGGGCAATCTGATATAACATTGCTCCAACGAAAGCGTCACCAGCACCAGTTGTATCGACTTGTTGAATGGAAATAGAAGAGACAATAGTTTGACCTTCATTTGTCGCAAGAAGGGTACCGTCTTTTCCAAGTGTAATAGCTACTACTTTTGCGCCATAATTTAATAATTTGAGTGCAGCTTGTTGTAAATCACTCTCTTTAGAGAGCATAGTAGCTTCCTCTTGACTTACTTTTACGAAGTGTGCATGTTTTATAAAGGTTAGACAATCTTGAGAGAATTGTTCTGTATTTGTAATGAGTGCACTTCGATAATTTGGATCAAAAGAAATGAAATGGCCTTTATCTTTCGCATATTGTAACAACTGAAAATACGTTTCTTTTAATGGGCTTGATAGTAAAGCTGTCGCTGAACCGAAATGTATTAAATCATTCGTTTGTATTTTTGATAAATCAATGCTATTGAATTGATATTCACCATCTGCACCACGCATAAAAGTAAAATCACGTTCGCCATCTTGATCGATGGATACGAATGCAAGTGTTGTTTGTTTATCTTTTATGAGCATGGATGTATCGACTTGCGCACGCTGTAAAGTTTGTTCAAGAAACTCACCAAATGGGTCGTTTCCTACTTGCCCCATAAATGTAGCGTGTCCACCTAATTTTGTAATCGCAGCAGCAACGTTAGCGGGTGCTCCACCAGCTTTTTTTTCGAAATCTGAACCGTTTACTAAAGAAACATTAGTATTTCGGCACACAAAATCAATTAATAGTTCACCTATACAAAAGACATTTCTCATACAATCCCTCTTTTCAGCTTATATTGTGTGATGGTAAAGTTTAGTTTTGCATCTGAAAAGATTGCGATATGATGTTTCATGTCTTTTCGAGGAAAAACTCGGGACGTAAAGACTGTTGAACCATCGTATAAGAAAATTTCCACGATGCTTTTATCTACAAATATTTGTAGTTCTATCGTATCTTGAATATCGATTTTTTTACAGCGTTCAAATCCATATTCTCCGCCAAATTGATGGTAGAAGTTGCCCCTGTCTATAGAAATAGTACCTTGTTCCCGATTAAATGTAATGGGGAAACATTCCTCCTCATTGTGGAAGAGAGAAAGACCAAAACGTTTTGCATCTTCTGTTTTAAGTGTAACAATTAATTCATAGGAGTCTTCATCATCAAGCGTTGATAATACATTTAATCCAGCTGTTATATCTCCTGAAATGTCTTTTTTTGTTGTTCGTAGTTTTGTTAATTCTGAAACTGGTTTTTGTTTTAAGATGTTATCTTCTAATGTTAATTCACGTGGAAGTGTTAGGCAATGAGCCCACATATAATCATCAGAAGGATATGTGATTTCACTTGATCCTGCCCAAGCAAACAATAGGCGACGACTAGTAGAGTCTTCTAAAGTTTGAGGGGCATAAAAATCGAACCCTTTATCAGCTTCGTAATAGGAATCAACATGGAAATATAAATTTTTAATATCGAAATGGCCTATAGCATAAACGACATTGTATACATTGTGAAAGTTTTCTCCGTCTTTTTCAATTCCTTGCGGTGAAAAGAGAAGTACATCTTTCCCTGATAATTGGAAGTAATCGGGGCATTCCCACATAAATCCGAATTCTTTTAAGTTTGTTGTAATTTCGCCTTGGAAATGCCAATTGTATAGGTCTTGTGATTTGTATAGTAATAGAGTTCCTGTTTTATTTTCACGTTGGGCACCGAGTAACATATAGTACATATCATTATGTTTCCAGACTTTTGGATCACGTACATGTTTTGTATATCCGTCAGGAATTATATCAATAACAGGATTATTACTATATTTCGTCATCGTATATTGTGAATCCATTGTTGCCATACATTGTTTTGCATCACGGGAATCATCAGGCTTTTTTATATTCCCTGTATAAAGTAGATGAAGAAGGCCATCTTTTACGATAGCACTACCAGAATATGCACCGTGTGATTCATAGCTTTCAGTAGGGATGATGGCTACAGGCATACGCTCCCAGTTAATAAGGTCTTTTGACCTCACATGCCCCCAATGCTTCATTCCATGAATGGGACCAAATGGATACCACTGATAAAAAACGTGATATTCATCATTGTAGTATGATACACCGTTAGGATCATTCATTAATCCAAATGGTGGGTGGATATGATAAATTGGTTTCCATGAATCTTGGTTTGCAATTTCATATAAAGAATGTAATTCGTCTTTATTAGATTGCAGTATTGTTTTATATTTTGACATAGGTTTTCACCCCGTTATTATTTACTTTCTTTATATAAAATGAATGTGGCAACAAAAGCAGTGATAACTGCAATAGCGAAACCAATTATATAGTGAATCATGTTCATCATGCCAAGAGGTGCAACAATTGTAAGCATCGGAATACCTGTTAAACCGTATGCATTAGCCGCTACTTGCATCCAAACAACGTAAGCGCCTCCAATTGCGCCGCCAATAGCTGCTGCAATAAATGGTTTACCAAGTTTTAAATTGACACCAAAAATAGCTGGTTCTGTAATTCCTAAAAATGCTGAAGCTGCTGCTGGAATTGCAATTTCTTTCGTTTTTTTGTTTTTTGTTTTGAAATAGACAGCTAAAGTAGCACCGCCCTGTGCAACGTTCGCCATTGACCAAATAGGGAGTAAGAAATTGACACCGATATCTTTATTTGCGAGTAAGCCCGCTTCAATAGCGTGGAAGCTATGATGTAAGCCAGTAAGAACAATTGTTGAATACAACCCACCGAATATAAGTCCAGCTACTGGTCCTGCAAATTGATAAATTGTATTTAAAAGGTACGTAATGCCGTCACCGATTTTATATCCAATTGGTCCGATAATAATAAGTGATAAAAAGCCAGTTATAATAATTGTTAAGAATGGTGTAACTAATAAATCTAAAGAGTTCGGAACACGTTTTCGAAGTTCTTTTTCAATTGTACTCATAACATATACACATAATAAAATAGGTAAAACAGTACCTTGATAGCCAATCATATCAATATCCATACCAAGGAAATGTAAAACTGTGGGTTTTGCATTTGAAAGAGTCCAAGGATTTGTTAAGCTTGGGTGAGTTAATATACCACCAACAACTGCACCTAAGAAAATGTTTCCACCAAATTCTTTAGCGGCACTAACTCCAATTAAAATGGGTAAAATGATGAAAGCTGCACTTGAGAACATATCAAGTAATTGGATAAGTGAGTGATCTCCAGGAACTAATTTAAACGCTTTCAACATTCCGAGTAGACCCATAAGTAAACCGCTTGCAACGATAGCTGGAATAATTGGAACAAAAATATTAGATAGTGTCTTTGCTAGGCGGGCGATAGGATTCATTTTTTTCTTAGGTATATCGTTTGATGTTGTAGAATCTAGTTCGGCTATTCCAATTAGTTTTGAGAATTCATCATATACTTTGTTTACTATGCCAGTTCCAAAAATAATTTGATATTGCTCGGTCGTTGCAAAAGCACCTTTTACTCCATCGATGTTTTCGATTTCTGCAGCGTTTATTTTCGTATCATCCTTTAATATAAGACGAAGGCGAGTCGCGCAATGTGTGGCACGAACAATGTTTTCCTTTCCACCAATATTCTGTATTACTTGAGTTGCAATTTGTTTCATATCCATAAAAATTCCCCCTTACTATAAATTCTCTTTTATGGAACCGGTTCCGTAATAAGTTAAAATAAAAAACAGGGAAATGATGTTGAAAATCCTGTTTTTAAAATGTGGAACCGGTTTTAATTTTATTATAGAGTGCCTTTATATTTTGTCAACGCTTTCTTGGATTTTTAATGTATAACGGGAGTGTAATATTTTTGGTATAGTTTTGTTTTCAACAAGCTGTGAAAGAGAAGTGGCAGCAAGCTTTCCAGCATACTCATAGTCAAACGCAATTGTCGTTAAACTAGGGTGTACCATTTCTGAAATATCATATCCACCGAATCCTGTTACAGAAATATCACCTGGTACAGAAAGAGAGTGGGAGTGAATGACTTTCATTGCGCCAAGAGCGATGTTATCTGTAGCACATACGATAAGAGTTGGGCGATTATTATCTAAAATATGTTGTACTTGTTTCATGGCATCTTCTATGCGGAAAGTTGTTTCGTAATATGAAACGTTGCAAGTCGGTTCTAAATTTTCAATTGCTTTTTGAAAACCATTTTTTCGATTTATTCCAACAGAAATATCATCTTTTTCTATCCCTAAATAGGCAATATGTCGATGGCCTTGCGATAAAACGTATGCCCCTAACTCATAAGCTGCATCATAATCATCGTGAACGAGGCAATATTGATCTTTATATTCTTGCCCGACGAATAAAATAGGGGTGTTTGAATTAGCCATAATTTTTTGATGTTCATTCGTCAATGTTTTTGTTAATAAAATAATGCCAGCTACCTTTTGTTTTATAAAGTTTTCAATTGCTTGTATTTCAGTTCCGGTTGTTTGATTTGCATTTGCTACAAGCATTTGATAGTTATTTTCCTGTAATGTTTTATCGATCCCGATAAGTGTTTTCATTGTAGCGAAGGAGTCTAATCGGGGGATGATGACACCAATTAAATTTGTTGTTTTTGCTTTTAAACTTTGAGCAAATGTATTGGGAGAGAAATTTGTTTCTTGAATAATACCTTCGATTTTAAGTTTTGTTTTATCACTTACATATCCGCCGTTTAAGTAACGAGAGACTGTGCTTTTTGCAACTCCAGCCAATTTGGCGATATCTGCAATTGTTTTAGCCATAGTATTTCACCTTCGTATTCATAAAAATGTTAACTTTATTATAGGGAGAATTAGAGATGACGTAAACAAGAAGAGGGAAAGAAAAAACCACCTCACGTATATGAGGTGGAATAATTGTTAATATCTAGGCTTAAATGTATGACAACAAGTCTCTACACTCGTTGCTACAGAACTTTCTAGCGTCTCGTTTGTTAAAACAGCAGCTGTATATGAATCATTTTCAGTTTGACCAGTTTCATCTGCATCAGGCTGAACGATGATCGCACTTGCTTGACAAAAGTTACCTTGTCCCCAAAAAGAACAGTTGGAAACAGAACATCTTACTTCTGGCATAAAACCCCCTCCTTATACATTAGTGTGGGATTTTACGCCCATTTCATGTGTAGAAGGAGTTTCCTTTTCTAATTACTTTTTCGTTTGTTCAAGCCATTCTTTTAATTTGTCTTTCGGCTGTTCACCGCTAATACGGCTCACTTCTTTGCCATCTTTAAAATGAATGATTGTTGGTGTACCTTGAATTTTATATTCATCCCAAGGAGCATCTAATTTTTCAATATCCATAACTTTCATATCAACGTTCAAGTCTTTAGCCATTGGCACTACGACAGGAGATAATTTTTGGCAATGAACGCAAGATGTTTGATAAAAGTATACTGTTTCTTCTTTTTTCTCTTTTAAGTTCTTTTGAAGATCTGAAAGAGAAATTTTATTTGTGTAGTAGTCAGGACCATCTGTTTGACTACCAGTAGCATTATCAATTTTTTGGCTAGTTGAAGCGTTTTTTTCTTCCATTTGTGTTACAGCGAAAATTGCCGCAAACAAGGCGATAATAATACCACCAAATATAAGCATTTTTTTCATTCTTTCATCTCCTTATTTGTTTTTGATGACAATAAAGCTACAAACAGCGATTGTAATAAAGCCGATAAGTGCTAAAAACGGGATTGTCACAAAACCGAACCAGTTTATGTATTCTCCCGTACATGGTACACGTCCACAAGCTGCCCCAGCAGCTGAAAATGCTGCGACTTTTTGAATTGCATAGTGATATAAAGAAATACAAGCACCAATAGTTGCGATTGGTAAAGAATAACTTGCAATGCGATAATCTTTCTTTGCTACAGCGATACCAAGCCATAAAACGAATGGATACATAAAAATACGTTGATACCAACAAAGAACACAAGGCTCAAATTTCATGATTTCGGAAAAGTACAGACTTCCTAGTGTAGCGATAAAAGAAGCTCCCCATGCGGTAAGTAAAGCATATTCTTGCTTTTTTTCTCGTCCCATATTTTATACCTCTCTTATAATAGTTACATACTAAATTATAGTATGAAGTAGTATGGAAAAGAAAGAAAAAATATGTTTATCAATAAAAGTTTTATAAGGAGAAACTTTTATTGATATAAACATTTTAAAAAAGCGCCATTCTCCGGAAGAGAATAGCGCTATATTTTACATTTGAATTTGTTCTACTTCTTCTACATGCGACTTTTGGGATGCGTGGTCAATATATTGAAATAGGAGCTGCAATTGTTTATCAACTTCTGGAAGTTCTTTACTGTATTGATAAGCGTGTAAAAAATGCTCAATACGTTTAGAAAATAATTGATCGTTCGTTTGAACCATGAGAACGAGTAATTTATCCCAATTACAGCAATACGTGTAATAGAGAGCTTTATCATAGTCGTTATATGTTTGCACTGTGTACCCTCCTTACCGAGAGTTATATATAGTGTGTGATAAGTAAGGGGAAATACACTTGAAAGAATTTGTTAAGAAAAAAAGTGAATGAAAAGAAAAAACGAGGAGTTTCCTCGTTTTTTAAGCTTTTGGCATTGGCGTAGGTGTTGGTTTGCCATAGCCTTCTTTGTATTTATTATCGATATAGTTACGAATTTCAAGCGTTGATTTTCCTTTTTGTTTCATGGAAGCAGATTCAACTGCGATTTCTAGGCAATTGACGCAAGTCGTTGCATGGGAGTCCCAAACAACTTCACCATTCTTTTTAATTTCACGAATAAAGCAGTTTTTATTATTTTTATGTCCTACACTTTCACCGCAACCACAATAGCATGGAATCCAATCTAATAGTTCTGCATTTTGTCCAGCGACAGTGTAGATATCTTTCATTTGTGGATCAAGCTTGTCTAGGAAGGTAGGAAGTGTGTCGACTCCTTTTGTTTTCTCTTGAATGTCAGCTTGCTGAGTGTGCGATGCGTGGTCATGTTCTTCTTTTTTTGATTCAGAAGATTTTTGGTCATTTGTACTAGTACTTCCGCATCCAGCAAGAATTAAGCTTAGTACTGCAAGTAAAGAAAATACATACTTTTTCATTCGCTTGTCCCCTTTACAAATGTATTAATCAAATTGTATCAGACTAAGGGACACCTAGGGAGAAGTTTTTTTTGAACGATTTTTGAAGTACCATCTTAGTGAATGAAACAAAAATAAAATTGGGATATAAGCGTATACAATATATAAACCCGCTTGAGATAGTACGGTATTTAATGTGTTGATACTTTCACGGTTTGTGAAAAGTAGAGAAGCTGAAAATATGATGAAAATAAACAACGGTAATGTAAATTTAAATGAAATATGAAAGGAACGCTTCATCGTTTGACATGATGACCAAATGGTTAAGCAGAGGTTTGGTAAAATAATTAAAAACCAAACGAAAATAATAATATATTCAAAGCGCTGGATAAAAGGAACTTTAATTATTTTTAACATCGTTAAAGTAGGCCAAATAGTACGGTTTAATTGTCCCTCGCTGTAATACATAAAAGATACGATAGCTAAAACTACATAAATTAAGGTGCTAAAAGCAATTCCAGCATGGGCCCATCGCTTTAAAGATTTTCCTTTTTCAATAAAGGGATAAAAGATAAGAATTGTTTCAAACCCCAGAAATTCCAATGCGGATTGTTTTGCAGATATAAGCATGTCAAAAGGTGAATGTGTAAAAATAGGTAAAATATTACGAAAATGAGCATATTTCATTGGATAGATTAAAAAGAATACAACGAAAATAGGAAGAACAATACCCCAAAAACATATCCCTGTCACAGAACGGAAGCCACCTTTTATAATGTAGTAAGTGACTAATAAAAACATAAGCGTAAGTTTCCATAACTTAATGGTAGGGAAAATCCAAACTTGTATCACTTCCATATACGTACGAAGAACCGTAAGGCAAAATAATAAGCAATAAAGAGTGAAAATTACAGAAAATATAGAGCCAACCCATTTTCCAAAGGTTGTTGTATGAATGCTAATTAAATCTCCGTCTTTTTCAAGCATTTTTAACATACAAAACAGCACAATATGAGTTGCAATTCCCGCAATAATAAGAGAAATCCAGGCATCATAACCAGCGTTTTTTAAAATTACACGTTGATATCCGAGAATTCCTATACCAATCTGGAGAGAATGCAATAAAATAAATGCAAAATATGGAGAGACTGTCTTTGTTTTATTCATTGTATTCATTGCTTATTTCACCTCACTATTCTCCGATTCCAGATTGTACAATATTAAGATCTAAATTTACATCCACCGCTACATTTTTATACATATTTCGAATTTGTGTTATATTCCATTTTCTCGTATGGCTTCTAATTTCATCTCGTATTCCTAAAGGATCAATTTCCTTTTCTTGAAATTGTTTTATTAGATCTTCACAGTCTTTTTCAACATTTCGTTCAATTTGTTTTTTTATATAGTTGATATTTGTTTCTTTTCTTAAATCAATCCAATTAGGAGAGTTTTTAATTAATCCATTTAATTTTAAATGGATTTTTACTTTTGGTATGTCGCCAGTTTGATCTATATTATACTTATTTTCCCCAGCTAAGTTTTGTATAACAACCATACCTTTATGTTTATCCTTTTTTATCGCTGCTTCGTAACGTCCATTTTTCGTAGGATTAATAAGTAATTTTGCTAAAACAGAATGTCTTTTATCCGTATACATGACGACTTTATCGCCTTTTAAAAAGGCAAGCCCTTTGACAGCGACAGAATGATTATCGTCCATTTTAATATAAGGAACATAGGCATCACATACGGAAGAGTAATAATTATATAAAAAAGTGTTTAATTCGGTTTGTGGAATGTTTTCATTTCTTATATTTTGTTCGAGTAAGTCAGCAATATATAAAGACCCATTTTTTTTTCCGTAATTTAAAAGCTCTTCAGCTGATCCATCTACAATTGCTAGTTGTACATCACGCCCGATATTTGGGTCACGTTGTAAGTTAGTAATAATCTCTCCCATTCCGCGTTCTCCTAGAGCTTTTCCAAATAGGACGACACGCATTTGACCTACAACGACATTGTGAGGAGATTTTGCATTTAATCGTGAAGCGATTGTCTCAAGTGAACGGGCAGATGTTGATTGCGTTTCTGGTTTAGACTTTACACCATGTGTGTACTCTGGGAATAGAATAGTTCCTTGGAATCTTTTCTTTTTTGTGATGTCAAATCCAGCGATATGAATAATACGCTGCGTATCCACTATATAGGTTTGTGTACAGCCAGTTTGTAAAATGAAGAAGATAATGATAATAAGGTGCAATAAACATTTTTTCATTCATTCTCACCATCACGTTTTTGCTTCGCTTTGTTTGGATTATAGCGCCATTTTGATTTTGGTCTAAGAAAAGAAGGTCTTTGAGCTGTTTGACTAAATGGTAATCGAAGAAAACCTTCTGCTGTACCTAAACCACGAAATGGATATAAAGGTAATAAATAAGGTGATCCAAGTGATTTTAATTTAATTAAATGAGCTAAAATAAATACAAATCCGACAATAAGACCTAATCCTCCGAATGCACCGGCTAAAAGAATAAGTGGAAAGCGTAATAACCGGATAGTAGAAGACATCTTTACGGTCGGTGTTGTGAAAGATGCAAGAGCGGATAAAGCAACTGCAATTAATAAAATTGTACTAGTCAAAGCTGCCTCCACGGATGCTTGGCCAATTACAATCCCCCCAACAATACCAATCGTTTGTCCGACTTTTGTCGGTAAACGCGCTCCAGCTTCACGAAGCAATTCAATTGTAATTTCTAAAAAGAGTGCTTCTAGAATGGGAGGGAAAGGTACGTTAGCTCTCGAGAAAATAATAGGACCTAGTAAATCAGCTGGAATCATTTGATAATGATATGTTAAAGCCGCTGTATAAATAGCGGAGGAAAAAAGAGAAAATATAGCTCCGAAAAAACGAATAATACGAAAGAACGATCCAATCATCCACGGTAAATAATAATCTTCTGGTGAAATGAAAAAATCCAGTAACGTTGTTGGTCCTGATAAAGCATATGGAGAGCCATCTGTTAAAATTAAAACTTCCCCGTTAATTAATGCAAATACAGCTCGATCTAATCGTTCTGTAGGTAATAGAACTGGAAAAGGTGAATTGCTATTATCACTAATAAATTGCTCAATCATAGTTGAATCAAACGGGACATCAAAGTCAATGTCTTCTAGCCGTTGTATTGCGGTGTTGATAAATTGTTCATTTGTAATTCCTTCTATATAAGCAACTGCTACTTTCGTTTTTGACATAGATCCGACGGTAACTTCTTTAAAAATGAGTTGCTCCGTTACGATATTTCGGCGTAATAAGTGGATATTTGTATCAAGGTTTTCAACGAAACCGATTTTAGGCCCGATTACGCTATACTCATTTTCTGTATCGTTATATAATCGTGTTCCTAAAACAGTACTTTCGGCACGAATTAAAGCATATTGATCAGGATTCGAATTGTTTTTTAAGCGTATTAAAATATATCCACCTAATAATTTCTCACGAATATCATCAATAGAAGGGGAGGTAATAATGTCTTCAATAGAGACGATATTACATAAATCAGAGATGTTTTGGATTTGTTCCGATTCCTTTTTTAGAGGAGTTAAAATGAATTGTTTAATAATAAGTGCTTCCACGACAGATTTATAATAAAACAAGCACAATGTTTCATTTTCAAGTACGTTATGAGAAACAAAGTCGCTTGATTCTTTCATGGTTTGTATAAATTCTGGAATAGAACAAAGTGTTTTTGTATTAGTCTTTTTTGATTTTTTAGATGATAAACCGAACATTTTCTCACCCCTAACTTACATCATTTACTTGTGTTAGTTTTTGGGAAAGACGGGAATTTATACTTAAAAATTGAAAGTTCATAAAGAAAAGGAAGAGTGGTGAATGCCTCTTCCTTTTTAGCATTTTAATTTGTTTTTTGTTCTTTAATAGACTTCACTAATTTCATCATTTCCGCTCGTATATCTTCTCTTTTTACATTTAATTTTTCGGCAATTTGTTTAATGTCCATTCCATCTTTTTTCATCTTTAATACATCATCAAGAGGAGTATTGCTTTTTTGAGAGATGATTGTTAACACAGTAAGATGACGCAATTTGATGTTATATTCTTTCATTTTTTGCTTTAGCTGATCCGGTGTGGATTTTTGCATAGTTGCTAACTGTTGTAGCAGTTCTTGCTTTGTTTCTTTATTCATATGATGCTTTTTCAGCTTACTTGGATCTATACCGAAATGCTCGGCTGTTTTCTCCCAAGATTTATTTTGCTTATAGTAAGCTAAAACATCTTTTATTTCTTTATTACTAATTCTTGCAATATGAGCAGCTTTCCAAATTTCATGTTTGTTATAGCCGAGTTTTTCTAGCGATTGCATTTCTTCTTCTGAAATTGGGTTATGGTGATGCAGTGTTACTTCTTTTGGCGTGGCAGCGGATATAGGGAAGGTGGATATCCCGCATAATAATGCTGCCATAGTCATACAAACAGCGATTTTTTTGTACATGTAAACTCCTCCTAGATGGATAATGTAGAAAACTGTACACATATCATTTCCATAAAATGTGAAATACTTGTGAACAAGTTAAGTTTTTTTATTCACAGCATGGAATGACGTTTTTAGAAGTTTTCCAACATAAAACATTGATTAATAGTAAAAAACTAAGGTATAATCGAAATTGAAAATCAATATCAATACTAATGATAAACTTATACATATAGATAAAAATAAGGGAGAGATAAATATGACTACATATACTTCCATCGCTAATGTGATTAAAGAAAGACGCTCTGTTCGTACATTTACAGACAAAGCAGTAGAAAAAGATTTATTAATTAAACTATTAAACGACGCAACATGGGCACCAAATCATAAGCACCGTGAACCATGGAATTGTAAACTATACATCGGAGAAGGCCGCAAGAAATTAGTAGATGCGGTATTAAACTCTTTCACGGAAGAAGAAAGAGCGAAACGCGGTAAAATTTTATCAGATCGTTTCTTAAGCACGCCTGCACAAATCGTTGTATATATAAATGAAGATCCACGTCAAATTCAACGTGATGAAGATTACGCTGCAACATGTGCATTTATGCAAAACTTCCAACTTCTTGCTTGGGAACGTGGATTAGGTTGCGTTTGGAAATCAGGCGGATTAAACTACAATCCATTATTTATAGAAGGAATCGGTTTAACAAGAGGCCAACGTATCGTTGGAATTCTTCATATCGGCTATTTCGATAAAGCACCAGAAGGAAAAGCTCGTACTCCGATTACGGAGAAGATGGAGATTATCGAAGGTTAATAGATGAGACATTCTCGTTTTTGCGGGGGTGTCTTTTTATTATGCAATCAATCCTCATGAAAGCTTGTTTTTCATCATACACTTTCTTAAGGGAAAGTGTAAGGAGGGAAAATAATGAGAGCAAGTGATGATAAAGCACTGCAATATGCGATTGCGGAAATTACGGAAATTGCGACTGGATTTGGGCTTGATTTTTATCCGATGCGTTATGAAATATGTCCAGCGGAAATTATTTATACATTTGGTGCATATGGGATGCCGACAAGGTTTTCACATTGGAGTTTTGGAAAACAATTTTTCAGAATGAAATTACAATACGATTTAGGACTTAGTAAAATATACGAACTCGTTATTAACTCTGATCCATGTTACGCCTTTTTATTAGATACGAACTCTTTAATTCAAAACAAATTAATTGTAGCGCACGTTTTAGCACACTGTGATTTCTTCAAAAATAATATTCGTTTTTCAAATACGAAGCGAGACATGGTGGAGAGTATGGCGGCAACAGCGGACCGTGTGAAAGCGTATGAGCATAAGTACGGAAAGGCAGAGGTAGAAACATTTTTAGATGCCGTACTTGCCATTCAAGAGCATATTGATCCGTCGCTTATGCGTCCGAAGCTCGCATGGAGTATTGATGATTTAGAAGATGAAGAAGTAGAAAAGAAAAAGGTGTCGCAATACGATGATTTATGGAATTTAGATAATCGCAATAAAAAGCAGGAACGTTCTAATGTGCGTAAAAAGAAGAAAATTCCACCACAACCAGAGAAAGATTTACTGCTCTTTATTGAAGAATATAGCCGTGAGTTAGAAGATTGGCAGCGTGATATATTAACGATGATGCGCGAAGAAATGTTATATTTTTGGCCACAGCTTGAAACGAAAATCATGAACGAAGGCTGGGCATCCTACTGGCATCAACGCATACTTCGTGAAATGGACTTAACCTCTGATGAAGCAATTGAATTTGCGAAATTAAATGCAGGTGTTGTACAGCCATCAAAAACAAGTATTAATCCATACTACCTCGGTATTAAAATCTTTGAAGATATTGAAGAACGGTACAATAATCCGACTGAAGAAATGAAACGACGAGGCGTAAAACCAGGATCTGGCCGTGACAAAATGTTTGAAGTACGCGAAATTGAATGGGACGTATCGTTCCTAAGAAACTACTTAAATAAAGATCTTGTTATGCGAGAAGATATGTACTTATTCCAGCGCCAAGGAAAAGAATATAAAGTAATAGATAAAGAATGGGAGAATGTGCGTGATCAACTCGTAAATATGCGGACAAATGGTGGGTTCCCGTACTTAGTAGTAGAAGATGGAGACTACTTAAAGAACGGAGAATTATACATTAAACATAGTTACGAAGGAATCGAGCTCGATTTAAAATACTTAGAAAAAGTATTACCATATCTTCATCAGCTATGGGGAAGAACGGTGCATATGGAGTCGATTGTGGAGAGTAAGGGCGTTGTGTTTTCTTATGATGGGAAGATGGTGCATCGGAAGTATGTGTGAGGGGAAGAACGGACATAGGATACTGTGTCCGTTCTTTTTTATTTAAAATAGGAAAAATATGCTATTCTTGAAAAAAGGGAGTTACATAGAGAAATGGAGTGATTTAAATGAGCAAAGTAGGGATATGTAAGGTTGATATTACGCCGCCTGTAGGTATTGATTTTGTCGGATATCATAGAGAGACAGGCATAAATAATGTTGAAGAACGTATTTACGGGACAGTTTTTGTATTTGAAAAAGATGAAATGAAGACTGTGTTTATAAGTATTGATAATATTGGGATGCTAGTAGAAGATACGAATATGATTCGTGAGCGAGTAGCAAGTAGGCTTCATGTGCCATTTGAGCGAATAACGGTTGTTTATACTCATACGCATTCCGGTCCAGAGACAGTCGGTGATAATCCGCTAGTGCAGTCGTATAAAACGATTTTAGTAAATAATGTAGTGCATGGTGCTATTACTGCGAATAACAACTTGAAGCTATGTGAAGTTGGCTGGGGTGTTACGACAGGTGATATTGGGGTAAATCGAAGAGAGAGAACATGTGATGGAAGAGCGAAGATGGGAACAAATATAGATGGTGTTGTAGATAAGCGAATTGGTATGTTAGCAATAAGAGATGCTGAAACGAAGGAGTTATCTGGGATTTTAGTATTTTGTACTGCGCATCCTAATATTTTAAAAGGTGATAGTGATGAATTATCAGCGGATTATCCTGGAATGACGAGAGAGATTTTAGAGCAGATAGTGAACTGCCCTGTTATTATCGTTCAAGGTGCCGCTGGAAATGTGAATGCGAAGTACCGCGGTTCAAGTGAAGCGTTAAAACAAATGGCCTATTTACTTAGTGGACATGTATTAATGATGTTGCCAACAGTTACATATAGCTCAATTGTAAATTTAAGGACAGTTTCGAGTATGATGCAAATGAAGTTGAAGGATATTCCTGAATTTGATGAGATACGAAGCATGGCTCGATTAGCCGAGAAGCAGTGGGGCGTGAATACGGATGAATGGCTTACTATCGTTTTAGAGAAATATGAGCAAGGTATTCGGCGGTTAAGTATTGATTTAGAAGTGCAGTTATTTCAAGTTAATGATGGTATGTTTTCAGGTTTACCGATGGAACCTTTTTCGGAAACGGCATTAGAAGTGAAAGAGAATCTTCAAAATGAATTAGCTTTCTTTGGTGGATATACGAATGGATATATTGGTTATTTACCAACGAAGGAAGAATTCTTATATGGTGGGTATGAAGTGGAATTAAGCCCTGTTGTGTATGGACCGGTTACGAATTTATTGATACCACCGGAGGAGAATACTGCGGAGTTGGTTGTGAAGAGAGTTATGGAATTATATAACGCGTAAAAAATATATTTAGTAGAATAAAATTTAAAGAAATTAATGATTTTTAATACATCTGTAGAAAACGAATCCATTTTGAAGAAGATGAATCAAAATGGATTCGTTTTTTGTTTACCAGACAGGTCGTATATTTGATGATAATTTCTCTGTATTTTCTTTAGTAACGAATGTTGTTAAATCCTCTTTCAGTATTTGCATTCGTTCTATACCTATGTTTTCAATCCATCGCTGTTCTATTTCAGCTACTATTTCTTCTTTTACTTTCATTACTGACAAACCACGTTCGGTTAAAACGATGATTTTACCTCTTTTATCAGTAGGATGTGTTTTGCGTGTAACGTAGCCATTACTCTCAAGAGAATCCACCATTTTACTTACAGCTTGTTTGGAAATCCCCAAATACTCAGCTAGCTCTATACCAGTTGCCCCATTAGGAAGGATGCGTTTGAACATAAAACCATGTGCTGGCCTAATATCTTCAAATCCTAATTCACTTAATTTGTCATGTAGCTCAGTGATTAATGTGCTAAATGATAATGATAAAAGCGATGTAAGATCTAACTCGTTAAATGTTTGATCCATGTATATAACCTCCGCGCTTGTAGTCAATTAAGTTGACTATATGTAATGCCTATTGTACTATACATAATATAGTCAATCAAATTGACTATATTATGTCGGTAGAACAAATAATGATTTATATAATATAGAATCAATGGAGGTTTCACATGGTTAATATCGTGAAAATTAGAGGGAGTGTATTTGCACCGTATGCATCGCTGGAACCTATTAAGGACCCTGCAACAGGAAGAGTGTTTGAATATGCTGGAGATGCACGTGAGTTTACACCACAAGCTGTGAACACAAAGCGTTCAAGGTTAGAACAAGAAGTGAATATTGATTTTTATAAAAGAGAAATTTTCACATATGCAGATGCTTGTATCGTCACCGTGAAGATTACAAATTCAGATGGCTCAATTGAGTATCAAAAGGGAGAAACAAGTACAGAAAACATTGTATGTACAAATATTGTATGGAGTGAAGATGAAGTTTCATTTGAAATGAGAGCAAGTGCAAGTAATCCTTTAAACGCAGCAGCACCTGCAGCTGATTATTTTTTGACTATACGAGCTAATGAAAGTGGCACTGTGAATATTGAAGGTGTACATGATGGTTTCCCTTGCTATGAATTTTATAAACAAGTAGATTTTGGTTCGTTTGAATTGATATACACACATGATTTCAGAAAAACGGATGATACCCCAGCAGCACTAGCTGGAGAGATGGAATATAGCTTTAAAACGACAGTCTAAACATAAATATAGCGCTATTTTTTAGAAGGAAATAGAAAAGTAAAAGAGAAATCTATTGGTTTTAGGATTGAAATTATGGTCTGTTTTATTTAATAAGCATTCAGCATCTAAAATAAAATTATAGAGGTGTTTCTTATGACTAATATCGTGAAAATTAGAGCCAGTGTATTTATTCCAATGTCTTGGACTGAGGCTAAGAAGGATATGGAAACAGAAAAAGTAATTCAATTCGAAGGTGATTCACGTGAATTCACACCGTATGCGGTAAATGCGATGCGCTCTAGAGTTGAGCAAGAGGTAGTAGTTGATTTCTATAAAGAAGAAGTGTTTTCATATGCGAACACGGGTATTACGACCGAGAAGATTACAAGTCCAGATGGTTCTGTGAGTAAAAGAACAGGGAAAGCAAGTACAGAAAATATTGTGTGCACTGATATCACATGGAATTCTGAAGGTGTGCAATTCAAAATGAGTGCGAGTGCAAGTAATCCATTAAATGTATATGCACCTCCTGTGGATTATGTATTAAATGTATGTGTGAAACAGGATGGTAGTATTGATATTCAAGGGGAGCATGATGGATTCCCTTGTTTTGAATTTTATAAGCAAGTAGATTTCGGTTCATTTGAAAAAATATATACACATGATTTTAGAGAAACTGGTGATACAGCGGCAGCCCTAGGCGGGAACATGGAGTATAGTTTTACAAAGAGATTATAGGAAGTATGATAATAGAACGATGGATTGATTCATTCGTAAAGAACTTGGAAATATCTAAGTTCTTTTTTTGTTTCAAATTTGTGAAAGACATATTGATTGAAATTAAATTTTTTATAATTTATTATATACCCGTACAGGTATAGGTTTTATATGTGTGATATATGAGGGAATTAAATAATAAATAGTATGGAGGTTTGACATATGTCTAGAAAAATTGTTGTAGTAGGCGGAGTTGCTGGCGGGGCATCAGTAGCTGCAAGGCTTCGTCGTTTAAGTGAGGAAGATGAAATTATTATGTTTGAACGCGGTGAATACATTTCGTTCGCAAACTGTGGATTGCCATATTATATTGGCGGTGTCATTACAGAAAGACAAAAGTTATTAGTACAAACTGTTGAAAGGATGTCAAAACGTTTTAATTTAGATATACGTGTATTGAGTGAAGTTGTAAAGATTAATAAAGAAGAGAAAACAATTACGATAAAGAATGTAACTACAGATGAAACATATAACGAGGAATATGATGTTTTGATTCTTTCACCAGGGGCGAAACCAATTGTTCCACCTATTCCGGGCATTGAAGAAGCGAAGGCGTTGTTTACGTTACGAAATGTACCTGATACAGATCGTATAAAAGCGTATATTGATGAGAAGAAACCACGTCATGTGACGGTTATTGGTGGAGGATTTATTGGAGTGGAAATGGTTGAGAATTTAAGAGAACGCGGGATTGAGGTTACTCTTGTAGAGATGGCAAATCAAGTGATGCCACCAATTGATTACGAAATGGCGGCATATGTACATGAGCATATGAAGGTGCACAATGTTGAGCTTGTTTTTGAAGATGGTGTAGATGCGTTAGAAGAGAATGGGACTGTTGTACGTTTAAAAAGTGGCTCAGTTATAAAAACAGATATGATTATTTTAGCAATTGGTGTACAACCAGAGAGTAGTTTAGCGAAAGATGCAGGATTAGCATTAGGAGTTAAAGGAACGATAAAGGTAAATAAGAAATTTCAAACATCTGACCCATATGTATATGCAATTGGTGATGCGATTGAAGTGAAAGATTTTGTTACAGAAACAGAAACGATGATTCCTTTAGCGTGGCCAGCTAATCGTCAAGGTCGCATGTTAGCAGATATTATTCATGGGCATACAGATTCTTTATATAAAGGTACGATGGGAACTTCTGTGGCTAAAGTTTTTGATTTAACAGTTGCTTCGACTGGAGTAAATGAGAAAATATTAAAACGATTAAATATACCCTATGAGGTAGTACATGTACAGGCAAATTCTCATGCGGGATACTATCCGAATGCTACGCCAGTGCTAATAAAATTAATCTTTAATAAAGAAAGCGGAAAAATTTACGGAGCACAGGCTTTAGGGCGTGATGGAGTAGATAAGCGTATCGATGTTATTGCAACGGCAATGAAGGCAAATTTAACTGTAATCGATTTACCAGATTTAGAATTATCATATGCCCCGCCGTATTCTTCTGCAAAAGATCCAGTAAACATGGTGGGGTATGCCGCAAGTAATATAGTAGATGGTTTTGTGGACACAGTGCAATGGCATGAAATAGATCACATTGTTGAAAATGGTGGGTACCTTATTGATGTTCGAGAGCCTAACGAACTAAAACAGGGAATGATTGAAGGCTCTATTAATATTCCGTTAGATGAATTACGTGATCGATTGGATGAAGTGCCAATGGAAAAAGAAATATATATCACTTGCCAACTTGGTATGAGAGGGTATGTTGCAGCGCGTATGTTAATGGAAAAAGGATATAAGGTAAAGAATGTAGATGGTGGTTTTAAATTGTATGGGACAGTATTGCCAGAACGTGTTGTATATTGATATTTTTCATCTTCTACTTCAAGATTTAGTGAAAGATGAAAACCTATAGATTAAGGTTTTAATTTTTGTTTCGCGAACATATAAGACAAAAATTAAAAATAGGGGTTTACAAAATACCCTATAGGGTATAATATATTGTCATAGGTTATAAATGGTGACATAATGGTAATGAGGTGATTATAGAATGGAATATAATCAAGATATGAAAAATAGATTGAAACGTATTGAAGGTCAAGTTCGTGGTGTGCTTCGTATGATGGAAGAAGGAAAAGATTGCCGAGAAGTTATTACACAGTTAACAGCATCTCGTTCTGCACTTGATCGTACAATTGGACTCGTTGTTGGAACGAATTTAGAGCAGTGTTTGCGTGAACAGTTTGAAAGTGGTAATGGTTCAAATGAAGAGTTAATTAAAGAAGCTGTTCAATTACTTGTAAAAAGCCGATAATCTGTCAAACGTAAGTGTTGACAGATTTTCAAAAACGTTTTAATATACCCCTACAGGTATTTGTATATGAATTGTGGAGGAATCGATTATGAGTATAAAAGTGGATATGAGTTTAGATTGTAAAGGTTTGGCTTGTCCGATGCCTATTGTGAAAACGAAGAAGGCGATAGAAGGATTGGCACCAGGGCAAGTGATTGAAGTTAAGGCAACAGATAAAGGATCTACGGTAGATATAAAAAGTTGGGCGAGTAAAGTAGGACATCAATATATCGGGACGAAACACGAGGGTGATGTATTGGTGCATTATGTTAGGAAAGCAAACGAGCATGAAGTGAATGAAGTTGTGAAATATCCACATACAATTACGAATGCAGAATTACAGTCTATATTGTCTCATGGAGAAGAGAGCATTGTATTAGATGTTCGCGAAGCAGCGGAATTTGCTTTTGGCCATATTCCATCCGCCATTTCGGTGCCATTAGGTGAATTAGACAGTGCAGTATTAGATAAGATGAAGCAAATTTATGTTATTTGTCGAACTGGTAACCGTAGTGATGTAGCTTGCCACATGTTGAAAGAGAAAGGTTATGCAAATGTGAAAAATGTCATCCCAGGCATGTTAGAGTGGAAAGGGAATATAGAGAAGTAAATTTTTTTGAAAGAAAATATACCTATGGGGGTAATAAAATGAATGTTAAACCGTTACAAGCAAAAGATGTGGCAGAGAAAGTTTTATTCGGAGAGTTATTCATTTTAGATGTTCGTAATGAGACGGATTATGAAGATTGGAAAATTGAAGGGAAACAAGTTTCTTCTATTAATAAACCTTACTTTGACTTGTTAGATGGTGTAGATCATATTGTAAGTGAATTACCTAAAGATAAAGATGTTTTAGTAGTATGTGCAAAAGAAGGGTCTTCTATATTTGTGGCAGAGCAATTAACAGAGGCGGGATTACAAAATATTTATTATTTAGCTGGTGGCATGAAAGCTTGGAGTGAATATGTAAAGCCTATAAAAGTTGGAGATTTAAAAAATGGCGGAAGTATGTATCAGTTTAACCGCCTAGGAAAAGGCTGTTTATCTTATATGGTCGTTTCAAACGGTGAAGCAGCAGTTATTGATGCGGTAAGGACAGCCGAGGCATATGAAGAGTTTGCGAAAGAGCATGGCGTTACGATTAAGAATGTAATGGATACACATTTACATGCAGACCATATTTCTGGAGGACGTAAGTTAGCGGAAAAAGTAGGGGGTACGTATTGGTTACCGCCAAAAGATGCGGAGGAAGTCGTTTTCTCATACGAACCGCTCGTTGAAGGATCTGTTATTACGGTGGGGGGTACTAAAATTGAAATTGACGCGTTATACTCACCAGGGCATACGATTGGAAGTACGTCATTCATTGTAGATGATTCTTATTTATTATCAGGCGATATTTTATTTGTAGATTCAATTGGGCGTCCTGATCTTGCTGGTAAGGCTGAAGATTGGGTGAGTGATTTACGTAATACTTTGTATAGCCGATATAAAGAGCTATCTCAAAATTTAGTTGTGTTACCGGCTCATTATTCAAAAATAAGTGAAATGAACGAAAGTGGTATTGTTAGTGCAAAATTAAAAGATTTATTTGAGCATAATGCAGGATTAAATATTGAGGATGAGGGAGAGTTCCGTAAAGTTGTAACAGAAAACTTACCACCTCAGCCAAATGCATATGAAGAAATTCGTCAAACCAATATGGGTAAAATTCACCCAAGTGTGGATAAAGAGCGTGAAATGGAGATTGGTCCAAATCGTTGTGCAGTGCACGAATAATGAAATAAATAAAAAATGGAGGAATTGATGATGAATATAAAACAAGTGTTAGATGCGAAAGGTTTAGCATGTCCAATGCCGATTGTAAGAACAAAGAGAGCAATGGATACTTTGCAAACTGGAGAAGTGTTAGAAATACATGTAACGGATAAAGGGTCAGTTAAGGATATTCCAGCGTGGGCAAATAAATGTGGCCATGACATCGTAAAGCTTGAAGAAGAAGGCGATGTGCTGAAGTTTTGGATTAGGAAGGCGTAGTGAAGCAATAGTTTTGTAAATATAGAGAGGTTGGTTATATGAACACAATATTAAGTACGCTTTTCATTGTACTTGCTGCATGGTTTGTTATTTCACGATTTTTACCAGTGAAAGGTGTTCAAAATATAAATGGCAAAGAATTGAAAAGTATAGTGGGGAAAAAGGGGAAGTATTTTATTGATGTCCGTACAGTAGGTGAATATAGAGGGAATCATATGAAAGGCTTTCAAAATATCCCCCTAAATGATCTAGCAAGTAAGGCGAATCAATTAGATAAGAATAAGGAAGTAATCGTTATTTGCCAAAGTGGAATGAGAAGTAAGCAAGCAGCAAAGGTATTGAAAAAACTAGGGTTTCAGCAAGTAATAAACGTTTCAGGTGGTATGAATGGTTTGTGAGGAGGAAATTTAAAATGAAAGAAATGACTACAAAAGAATTAGAAGAAAAATTGTTGCGTAAAGAAGCGGTAAATATTGTGGATGTACGTGAAGTAGAAGAAGTAGCTGAAGGGAAAATTCCAGAAGCATGTAATATTCCACTAGGACTATTAGAGTTTCGTATGCATGAATTAAATAAAAATCAGGAATATATTATCGTTTGTCGTTCAGGCGGGAGAAGTGCAAGAGCTGTTCAATTTTTAGAAAGTTACGGTTTTCAAGTAATCAATGTGGTAGGTGGTATGTTAGCTTGGGAAGGAAAAGTAGAATAGGGAGAAACAATTTTTATAAATAAAAATACCCCTATAGGTAATTGGAGGGAGAACAATATGGAACAACAGAAGAAAACAACAATCGTTTTATTTAGCGGAGATTACGATAAAGCAATGGCTGCTTATATTATTGCAAATGGCGCAGCGGCGTATGATCAAGAGGTAACTATTTTTCATACTTTCTGGGGATTAAATGCTTTAAGGAAAGATGAATATGTGAATGTAAAGAAAACATTTATAGAAAAAGTATTTGGAAGAATGATGCCACGCGGTGCTGATAAGATGGGGTTATCCAAAATGAATTTTGCTGGTATGGGACCAAAGATGATTAAAGGCATTATGAAAAAACATAATGCAATGCCTTTGCCAGATTTAATTGATTTGGCAAAAGAACAGGGGATTAAACTTGTAGCTTGTCAAATGACAGTAGATTTATTAGGGTTAAAAGAGGAAGAGATTATGGAAGGCGTAGAGTTTGCAGGTGTAGGGGCATATTTAGCAGATGCTTCGGATGGGAATGTAAACTTATTCATTTAAATCACCTTCTTTTTAGAAGGCGGGGGATGTAAGATGAGCTTAGTCGTATTACTTTTTATAATTGGGTTTATAGGATCATTTATATCAGGAATGGTTGGGATTGGTGGCGCGATTATTAATTATCCGATGATCTTATACATTCCAGTATTGCTAGGATTTACTGGCTATACGTCACATGAAGTGAGCGGTATTACAGCGGTACAAGTATTCTTTGCAACTTTTGCAGGCGCGTGGGCATACCGGAAAAGTAATGACATGAATAAAACGTTAGTTATGTATATGGGAGCTAGTATATTAATAGGAAGTTTTATAGGAAGTTTTAGTGCAAATCTATTAGATGAACACGCTGTAAATGTTGTTTATACAGTATTGGCGACCATTGCAGCTATGATGATGTTTGTACCGAAGAAAAATAATAGTGGAGCAGTTAAGTATAATAAATGGTTAGCAAGTGTGTTAGCGTTTATTGTAGGAGGTGTTTCGGGCATTATTGGAGCTGGAGGTGCGTTTCTTTTAGTTCCTATTATGCTAGTTATTTTAAAATTACCATTGCGCATGACGATAGCGACATCTATCGCTATTACGTTTATTTCCTCAGTAGGGATTACGACTGGAAAAGTGATTACTGGACAAGTAGTTATCATTCCAGCTCTAATTATTGCGGTTGCAAGTATATTTGCTGCGCCACTTGGAGCGCGAGTCGGGAAGAGGATAAATCAAAAAGTACTACAATATATGTTATCGATTTTAATTGTCGGCACTGCTATTAAGATGTGGATTGATATGATATCGAAATAAAAGGATGGGCTGCTTGCAGCCCATCCTTTTATTTATGCCCAAATAACTTTCATTAAGTTTTTATATTCGTCATTCGCTAATTTATATAGCATTCTCGTATGTTCAAAGACAAGTGCTGGATTAAAGTTTGGTTCTGAGAATGCAAGAGATGTTGAAATATCAATTGCATTTTGCTTATTTAATGTGAATTTTGCAAAGCGATAAGATGTATTTAATTCATTGATGACATGTAAAATATCATTTGTTGATGTTGCATCAGGTACGTGAGCAACATTGAAGCAGTATATATCCACCGTAGGATGTTCGTTTTGGAAAGCAGCGATAAGTTGAATTTTTGCGCCAGCTTCAGTCTCTAATCCTACTGAAAAATGAACAGAGCCATCATTTTCATCTATATTTTCTTCCATGTATATATCGTTGGATTTTAAGTAGTCTTTAAAATCTGAGATGTTATGTTTTACTGCAGCTTTCATATGTATGAGCCCCCTGATAATTGGAATAGATTGCTACTATTTATTATAATTTAAAAATATTAAAAAAGATAGTTAGAAAGTTCTGATTTTTAATTCTGAAGAAATAAAAAGAAGCCGTACTCTACCTCCATAGAGTACGGCTTCTTTACTATTCATTGTCGTTAGACGATGTTTCTGTATCTTCACTGCTATTTTTGTTCTTATTTTTCACTTCATGGTTACTTGATTCGCGTTCACTTGAATTTTCAGACTTAGATTCTTTTGTCTTTTTCGAATCAGAGTCTGAGTCAAACTTTGTATATGCAGGTAGTCCAAGATGAGTACGAAGTTCATTTGTAACATTAGCTAATTCTTTTTTATCTGGATTGTAGTAGTAAGTTCGACCACCACCAGCAGATTTGCTACAAGTATCGTCACCTTTTGCCATATAGCAATCATCACCTTGGATTTGTAATTTCTCAATTTCCGAATCCGATCCATATTTATAGAATGAAAGCATATCATCAAATGTTAAGTTTGTAACGAATTGGCCGTTAATATCATCAATGATGTTGCCAACTTTTGTTACAGAACCAACACTAGTTAGTTTCTTTAAAATAGCCTCGATAACGAGTTGTTGACGTTGTCCACGCATTGCATCACTATCGATGTGTCTTGTTCTAGCAAGAGCAAGAGCTTCTTCGCCATTTAGCTTTTGAACACCTTTTTCTAGGTGAATAGCCTCAGCATTATCATTGCTATCTTGCTCAGTAAATTCAACTGGTACATCAACTTCAACACCGCCCAAGTCATCGACGATTTTTATAAATGATTTAAAGTTGAATTTTACAAAATAATCGACAGGAACATTCATTAATTTTTCAACTGCATCAATGCTTGCTTGTGGTCCACCATTTTTTCCGTTTTTAGCAGAACCGAATGCATGAGCGTGTGTAATTTTATCTTTTTTCTTTTCTATTGGAATATAAGTATATGTGTCACGTGGGATACTTAATAGTTTAACAGTTTTGCTATCTTTATTAAATGTTGCAAGTAAAAGCGCGTCTGTTCTTATAGCTTCACCATATTCTTTTCCACGGACATCGCTTTCATCAACACCCATTATTAAAACAGAGACATTGTTTGTAATAGGTTTTACAGCCTTATCACGTAAATCAGATTTATCACCGCGTGCTAAATCGTGTGCGGCATTTCGAACAGCAGAAGATGCTTTATTTACTAAAAACCAAGTATAACCGCCGCCTATTAATAAAACGAATAGTATAGCGCTTATAATAATTTTTATTTTTTTCTTATTTTTTTTCGGTTTATTGCGTGTATTTTCTTGCAAAGATGGGTTTTGCTCCATTTCCTGTACTCCTTCATTTGGATTGAAATACGACACTCATATCCACTTATTATAATGAAATTTAGCGAAAAAAAACATTACAAAACATTTACATTTCGTAAAAATTCAATATATTTATAAAAAGTCAGATTTTCTATATTATATTTTTGAGATGTAGAATAAGTATAAGTTGTTTTAGTAGAAATGAAAATATATATTGTGAGAAAGTGATAGAGAAGTAAGATTTGTTGAAATATAGCCAAGAAGAGATGAGTAAGCTTACTTATTTCTTCTATATAATAAAGAAGAATTTGACGGATAAAGGAGAGAGCATAATGAATCATACATCATTCCGAGCAATCGTTGTGAACGAAAAGGAAAATCATCAGTTTGTAAGAAAAGTTGTTGAGAGAGAAGTAAGTAGTTTACCTGAGGGAGACGTATTCATACAAGTTCATTATTCTTCATTAAATTATAAAGATGCTCTTTCAGCTACTGGTAATAAGGGTGTTACGAGAACATATCCTCATACGCCAGGAATTGATGCTGCAGGAGTGGTTGTGAGTAGTGAAGATGCTACCATTAAAGCAGGAGATCAAGTTATTGTAACGGGATATGACTTAGGTATGAATACCTCTGGTGGTTTCGGAGAATATATTCGCGTGCCATCATCTTGGGTCGTGCCTTTACCGGAAGGAATGTCATTAAAGGAAAGTATGATGTATGGGACAGCAGGTTTTACTGCGGCTTTGTCGGTATATAAGCTTATTGGAGCAGGAGTCAAGCCTAGTATGGGAGATGTTTTAGTAACGGGTGCTACAGGCGGCGTAGGGAGTGTAGCTGTTAGTATATTAAGTAAGCTAGGGTTTAACGTAGTAGGAGCGACAGGAAAAATGGAAGAGGAAGATATGCTACTACGTCTAGGAGCGAAAAAGGTGATTCATCGCGCGGAATTGAATGATGAATCAGGAAGACCGATGTTAAAAGGGATATACGCGGGAGTTATCGATACTGTAGGTGGACATATGCTAGAAACAGCTTTAAAAACAGTAAAGTATGGTGGTTGTGTAACGACATGCGGTAATGTGGCAGGCCAGGAACTACAAACAACGGTATATCCGTTTATTTTACGAGGTATAAGCCTTTTAGGGATAGATTCCGTGCAATGCCCAGTAGATGTGAGAAGAGATGTTTGGACGCTTTTAGCGAAAGAATGGGGAAATAAAGAGTTACTATCTTATACAGAAGAATGTACATTAGAAGAATTAGAGAAGAAGTTTGCACTTATATTGCAAGGAAAGTTAAAAGGAAGAACAGTTGTTAAAATATAATGAAAAAAGAGACGCTTAAGTTAGCGTCTCTTTCTTATTATAATGATTGTTTTAGATTGATTTTTCCTTGTTCACCTAAAACACCGTCAGCGATATTTACAGCGTGATCGCCAATGCGCTCTAAGTTACTTACCATATCGACGAAGATGATACTTGCATCACCTGAACAGCTGCGTTCGTTTAGACGTAATACGTGACGTTTACGAAGAACACGTTCCATTTGGTCGATTTTGCGTTCTTTGGCAATAACAGTTTGAGCTAGTTCAGTATCGAAGTTTGTTAAAGCTTCAACTGAGTCTTGCAGTGTTGAAATTGTTAACTCAAGCATTTCGTTTAATTCAGCTAATGCTTCATCTGATAGTGAAACACGGTTTGAAATTTGGAAATCTACAAGTTCTACAAGGTTTTCTACATGATCACCGACACGTTCAATATCTCCAACAACACCTGCTAAAACAGAATGTTTTTCAGAATCCGTAGGTGAAAGTGGCTTTTCTGATAGTAAAACTAAATACTCGGTAATTTTTTTATCTAAATTGTTAATAGCTCCTTCTAATTGAGTAGCCATGTTTGCGTGTTTTTTGTCTTGTGTATTTAAAAATTGATTTGCTTCTTTTAATCCATGTAATGAGAACTCAGCCATACGGATAATCTCTTTTTGAGCTTCAGTTAAAGCGATGGCTGGAGATTGTTCAATAAAGATTGGATTTAAATGTTGTGGTTTGAAGTCAATCGCTGCATCTTCACCACGAATAATTTTTGTTACGATCCATGCTAACACTGCAATGAACGGGAATTGAATGATTGTATTTGTTACGTTAAATGTTCCGTGTGCAAATGCAATAGTCATTTCTGGATTCAAGTTTAATGATGTTTGGAAATATTGAATTAAACTTGTAAATGGTATTAATAAAATTGTAAAGATAATTGTACCGATAATATTAAAGATAACGTGAACTAATGCTGCACGTCTTGCTGCAATTGAAGTACCGATTGCTGCTAATACAGCTGTAATTGTTGTACCGATGTTATCACCGAATAATACAGGAAGAGCTGCTTGTAAATCGATTGCACCTTGACCGAATAGTTCTTGTAAAATACCGATTGTTGCACTTGAACTTTGTACAATTAAAGTAAAGACTGTACCGACAACAATTCCTAAAATTGGATTATCACTCATGCTCACTGTTAATTCTTGGAATGATTCTAAAGAACGAAGAGGTTTCATACCTGCGCTCATTAATTCTAAACCGAAGAATAACATACCAAAACCGAATACAACTTGACCTACAGAATGTACTTTTTTATTTTTAAAGAAGAATAGTAAGATTGCTCCAACTGCCATAACTGGGAGAGCATATTCTCCGATTTTAATTCCGATAATAAATGCAGTAACTGTCGTACCGATGTTTGCACCCATAATAACACCGATTGCTTGTCTTAATGTCATAAATCCGGCACTTACAAGTCCGACTGTTAAAGCGGTTGTTCCTGAACTGGATTGGATTAATACAGTAACTAACATACCTGCTAGTACACCCATAAGTGGGTTTGTTGTAAAACGATCTAGAATATCGCGAAGACGATCTCCAGCTGCTTGTTGCAGTCCATCGCCCATGTATTTAATCCCGAATAAGAAAATACCTAATCCACCAATGAACTGGAAGATCATATCTTGAACATTATATTCCACGCATTCCACTCCTTAAATTTCATGTACGATGTAATTATTAACTGAACCTTGAGTCACTGTAAACGGTTTGCTAGTAAAATTTACACTAAATTTACAAAGGGAATAAAAGTTTACAATCCCTTAAAGAAACAACTGCATTTCATTGGTTTTTATCTTGTATAAATCTTAATTTTGTAAAGAAATCACACTTTTTAGAATAATGTTGTTCAGTCGAATATCAAGGAAAGCGTCTGCAAGTTCATCGTATATTTTTTGATGAACGTTAAAAAAATATGTAGGGAAATGCATGTAGTTTTAGAACAGCAAAATGAGGGAAAACAATTCTTTTAACATGATAAAAAAGCCACTGAATTATCCAGCAGCTTTTTCCGTGTTTTTATCGCCATGCTTTTGTTTTCTTATGCTTGTAATGTAAATGAAGAGAAAAGCAATAAGTAATAGAGAGGAGTAACGATATACAGTTGCATAGTTTGTAAAGTGAGCAATAAATCCAAAGATAATCGCTCCAGCGCCGATTCCAAGGTCAAATGCGGAGAAGAATGTAGCAGTTGCTACGCCGCGTCGATGCGGTGCTACGCGGTCAATCATCCATGCTTGTAGTGCAGGTTGGATCGCTCCAAAACCACTTCCGTAACATGCTGCAGCAATAATTAAGCTCGGAATTGTCGTCGTATACGACAATAAAATAATACCTGTAAACGTTATAATAACTCCCGGAATGATGACGAATGTATGGCCTTTCGCATCATATAGCTTTCCAGAGAATGGACGAGTCACAGCGATTGCTAGTGCGTTACATAAAAAGAAGAGACTAATATCAGCTATGCCGACTTCTGTAGCAAATAGTGTGATAAAACTTCCGATTCCTCCGTACATTAATGTAATACATAATATTAATAATGAAGGAAGTAAAGCTTTACGCTCAATAAATCCATCGAGAAAAGTACTAGATGATTGTTGTGGAGGCTGTTTCGTTTTTTGGATTTGAAGTAGTTTCGTTAATATTAATGAAACAATTGTGCACGATAATGCACATAAAAAAAGAATTGTGAAGTTATATGTTTGCATAAGCCATAGTCCGATAAGTGGACCGAGGGCCATTGCAAGTGTTCCAGAAAGACCAAAATATCCCATGCCTTCTCCGCGGCGAGCTGAGGGAATTAAATCAGAAACGACAGTTCCATATGTAGTCGTTGTAATACCGAAACCAGCTCCGTGCAAAATACGAACAGCAAGCAAGAGAAAAATAGTTGAGGCGAAAAGGTAACTGCCCATAGCGAGTAAACAGATAGCAGTACCGATCATTAAAATGATTTTTTTATTGAATTTTTGCAAGGCGTTCCCAGTTAGCGGTCTAACAAAAAGTGCCGCAACGGTAAACATGCCGACAACAAATCCGATATTTGAACTTGTGCCACCAATTTCTTTCACATAAACAGGTAAGGTTGGAATTAACATTTGAAACCCTAAAAACATACATAAGTTTGCAAAAATTAAAGCAACAAACTCTTTTGTCCATAACGGTTCTCGTTTTACGAGTATTGCTTCTCCCATATATTCATCCCCTATATAAAATTTTCTCTTTTCTTTCGAGTATATGTATTGGCCAATGCAACAGTCAAGGAAGGTGTCTTGAAAACGGATAACAATTTTTAAGGTGAAAAACTGACAAATTTGTGTAAAGGCTACACAACTATGAAAAAAAGATGTAAAGTATAGATGTATAGACTTGTAGGTGTTAAGAATGATAGAAATTGTTTTTTCTTTAAAGAAAGCGGATTCAAAGGAGTAGTGAACAAGAAGGGGATATATACTTTTTCACTACATATATTTGAAAAGGTTTACAATATGATGAAGAAAGAGGCGTGTACATATGAGACGATTAGGTATTTCTATTTATCCAGAACATTCAACAGTAGAGAAAGATAAGGAGTATTTAACATTAGCAAGTAAATATGGGTTTACACGTGTGTTCACATGTTTATTATCTGTGGATGGAGAAAAAGAGAAAATTATTGAAGAATTTAAAGAAACGATCTCACATGCGAATGCATTAGGGTTCCAAGTATTAGTGGATATTAGTCCATCTGTTTTTGAACAATTAGGTATTTCGTATAATGATTTATCATTCTTCCATGAATTGGGTGCGTACGGTATTCGTTTAGATGTTGGTTTTTCAGGATTAGAAGAATCAATTATGACTTATAATCCGTATGGTTTGAAAATTGAGATTAATATGAGCAATGGTACGAAGTATGTAGATAACATTATGAGTCATAGACCAAATCGTGAAAATTTAATTGGTTGTCATAATTTTTATCCGCATCGTTATTCAGGGTTATCATACGATCATTTCATTAAATGCTCGAAACAATTTAAAGATTACGGTATGAGAACGGCTGCTTTTATTTCATCATTTGATGCAACATATGGACCTTGGCCAGTAACAGAAGGGTTATGTACATTAGAGCAGCATCGTGAATTACCGATGACAACACAGGCGAAACATTTATTCGCGACGGAATTAATTGATGATGTTATTATTGCAAACGCATATGCGTCAGAAGAAGAATTACAAGCACTAGGTGCATTAAATAAAGAGAAACAAACATTTGATATAGAAATATATGATACAACGACAGAACTAGAAAGAATTATCGTATTAAACGAACCACATTTTTATCGCGGAGATGTATCTGAATATATGATTCGTTCTACACAAAGTCGTGTGAAATATAAAAAAGAAGAGTTTAAACCTCATAATACGCGTGAAATTAAGCGTGGGGATTTATTAATTGATAATGAACAATATGGTCAGTATAAAGGCGAATTACAAATTGCATTAAAAGATATGGTGAATACAGGAAAAACAAATGTAGTTGGTCGAATTGTAGAAGAAGAGATTTTCTTACTAGACTATTTACAAGCATGGGATAAATTCGGATTTACATTAAAGAAATAGAGAGAATATAAAGGGGAAAAACTACTGATTTCAGCAGCTTTTCCCCCTTTATATATAAAGAGCGAGAGGAAGAGCTATGACAAAGGTGCATCAGCGATTAATTTCTATTTTAGAGGAATTTTTAGAAGAGAAATCGATGTTAAATCGAGCTTTTTTAGCGGGCCGTTTACATGTATCGACGAAGACGATTCAAAAGGATATAAAATTATTAAATGATATATTGGAAGAAAATGGAGCGAAAATCGAATCGCAAAGAGGGACTGGGTACGAATTAGAAATTATACAAAAGAAGAAATTTGAAGACTTTTGTGTGAGTCTATTTCAAAAACAGACGGAAAAGATCCCAACTTCTTATGAAGAAAGAATAGCGTACATTCTGCAGCGTGTTTTAATGACAGAGGGATATGTGAAGCTTTCAGAATTAGCGGAAGAGATGTATGTGAGCAAATCAACGGTCAATTTAATTATGAAAGATGTTACAGATATATGTGGTCGCTATAAATTACAAATTGAGAAGAGACCGTATTATGGTATACGTATTGTTGGAGAGGAATTTAATATTCGTTCTTGTTTATCACAATATGGTTTACCGCGTTATGACCATACTCCGTTTCATGAGCAATTTGAGCAGACGGAGACATATTTATCGCTACCGCATATATCACTCATTCGTTCAATTATATTAAAGTATATTGAAGGCGGAACAATATATTTATCTGATATAGAAATTGATAATTTAGTCATTCATATTGCAATCGCATTAAAGCGTTGTCAAAGTCAACATTATATGAAAGGACTGCATGCGGAGCAATCAGAACTTATAATAAAGAAAGAATATACAATTGCGAAGCAGATTTTAGGAGATTTAGAGAAAGCGTTAAAATTTTCATTTCCAGAAGAAGAAGTATTATATGTGACGATGCATTTATTAAGTACTGCTGTTACAACGAGAAATCGCTATGAAAATATAGAAGAGCTATTAGGGAAAGATATATATGCATTTATGCAACATATTCTTTTTAAAGTAGCGGAAGAACGGAATCTTATTTTTTATTATGATGAAGAATTATTATTTGGATTTGGTATTCATTTAAAAACGTTATTAAATCGTTTGAAGTATAAGTTAAATACGAGAAATCCTCTTTTGGCAGAAGTGAAAAAGAATTATCCGTATGCTTTTGAAATTGCGGTTCTCGTTGGAGATATCATTGGTGAATATACGAGTGAATCGATCCCTGAAAGTGAAATTGGTTATATTGCAATTCACTTCGGTGGAGCTATGAGCCGTTTGCAGGAGCAAAATCAAAAGAAAAGATGCTTATTAGTTTGTGCGACTGGTCAAGGAAGTGCCCAACTATTAAAATATAAAATTTTATCACAGTTCCGAGATAAATTAGAGATTGTAGGTATTACAGGCTATTATCAATTGAAAGTAGAAGATCTTTATAAAGAAAAAATAGATTGTATTATTAGTACGATTCATATACCGAGTGGCTTGCCTGTTCCAGTTATAAAAGTGAATTCAATATTTGATGATAAAGAGATTAAATCGATTGGTCAGCGGTTGTTTACGCATGTGAATACTAGTGTGCAGCCTTATATTAAGGAAGATTTAATCTTTTTAAATTATAGTGCTTCTACGAAAGAGGATGTTATTCAGTTTTTATGTGAGAAAGCTGCTGAGAAACGCTATGTACCAGAAAACTTTTATGCTTCTGTTATGGAAAGAGAAAATACGTCTCCGACAGCGGTTGGGAATTCAGTTGCAATCCCGCATCCGATGCAGTTATTAAGTGAGGAAACTTTTTTGATGTTTTGCACACTTGAAAAGGCTGTTGATTGGGGAGATAAAAAAGTACAAGTAATTATTTTATTTAGTGTAAAGCGCAATAATAATGAAGATTTGCAAAGGCTTTATGATTTTTTATATGATATTATGTCTAGTCAAACTACGATAGAGAAACTTACTCAGACCGAGGTAATTGAAGATTTTCAAGAGATTTTATTATCATTTTGAAAAAGTATATAAAAACTTCCGTTACATAACGGAAGTTTTTTATGTTTAATTGTATGCGTTTTCATAATAAGATGGAAATATAGAAAACATATAGCTTGGGGGAATTTAAAATGGCTGATATGCAAACTCCATTTGCGTTAATTTTACATGGTGGCAATGCGAGAAGTGCGGCGCTTGAAGCAATTGCTTTTGCAAGACAAGGAGATTTCGGGAATGCCGGTGAAAAGATGAAACTTGCTAGTGAGGAAATTTCAGCAGCGCATCGTATTCAAACGGATTTAATTCAAGAAGAGGCAAGAGGAAATCATGCAGAAATTAGTTTACTGTTGGTGCACGCACAAGATCATTTAATGAATGCAATTACAGTGAAAGAACTGGCTGAAGAATTTATTGCTCTTCATAAACGAGTAGAAGAGAAAGTGACCGTATAAGATGTACATTTTATTATGTTGTGCAGCAGGTATGTCAACGAGTATGGTCGTAAGAAAAATGCAAGAAGAGGCAAAGAAACAGGGGAAGAATTATAAAATTAAGGCAGTTGATTCAGAACTAGTGAAGCTTGAAATTAAGGAAGCCGATGTCATTTTAATTGGCCCACAGGTGAAATATTTATTTCCAGCTGTAGAATTTCTTGCAAATTCATACAATATACCAGTTGCGATTATAGACCAACGAGATTATGGCATGTGTGATGGTTTGAAGGTGCTTAAGCAAGCAGAACAATTAGTTTTAGCATAATTATATCTTTTTAAATATAAACATTATAATGTTATAAAGTTTATTTCATTCTTTTATAGTAGAGAGAAAGAGGAGGGCTATTGATGAATGGGTTTATGAGTTTTATGGAACAAAAGATTATGCCAACAACGCAAAAGATTGCAGGACAACGACATTTATTAGCAATTCGAAACGGGGTTATTTCTACATTGCCGTTAACGATCGTCGGATCATTTTTTGTTATCTTTTTAAATTTACCAATTGATGCATATATGGAATGGATTGCACCGTTTCGCCATATTTTAGATATTCCATTCCGATTTACAGTAGGACTAATGGCATTATACGCAGCGTTTGGTGTAGGGGCTTCGCTCGCGAACTTTTATCAGCTCAATCAGTTAAGTGCAGGGTTATTATCTGTACTCGCCTTTTTACTAGCATCAGTTGAACCAATTCAAATTACGAAAGCTGTACCAGGTGTTATTGATGCAGGTAGATATATTTCAGTAGGAACATTAAGTGCAACGTCTTTATTCGGCGCAATTGTTACAGCATTAATTGCAGTAGAAATTTATCATTTTATGATTAAGCATAATATCTCCATTAAATTACCAGATAGTGTACCACCAGCAGTTTCAAATTCGTTTGCAGCATTAATTCCAACATTAGCAGTTATTCTTTTATTCTGGGGCATTCGCTACGGTTTGAAATTTGATGTGAATACAACGATCACATATTTAATCGCACCATTAAAATCAGTATTAGTAGGAAATAATTTATTCGGTGGTTTATTAACAGTATTCTTAATCGTGTTTTTCTGGTCATTCGGTATACATGGACCAGCGATTTTAGGACCAATTATTCGTCCGATGTGGGATTCAGCAATTCTTGAAAATATGGAAGTATTCACGGCTACAGGAAATGCACATCAGTTACCAAACTTATTTACAGAGCAATTTATTCAATGGTTCGTATGGATTGGCGGATCAGGCTCAACGTTAGCTTTAGTAATTATGTTTATGTTCTCTAAATCTAAGTTCCTAAAAGAGTTAGGTAGATTATCATTCGTACCAGGTTTATTCAATATTAACGAACCAATTATTTTTGGGGCACCGATTGTAATGAACCCAATTCTAATTATTCCGTTCGTTATTACACCGTTAGTGACAACGACAGTATCATATTTTGCAGTTGTTTCAGGTATGATTCCACTTATGATGGCGAAACTGCCATTTACGATGTTAGCACCAATTGCAGCGGTAATTAGTACGGACTGGACAATTATGGCTGGTGTACTTGTACTTGTTAACTTTGTCATCTCATTCGTTATTTACTATCCATTCTTCAAAATGTATGAGAAACAACAATTAGCAGGAGAGGAGAAAACAGAATGCTCGGAGCAATTATCATCTTAATTACATTCGTGGTCGGACAGTGTATTGCCCATTATTCGAAATGGGTACAAAGTAAATCTTTATTAGTGTTACTACTAGTATCAGTTTTATTTATCGGTTGTTCAATGGGTGCATATGTAATGTTAGGATTGCAATCACCGTACGTAATTATTGTACCGACAATTTTATGTGCAACGTGTTTATCTGCAAAATATAGATTTACGAGCATGGCATTAATACAACGTGTGAAGGAGATGCAAAAGCATGGAGCGTAAATTAGGAATTTCACTTTATCCAGAACATTCAACGAAAGAAAAAGATATGGCTTATATTTCCGCAGCGGCACGACACGGTTTCTCAAGAATATTTACTTGTTTGTTATCTGTGAATCGTCCGAAAGAAGAAATTGTAGCTGAATTTAAAGAGATTATCAATCACGCAAAAGATAACAATATGGAAGTTATTTTAGATGTAGCTCCAGCTGTGTTTGATCAGCTTGGTATTAGTTATAGCGATCTATCATTTTTCGCAGAATTAGGCGCAGACGGTATTCGTTTAGATGTAGGTTTTGACGGATTAACGGAAGCGAAAATGACGAATAATCCGTACGGTTTAAAAATTGAGTTAAATGTAAGTAACGATATTGCGTACTTAGAAAATATTCTTTCGCATCAAGCGAATAAATCAGCTTTAATTGGTTGCCATAATTTTTATCCGCAAAAATTCACTGGTCTTCCATACGATTATTTCATTCGCTGTAGTGAACGCTTTAAAAAGCATGGTATTCGCAGTGCAGCCTTTATTACATCACATGTCGCAAACATCGGTCCATGGGATATTAACGATGGATTATGTACATTAGAAGAGCATCGTAATTTACCAATTGAAGTACAAGCGAAGCATTTATGGGCAACAGGGTTAATTGATGATGTCATTATCGGAAATGCTTATGCGAGTGAGGAAGAGTTAGAGAAACTAGGAAACTTAAATCGCTACATGTTACAGCTAAAAGTGCACTTTGTAGACGAAGCGACTGAAGTAGAGAAGAGAGCTACGCTGCAAGAATTACACGTAAGGCGCGGCGACATAACAGAGTATATGGTACGTTCTACAGAAGTACGTAAAAAGTACAAAGATTATGACTTCCCAGTGCGTGAAAGTGTGCTGCAGGAAAGAGGGCAAGTTGTAATTGGAAACAATTCATTTGGTAAGTATAAAGGTGAACTGCAAATCATTCTGAAAGAAATGCCGATAGATGAACGGAAAAATATTGTCGGTACAATTGCAGAAGAGGAGTTATTCTTACTAGATTATGTAGGAGCTTGGACGCAGTTTACTTGTGTGGAATAGGGAAGAGAAGGAGAGGATGCTGTGACATCCTCTTTTTTCTGTTGAAATAGTAATCTATCGTATATAGAATGCAAAGAGATAGACTTAATTTGGACGGGAGAGAAGGAGATGGAAGAGTATATAGATGATTTATTAAGGCGGATGGCTGATGAGGAAACAGAGATTTGGCATCGTGCGTATGATGAAGCAAAAGCGTTAAATGACTTATTAACTTTTCTTTATTTACAGCAGAAGGTAATCAAAGCAAAAAAGGTATCTATGAAGAAAGATATTTATTATTTAATGACGAAACTCGCCATCAATACGAAGGAAATCTATATTGCTGATTATCTTATAGATCGTTTGGAATGTGAACAAAGCCCGACTTTGTTAAGTGAACTGCTTAGTAATATTTATACATTGCCAGAAATAAGTAGTACAAATAAAATCATTCCGTATATTTATCATAAAAACGATAGTGTTCGTTATTGGGCAGTTGCTTCCTTAAAGTTATATAAATCGTTAGAAGCGGAAAGTGCGTTGCTAAAGTTGTTGGATACTGAAGAAAATAAAGATGAGATTACACATATTTGTTATACATTGTTTGAGATTGGAACGAAGCAATCGATTCTGCCGTTAACAAAGCTTTTATATAGTAATAGTGCCTATGTTCGTTCAACCGTTATTGAGGTTTTAGCAAAAATAGGGGGATCGGACTTACAAATAGTTTATATTGAAGCTTTACATGATAGAAATGTTATGGTGAAATATGAAGCTGTTCGAGCTATTTATACGTATGGCGACGAAATGGCAATGAGAGCAATTTGCGAACGTGTGAATAAAATTGTTGCTAGAAGACGTAAAAATGAAGTAGAGCCTACGGATGAAGCAGAGATTATCATTGCTCTTCGTTTCTTACATAAGTTTGCTAATCATGAAGAAGTTTTAAAGATATTTGATAAGGTATACAAAAAACGTGGAAACTTGTTTATGTCGGAGAGGGAGTGGCTTCGAGACAATATTGCTTACTTTCAAGAGAAAGAAAGAATGTAATAATTATAGAAAAGGAGCCAGTCTCAACGATGAGACTGGCTCTTTTTTATAACTAGTTTAATACTTTAACTGTAACTGTTTTACGTCCCCAGCTACTTGATGAACCTTTATCTGGCATTAAAACGTCGATTTTATTACCTTTAATAGCTCCACCAGTATCACCAGCGATTGCTACTCCGTAACCTTCAACCCATACTTTTGAACCTAATGGAATGACACTTGGATCAACTGCAATTAGTTTCATGTTTGGATTAGCTGTTAAGTTGTGGCCTAAAGCTGATTTTACTTGGTCGCCTGCTTTATAACCATTTTCAAGTGGATCTGCTGTGTAAGCTGTTGCTACAACACGTAACTCACGAGAAGATGATGGTGTACTTGTTTCAGTTTCTTTTGCAACAGGTTGTTGTGTAGCTGGTTTTTGAGCTTTAGCCGCTTCTTGAGCCTTAGCCGCTTCACGAGCTTCTTGAGCCTTAGCTGCTTCACGAGCTTCAGCTGCCTCTTGAGCTTTAGCTGCTTCACGAGCTTTAGCTGCTTCTTGAGCCTTAGCCGCTGCTTGAGCTTCAGCATCTGCTTGAGCTTTAGCTGCTTCACGAGCTTTAGCTGCCTCTTGAGCTTTAACTTCTGCTTGAGCTTCAGCATCTGCCTGAGCTTTAGCTGCTTCTTGAGCCTTAGCTGCTTCACGAGCTTTAGCCGCTTCTTGAGCTTTAACTTCTGCTTGAGCTTCAGCTGCTTCGCGAGCTTTAGTTGCTTCCACTGCTTTAGCTTTTGCTTGAGTTTCAGCTACTTCCTGAGCTTTAGCTGCTTCACGAACTTTAGCTGTATCTTGAACTGTAGTCGTTTTTTCAACTTTAGCTACTGGTTGAACTTTAACTGGTGCTTTACCTGTTAAGTAAGGAACATGAACATAAGCTGTTTTTCCGTTATATTCAAATTGAATCCAATCATTTTGTACTTGGTGTGTTGTTTCAATTACATCATCTTTTTTCAACTTACCAAGAATCTCTGAGTCTGTGTTTGCCCCAGCACGTACGTTTAATACGTTTGCTGTTACGTAGTAAGTGTCTTTTGTATAGTCAGCGCTTATGAAAGCTTCTTTACCGCTATTCAATTGAACTTTTGACCAACCATTTTCTGTATGTAAAACATTTACTTTATATCCATCTAATAATTTTCCTACAACTTTTGATTCAGTAGTTGGGTTTTCTCGTACGTTTAGTACGTCAGTCGTTACGATTGTTTCTGCTTTAGCAGATGTTGTGAAAATCCCAAGACCAAAAACCGCTGCTGTTGCTATACCCATAAATTTTTTCATAATAGCCTCCATTGCATTTGTTTTCGTTGACCTCATTATAGCAACCATTATTTTCTTATTTGCGAAAAACATAAAATTACAAAGCTTTCGTAATGGGGCATTAATATTCTGTAACAATTCCATAAATATCCTGATAGCGCTTCCTTGTTGTTTTTTGGCGTATTAGGGCATATGAAACACAAAATGAGTAGTATTTCAATTACTGTAACGTTAATAATGTTACAGTAATATTTCTTGATGATATCTATAGTGTTACAAAAATAGCTTATTTTACTGTTTGAATGGAAATTTAGTTATGAAACGATAATCTTTTTAGGCGTGAAAATATATAAATGAGGTGAAATTTAATAAAATATCGATATAATTGTTACAAAATCAGTCGAAGTATGGAAAAAATTACGCCTTGATTTTCGTCTGTTACATAGTATTTTTGCAATAATAGGATTAGATAATAGCCTTAGTACCTATAAATAATGAAGAGTATTAGAATGATAGTTGTAACGTGAAACATATATAATAGAAGAAACTCGATTTAATAGGTAAATAAAAAACGCAGGAGTATAAACTCCTACGTTTTTGTTTATTCATATCGTAAACATTCAATTGGATCCAGTTTGGCAGCTTTGTTAGCTGGTAGTAAACCGAATAGTATACCGATTAACATAGATAGGGCAACGGAGATAAGTCCTAGTTTTAGTGAAACGACAAGTGGCCATCCTGCAAACATTGCGACAATCCATGCGAAGAAGATTCCAAGCATAAATCCGACAAAACCACCAAGTGCTGTTAAAATACAAGCTTCGATTAAGAATTGCATTAATACTTTACCACGTGTTGCACCTAATGCTTTACGGATACCAATTTCACGTGTACGCTCTGTTACAGATACTAGCATAATGTTCATTACACCAATACCACCTACAAGTAAGGAAATAGCAGCAATACCACCGAATACACTTTTTAATATACCTGTGAAGCTATCAATTTCTTTTAAGAATTCTTGTGGATCTGGTACTTCAAATTTACCTGAATGCTCTGGTTTTTTTGCTTCATTTAATGATTTTACAACTGCTTCTTGAACAGTTTCCTTATCTTGACCAGGAGCAATTTTTACCGTTACAGAATCGTAGTTGTTTTTCCCGAATAGTACAGGCCAGTTTTCTGCTGAAATGACACCTTCTTTAAATGTCATGCCACCCATCATTGCTTTTATTGAATATACGCCAACTACTTTGTATGGTGTACCTTTTATATCTACATATAAGTTTGGTTCCCATGAAGAATATAATTTATCAAAAGCATCTGTATTTAATACAATTGTGTGTTCAGGTCTGTCTAAATCAGCTGCTGTTAAAAATCTGCCGTGCTCAAGTTTGAATTTAGATGTATCTTCAAAATAATCACCTTTTGCACCGGTAATATCAAGATCTAATTCTTTTTTTCCTGCATATACTTTTTCTTTTCCTTTTACATCTGGATAAACTTCTTGCACACCAGAAATTTTGGATATACTTTCATACATGCTTGAGGAAATTTTGCCGTCCATATCTGAGTAATCTTCTGTCTTATAATTTACAGAAAACTGATCTTTTTTTTCATTCCCGATTTGTTCGCGGAACTTTGCGTTTGTTCCATCCCCAATCGAGATAATAGTAATGATGGCACTAACCCCAATAATAATACCTAACATCGTTAAGATAGAACGCATTTTATGAGCAAAGATAGAGGAAAGGGCCATGCGTATATTTTCACTCGTATTCAAAATTAACCTCTCCAATCTTGGACGATATTTCCGTCACGAATTACAATTTGACGTGCTGCAGCTTCCCCGATTTCACGGTCATGGGTAATCATAATGATTGTTGAGCCTTGTTTATTTAATTCGTAAAAGAGGTCCATAATTTGTGTACTTGTTTTCGTATCAAGTGCTCCCGTCGGTTCATCGGCTAAAATGAATTTCGGGTTATTTACGATTGCGCGGGCAACGGCGACACGTTGCTTTTGACCACCGGATAATTCGTTCGGTAAGTGAGTAGCGCGATCAGCTAAACCGACTTTTGTTAAAGCGGCTAATGAGCGCTCGCGTCTTTCTTTTTTATCGACTCCAGCGTAAATAAGAGGTAGTTCTACATTTTGAAGCGCTGTAAGTCTCGGTAATAACATGAAGTTTTGGAATACGAATCCGATCTCTTTATTACGTACGTGTGCAAGTTCTGTTTCAGTCATGTTTGAAATATTTTGACCGGCTAGTTCGTACGTACCTGTCGTCGGTTTATCTAAGCAACCGATAATGTTCATTAGTGTTGATTTACCAGAACCAGAAGGTCCCATAATTGAAGTGAATTCTCCTTGGTTCAGTGTTACGTCAATTCCGTGTAATATTTGAACGGACTCTGCACCATTTTGGAAGGATTTCGTGATGCCTTTTAAGTTAATCACTGGGCGACAACCTCCATACCATCTTTTAAGTCTTTTTCAGGTTTAGAGATAATTTCCTCTCCTTTTTTCACTCCAGAAACTTTTGCTTCGCTATCAGTCTCGAATTCAACAGTAACTGCTTGTTCTTTCGCCTTACCGTCTTTTACAACGAAGACAACATTTTTGTCACCTTTTTTCACGATACTGCTTTTCGGAACAATTGTACCAGTTGCTTCGCCAGATTTACTTGTTACGTAAACGTGGAAGCCGTTTTGTAATTCGTCACTATTATCTAATGTGACAGTGAATTGATAGTTAGAAACAGTTTTATTTTCATCCATGCTCTTTAATGGTGTAGAACCGATTTCTGTTACTTTTCCTGTCCAAGTCTTACCAGCGACAGTTTTTGATGAAACAGTTACTTCTTGCCCAACTTTCATACTAGCAAGCTCATATTCAGAAATTTGACCTTTTACTTTAAATTGACCAGCGTGACGAAGAGTAATTCCGCTCATACCTGTTTTTTCGTCAGCAGTTTTTACGATATCATCAATTACGCCATCAGCAGGACTTGTTACAGAAAGATTGTTTACTTTCTCTTTTGCTGCTTTAATCATTTCATCAGCTTTTTCAACTTCAAACTTTTTCATTTCAATTTGTGATTCTAATTGCCCAACTTCGGCTTCTGATGCTTTTAATGCTTCAGCAGGAAGGCCTGCATTTTTATCTTTTTGTAATTTTTGTTTCGCTACATCAATTTGTTTTTGGAGCAACGTTACTTCTTTTTGTGCGATTTTCTTTTGCATTTCTGCTTCTGTTACACCTTGTTTCGCAGTCGGATCATTGTATTTAAATAGAAGCTGACCTTTTTTCACTTCATCGCCTTTTTTCACAGCTAATTCATATGTTCCTTTTGTTGGATCGAATGAAATAGTTTCAATTCCATTTGGAATAACTTCGCCACCAAATTTTTGCGCGTTTTGGATTTGTTTTTCGGTTACTTTATATCCGCTATATGCCATTGCTACATCTGAACCGCCACCAGCAAATGCAAAGTATGATCCAGCTGCAATTCCGATTGCTACTACACTAGTAATTAACACTTTATTTTTCTTCTTCATCTATTTATCACCTTTTCGTTCGTTTTAGTATCTACATTAAGTATAGAAGAGGTAAAGAATCTGACAAATCGTTTTAGCTTACAATAACCTTACAGTTTTGTAAGGTATGAATATGTAAATGTAAGGTAGAGGTTGTCCTAGTGTAAGCAAATGAATTGACTCGTCGTTTCTTTCTTACAATAATATTGTATGGAGGAAAGGAGGAAGGAAGATGGAAGCTTATTTTAGCGCACACCCATTAAAACCATTTATTCCATACTCAAGGCAACATGCCCTTATATTATTTATTATGTTGGTGGGGATATTTTTTCTGTATCAATACCAAGATGTATTACGTCAAAGTGAGTGGAATATAACGGTTCGATATGCAATTGCATTTTTATTTATAGGTAGTGAAATTGGGCTTCATATGTGGGAGTGGAAAGCGGGGATTTTTGAGCTAGCTACTTCATTACCGTTTGAATTATGTACGATTAGTTTATTATTAGCGTCGATTATGATCGTAACAAAAAGTTACCGCATATATGAGATTGTATTTTTCACGGGAATTATTGGTGCATCACAAGCTATTTTAACGCCAAACTTGCAGTATGCTTTTCCGCATTTTCGTTTCATTGAATATTTTATCGCGCATATATTGCTCATTTGGGCACCACTCTTTATGACTTGGGTGGAAGGCTATAGACCGACCTTGCAATCTATTAAGCGTACGATGATATTTTTAAACATATTGATTCCGCTTGTTTCGTTTGTGAATTATAAAACAGGCGGTAATTATATGTTTTTAGCTCATAAGCCAGAAACAGCTTCATTACTCGATATGTTAGGACCGCATCCTTACTATATTATTTCATTAGAACTCGCAGCGCTTATTGGGTGTTTTATTTTGTATATGCCGTTTGCAAAAAGAGAAAGGCATGCGCATAAAGAATCACTAGGATCATAACCTAGTGATTTTTTATGTTTGAATATTTACAATTCAGAAAATTAAGAATAAAATTAGAGAGTAAAATATAAAGAGAGAGAAGGGAAAACGTGGTCAAAAAAGTTTTTCTGAATGGGATGGAAGTGACAATTCAATTTATTATTTCGATTTTGGGGATTATTATGTTAGGGGCTCTGCCGAAATTGTTTTATGGATTTAAGCTGGATGTATCAAAGTACATACAGAGTTTAAAAGAAGTGTTTGTGAACTTAATGGATATTTCCAATTTGCAATATGTGAAAGGTAAATTTTTATTTCCACAGCTGTTCGTCCATTATAAAGAAACGATTATTATTTTTTTAGCTGCTTTTTTTATTTCATTATTTGTAGCATTTTGTATTGTTTATGTAATTATGAGTAGTTCACCGCGTATACAACATCGAATTAAATCATTTCTTATCTTCCTAGAATCTATTCCAGATATCCTTCTTATTTTAGTATCACAAATTTTAGTTATATGGTTTTTTAAACAAACAGGTTTTTTACCTTTTCAAATTGCTTCAATTGGAGGCGAGTCAATTAGAGGATTGCCGATACTTTGTTTGAGCATCCCGACTACGATTATGTTTGTAAAAATGGTCGTGCTTCGTTTTGAAAATGAACTAGAAAAAGATTATGTACTATTTGCTAAGGCGAAAGGGCTGGGGCGCTTTCATATTTTAAATCGTCATATTTTACGAAATGTGTTGCTTAGTACATTATTCTTTGCGAAAACGAATATCTTTTTTATGTTATCTAATTTATATATTATAGAATGGATTTTTAATACGGGTGGTATTTTTATGTTTTTGAAATCTTATTTTGGTATTAGAGTTGAGGTTTTCATCGTTAGTGTGCTTCTTATATATATTCCGATTTTTATTTTATTTAAATTGTTTCATTATCTCATTCCGGCTGCGATGAAGGAGAGATTATAATATGTGGACGTATATAAAACGTGATAAAAGATTTTGGATAAGCATTGGGTTTCTTCTCCTATTAGTTCTTTTGAGCATCGGAAATACGTTATGGAATGATGGACATATTAGACAAGTTACATTGCAATATGATGCGGATGAAAATCCACAAGTGCCACCGTTTTCACCTTCATTACAATTTTTACTCGGGACAGATCGGAAAGGATACGACCTTTTACATTTAGTTATTGAAGGCGCGAAGTGGACGATTGGTATATCTATTTTAATTGCGGCACTTAGAATGGTAATAGGTGTGTTTTTCGGTGTCGTACTCGGAACGTATATAAAAAGAGGATTTTCAAAAATTGAGGCTTTCTTTGATAGTTTTACAGTTATTCCGACAGTTATGATTGCGTATTTTTTTCTTCAATCTGCAAATGCATTTGGAAGCGGGGAGGAAACAACAACCTTTTTTGAAAGGGCTTCGTTTCAAGTTGTCTTACTTGTAATGCTTGTAATGCCAGTTATTGCACTGTATGTTGCGAAGGAAGTTCGTAAATTGCGAACGGAGGAATTTGTTGATGCCGCACGCATATTAGGTGGATCGAGAAGACATATTGTTATAAAGCATCTTTTCCCGCACCTTTATATGACGTTTATACTTGTATTTTTTCAGCAGTTTACGCAGACTCTTACTATTTTACTGCACTTAGGGTTACTAGAAATATTCTTTGGCGGAACGGTTAAGTTTTTAGGACCGATAGAAGAAATAGAATCTTACACACATGAATGGTCAGGGCTAATTGGAGTCTATTTTAGATCTTTAACAGTGCATCCATGGATTCCTCTCGTCCCAATTACATTTTTCGGGCTTACCATTTTTTCAGGAAATATGATTGTAAAAAGTCTAGAAGAGGCGATGTTGAAAGTTCGATTAGGGGGAGAGATAAAGAAGGAAGTTGTAGAAGAGGAACAATCTGCTGTACAGTCAAAGGAAGAGTTGTTTACGTTTAAACATACGATGTGAAGAGAAAAAGAAGCAAGCATGGATTTCATGCTTGCTTCTTTTTACTTTGCAGAAACTTCACCTTCAGCTTCTGTTTGCGGAATAAAGTATCCGATTATACCACCAATTATTGCTGGAACAATCCAGCCGATTCCTAAGTTATAAAAAGGAATCGTGTGTACGATATTAGCGATAAAACTTGGTATCATTCCCACATTATCAAGTGCATGAATACAGCTAATAATGAATGCTGCGATCATTGCTCCGATGTAGACAGAAGGTTTACGTTTCGTATATTTATCGATAAATGATACGAAAATTAAAATGATTGTAATTGGGTACAAAATAATTAATACAGGTAGTGTGATTTTAATTAATAAGCTTAATCCTAAGTTTGAAATAACGAAACTAAAGATACAAACGTATAGTACGAGCTTTTTGTAAGAAACATTTGTTAATACTGTTGCGAAATAGTTGGCGAATGCACTTACAACACCAATTGCTGTTGTTAAACAAGCGAAGATAATGGCGATACTTAATAAAACATTACCGCTTGTCCCAAAGAATTGGTACATAACAGTTGCTAATAGTTGACCACCGTTCTCGAATTGTCCCAAGTTTCCGTTTGAAGCTCCGATATAACCGAGTAAGAAGTAAACAATTGTTAAGAATAGAGCAGCGATACTTCCGCAAATGATTGTATATTTCGCGATAGATTTCTTCTCTTGTATACCGTTTTGACGAATTGCATTTACAACAATTGTTGATAGTACGAGAGCGCCAATTGCATCTAACGTTAAAAATCCTTCAAGAAATCCTTTGAAAAACGGGATGTCTTTATAGTCACCGATAGGCTCTGCAAACGTTCCTGGTGAAAGAATCGCTTTTGTTGCCATAATTGCAATAATTACAAGTAAAATTGGCGTTAATATTTTACCAATATGATCTACTAGCTTGGATGGATTTAATGATAAGAAGTAAACGACTGTAAAGAAAATCGCACTAAAAACTAACATAGAATACCATTGATCTGGGAAAAGTGGTGCAATCCCAATTTCATAAGATACAGATCCAGTTCGTGGAATAACAAATAGTGGGCCGATTGAAAGATAAATAATGATAGCGAATACTGCTGCGAATTTTGGATGAACACGGCTCGCTAAAGTGTTAAAACTACCACCAGCAAGGGCAACAGCAACGATAGCAAGTAAAGATAAACCGACGTCTGTAATAATAAACCCTGTAATGGAAACCCACATATTTTCTCCGGAAGAAAGGCCAAGAAGGGGCGGGAAAATCATATTACCAGCACCGAAGAAAACTGCGAAGAGTAATAAACTAATCGAAAGTATTTGCGCTGGTTTCAAAGTTGTACGCATATAAAGAAAATCCTCCTAATGAGTATTTTTGTCGAAAATTCAAATAATTTGTCGAGTAACTGTTATTATTTTAAAGGTCTGATGACTAGAAAGCAATAGGGAATTTTGAAAAAATTAAAAAATAATGCATTAAATCGAATAAATATACTATTTGTATGTTTAATAGGAAGGATTTAACTTTTAACGTAAAAAAAACACATATCGCTAGGATACGTGTATTAAAAATATATTTTTCTATCGCGTTCTTCTTTTAAAATTTCAACCGCTTCTCGGAAACGTTGTGAATGGACAATTTCTCGTTCGCGTAAAAAGCGTAAACTGTCATTTATGTCGGGATCGTCAGATTGGTTGATAAGCCATTGATATGTGGCACGCGCTTTTTCTTCAGCCGCAATATCTTCGTATAGGTCGGCAATTGGATCACCTTTAGCTTGTATATAGGTTGCAGTAAATGGAACACCAGCTGCGTTATGGTAATGAAGTGCGCTGTCATGATCGACGTAATGAGGGTCGAGACCAGCTGCCTTCATCTGTTCAGGAGTCGCATCTTTTGTCAGCTTATAAACCATTGTAGCAATCATTTCAAGATGCGCAAATTCTTCTGTACCAATATCGGTAAGGAGGCCAATGACTTTATCCGGGATTGTATAACGCTGATTTAAGTAACGTAGTGCAGCAGCTAATTCTCCATCTGCACCACCGTATTGCTCAATTAATAATTTTGCAAGTGCTGGATTACAAGTGCCTACTTTAACAGGGTATTGTAATTTTTTTTCATAAATCCACATAGTTTCTCTCCTTTATATTTGCCATGGCCAAGGACCTTTGCTCCATTCCCAAGGGGCATTAGAATAGCTATTTCCATACTGTTGAAGCGGTCCATATTTTTCTTCCATCTGTTGTTTTAATACTCTTCGTTTATAGGAAAAATCATTAAATTGGTTAATAGCTGCTGTATCGTCTGGGTGGGTGTCTAAGTAAAGGGTTAGTTCAACTAATACAAAGTCTAATTCTTGGAGATTCTCTAAAAGTCGATAATACTCTTCTGGTAGTGGCTGGTTCACGTCAGTAGTCACCGCCCTTTTTTATAAGGATTTTCGTAATAATCATAAAAGATAGGCCATAAGGTTCCTTTTTGTAGTGCTTCTTTCGGTGAGAATTGTGGTAAATTTGGCGGTTGAAAACCTAAATATAAATTAGGAGGGGTAGAGTAATATTTTTTACCAATAGGAGGACAAGGATCTTGAGGACTATGATATGGCACATATGATTTCATATATTTATCCATTAATAAACCTCCCTATATTCTTCATCACTACGTATTGTATTCAGACATAATAGGCCTTTATGACACATATAAAAAAGTAATAGGTACGGGGGGAATGAATGTGGAGAATGTGAAACAATTCATTGTATTGGAAGTGAAAAACTTAAAGGAAACTTTGTATTTTTATGAAGGGATTTTAGGAATCAAGCCTAGTTTAGAAAGACCCCAATTAGATGTAACAGGGGTTTGGTATGATGCTGATTCAATGAGAGTTAGTTTTGTAATGAATCGTAGTTTGGGTGGGCGTGAGAAGAGTGTTACGGATTCGGTTGATGTACTAATATTTTCAATTTCTAACATAGAGAACTTAAAGAAGAGGTTAGTGTTTTATAAAATTGCATATACAGAAAACAAAAGTGAGAAGAGTATTGTAGTACAAGACCCAGATGGATATAAAATTCAAGTGATAGAGAAGGACGAATAAACGGAGGGGATTTAGTGGAGAGGAATTATGAAGAAAGTGCATTGTTTGAGCATCAATTTTGGCTAAAGGTGCTTACTGATCATTCGCAATTTTTACTTGATGCATTAGCTCCGAAGGAAAAAGAGGATATAAAAAAGGCCACTTATTTTGTTGAAACATTTACGAATCTGTTAAATAAAGTTCGTAATGTGAATCTCATTGCGTTTTCAAAAGAGGCAGAACGAGCCGCAAAGGAAATACGAACGTTTAAATTAAGTATTATACAGAAACAACTCGAGGGAAAAATCACTATTCATTTTACGCCAACTTTCATCAATCATATGGTAAACGAAGTAGAAGAGTATATAACAGTGTTAGAATTTTTAAATAAAGGAGAAGTTCCGCCTGTTTTTCATGAATTACATTATCATCTCGTTTGGTTAACGGATGCGGCTGGCCATGCAGGGTCTATTTCTGGTGGATTAGATCTTGTTGAAAAAAGATTAAAAGAGAAAAGCGAAGAATTTACGAAGCACTTTGAACAATTTTATTTAAAGGCAGTTGAAATGACGGGGTATTTACGGACAGAGCTTCATCATTTTCCTGCATTAAAGAAGTTTACAAAAGATGTTTCACTTGAGTTAAAATTATTTTCGCATTTTCTCCATGAGGTCGAAGAGCTGGAGTTATCGAATGAAATATTAAGTGCATTATCTGCTAGAATGGCGGATCATATGGCAAGAGAAGAATGTTATTACTTATTAAAATTAGCACAATCGTCTGGACTTGAGATGCCAAAATGTAATCCGCTTTAAAGAAAAAAGAGGTCAATTTTATTTGGCCTCTTTTTCTGCTTTATTTTCTCTTTTTATTTTTGCTTGTTCAATACTTGCCTGTAATGTCTCCATAATATTGATGATGTTTGGAGTTGGAGAGATTGTTTCGGTTTTTTCCTGTTGTTCAATTTTGTTTTCGATTAGTTCGGTAAGGGCTTCTTTATACTCATCTGTATACATCTCTTGTTCAAAAGGATTTGTAAGATGGTGGATTAAATTGATTGCTGCTGTGAGTTCTTGTTTTTGAATCGGATAATTTTCGTTACTTGGTAAGTTAGGTGTATTTGTTATATCGCGAATTTCATTAGGGTAGTGAATAGTTTGTAATATAAGCCCATCTTCAAAGTTACGGATAATAGCTAAATGTTGTTTTTTTCTAATGGAAATATGGATAAGACCAAGTTTATTCGTACGTTCAAGTGCTTCTTTTAATAATAAATATGATTTTTCATGTCCTGAGGTAGGGCCTATAAAATAAGAACGATCGTAGAGAACAGAATCAATTTCGTTATTTTGGATAAAAGATATAATACGAATAGATCTTGGTTCGTGAGCTTTTTGCAACTCAGCTAATTCTTTTTCATCCATAATAATGTACTTATGAGGTGCGTATTCATAGGCTTTTACAATATCTTTATCATCAATTTCTTCATCCGTACAATCAGGAGCAAATTTTTTATATTTAATAGGTGTTAAGCATTCTTTATGAAGACTTAAAAACTTTATATCGTTTTCTTCTACGGCACTGTATAGTTTGATTCCTATATTTAATAGTCCAAGTGAAAGGGCACCTTTCCATACGGTATGCAAATGAAGCCTCTCCTTTCATTCAAAAATGATTATGTATATTATGAGATAGTAAGAAATTTCCTATACGTTTTTTGTTTTTACGGAATGTTAAGCAGGAGGATGTGGGATATAAAATATATTGACAAGCCCTCCAAAATATTTTAATGTGATTGTATAAAATTGTGTATATAAAGGGGAGTAACTTATTACAGTAAAGTCGTCATTACAGGGAGAAACCCTCGGCTTTATTGGCAACGTTTCGTTGTTAGTGAGACCTTTACCAGCAATGGTAAAGGCCCCTTATTGTCTTTTTTAGGACCCTTACCATGTTTGGTAGGGGCCTTTTTGTATACAAAGAGAGGAGATATAAAAATGAAAAAACTTATTAGTAGATTAAGAGTTGTATTTCATGTTCGCCGATTTGTTCCATTCCTATTTGACTTTTTCACTTCAAAAGAGGTTTCAATAAAGAAGAAAATTTTATCTATTGCGTTTTTAGTTGGTTATGTTGCGATGCCGCTCGATTTAATTCCAGACTTCTTACCGTTTATCGGTATTTTAGATGATATTGGAATTGTATTATTTATTTTGAACCGAATTGTAAAAATGGCGCCAGTTCAATTACAAGAAAAGCATAACGTAAACGTAGGATAGGAGTTGGGGTAGAAAATATGGAGCAAATTATTTTAGATATAATCGAGTTTTTAAAGCAATTTTCTTATTTTGGAGTTGTGTTAGCATTAACGTTTGAATTTATTCCAGCAGAAGTAGTTTTGCCCATGGTTGGTTATTGGGTGTACGAGGGAGATATGAATTTTTGGCTTGCTGTATTAGCCGGAACCCTCGGCGGAACGACAGGACCTTTAACGTTATATGCACTCGGTTATTACGGTGGTCGTCCTCTATTAATAAAATACGGGAAATACTTCTTCATTAAAGAAGAACAAATTCAAAAAGCAGATGATTTCTTTGAGAAATATGGACCGGTTGTAGCATTTGTTGGACGCTTTGTGCCAGGAGTTCGAACGCTTATTTCTGTTCCATGTGGTATGGCGAAAATGAACATATGGAAATTTAGCATATATACATTTGTAGCAATGTTCCCGTTAACGACTTTGTATGTTTATTTTGGAATGAAATTAGGTCCACATTGGGAAAAAGCAGCGGATGTTGTTGGGCAATATATGTTACCGATATTAGGAGGCGTTATTCTTATCGTTGCTAGTATCTTTGTCTATAAATATATGAAAAAAAGAAACAAAACAGAATCTATCTAGTCACATGAATATTTTTTGAAAATAGATGAATAGTACAGGCAAAAGACTCTGGGGGACATACACATATAGGGAATATAAAAGAGAGAGGGGAAACAACTATGTCTTGTGAGTGCTCAGGGTCAGCATTAACTTGTTGTCCAGATAAAAATTATGTGCAAGATAAAGTGTGTAGTCCGTGGTCTGCTACTGTAGTTGCAACAGCAATTGATAATGTTCTCTATACAAATAATATTAACCAAAACGTAATTGGTACTGGTTTTGTTAAATATGATGTTGGACCAGGCCCAATTACTGTAGAGGTACTTGATTCTGCTGGGGGTACAATTGATACACAAACATTAAACCCAGGAACGAGTATTGCTTTTACGTATCGCCGCTTTGATAGTATACAAGTTGTGTTACCTGCAACACCTGCTGGAACGTATCAGGGAGAATTTTGTATTACAACACGTTATCCACTTTCATAGCAGAATAGGAGAGGATCGAAATGGGAATGAGAAGTTCCAGTTTGTCTTGTTGTTCTAATAAAACACTTGTGCAAGACCAAGTATGTACAGACTGGTCTATTACAGGTGCTGGTACTCAAATTGTATATACAAATAATATCACGCAAGAAGTATATGGTTCAGGTTACGTGAAGTATGATGTAGGTGCCAACCCGATTACAGTTGATTTTTTAGTAGGTGCAACAGTGGTTGATACAATTACTGTACAACCACAAAGTAGTGGTACTTTCACTGTCCGATATTTTACTACTGTCCGAATTACTACGACAGGAACGACTGTTAATCAAGGAGAGTTTTGTATTACAGTACGTTATCCAATCTCATAAAAAGCATACCGTGAACGGTATGCTTTTTATATTAAGGAAATAATGAAATTGGTATTCTATAAGCAACATGTAAATTCGCAACAGTACTTGCCTTCTAAATATAGTGAAGGATTACTTGTTATATTGATAATATTGATCGACTGTAGGTCTTTTCCTGTGTACGATATTGTATTACCAGGAAACACAGTGAAAATATTGGTTACTGTTCCAACGATTTGAATTGTAATTGCTTCGTTGCTGCTAGTACTATTGTAAACCGAGACAGTACCTGATATAAGTAGTATCCCATCACTTTGCCATAGTATCATTAATTGTGATGCATCTTTGGCAGAGGAGATGGTGTTATTAGTTATGAGGAAATTCCCTGCAAATTCATTTGTTACTCGCTCGCAATTTGGATTTGGAGGAGGGGGCGGTGGACAAGGGTCTGGACAAATAATAGATAAAGGAGCGAAACAGCCGATATTTTTTTTATTCTTCAATACAACCCCTCCTTTTAAGTTGTCTTTTATTACTATTAAATGTAAAAGCATGGCCGATGTGTTAAAAAAAGAAGGAAATATTAAAAATTAAGATTGTCTAATAGGCTTAAACCTTAACTTATCATTAGTGTTATAGAAAAGATTATATGTGAATAGTCATAGGAAAAGAATGATCAGACTCTTTTAGACAAAAGGTGGTTGTATACAATAGTACGAGTAATGTTGGACTTAATTTCTAATTAACTGTATATTTACAAAAATCTAATAAAGTTCATTTGTTATTTAAACGACATTAACATGTATTAGATAAAATAGCCCTTGTAATGAATCAATTATTATGAGGAGGATTCACGTGGACAGAAATGCTTTAAGAAAAGTAAAAGGCCTTATTGGATTATTAATGTTTTTTGTATTAGCATTCGTATCATTTCCATGGAGTACATCAGTCAAGGCGGAAGAGAAAAAGCAAGAAAAGGCATCAAGTGAGAAGAAGATAGTTTTTCCAGTTGTAAGTGATGTGCATATTAAAAACAGTGGAACAGATGATACGTTTCGCTGGAAAAGAGCGATTGAACAGTTTAATACACTAGCACCAAAGCAAGATGCATTTGTTATTGTAGGTGATTTCACAGATACAGGATCAGTGCAGCAATATGATCGTTTCATGCAAGTGTATAATGAAAATGCAAATAAAGATGCCGTGAGAATGAATTCTCTTGGTAACCATGATTATTGGAACGGTTTATCTGTAGAGGGCGCACAGAAGCGTTTCTTAGAAAAAACAGGTATGGAATCAATTTATTATCATAAAGTGGTAAAAGGTTATCACTTCCTTGTTATGTCTCCAGAGAATGGAACAACTCATGGCTATTATTCGGACAAGCAAATTAATTGGTTAAAAGAAGAAATGGCAAAAGCGCAAAAAGATGATCCAGAAAAACCGATTTTTGTATTTTTACATCAACACATTAAAGAGACAGTATACGGTAGTCATGAATGGGGAACACAAGATAGCGCAAAAATTAATGCAGTATTAAAAGAATACCCACAAGTTATTACGTTTTCAGGTCATTCACATTATCCATTAGATGATCCGAGATCGATACATCAAAAAGACTTTACATCAGTTGGTACATCTTCAGTAAGTTATATGGAAGTTGAAGGTGGTAAAGTACAAGGGAATATCCCGCCAGGAGCTAGTACGTTAAGCCAAGGTTTATTAGTAGAAGTAGATGATAAAGAAGTAACGATTAATCGTCGTGATTTCCATACGAATTCTTGGACAGGCGAGCCTTGGAAAATTAAATTACCAGCAAAGAAAGAAACATTTACACATGTAGAAGATCGTGATAAAGAAAAGCCATACTTTGCTAAGGATGTAAAGCTTGCTGTATCAAATGTAACAGAAAATGCGGCAACAGTAACATTCCCACAAGCGTTGGACAACCTCCTTGTTCACTCTTACCGTGTGCAGGCTAGAGATAAGCAAACGGGTGAAATGAAAAATAAATTGTTAGCATTCTCAGAGTTTTATCGTGATCCAGTGCCGAAAGATCTTACGTTTACACTGGCAGGGTTAGATGGCGGGAAAACATATACACTTGAAGTTGTTGCAATTGATTCGTTTGGTAATGAAAGTGCGCAGCCTTTAACGGCAGAAATTACTACGAAAAAAGATGAGATTGATCCGAATGTAAAAGTGCCAAAGGCTGATGTTTTCGATGTGAATTTTGCAGATGGTACATTTAAAGACAATTCACCATTTGGTACAAAAGGTGATGTGAAGGGCAATGTGACTATTGAATATGATAAAGCATTGAAAAAGAATGTTATGAAGTTAAACGGACAATCTAATACATTTGGATACCTTCCATTTTCAGCAGCACAAAAAGAGAAAGTAGCAAATACATTTACGTTAGAAACGGTATTTTCAATGAATCAAATCCGTGGCCAAGGTATTTTGCAAAATACAGAGAGCGGCGGAATTGGATTTGAGTCTACAGGAAGTGGATATGTTGAATTATGGGCTCACATTGGTGGCAGCTATAAACGTGTTGGAGTTCAATTAGAAGCGAACAAAACGTATCATTTAACAGGAACGTATAACGGAAGTGAAGTAGCTATTTATGTCGATGGTAAAAAAGTAAATAGCCAACCAGCTACAGGGAAAGTGTATCATCCAAATGTACCATTTGCACTTGGAGCGGATCCTGATAGCAATGGAAATGGTGGCATTCCGTTAAATGGACAAATCGCGCTTGCGAAATTATATAGTAAAGCGTTAAGTTCTTCAGAAGTATTAGCAGCGTACAATGAGTTTTCTAACCGTACGAAATTAGAGCAAGTGAACGCGTTATATGAAGAGCTTGGAAAAGGGAAAGAAGTGTTAGCTGGTACGTATGAGTTTGGTGATAAGCCAGGTCAATATTCAAAGGAAGCATTTCAAGAACTAGAGAAAAGCTATAATAATGCAAAACAAGTGTTTGAAAATGTAGGGAGCACGGGAGAGCAAATCGTTCAAACATATAACGAATTAAAAACAGCTAATGTAACATTTGTACAATCTAAAGTAGTAGAACAACCGAAAACACCGAAAGAAAAATTACAAATCAATATTGAATCTGCAAAAGTAGTAGTGAAAAAAGCGCAAGATGCAAATGTAACGGACGGTTCAGTGAAAGCACTGAGTCAAAAAATTACAGTGGCCGAAGCTGTAGTGAAAGATGTAAAAGTAAAAGATACACAGGTAGAAACAATGAATCGTACATTAGAGTATACGATTTCACTTGTTGAAAAAAGCATAAACAAATAAGAGAGAAGAAAAGAAGCTTATCGTGATAGGCTTCTTTTTTGTTATACTAAAATTAGTATAGAATGAAGGAGCGAATAATTTGGAACAGAAAAAGCTAAAAAGAATTCTTGAATATGTATGGATCGCGGTTGTGCTCCTTGTAGGATATTATTTCTTAAAAGAAAAAAGTATATGGGTTTTATTTTTAATGACGTTTTTATTAGCGGGTTTAGGCACGTTATTTATTAATTTCTTCTTTGATAGTTTAAATGCCTGGAAGAATAAAAAGAAGGGAACGAAGTAAAGGAGGGAATATATGCAAAAGTGGAAGCTCATATATCAGGTGATTATTTTCCTATTGCTTGTAGGTATTGGAATTGTGAAATACGCAACGCCAATAGGAAATTGGGCATGGTTTACAGCTTGCATCGGCATATTTTTCATTTTACAGTCGTTAACGAAAAAATATAATAGTACAGAAAAATAGCTCGCCGCTAAAACGGCGAGCTATTTTGTTATGCTTTTTTCTTTTCATCATTTGTTTTTTCAATAGCTAAATGACTATGTTTCCTAGAGTAGAAGAAATAGAAGCATAAGCCGACTATAAGCCAAACTGCAAAGCTAATCCATGTTGTTTTAGACAAATTGATCATTAAATATAAGCAGCAAAGAATCGCGACAACTGGTAATACAGGTACGAAAGGTGTACGGAATCCACGTTTTAAATCAGGGTGTGTTTTTCGTAAAATAAGTACTGCGCAGCAAACGAATGTAAAGGCTGTTAACGTACCGATGTTTACTAAATTCGCTAGCAAATGTAAGTCTAAAAGGCCTGCTAATAAAGCAGCAACAACGCCAGTAATCCACGTATTTAATAAAGGGATTTTTACTTTTTTATTTACACGTGCTAACGCTTTTGGAAGTAAACCGTCACGGCTCATCGCATACGAAACGCGAACTTGTCCATACATAACGACTAAGAGAACGGTTGTCATTCCAGTCATCGCTCCAACAGCGAGTAGTCCTGCAATTGTATCCTCACCAACGAAATGCAATGCAAATGCAACTGGATCAGAAACGTCTAATTGCGTATAAGGAACCATACCTGTTAAAACGAAAGATACGATCATATATAAAACAGTACAAATAAGAAGAGAACCGATAATACCAATTGGTAAGTCACGCTGCGGTTTTTTCGTTTCTTCTGCAGCTGTTGCGATTGCATCAAATCCTAAGAAGGCGAAGAACACAGTGGCAGCCCCAGTAATAATACCGTCGTATCCGAATGGGATGAACGGTGTCCAGTTTTCAGGTTTTACATATTTTGCACCTGCTACGATAAAGGCGATAATAACGGCTAACTTAATAAGAACCATAATATTATTAATGCGTGCACTTTCACGTATACCAAAACTTAAAAGGCCAGTAATAAGAAGTAAAATGCAGACAGCTGGTAAATCGATGAGACCACCTTTTCCTACGCCGGGGGCCGAGGCGATTATGGCGGGCAGGTGTATATTGAACCCTTGTAGTAATGATTGCAAATAACCAGACCAACCGACAGCTACTGCCGCGACTGCAAGTAAATATTCGAGCATTAAACACCATCCGACGATGAAGGCGACGACTTCTCCGACTGTCATATATGCGTAAGTATACACACTTCCTGAGACAGGAATAGAAGAAGCAAATTCAGCATAACAAAAGGCTACACAAGCACAAGTAAATGCAGCAATAAGGAATGATAGCATAATACCAGGACCAGAATGTTTTGCTGCAACAATACCTGTTAATACAAAGATCCCTGTCCCAATTACGGCGCCGATTCCTAAAAATGTTAAATCGAGTGCAGTTAATGTTCTAGCTAGCTGCTTTGGTGATTCAGTACTAAGCGCTTTTTTTCGTAATAATGACTTCACTTTGGACTCTCCCCCCGTTTTTTCATTTCCATAACTGCGACTATAGTATGAGTCCATTAAAAAAGAGTAAGTAAGGAAGTGGAGGTGCAGTTATGGTATGTAGTTTTTTAAAATTGCTGGATTAATCTTAATATAATTCAGAATATTTTGTCAAATAAAAATATGACAAATAAAATGCGGATCAATAGGGGAAACTACTTGCAGAAATGGACGGGGGTTAACGACCCACTGATTAAAGTTAAAGTAGGAGCAGATGCTATGTTATTTTATTTTGAACTTGTCGTCATTTTACTTTGTACGAAATTAGCTGGTGACATTAGTGTAAGACTTGGTCAGCCTTCTGTACTTGGTAAGTTAATTGTCGGTATTATTATCGGTCCGGCTGTACTTGGTATTATTAATAGTTCTGAACTGATTGATGAATTGAGTGAGATTGGTGTTTTGTTACTTATGTTTATGGCGGGACTTGAAACAGATTTAGAAGAGTTAAATCGGAATTTGAAATCGTCGTTTGCAGTAGCGGCCGGTGGAATTATTTTTCCTTTCATCGGTGGTTATGTAACAGGATTGCTGTTTGGATTAATACAATCCCATGCCATTTTTTTAGGGTTATTACTTTGCGCAACATCGGTTAGTATTACGGTGCAGACGCTACGTGATCTAGGAAAAATGAATACGAGAGAAAGTACAACCATTTTAGGTGCTGCCGTATTTGATGATGTCATTGTCGTTATTTTATTAGCATTTGTAATGAGTTTTTTAGGAACGCAAGATGTGAATATAACACTGGTCATTGTAAAGAAAATTATTTTCTTTGTAAGTATTGTTTTTATTGCTTGGAAAGTCGTTCCTTGGATTATGAAAATGCTTGTCCCGCTTCGTGTAACAGAAGCGTTAATTAGTACAGCTCTTATTATTTGCTTCTCTTTTTCTTATTACAGTGAAATGATGGGAATTGCAGGCATTATTGGAGCATTCGCAGCAGGAATTGCTATTTCTCAAACAGAGTATAAGCATGAAGTGGAACATAAAATTGAACCGATTGCTTATGCAATATTTGTTCCAGTATTCTTCGTAAGTATCGGAATGGAAATTACATTTCAAGGTATTGGAAGTCAGCTTTGGTTCATTATTATTATGACTCTCGTTGCGATTTTCACAAAGTTAATCGGATCCGGCTTAGGCGCAAGACTGACAGGATTTAATCGCGAATCTTCTATCAGTATTGGTGCGGGGATGGTATCACGTGGTGAAGTAGCGCTTATCATCGCAGCAAATGGACTTACGGCGAATTTATTAGCGAAAGAAAATTTCACAGCGATTGTTATTGTTGTTATATTGACGACGATTATTACACCGCCACTTTTGAAGAAATATTTTGTATAGACAGGAAGGGCTTATCTGATGTAGGTAAGCTCTTTTTTTATTCCCAAAAGCAATAATCATATAGCATGAAGGGTTTGTAATTATGGTAAAATCTATGTATGTGATATGACAAGGAGAGGGAAGTGTGAAGATTACGAAGGAGAAGGTTATCGGTGTAATCGTACTTATTGCAGTATGTATACCATTTACTGCATGGAAAGAATCAAAAGTGAAAGATTTTCCGGTTTCTATTTTTTCGGAAGAAGCAGATGGTGAGTACGGTCAGAAGCTGAAATATACTGCTTTTTTACCTGATGTTGCGATTTGGATGAACGGTTGGGAAAAGAAGTGGACAGAGGGGGAAAGAACTGTTTATCAAAAAGGGAATCGCATTGTAAATGTGTTTCATCCTCCTGGCGATGATGGTTATTACCTTCTTGAAGCAAGAGAAAATAAGTGAACGCAACCGTAAGAAGTGGAGGTTAAATAGTGAAAGCTTCAACATTACTATTTAAAATTGAAAGTAATATGGATCAATTTTCACCAGCTGAGAAGAAGGTTGCCATGTACATAATGGAGAATGCAGAGATTGTACCGAATTTAACGACGAAAGAAGTGTCAACGAATGCAGGAGCAAGTGAAGCGAGTGTCGTTCGCTTTTGTAAATCGATTGGAATCGGAAGTTTTAAAGCATTTAAGATAGCACTCGTTCGTGAATTAACGATTGCTGATTATAATATTAACGATTTTTCAGTGATGAATACAGAAGATGGACCGTATGATTTATTTAATAAAGTTACTTATGTGAATAAAGCTGCAATTGAGGCGAGTGTTACTGCAATAGATAAGAGGGAACTTGAGAAAGCAGCGGATCGTATTGTCAATGCGGGCAAAATTATATTTTACGGAGTAGGTGGATCAGCTACGCCAGCAATGGACGGGGCTTATAAATTTACGCGGCTTGGATTTACAGCGATGATGCTATCTGATTTTCATATGATGTTGCCACTTGTGACGAATTTAAAAGAAGGTGATATATTTGTTGCGATTTCAACATCTGGTCGAACGAAAGATGTGCTTGAAATGGCGCAGTATGCAAAGAGACAAGGTGCAACTGTTATTGGAATTACGAAATTAGATCAATCATCACCCCTATATAAAGAAGCGGACATTCGTCTTTGTATGCCAGATGTAGAACAAGATCATCGTATTGCAAGTATTGCGTCGAGAATGACGCAACTGAATATGATTGATGCTTTATATGTGATTACTTTCAACCGAATTGGTAATAAAGTATTGGATCAATTTATGGAGACGCGAGAAGAAGCGTTGCGGTTACGGAAGTTAAAGTAGAAGAAAAGATGAGGAGACTCATCTTTTTTATTATCTTTGACACAAATATGTCATGTTGTGAAATTTTATTTCATAAAATAAGAAAGGGTTATTGATTTTTAGTTTCTTAAAGTTATAATAAAAGTGTGAAATATAATTTCAAAGAGGGTGGAAATATGTTAGAAAATTTATCGACAGAACATCGTAATGAGAAAACAATGAATCTGGATGAAATGAGCATAAAAGAAGTATTGCAAAGTATGAATGAAGAAGATCGAACTGTTGCGTTAGCAGTTGAAAAAGAGATAGAACAAATTGAAAAGGTTGTACAGACTGTTATTAAATCTTTTGAAGAAGAGGGACGCTTAATTTACATTGGTGCTGGTACGAGTGGTCGTTTAGGTATCCTAGATGCAGTGGAATGTCCGCCGACATTTGGCACGGATGATAAAATGGTGCAAGGATTTATAGCAGGTGGATTGAAAGCGTTTACTAAGGCGGTGGAAGGTGCCGAAGATCGCGAAGAGTTAGCAGAAGAAGATTTAAAAAGTATTGGATTAAATGAGAAAGATACAGTGATTGGAATTGCTGCCAGTGGCAGAACTCCTTACGTAATTGGCGGCTTGAAATACGCACAGAGCGTAGGAGCGAGTACAGCGAGTATTTCTTGTAATAAAAATGCTGAAATAAGTAAATATGCAAATTTAAATGTGGAAGTAGAAACAGGTGCAGAAATATTAACAGGATCAACGCGTTTAAAAGCTGGTACAGCACAAAAATTAGTGCTGAATATGATTTCAACAGCTTCGATGATTGGTGTAGGAAAAGTATATAAAAACTTAATGGTAGATGTTCAATCCACAAATGAAAAGTTAGTAGAACGGTCAAAACGAATTATTGTGGAAGCAACAGGCGCTAGTTATGAAGTAGCGGCAGAGTATTATGAAAAGGCAGAACGTAACGTAAAAGCTGCCATTGTTATGGTGTTGTTGCAGTGTGAGTATGGGGAAGCACTGGAGAAACTAAAATACGCAAAAGGGTTTGTGAAGAAAGCACTATAAAGTAATAGGGAGGGGGATTCTATTATGAAGAAAGAAGAGAGAATGGCCAAGGAAATTTCGGAGCAACTTGGTGGAATAAAAAATATTCGTAGTATTGCTCATTGTATGACGAGACTACGTTTAACGCTTCATGATGAAAGTAAAGTAAATATGGACCTTTTGAAAAAAGTTGAAGGCGTTATGGGTGTTATAGAAGATGAGACGCTTCAAGTTGTCGTTGGTCCAGGAACAGTAAATAAAGTAGCAGCTGAAATGGAAGGTTTGACAGGACTACGAATTGGTGAGGTAGCAGATCATCACCTTGAAGATATTGGGCAAGAGATGAAATCAGAGATTAAGAAGAAAAATAATACACCGGTGAAAAACTTTTTACGAAAAATAGGAAGTATTTTCATCCCATTAATTCCGGGGCTTGTTGCGTCAGGAATTATAAACGGGGTTGCTAACTTTGCGAAAAATGCTGGTGCTGATCCAAATGCAACGTGGTTACAAATGTTACTACTCATTGGCGGCGGTATCTTTACATTCTTAGGAATTTTAGTCGGCTGGAATACAGCGAAAGAATTTGGCGGGACACCGGTTCTTGGGGCAATTGCTGGTATTTTAATTTTCAACCCGGCGATGGCAAACGTAAAATTGTTTGGTGAAGCATTAGTGCCCGGACGGGGCGGATTGTTTGCAGTTATTTTTGCAGCATGGCTTATGGTTGTAGTGGAAAGACAAGTTCGAAAAGCAGTGCCAAACGCAGTTGATATTATCGTGACACCACTCATTACTGTATTAGTTGTAAGTATCGTAACGATGTTAGCCATTCAGCCATTAGCAGGTTTCTTATCAGATGGTATTACGAGCGGAATTAATGATATTTTAAATATTGGCGGAGCATTTGCTGGCGCAGTACTTGCGGGAACATTTTTACCTCTCGTTATGGTCGGATTGCATCACGGTTTAACACCAATTCATATGGAATTTATTAATCAAACACACGTAACACCTTTATTACCAGTGCTCGCAATGGCTGGTGCTGGCCAAGTGGGCGCAGCAATTGCGATTTATGTGAAAACAAAAAACAAACGACTTCGAAATGTAATTAAAGGTGGATTGCCAGTTGGCTTTTTAGGAATTGGTGAGCCGTTATTATACGGGGTGACATTACCACTTGGGAAACCGTTTATTACTGCTTGTTTAGGAGCGGCTGTCGGTGGTGCATTCCAAGCAGTTATGCAAACAGCTTCTCTTGGAATTGGCGTATCAGGGCTATCTTTAATTCCGTTAATTGCTGACAATAAATATTTACTCTATTTCTTAGGTTTAGTAATTGCATATGCTTTCGGATTTATCTTTACGTATTTCTTCGGATTTAAAGAAGAAATGGCAGAAAACATATAGAGAAAGGGATTCCTTTCTCTTTTTCTATTAATAGAAAGGGAGATTTATATGATCGGAGTTTCCATTTATCTTTCAAAAGAACGAGTAGAGAAACAAGAAGAGTGGCTAAAAGTAGCGAAGGAAAATGGGTTTACATCTATTTTTACATCACTGCACATTCCAGAAGATGATCCAAATACGTATAAAGAGTTAATTCAAATATTAGGGAAACAAGCTCTTGCACATGAAATGGAGTTAATGGTTGATGTTTCTCCAAAATCGTTACATCATTTAGGGCTAACATATGAAAATGTGGAAGAACTATTGGACTGGGGCATTACCGGTTTAAGAATGGATTACGGCATTGCGCCAAAAGAAATTGCAAGCGTATCTCATAAGATGAAAGTAGCTTTAAATGCGAGTACGATTACAAAGCCATTTTGGAAAGAATTACTTGCAGAACATATAAGAGTAGAGAATGTAGAAGCGTGGCATAATTTTTATCCACGTCCAGAGACGGGACTAGCAAAGTCCTTCTTACAAAAACAAAATCAATATTTACAGGAGTGCGGAATAAAAACGATGGCATTTATTCCAGGAGATGCGGAAAAACGTGGTCCGTTATATGAAGGGTTACCAACGTTAGAAAAACATCGCAATATGCGCCCGCTTGAAGCGTACTTAGAACTTGTTCAAGATTGTGGTGTTGATAAAGTATTGATTGGAGATATAAGCGCAAGTTTGGAAAGTATGCAAGAAGTAGCTAGTGCGAGTAGAGGGATTATTCCATTGCGTTACAAATCATTTATAACTGATAAAGAAGTATTAAAAGTGGTGGAGCAAGTGCATAAAAATAGACTAGATCCGGCTCGTGATGTTATTCGATCTGTAGAATCAAGGGAAGGAAATAGAGTGGTTTTACAGCCGATGCATACAATTGTAAGAAAGAAAGGCAGCATTACAATTGATAATGAATTGTACGGTAGATATGCAGGGGAGATGCAAGTTGCTACACATGATTTACCTGTAGATGAGAAAGTGAATGTTGTTGGAATAGTTGTGGAAGAGGACGTTTCTTTACTGCCTTATATTGGCGCTGGAAAAATGTTTCAACTTTTTCTATGCGATAGAATAAAAGCTTGAATTAGCGCTATTTTGTAGGAAAACATTATCCGTAAAACGGATAATGTTTTTTGTTTTCTTTAAAAAAGTATTTGACGAATGAAATAAAATACCGTATTGTTTTGACTTGTAAATAAAAGTTCACCATAACAAAACAAAAAGGAGAGTTCAAAATGAATCAATATATTGGGAATTTAATTATTCGTATCGTGTTAGGAGTTACGTTCTTTGCACACGGTTTAGCAAAGTTTCAATCAGGTATCGATAATGTAGCAGGATGGTTTACAAGCATCGGTTTACCAGGTGGCCTTGCATACGGCGTAGCAACTGTAGAATTAGTTGGTGGTATATTATTAATTATCGGTTTAGGTGTACGATATGTAGGATTGTTATTCGCTCTTATTTTAGCTGGAGCTATCGTAAAGGTAAATGGAGCAGCAGGTTTATTAGGAGATGGAAAGAATCCAGGATATGAATTAGATCTTGCATTATTATCAATGGGTGCGTATTTATTCGTAGTAAAAGCAGAAGGATATGTAGATCGTTTCTTAAAAGAGAAAGTAATGAAAACGAAGTAAATTTTATTTATAAATGTTGACTTGAAGAAGTATTGTAACTATAATGATTACAACAAATAGATTAAGAGTAAAACAATTTAAATATTTTTTTACACAAGATGTAACTGTATAGGTTACATCTTGTGTAAAAATAAATAAACGGGAGGAAGTAATATGCCTAAATCAAATTTAGAAATTATTCAAAGCACGTATGAAGGATCAGCGTCTTCGAATGCAAAGCATTTAGCAGAAGCCTTCTCTGAAAAAGTGGAATGGACAGAGGCAGAAGGTTTCCCGTACGGCGGAACATATAAAGGCGTAGAAGCTATAATGGAAAATGTATTTAGCCGTTTAGGATCAGACTGGGATGATTATAAAGCAAGTGTAAATACATATCATGAAGTAAACGGAAAAGATGTAATTGTTGCTGAAGGTATGTATTCTGGAGTTTATAAAGAAACAGGAAAATCATTTGAAGCAGAATTTGTTCATGTATGGCAGCTTGAAAATGGAAAAATCGTGAAGTTTAAGCAGTATGTAGATAGTCATATTGTTAGGGAAGCGATGAAGAGCTAATGCTTTTTAAATGGATTGTAGGTATATGTATTACCATTATGGTAATCATCTCTTCTATAGTTGGCGGAAAGAAATTGCTTGCATATGTGGAAAAAGAAAATACAAATATTCAAACCGAGCGAGCGGCAAACGAAAAAGAGAAAAAAGCTGCAGAAGAAGCCCCGCAAATTAGTGAAGGTGAAATTATTTCTACTATGCATAAAATGGTGCACCAAAAGGTAAAATCCTCTGAAAAATGGGGATTTGTAGAGATGACAAAAAAGGAAATTTCTAATGTAAAAAGAGATATTGAAAATAGTACAGGTTTTCAATATAAAATGAAGTTATTTTCTATTATAAATAGATGGGAAAAAGGAGATTTTTCTCAAACTGTTGAGGAGCATAACTTTTTATGGAGCCTTCAAGGTGGAGATACTGGCAAGGCGACGGAACGTTTATCGCCAGAAGAGGAAAAGCAGTATATAAAAGAAATGAAGAGAAAATAAAAACATCGCCAACCCAGATGACGATGTTTTTTCATTAAGAATGTTTTCGCATTAAAGGTCTAACAGGCTGAACGGCAACAGTTTTAAAATGAGAAAATAAATAACATCCTGTTACAACGACAATTGTCCCTAAAATTTGTATCCACGTTAATTCTTCTCCGAGGAATATGAATGCTAAAATGGCTGTGAAAATTGGATTGAAGTTTAGAAAAATACCTGATGTAGTTGCGCCTAATTTTTGTACGCCAATATTCCAAAATACCATACAAAGAACTGTCGAAATAAGCCCAGTATATAAAAGTGATGTGATGAAAGAAGTATTTATATTTGAAACAGTGAAGCTACCTATGTTAAACGGTAGTAATAAAATAACGCCGAAAATACCAGAGTACAACGTTGCCATAAGTGGTGAAGTTGTTTTTGTTGCCCATTTACTACAAACAGAATAGATTCCCCAAATACAAACTGCTGCAATCATCCATAAATCGCCGCTATTAAAATGTAGTGAAAATAAAAGCGAGAAATCACCTTTTAATAGGACGAGGATAACCCCGAAGAATGAAAGAATCATGGATAGGATTTGAAGTGTATTTACTTTTTCTTTTAGAAATAATACTGAAAATAATGCGATTGAAATTGCATTCAATGTAGAGATAAGACCTACATTCGTAGCGGATGTTTTTTCTAATGCTAAAAATTGAAAGATGTTAAAAAGAGCGACCCCTGAAATTCCCATCAATATTAAAGGAAGTATTGCGGTACGTGGTGGAAGGATTTTCTTTTCTTTAAACCATACCATCGGTAATAAACAAACAATCGCAATCATCCATCTTAAATTTGTCAATGTCATCGGCGATGCATGATCGACGAGTGATTTTCCAACGACAAAATTTCCTCCCCATAATAAGCTCGTTAGTAATAGTAAAAAGACGTAAAAATAAGGCATGCTAAAATCCCCTTTTTTGTAATCAATACGAATTGTAAATAATTTTAGCATTTTTCTTTATTATGTAATATATTCTTTTGTATAATGGTGAAAACTCGATAAAATATTTAGTTGCGAATGATATTTACGGAATGATATTCAGTTTTTTGTAAGGTATAAGGTGTTTTTTCGAATAATCATCGGTAAGAAAAAAGGGGGAATTGTAATGGAGTCGTCTGTTATTAAAGTGTTGGATGATTTGGATGTACAAATTTTAGATATATTGCAGAAGGAGTCACAAGTAAGTAATGCAGAGCTGGCACGTCGCGTTAATTTATCACCGGCTGCGATGCATGCAAGAATAAAAAGATTGGATGGGGAAGGTTTCATCGATAAGCAAGTTGCGATTTTAAATCAAGAAAAGCTTGGGTTTGATTTATTATGTTTTATTTTTATGAGTACGAATATTCATCAATTTGACAAGTTGGAAGTGTTGGAGAAAGAATTAGAATCGATGCCGGAAGTGTTAGAATGTCACTGTTTAACAGGAGAGTACGATTATTTATTAAAGGTTGCAAATCGTGATCGTAAAGAACTAGAGCAGTTTATTAGAAAGTTGAATAAGCTTGGTATTACAAGGATACAGACAAGTTTAGCACTTCGTGAAATTAAATATTCGACGGTATTGCCGATACGAAATGAGGAACCGAGCATCGATTAGATTGCTTGGTTTTTGTTTGTATAAATTGATTGACGAGGAGAAAAGAGAGATGTATTATTATATAAAATTATGAATTAAAATTCATTTTAAGTTATAAATATTAATATTGAGGGGCAAGGGGATGTAATATGAAAATCTGTAATGCAGTGACGAGTGATGTGAAAGAAATTTATAGTCTTATTGAGGTTTATGCAAAAGAGGGAGTTGTTTTACCACGTTCTCTTTTGTCTCTTTATCAATATTTGCAATGTTTATATGTTATGAAAGAAGATGAGAGAATTGTTGGAGTTGCTGGATTGCATGTATTAGGAGAAGATCTTGCAGAAATACGATCGTTAGTAGTTTCGCATACATATGCAGGGAAAGGGATAGGGCGTATGCTTGTAAATCATGTAATGGAGGAAGCTACGAAAATAAATGTAAGAAGAGTAATTTCCTTAACATATGAAACAGTATTTTTTCAAAAGTGTGGATTTGATTTTATAAATAAAGAAGCGTTGCCAGAGAAAGTATGGATTGATTGTAGACATTGTCCAAAGGTGGATTATTGTGATGAAGTGGCGATGGTGCGGTATGTTGGATGAAAATTTTATAGAGAAAAAGTTCCCACTATTATTTACATATATAGTGGGAACATATATTTCCATAAGAAATGGACAGGTTATTAAGAATTTGAATTCTTTTGTCTCACGGCAAAATTATAAAGTGGATCTTTAAGTTCATAGTTATACGTTAAACCGTCGACAATTCCTACAACTTTATCATTATCATAAAGGTCGAGCATAAATTGTGCCATTTGTTTTGCAGTGTGGAATTTTGGTACAACATTATCATATTGGAATTCATCAATATCAAATGAACGCTTCGCAAATTCTGTTTCAGTTGCAGCAGGAGCTAAAACTTTTGCTTGCAGTTTTGCGCCTTGTTCTTTCAGTTCGTGAGACAGCCCTTCTGTAAATGCACTTACATAGAATTTCGTAGCGCAATACGTAACAGCATCAGCAACAATTGTGTATCCGCCGCCCGATGAAACGTTAATAAGCTGTGTTCCATCAACCATTGAATAATCTCGAACGAAAAGAGAAGAGAGTATTGTTAGTGCTTCTATATTTACATGTAACATCGTTTCGATTTTATTTAAATTTTGTTCAGCAATTGAGGCGAAATTACCAAAACCTGCGTTGTTAATCCACGTTTCAATTTGAAAAGATTGTAGGCTTTCATAAAGTTTATAAACATCTTCAGTAACAGATAAATCAGTTCTTCGAATGACAACATCCAATTCTGGATGCATTTCGTTAATTTTCAATTTTAATTCGTTTAATTCTTCTTGTCTTCGAGCTACAAGTACTAAATTTTTTCCGCGAGATGCAAATGCTAAAGCTGCTTCATAACCAATTCCGGAACTTGCTCCAGTAATAACAGTGTATTTCATATAAAATCCCCCTAAATTCAAATTAATTTATGGTTAGATTGTATTTGTTAGAGTATACTCTAAGTCAAACGTTTTTTATAAATTTGATACGGTTATAAAATATATGAGGGTAAGCATGTGAAGGGAGTTTTAGTATGTACACAATTAGCGAGGTAGCAAAATTATTAGGCGTGAGCACACATACACTACGTTATTATGAAAAGGAAAATATATTAATTGCAAATCGTGATACAAATGGAAATCGACTTTACGAAGAGTCACATATAAAGTGGTTGCAATTTGTAATGAAATTAAAACAAACGCAAATGCCAATAGCGAAAATAAGAGAATACGCTAGATTATATACAGAAGGGGAGCATACAACAGAAGCTCGTTTACAGCTCCTAGAAGATCATAGGAAATCTATTCAGATTCAAAGAGAAAACTTAGAAGTTACAGAGAAGATGCTTGAGAATAAAATTCGTGCATACAAAAGCTCATTGGAAAATAAATAGATGGTTGTTATGTGATGAAAAATGGATTTGATCTATGAGTATTTCATCATGGTGTGCGGATAAATAAAAAAGAGCAGCTAGCAAAAGCTAACTGCTCCATTCAAGGGATCTCTCCAAGGGGGAGTGGAGAAAATATTATGTTACTAGCAGTATTGACAGATTATTAAGAAATATACAAATCAGATGAAAGGAATTTTAAATAAACTTTCGGCATTGACAGTTTTTAAAATGTTCATGTACAATATATATATGAATGACATTCAGTCATTTTTATGTGACAGGATGCAGTTAGCTTAGAAATGGAACAAATACAATGGTAAATGAGGATGATAGTTGTTTTTATATAGTATTGATGAAAGAGTATATTTTTTTAAAATAAAAATGACTGATAGTCAGTCATAAGAGGTGAGAGGTATGAAAAATAGAGCATGGTTATATGTCATATTAACATGTATCTTTGAAATTTTTTGGGTGTTTGGTTTTAATACGGCTAATACTTGGTGGCATTGGATTATTATTTTAGGAGTTATCGCTGTTGATTTTCACTTCCTTTCTAAAGCGTGTGAACATCTTGCAACAGGGACTGTATATGCTGTTTTCGCCGGAGCTGGTACGGTAGGTACTTTCTTAATGGATGTATTTCTTTTCGGCGGAAGTTTCAGTGTAGGGAAGTTATTTTTTATCGTGATGGTTGTAGCTGGCGTTATCGGTTTAAAGCTAGCTGATAATAAAGAAGAAACTGTGGAAGGAGCTGCTTAAAAATGGGTTGGTTTTTCGTATTTTGTGCTGCAATTAGTGAAATAGTCGGTGTGATAGGACTTAAAATGTATAGTAAAGATAAGACATTAGCCAATGGTGCGATTTATATCGGTGGGTTTGCTACATCCTTCGCATTTTTGTATACTTCCTTCTTATTTTTACAAGTAAGTGTCGCATATGCGGTTTGGATTGGTATCGGAACAGCAGGTGCAGTTTTGTTAAACATGTTCTTGTTTGGTGAGTCGAAAAGTAAAGCGCGTATCATTAGTGTGTTTCTTATTGTATGTGGAGTGACAGGATTAAAGGCACTTTCTTAAAGATATATTGCATTTTTATCTCCTAATTGTTTATTAGGAGATTTTATTATAAAAAAATGAGTTCCTCTTAGAGTTCACTATCATTGACAGTACAATCGATTATCTTATAAAATGAGTGACAGTCATTCAATATGCGTGTGAAAGGGTTTAGATGATGAATAAAAAAGAGAAAATTGTCTATGCAGCTATTGAAGTGTTTCAGGAAAAGGGCGTCGAAAAAACGAAGATTTCTGATATCGTGAAATTAGCTGGCATTGCGCAAGGAACTTTCTATTTATATTTTCCTTCTAAGCTATCTGTTATGCCTGCAATAGCAGAAGTGATGGTTGAAAAGATGATACTTGCAGTGAAAGAAAAAGTACAAAAAGATGTACCTTTTTCAAATAAAGTGGCACAAGTAATCGATGCGGTGTTTCACTTTATAGAGGAATACCGTGAAATACAAGCTTTAATGTATGCAGGTCTTGCATCTACTGAACATATAAAAGAGTGGGAAGCTGTGTATGAGCCTCTTTATATGTGGTTAAGCGAATTTTTAAGTGAGGCGAAAGAAGCCGGTGAAATTCGTGATTCGGTTCACGCAGAGCGAACAGCGAAGTTATTTATTGCTCTTGTTGAATCAGCAGCGGAACAAGTTTATTTATATGATCATAAAGATGATGAGCAAGTGGATTTGCAAAAGGCAGAAGTACTAGATTTTTTAACACATGCACTACATATAAAGAAGTAGTAAGATGAACCTGTCTGAAAAGGTAGGTTCATTTTTGAGGAAAACTGAATGATAGTCATTCACCTAATACTTATGTATGTGTAGAAGGATAGAGTGAAATTCTAATGAGTGGAGGCATCCTCACTCATTACTAGCCCGCAAAGAGCAGGATAAAGAAAAAGCTTCTTGGGTATTATTTTTTGAGAGGAACTTATGGGAAGAGGTGTTAAAAAGTGAAGAAACCGATAAAAGAACAAAAGATGGTATTGGTTATTCTTTTGAGTAATATATTTATCGCTTTTTTAGGGATTGGATTAATCATTCCGGTTATGCCGTCCTTTATGAATGATATGCATTTAACAGGGAAGACGATGGGATATCTCGTTGCAGTGTTTGCAATGGCACAGCTCATTACTTCACCTATTACAGGCCGATGGGTTGATCTTTACGGTAGGAAGAAAATGATAATCATTGGATTATTTATTTTTGGTGTTTCAGAGCTTCTTTTTGGATTAGGAAAAGATGTGTGGATGCTTTATGTGGCAAGGGTATTAGGCGGAATTAGTGCTGCTTTTATTATGCCTGGTGTTACGGCATATGTTGCGGATATTACATCTATTCAGGAACGTCCAAAGGCGATGGGATACTTATCTGCGGCTATTAGTACTGGATTCATTATAGGGCCTGGAATCGGCGGATTTATTGCAGAATACGGTATACGTGTGCCGTTTTTCGTTGCAGCAGCAATTGCTTTTATAGCATGTGTGATTTCAATCTTTATTTTAAAAGAACCGTTAACGAAAGAAGAACTTGCAGAGATTTCTTCTAATACGAAAGAATCAAGTTTTATTGGTGATTTAAAGAAATCATTACATCCAATGTATGCAATTGCATTTATTATCGTATTTGTACTCGCATTCGGATTATCGGCGTATGAAACTGTGTTTAGCTTATTCTCAGATCATAAATTTGGTTTCTCGCCGAAAGATATTGCAGCAATTATTACAATCAGTTCAATCTTTGGGGTAGTTGTGCAAGTATTTATGTTTGGCAAATTGGTAGACATGTTCGGTGAGAAAGTATTAATTCAAATATGTTTAATTGTAGGTGCAGTATTAGCATTCGTCTCAACTGTAGTCTTTAATTATTGGATTGTACTTCTCGTTACTTGCTTCATTTTCTTAGCATTTGATTTACTTCGTCCAGCTTTAACGACGTTTTTATCAAAAGCAGCTGGAAAAGAGCAAGGATTCGTTGCTGGAATGAACTCGACTTATACGAGTTTAGGAAATATCGCAGGACCAGCGATGGGCGGAATATTATTTGATATGAATATTCATTATCCATATGCATTTTCAGGAGTTGTTTTAATAGTTGGTCTCGGCATTACATTTATGTGGAGAGAGAAACAGTTGGCTGAGAGTTTTGCGAAGTAATAAAACCCCTTACGACGGTAAGGGGTTTTTTGTTTTATAAACTTAATCCAAACCGTTTTAATTCAATAAAAATCCCCTCTAATTGCTTTCCTTTATCCGTTAATGTGTACTCTACACGAGGCGGAACTTCTGGATATACTTTTCTCGTTATAATGCCTTGAGATTCTAATTCCTTTAGTCGAAGCGATAATGTTTTTGGACTAATCCCATCCATTGATTTTTGTAAATCACTAAAGCGTAATGTTCCTTCGATAAGAAGATCACGAATGATTAAAAATGTCCATTTTGTACTAATTACATCAAGCGTTTTAGCGATAGGACAAGGTATGCCAGGTAAACCTTTCGTTAATTCAACTGGATCTATATTGTTCATGGAACAAGCCTCCATAAAATTTTTTTGGATGAATTTGCTTTATAGTATCACAAAACTATACTTTTGGTAACTATATGAAAAAAATATCACTACTTCCATAAAGGAAGTTAGTGCATATACAATAGTAATACGAAACATAAAGGATTTATATGAGGAGGTGGTGATTTCCATGGGGATAAAAAAGTTATTTGGATTCCTTAGTTTGTTTGTTATTTGTATTGTGCTTGTAGCATGCGGCGCGGAACAAAAAGGTGAAGTTCAGTTATTAAAAGAAATGCCAAGGCCAAAAGCAATGACAATTGATCCCTCACTAAGTAAAAAAGAAGCGACAGAAATGGTTCATGCGGCGCAGCGTTTTTATGCATTTTGGGATACAGGTAAGGAGGAACTTATTCCGCAGACTGTTACTAAAGATTTCTTCGATAATACATTGCCGAAAGGGCGACCACAAGGCATTGAAGGATTAAAGTTTGCAGCGCAAAATTTTCGTAAAGTTGTGCCTGATATACATTGCGAGATTGAAGACTTATTGGTTGTTGGTGATAAAGTAACAGCCCGTCTTTCTTTTACAGGAACGCATAATGGTAAGAAAATTAATTTTTTTGCAATTGATATTTTACATGTGAAAGACAGAAAGATAACGGAGGATTGGCATTTAGAAGATAATCTTACACTACAGCAGCAACTCGGCTTAATAGCTGAAGAGTAGATCATATAAGGGAGAGGAAAGCGATGAAAAATATATTTATTATAAATGGTCATGAAAAATACGGTACAAAGGAAGGACGATTAAATAAAACGTTAGTAGATTATATGGTTACTCTATTAGGCGAGAATCATTATGTGAAAACAACAACGATTCAAGATGGTTACAATATTAAAGAAGAACAGGATAAATTTTTATGGGCCGATGTTGTTATTTATCAAACACCGATTTATTGGTTTAGTGTTCCAGGCTTATTTAAAACGTATATGGATGAAGTATATGAATATGGTTTGTTCTTTAAAGGTGCAGATGAATATGGAACAGGTGGTTTATTAAAAGAGAAAGAGTATATGTTCTCTACAACTTGGAATGCACCTGAAAAAGCATTTGGAGATAAGACGAAGTTCTTTGAAGGAGAAAGTTTAGAATCAGCGCTTAGTCATTTACACCGCGTACAAAAGTTTCTCGGTATGAGTCCGTTAAAGAGTTTTGCTTGTTATGATGTGGTGAAGAATCCGGATATTGAGAAGTTTTTAGTAGACGTGAAGAATCATTTGGAAGAAGTCATTCAATAATAGTTTACATCCCTGCACATTTGTGTGGGGATATTTTTTTACGAGAATTAAATTTTAACTTTAGTATTATTTTGAAAAGTAGCACTTGAATTTTAGATAGTTAAATAATAACTAATACTTCATTTCAAAAGTCGAATGATTTTGTTGTTTTTGTATTTTCTGTAAATACACCTTTTTTAAAATTTTATTTAATGATATATTATTTTTAGATGATAATGTGGTAAAAAAATGAATATATAACAGTATTTTCAAAAAAGTTATTGAACATATGCTCGTCATACCGTCCACTAAAATTAGTATCACTTATGACGAAAATAATTTAGAGCGTGAAGATAGAGTTTATGAACTTATTGATAAAAAATTAGAACAAAGAGGAATATTTTCTAAGTCTAAATTGCAAACATTGGGTAAAGGGTAAATATACTATCTAATAGATCAAGAATTTGATAGATACTTACTTTTATTTAAGAATGAGAAAGTGAGGAACAAAATGAAATTAGCAATTCAAACAAAAAATTTAACAAAGTCTTTTGACAATCAATCCATTGTAAGGGATTTAAACTTATCTGTTCCTGAAGGAAGTTTATATGCTTTTATTGGACCAAATGGTGCAGGAAAAACAACAACAATGCGAATGTTATTAGGATTAATTCCATTAGATAAAGGAACGATATTATTTAATGATAAAGATATCAAAGAATGGAAAGAAGAATTATTTGAAAATGTGGGGTGTTTTATTGATTCACCTACCTATTATCCTAATTTAACAGCATATGAAAATTTAGCCTATGTACAAAAAATGATTAATGAACCTTTAGATGAAATAGATAGAGTATTAAAAACTACAGGAATATATAAAGCAAAGGATAAAAAAGTGAAAGATTTTTCTTTAGGAATGAAACAAAGGCTAGGTATTTCCTTTGCTATTCTTAATAATCCTAAAATATTAATTCTGGATGAGCCGACAAATGGATTAGACCCAGAGGGAGTACACGAGATTAGACGTTTATTACTTCATTTAGTAAAAAATGAGGGGAAGACTATATTTATTTCTAGTCATAATTTAGCTGAAATTGAAATGATAGCAGATCACATAGCATTACTACATAAGGGTGGCTTACTCTATGAAGGGAAGTTAAACAGTATTATTACTTCTGGAGAATATATTGTTCATGTTGATGATACTGCTGCCACAGAAAGGGTTTTAAATACAGAGGGTATGCCTTATAGCATAGAAAAAGAAGGGGTATTCAAAGTAATAATAAATCAAGATAGTGTTCCTAGTTTAACAAGAATATTAATTAAAAATGATATAGATATTTTTGAAGTTAGTCCTAAAAAGCCAACATTAGAGGAAGTATTTTTATCTTTAACTAAACAAAAGGAGTTACTATAATAATGCAATTTATCTTTAAAAGTGTAAATAGTGAGATGAGGAAAATTGGTGGGAGAAAATTATTATTATTTTCTTTGTTTTTTTCATTATTATCAAGCTTTTTGTGTATAAGTTATTTTATTTTTAACAAGAATAATCCTGACATGTTTCAATCTACAAATCTTATAGCAATTACAGTAAACTTTAATACACTAACATTAAGCATTTTTTCTGCTTGTATGTGGTATTTTATCATTTCTTCTGAAAATAAATATGGTACTTGGGCTATTATTTATACAAAACCCATTTCAAAATTTAAGTTATTGATAGCTAAAAATATATTGTTTATACTGTTCTATTTGATCTTTGATATTTTAAATTTTTTGGTAATAGGTATCTATGCTTTTATAAATGGTTATGAAATATCCATACTGTATTTTTTAAAAATGTTGATACTTTGTACCGTTTTATCTTTAGCAATACCATATTCTCAATTGCTTTTACATTTAATAATAAAAAAGGGAGTCTTAGCGGCATCCTTGTCAGTTATTTGGATTTTCTTTAGCGTAACATATGGATTATTCCCTGCAATATTCACAAAGACATTTCCAATATTTTATGCATTGAATATAGTAAGTGACATAATGATTAAAAAAACAACTATTTTAATATATCTTGCAAGTTCTTTAATATATATTTTAGGAATTATGTTATTAACTGTGAATTTTAAATATTATACATATGAATAATAAAGGGTGAAATAAGTGGGTATATTAGGTGAGTATAAAAAAAGTCTTCATAATGGATTGTATATCCTGTTACTAGTATTTTTGTTGATACCAATAAGTTTTCAAGTTTTTCTAACTGTAGCGTCTCAATTAAAAGATGGCGTTGTCATGCATATAGCGATTCTGAGCCTTTTTTGTAGGTTGTTTTTACCTATTGCGATAGGTCTATTAGTGTCGTTTTCTTTTGTAAACGAATTTAGAAGAAAAGGATATATGTCTGCTATTTATCATGGAATCACTTTAAAAACTATATTAAGTAATAAGTTTTTGTTTTGCTTAATAATTACTTTTAGTTATTTAATATGTGCTTTAGTCATAACTAGTATACCTATAGTATTAACGGTTGATAATCTTGGGACTGTTTATCAAAGATTAATTTTTTCTATACTTTTTATGGTGATTAGTTCTTTAACTATTGTGAATCTACATTTTTTAATAAATATAATATTTTATAAAATCCCGTTACTTTCATTATTAGTAGGGGTTATAGGCGGATTGGGTAGCTTTTTTATCTCTCATACAAACTATTGGATACTATTCCCTTGGTCATATCCAATTATGAGTCTTTATTTTGAAAGCATTGAAATAAAACAATTGTCTATTGTTCTAGTTGTATATTTATTATCATTAATGATTTGCATATTTATGTTGTCAACTTTCTATAATAAAAAAACAATGAGATGGAATTAAATTTACAATGAGGCAAGGGGTTCTTATATGGCGATTAACGGGATGGTCTTTCAAGTTGCAAAAATGAACGGGGCATTAGATGTTATGCTAGGTTCATTTATTGCATCTTGGGGCATGAGTGCTCTGTACTTTATCGTTGGTATGAGCAGTATTTTATTATTTATGAAGGCGATAGGGAAAGAGAAGTATGAGGAGGATGAGAGAAATGTTTCTCAAATTGGATGAAACTATATAAAAGCGAACCAGTTATACTGGGACTCGCTTTTTATATAATTTTTAGAACGGATCAACTTCAGCTAAATCAGGATTAGCATTCGGATTTGTTAATAAGGTTTTCAGCTCACCTACTTCTGAGAGAGCAACGAGGATATAACCACTAATAAGAACGATGAGTCCAATGACCCGTAATGTTTGCAGTGTAATATCACGGCTATTATTTTCGGAGTTGTCTTGGGGCGGAGAAGGTGGATTATTGTTCATAGTTAGGCTCCCATCTTTTGTATTTATATATGTGCGAAATCATTATTTAACTTATGGATAGGAATTATATAGTCATTTTCACTATATGAGAACTGCCTATGAAAAGTGATAAGGAATTTTTGGGCGAGAAAAAGGGGGAATCCAAAAGATTATTAAAACTGAACTTTTGGATTCCCCTCTTTTTATTTATCTTGCTATTTGTGGTGGTCGGATTGCCTGTAAACGACCAGTTGGTGGGGGCTAATTAATCAGTGGGGGATGAATAAAACCTCACTGATTAACTATTTTCATGTAAATAAAAGGAGGTTAGTTATCCTAATATACGCAACGATTCTTCAATAAACGCTGGGATGTCCTCTGGCTGTCTACTTGTTACTAGCTGATTTTGACATACGACAACCTCTTTGTCATGAAAGTTCCCGCCGGCATTTTTCAAATCGACTTCAATAGATTTATATCCAGTTACATCACGTCCTTCAAGTGTTTGTGCAGTGATGAGTAGCTGAGGTCCGTGACAAATAGCGAAAACGGGTTTGTCCGCATCCATAAATGCTTTACTAAAGCGAACAAAACGTTCATCTGCACGAAGTATATCTGGGGAGAACCCGCCTGGTATGAAGAGGGCATCAAAGTTTTCTGGAGAAACATCGTCAATACTTTTATCAATTACGACTTCACTTTTTCCTTGTTTACCGTGTACCGTTTTCCCTTTTTCCATTTCAATAGTTGTTAATTCATATCCCTTTTGTTTAAAAGCTCCTACTGGCTCTGTGTATTCTGTGTCCTCGAAATAATCCGTTATTAAAATAGCAATTTTTTTACTCATTCTAATCCGCTCCTTATATTATATTATCGGTTCCAGAATCTTCCTTGGGCAATACCTTCTATAAATGATTCAATTGAAGTGTTTGTTAAGTTATAAACTCCTGCTCCATCTAATTTAATTTTACTATTGTCCAAAGCATGAGGATTACTAAGGACATGAGCTATCGGTTTAAAATGTTTAAAAGTAGTTTCTGTAAATTCTAAAACAGGGGGGTGAATGACAGACTCACTACTAAACACTAATACTGCATCAAAAAGCGAAGAGTCTGTTGTTGTATAAGTATCAGTTACTTTAATGGAATCATTGAAATGATAAATTTTATTATCTATGATGCTATAGTTCATTCGGTGCTGTGCAAAAGCTTGAATCCATTCGGACAGAAGGGAGACGCTTGGGTCACCATTTAATAGAATTGCGACATTTTTAGAATCAGATTTAAAAATAGTATTGGACATACTTAGTGCAGGTGATTTTGCATCTGAATTTACTTCGTGATTTTCTTTAGGTAAAGGAGCTCCAACAATGTTAGCGACTTCTTGTGCTAATTGACGATCGACGTGGTTTAGGAGAGCAATTACATTTGCCTTCACCATGTCTGATTTACACTTCCCAACTTCAAAGCAAAAAGCTTCTTTTATGTGCTGCTTTTCAATAGGGCTCATACTATTGTAGAAAAGTTTAGCCTGAGAATAAAAGTTAAGAAAGCTTTTACTACGACCTCTAATTTTATGCCCATCAATCTTTTCTTGATAATGTTCATATCCTCCTTGTTCGGCTTGGACGGTTGCAGGTTGATTGTTATTTAATCCGTTAGGATGATAGCTTGTTTGACCGCGATGAATCTGCATTTGATGCATACCATCACGTTGATTATTATGAAAAGGACATACGGGTTGATTGATAGGGATTTGATGGAAATTAGGGCCCCCTAAACGAGATAATTGTGTATCTGTATAGGAGAATAATCTTCCTTGCAGAAGAGGGTCATTTGAAAAATCAATACCTGGTACGACATGACCAGGGTGAAAAGCTACCTGCTCTGTTTCAGCAAAGAAGTTATCAACATTTTTGTTCAATGTCATTTTACCAACTAATTTTACGGGAACTTCTTCTTCTGGCCATAATTTCGTTGGATCTAAAATATCAAAATCAAATTTATGTTCATCTTCTTCTGGAATTAACTGTAATCCAAGCTCCCATTCAGGATAATCCCCTTTTTCAATTGCTTCGTATAAATCTTGACGATGAAAATCAGGATTTTTCCCAGCAATCCTTTGAGCTTCATCCCATACTAATGAATGAACCCCAAGGGTAGGTTTCCAGTGAAACTTTACGAAATGGGCTTTTCCTGCTGTGTTAATGAGTCGAAATGTGTGAACTCCAAAACCTTCCATCATTCGTAAACTACGCGGAATAGCTCGGTCGCTCATTTGCCACATGACCATATGAGTGGACTCAGGATTATGCGCAACAAAGTCCCAAAAGGTATCATGAGCGCTAGCTCCTTGAGGAATATCATTATGTGGTTCTGGTTTAACTGCATGGACAAAATCAGGAAATTTAATAGCATCTTGGATAAAGAATACGGGCATATTATTACCCACTAAATCATAGTTTCCTTCATCTGTATAAAATTTTGTGGCGAATCCGCGTACATCTCTTACTGTGTCGTTGGATCCTTTAGAACCTTGAACGGTTGAGAACCGTACAAATACAGGTGTTTTCTTTGAAGGATTAGTAAGAAAATCTGCTTTCGTATATGCTTCTAACGATTCATAAAGCTGAAAATAACCATGAGCGCCAACTCCGCGTGCATGAACAATCCTTTCAGGAATTCGTTCATGATCAAAGTGGGTCATTTTCTCGCGAAAGTGGAAATCCTCCATTAAGGTTGGGCCTCTTAAGCCCATCTTTAAAGAAAATTCATCCTCGGCTATTTTTACTCCTTGGTTTGTTGTTAAAGCATGTTTGCGTTGATTATCCGTAACATGGTGCTTCAATTGCTCCATTTTTTTATTCACAATATAGGCCCCTCCTTTACTTTGTTAATTTAATAGATACCCTTTTTATTAGGACGTAAACATGTATTATGATTTTTGTATGTAAAAATCATAATACATTGGTTGTGCTGGTGATTCTTGTTTGAGGAAGAAAAATAAAAAGGCCAAGGAGAAAGTTTATTTTCTCCTTGGCTTTTAAGATAATTCTTTTCGTTAAAATGCGGAAATTCTTTGCTTCGTTTTTGGTACAATAATAAATTTGATCCAGAGTAACCCGACAATCATAATGATAAGGATATGTAAAAATTGACCTGTAGCAATGAGTATAACACTCGAAAATACAATGAGTTGAATACTTAGCAATATAAAGATTAAGTGAAGAAATTGCTTCATCCTTTCTTCAGTATGGATTGGATATAATGCTACAATAATATTTCCCGAAAAATATTTCCATAGTGAACGGAGCTGCATAGAGATCATATATAGAACGATGTAAGTGATAGAGCCTTTTACGTATATATTTGGTATGAAATATAAGGCGAAAGCACCGATCAATCCTAAGCGAATATATATACCGAAATAATCATTTCCACGTAAAAATGCTAATGTATGTAAATAGAAGAAAGTTGCTCGTTTTTTATGTAATAAAGGTTCAATCCAATTTGTAAGCCATTTTCTTTTATTTACTTGTTTATTCAGTTGCGGAACATCTGTGAAAATGCTAGCAAATTGATAAAAACGAACGTTCATTTTTTCTTCTTGCTCGATTATGTAATCCCACGGTATTCGTTTTGTAGGCTGTTTTTTCGTATATAGAAGTAGGAAAGCAAGTAGTAAGAGTAGTCCGCCCAATATGAGAACATTTGCGGAATAAAACAGCATGTAAATGATTAGGGCGTTACAAGTAATACGAATGATTAGCCATATATTTTTTTCGTGACTATCACGCCACATCCAATGTATGTACATGTTCCAGGCTTTCGTAATCATTAACACGATAAAGATTGTACATAAAAAAGGTACAGTTAATTGCAATGATTGCATAGCAAGTGGAACGAGAATAAGGAACGTAAATAATAATGGGAAAAGCTGCATGATGTAATTGTATAGAAGAGATTTTTTAAAATAAGATGTTAATTTCTCTTCTAGTGCTAGTAAATAGACAGCATCAGGTTTTTGAATAAATGTACGGATAGGGCATCTCGTTATAATGAATGTAAGTACAATCGTTATAATTATTAAAGATATTCCTTTAGAAGGAGATGCTTTTAGAAACTGAGCATAATAATATGCACCAACGCATGAAATAAAGATAAAGCTATATAGTAAACCGTTAATCATACGTGCAAAGTATGTAATGATATTTTGAATATGTTGTTGGAAGCGACTGCTCCATAGCGATTCGATTGACATGTTTTTCACCTCTTTGTTCTATTATATATGTTTTACAAAAGAAAAAACGAGCAAATTGCGTTATGCAACTTGCCCGTTTTTCTTTTCGTTATTTTTTTTCTGATCACGATTCATTAATGGATAGAAAGCAAATCCGATTACGAATAAACCAATTCCGAGAAGGAACGTTTTTATATCGGATGCGCCCGTTTTAATAACCCATAGTGCGTAGCAAAGTGCGATAACTGCGACTATGCCATCTGTAATTCTTGCCCGCATTTCATTTTTATATGTTTCACCAGTTGCGACTAGTTTTAACTGGAAGATTGGTGAAACGAGATATGGAATGAGGTAGGCCAGTGTCGATACGGTAATAACGAATGTATAAGCTTCCGCAATGGTTCCTGATAATGTTGAGAATAGGAATACTTGCGACATAATGTTTGTTAATCGTAATGAGTAAATTGGACTTCCTTTTTTATTTGTTTTTGTGAAGAAGGAAGGGAAGAAACCTTCTTTTGCTGCTTGATAAGGTACTTCTGAGCTTAATAAAATCCAGCCTAAGATAGAACCGAACAGGGAAGTAAGAGCAAGTAATGCCATCAGTTTCCCGCCGCCGTGACCCATTGCAGCGTTTAGTGCATCTGCTAATGGACGTTCAGAAGCTTGTAATTTATCAACGTGAAGTACACCCATTGTTAAAATTGTGATTCCTAAGTAGATGGCAACTGTAATAAGTAATCCCGCAACTGTTGCGCGTTTTACCGTTTTTGGAGAAACAGCACGGTTTGATAAAAGAACAGCTGATTCAATTCCGATAAACGCCCAAAGTGTTGTAAGAGCAGCTAAATTCACTTGTGAAAGAAGACCGTGTGATGCCCCTGATTTATCAATCATCGGTGTATACCATTGTCCAAATTTAGAAGCTTCGAATGCAAATAACGTAACGACGATGAATAAAAGGAATCCAGTTACTTTCGTTGTTGTTGCTAAGAAGTTTAGTTTTCCAGCTCCGCTTACACCGTTTGTTAATATAATATGAGTTCCCCAAAGTAAGATGGAACAAATCGTAAATGTAATTAGTTTTCCGACTTCTACGTTAAACGAGCCGATTGAAAATAGTAGTCGCGTATCTTTCATAATTGGGAAGAAGAGTGATAAATATCCCGCAAATGATGTAATGATGGCAACGTTACTTGCCCAGTTTGCAACCCAATATCCCCATACCATACTGAAGCCAGCCATTTTTTTCTTTTTTGGTGTTGAGAATAAAGCATATGCATGACTTTGTGGCCCTGTCGTTAAATCAGGACGACGAATTGCTAAATTACCGAAAACAAGAGCTAGCATTAAAACACCAAACCCTGTAGTTAACCAAGCTAAAGTGACACCGAGTGGGCTTGCTGTTTGTGCCAACGTACTTGGCACCATGAAAATACCAGCGCCAACCATGTTACCGACAACGAAAGCTGTTAGTACCCAAAAGCCCCATTTTTTTTGTTGCATAGAAAATACCTCCAAAGTTAGTATAACCAAGTCAAGCGAGGAGATATGTATGTCTTCCTGAGTCAGGAAGAGAAGTCCCAAACAAAACAAAAAAAGCACGTAATTTGCCGCTACATGCTTTCTATCTTATAAGAAACCCACGACATACCTCTCGATAGCTCTCCACAAACGAAACGTTTGTGACAGTTCTGCACTTATTAAATGCAGACCCAGCAAGTGTGCATGGTGGACACGACTTACTTCGGCAACCATTCCTTTCTCATTCCTTCATCAATGCCACTACATCTCCTGAAATGATACTCTTAATGATTGCAACCTCTACCTCACCGAGATACGAATGAGGATTTAAATATTAAATTAACGTCTTTAAGAGTAACAAATGAATTTTTATACGTCAATGGATATAGTAATAATCAGATTATAGAGAAGAGTTTGTGATTAAAAGTAAGAGGGGTTGTTATGTGATATTTGAATTTTCGTAATATAATACATATTATTAGCACTAGATGATTGAAAAGGGGATGAAGTAAATGTCTGTATGTCATAAACATTCAGTAATAGGTGTGCTAGATTCGGGAGTTGGGGGATTAACAGTTGCGAGCGAAATTATAAGACAATTGCCTAAAGAAAGCATTTATTATATTGGTGATAATAAGCGTTGCCCGTATGGACCAAGAAGTGTAGAGGAGGTGCAATCTTTCGTATTTGAAATGGTTGAGTTCCTCAAACAGTTTCCATTAAAAACGCTAGTCGTAGCATGTAATACTGCTGCAGCTGCTGCATTGACTGAGCTGCAAGAAGCACTTTCCATTCCAGTTATTGGCGTTATACATCCAGGAGCAAGAGCGGCAATTAAAGTAACAAAGAAAGGGGAAATCGGGGTAATTGGAACTGTAGGTACGATAAAATCTAATATGTATGAAAAAGCATTACACGAGCTGGATACATATTTGGAAGTGCATAGCTATGCTTGCCCGACTTTAGCCACAGTTGTAGAAAATCAATTAGAAGATACAGCATATGTCACGCAGCAAGTGAAACAAGCTTTACTTCCATTAACGAAAGAAGATATAGATACGTTAATTCTTGGATGTACGCATTATCCACTTTTAGAGTCCTATATAAAAAAGGAACTAGGAGAAGATATAACGATTATTAGTTCTGCAGAAGAAACGGCGATAGAGTTAAGCACCATTTTACAGCACAAAGGAATTTTGTCTGACAATCTGAATCCGAAACATCGTTTTTTTACAACGGGATCTGTTTTATCATTTGAACATATTGCTGAGCGATGGCTAGGGTATCAAATTTCTGTAGAATGTGTACATTTGCCTATGAAAAATGCGTGTATGCATAATTAAGATTTAGTAAATTACGTTTCTAAATAAATGAGGTTCGTTTCATAAGAAGGAAAGAATAAGCTTTTAATTGAAATGATTAAGGTCATTTTAATTAAAGGAGAGGTTTGATTATGGAATTATCAAGATCTCAATTATTTGCTTTAGAGTATATTTCAAAATATGCAGAGAACGAAAAACGTGAGGCTAAAGCAACGATTAATCATATACTTAAAATGTCAAATATTACAGATGAAATATTTGAAGAGGCTGTCGCTAATTTAAAATCTCACGCAAGGATTGCTTTACACTTTCATCCAGACAGACTAGATTCGAGTAAGAAAAGTGTTGCTGAAGCACTATTTGAGCAAGGAGTATATAAAAGTCAGTTTGAAACATTGCTATCTAATGGAAGCGTATCTGCTTATCCTGGTGGTGAACGTGACCTTTGGGAAAAGAGAATATTTGGAGGGGCATATCAATTAGAAGGCGTAACGAATGATCAACGTCCAAAATACGGAGCGCTAAATTTAATGTTACATCCAGATGGGCCAGCTCCGCGTTTTGGTTCCTGTTATTTTCTCTTATCTCCAAAAGTTTCTTCGCGTTCTACATATACATATTTAGATTCGCATCAAGATCCGAAAGAAAAGGGGACTTATGAGGAGTTTGATATGATTTTAGCTGCTCTTTTGGAAGAGACATTCGTAAGAGATTTTGCAATTGGTGAAGGAAATTTGACTCCAACAATATTAATTAATCATTTACTGGCTAATCTGAAAGGGCCGTTTATAGATGTAGTAAGCAAAGAGCCAGCCCGTAATCTTAATCATTATATTGAAGCGCAGATTCATGGAGAGATTTCTCTAAAAGAAGACGTGGAAGCGCTTGTTGCAGATCCTTCATTTAAGGGTACGGATGTAGGAAGAGTTTTAGAAGAAATTTGCCTGAAGTATGCTATTGATTTGTATTGGCACATCGGTTTTGTACTTGCGGTAGACGAAGTTCCGATGGATTTTAGAGGTTCAAAAATGCCATCTTTAGCAAGACGCATTGCACGGAATCATTGTATCGATGCAAATATAATTGGCTCTGCTGTAGTGGATTTGAAGTGCAATCCATTATCTTGGAGTGATCGTGGAACTTATGAAGAAGTGCTTCAGGAATTAAAATTATTATGGCATGTTTTAGTTCGATTTGGAAAACCAAATCGGAAGTAGAATGAAATACTTCGTTTTTGGAAGTATTTATATAGAAAAGAAGCTGATCTATTTATAGATCAGCTTCTTTTTATAAGATTAAACTAAGTTTAATACAGTTACTTTTTCACGTGTCATAGACTCAAGGCTCTTACGAATACCTTGTGCGCCCATACCTGAACCTTTTACACCGATGAATGGGAAGTGGTCAGGGCCGCGCTCTGTGCGTCCGTTAATTTGAACAGAACCAGTTTCGATTTTGTTAGCAATTGCAAATGCTTTGTTAATGTCTTTAGTGAAGACACTTGCTTGCAGACCGAACTCTGATTTGTTAGCAATTTCAATTGCTTGTTCATCTGAAGAAACACGGATGATTGGAAGGATTGGGCCGAATGGCTCTTCCCAAGCAACTTTCATCTCTTCTGTTACGTGATCGATTAATGTTGGGTAAATTAAGTTACGCTCACGTTTGTTACCGATAACGATTGTAGCACCTTTTTCTACAGCGTCGTCAACTAAACTTTGAACGAAGTCAGCAGACTTGTCGTCGATTAATGGAACGATTGTGCTATCTTGTTCTGGAGATCCAACTGATAGTTCAGCTACTTGCGCTTTTAATAAGCTAACAAGCTCGTCCGCTACGTTTTCGTGTACAAGTACACGTTTAATAGCTGTACAACGTTGACCAGAGTAAGAGAATGCACCGCTTACAATATGGTTTGCAGCATCTTGTAAGTCAGCATCTTCACGAACGATACCAGGATCTTTACCACCAAGTTCTAATACAAGTGGAATCATTGAAGCTTTTTTCGCTAAATGTTTACCTGTGTTTGTACCACCTGTGAACGATACCATATTGATGCCTTCGTGTTCTACTAAGTAGTCACCAATTACAGAACCGCGTCCTGTAGCTACGTTTACAAGACCTTTTGGAAGGCCAGCTTTATGAAGTGCTTCAACCATTTTAATACCACTAATTGCACCTTGAGTTGCTGGTTTGAAAATAACAGCGTTACCCATAATTAATGCTGGTGCAAGTTTTGCAGCAGATAAGTTTACTGGGTAGTTAAATGGTGCGATTGCTAATACAACACCAAGTGGTGCGCGTTGGATAATCGCAAGCTTAGATTTTGTACCGCCCGGGAAGCTATCGCCCATCATGCTTTCTCCGTGCATATGTAAAGCTTCTTCGATCGTGTAACGAATGAAGTCAGCTGTACGAACAACTTCTTTCTTCGCATCTTTATATCCTTTACCGACTTCTTTCATAATGATATCGGCAATTTCATCCTGCATATTTACGAGCTCATCAGCCCATTTATATAAGTATTTTGCGCGATCTTGTAGGGAAGCTTCAGCCCATGATTTTTGAGCTTCTTTTGCAGATGCAATTGCTTCATCTACTTCTCCGCGAGTAATTGCTTGTACTTGTCCAATTACTTCGTGTAAGTATGGAGATGGAATTTCGATTGTTTCTCCTGAAGAGCTTTCTCTCCATTCTCCGTTTAAATAAAATTTGTACGTATTGCTAGTTGTCATGATTAGTCCTCCTAAAATAGCAACTTGTAAGAGTGAGTATAAGGTGATTGTAGGGGGTTTGATAACATTTTTCAAATGAAATGTTTGTGAAAACGATTTCTTATTCTTTTTTTATTTTGTATGCCCTTTCTTATGGAATATTCCCTTATTTCAAATTAATTTATCGTATCATGCATCCGTATCATTTTTTATGATCGTCGTGTATTTTATATTATTTGTAAAAAAATAATTGACAGAATACTCAATAAAGTTGTAAGATTATAAATGGAAAATAAATGAAAGGGGTGTGCGTAATGATTGTAATCGTAAATGTAATGGGCTTAGCTCTGTTAAATGGCAGAAAACATTCATATCATTACGCAACCCGTACGGATATATAGGGCATCTTTGTCTTATAAAAAGCGTACGTTGCGTATATCGTAACGTACGCTTTTTATGCATTCCTGTGCATATCGTCAAGCGGCGGTATGCTTTTTTTTGTTTATTTTCCCTTGTTTAGTTCCGATAAAAAGCTTTGGAAGGTGGAAAAATGTGATGAGATTGTATGGGTTACGAAATGTAAATGTGATAGGTCTGGATAGTGGATAAAGAAATGAGAGGTAAACGAGAACGAGAAGGGAGAGGTTACATTGTTATCAGTATTACTAAAGCTAAAATGGTTTTTTAGGGAGCACTGGAAGAGATATAGTATTGCCATTGGAGCTCTTTTAATTGTGAATATAGTTGAAGTGATTCCCCCGAAAGTGTTAGGGGTTACGATAGATAACATAAAAACAGGAACGTTATCGAACGAAGCTATTATACAGTCTATTCTTATTTTAATAGGGGTTACGATCGTTGGATATGGCCTCACTTTCGTATGGCAACATCAATTGTTTGGCGGTGCATTCGTACTTGAGAAAACCATGCGCTCTAAATTTATGGGGCATTTACTTAAGATGACGCCGACTTTTTATCAAAAAAATCGTACTGGTGATTTAATGGCGAGAGCGACAAATGATTTGAAAGCAATCGCTATGACAGCTGGTTTTGGTATATTAACGCTTGTGGATTCTAGTTTATATATGCTTACGATTGTCTTTATGATGGGGTTTACAATTAGTTGGGAGCTTACATTTGCAGCGCTTATTCCGCTTCCAATTATGGCGTATGCGATGAATATATATGGAAAGAAATTGCATGAAAGATTTACAGTTGCGCAAGATGCGTTTGGTGATATGAACGATAAAGTGCTTGAATCAATCGCTGGTGTTCGCGTTATTCGTGCATACGTACAAGAGAATGCAGACGAGGAAAGATTTCATCATCTAGGAGATGACGTCTACGAAAAAAATATGAAGGTAGCAAAGATTGATGCATTATTCCAACCAACTGTGAAAATGCTTGTCGGTCTTAGTTATTTAATCGGCTTAGTGTACGGTGCATACCTTGTGTTCCAGTCAAAGGTGACCCTTGGTGAACTCGTTTCTTTTAACGTGTATTTAGGGATGATGATTTGGCCGATGTTTGCAATTGGGGAATTAATTAATGTTATGCAAAGAGGAAATGCTTCGCTTGACCGTGTGAATGAAACGTTAGCGTATGAGCCAGATGTAAAGAATCCGAAACATCCAAAGCTTGTGCAAGAGCCGGATTATATTCAGTTTGATGATGTGTCTTTCTCATATCCTTCATCAACTGAAGAAAATTTAAAAAAGGTTTCTTTCACATTAAAGCAAGGAGAAACGCTAGGGGTTGTCGGAAAAACAGGAAGCGGGAAAACGACGCTTGTACGTCAGCTTCTTCGCCAATATCCGCTTGGAGATGGAGATATTGCAGTTTCTGATGTGACTTTAGATAAAATGACGAATGAAAATGTACTCGGCTGGATTGGTTATGTACCGCAGGAGCATATTTTGTTCTCAAAAACAGCGCGAGAAAATATTTTATTCGGAAATAGGGAAGCGACTGAAGAAGAACTAGAGAAAGCAATTGAAATTGCTGCGTTTAAAAAGGATTTAGAGTTTTTACCAGAAGGGTTAGAAACGCTCGTTGGAGAGAAAGGTGTTTCTTTATCAGGAGGGCAAAAACAAAGGATCTCGATTGCACGAGCTGTTATTCAAAATCCAGAAATTTTAATTTTGGATGATTCTTTATCAGCTGTAGATGCTCGTACGGAAGCAGCGATCATTGAAAATATAAGAACGGAAAGAAGCGGAAAGACGACGATTATTACGACGCATCGTTTATCTGCAGTGCAACATGCGGATTGGATTCTCGTTATGGATGAAGGCGCAGTTATAGAAGAAGGTACGCATGATCAGCTTATCCAAAAGGGAGGCTGGTATGCTGAGCAGTTTGAAAGACAACAAGGTGAAAGTGAAAGTGCGGATAGTGGGGTGAAAATATGAGCGTTTCAAAACGGTTGTTTCAATACGCGATGAAAGTGAAGGGGACGATTTTTGCTGCGATGTTAATGTTATTTATTTTCGTCATCGCAGAGCTTGCTGGTCCTTTCGTCGCTAAAACGATGATTGACGATCATATCGTCGGGATAGAGAAACCTTGGTATGAAACAGAACAGAGTGAAGATGCTGTTTCGTATAATGGGGCTTTTTATAAGCGAAGTGATCGCTTTGAACAAGGCGAGAAAAAAGGAAAAGAAGTACGCGTAATGCAAGTCGGTTTTCAATATTATTTTGTACCGAATAAAGTAAATGCGGAAGGGTCACGGACTGTAAAAGGGGATATGATTACCGTTCAAAATGGTAAGGCGGTGCAAGTGTATAAAGCGAAAGCATTAACGAAAGAAGAAGTGTTTGCATTTTATAAACCAGAAATAAACCGTCTATTATTACTTGGTGGTGGCTATTTCGCTTTATTAGTAGTCGTGTCATTATTTGCATACGGAAAGCAGTTCTTCTTGCAGAAGGCAGCGAACAAAATTATTCAAATTATGAGGGAAGATGTTTTTTCTCATATTCAAACGTTGCCAATTCGGTACTTTGATCATTTACCGGCAGGGAAAATTGTTTCGCGTGTGACGAATGATACAGAGGCCATTCGTGATTTATATGTAACGGTGCTGGCAACATTCGTTTCTAGTATCATCTATATTATTGGGATATTCGCTGCGTTATTTTTATTAGATGTGAAGCTCGCTTCATTATGTTTATTAATTATCCCAATTTTAATTGTTTGGGCGATTCTTTATAGAAAATACGCGTCTGTATACAATCATAAAATGCGCTCTCGCTTATCTGATATTAACGGAACAGTGAATGAATCCATTCAAGGGATGCCAATTATTCAAGCGTTCCGTCAAGAGCGTGAAACGAAAAAAGAATTTGAAGAATTAAATGGCGATTATTTTAAGTATCAAAATAAAATTTTAAATTTAAATGCAGCAACTTCGCATAACTTAGTAGCCGTATTAAGAAATATCGCTTTCACAGGAGTAATTTGGTATTTCGGCGGTGCGTCATTAAGTGCTACAGGTATTATTTCACTTGGGGTACTGTATGCGTTCGTTGATTATTTAACACGATTATTCTCGCCAATTACGAATATGGTGAACCAGCTTGCAAACTTAGAGCAAGCGCGCGTTGCATCAGAACGTGTCTTTGAATTGTTAGAGGAAAAAGGGGAACCGGTAGAAGAAGAACGTATGCCTCGTTTAAAAGGAAATGTAAAATTTGAAAATGTATCATTTTCTTATAATGGAAAAGATGAAGTGTTAAAAAATATTTCTTTTGAAGCGAAACAAGGCGAGACAGTGGCACTTGTCGGTCATACTGGATCAGGAAAAAGTTCTATCATGAATGTACTCTTTCAATTTTATGAGTTTGAAAAAGGAAAGCTTACGATTGATGGTCACGATGTAAAAGAGATGCCGAAACAAGCAACCCGTGAACATATGGGAATCGTACTGCAAGACCCGTTTCTTTTTAGCGGGACGGTCGCTTCCAATGTAAGCTTAGAAAATGAAAAAATTTCAAAAGAGCGCATTGTAAAGGCGTTACGTGATGTTGGTGCTGAAAGATTTGCGAACAATATAAATGAAGAAATTACAGAAAAGGGAAGTACGCTTTCCACTGGAGAACGTCAGCTTATTTCGTTTGCTAGGGCGCTCGCTTTTGATCCGGCTATTTTAATTTTAGATGAAGCAACGTCTAGTATTGATACAGAAACAGAGGCGATGATTCAACAAGCACTAGAAGTTGTAAAAAAAGGAAGAACGACATTTATTATCGCTCACCGCCTTTCAACGATTAAAAGCGCAGATCAAATTATTGTGCTCGATAGAGGAACCATTTTAGAAAAAGGCTCTCATGATGAACTCATGAAAAAGCGCGGGCGTTATTACGATATGTATAAAACGCAAATGGAAGGCAATCAGAGTGCTTAATATGCATGGAGGAGAACTTGTGATTTTCACAAGTTCTTTTTTATTGATGAACATGTCGACTCTTTAGCGAATTACGACAGTTAAATAAGAAGTATTGTTTTACCTTTTTCTCCATAAATGCTATATTAAAAAATGTTACTTATTTTTTGTATGTAGCGTTATTTTTCCCTTTTGTTTGATTATGAAGAAAAAGGATAAACTAAATAAGAACATTTTCATTGAAAAATTGTTCAAGATTGCATACAATCAATATAGTTTTTAAATTCCTATCAGAATACTTGGAGGATTACTATCATGAAGAAATTATTTTCAGTGCTTGCAGTAACTACATTAGCGATCGGGATTGTAGCCGGCTGCGGTAAAGAAGAGAAAAAAGATACAGCTAGTCAAGACGCGTTACAAAAGATTAAACAAAGCGGTGAACTTGTAATTGGTACAGAAGGTACATATCCACCATTTACGTTCCACGATTCAAGCAATAAATTAACTGGATTCGATGTTGAATTAGCAGAAGAAGTTGCAAAACGTTTAGGTGTAAAACCTGTATTTAAAGAAACACAATGGGATAGCTTACTTGCTGGCCTAGATGCAAAACGTTTCGATATGGTTGCAAACGAAGTTGGTATTCGTGAAGATCGTCAAAAGAAATACGATTTCTCTAAACCATACATTTCATCTTCAGCGGCATTAGTTATCGCAAAAGATAAAGATAAGCCTGCTACATTTGCTGATGTAAAAGGGTTAAAAGGAGCACAATCTTTAACGAGTAACTATGCAGATATTGCTAAGAAAAACGGTGCAGAAATCGAAGGTGTAGAAGGATTTAGCCAAGCGGCAGAATTATTAGCTTCAGGACGCGTTGATTTTACAATTAATGATAAGTTATCAGTATTAAATTATTTAGAAACGAAAAAAGATGCAAAAATTAAAATTGTAGATACAGAAAAAGAAGCTTCACAAAGTGGATTCTTATTCCGTAAAGGTAGCGATAAGCTTGTACAAGAAGTAGATAAAGCGTTAGAAGATATGAAAAAAGACGGTACGTATGACAAAATAACGAAAAAATGGTTCGGTGAAAATGTATCTAAGTAGTGCATTAGTTTCAGATCGATTGTCTACTTGGATAGATATTATGCAGACTTCCTTCATGCCTATGCTGAAGGAAGCTGTTTTTACAACAATTCCATTAACGCTTATTACATTTATTATCGGTCTTATACTTGCGACGTTAACAGCGCTCGCACGTATTTCAGGTAGTCGTATTTTACAATGGATTGCTCGTATCTATGTATCTATCATTCGCGGAACGCCACTTCTTGTACAGTTATTTATTATTTTCTATGGTCTTCCAACTCTTAATATTGAAGTTGAGCCATATACAGCAGCAGTTGTTGGATTTTCATTAAATGTCGGTGCATATGCATCTGAAATTATTCGTGCTTCTATCCTTTCCATTCCGAAAGGGCAGTGGGAAGCAGCTTATACAATTGGGATGACATATCCACAAGCATTAAAACGTGTTATTTTACCACAAGCAACGCGCGTATCAATCCCGCCGCTTTCAAATACATTTATTAGCTTAGTGAAGGATACTTCATTAGCATCGTTAATTTTAGTAACAGAAATGTTCCGAAAAGCGCAGGAAATTGCGGCGATGAACTACGAGTTTTTAATTGTTTATTTTGAAGCAGGTCTTATTTACTGGGTTATTTGTTTCTTATTATCAATCGTACAACAGATGTTAGAAAAGCGTTCAGAACGCTATACATTAAAATAATCCTTTTACAAAAGGAGTTTTTGTTTTTATGATTTCAATTCAGCACTTACAAAAAAGTTTCGGAGATAATACCGTACTAAAGCATATAGATTTAACAGTTGAGAAGGGCGAGGTTGTTGTTATTATTGGGCCGTCTGGATCTGGTAAAACGACATTCTTACGTTGTCTCAATGTATTAGAAACGCCAAACGCTGGTAATATTCGTATCGGTAATAAAGAGCTTAACTTCTCTCAAAAAGTAACGAAGAAAGATATTGTTAATCTTCGTACGCAAACAGGTATGGTATTCCAGCACCATAATTTATTCCCGCATTTAACAGCACTTCAAAATGTAATGGAAGGGCTCGTTACAGTGAAAAAGATGGGGAAAGAAGAAGCGAAGAAAAAAGCAAACTATTTCCTTGAAAAAGTTGGTTTAGCAGATAAAGTGGATTTATATCCGTTCCAATTATCAGGCGGACAACAACAGCGCGTTGGAATTGCGCGCGCACTTGCGATGGAGCCGGAAGTGTTACTATTTGATGAGCCGACGTCAGCGCTTGATCCTGAACTCGTTCAAGAAGTTCTGAAAGTAATGAAAGAACTTGCTAAAGAGGGCATGACGATGGTTATTGTAACGCACGAAATGCGTTTTGCACATCAAATTGCGAACCGTGTTATTTTCATGGATGGTGGTGTCGTTGTCGAACAAGGTACACCAGAAGAAGTATTTACAAATCCAAAAGAAGAACGCACGAAGAAGTTTTTACAAATGTTGCAATAAATTAAGGAAGGTCTCAAGGCATATGCCTTGAGACCTTTTTGCCATATATATTTATTTGTGGAATCCGCCAAGGCTTTGCTCAGCCATTGCAACTAGACGTTTTGTGATTTCTCCACCAACTGAACCGTTAGCGCGAGCCGTAGAATCTGCTCCTAATTGTACACCAAATTCTTGAGCGATTTCGTACTTCATTTGATCGATTGCAGCTGTTGCACCTGGTACTACTAATTGATTTGAAGAATTTTGGTTTGCCATAGGAATATATCCTCCTTAGAGTTATAAAAGTTTTTTTGGTTGGACTAGCTGGAGTTGAACCAGATTATCGCCCCGGTTGGCGCTAATCCATCGGTAATTAAGTTTGTACTCATAGTATGGATGTTACCTAGAAAGATATACAAAATAATAATTTGTAAATTTTGTCAAAAAAAACGTATTGATTTCGTAAATTATGAAATAAGAGTAATCGTTGTATTTTTAAGAAAACAGGCCAAACTAAGGGTGATATTAAATATAATTTTTTCATTGTAGCCTGCTACTTGTAGGCTAATTATTAGCTTCTTATTTATGATTTATTGAAATAAAAATGAAATCGGTAGCAACTTCATAGTTCTATTTTTAAGTAGGGATGGAGTGGGCGCTCCTATGTCTGGATAGGTTGCTCTCTTCACTCTAAAAAAGAGAGGCTTATAAACGATAACGTATGGAGGAATCATGATGGGGATTTGCCCGCTTTGCAACGCATTAGAATCACAAACATATTCTTGTCAAAATTGCCAAAGTATACTCCAAGATTATGGGAAGTCTGTAGATTACATAGACGATTATAGTGCCTATATGGATCAAGAATTATTAAGTGCAGTAGATGGTTTAACGCATAATAATTCAAATGAATATTGCAATCATATTTTTTATTGCAGAGTATGTAACGTGGAAACTGAGGTTGTAGTAAAACTTGTGTAAATAGAAAACTTCCACCTTATTATCTAGGTGGAAGTTTTTGTTTTTGTATTTGTGAGTGAATCATAGGAGAAGGGATATGTTCGGTGTTTGATGAAGCCCCTGATTTTATTTGAGACATTTTTTCTTTTGTATCACGTAAAGAATGTTCAGTTAAGTAGACGGCATATTCGTAAAATAACTGGCGCGTCAGTTCACTTTGCTCTTTTAATTTTTTATCTTGGAATACAGTTCGCCCAGGTTTAGAGTTGGCTTCAAAGAGCCACGGATTTTCCTTTGTGTCTAAACCGATATCAAAACCGATTTCTCCAATATTTCCAGTTACTTGTTCATCGAGAGCGTAACTTATTTGTAAGGCAGTATGTTTTAATTTATTTTCAATTTGAACTTGTTTCGTTGAATCTGGAAAAAGCTCTTGTAATAATTTTGTATCACCGCCACTATTTACGTGCGTTGTTAAACTGCCTTTGCCGGCGATTTTGGCGACGATTGCACTAACTATCCAATTACCGAAATGGTTTTTATTTGTATGAATGCGGAAATCAACAGGTTGCCCATCGAAGCGAAGTAACGAAATACCTTGCTGTACGATAAACTTTTTTAAATCATGTCCTTTTAATACGTGGTTTAGAAGCGTTTCTAATGATTGATACTTTCTCAGTTTATTTTCTTCATTTTCGCGATAACGACAGTAGTAGCAATTCTCTGTTTGAGAATAAAATATTTGATGAATATTTCTACCAAAGCTCCCGTGTATTGGTTTCATGTACACTGATTTATACGTGCCAAGAAACCGTTCTACTTGTTCAAAATGCTGAAATGCTTCTGTATTTGGTAATAAGGGTTTAATTGATTCGTCTTTCGTAAGAAGTTGATGAACTTCCCATTTATTGAAAAAACCTGGGTTAAACCATGGAATGCAGTAGTCTTGTTCTAATTTTCTTTTTGCCCTGACAATTGGTTTATAATTTTCCGCTTGCCGATTCGGTAAGCGATCGTAAATGACATTTGGTAAAGGGACTTTTTTCTTTATCCATTGTTTCTCTTGAAAGAAATATCCTTCAATCGTTTCTTCTTCCCAGTGTATATGTTGAACCCCAAAGACGAATACGAACGGTCGTAATGAGAATGGTGGTGTTAATAACTCACTCAGAGCAATTGAACGATTTCCTAAAGGGGTAGAAGAATCATCATTAAAGCCAGTTGTAAAAATGCCAATCAATGGTCCGAAAATAATTGTTTGGTTTTGTGTGAATGCATGAATAGTAGTTGATTGAGGCAGTAAAAGTTTTTCGGCAATATGCTTTCCGATAATAATTTCGCGAGTAAAGGAATAATGAATTTTCACCTCTTCACTTGCAATGTGACGTATACCGAAGGATAGGGATGTAATAGGTGGTGTAATAGAAAAAACGTAAGGTAAAGTAATGCTATTTGGATGTTCATCTGAAATGTTTAATGTATATATATGTTCTTTCAAAATAGGTTTATCTCCTTTCATTATGGTGTAAAGCGACTGAATTTAAGTGGTCCGTGAAATATCTTTTCGGCTAATGAATCACTATGACGAATGTATTGTTCGTAAGGAGGAATCGTGTTGACATACATAAGCCAAATTGCGCCTTTTTGATCCATAATTGTGGAAAGTTCTAGTTCGAATAATGAAGAATAAGACTGATCTAGTGTTTGGAATACTTCATTTATAATGTCGTGTAAAGCGTCTTGCAATAGTTGCACACCTGTACTAGATAGTACGTATTTAATTTTTGAAAATGAATGCAATGAATCATCGTCTGTTGCTGAAGGTAAAAGCTGATTAGGAAATGAACTTTTTTGTATAAATTGACCGATAATATTCCAAGTTTGTTCTTTGTTTTTTTGCAAAATAGTTCGAATGTGGAGTGGGTATGTTAATTGATTTGGTGGTTGTAGCATGGTATGCACTATGTAGCGTGATGAACGTATGTTAGATTTACACCAAGATATAAATTCATCTGTCCGCTTGATTGAAAGAGAAGTATGGTATTTTTCATTTACTGTATCGATATGAAACGTTTTATTTTTGTAAGCGACTCGATATAAGTTATCTTTAGAATGTATATTAGTGGGGCGTATAATAATATCTTTAGATTTTAACAACAATTTGAAAATGTTTTGTATCGTTGCCACTTCAAATTTGGGTATATAAGGAGACAGTTTTTTATTAGTAAGAAATAAATCATGTAGTTCACTTAAGTTAATAAGTGTGTTATTTAAAAAGGTAGTGGAAGGACGGTTGTGCAAAGAGTGAATAATTGATTTTGCTTTTTCAAAGTCTGTTTCCTCGTGAAAAGAATAACGATCATATATATAAGAAGGAATAGGGAATGTTTGCTCTTTCCATTTTCCTGTATCTGTATCGTAAATAAGACCAGAAACAAGGTCTGTTTTAGAATCAATACAAAATGGCGTAAACTGGGCAACGACATTATGATAAAGCCGAGCGCGTTTAGCGATTTCGGTGTAATACGTTTGCTCATAATGAAGTTTAGAAGTTAAAAGGCCGAGAACCAACGAAATCACTCCTTTACTACTATTTGCATAATAGGCGAAGCTATATATTGCAAATACGTTTTTATACCATTATACTTTTGTCCGTATGATGATATGCTATAGTTTTGGAGAAGTGAAAGGTTGATTGTAATGAATATATGGTTAAATATGTTAACGACGACAGGACTCGGAGCAATTATTGGGGGATACACGAATCATTTAGCGATAAAAATGTTATTTCGTCCTCATCGTCCTATTTATATCGGAAAGTTTCAAGTTCCATTTACACCAGGGTTAATTCCGAAGCGTCGTGATGAACTTGCTGTTCAATTAGGAAAAATGGTTGTAGAACATTTGTTAACACCAGAAGGAATTGGAAAAAAGCTAACAAATGAAGAGTTTCAAAAAGGTTTAATTCACTGGGCGCAAGTGGAAGTGGATAAAGTAATTACGAATGAACAATCACTGCGACATATGTTAGAAAAATGGAATGTAGCGCATGTAGAAGAAGAAGCGACTCGAAAAATCGAACATGTTATTACAGAAAAAATTCATGCATTTTTAGCAGAGTATTATACATATACATGGGAACAGGCTTTACCTCATTCTGTACATGAAAAGATAGAGAATGCGATTCCGAATGCCTCGGCGTTTATTTTAGAGCGAGGAATTAGCTTTTTTGAAAGTGAAGAAGGGAAAGCGCGTCTTTCAAAAATGAGTGATGATTTCTTTGCTTCTCGTGGAACGCTACTTAACTTAGTTGGGATGTTTTTAGGAAATGTAAGTGTTGTGGATCGTGTGCAGCCAGAAGTTATTAAGTTTTTAGGGCAAGATGCTACAAAGCAGCTTTTAACTGACGTACTACAAAAAGAGTGGGAAAAGTTAAAAGGAAGAGATGTAAAAGAATTGGAAGCATTTGTAGAGAAAGAAATGATTGTAAGCTCCGTGCTGTCAGCAGTTAGAGTAGAGGAAACAGTGAGTAAGTTTTTAAATCAATCTGTTCAGCAAGTATGTGAACCAGTTCGAGAAACAATTATTGAAAAAGTGGTTCCAAGTGCAGTAGCGAAAGGCTTAAAGTGGGGAACAGAAAATGTAGAGAGTATACTAAATAATCTACACCTTGCGGAAATTGTCCAGCAAGAAGTGTCTACATTCTCAACAGAAAGATTAGAAGACTTAGTTCTGTCTATTACGAAAAACGAATTGAAAATGATTACGTATTTAGGAGCGTTATTAGGCGGAATGATCGGGCTCGTACAAGGATTGTTACTATTGTTTCTTAGATAATAAGGTGAGTACATAGAAATAAAAGTGAAATTTCTTCACATCTCTTGCATAGTTTGATATGGTAAGAAGAGGTGCGTATGTAAATGCACGTAAAAGGCAGTGCGAGTGAAAAGCGCTAGCCTTCTAAAGGAGGAAAAATAAAATGACAAAGAACATTCATGATGTTGCATATGAATTACAAAAAGCAATCGCTGAAAACGAAGACTTCAAAACTTTAAAAGAGAGCTACGCAGCAGTTCAAGCTGACACAGCTTCAAAGAACTTATTCGATGAGTTCCGTACAATGCAACTTAGCCTACAACAGAAAATGATGCAAGGCCAAGAAATCACTGAAGAAGACAACCAACAAGCACAAGAAGTTGTAGCTCGCATTCAACAAGATGCTAAAATTACAAAATTAATGGAAACTGAGCAACGCCTAAACGTTGTAATCGGTGACGTTAACAAAATTATCATGAAGCCACTTGAAGAATTATATAGCGCGCAACAACAAGCGTAATAGTGAAAGACGCTCCTAGTTTAGGAGTGTCTTTTTTGTTTAGGGAATTTAATAGTTATACCACAAAAACTCCCTTTCAAAATAGCCATTTCTTATTGGTTATTTTGAAAGGGATATGTAACACATCTGTTAATTTTTTTTATTGCTGTTAATTGAAGTTTTAATATTTTTTTCGTTCAAAAACGTTTCAATCTCTTTTTGTTTCCTCCCATTTATTTTCTCAAGGCGTTTTGTAAAAGAAAAATTGGCTTTGAATAAGTTACTATCTTGGGTGAGTTTGTCTAATTCTTGATCTAGCTCTACGAAAATATCCGTAGATGATGACATAAATGCATAGATTTCTTTTGAAGGTTTTTTATAATCAGTAGGTAAATTATTATTACTAATAAACTCATGGAAATTCATATCGTTTTGTTTCGCTAAATCAATTAGTTTTTGTAATTTTTCTCGGTCAGATTCCGTGAAATTCTTATCAGAATTTGTTGAAGCGAGAGGGATAATATTTTCAGATAACTCCCAACTATAATCTATATAATTTTTTATATTTTGTTTCATTTCGTCTTCATTAATAGTTTCGTTTTTCTTTGAGGAACTAAATATATTTTCTGGAACTTTAATAGCAACATCTTTAATAGATTGTACATCGTTTTCTTCCTTAGGTTGTGCACTGTTTGAACAAGCTGATAGAAATAAAAGAGTAAGTAGCATGAGTGAATATAAAGTATATTTCTTCATTTTAATCTCCTTTTACATTCATTAGTGTCTTTGTAAAATAGCAATATTCCATTTCAAATACTTTACTAAAAGTGCATATAGATGTTTTACCATTTGATAAGATATGACGGATATGAGTAAACCGACGCAAAAAGCTATAAATACATTATAAACATCGGAATAACTGATTTGATGAAACCCTTTAAAGAATCCTAATCCTATTAATAAGATAGGTGAAATAATTAATAATGGTGTAGCAATTATAAGTGCCAGAAGAAGTGGTAATAGAAAGAGTAATACGAAAAAAGCGATAATGATACATATAAAGTTTAAAACACTTAAGCTCATAACAGAAAACAGTGCTGTTATAATATTTTTTAGGCTGCGCCTATTGTCAGCGTTACTTATTACATATGAAATATTAAGTTCTTTAGCGATAGTTTTAGGGTTTCCTAGCTTTTTAGAAATTTCCTCTTCAGATATTCCATCTTGTTTACCACTAATAAAATGAGTTTCGTACTCCGAGATAATATCCTCCTTTTCTAAATTAGGCATATTCCGTAGGGAAGAACTAAGTTGCTCTAAAAATTCACTTTTGTTCATAACAATCACTTTCCTTTATAAAATGATGAATTATGGCTGAAAATCCTATCTTTTTTCTAAACAGCACACACAATCTATATCTACTTTTTGAAAGGAGATATACTAATCGTGAATAACATTCCAAATAATGGTTATTCCATTATTTACAAATATATCACTTGCTATTATTCTTTGCAAGGTACTATAAATTTGTTAATAATGTGAATAGGTGGAAGTATTTTTGTACATTTTTAGAAGAGATATAAAAATGTTATTTTAAGATAAACAAAAGGTTGTAAGCGCATTCTTTAAATCTTGTCAAAATAATGTCGAATTCATATTATTGGAAAAATAATGCATTTGTAATATAATGATAAATGATACTTCACCAGCTTAATTAACTAGGTGAAATTAAAATCTTTATTACACACATTATGAAATAAAGGGTGATTAGTTTTGAGTACAGGTGTAAAAGCAAACGACGTGAAGACAAAAACAAAGGGAGCAGATCTTGTTGTTGATTGTTTAATTAAACAAGGTGTTACACATGTTTTCGGTATTCCAGGAGCAAAGATTGACTCTGTATTTGATGTATTGCAAGAAAGAGGACCAGAGTTAATCGTTTGTCGTCATGAACAAAATGCAGCATTTATGGCAGCTGCTATTGGTAGATTAACAGGGAAACCGGGCGTATGTCTTGTAACTTCAGGACCAGGGACATCAAATTTAGCGACAGGTCTTGTTACTGCGAATGCGGAGAGTGATCCCGTTGTTGCTTTAGCTGGTGCAGTACCGCGTACGGATCGATTAAAACGTACGCATCAATCTATGGATAATGCTGCACTATTCGAACCAATCACAAAATATAGCGTAGAAGTAGAGCATCCTGATAATGTGCCAGAAGCATTATCAAATGCATTCCGAAGTGCGACTTCTACAAATCCAGGAGCAACTTTAGTAAGTTTGCCGCAAGACGTTATGACTGCGGAAACGACTGTAGAGTCTATCGGTGCGCTTTCTAAGCCACAGCTTGGAATCGCTCCCACACATGATATTACATACGTAGTAGAAAAAATAAAAGCAGCGAAATTACCAGTTATTTTACTCGGTATGAGAGCAAGTACAAATGAAGTGACGAAAGCTGTTCGTAAATTAATTGCGGATACAGAGCTTCCTGTCGTTGAAACATATCAAGCAGCTGGTGCGATTTCACGTGAGTTAGAAGATCATTTCTTTGGCCGCGTTGGATTATTCCGTAACCAACCAGGTGATATTTTACTAGAAGAAGCAGACCTTGTTATTTCTATCGGTTATGATCCAATCGAGTATGATCCAAAGTTCTGGAATAAACTTGGCGACAGAACGATTATTCATCTTGACGACCATCAAGCAGATATCGACCATGATTACCAGCCAGAGCGTGAATTAATTGGTGATATTGCTTTAACGGTAAATAGCATCGCAGAGAAATTACCGAAACTTGTATTAAGTACGAAATCAGAAGCGGTATTAGAACGATTACGCGCAAAATTATCAGAACAAGCAGAAGTTCCAAATCGTCCTTCAGAAGGTGTTACGCATCCACTTCAAGTGATTCGTACACTTCGTTCTTTAATTAGTGACGATACAACCGTTACATGTGACATCGGTTCCCATTCTATTTGGATGGCGAGATGTTTCCGTTCTTATGAACCACGTAGATTATTATTTAGTAACGGTATGCAAACGCTAGGTGTTGCACTTCCTTGGGCAATCGCAGCTACTTTAGTAGAACCAGGTAAAAAAGTAGTTTCCGTATCAGGTGACGGTGGTTTCTTATTTTCTGCGATGGAGTTAGAAACGGCGGTACGTTTAAATTCTCCAATCGTCCATCTTGTTTGGAGAGACGGCACATATGATATGGTTGCATTCCAACAAATGATGAAATACGGCAGAACATCAGCTACAGAGTTTGGCGATGTTGATCTTGTGAAATATGCGGAAAGTTTCGGGGCGTTAGGTCTTCGTGTTAACACGCCTGATGAATTAGAAGGTGTGTTAAAATCCGCGCTAGCAGCAGATGGTCCTGTCATTATTGATATTCCAATTGACTATCGTGACAACATTAAATTAAGCGAAAAATTATTACCAAACCAATTAAACTAATGGAGGCAGATTTGAGATGACTGTTGCGCAATTAATTGATATTGATGCGAAAAAAACGAAAACGAGTAATGAAGTATATCAAACATCTACAATGCTTGCGCTATTAGATGGTATATATGATGGTGTAATTAGCTTTGAAGATTTGAAAAAACATGGTGATTTCGGCATCGGCACATTTGATCAATTAGATGGTGAAATGATTGCATTTGATAATGAATTTTATCATTTACGTTCAGACGGTTCAGCGGAAAAAGTAGAGCCAGAAGAAACAACGCCATTTGCGACTGTAACGTTTTTTGAAAAAGAAATGAGTTATACGGTAGAGCGTCCGATGAATCGTGAAGAAGTTGAAGCGTTATTACATGAATTAATGCCAAGTAAAAACTTGTTTTACGGTATTCGAATGGACGGTACGTTTCGTGAAGTAAGGACGAGAACTGTTCCAAGACAAGAAAAACCGTATACACCGCTCGTTGAAGTGACGAAATCACAACCAATCTTTTCATTTGAAAATACAGAAGGTACGCTTGCTGGATTTTGGACACCAGATTATGCGCAAGGTATTGGGGTAGCTGGATTCCACTTACATTACATTGATGATGAAAGAAGCGGGGGCGGACATGTTTTCGACTATGTTATAGAAAACTGTACCATCCAAATTTGTCAAAAAGCTCATATGCATTTAGCACTTCCAGAAACAGCTGATTTTATGGCGGCTGCATTATCAAGAGAAAATTTAGAGGATAATATTGCAACTGCGGAAGGTGCAGAGTAAGAGGGAAAGACTGTTCCATTTTGGAACAGTCTTCTTTTATTCGTAATGTTATTATTTGTCGATAAATCTATATTTCTTGTCGAACTGTTGATATATTGTAAGTTACGATAGATATATTTGAAAAATTGTTGATATCGCTTATTTCTTTGAAACAAACGGATGTCCCTCATAATAAAAACGCCACGGATAGTGTACAGCTTCTTCTGCATAGTCGATATTAATACGAGGTCCTGCTGTTATTTTATATTGTGATGATATGTGTTCTTCTTTTGGAACTAATTCAATATGTAACGTATCACTTTGTAACGATACACCGCGTTCTTTTAAAGTGATGCCAAGTGCACGGCATAGTTTGCCAGGACCGTTCGTTAAATTTTTGTACTGCGCTTTTGTAATTTCGGTCTTATTGTAGCGCGCTAGTTTTATTTCTTCTATTCCATCTACCGGCTCAAGAGCTCGAATGAGAACACCTTGTGGGGTGCCCACTGGCGCTGTAATAACGTTAAAGCAATGATACATACCGTAAATTAAATATACGTAAGCATGCCCTGGTGCACCAAACATAACTTCTGTGCGATCTGTCCGTCTGCCTCCATAACTATGTGCGGCCTTATCATCTGGGCCTTTATATGCTTCTACTTCTATAATGATTCCGCTTCGCTTTATTCCGTCTACAATATGAACAAGTTTTTGCCCGAGTAATTTTTTTGCGACTTCTAACGTATCGCCTTCATAAAAAGAAGGAGGTGCCTGCATTGTACTATCTCCTTTGCTAAGTGTATATGTATATAGTAAACCAAATTTTCAGTAGTAATTCTAACTCGTTCTATTTGCTACATTTATTTCATAAATTATGGATAGAGTACAACAGCGAAGAGGGGGAGTGCGACATGATTTATCGCTTACTAGCTCTTAATATAGATGGGACACTACTATACAACAATGGAAAAATTGCAAAAGGATTAAGAGAAACAATTGAATTTGTGAAAAGAAAAGATGTATACGTTACGTTATTTACGAGTCGTAATTTTCAATCCGCTCATAAAGTAGCAAAGGCGTTAAAATTAGATTCTATATTAGTGACACATGGTGGTGCTTTCGTTTCAGCAACGTTAGATAAGCCGTACGTTCAAAGAAGATTGTCTGAAGAGAAGACTTTTAACATTGTGCAAGTGTTAGAGCACTTTGATTGTAACGTACGCATTTCTCATGAACGGTTTTCGATAGGAAATCGTGAGAGAAATACACCAAACTTAATTGCGCGCACTGTATTATCAAGCGCAGATCCCTTATTTTATCCAGTTCAATTTGTAGATTCGTTAGGTGACGCGCTTCGTGACCATCCGGTAGCGGCGCCAAAAATTGATGTTCTTTTCCAAACTAAAGGTGAAAAAGAACGCGGGCTAAATACATTAAGAAAAGCGTTCCAAGATGTAGAGTATGTTGAATGTGATTCAAAACGAATAGAAATTTTACCGCAAAATGTATCAAAGTTACGCGGGTTACAATTGCTTGGAGAGCATTTAAATATTTCGCTAAATGAAATGGTTGCGATTGGAGATAGTATGGAAGATTTAGAGGTTATTGAAAACGTGGGACTTGGGGTAGCGATGGGGAACTCGCCTGTAGAATTAAAGCAAGCAGCCGATTGGATTACACGTTCAAATAGTGAAAACGGTGTAGAGTACATGATTAAAGAGCATTTCCGTAAGCAGTTCCCGCTTCCGTTTTTGAAGAATCATAAAAATACACCGAAACGATGAAAGAAAAACGTAGCTTTTTGGCTACGTTTTTTGTTGAGCTTATTAAAAGGAATGAAAACGTTTTAAAATGTGAATTGTGTATGAAATCTATACAATTCACTTGAATCCTTTAGAAAACTAATGTAAAGTGAATGATGTTGTCAAAATAGTTACACCACATGAAATATTCTTCAGATTAATTTTATTGGGCTCCCATACGTAAAAGTATTTCCGCATGACAGTTTAGTTCACGTATTATTTCGAAAATGAATTGTAGTAATTTTATTAAGTAGTTGTAGCGTTCTTTTGTTGTATTTAAATGGATTATTTTAAGTTAATGTGAGTAAGATCTGGTACATATGAAATGTGCTTCTTTTTGTGATTTTAGGAAGTTTAAAAGGGGGAATGAATTTCTTGAGGAAATCATTTAATCAAAAAATTAAAAAGTTAAGTAGTAGTTTAATAGTTGTATTACTAATATGTATGAATTTTTTAATCCATTTACCATTTAAAGCAGAGGCAGCTACAACAGAGTTAAAAGGTTTAGGTGATGTATCTTATTACAACGCCATCATTTTTGGAGATCATAGTGCAACGAGTGCGGATATTGAAGGTGCGATGGCTGTTCAGAAAAATATGAACGCATCAAGTTATACAGTCGTAGCGGCTGCAACTGGAGCAAATAACTTAGCTGGAGCAACTTGGATAGATGAAGGATATCCATCATTATTACTAGGCGGTCAATTTACGAAAGCGGGAGCAGGACAGGTAATTATTCAAGATGGAACAGTGGCGATGACAAAAGACGGTGACCCAGATGGCGCGATGAAAACATCATATGACCGTATCTCTTATAAAGAGCAAGCGGAGATTGATGCTAAGTTTAAAGAGTTTAGAAAAGACGTTGATGGTGTAATTGGGGATGCAAGTAAACTACACACTGATAAGCCAAAACTTAATATGAGTTTTGGAATCGGTGAAGATGTAAATAACCCTAATATTTATGTCTCTTCAGGCCAGACGGGAAAGAAAGCATTCGATGTAAAAGACGTTTTTCTTCCGAATGTAGAGAATAAAGACTTTATTGTTATTTATTCAGATGCAGAAGAAGTGAGTTTTGGTGGCGGTGCAATTTTGTATGATACAAGAAATACTGGGATGGCGACGGATTTAATTAATACATCTCAAGCATACGACCCTAATTCATCTTTTACTGAGTTAGCTAGTAAGGTAATTTGGGTATTTCCTAATGCTACAAAGATAACAACTAAAGGTTATGGTGTAGTAGGTAGTGTGTTTGCACCTAATGCAGTTGTAGAAACAAAAGGTGGTTCTATTAATGGACAAGCCTATGTTGAAGGATTACACCAAAGAGATGGTTTTGAGGTTCATAACTTTAAATTTAACTGGCCAAAATGGAATAAACCAGCAGCTGAAAAAGGACATTTACAAATTAAAAAAGTTGATGAAAACGATGAAAATATTGTTTTAAAAGACGCAAAATTTGATGTTGTAGACAAAGATAATAACGTTGTGGCTACTGTTACAACAAACGAAAAGGGTATTGCGGAAGTTAAAGATTTACCACTTGGTGACTATTTTGTAAAAGAAATAAATGCACCAGAAGGATATATAAAAGTTGATACACCAGTCAAAGTAACAATTGATAATACAAACGTAATTGAACTTGTTATGAAGAATACGAAAAAAGTAGAGAATGGCCAATTTAAATTATTTAAAAAAGATAGTGAATCCGGTCAACTTCTGCCAGGTGCAAAATTTGATGTTATCGATAAAGATGGGAAAGTTGTGGAAACAATTGTTACAGATGATAAAGGTGAAGCCTTATCGAAACGACTTCCAGTTGGAAGCTATACATTAAAAGAAGTAGAAGCACCGAAAGGGTATGAATTATCATCTAGTTCAGTTTCTGTTGATATAGAGGCTAATAAAGTATTGACTGTAGATGTGGTGAATAAAAAGATTCCCGAAAAAGTAACAGGTCAATTTGAAATTGTGAAAGTAGATGCGGAAGATAAAACGAAGGTATTATCAGATGCAGAATTCGAAGTGTATAAAGAGGGTAAAAAAGTAGATACGTTACGAACAGATAAAACTGGTAAAGTAGTTTCTCAGAAATTAGAACCAGAAAAGTACACATTAAAAGAAACGAAAGCACCACAAGGATATAAATTGCTAAAAGAAGAAATTGAAGTCGTTGTGGAAGCGGATAAAGTAGTAGAAGTACAAGTAGAAAATGCAAAAGAACTAGGAAGCTTACAAGTAACCAAAAAGGATGCAGAGAGTGGAAAAGCTCTAGCAGGTGCAGAATTTAAATTGAAAAATGAAGCTGGTCAAGTAGTTGGAGAAGCGAAAACAACGAATAAAGACGGTGTTGTGAAATTCGAAAACTTAGTGCCAGGAAAGTACACGTTAGAGGAAACGAAAGCGCCGGAAGGTTATAAGGCGTTAGAAGTAACAGTAGAAGTAAATGTTGTAGCGAACGAAGTAGTAAAACAAGAAGTTATGAATGAAAAAGTAAAAGAAGAAATTACAGGTCAATTAGAAATTACAAAGGTAGATGCTAATAATACAAATAAAACATTAGCAGGCGCAGTGTTTGAAATTTGGAAAGACGGAATAAAAATCGACACATTAACAACAAATAAGAGCGGTAAAGCGACTTCTAAGAAGTTAGAACCAGGAGATTACACTTTAAAAGAAATCCAAGCGCCAGAAGGATATACTTTATCCGATAAGGAAATGAAATTTACGATTTCTAATGAAAAAATTGAAGTTGTAAAGCTTCAAATTACAAATAAAAAAGATACAGATAAAGATCCGGAAAAACCAGGTGAAGGAACAGAGAAGCCTGATGAAGGAACAGGAAAACCAGGTGAAGGAACAGGAAAACCAGGTGAAGGAACAGGAAAACCAGGTGAAGGAACAGGAAAACCAGGTGAAGGAACAGGAAAACCAGGTGAAGGAACAGAGAAGCCAGGTGAAGGAACAGAAAAGCCAGGTGAGGGAGTAGAAAAACCAGGTGAAGGAACAGGAAAACCAGGTGAGGGAGTAGAAAAACCTAATTTACCAGAACAAGGACAAGGTTCTTCTAATAATCAACAACTCCCAGCTACAGGACACAATACGAATTACGTTCCATTCATCGGTTTTATGCTTCTGTTACTAGGAATACGTTTAAGATTCATGGCTAAAAATAGTTAACGAATGTATAAAAGGCATCAGAGATATATAATCTCTGATGCCTTTTAAGTGAATACAGATAAAATGAAAATATCTATATGGAATGATAAATATGTTAAGCTTCAATTACGCTAAGCATTCTGTTTATAAATGCAGCTGCGTGAGCACGTTGTGATGGTCCTTTTGGTACGAATTGATTCAATTCATTACCTTTTACAATTCCATATCCATACACTCTTTGTACTTCTTCTTTAGCGTAAATTAAGTTTTGGTCTACGAATGGTAGTTCAACTTGTTTTGCAAAAATACCAGCGTGTTTTAGAGAACGATCGATCATAATAACAGCTTCTTCGCGTGTAATTGTAGTATTTGGATCAAATGTATTATCACCACGTCCGCGGATTATGCCTGCGCTTGCTGCGCGATTAATACCGTCTCTTAAAGATGGGTGTACTTGTTCTAAGTCTGTGAAATTAGCATTTCCACTTGGTAATTGTAAAGCACGAGTAATTAATGTAGCAAATTCAGCACGCGTTACAAGACGTTCTGGGAAGTACTTGCCGTTTCCTTCTCCTTGCATAATGCCTCTAGCTGCTAATTGACGAATGTCTTGTTCATACCAGCCACCTGTAATGTCATCAGTTACTGGATTTTTTTGATTTTCTTTATAGTATGTTTCAGTTCCTTTTAAGAAAGCATCCCATTGTCCGCGTTGAATCATAAACGCAGGGCAGTTTTTTCCTGACCAAAATTGGTGTTTTTGGACCTTATCTAGAGAAATATTTAAGTCGTTCATTAAATAAGCTGCCAATTTACGGGCATTTTCTACCGCTTTTTCATAGTTTCCATCTTGATTAACGGCAATTTCAATTCCGATAGATTCATAGTTTCCAGTTTTATTTCCAGCATGCCATCCAACTTCATTTACCGGAAGATGTTGATAAATTTCTTTATCATCTACTGTGAAATGCCAAGATGCGGCGCGATCAGCTGTTCCGCGTGCTTGATTATCTAAGAATTTTGCATGATTTAGAGCATTAGCACCTTTCGCTGTATTAGCCGTTTCGTGAATCGTAATATATTTAGGCACCATCGGGTAGCCAGGTCGAATATCGTCATTTCCTTTTGGGACAATCATTTCTTTAAATGTAACGCCATAAATATTGTTTGTTTGTAGAGCTTCTGGCGATCTCAATAAACTGTTTTTAGCAGTACGACTATTTTTTAATAATGAAGCTTTTGTACCTTCAAATGTAGCAGAAGGTGCATAAATCCATTTTGCTGTTTCGTTTATTTGGACTTTAAACCAATTTCCAGCTTGTTCAGTAGGAGTAATGACTTGTGGCTCTAGTTTCCCTTCTTCTTTAAACGATTGGAACGGAAGTGCATGTATGGAAGCTTCTTCTTTTACGATTAATTTTTGGTTAGATAGTTTATGAATCTCTTGAACTTCTAAGCTATTATCATTGTTATCTATCCATCCAGCGCCAGTTGGCGTCGTTATGTAGTAAGCATTTCCTTTTTTCTTTGTCGCCGTTACGACTTGTTCTGTAATCTCGATATTCGATTTGTTTTTTAAATCATTCGCGGTATATAATGAATGTTTTTTTGAAGTGTATAGTAGGAATTGGCCAGTAACCTCGATATCTTCTTCATGAGTACTATGCTCATTAACATGCTCCTTAATACTTTTAAAAACTTGATCCTCCGTATATACTTCGGCGGATTTTTCAGCACTCTCTGCAAATGAATAAGTAGGTGCAAGAACAGTTTGTAATGCAAGAGAGAGAGTTAATACACTATAAAATTTCTTTTTCATATTTGTTTTTAACACATTAGATTGTGGAATCTAGTGTTAACAGTCCTCCTTTTTATATTGTATTTTCACTATGTATCGATTTTAACACTAATAAATTTTAACAAGAGAAAATCATGATGTCTATATACATGAGCAATATTCATAAAAAGAATTATTTGAAAAACTGTAAGAGAAACAGGTAAAACCTTCTGTATTGACCTGCAAACGCCCTTCAAGTAAACTAAAGAGAGTTTGCAAATGAAAAGGTGATAATGTTGTTAATTTCAATTAAAACGTTACAAGATGATCGTTTTTTACGTCCGCTACAAAATATTGGCGGCTTATTTTTTGAAGAGAGTACGATTGGATTTGAACAAGAGGAAGCAAATCTTATCGTTGATATACACATTGAAGAGAATGTGAAAGCATCTGCTCGTTTAACAGATGTTGCGACTGGAAATGTGTATGAAGAAACATTCGCAAAAGATTTATCTGCTTTTACAGATGAAAAAGAGCGTATGAAGCAAGTGAAACACGTTGTTTCTTATGTATATCTTTCTGTTCTTCAGCAGTTAACTGGTATTGAACAAAGCTGGGGTATTTTAACGGGAGTACGTCCGACGAAACTTCTTCACAAAATGCTTCAAAATGGTATGTCAAAAGAAGAAGCGCATCAAGAACTTCGTGAAAGTTATTTAATTCATGAAGAGAAAATTGAACTTCTTCAGCGCATTGTTGATTGCCAATTAGCAGTTGTTCCGGATTTATACCGTTTGAAAGAAGAAGTAAGTATTTATATCGGTATTCCGTTCTGCCCAACGAAATGTGCATATTGTACATTCCCGGCTTATGCAATTAATGGACGCCAAGGATCTGTTGATTCGTTCTTAGGTGGTTTACATTATGAAGTTCGTGAAATTGGTAAGTTTTTAAAAGAAAAAGGTGTAAAAGTTACGACGATTTATTACGGCGGCGGTACACCTACAAGTATTACAGCAGAAGAGATGGATATGCTGTATGAAGAAATGTATGAAGCGTTCCCAGATGTGAAAAATGTGCGTGAAGTAACAGTTGAGGCAGGTCGCCCAGATACAATTACGCCAGCAAAGCTAGAAGTGTTAAATAAATGGAATATTGACCGTATTAGTATTAATCCGCAGTCATACCATCAAGAGACACTAAAAGCAATTGGACGTCATCATACTGTAGAAGAAACAATTGAGAAATACCATTTAGCTCGTGAAATGGGAATGAACAATATTAATATGGACTTAATTATTGGTCTTCCTGGTGAAGGGTTAGATATCTTCAAGCATACGTTAGATGAAACAGAAAAGTTAATGCCAGAATCATTAACAGTTCATACGTTATCATTTAAACGTGCTTCTGAAATGACGCAAAACAAACGTAAATATAAAGTAGCAGGTCGCGAAGAAATTACAGCGATGATGCATGAAGCAGAAGAGTGGACGCAAAAGCATAATTACGTACCATATTACCTATATCGTCAAAAGAATATTTTAGGTAACTTAGAGAACGTTGGTTATGCAATGCCGACGCAAGAAAGTATTTACAACATTGTCATTATGGAAGAAGTACAATCAATTATCGGACTTGGTTGTGGTGCATCAAGTAAATTTGTTCACCCGAAGACGGGAGCAATTACGCACTTTGCGAATCCGAAAGATCCAAAATCATATAATGATGGCTTTGTGAAATATACAGAAGATAAACTGAAAATTTTAGAAGAGCTATTTGCATAAGAAGAAAGAGGTTGTTCCGAGTCGGAACAATCTCTTTTTTATCCTGCAGTAACGGGCGGTCCGATTATATCTTATCAGTTTTTGTCGGTAAGTCGATATATTCGAAAAATCGCTGATATAAATTGAGTTGTGGTTGATATATTTCAAGTTACGGTCGATATATCTGGAAAATCTCCGATATAATTTCATTTACTGTCTAGCGGTATCGTATGTAAAACTATGTCGATAATAATCAGAAAAATTAGTCAAATCATTAGAGGACAATGTCTACTTATGGACGAAATGATAGATTTATGAAAGAGAAAAGGGGGAAATTGTTGGCATGTATATGACGATAGGGAGAATTTTTGATTTATCAGTTGGTAAGTATCCAAATAAAGAGGCGTTAGTGGAACCTGAAAAAAATATTCGCTGGACGTATAAACAGTGGGATGAACAAATAAATAAAACAGCGCACGCTCTATTAGAAGAAGGGGTAAGAAAGGGAGATACTGTATCTGTTTACTTATATAATTGTCGTGAATTTGTAAACGTTTACTTAGCCTGTGCGAAAATTGGAGCGATCTTTAACCCGATTAATTTCCGTTTAAAAGCAAAAGAAGTATCTTATATTCTCCAGGACGCATCCTCGAAAGTCGTTGTCTTTGAAAAAGCAGTTGAGTCAACTGTTGCTATAATTGAAAGAGATTTTCCAAATACATCTTTTTGGTCTATAGAAAACGATAAACCTTCCTATGCAAGTTCCTACCACGAAAAAGTGAATGCAACATCTTCTGAGAAAGTAAATATCGAAATTGATGAAATGGATTATTGTTCAATGCTTTATACGAGCGGTACGACAGGTCATCCGAAAGGCGTGTTACATCGTCATCGTGAAATGGCTGAGCATAGTATGATTTGTACGTATTTCCTTAAATATAATAGAGATAGTGTTGGGCTTGTCGTTGCACCTTTATATCACTGTGGTGAATTAAATGCCGGAATCATACCACGCATTCAAGTTGGCGGAAAGAATGTTATTTTGCATCATTTTGATACAGAAACAGTATTACATACGATTCAAGAAGAAAAGATTACGACGTTCTTTGCAGCGCCGACAATGTGGAATATGTTGTTGCAAAAAGATTTAGCTCAGTATGATTTAACGTCAATGAAAATCGGTATATATGGCGGAGCAGCAATGGCACCGGCGTTAGTGAAGGAATGTAAAGAACGTCTTTATATTGACCTTGTTCAAATATACGGAATGACAGAAATGGGACCAGTTGTTGCGTTTCTCGTAGAGGAGGATCAAATTACGAAAGCTGGTTCAGCAGGTACGCCATGCTTTAGCCATGAAGTTCGTATTGTGAAACCGAACGAGGATGCACCTGCAGAACCAGATGATGTATTACCTCCTTATGAAGTGGGAGAAATTATTTTGCGCGGTCCAACTATGATGGCTGGCTATCATAATCGTGAAGAAGCAAATAAAAAATCGATGTATAAAGGATGGTATCATTCTGGTGATCTAGGCTATTTTGATAAAGACGGTTATTTATTCGTTGCTGATCGCGTTGATGATATGGTAATTAGTGGTGGCGTAAATATTTATCCTCGTGAAATTGAAGATTTCCTTCATAGTCATCCAGGTATATTAGATGTAGCGGTACTTGGTGAGCCAGATGAATTATGGGGAGAGCGTGTTGTGGCAGTTATTGTGAAGAAAGATGAAACAATAACTGAAGCTGATTTAGAAACGTATTGCAAAGAAAGTGATGAATTAGCAGATTATAAACGTCCGCGTCATTATTTATTTGTAGATGAACTCCCTCGTAATGCGAGCGGGAAGTTGCAGAAGTTTGTACTGAGGGAGTCGTTGAAAGGTGCGAAAAAATAGAAAATGAAGGATGCCCCATATCTATGGGGTATCCTTCATTTTTCTGTATTAAACAGAAGAAACAATATCTTTGTTAATTCTCATTTCTTTTTGGTGAAGGTTAATTAGCGCATTTGAAATAAGGTGGAAAAACAAAGTGGATAATAATGTCCAAAAAGAAAAGACACCTTAAGGTGCCTCTCTCCGACTTGAACCATTTCATTTCATACGAATCGGAATCTATCCGTATTACCATTACCCCTTTGTTATAAGTGTAAACACACACTATAAAGCAGAATCGTCTATATACACTAGATTGTTAGTTCACAAAAGACAAGAGATTTGAGACCAATATCGAAGTGACGCCACATCCCCTATAATAATTGATATGTTACGCCTTTTAAAAGAATCTGCTTTATAGAACGTGCCCACAAGTTATATTTTACTACATGTAATATTCATTTAGTGTATTTTTTAATGAATATGTATAATTACATAAACTGTATGAAAAAATGAGAGTATACTCTAATATTGTGTAATAAAGATAAAGCCCGCCTACGGAATAGGGGGCTTTTCTTACTTTTTATAAATATTTATTCCAATTATATTATCAGATGAGTCTAAACGAATATAAACGTCAGCTGATAAAAGGTGTGCATTATATATTCGTTGTTTATATGTTGATATCTCGAAGCGTTTTCCATTTAATTCACATTCTAGAATAATCATATCGCCATGTTCTTTCCAATTTATTAATTTAGCAGTTGTATTCATATAAACCTCCTCTAAATCATTTTATGAAAATTAGTAGAGATAGTGTGAGAAAGGAGTTTATATAACAAAAAAAGACACCTTAAGTGTCTTCTTTGATTGCCATAAAAGTCGTTGAATGAAATAGTTTTCGCAACATTGCTTAATAGTTATGTTGCGAAAACCACTTTCTATTTTTATTTGCGTGAAAAGCCTTCTTCATCAAGGTATTCCGCAGCTTCTGGATAAGAGTTGAATGTACCGTCTAAGTTTACACCAGCGTACACGTTCCACATGTCATCCTCTGAAATAAGAGTAAGAATATGACCATCTTCGTTCTGCCATTCTTCTTCTTTCGCAGGTTCTACAGGTGCTACTACTTCTTCTTGTGATAGAAGGTCAATTGATTTCTCAATTACTGAACGTAACTCCTCTGCTGAAAACTCACGGATGTTAACCATGCCTTTATCATCTGTTTTATAACCTTTAATACCGCTTGCATATACAAATCCATTTCCATTTGGGTGTAAATGAAATACAACGTTCTTTTTATCTAAACGACTTTCTTCAAAGTGGAAGTTTACACGTTTTAATGATACGTTCTTTCTTTCTAGTTCTGGGAAAGATTCAATAATCGATAATTTTTCTTCAAAAGTTAGCATAGTGCCTCCAAGTATATAGTAAAAGATTTAATTTGTTCATTATAGCATAGTTGCAATTGTTTCCAAAGGTAAGGGGGAAACTTTTCGTTGAATACGTTTACGTCACGAGAATGTAAAAAGTGAGCTAACGAATGTATCTTTTTAGGTGTACAATGGAACATGGACTTTATACAAAGGTGGTTTTTTTATGTTTCAAAAAATAGCAAAGGAATGTTTAGCAGGATTTACTGTTGCGATTGTTGCGTTACCCCTTGCGCTTGCATTTGGTATTGCCGCGACAGGAACGTCTGAGGGAGCGCTTGTTGGATTGTATGGTGCGATTTTTGCAGGTTTATTCGCAGCGTTATTTGGCGGGACACCTGGGCAAGTAACAGGGCCAACGGGACCAATTACCGTTATTGCAACAGGAGTTATTGCGACGCACGGGTTAGAGGCAAGTTTTATTGCCTTTATGATGGCAGGGTTATTTCAAATTTTATTCGGTGTATGTAGGCTCGGTTCTTACGTTCGATATATTCCGTATCCTGTCGTTTTGGGATTTATGAATGGTATTGCATTAATCATTATTTTAGGCGAAATAAAGCACGTACAAAATAGTTTTTTACTTGTTGTGTTAACGATTATTGTAATGATTGTTTCTGGTAAATGGATTAAGGCGATTCCGTCTAGTTTAGTAGCACTAGTCGGTGTGACAGCTTTGCTTCCTTTATTTTCTTCCCTACTCGAAGGACTTACAGTAAAGTTACCGATTATCGGAAATCTTTCACTAAATAAAGTAATTGAAAAGATTGGAACCATTCCAGAAGCGATGCCTACGCTTCATATTCCATCTTTAAGTGGAACAGGAATAGCAGCACTTATTTTGCCAGCGCTTAGTATTGCTTTATTAGGATCGATTGACTCGTTGTTAACATCGGTCGTAATGGATAATGTGACAGGTACACGTCATAAAAGTAATAAAGAACTGGTCGGACAAGGTATCGGTAATATGATGAGCGGATTGTTTGGCGGATTAGCAGGTGCAGGTGCGACTGTAAGGTCTATCGTGAATATAAGAAGTGGCGGTAAAACGGCACTTTCGGCATGTATGCATAGTGTTATCTTATTTATTTTTATTATGGGTCTTGGTTCGGTCGTACAATATATTCCACTTGCTGTATTATCAGGTATTTTAATTTTAACTGGTATTGGAATGTTCGATTGGGGAAGCATGAAAAAGATGCATGTCGCTCCTAAAGGTGATGTCGTTGTTATGCTCGTAACGATGATTGCAACGGTGAAGTTCGATTTAATGATTGCTGTTGCATTCGGTATTATTCTTTCGTTCATCATATATATGGTGAAATGTAAAGAACGTAAAACTTCTATCGTAAAGGAAAAAGAAGAAACGTACACAATTCAAGGACCGCTCTCTTTCCTATCAGTAGATCGTATTTTCTCTACTTTACAAGATGTGAAGTCACCGGTTATTTTACGTATGAAAGATGTGCGTTATATGGATGTATCAGGAGCTATGGCCTTATTAAATTTTGTTGAGCAATCAAATAAAGTAGGAGCAAGTGTAAAGCTTGAGCAAGTACATCCGAGTATTGAAAAAACAATCGCAGTAATGGCAAGCGATGAACAGAAAGAGCAATTGAAAATCTTAAGTGTTTAGATGGTAATTAGAATATCTCACAATCTTACATAAATTATAATGTAGAGTTGTGGGATATTTTTATAATGTTTTTAGTAATATGTATCGCAGTGATAGGGAGGAAGGGCTCTTTTTGCGTAAAAGAAACGGTTATAGTGTGTACATACATAATGGAAGGAATTAGAAAAATATTGTGAAGAGACAGGCTTAAATGGGTTCTCTTTTCTATTTTGAAAAAAAACCAAGTATTCAACCTATAATAAATTTGTTATGATAACCAATGGGATAAAGTGAATTCCTATCGTTTAAAACAATATGTTTGAGAGTATATGTATAAAAGAAAAGAGAAAAAATATGAATAAAACATTTGTAAAAGGAGCAGCAATTTTAACCATTACAACTTTTTTGTCGAAATTGCTGGGTAGTTTTTTTCAAATTCCATTACAAAATATTGCAGGAGATGAAGTGCTCGGTATTTTCCGCCTTGTTTTTCCTGTATATATGATTGCTCTTACATTATCGGTAGCCGGAGTTCCACTTGCAATTTCGAAACTAATTGCAGAGTTGAACGAAAAAAATAAGCAAAAGGAAATTGCAAAATTATTTAAATCAGCGTCAATTATTGGGATAGCATTTGGCGTTTTCGGCTGTTTAGTCATTGTATTATTTTCTATTGAAATTGCAAATATGCTTGGTGGACAAGAAACTAGAATGCCGTTGCTTATTACTTCATTAGCGTTACTCATTGCGCCATACATGGCGGTGTATAGAGGGTATTTTCAAGGTTTCGGTGATATGAAACCAACAGGGGTATCACAGGTCATTGAGCAATTTGTACGTGTGTTTTTTATGTTAATAATTGCTTACATACTAGTATCATGGGATAAGAGTAATACTGTTATTACTAGTGGTGCGATGGTTGGCTCTTTTCTTGGAGTCATTAGTTCGCTTATATATTTGCGTATAAAATATAATAGAAGTCCATACTACAATAAAAGCAATTCCTATTCGCTCCGAGATTTAAGAGAAAACGGCAAAAAGATATTGCGGGTATCGATCCCAATCGCTATTGGAGCTTTATCAATGCCACTTTTAAATTTAGTAGACTCGCTTACAATACCGCATGTATTACAAGGATCATCAACAGAAATTCAAGAACAATTTGGAATATACAGTCGCGGTTTTGCATTCACGCAAATAATTGTTATTTTTGCAAGCGCAATTGTATTTCCGTTAATACCACTCTTAACTTCCGCATTGGCCAAAAGAGATATAAATTTGGCGAAAATAACAATTCAAAATACAAATCGACTAGCGCATGTTTTGACAGCACCGTTAACAATATGGTTGATGGCATTAACAGTACCTTTAAATGTCGGATTGTTCACAGATGTAAAAGGCAGTAGCATGTTAACAGTTATGATTGGCAGTTCGTATTTTACTGCGGTTATGGTATTATCAATAGGTGTTTTACAGGGCATTAACCGTTCTGCACAAGCTGCATGGATTGTTATTGGTGCGAGTTGTGTGAAAGTCGTGTTAAACATAATGTTCGTGCAGAAGTTTGGCATAGATGGAGCGGCGTATAGTACATTCATTACTTACGTATTGGTTTGTATTGTAAATCATTTCTATATTCGAAGCTATATTGCCTATTCTATTCATTTAAAAAGCTTTTTTGGTGTGCTAGCAATAGCATGTATTTTGGGACTAGGATTGTATGAACTATGTAATGTGATAAATATTACATCTTCAAGAATTATGACGTTATTATTCAGTGGTATAGCATTAAGTATTACAACCATTTTGTATGGTGTATGTGCTTTGAAATTAAAATGGATATCAATAAACAAAATACCATTTTTAAAAAGATAAATATAGAAATTTAATTTTTTATTATAATTCATATGAACTGATAAAGAGGAAACTATGTAGGGTATCAAGTGTTTAGGTAAGGAATGGGTACTAGTTTATGTTAGATGAAATAAACGGTTACCTAGTTTTGGAGGAGATTTAGGGTGCGTTTAGTCTTATCAGGATATTATGGTTTTTATAATGTTGGAGACGAGGCGATTCTACAATCAATTATTGAATCGTTAAGTAAAGAGAACCCGGATATAGAACTAGTAGTACTATCAAATGATTCTAAATATACAAAGGAAATGTATGGTGTAGAATCGGTAGATCGCTGGGATATAAAAGCTGTTTATCATGCAATCAAAAACAGTGATGGAGTTATTAGCGGTGGCGGGAGCCTTCTTCAAGATCAGACAAGTACGAAGAGTATTCTATATTATACGGGTATTATGGGACTCGCTCGATTATTAAAAAAGCCGTATTATATTTATTCACAAGGAATAGGTCCAATTACAAAAGGATATAATCGTCTATTAGTAAAATGGAACTTGTCAAAAGCTTCCTATGTATCAGTTCGAGATGAGGATTCGTTTTTATATTTAAAAGAACTTGGCATAAAAAACGATATTGAAATTGTTCCAGACCCTGTTTTAACATGGAAACGGACAAAACAATCGGATTGGTTGCAAAAGCATTCGATACATGGAAAAGTAATTGCGGTTAGTGTACGTTATTGGAATGCAAAAGAAGATTATATAAAAAAATTAGCTGCGGCATTAAAAAAATTAAAGCAAGAAGGATACCAAATTCTATTTGTTCCAATGCATGAGCCATTTGATCAAAAAGCTTCGCGTGAAGTAGTAGACTTAATGGGAGAAGAGACGTATATGCTTCCATATAAAATGGATATCGACGAGAAAATATTCATTTTATCACAATGTTCATTACTAATTGGTATGCGTCTTCATGCACTAGTTTTTTCTGCTGTAGCCAAAACTCCAATGGTCGGGATTTCATACGATCCGAAAATTGATTCGTTTTTAAGTCAAGTGAATCAGCCAGTTATAGGAAGTGTGGATGGCGAATGGAGTGCTGAATATTTATATGAAATTGCGAAAAAGCAATTAATGCAACAAGGAACTGTGCAGCAAGAGTTACAATTGACAATAGATGAGCTTCGGTTGCAAGGCAAACAGGCAACAAAGAAACTCATTGATCATATGGAAAAAGGCACTTTATTAAAAAAGTAAAGTGTCTTTTATTTTGTTTTGAATGTAATGAAAATTCTAATTAAAAAACGTTTTATTTTAATTCCTATTTATTATGCTAAAATGATTGTGATTATTATATAATCAAATTTGTGATAATAAATTCGTAGATTACGAGGAGGATAACCTTGAAGACTTTTTCAAAAGGTATAACAGCAGTGGCATTAACAGGATCATTACTTTTAACTCCTATTTCAAGTTATGCGGCAAATGATGATATTACAGGACATATGTTTGAGACGCATATGCGCTCACTTATTACTAAAGGAGTTTTAATGGGGTATGGAGACAATGTATATGCGCCTGATAAATTAGTAACAAGAGCAGAGTTTGCTACATTCATAGCAAGGGCTTTAAATTTACCGAAAGCTGATTCGAATTTCGAGGATGTGCCGAAGACTTACGGTTTATATGATGGTGTAAGTAGAGCATATGGAGCGAAAATTATTAATGGTCGTACGAACGAGACGTTCTCACCAAATGATGTGATTACACGTGAAGAAATGTCGATCATGGTAAAGCGAGCGTTAGACTATAAAAATATTAAAGTAGCTGTAAGTCCGCTTACCTTTACTGATAAAGATAGTATTAACTATAAAGAGCATGTGCAAGTTATGGTGGCTACTCAAATTATTAAAGGGTATCCAGAAGATAATACATTTAGACCACATTTATCAGCTACAAGAGGAATGGCTTCAGCTATGTTGGATCGCATGCTTCAGACGATTGAAAAAAACGGAAATACCAATCCTGTAGAAACTAAGAAATATGTTGTGACAAATGTAAGAGAAAACGGAACAGAGCAAGAAGTAGAGCGCTATAATACGTATAAAGAAGCGGTTACGGCTGCTCAAAATAAAGGTATGAATGCGGTAAAATATGAGAACGAATTTTTATGGATTAAAGATGGTTTTGCAAGTGCGAAAAGAATAACTGGGCAAAACATCATTAATATTTATGATGAGAATTTAGCAACAGTATATACGTATATTCAGTATGGAACAGAATTGAAAGTGTTAGAAGTTGGCGAAGATCGTGTGAAAGTTCAACTTTCTGGTTTGACAGGTTATGTGAAGAAGAATGAAATCACTTTAATTCCTACCAATGAAATGAAACAGTCGTCTTATTATGTGAAATCAGATGGATATTTATACCATAAATATTATACATATAATACAAGTTCACCTGGATATACAGAATTTAGATATGGTGTGGCACCTTCTTTCATGAAGCAAGGACAGCAAATGTATAGTGTAGATGGAAAGACATTCGGAGACGAAACTTTCTATCAATATTTCAATTATTTATCATTACGTTCGAAAACAGATTATACAGCTGAACAACTAGATAGTTATGTGAAATCGATTAAGCCAGACTCTCCATTAATTGGTTTAGGAAAGAAATTTAAAGAAGTAGAAAGCAAGTATAATGTAAATGCATTATTCTTATATTCATTAGCAATTCATGAAAGTTATTATGGAACAAGCGCTCTTGCAAAAGACAAAAATAATTTATTTGGTTTAAAAGCAACAGACGATAGTCCATATGGTAACGGAGAAGCATTCAATTCAAAAGAAGATTGTATTGAACATGCAGCAAAATTATACATGAATGAAGGATATTTAAATCCAGGACATTGGCGTTATACAGCAACATATACAGGTGATAAAGCTGCTGGTTTAAATGCGAAATATGCATCTGATGCGAACTGGGGTAAAAAAGTAGCGGGGCATATGAACCGTTTTGATTCTTATTTAGGTAAAAAAGAATACAACAAGTACAAACTTGCACGTGTGATGAATAACGTGGAAGTGAAAAAGAATCCTAGTATATCAAATGAGCGACTGTATCGTTTAAATACAAATGTAGTTGTCACAGTTACTGGTGAAGAAATAATAAATGGAAAAGCGTGGGTTAAAGTTATTTCAGATAATCCTACTGTAACAGAAGCGTATATTGCAAAAGAAAGCTTAGAGTACGTAAAACATTAATTAAATAAAAAAGAAGGTGCTACTAATATTTCGTAGCACCTTCTTTTTATCCCGCTATTTGCCGGGCAGTAATCCCCCACTGATTAAAGTTTCACTTTATTCAATTTCAAAATCAACAATGATATAGGCGAGAATAACAACGAAGAAAATACTAACGGCTGGCGCTGTTAATACGTGGCCAGACATAAAGCCAATGCCAAGTGATAGAATGAGTGTGCTCGCTAATAGCATATACTTTACGCTCATGATTTTCTTAAAGTTTGTGATCATGCGGATGAATAATTTAATACCAAAGTATAGAAGTGGTATTAAGTAAATAAGGAAACCGACAATTCCAAATGCGAAAAATAGGTCATGGAAGTCCATTTCAATTAATTTAATTTTATCTGTGTAGTTACCAGCGTAACCCATTCCGAATAGTTTTTGTGAAAGCGGTGCGTCTTTATAGTACTGTTTGTATGTTTTTAAGAATTTGTCGCGATCGCTGTAAATTAAACTTTTTACTTCAGAATCTGTAAGTTCACCTTTTGCATGTTTTTTTGCATCTTCTGGATCTTCTTTAATTACTTTTCCTTCTTTTCGATCTTTCTCTTCTTGTACTGATTTTTTGTATTCGTATATTTGCATGTGAATGCCCATATTTTTTGCGATAGGAGTATGCGGTGTAAGAACAATTAAAGCTCCTAGTATAACAGCGGCAACAACGGTATTTACAATATGTGTGAATCCTTTTCCTTCTTTTTTACGATTTATCATGTACTCAATGAATGAGAAGAAAAGTGCTACGCCTAATGTAATAACAATTGCGCCATATCCGACTTTCGTTCCGACCATAATACTTGCATACATCGCAAGTATTGTTGGAATCCAGTAATATATTTTCGAGAAAGAAGTTGTTTTATGAATCGAATATAAGACAATGATTGGGAACATAATGGCGAAAAGAGAACTTAAATCATTTCCAGCGAAGAACCAACCTCTTGAACCGACTTTTGAGTGAGGATAGCTTGGGAAATCCGTTCCAGTTTGCATTGCGACAATCATTGTGATGCTTAAAATTAAAGTTGCATATAAGAAATATGTAATAATTTTATGAAATACATACTCTTTATTTTTTAGCTCTTTAAAGGCGATAATATATCCAAACAGTAGCACAATTGGATATACGCTCTTTAAGATAAATTTAACTTCTTCTCCAAATGAAACTGGAGATTTAACCATCATATTATTTACAAGACCGATTGCGAGTGCGATTCCGAGTAAACATAAATAGAGGATGTACTTTTTCGCATCTTGTTGTTTGTGATGAAGAAGTAGGTATCCTAATGCAAGAAGCATAAAGGCGAAACGGACTACAACTCCAACTGTTGCGCTCATGTGTAATATATAGATTGAAAAAGATGTTAATAAATCTAAAATTGGTTGAAACACAATGAATAGCAATAGGAAATGTGGGAAGTAGTTATCCGTTTGTTTCAACTTATTAACCATATGTTCCTCCAGTTCTTCATTCCTTTATTACAACACCCAAAAGATGGGTATAAAGCCTTTTTTATATAGTAAGGCGAATGAATTTCAATATTTGTTTTTTTATCAAACTTAAGAATACACCATTTCATTGTAATGGTAAATAGATGAAAAGCATGGATAAACCGACTTTAATTTCTATATTTTTCAACGGAATTGTATGTTTTATACGGTATATGTACAAATTGCGAGATTATTAGACAGAAAATTGAGAAAAAAGAAGGATTTTTCAATGGTTCTCTATAATTATATAAGTATAATCTTTATGGAGAAAAGAGGGGTATATATAATGGAAATAACAAGTAAAACAGAATCTGTCGTTGTGAAATATGAAGGCCACGTTGCAACGGTTATGGTCAATCGCCCAGAGGTGTTAAATGCGTTAGATGAGCCGACCTTAAAAGAGTTATTACAAAAGTTGAAAGAAGTAGCGGAAAGTTCTGCGCATATCGTTGTGTTATGCGGGAACGGACGTGGTTTTTCTGCGGGTGGGGATATTAAATCGATGCTTTCAAGTAATGATGAAAGTAAGTTTGATGGTATTATGAATACTATTTCTGAAGTTGTCGTGACGTTATATACGATGCCAAAGCTTGTTATTAGTGCAATTCATGGACCAACTGCAGGTCTTGGATTAAGTATTGCGTTAACAGCTGATTATGTAATGGCGGATATATCATCTGTTATTGCGATGAACTTTATTGGAATCGCTTTAATTCCAGATGGAGGCGGTCATTTCTTCCTTCAAAAGCGCGTCGGTGAAAATATGACGAAGCAAATTATTTGGGAAGGTAAGAAATTATCAGCGACAGAAGCGCTTGATATCGGCTTAATTGATGAAGTAATCGGCGAAGATTTCCAAACGGCTGTGAAGCAGAAGATTAATGAATGGTCACAAAAACCGATTAAAGCAATGATTCAAACGAAGCAAATTTTATGTGAAGTAAATCGTTCTAATTTAGAGCAAACATTGCAATTAGAAAAGCGTGGTCAATATGCAATGAGACAAACAGCGGATCATAAAGAAGGTATTGCTGCGTTTTTAGAGAAACGTTTACCAGCATTTAAAGGGGAATAAAGTTTGTCCATTCCTCACTGATTATTAGCTCGTTAATTCGGGATAAAGGGGAGAAAGTGCTAACACATTTTAGTATAATTGTGTTAGCACTTTTTTTTAGGAGTAATACATGAAGAAAATGATCGGTGTTATCACTATTATTTTGCTTACATATTCTGCTTTGCATAGTACACCATCTTTGGCAGTTCGGACTGCGTTATTTTTTGAGGGACATCCAAGTGTTGCATTTTCTGACGGCGTGACGAAAGAAAAAGATGTGAAAAAAGAAGCGATTCCAGATGAGTATCAAACTCTATATGGTAAGGACGAAGACTTAGAGCACTATTTCTTTCCACATGTAAGAGCACATGGATCAGGAATTGATATGTTAAGTGCATGCGTGAAGAAAAAATGGTTTTTCTATAAAGCAGAGCTCGGATGTTATTAAATATAGGAGGATGAATGATGTCAGCATATAACAAGTTAGTAAGAGATCGTGTTCCAGAGAAGATTTTAATGTCTGGAAAAACATATACAGCACAAAAATTAACAGGTCAAGCCTACATACAAGCTTTAGCGAAAATTGGAACGGAAGAAATTCGTGAATTTGCTTCTATGAAAGAACGCGAACATGCACTAGATTCTCTTGCAGATGCGCTAGAGGTTATCATTTCATTAGCACGTGCAGAAGGTGCATCGATTGAAGATGTGGAACGCCTTCGTAAGCAAAAAGAGATAGAACGCGGTGGATTTGAAAGAGGGATTTATTTATTAGATGTTTCAGAAGAATAGTTTTATAGGAAAAGCATAGCGTTAATGAGTAACACTATGCTTTTTTGTTGCAATGAAGCTAATAATGAAGAAGATAGCTGTTAATATCCAGCCGATTGTAATAGAAGTAGTAGTATGAATGGCATAAGAGATTTGTAAACAAAATAATGATGCTAAAAACCAAATGAGTGCAATGTGTATATATTTTTTTGATATATTCATATTTCAGGACTCCTTTTGTATACTAAAAAGAATTTTACTACAATTTAGAAAATTGAGCTATATAAGTAGAGGTTTTCTGGCGAATTTTGTATACTGAATAGTAGAGAAAATGAGGAGGAAACGACAATGGCACATCATACGAAAGAAACGATGGAACTGATTAAGGAGCTTGTCTCTATTCCGAGTCCATCTGGAAATACAGCAAAAATTATTAATTTCATTGAAAACTATGTCAGTGAGTGGAACGTAGAAACGAAACGTAATAATAAGGGAGCTCTTATTTTAACGGTAAAAGGGAAGAATGATGCGCAGCACCGCTTATTAACGGCACACGTTGATACGTTAGGTGCGATGGTGAAAGAAATTAAGCCTGATGGTCGCCTGAGTCTTTCTATGATTGGTGGATTTCGCTGGAACTCTGTAGAAGGGGAATATTGCGAAATTGAAACATCAAGTGGCAAGACGTATACAGGAACGATTTTAATGCATCAAACATCTGTACATGTATATAAAGATGCAGGTGAAGCAAAACGCGATGAGAAAAATATTGAAGTTCGTATTGATGAGCGCGTATTTTCAGCTGATGAAGTACGCGAATTAGGAATTGAAGTAGGAGACTTCGTTTCATTTGATCCGCGCGTTCAAATTACAGAGAGTGGATACATAAAATCACGTCATTTAGATGACAAAGTAAGTGTTGCGATTTTATTAAAATTAATTAAAAGATTACAAGATGAAAACGTAACATTACCATATACGACGCATTTCTTAATTTCTAATAATGAAGAGATTGGATACGGTGGTAACTCTAACATTCCAGAAGAAACTGTTGAATACTTAGCAGTTGATATGGGAGCGTTAGGTGATGGACAAACATCTGATGAATATACAGTATCTATTTGTGCAAAAGACTCTAGCGGCCCGTATCATTACGCACTGCGTAAACATTTAGTAGAGCTTGCGAAAACGAATCATATTGAATATAAAGTAGATATTTATCCATACTACGGATCTGATGCATCAGCTGCGATTCGCGCGGGATTTGATGTGAAACACGCTTTAATTGGAGCGGGTATTGATTCTTCTCACGCATTTGAACGTACACATGAAAGTTCTATTGCGCATACAGAAGCATTAGTGTATGCATATGTAATGTCTAATTTAATTGAAGAATAATTTCATAGATAATAGAGAGCTGATTAAAGATATTATTTTTAATCAGCTTTTTATTTGGCAAAGCGATTAGGAGACATGTTCTAATCGCTTTTTTATCCCGCTATTTGCCGAGTAGTAAGACCCCTACCTCAAAATTCAGCGAAAGCAAAAAAGTTAGATGGGGACCGGGCTGCCCGTAAAAGCCCGATTGGTGAGGGCTGATTAAAGTTTTTTTATATACATTCATTATAAGTTATATATATGCGATTTTTGTTATAAGGCCGGAAACGTATTTACTATAGATATATAATGTTATACACTATGAAAGGAATTAATTAATAGTTAATATTTTTTAGTTAGCTTGATTAAAAAAATGTATGAATATGAAGTTTTGAGAGGAGATTTATTTTTCATGAAGTACAAAGCAATAGCCGCAGGTTTATTAGCAGCAAATTTACTAGCACATCCAATTAGTAGTTTAGCAGAAACGAAGAAATTTCCTGATGTTTCAGATAGTGCGTGGTCGAAAGACGCAATTTATTATTTAGTAGAGAGAAATGTAATTAACGGTATGCCAGATGGTAACTTTATGCCATACGGAAATTTAACACGTGCCCAGGCAGCAAAGATTATCGCAACAGCAATTGGTGCTAAAGTAGATCCAAATGCAAAGCCGTCTTATAATGATGCAAAAAATAGTTGGGCAGCTTCATTTATTGCAGCCATGGAAAAAGAGAATATTATTAAGGGACGAGAACCAGGAGTATTTGATCCTGAAGGAAAAGTAACTCGTGCTGAAATGGCAGCTATGCTTGTAAGAGCATATAATCTGAAAAGCAAAGTAACAGGACCAGTTCCTACAAAATTCGCTGATTTAGAGAATCATTGGGGTAAAGAAGAAGTTAATATTTTAGTAGAATTAAAACTTTCTTTAGGTACAGAGAATGGCTGGAAACCGAATGATTCTATTACGCGTGAACAAGCAGCTCAGCTTACTGCGCAAACAGATAAATTTAGCAAGAATAGTGATCGTCCAGTAGAAACAAAGAAAATGTACATAGATAGAAAATTCATTACATATCACGCACCATCATTAAGTTCTGGGATTAGTGCGAATCAGCATAATCCACAAACGGTAGAAATTAAAGAAGAACGAGATGGATGGATCAAAATTGCAACAAGTAACGGTGATAAATGGACACCTTTAGTAGAGAAAACAGAAGTTATTAATGAAGGATTCACTACTTATGCAGAAGCTTCTTCTTCGTCAAAAGTAATGGGAACACATAACGCACAGCAAGTAACTGTTATTGAAGAGAACGGCAGCTGGATTCGTATCCGCATGGGCGCTGGTTTCCAATGGGTTAATAAAAATCAATTAAATCCAGTGAAGCAAGGGAATTTCTTAGAAGGAAAAGCGATTATCATTGATCCAGGTCATGGTGGAGTTGATCCAGGGCATTCTGGTGTGAAAATGGATGAAAGTGCTATTGTATTAGATACATCTTTACGTGTACAAAAACTATTTGAACAAAAGACACCATTTACTGTTTTATTAACACGTAATGATGATACGCGTCCGGGAAATACTCCTGGTGAATCTTTGAAAAAACGTGTAGAATTTGCACAAGAAAATAAAGGTGATATTTTCGTAAGTATTCATGCAAACGGGTTTAATGAACAAGTAGAAGGAACAGAAACGTTCTACTACAGATCGGCAACAAATCCAAACTCAGAAGAAAGCCGTGTACTAGCAGAAAAAGTACAAAAACGTTTAGTACAAGCACTTCAATCAAATGATAGAGGTGTAAAGACAGAAAACTTCTATGTAGTGAAATACAATACAATGCCTGCTATTTTAGCTGAACTAGGTTTCATCGATGCTAAAGGTGAAGGTGAAAAACTAGCGACTGAAGAATGGAGACAACGTGCAGCGGAAGCGATTTATCAAGGCATTTTAGATTACTATGAAGAAATGGGTAACAACGTGTCTTCTTTCCGTTAATAAATAATAAGAGATTGCCATTGGCAGTCTCTTTTATTTATTAACGTTTCTCTTTATTTCCGGCATATGATATCATTTAATTTTATATACAAAAGAAAAGTATTTGAGTAATTGTAATCATAACAATTTTAAACGATAGAGGATGATAATAGATTGAATAATCATAGTAAAACACCTGCCTGTATATATACGTATGCATTTCGTGAGGAGGAGCGTGCTTTATGTTACTTGGAAATGCGCTCGTTCTTTGGAATGGAGTCCCACGTTAATATTTTAAAAAGTGATGTCAAGATTGACCCGAGTAGAAGTGCGTTTATGAAAGAGCGCGTTGAGGTTATGTATGAAGGGGACGACTTAGAAAGCATTTTAAAACAAGTGGAACAAATTGATTTGGCGGGAGCGACATTTAAAGTTATCTTCGTTAAAATCAATGACCTCGTTGGGGAGAATAAAATTGAATATGGAGAAAGACGTCTTATTGAACGAGACCTTGGCATGCATATTGAAGGAGAAGCGGATGTTCGTAATCCAGAGCGTGTATTCGGGATTGTTCCTCTTGGAGGACGCTGGTACTTCGGGCACTATGTAGAAAGCGAACCAGTTTGGTATCATCACATAAAAAAACCGCATAGTTATTCGACATCTCTTAGCACACGTGTTGCGAGATCAGTTGCAAATATCGCTGTACCAAATCCAGAGGGAGTACGAGCAATTGACCCGTGCTGCGGTATTGGAACAGTAGTAGTAGAAGCACTTTCTATGGGGATTAACATCGTTGGTAGAGATATAAATCCACTTGTAGTTCTTGGAACAAGAAAAAATATCGCACATTTCGGATTTGAAGGAACAGTAACAAAAGGACCAATCGAGGAAATTACTGAGAACTACGACGTTGCCATTATCGATATGCCGTACGACCTATTTACGCATGCCACACCAGAAGACCAGCTCTCCATTCTTTCAAGTGCGCGCCGCATCGCTAAAAAGGTAGTCGTTGTAACGATGGAGACAATGGACGACATGATCCATGAAGCAGGGTTTGAAATTACAGATCGCTGTATTACCAGAAAAGGATCATTTACTAGACAAATTCTTGTTTGTGAATAAGAAAGGAAGGTCACCCGTTTGGGTGACCTTTTTAGTGTAGTTTGATGTGTGATTGATTGGCAGTTTGTAGGCGGCGATAAGTTGATATTGTGATAGGAGAATCTATTACTGTTCTTTTAATTTCTCTTGTTGTGCGATTAATAAATTGCGTAATACGTGTCCGCGGTAACTTTCTAATTTTCGTCCTTCATGATAGCGTACGCCTAATTTTTTTAGTTCAGCTACGTACCAGCCCTTTGTTCCGTAGTACATTGGATCACTTCCTTTTTGCTTTTGAACAGTATATGTTGGGGAGCGAAGTAACTTTACATTGAAAATAATAAGACTGGTTGTATCAAGGGGGCCCCCATAACATAGACTCTGGACAGTGTATAAAAAAATAGACAGTAGTGTATGTTTTTCTAAAAATGCATACAAATTTATACCCTATGCGTTGGCATGATATTTGCAATGAAAAGAGTATCAACGTATAGGGGAGAGATCGAAATGAAGGTTAGTAAAATATATACAACGATTGATGCACACGTAGCTGGGGAGCCGCTTCGAATTATTACGGGCGGAGTGCCAGAAATAAAAGGAGAAACGCAGCTGGAAAGACGCGCCTACTGCATGGAACATTTGGATTACCTTCGTGAAATTCTGATGTATGAACCGAGAGGGCATCACGGAATGTACGGTTGTATCATTACACCGCCAGCAAGTGCCCACGCTGATTTTGGTGTTTTATTTATGCACAATGAAGGATGGAGTACGATGTGTGGTCATGGCATTATCGCTGTTATTACAGTTGGAATTGAAACAGGCATGTTGGAAGTAAAGGGTGAAAAACAAAAGTTCATTATTGATAGCCCAGCCGGAGAAGTTATTGCGTATGCAAAATATAACGGGAGTGAAGTAGAATCTGTATCATTTGAAAATGTTCCTTCATTTGTATACAAAAAAGACGTTCCTATTAAAATAGATAACTATGAATTTCAAGTAGATATCGCGTTTGGAGGAGCATTTTACGCTGTTGTAGACTGTAAAGAATTTGGTTTGAAAGTTGATTTCAAAGATTTATCTGCTATTCAAATGTGGGGCGGTAAAATTAAACATTATATAGAGAGCAAAATGGAAGTGAAACATCCACTTGAAGAAGGATTGAAAGGAATATACGGCGTTATCTTTTCAGATGAACCGAAAGACAAAGGTGCTACGCTACGAAATGTAACGATTTTTGCTGATGGGCAAGTAGACCGTTCTCCTTGCGGTACAGGAACTTCAGCGAGAATCGCAACTCTTTTTGAAAAAGCTACCTTGCAAAAAGGAGAAGTATTCATCCATGAATGCATTACTGATGGGAAATTCCAGGGAGAAGTATTATCCGTAACCGCAGTAGATACATATGAAGCTGTCGTTCCAAAAGTAACGGGGAATGCCTTTATTACAGGATTTCATCAGTTCGTTGTAGATCCGAGAGATGATTTGAATCGAGGATTTTTGTTAGGATAAGAGGAGGGGGGGGAAAGATATGCTTGTCATAAGCGCGAACGAACAAAGAAACTTAGTAAATATGAATGAAGTTATTGAATACGCGGCGCTTGCTTTAAAAGAATTTTCCGCAGAAAGAACGATTACACCAATAAGAGGCTCATTACCATTTGCGAACGAGCAAAATACGGCATTAATTATGCCTTCAGTAGCGGAAGGACTTGAGGCACTTGGAGTAAAAATAGTAACGGTAGTCCCGCAAAATAAACAGATAGGAAAGAAAACGATCAATGGGATTGTGATGCTATCAGACTTTCAAACGGGAGAACCGCTCGCACTTCTAGAAGGATCGTACTTAACGATGATCCGAACAGGCGCCTTATCAGGAGTAGCGACAAAATATTTAGCTCGTCATAACGCAAAAACTTTATGCATTATCGGCACGGGTGAACAAGCGAAAGGAATTGCCGAAGCAATATTTGCGGTTAGAGATATCGAAAAAGTCATCTTATACAATCGCACAGAAGAAAAAGCGTATGCATTTGCGCAATATATACAAGAGAAATTTGGTAAACCTGCTTACGTTTACAAGGATCCAAATGAAGCAGTACGTGAAGCAGACATCATCGTCACAACTACGAACGCAACCACACCAGTCTTCTCAGAAATCTTGCAAAAAGGCGTCCACGTAAACGCCGTCGGCTCATTCAGACCGAGCATGCAAGAACTACCCTCACATGCCATAGCTAAAGCAAACAAAGTAGTAGTCGAATCAAAAGAAGCAGCACTAGACGAAACAGGAGACCTTCAAGTTCCGATAAAAGAAGGTCTATTCAAAGCAAACGCCATTCACGCTGAACTTGGTCAAATTATAAGCGGAGAAAAAGCTGGGCGCGAAAATGATGAAGAGATTACTATTTTCAAATCAGTTGGTTTGGCGGTAGTAGATATTATCGTTGCGAAGTATTTGTATGAGAGAGCGTTGGAGCAAGGGGTAGGGAATAAGATTGAGTTTTGAGACTGCCTTTTGGTGGTCTTTTTTTCAATTCATCAAATGTCATGATAACCTCCTAAATGTGTTTTTTGTCTTTAATTTCATTCTACATTTTCGATCATATAAAACAATCATTTTAGAGGGGTTTTCTGTAAGTTGATAGTTTTTTAACTCATTTTATGAGGCTACTTATTCGTGGTCTTTTTATTTTCTCCTCCGCATAAATATAGTTTATTGCAAGAATGCATTAATAGATTACAAACTTTCTACCTTTGCGAAAAAGTTTGACAATACATACGGGTAGTGGTAATTTAAAACCTATAAGAAAACTCGGTATTAATTCCGAGTTTTCTTATAGGTGTAAATAGTCGAGAGGGGTCGAAATATGAAGAAGAAGTTGTTTGTATTACCATTTGTCCTACTATTATTTATTGCATTAGCTGCTTGTTCAGGGGAAAAAGATTCGAAGCAAGCGGGCACTAGTAAATCAGGGACTCCGAAAGATGGAGGAACGTTAACGATTGGTGTTAGCGATAATCCAGATACGATGAATCCGCTTTATGCGAATGATCGTGTGTCATTAACTGTGCAGCAAGCTTTATATGCGCCGCTGTATCATATGGAAGACGGTAAGAAAAAGTTTGTTCTTGCTGAGAGCTTTACGCCTTCAGAAGATCAATTAACTTGGACACTGAAGTTAAAAGATAATTTGAAATGGCATGATGGTAAGAAAATTACATCAGACGATATAGCATTTACATTCCAATCTATTTTAGATGAGAAGCAAAATAGCTCAAGTCGTGAAAACTTTATTTTTAAAGGAAAGCCGCTTGAGGTGAAAAAGGTAGATGAGTTAACCACTCAATTCGTTTTACCACAAGTAAGCGCATCTTTCGAAGGTGTGATGAATGATTTCTTCCCAATTCCGAAACATGTATTTGAAGGGGAAGCAGATTTAGCGAAGAGTAAGAAAAACTTACAGCCTGTAGGTTCAGGACCGTTTAAGTTTAAAGAGTATAAATCAGATGAGTACGTTGCATTAGATCGATTTGATGATTATGTAGGTGGGAAAGCTAAATTAGACTCTATCGTATACCGTGTTGTAAAAGACCGTAATACAGCAAATGTTTCACTGCAAAATGGTCAAATCAACATGAAGATGATTGAGCCGCAAGACTTTAAGAAACTAGATAGTACTGGGAACTTCTCAATGGTGACATTCCCTGAAGGTAGATTATTCTACTTATCTTATAACATGAATACAGATTTGATGAAGAAAAAAGAAGTGCGCCAAGCAATTGCGCATGCGTTAGATAAGAAAGAAATGATTAACTCAGCATTCGTTTCAGGTGAATTTGCAGAACCAGCAAATTCAATCTTAACGCCAGACGCTATGTATTATGCGAAAGATATTAAAGAGTATAAGTATGATAAAAAAGAAGCGAAAGATTTATTAGCAAAAGCTGGCGTGAAAGATAAAGAAAAAGTACGCGTGATGTATGTAACGAATAACAAAATCATGGAAAGCTTAGCGCTTTATACACAACAAAAATTAAAAGAAGTTGGCTTAGAAGTTGAACTAAATGCATTAGATGCTAGTGCGGCAAGTGAAAAAGGCTTAGATAAAGAGAATAAAGAATATGACATTACATTTGGTGGTTACATAATGGGACCTGAGCCAGATTCATATAAGAGCTTATTCTTAAGTAATGCTGAATACAATTATGCCCGATATAAAAACGCTGATTTCGATAAGTTATGGGAAGAAGCTGCAGTTGAAACAGATAAAACAAAACGCGCAGAGCTATACCATAAAATTCAAGAGACAGCGAGAGAAGACGTACCTTATCTACCAATCGCGTATCCGAAAGCAGTTATTGCAGTAGATAAAAAGTTTGATGGATTAAAAGAAGCGAAAGCAATTCCTGTCACAATGTTTGAAGATCTATCTAAGATTTATGAAGTGAAATAAGAAACAATAAAGAAGCTGGTGGAAATCAGCTTCTTTAGCTTGAGGGGGGAAGTTTGTGTATAAAGTAATTGCGAAGAGGCTTTTAAATGCAATTCCGCTTTTATTTGTTATTTCTATTATTTCTTTTCTATTAATAAAACTAGCACCGGGGGATCCGGTTCGAAACTTTGTAACGCCAAACATGAGTCCAATTGATGTGGAGCGTATTCGTAAAAGTTTAGGATTAGATCAACCAATTTACGTGCAGTATTTTTTATGGTTAAAAAACATTTTAACAGGAAACTTTGGTTACTCACTTCAAAATCATCGTCCTGTTTTGGAACTTATCACAGAAAGATTACCTGCAACAATTGGATTAATGGGATCATCTTTACTCGTCTCATTCGTAATTGCAATACCACTTGGATTATTTACAGGTGTGAAAAAGAATTCATTCTTTGACCGCATTGTAAACTTTATTTCATACGTTGGTATTTCTATGCCGGTTTTCTGGTTTGCACTACTATTAGTCTACTTATTCTCTTTAAAATTGAACCTACTTCCGAGTATGGGTATGCGCACCGTAGGTAAAGATTCTGTCTGGGATATTGTGCAACACGGCATTTTACCTTGCATGGTGCTAGCGTTCCAAAACGTATCTGTTTATATGAGATATATTCGTTCAAGTACGATTCAGCAATTAGAAGAAGAATATGTACAAATTCAATATGCGTACGGTGCTTCGAAGAAAACGGTTTTATTTAATCACGTACTTCGAAATGTATTAATACCAATCATTACAATTTTCGGATTATCAATTCCAAGTTTAGTAGGCGGAGCGTTTATTACGGAAACAGTATTTTCATGGCCGGGTCTTGGTTCACTTGGGGTAAATGCTATTTTTAGATTTGATTATCCGATTATCATGGCAATTACATTACTATCATCATTCATGTTAATTCTCGGTAACTTAATTGCTGATATTTTATATGGCGTAGTAGATCCGCGCATTCGAATGAGGGGGTGATTTGGAATGAATAATAGGAGATTTCAAACGATAAAACATAGCTTTACGAAAAATAAGTTTGTTGCAATGGGAGTTATTATACTTGCGGTTTTAACGGTCGCATCAATTTTCGCATTCGTATCGCCGTACGATCCTAGCAAAATGTCGATTCCAGATCGCTTACAAGAACCGAGTATGAGTCATCCTTTCGGAACGGATGATTACGGAAGGGATTACTTAACGAGAGCGTTATATGGCGGACGAGTTTCGCTTGCGGTCGGTTTCCTTGCGATGGTTGTTTCTATTACAATCGGTACTGCAGTTGGAACAATTAGCGGGTATTTTGGCGGAAAGTTAGACAACTTTTTAATGCGAGTTGTTGAAGTGCTTATGTCAATTCCATCATTCTTTTTAATGCTACTATTAAATGCGTATTTAAAACCAGGAATTACGACGCTAGTTCTTATTATCGGATTACTAACATGGATGGACACCGCCCGTATCGTAAGGGCAGAAACGTTATCTGTAAAAGAGCGTGAGTACGTTTTATACGCAAAAGTATCAGGACAAAAGTCACTTATGATTATTGTAAGACATATCATTCCTAACATTTTATCAACCATTATTATCGCCGCGACATTAACGATTGCGACATCAATTTTAATGGAATCATCACTTAGTTTCCTAGGTTTAGGTATTAGAGAACCAGATTCTTCTTGGGGCAGCATGCTAAACAATGCGCAAGGATATATTGGTGAAGCTTGGTATTTAACGCTCTTCCCAGGATTTCTTATCCTTTTAACGGTACTTAGTTTTAACGTAATTGGTGAAGCATTGAAGAAAGCTTTCGCACCAAAAGGAGCCGGACATGAAAACTAAAGTGTTAAGTGAAAGGAGTGAGAAGCGTGTCTGAAAAACTACTAGAAGTGAAAAATTTAAAGACTTCTTTTTTCATAGAAAGTGGCGAAGTTGAAGCGGTTCGCGGCGTTACATTTCGCTTAAATAAAGGAGAAGTAGTCGGTATCGTTGGGGAATCTGGAAGCGGAAAGAGTGTAATGGCGAAGTCTGTTATGTCTCTCGTTATGTCACCAGGAAAAGTGAAAGAAGGGGAAATCCTTTTTCATAATGAAAACATACTTTCTAAATCTGAAAAAGAATTACGTTCTATTAGAGGAAATCAAATTTCACTTATCTCTCAAGACCCAATGTCAGCGCTGAATCCGGTCGTGAAAATTGGGAAACAAATGATGGAAGTAATTATACGTCATCAAAAAGTGAAAAAGAAAGAAGCAGAGCAGATCGCAATCAACTTGTTAAAGCAAGTCGGCCTTTCGTCACCAGAAGAAAGGGTAAAACAATATCCGCATGAACTAAGCGGTGGTATGAAGCAGCGGGTTATGATTGCAATGGCGATGTCTTGTAACCCTGACCTTCTTATTGCTGACGAACCGACGACTGCACTTGATGTAACGATACAGGCGCAAATACTAGATTTAATGAAAAACTTAAAGAACGAAACGAATATGGCGTTACTTCTTATTACGCATGACTTAGGAATTGTCGCGCAAAACTGTACGCGCGTCATCGTTATGTACGGCGGGCTTATTATGGAAGAAGGACCTGTACTTGATATTTTCCAATCGCCGAATCATCCATATACGAAAGGGCTATTAAACTCTCTGCCAAAAATATCGAACGGCGTAAAAGAAAGACTCGCTCCTATTCAAGGTGTAACGCCAAACTTATTAAATCCACCACAAGGTTGCCCATTCGCAGAGCGTTGCCCGCATGCGATGGACATTTGTGAAAAAGAACGTCCGCCATATTTTGAAATCGGAGACGGAAGGCGTTCCATGTGCTGGTTAAATGATAGGGCGGTAGGTGATTCCCATGCATGAAGAAAACTTAATTGAAGTTCGGAACTTAAAAAAGTATTTTCCTATTAAAAAAGGACTATTTGGCAGGAAAACAGAGCAATTAAAAGCAGTTGATGACCTTAGCTTCACCATTAAAAAAGGTGAAACATTCGGATTAGTAGGAGAATCAGGTTGCGGAAAATCAACGACAGGAAGAAGCATCATTCGTTTACACGATGTCACTTCAGGTAACGTTTTATTCGACGGAAAAGATATCGCAAGTTTAAAAGAAAGTGAACTAAAAGAATATCGAAAAAGAATGCAAATTATTTTCCAAGATCCATACGCATCATTAAACCCGGCAATGAATGTATTCCAAATTATTAGCGAACCGATGAATATTCACGGATCTTATGAAAAAGAAGAACAAAAAGAAATCATTTTAGACCTTCTGAAAAAAGTAGGCCTAAAAGAAGAACACTTATACCGCTATCCGCACGAATTTAGCGGAGGTCAAAGACAGCGCATCAGCATCGCGCGCGCACTATCTGTAAAACCAGACTTTATCCTATGTGACGAACCAATCTCAGCACTCGATGTCTCAGTCCAAGCACAAGTCGTAAACATGCTGCAAGACATCCAAGAAGAAACAGGCGTCACATACTTATTCATCGCACATGACCTATCGATGGTAAGACACATATCAGATCGAATCGGAGTCATGTACTTAGGAAACATAGTAGAAATTGCCGACAGCGAAGACTTATACACAAAACCGGCACATCCATACACACAAGCACTACTCTCATCTATGCCAGAACTAGATCCAACAAACACAGGCAAAGAACGGATCATCCTAGAGGGGGAAGTTCCAAGCCCGCTCAACTCACCGTCCGGCTGCAAATTTAGAACGCGCTGCAAATTCGCCACTGAAAAATGCGCACAGGAAGTACCGAAGATGGTTGAGATTGCGAAAGGGCATGAAGTGGCTTGTCATTTGTTTTAGAGGGAGAGCACTAGGGGGGACCTGGTGCTTTTTTCTTTTGTGTTGGGGTGTGGGATTGGTTGTAGACTAATGGTCAGTGATTGTTTATAGTTGCATTTCCTGTTATATAATTTTCCTTATTTTTCAACTATAATTGTAATGATATGTTAGATTGTATATTTTATCCTTAATATATTTAATGGAAGGGGGACTCTCTATGAAATTGCTTCGTTCATTTCTCATTTTCACTCTTGTTGTATTGTTAAGCGCATGTAATACAGCAACAAAAGTCACAAAGGTTCAAAAAAATGGCGAAACGACTTTAACAATTGGTTCTTTGCAGGGGTATTACGATGTACAAACGCTTAAAGCTGAAAAAGGAAATGTGGAAATTCCTTATGAGGCAGCAGTTGAAGAAGGTACGATTTTATTGCAAGTCACAAAAGACGATAAGGTCATTTATGAAGAAGAAGTCACTTCTCAAAAAGAAGGTTTGCTTTCTTTTGAAGCGCCAAAATCCGGATCATATGATTTAATTGTACGTGTGAAGGGTGAAGAAGAGAAAGCGAAAGGAATTCAAATACATACGAAGCTATGAAAAAACGGCAAGCGGAGTATACTCGCTTGCCGTTTCCATTTCCAGTTGGTTCTGGCATAACAAATGCTCATCAATTTCAAGAAGTGAACGTAAAGTAATTCCGAAGTATACAATATTTTACTTTCAGCGATGTAATCCCTAATAAAAGATTCAATAAATTTCATAATATAAATATTTAATTCTAATCATTAAAAATCCTACTTTTTCTTACTTTAATTGTTTCTAAAATATAAAGAAGAATACCTAAACCAAATATTTTTTCAGCATTAGAAATATTATTACCTAATTTAATAATCGGTACATTTAAGCCAAATCTTTCACTCCATTCTAAAGGCATATATCCCCTCTTGCAGTTTATTAATATACGATCATCCATTGTACGAAAAGACGTTTCGAAAAAATCAAATTCCACTTCTATCTCAGAAATTTTTATCTCTTTTTCATTCATCAAAGAACCACGTACCATTCCAAATCCTTGTATCATATTTTCTTTAAACATACCTACACAATTATAATTCGAATCATAAATAGCCCAATCATAATTTTCAACTTCACTTTGAAAATATGCAAGGATTTCTCCATCACTTGCTTCCAATCCAAAAACTTCTTTATTTTTTAAAATAGGTAATGTTGAAGAAATCATCTTTGTTCCTGCTACATATCTTCCATCAGGAGTATATAAACCTAAATGTTTATTATTGCCGGGTAATTCTAACAAAACATAAGTATCAATATCCCAAAATGTTAAATCATTTTTAATTATATTTTTTTCTAGTAAATTTCCTTTTCTTAATTGCCAAAATCCAATACTAAAAAATACAAGAGAAGCTATAATAATTAAGATTACTGGTCCCCAATTAATATTACCCCAAGTATTATACATACCAATTAATCCATAAAGAAAAAGCCCAGTTCCAATTAAACACTTCAACTTTCTCTTTTTTTATAATACTCAAATAATTCCACATAAACACCTCTATCAGTTGTTCTTAATATTTCAATTACCTTTCAAATAGGGGGCACATTACCGAAAGTGAAAAATTGTATGCTAAGGGTGTAAAAACCTATTATAGCAGGTTTTATAGACGTTATATTTACCTTTATAATAAAAGAGGACGTGGAGTAACTTGATTATTCTTAATCATTCGACAAGATACAACAATTTAAGATCATATTTTTTGCTATGATAAGTAAGAAATTTACATATCGTGTTATTGGGGGATAAAAAGAGATGTTGAAAAAATTTACTACATGTATTTTAGGTGGCGCTTTAGTATTCAATTTATCTGGTTGCGGCAATACATCCGACAAAACTTCTTCAGAATCTAAAGAAACCAATTCTAAACAAGAAGAAAAGAAAGTGCAAACAACTGATGAGGCGAAAACGAAAGAGAATACAAAGCAGAAAAATACAGAACAAACAAAAGAGAAATCAAAAATAAAAGAAAAAGAGTATGCTGTAAACAAGGATTTTCATACACCTAAATTTGATGTAACTGTAAAAAGAGTTGTAGAAAGAGATAAGGTTGGTAAAGAGAGTATAGGATTCCAAAAACCTGAAGATGGACATGTCTTTATTGTTGTAGAAGCAGAAGGGAAAAATATCACAAACGAACCGATGAAATTAGCCGTTTTACCATCAGTGGATTTAGTGGATGAAAATGATAATGCTTATCAAAGTGATGTGTTAGCAGCTAGTAGTTATGCGGTTGAAAAGGGTGAGACCTCTACTATTACTAAGGAATTAAAACCAGGGGAGGTAAAGAGACAAAATAAAGTTTACGTGATTAATAAAGAAAAATTTGATACAGGAAAGTGGTATGTAGTTGTTAACCATGAGTATAAGGAACAAATTAAATAGTGTTTATTTATGAAGAGGAGATGGCTCCTCTTTTTTTTTACAAGTTAACACAGAATTTCGTTATAATGTAGAAATTTAATGTTTTCGAAAAAAAGAATTGACTTCTATATTAGTTGTAACTAAAATGGTTACATAAAGATGTAATCAATTTAGTTACAATTAATATCTGCTAAAAATATGATTTATATATTTAATTAAGGATGGTGGTCCATACGTTGCCACCCGGTGTAGAAAGTTACTAACACATTCAAATCGATGCATATTCTAAGCCTTAGTATTTTCTGTTACGGGGCAATAAGGTGAAACGTTATCTTTTGTTAAAAACCTTGGTGGATCTTTCTTTGGAAATATTAGTTTTGGGGAAATATAGTAAGGTATCTAAAAAAGAACAAGGTATAAAAAGATGTACTTATATAAACCAAAAATTTAGTTGAGCTGGATAATAAAAAAAAGGTAGGAGATTTAAATGGAGACGAAACAAGATAACCTTATTTACGTATGGGATGCATATTGTGGATGGTGCTATGGTTTTTCAGAAAGTATTAAAGGATTTTACAAAAACTACACTGAAGTACCATTAACGGTTTTATGTGGAGGGTTATTTTTGGATAATTTACCAATGAAACACTTCTCATATATAGAAGAAGGAAATAAAAGAATTAATCAACTTACAGGTGCTGAATTTGGTCCTTCCTATCAAAAATTGGTGGAGGAAGGGACTTTTAAAATGAATTCGAAAGATGCTGCAATTGGTTTTTCAGCTTTACGCTCATTAGCGCCAGACCGTTTATTAGAATTCACTTCGGCTATGCAAAAAGCGTTTTATTATGAGGGCCAAAGTCTGAGTGATCCTGAAACATATCGCAAAATTGCAATCGAACATGGTTTGGACCCTGAACAAGTATTAGAACGTTTAAACGCTCAAGAAACAATAATAGATGTCCAAAATGATTTCAATAAAGTTCGACAGCTTGGTGTTAATAGCTATCCTTCCTTACTTTTACAAAAGGATAATCAAATTATTCCTATTGGTGGTGGCGTAATGACGCCGGATAAAATTGAAGCGCGTTTTAAAAATTTATATTAAGAAAATTTAGGATATAGTAGCAAACATGTTATCTTAGGGAACCTGACATTCATCCCCGGAATATTCGCCGGTACTATTACACTTTCAGATGAATGGGAGTGGGAGATTTTATCCCGCTTTAACGGGCAGTAAGACCCCCACCTCAAAATTCAGTGGAAGCAAAGAAGTTAGGTGGGGGATCAACTGTCCGTAAAAGTCCGATTGGTGTGGGCTAATAATCAGTGGGGGATGAACAAACCCCCCACTGATTAAAGTTTCACTTTATCGGAACAAGATAAAAATATGATAATTAGTTTATAACTTTAACAAAAGGAGAATAACATACTATGTTTAAAACAATCGATACAAATCAAAAAGATGTGAAATTAACGGTGTTTAGTTCGGACGAAAAAAGCTTTATGGTCACAGCAACATTAGTTGAGAAAGCAGGACATGCATTTTTAATAAACTCAAAATTTACTCAATCTGATTCGAAAGAAATTGTTGAGTATCTGAAAAAAAACAACTTATCTCTAGATAAAATCTTTATTATTCATGGGGATCCAGACTACTACTTTGGATTAGAGAGCATTAAAGCCGTTTACCCAGAAGCTATAGCGTATGCTACGGAGTCTACTGTTGAACATATCGTTCATTCTGTCTTAGGGAAATTAAAAGTTTGGAAAGACGCCCTTGGAGAAAATGCGCCAAGTAATGTGGTATTACCTCAAGTGTTTAAAGAAAAAGCGATTGATTTTCAGGGGTTAACATTTGAACTAGTAGGCTTAGATCATTACAGAACTAGCTTATTTAATAAAGAGCTGAAAGTATTAATTGGTGGTATTGATGTATTTAACGAAATACATGTATTCTTAGCGGATACTAGCTCAAAAGCGGCGATGGAGGCGTGGATTGAGAACTTGAAAGTGTTACAAGCATTACATGCTGACATAATTGTACCAAGCCATGGATCAATCGAAAAATCTCTAAATAATCAAGCACTTACTGCGACAATGGATTATCTAAGAACTGCGGTTCAAGCTTCTGAGGAAAGTGGAACTTCAAAAGATTTTGTGGCAAAACTTGAAGCAGCATATCCAGACTATGCAAATAAAGGTGTATTAGAATTAAGTGCAAAAGTTGTAACAAAAGAAATGCCTTGGGGTTAATGATATGAATAAATATCAAAAACTATTACATGAAACGTATGTGTTAACTGGCGAAGGGAAATTGGATGCGTTCAAAACATATTTAAGTGAAAATGTATCTTGGACAGAAGCTGCTGGGTTTCCATATGCAGGTACTTATATAGGTCCAGATGAAGTAGTGAAAAACGTACATGAACGTCTTGGCACAGAATGGGATGACTATAGCGCTAAAGATGAAATTTATGCTTTTAATAACAATACTGTTATCGTGTATGGAAAATATAGTGGGACATATAAAGCTACAGGGAAATCGTTCATAGCAGATTTTTGTCACCTTTATAAGTTTGATGAGAACGATAAGGTTAAGAAGTTTGTTCAAATTGTGGACAGTGCAACTGTTAATGAGGTATTAAGTTAGAATGAATCGTTTTTAATATGCCTTGTATAGGGGGAGGTTAGGATAAATGAAATTTCTAACATTACCCCTGACATTACATTTTGGGGAAGGTTTCTCCTTCTTCAAGCTTTTTATAGAAGAAAACTTATTTAAGTAGAAGAGGTAGGTATATATGAAATTAGAGAAAAGTTTAATCATAACAATTATTTCTGTATTTATTTTAGGAGTAGTTTCGACTTTGGTATATCAAGCTTCCGCTGGTAATAACAAAGGGAACTCAATTAAGAGCGAAAATGTCGCTTCTGCATCAAAAGAAGTAAAAGAAAATGAAAAGAATAAAAAGATGGTAGTTGATTTCTATAATGAAGTTTTTAACAAACATAATATCGATATTATCCCTAAATATGTTAGCGAAGATTATAAGCAACATAATCCTTTTGTTGCTGATGGACGAAAAGCCTTCATGGATTTCTTTAAGGAGGATTTTGTTAAAAATCCTAATTCCTCTGCAGAGATTAAACGTGTAGTAGCTGAAGGGGATACAGTTGCTCTTCATGTACATTCTCGTACTAATTCTCAAGATAAGGGAGTTGCTATAGTGGATATATTTCGTATCAAGGATGGAAAGATTGTCGAACACTGGGATGTAATTCAAGAGATTCCAAGTGAAGCAGCTAATGATAATACGATGTTTTAGATAGAAGATATATTTAATAATTGTTTAATTGATAGTGCTGTATATAATTTGGAAATTTAGATAATAAGTTATCAAATTTAGAAAATATTTTAAAATAGCATATTAAATGATGGCACAAATTAATACGAAATAGCTCTTTAATAAAAAATCCTACTCATTAAAAAATGAGTAGGATTTTTTATTAAAGAATAGTTCTAATTTTTTGATTCGGCACCATCTAAATTTGGAAACCATGAAAGTATAGGTACTCTATATCCACGTAAAGTAAAATCGTAATTTTTTCCTTCTTTTATGTTTGCTTGCAGATCCACTGAATGAAACTTCATCATAAGAAGGCTATCCTCATTAGAAATAACTTTTTCGGTTCCATTTTTTTGCTCAACCTAGTACAATCTCACCGATATAAAAAAGGACCACCATTACTGGCAGTCCTTTTTTGGTAGTTTTAGAAATTAAATTATAACATATTAATATACAAATTTTAAATATACTTTTCCAAAAGATACTATAAGTTTTTTATAATTCTTGATTTCTAAATTTTCATTACATGATGAATTTTCTAATAAGTATTAACAACTAACAATAAAATTATCAATCCAATAGATTATTAGAAAAAACTGGTTATCTACATAATCATTTGGTAAAATATAGATATAATTTAAGAGGGTAAAGTTAATATAGATCAACTAAGTAATGCTAAGAAAATGTTTTATTGCATAAAAAAAGGCTCCATTGCTGGAGCACTCAAAATAAACAAACGAATTAAAACAAGAAACAGACAATTTAACTATATAGATAAAACATAAATAAATCTATATATATGTAAAAATGCATATAAAAACTCTATTTATTGATGCTATAATAGGTTTACTCGATGATTGTTATATTTTTTTTATGGTTTTTAAGCAATAAATACCTTCTTAACACCAAGTGTACAAGTAAAAGAAGGCATCTTAAGCGATGTCTTCTTTTCTTATATAATAACAACACAATAAAATTAAGATGGTTCAAGTCGGAAAAAGGCACCTTTGGGTGTCTTTTCTTTGTCGAATTTGCCTAATAGGGGCAACACCACATTGCCACCAAGTTAAAAATTTTTTTCACCCAAAACAAAAAAAACGAGCTGAATTCACATAAATAACGATGGAAGAAAACAAAAACTTGGGATTAAAGAACTTGTGATGTGTGACTATATTGGCTGTTTTTATCCAGAAGGATATATTAATCCTGAGTATACATTTGTATTTAATCATGAGGATATCGAAGAAATTATATTTGTAGGTTTTATAGATGAGGAAGAAGAGGCATTTGTAGGATTGCTTAATTGAATAGAATCTAGAAACAGGTGATCTTCAAATTCCGATAAAACTAGCAGTCTCCACGCCGAACTTGGACAAATCCTAAGCAGGGAAAAAACGGACGCGAAAATGATGAAGAGATTACTATTTTTAAATCAGTTGGTTTGGCTGTAGTAGATATTATCGTTGCGAATTATTTGTATGAGAAAGTAGTGGAGTGCGGGATAGAATTGAGTTTTGAGGGACTGCCTTTTGGTGGTCTTTTTTGCATAAAATCTTGTAAAGTAAGAAAAAGTTGAATGTTAATATTCTAATATTCAATAGAAAGATAAAATGTTTTAAAGTTCAAAATAATACATTATAATATATTTAGTAAAATTAACCAATTTATATTTTGCTCATTATGTATTAAAGGGGAAATGAAAATGGCTGGACAAATTCGTATGTCACCAGAGGAGCTTAAATCGAAAGCGGCTCGATATGGACAAGGTGCAAATCAAATTGAGGACATTTTAAGTCAACTACAAAATTTACAAAATGAATTAAGAGGAGAATGGGAAGGTCGTGCTTTCGAAGGTTTTGATCAACAGTTCAATCAATTAAAGCCAAAAGTACAAAACTTTGCACAGTTATTACAAGAAATTAATATGCAGCTTAATAAAACTGCAGAGGCTGTTGCTTCTCATGATGAAGAATTATCACGTAATTTCGGTTTGAAATAAAAATTGTCATACTCTATATAACAAGCATTTCAAATGAGCCATACAGCTTATATTGTATGGCTCATTTGATTGCATGCCCAACTTAGCTGGACACACGTTTAAAAAGAGTGATATTGATAGGGAATTTTCATATATTTATTGGGATTTCTTTGGCATCTTCTGAAAATTAGAGAAAGGATTTGAGTGATGGGACAATTTCAAAGTAATTTTCAAACGGCACAACAAATTGCTACGCAGATGAGAACAGCTTCGAATATAATCCAAAGTGCAACAAATCGTTCTATAACAAAGGCGACGCGTACAACACTATCTGTTAATTCCAAAGCACAAGAAGCGAATCAACAAATGTTAGATTTTACGAAACAATTTTCCACTGCCTTTCAACAAGCGGTCGATAATATTCATTCAGTAGCCCAAGAGTTTGAGAGAATGGATAACGAACTTCACAACACTTTTCGCTAATGTGACAACCTACGTAAAGGTAAAATAGTAGGAGGAATATAATGAGTCAAGATATTGAAAAACAAATCAATCAAGTAAATCAAAAGTTAAGAAGTGTATTTGAAGAACAAGACCGAAATCAATCCGCGATTCACATTCAGGAGCAAGCGGAAGCAGATTTTTATGAATGGAGAGGTCGAAACCATCGTTTGTTTGATCGAATTTTAGGAACTTGGCATGGTGATAGAGAAATGTCTCAATTTTTTATGAATACATATCAAGAGGCACAACATATTGAACGAAAAGTCACATTTGAATTAGAAAACCAAAAAGAAACGTTGCTTAAAGAAAGACGAAACCTTAGTGATTTAGAAAACGACCTTTCCTATCAACAACAACAATTAGCGAGGGAGGTCAATGCATGAGCTTAAATATGTATTTAGGAGAAGTACAAGGCCAAACTCAAAGTATGAATGCTGTATGTAACGCTACTATTCAAGGTATGGAACAAGTCATTCAGTCAATTGATGCCTTTGCAATTGATACTGTTCTACAAGGACAAACTTATAGCAGTGCAAAATCATTTTTTGTACAAACCTTTCGTCCTTTAGCGCAAGGAATCATTTATCTGTGTGAAGAGTTAATTCGCCAGAACGATGCTTTTCCAAGTCAATTTCAATCACAAGTCGCTTCCACAGATGTAATTGAACAAGAAATATTAGAACAAATTCGGGAAATTGACCGAATGAAAACAAGTATGGAAGCTGTCAATCAAGCTATGCCAATGCCAGGTATGGACGCTATGGCGAATCTTTTTACTGTGATGAGGAAAAAACTGCAAGAAAAGCTGGATCATTTGTATCAATTCAATCAGACCTCTAGTAATAATTATAGTACAGCACTTCAATTAGCAGCTAGTATTGCTGCAGGTCTTGCGGAAGTTCAGAGTGGGAAAGGGTTTAGTCCTGCAAGTGGTACATTTAGTACGCAAGGGTTGAATATGGAATGGACAACTTCAATTCAGGCGATTACAGAAGAGAGGGCACGACAAGCTACCAATTCAATTGAAGAAGGTGAAATGTGTGGTAAGCTACCTGAAAAATCTACTGGTGAAAAAATTTGGGACGGTATTGTAGATGGTACGGGACAAGCAGTTAGCGATACAATAGACGGAATAAAAGCTTTAGGAGATTGGGAAACGTGGGAAAACATGGGGAACGCTGCTTTGCATCCTATTGATACCCTCAGTACGATGTATAATGTATTGTCAGATTCATTTATTAATGATGTAATAAATGGAGATGCTGAAAGTCGTGCTAAATGGGGAAGTTATGCCTTAACACAAGTTGGATTAGGACTTATTGGTGATAAAGGATTAAGTAAAGCAAGTAAATTAGGTCAAGCAGGTAAAGTGACCAAACTAGCAAAAAATAAGATTCCGCAAGCTGTTTCACATATTACAAGTAATTTACAAATGGGAGATCGCTTTGCTTTTGCAGGTATGGGTACATTCAAAAATGAATTGCCTAAAGTTGAAGATTTGTTTGTATATGCAAGTAGAGAAAAAAGTAAAGGATTAAATGATAATATAAATCAAGCCTTTGAAGTTAAGAAGATTGAGGGGAAAAATTCTCATGAATCTAGGGGAGCTAGTTTAAAAGAAATTAAAAGACAATTAAATATACCTAGATTTCAACACCCGATTAGTCAAAAAATGGTACCATTAACAGATAGTAATGGTAAAAGGATATTAAATGATAATAAACAGCCTATTATGACTCGAGAATTAACATATGAAGTAAAAGGTCAAAAAATTATAATTCAAGATCATTCAGAGGGTCATAAGTTTGGAGAAGGTGGAATTGGAGATCAGCCACCGCATCATAATGTAAGACCTGAATACAATACACGAACAGGACAGGTAGATGGTATGGAGGATCATTATTATTTTGATAAGAGAAATAAAAAATAGGGAGTATAAAAATGATTGATCAATTTAAATTTTTAAATCCACAAGCGTTAATTAGTATTTTTGGGAAAATACCAAAGTTTGAAGAATCAGAGTTATTAGATGTGCGTCTTAAAAGAGATGGTCCTACTTTAGTTATTCAATTGATGACAAAGGAAAATGTTGAAAACAAGCCAAAACGATGGAATAAGTGGGATGTAATTTATGTAGAGATATCTTTCTTTACTATTCATAATTTAACAATAAAAGGTTTAGGGACAGAAAATATAATTGATTATTTTGAAATAAATACGATAGAAGAAGAAGGTTTATTAAAAATTAAGTGTAAGAATCAAATGTTAGTTGAGTGCTCGTTTGAATGGGCAAAGGTAGAAGGAGTAACCCCAGGCTTAATAGGATTACCGTAATTTTGATGGGAAGTAGATAGTTAATTTTTATAGTATTCATATTTTAATATTTTTGGATTAAATAAGGAATGTATCAAGGACATTATCTTTTTCTTCTTTATTGATACCAATGTATTTAAGTGTAATTTGTGGTTTGCTGTGATTGAGTATGTCTTGCAACATGGCTACATCTTTAGTTTGTTTATAGAACCAATAGCCGAAGGTTTTGCACATGGTGTGAGTCCCAATAGATTCGATCCCAGCAAAATCTTTGGCTTTTTGAAATTTTTGATAAGCCTAGATTTTATTAATGGGTTGATCTTCTTTTCGAGAAGGGAATAATATTTCACAGAAGGTGTAAAATGGGATGTTGATTTAGATGGTGATGGTGAAGATAATAGTATTAAGGATAGGGTGAAAACGGGTTCGAAAAAAGCTTGGTCAACAGTAGCGGGGTGGTTTAATTAACATGAAAAAAAATACAGATTTTAATAAAAAAGTTTTTGAATATTATATGGCTCTTTATGCTGTAAATGATATAAGATCGACTATAATTACTCTTGTGATTGGGATAGCAGATATATTTGTGCTTTTACCTGCTTTTGCGAATCCTGTTCAACCGATATATATGTACATAATAGTTCCACCAGTTGCTTTTTTAAATGTATGGGCAATATGGATTGTTATAAATCCTAGGAAGCGGCAATTACAATACACTCTATTTCGTGGGGTATTTGGCATCGTATGTTCAGTAGGATTATTAGTTATAACCCAAAAGTTTGCATATGGAATGTTAGGATTACAAACTCCCATCTATTTTGTTTTTTCAGTGGGTTTGTATATTTTTGCTTTGAATTATTATTATAAAAATCATATTAAAAAACTTCAGGGACCAATCAAAAAATCAAAGTCATCGAAAAAAAAATCCTGGCTTTGGAGTATTGGCTTTTGTAGGATTGGGTCAACTCATTGCTAATATCAGTCTTGGTTTTGCAACACAAAAGATGGTAGCAATTGTATTAATGTGTGTATACTCCATGCTTTCGTTTATTTTGTTTCATTTCATTATGGAATTCCATAGGTACTATTATTTAAGGAAGCATATAGAAGATGGGGGTAGAACACATGAAACCTTTTAAAGAGGTTTATTGAATTTAAGTATTGTGATTTATGGAAGGAAACAAAAACCTATAGTTAAAGAACCTGTGATGTATGAATATATTGGCTGTTTTTATCCAGAAGGAGGAATGCTGATATGCAAGCATTTAAAGTTGGAAAATTAGTCACATTCGTTGCAATTATAATACTTCTTGCAGTTGCTATTTTATCTCCTTACAACTTATTTAAAAAGATTTATTTTATTATTGGTGTTCTTATTATTGGCGCAATTTCACTTGGTACAAATAAATTCTTTGAACTGATACACAGTAAATTTAATAAGAAATGATATTACTTATGTGATAAAGAAATTCCCCTCTAAATCCTTAATGATTTAGAGGGGAATTTCTACAATATGATTTTACTGGATTACGTGGAACTAAATTAGTCCATCACCATATTGGTGGTGGTCAAGCTGTTGGTGTTCCGCTGCCACTACATCCTGGTTTTGGAGGGATTCATAACGCAGAAAAATCGATTGGAGCATGGGGGAAAAGATGCAGGGGTTGAACCACCCCCATATTCTAATGCAGCACATCACCTAACACCTTGGAATGATAAAAGAGCTATTGAAGCACAAGAATTATTAAAAGAATTTGGAATACACCATGATTCTGCTGCTAATGGAGTATTTTTACCGTATAAAGTAAATGAATATGTGACTTCTGAAGTGTTACATATAGGTAACCATGGTACGGATTATATGAAAGAGGTAACTAAGGTACTAAAAGAAGTTAAAGAATATGGTGGTACTCAAGCAGACGCTGTTGCAGTTTTACATGACATAAGAATACGTTTATTAGATGGCAGCTTAAAATTAAATAGCCCGAAATAATTTATGAATAGATTAAATATAAGGGAGAAGGAAAATGAAAATTTGGGAATTGAAGAGCTCATCTAATAACTATGAGTCTTTCCAACTATTAAATTATAAAAAGGATAAGAAATATTTTGAAGGAAAATTCAACTCCACTACAATTTTACTAGATTCATGGGGAGAAATATTTATAAAATGTATAGTTAGTTAAAAGTCTTTGACCAAGAGAAATAGTATGTTTTATTTTTATGATTTTCTCCCAAAAATATATGTTCATAAAACAAGTATAAGAGTATTTTAAAAAGTGTATATCATATAGATGTAAAGTGCAAAATAGTAACTTAAATTAAATACGGCAAGCATAACGCGTTGGTAAGTTTTACTGGCTCCAGCTGAAAATAAAACGCCTATAAGTGGTGCAAATAAACCAATTTTCCAAAAGATATTCGCTGATCCACCTATTTCTAATGTATGTTCATTTACTATAGTTAAAAGAGCATAAGGTACACATATTAAAGATAATATAGCCCATTTGTTCAAAGTGCCACCTCTTTTCGATGTTTTAATAGAAATAATATGAAAAGATTTTTATGATTTTGGAGGTGTATCCTACATATTTGGAATTAGGCTATAGTAAGTTATTATTTGTACTATTAATATATCCACCTATTGTTCCAGTTTCGAAATCATATTCCAATGTTTTCGTTTCATATTCAAATTTCATTACTATTACAACTTTAGTATTATCTTTCCATGAAATTTCATAGAGGTCTGAACTATTAATTATATTAAAATTAGCTACCCTTACTTTTGTTTTCTCTACAAGTTTGTTTTTTTCTTTAAAGTACATTTTTATGTATTTATCATCGGAGAGATGTCCATAAGAAATTCCCGTAATTTCTATTTGATTTGCTTGGTTGGATGACGTATTTTTTACAAGAGGTTTTTCGTTTTCTTGAAAAAACAGCCAATAAATAGGGTATAGAATAAGTATAAAAATGATACTCATACCTAGTAAAAATTTTAATATGCAACCACCAAAATCATGGTCTGCTATTTTATCATTACTTAGTCATTGGCTCATATTAGTTTCACCACTCAACTTTAGTATAATTAGATAGAAAACTTCTAAATGATTTAAATTATCACCTTGTTTAACTTTTTACTAAGAATAGAACGTTAACTACATTTATAAATTATTATCTTCATTTTGGAAATGATTTTTATGTTTCAATTGGTTTAATTTACCACGAAGTGAAACGAACCGCTAGTGTTTTCGAATGATAGCTTTACTTACTATATGTAGAAATATGTGTAAATGGTAGACAGGCTTCAAGTTTTAGTGTAAAAAAATGGCTCAAGTATTATACCGCATTTCAAGGCTTGAAATGAGAGAATACTTGAACTTGGTGTATCTTATAAAGTAGGTATATATTTTTCTTAAGTTGATAGACATGAGATGTTACCCCTATAATCTTCTTTTTTCGTTTCATAATGATTTATTACAAATAATACATGTCATAATCAAAAAAGAAGAGAAGTAGATTTGGATATCTTTTTTGTTATAAAGTTTAAAAACCTCTACATATAAGTAGAGGTTTTTAAATTGCATATTAGTGAATTATGCTTTTTCAAATAAACGAAGATACTAGAATACATAATTTTAACTAGACTTATTATTAACTAATTTATCCCCACCACCAAGCTCCGCCTCAATCTGCGAAGTCTTCGATGACTCATCCATACGCCAATACGTAATAAAGCTGATTGCGATACATCCAGCTACGTAGAAGTAGAATAGTGATTCCATTCCGATGCTCTTTAGCCATAAAGCGATGAACTCTGCAGTTCCGCCGAATATCGCAACTGTTAGAGCATATGGTAAACCTACGCCGAGTGCGCGAATTTCAGTTGGGAAGAGTTCTGCTTTTACAATTGCATTAATTGATGTGTAACCAGTAACGATAATGAGACCGACCATCATGAGTAAAAATGCTACGATTGGTTCTGTCGTTTTTTCCATGAAGAAGAAGATCGGTGCTGTTAGTAATGTTCCGAGAATACCGAATGCCATTAATAGTGGGCGGCGTCCAATTTTATCGGATAGTAGCCCTGCAATTGGTTGAAGTACGACGAATATAAGTAGTGCGACAAAGTTAATCCAGCTTACAACTTCTTTCGGAAGGCCGACTGTGTTTACCATGAACTTTTGTAAATATGTTGTGTACGTATAAAATGCAACAGTGCCTCCTAATGTTAGGCCGACTACTGTTAATACTGCTTTCGGATGTTTCATAAGAGCGCGAATGGTTCCTGCGCTTTCACGTTTTTGTGATTTTATGTTTGAGAACTGCTCCGACTCATCCATCGTGCGGCGAAGCCATAATACAGCTACTGCGCCCATCGCTCCAATAATGAATGGAATACGCCATCCCCAAGCTTTCATATCTGGTTCGCTTAGTAATTGCTGAAGAACAATTTGAACACCTAACGCAACCATCTGTCCAGCAACGAGCGTTACATATTGGAAACTTGAATAAAAACCACGGCGTCCACTACTAGCCATTTCAGATAAATACGTTGCGGAAGTTCCATACTCTCCGCCGAGTGATAATCCTTGCAGTAAACGAGCAAGAACTAAAATAATTGGTGCCATAATCCCAATGCTTTCGTAACTAGGTGTACAGGCGATAATTAAAGAACCACCGGCCATAACTGTAATGGAAAGCGTTAATGCTGCCCGGCGTCCGTGCCGATCTGCATAACGTCCCATTAATAAACTTCCGATAGGGCGCATTAAAAATCCAACTGCGAAAATAGCCGCTGTGTTCAGTAACTGACTCGTTGGATCTCCTTTAGGAAAGAACTCTGCTGAAAAATAAACAGCGAAAGCAGAGTAAACGTACCAGTCGTACCATTCAATTAAATTACCGACTGAACCTTTGAAAATATTGCCGGCGACTCGGTTTGATTTTACTTGAGCCATACTAATTCCTCCTCTTGCTTAGTAATAAAATGATAATTATGAAAGCGTGTTCATTGTAAAAGAATTGTACTGTTCTTTAAATGGAATCTCAATATTATGACAATTTTATTCTTTTTGTACTTTATGAACATGGATATTTTTAATAGTTGCTTCATTTTCAGTTTTGTCATAATAATAGAAAAAGGAGATTGATAGTTTTGAATATTTTATCAAAGGGTATGGGGTATGAAAAAATCACGCAAAGTGTCATTACAAACGAAAATAGTAAGCTTAATTATTGCGTTAATTTTATTTATCGTTCTCCTATTAGCGGGGATCTTTGTTTACATTCAGTCCGTTGATACGAAGCGACAAGTGGAACAGTTAGCACTGCAAACAGCGAAGTCGCTTTCTTTTATGCCCGCTATAAAAGAAGCTTTTCAAAATAACGAGCATAAAAGTACGATTCAATCCATTGCGGAACAAGTTCGCGAGCAATCTGGTGCCGATTATGTCATTATAGAAGATCGCTATGGGGTTATGTATTCACATTCTAATTCGGAGTTGATTGGAACAAAGAGTAACAACCCGTATAACTATGAGGCACTTACTTTTGGTGGTTATTATACACTCGAAGGAAATGGTACAAGTGGTCCAGCTTTAATGGCGAAGGCACCTATTATTGTTCATAACGGAGACTACGATCAAGTAGTAGGCGTTGTGACAGTAGAGTTTTCAATAAAAGGTATTGAATCTAACATACTGAGCAGAACGAAAGAAATTATACTCTTTTCCTTAGCTGTATTACTAGCTGGAATTGTTGGTGGCATTCTTTTAGCGCGTAGCATTCGTAAAGATACACTCGGTTTAGAGCCGAATGAAATCGCAGCGTTATACCGGGAGCGAAGCGCAATACTACTATCTATAAAAGAAGGAATTATCGCCATTGATCAAAACGGTTTTATTACGATGATGAACACCTCGGCCGAAGAAATGCTTCATGTAAATGATGATTATATGCAGCAGCACATTTCAAAAGTTTTACCGAATTTTAATGTGGAAAGAGTGCTAGAAAACGATCAAGAAATTGCGTTTCAAGATAAAGTGTTTATTTTAAACATGACGCCGATACTCGAAAATAACAGTACGGTAGGTGTTGTATGTAGTTTTAGAGATAAAACAGAACTGCAAAATCTAGTGAACACAATATCAGAGGTAAGAAAGTATTCAGAGGACTTACGTGCTCAAACGCATGAATTTACAAATAAACTTTTCGTTTTATCAGGATTACTTCAGTTAGGGCATTACAAAGAAGCAATTGAATTTATCCAACAAGAATCTAATATTCATCAAAGCCAAAATCATATTTTATTCCATCAAATTCACGATGCGAAAGTACAAGCTATTTTATTAGGAAAACTCGCAACAGCGTCTGAAAAGAAAATCGATTTTCATATTGAAGGAGATAGCGCGCTTCATCCGTTACCAGACCATATAAAGGTTTCGCATCTTATTACGATTCTTGGAAACATAATCGACAATGCATTTGATGCGGTGAATGAACGAGAGGAAAAGAGTGTTTCCTTCTTTGTTACGGATATTGGACGCGATATTGTATTTGAAGTGATAGATAGCGGGATAGGGATACCGGCAGAAAAAATAACGACCATTTTTCAAAAAGGATTTTCAACGAAAGGAACTGATCGTGGTTACGGGCTAGCAAACATGAAAGAAATGGTAGATCTACTAGAAGGAACAATTGAAATTCAAAACGAGAAAAATGGGGGAGCTATTTTTACAATTTACCTTCCGAAAACATTGAGAGAAAGTACATGACAAACAGGGGGATGGACATATGTTGAAGGTTGCAATTGCAGAAGATGATTTCCGCGTCGCGCAAATTCAAGAGGAGTTTTTATTAAAAATAAAGGATGTAAAAGTAATCGGAAAAGCATTGAACGCGAAAGAAACGATGGAACTACTACAAAAGGAAGAAATCGATTTACTTCTATTAGATAATTACTTGCCAGATGGAATTGGAACAGACTTATTGCCACAAATTCATGCTGACTTTCCAAGTGTTGACGTCATTATGGTAACGGCGGCGAATGAAAACTATATGCTAGAAAAAGCAATTCGAAACGGCGTAAGCAATTACCTTATAAAACCAGTCACGTTAGAAAAATTTGTTCGCACAATTGAAGACTATAAAAGAAAGAAGCAACTATTACATAGTAACAATGAAGTAAATCAAGCACTCATCGATAATTTCTTCGGGACTTCGCAAACACAAGACATAAAAAACTTACCGACAGGTGTGGATCCGTTAACACTGCAAAAAGTGAAAGGCATTATAAAAGGATTCGAAGAGGGCATTACAATAGAAGAAATGGGAGAACAAATGGGGGCCTCCAGAACAACCGCAAGAAGATACTTAGAATATTTAGTAGCGACAAATGAATGCACAGTAGAGTACACATACGGCATTATCGGGCGACCAGAACGAAAATACCGAATAGGACGAGGACTATGAAGAAACGATTATTACTATATATATGGATCATAACAGGAGTAATAGCTGGTTGTTCCTCGGATAAATCCCATACGAATAAAGTGAACATCGACAAAGTAGAAATCGTTGCGCCAAACGTTCAAGGAGCTGGATGGGACTTAACAGCACGGGCGATGCAAAAAACACTAACAGAAGAAAAAATCTTCACAAAACCAATCACAGTCACAAACAAAGTAGGCGGCAGCGGTGACGTCGGATGGAAATATACGAAACAAAAAGGCGGTCACGTACTGGCGATTAACTCAAGCTTACTCATAACGAACAACCTACTAGGCCACAGTAAACTAACATATAAAGACTTCACACCGCTCGCAACACTCGCATCGGACTGGGAAGTCGTTGTTGTATCAAAAGAATCAAACATAGAAAATGCAAATCAACTAATGGAACAACTAAAACAAGACAAGAAAAACTTCAAAATCGGCGTTGCCCCCGGCCTAGGAAACGACGATCACCTATCCTTCGTACAAGTAAGCAAAGCCTTCGGCATAAACCCAGCCGAACTACAATTCTTCGTCTACGAAAACAAAGAAAAAATCATAAACGCCCTAACGAACAAACAAATAAGCGCCGCAACCATGACCCTATCCGAAGCCGAAAAACAATACAAAGCCGGCAAAATAAAAATACTAGCCGTATCCGCACCAAAACGACTAGACCGACTACCAGAAATCCCAACATGGAAAGAACAAGGAATCAACGTCATCTTCCAGCACTGGAAAGGCATTATGGGCCCGAAAGATATGACGGAAGAAGAGGTTGCTTATTGGGATGGTGTGATTAAGAAGATGGTGGAGAGTGATAGTTGGAAGGGGATTTTGAGGGAAAGAGGGTGGAATTCTTATTATAAGGATAGTGGGGAGAGTAGGGGGTTTTTGGAGGAGAGTTATGAGTGGTATGGTGGAATGGTTGGTGGAGCTAAAGTTGATAAGTAATTTTAGGGACCTCTACTGATGAAATATTGATATCATTTTTAGTATATTTATTTAGAATTTTAAATAGAGAGTATTTAGTTCAATAAGTTTTTATATAGATTTTTCCTCTTATGATAATAATCAATTATCATGGTTTTATAGTTTAAGATAGAAAGGGAAATCTAAAGAGGAGTATAATTGAACTGAATGTTAAAACATTAAAGGTGTAGGACGGGGGAATTATGATGATACATACTTTAGTAAGGGGACAAAAGATAGACGTCACAAAGAATCATCCAGAGATGAAAGGATTACTGGTAGATTTAACTTGGGATGCCCCGATAAATATGGATGTAGATGCATCAGCTTTTTTAGTAGGTTTTAATGGGAAAATTACTAAAGAAGAGGATTTCGTTTTCTATGGACAACCTTATTCTAGTTGTCGATCTGTTCAATTAGATCAAAATATCACAAATGGAAGTAAACAAAGATTTTCAATAGATTTTACTCATATAAAAGATGACGTACAAAAGATTGTATTTTCGATTACAATTCATAATGCCGAAGAGAAGAAACAGGCGCTACGAGATGTTACACATATTCAATTGAAAATAAGCAACGCACAATCAGGATTAGAAATTATTCATTTTCCTATCACACATCCATTTACAGATGAAAGTGCCATTATTGTTGGAGAGCTGTATCGGCATGGGGGAGGATGGAAGTTCAATCCTATTGGAGCTGGCTATTTTGGTGGGTTAGCTGCATTGTGTAAAAATTTTGGGATAGAAATCGCAGATGATGAAAAACAAACTGCTCCCCCTGTAGAGAAGAAAATAGTTCCTACTCCGCCTCCAGTACAAAAAACTATTAATGTAGTGAAGGTTGAATTGAAGAAAAAACAATCTATAAATATACAAAAATCTAAAATGGTAACGGCTACTTTAGAATGGGAAACAAATAAAGATTTAGACTTATACTGTTTTTACGTAACAACTAATGGAGAAATAGGAAAGGTGTATTATAAAAATCTAGGTTCGTCTAAAGTCTCTCCGTATATTGTGTTAGATGGTGATTCGCAAGAGCCAGGAAAAGAAACAATTCGTATTTACCGACCAGAAGCTTTAAAATATGTTTTATTTGCTGCGTATAGTGCTGTCGGAAATGGAATAGGTAGTTTCTATTCTATGAGGGCTAAAGCTGTTGTCGATAATCATATGGGAAGCGTTGTAACAGCACCGTTATTAGAAATAAATGACCATGCTTATTGGGTGTGTATTGCTCATATTGATTTTACCAATTCAAATGAGATGAAAATTTCACATGTAGAAAGCTACTCAAAAGACCATTCAGAGGCTTCACCACTATTGTATGAGAACGGGAAATTCCGAATGGATGTAGGGCCAATTGAATTTAAAAATGAAGAGGATTATCAGAAGTATTTTAAGTGAAAATGAAGAAACAACTGATTTCGCATAGATGGAATTATTGTTAAATATTGTATATAACGTGTATTAATTTTAACGATATATATTAAATGGATTATATCTAGGTAAGTTTTTATATACTATCTAGATATAATCCATTTTTGTTAATAAGAAAGATAATTATTTATTCGTTTTGTTAATGATTTGGGCGATATAAGAGTTATTTAACCAATAACATTGCTTTGTAATATGCTGACCATCAGGTAAAGCTACTTTATCGGCACCGTTGCGGGCTTTTGGTCTAATGTGCGCGACACCGTTGAAGTTTATTTTTGGTAGGTTATTTGCTTCGACGACTTTGTCACCGCGTTTTTTATATTCAATTTGAATACCCTCATGTATTACTTTATTAACTTCTTCCCATAGTTCACGTATTTCTTTTTCTATTGTAGGAGCAGGCATGTTCCAAAGTTTAATACCTTTAAAGTAGAGTTTACGATTTGGATTTTCTTTTTTTGTTTGGTTAAATTCAAAAATTACGAATAAAAACTTGGTTTGATAGAAGCGTTCTCTAATTTCGCTTTCTTCCCATGATTCGTTTGTCCATTGATGAAAATCGATTGTTTCAAATGACATGCTTTGTTCGGGTTTACCGTTAGGCTCTAAACGAACTGTTTTAAATTCTATATTAGCTTTCGCAAATTCTTCAATTTTATCGAGTCGAGTTCCTTTGATACCAAGTAAAGAGCTTACTAATAGTGGAACAAAGCTTTTGGTTGTAGGTTTGTAATCAATAGATAATTTTTGAGCGATTTCTTGATCAGTTAAGCCTATGTAATTTTCAAATTTTGAATAAAGGATTTCTTCTAAAGATTTTCCTTTTAGTTCATTTGTTGTTGTAAAACTTACTAGTTCTTCGTTTAGGTGATACCTGCGAACTAGTGCTGTCATGTAAGAAGGCTTTAACGAAAAAGCTCTTTGCATTGCTGGAATTTCAGAATACGGTTGTGAGCGAAGTGAGTTTTTATTGGAACCCTTAGTGCAAGCTCCTAAATAGTTTGTATCACCTTCAGATAATTCATGTGCTTTGCCGGCACGAATTTTATTTACGATGGTTTCCCAGTCTTGTCTAATTATTTCTAAATCAGCTTCGGGATAGGTGAATAAAAGGCTTTTTGTAATGTGAAAATCTTTACGGTCTACACCAGGTACCCATTCATAGAACATTAATAGTAGTTTTTCGTTTTTCTTCCAAAAGCTTGATGTTTCAAAGTGTGTATGAACTTCTTCCATATAGTTGATAATATTTAAGACTAGCCGCTCTTTGGCAGATAGTGAACCGTTTTTATTTTGTTTAAATGCAGTTACTTTAAGTTCAACACCAAGGTGTTGAAAGTCAGCTTCTGCGTTTGAATTGACTTCATATCCAAAAAAGCTTTCCTCGATTACTTGCCCTAGTCCACCTTTTGATTTAGCATTTGCAAGTCGGTCAGTTGTATCGATTTCACCAAATGTTTTTCCTTCAGCTTCATGTGCTTTTTTCATTAGTTCTTCTATTGTAGTATAGTCCATAATAAACTCCTTTCTGTATCCAGTGCTGCGTTGTATGATTTTAAACAATACATATTAAATCTATGCTATAATAAAAAGCTGTTTCAATTTTATACAAGTAAAATTTATAAGAAGGAAAAGTCAGTTTGTTCTATTAAAGAACAGTTATATTGGATCTATTCAAGGCGATTTGTTTCGTTTATACTATTGATATAGTAACGAATTATTTTCTTAACGGTTACAAGTCAAAAAACGAACTGTAAAAAATATGATTCCTAAAATGTTATAGTTGATCTTTTCCTCACTTTTTATTATAATGAAGCATAGATAAATAAAATACCGAAAGGATGTTCGTGTATTTATGGTGAAAGTAGTAGAACTTTTCGCGGGAGTAGGAGGTTTTAGATTAGGACTAGAAGCAAACGAAAACTTTGAAGTTCTTTGGGGAAACCAGTGGGAGCCCTCAACTAAAGCACAACATGCATTTAATTGTTATGCAACTCGCTTTGAAAATAAAGGAATACATGTAAATAGAGATATAGCAGAAGCTTGGCCGGAAATACCTGAGCATGATTTATTAGTAGGTGGATTCCCTTGTCAAGACTATTCTGTAGCACGTACTTTATCAAATGAAAAAGGAATACAAGGAAAAAAAGGTGTTCTTTTTTGGGAGATAATGAACATAGTTAATTCTCGCAAGCCAAGATTTGTTTTGTTAGAGAATGTAGATAGATTATTGAAATCACCAGCAAAACAAAGAGGTCGTGATTTTTCTATTATGCTGGCGAGCTTTAGAGACGCAGGATATGTAGTGGAATGGAGAGTTATTAACGCTGCGGATTATGGAAATTCTCAAAGAAGACGAAGAGTATTTATTTTTGCGTATTTAAAAGAATCTCATTTCACATCTGTTCAAAGTAAAATGAACCCTTTAGAGATATTGTGTGAAAATGGATTCTTCGCTCCAATTTTTAATGTGCATGAAGCACCTGAAGAAAACAAAAAAAGAGGGCAATTTGAGTTGCCAGTCGATATTATTGAGGTTTCTGATACATTTAAAGCTGAATATTATAATTCTGGCGTAATGATGGATGGACAAGTATATACGGAAGAATTAGTTCCAGTAACTGAAAATCCAGAGACTTTAGGTGAAGTTGTTCAAAAGGTATATGATAAATTTGGCCCTGCAGATGAATCGTATTATTTGAAAACGGATAAGGTTAACAAAAAGGGAAGAACGGAATTTGAGGAACTTAAGTATCTTAAAGGTCCTAAAAAAGAAGAAAGAGTATCAAAGGCGACAGGTCATAAATATTTCTACTCTGAGGGAGGAATGGCTTTCCCTGATGATTTAGATAAGCCTGGGCGTACAATGTTAACAAGTGAAGGAACATGTAATAGAAGTTCACATGTCATTGAGGATCCTTATACAAAAAGACTAAGATATTTAACACCAGTTGAATGTGAATTGTTAAATGGTTTCCCGATGGACTGGACAAATACAGGTATGCCACAAAGAAACAGGTACTTTTGTATGGGAAATGCTTTAGTGGTTGATTTGGTAGAGCGAATGGGTGAGCGAATTTTAGAAATTAACCAGGAAGAAGAAAAAATGAAAGACTTTGTGCAGTTGAGTTGGTTTTAAAAAATAGAGAAGGGACAGAGTGTATAAATTTACTCTGTTCCTTCTCTATTTATTGTTAAGAGTATAAATTAATTTTTAGGTATTTTATGAACCGATACATTTTGTGTAAGAATCACAATGGGTTTCTAAACTATGAATAAATATCTCGCTAGTTACCAATAATCCTAATTGTATTTTGTGGAAACTTGGAAAAGGAGCAGAATTACATGGAATAGTATAAATAAGGCTTATGTAGATTCATTCCTCTTTATGAAAATGGTACTATATAATTATATTTTCATAGGAGGTTTCAAATGAATTTTATAGTATACTCACATCGACATGGTCAAAATATACTTGAAACGAACCCAGAATTTACAAACACCTGGCTAGAAATTCAAAAAGCTCTTTCTAATATTACAGATGAAATGCTCTTACAAGTTCATAGACAAAAATATATTGGTTCAAACAAAAGTTTATCAAAGGCAATTAATCAATTAATTAAGGAACAATTGGCTACATTTGGATGGAAAAGTGAAAGTTATATTTTTAAGGATAAGAGATATAAAAATAAAGCATGGCGTTTAGACTTTGCTAAAGATATTATTTCTGTAGAAGTTGCTTTCAATCATAGTGGGACAATTGCATGGAATTTAATGAAACCAGTTATTGCAAGCGAATTAAATCATGTTGAAAAAGCTGTACAAACTAAAATAGGGATTATCATTTCTGCAACCAATGAATTAAGAGATTCGGGAGGATTTGACTCTGCAATTGGAACGTATGAAAAGTACATTGAGCACTTAATGCCTTTAAATACTCAATTGACGGTACCTTTGGTGATTGTAGGCTTGAAGAAGCCTGAAACATTTTTTATTGAAACATATAAAATCAGTAAAGATAAAACAAGAGGACGAATTAAATATTATGCTGATGCGGAATTACTAATTTAATTATGGTGAATTTGGGGTTAATTATATTTTATACTATGATATCAAGTGTGTAATGGCTAGACTTTTGGCATTTTGGTACATAAGTTCTTTGAAGTAATCTATTTCTTTTTCATCATATGTATGATTGTCATTATCCGAATTCCCAACCCTCTTCACAACCGAAGAAGAAAACTATATAAAAGAAGCAATGCAGCAGTTTAACCTCTAGTTAAACTGCTTTTCCTTTATAATAGAAGAAAAACCAAACGGAGGGAAACCCCCATGCCAACCTACAACAAACTAATCAGAAACAAAATCCCACAAATAATAAAATCCAACGGAAAAACACCCACAACAAGAATCTTACCCGAAGAAGAATACATAAAAGAAATCTGCAACAAAACACAAGAAGAACTAACCGAATACCTAGAAGCAGACACAAAAGAACATAAACTAGAAGAACTATCCGACCTACTAGAACTAATAAACGCCCTAGCCGAACACGAAGGCACAACACTAGAAGAAATCAACAACATCCGAAAAAAGAAAGCAGAAGAAAGAGGCGGTTTCTCAGATCGAGTATTTTTAATCGAAGTAACCGATAACTAGCCCCTCATAAGCCCCTTACAAGCCCCTACCAAGTAATAAATCACTAAGAAAAAACATAACAAAACAAAAACAACAACAAACACCGTAGTAGTAGTCAAAAAAAATTTAAAATAACACGCCAAAAACCCGACTAACCTCCCATATATATTATGAAGAGGTTTTTATTTTGAACGGAGACGGGAGGAATTAGGATGGCGGTGTATCGTAATGTGCAGGTGAATTTTTGGCAGGATGATTTTGTTTTGGATTTGACGCCGGAGGAGCGGTATTTTTATGTGTATTTGCTGACTTGTTCGAAGACGACGCAGTGCGGGATTTTTCCTTTTCCGAAGCGGTTAGCTGAGATGGAGACGGGTTATAACAGGGAGACTGTTGATAAGCTTGTGCAGCGCTTCATTGATTATGGGAAGATTCTTTATGATGCGGATACGCGGGAGTTATTCGTTTTAAATTGGCTTCGTTATAATCCTGTGACGAATACGAATGTGGAGAAGTGTGTGCTTCGTGAGCTGAAGGGTGTGAAGAATAAGGAGTTTGTACATATGTTTCTTCAGAAGTGCGTGGAGGAGGAGCTGAATGTTCCGATGCTTTTAGCACATTTCGGTATGCCTGGTGATTTGGCTGTGGATGATGTAGAGCCAGTTTGCGAGGAGACAGAGGAAGAAGAGGTTGTAGAGGAAGAAACGGGAAGTCGCGTGTTTTCTTTTTATGAGCAACATTTTGGTAGTTTGTCTCCTCATACTGTGGAGGAATTGAGTGCGTGGATGGAAGATTTGTCAGAGGAGCTTGTGCTGAAGGCTCTTCAAATTGCGTTTGAGAATAATAAGCGGACGGTTGCTTATGTGAAGGGGATTTTGAGAGGCTGGCACGGGAAAGGGTTTACGAAATTGTGTGAGGTTGAGGCGGATACGGCTAAGTTTCGGAAGAAGGAGTCGTCTGTTAGTACGGGGGAGACGGAGGAGTTTTTGGCGAGGTGTGAGGAGTGGGAGAAGAATGCGCCATCTGAGGAAGAGTCGCAGCGCTTTTTAGCGGAGCGCGGGTGGCGGCCATGAGTATTCAAAATGTGGAGGCGGAGAAGACGGTGTTAGGTTCTCTATTAATTGATGGAGAGCTTATTAAGGAGTGCCGTTTGACGGAGCAGTATTTTTCTATGCCAGTACATAAGTCTATATTTCAGTTAATGCGAAAGATGGAATCAGAGGGGCAACCGATTGATCTTGTGACGTTCATTTCTCGGGTAGATCCGAAGTTTTTAGAGGGGATCGGGGGAATGGAGTATTTTATAGGGTTAATGGATGGTGTGCCTACTACTGCCAACTTCTCTTATTATGAGGGGCTTGTTCGAGGTGCGTGGAAAATGTATCAGGCTGGTGTTCTCGGGCACAAGATGGGAGAGCGTCTTATTGCGGAGAAGAGTGAGAAAGTTATCGGTGAGACGATTACGGCACTTTGTGAGTTAGAGGAGAAAGACTCTGTATGTGAGTTTGATTTGAAGGATGCGTTAGTTGATTTGTGTGAGGAGCTTCATCAAGATGTAAAAGAGATTACGGGGATTGAGACTGGCTATACATCGTTAAATAAAATGACGTGCGGATTGCAGGAAGGTGATTTTGTCGTTCTTGGTGCGCGGCCTTCTATGGGGAAGACTGCGTTTGCACTAAATGTTGGACTGCATGCGGCGAAGTCTGGAGCGGCGGTTGGATTGTTTTCGTTAGAGATGAGTAGTAAGCAATTGTTAAAAAGGATGGCTTCTTGCATAGGTGAAGTGTCAGGAGGTAGGCTAAAAAATCCGAAGCATCGTTTTGCGATGGAAGATTGGGAGAAGGTAAGTAAGGCGTTTGCGGAGATTGGTGAGTTGCCATTTGAGATTTACGACAATGCAGGTGTTACGGTGCAAGATATTTGGATGCAAACCCGTAAGTTAAAGCGGAAACACGGTGATAAAAAGCTTTTAGTCATTGTAGATTATTTGCAGCTCATTACGGGCGATCCGAAGCATAAGGGTAATAGATTTCAAGAGATTAGTGAGATTTCTCGTAAGCTTAAGTTATTAGCACGTGAATTAAATGTTTGTGTAGTAGCGTTATCACAGTTATCTCGTTCTGTAGAGTCGCGGCAAGATAAGCGTCCGCTTTTATCAGATTTAAGAGAGACCGGACAAATTGAGCAAGATGCGGATGTCATTATGCTTATGTATCGAGAGGATTATTACGATAAGGAAACAGTGCAGAAAGAGATGACGGAGATTCATGTGGCGAAGCACCGGAATGGGCCTGTGGGGAGTTTTAAGCTGAGGTTTTTGAAGGAGTTTGGGCGGTTTGTGGAGATTGGATGATAAAATAGAAGAAAGCATATAAAAAGGTAAAGGAGTGGTTACGGATGACAAAAGTAGGTCGTTTATATGAACAGGAGAAGCAAGAAGAAATTGATAAAGCACTTTCGGCAGCTGGAATGCTCTTTAAAGGAATGAGTGTAGAAGAAATAGCTGAAAAATTAGATGTAACAATTGAAAAGGTGAAAGAGTGGGAGAAGCGTTTATCTCATTAATCGCCGAGGTAATGGCAGCGTCTGTATAAATTTATACAAAAATAGCCGAATATTTACTATATAATAGTCGGCTATTTTTGTACGGAGAAGTTGTTAGGTTTAATACGCAAATCTTTTGGTTTGCTCTTGAATATGTTCCTCATTTCCCCATAAAGAAAGACTTTCTCTCTGCAGTAATCCACTGCTGCAAGTCATCTTGGCTACGTCGGACAAGTCGATTTACTAAAACATCATGCCATACATAATCCTCTAATAAGTATATATGAACGGGGTCATCTGTATAAAAAGCAATATTACGCTCTTCAAGTGATGGTCCATAAATCATCTCTTTAGAATCTATCGATACAATAAACCAATGTTCTGTAGACAAGGTTTCTGTATAAGGTGTTATGCGGTGAGCTTCTAGATTTTTAATGGGATTTTCAACATGTAGGGTAATACCTTGTATTGTAACTTTATCAGCTACTTCAGATAGATCTTCTTTTAACGCTTCATACATCTCATCCCACATTGAAATGACAATACGTCGTTCTGCTTTTTTTATTAATGCCTGACAATAGCTAATGATTGTTTGATTGTCTTTTAAAGTAATGACTCGATTATCCGTTTTTTCCTCGGAAGTTTCTAGTTTCTTTAATGAATCACTAATTCCTTCATAAGTAGACTGCCATTCTGATTGCGCCTTCTGTAAAAAGATTTCAACAGGTAGAGGTGAATAGCGAGTGGTGTCATTTATTTCTTCCTTCATGACAATTCCTTTTTCTACAAGGTTACCTAAAATCTCATAAATTCGCGCTCTTGGGACACCCGAATCTTTACTCACTTGGTAGGCTGTGACAGGCCCTTGTTTAACAAGAGATACATAAGATTTAGCTTCATATTCATTGAAACCAATTTTTTTAAGCTGTTGCACTATGTAGTCCACTTTTTTCGTCCTCCGATGTTTGCATTTATATTTTAACGTTACAATAACTGTTTACATTTAGCAAATTATTAGTTACTATTCGAATAGTGACTAAAGGGGAGGTTAATAGTATGGATTTTTATTTAGACCCATCTGTATTAATGATTTTGATCGCTTTTGGATTTTTAGCTGCATTTATTGATTCAGTTGTAGGTGGTGGTGGACTCATTGCTTTACCAGTTTTATTATTTACAGGACTGAATCCAGCAAGTGCAGTAGCTACGAATAAACTAGCATCGACAATGGGAAGTGCAACTAGTAATATTGTGTTTTATCGTTCTGGTAATCTTAATTTGAAATCGGCGTTTAAATTAGTTCCGCTTACTTTCATAGGTTCCATAATAGGGGCATGGACCGTTCATTTAATGAATCCAGAAGTACTGAAGCCATTGATGTTAATTATGCTTGGTGCGGTCGCTATTTATACGATATTCAAAAAGGATTGGGGTAGTATTTCCACTCATAAGAAGTTGTCTGGTCGACACGTCATTATTTTTACCTTTTTTATTTTTGCTATTGGTTTTTATGATGGATTTCTAGGTCCTGGAACAGGTTCATTTTTAATGTTTTCTCTTTTATTTATTGGGTATGATTTTTTAAAAGCAGCAGGTAATGCGAAGCTTCTTAATTTAGGAAGTAATGTTGGTGCATTGTTGATGTTTATGTATGTAGGGCAAGTCAACTATGCATATGGTTTTATAATGGGGATTGCTCAAATTGCTGGAGGGATTGTTGGCTCCAAATTCGCTATAAAAAAAGGGAGTGGGTATGTTCGTGCTCTTTTCATTACAGTAACTTGTTTATTGTTAGCGAAAAATCTGTATGACTATATTCAGTAAGTAATTAAAGAACGTAGAAAAGGTCAAATATGCAGATTACATAAAATATAAGAAGACACTAGGGAGAAAATTCCTTTTAATATTTTTTAGATGCTACCTTATTTGAAGATAGCATCTAAAAAGAAAATCTAAGTGAAGAGAATGAAAAAAATATAAACTCATATTTTTCTATGTAAAATTTCATTTGTTTTGTTTACATAATATCTTTACAATCATTTGATAAAATAAAGTCAACTGCATATTGTGAGGGTGGGTGGTTATCCCTTCTTTCCATTTGGAAGGAGAGGGGGTGATAATATGGAGTTTTTGTTTGACCTTGTAAAAGAATTTGTAAAAGCGACTGTGCGCGAAGTTTCAGCGTATTTTTTGCGGAAGCAACTTCTGGGTAAGGACAACAAAAAACCCACTCCGCGCCGTCACAAGCAAAAGGGTGGGTTCCGCAAAAAGAAATAGCTTATAATAACCACCACCCTAAGCGGTAGCAGTTAGGGAAGAGATGTTAGCGCATCTCTTCTTTTTATTATATGCCATTTTATTTGATGTCATACTTATATAGTATTCTACGGAAAATATATCATATTCCTATTTTGTGGTCAATTTGATTGCATGATTGAAAAGGTGTAGTCTTATTCCTTTTCAAACTGAAAAATATCCCGATTAATAAGTTGGTGGAGGTACCTATCCATTTCAGCAGCAGAAACGCTTTTTTTATTTTTAAACCACCATGTGCTTAATGAGGTGATTGCCCCTGAATAAAATTCAATGATTAAATCATTTGGTATCGTATGGTTTTTGCAAAGTTGATTTAATGCTTCTATTTCTTGTTTTCTCGTTTCGTGACTTAAATAATGTGTACGGGTAATGAATTGTTCATCAGACATTTGCGTTTCTAATATTTTACCGAGTTCTTCATGATGTAGGAATTGTTCCATTACTTGAAATGGTTTACTTAATCGATCTGAAACCGGTATTTCAGCAATCATCTTGCCGTATCGTTTAAATCCAAATGTTAATAAAGCATCTTTATCTTCAAAGTGTTTATAAAAGGTTGTTCGATGTACCATAGCGCGGTCACATATTTGGTTAATCGTGATCGTACTATATTTCTGTTTTGATTGCGTCATTAATTCAAATAAGGAATCCCACAGTAATTTATGTGTACGTCTAATACGTAAATCAAGTTGTTTTTCGTTATCATTCATCTACAATTCTCCTTTTTTGTAGATTAAATATACAGTGGTTGAAAATTGATTCTCCCTTTTTAATCTACATATGTATATTATATTACATGTGTTTAGGTATATTTAAAGTTTTTTAAGTAAGAAACAGGAGGAGAATCTGTAAATGAATATGACAACTAAGAGCCCTGCAAGTGGCAAAGTTGATACTTCTAATTTGAAACATACCCCCATTTTAATTGCATTACTTTTAGGTGCAATGGTTGCATTATTAAATGAAACATTACTTGGAAATGCGTTAACGGTATTAATGAAAGAATTTGACGTAACGGCTTCAACGATTCAATGGCTTTCTACAGCATACATGTTAGTAGTTGGGGTTTTAGTTCCAATTACAGCATTACTTCAGCAATGGCTCACAACGAGACAAATGTTTTTGATCGCTATGGTAACGTTTTTAGTCGGTACATTAATTGCGGGATTCGCACCGACATTTTCCGTTTTATTAATCGGCCGTATCGTCCAAGCGGTAGCGACAGGGTTAATTTCACCGTTATTAATGAATACGATTTTAATTATTTGTCCGCCTGAAAAACGTGGTGCGACAATGGGATTAATCGCACTTGTGATGATGGCAGCTCCGGCAATTGGTCCTACGTTATCTGGAGTAATTGTGGATTCATTAAATTGGCGCTGGTTATTCTATATTGTTATTCCTATCGTGATCATTTCAATTATGATTGGGATGAAGTACATTCAAAATGTTTCAGAGTTAACAAGGCCAAAAGTAGATTACCCATCAATCCTTTTATCGACATTAGGATTTGGCGGGCTTGTGTATAGCTTTAGTGCATCGGGTGATTTAGGATGGTCCGATGCAAAAGTGTATGGCACTTTAATTGTTGGGCTTATCTCATTATGTATTTTTGCCGTTCGACAATTGAAAATTGAGAATCCAATTTTAGAATTACGAGCATTTAAAGTTCCGATGTTTACATTATCAGTTGGATTAATTGTCATTGTGATGATGTCGTTATTTTCAACGATGACTTTATTACCGATGTTCCTGCAAACCGTTTTACTCGTTACAGCTTTTAAATCAGGAATTATCATGCTTCCGGGAAGTGTTATTAGCGCCATAATGGGACCAATCGCAGGTAAACTATTTGATAAATTTAGTCCGAAAGTTATTATCGTTCCCGGCATTGTGTTAGTAGGAATTGCAATGTTCTTATTTAAAGGCATTACTCCTGATACATCAATGGTACAAATTATTATCATGCATAGCGTATTAATGGTTGGACTCATGTTTGTCATGACAGCACAAACATACGGTTTAAATCAATTAACACCAGATTTATATCCGCACGGAACAGCACTATTTAGTACGTTGCAACAAGTAGCTGGTGCAATTGGTACAGCTATCTTTATTTCGAAAATGTCTTCAGGAACAACTAGCTATATGGAGAGCTCCGCAAATCCACTGGATCCAGTAGAGAAGTTAAACGGTTTAACGTCAGGGTTCCAAGGTGCATTTGCACTTGGGTTAATCTTTATTATTGTTGCATTTATCGTATCGTTATTCTTAAAAGAAGAGAAAGAAGGAGTAAAGGCAGCGAGGGTTTTACAGAACGAACATTAAGGTTTATATAAAAAAGACATCTTTCCCTAGAAAAGATGTCTTTTTTATATTTTTTTCGTAACACTTGTTTTGGGTGTCTTCATACATAAGAATTGGTATGTACAATAATTATCCTTTTTGAGAATAAGGATGCAAAGCCGTACTAATAACTAATAGTTCACCAGATGATTTAGTGACATCGTATATAGATCCTGTTATGAGAATAGGTATAGCAATGATTATAAATTTATTATATTTTAATTAAAAGATTTATACGTTTTTTATAGTAAAAATTAGAGCCTCTTCAATAAAAAGGAATTAAATATTGTATTCTTAGTTAATATATTTAAACGAAGACAGGGGAAATGAAGATGGACAAGAAGCTAACGTATTGGCTAGCATCTATTATAGGGGGAGTAGTACTTGCAACTGGAATGTTACAGTTTGCTGAAGTCCCGCTTGGGAGTGAGGACCATGTTTTTGCAGAGGTTAATAAAGAAGACACACTATCGAATGAAGCAGAAGTGAAAGGCTCAAATGCACAACTTCACATTACAGTAACTTCTACTGAAGAAGTTATTTCAGCTATGCATAGTATGACTCATCAAAAAGTAAAAGCGTGTGAAGGAAAGGGAGCGATTCCTATGTCCAAAAAGAATGCAGAGAAAGTAAGAAACATTCTAAACGGAAACAATTTCAAGAATAAAGAAGAGCTATTAGCAATTACTGAAAGATGGGCAAATAGAGATTTTAGTAAAATTTTAGAAGAACATAACTATTTTATTAAACTTCAAGGTGGCAAGATAGGTGAAGCTACAGTAATGGATAAGATAGACGAGAAAGTATTCTGTTTCAATACTTTCGGTGATGATGTAACGGCCGCATTAGTTAAATCAGGAGATCTTCAGCCACGTTAAAGTGTCTTTCTCAATTATAAGAAAAGCCTCAAGTATTCATATACTTGAGGCTTTTCCAATGGAAAGATAGGAATGATCCGAATTCCTTACATTAAGAACAAAGTGGAATTACTCCTAAACCAATTAATAAAGCTGCAGCAACTGCTGGAATTGGTACAGGAATTTGAATACCTTCTACAAATAAGAAATACTGACCACTTACTATTTTAAAACAAACTACTTGCATGGCTATTCCTCCCTTCTTTTAGAATTAATACATTATATTAATTAATCTATTTATTGATATAGTTAAATTATTCATTTTTAAAAATATAGTTAATATGTGAATAGTTTTCGAAAGGACCTGCTCAATCAATGCGGAAAAACATAAGATGAAACGAATCCATTAAAATACATGAGTGAACCTTAGTTTTCCCCTCTTATCTAAAGGAGGAACTATTATGGGTTATGGTGGTAGTTGTGGCGGTTGTGGCTTCTCGGGAGGCTTTGCTTTATTAGTCGTGTTATTCATTTTATTAATCATCGTTGGAGCTTCTTGCTTCTGCTAAAAACTATTGGAAAAGACACTCATATGGAGTGTCTTTTCTTTCGTGCAAAATGATTCCTGATAATATCCAACTGTATATAGTATACGGTATATTTTTTCCTCATTAGACATATAAAAATGTTGGAGGGATGTTATGAAACTAGTAGGGAAGCACATTTATATTCGGCTTTATAAAACTGCTGATGCTAACGAGTTAGCTAACTTACATATTAGAAATCGCGAATTTTTTCAACGAGTTTGCCCGTTGCTCCCAGAAGTTTTTTATACAGAAGAACATCAAAAAATACGTCTTGAACAAGCTCTAAAAAAGAAAGCTGAAGGGCAAGTATACCCTTTTGGAATCTTTTTAAGAGAAAATGATAAACTGATTGGAGACATTTCATTAACTCAAATTGTTAGGGGAGACCTCCAAAGCTGTTATACGGGTTTTACTTTGGATAAGGAGCATAATGCAAAGGGCTATACAACAGAGGCTCTTCAACTTGTTGTAGATTTTGCTTTTAGGGAATTAAAGTTACATAGAATTGAAGCAGGAGCGATGCTTGATAATTTAGCATCTATTCGTGTATTAGAAAAAGTGGGATTTAAAAAAGAAGGTATAGCGAAAGAAAATATAAGGATTAATGGCAAATGGACAGATCATCAAATAGTAGCTATCATCAACAGCTTGGATGTGTAAGCTTAGTTTGATTCCAATAACGATAATTATGTAAAGGGCTGTCTATATCGACAGCTTATTATATTTTTTGCTTAGCGTGATTTTTTCGGAATGCTGGCGGCGTCATTGATGGGCGTAAGTATACTGAACATGCGCTTGAAAGAATGGCGCCTGATACAATTCAGGTTCGAGCAGAACTTACAAAGCGTGCACGTGAAAGAGCTGAAAGGAATGGTTACACATTCGGATCAAAAGAATACATGGAGGAATTAAAAAAAGTTGATCCACGTGGTGTAACACCAAGTGTAGTAGAAGAAACAATTAAGCATGCTACTAAAAAAACCGGAAATAAACCTGGTCTATGGCAATACGATGGGAAAGATGTTAGAGTCGTATTGAATGATAATGGCGATGTTGTATCCGTTGTACCTAATAAATCGTGAATATTATAAATAAAGTGGATTGAGCCCATTCACGTAAGGAGTTGTTAAATTGAATATACAATATGATGAATATGAATTATTAGAAATATTCGAGAGTGAACCAGAAGATTATTTTATTCCAGGTGCAGGTGCATATAGATATAATAAAATAGATAAATTAGGTTTTGAATTAGTAATGATTATGTGTTATTACGAGGAAACTGTGGAATTAAATTTGTATTATAAAAATAAACGCATCTTTGAAACCAAGATGCATTCGGCGAAACGAATCTATACCCGTAATGACTCATTATATGTCCAAGGTGGCGTAGAAAACAAAACAATCGAAGTAAAATTCAAGCCACATTTTACAGTTACAATAAATGAGTTTTAAAAACTTGAAATCAATGTTCGTAAATATTCTGAACATGCTTTAGAAAAAATGGATCCGGATACAATACAAGTTCGCGCTGAATTAGAGGCACATTCCAAAAGTAGAGGGATATACAGAAATTTAAAGAATTTGTTAATCCTAGAGGTATCACACCTTCTGTAGTAGATTTTCTGTGCCTTTCCATCGGAAAATCAAGGCTGATATAAAAAATGAGTAGAAAAAACAAGGCTCTTACTTCGTGGATACCGCTACAAAGTAAGAGCCTTGTTTCATTATATTTGTTCATACAGTTTTCCTTGTAGTCTTCTGTTTTCATCCTTCAATCGCTTATTCTTTATCAATTTTTCGAACAGGTTGCTCCCAAAAGTTTTTTATACAAAATAACATCAAAAAATACGTCTTGAACAAGCGTTAAAAAAGAAAGCTGAAGGGCAAGTATACCCTTTTGGAATCTTTTTAAGAGAAAATGATAAAATGAAGGTAATATTAGGGAATTGTGAGGATGATTACGTTGCTTACTTTGATAAAATTTGTAGTTAGTTATGCTGCAAGTCTATTTGCTTTTATTTTTGGATGGTTCTTAATTTCATATATTTTTAATCCTAGCTTTATTCACCCAGACGTTTTACAGGGGTTCATAAAAACTATCGTCACTTATGGTAGTATACCAGCTCTTATAGCTTGTCTAATTGGGGAAGTTTTATATAGGAAAATTAAACGATGTCGAGAGTTTCAATTTGGAATTCCTTTATTTATAGGACTAGCAGTTATCTATACACTTATACCATTTCTTTTTCTTTTTAATTTTTCTTTTTCATATTTCTTTGACTTCGTTGCACCTGTTATTATGGGTTCCTTAGCGTTTTATTTAGTACGTAGAAAAATATAATTTTCGTTTTGATGCATTATAATAGCTATCTCTGAATCACTAGTTTCAAAAAGCCTTCACGCAATGATAATTGCATGAAGGCTTTTGATGTTTTCTTATTTTTTTGTCTCGTTAACCCATGTAATAATGTCCTGGATGACGTACTCGGGAACGTTAGCAGGGATTTCATATTCACTAGGGAGGCTTAATTCCCCGTCACCCTCCGTGAAGAAATGATTCAATTTCGGGTATTTTTTGAACTGAACATTCCTGCGGTTTGCAAGCCCTTCTTGCCATTTTGTATATTCATTTTTTACTGTTACTTGATAATCACGTGCTCCTTGCAGAATGAGTAAAGGCTCTTTTCGTGATTTTGCCTCTTCAACTGGACGCCACCTAGAAACATCATACATAAAATGAGGTGACCCAAAATTGTAGCCAGCTGGAGGATGGTCAGGATTGAAAGTAGGGTCCTGAATAAAAGCAGCCTGTCTTTTTAGTTCATCGATTTCTTCCTTTGATGCCCCAAGGTATTCATACTGATCAATGGCAATGTCAGTCAAAGGGCGTGCAGGTGGTGCGAGTAAGATACTTCCTCGAACAAGTGAGGAAGGCGCTTTGCTCAGTATACGCGGCATTGTGCCAGCTCCTTGGCTATGTCCAAGAATGAAAATATTATTTGGATCAATGCCTTCCTGCTGCGCTGCTGACTTTGCTGCATATATGGCATCATCTGTAGTATCACGGTCTAATGTAACAGGTTCTGCACTCATCTTTAATGCATGTTCTAAGGTACGTTTTTCATAGCGCAACACTGCAATTCCGTTGGATGAAAGGCCCACCGCAAGGTCTCGTAAGATTTTTGTTCCCAAATAGGTAGCATCGCGATCATGGATGCCAGCACCATGCACAAGAACAACGACGGGTACCTTTTCACCACGCTGATGCTTCGGAACTGTTAATGTCGCTGGTAACGGATAGGTAGAATTTCCAATGACGATTTCACGTTCTTGATAGGAGTCAGGTTGATCATAGCTAGGATGTGGGATGGTATAAGATTCTTCGGGTGGCCTTTCTCCAATTTCATCTACTTTCCCGCCAGGTGTGAATTTAAGGAGTAGCGGTATGGTAGTTCCTTCGGTAGCTGCTGGAATTTCTACCTTCTGATGGACCAAGTTTCGTTCTTTTATCACGGGGGTTCCCATGCTTTTTATCCCGCTCCAGCCACTTTGTGTCCACCAGTTTTGTAATGTGGTTGCTGTAAACTTGGATTGAAAAGCAGTAGACGTCAACTGTAGTGCCTCTGCATACTTACCTTGCTGGAGATATTCAAAAAATAATGATGTACGCTCCGTTAAAGAGACTAGTTTCTTTTCAGCAGATTGTTCTTCGCGTGTATCTGCGTGAATAGTTGTTGTAAGCGGGAAAGATGAAACGCCTAAAGAAAAGAGTAGGGGAAAGGTAAGTACTGATCTTTGTATTTTCTTTTTTTTATTCATGTTTTAACCTCCAATACGTGATGGTACAAAACAGGTATGGTAATTAGAATTCTGGTGCGAAAACTTCAAAATATTTGCAAGCAATCTCCAAAACTTGGACATACTCATATTATTATTCTAAAAAAACGTAGCTTTCTTCTCTTGTCACATGCATATTAATCCCAGAAATAATCTTTCTTCCTTCACTTTATATTTTGATTATACGAAACAAAGCTCTCGTTTTTCTTACTTGATACTTACAAATTCCTTAAGTAAAGGATATTTTAAAATCTTAGCTTGATGAATATGTAGCGGTACTCCTATGTTAAGAGATAGCCTAAGGACCGAGGATTATATTGTTTTTATAAAGGGTTGATGTTATGTTTGTTTTGTAACATATCGTGTTTTATGCATGTAGGAGGATTTATTGAAGAAATTATTAATATTGTTTTTATTAGCTACATTTTGTCTACAGATTACAGGATGTTCTAATAATATGGGTACACTAAGGGAGAAGTCTAAAACTTCAACAACTGTGAAGTCTAAACGCATCAATAAAGGGTGGTACAAACATATGTAATAGTTTGTATCACCCTTTGTTGATGATAGAAGTCATAAAGAAAAGACACCCTAAGGTGCCTTCCTTCGACTTGAACCATCTTAATTTTAATAATATATTGGACTCCCATCCAACTATTATTTTACCATGTTAAATTGTTTTATTCATTGAGAAATATGCTTTAAATCTATATTTTTAAAAAATATATAGATTTGAACAATATGTATACGAGCCACATATCAAAAAAAGACACTCTCAAGAGTGCCTCTCCTTAGCAGCCGAATCCGCCGCCCCAACAGCTAGCGCCAACAATGATTAATAAGATGAAGAGCACAACAAGTAAGGCAAATCCGCCGCCGAAACCACAGCCACCACCACAACTACCGCCATAGCCCATATTAACTCCTCCTTCCATAAAGACCATTTATTAATGGATTTAATTTAATTTATGTTTTTAAGGGTAAATGGAGCAGGTCCTTAAAAAAATAAAAGGATTTTGGAAGTTAAAAAGAGTTGACGATCTTATTTTTGTCACCGGAATTTTGTCTTCTACATATTGTATTTTATTCTGTGTATTGGGGGAAGGAGGATCTTATGGCTAATTCTGAGATGATTTTACGTTTACTTACGGATTTAAAGATTGAACAACAATTGTTGAAAGAACAGTTAGAGAAAATGCAAACAGCTGTGACTATTCTTGAAGAAAAATCAGTGACGCTTAAAGAAAAACCAGCGACTCTTAAAGAAAAAACAATGACTCCTGAAGAAAAAACATCTGTTACAAAGCAAAGAGCTTTTTCTGGACGCCCAACATCTTTTCGTGATTGGAGAGCATCTAGTCAAAAAAATTAGGGAATGTTATGTGAAATGATAAATAAAAAAGTACAGTCTGCTGTAGAAAAGACTGTACTTTTTTATGTTAGTAGAGAATGTTAAGGGAGACGTATTTATTTTGCCTATTCCAATTCCACTTTTAATTGGAGCTCTTTATCTAACTTATCATTATTAAATTTTAAAGTTAATCCTCGCGTGTTTTTCGGTACATCGAATACAATGTTTCCGTCCGAATGTTCATCAGGGTTAACAATACCAAATTTAAATGTAGAGGTATTTGCAGCTTTAAGTACGGATTGATGTTCATTGGAAATGTGATATTCTCTTCCAAATCCATCAATTAATTTAAAGTTGTTGATATCTAGTGTAATGGGTTCTTCTTTACGATTATAAACTGCGATGTCTAATACTTTAAAGACACCTTGTGCTTTAACTTCTCCAGTCCCTAGAACATCTAATGACTCGGCAGATCCCATTGACATGTATACATCAGAGGAATCTACATTGGTAGGAAGTTCTTTTTGCGGATCCTTGCTGCTAAGTTTGTCATTCTCTGTTTTTTTAGAAGTCGCCTGCTCATTTTTCGCAGGCGCATCATGTGAACTGCAAGCTGATACTCCAAACAAGAATGTGCTACATAATAATGATGCTAATAACTTTTTGTTCATCGTTTGTTTCTTCCTTCCAAAATAGAAGCACTTTTAATGAGTGCTATATATATTTGTCTTTATATGTATTACATTTTATATCTTATTATATTAATTTTGGAAGGAAAAGGGAAAAATGCACATTTCTCTGATTCGAATTATTTATCTGTCTAAAAGTTGAAATTAAAATGAGCCCCATAAATGATAAACCATTCCACTGACAAAAAACACTAATCCTAAAAATAAAACAATTAAAGCAAGAATTCCATTTTTATTATGTTCCATAAAATAAGCTCCTTTTTCATTTACTTACATACAAAAAGCCTTTAGTCGTAATTATGGCTAAAGGCCTTAATCTTCATACTTTGTAGTTTATAAAAAAGTTGTACTTCTGTATTAATTTGGAATATGATTATTTAAAGAGAAGGTGATGAGTACATGCAGGAAACAAAACAATTCCCGCTTATATCGGGAAATCTCTCATTAGATTTAGTAAATACAGAGTTAGTTAGGCGTGGACAACGTTATGATTTATTAATAACAGATGAAGATGTATTAGAATGGCTACATGTAATAAAGGTTAATCTTCCTTTTTGGAATGAAAAAACACTTATAGGAATTCAGAAGCGAATGGATCAAGTTACATCTAGCATATTAGAGGTAAGAGAAGTATTGAGAAAACAGTTTGAGGCAATTGCTGATCAGCAAGAAATTTCTAATGATTTTATTACGTATTTAGAAAAACAAATTGAGAAGGCACCATTTACATATAAAATCATTGAACAGCAGCTAGTATCTATCCCAGTTGGAGAAATCGAGGATGTACTCGCATCGTTAATTGCATTTGACGCTTTAACGTTAATAGCAGAAAATAAGCTTATTTCCCTTAAAAGGTGTTCAAATCCTGACTGTGTTTTATTATTTATAGATAAGAGTGGAAAACGAAAATGGTGTTCTATGAAAATATGTGGGAACCGGAAAAAGGTAGCAAAATTTCAGGATCGAAAATTTGAGGAAGTTTAGAGAATCAACTTATAACAGTTGATTCTTTTTTTACATTTTAAAACTAACCCCTTAAATTAATATTTACAGGTTAGTTATGCTGGGTTATAATTGTTGGTAAATAAAGGAGGAGAACGATGGATAATATAACAGCAACTAAGCAGAAAGATCCTCAACCAATAAGTGTACGATATTTTACAAAAATGAAAGGGAAAGGAAGAAGCCCATTACAAGTAAATGTAAAGGACTCTTTAACGGGACTACTAGGGGGATTTTTAACAATTCTTACCTTAACATATTTAACGAGCATAACCTCTACAGAATTATTAATGGCTCCATTTGGTGCGAGTTGTGTATTAGCGTTTGGAGTTTGGAATGCGCCATTATCTCAGCCGCGTAATATTATTGGAGGACATTTGATTTCAACTTTCATTGGTCTATCAATATATCATTTGTTTGGGAATGAATATTGGACAATTGCTTTAGCGGTGGGGATGGCAATAGCCGTTATGATGTTAACGAGAACGACGCACCCTCCGGCAGGCGCCGATCCGATTATCGTAATTTTAGGGGCAAATAGTTGGAGTTATTTAGTAACACCAGTTTTAATTGGCTCCGTTGTTATTGTAGTTATTGCTTTATTCATTAATAATATGAGTAGTAAAAGAAGTTATCCAACTTTTTGGATGTAGTTTGTGAAGTGAAAAATAATTTAATTGAGTATTCTATTCTTACTATGTTTTATTTTTTATATAGTAAAAGCCTTAGTCGTAATTGTAGCTAATGGCTTGGGTCCTCATACTTTGTAGTTCATAAAGAAAAGACACTTTAAAGTGTCTTCTACAGATTTGAATTATTTAATTCATGTAATTAATATTCGTTAGCATAAAACTCTTTTATTAATTTTATTTCATTTGTATCTGGATTAAACTTAAATATTTTAATTTGATTCGATTCGTCTTTGTATGCAAATGTATTCTCACCAACTTGGGGCATATTGCTGGTGTTTAAGATAGGATCGCTACCGTGATCAGTAATTTCCACAGTTTTCTCACGATCCCAGAATGCAATGACAATAATCAAAATGATAAGACATACCCGTATAAAACGTAATTCTCTTGCAACAGGATGTTCCATCTGTTTGTCTCCTTTACTGTTTGATAGAGTCTGTTTATAAAAGAGATGATTCCTAGGAATATAAATAAAAAAGACACCGTAAAGTGTCTTTTTTATTTTAGTTATGCGCATTACTTAATAAGACGCTAGTTCCTCAGTCTGGCTATGAGTAACTATGTAGGGTAATTCCATTATAACATTTTAACCAGTAATGGGTCTATATGGAATTTAGTTGATTTTCTTTTTGATTATTCAGAACGATTAATCGGGTATTTGGATGAAGGAAGCGGTGAGGAAGAAGGGAATTAACTTGTTTTAGAAGAGTGTCTTCTTTTTTGTATCACTGTGAGTAAAGTGTAGAGTTATATTTCTCTTTACACGAACATAACGGTATAATATAGTTAAGTTAAGTAAACTTAACTATTTAACAAAACGAAATAAAAGCATGGAGGAATAACGCTATGACTAGAACGTATAAAGAAGTAATTAATGAAATGAACCGAGCTTATAATGAATTCTACATTTTACTATTCCAGGAGTTAAAAGATGAGTTCGGTCTTACAGGACAGCAAGAGAGCATGCTATTTCATATTAATTTAAATGAAAACACGACAGCAAATCACATTGCGACTACTTTTAATATATCAAAAAGTGCCGTTAGCCAAGTTTTATCTAAATTGGAGAAACAGAAGATGATTTCAAAACAAGTAAACCCTAATAATAAACGGGAGTATTTTCTTACACTTGGTCCAAACGGTAGTAAGTATATAGAGCGGTTGTCGGAGTTAGATGATGTATTAATTGAGAAATATTTTTCTAAAATCGATATAAACGCCCTAGAGCAAATGACAGATACGTTAACGAAAATAAATAAAGTCATATTGGAAGAAAAACAGAAAGATCTTGATTGTAATGAGTAAGAACGTAGATGAAGCAATTAGTAGAAAGGAGGAGAAGTGTATTATGAGTTTCATACCAAATATGATTACGATAGCAAATTTTGTATGTGGGCTTTTAGCTATTTACGCTGTTTTCGTTCACGATATTTATTTGGGAGCAGTTTTTATTATTACAGGTATGTTGTTTGACTTTTTAGATGGTATGGTCGCTCGGAAACTTGATTCTGTTTCGGAAATTGGTGGAGAGTTGGACTCATTTGCGGATTTAGTTACTTTTGGTGTGGCACCGTCTATTCTGGCATATAGTGCCTCGTTAAAAGATTTGCAGTCTATCGGGATGATATGCGCGCTCACTTACAGTATTTGCGGCATGCTTCGGCTTGCAAGATTTAACACACAGCAAAGCAAACTCCCGACCTTTATCGGCATGCCAATCCCATTCGCGGCAATGTGTCTCCTCATTTTATGTTTTTTAAAGAATCCAGTTTCCGTGGCGTTTGGTACATGCGTACTCGCTTATTTAATGGTAAGCAAAATCAAATTCCCTCATTTTAAAAAAGATATAGCTGAAAGCTTGAAGCCTGGAAGATTGGATTGATGATACGGGATTACAATGAGAAAGATAAAGGAGTATAACATGATTCGTATGGCATTAAGATCATTCAACATACAAATGTATTGTTTGCTAGGCGTAATGTTATTGGGATGGCTTGTGACACCTTTTTCAGCACAGTTCGTAGGGATAAGCATTGGCCTTTTAGTAAGTATGTACTGCGCCTGGATTTTAGGAAGGCGTATTGAAAAGTTCGGAGATAGCATTGTAAAAAAAGAAAAAGCACCGATGCTTGGAATGATAAATCGGTTCGCAGCCGCAATACTCGGCGCGATTATTATGTATGAAATTGAACACCATGAATTCATGTGGACATTCGCTGCTGGAATTATGAGTGGGTATTTCTTGGTTATTATTAATTTGGGGTATTACAGTATGAGGGATGAGAAGGGATAAATGAGTAAACTCTCAAGTATAGAATGATATACTTGAGAGTTTTTATTATATAAAAAGTTTGCTCATTTTAAATTTATCCCGCATTAACGAGCAGTAAGACCCCCACCTCAAAATTCAGCGGAAGCAAAGAAGTTAGGTGGGGGATCAACTGTCCGTAAAAGCCCGATTGGTGTGGGCTAATAATCAGTGGGGGATGAACAAAACTCCCACTGATTAAAGTTTCACTTTATCTATTACTTGTTGCAACATATCCATTAGAAAAAACCCCATTGCTGTACTGTTTATCTTTTTCAGTACGTCTAACAATATAACATATATATTCATTATTTTTGGAAATCTTAATCTATTACATGTCCCTTTTTCGGGGGTCATTTCAATTTCGCTAGAAGGCTTTTCTATTTTTCCCGAGAATGAACAGTAATATATAATCTAATTTTCGTGAATGTAATGGGGAGGCAGTAAAATTTGAACAGAAAAATTTGGTTTGTATTCACTTTTTTTGCTCTTTTAGTATCTGGTTATATTGTTGTCCAATATTCTATTATGGATGGGTTTCAAACAGGGCTTGTAAAAGCGAAGCTTATGTATGGATCTAAATTAAGTGAGTTCTGGTATAGTATGTTATTTATACATATTACGACTAGTATAGTAGCATTAGTAATTGGTCCTTTTACATTATCCACTAAATTTAGAGAGAGGAATATCAACCGTCATCGAATAGTTGGGAGAATCTATATGGTTGGTATATTATTAGGAGGCGTTTCTGGACTATACCTATCCTTTTATGCTACGGGAGGATTGGTAGCGAAGCTAGGTTTCGGTTTGTTATCCATACTTTGGCTAACATCAGCATATCAAGCATTACATAGAGTTAAGAATAAAAAAATTAAAGAACATCGAAATTGGATGATTAGAAATTATTCTTTAACCTTTGGAGCAGTTACATTAAGAATTTGGCTACCGTTGTTTATCGTTCTATTTGGGATAGAGAATTTTGAACTTAGTTACGCTATTATTGCTTGGTTAGCGTGGGTACCTAATTTAATTGTGGCAGAATTATTCATAAGAAAAAGACTTAATAAAGGAAAATACGAAGGAAATGAGGATTTACATTTTTGATGTGAATCTGCTGTCATATTGAGGACAGAATTCTTCAGTAATTCAATACTTTTATAGGTGTAAGCATGGCGTTACCTAACAATGACTAGCGGATTCCTAACAATAGTAATAATAAAATCTAACATAAAATTTAAGAAAAATTTTATATTTCCCCCACTTTTTATTTTAAAAGTTTTTTCTATCCTATAAACAAGTTACATCAAGGGGGAGATTGAAAATGAATAAGTGGGGATTTTTTTATTTTTAATATATTCCCTATATTCGAAGAAAAAGTAGAAGATTAAACATATGAACAAAGTACTGGTTCTTAAACTATATTCTAAAATAATAGATGAAAATGTAAAGTTAGGGGATTCCACATGCATACAGAAGTTTTAATGAGTTATTTGTATACGTATTTTTTTACAATTATGTTTTGTATTTTATTTCAAATTGGATTTTATTTTAAAGCGAAAAGAAACATATCTATTCGGCATTTTCTATGGGTATATGTTTTTCTGTTCTACCTTTCGTTAGTGTATAAGGTGACACAGATTGCAACTGTATGGGATATAAGTAGATATGAAACGTGGATTCGTGTAAGTCAAATCAACTTGACTCTATTTGATACGGCAGGTAGTACTACGTATCTTTTGAACATCGTACTGTTTATGCCGTTCGGTTTTTTATTACCGATGATTTGGCCGTATTTTAGAAAAATAAAAAACACGGTATGTGCAGGATTCTTTTTTTCATTGGCAATTGAGTTAAATCAATTGTTAAATAATAGAATTACAGATATTGATGATTTATTTACGAACACCCTCGGGGCGATTATTGGGTATTTATTATATAGAGCTTTAAAAATGATATTTAAAAGAGAGGGGGAAAAGCTTGATACCAGCTCTTCTCTAGTTATAAAATACGAGGCTATTTTTTGTTTAGTATGTTCATTTGTAGGAGCGATGTTAATTTATCATCCAGCTTTATTTGGAAGACCTGTCATCATTCAGTGAGGCAATTACGAATTTCTTTTGAATGCTCGAGTGATATTTCAATTTGCAAAAAGCCTTTAACTTGTTATAGTTAAAGGCTTTTATCATCATAATTTTTACTTACCAATTACCCACTCTAACATCCGCCTTCAACCACTTCACCCAATCCAAATCCTCTACCTTAAGCAAACTAAGCGAAACACCCTTCATATCTAAAGAAGTTAACAGTGTACCAATCTTTACGAATGTCACTTGCAATCCTTCAAGTTCACACAAACGGCGAATGTCGTTTGCGAAAATGTATTGTTCCATTAATGGAGTTGCGCCGAGTCCATTAATGAGGATAGCGAAGTTGTCTCCTTTTCTCCAGCGATAAATGCTTTTTAGTTTGTTCATTAGTTCGATCGCTAATATTTCAGAAGAGGATAGTGCTTCTTTACGGTAACCTTTTTCTCCGTGAATGCCTACGCCATAAAACACTTCATCGTCATTTAATGTGAATGAAGCTTTTCCTTTTACTGGATCGTTGACAGGGGAAAGAGCAACTCCTAATGTGTGTAAGTTTTTAGTGATAGAGCGGCCAAGTGTTGTTAGTTCTTCTAGAGAATGGCCTTCAAGAGCGGCCGCACCAAGTATTTTTTGAACGAAAACAGTACCAGCGACGCCGCGTCTTCTTTTATTAAAAGAAGCATCATCTTCAATTGAAACGTCGTCATTTACGATGATGTGGTCAATTTTTCTTCCTTCTTCTTTAGCGATCTGCTTTGCCGCAAGAAAGTTCTCAACGTCATCTTTAAAGTTTTTAATAATGAATAGTATACTTTTATCTTTTGGCATAAGGCGAGTTGCCGCCGCAATTTGTTCTACTGTAGGCGGAGTGAAGATGCTTCCGTTTACTGCCGCTGTAAGCATACCTTTTCCTACATAGCCAATATCAGCAGGTTCATGTCCGCTACCACCGCCACTTATAATAGCGACGTCTTGCTTCATTTTTTCGATATCTTTTACATAAATGATGTTATTCGTTTCATCGCAATTTACTTTGTCGTTATGTTCAAAATAAAAGCCGTGCAGCATATCTTGAACGATATTTTGTACATCATTCATAATCTTTTTCATTGCTTTTGCCACCCTTTAATTACTTTGCTGATTGCTCCAGTAATAGTAGTAATTGATTGTTTATCATATTTTTCATAAGAGAAGACATAATGGAAGGATCTACTTCGCACTTACTTTCAATCCAATCTTTTATCGTTCCAACGAAGCCGTGACTATAAAAGGAGGCAATCGTATTTTTTGTCTCATCAGAAAGGCTGAATCCACAGCTCACAGATAGTTCATCGATAATCTTCATATATAAGTTTTTCGTATGCTCAAATAAATAGTGATTAAACGAGTTTTGCTCAATGACTTTAAAAGCATTTCGGTAAAATTTTTGATTTTCATAAAAGTAATCAAATAATAAATCGAAAATGTTTTCCCACGTTTCATAATCGAGAAAGTCGATAATGTTTTCCTTCGTTTCTTCTCTATAAATCCAGCTTAATAGTTCAAATTTATCTTTAAAATGATAATAAAAAGTTTGCCTACGCATTTGACAGTGTAACATAATATCGCTCACTGATATTTTATGAAACGACTCTGTTTCCATTAAATACTTCAATGAGTTCGCGATTATCTTTTTAGAAATTATAGAAGAGGTCATCTGAATCATCCCTAGAATGTTATTAATATGAAAATCCTATCTATAAATGAGAACGGTGTCTTTAGACAGATTGTCCATTTTGTCCGTTTACTATAAAACGCTTTCATTTTAACATGGTTAGTAAGAAGAAGATTTCAAATATATCACAATATATTAAAGGAATTGGGGGAGAACTACAATGAAAAAGATTATAAACAAACCAGAAACATTAGTAATGGAAATGTGCAACGGAATGGTTATGGCTCATCCAGAGCTTGAGCTTTTGAAAAAATATAAAGTGATTAAGAAGAAAGAAATGAACGAAAATAAAGTAACGTTAATTAGTGGAGGCGGTAGTGGTCACGAGCCGGCACATGCAGGATTAGTCGGAAAAGGAATGTTAGATGCGGCAGTGTGCGGAGATGTGTTTGCGTCACCTTCACAAATTCAGGTATACCAAGCGATTAAAGAGACAGCTAGTAAAAAAGGTACGTTATTAATTATTAAAAATTATAGCGGCGATATTATGAATTTCAAAAACGGTGCGCATTTAGCGACGGAAGATGGAATTGAAGTCGACTACGTAAAGGTAGACGATGATATTGCGGTAGAAGATAGCCTGTACACAGTAGGACGCCGCGGCGTTGCGGGCGTTATTTTAGTTCATAAAATTGCCGGCGCAGCAGCGGAAGCAGGTATGGATTTAGGAGCGGTGAAAGCTGTAGCAGAAAAAGCAGCGGCTAACGTGCGCACAATCGGTTTAGCATTAACGTCTTGTACAGTTCCAGCGAGTGGATCACCTACTTTCACACTTGCGGAAGATGAAATGGAATACGGTGTAGGTATTCACGGCGAACCAGGAATTAAGCGTGAAAAAATGCTGTCAGCAGATGAACTAGCGAACCGTATGACAAATGACCTTGTAAAAGATTTAGGAGTAAAAGATGGCGAGGAAATCGCAATTCTAGTTAACGGTTTTGGCGGAACACCACTGCAAGAACTTTACTTATTTAACAACGCAGTTACGAGAGAACTAGCTGCAAGAAACATTAAAATTAATAGGGTATTCGTCGGTAACTATATGACAAGTATTGATATGGCTGGTATGTCTTTAACGGTAATGAAGTTAGATGAAGAGCTAAAAACATTACTATCAAAAGAATGTAATACACCAGCGTTTAAAGTAGACGGTCCAGTTGAAAGTGTAGAGTACGTAAATGTACTTGAAGAAACAGACGAGAAGGAAGTTTCATTTGAACTAGAAACGGCGGAAGAACACGCTGTGATAAAAAATAATGTTATCACATTAAACAACATGATTTATCTCGTTGATAAAATGAGCGATATTATTATTAAAAATGAAGTACCGTTCTGTGAGCTAGATACGCATGCTGGTGACGGCGACTTCGGAATGAGTGTAGCAAAAGGATTTAAGCAATTAAAACGTGAGTGGCATTCGATTGTAGATCAAGAGAACGTAACGATCGGATCATTCCTTGACGGTTGTTCGATGATTATTATGGAACATTGCGGCGGCGCTTCTGGTCCAATTTGGGGCGGAGCATTCCGCGCAGCTAGTAAAGCAGCAGGCGAGAAGCGTGAGTTAACAGTGAAAGAATTCGCTGAAATGCTGCAAGCAGCACTGCAAAGCATCCAATCGATCGGTGAAAGATCATTCGGCAGAGGAGCAGTAGTTGGTGACAAAACACTTGTTGACGCACTTGCTCCATGTGTAGATTCTTGGTTAGATAGCGCCTCAAACGAAGTAGACGTAAAAACTGCCTTTGAAAAAGGGGCAGAAGCAGCGGTCAAAGGAGCAGAGTACACGAAAGAAATCGTAGCTCGCATGGGCCGCGCTGGTACAGTTGGCGAAAGAAGCTTAGGATATCCAGATGCAGGTGCGCATGCGCTTGGAGTTATCTTTACGGAGATTGCGGGTAGTTTGAAATAGGAATTGGAAAGTCCCTCTGCCTTAAGGTGGAGGGGTTTTTATATAGTTGATATGTAGAAGACTTCTTTCGGTTCTTTCTCAGTAAAATATGAGTTTGTTACTATTTTTGATAAAATCTTATTTCAAAAATACAACTAATATTTCTCAACATTAATATATTGAAAATAGTTAGAATATTTAAGATAATCATTTGTGAAGAAGTAAATTATAAAAAAAGGGGGAATTTATTTTGTTACGTCGTTTATCTATTTGTACAGTACTAACAGCTTTTATATTTACTTTATTTACATTTAACGGCTCTGCTTTCGCGGCTACGAATGCTACTGAAAATGAAAATGTAGTAGCAGCTTGTGCAAAGGGAGGTACGGTAGGTGTATATGGTGCAAAGATGCGCAGTGGTTATACTGTCGATTCACCTGTCTTACATACATTTAATGATGGTACGAAAATTACTGGAACATGGGTAACTGGTGAATATGTTCAAGGTCATTACAGTAATTCTAAACAGTGGTTAAAAGTTACATATAAAGGGATGACAGGTTATGTATCCCATACAACATTATATAACGTTTGCTCATAAAACTATGTACCATAATAGCTTTGGATATATTGAGCTAATCTCTTCTCGAGATTAGCTCTTTTTTATCTATTAGTTTTTAATGGGGCATTTTTTGAAAAAGACCAACGATTCATTAAATCGATGGTCTTACGTTTATATAGTATTCATTTGTATCTATATTAAATTTTTCATTGTTTTTTGCTTATTTTAGACTTAGTTTGTTTGTGATTGCAGCTTATCAATTTTCCAGTATGTTTGTAGAGGGTCTAAAGAGCTTTCAATATAAAACATATATTCATCTGCGGTACGTGGTACTTCAAAAGCTATTTTCAATTCTACCGTTTCATTTGGTTTAACTTGTATATCAGAAGGGTTTTGATCAAGCACCTTTCCTTTATAGATCTTTCCGTCTTTTTCATCTTTTAAGTTATATTTTAATTCTGATAGTCCAATCGTTTGACCTCGTACATTTTTTACAGAGACATTAACAACTACGGAATCGTTGCTAGCATTTAAATAGGCACTTTGAACAGCGGTCAAGTAATAGCCTCCCTTAACACTCTCACCAACTAATAAAATACCTTGTTCCAAGCGGCTCATATCTTCTTTTTCTTCAAAATTTATTAATTCTTCATTTTCATTTTTTGCGGTTGGTTCTTCTATTGAACCATTTTCAACGGCACTATCTGTTTTATCTTGTGTGCAAGCAGCCGTAACACTGACTAATACTAGAATGAAAGTAAGTAATATAGATAATTTTCTCATAAAATTTATCTGTCTCCTTAAGTTTCTCAATTTTGCGCAACTATACATATAAGATTAACATAATGTCTCATTATTGGCTCAAAATAGGGGGTCTTTTAGAAAACTTATTCTTTTTACTTTTAATATACATTCGATTGGTTCTCGCGATATTTGTTAATCTTTTAAAACATTGGCTTAGTAATACCGAGGGTTATTATAGATATATTAATCATGTAATTTGTCCATATCAAAATGAACGTTTTTTGCATTTAATATATTGTAAATATATTTTATTTTGGAAGGATGTGATTATATGGCTCATAAATCTACTGGAGTGTTTCGAGTTCCAGTTTCTGAAAATGGGATTATTCCAACTGCTCTCAACATTATGTTAAACAATGATTCACGCTGTCATACTAGTAATGTAACGGTAACTGTTAAGAGAAGTCGAAACACCTTTTTCCCAACTCAAAATGAATTAGTTGAAATCTCTCGTACTTTTGTTTCTTTAGAACCAAACAGAACAACTAAGATTGTGTTGTTTACTCCAGAATTCCAAGTAGAAGATTTCCTTGATGTCATCATTAGTGGAAATAGAGAGGATGTTAAGGATGTTCTTGTATATTCTTTCTTAGCAGATTCAGTAGGTCACAATCTGTCATCTACTGTTTTCAGAAATGCAGAATACACTTTTGCTTGCTGACACCGTGATGATGTATTCTTTACTGTCGTATATCTGAATTGAAATGTTATAAGTAGCACTTCACGGCATACAATCTATCGGTGAAAGATCGTTCGGCAGAGGAACGGTAGTTGGTGAAAGAAGTTTAGGATATCCAGATGCAGGTGCACATGCGCTTGGGGTACCTTTACGGAGATTTGGGGTAGTTTGAAATAGAAATTAGAAGATCCCTTCTACCTTAAGGTGGAGGGGTTTTCTTAATATTGTTTTTTGATATATATTGCTAAATATGTTTCCATAATTCATTCTATTGTATTGAGAATAATGTCATCTACATCAAAAAAACGGCTTATAAAAGGAACTAGTATTTGAAGGAGTTCCACCTCAAACATACTCCTATGCATATAAGTATGTTTGAGGTGGATTTATTAAAGAATTATATATATAGCATGAATGAAAATGGGATAAATAAAACAATGTTTCTTAGTATGTTTTTAAGAATTAATTGAGCAGTTCCTTTTGAAAATAAAAAAAGAAACCCTAAGGTGCCTTCCTCTGAATTGAAACAATAATATGGTTCTAGGTTTAAAAACTATTGGGATTTTTCCTGTGAACTTTATAAGTAGTTTTTAAGAAATTATGAGTGGTTATTTTTGTTTTCAAAATATTCTTCTTTAATTATTTGTAATTTTTTTTCGTTTTTTGTTAATTCAAATATAAATAATGATTTTTTCATGTTATTAGCAACATCTTCTTCATTATATTGTTTAAGCTTTAATAAATTTGAACCTTTTCCATAGTATAGTTCACCCAATAAGTAAAAAGTATTTAGATTAATAGCTAATTGGATACCCTTATCAATGTATTTTATTGCTTCTTCGTATTGATATGTGTAACTTAAATTTTTTGCTAAATTATAAATGATTTTCAATTTAATTTCTTTATCTCTAGGAAAATCTAATTTGTTAAAATTATTTAAACATCTTTTAAGGATAGTAATACTTTTTTTGTATTCTTTATTTTCTGCATGAAGTATAGCCATTGTATGTAGAATATCTATTTCTCTCTCTGATAAAAAATCAATATTGGTTACAGTTAGTTTTAGTGCATTATTTAAAAGAGTTAAAGCCACTTTTGTTGAGTTATTGACACAATATATAGCAATTGCTTCATGCCATAGTAGAAATTGTTTATCTTCTTTTGTTTGAAAATTATTTGTGTATTTTTCTCTTGTGACTATTTCATAAAGATCTTTATATTGATGTTGCCTTATGCAATCCCTCATTACGTATTTTGTATTTTCTGTATATTTTAATTTCTTGTTTTGAGTTAGTGCAAATATATTATTTGGATCAACACCAAGTCTTTCAGATAATTGATATAATAATATGCTAGATGGATAAATCACACCTTTTTCGATCTTACTAATTTGACTTTGTGAACATATTCCATGACATAAGTCGGATTGTGATATACTTTTTTTAATTCTAAGTTCTTTAATGGTAATACCCAAATCGTTAAATTCCATTTTCCCCACCTACTATTTAACACTTTATTAGTATGATATTCTCTAACCTTAATGTAATGTAAAATTAATATAGTTGCAATTATTGTTTTAAAGGGCTTATCGTTTCTATAAAATGGTGAGATTTTTTTATGTACAAAAAAAGACACCTAAAGGTGCCTTCCGCCGACTTGAACCACGTTCATTTAATATAAACCTAGCTGTATTTTCACATGCCTTTCCAATTCCTCTATTTTCCATTTGATAAAATGAAATTCCAATATTACCAATAACTAAATAAATATTTCTACATATTCAAGATATTTACATGAATTATAAAAGTGATACATTTAAGTTGTAATCTATAAAAACTATTAAAGGGGGATTTATTATGTTCAAGAAATTAGTAGTAGGAGCGTTAGCAACAGGTATTGCATTAACAGGAGGAATTGGTGCAGCTTCAGCTGATACACAAAAAGCTGTGAGCTCTCCGAAGCAAGCCACATGCTCAATTCCTTATGAGTATTCTAATGGTAAATTCAAAAGAACTCTTTATTACTCAAATGGAGTATATGCTAATAGTTTTAATGAAAATGTTTGTGGCGGGACGATTACGTGGTATTTAAAACATGTTCAAAATGGAGTTGCTTTTTACGAAGGTAATTTAAAATAGTAGATTTTTTGAACCTCATTTATTGAGGTTCTTTTATTTGTAGTTTTTAAACTGATTCTCTATAAAAAAGACACCCTAAGGTGCCTTCTTGCGATTTGCTCCATTGTAATATGGTATTGGATGCCAGTCCAATTATTATTTTACCACGTTAAATAGTTTCGGTTATTGAGAAAAAAGACAACTCATTATTTGAATGCAAAAAGTCCTAGGGGGACTAGGACTTTTTGCTAGAATGAATATGATTTAAAAAAGGACTTATATAACGTAACATATGAATGTTTCGTAAATGTATCAAAAAATGAACAAAATAGTTATTTTAAATAAAAAAAGCTCCGCGATAAAAGCTGCGGAGCTTCATAAGGTCGAGTTATGTCGTACTCACAAGGGATTTTAACATGGATGTTGTGGTAAAAATACTGGTAAATTTATCCTACACCCCCGTTGATTAGAGTTTCACTTCATTCGAAGGAATTCATGTTTTATAAATTAGATTATGATAGTTGATATTCTCCATATTGACCAGAAAAGAACTAAAAATTCTAGTGAAATTCCAAGTGTTCGTTTCCTAGTTTTTTGAAATTCTTTTATTAAATAGCCAACAGCACTAATTGCTATAAGAATGAAAAGAATAAGTTCGAGTGTAACTGGCATTTTATCTACTCCTAATACATTAATTTGTTATATAAAGATTATAAGATATTTTTGTGGCTAGTAGTGAAAAATTTAATAAAACTATCTCTAAATGGAGGTTTGTTTGAACTTCTAAAAGAATTTGTGAAAACCATTGTACGTAAAGTTTTTGCGCATGTTTTTAGGAAACAAATTTTAGAAAAAGATAACAAAAAACCCACTCTTCGTCGCCGTCGGAAGCAAAAGGGTGGGCTTTGTAAAAAAATGAGCCCTAATGGATATAATGTACAAAAGAAAAGACACCCAAAGGTGTTTTACTCCGACTTGATAACAACATTTTATGTATTAAAGGTCATCAAAAAATGTTGTATTTGAAACACGTGACGTTCCATTAATATATTATAAACTAGATGTAATTATATGTTGAATATAAAATTTAGGAAGTTGGTGGGAATAATAAAATGCATAAAATCCTTATTAAAAAAGAAGCCCTAGGATTAGGGGGCTAGGGCTTCCTGTGTTAGTATATCTCGCACGACATTATAAAAAGAAAAGAACTTAATGAAGATAACAGAGAAATGTTTCGTAAATGTATCAAAAAAGTGAACAAAATAGTTATTTTAAAAAGAAGAGAAACTAGCAAAAATTAGATACTTTTGTATAAGAAAGGAATAGATTAATAATTTAATATAAAAAATATAGGATATGCAATATTGCATATCTTGTATTTCATATTACATTGAACCCAATTATGCCTTGAATAGAGAGGGTTTAAAAGAAATATAATAATCTAAATTGTTTACCAATTAATATGGTAAATTATAGATAAATAAAGAAATTTATGTTAATGTACTTATGGTAATATACTGTTAAAAAAAGGAAGAGGTGAAAAGTTTATATGTTTAAAAAAGGCGTATCATTGCTATTAATTTTCATTTTATCTATTTCTACATTTAGTATAGTAACTCACGCTGCTAGTAGTTCAGAATATGTGAATCAATCATTCTATGGGTATAAGGAGCCATCTTTTAATTCAGCTAAAACAAATGGCGGATCAGAGTATGGTGCTCAAAATGTAGGAGTCGTGGAAAAAAGAGATAATGGTTGGTGGAAGATTGAAACATGGGAAGGTCCAGTTTGGATTAACTTAAATGGGGAAGAACGTGTCATGGGAGATTTCTATGCATATGATGAACCTTCTTTCTCATCAAAGGTTGCGAATGCTGGAGCGAAGTACGGGCGACAAACATTTAGAATAGTAGATGGAACAACAGATGGTTGGCTAAAATTTAAGACGTGGGAAGGCGACAAGTGGATGAATCCTACGGCTGAACAAATTACTGTCAACAAAACAATCTATGCGTATAATGAACCTTCATTTAATGCAAAGAAAGCAAATTATGAAGCACCATTTAACCCGCAAAATTGGGGAGTAGTAGAAAAAAAAGAAAATGGCTGGATGAAAGTAAGTACTTATGAAGGTTATAAGTGGATCAATCCAGATGGAGAAGAAAGGTTCATAAACAAATCATTCTATGCGTATAATGAGGCTTCATTTAATGCAGCTAAAGCAAACGCTGGAGCATTATATAGTCCACAAAATTTTAGAGTTGTGGATGGAACACCTAGTGGATGGTTGAAGGTTAAAACATGGGAAGGCGAGAAATGGCTGAATCTAGATGGAGAAGAAAGATTCATAAACAAATCATTCTATGCGTATAACGAGCCTTCATTTAGCTCAGGCAAAGCAAACGCTGGAGCATTATATAGTCCGCAGAATTTTAGAGTTGTAGATGGGACAACTAGTGGGTGGTTGAAGATTAAAACATGGGAAGGCGACAAGTGGCTGAATTTAAATGCGGAAGATACAGGCGTAGAATTCTACGTGGAAGCTACTGCATATAGTGTAGAAGGTAGTCCACCAAATGAAAGGATTACGGCGTCTGGAATAGACATAGGAAAAAATCCTAACATCAAGTTAATTGCAGTTGATCCTAAAGTTATTAAACTAGGAACGAAAGTTTGGGTTGAAGGATACGGTGATGCAATTGCTGGAGATACAGGTGGGGCTATTAAAGGCAATAAAATTGATGTTCTGTTTCCTACAGAAAAGCAAGCACGTGAATGGGGACGTAAAAAAGTGAGAATTAAAATAATGAAATAGGATATATCTATTCTTTGCTTCGAAAATTATATATTAGACAAAATAAAAGGGAGGATATTTTTATGTTTAAGAAAAGTATAGGAATCTTATTGTTTTTTATTCTATCTATCTCGACATTCAGTATGGTAACTCACGCTGCTAATAGTTCAGAATATGTGAATCAATCATTCTATGGGTATAAAGAACCATCTTTTAATTCAGCTAAAACAAATGGCGGATCAGAGTATGGTGCTCAAAATGTAGGAGTCGTGGAAAAAAGAGATAATGGTTGGTGGAAGATTGAAACATGGGAAGGTCCAGTTTGGATTAACTTAAATGGGGAAGAACGTGTCATGGGAGATTTCTATGCATATGATGAACCTTCTTTCTCATCAAAGGTTGCGAATGCTGGAGCGAAGTACGGGCGACAAACATTTAGAATAGTAGATGGAACAACAGATGGTTGGCTAAAATTTAAGACGTGGGAAGGCGACAAGTGGATGAATCCTACGGCTGAACAAATTACTGTCAACAAAACAATCTATGCGTATAATGAACCTTCATTTAATGCAAAGAAAGCAAATTATGAAGCACCATTTAACCCGCAAAATTGGGGAGTAGTAGAAAAAAAAGAAAATGGCTGGATGAAAGTAAGTACTTATGAAGGTTATAAGTGGATCAATCCAGATGGAGAAGAAAGATTCATAAACAAAGCATTCTATGCGTATAACGAAGCTTCATTTAATGCAGGAAAAGCAAACGCTGGAGCATTATATAATCCGCAGAATTTTAGAGTTGTGGATGGGACACCTAATGGATGGTTAAAGGTTAAAACATGGGAAGGCGAGAAATGGCTGAATCTAGATGGAGAAGAAAGGTTCATAGAAAAATCATTCTATGCGTATAACGAGCCTTCATTTAGTTCAGGAAAAGCAAACGCTGGAGCATTATATAGTCCGCAGAATTTTAGAGTAATAGATGGGACAACTAGTGGGTGGTTGAAGATTAAAACATGGGAAGGCGACAAGTGGATGAACCTAAACCAAACAGATTCTGGTTCTTCTGGAGTAATTGATTTAGCTTTAAAACAACTTGGAAAGCCGTATGTTGAAGCTGGGACAGGACCAAATGGATTTGATTGTAGTGGCTTTATTTATTACGTATTTAAAAATAATGGATATAACATTGTGAGAACAAGTGTTGCAGGATACTGGGGAATGGTTACAAAAATAAGTGATCCTCAACCAGGAGATTTAGTATTCTTACAGAATACATATAAAGCGGGTCCTTCTCATTTAGGAATATATTTAGGGAATGGTGAATATATTCATGCTGCTGACGAAACAACAGGTGTAATTAAAAGTAAGATAAATAGTTCATACACACAAAAGCACTTCTTGGGGTATGCTAGATTTTCAAAATAATTAAATTGGATTCAATAAAAAGACAGTTATCTATGGATAGCTGTCTTTTTATTATTTGTGTTGACTTGACTACTTATATATATTCACAAGCAAAACAACATAATATTAATACGGAAAAATATATTAATATGAATTTTTGCATATTTTAAAATTCAATATATCCCTCAAAAACTTTTAATTGTATAATATATTTTGTCATATTTTTAGATTTTTCGACATAAACCAACAAAAATAGAGAACGTATTGGGAGAAGACATTATGTATACAAAACTATTAAAATCAATTACATCATTATCACTGATTGGTGGTGCGTTGTTATATACAAATGGCAGTGGTGTGAAGGCTGCTGAAGTGGGTGTTTTTTCTGATGTGCCGACATCACATTGGTCATATCCTGCGATTAAAGATTTAGCGAGTAAAAATATTATTTCCGGTTATGGGAATGGGATATTTGGTTTTGGAGATGTTGCGACAAGGGAGCAAGTTGCGGCTTTAATTTATCGAGTGTTAGTACCGAATAAACAAGGCGGTTCGTTTAGTAATGATGGAACTCGTTACGTATTAAAGGATGGGTCTACGTTTAAAAATCCTTACGGTGATATTAATCAAAGTTCTACAATGTTTCCAGAAGAGGTATTAACTTTAACGAATTTAGGAGTTTTTAAAGGTGATGAAAATGGCCAATTTAGACCGAAAGCTTCTGTGAGTCGTGCGGAAATGGCACAAATTCTTACAAATGCTTTCCATCTTGCGGCAAAACAAAAACATACCTTTAAGGATGTTCCAAATCCATTTTGGGCAGAAAACGCAATTAGTGCAGTGCAGTCAAATGGAATCGCAGATGGCACAGGGAACGGGAATTTTGAACCGTATGGCACAGTAACACGTGAACAGTATGCGCAGTTTTTATATAAAACTTTAAAATATAAAAATGCCGATGTGAAAGATACAGGAGATGCTGCATTATTAACAGCGTTTAAAGAGGAAGTACAAAAGCGTATTAATACATACGAGACAAATATTACACTTCCATATAAAACGAAAAACAATAATACAAACGAAGTGATGAATACACTTTTTAACGCATATAAAGAAGTTGCAAGTAAAAATGAGTATACAAATAATAATAGATCGAATGTTTCATATGGACTTTCTGGATCACCTGGAAATTATACGTTTACGCTTAAGATTACATATCGTGAAACGAAAGAACAGACGGAATATGTCATGAAACAAGCGAAAGCAATCGTTTCTTCTATTACTCAAGTTGGAATGGATGATCACGAAAAAGTGAAGGCGATTCATGATTACGTAGTAAAACATGTTTCTTATGATACGTCTTATAAAGCTTACACAGCATATGAAGCACTTGTAAATCGTTCTGCGGTTTGCCAAGGTTACGCACTATTAACGTATCAATTATTAAAAGAAGCAGGAATTGAAAATCATTTCGTGACAGGAACTGGGGACGGACAACCTCATGCTTGGAATTTAGTGAAAATCGAAAACAAATGGTATCATCTTGATACAACATTTGATGATCCGGTTCCAGATGAGCAGGGCCGCGTAACGTATTCGTATTTCAATTTATCAGATGAACAAATCGCAAGAAATCATGAGTGGAACCGCGGAGACTACCCGCAAGCTACAACGAATTATTATAGTACACTGACAAACAAAATTGCGGCAGGTAGTACGAAAACGCCTGCATATCAACAAATATTAAAAGATACAAAGTTAAACTATTTAGGAAATGAATATATCGCAAATAACTATACCGAATTAAAAAATAAAATGCAGCAACGCTATAGTGCAAAACCAGAGAAAATTGAAGTGCTATACAAGCAATCAATGAATGGTGCACTGCAAGATGTGAAAAAGGCAATTGGTGAAATCGATTATCCGCAAGGGGCAAATCGAGTTTCTTATAAAGCGGAGCCTTACAATGCGAAAGAAGGGTATTCTTTAGTGACGATTACGTTTACGTATTAAAAGCAACCTAGATTCTATGGGATCTAGGTTGCTTTTTTATTATTCTTCGACAAAACATGACAATATATAGATACATTCTTTGCTACTATGAGATGAGAAATCTTACATTAAAAAACTGTTTAAAATAACTAATGCAGATAGGCGGAAAAAAATGAACCGAAAGTTACTAATGGCTTTAACATGCGGTACATTGCTTATGGGAATGGCTGCTTGTAGCTCAAATGAGAAGACTACAACTGAATCAAAACCTAAACAAGAAGAAAAGGTTCAGGAAAAACCGAAAGTTCAAACCATTCAAAAGCAGCAAAAAGATAGTTATGTAGTAAGTGAAGATGAGCTCTCTAAAGCGGCACAGTCGATTGGTGAAATCCAAAACGAGCAAACTATAAATGATATGATGATACATATGTCTTTACAAAAACTCACATTCAATGGGAATAATCTTCATGTTTCCGGTACCCGTGATGTAGGGCGATTTCAAATGACGAAAGAAAACATTCAATACTTAAAAAACAACTTAAATGTTATTAATAATGATGAAAGACCAAAATATGAATCTATTCTGAACAAATGGTATGATGGAGAGTTCGAATCTGTAGTTAAAGACTTTGAAGAAATTCATTATTTAAGTTCAGGAAAAAAGCAAAGTATGGAGGGATCTAAACTAGCTAAAAAAATTGATAGTGATGAAAAAGAATTTATTCTCCATTTCTTTGGTCAAGAAGGATTAGATATCCATAATAAAGAGTGGAAACAGGGCGAGTTATAGAAGTAAAACTGAATTTCTCTTCACTAGGAAGTACAATGTTTTACGGAACAAAAAAATAATGAAATTTCCTTAAATATAGTCCCATCGGGAGGTTGTCTATACTGAGATTCAATAGATACACAGTAATGCTTATTTTTCTAGCCATTGGCACAAATGCTGCATTATCTATGTGGGTTAAGCAGGGACTTTTAGGTGTCATCAATGCTATTATTTTCTTGTTAACCGCTGCACGGACTACAAAATGAACTAATACAGAAGATTAGCATAAATAAAACATTGTATTTCTCAATAAACAAAACAACTTAACGTGGTAAAATAATAGTTGGACGGGAGTCCAATACATATTATTAAAATTAAGATGGTTCAAGTCGGAGGAAGGCACCTTAGGGTGTCTATTCTTTTTTATAAAAAGAAATTTGTACGTTTAGACGCATTTTAAATACAAAATAACCGATTCCTTATACGTTAAGAAACCGGTTATTTATTTTCCTACTTTTTTAGAGGGCTTTTTCTTATAATGGTCTTAAATCATAAATAAAAGATAGAGTAAAAACTATATACGAAATAAATGTAACGAAAACAAGAAAACATATAAACTGAGAATTAGATACATATTGTTCTATTCTTTTTTTCATGTTAATTCGTATTATTTTTCAAATGTGAAGTATCAATTGGAATTTGAGCTTTCCAAGATCCATTTACTTTTCCAATTCTAGTTATATTTACGTCTAAAGTAAGAGGCTGTTTAAAAACGTCTTTTTCTTCATTAGTTATAACAAATGTAGCAACACCTTCGGGTCTATCATTATCACGGATGCCTATTTTATCTAACTTTTGACCTGCTGCCACAAGTTCAAAAGGAAGACGATCATCTGCATCATGGATAAATGATAGTCTCCCATCATGTTTAATCTCAGGGTTTTCCTCTTGTTGTCCATTAATTATACCATCACTTTGGAGATCTAATCCTGATGTATCAAATTCAAATGGTACTAAACTTCCGTCAGCTTTTTCCATTCTATAATGAACTGATATACGTGAATCTGCGATAAATAATTCTTTGAGATGTACAGTAATACCTTGATCTGTAATTTTTTCATCAATAGGAATATATTTACCATTCTTCATCATATCTTGTGTGATACCATTTTCATCTTTTATTCCTTCATTTACAACTTTATCATTTGTAATTGCATCAGAAAAATATGAAGCGACATTTGTAGCCGCCACTTGTACTTGTGGAATCATTGCTGTTGTGAAAAGTGCAGCTGCAGCTACTGCTGTATAAATGAAACATTTTGATTTTTTACTCATGTTTGTAAAGATGCCTTTCTTTTGTTGTTTTTTGTAATTTATATTAGAAACGTTGTCTAACTTGGAACGACTTTCAAATGTTTTCCATGCTTGTTCTATATCAATTTTGATTTCTTGTGGTGAATTTGCAGATTCTTCATCTAGCATTACGTTTTCCCATTGATTTAATTTACTAATTTCTACTAATAAATCTTGGCATGCTTCACATGTATCTAGGTGCTTTGTAAATTCCTTTCTTATATCATGAGAAAGTTCTCCATCAATATATGTTTGAATAAACCCGATATCATAACATTTCATTTGTTATGCCTCCTCTATTTGTTTATAAATCTTGCGGAATTTCATTTTGGCTCGGACTAATAATGTTCCTATAGAAGATATTTCAATTTGAAGTACTTCTGCAATTTCTTTATATTGAAAACCAGAGAATTTCATTAGTAAAAGGGTTCGTTCTCGATCATTCATTTTATTTAGTGTCGTTTGGACCTTTGTAATTTCTTCTTTTCTTATCCAATCATCGTCTAATGATGATACATTTTGTACTTCATGGTATTGTATTTCCTTATCAATCTTCGCTTGCTGCCTTTTTTCAAATCGAAAATGGTTATAAGCTACATAAGTAGAAGATTTAATCAACCATCCAGGTATATTTTTAATTCCTTTCCAATCGCTACGATATAATTGTAAAAATACTTCTTGTGCTAACTCTTCAGCGATAGATTGATCTTTAACAATCCATATAATCTGTTTCACAGCATAAGCATAGTACTGCTTAAATAAATCTTCAAAGGTCATATTAGAAGCATGACTTTCTTCATTTTCTATGGTTAACATGTTCGTTTAAACCTCACTTTCAATTTGATACCTGTATTATAGAGAAACCAGAAAAACGGATTTTGTGACAGTTTTTCTGGATGTTTTTTTATATTTTTTATCTCGCATTAACGGGTAGTAAGACCCCCACCTCAAAATTCAGCGGAAGCAAAGAAGTTAGGTGGGGGGCGGGCTGACCGTAAAAGCCCGATTGGTGTGAGCTAATAATCAGTGGTCGATGAACCCCCCACTGATTAAAGTTTCACTTTATTATGTACTAAAAAAGCATTCATCTGATTAAAAAGATAAATGAAAACATAAAAACTATAATTCTTGCAGTAGTTGTCTATTAATGTACAAAAAACAGTTAGTTTGTTGCCAAATTGTATCTAAACGTACGATTTTCTTTTTTCTAAATGAGAGTCTTGCCTTAAAGAAGATAAAAATTCAATGGATAATTACCATGAATATATAGATAAAGTTCATCCATATATTTGTAGAAAGGAGGCATTCAAATGAAGAGACATGATAATAAGGTTGGTCACTTTACATCTGAAAAAGGAAAGGAAGACTTTCAAATTGCCTACGATGAATCAATGGCACTCCTTCCAAAACCTAACGATACGAAAAATATAAAAACGAAATATGGCACAATTCGTGCTTATTATTTTACTAAAGAGGAAAACAAACATAAGGAACCAATACTCTTACTCCCTGGACGTGGTGCATCTACTCCAATGTGGGTACCTAATTTAGAAGGTCTAAGAGAAAAAAGGCCTGTTTATACGATAGATTTACTAGGTGAACCTGGGATGAGTGTGCAAACGAAGGTGATTGAAAATCAAAAACAACAAGCAGAATGGTTAAATGAAGTAATTGAAGGATTAGGTTTAGAAAGAGTGCATATCGTAGGTGTCTCCATTGGAGGGTGGACAACAATGAACTTGGCCAGATATAATCCTGAGCATATTGCTACGGCTAGTTTATTAGATCCAGTCTTTGTATTTGCGCAAATATCCATAAAAATGATTCTGGCATCTATTCCAGCTTCTGTTCCTATTGTCCCTAAGTTTTTAAGAGAAAAGATGTTAAGCTATGTTTCTGGAGGAGTAGAAGCAAGTGACGATGAGCCTATCGCTAAGTTAATCGAGTCGGGTATGCGTAACTATAAACTGAAAACGCCAGCGCCTGATTTATTTAGTAAAGAAGACTTAAAAAATATTGATATTCCAGTGCTTGCACTTATAGCTGAAAAAAGTACAATGCACAATTCGGTAAAAGCAGTTGAAACTGGAAAAAAATACGTTAAAGATATTGATATAGTTAATTGGAAAAATGCATCTCACGCAATCAATGGTGAGTTCTCTAACGAAGTTAATGCTAGGATTCTTGATTTTTTAGAAAAACATTCTAATGATAACTAAGTTGAAAGTGGAAAATATGTTGTCATAACAACTTCATCTCTATATAGCTATTTAGGGGATTTAGCTCATTTTTTATTTTGGCATATTTTAATTCTGCTATTTTCATGAATATGTATAATTACATAAAATTTCAGTGAAAAAGAGAGTATACTTTCATATTGTGTAATAAAGATAAAGCCCGCCTACGGAAATAGGCGGGCTTTTTTTACTTATAAAGAAAAGACAACCTTTAAGGTGTCTTCCTTCGATTTGAAACATTTTACTAGGTTAAGTTTTTGTGATAATAAACTCTTTTAATTGGAATGAACCTACGCAGTACATCACTTTATTCTTAAGCATCATGCTCAACAAAAGTGAAGATTTTCATTATCTTTTTAACTACAAAGGGTAATAATTTAGAAGCTAAAAATGCAAGTATGAAAGCAATTCCCCATGTTTTTATCCATGATTTGAGAAATAAAGCTGTATATCCAACATTCATTGAAACCATGACGAAAGAGATAATGCTAGATATGCCTAAAATCATAAAGATATTAAAAATTATTGGTTCGAATTTTTTATTGATTTTCAACATTAACACCTATTTTCTATATATGCTTTGCTGCCCAATTTCACCAACATCTAATCTTACAGTTTGAAATCTAGGTTGTCCAGTTTGTTTTACTTTGGTGCAATAGCGATATTGTTTGGAATAAAGTTTCACTTTATTATTTAAGAGCGAATAAATGAAAAATAAAATATCCAAAAATATAGATAGAAATCCGCTTTTATACCTTTCAATAAAAGAATAATAGCATTATATATTATAAGGAATACTTGTCCTTAATTGTAAATGAAAGGGGGGAATTGGTATGAGTTATGGCTATGGTCACCCTCCAAAAAAATGCTTTGAACATCATAATGAAATTTTATCAACGGGTGTATTACGTAGACATTCCGCTACGTTATTTCTTACTGTTGAAGCTATGAATGTTGATCCAGATGATACTCGTAGAGTAACAGTTGAAATGTTTGATTGGTCATCGGGTTCTCCGGTATTGTTACCATTAATAGACCCTTCAACACAAACATTGCCACCTAATCGATATGTTACTTTTCGTTCAGCAGCTCTTCCTCCAGCACTCTTTGCTTATGAAGTAAGAATCATTCGTCCGAAAGATAGAGATGTTGTTACAAATGTTTTTGGTCTTAGTGCAATCGTATTTAACCCACAAGAAGGAAATAATGTTTTACAACATGATTTAGCAAAATTAGACCTTAAATAGATTTTATAAAGGTCTATTTATTGAGCATGATTAAACAAAAGAGTAGGGTGTAATCCTACTCTTTTTTTAACGTTAACTAGAATTTTAAAAGAAATCCTTCATCATTTTAGCATCTTTAATATTTACTATCACACCTTCTACCTTATCTTTCTTCTCATCTTTGGCAATTGTAATTTGTTCCTTATTATCAACCCAAACAAGAAACTCTTCTTTGGAGTCATCTTTATATGTAACGGTAATAGTAGAATGTGCAGATTCTCTCTTTTTTTGATCTAAAGTAATTGTTGTAGGTGTTCCATTTTGAACTGCTGAAACGATAGATTGTATCATTTCTTCGTTATCTGTTTGAGATTTGGAAGTAGTATGATTTGTTGTTTTCAGTATTTCAATGTCTGTAATATTTGCGGAGTTTAATTGAAAGGTATTTTGTGTATGTTCTTGCTTAGCTTGTGAAGCTTTATCTGTAGCTGAGGTGCTTGTACAGCCTATTAAAGTGAAAGATAGAGCGGTTAGAGCGTATATAGATATGATTTTTTTCATAGTATCCCTCCTTAAGTTTAATTATAACAATTTTCTGTTAATTTAGGTAGTTATTGTAAGGTGGGTGAGGTGTGTTGAAGTGGTAAATCACGCTATTCTTTCTCTATCAAAAACAAAATTTAGATATTTTTTTAGATTTTATGTTTAACATTTCGAGAATAGGTGTACTACATATAATATAACAAATAATTCATTTTAAAGGAGGAAGTTAAAGATGGAAACGAAGTATAGTAAACCTTTTGTATATGAATTTATTACGGAGAAAGAGGTCATGAATGCGGCGAATGATCTAGTGAAGAAAGGGATAGACCAAAAAGATATTTACGTATTAACACACGAGAAAGAAAGGACAGATAGAATCGCAGACAATGCAGACTTGAATACAATTGGTATACAAGAGGAGGGACTTGGGACAAGTATTATTAACGTCTTTCAAAAAACGGGAGATCAGTTAAGAAATAAGATGCAGGAGTTAGGGCTTAATGAGGAAGAAGCGAACTTCTACGAAGAAAAGCTAGATGAAGGAAAAATCTTGTTATTCGTTAAAGATTTAGAGAGAGTCGGTGAATGGTTACAAGAAAGAAGATGCATGTATTCTATTTAAATTTGTATTCTGTAAATCTATAAATCTATTACGAAAAGGAGATGGGAAATATGAGTGAGAACGGACTAAAAGAACAAATTACGGGTAAAGTGGAAAAGACAAAGGGACAAGTAAAAGAAGGAATTGGTGAGGTTACAGAAGATAGAAAGTTGAAAAATGAAGGGAAGTGGGACAAGACGAAGGGAACGATAAAAGAAAAAGTCGGAAAAGTGAAACAAAAGATAAGTGATGGGTTGGATAATAAAGAATAATACATGTTTATCAAGCTTTGGTTACATACCAAAGCTTGATAAATACAATATAAAACGAATATAGGAGGGTTAATTGTGGGACTTATTATTACGTGTATTGTAGGTGGACTTATTGGTGCGTTAGCTGGAATGATTACGGGAAAAGACTTTCCTTTAGGTATAGTTGGTAATGTAATTGCCGGATTAATCGGATCTTGGGTAGGTAGTGCATTATTTGGTCATTGGGGTCCTGAATGGGGAGGCATCTTTGTTCTTCCAGCGTTATTAGGTGCAATCGTCTTTATTTTAATCGTAACATTTTTCTCTAGAATGCTGCGGAAAGCGTAAGTATGATCATGAATAGTAATCTTAAGTTTTTTATATATAGCTATAAGGTTAATAGAGTGATAAATATACATAAAAAAGCATCCAATTAAACTAATTTGGATGCTTTTTTAATGTAATCTACATAGGAATGAGTGGAGGATGAAGAACCCCCACTCATTGAAATTACAATTTCTATTATGTATTAAACCATCGTTACTTTTTTACAATTATTTATTCTTACGACCTGCCTTGGTTCTATATGAGATAAGTCCTCGTTATTACCTATATCCACTACAATTGTATTCGTTAGTATATTAATAATGGAACCAACTAATTTTGTAGCATGATCGTGTCGATAAGAAAATTGAACAAAATCTCCCTTTTTAAAGCTGTGCTCTTCCATAGATAGATCCCCCTAAAAATAATGTTTATACATTATATATACACAAATTTATAAGGTTTAAACATTTGGTAGTATTTTTTACGTGTTAAGCCGAGAAAGCTGTAGAAAATTTATTTATAATAAAAATAAAAAAATATGTTTAAAACTAATTTTTATGGGTAATTAACATAGTAGTAGTTCGAGATAAGGGGGCGGAAATGATGAATTTGGCAATAAATATTTTGCAAAATGATGTAGGTTATACGGTACAACTTAATGGTGAAATTGATGCATATACGGCATCAGATTTAAAAAATAAGATTATGCCTATTACAAGCGAAAAAGAGGTTCATATTGTAGTAGATTTTCATAACGTAGATTATATGGATAGCACCGGTTTAGGTGTTTTTATAGCGCTATTAAAAGCGGTTAAGAAAAATGATGGAAAACTAGAGTTTATTGGTGTATCTAAAAGGTTAAAAAGATTATTTGATATTACAGGGTTAACAGAAATATTAAATTTGAATTCCGATTTTGAAAAAGTAGAAAGAAGGTGACTAGGGATGATGGAGAGATTTGAAAAGATAGAAATGAAAATTCCTGCAAAGGCAGAATATGTGGCTATTATTCGTTTAACAATGGCTGGTGTTGCGAATCGAATGGGCTTTGCTTATGACGATATAGAAGATATGAAAATTGCTATTAGTGAAGCATGTACAAATATTGTACAACATGCATATAAAGAAGACGTTGGAGAAATTGCAATTGTCTTTGGACTATATGAAAATCGATTAGAAATTATGGTTGCGGATAATGGGGTTAGCTTTGATTTTAATAACTTAAAAAGGAAAGTTGGTCCGTATGATATTAGTAAACCAGTAGAACATTTGCCGGAAAATGGTTTAGGTTTATATTTAATTAATACGTTAATGGATGATATACAAATCATGCATGATGAGGGCATGACAGTTTTAATGACAAAATATATACAAAGAGAGCAGGTGGAGAATGATGGAAATCCAATCTCAACCTACGAATCTTACTAAAGAAGACGTTATTAAACTAATTGCAGACTTCCAACAAAACCAATGTGATGAAGCGCAGGAAAGGTTAGTTGAGCATTATAAAAATCTTGTCTATTCCATTGCATATCGCTATTCAAAAGGCGGACCGATGCATGAGGATATTATACAAGTAGGCATGTTAGGGCTCTTAGGCGCAATAAGAAGGTATGATTATTCGATAGGGAATGCCTTTGAGCCTTTTGCAATACCTACAATAGTAGGCGAAATAAAGAAGTATTTACGTGATAAAACTTGGGGCATTCACGTTCCAAGGCGAATTAAAGATTTAGGCGGAAAAATTAAACTTGCGATAGAGGAGTTAACAGATCATCTGCAACGTTCACCGAAGATAATAGAAATTGCAAATCATTTAGGACTATCGGAAGAGGAAGTTCTAGAGATTATGGATGCGAAAAATAATTATCGAGTATCTTCCTTAGATGATGTAGTTGAAAATTCATCTGATGGAAGTTCGGTAGCGAGAATTGAATCTGTAGGTGAAGTAGAGCAAGGATATGAAGAGACAGAAAGGCGTCTCGTTTTAAAGGATATTTTTAACGTATTAAATGATACGGAAAAGAGTGTTATTCATTATATATTTAGAGAAAATTTAAATCAAAAAGATACAGGGGAACGGTTAGGTATTTCACAAATGCACGTTTCTCGTATTAAAAGACAAGCGATAAGTAAATTGAAGCAAGCCGCATTTTTAGATACATAAAAAATTTAAAATAATGATGTTTAAAACATGAGAAAAGGGGTACTTATTAAGTATAGGAGGAGATATGAAAATGTCACACGATGTGAAAGAACTAATCGAAGGATTGAATGAAGATTTAGCAGGAGAATACTCAGCAATTATTATGTATAACCATAATGCAGCTACAGTTTCTGGTATATATAGACAAGTGTTAAAACCTTTCTTTGAATCTGAAATTAGTGATGAACAAGGACATGCCCTATATTTAGCGGAGAAAATTAAGACGCTAGGTGGTACCCCCACTACGATCCCTTTACCAGTGAAACAAGTAGAAGATGTTAGAGAAATGTTAGAATCCGCTAGACAATCAGAATATGAAACAATTAAGCGTTATGAAACGAGAAAAGAACAGGCAGCGAAATTAAATATGACAGAGTTAGTTGTAAAACTAGAAGATATGATTGCCGATGAAACAAATCATATGGAAGAATTAGATCGTCTTTTAAATGATAAAGCAATGGTGTTAAATTAAAAGTAGAAATTTATAGAGTGAAAGAACAAATTCCTATTTCTAGGGGTTTGTTCTTTTGTTGTATAAATATGTTTGAGTAAGAAATTTTCATTTTGTAACTGAGTATGTAATACTAGAAAAATAGAAAATGATAATAGATTTACATTTTAAATAAGAAAAGGGGAAATAACTTGTGTCCATTTTAATTGTTGATGATAATCCGGTTAACATATTTGTAATTGAGAAGATTTTAAAACAAGCCGGATATCATGATCTTGTATCACTCAATTCTGCACAAGAGCTCTTCGAATACATACATTTTGGAAAAGATTCTTCCAGGCATAATGAAATTGATTTAATATTATTAGATATTATGATGCCTGAAATTGATGGACTTGAAGTTTGTAGACGATTACAAAAAGAGGAGAAGTTTAAAGATATCCCTATTATTTTTGTTACAGCTTTAGAGGATGCAAATAAATTGGCCGAAGCTCTTGATATGGGGGCAATGGATTATATTACGAAACCTATAAATAAAGTTGAACTATTAGCACGTATGCGTGTAGCGTTACGCTTGAAATCAGAATTAAATTGGCATAAAGAACAAGAAGAAAATCTTCGGAATGAACTAGATTTAGCTACGCAAGTACAAAGAAACTTATTAAGTAGCCCATTAAGAGAAGATCATATAAAAATTGAAGCAAGTTACTTACCTTCATTTAAACTAGCTGGAGATATGTATTATTGGTATAAAATCGATGAAAATCGCTACGGTATTATATTATTAGATGTGATGGGACATGGTGTATCTGCTTCATTAGTTTGTATGTTTATTTCGTCTGTATTACGTGAAACAATTAAATGTTTAATTGATCCAGAACTCGTTATTAAAGAATTAAATAAATATATGACCCTTTTACATAATGAAAATGACAATATTCCTTATTATTTTACGGCGATATACTTAGTTGTTAATACAGAAGATAGAACAGTTGAATATGTAAATGCAGGGCATCCTTCTGGATATGTTTTAGTTGATGAAACAAATGTAGTTGAACTAGATCGCGGGAGTTGTGCCGTAGGATTTTTTGATGAAATAAAAGTTAAAAAGACAGTTATACCTTTTGAGAAGAACGCTCAAATATTATTGTTTACAGATGGTGTTCTTGAAGCAATTGCAAATGATGAATTTGAGTCTGAAGAGAAATTACGTACTTTTACAGAAAGAAAATGGGGAGATTTAGAAGGCGAGATAGAAGGGTTTTACAAGGAAGAACAAAAGAAAGCGCAATCAGATGATATGTGTCTCATTATGATACAAACGAATGCGAAATAAAAAGCGTATGAAATCCAAACAGAGGATTTCATACGCTTTTTATTGTATTTTTTGATAAATTTGTTCACTAGGATTAAATTGCGTATAATGCGGCATTATATTTGAAAAACGAAGAGTTTCTTTATTTCCTAAACATAGAAATCCATTGTGACTTAAACTTTCATAAAATAGTTGCTGCACTTGATTTTGAAGTTTACTTGTAAAGTAAATTAAGACGTTACGACAAAGTATAATATGAAACTCGTTAAAAGATTGATCGGTTACTAAATTATGCTGTGCAAAAATAATGTTTTGTAAAAGTGATGGATTAAAATAAGCAAAACGATTATCTGTTGAATAATAGTTAGAAAACGCTTGTGTACCGCCAGCTTGTAAATAGTTTTTCGTATAAGTTTGCATTTTATTTAACGGGAGGATACCTTGTTTTGCTTTTTCTAACACATTTGTATTCATATCTGTTGCGTAAATAACCGACTTTTCACTTAATCCTTCTTCGTGAAGTAAGATGGACATTGATAATACTTCTTCACCAGTTGCGCATCCAGCATGCCAAATTCTAATTTCAGGTTGCTTTTTCAATTCAGGAATAACATGCTCTCTAAGCGCTTTAAAAAAGGCAGGGTTACGGAACATCTCAGTTACATTAATCGAGAAATCATTTAATAACTGTTCTAAAACCCCTTCCTCGTGAATTACTTTTTCAATTAATTTTGAAATGGTTGGGATATTAGAGAGCTGCATTCGATTACAAATCCTTCTATAAATAGATGTGCGAGCATATTGACGAAAATCAAATCCTGATAGTTTAAATACCGCTTCCAATAGTAATTCAATTTCTAAGTTCGTGCGCTCATCCGTATCTACTGATGGATCAAAATTATAATACTTATTTTCCACTCCAACTAAACCTCACTTATTTTATTAACCATACACTCATTACCGAATAGAGTTGATGTAGATTTAATGGTTTACTTATATAATCTGAAGCGCCAGCAGATAAACATTTTTCCTTATCATTTGGCATTGCTTTAGCAGTTAATGCGATAATAGGTATTTCATTTAGCCCTAAGTTCATTCGGATATTTTCCATCGTTTCATAACCGTCCATATTCGGCATCATAATATCCATTAAAATAAGGTCAATATTTGTATTGCTTTTTAGTATTTCTAAACACTCTATGCCGTTTTGGGCAGTAATAATGTTGGCATTTTGTTTTTTTAATGCATTTTGTAACGCAAATATATTTCGATGATCATCATCGACAATTAAAATGTTTTTCTCTTGGAAGACGTTATTTGTTTCTGGAGTAACGATAGTTTCTTCAACAACTTTAGCAGGAATAACATCTTCTATCGTTGCTGCGACTTCTAAATTGGATAACTGTATATCATGTAATCCATTTGGAAGGTTAGGAATATATACGGTGAAAGTACTACCTTCTCCTACATTACTCTCTAACGTAATCCAACCACCTAATAATCTCGCAAACTCTTTACAAATAGATAAACCTAATCCTGTACCACCATACTTTCGAATCGTTGCTCCATCTGCCTGTTGAAAGGCTTCGAAAATAAGTTGATGCTGTTCTTTAGCGATACCAATACCAGTATCTTTTACTGAAATTGTAATCCAATCTTTACTGATAGACTGCATATCATGACTTAAATTGGTTGTTTCTATCGAATCAAAATGTAAAGAAACGGATCCTTTTTCTGTGAATTTAAATGCATTGGATAATAAGTTTTTAATAATTTGCTCAATCCGTTTTGCATCTGTATAAAACAGATCAGGAATCGTATCACTGTCCTCAATAGTAAATTCGACATTTTTTTGTGCAGCTATATGTAAAAAGTTTTGATGCATATTGGCTGCCATGTCACTTATGTTCGTTGCCTCAAAAATGATGTCTAGTTTGCCTGCTTCTACTTTAGATAAATCTAGTATGTCATTAATTAAAGTAAGTAAGTCTTTCCCTGATGAATGAATGACAGTTGCTAATTCAATTTCATCGTCGGATAAATTGTTATCATGATTTTCTCTTAACATTTCAGATAATAGTAAAATACTATTTAACGGTGTGCGTAATTCATGTGACATATTTGCTAGGAACTCAGATTTGTATTTTGAGCTGCGTAACAACTCGCTTGCTTTTTCTTCTAATTCTGATTTGGTAATTTGTAAGTCAGCTGTCTTCTGCTCAGCCTCTTCAGTTCTAGACTCTAATTGTTCATTCGTTGTTCGTAATTCTTCTGCTTGCATTTGTAGTTCTTCCGCTTGCGTTTGTAATTCTTCTGATTGAACTTGCAACTCTTCTGTCATTGCTTGTGATTCATGTAAAAGAGTTTGAATTCGCATACGTCCCATAATGCTATGAATTGTTAAACCTAGATTATCAACGGTTTGTTGAATTAAATCTTGATGTAAATCTGAAATCTCAGTTACACTTACTAACTCCATTACTGCGATCACTTCATCCTCAAATAAGATAGGGATGACTAGTAAATTTTTAGGACGTATTTCTAATACGCCACTAGTGACATAACGAAACTCTTCGGGTATATCCCTGAGAATAAAACTTTTCTTTTCTAAGGCAGACTGTCCAATGAAACCTTCACCCATTTTAATGGATTGTTTTCCAATATCAGCACCTTGATCGGCGAAAGAAGCTTTTTTCACATAGTAGACAGTTTCTTCATATTCTTCACGTACATAAAATGCACCGCAAGAAGTTTGCGTTTTTTGTATAATTCCACTAAGAAGTTTTTTACCTAACATCTCAATAGAAGATACACCTTGATACAGTAAAATTAATTCTGCAAGCTCAGTTTGTAACCACTCTCTTTTTGATATTTCGTCTAGTAGGTGATTTGTTGTATGAGCAAGATCTTTTATTTCATCATGTGTATTTACATGAATTCTTTCCGTAATTTTTTCTTTAGAAGAAATGGATTTAATAGCTTGAATTACATTTTTAATCGTTTTTGTAATGGAATTCGAAATATAGAGTGAAACGATAATAGAAATACAAGAAAGTAAGAACAATAAACTGTATAACCAAATCTCTAATTTATTATTTTCAGTATCTAATTGTGCAGCTCTTTTTTTCGTTAGTTGCTCCTCAGTGCTCCGGAAGTTAGTTAGCTGTGATTGTAATGACTGAATTTGAGTCGTGTCGATTGTTTGTACATTATTACTATTATTATTTGCAATGAGTGGGTGAATCTCTTTATTAATCCAACTAGTAATGTTTTCGTTAATCTGTTTTAATTTTTCTTGCTGAGAGGGGTTATCCTCTAATAAAGTAAAAAGATCTTGATAATGTTTTTCGTAATCCTTTTCCGCAGAGTTAAGGGATTGCACGTAAGTAGGGTTATTAGAAATGATAAACCCTTTCGCTTTATTTTCAATTGTTAGTAACTCTTTCTCCACTTGATTCGTTAAATTGAGAACTTTAAAATCGTGATCAATAATAAAATTACGAGATTTTTGTAAGCTGGAAATCTCATTGTTTAACATAATGAAAGAAACAAGTAAGAACAAAATGATAACTAAATAACCAGCCATAATTTTGTAGCGAATACTAAATTTTGCTTTCGAGTTCATTAAAAATTCCTACCTTCAAGGTTATTAAAACTTTTCTATTTTAAAGAATGAAAAACGTAATATATATTATATCAGTTTTCATAAGGTCAAACTAGAAATCCCCCTATTGTATTAGGGGGTTCTTTTTTAATAGAGGAAATCATTTTGAAATATAAAAACATATATGAAAGGTAGTAGACGAGGGAATAGAGGATAACAAACATTCTAAGAAGGGAAGAGTGTTCTTAAAGCTCTTTTTGCATCTATTCCTTCAAAAATAAATAATACAAGATCTCTCTTTTTTACAGTAAGGAAAAAGGATACTAGAGTGCTTAAGTTTTTAATAGAAGTAAGTGTTCCGTGTTTACTTATAAATACATTCGTTTGAAATGTTGTCATTAAAGCATAAAAATGATGAATCTGCGTTATTGTAGGTGTTTCATTATAAGAAATAGTAGTAGAGTGAATGGCGTTCATCGTAATATTCCTTTCCATATAGTAAGCATAACAATATAAACATACCCGTTTAAAAAAATGTTAAACATATAAATAAGAAAAAATATAATTATAGTTTTTTACGTTTAGAAAAGGTTAGGAAGGGTATACATATACTACAAAGAGATTAACTGAAGATGAATTGTAAGATGTCTATGTTTAGTAGATTAGTCTATCAAAATATACTTTTACTTTAAATAAAAAGGAGCCTGGTATACATGAATGAAATGATGATTAATATTACATTTGATTTAATTTACTTGTTAAGTAGTTCACTTGTAGTGCTTTTACTATTCGCTTTTTTCGTAAATGGTTATGTTAATAAGAAGATTAGTGTATACAGAAATGAAGAAAAATAAAGATACATTATATAAAACTTTAGGAGGTTAATAGTTATGAATGTAGATAGAAAAATAGTAGGTGTTTTTAGAACAATTGATGATGCGGCACTCGTTATTAATGAATTAAATGAAAAAGGATACTCAGCAGATAACATTTCAGCTATTGCAAAAGATCAGAAGGAAATTGAACACCTTGAAGAAAAATCGGGTGAAAAAGTAAATCATGAAACTGCACATAAAGCAGATATCTTTTCAGCAACAGGGCTTGTGGCAGGAGGAGTAGCAGGCGGACTCGGTGGTTTATTAACAGGTCTTGGTATAATTGCCGTTTCTGGAATGGGTCCAATCGTAGCAGCAGGACCGATCGCAGCAGCTATTGGAGGAGCCGGTATTGGCGGGGGAGCTGGAAGTTTAATAGGAGCATTTATAGGGTTAGGAATTCCAGAAGAACATGCTAAAAAGTATGAAGAATATATTTACGATGGAAATATATTAATTTTAGTAGATGCAAAATTAGATGATAAGTTAGAAATCTATAAAATATTTGATAAGCATCATGCTTATAACTCTGATTTCTTTAAATAAAATGTAAACAAAGTAAATATCGTTTTTTGATCTTACAAATTTGGCGCGGCCGAGGAGTCGTATGACTATAAGAGAGGAAGGGCTTATAGTAAAAGATCAAGTTTTATTCTGTTATTTAAAAGGGAAGAGGTGTCTATTCGTGATTGTAAAAATATTAAAGGATAGTAGTAATAGTTTCCTTTGCACAGTTCAAAATAAAAATGGAGACCAGTATGTGAAGAAATGGTTTCGTAAACATGAGAACAATGAAAAATTAGGACGACCAACTTTCAAAGAAGTAGAAAAGGACTGGAAAGAAAATAAAGAGTCGTTTATGTATCCTAATTTTAAAGCGCTTTATTAAAATGAAACATAATGCGCGTTTCATTCTTACAAAACTGTCACATTCCTGTAAGGTAATTCAATAGATTAGTTGTTTGTTCCGTGTCATAATAAAGACATAAGAAAGCTAATTAAAACTACAACTTATTAGGAGAGTGTCAGTCATGATTGTAACAACAACGTCTGGAATTCAAGGTAAAGAAATTATTGAGTATATCGATATTGTAAATGGTGAAGCTATTATGGGTGCAAATATTGTCCGCGATTTATTCGCTTCTGTTCGTGATGTTGTCGGTGGTCGTGCTGGTTCTTATGAAAGTAAGCTAAAAGAAGCTCGTGATATCGCAATGGACGAAATGAAAGAACTTGCAAAACAAAAAGGTGCGAACGCTATCGTTGGTGTTGACGTAGATTACGAAGTAGTTCGTGATGGAATGTTAATGGTTGCTGTAAGTGGTACAGCTGTACGTATATAAGTAAATAAAAAACAGGCTCACCCCTTGAAGTTTATGCTTTGAGGGGGTTTTTTATTTTTCTTTTGTTCATGACTAAAGTTAAAATAGAGAAGGGCCGATGTACTAGCTCGCTTATTTCAAATGTAGTATATTATTTCTTAAGAAAAAGTAAGTAAATAGAAGTTTTTGTATTTAAATAAGGTGTTAATTTTATGACAAATAATAAAATTGCTATTTGAGGTACGAAGAGAATTAGTGGTATGAATAATTTTAGAAAGTGTATAGTTAATAGAAATAAACGATGGAGTATGTAAAGAGTTATATTACATAAAATTTATTATGAATGGAGGCGGTTACACTATGTTTTGGTTAGGATGTTTTTTAGGATACATTGTAGGTTCTATTATTACATGTGCGCTACTTTACTTTGGATATAGATCCAATGAAAATAAAAAAGCGGATATGCAAAAAGGGGAGGAGAGAAAAATCAATAAAAGAGGTGTATAGTAGGCGAAAGGTAAGGTGATAACATTGATGCAAAAATAAAGGACAGTTACATATTTCATATGATTACTATGTACTGTCCCGCTTATTCCTTTTGGATTAGGAAAAATTGTTTCCTGTCTTGCTGTAAAATTCATAGGCGAAATATCCAAATAAATAGCCTATTCCAGCTCCTAAACTAACTGAAAGCAGGGCGAAGTTCGGGAAAAATATACCGAAAATCAAACCGATCATACAGCCAACAAGCATTCCTATAGGTATGAAACTGTCTAATAACAGTTGAGCCTCTTTTGATTTTTTCTTACCTAATGTGCCGTTGTCATATTTATGTTTAAGCCTTCCAATTACATAGACTACAATTCCCCCGACTATTAAAACAGGCGCAATTGCCGTGAGTAACCACATGTTAGAATCTCCTTTCGCTTTTTTAATTAAATTACATAAGCTACTTAAAATTCTATGCTACTAAATGGATTGATAGTTGAATGTACTCAATTTAATAATTCGTTAAAAAAACTTTCCCTTTCGTTTTTTCAGCAGACTGCACAATATCAACCGCAGCTCTTACATCCACTAAGTCATATGTAGAATGTACTTTCATAAAACGTAATTGCTCATTTTCTACTAGACGAATTAAGTGACGAAAAGTCTCCTGCCATTTATATGGTGACACTTCTTTATTCCAATGTCGTAAATGAAATATGTTCGCGCGCACTTTTGCTTTCGTGACAATCTCTGCCCAGTTTACTTGTACACCTGATAGAAGACCGATCGTTAAAAAGTGTCCGTTTGGACGTAAGGAGAAAGCTAATTCATTTCCATCCGGTCCCCCGATAGAATCAATCGCAGCATCCGCGCCGATCCCGTTTGTTAATGTCATAACGGTTTCATAAAGCGGGGCAGTGGAAGTATCAATTACATATGTAGCACCAAGGCGCAGTAACTCTTCTGTATGCTTATTATTTCTTGTAACAGCAATGAGTCGGAAGTTTAAAATTTGTGATAACTGCGCAAAAAGATGACCAATTGCGGATCCACAAGCATTCACTAATAAAACATCATTACGTTGTAAGTTTAGCGTTTCTGTACATGTAACCCACGCCGTAAGAGGATTAATATACATTTGTGCCGCTGTGAAATCATCGATGGAATCAGGAATAGGAACTACAAAGTCAGCTGATGTTTTCACATATTCTTGCCAAGTACCTTCCCCGCGTAACGGTAACACACGTTTACCGATAAGCTCTCTAGAAACAAAAGCTCCTACATCTTCTACAATACCAACACCTTCATAACCAGGTATGTTAGGTAACGGAATTCTATGAGCGTACGCTCCGGTTATTGGAATTAAGTCAGATGGATTAATCGGTCTAACTAGCATACGGACGAAAACTTCATTATCTTTCAGTGGTTCTATATTTTTATATTCAACTTGTAATACGTCTTTTGGATTGCCAAACTTATGAAATTGAATGTGTTTTCCACGCAAGATAGATGTTCCCCCTTAGTTTGATTGAGTTTATTATAGCATTTTTGGTTTGGTTGGTTATTTTGTTAATGATAAATAGGGTTTGTACAATGGTAAGTAAAATAGATTTTAATTTACGTATTTATCAGAATTTTATAAAATGTGTATATAACTATGAAATGGGGGAGATTTCTTCATGTGTACTAGTTTGACGTTACAAACTAAAAATTTCCAGCATCTTTTTGCGAGAACAATGGATTTCACATTAGATATGAATCAGGAAGTAATAATCATTCCTCGGCGTTATCAGTGGAACAATATAACTGGTGAAACAATCCGAACGAAAAAGGCTGTTGTCGGAATGGGAATTAATTTTGGAGGAAGGGTCATGATGGCAGATGGAGTAAATGAAGCTGGTATGACATGTGCAACTCTCTATTTCCCAGGATTCGCTACTTATAGTAGTCATGTAGATAGCAATAAAACGAATGTAGCACCATTTGATTTTGTGACTTGGAGCCTCACGCAGTTCAATTCTGTTGAAGAATTAAGAAAATCTATTGATAGCATTGCCTTTATAGATGTGCCATTACCAATTTTAGGGGGTACTCCACCGCTACATTGGATTTTAGCAGATAAATCGGGAGAATGTATTGTACTTGAGCCGACAGCTGATGGAATAAAAGTGTATGACAATCCAATAGGAGTGATGACTAATAGTCCGGAGTTTAGTTGGCATTTACAAAATTTAAGACAATATATTGGTCTTAAATCGCAGCCATTTGCGCCAACGGAGTGGGGCGATGTACCATTAAGTGCTTTTGGCCAAGGTTCAGGATCGATGGGACTTCCTGGAGATTTCACACCGCCATCAAGATTTGTACGGGCAGCGTATGGCAAACAAAACATTCAAGGTATAGAGAACGAAGAAGAGGGTATATCGGCTATTTTTCATATTTTATCGAATTGTGAGGTTCCTAAGGGGGCAGTAATAACAGAAGACGGTATATTAGATAATACGATCTATACAAGTGCAATGTGTATGGAGTCTGGAACATATTATTACCATACTTACGATTGTAGACAAATTATAGCCATTCATTTATTCAATGAAGATTTAGATACAGCTGAGATTAAAACGTATCCGTTTCAGCGGAAACAAAAAATATTTTATGAAAACTGAAGCGCCCCTGAAAAAGTGAGACTAATAAAAACACCTCCATTTAATTTGCATACTTAGTATGCGAATTTAGGAGGTGTTTTTATCATTTACCAATATTCAGGTTTACTTCTTGCTATTCTATTAAGCCGAAGCTCTCTTCATTCTCTCAAGTAAACTAGACAACACATGCGTACGATAAGATTCTAGTTTTTTACCTTCATAAGTACGGATACCTAATTTTTTAAGTTCTTTTACATACCAACCTTTGCTTCCGAAATACATGTGATCGCTCCCCTTCAACTTTGTTTTTATTTATCCTGATTGCATATGGAGGTACAGGAATTATAATGAAGGAAATGAATTTCGCGCGAAAATGGTTAACTTTGTTGCAAAAGACATATATACTAAAGATAGTATACAACGAGGTGGACAAGACGTGATTATAGAGAAGCACGAAATTCAAATTGACCAAATTACTAGCGGTAAAGTGAATATCTTTACTTTCTATAGAAATAGAAAGCAAATTGATGATCATTTTTTACGATTGCAAGAACCATCGCTTACAGCAAACTACTTCTTCCATTTTCATTTTGATGCAGAGAGCTTGCATCTACTGCAGAAAGAGTTTCCGAGCGTATATCCGTACGACGGTAGTGAAACGATTCACGACTGGACGGAAAAGATGAAAGCTGAATTGCAACATCAGATCCAAACAGGAAAATGGAATAAACGCGTACGTATCGGTAATCGCATTCTAGATGTGGTGTTTACGTGGTGTGACGAAGATATAGTAGAGTGAAAAAGAAGCGGATGACGCTTCTTTTTTTTAGCGCTGGAATAAAACGAGCTTACCTGCAGTAGATGTACAGCGATGTGTTTTTTCATACAATCCTTTTTCTTGTAAGATAGATTCACCTTTTGCTTTTGCTTCTTTTTCAGTTGCCGCCTCGAATGATTCGTCTAATGCTTTTGAACCATCTTTTTCAAAGACTGTTAGAACGTATACTCCCATGAAAATTCCCTCCAATAATTAAAATCAGAATCTTATAATTATTTTGACATAAAACGCTACAATATGCAAAGAAATATATGACATTGCGTGGTAAAATAGAATGAAACTTTACTCATCGAGAATATTTTTATTCTCGATGAGTATTAGTTTTCAGCGATTTTAATTTTAATAAAATGAAACTTTTGAAAGATAGAAAGGATCGTTATTTGTGAAACAAGTAAAGTTTATACATGCGGCTGATTTGCATTTGGATAGTCCGTTTAAAGGGATGGAGATGAATGTTGCGCAGTCTGTTTGGGAGAGAATGAAGCAAAGTACGTTTGAATCATTTGAGCGTATTGTTGATAAAGCGATTCAAGAGCGCGTTGATTTCGTATTACTAGCTGGGGATTTGTATGATGCGGAGACGAGAAGTTTGAGGGCGCAAGTGTTTGTGCGTGAGCAAATGAAGAGACTTTCGCAGTACGATATCCCTGTTTTTATTATTCACGGTAACCATGATCATTTAGGGGGAAGCTGGGCAGCAATTGAGTTTCCGGAAAATGTTCATGTATTTACTGAGCCTTATGTAGAAGAGAAATCATTTTATAAAAATGGTGAGCTATTAGCTTCTATTTATGGGTTTAGTTATTTGCAGCAAGCGGTAACGGATAATATGACAGCGCAGTATACGAAAATGAGTGATGCGCCTTTTCATATTGGCATGCTTCACGGAAGTGTGGAAGGAGATGCAGAGCATAATCGCTATGCACCGTTTCAAATTCGTGAGTTGAAAGAAAAACTGTTTGACTATTGGGCTCTTGGCCATATACATAAACGTGAAATTTTATCAGAAGAGCCGTATATGATTTATCCAGGGAACATACAAGGTCGTCATCGTAAGGAAACAGGCGAGAAGGGTGCGTACCTTATTGAACTTACGAAACAAGGAACGCAATGTTCATTTTTCCATACGGCAGATGTTGTATGGGATGAGATTGAAGTTTGTATTGATGGACTTGAAACTGTTGATGAACTTATGACGAGCCTATCTACTGCGATGAATGAATGCAGAAGAGAAGAGGAAGGGACGCTTTTAACTGTCGTATTCACAGGGCAGGGCCCACTTTCTCCTTATTTGCGTGACGAAAAGCGTGTGGAAGAGATTTTTCACATTTTAGCATCTAGCGAAGAGCGAAAAGATTTTGTATATGCGATGAAGTGGAAAAATGAGACAGTTTCTTTTGCGGAAATCGAACGTTTGAAAGCGGAAAATCATTTCGTCGGTAGTGTGCTAAAAGAGTTAGAAGCTTTCAGCAATATGGACGGTGTATTGCGCACCATTTGGACATCTCCTGTAGCGCGTAATAGTATTGAATCTTTTACAGAAGAAGAGAAGAAAGAGATTCAAAAGGAAGCAGAAAATATTATTTTAGAGCAATTATTCCAGCAAGAGAGGGATAAAAAATGAGAATTGAAAAACTCCATATTTATGGGTACGGAAAATTAGAAAATGTGGAAATGGATCTTTCCTTGCTGACGGTGTTATACGGTGAAAATGAAGCGGGGAAATCGACAATTCGCTCATTTATGAAAAGTATTTTGTTCGGTTTTCCGACGAGAGGACAGCGCCGTTATGAGCCGAAAGAAGGCGGGAAGTATGGCGGCGCGATGACTGTGCAAACAGAGCAGTACGGTCGTTTGAAAATTGAGCGATTGCCAAAGACGGCAGCTGGCGAGGTGACCGTTTATTTTGAAGACGGGAAAACGGGCGGAGAAGAAATTTTAAACGATATATTAAGCGGGATGAATGAAAGTTTATTTGAATCTGTCTTTTCATTTGATATGCATGGTCTTCAAAATATTCATCAGCTAGGCGAAGCGGATATTGGCAATTATTTATTTTCGGCAAGTGCAGTCGGAAGTGATGCGCTATTGCAGTTAGATAAAAAGCTAGAAAAAGAAATGGATCAGCGCTTTAAGCCGAGCGGGCGTAAACCAGAAATTAACGTGTCACTGCAAGAGATGAAGAAACTTGAAGAGAAGATGAAAGAGTGGCAAGGAAAAATTGGCACGTATGAAAAACAAGTAGAGCAGTTAAAAGAAAGTGAAGAGAAGCTTGCTTCTGTTCGCGTGGAGAAAGAGAGTGCAGAAAAGCGAAAGCAAGATTATGAAATATTAGCAGCGCTTGAGCCACTCGTTATTGAAAAACGTGCGCATGAGAAAGTGTTAGAGAACGAGAGCGGGCAGTTTCCTGTAAACGGAATGGCGCGTTATGAAGCAATGAAGGCGAAGATGGAGCCGCTTCAATTACAAGTTGATTCACTCCACAAGAAAATTGAGACAGTGCAATCGGAAATTGCCTCGATTCAAATAGATGAAGAGTTTTTACAAAAAGAAAGTTATGTAGAAGAACTTCGTATGCAGCATATGTCTTACGAAAATGCACGCCAAGAAATGCGTGATATGAGCGGGAATATTACGAATATAAAAGAAGAAATCGCAGAACTAGAACAACAAATTGGTACTACTTTTGAAAAGGAAACAGTTCTTTCATTTGATATGAGTTTGGCAACGAAAGAGTTAATTACGCAAACAGTGCAAAAGGCGCGCGAATTAGAAACGCAAAAAGCACAGCTCGATGATCGTTTTAAAGTAGCGCAAGAGCAATTAGAAGAACAAGAAGAAAATATAAGACAGATTAAGAAACAAATGTTAGTGGATGAAGAGAGAAATGTGTTAGTTGAGAAAGAGAAATCGTTCCAAGATGCGGCGTTTATCGGTATGGGCGCAGAGAGAATGAAGCGCAAGTATGAGGAAAAAGCAGGAGTAGCTAAACAAAAGAAAAAGCAGTGGCAAAGAGTTTGTCTTCTGTTACTTCTTATTAACACAGGCGTTTTATTCACAAGCTTATTTATAGATAACCGAGCGCTCTTATTTATTAGTGTCATTATTTTTGTAGGGATTGTTCTCGCCCTTGTTTTATATAAAGATCCATCAAATGGATTACAAGAAGAGCTCCTTACACTTCAGCAAAGTGCCGGCGGGAGACAAAGTGAAGAAGCGATGTCTGTTCGCTATCAGTTAGAAAAAGATGAAGAGATACGTAAATTATTTGAGCGCGAGTCTTATAAGTTACAGCAGTTGGAACGAGCGTATGATAAAGTCGTTTCATCGTATGAGGAATGGGAGAGAGAAACGTTCCAGGCGGGAGAACAAGTCGATGCATATAAAACGCGCTATATGTTTCCTGAATTTTATACGTATGCACACATATTGCCGGCGTTTGAGCGTATTGAAAAAATGCAGCAATTATATCGTGAATTAGAGAAACAAGGCACGCGAAAATCTTCATTATATGAAATGATTTCGCAATTTGAACATAAACTAGAAACTGTTATCGGTAGTGCGGAGTATAGTAAGCTACACGAGGCACAAAGCCGTATGCAAAATGAGAAAGAGAAGCGCCAAACTTGTAAGCAGTTAAAAGAAAAACTGGCGGAATGGCAAGAAGAATATGAGTTTATGCAAGAACAATTAAAGCAATTACTAATAGAACGAGATGGTTTATGGCATATTGCAGCGTCTACGGATGAAGAGATGTTTTTAGAAGCGGGTAAACTAGCGGAAAAACGTGAAGATGCAGAGAAACAAGTGGGGCGTTTATTACCGCAAATTGATCTGTTAGAACAACGTTTAACGAGTTTATCATTAGCTGAACATTACGAAGCTGACGGTTATGACGGAAAATTAAAGCAAGAACTGACAGTCGTGCAAAACTGTCTGGTGCAAGAGAAAGAACTGACAGAGCGTATTGCGAAACATCGTATGGAAATTGCGAATTTAGAAGAAGGTAGTACGTACGGCGATTTAATGCATGAATGGGAAATGAAAAAAGCGCAAGTGCGTGAACAAGTGAAGAAGTGGGCTGCTTATGCGGCCGCAAAAACGGTGTTAACGAAAACGAAGCAATATTATCATGAAGTACATCTTCCTCGTATTTTACAAAAGTCAGAAGAGTATTTCGTCTATTTAACAGGCGGACGATATAGTAAAATCTTTTCACCGTCAGAGTCAGAGCCGTTTATTGTAGAGCGTAACGATGGTATGCGTTTTTACAGTCATGAACTAAGCCAAGCGACAGCGGAGCAGTTATATTTATCGCTGAGATTTGCACTAGCAAAAACATTTGAGCATGATTATCCATTTATTATTGATGATAGTTTCGTGCACTTTGACGCGGTAAGGACGAATCGAACGATTGAACTTATAAAGGAAATTGCAAAGGATAGACAAGTCATATTCTTTACATGTCATGCGCATTTACTCGCGTATTTTACAGAAAAACAGATTATAAAATTAACACATATGCGTAAAGAAAATGAGTTGTAGTGTGCTATACTAAAAGTAACTGATTTGGTGGAGGAATTCGAATGAAAAAGAAAATTGCAGAGTATGAAGTTGGTGAACAAGTCGATATTTTCTTGTTAATTAAAACAGCGACAAAAGGTATCGCAAGCAATGGAAAGCCATTTTTAACAGTAATCTTACAAGATCCAAGTGGAGATATTGAAGCAAAATTGTGGGACGTATCACCAGAAGTTGAGAAACAATATGTAGCGGAAACAATCGTGAAAGTAGCTGGAGATATTTTAAACTACAAAGGACGTATTCAATTACGTGTGAAACAAATCCGTGTTGCGAATGAAAATGAAGTAACAGACATCTCAGACTTCGTAGAAAAAGCACCAGTGAAAAAAGAAGATATGGTTGAGAAAATTACGCAATACATATTTGAAATGAGAAACCCGAACATTCAACGTCTAACAAGACATTTATTAAATAAGCATCAAAACGAATTTTTAGACTATCCAGCAGCGACAAAGAACCATCACGAGTTCGTATCTGGACTAGCTTATCACGTCGTATCGATGCTTGATTTAGCGAAAGCTATCTCAAATCTATACCCATCGTTAGATAAAGACTTACTATATGCAGGCGTTATTTTACATGACCTTGGTAAAGTAATCGAATTATCTGGCCCAATTTCTACAACGTATACGTTAGAAGGAAATTTACTAGGTCACATTTCTATTATGGTGAACGAAATTGGTAAAGCGGCAGACGAATTGCAAATCGATGCAGAAGAAGTATTAATTCTTCAACACATCGTCCTTTCTCACCACGGAAAAGCAGAATGGGGTAGTCCCAAACCACCATTAGTAAAAGAAGCAGAAATTCTGCATTACATCGATAACTTAGATGCAAAAATGAACATGATGGACCGCGCATTAGGACGCACAAAACCAGGCGAATATACAGAGCGTGTCTTTGCTCTTGATAATCGTTCGTTCTATAAGCCGTCGTTCCATAATTAAAAGTGTGAATAAAGTGGCCTCATTAAGTTTTAATATGCTTAGTGAGGCTATTTTTATAGGAAGTAAATAATATGATACAAAAAATATCTCGAATTTGAGATAAATCACTTGCTTTTTAATCACTTGAGGTGTAAAGTGATAGTAACGAAAGCGATTGAGTCATATGAAAAACATACACTCAGTTGTTTTCGATTAAAAAATAAAGTAACTTATACAGTAAAAACTAAGATGAATTTACAAAAACATAATTAAGAATAAATTGAAAAGCTAAAAACCATATTAGTTGTGGGAAATGTTATTTTTTAGTTATCACTTGACTAGTAAAACGAAACGGAGGAATAACCAATGTATGAAATTAAAGGGCATCATCACATTTCAATGGTTACGAAAAATGCAAATGAAAATAATCACTTTTATAAAAACGTGCTTGGCTTACGTCGTGTGAAAATGACAGTAAACCAAGATGATCCGTCAATGTACCACTTATTTTATGGAGATAAAACAGGAAGTCCAGGCACGGAATTATCATTTTTTGAAATTCCATTAGTAGGAAGAACATATCGCGGCACGAATGCCATTACTCGAATTGGATTACTCGTTCCTTCAGAGGAAAGCTTACATTACTGGAAAGAACGATTTGAGAAATTTGATGTGAAACATAGTGAAATAACAACATATGCAAATCGTCCTGCTTTGCAATTTGAGGATGCTGAAGGTCTTCGCTTAGTACTACTCGTTTCAAACGGGGAAAAAGTGGAGCACTGGGAAACTTGGGAGAAATCAGAAGTTCCTGCAAAGCATCAAATTCAAGGAATGGGTTCTGTAGAACTGACAGTGCGTAGACTTGATAAAATGGCGAGTACACTTACAGAGATATTCGGTTATACAGAAGTTAGCCGAAATGATCAAGAAGCAATTTTCCAGTCCATTAAAGGAGAGGCTTTTGGAGAAATCGTTGTGAAATATTTAGATGGTCCTACTGAAAAGCCGGGCCGAGGCAGCATTCACCATTTAGCAATTCGCGTGAAAAACGATGCAGAGCTTGCTTATTGGGAAGAACAGGTGATACAAAGAGGCTTCCAGTCCTCAGGAATCATCGACCGTTTTTATTTTAAAAGCTTATATTTCCGCGAATCAAACGGAATCCTATTTGAAATTGCAACAGATGGCCCAGGATTTACAGTTGATGGAGATGTGGAACATTTAGGAGAAAAACTTGATTTACCACCATTCCTAGAAGATCAGCGTGCAGAAATTGAAGCGAATTTAGCACCGATTGAAGAGAAGTAATAGAAGAAAATATACAACTTTAACATATAAATGAAACCCCATTGGAGGAATATAAAATGAACCAATTAAAAGGAATTCACCACGTTACAGCGATTACAAGTAGTGCAGAAAAAAACTATGAGTTCTTCACTCACGTTTTGGGAATGCGTTTAGTTAAGAAAACAGTAAACCAAGATGACATTCAAACGTATCATTTATTCTTTGCAGATGATAAAGGTAGTGCAGGAACAGATATGACATTCTTTGACTTCCCAGGTATTCCAAAAGGAGTACACGGTACGAATGAAATTTCAAAAACTTCATTCCGCGTTCCGACTGATGCAGCATTAGAGTATTGGGTGAAACGTTTTGACCGTCTTGAAGTAGAACATACAGGAATTAAAGAGCAATTTGGCAAGAAAACTCTTTCTTTCGTTGACTTTGATGACCAACACTATCAATTAATCTCAGATGAACTTGATAACGGTATAGAATCAGGTAAACCATGGCAAAACGGACCAGTTCCATTAGAATACGCAATTACTGGTTTAGGCCCTGTATTCATCCGTATTGCAAACTTTAGTTTCTTCAAAGAAGTGTTAGAAAAAGTTTTATTATTTAAAGAGGTTGCGCAAGAAGGAGAATTCTATTTATTTGAAGTGAACAAAGGCGGAAACGGTGCTTCTGTCATCGTAGAACATAATACGGTTCTTCCAGAAGCACGACAAGGTTTTGGTACGGTTCACCATGCTGCATTCCGCGTAGAAAATCGCGCTGTATTAGAAGAATGGATCGAGAGAATCAGTAGTGTTGGTCTTCCTTCATCTGGTTACGTAGACCGTCATTTCTTTGAATCATTATATGCAAGAGTTGCACCACAAATTTTATTTGAATTTGCAACAGATGGCCCAGGATTTATGGGAGATGAGCCATACGAAACACTTGGCGAAAAATTATCTTTACCTCCATTCCTAGAGCCAAAACGTGAAGAAATCGAAAAATTAGTTCGTCCAATTGATACAGTAAGAAGCACGAAGGAATTTATTAAAGAGTAAAAATAGAGCAAGTAGTTTTAGCGGAGTGCTGGAACTGCTTGCTTTTTTATTTATTCTAGTAAGTTTTCTGACAATTGTTTCTCAAGTTATTAAAAAGGAAAACTTTGGTATAATTAATTAAAAAATTAAATTTTCTGATAATTATTTTTCAATGCATAGAAAAGGAGTGGTAATATACAATTTTGATAATTGTATAAAAATACTAATTTTGGAGAAAAGGGGATGCGGAGTGTATGGGAGCAGATGTAGTAACGCGGGAGCAAATGAAACATTCTTTAGATGATTGGTATCGTGTAATGTTGCAGCAAAATATAGAGAAAGCTACGGAAATGAAAGAGGAGATTGAAAGTAAGATTAGTGGTTTGGACGTGGATCAGGATGTATTGCTTTATCATGCGTTGTTGAATTTTAGATATGATGCATTAGTGGATTGGATTGGGGTTAGAGAAGATAGTTTTGATAAAGTGGAATCTTTTGAAATCCCGGCAGAAGGTGTTCTAGCTTATTACTATCACTTTTTTAAAGGGTTTCATTGCACATTAATTTCAAATTATAACGAAGCGAAAGAACAGTATGAGCAAGCTGAGAAGTTATTGAAATATATTGCAGATCCGATAGAACATGCGGAGTTTAATTATCGGATGGGGAATTTCTATTATCAAAAATATGACCAAGTTCATGCAATAGATTACTTGAATAGGGCAAAAGCAGCATTTTTACAATATCCAGGTTATGAAATAAAAGTAGGATTATGTGAAAATGCTTTTGGACTATGTTGTGTAGACATAGATCACTATGAATTAGCGGAAGAAAACTTTAATTCTGCTATGGAAGTATTGCAAAAAGCAGATCAAAAAAAATATATGCTAATGGTTCGGCATAATTTAGCTTGGCTTTATGCTAGTCAAAATCTTTCAGAATTAGCGATTCGTCATATATCTGAGGTGACCAAAAATTACCCAGAACACTTTAAAGCCTTGTTTGTAGAAGCACATGAACATTACAAATTAGGACAATATAATTTAGCGAATCCAATTGTTGAAAAAGGTTTAAATATTTGTGTTGATTTAGGAGAAAAAGAATTTCAACATCGGTTTAAAATTTTGAAAGAACTCAATGGAAAATCTTCAGTATCAATTATTGAAGATGTAATTTTAGAAGGACTTTCTTATTTTGAGAGAGAAAGATTATGGGATTGTATTCAAGAATACACTGAAATTTTAGCACTGAAATTTTATGAATTTGATGATCATGTTAAGGCAAGTAAATATTTTTATATGAATAATAAGGCTCAAAAAAATATATTGGAAAAGGGAGCGTTAAAATAATGAAGAAATTTCGTTTGGCTATTGTTGGGACTGCATTAGTAGGGGTATTATCAATTGGGTTCAATAGTTCTTTTACAAATCAAGCTGTAAATATAGGAGACACAGGAGGAGCACCAGCAAGACCAGACTACGTTAACATTGGTGACACAGGCGGAGCACCAGCAGATAATAAAGGCGACGGCGGAGTAAGCCAACTATAATAATAAAGAAAGGGACTTCAACATGAAGTCCCTTTTTCTATTTTCAGGTCATGTAGAGAAAAGAATTGACTTACTTTAAATATGTAACTATAATGGTTACAGAATAACCATTAGTAACAGAAATGAGTTATATTTTTTTAGTATAATTGTAACTGTTTTAGTTACAATTAAAAAGAGGACATAAAATAACCAAAAAATGTAAAAACTTTAAATAACAACAAGAGAAAGGAGACGGGAATGTTGAAACGGTTTAAGTTTTATTTGATTAGCGGTATTGTGCTTATTTTGCTTATCGTATGTAACTTCGTTGATAAGCCGATTGCGAAGGTTGGAGAAGTGAAAGATACTGTTATGATGAAGCTGAATACGAAAGAGAGTATGGCGCAAATTGATGGACAGACGATTTATTTTAAACAAATTGGTGAGGGAAAACCTCCTTTACTTATGTTGCATGGGTTTGGTGGTTCTTCTGATGGGTTTAGTGATATTTATCCGGAACTAGTGCGAGATCATACGATTATTGCGGTTGATATTTTAGGGTTTGGGCGTTCTTCTAAGCCGGTTGATTTTCAGTATTCGTTTCCTGCGCAAGTGAATTTATATTATAAGTTAATGAAGAAGCTAGGATACGATCAGTTTGCGGTGCTCGGCCATTCAATGGGCGGAGAGATGTCCCTTAATTTAGCGTATTTATATCCGGATGCAGTGACGCATCTCATCTTGGCGGATGCTACAGGGATAGAGTCTTTCCAGCAAAAAGAAAGTTATGAAGTACCACCGCTATCGACGGACTTACAAACTGTAACTGAGATTACGAAATATAATAAAAATGGAGTAAAAAATAGTCGTGATGATAAAGAGCATTATGATCAGCTTACGAAAATGAGAGAGCGCCGCATTGCGATGGAAGCTGATAAAATTAAGGTACCGACTTTAATTATATGGGGACGACATGATAAGAGTGTTTCTTGGAAAAATGGTGAACTGTATCATGGGCTATTTGCAAATAGTACGTTTCATATTATTGAAAAAGGATACCACGCACCGTTTCGTCAAGAACCAATTGAGTTTATGGAATATGTACAAGCATTTTTCGCGAAGCATCCACAATAAAATTTTTAAGCATAAATCCAATTCTTTCCTCATAAAGTGAAACTAATAAGGCTTGTCTAAGGAAAGGAATGAAGTGATTTGGAAACTTTACCATGGTGGGTGTATCTTGTAATTGTTGGGATTGTACTAAGTGGCTACATGGTTTTATATACTTCGAAAAAAGAGCAAGATATGGATAATGAGTTTATCGAAAAAGAAGGCGAAGTATATATGAAGCGCTTAGAAGAAGAGCGCGAGAAACGTAATCAGGATAGTGATAAGGATTCTGTATTGCTTTAATAGAAATTTTGAAAGGTTACCACCTGGTAAAATTTTACAACTAGGTGGTAGCTTTTTTTCTTCTGGGGGAGCAGTATATGTTCATCAAGCTAAGGTTATATTAGTTTAATTTTACATGTATAAGAGAGTCATCATAAACTTTTATTGATGGTATTTATATATATTTTTCCTCATAAGAATGGAACTAGCGGGGATTTTACTGGGGGGGATTAACAATGCATAGGGATGAAACTTCATTACATCCTGATACAGGCGTTACGTCTGTAATGTTTGTTGAGCGTTCATTAAATGAAATTCGTTTTTGGTCTAGAATCATGAAAGAGCATTCTTTTTTTCTTCGCTTGGGATTTAGATGCGAGGATACTCAACTAATCGAAGAGGCGAATCAATTTTATCGATTGTTTGAACATATTGAACAAATAGCGCATTCCTATACAAATGAAACAGATCCTGAGCAAATAAAAAGATTTAATGCAGAAGTACAACAAGCTGCAACTAATATTTGGGGATTTAAGCGAAAAATTTTAGGGTTAATTCTCACATGTAAATTGCCAGGACAAAATAACTTTCCACTTTTAGTTGACCATACAAGTAGGGAAGCTGATTATTTTAGAAAACGTTTAATACAATTAAATGAAGGTAAATTAGATGCCCTTCCTGATGCTATTATTAAAGAAAATGTTTTCTTTTTACGGATTATGGCAGACCATGCTAAATTTATTGGCCATCTTCTTGATCCGTCGGAAAGAAAGCTTGTAGATACAGCACGAAATTTTAGCAATGATTTTGATGAATTGATGTATCAAGCAATTGACTTAGAATCTATGAAACCACAATCCCAAACAGCTCCTCTTTTAGATCAATTTTTAGATCAAAATCGCGTGTCAGTTGCATCTCTTCGGGATTTTAAGAAAACAGCACGTGATTTAATTGAGCAATGTAAAATAAAGAGTATCATTCATCCATTATTAGCAGACCATGTTTTCCGTGAAGCTGATAGATTTCTTGAAATCATTGATATGTATGATGTTCATCTTACAAATATTCAATCACAACCTAGATATTAGAAGATAAGGAAAGATACTATTTTTCCTTAAGCTGAGAAGTTAACAATTTATTGTTAGCTTCTTTTCTTTGTGATTAAAATTTTCTTTTAAGGACTACATAAATCCTTTTGACCAAATATGTAATTCTTTGTAAAATATTATATATGGAAAGATTATGAATATACAGGAAATCTATGGGTAGTAGATTTTAATAAATTACTCGGGGGAAATTTATTAATTAAGTATATTAACTTTTTTACATTAAATTTTACAACTAAAGGGGTAGTAGTAATCATGAAGGCAAAGAAATTAGTAAGTTTAGCATTACCAGTTATGTTATTGAGCGGTTGTATTACAATTGAAACGGATGGTAAGAAAGCTAATGAACCAAAGAAAGAAGAAACACAACAGGTAGAGAAAGAAAATAAGGCTTCTGAAAAAGAGAGTAAGTCAACTGATAGCAAGAAAGAGGATAGCTTATCTGTAGCGAAAGGTGAAGGTACAAACAGTAGTTCATCAAGTAGTCAACCAAGTTCTTCTTCAAATAATTCAACTTCTTCACCTGGTAAGGTAACTGGTTCAGATGTTGAAAGGTACAAGGCAGATATCATAAATAGTGCTACTCAAATTGAAGATACAATGAAATTAATTGAAGGAATAGCAGATTCAGACGTAAAATCATACAAACAAAAGAAAAGTGAAGTACAACTAAGTTTAGGTGGAGCAAAGGCAACAACGAAGAAACTGAAGAATTTACAAGCGCCCCCTGAGTTACAGGGAGAACAGGCGAAGATAAAGCAATCGATGGAACTGTATGCGGATTGTTTTCAACTTCTCTTTGATGCATTGGACCAAGAAGACGAAAGTAAAATGCATCAATCAGTAAGTAAAGCACAAGAAGGTTCGAAACTGTTTGAAGAGGCAGCGAAGAGTATCGGTAGTAAAACTAACTAAAAATAAAGTATTTAAAGGGGTATTTGTAAGTGCAGTTGGTGCAAGTGAAGAGTTAGGAATTAGTTATGGAAACACATTACAAATTTATCAAATGGACGATAATGTTCGTATTCGATATGTAAAACAATAAATAATTGGTGAAAAACTCTGTAATAAATTTTACAGGGTTTTTTGTTAGTTCTAGTTTATTTTTTTGTCTTCCTAAGCGCTAAGCATACTAGTATAAGTTGAGAAATGAACAAAACGATAATGATAGGCAGATGATGTAACTCCATAGTAACTGTAACCATCTAAAGCCCAATTCATACACTATGATGGAGGATTTTTACTTCATAACCGGATGAAAAAGGAGTGTAATCATGAAGAAACGTACTGTTAATGAAGCAGGAAGGAATGTGCCACAACCAATCCGCAGCGACGGAGCAGGTGCGATTGATTCTGGACCTCGTAATGTTATGCGGGATATTCAAAATCCGAATATGCTTGTTCCGCCTATAACGGATGCAGGGTTAGTTCCTAACTTGAAGTTTTCATTCTCGGACACTTCTATGATTTTGAAACAAGGCGGGTGGTCTCGGGAGATTACTGCTCGGGAACTACCGGTTTCGACGACGATTGCCGGAGTAAATATGAGTTTAACGGCAGGTGGAGTACGAGAACTACATTGGCATAAAGAAGCAGAATGGGCGTATATGCTTTTAGGACGGGCACGCATAACGGCTGTAGATCAAAATGGACGGAATTTTATTGCTGATGTTGGACCAGGTGATCTTTGGTATTTTCCTCCTGGTATTCCGCATTCCATTCAAGGGTTGGAACATTGTGAGTTTTTGCTCGTTTTCGATGATGGGCATTTTTCTGATTTATCTACTTTAGCTATTTCTGATTGGTTTGCGCATACGCCGAAAGAAGTGCTATCGGCTAACTTCGGAGTGCCGGAAAGTGCTTTTCATTCCATTCCTTCAGAGCAAGTGTATATTTATCAGGGAGAGGTACCAGGTTCGCTTGAGAGTCAGGAAGTTCAGTCGCCGAAAGGAGAAGTTCCTTTAACGTTCAAGTACGAACTTTTAAAACAAAAACCGATTAAGACTCCTGGTGGGAGCGTTCGAATTGTCGACTCTACGAATTTTCCTATTTCAAAAACAATCGCAGCGGCGCTCGTTGAAGTGGAGCCTGGTGGAATGAGAGAGCTTCATTGGCACCCGAATAATGATGAGTGGCAATATTATCTTACAGGGGAAGCGAGAATGACTGTGTTTCTTGGAAATGGTACCGCTCGTACATTTGATTATAGAGCTGGCGATGTCGGATATGTACCGTTTGCGACGGGGCATTATATTCAAAATACAGGTACCGAAACATTATGGTTTTTAGAGATGTTCAGAAGCAATCGTTTTGAAGATGTATCGTTAAATCAATGGATGGCACTGACTCCTAAAGAAATAGTGGAGAGTAATATACATGTTGGCCCGCAAGTAATGGATTCTCTGCGTAAGGAGAAGTGGCCTGTTGTGAAATATCCGGGGTTTTCATATAGTCCGAAAAATGATGAGTAAAAATGAAAATTTGCGTTATTCTTTCTGGAGACTGATAAGAAGGGATGGCGTATTTTTTATGCCTAATCTAGTCTTTATCCCGCTATTTGCCGGGCAGTAAGACCTACCTCAAAATTCAGCGGAATCAAAGAAGTTAGGTGGGGCGCGGGCTGTCCGTAAAAGCCCGATTAGTGAGGGCTGATTAAAGTTTCACTTTATTAGTATCCGTCCCTTGTATTATTGTTCGGGAAATTATTATTGGAGCATAGTATAGGGAAGATACATATAAAAGAGCGCCATTATAAGCTGTAACGTATAAGTTGTGCAGGAAATGCAACAATAACTCGCTTTACTCTTCATCATTTATTTGAACATAATGGGCATAGAGAGGTGATAAACACAGTATGATTTTTAGTGAGCGTTTAAAAGAAGAAAGGGAAAAAAGAAATTGGTCGCAAAATGATTTGGCTGAAAAACTTCATGTGAGCAGGCAATCTGTTTCGAAATGGGAGACGGGAAAGAACTATCCGAGCATTGAAATTATTATTCATTTAAGTGATCTGTTCGGTATTACAATTGATGAACTGCTAAGGAGTGATGAAGAATTGACGCAGAAAATAATTGAAGATAGTAAGCAATTGGCGTATCCAAAATGGAAGGTGTTTTTTGATAGTCTATTTATGATAGGAGTATTTTTGTTTATTGCAAAAATCGTTGTATGGATGCTAAATAAGTTTGCTGGAGCAAGTATTACAATTGTAGCAGATGCGCCATATGTAATGAATCTTTTGCCCCTTGTATTCATGATTATAGGTGGTATAGGTTCCGATAAGTTGAAGAAAATATATAAATAGAGGAAAGATTTGAAAGAAATCCCCAACACTGGCTGTTCTTTTCACTTAAATTGTGTACTATAAAGGATAGGATGACATAAAGAAGGGGACATTTAGAATGGAATTTCATGAACAGAAGATTTTGCCGGCAGTGAGGCAAATTAAAGATTTGGAAAAGCTATTACATAGTTCGTATGAATATATTGTTATTTTAGATATTCATGTCGGCCAATTGAAGAGTGTTATATCGCTTGCGAAGCAATATTGTAAAAAGGTGTTTTTACATGTGGATTTAATTCATGGTTTGCAGAGTGACGGGCATGCGACGGAATATTTATGTCAGGAGTTTAGACCGTACGGGTTACTTTCAACAAAGGCGAGCGTTATTATGAAGGCGAAGCAAAAAGGTGTTGTGGCAATACAACGCATCTTTTTAATCGATTCGAGTGCGATGGAGAAGAGCTGCAATCTTTTAGATAAGACGAAACCGGATTATATTGAGGTACTTCCTGGAGCATTAACGGACGTTATCGCTGAAGTGAAAGAGCGTACTGGTGTACCGATTTTAGCAGGTGGTTTTATTCGTACTGTAGAAGATGTGGAAAGAGCATTAAACGCTGGTGCGACAGCAATTACGACATCAAAACGTGAACTATGGAAACATTACCAAAAAAAGTGACGAAAATGTGAATTTTTTCGTTGACACCGCTTTCATTTACGGTTAACATTATAGACAAGTTAATAAACGTGACGGAGAAAAGTAGAGATCCACATTTCATTGTTTCTATATAAATTTATATAGAAGCGTGCAAGCTGTGGGTCTTTTTCTTTTGACAAAAACGAATGGCCATTCATTTTACCTCTATCACATTTGAAAGCGTTTAAATTGATTGTGGAGGGATACTATGTCAGCATTTTTAGGAGAGTTAATAGGGACTGCGTTGTTAATCGTACTTGGTGGCGGCGTTTGTGCTGGTGTAAGTTTAAAGAAATCGTTTGCGAAAGATTCAGGTTGGATTGTTATTACAATGGGCTGGGGCTTAGCAGTAGCGGTTGCAGCGTATGCGGTTGGATCAATTAGTGGGGCACATTTGAATCCAGCTTTAACGATAGGATTAGCATTTAAGGGAGCGTTCCCATGGAGCGACGTACCAGGTTATATCGTAGCACAAATGATTGGGGCAATTATCGGGGCAGTTATCGTATATTTACATTACTTACCACACTGGAAAGAAACAGAAGATCCAGGAACAAAGTTAGGTGTATTTGCAACAGGTCCAGCAATTCCGAACACATTTGCAAACCTTTTAAGTGAAATGATTGGAACATTCGTTTTAGTATTTGGTATATTAGCAATTGGTGCAAATAAATTTGCAGATGGATTAAATCCATTTATCGTAGGTTTCTTAATTGTAAGTATTGGTTTATCATTAGGTGGGACAACAGGATACGCAATTAACCCAGCGCGTGATTTAGGTCCGCGTATCGCACACTTCTTCCTTCCGATTGCAGGAAAAGGCGGTTCAAACTGGAAGTATGCATGGATTCCAGTAGTTGGTCCAATTTTAGGTGGATCACTTGCAGGTTTATTCCATCAAGTTGTATTTGAAGGAAAACAAAATTCAGCACTTATTTATGTGATTATCGCAACTGTGATTGTACTAGCAATCTCTTATATGACAAGTAAAAAAAGCGGAAGCAATACAAATAGTAGAAAAGTAGCATAAGGGGGAAACCGATATGAAAAAATATATTCTTTCATTAGACCAAGGAACAACAAGCTCACGCGCAATTCTTTTCAATAAAAAAGGTGAAATTGTTCATTCAGCTCAAAAAGAGTTTACACAACATTTTCCAAAGCCAGGCTGGGTAGAGCATAATGCACAAGAAATTTGGGGATCTATTTTAGCAGTTATCGCAACTTGCTTAAGCGAAGCGGATGTAAAACCAGAACAAATCGCTGGTATCGGTATTACGAACCAACGTGAAACAACGGTTGTATGGGATAAAACAACTAGTAAACCAATTTACAACGCAATCGTATGGCAATCTCGCCAAACAGCTGAAATTTGTGATGAGTTAAAAGAAAAAGGTTATAGCGAAATGGTTCGCGAAAAAACAGGTCTTTTAATTGATGCATACTTCTCTGGTACGAAAGTAAAATGGATTTTAGATAACGTTGAAGGTGCAAGAGAAAAAGCAGAAAACGGCGATCTATTATTCGGAACAATTGATTCGTGGCTTGTATGGAAACTATCTGGTGGTAAAGCACACGTAACAGATTACTCAAACGCATCACGTACGTTAATGTTTAACATTCACGACTTACAGTGGGATGATGAGCTTCTAGAAATGTTAACAGTACCAAAGAGCATGCTTCCAGAAGTGCGTCCATCATCTGAAATTTACGGAGAAACAATTGATTATCACTTCTTCGGCCAAAATGTACCGATTGCAGGTGTAGCTGGTGACCAACAAGCAGCATTATTTGGACAAGCTTGTTTCGGTGAAGGTATGGCGAAAAATACTTACGGAACTGGTTGCTTCATGTTAATGAACACAGGTGAAAAAGCAGTAGCTTCTGAGCACGGTCTATTAACAACAATTGCATGGGGAATAGATGGTAAAGTAAACTACGCATTAGAAGGAAGTATTTTCGTAGCGGGTTCTGCAATTCAATGGTTACGTGACGGAATGCGCATGTTTAAAGATGCAAGTGAGAGTGAAGTGTATGCGAGTCGCGTTGAATCAACTGACGGTGTATACGTTGTACCAGCATTCGTTGGACTAGGAACACCTTATTGGGATAGTGAAGTACGCGGCGCTATGTTTGGTGTAACGCGCGGTACGACGAAAGAGCATTTCATTCGTGCAACGCTAGAATCTTTAGCTTACCAAACGAAAGATGTATTATGCGCAATGGAAGCAGATTCAGGTATTGAGCTGAAAACATTACGCGTTGATGGCGGAGCGGTTAAAAATAACTTCTTAATGAAGTTCCAAAGTGATATTTTAGATGTTCCTGTAGAGCGTCCAGTAATCAACGAAACAACGGCTCTAGGTGCAGCATACTTAGCAGGTCTTGCGGTTGGATATTGGAAAAACCAAGATGAAATTAAAGAACAGTGGCATATGGACAAACGCTTTGAACCAACGATGGAAGCGAAAACAAGTGAAGAGCTATATGCTGGATGGAAAAAAGCAATTGAAGCAACAAAAGCTTTCAAATAATCATAAACAGTGTTATAATGGTGACAAGTTAATAATTCGGTAGGAGATTTGGAGAGACCACAACGCGCTATAGAGGCGAAATCTATAGCGGAGTTTGTGGTCTCTTTTTTCGTTATCAAAGGGAGGAATTACCATGAAATTTTCAAGTAAACAACGTAAAGACGTATTAAACGGAGTAAATAAACAAGAGTTAGATGTGATCGTAATTGGTGGAGGTATTACTGGTTCTGGTATTGCATTAGATGGAGCAACACGCGGGTTATCAACAATTGTGTTTGAAATGCAGGACTTTGCAGCAGGTACATCAAGTCGTTCAACGAAGCTTGTACACGGTGGTCTACGTTATTTAAAACAACTTGAAGTGAAAATGGTAGCAGAGGTGGGGAAAGAGCGTGCGATCGTATATGAGAACGGTCCCCATGTAACAACACCAGAGTGGATGTTACTTCCGTTCCATACAGGCGGTACGTTCGGATCATTTAGTACATCAATTGGTCTTCGTGTATACGACTTCTTAGCAGGTGTAAAACGAAGCGAGCGCAGAAAGATGTTTAACCGTGAAGAAACGCTAAACAAAGAGCCTCTTGTAAAAAAAGAAGGATTAAAAGGCGGCGGTTACTACGTAGAATATCGTACAGATGATGCGCGTCTTACAATTGAAGTAATGAAAGAAGCAATTGAGCACGGCGCAAAAGCTGTTAACTACGCAAAAGTAGATAGTTTCTTATATAAAGATGGAAAAGTATGTGGTGTACGTGTAATCGATTTACTAGACGGTGAAGTATATGAAGTTTACGGTAAGAAAATTGTAAACGCAGCTGGTCCTTGGGTAGATACACTTCGTGAAAAAGATAACTCGAAAAAAGGAAAAGTACTTCAGTTATCAAAAGGTGTTCACTTAGTAATTGATCAAAAACGTTTCCCATTAGGTCAAGCGATTTACTTCGATACACCAGATAAACGTATGGTGTTCGCGATTCCTCGCGGAGGAAAAACATACGTAGGTACAACAGATACGTTCTATGATAAAGACGCAGCTGTACCACAAATGACAACAGAAGATCGCACATATATCATTAATGCGATTAACTACATGTTCCCAAGCGTGAAAATTACAGAGAAAGACATCGAATCAAGCTGGGCTGGTGTACGTCCGTTAATTTACGAAGAAGGTAAGAGTGCATCTGAAATTTCTCGTAAAGACGAAATTTGGACTTCTGAATCTGGTTTAATTACAATCGCAGGTGGTAAATTAACTGGATACCGCAAAATGGCTGAAATGGTAGTAGACTACGTAACGAACTTACTACAAAAAGAAGGTCATAGCGCATATCCGAAGAGCGACACGAAACATATGCCAATCTCTGGTGGACATGTAGATGGTTCACACGGATTCCCAGCATTCGTTGCGAAAAAAGCTGGCGAAGGTACGAAATATGGTTTAACAACAGCACAAGCAGAAGAATTCGCGAAATTCTACGGCTCTAACGTTGACGTACTATTTGATTTAGCGAAAAAACATAAAGACGAAGCGAAAGAATACAACATGCCACTAGACGTTCTAATCCCGCTTGTATACGCAATGGATTACGAAATGACAGCAAAACCAGTTGACTTCTTCGTACGCCGTAGAGGCGCTGTATTCTTCAATATCCACTGGGTATACGAGTGGAAAGAAGCAGTAATCAACTACATGGCTGCGAAACTAGGCTGGAGCAAAGAAGAACAAATGAAATATACAGCTGAACTAGAAAAAGCATTAACAGACGCTGTAATTCCTGTAGATCAACAAGAACAGGCAGCTGCGTTAGCATAAAATAGAGAACCACCTGAAGGGGAGCCTTTAGGTGGTTTTTTTTGGGTTATTTTTCTAACTATGTTGTATAACGACATATGTTGTTATACTATGTATATAAGGTGGTGGTATTGTTGGACAAAGAAATCTTGAAGGGAAGTATAGATATTTTATTACTTTCTATCATTGCAAAACATGATACATACGGCTACGAAATAGCTCAAAGTTTAAAGGATGCAAGTGAAGATTTGTATAGTATGGGACAGGGAACTTTGTATCCTGCTTTAAAGCGATTAGAGAAAAAGGAGTTTCTTGAATCTTATTGGAATGAATCTGAGAATGGGATGAAAAGGAAATTCTATACTATTACAGATAAAGGGAAAAAAGAATTGCAGAAGAAAGTGAACTCTTGGGAGAGTGTAACAGCATTAATTCAAGCTTGTCAGAAAGGAGTTATTTATGAGTGAATTTGATGAGTATATTAAGTCTATTTTAGCCTATTCAGAACTTAGTGATATTGAACAGGATGAGTTATTTCTAGAAATGTATGATCACTTGAACAGCTTGAAAGAAGAATATATGGAACAAGGTATGAATGAAAAAGAAGCGATTTATAAAGCGATTCAAAGTTTTGGAGAATCAAAAGTTATTGGCGTAGAGATTAATAAATCGGTATACGAAGTTCCTAGGCCATTAAAGGTATTATCAAAAATTTTATGTATTCCTTATATAATCATTTGTTTTATTGTCTTTTTAGGAACGTTTATTTCAACTTCTACATTTGACTCTGTTCGCAGTTTGACAGGTGGTGGGACTGTCTATCATCCCATTGAATTTTGGCAGCAATTTTTACATATATCTGATTTAGAAACGTTATTACAACTTTTTGGAATAACACTTTGGCAAGTTAAAGATTTTATTGCACATCCAGGTCCTTGGGGAAACTCAACTTATTGGTTAAGCGTTTTACAACATATAATATTAGTAGTTCCATTCGGATTTTTCGTTCCAGTGCTCATTAATAAAGTGACTAACTATAAGAAAGCTCGTAAGTGGTATGTTATGACCTTTCTTGTTTGGGAGATATTACATTTACTAACTTTGTCTGATGTTTTTGATGTGTGGCGGATTGCTATAAATATGCTCGGTGCGTCGGTAGGATATCTTTTATTTATAAGCATAATGCAACTGGATAATAAATTTAGGGTTATGCGAAAGAAGATATTTGAAAATTAGCTCGCTATTCTGTAGTTTAAATTATACAAATTTAATTTGATGGTAATAGAGTATCGCTGAAAACATAGGTACTATGTAGTGAGAGGATTTTTTATATTCGTAATAGGTGTTGTTCCTTGTTTAATCCTACTGTTATGAAGCGGGTCCATAATCCGTCTTTATTGGTGCTATAAATGATGAGAGCGGCACAGCTGAACTAGAAAAAGTCTAGAACAACAAGAACAGGCGGCTGCTTTAGCGTAAAATAGAAAACCAACTGAAGGGGAGCCTTTAGGTGTTTTTTTCTCTTGACTAAAAATAAATAAAATGTGTTACAATGATGATAGAGTATTTAGTATGAATTTTGCATAAAATAAAGAAGACAGAAGCCTGAGAAACTTCTGCCTTTGTAACCTAACTTGCTATTGTGGTGGTAGTAGGTGCGGTTATAAGACAATTACATTAACGTTTTAGCCGAGAACCGCCTTTACCTTTTCCACGAAGCAGGGTGGTTCTCGCTTTTTTGTATACAGAAATTAGCCATGGACCGACGTATCTTCTACCGATGACAACGCCAGCTCCGGTTAGGATACCATACACTAATTTAATTACAAACATCGCGATCATATTATCACCTCCCCCTTTTTTCAAAATGGAAGAGATGATTACCACACCTACTAGTTATAGCTTATTAAGTTACGTATTCATTGTATTATGTTTTAAAATAGGGAACAAGATATATGGATGAAAATTCCTGTTTTTAAGCAGAACATTAGTGTCAGGGGACAAGAAGTAAATAAATATTCATAAAAAAACGGTATGGACATCGCAATCTGTATTTTTTACACTAGCACACTTAGTACGTTTTGTTTCAAAAACATAAATAGATAGTATGTAGAGGGTTATGATAAATAACCCTCTTTTCGTGTTTAAATAAGTGCACTCTCTTTAACAGAAATACATAATTCAGAACGAGAGATTGATTCAGTTAGTTGCTGTAAATAAGAGTATTCTTCCGCATCTTTTTCGGAAGTGTTAGGATCTAGTAAAGGTGAAGAAAGAAGTACATCAATCGTAAGTATGTCTGCATCATGAGAGACGATGTTATAACCTGCAAATACAGGTCGTTTTAAGTCTTTTACTTTTTGAATCATCTGATGGAATTTCGTAACACTTATATTGATTTGTGCGAATGGAAAGCATTTTTGGATAGGATTCTCGATGGTCTTTCTAATTTTATAATCGTATACATAGTAGTACTTTTTTTGCTGCTCAAGTGTTTGCAACTCTTTCGTTAATGAGTGGTATTTGTCTGTAAGTCCAGTTGTGAGTGCACGATGTTCTTCGCCAACTAATAATGTGAAAGGTCTTGGTGAGGAGATTGAAATGGTGCGGACGTTTAGGTCAGTAAAAGTGTGCTTAGATTGTAAAATGGTATGTAATTTTTCGGTAGGAAACTCACCGTCATAAATAGCAATAAAATAGTGGTTCATCTTTTCGCTCCTTAATTTTTTTCTAAACTGATATATTCTACTTTAAAGGTGTAAGTCCTGCATAAAAAAGAAAACACCTTGATTGTTACCAAGGTGTTGTAATAAGTTCAAAACTATCCGAATCAGCCCCAAGCACAAAAGGACTAACCTCGCCAACACAATAAAGGTGCAATTCATGCATTGCGCGCGTACAAGCAGTATAGAACAATCTACGAACGCTCTCATCACTGTACACATCTTTAGATGCATCGTAAATAATAACAGCATCAAATTCGATACCTTTCGCTAAGTAAGCAGGGATCACGACAATACCTTGCTCATACTCGGCTGAGTTACTTTTCACAAGTTTAATATTCTCGATATGATTAAGTGCTTCGTAGGCAGCGGCGCTTTCAGTTGCAGATTTACATATAATTGCGATCGTATTGTGCTGCTCTGTTTGTAGTGCAGCAACTTTAGCAGTAATATGTTCGTGTAGTTCGTTGTGATTAGCTACTTTCGTCACTGTAGGTTTCGCGCCGTCACGTTCAAAGGCGTGAATGTTCTTCCCTTCCGGTACGAGAGCACGTGTAAATTCAATAATCGGTTTTGTTGAGCGATAGCTACGAGTTAAGTTAATGCCGTTTGTTTCGTCTGGTCCGTATAAATTCGTAAGTGTATCGAAATTCACCGTTTCACTCGCATGGGCAAATATCGCTTGGTTAAAGTCTCCGAGTACCGTCATTCTTGCAGCAGGGAAGAGACGTTTTAAAAACTCGAACTGGAACGGAGAGTAATCTTGCGCTTCATCTACGAGTATGTGTTTAATCGATCTGTTCGTTTGGAAGCCTTCAATTAATTCTTTTAAAAGTAAAAATGGAGTCGCATCCTCGTAATATAGCTTTCCTTCATCAAGCATGTTTACTGTTAATGAGCAAATGTCATCCCACTCTTTCGGTTTTTCCCCAAGAACCCATGATGCATCTGTGAAGAGCTGTTTATATATGCCTGTGAAATTGATGAAACGCAATGTTTGAACGCCTTTACGAAGCGGCTTCATTTTTTTACGGACAATCATACGCCCAAGTACTCTTGTTTCTTTCTCAAAGTCTTGAAAGGAGTTGTCGTCAAACTCGCCTTTTTTCTGTAAATATTTATAAGCCTTTTGGTATTCATCTTTACTAAGTAATTCAATTTCCTCTTCTACCCAAGGTTTTTTCAGTTCTGCTTTTTCAAGTGCATCTATTTGCTTATTTAGCCAATCCGTTAACTTCTCAATTCGACTATGGAAGCGGAGGGAGGAGTCAGTATTATAAAATTGCTCTGTAATTTCTTTAGCTGAGGCAATCAGTTTTCCTCTAAATTTCATTCCTCTAAATAGCATGCCTGAAGATTCAAGAGATTGTCTGTACGCTCTAATCATCTCGAAAAATTGAGTGGATGCTTTAAATCGGATGCTCGCATTTCTCGTTTTATAGGTAGGGCTATTCGTTTCAGTTAACATATATTCCAATTGCTCATAAGGGTCTTCAACATCAAATGACTTACTCAGTCTATGATTTAAATATTCTTGGAATGTCACTTGCTGCATATTTTCTTCACCGAGTTCAGGTAGTACGTTAGAAACGTAGCTATTGAACATAGAGTTAGGGGAGAAGAGAATAATTTGATCCGCTTTTAGCCATTCGCGATATTTATATAGTAAGTAGGCGATTCGCTGCAGGGCAGCTGACGTTTTACCACTACCAGCAGCTCCTTGCACGATAAGGAGTCGGCCTTCATCGTGACGAATAATTTCATTTTGTTCACGCTGAATTGTAGCGACGATACTTTGCATATGTTTGTTCGTACCTTTTCCGAGCGCTTGTTGCAAGATTTCATCGCCAATTGTAAGGCTCGTATCGAACATAGAATCAATCTCGCCATTTTGAATAATGTATTGTAATTTTTTCTCCACATTACCGTGGATTACGCCTCCTGGTGTACTGTACTCAGCTGGTCCTGGTGGATAATCGTAGTATACACTCGAAATAGGTGCGCGCCAGTCATATATAAGAAAGTTTTCTCCGCTAGCATCCGTAAGTGTAGCAACACCGATATAAATTTGATCCGCAGCAGATTCTCCTTCTTCTTTGAAATCAATTCGTCCAAAATAAGGTGCTTTATGCATGCGTCTTAATGCGGCAAGTCGATTAAAGGTATGCTTATGGGTAATTTGTGTGACAGCTAGTGACTGAGCTTGTTGTCTTAAGTTGATAACTGTTTCAAGATAATCATCAAAAGTATCCGTGTTCACTTTCACATCATCCCAAAAGTGTTTACGAATATTGATTACTTCTGCCCGGCGTCTGCCAGTTTCGTTTTCCAGTTTATCAATTTGCTCCGTAATTGTCTCGATTACGGTATCCAATCTTTTTTGCTCTAAATCAAGTTTTTTGTTCATACGGTAAGCACTCCTTTAAAAGTGAAAAATAGAGGTTGACTGAAGATGTGTTTTGGTGTACAATTAAAATACGGATAAATACGTTCCTTTAGTTTTAGAAAACGTGTTTCTGTACTAATTTAACATAGTTTTTGAATTTAATCAATGATAATAAGATAAACCTTGGTTCTGCGTGGCGTGGATCAAGGTTTTTTTGTGTTTTTCTTTAAGGAAGAATTGCAATTTTATTGAGGAGAATGTAAGTAAAGCAAAGAAGAAAATCAGGAATAGGGGGATACTGATGCAAAAATATTTTGAGGAAGCGCATCGTTTTTGTTCTCGTAATAGAAAGCACTTAGAAAAGGATGTTATATGTGGTTGTTTCTATTGTTTAGAAATTTTTCATCCAAAAAAAATTACAGAGTGGTGGGATGATGATAACACAGCAGTTGTCCGCATTGCGGGATTGACTCTATTATAGGAGAAAGTTCTGGATTTAAAATTACAGAAATGTTTTTAAGTGAAATGCATAAAAGATGGTTTTAGTTAAACGAATGAAAAAATAAACTTTCGTTAACGAAGAGGATACATAAAAAAGCTCGGGCCTAAGCCCAAGCTTTTTACTTCATTATTTCTTTTCTTCTTTTTTATCGTCAGCTTTTTTCTCTTCGAAAAGATCTTTTAAATCTTTATCGTCAACTTTTACGTCAGCTTTTTTGATTTCTTTCATCATAAGATCATTCATGAATGCAGCATCTTGTGCTTTCTTCTGAACTAGATCTTTTTTGATGTCGCCTTTTACTTCATCAAATGGTTTTTGTTCTTTAATGTCTGTTACTTTAATGATGTGGTAACCGAATTGTGATTTCACAGGTTCGCTTACTTCATCTTTTTTCAGCTTGTAAGCAGCATCTTCGAATTCTTTAACCATTTTACCAGCAGTAAAGTAGCCAAGGTCTCCGCCTTTTTCTTTTGAACCAGTATCTTCAGAGTATTGTTTCGCTAACTCTTCGAAAGATTTACCTTGTCCAAGTTCTTCTTTTACCTTTTTCGCAGTAGCTTCATCTTTTACAAGAATGTGGCTTGCTTTAATTTCAGGCTTGTAGTTTTCTTTTAGTTCTTTATCAGTGATTGTTTTCTCGATAGCTTTTTCTTGAGCTAATTGAGCACGCACACCAGTTTTTATAGTTTCTTCTTTAATACCTTGTTGTTTTAATAGTGTATCGAATTGATCACCGTATTGTTTTTTCATTTCATCGAACTTTTTGTCTACATCTTTGTCTTCAACTTTGTAGTTTTTAATAAGTACTTTTTCCATAACCATGTTGTTTAGTACTTGTTTACCAGCTTGTGTCTTCATTTGATTGTAGAATTCTTCTTTTGTAATGTCACCAGCTTTAGATGTAACAATTTTGTCTGATGATGATGTTCCACATGCTGATAATGCGATTACACTTGTTGCGGCTAAGGCAAGCATAGCTTTCTTCATTCGATAAACACTCCTACTATTATGTATTTTTAATTTATCCTACACCAATGAATTTTGATTCATAAGAGCCCGATTAAGTCTCACTGATACTTTTGCTTTTTTATATTGGTAAAGCGCGCTTAACAGGGCTTACCGAGGCTGAGGATAAAGTTTTGATGAATGTTTTGTTCTATAGTATAAGCAATATGTACAAAATTTAATATATCATATTTCGAACCGTTTTCATATTGATAAAGAAAAATTAACCAGCACGTGTCAGATTTTGAAAGTGTGCCATATTGGGCGTATGCCGCATATACAGAATAGAGGAGGGGATGGGGATGAATTCTCAACTTATTTTATTACTTGTACTGTTTATTTTATTGGTTATTGTAGGTATAATTTGCTTATAGAGGAAAAAAGTGAGGAAGGGGCTTTCCTTCCTCACTTTCCATGAAATATAATTTCTATATAACTAGAAATTAATAAAATTGTTATACATACATTAATAACCCGAAAGACACCGGGCTGGCGGCTCGCAGCTATTTGTTTTCGTTCACACAGTGTATGTGTCATGAAATTCGTGTAAAATATAACAAGAAGTGCAAATGCGACAAAAACAACTGTTATAAGTGTCATGAGGCGAGACCTCCTTTTGGCTAAAATACATATACATATATTGTATCACACGATATTTTGTTCGTGTTACAAAATTCAGAAATAGAAGACTTTGTGTTAGAAAGTGAGGGAGAAAATGGACGTTGTTAGAAGATTAGAACAAGCTGAATACTATGTAGACCTACTATTTAAAATGATTGATGAAGAGAAGTGTCCATTTTATTCTTTGATCATAAAGAAAAAAGCTCGTAAAAAAGATATTGAACGTATACTAAATCTTTGTGAAAAACTGAACGAGCAATATGTAGTGGAGAAAGCAGAAGGGCTTCTTTTGTTCGATGCGCTGTTAGATCAATTTGAAAAAGCGCTTCCACATCAGCTCGAAGTACACGAAACTGCGGAAGCGCTAGCAAAACAAGGTTTATTTAAGCCGCTTATGAATGAATTCTTAAGCATGATTGCGAAAAAATAAAAAGATTACTTCTTAACTAACTTTTGATCGGATTCTGTAAAGTTCTCTTCAATATCTTCTAATGATTTCTCAAAAATATCGATAAAGTCTTGTCCGTAAATATTACGCAGGATTGCAATCAGTTCGATATTTTCTGGGAACTTCCCATAAAAATTACGAAGTGCAAGAGCCCCATTAAACACTGAATTATTTTCAGGATCATACTCTTCCATTAAGCGAAGTAGTAATTCTTCCCCTTTGTCTGTAATTTCAATGTACGTATTTCGTTTATCATCTTCCTTTTTTGAGAATACAAGATAGCCGCGTTCTTCTAGCTTTTTAGAGAAGTTAAATGCCGTTGATACGTGCATAACTCCAAACTTAGCAATCTCAGAAATAGAAGCCCCTTTTAAATGATAAGCGATTGTTAAAATATGATGTTCATTAATATTTAAATCGTAAGGTTTAATCCACTGCTGCCAATCTTTCTCTACACATTTCCATAACGCTTTCGATAATTGAGCAATGCGTTGGCTGAAAATCATCGCTTCTTTTACCGAGTAATCTTTTTCTCCACTTTTCATTTACTCACCCACTTTAACATTCTTTTTCATTACTATCTATTATGCCAGTAAAATAAAAATTAATAAAGTCTTTTTGTAAGAATTGTGAAAATTTTTTAACAAAATGACATTCTATACAAATCATGCATAACTATGGAAGCGTTTTATGAGTCGTGAATACATGCGTTGTCCTTACATGTTAATTGATAACATATATTGTAAATGCATAAAAACACGGCATATCTATACGATATGCCGTGTCAAGGTCAATTTATATAAAAAATATTTGTTATATGCAAAAAACTAAGCAGGAATTTGTTTACGCTTTTTCTGGAACAGCTTCTTGCAGTTTCTCAATTGACTTTTGGATGTCCAAAATTTCTTTCTCAATATGGCGCTTGTTTTGAGAAATATCTTGTTTCCAATTAGAAAGAGTGTCTTGCATGTCATCTTTTAGTTCTTGAAACACTTCTTTACCTTCTGAAGCAGTTTCAACAATTTGACGCTTTAATAATTTCGTATCAGCTGTAATATCAGCTAAAGTCTTTTTAATATCATTTCCTTTTTCTTTTAACTTGCCGCGCATGTCTTTACCAGAAGAAGGAGTTGAGAAAAGAACGGCTAGTCCAGCAACTGCTCCGCCGCAAATAACACCTGTAATAAAGGATTTAGCTTTTGACATAAAAGGAGACCTCCTTATTTTTTGTTCGTATTCATGATGTGAAAAAATATGCATATCTTTCTTATATGTGCTATGCACAAACAATCATCCCTGAGCATTTTAGGTGAAGAAACAAGCCATGCGGAATTTGATGACTTCAGGGAAGTGGCTTGTTATGTATTACGCCTTCTTATAGTGTCATTATTTCACACTATTTGCAATTGTACTTGCGATGTTTTGTAAATTTTCCATAGTGTATTCATTTTGGTGTGATTTCCAAACAGCACCGAAACCATCTTTTTCACCGTAGCGTGGAATTAAATGAAGGTGGAAGTGGAACACAGTTTGTCCAGCTTTTTCACCGTTATTGTTAAGTAGGTTAAAGCCAACTGGATTAAACTCTGTTTTAATCGCATTTGCGATTTTTGGAACGACAGAAAAAATATGTGATGCGATTTCTGGCGTTAACGCAAAAATGTCTTGTTTGTGAACTTTCGGAATAACAAGAGTATGTCCTTTTGTTACTTGACTAATATCTAAAAATGCAAGCACATGTTCATCTTCGTATACTTTTGAGCAAGGGATTTGCCCGTCAATGATTTTACAAAAAATACAATTGTCTGCTGTATGATTCATTGATCTCATCCTTTCAAATATCCTTAGCCGTATTTTACCATAATTACATAAGAGAACAAACACGAAAAACAGGAAGCTGACTCAGCTTCCTGTTTTCTGAAGAGGGATTGAAAAAGCATTATCGTAATTTACGTTTCGCAGACACCTCATTTATTTAAGAAATGCACGGTAAATCGGCTAAAGTTTCTGCCGTAGACACCCCATTTTCAAGTGAAATGAATTGCAATCTTTTTTAAAATGAAATTGTTTATTTTTTAAAACAGTATATGCTCTTTCAGAGACACCCCGTTTCGAAAATGAAACAAATGATCTGGTTATGTGTAAATTTCATTGTCCAACTTGGACACCCCATTTCATGATGACTTCACTATGTTGTTGTACTCATCAATTGGTGGTTGCTTTTTCAATGTGTTCCTTCTTCAATAATTATGATGTCCGCTTTCGGGAAATTATATGCTAATAAATTTAAAAATTTTTTTTGAGTACATGGATACTATGTAGTACAGCATAATTTTTGGTAAGATGAATATAGAATGAATACTAATGAAGAAAGTGGTGTCGTATGAGCGAGTTATTGCGTGTAGAAAATGTTACAGGAGGATATACGAAACGACCTGTATTAAAAGACGTTTCGTTCTCTGTTAATAAAGGCGAACTTGTCGGCTTAATCGGTTTAAATGGAGCTGGTAAAAGTACGACGATTAAACATATTATCGGTTTAATGGAACCGAAAAAAGGAACTGTCACAATTAATGGGAAAACAATTCGTGATGATATGACAGCGTACCGTTCTAGCTTTTCATTTATTCCGGAAACGCCGGTATTATATGATGAATTAACGTTAGAAGAGCATTTGAAATTAACAGCTATGGCGTATGGCGTGGATGAAAAACAATATGAAGAACGTGTAGGACAACTACTACAAGAGTTTCGTATGAAAAATCGTTTAAAATGGTTTCCATCTCATTTCTCAAAAGGGATGAAACAAAAAGTAATGATTATGAGCGCATTTTTAGTGGAGCCATCTCTTTACATAGTAGATGAACCTTTCGTTGGATTAGATCCGTTAGCGATTCAATCCCTTCTTCAAATGATGGACCAAATGAAAAAGAGTGGTGCCGGTATTTTAATGAGCACACATATTTTAGCGACGGCAGAGCGTTATTGTGATTCGTTCATTATTTTGCATCAAGGTGAAGTAAGAGCGAAGGGAACGCTATCTGAACTGCAATCACAGTTTAATATGCCAGGTGCAACGTTAGATGATATTTACATCGCGCTAACAAAGGAAGAAGATTATGAATAGCACAGCGTTATGGAAAGAACGATTTCGTCACTTTCTAAAAGAAGTTCGTACATATAGTAAATACGTATTTAATGATCATTTGAAATTTATTTTCGTGTTCATCATCGGTGCGGGAGCGTATTATTACCAGCAATGGTTACAAACGTTAACAACTTCGTTTCCAACTGCGCTCGTAATGGCAGTATTAATTGGACTCGTGTTAACGGCTGGATCCATTCAAACATTATTAAAAGAAGCGGATCTCGTTTACTTACTGCCAGTTGAAGAAAAGTTAAAACCTTACTTCACAAAGGCATTTCTTTTTACATTTATGATTCAGTTATACATAATCGCAATCGTAGCAGCCGCGCTTGCTCCGTTATACTTCCAACAAATGAAGCAAACAGGAGCTGGCTACATATGGATCGTACTCGCATTTGTCATTGTAAAAGCGTGGAATTTATTTGTAGCGTGGGAAAAGTCATTTTTAACAGATCAAAATATACAAAGGGCTGATTGGTTTATTCGTTTTATCCTAAACGGTTTATTTGTATATTTCCTTGTAGAACGTACTTCAGTTCTTTTCATTGGTGGAATCGTCCTTCTCATGGTGTTATACCTTGCTATCATTCATCAAATGGTCAAAGGAAAGCCACTAAACTGGGAGTATTTAATTTCCGAAGAAGGCAAGAAGATGATGCTACTGTACCGCATTGCGAACATGTTCGTTGATGTACCAGCATTAAAAGAAAGAGTATCTCGCCGAAAATGGCTTGATTTCATTCTTTCGATAATCGGCGAAAAGCGTACATATTTATACTTATATACGAGAACATTTTTAAGATCAGGTAACTATTTTGGATTATATGTGCGCCTGCTCGCTCTAGGCGGAGTTATTCTTTACTTCATTCCGTTTTTATATGGACGATTTATCGTAAGCCTTATCTTCCTATACTTAATCGGTTATCAGCTATTAACTTTATGGAAACATCACCGCATGAAAATTTGGCTTGATTTGTACCCAGTAGGCGGAGAAGAGAAGAAGAAAGATTTTCTTACTTTATTAAATGCAATTCTTATTACAGGTAGCGTTATATTTACAATTATATTTGCACTAGCAACGAAAGATTTCATGATGACAGGAATTTTACTTATCGTAAGCATATTATTTAGTATCGGTTTCGTTTACCAATACGGGGCGAAGCGCATTGAGCGTTTAAATTGAAAGGAATGAACCTATGATTACATACGAAGAGAAGGTTATAAAAGAATTGGAGCAGTGGAAAGCTACATTCATGAAAGATTCTTCTATGATGACACGGTTCTCCAAAAAAGTGCAGACGAAGGTGCAACAGCTCATTCCGGCGAAAGTACAAAAGGTACTAACAGAGACGATTCGTATGATGGTGCAAACGATTAGCGCCGGGTCAAACTTTATAAAGCCGAAGCTAAAAGAGACGACATGGTCACTGCAAAGACGTGACGATGAAGTTCGTAAAAAAATGGATGAGTACAAAAAAATAGCAGCGGCAGAAGGAGCAGGGACTGGAGCTGGTGGTATTCTCCTCGGTCTTGCTGACTTTCCGCTTTTACTTACAATTAAAATTAAATTTTTATTCGATGCAGCGACATTGTACGGATTTGATACGAGTAAACAAGAAGAGCGTCTTTTTATCCTTCACGTTTTCCAACTTGCCTTTTCAAGTGACGATCACAGAAAAGAAATATGGAAAGCAATCGAAACGTGGGATACAGAAAAAGAAAATCATATGGACTGGGAAAAGTTCCAAACAGAGTACCGAGACTATATTGATTTAGCGAAAATGCTTCAGCTCGTCCCAGTAATCGGTGCCCCAGTCGGCGCATATGCGAACTATCAATTACTGCAAAGGCTTGGAGAAGTGACGATGAATTGCTATCGTATGCGATTGCTGAATAGGGATTAAAAACAAGGCGTCCTACATATGTAATGTAGGACGCCTTTTCTTAGAAGCTAAGTCCGATATAGCTAATTCCAACTATAATCAATACGATAAAAAGTACAATGATTAATGAAAATCCGCTCTTACCAGCTTGTCCCGCTTCACCGCCGCCATTACCACCACTACCGCCATTACCACCAAGTCCCATATGATATCCTCCTTATTGTTATATGTTGCTTTTACTTTATAACTTTCTGTATTTTCCAATAAATACCTTCTGTAGTGCTAACTAAATTGAAAATCATTTCGTTTTGTTTTATAATTTACTTACCGACCGGTAAGTAAAAATAAGTGAGGTACAGTATGACGAAGAATTTACAAACATCGCAGAACATTGTAGAGGCATCATTTAAACTTATGGCAGAACACGGCATTGAGAAGATGAGTCTTTCCATGATTGCGAAAGAGGTAGGTATTTCAAAACCGGCTATTTACTATCATTTTTCTTCTAAAGAAGCGTTAGTTGATTTTTTATTTGAAGAGATTTTTTCTGATTATCATTTTACAAAGTACTTTAATGAAGAGCGGTATACGAAAGAAAACTTTGCAGAAAAGCTAATCGCAGATGGTTTACATATGCTCTCTGAGTATGAAGGGCAAGAAGGAATACTACGCGTTATCAATGAATTTATCGTAACTGCATCACGAAATGAAAAGTATCAGAAACGTTTATTTGAAATACAAGAGGATTTTTTGCATGGTTTCCACGATTTATTGAAGAAAGGCGCGAGACTGGGCGTTGTGTCACAACATGAAACGGAAGAAAATGCTCATACGCTAGCGCTCGTGATCGATAATATGAGCAACTATATGCTCATGGGATTCCAGTTAAAGTATAAAGAAATTTGGATTCGAAATGTGAAAAACGTAATGAAGGAGGAGTAAAAATGAAAATGCAAAAAAACTGGTGGCTCGGTTTTCTTGGATTTATTGGGGTTTATAAAATACCAGGTATGATTGAAGCTTTTCAAGCGGATGGAAATTGGATGAAGTTAATCGGTTTCATTTGGCTACTTTGGTTCGGATATTTTATTCCTGAGAAGAAAGAAGATTAAATTCCAATTTTCTGTAAAGTTACGTAAAATATAGATTGAGAGTATTCATATATTAGATTACTAGATTTGGAGTGGTTACATGGATCCATTGAAAAATGAAATTCACCCTGACATGGTCAAGGTGTGGAAAGCGCGTTCTTTAATTGAGCTAGGAATCAGTATTATAGTCATTTTTGCATATCTTTTCTTTATGATTAAGTTTAATTGGTGGGCTTGGATTTTCTATGTGCTCATCGGATTAACAATCGTATATACACCGTTTGATTACTTTACGTTTCCGAAACTACGTCAACGTTATTACAGCTACCAACTAAATGAAGAAGAACTTGAAATTCAGCATGGCCTTTTCGTTGTTAAGCGCGTATTAGTGCCGATGATTCGTGTACAGCACGTAACGATTGAACAAGGGCCAATTATGAGAAAATACGGATTAGCAGAATTACACATTTCAACAGCAGCAACTTCTCATAGCATCCCAGGTTTAACGATGTATGAAGCTGAAATGTTGAAAACGAAAATCGCAGAATTAGCGAAAGTGAGTGATGAGGATGTATAAAAGGCAGCATCCAATCACGATGTTATTAGAGTTAAAAATAACAGACTTTATACCACTCATTATTTTCATGTTTAGCTTAAACGGAAAGTTCCCGTTTTGGTATTTAATTCCCGCTGCATTCGGTTTACTCACCGTCTTTTCAGCGTTTGAAAAATGGTATTACACAACATACTGGGTTGAAAATAACGTATTACATGTGAAACAAGGTCTCTTTGTGAAAAAGGAGAGCTACTTAAATAAAGAACGTGTTCAAACGATTAATACAAGTTCTAACGTACTATATCAAATGCTCGGTTTGAAAAAAATTCAGATTGAAACAGCTGGCGGAGGCGATGAAGCAGAAGTTAGCTTAGCTGGAATTACGGTAGAAGAAGCGACAGAGCTTATCGCAATGTTAAATGAGTCGGCTTCAGAATTGAAAGTAGAAAAAACATTAGAAGAAGTAGAAGTAAAAGAAATTATTACAGAGGAAAAACAAGCGAGAGAATACAAATTAACGTGGAAAGAGATTTTAATAGCCTCTGTTACATCTGGTCAATTTGGATTATTATTCTCATTAATCTTTTTTGTGTATCACCAAGTAGATGAGTACATTCCGAAATGGATAGAGAATAGCGTAAAGTCGTATGTAATGGAACATGATATATATGGCTGGATTTTGATGATAGCTATTTTGCTCGTCCTTTCGTGGATTATATCGACAATTGGTTATGCGCTAAAACATGGAGATTTCACAGTGAATCGAAGAAATGACGAAGTCCGTATTTCGCAAGGATTACTGGAGAAAAAAGAACTCGTACTAAAATTGCACCGTATTCAAGGGATTACGATAAAAGAAGGTATTTTACGCCAACCGTTCGGTTATTGTGCTGTGCAAGTAGAAGTCATTCAAAGTAAGGGAACGGGTGACGAAAAAGAAAAAGTTACACTGCATCCTATCATTCGAAAAGATCGAGTGCAACAGTTACTCGCGCATTTACAATTACCATACGAACTGAATGCAAATATTACTTCGTTACCAAAAGCAGCATTGCGCCGCTATCTCATTGATAGTTTCATCTTTTTCGCTATGCTCGCAATCCCGCTTACTGGAATAGGCATATACTTTGAAAAGTATTACATCATGTGGGCATTACTACCGCTCGCAATCCTTATCTTTACACTTGGATACGCAACATTTAAAACAAATGGTTACAGTGTTAACGGAGAACAAATTACACTTGTCTATCGTAGCGTCGGAAAATATACAGGACTTATTAGAAGAAGACATGTCCAATCAATGGAGAAGACACAATCATATTTCCAGCGCCGTGCGGATTTATGTACGTATAAGTTTTCGAGTGCATCATCTAGTTATAAAATAGAGCATACGAGAGTAGAAGATGCGGAGAGAATGCAGGATTGGTATAAGAATAAAATAAATGAGATGTAACTTGAGAAAGCTTGCCTATTATGAAAGGCAGGCTTTTTTGTTATAGGGAAAAGAGTCGTTTAATCCATATATTAGTACAACTACAGCACACATGTATCAATACGTATGAAAAAAGGTAATATGCTTCTGTTTTAGGAAAATATGTGGGATTTTTGATATAAATGGTATAATAAAATGGAAATAGTATTAGGAGGTTATATATGATAAGTCAGTTGAAAAGAGAAGCACTTGATGCATTAAAAGGAAGATGGGGACTAGCGGTAGGGGCAACCTTATTAATTGGAATCCTTATTGGAGCTGTTGAAATGCTAACAACAGGTATTTTCTCGATATTTTGGGGTTGGGAAGAAGCAAGTGATTCACTTACAGTAAGTATTATAGTAATGCTTGTTATTGGTCCATTAACAATAGGTGCCTATTATCTTGTTTTAAATGCAATTCGTGGGACTGATGCTCGCATTGGTCATATATTTAGATGGTTTAGCGATGGAAGTAAGTTGATGAAGTCGTTTTTAACATATTTACTAATGTATGTATACTTGACTCTATGGACATTACTTCTTATTATTCCAGGTATTATTAAATCATTTTCTTATTCTATGACATATTTTATTTTGAATGATCATCCAGAATATACAGCGAATCAAGCGATTACTGAGAGTCGTCATATGATGAATGGACATAAAATGGATTACTTTTTACTATGCTTAAGTTTCTTAGGTTGGTTCATTTTAAGTATTCTTACTGTAGGAATCGGTTTCTTATGGTTAGCACCTTATTTCTACGCGACATCAGCCGCATTTTATGAAGAGATTTCAAAAGAATATTATAGAAAAGAAGGCACTACTTTCTAATAAAACATATAAACTATCTACCCTAAAGAATGTAGGGAGCAGATAGCAGATGGTTTAGGTGTTTTGATATTTGTCCTATTTTCGGGATTCACTTCAGGATAAGGTATAGATTTTTATATAGAAATGCTACCCTCTATGTTTTATCATAGAGGGTTATTTTTTTATGTAAAAATGATAGGAAATAATGAATAATATATGTAAAGAAAAAAGCGAGGTGAATGAGAGTGAGCAAATTTTTAATACCGTATTCATTTTCTATATTAAGTTTCTTTATTTCAGCAACAGCACTTGATTTATATGATAGGATGGGAAACGATAGTGAGCTGGTTTCGCCGAACATAATTGGAAAGATAATTCAATCTACTGCGCAAATGGGAGTCCTTACATTGTATTTCGGAGTACCTATTATTCTAGGTGGCTGTCTACTTGGTGAGCTATTGTTTAGAGGTATCATTTTACGATTTAAACTAAGCTATATTATATCTTTATTATTATATCTATTTTTAGCTTTTAGTATTGTTTTCGTAACCGTAGGCATTCCAACTACATATGAAGATTCTAATACATTTTTCATGGGGATAACTATGATTTGTGCTGTTACATTCTTTGTGAGTCGGAATATATGGGAAAACAAGTTAATAATGGAGTGACAAAATGAAATACACCTGTCCATGTTGCGGATATAAAGTTTCACTTTATTGGATCAGTTAGAAAACCGACTAGTGAAGATGTGAAGGATGCTAGTTGGCAGCGAATTTGTTAAGTAGAATGTTATTACTCAATTTAATGGGAGTAATAACATTTTTTATTTAGTACTGAAAGAATTACTGCTGTCTTAAAGTAATAAGAAGGAATAAATCGGTAAATTTTATTAATGGATATATTTTCAATAAATACAAAAGTATAGATGTATAGTCAGCTTTGTGTATTTAATGTTATCATATTGAATGATATGGAAATTTTTAATAGAATAAGTAACTAAAAATTCAAAGGTAATGAAGCTTTTGTTGTATAAAGAAAATACTTAGTAGTAATCAACAATATTAAAAATAAGATTCGTATTTATATAAATTTAGTAGAAATGGGGTTTTAAAAAGGAATGAGTATAAGCATAACGCGGCAAAAGATTTTGGCGGCCGCTTCTCAAATTGTGCAATGTAAAGGGGTTGCTAAATTAACCTTAGAAGCAGTGGCAAAAGAGGCGGGTGTAAGTAAAGGTGGATTATTGTATCACTTTTCAAATAAAGAAGCTTTAATAGAAGGTATGATAGTCAGAGGGGTAGAGGATTATGAGGGAGCCATTTACAATAAAGTAGCGGAAGACGCAGAGAAGAAAGGGAGATGGGTTCGCTCTTTTGTAGAGGAAAGATTAAATAATGAGAGAAGAACAGAAGAGTTATCTAGTAGTATGATGGCAGCATTCATGTTAAAACCTGAATTACTTGAGCCATTACAACAATCATTTCAGCAACTGCAAAAGAATATAGAAAACGATGAGATAGATGCAGTTTGTGCAACAATTATTAGATTAGCAGCAGATGGATTATGGTATTCGGAATATTTAGGGGTTGGAAGACTAAGCCCTGAGTTAAGAGAAAAAGTGATTCAAGCTCTTATTAGGAATTCATATAAATAGAATATACGAACTATAGAATGTAAAAATAATTCACCGTTGCTTCTTTAATGTAGTGGTGAATTATTTTTTTTATTAGAAAAATAGAACAATTTTATAGAGTATTGAATTATAACCGTCCAGACGGTATAGTAATATTTGGTTTAAGAGGAAAATGAAACAAAAAAAGAATAAAAGATATTTTTAGCACACTATTCGAAAGGATAGGCCGCAAAGCTTAGAGTCTACGGTAATACATATTGGTTACTAAGATCGTCTGGTTGCACATTTTTGATGCAACCGGACGGTCTTTTTTTGTTATATAAATATAAAAAATAGGAGGGAACTATGCAAATGAAAAGTACTAAAAGACATATTTCAATGGTTTCATTAGTTTTTCTAGTATTATTTTCAGTGCTGAATGTGTGGGCTCCAGTTATTCAAGCTGCTGTGATGAAAAGTCCAGTGGACGAAATTAATATTTCCCGTACTGATGGCACGACATCTGAACCGTATCAAGCCTCAGATGGTATGAAAGTAGAAGTGAAGTGGTCAGCTAAAGAAAAAATAAAAAGTGGAGATCAATTCACAATTGATATGCCAAAAGAGTTTCGAAAAGACCTTATGAATATGAGTTTTCCTTTAAAAGATACTGAAGGAAAAATAGTTGGTACATGTGAGATGAAAAAGGGTCTATTAACGTGTACTATGGGGGATTACGTAGAAGGAAAGAATAACATTAAAGGTTCTTTATTCGTAGAATTCTACTTTGGTCTAGAAGCATATGATGGTGTTAAAGAAATTCCATTAGAATTTAACGTTGATGGTCAAATCGTCAATAAAGAAGTAAATGTAAGTAATACGACAGAGAGACCGAAGCCACAGCCCAATACAGATAATCTATTGAAATGGGGTTCTTATAATCAAGAAGATCCTTCGATTGCTGATTGGCTTGTATATGTAAATGCAACTGGAACAGAAATGCAAGATCTTAAATTAACAGATACATTAGGACCTGGGCATGAGTTAATTACAGACAGCGTAGTATTAGAAGAGGCTGTATTTGAAGATGGTTATGCACCAACAAATATTAAGCCAGCAGATTTATCTAACATTAAAATTAATGCAACAAAGGCTGGATTTACAATTGAGTTTCCAGACAGTTCAAAAGGTTATATTTTAAGATATAAAACAAAGATTACTAATCCTTCTGCAAAGCCTCATAAAAATACTGTGAAATTAGAAGGTAAAAATATTAAAACTGAAGAAAAAGTAGGACAAGTATTCGTAAGTGGTGGAGGGGGAACCGGTTCAGGTGACGATAATCCACCTAGTATTGAAAAAAATATAGTTGATGAGAATGGCAAGCTTGTAGAGAATGAGCAGCTAACACAAATGGATCAAGTGATTCAATACCAAGTTGGTACACATATACCAAACGATCCTCCTAAATACACATCAATGGTAATTCGTGATGATTTAGAAGATGTTTTAGAAGTATTAGAGGCAAAAGTATATGATCAAAATGGCCAAGATATTACTTCTAAAGGGACGTTAAAGATAGATAAGCAAAGAAGTGAAGTAACATTTACGTTTGGTGAGAATTTTGACTATAAGTCATATGAAGACCAGATAATTAATCTTAGTATCAAGGCGAAAATTAAAAATAATGCAGACTTATCTTCTTACGTAGATAAGAAGATTCCTAATAAAGCGGAATTACATTTTGATGATAAAACATTAACATCAAAAGAAGTAACTATTACGCCGCCTGAAGCTCCAAAAGACGGTACAGTATCGATTCATAAAATAGATTCTGAGAATCTGAACAAAGGGTTAAAAGGTGCCGAATTTGAAGTTCGAAATAGTGCAAATGAAGTTGTTGCAAAACTGAAAACGGACGAAAAAGGTTTTTCAGTACCTCAAACTTTAGCTCCTGGGACGTATAAAGTTTATGAAACAGTAGCACCAGAAGGATATCAAAAATTAACAAGTCCAGTAGAGGTTACACTTCAAGCTGGAGAAACAAAAACAATTGAAATTAAAAATACTATGCAAAAGGGTCAAATTGAAGTAAAGAAAATTGATTCGGAAAATGGTGAGAAACCATTAGCAAATGCAGAGTTTGATATAGTAAAAGACGGTGTAGTAGTCGAACATATTGTTACAGATAAAGATGGTAAGGCAATCTCTAAACCGTTAGCACCAGGAAAATATATTTTAAAAGAAACGAAAGCGCCTGAAGGCTACCAATTAAAAGAAACAGAGTTCGAAGTAAATGTAACAGGGGACGGCATATTCCCAATACAAGTGGAAAATGCAATGGTAGACAAAGGTAATATAGAAATTACAAAAGTGGACAAAGAAAACGGGGCAGTATTAGCGGGTGTCGAATTTGAAGTCCAAGATGAGAAAGATGAAGTAGTAAGAAAAGTAGTAACAGATAAAGATGGAAAAGCAAATGTTTCAGATCTATCAGTAGGAAAGTACAAATTAGTAGAGGCGAAAAGCTTACCGGGTTATAAAAAGCTAACAGAACCAGTACCATTTGAAATAAAAAAAGGTATGACAAAAGCTTTAGCAATAAAAGTAGAAAATGAGCAGTTAGACAAAGGCTCAGTAGAAATTACAAAAATAGATAAAGATAGTCAAAAAGTATTAGAAGGCGTAGTCTTCGAAGTGCAAGATGAGCAAGGCAAAGTAGTAACAGAAGTAAAAACAGATAAAGATGGTAAAGCAAAAATCTCTGATTTATCAGTAGGGAATTACAAATTAGTAGAGACGAAAAGTTTACCAGGCTACAAAAAGCTAACAGATTCAGTATCATTCGAAATTACAAAAGGTATGACAACAGTCCTATCGTTGAAAGTAGAAAATGAACAGTTAGATAAAGGTTCAGTAGAAATTACAAAAATAGATAAAGACAGCAAAAAAGCATTAAAAGGCGTAGTCTTTGAAGTGCAAGATGAAGCTGGAACAGTAGTAAAGGAAGTAAAAACAGATAAAGATGGTAAAGCAAAAATCTCAGATCTATCAGTAGGAAAGTACAAATTAGTAGAGAAAGAAAGTTTACCAGGCTATAAGAAATTAACAGAGCCAGTATCGTTTGAAATTACAAAAGGTATGACCGAGATCTTATCATTAAAAATAGAAAATGAAATGGTAGATACGGGAAATATAGAGATAACAAAGATAGATAAAGATAATAAAGCACCGTTAGCGGGAGTAACATTCATCGTACAAGATGAAAAGGGTAAGGAAGTTACGAAAGTAACGACAGATAAAGAAGGAAAAGCAAATGTTTCAGATTTACCTGTAGGAAAGTATGAATTAGTAGAGGTAGAAAGTTTACCTGGTTATAAAAAGTTAGAAAAACCAGTATCATTTGAAATTAAAAAAGGCATGACTGAGGTTCTATCATTAAAAGTAGAAAATGAAATGGTGGATACAGGGAATGTAGAGATAACAAAAATAGATAAAAATAGTAAAGCTCCATTAGAAAATGTTGTATTTGAAGTACGTGATTCAAAAGGAAAAGTAGTTGCGAAAGTAAAAACGGATAAAGAAGGAAAAGCAAACGTTTCAGATTTATCTATTGGAAAGTATGAGTTGGTAGAAGTAGAAACACCGGCAGGATACAAACCACTAGAAAAGCCAATTTCATTCGAAATTGAAAAGGGTAGAGTAACAGCATTACAATTGACTGTAGAAAATGAATTAGTGGATACAGGAAATGTAGAAATTACAAAAGTAGATAAAGAAAATAAAGATGCTTTAGCTGATGCAGTCTTTGAAATTCAAGATGAAGCAGGACAAGTAGTCGCTAAAATAACGACAGATAAAAAAGGACAAGCACAAGTTACTAATTTATCAGTCGGCACATACAAGTTAGTAGAAGTAAAGGCACCAAAAGGGTATAAACAATTAGTAGATCCGATTACTTTCCAAATTGAAAAAGGCATGACAAAATCTCTTGCTTTAACAGTAGAAAACGAAATGTTAGACAAGGGAAATGTGGAAGTAACAAAAGTAGATAAAGATAGTCAAAAAGCATTAGAAGGCGTAGTCTTCGAAGTACAAGATGAGCAAGGAAAAGTAGTAACAGAAGTAAAAACAGATAAAAATGGTAAAGCAAAAATCTCAGACTTATCTGTAGGAAAGTACAAATTAGTAGAGAAAGAAAGCTTACCAGGCTACAAAAAGCTAACAGAGCCAGTATCATTCGAAATTAAAAAGGGTATGACAGAAGTCTTATCATTAAAAGTAGAGAATGAACAGTTAGACAAAGGTTCAGTAGAAATCACAAAAGTAGATAAAGATAGTCAAAAAGTATTAGAAGGCGTAGTCTTCGAAGTACAAGACGACAAAGGCAAAGTAGTAACAGAAGTACAAACAGATAAAAATGGTAAAGCAAAAATCTCAGACTTATCTGTAGGAAAGTACAAATTAGTAGAGAAAGAAAGCTTACCAGGTTACAAACAATTAACAGAACCAGTATCGTTTGAAATTACAAAAGGTATGACAGAAGTTCTATCATTAAAAATAGAAAATGAAATGGTAGATACGGGAAATGTAGAAATTACAAAAATAGATAAAGATAATAAGGCACCGTTAGCAGGTGTAGTCTTTGAAGTACAAGACGACAAAGGCAAGGTAGTAACGAAAGTAACGACAGATAAAGCTGGAAAAGCAACAGTTTCAGATTTATCAGTAGGAAAGTACAAGCTAGTAGAAGTAGAGAGTTTACCAGGCTACAAAAAATTAGAAAAGCCTGTACCATTTGAAATTACAAAAGGTATGACAAAATCTTTAGCGTTCACTGTAGAAAATGAAATGGTAGATACGGGGAATGTAGAAATCACAAAAATAGATAAAGACAGTAAAGCACCATTAGAAAATGTTGTATTTGAAGTACGTGACTCAAAAGGCAAAGTAGTTGCGAAAGTAACGACGGATAAAGAAGGAAAAGCAAACGTTTCAGATCTATCAGTAGGAAAATACAAATTAGTAGAGACGAAGAGCTTACCAGGTTACAAAAAGTTAACGGAACCAGTATCATTCGAAATTACAAAAGGTATGACAAAAGTCTTATCATTGAAAGTAGAGAACGAACAGTTAGACAAAGGTTCAGTGGAGATTACAAAAATGGCCGCTGAAAGCAAGGAAGTCTTATCAGGAGCTGTGTTTGAAGTTCATGATGAAAAGGGAAAAGTAGTAGTGAAAGTAACAACAGATAAAGATGGAAAGGCAAAAATCACAGATTTATCTGTAGGTAACTACACACTAGTAGAAGTAGAAGCACCAAAGGGATATGAAAAATTAACTAATCCAATTCCATTTGAAATTACAAATGGAATGATAAATGCAGTTCAATTAGAAGTATTAAACAAATTGAATCATTTAGCACCACCAGGCCCAGAAACACCAGATCCAGAAAAGCCTGGAACACCAGATCCAGAAAAGCCTGGAACACCGAATCCAGAAAAGCCTGGAACACCGAATCCAGAAAAGCCTGGAACACCAGATCCAGAGAAACCTGGAACACCAAATCCGGAAAAGCCTGAAAAAGAATTACCGAAGACAGGGCAGAAAATGCCTGTGGAACCATATATGGGAGCACTTCTTGTAATGATGAGTTTTGGGTTACTCGTATTAGGTAGAAAACAGCAGAGATAATAAAGGTGAAAAGGTATCCTCAAAGTATTTGAGGATACCTTTTTTAGCATAAAAAAAAGCATCTAGCAAAAGTACTAGATGCAAATAAAAACACAAGGGAAGACAAAATTCTTCCCTTTTCCCGTATGTAATTATATCAAAAAATTTATAAAAAACTAGCTATATTTAAAATATAATTTTTAAAAAAGTTATATACATAAATAATTGCAATACGCGCAGTTTTATCTTTCTGAAAAATCCATTTCTTTAATTTTGAATATTAAGACTAATGTTGATAAATCTTCAGATAATTAGAAAAAATACCCAAAAGGATATATAATATTGCTTAATAAATAATTTTAATGAATTACATATATTTCATTTGGTGTATTAATTGAATATCATAATTTTCAATTTTATTAAGCAAGAATCTCGGTTACTTATTGCATTTCTAACATAGGGTGAGATAGAAAAATACAATAGTGTGGAGGTTTTTATAATGACGTTTGTTCTTAGTAAAATGAATGGGTTTAGCATAGAAGAAAAGGTACATGAATTTGAATCTAAAGGATTCCTTGAAATCTCAAATGAAATCTTTTTACAAGAGGAAGAGAATCATCGTTTATTAACACAAGCACAGTTAGATTATTATAATTTGGAAGATGATGCGTACGGTGAATGCCGTGCTAGATCTTATTCAAGGTATATAAAGTATGTTGATTCACCAGATTATATTTTAGATAATAGTAATGATTACTTCCAATCTAAAGAATACAACTATGACGATGGCGGGAAAGTTAGACAGTTCAATAGCATAAATGATAGCTTTTTATGCAATCCTTTAATTCAGAATATCGTGCGTTTCGATACTGAATTTGCATTTAAAACAAATATAATAGATACAAGTAAAGACTTAATTATAGGTTTACATCAAGTAAGATATAAAGCTACTAAAGAAAGACCATCTTTTAGTTCACCTATTTGGTTACATAAAGATGATGAACCAGTAGTATTTTTACACCTTATGAATTTAAGTAATACAGCTATTGGTGGAGATAATTTAATAGCTAATTCTCCTCGAGAAATTAATCAGTTTATAAGTTTGAAGGAGCCTTTAGAAACTTTAGTATTTGGACAAAAGGTCTTCCATGCCGTAACGCCACTTGGAACAGAATGTAGTACGGAGGCTTTTCGTGATATTTTATTAGTAACATTTTCTTATAAGGAGACAAAATGAGAGAGAATAAAATAATTATGATTTCTGGAGCCAATAGCGGTATAGGTCATGCTTGTATAAAATACTTTTTAGAAAAATCATTTTATGTAATAGCGCTTGATATTAATAATAATAATTTAATAGATTATATGAAAACAGATATGCCTTTGAAAGTAGTGCAAATTGATTTAAGTAATAGCGAAGCGATTCATAATCTTTTTACTCAATTAGATTTAGAAAAGCTTTCTCCTGATATATTAATAAATGCAGCTGGTATTCGAGAGATAACACCTGTTTTACATTTATCCGATGATATGTTTAAAAAAGTAATTGATGTAAATTTAGTAGCCCCATTTATCCTTTCTAGGGAAGTAGCTAAGCGATGGTGTGAATCGAAAATAAAAGGTTGTATTGTGAATATAGCATCGGTTTCTGGATTAATGGCTGAACCAGAGCGAGCTGCTTATGTTGCATCAAAGCATGCTTTAATCGGATTGACTAAACAGATGGCTATGGAATTTGGGAAGCAAAATATAAGGGTAAATAGCATTTCTCCCGGTGTTATTAGAACCGAACTTACAGAAGAATACTTTAGTAATAAAGCCTTGATGTCTATGATAAAAAGTAATCAATCTTTAGATACTTGGGGGTTGCCGCAGGATATTGTTTCATGTATTGAGTACTTGATTTCTGATCAGGCCCGCTTTATTACTGGTTCTAATTTTGTAATTGATGGTGGTTGGACTGCTGGGAAAAATTTATAATTGAGTGTTTTTGAGGAAAAGCACCTGTCCTTTTTTTAGGCTGGTGTTTTTCTCACTATAAACCGAGTTTTTATTGGAGGGGGATTAATTTGCTTCAAAAGAGTTTTAAGCAAGAGAAAACGGTACCGGCCTTAAAGATGATAGCATCAATGGTTATCTTTGGATCAGTTGGATTTTTTTCTGTTCAAACAAACTTACCTTCGTTTGAATTAGTGTTTGTAAGGTGTATTTTTGCGACAATATTTTTAAGTGTATGCTGGTTGCTTACAGGGCAATATAAACAAGATAAATGGGAACGAAAAGAAGTTATTCAAGTTTTAATATGTGGTTTTTTCTTAGTATTTAATTGGGTTTTCTTATTTAAAGCCTTTGAAAATATGTCAGTTACCATTGCTATCTCAGTTTATCATCTTGCACCAGTAATTGTACTGTTAATTGGAAGTATCGTCTTTAAAGAAAAATTAACATTCATATCTATCATTTCAATAATTGTGTGTTTTGCAGGAGCTTTATTAATTGCTGGTATTGATGGAAGCTTCTCTGTCGGCTCATTAATGTCTTCAGGTATGATATGGGGATTTCTTGCGGCTCTCTTTTATGCATTTACAACTTTATTTGGTAAAGGGATTAACAAAATGAGTGCGTATGCAATGACATTTTTACAAACATTCTTGGGGATATTTCTTTTAATACCATTTATAGATTTAGATGCTTTTAGTGGCCTCACTCAAAGTAATTGGACATATATTATAGCTACTGGTTTTATTCACACAGGGATAGTATATTATCTGTTTTTTGATAGTTTACGCTATTTATCTACAAAAACCATCTCAATATTAGTTTTTTTAGATCCGGCAGTGGCAATATTATTAGATACTGTACTTACTGGATTCCGTCCAACTTTAATGCAAATAACAGGAATTCTTTTTATTTTTATTGGCATGACTTTAACATTAAAAAAATCTAAAGATAAAAAACTAAGCCAAAAAGAAAAGCGAATTGAAAGCGATGCTAGTATATCTCAACAATAATGAAATATATTGTGTATAAAACGATAAACCTTGCATGAATCATGTAAGGTTTATTTTAGTTCAATATAATTCATATTTATAATACATAATTTTCAAAACTGAGGTATGTGTTTCTTTAATATGCTTTTGATTCAACTATTTTCATTTGACTATAAATTTACAAAAATGTATATAAAATCTTATTTTTTGATAATATATAAGTAATAAATTCATAGAATTGGAGTGATGAGATGCAGCCGTTAGAAAGGGAGATTCATTCTAATATGCTGAAAGTGTGGAGGATGCACGCTTTAATTGGGGCGGTAGTTATACTAACAGTCGTAATTGCGTATTTCTTTTTTATGATTAACTTTAACTGGTGGGGCTGGTTGTTCGGACTATTAGTAACAGGAGCTATTACATTTATTCCCCTTGATTATTTTGTGTTTCCAAATTTACGTCAACGCTATTATAGTTACAGATTAAATGAAGAAGAGATTGAGATTCAAAAGGGAATGTTTGTTGTAAAACGCGTACTTATTCCGATGATCCGTGTGCAGCACGTAACGATTGAGCAAGGGCCGATCATGAGAAAGTATAATTTAGCAGAATTACATATTTCAACAGCCGCAACTTCTCATAGTATTCCAGGTTTAACGAAAGAAGAAGCAGAACAGCTGAAAAGACAAATTGGAGAACTTGCGAAAGTGAGTGATAAGGATGTATAAGAGGCAACATCCGATTACGATATTGTTAGGTATTAGGATTGCGAGTTTGTTGCCACTTATTATTCTTGTTTTATTTAAACCTGATGAACAAGTGGAACCTTGGTATTTATTTTATCTTTTTCTTCTGGTTGTTTTATTCATCATGGCTATTTTTTCAGCAATTAAATGGTATTTTAAAGTGTACTGGATTGAGAATAATATTTTACATATAAAGCACGGTGTTTTTGTAAAGAAGGAAAGCTATTTAAATAAAGAGCGTGTACAAAATATTAGTACGTCTTCTAACATCATTTATCAAATGCTCGGACTTATGAAGTTAAATATAGAAGTAGCCGGTGGTGGTAATGAACCAGAAGTGATGTTGGCTGGTATTAAAGAAGACGAGGCAAAACATTTAATTTCTTTATTACATAAGAAAGAAACTACTGTAAAAGAAGAAATAGAAGAGGAAGAAAGCAAGACGGTTTATCAGTTAACAGCGAAAGAGGTTTTAGCCGCAGCGATTACATCTGGTCGGTTCGGACTAGTGTTCTCTGGACTGGTACTTCTTTACACAAAGTTTGATTTTGTTCTTCCTGAAGGATTCACAAGTAAAGTAGAAGCGTATGTGATGGGAAACGGTGTTTATAAACTAATTGTAATTGCATTAATTTTAATGGCAATTTCGTGGATTATTTCCACGGCTGGATATGTGTTGAAATATGCAAACTTTAAAATTGAGCGAAAAGGGGAAGAGATTCGTATCGTTCAAGGATTATTTGAAAAGAAAGAGTTTGTCTTAAAATTGCACCGCATTCAAGCGATTACTGTAAAAGAAGGTATGCTTCGCCAGCCGTTTGGCTATTGTGCTGTTGAAGTGGAAGCAATTCAAAGTATTGGAGCAGCAAGTAACGAAGTAATGTTGCATCCATTTATGAAGAAAAAAGATGTACAGCACCTGATCACATATTTAGAGTTACCATATGAAATCGAAGCGGAGATCGTTCACTTACCAAAAACAGCGTTGCGTCGTTATTTCATTATGGGCTGGTTAATAAGTATCATACTCACAGTTCTAATTGCCAGCGTGAGTATATATTTTAAACAATATATTGCGTTGTTTGTTATTTTACCGTTATTTATCGTGTTTTCGTTACTTGCGTATGCTAGATATAAAAGTGGCGGTTATGAATTAAGAGAAAATCAACTAACGGTTGTATATCGTAATTTTTCGAAATATACAGGAATAATGCGAAGAAGACATGTTCAAGCAGTAGGTTATAATCAATCGTATTTTCAAAGAAAAGATGAATTATGTACAACTCTTGTAGCGGTAGCTGGGCGCGGTTATGAAGTAAAGCATATGAGAAAAAAAGATTCACTTCGTATATATAATTGGTACAAAGAAAAAGGAAACACCGGTGTGTAATGGTGTTTCCTTTTTGTTATTAAATGGATATCTTTAGTCGAATCGTTGATATATTTCAAGATATGATAGATATATTCGGAAAATCGTTGATATATTTCAAGATGTGATAGATATATTCGGAAAATCGTTGATATATTCAAAGATATGATAGATATATTCGGAAAATCGTTAATATAATTTCACGTACTGTTAGTGTTGTATTATGTTTTAATTAAACTAACACATCAAAAGTAGTCACGAACGACGGACGAGAGAAAATACTCTTTTGCTGTTCCGCATGTGGATGAGCTGGAGCTTGTCCTTCTGCTTGTACAGGGCGTTTCTTATGAGCGTTTTCGAATGAACGTGATTCTGTCCAGTCTTTAAAGTTTTGCTCTGTTTCCCACATCGTTAAGATGACGTATGTATCGTTACTTAATGGACGTAGAACACGGATCGCTTGGAATCCTGGTTCGTTTTCAATAAGGCCTGCGCGGTTTTTAAAGCGGTTTTCAAATACTGGGCGACCTTCGTCTGTGACAGAAATGTTGTTACAAACGATATAGCCAGGTTGTCCTTTAAATTCACCGACAGCATCTAGTACGTCATACTGAAGTGAGCCTTCTATAGATTCTTCTGTATTTTCTTTATAAAACATATTTTTTTCATCATTTTTTGCAGTGAAATGTGCTTGTTCTAGAGGTGTTTCGTATGAAATAATAGCCTTCATTTTAATGCCCCCTTAATAGTTTGTTTCTATTATATCAACTCTCTTAAAAAACTTCGAAGATTATATACATAAAGATACTTCTTTTTCAAATAATAAATGTACCATCATTTGGAAAGAAGGACGATGTATGAAGAAAGTAAAGTGGACTTTATTAGGCGGCGTCGCAACGTTCGTAGTAGCGATTGTAATCTATAAACTTATCGTGTTAGCTGGTGGCTATATGATGGATGAAAAGCAGCTCGTTTTCCACTCTTCATCACGTATCGTTGACCAGAAAGGGAAAGAAATTACGAAATTATACGTAGAAAATAGAGAGCTCGTACCAATCGAGCAAATTCCGAAGTATGTGCAGCAGGCGTTTGTTGCGGTGGAAGATTCTCGTTTTTATGAGCATCAAGGGATTGATTATCCGTCTATATTCCGTGCTCTTTATAAAGATACGTTAGCTAGAGAGAAGGTAGAGGGCGGTAGTACCATTACGCAGCAACTCGCTAAAAACGTCTTTTTAACTCGTGAAAAAACATTTACGCGCAAATTGAAGGAAGTCGCAATTTCTCTTCAATTAGAGCAAAAATATACGAAGCAACAAATTCTTGAAATGTATATGAATCATATTTATTTTGGTCATGGGGCTTACGGCATTCAAGCGGCAGCAAAGTTGTATTTTAATAAAAATGTTGAGGATTTAACAGTAGAGGAAGGGGCAATGCTTGCAGGCCTTCCGAAGTCACCAAACGGATATTCACCGTACTATTCTGCAGAGAAGAGTAAGGAACGCCGTGATCTAGTGTTGTCACTTATGCATAAACAAGGCTATTTGACTGCAGAAGAAAGCGTTCGTTATCAAGGGAAGACAATTGCTCTATATAAAAATTTAGATGAGAATGAGCTTGCATATATGCCGTATATTGATATGGTCATAGATGAAGCCGCTCGTTTATACGGATTGTCTCATCAAGAAGTACTTCGCGGAGGATATACGTTTGTCGTACCTATGGATGAAAAGATTCAAAAGGTAGCATATAACCAGTTTCAAGATGCAAGGAATTTCCCTGGGAAAGAAGAGGGGGCGCAAGGTGCTTTCTTATTAATGGATAATCGTACGGGAGGGATTAAAGCGGCGATTGGGGGAAGAAAGTACGTCCCGAGAGGATTTAATCGTGTTTTTGCCAAAAGGCAGCCTGGATCTGTTTTAAAACCACTTATCGTTTATGCACCAGCACTAGAAACGAAAAAGTATAATCCGTATTCTTTATTAACGAATGAAAGAAATTCTTTTGAAGGGTATGAACCTCGAAATTATAATCATGAGTATTCAAAAGAAATGACGATGTATGATGCGATTTTAGAGTCGGCAAATGTACCGGCAGTTTCTTTATTAAATGAGTTAGGGGTAGAAGAAGGAAAGCAATATTTAGAAAAAGGAAATGTTCATATTGCAGATGCTGGTTTAAGTACAGCGCTTGGCGGATTGAAAAATGGCGTTTCAACATTTGATCTTGTAAAAATGTATCGTTCATTTTTAGCAAATGGAAATATTATCGAGCCGCACGTTATTGATAAAGTATTAAATAGACACGGTGCAGTCATTGGGGAATCTCCAAAAGTAGAGACAAAAATCTTCTCGAAGCAGACAGCATGGTATATGACGAAAATGTTAGAAGGAGTTGTGAAGGAAGGAACAGCGAGAGTTGGTGTATATAACGGTGCGTTAGCTGGGAAAACAGGTACAACTTCATTGCCAAATGACGATAAGGGAGCAAGAGATATGTGGTTCGTCGGCTATACACCAAACTTAGTAGGCGCTGTTTGGATTGGTTATGACCGCACGGATAAGGAGCATCAGTTGCAAGGAGAAAGTGCATCTGCGACAAAATTGTTTAAGAAAATTTTAACGAAGGCTAATGTAGAACATAAAGAGAAGTTTATGAAGCCTGAAGGTGTGGAAACAATCGGCGCTCCGATTCGGCTGCGCAAAATTGAAGATGTAAAAATGAAATTATCATTTAGCCCTTTCGGTTTATTTAAAGCAAAATTAAGCTGGACACCACTTCCAGATAACAGAATTATGTACCGAATCTATAGAGTGGAGAATGGAATTCATACGCATGTTAGCACTGTAAATGGTGCTGGGGAATATGAGGAAAAGTTCGTTAACATATTTTCAAAACCGAGCTTTTACGTTGTACCATATAATACACAAACGAATCGTGAAGGAGAAAAGTCAAAAGTAGCTAAACCATAGTTTTTCTCTGTGTTATAATAAGAATGTTGTGAAAATGGTAAGCGTTTTTAAGAATGTTTGTGTCAATTTAATGAACAACGTACATAATATTATGCATTTTGTTTTTACAAGCTGTATAGTAAAAAAAGATAAATATCGAACGTATTCGAAGCATTGGTAAGGAAGGGAGCAAGGGTCTTGGTAAGAACTATAAATGAGACATTTTTAAAAGCATGTAGGGGGGAACGTACCGATTATGTACCAGCATGGTATATGCGTCAGGCAGGTCGTTCACAGCCGGAATATAGAAAGATTAAAGAAAAGTATTCTTTATTTGAAATTACACACAATCCAGAGTTATGTGCTTACGTTACAAAATTGCCGGTTGATCAGTATAACGTAGACGCAGCAATTCTTTATAAAGATATTATGTCACCACTACCTGCAATTGGTGTGGATGTAGAAATTAAATCAGGTATTGGCCCAGTTATCGATAACCCAATCCGTTCTTTACAAGATGTAGAAAAACTAGGGGAAATCAATCCAGAAGATGACGTACCGTACATACTAGATACAATTCGTTTATTAACGACAGAAATGTTAGACGTACCGTTAATCGGTTTTTCAGGAGCTCCATTTACATTAGCGAGCTATATGATTGAAGGCGGTCCATCTCGTAACTACCATAATACGAAAGCGTTCATGTATGCAGAGCCAAAAGCTTGGTTCGCTTTAATGGATAAACTAGCAGATATGGTTATTACATATTTAAAAGCGCAAATTAACGCAGGAGCAAAAGCAGTTCAAATTTTCGATTCTTGGGTTGGAACAGTAAATGTAGCAGATTATCGCGTATTTATTAAACCAGCAATGGAGCGTATTTTTGCAGAAGTTCGTAAGATGGGTGTACCGATGATTATGCACGGCGTAGGAGCTGCACACTTAGTGAATGAGTGGCACGACTTACCGCTTGATGTAGTCGGCTTAGACTGGCGCTTACCGATTGAAGAAGCACGTGCACGCGGTATTCATAAGGCGGTACAAGGTAATATGGACCCTTCATTCTTACTTGCACCATGGTCTGTTATTGAAGAACATGTAAAAGGTATTTTAGATCAAGGGATGAAACAGCCGGGTTATATCTTTAACTTAGGTCACGGTGTATTCCCAGAAGTAAATCCAGATACATTAAAACGTTTAACTACATTTATTCATGAATACTCTAAAGGGCAGTTAGCGAAGTAAAGGAGAATTGCTGTATGAAAAAGAAAATTGGTTTGCTTGTAATGGCATACGGAACGCCATATAAAGAAGAAGATATTGAACGTTACTATACACATATTCGCAGAGGAAGAAAGCCAAGTCCTGAAATGCTGGAAGATTTAACAGAGCGTTACCGTGCAATTGGTGGTATTTCTCCTTTAGCTACTATTACATTAGAGCAAGCTAAGAAGTTAGAACAGCGTTTAAATGAAGTACAAGATGAAGTAGAGTATCATATGTATCTTGGCTTAAAACATATTGAACCGTTTATTGAAGATGCAGTGAAAGATATGCATAACGACGGAATACAAGATGCAATCGCACTTGTTCTTGCACCTCACTATTCTACGTTTAGCGTGAAATCATACATTGGACGAGCACAAGAAGAAGCTGAGAAACTTGGAAACTTAATAATTCATGGCATTGATAGCTGGTATAAAGAGCCGAAATTCATCCAGTACTGGGTCGATGCAGTGAAAGGTATATATAACGGTATGTCAGATGCAGAGCGTGAAAAAGCAGTATTAATCGTATCTGCGCATAGCTTACCAGAGAAAATTATTGCAATGGGCGATCCATATCCAGATCAATTAAATGAAACAGCGGACTATATCGCGCGCGGAGCTGAAGTAGCAAACTATGCAGTAGGCTGGCAAAGTGCAGGAAACACACCAGATCCTTGGATTGGTCCAGATGTACAAGATTTAACGAGAGAACTAAATGAAAAGCACGGTTATACTTCATTCGTATATGCACCAGTTGGATTTGTTGCGGAACATTTAGAAGTTTTATATGACAACGACTTTGAGTGTAAAGTTGTAACGGATGAAATTGGTGCAAAATATTATCGTCCAGAAATGCCAAATGCATCGGACGCATTTATTGATTGTTTAACAGATGTTGTATTAAAGAAAAAAGAATCTGTACTGTAAGAAGAAAGGAGGAGCCTGCTTGAGGAAAAAAGTTGTGATCGTCGGCGGAGGCATCACTGGATTAACAGCAATGTATAACTTACAAAAAAATATGCATGAAAAAAACTTGCCGATTGATACATTACTTATAGAAGCATCGGGTAAACTTGGCGGAAAAATTCAAACCGTTCGAAAAGATGGATTTACAATTGAGCGCGGACCAGATTCTTTCTTAGCACGAAAAGAAAGTGCAGCTAGATTAGTGAAAGAATTAGGTCTTGGCGATGAACTTGTAAATAATCAACCCGGTCAATCATTTATCCTTGTAAACAATCGGTTACATAAAATGCCGAATGGATCAATGATGGGAATTCCAACGCAAATTACGCCGTTTCTATTTTCCGGGCTGTTCTCCCCAATTGGTAAACTAAGAGCTGGCTTTGATCTATTAATGCCGAGGTCAAAGCCAGTATCTGACCAATCACTCGGACAATTTTTCAGACATCGTCTTGGAAACGAAGTGGTTGAAAACTTAATAGAGCCGTTACTATCGGGTATTTATGCAGGGGATATTGATGAAATGAGCTTAATGTCAACATTCCCGCAAATGTATCAAATTGAGCAGAAACATCGCAGTATTTCACTCGGTATGCGTACGCTCGCTCCGAAAGAAGAGAAAGCTGAACCGAAAAAGGGAATGTTCCAAACAGTGAAAACAGGTTTAGAATCTATCGTAAAATCTCTCGAAGCAAAGATGCATGAAGGTACGATAATAAAGGGAACTCGCATTGAAAAAGTTGCGAAACAGGGTGATGGTTATACGATTACTCTTAGTAACGGAAAAGAAATAGAAGCGGACGCCATCGTAGTGGCAACTTCGCATAAAGTATTGCCATCCATGTTTGCTCAGTACAAGCAGTTTCGTTTCTTCCGTAATATTCCAGCCACATCCGTTGCGAATGTGGCACTTGCTTTCCAAAAGTCTGCAATCCAGCGCGATATTAATGGTACAGGATTTGTCGTATCACGAAATAGCGATTACACCATTACAGCATGTACGTGGACGCATAAAAAATGGCCACATACAACGCCAGAAGGAAAAACACTCCTTCGCTGTTACGTTGGACGTGCTGGTGATGAAGCGGTTGTAGAACAAACTGAAGAAGAACTCGTTCAGCTCGTACTAGAAGATTTAAGGAAGACGATGGATATTACAGAGGATCCAGAGTTTACAATCGTAAGTCGCTGGAAAGAAGCGATGCCTCAATATACAGTGGGCCATAACGAGCGAATGAAAAAGCTCACAACATTTATGGAGAAAGAGTTGCCAGGTATATACTTGGCAGGTAGCTCCTATGCTGGTGCTGGACTTCCAGACTGTATGAATCAAGGTGAGGAAGCTGCAAAGCGTGTATTATCTCATTTGGAGAAAGTAATAGATGCTGAATTAATCGCACAATAAATTATAAGAAACGCCTTCAATCATATTGAAGGCGTTTCGTTTATTATATAAAATACTTATTCGCCAATAAACATATATAAGTTATTTGGCTTTATAACAGCATCTCCTGCATAAATAACCCACTCTGTTAAGTTATCAAAATCTAAATGATAACTATTTCCTTCACTCATATCTTCTATAAAATATGGTTCATTAATGAGTATTCCTTGAATGAAATCTTCCGTAATGTTTTGCATTTCAAACCACATATGTTCACTTTTTCCTTCTTCGTAGGAGACACCAAACTTAGCAAGGAAACGAAAATCTTCATTTGATTGTTCAATATGAAAAATGTTGCTGAAATACCCGAAAGTATTTTTCGCATTGTAAGCCATACGAGCCGTTTCACTATTTGTTTTATAGAACATGAGCCCTGTAGCTTCCTCGTGTTCTTTGAAAAAACTTTCAATATATTCTTCTGAAGTATTAAATTTGAATAAGAGAACGGATGGAGATTGATGGTATTCATCTCGGGCATCCATTCCGCCTAAGAATGTATTTTGTGCATCTATTGGTTGTAGTTTCACTTCTTCATCCTCGATTGAAGATAATTGGTCCATACTCGTTTTATGCCCTATATAAGATAATCCTTTTTCCCACGGAACAGCGACTGTATGTATAGAACCTTGCTGACTATGCGCGATAACGATAGGCTCATTCATAGGGACTTGTCCATTCTCAACGGCATTATTAGCAAATGTTTGAAAGAGATCGCCAATGCCGTAGTAGGAAGAAATGCGATTTGGAATAATTAACTCTATTTCAGTTACGCCTGCTCTTAAAAGACCATGTGTATGAAACCAATATTGCGTAGGCTCATCATCTTTATCGTCTTCATAAACAGAATGAATAACGTACAAGTCAGGAATGTCAGGTAATAATTCATTTTCAACGTGATATTCAATATAGCTTCTAGATATCACTTTCATTGCTGCACTTGAATCGATTACAAATAACAAATCTGGGGCGAGATTCCATAAAAACTGTAACTGCTGGAAAAAGCAGTCCAGTACATCGCCTACAAATAGCGTACGAGTGAAAATTTCAGTGCCGAAAGCCACATCTTCAAAATTACGATCTACAATTGTAGAATCTTGTCTATTGTACATTTTATATTCTTCTGGGTCGTTCGCCTCATCAATATGCAGTTCATACGGTATGACTGTTTCACCCATATGTAATTCAACAATAAGGCTTGTCTCATCACTATAAACAATTTTTAACTCATCAACTTTAGTAGCGATAATTTCTAGTCGGTGTTTTAACTGCTCAATTGTAATTCTAGTTGGTATAACAGCAATCATATCTGAAAAATGACGTTCTAATGTTCCATTCATAGCTGCGCGGTATGTTTCTGTTTGCACTTCCATCCAATCACTCCTATTCAAATGAATCCATTTTACATGCCAATCAAATGTCGATATTTTCTGTTTTCTCTCCCTAACATTATAGAGTGCATTTGTAGAAGGTGTAAAATTATTATTTTGTATTATAGTTTGAAAGCTTGTAAATTAAATAAATCTTTTGTAAAATTTGTCGAAAAATAGTTCTATATAACGAATCATTTGTTATGATAGAAATGCTGAGAAAATATGAAATAGGGAGAGGAAAATGGCTGTGAAGAAATTGTTAAGCGTCTTTTTATCATTCTTGCTATTGCTTTCATTTACTGGAACTTTAGCGCAAGCAGAAGAAACTGCTTCTATGTCAGTAGAAAAAGCAATTCAAGTATTTAAGCAGCAAGGGAAAACGAAGGGGATTGTGGAAGGCTATATTGTCGGATATACGCAAAGTTCTTCTAAATATACGAAGGATCCAGCTAAGTTTGATGATACAAACGTAGCAATTGCAGATTCGCCAAACGAAACGAATCCAGACAAAATCATGCCCGTTCAGTTGCCAAAAGGTGATGTGAGAACGGCAGTGAATGTAAAAGATCACCCTGAAAATATCGGGAAGAAAGTTAGTTTGACTGGGACTCTTGAATTATATTTTAGTAACCCAGGTCTAAAATCAGTAACAGCTTATAAGTTTCAAGGTGAAGGACAAAACCGTGTTAGCGATGTAGTAGCTTCACCGAACGGCGGAGAAGTTGCTAAAGGAACAGCGGTAACATTAACGACGAATACAGAAGGTGCAACAATTTACTATACGTTAGATGGCTCTAATCCTACTAATAAAAGTGTTCGTTATAATGGACAGATTATAGTGAATGAAAATAGTGTAGTGAAAGCAATCGCAGAAAAAGAAGGACTTACTTCTTCAGCAATTTCGACATTTTCATTTATTATCGTAAATAATGAACAGGTTCGTATTCATGACATTCAAGGAAAATCACATATGTCTCCTTACAACGGGAAGAAAGTAAACAATGTGGAAGGCGTTGTCACAGCGCTTGATAAAAATGGTTTTTATATAGAAGATAATCAGCCAGATAATGATCCAGCTACTTCAGAAGGTATGTACGTATATAAAAAAGATGCGAATGTAGCAGTAGGAGATCTTATTCAAGTTGATGGAGTAGTAGAAGAATATGTTGGACCAGGCTATGCAGAGCGATTTGAAACAGACTTAACGACGACAGAAATTAAGGCGAGTCGCGTTGCTGTAATCGCAAAAGATCAATCTTTGCCGGCACCGATTGTACTTGGGGAAAACGGTGTGAAAATCCCAGACCAGATTATTGATAATGATGCATTTAGTTTATTTGATCCAAATGAAGATGCAATCGACCTCTATGAAAGTATAGAAGGTATGCGTGTTACGATGTCAACACCAAAAATTATTACACCTCAGAAAAACGGAAATTTATATGTAACAGTAAAAAATGGTGGAGATAAAATAGTAACACAATATGGCACACCTCTATTAGATGAAAATCAATTAAACCCAGAGCGCCTTTCTGTAAAAGTACCTCGCGATTATGTAGCAAAAGTAGGAGATACTTTCACTGGAGATATAACAGGGGTAGTAGGATATGATTACGGTTCTTTCCGTATTTCGCCAATAACAGAACTGCCAGCTGTAGTGGATGGCGGATTTAAGCAAGTAGGCGCAAATATTCAGCCTCGTCTTGATAAGTTAACGGTTGCTACATATAACATTGAAAACTTCTCAGCGAATAAAAAAGAAACAACAGATGAAAAGGTAAAAGCGTTAGCGTATTCTATTAAATACAACTTAAAAATGCCAGATATTATCGGTGTAGAGGAAATGCAAGATAATAACGGATCAATTAATGACGGTACAACAGATGCGTCATTAAGCGCAAAACGTATCATTGATGCAGTTCTAGAAATTCGTGGACCGAAGTATGAGTATGTAGAAATCGCTCCAAACAATAATCAAGACGGAGGAGCACCAGGAGCGAATATTCGCGTCGGCTTCTTCTATAATCCATCACGCGTGAAATTAGCGACGGTACCAAAGTTACTTGATAAAAATGTTGTTCGTATTGGAGACGAAAATCCATTATTTGAAAGTACACGTAAACCGTTAGCGGCAGAATTTACGTTCCAAGGACAAAACATTGTTGTCGTTGCAAATCACTTAAACTCAAAACTAGGAGATGCAACGCCATTTGGAAAAGTGCAGCCGCTCGTATTAAGAAGTGAAGACAAACGAATTCAGTTAGCACAAGAGGTAAATCATTTCGTGCAAGGAATTCAGAAAAAGAATACGAATGCACCAGTTGTCGTGTTAGGTGATATGAACGATTTCGAATTCTCTAAACCACTAAAAACACTAGAGGGAACAATCTTAAAAGATATGTTAAACACAGTGCCAAAAGAGAATCGTTACACGTACATTCACGAAGGAAATGCACAAGTGTTAGATCATATTTTAGTAACAAATAATATCGCACCACACACAATTGTAGATCCAGTGCACTTAAACTCAAATATAATGAAAGAGCATGGACGTGTAAGCGACCATGACCCAGTACTTGCTCAAATTGATTTGAAGAAAGCTTCTTAAAGAAAGGAACGCTTAGGTGACTAAGCGTTCTTTTTTTGCATCGTTATAGAATAGTATAAAGAGATGATTCCTTTTTTTGTAATCTAATGATAAAATTGATTGAATATTTAGTTTTTTAATAAGGAGGACAACAATGCAGTTACAAATAAATGGAAAGGTAATGAATCAGTTTGCAATTTTTTTTAGTACGATCGTCATGCTTCAGTTTGTAGCTGATATAACAGGACTTACAAGCAATCTAGATATTACGTATAACTTAATACATACAGCAACTTCTTATATAACATTTAGTTTGGCGGTTATTTTCACTTTAATAGGTGCAAGAAGAGAATTAAGTAAATATGCAATTGTTTCATTATGTTTAGTAGTAGTGATTAAAGCGATTTATTTTGTAGCGGTTGTTATTTTATGGGGATTGGCTGGTACACCGTAAGTGAATAGTAAATAAAACCCTAATTTCCAATATAGTAAGGAAATTAGGGTTTTATTATACTTGAAACGCCTTTCTACACCGCTCTCTTTTTTGCAACCTTCTTCTATATTTTTTTCTATCACGTTTTACTCCTTGTATATACATGATTAAGCTAACGAGGAGGAAGAAGGCACATTGTATTGTCAAAATATATGGTGACATGCCATGCAGCGGCTGCCTTGGATCATATAAATGAATAGGTGCTCCGCCTATTGTAGGGAGTACCGTATTTAGCAGGACGTAAGGAATAGAGGTAGTTGCAAATGGAAATAGAAGCGCCATATAGTCCTTTTGGGACCATGCAGATGCAGCAAGTCCTAAAAGAGCCATCAAACCTGCAAATAAAAAATTAATTCCGATATATACAGCAATGTAAGTGATGGGAGAAGTTTCATATAAGTTTGCGAACATCCCGTTATCATTTATAATGCCTGAACCAGCCGTTGGTACTCCGTCTGGAATGGTTAATTTGCAAAATAATAACGATAAGATGAATGGAAATGTATAAAGAAGTCCGCCGCAAAAAAATGTAACGATATATTTCGTTACTGAATAAGAAAATAAAGAAATTTCTTTACTGACAAACGGTTTAAAACCATCGGACTTATCCGAGTTATAACTTGTACTAAAGGGAAGACTTGCAATAACTGGCATTAATAATAAATAAACATCCATTTCATTGCCACGAAATCCAATCCATTTAATATCCGTCGATATAGGTCCATTCGCAGCGTCTCCTAAATAACGAATTACATAATAATAATGATAAATACAAATAAGAACAAATCCACTAAACATAATAATTAAAGAAACACGATTACAAAAAGCTTGCTTTATATTTAAACGAAGTGCACGCATCATGACTGAAAAAGCCTCCACTGTTTTGATAAACTTGTCTATTTTCTATATTACTATTAATTGTAAAGATTTTCTTGTTTTTTTATTTGATTATTTGAAAAAGAGGAAATTTGTTGTTGGTAAGTAAGGTTTAGCTGAAATTAATTTTTCTAAAATATGGTTGACAATTAAGTATTACATTTGTAATCTTAATTATAGATTACAAATGTAATACTTAGGAGTGAAACATACGATGACAAATCAATTACCTAAAATATCTGAAGCGGAATTAGAAATTATGAAAGTACTTTGGTCGAGTTCTCCGCAAACAGCGAATGAAATTATAGAAGAACTGGAAGATGCAATGGACTGGAAACCGAAAACAATCCGCACATTAATTAATCGATTAGTGCAAAAGGAAGCCGTTTCTTACCATCAAGATAAAGGGCGTATGTACGCTTATTACCCGTTAGTATCACAACATAATTATTTGCAAGTGGAAACGAAATCTTTACTAAAACGTTTTTGCGGTGCAGCGTTTAAGCCATTACTTGTTAATTTCTTAAAAGAGGAGAAATTATCTTCAGAAGATATTAATGAATTAAAACGCATTTTAGATGAGAAGACAGAGGAGAATAAGAGGAAGGATCGATAAAAATGATAAACACGCTTATAAATGTATACCTTCCTCATTTTTTTGATTGGCTTATAGAAACGTCACTTATGGCTAGCATATTAGTCGGATTTATTTTATGTATAAAAGTTCTATTTAGAAATAAATTATCCCCCCGGTGGCAATATATGCTGTGGATCGTATTAATGATAAGACTCCTTTTACCGTGGTCGCCAGATAGCTCTTATAGCATTTACTCATTACTTTCTTATAGTTCTAGCGTATCGGAAGTTATTCCAAAAAATATGCCGGCTACTGAGAATATAGTAAACATAGAAAGCGACCGTAAAGTGGAATTGGAATCAAATTCTAAAATGGTGACAAAAACTAGCGAACCGGAAGTAAAAGTCAGTTCGGAAAAACAGACTACATTTTCTTTATACCAACTTGCTTTGTATGTTTGGCTAGCTGGGGTAATCGTATTAGCAGTCATAACGTTTCTTACAAATAGACGTTTATATTCGTACATAAAGAAACAACCGGATATTACGGATGAACAGGTCGCTACAGTGTTTAATCGCTGTAAGCAATCTATGAAAATGAAGAAGGCAGTTTCATTACGTCTTGCAGGAAAGATTGCAAGTCCAACGGTTTTTAGTTTCTTTCGCCCGAAAGTATTACTATCAAAAAAACATATGAAAGTATTAAATGAACAACAATTACAATATGTCTTTTACCATGAGTTAGCTCATATTAAGAGAAACGATGTAGCTGTAAATTGGATTATGTACAGTTTAATCCTATTAAATTGGTTCAATCCGATTCTTTGGTACGCCTATTTTTGTATGCGAGAAGATCAAGAATTAGCCTGTGATGCATATGCACTTACTTTTATAGATAAAGAGGAACAAATTGCATACGGTCATACAATTATTACCCTTCTACAACACTATTCCTATCAAGTACCAAGCCTAGCAAATTTAAGTAGAAATAAACGAACACTAAAAAGGAGAATCATTATGATTAAAAAATTCCAAAAGAAATCGTATCGTCTTTCTTTACTTGGAGTGATTGCGATAGCAGCTATAGCAGGCGGATTTTTATTAAATGCAAGGATAACCGAGGGAGATGAAAGACAGAAGGAAAAGGTTGTAGAAAATAAGCAATCTAAAGCGGCATTTGAAAAAGCGATAGAAACAGTATATGGTACACCAGAGAATGCAAGTAGAGAATGGGGTATGTCGATAAAGTCATATAAAAGAGATACAGATCTTTTGTATTTGGCAGAAAAGAATTTTACAAAAAAAGAATTTGAACAATATGTCCAATTATTTAAAGAGGCTAGCGAAATTCAGAAACAAGCAATGGTTAAGAAAAATGTGCCTGAGAATTATGATGGAGATACAAAGGAAATTAATCTTGAACGTTTGAATAAAACTAATCAAGAAAAATTAGCTAGTATTCAGAAGAAATTAAACCCTTTTAATGATAAATTGCAGAAGTCTTTAACATATACTATAGAAGAAGCAAAAGAACATGTACCGTATCAAATTAAGGAGCCAACTTATATACCTGAAGGTTATGAATTAAAGAGAGAATGGGCTGATTCATATTTTGGAAGAGATGTAGAATTAGTTATTAAATCAGAATATACAAAAGGGAAATATGGTTTTACAATTTACCAGTCAAGGATGTATATGGATGGTAATGTTAATGGTGGTAAGGATCCACTACACTACATGATGCCTGGAGAAGAGAATCTAGAAAGTTATAGTTTAGACGGGAAAGAAATGGTATATAATAAATATTCTCAAGGAGAGAGTAAGTTAAAAGGACTCAAAATGTTTGTACCAGCACAAGGTAAGAATAGTGATTATCAAATTGTCATAGTAAATGATATTTTTACAAGAGATACAAAGATATACGAAGAGATAATTGATGATGATCTAACTAAGAAAGAGATGGAGAAAATATTACTTTCTATGTCAAAATAATAGACAGTGTTCTTAAAACTTTGGTTTTAAGAACACTGTCTATTTTATTAAGTTTCTAGTGGGATCTAGTCAGCAATTATTTACGAATATATTCTAGCTTTCCATACAAGTATACTTTTTGATAAACTATGGACAGTATGATATAACTTGACTGAAATTTTTTTATACTGGAAATAATAAAAAGAGAACTTGTATAGAATGTAAGCGTGTGGTAATATCAAAGATGTACTGATTGACTATATTATCCAATTGGTCATTTTTGGAGGTGACAATGTGGCGATAGATCGAAAACGTTCTATTATTGAAGCTGCAACAAAGTCTTTTTCAGCGTTCGGTTATAAAGCAACAACGATGGATCAAGTAGCGAAGTTAGCGAATGTAGGAAAAGGAACGATTTATACTTTTTTCAAAAATAAAGAAGAGCTATTTGGTGAAATTATTTCTAATTTAATTACAGAAATGAAGCAAGTTGCAGAAAGTGCAATTCGTTCAGATGTTTCATTTTTTGAAAATGTACATAGAGCATTATATAGCATCTTGGAATTTAGAAAAGAACATCAGCTTATGATTAAATTAATTCAAGAAGAGCGCGATATGGGAACGAAAGAAGTACAAGAAGTTATGCAACAAGTTGATGTGGAAATCGTTTCTGTTATTCAATCGTATTTAAAGATTGCGATTGAAAAAGGTGAAATTAGCAAATGTGATCCAGAAATTACAGCATTTATTATGCTTCGTCTATATGTATCGCTTATTTTTGATTGGGAAAAAAATCATGAACCGCTAGAAAAAGAAAAAATTGCAGAGTTATTTGAACTTTATTTACTAAAAGGATTGTCAAACTAAGATAATCCTTTTAATTTTATAAAAAATGACCAAATGAACAATATGGTCATATATTTAAGTTAAGGGGGGATATAGAAAAATTATAATCATAATGAGAAAAAGTTGCATAGTAATAAATTCGGGAATAAGGCATATGTATGAACAAGTATAGCCTTTTTGTTTGGGTAAAAATGACTATATGAACATTTTGGTCATTTTATAAAAGGGGGAGGAATTATGAAAGGGAATCAGTTACTTCGGAAAGAGTTCACGGAAATTATAAAAAGTAAAAAAATATTAATTCCAATTATTGCGGTCTTATTCGTACCGATTTTATATGCAGGGATGTTTTTGTGGGCCTTTTGGGATCCGTATAAACAGTTAGATGACTTACCAGTTGCAGTAGTCAATTTAGATAAAGGCGCAGTATTTGATGGGAAACCAATTGAGGTTGGAAAAGGGCTCGTTGATAATTTAAAAGATAATAAAAGTTTTAAATGGGAGTTCGTAAGTGAAAAAGAAGCGAAGAAAGGAATGGAAGGTAGAAAGTATTACATGTTAGTGCGCATTCCAGATGACTTCTCCAGTAACGCTACAACGTTACTAAAAGACAATCCAAAGCCATTAAACTTAGAGTACATTCCAAACGAAAGTTTAAACTTCTTATCTTCACAAATTGGAGGAACAGCCATTGAAAAGATTAAAACTGAAGTATCAAGCACGTTAACGAAAACATATGCAGAGAAAATGTTCGATTCTATTAAAGACGTCTCAAAAGGATTAGCAGATGGATCAGAAGGGGCAAGTAAACTACACGACGGATCAAGTGAATTGCATGATGGTTCAAGTAAAGTGACGGATGGCCTTCATACACTTCAAGGGAAGTCTGGGGAGATGAAGGATGGAGTTGGGAAACTATTTGATGGATCTGGGAAAGTGACAGCAGGTTTAAATACGTTAAATAGCAAAACCGGTGAAATGCAAATAGGTATCGGGAAATTAGTAGATGGGTCAGGAAAAGTAACAGATGGTTTACATGTATTAAATAGCAATGTAGGTATCGGAAAATTAGTAGATGGGTCAGGAAAAGTAACAGACGGTTTACATGCACTAAATAGCAATGCAGGTATCGGAAAATTAGTAGATGGGTCAGGAAAAGTAACAGATGGTTTACATGCACTAAATAGCAATACAGGTATCGGGAAATTAGTAGATGGATCAGGAAAAGTAACGAACGGTTTAAATACGTTAAATAGTAAAACAAGTGAGATGCAAACAGGTATCGGAAAATTAGTAGATGGGTCAGGAAAAGTAACAGACGGTTTAAATACGTTAAATAACAAAACGGGTGAAATGCAAAAAGGTATTGGCGAATTGCGTGATGGATCTGAGAAAGTGACCGGTGGTTTGAACAAGTTAGTAAGTAAATCCGGTGAATTAAAAACAGGAACAACTGATCTATCAAATGGTATGGAACAACTGGTTGGGGGACAAAAACAATTAGAGGTAGCTTCTCAAAAAATTGAAAAGGGTTTGCAAGATTTAAATAGTAAAGTGAAAAGTTCTGCTGCAGGTTTAGAGGAAATACAGTCGAAAGGCCCTTCTATATTGAATACAGTAAATGAGAAAATAGATGGAGCTGGGGCGAATGTAAATCAGTTAAATGAACTTACGCAATCAACAGCAGGAGATGCAAAAAATGCAGCGCAAGATGTAGCGAATTTACAAAAGCAAATCGAGAGTTTACCGAAAGAATATCAAGAGCAGTTACAACCATTTATAACAAGTGCTGTAAAAAGTACAGCTACAGTTCAACAAAAAGCTGCCGGAGTAGCAGGTGGAACAAATAAATTAAATGAAGAAGTAAAACAATTAAAAGGCGAAATAAATCAAAAAACAAGTGATGCACAAAACAAACTACCGAATACAGCGAAATTGGACTCTTTAACAGAGGGTATTGAGAAATTAGCCAGTGCACAAAAAGGATTTGTTGAAAATTTCCAAGGGTTTGGTAAAAATTTAAATGTAGCAAAAGAAGGCGCAAATAAATTTAAAAATGAATCCGGTCAATTAATTGATGCGATAAATCAATTAGCAGATGGCTCTGGTCAAGTAACAGGCGGTTTAGGAACATTATCTGCAGGAGCAAATCAAATGGCAGGTGGTGTACATCAATTAGCAGATGGCTCAAGTCAAGTAACAGGCGGTTTAGGAACATTGTCTGCAGAAGCAAACCAAATGGCAGGTGGAGTAAATCAATTAGCAGATGGCTCAAGCCAAGTAACAGGCGGTTTAGGAACATTATTAGCAGGGGTATCCAAATTAGCAGATGGTTCAAGCCAAGTAACAGGCGGTTTAGGAACATTATCTGTAGGGGTGTCCCAATTAGCAGATGGCTCCGGTCAAGTAACAGGCGGTTTAGGAACATTATCAGCAGGGGTATCCAAATTAGCAGATGGTTCAAGCCAAGTAACAGGCGGTTTAGGAACATTATCTGTAGGAGCAAATCAAATGGCAGGTGGAGTAAATCAATTAGCAGATGGCTCCGGTCAAGTAACAACAGGCTTAGGCACATTATCAAATGGCTCAACCCAGCTAATCGACGGAGTAAATAAACTAGCAGACGGATCAGGAAAAGTAACGGATGGTCTCGTAAAAGTAAACGATGGTTCAGGTGAACTTGCAGAGAAACTTGGCGAAGGAGCAGAAAAAACTGGTGAAGTAAAAGGGACGGATAAAACGTATGATATGTTTGCAAGTCCTGTAAAAGTGAAGACGGAGAAAATGGCGGAAGTTCCAAACTACGGAACTGGATTTACGCCGTACTTCTTATCACTCGGTTTATTCGTTGGGGCATTACTATTATCAATCGTATATCCATTACGTGATACAGTCGGCGTTCCGAAATCAGGGTTTAGTTGGTTTATTAGTAAGTTCGGCGTACTACTATCAGTTGGTATTATTCAAGCGATAGTAGCAGATGTTATATTACTGTTCGGATTGGGTGTAGAAGTACAAAGCATTCCATACTTCATACTCTTTAGTATCATTACAAGTTTAGCATTTATCGCATTAATTCAATGTTTAGTAACAGCATTCGGTGATGCAGGCCGTTTCATCGCCATCATCACATTAATTATTCAGCTTACAACGAGTGCCGGAACATTCCCACTAGAATTGATTCCGAAGTTTTTACAACCATTCAATGCTTGGTTACCGATGACATACTCTGTATCTGGATTGAAGGCAGTTGTATCAAGCGGAGACTTTAACTTCATGTGGCAAAACATTGGAATGCTCATGATCTTCATTGTTGTATTATCACTTGGAACAATCGCTTCATTAACTTGGATGCATAAACGACAATTTAGAAATATTGCTGAAAATCAATCGGTTGAAGCGTAAATAAGGAACATAAAAAAGGTACCGAAATGGTGCCTTTTTTATTGGTCTTTTTTTATCACGCTATTTGTGGGCAGTAAGGCTCCCACCTCAAAATTTGGCTAGAGAAAAGAAGTTAGGTGGGAGATAGACTGCCAATAAACGCCTGATTAGTGTGGGCTAATAATCAGTGAGGCTGAACAAAACACCTACTGATTAAAGTTTCACTTTATAGGCTGAGAAATTTCATTTGTTTTTCTATTTTTACGGAAGAAGTATATAGCAATACTTATAAGGATAATTGTAGCTACAATCCAAACAAATGGACCATATTTTTCAGCAAAAGTATATAGTTTCATGTTACTGGAAATGTCCTCTTTTGTTTTTCCTATTAGAATTTCAGAGCCACTATAACCTTCAAGTGTATCTCCTTTTTTTATGCCAAAAATAAGAACGTCTGATTTGTTTTCTATTCCGGTGTATCGGTATCCTTTACCTTTAATTGTTAATTGGGTATCATCCTTTTTTAGTGAATAGTCTTCGGCAGAAATATCTTTGCCTGACAGTGTAATTGGTTCCATTGAGAAGCGGATTTCTTTTAATGCAGGAAGAGTCTCATTGTTTAGTAAGAGTTGCTTTGCAATATGCTGCTCAGTATTAATGTTTATCCAATTTGCTTTTCGTCGTTTATATGTATTAATTTCAAGGAGTGCGAATTCTTTATTTTGAAGTTTTTCCTCTGTAATAGGTTGCGCGGTAGTTAATGTTCCTTTTAATAAAATCACACCGTCTTTTGCAGATTGAAAGGAAGTGGTTTCCTTTGTTTTCTTTAATGTATTGATAGTCCCTTTATAATCCTCTTTTCCTAAAAGAACAGCTCCTGTATGTACGGTTAAAATAAGATATAGGATGCTGAATACGATAATAGCTTTTTTCACTATTTCCCCTCCAAAGTATGTATAATTAAATTATAACATAATTTACCATAATAAATTTATTAATTTGAATAAAAAGTTACAGACGTAAAAGTAATAAATACATTAAGAGAAGTGTAGATGAGAGGAGTAAAAATGAAAAAGAAATACAGTTGTAAGAAAGTTGTACAACTGTACTTAAAGTGGATAAAATATTTTCTTCATAATGTAATGGTTGTTTTGTATCCCTTTTTCTCCTTAATTTCATCATATTTCATGTATAGCTAAATAAAAGGACAGGAATTACAACAATTTACAGAGAAACATAGGGTAGAGGAGTTGATATGATGAAAGGCAATCTTACTTATTATTTTATCGTAAATCCGCTAATAATCTTTCTTGTTTATGCCCTTTCACCTATATTGTTTGATAAAGAAGTATATACAAGTATGAAAGATGCATTTGGAATACTTACGTTCTATGTAGTAAGTCTATGAACGCTTCAACATTCGAACTTGTAATGTATCCAAGCGTTATATATTCATCTTCATAGTAAAATATTATTTTTTTGTCAAAGATTCTTCTCTTCGTTTCTATGGATAGAATTTTTTCATAATCAAATTCGGCAATGAATGTGTTTTTATATTGGCTAAAAAAGAGAAGTCTTTGATTAGTAGCAAGTAACATGCCAGGATACGGGACTTTATGCGTAATCATATAGCCAGTAAGTGAACATTTTAAAGTAGATAAAATTTTTTCTTCTTTATGTAATAGTTGTTTTGCAGCTGTTAAGATTGGATTCATTGTATACATTCCTTTTATTTTGATATATGAATATTGTATCAAGAGTAAAAAGATTCTCAATATGTAATATTGCATATTGGCCGTTTTATAGTTGTAATATTATTTTTAAAAAGAAAAAGTACGAGGTGATTCAATGATACGGTTAGTAAAAGAGACTGATGCAGAAGCAATTATGAATATTAGAAAAGAAATTATATTATCGGAAACTACTACAAAATTTTTCATAGTATCCCCAAAGAAGTTACCGAATGATATGAATGCAGAAAGAGAAAAGATACGGAAAAGTAATGAGAAAGGTAATCTTTATATCGTGTATGAAGTAGATGGGAAGGTAGTTGGCTTTTTAATTTTCAACCGATATGAACTAGAACGGTTACAACACGCAGGCACAATGGGAATGGGGATTAAAGAGGCGTATTGTAATCAAGGCATCGGCACGAAATTAATTGAATTTCTTATTAGTTGGGCGAAAGGGCAGAAAGGTTTAGAGAAAATTTGCTTAGGTGTAGTTTCTGTTAATGATCGGGCAATTAAAGTGTACAAACGTATGGGTTTTGTAGAAGAAGGAAGACAAAGAAAGCAAATAAAGTATGAAGATGGATCATATGGAGATGACGTATTGATGGGGTTTTATATTGAATAAAGGATATATGGTATTAAGAAAAGGAATGTACATAACGTAAATTTCTAAAAGTAGTATATTGCCCCTGCATTAACAGACTTTTTCCTATGTATAATATTAATATAGTAAAATCATAACAACCGATATTGCAGTTTCCAATAATATACTATATAATCAATTTAAGAAAACGTTTTCATGCAAAGGGGGAGAATTTCGTGTCGACTATAGAGGACGTGGCGAAATTAGCGGGGTTATCAAGGACAACGGTTTCTAGGGTGATTAATAATCATCCATATGTTTCAGATGAGAAGAAAAAAAGGGTTCAATTAGCAATGAAGCATTTAGGCTTCGTTCCTAATTCTGCGGCGAGAAGGCTTCGTAAACAAAAAACGGAAACAATTGCGGTGCTAGTTCCAAGGATTACAAATCCTTTCTTCAGTAGATTTATCGAAGCAATCGAGATTGCTGCTTCTGAACATAAATATAAACTGATTATTTGTCAAACAAGATATTTACCGGAAAAAGAGATGGAGTATTTACAATTATTATCTACGAAGCAAGTAGATGGGATTATTTTATGTTCACTAGAAAATCCGTGGGAAGATGTAGAGCCATACTTACAGCACGGTCCAATCGTGTTGTGTAATGAATATATTGAGGAAGCAAATATTCCAACAGTGAAGTTTGATCATGCGCAAGGAGCATACATAGCTGCGAAGCATGTGTTAGATCAAGGATATCGTAATCTTATTTTTTGCCGTGGTAACGAAACCAAAGTCGTTAGCCAGCAGCGAAAAATGGGCTTTTTACGTGCAATAACTGAGAAGAGCCGCCAAGTAGAAGCGATTGACTTTCTTGAAAACGCTTTCTCTTGGGAGGATGGAAAACGAATATTCCATGAAGTATTAAAGGACAAAAAAAATCCTACCGCGATTTTGGCAGGAGGCGATGAGGTAGCAGCTGGAATTATCTCAGAGGCGAAACGCCATAACTGGAGCATTCCAGATGATCTCGCTGTTATCGGTTTTGATAATCAAATATTATCGCAGATTACAGAACCAGGTATTACGACTATTGAACAGCCAATTGATGAAATGGCCCGAAAAGTTGTCGACCTGATGATGGATAAAATCCATACGAAAAATTATCGAAAAAAAGAATTGTATGAGTTTGAACTGGAGCTCTTGGTGAAAGGTTCAACGATGAAGGATAAGATGTTATTAGCCTAGTAGACTATGTCTGCTAGGTTTTTTTATGTTCACAAACTACTATTCTTCGTGAACGCAATCGTCACATTTGTTATGGTATGCTTCGTGTTGCTCATCAATTTCTTTCCCACAGTGCGCACAAGTTTTCGTCGGTAAATTTCTGAAAAACTCCATTGGTTGATCGATCATGTCAATCCCTCCATTTCCATTTCTTACTATCATTGTATTAGTACAAAAAATAAAAGTCAACAACTGTTTTATAACAAAATTGAAAATTAATGAAAAAGTTTAGGAAATGGATTATAGTTAACAATGTAGGATGTAAGTAAACCATGCATTCCTACTCGGTTTTAGAAAGGATGGATACATATGAAAATGACTGTTGTCGGCTTTTGGGGCGGCTTTCCAGAAGCGGGAGAAGCAACGTCGGGGTATTTGTTTGAACACGATGGTTTTCGTTTACTTGTAGACTGTGGTAGTGGTGTACTAGCACAGCTTCAAAAATATATAACACCATCTGATATAGATGCAGTTGTACTATCGCACTATCATCACGATCATGTTGCAGATATTGGGGTATTGCAATATGCGAGATTAATTACGAGCGCGACAACAAGGCAACTACCAGAACTACCAATATACGGTCATACGTTTGATGAGAATGGTTTCCATTCTTTAACACATGAACCGCATACGAAAGGAATCGCGTACAATCCAGAAGAAACACTTCAAATTGGACCGTTCTCGATTTCATTCTTAAAAACTGTTCATCCTGTTACATGCTTTGCGATGCGCATTACAGCAGGTAGTGATATCGTAGTATACAGCGCTGATTCCAGTTATATTCCTGAGTTTATTCCATTCACGAAAGATGCTGATCTTTTCATTTGTGAGTGTAATATGTATGCACATCAAGAGGCTGCAAAAGCAGGGCATATGAATAGTACAGAAGTAGCAAGTATTGTAAAAGATGCGAATGTAAAAGAACTTTTATTAACGCACTTACCGCATACAGGCAACCCATCTGATTTAGTAACAGAAGCAAAACAAATTTTCAGTGGACATATTACGCTAGCGCATAGTGGCTACGTATGGAACTCATGAGGTGATACGATGTTATTTATTGATAATAAAGGAATTACAGACCCTAGAATAAACTTAGCGATTGAAGAATATTGTGTGAAGAATTTAGATATTAACGAAACATATTTACTGTTTTACATTAATGAGCCTTCGATTATCATTGGTAAAAACCAAAACACAGTAGAAGAAATTAATGCAGATTACGTAAAAGAAAAAGGTATTCATGTCGTTCGTCGTCTATCAGGCGGAGGCGCAGTATATCATGATTTAGGAAACTTAAACTTCAGCTTTATTACGAAAGATGATGGAGACAGTTTCAGCAACTTCAAAAAATTCACAGAGCCTGTAACGAAAGCGCTTAGTAAATTAGGCGTAAATGCAGAACTAAGTGGTCGTAACGACATTTTAGCTGAAGGTAGAAAAATTTCAGGTAATGCGCAGTTCTCAACGAAAGGTCGTATGTTCAGTCACGGTACGTTACTATTTGACTCTGAAATCGATCACGTCGTATCAGCGTTAAAAGTAAAAATGGATAAAATCCAATCAAAAGGTATTAAATCAATCCGTAGCCGCGTTGCGAACATTACAGAGTTCCTAAACGAAGAAATGACGACAGAGGAGTTTAGACAACTTCTTCTAGAAACAATTTTCGAAGGAGAAACAGAAATCCCAACGTATGAATTAACAGAAAATGATTGGAAAGAGATCCACAAACTTTCTGAAGAACGTTACCAAAATTGGGATTGGAACTACGGAAAATCACCGAAGTTCAACTTACAACATTCACACCGCTTCCCAGTTGGACAAGTTGATGTTCGTCTTGAAGTGAAAAAAGGAACAGTAACAGAATGTAAAATTTACGGCGACTTCTTCGGTTCACTAGATGTTCATGATATCGAAGAGCGTCTAACAGGCGTTCAGTTCGATAAAGATGCATTCACTGCAGCTTTAGAAGGCGTAGATATCGCACGCTACTTCGGTAACATTACAACAGAAGATTTCTTACATTTATTCTTCTAAAAATGAGGGAGGCTGCCATAAAGGCAGCCTCTTTCTTTTTGTAGTTTTGTCGATATAATTCCATTTACCACAAAATGTATACTTACAGGACATCTGCCTCTTATAAAGGAATATATATATGAAAAGGAGGCGAATCGAAATGAAAAGAGTAATGTACGTTATATTATTGCTCAGCTTCGTCATCGGAATGACAGCGTGTAACAGTGGATTGCCCTCAAGTCGTACAATTTTGTCTATCGGAAAACCGGCTGAGGATAATGTTATATATTTTACGCATACAGATAACAAACGAAAGATACATGATATACAAGACATGTTTCAAAATAAGAAGTGGAAAAGAAATGAAACATTCAGCACTGTTAATAAAACGCCAGATGTCGTCTTATCAATAGATGAAAACAACAAAGGGTTACCGACGTTATATGTTACGGTGTATTTTCATGAAGATGGAGCGGACGCTCTTAACTTGCACGGCGAGCATACGACGTTAAATAAAGAGGAACTTAATAAACTTAGAGAAAAGATGAATGCATATTATCCTAAAATGATTTCTGGTCTAGTTTCATAAATTACTTACAAATAAAATCCCCTTATTCTTCCAAAGTAAACTAAGAGTAGGTGGTCTGTCTATATGCAGTTAATAGAATATCACTTGCCACTTTAATTTTCTTTTAATATAATTAATTTAGAATTTTTAAATATTCTAAATTTTATAAAGGTGGGGTTTTTGTGAATCTCGTTCAATCTTTGGCTGAAACGGCAAAAAAGAAGGGGGATAAACCGGCTTATATATTTATGGATCAGTCGGTCTCATATGACCAATTAAACAAAATGGTCACAAGGTTTTCTGGCAATTTAGCAGAAATGGGTATTGGAAAAGGGGACAATGTCGCATTAGTTGTTGGGAACTCACCACATTTTTTGGTCGGTTTATACGGAACAATGAAAGCCGGAGCAACTGTTATTCCAGTTAATCCAATTTATACAGCAGACGAAATGCATTATATTTTACAAAATGGAGATGTAAAAACAATCATCGTACTCGACGTCCTTCTACCTGTTATACAATCTCTTACAACAAGACTTCCTTCATTAGAAAACATCATCATATGCGAAACCTCATCAGATTTTAACCATACAGAAACCGAAAAAATGAAAACGTTTACTAGTTTTGTGGGGACTGGAGATACAACTTACGAAGGTCCTGAACTAGATGAAGAAGATGTAGCGGTTATTCTATACACTTCGGGTACAACTGGAAAACCGAAAGGCGCTATGCTTACACATAAAAATTTATATAGTAATGCGAACGATGTGGCGTCGTATTTACAATATACGGCTGATGACCGCGTTGTTGCGGCACTGCCTATGTTCCATGTATTCTGTTTAACAGTTGCGGTAAATGCACCGATTGTGAACGGGGCAACGATTTTAATGTTACCGAAATTTAGTCCGAAAGAAGTATTCCGTATTTGTCGCACATACGAACCAACGATCTTTGCTGGCGTACCGACGATGTACAATTATTTATATTTATTTGAAGAAGCAAGTGCAGAAGATGTGAAGACGCTTCGCCTTTGTATTTCCGGTGGTGCATCGATGCCTGTTGCTCTTCTGCAAAACTTTGAAAAACGTTTTAACGTTATTGTTTCAGAAGGATACGGTTTATCAGAAGCATCACCAGTTACTTGTTTCAATCCGCTAGATCGTCCTCGTAAACCAGGGTCGATTGGCACAAATATTTGGCATGTAGAAAATAAAATTGTAAATGAACTTGGGGAAGAAGTACCTGTCGGCGCAGTCGGTGAATTAATCGTTCGCGGACCTAACGTTATGAAAGGATACTATAATGCACCAGAAGATACAGCTGCGACATTGAAAGACGGCTGGCTATATACAGGTGACTTGGCGAAAATGGATGAAGAAGGTTACTTCTATATCGTTGATCGTAAAAAAGATATCGTCTTAGTTGGCGGTTATAACGTATACCCTCGTGAAGTAGAAGAAGTATTATATACGCACGAATCAGTAGCGGAAGTTGTCGTAATCGGTGTTCCTGATGAAAACTTAGGAGAAGCAGTGCGAGCTTACGTCGTTCTGAAACAAACGAACGTAACAGAAGAAGAACTAATGCATTACTGTACGTTACATTTAGCGAAATATAAAGTGCCGAAAAGCATTGAGTTTTTAATAGAATTACCGAAGAATACGACTGGTAAGTTGTTAAGAAGAGCATTGAGAGAGAAAGCGATGCAAGTGTAAAAATGAGGCAACCATCTTTGAAGGTGGTTGCCTCATTTTTTATGTATTGATTAAGCGGTGGTGCCATATATTTAAACCTTCATATGATCAACAAGGAGGAGATATACGTAGAACAGAAGGAATTAACGCTTACGGCGAGTGCAATATCTTATTTGTGATATTATGGATGAAATGAACTCTGAAAGTGATAAGAACGGTAATTTTAATCAAAATGGAGTAATGAACCGTGAATCAATGGCTACGGTGTTAGTAAATGCATATAAATTAGAATGGAATGAAAATAGTAAGTTACCAAAAGAATTTGCTGATTTGAAAAATCATTGGGCTCGAAGTATGCCAATATTTTAGTTTAGTAAGAAAATTTAAAATCCAAGTTGACACATATGAATTACAGAATTAAAATGAAAAGAAATCGAATAGAATACATTAGAAGCTAATCAGATAAACTGAAGGCGCACAATGTTCACATTTGTGAATATATTGTGTGCCTTTTTCTATTGTATAAACTAAGGGGGCTTAACGATGAAAAAGTGGGGTAAGACAGCGTTTATGAAAAGTACAGGTGTTTTATTATCAGCAGTTGTACTTTTATCAGGGTGTGGTTCGGCAACATCCACTAGTAATTCTGAAGGAAGTGGAGATAAAAAAACAGTTGAGCTTTTAAATGTTTCTTATGATCCAACTAGGGAGTTATATCAAGATTTTAATAAAGATTTTGCGAAGTATTGGAAAGAGAAGCATGGGCAAACAGTAAATGTAAAACAATCACACGGGGGATCTGGAAGTCAAGCGCGCTCTGTTATTGATGGCTTAGAAGCAGACGTTGTTACACTAGCACTTGCTTATGATATTGATGCGATTAGTAAGAAAAAACAATTAGCAGAAGATTGGCAGAAGCGACTTGCGAATAATTCCACTCCATACACGTCAACAATTGTATTTCTTGTTCGAAAAGGAAACCCGAAAGGAATTAAAGACTGGGATGACTTAACGAAAAAAGGTGTGTCTGTCATTACACCAAACCCAAAAACATCAGGCGGAGCACGTTGGAACTATTTAGCGGCGTGGGGATACGCATTGAAAAAATATAATAATGGTGAAGATAAGGCGAAAGAGTTTGTTAGCCAAATTTATAAAAACGTAGAAGTATTAGATTCAGGAGCGCGCGGAGCAACGACAACATTTGTTGAAAAAGGAATTGGAGACGTATTAATCGCGTGGGAAAATGAAGCGTTATTATCCCAAAAAGAGCTTGGAAAAGATAAATTTGAAATTGTAACCCCTTCTATTAGTATACTTGCAGAACCACCAGTAGCGGTTGTAGATAAAGTCGTTGATAAAAAAGGAACGAAAAAAGTAGCAGAAGGATACCTGGAATATTTGTACTCAGAAAAAGGGCAGGAAATTGCGGCGAAAAACTTTTATCGCCCGCGCAATGAAAAAGTAGCAGAAAAATATGCATCCCAATTTCCGAAAGTTCAATTATTTACAGTAGATGAACTATTTGGTGGCTGGAAAAAAGCACAAGAAAAACACTTTAATGACGGCGGCGTATTCGATAAAATTTATCAAAAATAATGCGTACTGCTAAAGGGGGATGAGGTGAAAGAGGATGAGGAAGAAGCGTGTTTTACCAGGGTTTGGATTATCGCTTGGATTTACAATGTTGTACATGAGCTTATTCGTACTTATACCACTTTCTATCGTATTTATTCAAACTTCACAGTTAGGTTGGAAGAAGTTCGCTGGGGTTATAACGAACGAGCGTGTGTTGCATTCCTATCAAGTTAGTTTTACAACTTCATTTGCAGCTGCTATTGTAAATGCCATTTTCGGTTTATTAATAGCTTGGGTGCTCGTACGCTACAAATTTCCAGGGAAACGACTATTAGATGGACTCATTGATTTACCGTTTGCACTTCCGACAGCTGTAGCTGGTATTACACTTACAACGCTTTATGCAGAAAATGGATGGATTGGGAAAATATTTAGTCTGTTTCATATAAAAGTAGCTTTTACACCACTCGGAATTATCGTTGCGCTTACTTTTATCGGTTTACCATTTGTCGTTCGAATGGTGCAACCAGTGCTGCAAAATATTGATAAAGAAGTAGAGGAGGCAGCTTCGAGTTTAGGTGCATCCCGCTTACAAATATTTGTGAAAATCATTTTACCAGAAATCTTTCCCGCTCTTCTTGCCGGTTTTTCACTCGCATTTGCAAGAGCATTAGGAGAATACGGATCTGTCGTTTTCATCGCAGGTAATATGCCGATGAAAACAGAAATTGCACCACTGATGATTATGACGAAACTAGAACAATATGATTATGCGGGGGCAACAGCTGTAGCGACCGTGATGCTTATTATTTCTCTCCTTTTCCTTCTTCTTATTAATATGATTCAAAGCTGGAGTAGAAGGCATGAACTAAAAAGTGAATAGGAGGAGAGAAAATGGAACCAACATTATTAGAAAAGAAAATAGTAAAAAGCGTATCAGCTAAAAAAGAATCTAAGCTTGTACCAGGCATATTAATTACGATTACAGTTTTATTTTTATCTCTCTTTCTATTACTGCCACTCATAACTATTTTTCTAAAAGCCTTTGAAAGAGGGATGGATGTATACATTGCCGCTATTACAGCTCAAGAAGCATTTTCAGCAATTAGATTAACGCTTCTCGTTGCGTTAATCGTTGTGCCTCTTAATACGATATTTGGGGTAGCGGCCGCGTGGCTTATTACAAAGTTTCAGTTTAAAGGAAAACAAGTATTACTCTCTCTTATTGAACTGCCGTTTGCTGTGTCACCAGTTATCGCAGGATTAGTATTCGTCTTACTTTTCACACCGAGGGGTGCTCTTGGCGAATGGTTACTTGAACATGGAGTGAAACTCATTTTCTCTGTACCAGGCATTATTATCGCAACAATCTTTGTAACCTTCCCGTTCGTTGCACGTGAATTAATTCCGATTATGCAGGCACAAGGGAAAAGTGAAGAAGAGGCAGCCTTATCACTTGGCGCAAGTGGCTGGAAAATGTTTTGGCGCGTTACGCTTCCAAATATAAAATGGGGTCTTTTGTACGGCATGATTCTATGTAATGCCCGTGCTATCGGTGAGTTTGGAGCCGTTTCTGTCGTATCAGGTCACGTGCGCGGTATTACGAACACGATGCCGCTCCATATTGAAATTTTGTACAATGAATATCAATTTTCAGCAGCATTTGCAGTAGCGACGTTAATGTCATTAATTGCAGTGTTTACACTCGTTATAAAAAACTGGATTGAATGGCGAATGGAAAAACGACAATAAGAGGGGGATTACGGTGAGTATTCAAATTCAAGGTGTATCAAAGCAATATGGTACATTTCAAGCACTAACAGACATTCATTTGGATATTCCAAAAGGCGAACTTGTTGCCTTATTAGGCCCGTCAGGTTCTGGGAAAACGACGTTATTACGCATTATTGCAGGATTAGAAGAAGCGGATGGAGGCTCTATTTCATTTGATGGAGAAGATTTAACAGACATTCACGTGAAAAACAGGCAAGTCGGTTTCGTCTTTCAGCACTATGCGCTCTTTAAGCATATGAATGTATTTGAGAATGTCGCTTTCGGTTTAAAAGTAAGAAAGAAAAGCTTAAGACCGTCAGCAGAAGCGATAGAAGAAAAGGTCACAGAATTATTAAAGCTCGTAAAAATGGATGGCTTTGCTAAACGTTATCCAGCGCAATTATCTGGTGGACAACGTCAACGTATTGCACTAGCCCGGGCACTTGCAGTCGAACCGAAAATTTTATTACTCGATGAACCGTTCGGTGCACTCGATGCGAAGGTGAGAAAAGAATTACGAAGATGGCTCCGAAAATTACATGACGAATTTCAAATTACGAGCGTATTCGTAACACATGATCAAGAAGAGGCGTTAGACGTTGCAGACCGCATCGTTGTAATGAATGAAGGCTGCATTGAACAAATGGGAACACCGGAAGAAGTATATGAAAACCCAGCAAGTCCGTTTGTATATGACTTTTTAGGAAATGTAAATTTATTTCACGGCCGCGTTCATAAAGGAAAGCTAAATGTAGGATCGGTCGAACTAGAAGCACCAGAGCATAAGCACGTTTCCAACGTAGACGGAATAGCCTACGTAAGGCCGCATGACTTATCAATCTCTCGTACGAAACAAAGCGTAGATGCAATCCCGGCAAAAGTATCTTATTCTCACGCAGTCGGAAATATCGTATATGTAGAATTAAAACGAGACGAAACAGATGAATATTTAGAAGCAGAAATTACGAAAGAACAGTTCAAACAGCTGAACATTCAAGCGGGTGATTTCGTATACGTACAGCCGAAAGAAGTGAAAGTGTTTATTCCGGAGGATTTTGTAATTTAAGAGTGTTCACTCTTAAATTACAAAATCTATTAATAAGAAAAGGTCTCCTAAAATATCTTTTAGGAGACCTTTTCTTTGTTTATCGTAATAACTTTTTCTCATATGAAATGTAGTAGGAAGTTTGTATATATAATAGCGGAGCGTGTTCAAACAACTATTTGATACGAGTAGTAATGAAGATATTCTTCCTACGTTCTTACATAAAATTTTTAATTTTGGATATTTGTATCATATGTTTCTGCAACAAACACAAAGTCTACATGCTCTTTATCAATAAAAATACTTGTTTTAGATGGAAGACCTGTTATGGTAGAAACAATATCAACCTCAACAAGGTCAAATCCTACACGATAAGCATCTTCAATTTCAATTCCGCCAGTTAGAAAATGCAATCCATCCCCAAATGACTTAAATACAAATACATTTTCTTTCAAACTTTTATTATCCATTTCAATCCATTCTTCGTTAATATAAATCTTAAATGTCGTGCACTTTGGAACACACTCGATGTGATGTATCCCTTTATAACTATTAAGCGAAAACATATAGGTATGAGTTTCTTTAAAGTTAATATCTATCCCGTATTTAAAAGCAAAAGTTTTATATACCATCTCATAAAACAATGGCATTACAATATCATCCCATGCGTCATAGGCAAAAGCATGAATTGGTATTAGATGAGGATATAAACTTACAATCGCTTTTTGAAAATTAAGTAAGATGGTTGTATCTGTAATTTCTTTTAAAGAATCATCTATTTCATGGTCATAATCTTTCGAAATTCTGTTATCAATCATATGACAAACTCCTTACATAGTCTTCTATATACTACGTTTTTCCGCATCATCAGTTTGTGCCTTCTTCAACTAAATTGCAAGTTTAACCGATGATTCCAAAAAAGCCCTTGTCTTATTTTATCAATCGTTAAATGGGTTGGGATACTACAAGCATTAATGAGATAAGAAATCGTTTTTTCTTTTTTATGATAGATGTATTTATTTTTAAACTGTATTTACTTTACTCTTTTTTTATTTAGATTTGGATATGTAACATTATTGTGTTGAAAAATATTTCAGCGAGGTGAGTTTATGAAAGAAAAGAAATGGTATAGGCAATTAGTCGTGATGGTGTAGGAGTATCATCTAAGGTGATTTTAAATGCTGTTAAAACTGGCGAAAAAGTTATACAAAGTGGCGGTAGAACTAAATCTACTAGTAAACAGGCTGTAGTAGTTTTAAATAAAAAAGGTAAAGTAATTACAACTTTTGCTAAAGGTTCAAAATACATAAGGAAAGGAAAAAATAAGGTTGTTTAAATTAAATAAAGAGATGCACATTTTATTGAAACAGACATTAGAATCACAAAATAAACATTTACTATGGTTAAATGTTTATGAAGACTTAAGTATGATAGAAACTGAAAAAATAAATAAATTGAGAGATATTATAGCAGATGAATTAATGGAGAAAGGTTTTGATGAACGAGACAATATAAACGATTTGGGAAGAGCATTAGAAGAGCTAATTGATATCTTAGGAAATTTAATACCTTAGAAGATGTTAAGCTGTATGGCAACGTTTTTAGCAGATGGAAAGTTCCGTTAATTACAGAATGAAAGATTATATAACTTTTAACAATGCGCTTAATACGAGTGTAGCTATGATTAGAGGGTTTTGTATGTGTAAAATAACTTCAAAAATATCAGGATATATTTTGAGGGCGTATGATTATATAGTATATTTATTGATTCGAATCTTTAAAAGGAGGGGAAACAGGGGGAAAATAATAGGAATTATCCTGATTATAGGTGGTATGATTCCATTAATTTATGCAATGATACAAATCTATCGGCAATGGAAAGAAAAAGGGCCTTCTTTTGCTCTTAAATCAATAATTTTTCTAGCCGTAAGCATTTTGCTAGATACTGCAACAACTATTATATTGTGTATATTAGCAGTATTCATTGGTATTTGTTTAATTATCTACACATAATAAGTTCAAGAAGGCTAACTTATCGATTGTTACTAATTGGAGGGATTGAATGAACTTCATTTTACATGGATCTAAACATACAGTTTTGCCTTCCGTTTTTGACTCATTTCAAGGTAGGGAAAAAGAGTTTAATTGGCTTATAACAGACATGGAGATTGTCGCACATCAGGAAGAGAAACTTATCCGAGATTATCCTAAAATGTCGCATCCAATAGTTTGGATAGCAGGTGAAGATCTTTCAAATCTCGTAAAGAAATATAATCCTCAATTTATTTGGGGCGTACTATCTGCGTTTGATAAGTCTATAAACATTGATATTAATAATTTGCTTGTAGAACCCTATGCAAATGGAAATGAAGGGCTCTGGGTACCAAGTCCGAATATTCAGCACCCTCAAGCAAAACTTGAAATTGTTTGTTGGGATTCGTATGTAACGCTTTTTTTTAGTAAAGATGAGGACATCGATGATAAATTTCAAGACTATTTCAAGTCCGCTAAAAAATTGGATTTTTAAATAGGTCGTCCTTCAGTAATAAAATGAATGTATGAATAATAATCTCTTTGATGATTATTGGAATATTAGCTAGTATTTTTGAAAAAGTAACTTATAAAACTTCGGAGTGAATTGTTAACTTTTGATGCGATAGGAAATCGTAAATAAATTTATGAAGGAGAATTTAGAGTTGATAGAGTTTTTTGGATATTTATTAATTTTGGTTTTAAATATGCTAGTAGCATCTATCGTATTTTTACAAGAGTACTGCATAGGTAGTATAAGACTGTCTCATTATAGGAGAATCTTTGCTACGATCATGGCTATACGTTCATTGGTGAGTATATGGATCATTTACTCTATGACAGCTACTCTGTTAGGGACGCTAAATATTTTAGTGATTCAATCAATTATATTACTTTTCCTTTGGGAGCTTATGCAGTGTGTAAAGAAGTACAGAGGAAAGTGGTATATTACAATGATTGCACTTATTATTTATGCTCTTAGCTGTTATTTTCATATTATGTATGCGAAAACTGTATAGATAATGAGAGGGTATTTGTAGACCTAGTTACATGATAGTAAGAATCTTTAATGAAAATTATAATAAAATGATGTCAAAAGGGAGACTAAAAGTGCTTATAGAATTTTTAGAATTCATTTCTATCTTGGCTTTAGTAGTTGTATTAACATTAACTGTTATGTTGCAAGATATATTTTTTATAAATATAAATAAACAATATACTGAAACACGTATTGGGGCGATTATTTTTTGTATTCGGATGTTGTTCGGGACATGGGTAGTATTTGTTACGGAAACTACTATAATTGCTGTCTCAAAAGTGACTGCAATTCAATTAATTATTTTACTTCTTTTTTGGGCATGTTCGAAGTATGTACAAAAAACTCGTGAAAATTGGCTAATTACTATAGTTGCTTTTGTTATTTATGGTGTTGGTACATACTTGTATATTCAGTTTGCTTTTAGAGGCTATTAATATATCACCAGAAAAGTTAGTGGTTAGAAAGATGCATTTGTTAAATGTGTATATGAAGGAAGAGCGAATATAGGCTCTTTTTTCTTTATATATAGGATAGGACATGTATCTAATCCTCGTGGGACAAATCAAAATAGAGAGCGGAAGGAATTATATGAACAAAAAAGAATTAAAATTAAAGCTACTGCAAGGTCTAGGTGAAGCATTAAAAGAAAACGGTTATAAGACTAGAATTACACAACAAGACCTGGTGAAAAAATTTGATAAAGGAAAAATCGGTATACATTTAGCCTTTATCAATCACCTAGAAGATTTTGATGTGACGGTGGATGTGGGAATTCGTTTTGATGAATTAGAAAATATGAAAAATCAATGGGATGAAGGTTTAACAAGTAAAGAGAAAAAGGAAACCTATACGATTGGGGTTGAGTTAGGGAATTTAGTCCATAGGGAGCAAAAAAGATGGTGTGTTGAAAAGGAAACCGATATTTTGCCTGTTACCATAGATATATTAAAAGAGGTTAAACAGTATTTCATTCCATATATTGATAAGTATGTAGATATGGAAAATGTATTTGATTTATGTGTAAGAGATGACGATGAGGCTGGATTAATAGGGACAATATTTGATGGGACTCGAGCACAAAATGCTATTGGATTAGCTTTGTTATTAAATAAAGAAGAGATGTTAGAACAAATCATTGAGAAAAAGAAAGAGTATTTAAAGACGAGGGATAAATTTGAATTGGAGTTATTTGAAAACTTTCTTTTTAATATGGATCTAGGATAAACAAGGTTAGTTATTCATTTTCTTGATTATAGTAAGTTTAATCAGGGGAATAACTTGTATAAACATATAAATCCAAAACCTAAAAGATTTTAAATTGGGTACTCTGGAGGGATGATATGATTTTAAGAGATATTAAATTTGTATTAGAATTTAATCCGAATAAATACATTTCGGAAATTCGAAAGGTTATGAAAGAAAAAAAATTAAATGAAGAACAAGCTACACAGTTTTATTATAAAGAGGAATTTCAAGATAAGGCTGTACAAATTCGCGATGAATCCAGATGTATATCAGGTTTATATATTAGTTGTTTAGGGAAATATCATACATCTGAAACTAAAGAAATAATAATTCATTTAGTGGATGAATTATCTGAGGCTAGTTTGATAAATGTTGATGGCTTTATAGAAATTCAAATTATTTTCAACTTAGAACAATATATTTCTTTGACCAATCACCAAAAGAATCAAATGCTTCTCAATATAATACAGAGAGCTACTAAAAGTGTCGGAGATATCTTTGAGTGGGAATATCAACCATTCCAAGAAGCTTATAATAAAGTAATTGAAAAAAATTATGAAAATAATTATGTATGGAAAAAGAAAGTAAGTCCTGGAAGGAAATATATAGCGGAGGTATTTTGCATGCATGAGATTAATGAATATCTTATTTATATGATTGTAAAAGATTACCGTGATAAGAATGAGTTAAAGAGGGAACTACTGCACAGAGTTAGTCCACATGAGTTTATGTTCGTGCCATATTTAGGAGATTTAAAATGGCTCTCTAATGATAGTGTTGCATTAATTGGGGAGAATCCTCGTAGACAATGGGCTGTAAATGTATAAATAAAAAGAAGGTGTCTATATGATTAAACTGGTTAAGCAAGAAAAGGATAAAATGTTGTTTTGGGAAATATGGAAAGAGGCGGAGAAAACTTTAATTGTACATTGTGGCTGTGTTGGTGATACAGGTGAAATGTATGAAATAGAACTGTATCCATTTCAACGTGTTGAAAAAGAAATGAAAGAGTTAGCGGATGAACAGTTGGCGGATGGCTATAAGGTACTCGATGAGGAAGAGCTAATAGAATTTGTTTTGCAATATGATTACACAGAAAATCAGTTGGAAGAAGTATTGGAAAAACGAAACCAAGTTCAAGAGATAATGGATGAAGCGTTAGGGTGGTCTGGAAATGGCCATTGTGATGGTGGAGATATTGGTAGCGGGACGATTAACATATTTAACTTTGTAATTGACGTTGATAAAGCGTTGAAAACAATTCTAAATGAATTAGAAAATCAGCAGTTGTTAGATGGTGTGAAGATTGCCTATGTAAACGATGAGGAAGATTATGTACAGATTTATCCTAGTGAAGGTGAATTTGATTTACTATAAATCTAGTGAGTAGAGGTGCCGAATGTATGTATCAGGAGTAGGTATTTTTGAAGATAATCTATCTGAAAATATAAAGTTTGATTTCCAAGATTTGATTAGTGAAGGCTATAGCTCAGAAGAAGCTACTGAGATGATGGTGAATACATATATTTCATCTTTACGAAAACATGAAGAAAATATTTTTTGGCTAGCGTTGGCTGCAATTCAATGGGAACTAGGAAGATTGAATCCTCAAGTTAAGGAAAAAGCCATTTGTATTATTGAAAGTAAATCAGATTTAAAACGATGGTGGAGAGAACCGGAATTAAAGAAGAAAAGAGAGCTTGTTTTGGAGAAATTAAAAAAGAATTTAGTTTCACCTTTCCCAAAACCGAAAAAGGTAAAAAGAAGAGTAATTCTAAAAACTGAGCTGGAAATTGGAGATGTAATTACGTATCGGTTATTAAGCGGGCAGTACATTATACTAAAAGTCGTGGGTGTGAATGAGTATGCTGGAAATGCATATCCAGTATTGATGTTATGTGACTGGATTGGACGAAATATTCCTGATAAAGATGAAATTCTCACGATGGGAATGAAAGAAGGATTAAATCAATATTTTCAAAAAGGATTTCAGTACATAGAAGTGTTTCCATTAAAGAAAAAGAGTTATCCAAAAGAACGTATTTGCCTTGTATATAAAAATATAGAGGTACCGTCAAAGGATGCATATCCAATTATGTCTTTAGCGTGGGATGAGTTTGATGATGATATTGAAGAATATTATGAATTAAAATAAAAAGCGATAAAACATGAAATGAAAAATGCACCGAAATTATTGAGTGCATTTTTTATAATCTTTATATATTTTGCTGCATTAATTCCAAAATGTGCATCACAATATAACATGTGAAATTTTAAAATACCAGTTAATACCCGATTGATTTAACTAATAAAATAATGAGTAGGGGATGAAGCCCCCCCACTCATTAAAGTTTTACTTTATTTTTTCTCTACTAATTTTTTATTCTTCCAATCTAGTGTGAACAATTTATTAAATGTTTTTTGATCAACGTCTTTTACGTTGTTTCCAACCCAGTTTGCAGTTCCGAATGTGTAGCCTGGACGAAGTTGGTAGTCGTCGGCGTGTTTTGTATAAGCGACCTGTAAGTTAGATTGATCTGTATTTTTTTCAGAGATAACAACAGCAATCATACCAGGAGAGAAACCGCTATTTGTTAATGCTGGAAGTTGATCCATCGGTATTAAATTACCTTTTGCATCAGATTCATATAGGTATGTGCGAGAGTACATGAAAAGTTGGTTTCCATATAAAGAATGATAGGAGTCACGTGTGTAAATACCCCAGTTTTGATTGTTATATCCGTTAAAGAATACGTTCCACTTTACGTTTTTGTTTGTTTGGTCAATTAAATTTGTTTTATAACTAGTTTGTTTATAGCTTACAGAGTCAGACCAAGTGACTTGACCAGTTGCACCAGCTTCACCGCTAGGTCCATTAGGCGTTACAGAAGCTTTAACAGAGCCACCAAGTTGATAAGATACGCTAGATGTTACAGTCGTTTCTTCTACAGCATTTGTAGGTGCTACGTTAAAGAAACGAGCGCTGTTATCTTGAAGGTTAAATGCAACATCATATTGTGAAGGATAACGTAATGTTGCACTAGCGCCAGGGATTGGGTAGTTATCAATAGGTGCATCACTTATAGTAGGATTTGCTTTTAGAAAACTACCAGTTGTATTAATAACGGCAATCTGTTTATCAGCGCTTGGGTCATCGATAAAAGTTACCTTTAAAGACATTGTCATATTATCAGCTTGATCATTATTAAATGTATTATAGCTCGTATGTGTTTTTGCATTTTGCCCGATATCTGTTACAACTTGTGACGTCGTTTGAGCGTAAGTAGCAGGTGTTGAAAGAGTTACAGCACTACTAGCAAAAACAGCGGATAATGCTAAACATTTTAAGTAGGTTTTAGAACGTTTCATACAATCACTTCCTTTTATCTTTGTCGATATATGTCGTATTACATTTATATCGTAACATGAAAATAAAACGTAATGGATAGTTATGCATAATTGCATAGATGAGTTTTGAAGGATAAAGATAATAGAATTTCATCCAACACTTAAGACTCGAAAATGTCCATTACAGCCGTTCTTAAAAATTTTAAGACAATATGTTTATCAATGTTCTTATTCTGAAGATTGAAGCGCTTAATATTTACGTTATAAGTGCATAACAAGTTATAATAAAAGAAATCAATAAGGAGGCTGGCTGTGAAGAATCTTCGTTATCTCAATATATTTACCATATTAATTATATACACACTACTTATGTTTTACATCGGCTGGAACGGATGGGTTTGGCTTCATGCGGTATTTGGCTGGGAATCTTGGGGATATTATGCTTTCATAGTCGCATTTATTTCATATGCGTACATTCTCGTGCAAGTGTTTAAGTTTTTGCCATTTCTGCGAACGATAGGTTCGATTTGGTTTGCGGTCATACAATATGCGCTTATGTTGTTGCCATTAGCTGATATTATGGTCTTTCTTTTACAGTTTTCAGTAGAGAAAGAAGCGGCAATTATTTGGACAGGGGCGGCTGTGATAGTTGCATTTATCTTTATCTTTGCGTATGGAGTATTTAATGCGTATAGTCCGGTAGTAAGAAAGTACGAGGTGCACATACCGAAAAAGGTAGAGGGGCGTAAAAGTTTACGCATTGCGATGGCTTCTGATATGCATTTCGGTAAACTGTCTGGCGTTTCGCATTTAAAAAGACTTGTTCGTCATGTAAATGAGATGGAACCTGATATTATTTTACTGCCAGGTGATATTATCGATGATCATCCAGGTGTGTTCATTCAAAAGAATATGGGACCAATCATGAAACAAATGAAAGCTCCATTAGGCGTATATGGCGTTTTAGGAAACCATGAATATTACGGCAGAGCAGTTCCAGAGTTTTTACAAGAGATGGATAAGATTGATATTCGTATTCTTTTAGATGAAGTAATTACAATTGAAGATGACTTTTATCTCATTGGAAGAAGAGATAAAACAGAGCGAGATCGCCAAAGCTTTGAACAATTAATGAGTACGGTAGATAAATCGATGCCTGTTATCGCAATGGATCACCAGCCATTTGAATTGAAACAAGCAGCAGCGGCAGGTGTAGATTTATTATTATCCGGTCATACGCACCGCGGACAAATGGCGCCCAATCATATTGTAACGAGAAGAATGTACGAGCTAGACTGGGGATACGCACAAAAAGGTGCGTTCCACGCAATTGTTTCTTCTGGATTTGGATTTTGGGGACCCCCGCTTAGACTTGGTAGTAGGTCGGAGATTGTGCAGGTAGAAGTTACGTTTGAATAGGGGTTATGAAATAGAGAGTTGATGGCTCTCTATTTTTTTTAATAAAAACAAATAAAAATAAATATTTATGTTGGTGCTAATTTCATAAAAGAGACTCGATTAAAATAAAGGGGGATTGTAAGTGATCATATCAGATGTACTATACGGAGAATTTGAAGTGGATCAAGTAGTAGAAGAATTAATTTCAAGTAAGTCTATGCAAAGACTAAAGGGAATTCATCAAAATGGCGCAAGTTACTTAGTGAACGAGAAATGGAATGTAACGCGCTTTGATCATTCAGTTGGTGTTATGTTATTAGTTAAAAAACTAGGTGGTTCAGTAGAAGAACAGATCGCTAGTTTACTGCATGACGTATCGCATACTGCCTTTTCCCACGTGATTGATTACGTTTTTGATAATGAAGATGAAAGTTATCATGAAGAGATATTTAGTTCTGTTGTGAAAAACTCAGAAATTCCAGCGATCCTTGCGAAGCATGGTTATAACTATGAAGATATTTTATTAGATGATTCGAAGTGGACATTACTGGAAAGGTCAGCGCCCGAATTATGTGCAGATCGAGTGGATTATACGTTACGAGATATGTATACATACGGATATATTTCTTTAGAAGAGGTTCATAGATTTTTAGAGGATATTATCGCAGTAGAGGGGAAAATGGTCCTTCAAAGTATCGAAATGGCAGAGTGGTTTACAGAAACGTATTACAAAGAAGTAATCGATTTCTTTATGAAACCAATGAATATTTACGGAAATGATATGTTAGTGAAAACGTTAAAGTTAGCTCTTCATAAAAAGGTTATTCATGCAGATGATTTCCTTCTTGAAGATGAGGAGCTTATTTCGAAATTGCAGCAATGTAATGATTCAGAAGTCCATGCTTTATTAAGAAAAGTTCATCCCAATGTAAAAGTAAAAGAAGATAGAGACGATTACGATTTGTATCAGAAAAATAAAGTCCGTCTTATTGATCCTCCGTTACTTCGTGAAGGTGAAGTTATTCCAGCATCTGTTGTGTCAGAAAACATAAGACAGATGAGTGATATTGCTTATGAAAAAGCGGTGAGAGGGATGTATGTGAAAGTGATTTCGAATTAAAAAAGAAGTAGCGCATCGTTTTTAGAGCGCTACTTCTTTTTTATTAATGATCAAACCAATTCCAAATCTCAATATCTCCAAGAGTCGCATAACGTACGTGCGGGGAGTTTTGTAATTTTAATAACTCTTTCGACGGGCCAGTAATGACAATGCCGTATACTTTTACGCCATTCTCTTTTACATATTCATAACGTTTATCTAAGTTTAGTTCTTTCTCAGAAAGCGCTGCTATTTTGCTTACCGTTTTTTTATGGATAGAAAGGACGCGCATCATTTCGGTTACTTTGTCTTCTTGCGTTTTCTGCCCGTCAGTTTCATTATCGAGGAATCTTACATGTTCTGGAAACCCTATAGCTTCTCCGCCATGTAGGATATAGTCATCTACATTTTTTCTTTCTTGTCCTGTATCTAAAGCGTACCATAAAGGAGTTGGAGGGAGTTCTTGTGCCTCGAATGTGCTATATAAAAGCGGTTCTAATTCTTTTAAAGTGTAAGCTTTATCAAAAGAAATTGCTACTTCTGCAACGGTTCCATCATGTACTTTTGCAAGTGTATCCCATACTTTTTTTGATGAATCCTTTAAATAATCACCCTGCTCTGTTTTTGGATGAACAAAGAAGAGTTTTGGTTGATAGAACGGATTCATCCAAGTTCGCTTCGTAACATCTACAGATGATAAGAAGCTTTTTGTTTCTATTGTACCGAGGGGCATTTCTTTTTTACCGACGGTTCGTACTAAATCAAATTGGCTATTCGTACGGAAAAAAGCTTCTACACTTGTTCCGCCTCCCATAACACGGCTATTTGGGATCGTTGCTTCAAGTGCAAGCGAAGGAACCTCTCTAATTTCTTCTAGCCTTTTATCATTATTAGCTTGAAAATAAAAGGCTGATAATACCCCGCCGATTATATAGATAACGATGCAAATTGATAATATAAAACCAAACGTTTGTAAACGATGTTTCCACTTAATTCTCCAAAAAGGAATTTTAAGATTTTTTGGAGGTAACTTTTTCTTAATTGGTTCTGTTTTTGTTAACAGCTCATCTAAGTAAGCTTCACACTCTTCACATGACTCAATATGACTTTCTAACAGTTCTTGTTCATCATGCGTGAGCGTTCCATTTTCATACTTCTTCCATAGTTTTTTAAATTCTGTACAACCCATCCGTATCACTCCTTTATGCTTTTCGTGTCTTTCCGTCCCCTGTGTAATTCAATTTTCACTTTCGCTAATGAGAGACCAGTCATTTCTGCTATTTCCTTATAGGAGAATCCATAGTAATCTCGTAGTAGTAGGACGTTTCGTCTTTCGAGCGGAAGAGCGTATAAACTGTCTAACCAACTAGCAATCTCATGTTTTACGAAATATTCATGTTCTGTACTTGGCACGTTTGGTAAATGGAATTCTTCCACTGTAGTTGTTTTATACTTTTTTTCTTTTCGATACCAATCGATAAAGGCATTGTAGGCAATTGTAAATAACCACGGCCTAATTTCTTCTCCTTTATAATAGTCAATATGGACGAGCATTCGGTAAAATGTTTCTTGCATGAGATCTTCCGCATAGTGGGAATCTCCGGTTAGGGAGAGAAGATAGCGAAATAAATCTTGCATATGCTCTGAGTAAATTTCTTCTAATGATTGTTTACGTTTCACTACATTTCCCTCCCTTCATACATAACAACGAAATACATATAAAAAAGTTACAATTTTTTATGGAATTATAGTAAAAAACGTCAAGAATTGGATTGCGTTCTCTTTTATCATAATACATATAAGGCGGGTGAACAGAGATGGAAAGCTATGAAACACAAATTCAAAGGTCAATTGATTATATTGAGGAAGATGTAATGGAAAAACAAACGCTGCGTAATTTAGCGCGGGTTGCAGGTTTTTCTGAGTCTCATTTTCATCGTGTATTTCAGGCGTTAGTAGGTGATACGGTAATGGAGTATGTTCGAAAGAGGAGGTTAGCCCGGGCAGCTTATCAACTTTCTCATACGGATGAAAAAGTTATTGATATCGCGTTTGAACATGGCTTTCAATCTCACGAAACGTTCACGAGAGCCTTTAAAAAATTATTTCAAATGACACCGAGTGAATATCGAAAACAAGAAATCGAAACACCGATGTATTACAGAGTAAATGTAAAGCAAAGAAAATTAAATCCGTATTTAGGAGGTATACAAATGGAATATTGTATTGTAAATAAACCAGAATTTTTAGTGGCGGGTTATGAACTGAAGACGACAAGTAAAGAAGGGAAAAACCATCAAGACATTCCAGCATTTTGGCAAGAATATTTACAAAAAGATCTTGGGACAACAATTCCGAATCGTAAAGATACGAGCCAATGGGTAGAGCTTGGATTATGTACTGATTTTAATTTAGAAACAGGGGACTTCACTTACATTATCGGAATGGAAGTTACAGACTTTGAAAATGTACCAAATGAAATTGCAAAGCGTACTTTCCCGGCAGCAACATATGCAGTATTTACAACGCCGAAAGTTCCTCATGAAGAAATGGTATCGTCTATCCACCAAACTTGGAATGCAGTATTCTCAGAATGGTTTCCGCATTCAGGGTATGAACATTGCGGAGTTACAGAGTTTGAACTGTACGATGAGCGTTGCCACGAAGATAAGAGTGAGTTTGCACAAGTAGAGCTTTGGATACCGGTGAAGAAAAAATAATAGGGTAAGAGCGAATCATTGGGAGATGGTTCGCTTTTTTTATAAGTGGATTGTTAAATTTGTATTGTTTTATCTGTAATACATATGAAAATGGTAAAATAAAATAGCAATTAAATATTGCGGGTGGAAGGTTATGCCCTTTCTTCATTTTGTGAAGAAAGGAGGTGTAATCGTATGGAATTTCTTTTGCAAATTTTGTTGGAAATTACAAAAACTATAGCTAGAGAAGGTATAGTTTTTGGATTTAAGAAATTAACGGCAAAAAAAGCGCAAAAAGAAGACCACCCGTCTGCCTGCGAAGCGTGGGAAGTCTTCTAAGCGCAAATAAGCTTTAGTTGCAACCTTCCACCTTGCGGTAATTAGTTGCAGTGACGGGGTGTTGGAAGCACCTCGTCTACTTCATTTTATGCAAAACTTAGTTAGTTTATACTTCTATTTATAGTATAACAGTTTAGAAATGTATTTGTTAATAGTTTTATTTTTACTTTTACTTTGTATAGTAGGGAAGCAGGTTAGTATTGTCGGTTTTTGTCGGTAAGTCGATATATCTAGAAAATCGCTGATATAATTCGAGTTGCGCTGATATATTCAAAAAATCGCTGATATAATTCGAATTGCGCCGATATAATTTCATATACCGATAAAACACCTCAAAAAAACGATCCACATAATTTCAATCACTGTAAAATCACCCCAGAAAAGAAAAAAGACGCCACATAGCGTCTTTCCTACGAACGAAACGGAAATACAAGAATAATCGTCGTTCCTTTTCCGAGTGCACTATCAATGGAAATTGTTCCGTTATGAGCATGAACGAGCTGTTTTGTAATGGCTAGGCCAAGTCCAGTTCCGATGTTGCTTTCTTCTGTGTTTGTTCCGCGGTAATATCGTTCAAATAGAAGTTCTTTCGTTTTTTCATCCATTCCTTTTCCGTCATCTGAAATGGAGAGTGTAAAGGAATTAGCGTTTTGTGATAATTTTACGATGACAGTAGTTGTTTCGTTATTATGTTTTACAGCATTTACGAGTAAGTTTTCGATAATACGCTGGAACCATTTTTCTTCAATGAAATATTGAATTTTATTTGAGCTCGGTACGAATTCAATATTTTGATTTTGGAGTGTTGGATTGTTAATAAATTGCAATAATACTTTTTGAACGAACTGATTGATTTCAACGTTTACGTGTTGGGCAGGAAGGCTGTTATTTTTTAATTGATACGTTAAGCTTAAATCATCAATTAATGTCGTCATATATTGAGATTTCTCTTTCATAACACTACCAAATTGCTGAATATCACGATCAGTCCAGTTATATTGATTCGATTCGAGTAATAATGCGTAGCCATATATAGAGCTAAGTGGTGTTTTTAAATCATGCGTTAGACCGGTAATCCATTCTTCTCGTGTTTGCTGGAGTACTTGCCTCATCGCATCATTTTTTTTGAGTGTAATAGAAAGGTGTTCTAGTGAACTTGTTACATCTCTAAACAAACGAAATGACCATTTTTCTTTACCAGATCGCCGGAACCTGACAGGTTTTCCTTTTTTACTAATAGGTTCTTCATACTTTCCACCAGCGATATTTTTAAGCCAGCGCATCGCATGTAATAACGGTTTCCCGAATTTATTACCGTACCAAATAGAAAGAATGACTAAATAAACAAATACGATAAGAAGGATTAATCCGCATCCGATGAGAAACTTCTTAGTAAATACATCTTCAATTTCGTCATCTGGATAGTAGTGCTCATTTTTTGCAGTTACAACGAGAAGGTTGCCACTATTTGCATCGTAAAAGCTAGACGTGTTTTCTTTATGATTCCACGGTTCTTTTTCATTAAGGGCAATTTGTATCGCTGAAAATGTTTTTTTCTTTCCAGTTGGATAGGAAAAAACCTCTTCGCCATTTTGATTAAATATTTGAAGTGTTGCTTTTTCTTTAGACAGTAACTGTTTTTCTTGATCTGTTAATGCGAACGAATCCATCATTAAAGAGGAATGCTCCTTTTGAATTGCTGTAAGTAACGCATTGCTTTTTAACATACCACCATAAATAACAAGTGCTTTCTTTTCTTCTAATTCAATTTCCCAATATGTAAATTTATAATTGCTTTCGATATGATGTTGTATATATGCGACTAAAGATGTCTTCGTATAAGCATTCGGAACATCATTTGGTGTATTAAAGTGGTAGAGGATCTTTCCGTTTTCATCTACAACTTGGAGCCAATCATTTTTCTCCTTTATTAAATCTTGCACTTCAGATTGTAACGAAATATGCCCATCTTCTGAAGAGATGTATCTTGAAATTGTAAAACTATCAGAATCTGGAATGTTAGGTTCGTATAAAGTACTAGTAAGAAGAAAAATTAAATAAGTAAAAGCAGCAACTACAGCGATAAGTAATGTAACTAAAACAAAAACGTGTTGCATGATAAATTGAATAATAAGTCGTTTATTAAAATTCATATCGTCACCCTACTTTGTAACGAACTTATAACCAAGCCCGCGAACGGTTTTTATATATTCTGGTTTACTTGGATCATGTTCAATTTTTTCACGTAGTTTTCGAATGTGGACCATAACAGTGTTGTCATCGCCATTATAGGCAGGTGCTCCCCAAACTTTTTCGTATATTTCCTCTTTCGAAAATACGTAGTTCGGATTCTCGCAAAAGAAGAGTAGTAGTTGAAAGAGTTGAGCGGAGCATTCGACAATGTGCCCATCTACTGTTAGTTCTGCAGAGTGCTGATCAATTTCAAATCTTCCAAATGAAATCGAGTGTGATTTTTGTTCGTGTGGTACGGTTTGTTTCATATGTCTCCGAAGCTGTGCTTTCATGCGTGCTACTACTTCTAATGGATTAAATGGTTTCGTAATATAATCATCTGCACCGTATGAAAATCCGGATATTTTATCTAAATCAGATGCTTTTGCTGATAGGAAGAAAATTGGACAATCTGTTTGTTGGCGAATGATTGGACAAATATCAAAACCAGATTGTCCAGGAAGCATTACATCTAAAATAATTAAATCGTAATTGTTTTGCTTAGTTAGAGATAAAGCCATTTCAGCTGATGTTGCAGTTGTAATATGAGAAAAGCCTTCTTTTTCAAGAATGGTAGTTAGTAATTGTAAAATTGCTGTTTCATCATCAACGAGTAAAATATTTGCTTGGTACATAAACATCCCTCCTAATTTCCTCGAATATCATATCATCATTTTGTAACTTATGGAATTTTTAAGGAAATTTTAAGGTTTTCTTTCGCAAAAAATTAAGAATCAAATGATATGATAAAAGTAACATAGGGGAGGAGATGAGTGTGAACCCGTTTCAAGTGATGCGAGCTAGATATTTTTTAATTGTATTTGCACTATTAATTTTAATAGCGAGAAGTAGTGGCGATTTGCTAACAAGTATATTTCATATACAAAATTCTTCTTTTATAAATATTCTTATATTCTATATCCTTCCGATGGTATGGATTTCTTATGAGTATAGAAAGCACCACATTTCATTTTCATTATTTGTTAATAAAAATGAAACATTTAACTTGGTACAAGTTTTATACATTACGGTTATGTTATGCATGTTTAGTTACGGGTATCTTATTTTGTATATGTATAGTTTTGCATGGATTACACCGGACTTTATTATGAACGCCCTGCATGAACCAATTGTAGATAGTACTGGGGGATATGTATCTCAAGTCATTAGGGTCGTATTCATCGCACCAATTATCGGGGAATTTGTTTTTCGCGGATTTTTACTTCAACGTTTTGCAACAAAATGGGGAACGAGCATAGCGACCATCGTTGTAGCAATATTGTTTGCGTTGTTACATGTTGATTTCCTCGGTGCAGCCATATTCAGCATCGTATTGTCAATCGTATATATTCGTACGAAAAGTTTACTCATGCCAATTGCAATACATATGTTAAACAATGCATTTGTAATAGGTGCGTCTTTTCTAATAAGTAGAGAAAAAATTATGAGTTTTGCCGATTTCTCAAATTATACGACATTCTTTCCTGGACTTATTATTTTTATAACAGGATTAAACTTAGTACTTATCTTTTTATTTGTTAATCGCAAATATTGGAGTAAAGAAGTGCCGGTTATATATGCAGAGCAGGAAAAGAGCTTTTCAGATGTAGTCGGGAGTAAATAAGATGAAGAAGACGGTTGAAAAAATATTAAAAGACATTATAGATTCTACGTCTATTACAGATATGTGTGATAAAAGCGTTTGTCATTGGCTTCAACCTGTAGTAGATACGATTGTGTTTCCAGAGTATTACTTATTTTCTAGTACTCATTTAAAAGAAAATATTATTTCTCTTCTTATTGTGTTCGGGGTTTTACTAATATTTGGTCTAATTGTAGAAGAAATGATGAAGCGCATCTTCAGAAAGAATGAAGAGAAGTATATGTGGATTCATAAAGTATTCGAGAAAGTAATGGTGGCTTTCCTTTTGTTTTATGGTATAAAAACAATCATTTACTTTATAGCTTTGAAACATCATTAATTCGAAATTTGAAAGGGATGTATAAAATTATATGAATGAAACGATATCATCAAATAAGTTTTTTTATTTGATTTTACTTAGTCTAGTGTTAATAACGACAGTGAATGTTATTTTGCGCTGGGAGGAAGCTTATTTTTTCATGTATTTAGCGCTCCATTTGCTAGGGATTTTATGTATAAGTGGTGGAGTGGTTACTGAAAAAAAGAATGAAGAAAGCGTTAACTATATGTGTGTGATCGGTCTTGTTTTACTTTTAGCTGTACAAGGTATTATGAAATATAGTTCTTTCTCTTTACAAGATTTTAGTTTATTAATAGATGTACTTCCTTAAAGAGGCTTTTTATTTTATCTAAAAAGCAAGTAGGGTACGTGTTGGTTTGTAAGTGTGATCCTTATTACGGATTGTGAACCGAAGAAAGTGTTTAAAGATAGGTAAAACTCTTCTTATGTAGAAGAGTTTTTTTATGTAAATAAAAAGATCCAGAGCAATTCACATAATAAGCTTGTTCTAATTTAGCGTGTACGAACTTACAATAATAATAGACAGGCAGCATAGAGGAGGGAATAGCGTGAGGAAGGTTATCGGTTGGTCGCTTTTTTTGTACGTTGGATTTGCGTTACTTATATATTGGTATTTATTTGGATGGAATCATGAACTTATTCCGGACATGTATAAGGGAACGAGTGCAGATCCAGAAACGTTTATGAGTACGAGAGAGCTTACGCTAAGCCAAGATTATTCGCGCGTGAAAAATTTACTATACTTTTTAGCGACGCCTCTTGAATGGATTATTTTATTATTTGTACTTGTGCTAGGTATTTCAAGAAAGTTTGAGAAATGGTCGAAGGAAACGACTAAAATAAGTGTTTTGCAAGTTGCGATTTATTTCTTTTATTTATCATTACTGACAACAGTGCTTGCCTTACCGATGCAATGGATTGGCCGGAAAGTGTCCGTTGATTACGGCATTTCAACACAAAGTACACAAAGCTGGATAAAAGATCATGTTATCGGTTTTTGGGAAAGTTATGCGACTATGTTAATCGTAGTTACCGTTCTATTATGGCTTATCCGTAAATTTCCGAAGAGATGGTGGCTCGCAGGATGGGCGCTCTCTGTTCCATTTACAATCTTTTTAACATTCATACAGCCTGTCGTTATTGATCCACTGTATAACGACTTCTCGACGCTGAAAAATAAAGAATTAGAAACGAAAATTTTAGCGATAGCAGACAAAGCGGACATTCCTGCTAAACACGTATATGAAGTAAATATGTCAGAAAAAACGAATGCATTAAATGCTTACGTAACAGGAATTGGCCCTAACGCCCGTATTGTAATGTGGGATACAACACTTAAGCAGTTAAAAGATAAAGAGATTTTATTTATCATGGCCCATGAAATGGGGCATTATGTTATGAAACATATATATTTTGGCGTTGCAAGTTATGTATTGCTATCGTTTATAGGTATGTTTTTAATTAGTCGTATTATAAATATGTGTATTCGCAAATGGGGAGATACATTGCAAATTTCAAAAGTAGCATGTTTCTCCATTTTACCTTTATTTTTCTTAATTTCTTCTGTCCTCTCTTTTGCAGCACAACCAGCAACAAACTATGTTTCACGTATAGAAGAAAGAGCGGCAGATCAATATGCTTTAAATATGACGAAGGACGGAAAATCTGGTGTGAAAACTTTTCAATATTTATCAAAAACAAGTTTAAGCCAAGTAAATCCGCCTGCGTTAGTGAAATTTTTCTTATACACGCACCCACCAATTTTTGAAAGAATTCATACGTTTGAACAATATGAGAAACAAAGCAAAAAGGAGTAGCTATTATGCTACTTTTTTTTATAGAAATATAAGTTTTATATTGGGAATATTTATCATTGCTTTTTATTGCGATTTTGTAAATAATAAGCTATGAAATTCTAAAAATCTATATATAAAGGAATAAAGGTGGAAAAATGTATTTTTTACAAAATTTAAAAGTGAAATATAAATTATTATCGCTTATTTCATTAGCAGTTTTAGGTATGGTAATTATGAGTAGTGTAGCAATTAATTCTATTAATAAGATTAAGCACGATACAGAGGTTGTAGTAGATGATTATCAATATTCTGCAATTTTATTAGAAGGAATGCTTCGTACACAAAATTCACTAGAATATAACTTATTAGAGTTAATTACGGCATCACAAAATGAAGTGGCAAATAAAGAGGGAATAATTAATAATATTGAAAAGGATCTTAAAAAATATGATTCTTTATTAAAAGAATATGATGATGGTTTTAATTTAAGTAAGCAAGAGGATGAACTGTTTCAGAAGATGAAGAAATCTTTACCAAGTTATAAAGATACATATAAGAAATTATTTGAAAAGGCGAAGGCAACAAACGAGCCGCAAATGGTAAATGAATTTCAGAAGGAATTAAAACCGAAGGGAATAGAGTTAGCTGGTTATGCAGTGGATCTAGAATCGTATGTTTCAAATTTAGCTGACCAAGTATTTAAAGATTCGCAAAAAATGATTGATCGTTCCGTTATTACCTTTATCATTCTTGTAGTAGTTACTACAATTGTTATATGTATAGTAAGTTATATTATTAGCAAGCTTATAGTTGCTCCTTTACAAACGGTTAGTCGTATGATGGAAAGAGCGAAAGAAGGAGATTTAACCGTACATGGTGATTATACTGCTAAAGATGAATTAGGTGTATTAGTAAGTAATTTTAACGAGATGATTGCAGGGCTAAGAACAAATATGCAAGAAGTAGAGAATAATATTCAGCTTTTATTTCAACATGCAGACGGAGTAGTATCTGCATCAGAAGTATCTAGTAGTGCAGCGAAGAAAATCACTATGGATATTGAAGAAGTTGCAAATGGTGCAGAAAGTCAAATGCAAGCAATGGAACAAACTGCGGGTGCGATGGAAGAGTTGACACAAGGAATGCAGAGTATAGTCAATACATCATCCTCTGTAAATGAATTATCTGCTCAATCAGCATTAGATGCAGAGAATGGTAACAAATTAATGAAACAAATGATTCAACAGATGGATACAATTCAAAATTCGGTACATAGCGGTGTGAAACAAGTAGAGACTATGAAAGAACAATCAGAAGAAATTGTTAAAATCATTGATGTTATGCAAGGTATTACCTCCCAGATTAACTTATTAGCATTAAACGCCGCAATTGAGGCTGCACGTGCTGGTGAAAGTGGTAGAGGATTTGCAATTGTGGCAGATGAAGTGCGGAAATTAGCAGAACAATCTAGTGATTCTGCAAAACAAATTGAGAATCTTATTACTCAAGTTATGGGAACAACGAACCATACGGTACATATGATGGGGAAAGTAGATAATGAGGTACAGGCAGGTACACAAGTAGTAATGCATACAGAAAAAGTATTTGGAACAATTACAGAAAAAGTACAGCAAGTATCTGAGCAAATTCAAACGGTATCTATGTCTACAGATGAAATTGCAGCGAGTAGTGAGGAAATCTCGGCTTCTGCAGAAGACATGGCTCAAATTTCTCAAAGATCATCTGACCGAACTGATAGGGTAAAAGAGTCTATTCAACAGCAAGAAAAATCTGTTCAAGAGATTTCGATTTCAATTGAACATATGCATAACGCAGCAGGAAAACTAAAACAAATAGTTGCCCAATTTACTCTTCAAAAGTAGTAGCATATTTGAGTGTTAATAAAGATAAAAAAATCATCCTCTTTTAAGAAAAAAGGATGATTTTTTTATCTCGTTATTTGCTGGGCAGTAAGACCCCCACCTCAAAATTCAGCGAAAACGAGTTATCAGTGAAGGGGAATGCTACCTCTGAAATATAAGCCATGAATATAGTAGCCTCCACTAGGTATCTCCTTTAGGTGCCAATAAAGGGAAGTTATAAAGTGAAAAGGAGTTTATAAAGAGATTGTAGAATGTTTTAGTATATAACACCTTAGATGTGACAACTTCCTTTTTGAAAAAGAAAGAAGGGAGTATAAAGCAGAAAGGTAGTGGAAATATTTCTTCTAGAAGATTTACATTTTATCTTACATTCACCAAAAAATAATACTCCTGAAACAATGAAGTTCATTTTATTTGAATGAAATAGGGAGAGAGGACAATGAAGAAAAAAATATTGGGTGTAATGATGATTGCGACAATGGCAGGAGGTATATTTGCAGGGACGAATGTGACGCCTGTAAAAGCGGAAGAGTATCCACAAATGATTGTGTTTGAAGATGTTCCATACGGATTTTGGGCATATGATGCTATTATGGATTTAGCATATCATAAAATTATATTAGGGTATGGAAACGGGAAGTATGGTGTTGGCGATCTTATAACACGTGAACAAGTAGCTGGGACTATTTACAGAACACTTGAGATAAAAGAAGAAGGGTCAGTAGCGAATCCATATAAAGATGTTTCTGATAGTACAACAACTTTTAAAAAGGAAATTTTGGCGTTAACAAAACGTGGTGTTTTTTCAGGGGATGGCCAAGGGAATTTTAGGCCGAAAGCACCAATCTCTAGAGCGGAAATGGCTGTCATTTTAAAACGAGCATTTCATTTTGAAACGAAACAAAAACATACATTTAAAGATATTCCAAAAGGCCACTGGGCAGAAGATGCAATTAGTGCGTTACAATCTAATAATGTTGTGAGAGGAACTGGGAATGACATGTATGAATTAAATCGCCCTGTACCTAGAGAACAATATGCTCAGTTTATTAATAATGCGATTATTAATTATCATTTGAAAGAGGATTGGAAGTAGAGTGAAATATGAAAGCACAAATAGAAATATTTGTGCTTTTTTGTTTGTTTAAAAAGAATTATTATTCGAATTTATGTATTTTTATGGTTATACACAAGCTTTATAATCAACCCGATGAAAAAGACATGATGTGTAATATGATTCACAAAACCGTCACGAAATGTATCGAAAAATATATTGTCACTATACCATTTATTCTGTATATTTTTAAAAAAACATATACATATTGGGGAGATAATTTGATGAGCAAAAAATTATTAAAAACAGCTACAGCATTAACAATTATGGGTGGGGTGTTATTCTCAGCAGAGAGTAACAGTGTAAAAGCGGAAAGTGCACCGTTGCAAAAAACAAATACAATTGTATTTAAAGATGTACCAAAAGGACATTGGGCATATGAGGCAATTCATGAATTAGCGGAACAAGAAATTATTTTGGGATATGGCGATGGAATATTCGGTTTTGGGGATAATGTAACACGTGAGCAAGTTGCAGCTTTAATTTACCGTGTGTTTGATATGGAAGAACAAGATGAATATGAAAACCCATATGGAGATATTGATGAAAATTCAACAAGCTTTATCGAGGAGATATTGGCTTTAACGGAAATGGGAATTTTCCAGGGAGACGAGAATGGAAACTTTAGACCGAAGGCGACGTTAACGCGTGCGGAAATGGCACAAGTTCTTACGAATGCTTTTGACTTACAGGCAAAGGGATCTCATAACTTTAATGATGTTTCAGCAAATTCATGGGCAACGAATGCAATTAGTGCAGTACAAACAAATGGTATTACAATGGGAATCGGAGAAGGTAAATTCGGTCCGTCTATGAAGGTAACGAGAGAACAATACGCACAGTTTTTACATAGAGCAATATTGCATGATATGGAACAAGGGCAGTAATAAAGTTTAACTAGTCAAAGTGAAATTTAAAAATAATACAAAAAGGTCGTTGTTGTATAACAGCGGCCTTTTTTGTATGAAATAAAGCGCGAAAGAATGGCGTTTTGAAAAAAATGAAATGAATTTTCAAAAAAAACTTCCTTTTCTGAAGATTTGTTATATAATATAAAACATAAAATCAAATCTGTTATAAAACAGTTTAAGAAGGGGATGCTAATATGTCGACGCAAACTTCACGGGTTACACTGCCCGGAGAAATGTTACCAGCGTACAACGAAATATTGACACCTGAGGTGCTTAGTTTTTTGAAGGAACTACATGAGAATTTTAATGAGCGCCGCATAGAACTTTTACAAAAACGTGTAGAAAAACAAAAGAGAATTGATGCAGGGGAGTTTCCGAAGTTTCTAGAAGAAACAAAACATATACGTGAAGCGGATTGGACAATTGCCAAGCTGCCAAAAGACTTAGAGGATCGCCGCGTAGAGATTACTGGACCGGTAGATAGAAAGATGGTCATTAACGCTTTAAATTCAGGAGCGCATCTTTTTATGGCGGATTTTGAAGATTCGAATTCACCAACTTGGGAAAACGCAGTTGAAGGGCAAATCAATTTACGAGATGCAGTAAAGGGAACGATTTCACATAAAAATGATAAAGGGAAAGAATATAGATTAAATGAGAAAACAGCTGTACTCATTGTACGTCCAAGAGGATGGCATTTAGAGGAAAAGCATATGCAAGTTGATGGGAAAAATATGTCGGGTAGTTTAGTAGATTTCGGCTTGTATTTTTTCCATAATGCGAAAGCTCTTTTAGCAAAAGGGAGCGGCCCATACTTTTACTTACCGAAAATGGAAAGTTATTTAGAAGCGAGATTATGGAATGATGTATTCGTATTTGCTCAAAAATATATCGGCATTCCAAATGGAACGATTAAAGCAACTGTGTTACTAGAAACGATTCACGCTTCGTTTGAAATGGATGAAATTTTATATGAGCTAAAAGATCATTCTGCTGGCTTAAATTGCGGAAGATGGGATTATATTTTTAGCTTTTTAAAGAGTTTCCGTAATCATAATAAATTCTTACTACCAGATAGAGCACAAGTCACGATGACGGCGCCATTTATGCGTTCGTATTCTTTGAAAGTAATTCAAACATGTCACCGCCGTAATGCACCAGCAATTGGAGGAATGGCGGCACAAATTCCGATTAAAAATAATCCAGAAGCAAATGAAGCAGCTTTTGAAAAAGTGCGTGCTGATAAGGAACGCGAAGCTTTAGACGGTCATGACGGGACTTGGGTCGCCCACCCTGGACTTGTACCGGTTGCAATGGAAGTGTTTAATCACATTATGAAAACACCAAATCAAATTTTTAGAAAACGTGAAGAAATATGTGTAACAGAAAACGATTTACTAGAGGTACCGGTGGGAACGATTACAGAAGAGGGCCTTCGCATGAATATTAGCGTAGGTATTCAATATATTGCATCTTGGTTAAGCGGACGGGGAGCAGCACCCATTTATAACTTAATGGAAGATGCGGCAACAGCTGAAATTTCAAGAGCACAAGTATGGCAATGGATTCGTCATGAAGGTGGAAAACTAAATGATGGTCGTAATATTACGCTTGAATTAATGGAAGAGCTAAAAGAAGAAGAATTAGCAAAAATAGAAAGAGAGATTGGTAAGGAAGCCTTTAAGAAAGGGAGATTCCAAGAGGCGACAACGTTGTTTACAAATCTCGTTCGAAATGATGAATTCGTACCATTTTTAACATTACCGGGTTATGAAATTTTATAAAAAACGAAAAGGGGATGGAACAAATGAAAAACGAAAGAATCGAGAAGTTGCAAGAAAGCTGGGAATTAGATGAGCGTTGGAAAGGGATCACACGTCCATATTCGGCAGAAGATGTAATTCGCCTGCGCGGGTCAATTGACATTGAACATACGTTAGCGCGTCGCGGTGCTGAGAAGCTTTGGACATCGCTTCATACAGAAGACTATATTAACGCACTTGGCGCATTAACAGGAAACCAAGCGATGCAACAAGTAAAAGCTGGGTTAAAAGCGATTTACTTAAGTGGTTGGCAAGTAGCAGCTGATGCAAACCTTTCTGGACATATGTATCCAGACCAAAGTTTATATCCAGCGAACAGCGTACCTGCTGTAGTAAAACGAATTAATCAAACGCTTCAACGTGCGGACCAAATTCAGCATATGGAAGGAAGCGATGATACAGACTATTTCGTACCGATTGTAGCAGATGCAGAAGCTGGATTTGGTGGGCAATTAAATGTATTCGAACTGATGAAAGGTATGATTGAAGCAGGTGCATCAGGTGTGCATTTTGAAGATCAATTATCTTCAGAGAAAAAATGTGGCCATTTAGGTGGAAAAGTACTACTACCAACGCAAACAGCAGTACGCAATTTAATTTCTGCACGCCTTGCAGCAGATGTAATGGGAGTGCCGACAATTATCGTTGCAAGAACAGATGCGGATGCAGCTGATTTAATTACGAGCGATATCGATCCTGTTGATAAAGCATTTATTACAGGAGAAAGAACACCAGAAGGATTTTACCGTACGAATGCAGGTCTTGATCAAGCAATTGCGCGCGGTTTAGCGTATGCACCGTACGCAGACCTCGTTTGGTGTGAAACGTCAGAACCAAATTTAGAAGATGCAAAACGATTTGCGGACGCAATTCATAAGGAGCATCCAGGGAAGCTACTTGCATATAACTGCTCACCTTCATTCAACTGGAAACAAAAACTAGATGAAAAAACAATTGCAAGCTTCCAAAAGGAAATCGCATCTTACGGTTACAAGTTCCAATTCGTAACACTTGCTGGATTCCATTCATTAAATTACGGTATGTTTGAACTAGCACGTGGCTATAAAGAGCGCGGCATGGCAGCATACTCTGAACTACAACAAGCAGAATTCGCAGCTGAAAAACATGGCTACTCTGCAACACGTCATCAACGCGAAGTAGGAACAGGTTACTTTGATGAAGTAGCACAAGTGATTACAGGCGGAACTTCATCAACGACAGCGTTAAAAGGATCTACGGAAGAAGCACAGTTTACGAAATAAAAGGAAGGGGCACCTTTTTTGAAAGGTGCCCCTTGTTATTTTCTAAACGATTCGAAAAGAGAGATGGAGTTGTCGGCAAAAAACGATACTCCCTTTTCTTTATTACTAAATCAACTCCACTCAGCCCTATGATCACGAATAAACTTTATATCTTTCTCATAATGCTCTAGATGTCCTTCATCGATCATTCTTTGGAAATTCAAGTCGCCTTCTTGCGCTTTTCGTTTCATATATGTACATAATCCTTCTAATCGAAGTAACACCATTCCTAAGTAATCTTCATTCATATTTTTATCATAGGACTGAACGAACAAATTCATTCTCTCTTTAATACGATCTGCATGTTGCGATGAGTCATAATGAACGGCTTCACCGGATTCTGTATAATATACTCTACTTAAAGGCACACAAGTATAAAGTGTATAAGCGATATCCCATAGTCTTGGACCAGGAGCAGCAACATCGAAATCAATAATCCCTACTGGCTTCTCATTATTAAAAATAATGTTATATATGGCAAAATCATTGTGACATAAAACCTCAATGTTATTTGGAGTATGATCCATCGGTTTCCAATCATCTAATAACGGAAAATCACTTACAGCATCATGGTAAAGGCGGAGCATCTTTGCTATTTCTTTTAATACATCATTAGATCGCATATATTCTTTTAAAGGATAATTGCCAGCTTCTCCTTCAATAAAGGATAAAATCTCTCTATCCTTTTCATCTACACCTAAAAACTTTGGAGCATAATGAAATCCTTTGTTTTCTAAATGTTGCAATAGCTTATGAATCTTTTCACTGCCTGGCTTTAACTCTCGCCGAACAGTATTTTCAGAACGATATACGCTTGAGACGTTTCCCCCTGTTAGCCTTTCTTCTTTAGCGTAGTTTGACATGTGAAAATTCCCCCTGTAATTAAAAAATCCAATTCCAAATAGTGAATAGACCAACAACGGCAGAAAAGAGAAGGGAAGCAAGCAATGCTAGACAGCCAAAAGGAACTAGCTTATCTTGCCATGTTTCTTTATACTCATAAATTAACTCCTCTGCTACTTTCTTCTGCACTGAAGATAAAGGTTGATCTTTATACAAACCTTTTATATGGTTAGAATCGCCTTTAAACTTTAAAGCACGTGCAATATGATGAGGACTATTTCCCATTGATTTTTCAAATAATAAACATGATTCATGCATAATATCTGTTTTATGCTCTTCTAGATACCAGTAACGTCCAGCCATTTCTGGATATTGTAATGTATAATAAATATCTCCGAGTTGTTTTCGAAGATGTAATTCATTTGGGTATGTAAAGATGAGGCCGTGCAATCTATCTCTTGCTTTTCCAAGATTATTATTTTCAATATCCTCTTCAATTCTTTTTAATGTTTTTCTAGGAATTTTATTGGTCATAAACTCCTCCTTATTTAGAATAGAGATAAGTATATTTTATAAGAAATACTAAAAATTAGAAATTCTATTTTCGAAAAAGATTGTACATTTTATTTTAATGTGCTATGATGATGTCAGTTGAATAGTTAAATTAAGCAATCCATATGTTATCAAGTGCTGAAAACGAACGAGAAAAAGTATGTGAGAACTAGTTTATGTTTCGTATTTGATAATGTGTGGATTCTTTTTTTAGACAGGAAGACTAAAAAATTTAAAATTTGTATTTTCTTAGGAGGAAATAATTATGGCAGTAACAGGACAAGTAAAATGGTTTAACAACGAAAAAGGTTTCGGTTTCATCGAAGTTCCAGGCGAAAACGACGTATTCGTACACTTCTCAGCAATCGAAACTGACGGTTTCAAATCTTTAGAAGAAGGTCAAAAAGTTAGCTTCGAAATCGAAGACGGTAACCGTGGACCTCAAGCTAAAAACGTAATCAAACTATAATTTTATAGTTGATGATGGAAAAAAGGATGGCTAATGCCATCCTTTTTTTGTTGTGGGGAAAGTTTTTTCAGAGCCTGTTTTTATATCTAAATCTCTTTTTCTATGTTACAACGGGTGAAAAATTATCTGGAATGCGTATTAGTTTCTGTAGAAGAATTAGTTCAGCAAGAGCATTTGCTGCGTATGATAGTAAATAACTATAAATTTGTATTCTCTATTGAAATAGGGGAATCTTTTCCAGATAGACCTTGAGTAACATCTTTTTTGTTAGCATTGTTGTTGGAATTTTGTACGTTTTGAGATGATGTTTCTAACAGTTGTTCTTGTTCCTTACTAGGGGTATTCAGAGCATCTGAGGGAATGCTATTAACCTGCTGATTTAATGGATTTTCTTTATCCATAGTATACAACTCCTTTTTAGAATTCGATAAAAAGCAATGTAATTATAAATAGCTACTTATATATATTGTGTTTTTGAATGACATTATATACAAAACTTATATTACAAAGTTAACTAATTAACGAATTGTTAGTGATGGATAAAGATGTACAAATTTGAAGTGTTTAATAAAAATTAAAAGCGGGTAACAAGTAATACTCTTTCTCATGTTTTATATAAGGATCATATTACAAATCAAAAAAGATGTAGAGAACCTTGGAAGAAAATATAGTCGTTTTTTAGGGGGAAGAAGAATAAATAAAATGATACTACGAATGTAAAAAGGCATTCCATAAAGGAAGGCCTTTTATTGTTCTTGTCCTGATTTTTTCTTCTCACGTTTTTTACATTCTGGACATTTTGATTTACGAAACGGTTTGGCAAAGAATAGCAGAATGAAAAATAAACCGAATATAATACTAGCTGAGTTTTTCACGATAATGACGCTACTATTTTTCATTTGAATCGATGGTTGGATCTCTTTTTCTTCCATAGTGGCCCTCCATATATTGGATTTACATTTTAATTATAGCAAAGTTAATTGTTTTCATGATGTGAAAATAGGAAGGGATAATAAATATTTATAGGTAGTATAAATGCTGTTTTTATAACTTTAAAATTAAATCATTACTATATCGTGATTTTTTTATTTAACAAATGTTTGATAAATGATAAAAAATTGTAAAAAAGCGGAACTTGTAAGCTATTTCCTTTTCATAGATGCTAAAATTATATATGCAGCTGCTAATATAAATGGAAAAAAGGAGATAATGGAGTATGGAAAGTAAAGTGGAACGCTATGTCGAAAATTATGTTGTAACGAAAAATACGATGGCCTTACTTCCTGTTATTCTAAGTGAAAAGAAAATTGTTACGCGAGTCGTTGAAATGAATGATTCTTTTTTCGTATTTCAAAAACCTCTAGATATTATAGAAAGAAGTTGCCGCAAGCATGGCTCTAGTTTCTTAGGCAGAAAAGAAGGAACGAAAGAGTTAACTCATATTACACATAAAGCACCGATTGCGATTAGTCCAGCAGATCAACTTTATTTTTTCCCTACCTATTCTTACTCTAGAAAAGAGTGTGCTTGGTTGTCTCATTTTTATATTGAAAGTAATAAAGAATTAAAAGATGGAAATCTTATTATTAGATTTATAAATGGCTTTGCTGTGAAATTAGAGATATCAAAAACTAGTTTTGAAAATCAACAAAATCGTACAGCAAAATTACGTACTGAATATGAAGATCGTAGGAAAAAACAAGGGAATCCTTGTTTTAAAGAGGTTGATAAAAAAGAGGAATCAACATTAAGACCCGCTTATGAGAGTGTGTATTTTGTAAAGGAAGGCGAAGTGTGAAAGGATGGGGGAATCCCCATTCTTTTTTGTTTATCCTGTTATTTGTGGGCAGTAAGACCCCGCCTCAAAATTCAGCGAAAGCAAAGAAGTTAAGCGGGGTATCAACAAAATCCCCACTGATTAAAGTTTCACTTTATCAGTCTTTGTAGGTAAGGCGATATATTAGAAAAACCGAGTTGTAATTGTTATATTTAGAAAATCACCATTGTAATTTCATTTACCGAAAAAATCAAAAAACAATCTAAATAACAAAACGAACGACACGTCCTGTCGAATATTGATAGATTATCATAGCTAAATAATGAAGGAATTCTTATGAAAGATATGGAAACTTTAATAAATACATCTCCATATGTCGTATCTACCATTTCCTCTTTCATATAAGCAATGATACAGTAGGGATAGTATTTAGAGTAAAGGGGTAAAGTGTAGAATGGATTTTCAGACAATCAAAGAGTATTTTTCACCAGAAAATATGGATCATATTGTTGAGAGTTATAAAGCGTTCGGACCACTTCTTGGTATTGGTTTACCGATGATAGAGGCGTTGATTCCAGCATTACCGCTTATCGTATTTGTACTGGCGAATGCTGTTGCATTTGGCTTTTGGCTCGGTTTTCTTTATTCATGGCTTGGATCAGTAATGGGTGCATTACTTGTCTTTTTCATCATCCGCCATTTTGGTCGCAGTCGTTTCTTTTCGTTTGTAAATAAGCATGAGAGAGTACGAAAAGCAATGGGGTGGATTGAAAGGAAAGGATTCGCACCGATTTTTGTTATATTTTGTTTTCCGTTTACACCGTCAGCGCTCATAAATGTTGTCGCTGGTTTATCCCGAATTAGTGTAAAACAGTTTGGTCTAGCGTTAGCATTCGGAAAACTTGTGATGATTTTTATTTTAACGTATATCGGTCATGATTTAATGTCATTTATTCATAATCCGGTGAAATCAGTTATTGTAGCGATTGGTATTTTTATTTTATGGTATGTCGGTAAGAAAATCGAAGTAAAGTTAGAACTACATTAAGAATAGTCTTCTTTGTAAAGGAAAGCTTCAGTATTAAAGGATAAGGGGAGAAGCAGATGAAGAAAACTTTGAAAAAAGAAGGCATGGAGTGGATACGAACAATTTTAATTGGTGTATTATTAGCTGTATTTTTTCGAACGTTTTTCTTTTCAACGTATGTTGTAGAGGGGAAGTCAATGATGCCGACATTGCAAGATGGCAATATGCTAGTTGTAAATAAGGTGAGTTATCAAGTTGGGGACTTGAACAGATTTGACGTTGTGGTATTTCATGCGAATAAAAAAGAGGACTATGTAAAGCGGATTATCGGTTTACCTGGAGATCATATTGAATATAAGCAGGATAAGTTATATATAAACGGTCAATTTATTGATGAGCCGTATTTAGAGAAGTATAAGAAAGAGATAAACGGAAGGCAACTAACAGGCGACTTTACATTAGAAGAGTTAACGAAAGAAAAACTGGTGCCACCTGGGTTTATTTTTGTAGTAGGTGATAACCGGCTCGGGAGCTGGGATAGTAGACACTTTGGCTTTGTAAAAGCTGATACAGTCGTCGGTAAAGTTGATTTGCGATATTGGCCAATTCAAGAGGTGCAAACGAATTTTTCAAAAGGTTGATATAATAGATAGAAGTATAGAAAAAGGCAAACAACTCAGTTTGTCTTTTTTCGTGTCCTATAATACAATTATAGTAGCAAACTAACGTTCGTTATGTAAGTGAAAGGTGGGGTTACATGTCACTTCGATTTGTGATTGGTAGAGCGGGAAGTGGAAAAAGTACACTTTGTTTACGCGAAGTGCAAGAAGAGTTAAAACAATGCCCGAGAGGGAAAACAATATTATATCTTGTGCCAGAACAGATGACATTCCAGACGCAGCAGGCGTTAATTGGAAGTGAGGATGTAAGAGGTTCTATTCGGGCACAAGTTTTTAGTTTTTCACGATTAGCGTGGAAGGTACTGCAAGAAGTTGGCGGAGCGAGTCGTCTTCATATTGATGAAGCTGGTGTACATATGTTACTCCGTAAAATTGTAGAGTCTCGTAAAGATGGATTATCGGTGTTCCAAAAAGCAGCGGAACAAAACGGTTTCTTTGAACATCTTGGCAGTATGATTGCAGAGTTTAAACGTTACAATGTAACGCCATCTAACGTATATGAAATGTGGCAACAATTAGATGCGCATAGTAGCAGTGCCGAACAAAAGTTACTAGCGAATAAAGTGTATGATTTACAGCTATTATACGATGATTTTGAACGTGCTTTAATTGGAAAATACTTAGATTCAGAAGACTACCTGCAATTGCTAGTGGAAAAGCTTCCGCAGTCTGAATATGTAAATGGTGCGGAAATTTATATAGATGGATTTCATTCATTCTCCCCGCAAGAGTTAGAGATTGTAAGACAGCTTATGATTTGCGGAGCGAGAGTTACAATCACGTTAACGATAGATGAAAAAACGTTAGCGCAGCCAGTAAATGAACTCGATTTATTTTATGAAACGACGTTAACGTATGAAAAAATAAAACAAGTAGCGCGTGAAGAGAAAATAGAAATTGAAAAAACAATTCCACTTATGGAACAGCCGCGTTTTCATTCTCCGGCATTAGCGCATTTAGAAGCTCATTATGAAGCGCGTCCGAATGAAAAATTTAACGGTGAAGCGAGTGTAATGATTAGTACAGCTGCGAATTTACGAGCGGAGGTAGAAGGTGTTGCGCGTGAAATTCGTAAACTTGTTGCGAATGAAAAATATCGTTACCGGGATATTGCAGTGCTTCTTCGTAATGGGGAAAGTTATTACGATGTGATGCGAACGTTATTTACAGATTATAATATCCCGCACTTCATCGATGAAAAGCGCCCGATGTCACACCACCCATTAGTAGAATGTATTCGTTCTGCACTCGAGATTATTAGTGGGAATTGGCGTTATGATGCGGTGTTCCGTTGCGTGAAAACAGAGCTTTTATATCCATTAGACGTAAGAAAAGAAACGATGCGTGAAGAAATGGATGAATTTGAAAATTACTGTTTAGCGTACGGTGTACAAGGAAAGAGATGGACTTCAGAGGATCCATGGATGTATCGCCGTTATCGTTCTCTTGATGATACGAACGGGATGATCACAGACAGTGAACGTGAAATGGAAGAGAAAATAAATAGGTTACGTGACGTTGTAAGAACACCTGTTATTCGCATGCAAAAAAGGTTAAAGCGTGCAGGAACAGTTATGCAAATGTGTGAAGCAGTTTACTTATTTTTAGAAGAACTGGATGTTCCGAAAAAACTAGAAGAATTACGTATACGTGCAGAAGAAAGTGGAGATTTCTTATTTGCGACAGATCATGAACAAGTATGGGAAGAAGTAATGAGCCTTCTTGATACGTTTGTAGAGATGCTTGGTGAAGAGAAAATGTCTCTTTCTATGTTTACGGACGTTATGTCGACTGGTCTTGAGGCGCTTCAATTTGCTAACATTCCGCCGTCATTAGACCAAGTGTTAATTGCTAATATTGATCACTCCAGGTTATCTGATGTGAAAGCAACGTTTATTATAGGTGTAAATGAGGGTGTTATTCCAGCAGCACCTATGGACGAAGGTATGCTTTCTGATGAAGAAAGAGAAGTTCTTGGTGCAGCAGGGATTGAATTAGCGCCAACGACGAGACAAACTTTGTTAGAAGAACAGTTCGTTATGTATCAAATGGTAACGAGAGCATCTGAGAAGCTATACATTTCATGCCCGCTTGCAGATGAAGAAGGAAAGACGTTACTTGCGTCTAGCTTTATTAAGAAAATAAAAAGAATGTTCCCTAATGTGAAAGATTCATTTATTACGAATGATGTAAACGATTTATCACGTTCAGAACAAATTTCATACGTAGCAACGCCAGAAGTAACGTTATCTTACGTTATGCAGCAACTACAAACGTGGAAGCGATACGGATTTGAAGGGAATTTAGACTTTTGGTGGGACGTATATAATTTCTACGTAACTTCAGATGAATGGAAACAAAAAAGCAGCCGCGTCTTATCAAGTTTATTCTATCGAAATCGTGCGAAGAAACTAAGTACAGCAGTAAGTAGAGATTTATACGGAGATATAATTAAAGGAAGTGTCTCTCGTATGGAACTATTTAACCGTTGTGCATACGCTCATTTTGCGCAGCACGGTTTATCGCTTAGAGAGCGTGATATTTTCAAGCTTGATGCGCCAGACATCGGCGAATTATTCCATGCGGCATTAAAGAAAATTGCGGACAAGTTATTGCGTGAAAACCGTACTTGGGCGGATTTATCCATAAAAGAGTGTGAGCATCTTTCTGTTTTAGTAATAGAAGAAATCGCACCGTTATTACAACGACAAATTTTATTAAGTTCAAACCGTCATTTCTATTTAAAACAAAAACTACAACAAATCATTTTCCGTACTTCAATCATTCTTCGTGAACATGCGAAGTCAAGCGGATTCGTACCAGTTGATTTAGAAGTGCCGTTCGGTATGGGTGGTACAGGATCACTTCCGCCGATGGAATTCTCATTACCAAATGGTGTGAAGATGGAAGTAGTCGGCCGTATTGACCGTGTTGATAAGGCAGAAGATGAAAACGGGACGTTCTTACGTATTATTGATTATAAATCAAGTTCAAAAGCGTTAGATTTAACGGAAGTGTATTACGGATTAGCACTTCAAATGTTAACGTATTTAGATGTCGTTACTTCGAATGCACAGACGTGGATGAAAAAAGGCCACGCAGCATCACCAGCTGGTGTATTGTATTTCCATATTCATAACCCAATCGTTGAGATGAAAGGTGACGCATCTGAAGCTGAAATTGAAAAAGAAATTTTAAAGAAATTTAAAATGAAAGGACTCGTATTAGGAGATGCTGACGTTGTTCGTTTAATGGATAACAAACTTTCAACAGGAAGCTCAGATATTATTTCTGCTGGCCTGAAAAAAGACGGTAGCTTTAGTGCGCGTTCAAGTATTGCAAGTGAGCAAGAGTTTAACGTACTGCAAAAATATGTACACCATACGTTTGAAAATATCGGAAAAGATATTACAGAAGGTGTTATCGATATTGCTCCTTATAAAATGGGAAATAAAGCAGCATGTACGTTCTGTAACTTCAAGTCTGTTTGTCAATTTGATGAGTCACTTGAAGATAATCAGTTCCGATCGTTAAAAGATATGAAAGATAGCGAAGCGATGGAGAAAATAAGAGAGGAGGTTGGCGGAGAATGATAGAAAATTGGCCTAAAAAACCAGAAGGTAGTCAATGGACAGATGACCAGTGGAAAGCTGTTGTAGCAAACGGACGTGATATTTTAGTTGCTGCTGCAGCTGGATCAGGTAAAACAGCAGTATTAGTTGAACGTATTATTAAAAAGATTATTAATGAAGAGAATCCAGTCGATGTCGACCGCCTGCTCGTTGTAACATTTACGAATGCAGCAGCGCAAGAGATGAAAAACCGAATCGGGGAAGCGTTAGAAAAGGTATTAATTGATGAACCAGGCTCTCAACACGTAAGAAAGCAGCTGAGCCTATTAAATAAAGCTTCCATTTCAACAATTCACTCATTCTGTTTACAAGTAATTAGAGGATATTACTACATGCTTGATGTTGATCCTCGTTTCCGTATTGCGAATCAAACAGAAAATGAATTGTTAAAAGAAGAAGTGCTAGATGACATATTAGAAGAAGAGTACGGAATCGAAGATAATACAATCTTCTTTGAACTTGTTGATCGTTATACGAGTGACCGTAGTGATGATGACTTGCAACGTATGATTTTAGCGCTTCATACAGAGTCAAGAGCGCATCCAAATCCGGAAAAATGGCTTGATAAATTAGTAGAAGCATATGACGTAGAAGGAAAGACAATTGAAGATTTAGTATATGCTTCTTATTTATTAGAAGATGTGAAATTCCAGCTTGAAACAGCGGAACAGCATATTCGTAAGGCAACTGAACTCGCAATGCTTCCTGACGGTCCAGCGCCTCGCATTGAAACCCTGCAAGCAGATGTAGCATTACTTGGAACGCTATCATCAGCTGCTCGTGAGTCGTGGACAAGTGTGTATGAAGCGATGCAAAACGTATCGTGGCAAACGTTAAAGCGTATTAAGAAAAGTGATTACAATGAAGATGTTGTAAAACAAGTAGACTCTCTTCGTAATAAAGCGAAAGATGAAGTGAAGAAATTACAAGAAGAGTTATTTAGCCGCAAACCTGAAAGTTTCTTACGAGATTTTCAAGATATGCACCCAGTATTAGAAAAGCTTGTTCAACTTGTAAAAGTATTTACAGAGCGTTTCCAAGCGATGAAGCGAGATAAAGGAATGGTCGATTTCACCGATTTAGAGCATTTCTGTTTACAAATTTTAAGTGAACAAAGTGAAAATGGTGAAATGAATCCGTCAGCAGTGGCGCTCCAATATCGTAATAAATTTGCTGAAGTATTAGTCGATGAATATCAAGACACGAACTTTGTACAGGAATCCATTATTAAATTCGTAACGAAAGATTCTGAGAGTGAAGGAAACTTGTTCATGGTTGGTGACGTAAAGCAGTCGATTTATCGTTTCCGACTAGCTGAGCCAGGCTTATTCTTAGGAAAGTATAAACGTTTCACACAAGAAGGATTGGGCGGCGGAATGAAGATTGACTTAGCGAAAAACTTCCGTAGTCGTCATGAAGTACTAGCAGGTACGAACTTTATTTTTAAACAAATTATGGGCGAAGAAGTTGGGGAAATTGACTACGATGCTGACGCTGAACTAAAGCTAGGTGCTACCTATCCAGAAGGTGAAGATGTAGCAGCAGAATTATTATGTATTCAGCAAACGGAAGAAGAAGTAATAGACGGTGAAGAAGGTGCAGAAGTCGAAAAAGCACAGCTTGAAGCTCGCCTTATGGCGCAGCGCATTAAAGCGATAGTTGATTCCGGTTATGAAGTGTATGACCGTAAAAATGATAGTATGCGTCCGGTGCAATATCGCGATTTCGTTATTTTACTTCGCTCCATGCCGTGGGCCCCGCAAATTATGGAAGAGTTAAAATTACAAGGAATTCCAGTATACGCTGACCTCGCGACTGGTTATTTTGAAGCGACGGAAGTAAATATTATGATGAACGTATTCCGCGTTATTGATAATCCGATGCAAGATATTCCGCTTGCCGCTGTACTTCGTTCCCCAATCGTTGGATTGAGCGATGAAGAACTTGCAACGCTTCGTGCTCATGGAAAGAAAGGCTCGTTTTATGAAGTAATGAGCTCATTCTTAAAAGGGGCACCGCTTGAAGAGGAGCAAGAACTTCATGATAAATTAGAGTGGTTTTATAACTTACTGCAAGGATGGCGTGAATTTGCCCGTCAACAATCCCTTTCTGATTTAATTTGGAAAGTGTACGGTGAGACAGGTTATTACGACTTCGTTGGCGGTTTACCAGCAGGAAAGCAAAGACAAGCAAACTTACGCGTACTATATGACCGTGCAAGACAATATGAAGCAACATCATTTAGAGGGTTATTCCGCTTCTTGCGTTTTATTGAACGTATTTTAGAACGCGGTGATGATATGGGTACGGCGAGAGCCCTAGGTGAACAAGAAGACGTTGTTCGCATTATGACGATTCATAAAAGTAAAGGGCTAGAGTTCCCGGTCGTATTTGTAGCTGGACTCGGTCGTCGTTTTAATACACAAGACTTAATGAAGCGTTTCTTACTGCATAAAGATTTCGGTTTCGGTTCGCAATTTATCGATCCGCGTAAACGAATTAAATATACAACATTATCACAGCTTGCGATTAAGCGTAAAATGAAAATGGAATTAATTGCGGAAGAAATGCGCGTACTATACGTAGCGTTGACGCGCGCGAAAGAGAAGTTAATTTTAATCGGAACAGTTAAGGATGCAAATAAGGAAATGGAAAAATGGCTTGATGCGAGGGAACATAGTGAATGGTTATTACCAGATCACATACGTGCCGGTGCGTCTTGTTATTTAGACTGGATTGCACCTTCATTATATAGACACCGTGATAGTGAAATGCTTCTTGAATTAGGACAAGGAAGTATTCCAGATGAAATTTACGGATATGACACTAGCTGGAAAGTAGAAGTTGTGGACGGTAACACACTACTTGCACCAGAGCCAGTTCAAGAAGAGAAACAAGAATTGTTAGAAGCGCTTCGTGAGAAAAAGGCTGTTCCCCTGCAAAGTGAACGGAAAGAAGAAGTGTACGACAGATTAATGTGGAAGTACGGATATGAGGATGCGACATCTCATCGTGCGAAGCAATCTGTTACAGAAATAAAGAGAAATTATCAATCTGAAGAAGGTAGCGATAACGCCTTTATTAAAAAACTACGTGCACCAATTAAAACACGCCCGCGCTTTATGGAGAAAAAAGGGTTAACGTACGCAGAGCGCGGAACAGCAGTCCATGCCGTTATGCAGCATGTTGATTTGAAGAAGCCGATTACGGTTGAAGTTCTCCAAGAGCAAATTGCTGGAATGGTAAATAAGGAATTATTAACATTCGAGCAGGCGGAAGAAATAGCGATTGAAAAAGTAATTTCATTCTTTGACAGTGACTTAGGTAAAAGGGTATTAGCGGCGAAAAGTGTTGAGCGTGAAGTACCATTTACGATGATGCTTGCAGCAGAAGAAGCATATCAAGATTGGCAAGGGAAGAGTGAAGAAACGATTCTTGTCCAAGGGGTTATCGACTGCATGATTGAAGAGGAAGATGGCATTACGTTAATCGACTTCAAAACAGATACGATTGAAGGGAAATTCCCAGGCGGATTCGATCAAGCGAAACCAATTTTAGAGGATCGATATAAAGTGCAGCTTTCGTTATATGCAAAAGCGCTGGAGAAAAGCTTACAACATCCTGTAAAAGAGATATGTTTATACTTCTTTGATGGGAATCACGTTGTAAATATTGAAGAATAGAGGGGCTTGAAAATGGTAACGGAAAAAACGTTAAGAACTTGTGAACAGGGACACGAGTACTATAAAAGTAGCGATTGTCCAACTTGCCCAGTCTGTGAGAAAGAGAGAAAACCAAAAGAAGGTTTTCTCTCTCTTCTTTCAGCGCCAGCAAGAAGGGCATTAGAGCACCGTGGAATTCAAACTGTAGAAGAACTCTCAAAATATAGTGAAAAAGAAATTTTAAAACTGCATGGTATGGGACCTGCGTCTTTGCCGAAGCTTAGGAAGGCTTTGGAGGAGAGTGGGTTATCATTTAAATAAAATGAAATAGTGCCTCTTCACTACTTACGTGTTTATACCACTATTTGTGGACAGTGAAGCTCTTGCTTATTAAAATTTCATTTTAATAATTTTGAATTACATAAAAGAAAAAAGTAGGAGAATATCTCCTACTTTTTTTACGCTGTTCCAATCTGATCTTGATCTGCCACATCAGAATCAAATGTATTCGTTGCACTAACACCGTTAAACGTATTCACGACAAACCCAACATTGGAAGCTCCAGATCCGTTATAGGCTTTCGTGTTTTCTTTCGGAGATACGTTATAAAAATCTCCTAAGTTGAAAGAGCCGTTACTGTTTTGCACGACGAGATTTCCTACAACTGAAGGCATACTATCCACCTACTTTACTAAGCTTTTTAATTACTATATGAATTATTGTGCGGAAGGTTCATCCGTAATATATTGGCGGATTTGTATAATACGAGAGTTATTAAAACCATAATCAACATTTCCAATTTGAAAGCAACCAGAATTTAAAAGTGTCCGCAATTCAACGTTATTCACTTCAATAAAAGGGCATTCATTTACAATATTTAATTTTACATCTGTCGTTCGTTTTGGAATTGTAATGTGTTCATCTGTAAAGATTTCAAAAGCATCAAAGCGACCTTCTCCCCGTATATAAAAAGGAATTTCACGGTGGACGGCAATAGCTCTACTTTTTAATTCCATTTGGTTTGCATCTCCAACTTGAAATACGGCAGTAATCCCTAAAGAAATAATAGAAACATTTTGGACAATGGACACATGATGCAACATAATTTTTCAGTCTCCTTAACCTGGAGTAGGAGGGACATCTGTTACTAATGGTACAAATGGACCCTCTGTAACTGTTTCAAATGGTGTATCGAGAATAGAAGATAGAATGAGGAGATTTGCATCTCCAATTAAAAAGAGTGCGGACGACGATACACCGTTCATTTTAATCTGTCCGACTTTTAACTCACGGTTTACAACGTTAAGGTTCATACATACTTACTCCTTTCGAAAATTTCCCGGTATGTGCTGAATAAAGGAGAGAAAGGCTTTGTCAATATCTTGTTTCATTGCCTGAATAATGATATCTCGTAAATAATCTGGATCTGTTGAAATACCTTCATATGATTGCGCTTGTGATAAATAATAAGGGAGTCGATGCTCCATCTGTTTTTTTATGTCATCCACCATCATTTGTCGATACATTTCATCAAGCGGTGTTCTCTCTTCTTGTTCAAAATGGAGAATACGATTATATGCTTCTTCATCTAAGTATCGATGCATTTCTTGGAGGATACCTTGATAAAAGTCTGGGTTTGTTTCGGTTTCAGGGTTTACCTTCAATGTTTCTGTATCCACTTGAAAATCTTCAATTTGTTGTCCTTTTGCTGAAAATGGGTTTAAACCAATATTTAAAGTACCATTTAAATTTTCGACTTTTAATTGATCGAATTTGTATTCCACTTTTCCTACAGAAGAGGAGGGGCGATTTTTTAATTCGTTAAGCTCTTCTTGGAGTTGGCGCACTTGATCTTCTAAATTCAAGATGGCTGCTTGTTGTGTTTGAAGAGCTTGTTGAAGTTGGTGTAAGTAAGTATATATATCTTGATTCATTTGTGAAACCTCCTTTTCAATAGGGAGGGTAAAAATATTCCTGCTATATATTTATGACAAGGATGTCTTAAGAAGAACTAGTTGATGGTTTGATAGAAATAATTTGTCCTTTCGCCTGTAATGGGCGAAGCGGCTCCGTAAATCCGCCCGTATTTGAAAATTTAGATAGGGCTTTAATACTTCCGGCAGTACCAATTTGGAACACAGAAGAGGTTGTAATGCTATCAATTTTAATACTGTTGATGATGATACTTTGGTTTACATAAAAATTCAATGCAATTGCCTCCTTTAAGTTGAGCCAATTATCGCTTGATCGATTACATCTGAATCGTTGACAGTCGTTGCACTTTGATAATTGTAGACAGAAACATTATCTCCAACGTTGAAAGAGCCGGCCCCGGCGAAAGCACGTGAGTAACTAATAGGCCTAATCGCAAATACATCTCCAATATGAAAAATACCACTTGATCCAATATTGACGATACGAATATGTCCGACCATAGCTGGCATACAAAACACCCTTCGTTTTTAAAATTTTCTTTTCTACTATTGTATGGGCGTTTCCAATAAAATGTGTATTTTTTTGAAATAAAAGAAACACACGCATTATTGCGTGTGTGTTTTGAATGTTTGATTAGGGTGTAAATCCGTATGTACATGACAAATTACATTTAAGAGCCTGTCCAGTTCTTGGCTACAATCCACTGTTTTTTGAGAAGTCATTCCATAGCGTTCAGCAAAATAAATCATTTTTTCACGTTTTTTTTCAATCGCTTGCTCAAACATTGAAATCGGCTCCATCTCTAAATGAAATTTTTAGTATATATGTAGTACATATTATACAAAAACTTCATAAAAAAGAAATGCATTCGCTAAAAAAAGTAAAATTTCTACATTTTATGCCAAATGATAAAGGGGTAACGAATAGGGGATGAGAAGAATATTGTAAAAATTAGCGTGCATGAGAAGGTTTTTTTCTTGCGGATGCGAATACAATTAAAGGGTATGAGTTTTAGGATGGAGAGTGGAAATATTGCGTTTTGTAACGGCGAAGAAAGAAGAAAAGGTATTTGTAGGTATTGTAGATGAAGAAGAAGAAAAGGTATTACACTTAAGAGAAGCGCAAAGACAAAAAGGGGAAAAGGTTACAATCCCTATTACAATGTTAGAGTGTATTGAAAGAGGGACTGAATGCTTTGAGAAAGTATGTGAAATTGTAAATTGGGCAAAAGAGAACGGGGAAGCGGCGTATTATCCGTTAACAGAGGTGAAAATATTAGCGCCGATTCCAAGGCCAAGAAAGAATATTTTGTGCGTTGGAAAAAACTATCGTGAGCATGCGGTAGAAATGGGCGGAGTAGAGTCTATTCCAGAAAATATAATGATCTTTACGAAAGCACCAACAACAGTTATTGGCATAAATGAGCAAATTAATGGTCACCCTCATGCAACGGACGAACTAGATTACGAAGGAGAATTAGCTATCATTATTGGTAAGCGAGGGAAGCAAATAAAAAAAGAAAAAGCGCTTGAGCATGTTTTTGGTTATACGATTATAAATGATGTAACAGCTCGAGACATTCAAAGAAAACATAAACAGTTTTTCCTTGGGAAAAGCTTCGATACATTTTGTCCGATGGGACCGTATTTAATTCATAAATCGGTGGTTAATGCGCCGAATGCATTACACATTGAAACGGTAGTAAATGGAGAAGTAAGGCAAACTTCTAACACAAATAAAATGATTTTTTCAATAGAAGAAATTATTTCAACGATAAGTAAAGGAATGACTTTAGAACCAGGCGATATTATCGCAACAGGAACGCCGGCTGGTGTCGGAAAAGGTTTTACACCACCGAAGTTTTTACATGCTGGTGATGAAGTGGTCATTACAGTAGAAGGAATTGGTACTTTACGAAATGTAGTGAAATAAAGAAAAGAGCTATCTTGTTAAAAGATAGCTCTTTTTTTATGGCCTTGGGTTATAGAGGTAATCGATAACGGCAAAAGTGTAAAGACCAATGAATGCAAGTGTACAAATGCCAAATAGTATAACCGTAAGTGCGCTTTTTTCTCGTCCAAAACCAATGATAGTAAGAATAACAGCAGTCCAAAATGATGCTTTCAGTAGTGTGAGTGTAGTAGGAGTTGAGTAATGAAGCCATGTTGTGGAAAGTAGGAAACCAAAGAATGTAACTAAAATAAAAGCTGTAGCTAAATAGTTAATATGTTTACCATATCTTAATAGCATGTCGCACCTCCTTTACGATTTTAAAATACAGAAAATTACAATTTCATCTTAATATAAATGAATATGAAAAGAAAGAGGTTGTCCCAACATGTCGGACAACCTCTCTATCATTACGATAATACAGCTTTAATTTTTTGGAATGCCCACTCTAAATCTTCTTCAGAGATTACTAGAGGTGGTGCGATACGAATTACATTTTCGTGTGTTTCTTTACATAATAGACCAGCTGCTTTTAGTTGTTCACAGTAAGGACGAGCTGGCTCGTTTAATTCGATACCGATGAATAAACCTTTACCACGAACTTCAGTGATCATTGGGTTATCAATCTCTTTTAATTGCCCAACTAATTTTTCACCTAATTGAAGAGAACGCTCTGTTAATTTTTCTTCTTCTAACACTTCAAGAGCCGCGATAGAAACAGCACATGCAAGTGGATTACCACCGAATGTAGAACCGTGAGAACCTGGCTCAAATACACCTAAAATGTCGCGGTTTGCTGCTACGCAAGAGATTGGGAACACACCGCCGCCAAGTGCTTTACCAAGTATGTACATGTCAGGAGTTACATTGTCCCAGTCACAAGCAAATACTTTACCAGTACGGCCTAAGCCAGTTTGGATTTCATCTGCTACAAATAAAACGTTTTCTTTTTTACATACTTCAAAAGCTTCTTTTAAGTAACCAGCTGGTGGGATATTAATTCCTGCTTCACCTTGAATTGGCTCTAAAATGAATGCTGCTGTGTTTGGTGTAATTGCGGCTTTTAATGCTTCTAAATCACCGTAAGGAATTACAACGATGCCAGGAAGCATTGGACCGAATCCACGCTTGTACTCTTCATTTGAAGACATGGAAACAGAACCCATTGTACGTCCGTGGAAGTTATCTTCACAAACGATGATTTCAGCACGGTTTGCTTCCACTTTCTTCACATCATAAGCCCAGCGACGAACTGTTTTAATTGCAGTTTCAACAGCTTCAGCACCTGTATTCATTGGAAGTACCATTTCTTTATTAGTTAGTTTCGCAACTTTTTCGTACCAAGGACCTAATTGATCGCTATGGAAAGCACGAGAAGTTAACGTAACACGATTAGCTTGGTCAATTAAAGCGTTAATAATTTTCGGGTGACGATGACCTTGGTTTACTGCAGAATATGCACTTAATAAGTCCATATAGCGGTTTCCTTCAGGATCTTCTACCCAAACACCTTCTGCTTTAGAAATAACGATTGGAAGTGGGTGATAGTTATTTGCTCCGTATGTGTCTGTAAGTTCGATAATATCCTTAGTTTGAATCATGATTGTTCCCCCTTTTGTTATTACAAGAAGTTTGTAAATACTCTAAATATTATATCATTTAAATGTAAAAAAGCGAAACATTTCCTGAAAATAAATGAACATGTTATCATATAGAGTGAAAAAGTGTGAAAAGAGGAGGTAAGGGATACGATGGTACATATGCATATTACAGCATGGGCGTTAGGTTTAATTTTATTCTTCGTTGCGTATTCACTTTATTCAGCAGGAAGAAAAGGGAAAGGTGTACATATGGGGCTTCGCCTAATGTATATCATTATTATTGTGACAGGCTTCATGTTGTACATGAGTATTGTGAAGACAGCAACAGGTAGCATGCACATGTGGTATGGCTTAAAAATGTTAGCTGGTATTTTAGTTATCGGTGGAATGGAAATGGTTCTTGTGAAAATGAGCAAAAACAAACCAACAGGGGCGGTTTGGGGCTTATTTATTGTTGCGCTAGTAGCAGTATTTTACCTTGGGCTGAAATTACCGATTGGCTGGAAAGTATTCTAATAAAAAATAAAGCCACCTTATGATCTCAAAGACTTGGGAGATTATAAGGTGGTTTTTTACTTTATCCCGTAAACATCAGATTGGTGAAGGCTAATAATCAGTGGGCTACCCCACTGATTAAAGTTTCACTTTATGTCGCATCGATATGCAACTCTTCTCCATTTACTTTCGTAAAACGGAACATATTTTTATTTGACGTAGTGTGACGGACGAAATGGTGCTGCAGTGTACAGATCATTTCTTCGTTATCAAACAAAAGAATATTTACTCCTTCGCGTGACTCTTCTTGCGGTAAGAAAGATAAATAATTATGACAATACATGCAATCATATAAAGAGTAGTGAAGTGATTGCAATGATTCGGTTAATAATGTGAAGACAGAGTCAGGTAATTCCTCCAGCCATTCATTATAGCTAAGAAGTAACTTTTTTCGAATACGTATCATTTCACCATTTTGCAAATGGTGTTGCTCGTTGGCGATTTGTAATACATCTTGTTCATAGAAACGGGCTGGTAGCCAATTGTTATTATACAAAATTTCAAACCCATCTTCGGCAATATCTTCTAATAAAAACGCTTCATCATTTTCATCATCAAAGAATACCCACTCATTGTTTATATATTCTACATTACCGACTGTATGAGCACGGGGCTGATTATATAAAATATGTTTACGTTGTATCATACACGATTTCTCCTTTATGAAAAGTAGTTATTCCTGTTATAGACAGTTCGTGCATTCTTTATAACTAGACACATATAGACATAGGTGGGCATACAATAAAACACGTTTTACTGAGTGAAAATGCTATTCCATATGTGGATAGTAGGTTATCGTCAAGTTTTTCATTTTTTTGATCCGCACTCTTAGGGTGGGGATTACTGCACGTTCAAGAAAAGAAATAAGATGGAAGGATGATTTATATGTGCGGGATTACAGGATGGGTGGATTATAAACGCTCATTAGAAGGAGAAAGAGATGTCGTTACGAAGATGGCTGAGACGTTAGCGAAACGGGGGCCGGATGATAATAAAGTTTGGATTAAAGGAAATGTCGCATTTGGGCATAAGCGGTTAATCGTTGTGGATCCTGAGGGCGGTAAACAGCCGATGACTTGTTTAAAAGGTGAAACGAATTACGCCATTTGCTATAACGGTGAACTTTATAACACAGAAGACATTCGAAAGGAATTATTAAGAAGAGGATATACGTTCAAAGGTCATTCTGATACAGAAGTATTATTAGCTTCTTATATTGAATGGAAAGAAGAATGTGTCGATCATTTAAACGGTATATATGCGTTTGCAGTATGGGACGAACAGAAAGAACAAGTATTTATTGCGAGAGATCGATTAGGTGTAAAGCCACTTTTTTATAAATATGATAGCGGACGCTTACTATTTGGTTCGGAGTTAAAAGCGATATTGTCGCATCCAGATGTGAAGGCGGAAGTAACGTTAGAAGGATTATCAGAAATATTCGGGCTCGGACCGTCAAGAACGCCTGGCCACGGTATTTATGCTGGTATAAAAGAATTGCGTCCAGGTCATGCAATGACATTTTCAAAGAACGGTTTATGTATATGGAGATATTGGAATGTAGAAAGTAAAAAACATGAAGACTCTTTTGAAGAAACAGTAGAGAAAACGCGCTTTTTATTACAAGATGCTATTACAAGACAGCTTGTTTCTGATGTACCACTATGTACTTTTTTATCGGGTGGTGTAGATTCGAGCGCTATTACAGCTATTGCAGCGAAAGAATATGAGAGATCAGGAAAAGGGCAATTACACACGTATTCTATTGATTACGAAGATAATGACAAATACTTTAAAGCGAATGCATTCCAGCCAAATTCAGATGCTCCGTTTATTAATTTAATGACTGAGACATTTCAAACAACCCATCATCGCTGCGTCATTTCGAATGAAAAATTAGCAGAGTATTTAACTGAAGCAGTACTCGTTCGTGATTTGCCTGGTATGGCAGATATCGATTCGTCATTATTATGGTTTTGCCGAGAAATTAAACAAGATTTTGTCGTTGGCTTATCTGGAGAATGTGCAGATGAAATATTTGGTGGATATCCGTGGTTTTATAGAGAAGATGATTTACAATCGAGTGCATTTCCGTGGATGCGTTCTACAGAGGCACGTGAACAACTTCTAAAAAAAGAATGGAGAAATAAATTAAATTTACAACAATATGTACAAAGGCGCTATGAAGAGTCAATTCAAGAAGTTCCTATTTTAGAGGGGGAAAGTCCGCTAGAAGCAAAAAGACGCCAATTATTTTATTTAAATATGGTATGGTTTATGACAACATTATTAGACAGAAAAGACCGCATGAGTATGGGAGCGAGCTTAGAAGTACGTGTTCCATTTGCAGATCATCGTCTTGTCGAATATGCGTGGAATATTCCTTGGGAAATGAAAATGTATAAAAACCGCGAAAAAGGTCTATTACGTAAAGCGTTAGAAGGTGTACTTCCACATGACATCTTATATAGAAAGAAGAGTCCTTATCCGAAAACGCACAATCCGCACTATACAAAAGCAGTAACAGTATGGCTTCAAAATCTATTAACGGATAAAGGTTCAATTTTACACGAACTGTTTGATAAAGAGCAGTTGAACGGATTGATTCAGTCTGGCGGCAGTGCATTTCAAACACCATGGTTTGGTCAATTGATGACTGGGCCACAGCTTTTAGCTCATTTAGCACAAATTCATGTTTGGTTTAAAGAATATGGGGTAAATATTAAGGAATAAGGGAAAAGCGGCTTACAATTATGTAAGTCGCTTTTTATTAAAGAAATTGTCATATAAAATTCAAAATCACCTTATAAATAATACTTAATTAGAATTATTATTTTGACGTACTTATTATTACTTGTTATAATTGGAAACAAATGTTCTGAAAAAGATTCTCATTTATAAAATTGAGGTGTTAGATAGATGACAAAGAAAAGAATAGGTTTACTCGTAATGGCGTATGGAACACCAGAATCATTAGACGATGTAGAGGCATATTATACACATATCCGTCACGGGTGTACGCCATCAGAAGAAGCGCTTGAAGATTTAATTGGGCGCTATAAAGCGATTGGTGGAATTTCACCGCTTGCAAAAATTACGAAAGAACAGGCGCATAAATTAACAGATTCAATGAATAACATATTTACAGAGTATGAATTTACTTGTTACTTAGGTTTAAAACATATTGCACCATTTATAGAAGATGCTGTAGAAGAAATGAAGCGTGATGGGATCGAGCAAGCGATTAGTATCGTATTAGCGCCGCATTACTCTACATTTAGCATTAAAGCGTATAATGACCGTGCTATTCGTCTTTCAAAAGAAATCGGTGGTCCTGTTATTGAACCAATTGAACAATGGTATGATGAACCGAAATTTATTTCGTATTGGGCAGACCAAATAAAAGAGACGTTTACAGAAATTGATAATAAAGAGAAAGCAGTCGTAATTTTTTCAGCGCATAGTTTGCCGGAAAAAATTATTGCAGCAGGAGACCCTTATGTAGAACAACTAAAGCATACGGCAGATTTAATTGCAGAAGCTGCAAATATTCAAAACTATACAATCGGTTGGCAAAGTGCTGGGAATACTCCAGATCCGTGGATTGGTCCAGATGTGCAAGATTTAACGAAAGATTTATATGAAGAGCATGGGTACGAATCTTTCATATATTGCCCAGTTGGTTTTGTAGCGGAGCATTTAGAAGTTTTATATGACAACGATTATGAATGTAAAGTTGTAACTGATGAATTAAATGCCAAATATTTTAGACCAAATATGCCGAATGCACAATCAGCATTTATCGACTGTTTGGCTGAAATTGTTTCCAAAAAAGTGAAGGAAATAGTTGACAAAGATTTAGTTTTGAATAATAATTAATTTATAATAATTTTAAATAAATAATAATTACTACGAAATAAAGAGGAGGATCCCCCTAGATGAATCCAAATAATCGCTTAACAACAAACCAAGGTGTTCCAGTTGGAGACAACCAAAATTCTCGTACAGCCGGTCGTCGTGGACCAGTATTATTAGAAGACTATCATTTAGTAGAAAAACTTGCGCACTTTGATCGTGAACGTATTCCGGAGCGTGTTGTGCATGCACGTGGTGCAGGTGCTCACGGTGTATTCGTAACGAAAAATAGTATGAAGCAATATACGAAAGCTGCATTTTTACAAAATGAAGGAACTGAAACGCCTGTATTTGTTCGTTTTTCAACGGTTATTCATGGTCAAGGTTCTCCTGAAACAGCACGTGACCCACGTGGGTTCGCTGTTAAATTTTATACAGAAGAAGGAAACTACGATATCGTAGGTAATCATTTACCAGTTTTCTTCATTCGTGATGCAATTAAATTCCCTGATATGGTACATTCTTTAAAACCAGCACCTGATACGAATATTCAAACGCCAGATCGTTACTGGGATTTCATGACGTTAACTCCAGAATCTACACATATGATGACATGGGTATTTTCTGATTACGGTACACCAGCAAGTTATCGTGAGATGGAAGGTTTCGGCGTCCATTCATTTAAATGGATTAATGAAGAAGGTAAAATTGTTTATATTAAATACCACTGGAAACCACAGCAAGGTGTACGTAACTTAAATGCGAAAGAAGTGCAAGAAGTACAAGGGAAAGACTTCAATCATGCAACTCGTGACTTGTTCGACGCAATCGAAAAAGGAAATCACCCGAAATGGGATTTACACGTACAAGTTATGCAATTAGATGAAATGGACTCTTTAGACTTTGATCCACTAGATCCAACGAAAGTGTGGCCAGAAGATCGCTTCCCATTAATGGAAGTAGGGACAATGACGTTAAATCGTAATCCGAAAAACTTCTTTGCAGAAGTAGAACAAGTAGCGTTCTCTCCAAGTGCAACTGTAAATGGTATTGAGCCATCGGAAGATAAATTATTACAAGGTCGTTTATTCTCTTACCCAGATACACAGCGTTATCGTCTTGGTGCAAATTACTTACAAATTCCTGTAAACTGCCCATACGCAGCTGTTCATAATCAACAACGTGATGGTGCGATGCAAGTGAATCAAAACCCATCTACAATCAACTACGAACCGAGCCGTCATGCAGAGAATCCAGTTGAAGACCCAGCTTACTGCGATTCCACTATGAAAGTAGAAGGCTATGTATCTCGTGAAAAAATTGACAAACCAAATGACTTCAAACAAGCAGGTGAGCGTTACCGTTCATTCTCTAAAGAAGAGCAAGACAACTTAATTGCAAACTTAACAAATGACTTAAAAGACGTAAATGAACGCACGAAATTACTAGCTGTTTGTAACTTCTTCCGTGCAGATAAAGAATACGGTATGCGTTTAGCGCAGGCATTAAACGTTGATATTACGCAATATGTAGGAAATGCTCCGAAATAAATCGGAAAAGACGACTGGGTTTCGGTCGTCTTTTTTATGTGTAAAGTTACACGCGGGTATTCTTCAGTTTCGTTATGTCGGAATTTGTTGGTAAATCGATATCTTGTGTCGAAACGTTGATATATTGAAAGGAACAATCGATATATTTGAAAAATCGTTGATATATCCAAAAAAACGTTAATATATTTCCGGTTATACTAGGTGGGGTATGTTGCCCGGTGCGCAAAAAAGAGATGCAATCTATTACTAATAGATTGCATCTCTTTTTTAGTTCACTCGCTCAGTATACTCATAAGCTTTCTCCCCATGCATCGAAATATCAAGTCCCATATGTTCCTCGTGCTCATCTACCCGGACAGGGAGGAAGAAGTTGATTGCTTTAATAATGGCATACGTCATTATAATTGTGAACGCATATGTTGCGCCGATCGCTACAAGTTGTTTCAACAGCAGCGAGGCGTTTCCGTAAAATAATCCGTTAGCGCCATCGCCGTTTACGGCAGTAGTTGCAAATAATCCTGTCGCAATACCGCCCCAAGTTCCACCGATGCCGTGACATCCGAATGCATCGAGTGTATCGTCGTATCCGAATTTTGTTTTTAAGAAAAAGACCGCTCCGAAGCATAATACGCCGCCAATTGCTCCGATAAGAAGAGCTGAGAAAGGTGTAACGAACCCGCAAGCTGGTGTAATAGCGACTAGACCGGAAACGGCGCCACAAGCAGCTCCCATCGCAGTCGGTTTTGATTGGAAGAACCACTCTGAAAGCATCCAAGTTAATGCTGAGGCAGCAGCGGCTATATTTGTATTAATAAATGCAGTTAAAGCTACGTCGTTTAAGGATAATGCGCTGCCGACGTTAAAACCGAACCAGCCAAACCATAATAAGCCTGCGCCTAACATTGTAAATGGCAAATGATGAGGAGAAGAGCCATTTATGTTTTTTCGTTTTCCAAGGAAAATAGCTAATACAAGACCAGCAACTCCGGAAGTGATGTGAACGACGTTTCCGCCAGCGAAGTCTAGTGCGCCAAGTTCCCTTAGCCAACCGCCGACGCCCCATACCCAATGAGCGACAGGATTGTAAACAATCGTTGTCCATAAAAGGATAAAAATAAGAAAGGCAGAAAATCGCATTCTTTCAGCAAATGCACCTGAAATTAAAGCTGGAGTTAAAATGGCGAACATGAGTTGAAACATCATGAATAAATTGTGAGGAATAGTAGATGAGTAGTCTGGATTTGGTGCGTAGGTAACTCCGTTTAGACCGAACCAATCAAGTGTACCGATAAGCCCGTGCCAATCTGGTCCGAATGATAAAGAATAGCCGATAACAATCCATTGAATCGAAACGATAGCCATTGCACTATAACTATGCATCGTTGTACTGAGTACATTTTTGCTGCGAACCATACCTCCATAAAAAAGTGCCAATCCTGGTGTCATCAACATGACCATTACTGTCGTCACAAACATAAAAACTGTATCTCCCATATTCATGAGCTCTCCTCCTATAATGTTAGAAAAAATAACATCGTTTTGTTATGTTTCATATCATATTCGAAAAGGAACTAAAAATCAACTAAAAATTCAGAAAAAAATATACATGATGTTAGAAAATGTAACATAGATTATTTTGTGAGGATTGAAATCGACATATGCGTTTCTCTCGGATAATTGGTATAATATTCTTACAATTAAAAACTTGGGGGATGCGTGTGGGAAAAATACGGACTAGGAAACTATTCATTTGTTTTTGCTTAGCTTTTGTTTTGTTTGTACCAATACATACTTTTGCAGACGAAAAAAGAGAGTGGAAAGATGAAGTTATATACTCCATTATGATTGATCGCTTCAATAATGGAGAACCGAAAAATGACAAACAATTAGAAGTTGGTAATTTAGAAGGGTATCAAGGCGGGGATATAAGAGGAATTATAAAAAGGTTGGATTACATAAAAGAAATGGGTTTTACTACCGTTATGCTTTCGCCGCTTTTTGAAAGTGGAAAGTACGATGGATTAGACGTGCGAAATTTTAAAAAGGTAAATGAACATTTCGGGACAGACAATGATGTGAAAGAACTTGTAAAAGAAGCTCATGCAAAAGGAATGAAAGTTGTATTTCAATTTCCGCTTGGAGAAAACGAACGACAGGTAATTGACGCAATGAAATGGTGGATAAAAGAAGTTGATTTAGACGGAAGTTATGTTATACATAGTGAAAAAAAGCCGCGTTCCTTTTGGGATAACGCGCAAAAAGATATGCAAGTGATAAAGAAAGATTTTCGTATTATGACAAAGGAGGATAGCGAATACAACGAAAAAATCGTAGAATCGTTTTCCGAAGCGGATGTATCGGTGAAATCGTTATACGATGTGAGTAAAAAAGAAGGGGAATTTGTTACGTTTTTAGATGATCAAGAAACAAAAAGATATGCGCGTATTGCAAAAGAAAATATGTATTATCCGCCATCACGTTTAAAACTGGCGCTTACTTATTTGTTAACATCACCTGGGATTCCGAATTTTTATTACGGAACGGAAATTGCATTAGATGGAGGAAGTGTACCCGATAATAGACGATTAATGGATTTTAAGTCAGACGAAAAATTTATGCAGCACATAACAAAACTAGGTGAAATTAGGCAGGCGAGACCGTCTTTACGACGCGGTACGTTTGAGCTTCTGTATGATAAGAGCGGGATGAGCATACTAAAACGAAAATATAAAGATGAAGTAACTTTAGTAGCAATTAATAATACGAAAGAAACACAAAAAGTCTCCTTACCTGCAAGTGCAATTGGTGAAAAACAAGAGTTAAGAGGATTGTTACAGGATGAAATTATAAGAGAGGAAAACGGAAAGTTTTATCTCGTTTTAAAACGTGAAGAATCAAATGTGTATAAAGTTAACGGAGAAACAGGTGTGAATTGGTTATTTATCTCCTTAATAATCGGTGTGAATGTATTATTTATTGCGTTTCTAATTGCAGTTAAAAGGAAGCGTAGATGAGATGAGAAATTACTCGCTCTATGTTCATGTCTTCTTATTGTATTTGTAAGTTTGTTCGGCGGGGCAATAGTGTTATTCTGTTGATATGAAATTTCTTAAGAGAAACGATGTGAGAATGAAAACGTCCCTAGTGAGAGGAGGGCCAGGTTAGGAAGAGGATTTTCTTCCTAACCTGTTTTTTGTGTTAGCACCGATAGGGAAGAATCTTTGAAGCAATCAATAATTGCAACTATATTAAATTTACATTACATTAAAAGTTAGAGAATACTCTTATACCAATACAGTGCTAAATAGTAGGTGGGAAAATGGAGTTTTACGATTTGGGTATTACCATTAAAGAGCTTAGAATTAAAAAAAATATATCACAATCCGAATTATGTCATGGAATATGTTCGCAAAGTCAAATTAGCAAAATAGAAAAAGGTGTGATTTATCCATCTAGTATATTGTTATATCAATTATCAGAAAGACTTGGTATTGACCCAAATAATATATTTGCATTAACTCAAAACAAAAAATTAAAATATGTAGAAAATGTAAAATGCGTAATAAAAGATTGCTTAAAGCAAAAACAATACAAAGAACTTTATGAAATAGTGAAAAAAGAGAAAAACGAAAATAACTTCCAATCAACAGAAGATAAACAATTTTTAATATGGCATGAAGCGATTGCTATATTTATGGTGGATAAATCAATAAAAACTGCTTTAGATTTTTTAAATAATGCATTAAAATTAACTGTAACTAATTCTGATTTTTTATCAGAAAGAGAAATAGATATTATGCAGACAATTGCTATATTCCATGGGGAAAATAAAGAATATGAAAAAAGTATTAATATATTAAGAAGGTGTTTAACTAATTTTAATGAGTTAGATTTTCCTAGAGATAAAGAAATTAAATTGAAAATTATTTTTAATTTAGCAAAAATTTTAGGTCATGCAAATCAACATGAAGAGGCAGTAAAATACAATGATATGGGTATCAAACTAGCTATTAATCTAAATACTTTATATTTACTAGGTGAATTATACTATGGAAAAGCTTGGAATTTATTGAAACTTAAACAACCTAATGAAGAAGATGTTGCAAATAACATGAAAAAAGCATTATTTATATTTGAACTAACAGAAAAAGAAAATCTGATAAAAATGGTTAAAGAAAAATATTTTGAAAACCAAACTGAAAAAAGTCACTCATAATTCATTTGGAAATCACTTGAAATATAATAAAACCTACAGGGGAAATCTCTGTAGGTTTTATACTTATAAACTTGCTTCTAAAATATTAGTGCTTAATATAAATTTTTGAATAAGAGTTTACTTAGCGCTTTAGCGTACTTTTTTATTTTGAAGCCTGCATCTTTATTAAAGATGTAGGCTTCTTTTTAAATCCATCCGAATATTATTGGTTCAAGTCGGAGGAAGGTACTTTGGGGTGTCTTTTCTTTAGATCTTTATCATTAACTATTTAATGTTTTTTAAATGATTACATGACATATTTTTTTTGTACCAAGCTTTGTTGATACAGTTAGATTTATCCGTTAGTGTATTCGTATTATTAGAACATCCTACAGTATTTAGGGAGAATGTGGCTAATAAAAACCATAATATTAATTTCTTCAAAAAACCACTTCTAACTCTTTTTTAATTAACATTTTTTAGATCCTTACTAATTTTACATTACATTAAAGGTTGGGAAATATTCTTATACTCATAAATTGTTACGTTTTGGCGGGGAGAGGAATTATGAGTTACAGCGATTTTTAAGATGACTTTGGCCCAGGATGTGGTTATTAAGAAAAGTAATTCAAATTGAAGGGGAAACGTCTTAAGGTATATTTTTCTTATTTTCAATAAGGTCTGCTAAATACATGTATAAAACAAATTCTACAATAAGGCCTAGTTTAATCATGCGCTCACTTGTAAAGTATTCGTATGGTTAGACTCTGTTCACTTAGTGATTTTCACCGCATACACCATTTTTCTATGGTTTGTTCTCGGAATATTGTCTCTACAAAACAAAAAACTCCTCTAATTAAGAGGAGTTTTCTTTTTAGCGGTAGTTAATGAACTGTACGTCGATTGGTAAATCAGCGCTACGAACAGCTGCGATTACTGCTTGTAAGTCATCACGGCTTTTTGCTGTAACACGTACTTGATCATCTTGTACTTGTGTTTTTACTTTTAATTTCATTTCTTTAATGATGTTGTTAATTTTTTTCGCGTTATCTTTATCGATACCTTGTTGAAGTGTTGCGCGTTGGCGAACAGTGTTGCCAGTTGCAGCTTCAACTTTTCCGTAATCTAAGTTCTTAATTGGAACGTTACGTTTTACAAGTTTAGAGATAAGAACGTCTTTTACTTGCTCTAATTTAAACTCGTCATCAGAAGTTAAAACAAGTACTTCTTTTTCTAATTTAATATCACTTTTACTTCCTTTAAAGTCATATCGGTTTTGGATTTCTTTTAATGCGATATTAATTGCGTTTGTTACTTCAGGTAATTCTACTTTCGAAACGATGTCAAAAGAACTATCTTTTGCCATAGTTAGCACCTCCAAATAAATTTCTAATCTTTTTATGTACTGTACATACTAAAGTATAGCTGAAAACGAGTCTAGACTTAAGTGTTTTCGTATTTATATTCATGTAACCTCATTTTATTATAGTGAATTTTGGGCAGTTGGACAAATATAGGAAAAATCATGTTATAATTAACTTTTGTTTGGAATGATAAAAAAGATAATTTTATATATATAGAAGGGAATTAAAAAATATGTATTTGCAAATAGGATCGATTGAACAGGTAACTGTTTTACGCGAAACGGAAATCGGATATATGGTTGGGAATGAAGAAGAAGAAATTTTCCTACATAAAAACGAAGTGGCTGGAGAAATTGAAGAAGGCGATACGATTGATGTATTCTTATACCTTGATCACCAAAATCGTATTTCAGCAACAATGAAGGAACCAATTATTACAACTTATGATTGGAACTGGGTAAAGGTTGTAGAAGTTATTCCTAGTTTAGGTGTGTTTGTTGATATTGGTGTGTCAAAAGATATACTAATTCCAGCTGATGAGTTCCCGATTTATATGCCGGTATGGCCAGAAGTAGGCGACGAATTATATTGTACGTTAAAATTAACGAATCGTGATCGTTTAATCGCTCTTCCAGCGAGAGACAGTGATATGCAAGAAATTATCGTAGATGCAACGCCATCTATGCGTAATAAAAACGTAAACGGACGTGTATATCGTTCACTTCAAGTTGGTTCATTCATACTAACGGATGAGCATTTCCGTGCTTTCCTACACCATACAGAAAGAAAAGAACAAGTCCGCATCGGTCAGCGTGTAACGGGCCGTATTATTGACGTAAAAGATGACGGTACAATTAACATTTCACTTCTTCCTCGTAAAGAAGAAGGAATGGAAGATGATGCTGCAGTAATTTATGCATATATGGAAGAACGAGGCGGAGCAATGCCGTTTTGGGATAAGAGCCATCCAGAAGATATTAAAGAACGCTTTAACATGAGTAAAGCTGCATTTAAGCGCGCACTTGGTAAATTGATGAAAGAAGAAAAGGTTTACCAAGAAGAAGGTTGGACTTACTTTAAGAAATAAGATAGAAGATTAAAAAGCACAACCTTATGTAAAAAGATAAGGTTGTGCTTTTTTTTAATTTCCTTGCGGAGAAACAAGAGTAAACGTATCTTTCAAATCACTATCATTTATTTTAATATTTGCCTTTTTTAATTCCTCTTGTAACAATTTTTTGCTGAATACAGGATCAGCAGTACGTTCTTCCTCTAAGTTTTTGCGAATAGAGTCTTTCACTTCATCATAAGGCTTTAAAGCTTTTTTATCAGTTAATTTAATCACGTGATAACCGTTTGATGATTTTACGGGATTGCTAATTTGTCCAACATTTAGTTTGTAGGCAGCGGTTTCGAATTCAGGAGCCATTGTACCTGAATTGAAGTATCCAAGGTCTCCACCTTTATCTTTTGATAGCAGATCTTGTGATTCTTGTTTTGCTAATTCTTCAAATGAAGCACCAGCATCTAGTTTACTCTTTATTTCTTTCGCTTCATTTTCGTCACTTACTAAAATGTGACTCGCTTTAATTTCTGGCTTATAGTGGTCTTTTATGTCTTTTTCTGTAATGCTTTTCTTAATCGCTTCATTCATAGCAAGTTTGAACTTAATTTGATTTTTGAAATCCTCTTCATCTTTTAAACCATAATTTTCTAATACTTTTTTGAATTGATCTCCATATTGTTTTTTTACTTTTTCTACTTCTTTATTTACCTCTTCATCAGGTACTTTATATTTTTTTGTGATGACGTCTTGTGCCATCATTTCGTATAGCATGTCTTTTCCGTAACGATCTTTCAATTGTTTTTCGAAGTTATCCTTTGTAATGGTGGAGTCTGTTGCTGTAGCGACTGTAGCTGAGCCATTCTTTTGTCCGCAAGCAGATAGCATCAATATACTTATTAGTGCAGTAATAATGAAAATATGTTTCCCTCTCATGCCAACACCTCATCCGAATATGTTATCGCTATTGTAGAATATAGAAGTGAACATGAAGTGAATTTTTAATGTTTTTTCCTTTAAAATGTAAAAAAGTACATCAACATAATTGTTGATGTACGATGGAATCAAAGGTGATCGGTCTTTTTAGAGTATGCACGTTTACCTTGCTGAATATTTTTTTGCTCTTGCTCATTTTTTTGTGTGCGTTTTGCATTATTATCACGTGCTTTTTTGTCGTTATCACTCGTATGTGGCATATGTATCAACTCCATTTCTAAACGTTGTACGTTTATCATTTCCTTTTTCGTAAAGACTATGTATAGCGGTGCATTTATGAAGGGTAAAGGTGGATTCGAAATGGATTTGAAGTTGAATTATACTGAACTTATAAAGAAGTTAATCGTTGTAATCATCGCAGGTTTATTAAACGCGATTGGGATGAATTTATTTTTAACGCCAGCAAAAGTGTATGCGAGCGGCTTTGCTGGATTGTCTCAATTATTATCACAAATATTAGGTGATTTTTTATCGATTCACATATCTACGGGAGTATTGTTTAGCTTATTTAATATTCCTGTCGTTATTTTAGCGTGGAAAAAGGTTGGAAAGGCCTTCACCTTTTTTAGTTTTCTTTGTGTTATATTTATGACTCTGTTTCTAGAAATCATCCCTGTTAGAGCGGTTTCGAATGATATCATATTAAATGCGATTTTTGGCGGGATTATTTCGGCAATTGGAGTAGGGATTGCTTTAAAGTGGGGTGCTTCTACAGGTGGATTAGATATTATCGCCATGATTTTATCAAAAATAAAAGATAAGCCTGTCGGTACATACTTTTTCTTTTTTAATGCAATTATCATTATCGCTGCTGGCTATGTATATGGATGGGAAAAAGCGTTATATACGCTAGTGACTTTATATGTATCAACGAGAATTATTGATGCAATTCATACTCGTCATGTAAAGATTACAGCATTAATTGTTACGAAGAATGGGGCAGATGTAAGAAAGGCGATTCACTCGCGATTAGTAAGAGGGATTACAACGATACCAGCAACAGGTGCTTATACGAATGAAAATAAAGAAATGTTAATGATGGTTATTACTCGTTATGAGTTATACGAATTAGAGAGGATTATTAAACAAGTGGACCCAGGTGCATTTACAAATATACTGCAAACAGTTGGGGTGTTCGGATTGTTTCGGAAAGATTAAAGAGGACCAAAGTTGGTCCTCTTTTTTAATGTAAATTCGTAATGTTTTGCAATTGCTCTTGCATTTCACGGAGCTGAACTTTTTCAGCAGTTGAAGAGTTTGCGTAAGCGGATTGCAAAGCATTTTTTGCTCTATACACGAGATCTTGTTGCTCAGTACCGCTTGAACAAGATACGGCATTTTCAACAGCATCTCTAGCTTGTTGGAATAGTAAGTTCCCCATTTAAACCCCTCCAAAAGAAGAGTTACTTCTTGCTTTTTCTGCCTCAGCTAATGTACCTCTGTACGGGAATCTTGCATCATGCTTCATAACAGCATCGGCTCCTTGTTGGATAAAACGTTTTGATTTGTTCTTTTTACCCATTCGAAAAACCCCCTTTATTTAGCTGAAAACAATCGACGCGATGTCTCATGCGTCTACTTATAGTATGGACATTTGGCAGGAAACTATAAGTAGGGAATTTTTAGATTACAACCCAAGAACCTCTTCTAAATATAAAGCAATACCATCTTCTTCGTTCGTTAACGTCGTATGGTTTGCGAGTGATTTTAATTCAGGGATGGCATTTCCCATTGCGATGCCGTGACCAGCAAATTCAATCATTTCAAAATCATTATCTTCATCACCGAAAGCGATAATGCGCTCTTGTGGAATGTTGTAATGACTAGAAATTTTTTGTAATCCAACTGCTTTATTTAATCCGCTTTTCACAATTTCAATAATCGGCCAAGGTGCGCCCCATTTTCTATGGTCGATTACTTCCGCATGCATATCGGTTAAATGTTGACGAATTGCAGTAGAATGCTCGTCATGTGCGTCAATTAATAAGCAAGTTGGATGATCGTTTAAAATATTTAATAAGTCTCCCGTAAAAATCTTAGGAGAGCCGAATTCGAAAATATGTTTTTTATCTTCATCAATTTCACGAACATACACATCGTCCATTACTTCCGCGTATATATTTTTTACGCCAAAATCAAAGCAAGCTCGGACAATTTCTTGCGCTGTTGCTAGCTCAAGAGGAGAGTGATGTGTTCCCCAGTTTGAATCAAGAGGATGATGTACGTAAGCGCCGTTAAAGTTTACGATAGGTGTGTTAAGATCAAGTTCTTTATAGTAATCATAACTAGCACGGAATGGACGTCCTGTTGAAATAACAACAATATGTCCCTGTTCCTTTGCTTTTGCAATTGTATGTTTCGTTCGAGTGGAAATTATTTTGTTGTCTGTTAATAAAGTGCCGTCTAAGTCTAATGCGATTAAATGTTGTTTGTTCATAATTTCACCTCTTATAATAATTTTTTTGTATCTATCTGTATTTCCGTTTTTAATATGCAGAAATAAGAGGTTAGACTCGGTGAAATCACCATAGATGGAAATTTCACTATATATCCATCTTACGTCTCAAAGTGCTGTGGTGTCTACTATTTATCGTTGGAAATTAAGAAAAGTCAACATCTTTTTAGAAAGTTCAAACAATGTTTCTTTCATTATGTACAAATTGTGAAAAGGGTTACATTGCTCGTGTGATGAGGCATATAATGAACATGTAATCTTCTCGTATATGTTTGACTCTCCTTTGAAACTAGCCTAGAGTAGGTTGGTTTCTTTTTTTCTACAGGTAGGAAAGAAATCCCTGCTTACGCTTGTGTCATTCATATATATGTACAAGAATGAGATGTAGTACTGTTTCCTAAACATGACAGAAAAGCTTTCTTTTAAAATGGATATACTAATGAGGCAAGACGTCATGGAAGGAGAATGAAGATGGGACAAAATCGCAGGTTTCGTTCTGGACAAAAAGCGCCGAATGATGGCATTTACGTAGAAATTGGTGAAACGGGAAGTATGGTGAAAGATCCGCAAATGGTGAAATTAACTGCCGGTGAAAAGTTTCCGGATAACACGAATCATAACCGCCAGTGGACATATAAAAGAAAACCGTAACAGAAGCCGCAATCATTATTGCGGCTTTTTTGTCGTTACACATTGTAATTTCATTTACCGTATTTTTTAGCAGTATAATGAATGCTCTCTTTTTCTTTTTCAAATAATAAGTTTGAAAATACATAGGCAAAATTATTGTATAAAAAAGTCAGTTGGCGTATAATCAAATCAAAGGTCAAAGAAAGTCAAACTTTTGGAGGGCTGTAAAGATGGACTTAAATCAAATGACAACAAAAACACAAGAGGCGATTATGAGTGCCCAATCTTTAGCGGTATCTCATCATCACCAAGAGGTGGATACTGTTCATCTATTACTTGCATTATTAGAAGAGCAAGATGGATTAGCAGTACGTATATTTCAAAAAATGAATGTTGATATAGAAGCATTAAAGCAAGGTGCTGAAAGTTTAATTAAAAAGAAACCTTCTGTAACAGGGAGCGGTGCAGAAGTTGGAAAATTGTATGTAACGAGCGCTCTGCAACAACTTCTTGTAAGAGCAGGGAAAGAAGCAGAAAAACTGCAGGATGATTACATTTCAGTAGAACATGTATTGCTTGCTTTTTCTGAAGAAAAAGGCGATATAAATCAATTATTTACAAGATTGCATATTACGAAAGATAACTTATTACAGTCTTTAATGACAGTTCGGGGGAATCAAAGAGTGACGAGTCAAAATCCAGAAGCAACTTATGAAGCGTTAGAAAAATATGGCCGTGATTTAGTGGCGGAAGTGAGAGCAGGGAAAATCGATCCTGTAATCGGCCGTGATAGTGAAATACGACGTGTAATTCGTATTCTTTCACGTAAAACGAAAAACAATCCTGTTTTAATTGGGGAGCCAGGTGTTGGTAAAACAGCAATCGTTGAAGGGCTAGCACAGCGTATCGTGAAAAAGGATGTACCTGAAGGATTGAAAGATAGAACGATTTTTGCGTTAGATATGAGTGCGCTCGTAGCAGGTGCGAAATTCCGTGGTGAGTTCGAAGAGCGTCTGCAAGCTGTATTAAATGAAATTAAAAAGAGTGAAGGACGCATTTTATTATTCATTGATGAACTTCATACAATAGTTGGAGCTGGTAAAACAGAGGGAGCCATGGATGCAGGAAATATGTTAAAACCGATGCTTGCGCGCGGTGAACTGCATTGTATCGGGGCGACGACGCTCGATGAATATCGCAAATATATTGAGAAAGATCCAGCGCTAGAAAGACGTTTCCAACAAGTATTAGCAGAAGAACCAACTGTTGAAGATACAATTTCCATTTTACGTGGATTAAAAGAACGCTTTGAAATTTATCACGGTGTAAATATTCATGACCGTGCGATTGTAGCAGCGTCAGTTTTATCAGATCGATATATTTCAGATCGCTTCTTACCTGATAAAGCAATTGACCTTGTTGATGAAGCGTGTGCAACAATTCGTACAGAAATTGATTCTATGCCAACAGAATTAGATGAAGTAACGCGCCGCATTATGCAGCTGGAAATTGAAGAAGCAGCTCTTGGGAAAGAAACGGATCGTGGTAGCCAAGAGCGTCTAAAAACATTGCAACGTGAATTATCGGATTTAAAAGAAGTTGCAAGTGGCATGAGAGCGAAATGGGAGAAAGAAAAAGAAGACATTCACAAAGTTCGTGACTTACGTGAACATTTAGAACGTTTGCGTCGTGAATTAGAAGAAGCAGAAGGCAATTACGATTTAAATAAAGCAGCCGAACTTCGTCACGGGAAAATTCCCGCAATTGAAAAAGAGTTAAAAGAAGCGGAAGAAATGGGCGCGCATAATAAACAAGAAAATCGTTTATTACGTGAGGAAGTAAGTGAAGAAGAAATTGCAGATATTGTTTCACGCTGGACTGGTATTCCTGTTGCGAAACTCGTGGAAGGTGAACGCGAGAAATTATTACGCTTAGAGCAAATCTTATCAGAGCGTGTCATCGGACAAGAGGAAGCAGTAAGCTTAGTGTCAGACGCAGTTCTTCGTGCTCGCGCTGGTATTAAAGATCCGAACCGCCCGATTGGTTCTTTCATCTTCTTAGGACCAACAGGTGTTGGTAAAACAGAACTTGCAAAAACGTTAGCCCAGTCTTTATTCGATAGTGAAGAGCAAATGATTCGCATTGACATGTCTGAGTATATGGAAAAACACGCCGTGTCTCGCTTAATTGGTGCACCTCCTGGATATGTAGGATATGAAGAAGGCGGTCAATTAACAGAAGCGGTAAGACGTAAACCATATTCCGTTGTTTTATTAGATGAAATTGAAAAAGCACATCCAGAAGTATTCAACATTTTATTACAAATGTTAGATGATGGACGCATTACAGATTCGCAAGGTCGTACAGTGGACTTTAAAAATACAGTTATTATTATGACTTCAAATATTGGATCTGCTCATTTACTAGATGGATTAGAAGAAGATGGTTCCATTAAAGAGGAATCAAGAGACCTTGTAATGGGGCAATTAAGAGGACATTTCCGCCCTGAATTTTTAAACCGTGTGGATGAAATTATTTTATTCAAACCTCTTACAACGAATGAAATTAAAGGCATTGTTGATAAAATTGTAAAAGAACTACAAGGTCGTCTAGCTGACCGTCACATTACAGTAGAATTAACAGATGCAGCAAAAGAATTTGTTGTGGAAGCCGGTTTCGACCCAATGTACGGAGCTCGTCCATTAAAACGGTACGTACAGCGTCAAGTGGAAACGAAATTAGCACGAGAATTAATTGCAGGAACAATTACTGATAATAGTCACGTAGTTGTTGATGTAGAAAATAACGAGTTAGTCGTTCATGTGAAATAAAAATAAAAAAGAGTTCGGATAAAATCCGGACTCTTTTTTTAGTGTTGTTCTACTGGCTCGTTTGGAATTGCAGCTGAAATTGCTAGTACTAACACAGCAAGAACAACTGAGAAAATAGACGCTTGGTTAAAGTCGTATGTACCGCCAGTCATAGAGCCGATTACATAGCTCATCATATGTACAAGTAAGAACGACCAAATTAATGCCCAAATGAAACGCATATTTTACACCTCTATTCGTTCAATCTGTCCTTATTGTAACACAATTGAAAAAAGAATATAGAAAAATATTTGTAGATTTTTCAACGCAAATTTGCATTCCGTTCATACATTATAAAAGAGTGGTTTTATATGTTTAGAAAATAAGGCGGGGGAAAAATGAGTATTACGGAACGTTTTTTTTACTTAGAAAAAGAACCATGTGTCATTTATTTACCGGAGAAGCCAAATGGATTTTCTGTTATGCTCCTCGGTGATTATAACTACTTTATTGAGAATGGTACAAGTTTATGGACACAGCATGCGGGTAGATCTTATTTTTTACATGGCCTTATTGAGCAAGGCTACACAGTCTTTTCTTCTAATTTATACGGAAGACATTGGGGAAACGACCAATCTGTTCGTCTAGCGAAACGTTTATATGACGTTGTGTTGAGAAAAGAGACATTGAATGCGAAAATGCATATTATGGCAGACGGTATGGGAGCACTTGTAGCACTCGAAATGATGAACAAATACCCTGAGTGTATACGCTCTGTCATTATGTTAAATCCGTGTTTAGATTTACCAGAATATGTGGAGTTTGAGAAAGAGCATAAGTTTTTTTACAAGAGACTCGTGAAGGAATTAAGTTTGGCGTATGATGCCAAAGAAGAAGAATTAGAATCAAAAATAAATAAGAAATCATTTACGCTTCTTCCATCTTGTGTACCTGTTAAAATTTTCGTATCAACACAAGAAAAAAGAGGAAGAAAACAGCAGTTGCGTAGATATGAGAAAATGAGGCAACTAAATCAATGTGATACTTCTGTCTTGTTCCATCTGCAAGATGTGAAATATAAAATGGTTAGGCAAACGACCGATTTCTTTAAAAAATATGAAGAAGAATTATGAAGCTCCCATATACATAAATGAGGAGCTATTTGTTTCAGAGGGAAAGGGTTGGTGGTATGGAACGCGTGCTAATTGTAGGTGCACTTACGTTTGTAGGTTATCACCTTGTAAATAAAATGATTGCAGAAGAAGTGGAAGTATATGGTCTTGATTTTGATGAATTCGATAGTATGACGAAAATTAATGAAGAGAAGTTATTATTAATTGGGCGAAATGCATTATTTACGTATTATTCGATAAGAGATGAAGATGGATGGAGATCGGTTGAGGAAGAGAGATTCGATACTGTTTACTTTTGCTTATATGAGCCAAATCAGCAAAGTGGATTTCGGAATGAAAGAGTCATATTACAATATTTAAAGCGAATTATAAGAATGTGTGAAGAACAAAAAGTGAAGTTAAATTTAATTTCTTCTATTGAAGTAGGCAGTACAGATGAATCCGAAAATAAGCGACTATTTTTGAAAGTAGAAGAAGGATTGAAAAAAGGGAATTTACAATATAGTGTATTTCGAGTTCCAACATTATATGGACCGTGGCAACCGTCCTTTATGATGTTTCATCAGCTTATTTTATCAGAATTAGGTGAAAAAGAGTGCCGTTGTACGATTGAGGAAAAGGGGAATGATTTACTTTACGTTGAAGATGTATGTGAATACTTATGGGAAAATGGAACGAACGGGGCGCATCTTGGTATATACAATTTACTTAGTGGTAAACAGTCATTATGGGAAAAAGGTATGAATCTTTTACGCGCGGATGATAAAGTAAATAAAAATAATAACGAAGTAAGAGATGAGGCTATCAAGGTAATTTCAATAAAAAGAAATACTCCGTTAGAATACGGTTTAAATAAGCAACTGGCACACATGAAAAAATATAAAGAGTTATACGAAGGGTAGTACGCGTGTTACACTATTGTATGTGAAAGTTTTAATGGAGAGGAAGAGCATAATATGAACGAAAAAAGCATGCAGTTTTTACAAATCGCAATGAAGCATTTACCGGAAGCAAAGGCAATTTTAGATGATAATGGAATTGCACTTGATATGGAGAAGGCACAGCCGGTGTTAGAGTTGTTAATGAAAGTTATGAACGAGGCCTATGAGCTCGGGAAAGCAGATAAAGAATAAAAAGAATAAAAAGCATCTTTTTAAGATGGAAGAGAGGCCCGAACCGTGGATAGAAGCGGTCAGGGCCTTTTTTATTCTCGCCTGGGGGAAAACCAGAGATATGAAGAGGATAAAGGAAAAGTAGTGAGGAGAACTCTCTAGTTTAGAAGGAAAGCAGATAAAGAATAAAAAAGCATCTTTTTAGATGAAAGAGAGGATCGAACTGTAAATAGAAGCGGTTTGAGTCTTTTTATATTTGAGAGGTATGTTTCTGTTTCTTTTAATGAAAAATAACGTGAATAATGCGTTAGCTTTCTGTTTTATGCGAAATATATTCTAGACAAAAATACATTTATGTTTTAAAATTAGTACCAAGTCATAATAATTGATATAAAACGGAGGGCTGCGATGTGAACGTGGGCATTTTAGGGATCGGAAGATATGTGCCAGAAAAAGTAGTCACAAATCACGATTTAGAGAAAATAATGGAAACATCCGATGAATGGATTCGTACGAGAACGGGAATTGCAGAAAGACGCATTGCCGATGATACAATAGATACTTCATATATGGCCGTAGAGGCTTCTAAAAAAGCACTTGAAGATGCAGGAATTAGCGGAGAGGATATCGATCTTATTTTAGTAGCAACAGTAACACCAGATCGTGCTTTTCCAGCAGTTGCTTGTGTAATTCAAGAAGCAATAGGAGCGAAACATGCAGCCGCAATGGATTTAAGTGCAGCATGTGCTGGTTTTATGTACGGAATGATTACAGCGCAGCAATTTATTCAAACAGGAACGTATAAAAATGTATTAGTAGTTGGTAGTGATAAACTATCTAAAATTGTAGACTGGAACGATCGAAATACAGCAGTACTATTTGGAGACGGAGCCGGTGCTGTCGTAATGGGAGCTGTTTCAGAAGGTAAAGGCGTTCTATCTTTTGAATTAGGAGCAGACGGAAGTGGCGGCAAGCACCTTTATCAAGACGAGTATGTTATGATGAATGGCAGAGAAGTGTTTAAATTTGCCGTTCGTCAACTTGGTGATTCTTGTCTTCGCGTTTTAGATAAAGCTGGTCTTACGAAAGAAGATGTGGATTTCTTAGTACCGCATCAAGCAAACATTCGTATTATGGAATCTGCAAGAGAGAGGTTAAATTTACCACAAGAAAAAATGAGTATGACGATTGAGAAGTTCGGTAATACATCAGCTTCTTCAATTCCGATTGCAATGGTAGAGGAATTGCAAAACGGACGTATTCAAGACGGTGATTTAATTATACTTGTTGGTTTTGGCGGCGGATTAACATGGGGAGCAGTCGCTCTTCGTTGGGGTAAATAAGGACTGAGAGAAAAAAAGGAGTGTATTTTGTATGGAAAAAAAGAGGGTCGTAATTACAGGACTAGGAGCTGTTACACCGGTCGGAACAGATGTTGAAACAGCGTGGGAAAACATTAAAAAGGGTGTATCTGGAATCGGGCGACTTACAAGAATTGATCCAGAACTATTTCCAGCAAAAGTAGCAGCGGAAATTAACGACTTTGAAGTCGAGAAATATATTGATAAAAAAGAAGCGCGCCGTATGGATCGCTTTACACAATATGCAGTAGCAGCAGCGAAAATGGCAGTTGCAGATGCAAAGCTTGAAATTACAGAAGAAAACGGACCTCGAATTGGTGTATGGATTGGATCTGGTATTGGCGGTATGGAAACATACGAAGAACAATTTAAGATTTTTACTGAGAAAGGCCCACGCCGCGTGAGCCCATTCTTCGTGCCGATGATGATTCCAGATATGGCAGCAGGTCAAGTATCAATCGCAACAGGAGCAAAAGGAATTAACACTTGTTCTGTAACGGCTTGTGCATCTGGTGCAAACTCAATTGGTGATGCATTTAAAGCAATTCAGCGTGGTGATGCTGATGCAATGATTACAGGCGGAGCAGAAGCACCGCTAACAAGTATGGCATTCGCAGGATTTAGCTCAGCGAAAGCATTAACATTTAATGAAGACCCAGCAACGGCTTGCCGTCCATTTGATAAAAACCGTAGCGGTTTCGTAATGGGTGAAGGTTCAGGTATTCTAATTCTTGAAGAATTAGAGCACGCATTAGCACGCGGTGCTCACATTTACGCGGAAATTGCTGGTTATGGTGCAACTGGAGATGCGTTCCATATTACAATGCCTGCTCCTGGTGGGGAAGGCGGAGTGCGTGCAATGCGTCAAGCTTTAGCTGATGCAGGCCTACAGCCAGAAGATATTGATTACATTAATGCGCACGGTACAAGTACTGATGCGAATGAAAAATATGAAACGATGGCAATTAAAGAAACTTTCGGCGAGCACGCGTATAAAGTAGCGATTAGCTCAACGAAATCAATGACAGGTCACTTATTAGGAGCAGCTGGTGCTGTTGAAGCGATTTTCTCTATTAAATCAATTACAGACGGAGTAATTCCTCCAACAATTAACTATGAGACACCAGATCCAGAATGTGACTTAGATTACGTACCAAATCAAGCGAGACACCAAGAAGTAAATGCAGTATTAAGTAACTCATTAGGATTCGGTGGTCATAACGCAGTGTTAGTATTTAAATCGTATAAATAATCGATGAAATAAGGAGTTTTTTCGCAATAGATTGCGAAAAAACTCCTTATTTATTTTTACGCCTTTTTCTCCTGTAGCATATACATAAGAAAAAGGAGGGATAAAGATGGGGATTGTTGAAACAGCTGAATGGCTACATTTATATTATGGACGGCCAGAAAAACTTTGTGAGAAATTTACGAAGTATATTCCGTTGCCAAAAGAAAGGTTGTATCGCTTTTTAATTTCAAAAGGGATGTATCGCCCGATCATGCGCGGAGAAAAGGAAATTAAAGAATTAGAGGAAAAGGAAATTTGGAAAGAATTGAGCCTGGAGTATGATAAACTGAAAAATTGGTTAAAAGGTCCAGATGTCCCTGTCTTTATTTTATTATCAGATTCCTATAATCGAACTGTACAAGAAGAGTATAACGGTAGGGCTGGATTATCTATGCGTCATGTTATTTTCTTATTCGTATGTGGGCGGAATTCGGTAGAAGAATTAAAAGTGTTATTGGCGCATGAATATCATCACATATGCAGGTTACATCAAATTGAGACGAAAGAAACAGAATATACATTACTTGATACGATGATTATGGAAGGGCTAGCGGAACAAGCAGTAACAGAAAGGTATACAGAAAAAAACAATGCACCGTGGACGGCGTATCTTTCAAAAGAAGAGGCTGTTTATTATTGGAAAAATGTTGTACATGAAAGAATAAGTATAAAACGAGGAACAAGGGAACATGACATCTTATTAAATGGCTTTCACTCTTATCCGAAGATGCTTGGCTATGCGCTTGGATTTCATATTGTCAAAGATTGTGTAACTTTGGAAGGAGAAGATACACTTTCTTTATTATCTATAGATGCAAAAGAAATATTGAATAAAGCAAATACATTTCATATATAAAAAAACAGGAATTCTATTTCCTGTTTTTTTAGTATTAATAGAAGAAAAAATAATAATTAGAATATATTTCCTCAAGTGGAATAAAGTTAAGCAAAAATGAACATAATGATTGGTACAAACAGTAGTGAAGTGAGGGGTAGTGAATGTTATATCTACATGATGTATGGGTAAATTGGTTTGAAGGTGAAGAGAATGGGTATAACGTTTGTCATTTTTACGAATGGCGGAAAGATGATACGATTGAGCTATTAGATCAAGTGCCATTATTAAAAGTAGATGCCACATTATATCATTACATCGAGAACGAATTGTTAGAGCTTCCGCAAAAAATGCTGGAAGACGTACATCATAAGGCTTATATTCGTAAAAATCATGAACGTTTGCAGCAAGAGTATTGCTTTGTTGTTACAGATGGAAAAGGAATTATTGCGATTGACACAATTGGTTACAATGTACCAATTCGCAAAAGTAGACTTATACCACGTCAAGAGCAGATGGTATATGAGATGGTAGAAAACGTACAAGCAGAAAAGTATGAGTTCCAAGTAGAAGAAACAGAAAAAGAACATCATATTTTATCACCATCGCCTTTCATTATGAATGGCTTGACTCGTAAAGAAAGACAGCTAAAACAATTATTATTTATGGCGTTAGATCAATTACATACAACGAAAAACACAGCAGAAATTCGCTATTGGTTCACAGAGTGGGATCCATCAGCATATGGAATGGTTCAACATATGGAATTTGAAGATATTTGGGCTAAGCTGTATGATGAAGCGAAAACAGGCTGGTCTGATAAGCACGAACAATTATGCGAGCGTCTCGTAAAAGGACAGCCATTTTTTGAAAAGTTATGGGAAATGGAAAATGAGCAAAAGGTAAATTAAAAAACCGCCAATTGGCGGTTTTTTAATTTTGTAGAAATCTAGTTCCAGCGGCAAGAATGTTCGGTGGCTTCGCGCCTTCACATTCTAAACGAGCCGCCTCCGCTTTTTGTAGAAATCCAGCTCCGGCAGCGAGCTCTTCGTGTCTAAGAACCTTCCGCATAAGAAGACAAAAAGCGTCTTCTATGCGAAAGAACCTTATCCAGTCAGAGCTGAACGAGCTGCCTCCGCTTTATATGTTACCTACGTTTTCTGCTTAGTCCCATTGCGTTTTCTACTTTGCGTAGTTGTTTGAATGCAACGCGGTTTGCTTTTTCTGCACCTTTGTCTAGGATTTCGTCTAGTTCTGGTGAGTTGATTAGTTCGTTATATTTGTCTTGGATTGGACGAATAGCTTCTACGACTACTTGCGCTAGGTCGCCTTTGAAGTCGCCGTATCCTTTTCCTTCGTACATTGCTTCGATTTCTTCAACTGTTTTTCCAGAGAATGAAGAGTAGATTGTTAATAAATTAGAGATACCAGGTTTGTTTTCCTTATCAAATTTCACAATACCTTCAGAGTCAGTTACAGCACTCTTAATTTTCTTTTCAATTGTTTTTGGCTCATCAAGCATACTAATCATTGATTTTGGATTCGGATCAGATTTACTCATTTTTTTCGTAGGCTCTGTTAATGACATAACGCGAGCTCCTACTTTTGGAATGCGAATTTCAGGCATTGTGAAGATTTCGCGGTAACGTTTGTTGAAACGCTCTGCTAAGTCACGTGTTAATTCGATATGTTGCTTTTGGTCATCACCAACCGGCACGATTTCAGTGTTGTAAAGTAAAATATCAGCAGCCATTAATGGTGGATACGTAAGTAATCCAGCTGGAACTGAATCTCTACCAGAAGCTTTATCTTTATATTGCGTCATACGTTCTAATTCTCCAACGTAAGCAACAGATTGCATGATCCATCCTAGTTGAGCGTGTGCTGGTACTTCTGATTGTACAAATAAAGTAGCTTTTTCAGGATCGATGCCGCATGCTACATAAAGTGCAGCAAGACTGCGGATGTTTTTACGAAGCCCGACGGGATCTTGAGGTACTGTAATCGCATGTTGGTTTACAATACAGAAATAACAGTCGTGTTCATTTTGAAGCTCTGTAAACTGCTTCATTGCTCCTAAATAGTTTCCAAGTGTAATCGTTCCACTTGGTTGAATACCAGAAAAGATAACTGACATAAGTAATTCCTCCTAAAATAGAATGCGTGATGTGGGGAAGAGAAGGCAAACAAAAAAGCCCATTCATCCCAAAAACTATAGGGACGAATGGACCGTGGTACCACCCTAATTATTTCACTACTGTGAAATCTCTCTAATCCATAATAACGTTTGGATATAACGCCAAAGCCTACTACTTTCGGTTCGGTTTGGTGCTCAAAAGCCCATTCCATACTGTACAATTACTTGTTCACACCAACCACAAGCTCTCTGAAATTGCCTCAATATGTACTCTTCTTTATCATCGCATACATATAAATTTATTTATTGTTACTTGAGCTCTTTTAATATGAAAGAACTAAAGTTTTATAACAAAATGTTTTGCTGATTATTATATCATATGGGATAGTGTTTGCAAACTACATCAAAATAGTAAAGCTAATGAGGGTCGAGAACAACCCAAGGAAGATACCTGTAATACAAATTGGATATGTCCATTTGAATGAATATGTTTTATAAATACGTTCTTTCTTATCTGTAGGTTCCTCGACTTCTTCAATTAAAGAGTCAATCTTTTTGTTCGTACCAAATACTCTTTGGAATGCGTAAATGGTTACATTGAAAAAACCATTTTGAAATATGTATAAAAAACCGCCGATAAGAATAAAAAACAGTGCAATATAAAACAAAATGTTGACAAAGTTCAACAAAAATTGAGATGAAATGAGGAATGCACCAATACTAGAAGCAATCATCGCTATAAAAATTAGTATACAAGTATGAAAAAAAACTTTATTCAAAATATTCCCCTCCGTCAAAATATTACTAGAATTATTATACTATAAAAGCTATAATAAGTACTAGGATTAATTTTTTGAAAATTATACGCAATTAAAGGTCTGATTTTAAGATGATGGTAGCAATGTTAATGTATCCCTTTACGAAAAATTAAAAATATAAATATTTTATTAAAAATTTTAACAAAAAAACAAAAAACTATATTCACAATTGTTATATTATATGTATAATGAAAATTGTAGAAACTTGGAGATTATTCTTTCAATTCTACTTTTTAACAAGTGAGGGTACAGGAAGTGCAATTAGGGGAGGCAACACAACATGAAGAAAAAGATACCGTTATTACTTGCATCAACTTTAACTGCAAGTATGTTGCTTAGCGCGTGTAGCTACCAAAAAGATGACGCAAAAGCAAAAGGGAAAGAGAACGCTACGAGTAGTAGTAACGGAAAACAGATTCTTAATTTAACAGAGTTATCTGAAATTCCGTCAATGGATGCATCATTGGCATCTGATTCTTCATCTTCTACAGCATTAAATAATACGATGGAAGGTTTATATCGTATTGGCAAAGATCAAAAGAGAATGCCTGGAGTTGCAGAAGATGTCGAAAAGCTAGATGATGGGAAGAAATACATATTTAAATTAAGAAAAGATGCGAAATGGTCGAATGGGGAACCTGTAACAGCTAAAGATTTTGTGTATTCATGGAAAAGAGCAGTAAATCCAGATACAAAAGCAACGTATTCGTACATTATGTTCGATATTAAAAATGCAGAGAAAATTCATAAAAAAGAATTACCTGCTGACCAATTAGGTGTAAAAGCGATTGATGATTATACATTAGAAGTAGAATTAGACAATCCCGTTCCTTACTTTATCGATTTAACAGTTTATCCAGTATTTTACCCACTAAATGAAAACTTTGTAAAAGCACAAGGGGATAAATTTGGTTTAGAGGCAAATACAACATTATATAACGGTCCATTCGTTATGAGTGATTGGAAACATGAACAAAGTTTCCAATTCAAGAAGAATCCTTCATATTGGGATAATAAAACGGTTAAAATCGAAGAAATCAACTTTAATATTGTAAAAAATACAGCAACTGATGTAAATTTATATGAGACAAACGCGATTGATCGAGCGGCTTTAACGTCTGAATTTGTTGATAAGTTTAGAAAAAGCCCAGAGTTCCAAACAAGAAAAGAAGCAGGGGTTGCTTACTTAAGATTTAATCAAAGTAATCAGTACTTAAGTAATAAAAACTTAAGAAAAGCAATTTCAATGTCCTTTGACCGTGATAACATTGCAAAAGTTATTTTAAATAACGGTGCAATTGGAGCTTACGGATTTGTTGGAAAAGATTTCGCTGAAGGTCCGAATAAAAAAGATTTCCGAGCTGAAAATGGAAAGCTAGTTGAAACAAATCCAAAAGAAGCGAAAAAGCTTTGGGAAACAGCGAAGAAAGAGCTTGGAACTGATAAAATCGAACTAGAATTCTTAAACTTTGATAATGAAGATGCTAAAAAAGTTGGGGAATTCTTAAAAGGTGAGATGGAAAAGAACTTACCAGGTTTATCAATTAAAATTAAACAGCAACCATTCGCACAAAAAAATAAATTAGAAGATTCTCAGCAATATGATATTGCGTTTGGTATTTGGGGACCAGATTTCCCAGATCCAATCTCATATTTAGATATGTTTGTTACGAATGGTTCTCAAAATAAAACAGGGTATTCTAATCAGAAATATGATGAGTTAATCCTAAAAGCTAAAACAGATACAAAAGATTTACAAGCTCGCTGGGACAACCTTCTAGAAGTAGAGAAGATGTTAATTAAAGAGGATGCAGTTATCACTCCAATCTTCCAAAAAGGTTCAGCGTATGTAGTAAAAGGTGCCGTAAAAGATATTATCCCAATTAACTATGGTGGTAAATTAACTTACAAATGGGCATCTGTTGAACAAAAATAATCTTTTTTTCCATCGTTTACAAGGGTATATGCCTATGATGGGCATATGCTCTTATTTTAAAAAAATAAAAGTAAGAATATTTTAAACTATCTTATTGCTTTTGAGAAAAACGGGGAGGTGCTTGATATGGGACGTTATGTATTAAAACGTTTCGTGTACATGGCTTTGACATTATTTTTAATTACTACACTGACTTTCTTTTTGATGAAATTACTTCCGGGTTCTCCGCTTAAAAACCAGGAGAAGCTATCACCGGCACAAAAAGAAATCATTCTTGAAAAATACGGATTGAATGATCCGGTACCAGTTCAATACGCACGTTACTTAGGTAACCTAGCAAAAGGTGATTTAGGGGTATCATTCCAATATGATAACCGCCCAGTAACAGACATGATTGTGGATCGTATTGGACCATCAGCCCAATTAGGTTTACAAGCGATTATATTAGGAACATTTATCGGTTTAATTTTAGGTATTGTTGCCGCACTTCGTAATAATACGTGGGTAGATTATAGTGCAACAGTTATTTCGGTACTCGGAATGTCGGTACCATCATTCGTATTCGCCGCATTACTGCAATATTTCGTAGGGGTAAAACTTGGCTGGTTCCCAGTAGCATTCTGGAAAGGACCAGAGTTTACTGTAATGCCTACAATTGCATTATCGATGGGAGTTATCGCAACAATCGCACGTTTCTCTCGTGCAGAATTAATTGAAGTTATGCAAGCCGATTACATTTTAACAGCGAAAGCGAAAGGAATTAGCCAAGGCGTTATTATTGTCAAACATGCACTTCGTAATGCGTTAATTCCAGTTGTAACAATTTTAGGACCAATGGTTGCGGCATTAATTACAGGAACACTTGTTATCGAGCAAATTTATGCTGTACCAGGACTTGGGGAACAATTCGTTAAATCGATTACTTTAAATGACTATACAGTTATTATGGGAACTACGATTTTCTATAGTGCAATCTTCATTTTAGTTATTTTCATTGTCGATATTTTATACGGAATTATTGATCCTCGTATTCGTTTAGCGGGAGGGAAAAAATGATGAAAGATGTACAAAAATTATCTCCAGATTTATTTCAACAAGCCAATCAAAATAATGTTGATAATGAAGTCATTGCCCGTCCAAGCCTAACGTTTTGGCAAGATGTAAGAAGACGTTTATTCCAACATAAAGGTGCGATGCTTGGCCTTGTATTATTAGTTATCATTGCACTATTAGCGATTTTTGGACCGATGGTAAGTAAACACTCGTATAAAGAGCAAGATTTAGGTCGAGCGAAATTACCACCAAAAATTCCAGTTATTGAAAATGTTCATTGGTTACCATTTGACGGTACAGATCAATATGGTGTTGACCAATATGAAAAACGTGATATTAAAGAGTACTTCTGGTTTGGTACAGATGATCTTGGCCGTGACTTATGGACAAGAACATGGGAAGGTACACGCGTATCATTATATATCGCTCTTTTAGCAGCAGCAATTGACTTAGTAATTGGGGTTGCATACGGAGGTATTTCAGCATTCTACGGCGGTAGAGTAGATAACATTATGCAACGTATTATGGAGATTATTAACGGTATTCCATACTTAATCATCGTTATTTTAATGGTAATCATTATGGGATCTGGTATTTGGTCAATTACACTCGCGATGGCGATTACAGGTTGGATAGGGATGTCGCGTATTGTTCGTGGACAAATCTTAAAGTTAAAAAACCAAGAATATGTATTAGCATCTCGTACATTAGGTGCAACAAATACACAATTAATTGTGAAACATTTAATTCCAAACGTAATGGGACCTATTATCGTAATGACAATGTTTACAATTCCATCAGCGGTGTTTGGTGAAGCGTTCTTAAGTTTCATCGGTTTAGGAATTCAGCCGCCATTTGCGTCACTAGGTTCTCTTGTAAATGATGGTTATAAATCTATTCAAACGTATCCGCATATGATGTTCATCCCTGCGGTTGTCATCAGTATATTAATTTTAGCGTTTAACTTAATGGCAGACGGATTACGCGACGCGTTAGATCCAAAAATGCGTAAGTAAAAGAGGGGAGAGGCAAAGATGAAAACATTGTTAGAGGTAAAAGATTTACAAGTCTCCTTTGATACACATGCAGGTGAAGTACAAGCTGTACGCGGCGTTACTTTTGATTTGAAAAAAGGAGAAACATTGGCGATTGTAGGAGAATCTGGTTCAGGGAAATCAGTTACTTCTAAAGCGTTAATGGGATTAATTCCGAATCCTCCTGGACGCATTAAAAATGGTGAAATCGTATTTGAAGGTCGTGACTTAACGAAATTAACAGAAAAAGAAATGCAGCAAGTACGCGGTAAAGATATCGCGATGATTTTCCAAGATCCAATGACATCATTAAACCCAACGATGACAATTGGAAATCAAATTATGGAAGGTCTAATTAAACACCAAGGGATGAGTAAAGCAGATGCACGTAAAGTTGCTTTAGAATTAATTGACCTTGTAGGTATTCCAAATCCAGAAGCTCGTTTAAAACAATATCCTCACCAATTCTCAGGTGGTATGAGACAGCGTGTAGTTATTGCGATGGCGTTAGCTTGTAACCCGAAATTATTAATTGCCGATGAGCCGACAACAGCGCTAGACGTTACGATTCAGGCGCAAATTTTAGAACTTATGAAAGACATTCAGCAAAAAACAGAAGCAGCAATCATTTTCATTACGCATGACTTAGGTGTAGTAGCAAACGTTGCGGACCGAGTGGCAGTTATGTACGCTGGTAAAGTTGTTGAAATTGGAACTGTAGATGAAATTTTCTACAATCCGAAACATCCATATACTTGGGGTTTAATCGCATCTATGCCAAGTTTAGATGGTTCAGAAGAAGAGTTATATGCAATCCCTGGAACGCCTCCAGATTTATTGAAGCCGCCAAAGGGAGATGCTTTTGCACCACGTAACCCACAGGCACTGAAAATTGATTTTGAAATGGACCCACCTTTATTTAAAGTAAGTGATACGCACTATGCGGCAACTTGGTTACTTCACGAGCAAGCTCCAGAAGTAAAACCGCCAGCAGTCGTTGAAAAACGCATTCTTCAAATGAAAGCAGGTGAACAACATGACTAAACAACGTGAGAAATTAATTGAAGTAAAAAATGTAAAGCAGCACTTCGACGTGAGTGGTGGTGTTGTCAAAGCGGTTAATGATATTTCATTTGATATTTACCGCGGAGAAACATTTGGTCTTGTAGGAGAATCAGGTTGTGGTAAATCGACAACTGGAAGAACGATTATTCGTTTATATGATGCAACTGCTGGTGAAGTATTGTTCGATGGTGAAAACGTACATGGTAAGAAATCACGCGCAGAACTGAAGAAATTCAACCGTAAAATGCAAATGATTTTCCAAGATCCATACGCATCATTAAATCCTCGTATGACAGTAGGGGATATTATCGCAGAAGGTATTGATATTCACGGATTAGCGAAAAGTAAAAAAGAGCGCATGGACCGTGTTCATGAACTATTAAACACAGTTGGTTTAAATAAAGAGCACGCAAACCGTTTCCCACACGAATTCTCAGGTGGACAACGTCAGCGTATCGGTATCGCTCGAGCGCTTGCTGTAGACCCAGAATTTATCATTGCCGATGAGCCGATCTCAGCACTTGACGTATCGATTCAGGCGCAAGTTGTAAACTTACTGAAAAAGTTACAAAAAGAAAAAGGTTTAACATACTTATTCATCGCCCATGATTTATCAATGGTAAAATACATTAGTGATCGTATTGGTGTAATGTACCGTGGCCAAATCGTTGAGTTAACAACAAGTGATGAATTATATGCGAATCCAATTCATCCATATACGAAATCACTATTATCAGCGATTCCACTTCCAGATCCAGATTATGAGCGCAATCGTAAACGTATCGTATATGATCCATCACAACATAATTATGGTAGTGAAGCACCAACAATGCGTGAAATTCGCCCGGGACATTTCGTACTATGTTCGGAAGCGGAGTACAAGAAATATAAAGAGATTTATCAATAAGAAAAAGAGTCATTCTTCTGTTATGGAAGGATGGCTCTTTTTCTACTATATAAAAGAATTGTATACATTTGTCGGTCAGTCGATATATTTAAAGAATCGCCGATATAAATCTCATGTATCATTAGTGATATCCATATGCAAAATTACTGAACTTGAACAGAAACATTCTCCTCTTGTTCTTCAGGTTTAACAAGTGCATAACGCTCCCACGCTCTACTTTTCCAGCGGAAGAACATAATAATGGCACGTGTCCATTCGTCGATGGCGATTGCTAGCCAAATACCAACGAGCCCCATATCTAAATGAAAGGCGAAAAAGTAACCTAGTGGTAAACTCATTAACACCATAGAGAATGCACCGATTAAAACAGGATATTTTGCATCACCAGCTGCACGAAGCGAATTAATGATGACGATATTCATCGTACGTCCCGTTTCAAGTAGTACACTTAGTAAAAGAACACTTGCGCCTAACCCGATAATGTACGGATTATCTGTAAACAGTCCCATTAATTGTGTACGGAATGTAATAACGAGAGCGACCATACATAAAGTTACACCAATCGCCCATTTTACACTTTTCCACAAGCGTTCGTATGCTTCATCTTTTTCGCCACCACCAACGAGGCGGCCAATAATAATGGCTGTTCCCATACCAATTGCAATAGCGAATAAATAAGTGAACATAGAAATGTTCGTAGCGTATTGTCTAGCCGCTAACGATTCCGTTCCTAAATATGTTGCATAGTATAAGAAGACAATTTGACAAGCTTGATACATAACTTGCTCAAAAGCAGATGGAATCCCGATTTTTAAAATTTTCCCGATATATTCTTTTGATAAGGTGAAATAATATTGTAATTTTACACGATATTCCATAACGCGGTATAGTAACCAGAAGAAAACAATAAGCGCTATAAGTCGGCTGACAGCAGAAGAAATGGCAGCCCCTTGTACACCGAGCTCAGGGAAACCAAATTTCCCGAAAATGAGTACATAGTTTCCAGCGATATGAATCATATTCATTCCGAGTGAAATAAACATCGCTTGCTTTGTGAAACCGTGTACACGGATAATTGCGGCTAATGAGTTAATAATAGCTTGTAGGAAGATGGCTCCTCCGACGATAGATAAGTAGTTTTGCGCATACGTTAGTACATCGCCTTGTAAGTTCATTGCGAGCATCATATGTTTCGAAAATAAAAGAAAACCAGCGCTTATAACGAGCCCAACTATTAAATTTAATGTGACGGCTAATGCTGATATTTTAGATGCTTCCATAAAGCGTTTGGAACCGAGGTATTGAGATACGACGATAGCTGCGCCGTTCCCGATGACTTCTAGTACCAAAATAGCGATATGGAGGTATTGATTCGCTGCACCAACCCCAGATACAGCATCGTCTGATAATGCACTTAACATGAAAGTATCAGCGATCCCCATTAACATAAAAAGAAAAACTTCTAGAAAAATAGGCCATGTTAATAAGAATAAACTTAATTTCTCAGTAGGCCCGTTTTTTGCCTGAATTGCTGCCATGTCCGTCCCCTCTTTACCGATATCTATTTTTAGCAAAATGTATCGTAACATACTTTCTTAACCTTTGCACTCATTTTAGCCTACATATTTTTATTATGAAGAGAGTGCTATTTTATGATAAAAACAAAAGGATAATTATACATAAAGTATTATGAGATATAAAATTCATTTTTCTCTGATAATTTAGAAAAATATAAAAAATATTGTTTTTAACACTTTAGTAAGAATAATCAGCAATATGAAACGTTTACAAAGATTTATTTTTTAACAGGAAATTTTAATGAAATAGAAATATAAATATACAAAAAATATATTTGTGTGTATAATATGAATTATTAGAACATATATATATTTCTTTCTGTTTGAAAATGAAAGGGCTAACATTTTTATGGAGGGTGGAAGTATGAAAAAAAAGATGCCAGTTTTTGTAGTATCAACAGTAGCAATGAGCATGATGTTAGGGGCATGTAGCTACCAAAAAGATGAACCGCAAGCGAACGCAAAAGGGGATAGCGGGAAAAGCGGTGCGAAGCAAGTTATTAACTTAATTGAAACGCAAGAAATTCCAACGATGGATCCAGCGTTATCAGCTGATGCAGTTTCTTCAAGAGTAATGGGTAATACGATGGAAGGCTTATACAGTTTAGGAAAAGATGATAAGCTAGTTCCTGGTGTAGCGAAGGAATTCCAAAAATCAGAAGATGGTAAAAAATATACATTTAAATTACGTGAAGACGCAAAATGGTCAAATGGTGATCCTGTGACGGCAAAAGATTTCGTATACGCATGGCAAAGAGCGATTAACCCAGATACAGCTGCGAAATCAGCGTACATTATGTATGATATAAAAAATGCAGAGAAAATTAATAAAAAAGAGATGAGTCCGGATCAATTAGGGGTAAAGGCGATTGATGATTATACATTAGAAGTGGAATTAGATAATTCAATTCCATACCTTGTAGATTTAATGGTATATCCAATCTTCTATCCTGTGAATGAAAAGTTTGTGAAAGAGCAAGGTACGAAGTTTGGTTTGGAAGCGAATACAACGCTTTATAACGGACCATTTACATTAAGTGATTGGCAACATGAACGTAGCTTTAAAATGACAAAGAGCGCGTCATATTGGGACAATAAAGAAGTGAAGATTGAAGAAGTAAACTTTAATATTGTAAAAGATACATCTACGCCAATTAACTTATATGAAACAAATGCAATTGATCGAGCGTCGTTATTAGCGGAGTTTATTGATAAATATAAAGGAAAACCAGATTTCCAAACAGTAGAAGATACATCTGTATTCTTCCTTCGTTTAAATCAAAAAGATCCAGCTTTAGCAAATAAAAATATTCGTAAAGCAATTTCACTTGCTTTTGACCGTAAGCCATTCGTGGATACATTATTAAATAACGGTTCTAAGCCAGCAACAGGATTAATTCCTGATAACTTCATTAAAGGACCAGATAAAAAAGATTTCCGTGCTGTAAATGGGGATATTGTAAAACCAAACGTGAAAGAAGCGAAGAAATATTGGGAAGCTGGTAAAAAAGAACTTGGTAAAAATGAAATCGAATTAGAATTATTAAATGAAGATGTAGAGTTATCAAAGAAAACTGGTGAATATTTAAAAGGTGAATTAGAAAAGAATTTACCAGGTTTAACAGTAAAAATTAAACAACAACCATTCGCACAAAAACTAAAATTAGAAGATGCGGGCGATTATGTCATGTCATTCTCTGGATGGAGTGCGGACTTCCCAGATCCAATTACATATCTTGATATGTTTGTAACAGATGGGTCACAAAATAAGATGAAGTACTCTAATCCAAAATACGATGAAATCATTATGAAGGCGAAAAAAGATGGAAGCGATGTAAATGCTCGTTGGAAGAACTTATTAGAAGCAGAAAAAATGTTACTTGATGATGCTGCGATCGTTCCAGTATATCAACGTGGTAGAGCATATTTACAAAGAGATTCAATTAAAAATATGTATAACCATAAATATGGCGGCGATTTAAGCTTTAAATGGGCGTCAGTAGAGAAGTAAGAAAAAAAGCAGGTGATCGCCTGCTTTTTTTTAATACGTTCGTTTCTTATAAATGCCTTTTCCGCCAACTTGGTTCCAGCCAGATTGTACATCCAAACTTTTGTTAACAAACTTCATTTTTTCTTTTCCACCAAAGAGCTTTTCGCCGATGCTATTTGTAATGACACCAATCAATGCTGTTATTCCGATGATGAGGGCAGCAACCGTAATAAAATCAATAAAAAAAGCAATCATTTGAAAACTCCCCCTTTGCCTGTCTGTATGTTTATTGTATGAGATAAAAAATGAAAAAGAAAGAAATGTCAGAAAAATATTTAATTTACTTTAGAAATCGTGTAGACAGGAGGGAGGATATTTGTTAAAATAAGAACAAATGTTCCTTTTTATTCTCATTTGTATAGTCTTACATTTCTTAATTGATTTATCAAGAAAAAGTAAGAAAACGTTCTCTTTTTCATAGGGAAGATTATAGATAAATAACTATATATTATATGAAAAATCTATGAGAAGTGAGTAGTAAAAGGATTGAAAGTTATTGTTAAAGTACAGCTGAAGTGAGCGTAATCATGTTACATAGCAGTGAAATACACGGAAGAGTTTTCTCAACTAGCAGGAAATTTACTGTATATTTCTTGCAAAATCTATTGTATAATGATTATAGAAGTTACTTATTAAAAGTAATTGTTGTTTATTATAAGTTGTTGCTTACATGAAATGCGATTTTTGTACTTTTCAATAAGACAAGTTATCGCGAAAAATTGCTGAAGTTAGAAATTAAAACTGTATTTAGTACAGAATTTGTACTCTTTAAGGAGAGTGAGCTTTGTATGGTAACATTATATAGTTCTCCAAGCTGTACGTCTTGTAGAAAGGCGAAATTATGGCTAGAGGAAAATCATATTCCCTATACAGAACGTAATATCTTCTCAGATCCATTAACGATTGAGGAAATTAAAGAGATTTTACGTATGACAGAAAGCGGAACGGATGAGATTATTTCTACTCGTTCGAAAGTTTTCCAAGAATTGAATGTAAACTTAGAGTCTTTACCACTTCAAGATTTATATAAGATGATTCGTGACTATCCAGGGATTTTACGTCGTCCAATTATGATTGACGAGAAACGCCTTCAAGTTGGTTACAACGAAGACGAAATTCGTCGTTTCTTACCACGTACAGTAAGAACGTTCCAATTACGTGAAGCACAACGTCTTGTAAATTAATTATAATAATATGAAAACCTTCTACCTATTATATAGTAGAAGGTTTTTTTTAATGTTTCACATTGCGTAATCGAACTTGTTGTACGATAAAGCCGATGCATAAAATAGCGAAAATGAACAAATAAGGAATGCTTGTAGTGAAACTTGGATTGTTATGAAAAAAGGTTGCAAGTCTGTCTTCATGTGTAACCATTTTTCCTGCAGTATAGGCAAGAATCGCTGCACCGCAATAAATGAGGAATGGAAATCGTTCCATAAGTATTAAAATAAGTTTGCTGCCCCAAATAATAATCGGGATAGAAATGAGTAAGCCGATTATGACGAGTAAAAATCTCCCGTGAGCTGCACCTGCAATGGCAATAACATTATCAAACCCCATAACGAGATCCGCGAAAACAATTGTCCGCACAGCTTGAAATAAAGTTGTTTTTCCTTGAATAGAAGAAAGATCGTTGCTATTATCGGTTAATAAATTGACTGCAATTAATGTAAGTAAAACCCCGCCAATCAATTGTAGAAATGGAATGTCGAGTAAATAGACAGCTAGTATAGTAAGGATGATTCTTAGTACAATCGCTAAAAGAGTACCGATCAAAATAGCCTTATTTCGTTTCGATTCAGGTAAATTTCGGCTAGCTAGTGCGATGACGATTGCATTGTCACCACCTAATACAACATCGATACCGACAATCATTAGTACGGATGTTAAAAACTCTAAGTCCATTCGTCTGCCTCCATTTATGATGTTTTAATAAGCGAACTATATGTATGTGATGAAGAAAGTTGTTGTTAAATAATCTCTTCTAATAGAAGTTTCACTTTATTACAGTGTACGGGGGAATGTGGAAATGTATGTCCAAATTTTTTGTAAGTAAGAAATCGCTATAATAATATATTTATGTAGTTTATCGAGTAAAGATAGGCATATAACTATTTTTGTAAAATAAATCGATTTTATTTCCATTCTGGAGAATCTTATCATAAAATGAGAGTACAAGAATCTATTGATTTGTCATATGAGTGGGGAATCCCTTCATAACAATTCTAAGCAGGAAGGGAGAGTTGTATTTTGGATATTGAAAGAATTAATGATCATACGATGAAATTTTTTATTACGTACATTGATATAGAGGATAGAGGATTTAATCGTGAAGAAATTTGGTATGATCGCGAACGAAGTGAAGAGCTCTTTTGGGAGATGATGGACGAAGCTCGTGATCATGACGATTTCTTTATTGATGGACCGTTATGGATTCAAGTGCAAGCAGTCGATAAAGGGATTGAAGTACTTGTCACGAAAGCAGAGCTTTCAAAGGACGGACAAAAGCTGGAACTACCGATAGGGGTAGACAAAATTATAGATATTCCTCTAGATGAAGGCATCGAATCATTATTCCAACAAGAATTAGTCGAAGAGGTAGAAGAACAAACAGGAACAAACTTTAATGAAGATGGTACGTTTGGCTTTTTAATTAAATTTAATGATTTTGAAGATGTCATTTCATTAAGTCATCGTCTTATCTTTGAAGATATAAAAGATGAGCTGTATTCATTTGAGGACCGCTATTATGTATATGTGGAATTCGATGAAGTGCTACATGATGAAGAAGAAATCGATCGTATTTTAAGTATTATTTTAGAATATGGAGAAGAATCAACTTTAACAATTCATCGTGTAAGTGAGTATGGAAAACAAATTGTGAAAGAGCATGCGCTTGAAACGATTCGCAATAATTTTCCTGCTAAAACGTAGGCCGATTTCTGTAGTATGAAATCGGCTTTTTATATGAAGAATAGGAAAGCTTTCTTAGTTAGGAGGTAAGAGATGAAAAATACGTTAAAGCTGATTTTCTTTATACTGCTATTGTTCGCATTATTTGTTTCGTTACGTATGTTTATTGATGTAGCATTTTATTCAGATGTGATTGGGATAAAAGATGTTTCGATTTTAGGTATTATTAGTATTTTATTTACAGTATCTGCGTTTTTAATTGGTTGCGTTATTTTCTTAGAAAATCGACATCCATCTAAAACACTTACATGGTTAATTGTTTTAGGAATTTTTCCGGTATTTGGTTTCTTTGCTTATTTATTATTCGGACAAAATTTTCGAAGAAAAAGAATGTTCCAAAAGAAGGCGTTACTTGATGAACAGGCGTTTTTACAATATAAAGGGCATGAAGATTACGAAGAACGAATTTTACGCAATCATAAGCATCAAGAACTGTTATTTCGTTTAGCGGATCGATTAGGAGCTTTAAATATTTCATTTCAAACTGAAACGAGGACATTAACAAATGGAGATGAAACGTTTCGGGCTATTTTAAATGGGTTAAAACGAGCGAAACATCACATTCATATGGAATATTACATTGTGCGTGATGATAAATTAGGAACAGAAATTAAAGATATTTTAATACAAAAATCGAAAGAAGGCGTTGTTGTTCGCTTTTTATATGATGCGGTTGGAAGTTTTAAGTTATCGAAATCGTATATTGAAGAATTAAACGATGCAGGTGTAGAAATGATTCCATTCTTTCCTGTGCGCTTTCCGATTTTAAACGATAAGATTAATTATCGAAATCATAGGAAAATTGTTGTGATTGATGGGAACGAAGGATTTGTAGGCGGATTAAATATCGGTGATGAGTATTTAGGGAAAAATAAATATTTTGGCTTTTGGCGAGATACGCATTTGTATTTACGTGGTGAAGCGGTTCAAAGTTTACAACTTATTTTCCTTCAAGACTGGTTTTATATGACTGGAGAGGCTGTGCTAGCCCCTGAATATTTACAAGCAAAAGCAGTTGAGGGTGATCATTGGGGAGGAGTGCAGCTAGTTGCAGGTGGCCCCGATAATAAGTGGGAAACGATTAAGCATTTATATTTCGCAATGATCGCTTCTGCTCGGAAATCTATTTGGATTGCAACGCCGTATTTTATTCCGGATGATGATATTTTATCCGCATTAAAGGTTGCTGCACTTGCTGGTATTGATGTTCGTTTATTAATGCCGAGTAAACCTGATAAGCGCACTGTCTTTTACGCATCGAGATCGTACTTCCCAGAGCTTTTAGACGCAGGAGTAAAGATATATGAATACGAAAAAGGTTTTCTTCATAGTAAAATTGTCATCGTTGATTCTGATTTAGCTTCAATTGGGACAGCTAATATGGATATGAGAAGTTTTCATTTGAATTTTGAAGTAAATGCCTTTTTATATGATACAGATAGCATTAAAAGACTTGTTCAAGACTTTAAAGACGATTTAGAAGAATCCAGTGAAATTCACGTCGATCGTTTTCATAAAAGGCGTCTGCATAGACGAATTGTTGAATCAACGTACCGGTTATTATCGCCATTATTATAAAAAGAGATGTCCGAAATTGGGACATCTCTTTTTTAAAAGGAATTTGTAATAAATTGTAGAATATAAGGAGCTGAAAGGGTGTGATTCCGATATTTATAGCTAAAAGAGAAAACGGAGAAAAAATTCATTTACTCTATAATTGTAATGAAGAGCTTTTGCGCCGTATGCGCCAACAGGAACGATTCTTTTGTGTAGCTTGCGGAAAGGAAGTGCAAATGAAATTAGGGAAACAAAAAAGTTGGCATTTTGCTCATAAAAAAGTGGATTCATGTCTTGCCTTTTATGAAGCGGAATCAAAGTATCATATGCATGGCAAAGAATTGTTATATAGATGGTTCAAACGTCAAAACTTTCAGGTGGATATAGAGTACTACCTCCCAGAAATTAAGCAGCGACCAGATGTTTTTGTAGAGAGGGCGGGTAGAAAAATTGCAATTGAATACCAGTGTGCAAACCTCGCTATAGAGCAGCTGTACAAAAGAACATATTCGTATTGGCAAGCTGGTATACAGGTCATTTGGATCGTTGGTGGAAATCAATTGAAAAAGCAATCTGCATATTGGATGAAATTTTCCTCACTTATGGCTTTCTCCTTACAATCTTATCCTCAGCCACTTCTTATTTTCTTCTGTCCGAAACAAAAATCATTTATGAAATGTGCATTTGTCACTCCCTTTTCTACAAATGTTTTTTTCTCACATACTATATATTTACCAACTGATGCGACTACTTTTGAAATGCTTTTTTCTCCTGTTCCTTTCGGGAAAGAAAGATTGGGTGAAGAGTGGAAGAAGAGAAAGAAAAACTTTCGCCAAAATGCCTTACCGATTTGGAATTATAATTATAAGTCATTATTACGCCTCTTATATCAATTTAAATGTACCCCAGCGAGCTTTCCTTCTGAAATTGGTGTTCCACTCCCTTCTGGATTTGCTTTTCAAACAAACCCATTTATATGGCAAGCTTTTCTATATATGAAGTGTATAGGAGAGCTTGCAGTGGGAGAGTGTATTTCTCTTCAATACGTGTGTAGTTATGTAAAAAGGTATACGAAAAGGCGGATACTTCCGTACTTTTCGCAGCACATATGGAAAATGGCAGTTACTGAATATATGACATTTTTATGCTATATAGGTGTTTTACGTAAAGTGGGAACTTATACGTACCGAAAAATAAGGGATGCCGTGATGTTAAAAACAGAGGAGGAAATTATGAAACATGATGAGATTTGCTTAATACATGCGCTATCTTTATTTGAGGCAAATTTTAACATGAGAGGAGGAAAAGCGGATATAATAAAGAATGATTGTGAAGGAATTACATAAGAAAAAACGAATTGTACTTAAGTAGAGATATTTAAAGGAGGGCTTAAAGAATGTCTGAACAAAACAAAGCGAAAGCATTACCAGATCGCAACGAGATTGAAGAAGCAAGTACGTGGCGATTAGAAGATATTTTCCAAACGGATGCAGAATGGGAAAAAGAATTCCAAGCTATTAAAGAGCTATTACCGAAGTTAACTGAATTTAAAGGGAAACTTGGTGACTCTGCGGACAATTTACTTGAGGCATTGCAATATGAAGATGAAATATCAATGCGATTAGGTAAGTTATATACATATGCTCATATGCGTTACGATCAAGATACAACAAACTCTGTATATCAAGCATTAAATGATCGTGCAACAAATTTATATTCACAAGTATCTAGTAGCACAGCGTATATTGTGCCTGAAATTTTATCGATTTCAGAAGGTACATTGCAAACATTCTTGAAGGAAAATAGAGATTTAAGTGTATATGAACATGCATTAGAAGAAATTACACGTCAACGCCCGCACGTATTATCAGAAGCTGAGGAAGCTTTATTAGCGGAAGCATCTGAAGTAATGAGTTCATCAAGCAATACATTCGGTATGTTGAATAACGCGGATTTAAAATTCCCATCTATTAAAGGGGAAGACGGAGAAGAAATAGAAATTACACATGGCCGTTACATTCAGTTTTTAGAAAGTGATGATCCTCGTGTTCGCAAAGATGCATTTAAAGCTGTATATGAAACGTATGGAAAATTTAAAAACACATTCGCAAGTACGTTAAGCGGAGCAGTAAAACGTAATAATTTCAATGCGCGTGTTCGTAAATATGATTCTGCTCGCCAAGCTGCACTGAGCAATAATAATATTCCAGAAGCAGTATACGATCAACTCGTTGAAACAGTAAATGACAACTTACATTTATTACACCGTTACATCGATATTCGTAAGCGTGCACTAGGACTTGATGAGCTTCATATGTATGATTTATATACACCACTTGTACCAGAAGTGAAAATGAATGTGAAATACGAAGAAGCGCAAGACCTTTTATTAAAATCTTTAAACGTACTTGGTGATGAATATGTTGATATTTTGAAAGAGGCATATGAAAATCGCTGGGTAGATGTGTATGAGAATAAAGGAAAACGAAGCGGGGCATATTCATCTGGTGCATATGGAACAAATCCGTATATTTTAATGAACTGGCATGATAATGTAAATAATTTATTTACACTTGCTCATGAGTTTGGTCATTCGGTGCATAGTTACTATACAAGAAAAACACAACCGCACGTATATGGTGATTATTCCATCTTCGTAGCAGAAGTGGCATCTACTTGTAATGAAGCACTTCTAAATGATTATTTATTAAAAACGACAGAAGATAAGAAAGAGCGTCTATATTTATTAAATCATTATTTAGAAGGGTTCCGTGGTACTGTATTCCGTCAAACGATGTTTGCAGAGTTTGAACATATTATTCATAAGAAAGTACAAGAAGGACATGCTGTTACGCCAGACATGTTAACGGAAATTTACTATGATTTAAATAAGAAATATTTCGGTGACGCTTTAGTAATCGACGAAGAGATTGGTTTAGAATGGTCTCGTATCCCACACTTCTACTACAACTATTACGTATATCAATACGCAACAGGATTTAGTGCAGCGACAGCTCTATCTAAACAGATTTTAGAAGAAGGACAACCAGCAGTAGAACGTTATATTAACGAGTTCTTAAAAGCAGGAAGCTCTGATTATCCAATTGAAGTGCTGAAAAAAGCAGGAGTAGATATGGCATCTCCTGAACCAGTAAAAGAGGCACTACAAGTATTTGAAGAGAAATTAAATGAATTAGAAGCATTATTATTTGAAGAAAAGTAATGAAAAAAGACGAGGGATTGTATCCTCGTCTTTTTGTTGAATAGATTCAATGTCGATATTTGTCGGAGAGAAAGGTGAATTTCTTTGTTTTTCTAACTGAAAGGATAGTTTTACGACTGATTTTTAAAATTAAAACCCTTTGAATCGTTTTTTATAATTGAAATAAGAGAGAGTGATAACGATGATTCCGAATAAAAGAGGTAAGGCAATAATTTTAGGAAAAGCTTGTAGTAGAGAGAGGATGTACAAGAAAAAAGAAACGATGACAGCTAGAAAGAGAAGAGCAATATAAGATTTTTTCATAAATAAACCCCCTAAATGACCTTTTTTATAGCTTATTCAAAAATGAAAACGTTTAGAATGTGACAAAAGTGTGAAATTCGACAAAAGGGGTTGTCATCTGACGTCGAATCTTGTAATATAATAAGCGTGAACGAATTCACATACAAACATATACCCCTTTGTTTGAACGTGAAAATTTCTCCCATCCCCTTTAATATTTTTATAAGCCGTAAAGAAGAAGACCTGGTGTTTACACCAGGTCTTTTTCTTTTGCTATCCATTTCCAATAACGTTCGCATTTTACTTCTATCATTTGTACTTTTCGTTTCAGTTGTAATTTTTTTAGTTCGCGTTCAATTTCTTGTTGCGGACAATCATAAATAAATGCTACTTCTTTTGAAGATATAAATTGTGTTGCTTCTAGTAACACTTCTAAAGGTGGTAATGGTTCTGGCTCAATTTCACATTTTACAAGTTCTTTCAATAATTGTACGTATACATCGTAGGAATAATTTCCAGCGATTTTAATACCTTCTTCATCTGAGTTCGCATGAAAAAAGACGAGGGAAGGTATTTCTGTAATATGCATTTCATTCGTGAATTTCAAGTCACATTGGAAAGCTTTTTTTGCACTAGCAGAATGTAGATCTTTTTTAAATTCTTCTACATCAATATTGCTATCTTTCGCACATGCAAGTAATAGTTCGCAGTCAGGGTTTGATACATTTTCAAGGAAAATGTATTCTTGGAGTTTTCGCAAAAACTTCGAACCTGCTTTTCGGCCTTGCAACTCCGCTGCCTTAATTGCCATCGAAACTAAATATGGTGTTGACGATGCTTCTTGCATATGTACCTTTCCATCACATGAAAAACCTTGTAAACTGGTTGTCTTTTCCCACACAAATCGAATATTAGCAGGTTTATTCCATTTGTGTGAGGAAGCGTTCGTTCCATCCACTTTTCCTGTTACGATATGACGAATAGAGAAGTATTTCCCGTATTCAAGCCATAGTTTAATAATAAAAGGCTCAATTTCCCAGCAATCTTTACAAAGTGGATCAATAAATAAATATGCTTCTACAGACTTATGCTCGCATGCGGAAGGAGATGGCATATTTATATGCTTTGCTTCCTGCTTATCCATTACACTTCACCTGTTTCGTTTGGAGTATTAACCATATGCTGAGCGGTTAATGCTAAACGTTCAAAAACAAACTCTCTTATATGACCATGAACTCCAGTATCATCCATTGCTTGCTCCATACATGATAGCCAAGCTTCTGCTCGTTTTGGAGTAATCTCAAACGGAAGATGGCGTGCCCTTAACATAGGATGACCATGTTCTTCAGTGTACAAATTAGGACCACCTAAATATTGTGTTAAAAATTGCTTCTGCTTCCTAGCGGTTTCTGTTAAATCTTCCGGGAAGATGGGAGATAAGTCAGGGTGTTTACTGACATAGGAATAAAATGTATCTACTAATATTGCAATGCATTGTTCACCGCCAATTCCTTCAAATGGTGTCATCGGTTGCTTGCTCATCCTTTATAAACTCCTTTTTCCATGAAATGTATATCTATTGTAGCAATGGAATGTTCGAGAGGGCAAATAAACAGCTTTCTCAAAGATTCTTTGCTTATTCTACGGGTGTAAACTTTTTTAGTGAGATGTATCCACTAGTGAAACATATTCACTAGTGGAATTTTCACTTTAGCGTGCTTTTTTTTGTTTGGCAAGGAAAAAGCGTTTTACTTTGTTATTTGTATGGCGAACAGGTATGTTATGTTGCGTTAATAAATGAATAAATGCAGCTTTTCCTGTTTCTTCATCTTGCACTTCAAATTCAATTTCATAATCATCGTGATTGTAATAGAAACTATGATCAAAGACAAGCGTTCCGCCTTTAAATAATGTTTCTGCTCTTTCTGTTGTTAAACTACCCATATATGTTAAAGCAGAAACAGGAATTTGTAATTTGTGTAATTGATCTACTACTGCTCCTTGAATGATTGTGTTTGTTTCCATCATCATTTTTGCTTCGTCTTCTGTTACGACTTGATGCGTTTCTAATAAACCGATTTCTGCAGGTTGTTTCAACGTTAACGTATAAGTTTCTCCTTTATGACGAATACGAAGTGCAGAGCCAGCTTCTTTTAACGAGAAGTCAGGTGTTTCAAAGTAGTGATTCACTTGTTTTGTAAATGCTTCAATAGAAAACGATTTACATAATGTATCGAATTCTTCTTTTGTAACGATATTTTTGAATTCAATTTCAATTTCTTGTGTCATTGTATAATCTCCTTTTGAAAAATAATTCTTTACACATTATCGCTTTTTCATAAATTTGGTTCAATGTTTTATTTGTTTGCGTCCATGTTATGATACAATAATACTGTTAAGTAAGACAGGAAGTTGAGATGGAGGAGTTAGAGCATGCAAAATAAAATCCAAGTTAAGAGCGTAGAAAAGAGAGAGAATGCTCTTATTTTTTGTGCGGAAAATAGTGAAATAGAGGTAAAGGAGTTAAGTGCGCGTAATCACGTACTTGTAGACTCAGACAATTTATCATTTTTATATATCTTAGAAAATGAATCATCTTTCATTTATGTAAGTATTCCGCACACATGCTGGGAAGCAATGCATGAAGCGATGAATAACGATGTGGTTATGTTCGTTCGCGTGAATGACATTGAAATGGAATTAGAAGGATTAAAAGAAGAAGTAGAATATTTAGTTGAAAATATTGAAGGTAATGCAAATTACGGAGAAGAATTAGTAACTGCTGTAGAAAAAGTATTTCTATAAGCAAATGGATTGATTTTGGTGGTGGTTGAAATGAATCGAAATTGGGAAGAATTTTTAGCACCTTACCACCAAGCGGTGGCAGAGCTAAAAGTGAAACTAAAAGGAATGCGTACTCAATTTGCAATGTTAACAGAGCATTCTCCAATTGAGTTTGTAACAGGAAGGGTAAAGTCGGTTGCAAGTATTATTGATAAAGCGGAGAAGAGAAATGTACCGCTAGACCGATTGAGAGAAGATATGCAGGATATTGCTGGGCTTAGAATGATGTGTCAATTTGTTGATGAGATTAAGCCTGTTGTAGAATATCTTCGAAAACGAAATGACTTTGAAATCGTGGAAGAACGTGATTATGTCACGCAAAAGAAAGATAGCGGTTATCGTTCTTATCATGTTGTCATTAGTTATCCTGTTCAAACGATTCAAGGTGAACAAAAAGTATTGGTAGAAATCCAAATACGCACGCTAGCAATGAACTTTTGGGCAACAATTGAGCATTCTTTAAATTATAAATATAGTGGACGTTTTCCTGAAGATATTAAAATACGATTGCAACGTGCAGCTGAAGCGGCGTTTTTATTAGATGAAGAAATGTCTTCTATTCGTCTTGAAATTCAAGAAGCGCAAAAGGCTTTTTCAAGAAAGCAAGAAACGAAAGATTCCGAATCATAAACTAAAGGGTGTTGGGCGATGAAATTTACAATTATGTCAAAGGGAGATCAATCATCAGATACACTGGCAAGCACGATGAAAGAGTACTTGCTAGATTTTGGATTTATAATGGATGAAAAGGAACCCGATATTGTAATTTCTGTTGGGGGAGATGGAACGCTTTTATATGCGTTTCATCGTTATTATAATCGATTGGATGAAACAGCATTTGTTGGTGTACATACAGGACATCTAGGTTTCTATGCAGATTGGTTACCAACAGAAGTAGAGAAATTAGTAATTGCGATTGCGAAAACACCATTCCAAGTGGTGGAATATCCGCTTTTAGAAGTTATTATTCGCTATGTGAATGGAAGTAAAGAGTCACAGTATTTAGCGATGAATGAGGCGACTGTAAAAAGTGCAGAAGGTACATTAGTAACAGAAGTAGAAATACGCGGAGAATATTTTGAAACATTCCGCGGAGATGGCCTTTGTATCTCTACTCCTTCAGGAAGTACCGCGTATAACAAAGCGCTTGGCGGAGCAATTATTCACCCATCTATTGAAGCGATTCAAATTGCAGAAATGGCGTCCATTAACAATCGTGTATTTCGTACTGTAGGATCGCCACTCGTATTGCCGAAGCATCATACATGTGTGTTAAAGCCAGCTGCAGGAATGAACTTACAAATTACAGTGGATCATTTAACGATGGTTCATCAAGATGTGAAATCAATCCAGTATCGCGTCGCAAACGAGAAAGTACGATTTGTTCGTTTCCGCCCATTCCCGTTCTGGAAACGAGTTCGTGACTCGTTTGTTGCAGATAAATAGAAAGGGTTATATATTTGAACAGATTTACATTGAAATGGGATATAGGGCCGGCTGAAGAGGGAACTTTAGTTAGGGAATTTTTGAAAACGAAAGGTATTTCTAAAGCCGCTTTAACGGATATAAAGTTTCATGGCGGAGCAATTGAAGTAAATGGTCAACATGCGAGTGTTCGTCATCAGTTGCGTGCTGGTGAAGAATTACGTGTCTTTTTTCCAGTGGAGGAAAGAAGTGAAGGGATGATGGCAGAAGATATTCCTTTATGCATTATATATGAAGATGACGCGGTTCTTATCATTAATAAAGAGGCGAATATGTCAACGATTCCGTCTAGAGAACATCCGGCAGGAAGTGTTGCCAATGCGCTGTTATCTCATTATGATAAGCAGCATCTTGCAAGTACAGTGCACATCGTAACACGTTTAGATCGTGATACTTCGGGGCTTATGCTTATTGCAAAAAATCGTTTCGTGCATCATCTTTTATCGAAGCAGCATCAACAAAAAGCTGTGAAACGAACGTATGAAGCAATTGTTCACGGAAAGATTGTAGAACGAGAAGGAATGATTGATGCACCAATTGGTCGAAAATCTGATAGCATTATTGAGCGAATGGTTTGTGAGGATGGACAAAGGGCAGTTACTCATTTTAAAGTAATTGATAGTACATATCATAAGACACATGTAGCGCTTGAGCTTGAGACAGGAAGAACGCATCAAATTCGTGTGCATATGGCTCATATAGGACATCCATTACTTGGTGATAGCTTATATGGAGGGAGAAGGGATGAAATGAAACGGCAAGCACTTCATAGTAAATCTTTGACGTTTTATCATCCTATTTTAGAGAAAGAGATGTCTTTCACTATAAAGCTTCCAAGCGATATGCAAGAAGTGTTGCGGCATACTTAAAAAGGGAACAAAATTCTTATATTATAAAGAATTTTGTTCCCTTTTTTCTTAGCGGAATAATATTAAAATTTGGTTTTCACCCGTACGCTTTATAACGAAAAATCCATTTTCGGCTTTTGTAGCAATGCCATTGTCATTTGGAAGACAAAATCCATGTGCTTCGCAAGTGCCGTCATCACGTACTAACATTTGTCCAATTAATCCGACAGGAAGCCACTCGGCGCGATCTTTTCTTGCTACATATTTGCGAGTTGGATCCCATTCTGTATTTAAAAGAGGTTGTATTTCTTCGGTTTCCGTCCATACATATTGGCGTTTTCCAAAGTTATCTGTTTTATAACGTTTTTCCCAACTTAAAGCCCCGCTATTTCCTATAAGGGCAGGGGTTGCACTAGATATTCCTAAAATGAACGAGTCGTGTGAAGTAGCTATCCGAATTTTTTCTTCGCTACTAAATGTAACGAAATAACCGACATCAATAGGTTTATGATCTTCGGTTTCAAACATTTGTGCAAAATCCGTTCCACTTGCATTGTAAGACGCACCCTCAATGTACATTTCTCCATTATGGGCAAGCCATTTAGCCCCGATATTATGGTCGGTGTCGCTTACACCATTTGCAATAAACCAAGAATAAGCTTCTTCTGCAGTGCCGAAGCGCCCCATAATATGGCTACCTGCAAAATGAGCTGTTGATGTATGATGACCTTCCGCATGAGAAGAGGATCCGTTAGCGATAGTTGCGGTTCCTTCTGCGTGTGCTGCTTCGCCTAAAGCAATCGTCTGTTTACCCTCTGCATGAGAATAAGCTCCGCCTGCTGTCGTTTCACTTCCCTCACTATGCGAACTATGTCCAGTTGCTTTTGAGTTTGATCCCTCTGCATGAGAGAAAGAACCTTTTGCGTGTGTTAATAAGCCTTCCGCATGTGCTGCCATGCCCTCCGCATGAGAGTGAAGCCCTTCCGCATATGCATATCGGCCGCCCCTTTTAACTTTTGTATTTTCAGGTGTAGGTGTCTCAATTATGAGTGGTTTTTCAGTTTGTATATCATTCGATGAAGCCAATGCCTCTTTTATTTTTTTTACTTTGTTTATAATAGCAGCTGGAATTTCTGGTTCCACTTTTTTATTTATTGCTACAGAAATATTTTCTTCCGTCTTTTCTTCTGTTTGATTAGAATGTATTACCTGTTCATCTTGATTTGAGAGCTGTTTATTTTTTTGTTGCATCTTTATTTTTCTGCGATCGATTATGCGGCTCATCACAGCATTTTCTAAAGAGACATATGTTGGTTTTACTTTGCTTTTTTTTGATGACTCTTGTTCTTCCAGTTCTTCTATCGCTGCAGCCCGAATACTACACCAGTTGTTAATTCCGTACATGGGCAGATATAAAGGGGGAAATTTTCTTTTTTGTTTAGAAGATTTTTTCTTCATTCTGTCACCTCCTGCGACATTATATGTAGTGTAATTAAAAAAAGATGCACTTTATTGCATCTTTTTTTAATTACTTTACCTAGTTTTATATGAGATCTGCCTAAATAATACGGTAATCTTTCGCTAAGTAAGGTAGTTATGAAATTGGACGGAATTTCTCAGCGACAAAAGGTAAAGAAGAAGGAACAGAGATAGTCTCCATTTCAGGATAACGTAATCCGGTTAATTTGCCACCAAATACAGCACCAGTATCAATATTGACTGTCTGATTGACGAATCGAGGTTCTGCTACTGGTGTATGTCCATATACAATCCAAGCTTGCCCCTTGTACTCTTGCGCCCAATCGCGACGGACAGGTGAGCCATCGGCATGCTTTTCTCCTGTAATATCGCCATATAATACAAAGGTTTGTACTTTTTTATCTCGTCTTCCTATGTAATCTTGCCGAATCCCAGCGTGACATACGATTACTCTTTTTTCATCTAGTATGTGGTAGAGCGGTGATTGTTCATAAAGAGTGATAAACTTTTCTTTTATAATGTTTTGCTTATGAGAAGGGAGTGCCTCATATTCAGCAACAGTTGTTTCAAGTCCGTGAGCGACTGTTACATTACGCCCAAGAAAAAATCGATATAGTTTATTACAGTGATTTCCAGGAGCGTAATAAGCTTCTTTTTTATGTATGACAAGTTCCCATACAATTTCAATCATACGTAATGAATGAGGACCACGGTCTGTAATATCGCCAACGAATGCAAGTTTACGTTGGTCAGGGTGAACCGGTAGACCGCTACTCCAGTTATATCCTAGCTTCTCTGTTAAATTTTGAAACTCTTGGAAGCATCCATGAATATCTCCTATAATGTCATATTTCATATTTAAACCTCCATCGTATTTTTCATTAGTATATCTAAAAAAGGATAGAGATAAAAATATAGCGTTTTTGTGTTGTTCATTTAAACATAAAGATTTTCGTTCTTGAGCGAACATTTAAAATGAATCCAATCGCAATCATGTATGTAAGCAGTGAACTTCCTCCGTAACTCATAAGAGGTAATGTTATCCCTGTAATGGGAAGTAATCCGATTGTCATCCCGATATTTTGGAATACTTGGAAAGTAAACATTCCGATTGTACCAGCGCAAATGTAACTACCGAAAGGGTCATTACTTTCTAAAGCAATATGAATCATTCGAAAAATGAGTAAGAAAAAAAGAGAAATAATGACACTTGCGCCTAGAAAGCCAAATTGTTCAGCGACATTAGTGAAAATAAAATCTGTATGTGGTTCTGGAAAATATACTTGTCCATTTTCCCACCCTTTTCCTTGCATTTCTCCGGATCCAGTCGCTAAGAATGCTTGTCTTAATTGATAGCCTTGTGCATCATATTTGTAAGGTGCTAACCATCCGTAGAAGCGATTTAATTGATACTCTTTTAAAATGTGTGCTTTAAAGAAATCTGTGTGAGTAAAAAAAATATATATTAATGTAGATCCAGCAACGAAAGTACCTGAAACTAATCCAAAAATAAAACGCCATCGTATGCCAGAAACTAGTATCATTGCTGCAAGCATCGCTGAAATGACCATTGTGTTTCCTAAATCTGGTTCTTTTGCAATAAGTAGTAGTGGTGGCAAGCTTGTCGCAAATATTTTTCCAAGTAGTAAAAAATCGTCATGTATCGTTTGGGAAAAATATTTCTCATTATGATTTGCTATAATTCGTCCAATGACGATAATTAAAAACAATTTCATAATTTCAGAAGGCTGAAAATTTCCGATGCCTGGGAGCCTGTACCAAGCGGTAGCGCCTTTAATTGTAACGGCACCTGGTACTTGAAGTTCTAGTCCAATAAGTAGTACCATTGCAAAGCTGTACAAATACCAAGCAATTTTTTGATAACGATCGAAGTCGATAATCATAATAACACCAATGGCTATAAATCCAATGAAATACCATTGGATTTGCTTTAGTACAAAATTGACGTTTTGTAAAAATGGCGGTAAAGAGGCTTGCGCACTTGCAATAGCACAACAACTAACAATCCCAATGGCAAATAAAATAAATAGTAATACGTAGTCTATTTGATATTGAGAATTTGGATCTTTCAATGTAGGTATTCCTTTCTACTGCTCTTTATAGTAATGGATTTTATCCCGCATTAATGGGCAGTAAGACCCCCACCTCAAAATTCAGCGAAAGCGAAGAAGTTAGGTGGGGGATCAACTGCCCGTAAAAGCCCGATTGGTGAGAGCTGATTAAAGTTTCACTTTATAGTATGAGAAAGAATGTATGAACTATACGAATGATTCACATATAGTCCATACACTTTTAATTTTGCAGAGTAGTTTAATTGTTTAGCTCTTTAATAATTATATCCAAACAATGAGAGAGACGTACATGTGCGTCAGGAAAAATATCTAGTTGATGAAGATAGTATTTTAAGGAACTTTTACACCATTGGTAAGCACTAAGTAGAGCTGCTCTATAGTCCGTAGTATTTTGTAAAAAGCCATATTCTTTTGCTGTTATAACAAGGTGTGTGAAATCTTCACAACCTTGAAGGAGCTTATTGTGTATTTGTTGTCCAGCATGGTAGCGAAATTGACTTAAAGGCTCAGAAATGTATATTGCATTTCCTTTAGAAAGTAAAGAAATCCATGAGGCCATATCAACACTACAAGAATATTGTCGCTCTTTAAGGGTGCCAAAAGGTTCAGTGAGCAATTCCTTTCGGAACAAAGTAGTTGTAGGCTCACCGATAATGTTGTGTCCGCCCTTTAACATCCAATTACCTAAAAATATCCCGTTTAATGGGGTGTCTTCACTATATAACCTTTGTGTTGGATGGGAATCACCTATTAGATTTCCATGATCATCAATGCGTACTCGATAAGAAGTAACAAGAGCAAGATTTTTATTGGGATCTTGCTCAAAATAGGTCATCATTTTTTGTATTTTATGCTTATAAAACACGTCATCGTCCATTAAAAAATTTATATACTCACCATTTGATTTTTCTATGAGCATAAGGTCATTGTGAAATTGTCCTAGAGTAGGGGTATTTCGAATGTATGTTATATTTTTATAATTTGGTAAGTATTGTTCGCGTATTAAAGTTGCTGTTTCATCATTTGTACTATCATCTCCGATGATGATTTCAATATTTGAATAAGTTTGTGCCAATGCACTTTCTAGAGCAATTTTGAAATAATGAGGCCGATTATAAGTAGGAATAAGGATGGAAACGAGAGGTGGGTTTTTTTCATTCATCATACATAACTTCCTTTCAGAAGCTTTTTTTTGTTAGAACAATATCTTGGTAACTTGTATATTCATGTCTGCCGCACCATAAACCGTAATGCGGCTTATTGATTATTTCTAGGCCGTACTTATTCAATAGATTGCAAATATCTGTCTCAGGATAAGCAACTGCGAAATTCGGAATATCTTTATTTACAACGTAGCAATTTTCGATTCGATGATAAAAACCTAATGTACTTTGTCCTGCATTTAAATAATAGGATGATTCAGGGTTTATAAGAAAGAATGTAATGAAACATCTCCCGTCTTTTTTTAATACACGTACAATTTCAGATACGTAATGTTCTAATTCTTTTGGGAGAAGATGTGTAAATACAGAAGTTAAAAAGATAAAATCGAATGTTCCGTCTTCATAGGGAAAACGATATTGAGAGGCATCTTCTTTTCCTTCCGGATTATAGAATTGATTGTATATGTCAACATGTTCAAAGTGAAAATTATTACGCATAGTTGAAATGTTATTTTGACACCAAGTAATTCCATCTTTAAACAAATCAAATCCATAATACGCTCCATCATCATTTAAGTAATTCATTAATGGTACAGCCATTCGGCCGACACCGCAGCCTACATCTAATACTTTTTCATTTGATTTTAAAGCACCAATTTGAATAAAATGCTTTAGGAACTCTTTTCCAACCTTTTTGAAGTCGCCACCTACATATTGGACGAGTTCAGGAGGGGGGAGTAAAGTCATTTCTTTGTTAAGTTCACTCATGAGTATACCCCTTTCTTGTATGAGAAGATGCAGTAAATCTATTAATAAAATTTTCAATTTGTAGTGAGAGAATACAGGAAAACAATTGTTATATGTAAGGAGATTCCGAAAAAGAATACTTAATTGGATTAGAAGTGAGAGAAGAATGAGTGAAAATGGAATCTCCTATAGATTAAATCTTTTTTTATTCTTTTCTCCAATAAACGCCAAATACATCAATTTTAGTAATAGGGGCTTTTAAATTTCGTTGGTTTCTAAAGTCTGTCACAGCCTCAGCGCATGGCGGTAGCCCGTAGTCATCGATAATTATATAGCCACCTTTAGAAACTTTATCATATAAGTTCACGAGACCATCCATTGTGGATTCGTACATATCACCATCAAGCCGTGCAATTGCTATTTTTTCAATTGGTGCTGTTGGTAAAGTATCTTTAAACCAACCTTTTAAAAATTTCACTTGATCATTTAGTAAATCATATTTTTTGAAATTCTCTTGTACTTGTTCTAAAGAGACGCGTAAGTAATCGAATGTGTGTAAATAATCACCGTAATCTTTTGGATATTGTTCTAGATTCGGTGCTGGCAAACCTTCAAATGAATCTGCAACCCACACATTACGATCCGTAATGTTGTTTGCTTGTAAAAAACCATTCATAAAAATGCATGATCCTCCGCGCCATACACCTGTTTCAATAAAATCACCTTCTATATTTTCACGAACAACGGTTTCCATCGCCTCTTGTAATTGGTTCATACGTTCTCGACCAATCATGCTATGTGCTGCTCTTGGCCAATCCATTCCATCATGACGTTCACTTTTAGAAACATTTGGTTTTACAATTTTTAAGTTATGGTTTTCAGCATATTGCTTAATGAATAAAGGGAGGGGGACTGTAACTGGTTCGAATTCTAGTTCTTTTGAAATATGTAGAGATGCGGGTAAGTATGCCTCATATTCTAACCATATTTCAAATAAAATGGTCTTCTTTAGCAATTCGAGATAAAGCTGAACAGCAGATTTACTTTCCATATTTGTGCCTCCTGCAAAATGTCATACAACAATATGATTATGTAGATAGCGAATGTTTCATGATTGAATTTGAAATTGAAAAAGCAGTAAAACTGATATCAGTTTTACTGCTAAGTAAAAAATTAAGCGATTTTTTCAATAATAATAGATGCATTTGTACCAAGAGCTAATGATAGCCCAAGTCCTGTAACGATTACTTCAACTAATGATGGAGTTGTCGTAATTTGCGTAATTGCTTGAACAACGATAGGTGCTCCAACTGAGATTAAAGTAGCCCCAGTACCTGGTACAGATACCCCATTTACTTGGATTGTAAGCCCCCCTAATACACTTATTGCCGCAGTATATACGATAACAGTGATTTTATAGAATCCAGTTTCAGCAATAACGAAAGTATCAGCATCTAATTGAGAAATTGCTGTACCAAACTGAGATCCAACAGTATTAAATGGTACTGGAGCATTTAGTCCAAGATCTAAAGAAATTCCAGCGGAGTTAAATGCATACAATCCTGCTGGAAGTCCTAGTCCGGATGGTCCAGTCGGTCCAGTCGGTCCAGTAGCCCCAGTCGGTCCAGTAGCTCCAGTAGCTCCAGTGTCACCAGTCGGCCCTGTAGGTCCAGTAGCCCCAGTGTCACCAGTCGGCCCCGTAGGTCCAGTAGCCCCAGTGTCACCAGTCGGCCCCGTAGGTCCAGTAGCCCCAGTGTCACCAGTCGGCCCCGTAGGTCCAGTAGCCCCAGTGTCACCAGTCGGCCCCGTAGGTCCAGTAGTCCCAGTGCCACTAGTCGGTCCAGTCGGTCCAGTCGGTCCAGTCGGCCCTGTAGGTCCAGTCGGCCCCGTAGGTCCAGTTGGCCCTGTAGGTCCAGTCGGCCCCGTAGGTCCAGTCGGTCCAGTCGGAAGGGTAAACGGTGGTATCGGTGGTAATGTAGGTCCTACAAGATTAGGGTCAAATGCACTAGCTGATAAAGATTCATCGGGATTTAATCCATTTGAATAATTATTATTTGACATAAATTCACCTCCATAAAGCGTTCATTATATAGTAGATGCAAAACCGAAAGAAAATGACACGGACATTTGAATTATTGAAAAGAAATCTTAAACTACTTGAACAATTTAAAAAAATGGAAAGTTTAGTATATGTATAACATATGATTGATTTGGAAGAGGGTGATTATGTTGAACAAGCAAGGAATTACAATTAGTTTATGTATGATTGTTCGAGATGAGGAGGAGACAATAGCCCGTTGTTTAGAAACAGTTGAAAAAATTGTGGATGAAATTATAGTAGTTGATACAGGTTCCGTCGATCGAACGAAAGAAATCGTAGAGAAATACACTTCTAACATATATGATTTCCAGTGGATTGATGATTTTGCAGCAGCAAGAAATTTTTCTTTTTCAAAAGCGACGCAAGAGTATATATTGTGGCTAGATGCAGATGATGTCTTATTAGAAGATGCTCAAGAAGCATTGAAACTTTTAAAAAGAGAATTAGATCCTAAAATTGATGCTGTTTCGATGCCTTATCATCTTGCAATGGATTCTAACGGGAAACCTTTATATTGTACAAAAAGAAATCGACTTGTAAAGCGTGAAAAACAATTTCAATGGTTTGGAAAGGTTCATGAGTATTTAGCTATTTCTGGTGAGGTTTTTAGTAGTAATGTTGCTATTACACATAAAAAAGAAAAAAAAGTAACAAATCGTAATTTGAAAATTTTTCAAAATACTGTAGCGGCAGGTGAAGAATTAAGTCCGAGAGATTTATTTTATTACGCAAATGAATCTACGGATAACCAAAAATATGATGATGCAGTTCTTCTATATGAAACATTTCTTAATCAAGACGAAGGATGGTATGAAGAGAAAATTTATGCATGTGGTAAGTTAGGAGATTGCTATGCAAAGCTCGGAATGTGGGAGAAGGCAATCGAATCTTGTGTGAAGTCGTTTCGGTATGACGTCCCTAGAGGAGAGAATTGTACAAGAATAGGATATATATATATGGAACAAGAAAAATATAATGAAGCGATATTTTGGTTTAAACTTGCTACGGAAGTACCAATGGCAACGGAAAGTCCTTTCCATAGTCCAGCTAGCTACACATGGCTACCCTATTTACAAATGTGTATTTGTTATAGCAGGTTAGGGGAGCAGGATAAAGCGTATTATTACAATGAATTAGCAGCTTCTTATGTTCCGAATAATGCTGCAATTGAATATAACCGTAAATATTTTCGGGGAGTTTTTGATAAACCATATAAAGTGTAATAGGTTTCGTTTTTTAGAAATGATTTATCGCTATTCTAACTCTAATAGATTGGTTATATATTAGAGTATCAGTAACGTAACCAATATAAATAAAAGATTTTATACTGCTATTTGCGGGCTAATAATCATTGGGGGATGAACAAAATCTGCACTTTATAGAATTCATATGAGATTTATATTTCTAATTCAATTTGCATAAGGAGTGTGTGAAATGAATCGCGAAAAAAGTTCTTTATATGAAGAAAAATCCGAGCATTATTATAATGCAGCGAATCCGAATTTATTAAAGCATATAAAAAAGGAATGGAAAGAAGTTCTTGATATTGGTTGTTCGAGCGGTGCATTGGGAGCAGCTATTAAAGAAAACGGTACACGTGTATCAGGAATAGAGGCATTTCCAGAGGCGGCAGAAAAAGCGAAGGAAAGACTAGATCATGTTATTTTAGGGGATATAGAAAAAATAGATCTTCCTTATGAGGAGGGGCAATTTGATTGCGTCCTATTTGGGGATGTATTAGAGCATTTATTTGATCCGTGGGCTGTGATTGAAAAGGTTAAGCCATATATAAAGCAAAATGGTGTGATTTTAGCAAGTATACCAAACGTTGCTCATATTTCAGTATTAGCTCCCTTACTTGCTGGAAATTGGACGTATACAGAATATGGTTTATTAGATAAAACACATATTCGTTTCTTTACATTCAATGAAATGCTAAGAATGTTTTTAAAAGCAGGATATTCAATTAGTAAAGTAGATCGTGTATATGTTGATCATAAAATGTATGAGCCGCTTATTGAGGAGTTATATGGAATTTGTAAAAAATATCGTCTTGGAAGTGGCTTCATGGCTGAGACAGTTGTATTTCAGTATATTATTGAAGCTGAAAAATCACAATTATGAGTGCTGCAGACAAAACAATATTATTTGTTACATGTATAAATGATCGGAAATTGTATGCAAACTGCGTGCGACATATATTGCAATTGTTAGTACCGCCAGGGTATATTGTCCAATTTATGCCGATTCGAAATGCGAAAAGTATGACGAGTGGATACAATCAAGCCATTTCGCATCCAGCGAAGTATAAAGTGTATTTACATCAAGATGTTTTTATTATAAATAGGGCTTTTTTATACGGATTACTTCAATTATTTGAGGAACATGAAAACCTTGGGATGATTGGGATGGTTGGAGCGCAATATGTTCCTCCGACTGGCGTATGGAACGAAGGGCGTGGAATTGTAGGGAAAGTCATTGGTTATATGAATGATTTGTTTTATATGGCAAGTTTAGAACAACCGTATCATGAATCAAAAACATTTATTCCTGTAGAATGTATTGATGGTTTATTAATGGCGACACAATATGATGTTCCGTGGCGAGAAGACTTATTTGACGGATTTGATTTTTATGATGTATCTCAATCATTTGAATTTAGAAAAGCAGGATATACAGTCGGTGTACCTGTACAGCGCGATGCTTGGTGTATCCATTATCATTTTGATGTGAATATGACGAACTATGAAAAGTATCGGAAAATATTTGTGGAACACTATATGTCAGATGTAAATAAGGAAGAATAAAAGGGGGGACAAAAATGAAAGATCATACAATATTAGTCGTTGTTTGTGTAAATAATGAGGAGCTTTTCAAACAATGTGAGAGCCAAATAAGAAACATTTTTGTTCCCCCTGGTTATGTCGTGCAAATTTTTCCGATACGAGATGCGCAAAGTATGGCAAGTGCATACAACCGAGCTCTTTCATATCCAGCGAAATACAAAGTGTATATACATCAAGATACATATCTTATTAATCGAGACATGTTTTCTACACTTATATCTCTTTTTAAAGAAAATGAAAAGCTTGGTTTAATAGGAGTCGCTGGGGCTCAGTTTTTACCGAATAACGGGATATGGTGGGAAGGAAAAAATTTAGTAGGGAAAGTGATTGAGTATAGAAGACAGAATTATCAACTATTAAATTTAGATCAGGTTTTTTATGGTAATCAACCATTTTTGTCAGTTCAGGCAATTGATGGTTTATTCATGGCAACGCAGTATGATATTCCGTGGCGAGAAGATTTGTTTCAAGGGTTTCACTTTTATGATGTGTCACAGTCTTTAGAGTTTCAAAGGGCTGGTTATTTAATTGGTATCCCAAATCAAGCAAATTTATGGTGTATTCATTACAACGGGGATGAGTTTGATGCGGATACATATGAGAAGTACCGGAAAGTGTTTGTAGAACATTACAAAGATATATTATCTCCATCATAAAGGAGAGATGCAAAGTGAAAGGAATTATTTTAGCAGGTGGTACTGGATCGAGATTATATCCAATAACGAAAGTAACGAATAAACATTTACTTCCTGTTGGTCGGTATCCAATGATTTATCATGCGGTATATAAGCTAAAACAATGCGATATTACAGATATTATGATTATTACAGGTAAAGAGCATATGGGGGATGTTGTTAGCTTTTTAGGGAGTGGTCATGAATTTGGGGTTTCCTTTACGTATCGTGTGCAAGATAAAGCGGGCGGGATCGCACAGGCGTTAGGGCTTTGTGAAGATTTCGTCGGGAATGATCGTATGGTAGTTATATTAGGGGATAATATTTTTTCAGATGATATTCTTCCGTATGTTGAAGAGTTTGCAAATCAAAAAGAAGGTGCGAAAGTGCTATTGCAATCTGTAGAAGATCCCGAAAGATTTGGCGTAGCACATATTCAAAACCGAAAAATAGTTGAAATTGAAGAAAAGCCGAAAGAGCCGAAAAGTTCTTATGCGGTTACGGGAATTTATTTGTATGATTCGAAAGTCTTTTCTTATATTAAAGAATTAAAACCTTCTGCACGGGGAGAACTTGAAATTACAGATATAAATAATTGGTATTTAAAACGAGGGGTACTTACTTATAATGAAATGAACGGCTGGTGGACTGATGCGGGAACTCATGCTTCGCTTCAAAAGGCGAATACGTTAGCGCGTGATATTAATTTTGGGAAACAGTTTAACGGAGAATAGGTGAGAATATGAAAGTTGTAGAAACAAATTTTACCGATGCAAAATTGTTAGAACCGAGGTTGTTTGGAGACGAGCGTGGCTTTTTTTCAGAGAGTTATAATAAGCAGGTGCTAGAAACATTAGGGATAACGTATTCATTTGTACAGGATAACGTATCTTATTCGGCTAAGGCAGGAACGATTCGGGGACTACACTTTCAAAAAAAACCGAAAGCACAAACGAAACTCATTCAAGTTATGCAAGGGGCAATTTATGATGTTATCGTTGATTTACGAAAAAAATCACCAACATTTAAACAATGGAAAGGATATATTTTAAGTGCAGATAACCATCGGCAATTACTAGTGCCAAAAGGGTTTGCGCATGGATTTTGCACGCTTGTTCCGCATACTATCGTTATGTATAAAGTAGATGAATATTATAGCGCAGAGCATGACTCAGGATTACTTTGGGAAGATAAAGATTTAGCAATTCCTTGGCCAGTAACCGATCCTATATTGTCCGATAAGGATCAGATATTACCATTATTAGAGGAATATGAAGATAGTTTTTAAGTAGGAGCGTTGTTTATGAATATATTAGTAACAGGTGGGGCTGGATTTATTGGAAGTAATTTCGTTCATTACATGCTACAAAGTTATGAAACGTATAAAATTATTAATTACGATGCATTAACATATAGCGGGAATTTAAATAACGTAAAATCTCTTCAGGATCACCCGAATTACTCTTTTGTAAAGGGAGAAATTCAAAATGGAGAGCTATTAGAACACGTTATAAAAGAGCGGGATGTACAAGTGATTGTAAATTTTGCAGCTGAATCACATGTGGACCGTAGTATTGAAAATCCGATTCCTTTTTATGATACAAATGTAATTGGGACGGTCACTTTATTAGAACTAGTTAAAAAATATTCGCATATAAAACTTGTGCAAGTATCAACGGATGAAGTGTATGGCTCTTTAGGAAAAACAGGGAAGTTCACAGAGAAAACGCCGTTAGCTCCAAATAGTCCATATTCTTCAAGTAAGGCGAGCGCGGACATGATAGCTCTATCTTACTATAAAACATATCAATTACCGGTTATAGTAACGCGTTGTTCTAACAATTATGGGCCGTACCAGTATCCCGAAAAATTAATTCCGTTAATGGTTACGAATGCACTGGAAGGAAAAAAACTACCGTTATATGGTGATGGGTTAAATGTAAGAGATTGGTTACATGTAACGGATCATTGCAGTGCGATTGACGTTGTTTTGCATAAGGGACGTGTAGGAGAAGTATATAATATAGGTGGAAATAATGAAAAAACAAATGTAGAAGTTGTGGAACAAATTATTACTCTTTTAGGAAAAACAAAAAAAGACATTGAATATGTTACAGATCGTTTAGGGCACGATCGTCGTTATGCGATTGATGCAGAGAAAATGAAGAATGAATTTGATTGGGAACCGAAATATACGTTTGAACAAGGATTACAAGAGACGGTGAAATGGTATGAAAAGAATAAGGAATGGTGGAAACCACTAAAAGACCAGTAAGGGGCATGTTAAATGAAAGAGAGGGTTATCATAACAGGAGCAAACGGTCAATTAGGAAAGCAACTATTTGAAGAGTTAGACTCTGAAGAATATGATATATATCCATTTGATAAAAAGTTATTAGATGTGACAAATATATCCCGAATACAACAAGTGGTACAAGAAATAAAACCACATATAATTATTCATTGTGCTGCCTATACGAAAGTAGATCATGCGGAGAAAGAACAGGATCTTGCATATAGAATAAATGCAATCGGAGCTCGAAATGTAGCGGTTGCTTCACAATTAGTAGGGGCGAAGCTAGTTTATCTTAGTACTGATTATGTATTTCAAGGCGCCAGACCAGATGGATACGACGAATTTCATAGTCCAGCGCCGATAAATATATATGGGGCCTCTAAGTATGCGGGGGAGCAGTTCGTCAAAGAGTTACATAATAAATATTTTATCGTTCGCACATCGTGGCTATATGGTAAATATGGGAATAATTTCGTGAAAACGATGATGCGATTAGGAAAAGAAAGAGATGAAATATCTGTTGTAGCGGATCAAGTTGGCTCTCCTACGTATGTGGCGGATTTGAATATGGTTATTAATAAGCTCATTCATACTTCTTTATACGGTACATACCACGTATCAAACAGAGGCTCATGCTCTTGGTTTGAATTTGCACAAAAGATATTTTCGTACGCCAATATGAAAGTGAATGTATTACCTGTTTCAACGGAAGAATTCGGGGCTGCGGCTGCGAGGCCCAAATATTCTATTTTTCAACATAACATGCTAAGATTAAATGGTTTTTCACAAATGCCGTCTTGGGAAGAAGGATTAGAGCGGTTTTTTATAGAAACCAAAAGTCATTAACAAATTTCTGTTAATGACTTTTTTGTTTGCCTTTAAGCGGTTTTATGGTACTATAATTATAGTATCAGGTACTAATAACAAGTATAAGTATTTCTGGGAGGATATATCATGGAACTATTACAAGGGAAAACATTTGTTGTTATGGGCGTTGCGAACCAAAGAAGTATTGCATGGGGAATAGCTCGCTCTTTGCATAATGCAGGTGCAAAATTAATATTCACATATGCAGGAGAACGTTTAGAAAGAAACGTTCGTGAATTAGCGGACACATTAGAAGGACAAGAATCACTTGTATTACCTTGTGATGTAACGAATGATGAGGAACTTACAGCTTGCTTTGAAACAATTAAACAAGAAGTAGGTACTATTCACGGTGTAGCACATTGTATTGCTTTTGCAAATCGCGATGACTTAAAAGGTGAATTTGTAGATACTTCTCGCGATGGATTTTTACTTGCACAAAATATTAGTGCATTCTCTTTAACAGCTGTAGCAAGAGAAGCAAAAAAAGTAATGACAGAAGGCGGAAATATTTTAACGTTAACATACCTTGGCGGCGAGCGCGTTGTGAAAAATTATAACGTTATGGGTGTTGCGAAAGCTTCATTAGAAGCGAGCGTGAAATATTTAGCGAACGATTTAGGTCAACACGGTATTCGTGTTAACGCTATTTCTGCAGGACCAATTCGTACGTTATCTGCAAAAGGTGTAGGCGATTTCAACTCAATCTTAAGAGAAATTGAGGAGCGCGCACCACTTCGTCGTACAACAACGCAAGAAGAAGTTGGCGATACAGCAGTATTCCTATTCAGTGATTTAGCACGCGGTGTAACAGGAGAAAACATTCATGTTGATTCAGGGTATCATATCCTAGGATAAATATAATATTAATTTTTAAAGGACAATCTCTAAATGCTGAGATTGTCCTTTTTATTTGTTCTGAGAAAGAACGATTTTTAACGAAAGTTCTTACCACGTGATGAATATAACTATAATAGTACACGATTTATTTAGCTACGTATGGAAGTGGGAGGGACGAGTGTGAAGAATAAAAATAAAAGTTCAACAGTTGGAAAACCGTTGTTATATATCACGCAAGTAAGTTTAGAACTTGCTGCACCGAAAATAAAAAGGATTATCCTGACAAACTTTGAAAATGAAGATCAAAAAGAGAAAAGTAATAGACAAGAAAATATTGTAAGTAGTGCTGTGGAAGAGGTAATAGAACAAGAACAACAAGAAGAGCAGCAAGTGGAAGAAAAAATAGAAGAACAAGAAGAACAAGAAGAGCAAGAAGAGCAAGAACCAGAACCAGTAAGAACTGTCCCGTATAATAAATCATTTAAGGATATGAATAATGATGAAAAAATTCATTTTTTACTAAACCGCCCTCATTACATTCCGAAAGTAAGGTGCAGAATAAAAACAGCTACAGTCTCATATGTTGGATCGATCATATCGTATCGAAATGGTATTGTATCTATTATGCCGCAAAATAGTATGAGAGATATTAGGCTGTCTATAGATGATATCCAATCGATTAGTATGGCCGGTTTTTAAATATGTAAAGGTGGTAGAAAGCTTCTACCACCCCAATAGTTTTTTAGTTTACTTTACGATAGAAACGTCGCGTAAGCATTGAATCGCACAGAAACAGCTTAAATCAACAGTAATGCAAGTAGTTGTAGATATTAATCTTGCATTTGGTACAGCTAAAAACGTACAAATTGGATCGTCACCAGGTGGTACCGGAGAACTGTCACCTAAAACTACAGTTAATACACGTAGTACAGCACAGCTATCGTCATCTACACTTTCCACACGGAAAATTGGAGAACGGCAGCTAGTAAGGCTTGATGATGGTGCAAATGCTTCAAAAGGTTCTCCAGTTTTTGTGTATAAAATAAAAGGGCGTGTATTAGCTACTGATGCAGTATTGTGTGCACCTAAGAATGGGATTTCACAACCAGATCCACATGTTGTTGTAGAACAATCTTGTAATTCATTGATGAATTTTACAACGTCAACTACACAATGAGAAGAGCCATGGTGTTTATTTTCGTTACAACTCATTAATGTCACTCCTTATCTTCTTGTTTGTATTTACATTAATAAGATATTGGAGTCGAGGAGATTTGGTCACAATCTCAAGACCTTTTTTTTTAAATAGGCGAAAGAGGATAAGGGAAGGTGGAATCATGCTGTTTACAAGCTGGCTTTTATTTTTTATTTTTGCGTTAGCTGCTTTTAGGCTCACTCGTTTAATTGTTTATGATAAAATTACAGCCTTTTTGCGAAGACCATTTATTGATGAATTAGAGATTACGGAGCCGGATGGAAGTGTATCAACGTTTACAAAAGTGAAAGGTAAAGGATTAAGAAAGTGGATTGGCGAATTGTTAAGCTGTTATTGGTGTACAGGTGTATGGGTTAGTGCTTTTTTATTAGTCTTATATAATTGGATTCCTATCGTTGCAGAACCGTTACTTGCATTATTAGCTATTGCAGGAGCAGCAGCAATCATTGAAACGATTACAGGATATTTTATGGGAGAATAATATATTTTCATAATACGAGAAAAAGCGGAGTTTAAAAGAATGAGGGAACGGAAATAAAGAGTTGTTCATATAGTAAATAGACAGAATTGACAGTAGAGGAGATGTTTGCTGTGAGCAATAATCCAAGGCAAAATTCATATGACCTGCAGCAGTGGTATCATATACAGCAACAACACCAAGCACAACAACAGGCATATCAAGAACAATTACAACAACAAGGATTTGTGAAGAAAAAGGGATGCAATTGTGGGAAAAAGAAGAACACAATAAAACAATATGAAGAATGAAACACTCATGCTACTGTGAGTGTTTTTTATTATATATAAAAAGCGGTATTTCTGTATTAGAAATACCGCTTTTTACTAGCTAATTTGTGCAACTGTTAATGCTGCAGCACGAATGTCTACAGTTCCAATTAACTGAACTGGCACAATTTGAATTAAGTCACCAGGATTTAAGTTAATAAGAATAACACCGCTGGATACGTCTACTTCACCAGTACCAATAACGTTAGAACGAACTGCTGTACCTGATCCAGGAATAATGTTAGCTGGTGTATTTAATGATAAGAAGAAACGACCAGCTTCTGGTGCAACAGGTGAGTTATCAAGACTAATTGTTAATGTATAACTGATTTGATAAATACCAGCTCGTAGAATTCGAATGCCATCTCCGACACTTACTGTATCATTTATTACAGGAACAGTAATATTTGGGTTTGGACTTACGCTAGGTAATAATAGTGGTGTAAATAGTGAAGCAAACTGAGGTGCAGACGCGTTGAAAGCAAAACCAAAGGCAGGTAGTGTACTAGCTGGCTTCGCCTCGCAATCGATTTTAGTAAATTCGCAATCAGAAGAGAACATGTTTTTCACTCCTTTATCTGTTTCTACTTTCAGTTAATGAAAAGGACAGGTTCTATGTTCTAGACAAGTTCCCAATTTTAAGAAATTTACATAAGAATACTCTTTAAGCATGGATTGGGTGGCAGAATTATCTGCCACCCAATCCATGCTTAACTCATTATTTAGTTTTAAATAGAAACATCGCGTAAGCATTGAATAGCGCAGAAGCAACTTAAATCAACAGTAATGCAAGTGGAGGTTGATATTAGTCTTGCATTTGGTACAGCTAAAAACGTACAGATTGGGTCGTCACCAGGTGGTACAGCGGTACCATCACCTAAAACTACAGTTAATACACGCAATACAGCACAGTCATCATCATCTATACTTTCTACGCGGAAAATGGGAGATCTGCAGCTAGTAAGGCTTGAAGATGGTGCAAATGCTTCAAAAGGTTCTCCAGTTTTTGTGTATAAAATAAAAGGACGTGTATTCGCTACTGATGCATTGTTATGTGCACCTAAAAATGGAACTTCGCAACCAGATCCACATGTTGTCGTTGCACATTCTTGTAGTTCATGTATAAAACGAACAACATTCGATACACAGTTGAAATCACACTCATGTTGATGATCTTCATTACAATTGCAGCTCATTATGTTCACTCCTTCTCGTGAGTTCTGACATACACTATTACAATATGAGTGGAATATGGCTGATATTACGTTAATTCTCACGATAAAAACAAGGAATTTATATAGGAGGGATGTACATAACGTGATATAAAAAAAAGACATCCTTATTTAGTGGATGTCTTTTCAGGTAAATCTTTTCGCACAGTATATAAAAAACGAGATATATCTAATTTCTTTCCTCTGAAAAATTGCGGAGAAGAAATATAAAGTTCTTCTTTCGCACGTGTAATGGCGACATACAGTAATCGGCGTTCTTCTTCTAACGCTTCAGAAGTTTCCGTAACACGATCATTTGCATCTTTTAAAGAAGAAGTGTGGGGCAGGATTCCATCACTCGCTCCAAGTAAAAAGACACATGGAAATTCAAGGCCTTTTGCGTTATGGATTGACATAAGTGAAACGGCATCTTTTTGCGGCATTGTTTTTAATGCTTCCATTTCTTTTTGACCTTGAATCGCCTCGTCAATAAATTGTAAATAAGCTGGAATATCGGTGAAACGAGTTGCAGACTCCAGTAATTCTTCCAACATTTCTTCTTGTATGTCTTTATGCATCGTAAAGGAAGAACGATCGTTACTTTGTAAGTACTCTAAATATTTTCCTTTACCATGAATGATTTCTTTTAATGCTTTTTTCGGTTCTAATTCTTTAATAAACTTAATAAAATCGATGCGCTCATTTACCTTTTTCACTTGAAAAGGTTTTAAGCTTGGATTTAATAGTAAGAAATGAAGAAGAGAAGGGAAGCGCCCCTCACCATATTTCCATTGTTCACGTTCAATAAATGAAATACAATCATCACGTCCGATATACATCGTCGGCAATATGTTTGAAAGTGATTCTAGTCGAAACGGCTCAATCACGAGTCTTAAATGATCTAATACAGGCTTAATTAAAGAATGTTCATAAAATGATTGGCTCGCCCCGTGTTTAATAAACGGGATTTTATGAATGGTAAGCTGATCAAGTAACGAACGACTTACAGAATGTGTGCGATACAGTAAACAAAAATCTTTATAGTTTCGGTCACCGCTATCTACTTTTTCTTGAATGAGCTGCAAAATTTGATTTGCTTCATCAAGAGTCGTAGCAGGTCTTGCATAAAAAGGTTGTACACCTTCCTCACGAACGGAGTATAGCTCTTTATCAAAACGTTCTTGATTTAATTTTATAACTTCATTTCCAAGCCCGACGATAAAGGGATTGGATCGATAATTCGTATTTAGGGCAATGATTGTTGTGTTATCAAATTCTTTTGGAAAAGATAAAATAATTTGGTGACTTGCCCCTCGCCAGCCATAAATTGCTTGATCATCATCACCTGCGATGAACAAATTATTTCTTGGCGTGGCTAACAATTTTACAATTTCATATTGTGCATAGGATGTATCTTGAAACTCATCTACTTCAATGTAGTGAAACCGTTGTTGTAATTGAGTTAGTAAAGGAGCATTATTTTCTAACATGTAATATGTTTCCAATAAGATGTCATCGAAATCAATATAATTGTATCGTTGTTTTACCTCTTCAAAACGTTCATATACTTCTTTAAATTCTTGTTCCACTGGTGTTTTCGCTTTTACATCTTTCGGACGATTTAATTTGTTTTTCTCAAGTGAAATCATCGCGAGCATCGTTTCCGCATCATAATCGTCTTTTAAACGCAATTCTTTTAAGATTTTCTTTATCATAATTTGTTTATGTTTTTCATTTGCTAAAATTTGCTGATTATAACCTTGACTACGAAGTAATTTTAAGAAAACAGAGTGGAATGTACCAGCAACAACGTAGCTACTTGCTGCATGATTCATACCTGGTAACTTCGCAACACGACTTCGGATTTCTTCAGCTGCTTTTTGTGTAAATGTAAGTAATAAAATATTTCGTGGATGAACTTGTTTTACATTTACTAAATAACCAACGCGAGTTGTTAAAACCGATGTTTTCCCGCTTCCAGCACCAGCTAGTGTAAGAACAGGACCTTCTGTTGTGCGCACGGCTTCTAATTGTTTTTCGTTTAAAAAAACATTTTGTTGTTCAAGAGCGCGGAAATAAGCCGCGTCTACATCTTCTTCCATAATTAAATGGGTAGATGTTTTCGGAATATGATATGTCGCACGCGGAATATCAGCGTGTGTTAACGATTTTTGTGAAAATTTTTCTTGTGTCATATGTTCACCTTCAAAACTATAGCATCAACATTTAACTTTAGCGGAAGAAAAAGAAAATAGCAATGTAAAAAAACAGGAGGGGTCACCTCCTGTTTTCAAATTACAATTTTTTTATCATTACAACGTGCGGGATATTTGCTTCCATAAATACATCAGAACTTGTTACATATCCAAGTTTTTTATAGAAATCTTCAGCATGTGTTTGAGCGTGAAGTTTCAATTTTGGTAGCGAATTTTCTTTTGCATACGCTTCAAGAGAATCCATAACAATTTTTCCAATCCCTTTTTTGCGATGGGAATTTAGCACGCAAATGCGTTCCATTTTTCCTATACCATCAAGGATGCGAAAACGTCCAGCACCAACTGGAACATCATTGTCATATATAACAACGTGTGTTGAAGTTTCTTCAAACTCATCGTACTCTTCTTCAGCAGAGACACGTTGTTCATTTACAAACACTTGTTTACGTACAGAGAATGCATCTCTTAGTTGTTCGTCCGTTTGTACAATCTGTGCGTGCAAATTAGTTGTTCCCCTTTCCAAGACGGAATGTTTCGTGTACAGTCCATGTTCCATTTTCTAATTGATATAGAAGATGGAAACGATCAATTGGTTGTTCGTAATAGAAATCTTTCATACGTAATCGGCCCAACACATCAGCATGCTCTGCATCTGATAAGCCTTGTCCGATTGTTAAATGAGGTACGAAAGCATATTCGCGTTCTTGCGTGAATAACCCGCTATGCATTTCTTCATTTAAGAAAGTAAGTTCAGGTGTTTTTTCTACTTTAAAGTAAAGGACGTTATTAACAGGTGCGAAAGAACCAACTTTCCCAACATGAAGGGTGAAAGGGTTCGTTTTACTTGCGATTGTATGTAACTCGTTTACAATCGACTCTAATTGTTCATCTTGCGCCTCAAAGGGTGTTTTCAATGTAATATGTGGCGGAACTAATGCGTAGTGCGGGTCATAACGTTTACGCAATCCGTTCGCTTTATCTTGAATCATTTTAGATGGAAAAATTACAATGCCTAATTTCATGTTCCAATTCCTCCCTTTGTAAGTCTAGTTAGATTTTGAGATAAATAAATCTCTTTATCTATTATATCAAATTATTCTGAATACTGCTCTCTATTATTTCATTGATAGAATATGAGAGAAGGCTTTCGGTAAATCAGTCTGCCAATATTTCCAAGTATGATTGCCTTCAAATTCCTCGTAATGCGTGATGAAGTTTCTATCTGTAAGAAGCGTATTTAACTCACGGTTCGGCCCTACGAAATCAGATACTTGTCCATCAGTACGCTTTACAGCCGTTTCTTCTGTACCGATGACGTGATACAGTTCTAACGCCTGTGGATCTTTGAATTCTTTTGCTAAGTTCATCACTGTCTCATCCACAAATGGTGATTGCATAACGACTTTACCGAATGTATGCGGATACATAAGTGCAGTCATAAAGGAAACTGTTCCGCCAAGAGAATCACCAATTAAAACACGACCTTTTCCCATTTGATACGTTGGATAATTTTCATCAATATATGGTGCAAGTTCATGAGCAAGGAAACGAATATATGCAGCATTTTTCACTTCATTTGGGAAATATTTTTCTTTACGATCATGTACATTTTTATATGGAATACCGACAATAATTGTACGGTCAATTTCTTCGGTTTCACGAAGGCGCTCAATTACACGGTGCGCTTTACCGAGCTGAAAATAATCTCTACCATCTTGTGCAATTACAACTGTATGTTTGTGCAGTGGTGTGTAATTTACTGGTAAATAAACGAGAAGTGTAACATCTTCTTGAAGTGATGCGCTATAAAATGAAATTTCTTCAATTCTCCCTATTGTTTGACTCATGTAGATCCCCCTAAATAAAAATTTACTGTAACGATTGTAAGAGCGACGCTTGTAGTGAAAAGGAAAGAAATATTCACTAATTGGTGCCTTAATTTCTATTTTACCATAATGGTACGAAGAATCTAAAAAATTAGTATTTAAGTTACGAAAGAAAACGGATATAATGAAGTGGGATTTTTGACAGGTGAGAGGGGAGACAGGATTTGAAACAAGAAAAATCAATCGCACTACCATTGGCTATTTCTATAATTGCCATTTCCTTTGCAGCAGTTTTTGTAAAGATGTCCTCAGCACCATCTTCAATATTAAGTATGTACCGCTTATGGATTATCGTACTTATTATGCTGCCTATCGTATGGAAAAAAAGAGAGGAATTTAATAGGATTCAAATGAAAGATTGGGGCTTTTTAATTGGATCTGGTTTCTTTTTAGCACTTCATTTTCTTTTATGGTTTGAATCTTTAAAGCATACAACAGTTGCTAGTTCAACAATTATTTTGGCGCTTCAACCAATCGTATCTTTAGTTGGAGGTTTTTTTCTATTTAAAGAAAGAACAACATATTCAGCCATTGCAACGATGGGAATCGCTATTTTGGGAGTAATGTGCATTGGTTGGGGAGATTTAGGTTTAAGTAAGCAAGCAATTTATGGTGACATATTATCCTTTCTAAGTGTAATAGCGGTTGTCGGTTATTTATTTATCGGGCAAACGACAGTGAAGAAAGTATCGCACTGGATTTATAGCTTTACAGTCTTTGCGTTCGCAGGTCTTTTTATGGGGATTTATAATGTCATATTACAAGTTCCCTTTACAGGTTATACGAGGTGGGATTGGACTGTTTTTCTTTTACTTGCAATTGTGCCAACAGTGTCACATGTAATTAATAACTGGCTATTAAATTATGTAAATGCAACGACAATTTCAATGAGTATTTTAGGAGAACCTGTTGGAGCATCTATACTTGCGTTCTTCTTACTTGGAGAAAAATTAAATGCAATGCAAATTATCGGTAGCATGCTCGTATTGTTTGGTGTATCTGTTTTCTTACTGCAGCAACAAAAACGTACAGCAAAAAATGTCGTAAACGAGCCGGTGTATACACAGGAATTATAGTGTTAGGGGAGAAAAGAGAAGTTGTGATACTTCTCTTTTTGTTTTTTTATAGAAATACGGGTGTAGAAGGGGGAGGAAAATGGAATTTCCATCAAAAAAAGATGTATGGTTACATCCAATTTTTTTTATTGTTGTAGGCGCCTGTTTTGCTCCTATATTTGCAGGGAGAGAATATTTCCTTTTGCTTTTTACAATTCCATTAGCAATGTTGTTTAGTTGGAGTTGATTTTTGGCAAAATATATTGCCGGGAAAGAAACAATTACGATTAGATCGGGTCTCGTTACAAAACGTATATTTATACGAGATATAAAACAAATTTCAAATACGAAAAATCCAATAGTAGCTCATGCATTATCATTTGAACGACTTGAAATTGTTTACGATACACATAAAAACAGAAATTATTTCTCCAAGAAATAAAGAACAATTTATTAACCTTGTAAAAAGTAAAAACTCAAATATTGAAACAAAGTAAAAGAGTGGCTACGAAGCCACTCTTTTACTTTGGGTTTGTCATATAAGGTTGTACGTGAATGACACATAGGTCACGGAATTTGCCTTCAGCAGTTGTGACAATTACGACTGCTTTACCTGCACTTTTTCCAGTAATCGTCACGGTGTCACCTTTTGGATATATGGTGATGATATCAGAATTCATATTTGACCAAATAAGCTCTTTATTCGTTGCTTGTATTGGCAAAGTAGAAGCTGCTAACACAATGTTTTGTCCCGTTTTTATTTTTAATTTATGTTTTTCCATATGAACACCGATGACTGAAATAACAGAAGGAGCAATTGAAATTTTAGGCGGGTTAGGTTGCATGTTTAAACAAGACGCAGAAGTATTTGTGATGGGTGAAAATTTTCGTGTTTGTTGTTGCTGGAAAGCTGCTAACATGTTGGAGTCCCCTTTCTGTATAAGTGCTGATACTCATACTATAAAGGAGTAGTGTTATGTTAAATTTAACGAAACATAAAGAATTTGTTAAATTTGATAAGAAGATTGTCGAACTGTAAAAAATCTCTGCTGTTACGATAACAGCAGAGATTTTTTTATAAATTATGACGATGTTGTTTTTCGAAATCCTCAAATTGCTCTTCAACTTCTTTTGAAGGTTGTGTTAGTAAACTAACAATTACGATGGCTAGTAAACTAATAGCGAAACCTGGAATCATTTCATATAAGAAATCTTTTAAGAATTTGAATTGAGTCCAGATAATAACAGTAGCGGCACCAGAAATCATACCAGCAAGCGCGCCCCATTTCGTCATACGCTTCCAATATAAGCTTAATAAAATAGCAGGTCCGAATGAAGAACCAAAACCAGCCCAAGCGTATCCAACAAGAGCTAAAATCGTATCATTTTGTTTAAACGCTAAAGCGCACCCAACTAATGCAATAACAAGTACAGCCATACGACCGACAAATACAAGTTCTTTATCAGATGCAGAACGTTTGAAGAATGTACGATATAAGTCTTCCGTTACGGCACTAGAAGTAACGAGTAACTGAGATGAGATTGTGCTCATAATCGCTGCTAAAATAGCGGCTAATAAAAATCCAGTAATAAGTGGGTGGAATAAAATTTTCCCAAGTTCAAGGAAAATTGTTTCTGGGTTAGATAATGTTAACTCTTGTTGTGAATAGTAAGCAATACCAATAAGACCAGTAAACATAGCTCCGACAACAGAGAAAATCATCCAGCTCATACCAATTCTTCGTGCGCTTTTAAGTTCTTTTACAGAAGCGATTGCCATAAAGCGTACGATAATATGAGGTTGTCCGACATAACCAAGGCCCCATGCGAATAGAGAAATCATTCCTAAAGTAGAGGCACCTTTAAAAATATCTAGACGTGTTGGATCTACAGATCGAATTGTATCAAATGCAGGTCCAAGTCCGTTCGAATTCATAATTGTTACGATAGGAACAAGAATAAGAGCAACTACCATAATGATTCCTTGCACGAAGTCTGTCCAACTTACTGCTAAGAAACCACCAAATAATGTGTAAGCTACAACAACGCCTGCTACAATGAATAATCCAACATGATAGTTCATGCCAAATGAATTTTCAAATAATACAGCGCCTGAAACTAATCCTGAAGCTACATAGAAAGTAAAGAAAATCATAATAACAAGTCCAGATACTAAACGTAGCATATGAGATTTGTCGTGGAAACGGTGTTCCAAAAATTCTGGGATAGTAATAGAGTTATTTGCAATTTCTGAGTAGGTACGTAAGCGAGGAGCGACATAAAGCCAGTTTGCGTATGCGCCTAGTGTTAGGCCGATCGCAATCCAACTACTACTTAATCCAACGCTAAACATTGCACCGGGTAATCCCATTAAAAGCCAACCACTCATATCGGATGCTCCAGCACTTAATGCTGTTACTGCGGGGCCTAGTGTACGCCCGCCAAGCATATAATCTGTTAAGTTGGACGTTCGTTTGTAGGCGAAATAGCCAATTACTAACATCCCGAGCATGTAGATAGAGATCGAAGTTAAAGTTAACATCTGCGTACTCATGTAGTTCCCCTTCCTTTTGTCATGTCTTTTGATGCGTTATGCATATTTATAATCTATCATGATTATTCTGAAAAATCCATATAGAAATATGAATTTTCAGAAATGTAAGCGTTTTTTGATGTCATTTTACTTTTTTAATATATAATATTCATACAAAAAACCTTATTTTTAATAGAGTATTTATTATATTTACATAAAAAGAGGTTGTTTTGTCAATATAATATTGAAAGGAAAGAAAAATAAAATTTTTAAAAAAGTATTGACTTGTGAAAAAAGTCAGGTCTATAATGAGTGCAACTTAAAAAAATGCAAGCGTTGATGAAGAAGAGTACACATGATGAACATGTCAGAGAGCTGATGGTTGGTGCGAATCAGTATGGAATTGATGTGGAATGGGCTTCGGAGCTTCCAAACCGAAACGAAAGAAGTAGGCTTTGGCGACATGATCTCATCGATACAAGAGACACGTATTGTTTTTGATACGGTAAAGTGCGTTACATTTGTAACGAATTAAGGTGGCACCACGGGAGTACCCGTCCTTTCTATAGGATGAGTACTCCCTTTTTGTGTATAAAAAATTAAATAAATGAAATCGTTTAAGTAAGAAGAGTACGTATATTGGAGACGTTACAGAGAGCCGGGAATAGGTGGGAGCCCGGTACGGTGCCATATACGGAATGGGCTTACGAGAGGTATGCTGAACAATTATATTCAGTAGGCAACCCGGGTTCCGCCGTTACAAGGATAAGGTATAAATTTTGTACCTGAACAAAGCGGGATGCTTTTGCATCCAACACGAGGTGGTACCGCGGTATATTTATCGTCCTCTACATATTTTCGATATGTAGAGGACTTTTTTATTTTTCAGAGCGAGGTGAAGGACATGATGACGAAAGAAGAATTTATAAAACAAAAAAGAGAGAGAAAGACATTTTTAGTAATCGATGAAGAAGAAGGAGATGGCATTACGCCAATTTCTTTATATAGACGTATGAAAGGGAAGAAGAAATTCTTATTAGAAAGTTCACAGCTTCATCAAGATAAAGGGCGTTATTCTTACTTAGGATGTAATCCTTATGGAGAAGTGAAAAGCGTTGGTACGGAAGTGGAACGAAAGATTTTCGGCCGGGCAGAAAAGTTACAAGGTAACGTACTACAAGTGTTAGAAGAAGTAATTGCACCATCACAAGTAGACAGTCCATTTCCATTTTGCGGAGGAGCAGTTGGTTATATTGGATATGATGTCATTCGGCAGTATGAAAACATTGGAGCGGATTTACACGACCCATTAAATATTCCGGAAGTACACCTCTTACTATATCGTGAGTTTATCGTTTACGATCATTTACGCCAAAAGTTGTCGTTTGTATATGTATGCAGGGAAGATGATTCAGCAGATTATGAGGAAGTATACGAAAGGCTACGAGTATACAAAGAGAAAGTGCTACAAGGAGAAGAAACTGAAGTAAATGCAATACAATCCACATTATCATTCACTTCTTCTATAACGGAAAAAGAGTTTTGTGGGATGGTAGAAATGGCGAAAGAACATATAAGAGCCGGAGACATATTCCAAGTCGTACTGTCACAGCGTTTACAAAGTGAATGTATTGGTGATCCATTCGCGTTATACCGAAAACTTCGAATTGCAAATCCATCACCATATATGTTCTATATCGATTTTCAAGATTATGTTGTACTCGGTTCTTCGCCGGAAAGTTTGCTATCAGTAAGGGAGGATAAAGTAATGACGAATCCAATTGCTGGTACAAGACCGAGAGGGAAAACGAAGAGGGAAGATGAGGAAATCGCAAAAGAACTGTTAGACAATGAGAAAGAGCGAGCAGAGCATATGATGCTTGTAGATCTTGGGCGAAACGATATTGGTAGAGTGAGCGAAATCGGCTCGGTTACGATAGATAAATATATGAAAGTAGAAAAATACTCTCACGTTATGCACATTGTATCTGAAGTTTACGGAACATTGCGAAAACAAATGAGCGGATTTGATGCATTAGCGTATTGCCTACCAGCAGGAACGGTTTCTGGGGCTCCGAAAATTAGAGCGATGGAAATTATAAATGAGCTAGAGAATGAAAAAAGAAATGTATACGCGGGTGCAGTTGGATACGTTAGTTTTTCAGGAAATCTTGATATGGCGCTCGCTATTCGAACGATGGTCGTAAAGGATGAAAAAGCATACGTTCAGGCAGGAGCGGGAATTGTTTATGATTCAGACCCAGTAGCTGAATATGAAGAAACGTTAAATAAAGCGAGAGCACTATTGGAGGTAATGAAATGATTGTACTAATTGATAATTATGATTCATTTACTTATAACTTGTATCAACTGTTAGGTGAATACGAAGAAGATATTGTAGTCGTAAGAAATGATCAAATAACGATAGAACAGCTAGAAGAGATGAATCCAACAGGAATTGTGCTTTCACCAGGACCAGGAAAACCAGAGGATGCTGGTATTTGTATCGAAGTGATTCGTCATTTTTATAAGAACGTTCCCATATTAGGTATTTGCCTTGGTCATCAGGCGATTATATCAGCATTTGGAGGAGACATTGTTAGAGCAGAACGTATTAAACATGGGAAAACATCACGCGTGAAACATAATGGAACGTCAATTTTTTCATACGTTACACAGCCGTTAACAGCGATGCGCTACCATTCCCTTGTTGCAGCGCAAACGAGCTTGCCAGAGTGTTTTGACATACTAGCGACAGCGATGGACGATGGAGAAATTATGGCAGTTCGTCACAATTATTATCCGCTATTCGGATTACAGTTTCATCCGGAATCAATCGCGACAGAAGAAGGCGGAAAGTTAATACGTGCCTTTTTAACAGAAGTGAAGGAGGAGGAAAGAGTATGAATAGCTATCTTCGTAAATTAGTGGAGGGGAAACATTTAACAGAAGAGGAAATGTATAGAGCAGGGCTTCTTTTATTAAATGAAAACATATTGGAAAGTGAAATTGCAGCTTTTTTAGTCTTACTGAAAGCGAAAGGTGAAACTGCAGAAGAAATATACGGCCTTGTTCGAGCTCTTCGCGAAAAGGCACTACCATTTTCGAACCATATACAAGGAGCGATGGACAATTGCGGAACGGGTGGTGACGGTGCTCAAACGTTTAATATTAGTACAACATCGGCATTTGTACTGGCAGGAGCTGGCGTAAAGGTTGCAAAACATGGTAATCGTGCTGTTTCTAGTAAAACAGGAAGTGCGGACTTATTAGAAGAATTAGGTGTAAATATTAGCAGTACGCCAAGCGAAATTGATTATTTACTAGAGCATGTGGGCATTGCATTTTTATTTGCACCAGCGATGCATCCAGCACTAACGCGCATTATGAAAATAAGAAAAGAGTTAAACGTGCCGACGATCTTTAATTTAATTGGTCCTTTAACAAATCCGGTAAATTTAGAAACACAATTTGTCGGCATTTATAAACGAGATATGTTACTACCAGTTGCGCAAGTATTACAGAAGCTGGGAAGAAAACAAGCGCTTGTCGTAAACGGAAGTGGATTTTTAGATGAAGCATCATTACAAGGAGAGAATCATGTTGTCATTTTAAAAGATAATGAAATAGTAGAAATGAGTATTGATCCAGAAAAGTATGGTTTTTCAAGAGTGAAAAATGAAGAGATTAGAGGAGGGAATTCAAAAGAAAATGCAAAGATTACGCTTGAAGTATTGAGCGGAGAAAAGAGTGTTTATCGCGATACCGTTTTATTAAATGCAGGTCTAGCTCTTTTCGCAAATGGAAAAACGGAAACGATTGAAGAAGGAATTAAACTCGCGGCACATAGCATTGACTCTGGAAAAGCATTAGCCAAATTAAACTTATTAATTGTAGCAAGCAACGAAAAATTAGAAAGGGTGAACTAAAGTGGGGACGATTTTAGATAAAATTGTAGAACAGAAGAAAAAGGAAGTTGCGGAGTTATATGAAATATATACACCAGTAAAAACAAAAAGAAAGACACAGTCACTTGTAGAAGCGTTACAGCAGTTTACTGTCATTGCAGAAGTAAAGCGAGCATCACCATCAAAAGGAGATATCAATTTACACGTTGACGTACGAAAACAAGTGGGAACATATGAGAAATGTGGTGCAGGAGCAGTATCTGTTTTAACAGATGGTCAATTTTTTAAAGGATCGTTTCACGATTTACAAACAGCAAGAGAAGAAAGTAACATTCCGCTTTTATGTAAAGATTTCATAATCGATAAGATTCAAATCGATAGAGCGTATGAAGCGGGAGCAGATATTATTTTACTAATTGTAGCAGCGTTAACGAAAGAGAAGTTAAAAGAGCTGTATAGCTACGTGTTAGAAAAAGGATTAGAAGCGATTGTTGAAGTTCATGATGAACAGGAATTAGAAACTGCGATTGTATTAAATCCGCACGTTATTGGCATTAATAATCGTAATTTAAAAACGTTCGAAGTAGATTTAAGCCAAACTGAAAAGCTTGGAAAAAGATTGAATGAGGAGAAACTACTTTGGATTAGTGAAAGTGGCATTCATTCAAAAGAAGATATTATTCGTGTTAAAAGAGCTGGAGCCAAAGGTGTATTAGTTGGAGAGGCGCTTATGACATCATCTTCTATTAGTAGTTTTTTTGAAGATTGTAAGGTGAATATATGAAAGTGAAAATTTGCGGCATCACTGATGTGGAAACAGCGAAAAGTGCGTGCGAATATGGCGCAGATGCACTCGGATTTGTTTTTGCAGAAAGTAAGCGGGAAATCACTCCAAAGAGAGCGGAAGAAATCATTCAGGAGCTTCCAGCCAACGTGTTAAAAATCGGTGTTTTCGTAAATGAATCAGTAGAAGTGATCCAGAAAATTGCAGATGAGTGCGGGTTAACACATGTACAACTACATGGGGATGAAGACAATTATCAAATTAGAAGATTGAATATTCCGTCTATAAAGTCACTAGGAGTAACTTCAGAGAGTGATATGAAAAACGCCCAAGGGTATGAAGCGGATTATATATTATTTGATAGCCCGAAAGAAAAGTTTCATGGAGGAAATGGAAAGACATTTTCATGGGAACTACTTAGAGATATGCCAAAAGAATTGCGAAAGAAAATGATATTAGCTGGTGGATTAAACGCTCTTAATATAGAAGAAGCAATTCGAACTGTTCGGCCATACATGGTCGATGTGAGCAGTGGAGTAGAGACAGAAGGAAAGAAAGATGTAGAGAAAATAAAACAATTTATTATAAAAGCGAAGGAGTGTTCCAAATGAACTACGCATATCCAGATGAAAAAGGACATTACGGTATATACGGAGGACGATATGTTCCAGAAACGTTAATGCAATCTGTACTAGAACTAGAAGAAGCATATAAAGAAGCGATGCAAGATGAAGCATTTCAAAAGGAATTAAATCATTATTTAAAAACGTACGTCGGAAGAGAAACACCGCTATATTATGCTGAAAATATGACGAAGTATTGCGGTGGTGCAAAGATTTATTTAAAACGTGAAGATTTGAATCATACAGGAGCTCATAAAATTAACAATACAATCGGTCAGGCACTACTTGCAGTGCGAATGGGCAAGAAAAAAGTTGTCGCTGAAACAGGAGCTGGACAACACGGAGTTGCAACAGCTACTGTATGTGCTCTTCTCGGATTAGAATGCGTCATTTTTATGGGAGAAGAAGATGTAAGACGTCAAAAATTAAATGTGTTCCGAATGGAATTACTCGGAGCGAAAGTAGAAAGTGTAGCGGCAGGTAGCGGTACATTAAAAGATGCGGTAAACGAGGCGCTTCGTTACTGGGTTTCACATGTGCATGATACGCACTACATTATGGGATCTGTTCTCGGACCACATCCATTCCCGCAAATTGTCCGTGATTTCCAAAGTGTAATTGGAAATGAAACGAAAAAACAATATGAGGCGTTAGAAGGAAAGTTACCAGAAGCAGTCGTTGCTTGTATTGGCGGTGGTAGTAATGCGATGGGGATGTTTTATCCGTTCGTACACGATGAAGAAGTTGCTCTTTACGGCGTAGAAGCAGCTGGAAAAGGCGTTCATACAGAAAAGCATGCAGCAACTTTAACGAAAGGAAGCGTTGGCGTTCTCCACGGATCAATGATGTATCTTCTGCAAAACGAAGAAGGACAAATTCAAGAAGCACACTCTATTTCAGCAGGACTTGATTATCCAGGTGTTGGTCCAGAACATAGCTTGCTAAAAGATATTGGCCGCGTTTCTTATCATTCGATAACAGACGAAGAAGCATTAGAAGCATTTCAATTATTAACGAAAAAAGAAGGCATTATCCCGGCGTTAGAAAGCTCGCATGCTGTCGCATACGCATTAAAATTAGCTCCGAAAATGAAGGAAGATGAAGGACTTGTTATTTGTTTATCTGGCCGTGGTGATAAAGATGTAGAGAGTATAAAACGTTATATGGAAGAGGTGTAAAAAATGGGAGTAGAAAAAATTAAAGCAGCGTTTGAAAATGGCAAGAAAGCATTTATTCCGTACGTAATGGGCGGAGATGGTGGCCTTGAAAAATTAAAAGAAAGAATTCGTTTTCTAGATGAGGCTGGAGCAAGCATCGTTGAAATTGGTATTCCGTTTTCAGATCCAGTTGCAGATGGCCCAACGATTCAAAGAGCAGGGAAACGAGCGCTAGATAGCGGCGTAACATTAAAAGGCATTTTTCAAGCGTTAGCAGAGGTAAGGAAAGAAGTACAAATGCCTTTTGTTCTTATGACATATTTAAATCCGGTACTTGCATTCGGAAAAGAGAGATTCATTGAGAACTGTATAGAAGCAGGTGTAGACGGCATCATCGTTCCAGACTTACCGTATGAAGAACAAAATATTATTGCGCCGTTACTTCGAGAGGTAAACATTGCGCTTATTCCACTCGTTACCGTAACGAGTCCTATTGAAAGAATTGAAAAAATTACGAGTGAATCAGAAGGGTTCGTTTATGCTGTTACAGTAGCGGGCGTAACGGGAGTACGTCAAAACTTTAAAGAGGAGATTCATAGTTACTTAGAAAAAGTAAAATCACACGTCAACTTACCAGTAGTCGCTGGATTCGGCATCTCAACAAAAGAACATGTAGAAGAAATGGTTACAATATGCGACGGAGTTGTCGTTGGAAGTAAGGTCATTGAGCTTTTAGAAAATGAAAAGCGAGAAGAAATATGTGAATTAATATATGCAACAAAACAAAAAGAAGAGGCATAGTCTCTTCTTTTTGTTTTGCGTAATAAATGTTAAAATATACAGAAAATACATATAAATTAGAGGGGGAGAAGGCATGCTAAGACGTAAATTACTATATCTATTTTTAACTGTACCATTATACGCTTGGCTCATTAGCATGACGAAAATAGAGTTAATGGCTCTATTTTTAGGGTATGTATTCATCTTTTCCAACTTAAATCGCATTCAAGAACAGTCTATTTTAGAAATATGTCTATTTTCGATTAGTATAGAATTATTTAGTATCGTTTCGATTGTATTATTAAACGAATTATTTCTACGGATTCATTCATTTACATTAATGAAATTTTGGAATATTATATTGCAAGCAATATGTACTTACATTGTGTTTGTTGTGTTGAAAGAAATAGTCGGAAAGCAGACAGTTTTTCAGGATAATAGAAAATGGGAGTGAATGAAAAGGAGCCGTTTGGTTCCTTTTTTGAATCTGTTTTAAAAACAATTGAAAATTATAGCATCTGTTATATAATAGTTAAAAATTGTATTTTAAACGAAATGAGATGATAACATGGCCATATTGTTGGCACTTATCCCAATTATGATGATTTTCATTTGTTTATTTTTATTTAAACAAACGTCATTAAGGTCTTCGTTAATTTCTTATGCTGTATGTGTTGGAATCGTTTTACTCTCGCCAACGTTTCAATTAGGGATAAGTGAAACTGTGCACGCAACGATTAAAGGGTGGTTAATTTGTTTTATTGTCGGGTACGTTTTATTTTTCGGTATTTTTTTATTTCACCTCATGAACAAAATGGGGTACATCGATCAAGTGGCACGTTTTCTAGAAGCAGTGACGCAAGATCGCTTATTACAAATGCTGCTTATGTGTTTTGGCATTTGCCCGCTTATTGAATCAGTAAGTGGATTCGGTATCGGCTTCATGGTTGCAGCACCTATTTTTCTTTCACTAGGATATAAACCATTTCAAGCTGTACTACTCTCATTCATCGGCTTACTAGCTAGTTCATGGGGCGCAATGGCAACTGGTACGATTATCGGTTCGCAGCTAATAAATATGCCTCTTACAACACTTGGCACAAATACAGCGCTATTAAGTATTCCGATGTTTGCTTACTTTGTTATTCTTTCTTTACACGTTGTTGGCGGCTGGCAAGCGGTTATAGAAAAGTGGAAAGAAGGGGTAGGATTCTTTCTATTATTTTCTCTCGGAATCTATCTTTCTAATGCGTACGTAAGTGTTGAACTAGCAGGGATATTAAGTTCTATCGTTACGATTACATTTGGCTTTCTTATCATTAAATTAAAAGGAAAAAGTGGGCAAAATCTTATAACAGAACATGCCGCTGCAACGGAGAGAGAAGTATCCATTATAAAAATTATTAGCCCTTATATATTTCTAACAGTTTGTATTTTACTTTCTCGCCTCGTTCCAGCATTACATGATTTGTTCAGATCATATGCGGTTCTTGATTTGAAATCATACTCTTACAAACTAGAGTTACTATATTCACCAGGATTTTGGCTCGGTATGACTTGCTTATTTACTATTATTTTCTTCCGCATCCCGTCTAATATTATTAAACAATCACTCTCACAAACGATCAAACAATGGATTCCTTTTGCGATTACGACGACAATGTTTATCGCCATTTCAGAACTAATGGGTGCATCAGGCATGCATTCATTACTCGCAAAGACAGCTGGTGATACATTTGGAACATTTTTCGTTTTCGTTGCGCCGTTTATTGGCGCTATTGGTGGATTTTTAACAGGTAGTAACGCAGGATCAAATGCAATGTTTATAAAACTACAAATGCAAACCGCACAAAACGTAGCACTCCCGTGGCAATATGTCACAACACTTCAAAACACCGCATCATCAGTAGCGACAATCGCTTGTCCATCACGGATTACACTAGGTGCTTACTTATGTAATATCCCTTACCGTGAAAATGAACTATTAAAGAAGACGACGTTAATGATCTTTGGTGCGGTTTTGCTTGTAGTGGTAGAGGTTATTGTTTGGTATATGTTGAGAAATTAAAAATCCTCCTAACATAGGAGGATTTTTTTTATGAATGGATAATGTTTTAAATATGAAAAGCTTCTACTAGATGAATAGGAGATGAAATGTATGCCCTTAAAAAATTACGGCGTGTTAAAAGGTACAGTTATACAATCAAAGATGGGAAAAGGGAAAACTCCTCATTATCAAGTTCATTTACAAGATGAAGCAGAAGTAGATTATCGTATTGCAATTAACGTAAAATCGCAAAGTTATCCGTCAGAAGTTTTATATTTTGCGAGTAACAATATTAAGTCAGAGGCGATTCATATTTTACCGACATTACCATTCGGTTTTACAGAAATAAAAAACAATGAACCGAAAGTAGCTTTAGATTATATAAGAGGAAATCTATTTGACTCAAATCAAATGATTCCTTTACCTCCCGAAAAAGCAGGAGCAGATAATGATTTAAATGAAAAAATAGAACGTTATATAAAACGAGCGATAGAAGAAAAAGCAATTATTTACGCATTTGGTGAAAGATGGGGACCAAAAGAAAATACACCAGATTCCTATTTTCATTTCAAACCAGGAAACGGTATACATGATATTCATATGAATCAAGGGAATGTAGAAAAATGGCAAGGTGATGATGGCATATGGCAAGACGGAGGAATACTCATTCACTTTGAAAAGGAAGAAGAATGGATTGGTATCTTTCTGGCATTCCAATCACAGTCATGGTGTACCGATGAAGAAGGGCATGCTCGTGTGCCTGTTGAGCATTGTGATTATAAGGGGAATATAAAATAAGAAGAGGGAGTTCAAAAAGAACGCCCTCTTCTTATTTTATAAAACGAAAAACTAACAAGTGTAGAAATACAAGAGAAAAGCAGTGCTACACTAGAAAACGCAATGAGATACATATTATATTTCATAACCTGTCCAATTAGCTGGTTACTGTCGTATTGGAACAGTCCCGCTATGATGTTGAATAAAAATAAAACGATAAACATGACGATAACTCCGTCTATTGATCCTTTAATGTCTGGTTTACTTAAAGCGATATGTGCGGAAATGCAAATGGCGATAAATAAAAATAACCAAAAGGAAGGATTCAATAAATTACCGATTGTAAATAAGCTTTTCAATAATACAAACGTCGACAAGAGCATGTTTTGGATCATTTCTATATTAATAGAAGTAGAAGCAATCGTTTTTTCGAGAGTTGTATTAAATAAAAAATATGATTCTGGTACGAAATAGCGCATTAAAAGGATTAGTGCAGTAATACCAGAAATAATAGGCCCAATGCCGATGAAGAAATTCCCAATCCGTTGATACACACTTTTTTGATTGTATTGATGTTGTACGTAACCTAAAGCCCCTTGACTTGTATCTGTCGGGAAGAACTGCGTTGCTACAATCTTATGACGGAACAGCACGCACATAATGGCATGTCCAAGTTCGTGAATCGGAACACCAATCCAAGCCGTTAATAGGAATCCTTTTCTTCCGAAAGCTCTCGACCAATACATGCGTGTGAGAGATTCTAAATAGCCTAATAGAAATCCAATTACAATGATAACGCCAATTAAAGATAATAATTGGATTACGCTTGTAAGGAGTATTTGAAAAATTGAGTTTACCAATTCCATTGCCAGTCATCCAATCTGTTAAAAATATTATTTATTCTGTTTCATAATAGCATTTTTTTTCAAGATTACTAGCACATATATTTTCTTTCGGAAGAAGGATTTCAGAATCTTTTTCTTGTAGTCATGTTTTATGTCCAAAGTCATATATTGAACTTGTAACACCCTATATGGTATATGCTTAAGGAGGGATAAGAGAATGAAATGTCCGTCATGTCATACAGAAAATGCAGCGGAGGCAAAGTTTTGCGGGAATTGTGGACATTCGTTAACGGAAGAAGTAGTGGCAAGTAGTGGCCAAGAAGAAGGGCCGGAACAAGCACGTGCGGCACAAGCAAAGGAAGCTCGGCCAAATGAAACGGTAGAGCAAGCGAAACGGTTTGCGAGCGGCTATTTTCAATTTTTTAAACATGCATTACAAGCACCGACAGCGATTATGAAAAGCGGCGCTATTGAAGTGCGAAATGGAATTGTAAGTCTTGTTCTTATTTGTTTTTTAGGAGCATGTATTTTTTATAGAATGATGAGTGCAGCATCAGCAGTTACGAGAACATTTGCACCAGATATATCTACTCCCACGTTTTTTGGAGAATCTATAACGGTCTTTTTCTTTTTATTAATTTTAACTTTATTTGTCGGATTTATTATTTTTGTAAGTGGCAAGATGATGAAATCATCTTTTTCGTTTCTTGAAGTATTTGGTATATGGGGAACGATAGCGACGCCGGCTATTGTCATATTAGTCCTTTCTTTTCTTTTTAGTTTCTTATTAATCTTTTTCTTACCTATATTATTATCCGTAGCTGCAACTTATATAGGGATTAGTATAACTGTAGCCGTATTAAAGCTAGACAATGGCGGATTAGATCTTGTTTACACACTTATTATTGCAAATGTTTTAATTGGAATTGCAACGTTCATTGTACTTTGGTCTTACATTAGCACGATAATTCAAGCCTTAACACAGGGAATAACTGGCTTCTAATGAAAAGGTGGTTGACTGAATGAATGTATGTACAAAGTGCGGAGTTCAGTTTGAAGATGGTTTGCAATTTTGTCAAAACTGCGGGTCGAAGAGGGGACGTCCTGTAGTAAAGAAGAACATGAGCGGTGGTGCAAAAGTTGGCATTACACTGTTAGCGCTATTTGTTATAGTGATTATTGGATTGTATTTGTACGGATCGTCGTATTATACGCAGCTGGCACAAGTAGACCGGATGATTACGATTTTACAAGAGAGGGACGGAGAGAAATTAGCTGAGATCGTTACGGCAGATGATCCATCGGTTATGATAACGAGAGAGAGTGTAAAGCCCCTATTTTCATATATAAAAGAAAATCCATCTTACGTAAATGAATTAAAAGGATATTTGAGACAAGGTGAAAAACAACGGGACGGAATAGAAAGAGCTGACTTTTCATTAACGAAAGACGGAAAGTATTTCTTTATATTTGATCGATATAAATTGAAAGCGAAGACGTACTATACAACTTTGCTTACAAATGAAAAAGGCGTATCGTTAAAAATGAACGGAAAAGAAATTGATAAGACAGATGACAAAAGGTTTGAGAAGCAATATGGGCCATTTCTTCCGGGAAATCAAGTGTTTCAATCAGATTATAAAAATGACTATGTAAAATTATCTCGTGAGGAAAAGGTTGTACTTATGAAACAGAGCCAAAATAACGTAACGATAGATTTAACGTTGCAAGGTCAATATATTACAGTTCAAACGAACGCGCCGGGTGCAACATTGTACGTAAATCAAAAACCGGTTACAGCGCTGGCAGGAGAAGAAATTACATGGGGGCCAGTAGCGACTGATGGAAGTGCGACGATTTATTTAGAACGAAATGGAGAAAGCGGACGGGAAACGACACAAGTAGAGACGGTAACGGCACTTTCGTCTTATAATCTTCCATTCCAAAAGAAAAGTACAGAAAAAACAGTTGTTTATAATGTTACTCCAACGCCCGCGACTGGGTATGTATATAATGGTTTCATCTTTCCTGATAGTGATATTCGAAAATTAACGAGCGCAGATTTAACATATTTATCGAAAGAGCAGTTGAAAATTGCTAGAAATGAAATATATGCAAGGCATGGACATATTTTTCAAACGAAAGATATGCAAGCGTATTTTGCAAAACAGTCTTGGTATAGAGAAAATCCTTATTTTAAAGGAAAGTTAACAGATATCGAAACTTATAATATTGAACTAATCAAATCAAGAGAATAGAACACAGGAAAAAAGGTACAGTGCATAACTGTACCTTTTTATGGTTTTTTATCTGAACCAGGATCCCTTGAGAAAAAGATATGAAAGAGAAATGTGACTTTACTTGCTCCTCCTGATGTACTTGCTTGCACATCAGATAAACCATTAGATGTTAAAACACCTTCAGAATGAGGGGGTACGACTATTTTGAGATTATCATCTGATTCTGATGATGCAGTAACTGTTATTGTATCATCAGATAAGTTCAAAATTTTTACAGTGCCGATTGGTAAGATGGACTTGCCAGCGTGTGATGCTGAAGCGAAGCGAGAGCCTTTCCAAATCGTTTGTGGGAAAGTCTCATCATTAGATAACCAAGCACGAGCACTATAGATGGTTGCGTTAATAGAGAATTCTTGATCAAGCGACAAGGCGGGTTTTGGTTCTTTCGGTTCCTCTGGAGTTTGAGCGAGAAGGCCGGCGCACATGTATGTTTCACCTACTTTCAATTGTTACTGTTATAGCATATTAAACATATTGTTTATAAGACACGACAGTTACCTATTCAAGCATAGGTTTGTGCACAAAATTTGAAGATGGAATTCTCTTTCTTTACAATGGAAGTAGGTGTTATTTCTATAAAATATGGAAAACGTAAAGAGTATGTAAAAAAAGAAGGAGTGGTAAAGTGAACTATGTCATTATTGGCGGAGATGCAGCTGGTATGAGTGCAGCGATGCAAATTGTTAGAAACGATGAAAATGCAAATGTTGTAACTTTAGAAAAAGGTGAAATTTATTCATACGCTCAGTGTGGATTACCGTATGTCATTAGTGGTGCTATCGCTTCAACTGAAAAGTTAATCGCGCGTAACGTAAAGACGTTTCGTGAGAAATATGGAATTGATGCGAAAGTGCGTCATGAAGTAACGAAAGTAGATACGGAAAAGAAAATGGTGTACGCAGAGCATACGAAGACGAAAGATGTCTTTGAATTTCCGTACGATCGATTATTAATTGCGACTGGAGTGCGTCCTGTTATGCCAGAATGGGAAGGACGGGAATTACAAGGCGTTCATCTTTTAAAAACAATTCCTGATGCTGAGCGCATATTAAAAACGCTAGAAACGAATAAAGTTGAAGATGTAACGATTATTGGCGGTGGTGCCATTGGACTTGAGATGGCAGAAACATTCGTCGAACTTGGTAAGAAAGTAAGAATGATTGAGCGAAATGATCATATCGGTACGATTTATGATGCAGATATGGCAGAGTACATACATAAAGAAGCAGATAAACATCATATTGAAATTTTAACGAATGAAAATGTAAAAGCATTCAAAGGGAATGAACGAGTAGAAGCAGTTGAAACGGATAAAGGTACGTATAAAGCGGATCTTGTTTTAGTATCTGTCGGAGTGAAGCCAAATACTGATTTTCTTGAAGGGACAAATATACGTAAGAATCATAAAGGGGCAATTGAAGTAAATGCATATATGCAAACGAATGTGCAAGACGTATATGCAGCTGGTGATTGCGCAACACATTACCACGTTATAAAGGAAATTCATGATCATATCCCGCTCGGAACGACTGCCAATAAACAAGGGCGACTTGCCGGACTGAACATGCTGGATAAACGAAGAGCCTTTAAAGGTACGTTAGGTACAGGTATTATTAAATTTATGGATTTGACGCTTGCAAGAACAGGATTAAATGAAAAAGAAGCGAAAGGGCTACACATCCCGTATAAAACAGTTAAAGTAGATTCTACAAATATGGCGGGCTATTATCCAAATGCAAAACCACTTTACTTGAAATTATTATATCGATCCGATACGAAACAATTATTGGGCGGGCAAGTAATTGGAGAAGAAGGCGTAGATAAACGGATTGATGTGATTGCAATGGCACTTTTCAATAAAATGAGTATTCACGATTTAGAAGATGTCGACTTAAGTTATGCACCACCATATAACAGCGTTTGGGACCCAATTCAGCAAGCGGCAAGGAGAGCGGAATAGCACTTTTTAAAGTGCTATTTTTTTTACAATGAGGGAGTAAATAAAGTTTCACTTTATTTTGAATATACCCTTTCCCCTTGAAAACATATTACGTATCGCTTATATTTTCATATAGTATTTATTTTTTAAACGAAGCAATGAATGAACCAGGGGGCGCAGTATGGCAATTAACATGAAAACAATCGAAGAATGGATTGCTGAATCAAATGCAAGACATGAAGAAGACTTTGGACACGTTGTGGAAGAAATGAAAGAAGTATGTGTCGGACTTGATAACGCGACATTAATTTATACGAAAAATGTATTTTGTTTCGGTAAAAAAGTAGAAGTATTTTTCTTCTTCCAAGACCATGTCGTGATTGGACAAGAAAAAGACGAATATATTGAGATTGAAAAATTAAAGTATGATGACATTACAAATAGTAACTTAAAAACAAATGACAAAAATACTACGTTAGAATTAAAGTTTGCTAACGGACAATCTATCAATTTAGATAGTTTAAATGATAACTACGGTACGAAAAATTGGTTATTTGCTAGACAAATTAAGAGTATTTTTAAGTTAATCTAGTAAAAAAGCACGCCGATAGACGGCGTGCTTCTAACAATGCAAAGCCCCTTTTAACCAATTCCGCGCTCGATATGCCCCAACTGGAACTTGAATAAGAGATGTTTCATTCCCAGCATCTATTCCGTACAATTGATCACATGAATTTGTATCAAAACTAAGTAAAGGATGCCCGCCCATCCCCATCGCGGTCGCTGCAAAAACGAGTTTATGAACGAGTATACCTGCTTCCATTTGATGGATACGGTACCCTCTATAGCCTAATGCATTTGTATAATAATCTTTCTTTCCGACTACATGTAGGCAAAGTGGTACTTGAAAAAGGTTTACGTTATCCATCGTCATACTAGACTGAAGTGGGTAGCGAAGGTCTCCATATCGAATTGGTTGTATGGAATGTGTTTTACTGTTATAAGCGTAAGCTCCGTTTTCAATATTTTTCACGTTATAAAAACATCCATATAAGGAGACGCGTGTATTTTTATTTGTATACTTACCATCAAGGTCGTTGTAATAGGGGAAGGAGAGGCTCGCTTCTTGTAGTAAAGTAGCGAGCTCAGCTGCATCCCATTTCGTTAAAGTAAAGTCAGCATCAGGGGAATACCGTTTTCTGCAAAGTTGCAAGAAATCATAAGATAAACGCTCTACTTTCGGCAGTTGTACAGCATACTCATGATGTTGATAGTGCTCTTCATGAGCTAGTGTTTGGAAGTGTGCTGTCGATTCGATCATAGAAGCTTCATTTATTTTTGTTATCATCGGATATTCATCTACATGTTTTGAGCGAACGAAATGTTCATGTGCGAGCGGCGGAATTTGTTGCAACAACTCATGAGAAGTAACTGTTTTATTTTCACGGTAATCATTGTGAAACCAATTAGTTTCTGGCTCTGTACTTAAAGGAATAACGGCATACACACTTTCTTCACCTTCTGACAATCCGAGTAAATGGTTCAGTGCACGGTCTAGAAATTGAAAGTATACGCCGTTCGTATAACCGAACTGATTTGCACATTCTAGTAATTGTCCAATGAGAACCCCGCTATCTAATCCTTGAAGTCGATATGAAAAGTTATTGTATTTAAAGAAGTTTTTCCAAAACATAGTGGATACGAATGCAGCACCGAAACAATCCTGTATGTTACAGCGATTACCGAGTGCGTCTGCTAAATAAGAATCGAAATTTCCTTCGCGAAGTAAAATAAGTCGGTGATGCGCGGCGTCATAATGGTAAATGCCGTCTGGATAATCGTCAATCTTTAAATAGATATACAATTCATTCGGGTATAAGGCACCGCCTGAAGGAATGGATCTACGTAATACATTTCTCTCGCTATTTAGCTGACATAATTGTGTTACACCAAATGAATACCAAAGGTAGTGACCAATCTCATTTAGAGTAGGTGTAGTAGAAGAGTTCGATAAAGATAACGGGATTTCTAAGGAGAGCGGGATGGTAGGTACATTTCGATATAATTTATAAGGAAGCGGTGCGTCTTTCCAGTCCACCTCATGATTTGGCATAATTTCATCGATAGAGAAATGGAGATGATGTAAAAAAGTATCTAGCTGCATGAAATCCCTCCTTTACTATGGAAACGGATGTGGATGTGGATTTAATCTTTCATTTGTTAAAGGTTCGTCTGTATATCCAAGTGTCATCGGTACGGTATATACCCGGTCCAGTCCTGTAACCCGAGTAAGATGGTGTCCGAACGTCATCGGTAACATACCTGGAATAATAACTTTTACACAGTGTAGTCCGTTCTTTTCTATAAGGGGAACGGTTTGATCTACAACGATTACTTCAAGGTCAGATTGATGCAAACGATTTAAAAGTTGGTGGAGATCGGATGTTAAATCCATATCAAATGATTGTGATACATTTATTTCTTGGAACGTTTGCACCGGTGCATCTTCTCGTAAAAGGAAGTGAAGACGTTCTTCCGTTTCTTTCAATCCGTACAGCATACTATGGTCTTCCATTTTATTAACGAAATAAGGATCTTGTAAGCACTTTTCGTAGTATTCTCTTTTGTGCTCGAGCTCATCGTCTGTTATTAGTAACATGCCTGCTATTTCTTGAATGGCGCTTTTTAAGGCTCGAATAGGATCTAAATGAGCGCCTCCCGCACAAACAACGTTCATTCCATTTTCACGCGTATTTTTTGCAATTATCCATAAGCTCGGGATGCCGTGTTCCATCGTCGCATTAAAAGCGTGTAATTCATACCCGGTAATCGTACGTAACCGCTGGATCATTAATTGTAATTCTGTATCATTTGCTGAACTCAGATCAAGGCGGGGAAGAGGTAATTCTGCATACCAAGTGAGTAAGAAGGCATCACGCTCTACAATTTCTAAAATACCGTGAAAAATCGCTTCTTCTAAACTACCGCCAATTGCACATCCATTTGATGTTTCATACACGAAAGCATCTCGATGACCGAGGCTATAATAAGCAATTGATTCAGGAACTAAAAGCGGTCTGTTTTGTGATAAAGAATATCCCCATACCCAGTTTTGCTCATAATCAGGATCAAACGGCTTAAATGGAAAATTATCACGATTGTAATGTTCATTTGCATGTACACCGAGTGTGAGGGGATTTAGTGCATGTTCCTCTAAATCATGAAAACTACCATGCACATTTGTCTTTTTTCCGCGAGGCGACATACCGCAATATCGTTCTAAACCTTCTAAAATAGCAGTTGCTTCACTCACTGTAAATGAATGAGTTCGGCCTGCAACACCTTCATTTCCGAACATTAATGGCATGTTTATAATGACGTCAGCGAATGGTAATAATGAATGCTGCATTTTGCCGTTCAACATACCGACCCGATAATCTAAATAGTCTCGCGTTAAAAATGTGTTTAATTCATGAATGGAACGGCAGCGATACGTTTCGGTGCTTACTTTTAAACTCGGTTGTAAAGAAACTTCCGCCGCATCCGCAGTATCATCAGGTAAATTACTACATACAGGACAGAGAGGATCTGGAAGAAAAGAATGCCGCGTACATTGTAATGTTTGTAAGTTTAGTAAAATAAGTTCATTTTCTAAAGAAGAATGGTTATGAGTTAATATTTTTTCTGTTTCTGCGCAAATAAGATGGCACATTTGTAACATTCCATTTTGGGTGGCACGTACATCACGCCTCGTTACATTATCTGCTTTAAAGGCATATTTCCGTTGTAGTTCCCACATTTCTTTTTGATCAAAGCCAGCGATAAAACGGCGTCCATCAGAACAATGGGAACATCCGGGCGTAAGAGGATGAATGTAAGGACCGATAATACCTTCGCCAAATGAAGTAAAACCACGTAACCACGGAATATGATTTGACCGAAAAATTAGCTCAGCGTCATGATGAATAGTAGAAGGAGATCCGTCATGTAATACGAGAGCGAGATGAATATTTTCAGGAAGTTCTTCTGTAAGGGTATGCTGACGAATGATGGAATATTGTTTGCATAATTGATCATGTACATAGTCTGCAAGAAGGCCATCCCCTATAAGTAATATATTTTGAGTCATAGACCGTCCTCCTTTGCAATTAATACCCCATACACACCGTCTAAGTTTTCTTTCAAAAATGGTTCGATTGCTAAATCAAACACGAAGGGATAAAAATTATGTTCTTCTAAATGCTGTAAGGCAAGCTGTAAAGATTGCACACTTGGAATTTCTTCTTCCGCTTGTATTTCCACTCTAAAAGAATCCGTGTCATATAAAATAATAGATGATTCAGGCAAGATATTAGCTCTGTAAGGAGTCTCTTCACTTTGAATGTGTAGCAGTGATAGTTGTAGTGCGCTTCGTAACGCTAACGTCATATTAATATTAGATGCACCGTACCATCTATCATTTATACCAATCCAAATGACTGGAAAACTGAGAATCTCTTCACTCATTGCAATTTTAGGTGTTTCATGAATTGTAGCAAGAGCATCGTAATAAAATCTACAATGTTTATCGTGAATATCAGTTAAATCAATCGTTGTAAGTTCTTCTAGCATATGTGACTGTCGCTCATACAGTTTATTGTTTAAATGTTGTTGTAGTGCCCGGTAAAATCCTTCTGTCATCGTTTCTCCAGCACCGATACCGATATCGTTATGTTCAGGAATAAGGCGGTGAATGATTTCTGCTACATATGTTTCAATTCCTGTTAAACCGGCTTCTCGGCGTGCTTCATTATGAGTCAATCCACTGCAAGTCATAAGAGGCAGAAGGGGAGCTGGGCCATCTGATAGTGGAGTGGCTACTTGAATATAGCACTGTGATAACGGTAATTGATATGAATCTTGTTCATCCCATACATGGAATATACCGGCTTCTTTAGAAGTTAATGAGTCGAAAAAGCGGAATACATCAGTTGAAGTATGTTGGTTCGACCGATGCTCAAGTTTTTCAGAAAGATTTTCTATCGTATCAATTGTAAAACTTTCATCAGTTGCAAGAGGGTGTTTTATAAAAGGATGCCACGTTCCTTCAAGTGTTTCATAGTTTAATAAAAAGAATTGTGATTCTTTTTCACGATATGAATCATCCGCGACATGTTTAAACAATTCAAAAACGATTACATTTGCTAACATGGCAGATGTAATTTGTGAGAAGGAATCCGATGAATTTTCATTTTGCAAAGTCGTTTCATGTAGTCGATGCCATGCGGATTCCCAGCATTCATCACGGTTTTCCATTACGACAGGTCCAGCTATACCGAGTGTTGATAAACAAATAGCTGGTATAAAATTCTTTTTCGTTTCTCTACAAATAGTGTGAACTGTTTTTAAACCGTCAATGTCTCCGTTTTGAGAAACATATAAAATCCAATCAAAAGGTTCGAATACTTCATGCAAGGGACGGTCAATTGTAGTATCGATTTCTTGAAGGAGTACACTGTTATCAACTTCATATGCACGTTCTATTAGCTCATGTATTCTGTCATAGTTTGTTTCATCCCGATCTGTAACGAGGTAATAAAATGTAGGTAAACCAGATTCTAATAAAGAAGAAACTAAGGAAGTGAGCATATCCCCAGAACCAAGTACAAGGACATTTGCTCCGCGGTACGTTTCGAATTTTAAAGCACCTGAATGAGAATCGGCTTCTAAAAATTCAATTTGCGAAGCATATCTGTCGAGTAATGTACTGTTTAATTCATGAGGTGCATCTTGATTTGCATCACGAACGAAACCATTTTCATATAAAATCTCTCCAATTTCAAATACACGGTTTTGATAGGGGAGAGGGAGGCCATCGGTTATTTCGGCTAAAGAATAATTCCCGTTAAACATTGGCATTAATTTTTCAATCCAGTCATAAATTCCATCACCGTCCATACGAAATGAACTGGCGTTATTTCGAAAATAGACACCCCCGTTTGAATCGGGGAGGAAGAAAGTATCCTTATTTACTTTAAGTTTTGCATGAATTGGAAGGTTATTCATTTTAATCCTCCTTACGTTTAGGCATACATTATTACCTTATGTCATGAAATTTGTCCCGTATGAACACAATAAAAAAAGGCTGTAGAATGAATCATTCTACAGCCTTTAATAGATTTTTAATCTATCAACCTTCTAATAATAATGACTTTGGATCTTCAAGCATATCTTTAACAGCAACAAGGAAGCTAACTGCTTCTTTACCATCAACAATGCGGTGATCGTAAGATAAAGCAATGTACATCATTGGGCGGTTTTCCATACGCTCGTTATCAATTGCAACTGGGCGTACTTGGATTTTATGCATTCCTAAAATACCAACTTGAGGGCTATTTAGGATCGGTGTTGACATTAGAGAACCGAATACACCACCGTTTGTAATTGTAAATGTACCACCTTGTAGTTCTTTTAATGAAAGTTTGTTATCGCGTGCTTTTTTACCTAATTCACGAATTTCGCTTTCGATTTCAGCGAAGTTTAATTGGTTAGCATCGCGTACAACTGGAACAACTAATCCATCTGGAGCTGCTACTGCAATACCGATATCATAGAATTTTTTAATGATAAGCTCGTCACCTTGAATTTCAGCATTTAATAATGGGAATTGTTTTAATGCTGCAACAACTGCTTTTGTGAAGAATGACATGAAGCCAAGACGTACATCATGTTTTTTCTCGAAAGCATCTTTGCGTTCTTTACGTAATTCCATGATCGCACTCATATCAACTTCGTTAAATGTTGTTAACATTGCAGATGTTTGTTGAACTTCTACAAGACGTTTTGCAATTGTTTGACGGCGGCGGGACATTTTCACGCGCTCAACTGGTTTTTCGAATTCCGTTTTTGCAACTGGAGCAGGAGCTGGACTCTTTGGAGCAGCTGGTGCTTCTTTTGGTGCTGCAGCATGAGCTTGTACATCATGTGGTCTCACGCGTCCAAGTGGATCTGTACTACGTACGTCGTTTAAGTCGATTCCTAATTCACGAGCCATCTTTCTAGCAGCTGGTGATGCGATAGGACGGTTTGTATTTGGTAACCCTTGTAGTGTTGCAGTTTGCTCAGCACTTGGTGCCGCAGCTTTCGGTGCTTCAGCTGTTTCTTGTTTTGGTTGCTCAGCCACTGGTGCAGGTGTACTTACTGCAACTGGTGCTCCATTAGCATCTAAAATTGCGATAGTTGCGCCAACTTCAACTGTATCCCCAGGTTCGCCTAGTAACTTCGATACAATACCTGAATCTTCTGCAATGATTTCTACATTGACTTTATCAGTTTCAAGCTCAACAACGCTGCCACCTTTCTCAACTTTGTCGCCTACGTTGATAAGCCATTGTGAAATAGTTCCTTCAGTAATAGATTCTGCAAGCTCAGGTACTTTAATTTCGATCATTTTAAATGTCCTCCCCTTATTTGCCTAACGGTGTGTTTTTTCTTCTTTTGTCTTCGGTAATCTCCATTTGTTAGCCTGGCCTTGGGCAGAATATCTGCCCAAGGAACAAGCTAGAAACCTTCATTGTTACTTTTTAGTTGCTGTAAACTTCAATTTCTTGTTTATCTTGACGGAAGTTATACTTCACATCTAAAGCATGTGCAACAATTAGTTCTTGCTCAGCTTTGTGAGCGAATGGATCGCCGCCAGATGGACTAGAGCGATCAGGACGTCCAATGTAGCCTGTTTTCACTTTATCTCCAGCAAGTTCGAACAGAATTGGAGCCATGTAATGCCATGCACCCATATTACGAGGTTCTTCTTGAACCCAAATGATTTCTTCTAAGTTTTTAAAGCGTTTAATAATAGATTGAACTTTCTCAGCAGGGAATGGGTACAATTGCTCAATACGAACGACATGAACTTCGTCTAAGTTGTACTCATGTTTACCAGACTCGATTTCTGCTGCTAAGTCAATCGCCATTTTACCTGTGCTTAAAACAAGACGTTTTACTTTATTTGGTTTCATGCCAAGGTTTTCTTGTTCTAAAGCAGGTTGGAAACGTCCTTCGCTTAACTGACTAGCAGTTGAAAGCGTAAGTGGGTGACGTAATAAACTCTTCGGCGTCATCAATACTAATGGTCGAACAGCTTCTGTTCCTAAGATAGATGCTTGACGACGCAGGATATGGAAGTATTGTGCCGCACTCGTTAAGTTTGCAACTGTCCAGTTATTCTCAGCAGCTAGCTGTAAGAAACGCTCTGGACGTGCACTAGAGTGCTCTGGTCCTTGACCTTCATAACCGTGTGGTAATAGAAGAACTAAGCCAGATTTTTGACCCCATTTTGCTCTTCCAGCTGAAACATATTGATCAAATAATGCTTGCGCAGTATTTGAGAAGTCACCATATTGCGCTTCCCACATAACAAGAGTTTCTGGAGCGAATACGTTATAACCATATTCGTAACCAACAACAGCAGCCTCTGATAACGGACTGTTATGAACAGAGAACGATGCATTAATGTTTGGTAAGCGATGCAATGGTGAATATGTTTCGTTTGTATCAGTATCGTGTAATACGATATGACGGTGTGCGAATGTACCACGCTGTGAATCTTGACCAGTTAAACGAATTGGCGTACCTTCTTGTAAAATAGAAGCGAATGCTAACGATTCAGCAAGTGCCCATTCAATTTTACCATTTTCTTCAAGAGCATCTTTACGGCGCTCAAGAATTTTCTTCACTTTCGGATATACGTTAAATCCTTCCGGCCAAGATAGTAGACCTTCATTAATTGCACGAAGTGAGTCAATCTCAACACCAGTATCAATTGACTGAATACCTTTTGCAACAACATCTGGCACTTTAACGTGAATTGTTGCATCGCTCGTATCAGCTGGTGGTACTTGTGCATAGTCAGATTTTAATTGTTCTTGTGTAAACTGTGTAATTGTTTCAACCTCATCTGCATTTAGAACACCAGCAGCTTGTAATTGATCTGCATAAATTGCTCTTACAGTTGGATGGTTTTTAATTTTTTTGTACACTTGTGGTTGCGTAACTGCTGGATCATCCATTTCGTTATGACCGTAGCGGCGGTAACCAATTAAATCGATTAAGAAATCTTTTTTGAACAACATGCGATATTGAATTGCAAGGTTAGCAGCTGCAAGACAAGCTTCCGGATCATCAGCGTTCACGTGAACAATCGGAATATCGAAACCTTTTGCAAGGTCACTAGAATATTTCGTAGAACGAGAATCATAGCTATCAGTTGTAAAACCAACTGCATTGTTTGCGATAACATGAATCGTTCCGCCTGTTTGATACGCGTTCAATCTGCTTAAGTTGAGTGTCTCAGATACAATACCTTGACCAGGGAATGCAGCATCACCATGAACTAAAATTACGAATGATTTTGAAGTATCTTGATCTGGAAGACCAGATTTTTTACGATTCTCTTGAGCAGCACGTGCGAAACCTTCTACTACAGGATTCACGAACTCAAGATGACTCGGGTTATTTGCTAATGTCACGCGAGTGCTAACTTCTTCGTTACTAACGACTTGTTCTCTACCTAGGTGGTATTTCACATCGCCAGTCCAGCCAGAATTAGCCACTGCGCCTTCTATTTTTGCATGTTTGAACTCAGCAAACATGTGGCTATATGGTTTTTCTAATACGTGAGCAAGTACGCTTAGGCGACCGCGGTGAGCCATACCAATCATGACATCCTCAACGCCGTTTTTAGCACCTTCTAGAACAATTTCATCTAAAACAGGTACAAGCATATCAACGCCCTCGATAGAGAAACGTTTTTGCCCAACGAATGTTTTATGCAAGAATTGCTCGAAACCTTCAACAGCTGTTAAACGTTTTAAAAGAGCAGTTCGTTTTTTATTTGATAGTGGTTGACGCAATGAATTTGATTCCACCATTTGATGCAACCACGCGCGTTCTTCACTATCTTGTATATGAGAAAATTCATAAGCTAAAGATTTTGTATAAACGTCTTTTAATCTATGAATTACATCAAGTGCAGTGTGAATACCTTCTGGTGCATCTTGCCATACTGTTTTCGCTGGAATCGCTTTCAAGTCAGCATCGCTCAGTTCGCTCATTGCTTTCTCAAGAAGAGATTGTCCATTTGCAGCATCTTCCATCGGGTTGATGTGAGCCAACGTGTGCCCGAAAGAACGAATCTGCTCAACTAGTTGAACGACTTTAAGAATTTTTTCAATGTTACCTGTGTTTTGAGGAGAAAAATGTGTTGCTGTGTTGTCCCCTGTTACGACATCATCTTGAAACGAAGGAGCTCCAAAAATTTCAAAAAGCTCTTGTAATTCCGGATCAACAGAACCTGCTCCAGTTACGTAAAGATCATACTGTTCAATAACATAACCAAGGTTCGGACCGTGGAACTTGGCCCAAGGGTTTGTCGTTGTATTCTTCCTCGTCATTTGTTTAAACCTCCCAATGCATATAATCCTTTTCCATACAAAGGTGCATTTTGCTCTTTTTCAATAAGTAATGAATCAATAATCAATGTAAATGTTTTCTTTACTCTTATGTTATTACAATAATTTACATAATACCAAACACTATTACTTATCTGTTTTGTAAAAAAACATTCACAATAACTTATCACCCAAGTTAATCTTTCATGTTATAAAGTAATTTTACAGAAAAATGGGGTGGATATATTTGGTATGTCTATACTAATAGCTATAATTGTTGCATTTAAATATAGGTATAATAGTTAGAATGTTTCGATAAAATCAGTTTGAATTATGTATATTGAAATAATAAGCGCTTTCATAGATATTATACAACAATATAACGGAATATAGTATAAAAAATAAAAAATTATGAATTTATCGTAAACTTTATTTAGATAGTGTTAAATATTGAAAGGAAAGTGAAGGATTTCTACAAAAAAAGTTGCTAAACATAAAAAATGCTCCATAAACAGTTAGTTTCTATAAATATGACGAAAAACACCGTAAAACAAATAACGTATTTCGTGAAATAAAGAAATAAATGAAATATTTTAAAAGGATAAAACAAATATGGAGATATTAAATTTTAAAAAAAGAAGTGAGGAGATATAGTAACAGTTATTTACAGTGTTCCGTGTTTCGCTTCAAAATAGACGTGCTGAAATTGAAAAAAGTTTCTTCTATATAAATAGCGTGAATAATAATCAAAATATATGTAAAGGGAACTTGACGTAAAGTTTCCTTTACATATATACTCGGTATATGGAAGGAGGGAGAAATTTCCTTGGAAAATAAAATGGTCGAATACCGAAAAAAATTTGGACTATCTCAAGAAAAGTTGGCTGAGAAACTTGGAGTTTCCAGACAAACCATTATCTCAATTGAAAAAGGGAAATACGATCCATCACTTCCGCTAGCATTTGAAATAGCGAAAACATTTCAGACAACGATAGAACATGTATTTATTTATGAAGGAAAAGAAGAGGGGGAATAGGGATGGATTATTCACAAAAGTACTTTGTAATTATGGGGATTATTTTTCTATTTATGAGTGGATTTATGATATTAACAGGTATAATGACGCATTCTGCACCGCCAACCATAACGTATCCATTGCTTGGGATTATGATTATGAGTTTCTGTCTAAGCTACTTGCACCCACAATTTAAAGAAAAAGACGAGCGAATGAAACTTATTCGTTATAAGGGAATGTTTGTAACCTTTTTTGCATTAACGGCATATTATCTTCTTTTCTCTATCGGCTTAAACTTAAAAATACTTACACTTTCTGCTACTGAATTATTAAATATACTTATGGCACTTACAATGAGTACAGTTTTTATCTCATTTGTTGTTTTATCAAAAAGATATTAAGATGGAAGAGAGAAAGGAAGATTAACATATGCAAATGATGTATGCTTTTGGCATTGGGCTTGTATTATTTTTAGCTGTATTCTTATTTATTCGTAAAGACGTTCAAGGCGGGACGTTAACGAAACGAGGATTTTATAAATTAATCGCCTGTTTAGTTGTTATGCTTATAGCGATTATTGTAATGATCGTTTTAATAAGTCAGTCACTATAGAATGTAAAAACGGAACCTTACTTCGGTAAGGTTTTTCTTTATTATTAAACCTAAAAAATACCATTAAATCCATTTGTTGTAAATAACTTATGTTATATAATCCAATGAAATGATAGATAAGGAGTGTAGTATATGAATAAAAAAACTATCTTCTATTTATTAACTTGTCTACTACTTGTAGCTAGTACTCCTTATATAATATGTAACAAAAGAGAACAAGTGCCACCTATATTAGTATGGGACGAACAAGAATATTATGTTACGAATGAACCTGCCAAAGTAGAAGAAGTTGGGCGAAAACTTGGCGAAGTAACAAGGGAAATTAAAACAAGTAAAAAACCTACTAAAAATAGAGAATCTAATACATTACAAGAGAAAACAGAAGTATTCACAATGATTGAGGAAGAAAAAAGTGAATATCCGCCTTTAATCATAAAGGAAGCTTATAGTGATGAATATAGGGTAGTGAGGCCGATGTCGAAGCAGGTATTGTGATGAAAAGGAGAATCTTTTGTAGACAGTAATTTAGTATTCGTGGTCGTTAAGAAAAATATTTGTCTTTTCCTCCTATCGGTGCCGTTTACATTTTGATGAATAGAGGAGCAATGCAAAAGAGAGATTTCATTTTATATTTATTATTTACTGCTATTAATATATCGCTTTGGTTATCGTTTATGATTTTTGATTGGAGTATGTGGATGGTAGTAGGGCATTATTTGTTTGGAGCAGTTGTTATTGTTTTTTCGAATATGAATAAGAGCTAAGCCAGCAACCTTAAAGTTGCTGGTTTTTATTTTGCTATTTATAATGAAGAAACAAATTTTTAATAGAGAGTAGTGGGCGTTATGAGATGGAAAGAGGGAACGTTTGAAAAAATAGACACGAATGACTCATCTGTTGAGCAACTTATAAACACGTTTAAGGAACAAAACTTAATTGGTGGAACAATAATAAGCTGTTTTAAAGTGCATAACGAAAATTTTTTTAAAGAAATACCACATTCGAAAGATGGACATGAGCACTTCTTTAGAAGAATCTTCAACTCTTTAGACATAATCAATAACTTAGAAGAGTTAAAAATACATACATCAGACAAATATAAGTTTCGTTTTAAAGAGCAGCTGGCAGTTATGCTTGATGGTAGCATTGCTGCGCAAATTTTGTGGGGCGGAGCATATGAAGGGTTTAAGGAACGACCAGTTATCGCAAAACAATTAGCAGTCAATGTATGTCAATATATGTTCCAAGATCGATACGAAGATATTAAAGTGTTCGAAAGCTATCGCCCTTGGACAGATTGGTTTTACGATGTTGCGTGGGATGTTACTTGGATGGTGTTAGATAGTAGGGAACAGAAAATGTGGTTCATTTGTGCTACGGATACAGATTGATAGAAGAGGGCCTTGTAGGAATGCTGCAAGGCCCTTTATCTTTTGGGAATTAATAGAAAACGAATCATATAAATGCTATACTAAAAAATGTTTGTAATGTCAGTTTCATAATATTGTATGATGCTGACTTACTAGAAAAGATAAGAGGAGAATGAGCGTGCAAAAGATAAAGAAATTATTGCTATTAATGATGGTAGTAGGATTAACAGCAGGTGTTTTAGCAGGGTGTGCAAATCCGAAAGATACTACAGAAGAATTTTTAACAGCGATACAAAAAGGTGATATAGAAAAAGCTCGTACATTTGTTGAGAGTGACAAGGAATTTAATAAACTAAATGAAAAAACAGATGATGCTGAGGCAAAAGCAATGCTAAGTGCAATTACAAAGAACTTTAAATTTGAAAAGCTAGAAGAAGTATCGAAAAAGGATGACAAAGCAGAAGTGAAAGTGAAAATTACATCTGCTGATCTATCCGTTGCTGTAACAAAAGCAGTGGGAGAAGTTATGCCAATGGCCTTCGCTAGCGCATTTAGCGAAGACAAAGAACAATCTGAAAAAGCGATCGAAAAAACAATGACCTCAACTATCATCAAAAACTTAACGGATAAAGATGCAGCAATGGCAACTCGCGAAGTTACATTGAACTTAAAGAAAGACAAAGATGGCGACTATAAAATCGTTGCTGACGATAACTTGAAAGAAGTATTGTTTGCCAATGCAAAGTCTTTGGAGAAGATGTTTGGTGGGAAGTAATTGAATGAGATAAAAAAGAGACACTATATCACGTAGAAGGTTGATATGGTGTCTCTTTTTTATATGACCCCGGAGAGGCTCGAACTCACGACCTCCACCCTGTCAAGGTGGCGCTCTCCCTGCTGAGCTACGGGATCCCAACTATAAATGTTACCATCAGCAATGTATTTTCATTTCATTCGTGTAATCGGAGGATTTGTACAATTTGTTGGGTATTGTAACATTTGATGTATTCCTATAATAGCAACAAACTTTAATGGTGTAAAGATGTAATTTTCTGAATATTTATATTCTAATTTTTGTATAAAAAAATAAGCCCCGAAGAGCTTATTTTAATAATAATATCAACGCAATTATCAATGATATTTTCAAAAATACAATCATAAATAATGGAGCTTGTTCATAAGCTATCGTCCTGTAACTGTCATTCCTGCTGTGTAAATTGTATCAATAGAACCGTCAGCGCCTTTTATTTCGACTTTATAACGATATGTTCCATCCTCATAAATATCATCGCCATATCCTGTGAAAGTTGCAATTTCATCATTGCTTCCAGCTGGGACCCATTGATTTTGCCAACGGAAGTTGGTTTCAAATTCTCCCCATCTATCGCCATATTTCTTTTCAAGGCTGACATTGTAATGAATTTCTTCAGCTCGGTCATTTGTAATTCTTGCAATTACGCTGTTACCAAAAGTAACTTGTGTAGAGTGTACCTGAACTGTAACACCGTTCACCGTTTCACCAGGACCACAAATGTAATGACAACCATCCCATTCGTCAGCATGTGCTTTTGGTGTTTCAATGTTCATAACCGTTAAACCGCCTAAAGCTAAAGCTCCTGTTAATAATACTTTACTAAATGTTTTCACTTGAAATTCCCCCTAAGTATATTCTCAATTCGTTCCATAGATATCACATTAAGTAGTTTTATAACATTAATCTAATCGAACGCTTTTTTTCTCGAGTGTATTCGCTATGAATCTTTCATCTAGTAGTAATCTAACCTCTACATATAATTTCATAGTTTTGATTCCATATATGTATCATGATTTACATAGAGCAAATCTGTTAATACGTTTTGGTTATTTGCTTATCCCACTACTCTTTATTACCTTTTATTGGTAAAACGTTGATTTTATTATATACCATTATTATCTATTTACAAGAGAAAACAATACTGTATGCAAAAATGCATAATAAAAAACACTACTTGTATTCTGAATTACAGAATACAAGTAGTGTTGGGTTTCAATTAATATTTGAGTGGAACTTAATGCTAATTTTTTATGCTTAACAGTATACATATATCATCGTTTATTAAAGTCATAATTGATAAACCTTGTCCAGGGGACGCTCTTCCTGCTGAGCTACAGAATCTTCAAAAGGGAAAGTATAAGCGATTATGCTAGTAATGGAGGGATAATGATAAGAAGAAAATTCAGTAAAAAGTAGTTTTTGAATGTAGCTGTTATATTATTTCCGGTATTTATCTAAAGGATTTTCATCGCTTAAATCAACAATTAAAGGGCATAAAAATAACAGTGGTAAAGCGGCGTTAGCTTGATGAAAAGTATCATTAGACATATATTGCCTCCCAAAACAATACGGACAATCTTTTTCAAATGTCACGAGTATTGACCATACATCTTTTACTTTCCACTTCGTTTTACAATACGTACAACGCGCCATTGAGTTCCTCCTCAGTTTAAGGTGTTTTCTAATATATTCTACTTTATTGTACGAAAGTCATTTGAATTTGATGTGGTAAAATGCAAAACAAGCCTAACCTCGTTCTACATTCAGGGAGGGGTTAAGCTTGTTTTAATTCCGTTCAATGTCTCTTTGTATCAGGCTGTTTATACATTGCCTAGATAGCTTCGTGTTAAATTCGGGAGAATAATTTTTCCATCTTTACTGTATTTTTCGAATAGCTCTGATAGGAGAAAAATAAAGTTTTTATACTGTTCGTCATTTTCTTTCGGAGCATAAGATGCTGATAAATTCCTTCCCCAAAACCCTTCATAATCAAAAAGTAAATCATTTTGATATTCTTTAAAATCATACTTTCCATCTTTAAAAAAGTTGTTAAATACTTCTGGAGTTTCATCTATTCCACCGCTAAAGCCTTTAAAGTTTGGACAGGTTTTCTGGCAAATTTCTGCATTCTCTTTAATAAGTGGACTAGTTAAATCTCTACTATTCCAAACAAGTGCAACATTTGCTTTTTGTTTTAAAATTCGTTGGCATTCGATTTTGAAAGCCTCTTTATCAAACCAATGAAATGCTTGGGCAACAGTTACTAAATCTACACTATTTTCTTTTAAAGTGGTATTTTCAGCAGTTGCTTTTATGGATTGAAAACGAGAATATAGTTTTAATGATTGCTCAGCCATCTTTCTCATATCATCATTTGGCTCAACTCCAATAACATGTAAACCACTTTCAAGCAGCTGGTGGCTAAATATCCCCGTACCTGAACCAATATCAGCCACAATCCGATTCCCTTTCAGTTGGTTAGCTGAAAGCAAGTAATCAATATATTCATTAGGATAACTAGGGCGATATTTTGCATATATATCGGCCCTGTCAGTAAAATTTTCTGTTGTTTTCACAGTACTACCTTCTTTCTTACGATATGATGTACAGAAATAGAAATTAAATATGAATTCAGGCATCAGTCTTTAAGTCTACAACTTAAGAATCCAGCTAAATAGAGGGCCTCAGTTTCTTTATTCAAATATCCTTTATCCGTTTAGTATACTATTTTAGATAATATCTTCCAAAAGACTAGAATGGCTTACTCAATTATGTTTTAAAGTGTATATTTTTATGGATTTATTTAATAATTTATGAGCGATTGTATGTCGTATTACGTTTACGTAGGTAAGAGATTTTCATTTTTGCTATTTAAATTGGCCAATATATCCTTTTTACAATTTACTGAAAATCATGTATAACAGAGATACATGATTATTTTATCTCGCTATTTGCGGGCAGTAAGATCCCTTACCTCGAAATTCAGCAAAAGTAAAGAAGTTAGGTTCGGGTCGGAATGCCCGTAAAAGTCCGATTCGTGAGGGTTGATGAAAGTTTCACTTTATAAATATTCAGAAGTAGAGGGAGAAAAGTTGTAATGGTAAGAAAAACGTTCAAGATGCGCGTGTCTAAAAATAGAACGATTTCGATTAATGGATCGATTCTTGATGTGGATGTTACACATGATGAATTTTTACAAGAGTTTGTTGAGTGGATCGATTCTAAAGGTTGGTCGTTTATGGGAATAACAGATGAGATTACGCCCGAGGAAGCTAGTCAAAAGTTAATAGATTCGTTGATTGATGAGAAGGATAAGAAAGAGTAATTCCTTCTTATTTTTATTGTATATTTATGTTCTTTATCGTAAAAGTATGATATAGTAAAAAATAGTGAAATTTCTTCCAATATAATACAAATTACATATGATTGGTAGATTTATTATTTTGTTAAGGAGTAAATGGAAAAGGGAGAGTCATATGGTAAATTTCAAGAAAATTTTGGTTTTTATTACAGTTATTTGTTCGTTTTTTTTGACGCCCATAACATTGCGTGCTGAGACGAATATTGGAGTAAATCCAGAACAAGTTGCACCACCACCTGCGGAAGGACCGAATGTTTTTAGTCAGTTTGCAACGACAATTGATGCGAAAACAGGAGATGTTTTGTATGATAAAAACGCATATCACCGAGCATATCCTGCTAGTACGACGAAGGTGTTAACAGCGATTTTACTCATGGAGCATACAAAGCCAGAGGATCAATTTACATTTTCACAATTAGCATTAGATCAAGAGAAGAGTAATTATCAAATTGAGTTTCAACCTGGAGAGACAATTAATAGAAATACTGCGCTTATGATTTTAATGGTGCTGAGTGCGAATGATGTGTCGTATGCGATTGCGGAGCGGATTGGCGGGAGTGTTGAGAATTTCGCTAATATGATGAATGAGAAAGCGAAGCAATTAGGAGCGAAAGATAGCCACTTTGTAACACCGAATGGATTGCATGATCCGAACCATTATACGACGCCGTATGATATGGCTATGATTACGAAGGGTGTGCAAAAGTATCCTGAAATTTTACAAGCGATGAATACGAAAAGAACGACAGTTACGACGTCTAGGCAGACGGTGTCTATTTTTAATAAATCTAATTTTTTTGAAAATCCATATAGCATTGGCGGTAAGACAGGGTTTACGAATGAAGCACGTAATACACTTGTTTTATTAAATGAGAAAGATGGAAATCGTATTATAAGCGTAGTAATGGCTTCTCAAAGACCTGAAATTTATGAAGATTTGAAGCAGATGGCGGAATATTCTTTCGGTCAATTTACGAAGCAAATGGTGCTTGATAAACATAATTGGCATCAAAAAACAACATATTTAAATAAAGATGTTAATTCTGAGTTGGAACAAAGTGCGGAGCTTATGCTTAAGAAAGATGAAGGGAAAAATGTGAAAACTATTTTCCGGGCGGCTTCATTAGATAAAGAATCTTTATATCATAAAGGAATACATCGTGGTGAGGTAGTTGGTGCAGTTGATATTACGAAAAATAATCAAACAATTGCGACGGTAAATGTTCTTTCAACAGAAGATGTCACTTTTACGATGCCTAAAAAAGATACAACTATGCCTGAAGTAAAAGACTCAAATGTGAAAGTAATAAGTGTTGGGATAGGTGCGATTATATTATTTGGAGCAATTTTATATGTAGTGTTGCGCCGAAATACAAAAGGAATGAAATCAGAAGGTAAATAAATTACTAATAAAAAGACTGTGTAAAATTTTGGCACAGTCTTTTTTATATATCTTAAATAACTAATAATTGTAAATTTTCTTATTGCAATAACTTAAAGTTCGTTATATCATTTACTTGTGTTCTTGTTAAAGAACAAAGTGGATATTGCATACTTCAAATAATATAAAACAACGGAGAGGGAGAGAGACGATGAAATTAATATGGAAGATAATTAGCAACGCGATCTCATTTGTTTTATTTGCATTGATGGTTTTTTTAGCTTTTGTAGTTATTTCTTCAAAAGCAAGCGGTGGTGATCCGACAGTGATGGGATATCAATTTAAGAGCGTTCTTTCAGGATCAATGGAGCCGACGTTTTTAACAGGATCAATCATTGCAATAGAACCAAACAAAGATGGTTCTAAATATCAAAAAGGTGATGTTATTACCTTTAAAGAGAAAGATCAAAAAATTATCACTCACCGTATTATCGGTGTGAAAGATACAAATGGAAAAGTAATGTATGAAACAAAAGGGGATAACAACAATGGACCAGATTTAGAGCCAGTACTTGCAGAAAATGTAGTTGGAAAGTATGCAGATATTACAGTTCCGTATGTTGGTTATTTACTGAATTATGCGAATTCAAAAGCGGGAGCAGCATTGCTTCTTATTATTCCAGGAGTCTTTTTGCTTGGTTATTCCGCTATTTCTATTTTTGGTGCTATTCGTAGCATTGACGGAGAAAAGAAAGATAAAAAAGTAGAACAATCCGTCTAGTTCGTTTGGTTATACTTTCCGTTTAGGAAGTTAACAAATATATATTAAGGGGATATGGACATGACTTTAAAGAAAAAATTAGGAATGGGTATTACATCAGCAGTATTAGGAGCAGCTTTAGTTGGTGGAGGAACATTTGCATTTTTCAGTGATAAAGAAGTGTCAAACAATACATTTGCGGCTGGAACACTGGATTTAGCATTAAATCCATCAACAGTTGTTAACGTATCGAATTTAAAACCTGGGGATACAATTGAAAAAGAATTTAAACTAGAAAATAAAGGTTCTTTAGATATTAAAAAGGTTCTACTGAAAACAGATTATAATGTAGAAGATGTAAAGAAAGATAATAAAGATGATTTTGGTAAACATATTAAAGTAACATTCTTAAAAAATGTAGATAAGCATGAGACAATTGTGAAACAAACTACTTTAGATAAATTAAAAGGTGACACACTTACAGCTGTAGATAATGATTTATCGGCTTGGTTCTGGGATGAAAAAGGTATTTCAGCAGGTAAATCTGATAAATTCAAAGTGAAATTTGAGTTCGTTGATAATGGAAAAGATCAAAATCAATTCCAAGGCGATAAGTTACAATTAAATTGGACGTTTGATGCACAACAAACAGCAGGTGAAGAAAGATAATAATAAAAAGGGCTATCACATGGATAGCCCTTTTTCTATTTTTCTAGTATTTGTCTATCAATTTTAATAGTTCTTTACTATAATATAGATAATGTTCTGTATAAAGAACGTAATGTTCGATGGGAGAGATTAAGATGCTGAAACGACCGCGTAATTTTAAAAAGATGCTTATATTGCCGTGTATGTGTTCTATTACGTTTTATTTAGGATCTCAAATTATGACGCATACAGAAGCGGCGTTCATTCATGAAACGAAAGTAGAAGCGACGCTTTCTACAGCAATTATATTTCCGAAAACAGTTAATACGTTAAAAGAGCAATCTGAGAAACATAAACAGTTTATTGAGCGTGAGTATGGAACGATGAAGGGGAAATTGAAAGCAACTTCTATTGAAGAAATAAAACAGGCGATTTCTGTATGGCAACAAGGGCGTGAGAAAATTGTTGCTGAGAAGGAAGCTCTGCAAAATGTATATACTGAAATAGAAGCTCCTTACAATCAAATACAAGAAGAATTAAAGGTAAATAAAGATGAGTCGATGCAGCAAGTGTCCATATATGTAAATGAAGGCTTTCGCAGTATCAAAGAGAAGCGTGACTATATTGAGAAAGAAATTAGCTTGAAAGCTATTGATGAGCAAATTCAGGCTCTTCAGCAACAATTAAACGTTGCAATTGAAGCGGAAGGACAAAAGAAAGTAGAAGAACAAAAGAAAGCCGAAGAACAAAAGAAAGTAGAAGAACAAAAGAAAGCCGAAGAACAAAAGAAAGTAGAAGAACAAAAGAAAGCCGAAGAACAAAAGAAAGTAGAAGAACAAAAGAAAGCCGAAGAACAGAAGAAAGTAGAAGAACAGAAGAAAGTAGAAGAACAGAAGAAAGTAGAAGAACAGAAAAAAGTAGAAGAACAGAAAAAAGTAGAAGAGCAAAAGAAAGCGGAGGAACTGCTTTAGTGAAACAGCTAGAAAACAAGAATGTGGTGTAAGAGAGAGTGAACGAATAAGCAAGACTAGTAATATTTATACGAGTGTGAGGGAACGTTAGCCCTCACCTCTTTGTTTTTCTTTTTTCTTATAGTATTAAATGATTTGAGTGTGAAAAAAGTTATAAATTATCATCATTTTTTTCTGAAAAGTCTAAATAATATTGAGAAATAAAAATAACTGAAAATATTAATAAATATGTGTTGTGTTTATATAGGGTTGTTCGTTATAATGAACATAAGGTTTTTAAAAAAGAACACATATTAGCTAAGCTAATATAGTTTTCTTTACATCTCTTATTGAAAAATAAGTGATAAAAATATAAAAAAAAGCTAGGGGGAATTGATTGTGAGTCTGAAAAAGAAATTAGGTATGGGAGTTGCATCAGCAGCATTGGGGTTAGCTTTAATTGGTGGAGGAACATTTGCATTCTTTAGCGATAAAGAAGTATCAAACAATACATTTGCAGCTGGGACGTTAGACCTTACATTAAACCCTAAGACGCTTGTAGATATTAAAGATTTAAAACCAGGGGATTCTGTTAAGAAAGAGTTCTTATTACAAAACAGCGGTTCGTTAACTATTAAAGATGTTAAATTAGCAACAAAGTATACTGTTAAAGATGCAAAAGGTGATAATGCTGGTGAAGACTTTGGTAAGCACGTTAAAGTAAAATTCCTTTGGAACTGGGATAAACAAAGTGAGCCTGTATACGAAACAACTTTAGCAGACTTACAAAAAGTTGATCCAGATCTTTTAGCTAAAGACATCTTTGCTCCTGAGTGGGGAGAAAAGGGTGGATTAGCAGCTGGTACAGAGGATTATCTATGGGTACAATTTGAATTTGTAGATAATGGAAAAGATCAAAATATCTTCCAAGGTGATACATTGAATTTAGAATGGACATTCAATGCTAACCAAGAAGCTGGGGAAGAAAAATAATAAAAAAGCGGGTATCCCCCGCTTTTTTTATAAAGAAAAAGAAGTGCTACTTGTAAGCACTTCTTTCTATTTATTATTTTGCTTCCACTTTGTAAATTCAAGAAATTCACGAAATTGTTCTTTGGAGACACCAGAGTTCATTGCATCTTTAACGAGTTGTGTCCATTCGGAGTCTAGGTTAGTTTCCTTTGTTGTTTCATCATGAAGTAAAGTATCAACTGGAATTTGTAGAACTGCTGCGATCTTTTCAAGAAACTGAATGGAAGGGTTTTTTTGTAAATTTCGTTCTATAGAACTAATGTAAGATTTAGCAACGCCAGCTTTTTCGGCAAGTTCAGTTAATGAAATCCCTTTTTGTAAACGAAGGCGTTTTATACGTTCTCCAATCATATTTGCGCACCTTTCTATCAATATGTAGTTGTCTTATGATGTCATTATTATAACATAAACTTCGTTAAAAAGAACAAACCTATTGAGCCTGACTGGATGGCTTCATACGTTGGAAAAATTGCTCGATGTCTTGCATGGCGATACCGGCATCTAGAGCTTCAAGTATTAAATCAATCCATTCTTGATCCAGTGCGTCTGTCTTATCTTTGTACAAATGTAATTCCTCCCTAATTATCGGTCATAATTGCTGCTACAGAATACATGATAATGCAATTGGATTTTGTGTTTTATATAGTGAATTATCAAATATTGTGTAGATGAAACAAAGATAAAATCCCCATTAAACTCCCTCTATGGAAATTATAAATTGTTCGATAAAAACTTTCAATATTTTCAGAAAACATTGTTGAATTGTGATATATTCGTATGCTAACTATGAAATTTTTACAAATATATTAAAAATATTACATAATATGACTAAATATTGAAAAAATATTGAATTTTTAATAAAATTCAATTTGTAATACATATTATTTATTAGGGGAGGAAATAAGGGATGAACAAGAAACCGTTCAAAGTTTTGTCATCAATCGCTTTGACAGCTGTATTAGGCCTTTCATTCGGAGTTGGCACTCAATCTGCATATGCTGAAACGCCTGCGAATAAAACAGCTACGAGCCCAGTTGATGATCACTTAATTCCGGAAGAACGTTTAGCAGATGCGCTAAAAAAACGTGGGGTAATTGATTCGTCAGCTTCAGAGACAGAAACAAAGAAAGCAGTCGAAAAGTATGTAGAGAACAAAAAGGGTGAAAATCCTGGAAAAGAAGCAGCGAATGGGGACCAACTTACGAAAGATGCATCTGACTTTTTAAAGAAAGTGAAAGATGCGAAAGCAGACACGAAAGAAAAATTAAATCAACCAGCAACAGGCACACCTGCAGCGACAGGTCCAGTTAAAGGCGGTCTAAATGGTAAAGTACCAACTTCTCCAGCGAAACCAAAAGACTATAACGGTGAAGTTCGTAAAGACAAAGTACTCGTTTTACTTGTAGAGTACGCTGACTTTAAACATAATAATATCGACAAAGAGCCTGGATATATGTATTCTAACGATTTTAATAAAGAACATTATGAAAAAATGTTATTCGGCAACGAGCCATTCACATTAGATGATGGAAGTAAAATTGAAACGTTTAAACAATATTACGAAGAGCAATCTGGTGGTAGTTACACAGTGGACGGAACAGTTACAAAATGGTTAACAGTTCCTGGTAAAGCTGCTGATTACGGTGCAGATGCTGCTAGCGGCGGCCATGATAATAAAGGACCAAAAGGGCCACGTGATTTAGTAAAAGATGCATTAAAAGCAGCTGTAGATAGTGGTATTGATTTATCAGAGTTCGACCAATTTGATCAATATGATGTAAATGGTGATGGAAATAAAAATCAACCAGACGGTTTAATCGATCACTTAATGATTATTCATGCGGGTGTTGGACAAGAAGCAGGCGGTGGTAAATTAGGCGATGATGCAATTTGGTCGCACCGTTGGACAGTTGGACCAAAGCCATTCCCAATTGAAGGTACACAAGCGAAAGTACCATATTGGGGTGGAAAGATGGCAGCATTCGACTACACAATTGAACCAGAAGATGGAGCAGTTGGTGTATTCGCACATGAATATGGTCATGATTTAGGTCTTCCAGATGAGTACGATACACAATATAGTGGTCAAGGTGAGCCGATTGAAGCTTGGTCTATTATGAGTGGCGGAAGCTGGGCTGGTAAAATCGCTGGAACGACGCCAACGAGTTTCTCACCACAAAATAAAGAGTTTTTCCAAAAAACAATCGGTGGTAACTGGGCAAATATCGTAGAAGTAGATTACGAGAAATTAAATAAAGGTATCGGTCTAGCGACATATTTGGATCAAAGTGTTACGAAATCAGCAAGACCAGGTATGATCCGTGTTAACTTACCAGATAAAGATGTTAAAACAATTGAGCCAGCATTTGGTAAACAATATTATTACAGCACAAAAGGTGACGATCTTCATACGAAGATGGAAACACCGTTGTTCGATTTAACGAATGCAACGAATGCAAAATTTGATTTCAAGTCATTATATGAGATTGAAGCAGGTTATGATTTTCTTGAAGTACACGCTGTAACAGAAGATGGTCAACAAACGTTAATTGAAAGACTTGGTGAGAAAGCAAATAGTGGAAATGCAGATTCGACAAATGGAAAATGGATTGACAAATCATATGATTTAAGTCAATTCAAAGGCAAGAAAGTAAAATTAACATTTGATTACATTACCGATGGTGGTTTAGCATTAAATGGATTCGCTCTTGATAATGCTTCATTAACAGTAGATGGTAAAGTAGTATTCTCTGATGACGCAGAAGGTACACCACAATTAAAATTAGATGGTTTCGCTGTTTCTAACGGAACAGAGAAGAAAAGCCATAACTACTATGTTGAGTGGAGAAACTATGCTGGGGCAGATAACGCGTTGAAATTTGCTCGCGGTCCAGTATTTAACACTGGTATGGTTGTATGGTATGCAGATTCAGCTTATACAGATAACTGGGTTGGTGTACATCCAGGACACGGTTTCCTTGGTGTAGTTGATTCTCATCCAGAAGCAATTGTTGGTACTTTAAATGGTAAACCGACAGTTAAGAGTAGTACACGATTCCAAATCGCTGATGCAGCGTTCTCATTCGACAAAACGCCAGCTTGGAAAGTCGTATCTCCAACGCGTGGAACATTTACGTATGATGGCTTAGCAGGCGTACCGAAGTTTGATGATTCTAAAACGTATATTAATCAACAGATTCCAGATGCAGGACGTATTTTACCGAAGCTTGGTCTGAAGTTTGAAGTAGTAGGACAAGCTGATGATAATTCTGCAGGTGCTGTTCGTTTATATCGTTAATACTGTAAAACTACCGGGAGATTTTCTTTCGGTAGTTTTTTTGTGAGCAATGAATTTTATATAGCTGAAAAAGTCATATATAATGTAACCTTAAGAATAGAAATTTGTTATATATGAAGTCTATATAAATAATGAAAGAATTGGATAAAAATAGTGGGAGAAGGTGAGTGAATGAGTATTTCCTCTATTGTAAGTAGGCAAAAGGAATATTTTTTAAAAGGGCATACGAGAAGCATCGAAATGAGAAAGAATAATTTGAAGAAGCTTTATGAAGGCATTCAGCGTTTTGAAGAAGAAATATTTCAGGCATTGAAATTAGATTTAAATAAGTCAGTTCACGAGTCGTTTACAACGGAGGTGGGATATGTATTAAAAGAAATTTCCTTTCAATTGAAACATATGTCATCGTGGAGTAAACCGAAACGAGTTCGAACAGCGCTTACTCATGTTGGATCAAAAGGAAAAGTAGTGCCAGAACCGTATGGTGTGACGCTTATTATTGCACCGTGGAACTATCCTTTTCAATTAGCAATTGCACCACTTGTAGGAGCACTGGCAGCTGGAAATACAATCGTTTTAAAGCCATCAGAGTTAACACCAAGCGTTTCAAAAGTGCTTAAGAGAATGTTAGATGAATTATTCCCAGAAGAGCTTGTAGCGGTAGTAGAAGGTGGCGTTGAAGAGAGTACATCTTTGCTGAAGGAACCGTTTGATTATATTTTCTTTACTGGTAGTGTTGGCGTTGGAAAAGTTGTAATGGAAGCAGCAGCGAAGCAGTTGACGCCGCTCACTTTAGAACTTGGCGGGAAAAGTCCTTGTATTGTACATAAAGATGCAAAGATAGAGATGACAGCAAGAAGAATTGTTTGGGGTAAGTTTTTAAATGCAGGGCAGACGTGTGTAGCGCCTGATTATATGTACGTGCATTCTTCCGTGAAAGAAAAGCTAATTGAGGCACTGCGACATGAAATTACAGAGCAGTATAGTAAAGAACCTTTGCAAAATGAAAATTATGTGCGTATTGTAAGTGAGCGTCATTTTGAAAGATTATGTGGATTTTTACAAGATGGTCAAGTCGTAATTGGTGGAAACTATAAGAAAGATACATTACATATTGAACCGACAGTACTAGCGGATATTACATGGAAAGATACTGTTATGGAAGATGAAATTTTTGGTCCGATTTTACCAATCATAGAGTACGACAACATAGAAGATGTAATTGGCACAATCCAGCAACATCCGAAGCCGTTAGCGTTATATGTATTTTCTGAAGATAAAGAAGTACAAAAGAAAGTGACGAGTAATATTTCATATGGTGGAGGCTGTATTAATGATGTTGTCTATCATCTTGCCACGCCATATTTACCTTTTGGGGGTGTTGGAAGTAGTGGATTAGGGGGTTATCATGGGAAAGAAAGTTTTCGGACTTTTTCACATTATAAAAGCATTTTAGCCCAATCTACAGCATTCGACATGAAAATTCGTTACTCTTCTACAAAAAGTGCTTTAAAATTCATACGAAAGTTGTTAAAATGATGATGGTGTTTATCAGTAGGCGTAGCCGTATGATAATAGCCCCTTCGCAATGGAAGGGGTTTTTCTGTTCGACGTTATGTATCATGCGAAAATGAATCAAACATACTACATAAAGAATAGAAACGAACGCTTGTTAAATAACCATTTTTGTTTGGATCGAAACAAAAAATAGTCTATAGAACATAAATATTTATTCATGAATATAAAAATTTAAAATTTAAGGTAGATAGGACGGGAAAATGAAAAAGATTATTAAAGTTGAAGCAGTTGAAAAACATTTTGGAAATCAAGTGATTATCCCACCTCTTTCTTTAGATATTAAAGAGGGAGAGTTTTTAACAATTTTAGGGCCGAGTGGCTGCGGGAAAACGACTTTACTTCGTATGATCGCAGGATTTGAAACTCCAACTAAAGGGAATCTTTTATTAGATGATGAAAGAATTAACGATTTGCCGCCATATAAGCGTCATATGAACCTAGTGTTCCAACATTACGCACTATTCCCACATATGACAGTAGAGAAGAATATTTGTTTTGGTATGAAAATGCAGAAAGTATCAGCAGCAGAGCAGAAAGAGCGTGCTGAAGAGGCAATGCGTTTAACGCAGTTACTTGAGTTCCGTAATCGTAAACCTGCGAAGCTTTCTGGTGGACAACAGCAGCGTGTTGCAATTGCAAGAGCGATTGTAAATAATCCGCGTGTATTACTATTAGATGAGCCACTTGGAGCGCTTGACTTTAAGTTACGAAAAGACTTGCAACGTGAATTGAAAAACTTACAACGTAATTTAGGAATTACGTTCATATACGTAACGCACGATCAAGAAGAAGCAATGAGCATGAGCGATCGTATTGTCGTTATGAATAAAGGACATATCGAACAAATCGGAACGCCGAAAGAAATTTATAATAAGCCGAAAACATTGTTCGTTGCGACATTCATCGGTGAAAATAATATTGTGAAGAACGGGGAAGGCTATGTAGCAATTCGCCCTGAAAATGTAAAAGTACGTTCGGTTGAAGAACCAATTTTAAAAGAATACCATCTTGGACATATTGAAGATATTGAGTTTGTCGGAAATATGGAGAAGCTTTATGTACGTGATGAGAAAACATCAGAATTACTAATGGCATATCAAACTGCTGAAGAGGCAGCGCAGTGGAGCATTGGAGATAATGTATATGTAGGCTGGGAGCAAGAGGACGAGGTGACCTTAAATTGAAAAAAGGGAAATTACTCGCACTACCTACAGTCGCGTGGCTGCTAATTTTCTTCCTAATCCCGCTCGTATTCGTATTAGGATTCGCCTTCATGCAGCGCGGAGCTTACGGGACAGTAGAAATGCAATTTACGCTGGAGAATATATCCCGTGTATTTGATCCATTGTACTTAGGAACGTTATGGGAAACTGTTAAGATCGCAGTTATTACAACAGTAATATGTTTATTAATTGGTTATCCGTTTGCGTATACAATTACAATTGTTGACCGCAAATACCGCTCTATTCTTTTATTATTGGCAACGATCCCGTTTTGGATTAACTTTCTTGTTCGTTCATACGCATGGATTGTTATTTTACGTTCACAAGGTCTTGTGAATACGTTGTTATTAAAGCTTGGCATTATTAGTGAACCGTTAAATTTATTATATAATACTCCTTCTGTAATACTCGGAATGGTCTATTCTTTATTACCATTTATGATTTTACCAGTGTATGCAGCAATTGAGCAGCTGGATAAGCGTAAGCTAGAAGCGGCTTATGATTTAGGAGCAACACCAATAAAGGCATTTTGGAATATAACAGTGCCGATGACGATGTCAGGAATTGCGACTGGTTCTATTTTAGTATTCGTTTCTTCTATCGGAATGTTTGTTGTATCAGACGTGATGGGCGGATCGAAAGTAGCATTAATCGGAAACGTTATTCAAAATCAATTCTTAGGTGCACGTGACTGGCCGTTTGGATCTGCGTTATCGATTATCGTTGTTCTATTCTCTGTTCTGTTAATTTACTTATATTATCGTGCAACGAAAGTATATAAATATAATGAGAACGGAGGGGAATAGGCAAAGATGAAGAAGTTTTTAGTTTCTTATTCTTGGTTAATTTTGTTATTCTTGTATTTTCCAATGATGGTTTTAATGGTCTATTCTTTCAACGACTCTCGCATTAATGCGGAGTGGGAAGGTTTTACATTCCATTGGTATACAGATTTATTTCAAAAACAAGATGTTATTGATGCATTTGTAAATAGTATTACGATTGCAGTTATAACAACGATTGTGACAACGGTACTTGGTGTATTCTTTGCAATTGCTTTACATCGTTATAAATATCGTTTCGAAGGGGCTATTAATGGCCTTGTATATTTACCAATTTTAATTCCTGATATTTTAATGGGATTATCTTTACTAATTCTTTTCAGTCAGTTAGGAATGGAACTTGGACAAACAACGATTATTATTGCACATATTACATTTAGTATTTCGTTTGTTGTTGTTATTTTAGCTGCGCGTCTTTCAAGTATGGGACGTGACTTAGAAGAAGCTGCAAATGATCTAGGAGCAACACCTTGGCAAACGTTTCGTTATGTAACGTTCCCAGCAATTGTACCGGGAGTTATTTCGGCAGCATTATTAACATTCACATTATCAATTGATGATTTTGTAATTAGTTTCTTCGTATCAGGACCAGGATCAACAACATTGCCACTATACATTTACAGTATGGTTAAGCGCGGAGTATCACCAGAAATTAATGCTCTTTCTACAATTTTAATTGTTGCTATCGTAGGATTAATGGTTCTATCTGAAATCTTCCGGAACAAAGGTGCAGATGGTGAAGAAAACTCTGGAGGACACCTTCCTTTATAATACGAACGATATAGAAAGTACAAGGGGGTAATAAACCGATGAAATTAATGAAAAGAATAGCTGGCGCAGCAATTAGCTTTAGCCTTGTTGCTGGTGTGCTTGCTGGTTGTGGTGAAAAGAAAGAAGAATTAAATATTTATAGTTGGGCTGACAATTTTGATGAGCAAGTGCTAAAAGATTTTGAAAAGAAGTATAATGTGAAAATTAACTATGACAAGTACGCAAGTAATGAAGAAATGCTTGCGAAATTACAAGCTGGTGGCGCAAAGTATGACTTAATTCAGCCGTCGGATTACATGGTTAAAACAATGGCGAAAATGGACTTATTAGCGCCGTTAGATAAAAAGAATATCCCGAATATCGAAAATATGGTTTCTAATTTTAAAACACCTGCGTTTGATCCAGAGAATAAATATTCTTTAGTGTACACTTGGGGTGTAACAGGGATTGCATACAATAAAAAGTATGTGAAAGAAGCACCTACAAGCTGGGCGGACTTATGGAATGAGAAATATAAAGGACATGTAACGTTACTGAACGATTCTCGTGAAGTATTAGGAGTGGGTCTTAAGAAGCACGGGTTCTCAAACAGTACGAAAGACGATGCACAATTAAAGACAGCAGCAGATGATTTAAAGAAGCTGCTTCCAAACTTATTAGCATTTGATACAGATAACATTAAACAAAAATTCATTACAGAAGATGCTTGGATCGGAACAGTTTGGTCTGGAGATGCAGCATTTATCGCAAAAGATAATAAAGATGTAGAATATGTTGTACCAAAAGAAGGCGGCACAATTTGGGCTGATACGTTAGCAATTCCAAAAGGTGCAAAACATAAAGAGCTTGCTGAGAAATTTATGAACTACTTACTAGATGAAAAAGTAAGTGTGAAAAACTACGAGTCAATTGGTTACAGTAATCCAAATGAAAAAGCTCATCCTCTTCATAGTAAAGAATACCGTGATAATCACATGATTTTCTTAACGAAAGAAGAGTTAGATCGTACAGAATGGCTTGTTGATGTAGACGATAAGTTAAAAGACTATGATCGTTACTGGACAGAGCTAAAAACAAAAGGTAAATAAGCAAGGAAATGCGGTTTCTAAAGTAGAAATCGCATTTTTTCATAGTAGGAGGAAATCGTTTGAAGAAGAAGTTACATCAGTATGAGGTAATGTGTATCGGTTTGTTATTTGCTGTATTTGGTATTGTTGCTTGGCGCGTACATGCAGGTGGCGTTACAGTGATGGATACATATGTCCGTGGATTAGTAAGAGGGCTACAAACGGAAAGTTCGCTTACATTTTTCTCGTACTTTACAAAATTGGGATCAGCAATTGGGATAGTCGCTACGCTCGTTATAAGTTTGCTTGTTTTTTGGAAGAAGCGTTATTATGCTGCGATGATTGTATATCCAATGGGAATTTTAATAACACATCTTGTGAATAAAGGGATAAAAGAGATTGTAAAGAGAGAACGTCCGTCATTAAATGAAGCGCTAGATGCACTTGGGTATAGTTTTCCTAGTGGACATGCAATGTTATCGATTATGACATTTGGATTTCTTACTTATATCATTGCTGCTAATTTGAAAAGCGTAGCTGGGAAATGTGTCACAACGATTTTGATGGGTATAGTAATTCTATCGATTGGATTAAGTAGAGTCATTTTAAATGTACATTACCCAACTGATATTTTAGCTGGTTACTGCGTAGGTGGTATTTTGTTAATTATCGCGATTTACTACCATCGTTTACTTACTGAGAGATTAGGGCTTAATAAAGAGAGATAGAAAAACGTCTGGAAAAACTATTATTATAGTTTTTCCAGACGTTTTTTGTTTATATCAAGATGTGATACAGTATAAGTGACAATTGAATTATGTAAAGTAGGTGAAAATGTGTGAAGACAAATGTACATAAAGTTGATAAGTGGGGGAAGTTAGGAGCCTTTTTGTATCAGTTTCGTTATACAGTAATTGTAGCGTTACTGTTGCTCGCAATCGCACTTGGGATTTTTGCTCCAAAGCTACCGGGAGTATTAGGTGGTGACGGTTTCCAAACGGAAGGCGACTATCAAAAAACGAAAGAAATTTTAGATAAAGATTTTAAGAAGTCTCAAGATACGCTGCTGCTCGTTTTTGAGAAAAATAAAGATGCTTCGCATGAGGAATTTAAAAAGCGAATAAATGAAATTGTAAAGAATGTTCAAGAGAAAGAGAACTATGAATCTTTCCATCACCCAATCCAAAATAAAGAAATGCTACAAGATGACATCGGCTATGCGACAATTTTATTTTCCGGGAAAACAAATAAGGAACGAATGGAAAAGACATTACAATTTGCTGATGAGATTGAGAAAGAAAGTAATATAGCATTAAAAGTAACACCTACAGGGTTTCCGAAAATTAATAAAGAGATTAATGAAAGAACGCAAAATGATTTAAAAGTAGCAGAGATGATTGGATTACCAATTGCGTTTCTTGTATTACTATTTTCGTTTGGTAGTCTTTTGGCATCAATTTTACCGATTTTGAATGGGGCGCTTAGTGTTATTAGTACGATGGGTATATTGTATTTCATCGGTGTTGATAAAGAACTATCTATTTTCGTGTTAAACGTTGCACCGATGATTGGACTTGCATTATCTATTGATTTTGCGCTATTATTTGTGAACCGTTTTCGAGAGGAAGTTGCTAAACGAACGGTAAAAGAAGCGATAGCAATTACATATCAAACGGCAGGACGTGCGATTGTATTTTCAGGATTATGCGTATTTGTTGGGTTATCCGGTTTGTTTTTCTTTAAGATAGATTATATTCAATCTGTCGCGATTAGCGGAATGATTGTTGTCATTATGAGTATTTTATTCTCACTCACACTTCTTCCAGCACTATTATCGTTAATCGGTAAAAGAATATTAAAAAAGAATCAAGTAGCACATACGCCGGCAAAAGCATGGCGTAAATTTGCACAATTTGTGATGAAACATCCAATTGCAATGATTATTGTTGTTACAACATTTATTGTTATTTGCTTATTACCGTTACGTACAGCTAATTTGCAGTTCCCTGGTGTTGAAGCTTTACCTGAAAAGAGTGATACAAGGATTGCATATGAAAAGTATGAAGAAGCATTTAATGAAACTGTCAAAACACACGCTGATGTTACATTAGTTGTAGAGACGAAAAAAGATATGAAAGAAAAAGAAAGTCTACAAAAGATAGAAGAAGTCGTTCAAAAGTTAAAAGATGATAAGAAAGTACATGAAGTAAGAAGTTTATACGACGGGTTAACTGGAATGAAAGCAGATCAAGTTGTTGGAATGTTGCAGTCGCCAGAATCAGCGAAACTAACTCCTGTATTTGAAGCATACACGCAAGGGAATAAGACGACGATAGAAATCTTTTTGAAAACAAAACCACGTACAGAGACTGCAAAACAGTGGGTACGTGACTTTAAAAAGAACTATAAAGAAACGGATGTTACGTATTATCTAGGCGGAATGACGACGTTTCAACAAGAATTAGAAGATGAAATTAAAGATAAAGTTGTAATTGGTATGTCTGTTATATTTGGATCGACCTTTGTTATATTATTATTTGCATTCCGATCTATACTCATTCCAATTAAGGCAATTGTTATGAATATACTTAGTTTAAGTGCAACCATTGGAATTGTTGTTTGGTTATTTGAAGGTGGTCATTTCGGTTTAGAAGCAAGTCCGGTTCTGTTTGTCTTACCAATCTTCATTTTTGGCCTCGTATTTGGGCTTAGTATGGATTATGAAGTATTTCTTATTTCACGTATTCATGAGCTCTATGAAGAAACAGGAGATAACGATCAAGCAACGTTAGAAGGGCTCGTTTCAACAAGTAGAATTATTACATCAGCTGCTTTAATAATGATTGTTGTAACTGGTGCATTCGCATTTACTGATATTTTACCAGTAAAGCAGATGGGTCTTGGTGTTGCATTAGCAATATTTCTTGATGCAACAATTATTCGTCTTATGCTCGTACCAAGCTTAATGAAGTTATTTGGAGACTGGAACTGGTGGTTACCATTTCGAAAAAAAAGAGAAAAAGCATCATAAAAAATGCTCATCAATATGATGAGCATTTTTTATGAATAGCAAAGCCTACATTTTGCAAATAGTATGTGATAAGAACATTACATAATAAGTAGGTGAAGGCAATGTTTCGTTATTTTAAGTTTAAGTTAAATGATACAGTACAGTTTGCCGAGAACGATGGGCATATGTATCGCATTGTCGGTTATCGGTTAGAAAAAGGGTTTTATCCAAAAGATGAATGGACTCATATCATTTATGAACTACTTAGAGAATTTGACGGGTATACGATGGATGCAGAAGAGGAAGAACTTGTAAAGGTCGTTCAAGTAGAGGATGAGTATTACAAAATACAAGAAGTATCAGGTTATCGCTATCCAGTAAAAATGAAACAAAAACAACAAGTGATGAAAATAGAAAAGATGGACGATTTATTAGATGCTTACAATGATTATAAAAGGTTGGCGGATTTCTTTAAAGATTTATCGTATGAACAAAAAGCTGAAGAAGTATTGTTAGAAATGAAAAGACTTAGAGCTTGAGGGGCAGTCTATTATAAGACTGTCCTCTATTTTTGACGGTGCATCAAAGTGTGTTTTCCGTTACAATGAGAGAATCAATAGAAATAAGGTGATAAACAGTATGGAAACAAAGAAAAAGGGTGAATGGTGTGAAATTACCGTTCCAGCTAAATGGAATGGTATAAGTATTGAATCGGTATTAAAAGTAGAATGGGAAATACCGAAAAAGCTATTACATCAGCTTCGTATGGAAAAAGGTGTTACGGTTAACGGGGAACAAAGAAGATGGAATGAGCTTTTAAAAGAGAACGATAAGTTACAAGTCCATATGTTTGCGGAGGAAGAGTACGGTGTAGATCCAGAATATGGTGAATTACATGTAGTATACGAAGATGATCACGTACTTATCGTAAATAAACCAGAGCAAATGGACACGCACCCTGCTGAAAAAGGTGGAACCGGGACGCTTGCAAATCTTGTTGCTTTTCATTTTCAAATGCAAGGTTTAGAGACGAAGGTGCGTCATATTCATCGTTTAGATAAAGATACGACAGGTGGTGTCGTGTTTGCTAAGCATAGAATTGCTGGTTCAATTATGGATCGCTTATTAATGGAAAGAAAAATTAAAAGAACGTACGCAGCGCTCGTTGAAGGGAAAGTAAAGAAGAAAAAAGGAAAGATTGATGCTGCTATCGGAAGGGATCGCCATCATGCTACAAGGCGTCGTATTTCTCCAAAAGGTGACCAAGCTATCACATATTATAAAGTAGAAAAGTATTTTAAGAAGCAAAACACGACTTTCGTAACGTTACAATTAGAAACGGGTAGAACACATCAAATTCGTGTTCATATGAGTCATAATGGTAATCCATTAGTTGGGGATGTATTATATGGTGGACAAACAAAATATATGTCCAGTCAGGCATTGCATGCGATGAAGATAAATTTCTTGCATCCAATTACGAAAGAAGCGATTGAAGTTGATGTGCCGTTTCCTACAAAGTTAAATAATAAAATAAAAGAATTTCAAAAAGAAAATGCGTAAAGTATAAGTTTTAACTTGAAAAAAGTAGATTTTTGCAGGGATTTCTCTAAAAGAAGCGAAGCCGTTAAGAGAAAAGAGAGGTGAGAATCACTTGATTAAATATAAGTATGTACTGGGAATATTTTTCGCTTGTCTTTTACTTACTCTATTTCTCTATCCCTATTTACCAAATCGTATGGCAGTACATTGGAATGTAAATGGTCAGCCAAACGAGTTTATGAGTAAACAAGTCGTTGTAGCATTTATTCCCTGTTTTATTATTTTTTCATATGGATTTTTGTATATTATTTCACATAATATATTTAAGTTTAATGAAAGAGAGCATGGTATTATAGGCGGATTTATAAAGAAAATTACGTTATTTATGTTGTTTATTCATACGCTTATCCTCTTTATTAATTTTGGGGATTTGATATCCTTTCAAACAGGATTAACGATTGGGATTAGTATGTTTCTTTTTATGCTGAGTAAAGAATTTAAGAAAATAAAAGGCAAAGAAAAAGAAAAAGATCCAATTAAATTACAAAAAATTTGTTTAGTGAGTAGACGGATTTTTCAAGTGATGGCATGTGGCATATTGTTTTCATTGTTTTTGAACTTAGAGTGGGGATTTTATGTATTGCTTAGTGTAATAAGCTGTGGATCTATGTTGTTTATGTTATATATTTTCTATTCATACATAATAGAAAGCTATGAAACTTAAAAAAGAGTCTTCTCATTATGAGAAGACTCTTTTAATCTATTTACTTCGTAATAAATTGTTGTGTCCAGTAGTTGCCGCTTTCTACATAACCAACACCGATGTGAGTGAAGCCGTTATTTAAGATGTTTGCACGGTGTCCAGCGCTGTTCATCCAAGCTTGTACTACTTCTTCAGGTGTACGTTGACCTTGAGCGATGTTTTCACCTGCAGATGTATAAGAAATACCAAATTTCTTCATCATGTCAAACGGAGACCCGTATGTAGGGCTGTTATGATCAAAGTAGTTGTTTTTTTGCATATCTTCAGACTTAATACGTGCTACTTTGCTTAATTCAGTATCGATTTTTAGTGCTGGTAAGCCTTGTTTTGCACGCTCAGCGTTTGTTAATTCAACAACACGTTGTTCAAACTCGCTTAAAGATTTTGCTTCTTCAGCAGGCTTTTGCTCAGCTGGTTTTTGAGTATTGTTGTTTTCAGCAGGCTTTTGAGCTTCTGGTTTTTGAACTTCTTCAGCAGGCTTTTGCTCGGCAGGTTTTTGCTCAACTGGCTTTTGAGTTTCTGGCTTAGCTGTTGGTTGCTCAGTTACAACATTTTCAGTAGGTTGTTGACCAGGAATGAAGCAGTTTGGTTGGAAGTTTCCTTGTTGCCATTGTGCTAATGATTCAACTCCCATAGATTGTAAGAATGCTTGTAATTCTTGTTGGCTCATTTGTTTCATCATTACTTTTGAATACTGAATATTTTGAACCTTTACGTTAGATGGTTGTACTGTTGCAGCTTGTGCATCTAGAGAAGATACTCCTAAAGTAAGAGCTGTTGCAGCAGCTACAGATAATAAAACACGCTTTTTCATGATGTGTGTCCCCCTATATAAAGTTTTAATTTGTTTTCACACGATTTGTTTTTGACAGCCTGTCTGACTGACAAATTCATCGTAGCATACAATTTGCGAGAAAAAAGATGGAAAAAAATTCATAGACTTTAAAATTACCTAATTTATCCTAAGAGAAGAAGGGGGTAAAAATAAGAGAAATATAGAGTATAAAAGGAATTTATAGTGTTTTTATACTTGGTTTTAAGAGGGGATTTTTGGATAAAGTTACCTAAATAGAAAATGAAGAATCCTATTGTATCAATGGTTTGAACGATTTTTCGAGGAATATAATGGATTGATTTTTACAAAACTGTAATGTTTCTGTTGTTCTTTTTTATAATAAAGTAACATATTTTTAATGTTGTAGCAGACAAAAAAGCGGCTATCTCTTTACATAGACGAAGGAGATAGCCGTTTTCCTATTATTACGTATGTTACGAGTTATTACGAGTTAGTTTCAATTGCTTCTAATAATAAATCCACAATGTGAATTCCTCTCATTTTATGAGAAAGCCCTTCTCGCTCAATGCCCAATTTCATTTGTAATAAACAACCTGGATTTGCAGCAACAATGGTTGCTGCTTCTGTTTCATGCACACGGTCCATTTTGTAATCTAGAAATTCCATTGATAACTCTGAATGAACAATATTGTAAATACCAGCAGAGCCACAGCAGCGGTCGGCATCTTTCATTTCTCGATATGTTGCACCTTGGATAGCCTCTAGTAACATACGAGGTTCAGAAGATATGCGCATAACATTGCGTAAATGACAAGAGTCTTGATACGTAATAACCTGCGGCGTGAGTCGTAAGTCAGTTCGCTTATGGAAGTCTAGTTCTACTAGTATAGCAGTAATATCTTTAATTTTAGAAACAAACTGCTTAGCACGTTCAGCCCAATCCGGATCATCCTTTAAAAGATAATCATAGTCTACAAGATAAGCCCCGCAACCACCTGCATTCGTAATAATATAGTCGATGTTTAAATTTTCGAATGCTTTTATATTTCGCTTTGCTAATTCTTTTGCTCCACTCTTTTCACCAGCATGTCCATGCAATGCACCGCAGCAACTTTGTGTTTTCGGAATAACGATATCACAACCAGCTAATTGAAGAAGTTTCATCGTTGCATTATTTGTTTCTAAAAACATCGTATCCATTAAGCAGCCTGTAAAGAATGCAACTTGTTTTTTCTTTGTACTTTCTGCAGGTAAAAATGAAGGACGATCTTTCATCGCTTTCATTTTAGGGACTTTTGGTAAAACGAGATCCATCGTTGCAAGGGTTTCAGGGAATAACTTCATAATCCCTGTTTTATGTGTTAGCGTTTGTAAACCAGAACGTTGATAAAATCCGATTAGTCCAGTTAATGTTCTCATTCGATTTTGATGGGGGAATAATCCTTCAAAAACGACTTTTCGAACAGCTTTCACTGGCACTGAGAATTTTTTATTTTGATTAATAATATCACGAGCTTCTTCTAATAAATGTCCATAATTTACACCAGATGGACAAACAGGCTCACAAGCACGGCAACCAAGACAAACGTTTAATGTATTTTCAACATCTTCATCTGGTTCGATTAAACCATCAACGACTGCTTTCATTAATGCAATACGTCCGCGCGGTGAATGTGACTCTTTATATCCGGATTGAATGTAGGTAGGACAAGTAGGTAAACAAAAACCGCATCGCATACAGTTTAGTAATTCATCTTCACTTAATCGTTCTTTAAATTCTTTTTGAATATTTTCTTTATTTAATGTGGTCATCGCTCAACCACCACTCTTTTTCGAGTGTCTTTCGCGAACATTTTTCCAGGATTCATAATGTTATTTGGATCGAAAGCTTGCTTTATTCCTTGCATAGCTGCAATACCTTCTTTACCTAATTTCATTTCTAAATATGGAGCTTTCATTGCACCAACACCATGTTCACCAGTAATTGTGCCACCAAGTTCAATTGCTTTCGCAAATATTTCAGCAAAAGCTTGCTCAGCTCGGTGCATCTCTTCTGCATTACGAGCGTCTGTCATACAAGTTGGATGTAAATTACCATCACCAGCATGTCCAAACGTACAAATAGGAATATTATATTTTTTTGCAATGGCATTAATAGCTTCAACCATCGGAGCGATTTGTGAACGTGGTACAGTCGCATCTTCTAATATTGTAGTAGGTTTTAATCGTGCGAGCGCTGATAGAGCACTACGGCGAGCGGTACGAAGCGCATCTGCTTCTGTTTCACCTTTTGCAACGCGAACATCAACCGCATTCATAGAGTGACAAACGTTAGCCATTTTTTCAATATCTCGATTGACTACTTCGGGCGGACCGTCTTGTTCGATTAATAAAATTGCTTTTACATCTGTAGGTAAACCGATTTGTGCAAACGCTTCTACTACTTCAATTGTCGGTTGGTCTAAAAACTCCAGTGTTGCTGGAATGATTTTATTTGCAATAATAGAAGAAACAGCACGTGCAGCTTCATTAATATCTTCATATAGTGCAAGCATTGTTTTCTTTGTTTCAGGCATAGGAACAAGTTTTAATATAGCTTCTGTTACCACGCCAAGTGTTCCTTCAGAACCGATAAATAAACGAGTTAAATCGTAACCAGCTACATCTTTTGCTAATTTACCACCAGTGCGAATAATATCGCCATTTGGTAAGACAAGTTCAAGCCCCATTACATAATCACGTGTTACGCCATATTTCAAACCGCGTAATCCACCTGAGTTTTCATTAATATTACCGCCGATTGTAGAAATTTTCATCGAGCTTGGATCTGGTGGATAAAATAAACCTTTTTCTTCTACCGCTTTAATAATATCAAGTGTAATGACACCAGCTTGTACAGTAATTGTTAAGTTTTCTTCATCAATTTCTAAAATATTGTTCATATGGCGGAAAATAAGGACGATACCGCCTTCAAGTGGACATGTTCCTGCGCAAAGGTTTGTTCCAGACCCGCGCACATACACAGGGATTTTGTGAGTGTTACATACTTTTAACACTTCAGCTACTTCATTTGTATTACGAGGAGCAATGACTGCATCAGGCATTGCTTGGAAGTTTGGAGTGGCATCATAACTATAAGTTAAACGCCCCATATTGGATGTATCTACATTATCTTCGCCAACAATAGATACGAATGAATGAATAATTTGTTTTTCTAACATTGGAAATCCCCCTCAAACTGTTAACGTGTTTAGTTATAATAAACAACGTGGTAACAGTGCTTTCATTATAATGATAAAAAAGTCGAGGGATTCTTTCTATGTATAATCATCTAAAGATTAATCTGTTTTATCATTCTTTTTTGTATAATTATCTAATAGGAGAAGTGCGAAGTACAAAACGTTTAAGTCTTTGAATTGTTTTGGATCAAGTCCTGTATGTTCTTCAATCTTTTTTAGCCTGTAATGTAATGTGTTAATGTGTATATGTAATTGTTTAGCCGTCTGTTTATAAGATTGGTTATAATCGATAAATAAGCGTAAAGTTTGCATAAGCTCAGGAAATGATAATAAGTTTTCGATGGTACGCTCTAGAAATTGTTCACGCGTTTCGACAGAAATATCTTGTAAACACATTTCTAAACGTAAATCTTCATTAAATACAATTTTTTTCGTCTCCAATGATACAGAAAGAGCGCGTAATGCTTGTTCGTAACATATGCTCATATTGTTTGGGGTAACTGTTTGTCCAATCCCTATATATAAAGGAATAGAAAATAAAGTTTCGCAGTCTTGTTTTAACCGTTTTAAAAATTGATAAGTTTGTTCTTTGGAGCTCATCGCTGTAAATAAAATAAAACGATCATTTCCCCAGCGAACAAATAGATGCTCTTTTGTTAAAATATTACGTATGTGTTGCCATATTTTACGCTGGAGCATCGTGTCATTTTTGCCAATAGAAAACAAAATAAGTTGTTTTTTCTTATATAAATCAATGCCAAGTGTTTTGGCGCGATCAAGAAAACTTGGAGACCACTCTGTATTTTGAAGCCAATCAAAGACAAAAGCTTCATAAGAACGGTGCTCAAGTTCTAGTTGCTCTAAAAAGTAGTTTTCATGAATTAATAATTCGGTCATCTTACGCAATATTTCTCCGTAGCGTGAAATATTTTCAGGTTCTCCTGTAATTCCAATGACACCAATTACTTCATCATGAAATAATAAAGGAAGATTCATCCCAGCCTTTACACCTTGCAATCGCCTTTCATCTTCTTTTGTAATGATGACGGTTTTCTTTTGTTTGGCACAGCGGAGTGCACCTTCATGAAATTGACCAATTCTTTCTGTATCTGTACTTGCGATAATAACGCCTTCCATATTAATGATAATAATATTTTCTGTAATTAGTCTGCGTACTTCTCGTACAATTTTATTCGCTAAATCAGGAAATAGCATAATTGACACACCTCAAATTCTATTTGTTGTACATTATATATGTAAATTGAGTAAGAAAGGGAAATTTCACACTTTCCACACATTTATTTGTTATTTTACAATTATAACGAAATCATCCGAAGATGGAGGGAATCTTTTGAGAAAGTATGTTTTTCTTCTCTGTTTTTTATTTCTACTAGTAGGGTGTCAAGGAAGTTCATATACACCAATTGCTAAAGATAAAAATGTTATTATAACTACGAATATAAAAGAAGGCAGCATTAGTTTTATTGATAAAAAAGATAAAAAGTTAATTACGACATGGGAACTAAATGAGCCAATGGCCGGAATCACACTGCTTCCAAATGGCGATGAAATACTTGTATACGGTAAGCAATTAGAATATATGTATGTATATTCACTAGCGGAAGGAAGGCAAGTGGGAAAATATAAAACTGGAAAGGGCATTGTAAATGTGGTCGTATCAGCAGATAAAAAACAATTATTTGCTGCTGATCAAAATGTTCAAAAGGTAAGGTTCTTTACGATAAATGGGAAAGAGACAGGAAATGTTTCAACAGGAAAAGGGCCTATAACGATGGTAGAGTATCAGAATCGGTTATCTGTACTAAACTTTTATGATACGAAACTAACGACAATTGATACGAAGAAAAAAGAAGTTATTCAATCCTTTATGATTCCGCCAGCATCAACAGGAGCGACGATTAGTCCTGATGGGAAAGAAATATGGATTGGCGGACATGGTGATGGAAATCAAGTAAATGAGAAAGTGTTAGTGTATTCTTTACAGAGTGGAGAAATGGTGCGTTCTTTACACGCTCCATTTATGCCTGTGAATATAACGAGGGATAGTAAGTACGTATATGCACTCAGTCATGGGTCGAATACACTTAGAAAGTTTGATATTAGAACATATAAAGAAATAGCTTCTGTAGAAGTAGGGTCGAATCCATTTGCATTTTTTGAGAGCGGAGCAGAAGGGTATGTAGCCAGTTATGATAGTGATGAAGTGTGCGTTATAGATATGAAGAATTTGAAAATAAAACAAACAATTAAAGTCGGAAAAGGACCGTTTCAACTCATAGAGAGGGAAGGGAAGGACAATGAATAAATATAGAGTGCTAGTTGTAGATGATGAAAGTGATATGAGACAGCTTGTTGGAATGTATTTGGATAACTTTGGATATGAGTGGGGAGAAGCTGAGAATGGAAAAGAGGCTCTTAAAAAACTAGAAACGGATCATTATGATTTCGTTGTATTAGATATAATGATGCCAGAAATGGATGGACTTTCAGTTTGTAAAGAAATTAGAAAAACGTCAGATGTGCCGATTATATTTTTAACGGCAAAAGGTGAAGAGTGGAATAGGGTGAACGGCTTACGTATGGGAGCAGATGACTATATTGTAAAACCGTTTAGTCCTGGTGAATTGGTTGCCCGTATGGAAGCTGTGCTAAGAAGATATACAAAGCAAGAACAGCAAGAAGAGATTCAATTTGGACCAATTCTTATCAATGAAAAAAGTAGACGAATAGAGGCGGATGGTGAGTCGATTTCTCTTACTGTAAAAGAGTTTGATTTATTATATTTTCTTTGCCAACATACAGGACAAGTATTTAGCCGGGAGCAATTACTTGAAAAGGTATGGGGATATGATTATGCCGGAAGTACAAGAACGGTAGATACGCATGTGAAAACGATGCGCTTGAAGCTTGGAGAAAGTGGAAACTACATTCAAACTGTTTGGGGTGTAGGCTATAAATTTGAGGTGTAACGTATGTTTACGATGGTACAAAAACTTTGGCTTACAGTAGTATGTGCAGTATGTGTAACAGTGTCCTTTCTTTATTTCGTATCTTTATACTCGTATGAAAAATTATACGTTGATAATTTAAAAGCTTCGTTAGTAATGGAAGGAAAAAGTCTTGCTGCTCAATATGATAAGCGTGAAGGAATATCAACTTTTGAAGAGAAAGTAAGATCGTTTGATCAAATATCTAGTTCAGACGTTATTTTCGTGTCTAATCCGCGTGATTTAAGCGCATGTTTGCCTTTTGATGTGCATCATCATTCTCTTATAAGTGAAGGAGATAGGCAAACGCTATTAGACGGGAAAACTGTGACAAAAATAGGATATGAAGAACATTTTGACCGTAATATTATGGGGGTTGTCATCCCTGTATTGGAAAATAAAAAATTAGTCGGAATTGTCTATTCGTATATTCCTTTAAAAAGTATAAAAGATTTAATCTATGATATGGGTCTTATTTTAGCACCGTTAGCAATTGCTATGATTTTAATTACGATATGGGTTGGAAGGAAAATTATAATTGCAATTACGAAGCCACTTTCGCAAATGGAGCGGGTTGCAAATCATTTGGCTACGGGAGATTTTTCGGAGCGGATTACAGTTTCTTCAGAGGATGAAATTGGACGATTAGGAAAAGCATTTAATAAAATGGCAAATTCATTAGAAACAGAAGATGTAAAGCGTAAGGAATTTTTAGCAAATGTTTCGCATGAACTTAGAACACCACTTAGTTATATAAAAGGGTATAGCGAGGCTATTTTAGATGGTGTTGCAAAGGGACCGCAGCAGGAAAAAGTAACGCAGCTAATTCATAAAGAAGCAGGTCGTATGCAGCGTCTCGTTCATGACTTGTTAGACTTAGCACAATTAGAAGGTGAGCACTTTCCGTTAAAGAAGCAACCTATCGTTTTTTCACAGCTGATTGAAGACGTATTAGATACGTATGAGATTAAGTTTATAGAAAAGGAAATTCATATTTCAACTAATTTAAATCCAGAGGTCATTGTCATGATTGATGAAGATCGTATGCAACAAGTGCTTCATAATGTGTTAGATAATGCGATACGGTATACAAATCAAAAAGGAAATATCGTTATAACTTTAGAGCAAATCGATGATTACTGTGAATTAAAAATAAAAGATACAGGAATTGGTATTGATATAGAACATTTGGAGAATCTTGGAGAACGCTTTTACCGAGTTGATAAAGCGAGAAGTCGTCAACATGGTGGAACAGGTTTAGGCCTTGCTATTGTGAAACAAATTGTTCATATACATGGTGGACAGTGGAAAATTGAAAGTGAAAAAGATAAGGGAACAACGGTTATTATTAAACTGAATGTACAGGATGAGGGGAGCATGTTCTAATTTTTAGGACATGTTCTTTATATTGAAGAAAATATTTATCCCGCTATTCGCCGGGCAGTAAGACCCTCACCTCAAAATTCAACGGAAGCAAAGAAGTTAGGTGGAGGCCCTGCTGCCCGTAAAAGTCCGATTCGTGAGGGCTAATAATCAGTGGGCGATGAACAAAACCCCCACTGATTAAAGTTTCACTTTATACGTAAAAATATAAATTAATATGTAATAAATATCGAAAATTTGACTATTTTATGAACAAAACATTTGTACTTCTTATCAATTCGGTCTAAAATAGTTATGATGCAAAGTTCTTATAAATCGTTTCAATTGTTGTTTGGAAGATACTGAGGTGATTTAACTGGAGTACAAATCTATTAAACCGAAAAAAATTTACGAAGAAGTATCTGAAGCTATTTTAACAATGATTAAAAATGGTACGTTAAAACCTGGTGACAAACTACTCCCTGTGCATCAATTAGCTGAGCAGTTTCAAGTTGGCAGATCTGCTGTTCGTGAAGCGCTAAGTGCGCTAAGAGCGATGGGCTTAATTGAGATGAAACAAGGAGAAGGTACATATGTGAAGAACTTCGATTCTTCTTCATTAACGAAATCATTAAACAATAGATTATTAATGAAGAAAGAAGATATTTTGAATTTATTAGAAGTACGAAAGGTGCTTGAAGTGGGGGCAGTTCGAGTAGCGGCGGCAAAACGTACGGAAGATAATTTACAAAATATGAAACATTGGTTAGATGAAATGGCAAAGAGCATTGGAGATGAAAAGGCTGGCGAAAAAGCCGATTTTCAATTTCATATGGGAATTGCAGAGTCTTCGCATAATAACATTTTGCTTGAACTCATGAATCATGTTTCAGAGATGATTGCTGAAACAATTGGTGAATCAAGACGCATTATTTTATATGGTGAACAAACGACATCAGAACGACTTATAGAAGAGCATCAAGTTATATATGATGCGGTGTTAAAACAAGATGTAGAATTAGCGCAGCAAGCAATGCTAGATCATTTAACAAATGTAGAACATATTGTCACAGGTAAAAACGATATAAATTCGTAATTTAATCTTTTAAAAATTTAATTTTCTGATAAAATAGAGAAAGATTAAGTAAGCGTTTTCTTTAGAAGAGGGAGAGGATAGGCCATGGTTGAGCCTATTTCTTCTCTACTAAGTCATCTGATGACCATATGTTTGTTGGTGAAGTTGTAAAAAGGGGGAGTAATAGTTATGAAAGTTACTTTATTTGTTACTTGTTTAGTCGATATGTTTGAAACAAATGTCGGCAAAGCAACAGTTGAAGTGTTGGAGCGTTTAGGTTGTGAAATTGAATTTCCAGAAGCACAAGTTTGTTGTGGTCAGCCTGCTTATAATAGCGGCCATGTAGAAGCAGCAAAAGAAGCGATGAAACATATGATTGAAACTTTCGAAGATGCAGAATATATTGTTACGCCATCTGGTTCTTGTGCGACAATGTTTCATGAGTATCCGCATGTTTTCAAAGATGATCCAAAGTGGGCTAAACGTGCACAAAAAGTTGCTGATAAAACTTATGAATTTACACAGTTTATTGTAGATGTTTTAAAAGTTACAGATGTTGGTGCAAGTTTACCAGGGATAGCTACTATTCATAAATCATGTCATATGACGCGTATGCTTGGAGTAAAAGAAGCACCAGGAATTTTATTATCAAATGTAAAAGGATTAACTGTGAGAGATTTGCCAAACGTGCAAAATTGTTGCGGGTTTGGGGGAACGTTTTCAGTTAAGATGACTCCAATTTCTGAGCAAATGGTAGACGAAAAAGTAGATAGTGTCATGGAAACAGGTGCAGATTATTTAATCGGTGCAGATTGTGGGTGTTTGTTAAACATTGGCGGACGTATTGAGCGTTTAGGAAAAGAAGTAAAAGTAATGCATATTGCTGAGGTACTGAATAGTCGCTCATGAAGGGGGAACATAAGCTATGTCTATGAAAATCAGTGAGAAAAAATTTAATGATCGCGTTGGTGATGGAATTCAAGATTCGTTTATGCGCGGAGCAGTATCTTCTGCACAAACGCGTTTATATACGAATCGCTTAAAAGCTGCAGATGAATTAGGAAACTGGGAAGAGTGGCGTGAACTAGGTGAACAAATTCGTCAACATACGTTAGAAAATCTGGATTATTACTTAATGCAGTTAAGTGAAAATGTATCAAAAAGAGGCGGACACGTGTACTTTGCGAAGACGAAAGAGGAAGCTGCAAAGTATATTCAAGACGTTGCCAAAAAGAAACAAGCGAAAAAAGTAGTAAAATCAAAGTCGATGGTAACAGAAGAAATTAGTATGAATCATGCGCTTGAAGAGATTGGCTGTGAAGTATTAGAGAGTGACTTAGGAGAGTATATCTTGCAAGTAGATAATGATCCACCTTCACATATTATTGCACCTGCACTTCATAAAAATAGAACGCAAATTCGCGATGTATTTAAAGAAAAGCTAGGCTATGAAAATTCTGATGACCCATATGAAATGACAAAGTTTGTTCGTAAACAACTTCGTGAGAAATTTATGGATGCAGAAATTGGTGTAACTGGTTGTAACTTTGCTGTTGCCAATACTGGATCTCTTTGTTTAGTAACGAATGAAGGTAATGCAGATCTTGTTATGTCAATTCCTAAAACACAAATTGCGGTAATGGGTATGGAACGTATGGTTCCGACAATGGAAGAATTAGATGTTTTAGTTGGTTTACTATGTCGTAGTGCAGTAGGTCAAAAATTAACAAGTTATGTAACAGTAGCAGGACCAATTCAAGAAGAGGAAGTTGATGGACCTGAAGAATTCCATTTAGTGGTTGTTGATAATGGTCGCTCTCAAATTCTTGGATCTGAATTCCGTTCCGTATTACAATGTATTCGTTGCGCTGCTTGTGTTAACGTATGTCCTGTATATCGTCACGTTGGTGGACATTCATATGGATCGATTTACTCAGGACCAATCGGTGCGGTATTAACACCGCTTCTAGGTGGATATGATGATTACAAAGAGCTTCCTTATGCATCTAGTTTATGCGGAGCATGTACAGAAGCTTGTCCAGTAAAAATTCCGTTGCATGATTTATTATTAAAACATCGTCAAGTCATCGTTGAGCAAGAAGGTCGTGCACCACTTGCAGAAAAACTAGCGATGAAAATGTTTAGTATGGGTGCTTCTTCAGCTGCTTTATATAAAATGGGTTCAAAAATGGCACCAGCGGCAATGAGTCCATTTACATCTGGTAATCGTGTATCAAAAGGTGTTGGACCACTTAAAAACTGGACGGATATTCGTGAATTCCCAGCTCCAAGTAAAGAACGATTCCGTGATTGGTATAAAGATCATAAGAAAGGCGGGGATAAATAATGACAGGATTAATTCAAAACCGTGATGCCTTTCTAGATAACATTGCAAAAGAACTTGGGCGCGCACGTAAAACAGAAGGTGTAGAGCGTCCAGTATGGAAAAGTAATGTGAATATAGAAACGTTAAAAGATTATTCACAAGAAGAATTACTAGAAGTGTTTAAAAAGCAATGTACAAACATTCATACAACTGTAGTAGAAACGACAAATGACCGTTTAGGTGAAGACCTTCAAAAAGTAATCATGGAAAACGGCGGGGGACCTATTTTATTATCAGCAGATGATCGTTTTGATGCATATGGTTTAACATCTTTATTTAAAGAAGAACTTCCAAAGCGAGACGTTGAAGTAAACGTATGGGATCCAGAGAGAAAAGACGAAAATATGCGTTTAGCTGAAAAAGCGAATATTGGTATTGCATTTAGTGATTATACATTAGCCGAATCTGGTACAATTGTTGTACAAAGTCATAAAGGGCAGGGACGTTCTTTACACTTTTTACCGACTGTATATTTTGCTATTATTCCACGTGAAACACTTGTGCCTCGTATTACACAAGCAGTTCAGGATATGAACTCACGCGTAGAAAATGGGGAGACAGCGGCATCTTGTATTAACTTTATTACAGGGCCAAGTAACTCGGCTGACATTGAGATGAATCTTGTTGTCGGAGTACATGGACCATTAAAAGCAGTATATTTCATCGTATAAAAGAGGGGAAAGCAGGCCAGAAAATGACCTGCTTTTTTAGTAGAATAAAGGATAATATGAAGTAGAAGTTCTCTCCTTTTTTTGCTATGTTTTTTGGGAAAGGAGAGGAAGGGATGTTCACTTATTTATATGCACTGTTAGCAGGGATGGTGTTTGGTTCTTTTTTTATGTTAGTTGCGGTGAGGGTTCCATTAGGTGCGTCTATTATTACCCCGCGTTCACATTGTTATTATTGCAAATATGTGCTAAGGCCAAAAGAACTAATCCCCATCATTTCATTTTATATACAAAGAGGCTGTTGTACGAATTGTAAGAGGAAAATTCCAATTATATATGTAGCATTTGAATGTATAACAGGAAGTATATTTCTTCTTACCGTGTATATGATTGGAATAGAACGAGAACTTATTATCATTTTATCCCTTTTTTCGCTACTTCTTATTATTTCAGTTACAGATTACTTATATATGTTAATTCCTGATTGTATTTTAATTTCGTTTGCGGTTTTACTCATTCTCGAAAGTGTTTTTGTACAATTAGTTACTTGGACAGATAGTATAGTTGGTAGTGGTGTTATATTCCTTTTGTTATATTGCATGCAAAAGATATATCCAGAAGGGCTTGGCGGAGGAGATATAAAACTACTTTCGTTACTTGGTTTTATAGTAGGAGTGAAGGGAGTTTTTATCGTTTTATTTTTAGCATCTTGTTTTAGTCTTTGTTTTTTCGGGATTGGTATCGGATTAAAACGTATAGAAGTACGAAAGCCAATTCCATTTGGTCCTTTTATTAGTCTTGGGGCAATGTGCTATGTATTAGCTGTTTATTCAAATTAGAGAGGGAATCGAAAATGAACGTATATATGGATGATCAAAGAAGTTGCCCGTTCGGGTATGTGTCCGCAACTACAGTAGAATGTGCCTTGCAAATGGTTCGGGATTATGATGTGAATATTCTTTCCCTTGATTATAATATGGGCTGGGGAGCAAAAAATGGACTAGATTTTGTAGAAGCTTTTTGTACAGAGGGATTATATGTAAATGAAATTCACCTTCATACGAATGATGTCATCGGTATGCACAAGATGAAACAGAGAATGGATAAGGGAAAGGAAGAAGGAGAAATTAATCCTCACCTTGTTGTTAAATACGTGGGAAGCTAAAAACTCCAAAGTAAAACTTTGGAGTTTTTAATGTTTCATATGTGCTTGTAAAGGAATAATCTCTTCTTGTTGAGCTACTGCGATTTCAGTTTCTTCCTGTTGAACTTCAGGTGTTTTCTTTGTTAAGTAGTGGTATACCATACCGACAAATACTGATCCGCCAATAATGTTACCGATTGTAACAGGAATTAAGTTATGAATAGCACCTGAAAAAGAAATTGTCTCAGGATGCGGTGAAACTAAAGATAAAGCAAAGAGTGATAAGTTTGCAATACTATGTTCGTAACCAGATAAGAAGAATGTGAAAACAAGTAGCATCATGACTATTATTTTTGCTGTGTCACCTTTAACCTGAGAAGGTAAGAAACAAGCAAGACATACGAGCCAGTTACATAAAATGGCTTTAAAGAATAACTGCATTGTAGGTGTGTTCATCTTTCCTTCAACGACTTTATTCATTAAGTGACCGTGATCAATTGCTTCAAAAATTCCAGTTGCGTAAAATAGTAAGGCAAAGAATAACGCGCCGGCTAAGTTACCTGCATAACAAGCAACCCAGTTACGTAGTGTATCAGAAATCGTTGTTTCTTTTCTTAAAGTTGCTACAGTAAAGTACATTGTGTTCCCAGTAAACAATTCAGCACCGCCATATATAATAAGTACGAGAGCAATCCCGAAAAACATAGAGGCAGCTAAATAAGTTGCTGGTGAATCTGCAATGTGAAAAAAGTTACCTAATTTAAAACATAGTACAATAATAAAACCGATATAAATACCCGCAAGTGCAGCACGAATGAAATATTGCATTGGGTTTGTATCTAGTATTTTCTTTTTGCTTTTAGCCAGTTTGACAACATAATCTAGTCCTTGTTCTAGCATGAGTAATACGCTCCTTTAGTAAATCTTCTATAAATACTCCTTATATGAATAAAGTACATGGAATTGTTCTCACTTTCAATAAGTTTGTGCAATGTTTCACAAAAAGGACATACATACATTAAGAAAACGTTTACAAAAGGTAGTATAATGGAATTTTTTCTGGACATTGAGAGGAAGAAAGAAAAAAGAAAAAGCGCTGTAATTACAGCGCTTTTTCGTCTAAATTCTTTTCTACTTTTACTTCTACTTCTTTTGAGAAGAACCAACCACCAACTGCGATTCCGACTAATACAATCCAGAATGTAAGCTTCCACGGAGTGGATTCTGGGAATGAATGTGGAATTACATTTAATGCAGGGTGTGCTAATGTATAAACTGCTAGCTTCACACCAACCCAACCTACAATTAAGAATGCTGCGGTTTCAAGTCCTGGTTTACGTTTTAAGATTTGTACGAAAGCAGTTGCTGCAAATCGCATAATGATTAATCCGATAAGTCCACCTACAAAGATAACAGCGAATTGCCCAGTATCAAGACTACCAATTGTACCTAATCCTGTTTTTGGTAAAGTCATTGCTAGTGCAACAGCAGCTAAAATTGAATCAACTGCGAAGGCGATATCAGCAACCTCAACTTTAAATACAGTCCACCAAAAGTTCTCTTGTTTTTTCTTTGCTTCTTTTTCTTCTGTTTCTTCATCTGTATTCTTTTTAACATATGTTTTAAATAAGTGATTACCAGCGATAAACATAAGGTAGATGGCACCAATTGCTTGCACTTGCCATACATCGACTAAGAACGAAATCATAAATAACGATCCAAATCGGAAAACAAATGCCCCCGCTAATCCATAAAATAGTGCTTTCTTTCGTTTTTCTTCTGGTAAATGTTTTACCATAATTGCAAGAACAAGAGCGTTATCAGCCGCTAAAATCCCTTCAAGTGCAATTAGGATGAGTAATACCCAACCATACTCCAATAATAATGATACATCCATGTACATTCTCCTCTCATTTCTATAAGTTCTAAATAAGTGAAGAATTTCCCCACTATTTAGTTTCCCCATACTCCTGCCTATTAACTTTGGAAGAATCTGGAAGTGAATGCAAAAAAGACCTCTGCCGTTAATAGGCAAAGGTCTTGCTAGACATATGTAATAAAAAATGCCAACAAAGCCGGAAGAACTAAGTTCTACGTAATGACGACTTTGTTTCCAAGAAATATTCTTGGACGCTACTCCCCTTTGGAGATATGTTATTGTATTCTCATTATATGGATAATTTATACGGTTGTCAACCTGTTAAAATATCTTCATTCGGATATTTTATTTTCAGGTTCTTTTTACGAGCAAATGAAAAAGCCAATGTTAAAGGACCCATTTTCCCGAAAAACATCATAAAGATAATAATAGCTTTTCCGATTATAGTTAAGTGGGGTGTTAAATTCATACTGAGGCCAACAGTCCCAAATGCTGAAAATACTTCGAAAGCACTCATCAATAGAGGAACTCGCTCAGTAATACTCAAAATTAAAATAGCAAAAAAGATAAATGAAATGGAAATAATAGTAATGGTTAATGATTTGACAATGAGAGTATCTTTAATGGATTTTTTAAATACGACAATATCCTCTTGTTCTTGTAAAAATTTAAATACGCCAAAAAATATGATTAAAAATGTTGTTAACTTAATCCCACCACCAGTTGAAGCGCTACCAGCACCAATAAACATAAGGAGCATCATTAATAGGAGAGAAGGTTTTGACAATGTAGAAATATCAACAGTATTAAACCCGGCAGTTCGCGTTGAAATTGCTTGAAAATAAGAGGCCAATCCTTCTTCAAATGGGGTAAAACCTCTCATAGAAAGGGAGTTATGGAACTCGAATATAAAAATAAAAAGGGTAGCAATAATGTTGACGATTAGAGTAGAAGAGAGCATAAGTTTTGAATGTAGTGTAAGGTTTTTAAAGTTTTTCTTTCTTTTTATGTCTACGATTACTGTAAAACCAATTCCACCTAAAATGATGAGAGAGGAAATGACGAGATTGACAAGAATGCTATGAGAATGGGACATTAAATTATCGCTCCACACAGAAAAGCCAGCATTGTTAAAGGCTGAGATTGAATGGAAAAAACTATAATAGATCCCTTTCATAACCCCATATTTTGGTACCCATTCAAAAGAAAGAATTATAGTAGCGATACATTCGACTGTAAAAGAGAATAAAAATAATGCTTTGGCAAGACGGATGATGCCGCCGATATTTGTTTGATTTAATGCTTGTTGCAGTAAAATCCGATTTTGAAGACCGATTTTTCTTCCGAGCATAATCGCAATTAAGACAGCAAAGCTCATAATGCCAAGCCCGCCAACTTGTATAAGCGTTAAAATGACACATTGTCCAAACAAAGTAAATACTTTTCCAGTATCTACAACACCAAGTCCAGTAACAGTACAAGCGGAAACGGTTGTAAATAAGGCATCGAGCCATGAAATGGAAGTTGTCGTAGCAATGGGTAGTTTTAATAAACATGTGCCGACAACTGATAATACAAGAAAAGACAAAGTAAGAACGCGGGGAGGGCTCATGCTAATATTAATCCGTTTCATTTTACAGATCGCTCCTTTCGTTTTGATTAGTATGTGAAAAAGCACCATTATGTATGTTGAAATTAGAAAGAGGCAGAGAATATCTGCCTCTAAGCCATATGTTATATTATTATCCACGTAATTGTTGTTGAGCTAAAGCAACAAGACGTTTTGTTACTTCACCGCCAACTGAACCGTTAGAACGAGATGCTGTATTAGATCCTAAACTTACACCAAATTCTTGTGCAATTTCATATTTAAATTGTTCAAGTGCTTGTTCTGCACCTGGAACTAATAATTTGTTTGTTTTTACCATGTTGATACACATCCTTATGAGTAGTCCAGTTCAGCTAAGTTCTTATCTAAACTGGTAACGTTATTTTATGTGGAAACGACGTACTCATACGCGGAAGTAATCGGTGCGATTAGAAGTTCTTGGATAGAAAAAAGAGTAGCAAATTTGCTACTCTTTTTTTAGTATTGTCGCTGTTCCTTCCACGACAATATCATCTGATTGATTATATATGTTTGTTTGCAGCGTAATGATTTTTTTATCATCACGCTTCTTAATAACCTCTGCCACAACGCGAAGTGTATCACCGATTTTGACAGGGGCACGGAATGAAACATTTTGGGATAAATAAATCGTATTTTTGCCTGGGAGTTTCGTTCCAAGGATGGTAGAAATAAAACTCGAAACGAGCATACCGTGAGCAATACGTTCTTTAAACATTGTCGTTTTTGCAAAAGAATCTAAAATGTGAATAGGATTCACATCCCCAGTCAATTTTGCAAAATTGATAACATCTTCATCTGTAATTGTTTTTGTAAGGGATGCTTGATCACCGACTTGAATCTCATCATAACGAAGCTCCGGAACAGTTTGTGCTTCTTGAAATGGATTCATTTTGTCCTCCTTCTTTTCCATATCGAAAAATGTTAGCCATCTTGATGTAGTAGGAGGAAGAAAGAGTTTTGTTTGTGCTGCGGTTAGCTCCCACATTTTTCTTACTTGATGGAAGTAAATAGATTTTTTGAGTTTTCCTCGAACTTTTTTGCGAGTTCCAACTGTTTTGACTTGAACTCTTCCAAAAAACCCTCTAACTGTTTCTGAGCCTCTTCACGTTGTAATTGTTGTTGCTCAATAAATTGTTTTGTTGTTTCTTCAAATTGGCCGCTTGTTTGGGTAAGAATTGACAATGATGTTTTTGTAGGAGAAACAGTAAGCTGATGCATATGAGCAGAAAGTTCCTTCCATTTGTCCTGCCACTCGTTAATTTGATCATTTAAGGAGTTTCCAGTTAATTGTTTCACGTAATCTGTATATTGGTTATTGAACTGAGCAGTGAGTTGTTGTAGTTCTTTTTCTAGTTCATCTACTCCTGATGTTAATTTATGCAAAGCGTCTTGTTGTTGTTTTAATGTTTCTAAAGTAAGTTGCTCTAATTGCTTCCCAGCTGAAGAGAAAAGGGAAAGTGATTGAGACCAGTTTTTCCAAAATGCATCGACTAATTCGTATGGTTTAGTTTCCATTGTTTGACCCCCAAATGTTTTTTTGCATATTGTGAACGCAGATTACTCTGCTGTACCACCAGGTGAAGATGAAGAATCCTTTTCATCCTTTTCTGGAGAAGTAGAAAATGGAAAGAATGCATTGGTGTATAACGTGAAAAACGTTCGCAACATATTTTGATAATGTTCAAAAGAAGTCGCACATGTTGTTAAATATTGCTCTCCATATTCAGTTAAAGAATAAATTCTTTTTGCCGGCCCTCCATCGCTTGTATCCCAAGTAGAAGAAATAAGGTTTTCTTTTTCTAATTTGCGTAGTGTTCTATAAACATTACCTTGGTCAACAGAAGAAAAGCCGATATCCATTAGCATTTGAATAAGTTTGTAACCATGAAGACTCCAGTCTTTTAGACAGAGAAGTAAGAAGGGAACTAAGAAGTTTTTTGGCATGGAGTTTGGTTGTTTCGCTTGGTTGCTCTCCAAACTTTCGCGTTGTTCTGGTTCATTTTGTAGCATGATTGTGCATCACCTCATGAATCAGTTAGATGGAATTTTTTGCTTATAAGTGCAATTTACACCTATCTGTTTTTAAAGTCAACACATTTGTTAGAAAATAGAAAAAAATAAAATATAGACTTGAAGTTTTATTCAGAATATTAGAAAATAGTGAATAGGTTGAATTGTTTCAAAAACGAAAAAGGGAGTGTAGGTAAAGTGATTGATCAAAAATTCGATCCACTACAAGCATGGAAAAATGCTTATGAACAAACCGAAACATTTTGGGGAAAAGCGCTCAATGAAACAATTAAAACAGAAGAATATTCTGCTTGGATGGGCAGCGTTCTAGATTTGAATTTGTTTTATCAAAAAGCATTAAATGATACGACAAAAAACTATTTAGAACAAGTAAATGTGCCGACGAAAGAGGATATCGCAAGAGTGGCTACGCTTGTTATTAACTTAGAAAATAAAGTAGATAACATTGAGGAGTTTCTAGAGGAGAAAGTAGATTCTTTAGGGCAAGCTCCTACATTAAAGCGTGATGTAACGAAAGTAAAACAAGATATTCGTACGCTTGAAACAAAAGTAGATCAAATTTTAGAATTGCTAGAAAAGCAAAATGCAGTACTAGCTAAACTACAAGTACCTGTAAAAGAAGAGGTAAAGCCTGCGAATAAACCAGAAAATAAAAAATGATAAAAGCGCTTGTTTATAACAGATAAAAGAGAGAGGGAGAATCTCTTTTCACGTATAAACAGCGAAACATAATTATATATGGACTCTATAGTATGAGTACCAAAATGATTCATAACAATCGTTCACAAATTCATTTAAGGGGGAAAAGAAATGGTTCAATTAAATGGAAAAGTAGCAATCGTAACAGGTGGAGCAAAAGGAATTGGAAAAGCAATTACAGTAGCATTAGCACAAGAGGGAGCGAAAGTAGTTATTAACTATAATAGCAGTAAAGAAGCAGCTGAAAATTTAGTAAATGAATTAGGAAAAGACGGACATGACGTTTATGCAGTGCAAGCGGATGTTTCTAAAGTAGAAGATGCAAACCGACTTGTAGAAGAAACTGTGAATCATTTTGGTAAAGTTGATATTCTTGTTAATAATGCTGGTATTACAAGAGACCGTACATTCAAAAAGTTAAATCGTGAAGATTGGGAGCGCGTAATTGACGTGAATTTAAGCAGCGTATTTAATACGACAAGTGCGGTTCTTCCATACATAACGGAAGCAGAAGAAGGAAGAATTATTAGCATTTCTTCTATTATTGGTCAAGCAGGTGGATTTGGCCAAACAAACTACTCAGCAGCAAAAGCGGGTATGTTAGGATTTACAAAATCATTAGCGTTAGAACTTGCAAAAACAAATGTCACTGTAAATGCTATTTGCCCAGGATTTATTGATACTGAAATGGTAGCAGAAGTACCAGAAGAAGTACGTCAAAAAATCGTTGCAAAAATCCCGAAAAAACGTTTTGGTCAAGCTGATGAAATTGCAAAAGGTGTAGTATACCTATGCCGTGACGGTGCGTATATCACAGGTCAACAATTAAACATTAACGGCGGATTATATATGTAATGAAGTAAGAAAAAAGTGCATATCCATAGCAGGAATGCACTTCTTTTTTTTTAAGAAGGAAATCGACCAAAAAGGAGATAGAAAAATGACTACATTCGCAACAGAATGGGAAAAGCAATTAGAGCTATACCCAGAAGAGTACCGAAAAGCATACCGCCGAGTGAAAAGGGCGAGTGAAATTTTATTACGTGAACCAGAGCCGCAAGTCGGATTAACGCCGAAAGAGGTTATTTGGACGAAGAATAAGACGAAGCTTTATCGCTACATTCCAAAACAAGAAAAAACACAAAGAGTTCCAATTCTGTTAATATATGCTCTTATTAATAAACCATATATTATGGATTTAACTCCTGGAAATAGTTTAGTGGAATATCTAGTGGATCGTGGTTTTGATGTATATATGCTTGATTGGGGCACATTTGGTTTAGAAGATAGTCATTTGAAATTTGATGATTTCGTGTTTGATTATATTGCAAAAGCAGTAAAAAAAGTAATGCGAACTGCAAAATCGGACGAGATTTCTTTACTTGGTTATTGCATGGGTGGAACGCTAACTTCTATTTATGCAGCGCTTCATCCGCACATGCCAATTCGTAATTTAATTTTCATGACAAGTCCTTTTGATTTCTCTGAAACAGGATTGTATGGTCCTTTATTAGATGAGAAATACTTCAATTTAGATAAAGCGGTTGATACATTTGGAAATATTCCGCCAGAAATGATTGATTTCGGAAACAAAATGTTAAAGCCAATTACGAACTTTGTTGGTCCATATGTTGCTCTAGTAGATCGTTCAGAGAATGAACGCTTCGTCGAAAGCTGGAGATTGGTTCAAAAGTGGGTTGGTGATGGTATTCCGTTCCCAGGTGAATCATACAGACAGTGGATTCGTGATTTTTATCAAAATAATAAATTGGTTAAGGGTGAACTCGTTATTCGCGGACAAAAGGTAGATCTTGCAAATATTAAGGCGAATGTCTTAAATATTTCCGGGAAACGTGATCATATCGCTTTGCCATGTCAAGTAGAAGCATTACTAGACCATATTTCTAGCACAGATAAACAATATGTATGTTTACCGACAGGGCATATGTCTATTGTTTACGGTGGAACAGCTGTAAAACAAACATATCCGACGATTGGAAATTGGCTTGAAGAGCGTTCTAATTAAAAATAAAAAATCCAACTAGCCTATGTTAGTTGGATTTTTTTGTGAAAAATAACAAAACATAGAAAGGAGAAATTTATATTTTAGGAGTATAATTATGAAACTTATGATGGGTAAGTTGTTTTGGAATACAGGAGTTTCTGTACCTTGTTATCCACTGTTAGAAAATGATATGATATGTGATGTGCTCGTAGTCGGAAGTGGCGAAGCCGGTGCTCATATAGCGCATTCGTTAGCGAAAATTGGCATGAGTGTTACACTTATTGAAAAAAGAGTAATTGCATGTGGTAGCACAGCTGCTAATACAGGTTTACTACAATTTCTTCATGATAAATCGTTAACCTCTCTTATCCATACATTGGGTAAAGAAAAAGGGGTACGAGCATATAAGCTTTGTTATGAAGCGCTAAGAACAATGGAAGAGGTTATACCGACTCTTGATATTAATCCCCATTTTATTCCGCGAAATAGTTTATATTATGCAAGTAAAAGTGAGGATGTCTCATTTTTACAAGAGGAATATAATACGTTACAGAATTATGGATTTCCAGTTGAATATTTTACAGAAGCTGATATTAAGAAACGTTATCCTTTCATAAAACAAGCGGCATTATATACACACGGTGATGCCGAGGTGAATCCGTATTTATTAGCGCACAGTCTTTTGCATAAAGCAAATCAAATGGGAGCTAATATATATGAACATACAGAGGAAATACATATAAAAAAACGCAAAAATGATTTAATTTGTTACACGAAAACAGGAAATCAAATTGTAGCAAAGAATATTATTATGGCGACAGGTTATGAAGCGCTTTTTGGAAAGAAAGAAAGAAAAAATACAACAGTAGACACCTCTTATGCAATTGTAACAAATGAAATAGATCAGTTTGAAGGCTGGCATGAGCGATCGTTAATTTGGGAAACGGCACGGCCCTACTTATATTTTCGAACGTATCGAAGCCGCATTATAGTAGGCGGATTAGATGAAGCGCTGCAAATTCAAACAATTGGTGATACGAAATTATTGCATAAGCGTGATATCCTTATTAATATTGTAAAAGAGATGTTCCCGCAGTATAAAAATATACAGGCAGACTACTATTGGGCAGCCGCATTTGGTGGTACTCATGATGGTCTCCCCATTTTAAACGAAGACGAAAAGATACATAATTTGTTTTACGCATTGCCGTATGGAGGTAATGGAACTGTATATGGAATGGTCTTTGCCAAATTATTTGAGCAGTTATTTACAAATAAAGAAAGTAAAGATTTTTCTTTATTTAATCGATAGAAAAAAGGTAGCGAAGTGATGGAATGAGAGATATAAAAAAGTTTTTACAAAAATTACGTCCTGTACAACTCATCGTTTTGTTTTATTTGTTAGCAGTAGTTGTATCGGTGATATTGCTTAGTTTACCGTTTGTTACGAAGCCTGGTGTGAAATGGACATTTATAGATGCGCTTTTTACATCGGTTAGTGCGGTAAGCGTTACGGGACTGTCTGTTATTACGATTTCAGATACGTTTACTACAGCAGGAATTATTGTTTTAGCCCTTATTCTACAATTAGGCGGCTTAGGAATTATGGCGCTTGGTACATTTGTTTGGATCATTACGGGGAAAAAGATTGGTTTGCAAAGAAGAAGATTAATTATGGCAGACCATAATCAAGGGAATTTATCGGGTCTTGTAGAATTGATGCGTTCTATTTTGATTGTAATTATTTCAATAGAACTTATTGGAGCAATCCTATTAGGTACAAGATTTTTACTTTACTTTCCGACTTGGAAAGAAGCTTATTTTCACGGTTTCTTTGCAGCTGTTAGTGCGACTACGAACGGCGGATTTGATTTAACAGGACAATCATTAATTCCTTATAAAAAAGATTATATTGTTCAAATGATTCATATGTTACTAATTATTTTAGGAGCGATTGGTTTCCCTGTGCTAATGGAAGTGAAACAATTCCTTAGTAAAAGGAGACAACAATTATTCCGTTTTTCATTATTTACAAAACTGACGACAACAACATTTTTTGCACTCGTTGTTGTTGGTACAATTATGATTTTTTTACTGGAGAGAAATCATTTTTTAGTAGGAAAGTCATGGCATGAAACTGTATTTTATACATTATTCCAATCTGTGACGACGAGAAGTGGTGGACTTGCTACGATGGATATACGTGAATTGTCACAACCGACGCTTTTATTTATGAGTATATTAATGTTTATAGGGGCATCTCCAAGTTCGGTTGGGGGCGGAATACGTACAACAACATTTGCTGTTAGTATATTGTCACTATATACCTTTGCAAGGGGTGGTAGAACAGTTAGAGTCTTCAAACGTCAGCTACATGAAGAGGATGTACTGAAAGCATCTGTCGTTATGACGATGGGGATTTTGTTATGTGCTACTGCGCTATTCATTTTATCTATTACGGAAAATGTACCGCTTATGAGCTTAATTGTTGAAGTTTGTTCTGCTTTCGGAACGACGGGACTATCAACAGGTGTTACGCCTGATTTAACAACTGTTGGGAAACTTGTACTTATTGTGCTTATGTTTATCGGACGCGTTGGTATTTTAACATTTATTTTAGCTAGTGGTGGAAGGGAACAACCACCTCGCTATAAATACCCGAAAGAGCGGATTATTATTGGATAGTATGAAACCATTCTACCTACGTTAGGTAGAATGGTTTTTTAGTCGTTAATTCCAAATTGTGGATGCATAAAAGCTTCATTTTTATTATCCGCTTCGTTTTTTAGCAACTCTTGATTTTCTTCTGAAATCCACCCAATATCATTTGTAGGATGGATCCACTCATCGCCAGCCATAATGGCAGGATCTATTTTATCACTCCAATTGTTAAGTGGACTGTTCTCGGAATTATATTTACTGTCTCCAATTACAACATCATATTGATTCACAAAAGGTTGTTGCATCGTTTTTCCTGTTCCTTTAAAAGATGGAAAATTCATTTGATGCGGGAGCGTTTCGTCTAAAATTGGTGATTGAATCTTTTCTTTTTTCTTCAAAATTATCGCTCCTTTTTATAATGATTTCTTCATACGTAGTATTTCCATCTAACGCCTCTTATGTACTTGTTAACACTTGCCAGTAATAATTATTTTAAGTTGTTTCAAACTAGAGTAGAAAGTGATTTCTTGAGAGCAGGTGAATGTATTGGTAAAAAGAAAAGTGAAACAAAATGCGGCAATCAATAATAATAAAACTCCGAAAGAAAGCTTACCAGATGCAGAATTTGCATTAGAGTATGAAGGAGAAAATAGCGCAAAGTATGCGAATCGTAATTCAAAAAAAGGGAAACAAAAATGAGGCGTTTTTTACAAACGCCTCATTTTTTTGTGGGATTATAAAGGTTTTTTTAATTATTTGTAAATTTAGTGTTTTCTATTAGCAGAAAAATGCGAAAAAACATAGAAGTAGCAACGTATTACACAAAAACAAACAACAAACAAAAGATTAATGTTGGTTTAATACTGCTTTTACACTAGTTGTTTATATTTGAGTTGTACATAAGATTTGTAAAAGGAGAGAGAAACAGTGAAAAAAACAATCTTTAAAGCTGTAGCGACTGGAATGGTATTTTCGTTATTAATGGGGTGTGGTGCAAAGAAGGAAGAAAGTGCTGGAGCGAAAGTGAAAGATGACAAATTATCTGGATCATTAACTGTTTACACAGCAATTGAAGAAGAGCTTGTACCAATTTATCTTGATTCCTTTAAAAAGAAATATCCTGATGTGAAATTGAACATTGTACGTGATTCAACAGGAGTTATTACTGCGAAATTGCTAGCTGAAGGGAAAAATACACAAGCAGATGTTGTATGGGGAACTGCGGCATCAAGTCTATTAGCTTTAGATAAAAAAGATATGTTAAAAGGATACTCTCCAAAAGGAGCAGATCGTGTTCTTCCACAATTTAAAGATGATAAGCAACCTGAAAAATGGGTAGGAAATACTGCATTTATGACGGGGATTGCTGTAAATAAAGAAGAGTTAAAGAAGAAAAATTTACCGATGCCAGAATCATATGAAGATTTAACGAAACCAGAGTATAAAGGAACACTTGTTATGCCACATCCAGCATCATCTGGAACAGGATTTTTAACAGTTTCTGCATGGCTACAAATCATGGGTGAAGATAAAGGCTGGGATTACATGAAGAAACTTCATGATAATATGGCAAGTTATACGCATTCAGGATCAAAACCAGCGAAATTAGCAGGAGCAGGTGAATATCCAGTCGGTGTATCAATGGTTTATAGTGCTTTAAAAGAGAAACAAAAAGGTGCACCAGTTGAAGTTGTACTGCCGAAAGAAGGATTAGGGTGGGAAGTAGAAGCGAACGCACTTATTAAGAAAGATAATGCGAAAAATGATAAATTAGCACAAGCATTTTTAGATTGGGCAATTACTGATGATGTAATGAAGTTATACTTTGAGAAAAATGGATTTGCGACAATTAAAAATGATTATAAACTTCCAGAGGGATTCCCGAAAGATGTTACTGAAAAATTATATAAAAAGAATGACTTTAAATGGGCAGCAGAAAATCGTGACAAAATTTTAGAAAAATGGGAAAAAGAGTTTGGCCAAAAAGCAGAACCGAAAAAGTAAGTGAGTGGGAGAGAGAAAAATGAGCGAATATTTATCAATTCAACACATTCAAAAACAGTTTGATGCATTTACAGCATTAAAAGATATTTCTTTTACTGTGAACAAAAATGAGTTTGTTTGTTTATTAGGCCCGAGTGGCTGTGGGAAAACGACGTTGCTTCGCATTTTAGCGGGACTAGAGGAACCAAAGACTGGCAGTATAGCTGTGAATGGAAAAGATATTACAGCATTGCCTCCTGGAAAGAGAAACTTCGGAATGGTTTTCCAATCGTATGCTTTATTTCCGAATTTAACAGCACTTGAAAATATTGAATACGGCTTAAAGACAAAAAAATATGGGAAAGCAGAAGTGAAAGAGAAAGCGCTAGATGCGTTAAAACTTGTAGATTTGCTGAATGTAAAAGATAAATATCCTGCTCAAATGTCTGGTGGACAACAGCAGCGAGTAGCACTTGCACGTGCGCTCGCTCTGTCTCCAGATATTTTGTTACTCGATGAGCCGTTATCAGCTTTAGATGCAAAAGTGCGTGAAAAATTACGTAGGGAAATGCGTGATTTGCAAGAGAAAATAGGAGTAACGACGATTATGGTAACGCATGATCAAGAAGAGGCATTAACGATGGCTGATAAAATTGTTGTAATGAATCATGCGGAAATTATGCAGATTGGAACACCAGAGGAGATTTATCAAAGACCAGCCAATCCGTTTGTGGCAGATTTTATTGGTTCTATTAATTTCTTTTCGAAAAATAACGAAGAACATGCAATTCGTCCTGAACATGTAACAATTGTACAAAAGGACGGTATTAAAACAGTTGTGGAAAGTATGGAATTTCGCGGATCTGTATATCGGACGGAAGTGCGAGTCTTAGAAGAAAACACACACCTTTATAATGAGAAAATTGTAGTGGATATATTAGCATCAGAAGTAGAAGCAACGGCTATTAGAAAAGGAAAGCCGATTCAAATCTCTTTCTCAGAAAATCATATGTTGTCATATGGAAAGAAGGTCATTGTATAGATGGAGATGTTAGAAAACTATAAGGTAGAAAGTACGAAAAAAAAGATTAAGAGAAGTATAGGGAAAGAGGAATGGATCCAAAGGCTCGTAATTATCGTTATGATTTTTTCTTTCCTTATCATACTTGTATTACCGCTATTACAACTATTTACACAAGCTTTTTATAATAAAGATGGAGTTTTCGTTGGTTTAGCGAATTTCAGTAAATATTTCACAACACCAACTTTAGTTCAGTCTTTACAAAATACAGTATGGATTTCTGGCGCAACAACAATTATTTCAGTTGCAATCGCATTCGTTTACGCATATGCAATTGCCCGTACGAATGTTTTTGGAAAGCGTGTATTTCAGTATGTAGCGTTATTACCATTGTTCGCACCAACGATGATGCACGGTATAGCACTTACATATTTATTTGGTAATCAAGGGCTAGTAACGAAAGGAATGTTTGGTTTATTTGAAGGTATACAAATCCCTTTATATGGACCAGTAGGAATTGTAATAGCTGAAGTTATGTATACATTTCCACAAGCCTTTCTTATATTGCTAATTGCCTTCCAAGGATCTGATTATCGTTTATATGAAGCTTCTAATATGTTAGGGGCGAGTAAAACAAAGCAATTTTTCACGGTTACTTTACCTAGTGTAAAGTACGGATTAATTAGTGCAATGTTTGTTGTGTTTACACTTAGTTTTACTGATTTTGGGGCACCAAAAATTGTTGGTGGTCAATATAATGTGCTTGCTACTGACGTATACAAACAAGTAATTGGACAGCAAAATATGCCGATGGGTGCAACTGTCGGAATGATTTTATTAATCCCAGCTATATTCGCATTTGTAGTCGATCGTATTACGCAAAGAAAGCAGGCGAATTTCTTATCTTCAAAAGCAGTACCATACAGAATAATAGCTAATAAGAAAAGAGATGTAATCTCATTCATATATTGTAGTGTGATTACACTTATGATCATTCTATTATTTGTTGCAGTTGGTATTGCTGCAAGTGTGAAAGTATGGCCATATAATATGAGTTTTACATTTGAGCATTTTAATTTTTCAAGTTTAACAGGAGATGGACTTGAAGCATTTAAAAATAGCGTAATTGTTTCAGCAGTTACAGCAGTTATTGGGGCGATTTTAACATTTGTATTCGCATATGCAATTGAGAAAATAGACCAGCTACAATTTTTCAGAAAAACAGGTTACTTTTTCTCTATAGTGCCGTTAGCGATACCAGGTTTAGTACTCGGATTAGGATATGTCTTTTTCTTTAGTCAACCAACGATTCAAATTCTTGGACTATCAGTAACGAATCCGTTTCATTCTTTATACGGAACAATCGCTGTATTAGTACTAGTAAATATCATTCATTTTTATTCTGTAACATTTGTCACGGCAACGACTGCCTTAAAGAAATTAGACCGAGAGTTTGAGCTTGTTTCGCAGTCGATGGGTATTCCGTTTTATAAAACATTCTTCCGAGTAACAGTACCAATGTGTTTACCAGCAATTTTAGAAATGGTAATGTACTACTTCGTAAATTCAATGGTAACTGTATCGGCAGTTGTATTCCTATATGCAGCTGATTTTAAACTAGCTGCCGTATCAATCGTAAATATGGATGATGCAGGAAATGTAGCACCAGCAGCTGCAATGAGTGTACTTATTGTTGTTACAAATATTGTAGTGAGAGTTGTATATGAATGGGGAACGAAAGCACTTCGTAACCGAACTTCACAATGGCAAAAAAGATAAGTAAGAAGGGTGATGGACAGAATGAAAATTGAAGCAGTTATTTTTGATTGGGCAGGTACGACGGTTGATTACGGATGTTTTGCACCGCTAGAAGTATTCATGAAGATTTTTCAAAAACGTGGCGTTGAAATTACAGCAGAAGAAGCACGTAAGCCAATGGGATTATTAAAAATAGATCATGTAAGGGCACTAACAGAAATGCCTCGTATTGCGGATGAGTGGAAGCGTGTCTTCGGTCAATTACCAACAGAAGCAGACATTCATGAGATGTATGAAGAGTTTGAAGAAATTCTCTTTTCTATTTTACCAAGTTATGCTACGCCGATTGATGAGGTAAAAGAAGTAATCGCTTCTTTACGTGAGAGAGGCATTAAAATCGGTTCAACAACGGGCTATACGAGAGAAATGATGGAAATTGTAGCAAAGGAAGCAGCGTTACAAGGATATAAACCTGATTTTCTTGTTACGCCAGATGATGTTCCAGCAGGCCGCCCATACCCATGGATGTGCTATAAAAATGCAATGGAACTTGGTGTGTATCCGATGAACCATATGATAAAAGTAGGGGACACAGTATCAGATATGAAAGAAGGTAGAAATGCTGGAATGTGGACAGTTGGTGTAATTCTTGGAAGTAGTGAGCTCGGTTTAACGGAAGAGGAAGTGGAGAGTATGGATTCGGTAGAGCTTCGTGAAAAAATAGAAATAGTTCGTAATCGGTTTGTTGAAAATGGGGCTCATTTTACGATTGAAACGATGCAGGAGCTTGAAAACGTAATGGAACATATCGAGAAACAAGAACTTATTATTTCATAAAAGGGGTACGGGATCATGAATGAAAATCACTACTTATTATTAACACCAGGACCATTAACGACAACAAAATCAGTAAAAGAAGTTATGCTATACGATTGGTGTACGTGGGATGTTGAATATAATACGATGGTGCAAGAAGTAAGAGCTAAACTTGTATCGTTAGCGACGAAGGAAGAAGAGAAATATACAACAGTGTTAATGCAAGGAAGCGGTACGTTTTCAGTTGAAGCAGTAATTGGCTCTGTTATTCCGGGAAATGGGAAGCTTCTCGTTTGTACAAATGGTGCGTACGGTAAGCGCATTGTACAAATGGCAGAGATGTTACAGATTGATGTAGTGGTCAGTCAAACAGAAGAGTGGGAACCTACTAATATTGTAGAAGTAGAAAAGTTATTGGAAGAAGATAAAGAGATTACGCATATTGCAGTTGTTCATTGTGAAACAACGACAGGCATTATAAATCCAATTCTAGATGTATGTAAATTAGGAAAGCAGTATGGAAAGGTTACAATTGTTGATGCGATGAGTAGTTTCGGCGGGATTGAAATAGACATTGCTGATTTACAAATTGATTTTTTAATTAGTAGTGCAAATAAGTGTATTCAAGGGGTTCCTGGATTCGGATTTGTAATCGCAAAACGTGATGAATTATTGAAGTGTAAAGGGCAAGGACGCTCTTTATCTCTTGATTTATATGATCAGTGGGAAACGATGGAAAAACAAAATGGGAAATGGCGTTTTACTTCACCTACACATGTTGTACATGCTTTTTATCAAGCGCTACTTGAGCTAGAAAAAGAAGGTGGAGTAAGAGCACGTTACAATCGATATTACAACAATCAAAAACTACTAGTGAATAGAATGGGAGAAATCGGATTTAAGCCACTAGTAGATAAGAAATATCAATCTCCTATTATTACATCTTTCATTTATCCAAAAGAGGGGTTTGAGTTTCAACAGTTATATAACGAATTAAAGCGTTATGGATTTGTTATTTACCCTGGGAAAATTTCGAAAGTAGATACGTTCCGGATTGGAAATATAGGTGATGTACATGAAGAAGATATTAATCGCTTAGTTGATAGTATTGCTAAAGGAGTTGTTATTGGGTGAAAGTATTTTGCTTAGGTGGAGCAGGTAAAATTTGTCGTGAAGCTATTTTGGATTTAGTTCAATTTTCATCTTTTGAGACGATTACTGTAGCCGATTTTAACGAGGAAGAGGGCCGTAAAGTAGTAGAATGGCTCAACGATCCTCGTGTTGATTTTGTAAAAGTAGATGTAACAAATCACGAGGATACGGTTGCAAAAATGAAAGGTTATGACATTGTAATGGACGGTACGACGATAAAGCTAAATGGATTGTCGACTCGCTGTATTGCAGAAGCAGGCTGTCACGGTGTGAACTTAAATGGATTTGGTGAAGAAAATGAATCGCATGCTATATTTGTTCAAAATGAAAAAACATGTTTGCCTGGGTTTGGTATGACGCCAGGTGTAACGCAAATGATGGCAATGCATGCAGCAAATCAACTGGATACTGTAGAGTCTGTCCGCGTAAGTCACGGTTCGTATCGTCCGATTGCTTTTTCTGCTTCAATTACAGAGACAACGACATATGAATATGATCCACATTTACCATCGCGTACAGTGTATGAAGATGGTGAATTTAAACAAGTACTTCCGTTTGCGCGTCCGAGAGAAATAGAATTGCCAGCGCCTTATGGTAAGGAAACGCAGTATATCATTCCGCATTCTGAAACGATTACGTTAGCAAAGGCACTAGAAAATAAAGGTGTCAAACTGATAGAGACGAGAGGAACTTGGCCGAAGCAAAATATGCAACTTGTACGTGCTTTATATGATTACGGCATATTGCGTAATGATCAGATTGAAATAAACGGGAAAGAAATAGGCATTATGGATTGTATTTCGCAGTATTTATTGCAATCGAAAGAAGGACAAGAAACAGAGCTTTATGGTTATGCACTTCATGTAGAAGTAATAGGTATGAAAAATAATGAGAAGCAAAGACATGTGTTATATCATACACATCCGTTATCTGATGGTTCTGTTGTAGGATGGGAAAAATTAAGGGCGTATACGAGAAACGTCGGTATTCCATTTGGGATTGCTGCAGAGTTAATTGCAACTGGAAATGTAAGTAGGGTGGGTGTTGTTACGCCTGAAGAAGCTTTTGAAAATCCACAATTAATTTTTGATGAACTAGCAAAGCGCGGTATTCATATTCATGAAGAAGTTTCTACTTACAAAGAAAATTATAACTTTGTATAAGTAAGGAAGCTTATGAGGGAGATATAAATGAGGTGAATCTATGTCTGTAGTAGGAGAAGAAAGAAAGCGAACCATTCTTGAAAAGGTAGAATTTAAAGGAAAAGTAAAGGTTTCAGAATTAGCGAGAGAATTTGCTGTATCAACAGAAACGATTCGTCGATATTTAGAAGAATTAGATCGTGAAAAGAAGCTGAAAAAAGTGTATGGTGGAGCTGTTCAACTTCCAGGCGCTGGGGTAGAGGCGCCAATGTTAGAAAGAGAAATGCTACATATAGAAGAGAAGAAAAGAATTGGTTATAAAGCAGCGACATTTGTAGAAGATGGTGATGTCATTGCAATTGATGATGGAAGTACACCGCTTCAAATGGTTCCATACCTTGTTCATCGTAAAAACTTAACGATTGTAACAAGTTCATTTCCAGTCGCAACACAATTAATTTCTTCTATTAATAAAAAGATGTTTCACGGTGAAGTTTTATTTATAGGTGGAAAAGTATCTCCAAAGCATTCGCGTGTATCAGGGTCTATTTCTCAGCAAGTAATACAGCAATTCCATTTTCATAAAGCGTTCGTTTCGATTGATGGGTTATTACCTAGTTTTGGAGTTTCCAGCTTTGAATTAGAGAAAGCGAAATTGTCAGAGGCGATGATGAAATTAGCTGAGAAGACATATATTTTATGTGATCATACGAAGGTAGGCGTGAAAGGGAATTATCGTATAGCAGCATTTTCACGTATTCAACATGTAATTTGTGATAAAAAAATGCCATATAGTTTTGAAGAAGAACTTATGAAGCATAATATTCAGTGGACAGTTTGTTAAATAAAGTGAAAGTACCTAAACTCCCGCCTAATTTTTAGGAGGGAGTTTTATTGTCTGCAAATCGTAAAATAAAAGATTTGCATTTATGCAAAAAGTGGACACATTTTCTCATCTCTTTCATATAATTTACCAATACAAAAAAAGTTGGTCGAAGGAAAGAAGGGAGAACATGTCAGAACGAATATATAATAAACTTGTATTGTACGCGAATATTTTGCAAAAAATTGGTGTCATCAATGAGAAGGAAAAAAGTGAAATTCTTCATACGATAGGTAAAAAAGCCCTTTGAATAAAGGGCTTTTTATTTTTTATCTTTAAAAATATAAATTTAATGTAATATTCTCATTGACAATGATAATGATATTCATTATCATTTATTTGTGGGTAATTGATAAGGGTTATCAATTATAAAAATTGTATATGATAGGGGATATTATTTTGAAAAAAAATTATATGAAGGCGCTAGTAGTAGCGACAACATTAGCAATTCCATTTGCTACGTATTCTACTCCAGCATTAGCGGCATTAAAAGTTGAAGCAAATCAATCGGTAGCAGCAGCGAGTGATCGCACGTATGATACTGAAATTAAAATATATAAGGACCAAAAAGACGAGCCATCTATGGTTTCTCAATATATAAAAGATCCTAAAGTAACGATTGCAGCTGGCAAAAAAATTGTCACTGTAACAATGCAAGATAGCGATTATTTTCAATATCTTAGAATAGAAGATAGAAACCAGCCTGGTGTATTTCATGATGTGAAGGTTTTGTCAGAAGATAAGAGGAAGAACGGAACGAAAGTAGTCCAATTTGAAATTGGCGAGTTTGAGAAGAAGCACAATATGCAAATGCATATACTTATTCCAGCTATTGGATATGATCACAAATATCAAGTTCAATTTGAAATTAAAGATCCAACTGTAGGTAACAAAGAAACAGAGAAACCAGATGATAACTCTAATTCAGGCAATAGGGAAACGGATAATCCAGTTGATAATCAAAATATGATAACAGATAACAAATTAAGAGAACTTGTGAATAAAAAAGTATTTAATAGAAAAGATTTAAATACACCAATTACGAAAGAAGAGTTATTACAAGTAAAGGATTTATTTTTAAATACAAATGAGATACTTGATTATAGTGCATTAAAATATATGCCAAATTTAAAATCTTTAACAGTTGCGAATGCGAAGATAAAAGACCCGTCGTTCTTTGCGAACTTAAAGCAATTAAATCATTTAGCTTTGCGTGGTAATGAATTTGCAGATGTAACGCCACTTGTTAAGATGGATAATTTAGAATCTCTTGATTTAAGTAATAATAAAATTACAAACGTTGCACCACTAACTGAAATGAAAAATGTAAAAAGTTTATATCTATCAGGCAACCAAATAGAAGATGTAACAGCATTAGCGAAAATGGAACAACTAGATTACTTGAATTTAGCAAATAATAAAATTAAGAACGTTGCTCCATTAAGCGCTTTGAAAAATGTAACATACTTAACTTTAGCAGGTAATCAAATTGAAGATATTAAAGCGTTATATTCATTACCTTTAACAGACTTAGTATTAACACGTAATAAAGTTAAAGATTTATCCGGCATTGAGCAAATGAAGCAATTAGAAGAATTGTGGATCGGGAAAAATGAAATAAAAGATGTTACTCCTCTAAGTAAGATGACACAGTTAAAACAATTACACTTACCTAACAATGAGTTAAAGGATATTACTCCATTATCAAGTTTAGTAAACTTACAAAAGCTTGATTTAGAAGCGAATTATATTTCAGACTTATCACCAGTTAGTAATTTAAAAAAATTAGTATTTCTAAGTTTTGTTGCAAATGAAATCCGTGATGTCCGACCAGTTATAGAACTAAGTAAGACGGCTTATATTAATGTCCAAAATCAAAAAGTATTTTTAGAGGAAACAGAAGTAAATAAAGAAGTAAAAGTACCTATATATGAAAAAGATGGTGAGATTTCTACGAAAATCCGTCTGAAGAGCGATAATGGTACGTATAGTAATGGTGTAGTGAAATGGAGTACACCAGGTGAGAAAGTATATGAATTTGGTGTGAAAGATCCATTCGCGGATACAGGAATCTTCTTTACAGGATCTGTTATTCAAAATGTAGTAGAAAGTAAAGACGGTAATACATCTAAAGAAGATGAGAAAACAGAAGTGGTAGAATTTAAAGATGTACCAAAGGGACATTGGTCAGAAGAAGCAATTAATTACTTAGCAAAAGAAAAATTATTTATAGGCTATGGAAATGGTGAATTTGGATTTGGTGATAACATTACTCGTGGACAAGTAGCACTTCTAATACAAAGGTATTTAAAATTAGAAAATAATCTAGAACAAAAAACGGCATTTACAGATACGAAAGGAAATATGTATGAAACGGCTATTGATGCAGTGGTTCAAGCTGGAATTATGACAGGCTATGGAAATGGTATGTTCCGTCCGGATGGAGTATTAACTCGATATGAAATGTCAGTAGTACTACAAAGAGTATTTCAGTTAAAAGAAAATGAAAATAGTGCAGAGAATTTTAAAGATGTACCAAATGGCCATTGGGCGAAAGGATATGTGAAAGCTTTAGTGGATAATAAAATATCAAAAGGCGACGGGGAAGGGAATTTTTTAGGAGATAATTTCGTAACACGTGAACAATACGCGCAGTTTTTGTATAATGCAATAAAGAAATAAAGTGAAACTTTATTCAGTGGGGGTTTTGTTCATTCCCCACTGATTAGTAGCCCTCACCAATCGGGCTGCCCGTTAATGCGGAATAAAAAATGAGGAAAATACGCTATTCTTTAATTAAAGAATAGCGTATTTTTTATGTGCAAAATGAAATAGATAGGAGTATAGACATATGAATAGCCTATTTTAAAGAAGAACCACGAAACTATATTGACAAAAAAGCGTTCTCATGTGATAATTCAATTAAATTTTTAGAATAATCAAAAAATATTCCTTTTACATAGAAAGGATTCGAACCTTATATGAATATTATGCCGGGGGTGACGAAATGTTATTTTTTCTGAAGAAATGGAATGAATTAAAAGATGTGAAATCTGAATTGGCACTTCGTGATTGGTTTTATGGTACCAAAATTAGCTTATCGCTATGTACGTCAAAAGAGCCGTTAACATTTTTAGTAAATGTTGAGGGAAGAGATAAAGGGCTATTTTCGGAAGAAGATTTTATTGTCGTAAATTGCATGTGCGAGTCAGTATTTGAAAATGAAGAAAAACCAGCTGCAGAGTCATTTATGCATGCGGATATTTATAAAAAAAGTAGTGCAGGATGTATTTTACAAGTGCAGACTGTAGATAGTCATTTAATATCAGAGTTATATGGGGAAGAAGGAGAAGTAACGTTCGATAAACGCAGTGTGGAGCGTGTTTTCGGAAAAGAAGGTATAACAGAAATGACAATTCCAATTGTAGAAGATGAAAAAAAATTCGCTGATTTATTAGAAAGCAATGTTCCGAATTTCATTGAAGGTGGAGGAGTAGTTCTTGTTCATAATTACGGCATGATTGTGTGGGGAAAAACGCCAGAAGAAGCGAAAAAATGGCTAGAGGGTATAGAATATTTAATGAACTATCATGTAAAGTTATTAATGATTAAGGGTGCAAGGAGCTCTGTTATATAAAAATGGATGTGATATGGATACAAGTTAATAAACAAATGAAAGCGTTTTAAAAATAATTTCACTCATAAAATATAGGTCTCCTTATTATATATAGATTACATGTTGACATGTAAGGAGGAACATATTTTGCGAGTTAAATATCATTTTCTGCCAAAGCAGCAAGTAACATTTTGCAAGATAAATGATTCTGGTGAAGAGGCACTGCAAATGATGAACGAAACGGGATTTCGAGCCATCCCGGTATTAGCAGAAGATGAGAAGAAATTCACGGGGATTATTTATAAAGTAGATTTATTAGAAAAAAAATGCAATAGCGGATTAGAGCATGTAAGTGCAGGGGATATGCTTGATGATTCCAATGCATTTATTTTTGAAAAGGATTCATTCTTCAGAGCTTTTTATGTAATTCGTCGGCTTCCGTTTTTAGCCGTGCTAAATGATTATAATGAATTTGTCGGTATGTTAACGCATTCGAATATATTTGATGTTATTGAAGATTCATTTGGTATGCGAACAGGTGGTTATATATTAACAATTGCAACACAAGATTGTAAGGGAACGATTAAAGAGCTTGGGACATTGTTAAAAGCATATAATATCGGTGGCCTATTTACGTTAGATAACGGTGATCAATATATCCGCCGCGTTATTGTAAATATATCAGATGAGTTAGATGAAACAAGATTAAAGCAATTAATCGGAAAAATAGAGAAAAAAGGGTTCAGAGTGAGTCATGTAGATTATATTTAAGTTAAAAAAAGTACCTATCTGTTATATATAGATAGGTACTTTTTTGTCCCGCCATTTGTGGGCAGTAAAATCCGAGCCTCAAAATTCAGCGCAAGTAAAGAAGTTAAGTGGGGGGACGGATTGCCCATAAAAGCCCAATTGGTGAGGGCTGATTAAAGTTTCACTTTATGTGAGTAATGAACTTTATTTTGAAACAGGAGGCGGGGATAATGCTAGATCAGATAAGAAAATAAAGTCTGCATGCTCACGAATTTTAGGGATAGAAGTTTCAATAACGCGTGATGTAATTTCACCTGGAGGGCCCACATGCCCGATAGCTACCATAATAGGTTTTTCTTGAATTTTTTTGATGAGTAATTGGGCTTGTTTTGAAATATGTCCTGCTGTATACACATCATCAAAAAATAGTTGGTTTTCAATAATAGGAACTCCTAATTCTTTTCCGATTTTTGGGACGACACTATTAGGATTCGTTTTACTATCTAAGTAAAATAAACCGTGTTTTTTACAAGCAGCAAGTATAAGGCGAACAATTCTTTCATCCGCTGTTATTTTTGACCCCATATGATTGTTCATTCCAATTGCATGCGGTACTTCTTGAATCGCTTGTTCAAGTCGGTTGTTTATTTCTTCATCGCTTAAATCAGTTGTAATTGCTTTCGGCCCAAGCCATTCTTTTTTACCTTTTATAGGTTCCATTGGCATATGTATAATAACTTCATGGCCTTTCTTATGGGCAGCTATTGCATCTTCTTTTGTGGAAGGAAGAAAAGGCATAACAGCAACAGTGAGTGGAATGGGAAGTGATAACATTTGATTAGTCCCCTTCATATTATTTCCGAAATCATCAATGACAATAGCAACTTTATTCGTATGAGCATTTGCTTGAATAGGAAATAAGAAGGACGGTAAAAACAAAACAATGATGAATAATGCAATCGTATATTTTCGCATATAAATATTTCCTTTCTATTGTTATCCCGCTATTTGTGGGGAGTAAGACTCCCACCTCAACATTGGGCTGGATAGGTGGGAGATTCACTGCCTACCCGATTGGTGAATGCTAATAATCAGTGGGGGCTGAACAAAAAACACTGATTAAAGTTTCACTTTATCAATCATCATTATGTTTTGCTTTTTTATATAAATTAAACAAAAAATGTCGAAGAAAAGTAGGTGGAAAATTAAGAATCCCCGGTTTACGTAGCATTTATAAAAAAACAAGATGAAAAAAATGTCTATTATTGCGAATGTATTTACAAAGATAGAATAATTTGTAATAATTCTCAAAGTGAGGGTAAAGATTTGTAAATTACAGGGAGAAAATGTTAAAATTTCTGATTCTTCAAATTTGCATATGATTAAGTAGTTAAAAAAGTCAATGGAGAAGTGAAGTTAAGAGCATGGAAGTATAATAAGGGGGATATGGATGTTTACTGTAAAAAGGAAGTACACATTAGAAAAGCTTTCACGTGATATTCATATGAAACGTGAAGAAATGATTCAACTAGGATTAACAAGTGGGCTAAATAGTAGGGAGACAATTCAAGTTAGTCAAGAATTGGACAAGCTTATTTTACAATATCAATGTTATAAAGAAAAACAAACACCGAAATGGTTTTCAATTATAAAAATACCTATTTTCCAAATCGGGTATGAAGGAAAATCAAATAATTTTTGGCGAATGCTTGTGGCTGGTTTTATGAAATAAGTATAATTACCCTTATAGGATAAGGATAATTATACTATGTGTAACGGAATTTCGATATGAACTGTTGTTCCTTCGTTTTCTGTACTGTCAATAAAAATATGCCCATTATACATCTCTACAATTCGTTTACATATGACAAGTCCAAGACCTGTTCCAGTATCTTTATTAGTAAAGAACGGATGAAAGAGGTGTTTTTGAATATGTTGCGGAATCCCTTTTCCAGTATCTATAATCTGCAATTGTGCGTGTGTTTCATTGTTTTTTACTACAATGGTTAGTGTATCACTAGAAGTCATGGCCTCAATTGCATTTTTTGTAATGTTTAAAACCACTTGTTTCATATGGTCTTTCGAACAACGGATATGAACAGGATGGTCTGGCAGATGTAAATGGAATACAATGTTATGTAAATTCGCCTCAGATTGAATAATTAATGCTACCTCATTTAGAATTTTTCTTACATCATACGTTTGTTCGATGATGGCGGTTGGCTTTCCGAGAATAAGAAATTCACTTACAATTTCATTGATTCGCTCTATTTCTTGTTCAATTACGGAAAAGTAGAACTGATCTTGCTCATCTTTATATTTCTCTTTTAATAGAGCGACGAGTCCTTTAATTCCAGTAAGAGGATTACGGATTTCGTGTGCTGTACTCGCTGCAAAAGTTCCAACTAATTCAATTTTTTGTAGTTCATTTTGTTGCCTTTCAATTTTTGTTTGACGTTTTAACAACATATATTGAGCAAGTAAAAATAAAATAGACATTAAAAATAAAGTAGCTATACACTCTATTGCAACCCACTGGTATAAGGTTTTTTGATGAATAGGTAATGGAGAAACAGAGACCTTCCAATTTAATCTTTGGAGTGGGGTAGTAAGCATATTAGAATGCGTATCACTTGTGTCGTTATTATCATCGGTTAGAAAAACTACATCATGTTTATCAGTTACCTCAAAATGGTATTGTGGTTTAATGGCATTTAAAGAAGATGAAATGTAATCAAAGCGTAAACTAGCTAATAATAATCCTGAGAGCTCCTTCTGTTTATTAAATATGGGGGCAGCAATCATAATAGCTTTATGTCCAAGAACGCGATCAGTAATGACTGATGATACAGTGGTTTTTTTAGTTTGGAGCGCGTCTTGAATATATTTACGGTCTGAAACATCTATAGGCTTTGATTCATCTTCAGATGCGATTGTAATGACTCCTTCTGGTGTAGCGTAATATAGACCAGAAAAGCGTGCATCGTTTCCATCTGTATCATGTACAATTTGTTTAATACCATTTATATTACCAGTCTCGGTGCCTACAACTTTTGCAAGCATGTCTAAAGCAGAAATTGCTTCACCAAGATGATGATCCAAATAATCTCTATATAAAAAGAGAACTGTATGAGCAGATAATTTGTTTTCCTGTTTCATTTTATATGTATGATACGAATAAAATGTAGCACCAATCCCTATTGTCGGTAGGATAACAAGCAATATATATACAATTATGCTTTGGAATTTGACTTTCAAATGTGGTACTCCTTCTTTTTTTATTATCATTATATATAAACTATGTTAAAATTGTCATGTTTTTATTCAAGAATGATCCTTAATATATTAGGGGAGAGGAAATGGATGAGTGAATGCTCATTCGGAATTCACAGGAAGTATGAACTGGCATTTTCTTTTTATTGCTGAGAATTTAAGTGAAGGGTTGAAAGTTGTATGACATCAAATAATGAACGAGAAGATATTTCTCAATCTTTAAAAGTATTTATTGCATTATCTCGTGTACATCGTTCTGTTATGGATACTACAAATAAATCTATACAAAGTAACGGGTTAAATCCAACTGAATTTGCTGTATTAGAACTGCTATATCATAAAGGCGGTCAACCACTTCAGCAAATTGGTGAGCGTATTTTAATAGCTAGTGGCAGCATTACATATGTTGTAGATAAGCTGGAGAAAAAGGGATTAGTAAAGAGAATTCCATGTCCGAATGACAGACGTGTTATTTACGCGCAATTAACTGAGTCTGGCGAGAACTTTATTGCTTCTATTTTTCCGGGGCATGAGAAAGTTATACATCAGTCTTTTGAAATGTTAACGAAAGATGAAAAAGATGAATTACTTGATTTATTAAAAAAAATTGGGAAGTATGAAAAATAATATGTTCCAAAGGAGCTTTGGATAAATAAATCCAAGGCTTTTTTATTTGTAATGAGCTCAGGGCAATCACTGCCGAAATTTGTTGAAAATTAAGAGGGAATTCAAGAATACGTATTGAATTATAATAAAGGTATGTAATGGAGAGGAGGCCCGTTCATGTCATTTAAAGACTATGAATATAAACGCCCAAATATTGAAGAGTTAAAAGAGAAATTTACTGTTGCTTTAGAGAAGTTTGATAACGCAAAAACTGTAGAAGAACAAAAACAAGTCATTCATTCAATTAATGAGATTCGCAACGATTTTGGTACAATGGGAAACCTTTGTTACATTCGCCATTCTGTTGATACGACGGATACTTTTTATAAGGAGGAGCAGGATTTCTTTGATGAATTCTCTCCAGTTGTACAAGGATATGGTACAAAATATTATAAGGCACTCATTAATTCTCCATTTCGTGAAGAATTAGAGGCGTATTATGGAAAACAATTATTTGCTCTAGCAGAATGTGATTTAAAAACATATTCAGATGAAGTCGTGAAAGATTTACAATTAGAAAATAAATTATCATCGCAATATACACAGTTATTAGCATCTGCAAAAATTGACTTTGCTGGAGAAGAAAGAACGTTATCGCAACTGATTCCGTTTATGCAAGGAAAAGAAAGAAGCGAACGTAAAGCAGCAAGTGAAGCATACTACGGATTTTTAGCTGGAAATGAGGAAGAACTAGATCGTATTTATGATGAGCTTGTTAAAGTGAGAACGAAAATCGCAAAATCTTTAGGTTTCAAAAACTTTGTTGAACTTGGATATGCAAGAATGTACCGTACAGATTATAATGCGGAGATGGTGGCTAATTACCGTCAGCAAGTGCTAGATTATATCGTTCCCGTTACAACGGAATTAAGAAAGCGACAACAAGCACGTATCGGTGTAGAGAAGTTAGCTTATTACGACGAAAACTTTGAGTTTGCTACAGGTAACCCAACTCCAAAAGGAGATGCGGATTGGATTGTTGATCATGGAAAGACAATGTATAAAGAGTTATCGGCTGAAACAGATGAATTTTTCAATTTCATGCTAGATAATGATTTATTAGATTTAGTTGCGAAAAAAGGAAAAGCTGGTGGCGGATATTGTACATATATTGAGAATTATAAAGCGCCATTTATTTTCTCAAACTTCAATGGAACATCTGGTGACATTGATGTATTAACACATGAAGCAGGTCATGCCTTCCAAGTATATGAAAGTCGTAAATTTGAAATTCCGGAATATAATTGGCCAACATATGAGGCGTGTGAAATCCACTCTATGAGTATGGAATTCTTTACATGGCCATGGATGAAGCTATTCTTTGAAGAAGATGCAGATAAATATTACTTCTCTCACTTAAGTTCAGCACTTCTGTTTTTACCTTATGGTGTATCTGTTGATGAATATCAACATTATGTATATGAAAATCCTGAAGCATCACCTGAAGAGCGTAAGACAGCATGGCGTAACATAGAGAAGAAATATTTACCACATCGTGATTATGAGGAGAATGATTATTTAGAGCGCGGTGGTTTTTGGCAACGTCAAGGGCATATTTATAGCTCACCGTTCTATTATATTGATTACACGCTTGCTCAAATTTGTGCGCTACAATTTTGGAAACGTGCAAGAGATAATAGACAAGAGGCGTGGGAAGATTATGTGAATCTGTGCCAACAAGGTGGAAGTAAATCGTTCTTAGAATTAGTAGAGGTTGCAAATTTAACATCACCATTTGCTGAAGGCTGTGTGAAAAGTGTTATTACAGAAATTGAAGCATGGTTACATGCGATTGACGACACAAAATTGTAAAAAACATGCGCTTTTTTCACATGTTTAACATCGACATAATGGGAAAATGATGAGATAATAAAAGAAAATTCAGAATACTGAAGGGGTGTTTCTAATAAGGAGCACCTCTTTTCACCAACAAAAGGGGGGAACAAGTATGCTTCAATCTAATATGGATGTAAGTTTAGAAAGTTTAGTAAACTCATTACAGGCTACTCGAAGCACGCTATTATCAGAAATTGAAATGTTAAATGACACAGAAGTGAATGTAAAGCCACGCCGTGATAAATGGAGTATTATTCAAATTTTACACCACTTGCATTTAGTTGAACAATCTGTCACGTCTGCCCTTGTATATGCTTTACAAAAAAATGAAAGAAACATGACTCCATTTAAAGACCTCCAACTTACGCTTGATCGCACACATAAACGAGAAGCTCCTCAGCAAATGCAACCAACAGAAACTTTAATGAAAAAACAGCAAGGAATTCAATTACTAGAACATTCACGCCAAGAACTATTACACGCGCTTCATAGTGTTATAGATGAAAAAGATTTATTTGAAAATGGATTAAAGCATCCTGTTTTTAATGATCTGAATTTGTATCAATGGGTTCAATTTCTTGATTTGCATGAACAAAGACATCTTACGCAGTTAAAAGAGGCGAAACATGCAATTTTGCAACGCTAAAGTGGAAGAAGTGGGAAACCACTTCTTTTTTGATACGTGCATAGTTTTCTTTCTTATTTTGGAATACTACATGGAGAAAGAAAAGAAGGAGTTGAAAAAACATGTCTAAGAAGAAGCGAGAAGAAGAGCGCGCCTGGAAAGCACGTAAAGAAAATCAACAACCGCACGGAAAAGTGAAAGCTTTTGCTGAATTAGTTGAAGGAACAGAAAAAACGTGATGAGTATTTCATCACGTTTTTTGTATGAGTGGAAAAGTTAATAAAAAGGTTGTACCGATTCCTTTTTCACTTATAATATCAATTTTTCCATTCATAGCTTGAACAACACTGAATACGACCATCATTCCAAGTCCAGTACCTTTTTCTTTCGTTGAATAAAAGGGCGAACCAAGACGTTTTACTTGTTCTGAATCCATACCGACTCCTGTATCTTTTATATATAACTGAATATGCTTATGATCAGGAACTAATGTGAAATAAAGATCACCGCCTTTTGGCATAGCCTCAATGCAATTTTTTAAAATATTTAATAAACATTGATTTAGTTTTTGCTTTTCTCCAGCGATAAAAAAAGAAGTGCTTTGCTTTATATAATGAGTACGTACATTTGTTAAATTAGCGAGCGGTGTAATTAACGACAATGCATGTAGTAACTCTTCTTCTAGCTGTAATGTTTGTTCTTTTTCAATGCTTGGTTTAGCAAAGGTTAAATAATCTGTAAGAACATGATTTGCTTGTTCGATGCCGTTAATGGCAATGTCGATATATAATTTTCGTTCCTGCTCAGTGCATGTATCTGATTGTAACAGTTGTAAAAAACCTTTCGTTGAAGTTAATGGATTGCGAATTTCATGAGAGATAGACGCTGCCATTTCACCAATTAAATGAAACTTTTCAGCATTTATAAGTTCGTTTTGGAGACGAACTTGAGTTTGTAATATGTGTAGTAAATATAAAATTAGAATCGTACCAAGCATTGAACATAATTCATACACAATAATATGCGGTATATAATCAGTCTTATTTGTAACCTTTGAAAGAAAGAAGGGTATCCAACTAAATCCGTATGTGAGACTGTAGATAATAGCAAGTGTTATTTTTATACGATTAGAAGTTCGATTGAAAAATTTATATGTTAATAGTAGAACAATAAATAGAAGAACAGAACCGATAAGAGATGGGAAAACACCTATCCCACCTAATAATAAGCGATATATGTTTAATACAACTAAGATAGAACCACCAGCAATAGGCCCTCCCGTTAATGTACCGACAATTAATACAATATGGCGCATATCAAATTGAAAACCATTATTTGTTTTTGCTGCAAATGTAATACAGAGTACGGTAGCGAGGCAACAGAGTACAATGAATATAGCTGAATTTAATTTAGGAGAGCGTTTCCCTTTTTGATTCCAAAATAAATGATATACGAGCATTGTAATCAGGATGAATAATATATTTAAAAAGAGATAAATAATAAAGGATTTCAGTGGGATGCCTCCTCTCTTCTTATATTAAATTAATCATACTATAAAATGAAAGAAATGAAATAATAAATAGCGGAAAAATCAGAAATTTTTACGCTAGTATACAATATGTTACAATAAGCTATGTCAATGAAAGAAGAAATTCCGTGCACTGCGCGGGAGAGGTTCGCGAACTCCCTCTATAAAAAACTATGGAAACAACAATATCCTTAGGTATTGTTTTGTTTTTTTATTGTGACAGTTCAAGAACGTTCTTTCTTCTTATTTATAGTAGAGAAGGAGAATGAGTGAAATGAAAAAAGAAAAAGCAGTTGTTGTTTTTAGTGGAGGACAAGATAGTACGACATGTTTATTTTGGGCAATAGAGCAGTTTGCAGAGGTAGAAGCTGTAACGTTTAATTACAATCAACGTCATAAGCTAGAAATTGATTGTGCAGCGGAAATTGCAAAAGAACTAGGAATAAAGCATACAGTACTAGATATGAGTCTATTAAATCAACTTGCTCCAAATGCGTTAACGAGAACGGATATGGAGATTACACATGAAGAAGGTGAATTGCCATCGACATTTGTAGATGGACGAAATTTACTCTTCTTATCATTTGCTGCTGTATTAGCAAAACAAGTTGGAGCACGTCATATTGTAACGGGTGTATGTGAAACTGATTTCAGTGGTTATCCAGACTGCCGTGACGTGTTTGTGAAATCGTTAAATGTTACTTTAAATTTATCTATGGATTACCCGTTTGTCATTCACACGCCACTTATGTGGATTGATAAGGCTGAAACATGGAAATTATCAGATGAACTTGGAGCATTTGAGTTTGTTCGAGAAAAAACATTAACATGTTATAACGGAATCATTGGTGATGGTTGCGGTGAATGTCCAGCATGTCAACTTCGTAAAGCAGGATTAGATACGTACCTACAAGAACGCGAAGGAGCGAACAACTAATGGATAACTTTTTTGGATTTCGCATCGTAGAGAATTTGCAAAAAATGGACAAGGATATTCAGCGTAAACAACTCAAATACCATAATAAAAGAGTAATGGTCAGCAAGGAATTTACATTTGATGCAGCACACCATTTACACTGTTATGAAGGGAAATGTAAAAACTTACATGGTCACACATATAAAGTTGTATTTGGAATTAGTGGATATGTAAATCAAATAGGTCTTGCAATTGACTTTGGAGATATAAAAGAAATTTGGAAGAATGAAATAGAAATTTATCTAGATCATCGTTATTTAAACGAAACGTTACCTGCAATGAATACGACTGCTGAAAATATGGTCGTTTGGATTTATGAAAAGATGGCAGAAGCACTAACAAAAGAGAATCGAGTGAACGAATATAAAGGAGCTCGCGTTGAATTTGTTCGTCTATTTGAGACGCCGACTAGTTATGCGGAAGTAAGACGGGAGTGGATGCTTGATGAGTAAAATCCCTGTCTTAGAAATATTCGGTCCGACTATTCAAGGTGAAGGAATGGTTGTAGGGCAAAAGACAATGTTTATCCGTACAGCTGGTTGTGATTATAGCTGTGCTTGGTGTGATTCTGCTTTTACGTGGGATGGATCAGCTAAAGATCAAATTAGACAGATGACACCAGAAGATATTTGGGATGAGCTTGTTGCAATTGGAGGAGAAAATTTTTCTCATGTTACGATTTCAGGTGGAAATCCGGCATTACTGAAAAATATTGAGTTTCTTCTTTTTATATTAAAAGAAAATGGAATGCGAACGGCAATTGAAACGCAAGGGAGTAAATGGCAAGATTGGTTACTTCAAATTGATGAGATAACAATTTCTCCAAAACCACCAAGTTCAACGATGAAAACAGATTTTCAGAGGTTAGATGCTATTATTCAGAAACTAGCAGGAAAAGATATTAGTTTAAAAGTAGTAGTATTCGATGATCATGATTTTGAATATGCAGTTAAGATGCACGAACGTTATCCAAAGGTACCATTTTTCTTACAAGTAGGAAACGATGATACAAAAACAGTGGATGATGCGATGCTTATAAAAAAATTATTAGATAAGTATGAATGGCTGATTGATAAAGCTGTAAATTGTAAAGAGATGAATGATGCAAAAGTATTGCCTCAGCTTCATGCGTTAGTATGGGGAAATAAGCGCGGCGTATAACGAGAAGGGATGTTTAAAATGACAGGAAGATTAGATGAAGATTTAAAAGATGTAACATTACTAGGGAATCAAAATACAAAATATTTATTTGAATATAGCCCAGAAATATTAGAGGTATTTGATAATAATCATCCAAACCGTGATTATTTTGTAAAATTCAATTGTCCTGAATTTACAAGTTTATGCCCGAAAACAGGACAACCAGATTTTGCAACAATTTATATTAGCTATATTCCAGAGCAAAAAATGGTAGAGAGTAAATCTTTAAAGTTGTATTTATTTAGTTTCCGCAATCATGGTGATTTCCATGAAGATTGCATGAACGTTATTATGAACGATTTAATTAAATTAATGGATCCACGTTATATTGAGGTATGGGGGAAATTCACACCACGTGGTGGTATTTCAATTGATCCATACTGCAACTACGGGCGCCCAGGGACGAAGTATGAACAAATGGCTGATTACCGCATGATGAACCACGATCTATATCCGGAAACAATTGATAATCGTTAATAGAAAGAAAGGGCCTGTATAGTATACAGGCCCTTTCTTTCTATTATATTATGCATTTTGATTAATGACAGTATAGTTTTTATGACTTACAACTGTAAGAGGTTCCATATCTAGTTCTCTAAAATTCTTCATAATTGTTATATCAACAATAACAGAGTTTTGATTTACTTTTTGAACACGGCCTTGCATTCCACCTTTAAATTCGATGATATCTCCAGTTTCTGCGATCTGCATAAGCAACTCTCCTTGTTACAGTTTTCCCAAAAAAAGAATAAATTTGGGTTTTTTTATTTCCTCCTATTTTGAACCATATTTCCTACTTTGTAAATGTTTCCAAAGTAAAAATTCGAAAAATATTCACTTTTTGTAAGAAAATATGTAGAAAATCCATGTTTTTTGAAAAAAATAGCAAAAATGCGAGAATCTTTATATCGAGGTATAATGAAAAAGTAGAATAACCTGCTGAAGTGGGAGAAATTAGAGGCGGTAAAATGATGTTTGAATTTGTGGGGAGTGTTATAGCTTTAATTTTATTTTTATTTTCTTATATGCATTTAAAAAAGATTCGTCAATATGATACGAGTACATATTTTGATGGGATGGATGGTATCCATGCTTCGATAACACATGATAATGGTGGGGAGATGTAAAGGTATATAACTTTATTTTCTTGCGTGGTATGATGTTTAGAACTAGTGCATAATAGAGTTCATAAGTGATGAATGGAGAGTGAAAAGAATGAAGATTTCTTTTATTCGTCATGGTCGCTTAGATTGTACTATAGAACCAATGACGGTTACATCCTTTCATGAATGGATAAAAGGATATGACTTACATACTATAACAGAAAAACAACCTATACCATTGGAAACAAGAGAAGCGGTTGAAGTAGCGAAATTGATTGTAACGAGTGATCAAAAGTGTGCTGTACAGTCAGCAGCTGAATTAATGGATTCTTTATGTTTTATACAAAATTCTCTTTTTAGGGAAGTGGCAGTTCCGGCGAGCTTTTATGCGCCAAAATGGTTGAAGTGTAAACTTAACGTATGGATGTGTATTGGACGAGCATTATGGATACTTGGTTACCATAAAAATGTTGAATCTTATAAGGAAGTAAGAGAGAGGGCAAGGCAAGCAGCTTACGTATTACATCGTTATGCTCTCGTACATGGAAGTATTGCTCTTGTAGGTCATAATTATTTTAATTCGATGATTGGAACGGAGCTGAGGGCAATGGGATGGTCTGGTTCGCCTATTTTGCATAGAAAGCCATGGGGATGTACAACATATACGTTTCACGAGGCGATGGATGGAAATATATTAAATACGAATTTAACATAAAAGCACACGATTTATATAAATCGTGTGCTTTCTTTTTAAGATACAGAAATTTTGACGTTTAATGGTTTTACGAGATGAGCATAAGGTTCGCCTACTAGCATAACAATTTCATCTTTTTTATAACCTAACTTTTCGTATAGTGAATAGGCGCGTGTGTTTTCTAAATTAACAAGTAAAGCGATTTTTTCATGCCCTTTTTCAGTTGCATAGATTTCGGCAGCTTCAATTAATTTAGAACCGATACCTTTTCCGCCGTGTGCACTTGAAACTGATAGTGTATCAATGTAATACTCATCAAGCTCAGCTTCTTTTTCTAACGTAATTGATTCATCTTTATGTAATTCTCTTAAGTGATGTACAATTGGTGCGTCAAGCTGTGTTGCTTCACTACCGTGATAAGCGACAATAACTCCAACTGCACTCTCGTCTTGTTCATAGACAAAACAGTTTTCGTAGCTCAGGCGGTTATTTTCTTTTGAGAACCATGTCTCAAGTCCTAGTAATACTTCTGCTTCATCTGTGCTACCTGTGATTTTTTCAGCAATTTCATGCAGAGCATTATACAATAAAGGAGCTATTGCCATTGCATCTGTCTTTTTTGCTTTCCGAATCATAGTATCCCTCCTAGTTCTATTTGTATATTGTAGCATAGTGGTATGGAACTTTGCATAATTGAATGCCGAAATGTTTGATATAGAGAAGTAGCTATGTTAGTATATGATATTTAGTGGACATATAGTAAAACGATATTGTTTGCGAAATAACGAAAATAAAATCATGGCATAACAACGAGATAAAGTGAAACGTTAATCAGTAAGATTTTTTGTTCATTCCACGACTGATTAGTAGTCAACACCAATCGCACTACCTGCAAATAGCGGGATAAATTTACAGTTGTTGACCTATAGAATATACGATAAAATAAAATATTGCAGAGAGGTGAAATACATGGATAAAGAATTAGCAAATACAATTTTAGATCAGCTAAAAAATGGTGAAATAAAGGAGTATGTTGTTACGAAAGATGTATTTTATACGTTCAGAGAAGTTGTTGTAAATAGAGAAGACTTTAAGCATTTCATTGGTAACGCACAGCGAGGCGGGCAAGTGATTTATACATATTCAGAAACGCCACGTTCATAAAGGGGAATTTTGATCAGCAGGGCATCTCTCACTGATTAGTAGCCTTTCACCAATCGGACGTTTAATGCGGGATAAATAAAAGATAAAGGAGAGGGGAATTATGGGCGATTTTAAACAAGGCATTTTACCACATTGGGATTATATGTGGAAAGATAGAGCCGGCAATCGATTTATGGGAATGGTTATGTATCCAGAGAAACGAAAATGTTCAGCAAAAATGCTTCAGAAAATAAAAAGAGCATATGAAGAAGCAGTAGAAATTAAAGTAACTGTACAAGTTCGACATAAATATCAGTACGTAGAAGGAATGATTGTATACTTTGATGAAGAGGCTCCGGTATGTACAATGATTGATAAAGATGAAAATCCGCATCATATATTTGTAAAAGATATTTTGCGCATTGAGCACTCTGAATAAACTTTTCATAAATAAATTGAAGTTCCATAATAATAATCTTTTTCTATAATAGTTATCTTTTAGTATGTAACGAGAAACGAAAGTATATGTATAATATATTTAATAAGGTAAATTTGATAAATGTAATCGTTTTTTAGAGCAGATTATAGTTTCATATCTGTTCTTTTTTGCGTGATGCTGGAGAAATATATTTCTTCAGCATCTACTGTTTTATGACAAAATATATTGTTAACTTTTTTAAAAATAAGGTTAAATTCGTTGACAACTTTTTTGAAAAGCACTTTATTGACATGAGTTTTAGAATGTTGTTTCATAGTCATTGTATTGAAAAAAAACGGCTATCATGTCGAAAAGTAAAAGTTAAAAAAAGAAAGAATTTATACATATATCTTGTGTCTTATTTTGAAACGTAATACAATATATAGAGAAATCAAGAACAACATATAGAGAATATAGATTTGAGAGGGAGGGTCGGAAATGTTAGTTGCATATGATTCTATGACAGGAAACGTGAAGCGTTTCATTCACAAATTAAATATGCCGGCCGTTCAAATTGATGAAGATCTAGTAATAGATGAAGACTTTATTCTTATTACGTATACAACAGGTTTTGGCAATGTACCAGAACGTGTTTTAGACTTTTTAGAGCGCAATAATGAAAAATTAAAAGGCGTATCTGCAAGCGGCAATCGTAACTGGGGAGACATGTTCGGTGCAAGTGCTGACAAGATTTCTACTAAATATGAAGTGCCTATTGTATCAAAATTTGAGTTATCTGGAACAAATAACGATGTAGAATATTTTAAGGAAAGGGTGCGGGAGATTGCGACACATTGAACTGAATAATGAAATCACGCAAATGCAGGACGGTTTTTATCAGCTTCATAAAGATAAAGAGGCATTAGAAGTCTTTATGGAAGAAGCTAGAGAGAATACCGTTCCTTTTAATAGCGTGGAAGAGCGAATGGAGTATATGAAAGAACATGATTACTATTACAACGTTCTGGACGAGTATAGCTTGGAGGAAGTAGAGGAAGTATATAACATCGCTTATGGTGAAAACTTCGAGTTCCAATCTTATATGGCAGCATCTAAGTTCTACAAAGATTATGCGTTAAAAACGAATGATCAAAAACAATACTTAGAAAGCTATGAAGATCGTGTAGCAATTGTTTCATTATACTTAGGACGCGGTGATGTTTCGAAGGCAAGACAATTCGCAAGCATGATTGTAAAACAAAACTACCAACCAGCGACACCAACCTTTTTAAATGCGGGAAGAAGCAGAAGAGGAGAAATGGTGTCTTGTTTCTTGTTAGAGATGGACGATAGCTTAAATTCGATCGGCTTTAACATTAATACTGCGATGCAATTATCGAAAATCGGCGGGGGAGTAGCTTTAAACTTATCTAAGCTACGCGCACGCGGTGAGCAAATTAAAGGTATCGACAACGCTGCAAGTGGCGTAGTACCTGTTATGAAATTGCTTGAAGATTCGTTTTCATATGCGAATCAGCTTGGCCAACGAAAAGGTGCCGGTGCAGTATATTTAAACATTTTCCATTGGGATATTATTGAATTCCTGGATTAATTGGTAGTCCCTCTACACAGTAATGTGTATGAGAAAACCTTGTGAACCTAACCAATAGGGTGTCGCATTAGCGGCTAACGGTATCAGTTGAATAAGGGGTAAAAGAAAAAGAACCCGCGAAGAAGCTGACTAAGAGAGCCTACGGTCCATGCAAGTGGATAGCAGGTAATACCGTGCCAAGCTTGAAAGAAATATTACTTGGGTGAAGTGGAATCTTATATTCACCGGAGGCGAGATTCCATGAACTGTGGAATTTATTTGATAATTAATAAGGAAAACAGGAAGTTTTATATTGGTAGTTCTAATAACTTTCCTAATTATCAATACTTTCAAGAAGGTGTAGAGACTATCGAACGCGCGTCATTAGACGAAAGCTAGTAGAGTAGGCTGGAAATAGGTACCAGTCGAAGTGCAAGGCAACCAGTTACAGGTTGATGATATAGTCCAACCTTCATAGAAATATGAAGACGAGTTGACCAAAAAAATAAATGCCGATGAGAAGAGCCGTATTCAGTCTCTATCAATCGGAATTATCGTTCCAAGTAAGTTCTTTGAGCTTGCTGAGAAAAACGAACCTTTCCATGTTTTCGCGCCTTACACGGTGTATAAAGAATACGGAAAGCATTTAGATGACATTGATATCGATGAAATGTACGATGAATTAATGAGCAATCCGAAAGTGAAGAAGAAGCCACTAGATATTAGTGCACGTGATATGCTTATTAAAATCGCTATGATTCAGCTTGAGTCTGGTTACCCATACTTAATGTTTAAATCAAATGCAAATAATCAACATCCATTGAAGGATATTGGAACTGTGAAGATGTCGAACTTATGTACAGAAATCTTCCAGCTTCAAGAAACTTCAGAAATAAATGATTACGGTACAGATGACATTATCCGTCGTGATATTAACTGTAACTTAGGATCGTTAAATATCGTAAACGTAATGGAAAATAAAGAAATTCGTGAAGCAGTTCATGCGGGAATGGAAGCTTTAACAGCTGTTTCTGATATGACGATTATTCCGAATGCACCAACTGTGAAAAAAGCAAATGACGAGCTTCATTCAGTTGGACTTGGAGCAATGAACTTACACGGATATTTAGCAAAAAATAAAATCGCTTATGAAAGTGCAGAAGCGAAAGAGTTCGCTCGTACATTCTTTATGATGTTAAATTACTACTCTATTGAGAAAAGTATGGAAATCGCTACAGAAAAAGGCGAGACATTTAAGGACTTCGATAAATCTGATTATGCGAATGGCACATACTTCGAAAAGTATGAAACGACAGATTACAGCCCAGTAACTGAAAAAGTTCAGCAACTATTTGAAGGAATTCATATTCCAACAAAAGAAGATTGGACAAGTTTAAAAGAGCAAGTGCAGAAGAATGGTTTATACAACTCATATCGTCTTGCCATTGCTCCAACACAATCAATCAGTTACGTTCAAAATGCAACTTCAAGCGTAATGCCGATCGTAAGTCAAATCGAATCAAGAACATATGCGAATGCGACAACATATTATCCAATGCCGTATTTATCAAAAGATACGTTCTGGTACTATAAATCTTCTTACGATATGAATCAGTTTAAATTAATTGATTTAATCGCAGAAATTCAAGAACATATTGACCAAGGAATTAGTACAATTCTTTACGTTAATAGTGATATTTCAACACGTGAATTAGCACGTTACTACATCTATGCACATAAAAAAGGCTTAAAGAGTCTGTATTATACGAGAACACGTAAATTAAGCGTGGAAGAGTGTGTGGCTTGTACCGTTTAATATAAAAAGTGAGACATGATGAGCAGGGTTTTCTGAACCCTGCTCATGCTTAGTTATCATATTTAGAGAAGGGGCGATTTAATGCGTGCGGTAAACTGGAACAAAAAAGAAGATGATTTTAGTTTAATGTTTTGGAAGCAAAACATCGCTCAGTTTTGGACAGAAGAAGAAATTGCGGTTTCGTCTGACAAAAATACTTGGGTGCAATTATCGAAAGAAGAGCAAATTGCTTATAAGCGTGTATTAGGTGGTTTAACACTTTTAGATACGAAACAAGGTGGCGAAGGAATGCCACTTGTACTGGTTCATCTTGAAAATTTACAAGCGAAAAGTGTATTAGCTTTCATGGGAGCTATGGAAGAAGTACATGCGAAAAGTTATAGTCACATTTTCACAACATTAGCTACAGAAGAAGAGATTGATGATATTTTTGACTGGGTAGACAATCATCCGTTACTTGAGAAAAAAGCTGGTATTATTACTAGTTACTATCGTCGTTTATTAAAGCCTGAAGTAACAAAAAAAGAGTTATACATGGCAATGGTAGCAAGTGTGTTCTTAGAAAGTTACTTATTCTATAGCGGATTCTTCTATCCACTTTACTTAGCTGGTCAAGGAAAACTAACAGCAAGTGGTGAGATTATCAACTTGATAATTCGTGATGAGTCAATTCACGGCGTATTCGTCGGTATTTTAGCACAACAAATCTTCGCAGAACTTTCTGCAGAAGAGCAACAAGAAGTGCAAAAAGAAACACAAGAGTTATTAATGGAACTATATGAAATTGAAATGGCCTATACAGAAGAAATTTACACTTCTATCGGTCTTGTAGAAGATGTAAATCGTTTCGTTCGTTACAATGCGAATAAAGGGCTTATGAACTTAGGACTTGAGCCGAAGTTTGAAGAAGAAGAAATTAACCCAATCGTTTTAAATGGTTTACGTACAGATACGAAAAACCATGATTTCTTCTCTGTAAAAGGAAATGGTTACGTAAAAGCAACGAACGTTGAAAAGTTAGCTGACGATGACTTCGTGTTTAACTTTTAATATAGGATTATAAAGAAAAACTGTCTTATTCATTGATAAGACAGTTTTTCTTTATAATTTTGTTTACATAACACTATTATTTTTGTATAGCGATTTATATTTGGGAAGTTCTATTCGTTTAACGGATAGAACTTTTTTGTAATTAAATGGGTATTTACAAACTTTTTGTATCGGTGTATTATTTAACTAGTACACTGATACAAAAGGAGGGAAGAAATGAAAATAGAGTTTTCTCCAAATACACCAATTTACATTCAGGTAATGGAATACATAAAAAAAGAGATCGTAACAGGACATTTATTACCTGGTGATAAAATTCCCTCTGTCCGTGAATTAGCGAGTGAATTACAAGTGAATCCAAATACGATTCAGCGTACATTTCAAGAGCTAGAACGGGATGGAGTTGTTGTCACACGTAGAGGAATGGGACGGTATGTAACGAATGAAGGGGAGAAAATTATGGAGCTGCGAAAAGAGATGGCGAAAGAATTACTTCATTCTTTTATAGATGGAATGGACAATTTAGGTTTTTCAGAAGAAGAAATTCTTACAATTCTTCGTTCTTCATTACATGATAAGAGGGAGGAGAGCCAATGACAGAGCTATTGAAAATAGAAAACTTATGGAAGAGATACGGATTAAAAGCAGTGATCCGTGAATTAAACATAGAGATTACGGAAGGGAAAATCGTTGGGCTTGTTGGAGATAACGGGAGCGGGAAAACGACGTTATTGAAAATGATTGCAGGCTTGCAACACCCTTCTGAAGGTAGTATTACAATAGACGGTAAAAAGGTAGGGTTACAGACGAAAGAAATTGTTTCATTTATGTCCGATAAGCCAATCTTTGATGATTGGATGACTGTAAAAGACGCTTTATTTTTCTACCGAGATTTTTATAAAGACTTCGATATTCAAAAAGCGGTAGATACGATTGCAGAATTTAAAATACCGTTAGAAGAAAAAATTACAGCATTGTCAAAAGGTATGGTTGAGAAGCTGCAGATTATTTTAACGTTTTCTCGAAAAGCGAAGCTATATGTACTGGATGAGCCATTGGGCGGGATTGATCTTGTTTCTAGAGAACATGTACTTGAGTTAATACTTAAATTTTATCGTGAAGATTGTACGCTACTTATATCGACTCATTTAATAAGAGAAATCGAAAATATATTCGATGAAGTAATCTTTTTGAAAGATGGAGAAATAATATTGCATGAAAATGTGGAAGAACTACGATTTCAAAAGGGTAAAGCAGTACGTGAGCTGTTTAAGGAGGCCTATGAGAAATGAGTCAGCTTTTTCTTTATCTATATAATTGTAATAAGAGAAAGATAGCCATTATTTACTTTGGTTTTATTACAGTTTCATTAATTCTTTTATTTAATATGAAAGGAGTTTCAGGAGTTAGAATTTCAGGTAGGCAAGATATAATTATTATTATATTCTTTATCGTACTAGGTATAAATGGATTTGCAATTCTTTTAACAGGTATATCGTCTTTTCGGAAAATGTTAAAAAACTCTATGCTACGTTATACTTCTATTTCAGCAAAAAAGTATATATGTGCAAATAGTTTATTCTGTGTACTACTCTTTATGATTTTGCTAGGAATAGGAATCATTTTTCTATACTATTTTTCTTTAAATATTTACAATGGAAAAACTAATTTAGGTACTCAGCAAGCAATACACAGTTTATATAATTATGGAATATTACATCATATGTTATCTATTTTCTTATGGGGACTAGATTTTCTTAATATGCTAGTTTCTATTTATTTCATTATAGTAATTGTAAAACTATTAAATGTGAAATCATCTATGAATAAAGTTGCTTGTTTAGTTTTATTCGTCATTTTTACCGCATTTAATGGAGGAATAACGTATATTTTTCAGCAAATAGAAAAGTATGTGTTTGCTATAAATAATATTGGATTTATAGATCAAAATGGTTTTTTAAATACATCATTTTATTCTGGTACAGAGGTTACAATTTTAAATCTATTTTTTAATTGTTTATTAACAATTATATTACTAGTAGTTACAGGTCACATAGTCGATAAAAAACTAGAAGTCTAAAGGAGGAATCAGCATTGGGAAACGTAGTAGTAAAGTTAGAGAATGTTCGAAAAAAGATTGGTGGAACGGAAATTATTCGTGGTTTATCATTTGAGGTTCGTGAAGGAGAAGTATACGGATTCCTTGGACCGAACGGTAGCGGTAAGACGACGACAATCCGTATGATGACAGGTCTTATTTCAATGACAGAGGGCGATATTACAATTTGTGGACATAGTATTCGCTCGGAGCGTGAAAAGGCACTAGAGCAAATTGGAGCGATTGTAGAAAATCCTGAACTATATGATTATATGACAGGAATGCAAAACTTAAAGCATTTTGCGAACATGGCCATTACACCAATTAGTAAAGAGCGCATTGCTGAGATTGTAAAGCTTGTTGAGTTAGAGCATGCGATTCATAAAAAGGTGAAAACATATTCACTTGGTATGAAACAACGTTTAGGAATTGCACAGGCATTACTGCATCAGCCAAAAATCTTAATTTTAGATGAACCGACAAATGGATTAGATCCAGCTGGTATTCGCCAAATTCGTGATTATTTACAACGTTTAGCGAAAGAAGAGAATATTGCTGTAATCGTATCAAGTCACTTATTGAGTGAAATTGAATTAATGTGTGATCGCGTCGTTATTATTAAACAAGGTGAGTTTGTACAAGAGTACAACTTACATGAAAAAGTGAAACATGATGAGGCAGTCGTTGTAGCGTTTGAAGTAGATGAAGTTCAGAAAGCAAATGAAATCATTAAAGGTAAAGCAAAAGGGAATGTAATTGTAGCATCTGTAACAAAAGACAACATTCCGCAACTTGTAAAAAAACTTGTTCATGCTGATGTGCTTGTATACGGAGTTACTGTTCAAAATAAAACGTTAGAGGATGAGTTCTTAGCGATTACTGGGGGAGTGAAAGCGTAATGTTTAAATTAATTCAAAATGAATTTTTAAAGTTGCATGCGAAAAAAGGTATGTATATTTTAATGGGTGTCATTGCGGCACTCGAAATTTTAGGTACTTTAGCAATGTTGAAGTGGGGAAAAGGTGATGAGTTTAAGGGATCATATTTAGATTATGCAAACTCAGAGATTGGCTTAATTGTTTTATTTACAACGATTTTTGGGATTACACTTGCTGCCCGTACTCTTACTGATGAGTTCCAAAAAGGTACAATTAAACAATTGTTAATCCGTCCAAGAAAAAGACTTGCAGTTTTATTTTCTAAATATATTACAGTGTTATTAGCAATGTTATTTATCGTATTAGCTGGTATGCTAATTGCAATGATTATTGGCGGTATTGTAATGGATGGTAGTAAAACAGAATTAACATTAGGAATCGTTATGAAGTCCACTTTATATCAACTACTTTCACCGTTCTTTTTTGCAACACTTGCATTTTTCCTAGCAAATGTCTTTAGAAAATCTGTATTACCATTAATTATTACGATGTTCCTATTCTTCTTACAAGGTGCAATTAATATGGTATTAATAATGTTTGCAAAAGGTGTAGCGAAGTTTGTAGTATTCAACCATTTGGATTTAAGAGCTTACGATAGTAATAAATTAATCAATGGTGGAATGGAACCAACATTTACAGAATTTACGTTTACAACTTCATTATTACTTGTAGCTGCATACTTTGTTGTGTTACTTGTAGCATCAAGTGCATTATTCCAAAAACGTGACGTATTATAATAAAAGAAATCCCCGCTTGTAAAAACGGGGATTTTTATTACATAAATTTCACTTGGATTGCAACTTGAAGAACAGCGATATGGTATTTTAAGAGCTATGTTGTTTGAAAGTAATTGAGAAAAATAGGAAGAGTTTCAACTATATTCATATTATAATGTAGTTATCCGACCATTTACTTTTACTATCTTTGGAGGTGTTCTATATGCACTATGCATTTTCACGTATAAGGCTACGTAGCTTTTTTGGATGGATGATTATAGGGGTGTTCCTTATAATGATACCATTAGGTCTAGCAAATGTTTCTGAGAATACGATGGAGGTTATTTCACAAATAACTGTATTTTTTGTATTTCCGTTACTTTGGCTATACGTAAAAACAAATAAAAATAATATTGTATTTAACAGTTTTTTTGATAAGCCAGGACGTTTATCTTGGGGATTAATTGTATTAGCAACGATAATGGGGATGATTTTTTCAGTTGGCATATCTCAGATTCAATTTTACATATTAGCACATACGTTACCGAATTTCTTAGTTACTATGCTAGAAGACGGAAATGTTATTAATACGAGTAACGTATATATGATGATATTTACTTTCATTTCAGCATGTGTGTTAGCACCTATTATGGAAGAGGTTATTTTTAGGGGATTTTTCTTACAGCGAATGGCTCATAAATGGGGAATTAAAAAAGCTGTAATTATATCTTCAATTATTTTTGGCCTAGGACATTTTGATGTTATTGGTGCGTTCATGTTTGGTGTCGTTATGTGTCTTTTATACATAAAGACAAAAAATATATGGACGAATATAGCTGTGCACGCTCTAAATAATTTGATTGCAACAAGTATGCAATTTTTCGGTGGAGAAGAAAGTGGTACAATCTCAATTACTGAATTACAAGCGCAAAGTAATTTATGGATTGGTATCGGTCTTACAGTTGTTGGATTACTATGGTTAATTCCGTATGTTTGGAAACAATGGCGTACAGTAAAAGAAGTTGGCGTGCCACCAGTACGTTTTATAAATGAGCAAAAAGTAGTGAATTCATCACAAGAAAATGAAGTGTATAGTCAAGTGATCGTAACCGATAGATTGATGGCCATAGAGTTACCAGATGAGGCTGTAAATAAGCTTCGGTTAGAAGAAAATGATTATGTAACAGTAGCTGTAGAAGAAGATAAAATCGTTATAAAGAAAGCACATAATAGATAATTAAAAAGTAGCTCTTAGGAGCTACTTTTTAATTTGTAATAATTTCTACACGAAAATTATTACCGTTCTTTACATATTTAATATCTGTAACAGTGCGGACTGTCTTTAAAATCTCCACTTTTTCACCAATTCGCGGGATGGTCGGAACATTGTCCCAAATACCAAGCAAGTCATCTAATTGTGCCGTTTTTTCATAAAACCAGATTTTCAATGTAAAGCCCCTTTCTCGAATATTATGTATTTTAATACATAATATATTATTTTTATTCTTATTGTAAGGGGTTTTTTTATAATTTATGAATAAAAATAAATTAATCTTCTGGGAAGATATGTTCAATATCAGGAGTAAGAGATACTTCTGATAATACGATATGAGAAACTGTCGTTGCATATGAAGAAACATCATTGATAAATTCTTCAAGTTCAACGAGTGAAGGAACAGAAATTTTTACAATGTAGCATAAGCTTCCTGTTACTCGGTAACAAAAACTTGCAGATGGATAAGACTGAATAAACTGTTGCATACGTGTTGTATCACCATTTTTTAAAGTGATTTCTAAAATACAATCTAAAACTAGTCCTGCTTTTTTATAGTCGATATCGATTGTATATTTTTGAATAACGCCTTCACTTTCAAGTTTACGAACACGTTCTGCAGTAGACGGAGCAGATAAGTTTACTCGTTTCGCCAATTCACGCATAGAAAGGCGACTATCATTATATAATTCATTTAAAATTTTTCGATCAACACGGTCTAGTTGCATTTGTAAATATACCTCCAGTAAAATAATGATTTTTGTAAAGGAAAAATATAAATTAAGATTCATATGAAATGTAAAGTGAACGTTATTTATTTTACAATAAAACAGAAGGAAATAGGAGGGGAAATGATGGAGAGAATTTCATTATCAAATGTAGGAGATACAAAGTTTCAAAAGTTATTAGGGCATAATTCGGATATATTACACTCGTGGAGTACGTTAGAAGATACACTGTACAATAAAGGAACTCTTTCAGCAGAGTTGAAGGAGCAAGTGAGAAGAACATTAGCGTATGGGAATGAATGTCCGTACTGTATGGCAAAGGGAAGACCTGATGATGTGCAAAAGGCAGAGGAGATTGGTGTAGCTGTTACTTTTGCGCATACATTTGTTCATGACCGAAAAGCAATAGATGATAATATGTTTCACGTATTAAAACAATATTGGACAGAAAAAGAAATTGTAGAGCTTTGCGCCTATGTTTGCTTTATTACTGCGTCACAACAACTTGGTTTTCTATTTCAATTACAGCCAAATTAAGGGGGAAATGATGACAAATCAAATAGCACTTATCATAATCGATGTACAAAAGGCATTTCAATTACCAGATTGGGGCGAGAGAAATAATATTTTTGCTGAAGAAAACATGAGAATTTTGTTAGAAGAATGGAGAAAAAGGGAACGACCAGTTTTTCATATTCAACATGTAAATAAAGAAAATGCTCAGTCAATGTTTTATGAGAGAGCGGAAACGGTAAACTTTAAAGAAGAAGTGCAACCACTACTTGATGAAGTGGTTATTCAGAAATTCGTTAACAGCGCGTTCATTGGGACAAATTTAGAAGAGCAATTAAGAAAGAACAAATGTAATGCAGCAGTGGTTGTAGGATTAACGACAAATCATTGCGTGGAAACTACGACACGAATGGCAGGGAATTTAGGATTTACAACATATTTAGTGAGTGATGCAACGGCTACGTTTAACCGTAAAGGTTTAGATGGTAAGGAGTATAGTGCAGAGGATATTCACAATATGACACTTGTAAATTTACATGAAGAGTTTGCTACGATTGTGACGACAAAAGAAGTGTTAAAATTATTTCAAGAAAATAATTGCGAATTATGTAGAAAAAAATAAGAATATTTCGTATAATCTAAGTACAATCATTTTGAAAATAGGGGTGGCATCATATGGAGCAAATTTCAGTAAAGAAATTAGAAGAGGTACTTGTTGTAGCAGGGGATGATAAACAGAAGCAAAAGGAATTTTATGAATTGCTCTTATCTACTGAGTTTTATGTTGCTGGTTCACTAGAAGCAGAGGACGGGGCAACAGAAGGAATACTTCGTTTGCGTCATTTCCAAGGAGAAGGTAGATGGATCGTTCCGTTCTTTACACAAATGGAATTTGTAAAAGATGTGTTGCCAGAAGGAACGCCCCTTATTACGATACGTGGGAAAGAGTTATTTGGTAGCATTGAGAAAGATGCTACAGCTGTATTAAATGTTGGCACTGATATAAGTAAAACATTTATTCCAGAAGAAATTGCAGATATCGCATCTGGACGAATTTTTAATTATTATAAGTAAAAGGAAAAGCGTAATCGCTTTTCCTTTTACTTTTTAATTTGAATATGAAGTGGCTATACCAGAAGAAATAGAGACTGTTTTATTATTCGTGTTTATTGTCGCTGTAGCTCCAAGTGGAATACCGATGTTTGGACTTATATGTCCAATTGGTAAATCGAATAGGACAGGTATATGATATGGCGCGAAATATTCATATAATATTGTTTGCAATGATTGAGAGGGCTTTGAAGGAGTGCAGTCGTGACAACTTGTGAAAATAACGCCCCTGCATTCATTAAACTTTCCAGATAAAAGTAGCTGATTTAACATACGGTCAATGCGGTACGGTTCTTCACCAATGTCTTCAAGTAATAAAAGTGTATTGTTCGTAATTATCTCGTAGGGCGAGCCAATTATACTTGTTAACACAGCTAAATTTCCTCCAACTAACGTACTTGTAACTGTACTGTGAGAGCTAGGTACGATACATTCTGATGCAGATAAAATGGTTGAATACGGATGGAATAGCTGATTAAAAGAGGATAAAGATAGGGAATCAATACCTTTTCCTAGTTCTTCAATCATCGGACCATGAAATGTTATAAGCTTTGCATAACGTGAAACAGCAGTATGTAAAGCTGTAATATCGCTATATCCCCAAAAGATTTTTGGATTTTGCCTAATAACTTCATATTGAATGTGAGGAAGAAGACGAGCACTTCCATAACCACCTCGTGCACAAAAAATTGCCTTCACTTCATTATTTGTAAATGCTTCATGTATATCGTCAAGCCGAACTTGATCACTTCCGGCTAAAAATCCATATTTCTCGTAAACACTCTTCCCGATTATTACGGATAACCCCATCTCTTGTAATACATTCACACCTTTTAATACACTTTCGATTGTAGGTGGACCAGATGGTGCAATAATCATTACTGTATCACCTTGTTTTAATGCATTTGGATAAATCATTAAGCTCAGCCTCCTTCTCTTTCAATATATTCGCTTCATATGAAGTTCAACCCTTGCAAAAGCAGGGGAAAGCTTATCAAATAAAGAAGATATAAAGGAAATAGGAGGGGAAATGATGTTTACAAGTCGAGTAACAGACATATTAAAAATTGAGTATCCCGTTGTTCAAGCTGGTATGGCAGGCGCGATTACGACGCCAGAACTTGTTGCAGCAGTAAGTAATAGTGGAGGATTAGGGACGCTTGGAGCCGGCTATATGAGCCCAGAACAAATTCGTGAAGCGATTTATAGAATAAGAGAACTAACAGATAAGCCTTTCGGTGTTAATTTACTTGTAACGAAAGAGATAGAAATAGAAGAAGAGAAGGTAAATGAGGCGAAAGTATTACTAAGCGGAGTGAATAGAGAATTAGGTATAGAAGTAGAAGGAACGTTAAAGCTTCCAAAAAGCTATAAGGAACAATTACAAGTGCTATTAGATGAAAAAGTACAAGTGCTATTAGATGAAAAAGTACCGGTCGTTAGCTTTGCATTTCAAACGTTAGAAAAAGAAGAAATAAATGATTTAAAAAGAAGTGGAATAAAAGTTATCGGAACAGCTACCCATGTGAAGGAAGCGAAAGTACTTGCTGAACTAGGAGTAGATATTATTATTGGGCAAGGTAGCGAAGCAGGAGGGCATAGAGGAACGTTTATTGGGAAAGAACGAGATGCTATGATTGGTACTTTTGCGTTAATACCTCAGTTAGTAGGGGTTATTCCGCATATCCCAATTGTCGCAGCAGGTGGTGTAATGAACGGACAAGGGCTTGTTGCGGCATTGGCACTAGGAGCAGAAGGTGTTCAAATGGGATCAGCCTTTTTAACAAGTGAAGAGAGTATTACGCACGATGTGTATAAAGAAGCGGTTTTACATAGTACAGATACGAGCACAACTGTAACTCGTGCGTTTTCCGGGAAATATGCACGCGGTATTCGGAATGAATTTATAGAAAGACATGAAGGAAAAGAAGAAGGGCTTCCGGTATATCCAGTGCAAAACGTATTAACTTCTAAAATACGCCAAGAGGCAGCGAAGCAAAATAAGGAAGAATATATGTCACTTTGGGCAGGACAGGCAGCATCATTGGCACGAATCGAATCAGCTCAGCATGTAGTGGAGCGAGTTATGAAAGAAGCGGCGAATGCAATCGAGCAATTACAAAATATATACAAAAAGACCACTTGAGTAATTCAAGCGGTCTTTTCGTTAGTTTGCTTTATAAAATTGTTGGATGGCTTCGTCGATGTAAACCCAGCCTTTCCAACCTAAGTGCATATGATCTTTTAAGAAGTATTTATCGTATTCATGATTTGAGAAGTCGGCAATTGGATAACCAGCTTTTTCAATTTGCTCATGAACTTTCTTATAGTATGCTTCGCGGCGTTCTTTCGGGAAGCCAGCGTAGTCGTACCAAGGACCTTTGACAGGAACAGAAATGAAGAGTGGTTTTGCACCAGATTGTTTTAATAAATCAAGTACAATTTGTAAATCTTCATATTCTGGCGATTGGTCATAAGCATCATTTTTTAAGTAACCTTCACGTTGCTTTAATTTTTTCTTAATTTTGCTATTGAAGTAACCATCTTCGATACCATATTCATTAGATCCAGATTCTGCTGCACCTATTTGATCCGCATGTTTACGAGCCTCTTCCCAGTTCATTTGTTTTAATGAAGGATCGAGCTTCTCTTTGTGCGGTTTAATATTAAACATAGCTGTAAATAAATCTTTACGATCTAAAATGTTACGGTAAATATAAGCGAAAGGTTTAGCAGCAAGTGCTTTTACTTTATACTTCGTATCATCATAAGCGATACCTTCAAGCGAAATTTTTAATAAAGTTTCTTTTTTTACAATCTCAAAGTTTAATAAACGCTTTGCAATTTGTTTTTTCATTTCAGGTTTTAAATCATTGTTGAAAATGAAGTGGTAACCTTGTTGTTTTGAAAAGTTAGGTGCAAAGTGCGTTTCGTCAATACCTTGTGGTACAAACCATTGCGGAGAAAGAACGAATACCATTTTCTTATCTTTCAATTGATCCATTGTAGATGCGAAGTTTAATACATGTACAAGGTCTTGTGTTCCGCCGCGTCCAAGAAGGAATGGCGTAAATCCTTCAGGCTTTACTTTAAAATAATTAGATGGATGGAAAGCATCCATACGTGCGAATTCCGATGAACCGTACATCGGAAGATATTTTGGATCTGCTAACATCTTTTGCTGTAAAATCATACTTTGAATTTTTTCTTCTTTTAAAGAAGTAGCAGCTTGTTCTACTTTTTCATCACTTAAAAGTGGAAGTAGGAAGCGCGTTGGAATAAGTAAGAATACAGCAAAAAGGGCCAATGCTAAAAGCATCGGACCAAATTTTGCTTTGTTCATCGGATTTCTTCCAACTTTTTAATAACCATGTTTGGTGTAGCCCACTCGTCACGGTCAAAATCAGAAATAGAAACTTCAATATCTAAACGCTCTTGGAATTCAACTAATAAAGATACTACAGCGAAAGAATCAAGGATACCTTCTTCAAATAATTGAACATCTAAGTTTTCTTTCACAATATCGTTTTCACATACTTCTTCTAAAATATCTAATACTTGCTCTTTGAATTCTGCCATTTTTAAAATCTCCTTTATATCCGAAATATATTATATGTGCAACTTCTTAATGGAATAAGAAGGGTGCATTAAAAGTATCTGTTAAGGTGTCCAGAGAAGATTAGGAAACCGAAACATACAACGTGGAACGTAATTACAATCGCAAGGATGTGTGTAAATTTATTGTTTGGCCAAAACTTATGCTTCTTGTTTTTTCGTTCAAAAATATCGAATAAAATAAACAGTGCGGCATGGTATAGACCATAAATAACATACTGCGCAACAGCGCTTCCTTGGATGTGCCAAATTCCCATAATGAAGAAGTTTAAAAATGCACCGATATACGAAATAGTGTAACGGTTCTTAATTAACTTTTTCTTCGTTGCAAAAAAGACGAAACGCATGTAAATAAAATCACGGAACCAGAATGATAAACTCATGTGCCAGCGGTTCCAGAAGTCTTTAATATTACGACTAAGGAATGGCTTATTGAAGTTTTCTGGCGTTTTAATTCCCATCATATAACTTACACCAATTACAAAAGAGCTATAACCAGCAAAATCAAAGAATAGATATAAGCTATAGCTATACATGTAAATCATATTTGAAAATATTGTATCGTGTTGAGCGAATGCTGGATCCATACAATATTGCTTTATTAAGTAAGCAATAATAAATTTATACAAGAAACCTTGGAAAATACGATTTAGTCCTGTATATAGTAAATTTTGATATTCTTCAGCGCTAGGTGGCTTTTGAATATCTTTTTGGAATCTTCGGTAACGATCGATAGGTCCTGTTGAAATCGCAGGGAAGAATAAAACGAATTCCCAGAAGTTAAAGAAAGAAAGCTCTTTAATTAAACCATCACGAACTTCAAATACCATTTGAACTGCTCTGAATGTTACGTAAGATATACCTAGGAAAACAACAAGTTTTAACTCAGGTAAAAACGATGCAAACGGCGCGATTTTTGCCAAAATAAGAGGCAAAATCGATAAAATAACAGCTATGCAAAATGTGAATGTACTATTATTTTGTTTTCTTAAAATTAAATAGCCTTTAATAAGGACATATTGCCAAATAATAAATGCAGCTAGCATCATTGCTTGCTTTGGTTTATCTGAGAAGATAATAGCAATCATGACTAATGTTAAAACGGCATTATATTTGCGCAACATTTTACCTTTTAATCCAGCTATGATAGTAGGTATTAATAAAATGCCCACTATAGCGAAAAAATAAAATGATCCATATGCGGTCATGCTGTAACCTCACTCAATAATTTTTTGCGATCTACCTTTCCATTTGGTGTCATTGGAATAGAAGATTGATACATGAATTTACGTGGAATCATGTAGTTTGGTAATCGCTCATTGAGTTCTTTTTTGATTGCAGATGTTAATTTGAATTCTTTTTCAAATGAATGTTCTCCAGGAACAACAACCGCTAATAAATAATCGTATTTCTCACCTTTTTTAATTGGAACGATAACTGCTCCTTCTACGTAAGAACACGCACGAAGGTGATGCTCAATTTCTTCTAATTCCATTCGATAACCATGCAGCTTAATTTGGAAATCAAGACGACCATTATAGAATAGAAGACCATTTTTAACATAGCCAGCATCGCCTGTTTTATAGGCGCGCTCACCGTCAATCATAGTAAATGCTTTTTCTGTTAATTCAGGGCTTCCTAAATATCCAACGCTTACGCTTGGACCGACAATTACGATTTCACCTTTTTCACCATCAGGTGCGATCGTGCCATCTTCTTTCATAATAAGAAGGCGACAGTCTGATTTACAATAGCCAACTGGAAGTGATTTGTATTGATCAAGCACTTCTTCTGTAACGTGAATACCTGTTACAGCGACAGTAGCTTCTGTTGGACCATACGTATTCATAATTGTTGCTTTAGGGAAACGTTCAATTAATTTTCTAGCCACTTCATTTGGTAACACTTCGCCGCAGAATAAGAATGTTTTCATGTTCGGTAGCATACTCTCAGAGAAAGATGCTTCCATTAAACACATTTCAGCGAAAGAAGGTGTGGAAGTCCATACTTGAATATCCGATTGCTCTAAAGAAGCAAACAAGTCTTTTGGACGCGCAATCATATCTTTATCGATTGCCCAAAGTGTACCACCTGTTACTAATGATGGGTAAATATCCATTACAGATAAATCGAATGAGAAAGGTGCTTGGTTTAAGAATACTTGCCCTGTTTGTAAGTTGAAATCTTCTACAGCCCATTTTGTAAAGCTAACAAGGCAGTTATAAGTAATCTGAACCCCTTTCGGATTACCTGTGCTTCCTGATGTGTAAATAATGTAGAAATTCTCATCACCTTTTACCGCATGTTCAGGATTTGGAGTGTTCCCTTTATGAGTAAAGAAAATATCTTTTAAGTTGTCTTCACTTACGATGCGAACTGGTAAATCAGTTACAGTTACTGCTGTTGCCGATAAAAGTAATTTCGCACCAGAATTTTCAGCAATACGTTGTACACGATCAGCTGGGATAGATAAATCTACAGGAATGTAAGCATGTCCAGCTTTTACACATCCTAAAAAGTTAATAATCATTTCAGGTTGCATATGGCCATACACCATAATTGGTGAACGATCGTCTGGATACTCAGAAGAAATCCAATGTGCTAACGCATCAGAATCTTCCTTTAATTGTTTGTACGTAATTTTCGCATCTCGCCAAACAAAAGCGGTTTGATCAGGCGTTTCTGCAGCCCACTTTTCAATTTGTTCTAATAACTTCATAACGTTCCCACCCTAGAATTCATTGTAAATAAATGTACTTGTGTTTGTATCATGGAATCCATACAACCAAAGTAATGCAAATAAAATTGCAAGATAATAAACCGTCTTTGCAACCCATTGTGTGAGTGGTCGAGACCATATCTCTTTTAATCTTTCCATGTCTTTCCCTCTCTTAATGAAATAATAGCTCTTTGTAGGTATCATGTCCTACATTATTGTGAAAAAAACAAAATCCCACATTTTAGGTAAAAATAAGTCAAAAGGCTCTTTTCTGATATTAGCACTAAATACTAAAAAAGAAAATCCCTAACTTAGCAATTATATTACATTCAGCATGAATTTGTAATGGGTTTGACATGTAAATAGAAAGTGGATTGTGTGAATACATAAAAGTGGACTATAAGAATACGTAAAAATACAGTGTTTGTTTTTATTAATCATTTAAGACGGAGTAAACTTTTAAATTTCTAGTTCTTTTGAAAAGGAGGAAATTATCATGAATAGAGTGTGGAAGAATCTAATTTCGGAAGAAAATATCGTGAAATGGAGAAGGCATTTCCATAAGTATCCGGAATTATCATTTCATGAAAAAGAAACTTCGCAATTTATATATGATACATTATGCTCATTTTCTTCTTTTGAAGTAACGAGACCGACGAAATATAGTGTACTAGCAATTAAAAGAGGTGTGAAGCAAGGGAAAGTAATTGCGATTCGAGCTGATATAGACGCTTTGCCAATTCAAGAGGAGACAAGTAAATCTTATACATCTGTGAATAAAGGAATGATGCATGCATGTGGGCACGATGCTCACGCAGCTATTTTATTAAGCACAGCAGAGGTGTTATCAAATATAAAGGAAGATTTTGCAGGTGAGATTCGTCTATTCTTTCAGCACGCAGAAGAGGTGTATCCAGGCGGGGGACAAGAAATGGTTGAGGCAGGTGTAATGGACGGTGTTGATTATGTAATAGGTTTACATGTTATGTCAGGACTTGAGAGTGGAAAGATAGGAATTGCATATGGACCGATGATGGCAGCTCCAGACGTATTTACAGTTGAGATTCAAGGCAAAGGAGGACATGCGGCGCGACCAGAAGAAACGATAGATCCTATTGCTATCGGAGCACAGATTATTACAAATCTACAACATATCGTATCAAGAAATACAAGTGCTTTTATGCAAAGGGTTGTTTCAGTTACACAATTTCATGGGGGAACGGCTGACAATATTATTCCTAGTACAGCAACTTTAATGGGAACTGTTCGTTCATTTAATCAAGCATTGAGGGTGGAAGCAGAAGGGAAAATCGAGAAAATTGTGAAAGGAATTACAGAAGCACATGGAGGATCGTATACATATACGTATCGATATGGATATGATCCGGTTATTAATGATGAATATATTACGAAAATAGTAGAAGAAAGTGCACTACATTTGTTTGGGAATGAGCGTGTTGTGAAGCTTGAACCTTCTATGGGTGGAGAAGATTTTTCAGCATATTTAAGAAAAGCACCTGGTTGTTTCATTAAATTAGGAACAGGTAATGAAAATATATATACTTGTTATCCACATCATCATCCGAAATTTGACTTGGATGAATCAGCATTAATTTGTGGAGTGGAGCTATTTTTAGAGACGACTATAAGATTACTAAAATCATAGAAAAACAAAAAAAGGCAACTGCACTCTATTGCAGTTGCTTTTATTTCTTTCCGTCAGAGAGGGCTGAGAAAGAACTATGCTCATTCATAGTATATGAATAGCTAACGGACAAGCTTGTACATTTTAATCATTTTTTTAAAAATAGTTATTGACATTGATAATCAATGTCAATTAATCTAAATATAGTTGGAATTGATAATTATTATCAATAGGATGGATGCGACATGTTAATGAGAAAGAATTTTCACCTTCTGCGGAGGGGATTAAAAGATAAAAATAAAGATGTTGATCAGCATATGGAATGGCAAAGAAATGTAATTCGGTCTGAATATGTAGATGAGAAGAAGAGCATTCAAACAGAAAAAGAGATACAAAGTAAAGGGAGAGGTTCAGTTGAGTAAGTTAGTAATGATTTTTGCAAGTATGAGTGGAAATACAGAGGAAATGGCTGACCATATTGCCGGCGTAATTCGTGAAACAGAAAATGAAATTGAAGTTATTGATATTATGGATTCACCAGAAGCTTCTATATTAGAACAGTATGATGGAATTATTTTAGGTGCATACACTTGGGGAGATGGCGATCTTCCTGATGATTTCTTAGATTTTTATGATGCAATGGATTCTATTGATTTAACTGGGAAAAAAGCGGCAGTATTCGGATCATGTGATTCGGCTTATCCGAAATACGGAGTGGCAGTTGACATTTTAATAGAAAAGCTACAAGAGCGCGGGGCAGCAGTTGTGTTAGAAGGACTAAAAGTAGAATTAACGCCAGAAGATGAAGATGTAGAAAAATGTTTACAGTTTGGAGCTGAATTTGTAAAACACCTTTCTTAATGGCAGAAGGGAGATGAAGAGCAAGTGCATGAGAAAATCTCAATCAAAACGATGACAGATTATCATTTGTATGATTTTATGCGTTGTCCGCATAAATTTTATTTTCGTCACATAAAAAGAAGAGAACCTTCTTCATTTGAATGGCAACAAATAGCACAAATGATTGTCAATCAAATTATTAACGAGTATTACACGCTACCTGCGGGTCAACAAACGAAAATTGTACTTTTAATATTAATAGAAAAGTATTGGAAAAAAGTAAGGATTAATATGTTTGCTTCGAAGACGGAGTACTATATTGTATTAGCGAAGCTAACGGATCACTTATTACAGTTCGTTGAAAAGGATGATAGTCAGACACCACCATTGTTTTTATACGAGAAGTTTCAAACATATATGGAAGAGTTAGGTGTCCACATGTCATTGACATTTGAAGTTGGTGAGTGGAGTGCTGAGTCGTTTGTAATTAAAAAGTATGTTGTCGATGCAGATGAGGAAATGCTTGCTCTTTGTCAGAAGCTAATGACAGTATTCAGTTATAAAGCTTTCGGAGTTCTTCCAGGAAAAATTGAAGTTATTAATTTAATAGAAGGAACTAAGTATGAGTACATTCCGAAACAGGAAGATATTATAACTGGAATGGCTGATTTATCTAGAATGAAAGAAATGTTAGAGCAACCTGAGCATTATACAGAGCGTCATTTTCGTTCTGAGTGTATAAGTTGTGCGTTTCGTAGTGAATGCCAAGGGGAAGAAGTAAAGACAGAAGCGAAACAGAAGAAAAATATAGTTCATTAAAGGATGCAACTTTGCATCCTTTTTTGTTATTGACATGAAAAGCTTTTCATCATTTACGGTATATTTGTAGCAGATTTTAATAAAGTGAAACTTTAATCAGTGGGGGTTTTGTCAATCACCCACTGATTATCAGCCCTCATTAATCGGGCTACCCACAAATAGCAGAATAAAGGGAGGAATAATCAATGAAAGATGAAACAAAAGTATTTCAATGGTTAAAAGAACAAAATGCTCCTTTTGAAATTCAACTGCAAATTTTACAGGCGTTTCAATTGTATAAAGTTATTGTTGAAATGGATAAAAAGTTAATGATGTATGAGGAGAGAGTATATAGGGAGAGAATGTAATCTCATCCCTGTAATATCGTTTTTAGCTGTTCTGTGCCTGTAATGAATTCGAGTTCATTCTCTGACTCAAAGTTATAAATAATATTATGTAGTAAAGGACTGTATTGATAAAAGGTAGTAATACGATGAATGAGTAATGGATCATGATGAGAAATAAGTGTACTGTACTGTTCATATACAGATGTAGTAAACTCATTTCCGAAATCATAATATAGTCCTGCAAAATCAAAAGCAGGATCGCCAATTTGCGCATCACCAAAATCGATAACACCTGAAATGCGTTTGTTCTGCTTGTTAAATAAAATGTGATGATGTGTAAAATCAGCGTGAATGATTGTATTTTGAAATTTAGATGTAGTTAGACAGGCAAAGAAATTCTCGAATAAACGATTTAAGGCTGATTTCTGGAACGAAGTAAGATTGTTAGTAACATACTGATTTAATTTAGTTTGTAGCTCTTTCCAGTAGGTAAGTGTTTTTTCAATAGGGAATCCTAACGCTGTAACACTTTTTAGAGGAATACTATGTAGAGCAGCAAGGAAAGTTGCTAATTGTGTAATAAGTGCTTTTCGTTCTTGTTTTTCTAGTGTAGTAACTATTTCTGTTTTTAAAGGTTCACCATGAATGAGAGTATAGTAACTACAAAGCGGAATAGCATCAGTCTCCTTTTTATAGAATAGGTGATACTTTGGAACTTTAATTTCATGTAGTGAACAAGAGAGAATTGCGCATAGTTCTTTTTCTAACGGAATTCGCATCGCATATTCCTGTTTTCGCGGGAAACGAAACAGTAGCTCATCATTTACTATAACTGCTACATTATCCCATCCTTCTTCATTTTGTTTATATGAATGTATAGAAAGATTAGGCAAAGCTTCTTTTATATAATGTTTGTAAGAGTCCATAATTGTTCCTCGTTTCTGAGTTAAGTTATTCTATTTTATGATATCAGAATTTTCTTTCTATATGTTAAAATATATCTATTATTATGAAGAAGGGCGGGAGTATTACGAAAAAAAGACTGTTAATCATTTCTCTATGTATCGCTTTTGTATTGTTTTGGTCATATAAAGAGGAGGTTTTTGCTACCTTTAAACCGATTGATCAGTACGAGTTAAATAAGGAATTAAAGAACAAAAGTATAGAAAATTTAACTCATAATGAAATGAAAAAGGTAGGAGAGCATTTTGTGACTGAACAACTATCAGTGTTTGAGTTTAATAATAAAGAAGATGTGAAACGAAAAGGTGAAGAAATATTTTTAAATAGAGGGTATGAACAATTAATGGAAAATTATTATCCAAATCGTTTTCGAGATTTAGAGTATAAATTTACAAGCGAGGAGATACGTGAAGAGACCGATGAGAGTTTTCTTTATCAAGCTGTAGCGTACGTTGCGGGTACTGAAAATGGTAAGAGAAGCGAAATGAAATTGAATTATGAAGTGAAAATTGTAAAGGTTAATAATATTTTTATGGTGCTAGAACAAAAGCAGCGCGTACAATAAAGGAAATTCATTGCCCAATAGAACATTTGAGGGTGTATTACTTAATGCGGAATAAAAAGGCCCTCAAGGAATAAAGGGCCTTTAAAGATTTTCATTTTGTTGACCAAGTTCTTTTTGAGCAATATATAAATTCCCTTGCTCGACTTGTTTAAGAGTATGAACAGAATCTCCTGCATATCCTTTTTGTGTTTTAACAGTTCTTTTTGAACGATTGGAATCTTGTTTCTTCATATAATAGGCCACCTTTCATCAAAAATAAACGAAAATGATAAGTATGAGTAATACAGCAGCGAAAATGGTAATGCCCATTAAAAACGAAGTGTTTTTATATTTAGGTGGCTTATGTACATCTTGCCGATATCCAGGTGAAATTTCAGGGGCAAATTCTTCATCGAATGATTGCTTTTTTTCTTTGTCGTCCATATGTACCCACCTTTCTTTTTCATTATATTATACGTTACAAGAAAAAATATGCATAAAGAAAACAGCCGCTTTATTATTAGCGGCTGTTTTGTGTTGTATATTTTCGTTGTACTTGAAAGAGACGGATAAGTAGGAAGACAGCGCCAAATGCTAGACCGATAATAAGACCGATCCAATAGCCTTTCGCGGCCCATTCTGTATACGTCGCTAATATGTAACCTAGTGGTAGACCTATTATCCAATAAGCAATTAAAGTCATAATTAGAGCAACATTTACATCTTTATAACCACGCAAAGCTCCTTGTACAGGGGTTGCAATTGCATCTGAAATTTGAAATAAAATTGCAAAGATAAGAAATTCTTTTGCTAAATGATGAACTTTTGCATCTGTCGTATAAATAGAAGCAATTTGATCATCAAAGAAGTAGAGAAGAATCGAATATAATAAAGCAAAGGCAAGGGCTAATCCAATTCCAATCAATCCGTATTGTTTTGCATTATCGTAACGTTTTGCTCCAACTTCGAATCCGACCGCAATAGTCATTGCCATTGCTAAACTTAGCGGAGTCATATATAACAAGGAAGCAAAGTTCATAGCTGCTTGGTGAGCTGCAATAGTTGTCGTACTAAAATTACTCATCATGAGCGTTACCGCAGCGAAAATACTCGTTTCAAAAAAGATAGCAAATCCGATAGGGACGCCAAGTTTTAAGAATGCTTTCCAACTCGAAAGAGAAGGTCGGTATAATTGTTTGAAAATGTTGAAAGAGGCAAAAGGCTCTTTCGTCTGAATAATAATGACTGTAATAATTAAAATGCACCAATATGTTGCAGTGGAAGCAATTGCTGCTCCGACACCACCAAGCTTTGGGAAACCGAAGTTACCAAAAATTAATAGGTAATTTAATATTACGTTAATTGGTAATGATAATAATGTAATAATCATCGTTGTTCGAGTTTTTCCTAATGCATCAATAAATCCACGTAAAACAGTGTAAGTGAATAAAGGTATAATTCCTATTGCGATAATACTTAAAAATTGCGCTGCAATACGTTCCACAGGTTCTTCTAAGCGCATGCCATTTAAAATAGGTGAAACGACGAAAAAACCGATGAGGATAACAACGAAGCTAGCACAAATTGCTAAATAAACAGCTTGTATGACAACGTGGGGAACGTCCTCTTTTTTCTTGGATCCAACGAGCTGTGCAACAATGGGAGTAGTAGCCATTAAAATTCCTGTTAACCCCGTACTAACTGGAATCCATATACTTGTTCCAATTGCAACACCTGCTAAATCAGTTGGACTTGCATGTCCTGACATCGTTGTATCAAAAAAACTCATCGCAAATAATGACATTTGTGTTACGAAAATCGGAAAAAATAGTAATACAAATTGCTTTAAATTTTGTGAGAATGAAGTAGTTTCTTTCATAAAATCCCCTTTCCGTATAAAAAAACAAACTCTTACTATCATACAATTTAATCAAAGATTAGAAAAGAAATACGCGCCTATAACATATGAAGCCAATAAAAAAAGGATGCACTTTGAAAAGGGATAAGGTATTATGATAAGGTGTGAAAAAATTACATATTATTTGTTATTAAGGAGGCACTACTTGTGGCTGATTGGTTAATTGGTTTAATCATGGGTGCTGTTGAAGGGTTAACAGAGTTTCTACCAGTATCATCAACAGGACATATGATTTTAACAGGACATTTAATTGGATTTGACGATGAGAGAGCGAAAGTTTTTGAAGTTGTTATCCAATTGGGATCGATTTTAGCAGTTGTTGTTATATTTTGGAAGCGTCTATGGTCGTTAGTTGGAATAGGTAAAGTAACAGACGGACCATCGTTAAATTTATTACATATTATTATCGGGATGATTCCTGCTGGGATACTTGGCGTGTTATTCCATAGCACTATTAAAGAGGTTTTATTTGGTCCAGGACCAGTTGTTATTAGCTTAGTAGCCGGTGGTATTTTAATGATTGTTGCTGAGAAGTTTTCGAAACCAAGTACAGCAAGAACGTTAGATGAAATCACATATAAACAGGCATTTACAATTGGAATGTTTCAATGTTTAGCTCTTTGGCCAGGATTTTCTCGTTCTGGTTCTACAATCAGTGGTGGTTTATTAGCTCGCGTGTCGCATACAGCGGCAGCTGAATATACGTTCATTTTAGCGGTACCGATGATGGTAGCTGCAAGTGGATTAGATTTAATTAAAAGCTGGGATGTATTAAGCTCAGCAGATATAACGCTATTTGTAACAGGATTTGTAACTGCATTCGTTGTTGCGATGCTTGCAATTGTTTCATTCTTGAAATTATTATCTCGTGTGAAACTAACACCGTTCGCTTATTATCGTTTCATTTTAGCTGCGGTATTCTATTTCTTCATTATGTAATAAAAAAACCTGCCGAGCTCGGCAGGTTTTTTTATTTTACTATTTTTTCCACCATATTTTCCATTACATGCTCCCAAAGAGAAGTATCATCAGCTAATGTAGCACGGAAATTAGCATACATTTCTTTTTGTTTTTCTTCGAATGTTGGATCTTCTTTTTCGGGTAATGTAGCGCGCATTGAAGTTACTAATTCTTGTACTTTTGGAGCGCGTGGTCCAAAGACGGCTTGTTCATTTCCATCTTTATCAATGAAAATAAAGATTGGAATCGCACGTGCTGTTCCATTTGTTAAATATTGATCCATTAATTCTAAGTTTTCGTCGCGAATTAATAAACTCATTTCAATATTTGCAACTTCAGAAATTCGTTTCATAACAGGTACGCATAAAAGAGCATCGCCACACCAATCAGCAGTTAATACGATAACACGCCAGCCGTCATTTTGACGTTCTTCTAATACAGGAAGTAATTCATTTGGAATTAAAAAGTTATTGTAAATGTGTAGTAGCTCGTATTGGTTTACTTGCATTTCATTCACATATGTATCAAAGGACATACCTTTATCAGCCCATTGTTGTAAGTTCATAATTAACACCTCTTTAGTAAGATTTGCTTTCATTGTACCAATTTTTATATAGAAAAGCTTGTATTCTTACTCTTTCTCGTCACTTAATAATTTATTTAATAGAAAAAAGAATAGTACGACACATCATTCAGTTAAGTTGGACATTTGTACGCTTTCTATCCAATCATCAGCAGTATGAATGACGAACCAATCTAGTGTAATTTCAATGAATGAGAAAAGAGTAATAGAAATCCAATTTGGCATGTTTTGTGTCAGTGGATATAGCAGCGCTTTGAAGAAACTGAAGATGAAAAATGTAATACTGTCTAAGAAAGTGATTAATAAAAAAAAGAGAAGTAACGCAATACGTGAACTATACTCTATACCTGTAATTTGAAAGATTCCTACATATACAAAAAAATATAAATGCAAAAATTATAATGAGAAAAAGAGCAATAATACTAATGATAATCGTTTTATCTTTTAGGCTGAGATTTGAGAATTTCTCCTCCTCTTGCATTAAGATACTCCCTTTTTCTGGAATTTAACTTCATTTTATCATGAAATACATATTAAAAAACTACGAATTATGGGAAAATAAGGTGACAAAAAGTAAGATTTCATGTAAAATTATTAATAAGGTTTTTATTTAACTAAATGAAATAAAAGGAGCTGTCAAAGTTGTCTCAAAATCGAGAGCAATTAATGGAAGAACTATCGACAAATGTGTTTGCTATGTTTCGCACATTGCGTAATGATATCGGAAAAATATTCGGTGGTTACATACCGTGGAATGAATTCATCGTCCTGAGAATATTAAATCGTACGAATAAAGAAATGGTATCGCGTGTAGCAAATGAATTAAATGTGTCGAATAGTCATATTACAGCTGTTACAGAAAAATTAATTAATAAAGGTTTTGTAACTCGTTCACGTTCTACATCAGATCGCCGAGTTGTGTATTTAGAGATTACAGAACAAGGGAAAGATTTAGTTGCGAAAATGGAAGATGCGAAAAAACAATATTTACAAGAAAGATTCTCTACACTTTCAGAAGATGAAATGAATGTAATGATTTCGATTTCCAAAAAACTTATTTAAGTGATTATAAACAAGAAAACGCTTACGTGATGAAAGAGAAGATCTTCCTTATATATGGAAGGTCTTCTTTCATGTGTAATAGATGTTAAAAAATAAAATGTGTATGAAAAAAGATAGAGCGCCATACTACTAATACAAGGAAGGGAGGGAGAAATATGACGAATCGTAACGGTAGTAAAGGGAGCGGTAATCAAGGATCACCAAAGTCCGGCCAGTTTAATCAGGAATTTAGCACTGAATTTGAAACTGGTAATGATAATAAAGGAAAAGAATATCGTTCTAAAAAAGGGAGTAAATCAAAAAAGGAGTGAAATTCATCACTCCTTTTTTGATTTAAGATGCTGCCGATTGATCCGTATTATATTTTTCTTCTGATTTTGCGACAATCATTGCGCAAATTGCATCACCAGAAATGTTTACAGCTGTTCTAGACATATCTAAAATACGGTCAATACCGATAATTAAAGCGATACCTTCTACTGGTAGATTTACTTGATTTAAAACCATTGTAAGCATTACAAGTCCAACACCAGGTACACCAGCAGTACCGATACTAGCTAGTACAGCAGTTAATACGACCATAGCTAATTGCGGTAATGTAAGTTCAACTCCGTATACTTGAGCGATAAATACAGTGGCTACCCCTTGCATAATGGCAGTACCATCCATATTAATAGTTGCCCCTAGTGGTTGTACAAATGAGCTTATCGCTTTTGGAACGCCAAGCTTATCTTGTGCTGTTTTCATTGCAAATGGAAGCGATGCATTAGAGCTAGATGTACTAAATCCAATTGCCATTACTGGTCCGAAATGTTTAAAGAAACGAACAATACTTTCTTTTGCTAATACCTTTAATAAGCCGCCATATACAAAGACCCCGTGAATAATGAGTACTAACATAACGACAATCATATACTTGAACATCGCAGCGACGCCTGCAAGCCCCATTTTACCAACGGATGAAGCGAGCAAACCGAATGTTCCAATTGGGGCTAATTTCATAACGAGATTAACAAGATACATCATTAATTCGTTGCCCTGTTCAAGTAATGAATGGATACCTTGAACTCGTTTTCCTAAAATAGCTATACCGAGTCCAATCAATACGGCAAAGGCAATGATTTGTAACATGTTTCCGTCAGCCATCGCTTTTGCTGGGTTATCTGGTACGATATTTAGCAATGTGTCGACGAAAGATGTTTCAGTTTTTGCACCTTCATACTTAAGACCTTCTGTTTTAAAATTACCGCCAGCTCCTGGTTTTATAATAAGTGCAAATGTAACCGCTATAGAGATGGCAACCGCAGTTGTTATGAGAAAGAATGAAATTGATTTTAAACCGATTCTTCCAAGTTGTTTCGGATCTCCAAGGCCGGCAGCACCAAGTACGATAGAAATGAACACAACAGGAACAACTAGCATTTTAATAAGTCGAATAAACAATTGACCAATTGGGTTGAACACATATTGATTTAGTGGCTCAAAGATAGATGGAGCAGCTAAATTTAGAGTGAGTCCAACAACTAGACCTAGAAATAATGCGATTAAGATTGCTTTTGTTTGTTTCAATAAAATCCCCCCTTTTGTTTTTGTGAAATTTCTTTCTAAAGTAATTATACCGAAAAAATACCTAATTTGACAATATTTTCTGAATTTTTCGTTTTTTTTTGTTTAAGTGTAGATAGACTGATTTTGTGTTTGGAAAATAAAATAGACCACCACATAGGATGGTCAAGGGAAGGGGACAATTTATGTCAATTTAATTAGGGATGGAAGTTGCTTTAAGACACTGGGGAATGTCTTATAAATTAGGGAGGAACAACTTCGATACATATACTATAAAAGGTAGGTGTGACTCTCATGTGAACATAGGGTGAAAGAGAGGGGGAGTTTTAAATAAAAGATAGAAAGACAAAAAAATAAGACCATCATATATAAGATGGTCAAGGAAGGGGACAATTTATGTCAATTTAATTAGGGATGGAAGCTGTTCAAAGACACTGGGGAATGTCTTATAAATTAGGGAGGAACAACTTCGATACATATACTATAAAAGGTAGATGTGACCTCTGTGTGAACATAGAGTGAAAGAGAGAGGGAGTTTTAAATAAAAGATAGAAAGACAAAAAAATAAGACCATCATATATAAGATGGTCAAGGAAGGGGACAATTTATGTCAATTTAATTAGGGATGGAAGCTGTTCAAAGACACTGGGGAATGTCTTATAAATTAGGGAGGAACAACTTCGATACATATACTATAAAAGGTGGATGTGACCTCTGTGTGAATATAGAGTGAAAGAGAGAGGGAGTTTTAAATAAAATGAAAATTTAATGAGTGTTTTTTGTTCATCCCCTGTTGATTATTAGCCTTAACCAATCGGGCGTTTATTGCCCACAAATAGTGGAATAAAAGATAGAGAAAACAAAAAAATAAGACCATCATATATAAGATGGTCAAGGAAGGGGACAATTTATGTCAATTTAATTAGGGATGGAAGCTATTCAAAGACACTGGGGAATGTCTTATAAATTAGGGAGGAACAGCTTCGATACATATACTATAAAAGGTGGATGTGACCTCTATGTGAACATAGAGTGAAAGATATGGGGATTTGAAAAATAGTACATATGAAATTGTTATTGCTAGCAATATTGAGTTAGGATATAGAGTTTTCCAGCATAAAACGAAAAGGAATCTGAATATAAATAAAAGTTGTAATCTATGAAAAAAAGGATTATGCTCAACTATATTATGAGAATATAAGGTTTGTCCCAATTATTTAAGGGCTTTTAAAAAGCTTTTTATTGTATGAGGGGAAAGCTTCACTTTAATAAGGGAGTTAGTGATATGGACGTAACAAAAAAACAAGGGCTGTATAATCGTCTTATACGATTAAACCCACCACAAATATTAGCATTAGGCTTTTTCTGCTTAATTGTGGTTGGCGGTTTGTTATTAAAATTACCATTCGCAACGAAAGTACATATTAGTTGGGTAGATGCTTTCTTTACAGCAACATCAGCAGCGACCGTAACTGGTTTGGGAGTAGTGGATACAGCAAGTACATTTACGATGTTTGGCGAAATTGTTATTATGTTTTTAATTCAAACAGGCGGTCTAGGCCTTATGACAATTGCCATTTTAATTGTTTGGGTACTAGGTAAAAAAATCGGATTACGCCATCGTTTATTAATTGGAGAAGCATTTAATCAAACAAATATAGGTGGTCTTGTAAAATTAGTAAAGCGTGTCTTTATATTTTCGATTTGTATTGAACTTATTGGGGTCATCTTTTTATCGTTTCGCTTTATTCCAGAGTTTGGTTTTGGAAAAGGTTTATACTATAGTATTTTTCATGTAATTGCATCTTATAATAATGCAGGATTTGCTTTATGGCCAGATAATTTAACAAGATATGTAGGGGATCCTATTATTAATATTGGGATTTGCTCTTTAATTGTAATTGGGGGACTCGGTTTTACCGTATTAATTGATATATGGTATAGCCGCAGTTTTCGAAAATTATCACTTCACTCAAAAATAATGATTATTGGAACAGTAGTGCTAAATGTTATAGCAATGATTGTAATTTTTGTATTGGAATATAATAATGTGAAGACGTTAGGTAATTTATCTTTAAATGAAAAACTATGGGCTTCCTTCTTTCAAGGTATTACTCCGCGGACAGCTGGATTTAATACGGTTGACTATGGAGGTATGGAAGAATCATCTATATTATTTACGATGATTTTAATGTTTATTGGTGCAGGAAGTGTATCGACAGGTGGAGGAATTAAATTAACGACGTTTGTTATCTTAATTACATCTGTCCTTTCTTTCTTTAGAAAAAAGGAGGAAATTGTTTTATTTCAGCGTACAATTAAAATGTCGACAGTAACGAGGGCCTTAGCGATTGCTGTTGCCAGTCAAATACTTATTTTAGCAGCGGTATTCATATTAATGCTTACAGAAAACTTCAGCTTTATTCAATTATTATTTGAGACAATATCAGCGTTTGGCACAGTCGGATTAACGATGGGAATTACTGCAAAGCTATCGGCATTCGGAAAATGTATTATTATGTTTGTTATGTTCTGCGGATTAATTGGACCATTAACACTTGTGTTCTCTTTAGCGCGACCAGCAAAACAAAAAATAAAATATCCATCGGAAGATGTGTTTACAGGATAAGGTATCCCGCGTTAAGCGAGATACCTTTTTCTTTTTTAGAACAGGGAGAACAATAGACCAATAAGTGCTACTCGGAATAAAATTGCGATAAGTGCAGCAATTCCACCGACAACTGCAGCGATACCGCCAGTTACAGTAGCTCCGCGATTATAAGCGTAAATACCGAGTAAAACAGAAACAAGACCAAATAGTGTTGGAAATGTAAATAGCGATAAGATAGATAGCGCAAGAGCGATAAAACCAGCAGTTGATCCAGCAGCGGACGATTTTACAACATCTTTATCGTCTTTATCATCGTAATCATAATCAATGCGTTGTGGTGCAACCTCAGCGGCGTACTCTTCTTTATAGTCACTATAATCACTATCTATTCTATCTCTTCTTTTATAATCATCAAATTTCTCAGTCAAAGTCATGACTCCTTTCATAACAAGGTTCAATAGTAGTATGTATCTCTTTTTCTTTTTTATCCCGCTATTTGTGGGAGTCGAGCAATGTACACATCCCACTGATTAAAGTTTCACTATACCGGAGCATGTACAGGGAGTAGTATCTTTTAAAAGGAGGAAAATGTTTTCTTGAAATAGGAAAAGTTAGTATGACTTCCTCTATTTTGGAAAATATAAAAAGGAATAATGAGGAAAGGGTGCAATACATAATGGAACATCCAATTGAAAATTTAATGAAAACGGCAATGACAAATTTAAAAGAGATGGTAGATGTAAATACAATTGTTGGGAGCCCGGTTTCAACAGCTGACGGAAATGTAGTATTAACAGTATCTCAAGTGGCTTTTGGTTTTGGAGCTGGTGGAAGTGATTTTAAAGGGGATTTCATTACTGAAAAACATAACGGTGGGCAAAATCAGCATAAAGAGAACAAACAAGGGCATCCATTTGGAGGAGGAAGCGGGGCTGGGGTTTCCATTAGTCCAGTAGCTTTTTTAGTAGTTGGTTCTAATGGGGTGCAAGTATTACATCTCAACAGCAGTACACATTTAATTGAAAAGGCTTTAAATACTGTACCAAGCACTGTAGATAAATTTGTGAATGGTCGTCAAAAGTGAACTTGCATTTTTTAGGAATTATGATATATTAGAAAAAGTGCGCTTTAGGATGATCGGAATAATTGAAATGTAAATATATATGATGTGTGGAATAAGGGAGAGGAATTTATGATTAATATCAAAAACTTAGTAGTTGGCTTATTTATGTTAGTAAGCGGCTTTGTTGTATATGTAATAAAAGAAAAAGCTCCATTCTAAAACAGACAAACCGTTAATGTCTGTTTTTAATTTGCGGAAAAAAGTTGACAAGTTATTGTATTGGTGTTAAAATTTTAATTCGTGTCTCGGTTACAGCTAGTGTAAAGTAAATATCTCTTATGAATGCAATACGAAAAGTTTGCGAAAGATCGGGTAATTTTATCAACAACTTTTGTGAACAAACCCTATAAATTGTATTTGTAAGCTATATATGTATACTAGTGAATCAAGGAGCGGTCAGTGGAACCGTAATGATGAGAGAGAGGTAGGGCTTTCATCCAGTATATGTTACTTTCCCGTTAGGTGAATATAAAAAAGAGGACTCCTTTTAAAAGGAGTCCTCTTTCATTTTTCAAGTGCGACTTTCAACTTGTTGACAAATTTCATCCGTTGTTAAACCGTGAGCTGTAATGACTGATCCTTTAATTGATGTATCTGCAATGCCCATCACATTAGAATCTTGCCCAGTTACAACGCAACAATCACACCCTTGTGCATCCTGTTCTGAGTTAAGTGTAACAACTTCATGACCTTGTTGCTGAAGAGCTTGTTGAACGTCTGTTAATGAGTTTTCAACGCCAATTCTAGCCATAATTCTCACCTCCTACCATCTAATTGCTAGTATGCTCAAGTTCACTGCATTTATGAAAAGACGGTAGGAAGTAAATCTTTGTTTAGTCGTTATATACGCCAGTAAGCATTTGACTAACGAATTGATCGTTTAATGTATCTTGGGCAGAAGAAGTATTTGAATGGATGTCGATTGAAGCAATAAAATGATTATGTTCTTGCGTATTTGGTTCTACCTCTACGTAATTATCGAATTTACAAAAACCTTTCGTATCCATTAGATCAAATAATTGCAGCATTTCTACTACCTCTTGTCTCGTTCCTTTAATTTGTACACACGCCATATTTATTTCCTCCTTCATTTTGACAAATTGTTTTTTAAAAATAGGATTATGATTACGAAATGAAAAATATGAATGTTATTTTTAGACAGCGCTATTTTTGTTATTTTCCCCCTTTTTCAGCAAAAGTCGTTATATATTCCCGGATTTATAAAATCGGACGTCCGTTTATTGAATACAATAGATTCGCATCAATTGATGAAAATCCTTCTTTTAAACAAATATTTTTTTAGTGGAAATTGGCAAAAAAATTTTTTGACTTTTTGTAAACGTTAACAATGTTGTTAAATCAATATAAGTAAAGAAGTACGTACGATTAAAAATTATAAATTTTCTAAAAATTCACTTGATTTATTTAGAAAGGAGAGTAAACTAGGAAACAATAAAAAATTCATAGAACATAGGAGGCGCTTCTAGTGAATGAGCAATGGATTTTCTTAAATGGAGAATTTGTTCCAAAAGATGAGGCAAAAGTTTCAGTATATGATCATGGCTATTTATATGGCGATGGAGTGTTTGAAGGAATTAGAGTTTATAGCGGTAATGTTTTCCGTTTGAGAGAGCACCTTGTCCGGTTGTATGAATCAGCAAAATCAATCCTTTTAGAAATTCCATATTCATTAGATGAAGTAACAAATATTGTTGTTGAGACGATTCGACAAAATAAATTATCTAATGGATACATTCGCCTTGTTGTATCAAGAGGAGCAGGAAATCTTGGATTGGATCCCGATTCATGTAAGAAGCCGAATGTAGTAGTAATTGCAGAACAATTATCTTTATTCCCACAAGAATATTATGAGAAAGGGATTCCAGTTGTAACAGTTGCAACGCGCCGAAATCGTCCCGATGTTTTATCCCCTCAAGTAAAATCTTTAAATTACTTAAACAATATTTTAGTTCGTATTGAAGCGAAATTAGCTGGAGTACAAGAAGCACTTATGTTAAATGATCAAGGATATGTAGCTGAAGGCTCAGGAGATAACGTGTTTATTGTTAAAGGAAATAAATTAATTACACCACCAAGTTCTGCTGGAGCGTTAGAAGGTATTACACGAAACGCCATTTTAGAAATCGGCGAAAAACTTGGATATGACGTAAGAGAAGAGTTATTTACAAGACATGATGTATATGTAGCTGATGAAGTGTTTTTAACAGGAACAGCTGCTGAAGTTATTGCTGTTACGACAGTAGATGGTAGAACGATTGGCTTAGGGCAAACAGGTCCACATACGAACCGTTTATTAGAAGAGTTTCGTAAGTTAGTTGTAGAAGATGGAGAGAAAATTTACGAAGAAAATAAAGTTGGATAACAACTTTTTTAACATAAGAAAGCGTTGATAGGGAGGAGTAGTTGATTGTGAAGCCTCACAGAGAGTCGGTGGTTGCTGAAAACCGATGGTTCACGTCGACGAACATCGCCCTTGAGTGCTAAGCTAAAGCATTTGTCTAGGCTTAGACGGTAGCTCCGTTATTAGCTAGATCCATTTATGGATCACTGAGGCAAGAGTATTCTTGCAAAGAAGGGTGGTACCGCGAAATCTTTCGTCCCTTCAGCACATAGCTGGAGTGTGGACGTAGGATTTTTTTATTGTATAAAAGTTTGAAAAAGGGGGCTTATAAGAACAATGTCTTCAAAAACGGAAGAGAAACTGGCAACTGGTGCACAGCTATTGTTAGAAGCGCTAGAAAAGGAAGGCGTAAAAGTGATTTTCGGTTATCCGGGTGGTGCCGTTTTACCTCTCTATGATGCACTGTATGATTGTGAAATTCCGCATATTTTAACAAGGCATGAGCAAGGGGCAATTCACGCTGCTGAAGGGTATGCCAGAATTACAGGGAACCCAGGGGTTGTAATTGCAACGAGTGGACCAGGTGCTACAAATGTAATTACGGGTCTAGCGGATGCGATGATTGATTCATTGCCACTTGTTGTATTTACAGGCCAAGTAGCAACAACGTTAATTGGGAGCGATGCTTTTCAAGAGGCGGATATTATGGGACTTACGATGCCAGTGACAAAACATAACTATCAAGTGCGAAAGGCCTCAGATTTACCTCGAATTATTAAAGAAGCATTTCATATTGCTAAAACAGGAAGACCAGGACCAGTCGTTATTGACCTTCCGAAAGATATGGTAGTCGAGAAAGGTGAGCGATGTAGCAATGTACAAATGGATTTACCAGGATATAACCCTAATTATGAACCGAATCTACTTCAAATAAACAAATTACTACAAGCAATTGAAACCGCAAAAAAACCGTTAATTTTAGCTGGAGCAGGTATACTGCATGCGAAAGCTTCGAAAGAATTGACAAGTTTTGCCCGTAAATATGAAATCCCTGTTGTGCATACGTTACTCGGACTTGGTGGTTTTCCGCCAGATGATGGGCTATTTCTAGGGATGGGGGGAATGCACGGTTCTTACACAGCCAATATGGCGTTATATGAATGCGACTTACTCATTAATATAGGTGCGAGATTTGACGATCGTCTTACTGGGAATTTAGCTTTTTTTGCTAAAGGGGCGACTGTTGCACATATCGATATTGATCCAGCAGAAATCGGGAAAAATGTGCCAACAGAGATTCCTATTGTTGCAAGTGCTAAGCGGGCGTTAGAAGTATTGCTTCAATCAGAAGGAAAGAAAGAAAATCATCATGAATGGCTCTCTTTATTAAAGAGTAGAAAAGAAAAGTATCCATTCTCTTATAAACGAAATTCTGAAAGTATTAAACCTCAATACGCGATTGATATGCTATATGAAATCACGAAAGGAGAAGCGATTGTAACAACAGACGTTGGGCAACATCAAATGTGGGCAGCACAATACTATCCGTTGAAAAATCCAGATAAATGGGTAACTTCTGGCGGATTAGGAACGATGGGGTTCGGATTTCCAGCAGCAATCGGTGCGCAAATTGCAAAGAGAGATGAACTAGTTATTGCAATTGTTGGTGATGCTGGGTTTCAAATGACTCTGCAAGAATTAAGTGTATTAAAAGAACACGCTTTACCCGTTAAAGTATTTATTTTAAATAATGAAGCTTTAGGAATGGTAAGACAATGGCAAGATGAATTTTACAATCAAAGATATTCACATTCTTTATTGCCATGCCAACCAGATTTCGTCGCTCTTGCGAATGCGTATGGTATAAAAGGTGTTCGTATTGACGATCCACTTCTTGCAAAGAAGCAAATCCAGCATGCGATCGAATTACAAGAGCCAGTCGTAATCGATTGTCGTGTACTTCAATCAGAGAAGGTTATGCCGATGGTTGCACCAGGAAAAGGTGTTCACCAAATGGAGGGAGTGAAAAAAGGGTGAAGAGAATTGTTACAGCGACAGTTCGAAATCAAAGTGGTGTGTTAAACCGAATTACAGGGGTTATGACACGAAGACATTTTAATATTGAAAGTATTTCAGTAGGTCATACAGAATCATCAGATATATCGCGAATGACGATTGTTGTACACGTTGAAAGTGAACAGCAAGTTGAGCAGTTAATTAAACAACTTCATAAGCAAATCGATGTTCTGAAAGTATCAGATATTACAGAAGAAGCAATGATTGCTAGAGAGCTTGCTCTTATTAAAGTAGCAACTTCTGTAGCGAGGGCAGAATTATATAGTTTAATTGAACCATTTCGAGCCGCTGTAATAGATGTTGGGAAGGATTCCATAGTTGTGCAAGTAACAGGTACGCAAGATAAAGTAGAAGCGTTAATTGAATTACTTCGTCCATACGGTTTAAAAGAAATTGCTAGAACAGGTGTAACAGCATTTACACGTAGTATGAAAAAACAAGATAAGCAAGTTATGTTAATTCAATAATCATTTAAATATAGGGGGAAATGAAAATGGCAAAAGTTTATTATGAGAAAGATGTAACAGTAAATGTATTAAAGGAAAAGAAAGTAGCAATCATCGGATATGGCTCGCAAGGTCATGCGCATGCGCAAAATTTACGTGATAACGGATTTGATGTAGTAGTAGGTTTAAGAAAAGGTAAGTCTTGGGATAAAGCGAATGAAGATGGGTTTTCTGTATATACAGTAGCAGAAGCAGCGGAAAAAGCTGATGTAGTAATGATTCTATTACCTGATGAATTACAACCAGAAGTATATGAAGCTGAAATTGCACCAAATTTACAGGCTGGAAACTCTCTCGTGTTCGCACATGGATTTAATGTTCACTTTGATCAAGTAAAACCACCAGCGAATGTAGATGTATTTCTAGTAGCGCCAAAAGGACCGGGGCATCTCGTACGCCGTACGTTCGCCGAGGGAGGGGCTGTTCCTGCATTATTTGCAGTATATCAAGATGCAACAGGAGTTGCGACTGAAAAAGCACTTTCTTATGCTGACGGAATTGGAGCAACGAGAGCTGGTGTATTAGAAACGACGTTTAAAGAAGAAACAGAAACAGATTTATTTGGAGAGCAAGCTGTACTCTGCGGCGGAGTGACTGCACTTGTAAAAGCAGGATTTGAAACGTTAGTTGATGCGGGATACCAGCCTGAACTTGCATATTTTGAATGTTTACATGAACTGAAGCTAATCGTTGACCTTATGTATGAAGGTGGACTTGAAAATATGAGATATTCAGTTTCAGATACAGCGCAGTGGGGAGACTTCGTATCAGGACCACGCGTTGTTACTGAAGATACGAAGAAAGCGATGGGGGCAGTATTAGCAGAAATTCAAGATGGTACATTTGCAAGAGGCTGGATTGCAGAGCATAAAGCAGGAAGACCAAATTTCCACGCGACAAATGAGAAAGAGAATGAACATGAAATCGAAGTAGTAGGACGTAAATTACGTGAAATGATGCCTTTCGTACAGCCGCGAGTAAAGGTAGGGATTAAATAATATGAAGCAGATTTTGTTCATGGATACAACGCTTCGTGATGGCGAACAATCACCAGGAGTAAATTTAAATGAACAAGAGAAGTTACAAATTGCTAGGCAATTAGAGAGGCTTGGTATTCATGTAATGGAAGCTGGATTCGCAGCAGCTTCCGAAGGTGACTTCCAATCGGTAAAACGCATCGCGAATACAATTCAAAACGCTACGGTTATGAGTTTAGCTAGAGCGAAAGAAAGTGACATTCGAAGAGCGTATGAAGCTGTGAGAGGCGCTGTATCTCCTCGTCTACACGTATTTCTAGCTACGAGTGATATTCATATGAAATATAAACTTTGTATGTCAAAAGAAGATGTGTTAAATAGTATTCATCGCTCGGTTACGCTCGGAAAATCATTATTTCCGACAGTACAATTTTCTGCAGAAGATGCGACAAGAACATCGAGAGCATTTTTAGCTGAAGCAGTAGAAATTGCGATTCGAGCAGGAGCGAATGTAATTAATATTCCGGATACAGTTGGATATACAAATCCGGAAGAGTATTATTCTCTTTTTAAATACTTACAAGAATCCGTTCCATCATATGAAAAAGCGATTTTTTCTTGTCATTGTCACGATGATCTTGGTATGGCAGTAGCAAATTCGTTAGCTGCGGTTGAAGGGGGAGCATTGCAAGTAGAAGGAACGATTAATGGCATTGGAGAAAGAGCAGGGAATGCAGCGTTAGAAGAAGTTGCAGTAGCTCTTCATATTAGAAAAGATTTTTATAAAGCAGAGCCTTCGATGACTTTAAAAGAAATTAAGGCGACGAGTACATTAGTAAGCAGGTTAACGGGTATGGTTGTACCGAAAAATAAAGCAATCGTTGGAGCGAATGCATTTGCTCATGAATCGGGCATCCACCAAGACGGGGTTTTAAAAGAAGTAACAACTTATGAAATTATCGAACCAGCGCTTATAGGAGAATCTCAAAATCTCTTTGTACTTGGGAAACACTCTGGCCGTCATGCGTTTACGGAAAAAATGAAAGAGCTTGGTTATGAATTTACAAATGAAGAGCGAGATGCGGCATTCGAAGCATTTAAAAAATTGGCTGATCGTAAAAAGGAAATTACTGAAGAAGATTTACGCGCACTTATGCTTGGTGAAGCAGCATTTGCAGCTCAGCAATATAACATTACGCAATTACAAGTGCATTTCGTATCAAATAGTACACAATGCGCAACAGTTGTGCTGGAGGATGAGGAAGGAAATATATATGAAGATGCAGCCACTGGTTCTGGTAGTATTGAAGCGATATACAATGCGATTCAAAGAATTTTAGGATTAGAATGTGAATTGGCAGATTATCGCATACAATCTATTACACAAGGTCAAGATGCACTTGCTCACGTTCATGTTGAATTAAAAGAAGGTAGTCACCAAATATCAGGTTTCGGAGTTGCGCAAGACGTATTGGAAGCGTCGGCGAGGGCTTATGTCCATGCAGCAGGGAAATTAAAATCTCTTATAGCGCTTGTGAAATAAATAATTGATAGGTGAGAGAAGCTTTCCTCACCTATCAAATTAAAGTTCTGAAAATTCAGTTAAAAGGAGTGTTAAAAATGGAAAAACGTATCGTTTGTTTAGCTGGTGATGGTGTCGGTCCAGAAGTAATGGAGAGTGCGAAGGAAGTATTGCATATGGTAGAAAGGCTATATGGACATCATTTTCATTTGCAAGATGAGTACTTTGGTGGTATTGCTATCGATTTAACTGGGCAACCATTACCACAGCGAACACTTGCCGCCTGTTTAGCGAGTGATGCGGTTTTACTTGGAGCAGTAGGTGGACCAAGGTGGGATAGTGCGAAAGAAAGGCCTGAGAAAGGATTATTAGCATTAAGAAAAGGACTCGGTGTATTTGCGAATGTTCGCCCTGTAACGGTAGAAAGTGCAACTGCACATTTATCACCATTAAAAAACGCTGATGAAATTGATTTCGTTGTCGTTCGTGAATTAACAGGCGGAATTTATTTTTCTTATCCGAAAGAGCGAACGGAAGAAGTGGCGACAGATACACTTACGTATCATCGCCATGAAATTGAACGTATCGTTTCGTATGCTTTTCAATTAGCAAATAAGCGGAAGAAAAAAGTAACATCTATTGATAAAGCGAATGTTTTAGAGTCTAGTAAATTATGGAGAACTGTGACAGAAGAAGTAGCACTTCGCTACCCAAATGTGGAAGTAGAACACATTTTAGTAGATGCAGCAGCTATGGAATTAATTCGGAATCCAGGAAGATTTGACGTTATTGTAACGGAAAATTTATTTGGTGATATTTTAAGTGATGAGGCTTCAGTATTAGCTGGATCATTAGGAATGCTTCCATCAGCAAGTCACGCTGAAAAGGGACCTTCATTATATGAGCCTATTCACGGATCAGCACCGGATATTGCGGGGAAAAATAAGGCGAATCCAATTGCGATGATGCGTTCTGTTGCAATGATGCTTGGGCAATCGTTCGGATTAACGAGAGAAGGATATGCAATTGAAGAAGCAGTTTCTGCAGTCCTTAAATCAGGGAAATGTACAGCAGATATCGGGGGGACTGAAACGACAACTTCATTTACAAAGGCAGTTATTCAAGAAATGGAAGAGCAAGCGTTAGTAGGGAGAGGAAGATAATGGGAAAAAGGTTACTAGATAAGCTTTGGGAAAGACATGTAGTTGCGACTAATGAAAATGGATTGGATTTATTATATATCGATCTACATCTTGTTCATGAAGTAACGTCACCGCAAGCCTTTGAAGGCTTGCGGCTTACAAATCGAACAGTCCGCAGACCAGATTTAACATTTGCAACGATGGATCATAATATTCCAACGAAAGATGTTTGGAATATTACCGACCGCATTGCGAAGCAGCAACTAGATACACTTCGGCAAAACTGTAAACAATTTCAGGTGCCATTAGCGGATATCGGAGATGAAGAGCAAGGGATCGTTCATGTAATAGGACCAGAACTTGGACTCACACAGCCAGGAAAAACGATTGTTTGTGGTGATAGTCATACAGCAACACATGGTGCTTTTGGCGCACTAGCGTTTGGTATTGGTACGAGTGAAGTGGAACATGTATTGGCAACGCAAACGTTATGGCAACGAAAGCCGAAAGCGATGGGCATTGAGTTAAAAGGAAAGTTACCGCAAGGTGTCTATGCCAAAGATATTATTTTACACCTTCTTTCAAAGTACGGAGTAGCAGTTGGAACAGGTTACGTAATGGAATTTTACGGAGAGGCCATTCATGCTATGGATATGGAAGAGAGGATGACGCTTTGCAATATGGCAATTGAAGGGGGAGCAAAGGCTGGCATTATTGCACCAGATGAAAAAACGTTTGCTTACGTAAAAGGGCGTAAATATGCACCGAAAGACTATGAATCTATTAAGAAAAAATGGTCAGAACTTTATACAGATTTAGATGCAGTTTATGATTTACATATTCTAGTAGATGTTACGGATTTAGCGCCGTACGTTACGTGGGGAACAAATCCTAGTATGGGTGTTCGGATCGATGAGAAATTGCCAGAAAAGCATGATGCAAATGACGAAAGAGCGTTTTCTTATATGGGATTGAGTCCCGGACAAAGTACGTATGACATTCCAGTTCAACATGTTTTCATTGGATCTTGTACAAATTCTAGGCTTTCTGACTTAGAAATTGCTGCATCTGTCGTGAAAGGTAAAAAAGTAAAAGAAGGTGTGCGAGCACTTGTTGTACCTGGATCTCAAAGGGTAAGAGAAGCAGCGATGCATAAAGGATTACATCGCATATTTGAAGAAGCTGGATTTGAATGGAGAGAGCCCGGATGCTCAATGTGTCTAGGTATGAATCCAGATCAAGTGCCTGAAGGAGATCATTGTGCCTCTACGTCCAATCGCAATTTTGAAGGAAGACAAGGAAAGGGAGCACGAACGCATTTAGTTAGCCCGGCAATGGCGGCAGCGGCTGCGTTATATGGTCATTTTGTTGATATTAGAAAGGAGAGTTATGATGGAGCCATTTCGTATTCATAAAGGTACTGCCGCAGTACTGATGAATGATAACATTGATACAGATCAAATTATTCCGAAGCAATATTTAAAGAGAATTGAAAGAACTGGGTTTGGGAAGTTTTTATTTGATGAGTGGCGATATGATAATAATCGCCAAGAAAACCCTAATTTCCCGCTTAATGCACAAGAAAGAAAAGGAGCCAGCATATTAATCACAGGTGATAATTTTGGATGTGGCTCGTCAAGAGAACATGCTCCATGGGCACTTGCTGATTATGGTTTCCGTGTTATTATCGCTGGAGGATTTGCCGATATCTTTTATATGAATTGTATGAAGAATGGCATGTTACCGATTGTAATGGATAAAGATATGCGTGAACAACTTGCTAAAACAGATGCGAGGGAACAAATTACAGTTGATTTAGAAAATGAAATAATGACAACGAATACGCATAGATTCCATTTTACGATCGAGAAAATGTGGAAAGAGAAGTTATTAAATGGTTTAGATGAAATTAGTATTACAATGCAATATGAACAAGAAATAAAAGAGTATGAAAGAAAAGTGGCTTTACATTAAAAAAAATGACGGAATATTAAAAATGTATTTACATTCAAAATTAACTGTTATATACTATGTGAAAATCAGAGGAGAAAGGGAGTAAGTATTATGAATATCGTGCAATCTATTACAATGCTTACACAACTACATCATCATACATGAAACCCTTGAACCTAGCGTGAAAACGTGTAGGTACAAGGGTTATTCCCGTTGTACCTACACTCTACTGAAGAGCCTTGTAGGTATTTTGTCTACAAGGCTCTTTTTATTTTCGGCTTAGGGGAATGAAATAGGCATACATTAGAAGGGGAAAGGTGTGAAAATTTAGATGACAAAATGGAAACGAGCAAACCCGAATGGAACGAGAGATTATTTATTCGAAGAATGTACGTTAATTGAAGAAGTAGAACAAAAATTAAGGCTTACTTTTTTAGAGAGAGGTTATGAGGAAATAAGAACACCTACAATTGAATTTTATGATGTTTTTGCATTTCAAAATAGACCGATAGATGAAGAGAAGATGTATAAATTTTTTGATGAAAAGGGAAGGATTATCGTTTTACGTCCAGATATGACAATTCCTTTAGCGAGAGTTATTGGAACACAGAGATGGGATACGCCACTTAAAGTGACGTATAGCGGGAATGTATTTCGAGCGAATGAATCCCATTCTGGAAAATATAATGAAATCGTACAAAGTGGTATTGAAGTTATCGGGATTGATAATGTAAGAGCTGAAATTGAATGTGTAATAAGTGTCATTCAAGCACTTCAAAAGTTGAAGGTGCAATCTTTTACAATTGAGATTGGGCAAGTACAGTTATATAAATGTATTGTAAAAAAACTCTCCATCCAGGATGAAGAAGAAAGGGTACTTAGAACGTATATAGAAAGTAAAAATTATGCAGCCCTCTCAAATTTTATCGGAGAAAAGAAATTAGATCGATGCGATGAGACAGTAAGATTACTTGAGAAATTGCCAAGGCTATTTGGAAATTTAGAAGTTATTGAGGAAGCAGAAAAGCTTGCTTCAAGTAATGAAATGAAAATGGCAATTGCAAGAGTAAAAGAAATGTATGAAACAATTGAAACGTTAGGATATGGTTCTTACATATCAATTGATTTGGGCATGATTCAACACTTAGATTACTATACGGGTGTTATTTTCAAAGGATATATATATGAAATTGGAGAAGAAATCGTTAGTGGCGGAAGATACGATGAGCTAATTGGGAATTTTGGAGAAATGCAGCCAGCTGTTGGACTCGCGGTACAAGTAAATCAAATTGTGAAGGCGCTGCAAGAGCAGCAAGAACCATATGAACGAAATCAAATTGATATTGTGATTCATTATGAGTTAAATAGATTAGCGGAAGCAGAAAGGTTACGAAATTTACTTCGAAAGGATGGGAAAAATGCTTGGTTATCTCTATTCTCTAATTTAAGCGATACCTTTCAATTTGCAAGAAAAAATAAAATAGGAACGGTCGTTGAGGCAAAGAATGAATACTTAGTGGAATATGTATGGAATGAGAAATGGGTAGTCCAGAAAGAAGGAGAGGCTTCATGCGTAACATTCAAATTGCGTTAACGAAAGGAAGATTGGAAAAACATGTCATTCCACTTTTTGAGCAGATTGGAATTGATTGTTCCGAGCTCAAAAATAAAGGTCGGAAGCTTGTATTTCAAAGTAAAAATACAAATGTTTCATTTATTTTAGTAAAAGCGGTTGATGTTGCTACTTATGTAGAACATGGGGTAGCTGATATTGGCATCGTTGGAAAAGATATTTTAATGGAAAACGAGAAAGATATTTATGAAATGCTGGATTTAGGAGTGGGGATTTGTAAGTTTTGTGTTGCTTCTATTCCTACGTATAATCCGAAGAGTTACCGGAAGAAAAGAATCGCTACGAAATACCCCCATATTACTTCTACTTATTTTCATGATAAGGGAGAGGATGTAGAAATTATTAAGATAGAAGGTTCTGTAGAAATCGCTCCTCTTCTTGGATTGGCAGATGCGATTGTAGATATTGTTGAAACAGGAAAAACATTACAAGAGAATGGACTCATTGTATTTGAGGAAATGTACTTTATATCGGCTCGGATGATTGTAAATAAGGCAGCCTTAAAAACTAAAAAAGATGAAATATTCAGCATTATAAATATGATGGAGCAAGAAATCTTATCAGGGAAATAGGAGGATTTAAAATGGAAATCATTTATGAAGAATTTAAGGAGGCATTATCTAAAATAAAAGTGCTAAGAGAAAACGCTAATATAATAGAAGAAACTGTTCAAAGAAGTGTAAGAGAAATCATTAGACATGTAAGGGAAGGGAAAGATGAGGCTTTATCTTTCTATACAAAAAAGTTTGATGGTGTAGAGATGAAAAATTTTCGTGTAAGTGAAGAAGAAATACAGCAAGCGAGTATGTTTGTAGAGAATTCATTTTTAGAAGCTTTAAAAGAGGCGAAGAAAAACGTTGTTTCGTATCACGAAAAGCAAAAGAAGCACTCAATATTCGATTGTGAAAGTAAAGGGATAATTAGAGGGCAACTCATTCGGCCGTTAGAAAATGTAGGTGTATATGTACCGGGTGGGACAGCCTCATATCCTTCTTCAGTATTAATGAATGTATTGCCGGCGAAACTCGCAGGTGTGAAAAAGATTGTAATGGTAACACCGCCGAGGAAAGGAGGAATTGATCCGCATATATTAGCTGCTGCAGATCTTGCGGGAGTAGATGAAATTTATACGATAGGTGGCGCACAAGCAATTGCTGCTTTAGCATACGGGACGGAATCGATTCCGAAAGTGGATAAAATAGTTGGACCGGGAAATTTGTACGTCGCTCTAGCGAAACGAGAAGTATACGGAATAGTAAATATTGATATGATTGCTGGTCCATCAGAAATTGTAGTTGTCGCGGATGAAACAGGTAATGCAAAATATATCGCAGCGGATTTATTATCGCAAGCAGAGCATGATGAGAGAGCAACGGCGATTTGTATTACAACGAATATGGAACTAGCTAAAGAAGTAGAAAAAGAGGTAGAAAGACAGTTAGAAACGTTACCAAGAAGTGAAATTGCACGTGAATCAATAAATAGAAATGGAGCCATCTTTATCGTTCCTTCTTTAGAGGAGGCGCTAAAGTTATCAAATGAAATTGCTCCAGAACATTTAGAGTTACATATAAAAGAACCAATGAATGCTCTAGATTATGTGAAACATGCAGGCTCTATTTTCCTTGGGCCATATTCACCTGAACCGCTCGGGGATTATTTAGCGGGACCGAATCATGTATTACCAACGAGCGGAACGGCAAGATTTTTTTCTCCGTTATCAGTCGATGATTTCGTGAAAAAATCAAGTTTTATTTCTTATACGGAGGAAGCATTAAAAAATGTACAGCATCATATTGTAGAGCTTGCAAATAAAGAAGGGTTACATGCACATGCGAGAGCAATCCAAATAAGGTTTGAGGAGGAAAAATAATGCGTCAGTCCAGTCAAGCACGTGAGACGACAGAAACAAAAATTAAATTAAATTTGCAGCTTGATGAAAGTACAAATGTATCTATTCAAACAGGGGTTGGTTTTTTCGATCATATGCTTACTTTATTTGCTAGACATGGAAGATTTGGATTGCAGGTTGAAGCAGAAGGTGATGTATTTGTCGATGCACATCACACCGTTGAAGATGTTGGAATTGTACTCGGAAATTGCTTGAAAGAAGCATTGCAAAACAAAGAGGGAATTAATCGTTACGGTTCTGCGTATGTACCGATGGATGAATCTTTAGGATTTGTCGCAATTGATATAAGTGGACGCTCATATTGTGTATTTCAAGGGGAATTAACAAATCCGAAGCTCGGGGATTTTGATACAGAATTGACGGAAGAATTTTTTAGAGCAGTTGCACATGCTGCCAATATTACATTACATGCGCGCGTTCTATACGGAAGTAATACACATCACAAAATTGAAGCATTATTTAAAGCTTTTGGTAGAGCGCTTAGAGAAGCGGTCGAAAAAAATGCCAACATTACTGGTGTAAATTCAACGAAAGGAATGTTGTAATTGATTGCCATTATAGATTATGGAATGGGGAATATTCGCAGTGTAGAGCAAGCATTAAAATATATTGGCGCAGAGTACATTGTAACGAGTGATAAAAAAGAGATATTGAGAAGCGATGGCGTGATTTTACCGGGAGTAGGTGCATTTCCGAAAGCGATGGACGTATTAGAAGAAAGAGATTTAGTGTGTGTACTAAAAGAGGTTTGTGATATAGGAAAACCACTCCTCGGTATATGTTTGGGCATGCAGCTTTTATTTGAACGAAGTGAGGAACTAAAAGATTGTAGCGGGTTAGGTTTACTACCAGGGGAAATTCGTAAGTTAAAAGTTTCGTATAAAATTCCTCATATGGGATGGAATGAATTAAGGAAGGAAAGAGAATTTCCGCTTTGGAATGGATTAGTGGATGGTTCTTTCGTGTATTATGTTCACTCATATTACGCGGATTGTCCAGATGAAATTGTATGCGGAGTAAGTGATTATGGAATGCAAGTACCAGGGTTTGTCGCGAAAGGAAATGTATTTGGTGCACAGTTTCATCCAGAAAAAAGTGGCGAAATTGGCATGCAAATATTAAAAAATTTTCAAGGGGTGGTAGAAGCATGGAAATCTTCCCAGCTATCGATTTAAAAGAAGGACGATGCGTTAGACTTTATCAAGGAGAGTTTAGTAAAGAAACGGTGATGAATGAAGATCCAGTAGCGCAGGCGATCATATTTGAAAAGCTTGGAGCGGAAATACTACACATTGTTGATTTAGACGGTGCAATTGCTGGCGAGTCTTTAAATTTGCCCGTCATTGAAAAAATCTGCAAGGCGGTACGTATTCCTGTGCAAGTGGGAGGAGGAATTCGTTCACTTGTAACGGTGGAGAAGTTATTGTCAGCAGGTGTAGAAAAAGTGATTTTAGGAACAGCAGCTCTTTATGATAAGTCATTTTTAGAGGAAGCAGTTCGTCTATATAAAGAGAAAATCATTGTTGGAATTGATGCGAAAAATGGTTTCGTAGCAACGAGAGGTTGGCTTGATCTATCTGAAATTTCTTACGTTAGTTTAGCGAAACAAATGGAAAGTTTAGGTGTTCAAACGATTGTGTTTACAGACATTTCGAAAGACGGGACGCTTGCAGGTCCAAATTTTGAACAATTAGCGATACTTCAAAAAAGTGTGGGCATTCGTCTCATCGCTTCTGGAGGAGTGGCATCTATTCAAGATGTGAAAAAGTTAAATGATATGAATATATATGGTGTCATAATTGGAAAGGCGCTTTACGAGAAAACGATTGATTTAGAAGAAGTATTACAGGTAACGAAGTTATGTTAGCGAAACGAATTATTCCATGTCTAGATGTGAAAGAAGGGCGAGTCGTAAAGGGTGTAAATTTTATAGGATTACAAGATGTCGGTGATCCGGTTGAAATAGCTGAAGCATATAACGAGGCAGGGGCAGATGAAATCGTATTTTTAGATATTACGGCGACTCATGAAGGAAGAAAAACGATTATAGATGTTGTAGAAAAAACAGCAGCAAAAGTATTTATTCCTCTTACGGTTGGCGGGGGGATATCAAGTGTGAAAGATATGTACAATTTACTAAGAGCTGGGGCAGACAAAGTTTCAATAAACTCAGCGGCAGTGCGAAACCCGAAGTTAATAGAAGAAGGGGCAGAACACTTTGGATCACAATGTATTGTCGTGGCAATTGATGCTAGAAAAGTAGCAGAAGGTAAATGGAACGTATATGTCAACGGCGGAAGAGTTGACACAGGAATGGATGCCATAGAATGGGCGAAGCGTGTTGTTAAACTTGGGGCAGGTGAAATTTTGTTAACGAGTATGGATGCAGATGGAACGAAAAGCGGATATGACCTTCGTTTAACAGAAGAAATTTCAAAAAGTGTTTCTATTCCAGTCATCGCATCAGGAGGCTGTGGTCATACGGATCATATTATAGAAGTTTTTCAAAAGACAACGGTTGATGCAGCGTTAGCGGCATCCATCTTTCATTATGGTGAGGCGACAGTGCAGAGTGTAAAGCGAAAATTAAGAGATGCAAATATTGAGGTGCGGTTATGAAACCTAATTTTTCAAAAGGATTAATACCGGCAATTGTCATCGAAGAAGGTACGAAAGACGTTTTAATGCTAGCTTATATGAATGAAGAAGCATATAAAAAAACGTTAGAGACGAAAAGAACATGGTTTTATTCTCGTTCGAGGCAGTCGTTATGGAATAAGGGGGAAACATCAGGGAATGTTCAATATGTGCAATCTTTATATTTAGATTGTGATCAAGATTCAATTGTTGTGAATGTGAAACAAGTAGGACCTGCTTGTCATACGGGAGAGAAGACATGTTTTCACTATCAAATTATATAGGGGGATACATATGGAAAATGCCTTTAAGTTGCTGTATAAAACAATTGAAGAACGAAAGGGAAGCCCACTTCCTGAATCGTATACAAATTATTTATTTTCAAAAGGAGAAGATAAAATTTTAAAGAAGATTGGTGAAGAGTGTGCTGAAGTAATTATCGCATGTAAAAATAATGATAAAGAAGAAGTAGTGAAAGAAATGGTTGATGTATTTTATCACTGTTTTGTTTTATTAGCTGAAAAAAATATTGCATTGGAAGATGTGATGCGAGAGGTGAAAGAACGAAATGGAAAGCTTTCGAGAGTTGGGGATAGAAGGGAAATAGATACATTATAAGGGGGAATGTATATGAAAGTAGATTATCATCTTCACTTAGAAGAAGGACCGTATTCAATAGGATGGCTTGCTAAAATAAATGAAGCGTTGGAATGTTATGAACCGCTTCAAGAAAGACATTCTATTGATTGGCTTATGAAAACACAAGAGCGTTTGCAAAAGCGTGTGAAGGAAGGGCCATTTACAACAGAATGGATAGATCTATATTTAGAAGAAGCTGTGCGAAAAGGAATAAAAGAAGTGGGAATTGTTGATCATCTATATCGTTTTCATGAAGCAAAAGGATATTATGAAAAATATGTAGATATTAGTGATTCTAAGCTCGGTCGTATACAGAAAGAATGGTTAGATCAAGTAAGGGTAGTTTCACTGTATGATTTTACAAAGGCAATTGAAGAGGCGAAAGAACGATGGGGGAAAAGAGGTGTCACACTTAAACTTGGAATTGAAGCGGATTATTTTATTGGTTGTGAAGGAGAGTTAAAAGAATTATTAGCGCTAGGAGACTTTGATTATGTAATTGGTTCCGTTCATTTTCTAAATGGCTGGGGATTTGATAATCCAGATACGAAAGAATATTTTGAGGTGCATGACCTACGCGCATTATATGATATGTTTTTTAAAACAGTTGAGAGTGCGATTCGTACCGAGTTATTTGATATTATCGCTCATCTTGATAATATAAAGGTATTTAATTATCGATTGGATGAGAATGAACAGCTTTCTTATTATGAAGAAATTGCCTGTGCATTAGTAGAAACGAATACGGCAACAGAAATAAATGCAGGATTATACTATCGTTATCCTGTTCGTGAAATGTGCCCAAGTCCACTATATTTACAAGTATTAGCTAAGTATGGTGTTCCAATTACGATTTCTTCGGATGCCCATTACCCAAATGATTTAGGGAATTATGTACAAGAAAATATACAAACATTACGAGCTCACGGTGTTACTCAGGTTGCAACATTTACGAAGCGAGCAAGAGTAATGAGGTCGCTTGAAGAAGAAGTAACAAATTCAAAATGAAACGCAATTTTTTGATGAAAACTGTCCTTTTTGTTCAAAATAAGAAAGAATGAAAAGGAGGGTAAGAAATGGCGAAACAACAAAACAAACAAAATGTACAAGGTGCACAGCAACAAGCTTATACTTCTGAAACGAATGCTGCATCTCAATCGGTTATTGAGGAGCAAATTAGCGATACGGTTGCAGAAGGAACTATTGATGTGAAGCTTGGAAAAGAATCGCAGGAAAAAGCGTAAGAAGAGGGGAGAGTTGCATCTCCTCTTTTTTCATGGAAAAGTGTCGATTTTCAAAACTATAATCAAATTCCTTGGTTTTTATATGTGGATTTCTTACAATGAAATATAAGAGATGTCTTATTTTCTATAGAAGAGGTGTTAGTAGTGGCAAAAATATTAGTAGCGGGAAAAATTCCGGAAATTGGATTAGAACTATTAAAAGATCATAATGTAGAAATGTACAATAAAGAGGAGTTAATTTCTATAGATGAATTAACAGAGCGTGTAAAAGATAAAGATGCATTGTTAAGTTTACTTTCGACAAAGGTGCCAAAAGAAGTTATTGATGCAGCGCCTCATTTAAAGATTATTGCAAACTATGGTGCTGGTTACGACAATATTGATTACACGTATGCGGGCGAAAAAGGAATTGCAGTTACGAATACACCGAAAGTATCAACGGAAGCGACTGCAGAATTAACATTTGCACTTCTTTTAGCAGCGGCGCGTAGAATTCCTGAAGGGGATACGTTATGTCGTACGACTGGATTTAACGGATGGGCACCGTTATTTTTCTTAGGACGAGAAGTCCATGGTAAGACAATCGGAATTATAGGTCTTGGAGAAATCGGGAAGGCTGTTGCAAAACGTGCGAAAGCATTTGGAATGGATGTTTTATATACAGGGCCAAATCGTAAGCTTGAAGCTGAAAGTGAACTGGGAGCAACGTATGTGACGTTGGAAGAATTATTACAAACAGCAGACTTTATTACAATTAACTGTGCTTATAATCCGAAATTACATCATATGATTGATGAAGAGCAGTTTAAAATGATGAGGAAAACAGCGTATATTGTAAATGCTTCACGTGGACCAATTATGAATGAAACAGCACTTGCTCATGCATTAAAAACGAATGAAATTGAAGGAGCAGCTCTTGACGTGTTTGAATTTGAACCGAAAATTACAGAAGAGCTAAAAGAATTAAAGAATGTAGTACTTGCTCCACACGTAGGGAATGCAACATTTGAAACTCGTGATGCGATGGCTGAAATGGCTGTCAGAAATATTTTAGCTGTATTAAACGGCGAAGAGCCAGTAACACCTGTAAATCAAAAGGTATTAGTTACAAAATAAAAAGAAACCTTCCGGACTCGGAAGGTTTTCTTATTTTTCTTTATTGGCTTTTTTAGACGGTCTTTGTCTAATGAATTGAGATAACATGTACAAAATATATAGTGGAATGGCAATGAATAAGAAAACAGAAAAATTTCCAAATCCTGTTTGATACATTGTAATAATGATTCCAACTAAAAATAGTGTAATAATGATGCTATATCGTGGAATTGGTACATCTTTTAAACTCGGGATACGAATGCGGCTCACCATTAAAAATGCGAACGTTACAAATACGGTAATAAGAACGATTTTTGGAATGGTATGTGAAAATAATGTTAAGAAAGCAACAAGCCCTCCCGCTGCTGTAATCGGTACTCCAGTGAAATATTTCATTGAAGTAGAAGATGGTGTTACATTAAATCGTGCTAAACGATATGCTCCGAAAAGAGGGAATAATCCCGCTATGTATAATCCGATGATTCCGTAGTTTGAGAAAGATGTGTAATACATTAAAACAGCTGGTGCTGCACCAAATGTTACGACATCTGCAAGCGAGTCGAGCTCTTTTCCCATTTGTGAATCAACACGTAATAAACGAGCAACACGACCATCAAGACTATCTAACATCATCCCGATAAGTACTAAAATAGCAGCTGATTTATAATATCCTAAAGATGCATAGCCGATTGATAAAAATCCGCTATATAAATTTCCGAGCGTAAATAAGTTTGGAATAGCTGCTCTATACAAAATCTGATCCCTTGCTTTCTGTAATAAATTCTTAATTAGTGTATGAAAGTTTACTTATTTTATCATACCATAAATTTATTCCTCATACGAAAGAAATTACCAATTTGTGAAAGATTTCATAGAAGGATGGTTCGAAAATTAAGTGGAAATAAAAAGAGGAAGCAACTTGTATAAAGTTGCTTCCTTTACTATTCAAATTTCGTTGTCATCGTTCCGGTTTTATATCGATTATTAGGATCGAAGCGTAATAAATCTCCATAAATTAATTTATCGGAGAGTTTTAATTCTGTTTTTGCTTTTTCAATATACGGCTGACATAACGTCATGTCAGCTTCTTCACCCGTACTTCTTTTGTAGCACATATTTTTTGTATAAACATACTCTTCAGAAACAAAGCTACCATCACGCATTACCATAAGCGGGTCTTTCTCTTTAATAAATAAGTCAGTTCCAAATTCAACGGATTTATTTGTTTTAATACCAAGTAAATGAAGGAGCGTTGGCTTAATATCAATTTGACCGGATACTTTAGAAACAACTTTTCCTTCTTGGCCAGGCACATGAATAATAAGAGGGACTCGTTGTAATTGCATAGAATCGAATGGTGTAATAGTATCTTTTCCTAGGAACTGTGCCATAGCTGCGTTATGGTTTTCGGAAATACCGTAATGATCACCATAAATGACAATAACGGAATTATCATATAATCCTTCTTCTTTTAATTGTTGAATAAATAATTTAAGAGCTTCATCTGTGTAACGAACAGTTGGGAAGTAGCGGTTTACAACACCACTTTCCGAGTTGAATTCATCAACATATTGATCTTCCGGATTTAGAAGAAACGGAAAATGATTTGTTAATGTAATAAATTTTGTATAGAACGGTTGCGGTAAAGATTTTAACTTTGGAATAGATTGTTCAAAGAACTCTTTATCTTTTAATCCCCAACCGACAGACATTTGCTCCGTTCCTGCGTAATCATTTAAATTAAAATAACGATCATATCCAAGCGCAGGATACATTACATCCCGATTCCAAAACGTTTTATCGTTTGAATGGAAGACGGCAGAAGAATATCCGTATTTCTTTAATTGTTCTGGTGTCGCTGTGTATTCATTTGTTGCATGAGTAAAGAATACAGAACCACGATCTAGCGGATAAAGTGAGTTTTCAACGATAAATTCAGCATCAGAAGTTTTGCCTTGTCCAGTTTGATGATAGAAGTTATCGAAATAGAAACTATCCTTAATAAATTCATTTAAAAATGGTGTAATTTCTTTTCCATTTATTTTTTTATTAATAACAAAGTTTTGTGTAGATTCCATTGAAATTAAAATTACATTTTTACCTTTTGCAGCTCCAAATAAGTTTTTATCAACTTGTTTGTCTTTTGAGTCTGTATAGTTTTTAATTTCAGAAAACCCATCTCCACTTGCAAATACACGCTCAGCTGAAGACTTGGATTGAAGCGTAATGTCAAATAGATGGTATGTGTATAAACCTAAATTCTTCACGACAGTTTGACGGTCAAATGAGCGCGAGAACATTTGTGGTTTATAAATAACTGATACAACAATTTGTAGTGCTAATAAAGCTGTTACACCGCTAAAGAAAGTTCGCTTCTCTGAGCGGGAAAGTGGTGTTTTGTCGCCAAATGATGGGAATTTACGTGAAATAAACATTAAAATAATTGCATCTGCAAATAAAAGTAATGTTTTGTACGTAAAGAGTTCTTTTATACTTGTCCCTAAATCAGCCATATTGTTTGTTTGGAATAAAACAGGGAAAGTAACGAAATCGTTATAGAACCCATAAAACATTGCGTTTCCAAATAAAATAAATGACAGTATAAAACTGATTCCAATTATAATTCGGTTTCGGTGCTTAGATGCAAGTAAAGCTAAGCCGAAAAATAAAAGTAACGCAGCTAGTGGATTGATAAAAAGCATGAATTCTTCAAAGAAATTATCAATTTTAATATCAAATGCTAGCTTGTACACAATATATGTTTTAATCCATAGTAAAACGACTGCAACGAGTGCAAATCGCAGTTTTGGAAACAGATGTTGTAGCATAATATACTCCTCTCCTAAAAAGCATGACAGTTCTTGTGAGTCAGTTTGCTTAACGACTCATTTTATATATACGAACAGTCCTTTGTTATTATGATTATTATACTATGAGTATCATTATACGAAAATAAAAGAAGGTTGTGGGCTTTTTTATAATAATCGAGTAGAAAAAGAGTGGTGGGAGACAATAAAACAGAATTTCTATGTATGATAATTATTGTACGCAGAAAGAATCGCGTGATAATACGGAGGTTATAATGCGAAAATTATTATATTTTATAGCATGCAGTAGTGTTATACTTTTTACTTCACCGAGTGTGTCGGTAGCCCAATATGATGCACCTCTTATGGAAGATGCACTTTATTCTGTTTTATTTCCAAAAATAAATAAAGCAATTGAAAAACAATATGGAAGTTTGAAACCTTATCAATGTCCTAAAATTATTAGTTTAAAAAAAGTGTATAGCGGTACATATTTATTTCAAGCAAGTATTGAAGTGACAAAGTATGAACGTGTTGCTGGGAAAATTGCTCCACCATTTGAGAAGGTAACGATTACATTTAATAACGAAGAAGGCGAATGGGAAGTGACAAAGATTTCAGTAAAGCGCTTACCAAATGATACGAAACTAAACTGTAAAAAAACAATATAAAAAATTGTTTGACAAATAAAATGGTCCTTTGGTATTGTTAATAGCAACAATTAGATGTTTGAAAATTAAATAGACTTACCTCATCTACTCTCAAAGGTAGAGGCCGCGATAGGAAAGAGTAAGCTATGGGAGATTTAATGGAATCTGTGATCATAGGTTGAAAGGGACTATTGCCGAAATATAAGAATAACCATCTTATTCATATATTGGGACTGCATTGAATAAATGTAGTACTGTCATAAGATTTATTTTATGGAGAGCTATTTGGAGATGTTGATGCGGTTTCTTATTTTGAGGAGATAACAACTCGTTTATTTTTTCAATATATATTTTTCCTAATAAGAAACGCGTGTGAACATTGTTCCGCGCGTTTTTTGTCTATCTAAAAGCGTGCTGCAATGAATAGAAGATTGGGGTTATGAGTTTTAGAGGAAATAAGGGAGGAATTTAAATGTATTTACACGGCACAAGCCGAATTAATGGGCAAGGACACTTAGAAATTGGAGGGTGCGATACGACGCAGCTAGCAAAGCAATACGGAACACCACTTTATGTATACGATGAAGAGTCTATTCGAGGAAAATGCCGAGCATTTCATCGTGCTTTTAAAGAAAGTGGTTTCTCTTATCAAGTAGCATATGCAAGCAAGGCGTTCTTGTGCATGGAGATGTGCCGAGTAGCTCGTGAAGAGAATATGTCATTAGACGTTGTTTCTGGGGGAGAATTATATACTGCGCTCCAAGCAGGATTTCCGGCATCACGTATTCATTTTCATGGAAATAATAAAACAGAAGAAGAAATAGTGATGGCTCTTCAGGCGAATATCGGTTGTTTTGTCGTAGATAATTTCTTTGAATTAGAAGTTTTACACGATTTAGCGATGCAACATGGGAAATTTGTGAACATATTAATTCGTGTAACGCCTGGAGTAGAGGCGCACACACATGAATATATTACAACAGGTCAAGATGATTCGAAATTTGGATTTGGTGTTTCAAACGGTCAAGCAATGCAGGCAATTGGATTTGCTTTACAAAAATCCAATTATAATGTGCTAGGAATCCATTCACATATTGGGTCGCAAATATTTGAAACAGCTGGTTTTGTTCGAGCAATTGAAGTTCTTCGCCAATTTTTAGAAGAAGTGAGAGAGCAAACAAACTATGTAGTAAAAGTGTTAAATGTAGGCGGGGGATTTGGAATACGTTACACAGAGTCAGATACACCATTAACTCTTGAGACATATGTGCGAGCTGTAACAAGTGCAGTGAGAGAACAATTTACTGTATGTGAATATCCATTGCCAGAAATATGGATTGAGCCAGGCCGTAGCATTGTAGGTGATGCTGGGACAACAATTTATACAGTTGGATCTGTGAAAGATATTCCTGGTATTCGGAAATATGTATCAGTCGATGGTGGAATGACAGATAATTTAAGACCTGCTTTATATAATGCGCGTTATGAAGCGATGTTAGCGAATCGAGCGAATGATGAGAATGAGGAACTCGTTTCGATTGCCGGGAAATGCTGTGAGAGTGGAGACATGTTGATTTGGGATATTCATTTACCGAAAGTCGCTGCTTCTGATTTACTAGCAGTTTCCTGTACAGGAGCATACGGGTACTCGATGGCGAATAATTACAATCGGATTCGAAGACCAGCCGTTGTCTTTGCAAAAGGCGGAACATCGCAAGTAGTTGTGGAACGCGAAACATATGAAAATATTATTGGGAACGATCGCATACGTATTAAAGAGCTTGTCTAAATAGGAAAAGGAGTTGTTCGAATGGGCAATTCCTTTTTTATAAAATAAAATAATTAAAATATATCGGAAAACTAGGATTGAAAAAAATCAGAATTGTGATAAAATACAAATACAAAGCTTATCAAGAGAAGCGGAGGGAACTGGCCCGAAGAAGCTCGGCAACCTGCTTATAGAAAGCAAGGTGCTAAATCCAGCAAAATGGGATCCATTTTGAAAGATAAGGTAAAATATATTACCGAACAGTCTTTTCGAAATGGGAAAGATTTTTTTTATGAATAAAAAGGGGGGCTGTTCGCGTGAGTGTACGGGAACATTTTGATGAAGTATCCGAGAAGATTGAAGCGATGCTTGCTGATATGAAATATGGTTCAATTACAATTGTTGTGCAAGATGGGAAAGTAATTCAGTTAGAGAAAAGTGAAAAAGTACGTTTAAAGTGAAAAGCGCTGACTAGAAAAACTAGAGGCGGTTTTAACCTATTTTCATTAGGTTAAAACCGTCTTTTTGCTTTTACAGGGGGAAAAAACATGTTGACGTATGAAACGTGGGAAGAAAATGTTGTTTCGTTTTCGGAAGAAGATGAAACAAAAGGTGCGTTATCAGTATTAAATTGGGCTTATAAAGAATATAAAGATGAGGTTGTCTACGCATGTAGCTTTGGGGTGGAAGGTATGGTATTGCTGCACATTATAAACCAAGTAAATCCATCTGCTAAAGTTGTATTTTTGGATACAAATGTTCATTTTCAAGAAACGTATGAATTAATTCGAAAAGTGCGGGAACGATTTCCTTCATTGAATATTATAGAAAAACAGCCAGAACTTACACTTGATGAACAGGCGAAGTTGCATGGTGAAAAACTGTGGGAGAGCAATCCGAATCTTTGTTGTAAGATTAGAAAAATTTTACCTTTAGAAAAATCATTAGTCGTGGAAAAAGCATGGATATCGGGCTTAAGAAGGGAACAATCAGAAACACGTAAGCATACAAAGTTTATAAATCAAGATCATCGTTTTCAATCTATTAAAGTTTGTCCACTCATTCATTGGACGTGGAAAGAAGTTTGGCGATATGTATACAAACATAGCTTGCCGTATAACCCGTTGCATGATGTTGGCTATCCAAGTATTGGGTGTGAGAAATGTACGTTACCTGTAGGGGATGGTGGCGATTCAAGAGATGGTAGATGGGCTGGAAAAGTGAAAACTGAATGTGGTCTTCATTACCAATAAGATGAATCTTGAAATAAAGCTAAGAGAGGATATAGAAAAATGAGCATAGTAAACGAATTAGTAAACCGTATAGATGAGACATATGACGTATCACAAATTGAAAAAGAAATTAAATTAGACAATATTGCGTTAAGTGATTTAGAACTATTGGCGACAGGTGGATATAGCCCCCTTACTGGTTTTTTAGGGAAGGAAGATTATGATTCTGTTGTAGAAACGCTTCGTTTAGCAAATGGTAGTGTGTGGAGTATACCGATTACATTACCGGTAACAGAAAAAGTCGCAGAAAGCCTGAAGGCTGGAGAGGAAGTAAAGCTTGTCAACAATGGAAATATATACGGTGTCATTCAAATAGAAGATATTTTTGTACCAGATAAAGAAAAAGAAGCGTTACTTGTATATAAAACAACGGATGAGGCTCATCCAGGAGTGAAAAAATTATATGAACGACCAAACGTTTACGTTGGAGGAACTATTATTCTAACAAAACGCTTTGAAAATAATCAATTTCCTTCTTATCATTTAGACCCAATTGAAACGAGGGAAGCATTTAAAAAACGTGGGTGGAAAACAGTGGTCGGATTTCAAACGAGAAACCCGGTACATCGTGCCCATGAGTATATTCAAAAATCTGCTCTTGAAATTGTAGATGGTCTCTTTTTAAATCCGCTCGTTGGAGAAACGAAATCGGATGATATTCCTGCTGATGTAAGAATGGAAAGCTATGAAGTACTTCTTCAAAACTATTATCCGAAAAATCGTGTCTTTTTAAGTGTATTTCCTGCTGCCATGCGTTACGCAGGACCAAGGGAAGCGATATTTCATGCGTTAGTAAGAAAGAATTTTGGATGTACCCACTTTATAGTAGGGCGTGATCATGCTGGAGTAGGAGATTATTACGGAACGTATGAAGCGCAAGAAATCTTCACAAATTTTACGATAGAAGAGTTAGGAATTACACCACTATTCTTTGAGCATAGTTTTTACTGCACGAAATGTGAAGCGATGGCTTCAACGAAAACATGTCCGCACGGAAAAGAAGATCATGTTATTTTATCGGGTACAAAAGTAAGGGAATTATTAAGAAACGGTGAGATTCCGCCAAGTACATTTAGTCGTAAAGAAGTAGTGGAAGTGCTAATTAAAGGCTTGAAAACAGAAGTAGTAACAGAATAGGGAGAGAACGAGATGGATACGAATATTACTTGGCATACAGCTTCGGTTTCAAAAGATGAGAGAAGAGTGAAGAATGGACATCATAGTTTTGTAATTTGGTTTACTGGTTTATCAGCTTCGGGTAAATCTACAGTAGCGAATGCGGTCGCTCGTAAACTGTTTGAAAAGAATATTGGAAATTATGTGCTGGATGGGGATAACATTCGCCACGGTTTAAATAAAGACTTAGGATTTTCTGAAAGTGATCGCATGGAAAATATAAGACGTATTGGCGAAGTGGCAAAGTTATTTGTAGACCAAGGAGCAGTTGTCCTTACAGCATTTATTTCACCATTTCGAGTAGACCGCAAACAAGTAAGAGATTTATTAGCGGCAGATGAATTTATTGAAATTTTTGTGAAGTGTCCGATTGAAGAGTGTGAGAAACGTGATCCGAAAGGACTTTATAAAAAGGCAAGAAAAGGTGATATTAAGGATTTCACAGGTATTGATTCGCCTTATGAAGAGCCAGAGCAAGCGGAATTAATTGTAGAAACGCACAAATATTCTATTGAAGAATGTGCAGAACAAATCGTGAAGTACTTACAAGAGCGTAGTTTTATATAGGGGGATAAACAATGAGTTATGAAAAAGTATGGGCTAACAATGAAAAATTAAATCAGACCGAGAAAAATAAATTAGAAAAAGATGGCTTAGAAATTTTTAATGATATTCCTTACTATGCGGAAAATGGTTTCGAATCTATTCCGAAAGAAGAGTGGGATGCCTTTAAATGGGCAGGCTTGTATTTACAAAGACCGAAAGAAGCTGGTTATTTTATGATGCGGGTAAATATTCCGTCAGGGATTATTACAAATGCACAGGCAGAAGTACTTGCTTCTATCGCTGAAGATTATGGACGTAATGTAATAGATATTACGACGAGACAGGCGATTCAGTTTCACTGGTTAGAAATTCAGCAAATTCCAGATATTTTTAAAAGATTAGCAAGAGTGGGGTTATCTTCAGCGGGGGCTTGTGGTGATATAACGCGGAATATTACAGGTAATCCGCTTGCTGGCATTGATGCAAATGAACTATTCGATACAACGCATATTGTAAAAGAAGTATATGATTACTTCCAACATAATGAAGAGTTTTCTAACTTGCCACGTAAATTTAAAATGTCTATTAGTTCTAATATTTATAATTCAGCAAACGCAGAAATTAACTGTGTTGCATTTACGCCTGCAACGAAAGAAATAGATGGTGAGAAAAAAGTTGGTTTTCATATAAAAGTAGGTGGAGGATTATCAGCTCGACCGTATTTAGCTGATGAATTAGATGTATTCGTTTTACCAGAAGAAGTGAAGGCGGTGGCGATTGCGATTGCTACTATATTCCGTGATTTTGGATATCGTGAAAAACGTCATTTAGCTCGGTTGAAATTTCTTGTTGCGGACTGGGGAGCAGAGAAATTTAAAGAGAAACTAATAGAGTATACAGGGCCTTTACAAAGTAAAGGGGAAAGTGCACTCAAAGGATGGAATGCAGGCTATTTTTATGGTGTTCAAGACCAAAAACAAAAGGGATTAAAATATGTAGGTTTTAATGTACCGGTAGGTCGTTTACATGCAGAAGAAATGTTTGAGATTGCAAGAATCGCAAAGCAATATGGAAATGGACAAATTCGTACATGTAACTCGCAAAACTTCATTATTCCGAACGTTCCTCCGGAAAATGTAAAAGGATTACTTAGTGAACCGCTGTTTGAAGCGATATCTGCTAGCCCGAAATCATTTATTGGTCATGCGGTTTCATGTACCGGTATTGAATATTGTAATCTTGCACTAGTAGAAACGAAAGAAAGATTACGAAAAATTGCAGAATACTTAGATACACAAATTGCACTCGATGTTCCAGTTCGAATTCATATGGTAGGCTGCCCAAATTCATGTGGTCAACGTCAAATTGCTGACATTGGGCTACAAGGGGTGAAAATGAAAACGAAGGAAAAAGGTATTGTTGAAGCGTTTGAAATATACGTAGGTGGAACATTGTTAGATGGCGGTGCCTACAATCAAAAGTTAAAAGGAAAAATAGATGGCGAGGATCTACCTGATGTACTCGCATCATTTATAAGTTATTTCAAAGAGAATAAATTACCAGCCGAAACATTTTATGATTTTGTAGGTCGTGTTGGTGTAGATACATTACAAATAGCGTTAAATAACGTGCTAGAAGAAGTAATAGCGTCTTAGGAGGGACGATATGGATTTATATCGATTTGAAGCTGTGTTAGTAAATAGTATTGTTCCGATTGTTGTTGTTGCTCAAAGTGAAGAACAGGCATTTAAGCTTGCGGAGATTGAGCTTGAAAAGCATTTTTTACCGTTGCCAGAGGTAAAAGAGATTTCTTTGTTTGAAAAAAAGAAGATTCGAAAAGGTGGGGCATTTGTTATCCATGAGTAGAGATCAGTAATACGAAAAAATAAAAACTTCCATTCTTATATACGAATGGAAGTTTCATTTTAATAGTAGAAATGAGGAGAGATGATGGGGAAGGTTTATATTGTTGGAGCGGGTCCTGGCGATCCAGATTTAATTACTGTTAAAGGGTTGAAATGTATTGAGAAGGCAGATGTTATTTTATACGACCGACTTGTGAATAAAGAGCTGCTTTCATACGCAAAGCCTGACGCGGATTTAATTTATTGTGGAAAACTCCCGAATTATCACACGATGAAGCAAGAGACAATTAACACGTTTCTTATTAAGTATGCGAAAAAAGGAAAAGTTGTAACGAGGCTCAAGGGCGGCGATCCATTTGTGTTTGGTAGAGGGGGAGAAGAAGCTGAAGCATTAGCAAAGCAAGGTGTACCATTTGAAATCATTCCTGGTATTTCAGCTGGAATAGCTGCTCCTGCTTATGCGGGCATTCCAGTGACGCACCGTGATGCAAGTGCAAGTTTTGCTATTGTGACTGGGCATAGGAAAGAAGGTGCTGAAGAAGAAGTGAAATGGGAAAGTTTAGCGAAAGGTGTAGAGACTTTAGCGGTATATATGGGGGTTAGTAATTTGCCCTACATATGTGAGCAACTTATGAAGCATGGAAAAGATAAAAGTACGCCAGCTGCTATTATTGAGCAGGGGACGACGTCTATGCAACGCACAGTTGTTGGAACGTTAGGGACAATTGTAGATGTTGCGAAAAAAGAGCAAATTCAAAATCCGAGTATGATTGTAATTGGAGAGGTTGTCCGTTTTAGAGAAAAAATTCATTGGTTTGAGAAGCAGACAGAAAATGCTTATCAAGTAAGTGGAGTGTTGTAAAATGAAAGCCGTCTTATATATATGTCATGGAAGTCGTTTGAAGACAGCGAAAGAAGAGGCGATTCAATTTATTACATCGTGCATGAGCCGTATAGAAGCGACTATTCAAGAAGTTTGTTTTTTAGAGTTAGCGAATCCTTCTATTGAAGATGGTTTTCGTACATGTGTGAAGCGTGGGGCCACTGAGATTATTGCTATCCCTGTTTTTTTATTAGCGGCAGGTCATGTAAAAAAAGATATCCCTTTTGAATTGGAAAAGTTAACCAATCAATTTTCGGATGTTAAAGTTACCTATGGTAATCCGTTTGGTGTATCAGAAACACTTGTTAAATCGGTGTATAGCGGAAGTGGCATCGAACAGGAAGATAAAAATGAAGTGACGTTACTTCTTGTTGCAAGAGGGAGCAGTGATCCTGAAGTATTAAGAGATATAAACTGGATTGCTTCTTTATTTCAAACAAAAGAGAAGGTTAAAAAAGTAGAAGTTTGTTATTTAGCGGCTGCAGAGCCAAAATTTGAGGAGAAGTTAAAGGAAGTTGTAGAACGAAAAGAAAAGAACATCGTTGTACTGCCTTACTTGTTATTTACAGGTTTACTTATGAAACATATTGAGAAAGAAGTGCGCCAATATGAAGTGGAAGAGATAAAAATTAGTCCATATTTAGGGAAGAATGAAGCGTTTCAAGATATGTTAATTCAGAAAACGACGGAGTTATTGAAAGGAGATCAGTATGTATCCACTTACAGTGCGAGTTAATGAGAAACGCGTTGTTGTTATTGGCGGGGGAAAAGTTGCAGGATTTAAAATTATTCCTTTACTCAAACAGGGTGCGGATATAGTTGTGATAAGTCCAGAATTAGATGCGAATTTAGTAAAACTTGTGGAAGAAAAGAAAATTCGTTGGTATCAAAGAGAATATGAAAAAAGTGATATTAAAAGTGCTTTTTTAGTTGTTGCAGCGAGTAGTGATTCAATATTAAATGAACAAGTTGCTGAAGATGCCGCTGAGAATCAATTAGTAAATGTTATTACAAATCCGGAAAGTGGTAATGTTCATTTTCCGGCAGCGATTCATCGTGGTTTACTTAATATAGCAGTTTCTACTGGGGGAGCGAGCCCGAAGCTCGCAAAAAAAATTCGAGATGATATTGCAAATAGATATGATGAGACATATGAATCGTATTTAGATTTTTTATATGAAGTAAGGTTGAAGTTAAAAGATTTACAGTTAGAAAAGAGGGAACGAAATATATTGCTCCAAGAAGTGTTGAAATCAGTATATGTGCAAAATGAGGGGAAAAGAGAAAGTTTTTTACGTGAGTTAGAGGAAAAGTTTTTAAAATAATAAAAGATAAAGTGCGCTTTACAAATATAAAAATATAATTTATAATCACAAGTAACTTCAATAGATGAAATCGATGAGCAAGAAGAGTACGTATATTTGATGCGTTCAGAGAGCTGGGGTTAGGTGGGAGCCCGGTACGATAAAATATACAGAATGGGCTTGCGAGAGGTATGTTGAACATTGTAGTAGGCAACCCGGGTTCCGCCGTTAAAAGGATAGAGTATCGGAATTATTCCTGTACTTGAACAAGTGGGATTTATCAATCCAATTGAGGTGGTACCACGGTATTTATATTACATATATCGTCCTCTACATGCATATTTGCGTGTAGGGGACTTTTTTATTTTCTAAAGGAGGTGTGCGAGTATGAAATGAAAGTGTATAATTAACAAAAGTTTAAATATTCAGAAAAGGAGAAGTTATGATGAAAGAAACACAGCAATGGACGTCGAAAATAGGCTTTGTACTCGCAGCAGCCGGAGCCGCAGTAGGTCTTGGTGCGATATGGAAATTTCCATATGTTGCAGGTAATGGCGGGGGAGGCGCATTCTTCCTTGTATTTTTACTATTAACTTTATTTATAGGTATGCCTCTTCTAATAGCGGAGTTTGTTATTGGACGTAGCACGCAAAAAGAGGCGGTTACAGCTTATAAAGTACTAGTGCCAAATAGCAAATTATATCCTTGGATTGGTCGTATGGGAGTTGTTACTTGTTTTAGTGTACTATCTTTTTATAGTGTTGTAGGTGGATGGATTTTACTTTATTTATATTATAGTGTGACAGGAAGTTTCTGGAATGGTGCAGCTGATTATGGACAATTGTTCGGTGAAACGATTTCAAATCCATTAAGTGCGATTGGAGCACAATTTATCTTTATGCTTTGTACGATTTTTGTTGTAAGTAAAGGTGTAGAGAAAGGTATAGAAAAGGCAAGTAAGTACATGATGCCGCTATTATTTATTTTATTTATTGCGATTATTGTTCGTGCGTTAACACTCGATGGTGCTTTTGCTGGAGTAGAGTTCTTCTTAAAACCAGATTTTTCAAAGCTTACAGCAGATACAATTTTATATGCGATGGGACAATCTTTCTTCTCGCTAACTGTAGGTGCCTCGGTAATGGTAACGTATAGTTCGTATTTAAAGAAAGAGGAACATTTAGCGAAATCGGCAACATCTATTGTAAGTTTAACTGTTTTTGTTACAGTACTTGCAGGATTAGCAATTTTCCCAGCGATTTTCGCATTAGGAGTTAAACCGACTGAAGGACCGGGATTACTGTTTATCGTCCTTCCAGCAGTATTTGCAAAAATACCATTTGGTCAATTTTTCTTTATTATGTTTTTAATTTTATTCTTCTTTGCGACTTTAACATCAGCAATTTCAATGCTTGAAATTGTAGTAGCATCTGTTGCGAAAGGTAATGAGAAGAAGCGTCCGTCAGCATCATTATTAATTGGTATTCTTATTTTTGCAGTCGGTATTCCATCAGCGTTATCATTTGGGATTATGAGTGACGTGAAAATATTTGGGAAAACATTCTTTGATTTAGTCGACTTTTCGGTAAGTAACGTATTGCTGCCGTTAGGAGTACTAGCTATTTCATTATTTGTACCAAATAAAATGAGTAAAGAGTTGTTGATGAAAGAATTAGAAGTGACGGAAACGAAAGGGAAAACGTTATTTAACATTTGGTTCTTCTTACTTCGTTATGTTATTCCGGTAACTGTAATAATTGTATTTTTAAATGCGATAGGTGTATTTAAAATGTTTGCATAAAAAAAGGCGGGGATCTCCCGTCTTTTTTTATGTTGATGAATGTAATAGACGATTATACGCTTTATAGGCTGTGGTGACTGCGAGGAATGAACCGATTAAAAATAAAACTGAGCCGCCAAATGTAAATATCCGGCCAATATACGTTTCTCTAGCTTCTTCTATTTTTTGTTGTAATTGCGTATTCATATGGATCACCTCGTAAACTATAGGCATTTAGTTATAGTCTATGTAGAATGCCTATAGTGTGTGAAGTGTAAATGAAAAACCTCGGTAGGCACCGAGGTTTTTTATAATCCGATATAAGGAGATGGGTCAACTGCGTTTGTCTTGCCGACATTCCATTCTCCAAGATGAAGTTCGAAGTGTAAATGTTGTCCGTATGATTGGCCCGTATTCCCCATAAATCCAAGCTGATCGCCTTGTTTTACAGTTTGTCCATTCGATACAGAACGACTATTCATATGAGCATATACTGTCGTATATGTTTTTCCGTTTATACGGTGAGATAAATACACTACGTTTCCGTAACTAGATGATAATTCTGAGCGAATAACAACGCCATCTGCAGCAGCGATAATTGGAACCGTTCCCGAAGCAGCGATGTCAATTCCTTTATGGTTATCTAAAGAACGTACACCAAATCCGGAAGTTTTTGATCCAGCTGCTGGTTTGATAAAACCACCGATATTTGTATCATGTGGTGTTGGGGCCGCTTGAGCAGATTTAGTAGCTTGTTGTTTGCGAGCCTCTTCTGCCTGGCGGGCTTCTTCCGCTTTACGAGCTTCTTCCGCCCGTTTTTCTTCTTCAATTGCTTTTTGAACAGCTTGACGTTGATTTTCTAAAATGCCCTTGGATTCTTCTAATCCTTCAATCTCTGAATCTACTTTTGCTACTTTCGTATGTAGATCGTTAATAAGAGTTTGTTGCTGCTGTTGGTTATTTTGTAATTCTTGTTGTTTTTGTTCTAGTTTTTGTTCAGAGTCTTTCAGTTGTTGTTCTTTTTTCTCAACAGCCTCTTTTTCTGTCGTTACAGCATTTTGATCAGATGTTTGTTTTTTTACAATATCTGTATCGTTGTTTAATATTAAACTTACGGAGTACATATTATCAACAAGATCAGCAATGTTTGTAGAGTTTGTTAATACTTCTGTAATGATATTTGTACGCGGTTTTTCTTGCATAGATTGTAATCGTTGTTTAATAACTTCCTGACGTGTATCTATGTTTGTTTGTAATTGTTCTATATGTTTCTTTTTGTCAGTAATTACTTGTTGTGTTTTGCTAATTTCTTTTTTTGTATCGTTTAATTCAGTCTCATTTTTATTAATGGAAGTAGTTAATTCATCGATTTTCTTCTGTAATTCTTGAATTTCTTTTTCTATTTGTTCTTTCTCGACTGATTTATTTTGTAAGTCACTTTGTTTGCCTTCTAATTCAGATTGAATGTTAGATAATTTATCTTGATTCGTTTCAGCGTATACGGGTGAAAGTAACGGGGAAGCAAAAATCGTTCCTGCTGCTAAAACACTAAACGCTGCAAATTTCTTTTTCATTGTTGTCTGACTCCTTTCCCTATGAATGTTATATATCATAAGAAGAAGGGTGTCTATCGTTGTAATCATAATGTAAAGAAAATTTTATAAAATTGCTAAGTTTTGTCGGAATTTATCATTTTTCAACTGTAATTGTCATAGTGCTTACATTTTATTCATATGTGTAAAAAAAAGGTATATTTTGGAATTTTCCTGTAAAATGAAGGAGGAAAGTACTCGTTTTTATGAGGTGAAATATTACTTGGAAAGCTAATAAAACACTAGTGAGGAATCGTTCTCATGTGAGGTTTTCTGACATGGGTCTACTTTTTGTCAAGAAAATTATTTGCGTTCGGGCAAAGTTATTTTGTTGTCAGATTTAAATTTTTGATTTATGATTTTTAACAGGGACAAAATGTAGTGAATTGTCGAATAATATGTAATACTCTTAATTTCTTAGTTTTATAGAGATAGAATGAGAGATAGAGTGACACATCGAAGAGGGGGTTACAACAAATATGAAAAGAATAGGACTAGCATGGCAAATATTAATAGGACTTGCGCTTGGTATTGCGGTTGGGGCGATTTTCTTTGGCAATCCAGCAGTGGTGAGTTATTTACAACCAATTGGTGATATTTTCATCCGATTAATTAAAATGATCGTTGTGCCAATTGTTGTAGCAAGTATTGTTGTTGGGGTTGCTGGTGTTGGCGATGTTAAAAAATTAGGTCGACTAGGCGGAAAAACAATTATTTACTTTGAAATCATTACAACAATTGCAATTATTGTCGGTCTATTAATAGCGAATATTTTCCAACCAGGAAAAGGCGTAAATATGGAGCAGTTAACAAAGACAGATATTTCGAAATATACACATACGACAGAGCAAGTACAAAGTCATTCATTTGCAGATACATTTGTAAATATTGTTCCAACGAACATTATGAAGTCGTTAGCTGACGGAGATATGCTAGCTATTATCTTCTTCTCTGTACTATTTGGTTTAGGTGTAGCAGCAATTGGTGAAAGAGGAAGACCAGTTCTTCAATTTTTCCAAGGTGTGGCTGACGCAATGTTTTACGTAACAAACCAAGTTATGAAATTTGCACCATTTGGTGTATTTGCACTAATTGGTGTTACAGTTTCTACATTTGGTCTTGCTTCATTAATTCCATTAGGGAAATTACTAATTGTCGTATATGGAGCAATGATTTTCTTCGTCGTAGTTGTCTTAGGACTTACAGCGAAAATATTTGGAATTAACATTTTCCAATTCTTTAAGATTTTAAAAGACGAGCTGATCTTAGCGTATTCTACAGCAAGCTCAGAAACAGTTTTACCAAAAATCATGGAGAAAATGGAGAAATTCGGTTGTCCGAAAGCAATTACATCTTTCGTTATTCCGACAGGTTACTCATTTAACTTAGATGGATCAACTTTATATCAAGCAATTGCGGCTATTTTCTTAGCGCAAATGTACGGTATTGATTTATCTATTACACAACAAATTACATTGTTGCTTGTATTAATGGTTACATCAAAAGGGATCGCAGGTGTACCGGGCGTATCATTCGTTGTATTATTAGCGACACTTGGTACAGTAGGTATTCCACCTGAAGGCTTAGCGTTCATTGCTGGTATTGACCGTATTTTAGATATGGCTCGTACAGCAGTTAACGTTGTAGGAAACTCTTTAGCAGCTGTAGTTATGTCTAAGTGGGAAGGTCAATATGACGCTGAAAAAGGACAAGCTTATTTAAAAGAGATTTCTGAAAAGGGTCAAGCGGCTTAATTATAATATGAACAAGCTCTCACATAATATGTGGGAGCTTTTCTGTATATAGAAGAGGAGCAGACATAATGAAACGAAAATATGGTGACGGTTCTTCGTGGAAGAGACTAATAGAAAAGAGTTATACGGTTAAGCAAGTGGAAGAGGGAATGCTCGGAATACTGGATATAAAAAAGGTGAGAGAGCCTAGTTGTAAAGAATATGATGGTGAAGAACTTTGTATTGCAGCAGATCAGTATACGTGGATTCAATATTTCATAGACGGGAAAAACTTTGCGATTACCGCTATGTTAGATGATCAGAAAAAATTAGTGCAATATTATATCGATGTGGCGAAAGAATATAAAATAGACGATCGTGGTTTACCGTATTTTGATGATTTATATTTAGATGTAGTATTATTATCTAGCGGTAAGGTGTATGTATTAGATGAAGAGGAGCTAGAGGATGCTTATAAAAGTGGTGATGTCACGAAGGAAGAGTATGAGCTAGCTTGGCACACTACGAAATGGATATTAGCAACAATAAAAAATAGTGAATTTTATTGGATTTCAATATTGGAAGAAGAAATCGAAAAGTTAAAATGATTGTTGTATTCAAATTTTTGTATAATTACCAAAAAAATCTATACAAAAAATAATTGACTTTTGTTTTGTAAGCGAGTAAAGTTAGGGAAGAAATTATTATTAAAAAATAAATATGAAACCTTCTTATAAAGAGAGGCGGAGGGACTGGCCCTACGATGCCTCGGCAGCGGACTCGATTTCAGAGTGCTGTGCCAAATCCAGCAAGCGTGTGCTTGAAAGATGAGAAGAGTGTTTCTTATAGATGTATAAGACCTCTTCTCATCGGAAGAGGTCTTTTGTTATTTATTAGAAAAAGGTTGAAACTAGGGAGAGATGGTACTTTGAAAGAAACGAGAGGAAATGGTTTAGCTTTATTACCACTTGGGATATTTTTGGCGCTATTTATTGGTTCTGGAATTATTACAGGTGATTTCTATAAATTGCCGATACTTGTAGCGATTTCAATTGCTGTAGGGGTCGCTTTAGTGATGAATCGTAAAGAAAGTTTTAATGTGAAAGTAGAGCGGTTCGCTAAAGGTGCAGGAAATCCGGATATTATGATTATGGTATTAATTTTTGTGCTTGCAGGTGCGTTTTCTGAAACTGCTAAAGGAATGGGCGGAGTAGACTCAACTGTTAATTTAGCGTTAACTATTTTACCGCCAGGATTTATCGTAGCTGGAATCTTTGTTATTGGTGCATTTATTTCATTAGCGATGGGAACTTCAATGGGAACAATTGCAGCATTAGCGCCGATTGCTGTAGGTATTAGTGGTCAAACTGATATCTCAATTGCGCTTGCAATGGCTACTGTTGTTGGCGGAGCGATGTTTGGTGATAATTTATCATTTATTTCAGATACAACAATCGCAGCTGTTCGTTCACAAGGAACAGAAATGAAAGATAAGTTTAAAACGAACTTTTTAATTGTGTTACCAGCGGCTATTATTACAATTGTACTATTAGTAATAGTTACTTCAGGAAGTGACACGCAGATTAAAGCACATAGCTTTGATTGGATAAAGATTTTACCGTACGCAGGAGTACTTATTACAGCGCTACTTGGCTGGAATGTACTTATTGTATTAACTGGTGGAACTGTACTATCTGGTGTTATCGGCCTTATAGATGGAAGTTACACGTTAGAAAGTTTCTTTAAAAGTGTAACGACTGGAATGGGCGGTATGATGGAGTTAGTATTACTTGCTATATTAATTGGCGGTATGGTTGAATTAATCCAATATAATGGTGGTATTCAATATTTAATGAATGTATTAACACGTAATATTCGTTCGAAAAAAGGAGCGGAATTTGGTATTGCTGGTTTAGTGAGTATGACGAATATGTGTACAGCGAATAATACGATTTCAATTATCTTTACAGGCCCGCTTGCAAAAAATATTGCAGATCAATATGAAATAGACCCTCGTAAATCAGCGAGTGTATTAGATCTTTTCTCATGTTGTGTGCAAGGATTAATTCCGTACGGTGCCCAAATGTTAACGGCAGCAGGATTTGCAGCGTTATCTCCGGTTGAATTGTTGCCATATGCATTTTATCCAATCTTAGTTGGAGTATGTGGTATTGTTTCTATTTTAATTGGGTTTCCAAGGTTTTCGAAAGTAGCTGAGAAAAAAGAGTATCATAAAACAGCTTAATTTAATATGAATGTTAGTAATTAAAAAACGTGCAGAGAATAGACTCTGCACGTTTTTTTGCGTAAAGGGCTGAATATGACTCGGTCTTAAGTCTGAGTTAAAAACGGTTCTTAAGCTCGTTATGGAAAGATGAAAAAATAGTTAAGATAAGAGTATCAAATCGAAGGGAGGCAAGCACAAGATGAAACAATTTCTAGCGTTTATCGCAGCCGGTATTTTGGCTTTAATTGCTCTTGGTAGTCTTGCTGGTATTGTAGGATTCGCAATCGGAGCAGGAGTTGTATATTGGAGCTATAAATCATTTGTGCGAGCTAAATCATTTTTTGGAAAGTTAGCTTGGGGTATTGTGGGTTTAATCGGTTTATCCATTGCACTTTCTCATTCGCCAGCATTAATCGGTATCGCTGCTTTAGTGGTTTTATACTACGGATACCGTGAGTGGAAAAAAGAAAAAGATGTAGTTGTTGAATCTGCTCCAGAAAGTTCTAAACCATATAGTAACTTTGAAGATGAGTGGAACAAATTAATGAAAAATTAAAACAATAAATCAAATTATAAATAAAGTAGAAGAGAGGAAGATTTATAATGAAACAATCTTTATTCGGACGTGTACGCGATGCAATTTTAGCTGATTTTCATAACGTGTTAGATGAGAAGGAAAGAAAAAATCCAATTGCGATGTTAAACCAATATTTACGTGATAGTGAGCGTGAAATAACAAAAATTGAGAAGTTAATTGAGCGTCATAAAACATTAAAATCTAATTTTGCTCGTGAGCTTGAGCAAGCACGTTATTTCGTTAATAAAAGATCAAAGCAAGCTATCATTGCTCAAGAAGCAGACGAATTACAATTGCACGAACGTGCGTTAGAAGAGGTAGCTTATTATGAAGGGCAAGTAACTCGATTAGAAGAAATGTATGCAGGTGTTGTAGAGCAAATTGATGAGTTAGAGCGTCGTCTTTCTGAAATGAAAAATAAATTAAAAGAAATGCACGCAAAGCGCATGGAACTAATGGCACGTGAAAATATGGCACATGCAAATCGTCGTATGAATACTGCGATGCATAAAATGGATGAAAATAATCCGTTCTTACGATTTGAAGAGATTGAAGATCATATTCGTGACTTAGAAACTCGTATGAATGAAGAGCATGAGCGTGACACGTTTGATATGAAAATTGCAAAACTTGAGCGTGAAATGAAAGAAAAGAATGATGTATCGTTAACGAAAGAGTTAACAAAATAATAGTAGTATATTATAAAACAGGCTTATGATATAGTGATAGGAGAAAAGGTGTTGGAAAGCAATGCCTTTTCTTCTATGTATATGTGACAAGAAGGGGGGAGCTGAAATGAAGAAACATTTTTCAAAGACACAATTAATGGGGATGCTCCTCATCATATTTGGATTCGGTCTTTTTCTTGATATGATACTTGGACATTTTGAACCAGGTGGTCTCATTTTTGCATTTATTATGCTTATGTTTGGAAGGCATTATCGTAAAAAGAATCGTTATGTACGGGGAAATGTATTTTTATTTGTTGGTGGTATCGTATTTTTATTTTTCTTATTTTCATCAGCAGCATTTGTTCTTGTCGTATTTGCTTGTTTAGCTTTAATTGGTTATCAATTGATTCAACAAGGGCATCAGCAAAAAGCAATGAAGGTTGAAATTAAAGAAAAAGGGATTATAGACGAAGAGAAGCAAATATATCGTACAGAAACATATTTGAAAAATATGTTTGTAGGCAATGTACGAATGATGGATCATATTTATGAACTTGAGGATATTAATGTTCAATATGGTGCTTGTGATGTGGAAATAGATTTAACAACTGCTATGATTCCAGAAGGGGAAACGGTAATTGTTATTCGGGGTGTCGTTGGTAATATTCGTTTATATGTGCCATATGATATTGAACTTTCTTTAAATCATTCTGTTATTGTCGGACGTGTGCTCTTGCCAGGTCATGAAGAGACAGGGTTTAACCGCAATGTTACATTTAGAACAGAGCAGTATAAAGAGGCTCCTCGTCGTATTAAAATTATTTCTTCGCTTGTCGTAGGCGACACGGAAGTGAGGAAAGTATAATGAAGAAACAAAAAAATATTTCGTGGATGTATATTCGTTATTCTATGTTGTCCTCTGTTAGTATCGCACTCATTTGTACAATTGTATATGTATGGAAAAGCGAGCAACAAGTGTATGATTTATTATGGAAGGAATCCATCGCTTCTGTTCCAATTGGCTTGTTTATTATGACTACAAGTTTACTTATCGGGGGAATTGTAGGATATGCAATCGGTTATTATATAGAGCAGCGTATACAAGGATTAAATACTTTTCTATTTGAAGTAGAGCGAGGGAATTTTCCGAGCGATGTTTCGTTTACTGCAGATGATGAATTTCATGAAGTGGAACGAAAAGTAATCGTTCTGGCTCGTCGATTAGAGGAGCAAGCTGGACTCTTTCAAAAAGTAACGAATGAACGAGCTCATTGGAATGAAGAGATGAGACAAGAAGCGATTTCTCAAGAAAGGCATCGTTTAGCAAGGGAGTTGCATGATTCAGTAAGTCAGCAGCTTTTCGCAATGTCGATGATGATGTCAGCGATTAATGAACAAATAACTGAATTTCCAGAGGTGACAAAAAAACAATTGCAACTTGTTGAAAATATGGTTGTAAATGCTCAATCAGAAATGAGAGCATTGCTCCTTCATTTACGTCCTGTACAATTGGAAGGTAAGAAACTGACAGAAGGTATAGAGGAATTATTAACGGAATTATCGCGAAAACAACATATGAAAATTGAATGGCTTATTGAGCCAATAGAATTAAAAAAAGGTGTAGAAGATCATTTATTCCGTATTGTGCAAGAAGCGCTATCAAACACGTTGCGACACGCGAAGGCAAAGAAAACAGAAGTGCGCCTTCGAAAAATTGATCAATATGCGATTTTAAAAATCATTGATGACGGCGTTGGGTTTGAAGTAGGGGTTAATAAGGCTGGTTCATATGGCCTAAGATCGATGCAAGAGCGTGTTCATGAAATTGGTGGGACACTTAAGGTACTTAGTTTCCCGGCCAAAGGTACACAAATAGAAGTAAAAGTACCGATTATGATTGAGAGAGGGGGAGAAGCATGATAAAAGTATTGCTTGTCGATGATCATGAAATGGTTCGTATGGGTGTATCGGCATATTTATCTACACAGCCAGATATTGAAGTAGTAGGGGAAGCTGAGAATGGAAGAAAAGGATCAGAATTAGCATTGCAATTAAGGCCGGATATTATTTTAATGGACCTTGTTATGGATGAGATGGATGGTGTCGAAGCAACACGTGCTATTATTCAAGAATGGCCAGAAGCAAAAATTGTAGTTGTAACAAGCTTTTTAGATGACGAAAAATTGTATCCTGTTATTGAGGCTGGGGCGACCAGTTACTTATTAAAAACATCAAGAGCAAGTGATATTGCTGATGCTGTACGAGCTACTTATGATGGAGAAACAGTATTAGAGCCGAAAGTTACCGGGAAAATGATGTCCCGTATGCGTCAAAAGAAAGAGCAACCTTTGCATGATGATTTAACGGAAAGAGAGTTTGAGATTTTGTTATTAATTGCAGAGGGAAAAAGTAATCAAGAGATTGCGGACGAGTTATTTATTGCACTGAAAACGGTAAAGACACATGTGAGTAATATATTAAATAAATTGAATGTAAGTGACCGTACTCAGGCGGTTATTTATGCATTTAGGCATCAATTAACGAAGTGATAAAGTGAAACTTTAATCAGTGGGGAGGTTGTTCCTCTCCCACTGATTATCAGCCCTCACCAATCGGGCTTTTACGGGCAGTTAATGCGAAGCTTTAATTGGAGGGGAATTCCTCGCTGATTATTGGCTCGATACAATATAGATTTGGCATTAAAACAATTGAATGTTTTTATTGACGATAAATAATGTAAGCGTTATCATTGAGGTGTTAACAGTACATATAAAGGGGAGAATGTATATGTTAGTTCAAACTATATTCGGAATGGATAAGTCTAAAAAATTAGGGGATTATGTGAACGCATTACAAGCGCTTTGTGAACAATATAATGTTGAAACAGATAAAATTGCGATTATTGAGGCAACAGAGGAATACTATTTATTTTTAGTAAAGCAAGAAGAGCGCTATGATGTTGTCAAGGTAGAAACAGTTGATACAAATATTGAATATTATACGAAGGCTTATAAAATAAGCAGTTTTAATCATGCTGCGTATCAAATGTAAAAAAACTCCCTTTTGGGAGTTTTTTTAGGAGGCTTTTACTTCGTGAGATTCGGTTACTAATGGAACTTTTTTCGTACCGCTTAACCTAGCCGTTGCAAGACCAATAAGACCTCCTACTAATGCTGGTATTAGCCAGCCGATTCCTTCATTATATAAAGGGATAAATTCAAAATATGGTGTGATAAATGAAACTGAAATACCACCTTGTTTTAATCCATCAAATACGCTCACTACAGCTGCTCCAATTAAAGCACCTACATAAACAGAGCGATATCCACCGAAGTATTTATGAAGTAATGATAGTAGTACGAGTACAATCGCAATTGGATACACAACAAGTAGAATTGGAACAGAGATTGCGATAATTTTCGTTAAACCTAAGTTGGCAACTAGTAATCCTAATGCGCAAATGATACTCGCGAACGTTTTGTATGAAAATGTAGTCAATAATGTTGAAAAATATTGGCTGCACGCAGATACGAGTCCAACGCATGTCGTTAAACAAGCGAGTGTAACGATAAGAGATAATAGGAGCAAACCGTATGGACCGAATAATTGTTGTACGATAACAGTAAGTAGCTGTCCGCCATTTTTTGCATATCCGAGCGAGACGCTAGTTGCCCCAAGCCAGCCGAGTGCACCGTATACAAGTACGAGCCCTGTAGCGGCAATAAGCCCTGCTTTTGCTGTGGCGATGGCAATGGACTTACGATCATTCACACCTTTAGAGCGAATTGCATTTACAACGATAATTCCGAATGCAAGTGCTGAAATAGTGTCCATTGTTAAGTAGCCTTCCATAAAGCCTTTGAAGATTGGAGAAGTTTGATACTCTTGCATCGCTGGTCCTGATTGCCCAAGTGGTGTAAATACACTTTTAACAAATAATAAGAAAATAGAGAGTAATAAAATAGGTGTTAATACATTCCCAATACGATCAACAAGTTTAGATGGATTCAAACTCAGCCAAAATACGATAGTAAAGAAGATGATTGTATATACAAATAGCACTAGGCTGCTAGAGCGGATTGTTTCTGGCAAGAAAGAACTAACCCCCATTTCATAAGCGACATTTGCAACACGTGGGATGCCCATGGATGGACCGATGGCAATGTATACAACTACTGTAAAGAAAATTCCGAATAATGGATGGGCATGACTTGCAAGTTGCTGCATTCCATTTCCTGATAGAGAAATTGCGATAACAGTAAGTAGTGGTAAGCCAACTCCTGTTAGTAAAAATCCAATCATTGCTGGCCAAAAGTTTTCACCTGCGTTTTGCCCAAGCATGGGAGGGAAAATTAAATTACCTGCCCCAAAAAATAAAGAAAATAGCATAAGACCCGTGAAAAAAATATGTTTTTTTGATACAGTGTTCATTGTTTTTCCTCCTTTTTCATTCATTTGTAAGAACACAAAAAACTCGTCCCTAAAGAAAGGGACGAGTTATATTTACCCGCGATACCACCCTAATTTACACATGTAGAAATAAATCTATATGTATACGGCTTTGCAACGTACAACATGATACGTGTTCCTTGTAACGGGGGACGGCCGGTAAGAACTTACTGTAACATTCGGTTCTACTTCTCGGAGATGATTTTCGGTTACGCACTGAACGTTGGCTTTCAGCAAATCGCCAACTCTCTGGGGAACAGTTCTATAACGTACTCGTTCTCGTCAATGAATTTTTATTCAAGTATTCTGACAGTATTGTTGCATGTTTTTTTTAGAAAGTCAATATGTTTTTTGGAAGATATATTTATATATGGAAATATCGAAAGTGATATTCGTTGTTGCAAAAGGAATAATGAATTGTAAAATAGGAGTAAAAATTTGCGGAGAATTGTAAAATTTATAGAGAAAGTTGATATTTATAGGAGTAAAGAAGGGATTGTTTGAATTTACAGAGAATAATACAACAATCCACTTGCTGGAAAGAACAAACCAAAAGAGGTGACTGAAATGCTTGCGATGGGAGTATTATTTGGCATTATTGCTATAATTGGTTTTATGTGGTTATATTATTCGCGTTCGTTTAAACAAGCAGAAGTTTTACTCTTTCAAAAAGGTAGTTTATTGACAAATCAGTCTAGATATTTAGTATGTCCGAAGTGTGGAAGTGCACAGGCCAGAAGTGGAGGATATCAAGAGTGTTGCAAAATTAGATTATGAAAGAAAGGAAGCCTCACATTATTTTGTGAGGCTTCCTTCCTTACAACTTCATGGCGCTCCAAATTGTCCATCGATCTCTTTCAATAATAGGAGAGACGTTTTGTAATGCGGTCTGTATATGTTGTAGAAGTTGAGAAAGTTCATCATCTGTTAACTCATATAGAATGGATCGACCTGTTCGAGGAGATAAATCTTGCAATAATGCTTCTACAGAATCATGTATTTTTCGTATTTCCCATTGTGTTTGTGCGGGAAGTACATGAAGAGAATGTTTTTGTAATTCTGTCTGTATAGTGTTGGTTTTTGGACGTCTTTTTGACTCTATTTCAATAAGTTTTGGAAATAGAGAGAAAAAATATCCGCGAATGTGTTCGGGACTTCCTGGAATTGTACAATCTTCAATTGTTCGATCTTGTAAAATAAGTACACCGTTTTTATTTAATATACGAGAAGCTTCACGTAAAAATGTAGGAATGTCTTGTAAATGATGAATAACTGCACGCGAAATAACTATGTCGAATGTTTCATTAGGGTATGGGATATTATGTGCATCACCGTGGATGAATGAAATGTTTGAAAAGTTGTTACAATTTTCTTTTGCAGCTTGTAATATTTCTTTTGAAAAATCAAGTCCCACAACATTTTTGGCTCCCATAAGAGCGAGTTCTTTCGTATAAATCCCACCACCACAGCCGATATCAATTATTTGCTTGTTTTGTATTTCTGTAATGTTTTTTACCATTTCAGCCCAAGAAATATGAGCGTTTCTTGTTGCATATGTGTACTTATTATTTTCATCATGAAAATTAATGGACATGATAAAGACCTCCTTTCAATGATTAGTATAGCGTATTTAATAGGATGTCACGTTTTTGTTTTATGTATGAAGATTATAAGGATTTCTTATCGTAAGAGGAGGATTAATTTGAAAGGGAAATATGTATTGGTGTTGTTGTTTGTTATGTTACTAGCAGCTTGTGGTCAAGTTGAGCCGAAAAAAGAAACAAAAAAAGTAGAAGAGACGGTGAATGAAGTGAAAGAAACAATAGGGGTAACCGTTATACAAAAAAAACATAAAGAGAAAAAGTTGCAGGAATCAGAAGCGAAGTTAGTAATAGACATTTTGAATAAAGCTGAGAAACAAGAAATAACAGGAAGCTTCGGTGAACCTGAATATGAAATACAAATTAGTAGAGATGGGAAAAAAGAAACTTATTATGCATGGTTAAGAGGAGAAGATAGACGAGGATGGGTGCAATATAAGAAAGCTATGTATATGTTGCATGAAAAAGATACGGAAAAGCTTTTGGATATATTTCCAAATGTCTCAGAACAAAAAGAAGATGAGATGCAGGTAAGCCCTTTAACAGAAGTAACAAAAAAAGATTTACAGATTACCGCATTTCATATTAAAACAGGCGATCAAAACGTGAATTATACGGTACGGTATACGATTTCACAATCACTATACAATAAGTTAGTGAAGGAGCAAGAATATTATTTGCAACTCAATTTTCCAGAAAAAGTTCAAAAATTAATTGGAGCAAAAGAGAGTGAAATAATTTTAGGTGAAAAAGTAAAGGAAGGGTATAAGCAATATGAATTGCATGCTACTGTTCTGATAAAAAGCGCTTCACAATCACAATTAAAATCATTAGAAACATATTACGAAAATTATGATTTGAAAATATTAAACAGTGAAAAAGAAAAAATAGGTGTGTTTCAAAATATAATTCAGATTGTTAAAGATTATGGTGAAAAAATGAATTTTCAAAGATAAAGTGAGCCTTTAATTAGCCCTTACGGATTGGAATGAATGTAAACTCGTCAAATCTATATGGCCTTTCCTAGGAAATGATAATAGAGAGGGGAAAGCACCCCTCTCTATTACTTTGCTTTTGCAGATGGCTCATTCATTGATTTTCGTGTAATAAGAAAAGAAATCATAAGAGCGGAAAGGATGACAAGGGCAATAAATACGTGATTGGGCAACAAATCTAATAATAATACGTAACTAACGGTATAAAAAATAAGAGTTGAAGCTAAAAACGATAGAGCACCTATTATAAGAGATTGTAAATTCATTTGTGTACACCTCCTTTTATTTATATTTTTGGCTGAAAATGGATTATATAAACATTATTTCTAACAATAGAAAAAAATATGTCATAATAGAGAAAAGAACAAGCTTTGATGAATGAATATGATTCATTAATGAGAGATAAAGGAGAGGAATATGAAAAATAATAAAAAAGGATTATGGGGAATTATTGTTGCGGTAGGTCTATTTTTACTGTCTAAGTTAAAGTGGGTATTTGCAATTTTTAAATTAGCAAAGTTTTCAACGGTATTTAGTATGTTTCTATCGCTTGGCGCATACGCAGTTCTATATGGTTGGAAATTTGGAGTAGCGCTCATTTATTTGTTGTTTGTTCATGAAATGGGCCATTTATGGGCTGCGAAAAGAAAGGGGATCCCGACATCGCCAGCAATCTTTATTCCATTTATGGGGGCCCTTATTGGAATGAAAGAGATGCCGAAAAATGCGAAAGATGAAGCTTACATTGCCTATATGGGGCCGCTTTTCGGACTTCTGTCATTTTTACCGGCGATACCGCTTTATATAATGACGAAAGAGCCATTTTGGGCGCTTGTTATTTTGCTTGGAAGTATGATTAATTTCTTTAATTTAATTCCCGTTTCGCCGCTAGATGGTGGGAGAATTATTTCAGTTGTCAGTACTAAAATTTGGGGAGCAGGCCTTATTTTATTACTTGGCTATTCAATTTACTTTAAAAGTATTTTGGGAGGATTTATTGTTATTATCGGTTGTATGGAGTTATATAGAGTAATAAAGAGAGATGAGCCGATTAAGGAATTAGGGCATAAAATTGATGGGATGAAGGAATATATTACTAGGCTTGAAGAGGAATTAAAAGAAACGGGTGCTGTACATCGGACTATATACGTGATGCATCATGAGATGAATGCATTAAGACAAAGAGAACGGGAAAAAGAGTTACAAATAGGTGAACTTCAAAAAATGGAAGTGTTAGAGTATCTTTTACCGAAGTTCGAACCGTTAGATTATGTTCCATATGAAGATGAAAAAGATGAGTATACAATTCACATAAGGGAAGCATTTGAAGCGTCAGAAAGAAAATTAAATGAATGGAAAACAGAAAAGGAACAACAAGAAAACTATTATAAAGTGGATGCGAAAACGAAATGGACAGTATTTGCTTGTTATATCGGATTAATGATTATACTCGGTTACACAGCTTATGAAGGATATATTGTTTTACAAGAACATTTGCCAACGAGAAATGTATAGAAAAATATTGTCGAAATGATAGGAAGAATTAATACAGGAATTATATTTCTACGAGAGAATGTTACAAGTATAGTCATACGTTGTAATATTTTTAGTAGAGAAGGAGTTCTGTGTATGAAGAAATTGTTAAATGTATTAGGTATTATTATCGTGATGATCATTGCGAGTTATAGTCTTATGAAAGTGCTGTTACATTATGCGAATAAGCCTGCTGAGGTAAATACAATAGCTCAAATAGAAGATGTGCAAGAAGAGACAAAAGTGCTAGATTTTATTCGAATGACACATGAAAGCTATAATAATTTCTTAAATTATGGTAAAGCAGAGAATTATACAGACGGGGATTGGAATCAATTTAAGCAATGGTTTCAACAACAAGAACAATCTTTAAAAAATATACATACGGAAATAAAGAATGAAAAAATAAAACGCGATGTAAATAGAAGCTATGAAATTGTAAAAAAAGGTGTGGAACTTCAAAATATTGAGTATGTAGTGTATGCCCACCGTGTATATCATGACTTGGATATTATCGTAAATAAATATAGAGGTGAAACGAATATCTGGGGGTATACGGAGTTTGGCGATGGGAAAGATATAAAAGTAATCGAACAAGCTATACAAACAAAATAATAAGCTAGCTAGAATTCTAGTTAGCTTATTTTCTTTTGTAAATGCAATGTTCATATATTATTCACAAAAACACCGTGTTAATAGTGATTAAAATCACAATCTGCATTATAAGATTCAGTTAAACTAAAAACAGTTAAGGAAATAGAGGAGTGGGATACAATGTTAAGTGCAAAAACAATTGAAATCGTAAAGTCAACAGTACCATTATTACAAGAAAAAGGTGTTGAAATTACAACGAGATTCTATCAAATTTTATTTTCGGAACATCCGGAATTGTTGAATATTTTCAACCATACGAATCAGAAAAAGGGAAGACAACAACAAGCGTTAGCGAATGCTGTTTATGCAGCTGCAACGTACATTGATAATTTAGAAGCAATTATTCCAGTTGTAAAACAAATTGGTCATAAGCATAGAAGTTTAGGGATTAAAGCTGAGCATTATCCGATTGTAGGTACATGTTTACTACGTGCCATTAAAGAGGTCGCAGGTGCACCTGATGAAGTTTTAAATGCATGGGGAGAAGCATATGGTGTAATTGCTGATGCATTCATTAGCATTGAAGCAGAGATGTATGAAGAAGCTGCACATAAAGAAGGTGGATGGAAAGACTTCCGCAACTTTGTGATTGTAAAAAAAGTGAAGGAAAGCGATGTTATTACGTCATTTTATTTGAAACCTGAAGATGGAGGGAAAGTTTCTTCATTCATCCCAGGTCAATATGTAACGATTCAAATCAATATTGAAGGTGAGACATATACACATAATCGTCAATACAGTTTATCCGATGCTCCTGGGAAAGAATATTATCGTATTAGTGTAAAAAAAGAAAAAGGTGTAGATACACCAGACGGTAAAGTGTCTAATTACTTACATGGACATGTAAAAGAAGGAGATGTTTTACCAGTAAGTGCACCAGCGGGAGATTTCGTGTTAAATATGGATTCAACATTACCAGTTGTACTAATTAGTGGTGGAGTAGGGATTACACCGATGATGAGTATGTTAAATACGTTAATTGAACAAGATTCAAAACGTAATGTATATTTTGTTCATGCAGCAATAAATAGTAATACACATGCAATGAAAGAACACGTTAAGGCAGTAGAAAATGAATATGAACAAGTTAAAGCATATACTTGTTATTCTGCACCGACTGAAAAAGATTTAGAAATGAAGAACTTTGATAAAGAAGGTTTCATTGAAAGTGAATGGTTAAAAACTATTATTCCGACAACTGAAGCAGAGTTCTATTTCTGTGGTCCAGTAGCATTTATGAAGCATATAAATGCTGCACTAACTGATTTAAGTGTGAAACAAGAGCATATTCATTATGAATTTTTCGGCCCAGCAACAAGCTTACAATAAGCAAAAAAACGAGGTATTTATTTTACCTCGTTTTTTATTTGTTCTCGTAATAAACGGTTTACTGTTTCACGGCGTATACCTATCAGTTGGCCAATTTCGGTTTGTGTTAATATTTCATATATAGGAATGTCACCTAAATATAGGGTGAACCATTCTTGTAAACGATGAAGACGTTCTTTCGGGGAGACGGTTGTCAATTGATCAATTCGTTGTTGCATCATTCTTAATTTAGATTGCAATTGCATAGCAATGTTAGCATACGATTCGGGATTTGCTTGAAGTCTCTCATACCATTCACTACTAGTGATCGGTTCCACTTCTGTTTTTATTAAAGCGATAGCTGTACCGTGATATTCTTTCGGTGAAATTAAAGAATGATGAGGTATCGTTTCACCTGGAACGATAATGTTGAATAAAAATGGTGTTCCGTTTTCTTCTAGCCGAACTACTTTTAATAAGCCTGTTTTTATAAAGTATAAAGGACCGTCCTCGCCTTGACGGAATAGTACATCTCCTTTGTGTAGAATCAATGTTAGCCCCCCATTAATATGTTTCTATTTCTTCTATTTTAGCGTATATGTATATAGACAATATGCTATTTCAACAGCAATTTCATTGACGAAATGTATGCTATTACAGTAGTATACTATTTAGTGTGTAATAGTACTAGCAATGAATACGCTGTAGGGGGTTTAGTATATTGTTAGATGCGATGAGAATGACGGATATGAGAATTCCGGCGAATGCTATCATTCATGTAGAAGAGATGAAAGGTGGAGTCGTTTTATCCGTTGAAGTAGACGGCCAAATTATTTATACGATGGCTTATGATGAAGAAACAGATAGTTATGCTGAATTATATGATCGAAAGGATAAGAGGGCGTGCCAAGTACATGAAGACTTCATGGGATGGTCACTTCTTCACTAAAAAAGATGTCAATATGACATCTTTTTTTATTAAATCGATAGAATATACAAAGAAATGAAATATAAGGATAAAATTTGTAATAATTGATTTTGCATTGTTAGCACTCTGTAACTGCAAGTGAACTATTTTTTCGCTATCATAAAGATAACAGTCGCAGTTATAGGAGTGGTCAACTTGAAGAAAGTACATATTTCAAATTATATGTTATTATGTGTTTGTTTAATTTTATTTGTTCTCCTCGGAGGATTTTTATATTCATGTGTATAAGAAAAACGCATTCTAAAAAGAATACGTTATAAAAGGGAAATAATGATTAATCTAGTTCCAAGAATAATTAACGTAATACGCAATAAATTAATTACGGCGTTACCACTTAGTTTTGTATTAATGTAAGCCCCGATTTTTCCGCCAATCCATGCACCCGGAATCAGGATTAATGCATAAATCCAGCTGACATTTCCAAGTGAGATGTGAGTTGCAGAACTTACAATTGCTGATAGAAATACGATGAACATTGAAGTTGCTACTGCAATATGTGCTGGGAATGCAAAAAGAAGCATCATTGCTGGAACAAGTAAGGCACCGCCACCAATTCCAAATAATCCAGATATAAACCCAACTATAAAAGCGATAAAGATAGCAAGAAACGGTGGGAATTGGTAGTGTACAGTATTTCCATCATTATCTGTAAAAGAACGCTTAATTACAGACGTATTTGAGAGGGAAAGAGGTTTTAATTTGTCTCGAAGCATAAGTAGAATTGAGACGAATATAAGGAAAATCCCAAAGTATAAAGAAAATGTGTCTTGGTTTAAAAATTTATTTGCCCATGATCCGATAATACCACCAGGGCCGCTTCCGATAAATAAAATAAGTCCACTTTTATAATCTACTCGCTTATGCTTCATGTAAGTAAGGGTGGAAGATAGTCCTGTGAAAACGACTGTTACCATAGAAGTCCCTACTGCAAGTTGTGGTGATAAACTGTGTAATCCAATTAATAACGGAACAATAATAATTCCGCCTCCAAGCCCAACTAGGCTGCCGACTGTTCCGGCGATTAGTCCGATGAAAAGTAACATGATGTATTCCAAAATTGCCAACTCCTCTAAATAACTTATCCATCAATTATTATACACGCTTTTTAATGAGAAATAGGCTTGTTCACAAAAAAGTCGTCTTCCTAGAAAAATAAGGAAGACGACTTTTGATTAGAAAACAAAATGTAATAGGTAGTAAAACAGAGCAGCTAAAGAAGCTGAAATAGGAAGTGTAATAACCCATGTAATTAACATACGTTTTGCAGTTCCCCATTTTACCCCTTTCACACGGTGAGAAGCACCAACCCCTAAAATAGAAGAAGAGATAACGTGCGTCGTACTAACCGGTAAGTGAATGAATGTTGCACCGAAAATAACAAGTGATGATGATAAATCGGCAGCTACACCATTTACAGGACGAATTTTCATAATTTGTCCACCGACAGTTTTAATAATTTTCCATCCACCGACAGAAGTACCAAGCCCCATTGCGATAGCACAAGATAATTGTACCCAGAACGGGATATCGCTAGAAGTATGATAGTTATTAGCCATAAGAGCCATCGTAATGATTCCCATTGCTTTTTGTGCATCATTCGTACCGTGTGTGTAGGCTTGTAATGCTGCAGTGAAAATCTGGAATATACGGAAGTTCTTATTCGTTTTTGTTAAGTTAAAGTTTTTAAATACTACTTTAAAAATACTGTATACGATATAACCAATAACGAAAGCGATAATCGGTGAAATGATTAAAGCTTCAATAATTTTAATAAATCCTTTAAGATTTAGCGAGCTAATCCCAGCGGCCGCAATTGCTGCACCTGCGATTGAGCCGATAATTGCATGCGAAGAACTACTTGGAATACCGTAGTACCAAGTAATTAAGTTCCAAGCTATCGCCGCAAGCAAAGCAGCTAAAATTACAAGAGAACCATTTTGTAAGGCGAATGGATCAACGATATCTTTTGTAATCGTTTTTGCTACACCTGTAAATGTCATTGCGCCTAAAAAGTTCATAATAGCCGCCATAATAATGGCATGTCTAGGCTTTAGAGCTTTCGTTGAAACAGCCGTTGCAATAGCGTTTGCTGTATCGTGAAATCCATTGATAAAGTCAAAAGCTAAAGCGCAAATGACTACTAAAACGGTCAGTATCAAGAGTGTATCCATGATCAAACTCCTTACGCGTTCTTCATAATAATTGTTTCTAATACGTTTGCAACGCTTTGACAGCTATCAGCTACTTCTTCAAGCTCTTCGTAAATCTCTTTAAATTGAATAATCTTAATCGGATCTTTTTCACGAGAGAATAAGTTCTTAATCGCATGACGGCGAATATCATCACACTGTGATTCATAATCCTTAATTTTAATCGCATTTGTACGAATGTCGACTAATTTTTTGTTAGACATTAATTCAACAGAGTTTGCAATCTCAATCGCACATTGATTAATTGCTTCTACGAATTTAATCATGTATTCATCAGCTTCTGTAATAGAATACATTTCGAACAGACCAGCACTGTGATCTAATCCGTCTAATACATCATCCATACTCATTGCAAGTTGTAGGATGTCCTCACGCTCAATCGGAGTGATAAACGCTTTGTTTAACTCCATAATGATTTCGTGAATAAATGAGTCACCTTTTGACTCATACTCTTTCATGCGCATAGAAAACTCTTTTAAATCGCTAGCATTTTTAATTTTATACTCCACGAAAAACTGCGCGCCTTCTTTTAAATTTTCGGAAACATTCATTAACATTTCAGAAAATTTATCTTTTTTTGATTTAAAGACCATTATTGTTACCCCCACAAAAGTAATATATGTAAAATATATTGGCTAATCAATTCTAACAAAAAACTGTCGTTTTTTAAAACATTTTATCGAAAAGTTTACAAAAACTTAACATAACTCTCGTTGTTCTATTAATAATATTAATATCCAATAGTGAATATCTTACTTGTAGAATGTCCTTTTCTTGCAAAAAGTATGAATGCAAAAGAAAAGCTTTACACTATAGGAATGACTACGTTATTATAATAAATTTAAAAGGCGGTATATTCTTCCTTTTAAAAAGAAGAGTGTAAATAAATGAAGGAAGTGAACGAATGAAATTGAAGAACACTCATTTTAAAAAAATGCTTGAGTGGTTCAATAAGAGGAAGAAACTTCGTAATTCATTAATTGTATTGGGAAGTGTATTCGTTACTCTATTTATTGCTGTAAATATAATAATTTCCATTCAAGACATATCTGAATTAAAACAAGCTGTTCCACAACCGACTTTAATTTATGATGCAAATAATGAGGTCGCAACTAAATTAGCTTCTTCGAAAACAGAAGGCGTTAAAAGAAAAGATATTCCTGATATTATGGTTCAGGCAATTGTTGCAGTAGAAGATAAGGAATTTTTTAACCATCATGGTATTTATTATAGTGGAATTATAAGTGCGGTTTTTAAAAATATTACAGCAGGAGAAGTTGTAGCAGGGGGAAGTACAATAACACAACAACTTGCGAAAAATGTATTTCTGACACAAGACCGCACATACTCCCGAAAAATAAAGGAATATTTTTTAACGAAAAAAATAGAGCGCACGTATACGAAAGATGAAATCATTGAAATGTATATGAACCAAATTTATTTTGGTGAAGGTGCTTGGGGTATAAAAAGGGCAGCTAAATCTTATTTTGATAAAGATGTAAAAGATTTAACAATTTCAGAAGCTGCAACGATTGCGGGCTTGATTAAAGCACCATCTGCGTATTCACCTTATAAAAACTTTAACAAGTCAATTGAAAGACGTAATGTTGTATTAAGTTTAATGAAAGAGCAAGGGTATATTTCTGACGAACAGTATAATAAAGAAAAAGAGAGCGGACTTGTGTTAAAACGTGGCGTTGATGATAAATACAAGGGAAAATACTCTCAATATGTAGACTATATTGTTAGAGAGGCGATGGAAAAGTACGAATTAACACAAAATGAAATTTTAGCGGGTGGTTATCGAATTTATACAGAGCTTGACCCGAAAAAACAACAGGCTGTAGAAGACGTTGTGAATAATGATAGTTATTTCAAAGATAGTGGCTCAGACCAACTTATGCAAACGGGTGTAGTTCTTATGAACCCAAAAACAGGTGGTGTACCAGCTCTAGTTGGAGGCAGAGGGCCGTATCAGTTTTTACAGTTTAACCATGCAACCCAATTAAAAAGACAACCTGGCTCAACGTTAAAGCCTTTGGCTGTATATGTACCAGCGTTAGAACAAGGATATGAAGTATACGATATATTAAAAGATGAACCATTTAACATTAAAGAATATAAACCACAAAATAGCGATCATACTTTTCACGGTGATGTGACAATGTATGAAGCTGTGGCAAAGTCGTACAATGTTTCAGCTGTGTGGCTATTAGAACAAATTGGATTAGATAAAGGATTGAAATCTTTAGAGCGATTTGGTATCCCATTAGTGCCAGAAGATCGTACGTATCCGATTGCTTTAGGCGGTATGCATGTGGGGACATCTCCATTTGTAATGGCTCAAGCATACAGTACATTTGCAAATGATGGAGTCCAAGTGGAAGCTCATGCAATTAGGGAGGTACAAAATGCTGAAGGTGAAACGCTTGGAAAGTGGTATAAGAAAGAGACACGAGTGACGAGCGAGAAAATTTCTCAAAAGATGACATATTTATTAAAAGGTGTTGTCGAAAAGGGAACGGGCGAAAAGGCGAAAGTTAATAATGTTGATACGGCAGGTAAGACAGGAACTACTCAAATTGTAAATGGCCCGAGCACCGGTGCAAAGGATTCATGGTTTGTTGGATACACGCCAGATTTGGTAGGTGCGATTTGGGTAGGATATGATAAAACAGATAGCGATCATTATGTTCCGGGTGGTAGTCAAATTACGACGACAATGTTCCGGGATATTATGAAAAAAGCAAACGCAAATCCAGCTCAAAAAGCATTCCAGTTATCGCTCATATCTGAGGCTGATTATAAAAAACAATTGACTACAATAGAAGAGGAAAAACGAAGAAAAGAAGAAGAGAAGAGAAGGAAAGAAGAGGAACAACAACGAAAACAAGAGCAACAAGAGTGGCTTGATAAAGTGAAAGAATGGATTCCTTCATTTTGGTAAAAGAAAGAGGCGAATAAAAAAATTCGCCTCTTTTTTGTATGAAAACAAAATAAAATTTTAATCGGTAGAGATTTTTGTCTATCTTAATTAGCTATTAATCCATATCCGTTGAGATACATGATATTACTCATTAAGTACAATATTCGTACTGCCAAAGGATTCGGAATCGTATGTGACGATTATTTTGCCTTTACTAATAGGTTCGTAAGGCAATTCTTCTTCGTAATTACCATTATTTTCATTGTGGATAGAAAGTGTAATTTCATCGATTTTTTTATTTGTATACTGATCTTTAATCGTTTCAGCAATTTGGAGTAACGCCTCGGAACTAGAAGCTTTCGTAATAAGCATTCCTTTTATAACTTTTTTTTCATTATTTGTTGCATTGGAATAAGGGATGTTGCTTTGTTTTGTATACAAAAGTTTGTATGGAACAGTTTTTCTCTCTGCTTTTGATATAGTGGAATATTTTAGAGTTAAAAAAAATCCTACACATAAAATAATGCATACCATAAGAGCAAACCAAATGCGTATTAGTGACATAACTCTCATTTTCATCCCTCTTTCATATCTTTGACTTCATTATTTATCATACAAAAAGAGGATTAAGATAGAGTAAATTTGAGGTAAAGAAACGTAAAGAAGGAGCACTTATCCTCCCAAATAAGTGCTCCTTTCTATATAAAGAGAGATTTAATGCACGGTTAAACGATACATATTATTATAAATATATTTTTCAAGTGAAAATTAGTAAATTCGGAATACAGATAGTGTTGCAGTTGTATCGCCCGTGTTTGGAATAGAAATAGTGTTTGCTGTAGGTTGTACAGAAATTGTTGTACCAGCTTGTAAAGTAACGATTGTAGAGAACGATACAGCACTACCGATAACGTTAGTTGAGAAATTACGAGTAGGTGGTTGGCCGTTGAATGAAATACCGAATCCAAACGGTGAAGATCCTGGGAAAGTTGTAGATGCTGAGAAACTAATATCATATACGCCTGTTTCTAAAACTGTTAGAGTATCTGTAGTGTCATTGAAATCGATATTATTTATTTCGAAAACTTGGTTAAATTGGATATCCATTCCAGGCGATATTGTTTGAGCATTGGAGTTTCCGATTGCTGCGATCGTTACAGGAATTGGCGTACCCGCTGGTCCAGTAGCGCCAGTAGCACCTGCTGGTCCTTGGATACCTTGAGGTCCAGTAGCGCCAGTAGCACCTGCTGGTCCTTGGATACCTTGCGCACCAGTAGCGCCAGTAGCACCCGCTGGTCCTTGGATACCTTGAGGTCCAGTAGCGCCAGTAGCACCAGTAGCGCCTGTTGCTCCTCCACCTCCAAGACAACCTGATCCGTATTGAACTAGGATAGTTTGGATCTCTGTTATGAGTCTAACTAGTTTGTCGATCGTACAACAATCTACTTTGAATAACTTAGCGATATACAATAAATAATTAAGCAAGCTTTGTAGCTCAACGTACAATGCTCCGCACGAGAAAGGTGTTGTTCTTAAAATAGTTAATAGATTAGCAATAATAGAATTTCCAATTTGTTTTTGTGCTGGAGATAAATCTAAGCAATTGAGGAATTTTTGTAAGTTATTTAGGGCAGCGATCAAGTTATTGATATTATTTTGAGAAGGGTTTTGAAAGACAGCTTGAATAGCTTGGCCAAGAGCTTGAAGAAGTCTAACGAATTCTGTAAGTTCGGACTTAGAGATGTTAATGTGACTGCAAGTTCTGACTTCACAACAATCATTACCATAAAATACTTTTCCTTTATTTTTATTGTTCATCTTTTCATTCTTTTCTTTCATAGAATCATTAGTCATTACTATATATTAAAATGAAATTTATACTAAATTCGTGATGGACAAACTACCATTTCTAAAAAAATAAGAAATTGGCCCACCTAGAAAGAAATAAGTAAGATATAGAGAAAGGTTTATATAATGTAAAGAAGAAAAGTGCAACATAAAAAACTACATGCTAATTGTTGGGAGTGTTTAACAATTGGCATGTAGTTCGTGCATTAGTCCTTTATTTACATTGATTTAATTTTTCAAGGGTTGTTTTAGGTAAGATTGGAATAGAAATAGTGAAAGTTGTACCGTTTGAAGCACTAGTCATTTTGAGCGTGCCGTTATGATTTTGGATGATTTTTTTTGTTACTGACAAGCCTAGTCCTGTTCCCGAATCCTTCGTTGAGAAGAATGGATCAAAGATATATTCTTGAATAGCTGGAGGAATACCAATTCCATTATCTGTGAAAGTAATCCGAACGAAGTTATCAAGGCGATAACTAGTAATTTGAATAGAAAGAGGTTTGTCGCCTTGAGCATCGACGGCATTTTGAAATAGATTTAAAAACACTTGAACAAGTTCATATCGATCAATATTGACTAAAATATCATCTAATTCATTAGAGAAGTTATAATCAATTGAAATATTATGCAAGGAAACTTTACTAACTAGTAACTGTTGAATATACTCACGTAAAAATGTATTAATGGGAAAGGGTTCTCTTTTAAATTCACGTGTTTTTGAAAGAGATAAAAATTTTGTAATGATACTATTTGCTCGATCTAATTCAGGAATAAGTAAATTTTTAAATAGTTCTTTATTAGATGGAGAAACACTTTCTTGTAAAAATTGTAAGTATCCTCGTACTGTTGTAAGAGGATTTCGTACTTCGTGTGCAATTCCAGCTGCGATTCGCCCTGCTAACGAAAACTTCTCTGCATCACGTTCTGTATTTAAATAATGAAAGACACTAATAACTCTAAAAATCTCCCCGTTATAATCACGAATAATTCGGTTATTTATAATGCCATAGTTTTTGTCTAAAACTTCTTCATTATATATTTCTGTTCCCGTTTTTAATGTTTCAATCGCTTTAATTTTTTCTTCCGGCAAGTTTAGTAATTGTTGAATCGGTTTTCCGATAATATCATTTCGTATTACACCGAAATCATCTGCAGCAACTTGATTACATAAAGTAATATTCCCTTTATTATCGACAAAAGTTACATGATGTGAAAAGGCATCAAAAATATGTACAAAGTGTTTTTCGAGTTGTTCAAATAAAAATAATGAATCACAAGTAAGTTGAAAATGAGCCTCTTTATTCTCTTTTGGTATTTCTTGAATGGAATGGGTTGTTCTAGTTTTCTTTATTCGTAAACCAATATGTGGATTTTTGTATGTGAAATGATGTGGTAATTGATTCACAAGTTCTTCATAAAAACGTACTTTATTTTCTAGTTCTTCAATTCGTTTTTCATGAGATACAGTAGCATCGTTTGGAAGCATAAATAAATAACCCCTCATTTTAAAAATTCTTCCATATAGTATATCATATTTTTATAAGGATACTCTTAAAGAAAAGGCTACATGATGCAAAGTGTTTGGAAAGTGAATAGAAGATGAAGTTAAAAAGGGAGGGGTATATGTGCTGTTTATTGGAGTGACAGGATGGGGAGATCATGATTCTTTATACATAAATCCCTATGAAAATAGAAATAAATTACGAACATACAGCGAGTATTTTCCTATAGTAGAAGTGGATAGCTCATTTTATGCGATGCAACCTGCACGAAACTATACAAAATGGGCAATGGAAACACCGAAAGATTTTTCTTTTATCGTAAAAGCATATCAAGGAATGACAGGACATATGAAAGGTGAAATTCCTTTTTCTACGTTCGATGAGATGTTTGATGTATATAAACAATCTATTCTTCCTTTAATTGAAGCTGGTAAATTAAAAACGATTTTATTTCAATATCCACCATGGTTTGATTGTAAAAAGAAAAATGTAGATTTTCTTCGATATACGAAAGAAAAAATGGAAGGTTTACCATGTGCAATAGAATTTCGAAATCAAACATGGTTTTATCCAGAAATGAGAGATAGGACGTTACAGTTTCTAGAACAAGAGAAATGGATTCATACAATTTGTGATGAACCACAGGCTGGGATAGGTTCTGTGCCACTCGTGTTAGAGGTTACGAATTCAGACATGGCATTAATACGTTTTCACGGTCGAAATGTTCATGGTTGGCTTGATAAAGGGGAAAACTGGAGAGCAGTTCGCTGTTTATATCGCTACAACAATAAAGAACTGGAAGAATGGGTTGAACGATTAGAGCAATTAAAAAAGAAAACAAAGGATATATACGTACTGTTTAACAACAATTCAGGTGGGGATGCAGCAGATAATGCGAAACAGCTTATGAAAATGATGAACATTACATATGGTGAGCCGAAGCCGGAGCAATTAAATTTTTTTGAATGATAATAAACAAGAAAGGCACTGTACAAACAGGGGGAATGTACAGTGCCTTTCTATATGAAAAAGAGGGGTAACAATGTTACTGAGCGTTTGGTTGATTCATCAATTGTTGGCTTCATAATAAATGATAATGGTTATCATTATCATTGTCAATGGTTTTTCTAAAAATATATAAAAAACTTTGTATATTTTAAATAGAGATAAAAAAAGAACAGCATTAATGCTGTTCTTTTCCGTTGACGAATTGTTGCAAATCAAAAGGAGTTATCGCCTGGATAAATTCTTTTGAGATAAGTGTTTGAACGAGAGTGCTCTCAGAGATAGAAGCACCTGTTTTCTTTTCATAAGCTTGTTTTAATAAATCAAGTTTTTCAGCCGTTTCTTTTGGTAATTCAATTGTAAGTGTGTTCATAATTTCTCCCCCTTATTATTAGAGTACCACTACAGTATAGGAGAGACAAGAAAAGAGAATATGAAATATAAAAAAGGTTACCAAATTTTCAAATGGTAACCTTTTTTATGTATAAGAGTTATTAAGCAATACCGATATACTTTAAAGTTTTTGATGGAGTACTGTGATCAAAGAAGTGTTGTAAAAATGCAATATCAACACCTGATTTGTATGCACAATAACCCCAAGTTTTTCGAAGTGTATGTGAGCTAATCCCTTCTAATCCAACTTCTTTTGCAGCTTTGTTTAAAATGTACCATGCATGTTGTCTCGTAATAGATTTTGTTCCTTTTTGAGATTTTAACAATGGTTCATTACGTTTCCAAGTTTTACGTTCTTTCATGTAGTCTTCGATTGCGTGCTGTAAGTCTTCATTTACAGCAAACCATTTATGTTTCTTCACTTTTTCATTGTAAAATAAAATGGAATGGCGAACATTTTCATTTTCATCGATTACATCACTAACTTTTAATTGTAAGATTTCACTTACTTTTAAGCCAGAATTTACAGCTAATACGAATAATAAGCCATCACGTTTCGAAGATTGTAAAAGTATATTTTTGATAGTTTCTAATTGTTTTTCATTTTGAATAGGTTGTCCTGCTTGTTTCATTTCACGCACTCTCCTCTTTTATATGTGTAAAGGAAAGGATTAACTTGTTTCTTACTATAAAGGGAGAGTGTGAATTTCATGTGAACTCCTAGTGAAATTAAGACAAATTATTTGACTTCTTTTACTTTTTGTAAATTGAAATAGAATACAACACTGTTAGTCGTATTATACACACCGTATTCGGCATGATGGAGGTCTAAAATGTTTTTTACAATAGATAATCCGAGACCGGTACCTCCAGTGTGACGGCTACGTGATGCATCTAGACGATAGAAGCGATCCCAAATTTTTTCAAGACTTTCTTCAGGGATAGGGTTTCCTGTATTCTCGATTTCGACTTTTACGGTATCTTCTGCTTCTATAATGGAGACTTGTATTTTTTCTCCCTCTGGCGTATAACGGATTGCATTACTTAGTAAGTTCACAACTACTTGCTCAATGCGACTGCGATTTGCTTTAACAAGTATAGAAGGGTCTGCATCGATGTTCACTTGTAAATGTTTTTCTTCCATGCTAAATAATAATTTTGTGTAGACTTGTTGCGTTAATTCACCGATTGAGAACGTCGTCATATCTAGTTTGTAAGTACCAGATTCCAACTTTGCTAATTCTAACATTTCAACAATCAGCCTGTTCATATTTTCTGTTTCTTCTAAAATAACATCAGTATAATACGAAGTATCCTTACTAACACCATCTTTAATTCCTTCTGCAAAACTTCTAATTACACTTAGCGGTGTTTTTAATTCGTGTGATACGCCAGAAATGAATTCTTTTCTTGTTTTTTCTAATTGACGTTCACGTTCAATATCTTGTTGTAACTTTGTATTAGCAACATTTAATCGATCGATTCGATCTTTTAAATTTACAGATAATGTATTGATACTGCCAGAAAGCCCGCCAATTTCATCGTCAGCTGTAACAGGTAATTTCTCGCTGAAATCAAAATTAGCCATTTTTTTTGTAACACGATTTATTTTAATTAATGGCTTAACAATGATTTTTGAGTAGTAGAAGGATAACAAAATAATTACGAGAAACACGATGATTAAGGCATAGACATAATAATCTTTTAAAACGAGCATCGCTTCATTAACAGGCTGCAAAGATGCTATCGCAAAAGCGTATTCTGTAATCCTTCCATTTTCTATAATCGGTTTTACAAAGATACTATTTTTTATATTTTCTCCGCCATCTAATATGAAAGTACTTAATTGGTTCGAGTTAGAAGTTCCCTCTCTGATCATATCTGCAAAATATTGAACGGCTTGTAATGTTTCAATATCATTTGCAAGACGAACCTCCGCTTTGGATGGGAGCTGTAACTTAGTTATAACACCTGTAAAGACGATTCGAGTTGTAGATTTGTATCGGCTTGCAAGTCTGTTCTTAGAAGGGTTACCATTAATTGACTGAAAATCCGAATAGAAATGTTCGTTCTGCCATTGATTATAATTCGTTCCTAATTTTTGTGGTGTGATTATATTATTCTCTTGTACGACTCCATCAACATTGATTATTACATCTTTTTTTAAGCCTAAATTTTCGAATTTATTATATTCTTCTGGTGTTAAAAGATTATTGAGTGGTATGGAATACTGTTTTTCATTTTTGGGATTAATGACATCGATATAGTAATTATTATCACTTTTAATAATGCCGTTGGAATCCAAAAACTGCATATCTGCATTTGTTTTATCATGAAATTCTTGTTTTAGTTTTCTAACCTTCTCATAACTTTTATCACTTTTATCATAATTATCTACGAATTTTTCAAAAGCAGTTTGGACTGTTTTTACTTTCTTGTTAATATAAAATTTTTCTAAAAATAGAGATTGTCCTAGGAAAAAAAGTAGGAATATGATTGTAAATAAAGTGGATGTTAATAAAAATAGTTTAAAGACGATACTTCTGTTTTTCACTGCGTCACCTCTTATGAGAAATACTGTAAATGATTTCTTTATCCCGTTAAATCCGATTGGTTCAACTAATAATCAGTGGAGGATGGAAAAAACCCCCACTGATTAAAGTTTCACTTTATTATAACAAACGTTACAAGAAAGTAGAGGGGAGAAATCTGTCTCTTTATAAAGTAGTTATTTATAAAAAGTCACATAAAAAGAACTCGCCAGACGTATGACAAGTTCTTTAGTGTATTATTGTTGAATTGCTGCATCTAAAGCGATTTCAATCATTTCGTTAAATGTAGTTTGACGCTCTTCAGATGTTGTTTCTTCGCCAGTGAAGATGTGATCGCTAACTGTTAATACAGATAATGCATTTACACCGTATTTCGCTGCTAATGTGTAAAGAGCAGTTGTTTCCATTTCTACTGCTAATACACCGTAATCTCCAAGTTTTTTAACTATGTCCATGCTTTCACGATAAAACACATCTGCTGTTAAAACGTTACCGACACGAACGTGTAATCCTTTTTCAGTTCCAGCATCGTAAGCTTTCTTTAAAAGATCAAAGTTTGCAGCTGGTGCAAAATCAAATCCTGGGAATGTTAAACGGTTCATATTAGAATCAGTACAAGCCGTCATTGCGATAATAACATCACGAACTTTTACATCTTTTTGAATTGCACCGCAAGTTCCAACGCGAATTAAATTTTTAACGCCGTAGCTTTGGATTAATTCGTTTACATAAATAGAAATAGAAGGAACACCCATACCTGTACCTTGAACAGATACACGTTTTCCTTTATAAGTTCCAGTGAAACCTAACATACCACGCACATTATTATAGCAAGTAACGTCCTCTAGAAATGTTTCAGCGATATATTTTGCACGTAATGGATCACCAGGTAATAGAATAGATTCAGCGATTTCGCCTTGTTTTGCTTCGATATGTACACTCATAAAAAAGTCCTCCTTATAATGTATTGATAGAAATCAATATCATTTGCATTATACACTACGAATCCTTTCAATTAAAATCTTTTTATTATTTGTAATATGTGCAAAATAGGAGGATTTCATAAATCATAATCTAGAATATATATCTTAAGAAGTTTTGTATGAATAGAGACAATAAAAATGGTAGGTGATGTTTTGAAAAATCTTGTCATTGGGCTTATTGCGTTAGTACTTATTGTGGCAGGAGGATTTTACATAAAAAAATATCAAGAAAACGAAGAGACTGTAGGAGATGTTCAGGAAGTAAAGTGGGATGTTTCAAATGGAAAGGGAAATGAGAAAGTAGATATTGTATTTCAATTGTTAAACAACAAGAATAATGAAATTCGTGGTGTAAATGATCAAATGCGGGCAGTGATTGTAGATGGACAGTTAAAAAACATACAACAAATTAAACCCACATTTGCAGGGAACGGGTCATATAAGTTATCTTCCAAAATAGCGAAAGACGAAGAATATACAATATTTTTATACGAAGACAAAAATAAGTCCGTAGAGTCATTCGCTAGGAAGAATTTTGGTAGAACGAAAGAGGAGAACAATAAGAAAAAAGTGAAATTTCCAATCGACAGTGTACTTACAAAAAAAATAGGAGAGTATGAAGTTTCTCTTTTATTTGGCGCATTACATCCGAATGAACCAGTTACGTTAACATTTCAGTTTCAAGCGAAAAAGGGTGAAAAATTGAAATTGCATTCAGAGAGAGGAGAAGTAGAGTCACTCTATATAGTGGATGAAACGAAGGAGAATTTTTTATACGCTATGCCTGTAGATACGGATGAGCAATTACAATACCGAATTACATTTCCTGCCGAGGGCACGTATAAAATGTGGGGGAATTTCTATATAAATGGTAAGAAGTATGAAAAAGAATTTATTGTACAAGTTCAAAAAAGAAAAAACAGCTAAGAATTTAGCTGTTTTTTCTTTTTCCTATTAATTTTGTTACAGAGAGCATTGTAATTGGTAAAGAATGATTCTTCCTAAATGCTAAATATTTACCGCTCCATGCTGGTTTATATTTTTCTTTAAAATGTCGTAATCCGCTGAAACTATACGTATAACGAACGTTATTAAAGATTGCAGCAGCCACTCGTTCAGACCAGAAAGACTGTGTGGATAAACCAACATTTGAAAGTGGTGCCATACCGATATTAAAGGAGTGGTATTCATTTTCTTTTGCCCACTGGAATAAGTGGATGAAAATTGCGTCCATAATGCCGCTAGGCGCATCTGGATAATATCGCATTAAATCGACAGATAATGATCCGTTTTGATATACAGGCATGAATGTTGTGAATGCAATAATTTTTCCATCCGCATCAGATAATGTTGCGATAGGAGCGCGACTAATATATTCACGATCGAAGTATCCGAGTGAAAAACCTTTCTCTTTTTTTCCACCAAGCCATGCATCTGAAACTTTTCTTAACTCTTCATATAATTCGTCGGAGAAAGGTGGCTCATGAATAGAGAATGTATAGCCTTCTCTTTCAAAACGGTTGAAAGTAGCTCGCATGCCAGCGCGTTTCTTTCCTGTTATTGTAAAGGTATTTAAATCAACAACAGCTTCTTCACCAAGCTTAAAGAAGTTATAACCAAAATCGTGGTATAAACTCATCCATTTACTTTCAATTTGATAGAATACACAAATGTATCCAAATCGATCAGCCTCAGCTAAAAACTCTTGCAATACAGTACGATAGGAGGAAGGGGCCCCAATTGGATCACCCAGTACAATAAGTCGTTTTCCAGTTATTGAGAAGAGAATGAGTGCTTTTCCATCACTACTGAAAAAGAACTGTTTATCTCCTAAAAAACCTAAATGACTAAGTACATTTCCACCATGTTCATCTAAGAAGTTTTGTAATCGTTTATCATTAGCTGGTTGCCCGGGAAATTCATTTCGATAACGATTTGCAATGAGTGAACCAATTAGTAAAAAAGTAGGAACAAAAAAGGCAGCTGCTAATGCACTTCGTTTTACTTGTGTAATATTACGAACGACAAAATCAGGTTTGAAAGCTTCTTTTGCACCTGCAAATAAAATACCTAAGTTTTTATATAAATATAACGTTACAAGTAGGAATATAAAAACTTTTACGATATCGGAAAGTGAGACTTCCATTTTCTCACGTACAAACCTTTTACGAAGCATATACAATACAGCGAGTACGATTAATAAAATAAAAGTTTCTTCAACATCAATTCCTTTTAGTGTGTTAAAAATAGCCGCTCCAATTAAAGAAACAATCGTCATATAATAAGAACGTTTTGTTCCGTAATATATCCCCCGCGAAAGAATGAGGAGGAGAATACCGAATGTTAGCGATAAGCTAAAAGAAAATTGAATAAGATGTTTTGGAGCTAGAATATGTAAGGCGTGTGCCCGATTTATACTTGTTGGTAGAATGGTTGATAAAATAACCATTAAGCCAGCAAATACTGTTAAAGCAGCAGATGCCCAAGAACCTAACTTTCCTAGAAAGTCACGCTGCAAAGTCCATATAACACCAGTTGTCTCTAATGCAGGTGCAATAAAAGGTTTATCTTCAAACTTTTTAATGGCTACTCCTGTCATTTCAAAAGCTGCAAAAATGAGACCAAGGCAGAAGGGCAAGATGTAATAGACGAGACGATATAATAACATAGCAGGGAGTAAAACACCTGTATCGATGCCGTATTGCCCAAGCCCAGTTAAGAAGACAAGATCAAATGATCCAAGGCCACCAGGAACAAGACTAACGACACCAGCTAAAGCAGCAATAACATATACGCCTAAAAACTTTTGGAATTCGATTTCAATGCCAAATAATAGTAATATAACGTACATAACAATACCAGCAGATACCCATTCGACTAATGAAACTAATGAGTATAAAACAGTTGGGTTTTTCTCCTCTTCTTCTTGTTCCTCTGTTTGCGTCGCTTTTCTATTTTTTAATTTAGAAAATCCGATATATATAGGGACGAAAAGAGCGAAGAAGATAAGAACAGGCCATAGCCATGGTTTTTCATGCAAAATAAATCTGGTGTCTAATATTCCGATAAGACCAAGAAATGAAAGAATGGCTAATCCATTAATAAAGGCAGTTGTCATCCAAGCGATACTTTTAATAAGTTTTCCATTTTCTTTTATATATGGACGATAAAGCATTGTGCGTACGCCGGCTCCAACAAGACCACCAAACCCGATAAATCCATTTAAAGTATTAGCAATCCACGAGATACGGAAAATCTTTTGGACAGGAATGTCAGCTTTTAAGTAACGAAGCATAACATAGTCATAAAAGAACATTGTTGATACAGCGAATGCACCAAGTGTAATTGCTAAAAAGACTCCTCCAGTTGGAATGTTTTTAATTGTATCAATCGCTTCTAAAAAAGAAATGCCCGCTAATTCTTTTTTTGCTTGAAAGAATACAATTGTTAATACAACAAATGGGAAGATAATTTTCCCGATTTGTAAGAAACGTTTCCATGAAAACGACATAAATACAACTCTCCTTGTATAAGAAAACTGAGACAATAATATTATTATGACAAACTTCAAGAAAAATAAAAAGGTAATTTCCTGTATAGGGGAGCTATTTTTTATATAGGTATATTTAAAAGAATATTTTGTTTATCAGAAAATTAAGTTAGAATAAGGTGAAAGAAGGGTGAGGGGGGAGTATATGATTATAAAAGGTTACGTAGGATATGAGTTAGAAAAAGAGAAACCTAATACATCAGAAGATTTTTTTAACAGATCTGAAGTGACATATATATTAAATGGTAAAGAGAAAACTTTTTCGGTTTTATACGTTCGATATTTTGAAGAAGTTTTACAAGAAATTACTCCTTTTGAAGGAAATCCAGTGTATAAAGTAGAAGAACAAAACATATATTTGCGCGATATTGTAGCGATATGTTGTTTAATGAAAGATAAGGAGCTTCGTGCGCAAAAACGTTTGTATTTAAATAATATGGAAGAATTTCAACAATATTTTGATGAGGGAACGGTGTCGAAAGTACAAGAAATATTGGCTGAATTACATAAAAATAAAAGAGTAGAAATAGCGTGAAATGGCAAAGGAGAGAGAAAAAATGTCTAATTTTATGGTTGAAAATCAAACAGAACAAGTTTCTATATTTTTAGAAGATGCTATTAATTTGATAACCGATTATGTAAATTATCATACGTTACCTTCTTTATTAGAGGAAACACCAGCAGGGAATGAGCGATATTATAAAGGGTTATTAGCATCAATGAGACGACTTCTCGTTTTTTGCGAAGAAGGACAGGATGCATGTTTTGTTTTGTTGAATAGCCAGCCATTTCGAAAAACAGCAGCTGAAAAAATTTTATATAAGATTTACCATCAAGTAATTGCAGAGTTTTTTTCACCGAAGAGTGATCATTGGTATGAAAATAGTCGGTCTGCATATACAGGGAAAAATTCTATCGTTTTTCAACAAACACCACCTGCATCTTTAGAGCAAGTGATGAAGAGTTTAGAAGGTAAATTTCAATTGATGCGTGAAGAACTAGAATATTATGAGACGGATTATCAGACAAAGATGTTACACAAATATTGATTGAGGAAAAGAAGCTAAGGTGACTTAGCTTCTTTTCCTTTTGTACAGTTATATAAGGGATTTTCATTGAATATAGTTAAGTGGATAGCATTAGGGAGGTGCAACATGAATCAGCAAGGTGTATTTACAGATTACTTTCATGAAGTAGAAAATTGGTGTGAAAGTGTTCTTCACGTATTAGATAGTCGCGCAATGGAAGTGTATGATGTCCATATGCTTGCTTATAAAATTCAGACGTTATTAGAGCGTATGAAAGAGCATGAGTATGAAACAGATGCAGAGTTTATGTATGAAATAAGCGATGATGTAGAACATATTCAGCATCACTTGCAGGAAGTATTTATGCAAGAAGAAGAGGAATATGAATTATATGAAAGAGGGGATAGTGAACGAGCTGTCCCAATTGGAGGACATACACTCCCGCCATTACCTTATCCATATAATGCGTTAGAACCGTATATTTCTAAAGAAATTATGATGTTACATCATGATAAACATCATCGGAGTTACGTGGAAGGATTAAATAAAGCAGAGAAGATGATGGAAGAAGCGAGAAAAACAAATAAATTTGATTTAATTAAGCATTGGGAAAGGGAAGCGGCTTTTCATGGGTCAGGTCATTACTTACACACGATATTTTGGAATAACATGAAAAAAGACGGTGGTGGAAGTCCAAGAGGAACTTTTTCACAACAAATTGAACAAGATTTTGGGAGCTTTTTACGTTTCCAAAAACATTTTACAGAAGCAGCCTCTAAAGTAGAAGGTTCAGGCTGGGCAATTCTCGTTTGGGTACCCCGGTCTGGAAGGTTAGAAATTTTGCAAAGTACACTTCATCAATTATTTACACAATGGGATACGATACCGCTCCTTGTACTAGATGTCTGGGAACATGCGTATTATTTACAATACCAAAATCGAAAAGATGAATATATTAAAAACTGGTGGAATGTTGTAAATTGGCCTGATGTAGAAAAAAGGTTTGAAACTGCGAAACAAATTGAATGGACACCATATTAGACGCAAATTCTCTGCGTCTTTTTTAATGGAAGTAGAAGGAAGATTTCGTTCATATTTTAAAAGGCCAAGCATACACTTGTACAAAAAGTGCCAAAAGGACGTGGGGGGAAATATGAGACGAATTTGTGTAATCATTACGCTTCTTATGATGTATGCAAGCGTTATGCCGATTCCTACATATGCAAAGATGAACAGCAATGTTAGTGCTCGAAATGCTGTATTAATGGAGCAACAGTCTGGTCGTGTATTATACGGAAAGGCAGAACATGAGCCTCAAAAAATTGCTAGTATAACAAAAATTATGACCGCCTTATTAGCTGCTGAATCAGGGAAGATGAAAGAAATGGTATCAGTTAGTAATGAAGCGGTGAGGGTGGAAGGATCGGCAATCTATTTAAAGCCTGGACAAAAAGTGAAGTTAGAAGATTTAGTATACGGACTCATGCTTAGATCTGGTAATGACGCAGCGCAAGTAATTGCTGAAAGTGTGGGTGGGAGTATAGATGGATTCGTATATTTAATGAATCAAAAAGCGAAAGAAATTGGAATGAAAGATACGCACTTCTCAAACCCTCATGGCTTAGATGGAGATGGATCACATTATTCGTCGGCTTACGATATGGCATTATTAACGAAATATGCAATGGGAAACGAGACATTTAAGAAAATCTTTGGAACCAAAACATATAAATCAGATTCTTGGGATTACCCGTGGAAAAATAAACATAAGCTGGTAACGTCTTATTATGAATTTGCAACAGGGGGAAAAACAGGCTTTACGAAGAAAGCTGGGCGAACGCTTGTTACAACGGCATCAAAAGGTGGACTAGATTTAATTGTCGTAACTTTGAGTGCCTCTAGTGATTGGGATGATCATATGAATTTGTTTGATAAAGGTTTTGACCGTTTCAAACAAACGAAAGTTTTAGGACAAGGAGCAATTGCTGAAATAAATGAAAAGAAGTATGCCAACCATGTTTATACGAAAAATAGTTTTTCGGTACCGTTAACTGAAGAAGAAAAAAAGAACGTAGTATTAAAAGTTGAACTCGATAAAAGTACAAAACTTACGGATGGAGTAAAGGTTGGGAAGACAGACATTTATGTTGGTAATGAAAAAGTTGGAGAACGGAATTTATTTTATAGTAAACGGAAGTTAGTAGCTACAACGGGACTTTACTGGAATAATGTGAAAGAAATTTTTTCTTACATGATAGGTGTTGGGAACGATGGTTAATCTCGTATGGGTAGCGATGGCTGTCATTGGGATTGTATACGCCATGATAAATGGAACGATGGAAGAAGTGAATAAAGCTGTATTTGACGGAGCGAAAGATGCGGTAACGATTTGTATAGGACTTATTAGTGTTTTAGTATTTTGGCTCGGTTTAATGAAAATTGCAGAGGAGGCCGGATTGTTAAAAAAATTAGTTACACTTTTTATGCCGATAGTAAAAAGGTTGTTTCCAGAAATACCAAAGGATCATCCGTCCATGGGATTTATTCTATCAAATATGATGGCAAACTTTTTTGGTCTAGGTAATGCAGCAACCCCTCTTGGCATTAAAGCGATGGAACAACTGAAAGAGTTAAATGGAGGAAAGGATTCGGCGAGCCGTTCTATGGTGACGTTTCTAGCATTAAATACATCAGCTATTACATTAATTCCTACGACAGTCATTTCGATTCGAATGACGTATGAATCAGCGAATCCTACTGAAATTGTTGGGGTAACATTTATTGCACAAGTACTTTCTATGATTGGAGCAATTTGGATTGACCGCTATTTTTACCGAAGAAGGAGTAGAAAGGGGCGGAAAAAATGAGTATTGTAAATACAATTTCCTTATGGGTAATCCCTTGTGTAATTGGTTTTATCCTTTTATATGGCACGATAAAGAAAGTGCCGACGTATGAATCGTTCGTTGAGGGAGGAAAAGAAGGGATTCAAATTGCAATTTCTATCTTACCGTTTATGGTTGGAATGCTTGTGTCTATTTCTATATTCCGGTCTTCAGGTGCGTTAGACGCAATGATATCGGTAATGAAGCCAATGTTAGATTTAATCCATGTTCCAGCAGAAATTGTACCATTAGCACTTATACGCCCTATTTCAGGCTCTGCTGGTTTAAGTATTACGACCGATTTAATTGCAACATATGGGCCAGATTCGTTTATTGGGAGATTGGCTTCTACGATGCAAGGGAGCACAGATACGACTTTCTATATTTTAACTGTATATTTTGGAGCGGTTGGGATTAGAAAAATGGGGGATGCACTAAAAGTAGGACTTTTTGCAGATTTAATCGGGATTATATGCTCAATTGTGTTCGTTTCTTTATTGTTTCAGTAATACTATTCATTTTTTACGCTATTTCGCTTATAATACGTATACGACCACTATTAAGGTGTAGCTTAATAGTGGTTTTTTTATGTGGTATTTTTGACAAAATGATGAACTTTTATTGTGAGAAATATGAAAAATATGGACAATAATAAAGGGTAAAAACATGATTTGACCTTTATATGTTTATTATCATCGCTATGTTGTTTAAGTAAGATGAAGCGAATAGCCGTAAAGCGTATGCGGTTGCCAAGTCTTTCTAATGTAAGGTAAGATAAATTCGAGGTGAAAAAAAGAAATGGAACGATTACAAAAAGTGATTGCGCAAGCAGGTATTGCATCGAGAAGAAAGGCTGAGGAATTAATTCAGCAAGGAAAAGTGAAAGTTAATGGAAAAATAGTGAAAGAGTTAGGGACAAAAGTAACTCCTCAAGATAAAGTAGAAGTAAATAATATCCCTCTTGAAAAAGAAGAACCTGTTTATTTTTTACTATATAAACCAACTGGCGTAATTTCAAGTGTATCAGACGATAAAGGAAGAAGTGTTGTAACGGACTTTTTCCCGGAAATTACACAACGTTTATTCCCAATCGGACGCTTAGATTATGATACGTCTGGCGTATTATTAATGACAAACGATGGGGACTTCGCAAACGTATTAATGCATCCTAGATATAAAGTTGAAAAAACATATGTTGCAAAAATAAAAGGGCCATTAACAGGTGAGAAAATTCGCATGTTAGAACGCGGTGTTACGTTAGAAGACGGTAAAACAGCACCAGCACGTGTGAAAATTATTTCTTGGGACAAGCGTAAAGAGATGGCTATTGTACAATTAACAATTCATGAAGGACGTAATCGTCAAGTACGTCGTATGTTTGAAGCGTTAGACTGTAAAGTAGTGAAATTAAAACGTGAACGTTATGCTTTCTTAGAAGTAGGAAGCCTGCGACCTGGTGATGCGAGAGAATTGACACCACATGAGGTGAAACAATTACGCGCGCTTGCTTCTACAAAGCCAAGATAAGCTATAGAGTTAAAAATTCACCAGTGGAGTGCTCTGCTGGTGATTTATTCAATACAACATTTACAGAAGATAATACATAACATTTACCGAGGAGAGGAGAGGTAATATGAAGAAAAATCGCTTATTATTTCGCGTTATTATTCTACTCATTTTATGTGGTGCTGTAGGATTTACCCTTTATCAAGGATTCTTTGCTAATAAAGAGAAAATGCAAATCGGAAAAGAAGCACCTAACTTTATTGTGACGGATTTAGAAGGAAAGAAAATTGAACTAAAAGATTTAAAGGGAAAAGGTGTATTTTTAAACTTTTGGGGCACGTGGTGTAAACCTTGTGAAAAAGAAATGCCTTATATGAATGAATTATATCCAAAGTATAAAGAAAAAGGCGTTGAAATCATAGCGTTAGATGCAGATGAAACGGATATTGCAGTAAAGAACTTTGTGAACCAATATGGTTTGAAATTCCCAGTTGCCATTGATAAAGGACAAAAGATTATAGGAACATATGGAGTAGGTCCTTTACCGACAAGCTTTTTGATTGATAAAGATGGAAAAGTAGTGGAGCAAATTATAGGGGAACAAACGAAAGAACAGTTAGAAGGATATTTAAAGAAAATTACTCCGTAATAAAGAAAGCCTTTACATAAGGGGTGCGTGTTTATAGTGCCTCTGGTTTAAAAATTCTGAGTATTGCGGTAACTTGAGGTTAGAATATACAATAGTACATATAGATACAGGGGCGGTGAGAGTGTTGAAAGAAATTAAATGTGAATGTGGACATGTTAATCCGATAGGAACCGTTTTTTGTGAAGCTTGCGGGAAACCATTTGAAAGCAATGAAAATGCAAAACTATTGGATATGCGCTATGAGGGGAGTGCACGGAGATCTCTCACGCAGACAAAAACGATAGTCGATAAAATTTGGAGCTTTTTCTCTTCTGTAAAAGTAGGTGTATGGCTAATCGTAATAACTTTAGCTGCATCAGCGATAGGAACTATATTTCCGCAAGAAATGTACATAACTCCAGGTATTGCACCAGCTGAATATTATAAACAAGAATACGGATTTTTAGGACAATTATACTATCAATTAGGGTTTAATAATTTATACGGTTCATGGTGGTATATGATTTTGATTGCTTCTATCGGTATTTCACTTGTGATATGTAGTTTAGACCGCGTTATTCCACTTTATAAAGCTTTAAAAAAGCAAGGCGTAAAAAGACATTCTAGTTTTTTAAAGAGACAGAGATTATATGGGACTGGTACACCGCAAGAAGGTGACCTGGAAAGAGTGCAAGAGAATTTAAAGAAAAGAAACTATAACGTGAAAGTGGAAGACGGAAACGTTTTAGCAGAAAAGGGACGCTTCTCGCGTTGGGGTCCATATGTAAATCATATCGGTCTTATTATCTTTTTATTCGGTGCGATGCTTCGTTTTTTACCGAGTATGTACGTAGACGAAGCACTTTGGTTACGTGACGGTGAAACGAAAGAAATACCAGGGACGGATGGACAATACTACTTAAAAAACGAGAAATTTATAAAAGAAGTTTATGATAAAAGTAAGGACAAGGAAGTTTTTGATGAAGCGATTGATCGTGTAGGCGATAAAATGATTGCGAAAAACTTCCAAACGAATGCCGTATTATATAAAGCAGTAGGAGAAAATATAGCAGGACAAAAACCGAAATTAGAAAAAGTAAAAGAAGCGGAAATTCGAGTGAATGAACCACTGAAATTTGATCAATTTGCAGTGTATCAAGTGGATTATAAAGAAAGTGAATTTAAAAGTATGTCCTTTAACTTGCAAAATAAAGAAAATAATCAAAAGTGGGGACCAATTAAAGTAGATTTAACGAATCCTAAGGAAAAATATGATTTAGGAAATGGTTATTCTCTAGAACTATTAAGTTATTTTCCTGATTTTTATTTTGATGAGAATGGAAAACCAAATACAAAAACGAAATTACCAAACAATCCTGCATTTGTATTTAAAATGTTTACACCTGAAACACCAGATGGTGAAGTGAGTTTTGTTGGTATTCAGCAAAATATAGAACCAGATGGAAACAACAAATATAAAATGTCGTTTGCAGGTGTTGAAATGCAAAATGCAACAGCACTTACTGTAAGAAAAGATTTAACGCTTTGGATTCTCGGCATTGGAGGATTTATATTTATGGTTGGTGTCATTCAAGGTATGTATTGGAATCATCGCCGTATTTGGATACAACGTGTTAATGATGAATGGTGGATTGCAGGGCATACAAATAAAAATTGGTTCGGTTTAAAGAAAGATATTGAAAGAGTACTAGAAGGTACAGCAATTCCACAGCCAAATGATAAAGTAATTGATAAAAAAATTAGTTAAGGTGGGGAAACGATATGGTGCAAATAAGTAGTAACTTTCTCTTTACCGCATTTATTTTATATTTAATTGCCACTCTATTTTTCGGGGGAGCAATTAAAGAAAAGGGTCATAAATGGGCAAATGTAGGAATAACGATTACAATGTTAGGGTTTATTGCACAAACAGTATATTTTGTTACAAGGTGGATTGCATCAGGACATGCGCCAGTTAGTAACTTTTTTGAATTCGGTACATTTTTCGGCATGATGCTTGTAGGAGCATTTATTGTCATGTATTTTATGTACCGTGTAAGCATAATCGGACTATTTGCATTACCAGTTGCGCTTTTATTAATTGCCTATGCAAGTATGTTTCCGAGGGAAATATCTCCGCTTATTCCATCTTTAAAAAGTAATTGGTTACATATTCACGTGACGACGGCAGCAGCAGGACAAGCCATTTTAGCGATTAGTTTTATTACAGGTGTTATGTATTTATTGAAAAATGTAGATCAATCGACGAGAAGTAAACGTACATTTTGGCTAGAGACGGTAGTATTTACACTTGTTTGTACAGTTGGATTTATTGGAGTAACAACGGTATTTTCTAGTATGAAATATGAAGCGAAGTTTCAATGGATTGATAAAAATGAACAACAAGTGGAAATGAAATACAATCTTCCGGCTTTAGTTGGACCGCACGAAGGGAAGTTACTGACAGAAAATAAATTAGAACCGGCAGTTGAAGTTCCAGCGATTGTAAATGCGAAAAAATTAAATACTGTTATTTGGTCAGTGTTAGTTGGAACATTACTGTATATTGTATTAAGACTTGTTTTACGGAAGCGAGTATCGGCGGCACTTCAGCCGTTAGTAAAGAATACGAATAGTGATTTACTAGATGAAATCGGATATCGATCTATTGCAATTGGATTCCCAGTGTTCACATTAGGTGCATTAATTTTTGCGATGATTTGGGCACAAATAGCGTGGACACGTTTTTGGGGCTGGGATCCAAAAGAGGTTTGGGCACTTATCACTTGGCTCTTTTATGCGGCAGTATTACATTTACGCCTATCAAAAGGATGGCATGGAGAGAAGTCAGCTTGGCTTGCAGTAATTGGTTTTGCAATCATTATGTTTAACTTTATTGTAGTAAACTTAATTATTGCCGGTTTACATTCATATGCATAGAGAAATAAAATAGGGGAGTGCATGTCACTTTCCTATTTTATTTTTGTCAACTTTTCTTCTTTTTTGAGAAAAACATGACAAAGTAGCGGTTGATTTTGTAAAATGATGTCGAGGACATTATATGCTGTTCAAAAAAAATACATAGTTTTGGAAAAAAATTGAACAAAATTTATTATTCTTGTGAAGCATAATATGGGAAGTGAAACATTTAGAAGATTGCTTAAATAAACGAGAATAGCGCAACATAATAGTTAAAGAAGGGTAGGTGTGAACCGCTGAGGTGAGAGTGCGCAGCGGGTAGAGATGGAAAATGAATCAAGAATTTTAATTGTAGATGATGAGGATCGTATTCGTCGTTTATTGAAAATGTACTTAGAAAGAGAACAATATACGATTGAAGAAGCAGATAATGGTGATACAGCTTTAGAAATGGCGTTGCAAAATGATTACGATTTAATCTTATTAGATCTTATGATGCCTGGTAAAGATGGCATTGAAGTATGTAAAGGGGTTCGTGAGAAGAAAGCGACACCAATTATTATGCTGACAGCAAAAGGTGAAGAAGTAAATAGAGTACAAGGATTTGAAGTTGGAACAGATGATTATATTGTAAAGCCATTTAGTCCACGTGAGGTCGTACTACGTGTGAAAGCGGTATTACGTCGTGCTGTACCAACAACATTCTTTACACAAGATACAACGACAAAAGATGTTACTGTATTCCCGCACTTAACAATTGATAACGATGCACACCGTGTTACTGCAGATGGTAATGAAGTAAACTTAACGCCGAAAGAATATGAGTTACTATTATTTTTAGCGAAAGCTCCTGATAAAGTATTCGATCGTGAGCAACTGTTAAAAGAAGTATGGCAATATGAATTCTTCGGAGATTTACGTACAGTTGATACACATGTAAAGCGTTTACGTGAGAAGTTAAGCAAAAAATCACCAGATGCAGCGAAAATGATCGTTACTGTTTGGGGTGTAGGTTACAAATTTGAGGTTGTGAACGACTGATGCTTTGGAGAAGTGTAGTAGGGAAGTTATGGATGACCATATTACTTCTCGTTTCGTTTGTTCTTGGATTTGTTGCGATTTTACTTTCACAGTTTTTTAGAACGTATTATGTTGATATGAGTGAAGCTAGGCTTCAAAAAGTTGCAACAAGTGTTTCAGAGTTAATTGAAGAAGGTGCCGATGTAAAAACGATTGAGAATATCGCTTACAAATTCTCTGACCCACTTTCAAGGATTATTATTGTAGAAGATGGTAAAGAAATCTCTTCTTCACCGAAACAAGAAGGGTTAGTCACTCTTACAATGGATGACTTAAAAGAAGATAAAGAATTAGCGGCTGTGTTTACAGACAAAAAAGAAATTAAGAATAATATTAGAAAAGCGTCTAATAGTAGGAAGAATAAAAACACCGAAAATGATATTATGATCGTCGGAAAACCAGTGCAATCAAAAAATCAAAGTGCAGTGTTCGTATATGAATCTTTACAAGTACCGATACAAGGTATGGAAAGAACAACTGATTTTATTTTCTTATCGGCTGGAATTGCGATTATATTAACAACTTTCTTTGCGTTCTTCTTATCTACTCGGATTACAGCACCGCTTCGTAAAATGCGTGAGGTTGCTTTTGAAGTGTCACGTGGGAAGTTTGATGCAAAGGCTCCTATGGTATCTCAGGATGAGATTGGTGAGCTTGCAACGGCCTTAAATCAAATGGGAAAACAGTTGAAGTTTAATATGAACGCTTTGCAACAAGAAAAAGAGCAGTTAGCAAGTATTTTGAGTAGTATGGCAGATGGGGTTATTACGTTAAATCAAGAAGGTGAAGTCGTTGTAATCAATCCGCCGGCCGAACATTTCTTACAAGTTTGGCAAGAAGAAAAAGAGATAGAGCTCAGTAAAAAACTACCTTCTGAACTTGTGGAATTATTCCATCTCGTTGTAGAAAGCGAACAACAACAAGTTGTTGAAATTAATTTACAAAAAGGAAACTATGTAGTTCTTATGACGCCGCTTTACAATCAAACGAAAATTCGTGGAGCTGTAGCAGTGCTGCGAGATATGACGGAAGAACGTCGTCTTGAAAAGATGCGTCAAGATTTTATTGCGAATGTATCACATGAACTTCGTACACCAATGGTCATGCTGCAAGGGTATAGTGAAGCGATTTTAGATGATATTGTGCAAACGAAAGAGGAAATAGATGAGTTTGTTCAAATTATTTATGATGAATCTGTTCGTTTAGGTAAACTTGTAAATGAATTGTTAGATTTAGCTCGTATGGAAAGCGGTCATGTAGAGTTACATATTGGTGAAGTGGATATACATCCGTTTGTTGAAAAAATTGGTCGTAAATTCCAAGGGATTGCAAAGGATAAAGAGGTCGCGTTAACGGTTGATTTCAAAGGTCCAATTGAACAATACCCGTTTGATGCAGATCGTATGGAACAAGTATTGACGAATTTAATTGATAACGCAATACGTCATACGAATGCAGGCGGACATGTAACGCTTGTAATTGATACGAAAAATAACGGTCTTATTTTTGAAGTACAAGATTCGGGTGCAGGCATTCCAGAAGAAGATATTCCATTTTTATTTGATCGTTTCTATAAAGCTGATAAAGCAAGAACACGTGGGAAAAAGGGTGGAACAGGACTCGGGCTTGCGATTGCGAAAAATATTGTTCAAGGCCATGATGGTAAAATTTCTGTATCAAGTGTTGTTGGAGAAGGAACTACATTCTCTGTATATTTACCGCATCGTATAATTTAGATATGCGTTTTTAAAGTTGATAATGAATAAAGTTCTGCTGTTTTTTATTTTTTTGTAAACTCAATTAAATAAAGAATGGTAGAACTTTTTTCTATGTTGCTCGAATAAAGAATAACAAGAGAGGTGCTGTGAAGAAATGAAATTATATACAAAAACAGGAGATAAAGGAACGACAAGTGTAATAGGTGGCAGGGTTGATAAAGATGATATCCGTGTGGAAGCGTATGGAACAATAGACGAGGCAAATTCTCATATTGGATATGCAATGACTAAGCTTCAAGGCGGGGCTTTTATAGATATTTACAATGAGCTCGAAAATATTCAACATGAACTATTTGATTGCGGAGGAGACTTGGCAATAGTGGAACAAAAAATTCCTTATAAAGTGACAATTGTGATGGTTGAAAGTTTAGAAAGAAAGATTGATTTATATATAGAAGAAGCCCCGCCACTAGAACGCTTTATTTTGCCAGGTGGTAGCGAGGCAGCGGCTACTATTCATATTGCACGTACTGTTGTAAGGAGAGCAGAACGCTCTATAGTATCATTGCAAAAAGAAGTGAAAATAAATGAAGTTGTATTAAAGTATGTAAATAGATTATCTGATTATTTGTTTGCGATAGCTCGAGTAATAAATGCCCGATTACAAGTGAAAGATGTGGAGTATAACCGTAGTACATTAGTTTTTCGTGATAAGAAAGAGAAGGAAGTGGAGTAATTCACTTTCTTTTTTTGTATACTTTTTTCTGTAATATACCAAAATAGAGAAGGTATGGTGGTAATTAGAAAACGGAGGATGTATATGAAAGTTTTAAAATGCGGTGTCATGTTATTGAGTATACTGTTTGTATCTCAATTACATGTTTATGCAGAAGAAAATCGATGGACATGGCCTGTTGAAGGTCAGATAAGTGATTATTTTGGGACAAGGCATGGAAAACACTATGGTATTGATGTAGCTGCGCCGATTGGAACGCCTGTGGCAGCTATCCAAGATGGTAAGGTAACGAGGTCTTATTATTCAAGTAGTTATGGAAATGTTGTATTTATTAAACACGGAGAATATGAGGCTGTATATGCACATTTAAATAAGAGATATGTGGATCAAGGAGATTATATTTCCAAAGGAGAAAAAATTGGAGAAGTAGGGAACACGGGAGAATCGCGAGGTGCGCACTTACATCTAGAACTTCATCAAGGAAGATGGACGATGGCGAAAAAGAATGCGATGAACCCATTGCTTGTTTTAAGTGAACAAAGAAATGAAGTTGTTTCTTCGTCATTATATGTCGTACAAAAAGGGGATACTTTAGTTAGTATTGCACGGAAATTTAGTATGACACTTAAGGAAATTAAAGAAAAAAATGGATTGCAGCAAGAGCTAATTTATCCTAATCAACAATTATATGTTAAGTAAAGGAAACGCTTCAAAAATTAAACTTTGAACAAATTTATGTTCTTCTTAAATAAGATTCAATGTAAATGAAATTATATGGGCGCTTTTGCTAGAACTATTGAGTGAATCAGAGCATCTATATCTAAAAGAAAACCGTCCCAAAATTTATTTTGGGACGGCTTCTTTTACCAAAAAATAAAGACACATATAAATCCAGAAATAGCTAAATAGCTATATAAGTAAAAAACTTTTGTTCTTGTTTTCTCTTTTGTTCGAAACAGTACGATAGTCGGTTCAATTAAACCGATTGTCAAACAAAGTAGGCCAAGAAGCATACAACCAATCGAGATAGAATACAGGGCGATTTGTGGTGCTTGAAATGGAATCATCCATTTTAATAAAAATGCAATAAGTGCAGTGTAACAAATACTACCGATGTATTTATTCAGTGGTGTATTAGAACGAAAACCAGGAAGTTTTTTTAAGAAAGAGCGGGAAACAACTTCTGTTTGTAAAGATGTATGCTCTTCAATAATTTTTTGAGCTTCTTTTCCTTTTTGAAAAAGAGATAAGATCCAATTTCGCTCACCCTGAAAAATAAATTGAGAAGTTGTCAAATAGTGATCAATCTTCACTTTATTCCAACTCTTCCACGGATGACGCTCACACAATTTTAATTTACTTTCTGTTTTTTTATCATACTGATAAATACTGATGCCATCTTCATCGAAAGTAGCATAGTATGTCTCGTTTGAGAATGTGCCTAAATCAATTGGGCAGTAGAAAAGTAATTCTTTTTTTAAGTAAAAGTATTCTTTTCTTAAGTTTTTTTTCATTGCTTCTCGAATAGAATGTCTCTTGTCTTTTTTCATGACATTTCCTCCATAACTCAGAAAATGTTCTTATCTTAACAATTCAATATCTTATCACTTTTAATTATATATGACTAGGTAATTCAAAAGAGAAATGCCGAATAATAAAAAATATGGATTGTATTGTAAAATATCTCGCAATTTATTTGTTGTTACGAAAAATAAATAACTAATTTTAAATAAGTTACAATTTTTTAGTTCACAATGTTATGAGGTTGTTGTATAATGAAGGGGAAAATAGAATATCGGTCTATCTTCGGGGCAGGGTGAAAATCCCGACCGGCGGTGATGAACTATTTATGATTTTGTTCTAAGCCCGCGAGCCGTTAAGGCAGGATTTGGTGTGATTCCAAAGCCGACAGTATAGTCTGGATGGGAGAAGATGGAGGTTCAAGCGTTCAAAAAAGATATGGATTTGAACGTCTGTTTGATGTGCCTTAAATTCTCCCTTTGTGTAAAACACAAAGGGTTTTTTCGTTCTATGAAAAAATAGGCATAGCAGAACCTTTCCACTTTCCATGAGATGATCGATGGAAAAGGAGAGAGAAAGATGAAACAAAAAAACAGTGTAGTGCAGATGGTGAGTGTAGCGATGCTAAGTAGTATTGCATATTTACTAATGATGTTGGATTTCCCGTTCCCAGGGCTTCCGCCATTTTTGAAAATTGATTTTAGTGATGTACCAGCTCTAATTGCGGCAATTATCTTTGGACCAGTAGCAGGAGTGATTGTAGAGGCGATAAAGAACATTTTACATTACGGGATTCAAGGAAGTTTAACGGGAGTACCAGTTGGAGAAATTGCAAACTTTATTGCAGGATGTTTATTTATTGGGCCAGCAGCTTTCTTATTTAGAAAGTATCGTACTGTGAAGAGTTTAACTACAGGATTAATGCTAGGGACAATTACAATGGCACTTATTATGAGTGTATTAAACTACATCATCATATTCCCGGCGTACACTTGGTTTTTAAATTCACCAGCTATGTCTAGCGAAGCTATAAAAACAACGGTTGTAACGGCAATCTTACCATTTAATTTAATTAAAGGGATTGTTGTAACAATTGTATTTGTAGCATTATTTTCACGCCTGAAAGTATGGGTGTTTGCAAAAATGAAAAATGCATAATATATACTAAAACCATTAGTAGTGTGAAACTACTAATGGTTTTTTATTAAGGAAAATAAAATTTAGATACAAAAAACGCCCCTCATCAATAGGAGGGGCGTTTTTTGAAGTTAATAAAAGACTATTCGAATTTTAAAGCGTCTCCGTCGAATGATTCGTCAGCAACTTTAATTGAGTCAGTTGGACAGCCTTCGAATGCATCCATCATATCTTCAATTAATACATCTGGAATTTCAACGATACCTTGGTTATCATCTAATGTTACAAATGCAATACCTTCATCATCATAGTCATAAATGTCTGGTGCAGCAGCGCCACAAGCACCACATGCAATACAAGTATCTTTATCAACGATTGTATATTTTGCCATCTTTTTTCCCTCCTGATAATATGTATGTGAAAAGCTCGCCATAAAAATTATAACCTTATTGTAAAACGGTTTGTAAAACTTTTCAACATAAAATTATAATGATAATGCTTATCAATTAGAGTGTCAACTTATTTTTGAATTATGTCATAAGATTTTCAAAATACGTAAATATGATTTCGTTTGATACAATAGAATATATACAAGTATATAGTTCTTATATGATAAGTTTAATGAGCGACAGTAGATAGTGTAATTGTACTGAAAAGAATGAAGTTAAGATTGGAAGGTGGAAGCGGTCATGCAAATACAATATACTTTGTTGCATTGTTTAAAACAATTGAATGGTGAAAGAACCGTTTCTTCTATTTATTATTTACTAAAGGGCAAACGTTCTTCGCAAACTTTACAAGATGGAAATATGTTCCGAATTTCTTTTTTGTTCGGAATATATAAATCATTAAATAGAAATGACTATGATGGTGAAGTTGCAAAGTTGTTGCAAGCGGATTTTATTCAAGAAATACATGAAAATACATATGTGTTAACACCTACGGGTAAAATGCAGTTACATAAATGGGAGGAAGTTTATGCTTTTCCGGCGCATTTGCATGGTTTACATTATGGTGAATTAGGTGAAACATTTTGGAAAAGATTATCATTAATTATTCAAACCATATCAAATTTACAACAGAATAATACGAGATTTATTCCAATTCAGCAAGATACAGAAATAATGATGTGGGTGAAACGTTTTCTAACAGGAAGGCCATATAAGAGAAGTGAGTTGGCGAGAAAACTATGGACGGAAGTACATAATCTTTTAGAAAAGAGTAATGCGATAGAAGCGACGATTGTAACATATCGATTAACGGGTTATGAACGCATTGGTTGTACATTGCAACAATTAGCAGAAATTACGAAACAAGATATATTCAGGGTGTATTTTTTATTTTGGGGTACAATACATTTCTTTATACAAGAAGTTCGTGATAAAGAAAATGAATTTCCACTATTAGCTGAAATTATATCTTATCCAAATGAGAGAGCTGAATTATTTAGTTTATCCACGAAAAAAACATATAATTTTTGGAGACAAGGACGTTCTTTAGAAGAAATAGCGACGATTCGGAATTTAAAGGTTGCAACGATAGAAGATCATTTTGTTGAAATTGCTTTGCGAGAAAAAGATTTTTCTATTGAAATGTTTATGGAAAAAGAAAAGATAGACAAAGTAATAAAAGTAATTGAAGCATTGCAAACGCGGAAGTTACGTGTTTTGAAACAAGCGGTTGGAGAAGATATCTCTTATTTTGAAGTTCGTCTTGTATTAGCGCGGATGGAGGGTGTAAATGAAACTTGAAGAATATTTATATAAGTGGTTTGGATATTCTGAATTTCGTCCAGGTCAAAAAGGAGTAATTACAGATTTATTAGAAGGAAAAGATGTGATAGCAATGCTTCCGACTGGAAGAGGGAAATCTATGTGCTATCAGTTTCCGGGGCTTATGCGAGAAGGAACAGTGCTTGTTGTATCACCGTTATTATCTTTAATGGAAGATCAAGTGACACAATTAAAGTATGTTGTGAAAAACCGAGTGATAGCATTTAATAGTTTTCGGACATTAAATGAAAAAAGAGAAGCGATGAAAAAATTATCTTCATATAAATTTATTTTTGTTTCACCAGAGATGTTGCAGTCGGAGTTATTAATTAGGGAATTGAAGAAAATTCATATTTCATTATTTGTTGTTGATGAGGCTCATTGTATTTCTCAATGGGGTTATGATTTTAGACCGGACTATAAAAAACTAAATGTAGTTATTGAAAATATTGGTTCTCCTACAGTATTAGCATTGACAGCCACAGCGACAAAAGGGGTACTGCAGGATATCGCAGATAGTTTAAATTTAAAGGGTGCCGCGGAACATGTATACTCTATTGATCGTCCTAATATTGCAATGGATGTGCAATTTGTAGAGACGATAGAAGAAAAGAAAGAGGCGCTTTTAGAGCAGGTGATGTATTTACAAGGGCCGGGGATTGTATATTGCTCAAGTAGAGCGTGGACAGAAAGGTTAACGGAATACTTGAGAGTGAAAGGTGTTACTGGTGTAGCTTTTTATCATGGTGGTATGGAACATGAAGAGCGTATGTTAATTCAACAGCAGTTTATGAACGATCAATTGCAACTTGTAATATGCACAAGTGCATTTGGTATGGGGGTAAATAAGGCGAATACGCGATATATTATTCATTTTCATTATCCAACTAATATAGCCTCTTACTTACAAGAAATCGGAAGAGCTGGAAGAGATGGCGAACCGAGTATAGCTATTTTATTATGTAGTCCGTTGGATCATGATTTACCAATTTCAATCATTGAGGATGAATTGCCAAGTAAGTCACAAATAAAATTTTTATTTTCTTTACTACAAGAAAGAATATTTCAAACGAAGGAATTACCAATAGAAGATGTAGAAGAAATTTGTTATAATGCAGCAAGATTTAATGAGCAATATTGGCGTTTCGTTCGTTATCATCTCGAACAGGTTGGAATTATACAACAACGAAGATTATTATTAGAAGGTTTGTCAGATGAAATCATGAACCGATTAATAGCTGAAGTAGAAATAAGGTTGCGTAATAAATATAGTGAGCTAGAAAATATGAAGTCATGGATACAAGTTAAAGGGTGTAGACGTGAATATGTGCTGCAACAGTTCGGTTATAGGAAAGAGCAAGAGTTAATTAATTGCTGCGATTATTGCGGTATTACCAAAGAAGATTATAAAAAAAGACGAGCGCAACAATCGGATTTCGACTATAATTGGGAAACAGAGTTACAAAAGCTTTTCGGCCTAGAAAAGATGGAGGAATGATGAACATTCAAAGGCATAATGTTGAAGATATGAGTCCGCAGGAAATAAGGCTGAATCTATATATAACACAGTTAATTATTATCGGTATTGGCTGTTTACTGGCATATATATTATTTCAAGATGTAAAAGAAGTCTTTAATTTATGGAAATGGGAACCAGTATCTATACTTATTATAGGTGGTTTGTTAGCGATTGGTATTGTGTTATTAGATTATGTTGCAATGCGAGTGTTTCCGGAGTCATGGTTTGATGATGGTGGTATTAACGATAAGATGTTTCGAGGAATGTCCGTTCTACACTTACTCGTTATTACGTTCTTGATTGGTTTTGCAGAAGAATTTTTATTTAGAGGTGTAGTACAGACTCATTTTGGAATTGTAATTGCGAGCTTCGTATTTGCAGTGTTACATATTCGTTATATAACAAAGCCATTTTTATTTTGTTTCGTCTGTTTTATTAGTTTTGTCTTTGGTTATGTATTTGAATGGACAGGAAATTTGTTTATAACAATCTTTGCACACTTTCTTGTTGATTTTATAATGGGACTCCAATTAAGAAAATAAATGGAAGGTGGTGGTGAACAACATGAGGAAACGAATTCCTGATTTTGAAGAGGAATTAGAAGTTGAGCGAGTGGAAGAAAAAGAAAGTTTACCGCCGCGTAGTGAAATTCATAGAAATAAAGAGAAAAAACAAAAGTTTAAAATAAATCACATTTTCGTCCGGGTTTTAACATTTCTATTCATTCTTCTGCCGATTAGTATTTTGTGGTACACGGATAAATATATTCAGGTGAAGGGTGATAGTAATAATGCTGGAAAAAGTGCGTTTGAAGTAATCTTCTTTGATTCAGCTAAATCTGAGTCGCAGAAACATTCTGAAAAAGTAATAACGCATACTGTGAAAGAGGGAGAAACTTTAGAAAGTATAGCGAAGCAATATTTTTCAGATGGAAATGGAATTGAAGTAATTAAAAAGTATAATAACTTGCAGGAAGATGAAGTGAGTGCAGGTCAAGAATTAAAAATTCCGATAAAAGATAAGTCCACAAAGCAAGAAAGCTAGCGAGTTAAGCGATCACAGTTTGTTATAAAAGCCTAGGATTATCTTTATGAGGAGGGAGTCAAAAATATGATATGGATTATATTATTCAGTACTCTCATAGGCATGGGGATTTTATTACTTTTTGTGATGTATAAAGAAGCGATGCGTAATACGGTGTTGGAACATACTTTAGTATTTAAAGAATTTCCGAAAAGTTTTCAAAAAGTAAATGTGTTTTTTATTTCTGATATTCATAGAAGGGTCATTTCGAATTTGTTAATTGAACAAGTAAAAGGAAAAGTAGATCTCGTAATTATCGGAGGAGATTTAGCAGAGAAAGGTGTCTCTTTATCAAAAATCTCTGCGAATATTCAAAAGTTAAGAGAGATAGGTCCTGTATATTTTGTGTGGGGAAACAATGATTATGAGATAGAATATCATGAATTAGATGCGTTATTATTAGAAAATAACGTAAAAGTTTTAGATAATACAAGAGTGGTATTTGAGTCTGAATTAGGAGAGAAAATTTGTTTGCTCGGTATAGATGATGTTGGATTGCACCGTGATCGTCTAGATTTGGCATTGGCGGATTGTAAAGAAGATGGTTTTCGTATCCTAGTTAGTCACAACCCTGATATAATAAAAAAAATGTCTGGAAATGAACAGATTTCACTTGTGTTAAGTGGACATACGCATGGAGGACAAATCCGATTATTCCCATCTAAAAAATATTTAAAAGGTGGCGTATATAACCATTTGAATACGATTCTCTTTGTTAGTAATGGGTATGGAACAACATTGATACCACTTCGTTTCCGAGCACCTGCTCAAACACATATCATTACATTGTGCGGAGGGAAATGATGCCAACTCTTAGTGGGAAATATAATATAAAAGCCGTTTCGAATATAATTGGAGTTCAGCCGAGTACGCTTCGTGCATGGGAAAGACGATATCAAATTATTGCCCCAAAGCGGAATCAAGCTGGGCATCGCTTATATACAGAAGAGCATATTCAAATTTTAAAATGGTTAATGGAAAAAGTTTCTTCCGGTATGATGATTGGACAAGCAGTTCAGTTATTAGAAGAGAATCGTTTGCAGAGTACAGTTCAAAAAGAGATACATTTCGATAAAGAAGTTGTTTTAGTGGACGATTTGCTACAAGCTTTGTTAAAATTTGATGAAATTACAATTGCTGCATTATTAAACGAAGCTTTTAGTATATATTCAACAGAAAAGGTTGTTGCCAGTATCGTTCTTCGAGTGACAGACAAATTATTAACGTCAAAAAATAATAATGAGATTTCAATGGTGCAATTTCAATATGCACTATCATTTTTACAAACGCGTCTAGGGATGGTGTATCACAATGCCTCAATGTTTTCCTCTTTACACAAAGTTATTGTGTTAGAAAAGGATGCATTGAAAGGATTTATTTTTTCAACTTACTTACGCTTAAAAGGATATGAGGCGATATATATTAGGACAAGCTTAGCTGAAGATGGTATGTTATCAGCGGTAGAGGAAATACAGCCGAAATATGTATTTATATCTTTTGCTGACGAACAAGAAATGAAAAAGACGATGAACTTTATAAATTTATTACAAGAAAAAAGGGAATCTCTTTCTGTTGGATTTATCGGAAAGCTAGGCGTTCTAAACCAGTTGGACATTGAAACAATCTTAATTGGTGATACGAAAGAAGAATGGGATGGATGGTTAAAAATGTCGGAATAGTTGTTCGAAAAGAACCATCTATTTTCTATTTCATATAATAAAAATTAGATGCATTGGTTACGTAGGGAGGGTATGAGATGAGGCTGGAACGATTAAATTACAATAAGATAAAAATTTTTCTAACATTTGATGATTTATCTGAACGAGGATTAACGAAAGAAGATTTATGGAGAAATGCACCGAAAGTACAGCAATTATTTCGTGATATGATGCAAGAAGCAAATAAGGAATTAGGGTTTGAAGCAGATGGTCCGATTGCAGTTGAAGTGTTTTCTCTACAAGCACAAGGGATGGTTGTAATTGTAACGAAAGAAAATCAAGAAATGGATACAGATGATGAGTTCCGTGACGAGTTTATTGAAATGCAAGTGACTCTAGATGAAAGTGAGCATATATTATATGAGTTTGCTACGCTAGATGACGTAATTAACCTGTCGAATCGCTTATATAACCTTGGTGTAACTGGCGGAAAGCTATATACGTGGGATGAGCGCTTCTATCTTTGGGTGGAAGAAGAGGAACAAATTCAATTGTTAAAGGCGGATTTTATAGCTATTTTAGCGGAATACGGTAATCCGTCTACAGCAACCATTTATCGCATCATGGAGTACGGTAAAGAATTAATGGATGTTAACGCGATAGAACAAATACACAATTACTTTGTGAAAAAACAAAACCTCAGCTAATACAACATAGCTGAGGTTTTGTTTTTATTTGGAGAAGGGAAGGGATGATTGTAAATACTCGAACATACTTTTTGAAAATAAAATATGCAGTTTTATGGGAGTGTGGTTGATGAAAATAAAAAATATTTAAATATTTAAGTATTTTACTTTTCTAAAAGTAATAAAAGGACTATAATAATAGTGAAAACGCTTGCAACAGAAAATAGTTTGTATATATTTGTTAGCGTTTTCTATTGCATTCCAAATTTAAGGGTGTATACTAGGCAATGAAGGTTTACTAAACAAGTGAAATTACAGGGGGTTTACTTACTATGGTAGCCGAAAAGGGAACTCAAACAAAAACACAACAACAAAGGGAACAACATTTTGAACTATTGAATTCAACACAAATTGTTATTAGTGAAGCGTTAGAAAAATTGGGTTATCCAAACGAAGTATATGAATTATTAAAAGAACCAATTCGTATGATGACAGTGAAAATACCAGTTCGTATGGATGACGGGACTGTTAAAATATTTACAGGATATCGTGCGCAACATAATGATGCTGTTGGTCCAACGAAAGGTGGAATTCGCTTCCATCCGAATGTAACAGAAAATGAAGTGAAAGCACTTTCAATCTGGATGAGTTTAAAATGTGGTATTGTTGATTTACCATATGGTGGAGGTAAGGGTGGAATTATCTGTGATCCACGTGAAATGTCATTCCGTGAGTTAGAAAGATTAAGCCGCGGTTATGTACGAGCAATTAGCCAAATCGTAGGTCCGACGAAAGATATTCCAGCTCCAGATGTATTCACAAACTCTCAAATTATGGCGTGGATGATGGATGAGTATAGCCGTATTGATGAATTTAATTCACCAGGATTTATTACAGGTAAACCGCTTGTATTAGGTGGATCACATGGACGTGAAACAGCAACAGCGAAAGGTGTAACAATTTGTATTCGCGAAGCTGCTAAAAAACGTGGCATTGATATTAAGGGTGCACGCGTTGTTGTTCAAGGATTCGGTAATGCTGGTAGCTTCTTAGCTAAATTTATGCATGATGCAGGTGCGAAAGTTATTGCAATCTCAGATGCTTACGGCGCGTTACATGATCCAAACGGATTAGATATTGATTATTTATTAGACCGTCGTGATAGCTTCGGTACAGTAACAAAGCTATTTAACAATACAATTTCAAACAAAGAATTGTTAGAACTTGATTGCGATATTTTAGTACCAGCTGCAATTGAGAACCAAATTACAGAAGAAAATGCTAATGATATTAAAGCGAAAATCGTTGTTGAAGCTGCAAATGGTCCAACAACATTAGAAGCGACTAAAATTTTAACAGATCGCGGAATTTTGCTTGTTCCAGACGTGTTAGCAAGTGCTGGTGGTGTAACAGTATCTTACTTTGAGTGGGTACAAAACAACCAAGGTTACTACTGGACTGAAGAAGAAGTAGAACAACGTTTAGAAAAAGTAATGGTAAGATCATTTGATTCTATTTATGAAACAGCACAAGTTCGTAAAGTGAACATGCGCTTAGCGGCGTACATGGTTGGTGTTCGTAAAATGGCTGAAGCAAGCCGCTTCAGAGGTTGGGTATAAAATATTATATCTTGAGAAAACGTGATTTCCTTTCGAGGGAATCACGTTTTTTTGTTGAAGTATTAAATGAGGTGTTGTATATGGAGAATGAAATGCTGGAACGAGTAGAACAATTAGAAGAGAAGGTTAAGAGGTTAGAGGGAGAACTTGCAAGAACGATGAAAGCTCGAAAAATAAGTACCGTTCGGATGTTCGGGGAAGGGTTACTGTTTTTGGTATTTGGTGTGGTTGTAGTAGGGCCGATTATTGCCGTTGTAATCTCGATTTTTACTTGGCTTGCTGAAAAATAAAATAAAATAAAATAAAATAAAATAAAATAAAAAGAACGCTTGTTCTATACGAACAAACGTGCTATACTCTCCTTAGATAAACAAAACGGAAATGATTTTAAGGAGAGATAAATGATGAAAATGACAGTAGACCAAAGATTTATGATGCCAGCAGATGTTGTAGAGCGAGTGGAAGTATTACGAAACAAACAAAGCAAGCGTGGCACATTATTACAATCGGTAAATAAATTTTTCGGTTTAGATACGAAAGAAGATTGTGTTTGGTTTTACGGTTTTTATGGAGTGGCTGTAAGTATCTTGTTGTTTATGGTGTTCACTTCAAATATTTTCGATTTTCTCTTCGCGTAAGAAATATGCGATAAGGACATTGCTACCGAATACATATATAAGGAAGTAAGGTAATCTTCTAGAGCGGGAGTTGGTAGCAATGGCGATGTTTCCTATAGAGCGCAACTATATTGGATATGGAAGTTCACGACCGGGGATTCCTCTGACTAAAGTGAGATTTATTGTAAGCCATGATACGGGGAATCCTGGAAGCAATGCGATAGGGAATCGAGATTACTTTAATGAATTACAACCGAAAGCTTCGGCGCATACATTTATAGATGATAAAACAATATTGGAGATTATTCCTATAAATGAAGTTGCGTATCATGTTCGATATGGTGTGCCGACGGATAATGACTTATATGGCTATGACGCGAATAAGGCGGCCATTGGAGTGGAACTTTGTTATGGTGGTGATGTTAACTTTTGGGAAGCATATAATCGTTTTACATGGTATCATGCGTATTTATGCCAAAACTTTGGCTTAAATCCGAAAAAAGATATCGTGTCACATAAAACGCTTGATCCAGCTAGAAAGATTGATCCTGAGAATGTATTAGGGAAACAAGGTATTAAATTTCAGCAGTTTTTAGCAGATGTCTATCGGATGTACGTTTCGTTTAGATGACAAATATATGAAAAATGAATACAATAAAGATAGGTGCCTACTGCTGTAAGTAGGTTTTTTCTTGTTTTTATAAATAGTGTATTGGTAGAAGACTAGGAGTGGACGAGTATGCAGAAAGAAACAGTTATTATAATCGGAGGCGGTCCGTGCGGATTAGCGGCTGCAATTTCGTTGCAAAAGGTAGGGATAAATCCGTTAGTAATTGAAAAAGGAAACATTGTAAATGCCATTTATAATTATCCAACTCATCAAACATTTTTCTCTTCTAGTGAAAAATTAGAAATTGGTGATGTAGCTTTTATTACAGAAAATCGTAAGCCAGTTCGAAATCAAGCGCTTGCGTATTATCGTGAAGTAGTAAGACGTAAATCTGTACGTGTAAATGCTTTTGAGCGAGTGGAGAAAGTTCAAAAAGATGGAGAAGCTTTTCAGGTTGAGACGACAAAGCGTGACGGAAGTAAGGAAATATATATAGCGAAATATATTGTTGTAGCAACTGGATATTATGATAATCCAAATTATATGAATGTTCCAGGTGAGGAATTGAAGAAAGTAGCTCACTATTTTAAAGAGGGGCATCCTTATTTTGATCGAGATGTAGTAGTTATAGGTGGGAAAAACTCGAGTGTAGATGCCGCGTTAGAACTTGTTAAATCTGGTGCACGTGTAACGGTACTGTATCGTGGAAGTGAGTATTCACCAAGCATAAAGCCTTGGATTTTGCCGGAATTTGAGGCGTTAGTACGAAATGGTACAATTCAAATGCATTTTGGGGCTCATGTGAAAGAAATTACTGAGCATACATTAACGTTTACAGTTGATGGTGAAGCTCTTACAATCAAAAACGATTTTGTATTTGCGATGACTGGTTATCATCCTGATCATAGCTTCTTAACGAAGATGGGTGTTCAGATTGATGAAGAAACAGGACGTCCAATTTATACAGAGGATAGAATGGAAACGAATGCTGAAAATATTTTCATTGCAGGTGTCATTGCTGCTGGAAATAATGCAAATGAAATATTTATCGAGAACGGAAGATTTCATGGAGATGCGATTGCGCAAACCATTGCATCAAGAGAAAAATAAAAAGGAGCTGTCGGGAAAACCTCGACAGCTCCTTTTTATTCGTGCATAAACATATTTTGAATGGATTCATGAGAATTTGTATTCTCTAATGCAACAAGTAATTTAATGCGTGCTTTTTGTGCATTTAAGCCGTATGTGAATACAATGCCCATATCTTTTAAGTGTTTACCGCCACCTTCATACGAATATACGTCTTGAACGATACCGTTGAAACAGCGAGAAACTAATACGACAGGAATACCTCTATTTAATAATCTTTCTAGACTAGGTAGTGTTCTTGGAGGGAGATTACCTTGTCCAAGAGCTTCGATAACAATGCCGTCTACAGGAAGATTTTCGATTGCTGCTAATAATGTATCATCCATGCCAGCATATGCTTTTAGAACAACTACATTTTTAGACACTTTGTTTATCGTATATGTTTCGTGATGTACTAAAGCGTGATGGAAGACAACGCCGCGTTTTGTTACCATTCCAATTGGTCCGTATTGTGGGCTTTGGAATGTTGCAACATTACTTGTATGTGTTTTCGTTACATTTGTAGCGCAATGAATTTCGTCGTTTAATACGACTAAAACACCTTTTTCTGCAGCTTCATCACAACTAGCAACTTTTACAGCTGATAAGAAGTTATATAGACCATCAGCACCTAACTCATTGCTAGAGCGCATTGCACCTGTCACTACGATCGGAATAGTTGCTTGTACTGTTAAATCTAAGAAATAAGCTGTTTCTTCTAATGTATCCGTGCCATGCGTAATGACTACGCCATGAATGTTGTCTTGTTTTACTCTTTCATCAATGATGACTTGTAATTGTAACATTTCGCTCGGTGTCATATGAGGAGATGGTAGGTGGAACACATCTTCAACCATTAAATCAACATCGCCTTCTAAATCAGGAATGAATTTTAAAAGAGGATTTTTTTCACCTGGTTGTACGACCCCAGTTTCTTTATCTTCCTCCATTGCAATTGTTCCACCTGTGTGTAAAACTAGGATTCTTTTCAATGCTTATACCCCTTTCAAGTAAAAAAATACATTTAGAACATAACATGTTTTGAGTAAATTCGACAATGGAAATGTATAAAAGTATGCCTCGAAAATGACAATAAAATTAACTGCTATATGTACGATGTATAAAATCATGAAACGAAATGTGCAAATATAGTATAGGAGGGAAGAATTCCGGTGAAAAAGATGGAGAGAATTTTTATTCGTATATTAATAATACAATTCATTTGTCTTTCTGTTGTGCAATTGTTATTTATACATAAGTCATCAGTGAAATATTTATCTAAAATTGTTTATTATGAGGGTGTCATGGTAAAAAACAAAGTGGAAATCTTGCAGGTGAATAGGTAGTTTTCATTTTCTTCTATGAAGGATTATGCTACAATAATTGAGGATTTAATGACGTGAAGCAAATGAGAAGAAGCAGGGTGAACACCTGCTTTTCGTTTTGTTTTATAAGTGAAAAAATGAGGTGTTACAATGGATAAACGAATTTCAATTGCTATAGATGGTCCAGCAGCTGCTGGGAAAAGTACAGTGGCAAAAGTTGTTGCGAAGGAACTTTCTTACGTTTATATTGATACAGGCGCAATGTACCGTACGCTTACATATGCAGCCCTTGAACAAAAAGTAGACATTGAAAATGAAGAGCAGTTAATGGAAGTTGTAAAGAATGTAAATATTGAGTTTCAGCAAGGAGAAAATACACAGCTTGTATTTTTAAATGGACAAGATGTTTCTGAAGTAATTCGTACACCTGATGTGACGAATCGAGTATCTATTGTAGCGAAACATCGCCTTGTTCGTGAAGAAATGGTACGTCGTCAGCAAGAGTTAGCGAAAAAAGGCGGCGTTGTAATGGACGGCCGTGATATTGGTACACATGTATTACCGGATGCTGAAGTGAAAATCTTTATGCTTGCTTCTGTTGAAGAAAGAGCGGAAAGAAGACATTTAGAAAATTTAAATAAAGGTTTCGATTCTAATTTAGAGCAGCTAAAAGAAGAAATTGCTCAGCGTGATAAATTAGATTCAGAACGCGAAGTTTCTCCACTAAAAAAGGCTGATGATGCATTGGAATTAGATACGACTTCTTTATCAATTGAAGAAGTTGTCCAAAAAATTATGAGCATTGTTTCTGGAGTGTTTGCGAAATAAAGAAAGGGGATAGTCCTCTTTCTTTTTTTGTTTAAATAGAAATGTAAAGGATACGTGAATTGTGAGTCTCTTTCCTTGACAAATGAGCTGATTTGTAAGAAGTTAGTTAAAGAGGAATAAAACTGTCAGAATATATTCGCTATTATATTTCAAAACATACTTTTTTCAAGCTGGTTTTGCTGTATACTATTTATATAGGTTTAATATATTTTCTTGTGAATGTTATTGAAAAAGAGTATGTGATGAGAAATTCTTAAACATGCAAATGAAAACTTTGTTTTCATTTCGTATATACATAAAAAATGCTTTGTCAATTCTGTAGGGAGGTATTTCCATGGTAGAGAAAATGAATGAAGAAGTTATGGATTCAAAAGAATTACAAGTTGGTGACGTTGTTACAGGTTCTGTAACGAAGGTTGAAGAGAAACAAGTGCTTGTAAATGTTGGATACAAAACAGATGGCGTAATTCCAATTAGTGAATTAGCTAACGTTCATATTGAAAAAGCAAGCGATGTTGTAGAATTAGATCAAACACTAGAGTTGAAAATTATTAAATTAGAAGAAGATGATCTTGTCTTATCTAAACGTGCTGTTGATGCAGAAAAAGCATGGGTAGAACTACAAGAGAAATTTACTTCTGGTCATGTATTTGATGTTACTGTAAAAGATATTGTGAATGGCGGATTAGTTGTGGACCTTGGTGTTCGCGGTTTTATTCCAGCTTCACTTGTAGAAGTACATTATGTAGAAGACTTTACTGACTATAAAGGTAAAACATTAGCGGTGAAAATTGTTGAATTAGACCGTGAAAAAAATCGTGTAATCCTTTCGCATAAAGCGGTAGTAGAATTAGAACTAGATTCTAAGAAAAAAGAAGCAATTTCTTCATTAAAAGAAGGGGACGTTGTTGAAGGAACAGTACAACGATTAACTGACTTTGGCGCATTCGTTAACGTTGGTGGAGTGGACGGTTTAGTTCACATTTCACAAATTTCACACGAACGTGTAGAGCAACCTTCTGAAGTGTTAGAGCAAGGTCAAAAGGTTAAGGTAAAGGTGTTATCTGTTGATGCTGATACACAACGTATTTCTTTATCAATTAAAGCAGCTCAACCAGGACCTTGGGAAAACGTTGCTGGCGAAATAAAAGCTGGAGATATTCGTGAGGGAGTAGTAAAACGCCTTGTTACATTTGGTGCATTCGTTGAGATTTTACCGGGCGTTGAAGGGCTTGTACACGTATCTCAAATTGCAAATCGTCACGTGAAAAATCCGAATGAAGTATTGGAAATGGGACAAGAAGTAAAAGTGAAAGTACTTGAAGTTCACGTAGCAGAGAAACGTATTTCTTTAAGTATAAAAGAAGCGCTTGAGGAAAATAATGTAACTGAAGATTATAGTCAGTATGAGCCAAATGCTGATTCTGCTACTTTCCAATTAAGTGATATTATTGGTGAACAACTGAAAAAATTAAAGAAATAATGAGGGGTACAAGTGGTAAGGGCAAAACGTAAATTAGATCATATTGAATACGCTCTTTCTACTGGTCAGTCTCGTACGCATGGCTTTCATGATATTGATTTTGTGCATCAAAGCTTGCCAAATTCAAATTATGACACAATAACATGTGAAACAAAAATCGGCGAACTTTCACTAAGTTCGCCGATTTTTATCAATGCGATGACTGGTGGTGGAGGAGAGAAAACGTTACATATTAATGAGCAATTAGCATATGTAGCGAAACATCATAACCTTGCTATGGCTGTAGGTTCGCAAATGGCGGCGTTAAAAGATGAAAGTGAAGCTGCTTCTTATAAGGTGATTAGAAAGGTAAACCCAAATGGTATTTTCTTTGCTAATTTAGGTAGTGAGGCAACTATCGAGCAGGCAGAGCGCGCCGTTGATATGATTGAAGCGAATGCATTACAAATTCATTTAAATGTCATACAAGAGTTAACGATGCCAGAAGGAGACCGTGATTTTACTGGAGTACTTCAGCGCATTGAGAAAATTGTTTTAAATAGTAAAGTTCCTATCATTGTAAAAGAAGTTGGATTTGGGATGAGTAAGGAAACAATGCAACAGTTAGTGAACGTAGGTGTAACAGCAATTGATATTGGTGGGCAAGGTGGTACGAATTTTGCTGCTGTTGAAAACGAAAGAAGACAGCGAATGCTTTCTTATTTTAATAACTGGGGCATACAAACAGCAACCTCGATTATTGAAGCAACCTCTACAAATAATAACCTCTCTTTTATTGCATCTGGGGGTATACAAACAGCGCTTGACGTAGCGAAAGCAATCGCATTAGGGGCGAATACAACTGCGTTTGCTGGTTATTTTTTACGTATTTTAATGCAAGATGGTATCGAGAAGTTAGTAGATGAAATTGAGCTTCTACATACAGATTTGAAATTTATAATGACAGCTCTTGGTGCGAAGACGATAGAAGAGTTGCAATCTGTACCTCTTGTTGTAAAGGGTGAAACATATCATTGGTTAATGCAGCGTGGTATTGATACTGCGCATTATAGTAGGAGATAAAAAATCAACCATTCGGTTGATTTTTTTTTGTTCTATTCTTTTTCGTAATATAAAGTGGAGAATGGAATTAGTATTATATAAAAATATCATTTCGTAAAAATTGTAATTGAAAAAGGGTTGAAAAATGTAGATGGTGTGTTGTCGAATTACTGGAGAGAACTTAATTTTTAATGGGAATAGGTGAAGGTAAAAAGAAGTAATGGGAGGATATAGTATGCGAAATATTATTTCGATATAAATAGAAATCATTAAACTGATTATGTAAAAGACGGTTTCGTACAATATAGAAACCGTCTTTTTGTATTAATTAGTGCTGGTTTTGTTTTCGAGCCTGTTCTGGTGTATCAAGTCCAGTTGCACCTGGATATTGTAGTGATTGATCACGATCGGATTCAACGCGGCGTGATTCTCGTAGTTTTCGTTCTTGGCGATCTTTACCCATAATGAATAACACCTCCTTGTTAAAAGTGTTGCTGTTATAAGAAAAAACTATGCGTAAATAAAGTGGATTAACTTTCATAAAAAGTTCCCATAATGGAAAACATAGGAGGTGAAGTTGATGGATGGAAGTACTTTTTATTTTGTAGCTTGGATAGGGTGGATCATTGTAACCTTTTTTATGAAAAAGGACCCTATCCGGTGGAAGTTAGGCGCTTGTATACTGATTTTTATAATTTGCTCTCCGTTACATGTAACGATTGCCTCATTCGTGGTATCAGTAAATGCTCTTTTACTTTGTATTATTTCTTTTATAGGGATCACGCTATATTCCGTCTGGAAAAAATTGTATAGCTTACTTTCGGCACTTATTATTGCAATGTTATATACAAGTTTTCATCTGTTAGAAATATATGATCCGATTTGGATTGTGGTGGATAGAGTGTTTCTGCTAAGTAGTGCTCTTGTGTATGCATCGGTGTTATTGCATGGGGATCGCATATTACGATTATGTTCTCTATATGTAGGGATGTTACAAGGAGAGCTGCTAGTGACATTTATTTTTAGGAAATTGAATTTTCCATATGATTACGGTAGTTTAGCATTTTTTGATATCGTCGCCATTTCTACATTATTCATGGCAATATTGTTTTGGATTGCAAAAGCATCAGTATACATGGAACGGTTTAAGAGAAAAACACGTAAAAGAAAGGCGAGGGTAATACATGACTGAATATACACCAGCCATTTTATGCGGCGTAATAGCGGGGACAGTTACAAGGGTGCTAATGCTTCGGACGGATACGCGGCAATATCCGACGAGGCTACATGGGAAAATTATTCATATTGCAATGGGGTTAATTGCAGCTGCTTTAGGAGCGATTGCAATCCCGTCTATTTTGAAAAAAGATTTTTCTGCCATTACATTTCTTACATTAGCAGCGACACAATTTCGTGATGTACGTAATATGGAAAGAAATACGCTTCAACAATTAGATGGGTATGAGCTCGTACCGCGTGGAAATACATACATTGAAGGAATTGCATTGGTTTTTGAAAGTCGCAACTATTTGGCAATGTTAACGTCGTTTGCAACGACGTTTGCGTATATAGGATTCCGTTCATGGATTGCAGGAGTAATTATGGCTATAATCGCATTTTTTATCGCGAAAAAATTAATGTCTGGTAAAAGGCTACATGATCTTGTTGAAATTGAGCACGTTCCGCTTCGTTTTGAAGGAGCAGGGCTTTATATTGACAATATTTACATTATGAATATTGGATTGCCAGCAAGACAAGAAGAAATTATGAAATATGGTATGGGTTTTATTTTAAAGCCGAAATCAATTGATGCGATGGTTACAATCTCAAATTTAGGGCAACGACAAGCTATTTTACACGATGTTTCAGTAGCGTTAGGGATTTATAGAGATTCTGGTACACCAGCGCTTGTACCGTTAGCAAAGCGTGATTTAGAGGATGGCAGGGTTGGGATTTTTGTCCTGCCGCAAGATCAAGATGCAGAGAAAGCGATAGGTGTCATAGGAAATGTACCAACGTTAGAAAGTGCTGTCCATATGTCATCGGAAGCCCCAAAAGGAAGGGGAGATAAGAGATGATGTTAGAAAGTGTTATTCTGGCAGTTATAACAACGACTCCAGAAAAATTTGCAGGTGGTGCTCCTTTATTCGTTTGCGAATCGACGGAGGAACTAGAATTTGTTGCAAATAATTTAGAAGCAATTTTAGATGGTATAGCACATCGCTTACAAGAGAATGTATATATTATTGTGAAACATTAGCAACGTGTGTTATAATGTGAGGTGTTTTGATACGTTGAGAAATATTCTGGAATGCAAATCCCTTCTTGCACAAAGAAGGGTTTTTTACATAATAAACAGAAGCAAGTTGAAAGGATGAAAGTATATGCCGAAACCAGTAATAGCGATAGTAGGTCGCCCGAACGTAGGGAAATCTACTATTTTCAATAGAATTGTTGGAGAAAGAGTTTCAATCGTAGAAGATATTCCAGGTGTAACGCGCGATCGTATTTATAGCGCTGGAGAATGGTTAAATCATGAATTTAACATTATTGATACGGGCGGAATTGATATTGGAGACGAGCCGTTTTTGACACAAATTCGTCAACAAGCTGAAGTAGCAATTGATGAAGCGGATGTTATCATTTTTATGACAAACGGTCGTGACGGTGTAACAGCAGCTGATGAAGAAGTTGCAAAAATTTTATATCGTTCAAATAAACCGGTTGTACTTGCAGTAAATAAAGTAGACAATCCGGAAATGCGCAGTGACATTTATGACTTTTATGCATTAGGATTTGGCGAACCATTCCCAATTTCAGGTACACACGGATTAGGGTTAGGTGACTTACTAGACGAAGCTGCACAACATTTTCCAAAGATTGAAGAAGACGGATATGATGAAGACACAATTCGTTTCTCTTTAATTGGACGTCCAAACGTAGGGAAATCATCACTTGTAAATGCTCTTCTTGGTCAAGAGCGTGTAATTGTTAGTAATGTAGCAGGAACAACTCGTGATGCTGTCGATACACCATATAGTAAAGATGGAAAAGATTATGTAATTATTGATACAGCTGGTATGCGTAAAAAAGGAAAAGTGTATGAAAGTACAGAAAAATATAGTGTACTTCGTGCGCTAAGAGCGATTGAACGTTCTGACGTTGTTTTAGTCGTTTTAGATGGTGAAGAAGGAATTATTGAGCAAGATAAAAAAATCGCTGGATATGCTCATGATTCAGGGCGAGCTGTTGTTATCGTTGTAAATAAATGGGATGCAGTGAAAAAAGACGAAAAAACAATGAAAGCATTTGAAGAAAATATCCGTGCTCATTTCCAATTCTTAGAATACGCACCAATTGTTTTCTTATCTGCAAAAACGAGAAAACGTACACAAACATTAATACCGGTTATCGATGAGGTAAATGAAAGTCATAGTATCCGTATTCAAACGAACGTATTAAACGATGTAATTATGGATGCGGTAGCGATGAATCCGACGCCAACTCATAATGGTAGCCGTCTGAAAATTTTCTATGCAACACAAGTTGCGGTAAAACCACCGACATTTGTTGTGTTTGTAAACGATCCAGAATTATTGCACTTCTCATATGAGCGTTTCTTAAAGAATCGCTTACGTGAATCATTTGGCTTCGTAGGAACGCCGATTCACATTATCGCTAGAGCAAGAGACTAATGGAGAGGATGTGATTTTATGACAAAAATCACAGTAGTAGGAGCAGGTAGCTGGGGAACAGCGTTAGCGATGGTATTAGCTGACAATGGACATGATGTACGTATTTGGGGAAATCGCCCAGAACTTATGGATGAAATTAATACGAAACATGAGAATAGTCGATATCTCCCAGGCATTACATTGCCAAGCACAATCGTAGCCTACTCTTCTTTAGAAGAAGCATTAGTAGATGTAAATACAGTACTGCTAGTAGTACCAACGAAAGCGTACAGAGATGTATTACAAGAGATGAAAGAAATTGTTACTGAACCAATTACTTGGATTCATGCGAGCAAAGGAATTGAACCTGGTACGTCAAAACGTATTTCGGAAGTGATTGAGGAAGAAATTCCAGAGCACTTAATTAAAGATGTTGTTGTACTGTCTGGACCGAGTCATGCTGAAGAAGTCGGTTTACGACAAGCGACAACAGTTACGTCTGCAGCAAAGCGTATGGAAGCGGCTGAGGAAGTACAAGATTTATTTATGAATAGTTATTTTCGTGTATACACAAATCCAGATATCGTTGGAGTTGAACTTGGTGGTGCGTTAAAAAATATTATCGCATTAGCTGCTGGTATAACTGATGGTCTTGGATTAGGTGATAATGCAAAGGCGGCATTGATGACACGTGGTTTAACAGAGATTGCTCGTTTAGGAAGAAAAATGGGCGGGAATCCGTTAACGTTTGCTGGTCTAACTGGTATGGGAGACTTAATTGTAACTTGTACAAGTGTTCATAGCCGAAATTGGCGCGCTGGAAATATGCTTGGAAAAGGACACTCTTTAGAAGAAGTGTTAGAAAGCATGGGTATGGTTGTGGAAGGTGTAAGAACAACGAAAGCTGCTCATGAATTGGCAGAGAAAATGGAAGTTGAAATGCCGATTACAGCTGCTTTATATGACGTGCTGTTCAATGGGAATAACGTAAAAGATGCAGTAGGCTCATTGATGGGACGTGTTCGAAAACATGAAGTGGAAGCTATACCTGATTTACTGTAAAGAAAAGCGACAGAAGTACATTTGTACTTCTGTCGCTTTTTTATTTTTTGGGTCTTTTCACCATTTTTTCATTTTTGCATAGGATGAAGAGTAACTTGAGGAGAGGGTGAAAAGAATGGATAATAATATTTTTAATAATATTGAGAAGGAAGCGAAAGTAAATAAAGAGGATATTTTTAAATTAGCATCATCCGTGCAAAATGCGAATTTACGTGATGAAACTGTACTTCGTCAATTAATTCATCAAGTGGCTCTTATGGCGGGACGTGAAGTGCCGAAAGAGCAAGAGGATCAAATTGTAAAAGCGATTATTAATAATAATATGCCAACAGATTTTGGTTCGTTAAGCAAAATGTTTAAAAAATAAATTATGAGAAACAAAGAGTTTGGAGATTGCATATGATAGCCATGAAAGAATGGGAATAGAGCTGTTTTTGGGCATATTTGGTCAACCGAAGCGAGAGATACAATCGCTTCGGTTTTATTTTTGCCTAGATTGGTGAGAAATGCTGGAAAACCTATTGATTAAAGTTACATACTCGCGATTTGTAGTAAAATGTTCTTTTTGTATTTGTTTAAAGATTTTAATTTGTTAAAATAGTATAAAAATAGATTAATAAAAAGGGGTGTGTATATGTCAGAAGGGCTTATGAAAATGTGGCTGGCTTTAGGGGCAATTGGATTTATGTTTTTTGCAGTAAGTTTTATTTTATTAAGTAGACATAGAATAAAGAATAAATTTTTGAAAGGGATTACAGCGTTAGTAGCGTACACCCTTATGATTGTGTCAGGAATTGTTATTTTTCTTGTTGTATTTAGTGGACCTGTACAGCAGTAAATGGAATGGTCTCGAAAATACTATATACGGAGCAAATTAGATTAGTATGAAAAGGTGATGCTAGTGAAAAAATTCCATATTATTTTAATATTTTGTTGTATGAGCCTTTTAACGGGGTGTCTGTATCCGAAAGAAAATATGAAGCAAAATGCGGTTCCTTATGAAGATCAGCTACAGGTTGTTCAAAAAGCTGTTGTGACATTTAAGGAGCAAAATGATGGGATATTGCCAATTAAGACGAGGGATATGAGTACACCTATTTATCAAAAGTATCCAATCGATTTTCAACAGATTGCCCCGCGTTACATACAAGAAGCGCCAGGGAATGCGTATGAAAGTGGAGGAGTATATCAATACGTATTAATAGACGTTGAAACAAATCCGACAGTAAAGTTAATTGATGTTAGGATGGCTGAACAAATTCAGGAACTATCTTTAAAGCTTAGGATGTATCGTGATGAACATCAATATCCACCTTTTAAAAAAGTAATTTCAGATGGTGTATATGAATTGGATTTCAAAAAACTAGGATATAAAGATGTGCCACAAGTGACAAGTCCATATTCTGGTAAAGGACTTCCTTTTGTAATTAATGAAAAAGGAGAAGTTTTTGTTGATTATAGAATCGACCTATATGACGCTTTGAAAAAAAATGAAGGGCAGTTTACAGAGGGAGAAGATATTCGAAATATACTTTCGAAAGGTTCCCCGTTTGTACCAGCTTATTCTTTACCGTACACAGTAAAGGACGGAGAACCAATTTTTTTAAAATGATAAGTCATGAACCTTTCTTTTAGTGAATAAGTTCTAGAAGAAAGGTTTTTTATGTTATACAACTTACGATGCAAACAAAAGATATTTTTTAATAGTCATATGAAATTGGACAAAATTATATGATATATTGTCCGAACTTCTAGAATACCATTATATTATATCAGATATTATAGGCAACGTTAGAGAAGGTATTAGTTGACTATAAACGCGGAATTATTCCCAAAAATTTTGAGGGAGGGAATCACTTGGAAAAGGTAGATATTTTTAAAGATATTGCAGAACGAACAGGCGGTGATATTTATTTTGGAGTTGTAGGAGCTGTTCGAACAGGGAAATCAACATTCATTAAAAAATTTATGGAACTTGTAGTTATTCCAAATATTGAGAATGAGTCTGACCGTCAAAGAGCGCAGGATGAATTGCCTCAAAGTGCTGCTGGTCGTACAATTATGACGACGGAACCGAAGTTTGTTCCAAACCAAGCGGTTTCTATCGAAGTAGATGAAGGACTTGAAGTGAATATTCGATTAGTAGATTGTGTTGGATATACGGTTCCTGGAGCGAAGGGCTATGAAGATGAGAATGGCCCGCGTATGATTAATACCCCTTGGTATGAAGAACCTATTCCATTCCATGAAGCTGCAGAAATCGGCACGCGTAAAGTAATTCAAGAACATTCAACAATTGGTGTTGTAATTACAACAGATGGAACAATTGGTGAAATTCCAAGAAGAGATTATATAGAGGCAGAAGAACGCGTTGTAAATGAGTTGAAAGAAGTAGGAAAACCTTTCATTATGATAATTAATACGGTACAGCCGTATCATCCAGATACAGAGCAATTACGCCAAAGTTTATCAGAAGAATATGATATCCCGGTTATTGCAATGAGTGTGGAGAGTTTAAGAGAAACAGATGTATATAATGTACTTCGTGAAGCGCTATTTGAATTCCCTGTATTAGAAGTGAATGTGAACCTTCCGAGTTGGGTAATGGTGCTAAATGAAGGGCATTGGTTGCGTCAAAGTTATCAAGAAGCAGTTCAAGAAACTGTGAAGGATATAAAACGTCTTCGTGATGTGGATCGCGTTGTTTGGCAGTTTAGTCAATATGAATTTATTGATCGAGCGAGCCTAGCTGGCATTGATATGGGGCAAGGTGTGGCGGAGATTGATTTATATGCGCCAGATGAATTATATGATCAGATTTTAAAAGAAGTAGTAGGAGTAGAAATTCGAGGGAAAGATCATTTGTTAAAGCTTATGCTCGATTTATCTCATGCGAAAATAGAGTACGATCAAGTGGCGGATGCACTGCGTATGGTTAAGCAAACAGGATATGGTGTAGCAGCACCTGCATTAGCGGATATGAGCTTAGATGAGCCAGAAATTATTCGTCACGGTTCAAGGTTTGGTGTGAAGTTAAAAGCGGTAGCGCCATCTATTCATATGATTAAAGTAGATGTAGAGTCAACGTTTGAGCCGATTATTGGTACTGAAAAGCAAAGTGAAGAATTAGTTCGTTATTTAATGCAAGATTTTGAAGATGACCCGTTATCAATTTGGAATTCTGATATATTTGGACGTTCACTTAGCTCGATTGTTCGAGAAGGAATTCAGGCGAAATTATCTTTAATGCCAGAAAATGCTAGATATAAATTAAAAGAAACGCTAGAAAGAATTATTAATGAAGGATCTGGCGGATTAATTGCGATTATACTATAAGAAAAAATCCCTCTCATTGTAGAGGGATTTTTTGTTTTTTTTTATTATAAAATAGAAAAATAAACAGTCATTATCTAATACATTGTTGTAAATTGTCAAGTTTCATCAGATTTTCACATTTTAAGAGTAACAATTTCCTTAAAAATATTGAATTATAAAGGAGAATCGTATAATATAGGCGTTGATAATGATTTATCTACATCTTTGTAGTATAGAATTTGCAAAAATTGCCTACAAATGAAAGTAAGACTCATTTTATGATCATTATACAGTCTTATCTTTGGGAGGAGGTGAATGGCATGAACAAGACAGATTTAATCAATGCTGTTGCAGAAGCAAGTTCCCTTTCTAAAAAGGACGCAACAAAAGCAGTAGACGCTGTTTTTGATTCTATCTTAGAAGCTTTAAAACAAGGTGATAAAGTACAACTGATCGGATTCGGTAACTTCGAAGTTCGTGAGCGTGCGGCTCGTAAAGGTCGTAACCCACAAACAGGTGAGGAGATTGAAATCGCTGCAAGTAAAGTACCTGCATTCAAACCTGGTAAAGCGTTAAAAGATGCGGTTAAATAATCCTTACATATTAACAGGGAAGAAGAGTTTCCTTTTTGGGAACTCTTCTTTTTGCTTTTAAAAACATAAATATGCTAGAATGTGTTCGTATCACTTTTAGGTTTTCGGGAGGGCTAGCGGATGGCAAAAGTTAATTTAGAACAAATTGAACATGCAGTACGCCTTATTTTAGAGGCGATTGGGGATGACCCAAATCGTGAGGGAGTACTTGATACACCAAAGCGTGTTGCAAAAATGTACGCAGAAGTGTTCTCAGGTATGCATGAAGATCCGAAAGAGCATTTGCATAAAGTATTCGGAGAAGATCACGAAGAGCTTGTACTAGTAAAAGATATACCATTTTATTCGATGTGTGAGCATCATTTAGTACCATTCTATGGAGTTGCTCACGTTGCATATATTCCGCAAGGTGGAAAGGTAACAGGGTTAAGTAAATTAGCTCGTACCGTAGATACAATTGCACGTCGCCCACAACTGCAAGAACGTATTACATCAACAGTAGCGAACTCTATTATGGAAGTACTAGAGCCTCATGGTGTAATGGTAGTAGTAGAAGCAGAACATATGTGTATGACGATGCGTGGTGTGAAAAAACCAGGTGCGAAAACAGTAACGACAGCAGTGCGTGGTGTGCTTGAAAATGATGCTGCAGCGCGCAGTGAAATTTTATCGTTTATTAAAACGAAGTAAAGAAAAGCGGGAAACTGCTTTTCTTTTTTTTTTTTAGTAAATAAATGATATAGTTTTAACTAGACAGAGTGAGATTAGAAAGATTGCTTACATGAATGGTAGGTGTAGCCAAGTTTTGGTTATAGAAAATAGAGTGTATGTGTTATAATAAGTTTTATGAATTAGAAAACAAGGGTGATTTTTTGTGTGTGACATCTACGGAGGGTATGCGGGTATAAAAGAAAAATTGATGGAGAAATTACGCCATCCTTATTTTATAAACTATATTGAAGAACCATTTATTGATGAAGAAAAGATAGCATTGTTATATGGTGCTTTAAAGAGTGCAAACTTACATATAGAACAAATTGAGCATTACGTAGTAACAATTATGCTTGTACAAATTGCGCTTGATACGCATGAAAGGGTATCAAATAAAGCAGGCGAGGAAGAGATTGAATTCCATAAATGTCGTCAATTAACAGTACTTGCAGGCGATTACTATAGTGGACTATATTATTATTTATTGTCTATGAATCGTGATATTGTTTTAATTCGTGCACTTGCTGAAGGAATTAAAGAGATAAATGAACACAAAATTATGTTATACCAAAAAGCGCATGAAACGACGGATGACATAATGAAAAGCATAGTAACGATTGAGTCTGCGCTCCTTCAAAAAACATGTGATCATTTTCAGTTATCACATTGGAAGCCATTTATCACATACGTATTAGGTGGAAATCGCCTTCAAAAAGAAATTCAATTGTATGCTGATAAGCAACATTCACCTGTTTTTCAAGCTATGCAAGATGCTTTAGGGGATAAAGCAGAAGTAGTGATTAATGGTTGGATGAAGGAATTGAGAAAGAAAGAAAAACAATTTTTAGAAAATCACACAGACATAAATGAAATAAATTCTGTGTTAAGGAATAAATAGAAGACATAAGCAATTTTACATTGGAAGAAGGTACGAGCATGCAACAATCAAAAGAAGAAAGAGTACATGACGTATTTGAAAAGATTTCTGATAAATACGATGTGATGAATTCTGTAATTAGTTTTCAAAGACATAAAGCGTGGCGGAAAGAAACGATGCGAATTATGGATGTACAACCAGGCAGTCAAGCGCTTGATGTATGCTGTGGAACCGCAGATTGGACAATTGCGCTAGCTGGAGCCGTAGGTGAGCAAGGAAAGGTTGTTGGCTTAGACTTCAGTGAAAATATGTTATCTGTTGGTAAGCAAAAGGTAGAGGCGTTACAATTAAAACAAGTAGAACTTCTACATGGGAATGCAATGGAACTTCCGTTTGAAGATAATACGTTTGATTATGTGACGATTGGGTTTGGTTTACGTAACGTACCGGATTATATGCACGTATTAAAAGAAATGACGCGTGTAGTAAAACCAGGTGGAAAAGTAATCTGTTTAGAAACATCTCAACCAACAATGATTGGTTTTCGACAAGGGTATATTTTATACTTTAAATATATCATGCCGTTATTTGGAAAGATGTTTGCGAAAAGTTATAAAGAATATTCATGGCTTCAAGAATCTGCTAGTACGTTCCCAGGGATGAAAGAATTGGCTCAAATGTTTGAGCAAGCTGGACTTGAATGTGTGCAAGTGAAACCATTTACTTTTGGGGTAGCAGCAATGCATTTAGGAATTAAACCAGAATCAAAATAGAAAAAAGAAGTTTTAGGTTAAGGTGAACAATATGAAGTTACAACTTATGTACTCTTTTTTACGATCGGATATTAATGTGATAGAAAAAGAATTAAAAAAGACAGTCGCTTCTGAACAGCCATTAGTAGAAGAGGCAGCATTACAGCTTATTGAAGCTGGTGGGAAACGAATTCGTCCTGTATTTGTGTTGCTTGCAGGGAAATTTGGAGATTATAAGTTAGATGCGATTAAGCATGTTGCTGTTGCGTTAGAACTTATTCATATGGCTTCTCTTGTTCACGATGATGTTATTGATGCTGCATTTTTACGACGCGGCAGTGCGACTGTGAATGCGAAATGGGGAGATCGTATTGCGATGTATACAGGGGACTATCTGTTCGCTAAGTCTCTTGAATGTATAACCAATATCGAAATTCCAGAGGCACATCAAGCGTTATCACATACTATTTTAGAAGTCTGTAAAGGTGAAATTGAACAAATTAAAGATAAATACAATTATGACCAAAATTTAAGAACGTATTTAAGAAGAATAAAGCGAAAAACAGCATTATTAATTGCCGCGAGTTGTCAATTGGGAGCGATTGCTGCTGGTGCTAATCGTGATACGGTAAATCGTCTATTTTGGTATGGGTATTTTGTAGGAATGTCTTATCAAATTATTGATGACATTTTAGACTTCGTTTCTACAGAAGAGAAACTTGGAAAACCTGCTGGTGGGGATTTACTACAAGGGAATATTACACTTCCTGCTTTATATGCGATGGAAGATCCCGTACTTCGTCAGAAAATCACATCTGTACATGAAAATTCAACAGCAAGTGAAATGCAAGAAATTATTGATGCTGTAAAAAATAGTACAGCAATTGATCAAGCATTTGCGTTTAGTGAACGTTATTTACATAAAGCTTTAGAAATAATAAAACCACTCCCACGTGGAAAAGCAAAGTACGCATTACAAAATGTTGCAAAGTATATTGGAAAACGAAAATTTTAAGGTTTATTCTAAAAAATAAAATAATCTCTCTATTTCAAAACTATTGCACAATTGTGATAAGGGTGATAATATGTGTGTGGGGATATACAATTACATACATAATTCAGAAGTGGAGAGATTTTTTATGGAAAAAACATTTCTAATGGTAAAACCAGACGGTGTACAACGTGCCTTCATTGGGGAAATTGTAGCTCGTTTTGAGAAAAAAGGCTTTCAATTAGTTGGTGCAAAATTAATGCAAGTCACTCCAGAAATTGCTGGACAACACTACGCTGAGCATAAGGAAAAACCTTTCTTTGGTGAGTTAGTAGACTTTATTACATCTGGACCTGTATTCGCAATGGTATGGCAAGGTGAAGGTGTAGTAGATACAGCTCGTAACATGATGGGGAAAACAAGACCACATGAAGCAGCTCCTGGAACAATTCGTGGAGATTTCGGTGTAACTGTTGCGAAAAACATTATCCATGGTTCTGATTCTTTAGAAAGCGCAGAGCGCGAGATTGCTATTTTCTTTAAAGAAGAAGAATTAGTTGACTACTCAAAATTAATGAATGAATGGATTTACTAATTATTTTGAAATAATTTGTAAACGCTTTAATCACTGTGATAATAGTAAAAAGTGCAAGGAGAATAGGGGTATTCTTCTTGCACTTTTTTTATTTTCAGTTAGTTACGAAGTTTGAACTGTTATGATATGTTGATATTTAAATTAGGACTATCGGAAATATAGAATAAGAAAATGGTCGATTTATGATATAATTTCTTTAATATTTTTAGAATGATAAAAGTTAATATAGTGAGATAAATACATATACGAAAAGAGGAATAACGTATGCGATATATTACAGCTGGTGAATCTCATGGTCCACAACTTACAACGATTATAGAAGGTGTTCCGGCAGGATTGTCTTTAGTAGCAGATGATATAAACGAAGAGTTAGCTAGAAGGCAAAAGGGATATGGGCGCGGTAGACGCATGCAAATTGAAACGGATCAAGTGCAAATTTTAAGTGGTGTTAGACATGGAGAAACATTAGGTTCCCCTATTGCACTTGTTGTTGAAAATCGTGATTTTGCACACTGGACAAAAATTATGGGGGCGGAGCCTTTAACTGAGCAAGAAGAAAAAGAGATGAAAAGGAAAGTGACAAAACCAAGGCCTGGGCATGCTGATTTAAATGGTGCGATTAAATATGGTCATAGAGATATGAGGAATGTACTGGAACGTTCGTCAGCGCGCGAAACGACGGTGCGTGTTGCTGCTGGTGCGGTTGCTAAAAAGGTGTTAGCAGAACTTGGTATTAAAGTAGCGGGCCATGTAATTGAAATTGGCGGTGTACAAGCTAAGGAGATTACGTATAGTTCAATTGAAGAATTAAAGAGTATTACCGAAGCATCTCCTGTACGTTGCTTAGATGACGAAGCTGGTAACCAAATGATGAAAGCGATTGATGATGCGAAAGCAAATGGTGATTCAATTGGTGGAATCGTTGAAGTAATTGTGGAAGGGATGCCAATTGGAGTAGGTAGCTACGTGCATTATGATCGAAAACTGGATGCGAAATTAGCAGCTGCAATTATGAGTATTAATGCTTTTAAAGGTGTCGAGATTGGAATTGGTTTTGAAGCAGCGCATAGACCAGGAAGTGAAGTTCATGATGAAATTCTGTGGAATGAGGAGCATGGATATACACGAAGAACAAATAATGCAGGTGGATTAGAAGGCGGTATGACGACTGGAATGCCAATTGTTGTGCGCGGTGTGATGAAACCGATACCTACACTTTATAAACCTCTTCAAAGTGTAGATATTGATACGAAAGAGCCTTTTACAGCGAGCATTGAACGTTCAGATAGTTGTGCAGTGCCAGCAGCTAGTGTCGTTGCAGAAGCGGTTGTGGCTTGGGAATTAGCGACAGCTTTAATAGAACAATTCGGATTAGATCGTATGGAACTAATTCGTGAAAATATTGAGAAACATAATGAATATGCGAGGGGATTTTAATGGGAAACATACATATTCAAACGAAATCAAAAGAATATGATGTACATGTTGGTAAAGAAGTGTTGTCAAACTTAACAACGATCGTTCAGAATATGCAGCCAGCGGTATCTAACGTAATGATTATTTCAGATGAAGCTGTTGCATCACTACATTTACAGACAGTTATCGATGCATTACAAGTAGAGCAGCACGTGTTTTCGTTTGTTGTACCAAGTGGCGAAAAAGAGAAGTCTTTCGAAAATTTCTATGCGGCTCATACGTCAGCTCTTGAAAATAAATTAGATAGAAATTCTTTAATTCTTGCACTTGGAGGCGGAATGATTGGAGATTTAGCTGGTTTTGTTGCTGCATCGTTTATGCGTGGTATTCGCTTTGTGCAGGTTCCGACAACTTTATTAGCGCACGATAGCGCAGTGGGTGGGAAAGTAGCGATTAACCATCCGTTAGGTAAAAATATGATTGGTGCATTCCATCAGCCAGAAGCAGTTGTATATCATACACCGTTTTTACAGTCTCTTCCTGAAAAAGAGTGGCGTTCAGGTTATGCAGAGGTGATAAAGCATGCTCTTATCGGTGATGTGGAGCTATACCATTGGTTAAAAGAAGAAGTGCAAACATTAGCGGATCTTCATGATGAGAAGTTAATCCATATATTAACGAAGGCGATTCCTGTAAAGGCAAATGTTGTGTCACAAGATGAAACAGAGAAGGGTGTACGTGCTCATTTGAATTTTGGACATACGTTAGGACATGCTCTTGAAAAAGAGCTAGGGTATGGAAATATTACTCACGGTGACGGTGTAGCGGTTGGAATGTTATTCGCCATATTTTTAAGTGAGCAAGTGTACAAGGTTGATCTTGCTTATGAAGATATGAAGCAGTGGTTCTTGAAATACGGCTATCCAAAAATGCCAGGAGATTTGAATGTAGAGCGCCTCGTTCAATTGATGAAACAAGATAAGAAAGCAAATGCAGGAGCAATTCATATGGTGCTTATGCAGGAATATGGGGTAGTGAATGTCGTATCTATTTCAGATGAGACTGTTCATATTGCGTTAGAGGCATTTCAAAAAGATATGGTTTAAAATGATAGCGAAGTGCTGTGAAGTGCTCATTTAGAGGTATTCTCGTAATAGTGACGGTTATGACAAAAGATTACAGTAAGGGGCTATAACCGTATTGTAATCAAATTGAATGAAATGACTGGGGGAAGAAAAATGAGAGTGAAAGAGCAATTGTTAACTTTGAGAGCGTATGTGCCTGGGAAAAACATTGAAGAAGTAAAACGAGAATATGGTTTATCAAAAATTGTGAAATTAGCATCCAACGAAAATCCATTCGGTTGCTCAGCACGTGTGACAGAAGCATTAACTTCTTTAGCGAGCCAATATGCCCTTTATCCAGATGGATATGCCTTTGAACTTCGGACAAAAATAGCGGAACATTTAGGTGTAAAAGCAGAACAACTACTATTTGGTAGTGGATTAGATGAAGTCATTCAAATGATTAGCCGAGCGTTACTACATGAAGGAACAAACGTTGTAATGGCGAATCCTACGTTTTCACAATATCATCACCATGCTGTTATTGAAGGAGCAGAAGTTCGTGAAGTATCACTTAAAGATGGTATTCACGATTTAGATGCAATGCTAGAGCAAGTAGATGAGAAAACGAAAATTGTATGGATTTGTAATCCGAATAATCCAACAGGTACATATGTTGAGAAACAAAAATTACTTTCATTTTTAGAATCAGTTCCTAAGTCGGCTCTCGTTATTATGGACGAAGCATATTATGAATACGTGGAAGCAGAAGACTATCCGCAAACATTACCACTTCTTGAAAAGTATGAAAATCTTATGGTTTTACGCACGTTTTCAAAAGCATATGGTTTAGCTGCTTTTCGTATCGGATATGCGATTGGGGATGCGAAGTTAATTGGACAGCTAGAAGTAGCTAGGTTACCATTCAATACATCAACTGTAGCCCAATCTGTAGCACTCGCTGCATTAGAAGATCAAGCTTTTTTACAAGATTGTGTGCAAAAGAATGCTGAAGGTTTAAATCAGTATTATGCATTTTGTAAAGAATATAACGTATTCTATTATCCATCTCAAACAAATTTCATTTTCTTAAAACTCGGTATACCAGGTAATGAAGCTTTCGAACGATTAATGAAAAAAGGATATATCGTTCGTTCTGGTGCTGCATTTGGTATCGATGATGGTATTCGTATTACTGTCGGTTTGAAGGAAGAAAATGATGAAATTATAGAGTTACTGAAAGAGCTTGTAAATGAGCAAGTACAGAAAGAAGAAACATATTCTTAAGAGATTGTGGAGGCTCCTATTATAGGAGCCTTTTTTATCGCATTCAAAATAAAGGTTGAAGACTGCTAATTAAGTTATTCTGTAAACCACGGTTTGTATGGCTTGATAATTAGTGAGAGAAGTTATTTGCACGGTCATAAAAGAAAGCGGTACAATAGAAGATGATGATAAGGTATCGGTGTCATATCCGAACCTTTTGAACAATTAACTACTCTGTAGGAAGAAGTATAAGAAGAAGCATGCTCATTCTAAAGGTTGCGTTCTAACAGTGAGTTGCTTATGATAAATGAACAGAAGAGAATATTTTTTAGAATTAAAGGAGACGTTTATGCAAAAGTTTGAACAAGCTGTTTCATATATTGAAAATGGTGAAGCAGAAAAAGGATTACAATTATTAAAAGAACAATTAAAAATTGCGAATGATGAAGAGAAGTATGATATCGCTCGTTACTATCATACACTTGGATTTACAGATGAGGCATTAGCAATTACTGAAGACTTACGTTTACTGTATCCAGAAGAAAGTGAATTCACTGTATTTTTAGCAGAATTATATATTGATCTAGATAAAGAAGATGAAGCGATTGAAGTGCTTCATGATATTCCAGAAAATGACGATTTATATGTTCAATCGTTATTACTTGTTGCAGATTTATTCCAAATGCAAGGTTTTGATGATGTAGCAGAGCAAAAACTATTAAAGGCGAAAGAAATGATGCCTGATGAACCTGTTATTACGTTTGGGTTAGCAGAATTATATAGTAGTAAAGGTGAAGAACAAAAGGCAATTACTTATTATGAATCGCTATTAGCGGAACATAAAGTAATGGGTGGTGTTGTGATCGCACTTCGCCTCGCAGAAACGTTAAGCGCGATCGGAAACTGGGAAGAAGCGATTTCTTATTATGAAGCAGGCCTAGAGGAACAAAAAGATATTCACTCATTATTTGGATATGCCTTCACATTATACCAAGGTGAAGAATATCAGAGAGCAATTGGTGCTTGGCAAGAACTAAAAGAATTAGACCCTGAGTACGCATCACTGTACATGTATTTAGCGAAAAGCTATGAAAAAGAAGGAATGCTTCAAGAAAGCTATGAAACGCTTCATGAAGGAATTAAAGTAGATGAGCTTTCAGTTCCATTTTATGTAGAGTTAGCGAACATTGCGGCGAAATTAGGAAAAATAGTAGAAGCAGAGGAAGTTCTTCAAAAAGCGCTTGAGTTAGATCCAGGGCATTTAGGTGCAACATTAAAATATGCATATATCTTAAAAGAACAAGAAAAGTACGAAGAGTTAATTGCAATTGTAGAGCGTGCTATTGATAGTGGAGAACCAGATACACAACTACTTTGGGATCTTGCGTATGCAAAAAAACAATTAGAAATGTATTCGGATGCATTAAAACACTATGAAAGTGCATATACTTCTTTTAAGAATCATCCAGACTTCTTAGAAGAGTACGGTTATTTCTTATTGGAAGAAGGAAAACGAAAAGAGGCGAAAGAAGTATTTACCCAGTTATTACAACTAGACCCGACACAAATTCATATTGAAGAGTTGTTATATAATTTAGAGGATTTTTCATAAGTTGGAAGGAAACTGAATGCCGCTTCTTGAATCTAAAAAGAAAAGAGAAAGACAGAGGAGGGACTTAATTGCTATGAATACCCCTGTTTCTGTAAACGAGAAGAAGGATTTTGTAAAATGGTTTTTGAATAATTACCAACTGAAACAGCGTGAATGTGTATGGATTCTGAATTATTTAATGAGTCACGACCAATTGATGCATAAAGTCCACTTCGTAGAGCATGCAAAATATTGTCCGCGTGGCTTAGTGATGTCAGCAAATTGTGTGAAAGACACACCGTTTCACTTTTTTAAACAAAATGTTATGACAACAGATGCTGAAAAATCGTTTCATGATATTCGTTTAAATCGAGATGAGGATATTTATATTCAACTCAACTTTAAATCATCGTTTCAAAATGCGAATTATGTAGCTGTATTAGAAGAAAACCCATATCTACCAAAGCATATTGAAGTAAATGAAAAAGATCGTTTACTTGCAGAAAGGTTTTTGGAAGAAAGTGTATTTTCGTTTAGGAGAGAACGCCTTTTGAAACAAATTGATGAAGCGTTAGATAAGCAAGATAAGGAAGCGTTTCATAGATTAACGGCAGAGTTAAAAACTTTATAGAATTTATTTGGATTAATAAATTTTTACAAATTTCAGACTTTCATCAAGAAAAACTACCTATATTGGGTAGTTTTTCTTTTTTTACCTCTTTTAGTATGGTTTAATATATATAAAGTGAAAGTTCTGTCATTTGTAAGTGAAGGAGGGAAGGAATTTGAAGTGGATTGTAAAAGATGTGGAACAGTTTGAGCAAGCAAGAGAGTATGTTGATACAGGAGTAATACCGCTGTTATCAATTTCGGCAGCAAAAGAAATGAAAATGGTTGTAGAACAAGGTGAATTTATCGAATTGTTGAGCACGGAATTGGAAAGAGAGTATAAGGGAAGAGTGCTTTTACTGCCTGCGTTTACGTATTTGGTAGAAAGTCAAAAGAATGAAAAAGGTCGTTTGCAAGAATGGACAAATCATTTACGAAGTGAAGGTTTTAAGCATATTGCTTATGTTACAAGTGATTTTTCATGGAAAGAGGATATGCAAGAGTTACAGGGAGATTTGTTTTGGTTTCCTTCATTAGCATTAGAACAATTTAGTGATCAAGCAAAAAGAGAAGTTATTCATGCACATATAAAAAATATAATGGTGATGTTGGAAGAGAAATGGGGAAACTCATAATAAACAGAAAGTTCTTATTATTATGAGTAGTATGATATTGACCTGTGCATGAGCGTATTATATCATGATAGTGTCCTAGTTTTTATTTTTTATATAATTTATCACGAGGGGACAATTTCTGATAGAGGGGGGAAATTTTCGTGAGCGAGAAAGAACATCGCGTGTCAAGAAGACAATTTTTAAATTACACACTCACAGGGGTAGGAGGCTTTATGGCTGCCGGTATTTTAATGCCGATGACGCGATTTGCGCTTGATCCGGTGTTAAGAAAAGAAGCGGGAACGGATATGGTTGCTGTTGCGCAAGTAAAGGATATTACAACAGAGCCGAAGCGTTTCGATTTTAAAGTGAAGCAGGTTGATGGTTGGTACAAGTCTGAAGAACCAAAATCAGCTTGGGTTCATAAAGATGAAAGCGGAGACATTGTTGCGTTCTCTCCAGTATGTAAACATTTAGGATGTACAGTTAACTGGAATTCGGACAAAGCACATCCGAATCAATTCTTTTGCCCATGTCACGGGGGTCGTTATACAAAAGATGGGATTAACATTAAAGGTACGCCACCCCTTGCTCCGCTTGATGTGTACGAGTCTAAAGTGAAAGATGGAACGCTGTATCTAGGAAAAGCGAAGCCAAGAGGGGGTGCAAAGTAGATGTTAAATAAAATTTATGATTGGGTGGATGAAAGATTAGATATTACACCAATATGGCGTGATATCGCTGATCATGAAGTACCTGAACATGTAAACCCGGCACATCACTTTTCTGCATTCGTCTATTGCTTTGGAGGACTTACCTTTTTCGTTACTGTAATTCAAATTTTATCTGGAATGTTTTTGACGATGTATTATGTGCCTGATATTAAAAATGCTTGGGAATCAGTTTACTATTTACAAAATGAAGTTGCTTATGGGCAAATTGTTCGTGGTATGCACCACTGGGGTGCTAGTCTCGTAATTGTAATGATGTTTTTACATACACTCAGAGTTTTCTTCCAAGGTGCGTATAAAAAGCCCCGTGAGTTAAACTGGATTGTTGGTGTTCTTATTTTCTTTGTTATGTTAGGTCTTGGTTTTACCGGATATTTATTACCGTGGGATATGAAAGCTTTATTTGCTACAAAAGTAGGGATTCAAATTGCAGAGCAAACACCGCTCATTGGTCCTTATATTAAAACATTACTCGCTGGTCATTCCGAAATTGTTGGCGCTCAAACATTAACTCGCTTCTTTGCTATTCACGTCTTCTTCTTACCAGCAGCACTTCTAGGTTTAATGGCCTTCCACTTCATCATGATTCGCAAACAAGGTATTTCCGGTCCACTATAAGAGATTGCTAAATTAAAGGGGAAAGAACTAAAGGAGGGAGATTATGCATCGCGGCAAAGGGATGAAGTTTGTAGGAGATTCTCGGGTACCAGTAGCTCGGAAACCAAATATTCCAAAAGACTATTCTGAATACCCAGGGAAAACAGAAGCATTTTGGCCGAACTTCTTGTTAAAAGAATGGATGGTTGGTGCAGTTTTTTTAATCGGTTATTTATGTTTAACAGTGGCGCATCCGTCGCCGCTTGAGAGAATGGCGGACCCAACAGATGCTGGATATATACCACTTCCAGATTGGTATTTCTTATTCTTGTATCAGTTATTAAAGTATTCGTATGCTTCCGGTTCATTTACTGTAATTGGAGCATTTATTATGCCAGGGATTGCGTTTGGAGCATTACTGTTAGCTCCATTTCTTGATCGAGGTCCAGAAAGACGTCCATTGAAGCGTCCTGTGGCAACTGGATTTATGCTTTTAGCAATTGCATCGATTATCTTTTTAACTTGGGAATCTGTAGCACACCACGACTGGGAAGCTGCAAAAAAACAAGGAGCAATTGTAAAAACAGCGCCAGTTGATAAAAATGATGATGGCTATAAATTAATGCAAAAAAATACTTGTTTAACATGTCATGGTGACAATTTACAAGGCGGGGCAGCAGCACCGGCACTGCAAAACTTAACTTTAAAGCCAGAAGAAATTGCTAAAATTGCGAAAGAGGGAAAAGGTTCAATGCCTAAAGGTGTATTTAAAGGTACGGATGAGGAACTGAAGAAGCTTTCGGAATTCGTTGCAAAGTATAATAAAAAATAATAAAAAAGCTGACTACAAAATTTGTAGTCAGCTTTTCTATTTAGTTGGATGAAGTTTGTTATAATAGAGTAGGATTTAGTGAATGAATTACTTTGCTTGAAAGGTGTTGGACATACGGATTGGTGTACTTGTATGCAATGTTAAGACAACGCTCGGTATTATTATTTTTATTAATTGTTAACTTATTAGGTACAATTTATGGATTTATATGGTACGGAAATCAATTGAAAGAAACGTCACCTATATTTTGGCCGTTTGTACCAGATAGTCCTATGGCGACTCTCTTTTTTGTCTTTGTTTTAATTGCTTTTTTGGCAAAGAGAAACTGGGGATTAATAGAAGCGTTAGCGATTGTAACTTTAATAAAATATGGTATTTGGGCTGTTGTTGTAAACGCGATTATGATTTACGTAAAAGGCCCTATAGGCCTTATGGGCTACATGTTAATGCTTTCGCACTTCGCGATGGCAATACAAGGATTTTTATATGCTCCATTCTATCGTATAAAAAAATGGCATTTTATAGTAGTAGCTGTGTGGACGTTGCATAACGATGCAATTGATTATTTATTTTGGCAAATGCCGCGATATGGAATTATGCATTTGTTTGTAGAGGAAATTGGTTATTTTACGTTTTGGTTAAGTATTGCTGTACTATGTATTACATATTATTGTTGCTTACGTGAGCAAAGAAAACAATTTTCTTTATGATGGTTAGAACATTTAGGGGGAGAACATGGAGAAAAATAAGAGTGGTACAAAAATATTGGATCGATTGATTACTTTAGTTGTTTCATATAGCATAGCATTTTCTATTTTTGCACTCGCAACAACGGCAGTTGTATATGGAAAATGGTTGTATTATTTTGAAATTGATTTTTTAAATATTCCTGATTTAGCGGATATGACGAAGGATGAAATTAAAAGAAATTACGATGTGCTTATTACATATTTATCCCCGTTTTATGACGGAGCATTACATTTGCCTACATTAGATATGTCCGCAAATGGCCGTATTCATTTTGTAGATGTTAAAAATATTTTAGTAAAGATTCAATATGTGATGTATGCGACAATTATGATTGCAGTGATAGGCGGAATTTATTTATTAAAAAAGAAAAATGAAAAGTTTTTACTGCACGGATCGATTTTAACAATCATTTTTCCGATAGCGCTTATGTTACCAATTGCTATTAATTTTGAAAAGAGTTTTGTATTATTCCATAAACTTTTATTTAGTAATGATTATTGGGTTTTTGATCCTGAAAAGGATCCAATTATATTAATGTTACCAGAAGAGTTCTTTATGCATGCTGCGTGTGCTATTTTATTATTCATTTTAGGTGGGAGTATACTTTGTTACAGCTTATATAGATATCTCGTAAAAAAGAAAAGGATGTCACAGAAAAAATTCTCTGTTTAAAGAGAATTTTTTTCTTTGTAAAACGATAATATATTTTTCGGTCTAGTTCTGTTCTATTCTTGTCCAAATTAACATATTTTGTACTAGTAGTTAAGGGGGGACCGGGATGAAGAGAACATTAATTGGATTGATAGCATTTCTAATTATAATGTTTCCGTTACGTATATATGCTGAAGAGTGGAATGAGCTAACAGGGTTGTTAGACGACTCGTTACAGTTAGTGAAGCGTAATGAAGATGAAAAAGCGGTACAAGTATTACAACATTTCTCGGAGCAGTTTTTAATAAAGGGGAATGAAAAGAAGCAGGAAGTAACACCAGATCAAGTTAGAGTTATTTCTTTAGCTTACGATAAGGCGCAACAATCGCTCTCTGAAGAAGGTTTAGGTAAGCAAGCTAAAATTGATAATGTGCTGGCATTACAACTTGCTGTTGATGCACAAGTATCGAAATATCAACCACTTTGGATGGAAAGAGAAAGGAAAGTAATGGATGCCTTTTCTCAAATGGAAAAAGCGATGGAAAAAGAAGATGCTGGGCAGTTTCAACAAACGTTAAATACGTTTTTAAATGAATTCAATATTATTTATCCAAGCTTAATGATTGCTTTGCCAGAAAACGAGGTCCAGCGTGTAAATGTTCATTTATCTTATTTAGATGAATTTCGTAACGTTATGTTAAAAACGAAAGGCGGCCAAATGCAATTAGGGATTATTAAAGGGGATTTGCAAAAGATATTTCACACAGTAAAAAAAGATGAAATTGCACCCTCTCTCATTTGGTTTATGACAATTACTGGGGGACTTATTTTATTCACATTAACTTATGTTGGATGGAGAAAGTATAAAGGAGAGAGAGAAAAAAGAAAAAGTAATGTACATTCTAAAAATAGATAATGCAATAAATAAAGATATGGATTGTAAGGTTTATTCATTGACAATAGTGGCAGAAGAAAATAGAATGAGAAGTACTATAATTAAAACTTCAATGGAGGTTCATGATGTTTTATTTAATTTACTTCGCGATCATAATGATCATACCGTTGTATGCACAGTCAAGAGTACGTAGTGCCTATAGCAAGTATTCACAAGTTTATTCAACATCAGGTATGACAGGAGCGGAAGTGGCTCGAAAAATTTTAGATGAAAATGGATTATACAACGTAGCTGTCGAAGAAACACCAGGTCATTTATCAGACCATTATGATCCAACCGCTAAGACGGTTCGATTATCAACAGATAACTATTATGGACATTCAGTTGCTGGTACAGCAGTTGCAGCACACGAAGTAGGACACGCAATTCAAGATGCACAAGATTATAACTTTATGCGTATTCGTCATTCGTTAGTTCCTGTGGCTAATTTTGGATCGAATATATCATGGGTATTTATTATGATTGGTATATTTGCGACAATGTCAAAACTATTGTTATTAGGTATCATTTTAATGGCAGCAGGTGTTGTGTTCCAGCTCGTTACATTGCCAGTTGAGTTTGATGCGTCAAAGCGCGCAATGCAACAAATTGAAGCGTTAGGTATTGTATCAACAGATGAATATGGGCAAGCTCGTAAAGTATTAAATGCGGCAGCATTAACATATGTAGCAGCTGCAGCTGTAGCGGTATTTGAATTATTACGTCTCGTATTAATGTATACTGGTATGCAGCGTAGCGACGACTAAAGACTATCAATTTTGATAGTCTTTTTTTGTTGTGTGGATTGAATTATATAATGTATTGCAAATAGAAATAATAGAAGTAATGCGGAAAGGTGGTGGGGGAAATGAAATATCCAGACCATTTAGTAAAACAAGTACAAGAGCGTAGTGCTCCTTATCAACTAGAAGGTTTTTTAAGTGGACAAGGTCCTGAAAATCCCAAATTTATGTTGTTAGGAGAAGCACCTGGTGAAACAGAAATTCATAATGGGATTCCGTTTAGCGGGAGGGCGGGAAAACAATTAATGGTTTTTTTAGAGCGTATCCACGTTACAAGGGAAGAAGTATATATTACGAGCGCTGTTCGGAGTAGACCTTATAAATGGCGAGAGAAAAAAGAACGAAATGGTGAAATCATACAAAAAAAGTATAATAGAACGCCAAATCAGGGAGAAATAGTTGCCCATGCGCCTTTGTTAGATTATGAATTAGAGAAAATACATCCGAAGCTTATCGTCACGCTTGGAAATATCGGTCTTCAACGTTTAACAGGAAAAAATAAAAAAATCACAGATGTACACGGGCAATTATTAAAACAGCCCATTCAAAAATTAAAGGATATGCAAAGTGCAGAGTTTACATGGTCAGAGAAAGAATATCATGTTTTTCCGACTTTTCATCCAGCTTCCATTTTTTATAATCGGAGTTTATTGGAGCTTATTCATGAGGATTTTGAGAAGCTTAAAAGACTTGTAATAAAAAACTAGAAAAGCTAAGGCGCTTTTCTAGTTATATTTAATTATGTAAAGGGTTTTTATTTTCATCTAACGTAAACCCTTCACCAACTACATCATGTACATCACTTACAGCGACAAAAGCATGAGGATCTACAGAAGTAATGATATTCTTTAATTTCACGATTTCATTTTTAGCAACAACGCAATACAATACATTACGTTCCACTTTTGTATACGATCCAACAGCTTTTAAAAAGGTTGCTCCGCGCTCCATTTCAGATAAAATTTTGGCAGCAATTTCATCGTTTTTCTCTGAGATAATAGTCGCTCCTTTGGCAGCATAAGCTCCTTCTTGCATAAAATCAATGACTTTAGCACCGATAAAAACAGCAACTAGCGTATACATGCCCTCACGGTATGATAAATAGGTAAGAATAGAGACGACGATAACGACAGCATCAAACATAAACATTGTTTTCCCCATACTCCAGCCAACATATTTGTGCGCTAGTCGTGCGATAATATCTACACCGCCAGTAGTCCCGCCATATTTAAATATTATTCCAAGGCCGATACCGATAAATGCCCCGGCGAATAAAGCTGCGAGTGTCATATCATTTTGCAAGTTTAAATGTAAGTTGAGTACTTCGTAACGCTGGAAAATCCATAGAAATAAAGATACGCTAAAGGTTCCAATTAATGTATATAAAAATGTCGTTCTGCCAAGTAACCTCCAGCCAATAAAAAATATAGGGATATTTAAAATTAAGTTTGAGTAGGAAGGATCAAACTTAAATAAAAAATACAATAATAGTGTAATACCAGTAAACCCACCCTCTGCAAGGTGGTTTTCAATATTGATATTGACAATACCGAAAGAAAATATAGCGGAACCAATTAAAATAAAAATAATATTTCGCATCTTCAATTTTGATGTCATATAGAAATCCCCCTAATTATGTAATGATTGCATTGCTCCGCTGAAACGGTAAAACATAATAATAAGTAATTTCTAGTTGCTAGTGAAAATAGTAAGAACCTGATTGATGTGGGCTGATTTTTTGTGAAAAGTGCAAAAGAAAGTTTCACTTTATCCCGCTCTAAAGGCTGATAGGAGATGAAGCAAAGAAGAGGGGCAAACCAGCCGTAGGAACCCGATTGGTGTGGGCTGATCTTTTGCAAAAATCGCAAAAGAAGTTTCACTTTACCCCGTACCAACGGCTGGTAGGAGATAAACCTCTGAAGAAAGGCAAACCAGCCGTAGGAACCCGATTAGTTCAACTAATCTTTTGCAAAAAAATTACAAAAGAAGTTTCACTTTATTATAGTCTATCCAAAAATGGGTCGCAAATAGGTGTTTGGCGGGGAATAATATTTGTCAAATCGCGATGAATTGGCTAACATGAAAGAGGAAGGATTAGAGGTGAATAGTATGGAAGCAAAAACGATGAAAGATATGCAGAAAGAAGTAGATGCATATATTGGTCAGTTTAAAGAAGGTTATTTCAGTCCGCTTGCAATGATGGCTCGTTTAACGGAAGAAATGGGAGAGCTTGCAAGAGAGGTAAATCATTATTATGGTGAGAAACCGAAGAAAACAACTGAAAAAGAAAGAAGTATTGAAGAAGAGCTTGGAGATGTATTATTTGTTATGATTTGTATGGCAAATAGTTTAAATATTGATTTAGAGACAGCACATAACATTGTAATGAATAAATTTAATACACGTGATAAAGATCGCTGGACACGTATTGATGAGGGAGAGAAAGAATAATGAAAGAAATTAAAGTAATTATCGCCGGACCAAGAGGACGTATGGGACATGAAGCAGTCCTTCTTATGGAAAGAACGGAACATTTTAATTTAGTAGCAGCAGTGGATTATAAGCATGGTGGTGAGAAGATTTCTGATTTACCTGGCATGCCAGCATTACATGCGCCGATTTACGCTGATTTACATACTTGTTTAGATGAAGTAGAAGCAGATGTGTTGTTAGATTTAACAACACCAGAAGTGGGGAAACAACACGTTACACTTGCAGTTGAGCGTGGACTTCGTTCGGTTATTGGTACAACTGGATTTACAGAAGAAGAATTGACACGTTTAACAGAGAATGCAAAAGAAAAAGCAGTAGGAACAATTATTGCTCCAAACTTTGCAATTGGTGCAGTTCTTATGATGAAATTCTCACAAATGGCAGCGAAATATTTCCAAGATGTTGAGGTAATTGAATTACATCATGATCAAAAATTAGACGCACCATCTGGTACAGCTGTAAAAACGGTAGAGTTAATTCGCCAAAATCGTGAATCAAAGCAGCAAGGTCATCCAAATGAAGTAGAGCAACTAGCAGGTGCACGAGGTGCAAATGTAGACGGTATTCACATTCATAGTGTACGTTTGCCAGGGCTTATTGCACACCAAGAAGTAATGTTTGGTGGAGATGGACAAATGTTAACAGTTCGTCATGATTCATTCAATCGTGCATCATTTATGTCAGGTGTAAAACTATCAATTGAGACAGTAATGAACCTTGATCATCTTGTGTACGGTTTAGAAAATATTATCGACTAAAGGGGAGACAACGGATGAAAATTGCCTTAATCGCACATGACAAAAAGAAAAATGATATGGTTTCGTTTGCATACGCATATAAACCAATTTTTGAACAACATGAATTATTTGCAACAGGAACGACAGGGCTTCGCATTATGGAAGCGACTGGATTAGTTGTAACAAGATATCAATCTGGCCCTCTTGGTGGAGATCAAGAAATTGGTGCAATGATTGCAAAGAACGATTTAGATATGGTGATTTTCTTCCGCGATCCATTAACAGCACAGCCGCATGAACCGGATGTGAATGCATTACTTCGTTTATGTGATGTATATGCGATTCCACTTGCAACGAATATGGCAAGTGCTGAAATGTTAATGCACGCATTAGAGCGAGGAGATTTAGATTATCGTAAGTTAAGAAAATGAGGGGAACAATTATGAGTGGATTACATATATTAGCGTTTGGTGCTCATGCCGATGATGTTGAAATCGGCATGGCTGGTACCATCGCTAAATATACAAAGCAAGGGTATGAAGTAGGTATTTGTGATTTAACAGAAGCTGATCTTTCTTCAAATGGAACGATAGAGTTGAGAAAAGAAGAAGCGAAGGTCGCAGCTCGTATAATGGGAGTAAAAACGAGGCTGAATTTAGCGATGCCAGACCGTGGTTTGTATATGAAAGAAGAGTATATACGTGAAATTGTCAAGGTGATCCGTACATATAAACCAAAACTAGTTTTTGCGCCGTACTATGAAGATCGCCATCCAGATCATGCAAATTGTGCAAAGCTTGTGGAAGAGGCTATTTTTTCAGCAGGAATCCGTAAATATATGCCGGAACTTTCACCACATCGTGTGGAGTCTTTTTATAATTATATGATTAATGGTTTTCATAAACCGAATTTTTGTATAGATATAAGTGAGTACCTCTCTATAAAGGTGGAAGCATTAGAAGCGTATGAAAGTCAGTTTTCAACAGGGAGTGATGGTGTTAAGACACCGTTAACAGAAGGTTACGTTGAAACTGTGATTGCTCGTGAGAAGATGTTTGGAAAAGAAGTTGGAGTCTTGTATGCCGAGGGATTTATGAGTAAGAAACCGGTTTTATTACATGCTGATTTATTAGGGGGATGTAAATGAAATTAAAAATAGGTATTACATGTTATCCTTCTGTAGGTGGTTCTGGAGTTGTTGGAACAGAATTAGGAAAGCAATTGGCGGAACGTGGGCATGAAATTCACTTTATTACATCGGGTTTACCATTCCGGTTAAATAAAGTATATCCAAACATTTATTTTCATGAAGTGACGGTAAATCAATACTCTGTATTTCAATATCCACCATACGATTTAGCGTTAGCAAGTAAAATGGCCGAGGTTGCACAAAGAGAAAACTTAGACATTTTACATGTGCATTACGCAATACCACATGCAATTTGTGCATATTTAGCAAAACAAATGATCGGAGAGCGTATTAAAATTGTTACAACCTTACATGGAACAGATATTACTGTGTTAGGTTCCGACCCTTCGTTAAATAATTTAATTCGTTTTGGTATTGAGCAATCGGATGTTGTTACTGCTGTCTCGCATTCATTAATTAACGAAACACATGAGCTTGTAAAACCAAGTAAAGAAATTCAAACGGTATATAACTTTATAGACGAACGTGTATATTTCAAGCGTAATATGTCTCAATTAAAGAAAGAATATGGTATAAGTGAGAGTGAAAAAGTACTTATTCATATTTCGAATTTCCGTAAAGTGAAACGTGTGCAGGATGTTGTTCAGGCATTTGCTAAAATTGTTAAAGAAGTAGATGCGAAGTTGCTTCTTGTTGGAGACGGACCAGAATTCTGTACGATTTTACAGATAGTGAAGAATTTACATATTGAAGATCGCGTTTTATTCCTAGGGAAGCAAGATAATGTTGCAGAACTACTTGCGATGAGTGATTTAATGTTGCTTCTATCAGAGAAGGAAAGTTTTGGTCTTGTTTTATTAGAAGCAATGGCGTGTGGTGTACCTTGTATCGGAACACGGGTTGGAGGTATTCCAGAGGTTATTCAACACGGGGAAACAGGATATTTATGTGAAGTTGGCGATACAACAGGAGTGGCAAATCAAGCTATTCAGCTATTAAAGGACGAGGAACTTCACCGTAATATGGGAGAACGAGCAAGAGAAAGTGTTTATGAGCAATTTCGCTCAGAAAAAATTGTTTCACAATATGAAACGATTTACTATGACGTACTAAGGGATGACAAAAATGGAAAGATTTAAAAAAGCTAGTTCTATTATTGAGACATTAAAGCAACAAGGACATGAGGCTTACTTTGTTGGTGGGAGCGTACGAGATCTTATTATCGATAGGCCGATTGGAGATATTGATATTGCGACATCTGCTCTACCAGAAGAAGTGATGGCTATATTCCCAAGAAATGTTCCTGTTGGTCTTGAGCATGGAACTGTAATTGTTGTAGAAAATGGTGAGCCCTATGAGGTAACTACTTTTCGAACAGAAAGCGAATATGAAGATTTTCGAAGACCTAGTAGTGTTCAATTTGTTCGTTCATTAGAAGAGGATTTAAAACGTCGTGATTTCACGATGAATGCAATTGCTATGACAGAAGAAGGCAAAATGGTCGATTTATTTGCTGGACAGGAAGCCATTCAACAGAGAGAAATTGTGACAGTTGGAAATGCTGCGGATCGTTTTCAAGAAGATGCCCTGCGAATGATGCGTGGTATTCGGTTTGTAAGCACGTTAGGTTTTTCATTAGAAATGAAAACGAAGCAAGCGATTGAAACGTATGGGCATTTGCTAGAACATATAGCAATTGAGCGTATTACAGTAGAGTTTGAGAAACTGTTAACTGGTACATATTGTGTGAAAGGTCTCAAAGAATTAGTAGAGACGAAGCTATTTTCTCATTTGCCATATTTACAAATGTCAGAAGAGAGACTGTTAAAAGCTACGCAGTATAAATGGGATTCTTTCGAAACGGATATTGAGGCGTGGGCATTTTTCTTATATTGTATCGGAGAAGAACATCCATCTGTCTTTTTACGTCAATGGAAGTTTTCGAATAAAAAAATAAAAGATATTGTTGCAGTTTTATTGACAATCCGTACTAGAAAGGAGAAGGATTGGGATACAGTCCTTCTTTATAAAACGGGAATTCATATCGCTGAAATGGCAGAGAGAGTATATGAAGCGATGATTGAACGCTATGACCCTACATCTGTTGAACGAGTACAATCAATGTTTCATGCATTGCCAATCCAGGAGCGTCAAGAAATGAATGTGACTGGTAATGATTTATTAAACTGGGCAAACAAAAAGCCTGGTCCGTGGGTTGCTGAGATGCTTCAGAAAATCGAAGAAGCAATCGTACAAGGAAACGTAGTTAATGAGAAAGAGCGTATAAGGGAGTGGCTACAAGGATGCAATCTACTATAAGAAAGCAGTTATTGCAAGTTTTTTCTGAAGCGGATGGCGAGTTTGTATCCGGCCAAACAATTAGTGATAAACTTGGTTGTTCAAGAACTGCTGTGTGGAAACATATGGAGGATCTGCGGAGTGAGGGATATGAACTTGAAGCTGTGCGTCGATTAGGTTACCGAATTGCAAGTAAGCCAGACAAAGTGACCGCTAATGAAATTCAGTTAGGGCTACAAACGAAGCGGATTGGTAGAACAGTGTATTTTGAAGAAACCGTTGAATCAACGCAGCACATTGCAGCAAAACTTGCTTATGAAGGTGCAGAAGAAGGAACAGTCGTTGTAGCAGAAGAACAAACAGCGGGAAGAGGTCGTTTAAGCAGAAAATGGCATTCACCAAAAGGAACAGGGATTTGGATGAGTATTATTTTACGCCCATCAATCCCAGTTCATCATGCACCGCAACTTACTTTGTTAGCGGCCGTTAGTGTTGCACAGGCAATTGAAAAATGCACGGGTGTAAACGTAGGAATAAAATGGCCAAATGATATTTTAATTCAAGGTAAAAAGGCTGTAGGTATATTAACAGAAATGCAAGCGGATCCTGATAAAATTAATGCTGTCATTATGGGCATCGGTATTAATGCGAATCAAAAGCAAGAACATTTTGATGAAGAAATTCAGCACATTGCTACTTCATTAGCGATTGAATCAGGTAAGCCGATTGTTCGTGCAGAACTTATGCAACAAATCTATTTACAACTAGAAAAATTATATGAAGAGTATTTACAAAATGGTTTCTCTGTCATTAAAATTCTTTGGGAAAGTTACGCTGTGAGCATCGGGAAAGAAATTACCGCTCGAACGATGAGAGAGACAATTACGGGGTTAGCAAAAGGAATCACAGAGGATGGTGTATTACTTCTGGAGGATCATGAGGGGAAAGTACATCATATTCATTCTGCAGATATTGAAATTAAGTAAAAGAAGTTCCTCTTTTGGAACTTCTTTTTATTTCAATAGTTTTGAGTTGAATTTGTAACATGATAATAAATTTTTTTCATATTTAAAGTTCATTTCAAAATATCTTCCGCCTAATTGGCAGGGCATGTTATTTGACGATTACTTTGCCTGCCATTCCTTTAAGAAGATGGTATCGACATATTAATTCATATGTACCAGTATTTTTAGGTTTCACGGTAATATTCTTTTCTTTTCCTGACTCGATTACGACGTCAATGCCGAGTTTTTTCACTGTAAAGGTGTGCTCGTTTTTACCTTTATTTTTCAATAGTAATGTTGTTGATCCTGCAAGCGGAATCGTGATAACATTTGGATTAAAGTAATCATCATTTAGTTCAACCTCAATCACTTTCGTTAAATCGGTGGGGGGTGTTACGACAGTAACTGAGGCAAATACATGGGAGGATCCTAAAGACATCCACCATACAATCATTACAAGCAAACTGCTGAATCGAAATAACCACCTGTTCATAGACATCTGCAATTCTCCTTTGTTAAGTACTTTCCTCAATTAACCTGCATCATTAGTTTAAGAGTTATACTATACAGTTAAATGGATTACAGAAAAAATTAACTTGGACTTTTTTAGCATGCGTTGAAAAAACATGTATCTTTTCAGGATAGAATTCTCCATAAAAACTGTATAGCATATATACTCTCGCGTTAAATTTCATATACCGTAATAAGAATAAAAAATTATTTTTTCAAAAAAATGTAGTAATTCCTTTTTGTAGTTTGCTATAATTAGTTCGAATGTGGGCAGTATCAGAGCGAACTGCACCATGATTCGAAGTCATACGAAAAATAATAACTTGGATTCTGCCTTGATCCAATAACGGACTGGGACAGAGGGATGAATAATGCCGACTAACACACAACCCTTCTGCCCTTTTATGGTCAGAGGGGTTTTTTATATGATTTCGGCCATCTCCTCTCTCCTGCATAAAGGAGGAGTAGTTTTTGAAAACAAAAACAGATTTTTTGAAGATGAAAGAGCAAGGTGAGCCGATTACAATGCTAACGGCGTATGATTATCCATCTGCTAAATTAGCAGAAGAAGCTGAAGTTGATATGATTCTAGTTGGAGATTCTCTTGGAATGGTTGTACTCGGATACGATTCAACAGTACCTGTAACAGTAGAGGATATGATTCATCATACGAAAGCTGTACGCCGTGGAGCGAAAGAGACGTTTATTGTAACTGATATGCCATTTATGTCGTATCACGTATCATTACAAGAAACGATGGTGAATGCACGTCGCATCGTTCAAGAGAGCGGGGCACACGCACTGAAGGTAGAAGGTGCTGGAGAAGTTATATCGACGATTCAATATTTGACGAACGCAGGAATTCCTGTTGTAGCGCATTTAGGTTTAACCCCTCAATCGGTAGGAGTGTTGGGTGGATATAAAGTGCAAGGAAAAGATGCGGAGAGTGCAAAAAAATTAATAGAAGATGCAAAGAAATGTGAAGAAGCTGGTGCAATAGCGCTTGTGTTAGAATGTGTACCAATGCAGTTAGCAGAACTTATTTCAGAGCAACTAACAATACCAACAATTGGGATTGGTGCAGGACAAAAAGTAGATGGACAAGTGCTTGTTTATCATGATCTTATCTCATACGGCGTAAATCGTGTTCCGAAATTTGTGAAGCAATATACGTCTGTTCAAGAGGAGATTGTGCGTGGGATTTCACAATATGTTACTGAAGTAAAGACAAGGCAATTTCCTGAAGAAAAACATTCGTTCACAATGAAAGAGGAAGAATGCTTAGCGTTATACGGAGGAAAACAATAATGAAAATCGTAACTACAGTGCAAGAGATGCAGCAAATTACAAGCGAACTTCGTGCAAGTGGAAAGAGTATTGGTTTTGTTCCAACAATGGGTTATTTACATGAAGGCCACGCTACTTTATTACGTAAGGCAAGAGAAGAAAATAAAATTGTAGTTTTAAGTGTATTTGTAAACCCGCTACAATTCGGCCCAAATGAAGATTTAGATCGATATCCTCGTGATATTGATAGAGATGAAAATGTAGCAAAAGAAAACGGTGTAGATTATTTATTTTATCCGAGTGTAGAAGAAATGTATCCAGCAGAACAAACAACAACAGTAGAAGTTGTGAAGCGCACGGACGTATTATGCGGTCAACAAAGACCTGGTCATTTCGCTGGTGTTGCAACTGTACTGATGAAACTATTTAATATTACGGTGCCAACGCGTGCTTATTTCGGTATGAAAGATGCTCAACAAGTTGCAGTAATTGAAGGATTTGTAACTGATTTCAATATTCCAGTTACAATCGTACCAGTTGATATTGTAAGGGAAGAAGATGGTTTAGCGAAAAGTTCTCGTAACGTGTACCTATCACAAGATGAACGTGAAGAAGCTCTTCATTTATACCGCAGCCTATGTATAGCGAAAGAAAGAATTGAGGCAGGTGAACGTAATCCGGAAATCATTACAAATCTTGTGAAAGATTATATTGAGACGCATACGAAAGGCACTGTAGATTATGCGGATTTATATGCATATCCGTCATTAACAATGGTAGAGAAAGTCGAAGGAAGAATCATTTTAGCTATTGCAGTTAAGTTTGAAAATGTAAGATTAATTGACAATATAACATTAACGGTTAAATAAGGGGGAGCATCTATGTTTCGCACAATGATGAGAGCAAAGTTACATCGTGCAACTGTAACGGAGGCAAATTTAAATTATGTAGGTAGTATTACAATTGATGAAGACTTAATGGATGCAGTAAATATTGTAGAAAACGAAAAAGTCCAAATTGTAAATAATAATAATGGTGCTCGCTTAGAGACATACGTTATTAAAGGGGAACGCGGTAGTGGTGTTGTTTGTTTAAACGGTGCTGCGGCAAGACTTGTACAACCAGGGGACAAAGTAATTATTATTTGTTATGGGCTAGTTACGGAAGAAGAGATTCATACACAAGAACCAAAAATTGCAGTACTAGACGATAATAATCAAATTATTGAAATGTTAGGTGCTGAAAAAGCGGGTACGATATTATAAGTAGAAAAGCTATCTCCATTGCGGAGATAGCTTTTTTGTGCATCTTTTCATTAAGATGAGATAAAACGTGGTATAGTAACATTATATAAATTATTGTTGTTTGAAAGGTAAGAAATTGAGGTGTTACATATATGAGTAAGCGTTATGTCGTTGTTGATTTAGAGACGACAGGGAACTCCTGGAAAGATGGGAAGGATAAAATTACCCAAATTGCAGCTGTTGTAGTAGAAGATGGAGAGATATTGGAGATTTTTTCGTCTTTTGTTAATCCAAAGAGAGAGATCCCACCATTTATTACAGAATTAACAGGGATTGATGAAAGTCTTGTAAAACAAGCCCCGTTATTTCAAGATGTAGCCCCGATGATTGTTGAGCTATTACAAGGTGCGGCTTTCGTTGCGCATAATGTTCACTTTGATTGGAATTTTTTAAATGAAGAATTAAGGCAAGTTGGATATACAGAAATACATTGTCCGAAAATCGACACGGTTGAATTGGCTCAAATTCTTTTGCCGACAGCCGATAGTTATAAATTACGTGATTTAGCTAAGAAGCATGAACTAGAGCACGATCAACCACATCGTGCGGATAGTGATGCTCTTGCAACAGCGGAATTATTTTTACAATTTTTAAATGAAATTGAAAAGTTACCACTTGTCACGTTGCAATCGCTTTATGAATTAAGTGATGTGTTCCAAAGCGATATAGCTGATGTGCTTTCTGAAAATATTTTAAAGAAAGTAATGCACGGTAAAGAAGATATAGCGGAGTATGAAATACATCGAAATATTGCGCTGAAAAAGCGGAACTATTCCTTAAACCTTGGAGAAACGTGTTCATCAAAGTTTGATGCTTTCTTGAATAAAACGATGGATAAATTGGAATCACATATGCCAAAGTTTGAAAGAAGAGAAAGTCAACAACTGATGATGAAAGAGATATATACGGCGTTAAGAGATTCTCGTTTTTCACTAATTGAAGCCGGTACAGGAACAGGAAAGACTCTCGCTTATTTGCTTCCTAGTCTTTATTTTGCAAAGAGAAAAGAAGAACCTGTCATTATAAGTACACAAACGGTACAACTCCAACAACAAATATTAGAAAAAGAAATTCCGTTATTACAAAAAATAATGCCATTTTCATTTGAGGCAGCTCTTCTAAAAGGAAGAAAGCATTATTTATGCTTACATAAATTTGAGTATGCTTTGCAAGAGGAAGAAAAAAATTATGATATGGCACTTACAAAGGCGAAGATTTTAGTTTGGCTATTGCAAACTGAAACAGGTGATCGAGACGAATTAAATATTCCTGAGGGCGGAAAGTTACTTTGGAATCGTATTTGTAGCGATGCGTATAGTCCAGGCGGTATGCAAAGTAATTGGTTTAGTCGTTGTTTTTACCAGCGAGCGAAGAATAAAGCTTTATTTGCAGATATCGTTATTACAAATCATGCGTTATTATTTCAAGATTTTTCAAGTGAAGAACCGTTGTTTGCTTCATGCGAACATATTATTTTTGATGAAGCTCACCATATTGAAGAAGCCGCGAGTAGAACATTGGGTGAACAGTTCTCTTGTATGTATTTTCAATTGGTTATATCTCGTCTTGGGACACTAGAAACAGAAGATGTACTCTCCAAAGTATATAAAATGATGAAAAAATCAGAGCAAGCATCTCGTTCAACTTTCCGTATGATAAGTTATAGTTTGAAGGAACTTAAGTTTGATGCGGATGAACTCTTCCAAATGTTACGTACTTTTATATTTAAACAAACAAAGCAAGAGCAAGGAACGAATAATATGCCGCTCATCTATAGGTATAACGCAGAACTAGAAAAAGGTAAGTTGTGGGATAGTATCGTCGAATTAACAAATCGTTTTATATATGAATTAAGAAGGGTAGTAACTGCTCTTGAGAAGCAAGTGGATATATTGCAAAGTAAGTTAGAATGGGAGATGCATGTTGTAACAGGTGAATTTATGCATTTAATTGAGTTGCTGAGAAAGATGGCAGAATCATTACAGTTACTCGTATTAGAAAAGAATTCGTATGTAACTTGGATGGAGACTGAAACGAAAGGGACGATTCATTCAACAGTTCTATATGCACAGCCTGTTCATATTGGTGAAAGATTTGCTGATGAATTTTTAACAGAAAAAAAGAGTGTTATTTTTACATCCGCAACACTAACAGTTAACGATACGTTTGATTATATAAAAGAGGAACTTGGTTTACATGATTTCGCTCCAAATACTTTAAAGGTTCCGTCGCCATTTCGTTATGATGAACAGATGAAATTAATGGTGTCAACGGATGTACCTTTTATTAAGCAAGTAAGTAATGAGCGATATATTGAATCTATATCGGAACATATTGCAAAGATAGCGAAAGCCACAAAAGGCAGAATGCTCGTTTTATTCACTTCGTATGAAATGTTAAAAGAAGCGTATGCGAATTTAAAAAATAATGATGAATTAGAGGGTTATTTATTACTCACCCAAAGTGTGAATAATAGAAGTCGAAGCCGCTTAATTCGAAAGTTTCAAGAGTTCGACAAATCAATTTTATTAGGGACGAGCAGTTTCTGGGAAGGAATAGATATTCCTGGAGATGCCTTAAGTTGTCTTGTTATAGTCCGTCTACCATTTACACCTCCTCATCAGCCGATGATGGAAGCGAAAGGTGAGTGGCTAAAAAATCAAGGTGAAGATGTATTCGCTAAATTAGCGCTCCCACAAGCAATATTACGTTTCAAACAAGGATTCGGCCGCTTAATTCGAACGAATACAGATACAGGAACGGTAGTAGTGTTAGATCGTCGTTTGACGAGTTCTTCCTATGGAAAACGATTTCTACAATCGATTCCTAACGTACCTCTTTATGAAGGACCATTAGAAGAATTGTTAGTACAATTAGAAGAACCATCAAATGAATAAAAATGGAAGAAAAATACGCCTGAAGTACTTATAAACTTCAGGCGTAAAAAATGTGGGTAGGAGGAATTTTATTTTTCTTACTTCTTGTATACAAAATGTGTTGGTTTTCGACTTGAAACCTTTTTTTGCTGTACATGTCCTGCTATAATAGATGGGTGATGAAGCAGGGGTTGTAAAGAATGTACTCTTATTGTAACCGCATTGCGTTCTTCTATAATTAGAAATTTTTGTGTAACGGAGGAGTTTTTTCATGGATAAGAAAATCGAAGTACTATCAACGACGCGTATTAAATATTCGTCGGATTTGTATAAAATTGTTGATAGTTTAAATCGTACGTTAAAAGAGCAGGACCTCATGTTCGGACTAGCATTAGACGAAAAAGATAAAGAAACAGCTGTATTTACGATTTACAGAACGTAGTGATACAATGAAAAAGTGGATCTTTGCAATCATTATTGTTATCGTTGCTAGCGGAATATATGGGGCGTATGTTTATAATAAAGCGATGGGAAAGAAAATTCCAAAAGAGTCGAAATTTGTAGAAATTGCTAAAGAAAAAGCAAAGCTTACAAAGGTGAAATCTGTTGATTATTACAACGGAAAATCTGCATATATAGTCGTGCAAGGTACAGATGAAAAGGGAGAACAACTTATCGTTTGGGTGCCTGAGAAAAAAGGGGATACTGTAGTAAGGAAAAAGAGCGAAGGTATTTCTGAAAAAGAGGCTATACAAAGAACAATAGAGCAAGTCGGCAATGAAAGTAAGGAATCAAAAAGTAAGCCGAAAGAGATTATGAAAGTGAAATTAGGCTTTGAAAATGATGTACCACTATGGGAAGTTACATATATTGATGATGACAATCGTTATAGTTATTACTATCTTGAATTTAAAGATGGAAAATTTTTAAGACGATATAGCATTGAAAAATAGATGTAGGGGGAACTACAAATGAAATTAGCAAAGCGAGTAGCTGCTTTAACACCGTCTTCAACTTTAGAAATTACAGCAAAGGCACAAGCATTAAAAGCAGAGGGTCATGATGTAATTGGATTAGGGGCAGGGGAACCTGACTTTAATACACCAGAGCATATTATGGATGCTGCACATAAAGCGATGTTAGAAGGGCATACGAAGTATACACCAACAGGTGGATTACAATCGTTAAAACAAGAAATTGTGAAGAAATTTACTCGCGATCAAGGTATTGCGTATGATCCATCTGAAATTATTGTATGTAATGGTGCAAAGCATGCATTATATACATTATTCCAAGTATTACTTGATGAGGGAGATGAAGTTATCATCCCAACTCCTTACTGGGTAAGCTATCCAGAGCAAGTAAAGCTTGCTGGCGGTAAGCCGGTTTATGTAGAAGGTTTAGAAGACAATGAGTACAAAATTACAGCAAAGCAGCTGCGTGAGGCAATTACAGAGAAAACGAAAGCAGTTATTATTAATTCACCGAGCAATCCAACAGGAATGATTTATAGCAAAGAAGAATTACAACAGCTTGGAGAAGTATGTTTAGAACATGATATTTTAATCGTTTCTGATGAAATTTATGAAAAATTAATTTATGGTGGCGTAGAATATACTTCAATTGCCCAGCTTTCTAATGCATTAAAAGAACAAACACTTATTATTAATGGTGTATCTAAATCTCATTCTATGACAGGATGGCGTATTGGATATGCTGCAGGAAATAAGCAGCTTATTAAAGCAATGACGAATTTAGCGAGTCATAGTACGTCAAACCCTACTTCAATCGCTCAATACGGCGCAATTGCGGCATATGCAGGCTCACAAGAACCTGTGGAAACAATGCGTCAAGCCTTTGAAGAGAGATTAAACATCATTTATGATAAATTAATTCAAATCCCTGGCTTTACTTGTATTAAACCGCAAGGTGCATTTTACTTATTCCCTAACGTAAAAGAAGCTGTAGCTTTATCAGGATATGCAACAGTTGATGATTGGGCAAAAGCTCTATTAGAAGAGGAAAAAGTGGCTCTTGTACCAGGTACAGGATTTGGTGCTCCAAATAATGTTCGTTTATCATATGCGACATCTCTTGAACAAGTAGAGAAAGCATTAGAGCGCATCCATACATTTATGAAAAGTAAAGTGCAAGCTTAATTTTATATTTCATTCATGTAATATAAAAAACCTCCCTATTAATGGGGAGGTTTTTTTGACGGATTGTGGCAAAAAGAAATAGCTAAAGGTGTGTTATACTAGAGAGCGAGGTGTTTGGTGATGAAAAAGAAAATGATGTTACAGTGGTTTGAGCAGGGAAGCATTGCAATTCCAAAATTGCTTATGATGCATTATAAAAAATTAGGTTTAAATGAGACGGAATTTATGGTCGTACTTCATGTACACACATTTTTAGAATCAGGTAATTCGTTTCCGACTCCATCAGAGATTTCTGAACGGATGACGATAACGGAAATGAAATGTATGGAAGTAATTCAAGCATTGATTCAAAAAGGGTTTTTATCACTAGAAGGTGGACAAAGATCAGAAGCGATGATGTGCGAAAGTTATTCTTTACAACCGTTATGGGAAAAAATATTACATTTCTTAATGGATGAATCAATAGAGGAAGAGCAAAAAGAAAAAAAACAGCTGCAAGTAAATTTATATACAGTATTTGAAAAAGAATTTGGAAGACCACTTTCGCCGTTCGAATGTGAAACGTTAGGAATGTGGGAGGACCAAGATCAACATCATCCAAATTTAATTCAAGCGGCTCTTAGAGAAGCTGTAATGAGTGGAAAACTAAATTTCCGATATATTGATCGTATTTTATTTGAGTGGAAAAAGAATGGAATTAAAACGGTAGATCAGGCTCAAAATCAAGGTCAAAAATTTAGAGCGAATCAACAAAGAGCACAACAAATGACAAAACAAGAGACGAAATTTACTGGAAAAGTGCCTTTTTATAATTGGTTGGAGCAGTAATATAGGAGGAAGTATATGTTAAATAAAACGCAAATTCGCTATTGTTTAGACACAATGGCGGATATGTATCCAGAAGCACATTGTGAATTAATTCATGAGAATCCTTTTGAATTAGTAATCGCGGTGGCACTATCTGCACAATGTACAGATGCACTTGTAAATAAAGTGACGAAAAATTTATTTCAAAAATATAAAACACCAGAAGATTATTTAAGTGTATCTTTGGAAGAGTTACAACAAGATATACGTTCTATTGGGTTGTATAGAAATAAAGCAAAAAACATTCAAAAATTGTGTCAGATGTTGCTGGATGATTACAATGGAAAAGTTCCAGAAGACCGTGACGAGTTGACGAAATTACCAGGAGTAGGGAGAAAAACAGCAAATGTAGTTGTTTCGGTAGCGTATGGCATCCCGGCAATTGCTGTTGATACGCATGTAGAAAGAGTGAGTAAACGGTTAGCGATTTGTAGATGGAAAGATTCGGTGTTAGAAGTAGAAAAAACATTAATGAAGAAAGTACCGATGGATGAGTGGGGAGTTACACATCATCGTATGATTTTCTTTGGACGTTATCACTGTAAAGCACAACGACCGCAATGTGAGGAGTGCAGACTGTTAGAAGTATGTCGTGAAGGAAAGAAGCGAATGAAGGTGAAATAAAGGATGGAGCGAGTTATAGAAATACCGAAAGAATTTCACTGTTTACCATTTTTTGAAGAAAGTGTAAATTTAATTAAGTATCATACAGACAATTCTTTTGAAGAGATAATACAAAATACTTACTTTATATTTGATATTGAAAGACAGTATGAGCCGTGGAAGGAAATTGAAAACAGCATTCCAGCGATGTTGAATGTATGGAAAAATAAGCATGAAGCCATTGCTATACTGTTTCGAAATAGAAATAAGCAAGAGGCTGAGGGACCAATGATTCTTTTTGCAGCTCACTTGTTATCGGTTGTCTATTGGCTAAATGAACAACCTGTTCATAGTTTGAATGAAATGCAAATAAATACGAATAAATTAAAAGTGCAACCTGTTAATTTTATGGAAAGATATTCATTCATTATAAAGAAACCGAGTAATTATCATTCTTATATTCAATTAGCGCAGTTGTATATCGAAATAGAAAAGCTGTATGTAAAGAAAATGATAACAAAAAAGAAGTCCGCTTCTCGTTAAGAGAAACGGACTTCTTTTTTTGTATATTAGGACTCTGTTGTAACAACAGCACCGTCTGCGTGAGGTGTATCTCCTCCGGTATTTTGGTGTTGCTGTTCTTGTTGTTTCTTAGCCTCTTCTTCAGCTTTTTTCTTGGCCTCTTCTTCAGCTTTCTTCTTAGCTTCTTCTTCAGCTTTTTTCTTAGCTTCTTCTTCAGCTTTCCTTCTAGCTTCCTCATCAGCTTTCTTTTGAGCTTCTTCTTGCTGTTTACGTTGTTGTTCTTGCTGTTGTTCTTGTTGTTTCTTAGCCTCTTCTTCAGCCTTTTTCTTAGCTTCGTCTTGTTTTACTTTATCTTCATTAGCCTTTTTCTGGGCTTCTTCATCAGCTTTTTTCTTAGCTTCTTCATCGGCCTTTTTCTTAGCCTCTTCTTCAGCTTTTTTCGCATCTGGAGTTCCGCCAGGCGCAGTGAAGGATGCACCAACTGCTGGGCTTGTTCCAGTGCCTTTTTTCGCTACTACAGAGAAGCTGTAAGTAACACCTGGTTTAATACCACCAAGAGTAGCTGTCGTACCACTTATTGATAGGCTACCACTTGAACCATCAGTTGCTTTATAGCTGGCTGCATATGCATCGACTTCTGCTGGTCCAGACCAGTTTAGTGTAACTGTGCTAGCGCCATCAAAAGTGACATTCAGACCACTAGGGGCATCTACTTTAATTTGTTTAATTGCATCTTTTTTCGCACCTTTTACGTATAATTCTCCGTTTATTTCTTGTACAGAAGAAGGACGTTCAAAGCGAGATTTATCTGTAGCGAATTTGCTCATCATTACTTGGAACATTTGCTGTGCAATTTTAGTATAACGATCACTAATGTAGTTTTCTGGACCATTCTTTACGTAACCAGTCCATACAGCCATCGTATATTGTGGTGTATATCCAGCGAACCAGCTATCCCTGTTTGCATCAGCTGGAATGCCGTATTTCTTTAAATCTTTTGCATCAAAGTTTTGCGTTCCAGTTTTACCCGCTACGTCAACACCTGAAACATATGCTGTTGGTCCTGTACCACCAGAACCAGGTTTTACTACGTCACGAAGAACGTCAGTTACCATGTAAGCTGTATAGTCTTGCATAGCGCGTTGTTCTTTCGGTTTAAAGCTTTTCTTTTTCCCGTCCGGGAAGGTTACTTCTTTTACGAAGTGTGGTTTATTATAGTTACCACTATTACCGAAGGTTGCATATGCACCTGCTACTGCTAATGGAGAACTATCGTTACTACCAATTGCAGTAGATTCATGTACTCCATTTTCAAATGTCATGCCTAAACCTTCAGCAAACTCTTTTGATTTATTAAGTCCAACTGTTTGAGCTGTCTTTAAAGCCGGGATGTTTAATGACTTCTTCAATGCTTCACGAAGTGAAACGTCACCTTTAAAACTCCCTGTAGCATTTTTAATCTTTGTGCCATCCGAATAAGTATATTCAGAGTCATTTAATTGATGGTAAGTAGACCATTGAAGATTCTCAATCGCTGGACCGTAGTCGAAAATTGGTTTCATTGTTGAACCAACTTGGCGTTTTAAATCAGTTGCCATATTATGACCTTTGAAAGTGGACTTATTTTCTTTACGTCCAGCACCAATTGCTCGAACTTCTCCAGATTGTGTATCCATAAATACGAATGATCCTTGGAATTGATCGTTTGGATACTTAATAAGATTACCATCCATAATTTTTTCAGCGTAATCTTGAGCATCTTGATCAAGTGTTGTATGAATCGTTAAACCATCTGAACCGATATTTACATCAGGATATTCTTTTTCAACTTCTTTTACAACCGCATCTAAAAATGCTTGATACTTCATCTCAGTTACTTCTGAAGACGGTTGAAGGCCCTCAGTTACTGGGATCTTAACGGCGTTATTCATTTCTTCTTTTGTTATATAACCATGTCGATTCATTAATGATAATACGACATTACGACGATTTGTTGCTCGTTCAACATTTTCCTTTTTTGTTGGATCATAAATGTTTGGACCTTGGGGTAAACCAGCGAGCATAGCAGCTTCATGTAATTGCAAGTCTTTTAAATCTTTACCATAATATTTTTGCGCTGCTGTCGCAATACCGTATGAACGGTTACCTAAATTAATCTTATTTAAGTACATTTCTAAAATCTCATGTTTAGAGTATTGTTGCTCTAATTTGTAAGATAAGTACCATTCTTGTACTTTTCTTTTAGCAGTTTTGTCCATCGTTAGAAAGTAGTTTTTAACGACTTGCTGTGTAATCGTACTACCACCTTGGGAACCGAAACCACCAGTGACATTTTCCATAACTGCTTTTGTAGTTCGTTTAAAATCAATTCCATTATGATCATAGAAACGCGAATCCTCAGTTGCAAGGAATGCATTTTCAACTACTTTTGGAATTTGATCATAAGTAACGTGTGTTCGTTTTTCAGCACCGTATTCATAGAAGAAATTCCCGTTTTTATCAAGAAACTTTGTTGATAAAGGATTAACAAGTTTGGCTTTGTCTAATTTTGGAGCATCCTTTACCATAACAAAGAAAGCGGAAACGCCGGCTACAAGACCAACGATACCAAGAAGTAGACAACCTATAAGAAATTTCTTGAAAAAGGAGCCTTTTTTCTTTGGTTTTTCTTCTTTATGTGTTTTTTTCTCTTGATTTTTCACATGATTTCGTTCTGTACGAGAACGATAATTATCTGACATTATACTTTCTCCTACCTTTCATTCTCTCCCCCAAAAGTCGAAAAAAGAGCCTTAGTGATGACTCTATCACGAAAAATAAACCATGTCTAGTACACGGATATAGTCAATCCGAGGGTGATAACCGCATGATAATAAGGATCCATGCTCTTCTATTTCTTCTTTCGTAATCGACTTGCGTCCACCAGTATTTTGACGATTCCAAAATGCAATAATATGTTTTGCATCTAGTAAATAAAATTCATCAAAAAGTGTAAATTTAATAATAACAAATGCAATTCCATTATGAGCAACCACTTGCTTCATATGTTCAATTTGATGAAGGTGGAAGTTTTGAAGTGGGAAACTAGTTTTATTTTTTGTTTCCTTTGCTTCAAAATCGATGTATTTCCCTTTGTATACACCGTTGTAATCTGTTGTAGAAGGTTGTTTAAAATACGCTTCTTTTACCACTGCAGCACTTCGAGCGGGGTAATCTACTTTTACAATTTGAAGAGGTGTAGGCTTTTTATGTACACATGCAATATTATGGGTTAAGTAATATTGATTTGTTTCATTCAATTCCTCTTCAAGGGACATACCTCTATTACTATAAGTATGTGTTTTTATAGGTGTTTTTTGAGGTTGTGAAGCTTGATTATACCTTTTTCCATTTGGGTAACGAATGGTCATAGTGTGTCCACCCCCAACTTGCTAAGAATTACTTACAAAGGTGATTATATCAAAAAATGAAAAAAGATGTGACCTTTTTGATGAAAGGTATGATGACTTATTTATGTTTACATGGAATGATTATATGAAAATGAAACAAAATCGAGAAAAAAATTTTTGTACAGAGGAAGAAAAAGCAATCATTCACAATATTAAAAAGAAAACAGAAATAGCTAATGTGGACAATATTTCTCGGACACAATCTTATCAAGAATATTATTTAAGAAATAGTGAAATCAGGTGGGCCTTTTTAGCGAGTATGGTTTCGAGAAATGCGGGCTGGAATATGACTGATTTAGAAGGGAGATATTATGCTACTGTTTTACCTAGAACGGTAAAAAAACATTTATTTATTCTGTACGAACAGGCTAATTGGATTATTTTTTTAGATGCATTTCCTCAGCTATTATTGTATGAGGAAAGTAAGAAGAGACGTGCACCTCTCTTTCATTTGTTGCAATATTTCAACGTATCAATTTTTATGGAAAAAGAATGGTTACTTTTCTGGGAAAGAAGAGATATGAATAGGCTTATGACAGCGCTTATTATAAATGAACAAAATAAAATTCAAAAACCAGTCATTGAGAACACATATTTTAAAAAACATGTATTCCATACTGCACTTTTTAAAGTACAAGAAAGACTTCATATTAGTGCAGTTATCTTCCCAACAATTGAAGGGAGAATGTATGGATTTTCGGTTTATCAATTTGAAACGTTACAACAGCGTATAGAACTAGGAAAAAAATTAGCATGGTTATTGTTTCATCCAATTTATAATGGTTCGTTTTATAAGTTTGCATTGCAAACTACACATACTGGGTCTAGAGAAGATTATGAAGTTTACGCAAAGGAAACTCGAAAGTCTTATACGCCAACACTTAGAGATATTTATCCTGTTATTTTACATGAAGAAATAAAAATGAGAGATTGGTTTTGTGCAAATATGAAAATGAATGTGCTATTTGTACCTGAAGAACCTAAAGGGGAAGTTAATATAACAGAATGGTATAGAAGAAAGAGAGAACAAATCTATAGGCTATCTATGGCAAATCGTTTTGCTAAAAGGATGGATGAGTTCATGATATAATAAAAAAGAAGTCCCGTCTTCCATTTTGAAGACGGGACTTCTTAATTTGAAACAATCCTGCTATGTGTGCTACAACTTTAATCTCAAAACGTAATGCTAGTAGGAGATTAAGGGTGACTTGAAATTTAACTGTTCGTAATAAAGTCTCGCTTTATGTAGCAGGGAAGTTTGGACCATCTAGCTTTGGATTGCCAGTCTCGGGTTTATTTTGTTGTTTGTTTTGGTTTTTCTTTTTTTCATTTTTGTTCTTTGCCATTGTAATACACCTCCTTTTTGTATTGTTACCATTTCTATAAATGACATACGAAATGATTTCTTTGACGAATAACAACTAGTTTTGTCATGTGGGCAGGAGTGGTGAATCATTCGGCGAAATTACATGACAAAGGAAAAGCAAAGAAGGAGGCGTTTTGTATATGGCGATGGTTCAGAAGGAAGATGTAATGAAAAAAATGGATCAAATGTTAAGTTCTCTCGATTTGCTGGAAATGAATATAGGGATTAGAATGAATCATGCATTAAAGGATGCGAGTGAAAAAATATGCAATAAGATAGAAATAACAGAAATGCATATTGAACATATGGAAAATAAATTAGTGCATCACGAAGAGAAAGGGAATTGGGTAAAGACATTTCAAAACGTCGTAGTGAGTGCATAATAAGGTGGGAAAGAAATGAAGAATGAAGCATTAATACAGTCTTCAGAAAAACTCATGCAGTATAATAATGAAGCGAATGTAAAAAAGAGAGAACTAACCGAATACGACTTTTATAAGGATATGAAACCGTTTGTAGATATGGTAGATGAGGAATTAAAGAAGTGGAAAGAATTAGCTTATAAGTGGATTAAAGAAGAAAAGCCAAAATATATACATGTACAGCAAATTGATCAAGTATATGATAATTTACAAACGAATGTGTTGCAATGCTTTGTAAATAAAGGTAAAGGTAAACGATTCTTTGAAACACACCAAGCCATTTCGTATACTTTGCAAAATATAGTTGAGCAATGTAAATAACAAGAGGGAGAGCCCTCTTGTTATTTTTATGCTTCTGTCATTGTTGTAGGTTTTGTTGCGCCGTTTATTTCTAATTCTTTTATTAATGTTCGATAATCTGATATGCATATTTTTCCTTCGAGATACCAATGTCTCGCAAAGTCTAATAATTCATTTGCATTCTCTGTGCAATACCCCTTTTTTTGAGAAAACGCTTGTTTTAAATCCCCTAATACCATGTTGATTCCTCCCCCATGAGAATCTTCTTCTTCATTATCATAGCATGGAAGGGTTTTCTTTTTTAATTTTTTAAAAATTTAAACTTCCGACAAAAATAGACAGATACTCCATCACACATATTATTTTATAGGTACATATTATATATGTAGAAACTTATGTGAAGGAGGAGAGAATGCATGTTTCAACAACCTAACTTATATCAGCAAACGAATCCATATGCACAGCAAAATATGTACCAATATAATACGGATACATATTTACGGTATAATATGTATCCTTTCGAGCCTTATTATGGAAATCAAAATTATTATCAACCGTTTGAAGTGTCCTTTATGAATCAAGCTCAACAACCACAACAGCAGCAACCTTATGTGAATCAAGCTCAACAACCACAACAGCAGCAGCAACCTTATGTGAATCAAGCTCAACAATCACAAGCTCAGCAACCATACATGAATCAACCACAGCAGCAGCCTTATATGAATTCGCAATATTATATGCCACCACCATCTCCGTATGCTAATCAACAAGCGATGTTTTATCCACCAAAACAACCGTACCCGACGCAGGGTAAGCAAAAGCAACAACAGCCAAGTCAGTTTTCTAGTTTTGTTTCTCAATTTAAAACATCAGATGGTAACTATGATGTAAATAAAATGATGAATACAGCTGGACAAATGATGAATGCGATGAATCAAGTGACAGGTATTGTAAAGCAAGTTGGAGGCTTTTTTGGTAAGTGATGTTGAAGAATTGTCTATAAAAACAATGTAAATGAAATAAAGGACTAGACAAATTTCCTTGTAATAAATGGGTATATATAACAAACGGCTTTCTCTCTTTTCTCATACTGTAAAGTGTAATCAGATTTTTTTAACGAGAGAGGAGAGAAAAAACTATGCATCATTGTCATCCTTGCTTTGGAGGGCATAAGCCTACAGGACCTATTTGTACGACTGCTCCTGTCATTCATCCGACGAAACAATGCGTAACACACTCTTTTTCAACAACGGTGGTGCCACACATTTTCCCAACACATACAACACATGTACATCATCAACAAATTAAAAACCAAAACTTCTTCCCGCAAACAAATTCAAATGTAAATGTTGTGGACCCAATCGACCCAGGATTCGGTGGCGGATGTGGACCGTGTGGCCATGGTCATCATCATCATCATCACCACGGTCATCAAATATCTCCATTTGGGCCAGGACCGAATGTATCACCGTTTGGACCAGGACCAAATGTATCACCGTTTTTACCAAACAATGTATCACCAGTAGGTCCAAATATCGGACCAAACGTTGGTGGAATATTTAAAAAGTAAATGATATGTTAGAACTAGCGAAATGCTAGTTCTTTTTTTGTAATTGGAGTGTTGATATGAAAGTTATTGCAGTAACAGGATATAAGCCATTTGAACTTGGAATATTTAAAAATGATCATCCAGGAGTGGAGTGTATAAAGAAAGCATTACACCGTAAATTAATCACTTTTGTAGAAGATGGTTTAGAATGGGTTATAATAAGCGGCCAATTAGGTGTAGAATTATGGGCTGCTGAAGTTGTTTTTGAAATGCAAGTAGAATATCCTGATTTAAAATTAGCGGTATTCACTCCGTTTTTAGAACAAGAAGAAAATTGGAAAGAAGATAATCGTGAATATTACGAATTTATTCTTTCTCAAGCAGACCATGTTGATAGTATCACGAAACGGAAGTATGAAAGCCCAGAGCAATTTAAATTAAAAAATCAATTTTTTATTGAAAAAAGTGATGCGCTTTTAGCGGTATACGATGAAGAAAAACCAGGAAGTCCCAAATATATTGTAGAATCAGCAAAGAAAAAAGGAGAAATAGAAAATTATCACAGTTATTTCATTCTTTTTTCTGATTTACAAGATATAATAGAAGAGGAACAGTGGAATAATGCAGAGTAATATGTAATATAGTACTCGTATATATGATTGACAAAAAGCATTGTTTCTGAAAAAATTTAGTTAATGAAAGTTTTGGTAAAAATTTGAGGTGAAGAAAATGATTTCGGATAAAATTAAATTAACAGCGAAAGATATTTTAGAAAAAGAATTTAAAACAGGTATGAGAGGTTATCAGCAAGAAGAAGTAGACAAGTTTCTTGATATGATCATTAAAGACTATGAAGCTTTCCACAAAGAGTTTGAGCAATTAAAGCAACAAAATGCTCGTTTAAAGCGTGAATTAGAGGAACAAAAACTAGCAGTAACGCAAGTTCCACAACAACCTGTACAAACACCAGTTGCACAACCGGTTTATAACAACACGAATACGGATATTTTAAAACGCTTATCTAACTTAGAAAAAGCTGTATTTGGAAGTAAGTTATACGAATGATGTAAGGTGGGAAAAGGTTTAAGCATTTTACATAGAAAAAAACGTTGCAAAATCTTTTTGTTTCCACTATACTAATGGATGTCATAACGTTTGGGTAATCGCTGCAACGCCAACGTTGTAGAGGAAAGTCCATGCTCGCACGGCCTGAGATGGCTGTAGTGTTCGTGCCTAGCCAATTCATAAGCTAGGGTATTCTGGCTGTAAGGCTGGTTTAACGGCAGGGAAAAAACCTAAGTCCTTTCGGATATGGTTTGACTACCTTTAAAGTGCCACAGTGACGAAGTCCTTGAAGAAATGATAGGAGTGGAACGAGGTAAACCCCACGAGCGAGAAACCCAAATAATGGTAGGGGAATCTTTTCCAAGGAAATGAACGACGGGAAAGGACAGGTTTTATAACCTGTAGATAGATGATTGCCACCGGAGTACGAGGCGTGGGCCGTTTGTAGTACAAAGGAACAGAACATGGCTTACAGAACGTTATGAACCAACTATGAAATAACTCAGCTCTCCTTTGTTAGAGGAGGGCTTTTTATTTGTATGAAGTTATAAAGTATGAGTTAAAATGGTTAATGAGAAAATTTTTCGTAAAATGTAATAATTAATAGGACCAATTGCTATTAATTATTGTTTGAATATACATAAGAGGTGAATGCAAATGGGAAAAGTTACTTTAATTGCAACAGCGGCAATGGGTATTGAAGCGTTAGTTGCCCGAGAAGTTCGCGATCTTGGTTATGAATGTCAAGTAGAAAACAGCAAAGTAACATTTGAAGCAGATGAAAAGGCGATTTGTCGTACGAACTTATGGTTACGTACTGCGGACCGTGTAAAAATTAAAGTTGGCGAATTTAAAGCAACGACATTTGATGAGCTATTTGAAAAAACAAAAGCATTAAACTGGGGAGATTATATTCCAGAGAATGGTGAATTCCCTGTTATCGGTAAATCTTTAAAATCTGAATTATTCAGTGTTTCGGATTGCCAACGTATCGTTAAAAAAGCTGTCGTTGAAAAATTAAAAACAACATATAAACGTACAACTTGGTTTGAAGAAGATGGTCCGTTATTCCGTATCGAGATTGCAATGCTCAAGGATATTGCAACATTAACAATTGATGCGAGCGGTGTTGGGCTTCATAAACGTGGATACCGTATGGATCAAGGGGAAGCTCCGTTAAAAGAAACATTAGCTGCGTCTTTAATTAAATTAACAAACTGGAAGCCAGATCGTCCATTTGTTGATCCATTCTGTGGATCAGGTACAATTCCGATTGAAGCAGCATTAATTGGACAAAACATTGCACCAGGATTTAACCGTGGTTTCGCATCTGACGAGTGGGGCTGGGTAGGGAAACAAAACTGGCGTGAAGCTCGTCAAGAAGCTGAAGATTTAGCGAACTATGATCAACGATTACAAATCATTGGATCAGATATTGATCATCGTATGATTCGAGTTGCTCAAGATAACGCAGAAGAAGTAGGCTTAGGCGATTTAATTACATTTAAACAAATGCAAGTAAAAGATTTCACAACAAAAGAGGATTATGGCTACGTTGTAACGAATCCTCCATACGGAGAACGTTTAAGTGAAAAAGCACTTGTTGAACAACTGTATAAAGAAATGGGACAAGTATTCCGCCCATTAGATACATGGTCAGCGTATGTATTAACAAGCTACGAAGCATTTGAGAAGTGTTACGGAAAAGATGCGTCGAAGAAGCGTAAGCTGTTTAACGGATTTATCCGTACAGATTACTACCAATACTTCGGAAAACGTCCACCGCGTAATTCATAGTATAAAACTCCTCTAGCGCGCATATACTGGCTATTATGTAATGCGTAAAGGAGGAAGTCATATGGATAATTTTCAATTATCAATGATTCAAAAAGCTATTCACCGTACGTATGATGAGCTCGGAAAAGAAGTGGATAGTCAAGGTGCGATTGTAGATGAAATACAAAAAGCACAAGAAGAATATTTGTCAGCTCTTTCACATGAAACAGCGATTGATAAACGGTATTTAAAGTCATTAATATAGAAGAAAATTTTCCTTTTTCGAAAGGAAAATTTTTTTTCGTGAATTTCTATGTATTGCAACAGGGGAAAGTGGCTGCACACATATGCGTAGCAGTTGCTATTATCTTTTTATAGAAAAACTTTTTGGTTGGAGGCTAAGGATGTTTACTGAGAAGAGATTACCATTTGAAGTAGGAAAACAAGATAATTTTTATGATAAGTTGAATGAGTGGATTGGAGATGTGTTTTACGACATCCTTCCGGAAAAAGGCTTTGAAGAGCGTGATGAACAAATTTTTATGGCGTTTCAGTTAGAACGCGCTTTCCAAGAAAAGAAAGTTATGTTCGCAGAAGCTGGTGTAGGAACAGGGAAAACAATTGTATATCTTCTATATGCAATTTGTTACGCGCGTTATACTGGGAAACCAGCTATTATTGCTTGTGCAGATGAAACGTTAATTGAGCAGCTTGTGAAAGAAGAAGGGGACATCGCTAAGTTATCTGAAGCATTAGGGCTATCTGTTGATGTAAGGCTTGCAAAATCAATGGATAATTATTTATGCTTACGTAAACTTGAAGATGTTATGAGTGGACGAGCTCCAGAAGTAATTGAAGACGTATATTACGAGTTACCACAGTTTGTATTCGATCATGGTACGATGCAAAACTTTACTCACTATGGTGACAGAAAAGAATTTCCACTTTTAAATGACGAAGAATGGTCAAAAGTAAATTGGGATTACTTCCAAGATTGCTTTACTTGTGATTCTCGTCATCGTTGTGGACAAACTCTTTCTCGTGAACATTATCGTAAAGCAGCAGATTTAATTATTTGTTCTCAAGATTTCTATATGGATCATATTTGGACGTACGATGCTCGTAAGCGTGAAGGGCAAATTCCATTATTACCAGAAAGTAGCTGTGTTGTATTCGATGAAGGACATCTTGTAGAATATGCAGCTCAAAAAGCTTTAACATACCGTTTAAAGCAAACGATGATGGAGCAACTATTAACGAGATTGCTACAAAACGATATTCGTGAGGAGTTTGCACATTTAGTAGAAGAAACAATTTGGCAAACTGAACGATTCTTTGATGTGTTACAAGAGAATAAAAAGGAAATTGCCGGTTCTGATCGTCTAGAAATTACTGTGACAGAAAAAGTAACAGCTGAAGCGAAACGACTTTATGCAAAAATCGGTGAAGTTGGAGATGCATTAGTATTCGAAAGTGAAATGCATACAGTAAACACGTATGATTTAAATATTGTTGATGAGCATTTAGATGTATTAGAACATTCACTTCGTCTGTTCATGCACGAGAAAAATGTAATTACTTGGGGTGAAGAAGGTGATGGTGCCTTCACGTTAGTTATTATGCCGCGTGCAGTTGAAGAAGTGTTACAAGAGAAAGTATTCTCGAAGAAAATACCGTATATTTTCTCTTCTGCGACATTATCGAACAACGATTCATTCGCTTTCACAGCTAATAGCCTAGGGGTAAAAGATTACTTGTCATTCTCAGTTGCTTCACCGTTTGATTACGAAGAGCAAATGACAGTAAACTTACTATCACATACGAAAGAAAATGAATGGGAAAGAAAGTGTCAATATACACTTGAAAATATACAAAAAACAAATGGACGTACGCTTGTATTATTCCGTACAACGCAAGAGCTTGCAGCGTTCAAAGAGTATGTAAGTAAAGAGCAAATGTCGGTTCCGTTCTTATATGAAGGAGATCAGGAAATTAGCCAGCTCGTTTCTCGTTTCCAAAATGAAGAAGAGACTGTACTTTGTGCGGTTCATTTATGGGAAGGTTTAGATATTCCTGGTTCATCATTATCGCACGTTATTATTTGGTCTTTACCATTCCCTCCAAACGATCCTGTGTTTGAAGCGAAACGTAAGCACGTAAATGATCCATTCTGGGATGTAGATGTACCATATATGATTTTACGACTTCGTCAAGGAATTGGGCGTTTAATTCGTACAAGTGAAGATAAAGGTGCTATATCAATTTTCTTATCTGATTCAGAAGATGAGAAAGTAGTTGCAGCTGTGAAAAATGTACTGCCAGTAGAAGGTAAAGAATTATAAGGAGAAAGCTTGGCGCTTGCCAAGCTTTTTTTCTATTATAAAAGGAATTTATGTTTCTGTGTCGAATTAAATTTGAGGTAGAAAAAGGAGGCTTTTATACGATGACAGTTGCTACATATGAAGTAGAAAAACAATTTTTAACATACGTGAAGAAGATACAAAATTACGGAGAAGCATTAAGTTTAATGTTTTGGGATTTAAGAACAGGTGCACCAAAAAAAGGTGTAGATCAGCGTTCAGAAGTAATTGGTATGCTTTCGTCAGAAGTGTTTGCTATGTCGACTTCAGATGAGATGGGAAACTATTTAACAGAGCTTGAAGCTTTAATACGTGAAGATAAACTTTCTGAAACAACGAAGAAAATGGTTGAAGAGTGTCGGAAAGAATATGATAGAAATAAAAAAATTCCACAAGCTGAATATGAGGCTTATGTGAAATTAGAAGCGAAAGCAGAGAGTGTGTGGGAAGAAGCTCGTGAAAAATCTGATTTCGAAATGTTCCGCCCATACTTAGAAAAAATTGTTGAATTTAAAAAGAAATTTATTACATATTGGGGTTATGAAACATATAAATATAATACATTATTAGACATGTATGAGCCAGGTATTACAGTAGAAGTTTTAGATCACGTATTTGGTCAACTTCGTGAGCGCATCGTGCCGCTTGTAAAAGAAATCTCTGAGTCTAAAAAAGGATTAAAAACAAGTGCTTTATCGGAACAATTTTCAAAAGAAAAACAAAAGAACTTTACATTAGAACTATTAAAGCAATTGAATTATGACTTTGAAGCAGGTCGTCTTGATGAAACAGTGCATCCTTTCGAAATTACATTAAATAGAGGGGATGTTCGTATTACGACACGCTATGATGAAAAAGATTTTCGTATGGCTGTTTTTGGAACGATTCATGAATGTGGTCATGCAGTATATGAACAAAATATTGCAGAACAATTTGAAGGTACACCACTTTGCAGTGGTACATCTATGGGTATTCACGAATCACAATCATTATTCTTTGAGAACTTTATCGGCCGTAATAAATCATTCTGGAAGAAAAATTATGATTTATTAAAAGAGTATAGCAATGGTCAATTTGATGATATGTCAGTCGATGAATTTTATGATGCAATTAACGAATCGAAGCCGTCATTCATTCGTATAGAAGCAGATGAGCTTACATACCCGCTTCATGTTATGGTGCGTTATGAATTAGAGAAAGAATTATTTGATGGTACATTACAAGTGAAGGACTTACCAGCAGCTTGGAATGATAAGATGGAAGCATATTTAGGAATTCGTCCGGAAAATGATGCACAAGGTGTATTGCAAGATGTTCACTGGGCTGGTGGCTCATTTGGATACTTCCCATCTTATGCGCTTGGTTACATGTATGCAGCGCAATTTAAGCAAAGAATGTTAAAAGACATTCCGAACTTTGATGCATTATTAGAAGAAGGAAACGTAACACCGATTCGTGAATGGTTAACAGAACATATTCACCAATATGGTAAAACGAAAAAGCCGCTTGAAATTTTAGAAGATGTAACAGGTGAAGGCTTAAATGCAAACTACTTAGCCGATTATTTAGAAGCGAAATATAAAGAGATTTATGAGTTGTAAAAAAAGAGCTGCTTAATTGCAGCTCTTTTTTAAAGGGGGATGGGAGAATGGACTATACATATACAGTAATGACGCAAGAAGAAGCAGAAGAAATTGCATACAACTGGCATTATGAAGGGAAATATTCCTTTTACGATATAGAGGCAGATGAAGAAGATTTAGCTGAATTTTTACATGATGAAAGTAGAGGGAATCATACATTTTCTGTGAAGGAAAATGGCACTCTCATTGGTTATTTTACTGTTTGTAAAATAAATGACGGAACGGTTGATATTGGTCTTGGAATGAGACCTAATATAACTGGGAACGGATTTGGTTTACAGTTCTTAAACGCTATACTAGCTTTTAGTAAAGAAAAATATGGATGCAAGTATATAACACTATCAGTAGCTATATTTAATGAGAGAGCGATTAAAGTGTATAAAAGGGCAGGATTTGAAGTAGTTGGAACGTTTATACAGAAAACAAATGGTAGTTGTTTTGAGTTTTTGAAAATGAATTATATATGTAAAAATGATTAAAAAACAGAAGAATCTCCTTCTGTTTTTTTATGCAGAAATAAATCATACTTTTTGTAATTGGAAGTTTTGAAATTTTGGAAGAGGATGTGTATGATTGAAGTTTAATAGTAAATAGCAAGTTTAGTAAGGAGAGACAGCATGAGTATAATTAAAACGAAAAATGAAATAGAGTTAATGCATGAAGCTGGAAAATTACTTGCTTCATGTCATAGAGAAATTGCGAAGATGATGAAACCAGGTATTACTACAAAAGAAATTAATACGTTTGTTGAAGCATATTTAGAACAGCATGGTGCAACGTCTGAGCAGAAAGGGTACAACGGATATCCATATGCGATATGTGCATCTGTAAACGATGAAATGTGTCATGCGTTTCCGGCCGATGTTCCTTTAACTGAGGGTGATATTGTAACAATTGACACGGTAGTAAACTTAAATGGGGGTCTTTCAGATTCTGCTTGGACGTATAGAGTTGGAAAAGTTTCTGATGAAGCAGAAAAGTTGTTGTTAGTAGCTGAGAATGCTTTGTATAAAGGAATTGACCAGGCGATAATCGATAACCATGTAGGAGATATTGGCTATGCAATTGAAAGTTATGTAACAAATGAAGGTTTTTCTGTTGCAAGAGACTTTACGGGACATGGAATCGGTAAAGAGATTCATGAAGAACCAGCAATTTTTCATTTTGGGAAACAAGGACAAGGACCTCAGTTACAAGAAGGAATGGTAATTACAATTGAACCGATTGTAAATATAGGTATGCGATATTCTAAAGTAGATTTAAATGGGTGGACTGCACGAACGATGGACGGGAAATTATCAGCTCAATATGAGCATACAATTGCGATTACAAAAGATGGGCCAATCATTTTAACGAAGTTGTAATTGGAAATGAAAGAGTTTGCAAAACTCGAACAAAAATAGTAGTTTTTAAAAATTTGTACGTGTTTTTTCGATAAATGCTTTTCAAAGCATAAAAAGTACGTTATAATCCTTCTATAAAATAAATAGTTAGCTACACTCATATAATCGCGGGGATATGGCCTGCAAGTTTCTACCGAAGTACCGTAAATACTTTGACTATGAGTGAGGACGAATATAATTGCTTGTTTAGCATTCTTTTTTTGCGAAACTCCAAAAGCGCGTCTCTCACTTGTAACGAGTGGTGGTGGCTTTTGGAGTTTTTTTATTGCATAAGAGGGGGAACAAACATGAAAGTATTACAAGAAAAGATTTTGAACGAAGGAAAGGTTTTATCTGGTGACGTATTAAAGGTAGATGCTTTTTTAAATCATCAAATTGATCCAGTACTTATGCAAGAAATCGGAAAAGAATTTGCTAAACGTTTTAAAGAAGAGAACATTACAAAAATCGTGACGATTGAATCTTCAGGCATTGCACCAGCAGTTATGGCTGCATTAGAGCTTGGTGTAAAAGTAATTTTTGCACGAAAACGTAAATCGTTAACGTTACAAGATAATATGTACGTTGCAAACGTATATTCATTTACAAAACAAGAAACAAATGAAATTTCATTATCTCGAAATCATATCGATGAAAATGATCGTGTATTAATCATCGATGACTTTTTAGCAAACGGTCAGGCTGCTTTAGGTTTAATGAGTTTAGTAGAGCAAGCTGGAGCGAGTATTGCAGGAATTGGAATTGTTATTGAAAAAGCATTTCAAGATGGAGGAAAGAAGCTTCGTGAACAAGGCGTTCGTGTTGAATCACTAGCAGAAATTGCATCACTTGATAACGGCACAGTTACATTTGTACAGCAAGAAACTGCGGAGGTGAAATAAACGATGAAGCAGCATCCATTTAAAATTGCATCGCTTGGTATGCAGCATATGCTTGCAATGTATGCTGGAGCAATTATCGTTCCGCTTATTGTGGGCGGTGGACTTGGTTTAAATCAAAAAGAGTTAACATATTTAGTCTCAATTGATTTATTAATGTGCGGCGTTGCGACAATTTTACAAGCATTATCAAATCGCTTTTTCGGTATAGGACTTCCCGTTGTACTTGGTTGTACATTTACAGCCGTTGGACCGATGATTGCGATTGGAAAACAATACGGTGTGTCTTCAATTTATGGAGCAATTATTGCTGCTGGGTTATTCGTTGTTATTTTTGCGAAATTATTTGGAAAACTTGTAAAACTGTTTCCACCTGTTGTAACAGGATCTGTTGTTACTGTAATTGGAGTTACACTTGTTCCAGCAGCAATTAATGATATGGCTGGAGGAGTAGGAAGTAAGGATTTCGGTAGTCTTGAAAATTTAGCATTAGCATTTGGTGTGTTATTATTTATCATCATTATGTATCGTTTCTTTGATGGATTTATTCGTTCAATCTCTATTTTACTAGGTCTATTGTTCGGTACTATCGTTGCAGCGTTTATGGGGAAAGTAAGTTTGCAAGCGGTTGGAGAGGCGGATTGGTTCCACGGTATTCAACCATTTTACTTTGGTACACCAACATTTGAATTAACACCAATTATTACGATGATTCTCGTTGCTTGTGTAGGGATTGTAGAAGCAACGGGTGTATACTTTGCATTATCTGATATTTGCAATAAAAAAATCGGTGAAAAAGAATTAACAAAAGGCTATCGCGCAGAAGGATTAGCGATGGTGTTAGGTGGCATTTTCAACGCGTTCCCATATACAACATACTCTCAAAACGTAGGACTTGTTCAATTAACTGGAGTAAGAAATCGCGTTATTATTTATACTTGCGGTGGTATGTTAATCGTACTTGGTTTCATTCCTAAAATCGCAGCTATTACAACAATTATTCCGAAATCAGTACTGGGCGGTGCGATGTTAGCGATGTTCGGTATGGTTATGGCATATGGTATTAAAATGTTAAGTAGCGTTGACTTCGGAAGACAAGAAAACTTATTAATCGTTGCATGTTCTGTCGGAATTGGGCTTGGCGTAACAGTCGTTCCTACATTATTTTCACAACTTCCAGAAAGCATTCGTATTTTAACAGATAACGGAATTGTACTTGGAAGTGCGTCAGCAGTACTTTTAAATATCGTATTTAATATGGTGCCGCAGCGCAAAGTGAAAGTAGAAGAAGAGCCAGTATCTATGCAAAATGCAGTAAGAGAAGCGTAAAAAAGCAAGGTCTCGTTATGAGACCTTGCTTTTCTTTTTAAGTGGCATCATTTTCCCGTAAGTACCAAGACGCCAAATGTACTCAAGTGGCCCGTATTGGTAATGTGAAAGCCACCAGCGGCTAATAAAGATTTGTAACGTGTAGAAACTAATGCAGAATATTGGTCCAACCCATAATGGAGCAGGATAATAATTTTTAAGAAATAGACCAAATACAAGTAATGTAACAATTGTATGCGAGATGTAATTTGTTAATGCCATTCGTCCAACGTATTGGAATAGACGTAATAACGTTTGCCATTTTTCTTTTTGTAATAAACGCATTAGTGTGAAAATGTAGAATATGAATAACGTTTTTCCGCTAAACATTGTAAAGACCTGCATATAAATTGGTTCATAAAATGGTTTTGATAAGAAGTAACGAACCATGAAGAACCACATTGGTAATGTAAAAAGGAACATAATAATTTGCCATTTTTTAAGCTTTGGATCTAACTCTTTCGCGCGGCGGAAAATATCCTTTTTGCCGGCGTATAAACCAAGTAAAAACAGCCCAACTGTTTCTGGGAGCATAAGTAAATTTAATCCAATTCCATCAGCGTAAAATGCATGGAAACGATTTTGTATTTGTGACAGCCAGTCTTCTAATGGCATGATAGGTAAGGAAAAACCTAGCTCTTCCTTTGGTACCAATGCAACCGTAATACCAGCCATTAGCATAATGAATTGAAAAATACTCAATAAAACGATAGCCCATATTAAAATAGTACGAGGTTCTCTCTTATAAAATAAAAATAAGAAAAATCCAGCAATTGCATAAGTATGTAAAATGTCTCCGTCCCATAAAAGAACGTAATGTAAGAAACCGAATAATAATAAAATAAGTAAGCGGCGAACAAATAAAATTTTTGGATGATCTGTTTTCGCTTCAGCACGACTCATAAAAATATAAAAACCTAATCCGAATAAAAACGAAAAAATTGTATAAAATTTCGTTTGAATAAACATATCGTAAAATAGGCGAATGTAGCTGTCTATCCCTTCGTAAATTCCTGAAAGATCACGTGAGTCAACCCCGGCGATAACAGGCCAATTCACAAGAAAAATACCTAGTACAGCTATTCCTCTAATAATATCAATGGAGTGTATCCTCTCGCCTTGTGTGAGATTTTGTGTCATTTTTTTCCTCCTTGTTAAGTAATTCCCTTTTATTATACGAAATGTAAGGTGGAGGGGATAGGGGATATTTCCATTTTTTTAAACTGTTAAGTTATGTAGGATGAGATATAATAAGAGTGCACAACAAGTTTTAACCTTTTTCAAAACAGGCAGTAAAGCTCCTTCTTATAAGGAGCTTTCTTTATGAAAAGTGTTGATAATGATTCTCTTTAATGATAAACTGTATTCAAAAGTGATAATCATTATCAAAAAAGGTTGGTGCGTAAGTATGGTATATGCATTAGTAGCAGGTACAGTCGCTGTATATGCAGTTATTGCGAAGTATGTTTTAAATGGAGTAGGAACAGCAAAATGAGTGATATGACATAAAATCCCTTTCATTTGTAAAAAGAATGAAAGGGATTTTTTATTTTTAATGAGAATATGCTGAAAATTTAGTATGATAGTAAAGTGAAACTGTAATCAATGGGTAGGTGTAACTCTCACTGGTTATGAGCTCGCAAATAGCGGGGAAAAGTATATACATCTTGGATAAAGGGGAACAAGGGGATGACAAACATAGTACAGACAAACGGTATGAAAAAACTTGTTTGTTTTTATGAAGAGTGGCAAAAACACGGCGATGCAGAGAATAGTTTAAAGTTGTTTGAGGTAATTCAAAAATATAAACAAGAACAGCTTATGATAGCGTTCTGCGGTCACTTCTCTGCAGGGAAATCAACGATGATGAATCATCTATATAAAGCGCAGTTGTTACCGACAAGTCCAATTCCGACAAGCGCTAACGTTGTCAAAATTGAAAAAGGAATGGATCGTGTTGTTGTAACGGTTAAATCTGGAGAGCAGTACGAATATGACGGTGCATATTCAGCAGAAGAATTAAAACAAATTTGTAAAGACGGCGATGAAGTAATTGGTGTTCATATTTATCGAAACGACGCGCCGATTCCTGAAGGGGTTATGTTAGTTGATACACCAGGGATTGATTCAACAGATGATGCCCATCAATTAGCGACAGAGTCGACACTTCATCTGGCAGATGTCATTTTTTATATGATGGATTATAATCACGTCCAATCGGAAGTGAATTTACAATTTGTTAAAGAATTGAAACAACGTAATAAAACGGTTTATCTCGTTGTAAATCAAATAGATAAACATAAAGAAAATGAATTATCGTTTGAGAATTATAAAGATAGTGTAAAACAATCATTCTCTAACTGGGATATTGAAGTAGATGGTGTTTATTATACGTCATTACGAATGATGAACCATCCACATAATGAAATTAGAAGCTTAGAAGCGTTAATTACTTCTATTATGAAAGAAAAAGAGCAGTATGTAAGGACTGGAATGGAGCGAGAAACAGAATATTTAATGGGAGAACATTTCTCGTTTATTGTTTCTGAAAATGAAAAAGCTCTCTTGAAATATGAGGAAGAGTTAGCATCACCACTTTCTATTTCAGAGGTAGTTGAAAAGAAGGAAGAGTTAACGGAAGCGAAAAATCGTGAGGCAAGTAAAGAATCTCATGTGAGAAACGAATTTATAAAAGGTTTACAAGCTATATTAGATAACGCTTATTTAATGCCATTTGAAATGAGAGAATTGGCAAATGCATATTTAGAAACGAAATTAACAAAATTTAAGGTCGGTTTGCTATTTTCGAAAGGAAAGACGGAGCAAGAAAAACAAAGACGTGTAGAGGCGTTTTATTCTGCCCTTCAAAAGACTGTTGAAACGCAGCTTGATTTTCATGTGAAGGAATTTATTGTAGCCTTCTTAAAAGAAGAAGGATTGTTCACGGAGGAAATTGGGAAAGACATATATGGGTTAGAAATTGCTTTCGGACCAGAAATGTTGGCCGAAGTAATTAAACAAGGTGCAGGTTTCACAGGTGATTACTTACTTCTTTATACAGCGGATGTAGCGAATGAACTGAAGAAACGTTATTTTATAAAAGCACAGCAAATTTTTGATAAAAGTGCGGTCGTTTTAAAGCAAAAGGTGAGGGAAGCAGTTGCTCGTATTGAAGAAGAGATTGAAACATATACGATGTTGCAAACGGCGAAAGAAACACAATTACAATACAGTAACAATTTGGAGGCATATGAAGACTATTTACGAAATGTTTGGCACGATCATGTTGCTACGCCTGAAGGGCTGCAAATAGATGAGATATTGCAAAGGGAAAAGCAAATTGTTAGTGAGAAATTTACACTACAAGAGCAGGAAATCGTAAGCGATAACGTAGCGGTTCATGAAGAAGAGCTGAAAGGAACGGCGGCTTTAAATATTCAGCGGATATTAGAGAAAGTGAAAAAAGCTGAAACGATATTAGAGCCATTGCCAGCGCTGAAACATGTACAGCAAGAGGTAATAGAGAAAAGAAGACGTGTGGAAACAAAACAATTTACAGTAGCGTTATTCGGGGCATTTAGTGCTGGAAAATCATCATTTGCCAATGCCTTACTCGGTGAGAAAGTACTTCCTGTATCACCAAACCCGACGACGGCAACGATTAATCAAATTTTGCCGGTTACAGAGGAAAAACCACACGGAACAGTAATTGTTCAGTTTAAATCAAAGCAAGCGTTATTAGAAGATATGAAAGCTGTTTATAAGCTGTTTCATTATGAGATTGCTACGTTAGATGAAGCGTTAGCACAAATTGATAAAGTTATGAAATATCCTTCACCAACTGGGAAACAAAAAACAACATTTAGCTTTTTACGAGCGGTACAAAAAGGATATGATGCAGTTTCTACTTATTTAGGAGAACAAGTACAAGTTACATTAGAAGAGTTCTCTGATTATGTAGCGAATGAAGAGAAATCATGCTTCGTTGAGTATATGGAACTTTATTATGATTGTGCTTTAACAAGGCAGGGAGTAGCGCTTGTAGACACACCTGGAGCGGATTCTATTAATGCTCGCCATACGGATGTTGCATTCCAGTATATTAAAAACGCAGATGCTATTTTATTTGTAACATATTATAATCATGTATTCTCTCGTGCTGACCGTGAATTTTTAATTCAGCTTGGTCGTGTAAAGGATACTTTTGCCCTTGATAAAATGTTCTTCTTAATTAATGCGGCGGATTTAGCAGAGTCTGAAGAAGAACTTGAAATGGTAAAAGGTTATATCGCAGATCAGCTGCTGCAATACGGTATTAGAAATCCGCGTTTATTTGCAATTTCAAGTTTATGTGCGCTTGAAGAGAAACAAGGAAAGAATGTTGAAAAAGAGAAGTATGGTATTTTACAAAACTCTGGGATTACGAAGTTTGAGGAATCATTTACGTCCTTTATGATGAGAGATTTAATGCTTGTTTCTGTGCATGCTCTATATGGTGCTTTGCAAGGGGCAGATCAGCTTTTAGTAAACATGATAAAGGGTGCAAAACAGGGGAATGAAGAGAAAGAGAAGCAAACGAAAAAATATGAAGCAGAGCGTGATCAACTACTTCATATCATTTCATCATATAGTGTACTTGCTGAAGAACAGGCGATGCAAAATGAAGTGAAAGAGTTGCTTTATTACGTGCAACAGCGTCTATTCCTGCGCTATAACGATGTGTTTACTGAATTTATTAATCCGGCGTCACTTCGAACGGATGGAAATGTGAAAACACAATTGCAACAGTGTGTTATGGAATTAGTAGCATTTATTCAGCATGATTTATTGCAAGAAATGCGTGCGACATCATTACGCCTTGAAAAATGGATAGACGAAGCGATGAAGCGTGCAAAGGACGAAATTGTAGTGAACTGTAAAGTAGAAAATGAATCAATTTCTATGAATGGAATAGTGGAGTATGAATATAAAGATATTACACATAAAGAACCGTTCCCTTCAGTTGAAATAAAAGATTTCAAAAAAGCACTGGCACATTTTAAAAATGAGAAAAGCTTTTTTGAAAAGAATGACAAAGCTTTTATGCAAGAAGACGCTAAATCTGTATTAGAACCGTTCGTATCAAACTATGTAGCTGATGAAAAAGATTTATTTGTTCATCATTATAAGCAAGAGTGGGATATGAAGTGGAACTTATTCCAAAAAGTGATGCAGCAAGATGTGATGAACTATTATGAAAGTATATTGTTTGCATTGGCTGAAACGATCGATGTATCTCTATATGAACAAAGTAAAGAACAATTGCAAAAGCAGTTAGTAGAGATTGAAAAAGAAATTTATGTTATATAGTCGTTATGAGAAAAAGATTCGTTCAATTTTCTTTTGCAGTACAGTATCTAAAGATTTTACAAATCCAGCAAATTCATCGGTAGAAATCATATGAGTAAGAACGAGTCGTCTGCCATCTGGTGTTTCACCGCATAAGACGAATGAAGAAAATTCATATGTTTTGTTTTCAACTACTAATTTTGGATAGGAATACGTGTCGCTTTTCTTCTTCTTTCCATCAATAGAGATGACGTTGCATTTTTTCTCATTGTTGTCCATGGTGAATCCCTCCTTTCTATTACTTATGGTAGACAAGGAGGGTTTAGAACAATAGAGAAGGGGGAATTTTTTATGTCTGTTGTAATAGAACGTATTCCAAAAGAGGCTATACCGAAGTCTTTATTGCTACTTGCTGATCCAAGTGAACGGCAAATAGCTACATATGTACAAAGAGGATTAACATACGTAGCTAAGCAGGGGAGGAGCGTTATCGGTGTATATGTTCTTTTGGAAACAAGGCCAAAGACGATGGAAATCATGAATATTGCGGTTGCAGAGCATTTACAAGGAAAAGGGATTGGGAAGAAGCTATTAAGGCATGCTGTAGAAACTGCTAAAGGATATGGTATGTCAAAACTTGAAGTTGGTACAGGCAATTCTAGTGTTTCACAACTTGCTTTATATCAAAAATGTGGATTTCGTATTTTTTCTATTGATTTTGATTACTTTTCGAAGCATTATGAAGAAGAGATTATTGAAAATGGGATTGTATGTCGTGATATGATCCGGCTTGCAATGGAATTGAATAAAAACGTATAACTATTTAGGGGGAAGAGAAGATGGAAGTACATAAAGCAATTACAGCACATTCTCGTAAACAAAATGAAAGTGTAAAAGCATGTTTACAATTAGATGCACAGCGTGAAGCAGCTATTGAAGCTGCCGTATCTCTTGCGTCAAATGGGAAAGAATTTTCGGTTGATGTCATTAATGTTGTAACGAAGCAAATTAATGATCTTGCAAAAAATGGTGTTACCTTGCAGCGTAAATATGTTACAGAAGAAATGGTTATGGAGTATGTAAGTCGTTTGAAAGAGAAAGAAGGTCGTTAAAGATGATAGTTACAGTCGAATGGTTACGTGAGCATATAGAAGATGAGAATGTCCGTATAATCGATTGTCGTTTTGATTTAGCGAATCCTAATTGGGGTAGAGAAAAGTATGAAGAAGGACATATTCCTCATGCGTTATATTTTGATTTGAATTTAGATTTATCAAGTCCTATAGCAGAACATGGTGGCCGCCATCCTTTACCAAATATTGAGGAGTTTGCAGACAAGCTTTCGGAGGCTGGTATTGATGAACATACGAAAGTAATTGCGTATGACAGTCAAGCCGGTGCAAATGCTGCTCGTTTATGGTGGTTATGTAACTATGTAGGACATGAGAAAGTATATATATTAGATGGTGGTTTCCCGGCTTGGAAAGAGAATGGACTACCGACAACAACGGAAATTCCTGTTGTTATACGAAAAGCATTCAAAACAAACATACAAGATCATATGCTTGTAACGATGGAAACGGTCAGAGAGAATATCCGTGCAGGTGCGGATGTTACATTAATTGATTCTAGAGAGCCAAAGCGTTATGCTGGTGTCGAGGAACTTGTCGATCATAAAGCAGGTCATATTCCGACAGCGGTAAACCATTTTTGGAAGGATGGAATGTTGCAATCAGGACAATTTAAGAATGGAGCTGGGCAACAAGAACGCTTCCAAAATCTTTCGAAAGATAAGGAAACCATTGTATATTGTGGTTCTGGTGTTACGGCATGTCCAAATATCGTTGCATTAAAATTGGCTGGATTCCAAAATGTAAAATTGTATGCAGGTAGCTGGAGTGATTGGATTTCTTATCCAGAAAATCAAATTGCAAAAGAAGAAGATTAATCACTTGCATGCAAAAATAATTTGTATTAAAATAAGGTCACAAGCAAGAGATTGCTCGAAAAACTTTGTATTTTACACATTAGAAACAATGTGATAATATAACGACAAGTAAATAATACATCCTGCGGTGTGCGTAACTTATTTATGTCTAAAACCGATGTTAGTTATACGGAAGCTCAATATTTAGCGACCATCATCAAGCCTTCCTTGTGGAGGAAGATGTACGGTAACTGTGAGGGCATCCACCTGCGAGTAGCGGGTTTTTGGACATTTACGAGGAGCGGCACGTGCGGGGGTCTTATTTCAACTAACCTTATATAAAATTCCTACGGTGTACGTAGCTTATGCATGTCTTAAACCAATAAGTTTAATATGGAAGTTCAATATTTAAATGTAGCTAACATGCCATCTTTTTAAGAAGGAAGTTACAAACATTTGTGAGAGCATCCACCTGTGAGAGCAGGTTTATGGACATCTAGAGAGAACGGCATATGTGGGGCTATATAAAAACCTTACGTTTTATACGTAAGGTTTTTTTGTTGCATAGATATATCAATATTATCTTGATTCACCTGTGAAGTTTCCGTAATAAATGTAGCACTTTCTGTCTTCATCAATCTCTCTTGAATCTAAGGAGAACTCCATAGACATGCCGTCTCGCTGAATATATATAATATCTGAATGAAGAGATGGTAAAATTTCTTCATAGTTCCATACATCTTGACTATCTACTATGTTTGAACTCGTTTCACTTAGTTCTCTAATTTCAAAACCGATGTAGGAGTATGTAGGGTCTGAAGGGTCATTTGCGAAAACTTCTTTTTGAATATAAATAACTGCTGTTCCGTCTGGATCAACCGAAGTTGCAGTAACAACATAAGTATTTTTCTCTTTAATAAAATATTCACAAGTCATGCGTGCGATAATTTCAGAATTAGAAATATTGGCGTAGTTCCATAAAGCAGGATACCCTTTCGTTTCATCATTAAGTCGATATTCTAAGCGCATTTAATCCCTCTTCTTCCTTTTTCTTCTACTTTATCATGCCATCCTATATAATAGGAATAGAATTTAAAAAGGGGAGTGCGAAGGTGACAAAAACGAAATGGCTAGTAGGTGGTGTCGTAACGTCTTTAATGACTGGCACTTTATTTGGTTGCGCACAAGATCTTCCCCCAAAACCAAATGATAATAGTTGTTCTGATTGGGATTGGGATGATGAACTTGGGGTATGGCAGTGTGATGATAGTAGTTCAGGTTATCGTGGGCATTATTTCTATGGTGGGCGATACTATCAAAATAAATCCACTTTTAAAAATTCATCGGCGTTTAAATCGTATCAATCGTCTGCTGAATTTAAAGGTGGAATTGGAAGCGGTTCAAAGGGAGGATTTGGGGGCTAAAATATGTCGCAATACATAAGGGATCGAAAAGAATTTTATTTAAAATATCCGGATTTTTGGTCGGATTTATATGAATGTGAGTATAGTTTGTTTCATGTTTTTTCTATAACAAATCAGACTTTGGACCAATTACACTTAGCGACTGAACGAATGGGGAAAATATTTTTTAAGACTGCTAGACTGCTGCGTAATTTAAGTGACGAACAGCTTCTAGATCTTGGCTTTCCATCCGCGAGTTTATCTTTCATTAGAATGAAAGGGCTCTATCCTGAATCTGTAATTTCGCGATTTGATTTTGCTGTAACAGAGGATAACAAAATCAAAATGCTTGAGTTTAATAGTGATACACCAACTTTTATTGTGGAATGTTTTCAAATGAATGGGAAAGTATGTGGAAATCTAGGCTATGATGATCCAAACTCGGATCAAGAACGATTGCTATCTTCTGGTGTAACGAAAGCAGTAATGGAAGCGACAAAGGGATTAGATAATCCAAATGTTGTTTTTTCAGCACATCATGAACATATCGAGGATTGGAATACCACTATGTATTTAAGTCAGCTATGCCATGTTGAAAATAAAGTAGTGCCAATGTCAGAACTTAGAATTACAAAGGATGCTCTAGTCGATAAAGATGGGGCGAAGATTGATGTTTTATATCGCCAAACATATCCGATAGAAGATTTAATTGAGGATCAAGATCCTGAAACAGGAGATTTGGTAGGTGTGGAATTGTTACAACTTGTAAAAGCCGGAAAGCTTTTTATAATAAATCCTTTGTCAGCATTTTTACTTCAGCCAAAATCAATTCAGTGTCTTATTTGGGGGTTAGCAGAAGAAGAGGCCTTTTATACAAATGAGGAACAACAGTGGATTAAAGAATATATGTTACCTACATATTTAGAACCAGATTTATTTTTAGGAAAAGGTTCTTTCGTTCAAAAACCTTCATTTGGGAGAGAAGGAGATACAATTACGATTCGCGATAAAGACGAAAATATTATGCTTCAAAATGCACACCAAACATATAAAGCGTCACTGCCGATATTTCAAAAGTATATCGAACTGCCAGTCGTATCCTTGGAAACAGAAAAAGGGATCGAGAAACTGTCATATGTGTTTGGTTCGTTTTTAATTGCTGGAAAAGCGAGTAGTATCGGTATTCGTGCGGGAGAAAAGATTACAGGAAATGAATCGTACTATTTACCGGTAGGTATAAAAAGGAGGGGAAAAAATGATTAATTTTTTATTATATTTAGTAGTAACACTCGGCCTTTTATGTATAGGTCTGTTCTTGATGGAAGTGACAACGAAAGTAAAGGAATTTAAGTTAATGGCTCAAGGAAATAAGGCGGTAAGCTATGTGCTTGGAGGACGATTACTTGGGTTAGCTGTTGTTTTATATTCGACAGCAGCTAATTCAATTTCACTTCTTGATATGATTTCGTGGGGAGCAGTTGGGATTTTGGCTCAAATTATCGTCTTTTATTTAGCTGAGTGGCTTACACCACGCTTTAATATAAACAAAAGTCTCGAAGAAGATAATCAAGCAGTCGGTCTTTTTCTTATGTTTTTATCAATTTCAATTGGGATTGTAATTGCTGGTTGTATAACTTATTAAAAACTTTACGTTTAAACGTAAAGTTTTTTATTTTATCCCGTAAAAGCCCGATTGGTGAGGGCTAATAATCAGTGGGGGATGAACAAAACCTCCACTGATTAAAGTTACACTTTATATATGTTAGTTTGCCATACCTTTTGAAAAAATTGTAGGCTACGGTTGACATCTATTTTAAATAAGAGTAACATTTTCAATGTAATGAAAATAAGTCTCTGTTAGGTGAGGCTCCTGTATAGAGAAATGCTACTGCCCAAAAATGTCGAGAGACGCCAATGGGTCAACAGGAATGATCGAATTAAGGTTTTTCTTAACGTAGCTGGTAATGTACCTATGCTATACAGTGCTAAAACTCGGTGAGGGAGAGGTCCGTAGATTTCTAATTATATTAGAAATCGTTTATTTGTGTATGTAATGGCCGCTACTCTCTTAAGGGTAGGGGCCTTTTTTGTTACCAAGCTATGAGTAATTTCATAGTATAAACTATAAAATTAAACGAGGAGGTGAGGAGCATGTCAAATTCTGACTCGGTTCCGTTACCCATATACTTCAAATCAAAAATATATGATGTAGGCAGGAAACGATTTGTTCCTCCCTCTATATTTATCATAATGTAGCGTTTATAAAACGCGAGACACTTTCACAGTAAAGTGGATAAATTGAGAAACAAAGCGTTTCTTCCTATGTTGTAAAGGAGGAGACGATAATATGTTATATGCAAACAAAACTGTGGGTAACACGTCATATAAACTAAGTAAAAAATCAATAAAAGAACAAACAATGCTCCAAAAAAATAAAGATTTATTAATTGAAATTGCAACAAGAGATGTAAAATCTGTATTTGCATATTTTAAAACAACAAGAGACGGACTATCAATGAAAGAGGCGCAAAAACGTATTCAAGTATATGGCCGAAATGAACTAACTTCAAAAAGAGCACTTCTCGCAGAAGTAATGATGAAGCTTGGTGGCATGATTCCAGGTTTTTCAAAACAACGTGTGTGTGATGAATTACAACGTGAAACGATTACTGTATCTAGAGTAGAATGTTCTAGTAGTACAGGGTTAAATAGTGAACTGAAAATGATGGAGATACCAGTGCAAGAACTTGTACCTGGAGATATGATTTTTCTTTCGGCTGGAGATGCTGTGCCAGCTGATGTACGTATTATTTATGCAGATGATTTATTAGTGAATGAGTCTGTGTTAACGGGAAACGAAGCGAATATAGAGAAGTTTGAGAGCTGCTATCATCTTGAACGTAAACGATTTATTCCATTAAAACGGATGAAAGATTATAATCCACTTGAGCTTGAAAATGTATGTTTTAAAGGTTCGCATATCGTTAGTGGAAATGCAAAAGCTATCGTTGTTTCTACTGGAAAAAATACGTATTCAGGCATATTGCATACTTGTTGTAGTAGAACGTCTTAATGTGTTAATGGTGCTAAATATACAAAAACAATGTATAATAGACAAAGTTGAGCAAAAACGTAGAATGGTAATCTATTTATATAACCTTACGTGATAACGTGAGGTTATTATTTTTTTAATAGGAGAGGAATTATGAAAAAAGTATTATTAGTTGATGGTATGGCACTATTATTTCGTGCTTTTTACGCAACAAGTGTCTACGGACAATTTATGAAACGACAAGATGGAACCCCTACGAACGGGATTCATGGTTATATGAAACACTTGTTAACAGCTACGCAAGCGATCGAACCAACACATATCGTTACATGCTGGGATATGGGAAGTACGACATTTAGAACAGAATCGTTCTCGAATTATAAAGCAAATCGTGCAGCGCCACCAGAAGAATTAATTCCTCAATTTGATTTAGTGCAAGAAATGACTGCGAAATTATCCATTCCAGTTATCGGTATGAAAGGCTACGAAGCGGACGATTGTATCGGTACGCTTGCAAAACAATATTGCAATGAAGCTGAAGTTTATATTTTAACTGGTGATACAGATTTACTTCAACTTGTTGATAAGAACGTTACAGTTATGCTTCTGCGTAAAGGAATTGGAAATTACGAATATTACACACCGGAGAAAATCATGGAAGAAAAAGGTGTAGAGCCGTGGCAAATCGTCCATGCAAAAGCTTTCATGGGAGATACAAGTGATAATTATCCAGGGGTAAAAGGTATCGGTGAAAAAACAGCGTATAAGCTTATTCAAGAGCACGGAACAGTATCCGCTGTACTAGAAAATGTAGAGTCATTAACAAAAGCGCAGCGTACGAAGATTGAAAGTGATTTAGAGAACTTAAATATTTCGTTACAATTAGCCCAAATTCACTGTGAAGTTCCAATTTCATGTTCACTAGAAGAAGGATTACACACAATGGATGAAGAAAAACTTAGATTTGTTTGTGAAGAAATGAATTGGGGAAGACCTGAAATATTAATAAATATGCTATAAATAGTTTGGGAAGAGGGATGTTGCATAAGTCGAACTTTGACTTGGTGACACCTTCTTTTTGTTTTTGTAAACAGTATTATAATAAATAAAATTATGTCGAACTCAATTTTAAATATATAAATATTTCGACAAGATATAATGATAAAAGTTGATGAAAATAATAACTTTTATCATGAAGTGAATTAATTTCAACATAGTTTTAGATAATCATTTTTTCGTGTTCACAAAGTTGTCAGAAAATAAACGGAATTTTCATATGAAGTTCAAATAGAATTCACAACAATCAATTATTATAAGAACACACAGATAATTCTTTATCTTTTATATAAACCATCCCCCAAGGAGGACAATGAAAATGAGAAAAAAAGTGAGAAAATCTTTTAAACAATTATTAATTGAAAATAAACAATCACTATTAAATAATAAAGAAAATATGAAAGAAATTGAAGAGAGAATTGAGAAACGACATGTAGCATATAGTGGTGCCAGTAATTAAATAAAATAAAAAAGATAGCCTATGTAGGCTATCTTTTTTATTTTATATTGAAAAAACGCTATTCAGCTCTTTAATTTTGTAAATATGCAAGATATTTTTATAGCGTTTTTCTATCAATATTACTCATTTTTCGAGGTTGAAATTGGTATATACCAATTTTTGAGATTTTCTATTCAAAATATTACAAAAAATGTTACAATACACTCAAATTTATACTATAAAATCATTTTAATATGAAAAATTGGAATGAAAAGAAAGGAGAGGAATATGAATAAAGATGTCGCTTTGAAATGATTATTATCATTTCATTAGGAGTTGATGTAAAAAGATGAAAAGATACGAAGAATTGGACTCTATAAGAGGGATTTCTTCATTAGTAGTAATGATTGGTCATCATTTAATGATTTTTTCAGCATTTCAAAATTACAGTTATGAAGATAATAAACCATTTGTTGTGTATCTATTAAAAGAAACGCCTGCTCGTCTAATTTTTAGTAGTGGTAACGAATCAGTTATTATCTTTTTTGTTTTGAGCGGATTTGTTTTGTATGAATCTATTCAAAAAAACTATAGTAGCTATGGGTCATACCTTTTAAAACGTATATGCAGAATATATATTCCTTATATTGTGGCAATAATTATAGCTATTGTATGCCAGATTACAATTAGTGAATATGGTATTTCTTATTTAAGTGAATGGTTTAATCGCTCATGGACGATTGAAAGTTCTTCAAGCTTAATCGCACAACATATTTTATTGGTTGGGAAATATAATACAGATGCATATAACGGTGTGATTTGGTCACTTGTCCATGAAATGCGAATATCAATAATTTTTCCGTTAATTTTGATGATTTGCTTACGAAAAACGTTAAGGTGTTCATTACTATTATTGTTTAGTTTTAGTATATGTTCTGTCGTAATATTATTTTTGTTTCGCTCGGGCTTAACATTAACAAGCTATGCATTAACATTGCATTACACAGTACTGTTTTTACTAGGAGCACTAGTTGCGAAGTATAAAAATAATTTAATAGTTTTTTATAGTAATTGTACTAAAAACACAAAAATTGCATGGTTTTTATTTGCGATTTTACTTTTTATGTATGAAGGGCTTATAGGAGAAATTAAAGTGCTCAATAATTTTATATTTCGAGACTACGTAGTGGCGATAAGTGCAAGTCTATTTGTCATATTAAGTTTGTCAATATCAACTTTGTCGTCCTTGCTACATAATAAATATTTGTTATATTTGGGGAAGATTTCTTACAGTCTTTATTTATACCATATTATATCGTTGTTTTCCCTTATATACATGCTCCATGAAATATTACCGTTGCCTATTATTTTAATTTTTTCACTTGTTTTTTCGTTTATACTTGCAATGCTTTCGTATGTATATGTAGAAAAATTTGCATTCGGAGTCGGAAAGTATGTAACAAAACAAGTGGATAGAAGAGAGAAAGGGTTATCTGTAAAGAGTGAATTGCAGGATGTTATTCAGAAAAGGGCGGTGAAATAATTGAAGCAAGAAATGAGTATAAAAGATTTTCAACAATTACTGAAAAGAAGATTCGTAACGATTATTTTAACGATGTGTTGTTTAACCGCTTCTTTAGTTCTTATCTCTATGTATGTTTTAAAGCCGTCATATCAATATTCAACGCAAATTCTTGTTGGGAATTTAGATGAGTTTAATAAGGAAAATTCAACAAATAAAACACAAGAAAATAAGCAACTAGTAACATCGTATGTTGATATTTTAAAAAGCCCATTAATTATTTCAACAGTCAAAAAAACTTTGAAATTAGAGCAATCAAGTTATGAATTAGCACAAAAAATCTCGGTTGTGAATACGGACAACTCACAAATTGTAACTGTTACAGTAAAAGATTCCAATCCGAAAATCGTGAAAGACATTGTAAAGACATTGGCAGAGCAATCACAACAAAGTTTTCAACAGTACACAAATGTACAAGGTGTGAAAGTGTTGACGGATCCTGAGTTACAGGAACAGGCTGAAAAATTGTTTCCGAAATTTCAACTGATCATTCCTATTTCTTTAATTGTTAGTTTTTTTGTTGGGATAGGTTTAGCTGTATTTCGAGATTATTTTGATGAACGTATATACACGGAACAAGATTTAGAGAAAATAACAACAGTCTCTGTTATTGGTCACATAAATGTGAAACCGAATAGAAAACAGAAATCTACAGAGATTGATAAACAATCATCTATATATCGAGGTGAACATGTCGATGTTTAGGACAAAGAAACAGCTGCCATTCGATTTGCATGATGATCTGATGAAAGAGCAGTTTTATACGGTGTATCACGAGCTGAAAAAATCTGGAAAACAACTATTCACAGTTAGTTCAACGAAGGACAGAGGGGTTGTTGCCTCACTTATAGTAAATATGAGTCTAGTGTTTGCAGAAATGAAGAAAAAGGTGTTACTTATTGATGTGAATTTTTCTGACCCTAAATTACATGTATTATTACAAAGTGATCACATGATAACAGTAAACGATATAATAAGCTCCTCCTCCTGCAATTATGAATCTTTTTCTAGTAATTTGTCTAAATACTTATATTGTATTCCTGCAAAAAAAACAGTACACACAGGGACGCCTTTAGTTGCTATGGATGAATTTGATAATGCGATTGCTAAGTGGAAAGAAGATTTTGATTACATTTTCGTTTATTCTTCTGAAGTATTTGAACTTCCTGCTACGCACATTATTGCAGGGAAATGCGATGGAGTGGTTTTAGCAGTTAAAAAGCAAAAAGATTCATTACGTACAGTGCAAAAAGTAATAGCGGATATAAATAGGAAAGAATGTGAATTAATAGGTATAATTTTATATTCTTGAATGTGGGGGTAACGATCCATGATTCGTGAAACAAATCAAGCCAAGTTGTATACGATTCCGGCTCAAGAAAAGCCTAGCATATTGAATCGAAGTGTAAAACGCTTGTTTGATATTATATTTTCAATCATATTGTTACTATTAACAATACCAATTATGTTGTTCTTTTGTATTATGATTACCTTAGAAACATCAGGGGCTCCAATATACTTTCAAGAACGTTTAGGTATAAACGGGAAGAAGTTTAATGTATTTAAATTAAGGTCGATGGTAAAGGATGCTGAAATGAACGGACCACAATGGGCAAAAGAACATGATCAAAGAATTACAAAAGTTGGATTGTTTATAAGAAAAACGAGAATTGATGAATTACCACAGCTCTTAAACATTTTAAGAGGAGATATGTCTTTTGTAGGCCCTAGACCAGAGAGAGAGTTTTTTTATAATGAGTTTGATGCGTATATTCCAGAATTTAAGGAACGTTTAATAGTAAAACCAGGACTAACAGGATGGGCACAAATAAATGGAGGGTATAATCTTGATCCAAAGGAAAAGTTGAGGCTGGACATGGAGTATATTGAAATGAAAACATTTCGGATGGACATCCGTATTTTATGTAAAACCGTTTTAATTGTATTGAACGGTAATGGTGCAAGATAAATATATATGTAAACAAACAACATATGTAAGTAGGTTACTTGCAAAGGAGAACTTGTATGGGTAGATCTATTCTAAGCAATATTATCCATCTATTTTATAGTACGATTTTAGCTAACCTTCTTCAGGCCGTCAGTTTAATTGTTTTAGCAAACTTTTTTAACGCACAACATTATGGGATGTTTAGTGTTGCCATAGCAGTGACGTTTGTTATGTTATTTTTTACAGACTTAGGACTTAGTAATACGTTTCTTCGAGAAGGGGCAAAGGATGGAGCAGATTTAGAGAAGATTTTATCATCGTATATAAAAATAAGGATGATTCTACTTATTTTTATTTCTATCATCGGTTATATTGCTATTCATTATATGTATGCGGATAAAAATTTAATTTATATGATGATAAACGTAATGTTTTTCATGTTAATAGGATTAACTTGGCAAAACATAGGGATTGCCTATTTTCAACTGACGGAACGTATGAAGTATATAGCGCTCATAAAAGTTGTATCAGCATCAGTTGTCATTATAATTACATGTTTTTGTATTTTCGGAGAGTTACCGGTGTATGTAACAGCTCGTTTATATGCTTTTGGGTATATGATTGGTGGTTTATTCAGTATATATATCATGAGAAGAAAGACGAAAATGAATATGAAAGTCGTAATTCATAAAGCGTTATTTTGGCAATTAACTCCCTTTATTATTAGCGGTTTTTTAATAATGAGTACGCCACAATTAGCGCCTATCTTGCTTAACTATACATTGCCATTAAGTATGGTAGGTGTTTTTGCAGTGGCGTACCGGATGCCGGCAGCTTTATATCAAGTACCAGGGGTAATTGCAGGTGCATTTTTTCCGGTGCTCTTTAAGCATTATAACCAGAATAATATAGAAGAGCATACGAAATTAAATTTACTTCAAATTAAATCAATGGCGATTGTAGGAATATGTATGACGATCGGTTTATATCATTTAGCACCATACTTTATTTCTATATTTTTTCATGAAGAATGGAGGAATGCAGTAGAACCACTCCAAATATTATCATTTCTTATTGTGCTACAAAGTTTAAATATTGCCATTGCTGACGGTTTAACGACGAGTGGTTGTCAAAATAAGAGGACTGTTGTGCAGTGTGTAGCATTGGTGATAGGTGGGGTTATGCTTTATAGCTTTAGTAGTCTTGGTGGAGTGATAGGAGCGGCATACGCTATGGTTTTATTTGAAATAGTCGCTTTAGTGGGATATATAGCGGTAAGTGTAGTGAAGAAAAAAATTGTATTCCAAATTGTAATACCGTATACAATTTATTTTGGTGTAACCTTTATTGGAGTGCAATATATATTGCATACATATCATTTAATTGCGCTTGTTCTTAATATACTAATTGTAGTAGCTGCCATATTCCTATATGATTATGAGCTAAAAAAACTTCTTCTTTCTTTTATAAGAAAAATACGCAAAAAGGATTATATTACGAAACAGGGGATATAGCCTATGGAAAATAATATGAAAGTATCAATGGGATGGATTATTCTTCTAATATTATTTGTCATGTTAAGTAAATACAATTTATATATTGGATTTTCATTGAAGATATATATGATTTTTTTAGTCATATATTTTTGTTTAACAATTAAAGACTTTCATATTCAAAAGTTATATTTTCATGAAGTTATATTTTTACTGTTTTATTTCATTTATTGTTTAAGCGGAATTCTTTCTATGTATTTAAATGCTAGTATTCGTATGATTTTTGGCGTGCTACTCGTTTTAGGATGCTATTTTATAATGAGAAATTTATTGGGGAATACTGAAATAGTGGTACTTGAATCATCTATTGCTTATGTAGGAATAGTATTTAATGTTGTAAGTCTACTACTCTATATAATCGGTTTACAATACTTTAGTTTATACGGTGGAGAAGAGAGAGAAATTTTTGCTGGATTATTAGTTGATAGAGGATATCCACGGTTAATTGGATTGCTAGATGATCCTAACATTTTTATTTTCTATAATACAATATTTTTTATGTACTATATGACGAATTTGCAAAATATCACTAACATCTTAGGGTTAATTTTATGTGTTACGACGAGTCTATTAACCTTTTCAAGAGGGGGAATATTAGCGCTTGTGCTTGTCATTTTTGTATATATATGTATGTCTAGTTTCGCTAAAAAAATAAAAATAATTATAAGTTTAGTATTGTTTAGTGTAGTTATTTTTAGTTTATCGAATAGTGTAATGGGGGGCCAATTAGATGACATATTAAATAAACGAATTTCTGATTTTTCCCATGATAATGGAAGTGGTAGATTTACATTATGGGAAGCTGCTTTTAAATATTATTTATCCAATCCATATATCGGAATCGGTGCTTTTAACTTTTCGAATTATTATGAGTATCAATTTAATGAAAAATTATATGTACACAATACATTTTTAGAAATCTTGTCTGAATCGGGTACAATTGGTTTTCTTCTATATAGCGCGTTTTTATTCATATTAATGTTCAAGCTAGCGCAGCATACTTTGTTTCGTGAAAAACCATATCTTCTATTGACTATGATTGCATTTATATTTCAGATGATGTCATTGTCACTCATTATTAACGAAGCATTCTTTTTATTTTTAGCAGTTGTTGTGAAGTATATTTCAATATATGAAGGAAGGGGAAAGATAGATGGTAAAATGTCTATCAGCACATAACGAGCCGCCTTATGTTTCTGTAATAACACCTTCTTATAATAGTATGCGATTTATAGGTGAGACAATTTTATCTGTACAGAATCAATCGTATGAAAACTGGGAAATGCTTATCGTTGATGACGGTTCAACCGACCAATCTGCCACAAAAATTAAAGATATAATAGAAGGAGACTCACGTATTAGGTTATTATCATTAAAACAAAATGTTGGTGCTGCTAAAGCTCGGAATTTAGCGATCCAAGAGGCGAGAGGAAGGTACATTGCCTTTTTAGATAGCGATGATATATGGTTGCCGCATAAATTGAAGACACAATTGTTATTTATGGAAGAAATGAATATTGCTTTTTCATATGCGTCGTATAGTTTAATTGATGAAAACGGTAATGAATTAAATCGTGAAGTGAGTGCACCAAAATCTGTTGACTATCATTATTTAGTAGGAAATACAATTATCGGTTGTTTAACAGTGATGATTGATCGTGAAAAAATTCCATATGTCGAAATGCCTAGTATACAGCCGGAAGATACAGCGTTATGGCTGAACTTATTACATGAAGGGTATGAAGCAAAAGGGATACAGCAAGTGTTAGCAAAATATAGAATTGTTACAAATTCTGTTTCTAGAAATAAAATTAGAGCAGCTTTCCGGTATTGGAAATTGTTAAGGGAACAAGAACGACTGAATTCGGTGCAAATTTTTTACTATTTTAGTAAGTATGCTTATCATGCTTATAAAAAAAATAAAATCAATGTAGTTGGGAAGACGCAATTATGAATATACTGTTGATGACAGATAAATTGATAACTGGCGGAGCCGAGAGCTATTTTTGTAAATTGGAAAGTAATTTGCGTTATGATGATTTTAAGATTTATACAGCTGCAGGTGATGGAGAACTATATGAATCTCTTACTAGAAAAGAAAATTTTATATTACTTAGTCGATGGAATCATTTGAGAAATATTTATTATTTACGAAACGAAATTTGTAATCGAAAGATAGAACTTATTCATGCAAATAGTTTGCGAATGGTATTATATGCTTTTCTAATTCAAAAGTTTATTAAAAAAAAGATGAAAATTGTTTATACGAAACATAATGTAACGATATTAGAAAAGAAAATGCCAACGCTTTTTCGTTATTTCATGAATAAATATGTGAACAATATTATTACAGTAAGTGAGTTTGAGAAGAATAATTTAATTTCAATTCATGTAGCAGAAGAAAAAATAAATACAATTTATAACGGTGTCGATATTGAAAAGTTTTTATTCCAGCAGAAAAAGAAAGAATCTACATATAAAATAGGGATATTAGCTAGATTATCCAAAGAGAAAAACCATCAACTATTTGTCAAAATTGCAAATGTGTTGAAAAAGAGAAATGATTTTATGTTTTATATTGCTGGTGATGGACCAGAGAAAGAATCGATTATGAAAGAAATAGAAAAATATGGATTACAGCAAAGGGTGAAGATGCTAGGGAATATTTCAGAGCCGCATGAGTTTATAGGGAATATGGATGCTTTACTTTTATTATCTTTTCGTGAAGTGTTTCCAATGGTAGTAATTGAAGCGATGGCTACAGGGACACCAATTGTTTCAATAGATGTTGGTGGAATACATGAAGCGGTAATAGATGGAGAATCAGGTGTTTTAATATCTGAATATTGCGAATCTGAATTCGCAAGTGCACTTGAAGAACTACAAGGGGATGAACAAAGGGTAAATGATATTAGATTGAAAGCACGAGAGAAAGCAGTGAGGTATTTCTCGTTAGCTAAAATGATAGAAGAAACGAAAAATATATATGAGTTAAACAAATGACCGGGTAGGTCGTTTGTTTTTTTTATTATAGAAACTTTTAAGAGAGAACTCACATATTATATGAAAAAAGGTAATATGAGGAGTGAATTTATTTTGTCAGAATATATTTCTTCCCAAGAAGATTGTGCGCCAGAAAGTAGCGTTCACATTGATTGTTTTGGCGCAGTTCCAAACTCGGGAAATGATAGCTCATTAGCAATTCAGCAAGCTATTGATTATTGTGTAGCGAATCGAATTTCGACGGTTAGAATTACAGGGGTAAATACGTACAAAATTGTAAAGCCGATTGTTATTAAATCAAACGTAAGATTAGAGTTAGATCCTACCGTAACGCTGCAAATTGATGGGGATTTTAATGCATTTGAGCTACAAAGTAACGCTTCGATAGTTGGTGGTACTATTCAAGTTATAAATCCATTGTTTCAATCGGCTGTCATTTATGTTTCTGGTTCACAACAAATCGAAGTACCTAATCAATCTGTTATATCAAATATAAATATAATAAATACAACTCCATCGTATAAAGGAAAAGCTATACATTTTTATTGTCAAAAGGCATGGGATTATATTAGTTTCTTTCAAGTCAAATTTATTCAAATTAAAAACTTTCAAACTGCAATATATTTGAAAACAGAGTATATAGATGATATCAATACACCTTGCTGGATTAATGCCAATGTATTTCAATCAATATTTATTGATGGATGTGTGTATGGGATTGAAGTAGATGGAAATAGTGATTTGCCAAATGAAAGTTCAGGAAATACGTTTCATGATATTCAAGTGCAATGTAGACAACAAACGAAAAAAGCAATTCGTTGCTCAGGTGCGTATAATACATTTGATTGTATGATTTGGGATACGTACCGGATGAGTAGTGAACAAATTGTCATTGAATTTTCTTCTAATTCGCATCGTAACTACCTTTTTTCAAATTTACTTTCTACAACTATTGTAGATAAAGGACAATACAATGTTTGTAAGTCTACCTATGAAGAATCTCTTCGAATTCAGTTACCGATTACGTTAAATAAACCACATTTAATAGGGAATCAAGATGATATTTTAGTAAATGCTCAGCAGAAGTATACGATTAAGCAAGTAAGTGGGAAAGTGCCTTACGGGGGGAATCTCGCAAATTGCTTTAATTTAATAGATGAACAAAGTGTAAACTATATTGACGTTCCAGATAGTAATCCAGTTGTAATTGAACTGGATTTTACGAAAAAACCAATACAAATGTTAAATTGTTTTGGAATGTATTTTGGGTGGGGAGAGAGCCCAAAGAAAATTAAAATTGAATATGCATTAAGCGCAACTGGAAGTTGGGTTATCGCGTTGGATGTTCCATTAAATGTTGGCGATACAATTATATCGAATATGAAGGCGAGTCAGTTATATAAAGTTAGAATTACATTAAGTGGTTATTCTCAAGATCATAAGCGTTTTCGAATTAATCGTATTTTTGCAAGGTCTTCTATGGAAAACGGGAACGCTTGGTTAGCGACAACTGGCGGAAGAATGTTTGGAGATATTGAAATAGAGGCAAGTAAAGGTATAATCATGAAGACTGCTAGTGGAGTGAAATGGAAAGTTACTATTAATGAAGCTGGCCAACTTATTACGACTAAGATAACTTGAGATGTTGTTTAATTGTATATCCTTGGACGAGTTACAACGTAGTGGGATATAGGTAATGAAAAAGAGATTGTAATTTGGTTTCAACCAAACTACAATCTCTTTTTTGTTTCAATTACTTCCACCAAATCCAAGTCCAAAGGTAATTTCGTACATTTCGAGGAGTAATGCGAATGAAGCGTTCACCGTCAAAGAAGCAATTTAAATTTGGAAGTGTTTCATCTGGATTTTCTGGAACAAAAGTGACGATGTTTTCGTTACTTGTAACGGTTACTGTAATTGGTGGGTCGGTAGGGGAGACTTGAAGTTGTAACGAAATATTGGCCGTATTTTTAAATTCATTATTAACAGGTGGACTTATTACTTGTACTGTGAATAATACGATAATTGTTTCGTTTGGTTCCAAATTAGTGGCAACTAGGAAACCGATATTCGGATTCGCTAGTGGAGAGCGTTCACCGTTAATAAAGACAGTGCCGTTTATAAATTGTAAACCTGCTGGAATGGTATCTTGTAAAGAAATATTTGAGAGTGAAATTTTGGAAGTATTTGTAATACGTACCGTGTAATCAAAATATTGATTTAAATAAGCTGAGCTGACGGAAGCATTTTTCGTGACTGTTGCAGTTATAAATTGAATTGGTATACGAACAATATTTGAATTAACAATGAAAGTAATAATTGGATCCTGTGGTGTCAATTGAAAGGCAGCGGTAACTGTTGCAGAATTTATAATTGTACTGTTTGAAGGAATAGAAGTTACGAGAACTTGAAATGTTATAGTTGCTACTGAATCTGCAGGTAAAGAGCCGATATTAATACCAGTGTCTGGACGAACATTTGTAACGGGAGTACCGTTAATTGTTACGCTGTTTTCTATAAATGTTGTACCAGCTGGAATGCTGTCTATAACAGAAGTACTGATTGTCGGAATTGGGGAGTGATTAAATACCGCTAATGTGAATGTAATGATATCTCCTATAACGACAATAGATTTGTCAGCTGTTTTTTCAATGTCAACCATCGGATCAACGACTGTCGTTGTAACGGTATTTGTTTGCTTTGTAACTGTATTTATTTGCTTTGTAATCGTAATAGGTGGTTGGATTGGACCGACAATAGGCGTATAGGAAATAGTAGCATCGTTATTGATTGTAGATTGAAGAGTAGAAGAAGAAATTGTCACTTGGAATGTAATAATAACAGATTCATTTGGAGCAAGATTTCCTAACGTAATACCATTTTCCGGATTCGCATTAGGTTGATTGATTCCGTTAATCGTAACACTACCAATAACAAATGTCGTATCTGCTGGTGCTGTGTCTACTAAAAGAAGGTCTTCGATAATGATATTACCATTATTAGTAATCGTGATGGTATACGTTAAAGTTTGACCGGGTAAGGCACTTGTGAAATCAACAGCTTTTATCGCAATGACATTATCATTTTGGACAGTAGTTGTGACGGTGTTTGTTGTAGTCGTATTTGTAACAGGTACGTTATTTGGGTTGACTATATAGTTAAAAGTAGTAATTGCGTTGTTGTTTAGTTCATTTGGTGTTGGAATAGAAGTCACAGTTACTTGGAATGAAACGATAGCATCTTCACCAATAGTTATAGTACCAATTGGTATGCCGCTTACTGGATTCACTCCTGGAAGAGTTTCTCCGTTTACAATGACGCTATTTTCTATAAACGTAGTACCTTGAGGAATAATATCTTGAATGATTACATCATTTACTGCAACATTACCGGTTTGATTTAGTGTAATCGTATACGTTAACGTATCACCAACCGTTGCAAATGCAAGGTCAACAGCTTTATTACTATTCAAATTTGCGTGATTAATTTCTGTTGCGGCAGCTGATGAAGTAATAGTTTCGGTAATAGGTGGTCGATCTGGTAACGTGTATTCATATTCAATTGTACTCGTGTTAGAGATTGGATTTGTTTGTGGAATCGAAGTAACCCTTACTTGGAATAGAATAGTTGCTGTCGTATTAGGTGGAATGGTATCAATTTGTATACCGTTAAGAGGATTGTCATTTGGCCGAGCGTTGCCGTTCACGATAACACTATTCTCTATAAAGCTCGTATTTGCTGGGATAATATCTGTAACAATAATGTTTTCGACTTGTATATTTCCGTTATTTATGATGGAAATTGTATAAGGGATGATAGTTTGTAAGTCAGCATATTGGATAGGTGTTGTTTTTGTCGCAATTACATTAGCGGAAATAACTTCAGTGAAGGTAATATTGCTAGTCGATATTTGTTCTTCCACGTTTATTGTATAACGAGAAGTTGATTGATTTTGAACATGACCGCTAGCAGGAAGAGCTACGACGGTAACAGAAAATGTGACTGGGATAGAAATGTTAGGAGCAATCGTTCCCACAAGTATACCTACACTTGGGTTGGCGTTAAGCTGAGGAATGTTATTTACTAAAACGCTACCGTCAATAAAGGTTGTTCCATCAGGTATATTGTCTGTAAATACAACAGCAGTGGCATCCGTATTCCCTGTATTCGTTAAAGTTGTTGTATAAGTTAAAATGTCACCAATCGTTACAGAGGTTAAATCAACAGTTTTAAGTGAAACGATATCAGCATCATTAATTTGAACGAAAGTAGTATTGGAAGTAGTAGATTTTTGAATTGGTGCAAAGTCAGGATTGAAAATAAAGTCGTAGGCGATGTTTGCAGTATTAGGTGTTGGATTTACAGTAGGTAAATTCGTAACGGAAACTTGGAATGTTATTGTAGCCATTTGACCTGCTGCGACATTAGGAATGGAAAAGCCGATATTCGGATCTGCTGCAGGAAGTACAGTATTATTAACTATTACACTTCCTGGAATAAATACTGTTCCATCTGCTATAGTATCTGTAAAAAAGATGGAGTTAGTTGTAGCCGATCCATTATTTTGAATGAATACTGTATATTCAATGGTTTCATCAATAGTAGCTAATACAGTATTAGCAGATTTTGTAGCAATAAGAATAGCATCAATAAATTGTATGTTTGTAGCATTGGAAGAGGTCGTTTCTGAAATTGGTGGTGTGCTTGGGTCTGGTCGATACTCATAGTGAATGACGGCGATATTATTAATGTTATTTTGTGGCGGTATAGAAACTACGCTTACTTGGAACGTAACAATAATCGTATTATTTGGAAGAATTATATCAAGATTGATACCGGTAATTGGATTTTCGTTAGGTCTTGGTACGCCATCTACAAGAATGCTATTTGGAACGAATGTGGTGCCAGAAGCAATTGCGTCAAGTAGGAGAGTATTTGTAATAGGTATTGTACCGGCGTTTGTAACTGCGACTGTATATGTGATGATTTGACCGATACGTGTAATGGATCTGTTAGCGGATTTAATTGCACTAACATTTGCCGTTCGCACTTCAGTATTTACTGCATTTGATAACGATCTACGCTGAATAATTGGAGAACTAGGGTCAATTTGGTATTCGTACGAAGTGTCTGAAATATTAATGACTGTATTGCCCTCTGGTATATTTGTAAGTTGTACTTGGAATGAAATAGTGACTGTTTCATTTGGTTGTATCGTGCCGAGAGTTACTCCGTTTTCAGGATTCACGCCAGGCTGAATTACATTATTTATTGCTAAGCTATCTTCAATGAATATAGTATCTTCTGGAATGTTATCAATGAACACGATATTGTTAGCCGGAACGGTTCCTATATTTTGAAGTGTATTTGTGTAGGTAATCATTTGCCCGATTGATACGAAATTTACATCCGCACTTTTAACAGAAATAATATTTGCATTTTGAAGTGATGTTGTAACAATGTTAGAATTTGCAGAGCGATTTACTGGTGGGGCTGTAGGAATACTTACATATTGGTAAGTTGCTGAAGATTGATTTACAATTTCAGTTTCATTCGGTGGATTATTTGTTTGCACTTGAAATAGTATCGTTTTGGAACTGTTTGCTGGAATTGTTCCAATCGGTATTCCGTTTTCAGGATTTACACCTGGCTGAAGGACACCATTAATTGTGACACTATCGGGAACGAATGTAGTCCCAGCAGGGATAGAATCTGTGAAATTAATATTTATTGCGTCAACATTACCGATATTTTTCACTTCAGAAATATAAAGTATAGTTCCACCGATATCTACAGTTGTTGGATTGGATGTTTTTGTAATTGCCAATTGTGCTTGCACGAAATTTGTAATAACGATATTACTAGTAGATGTTTCAGTAATAGGCGGTTGCCCTGGGTCTGGTTGGATTGTATATGTTGTATTGGATTGATTTGTAATCGATTCTTGGGAGAATGAATCGTTAATAAGAATTTGGAACGAAATAAGGTGAGTAGCGTTTGCTGCTAAAGTAGGTAAAGTAACACCTACATTTGGATTGGCATCAAGTATAGTTGTTCCGTTAAGTGTAAAACTATTTTCTACGAATGTAGTATCTTGGGGGATCGTATCTGAAAATATGAGATTAGTAGCTGGAATATTTCCTGTATTTTCTAGTGTTATTGTGTAAGTCAAAATATCACCTGTTGTTGCTTGCTGTGCATTGACTGCTTTTAAAGAAAGGATAGTCGCATCCGAAATTTGTGTGAAAGCAGGATTAGACGTAATTGTTCGAGAGATGATAGGAGCAGTTGGATCGGCGATAAAAGTATAGTCAATACGGGCTGTATTAGAAATTGGGTTTACGCTTGGAATAGATTGAACGATAACCTGGAATGTTACAGTGACGATTTCTGACGGTGTGATGGAGTTTAATGGTATTCCTACGTTAGGATCAGCATCTGGAACGGAAACGCTATTAATAGTTACGCTATTCGGAATAAAGGCAGTTCCTTCGGGGACCAAATCTGTTAAAGTAACTGTATTTGCAGTAGTATTTCCGTTATTTTGAACGACTACTGTGTAAGTGATTGTACCGTCAGTAGATTGTACGAGAGAATCTGTACTTTTAATTACGGATAATGATGCATCAACAACAGCTGTATTAACCGTATTAGACGAGGATGTTGCTGTAACAGGAGGTTGACTTGGATCGACAATATACGTGTAACTTGTAAGTGCTTGATTTATAATTGCTCCTTGTGGTGGAATAGAACTTGCAAGAAATTGGAACGTAATAGTAGCGGAATCACCTGGTGCGATAATACCAACGGGAATACCGAGAGTTGGACTTGCATCTGGAAGTGAAATCCCGTTGAGCGTAACACTATTTGGAACAAATAATGCTCCTTCAGGAACGCCGTTAATGAGTAATACAGAGTTTGCAGGGAAGTTTCCAGTATTCGTTAATGTTGCTGTATACGTAATTACATCCCCGATAGACACAATTGAACGATTTGCTTGTAAAACAGTTGTAACAGTCGCGTTATTAATTTGTGTTGAAGCGCTATTAGAATTTATCGTGCCTGTAACAGGAGGAGAGGCCGGATCAACGATGAATGTGTATTGAATAGATGCTACGTTTGTAATCGGATTTGAAGGTGGAGTTGATGTAACTATGACTTGGAAAGTAACGGTTAAGGAACTATCCGAGCTAATTGTTCCGATATTCACTCCGTTATTTGGATTTGCACCTGGAATGGTACTTCCATTTACAGCAAAACTATTTTCAACAAAGGTTGTTCCTGCTGGAACTGGGTCTGAGAAATTTACATTCGTAGCGTTTGTATTGCCGCTATTTTGAATCAAAACTGTATAAGTGATCGTATCTCCAATATTTGCAAAGGCTGTATTAGCAGTTTTTACAGCTGAAAGTATTGCTGTATTAATAGAAGTAACGAAGACATTCGTTTCCACATTTCCAGGTTGATCCAGTAATGCATTGCCTACGTTATATTGGAAGTTAACAAATCCTAAGTTTTGGAGTTCAGGTGTGAACGTTGTTGGATTACTTACGATTTGTACTTGGAATATGATTGTAACAGTTTGATTTGGATTGATTGTATTTATGCCAACACCGTTAATAATCGAAGCGGATGGTAATGGAGTGCCATCAACAATAACTGATCCTGCAACAAATTGTGTCCACGATGGTAAAGGGTCTGAGAATATAGCGTTGTTAGCAGGAATATTGCCTGTGTTCGTAATAGTCGTTGTATACGTAATCGTATCACCAATCGTTGCAAAAGTTTTATCTCCTATTTTAATAGTATTTAAAATAGCACTTTCAATTTTTGTTGTAACGTTGTTAGAAATAATGTTTTTTGAAACTGGGGGATTAGCTGGATTAACGATATGTTGAAAGCTAACGCTAGCTTGATTAGTAATTGGATTTATAGGCGGAATTTCATTGGCGATAATGTTAAATGCTACGATGACAGATTCGTTTGGCGCGATATCACCGATTGGAACGCCTGTAATGATATCTGCATTTGGGATGCTAGTTCCGTTCAGTGTAAAGCTATTCGGTTCAAAGGAAGTTCCGTCTGGAATAAGGTCGGTAAAAATAACATTCGTTGCACTTACATTTCCGCTATTTGTAATTGTAACGGTGTAGGTAATATCCTGCCCGATATCTACCGTAGATACATTTGAATTTTTTTGTGCAGTAAGGATAGCGCTATTAATTTGTGTTGTCGTTGTATTAGATTGATTGGAAGTTGTAATAAGTGGCTGGCTAGGATCAACGACATAATGATATGTGGTAGAAGCAGAGTTAGAAATGGGATTAAGTGTTGGAAGTGTAATAACAGTTGCTTGGAATGTAACGATTGCCGTATTACCAGCATTAATGGAACCAATATTTACACCAGTTGATAAATCGGCGTTTGGAATGATTTGCCCATTAGCTGTGAAACTATTTGGAACGAAACTTAAATTGCTATCAAGAATATCGATAATAGTTACATCAGTTGCGGTCACATTTCCGGTATTAGGAAGGTTAAGTGTAAATGTTATTGTATTACCAACATCCGCAAAAGTAAGATCTGCTGTTTTGGTGCTAATAATAGTTGCGTTGTTTATTTGAAGGAGTGTAGTGTTGGAAGTAGCTGCACTTGAAACGGGAGGATTAACAGGATCAACAGTAAATTCATACGTCGTTGATGCTGTATTTGGTGCTGGGTTACTAGGGGGAATATTGTTTACTGTAACTTGAAAGACGATACTATATATTTCATTTGGTGGAAGTGTTGCAAGTAATACACCTGTATTTGGATCCGCGTTAGGTTGTAAAACGCCATCGATAGTTAATGTGTTAGGAACAAATGTGAGTCCACTTGGTAATGCATCTGTGAATACAATATTAGTTGCATCGGTATTGCCTACATTGGTAATAGAAGTAGTATAAAAAGCAGTTTGCCCGATATCTGCAAAGGATACACTTTCATTTTTCGTCATAGACAATATTGCTTCGTTAATTTGGGTTGAAACAGGATTACTAATTGAAGTTTCTGCATCAGGCGGTGAGACTAATTGATACGATGTTGATGAGAAATTTACAATTGGGTTTTGGGTTGGTAATGATGTTACAGTAACTTGGAACGAAACTGTTACTGTAGTCCCGGCTGTTATTGTCCCAATATTCACACCGTTCGATGGATCCGCCCCACTTTGAGGAACTCCATTAATAGAAAATGTGTTTGCAATAAATGTAGTGACGTTTGGCACTGTATCTGTAAATATAACATTTTGTGCAGATGAGTTTCCATTGTTTGTTAAAACGACAGTATAAGTGAGTGTGTCTCCAATACGACTAAAGGATTTATCGACTTGTTTTAATGAAAGAATGTTAGCTGTATTAATCGTAGTAAACACTGTGTTTGAAGTAACGTTTCTTGAAACGATCGGTGCATTTGGATCAGCGATAAATGTGTAAGAAGCAGTAGCGGAATTGGCTACAGGATTTTGGTTTGGTGTAGAAGTAGCAGTAACTTGAAATGCGATAGATATTGAGTTGTTAGGAGCAATTGATCCGATTGTTATACCTGTATTAGGATCGAGTTCGATGTGTGTACTGCCATTGATTGTGACACTATTCGGAATGAACGTTGTGCCGTCTGGAATAAGATCAGTGAAAGTAATATTCGTTGCATTTGTATTGCCATTATTCGTTAGAATGGTTGTATAGGTAATGGTATCACCTAGTGTTACAATTGTTTGATCGACCGATTTTACCATCGTTATCATAGCATCTAGTACCGGGTTTGTAACAATATTCGTTGAAGTAGAAGTTGTAATAGGAGTTCCGTTTGGATCGACAGTATAAGAATATAAAATTGTGTCATTACCCATAATCGAACTTGAAGGGGGAACAGAAAGAACATTTGCTTGGAAAGTAACGGTTACTGTTTCACCAGGAGCGATATTTGGTATAGTTACTCCAAGTGCTGGTTGCGCACCAGATTGCTGAACCCCATTTATTTTGACTGAGTTTGGTATAAAGGTAGTGTTAGCTGGAATTGCGCTCGTGAAAGTAATATTCGTTGCAGTCGTATTTCCTGTATTTGTAATAGTTGTTGTATACGTAATCGTATCTCCAACAGAAATGATAGATTTATCAACGCTTTTTTGGGTCGTTAATATTGCACTATTAATTGTTGTCGAAACAGCATTAGATACGTTCGTTTGTGTTACGGCAGGTTGGCTAGGATCAACTACATGTGCAAATTGTACAGAACTAAAATTAGAAATTGGATTTATACTTGGAATGTTTGTAACAAGTACGTTGAGAGTAATCACGGCCGTTCCATTTGGGTTTATATTTCCAATCTGAATCCCGTTAGATGGATTTCCGATTTGCTGTGTACCAGAATCGTTTGTAAGAGTGCCAGATATGAATGTCGTCCCATCAGGTAAAGTATCCGTGAAAATTATATTTTGTGAAGTGACATTTCCAGGGTTACTTAATGTAATTGTATAAGAAATTGTATCACCAATCGTTGCGAAAGTTTTATCTACAGATTTGATTGCCACAATTTCCCCAGAATTTATTTGTGTCGAAACAGAATTAGATGTCGTATTTCGTGAAACAAGTGGTAAATTAGGTCCTGTCATAAATTTATAATCAATAGAAGCGCCGTTTACAACCGGTGAGTTTGGTCCGCCTGGTCCAATTGTGAAAATTGGATTTGGAATGCTAACTACTTGCACACGGAAGGTAACATTTATAAAATCTCCTGCAATAATATCTCCAATTGGTATCCCGTTAGCTGGATTTACTCCAGGTAATAAAACTCCGCCTACTCGAACGCTATCTTCTATAAATACTGTGTTATTTGGAATCGGATCTGTAAAAATGATATTCGTAGCAGTTGTGTTTCCTACATTTTCTAATAAAACTGTATACGTTAAAAATGAATTTCCAGGTGCTATGTCAGAAAATAGCCGATCCACACTTTTCGTTGCCTGAATAATCGCTTCGTTAATTTGAACTAAAGTTGGATTACTTGTAGCTGTTTCTGTCACCGGCGGCTGGGTAGGATCAACAATGATCGAGTATGTCGTGCTAGACTGGTTCAAAGTTGGATTTGTAACTGGTATTGAGCCAACGATAGCTTGAAAGCTAATTGTTGTCGTTCCTCCAACTGGAATTGAGTCTAAAGAAATCCCGCTATCTGGTCTAAATCCAAGTTGTGGGATGGTATTAATTTGTACGCTATCAGGAACGAATGAAAGTTCAGGTGGTAATATATCGATAAAAACAGGTGTGTTTGCGGCAGTATTTCCGCTATTGGTGAGGGTAGTTGTATACGTAATTGTATCTCCAACAGCAGCAAAAGCACTGCTTGCAGTTTTTGTTGCGATAACAGAAGCAGTATTTACTTGTGTAAAGGTTTTATTAGATTGAACTGTTCGTGAAACTGGCGGTTCATTTATATCTACAATAAAGCTATATTGAAGCGATGATTTATTCGGGATTGGATTAGGGTTTGGAAGTGTTGTAATGTTTACTTGAAAACTGAGTGTAGCAGATGCATTTGAATTTAAGTTACCAATATTGATACCGTTTTGTGGATTTGCATTCGGAACGGTTACACCATTTATCTTAAAGCTATTTGGGATAAAGGTAGTACCGTTTGGAATTGTATCAGTAAAAATAATGTTGTTCGCAGTAGTATTTCCGTTGTTTGTAACAGCTGAAGTGAATGTAATTGTATCACCAATTGTAGCGAAAGTTGTACTAGCGCTTTTATTTATTACTAAAGTAGCGTCAATAATTGGTGTAACTGTTGTATTTGTTACAGTGCTACCAACAGCAGGAGATTGGTTTGGATTTACGGTATATTCATAATTTACAAGAGCATTATTTGTTAATGTGCCACTAGGTGGTATCGCTAAAATTTGTGCTTGAAAAGTAATGAATACAGTATCTCCTGGCGAAATATCTGCCAAGTGAACACCAAGTGATGGATCTAATCCTGGTTGTGGAACATTATTGATCGTTACGGAGTTTTGGATAAATGAAGCTCCTGCGCCAAGCCCATCTGTTAAAACAGTTGCACTAGCAGGGATATTACCTGTATTTGTTACTGCAATCGTATAAGTAACAATATCACCAATTGCAGCTGTCGGTGTATTCACAGACTTAGTAGCGACAATAGTAGCGTTATTAATTTGAGTTGTTATTACGTTACTTAACGTATTGGCGGATGCTGGAGGTAAGTTAGGATCTACGACATACTGGTACGTTGTATTATTTTGGTTCGGGATTGGATTTGGATTCGGGATAGAATTTACTTGTACTTGGAATGAGATGATTGTATTTGCATTCGGATTTATTGGGTCGATTGCAATTCCGCTTGCTGGATTGACATTAGGCAGTGTATTCCCATTTACAGTAACACTATTAGGAATAAACGATGTTCCGTTTGGAATTACATCTGTAAATATTACATTTGATGCAAGTGTGTTCCCGTTATTCGTTAAAGTAGTCGTGTACGTAATAATATCATTTACGTTAGCAAACTGTTTATCTGCAGATTTAGTAGCGGCAATTGAGGCGTTATTAATAGTTGTCTGTACAGTGTTAGAAGCAACCATCTGCATCACAGCAGGTTTGGATGGATCATACGTATATTGGAATGTTGTGCTTGATTGATTTGTAATTGGGTTTACAGCAGGGATAGTTGGTACAAAAACTTGAAATGCAACAGTGCGTGATGAATTCGCTCCTATCGTACCAATCGAAATGCCGTTAGCAGGATTTGCATTAGCTATAGGGACATTATTAATCGTTACAGTATTAGGAATGAAGAGGGTACCCGCTGGAATGATATCTGTAAATGTTACATTAGCAGCAGGGATATTCCCGTTATTCGTTAAAATAGTCGCATATAGTATGACATCACCGACATCAGCGAAGTTCGTACTCGTTAGTTTTGTAGCAATGATATTAGCAGTATTAATTTGTGTAGTTACTATATTGCTAGCAGTGTTTCTAACGAGAGCAGGTAAGTTTGGATCAGCGATAAAGCTATATTGAAGTGCAGCGCTGTTTTGAATTGGGTTTGGTGAAGGTAGCCCATTTGCACTTATTTGAAACACAATCGTTGTAAAACCACCCGAAGGAATGGAGCCCACTTGAAGACCGGCACTAGGGTCTGCACCTAGTTGTAAAGCACCACCTATAAAAATACTATTTGGAACGATAGTGGTGCCATTAGGGATTATATCGGTAACAATAACATTATTTGCTGTAGTATTGCCAAGATTAGCTAAAGAAATTGTATATGTGATTGGTTGCCCGACGTCGGCGATAGTTAAATCTACTTCTTTGACAATAACGACATTTGCTAAATTAATTTGTGTACTTACAGTGTTACTTACAGATGTTTCTATAGTTGGTGGATCGCCCGGATTTAAAATAAAGCTATACTGTGTACTAGATGAATTTAATGTTGGATTTTGTGTTGGTAAAGAGGTGACGGTTACTTGATAAGAGACGGTAAGTGAACCGTTAGCAGCAATGGAAGGTAGCGGAACACCTATATTTGGATCTGCGTTATTTTGAAGTACACCATTAATAAGAAAAGTGTTTGGAATAAAGGTAGTACCGTCTGGATTCGTATCTACGAAAGTAGGGCTATCAGCAGAAACACTTCCTGCATTCGTCAAAGTAACAGTATAAGTTAATATATCCCCTACGGTAGCGAACGCTCGATCCACTGTTTTGGCTGAAATGACATTTGCATCGTTTACTTGAGTAAATGTAGTGGTTGAAGTAGTGTTCTTACTTACAGGTGAAGTGTTTGGATCAACGATAAAGTTATAGGAGATGGAAGCGCTATTTGAAATAGGGTTTGGATTTGGAATGCTAGTTATTACTACTTGGAATGAAGCTGTAATTGTAGTATTAGCATTGATGCTACCAATATTGATGCTAGCTGGTGTAACGCCTGGCTGAGTAACACTGTTAACTATAACGCTGTTTGGGACAAAGGCGGTTCCATTCGCAATTGAATCAGATAGTAATACATTGTTCGCTGCAACATTTCCATCGTTAGTAAGAGCAAAGGTGTAAGTTAATACATCGCCAACTTCCGCAAACGTTTTATCTACAGATTTATTAACGTGGAGATTTGCTAGTCTAATTGTTGATGTAACAGAATTAGAATTTGCTGTTTTTGAAGTCGGTGGCAAACTTGGATTTACAGTGTAAATATAAGAGGCGAAAGCATTATTAATAATAGGGTTTTGGGCAGTAATGTTAATGACTGTTACTTGAAAGGATAAGGTAAAAGTAGCTCCACCAGGAATTGTGCCGATAGGTAAAGCAACGAGAGAATCTACATTCTGCAAAACTCCGTTTAGTGTTACAGTACCAAGAGTCAATATCGTTCCGTTTGGAAGTGGATCTGTTAGTTGAACGTTATTAGCGGCTGCATTTCCACTGTTTGTAATAAGGATTGTATAACTTATCGTTTCGCCAATTGTGGCAAATTGTTTGTTAGTTGATTTTGTTAATGTTACATTCGCATTGTTAATTTGAGTGGAAACGAGATTAGAAGAAATGTTTTTTGTAACGGGAGATTGGCTAGGGTTGACGGTATATTGATAAGAAGCGCTTGATCCGTTAGATACGACATTTGACGCGGGTATTGTGTTTACTACTACTTGAAATGCAACAGTTTTTATTGTGCCGCTTGGGATGGATCCAATGTTCACGCCGGTAGCGGGATTTGCACCCACTTGTGTCGTGCCATCTATTGTTAAACTGTTTAGAACGAAAGTTGTTCCAGTAGGGATGACATCTGTAAAAATAACATTGTTCGCATTTGTATTACCTGTACCTGTAAAGGAAACGGTGTACGTTAGTGTATCACCAATATCTGCAAAATTTTTATCTACTGCTTTCGTCATTGTTACAGTAGCATTATTCACTTGAGTGGAGACAATATTTGTCGTATCAGTCCCACTTACTGCTGGTTGATTAGATACAGGAATGTATTGATATGTTGTTGTTCCACTATTTAATATTGGGTTTGTTTGAGGGATAGAAGGAACGAGCACTTGGAATGAAATAGTAGTAGTAGAATTTGCAGCAATTGATCCAATTGATATACCATTAGCGGGATTTGCGCCAGCTTGAGTAACTCCGTTCACAGTTACACTCCCTGGAATGAAAGTAGTCCCGCTAGGAATCGGATCCGTATATATCACATTCGTTGCAGCGATATTTCCTATATTAGCTAAGGCAATACTGTAAGTTAATGTTTCACCAATATCGGTAAAAAGTTTGTTAACTGATTTTGTTCCATTAATATCTGCAAGGTTAATTTGTGTTCCAGCAGAGTTACTTGTTGCAAGACCATTAAAAGTTGTTCCTCCGGCGATTGGTGTATATTGAAATGTAATATTAGCAGTGTTAGAGATAGGATTTTGACTTGGAAGAGAAACGACAGTAGCTTGGAAAGTTACTATACGAGAAGCACCATTATTAATTGTTCCAAGAGATATACCAGCCGCAGGATTTGCATTTGTTTGTGGTACGTTATCTACTGTTACAGTGCCGGGTATAAAAGAAGTACCATTAGGGAGACTATCTATAAAAATAGCGTTATTGGCAGGAAGAAGCCCGGTGTTAGGGATAGTAACTGTATAAGTGAGAATATCTCCAATTGCAGCAATACTTTTATTTACGCTTTTCGTTGCTTGTATATTTGGGGAGTTTATATTAATTTGTAAGCCGACTGTATTTAACATATATGCATCTCCGTTAGTAGTTAAACGGATTGCGGCGGATACTTGTGAGTTTGTTAAATAAGGAGAAATATCAATAGAAGTAATATCCCAGCCCTGTCTTCCAGCGGAGATGTTTGTACCTGTAGAAGCACTTTGATTTCGCGTTCCAAATGTCCCAGTTGTATCTAAGTTTCCTGCAGCATTATTAACTTGAGAACCGAAGAAATTATTTACAGCATTATTTGGCCCAGATAAAGCATTTAATGAACTGAAATTTGGTCCAAATAATGCTTGATCCCCTATTAAATCTGCATCTCCTTCAATAGAACTTAAAAATAATCTCCCGCTTACAGGTCCTCCTGAAGGTGTTAAAAATCCAGAAACGGCTACATCTGCACTACCGGTATCAGCAGAAACACGGTTACCCGCTACATAAATGGTTAAGTTTCTTGCTGGCAATGTCCCGTTTTGATAAGCGACGATAAGCGTCCATCCAGCCGAATTAATTGTTCCATTAGAAGCATCTATAGGATCTACAAGTCCAGGAACCGCTCCTGTAGTATAGGAACCAGCACCTCCCGCTTGAATAAGAGTTGTTACGTCTGCTGAACGAGTGTAAAAGCCAAATGTAATAGAGTTTGAAACGAAAGTTTGATTTGAAGCCGTAACAGCTGAAGGAGTAATCGAGTATGTTGAAACAGGTGTTGTAAAAGAAACTGGGTTTCCTAATACACTCGTAATGTTTTGATCACGAGATAAATAGTTTCCACCCCAAACGAGTTCTGCGTAAAGAATAGTACTACCAGCAGGGATATTTAAAATAGCGGTAGAACTATTTTGTGTATAGTTTAATGTTGTACCAGCAGGAAAAGTAGGTACTTGTAAAGCAGTATTCGTAGTTGCGAATGCACCAATTGCCCCGATTGTACCAGCACGGTTTTGATTGCTGATTTTACTTAAGCCTAAAGTATTACCTGTAATAGCGAGTGCGCCGTTAGTGGTGGTAGAAAATCGATTCGTAATGGGCATGTTGTCACCTCATTTACAATATAGTCTTGGTCAAAATAACATATGTGTGTGACAAATAAAGGGAAACATGTACAAGTTGATTTCGTAATAATGATTTAAATGTCTAGATAAGGGGATGGAGTATGAGTGAATTAGAAATTAGGTTGGAGCGTCTTAGGGAAGAACAAATAGGCGATATTGTATCATTATCTTCTTATATTGGTTGGGATTATAACAGAGAAGAAATTGAGACTATTTTTAACGCAGGGATTGTATACGGTGTTTGGAATGAGAAAGAGGAACTAATTGCTAGCGCAGCAATAATATTATATGGGGAGAAATTAGCATCTATCGGAATGGTGATTGTACATCCAGATTATAAGGGGAGAGGGATTGGAAAGATAATAACGGAAGCGTGTGTTAAAAGCGTATCAGCTCATACTCCAATTATGCTTATTGCTACGGATGAAGGGAAACCTTTATATGAAAAGTTAGGATTTAGGGCAGTAAGTTATGTTTCTAAATACATATGTAACTCATACAATGCGAAACATTATTGTGTAAGAAATGAAGATTATGTGGTGAATTATGAAGAGGGTGATTTAGAAAAAATAATAAAAATAGATGAATATGCGTTTGGAACAAATAGAAAAGAGTTTTTAAAGAAAAGAATTATGCAAAGTGAACAGTGTATCGTTGTAAAGGACAAGGAACAAAATGTATTAGGTTACGGTTTAAGCATACAAACACCAGAAAATAAGATAATAGGGCCGGTTGTTGCTAAAAATGATGAGATGGCAATGAGAATTGTACATGATTTAGCAAAAGGGCATAATGGTAAATTAAGAATTGATGTACTAGAAGGAAAGAAAGATTTCATGAAAGTATTAGAGATTGCTGGTTTTAAAAAGGTGAATACACCACCAATTATGATGAAAAATAGCGGTCAATTATTAAAAAGGAATAATGAGTTATATAGCATTGCAGCACAAATTTTTGGGTGAAAAAGAATCCTTCTGAATGAAGGATTCTTTTTCGCTAATCACGATATTGATCATGAGTCGGCTGAAAGAGGTCTTCCTCGATATCTCTCACCATAGAAAAATGATCAACGTTATAATGACCGTGTAAAGTTTTATTGTGATGACCAATAATTTGCTCTGCAGACAATACGTTAGAATCAGTTGTTGAATGCCCGTTTTTAATTAATGTAACGTCAAATCCTTGTACAGTTGCTGTCCTAACGGCAGTGTCAATGCAATGTTCTGTTTTACATCCGCCTATAACAATATGATTAATGTTTTCTTCTTTTAAAAGTTCAAGTAAAGAAGTGCCGTAGAATGAATTGGTTGCTGCTTTATTAATAAAGATTGCAGACTGGGGTACTTGAATTTGATTATGTACTTCAAATCCTTCGCCACTACCAGAAGCAACATCGATGTCTCTTACGAAAACAATAAGAGCATTTGAATCTATTGCTTTCTGCAGGGCTATATTTAGTGTAGATAATAGCTCGGTTTTACGAAAAACTTCATTTTCTTGCTCATTTCCATCAATTAATTCTTGCTGAGCGTCAATAATTAATAGTGCTTGTTTCATCGTGTCTCCCCTTTAATATGAAATAAGTTCCACTGTACATATTCCTTCAGATTGTTAGAAAATCCTCCATTGTAAGAGAAGTAGAAGATTGATTTACAAAGTTGTCAAAGAAATTTCATTCTCATAGCGTGTAAAAACATGTATGATAGGAGATGGAGAATTTTTGAGTAGGTGGGAATAACATGCAAACAGTAGAAGATTATCTTTCATTCTTACATACGAAAGGATTTAAATTATCAGAGGAAGCACAAGGGTTTATTATGTTTGGACAAGGATATACTGGTGCGTCTGATGGGATTGTGAACGCAGCAATAGAAGCGACAATTAAACATCAATTGCAGTTTGATGGTAGTTATTTCGTTGCGTTATTAGAACGATTGAAAGAGGAAGAAATTACAGATAAAAAAAGCGCTAAGGCTTTTATGCGGAAGTTACAAGCGTAACTTCACGCAGCCTGCGCTTCTTTTTTTGTTTTGGAAGGTAATTCAACAAAAATCATGCCTAGAAAAATACATAGACATCCGATAATAGCAGAAATAGAAAGTTGTTCATTTGCAACGAGAACGCCTGTTAATGCAGCAAAAACGGGCTCCATTGCGAAAATAATTGCTACTCTCGTTGGAGAAGTGTGTTTTTGTGCCGATGTTTGAATGAAAAAAGCAATAGATGTTGCAAACAGGGCAGTTAGAAAGAGTGCGAATAAAAAGGATTGATTCGTCCATAGTGATACTGAAAATAACTTTTCCCAATCTTCAAACAAGAAAGCGCAAATAGAAGAAAATATACCAACAGCTAATACTTGAGATGTGCTTAATAATAAAGGTGATATTTTTTTAGAAAAGAAGCCGTTAATAAGAATATGGGCAGCGAAAGCGACTGCACAACCAAGAACAAGTATATCTCCTATATTTAATTGGAAAGAATCAGCAGCTGTTAATAAGTACAAACCTGTTGTAGCTACAGCAATACCAAGTATGATGAACATGGTGGCTTTTTGTTTTAAAAAGATAAATGATAAGATTGGGACCATAACAATGCTTAGCCCAGTTAAGAAACCTGCTTTTGAAGAAGTTGTATAGAGTAAGCCAAATGTTTGTAATAAATAGCCGACAAATAAGAAGAACCCAACCATTAATCCAGCTAAACTACTATGTTTTAATTCTTGTTTTGAAGTTTTCTGTGAGAAAATAATTTGAACGAATAATAAAATAATTCCAGCGAATAAAAAGCGAATACCATTAAACGTAAATGGACCAACGAAAGACATAGCGTTTTGAACGACAACAAACGTAGCTCCCCAAATAAAAGAGACAAATAATAAAGCAAGAGGAGCAATCCACTCTTTTTTCACACTCATACCCCCGTTAATTTTGTAAGATAGCTTTTCTAGCTAATTCATCAGCTACTTTATTTTGACTACTTGGAATCCACTTAATAAAAAAGAGATCGAAGTTTTTTATGTACTGCAGCGCTTCATCTAAAAGAGGTGCAAATATTTTATTTTTTGCGTATTCCTTTTCAACAGCCCGTTCGACAAGCTGGGAATCTGTACGAAAAGAGACAGTGCTATAATTATGCTCGATGCAATATTTTAATGCTAGAAGTAAAGCGCGGTATTCTGCTTCATGATTGGACATTGTTCCAAGTGGTACTGATAATTGTACAGGTGGCTGAACGCCTTTAATAAACACTCCTGCACCAGAAGGACCAGGATTTCCTTTTGATGCACCATCAATATATACTTCAATCAAAATGAGAAACCTCCAAATTATAAGATGATCCCCTACTTAAATATTTTTTTGAAGTAGGGGATAGAGTAGTTATCCGATTGTGATGCTGTAACGACATGTAAATGTTTCATTCGCTTGTAAAGATTGAATTCCCTTTTTGTCCTTGAAATCTTTTGCTGGATTTACTTCATCAGCGATGCCATACCAAGGTTCAATACATAAGAAAGGTGCGTTATCCCCTGATGTCCATACGCCAACAAATGGGAATCCATCAAATTCTACTTTTACAAATTTATTATGTTTATGAGAACGAATCGAAATTTCATTCGTATTCATATGTTCAAAAATAAGTGCATCATTTTTGAATAAATCATATGTAAGTGGCAATTCAGTCGTATTTTCAGCGATTAATTGCTTTTTGTTTGAAAGATAAGGTCCTTCTAATACGCTTGTTTCTAAGCGTTCCGAACCATTAAACGATAAGTGATAATCTGTAAATGATTCACCGTCCAATAAAGGGAAGTTGAATCCAGGGTGTGCTCCAATTGAGAAGAACATCTCTTTTGAAGTAGGATTGTTTACTTCATATGTTACATGAACACTTTGTCCATCTAGCTCATAAGAAACGAGTAATTCAAATTCGTATGGGTATTTTTTTAATGTTTCTTCATTACTAGTAACGGTATAAGTGATCTTTGTTTCGTTTTGTTCTTTCACAGAGAAAGTAAGATCACGGGCGAAACCGTGTTGTGTTAATGAATATGGTTTACCGTCTACGTAGTATGTATTATCTACTAATCGACCGACAATTGGGAACAAAATTGGTGCACGGCGTCCCCAATAAGTAGAATCACCTTGCCATAAATATTCTATGTTGTCTTCTTTTAAGCGAACGCTCTGTAATTCTGCACCTTTGTCAGAAATGGAAACGATCACTTTTTCATTTTGAATTGTTGCTGTCATGAAGTGAAACCTCCTAAATCTTTCATATGTTTTATTATACGTTGTCTAAAAGAAAAAAGGTAGTTCACGATAGGAATCTATTGACGAAAGAGGGGCTACCACGTAAAATATAATCTTGTTGCTTAAAAAACGAATAACGTGGTTCGAAACCATCCCACGTAAAAAAACTAAGGAGATTTTGTCATGAATATTAGAACATTAGTCGGTAATGGTATTTTAGCGGCATTATATATTGCTGTTTCTATGCTTATTCAGCCATTTGGCTTTACGAATGTACAATTTCGTATTTCAGAGATGTTTAATCATCTCGTTGTATTTAACAAGAAAGCAATTTACGGAATTGTATTAGGTGTATTTTTAACGAATCTCTTTTTCTCACCTATGATCGCTTACGATTTAGTATTTGGAGTAGGGCAATCTATTCTTGCGTTAGTTGCAACGATTATTTCTATGCGATTTATTAAAGGTGTTTGGGCTCGTATGATTTTTAATACAGTTATCTTTACAATTACAATGTTTATGATTGCAATTGAACTTCATCTTGCATTGGGTTTACCATTTATGTTGTCTTGGTTAACTTGTGCAATTGGTGAATTTGTTGTCATGGCGATCGGTATGCCTGTAATGTACTGGATTAATAAGCGAGTACAATTTGAAAGATTTATGTAATAGATGAAAGAGCTATTCCTATAGGGATAGCTCTTTTTGTATGTAATCATATTGAATATAATGCTGTGACTCTAGATAAAATATAATAAAATAAAGTGAGGCTTCAATTAGCCGGATATATATAAGAAGTCTTACATAAGGGGAATGTAGTATGAAATATAAAATTCATTGGTTGTATAAAACGAAGCGTGGATTGCAGACGGAATTAACAACAGAGTATATGAACATAGAAGAAGTACTTCAATTTGCAGAGGATTTTGAGAAAACAGGAAGAGCTAAGGAACTTTTATTTTACGATGAAATGGACGCAGAATGGTCATTAAAAGAGATGAAAAAGTTAAGTAAGCAAGTAGAGGAAGAGCCCCAAGAAATACTCGTTTATTTTGATGGGGGGTATGATGTGCAAACGAAAGAAGCTGGCGTTGGTATATGTGTGTATTATAAAAAAGGAAATACAAACTACCGCATTCGCCGCAATGCATATATAGAAGGTATATATGATAATAATGAAGCGGAATATGCATCATTATTATACGGTATGAATATACTCGAGGAACTAGGGATTAAGTATGAAGCAGTTACACTTCGCGGAGACTCACAAGTGGTACTGCAGCAATTAGCCGGAGAATGGCCTTGTTATGATGAACATTTAAATCATTATTTAGACCAAATTGAGCAAAAGGCGAAGCAAATGAAATTAAAACTTATATGTGAGCCGATATCTAGAAAACAAAATAAAGAAGCACATCAATTAGCTACGCAAGCATTAGAAGGAACAAGTATTGATAGTCATAAAGAAATAACCGAATAGAGAGGTGCAAAGGTGGATAAAAAGCAACTCATTACAGAGGTAAATGACTTATTAGAAACGTATTGTGAAGGATGTTTTTTGCGAGAACATAATCGAAAGACAAATAGTAAGTATTACGCTCATTCATTTTGTATAAGGCAATGTACAGTGGGAGAAACATTGAAAAAGTATGGGGAACAGTTGTCATGAAAAAACATCCAGAGAAAATTCTCTGGATGTTTTTTAGTGTCTTGCTTCGTTTAGTTGATGCTCACATTTATTTAATTTTTTTTCCTCATTCATTAAAAATGGCTCATCTAAATCAGTTGCAACAGATTTCATAATTTCAAGCTGAGAGCGAGCTGCTTCTACAGCAGTAGTAGCATGTTCTAATGTATCTGGATCCATTGAAATTGTTGCTGATCCTACCATTTTTTGTGCTGTTTCTACACGGAATTTCACTTCTTCAAAATCATTTACTTCTGATCCCATTAATAATTCCTCCTTTGTATAGTGCGCATTTCACATAGTTTTTGCTCTGTAAAACGGAAATATACAAAGGAATAACAAAGGAGGTTACCAAGTAAGGTAACCTCCTGTTATATGTTGGATTAAAGTTTTACTACGTTAGCAGCTTGAGGTCCGCGGTTACCTTCAGTAATGTCGAAAGATACTTCTTGACCTTCTTCTAAAGCTTTGTAGCCGTCGCCTTGAATAGCAGAGAAATGTACGAATACATCGTCAGCGCCTTCCATTTCGATAAATCCAAAACCTTTTTCGTTGTTAAACCATTTTACTTTTCCTTGCATGTTACAATTCCTCCTAAAAGCGTTTACTATTTTCATTTAGTGAAATTCATTTTAAAAAAATAATATAAACTAAAAATGCTATATTCTTGAATATTCTGCTAAATGATTAATTTAAATATACACGAATTGGGAGAATTTAGTCAAGTAAGCGATTTTATTTTTTTGTATTTTTAAATAATTTTTCAGTCAAATTTTTAAATAGGTATAGGACAGGCTGAGTATATAATATTCTTAATTGAATGCTATACATAATGAGGTGAAAGAATGAATAAGTCTTACTTATTAGATAATGAAGGAATGAGAACGAGAACCGACATACCGGATTGGGTTGCAAAAGAATTTGAGATTTTTTCAAATGTTGTGTTAGAACCAACTTTTCCATGTTATTTCGGTTTAACAGCTTTGAAAAAGAATGAACTTCGTTATTCATTTCTTTCTCATAATGATTGGAGTCATTTACCACATACAATGTTATCTTTTTTAGAGTTAATGAAAGAGAGGCCGATTGTAAGAAGGGGCTTTTTCCTTTTTGTAGAACCGGAATGTGAAGAACAGCCACTCGAATATTACCGTGATTCCTTTTGGAAAGTGTTACAGTATTTACATGAAAACGATAATCAAGCATGGCCAAAGCAAATTCCAGAAGATCCAGACCATTATTTATGGGAATTTTCATTTGGTGGTGAGCCAATATTCGCATTTGGAAATGCGCCAGCTTATAAACAACGAAAAACTAGACATTTAGGGAATTCTCTCGTTATTGGGTTTCAGCCACGCACTATTTTTGATGGATTAGAGGGAGATCGTCCTAAAGGAGCATATTCAAGACAAATGGTTCGTGAGCGAGTTGAAAAGTGGGATCAATTGCCGAAACATCCTAACATTAGTCATTATGGTGACCCAGAGCATCGTGAATGGAAACAATATTTCATAGGAGACGATGTAGAGCCAATAAAAGGGAAATGTCCTTTTCTTCATAGGATAGAAAAGTAAGAGCCATCACCTAGATGGCTCTTTTGTATATTTTGGATAAAAAAGGGTATTTTATTATGAAAGCTAGTCTATTTTTTTAAATTACATCATTAACTAGTAGTAAAGAGAGTAGAAAGGATAGAGCGATGTTTGGAGCAATTATACAGCAAATCGTATTAGGTATATCATTAGCTGCGCCAGTAGGGCCGATTAATATTGAAATGTTAAAACGAGGAATTGAACGTGGGTTTTGGCACGCTTGGGTTGTTGGAATTGGTGGAATGACTGCAGATGTTTTATTTATGCTTCTCATTTATTTCGGTTTATCTTCTGTGTTTATGTATACATATGTACAAGCCTTCATGTATTGCACGGGTTTTTTCTTGTTATTTTATTTAGGATTTCAAAGTGTAAAACAAGGAATTTTCGACTCGAATATGGAATATAAAAAAGAAGAGGTAGGTGGCCTTAAGCAATCGTTTATGGCAGGATTTTTAATTGCGATATCCAATCCATTAAATCTTGTTTTTTGGTTTGGTATATACGGAAGTACACTTAGCTCATTACTTACGAAGGTAACGAAACAAGAAGCTTTTTTGTACAGTCTTTGCATTATTGTTGGTATTATTTTATGGAATTTAAATATTGCTTTTTCTGTACATTTTGGAAGAACTTTATTAAAACCAAAAGCGCTTGGCTACATAACAGCCGGAGCAGGTATTATTTTAGTAGGTTACTCTATACATTTTGCATACAAAGCTTTACAGTTGTTCACATAAGATTGAAGGGGAGATTTTTATGTATCGAACCACTATTGACGGAAAAGAAATTATAATTACGTTAGCGCCAAAAATCCGAAAAGAAATTACTGATAGAAATCCACTATATGAAGCGGTATTTCATAATGCTGCAAGATTGTTACAAACAAAGCAACCGACGTTTGCAGTAAATCATGAAATATTTGGGCTCATTATTGGAGAAGTGCAAAGAGGAGAAGTAACAGTGTTTGCAGTGGAACATATTATTCCGAAGCAAAATATATTTGGACCAAACAATTTTTTCTCGACAATAGAACAGCAGGCAAATTTGTAAAGTGAATAGAATAAGAATAGAAAAGAAATAGTCGTAACGATATGTTGCGGCTGTTTTTTGGGAAAAGGGGAAACAAGATGAAGAAAGTGGGGAAAGAGTTCTTTTTACAACATGATATCGTTATTATGTATAGCATTCTATTTGTTTTCATTATTATTTTAAAAATGCAATTTTTTACGTGGTTTGGCATGTTAGCATGTATGTTTGGGATTGTTTTCTATACACTTAATGAATATATGACACATCGTTTTTTATTCCATATAAAGCCACCTAAAAACACATTTCTATTAAAAATGTTAAGAAGATTGCATTATGATCACCACGTATATCCAGATGATTTAAAACTTTTGTTTTTACCTGTATGGTTTAGTATACCTAGTTTTACTATATATTTACTTATAGCATATGGTATTACAAAAAGTGTTACTATTACACTTTCATTTGGAATCGGAATGATTATTATGCTGCTCGTTTACGAATGGAAACATTATATTGCTCATAGACCGATTCGTCCCGTCACTAAGTTTGGAAGATGGCTAAAAAAACAACATATATTACACCATTATAAAAATGAAAAGTTTTGGTTTGGTGTTTCAAATCCAGTATTCGATTTTATATTTGGAACACTGAAAGACGGAAAAGATGTTGAGCTAAGCGAAACGGCTCGTAATTTAGAAAAGGAAAAAAAGACAAAAGTAGTGCGTTAAGCACTGCTTTTGTCTTAATGAGGATAAATAAGTAAAGTGTCACTTTATTTTGAAAAAGTATATTAAAAATTTAGGGGAAATTGCCGAAAAATGTCTATCAAAAAATCTTTGCATGAATGCATGGATTGTCTAAAATGAATGTAAGTTTCTGAATATTTATAAAATTTAGTCTTTAGGTATGCAAGGGGGAAGTGTATTTCAAGTAAGAGAGGGGATCGGTTAATGAAACGAGACGATACGTCAGCACGTAAGTTGCAAAATGAGGTGAATTATACAGAGGTCGTTCAGTCGGAAGAATTTCAATTGTTATTAAATACGAAAAAGAAGTTTATCATTCCAATGAGTATTTTCTTTTTTAGTTTTTTTATCGCATTACCTATTCTAACATCGTATTCAAAGGTGCTTAATACACCTGCATTTGGAGACGTTACATGGGCGTGGGTATTTGCTTTTTCCCAATTTATCATGACATGGGCACTATGTATGATTTATAGCAAAAAAGCAGAATCATTTGATGAAATCTCCCGAAAAATTCTGCAAGATATGCAAAAAGGGAGGGGCTGAACTTGAATACTACTGCATTTGCACTATTTTTAATTATTGTTCTTGGTACGCTCGTCATAACCTATTTTGCATCGAAAAAAACGAAAAATGCGAGTGAATTTTATACGGCTGGAGGGGGATTAACTGGTTGGCAAAATGGTCTGGCCATTGCTGGAGATTACATGTCTGCTGCTTCATTTCTCGGTATAGCTGGAGCAATCGCATTAACTGGGTTTGATGGATTCTTTTATAGTATCGGTTTTTTAGTTGCTTATCTAGTTGTACTATATCTTGTTGCAGAACCGCTTAGAAATTTAGGAAAGTACACTTTGGCGGATATGATTGCAGCACGCTTTGATGCGAAAAAAGTTCGCGGAGTTGCAGCTCTTAATACGATGACGATTTCTATCTTTTATATGATTGCACAATTAGTTGGCGCGGGTGCACTTATTAAATTATTATTAGGGATTGAATATACGACATCTGTATTAATCGTTGGAACACTTATGACGGTGTATGTTATTTTTGGAGGTATGACAGCAACGAGCTGGGTACAAATCGTAAAGGCTGTATTACTTATGGCTGGTACGTTTATTATTTCTGTTATCGTTTTCGCAAAATTCAACTTCAGCGTGACTGAAATGTTCGCTCAAATGAAAACAGCTACACCTTTAAAAGATTCATTTTTAAATCCAGGTGTAAAGTATAAGGATGGTCTTGATACACTTTCTTTAAATTTAGGACTAGTACTTGGTACAGCTGGATTACCACATATACTTGTCCGCTTTTTTACAGTACGTGATGCAAAAACTGCACGTCAATCTGTCGTATATGCGACGTGGTTAATTGGTGCATTTTATATTATGACGATTTTCTTAGGATTTGGTGCGGCAGCGTTTGTAGGAAATGAAGCGATTATTAAAGCAAACCCAGCTGGTAATATGGCGGCACCTTTATTAGCCAAAGCGTTAGGTGGAGACTTCTTATTTGCTTTCGTATCAGCAATTGCTTTTGCAACGATTTTGGCTGTAGTGGCAGGTCTTGTATTAACAGCAGCATCAGCATTCGCTCATGATTTTTATAATGAAATCATTCGTAAAGGAAAATCAACGGAAAAAGAGCAAGTATCCATGGCTCGTTATGCATCTATTGGAGTAGCGATACTATCTATCATACTTGCATTATTTGCCCAAACATTAAACGTAGCATTTTTAGTATCATTAGCATTTGCAGTTGCAGCGAGTGCAAATCTACCAGTAATTTTATTTACAATATATTGGAAGCGTTTTAATACAACGGGTGCTATTTCGGGTATGATTGTAGGTCTCGTATCAGCAATTGTTCTCGTAGCGTTGAGTCCGAATGTTTGGAACCCTGTAGCTGGAAAAGCTATTTTTGTTGGGGAAGCGTTATTCCCATATACGACACCAGGAATTATTTCAATTCCACTCGGATTTCTTGCAGCATATTTAGGAACGGTTTTATCTAGTAAGAAAGAAGATGAAGCGAAATTTGATGAAATTCTAGTGAAATCTAATACTGGTCATGGCATTAGCGATGCGTCTTCACATTAAATAAAAGAGGAGCTTTTCGATAGATAAGAAAAGCTCTTTTTTCTTTTGTCATTTTCTTGTAAATATTACTGATTTGTAAGTAGGATTTGTCTTAATTTTGTGGAATGAAAATAGCAGGGAGAAATTTAAGTCATCATGGCACCAGCGCAGCTTTTGTGAAAAATAAGTTGTTATGGAAGGTGGAAGTAATGATGAAAACGAAGCAAACTGATGAATTATTAGCAAAAGATGAGCAATATGTTTGGCACGGAATGCGTCCCTTTAGTCCAAATAGTACAATGGTAGGGGCAAAAGCTGAAGGGTGCTGGGTTGAAGATATACAAGGAAAAAGATATTTAGATGGTATGAGTGGCCTTTGGTGTGTCAATAGTGGATATGGAAGAAAAGAGCTCGCAGAAGCGGCTTATAAGCAATTACAAACATTATCATACTTTCCAATGTCACAATCCCATGAGCCAGCTATAAAGCTTGCTGAAAAGTTAAATGAGTGGCTTGGGGGAGAGTATGTTATTTTCTTCTCAAATAGTGGTTCAGAAGCGAACGAAACAGCTTTTAAAATAGCAAGGCAATACTATGCTCAAAAAGGTGAACCACATCGTTATAAATTTATGTCACGTTACCGTGGGTATCACGGGAATACAATGGCGACAATGGCAGCGACGGGACAAGCGCAGCGTAGATATCAGTATGAGCCGTTTGCTTCAGGTTTTTTACACGTAACACCACCGGATTGTTACCGTATGCCTGAAATTGAAGGGCAGCATATTTATGATGTAGAATGTGTGAAAGAAGTCGATCGTGTTATGACGTGGGAATTAAGTGAAACAATTGCCGCTTTTATTATGGAACCAATTATTACAGGCGGGGGCATATTAATGCCACCACAAGACTATATGAAAGCTGTTCATGAGACGTGTCAAAAACACGGTGCCTTGCTTATTAGTGATGAAGTAATTTGCGGTTTCGGTCGTACAGGAAAAGCATTTGGGTTTATGAATTATGATGTGAAGCCAGATATTATTACAATGGCAAAGGGCATTACGAGCGCATATTTACCATTATCTGCAACAGCTGTGAAAAAAGAAATATATGAGGCTTTTAAAGGTAAAGGAGAATATGAATTCTTCCGCCATATTAATACATTTGGTGGAAATCCAGCAGCTTGTGCATTAGCACTTAAAAACTTAGAGATTATGGAAAATGAAAATTTAATCGAGCGATCTGCGCAAATGGGTTCCCTTTTATTAGAGCAACTAAAAGATGAAATTGGGGAACATCCGCTTGTTGGGAATATTAGAGGAAAAGGTCTATTAGTTGGAATTGAATTAGTAAATGATAAAGAGACGAAAGAGCCAATTGATAACGACAAAATTGCAAGTGTTGTAAATGCTTGTAAAGAAAAGGGCTTAATTATAGGACGAAACGGTATGACAACAGCAGGATATAATAACGTTTTAACATTAGCGCCGCCTCTTGTTATTTCAAGTGAAGAGATTGCTTTCGTTGTTGGAACGTTGAAGACAGCGATGGAGCGTATTTAATAAATAGAGAGAGGAGCGAGCTGTAATATAAGGCTCGCTCTTGTTTAGTAGGAGGGGACTTTTAATGGAGAAATATGATCCTAACAAACATTATCACATCGGATATTATGAAGACGGATATGATTTAGAAGTGACGGCGTACAAAAGAATAAATGAACCAGTTTGGGATGCTTATATTCCGCACTATGAGGCAGACGATTTTTATAAGAAAGTGGAGGGAATGAAGCTAGGTAAATATATAGATGATTATGGCATTATGGTGTATTCATTTGGGAATGATATTGATGATGATGAAGCACGAATTATTTTTGAAAAATGGTTAAAAAAGAACGGGATTGTTTAAAGATAAAACAAAAAGGAGATTGCTATCTTATAAAATAGCAATCTCCTTTTATTATAGTAAATTTATTTACTTGCTTTCATTGCTTTATCTTTTGCACCAAAAGTGTATTTTAACATTGGTGGTGTAATCATTGTAGTTAAAATAACGACAATAACGATTGCTGTAAAGTAATCTTGTGCCAATAGACCTGAAGAAAGTCCTGTTCCTGCGATGATAAGTGCAACTTCACCACGAGAAACCATTCCAGCACCGATAATTGCAGAAGACTTAGCGTCAAATCCAGTCATTCGAGCACCGAATCCACAGCCGATTAATTTCGTTAATACAGCGATAACGGTTAATGCTAAGATGAACCAAATTTGATTGCCGATACCGTCAAATGTAATATTCATACCGATACTAACGAAGAATACTGGAACGAACATAGCGTAAGCAATTGGTTCTACTTTCTTTTCTACTTCATGTTTATAGTTTGTTTGAGAAATTGCAATACCAGCAGCGAAAGCACCGATAATACCAGCAATTCCTAATAATTCGCCGAAATATGCGAATGAGAAACAGATGATAAGAGCCGCGCTCACGATAGACTCAGATACGCGCAGTGGTGATAACCAGCGCATAATCGCAGGAACACCTTTCCATCCGATTAAAATAATAGAAGCGAAGAATACTACTTTCTTCAAGATAACCATTGTTAAGTTAACATCATCAGTACCTAAGAAGCTCATTGCAAATGCTAATAAAATAACAACAAGAATGTCATCAAATACAGCTGCGCCTAGCATAGTTGTACTTTCACGTGTTTTCATCTTTCCTAAATCGCGAAGTGTTTGAACGGAAATACTAACACTTGTCGCACATAGAAGTAATCCTAAGAATACAGCGTTTCCTTGTTCCATTCCCATAACAAGGCCGGAAACGTAACCACCTACGAATGGAAGAATGATACCTCCGAGTGCAACTGCTAAAGAAGAATTACGATTTGCGTTTAATTCTTCTAAGTCTGTTTCAAGTCCAGCCATAAACATTAAAAGAATAACCCCGACATTACTTAATTGAGTTAGAAGCTCTGAATTTTCAATCCAACCTAATACAGCTGGACCGATAACGATACCGACAATTAATTTACCTAGTACAGAAGGTTGACCTAATCTAACACTAAGATCACCAGCAAGCTTTGTACTTAATAAAATAAGTGCAATTTGAAAGAAAAATTCGAATTCCATCTGATCCTCTCCTCGTCATTTTTAATTTTATCATACGATTTCTCGGAATTTTCCTAATGAAAATATGTAAAACCCATTAAACAAAAGGGTCTGATTACAAGTTCTTTTGAACTCGTAATTTGAACCTGTAATTAATATATAATAGATTTTATAAAAAATCAATGAAAAAATGGGAGCTTTTTGAGGAAGAAGCTGCCTTATTGGGATATAGGTGTAAGAGTAGTGTGTGAATTTTATATGTATAAAATAGTATGAAGTCCTTTTCCATTACAAATAATAAATTCTACATACTATTTCACGAACTATAACTGTGAAAGGGAGGATTTATAATTTGAAGGCATTAAAAAATAACTTGTCTATTGTTGCTTTAGGTGGAGTAAATGAAATAGGAAAAAATATGTATGCTATCCAATATGAAAATGATATTGTCGTCATTGATTGTGGATCTAAATTTCCAGATGAAAGTTTATTAGGGATTGATTTAATAATTCCAGACGTCACATATTTGCAAGAAAATAAAGAAAAAATTCGCGGTTTAATAGTAACGCACGGGCATGAGGACCATATTGGCGGAATACCATATTTTTTAAAACAACTAAATGTACCAATCTATGCAACAAAGTTAACGTTAGGTTTAATTGAAATTAAATTAAAGGAACACAATCTTCAAAATGATACGGAATTAATCGTTATTCATTCAGAATCAGAAATTGATTGTGGTTCTATTAAGGCAACTTTTTTTAAAACGAACCACAGTATTCCGGATTGTCTCGGTATTGTTTTTCATACACCAGAAGGTACTGTAGTACATACAGGTGATTTTAAATTTGATTTAACACCAGTAAATAATCAACATCCTGATATTCATAAAATGGCTAAAATAGGAAGTGAAGGTGTACTAGCTTTATTATCTGAAAGCACAAATGCAGAACGCCCAGGTTTTACTCCATCAGAAAGGTCAGTAGGAGAACGGATAGAGGAAATATTTATGAAAGCAAATAGAAAAGTAATTATTTCTACGTTTGCTTCTAATGTGAATCGTGTTCAGCAAATAGTTGAAGCATGTATAAAAACAAATCGAAAACTAGCTTTGCTAGGGAGAAGTATGGTAAATGTAGTAGAGGTTGCTCTAGAGAAAGGTTATTTACATATTCCAGAAGGTATGTTAATTGAAGCAAATGAGGTAAATCGTTTAGATCCAAAGCAGGTTGCAATACTTTGTACAGGAAGTCAAGGAGAACCAATGGCAGCTTTAGCGCGTTTAGCTAGTGGAAACTATAGACAAGTGGATATTTTACCAGAAGATACGGTTATTATAGCCGCGACCCCTATCCCAGGAAATGAACGTAACGTTTCTCGAATTATCGATAATTTATTTGCATTAGGAGCAAAGGTGATTTACGGATCAGGTAGTTCTACTGGAGTGCATGTATCCGGTCATGCATATCAAGAAGAGTTGAAGTTAATGCTTACATTAATGAAGCCAAAATATTTTATTCCAATTCATGGAGAGTTTAGAATGCTACACCACCATAGTTTGTTAGCAGAATCAATTGGTATTGAAAAGGAAAATATCTTTATTGTACGTAATGGAGATGTTGTAGATATAAGTAATGAAGTGGCAATTCAATCTAGAAGAATACAGGCAGGAAATATATATGTAGATGGATTAGGAATTGGAGATGTTGGAAATGCATTATTACGTGATCGTAAACAACTTTCAGAAGATGGAATGCTCGTTATAGTTATTACTTTTAATAAAGTGGATGGAGAAATAATTTCAGGTCCAGATATTATTTCTCGTGGATTTGTCTATGTCCGTGATTCAGAAGAATTTCTAAGAGAATTAAATAAATTAGCTGTTATTACGATTAATAATTTAAAGAAAGAGAATGTGAATAGCTGGGGTATTTTGAAAAGGGAGGTAAGAGAAGCATTAGGGAAGTATATATATACAAATACAAAACGAAAGCCGATGATTCTTCCTATAATAATAGAGGTTTAATAGTAAAAAAGAATTCTCGTATGGGAATTCTTTTTTGTTTTGAAGAGAAAATGAACATATAATGAAATAAATAGAAATGGAAGGAAATAAAAGATGTTATTAAATAAACGTTTTACAATTGGAGAAATGGCGAAAATGCATAATATCGCAGAATCTACATTAAGGTATTATGATGAAAAAGGAATTTTTCATCCGTCCATTGTGGATCCTCAAACGAATTATCGTTATTATACAATCGATCAATTTTCACTGTTAGATACGATTAAATTTTTACGCCAGTTAAATATTCCGTTAAAGGAAATTAAGAAATATATTGATGAAAGAAATCCAGCATACGCACTCAATTTACTGGAAAAACAACAAGAGATGATGCTGAAGAAACAAAGAGAAATTGAGTATGCTTTGGCGAAAATGGAGCATAGAATTCATTTAATTAAGAAAGCAACAAAAGCAAAAGCTGAACAAATGGTAATTAAAGAGATTCCGCAGCGAAAAATTACAGCAATTGCGGTTGCTCCAAATACGACGGATGATATGTTTGAGTACTACATTCATTCGTTACAAAAAAATATGAGGCAAATGGATGATAGTTTATTTTCTGGAGATATTGGTGTAACTGTTGCGAAAAAAGGATTAATGCAAAATGAGTTTCAAGCATATAGCAGTGTATTTATTCTTTTGGATTATATGCCGTATGAAGTGCATACTTCAGATGAAATTAAAGAAGGTTTATATGCTTGCTCTTATCATCATGGACCGTATGAAGAAACAGATGCAACGTACAAGGAGTTACTTACATACATTGATAAAGAAGGTTACGAAGTACATGGAGATTCGATTGAGATTGGATTGATTGATTGGTCTGTAACAGAAAATCCAGAGGAGCAAGTAACAGAAATTCAAATTCCTGTAGTAAAAAAATAAGATGAACACCTTTGAATGGATTACAAATTTACATTCATTAGTATAAGTCAGTTACCTGTTTTTTTAATTCTCTCTTGACCTTCAAGTTACTTGAAGGTTTAAACTAAGAAAAGAGAGTTGAAAAAAAGGAGCATATTAGAGTATGGAAGCAACAGAAAAATTAAGAGAAAAACCGATAAAAAGCTTATTTATTTCTTATTTAATACCAGCCGTTCTTGGAATGGTATTAATGTCAGTGAATATTGTAATTGACGCGGTCATGATTAGTAGAGGAGTTGGGGCGAACGGTTTAGCAGGAGTGAACGTGGCTATTCCAGCATTTTCGATTTTCTTCTCTATTTCATTATGGATCGGAATGGGCGGGGCAACGTTATACTCCATTGCATTAGGCGAAAATAAACGAGAAAGAGCAAGGTCTATTTTTACTCAATCCATGACGGTAGCAGTTGTTATCGTAGGGATTTTAGCAGCGATTTGCTTATGGAGAATAGAAGATTTAGCATACTTATTTGGTGCAAATGAAGTGATTCTACCATATGCGTTAGACTATTTACACGTATTATTAACATTTGGAATGATATACGTTTTAGAAAATATTTTAAGTACATTCATACGAAATGATGGAAATCCTAATTTAGCAATGGCTGGTCTTGTTGTAACAGCTGTATTAAATATAGTGTTTGACTATATCTTTATTTTTATCTTTGGATGGGGCGTAACAGGTGCTGCTTCAGCGACTATTCTTTCGGCAGCGATTGGTTTCCTTGTATTATTAACTCATTTCTTTAGAAAAAGTAGTATTTTAAAGTGGACGAAATTCCATTTTGAATGGGATACTGTCAAACAAATTATGGTGATTGGTTTCCCAAGTTTTACAGCAGAAAGTACGGTTGCAATCGTAACGATTGGTTTTAATATCGCATTCGTCCAATATGCAGGAGAAGTAGGAGTAGCTTCCTATGCGATGGTGAATAGTATTCATGCAATGACATTACTATTATTCTTTGGTGTTGGAGCAGCATTACAGCCAATTGCTAGTTTCCATTATGGGGCAAATTTATCAGAGAGACTTCGTGAAGGATTGAAGTTTGCTGTGAAAATTGCAGTTGTCCTCGGAGGCATTGCGATAATTGTCGGATTATTCTTCGGGAAATATATCATTGGTTTATTTGATGTTCAATCTCCAGAATTATTGGAGTTAACCTTAACAGGTATTAGCTTATTCTTTATCCAATACGTATTTTTAGGTTATAACATTGTGTATGGAGAGTATTTCCAATCAGTGCGACAAACGAAGAAATCAGTACTTATTATAATGAGCCGAGGATTACTATTTATTATTCCATTGTTATGGATTATGCCGAAATTATTTGGGATAAACGGAATTTGGCTCGTTATGCCAGTTGCAGAAGTAATGACAGCGATTATCGTATTTACGATGAATCGTATGAAACATCCTGTTCCATTAAATATGGCAGGAGAGAAAGAAGCGATATGATGAAGAAAATCCCCTTAAGCAATTAAGGGGATTTTTTATTCCTTTAAACTAATCGCAAAAGATCCATCCGTTTCTTGAACAGAAGCAAAGGCAACGTTTTTAATATTTGTAATTCCTTTTTCCTTTAATTCTTTATATAACCATTTTTCATCTTTATGTATTAACTTTAAGTTATCATATTGAATTTGTGAATCGACGATAAGTGCAATTGGTAATCCAGCATACTTAACTTCTATGTTTAAATCTTTTGGAGTTAATGGTACAAGTTCTCTTTTTGGTAAAATACTAATAGCGCCGTTCGCTTCTAAAATAGCGTATTCAATTTCATGAACACTTGGATATCCTGCAACGCGAAGGTTAGAAAGTAATTCAGCAATTGGATATCTACTTTTTTGTAAATTCTCAAAAATAATGTCACCATGTTTAATTAAAATAATAGGGTGCCCGAGAATAAAACGATTTAGTTTGTTGAATAGGCTTAATTTTGTAAGGATTAAATGTAAACATGTAATTACAAGCATACCGAGAAAAGCTTGCAAAGCACCAGAGACGGGTATGGCTTGGAAAGCTAAATAAGATAAAAAGATAATAGCACCAAAATCATGAGGAGTTAGTTGTGCTAAAGCTGATTTACCGAGCATCTTAAGTGATAGTAAAAATAAAATAAAAAAGAACGATACGTTACATAAAAAGAGAAGCAATAGAGACACTCCTTCGTGCAAAGTTGTACTTACTGTTCCCGAAAGAAATATAAATATTACTTTCTAGAGGATAAATTAGGTTGAATTGGAATTTGTCTGTATACAAACAAATAAATGGATATTATCATGAAAGAAGCAAAGAACATAGGAGTATATGGATATGAAAAAGAAAAAGAAAAAAATAATTAAGTATATGATAGGAATTATAATGGTTTGCGCCGTTTATGTGGGATTTTTACAATATAACATTTATAAGCATGGGCAAATGAATGCGACCTATGAAGCTGATTATATAATTGTATTGGGCTCGAAAGTAAACGGAACGAAACCATCGTACTCATTGCAATATCGTATTGATAAAGCAGCTGAGTATTTGAAATCACATGATAAAGCAATCGCTATTGTATCTGGAGGGAAAGGAAAAGGGGAAGATATTTCAGAAGCATTAGCAATGAAAAATGAATTAATGAAATTAAAAATTGCAGAAGACCGCATTATAATGGAAGATAAGTCAACGAGTACTGATGAAAATATTAAATTCTCAAAACCTTTAATTCCGGACAATATGAAAAAAGGAATGATCGTAACAAACGATTTCCACATGTTTAGAGCGAAAAAAATAGCAGCTAAGCAAGGGTTACAATTAGAAGGTCTTCCGGCCGAAACACCAAAGCGAATTGTCATTCCATCGAATATACGTGAGTATTTAGCCATTACGCAATATTGGTTTATGAATCGAATATAGAGAAAAAAATCCCGTCTGAAAGTCCAGGTGGGATTTTTTGAGGGAAATCTTACAAACATGTCATCTTAATGAAAGGTAAAGCGATAGTTTCTAGAATGGATTCCTGACATAATGAAGATAACAAAAACTATTTAGAGGTGAGTCGGATGAAAGGAAATAATATACTATCTTCACTATGTTACTTTAGTATCTTTTTTGCACCATTTTTACTACCAATTATCGTGTACTTCGTTGCGGAAGATGAAGTGAAATACCACGCGAAAAAAGCATTTTGGTCACATATTTTCCCGTACGCAATTTTATTCGGAGGATTAGCGATATCAGGAATATTCGGTTTAGGATTCAATCAATCTGACGGTGCTGGAATTGGAATGATGATCACATATGCAGTGTTCATTCTTGTAGGAATTTACTACTTCATTTGGAATATCGTAAAAGGTATTAAAGTTTTGAAAACGGCGTAATAAGATAAGAAATAATATGATGTAAATCTGTCGGTATAATTTCATTTACCGTATTAATAAACGTTTTAAAAAGAGCAATTCAAAAAGAATTGCTCTTTTTGTGCTTATAAGTTGTGAATATTGAAAAAGATATGTTAATTTTTCATTAGGAAGAGAAAAAGGAGTGATTTTCATGAATGAGATGATACATAAAATGGAGCAACACGTTTCAGTTCGTAAATATAAAGAAGAACCTATTCCGAAAGATGTAGTAGAAAGAATGGTGCAAGCTGCGCAGCATGCTGCGTCCTCGCATTTTGTACAGGCTTATTCTGTTATATATGTAACAGATCAAGACCTAAAGATTAAACTAGCAGAGCTATCCGGAAATCGTCACGTGAAAGACTGTGCAGCATTCTTTGTTTGTTGTGCAGATTTAAAACGACTTGAAATGGCATGTGAAAAACATGGTACCGAGATAAAGCATGAAGGAGTAGAAGATTTTATCGTTGCGACAGTAGATGCTTCACTTTTTGCGCAAAACTTAGCGCTAGCAGCAGAATCGTTAGGATACGGTATTTGTTACATTGGTGGTATTCGTAATAACCCAAGAGAAGTGAGTGAATTGCTTCATTTACCAGATAAAGTATATCCTGTATTCGGAATGACAGTCGGTGTACCAGATGAAGATCATGGAGTGAAACCACGTTTACCAGTAACAGCTATCCTTCATGAAAATGGATATGATGAAAAGAAATATGATGAATTATTAAACGAATACGACGAAACGATGAGCGCGTATTATAAAGAAAGATCATCAAATCAAAAAAACGTAACATGGACGGAATCAATGAGTTCATTTATGTCTAAAGAAAAAAGAATGCATATGAAAGAGTTTTTAAGTGAAAAAGGATTTAATAAGAAGTGAGCAAAGAGAGCAAAGAGAGCAAAGAGAGCAAAGAGGCAAACCTGTGATGCAGGTTTGCTTTTTTTTTGGAGGAGAAAGGTGATTGTCTTCGAATAAGTATAGGGGGAGGAGATAATATGAAAAAAGCTTTAATTTTTTTGTTTGATGGGTTTGCAGAATTTGAAGTGAATATAGCGAGTTTATTTTTGATAAGTAAGCAATTTGAAATAATAACAGCAACTGTAGACGGAAAAACAGTTACAGGAGAAGGCGGTTTTTTGTGTCAACCACATGTCTCTATTGAGCAAATTAAAATAGAGGACTATGAAGTGTTTATCGTACCAGGCGGACATATTTTTGATCATTTAGAAAATGAACAATTGTTATCTATTGTGAACAAATTACATAAGCAAAATAAATGGATAGCGGGTATTTGTGCCGGAACATCTTTATTACATGCAGCAGGGGTGCTGAATAAGAAGAAATTCTCAACATCATTAACATCAGATGAAAAACAATTAGCTCATTTACATGAATGGGAATATAAACAAAACAAAGATGTAACGGTTGATGGAAAAATAATAACAGCGGTAGGGTCTGCGTACGTTGAATTTGCTACTGAAATAATGAAGCAACTCAATTTATTTAATGAAGCTGAAGCGAAGGAGAACTTGCAATATTTTAAAAATGTAACAGAGCTTTGTGATGAAACTTTAGTATAAGTGAATAGTTTGATTGTTAATACCTAAGGCCAGAAAGTTGTTTATTCTTTCTGAACTTAGGTATTTTGTTTGTTATCATATACATAGAAATAAAAATTAATAATTTTTTACAAAAGTGATAGAAAATGAGAATGAAATGCCAATAGTAAGTAAAAGCGGCATAATAGCCGCTTTTTATCGTTTTATTTAGTATTTGATTTGAAATGTTTATCTTATGAAAGAAAGATTATTGCTAATTGTAAACTGTCAATAAAGTTATTTAAGTTTTGATATGGAATACCCTGCCGGAAAATACAGCAATAATTTTGTTTGAACATATCTGTTATGGCACAATCTAAAGCATCTTCTATAACAAGTTCAAACTTTCAATAAGAAGATAACCCCCTGTACAACTTAAAAGAATGTACGTAAATATTTTAAAAATCCGTTGATTAAGCCATTTAAAAATAATTTGACCTATAAACAAACCTAAAAATACAATTGGAATGGCATAAAAACTTGATTCCCAAATGGTTTTGTTTGTGCCAGTAAAGAGTATTTGAGTTACTAGGCTAATGAAATATATAAACAAATAAAAAGCTAATGTAGTTGCTCTTAACTTCTCTTTTTCAGTATCAGTTCCTGTAAAATAAAGTAACAGGGGTGGACCGGGCATACCGATACTTGTCGTTAAAAGACCAGATAATCCACCAACTATGAAATCTCTAGATTGTGTTGATCTAACCTTAACGTTGCATATTAGCAATAATGTTAATAGTAAGAGTAGGATGCTAACTGCTAATTTAAAAGTGTTTATGTTAACGGAAATGAAAATGAAAATGCCAAAAGGAACACCAACTATACTTCCAAAAATAAACCTTTTCAGTAGAACAAAATCAACGTCCATTCTTATTTTCCAAATGAGTGAAATGGAAATAATTAAAGATAAAATAATGTTTATTTGTATAGCTTCTTGTGGTAGAAATAACATAAGTAAGAAAGGGGTTGCCATTATGGAAAAGCCAAAACCTGTACTTGCTTGCAGAATAGAAGCCACTAATATAATACATACGAAAATGAATGTTATACCCAAAACAGCCCTCCTATTTAATCAAGTTTAACTAGTTAAAGTCTATTATTTAAGTGCAATATTTCACAAACTCATTTGTATTTTAACATAAATATCTAGTTTTTTCTCAAATAGTATTGCCATATAAGGCTCTTTAACTAAAAAATCCGACTTACATTTTGAAACAATTTTATTATGGGGAAACAAATAATAAAATTGTTTCAAAATGTATTGATTATCATTAATTTATTCACTGAGATCCCCGCGATAAAACAAGAACAGCCATATAAAACTTACAAAAATACAGCATGTAGCTAATAAACTGCCAATCATTTGAGGAGAAAGAATTTCTAACAGCCCTCCTGTAAAAAACATCGATAACTGAATAAGAGATCCGTAAATAGAATAATGGAATGAAAAAACTTTACCTATCATATTTTCGTGTGTGTAAGTTTGAAGTAATGTCGTATCAAGTGGAACGATGATTCCTCCTGCTATACGCATACAGAATAAAGTAATGATACCGATAATAAGTTGATCGGATAGAATGAATCCGAGAAAGAAAATTCCTTGTAATAAGTAGGCCCAACCGAATACTTTTTTCATTTTTTCTTTATTATGGGATATATAAAGATTAACGAGAAGGCTTCCTATCATAAGCCCAGCCCCTTGAACCGTATATAAAATCCCAATGTTCGTATGGAAAATTTTTTCGGCATAGATCGTTAGAAGTAGTTGATAAGCGCCTCCAATAATGCCCCATGAAATGCCGACAAGAATTAATGTTAAAATGATTTTTGTTTGTAATATGTATGTATAACCACCTTTTATATCAGTGAAAAATGCTTTGTTCTTGTTACAAGTATCATGAGCAGGAATACTCATGTTATAAATAAAATAGGCTGAAATAAAGTATGATAGGCTATTTACTAAAAAAGCGAACTCAATATGTAAAGATTGTGTAAGTATCCCGCCCAAAGAAGCACCTATAATAGACATAAAACCAGTAATTGTACTAGAAAGAGAGTTAGCAGTTACGAAATGGTTTTGGTGTACGATATTTTTTAAGGCTGCTTGTTTAGCCGGCTCAAATACACAAGAAAGTACGGATAAACATATATTGGCAATGAAAATAATCTCAATTTTATAGCCTGCGAGTAAGTATGTAAGAACTAGAATTCCCCGTGTAATATCGGTGAAAATCATAATATTCTTTTTAGAGAAACGATCTACAATTAAGCATATGAATGGACTAAGAAGAAGCTGTGGTAAACCTTTACTTATAAAAGTAAGTGCGATCATAAACGGCGATTCCGTTATGCTGTAGACAAATGTTAATAAAGCTACCGTATGGAACCAATCCCCAAGTACACTTAATGTTTGCCCATAAAATAGTTTATTGAAGTTTTTATTTGTTTTAAGAAGTGTGGAATAAGAAACTGACATAAATAGATTACTCCTTATGTAATGACGATGTTTGAATTTGTTCTTTCCACTCACTTAAATACACTTTTTCCGCTGTAGGAAGTCCAACAGGTAATTGTGCAATCAATTCTAAACTATTTCCATCAGGGTCGTTAAAGTATACGGCTGCAGGTGCTAATTCCGGAAAAACAATCGGTTCAATTGGTTCCATTCCAAAGTTTTTTCGTGCTGAAATTCCTTTTTGATTTAGCCAATGAATCGCATTTTCTAAATTATGTAAACTTACTTGAAAGGCGATATGTCGTAAAGAGGGGTGATAATTCACTTTGTATTCTGTGCCTTCCCAAAGGCCGAGCCAACTCTCATTTTCTTTAATCCAAAAGAAAGCAATATTATCGCCTCTTTTATATAATTTTAGCCCTAGTGATTCATAAAAAGGTATTGATACTTTTAAGTTGCGGACAGGTAAATGTGCTTCGTAAAGACCTCTAATCATTGTAATCCCCCTTAGTAAAAATGTTTCTTATTCCATAGTAAACAATATGTTGTTAGTTGAAATCGCAAATAAGAGGGATATAAATTCATACGAAAGTATGAAAAAAACAGCTCAAATATGAGCTGTTTTTTTATAGTTTTTCGTTCATTTGTCAAGGGTAGGATATATTAATATCCGTATCCGCCGCCACCCCAACAGCTACATCCGATGATGATTAGAAGGATGAATAGTACGATAAGCAAAGCAAATCCACCGCCGAAACCAGCGCAACTTCCACCATAACTCATATGTTTTCCTCCTTTTTAGTAAGTTAATCTATATGGTTCATGGACTACTATATACAGTATGTTTTTTGTATAGAAAACGAGCCAGTCTCATTTATAATTAGACAAATGCCTGTAGATTCATTAGGATTGCATGTTAGTGATTTGTAAATAAACCTTTACGTAATTCATAATTTAGGCATAAAAAATAAAAAATTGTAAAAAAAACCATTTTCTTATTTTTTTATGAGAGAATATGTACTATAATTTTACAAGTAATATTATGGGAAAAGGGAGTTTTAGTATAGAGATGGAGATGGGACAATTAAAAAATAAAATAGAAAACAAAAAGAAAGAGTTAATTCAACTTGTTGCGAGACACGGATTGGATCATGATAAAGTTTTGTTATTTAGTCGTGATTTAGATATACTTATTAATAAGTTTATGAACATAAAAGACAAAGTGCATAAATAAAAAATTTATAGTTTTTTATATTAAGATGTTTCACAGAAAGGAGAGGACAGTAATTGGAACATTTACAGGAAGAATTGTATAAACAAATAAAAGAAGAAAAAGGTACAGTTACAATTTTCTTAAAGAGTGGCGTTAGAATAATAGGAGAAGTTGTTGGAGTGGATAAATTTACAGTTTTAATCTTAGTGGATGGAAAACAACAGCTTATTTATAAGCAGGCTATATCAACAATAATGAAATAAGACACTCTTGTTGAGTGTCTTATTTCATTATTGCTTGCATGCTTCAACATCAATGCCGGCAGCAATTAACTTCTTTTCTCCATCTTGTTCAATGATTTTTTGTAATTTAGATAGGAAAGAATCAAAGTTTGTATGCTTTGCTACTTGGAATGTCATTTTATGTTCAATTGGTAGCCACGTATCAATATCAGCTTCGTTATGCTGGATTTTCACCTCAAGTTTATCGAGTGCATTAGCAACTTTTGCTTCGTACGTTTCTTTCGCTTCAAACTCCATCCATAAGTCATATAATTCCTCACCGAGAGAACCTGTTAATGTTTGTTTAATATTTAAAATAGCTTCTAGTTCATTTTTTTGTTTTTGTAGCTGTAAGTCATGACTATTCATTGTATCAAATGCAGGGATATCACCAGCTTCGGCTTCGACTAGATCGTGAATAATAACCATTTTAAGTAATTTCTCAATATTTACTTTTTGATCCAAATAAGGTTCAACTAAAATGGCCATTAGAGACATGCGCCATGTATGTTCGGCAACACTTTCTTGACGTCCGTTGGAAAGCCAGCTATGTCGCATTTCATATTTTAGTTTTTCTGCTAATGCAATGACTTGTAAAATGTTGTGTTCCATCGTGATCCTCCTCACTTATTCATACCATAATTCTAATATAGAAATGAAATGTGTCAATTTCATGAGTATATTGCGATAAACAGATGATAAGCGTATAATACATGTTATATGTGAAAACGTATTATTAAAATAAAAAAATGTTATATAAAAATGGAAAGGAAAGGGCAGAAATATGGGAGAGAAAAATCAAGTATTAGCTAGACCACAAAGAAGAAAAAGGAAGTTTGATATTTCTAGCCCAGTGGGCATTATAGTAGGTTTCATTATAGTGATAGCGGCAATTATGCTTGGCGGCGGTGGAATAAAAGCTTTCAAAAACTTTTTAGATGTTTCATCTATTTTAATTGTCATAGGGGGAACAACAGCGACAATTGTTGTGGCATATCGATTTGGAGAAATAAAAAAATATACGAAAAGCATTTTTACTGTTTTACATAGAAGAGAAGAAGATTTAGAACAGTTAACGGATTTGTTTGTTGATTTTTCGAAAAAGTCTAAAAAGCACGGCTTGCTTTCTTTAGAGGTAGATGGAGAGCAAGTGGATAATCCTTTTATTCAAAAAGGAATTCGATTAATGTTAAGCGGTTACGATGAAGATGAATTAAAAGAAGTGTTATTGAAAGATATTGAAACGGAAGTGTATGAGTTAAGAAAAGGAGCAGCATTATTAGATAAAATTGGTGATTTTGCTCCAGCTTGGGGCATGATAGGGACTTTAATTGGTCTTATCATTATGCTCCAAAACTTACAAGATACATCGCAAATTGGTACAGGGATGGCAGTTGCGATGTTAACGACATTATATGGGTCTGTACTTGCGAATATGATTGCAATCCCTCTTGCGGAAAAAGTATATCGTGGTATTGAAGATTTATATACAGAGAAGAAGTTTGTAATAGAAGCAATTTCAGAATTGTATCGTGGACAAATCCCTTCTAAATTAAAGTTGAAACTGGATACATACGTATACGAAACAAAGGTAAAAAAGGTAAAAGGAGCAGCCTAATATTTCAAGGAGTGGTATGATGAGTAAAGGACCGCAAAAGGGATCGCCTCGTTGGATGACGACTTTTACAGATTTAACGATGTTATTATTAACTTTCTTTGTATTACTAGTTGCTACATCAAAGCAAGATGCAGTAAAATTGTCAAAGATGCTTGAAAAGTTTAGTGATACGGGGCAAGTAGATGCAAAAGTAATGGAAAATACAATACCAGATATTTCACATGAAAAAAATGATGAAAAAATGATCTCAAAAAAGAGAATGGATGAATTATATAAGAAGTTAAAAGCGTATGTAGATAATAACGGTATTAGTCAAGTGAATGTATATCGGGAGGATACAGGGGTAAGCGTCGTTATAGTAGATAATTTAATATTTGATACAGGCGATGCAAACGTTAAGCCCGAAGCGAAAGGGATAATAAGTCAATTAGTTGGATTTTTTCAATCCGTACCTAACCCAATTGTTGTAGAGGGACATACAGATAGTAGACCTATTCATAACGAGAAATTCCCTTCTAATTGGGAGTTATCTTCAGCACGAGCGGCAAATATGATTCACCATTTAATTGAAGTGTATAATGTGGATGATAAAAGGCTAGCTGCGGTAGGATATGCAGACACAAAGCCAATTGTACCAAATGATTCACCGCAAAACTGGGAAAAAAACCGTCGCGTTGTTATTTATATAAAAGAGTAGTATATTATTATTTTAATAATAAAATAATAAAAATACGAAAATTCTTTTAAAAAAATATTAAATTTTATCATTTTATTTTGTATAATGAGTGAGAATGATAAGGTGAAATATTAAGATATATTTATACATAGAAGGAGAGAATTAAAAAGAATGGCACATAAAATTTTAGTAGTAGACGATGCGATGTTTATGCGAACGATGATTAAAAACTTATTAAAAAGTAATGCTGACTTTGAAGTTATCGGCGAAGCAGAGAATGGGGTAGAAGCGATTCAAAAGTATAAAGAACTTCAACCTGATATTGTAACATTAGATATTACTATGCCAGAAATGGACGGGCTTGAAGCATTAAAAGAAATTATTAAAATTGATTCAAGTGCAAAGGTTGTTATTTGTTCTGCAATGGGACAACAAGGTATGGTATTAGATGCAATTAAGGGCGGGGCAAAAGACTTTATTGTAAAGCCATTCCAAGCCGATCGTGTAATTGAAGCTTTAACAAAAGTAGCAAATAGTTAATATAGAAGGGGTGCCACAAGGAATCAAAACAGTGATAGCAGATCGACGTGTGGCCCCCTTTTTTCTCATTGTAAAACACTAAATTGTTATACATAAATGAAATGTTTGTTAGACAGGTAGGGGATAAAAATGCAAACAGATCTATTAAATATATTTTTCGAAGAGTCAGAAGAACATTTACAGTCGCTAAATGAAAATGTGCTAGTGTTAGAGCAAAATCCTGCTGATATGGATGTTGTGGGAGAAATATTCCGCTCCGCTCATACATTCAAAGGTATGTCTGCGAGTATGGAATTTACGGAGATGGCTGATTTAACGCATAAGATGGAAAATGTGTTAGATGAAATTCGTCATGGAAATATAGTTGTAAATGCGGATATTATTGATGTGATTTTTGAGTGCATTGATAATTTGGAGAAGATGGTTGCAGATGTGCAACAAGGTGGAATGGGCAATATTGATGTAGCCTCAACTAAACAGAAATTAGAAGCGTTATTGAACGGCAATGTAGAAACTCCTACGGAACATATAGAGCAAAATCATATAGACAACGATGATGCAGTTTCGCATGAAGTGCATATAACAGTTGAACAGCAAGCGATTTTAAAAGCAGTACGTGCCATTATGTGTATTGAAGCATTGCAAAATGTAGGGAATATACAAAAAACAGCTCCGAGTATTGAAGAAATTGAAGCAGATGCTTTCGGATTTGAATTTACAGTATTTATGGATACGGATTGTAGTATAGAAGAATTGAAACAAGTAGTACTTCATGTTTCTGAAATTGAGAAAGTGGAAGTAAAGCAAGGAGAACCTATATCGAAGGAAGTAGCTTCTAAAAAAGTCGTTACACAAGAAGTTGTGCAAGTAGAAGAAAAGCTACAACCAGCTGTGGCTACGCAGGTAGAATCACCAATAGAGGCAACGAATCAACCTTCAAGTGCTATGCCAGCTAAAAGTACTACAAAAACGAAAAATGCTAAAGTGGAGAATCGTTCAATTCGTGTTCAATTAGAGAAAATCGAAAGATTAATGAATATGTTTGAAGAAAGTGTAATTGAACGTGGGCGCATTGATGAATTGGCTCAAACGATTCAAAACAAGGAGCTAATTGAACATTTAAATCGATTAGGCGATATTTCAAAAGATATTCAAAATGTACTATTAAATATGCGTATGGTGCCGATTGAAACTGTGTTCAATCGTTTCCCGCGTATGGTACGTATGTTAGCGAAAGATTTAGGGAAAAAAATCGATTTACAAATTACAGGTGAAGATACTGAAGTAGATAAAATTGTTATTGATGAAATCGGTGATCCGCTCGTTCATTTAATTCGAAATGCAATCGATCACGGTGTTGAAACTGTTGAAAAACGACGTGATGCAGGTAAAAATGAGACAGGTACGATTAAATTAGAAGCCTTTCATAGTGGAAATCATGTCGTTATTCAAATTACGGATGATGGAAACGGTATTAATAAAGGGAAAGTATTAGAAAAAGCGATTAAAAATGGCGTTGTAACTGAAGCAGATGCGAATAGATTAACAGATCGTGAAGTGTTTGATCTTATTTTCCAACCAGGATTTAGTACAGCTGAAGTTGTATCAGATCTTTCTGGACGCGGTGTCGGATTAGATGTTGTAAAACATACGATTCATAGTTTAGGTGGACATTTAATTATTGATTCTGAGGAAGGAAAGGGAAGTACATTTAGAATTGAACTTCCATTAACGTTGTCTATTATTCAATCTATGCTTGTTCAAACGAATGATAAGCGTTATGCTTTACCTCTTGGAAATATCGTTGAAGCAATTCGAATTAAGAGAGAAGACATCCAATCCTTACAAGGGAAAGATGTGTTAAATTATCGTAATCAAATTATTGAAGTGAAACATTTAAGTACTGTATTTGGTGAAAAAACAGTAGATGAGGCGTTTGCGTCATATGATGGTCAAATGGTTCCTGTGTTAATTGTTCGTAATACACATCGCAGCTATGGACTTATTGTAAACACAATTATCGGTCAAAGAGAAATAGTCTTAAAGTCATTAGGTGACTTCTTTGCAGAGAGTTCTAACTATTTCTCTGGTGCGACGATTCTCGGTGATGGACGAGTGGTCCTCATTTTAAACCCAGAAGGTTTATAATAGGAATGAAGGAAAGCTCCCCACTTGTATACAATTGGGGAGCTTTTTGGCTAATTGCTACGAATCTAATAATGGGATACATAGTAACGTTTTATACTAATGAGTTTGCTAAAATAAAATAAGAGTTTATATTATTTGATAGAAAAACAGAAATGAGGAGGCAGGGAAAATGCCTGAGCAACACACAAAAGGGGATACGAGCACGATTGTGCTAGAAAAAGAAAATGAGCATTTAACGCCTCAAGAATGCGATATTCTTGGCGAAATTGCAAATATATCATTTGGTTCAGCTTCGACTGTATTATCAACAATTTTAAATAGGCAAGTAAGCATTACTGCTCCTCGCATAGAGTTGGTAGATTTATATGATTCAAGAGATGTCGAAGTTCCACATGTTGTATTAAACATTCATTTTACAAAAGGATTAGATATGGAAAACCTTCTTGTCCTTAAGCAAGATGTTGCATTGTCCATTGCTGATTTAATGATGATGGGAACAGGTGAAATCGAGGACGGAAAAGAACTTGGTGAATTAGAGCTAAGTGCTGTACAAGAAGCGATGAATCAAATGATGGGATTCGCAGCTACATCTATGTCGGAATTCTTTCAAGATACAGTAGATATGTCTCCGCCGACGATTAAAGTTGTAAAGTTATCAGAAGAAATGGAGAAAATCTCTGAAATTGATGGGAATCATACGATTGTTAAAGTGTCGTTTGATTTAAAGATAGATAATCTTGTAAATTCTAAACTTGTACAAATTGTTTCAGTTGATCATGCGAAACAAATGGTAAATAAATTAATGCAATTATCTGGTGAAGTAGAAGAAACAGTCGAACCAGCAGAAGTAGTGGAAACTGAGATTGTAGAAGAACAAGTTGAAAAAGAGCATTTAACACAAGAAGAGAAAGATGTACTTGGTGAAATTGCAAATATTTCAATTGGTTCCGCTTCAACAGTATTGTCAACGCTTTTAAATCAGCCAGTTACAATTAGTACACCAAATGTGGAAGCAATCAATGTTCGTCATTATGATGGAGTACCAGTGCCATTTGTTATTTTAAATGTTGACTTTGTTGAAGGGCTAAAGAATGAGAATGTATTCGTATTTACGAAAGATGTCGCCTTAACAATGGTAGATTTAATGATGATGGGAACAGGGGAAGTTGATCCGGAAAAAGAGCTTACTGAATTAGAACTGAGCGGTATTAAAGAAATTATGAACCAAATGATGGGTCATGCTGCTACGGCGATGTCAGAAATGTTCCAAGAAAAAATGGACATGACGCCGCCAAATGTTAAATTTGTAACGTTAAAAGAAGAAATGGAGTATTTGGGGGAGTCAATGGAAGTGGACGAACTCGTTCAAATTACGTTCAATCTTGAAATTGGCGATCTGCTTCAATCGAAAATGTATCAAATTTTGCCAATTTCTGAAGCGAAAGAAATGGTAAGGCGACTTCTGTATCCAATGGTGGAAGAAGAAGAGATTGCCACAGAAGAAATTGAAGAAGAAAAAATTGTAGAACCAGTTGTGCAACCTATTGAATTTAAAGAAGTAAAACAAATGGAACCAGTATATATGGACACGTCCATTCTACAAAATGTAGAAATGAATGTGAAATTTGTATTTGGAAGTACAGTGAAAACGATTCAAGATATATTAAGTTTACAAGAAAATGAAGCAGTTGTGCTAGATGAGGATATTGATGAACCAATTCGTATTTATGTAAATGATGTATTAGTGGCGTATGGTGAACTTGTAAATGTAGATGGATTTTTCGGAGTAAAAGTGACGAAATCACTATAAGGCATTGAAATAGGAGTTTGAACTAGTAGATGAAAAACGTAAAGTTTTTTCTAATGAGTTGGCTATGCATACATGTATGCTTGTTCGTCCCCTTGCAAAGTCAGGCTGAGGAACAAATTGAGTCAGATCAAAAAATAAATGAAGTGAATGTACAAGAAGAAAATAAGGAATCTCAAGAATCGTCAGAGCAAGTGGAAACGAAGCAAGATGAAGAGAAACAAAAAGAAGCAGAACAACAAGAAGTAGTAAATAAACAATTGAGTGAAAGAAAGATAGAAACAGAACAGGGAATTATTACAGTAAATAAGCCGGAGCTTAAAGTTGGCGAAGAGGTGCGAATTGCTGTAGAACCAAATGGGAAAAACATTCAAAGTATGAAAGGTATATTGCAGTTACAAAAAAATGGGGAGCAATATGCGCAAGAAAGAATGTTATCTTTTGAGTATGATGAAGAAACGAAGAGCTGGGTTGCTAACTATAAAGCAGGGGATTTTGATTTGCAAGGTGATTGGAATCTTCAGCTCGTTCAAAGTTACAAAGAGAATGAGAAAGAAGAGCTCATAAAAAATGAAGTGAAAGTCCCGCTCATTCGTATTAAAAATGAAACGCCAACTATAGATAAAGAATTGCCAAAGTTACAGAAAGTTACTATTGATGAAGTAAAAGAGAACTTAGTTGAACGAAAACAGGGAGATTCTATACATATACGAGTAAAAGCATCAGATATAGAATCGGTTGTAAAAGAAGTGCGCGTTACATTAAAAGGGAAAGAAAATAAAGAGCTTTCGTTTTTATTAGACTACAACAAGCATGATATGGATTGGCAAAAAGTATTTGAAATAACAGAAGCATTGCCGGCTGGGCCATACGAATTACTTGTAGAGATAATAGATGCAGCAGGTAATAAACTTGTTGAGGAAAGTGAATATACCATTTCTGTTTTGGTGCCAAAAAATGAAGATGATAAAAAGATAGAAGAGAAAGAAGATAAATTAGATAATAAACTAGAAAATGAATTAGAAGATAAGAAAGAAAATGAGAAGCAAGAAGATTCCAAAGTCAAAAACCCGGTTCCAGAAGAAAATTTGCCAGTTGTTCAAATTCCGAAGCGAGATGAGAAAGTAAATAAGTTTATAAAAGAACCGTTGGAAGAGAAAGAGGAATTTACTTACGTTATAAAAGAGCCGTTCGAAGACAACAAGGAAGTACATAAGGGGAAGGACCAAAAAGAGAAAAATAACAAACAAGTTGCCTCTAAAAAGAAAGAACAAAAAGAAGAACCGAAAGACAAGAAAGAAGAAAAAGGTGAACAGGGAGTGCAAGCTTCTGATGTGTTTACTATCATGTCAGGTTTATTCGTACTGTTTTTAGTTTTAAAGAGTAATAAAGAATGGGGCTAATTATTTCATAGTAGTGGAGGCGCTTAAATGGAGATTAAACGTACGACAATTGAAGATAAGGCGTTACAACCATTAAAACAGCCTGCAGCTATTTCAGAGCATGAAATCCAGAAAGAACGAAAGCGTAGCAATTTAGTGTTTACTGGACAGTCTAAAATTATTTCGAAAAATAATGAAATAGGTATTTTACTTGCAAGTTTAAGTGATGGAAAGATTATGAAGGAAATGCTTTCTAAAGAGATGGATACAGTGTTACAACTTTTTAAAAAGTTACATACGTTATCTGGAGAAGGTAAGCAAACAGAAAAAATATTTGAACAAGTAATTAGAAGCCTACAAGGGCTTGTTAAGCAGGCGCATATAAAAGAACTTCCTTTGTTAGATGGAACATATGATTTCGCTGAAGTACAACTATCATTTGGTAGAAAAGTACATATTCCGTTACTAGATGTGAGTGCACTTATCTCTAGAGTGGAAAGTGATTCTTCAGAAGGAAATATAAATTTGATGGTAACGGTTATTACTGCTTATATAACGAAATTGTCTAACGAAACAATTTTAATTAGTGTTACAGACCGCATTGCTAAAGATCGGGATGTAAGTGTATGGAGAGCGCTTGCGGAAATGAACATGACACAATTATCACAGGCATTGAAACAAACGATGCAAGAATATAAATGGTCTATGACGCTTCTTTTTCTCTTTATATGGATTGTCGGTATTATTTTAATTCGAGTTATGTAAAAAGGTCGTCACTCCATTGTGACGACCTCTTTTATATTTTTTCGTAGAAGAATGTATCAAATCGCTGAAGATTGTAACGCTCGGGTGTTAAAATTTGTTCCGTACTACCAACAAATAGTACACCGCCTTTTCGTAAAGAACGACTAAATTTTTCGTAAAGTTTTACTCTTGCTTCTTCTGTGAAATATATCATTACATTGCGACAAATAATCAAATCATAATTTGTATCGAATGACTGCATTAAAAGGTCATGTTGTTTAAACGAGACGTTTTGTTTAATGTTTTGATGCAATGAATATAGATCATTCTCTTTTGTGAAATGACGTTCTTTCAAATCAGTAGGTAATTCCTTTAAAGAACGTTCTGTATATTGACCGCGTTTTGCGGTTTCTAAAATATGAAAATCAAGATCTGTTGCTTGAATTTCAAAACGAAATGGAGCAAGATGCTTCGATAAAATTAAAGAGAGTGTATACGGTTCTTCACCAGCAGCGCAGGCGGCACTCCATACCTTTAATTTTCCGCTATTTTGTTCGAGTAATTTTGGTAGTGCTTTCGACTCTAAAGTTTGCCATCGTTCTTTATTTCTAAAAAACTCTGAAACGTTAATTGTAATATAGTCAATAAAATTTAAAAATAAATTTTGATCAGCGCGTAATTTGTTTAAGAAATTAGTGTAGTTTTCGAAGCCTTTTCTCGAAATGAAAGCATCGATTCTACGGCGCATTCTATCTTGTTTATATGAAGCGATGTCCATATTGAATTGTTGTTTAAAACTCGCGATAAAATGATCATAATCTTGTTCAATTATCATATTTACAATGGGCACAATAATGATATTGTGCCTCCCCCTTTACATCATACGAATTTTTTGTTCAAAGCTTTTTTTCATTTGCTTTTCATGTAATCCTGGTAAATCATAAATGACAGCATCAATACCTGCTTCTTTTGCAACATCGACAGGGATGACAGATGTATGTTTGTCCCCATTATAAAAACAGAGAACTAAATCAGTGTCTTCAATAATTTGTTTAACAAAAAACATATAATCTGATCGGTAAATGGAGTCAGAAGGATGATCAAAAGCAACATATTCGGCTCCGTGTTTTTTTAAGTAATCAACGACTTCTTGGAATTCATCTGTAATTGCTTGCAATGGTTGCAGCGTGTAAAGGCATAAATTTTGAGCGAGTCTTTCATTCTCAACGAAAAAACGAAGAACCTCATTTTCAATAGATTTATAACATAATATGTAAATTTTATGTTTGTGAGCATAGTCAGTTAAAAATTTTTTAATTTCTTCTTGATCTAATGCTGTTAATTGATTTGAACCACAAAGGAAAATATTCATAGAATTGTGCCACCTCATGCTAAATTGTAACATATCTTTTATAAAAAATAACTGCAAAATATTACTGTTCAGAGTATAATTATAAATAACTGGATTTTACGATTAAGTTTAGGAAGAAATAAAAAAATAAATAGGTGATATATATGCTACGTTCTATCTCGCATAATCCAATTTTATCGCATATACCGCCTGCTACTCAAATGCCGAAAGAAGCAAATGTCAGGACAGGACTTGCATTTTCGGATAATTTGCATGCAGATCCGAAAAAAGATAAATTACTAGAACAAATGGAAGCGTTTGTCGATAATATTGGAGAAATTAAAGAGAAAATTGAAATGGAATTAACGCTTGATAATGTAATGGAATACAAAAATACAGTAAAATCATTTTTGAATTTTTACGTTGATAATGTATTGCAGTATAAAGATGTCATGTCTCGTCACCCGCGTTACGGATATTCACAGAAAATGACGATTGTGAAACAGGCAGAAATGGGATTGAATGAATTAGAAGATGTTATGAATTTAATTAATACGAAAACAGGACATTTAGAAATGTTAAATCAAATTGGAGAAATCCATGGCTTAATTGTAAATTTAGTCTTGTAAAAGGAAGGAAGCTATATGTACATACAATTATATGAAAAGCTTGTTATTATACAAAAAGCGTATGAAAATATTCAAGCGCTTGGAGAGCAAATATATGAGAATTTAAAAAATAAAAATGTAAATGCAGTTCAAAAGTTACAAGTAGAGCAATTGCAGTACATTGATGGTTTAAAAGGGTTATCAAGCTCATTTGAAGAAATGGTTGTTCAGTTCTGTAAAGAACAAGGAGTTGAATCGTTTCGTGTAAGTGCGTTATTTTCGTATTTTTCTCAAGAAGAAATTGAAAAAATGAAAGAATTACAAAAAAACGTAACTGAATTAGAAGAGAATGTAAAAATGATTCTTTTGAAAAATCAATATTACTTAAACGTACTATTAAAAACTACAGAAAGTATTGTGGATTCTGTTTCTGAATATAATTTAGAGCGAAACAATAATTCGCAAATCTTTATGAACGAACTATTGTAAAGGAGAAGTGAAGCTTTATGAGATTATCTGATTATAATACACCGCTATCGGGCATGTTAGCGGCTCAAATGGGGTTACAAACAACGAAACAAAACTTGTCTAATATTCATACACCGGGTTATGTGCGTCAAATGGTGAATTACGGATCTGTTGGAGCAAGCAATGGTCATACGCCAGAACAGAGGATTGGTTACGGTGTACAAACGCTAGGTGTTGACCGTATTACTGATGAGGTAAAAACGAAGCAGTTTAATGATCAATTATCTCAGCTCTCTTACTATAACTACATGAATTCGACTTTATCCCGTGTAGAGTCTATGGTTGGAACGACAGGGAAGAATTCATTATCTAGTTTAATGGACGGTTTCTTTAATGCCTTTCGTGAAGTAGCAAAAAATCCAGAACAACCAAACTACTACGATACATTAATTTCTGAAACTGGGAAGTTCACAAGTCAAGTGAATCGTCTTGCGAAAAACTTAGATACAGTGGAAGCACAGACAGCAGAAGATATTGAAGCGCATGTTAATGAATTTAATCGTCTTGCTGCTAGTTTAGCAGAAGCGAATCATAAAATTGGACAAGCGGGTACACAAGTGCCGAATCAACTTTTAGACGAACGAGATCGCATCGTTACAGAGATGTCTAAGTATGCAAACATCGAAGTATCTTATGAATCTATGAATCCTAATATCGCGAGTGTTAGAATGAATGGTATTTTAACAGTAAATGGACAAGATACATATCCACTTCAATTAAATAAAGAAAAAGACCCAATGTCAGTTGAGATTTACGGTTCAGAGATCTCTGTAACTAGCGGGGCGATAAAATCAGCGATTGATACTAAAGCGAAGATTGTTGAATATAAAAAAAATCTCGAAGACTTAATGAGTTCGATGAAAAATCAAGTGAATACAGTGATGGGAAAAGATTTCTTCGTTGGAGATTATGCGAAGGATATGAAGTTAAATCCAGAATTCCAAAAAGATGTTTCGAAAATGAAAATGTCTGCTGAAACAGCAAATAAACTAGCAGCAGTTACAGATGACGATTATAAAGAAGGTCTTTCTTATAAACAAGCATTAGACCAATTTATAGTTCGTGTTGCATCTGATAAAAGTGCAGTAAATGGTTATCAAAAAATTCATGGCGACTTACTAGAAGGTATTCAACAAGAAAAAATGAGCGTTGAAGGTGTAAATATGGAAGAGGAAATGGTAAATTTAATGGCCTTCCAAAAATATTTCGTCGCAAACTCTAAAGCTATTACTACGATGAATGAAGTGTTTGATAGTCTATTTTCGATTATTCGATAAGTGATAATAATTGATTGGAAATATATAAGGAGGAGATAGAAATGAGAGTATCTACATTTCAAAATGCAAACTGGGCAAAGAATCAGTTAATGGATTTGAATGTGCAACAACAATACCATAGAAACCAAGTAACTTCAGGGAAGAAAAATCTTCTTATGAGTGAAGATCCACTTGCAGCGAGTAAATCATTTGCGATTCAACATTCATTGGCGAATATTGAACAAATGCAAAAAGATTTAGCTGACTCAAAAAATGTATTAACACAAACTGAGAATACTTTACAAGGTATTTTTAAATCTTTAACGAGAGCAGATCAATTAACGGTACAGGCATTAAATGAGCCAAATGGTGAAAAAGAATTGAAAGCCATCGGTGCAGAGATTGATCAAATTTTAAAACAAGTTGTATATTTAGCGAATACGAAAGAGCAAGGTCGTTATATTTTCGGTGGTGATAGTGCAGAAAAGTCACCATTTACAGAAGATGGTACGTACCAGGGCGGAAAAAATGATGTGAACTGGCAATTAAATGATGGTTATGAATTAAAGGCATTTCGTAACGGAGAAGCATTATTATCCCCGGTTATAAAAACGTTAAAACAGATGAGCGAAGCGATGCAAAAAGGTGACCAAAAAGCGTTACAACCGTTATTAGGAGAAAATAAGAAAAACTTAGATGGCATCATTAACCGTACAACTGAAGTTGGTTCAACAATGAACACAATGGAGACGTTTAAAACAATTTTAAGTGAGCAAAATTTAGCGCTTCAAGAAAACCGTAAAGAAATTGAGGATGTTGATTTAGCGGTCGCAATTTCTGACTTGGCATATATAAATGCAACGTATGAAGCGACGCTTAAAGCGGTTAGTACGATGAGTAAAACGAGTATTTTAGACTACATGTAATCTATAAGGAGTGAGAAAAATGGCAGGAACAACGATGACAGGTATTGGTGGTAGACAACAGATTTGGAACCTCGGAAATAACATGATTGATACTTCTAACTTCGTTGAATTAGAAATGAATGCGTTAGATATGAGAAAGACACCGTATACGAAAGAAAAGAACGACCTTACAAATGATAAATTATTATATACAAGTTTGAAGTCAGAATTTAGTTCTTTTACACAAACTTTTAAAAACTTAGCGGCTTTTAAAGGAAATGAGAAAAAAGTAACGACAACACAAGACGGTTATATTAATGTAAAAGCTGATGGTGGTGCGATTGCTGGTACTTTTAATATGACAATTACACAGCTCGCGCAACGTCATCAAATAGCTTCAAATGAAATTAAAGATATAAATGCAAAGCTTCCTAAAGATGAAACATTAAAACTAGGTGGTAAAGAACTAAAAGTAACAACTGATATGACATATAAAGATTTAATTAATAAGATTAATGATGGAGATTATGGAGTATCAGCTTATACACTTGGAAATAAAATTTTCATGACCTCGAAAAAAGAGGGAACAGATGGACAGATTAAGTTTGAGGCGAACACATCTACACTATTTCAAGATATGGGTTTAGCTAAGGCGGATGGCACAGCGCTCAATACAATCAATGAAGCACAAAATGCTAAATATAGTATTAATGGTATTACAGATGAAAGTTCTACCAATACAATTGAAGCTCTTCCTGGTGTGAAAATTGAGTTGTTAAAGGTAACTGAGCCGAAGGTAGAGGGAGCACCAGATGCTGGTGCAACAACAGATCCAAAAGCAAAAGGTATAGATTTAAAATTTACAGTAAATGACTCAAACGTAACAGACGCATCGAATGTTATTAAAAAAATGGTAGCTGATTATAATAAAGCTGTTTCTACAGTAGATATCTTTGCTGGAAAAGGTGGAGCTTTCCAAGGTCAAGCTATTATGCAAAGTGTACGTCAGGCAATGAACAATGTCGTAACATTTTCTCAAGATGGTAATTATTTATTTACATTTGGTATTCAATTAAAGCAAGATGGAACGATGGAAGTTAATGATGAAAAATTAACACAAGCATTAAAAGAAAAACCCGATGCAGCGAAGCAATTTTTCTTTAGTTCTAACGGTTTAGGAAAAATGATGGAAGAACCGCTTGATAAACTATTCGGTGATAAAGGTGTGGTCGGCGAGAGAGTTAAAAACATTGACTCACGTGTAAGTGATTTAGATAAAAAGATTAAAGATATTGAGACGCAAAACTTGCAAAAGCAAGATGAAATTGTGAAGAAGTATCAAAAGCTAGAGAGTACATTGGCGGCGCTTGATAGCCAACTAAAAACAATTAAAGCAATGACAAAACAAAAAAGTGATGATTAATGAAATTTGAGGAAGTGATCGTATGCAAGCATGGCAACGTTATATGCAAAATGATATTATGACGAGTAATCCGATTAAAAATACAATTTTTATTTATGAAAGATGTATTGTAGAGTTTCGTAATTTAGAAGAACTTTTACATACTTTTAAACTACCAGAAGGGGACGCACTTCTTGAAAAATTAGAACGTATTTTTGAAGAACTAAAGCTTCAATTAAATCCTGAAATTACGAAAGATTTATATGATAGTCTCTATGGTTTATATGATTGGATTAGCATTCAAATTCAAACGATGAAAGTAACGCGTGAAGCGAAAGATATTGATGCAATTGTGAAAGTGTTACAAGATTTAATAGACGGTTACCGCGGAGCACTTGAAAATGAACAATGATATTTATCGGACGTTTGTCAGCTGTTTTAATGAAATCGGTGAATTGCAAGTGTCAGACAGAGAGTTTGCTGAGAAGAGTGAGATGTTAAATCGCTGGATGATGACATTGGATGAAGAAACGCGTGCGCAAGTTGCAGCAGAAGTAAGCCCGTTCATTATTAAGGCAGCTCAGCATATTCGGGATAAGCAAAAGATTTTGGAAGAAATGATTATGACAAATGATGGGCGAATGAAGGCTAATTCATTTTACGGTAAATATTAATAATAACGTTTGGAAACAGATTCCCCTTTTAAAAGGGGGTCTATTCCTTCGTTTACATAAAGAACTCCGCTGATTGAGGTTTCATTTTATGACTGTGATGAAAAAATAATAGTAATCTAAATAATAGAAAAATGGACTTTAGTTGTAGTTTATATATTGAAATGTTCTATAGATTACTATGTGCATACAGTTTTTTGCATTCTTTTTTATATTTTTGTATTTTTCTAAAGACAACAATGAAAAAATGGAATAAAATATGTAAGGGTACATAATAGTAAATATTTTAATAAACGCATATAAGAAAATAAATAATGAAGTGAAACTTCTATCAGTGGATCATTACGTTAGAAAAGGAAGGGTGTGGAATATGCCAGATTTAGTGAGTGATGTAAGCCATTATATGAATTATTTAGTGACGAAACGAAATACTGTTTCTAGTAATATTGCAAATGCGAATACACCTGGCTATAAAGCACAAGATGTAACATTTGCTGAGCAGATGAATAAAAGTAGTGCGTTATATAAAAACAATGCGGCTGATTTAAAGAGTAATCCAGATTTATATCAAACGAATGAAATGCACTTGCCGACAGTAAATACGAAAAATACATATGCAAAGATTCAAACAAAATCAATGCAAACGAATAAAGACGGAAATAGTGTGGATGTAACGACAGAAATGCTAGATTTAATGAAAGCAAATCAGTTATACGGTATTTCAATTAACGCAATTAATACACAATATGCAATTAACCAAGCGGCACGCGGACGTTAAAAGTAGAAGGAGAGAAAACGGATGTTTCAGGCAATTAATGCAAGTGGCTCAGGGCTAACGACAGCAAGAAAGTGGATGGAAGTTACTTCTAACAATATTGTAAATGCAAATACGACGGCGGCTCCGGGGGCAGATTTATATGAGCGTCGTAGTGTGGTGTTAGAATCAAACAATAGTTTTGCAAGTATGTTAGATGGGGCTCCTACTAATGGAGTGAAAATAAAAAGTATTGAAGCAGACAAAACGGAAAATTTAGTGTATGATCCGACGCATCCACACGCAAATGAAGAAGGATATGTACGTTATCCAAATATTGATGTAACTGCTGAAATGACGAATGTAATGGTTGCTCAAAAAATGTATGAAGCGAATACAAGTGTATTAAATGCGAATAAAAAAATGCTTGATAAAGATTTAGAAATCGGCCGAGGATAAGGGGGAAGATCGTAATATGAAAATTCAACCAATGTTACATACACAACCATTTGGAGCAATTCAGTCAATTGGTGCACCGAAAACTTCTCAAACATCGGTAGCTCCGGAGAAAAAGTTTATTGATTTATTGGAAGATATGAATCAAACGCAAAACAATGCACAAACAGCAGTATATGATTTACTAACTAAAGGAGTAGGAGAAACACATGACGTTTTAATTCAGCAAAAGAAAGCTGAGTCTCAAATGAAAACGGCTGCTCTCGTACGTGATAATCTTATTGAAAATTATAAGTCACTAATTAATATGCAAATTTAGGAAAGTGGACGGGTGTGTTTAAATGGAAAAGATGAAAAATGTTATCCAATCGTTAAAAATGTGGCATAAGTTAGTAATCGGTGCTGCGCTTTTAGCGATTGTAACAGGAGCACTTTTATACTTCACCTTGCCAGATAAATATGTTGTTGTATATCAAAATTTAAATGATGCAGATAAACAAGAGATTACAGCAGAATTATCGAAGTTAGGTGTCGATTACCAATTAGCGGCCGATGGTTCAATTCGTGTGCAAAAGAATGATGCTCCATGGGTTCGAAAAGAAATGAATGGGATGGGCTTACCGTTTAATTCGAAAAGCGGTGAAGAAATTTTATTAGAAAGCTCTCTCGGTTCAAGTGAACAAGATAAAAAAATGAAGCAAATTGTCGGTACGAAGAAGCAATTGGAACAAGATATTGTAAGAAACTTTGCGACAGTTGAAACGGCAAATGTTCAAATTACCTTGCCTGAAAAAGAGACAATTTTTGATGAAGAAAAAGCGAAAGGAACAGCGGCGATTACGGTTGGAGTGAAACGTGGACAATTGCTAACAGCTGATCAAGTTGCAGGTATACAGCAAATGATTAGTGCAGCGGTTCCTGGTGTGAAAGCAGAAGAAGTAAGTGTTATTGATAGTAAAAAAGGTGTTATTTCAAAAGGAGCAGATGAAGCACATTCTAGTAGTTCCTCTTCTTATGAGAAAGAAGTAGAGATGCAGCACCAACTTGAAGGTAAATTAAAGCAAGACATTGATGCAACGTTAATGACGATGTTTAAACCTAATGAATATAAAGTGAATACGAAAGTATCTGTAAACTACGATGAAGTTACACGTCAGTCAGAGAAGTATGGTGATAAAGGTGTACTTCGTAGTAAACAAGAGCAAGAGGAAAGCTCTACTGCGCAAGAAGGGGCAGATACGAAGCAAGGTGCTGGTATTACAGCGAACGGTGAAGTGCCAAACTACGGTACGAACAATAATCAAAATGGTAAAGTTGTCTATGATAATAAAAATGGTAACAAAATCGAAAACTATGAAATAGATAAAACAGTTGAAACAATTAAGAAACACCCAGAATTAACGAAAACAAATGTTGTTGTATGGGTAGATAATGATACGTTAGTAAAACGTAGAATTGATATGACAACTTTTAAAGAAGCAATTGGAACAGCGGCAGGACTTCAAGCTGATCCGAACGGTAACTTTATAAATGGTCAAGTTAACGTTGTAACTGTTCAGTTCGATCAGCCGAAAGCTGAAAAAGAGAAAGAGCCAGAAAAAAGTGGTATGAACTGGTGGTTATTCGGTGGAATTACAGCTGGCTTATTAGCAATCGGTGGTCTAGTATGGTTCTTATTAGCAAGTCGTAAGAGAAAGAAAGAAGAAGAGGAATATGGAGAATACTTAGCAGAAGATGAAATTGCTGCAAGTAATGAAAGTATCTTGGAAATTCCTGAAGAAAAAATAGTGCCAGAGCCAAAACCTGAACCAGAAGAACCGAAAGAACCAACGTTAGATGAACAAGTGCAGGATGCTACGAAAGAACATGTAGAAGGTACTGCAAAAGTAATTAAAAAATGGTTAAACGGACAGTAAGGGAGGAACAACGATGTTAGATGAAATCTCCTCCAAAGAAAAAGCTGCCATCCTTATTCGTACATTAGAAGAAGGGGTGGCAGCAAAAGTCATTGAATATATGACAGCTGAGGAAAAAGAAGTATTACTTCGTGAAATCGCGAAGTTTCGTGTATATAAACCAGAAACGTTAGAAAATGTACTAGGAGAGTTCTTGTATGAATTAAATGTAAAAGAATTGAACTTAGTCACTCCAGATAAAGAATACATTCGTCGCATATTTAAAAATATGCCAGAAGACGAACTGGAAAAATTATTGGAAGATCTTTGGTATAACAAAGATAATCCGTTTGAGTTCTTAAATTCACTTACAGATTTAGAGCCACTTCTTACAGTGCTTAATGATGAGTCACCACAAACAATTGCAATTATCGCTTCTTATATTAAACCGCAACTTGCGTCTCAATTAATTGAGAGATTGCCAGATCATAAGCGAGTAGAAACGGTAATGGGTATTGCGAAACTAGAACAAGTTGATGGTGAATTAATTAATCAAATTGGTGAGTTGTTAAAATCGAAATTAAATAATATGGCATTTAGTGCAATTAATAAAACTGATGGCTTGAAAACAATCGTAAACATTTTAAATAATGTTTCACGAGGTGTTGAAAAAACAGTCTTTCAAAAGCTGGATGAAGTCGATTATGAGTTATCTGAGAAAATTAAAGAAAATATGTTTGTCTTTGAAGACTTACTTGGTCTTGAAGATCTTGCGCTTCGCCGTGTATTAGAAGAAATTACAGATAACGGTGTTCTTGCGAAAGCACTTAAAATTGCAAAAGAAGAAATTAAAGAGAAATTATTTACATGTATGTCTTCAAACCGTAAAGAGATGATTCTAGAAGAATTAGATGGCTTAGGACCGCTTAAGATGACGGATGCTGAAAAAGCGCAGCAAACGATCACTGGTACAGTGAAAAAGCTAGAGAAAGAAGGAAGAATTATCGTTCAAAGAGGTGAAGAGGATGTCCTTATTTAAAAACAGAATTCCGAAGAATTCTGTTTCTTTTTCTGAAGAAACGTATGAATTACAATTTCCAAAACCAGCTTCAGTCCAAATAGAAGAGGAAGAATTACAAGCAGATCATGCAGAGCTTCGTGCCCAGCAAGAATCATTACATATGGAAATGAATCAGCTAAGGCAAGAGCAGCAAATGCTAGAACGAGAGCGTCAGCAGTTATTACAAGATAAAGAACAATTTCAAATGCATATTCATGAACAAATGGAACAGATGGAAGCAGCGCGTGTGCAGTTTCAAAAAGAACAACAAGAAATAGCATATGAATGGACAGAGTTATTATGGGATCAATCATTTCATTTAGCAGAAAAAATCGTGAATCAAGCGGTAGATTCACGATTGCTTGATGTGTTACCTATTTTAACTGGCATCGTGCAAACATTGCCAACTTCGTTTGAAAAATTAATCATTACAGTACATCCTGAAACGTTTGAACGTATTCAAGAAGAGAAGGAGAATACGAAAGAATATTGGTTGCTACAATTAGTAGAATGGAAATATGATTTCTCCCTGCAGTTTGGTGAATTTGTTCTGGAAGAAGAGAAAGAGTTCTTTGAATTTAAATTTGCACCTATATTTGCGAAACTTCGTCAGAAATGGGAAGAAGAGAAGTTATTTGAGGAGCAAAATGTATGAGCCGCCTGTTAATGAATGAGAACGAAAAATGGAATAAGTTCATTGAAACACCGCTGTATACGAAAGTAGGCAAAGTTCATAGTGTACAAGAACAGTTTTTCGTAGCAAAAGGGCCGAAAGCGAAGATCGGTGATGTTTGCTTCGTGGGAGAACATAACGTCTTATGTGAAGTGATTGCCATTGAAAAAGAAAATAATATGCTACTTCCATTTGAACAGACAGAAAAAGTATGTTATGGAGATTCAGTGACATTAGTTTCAGAAGATGTTGTTGTACCACGTGGTAATCACTTGCTCGGAAAAGTGTTAAGTGCAAATGGTGAAGTGTTAAATGAGAAAGCTGAAAACATTCCATTACAGAAAATCAAACTAGATGCACCGCCTATACATGCATTTGAACGTGAAGAGATTACCGATGTATTTGAAACAGGAATAAAATCAATTGATTCTATGCTAACAATTGGTATCGGTCAAAAGATTGGTATTTTTGCTGGGTCAGGTGTTGGTAAATCAACTTTACTTGGAATGATAGCAAAAAATGCAAAAGCTGATATAAACGTTATTAGTTTAGTAGGAGAACGTGGCCGGGAAGTAAAAGACTTTATTCGAAAAGAGTTAGGCGAGGAAGGGATGCGAAAAAGCGTCGTTGTTGTAGCGACGTCAGATGAAAGTCATCTTATGCAACTTCGTGCAGCGAAACTTGCAACGTCTATTTCTGAATACTTCCGTGATCAAGGTAATAACGTATTACTTATGATGGACTCTGTTACTCGTTTTGCCGATGCACGAAGAAGTGTTGATATTGCTGTTAAAGAGTTACCGATTGGTGGTAAAACACTGTTAATGGAAAGTTATATGAAGAAGTTGTTAGAGCGGTCTGGGAAAACACAGAAGGGATCTATAACAGGTATTTATACGGTGCTTGTTGATGGGGATGATTTAAATGGCCCTGTACCAGATTTAGCACGTGGTATTTTAGATGGACATATCGTATTAAAGCGTGAGCTTGCAACGCTTAGTCATTATCCTGCAATTTCAGTATTAGATTCAGTAAGTAGGATTATGGAAGAAATTGTTTCGCCACATCATTGGCAACTTGCAAATGAAATGAGAAAGATTTTATCAATTTATAAAGAAAATGAATTGTATTTTAAGCTAGGAACGATTCAAGAAAATGAAGAAAATGCTTATATTTTTGAATGTAAAAATAAAGTAGAAGACATAAATACATTTTTAAAGCAAGGCCGATCGGATAGTTTTCCATTTGATGATATCGTTGAAGCGATACACCATATAGTATAAGGCCTCTGCCCAAGAGGTCTTATTTTTTTGTTTTTTAATATTTCACAGATTTTTTTGGGAAAAAACTATATAATAGAAAAAGAGAACGTTATAATAGGAAGGGGCTATGAAAACAGGTGGATAAACAGCAGTACGACACAATAAAATTGCAAATAAATCAAGAAAAAGAGCATATTTTAAAAGAAGTGTATGAATTAACAGCTGAAAAAAGAAAAATAGAACAAAAAAAAGAATATGATTTATATGTTGTGAAATCGCGTAGTAAAGTCGTACAAACTGGGCAACGTATTATGGCTGGCATGCTTTCTTCACATACGTTTTCACCTGAAAGAATAGAAGAATGGAATCGAAAAATTAAAAAAACAGAAGGTTTTATTCAAAAAAATGAAAGCCTTTTAGAGCAAGTAAAAGAAAAAGAACGTGTCATTGATGAGATGTATCAAGAAAATTGTAAAAAGCTTGCGAAAGCACAAGAAAAGCTGGAAGAAAAAATGCTTCTGGATTTGAAAATGTGTATGAATGGATGAGGTGAATGTAGTGATACAGTCTGTATTACCGGTGCAACAAAGTTTACCTCCGCAAAAAGAAAAAGGGCTAGAAGTACAATCAAAAAATGAAGATTCTTCATTCGATCGTACGATGAGAATGGAAAATAAAAAACAGCCGCAAACGGAGAAAACGAAACGAGAAGAAGCACCAACAGAAGAGAAAAAAGATTATATTCTTTCTAAAAAATCGGTAACGAAAGAAGAACCAAATGTAAAGAAAGAAGAAAAAAAAGAGACAGAACAGTTGTTATTAGCTGTATCTGAGCAAATGGTTGCAATTGAGCAATTACATGTGCAGCCGGAATTGTTATATCAATACATACAAAAAATACAAGAGCTATATAAAGAATATGGCAATATTAAACTTAATGAATTACCTGCAGCTGAATTACAACAATTACAAGAACTTCTTTCAAATATGAATATCAAAAATGCTATATGTTTAGAAGATACAATGCAAATGGTATTAGACAAAATGAAGATGCCAGAGCAAACGATGCAAGCATTGAAAGTTGTAGAAACAGAAACTTGTAATATTGCAAAGGAACAAGAAGAGTCTAAAGAGGTAGATCTTCCGAAACTTGAGAGCGATGATGCAAAGGTAGAGTTGCCAGAGGTTGATGCATTAAATGATTCGAGCTCTGCAGGTGCAGAGTTATTAAATAAAACGACAAGTACCGAACAAGTAGGGAAATCAAATAGTGGTGCTGAGAAAGTTTCATTACCTGATTTAGGAAAGAAAATGGAAGCGCAAGTAGAAGCCTTGCAAAAATTTGTAGTGAAACAAGAACGTGTTTTATTTCAGTTAAATCCAGAAAAACTTGGTACATTAACAGTGTTTATGAAAAAACACGGAGATCAAATTGACGTTCACGTAGAAATGGAAAAACACGATGCGAAAAAACGTGTTGAAATCATTTTTGATGAATTGAAATTAAAGTTAAAAGAAAAAGAAATCAATATTCAAATTAGCTATTCAGATAAAGATGAAAATCGTAAAGAACAACGAGAACAAGAGCAAAGGCAAAAACAGAAATTAGCAAATACAAATCATGAAAAACAACAATCAACAGAATTTGCGGGATTATTGGAGGAATAAAGCGTGCCAACAGTTGGATTAAATACAACGAGTACAAATCATATTCCGTTACAAGCAGGAGCGCAAAAAAGTAATGTACCTGTTAATGGTGTACAATCGCCAGTGCAACAAAGTAATGGAGTTTCGGCAGGAGCGCAAAAGACTCCTGGGGTAATGGGGAAAGATGATTTCCTAAAATTGTTTTTATCAAGTTTCCAACATCAAGATCCATTTAATGCGATGGATATGAATCAAATGATGAATCAGACAGCGCAGTTATCTCTTATGGAACAAGTACAGAATATGACGAAAGCAGTAGATAAGCTGCAATCAACGATGTATTCGACAGCACTTGATGGTGGAATGAAGTTTTTAGGTAAATACGTAAGAGGTGTTGACGGCGAAGGAAACAAAGTAACTGGTCAAGTAGAAACGGTTCGTCTTGCAGAAAATAACGATGTACAGCTCGTTATTAATAATAAAGTTGTATCTCTTCGTTTCGTTGAGAGAGTGTCTGATAAACCGATTGGAGAAACAAATCCAGAAGACGCAAAGAAAGACGATCAAAAAGTAACTGAAGAAGTAAAAACTACAAATTCATAAGGAGTGTACATACGTTATGATTAAAGCGTTATATACAAGTATTACAGGGATGAATGCAACACAAAATGCATTAAGTGTAACTTCAAATAATATTGCCAATGCACAAACAGTAGGTTATAAAAAACAAAAAGCAATGTTTGATGATTTACTATATAACAATTCGATTGGTGCAAAAGCCGATGATAAATATGCTGGAACAAATCCAAAAAGTATCGGTAACGGTGTAAAATTGAGCGGAACGGTTACCGATTATAGTGATGGTACCATCACTTTAACGGGTGGTAAAACACAAGCAGCAATGGAAGGTAACGGTTTTTTCGTTGTAGGTGATTCAAAAGGCGGAAATATGGAATTTACGCGTAAAGGTACGTTTGGGATATCTTCAGATTACTATATTACGAATACTGAAGGTCAATACGTATTTGCATACCCTGCAAATGAGGCAACTGGTGAAGTTGATTTATCTGGAATTCCAGGACCGTTGCAAATTCCAATGGGAACGGCAATTGGTGGTATTCGAACATCAAAAGGTGTAGTTGGAGGGAATATTCCAGCTGATGCAAAAGCAATCTCACAAGAGATACCTATATATGATAATGCTGGTAACACTTGGACGATGCGTGTGGAGTTTACACAAACGAGCGAACATAATTATTCATATAAAGTACAGATGCGCAATGATTCGAAAAAAGAAGGGTTTAAGGATGTTGAAGGTGCAGGCGGAAATATGACATTTGATGCTGTTGGAAATCCAAGTCCGAAAGAGCAAGCAGCTAATATTCCATTTAATGGCGGCAATATAAAACTAGACTTAAGTAATTTAACGAATCATCCGACAGATAAAACATTATCAGTAACAGGCGTAGATGGTAGAGCAGCGGCGACTGTTAAAGATTGCTTCATTGCTGATGGTGGATATGTGATGGTAAAATATTCTGATGGAAGTATGAAAGCTGCTGGCCAATTAGCTGTTGCGATGTTCCCGAACGAAGGCGGACTAATGAAAACTGGTAATGGTAACTATACAGCGACGAATACGACGGGTATTTTAGCACTTGGTGCATCTGGACAAAATGGAGCAGGAAAAGTACGTGGTAGTGCACAAGAAGGTGCAAACGTAGATTTATCTGTAGAATTCGTTGACTTAATGTTATACCAACGCGGATTCCAAGGAAATGCGAAAGTAATTAAAGTTTCAGATGAAGTATTAAATGAAGTTGTAAACTTAATTCGATAATATATCGCAAGGAAAAAATGTAATGGAGTAGAAAGGGTTTTTTATTCGTATGACAAGACAAGAGCGAATTTTACAATTGCCTTTTTTCGAAAATAAACGTGAACTTGCCGAGCAAGTATTAAAAATAGAACGAGAAGAGCATGTATATTTACCAGATCAATTTGAAATTAAGCAAGTGCCACCGTATTCATTTGGCGAAAAACAAGCAATCATTGGCCGTATCCATGAGTTTTATTTCATAAGTGTTGGTAGCGATAGCGTTTGGAAGTATCAACTGTTTAAGGATGAGATGAAGTGTCGTGAGTTTTTTGTTATGTTGCCAAATATTACGGATCAGCAGATAGCGTTTTGGTTTAATAACATAGAGTTATTGAAAAGTTCTTAAAAAGCTCTTTTTAGGGTTGACGAGAGGACCCAGCGTTGCTTTTGAGCGGGTTAGTGCCTAATTGAGCCTCGACCGGTGTGTAAGGACAGAGGTATGGAAGAGTTACTAGGTTAGTATAAGAAGAGGTAAGCAAAGTTTAGTGTGGATAAACAGTTATGATCCAGAAGAGCTCCTAGTTGTAAGAATAGAGCTATGGAGGCGTACTGAGATAGTTGGAGATGAGATAATCATTTCATAGTAGGCAAGTGCCTGCTGGATAGTATGTGACGATAGATTTTTATAAAAGGAGAGGTGAGGAGGATGGTGCAAAATAAGTATCGCGTTACATTCATTTCGCCGAGTGAGGTTGAGCAGCGGACTGTAATGGCGGCGAATAGTTTGCCAGATTTAATTCGTAAAGTAGAGAGTATTATTGCAGATCCAAACGGTTATTTTGTGAATGATAAAAAAAATAATTGTTATTTTAAAGTGATTAAAGAAAATGTTACGTTTATTCAATATGAGTTACTATTTTCGGATAAGGAAATTCATATTGAAAAATTAAAACATATAGCACCGGTGGTATTAAAACGATTATTCGAAGAAATAAATGACCCGGAATTATATGCACTTGCGCTACTTGATGTTGATATGGCAACGAAAGAATATGTGCTAGCAGAAATGGATTCTGAGCTGAGAATAAGAGTAGAGACCGAGCTTTCGAAAAAATGGGAAGCAATGCCGACGGAAATTGTAGGAGCACAAGAAGTGTTATTAGAGGCACTTGCTTCGTTTATACAAGATTAATTGTTTTTTAATAAAATGAATCGTTCGACTATCTATATTTTTTATATAGGTAGTTGACTTTTTCGATTTTATAAAGCTTAATAATTAGATATACGGAATTAATGGAAGGGGAGCGACACCTTTATGTCACAAGCACAAAGTATTTTATTAGAAAGCGGAACAAATGAATTAGAGATTGTTACGTACACTGTTGGTGAAAACCTATTTAGTATTAATGTAATGAAAGTACGTGAAATCATTAATCCATTTCCTGTTACAACTGTGCCAGAATCTCATCATGCAGTTGAAGGTGTTGTTCAAGTACGTGGTGAAATTTTACCTGTTATTAACTTGGCAATGGCTCTTAATTTAAAGTCAACAAAGCCACTTGATCAAACGAAATTTATCATCTCAGAATTAAACCAAATGAAAGTTATTTTCCGTGTTGATGAAGTGCATCGTATTCAACGTATTTCATGGGAACAAATTGATGAACCAGCTTCATTATCTATGGGACTAGAAGAAACGACATCTGGTATTGTAAAACTAGATGGCAAAATCATCTTACTATTAGATTATGAAAAAATTGTATGTGAAATTAGCGGCACTGGTTATGACAATAAATCAATTGCAGGGTTAGAACAAAAAACAGATCGAGCTGAAAAAGTAATTTATATTGCAGAAGATTCAGCGATGCTTCGCCAAATATTAGAAGAAACATTATCATCAGCTGGATATACGAAAATGAATTTCTTCAGCAATGGTGCAGAAGCGTTAGCGCAAATTGAAAAATTAGCGAAAGAGCAAGGCGAAAAAATGTTTGAGCATATTCATTTGCTAATTACGGATATTGAAATGCCGAAAATGGATGGACATCATTTAACGAAAGTGGTTAAGGATAGTGAAGTAATGAATCGTTTACCAGTCATTATTTTCTCTTCATTAATTACAAATGAATTATTCCATAAAGGTGAAGCTGTAGGAGCAAATGCCCAAGTAAGTAAGCCAGATATTCAAGAGCTAATTGGTTTAGTTGATAAGTTAGTGCTTTAAAAGCTTCTATTTAGCCGGAATAGAAGCTCTAGCCAAGTGTTGAGCGGGTCAGTGATTAATAGAGCCCTAGGCGATGTTGAGACCAGACATATGGAGTGGTTATAAGTAAGCAGAAGAGCTGGTGTATAACATTTTTCTATTTAGTAGGAATAGAGGAACTACTTATGTAAGGAAGTTTTCAGTGATTAATAGAGTCCCATGCGATGTGAGTTCAGAGGTATGAAGTAGTTTTATGTAAGAAGAAGCGAGACTTCGATTGAGGATTTGAAGACTGGGTTTATAACTCTATTCTGTTAGAGAGAGGAAGGAATTAGCCATGTTTAGCATTGGCTAGTTCCTTTTTAGTATTCTATACTTTAAGCTGGCAGAAAAATGAAAGGTTTCTTGGGTGTTTGTCGCTGTATGTGTGAATAATCTTTATTTAGAGATTTTTAATTTGAAAATATAAGTGAACGTATTTTTTTGATTACTTTAGTAACATTTCGTGGTAACGCAAATTTTTTCGGTGAAAAAACATCCGAAATACCATATAATATAATTAAATGTAATTAATATGCAATTTTACATATTAATAAAAAATATTTTCCAAATTTTTATACTTTCTATACATTTTTGTATGTTTATTATTTGACAGATAATTTTGAACTGTTATAATATGGATATGTAAAAATTGCTATTTTCTTAAAAGACATGGGAGTCAGATGAGAATTGTGAAAGGATGAGGGGGAGTGGCACAGATTATGTATCACCACACAGCAATTAATGTATTAGGTCTTTTACAAAACATGTCAAATAATAAAATGAACGATATGCAACTAGAAGCGGAATTAAAAAAAATAGAAAAAGAATTCCAAATAAAGTATGAAGAGTTAGTTGATTTACATAATAGAATGGTATTATTTCAAATAGATATAGAAAAAAATGGCGGGATGCGAGCATATGAAAAATCAGCAATTACATGGCTGAAGTCTGAACTAGAGCTACTGTATGAAGTGTATCAATTTTGTCAACGCCACGGTTTAAACATTTTAAATATTTCAAAATACGTAAGTAAAAATGAACTAAATCTTTTTCCAAAAACAGAAAGTCAATTGCAAAATACGTATTATAAATTGAAAAAACGTGAAATACCGTTTGAAAATATTGAAAAACAAAAACCAGGAAGAAAGCGAAAATATATACCGGTAAAAGAGACAATCGTTGCAAGAAAACAAGAAAATGAGTACGAATTAAAAGAAGAAATCCAGCATAAAAAAGAGGATGAAAAAAATCTTGTAACAGTTATATCTGGTATCGTTGATAACTTTGAAACAATTAATCAATGTAGTGAAAGGAAAGAAGACGAACTACATCAGTTTATGGAAGGTATTTATAAGCTTTCTAGCATGGCAGCAGGGCGTTCTAGAGAAGCAAAGAATACACGTAGTCTAGAAGGTGAAGTGCATTCGTTACAACTAGAAAATGAAAGGCTAAAACGAGAGAAAGAAGAGCTTGTACAAGATATTAAAGGCATGACGCAGCTTTTAATTCATTTCATTACAAGTTCTGATATCGATCAAATTCGTAAATTACCAACTTTCGTACAAGATTGTAAAATGGAATTACATAAACTTGGGCTATATAATGCACAAGACGGAAAAATGAAAATAATGGTTGACCGTAGTGGACAAGTTATGACGGTAACACAGTAATAAAATTTGGGTACAAAACAAAAGGGAGATACATAGTTTATATGTATTTCCCTTTTGTTTTGTATGGAATCGTTCCAAAGAAGGAAGATTCATTTTTATGATTGTAGTAGTTTAGAAACCATTTGCGGAATTTGGTTCGCTTGTGAAACCATACTAAGGGCAACTTCAGTTAATAATTTGAACTTTAAAAAATCACTCATCTCCTGCGCCATGTCTGCATCTTCGATTCGAGATGCAGCATCTGTTAACGCCATACCTTGGCTATTTAAATTTTCAATATTAAACTGTAAATGATTTATCATTGCACCAAGGTCGGCACGATGAAGTGACACACTTTGCAAAGCCTCTTCAATTTTACGGATTGCCGCTCTTGCTTCTTGTTCTGTTGAAATCTTGATGTCATGTTGTGTAGGGGAAGGGGGAATAGATTTTGATATATGTACCGTATGACCGATATCGTCTAATGTAACAGGGCGGTTTTGACCGTCAAATACGGATAAATCATTAAACTCAGTCGTCTCGCCAATATAGCCAATTTGTTCTGCTAAAAACTGAAACTCTTTATTCAGCGAATGACGGTTTTTATTTGAATTTGTACTGTTCGCAGATTGAACGGCTAAATCACGCATACGCTGTAAAATATTTGTCACAGTTTGAAGGGTAGCTTCCGCCGTGCGAAGCATCGATATCGCATCCTCATTATTACGAATTGCCACACGCATACCATTTGCTCGTGCATGCATACGAGTCACAATTACAATATTAGCGGGATTATCAGAAGCGTTGTTCAACTTCTTACCAGTCGCCAAATGCTCCATTGCAACATTCATATGCTTCTCATTCTCATACAACCACTGCCTAGCATTCATACTTAAAACATTCGTACCAATACGCATAATAGAAACTCCTTATAGATTGATATAATCAATATTCAAAAGCTAATAAACGGCGATGAAGAGAAAAAGAGACTTATGCTCACTTTATCTTTTTGTTTTCATACACGGAACGAGAATAAAATAGGCCCTGACCGCTACTAAATATGGCTAGAGCTTCTCTTTAAGCTAAAAAAATCTTTCAATCTATCTATATAGAAGAAATAAACCTCTCCGCAAGCAGAGAGGTTTATTCAGGAAACTAACTCAAATGGCTTATTGTAATAATTTAGAAACCATTTGTGGAGTTTGGTTTGCTTGAGAAAGCATGCTGATACCAGCTTCGTTCAAGATTTTGAACTTAGTCATTTCAGACATTTCTTTCGCCATGTCAGCGTCTTCGATTTGAGAAGCAGCTGAAGCCATAGAAGAAGATTGGCTCTTCAGGTTGTTTACGTTAAAGTCTAGGCGGTTTAATGTAGCACCTAGAGTTGCGCGGTTAGAAGCAATGTTTTTTAATGCTGTATCGATAGATGCAATTGCACCAGAAGCATTAGCTTTAAGATCTGTAGTCTCAAGTTTTGTTAATGTAGCAAATTCTTTACCAAGTGCTTGTGCAGCAGTTTGTGCACCAGCATCATTTGCTTTATTGTAGTCTTCAAGTTTCGTTTCAATTTTCTTTACATCGTCTGCAGACATGAATGGTTTAACCTTATCGAATTCTTTCATAGCAGCAGTTACATCTGCATCAAATGCGGCCTTATCAGCACCTGTTTTTGCTCCAAGATCAGCAAATGCTTTTGTAGTTGCATCATATACTGTTTTTTCTACTTTATCAGTTCCAATAGATAAAGTATCAAGTCCTAATTCTTTAGTAGAAACATTAGATAAGTTGATGTTGATTTGCTTACTTGTATCAGCATTATCTAATGTTTGAACTGCGATAGTTTTATTTGAACCATCTAATAATTTTTTATCATTGAACTCAGTGTTTGTAGAAATATAATCGATTTGTTCTTTTAATGCATCAAACTCTTTGTTTAATGCAGCTTGGTTTTCGTTAGTATTTGTACCATTTGCAGATTGGTTTGCAAGGTCACGCATACGAAGTAAGATGTTAGATACTGAGTTCATTGCTGAATCAGCAGTACGGATTAATGAAATACCGTCTTGCGTGTTGTTAGCTGCTACTCCTAATCCACTTTCACGAGCACGCATACGAGTTGCGATTGCAAGACCTGCTGCATCGTCAGAAGCGTTGTTGATACGTTTACCGCTTGATAAACGGTCCATAGCGTTGCTCATTTTAGCTTGGTTTTGGCGCATGTACTCTTGAGTACGCATGCTGTTAATGTTTGTATTAATTCTCATGTTAAGAAACCCCCATTTTTTTATATTGACTTTTCTGCAAATTGAAAAACGGTAATATGCGAAAAAATCAATTTCGAGATTTATTGTAATCCCTGTCATAGCGGGTGTCAACTAAAAATTCGAATTAATAAATATAAAAAAATAACAGTTTAACAATATATTCATTTTTTTATTACATAATTATTAAAAGGATTATTGCAAACTTTAAAAAAAAACTCTAATATTAGATTATCTTTGTTTACCGAAAAGGTGATATTATGATAGTTGGAAATATAGTAAAAGAAGTGCTTGCATATAAGAAAGGGCAAATTCAGCAAAAGCTAAGTAGTCCACAAGCATTTGTTAGTAGTCGTTTTCAAGAGAAGTTGCAGAGTGAACCTGCGAAGGAGACGAAGGCTACTACGCAGCCGGCAAAAGTAGAAGATATGAGTCAGCCGGTACAATCTACGAAAATAGAAGCGGTTGTTAATAAGCCGGTAGAAACTATTAATAAAGTAGAGGAAGCGAGTAAGCTTGAAGAAAAGGCTGAAACGAAGAAAGCAGATGAAGTGCAAGTTGCGCAAAAAGAGTTTGAACGACGTTTCCCAGAAACGAAAAATGAGGCTGCTGATACGTGGGAATTAACGAAGAAGTATAATATTCAAAAAATACGTTCTTCCAATGAAGGGAAGTATGAGGATATTATTGATCGTGTAAGTCGTACATATGGAATTCCAAAAACGTTAATTCAAAAAATGATTGAAGTAGAGTCTAATTTTAATCCGAAAACGGTGTCACATGCAGGTGCGATGGGTCTTATGCAGCTTATGCCAGCGAATGTGAAGGAGATGGGTGTGAAGAATCCCTTTTCACCAGCTGAAAGTATTGAAGGTGGCGTGAAAGAGTTAAGTGGTTATTTAAAGAAAAATAACGGTGACTTAGTATTGGCACTTGCTTCTTACAATGCTGGTCCTGGCAATGTGAAAAAGTACGGAGGCGTGCCGCCATTTAAAGAAACGCAAGGATATATTAAAAAAATATTAAATATCGACGTTTCAAAATAAGAAGTTTCATATATAGAGAGAACATGAAATTTTCGTGAACATGATATGGGAGTTGGCTAGATTTGAAATTACAAGATGATATTCCGTTAACAATTTATTTTGAAATCGGAAATACGAAAAAGAAAATTGAAGATCTGCTTCATATTACGAAAGGTACATTGTATCGTCTTGAAAATTCAACGAAAAATACGGTGCGTCTTATGCTTGAGAATGAAGAGATTGGAACCGGAAAGATTTTAACGAAGAATGGAAAAATGTACGTTGAAATCGTTGAATTGAAAAGGTAGGGAAGGGGATTGTCATGAGTGGCGAAAAATTAAGCCAAGAGCAAATTGATGCCCTGCTGAAGGCGGTAAATGAAGGCGAGGAAATGCCAGCTTTCGCACAAGAAGCAGGAAAGCAAGAGAAATTTCAAGAGTATGATTTTAATAGACCAGAGAAGTTCGGTGTTGAGCATTTACGTAGTTTGCAAGCGATTGCTTCTACGTTTGGAAAGCAGACGTCACAGACGTTATCAGCGCGTATGCGTATTCCGATTGAACTAGAGCCTTCAACAGTTGAGCAAGTTCCATTTACGAGTGAGTATGTGGAGAAGATGCCGAAAGATTATTATTTATATTGCGTAATTGATCTCGGTTTACCAGAGCTTGGAGAAATTGTTATTGAGATTGATTTAGCATTCGTTATTTATATTCATGAATGTTGGCTTGGCGGAGATAGTAAACGTAACTTTACGATGCGCAGACCGTTAACAGCGTTTGAGTTTTTAACGCTTGATAATATATTCTTGCTTCTTTGTAAAAATTTAGAGCAATCATTTGAAAGTGTTGTTGCGATTGAACCGAAATTTGTAACGACGGAAACAGATCCGAATGCACTAAAGATTACGACAGCGAGCGATATCATTTCATTACTTAACGTAAATATGAAAACAGATTTTTGGAATACGACGGTGCGTATCGGAATTCCATTCTTATCTGTTGAAGAAATTATGGATAAGTTAACGTCTGAAAATATTGTCGAACATTCTTCAGATAAACGTAAAAAGTATACGTCTGAAGTGGAAATGAAAGTAAATCAAGTGTACAAACCTGTTCACGTTGCAATTGGTGAGCAGAAAATGACAATGAGTGAGATTGAACAAATTGAAGAAGGCGATATTATTCCGCTTCATACGAAAGTTTCGGATGAATTACTTGGTTATGTAGATGGAAAGCATAAATTTAATTGTTTTATTGGAAAAGATGGAACGCGTAAGGCGCTCCTATTTAAAAGTTTTGTAGAGTAGGAGGATCCATATGAAGCATGAAGTATCTCCCGTGTCATTAATGGGATTAGAAGATTTTGCAGGAAAGCGAAATGAAGCAGGTAAGGCACATATTGATACTGTTTCAGATATTTCGATTGAACTCGGTGTAAAGCTTGGAAAGTCATCTATTACACTTGGTGATGTAAAGCAGTTAAAAGTTGGCGATGTTCTGGAAGTAGAGAAAAACTTAGGACATAAAGTAGATGTGTATTTAAGTAATATGAAAGTCGGCATCGGTGAAGCAATCGTAATGGACGAGAAATTCGGTATTATCATTTCTGAAATTGAAGCTGATAAGAAACAAGCGGCGCTTATGAAAGCCCAAAGTCAAATGCAAGATAAAGAGTAGAGGAGGAGTCATATGTCGTATATGACGACCTTATTTCAAGTCGTTTTACTGTTTGGTGCGCTCGGTTACGGTGCATATTATATGACGAAAAAGACGCGCAAACAGCAGTTTTTTAAGCAGGGTGAAAATGGCCATATTCAAGTAAAAGACGGCGTGTATTTAAATCATCAAACGAGTGCCTTTTTATTTGAAGTGGACGGAAAGCAAGTGTTCACTGTTATTAGTAATAACGGTGTGCAGTCTGTGCAATTAACCGGAACAGGAAATCAGTTTCAACAAGCACTAGAAGACGCGGTGAAGACTGAAACGAAAAAAGTAGAGGATCCATCATGAGAATAAAGAAACAGTTATCATTATTAGCCGTTATTTTCGTATTTTCTATCGTTTTTTCAATTATTTTTGTAAATCCAGCGTATGCGGCCCCGAACGGTTTTATTAATTTCGAAAATGGAAAAGAGTTTACGAGTAATTCAAGTGTACAACTATTTGCGCTCGTTACCCTTTTATCATTATCTTCTTCTATCGTTCTATTATTTACACATTTTACTTATTTTATGATCGTTCTTGGGATTACACGTCAAGGACTTGGGGTAATGAATTTACCACCAAACCAAGTGCTTGTTGGACTTGCATTATTTTTATCACTCTTTACGATGCAGCCTGTACTCGGGCAACTGAAGAGCGATGTGTGGGATCCGATGACGAAAGAGAAAATAACAGTAAGCCAAGCTGCGGAAACGACAGCTCCTATTATGAAAGAATATATGTCAAAGCATACGTATAAGCATGATTTGAAAATGATGCTGAAAGTACGCGGAGAAGAGTTGCCGAAAGATTTGAAAGATCTTTCCTTATTTACACTTGTACCATCCTTTACGTTAACGCAAATTCAAAAAGGTTTACTAACAGGGATGTTCATTTATTTAGCGTTTGTATTTATAGATTTGATTATTAGTACACTTTTAATGTACCTCGGGATGATGATGGTACCGCCGATGATTTTAAGTTTACCGTTTAAAATACTCGTTTTCGTATATTTAGGTGGATATACAAAAATTGTCGATATTATGTTTAAGACGGTCGCCTGAAGCGTTTGATGCTATGTGATAGGAGTCATATAAATGAATACGTCACCAATTATAGATATTTTCCAAACCTTTTTTTATAAAGGGGTTATGATTTTAATGCCGATTGCCGTTGTAAGTCTGATTGTCGTTATTATTATCGCGGTTATTATGGCAATGATGCAAATTCAAGAGCAAACGCTGACGTTTTTACCGAAAATGGCGAGTATTGTGCTCGTTATTATCATTTTAGGTCCGTGGATGTTCCAAGAGTTAACGATGCTTATTTTAGATTTATTTGATAAAATCCCATCGCTATTGCGTTCGTACTAAGATAGGTGAACTGAAATGAATATGGAATTATGGGCGGCAACGTTTTTTGCGTTTTGTCGCATTACTTCATTTTTATATTTTTTACCGTTTTTCTCAGGCCGATCCATTCCAGCAATGGCGAAGGTTACTGTTGGACTTGCTCTTTCAATTACAGTGGCTGATCAAGTGGATGTCTCTCACATCAAGACAGTTTGGGACGTTGCAGCTTATGCAGGAACGCAAATTGTAATTGGATTATCACTTTCAAAAATTGTAGAAATGCTGTGGAACATTCCGAAAATGGCCGGGCATATTTTAGACTTTGATATCGGTTTATCACAAGCAAGTTTGTTTGATGTAAATGCGGGCTCACAGTCTACTTTACTATCAACCATTTTTGATATATTTTTTCTCATTATTTTTATTTCACTTGGCGGCATTAATTATTTCGTTGCCACGATTTTAAAGTCGTTTCAATATACAGAGGCGATTTCAAAATTGCTGACGACTAGTTTCTTAGATAGTCTACTCGCAACGCTATTATTTGCGATCACATCAGCGGTTGAAATTGCTCTTCCGCTTATGGGAAGTTTATTCATCATTAACTTTGTTCTAATTTTAATTGCAAAAAACGCTCCGCAATTAAACGTTTTTATGAATGCATACGTAATTAAAATTACATGTGGTATTTTGTTTATTGCGATGAGTGTACCGATGCTCGGTTATGTGTTTAAAAATATGACGGATGTATTACTTGAAGAATATACGAAACTATTTAACTTTTTCTTAACGAAGTAGGGGGACGCGCATGGCAAAGGATAATAAAACAGAAAAGGCCACCCCGCAGAAGCGTAAAAAATCGCGTGAAGAAGGGAATATTGCCCGGAGTAAAGATTTAAATAATTTATTTTCCATTCTCGTATTAGCAGTTGTCGTTTATTTCTTCGGAGATTGGCTAGGGTATGAGATTGCAAATTCCGTAGCGGTGCTGTTTGATCAAATTGGAAAAAATACAGATTCAACCGAGTATTTTTATTTAATGGGGATTTTATTACTGAAAGTATCGGCTCCGATATTAATACTCGTATACGCTTTTCATTTATTCAATTATATGATTCAAGTCGGCTTCCTATTTTCTTCTAAAGTCATTAAACCGAAAGCGTCACGTATTAATCCGAAAAACTATTTTACGAGACTGTTTAGTCGTAAAAGTTTAGTAGATATTTTAAAATCACTATTTTATATGGGATTAATCGGTTACGTCGCTTACGTTCTCTTTAAAAAGAATTTAGAGAAAATTGTCAGTATGATTGGATTTAACTGGACTGCATCACTTACTGAAATTATTAGGGAAATTAAATTTATTTTCTTAGCAATTTTAATTATTTTAATCGTTCTTTCTATTATTGATTTTATTTATCAAAAATGGGAGTACGAACAAGATATTAAGATGAAAAAAGAAGAAGTGAAACAAGAGCATAAAGATAATGAAGGGGACCCGCAAGTAAAAGGGAAACGAAAAAACTTTATGCATGCAATCTTGCAAGGAACAATTGCGAAGAAGATGGATGGCGCAACGTTTATTGTAAACAACCCGACTCATATTTCGGTCGTACTTCGTTACAATAAACACGTTGATGCAGCACCAATTGTCGTTGCAAAAGGGGAAGATGAGCTCGCGTTATATATACGAACGCTTGCCCGTGAACAAGAAATACCAATGGTGGAAAATCGTCCGCTTGCTCGTTCTTTATATTATCAAGTCGAGGAAGATGAGACGATTCCAGAAGATTTATATGTAGCTGTAATTGAAGTTATGCGCTATTTAATTCAGACGAATGAACTTGAAGTATAATAGCGCGTTTGGAGGAGATCTCTTTGTTTAAGATAGATTCTGCAAGAACCTATTTTTCTATCTTTTTAGCAGCGTCATTCGTAGTGGCGCTCTTAATTCCACTTCCACCATTTATACTTGATATCATTATCGTTTTTCTACTAAGTATGTCAGTACTTATTTATATGCGAGCGACAAGTATTAACGAGTGGGATGAATTAAAGTCATTTCCGACGATGTTGTTATTAATCGGGATTTTCCGCGTATCGATTAACGTTTCGACGACGCGAGCGATTTTGACAGACGGAAATGCCGGTCATGTTATTGAAGAGTTCGGCCAGTTCGTAATTGGCGGAAACTTATTAATTGGTATCGTTATTTTTACAGTATTAATCATATTCCAGTTTATCGTTGCAAACGGTGCATCGCGTACAGCTGAAGTAGCAGCTCGTTTTACACTTGATTCTTTACCAGGGAAACAAATGTCTATCGATGCTGATTTAAACCAGCGTATTATTTCAGAAAAAGATGCACAAGCAAAACGAAAAAAATTAAATATGGAAACAGAGTTTTACGGAGCGATGGATGGTGCCGGGAAGTTCATTAAAGGGGACGTTATTTTCGGGATTGTCATTTTATTCGTAAACATTATTTTCGGTTTAATTGTCGGAATGATGCAGCAAGGAATGAGCTTTGCAGATGCGGCTCTTCATTATACACAGTTAACTGTCGGTGACGGAATCGTAAACCAAATTGGATCGCTTATGCTTGCGATTTCAACTGGTATTATCGTAACGCGTGTATTTGATGGTTCACCGGATACGGTAACGGAAGGAATCTTTAAAGAGTTATTAGCACATGAAGTTGTTGTATATGCGCTCGGTGGTTTGTTTATCGCAATGGGTATTTTTACTCCGCTACCGTTTCTACCATTCGCACTCGTTGGCGGAACGATTATCTTCTTGGGCATTCGTAATAAAAATCGAATAAAGAAAGAAAAAGAAGACGAGCTTCAAAAAGAAATAGAAATGATTCAAGGCGAAGATGAGCAACTGCAACAAGTGGAAGATTCATTTGGAGTATTTACGGATAAATATCCAATTATAGTAGAACTCGGTTTAGATTTAGCAGCACTTGTAAAGCAGAAAATTAACGGGGAAACAGCTCGTGATAAAGTTGTTCTTATGAGGAAGTCGATTATTACTGACCTCGGTATTAATGTTCCTGGAATTAACTTTAAAGATAATACGAGTTTTAGACCACGCGGACGTTACATTATTCGAATTAAAGGTGCGAAGGCGGCTGAAGGTGTTTTAAAATCAGGTTATTTATTAGCACTGAAAACACCAAACGTAATGGCTGATTTAGATGCAGAGCCAGCGAAAGATCCAATTTTCGGTGAAGATGGGTATTGGATTTTAGAGCATATGGTGCAAGATGCACAAATGAAAGGCTATCAAGTGTTAGAGCCACTTAGCATATTAATTACACATTTAGATGTTGTCGTTAGACGTAATCTTCACGAATTAATTCAGCGCCAACATGTAAAAGACTTAATTAACTCACTTGAAAATGATAATGGCGTTCTATTAGAAGAGATTAAGAAGAAAGAAATTGATTTATCACTCGTTCAAAATGTTATTAAACAACTTCTAAAAGAAGGTATTTCTATTCGTGATTTACCAACCATTATTGAAGGTATTATTGACGGCAAAGAAATTTATCAAAACCACGTTGATGGTGTGACATCATTTGTTCGTGAATGTATTTCAAAAGTTATTTGTGAAAATGCGAAAAATCCGGACGGAAAAATATATGCAGCGCTCTTCTCTGATTCAATTGAGTTAGATGCAGATGTTGTGAATAATTCATATCAAGGTTACTTATTAAACTGGGATTTAGATTTAGAAACACGTGTCGTTGAGCAAGTGCAGCGTGTCTTTAAACAAGCACGTTTAATGGGAAGAGAACCAGTGTTATTAACACGTAGAAAAGATTTTAGATTTGCGATTGTAAGACTGCTAGAACGTTATCAAGTGGAAGCACAAGTACTTTGTATTAGCGAATTAGCACCAGAAATTGTTGTGGATCAAATTGCCTATATTGAATAGTAGGGGGTGAAGTAATGGAAAGTACAGAAAAGAAAGAAGCGTTAATGCGAATAAAAGCAGCTTCGAAAAATGAATTGTATCGAAAGTTATTTGACCAATATGGTACAGATTATTATTACGTTGTCGATGAAAGTGTAAAACGAAATATACCGTTTTTTTGGAAAAAGGATTATGAAATGTTAGTTGCATTTCCAGAAGAAAAACAGGAAGAAGTGAATGAAGGTACAGCTCAATTTCATGAACAATTAATGGATGTTGTGAATGATCCTTCAGAACAAATTGTGAAGGCGAATGGAATTCAATCAGTACTGCACAATTTAGAAAACGTAACGACTTCTATGTCATACGCGGCGATGCAAACAGGAAATAGTGAAGAATGGGCAAGAAAAAAAGAGAAACTATTAAAGCTGTTTGAAAAAGGAATCGTCGTTGTGAAACCGATGAAAGAAACGGAAGTAACGAAAGTAACGAAAAAGAAAAAAGTTGTGAAACAAGTCGTTCCAGTAAAGAAAGAAGAAGTAGCTCCAAAGAAAGAAAATCAAGAATCTGTACCGTTTATTATTCAAAAAGTAATTCGGATGCTAGAACAAAACGATGTGGAACAATATTTCATTCATGCATATGCTGAAAAGTTAAAAATAAAGTTTGAAAATGCAACGATGATTACGGAAGAAGAAGTTATCAGGTACATATTGGAAGATATGAAATCTCATTTTAATACGGAAAACGTCTTTGAAAAAGAAGTACAAACAATTGCATTAATCGGTCCAACTGGCGTTGGTAAAACGACGACACTGGCGAAAATGGCATGGCAATTTCACGGTAAGAAAAAAACAGTTGGTTTTATAACGACCGATCATTCGCGCATAGGGACAGTGCAGCAATTGCAAGATAACGTAAAGACAATTGGATCTGAAGTAATTGCTGTGCGTGATGAAGCTGCAATGACAAGAGCACTTACGTATTTTAAAGAAGAAGCACGCGTCGATTATATTTTAATTGATACAGCAGGGAAAAATTATCGTACGTCAGAAACAGTGGAAGAAATGATTGAAACGATGGGACAAGTAGAACCAGATTATATTTGTTTAACGTTATCAGCTTCTATGAAAAGTAAAGATATGATTGAAATCATTACAAACTTTAAAGATATTCATATAGATGGTATTGTGTTTACGAAATTTGATGAAACAGCAAGTAGTGGCGAATTGTTGAAAATTCCAGCAGTATCATCAGCTCCTATTGTATTAATGACAGATGGCCAAGACATAAAGAAAAATATACATATCGCTACAGCTGAACATTTAGCAAAACAAATGTTACAAACATCGTAGAAAAGAGGTGAAGAATAAGGCGCTTGCCTTATTCAAACGAATATGAACGGTCTTTATATAGGTTCTATGGGCATGATGAATTACATGCAGCGCATTAATGTTCATTCGAATAACGTTGCAAATGCTCAAACGACAGGATTTAAAGCAGAAAATATGACGTCTAAAGTATTTGATGTACAAGACACATATCGCCGCGGAGATGGGGCGGTAACAAATATCGGTTCGGTCGATTACGCTGTAGTACCAGCTGCAACGCATGTGAATTTAGTACAAGGAAATATACAAATGACAAATAGCGCTACAGATTTCTTTTTAGATGACGGCGCGGCCGGCACAACATCATTTTTCGTTACTTCTAAAAATGATGAAACGTTTTTAACGAGAGATGGTAGTTTCACATTAAATAGTGATCGTTATTTACAAACGTCATCTGGTGCTTTCGTAATGGGAGAGAATAATGAGCGTATTCGTATTCCAGAAGGAGCAAAGGTTGCTGTACAAGCAGATGGTACATTATATGATGAAGTAACACAAAATAATATTGCTCGTTTACAAACAAAAACAGTAGATGCAGAAACGAATGCACGTCTCGTGCAACGTGAAAACAAAAGCTTTACACTAGCAGAAGGAAACATTGCTAATTTACCGAACGGAACAGGAATAGTAAAAAATCATATGCTAGAAAATTCAAATGTAGATATGACGAAAGAGATGGCAGATCTTATGACAGATCAAAAGATGATTCAAGCATCACAGCGTGTTATGACGTCATTTGATAAAATTTATGAAAAAGAAGCGAATGAAATATTGAGATAGTGGACTCCTAATAAAGGAGTCTTTTATTAATTTCAAATTTCAGAATTATCAATTGACTTTATGAAGCTTCTTTTTTATATTAGTAGGTATAACTATAACTACTAAAGAGGTGGGAGTATGACAACGGCATTATATTTAGAAGATGCATACAAAACGAGTTGCGAAACAGAAGTGATAAGAGTAGAAGGGAATAAAGTATTTGTAAAAGAAACAGTTTTTTATCCAACTGGTGGAGGGCAAGAATGTGATACGGGTGTCATTGTACAAGATGGGTCTGTATTTGAAGTTGAAAAAGTAAAGAAGGAGCAAGGAGAAATAGTTCACTATATAAAAGATGAAGCTCAAGTAAAATTAGGTCCAGTTAAATTAGAGATAAATTGGGAAAGACGTCATAATTTAATGCGTCATCACTCTTTACTGCATCTTATCGGAGCTGTTGTTTATGAAAAGTATGGAGCTCTATGCACCGGAAATCAAATTTATCCTGATAAAGCACGTATCGATTTTAATGAGTTACAAGAGTTATCGAGCGTGGAAGTAGAAGAAATTGTTGAGGAAGTGAATAAACTTATTAAGCAAAATAAAGAAATTTCTACTCGTTATATGAGCCGCGAAGAAGCAGAAAATGCTGTAGGAATGATTAAAACAGCAATAAATCTCCTGCCAACTACTATCCAAGAAATCCGCATTGTTACAATTGAAAATTTAGACGAACAAGCTTGTGGAGGCACACATGTGAAAAATACGAGTGAAATAGGAACACTTGTTATTGATAAAGTAAAAAGTAAAGGGAAGCAAAATCGTCGTTTTGAAGTAAGGGCGATTTAGATTGTGAGGGGTTACCGATGGATGAAATTATAAAGGAGTTACAAAAGTTAGGATTTTCCCAGTATGAATGTAAAGCGTATATTGGATTGTTAAAACATTCCCCAGTAACAGGCTATGAAGTGAGTAAACAAACAGGAGTACCTCGTTCTATGATTTACGAGGTACTCGGTAAGTTAATGGATAAAGGAGCGGTGCATATTGTACCTTCTGAACCAGTTAAATATGTACCAGTACCAGCTACCGAATTAATGAATCGAATGCGAAAAGACTTTGAAAAGTCCTTTGAGTTTTTAGACCAGAAATTAAATGGTTTAGAACAAGAGCGACAAATAGATGTAATTTCGCATATTCGTTCAAATGATCGTGTTTTGAAAGAAATATGCAATATAATTAGTAGAGCTAAGGAAGAGTTATGGGTTTCTGTATGGGAAGAACAAGTGCATGAAATTGAACCATACATTCATCAAAAGGAAGAGGAAGGCGTACATATATTTTCAATCTTATTTGGAGCTCCAGAAACAAAAATAGGAGCGACATTTCACCATAATTATATGACGCCCCACGTTGTTGAAAAGAGAATGGGGGGTCATTTAACTGTTATTGCTCGTGATGGAGAGGAAGTATTAATTGCGAACTTCTCAAATGATAGCACTTCATGGGCCGTTACAACGTATGACCCAGCGCTAGTTCTCGTTGCTACAGAGTATGTGCGGCACGATATTATGGTTGAAGAAATCACAAAGGAATTTGGAGCTGATAAGTTAGATACGTTATGGCGTGAAAATATAGATTTAGTTCATGTCGTAACAGGAAAACGAACTTTAGAAGGAATGGAGGATGATAGAGATGAGTAAAGCTCAGGCACATGTAGCTTTGCAGAGCGATGATACATTTCAGCAAGGAGTAAAAGATTGTTTACCAACTGTATTTGGTTATTTGAGCATCGGTATAGCAGCTGGTGTAATTGCAAAAACAGCAGGTTTTTCTATCATTGAAATTGCATTTATGTCGACTTTAATTTATGCAGGTTCTGCCCAATTTATATTAGCTGGTATGTATGCAGCCGGTGCTCCTGCTTCCGCAATTATTTTTACTGTGTTTTTTGTTAATTTACGCCATTTATTAATGAGTGCTGCCCTCGCGCCGTACTTTACGAAACTACCTCTATTAAAAAACGTCATTATTGGTTCGCAAATTACAGATGAAACGTTCGGCGTCGCAGTGCAGCATGCAGCGCAAAAAGGATATTTAGGCGAAAGATGGATGATTGGGCTAAATGTAACGGCTTATTTAAACTGGATTCTTGCTACTATCATTGGCGGGCTATTTGGTGAGTGGATACCAGATCCACATACATACGGGATGGATTATGCATTACCAGCGATGTTTATCGGATTATTTGTACTTCAGCTCATAAGTAGTAAACCAAAGCTAGCAATTCATTTAAGTGTTGCAATTGTAGCGATTATACTTGCATACGTTTCACACTTAATTATGCCAGATAGTATAGCGGTTATTATCGCAACATTACTAGCTGCGACGATTGGAGTGGTGATTGAAAAATGGAAATGAGATTAGATGTATTATTACTTTTACTAGCAGCAGGAGCTGTTACACTCGTGCCACGTATTTTACCTCTACTCGTATTTAGCAAACTACAAATTCCAGACTGGGGTTTAAAATGGTTAAATTACATACCAATTGCAATATTAGCAGCACTTTTAGCACAAGTTTTATTTATGCACGAGACGATGCAGTGGGATTATCTTATTGCAGCAATTCCAACATTTCTTGTAGCGATATATACTCGTAGTTTATTAGGTACAGTATTAACGGGAGTGGTTGTGATTATTTTGTTACGTTTCTTTTTCTAAAAAGGATTACGCTCATATAATAGCGAAAAGTGTAATAACATGAAAAATATAGGGGTGGTGTTATGATACTTTTAACGATAGGAGCAATTTTGTTAACGTTGTTTATTTTCTTTACTATCGGTTTCGTTACGTTTATGATGTTTGTTGATAAGGCGACACCTCAAATATATTATACACCTTGTGAATCAGTGACAGTGAAAACTAAAGGTAAACATAGAAGGAAGAAAAGTTGAAAGTTGGCTTTTCTTCCTTCTTCTATTACATCCCCGAAAGAACTAACAAAAACAGCCCAAATAAAAAACTAATAAAGGAAAGAAAACCGATACATATGGAGAACACACGATTGTTTCTCCATTCGCGCCAGAAAGTTATAAAACCTAAAATACAAAGGAAAAACCAAATGGGTAGGAATAGGAACTCACTAATTTTTTCGGGAAGTAACGAATAAAAAGTTGTTACATATAAGATCCAATTAGTAAAAAATAAAAGGCAAACGATAATAGATTGTAAGTAGGGGCGGTTGAAAAATAGCCCTTTTTTTACGGTTTTAAAAATGATAGTTAGCGCTGAGATAAAGGCAATGAGTATGAAAACAAGTAAGAGTAATGTCAGCGTCATTTTGAGTCTCCTGTATAAGATTGTTTTTATCACGCATGGGCAGTAAGACCCACACCTTAAAACTCAACGTAAGAAAAGAGATTCGGTGGGGGATGCCCCCCACTGATTGAAGTTTCACTTTACAAGAAATGAATCTATTAAATTGTATGCTTCTTTTGTAGAGTGCCCGTTATATTTTTCAGTGTACGGATTTAGAAATCCATGTTCACCGTGTAGTTGTTTTATTTCTAATAAAGGATTCTTTTGTTGCTGCAATGTTTGAATGAAAGAGGATACTGAAAAACTAGCTTCTTTTTCAGGGAATATAAGTAATGTAGCGCATGTAGGCTTTATGTGAACATAGTCGCGTATACGAGAACCGTAACATCCGATAATAAAATCTATTTTCGGATTGTTACTACATAGCCATGAGATGGTAGCTCCAACACTAAAGCCGATAAGTCCAATATGTGTATAACTACTAGAAAGATGAGAAATGAATTCTTCAATTTGCTTTTTTCCATCATCAAATCCAATATGATTTACAAAATGTTCATATGCTTTTTCTTCATCACTGTAATGAAATGCATGTTGTAAGTGTAGAAGATTAGGACAGAATACATCTATATGAGATGAAGTAAAGTGCTGGGTAACGTGATGCATATGGTCGTTCACACCATATATTTCATGAACAATAACGAGAGCTAATTTTTCCTTCATAGTTATAAAGTACCTCTATGAAACTTAATTTCTTTCTCAACAAGACAAATACGCAGGTGGAAGTTTTCATACCATTGCTCACGACCTCTTTTTTTCGCTTCTTTATGTAAGGTGTTCTTTTTCCAATTTTCAATCGCATCAAGTGATTCCCAATAAGAAATTGTTATTCCGAGTCCAGAATTACCTCTTGCACTTTCTACACCTAAAAATCCAGGTTGTTGCTTTGCAAGTTTCTCCATTTCTTCGGCAACGGTATTATAGTCTGTTGTATCATTTGATAAATTAGAAGTGAATATAACTGCATAATAAGGCTTGTTTTTTTCTAAAGTAGATGCCATTATTTTTCCTCCTTAATGTATAGTACGAATAATTAATCCATAGTTTGTATTTTAGCAGGTCACAAAAAGAAAAGAAGTAGAAAATTCTTATTTTTTCAGCTCATGTAAAATAAAGGGTTGAAGAAATTTATAATAAGTAATCTGAAAGAAGAAAAATGCCACTTCAAAAGAGAAGTGGCATTTCTTATATTTCCTCTAAGCTATTAACTGGAACAGTTAATTCGCGTCCTGGGTTTTTTACTTCATATATGCGGGCGGTTTCATTGCTTTCATCGACGTGTTGAATCATAACAGGCATGCCTTGAAAATTGACATTGGCTTGTTCTGCTGACATAGAAAGCTCTTTTGCACGTTGTATATTCATTTATATTCCTCCCATCATTATTATCTTTGCTAAAAAAGAGGAATAATATACCATTTAGAGACATTCTTAAAGTTTTTGTATTATTTGTAATGTTTCTTTAATAAATGAAGAAAAGATGGAATCAGGATAACCATCTATCGTTTGAACTGCTTCTTTTGCTTCTTTCAGAGCAGCTGGTTTATCTTGAAGTTTTATATGACACAGGGCACGATAAGACCCAGCTGTTAATACCCACGATTGATCAAGTGGATGACTCATATAATCTGGTATGGTAGCGTGTTTTAATATTGCCAAAGCTTCCTTATAACGTTTTAAGCCATACAAAGATTTTCCTTTTTCAAGATAATATAATCCATCGTCTTGAAAGATTGGTTCATCTTTTAGTTTTTCTCGGAATTGTTCTAGATGTTCTAATGCGATTGTATATTCATTAGTAATTGTGTTGTAGTAGTAAGCTTTTAAAATATCAATAATCGCAATGGATAGAATATCTTCTGTAAAAATGGCAAATTGCTCCGATTTTTTTATGTAATATAAATACTGTTCTTTATCAGCTGTAATGACTTTTTGGTAAGATAAAATGCGATAAAATTCATCTGTTTTATAATACACTTGATGTTTTTTTGAAAATGCAAGTGCATCTAAAATGACTTTTTCACATTTTTCATAATTACCGTATGCGAGTAAAATAATTGCTTCTTTTAAATATAATTGTATATGTGTAATAAGATCCATTTCTAAATTCTTCGCTTTATATTCATCACGAATTGTAGCAATCATCTGTAAACATTCTTTATATTTTTTACGTTTGAAGAGCATATAGTAAAACAGTAGTTTCGTTTCAGTGCTTTCTCGATATACAGTATATTTTTCAAATATAGAAACAGCAGTTTCAACGTAATATTCAATATGATAATCGTTCATAATAGTTGCTCCTGTTAGGAACTGTTTATATAAGCGAGCTGTATTTAAAGTAGAAGGTAGCTCTGTTTGAACGATAGGTAGTAAAGTCTTGTATACTTCATCGCATTTATTTGCCTTTATTAGTTGCTCCATTTTTTGAATGAGTTCTACAATTTCTCCTTCATCTTCTTCTAATAAAAAGCTCGTTTCACATTCAAGTTTTTCCGCAATATATTGTAATGTTTTCATAGAAGGTGTAGCTTTTCCATTTTCAATTTGACTAAGCATACTTTTTGTCAGTTCCGAACCTGCCAGTGCTGTTTGCGTAAGCTTTTTTTCTTTTCGTAATGCTTTAATTTTTTCGCCGAGAGTTGCCATATTGTTGCTCCTTTATATTTAAAAAGTTTAATTGTATTTAACTTTTTGTTGTGGAAATTGGAAAGTTGATTATATAATAAGTTTAACACAATTTAACTTTTAAGGGGAAAGAGTCAAAAATGGAAGATATAAGTATAGGACAACATGATTCAAGAATGAAGATTGCAACGAGAAATATCATTTTAATGATGATTGGAAAAATGACGTCTTTATTAGGCGCAGGTATTTATACGTTCGCAATGGGGTTATATGTATTAAAGACTACTGGTTCAGGGATGGGGTTTGCAACTACGCTCGTTTGCGGATTACTTCCAAGGATGATCTGTGGCCCAATTGCTGGTGCTGTAGCAGACCGTGTGAATCGAAAATGGCTTGTCATTGGTACTGATTTATTAAGTAGCTTAACGATGCTTAGTATGTTTATTCTTGCTACTATATTTGGACCATCACTTCTTTTTATTTATATTTCAGCAGCATTATTATCAATTTGTGCAAGTTTTTATTCTGTTGCATTAACTTCGTCTATTCCGAGTTTAGTAGATGAAGGACGTATTCAAAAAGCGAGTGCTTTAAATCAAACGGCGGCTTCTTTATCAAATATTTTAGGACCGATTATTGGCGGAGTTGTATATGGTTTCTTCTCAATTAAATCGTTTTTCCTATTAAATAGTATTACGTTCTTTTTAGCGGTTATTTTGCAATTATTTATCGTATTTGATTTATATAAAAAAGAAGTGGCTGAGAGTACAGAGCATTTCTTGACGAGTATAAAAGAAGGTTTTTTATATGTAAAAAGACAACATGAAATATATGGTTTAATGAAAATAGCATTGTGGGTAAACTTTTTTGCGTGTGGTCTAACAGTTGCACTTCCTTACATTATCGTCCATACATTGCATTTATCTTCAAAGCAACTCGGTACTGTAGAAGGAATGTTAGCAGTCGGGATGCTAATGGGAGCGATTGCTTTATCAGTGCGTAAAGAAGTGAATACTCCGTTTCGTTCTATTTATACTGGACTGTTTTTGTTTGCAGGTTTAAGTTTATGTACAGTCTTTCCGTTGTTAGTTATCATTCCAAAAGTAGCAAGTTTTATTTACTATATTGCTTTTATGATGTTAACTGGTATAGCAATTATGATTGTAAACATTCCAATGCAAGTACATATGCAAAAAACGACAGATCCGAGCTACCTAGGGCGTGTGTTTGGCCTACTTGAAACAATTGCGACTGCAATCGCACCACTTGGTATGATTGTATATGGACTACTATTAGATATGTTGCCAACTAGCATTGTTATGATGACAATAGGCGGAGGGTTATTGTTAGTTGTATTAGTTGGAGTAAAGCAACATATGGCGAAAAAACAAGTAGATGTGTCCGCTTAAAAATAAGAAAATAATGAAAATTCGACTTATCATTATAAAAGTGACCGAATTAGTATTTTAGTTTTTGAAACTCTTTTTCATGTATGTTAAAGTAAAGTGAGCTTGCAAAGAAAAGGAGACAACAGCATGAAAAAATTAAGTTTTGTTATGCTTTTTCTATTAGTCGTAATGGCTGGATGTAGCAATTATGACACATATATTGAAACAGGTATGCAATCATTGAAAGATGAAAAGTATAGTGATGCAACAATGTGGTTCGAAAAAGCAGAAAAAGAGAAATCAGGAAACGAAGCGAAATCATATAAAGAAGTTGCTGAGAAAATGGATCACGGAGCAACAGCATTAAAAGACGGTAAGTATTTAGAAGCGAAAGACATTGCAAATGAAGTGTTACAAAAGAAAAAAGATGATGAACTTGAAAAAGCTGTAACATCAAATGCAGAGAATATGCTTCAAAAAGCAAAAGATGTGGAAGAGAAAGTAAATGAAAGAGTGGCAAAGCGTAGAAAGGTAGAAGAAGAAGGAATCGATAAACTTATTAAAGCTGTCGATAGTATAGATGAAGTGAAAGAAAAAGAGAAGAAAGTATCAGAAGCATTAGATAAGGCTGAAGAGGCGCAAGCAAAAATTGAGGCAAAGAAAAATAAATAGATTTATAGTTTAAAAGGCTGTCGTGCATAACGACAGCCTTTTAATTTTTTGTTGTAAATGAAGTGATGCTTTGTAGTAAAAAAGAAATGATTTTAGAATTCCATCTGTCCTCATGATGAATCGTATAAATATTACGCTGAAATTCAAATTCAGGGATTGGTATATAGCATAGCTCATTTCGTTGTATTTCTTGCTCGATAGCAAGTTTAGAAATAAAGGCAATTCCATTACCATATTTTAAAATTTGTTTCATCGTTTCTAATGAGTCTAATTCAATTTCAGATTGGAATGTAATGTTGTGCGCCAACGTCCATTGTGTAAGTAAATCTCTCGTTGTAGATGGATTACGATGCAATAGTATGCGTTCCTTTTCGATATTTTGTAACGATACATTGTCTTTCTTTGAAAAATGATGTTCTTTGGAAAAGGCAAGAACAAGTGTATCGGGCATTATATTCGTTTGTTTTAAAAGTGGTTCATCAAATGGAGCAGCGGAAATTATCCCAAGATCGATTTCGTGATTTTGTAGCATCATTCGAATTTCAGGGGCTGTTTTCACTAGTAGCGTTATTTTTATATTGGGAAATTCGCATTGAAATTGATGAACGACTTCTGGCAAAAGATAAGTCGCTGGTACATAACTAGCGCCGATTGTTATAGCACCTTTATGAAAATCTTTAAACTCTTGCGTGACACGTCTAGCTTCTTTCATAAGCGCATCTATTTTACAAGCATAATGGTGCAAAGCCTCACCAGCCTCTGTTAAGAAATACCTTCCAGAACGTAATTCAAATAAAGACACACCGAGTTCTTCTTCTAAGCTTTTTATATGAAATGTAATAGTTGGTTGTTTAACGCTAAGTTTTTCTGCAACGATTGTAAGCTTTTTGTATTTCTTAATAAGTACTACAATTTCTAATTTTAAGAGATTCATTATGAATTGCCGCCTTTTTTATTTTAACTATAGAAAAAATCTATAGAAATAAATAGTTTATTAGAAGTTTTTTAATTTAATCTTTACAGTACATTAACATTGAGTATAAATCTTCCATATAGAATGAAAGCAGGTTAAGAATGAGGGGAGAGAGGTGAAGCAATGGATATTACAATTAGTGGATTAGAAAAGACATTTGGAAAAATACAGGCGTTAAAGCCGTTGCAGATTGTAATGAAACAAGGGGAATTCACTACACTTTTAGGACCTTCGGGGTGTGGGAAAACGACTTTACTTAGAATGATAGCAGGACTTGAAGAACCGGATAAAGGAGAAATATATTTTGGAGACCAGTGCATGTATTCTGCTACAAAAAAGATAAAGACATCTCCTCATGAACGGAATATCGGTATGGTATTTCAAGATTTTGCTTTATGGCCGCACATGACTGTTTTTGAAAATGTTGCATTTGGTTTAAGGGCTACAAAGCAAACGAATCATTTACGAGAAAAAGTAGAAGATGCGATAAAGCGAGTTCGCCTGCAAGGTATGGAGAAACGGTATCCACACGAACTTTCTGGTGGACAGCAACAACGTGTCGCATTCGCTAGAGCAATTGTAACAAAACCTCACTTTATTTTGTTTGATGAACCGCTAAGTGCACTCGATGCAATTTTGCGAGAAGAAATGAGAATAGAGCTTATGGATATCGTTCATTCCATTGGTTTAACTGCACTGTATGTCACTCACGATCAAATAGAAGCAATGTCAATGTCAGACCAAATTATTGTCATGAAACAAGGAGAAGTATTACAAAAAGGAACACCGGAAGATATTTATGTGAAACCGTCTCATGAATTTGTTGCCAAATTTGTTGGTAAGGCGAATTGGCTTGTAGAGGGTGAAAAAATGATTCGTCCAGAGCATGTGAGTTGGACAAAAAATGATGTGTGCGAAATGTATACAGGTGAAATTCAGCACGTTACATATATAGGAGAACGTTATGAAGTGAAAGTACATATGGGGACTTTAGGCATCTGGACAGCCTATCACAATAGTAAGCTAAGCATCGGTAAACCAGTATCGTTATATGTGCCAAAAAAATGTATTCATCATATAGGGGGAGAATAGTATGAAGAAATTCAGTTCGCTTAAGTCTTTATTTGTATGTACTTTATTATTTTCGGCTGTAGTAACAGGGTGTAGTTCAAAGACAGGTAATGCAGATGCAAAAAGTAAAAATACGAATGAAAAGAAAATTGTTGTATATAGTGCAGGACCAAAAGGGTTAGCAGAAAAAATTCAAAAAGACTTTGAAAAGAAAACTGGTATAAAGGTGGAAATGTTTCAAGGGACAACTGGTAAAATTTTAGCGAGAATGGAAGCTGAAAAGAAAAATCCAGTCGTTGATGTAGTCGTACTTGCATCATTACCAGCGATGGAAGGATTAAAGAAAGAGGGTCAAACGTTAGCTTATAAAGAAGCGAAACAAGCTGATAAGCTGCGTTCTGAATGGTCAGATGATAAAGGACATTATTTCGGGTATAGTGCTTCAGCATTAGGGATTGTGTACAATACAAAAAATGTGAAGACAGCGCCTGAAGATTGGAGCGATATAACGAAAGGAGAATGGAAAGGGAAAGTGAATCTTCCAGATCCAGCACTTTCAGGTTCAGCTTTAGACTTTGTAACAGGATACGTGAAAAAGAATGGACAAGATGGATGGAATTTATTTGAGCAGCTTAAGAAAAATGAAGTTACAGTAGCAGGAGCAAATCAGGAAGCGTTAGACCCAGTTGTAACAGGTGCGAAAGATATGGTCATTGCGGGTGTTGATTATATGACGTATAGCGCAAAAGCAAAGGGTGAACCTGTTGATATTGTATATCCAAAAAGCGGAACAGTTATTAGCCCACGTGCAGCTGGGATTATGAAGGATAGTAAAAATGTTGAAGGTGCAAAAGAGTTTATTGATTATTTATTATCCGATGATGTACAAAAACAAGTTTCTAAAGCGTATTTATTGCCTGGTAGAACAGATATAAAAGCTGAAAATAGACCAAATGTAGAAGAGATTCCAGTATTAAATATTGATTGGAAAACAGTTGAGAAAGAGCAAGATGAAATAGGAAAACAATTTAAGAAAGTATTTCAATAAGATGGTGATTCCATGGTAAATCGATTCGTATCAGTAAGACAAGTTGGAATGACGGTAGCGTTATTACTTGTGGCGATGTTAATCGTCATTCCACTTTTTCTTATTTTATTTTCTAGTGTATATGAAAATAGCAGTTGGAATTTTTTAAAGCCTTTTGAAGTGATGCAGAGTGGTGGATTAGCGGGAATTTTTCTAAATTCGATGCTTCTAGGTGTACTCGTTGTAATAGGAGCTACAATATTTGCATTTCCATTGGCGTTTATTATGAGCAAAACAGATGTAGGAAAGTATAGTAAGTTAGATATTGTTTTTATGATTCCATTTATGACACCGCCGTATATTGGATCGATGGGCTGGATTTTGTTCATGCAACCTAACGGCTATTTTGAACAATTTTTTCCTATGCTAAAGACAGTTTCATCATCGTTTTTTAGTTTAGGAGGTATGGTCTTAATTATGAGTCTGCATTTATTCCCATTTCTTTATTTCATGCTGAAAAATACGTTACTTCAGATTGGGAGTAGTAAAGAAGAAGCTGCAGCAGTTCATGGCGGAAGTTTTTTCTATCGTTTAAGAAAAATAATATTGCCGTTATTAGTATCAAGCTATGTAATGGGGGCTTTACTCATTTTCGTAAAGACGATTGCTGAATTTGGAACACCGGCTACATTCGGACGTAGAATAGGATTCCACGTGTTAACATCAGAAATTCATAAATTTATTTCGAGTTGGCCTATTGATTTTAGTAGTGCAACAGCATTATCTTCTTTATTACTTAGTGCTTGTATGCTCATTTGGTATATGCAAAATGTATTGAATCGAAAGTATTCATATGCAATGGTTAGTGGAAAAGGTGTGAAATCTAAAAGATATACTTTGTCTATATTTACGCGCGTTGTAGCATGGATGTATGTAATTGGTTTATTAATCGTATCAATTGGAATTCCATACTTTTCTATACTTATTGCTTCTTTGTCAAAATTAAGAGGCGGCGGTTTACATGTAAATAACTTTACAACAAGCCATTATGAGGCATTGTTTACAATGGGATCTCCAGGATTAGAGGCTTTATGGAATAGTTTTCTTTTTTCACTCGTAACAGCGATTATTGCGGTAATGATTGGAGTCTTTTTGGCACTTATGATTCGAAAGGGGAAAAAAACCTCTGAAAAATGGCTTGATATGTGCGGTATGTTACCGAATATGGTACCAGGAATTGTTATGGTTGTAGGTCTTATTCTATTTTGGAATTCACCATATATGCCTATGTCAATTTATAATACACCAATCATGGTTATCGTAACGTATGTTGTTCTGTTTTTACCTTACACGGTGCAATATGTAAAATCATCACTCGGACAAATTGATGATTCTCTCATGCAGGCAGGAAGTGTTTTTTCTGGAAATTATATTTATATTTTTAGAAAAATAATATTGCCTCTTATTATCCCAGGTATTCTTGCTGGATGGGCGATGACATTTACAATTTCGATAAGAGAGTTAGTAGCATCGCTTCTCGTATTACCTCCATCAGTAGAAACGTCAGCAACGTTTATTTTTGCCCAATTTGAACAGGGTGAAGTATCTATAGGCATGGCGATGGCTGTTGTTTCTGTTGGACTTACAACAATATGCTTATTACTGCTACAACATATGGAGCAAAAACGAAAAGGGGTAGTATGATGAGAGTGGAAGTATGGGGAGGAGCAGGAGAATACGGTCGCTCCTGCTATTTTGTAAAAAATAAAGAGACGAAAATATTATTTGATTGTGGTATTAATCGATCTTATGAGGATAGTTATCCAAAAATAGAGAGAGAAGCTGTTCCATTTTTAGATGCGGTATTTTTATCACATATTCATGAAGATCATACGATGGGTTTACCTTTATTAGCGAAGTATGGCTATAAGAAAAAAATTTGGACGACTCGTTATACAAAGGAGCAACTGCCGTTATATTATGAAAAATGGAGAAACTATAATGCGATGCAAGGGTGGAATTTACCTTATAGCGACCAACATATAAAAGATTTAAATTATGTATGTATTGATGAGATTAGTAATCCAAATGAATGGATACAAATTACTCCTACATTGCGGTTTCAATGGGGATATAGTGGGCATGTATTAGGAGCTGTTTGGTTTTTAGTTGATATGTGTAATACATACGTATTTTATTCAGGCGACTATTCAGCAGATTCTAATATACTACGAGCTAATTTACCTGAGAAATTGGGCTACAATATAAAAATCGCAATTGTGGATGCCGCTTATCACACAGATGATGTTTCGCAAAATGAACGTGTAAACGAACTATGTGCAGAAATTGAACGAGTTATGCAAAATAAAGGAATAGCATTATTACCGCTTCCACAACTTGGTAGGGCGCAAGATATAGTATTGTATTTATATGAACGATATAAAGAATTTCCGCTTATAGTGGATAAAGAAATTTTGGCTGGATTTGAAGAGATGTTCGTATATAAAGATTGGATAAAAAATAATGAAGAATTTAAATGGATTATGGAGAGTTTAAAAAGAAACATAATAGTGATGGATAATGACATTAGTATGCAAAATAGTTACGGAATAGTTGTAATGAGTGATGCGAATATGCAAACGAAACGAGCGCAGTTATATTATGAACAACTTCGGAATGAAAAGCGAAATGCCGTTATTTTTACTGGGCATATTGCGAAAGGGAGTTTTGCAGAAAAAGTTATGAAAGAGCATGTAGGTAAAGAATGTAGGGTGAAGCGAGTTCCATATAAAGTTCACCAAAGTATAAGAGACGTTAAAGAGATGTTAAATACATTATTACCAGAACATACGGTGCTAGTGCACGCTTTGAAAGAGGATACGGATCGATTACAACAAAAGCTAAGTTCAGCAGGATATGAAAATGTATATTCACTTGCAATGGAACGTATAGAAGTCATTTAAAATGCAAAGGGGATAGGTATATGAAAAAAGTATTTGTATTCGTAAGCATTTTCTTTTGTTGTTTCCTTTATAACGTTAAGGAAGGGTTTGCTGCTAGTCCAATGAAACCTAGCTTTGAAGTAAAGTTATTATTGAAGTCAGAACAAGTATTAGGTGATAACAAAGAGATGAAGCAAGAGGTGTTAGAACATTTCCAGGCTGGTACAAAATATGAAAGAATACAAGTGCAATTTTTAGATACTGCGAATAAAAGTTTAAGCGAGGAAGGTTGGTTTGCTAGAATTCGAAAGAAAGAATTTAGTAAAGATTTTGAACTAACATATAAAAAAAGATATCCTATTTCAAATGGTGTAATTCAAGATGCACTAGAAGTAGCTAAAAAAGAAGGATTCGATAGTAATACGGATAGTTATGAGGCGGAAATAGATTGGGGATTTGAGAAGAAAACATTAAGCATTTCAAATAAGAAAAGTTACAGTGCTAAAGGATATGGAATACTTGATTTACCAAATAAACAAGCTGCTCAAAACATGTTAATAGAAAAATTACCAGGGAAAATGAACAAATGGTTGTATACAAATTGGGGAGAAGAGATGTTAAAGAATTCCCGTATTTACGGTCCTGTATTAATGAAACGATATACAGGAGAGTTTGAAAACATAAAAGCAAATATTGAAATTTGGCCATTAAGTAATACAGGGAAATTAGAAGATGACTTCGTAATAGAAGTGTCATTTAAAACAAATGAAGAAAGTATTGCGACAAAACAAAGGGAATTATTAATGGCGAGTTTAGAGAAAAAAGGCTGGTTGTTACCGAAAGATAGTTTGAAGACAGAGCTTATTTTTCAGTAAATAGTAAAAAGGAATCCATATGCCATGGATTCCTTTTTATATATGAGTATTAAGCTAAATCAGCTGACACAAACATATCACTATTTTGAAGGTTTTTAGAGCGTAAACTATAAGCAACTACCTTCTTTTTATATTGTTTTACAACATCAACATGCTCTTCATGACTATAAATATAAAATGTAAAATCTTTTTTACCACGTTTTGCATTGATAATTAAAGGAGTGCCTTCATTATAGGGTGGTGCATAATAGCGATCTAAAAATAAACCTTCGTTAAAATCATGAATAATTTTTGATTTCTGTTCGCCTACTAAGTTATTTCCGTTCATTGTAACAGTCACATTCTCTTCTTCGAGTTGTGGATGTGTTTCAAAGCGACTAATAATGGATTCAATAACAGAATTAGGAAGGCTAGAAACGATAATTTTAAATGCTCCAAATACAACTAACATTACAATAAACCAAGTCGTCATAGTATATCATCCCCTTTATTCTATTTAATAATATAACTCATATGGTAATAGTACATATGGTGAAGTTTTGTATAATTTGTGAAAAATATGCCATTTTCACGAACGAAATGTTAGAAAAATCAATTTTGTTACAAAAAGTTGAAATCGAAGTATTTTAAAAGAAAAAGGTTTATAATAAAAATATAACTAATAACCACATTACTAATTATAAGGAAGTGTAACTATGAGTACTGTAGCAATCGTATATGGTATTATTCTTTCCACAATTATTGTTTTGTTTTTTGTTGGGGTTTCACGTTATATTCATAAATGGAAAGAAGGCGTTGCGAAATTAAATCACATTGAAGAAGAACTTAGTGATTTAATGTTACATCATGGTAAGTAAACATTTATTTTTTAACTAAAAAATGTGAAGGATATCACAAAGCATGCTTTCCTAATGAAGGCGTGTTTTTTTGTTGTTTAAGAAAAGAAGTGTTTTTGTATAAATAATCTAATTATTACTTAAAAAGGCAAATTTATTTAGTATAATATATAATATGTTTATTTTAGGGGGAGTATCATGAGGGGATTAAAAGTTGTTGGAATTATAGCTGGAATTACTATAGTAGGCTGTATAGCTTTCTTTTCAGTGAAGGAATATGTCAATTCCAAAGAAGACTCTAATTATGTGCTAAATTACATAAAAGAACATAAGGATGATAAAACAACTTCTTTAATTGTTAAAAGAAATGGTGAAACATTGACATCAATAAATGAAAAAGAAAAACTACCGCTAGCAAGTATGTCGAAAATCATTATAGCAATTGAATATGCTAAGCAAGTAGATGAAGGGAAAATAAGAAAAGACGAGCAAATTTCATTGAAAGAATTAGAAAAATACTATGTGAAAAATACTGATGGTGGTGCACACCCTGCATGGCTAGATGATGTAAAAGTTAAAGAGTTAGTGAAGGGTGGTCAAACTTCTTTAGAAGAAGTAGTGAAAGGAATGATCCATTATAGTTCGAATGCGAATGCATCATATTTATTAGACAAGCTTGGAGCAGCGCGGATAAATGAAAGTTTGAAAGAGTTAGGCTTAAATAGTCACGATGAATTTTATCCAACGTATACAGGGGCATTATATATGAGGGGCTATGTTGAAAAAGAACTGCATATTCCTCAAAATAAAGCATTGGACAAGCTACGTAATATGTCTAATGATGAATATGTTAAGCATGTATGGCAAATACATGAATGGATGAAAGACGAGAAAGAATGGACAAAACGCGAGATATCTTTAAAAGCCGATATGGACTTTCAGCGTATTTGGTCAGATCGGTTTATAGGTGCAAATGCGAAGGATTACATGAGTTTACTGGAAAAGATAAATAGCAGAAATTATTTTACACCACAAATGCAAGGTGAGATTGAGAATATATTTAAAGGAACCGTAGGAGAGGGTATGTTCGAATTTGCTGGACAGAAAGGTGGTTCTACTGCATTTGTATTAACAAATAGTTTCTATGGTACTGATAAAAAAGGGAATAAGATTGAGATTGTCTTTATGATGAACAATTTGAGTGAAAAAGCATTTGAAAAGCTTCTAAGTAATATGGATTACTTTATTCGAGATATTGTCATAAGTGAGGAATTCAGAAATAAATTATAATGAAATAATTTTATTATGTAAACAAAGGGGCACTTATGAAAAGTGCTTTTTTGTAATACAGGATTTTCCAATCTTATTATTGAATATAAATTGAAAATAAGAAAGGAGGTTGAAAAATGACAACAATATATTTCGTTCGCCATGCCCATTCTACATATACAAAAGAAGAACGGGAACGACCTTTATCTGAAAAAGGGCACTGTGATGCAGAGAATGTAACACATTTATTAAAAGATAAACATATTGATGTTGTTATTTCTAGTCCGTACAAAAGAGCAATCCAAACTGTACAAGGAATTGCGAATACATATAAATTATCAATACAAACAGAAGAAGATTTGCGTGAAAGATTATTGAGCACAGAGCCAGTACCAAATTTTAATGATGCTATGCAGAATGTGTGGGAAGATTGGAGTTTTGCATACGAAGGCGGAGAATCGAATGATATCGCACAAAGGCGCGCTGTAATATGTATGCAAAATATATTAAAACAATATGAAGGTAAGAATATTGTAATAGGTACGCATGGAAATATTATGGTATTACTCATGAATTATTTTAATTCGAAATATGATTTTGAGTTTTGGAAAACACTTCATATGCCTGATGTGTATAAATTAAATTTTGATAAAAATCGTTTCATTTCTGCTGAAAGAATAGAGAAAACAGGTCATCGGTTAAATATTTTGTAAAAGTTTATCAAAAAAAGAGGAAAGAGAGAAGTTATTGTAGAAGTATGACTTTGTAACATAAAAAATATATGTTAAAGGAGGCTGTTTACATGTTTGAGAAAGAGAAAGAAGGGCTTATTGAAGTTCAAAACGTATATGAAATTGCACCAGAAGATGGAACAATCATTGGTATGGCAACGGAAGAAGAAATGGAAATTGCTGCTGAACTAGAGTTACAGTACTATGCCCATTCTCGTTTGTTAGAAGCAAATATTCAGTTAGACGGTTCCTCCTACAAAGAGTTACTTCAGGAGTTCCAGGAGTACGAAAGAAAATCAATGAGCTTTTGGCGAGCGATACATAAACGTTTAGCTGTGCCATGGGCGTGGGTACTACGTATTGATGTTGCGAATGGCCCTATATATGTAAGTAATGGAAGTTCATATTACGAAGAAATCGATGATGAAGAAGATTATGAATAGATAAGTAAGGAAGCAGCTTTAGTTGCTTCCTTTTTTTATTTGTAAGAAATGAATCGCCTCAATAATAATATCTGGTCGATCATTTTCTATACCGTGACTAGCATGTTCGGCAAGAATATATTGGCTGTTAGTTGAGAGGTGTAATTGTTCGTGAATTAGTTCTTGCCACATTGCTTCAAGTTGTGTTGCTTCCTCTTTTGGCATGCCACCATTAGTCAATTGAGTAATAGAATATTGAGGATCTCTACCGATAACGATTAATGGTATTTCTAATGTTTTACATAGCTCTTTTAGTGAGAGAGCACAGTTTTTCCACTCCGATAGTTCAGAAGCTGTCGCTTTATATAATGAAGGCGAGGTAGAGAATTCAATTTGCTGTTTTGATTGATCGGTGAGAATAGGTTTTAGTTCGTTATAAAGTGTGTCTACATCCATTTTTGAATACATATTATATTTTTGAAACCAAACATCATCAGAATCAGTTTGATCAGAAATTGGTAAATGAAGTTCATCTAAACGGTGTAAGTTCATCGAAGTAGAATCAACTAAAATAAGTGCTTGCAGCTTATCTTCATGTAACATCGCAAAATGTTGTGCACATAATCCTCCATAGGAATGACCGATTAGAATAAATGGTTCTTGAATAGCTAGTTTGTTTAGTAACATATGTAGCTCTTTTGTAACTTGCCTTATTGTACGCGGCTGATTGCCTAAATCACTTTTTCCGTAACCTGGGCGATGGTATGAAACAACTGTAAAGTGCTCTGAAAGCTTTTCTATAATAGGAAACCAATCATAAAATGAGCAAGTCATTCCGGTTTGAATGACTACAGTTTGTTTACCATCTCCTTTTATATGTACTTCTATATTTTGCCCCATTATTTCTACAAATTTATGAATGTTAATTCCTCCTAAGCTTGAAATAATTTTTGACAAGCAAAAACGATACACCAAACACCTATACCAAGTAGGACAGATGTACTAAGTGTAAATGAATTTTTTAAACCAATATAGACAATAAATAATAGTAGTGCTGATGCGGGGAATCCATATAATACCCCTAAAGCAAATTGACTCAATTCTTGTTTATTTCCGCCTTCGAATGAAATCCAAAATAAACTAAGTAAACTCACGAGAGGAAGGGCAGCAATAAAGCCACCTATCGTACTGTAATGTTTAGCGACTTCAGTGATAACGCCGATAATAAGTGCCGAAACGATTATTTTAACGAGGAAATGCATATTTTGCCTCCTTCGCTAATAAGGAAAATGCTTTTTCAATTAATTGTTGTTCTTCTGTTGATAACTGTGATTCTAATATTTTTATCTTTTCTTTATCTAGTAAAATATGTTTTTCTAATACTTCAATTCCTTCAATTGTTAATGTAAGGTTTACCACTCTTTCATCTTTTTTATTTCTCTCTTTAACGATGAAACCCTTTTGAATAAGGCGTTTTATATGTTCAGATGCTGTGTTATGAGAAAGACTAAGCTCAGTAGCGACTTTTCCAATTGTTATATCTTTCTCACGAGAAACGATTTGTAAAATACGAATTGCTTGGTGGGAAAGGTTGTCCTCGTATTCGTATCGTAAGTGATAATAAATGCTCTCCCAATGTTGATTAATGTTGTACATAATAATAAATCTCCTTTTTATATCGTATAGTAAGATATATTCGTGATTTCAGAAATAAAACCCTTTTATTTGGATAAAAAATGTTGAAAAAGTTTATTTTTATTGAAATATAAGGTAATCTATGTGTAAAGGTATACATTTAGCAAGAGAGAGGATGATAGCTGTGAATACATTCAAATGGATTAGTCATGAACAGATGTATGTAGATGAAATACATGTTGAAAAATGTGGTCCTCTTTCAGTCGGCGTATATGGGGGAAATCAAGAGAGTGATGCATATGAACGAGGAGATGCGGTGCTGGCTTGGTGGGATCCTGAATTACAATTTGAATTTGTTATGATTTTTGATACACATCACAAAACAAAAAATATAGATTATATAATAGAAGCGATTTCGGAAAGAAAAGAAAAACTAAAAGAGTTATTCTCATATCCAATACATTTAGCTTTCCATCATACACATATGTACTTATTAGCGTTATTTACAGATGAGTTATTTATTAAAAAGTGTGATCAAGATGATGAGGAACTCGCTTGCTTAATTTGTTTACGAAAAGGCGAATTTTTATATTGGTTATCAGTTGGTGATTGTTTCGCGTATTTATTCCATTCTGAGAAAACGAAAAATGGAAAAGGACGATTAAATAAACGGAAGAATTACGAATATATTGGCAGGAAAAATATTTTTGCAGCAAATACACCTTGCTTTACGTCAGGTGTAAGAGGATTAGAAAAAGGAATGAATCACATTGTAATGGCAACGGACGGTATTTTAGAGTGTGACAAACGAAGGTTTGATGATGATCAATCTTTAGTAGAAATATTACACGACGGAAATAGCTTGCAGATTGAGCCCGTATTAACAAATGTACTGCAGTGGAAAGGTAGAGACTGTGCCACGATTATTGGATGGTCTATTGATACTGATAATAAACAATGTGCTAATTAATATAAAAGGAGTTCAAGGTTTTTATCCTTGAACTCCTTTTTGTTAAGCAATATGGATGTGATATGTTTTTAACCATTCATTTACTTGTAGCATATACTCCATGGCACTTCTTGCTTCAAAATTGTTAATCTCTTTATTACTTTGATCAGCAATTGAAAGTAAGATGGAATGGTTAATAAGTGAGAAAATAGGATTGTTTTTATTGCTACACATATCAAGTGTTAAATTACGGATTGTTTGTAAGTAGTGTGGATCTTGTGAAGTTGGATAAGCGCTTTTTCTTCTATTACGTACATCGTCAGGTAAAGCTGGTTGTAGTGCTCTACGTAAAATGCCTTTTTCAATATTATCAATACTTTTTATGTTGAAAGGAACATTCCATAAATATTCAACTAATCTATAATCGCAAAACGGTACACGAACTTCAAATCCAACAGCCATACTCATACGATCTTTACGGTCAAGTAAGAAAGGAAGGAATCGTGTTAAAAATAAATAAAACATTTGGCGTTGTTTCGCGGATTTTTTACTTTCCCCTTCAAGAGTAGGTACTTCAAGTATCGCTTCTTGGAATCGTGTATCAATATAGTTTTCGAGATTACATTGGTTACTTACTTCATTTAGTAGAAGAGGAGATGTATTTTTCCAATTTGTTAGCCAAGGAAACTTATCTACATATAGTAATTCTTCTTGATGAAACCAAGGGTATCCACCGAATACTTCATCAGCCGATTCACCGGATAAAGCTACGGTCGCATCTTTTTTCATTTCGCAAAATAGTAAATATAGTGAAGTTTCCATTTCACCAGCACTCGGTAAATCTTTCGCATGAAGGGGAACGAATAAGTGATTTGCTAATTCTTCAGCATTCACAATAATATCATGATGCGCTGTCCCTACATGTTCAGAAACGCGTTTTACCCAAGGAGCGTCTAAACCAGTGCGAGCAAATGTCAGCTCGAAATCTTTTGCACTATTTACAAAGTCAACGGAATACGTATGAAGTGTTTTATTTTCCGCAGCAAATTCTTTACCCGCAAGTGCAGTAATACCGCTAGAGTCTAATCCGCCTGATAACATACAAACGAGAGGAACATCGGCAATTAATTGTCTTTTTACTGTATCTTGTAAAATAGATAAAATATGCGAAGATGTATCTTCTATAGAGTCTGTATGGAACTTACTTTCTAAATTCCAATACTTCGTAACTACTTTTTTATGACGTGTAAATGTTATAGAATGTCCAGCACGTACTTCTTGAATATGTTTAAAGACGCCACATCCTGGAGTGCGAAATAAGCCTAATCCAAATATTTCATTTATTCCACCCGCATCAAGTTCAGCAGGGACAGATGGATGCGCTAATAATGCTTTAATTTCAGAGCCGAAAATAATACTGTCATTTCTTTCTGTGTAAAAGAGTGGTTTTACACCTAAATGATCTCGTGCTAAAAACAATTGTTGCTTCTGATCATCCCATAAGGCAAAAGCGAAAATTCCGTTTAAATATCGCACGCAGTCTTCTTTCCATTCTAAATAAGCATGTAGTAATACTTCTGTATCTGAATGGGTTTCAAATGCATGCCCACATTTTTGAAGCTGCTCTTTAAGTTCACGGAAATTATAAATTTCTCCATTATAGGTAAGAGCATACGTATAATCACCAGCACGGAATGTCTTCGGCTGTGTCCCGCCTTCTGGATCAATTACAATTAAACGCCGGTGTGCAAAGGCCGCATGAGGTGAAAACCAAAATCCTTCAGCATCTGGACCACGATGCTCAATACTATTTGCCATCTTTTTTAAAATAACATGTTGATTTGAAAGGTCTTCCTTCCAATCTACCCAACCTGTAATTCCACACATACACATCTCATCTCCTAAATTAAAATAGTAGATTAACGAAATAAAATGTACACTAAGTTAAAAAGTGACTATATAAATAGTGTACTACATGAATTAAATTACAGACTTGAGAAAATTTTCTTTGAACGCATAGTTATGTGAGACAATGGCTAAGGGAAAGTATTCCATTACATACAAAAAATAAAAAGATGAGAGAAAAAATTTTCTCAGACGTTATATAGGGTGTAAAAGCTTTTACAAAACAATAAGGGGAATCGCTACATGAAATCAAATGAGAAAAATTTTATAAAAAGATTACAGCGGCAAAAAGAAGACGCGTTAGAATTTGTTGTCGATACATACTTACCACTCATAAAGGGGATCACGCATAAAGTTCTACTTCCCATTCAAAATGATGGACTCATAGAGGAATGTATAAACGATATATTTCTTTCCATTTGGAATAACGCAAATAAATTTCATGGAGAGCCGAGTGATTTTAAAAAGTGGATTGCAGCGATTGCAAAGTTTAAAGCAATTGATTATTACCGGAAATCGACTAAAACGGTAGAAATCATTTCAGATGAGTTTCATATCAGTACAGAAAAATCAGCAGAAGACGAATTAATCGTTATGGAAGATAGGGAAGAATTATTGAAGCTCATTAATCAATTAGAACCGCTAGATCAAAAGGTGTTCATTATGAAATATTTACTTGGTATGAAGACAGAGGAAATAGGTGACAAGTTAGGATTAACTCGGGCAGCAATTGATAATCGAGTGTACCGTGGGAAAAAGAAACTACAACAAAATGCTACGAATATTAGTTTTGGAGGTAGTGCAATATGAAAGACATTTATGAACTATTAAATGATATTGATATAGACGAAAAAGAACTAGAAGAAATTGAGGCTTCTGAAATTGAAAAGGAAAAAGTAAAACGAAATGTAAAACAATCGATACGTACGAAGAAAAAGATGAAAAGTTGGAAAAAAGGTGTGGCTGCTGCATCTATTTTAGTAGGATTATCAGTTGCAACACTCGGTATCGGATTTCCTACATATGCGGGGGGATTGCCAATTGTAGGGGACATATTCCGATTTTTAGATAATGGTAGAACAGGGTTATATGAAAATTATAAAGAATTTTCGACTGAGTTGAATATGACGAGAGAGAGTAGTGGAGTTAAGGTTACAATTAATGATGTAATTTCTGATGGCAGAACATTATCTATAACGTATTCACTGGAAAGTGAGCAGGACTTAGGGGAGGATCCTATCATATTAGGGGGATTGGATATAATGGACGCTCATGGTAGTTCAGGCAGTGGTAAAATGACTAAAGTTAATGAAAAAAAGTATGTAGGTATGGTAACAACGACGCATCATGATAGCAATAAAAAGGACAAAGTAAACTTTAGATGGAATATAGAGAGAATAGAGATGCCAGATAGGAAAAAATCAATACAAGGTAATTGGAATTTCGCCTTAACTGTAAAATCAGTGGATAGTAAAGAGAGAACAATTGGTGGGAGTTCGGAAAAAGAAGGTATAAAAGCAAATATGGAAAAGGTCGCAATATCGCCAGTTTCATTTATTCTTTATTACAATCAAGAGGTTTCTAAGGGCGCAAAGAAAGAATGGGATAGTGTAGATGTTGAATTGACGGTTAAGGATGATTTAGGGAATATTTATTCGGGTGAAGGAAATGGGGGAAGTGGCAACGATCCTTACAATATCCATTGGAGTGCCACCTTCCAAAAACTAAACGAAAATGCAACAAAGCTTATCGTTACACCTCGTGTGCACTTGCGAGTACATACAACTGAAAATCATGGTGGAGTAGAGTATGTGAATGGGAAAGAGAAGAAAATAGAAGTGCCGAAAAAAGAAGCGAAGAGTAAAGATATTGTGTTAGATGATATCGTCATTGATTTAAAGAAATAAAAGAGAGACTGCCTAAAACCATTTAGGCAGTCTCTTTTTCGTTAAGAACTAGTAACGAGTAGTGCATGCGGATGCTGCGTTTTATATTCATCTTTCCACGGAATGTTTAGTTGTTCCCATGATTCGCCGCTATCATTGGATTGAAAGACGCCATTGTTATTTAACGTGTAGAACGTATGTGGTTCGGCTTCGTTTGTAGCAAACATCGAAATGACTGTACCGATTGCAGATGGTAGTCCTTGTTGTACTTGCTGGAACGGAGTATCTTTCGTTTTTCGATAAATATAAGATTCATAAGGGATACGGTGATGAGCCAGATCAGCACTCGGTGCAGCTGAAACGAGAATCGTATTGCAATCAGCTGGATCAATTGCCATGCTGTATAAATAATGATGTTCAAGTCCTTCACTACATGAGATCCAGCTGTTTCCATTGTTATAACTTTCAAGATAAGCACGATCAGGTCCGCCCATAAATCCGTCACCACATGATGCATAAAGACGATTTGGTGCTTCAGGGTGCATAAGTAATTGATGAGCATCGATAGGAGCACCGAATTTTTTATCAATCCATGTATGCCCTTTATCATTACTTTGAATAACAGCACCAGCTTCGATTGAAACGTGTATTGTATTAGGGTTGTTTGGATCAACTGTAATCCAGCGTACGTGATGGGTAAAAGGTCTAGGCGGGAAAGCCCACGTATAAGAAGATAATAATGATTTCATATTTTTAAGTTCAGTCCACGTTTCACCACCATTTTCAGAGCGAAATAAAGCGCTCGGTTCTGTGCCGACATAAACGACCCCATATCCGTTCACTTGTTCATTTGAGCTTATTGTTATGGAAGTGATAGAGGAGTGTAAAATACCATCTTCTTTAGGGAAATCAAAGTAACGATAAGAATCTCCAATTGGTCTCCATGAATCCCCGCTATCGTCGCTTAACCATAGACCTCGTCCGAATGTTCCGCAATATACACGGTTTGGGCGGAACGGATCAACAGCGATACAGGTAGGTTGCATATTTTGTAAGTGGTAAGTCGTTTCATAGTTATCATATTGTTCTTTCACTACAACAAGTTCACGTTCCATACAGAGAAATAAACGTTTCATTTTAGTAACCTCCTTAAAAAGTCTTTCATTAGTAAACAATATGAAAATAAAAAAGAAGTAGTCTTGTTTTTATTTGAGAAAAAGGGATTGTCTAAAAAGTAGCGAAGTGTGTATACAGAGGAAGCGGGCGTTTACAATCAGTTGATTCGGGATAAAGATGGGGAGTTTGTTTCATACTAACATACAGATATTGTACTTAAAGGAGTATAAGTATGGGACATTCGCATGATCATGGTCATTCAAAAAATAAAAAGGCATTACTAATTGCCTTCCTACTAACAACAAGTTTTATGATTGCAGAAGTTGTTGGTGGATTTGTAACAAATAGCTTAGCACTACTATCTGACGCGGGGCATATGCTAAGTGATGCAGTATCTTTAGCTTTAAGTTTACTTGCGTTTAAGCTCGGAGAAAAAACAGCAACAACTGTGAAAACATATGGATATAAGCGAGTCGAAATGTTAGCAGCATTATGTAACGGTGTCGTTCTTATTGTCATTTCGGTATACATTTTTATTGAAGCAATCCGTCGTTTTAAAGAACCAGTTGAGATTGCTAGTAATGGGATGCTCATTATTGCAGTCCTTGGTCTGCTTATTAATATTTTATCAGCTTGGATATTAATGAGAGGCGGAGATGTGAAAGGTAATTTGAATTTAAGAAGTGCTTTCCTGCACGTACTAGGCGATTTATTGGGTTCCGTCGGAGCGATTATTGCTGCGTTACTTATTAAATTTTTCGGATGGACTGCTGCAGATGCGATTGCTAGTATTCTTGTGTCTATTTTAGTCATTATTAGTGGATGGCGTGTAACACGTGATACGGTTCATATATTAATGGAAGGTGCACCACAGCACATAAATGTTGAAGAGGTAAAAAGTACATTATTAAATATTCCGATTGTCAAAGAAGTTCATGATTTGCACATATGGTCTGTCACATCGGATTTTCAAGTATTAACTTGCCACTTGATTATTAAAGGGAATGAAACGCAAAGTGTATTAAAAGAGGCTACGTATGTATTAAAGGAGAAGTTTCATGTAGAACATGTCACCATTCAAGTAGAAATAGATGGTGAATTTCATCACGATGAGACAACTTGCAAAGTATGAAAGAAAAAGGATAAGAAAAAGTGTCATAACATTTTTCGCACGGCATACATATATATAATGTGGCCACAAATACTTTGCAAGGTAAATATTTCATGAAATTACTTTACTTATAAAGAGTCATCTTTTATAATCAAAAGTGGTAATTGATAAAGATTATCATTTTCAATGATCGTAGAAAGGAGTTTTTTAAAAGATGAGTAGTCAACTCCGTTTTGCTGTTGAAAATCGTAAGAGGCATTTAATTGATGAGTTAATTGGAGCAGGTGTGTTTAAGATTCGCGACCGACAATTATACGAGCTGTCTTTAGAGGAATTGGAAAAAGAGTACGAAGATATGGAAGATTATGCAAATATTCAGGCGTAGCTATATAGATTAGTAAAAGGAGAGCTGGTTACGATTTTGTGTAACCAGCTCTCTTTTTATTTCGTAGAAATTATTTTTTGTATTTCTTTCATGGGACGGAGCCAGTTTTGGGTCATTATTTGTTCCATTTGTTTTTCGTCCTGCTTCTGTAATGCTTGAATGATAGAGTGATGTTCTTCAATAGATTGACTTGCTGGAACAAAGTTTTGGAAAAACAAATATTCAAGACGTAAAACGTGAAGTTGCATATTTTCTAGAAAGGGTTCAATATATTGGTTTTTAGCAATAGAAGAAATTGTATTGTGGAATTGTATATCTAATTTTAAAGCTTGTTTTGCGTTTTTTTTCTCTATAGAGTGCTGAAAATGATCATTTATTTCAGAAAGTATTTGAATATCAGCGTCTGTAATGTTTTGAAGAGCTTGCTTTCCTATAATAGAGTGAAGACCAGCCATCGTTTCATAAATGATAGATACGTCGTCTAACTTAATAGGAGCAATTTTCGTTTTTTGCCCTGGTACCATTTCCACTAATCCAGAAAGCTCTAATATTTGAAGTGCTTCCCTTACAGGTGTTCTGCTTACTCCTAGTGCCTCAGCCAATTCCCCATCATTAATTTTTTCATTGGGCTTCAGTACACCTTCAATAATCCAATTTTGTAGTTGATTTAAAACGAGTGATTTTGCTGAAATTCTTCCTGGTTTTTTATAATTTTGAGGGACAGGCATAGTGAATTCAATCCTTTCATTGTATATTTTCCTTTTTTGCATGAACAAGCTTTAATTTTTGTTTCCCTTCATCCGGTTTTTGGCTTAAGATGAGCACCATTACAATGACACAAAAAGCGCCTAATAACTGAAAAGATTGAAATGGCACGTGCAATATAAGTACAGAAGAAATAATAGCTGCGAGTGGTTCTGTGCAACCAAATAATGTTGTTTCTTTCGGAGTCAGGTATCGTATGCTGTCTAAGTATAAATAAAAGGCAATAAGTGTCCCGAAAATGACGACAAATATGATGAGCGGTAGGGTACTTAGTTTTACATATTTCATAGTTGATAATAAAATGAATTCGTTTGTAGAAATAAAGTGTACAATCGTTACACCAATACCCCCAATAATCATGCCCCATCCAACGATAACGGAGGAAGACCATTTTTCTAACAATTCCTTTGAATATAAACTATAAAAAGCGAGAGATAATCCAGATAAAATACCCCAAATAATAGCTGGTGTAGAAACAGCCAAGTTATGAACAGACCCGTTTGTTAGTAAGAGAAAAGTGCCTACTAATGAAAGGGTAATTGAAATGAAATCAATTTTTGATGGACGAACGTTCCATTTGAAAAGTAAGTATACAGTGATGAATATAGGAGCTAAATATTGTAATAATGTTGCCACGGCAGCATTTCCCTCTTTAATTGAAGCGAAATACGTATACTGTACAGCAAGCATACCGAATAGACCAAACAAAATCATTTTAATAGCATCAGATTTTTGTTTCCAAATGCCAAATATCTCTTTTTTTCTCGTTCCGAATGAGGAAATAATGAGCAAAATAATTCCAGATATAAGTAAGCGGATCGTAACTAACCATTCGGTTGAAACATTGTCATATTGAAAAAGCTGTTGTGCAGCTGTACCAGACAAGCCCCATAAACAAGCACCGATTATGACCATTATAATTCCTTTTAATCGATTTGAATCCATATGATTTAAAATTCTCCTTTCTAAAAATATAAATTGAATACAATATGCAATATATCACAGAATAACTCATTAATAAACTGAAATTTCTAATTTTATTTTTTTTATGTATAGTAAAATATTGTAGAGGAGGGGGAGTATATGTTAGCTGGATTTTTAGTTTGTTTATTTGTTGGGTTACTTATCATTTTTTTAGGGTATCAAATACATGTGAAAAAGAGGTTGTTTTTGTTAGCAGGATATCAAGAAGAAACGTTTGTTGGAGATAAAAATAAATTAGCGAAGCTTTCAGGAGCATTTTCTTATATAGTTGGAGTTGCTACTATAATATTACCGCTTGGCTTGGAAAAAATAGGGGATGTAGTTGGTATCGTATATGCTATATTAATTGTTTTAGGTACAATTGTATTTATAATTAAAGCAAACCTATTAAATAAGAGTGCTATAAAGTAAAAAGGCTTCATTCTACTGAAGCCTTTTATTAATTATTATGAAGTATAAGTAAAAGCCGGAATAGGATCAATAAATGTATTCCACTTTTGTCCCATTTCCTTTTCTGTTAATAGACAATCATCTAATGATTGTTCAATCACAGAACGATTCATATCAATACCGATAAATACGAGCTCAGTTATTCGATCTCCATATCGCTCGTCCCAGTTTTTTAATACTTCTGGTTCTTCTGCAATCATTTGATTTCTTTCAGTTTCAGGTAATGCGGCTATCCATTCACCGGCTCCTTGAATTGTAATAGAGGAACCTGCTTGAGATAGAAGCCCTATCATATTATTACGAGATGCCAGCCAGAAGAATCCTTTCGCTCTTACAACATCTAAAGGCCATTTTTCTAGCCAATTCATAAGGCGCTCGGGATGGAAAGGATATTTGCGGCGGTAAACAAAGGAATTGATACTGTATTCTTCCGTTTCCGGTGTATGATGTTCACTGTTTAATTCTTGTATCCAGCCGGCCGATTGACTAGCTTCTTCATAATTAAATAGATTTGTGTTTAAAATTTCTTGTAATGGTACTTTGCTAAACGAAGCTTCAAGAATTTTTGCATTAGGATTTAATTTTTTTAGTAAATGATGAAGCTCTATCACATCTTCTTTTTCTAGCAAATCTATTTTATTAAGAATAATTACGTTTGCAAACTCAATTTGATCTATTAATAAATCAATAACTTCCCGGGTATCATTCTCATCGATTGCTTGTTTTCGGTCTAATAAACTTTCTCCGTCTGCAAAATCATCCCAAAACCTATTTGCATCTACAACTGTAACCATCGTATCGAGGCGACAATTTTTTGTTAAATCAATGTTAAGAACTTCGTCTGTATAAGTAAATGTTTGAGCAACTGGAATAGGCTCACTTATACCAGAAGATTCAATAATAATATAGTCAATATCACCATTTTCAACAAGACGATTCACTTCTATCATTAAATCTTCTCGTAGTGTACAACAAATACAGCCATTTTGAATTTCTACTAGTTTTTCCTCCGTACGTGAAAAACCACCCTTTTTTATAAGAGATGCATCAATGTTTACTTCGCTCATGTCATTAACGATGACAGCTACTTTTAAGTTATTCTTATTAGTCAAAATGTGATGTAGTAAGGTAGTTTTTCCAGATCCTAAAAAACCACTTAATACAGTGATAGGTACTTTTTTCATGAAATGATCTCTCCTTTAAATCGTAATGATTACGTTTTATGTTAAACGATGGGAAAAGAAAAAGCAAGAATAAATCATAATGATTACGATTTAAGAATAGAAATAGACTATAAAATTTGTGCTGTAGTATGGAGCATTTGGACAAGCACATGTTTACATATAAATAAAATGGAGGCGAGAAGCTTGGTCTTTAATAGAGTTTCAAAAGAATTAGTAGGCATAGCTCTTATCGCTATGTTTCTCTTTTTATTATTTTTTGTAGATTTTACAAGTCTAGCAAATTTGCACAAAAATATGCCACAGGAATGGTTGAATGTGAATACAGTATTTTTAAGTATCATTTTTGAAGCAATACCCTTTATTTTATTAGGGGTAATTGTTTCTTCATGTATTCAAGTGTTTGTGACAGAAGATATGATTCAAAAAGTAATGCCGAAATCTCCGATTGTTGCAATGATTCCGGCAGTATTTGTGGGAGTTCTTTTTCCAATGTGTGAATGTGTCATTATACCAATTGTAAGAAGGCTCATTCAAAAGGGGTTACCACTTCATGTAGGCATTGTTATTTTACTGAGTGCACCCATTATGAATCCAGTTGTTCTTTTATCTACTGTATATGCGTTTCCAAAAAATGATTACGTTGTATATGCACGCTTTGGGATAACAATTTTAGTTGCTCTATTCATAGGTCTAATTGTGTATTATTGCTATCGCGAAAGAAATGTTTTAAAAGATATAGAGGTTTCAGTTCAAACAAGCAATAAAAAGAGTTGGAAAGATGTTATGAATCATATTGTAGATGAGTTTTTTGATACTGGTAAGTATTTATTGATTGGTGCTTTTTTAGCAAGTGTATTTCAAACGTTTTTTGATCGGAATGTACTGGATGCAGTAGCACATAACGAAGTAATTGCCCCCTTTATTATGATGGGATTTGGTTATGTTTTATCAATTTGCTCTGCAGCCGATGCTTTTATAGCGGCATCTTTTGGACATGTTTTCTCGGTAAAGGCACTTCTCGCATTTCTTGTATTTGGGCCTATGCTTGATATGAAAAATACGTTAATGCTATTTGCATATTTTCAAAAGAGATTTGTATTCTTTTTGATCGGAATTGTCATTGCATCTGTGTATACCATCCTGCAAATCATAATGTTATAGGAGGTGAGAAAGAATGGAGAAAGAGGAGCAGAAGGCATATCATTGCTATATTCGTGGCATTATTTTAATTGGTTTAGCAATGCTCTTATTTAAACTACTTGTAACAGGGAATATTTATAATTTTATAGCTCCAAAAATGATCAAATTTACGTATATAGCTTTTGTAGTAATTTTAATTTTTGGTATTGTACAAGTTTGGAGGGATGGAAGAGAAAAACAGCATGATTGTAATTGTTGTAAACATCATACAACATCAAAATCAGGGATAAAAAGTTTCTTTGTATATGTTTTATTTGTCGTTCCGATAGTTAGTGCTTTTCTCTTTGGAAGTGTAACAATTGATGGAAGTTTAGCAGGAAAAAGGGGTATGAATCAAAGTGTACAGTCGAGAAGTCTGGAAAGGAATGAAAAAGAGGGGGAACAGGTTAAGTTTGATGGGCGAGAAGTATCCGTGGATCCAGAAGAAACATCAAATTTAGCAACGACTTATAAAACGGAAGAGCAAGTAGTAAAAAGTATGTTAGGACAGCGTAAACTACAAGTAAAGGATAAGGACTATGTTCAAACAATGAATGTAATTGGTCAAAATGTTAATTGGTTTAAAGGAAAAGAAATTACATTTTTAGGGTTTATATATAAGGATAAAGATGTGACGGGTAATAAAGCAGTAGTGGCTCGATATGGTATAACTTGTTGTATTGCGGATGCATCAGTCTGGGGGATGATTGTTACTGGGAAAAATATTGAAAAAATTCCAGAAGAAACATGGGTGAAAATAACAGGATTATTAGATGAAACGACATATAAAGGAACAGTCTTTCCACTTGTAAAAGTAAACAAAATCGAGAAAATTAATAAGCCAACTGACCCATATGTATATGAATCTTTACCTCAATAGAAAAGAATAAATTCTTCATATTTTCATGAAATAGAATCATAATCAAGGCGATAAAAAAATAAAGATAAGAGTAATTTGGTTTGTTAAAAATATGTGCAGAAGGAGTTATGCGATGAACTGGGTTACTCATAAACCATCATTTGAATTTGAAACATTTAGTCCTATTATTCGGTCACAATCTGCGTGGAGTGGACATTTAGATTTTGCATATGACTTAGTACGATTTGAAAAACCAGAAACTTTAGTTGAGTTAGGTACACATCTAGGTGCTTCTTTCTTCAGTTTTTGTCAAGGAGTAAAAGATGGAGGGTTATCGACTAAATGCTTTGCAGTAGATACTTGGGCTGGAGATGGGCATACAGGTCCATATGGAGAAGGGGTTTTTCAAATAGTAGAAAAAGTAGTGAGCGATAACTACCTTAATATAGGAAATTTAATTCGATCTACTTTTGATGATGCTGTAGACCGGTTTCAAGATGAAACGATAAATCTTTTGCATATTGATGGCTATCATACGTATGAAGCTGTTTCTCACGATTATAATACATGGCTACCGAAAGTCGCGAAAAACGGTATTGTATTATTTCATGATATTGAAGTTAGAAGTGGTGATTTCGGCGTGTATAAGTTTTGGGATGAGGTAAAAGCGAAGTACCCTCATTTTCAATTTGCACATTCATATGGACTGGGAGTGTTATTTCCGAAGGGTTGTAGTGATAAGTTTGAGGAAATACTTAAAAATAAAGAAAAAATACAAAATATGTATAAATAAAGATAGGGCATGCATCATTTTAAGGATGTGTGCCCTATTTTTTATGTAGAAAATAATGGTGTGAATTAAAAAGTGAAGATAGTTGTAAAAAGTTTTGTTGCAGCAAATATTAAAAAAGTTAGTATGGGATTGTTCCTTGTAAATAAAGTGAAGCTTTAATATGTTCATATCGATTCGGAATTTTACAGTAGTTAATTTCTTACCTAAGTGCTTTGCACTTACTGAATTTTAAGGCGGAGGTCTTATTGGCCAAAAATATCGGGATAAATAAAAATACAACATTTTTTATATTTTTCATTGCGAAAAACGTAATCTACTTTTACAATAGAAAGGGTTGTGAATATATTATACTGGAAAAATAAATCGAAATAATATGAAAATTTTGTTTTGTCTTCGCTAATTGTATATTACATACATGTAAGACGACATACGTCATGTTATCGACTTGTAAGGAGAGAAAAAAATGAAAAGTGTAAGATTACCATCGATGCTAGAAATCATAGTTCTTTTATTACTATTTCTTGCTGTTGTCTTTTCCTTCCAAACGATTTTTGATCTCCCAATTCAATTAGCGCTATTTATTTCATGGTTTTTAGTAATTGCGCTTGGATTAAGATTAGGATTTCGTTATCAAGAATTGCAAGATGCAATTACGAAAGGGATTTCTAACGGATTAGAAGCGATACTGATTTTAGTTGCAGTAGGTGCTTTAATTGGAACATGGATTGCTGGTGGGGTAGTACCAACATTAATCTATTATGGATTAGAATTTATTCACCCTAGCATATTCCTATTAGCAACATTAATTATTTGTTCTATAACTTCTATCGCAACAGGAACGTCTTGGGGAACAGTGGGAACAGCAGGTATTGCTATGATGGCGATTGGTGAAGGACTTGGTTTACCACTTCCGCTTGTTGCTGGTGCAGTTCTTTCAGGAGCTTATTTCGGCGACAAATTATCACCACTTTCTGATAGCACAGTTCTTGCAGCTTCTATGGCGAAAGTAGATGTTATTGCTCACGTTCGAGCTATGCTCGTATTAGATGTTCCGGCTTATATTATTACTAGTATTATGTTTACTGTAGCTGGTTGGATGTATGGCGGCGATAATGTAGATTTGAATCGAGTAGAATTTTTAAAAGAAGCTTTATTAAAGCAATTTGATATTAAAATATGGATGCTTGTTCCGGCGGTCATTGTTATCGTTCTATTAGCGATGAAGAAACCGTCTATGCCAACAATTGCAATGGGAGCTTTAATTGGTGCAATTTGGGCAACTCTTTTCCAAGGGATGAACTTTGGAGAGGCGATTGGAACAGCTTATAACGGATTCTCAATTCAATCTGGTGTTGAGTTTGTTGACAAGTTATTAAACCGTGGTGGAATTAACGGCATGCTTGGCTCAGTAGCCGTTATTATTTTCGGTTTAGGATTTGGTGGATTACTTGAAAAACTAGGTGTTTTAAAAGTAATCGTATCAAAATTTGAGAAGAAATTAAATTCTGCAGGTAATGTAACATTGTCTACATTAATCGTGGCATTCTTAGCTAATATATTTGGTTGTGCGATGTATGTATCACTAATTTTAACACCAAAAATTATGGAAGATAGCTATGATAAATTAAAAATAGACCGTCGTGTATTAGCGCGTAACTCAGAAGTAGGTGGAACGTTAACTTCAGGTATGGTTCCATGGTCTGATAATGGTATTTTTATGGCTGGTATTTTAGGTGTAGCAACGTTCTCATACGTTCCGTTTATGTGGTTAAGCTTCGTATCGTTAATTTTAGCAGTTATTTACGGATATACAGGCAAATTCATCTGGTATGTAGATGATGCAGATAAAGGAAAGCAAGCATTATAAAATAAAAATCACCTTCTACAATATGTAGAAGGTGATTTTTATTTTATAATAGCATTTGCTGAAGTTATTTCATTCTCATATTTAGCAATTTTTTGTTGTATCTTTTTTAAGTTTTTTTCAGTGTCTTGCATGAGCTGTAAGACATTGGTCTCCTGTTGTTTCATTAATTCTAACCTTTGAAGGATGGTAGATTCTCCTTCCATAGACCAGTCGATAAATTGTTTTATTTTTTGAATTGGCATACTGGTGTTTTTTAAACACAAAATCATTTCTAAATATTTCAGTGCTTCTTCATCAAAAACTCGATCTCCTTTTTCGTTTCTTTGCAGAAAAGGAAACAGTCCTTGTTTATCGTAATAACGTATTTGAGAAATAGTTAAATGTTGCATTTTGGCGACTTGCCCAATTGTATAATACATATCATTCATCCTTTTATTACCAAGGTATAATGCCATCTTTGTTAAGTATTTTACCATTATAGTTTGTTTCACTTAATGCATATTTAATAATAATTTTAGCACTTTCAGTGGTTGTATGGCCACCGGGGGAATTTCCATTAAGATCCGTAGTTGTAAAACCAGGAGTTACCCCAAATACTTCGGGACCGTTAGTGGAAAATTCTTTACTAAAAGCTAATGTTAAAGCATTAATAGCTGTTTTGGAAGAATTATATCCTAGTGTATTAATTGGATGTGTTTCACCATTAGCAAACATTGTTAGTGAGGCCATGTCAGTTGTTACATTTATGATTTTACTGTTGCTTGAATTCTTTAATAATGGTAAAAAGGCTTGCATCATTTGGAAAGTTCCAAAAAAATTAACTTCAAATCCTTGGCGTAAAGTTTCAATATTTAATTCACTAGGTAGTGTATTGAAGTCTAGCGCTATGCCTGCGTTATTAATTAATAAATGTAAGTGGTCAGTCATTTCGTAAATTTTCTTTATTGCTTCTTGAATGGATTGTGAATTTGAAATATCTACTTGAATATAGGAAACGTTTGAAACATTTAAAGATTCTACGGCTTGTTGTCCAAGTTGTTCATTACGAGCACCTAAAAATACGTGATAATCTTTTTCTGCTAATTGACGAACAAGTTCATATCCAATTCCTTTATTTGCACCTGTTATAAAAGCATATTTTTTCATATTGAATTCCTCCAGTAGTGTTATAGTAGGTTACAATGGAAAGGATACAGCCTAAACTTAAGTTTAGGTCAAGAGGAATTTTTTAAAATAAATATAGAATATCTATATATAAGAGTGAGAATTCTTATCATTTAAGAGAAAGTCTGTTATTATAAGAGATGTAGGTATTATATTTTCAAGGGGATGAAAACATGGAGTACAGAATTGAAAGAGATACATTAGGAGAAATAAAAGTTCCAGCTGATAAATTATGGGCAGCACAAACACAACGTAGTAAAGAAAACTTTCCAATTGGAACAGAGCAAATGCCACTTGAAATTGTAAAAGCATTTGCAATTTTAAAGAAGAGTGCAGCGCTTAGCAATCAAAAATTAGGAAAGCTATCAGAAGAAAAAGCAGAAGCAATTGTAGAAGCTGCGGATGAAGTGATTGCAGGGAAATGGAATGAACATTTTCCGCTTGTCGTATGGCAAACAGGTAGTGGTACACAGTCAAACATGAATGTGAATGAAGTAATTGCAAATCGTGGGAATCAAATTTTGAAAGAGAAGGGATCTGACGTACATATTCATCCGAATGATGATGTGAACATGTCACAAAGTTCAAATGATACATTTCCAACGGCGCTTCATGTAGCTTGTGTAATCGCAGTAGAAAATCACGTATTACCAGCAATTACGAAATTAAAAGAAACTTTAGCAGAAAAAGTAACTGCATTTGAACATATTATAAAAATTGGTCGTACACATTTACAAGATGCAACGCCGTTAACTTTAGGGCAAGAAATTAGCGGATGGCACCGTATGCTTGAAAAAACAGAGCGTATGATTGCAGAGAGCAATACATATATGAAAGAGTTAGCAATTGGTGGAACTGCGGTTGGAACAGGTATCAATGCTCATCCTAAATTTGGTGAGATGGTATCAGAGGAAATTAGTCAATTTACAGGTAAACAATTTGTTTCTGCACCAAATAAGTTCCATGCATTAACGAGCCATGATGAAGTTGTATATACTCACGGTGCATTAAAAGCATTAGCTGCGGATTTAATGAAAATCGCTAACGATGTACGTTGGCTTGCAAGTGGTCCACGTAGTGGTCTTGGAGAAATTATTATTCCAGCAAATGAACCGGGAAGCTCTATTATGCCAGGGAAAGTAAATCCAACGCAAAGTGAAGCATTAACGATGGTTGTAGCGCAAGTGATGGGGAATGATGCAACAATCGGATTTGCTGCGAGCCAAGGTAACTTTGAGTTAAATGTATTTAAACCTGTTATTGCTTATAACTTCTTACAATCAGCTCACTTATTAGCGGATGCAATTGTTTCGTTTAATGACAATTGTGCAGTTGGTATTGAAGCAGATGAAGAAGTAATTAATGAAAATGTGAATCGTTCACTAATGCTTGTAACAGCGCTAAACCCACATATCGGATATGAAAATGCAGCGAAAATTGCGAAGCATGCTCATAAAGAAGGGTTAACTTTAAAAGAAGCAGCATTGCAATCTGGGCTACTAACAGAAGAGAAATTTGATGAAATTGTAGATCCAAAGAAAATGATTGCTCCAAAAGAGTAATAGAGAAAGCCAAGGTTCTTAGTATAGAATCTTGGCTTTTTTGATGTTCATTTTTATGTTTCATCTACTTGCAATACTACAAGCTTCAAAATATATTATTTGTTAGCAGGCGTATTCATTACTTTCATCTGTGGGCAGTTCTCTTTTAAGAGTGAAATGAATTTTTCTTCTTCTAGTGGTACGAAAGTGGTCACTGAGTCAAATAAATTGTAATGGATTTCTAATTGTTGTCTAGTCCATTTTTTTGAATGAAGTTTTTTACCAGAGTATTTAACGTGACGAATATCTTCAAATGGAATTTCAGTATGAAAAATGAAACCGTGTTTTACAACAAGAGATGATTCCGTTATGTTGTAGTGAGAGAAATAGAATGAAGAAAGATTCACGATATTTAATAGCATCATGAGAGTGAAAAAAATAGAATTTTCATTTTGGAAGAATAACGAAACGAAAAAAAAAATTATAAATAATGTAATGAAAATGACGTGGAATGGATTTTTTTTCGCTTTAAATTTCAAGTTAGTCACCTCGGTATACTTGTTCTTTAACTAAATTAAATCATAACATTGTGATAAAACGTGTGAATATGCAGAATTGCATATTCGCGCGTTTTATTATTCATGTAAAATTTCTTGATGGGATAAATTCAAAAGAAGTTTTGTAATAGTGGAGTGGCATAAAGTGACTTACAAGAATAGAAAGATAGCGTTAGTCATAATTAGTTGTATGATCATTATGAGTAGTTGTGCTAATAAATTTGTTGAAGATAGAAATCGAAAGCATACATTTGTACAAGCAAGTAAGGTTTTAGTAGAGACTGTAAATAGAATATATAAAAAGTAAAGGATGTTTTCTTATACGAAAACATCTTTTTTGTAGTTAAAATTGAATACTGAAGTTTTGGAATGAGTGAATACCAGTTCCATATTCACTAATCGCATATGTATTCTGTGCAATTTGTTTAACGGTAAACTAAGGGTCTTGAAGAATATTTATGTTCTATTTCACATCCTATAAAATGAATTTATATAAACATATTCGCTTTTCGTTGTATTAAACCCTTTTGTTAGATGTTTTTATAAAAGTTTATAAAATGGGCAAACGAAACGTTGAAATGTTTGTTTGTGTTGTGATAAGATGATGAAGTAATAATAAACGATATATTGATTTGTTTGGTTTTAAATAAACATTTTGAAGGAGTGTTTAGTATGAGCGATATTTCAGAGAAGTTTTGGGATGCGTCAATAGAGGAATTAAAGAAAGGGTATGTGTTTGATGAAGAAAAAGAGGAGTACATTTGCTTAGCTTGTGGTGAAACATTTATTAAAGGTGTTATTTATCAAGATAACCAAATTTTGTATGAAGCAGAGAAGTTCGTCCAATTGCATATTCAAAATGAGCATACGTCTATGTTTGATTATTTGTTAAATATGGATAAGAAATTTACTGGTTTAACGGATTTACAAAAGAAAATGGTTCAGTTTTTCCATATGGGACTGAATGATAAAGAAATTGTAAAAGAGATGGATGGCGGAAGTACATCAACAATTCGTAATCATCGATTTACACTGCGAGAGAAAATGAAGCAAGCAAAAGTATTTTTAGCGCTAATGGAATTATCAGAAGAAAAATCAAAAGTACAAACGAAATTTGTGCCAATTCATAGAACAGCAACGATGGTGGATGATCGATACAATATTACGGAAGAAGAAAATGATGAAGTATTAAAATCTCATTTTACAGAAGGATTAGATGGACCTCTCTCTAAATTTCCGAAGAAACAAAAGCGTAAATTAATTATATTGCGCCATTTAGTGAAGAAGTTTGATAGTAATAAAAAGTATACTGAAAAAGAAGTAAATACAGTGATAGAAAATGTATACCCTGATTTTGTAACATTAAGAAGATATTTAATCGAATATGGATTTTTAGATCGAACAGCCGATGGAAGTCAATATTGGGTGAAGTTATAATCATACGAAAAGAAAATGAATAGAAGCACAGTATTATAACAACTATACAAAGAGATAGAGATTGAAAATAGATGTTTAATAAAAGGAGAAATGAAATTTGAAACCACCTGCAGATAACAATAAAGAAGGTGCGGAGTCACATAAGTTGGAAAGTGAGAGTAAACCGATTTGGAAATCGATGTCGATGTTTTTAGTACCGTTATTATTAAGTAATGTACTACAATCAGTTGGACAATTATTTGGTATGGTAGTAGTAGGAAGATGGCTTGGAGTTAATGATTTAGCGGCTATATCAGCATTCTTCCCATTATTTTTCTTGCTCGTTTCATTTGTAATTGGTATCGGTTCAGGAAGCTCTATTTTAATTGGTCAGGCGTTTGGTGCTAAAAATGAAGATCGTTTAAAAGCTATCGTTGGTACGACGTTGACGTTTACCTTTATTATTGGAGTTGTGTTGGCGATAATAGGCAGTATTTTTGCAATGGATATTATGCGTCTAATGGGAACGCCAGAAAATATTATTGAAATAAGTGTACATTATGCACGGATTTTATTTATATCGATGCCAGTATTATTTTTATATTTCGCATATACAACATTTATGAGAGGTACAGGAGATTCTAAAACGCCATTTTACTTTTTAATTGTAAGTACAGCGCTAAATATGATCTTATTACCGATTCTTATTTTTGGATGGTTAGGAGCTCCGAAATTAGATGTGTATGGAGCGGCCTATGCATCTGTTATATCTACAGTTATTACGTTTATTGTCATGCTTGTGTATTTAAAGAAGAAAAATCACCCATTACAACTAGATGGAACGGTTAGAAAATACCTTCGAATGGATGGGGAGTTATTAAAGCTATTACTAAGGCTCGGTATTCCAGCGAGTATTAATATGATATTAGTTTCATTATCTGAAATTGCCGTAATCGCATTTGTAAATCGTTACGGTTCGGATGCAACAGCTGCTTACGGCGTTGTGAATCAAGTTGCAAGTTATGTACAAATGCCAGCAGTTAGCCTTGGTATTACAGTTTCCATTTTTGCGGCACAATCGATTGGTGCGAATCAATTTGATCGATTACAGAAAGTTGTGAAGGCCGGAATTATTATGAACTACGTCATCGGTGGTGTGTTAATATCTCTTATTTACGTATTCTCAAGAGACATTTTATCACTATTTTTAACGAGTCAAACTACAATTGAAATTGCTCATAGCTTAGTTATGATTACATTATGGAGTTATTTAATTTTCGGTCATGCACAAATTATTAGTGCGACAATGCGAGCGAGCGGTACAGTACTTTGGCCAACTGTTATTGGAGTTGTTTCAATTTGGCTTGTAGAAGTACCCGTAGCATATTATCTTTCTTACCATACAAGTCTTGGAATAGAAGGCATTTGGATCGGGTATCCAGCAGCATTTATTGTCAGCTTAATATTACAGTATGCATATTATAAGCTTTCATGGCAAAAGAAACGAATTACACGATTAGTTAGTTAAATAGAAAAATGTCCCTAAGTTATTAGACTTAGGGACATTTTTTCGTAAGTTCAGGTTTATAAATAGCTTTTTAAAGTTATATCAAAATGTTGTCTAATGAGTGTTTTATCACTCATATAAAACTCCCACGCTCTTTCCGGTTCACCGATAATCTCAAAGGATTCCTCTGTAATATATAAAGCGCAATTATCCTCCAGTGCAATTCCTTCTATATTCCCTTGATGATTTTGTAAAAAGGAATGGAAGGCGTTCATTCTGTTTAATTGATTATAATGTGGACAAAATCTTTTATTAACAATACCCCATCCGTTACTCTCTATATAACCAGAACCTTCATAATCTGATCGGATACTAGACGTGAACCAACACATAGCACCAGCGCTATAACCAGCAATAAGTGTTCCTTGCTGCAGAGCCAATAATAATTTTTCATCGAGTCTATGTTCTTTCCATTGCGTAAGCATGTGAATATAGTTCCCGCCACCTAAATAAATTAAATCGGCTGAATGAATCATCTCGTCTATTTCATACTTTGAAGGTGAATCTGTTGTAGTACGTAAAATTTGTACTTCACAATGTAATTGTTTTTCAAAAGTGTCTAAAAATAATTTTATATAGCTTTCATCATCATGACTAGCCGTTGGAATAAACAATATTTTTGGGTACTGTTTATTTGTTAATTCTATAAGGCGTTCATTAATAGGCAAGTGATTTGAATCTTGTAAATCACCGCCACCAATGACAGCTAATTTCATAGTAAAGCACCACCTAATTATTTTTGTTATATAAAAATTCGATAGAAGAGAGTTACATTCCTTCCGTAATGTAATCAATAATTAGAAAATGTAGCTTAAGTATATCGGAATAGTAAAGAAACTACTGACTATATATACCAATGCATTAGAAACCATACATTGATATATAATATTTCATACTAATGTTTCAAAATATGGAAAAAATATGTTTAAATAGATATAATGACGCATTGATTCATATTGAATTTATACTTATATTTTAAAAGGGTATCGGAAATAATAGCGATTTTTTAAAACAGTTTTTACTTTTAATAGGAAGTTGTATTACAATATGTTAAAATTATTTCAATATATTTATTTAATATGAAATACAAAGAAGGAGAGTGAAAAAAGTGGATTTTCGATTTGAATTTACAACGAAGCTGAAAGAATACTTAGACGATGAGAAGGATGAAAAAATAATAAAAGATGGACACAGAGATGTAATTTTTCACTATTTATATGCGTTAGAGACTGAAATTGGCGTTGTTAAAAATCCTAATTTTACTTTTTTTGCATCAGGAAGACGTTCACATATAGTGTTAGAAAACGTTGAATTTAAAACAGAAGTAAATGTAAAAAGTAATATAATTGAAATTACAAAAATAGTGGATAATGTAGCTATTCCGTTAGATACTATCGTAGCGAAAGATCGGGAATTATTTGCACTTGGACGTAATGAGAAGTTTAGTGTACAAATATTAGAGCAGTATCTTTTTGATACATTTGGAGAAAAATTAGGTTTAAAATGAATGGAATAGCCTATGTATTTATGGGTAGTTAATTTTCATATATATCATTTACGTTTGACCTTTCATTTAATTTATACTACAATTCGTAGTGTGAAAGGAGTTGTACAATGTTTACTCAAAACTATAAGTTAAATGAGCACGGGTTAAATCATTTCTTTGGACCGCTTGAAGCGAAAATTATGGAGATTGTTTGGTCTAGCGATGGTATTACTATTAAAGAAGTGCAGCAGAAATTAAGTGAAGAATCACCTGTGAATTTTAACACTGTTATGACAGTTATGAACAGGTTAGTAGAGAAATTACACTTAGAAAAACAGACTGTGAAAAGAAGTGGTATATATCGTGCTGTACAAACAAAAGAAGAATTCTTATCCAATCAAACGAAGAAAATGACACAGGAATTGATGGGGGAATTTGGAGATTTAGTTGTAAATCATATGTTAGATGAGTTAGAGCAGGCTGATCCGACTTTAATAAAAAAGTTAGAAGACAAATTGAGTCAGTTAAAAAGAGAGGATTAATGAAATGAAATGGCAAATGCGTAAAATCGTATTGTTAGCAGTAATTGTTAGTATCCTCTTTTTCAGTATGTTAGTGTATTACGTTACATATCCATTTCTGTTTCAAAATAAGATGTTCCTTCTTTCAAATTTTTGTTTGTTCCAGTTAGAAAAACATATGAAAGAATTATCGCTGATTCGTATTATAATCGCTGGATTATTACTACTTACTGTATTAATCGTGTGCAAAAGAATTTGGCGACAATTTTTCTATAGTAAAAAATTACAAAAAGTACTTATCCCTTTCGTCCGAAAAAGAAAACAAATATATATATTGCCGACTACGGAAGTTGCGGCATTTACAATTGGGCTATTTCGTCCGAAAGTTGTCATGTCGGAAGGGTTGCTTCAAACATTTTCAGATGAAGAAATTGATGCGATTATTTTCCATGAAGAATATCATCAAAAGAATTGGGATCCGCTAAAATTATTTTGTTTTACGCTATTAGCAGAAGGAATGATGTACATACCGATATTAAAAGGGTTGTTACAGCGATATCATACGTATCAGGAGCTAGCTGCTGATAAATATGCGATGCGAAAAATGGAATCTTCATTTGAGTTAGGTAGCGCGTTATTAAAATTAATTAAAATAAAGACAATGGAAAATCGATGTGTTACAGCTTCATTTGCAAAAACAGCAATAAATTTACGAATCGAGCAAGTGTTAAATGAAAAGGTTGTTAAGCTTACTATTCCGTTACATACGAATTCGGTATATGTAACAGTAGGTTTATTCTGTATGTCGGTTGTACTTATTGTCGGAGAGTGCATATAGCCTCTTTTTTTAAGAACAAACACTACTCGTTGTAGTGTTTTAGGGGGAATAAAATGAATGCAGCAGATTTAACAATTTGGCTTGTGGCTGGGGCGGGAGTATTGTCATTTATATCACCGTGCTCTTTACCGCTATATCCATCTTATTTATCTTATATTACAGGTGTGTCTATCCAAGATTTAAAAGAAAATCGTGGGATTATGCAAAAATCAGCGATTATACATACAGTATTTTTTATGATCGGATTTTCGGTTATATTTTACGCGTTAGGTTTATCGGTAAGCTGGATTGGAATAACATTTTCATCTAACCAAAAATTGATTCAACAAATTGGTGGGATTTTTATTGTTTTAATGGGGCTATTTATGACGGGCTTATTTCAGCCTAAGTGGCTTATGGCAGAGAAAAAGGTGCAATATAGAAGTAAATCGACTGGATATATTCGCTCGATTTTAGTCGGTATGACATATGCAGCGGGTTGGACGCCATGTGTTGGACCGATATTTTCAGCTGTACTCATGCTTGGCGCGACGAATCCTGAAGGGGCGCTTCTTTATATTACAGCGTATACTCTTGGGTTTGCGGTTCCATTTTTCGTGATGGCATTCTTTATTGGGAAGGTAAAATGGATTGTTACATATGCCAATGTCATGATGAAAATTGGCGGTGGAATGATGATTGTAACAGGTATTTTATTGTATACAAATCAAATGACGAAAATTACAGCATTCTTTATTCGTCTATTCGGTGGATTTACAGGTTTTTAAAAATGAGGAGGAAGAAAAGTGAAGAAACTAATTGCTATTATACTAGTAGGTGCTCTCGCTTGGGCAGGGGTTAACTTTTATAATTCAAAGAAAGAAGAAAAGGAAAGAAAAGCAAAGCAAGCAGAGTTACAAGAGAAAGAAGTATTACCACAAGTAGGTTTTAAAGCACCTGGCATCACATTAAAAGGATTAGACGGAAAGTTGCAGTCGTTAAATGATGCCAAGGGAAAACCATATATTATTAATTTTTGGGCATCATGGTGTGGGCCGTGTGAAATGGAGGCACCTGACTTAGTTCATATGTATGATAAATATAAAAAGGATGTTGAAATTTTTGCGGTGAATGCAACTGTTAGTGACCCAGTACAAGAAGCAAGCGCATTTGCTAATCGCTATGGATTTGAGTTTCCGGTTCTACTAGATATGGACGGAGTAGCTGGACTAGATTATAAAGTATTCTCTTTACCGACGACATTTTTTGTTAATAAAGATGGAATTATAGTAGATCATGTACGAGGTGTATTACCACCAGATCAATTAGAAAAGAAATTTAAGAAATTGATTGAGAATTAAAAGGAGATTTGGTGACGATGGAGTGGATTGTGAGGTTACAACCCATATCTCTTATAATTGGAAGTCTATTTGGTTTTATGTTGATGAAACGAAAGATGAAGTATCAAAATGTATCATATAAAAAAATGATGGATGCCGTAACAAATGCTTTTCTTATCATCGTATTTGTATGGAAGTTTGCACCAGCAATTTTAAATCCTGTATGGGCTTTTGGGGCGCCGGTGCAAGCAATATTAGCTATTGGAAGTATGCAACATATTGTAGTAGGATGCGTAATTGCGAGTGTATACATTGTTTGGAAAAGTAAAAAGGAGCAATTTTCGCTTCGTATTTTACTTGATGCATTGCCTTTTGGTCTGTGTGTGAGTATTATCTTTTATTTTCTATTCCATCATGAAGTAGGTGCACAAACGACACTACCATGGGGAATGAAAATATATGAATCTAAACTTTTATATCACCCTATTTTCGTATATGAGATCAGCCTTGCTCTTTGTATAATGGGCTTGTTATGGATGAAAAATGAAAGGCTCGGAAATGGAAAGAATATAAGTATTTTTCTAATTATTGAGGGGTTTGCTCATATTATTATTTCGCTTGTTAGTGAACAAAATTCGGTTCTGTTTGGTCTATCAGCAGAGCAAATAATGAGCTTTTGTATTATTAGTTTAGGGATTTTGTTGGTGCCGAAAAAATAAAAGATAGCCATGTACAGAGAGTATCTGTATGGCTATCTTTTATAAGCATATTTCTTCATCATATGCTAAATCATTATATTGTAGAAACCTAAAAACCCCTTTATTAGGGGTTTTTAGGTTTCTATAGGTCTGCATGTGTTTCTTGTTTATCTGTATCCCATTTTGGAAGTTGTTTTGCTTGTTGACTTTCAGTAAAATTATTAAATCCAAAAGCAAGTATGCATGTAAAGGTTAAAATAGCTAAACTAATCTTTTTCATTATCTTAGTGCCTCCTTAGTTAATAATTTTTGTTTTGCTTCGTAAGTTTTGAAAAAATATTTTTGAGATTTCTCTATTTTATTCACTTTATGAAATTCTACTGCTAATAATTCGTAATATTCTTGTACATAATCGTATAATTCTTTACTGTTAAAATATGTAGTGCCTGCAATGATTGCGTTTTCTAAGTCGTCTAGAATACCAGTGTGTTGTGTTTTTAAGATAGTGAAATGGTGTTTATATTCTTGATTATTTAATTCATTACAAATTTCTAAGCCCTTTTGAACCCAATCGTTTGCAAGTTCTTTTTCATTTAAACTAAAATGTTCTTTGGCTTGTAGAAAATTGGCTTTTAGGTGTTTAGGTAATTTGTTTGTAACTATTGTAAGATGTCTAATAGCAAGGGTTGATAGATTTTGAGAAGAGTAGAGCCAACCTAAGTTATTTCGAACTTTTAAGATTAGTGTATCGTCTTTCAGCTTTTGTAAAATATTGATTGCTGAATTATAGTTCTCTTCGGCTTGTTCGAATTGTTTTAAATAAACAGAACATGAGCCTAAAATGTTTTCGCATAGAGCTATTTTAATTTCATAACGTGGATATTTTGAGAAAATCTCTTTAGCTTGATTTGCATAATTGATTGCTGTAAGTGGTTTGTTTGTATGGTGATTAAATATAGCAAATTTATATTTATATTCAGCTTCTTCTAGTTCGCCTGGTACATGTTTTAAAAGGGATTCAGCTTTTTCGTATTCTTTTTTTGCTTCATCATAATTTCCAATAATGGTAGCATGTTCAGCTTTAAAAAAGTGATAATAATAAGTAATAAAGTCTTCAGTTATGGGATTGTCTAAACGAACAATTTGACTAAAAGTATCATACTTAATGTTTGTCCAATCGGTTAGGACCTTATATTTAAAGTTTAGTAGGGAGTAGTAAAGCGATAGAGTTTGATCAGCTTCAATTTTATTAATCTGTTTCTCTATTTTTTCTTTTAATTGTTTCGCTTCAATTAATTGCTCCGCTACCATTACTTGATATAAAATGTTTAATTCGTTGACAATCTGTTCATGCCCTTTTAATAACACACTCATTATATATTCCCCCATTCGATAAAAGTATCCTAATTTAATTATTTCTATAATAGCAAAATAGAAGAAGTATAAGAGTGATTTTACCATATTTTTCAACAAAATTCTGAAAAATTAATTGATTTTTACATATTTCTTATTTTTATGTGAATATTACAAGTGCCTCTGGTAGTGGTGGGATGAATCTGACTCATGATACGTTAGCATCAATGGGAGGGATAGTTTTACTTGTAAATATGTTTTTAGGAGGATTGTTCGGATTGGGTTCAACTGTTAAGTTTTTAACAAAAATTTCACTTTCTTATTTAATAAAAACAGGATAATCCTCACTTTATAAGAATCATCCTGTTTTTATTGATATATTAAAAAATCGGCGGAGTAACAGAAAATAAGACTATCGCGTTTTTTTCAAAATGATTCACCCATTTATGCTTTAAATAAGCAGGTATTTTTACACTGTCGCCAGTTTCTAATACGTATTCTTCCTCATTTAAATATAATGTGATTTTCCCATCTAAGACAAATGCTAATTCTTCTCCTTTATGTTCTAGCACATTTTCTGATGAAGCTGTATTAGGCGGGACGGTCATAATTGCTGTTGCTAAATTTCCAGTGAAATCAGGTGAAAGCATTTCATATGATAAATTATCAATAATCATTTTCTTTCGTTTATGGGAACGTACAATTAAATCGTCTGTATTTGTATCTTCAAGTAAAAAGCTAAATGTTGGCACATCAAGAGCTTTAGCAAGCACTTTTAATGTTTGGATAGAAGGGTTAGCGGACCCGCGCTCAATTTGACTTAACATTGATGGTGTAATATCGGCCATCTTTGCTAGTTCTTTACTAGTTAAACCTTTTTCTTTTCTTTGTTTTTCAATTTTTTTACCAATATCTATATTTTCCATAATGAAAATCTCCTTAATAATTATTAAATTATATTTAAATAAATTAAATTAAAATTAACTTAATGGGATTATTTGTGTTAAACTATATTAAAATTAATTTAATTATAATTTATTGTATGGTGAGCTACAAGGATATAAGGAGGAAACAAAATGAAAGAAATAGGGGCATTACAAGCAGAATATCCATTAGTGAATAAGCTTATTGCAACAGAAGAAGTATTTTGGATAAATCCAAACATAGAAAAGTATGAAACAGCAATAAAAGATTCACCACTTAATGAAGAGAATGTAAAAGATGCGGAAGAGAGATTAAAGCGTTTTGCACCATATATTGCGAAAGTTTTTCCTGAAACGAAAGGGGCGAACGGCATAATCGAATCACCTTTAGTGAAAATACCTTCTATGAAAGAAGCTTTAGAGAGAAAATATGAGCAACCTATTTTAGGAGAATTATTATTAAAATGTGATAGTCATCTTCCAATATCAGGATCAATTAAAGCTAGGGGCGGTATTTATGAAGTGTTGAAACATGCTGAGCAACTAGCATTGCAGCACGGAATGGTAACAGAAGAAGATAATTATTCCGTTTTAGATAGTGATACATGTAGAGAGTTTTTCTCGAAATATTCAATTGCAGTAGGTTCTACAGGGAATTTAGGACTTAGCATAGGGATTATGAGTGCGAATCTAGGTTTTAATGTAACTGTTCATATGTCAGCAGACGCAAAAGAATGGAAGAAAGATTTATTAAGAAGTAAAGGTGTAAACGTTATTGAATATGAAGATGATTATAGCAAAGCAGTAGAAGAAGGAAGAAGACAAGCGGATGCGGATCCTAGCTGTTATTTTGTAGACGATGAAAACTCGCATGATTTATTTTTAGGATACGCAGTAGCAGCATCACGATTACAAAAGCAATTAGAAGAGTTAGAGGTTGTAGTAGATGAAAATCATCCTTTATTTGTTTATCTTCCGTGCGGAGTAGGAGGAGGACCTGGCGGAGTAGCATTCGGTTTAAAGTTATTGTATAAAGATAATGTTCATTGTTACTTTGCAGAGCCAACACATTCTCCTTGTATGTTACTCGGCTTAATGACAGGCCTTCATGACAAAATTTCCGTTCAAGATATCGGAATTGATAATGTAACAGATGCGGATGGACTTGCGGTAGGAAGGCCATCTGGATTTGTCGGTAAAACGATGGAACCATTTTTGAGTGGGAATTACACAGTAAGCGATGAAGAGTTATATAGATTGTTAAAAGAGCTAGCTGATACGGAGAATATTTATTTAGAGCCTTCTGCACTAGCAGGTATGATAGGGCCAGTGAAAGTATGTAAAGAAGATGAGTATTTACAAAAGCTACAGTTAACAGAGAAGGTGAAAAAAGGTACTCATATTGTGTGGGGAACGGGTGGAAGTATGGTTCCAAACGATATAATGGATGAATATTATAGGAAAGGTTTGGAATTAACGATATAAGAAAAATGAGGCTAGTTGTAGCCTCATTTTTTCATGTACATAAAAATCTTTGTTATTTTCACAATAGTTCTTTATAGTATATATAAAGGATAACTAATATTGAATAAATACAACAAAAAGCTTTATTTTACATAATAAGAGGATGTGTATACGATGTCATTACAGACTAAATATATAGCGGGTATTTCGCTTGGGGTTATGGGTGTCGGCTTTGCGGCTTCTATCCCTTTTCAAGGAACGATAGCTGGAGAGATTATACAAGGGGGATTTGAAGCTGGGTTAGTTGGCGGGCTTGCAGATTGGTTCGCAGTTACAGCATTATTCCGTCACCCGATGGGAATACCAATTCCGCATACAGCTTTGTTACCTAAAAATCGTAAACGAGTAACGAAAGGGCTCATCAATACGTTAGAAAATGAATGGCTGACGAAAGAAAGTATTACGAATAAAGTAAAAGAGATGCAGTTAGCACAAATGGTACTGCAAATTGCTGAGAGAGAAATGCAGTCTGATGCTGTGAAAAAGGGGATTGTAACGATTGCAGAGAAAGCAATTGTTACAATAGATACAGAAAAGTTAGCTGTTATTATTGAAAAAGAATTAAAAACATATTTGCATACAATTAATACAAGTAACATTTTACAAGTGCTTGTTGATCAATTAGTTGTGCAAGAATATGATGAAAAGACACTTGATTACATTTTAGTAAAAGTGAAAGATTGGACAGCGCAAGATGAAGCACGCTACCAGCTCGGTAGTTTAGGTATGAAGGCGATGGAAAATATAAAAGTAGATGGATTCTTACAGTTTACATTGAAATCGTTTATGAATATTGTAGATGAAGATAAAATTGGCGGCATTTTGCAGAAGTTTATTATTAGCAATATTAACAGCTTACAAGATGCAGATAATAGCACGAGACAACTTATATTAGCGAAAATTCGTCAAGAAATTACAAATGTAAAAGAAAATGAAGCGTTACTACAAGAATTAGAAAATTGGAAAGAAAAATGGATTGCCAATTGGAATGCTACTGACAAAATAAAAGAGATGCTAGAGCAAGTACAGCAAAGAGCAGTTGCTTTTGTAAATAATGAAGAATTTGCTGATAAATATGTTATTCCATTTTTACAAAAACAAATGAATAAAATAAAAGAAGATGAACAGACAGTTCAAAAAATAGAAGATTGGTTACAAAAACAAGTTGTAAGTCTTGTTGAGAAGAACCATTCGAAAATTGGTAAGCTTGTACAAGAAAATCTTGATAAGTTAGATGATAAGACGTTAATCGAAATGATTGAAAATAACGTCGGTAAAGATTTACAGTGGATCCGAGTAAACGGGGCGGTTTGCGGATTTATGATTGGATTAGTGTTAGAAGGAATTAAAGCGATTATATGAGAAAAACCTTCCGCAATTGCGGAAGGTTTTTTATTTTTCGAGAACACTCATATTCAAATTATAAGCTTTCTCAATATTTAACTTGTACGTCCCATTTCCAGTTTTAATCGAATTTTTATACCAATGTTCTTGGGTGTTTAATTCTGGATGTTCTTCTGAAGAAGTATTTTCGTTTTTCGTTAAATCTTCTACTTGTTCCCAAGGTGTACTTCCATGTGTTTCTTTTTGATTCGTTACTGCTGTTAAAGATACATCACTTTCTTTTGCAAGATGGACAGACACTCTTGAGCTTTCCTGTACAAACCAATTATTTTGTAATTGACCTGGATAAAGAGATAGTTCGTTATTTGAAGCACGGATTTCCACATTTTTATTTTGCGGAAGAACAAGCGTTGGTTTCACCTGTGGTGCTGAATTAAATAACGTATGCTGAACAGGTAATGATTTTAAAGTGATATACATCGTTTCTCCAGCCGTTTGAACTGAAAGGAAATCATCTCGTTTTAAATTGAGTTTTTCATTTGCTTTCGTTGTCATTTCATAAGTTCCCAAAAGATGAATTTGATTTGTATTATTTCCCTCTATCGTTAGAGGTTGATGGCCTGCATCTACTACGATTTTTTTGATAGATTCAGGTATATCAAATTGTCCGTCTGGAATATTACTCGTTTGCCTCGTTGTGTTAATAGAGTGACGAACTTCTTCTAGTAATCCAGTTGATAATAAACAGTAAAAAGCAATTCCGACGCTTCCTAAAACACCGATAAAGAAAATACTAAAAATATCATATTTAATAAATGATTGTTCCTTCTTAGAAAATAGAAGGTATAGTAAAACTTCAGCTCCAAGTATGATAAGTAAAACTGGCCACCATGCAGTTAGTGTATCTAATACTTGAATTCCTTTTACGACTGAAAATAGTAAAAAGCACCCTAACGATATAATAGAAAGCCCCATTGAGAATGTTCCAACACGCCAAGTCCTCATTCGCTTGTCCCACCTTTGTTTTCTTTATTTCCAAGTAACAATTTAAAGCCGCCGCCAATTAAAAGGAGCGCAACGATAGATGTCTGGAAATAGCGATAATATAGTTCACTAAGATGAATATTAAATATAGTTACAAAATAATCATTCAAAATAGGAAGGACTGTTTGATTTAATAAATAATAACCACCGAGTGTAATTAATCCGATACCGATCCATCTTTGATGATTTATAAAATAATCGATAATGGGTTCGTCTTGTACTCGTTCTTTTCCGTATTTTGCTGTTTGCTGTAACGCATCAAAAAAGCTATAGAACCAAATGATTGGTACTAAAAATAAAAACGCAGAAAGTCTTAATAAGTCGAGTAAATAAATAGATAGTAAAAAGGCTGCCATAAGCTGAAGACCACGGCGTTGTAAACCTAAATACATATGACCTGCTCCAGGGAACATCGCTAAAATAGAAGCAAATGTTTTACTTTTCTTTCCTTGCTCTCGATGTTCTTCAAAATCTTCGAAAATAGTACGGTCAATTAATTGCTCGTCGCGTTCTTTTTTCTGTAGTTGCTGAACAACGTCAAAGAAATTATAAATCCATAAAACAGGTAACGTAATAAGAAAGATAAGGAAACTTCCTTGAGATGTTAATAATGTTACAAATATAATCATGCTGCCTAAGCCAGCGCAAGCGACTAAAAACGTAAGACCGCGTTGCATAAGTCCTAATTGGAAATGGCCAAGTCCAGGGATGATGGATAGGAGAATGATATAAAATCGTTCGCTCTCTTTAGAGGAATTTATCAATTCTCCAGCTTCTTGTTTTTTCGTTTGTTTTATAATGGTGATAACTAAATCTAGTAAGTTAATTACCCATAGAACAGCTAGTAAAAATAGAGAAAGAAAAGCAATATCACGTTCTCTTACTACTATGGTACAAAATACTGCAAAGGAGAATAGAAATAAAGATCCTCCGCTATATAAAATAAACCGTCCTAGCTTTTTTAAGTATAAATGTCCAAGCCCAGGAATTAGCCCTAATACAAGTGCTAAAAAGGGGTTTTTATTCATGCTTTAAACCTCCGTCCTTTTTTGATGTATCTACCGATTTGTTTACAATTTGTTGTGAGATAGAAGACTCGTTATGTTTTGAAGATTTCTCGAAATTTGATGTCGCTGTAAAAATATATTGGAATAAACCACTTACCATAAAAATAATTGTAGCTGCAGTCGCAATTATGTAGTGAATAATTGTGCGTTTTAGTGAGTTTGTTTTTATATTTTCATTAGGTTGTAGCGTTTCAAAATTAATTTGCGTCATAACTTCGTTCGTAAATGAATCATCATTTATCATTGGAAGGTTTTCATGTTGTTCATCAATACTTTCCATATAAAGTGTTAAACAATGATCACATTCGTAAAGATGTTCTTCCATAGATTCACGTTTATTGTTTTCTATAAAATCTAATGTATAATTGCGCCAATCTTCTTTTGAATAATGCATCATAGAAACTCTTCCTCCTTCCAATGTTTTTTAATCCATTTTCGTGCCCGATACAGTTTCATTTCGACTGTTTTTACTTCGATGTTTTCCTGTAAAGCAATTTCTTGATAACTTTTTTCTTCTAAGTAATGTGCGAGAACGACGTCACGGTAATTTTCGGGAAGTTCTCTCAGTTTTTGAGCAATGAGTAATTTCTGCTCTTTCGTCAATAATAAAGCCTCAATATTATGAGAGGACTTTATATTTTCCTCAGCTTCTTTACATAAGGAGAGTTCTTCACTTTCTCTAGCTTTCTTCCTCTTATAATCAATAGCGTGATTGGTGGCAATACGCGCCATCCACGTTTTTAATCCGCGAAATTGATAATTTGGGAGAGAGGTGTGAATTTTTACGAATACTTCTTGTGTAACATCTTTCGCATCTTCTTCATGTCTTAAAATAGAAAAGATAACTTGAAAAATATAATGACGATATGTTTGTACAAGGATACGAAAAGCATGCTCGCTTCCTTGCTGTGCTTTTTCAATTAATTGTTTTTCCTCAATGGGTCTCTCCCTCCTTTTTGACGCATTCTATTATATAGACGTAAAGAATGATAAGTCACCCTACACATATTGTAAAAAAAAGAATAATATATTTTTTGCAGGAGAGCTAGATGAAAAAAGGTGTGAAAAAATGGTAAAGAGAAGTATATAATGAGCAAGTAGGAAATGTTACACGGAGAAAGGATGTGAATGTTAGTAGGGGAAGGGCCATACTAACAAACATGAAAATTAAAATATTAATAGCGGATGATAACTCTTTTATTAGAGAGGGCATGAAAATTATTTTAAATACATACGAAGAGTTCGAAGTAGTAGATACTGTAAATGATGGGGAAGAAGCTGTAGCATATTGTAAAAAGCATGAAGTTGATATTGCTCTTTTAGATGTTCGCATGCCAAATATGAACGGGGTAGAGGCGACGAAGTTCATTTGTGAAGAGACGAAAACAAAACCGCTTATTTTAACGACGTTTGATGATGATGAATATATTTTGGATGCAGTAAAAAACGGAGCGAAAGGTTATTTGTTAAAAAATAACGATCCGGAGCGTATTCGTGATGCGATAAAAGGAGTATATAACGGTCAAACTGTTATGCAAGATGTTGTCCTCGATAAAATTAAGTCTAATTTAATGGAAAGTAAAGAGGAAGAATGTAAAATTGATAAGAGCCTTTTCACAGAAAGGGAGCTTAGTATTATCGCATTAATTGCAAAAGGTTTCTCGAATAAAGAAATTTCGAAACAGCTTTTTATATCTGAAGGAACAATTGCAAATTATATTACGTCAGTTTTAGGGAAAACTGGACTTGAACATCGCACACAAATTGCGATTTATTACTTAACAGGGAAAGTAGATTAGTGATATGGAATTTTGGCTAACTGTAAGTAAATTAATTGTCTTTTTATATATTGTGTTTAGTTATATTTACGCAAATGTAGTAAATTTACCTTGGGTTATATTTACTTTACTTATTTACCTCTCTGTAAACGTAATGATTTCTATATTTAAAAAAGATACGTATAAAAAATTATTAATCTGTATGTCAATTGGCATAATTATGTTATTTACATGGAGGGTTCATCCATTTTTTATTTTGTTTTTACCTTTGAACTTATACGAAATTACATTCCATTACATAGAAAAGAATTGGCCACGCTTTGTTGTTATGATGCTCCCAATTACGATTGCAGATGAAAGTATTCGAATGACTTATGGATTAATTGTTGCATTTTCTTTTCTCGTTTTAACTATAGCAGATCGATATATATCGCGTGTAGTAAAGCTTGAATCGCAAAATGATAAGATGCGAAAAGATATGCAACGACTTACGAAAAGCTTACATGAAAATAAAGAGTACATAAGACAATCTGAATACACATTTAAGCTAGAAGAGAGAAATCGGTTATCGCAAGAAATTCATGATAAAATTGGTCACTCGATGACGGGTGCACTTATTCAAATGGAAGCAGCAAAAAGGTTAATGGAAATAGATAAAGAAAAATCTGCGGAGTTATTACAAAATGCAATTCACATTTCAAAAGATGGAATTGAAAGTATTCGCATTACATTAAAAAATATGAAGCCTCCAACTGAGCAAATTGGCATTCATCGTATGAAATTATTCATAGAGGAATTTGCCGGTAAGAATGATGTTAATATTCCTTTTGTATACAAAGGGAACTTAGATATGATTTCTCCTATTCAGTGGAAAATTATCGGTGAGAATGTTACAGAAGCACTAACAAATGCAATGAAATATGCTGATGCGACAGTTATTTCTATAGATATTCATGTACTTAACAAGATGGTTAAGGTGCAAGTGAAGGATAACGGAAAAGGGGTAGCTCTTGTTAAAAAAGGTCTCGGTATTATGGGGATGGAGGAGCGAACGGCGTCTGTAAACGGAAAAATTATTGTAGATGGGACAAGTGGTTTTTCAGTAACGATGTTGTTGCCAATATAAAGAGAATGGTACGAGGATGAACCATCTCATATGAAAAAAGTGAATATTCTCATGTGAAAAGAATGAACTTCTGCACTGAGCAGGTTCATTCTTTTTGTTTATACTAAAAGCAGAGAAACCGAAATAGGGGTGAAAATGATGAATACATTAGAAATTAAAAATTTAACGAAAAAATTTGGTGATTTCATCGCAGTTGATAATATGTCTTTATCTATTAAAGAAGGAGAAATATTTGGCTTTTTAGGATCAAATGGTGCTGGTAAGAGTACAACGATAAATATGATTGCTGGTTTGTTAAGAAGTAATGAAGGTGAGATTAGCATACTAGGAAAAAATATAAAGAAACATAATCGATTTGCGAAAATGAATATCGGTATTGTTCCGCAAGATATTGCGATTTATGAAGAGTTAACTGCCTATGAAAATGTGAAATTCTTTGCTGGATTGTACGGGTTACGAGGAGCCGAATTAAAAGCTAGGGTAGAGGAAGCTCTTAAATTTGTAGGACTTAGTGATAAACAGAAAAGCTATCCGAAGAACTTTTCTGGTGGGATGAAGCGAAGACTGAATATCGCTTGTGCAATTGCTCATAGACCGAAGTTAATTATTATGGATGAGCCGACAGTTGGAATTGATCCACAGTCAAGAAACTACATTTTGCAGTCAGTACGTAAATTAAATGAAATGGGAAGTACAATTATTTATACGAGTCACTACATGGAAGAGGTAGAAGAGATTTGTACGAAAATAGCGATAGTAGATCACGGTAAAGTAATTGCAGAAGGTACGAAAGAACAGTTAAAAGCAATTATTACTGACACGAAAGATATTTGGATTGAAGTGAAATCGGTAGAGAATTTAGATGTAGAAAAATTAAAAGAGATAAACGGTGTGAAAGCAGTTCAAATTGAAGAAAACGTAATTAAAGTGAATTCTGATGCGGGATTAAATAATTTAAATAAAATCATTCAACACTGTATCAATCATGATATTGAAATTCGTTCATTAGAGGAGCAGGCTCCCAACTTAGAAACAGTATTTCTTACCTTAACCGGAAGAAACTTACGAGATAAATAAAAGGTAAATGAAGAAAAGGTAAAGGGAGGTTCATCAATTGAACATCTTCAATATTGCAATTATGCACATTAAAAGAGAATTTAGAGACGTAAGAACTTTAGTTTTTATGTTAGCATTTCCGATTGTACTTATGCTTGTGTTAGGAACAGCGTTAAGTAATGCATTTAATAGCGATAGTCATACTATTAAAGATATACAAGTGATATACAAAGATGAAGCAAATGGTACGTTTTCTCAATCATTTGAAGCATTTGCAAAAGAAGTAAGTAAATCTGGTATTTACTTTAAGAAAGTTTCTGAAGAGGTAGATGGAAAAGAAAAAGTAAAACAAAACAAATACGCTGCGTATGTAGAATTGAATAAGGACGGGGTAAAGTTTTACGGAAGTGATAGAAGTAGTATTGAAAGTAGCATAGTTGAAGGAATGATGACAACATTTGTTGATAAGTACAATGTAGTAGTTGAGATTGAGAAAGTAGACCCTAGTAAAATTAGCACAATAATTCCGAATGGAGAACGTAATGAGTATATTAAAGAAACGGCATTACAAGCGACTAAAAAACCAGGTTCTATGGATTACTATGCAATTGTAATGACAACGATGGTTGCTTTGTATGGTGCGATGGGAGCAAGTAATTTAATTAGAGGCGAACGAATACGTAAAACAGGAGATCGTCTCATTGCTGCACCTATAACGAAAGCGGAAATTTTTATCGGGAAAATATTGGGTAATATGGTGGCGAATGCACTGTGCATACTACTTGTCGTTTTATTTAGTAAATTTGTTTTTCAAGCTAACTGGGGCGATCATCTTGGAGTTGTCTTACTTATTTTACTAACAGAAGTCCTTTTAGCAACTAGCTTCGGCCTCGGCATCGGATATATTACAAAAACAGGTGAAGCATCTAGAGCAATTATTTTAGTTATCGTACAACTAGCTTCTATTTTTGGCGGGGCATACTTCGTAGTAGAAGAAAATTTCATTACGAATTTATCACCATTAACGTGGGCAAACACTGCCGTTATGAAAATTATTTATGCAAATGATGTAGGGGCGGCACTACCAGTCATCTCTTTAAATATCGGAATCTCAGCACTCTTTTTATTCATATCGATTATCGCATTACGCAGACGGGAGGGGCTATAGTATGAAAGATATTTTATGGCTTATGCAAAAAACATTATCAGTCCTTTTGAAAAATAAAAAAGGGTTACTCATTATTATTAGCTTGCCGATAATAGGAACGTTAATCTCCTTTTCAATATATGGAAATGCGGGGCAAGGGACGTTAAATATCGGAGTTATAAATAAAGAAAATGAGTCGATAGCAAATGATACGGTGAAATTTTTAGAAGAAATCAATCATGTAAAAGTAAGTAAAGTGAAAGAATCTGAAGTAGAAGATAAACTCACTTCAAAAAAACTTGATGGAGTGATTACGTTACAGTCTGGTTTTTCAGAAAGTGTCCGAGAAGGAAAACCAAGCAATATTGAAATTTCATCGATTAAAGGTGATCAAGTAACAGCGTTTATTAAGTCATATTTGTACAATTATATTGATAATGTAGCAGCGATAAGTAAAGTAGCAGGAACAGATCAAAGTGCATTTGATACGATGTACGCAGGATATCAAAAAAGTTCATTTAAAGTGAAGACTGAGACGTTAGAAGATACTTCGAAAAATAAAGATATGACGAACCAAACCATGGGTTATCTTATTATGTTTATGTTATTTTCAGCAGTGAACTTATCAGGCTATATTTTAAAAGAAAAAGAGAATAGAACGTACTTTAGATTATTATCCACGCCGATAGATGGAAAGAAATTTATATTATCTAACGTCGGGGTAAATATGATTATATTAACAGTACAAATTATGATTACAATCCTATTCTTAACGAATGTTTTTCATACGAATATCAATATGCCCTTCATCGTTATGGTTGGTGTACTGATGATATTTGCTTTAATAGCGATTGGAATGTCGTTAGTAATTGTTGCTTTTTCAAAAAACTCATCATCGGCAAATGCGATGCAAAACATGGTCATTGTACCAACATGCTTACTAGCGGGTTGTTATTTCCCATATGACATTATGCCAAGTGCAGTACAAAAAGTAGCTAATTTTCTTCCACAGCGCTGGTTGTTAGACACAGTATCGAAACTACAACAAGGAATACCATTCTCGGAGTTGTATTTAAACATTTTAATTTTATTCGCTTTCGCAATTGCATTCTTCTTAATTGCGATTTATAAGTTTGGAAGAAATAATGATGCGAGAAATTTTGTTTAATGTGAAAAGGATGTGACGTTAAGTCACATCCTTTTTTGTATGAAGCATGAAATCTAAATTTGAATGACAAAATAGAAAGGTGGAAAGAAAATGATCGGAAGGAAATCAAAATGATTAAAAAAATATTGCGAGTTACTTCTATTGCTATTGCTATTTTCGTTTTTATTTTAATTTGGGTTCATATTGACGTTACACTCGGAAGAAAAATGGAAGCCGGGAAAAACATGCCGACAGAGTATGCGCCTCATTATAGTGACTTTCAATTATATGTAGAAGGGAAGTCTTTTTATAAACAATTATTTACTGATATAAGAGAAGCGAAAAGCTCCATTTACACGTATTTCTTCATTTTGTCGAATGATAAAAGTAGCCATACTTTTTTAAACTTATTAAAAGAGAAGGCAAAAGAAGGGGTAAACGTCTATTTATCCGTTGATCGCATTAATGATTTATCATTTGAAAGAAAGATGAAAAATGAATTGCGGGAAAATGGTGTGCATTTTACATATAGTAGAAAACCTGAATTACCATTCGGCTTTTATTCTCTTCATCATCGTAATCATCGCCGTATTACGACGATTGATGGGGAGATTGGCTATACAGGCGGATTTAATATAGGAGATGAGTACTTAGGGAAAGATAAGCGATTTGGATATTGGCGTGATTATCATGTACGACTTAAAGGAGAAGGAGCAAAAGATTTAGAACAGCAATTCGCTTTAGACTGGAAACGAGATACGAAAGAAGAGATAAAGAGAAGTACGAATAAAGCTAGTAAAGGGAATACATTACATACTATGACTAGTTACAATGGGCATTACGTTGCTGAAAAATATATAGAGCTCATAAAACAAGCTCAGCACTCCATTGTAATTGCAACACCGTATTTTATAGCGAAAAATAAAGAATCTATGAATGCTTTAATCGCGGCACAAAAGCGTGGTGTTACAGTAAAAATACTTTGGTCATATAAACCGGATCTACCTCTTATAAAAGAAGCGGCGTATCCATACATACGTCAAGCTGTTAATAATGGGATTACTGTATATGGTTATAAAAAAGGAATGTTCCATGGTAAATTAATGCTTATTGATAATGAATTAACCGTTATTGGTACAACAAACTTTACTTCGCGTAGCTTCAATATAAATGATGAAATGAATTTTTATATTTATGGTGGTCCTATTGTAGGACAAGTTAATAAGGCGTTAACAGAGGATTTTCATGATTCGAAAGAAATGACGAAAGAGTTTTTTGAAAAGTTATCTTTTTGGGAGCGTTGTAAGGAGAAAGTGGCGGGATTGGTTGACTTCTATTTGTGATGATGAATTAGGAAAGGGTGCCTACAAAAGGCACCCTTTTTTGGTGGGAAATCATTATTTTTCATGCACCAGCATCGTAACATCATCATTAATCAACGTCCCCACATGTTCGCCTAAACATATTTTCTTCATGACACCAGGCTCATCAAAGTTAAAGACGTGTGCTGGTAAATTGTAGTCCCGGGCAAGCAGTAATGCCGCTTGATCCATGACTTGTATATTTTGTCTAACGACATCATTATAGTTTAGTTTGCTGTACATTTTTGCTGATTTATTATGCTTTGGATCACTTGTAAAGACGCCATCGACCCCTTGTTTTGCGACTAATATGGCATCACTATTCATCTCGATGGCTCTTTGTACACTTGGATAATCTGTCGTCACGAACGGTTGGCCGTTTCCGCCTCCAAAGATAACGATATAACCGTTATCTAAATGGTGGACTGCACGCAAGCGAATGTATGGTTCAGCTACTGCATTAAATGGAATGGAAGTCATAACGCGTACTTCTCTATTTGTTTTACTTGTTAAAACACCGCGAAGCATTAAGCTGTTAATGATTGTACCTAACGTACCGATATTATCAGCTTCTACTCGATCGATTCCCCATTCTTCAGCTAGATGCCCCCTAAAAATGTTACCGCCACCGATGACGATGGATACTTCTATACCTAAATCAACAATGGATAAAATTTCGTTTGCGATATGTTCTAATCGTTTGGAGTTAAAGCTATTTCCGGTTCGATCGGCAAGTGCACCGCCGCTTAATTTAATTAAAACACGTTTATATGGTCTCATAACAATTCCCCCTATATAGATCGCAATAAAAAAGGAACAAAGGCGAATGCCTTTGTTCCTTTTTAAGAAAATGAAAAAGAAAAGAAGAAGATAGAACGAATTGCTTTGTATAGTTTTTCATAACATCCACTCCTTTTCATTTTGATTTGTTGTAAGTATATATCTTTTTGATTATACGCAATAATCTGATTGCTTATCAAGTTTATTTTATCGTTTTTTAACAAAATGGTGTCAATGAAAAAAAGAAGAAAAATATTTGAATTTTTTGTGACGAACTTGTAGGTTTTTGTATGATTTTGTAGGTTCGCTTATAAGATGTGTGAGTAGCTTTTATAAATTCAAATTGAAAGCGTTCGCATGAAGGGGATGAACATAAATGAAAAAATTCGGATTGGCAACACAAATTTTTGTCGCGCTTGTTTTAGGGATTGTAGTAGGGGCAGTCTTTTATGGCAATAAAACGGCGATTTCTTATATCACACCAATTGGGGATATATTTATTCACTTAATTAAGATGATTGTAGTACCAATTGTTATTTCAGCATTAATTGTTGCAGTAGCTGGTGTAGGAGATATGAAAAAGCTTGGGAAACTAGGCGGTAAGACAATTCTTTATTTCGAAATTATTACGACGATTGCTATTTTAATGGGATTACTTGCAGCGAATATATTCCAACCAGGTACTGGCGTTGATATGAGTAATTTACAGCAAAGTGATATTTCTTCTTATAAACAAACTGCAGATGCAACAGAGAAGAAAGGTTTTGCTGAGACAATTGTTCACATTGTACCGAAAAACGTATTTGAATCGATTGCACAAGGTGACCTATTACCGATTATATTCTTCTCAGTATTGTTCGGCTTAGGAGTTGCGGCAATTGGGGAAAAAGGAAAGCCTGTTTTTAACTTTTTTGAAGGCGTACTCGAAGCCATGTTTTGGGTTACAAATCAAGTTATGAAATTTGCACCATTTGGTGTATTCGCATTAATTGCCGTTACGGTTGCAAAATTTGGTGTAGCGACATTACTTCCGCTAGGAAAACTAGTGCTAGCTGTATACGTAACTGTTATACTATTCGTTGTGATTGTATTAGGTATTAATGCACGAATGGTTGGAGTAAACATTTTTACATTAATGAAAATTTTAAAAGAAGAATTGATTCTTTCGTTTACGACAGCAAGTTCAGAAGCTGTTTTACCTAATATAATGAGAAAAATGGAAGAGTTCGGTTGTCCAAAGGCAGTTGCCTCTTTCGTAATTCCGACAGGTTATACATTTAACTTGACTGGATCGGCTATTTATCAAGCGTTAGCGGCATTGTTTGTTGCACAAATGTACGGTGTGCACATGTCACTAACGGAGCAAATAACGTTATTATTCGTTCTCATGTTAACATCCAAAGGTATGGCGGGAGTTCCAGGTGCATCGTTCGTTGTTGTATTAGCAACGTTAGGTTCGATGGGGTTACCACTAGAAGGTATCGCGTTAATTGCGGGAATTGACCGCATTTTAGATATGATTCGCTCATCTGTCAATGTATTAGGAAATGCATTAGCGGCCATTGTTATGTCGAAGTGGGAAGGCGAATTCGATAATGAGAAAGCAAAACAATATGTAGAAACAGTCAAAGAAACAAAAGCAGCATAAGAAATCGTTAAGGAGTGAATAATCATGGCAACATTAACTGAAGTTAAAAATGGTGTTCGAATTGAAAAAGATTTTTTAGGTGAAAAAGAAGTACCAAACTATGCATACTACGGCGTACAAACAATGCGTGCAGTTGAAAACTTCCCGATTACAGGATACAAAATCCATGAAGGTTTAATTAAAGCGTTCGCAGTTGTAAAAAAAGCAGCAGCGCTTGCGAATACAGATGTAGGAAGATTGGAATTGAACAAGGGTGGTGCGATCGCAGAGGCTGCTCAAGAAATTCTTGATGGAAAATGGCATGATCATTTCATCGTAGATCCAATTCAGGGCGGAGCAGGTACTTCAATGAACATGAATGCAAATGAAGTCATTGCCAATCGTGCTCTTGAATTATTAGGAATGGAAAAGGGAGACTATCACTATATTAGTCCAAATAGTCATGTAAACATGGCGCAATCCACAAATGATGCATTCCCAACGGCGATTCATATCGCAACGTTAAATGCATTAGAAGGCTTATTACAAACGATGGGTTATATGCATGATGTATTTGAATTAAAAGCAGAACAGTTCGATCATGTGATTAAAATGGGACGTACACATTTACAAGACGCTGTGCCAATTCGCCTTGGACAAGAATTTAAAGCGTACTCTCGTGTACTTGAACGTGATATGAAACGCATTCAGCAATCGCGTCAACACTTATATGAAGTGAACATGGGAGCAACTGCAGTTGGTACAGGCTTAAATGCAGACCCAGAATATATTGAAGCAGTTGTAAAACATTTAGCTGCAATTAGTGAACTACCACTAGTTGGTGCAGAAGACTTAGTAGATGCAACGCAAAATACAGATGCATACACAGAAGTATCTGCAGCACTTAAAGTATGTATGATGAATATGTCTAAAATTGCGAATGACCTTCGCTTAATGGCATCAGGTCCACGTGTTGGTTTAGCAGAAATTATGTTACCAGCTCGTCAGCCAGGTTCATCTATTATGCCAGGGAAAGTAAACCCTGTTATGCCAGAAGTTATTAACCAAATTGCGTTCCAAGTAATTGGTAATGACCATACAATTTGCCTTGCTTCAGAAGCAGGACAATTAGAATTAAACGTGATGGAACCAGTACTTGTTTTCAACTTACTGCAATCAATTAGCATTATGAATAACGGTTTCCGTGCCTTTACAGATAATTGCTTAAAAGGAATTGAAGCGAATGAAGATCGCTTAAAAGAGTATGTTGAGAAGAGTGTAGGAATTATTACAGCCGTGAACCCTCATATCGGTTATGAAGCTGCAGCTCGCGTTGCGAAAGAAGCAATCGCGACAGGGCAATCCGTTCGAGAACTTTGTGTGAAAAATGGTGTACTGTCACAAGAAGACTTAGAGTTAATTCTAGATCCATTCGAAATGACGCACCCAGGGATTGCAGGAGCAACTCTTTTAAAGAAAAATTAAAAGAAGAGGGGGGACAAGCCCCTCTTTTTTGTTTACAATATAGAAATGCTATATATGAATAGAGGTAGGGATGTTATGAGCAAGTTTACAGTAGCTTCTAATGGTGCATTAGAAACAACATTAAGAGGAGCAGAAGTATTATCAACACCACTTTTAAATAAAGGGGTAGCTTTCACACAAAATGAAAGAGAAGAGTTAGGTTTAAAAGGGTTATTACCGCCAGCGGTTTTAACGTTAGAAGAACAGGCACGCCGAGCATACGAACAATTTAGTTCTCAGCCGGATGATTTATTAAAGAATGTATACTTAACTGCGTTACATGATCGAAATGAAGTATTATTTTATCGTATATTAACAGATCATTTACGTGAAATGTTACCGATTGTATATACACCAACTGTCGGTGTAGCAATTCAAAGATATAGTCATGAATATCGTAAACCACGTGGCGTTTATTTATCAATTAACGATTCATCAGGTATCGAAGAAGCATTTACCAATATCGGTGCAACAGCTGAGAACATTGATTTAGTCGTTGTAACAGATGGAGAAGGCATATTAGGAATTGGTGACTGGGGCGTTGGTGGTATTAACATCGCAATCGGAAAATTAGCTGTTTACACTGCTGCAGTTGGAATCGATCCTAGTCGTGTATTACCAGTAATTTTAGATGTAGGTACAAACCGTGAGGAGCTATTAAACAATCCATTTTATATTGGAAATCGTCACCCTCGTATAACAGGTGAAGCTTACGATGAATTTATTGATACGTTTGTACAAGCGGTAAACAAACAATTCCCGAAAGCACTTTTACATTGGGAAGACTTTAGCTCTCGTAACGCACGAAAAATTTTAGATAAATATCGTCATGATGTTTGTACATTTAATGATGATATTCAAGGTACAGGTGCAGTTTCACTTGCGGCAGTATTATCGGCAGTGAAAGCTTCTGGTGTACCGCTAAGTGAACACCGCGTTGTTGTATTTGGTGCTGGTACGGCTGGAATCGGTATCGCAGATCAAGTTAGAGATGCGATGGTTCGCGTAGGCGTATCTGAAGAAGAATCATATAAGCGTTTCTGGTGTATTGATCGTAACGGGTTAGTTACAGATAATATGGAAGATCTTCTTGATTTCCAAATTCCGTACGCAAGAAAAGAAGCAGAAGTAAGTGAGTGGAAAGAAAATGATGTGATCGGACTTGCTGAAGTTGTGAAACATGTAAAACCGACAATTTTAATTGGTACATCTACTGTTGCAGGTGCATTTAAAGAAGAGATTATTAAAGAAATGGCTTCTCACGTAGAAAGACCAATCATTTTACCAATGTCGAATCCAACGCCACTTGCTGAAGCAAAACCAGCAGATTTAATCGAGTGGACAGAAGGAAGAGCGTTAGTTGCAACAGGAAGTCCATTTGAACCAGTTACATATAACGGTGTAACGTATGTGATTGGACAATCAAATAATGCACTTATTTTCCCAGGGCTTGGTCTTGGAACAATTGTAGTACGAGCAAGCGTCATGACGGATGGAATGTTCGCAGCGGCTGCTGAAGCAGTTGCAAGTATGGTAGATACAAGTCAGCCAGGAGCACCTATTTTACCAGAGGTCGAAGAATTACGTAATATCTCAGAAATGGTTGCAATTGAAGTAGCGAAAGTTGCAGTTGCAGAAGGTGTTGCAAGAGTGAACTTAAGTGATAACGATATCAAGATGGCAGTGCAAGAAGCAATGTGGAAGCCAGAGTATCGCCAAATAAAAGCGGTAGAAAAGGTTAGAATATAGAAAAAAAGCCCGTTTATAACAATAAGCGGGCTTTCACTTTTACTACTGAAAAAAAGTATAGGAAGTGTCACCTTTGAATTGGAATCAATTATGGAAGAAAGATATGTCCCTTTTAATTATATTAATGGTCGTTGTTCCGATTGCTGGGGAGCTGAACTTTCATCCCTTTAATGATACGTTTCGAGTTAGCTTCGGTACACCGCTATTCTTCTTTTTATTATTATTTTTAAGAAGAGTACCAGCAGGAGTTGCAGGTATTCTTGTTGGTATATCTGTAGTCTTATTCCGAGTATGTCTTGACTGGATCATGCAAGGTTCATTTCATATGACAGAATCATTTTATTTGCGTTATCCTGTGTTCTTCTATTATTTTATTTATGGCAGTTTTTTTTCGCTTTGTAGGGTAAATAAATTCCATCAGAAACCAATCATTATTGGATGCCTTGGAATTTCAATTGAAATTGTTGCAAGTATGTCAGAACTTGCGTTTTATCACATGTTAGTACTAGGTACAACAATAACGATTTCTGAAGTGAATAAACTTATTATTATTGCTATTTTTCGTAGTTTCTTTGCACTTGGTTTTTTAAATATGATGAATTTATATGAAACGAAATTAAAAGAATCGCAAGTTCGAAAAGAAAATGAAAATATGTTAATGCATCTTTCTAATTTATATGTGGAATCTGTTCATTTGAAAAAGACGTTACAAAATGCGGAGTTAATTACACAAGAAGCATATCAACTATATCGAAATTTACAAGTAAGCGCTGATTCAAGTAGTAAAACAGCATTGAAAATAGCGGGGGAAGTGCATGAAATAAAAAAGGATAATCAAAGGATATTTGCAGGATTATCTAAACTGTTATTAGATAAAAATGTGGCTGAATATGTAGAAGGACATGAGTTAGCAGAGATGATTGTTAGAATAAACGAGAAGTATGCTGAAATGCTAGAAAAGGATATACGTTTTTCTAAACATATAGAAGGTGAGCATGCTGCATACCACGTGTATACAGTGCTATCAATTTTTAATAACTTAGTTGCAAATGCAGTTGAAGCAATTGAAGATAAAGGTTTCGTTATTATTAAGCTATATAAAAGAAATCAGCATATATTTTTTGAAGTAATTGACGATGGGCCTGGTATTACACAAAAGTATAAGAAATTAGTATTTAAGCCAGGATTTACTTCCAAGTATGATCAAACGGGAACACCGTCAACTGGTATTGGGCTTTCTTACATAAATGAAATGGTAACAGAGCTAGGCGGAGAAGTGAAATTAGAAGACCGAGAAAATAAAAGAGGATGTAAGTTTATCGTTTGTTTACCAGAGGATAGTTTAAAGCAGGAAGGGGAATAGATTTGTTTTATTATATCGTAGACGATGATGAAGTTTTCCGTTCGATGCTTTCGCAAATTATTGAAGATGGAGATCTTGGAGAAGTAATTGGTGAGGCGGATGACGGAGCTTTTATTGAAGCGGATCAACTAAATTTTAAAAAAGTAGATATTTTATTTATTGATTTGTTGATGCCGATGAGGGACGGAATTGAAACAGTTCGTCACATTGCGTCAACTTTCACGGGGAAAATCATTATGATTTCTCAAGTGGAATCGAAGCAGCTTATAGGTGAGGCATATACACTTGGTGTAGAATATTATATTACAAAACCATTAAATAAAATCGAAGTTGTATCTGTTGTACGTAAAGTGATGGAGCGTATTAGATTGGAGCGTTCTATACACGATATTCAAAAATCATTGAATAACGTGTTTCAGTGGGAAAAACCGCAATTGCGTACTGAACCAGTGCAAGAAGGAAAAAAGATAGGGGATTTAGGGCGCTTTTTACTATCAGAACTCGGTATTGCGGGAGAGAATGGAAGTAAAGATTTACTTAGTATGCTGGAATATTTATATGGTCAAGAAAAGGCACAGACATTTGAGTTTGGCTTTCCTGCGTTAAAAGAAATTTTCCATCATATTACGATAAGAAAATTAGGGGATTTAGCTTTAGAGGCGGATATTGATAAAGAGAAAAAAGCGTCTGAACAAAGAGTACGTCGAGCTATTTATCAGTCGTTAAATCATTTGGCTTCTTTAGGATTAACAGACTTTTCAAATCCAAAATTTGAAAGCTATGCTCCAAAATTTTTCGATTTTACCGTAGTTAGAAAACGGATGACAGAAATGACGAAAGATGAACTCGCATCTTCTGGTCATACGCGAATTAATACGAAGAAGTTTATTCAAGTGTTGTATTTTGAGGCGAAGAGGTTGATGGAGATAGAGTGAAGAAGATGCTTATAAATAAGCATCTTCTTTTGTTAAATCAACATTTTATATTTTCTCGTGGAGCATGTAAAATGTTAAGTAAGAGAAAATGGTTTTATATTAAGGAAGTGTCAAAGCGATGAGTTTCACATTGAATAAATCGATTATTAAAGAAGTGTGCGGAGAGACCTCATATAAAAGAGGTGAAGCCTATTATAAATCAAATAAAGTGATAATAGATCATTACGATGAAAATAAAGAAATTTGTGAGGCGACAGTAAAAGGGAACGAGGATTTCCATGTTACAGTAGCAAAAGCCAAAAAGGGTGATGTTGTTGCAAAATGTAGTTGTCCTTCATTAGCGTCTTTTCAAACGTACTGTCAACATGTTGCAGCAGTATTAATACAAATAAACTATAATCAACAAACAGGTGGAATGAGCTCCACTAGTAGCAGAAATGATCAATTGACAAGTGGTATGTTTCAGCTGTTTGCAGACAAACCACTGAGGCCAAAAAGTAAACAACACCGTTTTGATACACGTGAAATATTAGATATTGAGTTTATATGTACACCAGTAGCTACGAGAAGTGGTGGGGCTCTTCTTGGAATTCAATTGAAACTTGCCAAAGTGTATTTCATAAATCATATTAGAGAATTTCTTTCTAAGGTGGAGAAAAGGGAATCTTTTCATTGTTCAAATGAATTTACATATACACCAGATGTACATAGTTTTAAACAAGAAACGGATGCGATTATTCAGCAGCTCATTAAAATGTATCATAACGAAAAAATGTATGAAGATACGCTAGAAGTACACGCGAAACAAGATGAAAGTATGATATTTATACCACCAGCTTCATGGAAAGATATGCTCTTTTCACTTTCTAAAGCTGAATATGTACAGCTGAAACAAAATGAACAACTGTTTCAGGGATTACAAGTTTCAAAAGGGTTGTTGCCGTTACACTTTGAATTTACGAAGGGAAATAATGGCGGATTTACACTTCATATAGAGGGTTTAAATCGTGTACAAGTTATGGATATGTATAACAATGCACTTTACGATGGGAAATTATATCACTTACACATTGAAGATTGTATGCGACTTATTGAATTACAAAAGATGATGAGTCGCTCAAATAGTAATCAGTTTTATATTCCAGAAAGTAAGATGGAACATTTCGTCGCGAAAGTTGTACCAGGATTAATGAAGCTCGGAACTGTACACATTGATGAAGTAATATCGGATCGTGTTGAAACACCTTCGCTAAAAGCGAAATTGTATTTAGACCGCGTGAAAAATCGCTTATTAGCAGGTCTTGAATTTCACTATGGGAACGTCATGATTAATCCGCTAGAAGAGGATGGACAGCCGTCTGTTTTTAATCGTGATGAGAAAAAGGAAAAAGAGATTTTAGACATTATGAGTGAAAGTGCTTTTGCAAAAACAGAAGGCGGTTACTTTATGCATAATGAAGAAGCTGAGTATAACTTTTTATATCACGTTGTGCCAACATTAAAAGGTTTAGTTGATATTTATGCGACAACAGCAATCAAATTGCGAATTAGTAAAGGGGATGCAGTTCCTCTTATTAGAGTGAGAAGAAAAGAAAGAATTGATTGGTTGTCATTTCGTTTTGATATAAAAGGAATACCAGAAGCAGAAATTAAAGGTGTATTAGCGGCCCTTGAAGAGAAACGTAAATATTATCGATTGGCGAATGGTTCGTTTTTATCGCTAGAGAGTAAAGAGTTTAATGAAATTAATCAGTTTATAAAAGAATCAGGTATTCGGAAAGAATTTTTACATGGAGAAGAGGTAAATGTTCCGCTTATTCGAAGTGTAAAATGGATGAACGGACTTCATGAAGGCAATGTTTTAAGTTTGGATGATTCTGTTCAAGAGTTAGTAGAAAACATTCAAAACCCGAAAAAATTAAAGTTTGCTGTGCCAAATACTTTAAATGCAGAAATGAGAAAGTATCAAGTATATGGGTTCGAATGGATGAAAACACTTGCTCATTACCGTTTTGGCGGTATTTTAGCAGATGATATGGGACTTGGAAAAACGTTGCAAAGCATTGCTTTTATAGATTCTGTTTTGACTGAGATTCGAGAAAAGAAACTGCCAATATTAGTCGTTTCACCATCATCTCTTGTTTATAATTGGTTTAGTGAATTGAAAAAATTCGCCCCGCATATTAGAGCAGTTATTGCAGATGGAATTCAAGCAGAGCGCCGGAAAATTTTGAAAGATATAACGGAATTTGATGTTGTAATTACGTCATATCCATTACTGAGAAGAGATATAAGATTGTATGCAAGACCATTTCATACACTATTCCTTGATGAAGCGCAGGCGTTTAAAAACCCTACAACGCAAACGGCAAGAGCTGTGAAAACAATTCAAGCTGAATACCGTTTTGGGCTAACGGGTACACCTGTAGAAAATTCATTAGAAGAGCTATGGTCTATCTTCCATGTCGTCTTCCCAGAATTATTACCAGGAAGAAAAGAGTTCGGTGATTTAAGGCGTGAAGATATAGCGAAGCGAGTGAAACCATTCGTATTAAGACGATTAAAAGGGGACGTATTAAATGAGTTGCCAGAGAAAATAGAGCACTTACAATCATCGGAGTTATTACCCGATCAAAAGAGTCTTTATGCTGCTTATTTAGCGAAGCTAAGGGAAGAAACGTTAAAGCATTTAGACAAAGATACGTTACGTAAAAATAAAATTAGAATTTTAGCTGGTTTAACGAGATTGCGACAAATTTGTTGCCATCCTGCTTTATTTGTTGATGATTACAAAGGAAGTTCAGCTAAATTTGAACAACTGTTAGAGATTTTAGAGGAATGTAGAAGTACAGGGAAGAGAATATTAATTTTTTCTCAATTTACGAAGATGCTTTCCATTATTGGTCGTGAGTTAAATCGACAAGCAATTCCATACTTTTATTTAGACGGGAGTACACCAGCGCAGGATCGTGTAGAGCTGTGCGATCGGTTTAACGAAGGAGAAGGAGATCTATTTCTCATTTCTTTAAAAGCTGGTGGTACCGGACTTAATTTAACTGGTGCAGATACAGTAATATTATATGATTTATGGTGGAATCCAGCTGTTGAACAACAAGCGGCCGATAGGGCGTATCGAATGGGACAAAAAAATACAGTGCAAGTTATAAAGCTAGTAGCTCAGGGAACAATTGAGGAGAAAATGCATGAACTGCAAGAAAGTAAGAAAAATTTAATCGCTGAAGTGATTGAGCCGGGAGAAGAGAAATTGTCCTCAATCACAGAGGAAGAAATTCGAGATATTTTAATGATTTAATATAAAAAAGCTATGCCTTCAAATTTATGAGGGCATAGCTTTTTTGTTGTAATAATTATATTTTGTTTTGTACAAAGTAAAGAAATCAAATGTTATTTAAATTACTTCTTTGTACCTTTACTTTTGTAGGGTTTGGCAGCTGCCTTTTTCTTTGCACTTGATTGCCAACGGTTCCATCCTTTACTTCCTGTACCTTGTCCTACACCTTTTTTCGGTTTTGCTTTCGTTTTACTCATATGATCACTCCGTTATATAAAAAATCTTATTTAATAATAGCCAATGTTTTAGAAAAATATTCTGGATAAATGACTATGTTTGTTTTAAGTAAAAACAAACTGCTTGAATGCTATAGTATATCATGAAATTGCAAGTAAACTGAAAGGAATTATAAAGAAAATGAAAATAATAAGAAATACTGCGGATTCTATATTCCGAACGATCACATTAATTATTGTGTATACGTTAGTTTCGGTCAGTGAAACATTTTTTGGATTGACGAGGCAGAAAAAGTAAAGATGTTAAATTAACAACAATCAATAAAGCCGTAAAATAAAGAATTGAAAAATATTTTAAAACTTTTTGTTGACTTTCTTTATTTTTTGTATAGAATAATCATTAATAAAATGTTTCAGAGATGTGACAACAAAACGACTATGAAAGGACGAGTAGTAGTAGGACGTAGTTTAAGCGAGTCAGGGGTGGTGTGAGCCTGATACGAAGCCTATTATGAAGAACCTCCTGGAGTTGCTAACCGAAATCCTTTATAGGAAAGTAGACTTAGCCGGGAACTTCGCCGTTACAAGAAGAACAGTATCGAGATATTTCATCTCCGTATTGTATAAGTGAGCAACCTCTGTTGCTAATTTGGGTGGTACCGCGGAACCAAAGCCTTTCGTCCCAGTTTTTTGGGAAAGAAGGGCTTTTTTTGTTGGCTTCTTTTCACAACATCCAAACATTTTAGGAGGAAACCACCATGTATCAATCATTAATGACAGTAAGAGAGACTCAAATTGCAATTAAGGAAGTTAAAACATTTTTCGAGGACCAATTAGCAAAACGCCTTGAACTATTCCGCGTATCTGCACCATTATTCGTAACGAAAAAATCAGGATTAAACGATCACCTAAACGGTGTAGAACGTCCAATTGAATTTGATATGTTACATTCAGGAGAAGAATTAGAAATTGTTCATTCACTAGCGAAATGGAAACGATTTGCATTACATGAATACGGATATGAAGCTGGTGAAGGTTTATATACAAACATGAACGCGATTCGTCGTGATGAAGAACTTGATGCAACGCATTCCATTTATGTTGACCAATGGGATTGGGAAAAAATCGTTCAAAAAGAATGGCGTACTGTTGAATACTTACAAAAAACAGTACAAACAATTTATGGAATATTCAAAGATTTAGAAGATCACTTATTTGAAAAATATCCGTTCCTTGGAAAGTATTTACCGGAAGAAATTGTTTTCGTTACTTCTCAAGAATTAGAAGATAAATATCCAGAATTAACACCGAAAGATCGTGAACATGCAATTGCAAAAGAACACGGTGCAGTCTTCATTATCGGAATTGGTGATGCACTTCGTTCAGGTGAAAAGCATGACGGACGCGCAGCTGATTATGACGATTGGAAATTAAACGGTGACATTTTATTCTGGCACCCAGTACTACAATCTTCATTTGAGTTATCATCAATGGGAATTCGTGTTGATAGTAAATCACTTGATGAGCAGTTAACGAAAACTGGTGAAGACTTCAAACGTGAGTATGATTTCCATAAAGGTATACTAGAAGACGTACTACCATTAACAATCGGCGGTGGCATTGGACAATCAAGAATGTGCATGTACTTCTTACGTAAAGCACATATCGGTGAAGTTCAATCTTCTGTATGGCCTGACGATTTACGTGAAGCTTGCAAGAAAGAAAACATTCATCTGTTTTAATAGAAGTAAGGGAATAGCTTAAATATATAGCTATTCCCTCTTTTTTATAAAACATTACTTATTTATTACCGAGTTCTTCTGCTAAACCGATTAAAATTCCTTCGACTCCACGAATGTAGCAGAGACGATACGAGTTCTCGTACTGAACTACTTCGCCAACGAGCTCTGCACCATGCTTAGTGAGTCTCGATACCATTTCGTCAATATCCTCGACAGTGAACATGACGCGTAGATAACCGAGGGCGTTTACAGGAGCTGTTCGGTGATCTGCTATAGTAGGAGGGGTGAGAAATCGCGAAAGTTCAATTCGGCTGTGGCCATCTGGAGTGACCATCATAGCAATCTCTACGCACTGAGAACCGAGTCCAGTTACGCGACCAGCCCATTCACCTTCGACATTTGCTCGACCTTCGAGATTCAAGCCAATCTCCTCAAAGAAAGAGATTGCGTTATCAAGGGATTCTACAACGATGCTGACATTGTCCATTCGTAGTAATTTGTTTTTTGCCATAGTCTTATCTCCTTATGTATAAAAGTTTATTATTTAATTATCCTCATAATTATACTACTAAGTAGTTACAAATTCCTTTCAGTCAAAAACACCTTGTCACAGTATAGGAAAATGTGACAAGGTGTTTTTTTATATATCATATAGCATCTTGTTAACGAATAGCTTTTTATTTAATAGGAAGGAAGTAGATTAATATGTTTTTTTTATAAGCGTTACTAAACATATCAAATTAGCTCATTTGCACGAAAGGCTCAATTTTCGCCATAAATGATTGATGCAGCGCCTCAACGCCTGTTACTAAATGAAGGCGGTCAATAACGACAGACACTTTAATTTCTGATGTACTTACCATTTTAATATGAATATCTTCTTCTTTTAAAGTAGTGAACATATTTGCAGCGACACCTGGGTTAGATACCATGCCAGATCCTACGATTGATACTTTTGCTAAGTGATTTTCATGTTCTACAGATTCGTAGTGAAGAGTTTCTTGATTTTGTTCCAATACTTCTAATGTTTCTCTTAAATCATTCGAGTGAATGGAGAAGGAGAGATGAACAGTTCCTTCATTTGTAATACTTTGAATGATGATATCTACATTAATATGTGCCGCTGCTAATGTAGAGAAAACAGTTGAAAGTGAACCTTGTTCTAATCCTTTCACTGTGATGCGTGTAATATTATCTTCAAATGCAATACCTTTAACGATTGATTGTTGTTCCATGTTACATTCTCCTTTTACAATTGTTCCGTTTTCTTGTTCCATACTTGAGCGAACTTCTAAAACTACGTTATGATTTTTAGCAAACTCAACAGCACGCGGGTGTAATACGCCAGCACCGAGGTTTGCAAGTTCTAACATTTCGTCATAAGAAATTTCATCTAATTTATAAGCATCTTTTACAACTCGTGGATCCGTCGTATATACGCCGGTCACATCTGTGTAAATATCACATTTTTTTGCGTTTAGTGCAGCAGCTAATGCGACAGCAGTTGTATCAGAACCGCCTCGTCCAAGCGTTGTAATTTCAAAATCTTCACTGACTCCTTGGAAACCAGCTACAATAACAATCGTACCTTCAGCAAGATAAGATTGAATACGATCTGTATGAATGTCAGTAATCCGTGCACTACTATGTACAGATTCTGTCGTAATACCAGCTTGCCACCCTGTTAATGAAATTGCATGATAGCCTTTTGCTTGCAGTGCCATTGTTAATAATGAAATAGTTACTTGTTCTCCTGTAGATAGAAGCATATCCATTTCACGTTTACTTGGATTTTCTGTGATAGCGTTAGCGAGTGCGACAAGTTCATCTGTGCTTTTTCCCATTGCTGAAACGACAGAGACAATGCTATGACCTCGTTCATATTCTTCAATAATTAAATTTGCTACATGTTGAATGCGTTCGACGCTTCCGACAGAAGTGCCACCGAATTTTTGAACAATTGTTTCCATTACAGATTCCTTCTTTCGTCTATTTTTAAGAATAGATTAGGAAATATATAAATCCCAATACTCCTGTAGTTACCAGAAAGACAAACAAAAAACACCATCTCAAATAAGTGAGGATGGTGCTGTTACAGGAAAAGGGAAACAGAAAACGGAGCTAATAAAAAAACCGCCAAAAAAGGAATATCATAAAAAATGATATCTCTTTTTTGTAGATAGCTCTTCATACGTACACGTCTGTACATATGACAGTTCTGTTTCTATTCGAAAACAGCCCCAATTGATAAATGCAGAGAAACTTATCAATTTCGGCAATACTTCCTTTCATCTAAGTTCATAGACATCTCTGTGTCTCCATTAGAATACTTATAAGTATCGCAACCTCTATCTCACGTTTTAGGCGAGAGTGTTTGATTTATGAAGTTGTTGGTAACATTTGTTTTATAATAATTTAAATTTTTCGGGGAATCAAGTGTTTTATATATATTTTAAAAATTCTTTCTTTTTTTCGAGGAAGTTTGTGAAAAATGTAGCAAAATAAATTCATTGCATGTACATTAAACTTATAGTGCATAGGAGGTGGGAGAATGAAAAGGAAACAGCCTATTTATGTTGCGACAAAAATGAACACGACGATGGGAAAATTATGGGAATATACGCAAGGACCAGATATACATACAGAGTGGGATGCTCGCTTTACTGAAATTTCGTATTTAGAGAAAAAAGAAGGAGAACCACAGAAGTTTTTGTATAAAACAAAGATTGGATTTGGGTTTGAAATAGCTGGAGAAGGGGAATCAATAGGTGAAATAAGAAAAGATATTTTAACGCAGTTATGCAATTGGATGGAAACGAAAATGAAATTGTAGATTATTTTGGCGAACCACATTTACTCGTTTCTACACTGCATTTTCATATCGATGAGTTAGGGGCAATGCATATTTCTTCAAAGAAACAATGGTTTTATATGTTTGGAAGAAAAATGCCGTTACCAAAATTTTTGTATGGTGAAGCAAAAATTGTTGAAAGTTATGATGCAACACTACAGTGTTTTCGAATTCATGTACAAGTACGAAACCCGTTAATTGGCTCGCTTTTTTCATATAAGGGAACATTTGTGGAAAGGAAATAAACGATATGAAAAATATAATATTTGGGCTTGCTTGTTATGTTGTTTTTCTAATATATGAGTGGTCGAATATAAATCCTGTTGAAGCAATTATATTATTGTCTGTTTTATTATTTATACCAATGTCACTTTGTATTATTGATAAAAGAAAAAGAGATGGATCGTATTTATTATTTTATAAATTCGTATCGTTTTTATATCCAATCGCAGCAATTTGTGCAATGCTAGCTTTCGTCACAAATTACAATGTATTTGCGCTAGTTTGGTTTGTATATACAGGAATTGTTGCGTTATTTGGTGTAAGTAGATTGCTAGAAAGAGGATGGAAGCCGTTAGAAGAGATCGCCATAGATAGTGCGTTTATTTATTTGTTTTTAGGTGGTTTTTGGTTTTTTGCTTCAGTAGCAAAACTTTCAATTATGCATTTTAGCTCTGACATTGTTTTACTCACAGCAGCGCATTTTCATTATTCGGCGTTTCTATTGCCATTATCAGCTGGTTTAATAGGGAGAAAAAGAGAAAAGAGAAGTAAAGTATATGATGCTATTATGTTTATCATCATGATTTCACCTATGACAGTTGCAATAGGAATTACATACTCGAGAATATTTGAATTTTTTGCAGTGCTCCTATATTTATGTGCGATTTATGGATATGGATTTTACGTTTGGAGAGCAAAATTTAATGCTATCAGTGCAAAGATTCTTTTAATCGTTTCGTCTAGTACACTCATGGTTACAATTATGTTCTCACTTATATACTCATACGGGAATTTGAAGCATGTAATGACGATTACAATTGCTCAAATGGTTTGGATTCACGGTGTTGTCAACGGAATTGGAGTAGCGTTACCGGCATTTGTCGGCTGGATGATCGAAAAGAGTGTTCCGAATTATAAATACTATGGGAAACCAATGAGTAAATTAAGAGGAAGTGTGGCAATTGGTGAGGCTTTTTTATATAGCGGCAATTTAGTAGGTAGTAAGGAATACAACGGTTTAGTTGATCAAATAACTGATTTTCATAGTGAGTCATTTGACGTGACGAAGGTACCTTTAAGTATTATTCGTTTTTATGAAAATACAACAGAGTATGAGTTGCAATCAAATATTAAATGGGCTCGTTGGTTCCGCCTATTTGCATTTTGTTATGAGAAAATGAGCAAGCATGTAGGACAAATACATTTAGGAATGGGCGACAAGTGGGAAACGATGCATGGCTCTATCATTGGTGTAATGGATGAGGAAGATGGAAGAGAGAATGTAAGGGCTTGGCTAAGGAAAAATGAAGCAGGTGAATCTATTTTTGTAGCTCTTTATTCAAAGCATACAGATAAGGATGAGACATATATGAATATCGCCTTGCCTTTACCTTATTCGAATATGACTGGTATTTTGAGGCTATGTAATGATAATCATGATTTAATTATTACTAGTAAGTTAAGAGAAAATGGCCAGGGAGATGAGGGGATTTATTTACATACTCGGTTCTTAACAATCCGTTTACCGTTAGCAGAGACTTTCATCATTACAGAGGGGAAGGATAAAATGTTAACAGCTCATCATAGCATGTGGCTATTTGGACTTGAATTTTTACATATTCATTATAAGATTGAAAAAATTGCACAGAAGTAAGAAAGGCTTGGATGGGTTTCCAAGCTTTTTTATGTATGGGTAATTGTCATAGAAATTTGTTTATTTAGCTCATTATCCCCAACACGTTGAATTTCAAAAGTGCCTGTTTCAAAAAATAATGGGAATCTTTCTTTAAACCAAGTTTGCATAGGTAGCTTTAGTGCTGTATCGATTGGTATCCATAAGAAAGAATAAGCCCTAAAGAAATTAGGACTTATTCTTCATTAAATACAAATGTTTGTTTCATTTTTTTACCTTCATTTACCGGATGGCCGTTATAAGAGAAATTCTTTTCTTCCCAAGTGATCACAACTTTAAAATTATGACTATTAAAGTCTAATGGGAATACCATGTAGTCAAAGCTTGTATGACTTTTAGAAATATTTTCATTAGGTGTAGTAGGTTTAAAGGTAGCCTTAGAGGTAGGATTGTTATCAAGTATTTCCACGGATACGTTTGATACATCATGACCGATGTTTTTTACGAGTAAACTATACGTATCAAATACACCTTGTTTCGGCTGGATTGCTTGCTTGTTTGAGTTATGAGATTTATCAATTTCGACATACCATTGTTTAGACTTTGATGCAATCGGTAGTGACTGAAATGTGTAAGCACTAGCTTGCATTGGTAGTGCTAAACATATAAGCGTAAAGAGAGTTAATATTTTTCGTTTCATTTTTTGAGAGCTCCCATTCTTTAATGGATTTACTTGTTATTATCTTCTTTTTACGAGTGAATATACCATATAATGTAAAGTGGTTATTGTGAGTAGTGAATTAATATCTTATTCACTACTCTTATAGCTGGCATAATTACGTATGTAGTAAGAAAGAATAAATTTATTTTTTCTATACTTAGATTGCCGCCCTTTTTAAAAGGGCTATTTTTACGTTTTAATAAAAAGAATATCCTAAGAGTTCCGTATAAATTATTTATTTTAATGTAGTTAAATGTGCTTATATATGTGAAATTAGAGAAGGAAGCTGTGTAGAGATGTTTCTACACAGCTTTTTAGGATATGAAAAAATTTCCAAAAATATGTTAAAATAACATTGTCATACAACAAGGGGGATTTGTTTTATGGAAAATGGACATCTTGCTAAAGTAGACTTAACGAAAAAAATTGAATCAAAATCTAAGTACAACAAGAAACTCGAAAAATATCAAAGGCGCTTATTAGCATTACAACAAATTTTGAAAGAAGAAAAAATCGCGGTTATGCTTGTTATGGAAGGATGGGATGCGGCTGGTAAAGGTGGGGCAATTAAGCGGGTGACGGAACATCTTGACCCACGTGGGTTCCAAGTAAATCCAATTGGAGCACCTGCACCTCATGAAAAACGTTACCATTATTTGCAACGTTTCTGGCGCAAAATTCCACAGTACGGGCAAATCACCATTTTTGATCGCTCATGGTACGGTCGTGTGTTAGTTGAGCGTGTTGAAGGATTTGCTACAAAGGAAGAGTGGATGAGAGCATATGATGAGATTAATGATTTTGAAAAACTACTAACAGATGACCATTACATAATAGGGAAGTTCTTCTACCATATAAGTAAAGAGGAACAGTTAAAGAGATTTAAAGATAGAGAGAAAAATCCTTTGAAAAGATGGAAAATTACAGACGAAGATTGGCGTAATCGTGAAAAATGGGATGAATATGTTGAAGCGATGGAAGACATGTTTGAAAAAACAAGTAAGCCAAATGCGAAGTGGCATATTATTGAAAGTAACGATAAATTGTATGCCCGTGTGAAAACGTTAAAAATCATTATTTCATTCATTGAGGATTATTTCTTAGAACATGGTATAGAATTGCCTTCTTATTATTATGAAATGAAAGAGGATATTGAAGTTTTGCAAGATGTAGGTGTTAAAGAGTAAAAAAGAAAATGGTCCTGTGAATTGGTGAAACCAAATTATGGGGCTTTTTTATTTAGAAACATTTTACAAGTAACAGAATAAGGTATATAATCAATAATCATATTAACATTGTTAATATGATTATTGATTATATACTATGTGGGGGTTTTACTTTGAAGGGAAGAGATGTTGTTTTAGGTTTATTAATGGAAAAGGAATTGTCTGGTTACGATATTAAAATTGTGTTTGAAGACGTATTTACTCATTTTTTTGATGGAAGTTTTGGAATGATTTATCCAACGTTACGACAATTGGAGAATGAAGGGAAAATAAAAAAAGAGGTTGTCATGCAAGAGGGAAAACCGAATAAGAAAATGTACTTTATTACAGATGAGGGGCGTGAAGAATTTTATCAATACATGCAGACACCTGTAGAGAAGGATGTTTTACGTTCGGATTTTTTAATGAGAATGTATTTTGGTAACTATAGTGATGATGTAACAATAAAAAAATGGATTAAAGATGAAATTGAAAGAAAAGAAGCGTACATTGCAGATCTTCGATTGAAATATGAAAAGTGGAGAGTAGGTATTACTTTCGTCGAAGAAATTTCACTAGATGTAGGTATTGCATCGTATAGTGCACAAGTGGAGACTTTGAAGAAAAAATTAGAAGAGTTAGAGGCGAAAGAAAACAATAAAACAGAAGAATGAAAAACGCGTTCACAATAAATAAAGGGGTATATAAAGATGGAGCAATCAAAGGGTATTAAGATTGTCTTTTTAATGTGTCTAGGTATCTTTCTTTGTATGATTGATACGACAATCATGAATATAGCTTTACCGGCAATACAATCGAGTGTAAATACTTCGTTAGAAAAGATGTCTTGGGTATTAAATGTTTATACAATGACGATTGCAGTACTTGCCATTCCGTTAGGGCGGATAGCTGATATCTTTGGAAAAGCAAAGATGTATATTCTTGGTCTGGTGATTTTTGGTGGTGGATCGGTACTTTGCGCTTTTGCTAATACAGGTGATTTTCTTATTTTTTCTCGTTTTATACAAAGTATTGGGGCAGCGATTTTATTTCCAACAAGTATGGTAATTGGTGTATCAGCTATGCCATTAGCTAAAAGGCATGTTGCGCTTGCGATTTTAGGAGTAACACAAGGATTGTCAGCTGCTATGGGACCAGTAATAGGTGGAATTATTACGCAAAATTTAGGATGGAGATGGGTGTTCTTCGTTAATGTTCCGGTTTGTATAATAGGAATCGTGTTATGTTGCATCATGCTACAAATAAAAAATGAAGAACGTATTATCTCAAAAATAGATTGGATAGGACTACTATTAAGTAGCACAGCAATTTTTTCATTTACTCTCATATTAGTAAAAGGTAATACATGGGGATGGCAAAGTGATATTGCTTTGTCTTGTTATGCAATTAGCACTATTTCTCTTATTCTATTTGTTTTAGTAGAACGAAAGATTCATAATCCAATGGTGAATTTAAAGTTATTTCAAGATCGAATGTTTGTCGGAGCGTCTATCGTTGTTATATTAAGTAATTTATTTTTAATTGGAGTTACTGTATTGCTTCCAACGTTCTTGACGAAACTACAAGGTCGAACGGAAATTGAAGCGGCTTTTTTAGTGACACCTATTTCAGCAATGATATTTTTTGTCTCACCAGTTGCAGCAACTTTAATTAAAAAACTCGGAAAAGTAACTATTATTTTGTCAGGATTTCTTATTATGGGGCTTTCCTACTATTGGTTGCAAATGATTGATGTTCATTCAACAAATATAGAAATTATTATTCCATGTATGATATTAGGTGTTGGATATGGTTTAGTAGTGGGGCCAATTACAGTTTTAAGTGCGTCTTCGTTTGAAGGAGAATTGTTAACTGCTTCTCAAAGTGTTGTATCAATGTTACGACAAGTCGGAATTGTATTGGCAGTCGCAATATTTGTCTCTAACTTAACTCACAATTTAACTGTAAATAAAGAAAAAGTATATCGTTATGCAGAAGAAAAGGTGAGTACTATTCATGTGAATAGTACTGAGCAAACTGAAATTTTACAAATGACTAAAGAAAAAATAGAGAATCAAAGTTTAGAGTCGAATATAAATAAGAAACAAAATGCAATGACAATGGGATTAAGTAAAGAGAAAAAGGAAGAATTGATTCGCGACAAGACGGATGAAATATTAAGAAAAGTTCCAGTAGAATATAGAGATGTAAAAAGAGAAGAAGTTATGAGGCAAGTGACAAAAGAAGTTGAAAAACAAGAGGAAAGTATAAAGAAAGAAGTACTCACATTTTCAAATGATGTGAATCATTATGCCAAGAATCAGATGGCTATGAGTTTTACAGATTTATATAAAGCAAGTGTGCCAATTATTTTAATTTGTGCTTTCGTAAGTTTGTTGTTTTGGGAAGGGAAAGCTTTGAGTAAAAAGAGAAAGGGAAGGATAGTAGAAGAAGCGTAAAGGAAAACAGGCTATAGCAGCCTGTTTTTTTCATTGTTTTCTCCTTACATATTGTGAATAGTAGTATTTTTAATATAGCATGGGATAAGTCGAGTATGATCAGAAAGTTTTTTAGAATGAAAGGGATGAATGGAAAATGCCATTGAATATGTAACGTTATACATAGTACATTAACAAGAGGGATTAATTTTAAAAGGAGGATGGGGAATTGCTAGATAAGGCAGGGGCTTTAATAGATAATCATGTGTACACAGAAGAAGAGCAACAAAAACTATACAAACGAACGTTAATAATCGTCAGCATTTCACAAATGTTTGGCGGTGCAGGACTAGCTGCTGGTATTACAGTGGGCGCACTTCTTGCGCAGCAAATGCTTGGAACAGATGCGTTTGCAGGATTACCAACTGCTATGTTTACATTAGGATCGGCATTAGCAGCTTTCATAGTAGGGAAGCTTTCGCAACGATATGGACGCCGGATAGGTCTTGCAACAGGGTTTATAGTAGGTGGATTTGGAGCAATTGGTGTTGTAATGGCAGCTTTAACAAATAGTATTATTCTTTTACTTATTTCTTTACTTATATATGGTGCTGGTACAGCCACGAATCTACAAGCTCGTTATGCAGGTACAGATTTAGCAGATAAGAAGCAGAGAGCAACGGCTGTTAGTATTACGATGGTAATGACGACTTTCGGTGCAGTTGCAGGACCAAATTTAGTAGGGGTAATGGGAAGTTTTGCTCATTCAATTGGAGTTCCTAAATTTGCAGGTCCGTTCATACTATCGGCAGCAGCATTTATACTGGCGGGTCTAGTTCTTTTTGTTATGCTTCGTCCAGATCCTTTGATTATTGCTAACATAATAGAAAGATATAAACAGGAACATACATATAAAGGACAACCAATAATAGAAGAAGCGAAAGAAAATAAACGAGGTATTACAGTTGGAGCAATCGTAATGATACTTACGCAAATCGTGATGGTTGCGATTATGACGATGACGCCAGTTCATATGGGACACCACGGTCACGGTTTAAGTGCAGTAGGACTTGTGATAGGTTTTCATGTAGGTGCAATGTATCTTCCATCTCTCGTTACAGGAATGTTAATTGATAAAATTGGCCGAACTACAATGAGCATAGCTGGTGGAGTGATTTTACTTGCAGCGGGTGTCATAGCTGCGATAGCGCCAAGTGATTCTTTATTATTATTAATCGTTGCTCTGTCTTTACTTGGGCTAGGATGGAACCTCGGATTGATAAGTGGTACAGCACAAATCGTTGATTCCACAACACCGTCTACACGTGCTAAAACACAAGGAAAAATAGATGTTTTTATTGCGCTAGCTGGAGCTTCTGGTGGAGCAATGTCAGGTATGGTAGTAGCGAATTCAAGTTATGCGGCATTGTCATTGGCTGGAGGCGTGTTAGCGTTATTACTTATTCCTGTTGTGATATGGTCTCGAAAAGGGGCAAGAAATTAAATGAAAAAGAGGTTCTAGTTACTGACTAGAACCTCTTTTTATACACTTAAATTAAATTCCACTCTACAATAAGCCCTAAATGCGTAAGTCCGCCACCAAATCCGTATAGTAAAAGTGTGTCTCCGTTATTTAATTTCCCTTCTTTTATAGCTAAATTTAAAGCGAGTGGAATGGTGACTGAAGAGGTATTCCCCATATATTCCACGCTCGTTAATGTTTTTTGTATTGGAATTTGAGATTTTTCGCAAATAGATTCGATCATTCGTAAGTTAGCGCTGTGGGGTATGAACCAGTCTATATCATCTACTTGCATATTTACGGTATGTAATAAATTTTTTATGCCTTTTGGTACTGTGCGTGTTGCCCATTTATATACTTCTCTTCCATTTTGAACGATTTTTTCATTTGTTTGCAGTGGTGTGCCATTCATAGTAGTAGATAAGTTTGTTCTATATAGATGAATGCCGCCATCACCGTTTGTTCCCATGTGAGCAGCGATAAAGCTTGGGGTGTTTTCATCTCTTTCTAATAAAATAGCTCCAGCACCATCACCGAATAAAATACAGGTCGTTCTATCGGTATAATCAGTAACTTTAGATAATGTCTCTGTCGCTACGACAAGTACTTTTTCATGTGATCCAGAAGTGATTAAGCTATTACCGACGTGTAGTCCATATGTAAAACCAGCACAAGTTGCATTTAAATCAAAAGCTAGTGTATGAGGTATGTTGAAGTATTGTTGTATTTGGCAAGCAACACTAGGGAAAACGTAATCAGCAGTAGTAGTAGCGACAATGATACAGTCGACATCTTCTAAGTTTTTCTTATATGTTGTACATAAATTTTCAATTGCTTTAATGGCTAAGTTTGAGGAGTATTCTTCGTCGCTAGCGATTCTTCTTTCCTTCATTCCTGTTCTTTGTACAATCCATTCATCATTCGTATGGACCATCTTTTCTAAATCGTTATTAGACAATATTTGATCTGGAACATAAGTACCAATTGCAGTAATACGAGATTTAGAATGCATAGGAACATCTCCTAACTTTTATTTTTATAACCTGATACTAATATTAGGTTATAAAAATGTCAATAAAGATTTTTGTTGTATTAAAACGATAATACTTAACTTACTATGAAGGAATTTGGCGAGTGCTGTAAAAATAATATACGAGAAGTTTCTAAATTTGATAATTGCTTTTGTTATTTTTATTGTGAGAAAAACTCGCAAAAAATGACGATTAAAGTAAAAATATAAAGATTTTCTTTCGTGTGATATAGGTTGTTAAACCTTGTGAAAGCGAATTACTTATGCTACACTTTATGTAACTTAAAATGAACGGAGGGGCTTCCTTTGATCTTAATCAGATTACGTCTCAATACTTTGTGCCAATAATTGAATAGCGCTCAAAGGCTCTGTCTGTGTACAGAGTGAACGGGATTGGTCTGCCTATTTTAAAGGAACCCTTTATTAAGCTTATATGTGAAAAAGAGGGAGGGACGAATACGCCCTCTTTTTGTTTTGCCTTTATAAATAGAATGGGGTTGTATAAGTGAACACTTACTGTGGATACGTATACAATCTTGGGACTTTTTGACTATAAAATAGGATGAAAGCATAGCTTTCTTCTATTTCTTTGGTGAACCCTTATCCGTTTACGAAAACACAGGCAGCGACCTGTGTTTTTTATTTTACGTAATCGAAATGGAGGAATAAATATATGGAAGAAGTATTACAAAGAGCAGTTTTAGTTGGAGTAAATGTAGGTAATGAAGATGATTTTGCATATTCGATGGAAGAGTTAACAAATCTTGCGGAAGCTTGTGATGTAGAGGTAATTGGGCAAGTAACGCAAAATTTACAACGAGTAAATCCATCGCATTATATCGGAAAAGGAAAGATTGAAGAAGTTGCAGCGTATGTACAAGAAATAGATGCCAATATGGTTATCTTTAATGATGAATTATCTCCTTCACAAATTCGAAATTTAGAAGAGGATTTAGATTGTAAGGTAATTGATCGTACCATTTTAATTTTAGATATTTTTGCGCAACGTGCGAAAACGAAAGAAGCACAGCTACAAGTAGAAGTAGCACACCTTCAGTATATGATGCCTCGTTTAATCGGTCTTCGTGAATCGTTAGGGAGACAGAGCGGCGGCGTTGGTACGAAAAATAAAGGTGTCGGTGAAAAGAAGTTAGAGTTAGACCGTCGTAAAATTGAAGAACAAATTTCAGTTTTGAATAAAGATTTAGAAGCGCTCGTTGCCCAGCGTCAAACGCAGCGAAAGCAGCGTAAGAAAAATGAAATACCTGTTGTAGCATTAGTAGGTTATACGAATGCAGGAAAGTCAACGACGATGAATGCAATGCTTGAAATTTATAATGGTACAGAAGAAAAACAAGTATTTGAAAAAGATATGTTATTCGCGACGTTAGAAACATCTGTACGAAATATTGATTTGCCAGATAATAAATCATTTTTATTAACAGATACAGTTGGATTTGTAAGTAAATTACCACATCATCTTGTGAAGGCGTTCCGTTCAACGTTAGAAGAAGTAGCGGAAGCAGACCTACTTATTCACGTTGTAGATTACGCAAATCCAAATTATGAACAATTAATTGATATTACAAATGAAACGTTAAAGAAAATTGGAGTAGAAAATATTCCAACGATCTATGCTTATAATAAATCAGATATGGTAGATGTTGAAATTCCGAAAGTGCAAGAAAATCGCGTTTATTTATCAGCGAAGAAACATGTTGGAATTGAAGAACTTGTAGAAATGATTCGCTCACACATCTATAAAGAATATACGAAGTGTGAAATGTTAATTCCATATGATCAAGGACAGGTAGTTTCGTATTTCAATAATCATGCACACGTTTTATCTACGAGTTACGAAAACGAAGGTACCAAATTACAAATAGAATGTAAAACGAGTGATTACGAGAAGTATAAGCATTTTGCAATTTAATGTAAGAGGCAACCCAGTATGTGATTGGGTTGTCTTTTTTTTTGTACTGTTTTACCGCTGAAAGTTACAAGGATGCAAGCCAATGACGGGAGTTAAGTTATATTTCTGGAAAAAGAAATGAAAGCAGTATAGAATAGAAATGTTTCAAAAGTCAGAATTTATTACACCTACTGTAATAAATATATATTTTGTACAGAAAGGGGAGATTCACATATGCAGGCAGTTTCACACAAAAAAACTGTAGAAACACCGACAATATATCGAATTTTATTTGCGATTAGCTTTGGGCATTTTTTAAATGATTCGATGCAAGCAGTTGTGCCGGCGTTGTTTCCTATTTTGGAAAAAACGATGAATTTATCCTATATGCAAGTAGGGTGGATTGCGTTTGCGTTAAATATGACGTCATCGATTATGCAACCGGTGTTTGGTATGTATTCAGATAAGAAGCCGTCACCATTTTTATTACCACTCGGCATGTTTTCAAGTATGCTTGGAATGATTGGACTCGCGTTTGCACCAAACTTTATTATTGTTATTATTTCTGTTTTATTTATTGGTTTAGGTTCCGCAGTCTTTCATCCAGAAGGCGCTCGTGTTGCGTATATGGCGGCAGGTGCAAAACGAGGGTTAGCGCAAGCGATTTATCAAGTTGGGGGAAACACGGGGAATTCTTTAGCTCCTATTTTTACAGCGCTAATTTTCGTTCCACTCGGTCAAATTGGTTCATTAGGTTTTACAGCATTTGCAGCAGTAGGAATTGCATTATTAATTTTCGTATCGAATTGGTACAAAAATGAATTAGCAACCGGTGCTGTAAGAAGGAAGAAGAGGGCTGCACTTGAGGCGGAAAATGCAATTGTAAGTACACACATTAAATTCGTTATTATACTTCTTGTTTTTCTTACTTTTGTACGCTCTTGGTACGGTGCTGGTATCGGGAATTTCTATCAATTTTACTTAATAGAGCATTACGGTTTATCTATAAAAAATGCCCAGTATTTCGTATTCGCATTTATGATTGCTGGTGTGTTAGGCACTTTCTTCGGAGGACCGTTAGCAGATCGATTTGGTAAGAAAAATATCATCGTATTTTCAATGTTAGGTTCAGCGCCACTTGCACTGTTATTACCACATGTCTCACTTGTGTGGGTCGTACCGTTATTTTTATGTATCGGTTTTATTAGTTCAAGTAGTTTTAGTGTAATTGTTGTATATGCACAAGAGCTTGTGCCTGGAAAAGTGGGAATGGTGTCAGGATTAATCGTAGGTCTTGCATTTGGACTTGGAGCATTAGGTGCTGTAGTTCTTGGGAAATTAGCAGATATATATAGCCTGCAATTTATTATGCTATTATGTAGTTGTCTACCATTAATTGGACTCACTTCATGGTTACTGCCAAGTGATAAGAAAACGATAGAATAGGGGATGCGCTATGAAATTGTGTGAAAACGTTACGGAATTAATAGGAGATACACCTGTCGTCCGATTATCTAAATTTATTCCGGAAGACGCAGCAGATGTGTATGTGAAACTAGAAATGTTTAATCCATCGCGCAGTGTGAAAGACCGTGCTGCTTATAATTTACTTCACGTTGCAGAAGAAAATGGTCTCATCAAACCAGGAGATACAATTATTGAACCGACAAGCGGGAATACAGGGATTGGTTTAGCGATGAATGCAGCAGCTAAAGGGTATAAAGCGATTTTAATTATGCCAGATAATATGTCAAAAGAGCGTATTAATTTATTGAAAGCATACGGAGCAGAAGTAGTTTTAACACCAGCAGAACAAAGAATGCCAGGAGCAATTGCGAAGGCGTTAGAACTGCAAAAACAAATACCGAATAGTTTTATCCCGCAACAATTTGAAAATCCAGCTAATCCGAATATTCACCGTTATACGACTGCACTTGAAATTTACGAACAAATGGATGGAGAGCTTGATGCTTTTGTTGCAACAGCAGGAACAGGCGGAACGATTACAGGGACTGGTGAAACGTTAAAAGAGAAATTGCCAAACTTATATATTGCAGTAGTGGAACCGAAAGGATCTCCCGTTTTATCCGGTGGTGTACCAGGTCCTCATAAACTAGTAGGAACAAGCCCAGGATTTATTCCGAAAAACTTAAATACAGAAGTGTATAACGAAATTATTCAAATTGCAGATGAAGAGGCTTTAACGACAATGAGAAACTTAGCTAGACAAGAAGGATTATTAGTTGGGCCATCTTCTGGAGCATCTGTTTACGCTGCAATCATGATAGCGAAACGCCTAGGCGTTGGTAAAAAAGTTTTATGTATTGCGCCTGATACAGGTGAACGTTATTTAAGCATGGGGTTATTTGAATAAAAAGGATAGAAACACCTTAATAGTGAGTAGCTGCTATTAAGGTGTTTGTTTTATGGAATGAAGAGGGGGAGAAGAACAATGAAACTATTAAAACCAATCCATGAATATAGTGAGCATATTACGGCGTATAGACAAGCGTTTTTACACTCAGGGGAACAACCACATGGAAGTAGTTCTTTACAAAACTTTGATTCTCTTGATGAATGGTTTGAAAAAGTGAGTAAACAAGAACTAGGAGAAAATTTACTAGCTAATCGAGTGCCATCTAGTCAGTTTTTAAGTTTTGAAAAAGGGGAACTTATAGGTTTTGTGAATATTAGACATAGATTAAATCCAGAATTATTACGGGAAAGCGGTCATATTGGATATAGTGTCCATCCGAATAAACGTCGCCACGGTTACGCTACGAAACAACTACAACTTGCATTAGCTGAAGCGCAAAAATTAGGATTGCAGAAAGTATTAATAACTTGCGATAAATCCAATATCGGTTCTGCTAAAACGATTCAAAAGGTTGGAGGTGTGTTAGAAAATGAAGTAGTTTCTTCTCGTACTGGTGAAGTTATTCAGCGCTATTGGATACAAATATGATTAAGTAGGAATTTGAAAAGGTAATGCAAGCTGTAATATCGAAATAGATAAATGAAATATAGGGGATTACTGCAATTTTAGGGGGAAATGAAATGGGATTAAAAGAGAAAGCGATAGAGATGTCAGAGATTTATAGGAAAAATCCGAAAGTAGAAGCTATTATTTTAGCGGGTTCAGTAGCTAGAAAGCTTGAAGATGAACATTCAGATATAGAATTACATATTTTATGGTCAACACCGCCAGAAGATGAGGATCGTAGGGCCCCTATTCATCATATTGATGGGACAATATTATCGTATCATCCGTATGAGGAAGAAGAATGGTCGGAAACGTATTTAACGAAAGAGGGAATTAAATTAGAGGTTAGTAACTTTTTAACAGAGACAGTAGAGAAAGTGATTTCGGATGTGGTGGATCAATATGATATAAGTTATGAAAAACAATGTATTGTATCATCCATTCATGATGGTGTTAGTTTGTATGGAGAAGGGAAAGTGAATGAATTAAAAGAAAAAGTAGCGGCATATTCAGATGAACTAGCAAAACGGATGATTTCAGAAAATCTATGGTTAAGTAATCGTTGGCACAATCGAAAGGCGCTTTTAAAACGGAAAGATTGGCTTATGCTTTATGACGTTATTTGCGAAGTACAAAGGAACATATTCGGTGTTTTATTTGGTTTGAATAAAATGTACGTACATCATCCAGCGTTTAAATGGATGCCTAATAATGTGGAACGAATGACTATTAAACCTGAAAAATTATATGAACGTATGGCGGACACATTAATAGGGAATCCAGAAAAAAGTGTGCAGGAGTTAGAGTTGCTAATAGAAGAAGTGTTGCAACAAGTTCATACATACGCGCCAGGAGTAAATGTGGATGAGCAAGAAAAATCTATTTTTTATTTTGTGAAATAGAAAATAGTAATAAGGGGGAAGTTATGGGGTTTTTTAATAGGTTTTTTAAAAAAGTTGAAAAAGTAAATGAGCAAGAAGCTACTCTTCATGAATTAAGTGAAGAATTGTATGTTGAATCACCGGTAGAGGAAGCGACTAGTTACTGGGTATCAATGGCACAAAATATAATTGTTAATGCTGTAAAAGCGGCTGACAATGATGTGGAACGTGCCTTCGTGTTATTGAATTTGAAGAAAGGTGAGGCTTCATTTGATATTTTTTATCAAATAAATGGGCAATTGTATTTCTGGGATCAGCTAGAAAATGAGACGATAAGAAATAGAATTCAGAACGAGTTGTTACCGCAAGCTCCAGAAGTTTCAAATGCAGTAAATGAGCAATTTCGTGGAGCTGATCACCCTATAATTTCGTTCGCACAATTGCAGTTTGAATGGGAAACGAAAGCCTGGTTCTCACATATAATTTGGGAAGATAGCCTTGCTGCTCAATTGCCCAAAAATCAAATTCTAAATGAATGGTTTCGTGTAATTAAAGAAGAAACGAAAAATAGACCACTGGATAGTGATGCGAAATTTTCTTGGTATCCATCAAACTCTTAAAAAATGAATACAGAGAGACAGGTTATGTTTCTAGATGATTTGTATTATTGAATAAGTATCAATAATACGTAATTCTTTTTCTATTGCCTGTTAGAATTCGTTATGTACTAAGCTACTTGTTTTCTAAACTAAAACTTATATTTCGAATTTTTAAATAGATTGTAATACATAAAAATTCGAAATATAAGTTGACACTATTTTTAATGTGTGATAAAAATGATAGTAATCAATTCGGAAAATAATATTTGGGCAATGAAAGGGTATAGTAGTGAATATCTCCCTATTTCAGAGAGCTGATGGTTGGTGTGAATCAGTATATAGATTATTCATGAAGTTCGTCCTGGAGCATCTTTCATAAATCTCATATTTTGAGGAAATGAAAGACGGTAGTTTATACCGTTATCAAATAAAGTGGTGAAGATTTTTTCACAACTAGGGTGGTACCGCGATATTTATCGTCCCTACGTATTTACGTAGGGACGTTTTTTATTTAGGTCCTAACTTTGGTGTGGCTTCATAACTAGGGTGGTACCGCGATATTTTATCGTCCCTACGTTTTTGCGTAGGGGCGTTTTTATTTAGGTGGTTTCTTAGTGTTCTTCACAACTAGGGTGGTACCGCGATAATTTTGTCGTCCCTACGTATTTACGTAGGGGCGTTTTTTTATTATTAGGGAGGAAGTGAACGTATTAGAAAAGAGTATTGATAGAACAATATAAATACCGAATTGTAACAAAGAAAAAGAGATAGAGAGGAGATTAACAAATGAATTCACAGCAATGGACATCGAAATTAGGTTTCGTATTAGCTGCAGCAGGTTCGGCAATTGGTCTTGGGGCGATTTGGAAATTCCCATATATGGCCGGCATTGGAGGAGGCGGAGCGTTCTTCCTAATTTTCATCGGTTTCACATTATTAATTGGTTTACCGCTATTATTAGCTGAATTTGTTATTGGAAGAAGTACACAAAAAGAGGCTGTCGATGCATATAGAGAGATTGCTCCTAAAACGTTATGGCCTTGGTTAGGTAAATTAGGAATTGTAACATGTTTCATATTACTTTCTTTCTACAGTGTTGTAGGAGGCTGGATTTTATTATATTTATGGAATGCAATTACAGGTAGACTATGGGAAGGAAATGGAGCATACGAAGCTACGTTTGGTGAAATCATTTCTAATCCATATTTAGCAGTTGGATCACAGCTATTATTCATCCTTATTACTATTTTCATCGTAAGTAAAGGTGTACAAAATGGTGTTGAAAAAGTAAATAAATATTTCATGCCAGCACTATTCGTTTTATTCTTTGTATTAATCGTTCGTGCACTTACGTTAGATGGTGCTGGAGAAGGCGTTCGTTTCTTCTTACAACCTGATTTCTCACATGTAACATCAGAAGTTATTTTATACGCAATGGGGCAATCGTTCTTCTCATTATCTGTTGGGGTAGCCGTTATGGTAACGTATAGCTCATACTTACCGAAAGAAGAAAGCTTACCACGTTCAGCATTTTCTATCGTAGCCTTAACTCTTGTTATTACATTACTTGCAGGACTTGCAATTTTCCCAGTTGTGTTCGCATTTGGGATGGAACCATCTCAAGGACCAGGACTATTATTTATCGTATTGCCAGCTATTTTCAGTAAAATGGCATTCGGAAAATTATTCTTCATCGTTTTCTTATTACTATTCTTCTTCGCTACGATTACATCAGCAATTTCGATGTTAGAAATTAGTGTTGCATCGTTAACATCAAAAGGTAAAGGGAAACGTGAAAAAATGGCCTTAATCGTAGGGTTATTAATCTTCGTTGTTGGGGTACCATCAGCATTATCATTCGGTATATTAAGTGATCTGAAGATTTTCGGGAAGACAGTCTTTGATTTAGCGGACTATGCAGTAAGTAACGTATTAATGCCACTTGGTGTATTATTAGTTTCTATCTTTGTTCCTTTAAAAATGAAGAAAGATGTATTAATGAAAGAGCTAGGTGTAAGTAAAAATAAAGGTTATAAACTATTCGTATTATGGTTATTCTTACTTCGTTATATCGCACCAATTGCGATTATTATCGTATTCTTAAATGTACTTGGCATTATATAAAAAGAAAGGTAGCGTATCATACAAAGATACGCTACCTTTTTATTTTGCTCTTTTTTGCAATTCATTTACTGTTACGAACTGATAGCCCTTCTTAGATAAAGAATCTAAAATACCTTCAATCGTTTGTAAATTTTCATTAGACTCATCATACATAGAGTGCAGTAAAATGATAGAACCTGGTTTTACATTTTTATTAACGTATTTAATTTTATCAGCCGCAGATTTATAAAAAGTATCGGGCTCAAGATCCCATGTGATTGTTTCGATATTGTTTTTATTTAAATAATATGGCAGCCCTATTAACTTCTTACCGTTAGGGGGCCTAAAATCAATTTCGTCTGTAAATCCTGTTTGGCGGATTAATGAATTCGTTTTTTCTATTTCATCTTTAATAAAAGAAGGTGTTTTGAAAACCATTCTATTATGAGAATATGTATGGTTTCCAAGTTGGTGCCCAGATTGCGCGATAGCTTCTCCTAACGATAAATTTTGCTCTAATTCATTTCCAATTAAAAAGAAAGTAGCTTTAGCGTTGTATTTATCTAGTAGCGGTAATATTTGTTTTACATTGTTAGTAGGGCCATCATCAAAAGTTAAAGCAATCACTTTTTCATTTGTTTCTACGCGTTGTGTTAAATCTCCAAATAATTGAAAGCTTCTTGCGTTCATCAATTTGTATGTTCCGAATAATGCCGTGATAATAAAGAATAGTGTAACGATTGTAATGATAATTTTTTTCTTCATAATGTAACCTCACAATGATTTTTAATTCAGTTAAAAAGTATTATATCAAACTAAGTAATTTCGTGCTTTAAGAAGGGTGTGGATGCAAGGAGAAGGAATTTATCATATAATAAAATGCAAAAGGTATATTAGGAGGTGTTTATATGGCGATTATAATTCAATTGCCAGACACTGCAACGTCTCATGCAAAGCCAAGTATGGAAATGGCGATACTTTGCGTGAGGTAGACAAGTAATATACAATCGCCTATATGAGCTCGTATCATTTTTTATATTTGGCTTTGCACCTTATTGAAATGGACCATAAAAAATAAGGGGCGAGCAGAAATGAAATACGTAAAAGCTAATGCTGTTTTACCAGAGAGTTTAATTACTGAAATTCAAAAGTATATACAAGGTGAAACAATTTACATTCCGAAACAAGAAACGAAACATTATAAATGGGGTACACGATCTGGCGGAAGAAAACAACTAGATGAAAGAAATAAAGCAATTAAAGAAGCGTTTAAAAGTGGGATTGCTATTCATCAACTTGCAAAAGAATATTTTCTTTCTGGGGAAACGATTAAAAAGATTGTGTATTCTAAATAAGAGGAAAAGAGTCTGATTCATATATTACTTTGAATCAGACTCTTTTTATTTTATGTGTATTGGATATATGAGGTGTGAACGGGCATGATAATAGAAAAAATGTGCCGTTTTTTTATTAAATGGTATACAGAGCACTTGAAAAGTAGAAAGGTGAACATATATGAATCATATTGGACAAATAACGATAGAGCTTTTAGTTGGTTTTTTTGTTCTATTAATTGCTACAAAAATATTAGGGAAAACACAAATATCTCAGCTAACGCCATTTGATTTTATTTCTGCAATCGTCCTAGGTGAGCTCGTTGGAAATTCAATATATGATCCTAAAATTAAAGTATGGTCTATTTTATATTCAGTATTTGTTTGGGTAATTTTAATTTATACTATAGAAGTGATAACACAAAAAGTAAGAGGAACAAGAAGGTTTTTTGAAGGGTATCCTTCAATTATTATTCGTAACGGAAAGATTGATCGTGAACAATTAAGCGTAAATCATTTGGATATAAACCAATTACAACAAATGCTTAGGCAACAAAAAGATATATTTTCAATCCGAGAAGTTGAATATATGATATTGGAACCGAACGGAAACATAAGCGTTCTGAAAAAAAGTAAATACGAATCTCCTACTATAAATGATTTAAGTTTAAAACATAAGCCTGTATACTTACCAATTTCATTAATTAGTGATGGAAAAGTAGTTAAGGATAATTTGAGGGAAGCGGGATTTGATGAAGGATGGCTTTATAAACAAATAAAGCAAAAAGGAATTACTAAATTTGAAGACGTATTATATGCGGAATGGAAAACAGATGATGGCTTCTTTTGTCAGGAAATGCAGCGGTAGAGAATAAGTGATATATGTAATGTTTGTTTCTAAGTTATCTTTTACATATCAAAAAATGTAATCATTGTATACAATAAAACTAGATCAACAATTTGTATGGAGTGATAAAGATGGAAGCGTTTATTAGAAGTGATCAATATAATTTTATAAAATCACAAGCTTATATTTTAGCAAACGGGCATGCAACGGCAAATGATAGAGGTGTAATTCAAGCGTTAAAATCGCTTGCGATTGAAAAGATAATACATGTATTTGAGAATTTAACGGATGAACAGAAAGAGTTAATTGATACGGTATTAACAGTTCAAAATAGAGAAGATGCAGAATCATTTTTAATGAAAATAAATCCGTATGTAATTCCGTTTCAAGAAGTTACAGCACAAACATTAAAAAAATTATTTCCTAAAGCGAAAAAGTTAAAACTTCCTGATATGGAAGAAATGGATATGAAAGAAATATCTTATTTAAGCTGGATTGATAAGGGGTCAAGCAGGAAATTTATTATAGCGAAAAATGATAAAAATAAATTTGTTGGTCTGCAAGGAACGTTCCAAAGTTTAAATAAAAAAAGCATTTGTTCGTTATGTCATGGACATGAAGAAGTAGGAATGTTTTTAGTTGAAATTAAAGGCGATGTACCAGGAACTTTCGTTAAAAAGGGAAACTACATTTGCAAAGATGGTGTAGCTTGCAATCAGAATATGAAGTCACTTGATAAATTACATGATTTTATTGAGCGATTGAAGAAATAACGAGAAAACCTCTAGTATTTAAACTGGAGGTTTTTATTTTTTGAAGAAGTAAAATAAGCTTTCTTTGTAAATGTAGATTTATAATGAAATTTGATAAAAATATCTATTATGATACAGTTGCTTATATGCAAGGAGGTAAAACATGGATTACCTTTTATCGAAAGAAAAAGTGAAGCGATGGCCCAAAGATATGATAGCGGCGGGGCGTTGTCATACAGTTGGCCTGAAATCGGATGGCACGGTAGTAGCGGTGGGCCGGAATAAAGAAGGGGAATGTAATGTAAGTGGCTGGCGAGATATTGAAGCAGTCGCAGTGGGCAATGTTCATATGGCAACGAACACGGGTAATGCTCATACAATCGGTCTTACATGTGACAGTACTGCGGTAGCACTGGGTTGGAATAAGCATGAACAATGTGATGTAAACGATTGGCATAATATTGTAGCGGTTGCGGCAGGGTGGCGTCGTACTATTGGCCTGAAATCGGATGGCACGGTAGTAGCGGTGGGCCGAAATAAAGAAGGAGAATGCAATGTAAGCAGTTGGCAAGGTATTGTGGCAGTCACAGCGGGTGACTGGCATACAGTCGGTCTTAAATTGGACGGCACATTGACGACTGTGGGGAATAATCGATATGGTCAATGCAATGTAAGTAGCTGGCGAGGTATTGTAGCGGTCAAGGCTGGGTATCTTCATACTGTTGGTCTTAAACGAGACGGTACGGTGACAGCAGTGGGGAATGATAAACATAACCAGTGTGATGTAAGTGGCTGGCGAGATATTGTAGCAATAGCGGCTGGTACGAATCATACAATCGGACTTAAATCAAACGGTACCGTGGTCGCAGTGGGTTGGAATGAGTATGGTCAATGTAACGTAAGTGATTGGAGAGATATTGTAGCGATAGCGGCTGGTTGTGCACATACAGTCGGACTAAAATCAGACGGCACGGTGATCGCGGTAGGTAATAATGAATTTGGCCAATGCGATGTAGGTAGCTGGCGCGACATTCGGTTACCTGGCAAATAGTCAATTTACAATAAATCATTAGTAATATTATTCTATTTTAGGAGTAATTATGGAATAGGATATGTAGAAAATAATTAAACTTAAATCTGCTGAATAAGAATCTCTTTTGAAAAGGGATTCTTATTATTTTTCATAAAATGAGGGTGTAAATGGAATTTTTGAACAAATTTTATTTCAAAATTACAGTAGAAGATATAAATTAAAAAGTATAGAGGAGATAAAGGAATGCTTAAAAGGTTTTTACTTTCTTTACCGGATGTTTTACTTATATGTATCGTTCTCTACATAATGTACACAAATTCTTTTAGTTTTGGACAGATGCTAGTAATTTCCATTGCAATCGGAATTATTGGTGGTCTTGCTATTAGAATTTGTAAGGATGTATTCACGTATATAAGATGGACAATTAAACAAAGAAAAAATTGAATATGTTTAATAGTTATTAGGAGGGAATGAAATGACTAAGAAAAAGAATAGAGTGAAAAACGAGATAGTACTTTGGTCACTAACAGCAATTGTTCTGTTAATTGTATGGTACTTTTATCAAAAATAAAAACGCAACGTACTAAAAAAGCACGATGCGTTTTTATTATTTTTTTTGCCAATTTTCTTTTATAAAGTCTTCACGCCCAGATTCTTTTTGCTCAGTAGCATATTTCTCTGGATTCTTTTTATAGAAATGTTGGTGGTATTCCTCTGCTTCGTAAAAAGGTGCAGCAGGACGAATTTCAGTCACGATTGGATCTTTAAACATACCGCTTTCTGCAAGAGCTTGTTTTGATTTTTCAGCAAGCCCTTTTTGTGTTTCGTTATGATAAAAAATAGCGGTACGATAAGATGGACCACGGTCAAAAAATTGTCCGCCATCATCAGTTGGATCGATTTGTGGCCAATATAAGTCTAGTAATTTCTGATAAGGAAAAATAGAAGGATCGAATGTAATTTGAACAACTTCTAAATGTCCAGATGTTCCAGCTTTTACTTGTTCATATGTTGGGTTTTCTACATGACCTCCTGCATAGCCAGAAAGTATTTTATGAATACCAGGAAGTTCATCAAATGGTTTTACCATGCACCAAAAGCAACCGCCTGCGAAGGTTGCGAGTTCGTATGTTTTTTCGGACATTGCTGTAATCCTCCTAAATGTATATGTTTTATATAGTATTATATAAATTGTTTTATTGCGCAATAAAAAAGATTTGAAAATATATGTTTTTTACAAACAAGATCCTCCGCTCACATCAATTAATTGTCCAGTAACCCAGCGGCTGTCTGGAGAAGCAAGGAATGCAGCAGTATCGGCAATGTCTTCTACTTCACCTAAGCGATTGAAAGCGGAAATAGTAGTAGCGTACTGCTTCATCATCGGGTCGCTCAAGAGTTCTGCATTCATATCTGTTTTAATAAATCCTGGAAGTATTGCATTCATCGTTATTCCTCGTGCTCCAAGCTGTTTTGCTAGCGTAAAAGTCATTGTATTAATAGCGCCTTTCGTCATACTATATGCAACAAAATCAGGTAAAGAAATGCGGGTGGCAGCGGATGAAATATTAATAATTCGGCTATTGTCACGTAAACGTGGTAGTGCTAGTTGAATGATAAAGAATGGAGCTTTTGCATTTACTGAAACCATTCTATCAAAAAACTGTTCAGTCGTTTCTTCAATAAAAGCACCAGGACCAATGCCAGCATTGTTTATTAAAATATCAAATTGTGTTTCACCAGTGCGCTTTTGTAATTCAGTATCTAAAGCGTTATAAAGGTTTTCTACACCGTGTAAGGATTCTAGATTTGCGCCGATAGAAAAAGCTTGGCCACCATCTGATCGAATTTCATGAACAGTTTCTTCAGCGTCATTTTTTCGACTACCGTAATGAACAGCAACCAATGCACCGTCATTTGCTAAACGTTTAGCGATCGCTCGTCCAATTCCTCGGCTTGCTCCTGTAACTAACGCTACTTTCCCTTTTAACATAGTTTCCTCATCTCCTCATAAACTTTATAAGTTTTTCTTTATGTAGTAATGCAAACATACTTAAGTAATATATGAGTGTATGTAAGTAATGCATTCCAATTTTGATTTGAGAAAAAATAAATAGAATGAATTTTGATTTTTTTGAAAAAAACATATTGACAACGAAAAGAACAACGTCCTATAATACGTGTAACAAATAAAAGTTAATTAAGAATTTTCTAACTTTATATGTTGTATATGCAAAGAAGAGGAAAGTAGATGATTATGATCGTTTCAGAGAGCTACTCCAAGGCTGTGAGGGTAGTAACAATCGAATCATTGAAGATCACCTCGGAGCATCGCTTGCGAAAGGGAAACTGAGTAGAGGGCGGCGGCATCGTCTCCGGTAAAAGGACGGAGGTCTGATTGGACCTACAAAGCTTATATTTCGTGAGAAGTATAAGGAAGCTGAGTGGTAACGCGAAACTCTCGCCTCAGCAATCAAAGCTACTAAATTGTAGTAGTTGATTGCTGAGGCGAGAGTTTTTATTTTTAAAAATAGAAGAAGAGAATGCGTAGAAGAGGAGAGTAAATGATAAAGATTGTTTCAGAGAGCTGCCCCGAGGCTGTGAGGGTGGTAACAATTCACTCATTGAAAATCACCTTGGAGCACTACTTTTGAAAACTAGTAAAAAGTAGCGGGGTTGTTCCCGATAGAAAAACAAAAGTCTAATTGGACTTGCAGAGCTTATATTTCGTGAGAAGTATAAGGAAGCTGAGTGGTACCACGATTCCCTCGTCTCAGCAATGGATTGCTACAAGTATGTAAGTAATCGATTGTTGAGACGAGTATATTTTTAAGGTTTATATACTGAATATTCTGTTAAAAATACTCATCTCAGCAATCGATGTAGAAATAGATTGCAAAAAATAGAGAAAAAAAGAGGAGCGATGTGAGATGGGAAACCAGTACATTTACATGAATGGGGAATTTGTAGAAAAAGAAAAGGCAGTTGTTTCAGTATATGATCACGGTTTTTTATACGGAGACGGTGTATTTGAAGGGATTCGTAGTTACGGAGGAAATGTATTTTGTTTAAAAGAACATGTGAAACGATTGTATGAATCAGCGAAATCTATTTTACTAACAATTCCAATGAAGGTAGAAGAAATGGAAGAAGCAGTTTTACATACACTCCAAAAAAACGAATATACTGATGCTTACATTCGCTTAATTGTCTCAAGAGGAAAAGGTGACTTAGGGCTCGATCCGAGAAGTTGTGTGAAGCCGAGCGTAATTATCATTGCAGAACAATTAAAGTTATTCCCACAAGAATTTTATGATAATGGGCTAAGCGTTGTATCTGTTGCATCAAGACGTAATACGCCAGATGCGTTAGATCCACGTATTAAGTCAATGAATTATTTAAATAACGTACTTGTAAAAATTGAAGCAGCACAAGCAGGAGTGTTAGAGGCTCTTATGTTAAATCAACAAGGATATGTTTGTGAAGGTTCTGGTGATAATGTTTTCGTTGTGAAAGATGGAAAAGTATTAACCCCGCCATCCTATTTAGGAGCATTAGAAGGTATTACGAGAAATAGTGTTATCGAGCTATGTGAGCGACTGAGTATTCCGTGTGAGGAAAGACCGTTCACTCGCCATGATGTATATGTAGCGGATGAAGTATTTTTAACAGGAACAGCAGCGGAGTTAATTCCAGTTGTAAAAGTTGATTCCAGAGAAATTGGAGATGGGAAACCAGGAAGTGTAACGAAACAATTGACCGAAGAATTTAAAAAATTAACGAGAGAAAGAGGAGTACGTGTTCCCGGGCTGACGGAAAGCTTAGCATAAATAAGGAGAGGAGTTAATGGAAATGAAGCAGCAGTATACAGCGTATGAGAAGTTACAGTATGAAGAAATGACAGGCGCTGGGCACGTGATTCAATGTTTGAAGAAATTGGGTGTAACGACCGTTTTCGGCTATCCAGGCGGAGCGATTTTACCAGTATACGATGCGTTATACGAAAGTGGTTTGAAACATGTTTTAACTCGTCATGAGCAAGCTGCCATTCATGCGGCTGAAGGATATGCGAGAGCTTCTGGAAAGGTCGGGGTAGTCTTTGCTACCTCTGGCCCAGGGGCGACAAATTTAGTTACGGGCTTAGCAGACGCTTATATGGATTCGATTCCTTTAGTTGTCATTACCGGGCAAGTTGCAACGCCTTTAATTGGTAAAGATGGATTTCAAGAAGCGGATGTTGTCGGAATTACAGTACCTGTTACGAAGCATAATTACCAGGTTCGTGATGTGAATCATGTATCACGAATTGTGCAAGAAGCTTTTTACATCGCCAAAAGCGGGCGCCCGGGACCAGTATTAATTGATATTCCAAAAGATGTTCAAAATGCAAAAGTCACCAGTTTCTTTAATGAAGAAGTTGATATTCCGGGGTACAAACCAGAATTTGTACCAGACAGCATGAAACTTAGAGAGGTGGCTAAAGCAATTTCAAAATCTAAGCGTCCACTTCTTTATATTGGAGGAGGTGTCATTCATTCAGGTGGATCCGATGAACTCTTCGAATTCGCAAGGGAGAACCGTATTCCAGTCGTTTCAACTTTAATGGGACTTGGTGCATATCCACCGGATGATTCATTGTTTCTAGGGATGCTTGGTATGCATGGGACATACGCTGCTAATATGGCGGTAACAGAATGTGATTTACTACTTGCATTAGGTGTTCGCTTCGATGATCGTGTAACAGGAAAATTAGAACTTTTTTCTCCAAACTCGAAAAAAGTACATATTGATATTGATTCTTCTGAGTTTCATAAAAATGTAACTGTAGAACATCCGATTGTTGGTGATGTAAAAAAAGCGTTACACATGCTGTTACATATGTCTATTTATACACAAACAGACGAATGGCTTCAGAAAGTAAAGACATGGAAAGAAGAATATCCACTTTCTTATAAGCAAAAAGAATCTGAGTTAAAACCACAGCATGTGATCAACTTAGTAAGTGAATTAACGAATGGTGAAGCGATTGTCACAACAGAAGTAGGTCAGCATCAAATGTGGGCTGCTCACTTCTATAAAGCAAGAAAACCTCGGACGTTCCTTACCTCTGGAGGATTAGGAACGATGGGGTTTGGTTTTCCAGCAGCAATTGGTGCTCAGCTAGCTAAAAAAGAAGAACTTGTCATTTGTATTGCAGGTGACGCTTCTTTTCAAATGAACATTCAAGAACTACAAACAATTGCTGAAAATAACATCCCTGTAAAAGTATTTATCATAAATAACAAATTTTTAGGGATGGTAAGGCAATGGCAAGAAATGTTTTATGAAAATCGTTTATCAGAATCAAAAATTGGATCACCAGATTTTGTGAAAGTAGCAGAAGCTTATGGAGTAAAGGGATTAAGAGCAACAAATTCAACCGAGGCAAAACAAGTGATGTTAGAAGCATTTGCTTATGAAGGTCCTGTCGTAGTTGATTTTTGTGTAGAAGAAGGTGAAAACGTATTTCCGATGGTTCCGCCAAACAAAGGGAATAACGAAATGATTATGAAGAGGTGGGAAGAATGAGTCATACTTTTTCACTCGTTATTCATAACGAGCCAAGCGTCTTATTACGTATAAGTGGGATTTTTGCTCGGCGTGGTTATTATATTTCTTCTTTACATTTAAAAGAAAGAGATACTAGTGGTGTTTCTGAAATGAAACTCACAGCAGTTTGTACTGAAAATGAAGCGACATTACTTGTTAGTCAGTTGAAAAAATTAATTGATGTTCTGCAAGTAAATAAATTATAAGGAGTGTATGGAATATGAAAACATATTATGAAAAAGATGCAAATGTAGAGTTATTACAAGGAAAAACTGTTGCAGTAGTTGGTTATGGATCACAAGGTCATGCGCAAGCACAAAATTTACGTGATTCTGGTGTAGAGGTTGTAGTTGGTGTTCGTCCTGGTAAGTCGTATGAAGTAGCGAAAGCGGATGGATTTGAAGTAATGTCTGTTTCAGAAGCGGTTCGAACCGCACAAGTTGTACAAATGTTATTGCCAGATGAACAGCAAGCTCATGTGTATAAAGCAGAGGTAGAAGAGAATCTTCGTGAAGGACAAATGTTACTTTTCTCACATGGATTTAACATTCACTTCGGACAAATTAATCCGCCAAGTTACGTAGATGTAGCGATGGTCGCGCCAAAAAGTCCAGGTCATCTCGTTCGCCGTGTATTTCAAGAAGGAAATGGTGTTCCAGCATTAGTCGCAGTGCATCAAGATGCGACGGGAACAGCGCTACATGTAGCACTGGCGTATGCAAAAGGTGTAGGGTGTACACGTGCGGGGGTAATTGAAACGACATTCCAAGAAGAAACCGAAACGGATTTATTCGGTGAGCAAGCTGTACTTTGCGGCGGGGTAACTGCACTTGTGAAGGCCGGGTTCGAAACGTTAACGGAAGGTGGATATCGTCCTGAAATTGCATACTTTGAATGTTTGCATGAATTAAAGCTAATTGTCGACTTAATGTACGAAGGTGGATTAACGACTATGCGCCATTCTATTTCAGATACGGCAGAGTTTGGAGATTATGTAACAGGATCGAGAATTGTTACAGATGAAACGAAGAAGGAAATGAAGCGTGTTCTGACAGAAATTCAGCAAGGTGAATTTGCGAAGAAATGGATTTTAGAAAATCAAGCAGGGCGTCCGACGTATAACGCAATGAAAAAAGCAGAACAAAATCATCAATTAGAAAAAGTGGGAGCAGAGCTTCGTGAAATGATGAGCTGGATTCATGCACCGAAAGAATTAGTAAAGAAATAGAGTAAGAGAGTATAAATGAAAAATATGTAAGAGGGGATTTGACAAGATGAGAAGTGACATGATTAAAAAAGGTTTTGATAAAGCACCGCACCGTAGTTTATTAAAAGCAACTGGTTTGAAAGATGAAGATTTTGATAAACCTTTCATAGCGATTTGTAATTCTTTTATTGAAATTATTCCAGGGCATAAACACTTGAACGAGTTTGGGAAACTTGTAAAAGAGGCAGTTCGCGCGGCAGGTATGGTACCATTCGAATTCAATACAATTGGAGTTGACGATGGTATTGCGATGGGACATATCGGTATGCGTTATTCTCTTCCGAGTCGTGAAATTATTGCAGATTCAGTAGAAACGGTTGTAAATGCACACTGGTTTGACGGCATGATTTGTATCCCAAACTGTGACAAAATTACACCAGGTATGATGATGGCTGCACTACGTATTAATATTCCGACTGTGTTTGTTTCAGGCGGCCCGATGGCGGCTGGAAAAACGTCAAAAGGAGAAGTTGTTGATTTAAGCTCTGTTTTTGAAGGGGTAGGAGCTTATCAATCTGGGAAAATTTCAGAAGAAGAATTAAAAGATATTGAAGATCATGGCTGTCCATCTTGTGGCTCTTGTTCGGGTATGTTTACCGCGAACTCTATGAATTGTTTATGTGAAGTGTTAGGTTTAGCTCTTCCTGGTAACGGGAGTATTTTAGCAATTGATCCAAGACGTGAAGAGTTAATTAAACAAGCAGCAGAGAAATTGAAAATTTTAATTGAAAGAGATATTAAGCCGCGTGATATTGTAACAGAAGAAGCAATTGACGATGCTTTTGCACTTGATATGGCGATGGGTGGATCAACGAATACAGTATTACATACGCTAGCACTCGCACAAGAGGCAGGACTAGATTATGATATGAACCGTATTGATGCAGTTTCAAGACGTGTACCTCATTTATGTAAAGTAAGTCCAGCCTCAAATTGGCATATGGAAGATATTGATCGTGCGGGCGGGATTAGTGCAATTTTGAAAGAGATGAGCCGGAAAGAAGGAGTACTTCATCTTGATCGAATAACTGCTACTGGGCAAACATTAAGAGAAAATATCGCTGAGGCAGAGATTAAAGATAAGGAGGTTATTCACTCTCTCGAAAACCCTCATAGTGAAGAGGGGGGCTTACGTATATTAAAAGGAAATCTTGCTAAAGATGGAGCGGTTATTAAAAGCGGTGCAACAGAGGTAAAGCGTTTTGAAGGGCCTTGCGTTATTTTTAATTCACAAGATGAGGCACTTGCGGGCATTATGCTTGGGAAAGTGAAAAAAGGAGATGTAGTTGTCATTCGTTATGAAGGACCAAGAGGTGGGCCTGGTATGCCAGAAATGTTAGCCCCAACATCAGCAATTGCTGGAATGGGATTAGGTGCTGAGGTTGCATTATTAACAGATGGACGTTTTTCTGGAGCTTCACGTGGAATTTCAGTAGGACATATTTCACCAGAAGCAGCAGCGGGCGGGATGATTGCACTTCTTGAACAAGGGGATATTGTATGTATTGATGTTGAAGAACGCTTACTAGAAGTAAGAGTGAGTGATGAAGAATTAGATAAGCGTAAAAAAGAATGGAAACGACCAGAACCGAAAGTAAAAACTGGCTGGCTCGGACGTTATGCACAAATGGTAACATCGGCGAATACAGGGGCTGTCCTGAAAATCCCACATTTTGATTGAGCCAATTTAAAAGAGATAAGGATGATATATAATGGTGCAAAAGGTAAAGGAGAGAGTGAAAATTGAAGATATCTTAATGGCTCATAATTGCCTGAAAGATATCGTTATTAAAACACCGTTACAACGTGATACAGTTTTATCTGAGAAATATGATTGTGACGTTTATGTAAAACGAGAAGACTTACAATTAATTCGCTCTTTCAAAATTCGTGGTGCATACAATTTGATTCAAAGTTTACCGAAAGAAAAGTTACAAAACGGTGTTGTTTGTGCAAGTGCTGGTAATCATGCGCAAGGAGTTGCTTATACGTGTAATTTATTGAAGATTCCGTCAAAAATATTTATGCCCACAACAACACCGAAACAAAAAGTATCACAAGTACAATTTTTCGGTGGTGATTTCGCAGAGATTGTATTAGTTGGTGATACATTCGATAGCTCTTTCCAAGAAGCACAGTGTTATTGTGAAGAAAATAGAATGACATTTGTTCATCCGTTTGATGATCCGTATGTAGTTGCTGGTCAAGGGACAGTGGCAGTTGAAATTATGCATGATATGGAGAAACCGGTTGATTATATCTTTACAGCAATCGGTGGTGGTGGATTAGCATCAGGAGTTGGTACATATGTAAAAGGTGTTAGTCCTACTACAAAGGTTATTGGTGTAGAGCCAATGGGAGCTGCATCTATGAAAGAGGCTTTTCTTCAAAATGAAAATGTAGCATTGGAGAAAATAGATAGCTTTGTTGATGGGGCAGCTGTTAAAAAAGTAGGAAAGTTAACATTTGAAACTTGTAAAGATGTAATTGACGATATTATTTTAGTACCAGAGGGGAAAGTTTGTACGACGATTTTAGAACTGTATAAGAAAAATGCGATTGTAGCTGAACCGGCTGGTGCACTCTCTATTGCAGCGCTTGATTTATATAGAGATGAAATAAAAGGTAAAACAGTTGTATGTACGCTAAGTGGTGGAAATAATGATATTGATAGAATGCAAGAAATGAAAGAGCGTTCGCTCATTTATGAAGGACTGAAACATTACTTTATCATTGAATTTCCGCAGCGTTCAGGTGCGCTAAGAGAATTTCTTGATAAAGGATTAGGACCAGAAGATGACATTACGCGCTTTGAGTATATTAAGAAACATAATAAAGAAAATGGTCCAGCATTAGTCGGCGTAGAATTAAAACATAAAGAAGATTATGAGCAATTAATTACTCGCTTTAAAGAAAATAATATTCAATTTATGGAACTTAATAAAAACCCTGTTTTGTTTGATTTGCTTATTTAATAGAAGGAAAGAGTTAGAATGTAAATAAAAAAGATAGATACAAGCGAGGGAATATAGTGCTTCTTCTATCTTTTTTATAGTTAAACTAGGTACTCATTAAATTCAAGAAGAATAAAGCTAGCTAACCAAAAGAGTATCGCAATACGAATGATTACATACATTGTAAATTCAAAAGGAGTAAGATTTCTCTCTCGCTTTATTTTTTTAAATAGTCTCACAGAATAAAAGGAACATAAAAGCAGGATTGCTATAGACATTTTATAGATGTTTTCTAAGAGGTTTATATTTTCTAATAACTCTTTCAGCATGTTTATCACCTATTCTGTAAAGTATATTACAGAGAAATAGATCTTGAGCTGTCTAGTTTCGTTTGTTTTTTATTTTCCCTGTATCATCAATTTCTACATCAGTTGAAATTGTTTGTAAATATTGAAGAGCTTTTTTCTTTTCTCCTTCATTTACAGGGGAAACTTGGTTGTTGCGAATGATATAAGGATTGAATGACATTTGGACATCCTTTCCTTTAAAAGTTAAAGTTAATACGCCAGTTTCAGCGCTTTTCCCATTCACATAACTCGGGAATAAAAAGTTACCTAATGAGTAAGCGATAGGAACTTTATTATAATACTCAAACCCTTGTAACCAATGTGGATGGCTCCCGACAATTGCGTTAGCTCCTGCTTCAACCATTTTAGGTACATATTGCTTTTGGTATTCTACCGGACGATTTGATTTTTCAACGCCCCAATGCATATAGACGATTAAATAGTCTGCATCTTTCTTTTGTTCTTTAATTGTTTTTGTTACAAGATTTAAATCATAGCCATTCGCAACGCCAGGTTTATTCTCACCAGCTACCCAATTAGAATCAGGCATAAATCGAACGAAGGAAAGAAATTTAAACTTTTTCCCTTTTACGGTCATTTCTCGTGCTGTATATGCATCTTTCGCATTTTTTCCGGCTCCAATGTAAGGGAACTTTAATTTTTCTACGTGAGAAATCGTATCTAATAATCCATCTTGCCCATAATCAAGTGTGTGGTTATTCCCAATATTTACGATGTCATATCCAGTGTTTTTAATAGCTTGTAGTGTAGATGGATCACTTTTAATCCAAAACAGTTGCCCAGGTGCTTTCTTTTCTTTCGTTGTAAATGCCGACTCTAAATTCACAAAAGAAATATCAGCTTTTTTTATTTCTTCTTTTACATGTTGGAATGGGTAATCAGCCCCATTCTTTTCGATTATAGGACGTAATTGCCAATCAAACATTGTATCACCAGAGAAGGTGAGTGTGATTTCTTGGTCTTCTATTTTCTTTTCGCTTTTTGAAGCGGTTTTACTAGATTTGTTTTGCAAATCGGGTTTGTCTTTTGCTTTTGAAATAAAAGAGTAATTGATTAATAAAACAATCGGTGTAATGAAAAAGGCTATTAACAAAAATCGTTTTAGTAAAGTTTTCATATATACCTTCCCTTTTAATATTATCCCGCAATTAAATTAACACTAAATCTATTAAAGGTAATTAAAGTTACAAAAAATAGCGGGTTATGTAGTGGAAAACATTTGTTAATATTCTCAATATTAAGTTAACATATAGATAACCTGTAAATCAATGTATAAACCAAAATATAGAAATAAAGAATTCGAAGGGTGAAGAATGAGAAATGGTTATATTAGGAGCAGTTGTAAATGGAATTTGTATTATATTTGGTACTTTACTTGGTAAATTATTTAGTAGGATTCCAGAAAGTATGAAAGGGACGATAATGCACGCAATCGGTTTAGCGGTTACTGTGCTTGGGCTTCAAATGGCATTAAAAAGTGAAAACTTTCTTGTTGTCATACTGAGTTTAGTGATTGGTACGGTAATTGGAGAATGGTTACAATTAGAAGAAAAGTTAAAACATTTAGGGGATTGGCTAGAAAATAAAGTTGGATCGAAAGGGAAAGGTAGCATATCAGAAGGTTTTGTAACAGCTACTTTAATTTTTGCAATTGGCGCGATGGGGATACTTGGTGCACTTGACAGTGGGATTCGCGGAAATCATGATATTTTATTTACAAAGGCGATTATCGATGGATTTATTTCTATTATATTAACGACAACTCTAGGAATTGGCGTAGTATTTTCGGCAATTCCAGTTGTTTTATATGAAGGTGGTATTGCAGTTTTTGCAACACAAATTAATAGTTTTGTCCCGAAAGAATTAATGAACCAATTTATAGTGGAGATGACGGCTACGGGCGGCATTATGATATCTGCTATTGGATTGAACTTGCTTAGTATTATTAAAATCAAGGTGGCAAATTTACTTCCAGGTATATTGGTAGTGGGTGTAATTGTTTCAATTATTTATGGTTACGGTTTGTTAGTAAATTAGTAGAGGATGGAAACACATATGGAGGAATTTCAATTTACAAAACGTGTGCATAAAATATTGGAGATTGCAGCAAAAGAGAGTGAGTATAACATAATTCACCCAGTCCATCTGTTTATAGGTATGTGTAAAGAAGGTACAGGAGTTTGCGCTGAGTTATTTATGTATTTGTTTCACAAAGTCGGTCCAGATTTTTTAGAAAAACTTTCGTTACGAAAACAATTCGATTTACATAATCAAGAGTATAAAAAAATAGGGCAATATAAACTATCTTATAAGGCGATAGAAATTTTACAAATAGCGAAGAAACGTATGGAACGCTTTCAGCAAGTAGTAGTAAATGAAGGACATGTTATGTATGCATTATTTCATGTAGATACAAATATTGGTGGATTTATACATACACAAATGCAAGAAGATATATTACGTATTACAGCTGCACCGAGAGACTTAGCGGTTGATTTAAATAGTTTTAAATCTATTTATAATACATTATTTTGTCATGTAAGAAGAGTTAGTCCTTCTGATTTTGATAAGTTATCACGATTTGTAGTGGATGAATTTGGTGAACGGTGGTTACAGTCGGTTGATTATGGATTTCGGACATATAACGAAAAGTTACCTATCTATATTGCACAGCAGGAGGAAGTAATAGTTGGTTTCGCCTGTTACGATGTAGTGAGAGGAAAGAAAGGCTTGTTTGGTCCAATGGGCATAGCGAAACAAAATCGTGTGAAAGGTGTAGGAAAAGAATTATTGCATCATTGTTTATATAATATGAAGCAAGATGGATATGAATATGCGATTATTGGACAAGCAGGTCCCATTGAGTTTTACGAGAGAAATTGTAATGCTCGTTTAATACCGATAGATAATAAGTAACCAACTTCATATAGAGGAGTTGGTTTTATTATGAAAATGATGTAGAGATGTAGTGTTTTTTACTAGAAAATAGCGGGTTTTGTAGTAAATCTTGCATATAAAGCAAATTACTAAACTTTTTACAAGAAAGGGTGTAGAATGGGTATCTAAAGAAAGAAGGTGTGAAAATGGCCAGCTGGAAACGGAATTTAATGATTTGTTGGCTAGGTTGTTTTACCACTGCAGCCGGTATGAGTTTAGTAATTCCTTTCTTATCTTTTTATATTGAGGAATTAGGAGTAACTGGCACTTCAAGTATTGCACAGTGGTCGGGACTTGCATTTGGTGTAACATTTTTAATGGGTGCGATCGTATCGCCAATATGGGGAAAGCTTGGTGATATACATGGACGGAAATTGATGCTTATTCGTGCTAGCCTCGGTATGGCGATTATTATGACGCTTATGGGGTTTGTAACGGATGTGTATCAACTAGTCGCACTACGATTTTTAATGGGAGCAGTATCTGGTTTCCTTTCAACAGCGATGACATTTATTGCAGCAGAAACTCCGAAAGAACATTCAGGTTGGGCGATTTCCACAATTTCAACTGGTGGTGTGAGCGGTTCGTTACTTGGTCCATTACTTGGAGGGTATTTGTCTGAATTAATTGGAATGCGTCATGTCTTTCTTGTTACAGGAGCTTTTTTATTCCTTTCCTTTCTCATCGTTTTTTTCTTCCTGCATGAAGAAAATCACTCTGCTCAAGCAAAAAAAATACAGCCGAAAAAAGTATGGACGATGGTCCCAGCGAAGCATTTAATTATTAGTTTATTTGTAACAACATTTATTATTCAACTTGCTAATATGTCAGTTCAACCAATTGTTACATTGTACGTGAAAAATTTAGTAGGTCCTCATACTGCACATATTGAAACAATTGCGGGTGCAGTTATGTCAGCGACAGGATTAGCAGTTATTTTGGCAGCACCAAGACTAGGAAGATTATCAGATCATATCGGTCCTCAAAAAACGTTAGTTGTAGCGTTATTTGCTGCAGGAATTATTTTTATCCCGCAAGCATTTGTAACGTCAGCTTGGCAACTATTAATTCTTCGATTTTTATTAGGTATCGCACAAGCAGGATTATTACCTTCCGTACAAACTCTACTAAAACAACATACACCAACCCATGTTACGGGACAAATATTTGGATATAATCAATCATTTCAGTTTTTAGGAAATATGATTGGTCCAGTGCTCGGGGGACAAATTGCAGCGCATGCAGGTTTCCAATATGTTTTCCTCTCTACATCTTCACTATTATTTATTGCGTGTATTTGGGTTTATTTTCATAATAAGAACGAAGAGGTATCAGAGAAACGACATTTGGAAGTTAGTTAACTAAGTGAATGAAAAAGAAAAAGGATGAAGCAGCATGTGCTTCATCCTTTTCTTTAAAATCGAAGACAAAGATAACTTAATGTACCAAGCTCGTAACTACGGTGAATGACTTCACCGCTATTTTCACCACTTCCCATAGCGATAAATAAAGGAACAAAATGTTCTGCTCTTGGTACTGCTAATTGTGCATGAGGAGAATTTTTCTCCCAATTAAACAATGCATCTTTATCGTTATTCTGCATATGTTTAATAATCCAATCATCAAATTCAATTGCCCATTTTTCAGGTGTAGTTTGATTCCATTTCAGTGCTCGTAAATTATGAACGGTAACGCCACTCCCGATTACTAAAATATCTTCTTGTCCGAGTCCTTTAAGTGCTTCTCCAATTTCAAATTGTTCTGTTGCAGAAAGGAATGGATTGACTGATATTTGCACGACAGGAATATTTGCTTCTGGATACATGCGGTGCAGGAGTGTCCATGAACCATGATCTAAACCTCTCGTCATATTATGATGGACTGAAATACCTTTGTTCTTAAATTTTGTTTCTAAAATAGATGCAATATGAGAAGAGCCTTTCGCACGATATTTGATTTCGTATAACTCAGGGGGAAAACCTCCAAAATCATAAATTGTTTCATACTCGTTATCTGATGAGGAAATCGTTAATACTTCACTTTCCCAATGAGCAGTGAAAATAACAATTGCTTTCGGTTTATATGTTTCTCCAAGTGTTTTTAAAAATCGTGTATAGTCTGTATCTTGAATAGCGAGCATAGGCGAACCATGTGCTAAAAATAATGATGGCATCATAATAGTAGGAACCTCCTAAAAATTATATAGTTACTTTATGTAAGTGACTATATAATTTTATTTTGAATTCGTCAAGAAATTAGTTTAAAAGCAAGTCTGAAAAATACATCATTTGTCATAATGAAAGCAATTACATATAATATAAAATAAGAAAAGTGAATGGATATTCATTTTCTTAAAGCTATACATAATAGAGTTGGGGGCTGACGAAATGAATGTACAGGAAAGTTTCGTTACGGCATTGGATGGATCGGAAATTTATTTGCGTAAGTGGTTACCAGAAGGAGATCCGAGAGGAATTATTCAAATTGCACATGGCATGACAGAGCATGCAGGGGTGTATACAGAATTTGTAGATGCTTTATTGGAAGCAGGGTATGGTGTTTATGCGCATGATCATAAAGGACATGGGAAAACAGTAAAAAAAGAAGAAGATTATGGTCATTTTGAACCAAATATAGGGTGGAATCAAGTTGTATCGGATGTTATCTTTGTTTCAGAAAGGATAAAAGAAGAGCAGTCAAGTCCTTTGTTTTTACTTGGACATAGTATGGGTTCTTTTTTATCAAGACGTGCTGTACAACTTAGGGGTGAACTATACGATGGATTTCTGATTTCAGGAACAGGTGGAAATCCAGGGCTTTTAGGAGCTATTGGTCATAAAGTAGCAACAATCGAAATGAAATTGCGCGGGGCAAAAACGAAAAGTCCAATGTTAAACTTTTTATCTTTCGGAAACTTCAATTCGAACTTTAAGCCAAATCGTACAAAATTTGATTGGTTATCTTCAGATAATAATCAAGTTGATAAATATATTGCGGATCCGTTATGTGGTTTCATTTGTACGACGAGTTTTTACCGAGAATTATTTTCTGGAGTATTAGAAGTAAATAAACTAGAAGAATACAAGAAGACGCCAAAGAATCTTCCAATACATATATTTTCTGGTGATCGTGATCCTGTTGGCGATATGGGGAAAGGTGTAAAAGAAGTATATGAAAACTATAAAAAATGTGGTGTGAAAGACGTGACACTACGTTTATATGAAAATGGTAGACATGAAATGTTTCATGAAGTAAATAAGGATGAAGTATTTAAAGATTTAATTTCGTGGTTAGATGCGCATAATAAATGAGAAAGATAATCCCAAACTGTTTGTAGTTTGGGATTATTTATTATACAGAAATAGGGGCAATAAATTCTTAAATTCACTTTACTTAATAAAAAATAAAAAAATATTGTATGAGAGGAAACCTCACTTTTCTGAAGTGAGGTTTTTTGTAGTAACGAAGTAATAGTGAATAAAACTAATTTTAAAAGTAATTTAAAATTAAACTTTTTATAAAGCAACAGATGCTCGTTCATAATAGTAGTATAATAGTGAATGAGGTGTTAATAGAATGGAAGATAGAACGTTAGGTTTATTACTAGATGTTGTTGGGGAACTATTTTCAGATGAAATTTCAATTGCTGTTTCGAATACGAAAGAATATATTTACTATCGGCCAAGTAAACGAATTGATTTAAAGATTAGTGTCGGGGATCCTATAAAGGAAGGAACGATTGCTCATAAAGCGATGGTGATGAATCAAAAAACCTCTGAGTTTATGAATCGGGATGTTTTTGGTATTCCTTATCATGGAATGGCTGTACCATTTTCAAACAATGGAAAGCTTGAAGGTTGCGTGACGGCAATTTATCCAGCTTTAACGGATGGAAAGTCAGTTGTTACTTTAAAAACAACAGACGGCTGGATTCCGGTTCCTTTTTCAAAGGTTATGTATTTAGAGGCTAAAGATAAAAAGACGTATGTGAATTCAGAAGAGTTATCAGGAACACATAAATACTCTCTGCAAGAATTCGAATACTTGCTTCCGAAAGATTCATTTATTAGATGTCACCGTTCGTTTATTGTAAATGTTAATCATATTAAAGCGATTTATCCTGATACCCATTCTACTTTTGTACTTTCGATGGATAATGGTGAGAGAGTACCAGTTAGTCAATCATACGCTAGTTATTTCCGTAAACTTCTAGGATTCTAAATTTTTCTGCTTTAGAACCTAGATTTGCTGTTCTGTCTGAATTTTCGGCATTGTATACTAAAATCCCTATTTTGATAGTGTTAATGTGTAAAATAATTATGAATATTCAATGAGAGAGGGATTACATATGGAGAACAATTTAGATAGAATCAGAGATCAACGTCTAAAAGATCGGGTAGTTACACCTGAAGAAGCAGCTTCCTGGATTCAAAGTGGAATGACTTTAGGCTTAAGTGGGTTTACACGTGCAGGTGATGTAAAAGCAGTCCCATTTGCGCTTGTAAACCGAGTTAAGAATGATGAATCTTTTAAAGTAAATGTTTATACTGGGGCTTCTTTAGGATCGGATGTAGACAAATTATTTGCTGAGGCAGGAATTTTAGGGAAAAGATTACCTTTCCAAGCTGACGCTACTATGCGAAAAGGAATTAATAACGGAGACTTTTTATTTGTGGATCAACACTTGTCTCATACAGCAGAGTTACTCCGTGCTGACGTTCTGGATATAGATTTCGCTATTTTGGAAGCGGTTGCGATTACAGAGGACGGAATGATTATTCCAACCACTTCAATTGGAAATTCCTTAGCGTTTTCCTTAAATGCTAAGTCTATTATTATTGAAATGAATATGGCTCAATCCGCGCAATTAGAGGGGCTACATGATCTATATGAACCAGGTAAACAAGGGGAGAGGCTTCCAATTCCGCTTGTGAAAACAGATGACCGAATTGGAACAATCGGTATTCCAATTGATCCTGAAAAAGTAAAGGGAATTGTGTTTACGAATCAATTGGATTCGCCATCGACAATTGTTCCTCCGGATGAAGAAACTGTTATTATGGCACAGCATTTAATAGAATTCCTTCGAGAAGAAGTCAAAGTAGGCCGATTAACAAATCGTTTAGCGCCGTTACAATCAGGAATTGGTTCAGTGGCTAACGCCGTATTGCATGGAATGTTAGATTCAGAATTTGAAGATTTAGAAGTATATTCCGAGGTTTTACAAGATGCAGTTTTTGATCTTATGGATGCTGGAAAAGTCAATTTTGCTTCTTGTTGTTCTATCACGCTTTCTGAAGAGAAAATGCAACAAGTATTTTCTAACTTTGAAAAATATCGTGACAAATTAATGATGCGTCCACAAGAGATTTCCAATCATCCTGAAATTATTCGTCGCCTTGGATTAATCTCAATTAATACTGCATTAGAATTAGATATATACGGAAATGTTAACTCTACTCACGTTTTAGGTACAAAAATGATGAATGGTATTGGTGGGTCTGGCGATTTTGCAAGAAATGCTCGCCTAGCTATCTTTGTTACTAAATCGATTGCGAAAGGTGGTAACATTTCAAGTATCGTTCCTTTCGTTTCTCATGTAGACCATACTGAACATGATGTAGATGTTATCGTCACTGAACAGGGATATGCCGACTTAAGGGGACTTGCGCCAAGAGAAAGAGTGGAACTTATTATTGAGAATTGCGCACATCCAATGTATCGTGAACAGCTACGAGCTTATTACGAAGAAGCAAAAATAAGAGGTGGACAAACTCCTCATATTTTAGAAAAAGCTTTTTCTTGGCATACGAACTATGCTAAAAATGGAACAATGCTTGAAGCGGTAGTAGAAACTGTATAGGTTTGTATTGTACGAAATAGTAAAACGAATGAGTGAGCTTGAAGATTAAATTTTAGAAAAAGAGAACGCCAACTTTTAGGGATGGCGTTCTTTTTCTTTAAAAAAATTGTTGAAAATCGTACTGATTATAATAAAGATTTATAAAATCAATTTCTATTTTATGGGAATTAAAGGTTTTTTTGAAGTGCTTTCCGAATCAATTTAGTAGTGTACATATTGAAAGTGAGGAAAAAGAATCATGAAGATAAGAGAAGCATTATTAAGTGAAGCAAATGAATTAAGTGAACTCGCACTACATTCAAAAGCAACGTGGAATTATAGTGAAGAATTCATACTTGCTTGTAAGGAAGATTTAACAATTACGGAAGAGTACATAAAAAATAATTTTGTATATGTTTTAGTAAACGATAATGCGAAGATTGGTTTTTTCTCATTTTTACGTAATGATAAAGCTCTCGATTTCTTGTACATTCATCCTCATTACAAAGGAAAAGGTTACGGGAAAATACTTTGGGAGTATGTAATAGAAAAAGCCAATGAACTAGGATTAAAAAGTTTTACAATTGATAGTGATCCGAATGCAAAAGGATATTACTTGAAAATGGGAGCACAGTTAATAGGAGAGACACCATCAACTATCTTTAAGGGGCGTGTACTGCCTCTTTTGAAATATGATGTGTAAAACTATTAATAGTAGGGGAAGATTAGAATGGATGATGTAAAGGAAAAAAGAATATATGAAGCACTAATAAAATCGTGGTCGATTGAAACGAGTTCAAAGTGGACAATTGAAAACCCAGCAAAGGGACAATGTGGTGTTACAGCTCTTGTCGTTCAAGACATATACGGAGGAGAAATTAAAAAGACAAAAGTAAGAGAGGTATGGCACTTTTATAACTTTATAGATGGGCAGAGATTTGATTTTACAGAGACTCAATTCAATGGGAAATTGAATTATATGGATGAAAAGTCAAATCGGGAAGAAGCATTTGCAGATACAAATGAAAAGCAATATAACATTTTGAAGGGAAAAATAACGAAAGAATTAAAATTATCTTTTGACTCTTAATCTTTAATAAGTTACTATAATGGTGGTAACTTATTAAAGGGAACTTCATAGAGTTGAAAGGGGAAATACTTTTGAAAACAACTTATGTAAACGCTACAATTGTAACGATGAATGAACAAAACGAAGTGATAGAAAATGGATATATCATTGTAGAGAATGATCAAATTATAGATGTAAAGAGCGGAGAATTCGCTAATGAATTTGAAGTAGATGAAGTAATTGACATGAAAGGAAAGTGGGTTTTACCAGGGCTTGTAAATACACATACACACGTTGTAATGAGTCTCCTAAGAGGTATTGGAGATGATATGTTATTACAGCCATGGCTTGAGACGAGAATTTGGCCACTGGAAAGTCAATTTACTCCCCAAATTGCGGTCGCTAGTACGGAATTAGGATTACTTGAGATGGTGAAAAGTGGTACAACATCATTCTCTGACATGTTTAATCCAATTGGAGTAGATCAAGACGCAATTATGGAAACGGTATCAAGGAGCGGGATGCGAGCTGCTGTTTCAAGGACTTTATTTAGCTTCGGAACGAAAGACGATGAAAAGAAAGCGATTGAAGAAGCTGAGAAATATGTGAAGCGTTACTATAACGAAAGTGACATGTTAACTACGATGGTTGCACCACATAGTCCATATACATGTAGTACAGAATTGTTAGAAGAGTGCGCACGGATTGCAGTAGAGAATCAAACGATGGTTCATATCCATCTTTCTGAAACAGAGCGTGAAGTACGTGATATTGAAGCACAGTATGGAAAACGTCCAGTAGAATATGCAGCGAGCTGCGGATTGTTTAAACGCCCAACAGTTATTGCACACGGTGTAGTATTAAATGATGATGAGCGTGCATTTTTAGCAGAACATGATGTTCGAGTAGCACATAACCCAAATAGTAATTTAAAACTAGGTTCTGGTATAGCGAATGTAAAAGCGATGCTAGAAGCAGGAATAAAAGTAGGAATTGCAACAGATAGTGTTGCATCTAACAATAATTTAGACATGTTTGAAGAAATGCGCATAGCGACTTTATTACAAAAAGGTATTCACCAAGATGCAACAGCATTACCAGTTGAAACAGCTCTTTCTCTTGCGACAAAAGGAGCTGCGGAAGTAATCGGGATGAAACAAACAGGGTCACTAGAAGCTGGTAAGTGTGCTGATTTTATTACGATTGACCCGTCTAATAAGCCGCATTTACAACCAGCGGATGAAGTGTTATCACACCTTGTATATGCTGCTAGTGGAAAAGATATAAGCGATGTAATTATTAACGGAAAACATGTCGTTTGGAATGGCGAATGTAAAACGTTAGATGAAGAGCGTATTATATTTGAAGCAAGTCGTTATAAACGAGGTTTGCAAAGATAGATAATTATGTGGCAGTTGAAAAAGCTATCCTTTTAAAAGGATAGCTTTTTTCTTGAACGAATAAATATTCAAAAGAATGTCGCATCTTTCTGTTAGTATTTCTGCTATAATATATTACGCTTTATAATATTTTATATTTAAGGAGAACAACTCATGAAGCGAAAAAAGAGCCATTTAATGGTAATGGCACTTGTTACATCTTTATTATTAACAGCTTGTAATAATAAAGCGAATAAAAGTGATACAGAGGTTAAAAAACAAGTGTTAAATGTAACAGTATCAGAAGAAATTCCTTCTCTGGACACTGCGAAAACAATGGATGGTACATCAGCCCACGTTATGCAGAATATATTTGAGGGGTTATATGTATTAAATGATCAAGATCAGCCTATTCCAGCAGTAGCAAGATCGTTTAAAAGAAGTGAAGATGGTAAGAAATATACATTTGATTTGCGTAAAGATGCAAAATGGTCAAATGGAGACAGTGTGACAGCAAATGATTTTATATTTGCATGGAAACGTGCAATTAATCCTGAAACGGCATCTCAATATGCATACATGCTCTTTTATGTGAAAAATGCGAAAGAGATTAATAAGGGAACAATGCCTCTTGATGCACTTGGGGTTAAAGCAATAAATAATTATACGTTAGAAGTTGAACTCGAACAGCCAGTTCCGTATTTTTTACAGTTGTTAGCACTACCTATATACTTACCACAGCATGAATCATTTTTGAACGAACAAGGAAACAATTATGCATTGGAACCTAGTAATCTCATATATAACGGTCCATTTGTATTAGAAAAATGGAAGCATGAACAAGAGTTTCAATTAAAGAAGAATGCTACATATTGGGATCGAAAGAAAGTGAAATTAGACGAAATAAACTTTCATATCGTAAAGGATACAATGACAGCTGTAAATTTATATGAAGCCGGAGATTTAGATCGAGTACCTATTAATTCGCAAGTTGTAGACAAGTATAAAGGGAATAAGGAATTACATATGTCGAGTGATCCTGGAATTGCTATGCTTCGTTTTAATGAAAAAAATAACGCGTTAGCAAATAAAAAGGTGCGTCAATCTATTTCATTAGCGTTAAATAAAGATGATTTCGTTGCTCACTTTATTAATAACGGAGCAAAACCTGCAAGTGGACTTGTACCAGTTGGTCATGTAAATGAAGTGACTGGTAAAGATTTTAGAAAAGAAAATGGAGATATTTCCTCATATGATTTGCAAAATGCGAAAAAACTTTGGGAAGAAGCGAAAAAAGAGCTTGGGGTAGAACAAGTAAACCTAGAGTTCTTAACGTTCGAACAAGATAACGCAATACGTATGGCAGAATATATAAAAGGTGATTTAGAGAAGAATTTGCAAGGGTTAACGATACAAATTAAACAACAGCCATTTAAGCAAAAATTACAGTTAGAACAAATAGGTGATTACGATATAACTATGGCAAATTGGGGACCTGACTATAAAGACCCAATTAGTTATTTAGAGTTATTTACGACAGGGAATCCGAATAATAAAATGAATTATTCTAATGTTCGTTACGATGAATTAATAAAGAAAGCGAAAACGGATTTTGTACTAGATACGGAAAATCGATGGAAAGCGTTGCGAGAAGCCGAGCAGGTATTATTAGAAGATGCTGCGGTGGCGCCGCTTTATCATATTGGCTCAGCATATGTACAAAAGGATTATGTAAAAGGAATTGAAAAGCATCAATTTGGTGGTATTTATACTTATAAGAATGCTTATATTGCTAATGAATAAATACAAAAAACCTTACTTTTTAAAAGTAAGGTTTTTTACACATGAATTCTATTAAACCGATTTTAATAAAGCGTAAAAATTCGTATCATATGGGATATCATCTTGATACATATAATTTTTTAGAACTCCTTCTTTTTCAAAACCTAGTTTTAATAGCACTTTATTGGAAGCTTCATTTTCAAGAAATACAATTGCCCCAATCCGCTTTAAATGAATCGTATGGAAACCGTATGATATAACCTCAGAAACAGCTTCAGTCGCATATCCTTTTCCCCAGTGTTCAGGCAAAAAGGCATAACTTATATTGGCTCGTTTATGCTCAGAAGACCAATCGTGAAAACCAATGGTACCGATGAGTTCTTTCTTGTCTTTTAATTCGATTCCCCATTTTATACCGTTTCTTGCATTGTAACTCAACTTAAAGTTATGAATGATTTGTTTCACTTGATCAACATCTTGTAACGGTTTTTGGCCATAATAGCGCAGTACATTAGTATTAGAAAAGCATTGTAGTATACGCGGTGCATCTTCTTCGGTAAGTTCTCTTAAAATAAGTCTTTCAGTTTTTAATAAAGGAAACATATTTTCGCTCCTTTTCACATGAAAATAGAATGTATTTGTTATTATATAATTTAATCTGAAAATAAAGATTATTCAAGGTGTAAGGAAGTTATTGGCTGGAAATAGATTATAAAATTTATTTTAAAAAGACTTTATAGGATTAATACAAATAATGAAAAAAAGGGTACTCCAAATTAAAATTGGAATACCCTTTTTTCATTACCCTATAAATGTTTGATACAGTAAGAAGATATTTAAAACGATAACGAGTGCTGCAATTATCCAAGCGATAAATGTTGTTATACGGTGGTTAACGAGTGCACCCATAATCTTTTTGTTACTTGTAAACATAATAAGTGGCACTAGTGCAAATGCAATACCGAATGATAAGACGACTTGGCTCATGACTAGAGCGTAAGTTGGATTTACACCTAAAGCGATAATAACTAATGGTGGAATCATTGTAATAAATCGGCGTAAGTATAACGGAATATGCATGCGAATGAAACCTTGCATAATAATATCACCCGACATTGTACCGACAGAAGAGCTAGATAGTCCTGCTGATAAGAGCCCAATTCCAAACAAAGCAGCTGATACAGGACCTACTAAGTTGGTAAATTGAGTGTAAGCAACATCTAAATCTTCAACGTGCAAGCCGTTTTTAAAGAATAGTGCAGCAGCAACAATTAACATACTTGCATTAATTGCTCCAGCAATAACCATTGCAATAATAATATCGATAAATTCGAAACGAAAAATCTTTTTCTTTTGTTCGTCAGTTGTTCCAACCACACGGCGTTGTGTTAATGCAGAATGCAAGTATATTGCATGCGGCATAACTGTCGCACCTAAAATCCCTGCTGCAAGTAATATACTGTCTACACCTTGGAATTTTGGAATAAATAGTCCTGAAAGAAGGGGACTTAATTCTGGTTTTGCATAAAAAACTTGAATCCCAAAAGCAATTACTACAATGAAAATCATTCCTGTAATAATAGCTTCTAGTGGACGAAATCCTCTACGTTGAAATTCAAGGATAATAAATGATCCGGCTGCTGTAATTAAAGCGGCAGGTAGCATCGGGATTCCAAATAGTAAGTAAAGCCCCAATGCAGCTCCAATAAATTCCGCTAAATCTGTAGCCATAATAACTAGTTCACCTTGTATCCATAAACCGATAGACACAGGCTTTGGAAAGTTTTCACGAGCTATTTCGGGTAAATTGTTTCCTGTAGCAATTCCTAATTTAGCTGATAAAGTTTGGATTAATACAGCCATTAAGTTAGAGGCGAGTATAACCCATAATAGTAAATATCCATATTGTGAACCAGCTGCGATATTTGTAGCAAAGTTGCCAGGATCAATATAAGCAACGGACGCTATAAAAGCGGGTCCTAAAAATGGTAACAGTCTTTTCCAGCCTTTTGTTTCTCCACTTAAAGCTAAGTGAGCTGATTGTACGGTTGTACTTTCAGAAGGGAGATGTTCATCTTTTGTTATATCTTTATTCATAGTAGTTTTCCCCTTTAAAATGTTAACTTGATGAAATTATTGTATTTATTCTTACTCATTATTTCAATACATTTAGATATGTTATATGATAATTTCATTTGAACACGAAAGTTTCCTTAATGCAAATTATATGCCTTTATGCAATGGATGGTGTGATAACGTAAAATAAATTGGGAGTTTATGGTGTGATGACGTGGGGAAACATAATAAATTAAAGGGTCAATTTTGAAATTTATGTGAACATAAAGCCGATAATCCAGCATATTAATTGATGGAATTGCATTTGTATGATATATAATATATTGGGATTACAACATAACCATAGTGTTTTGATGTGTAATCTTGTTTTTTATTTTTGTTAACTGATAGAAAATAGTATAAAGAAAAGAAAATGGGATTCATTTTCTTATTATATATGTTTTGATATGAACGTTAACTTATACATGATTTTAAAAATTAGATAGGTGGTAGAAATACATTGGCAACTACAAAACCATACAGAGTATTACTATATTACATGTACACAACAATTGAAAACCCAGAAGAATTCGCGGCAGAGCATTTAGCATTTTGTAATTCACTTGAATTAAAAGGAAGAATTCTTGTAGCGAAAGAAGGTATTAACGGAACTTGTTCTGGAACTGTAGAACAAACAGAGAAATACATGGAAGCAATGAACAATGATCCACGTTTTGACGGTATCGTATTTAAAATAGATGAAGCTGATGGTCATGCATTCAAGAAAATGCACGTGCGTCCTCGTCCAGAGTTAGTTACACTTCGTCTAGAAGATGACATTAACCCACACGAAATAACTGGGAAGTATTTAGAGCCAAAAGATTTTTATGAAGCAATGAAACAAGAAGATACAGTTATCATTGATGCACGAAATGATTATGAGTTTGATTTAGGTCACTTCAAAGGTGCGATTAAACCTGATATCGAATCATTCCGTGAATTACCAGATTGGATTCGTGAAAATAAAGAAGTACTTGAAGGTAAAAAGATTTTAACTTATTGTACAGGCGGAATTCGTTGTGAGAAGTTTTCTGGTTGGTTAGTTCGTGAAGGCTATGAAGATGTAAGTCAGCTTCACGGCGGAATTGTAACGTACGGAAAAGACCCAGAGGTACAAGGTGAGCTTTGGGATGGACAATGTTACGTGTTCGATGAGCGTATTGCTGTACCAGTAAACCAAAAAGAACATGTTATCGTTGGTAAAGACCACTTTACAGGTGAACCTTGTGAGCGCTATGTAAACTGTTCAAATCCAGAATGTAATAAGAAAATTTTATGTTCTGAAGAAAACGAAGCGAAATATTTACGTGCATGTTCTCATGAATGTCGTGTAAGTCCACGTAACCGCTACGTAATACAACATGAATTAACGGAAGAGCAAGTAGCTGCTGCATTAGAGCAAATCGAAGCAGGGAAGTAAACTGAATTCGTATAATAAAAGGGGTACTCCAAGTTTTATTTTGGAGCACCCTTTTTTTATTATCCGGTCCTGTCATTTGTCGGTAAGTCGATATATTAAAAAAATCGCTGATATATTTCGAGTTGCGCCGATATAATCGGAAAATCGCTCATAAAAATTTCACTTAATGCAGCGCGCCAAGAATTTGAAAATAACCTTTTTTAATTTTTATCTTCTTTCTCTTTAACGGCAGAAAGTACAGTTTGTTTTACCCAAGCTTTTCTTCGTTTATGCTGTAGACCCCATTGGTATAAACTTTGGGCTCCTAAAATAAGTGAAATGACAATGCCGCTAATCGCAATTAATAGAGCGAAAAATTCAAGAGGTGACGATATTTTGTTTGAATCGGTGTTTCTTAAAAGGTCAATCATAGTAAACCCTAACATTTGGCCCACTACAGAGTAGAGCGTTAAAATTAATAATAAGAGGCTATCTTTTTTAGAGGCGACATTTTCTTGATATTTAAACAAACTATCAAGATTTTGTTTCGCGTTCGAGTATAGAACCTCAATATTAAAAAGTTTTCTTAAACGAAAGAAAATATCTTCACTTTGTGATTGGGATACTAATTCTAAAGAAAAATAATTAGCAGTGAACGAATTGATCGAATAAATTAATTTCTCTATTTCATTAGTATCTTGTTCAATGTTTAGCTCAGCATAGGCGTTAGCCATTTTTAATAAAACAATTTTATGGAATAGGTTTAATAATAAAGCGTAATAAAATTCTCCGTACATTTGACTAGCAAGTTTAGCGATTTTACGTTCTCCTTCATTTGTTACACATGTAAAAATATGTTCTTCCATTATGAAATAACGATTTGGAGCCCATCTCTGGTAAGCGTGTTTTTTTAAATAGTCATGAATGTAAGGAAGGTTATTTGCGCTCACATATGGCTTACCATCACTTGTTAATCCGGAAAGACTAGAAGTACGATAAACATCCACTTCATTAAGCTCCATACCTTCTTTTAGTGACAATAAAGTTTGGACGTACATTCTTTGGTCTTCGAAGAAAGGGAAGGTTTGAAAGTATGAACTTCTTAATCTCTTCTTTTCAAAGAAATCAGTTACACCATGAAATAAATAACCGAAAATGAATTTTTCAACTTGGGAATACTTTTTTCCGTTACATTCAATACAAATAGTCTCATTTGTATCATTTTTAGTTTCAAGTACACGGAAGCGAGCAGCGAATTCGATTGCTTCAGATAAAGTCATGTTTGGAGCAGTGTTTACTTCTGTTCGAATTGTTAAGAAGCCAAGTTCATAAGGACAAAGTGTGACATCAATAGAGTGTATCTTGAATGGAATTGAAATAAGGTTTGTTGTTAAATGTCCAGTTAAGTTAAGGTCCTTTGAATAACGTTGCAAGCCCTTTTGATGCTCTGAGTGAGGAAAGAGAATTTTATTTGTAAATGAAAGATAGTATGCTTCCATATTTTGATGTGAAACTTTAAACTCCCCATAATATGTATTTTCATCATCGAGATGATCGAGCCGAAAAGGACGAAAATCGTTTTTTTGTAAGAAAGGGAACATCTCTTGTTCATATCCAGCTTTAAACGAAAACGGGAATATAAATTGAAATATAGCTGTTGCTACACCTTTTTCCTCAATTGATTGTATTGCCTCCATCTACATTGTGTCCTTTCCATATATGCTATAGAAACAACATGCCCAAATTTATTTGAAAATAACCACTCTTTTATACTCAATTAAGAGTGAAAATTCAGCTTATTTAGCAGGGAACATGTATAATGTTATGTATACTAAAAGTTATAAAATTGTATTTTGAAAAGGGGGATGCTGTATGCGGATTTTAGTATTAGGCGCTGGTGGAGTCGGAGGATTTTTTGGTGGCAGATTAGTCGAGAAGGGAGAAGATGTCACGTTTCTTGTTCGTAGTAAACGGAAAAAACAATTAGAGGAAAGAGGACTTGTAATCCGAAGTGTTAACGGGGATTTTTCCTTCCAACCGAAATTAATAACGAAAGAAGAGAGAACTTCTCCATTTGATGTTATTTTATTTTCAACAAAAGCGTATCACTTAAACGAGGCTATTCAAGATTTGAAGCCGTTTGTTGGCGATAATACTGTAATCATTCCATTGTTAAATGGTATCGCTCATTTATCACTACTACAAAAAGAATTCGGCGAAGAAAAAGTAATTGGCGGTTTATGCTTTATCGAGACGACGTTAAACGATCAAGGAGAAATTGTACAAACTAGCGCTGCCAACAGACTTGTGTTTGGAGAAATTAAGTCTCAAAATTCAGAGAGAGTAAAGCATATTTCTAAAGCATTTTCAGGTACGAAGTCTAGTTTTGTTTTAAGTGAAAATATTACGCAAGATATGTGGCATAAATATTTATTTATTACTGTAATGTCAGGTGTGACAACGTTAATGCGTGCACCAATTGGACCAATCCGTGAAAGTGAAGGCGGCCGTGATTTTATCCGTAATGTGTTTGAGGAATCTGTACAAATCATGAGAGTATTAGGAGCTCCAGTAAAGGCTAATATTGCCCAGGAACATATGAAAACGATTGATAAAATTTCGTATGATATGAAGTCATCAATGCAACGTGATATGGAAAAGGGTTCGTTTATTGAAGGGAAGCACTTGCAAGGATATTTACTGGATGTAGCAGAGAAATTTTCTATAGCGGCACCATTATTAGAATCTATATATCAAAATTTAAAGGTGTATGAAGAGATGACCTTTAACAAATCTGTAATAGAATTAGATGTATGAAAAAATAAAAAAGATAGCAATATATAAGTGTATTGCTATCTTTTTTATTTTTTGTATGACAAATTATTTATTTCTTTTCGTTCTATCTGTCAAATTTATTTCCTGTTCACGTTTACCATATAACTGATTAATTTCATTTGCTACTGCATCTAAATATGAATCGGAAAAAATAGGCTTCTTTTCTTTAGACATATGGGTCTCCTTTGCGGATTTTTAATATTCATTATGTATATTTCTCAGCGGATTATGCGCAATCATTTTAATTTTTTTCTTATTAAAAATTTTTGTTTACTTTTTGAAAATAAAGGAGTATTATAATCCACAGTTTCAATTTTCTAAATCGCTGAAACCGCATGGTACGGGGGACCCGTTTTTACGGATTAGTACATAATCCGATGGGGTGAATCCTTGAAAAAGGTAGGGCTACTCATAGGCCCGAATCCGACAGCTAACCTCGTAAGCGTTATATTGAGAAGGAAGGTGGAGCTTGTGCGACAAAAAAAATAATGTCTACAAGTCTATTTCGCTATGGCTTGTAGACATTTTTTGTTTTCTGAGGAAATCGTTTACTGGCTGTAACAAGCAGAAAAGTTCGTACAAAATTATTGGAGAGTGGACAGCATTGGTTTCATCTATTAAAAGATTTTTAATTGGAAGACCGTTAAAATCAACAGAGCTTGGAGAACAAAAGCTTAATAAAACGAAAGCTTTAGCTATTTTATCTTCTGACGCATTGTCATCAGTTGCTTACGGTCCAGAACAAATTTTAATTGCTTTAGCAGGTGTGGGAGCGATCGCTTATTGGTATTCCATTCCGATCGCTGTTGGGGTATTAGTATTATTGACAGCCCTTATTTTATCTTATCGTCAAATTATTTTTGCTTATCCGCATGGCGGGGGAGCGTATGTTGTATCAAAAGAAAATTTAGGGATGAATCCAGGCTTAATTGCTGGAGGATCTTTATTAGTCGACTATATTTTAACTGTTGCAGTAAGTGTATCTGCAGGTACAGATGCGCTAACATCTGCTTTTCCTAGTTTACATGCACATAATGTAATCATTGCGATTATATTTGTTATATTTATTACGATCTTAAATTTAAGAGGAGTAACGGAATCGGCTTCTGTTTTAGCATATCCTGTTTATTTATTTGTTTTAGCCCTATTTATATTAATTGGTGTAGGCATATATAATATTTTGACTGGTCACGTTTCACCAACTTTACACACGCCGATCGGAACGCCGGTTGCGGGTATTAGTTTGTTTTTACTGTTAAGAGCATTTGCATCAGGTAGTTCTGCTTTAACAGGTGTTGAAGCAATTTCAAACGCAATTCCGAACTTTAAAGATCCTGCGCCAAACAATGCTGCAAAAACATTGCTTGCAATGGGTGCATTACTTGCTGTGTTATTTTCAGGAATTGTATTTTTAGCTTATTATTACGGAGTGACGCCGAGTAAAGAAGTAACAGTTGTTTCTCAAATTGCTGAACAAACATTTGGACGTAATTTCATGTACTATTTCATACAAGGTACAACAGCTTTAATATTAATTCTCGCAGCTAATACAGGCTATTCTGCATTTCCTTTATTAGCGGTTAACCTCGCAAAAGATAAATTCATACCGAGAATGTTTACGATTAGAGGAGACCGTCTAGGTTACTCAAACGGTATTATAATACTTGGAGTTGCTTCGATTATTTTAATTGTAGCTTTCCAAGGACAAACAGAACATTTAATTCCGTTATATGCAGTAGGGGTATTTATTCCATTTACACTTTCTCAAACAGGGATGGTATTAAAGTGGCTTCGCGAAAAACCTGAAGGATGGGTTTTAAAATTAACGGTTAATTTAATTGGTGCAGTTATTAGTTTTATCGTAATGAGCATGTTCTTTTTAACTAAATTTGCACAAGTTTGGTCGATTCTTATTTTCTTACCTGCTATTATCTTCTTGTTTCATCGAATTAAGAAGCATTATGATGCAGTGGGTGATCAATTAAGTTTAAAAACTTGTGAACCTCTTATTCCAATTGAGGGGAATGTAATTGTCGTTCCTGTAGCAGGTATGACGCATGTAGTAGAAAATTCATTGAACTATGCGAAATCTCTTTCTGCAGATCAAGTTATCGCTGTATATGTTGCTTTTGACAGAGAAGAGGAAAAGAAATTTGAAGAGAAATGGAAGGTGTGGCAACCTGAAGTAAGGCTTGTTACATTACATTCTCATTATAGAAGTATTATTCAGCCGTTAACGAAGTTCATTGATACAGTGCAATATAAGGCAAGTGAATCGAATTACCGCGTTACGGTCGTTATACCACAGTTCATTCCGAAAAAAGGTTGGCATAACATTCTTCATAATCAATCCAGTTTACTCATACGTGCGTATTTACTTTATAAAAGAAATGTTGTTATTACGACAGTTCCATATCATTTGAAAAAATAAGAAGATTTTTTAAGGATAGTTTCGTGAAAATGAAGCTATCCTTTTTGTGTATATGCTATGCATAATTGCATACGGGGTTAAAAATTATATCAATATAATTTTACCGGTTGTTTGCAAGTAGTGTTTTCTGTTGTGATATGTAGATATTTCAATCGATAAAGTGAATCGGATTATATTTTGAAATAAGGACATGAAAGCTTGAAAATAAAGGGAATGAAAATACTTCTTTACGTTATATAAACAGCTGTGTTTAAATGACCTTACAGTACAAAACTTATATGAAAACAAAACGAAATTTCATATTTACGTATGTTGTTTAGTTTAAAATGAATAATATTTTTATGTAATATATTCACTGTGTGAATGTGGGAATTTCGATGAAATAGAAAATTTATACAATATTATTCATACTAAACACATATGAAAAGTTTTATAAAAATAAGTAAGTACTGTAGCAATAACAGTTGGGAGAGATGGTTCATACATAGATCACGGTGAGAACGTTCTCTATTTTAACCATCTCAAATTATGGGCAAGAAAATAGAATAATAAAATGCGATAGTAATAGTTGCTAATACATAGGAGGAGTTAAAGTGAAAAAGACTTTAATTACAGGGTTATTGGTTACAGCAGTATCTACGAGTTGCTTCATTCCTGTAAGCGCTTACGCTAAGGAGGGGCAAACGGAAGTGAAAACAGTATATGCGCAAAATGTAATTGCTCCAAATACATTATCCAATTCAATTAGAATGTTAGGATCACAATCACCGCTTATTCAAGCATACGGATTAATTATTTTGCAACAGCCAGACATTAAGGTAAATGCGATGAGTAGCTTAACGAATCATCAAAAGTTTGCAAAGGCGAATGTACGAGAGTGGATTGATGAATATAATCCGAAGCTAATTGACTTAAATCAAGAGATGATGAGATACAGCACTAGATTTAATAGCTATTATAGTAAGCTCTATGAACTAGCAGGAAACGTAAATGAAGATCAGCAAGCAAAAGCAGATTTTATGAGTGCATATGGAAAATTACAATTGCAAGTACAAAGCATCCAAGAGAGTATGGAGCAAGATTTATTAGAGTTAAATCGATTTAAAACAGTATTAGACAAAGATAGTAACAACTTATCAATTAAAGCCGATGAAGCAATAAAAACACTACAAGGATCAAGTGGAGATATTGTGAAATTAAGAGAAGATATTAAAAGAATTCAAGGAGAAATTCAAGCTGAACTAACTACTATTTTGAATAGACCTCAAGAAATCATTAAAGGTTCTATTAATATCGGTAAACAAGTATTTACAATCACAAATCAAACTGCACAAACGAAAACAATTGATTTTGTTTCTATCGGTACTTTAAGTAATGAAATTGTAAATGCTGCAGATAGTCAAACGAGAGAAGCAGCTCTTCGCATTCAACAAAAGCAAAAAGAGTTATTACCACTTATTCAAAAGTTATCACAAACTGAAGCAGAGGCGACTCAAATTACATTCGTTGAAGATCAAGTAAATAGCTTTACAGAATTAATTGATCGTCAAATTACAACTTTAGAAACGTTATTAACGGATTGGAAAGTTTTAAATAATAATATGATCCAAATTCAAACGAATGTTGAAGAAGGCACGTATACAGACAGTAGTTTACTTCAAAAACATTTCAATCAAATTAAAAAAGTAAGTGATGAAATGAATAAGCAAACAAATCAATTTGAAGATTACGTTACAAACGTTGAAGTACATTAAACAGAAAAATAATTAGCGATATAGGGAGAGAAGAAAAATGACAAAAAAACCTTATAAAGTAATGGCTCTATCAGCACTGATGGCAGTATTTGCAGCAGGAAATATTATGCCGGCTCATACGTATGCAGCTGAAAGTACAGTGAAACAAGCTCCAGTTCATGCGGTAGCAAAAGCTTATAATGACTATGAAGAATATTCATTAGGACCAGAAGGCTTGAAAGATGCAATGGAAAGAACAGGTTCAAATGCTTTAGTAATGGATCTGTATGCTTTAACAATTATTAAACAAGGTAATGTTAACTTTGGAAATGTATCGACTGTTGATGCAGCTTTAAAAGGAAAGGTGATTCAGCATCAAGATACAGCTAGAGGAAATGCGAAGCAATGGTTAGATGTATTAAAGCCACAGCTTATTTCAACGAATCAAAACATCATTAACTACAATACGAAATTCCAAAACTATTATGATACTTTAGTTGCTGCAGTTGATGCAAAGGATAAAGCGACTCTTACGAAAGGCTTAACTAGATTATCAAGTAGTATTAATGAAAATAAAGCGCAAGTGGATCAGTTAGTAGAAGACTTGAAGAAATTCCGAAATAAAATGACTTCGGATACGCAAAACTTCAAGGGTGATGCAAATCAAATTACATCTATATTAGCTAGTCAAGATGCAGGAATTCCGCTTCTGCAAAATCAAATTACAACGTACAATGAAGCGATTAGTAAATATAATGCAATTATTATCGGTTCATCTGTTGCGACAGCTCTAGGACCAATTGCAATTATCGGTGGTGCAGTAGTTATTGCTACGGGTGCAGGAACACCGCTAGGAGTAGCATTAATTGCAGGTGGTGCAGCAGCTGTAGGCGGTGGTACAGCTGGAATCGTATTAGCGAAGAAAGAGCTTGATAATGCACAAGCAGAAATTCAAAAGATAACAGGACAAGTTACAACTGCGCAATTAGAAGTAGCAGGATTAACGAACATTAAAACACAAACAGAGTATTTAACAAATACAATTGATACTGCAATTACAGCGTTACAAAATATTTCAAACCAATGGTACACAATGGGATCAAAATACAATTCTTTACTTCAAAATGTGGATTCAATTAGTCCAAACGATCTTGTTTTCATTAAAGAAGATTTAAACATTGCGAAAGATAGCTGGAAAAACATTAAAGACTATGCAGAAAAGATTTATGCTGAAGATATTAAAGTAGTAGATACGAAAAAAGCATAATCGAATACGAATCGTTAGGGCGTTAAGTGTTGATGAATGATTTGAAGCTCCTGTTCAGTTGTGAGCAGGAGCTTTTGATATCCTTATAAAGAGAATAGGTGAAAAATATGCAGAAACGATTTTATAAAAAATGTCTTTTAGCGGTAATGATTGCTGGGGTGGCAACGAGTAACGCATTTCCTTTACATCCTTTTGCAGCAGAACAAAATGTAACGGTGCTACAAGAAAATGTGAAAAACTATTCTCTTGGACCAGCAGGATTCCAAGATGTAATGGCACAAACGACATCAAGCATATTTGCAATGGATTCATATGCAAAATTAATTCAAAATCAACAAGAGACGGATTTAAGTAAAATAAGTTCGATTAATAGTGAATTTAAAGGAAATATGATTCAGCATCAAAGAGATGCAAAAATTAATGCAGCATATTGGTTAAATAATATGAAGCCTCAAATTATGAAAACAGATCAAAATATTATAAATTACAATAATACTTTTCAATCGTATTATAATGACATGTTAATAGCGATTGATCAAAAGGATAGCGGAAAATTAAAAGCGGATTTAGAAAAGTTGTATGCAGATATTGTAAAGAATCAAAATGAGGTAGATGGATTATTAGGAAATTTGAAAGCTTTTCGCAATAGAATGGCGAAAGATACAAATAGTTTCAAAGAAGATACAAATCAGTTAACAGCGATATTGGCAAGTACGAATGCTGGTATTCCAGCTCTAGAGCAACAAATAAATACATATAACGATTCGATTAAAAAGAGTAATGATATGGTCATTGCTGGTGGCGTACTTTGTGTAGCATTAATAACATGTCTTGCTGGCGGGCCAATGATCGCGGTTGCGAAAAAAGATATCGCAAATGCAGAAAGAGAAATCGCTAATTTAAAAGATAGAATTTCAGGAGCGCAAGCAGAAGTCTTAATTTTGACTGATGTAAAAAATAAAACAACAAACATGACAGAAACAATTGATGCAGCAATTACAGCACTACAAAACATATCAAATCAATGGTATACAGTAGGTGCAAAATATAATAATTTACTACAAAACGTAAAAGGAATTAGTCCGGAAGAGTTTACGTTTATAAAAGAAGATTTACATACAGCGAAAGATAGCTGGAAAGATGTAAAAGATTATACAGAAAAATTACATGAAGGCGTGGCGAAGTAAACAGTGGACTAGTTCTGCTGTTTATTTTTTTATCTTGTTTTTTTGTAAGGGTTGAACTTGCAATTATATATAAGTTTGTCATGTATTTTTATATTTTTTATAAATTCTAAAAGGACATTCCCTATTGTTGGTATGATAGACAGAAACTGTTTTTTTAGAACAGGAGACAATAAATAGGGAAAATAACATTAGGATTATTAGTTATATTTCTACTTATATTTCTACTTATATTTATGTGCATGTCTTTAGTAGGAGATGAGAATATGGGTTCCTTAACTCCTAATCTGATTTCAAAGGAAAAATATTTAGAAATTGATTCTGTTGCTGGAGGTACATTTAGAGATTATGGTCAAGAAGCAGAAGCAGTGTTTGAAAAACTAAGTAGTCAGAAAAATGTTGAAACAAAAAAGATTTTTTGAGGAAGAAATTTTTGAAGAATCATTATAGACTTTTACTTTATTAGTATTAACTGAAACTTATTCACTTAATTTCCTATCAGAAATTATAAAGTGAAAACAGAACATGAAATACGCAAAAAATATCACAGGGCAGATCCTCAAAATATTTCAAAATCCACCCTGTGATCATATACTCATTTACAAGTGAAAATAATTAATACCCTAAAATATCTATTTCAGCTGCTGAAGCAAATCCATTCTGTCCTTTCGTTACTTCCACTTTTACATACTTTGCAGTAACTGGGGTAAATGTTGCCGTTTTCTTATCACTATTATTTTCCCATGTTCCTGATGATATTTTGTCATACGTAATGCCATCTACACTCGTATAAATATTGTAAGTTAAAATACGGCCATTTTCTGACCAATCTTGCCTTGGAAGATATGCCAATTGTGAAATGGTACGTGTATCACCAAGTTCTAGTGTCAAATTGTAAGGATATTGATTTGGTGTCCAAGTACTATGCCAAAATGTATCTGTTTTTCCATCTATCGCCTTACTAGCTGAGCCCGTTGATTCCTCACTATTTGCACTTGCCTTCATTATTTTTTTTGACAATACAGCAAGTGGTTTAACAGGTTTAGCATCCGTCGCTTCCCATATAGGTGCAATTAATGTTGGATTGTTTAAAGCTTCTACTTTTTGTCTCGTTTCTTGTGTTGCTTTCAATCCCCATTTATCAAAGAATGGCAGTACATTTTGTTTTGCTATTTTCGATGTATTGTAAATAAATGCCTGTATTTTATCCTCGTCTGTTTTGGGAAGTTGATCCTCTGGTATCTCACGATATAATTTGTGGAGATTTGGATAAAAATCATCCCCATATGCCAAATGAAGTTGCCAAAGCATAACAAGTTTTACAAACAGGTCGTCAATATTTTTATATTCCTTATTTGTTTGTTTTAAATACGCAAAAGCTCTATTATAATCTCCCTCTGTATCTAAACGTGTTGGTATATTTGGGTATATTTTCTTGAATGCAGCTAAAGAATATAGATTATTAGTTACTTCACCCATACCTCTTAAATCATTCCACGTCCATGGATATTGTTGTCGTGCATGTCCCGCTTCATGCATTTGTCCCCACCCAAACTCATTGACATTTAAAGTACTTTTGATAGCTTCACCAGCAGTCGTAAAGACGGCTCCATCCCAACTTGCATACATGCCCCAACTTTGTGCGTTAGGATTTTCTACAAAGGCCCAAATACGACGAGTTGAACGATGTAAAGGATTAGGATCTGTTTCAGATAGCCCTGCTAACTTGTCTTGCGCTCGAATCATTTCATCATATTTATTTAATAGGGGCACAGGATCTTGATTTACAATATATTTATTGGCACTATCACGAGTTACAGTTAGCACCGCTCGTTCTGATTTCAATTGTACTGCATGTGCATTTGGATAGTTGTTCATCATGGCAATCCAGTCTGCTTTTGTGTGTTTCCCTAATACAAAGAAAGGAATAGGGCTACCGCCTTGCGTTACTTGCACCTTAACTGTTCCTGTGCTTTGAAAATTATCTAACCCTAATACGCCGCCGTTTGGTGAAGAGATGGTATTAGAGCCAGGTGAAAGATCAATTTCTTTTCCCCATTCTTTATCATATTGATGTGTCCCAATAATGGCTCTAATCTTTTGCGTTCCTGATACTGTAATTGTAACCTGTTCATTAGGTTTCACATATATGCCTGTTGGCATATAATTTTTTTGCTCACTTCTTTTTTCTCTTTTTGCTTCATCCCAAAAACTTCCTGTACCTGGAAGGTCAAACTCTCTTTGTTCAAATTGAGTTGCAGTTTGTGCAGTTTCAGCATGTACATCTAAATTGTTTGACATAATAGGTGTAAATAACGTGGTTGCTAAAATAGCAGATGTTGCAAACACCTTTATAGTTTTTTGTAATCTACAATTCTTTCTTCTGTTCATATAGATCAGTCCCTTCGTTAAAATTCATTATTACTTACATACGAAATATCAGTTTTTTCACTAATGCCGAAAGTGGATTTTTTAAATTCACACTTATAAAAAAATGTTGATGATATTTTTAGATGAGTAAAAAAAAAGCATAGTAACACTTCAAGTTCCCTTCCTGATTAATTTAGAAACACATTACCTTCATTGATTTCTTAAATCACTCCTCTAAGTAAACAATTAAGATAAATGTCCTATCTCAAAGCTCCTTTCCTAATTTTGGGATTACGAATTAAGTATAGTTCAAAAATAAAGTTATACAATTGAGAAAAATTAAAATGTTAAAAAATTACATTCTCGTAAAATTTTTAACATTTACTAAAAAATATTTGTTATAGAGAGGAGATTCACATACCCATCAAGCTAAACTTTTGAAATATCTCCAAAACGAAAATTCTATCTCTTCATAATTATTCATACAATCCGATTCAGTTTTCCTTTCTATGGGGGCAATTTAACTCTTAACTTGATGGGCATGTGGCGTTACCTCTAGGAGATAGCTTCATCTAGATAGGATAATGTAAACATGAAAAAATAGGTAAAGTGGAAACACGTTTGTTTATTTGCAAAATGAATAAAAAGAAAACCCCCTTGCAGATAAATGTAAGAGGGTATTTTTGAGCAGTAATTTCGTATCCATGTGTGCGTAAAAATTTTTCCGTTATCGCTCCCTTTGATAGAATCTATTTTCATATGGTTTTTTACCGAATTTTTTAAAAATTAAATTTTATGGCTTGATAATTCATTTAAAATGATTTAATCTTATGTCAAATGATATGTTTATCTATCAAAAATGCTTTTGTAAAGATAAAGGAGTGATTGAGAATGTTAAACGCCCCATTGATGGTAAGTCTTTAGGTACAGCAGCATTGAAAAGATTGGGAAGAACTGAGTGAGCTTTCACAATAAAGAACTCTATAACTTTATGTAGTGTTTGATACCCTTCGATTAGATTTTTTGAAAAACAAATCAATATTAATTGAATCAAAGTTTAGAAATTAAATATATGAGTAGTAGAAAAAATCCATTAGTTGTTATCATGTTCTAATAAAAAATGGGAAATGGAAATTCTGAGAAAACCTGTTCAGAAAGTAAGTTAGTGAGGGGAATTCAAAACCAATTTAATAAAAGCGAGGTAAATAATATGACTTTTGAAGAAAAATTACAAGCATATGCAGAACTTACGGTGAAAATCGGTGTCAATATTCAACCAGGGCAATACTTATTAGTCAATACATCAGTGGATGCATTGGATTTCGCCCGTATAGTTGTGAAAGAGGCTTATAAGGCTGGGGCAGGGCTTGTTCATGTTAATTTTTCGGATGAAGAAATGGAACGTGCTTACTTTGATTATGCCTCAGATGAAGAATTTAATCGCTTCCCAGAGTGGATAGTCAAAATGAATGATGAGCTGATCGAACGTAAAGGAGCACTATTAATGATAGATGCTACAGATCCTGATAAATTTACAGGTATTTCATCTGATCGTCTAGCTACCTATCAAAAGGTAGCAGGAGCTGCTCTGAGAAACAATCGCAACGCCGTAATGAAGGATTCAATAGCTTGGTCGATGGTAGCAGTTCCTTCACCAAAGTGGGCATCGAAGGTGTTCCCAGGTTTAGCAACTGAGGATCAAGTACCAGCATTATGGGAGGCTATTTTTAAAGCTGTTCGTATTGGTGACGGCAGTGCTATTGAAAAATGGCGTGAACATGTAACAAATTTAGAATCTCGTGCGGTCCTACTGAACGATAAAAAATATATGAAGCTTCACTATACAGCGCCAGGTACTGATTTAACAATTGCATTAGCACCACAGCATAAATGGGTTACTGGAGGTGGTAAAACTCCTGATGATACTATCTTTATGGCTAATATGCCGACAGAAGAGGTTTATACGTTACCGATGAAACAAGGTGTAAATGGCTATGTAAGCAATACAAAACCATTAGTTTATCAAGGGAATATTATCGATGGCTTTAAACTGACATTTGAAGAAGGAAAAATTGTTAAAGCTGAAGCACAGGTAGGACATGATTTATTACAAGAGCTTATTAATGTGGATGAAGGCTCTTGCTATTTAGGTGAAGTAGCACTTGTACCACATGAATCACCAATTTCAGCATCGGGAATTTTATATTTTAATACATTGTTTGATGAAAATGCATCGAACCATTTAGCGATTGGTAAAGCTTATCCAACTTGCTTAGAGGGTGGAAGAGATTTAGAAAACGATCAGCTTGAAACGTTAGGGGCAAATATTTCAGTAACACATGAGGACTTTATGATTGGCAGCAGTGAGATGGACATTGACGGTATTCTACCAGATGGAACTGTAGAACCAATTTTTCGTAAAGGTAGCTGGGCATTTTAAGTTTTTAATTTGAATAAAGGAGTAGAGTGGATGAAACGGTTACTAAGCATAATTGGTGCAACTATATAGGTGTTTCATCTGCTTTTGCTTAGGCTGAAAACTACCTCTTTAATTAGAAGTAAAATGCATGCAAAGGAGATAGGCCAATGAATTTCTGGGAAGTTGTTTTGATAGTAGTGAATTTTAGTCTATTGAGTTGGATACTGTTAATAGGCAGAGAAACGAAAAAGTGGTCTAAATTAGCTACTTTGATTGCCGTTGTAATGGTTACAGTTCAGTTATTGGCAGAAGGTTTTAGGTGGCAGATGATTCCGGCATATGTATCCCCAGTTATCTTAATTTTATGCTATTTATTAGCTGGGCGGAAAAAGGGCTTTAGAAGTTCGGGTATATTCATAGTTAAGACTTCGTTACTATGTATCTATTTGTCTGTAGCAGTTGCGCTACCCTTACTTATGCCAGTATTTTCATTTGAAGAACCAACTGGTCCACATAGGGTCGGTACGAAGCTATATCATTGGGTTGATCATCAGAGAAATGAACCATATTCAAAAAATCCAAACGATCGGCGCGAACTGATGGTGCAAATTTGGTATCCTGCAGCTGAAAAAAGCAAGGGGGATCCAGAACCTTATATTCGTAACATAAATGAGCTCTCCAAGGGATTGGAAAAAACATTGTCTATTCCTGCATTTGCATTCAGCCACATGGAATTGGTAAAGTCTCATTCGTTTATGGATTTACAACTCTCAGACTCAGAGAATCACTATCCCATATTACTCTTCTCTCATGGTTTTAATGGTTTTCGTAATCAAAACACGTTTCAAGTTGAGGAGTTGGCTAGTCAAGGATATATTGTTCTAAGTATCGATCATACCTTTGATGCTGCAGCTACCGTCTTTCCAGGTGGTCGAACTGCTTACGTACAGCCCATCAATTTAACTGATGAAGGAGATAGTCACATAAAATTATGGGAGGAAGATGTCAGCTTTGTCCTTAATCAGATAGAGAAACTTAACGAAAACGATGAGACCGGTTTCTTTACAGGAAGACTGGATACCTCGCGAATTGGAATGTTTGGCCACTCTTACGGTGGAGCTACCGCAGCACAAATACTTGCAAAAGATTCTCGTGTCAAAGCAGCTATCAATATGGATGGTACATTGTATGGTGAAATCTTGCCTGAAAGTGGCATTGGAAAACCATTTCTGCTCATGAATGCAGAAGAGCCTGATGAAGCAGATCCCTTTGAAGTGAGGGAGCGATACGGACGCGGGTTAGCTGGCGGTGGTATGTCAATGGTCATTCCTCATACGGATCATACAAGCTTTACCGATTTACATTTGTTCTCACCTCTGTTGCAAAGCCCAGGTGAAAATCCAAAGGAAGTTCATCGTATTATTAACGAATTCAGCCTGGCATTTTTTGACCAGTATGTAAAACAGAAGGATGACGGCTCAACCCTTAAAAGGCTGATAACCCAATACCCGGAAGTGAATTTTAAAATAAACCGATAACTTTATGCAGAAAGTAACTCGTACCATTTCCTTTGGCTCTTGTATTTATTACATTAAAGAATTTAATTTCTTCATCGTTATCTAAATAATGAAATACTAAAAATGAAACATTCAAAGTACTATCAGTTTCAGGAATATAATTCTTTTTGAAAAGCTACATTAAGCAGCTGGACACTTTATTTGAGATTGTTTATTATAATATCAAATGATATATTTATCTATCAAAAATGACGACTTTATATAGAAAAAGGGAGAGATTGACGATGAAGAAAGACTTGTCAGCGTTGAAGGAAGCGAGATTTAATGCAATTCTTGATTCAGCTACTATATTGCTTGTTGAAAATCCTACTGCTTCGATGAATGAAATTGCGGAATATGCGGGAATTGGAATTGCTACACTCCATCGCTACGTCGAAAGCAGGGAGAAATTGATGCTGTTCTTGGGCCATCGGGCTATAAAACTGGTAAGTGATACTGTAAACCAGATTCCACTGGATGAGGAAAGAAGCGAAAACTATATCCCGGAACTCATTGAAGCGTTAATCCCTTTAGGTGACAAAATCTATTTTCTAGGTCATGATGCATCTGTATTTAACAACAAAGAATTAGGTGAAGCAGAAGAGAAGCTGAGGGAACCCTTAAGACGCGTTATTGAATTGCTACAACAAAGAGGTTACTTTCAGCAAACAGTTAGCAGTGAATGGATTTTGAATACGCTTTATGCTCTGCTTTTCCATACCTGGGAACAGGTACATGAAGGAAATGTGGCTAAAAAATCTGCTGCAGAGCTTGTTTTAAATACATTTTATTATGGTTTCAAAGCTAAGGATGAATTGAGAGGGAAGTGAACTGATTCAAATCCATGATAATTAATATTAATAATATAGAAAGTGAAAAGGAGCAATAGGATAATGAATAAAATCTCTATTGTAAAGGCTGTTCATCAATCCATGGTCGGCGCCCAGCTAAATGTAATGGCATTGGAATACATGGCGTTTCCACTTGCAGGATCTGAGGAGAAGAACACAGTCGATTGGACATTTTATAAGCTATGGCGGCAGGAGAACAACCGTTTTAGTCATCAATACGCCTATGAAGCTCAAATGGACGGGAAAACTTTAGGGATGATTACTTGCTATCCCATACCCGTTTTAAATCGTCTTGCCTGGCCCACTTTTAAACAGCTGCTTTCGTTCCGAAAGCTGGGTTTTGTTGTTTATAACATTCTGAATATCAAAATGCTTTATTCCATGTTTACCTTGAAGGAGGGAGAAGATGACGAGTTTCACATCGGAACAATTGCCTTACTGCCCGAAAGTCGAGGACTAGGGATAGGTACCAGATTAATTGAGTTTGCTGAGGAACAAGCTTCGCTGCAAGGCTTTGCCAAATGCTCTCTGACGGTAAAGAAAGAGAACCAACTTGCCATTAAATTGTATCAGAGGATAGGCTACCAGATTACAGGTGAAATCAATAAACCAAAGTTATCGTTGTACAGAATGGTCAAAAACGTAGAACCTTACAACCATTTATAAAAAATTTGTACAGTATTAGAGGGTACCAGCACATGCCCATAAGCTTAAGGATTCAAAATTACCCCAAAGTAAAAAATGTACATTTTTTACAAGTTAACACAAAATTTTAGCTTGATAGTGATGGGATGAGGCTTCTATATAAAAAAACACAGTTTACACTCAAACTGTGTTTTTTCGACGTATAATGCTTTATCAACATCTCTTTTTATTCTTTAAAATCTGCAACAGAACCAGGCCCCTCCTCAAAGTATAAATTCCAAGGGAGGAACCGTTTTTTTATTTACTTATATACGTACAGCTGTACCACTGACAGCAACCATTAACATTCCATCACGTACAACTTCGTAATCTACGTCAATACCAACGATAGCGTTCGCACCTTTTTGTTTTGCAAGTTCTTTCATTTCGTCCATTGCAATATCACGAGCGTCTTTTAGCTTACTTTCATAAGCACCAGCACGGCCACCGACAACATCACGAACTGAAGCGAATAAATCGCGGACAATGTTTGCACCCATAATAGCTTCACCATTTACAATATCAATATACTCAATAATTTCTTTACCTTGAATTCCAGAAGTTGTTGTTACAATCATGACCGACACTCTCCTAATAAGTTGTAGTTTTGATAAGATTTCTTATGCCTTAGAAAAAGTGGTTCTGGTACCAAAAATACTCGATAGAAACATAGAGTATTTTTGCATCAAAACCTTCAATTACATATGTCTTGTTATGACATATGCAATTAAATAAAAGGAATAAAATTGTTTAACATATGTATCGCTATAACATATGCAAGGGATCTATTAGAAATAAGATAAGCCGCAGTAAGCATCACCGTGCCAGGTAAATATATAGTAAGATCCGAAAGTTGATTTGAATGAAGACCTGCAAAAATTATAATCGAAACGATGGATGCAATAGCAGTACCAACATATTCCGAAAAACGATTCACTAATATATGACGAAATATGATTTCTTCAATTATTGGCCCTATAATCCCAAATAGAAGTAATGTGAATATAATAGGCACCTCTGCGCCCCTTGTAAGGACCTGTTCTTGGTTCTCTGGCTGACCTATGTTTAGAAAATGCATAATAGAATTTTCCACAATTACCATAAGTAAAACCACCATAGGAATGCTTACTATTTTCAAAATTGTTTTCTCTTTAAAATAAGTAAAACTTTCAATAATTTCTTTCCTAAAGAAAATTATTCCTACAATAGCAGGTACAGTCAAACCGATGGCACTAAGAGCAAATTCTGATTCAACTAAATTACTGTTAGTTAAAAGTGATAGGCCAAATAATATGAACAAGCCAATTTGGAGTAGTGCAAACATTGTATAAACTATTAACATAATAATTTCTTTTTTATTCATTTTTATAAAGTTCACTTTATTGCCCCCGTAATTAAATTACCTATAATCTTTGATTTTTCTTTCTGCATAACGTTCTCCTTCTAAATATATTTATATTAAAAACCGGACGGTTCGGTCTGAATCGAAATCTAATGATACTACAAGTTTCTAGTTTTTTAAACCCTTTTAACGAAATCAAAATGGTAAAAAGCAAATATATTTATATCTCAGTTGCTTTGTTACAATTTAATTCCAATAATCATTAATGATTAATTTTTTATAGAATGAAGTGAGAGTGGGGTGGTTCAAACACTTTAGCTAAACATATTAATAAAAATTATATATAATAATCATAGTCTATACGTTAAAATTAACTATATATTTTTACACCTTCTACAATTGTAGGTGAAATTAGTTGTATAACAGGACTGAATTAAATAATTGGACATGTTAATTTTGACAGAAAATTTATTTGAATGATATAGATAATACAATTTGATTACCTCTTTTCAAACTGTATTGTTTGAGGTTCACATAATATAGGGATGGATAATATATTTTTGTTCCAAACTTATTTATACTTACAAAAAAATTCAAGAAAATGGATGGTAAATATCACCTGGAATATTAAGCTCGTTTTTATTAGGAGGATTACAAAGTATGACTAAAGTTGATAAGATTAAAGAAAAAATTATTGAAACATCTTTATATTTATTTAATACTAATGGGATAACTCGCACATCCATACAGGATATAATGACAGCTACTGAACTACCTAAAGGATCTATTTATCGTAGATTCAAAAGTAAAGAAGAAATTGTCCTTGCTGCCTATGACAAAAGTGGTGAGATTATGTGGAGTCATTTTCATAAAGCAATGGAAAATAAAAAGACAGCAATCGATAAAATCCTTGCAATTTTCCTTGTATATCAAGATGCAGCTAATAATCCTCCTATTGCTGGAGGCTGTCCATTACTTAATAGCGCAATTGAAAGTACTGGAGTATTTCCAGAATTACAAAAAGCAGCAGCAAAAGGTTATGATGATACAGTAATGTTAATGGCTTCTCTCATAAAAGAAGGAATAGAGAAACAAGAACTTAAAGAAGATATAGATATTATATCGCTCGCTTCTTTTCTTGCATCTTCAATGGAGGGAGCTATTATGGCAAGTCGCGTATCTAACGATAATATACACCATCATTATTTTATTGAACAAATAAAACATCATCTTTTCTCTTATTCTAAATAAGTGAGAACTTGCAGTGTTTCCATCCGATTTTTATAAACTTAAATTGAATACATACCCCTTATGAACAGTATCTTTTGTTTATGAGGGGTATTTGAATAGCTTTTAGACGATGTTTCATGTTTCTTATTGAACGGCTTTGTTATCGTTACTACAGGAAAAGCAATAAAGAATTACATATAAACCGATTTATATGTTTTAAGTGTTTCTATATTGGGTTTGTAAATCTACACAATAAGGTTTCATTGTATATAATAAGTGGAATAGAAGTTCAGTTAGATAAAATTCGGTAGTCGAATTTTTTTGCATAAAGCTGTATAATGCTTGTAACGAAAGGGAAATACAGGAAGGGATTTGTAATGAGTTACTATGGAAAAAGATAAACAACAATTAAGCGTTGAAGTTGCAAGATTATATTATCAATCAGATTATAGTCAGCAAGAAATTGCTAATAAATTAAATATTTCAAGACCGACGATTTCTAGATTGTTAAAGTACGCGAAAGAAAAAGGGTTTGTTCAAATTAGCATCGCTGATCCATTTGCTGATTTAGATAACGTCGGGAATTTACTGAAAGAAAAGTACAACTTGTTAGAGGCACATGTGGTATTTTCTCCAGTGCCGGAATATGCAACGATTACAGAGTATATAAGTAAATATGCTGCTGAGTATATGGAAAAGACGGTTAAAAACGGTGATATTGTTGGTGTAAGCTGGGGCATGACTATGTATGAAATCGCTAGAAAAATCGTACCGCAACATGTAAAAGGGGTAGAGGTTGTCCAGCTAAAAGGTGGTATTAGTCATTCAAGTGTAAATACATATGCGAATGAGACGATAGCTTTATTTGCAGATGCTTTTCAAACGACGCCAAGAAATCTACCTCTTCCGGTTATATTTGATAATGCAGTGACAAAAGAATTAGTGGAGCAGGATCGACATATTCATCACATTATCGAAATGGGAAAACAAGCGAATATTGCAATTTTCACTGTAGGAACAGTGCGAGACGAAGCGCTATTATTCCGATTAGGTTATTTCGATAAGGATGAAACAAATTTACTCAAAAAACAATCGGTCGGTGACATTTGTTCACGTTTCTTTGATGGAGACGGAAATATTAGTAGTGAAGAAATCAATAAGCGTACCATTGGAATTGAGTTAGAGGAACTGAAATTAAAGAAACGCTCTATTTTAGTTGCAGGTGGTAATAGAAAAATAAAAGCAATTGATGGTGCGTTACGTGGCGGGTATGCAAATGTATTAATTATCGATCAGCATACAGCAAAAGAACTGTTACATTATCAAAAAGGTTAGAAATAAAAGGAGTTCTCAAAATTAACATATTGAGAACTCCTTTTATTTTGTTATGTATGAATGATAGGAGTCTTTTTTGAACACAATTTGCCTTTTTAAAAATAATTATGGATATGGAGATACATACTACCATTGTTAACATAGAAAATTTGATTATATATGAACTGTTCTTTGTTAGAATGCGCTTTATTTACTACAAGAAAATGCTTTTTAAAAAAGAATGAACAAAATTTCAAAAGTGTATTTACATTTGTTCAACTAAGAGTTAGAATGAAGTTGTTAAAAGATATGAGGAGTGAAGATAATGAACATTGCAAAGTTAATTGACCATACAATTTTAAAAGCTAATACTACTAAAGAAGATGTTATGAAAGTAATCGAAGAAGCAAAGGAATATAAATTCGCTTCTGTTTGTATTAACCCAGCATGGGTAAAATTAGCGGCTGATGAACTAGCTGGACATGATGTAGACGTTTGTACTGTAATCGGTTTCCCATTAGGAGCAAGCACTACTGAAACAAAAGCATTTGAAACAAAAGATGCTATCGCAAAAGGTGCAACTGAAGTTGATATGGTAATCAACGTAGGCGCTTTAAAAGATGGCGATAACGAATTTGTTGAAAAAGACATTTATGAAGTAGTACAAGCAGCAAAAGGAAAAGCTCTTGTAAAAGTAATCATTGAAACTTGCCTATTAACAGATGAAGAGAAAGTACGTGCTTGTGAATTATCAGTAAAAGCTGGTGCTGATTTCGTAAAAACTTCAACTGGATTCTCAACTGGCGGAGCAACTGCTGAAGATATCGCATTAATGCGTAAAACAGTAGGACCAAACGTTGGTGTAAAAGCATCTGGCGGTGTTCGTACACGTGAAGATGCAGACAAAATGGTAGCTGCTGGAGCTTCTCGCGTTGGAGCAAGTGCTAGTGTTGCAATCGTATTAAATGATGCAAAAGGTGCTACAGATAACTACTAATCGATAAAAGCTTAAAGCAATAGATATACGTTTAAAGTATATCTATTGCTTTAATAATTGAAAAAAATGTAAGCGGATACGAATGGGAGGAAACGGCTTATGAAATACTTAATCGGTGTTTTTGGCCTCGTATTGATTTTAGGTATCGCTTGGCTTGCTAGTAATGATAGAAAGAAAGTCAAATATCGTCCAATCATAACGATGGTTATATTACAATTCATTTTGGGGTTTCTATTATTAAATACAAGTGTAGGGAATATATTAATTAGCGGAATAGCAGATGGTTTTGGAGAGCTATTAAAATATGCCGCTGACGGTGTGAATTTCGTATTTGGTGGATTAGTAAATCAAAAAGAGTTTTCGTTCTTTTTAAGTGTATTAATGCCAATCGTATTTATATCAGCCTTAATAGGTATTTTGCAACATATTAAAGTATTACCTATTATTGTGAAATCTATCGGTCTAGCATTAAGTAAAGTAAATGGAATGGGGAAACTAGAATCATATAACGCTGTTGCATCTGCGATTTTAGGACAATCTGAAGTATTTATTTCAGTTAAGAAACAACTAGGGTTATTGCCAGAGAAAAGAATGTATACATTATGTGCATCAGCAATGTCTACAGTTTCTATGTCTATCGTTGGATCATATATGGTGTTATTAAAACCACAATATGTTGTAACCGCTTTAGTGCTTAACTTATTCGGTGGTTTCATCATTGCTTCTATCATTAACCCATATGAAGTTACTGAGGAAGAAGATATGTTAGAAGTACAAGAAGAAGAGAAGAAGACCTTCTTTGAAGTATTAGGGGAATACATTATTGATGGATTTAAAGTTGCGATTACAGTAGCAGCTATGTTAGTCGGTTTCGTTGCTCTTATCGCATTCATTAATGCAGTATTTAAAGGTGTAATCGGTATTTCATTCCAAGAAATTCTTGGTTATGCATTTGCACCATTTGCATTTATTATGGGTGTACCTTGGCATGAAGCAGTTAATGCCGGAAATATTATGGCAACAAAATTAGTATCAAATGAATTTGTCGCTATGACAGATTTAGCACAAGGAAACTTTAATTTCTCAGATAGAACGACAGCGATTATCTCTGTATTCTTAGTTTCATTTGCAAACTTCTCTTCAATTGGGATTATTGCAGGGGCAGTTAAGAGCTTAAATGAAAAGCAAGGGAATGTAGTCGCAAGATTTGGTTTGAAATTACTATTCGGTGCAACATTAGTAAGTTTCTTATCAGCAACAATCGTTGGCTTATTATTTTAATAGATTTATATAATATAAAAAGGAATGGTGATTGTAATGAGAATGGTAGATATTATTGCAAAAAAACGTGACGGCAAAGAATTAACGACTGAAGAAATCAAATTCTTTATTAATGGATATACAGACGGAAGTATTCCTGATTATCAAGTGAGTGCGCTTGCAATGGCAATCTTCTTTAAAGATATGACAGATCGCGAACGTGCAGATTTAACGATGGCGATGGTTGAGTCTGGAGAAACGATCGACTTATCAGCAATTGAAGGAATTAAAGTAGACAAACATTCAACTGGCGGTGTTGGTGATACAACAACATTAGTATTAGGACCGTTAGTAGCTGCTTTAGATGTACCAGTAGCAAAAATGTCTGGTCGTGGTTTAGGACATACAGGCGGAACAATTGATAAATTAGAAGCGGTAGAAGGATTCCACGTTGAAATTACGAAAGAACAATTCATTGATATTGTAAACCGTGACAAAGTAGCTGTTATTGGACAAACAGGAAACTTAACACCTGCAGATAAAAAGATTTATGCATTACGCGACGTAACAGGAACTGTTAACTCAATTCCTTTAATCGCAAGTTCAATTATGAGTAAAAAAATTGCAGCTGGTGCTGACGCAATCGTACTTGATGTAAAAACAGGTGCTGGTGCATTTATGAAAACAGAAGAAGATGCAAAAGAATTAGCACATGCAATGGTACGTATCGGAAATAACGTAGGACGTCAAACAATGGCAGTTATTTCAGATATGTCACAACCTCTTGGATTTGCGATTGGTAATGCTCTAGAAGTGAAAGAAGCGATTGATACGTTAAAAGGTGAAGGTCCAGAAGATTTAACAGAATTAGTACTTGTATTAGGAAGTCAAATGGTCGTACTTGCGAAAAAAGCAAATACGTTAGAAGAAGCTCGTGAAATGCTAATTGAAGTGATGAAAAACGGAAAAGCAACTGCGAAATTTAAAGAGTTCTTAAGCAATCAAGGCGGAGATAGCTCAATTGTAGACAATCCAGAAAAAATGCCACAAGCAAAGTATGTAATTGATGTACCTGCAAAAACTTCAGGTGTTATTTCTAACATTGTTGCAGATGAGATTGGTATTGCAGCTATGTTACTTGGTGCAGGTCGTGCAACGAAGGAAGATGAAATCGATTTAGCAGTAGGATTAATGTTACGTAAAAAAGTTGGCGATGCAGTAAAAGAAGGCGAGCCTTTCGTAACAATCTACGCAAACCGTGAAAATGTAGAAGATGTAAAAGCAAAAATTTATGAGAATATTTCTATAGCTGAAACAGCAGTGGCTCCTAAATTAGTTCATACAGTTATTACTGACTAATCATCATTTCATTTACTTTGAGGGGGAAATAATATGGATAAGAAAAAATATATTGAAGAAGCAAACAAGATGTTATCGAAAGCGTATATTCCGTATTCTAAATTTCCTGTTGGCGCAGCGTTAGTTACGAAAGAAGGGAAAATCTATACTGGTTGTAATATAGAAAATGCTTCTTATGGTTTATGTAACTGTGCAGAAAGAACAGCAATATTTAAAGCGGTATCAGAAGGGGAGCGCGATTTTAGTTACTTAGTTATTACAGGAGAAACTGATGGACCGATTTCACCATGTGGTGCGTGTAGACAAGTAATTGCTGAATTCTGTGATCCGAAAATGCCTGTATTACTAACGAATGTAAAAGGTGATGAAAAAGAAGTGACTGTTGAGCAATTACTTCCAGGTGCTTTCACAATTGACGATTTAAAATAAGTTAAAAAGCCATTTTGCAATTATTAATTGCAGAATGGTTTTTTTGTTCATATTCCGTTCATAAACTTTGCGTAAAATGATTGCAGCGAATATGGAAAGTTTACAGCAGGAGGAATATAATGAAGAAATTCTATAATGCGGCATGTAGTTACTTATTGGTTTATGATTTTGCTAAAAAAGTCATTTAAATAGATAGGAGTGGAAAGTATGATAGCACTTTTATCAAGTGTCATAGCGGTTTGTATGGCTGTTGGGGTAATGTTTCTACGTTTTAAAGCAGCGAAAAAGCCGATAACGAAAAAGAAAATTATATTACCACCAATTTTTATGAGTACAGGCGCGATGATGTACTTTTTATCAGATTTTCGATTAACATCGTTAGAAATAGTCGAGGCAATTAGTATAGGGATTATTTTCTCTATTTTTCTTATTAAAACAACTAAGTTCGAAATAAAAGGCGAACATATATTTATGAAACCGTCAAAAGCATTCATATTCATTTTAGTAGGCTTATTAGCTGTACGCGTGGCATTAAAGTCATATTTAAGCCAATCAATTGATTTGGCAGAGTTAAGCGGAATGTTTTTCTTACTTGCATTTGCGATGATTGTGTCGTGGAGAATTGCGATGTATCGCTCGTTTACTAAATTAAAAAAGACAATAAAAAGAGCTGGAATTTCTATATAGGAAATCCAGCTCTTTTTATGTTTTATTAGAATTCTTTAGCTCGGAACTCATTTGCTTAATTTTAAACGTATTTGAGCATCTTGTAATGCAGCAGGTGTAACGTTAAGACCATTTTGATCAACAATTTTTGTGTTTAATAAAATGGAATCTAAGCTTCCACGAAATGTTTGTGTATAGTTTTGGCGCAACATTTGTTGTTCTTGTTTTTCATCAACTGTTAATCCATTCGCTTTTTCTTTTTTTGACAATTCGTTAATACGGAATAAAATGTTTTTCATTTGTTTCACCTCTAGTTAAATTTAATTACATTAGCTACTTACTAATGTATAGTTATTGTAACCTATCTTTTAATAAGTGTCAATGTCTATAAAATGCTTTGTTTTGTATGTGTATGGATGAGAGAGGATGTAAATGAATACTAATACTTGAAATAGAAAAGATGCCAATATACAATACTACGGTAGGGTATAAAGAGTTGTTGTTTTACATTATGAAAGTAATAAGTAAAAAGGAGTATGCAATAATGAATGCAGTAATTTCAAAGAAAGAAACAATCATCTCATATACGATTGCTATTTTATTTATTTTAGCTATGGTAACAGCTGGTGTGTTATTAAATGATCCGGAAGTCATTTTGCCGGAAATAGCAGCGATGGCAATTGCTTTATGGGCGTATCGTGAACCAGGATGGTTAAGACAACCAGAAAAAATCTTTATTGCACCGTCAATAACAGCTGTTATTGGTTTTGCAGTGAATCAAATGGATATTTTCTATATAGGAAAAGTTAGCTTAACACTTATATTAATGATGTTGTTTTTATGTGTTATTCAATCCAATTTAGCACCATCCATTGCGACAGGTTTATTACCGTTAGTAACAAATGCGACGGAATGGTCATTTGTTATCGCGGTATTTGCTTTAACATTTATTTTAATGATAGGTGTTCTTATATTTAAATTGAACAACGGTATTGAGCGAAAAGTGCAAATACAGTATAAATATATGACTGTATTTCTAATACTAAATTTCGTATGGATTAGTTTATGCTGGATAACTGGTTATGAACAATTAGTAGTTATTCCACCAATATTAGTTGTCGTGTATGAATCACTTCAAAAGCCGATGTACAATGAAAAAATGGCTTTTAAACAAATAGTCGTATTAACTGCATCTGCAACTGTTGGAACAATATTGTACTTTGCGATTGATTCATGGATTGTAGTCACTTTATTAAATATGATATTAATGCTTATTTTATTAAAAATTGTTGGTGTACGTATTCCAGCAGTGTATGCATTTCCATTATTGCCGCTCGTATTTCCAGATGGAATGATAAAGATGTTACCAGTAGCTTCATTTGTTGCGGGAGTATTTTTATTTGGTGCAGTACTACTGTATAAAAAGTGGGAGATGAAGCAAAAGGGCATGGCAATGTAGATAGAGTAAAGATAGCTTTTAATTAGTAAAATAAATAGACACCTGTGAGTGTCTATTTATTTTATGAAAAATTTAGTTTAATTCATTTAAGTAATGAACAAGTTCCGATGCTTTAGAGAAAAATGGAGAATGATCAGCTTCTAAAGTAATAATTTTCTTGCAAGGTGTTTCTGTATTCATTAGGCGTTGAAAATCAATTGGAATCGCTCTATCTAGAGTCGTTTCAATATAAATGCGATCTATGGCTCCAAAGTTTTCTTCAGATATTTTCAGCTCTTGTTGGAAGGGTCCTAGTGGTTGAGGACGCATTTGATTAAAAGATGCTTCTTTAATAGAACCGTCTTCTGTAGCATTTAAAAATGTTTGTTCAATTAGATTAGGTATAAGTTCAGCAGTCAAGTCATTTTCATTTATAGTGAATTGCGGGCCATCTTCTCCGTCTAATTTACTACCAAGACTTTCTCCATTTCGTGGTAAGAAAGCACAAAGATATACTAATTTATCGATTTTATTTGGTATAAGTTCAGCAGTTTGAGTAATAACGACTCCACCCATACTATGTCCAACAAGAATAACCTTTTCATTTTGTTGATTTATATTAGCTGTTACTGCATCAACATAGGAATCTAACGTTATATTTTGTGAAGGAGTTGTATCTTTCCCACTTCCAGGTAAGTCTAGTGTAATAACAGTGTGACCTAAAGCCTCTAGTTGAGGTTTTACTAATTCCCATGCCCATTCACCTTGCCATGCTCCATGTACTAAAATGTAAGTACTCATTTAATCAACACTCCTCTAGGGTATATAAGTTTCATCTATTTGTAATATTGATGATGTATACTCAGTGTAAATGAAGTGGTTTCATAAATATAATGAAGGTTATTTATAGATGATATAAATATATTTTATATAAGGAGAACAGAATGAATGTTTTTGATTTTAAAGTCTTTACATATGTGGCTCGTTTAAATAGTATTAGTCTGGCAGCAAAGGAATTACATATGACACAGCCAGCAATAACCCATATTATTAACAAATTAGAGAAACGATATGCTATAACGTTATTTGATCGCTCTAGACAAGGAACGATTCTAACTGAAAATGGCAAAGAATTTTTAGTTGGTGTGAATCGACTTCTAATGGAGTATGAAAAACTTGAGGAAACAGCTTTCCAGTTGAAGAATAAAAGCTTGTATAAAATTGTACTAGCTACGTATCCTTCCGTTACTGTATATTGTTTGGCGGAGTGTATTCAACTAGGGAATATTGATCATAGTCAATATGTACTTGCAGTTCGAGAAGGAAGCTATCAAGAAGTGTTAGATTGGCTATCATCAGGTAGTGCAGATTTTTCTATTTCTATAAAAGAAAATTTAATACAAGGATTTCATTATGATGTCATTGGTGAAGATCCGTATGTTATGGTTTCTTCAAAAAAAGTTCCGCCTAACCTTACTATTAATGATATAAAAAATTATCCTTTTATTATGCCGCTTTCTGGTTGCAAAGAAGTGCTCGAACCGTATTTGATGAAAAATGAAATAACAGTTAATAAAGTGATGGAGTCAGAATCAATTAGTTCAGCATTAGCACTTACTATACAAGTTAATGGCATAACAATCGTTCCGTTATCAGGACTACATAAGCAAATTATTCATGACTTCATTGTACAGCCGATAGAAATTACAATTCCACGACAACTTATTATGCAATGGTCACCTAAAAAAGAGAATGACCCGCTGTTTCTCGCGTTTGTTAAGAATTTATTAGCTCAACTACAGCAAAAGAAAAAATGAATATAATATTACAAAAGATAAGCTCATTTCACTAGAGCTTATCTTTTGTATGTATTACCAATAAAGAGCAGTATCATAAAATCCGATTAAAATAAGGAGAAAACCAGCTATACGCTGAATGCTATTTCCTATTTTCCTGCTCTTCTTTAGTAATGCCCCGTTTAATCCCAGATAGGAGATGAAGGACATTAATACGACGATAGGAAGAGCAGTTCCTATCGAAAAGAACGTTGGAAACAAGTACCCGTAATTAAATGATAAAGATAAAGGGATTAACGTTCCAAAAAATAGAACGAACATAGTCGGACAAAAAGCTAAGGAAAAGAAGAATCCGAGTAAAAATGAACCAACTTCATTTTGATTTCGTATAAATTTAATCGAGAAGAAATATCTTCTTTTTATAATACCTGACAACAGTAGCCCCATTAAAATTAATAAGGGTCCCATCATTTTTCGTAACCATGGAAAATACAAAGTCAATATTTGCTGAATCTCTTTTCCTAAAAACCATACTAATAGTCCAAGCGTCGTAAAAGCCATTATTTTTCCTAAAATGAATAAAAGTATATGTTTCCATACATGTTCCTTTTGTAAAGATTGGTTGCTATAAAGTGTAATAGCACTAATGTTTCCTGTTAATTGGCAAGGAGCAAGGGTACCTACTATGCCTAATAAAAACGAAAATAAAAGAGGTACAGATTTCGTAGCATTCGCGGCATCCATTAAAGGAGACATGAGTTGATAGCTCCATTCACTAATTGTTGAAAACACGTTATATTCACCCTTCTACTTAAATTGGAATGTTCCTTCATTAGCAATCTGCTTCCACGTATTACCCTCATCTGTAGAGAGGAATACATTTGATTTCATTGTAGCAAATACGATTTCGGCTGAATTTTGAGGGTTTTGTGAAATATACATAATTGCATCTTTAGAATCTAAAGGTGGAATTTGTATGTTTGTTTCTTCATTTGTAGCAATTGATTTCTTCGTTACGATTTGCTTATTAATAGGGGCGTAAATAACATCTTCATTACTTAATGTAATTGCGGTCGATTCAAGTGATTTAGAGAATAGTTCAAATGTATTTCCGTAATCTGTAGATAAGTAAACACCATCTTTAGTACTTACCGCGACTACACTAGATTGATCTGGATGTACTGAAAAGGAGTGGATTGCACTTGAAAGCCCCTTCAATTTACTAGTTTTCCATTCTTGTCCATTGTTCGTACTAAAGTAAAAACCTTGTTGCAATTTAGAATTTGGACGTTCATTGTATAAATAAATTGTTTCCGTATTATATCCGACAGCAAGGTTATGAAAATCAGATTCTCCATAAAAAGCTAGCTTTTCGAGAGTATTACCACCATCAGAACTTTTCATTAATCCTAAAGGATTTTTTAAATTTGCTCCTGGTTCAGGATGACCGCTGGCAAAGAACCCGTTCTTCGTTGCCTGAAAGCCCATATAATCATGTAGTCCAGTTTTAGCTTCAAGCCATTTGCCATTTTGATAAACTTTTATCCCGCTATGAGTGGCGATAGAAACCCCAGACATATTTCCTGCATAGCCAATTCCGTGAATGTGCTCGATTTTTCCAGATGTAATTTCTTTATAGAAGTCTTGCGGACTCGTATTTGCTGTTTCTATATTTTTTGGTTGAGATTGCGCCGTTTCTTTTTTCACTGGTGCTGTTTCGACGTTGCTAGAACATCCTGAAATTATTAATAAAGAAGTAATTGCTAACCCTGTTGCTACATAATGTTTCAAAGTTATGGCTCCTTTCCTATATATGAGATTTTAAGTATATGGAATAAATATCAAGAAATTGTGGAGTGGTATGCATAATTTAGCGTGGAAGAGGCCCGAGTAATGAAAATTCTCCTTTCGCTATGAGTATAATTAATTGACGAAAAATTATAACAATAATAGAATAAATTGTATTGATGATTAGTTTCATAAGCATACATAGAACACTAGGGGGATTATTATGAAATCAACATTTTTTGCTCAAAATAGAGAAAGACTAACGAAAACATTACCTGATGAATCCGTTACGATTTTATTTGCGGGACGAGCACCGCATATGTCAGCTGATGCCCATTATAAATTTGTACCGAATCGTAATTTTTACTACTTAACGGGAATCGATGAACCAAATGTTATTTTTATGCTGAAAAAGTTTGGGAATAGTGTAGAAGAGACACTTTTCATTGAAAAATCAGATCCAGTAATGGAAAAATGGATTGGGAAGACAGTTTCTAGCGAAGAAGCAGAGGGAATTTCAGGTATAAAGAAAGTTGTATATTTAGATAGCTTTGAAAAGACAATGTCAAATATACTTTTTACAGAAAATGCGAAGCATCTATATTTAGATATAGAACGTCGTGATTGGAATGGTACGGAGACAAAAACATTAGCATTTGCTAAACATGTAAGAGAAAAATACCCACACGTAACAATTGGTAATGTATATCCGAACATTTGTGAATTACGAGTATTTAAAACAGAGGAAGAAATTGAAATTATTAAAGAAGCGATTGCTGTAACGAAAGATGGTATTTACAATGTGTTAAAAAATGCAAAAGCAGGCATGATGGAGTATGAATTAGAAGCTCAATTTGATTTTACACTGAAATCATCTGGCATTAAGCACCATGCGTTCAATACAATTTTGGCGAGTGGGAAAAATGCTACAGTTCTTCATTATGAAGATAATGATGCACAAATTCAAAATGGTGACTTAGTATTACTAGATTTAGGTGCTCAAAAAGACTACTATAACGCTGATATTAGTTATACATTCCCGGCAAATGGAACATTCTCTAGTCGTCAAAAACAAATTTATAATATTGTATTAAAAGCATTAAAAGAAACAACAGCGCTTATTAAGCCAGGATTAAAGTTCGCTGCATTAAATGAGCATACAAAAAAGGTACTGGCAGAAGAGTGTAAAGCAATTGGTTTAATTCAAGAAGATGAAGAGTTATCAAAATACTATTATCATGGTGTCAGCCATTTCCTTGGTTTAGATACACATGATGTAGGAACATATAAAGATAGAGTGTTAGAAGAAGGTATGGTTATAACAATTGAACCTGGTCTTTATATTGAAGGAGAATCAATTGGAATTCGTATTGAAGATGACATTCTTGTAACGAAAGACGGGTATGAAAACTTGTCAAAAGATATCATTAGGGAAGTTGAAGAAATTGAAGAATTTATGAGTGTAAATAATGAACATGTAAAAGGAAACCAAGCTGTAGTTAAATAATAAAAGAGTCATCACTAATTTATTTGAACTTTATCTCGAACCGTGGACAATTAAAAAATCCATGATTCGGGATAGGGTTCTTTTCTTCGAAATACTAATCTTTAATTATTAATCCTAATAAAGTAGCAAACTGAACAGCTTGATATGTTGATACTTTACATCCTCTTAAATCGTTCACTGAAACTGTAAGTGTATCAAAGGTAGAAGAACTAATATCTATCCCCTTCAGTGATGTCTGATCAAAATTAGCTTCATCAAGACTACATAATTGGAATTCAACTTTTTTAAGTTTACAGTCAAAAAAATCTGCATTATTTAATGAAGTTTCATTGAAGATGATTTTTTCTAGTTTGGAATTTCCAAATGCCGCTAAATTCAAAATTGAATTCTCAAATTTAACATTTCCTAAGCTAGATTCTGTGAAATTTACTCCGATTAATTTACTGTTTTTAAATTCGACTCTGTGAACAGAAGAATTGCTTAAATTAACATTTGATAAATCACAGTTTTCAAAACAAACATCTGTAATATCAATATTGCTAAAGTCTGTATTAGTAAACTTACAGTTTTTTATCACCGCATCATATAATCGCACTCTATCTACAGATTCATTTTCGAAAGTGGAGTCTATAATTTCACACACTTCCAATGTTGGATCTTCTTCATAAAAAATATCTTGAAAATTCTTTGAAGATAACTCTGGTGAAATTTTTGGTCTATCAATTTTCATCGTATATCAATCCTCTTCTATTTGATATATTTGTGTAATTTGAGTCTATTGTCTTCTTGTAAGGAACATTAGTTCTTATTATACAAAAATGTAAGTTCTTTTGTGAAGAGCATTTTAGCTACATTTTTCTTATTTAATAATAGCAGTGTTATTGTTTCTTAAGAAATAACGTCAAAACAAATACGAGAACGGCTAGTATAGTCGCTACAAGGAAAATATTTTGTATTTCTAAAATATTCGCCTCTTGTAATGTCTCCGCTTTTAGTAATCTTCCAATTAGCTTACGTAAGATCTAATTACATCTCCTTATTTTCTTGAAAATCAACTTCTATAATGATTTTGAAAAAGAAAAAGGAGGGATTTTCCATGAAGCGATTTGTATTAACAGCCGTTACAGTCTCTGTAATATTTTTAATTGCTGCCTGTTCTGTGACGACAAATATAACAAATGATCATAAAAATATGAATGATAAAAAAACACTACAGACTGAAACAGCTACAACACCATTGAAAGTTGAAAAAGGACCAGAAGTTACTTTAATAGCGAAAGAAGAAAAGCAAAAATTAAGTAACGGTGTTATTGTTCCAGTCTGGACATTTAATGGCTCATCTCCTGGTTCAGAAATTCGGGTGAAAAAAGGTGAAAAGGTGAAAGTGACATTAAAAAATGAATTATCTGCACCAGTATCTATTCATTGGCATGGATATCCTGTCCCAAATAACATGGATGGAATTCCAGGCGTGACACAAGATGCAGTTGAACCAGGAAAAAGTTTCACTTACGAATTTGAAGCGAACGTACCAGGAACGTACTGGTATCACTCGCATCAAGATTCTGTAAATCAATTAGATAGAGGTTTGTATGGAGCGCTCATTGTAGAAGATACAAAGGAAAAATATGATAAAGATTACACATTAATGTTGGATGAATGGGTTACAGATAAAGAAGAAATGAATAAGCAGTTAAAAGAAATGACAAAAGGGCAAATAGGTAATAAATCTAAAGGTAATGAAAATGGGGAAAAGAATGATGATAAGAACGGCATGGCTCATTCTGATATGAACATGGGCAGTGATAAAAAAGACTCTAGTAATATGGGAGGAATGGACCATGGAAATATGAAGATGGAAGGTCATGATATGAGTATGTACGATTTATTCACAATCAATGGAAAAAGCGGTGATTTAGTAGCGCCATTAAAAGTGAATAAGGGAGATAACGTTCGTCTTAGACTCGTCAATGCTGGTTATCTATCACATGATATACATGTTCATGGCCATGATATAAAAGTAATTGCGACAGATGGTCAACCAATAAACGATCCAAAAGTTATAAAGGATAAAGTAATTTCAATCGCACCGGGTGAACGTTATGATATTGAATTTACTGCTAATAATCCTGGGAAATGGTATGTTGAAGACCATTCGAAAAATAAAGGTGCAAAAGGAATGAAAGCTGTTATTGAGTATGATGGCAGCAAAGAGATGAAAGATAAAACAGACGAAAAAGAAAAATTACCGAAATTAGATATGACGAAATATGGTGCTAAAAAATTAGGTAGTTTCACGTTAAATCAAGAGTATACTGCCACATATAATATGGACTTAAATACGCAAATGAATGGAAATGAAATGGTATATACAATTAACGGAAAGGTATTTCCAGATATTGACCCAATTCAAGTAAAAAAGGGTGATTTAGTAAAAGTAAAATTAGTAAATGGTTCTAAAATGGACGATCATCCAATGCATTTACATGGTCACTTCTTCCAGTTATTGAGTAAAGGTGGAAAACCGATAGAAGGTTCTCCAATTGTGAAAGATACATTGAACTTAAAACCGGGAGAAGAATATGAAGTAGCCTTTGTAGCAGATAATCCGGGCGATTGGATGTTCCACTGTCATGATTTACACCATGCTTCAGCTGGGATGGTAACAGAAGTAAAATATACAGATTACAAATCGGATTATGTTCCAAACCGAAACATTCCTAATAAGCCAGAGTAATATTAAGCAGTTATCCTATGGATAGCTGCTTATTCATTTTTGTTGCAAGTACTAATGTATGTGTTGATCATGCCCGGATGTAGGTGAGGGAGTATGATCTGGGAATGTCGCGAATACGGCAACGATAATTACTACACTAATTGAAAGTAATGACAAAAAACGCTGTTGGATAAAAGTAGAAAAGTTCTCCGATAATAATTGAATCACACAGGACATAGTAATCGTTATAGTAAGTAAAAGGCTAATGAACAATATACTATGAGCTTGTTGAGCGTTTAACATTTCTGTAATCATTGCTCCCATCATACTTGCCATTAATCCAGAGAACATTCCTTCTAAAGCGGTATATAGGTGAAAACGTAGACCGATTAAAAAGCCGATAAAACCACTAATTGAAATAGCAAGCAAAGTAGAATATAGTAATTCCTCCTTAAAGAGAATGCCTAAGTAAAAACCAATACTTAAACCGATACTCATACTAAAAGACATAATAAATACCATATACTCCATTAGGGTACCCTTACGTTTGGAAATATAGGATGTAATAAGAATCGAAGTACAGCAAAGTGTTAAGGTAGTTAACGTATAAGCAAACATTATGATACCTCCTTGTCCTATCGTTCATTTCATCATATGTTTATATGGAGGGTACTTATGCTTATTAATATCTGCATATTATCTGCACAATTTCATAGATGTAGGCAAAGAGACGTTTGATTTTTTAGGGCGTCTTTTTTAATTATAAGCATGTGAAAGAAATTGTTATATTATGAGTTTCTATTGTGAAGCCATAAAGAATAAGCGTATAATATTATAGGTCTCACATTTGCGAGACAAACCGCGAATGATAAATAAGATTGTTGTTTTATCATCGCTTCTAAACATATAGACAATGAAAGTAACACTGGAATACAGATAGGGAGTTATAAAATGAAATTAATTATTGCCGAGAAACCAGATCAAGGGTTGGCTCTTGTTTCACAGTTTAAATATCGCCGGAAAGATGGATATTTAGAGGTAGAAGCGAATGAGTTATTTCCAAATGGAGCGTACTGTACATGGGCAATTGGTCATTTGACGCAGTTATGTAATCCAGAGCATTATCACGCAGAGTGGAAAAAATGGTCACTTAATACGTTACCGATGATTCCAGAGCGTTTTCAATTTGAAGTAACAAAGTCAAAGTATAAACAGTTTAACGTTGTGAAACAGCTGTTACATAATCCACAGGTAACAGAAATTATTCACGCAGGCGATGCTGGGCGTGAAGGGGAACTGATCGTACGAAATATTATTAATCTTTGTAACGTGCAAAAGCCGATGAAGCGTCTATGGATTTCGTCTTTAACGAAGCAAGCTATTTACCAAGGGTTTAAAAATCTACTTGATGAATCAGATACAATTAATACGTATTACGAAGCATACACAAGATCTTGTGCTGACTGGGTTGTTGGTATGAATGCATCACGTGTCTTTAGTATTTTGCTAAAGAAAAAAGGAATGAATGATGTATTTTCTGCTGGTCGTGTCCAGACACCAACGTTAGCATTGATTGTAAAGCGAGAGAAAGAAATTGAAAACTTTAAGTCAGAGCCTTTCTGGGAAGTGTTTGCAACCTTTAATATAGAAGGAAAGAAATATGACGGAAAATGGGAAAAGGATAATGAATCCCGCTTAAAAGACCCTGATATGGCGAATAAAATTGCGGCATTTTGCCAAGGGAAACCGGCTGTTGTGAAGGAAATGAAAACGGAGCGTAAAGAGTTTCAGCCGCCACTTTTATTTAACTTATCATCACTGCAAGCAACGGCAAATAAAGCCTTTAAGTTTTCACCGAAAAAGACGCTTGATATAACGCAAGCACTATATCAAAAAGGGATTGTTTCTTATCCACGTTCAGATTCTAACTATGTTACACAAGGAGAAGCAGCGACGTTCCCTGATATTTTACAGAAGTTAAGTCAGTTTGATGAATATAAAGGCTTATTACCGGCTCCGGTTGAATCCATTATGAATAACAAGCGTTATGTAAATGAAAAGAAAGTAACAGATCACTACGCAATTATTCCGACAGAGCAAGTTACAAACCCAAGCAGATTATCAGGTGATGAAAAGAAAATATACGATATGATCGTAAGAAGGCTTATTGCAGCTCATTATGAAGTTGCAATCTTTGACTATACAACGATTGTAACGCTTGTAGATGAACGTGCTGAATTCATTTCAAAAGGAAAACAGCAAATTCAAGAAGGTTGGCGTAAAGTTATTTTCCAAGACGATAAAGATGACGAAACCATTCTTCCAATTGTAGCTGAAGGCGAAGAAGGAAAAGTTGTAAAGGTGAAAGTGAAAGAAGGAAAAACACAGCCACCGAAGCGCTATACAGAAGGACAACTTATTACGTTAATGAAAACAGCTGGTAAGTATTTAGAGAATGAAGAGCTGGAGAAAGTATTAAAGAAAACAGAAGGTTTAGGTACGGAAGCGACTCGCGCAGGTATTATTACGATGCTGAAAGACCGTAAGTATATAGATGTAAAGAAAAACCAAGTGTATGCGACTGATAAAGGAAAAGTATTAATTACCGCAATTGGTGATAAAATACTAGCTTCACCAGAAATGACTGCGAAATGGGAACAACGTCTTGCGGAAATTGGTGAAGGTACAGCTTCACCAGCTACATTTATGGAACAGACGAAAAAGCTATCAGCTAAAATTATTGAAGATGCAGTGGAAATGTCTGAGAAGTGGGATTTCACTGGACTACATGTTGAATCGATTGAACGAAAAGGATCGAAATTTACAACGGGTAAAAAGGTTGGTAGCTGTAAAAAATGTGATGGCGATGTAATTGATAAGTCAACGTTTTACGGTTGTTCTAACTATAATACAACGCAATGTGATTTCACCATTTCAAAGAAGATATTAAGTAAAACAATTTCGCAAAAGAATATGACAAAGCTCTTAAAAGGTGAAAAGACTGATTTAATTAAAGGCTTTAAAAAGGGCGAGAAAACGTTTGATGCGAAATTAGAGTGGAAAGATAATAAGATTAATTTTGTATTTGAGAATTAATTTGTTAAAAGAGCATGACATAAAACTGTCATGCTCTTTTGTTTTTCTTTTATATAAAATTTAACGATAAAAAAAATCCTTTAAATAATAATTTTTTATTGTAAAACGATAAAACTTGTATTAAAATCAAAATCATAATAAATGAGTGAGGTGCTTTTGTTAAAAGGTAACAACCTTATTTTTAAAATTAGAGGAGGTATAACTATGAACATTAACAATTTGATTGTTAAAAATATGGATAACCCCCATGAGTTGGAGAAGATGTATAGAAAAGATCCGAAAGCTTTTAAAAAAGCATTCTCACAAGCATGGGACCAAAACCCTGATTCTCAAGTTCTAGGTGCTTGGTATGAAAGGTTGCATTTCAAGGAGAAAGTAAATAAAGAAAAAACATCTTTGTTTCAAAAAGGTTTCTTATTCATGGGCCTTTTAGCTATTCTGGCCGGCATAAGCACCAGGATCATTTTCCACTTTGTTGAGCAGGAAGCAATTGCTCCAATTAACTTGGCTTTTGGTGTAATTCCCTTTATTGCTGCTTATTTTGTTTACAATAATACTCCGAAAAAAAGTATTATTTATTCCCTTGCAGCGTTGTTCCTAATTTCCGGGTATTATCTTAATACGCTGCCAGTAAATTATAAAGACAGTACCATACTTGCGTATTTACATCTTCCTATATTTTTATGGGTCTTAGTAGGGCTTGCATTTACAGGAAATGAATATTCAAAAGGCAGTACAAGATTAGCCTATATTAAATTTAATTTAGAATATTGCCTTCTCTACGGGAGCATGGCAGTGAGCGGAATGATACTTGCGGTATTCACCATGCGTTTATTTAGCTTTGTTGACTTAGATATAGGAGAATTCTATTTTAGTAATGTTGTTTTATTTGGAGCAGCGGCTCTCGCTATTGTGACTGCATACTTAGTATCAATGAATCTTAAGCTTGCTAAAAATATTACACCATACATATCTAAAATTTTTAGTCCTCTCGTCCTGATTACCTTGCTTATCTATCTTATAACGGTAATTTGGGTCGGGAAAAATCCATTCTTGGATCGCAATTTCCTAATGGCCTTCAACGGAATACTGCTTGGCGTATTGGCTGTTACTATATTTTCTATCGTTGAGAGTGACTCGGACGAGAAAAAGAACATTTCAGATTATATAAATTTTTCCTTAATTGTTCTGGCGCTTATTATTGACACTGTCGCATTGTCAGCCATAGTATTCAGACTTTCTTCTTACGGGATTACACCTAATAGACTTGCTGTTTTAGGAGTAAACATACTGATTTGGGCAAATCTCATTTGGATTATGTTTGCCTATATGCGTTTCTTGCAAAATAAATCAGGACTAAAAGCTATCCAAGATGCCGTTACGAAGTATTTGCCAATATACGGACTTTGGGCAGCTTTCGTTATATTTACGTTTCCTATCATTTTTAATTAGAAAGGATCTGTTAATGCGGGAGTGGTGAGGGCTAATAATCATTGGGGGATGAACAAAACCCCCAATGATTAAAGTTTCACTTTATTACAATTGGTATTATTACGTTTGTAGTTTCGGTAATTTCATTTGTATTGATAAATAAGAAGCAAGTGTTGTATGTAATCTTTCCATAATAAAAACCGTCCCAAAATGGGACGGCTTTTATTATGCGTATTGCCGTTTTTTCTTAATAAGCAACAAAACTTGTGAAACAAAAGCTAGTACCGGTAACTCAATCAACGGTCCAATAACGAGTGCAAGTGCGATAAGAGGCTCGTCTGGAAAAGCTGTTACAGCGATAGCGAGTGCAACAGGTGAGTTTCTTGCTAACGTTGTTAAGCTTAGACTTACTGTATCTTTGTAAGATAAATGCATCATGCGCCCGATAAATTGTCCTAGTAAGAAATTAATGATGAAGAACAATAGAACAGGAACGAGTAATAATAAAACGACATTCATATTTTGCAGTAAATATTTACCTTGTGATGCAAACATCGCTACTATTGCTAAACTTAAAAATACAATTTGAGCAGAGCTGAAAAACGGAATGAGTTTATTCTCGAGAGTTTCAGCTTTTTTCATTTTATTCATAATGAACTTTGTAGCGTGTGCAAGTATAAATGGTAAGACGATTACGATAACAATACTTTCTACTAAAACAGAAATCGCTACAGTTTTCATGACACCAGCAAATAAAAATAAATAAATGGGAAGGAGCAGTACTTGCAAAATTAAATTTACAGGTAAAATTGCAGTAGAAAGTGCTACATTACCTTTCGCTATTTCAGTAAAGATTAAGTACCAATCTGTACATGGAGTAACCATTAACATTATAAATCCAACCCAAAGTGCTGGATGATCGGAAAGAAATAGTGCTCCTAACCCCCAAGCGAGTAAAGGTGTCCATAAGAAGTTAATAGTAAGACTTGTTCCAGCAAATTTTAAATTGCGAAATCCGTTTTTTATTTCTTTTAATGGAATGCTGAGGAATAATCCATATAGCATGAAAAATAAGAAGGGGACAATAAATTTGTCTGAATACGTATGTATCATATTAAATTGTCCGAGTACGATGCCGCATGTAACAGCAAAAAGAATAATAAAAGTTTGAATCTTTTCTATAGTGCTCATGAATAAATCCTTTCTATATATGAATTTTCCTCTCAAAGTTTATTATACAAGTAATAAAGATGTATTTGGTGTTCAATTGTATTTTAGTTAATATTTTTAAATTGAGATTTTATTTTTTTATTAAAAGTTACTTGACTAAAGTAAGTGACTATATTACAATCACTTACATAAGGTAATTAAATAACAAAAAGTTGTGATAGCGTAACTTAAGGTATCTATTGGAACTTTTTCTTAGAATAAGAATTTTTATGATGATGAATAATGAATATGAAAAGAAAGATTAGGTGAAGAAAATGGGACTATTTAGCTCATTATTTGGTAAAAAAGAAGAAAATACGAATGTAGAGGGGAATAAAAAAATGTCAAAAGTATTATTTGTAAAAGCAAACGATCGTCCAGCGGAGCAAGCAGTTAGTTCAAAAATGTATGAAACATTTGTAAGTACTTATAAAGAAGCAAATCCAAATACAGAAATTACGGAATTAGATTTATTTGCATTAGATCTTCCTTATTACGGAAATATCGCGATTTCAGGTGGATATAAACGTAGCCAAGGCATGGAGTTAACTGCTGAAGAAGAGAAGGCAGTTGCTACAGTAGATCAATATTTAAATCAGTTTTTAGAAGCTGATAAGGTTGTATTTGCATTCCCATTATGGAACTTTACAGTACCAGCGCCATTAATCACATATATTTCATACTTATCTCAAGCTGGAAAAACGTTTAAATATACAGCAAATGGCCCAGAAGGTTTAGTTGGTGGTAAAAAAGTAGTTGTGTTAGGTGCTCGTGGTTCAGATTACTCTTCAGAGCAAATGGCTCCTATGGAAATGGCAGTTAATTACGTAACAACGGTACTTGGATTCTGGGGAATTACAAATCCAGAGACAGTTGTAATTGAAGGACACAATCAATATCCAGATCGTTCACAACAAATTGTTGAAGAAGGTCTAGAAAACGTTAAAAAAGTAGCAGCAAAATTTTAATTCATGATAGTAAATGGAAAAACCAACATGGATGACCATGTTGGTTTTTTAGTCTATTTTTCATGTTAAAAAATGTATATTTATAAAATAAAAGAAAAGTTCGAAAATAGTATTGCAAAATATTATATAGCAAACTATAATGAGTTCAAGAATAGTTGATACTTAAATTAAATATTCAGAAAATTCAATTAGTTAAAATTGGAAAATGAGATAAGGAAACTTGAATGGGGGTTATATTATGGCGAATAAAGTACCGTTTTCGTTCATAGTAGTTATTGGATTAATGTTATTTGCACTATTTTTTGGAGCGGGAAATTTAATTTTCCCAGCGATGCTTGGTCAATCAGCAGGAGAGAATGTATGGATTGCTAACGCTGGATTTTTAGTAACTGGTGTTGGATTACCATTACTAGGTGTGCTAGCATTTGGTTTTTCAGGTAAAGATGATTTGCAGTCGTTAGCTAGTCGTGCTCACCCAGTGTTTGGGATTGTGTTTACAACAGTTTTATACTTAGCGATTGGTCCGTTATTTGCAATACCGAGAACAGGAAATGTTTCTTATGAAATTGGTCTTAAACCGTTTATGCCAGAAGGAGTAGGTTCTACACCTTTAATTCTTTTCACAATTATATTCTTTAGTATCACTTGTTTTTTTTCGCTAAATCCCGCGAAAATTGTCGATATTGTTGGAAAAATCTTAACACCAATTAAGTTGACTTTCATCGGTATTTTAGTAATCGTTGCTTTTATACATCCGATTGGAGATATGCAAGCACCAGTGGAAGCTTATACATCACATGCATTCTTTAAAGGATTCCAAGAAGGATACTTAACGATGGATACGCTTGCATCATTCGTATTCGGGATTATCATTATCAATGCTATTAAAGAAAAAGGTGCGAAAACGAAAACACAAATTATGGTCGTTTGTGCAAAAGCGACAATTATTGCAGCATCTATTTTAGCAATTATCTATACAGCACTTTCTTATATGGGTGCTTCAAGTGTTGCAAAGCTTGGACATTTAGAGAACGGCGGAGAAGTATTAGCGAAAGTTTCTAACTACTATTTCGGATCATATGGCGGAGTATTATTAGGATTAATGATTACAGTAGCTTGTTTAACAACTAGTGTGGGACTTGTATCAGCATGTTCTTCATTCTTCCATAAGTTATTCCCAAATGTTCCTTACAAAGCAATTGCAATCACGCTATGTGTATTTAGTGCAATTGTTGCAAATGTAGGATTAACACAGTTAATCGCAGTTTCTGTTCCAGTATTAACAGCAATTTATCCACTAGCAATCGTATTGATTTTCTTAACATTCTTCCATTCATTATTCAAAGGAAGAGCTGAAGTTTATCAAGTGAGCTTAATCGTAACATTTATCATCAGCTTATTCGATGGATTAAGTGCAGCTGGAGTTAACATTGAAGTAGTAAGCCAAGTGTTCACTAAATTCCTTCCGATGCAGGAAGTAGGATTAGGCTGGATCTTCCCAGCGATTATCGGTGGATTTATCGGATATGGACTTAGCATTTTAAAAGTGAAAAACCAAGTTCAACCAGCAACTAGAGCGGATAAGAAAATAGGTTAAATAAAAAAAGTTATAGAACTTGTTTCTATAGCTTTTTTTGTTACTATTAATAATGAGAAAAAATAAAGTAGTAGGGGAAATAAAATGAAAAAAACAATTGATCATATCGGAATCGCAGTTCGTGATATAGATAGTACGATACGTTTTTATGAAAATGTGTTACTAGGAACTTTAATAGATCGTTACGTAAGTGAAGCTCCTGGTGTGGAAAGCGAAGTAGCCATTCTTGAAGTGGATGGAGATAGAATTGAATTACTTGCACCGACGAATAATACGACATCTCCAATTGCCCGTTTTATTAAACAAAAAGGTAAAGGTGTTCATCACGTTGCGTATCGTGTCGATGATTTAGATGTGGCTCTAGAAGAGTTAAAAGAACAAGGTATTCGGACATTAGAGCATACACTACGCATTAATAAGCACGGTAGAAGGTTAATTTATCTTAACCCAGCGGATACTGAAGGAACGATTATCGAGTATTGTGATTATCCGGAAGAGAAATAGAAGAGGGATATTTTTTTAAAGGTGTTACGTAATAACGTAATACCTTTTTATTTATGTATTTCACATTTTCTTCACAAATGATTCACGATAACTTTTCTTCTTTGATAACTTACATAAATATATTTTATGATATAATAACAATCGGCTTTAAAAATGTAAGTTGTATCTATCATAATAGTTACTATTATATTGGAAGTTTAGAGGTGGAAGAGAAATAAAGAGTTATACTTTCTAGAAGTTTATATTTAATCAGGTTAATATTTTGCCCAGAATCAAACATTGGAAGTTAAAGTAATGAAAATAGAGCAATGAGGAAGAAAGAAGTGAAATGAGTGTGAAAGTAATGAAAAGGTTAGGGACATTGTTATTACTTGTGTGTGTGCTTATCATATTGATCCCGCAAAGTGCATCTGCTCATGCGTACGTTGTGAAATCAAACCCTACTGAAAATGAAACATTGAAGAAAGCACCATCTGTTGTAAAAATCGAATTCGATGAGGACATACAAGTTTCACGTTTTAATACATTGTACGTGAGAGATACATCAGGTAAAAGGGTCGATTTAAAAGATGCTCATATTGATAAAAAAAATAAAAAACTATTAGAAGCCGGATTAAAAGAAAACCTCAAAAATGGTCTCTACTCTATTCAGTGGAAAGCTATTTCAGCTGATGGACATCCAATTCAAGGGGTTATTCCATTCCGTATTGGATTAGCGGAAGCGGAAACAGACGATGTACAAGTGGAAGAGATGGGGTATGTTCCGCAAATTGATATGATCATGGAACGTGGAATTTTATATACAAGTTTCTCACTATTTATAGGAGTGCTATTCTTTAATCTTATTATGTATAAAGGGAATGCAACCTCGGTTCGATCAAGGAGTAAGAACATAATATGGATTTCCTTATTAGGGATATTTACTAGCTTGTTATTCAATCTACCACTGCAAGCGAAAATAAATGCTGATGTTTCATGGCTAGAAGCATTCAATCCTTTACTATTAAAAGAAACGTTACAGCTTTCTGTTTTTAGTTATGTTTGGATTACTCAAATGGTTCTCATTAGTTCGCTTATAATCGTTACGTATTTTGCGATGAGGCGTGAGAAGCTATCGTCTTTTAAAGTATGGAGTATTCCAATAGTGCTGTTTATTGGAATACTTGTTATGAAAGCATTTAATAGTCACGCATATGGTTTAAAGTTTAAAGATATTGCTGTTGTTATGGATTTTTTACATTTATTCGCAGCTTCATTATGGATTGGTGGTTTATCGTCTATTATTCTTCTGTTACGTAAAGAGGATAACAAATGGAATATGTATTGGGATATGATTAAGCGTTTTTCACCGTGGGCAACATGCGCTGTCATTGTGATTTTAATAACAGGTCTTTTTAACAGTACATTTTTTATTCCAACAATCCACTCGTTATTTGATACGAAGTATGGATTAGCTTTACTAGCAAAGATACTTTTATTCGTTTTCATGGGGATATTGGGAATTATTCATTATGTGAAAGGGAAAATGAGAGCGGAGCAAGGATTAGGTGCTACGGTGAAAGTAGAGTTTATCATTGGAATTATCATTTTCGTCATCGTAGCTTTTATGACAAACGTACAAACACCACCGATGCCTCCTACTGGACCTTTTACAGAGAGTAAACAATTAGATAATGGATATGAAATGAGGCTAAATGTAAGTCCTAATAGAGTAGGACAAAATATATTCCATATTACTTTAAAGGATGAGAACGGACAACCCGTTACTGATATGGAACAAATTATATTAACGACTCAATCGTTAGATATGAATATGGGAAAAGGATCATTTAAAGTTTCGGCAGTTTCACCGGGAGAATATGAAGCAGAAGGTATGTATATTAATATGACAGGAAACTGGAATATACAAGTACACGGATTAACGAAATCGCTTGATAGCTTCGATACGGATTATAAATTTATTGTAGGTGGCAGATAAAGTGAAACTTTAAGCAGCCCTCATCAATTGGGCTACCCGGCGAATAGCGGGATAAAGAGTAGGTATAGATAAAAAGGAGCTAATTGAAAATGGAACGTATAAAAAAATTAGGAACAACAATGATCGCAACAGCAATTACAATGGGAATGTTTTCGTTACCTGTTAGTGCGCACGTTACTGTGAAGCCAGCAACTTCTGACATCGGTTCTTGGGAGACTTACACGATAAAAGTACCAGTTGAAAAGAATATAGCAACAACAAAAGTTACACTGAAAATACCGTCTGGTGTGGAATTCCAACAGTATGAACCAGTGCCAGGGTGGAAAATGGAAGAGCAGAAAGATAATGCCGGAAAAGTGAAAACTGTAGTATGGGAAGCAATAGGAGAAGGGATTTTACCCGGTCAGTTCCAGCGATTTACTTTCGTCGCTAAAAATCCGGATAAAGAACAAAAAATAGCTTGGGATGCATATCAACAATATAAAGACGGAGAAATTGTTGAATGGACAGGCGATGAGAAAGCTGAAAAACCGCATTCACTTACTACAATTGCAAAAGGTACGTCATTAACAGGAGAACATGGTGAAGTATCTAATGTAGAAAAGAATGAAGGTACTAGTAATATGCAGTTGATAGCAATTGTTTTATCTATTTTGGCAATTGTATCTTCGGTAGGTGCGTGTGTTTTTGTAGTGCGTCGTAAAAAATAAGATATAAAAAAGAGCCTACAAATAGTAGGCTCTTTCTCATATTTATTTCACTTCAACCTGCTGCCCTACAGCAAGTGTTTTCGGCTTTATATTTACAAAACAAATGCTCACAACAATAAATAATAGGCCAATAAATAAGCTCATTGTAATGGCTTCATGTAAGAAGATTGAACTTACAATAATAGCGATAAGGGGAATAAGGAATGTATAAGCCCCTACTTTACTCGCTTCACCAGCTCCAACGAGTGTGAAGTATGCAAGCCACCCCATTGCAATAACAAAGAATGAAATAAAGAGTAGTACACTAACAAATGGCATACTCCAAGCAATACTAGACCAACTTTCAAATTCTGAGCCAAATCCGATTAAACAAAGACCACCGATAAGAAGCTGAATTGTTACCATCCAAATGGCATTAACGCGGTGACCAGTCTTCTTAATGAATACTGTGCCAAGTGCCCAGCCAATAGCGCATCCTAACGCGAGAAGGATTCCAATAACAGAAATATGTCCTGTTAAACTGCTTGAGCTAATAACACCTACACCAATAAATCCGAGAACAAGCCCGAAAATTTTCAAGCCGTACATTGATTCTTCAAGCCATATCCACGAGAAAATACCGAGTAAAACTGGTTGTAGAAATACAATGGCGGAAAATAACCCAGCAGGCATATATTGAAGACCAACAGTTTGTAACCCGTAAAATATAATGATGTTAAGTAAAGAAGAAATAACGTATAAATGCCACGTTTCTTTTAAATGTAATTCTTTATATTTGGGTAGAGCGAAAAGGAGTAAAATGAATCCTCCAATTAAAGTTCGAACGCCTGCAAATAAAACGGGTGGTGTATAATGCAGGGCAAACTTAGATAAAGGCCAATTGATTCCCCACATGAAAACGAGAAAGGTAAGGATTATGGCCGTCTTAGTTCGAGAAAGCTGTGTCACGGTAAGACCTCCTTGTTGTTATTCATTTCACTATGATATGATATCGAATGTAATAAATAAAATGAATCTTTTTTATAAGGAGTATAAGTGATTAGTTATGACTATTACACAACTGCAACTATTAATAAAAACTATTGAGTTAGGCAGTTTTACGAAGGCTGCCAGGGTGTTAAATATGACGCAGCCAGCTGTAAGTCATGCCATTTCAAGTATTGAGTCAGAGTTAGGAGTTACGATTCTTATACGTGATAAACGACAAGGATTACTCGTTACGGATGTAGGAAACAGAATTCTTGTACATATTAGAGAGATTTTGAACGGTGTAGAGAAGATTGAACAAGAAGTTGCGATGGAGAAAGGACACGAAGTGGGGACGATTCGAATTGGGAGTTTTCCGAGTGCTTCTGCACATTTCTTACCGAAAATGATAAACCATTTTAAGGAGAAGTATCCGAGCTTAGAGGTCGTTCTTTGTGAAGGAACAATTAAAGAAGTTGAAGATTGGTTAATATCGAGGGTTGTTGATATAGGAATTGTTATTTTGCCTAATAAAGAGATGGAGATTGTCCCGTTAACGAAGGGAAAAATGGTTGCTATCTTAAGAGAGGATCATCCTCTTTGTAAGAAGGACTCTATTACAATTCGTGATTTGGAGAATGAACCGATCATATTATGTAAGGGCGGATACGAACCACCCATCATTGATATGTTTAAACAAGCCAACGTACCACTTCGGGCTGAGTATGTAATTTCTACCGTTACTACAGCTTTAAATATGATTCAAGAAGGATTAGGCATTGCAATATTAGCTGAATTATCTTTAACGAATTTACCACAGAATGTGCAAACGAGAGAATTGGAGCCGCAAGTATGGAGAGAAATTGCTTTAGCTGTTCCTTCATTAAAGGATTCTTCAATCGCTGTACAGCTATTTATTGAAGAATTTCAAGCGCTATTTGCAGAATAAAAAGGGGTGTCTCATATATCATAATGGGGCACTTTTTAATTTGCTTATAAAAAATCTATGAAAAGGATTGACTTATTTTTTAGTTGTAACTATAATGATTACATCGAGGTGGTGATTACGATGAAAATTAGTAGCCGCTTTTCCATAGCTGTTCATATTTTATCTATTTTGAAAAACAATCCATCTTCACTTTGTACTTCAGACTATATGGCTGAGAGTGTCAATACAAATCCAGTAGTCATTCGTAAAATCATGTCGTACTTGAAACAAGCTGGCTTTGTTTACGTAAATCGTGGACCGGGTGGCGCGGGATTACTAAAGGATTTACATGAAATCACATTGTTAGATGTGTATCATGCAGTGAACGTAGTCGAAGAAGACAAGCTATTTCATATTCACGAGCAACCGAATCCAGATTGTCCAATTGGGGCGAATATTCAAGCGGTGTTAGAAATTATTTTAATTCAAGCACAATCCGCGATGGAAGAAGTTTTGAGAAATATTACGATGGGGCAGTTGTTTGAAACTTTGCAAGAAAAAATGAATGCTTAAATAATATTTATATTTTTTTATCATCAATGTAACTGATTTGATTACAACGATAAGGTAAGGTGTAAAAGTTATGACTGTAAAAATGAAAGTATACTCAGATTTTATATGTCCGTTTTGTTTTTTAGCAAAAGGTCCATTAGATGAGGTAGCGAAAGAGAAAGATGTAGAGATTGAATGGATGCCATTTGAATTACGTCCAAGTCCATATTCAAAAATAGATCCATGGAATGAACCAGAAAAATTAGGTTCATGGGATGCTTTCATTCTTCCGACAGCGAAGAAGTTAGGAATTGATATGCGCTTGCCACGTGTTTCACCACATCCATATACACATTTAGCTTTCGAAGGATGTCAATTTGCGAAAGAACGTGGACTAGGTAATGAGTATCATCACCGCGTATTCACAGCATTTTTCCAAGAAGAGCAAAACATTGAAGATATTGATGTGTTAACAAAATTAGCGGTAGAAGTAGGACTTCCTGAGGCGGAATTTAAAGATGCTTTAGTAACTCGTAAATATAAAGAAAAGCATCAAGAAGCAATTCAACACGCATATGATGAAGCGAATATTATGGCTGTTCCAACTGTCATGATTGGAGATGAAGTCATTCAAGGACTTGCTAGTAAAGAAACACTAGAAAGGGTCATTGATAAAGAAATTGAAAAGGATAAAACAAATTCATTTGAAGGTATGCAATGTAATACCGATGGATATTGCTAATTCGCTTGTTATGAAATAACAAAATAAATGATAAAACAAACATTTGGAGGAATTAAAATGTCAGCAACTACAACAAACTTAAAAGAAGCAATCGTGAACCGCCGTTCAATTCGTAAAGTAACAAAAAACGATGCAATTACGAAAGAAAGAATTGAAGAAGTGTTAAAAACAGCTTTACACGCACCAACATCTTTCAATATGCAAAGTGGTCGTATGGTTGTATTAATGGATGGAGAGCATGAAAAGTTTTGGGATATCGTTAAAGAAACACTAAGAGCACGCGTACCAGCAGAAAACTTTGAAGCGACTGTAGAAAGACTAAAAGGCTTCCATGCAGGTGTAGGAACAGTTCTATTCTTTGAAGATCAAGCAACTGTAGAAAAAATGCAAGAAAATGCCCCATTATACAAAGATCAGTTTCCATTCTGGTCTCATCAAGGAAATGCGATGTTACAACATACTGTGTGGATGCTATTATCTGCTGAAGGAATTGGGGCGTCATTACAACATTACAACCCAATCGTAGATGCTGAAGTGAAAGAAACTTGGAACATTCCGGCAGAGTGGAGCTTAGTAGGTCAAATGCCATTTGGTGAACCAAACGAACAACCAGCAGAAAGAACGTTCTTGCCTACTGAAGATGTAGTGAAATTTTATTAAGAAATACAATATGTAACGAGAAGGAAGCTGTGCTTAAAAACAGCTTCCTTTTTTGTAGTGGTGTTAATTTATGCGCATTTAGGGAAGAAATATAAGAAATAATACGGTGAGAAGGGAATTAGAAAAATGAATGATGAGAAAAAATATACAGTGGTAGGTACTGATGTTGAGGAAGTAAAGCGTTTAAATAAAAATTCAGGGTTAACGTATAATCAAGTGAAAGAAATGTTAGCAAAGCAAATGCAAAAAAAGAAGTAATTAGATTGAAATCTTTCATTTTTTCATTTAGCATTTTGATTGGAGAGAGTTAAGTAAAAGGTAACTCTCTTTTTTGTATAGCTAAGCATCTTATAGAGTGGAGGAAGCAACATGAAGAAATGGGTAAAGGTAACGCTGTCTATCACTGGAGGCATTGTCTTATTAGCGTGTGCCGGCGGATATTACGTGTATAAAAATTATTTTCCAAAGGAACCTGAGCGTATTGTATATGATAAAGAAAGAGTGCTACAACCGATACATAATCAGCTTAAAGGAATCAATATAGAAAATGTAAAGATAAAAGAAAGAGAAGTCGTAAATGCGACTGTAGATGAGCTTCAAAAAATGATTGATGATGGAAAGTTGTCATATGAAGAATTAACGAGTATTTATCTCTTTAGAATACAAGAACATGATCAAAATGGAATAACATTAAATTCTGTTACAGAGATAAATCCTAATGCGATGGAAGAAGCAAGAAAGTTAGATCAAGAGCGGGGTAGAAACAAAAATTCGAATTTATATGGTATTCCTGTCGTTGTAAAAGATAATGTACAGACGGAAAAAGTGATGCCGACTAGTGCAGGAACTTATGTATTAAAAGATTGGATTGCAGATCAAGACGCAACAATTGTGAAGCAGTTGAAAGAAGAAGGAGCATTTGTTTTAGGAAAAGCGAATATGTCTGAGTGGGCGAACTATTTATCTTTTACAATGCCAAGCGGGTATAGCGGGAAGAAAGGACAAAATTTAAACCCGTACGGTCCGATTACATTCGATACTTCAGGATCAAGTTCAGGATCTGCTACAGTAGTTGCAGCAGATTTTGCGCCGCTTGCAATTGGAACAGAAACGACGGGATCGATTGTTGCACCAGCGGCGCAGCAATCAGTAGTTGGGTTACGTCCATCTTTAGGTATGGTAAGTAGAACAGGAATTATTCCATTAGCTGAAACTCTTGATACAGCAGGACCTATGGCAAGAACAGTAAAAGATGTAGCAACGTTATTTAATGCAATGATAGGTTATGACGAAAAAGATGTTATGACAGAAAAAATGAAAGATAAAGAAAGAATTGATTATACAAAGGATTTATCAATAGATGGATTAAAAGGGAAAAAGATAGGGCTTCTTTTTTCTGTAGACCAACAAGATGAAAATAGAAAAGTAGTAGTAGAAAAAATTAGAAAAGACCTTCAAGATGCAGGTGCGATATTAACTGATAATATCCAGTTAAGTGCTGAGGGTGTAGATAATTTGCAAACATTAGAATATGAGTTCAAGCATAATGTAAACGACTATCTTTCACAGCAAAAGAATGTACCGGTAAAATCGTTAGAAGAGATTATAGCGTTTAATAAAAAGGATAGTAAAAGACGAATAAAATACGGACAAACATTAATTGAAGGGTCTGAAAAATCTGCTATAACGAAAGAAGAGTTTGAAAACGTAGTGCAAACGAGTCAAGAAAATGCAAGAAAAGAGCTAGATAGGTATTTAGTAGAAAAAGGTTTGGATGCTCTAGTTATGATTAATAACGATGAAGTCCTTCTATCAGCTGTAGCTGGTTATCCGGAATTAGCGGTTCCTGCTGGATATGATAAAAATGGAGAACCAATCGGTGTAGTGTTTGTAGGGAAACAGTTTGGTGAAAAAGAGCTTTTCAATATTGGATATGCGTATGAACAGCAGTCCAAAAATAGAAAATCACCTAGTTTATAAAAGATTATATGAAAAATAACTGCCACCGAAATTATGTTGGTGGATTCCAGTTAAACGAATCTAACAATATGAAAAGAAAAAAAGGATTCTTCTCAATTAGTAAGAAAGATTGTCTATAGGAGTTCATAAAATGTAATATATTCAATTTCCATCCATTGAAGGGGGAGGTTAATTCTTAATGAATGAAGTAAAGAGTTTTTTTCGAAGTAGAGGGTTTCAACGGTTTCTCGTTTTAATAATAGTAGCGCTTGTATTATACGCATTAAAAAGTATGATTAATTTAATATTAATTACGTTTATACTGACGTTTTTAATGGATCGATTTCAACGTTTTATTTCAAGAAAATTGAAAGTAAACCGGAAAATTGTTATTGCATGTTTATATATAATACTAGTTTCCTTTATAGGCACAACATTATATAAATATTTACCTGTGCTGACGATACAAATTTCACAATTAATTTATCAATTTAAACTGTTTTTTCAAAATCCACCTGATAATGAAATCGTTAAATATGCACTTTCGACAATTAATGGGATGGAAGTATCAAAATATATAGAACAAGGTGTAGACGTCATATATCAATCAATAGCAAATATAGGGAAGGTAAGTTTACAAATATTATTATCTCTAATTTTAAGCTTATTTTTCTTATTAGAAAAAGAGCGTATTATTACATTTACATCAAAGTTTAAAGATAGTAAGTTAAAAATCTTTTATGAAGAAATTGCATATTTTGGTGAAAGATTTGCAAGATCGTTCGGCAAAGTAATTGAGGCTCAGTTTTTAATTGCCGTTGTAAATTGTATTCTTACTGTCATTGCATTAATCGTTTTAGGATTTCCACAGCTACTTGTATTAGCTGTTATGATTTTCTTACTAGGGTTGATTCCTGTTGCAGGTGTAATTATTTCTTTGTTTCCACTTTGTATCATTGCTTACAACGTAGGCGGAGTTATATACGTAGTATACATACTCGTATTCATAACAGTAATCCATGCTCTTGAAAGTTATTTTTTAAATCCGAAGTTTATGTCTGCAAAAACAAATTTACCAATATTCTACACATTTATGATTCTCATCTTCTCAGAGCATTTCCTTGGAATATGGGGGCTTATTATCGGGATACCAATCTTTATCTTTTTATTAGATGTACTTGATATAAATAATGAGAATGCGACTAAAAAATAAGAAATGATAGAAAATCACTAAAAAGTCATAGGAGATAATGAAAATAAAAAGCAATCCAAAATAAATTGGATTGCTTTTTATCTTAATTAAAGAACTGGAGCCATTGTTTCTTTCAATACTTGAACAGAGTGGTCGAATTTTAATTCTTCATCTTCACTTAATTCAACCTCTAAAATTTCACGAACACCGCCGCGATTTAAAACAGCAGGTACCCCGATATAAACATCTTTTTGACCGTATTGACCTTCTAAGTAAGCTGATACAGTTAATACACTATTTTCGTCGTTTAAAATTGCTTTTGTAACACGTAGAAGTGACATACCGATACCATAATAAGTTGCGCCTTTACGCTCAATAATATGGTAAGCTGCATCACGGACGTTTATGAAAATTTTGTCTAAATCTTCTTGATTATACGTGTTGTCTTTTTCAAGCAGTGTTTGTAGTTTTTGGATACCAACGGAAACATGGCTCCAAACTGGAAGTTCAGTATCGCCGTGTTCTCCGATAATATAAGCGTGAATGTTGTGTGGACCAATATCGAAGTACTCACCTAACATATAGCGGAAACGAGCAGAATCAAGCGTTGTACCAGAACCGATTACACGTTCTTTCGGTAAACCAGATTCTTTCCAAGTTACGTAAGTTAAAATATCTACAGGGTTTGTTGCGATTAAGAAGATGCCATCAAATCCGCTATCCATAATACTGCGAACGATTTGTTTGAAGATTTTAGCGTTTTTCTCAACTAAATCTAAACGTGTTTCGCCTGGTTTTTGTGGTAATCCAGCTGTAATAACTACAAGGTCAGCATCTTTACAATCTTCGTAGCTGCCTTTCCATACTCTAGTTGGAGCTGGTGCGAATGGAACAGCATGACTTAAGTCCATTGCTTCCCCTTCAGCTTTTGCCTCATTTACATCGACTAAAACAAATTCTTCAGCTACAGCCTGGTTAATCATGCAGTAAGCATAACTACATCCAACTGCTCCTGTTCCTACTAATACAACACGGTTAATACCTTTTTTCATTTCAAAATTCCTCGCAATTTCATTGATTTTATTATGTAAGATAATACGTCTTACTTCTATAGAGTCATATCTAGTTTATTACATTTTATAAAAGATATTCAAGTATTTGAAAATGTATCCGTGCAAACCCGCGAACAAAACATAGGAATTCAGTGAACCGAATATAATTCAGTAAAATCCTTTGTAAAAGGGGAAATGGCATGGGGAATCCATTAGCAATGGAAGAAATGCTTCATATTATTCATGCAGGGCTTGTTAAAAAGAATAACCCAAAACGGATTACGATTGCAGGTGCAGGGATTTCTGGATTAGTTGCAGGTTCTTTATTAAAAGAGGCTGGGCACGAAGTAACGATTATAGAAGCAAATAACAGAATAGGTGGCAGAGTGTATACGATTCGGGAACCATTTAGTGTGGGTTTATATTTTAATGCGGGACCGATGAGAATCCCTGACACCCATAAGTTAACCTTAGCGTATATTCATAAATTTAAACTACCTTTAAACCTTTTTATAAATAAAACTTTTGCAGATATCATTTATACGAATAACATTCAAACGAGATTGAATGTGTTTGAAAATGATCCAAGTGTACTTGAATATCCGGTTTTGGATAAAGAAAGAGGAAAAACGGCAGAAGAGCTAATGATTGAAGTATTAGAACCAATACTAAATTACATTAAGAAGGATCCTGATAAAAACTGGCTTATCGTTGAAAAAAAGTATAAAACGTATTCGCTTGGTTCATTTTTAATGGAGTATTATTCAGATGGTGCGATAGATATGATTGGGGTACTTCTTGATATGGAAGCTTATATGGGAATGTCCTTAATTGAAGTATTACGTGAAATGATTTTCTTTACTTCAACAACGAAATATTATGAAATAACTGGTGGAATGGATAAGTTATCGAATGCATTCTTACCACAATTAAGGGAACATATTTTAATGCCGTATAAGGTTGATAAAATTATACAAGAAGATAATAAAGTAATGTTACAAGGAAATCATGAACAAACGTTAGAGCAATTTACAATAACAAGTGATTTTGCTATTATTACAATTCCATTTTCAGCGTTAAGATTTGTAGAAGTTCAGCCATACTATTTATTCTCTTATTTTAAAAAAAGAGCAATTCGTGAATTAAATTATATTGCTGCAACTAAAATTGCAATAGAGTTTAAAAGTAGATTTTGGGAGAAAGCGGGACAGTGTGGCGGTAAATCTATTACTGATTTACCGATACGGTTTACATACTATCCGAGTTATGGCATTCATACTCCAGGACCAGCTATCGTTATAGCAAGTTATACGTGGGCAGATGAGGCGTTAACATGGGATAGTCTCCCGCAAAGAGATCGTATTCGTTACGCATTAAAAAATTTAGCGGAAATATACGGTGACATCGTCTATAGTGAGTTTGTCACTGGAACATCTTTTAGCTGGAGTAAAAATCCGTATTCTTGCGGTGCATTTACAGCTTTCGAACCAGGCCAAGAGCTCGAGTTATTTCCGTATATTACACCACCATCTGGAAAAGTACATTTTGCAGGAGAGCATACGACATTAACACATGGATGGATGCAAGGGGCAATTGAGTCTGGAGTTAGAGTTGCATATGAAGTAAATGAACAGTGAATCTCTTATATTTACAAATGGTCATTCTTTTAATAAAATGATAAATATAAATCGTAATTATTACGCTTTGAATACATTTGAAGTAAAGAAATGGATGGTCGGTTGAATGAATAAAGTGGAGATTCATATATTAGGTGGTTTTTTAGGTAGTGGAAAATCAACATTATTACAAAATTTATTGTTAGCAGAGAAAAAGAAGAATAGAAAAGTTGCAGTATTAATGAATGAAATTGGTGAATACTCAGTAGATACAGATATTATTGGAAAAGAGAATGTTTTAAGAGAACTTCTTAAAGGATGTATTTGTTGTACGTTAAAAGAAGAGCTTGAAATACAATTACATTCGTTATACCAACAAGAAAGACCAGATGTAATTTATATAGAAACGACAGGTGTTGCGCATCCAATTGAAGTGTTAGACGCGTGTGTCTCGCCAATTTTAGCTCCTTTTCTGGAAGTGAAATCAATTGTAGTCGTTTTAGATGCAGTAAGGTGGTTAAATCGAAGTATATTAAGTGCAAATGTACAACAGCTATTGCATGAGCAACTGAAATTTGGTAGTCACATTCTTGTTAATAAAGCAGATTTACTAACAGATGAAGATAAGAATACAGTATTTGAAGAAGTAAAGGCAATAAATGATCATGCGAAAATGTATGAGACAAAGTATTGTAATATATCTTTAAAAGATATAGAAGAAGCAGAATTTCCAAATGATGAGGAACACGAGACACTACATGTCAAACAGCATTTACATATACAAACAATGACATATCAATTTACGAAACCGATTGATCAAGACACATTATATGAATGGCTTTCGAATTTACCAGATAGTATTTATCGAGTGAAAGGTTTTGTGAAATTCCATGGAGATAAATACCCTCACCTATTCCAATATTCGTTCGGAGTACCAACTTTATTAGAACAAGACTTCGGTTTCCCGACAAACTTAGTAGTAATAGGAGAAGGACTAGATAAGAAACAATTGGCTGAAGGGTTAGAGAAAGTAGAACTTAACTCTAATTAAGGGGAAAAGACTAACTTAAAAATAAGTTAGTCTTTTTGTATGGTCATTACTGAAATGAAACAGTATTTTCAATTGGATTGCAGAATATATATTGATTGTATGTCCGTTTCCATTACATAGGAAGGTGATTATATATTTGTGCCGAATGTAGAGGGTACTACAAGAGTTTTCCATTATCTATCGAATTAGTTAGTCATGATTACGGACAGGGGATTTTGGCGTGTTTGATTCTATCAGAAAGTAAAGTATGGGGAGGATCACAATGTCGATGAAAAAACGTAAGTGGCTAAAAACAATGTTTACTGGTTGTGTTTTAGGTTCGTTATTAATAACGGCAGCTTGTTCAGGAAAGAAAACAAGTACAGAGGATGAAAAAACGATTAAGGTAGGAGTCCTTGCTTCTTTAACAGGACCGCTAGAATCGTATGGAAAACAAACAGTGAACGGATTTGAATTAGGGTTAAATTATGCAACTGGTGGAACTGGGAAAGTAGATGGGAAAAAGATTAAGTTTGTTGTAGAAGATACAGAAACGAAAGCGGATGTAGCAGTTAAAAAAGCTACGAAGTTATTAGAAGAAGAGAAAGTTGATTTTTTAGTTGGATCGTCTAGTTCAAGTGATACGTTAGCGGTTTTACCACTGGCTGAAGAATATGAAAAGATTATGGTTGTAGAACCGGCAGTTGCGGATAGTATTACCGGGAAGAACTGGAATAAATATATTTTTAGAACTGGAAGAAGTTCCTCACAAGATGCGATTGCAGGAGCAGCAGCAATTGCGAAAAAAGATGTAAAGATTGCAACATTTGCCCCAGATAACGCTTTTGGTCGTGAAGGGATTGCTGCATTTAAAGCGGGTGCGAAAAAATTAGGTGCGAACATTGTGAATGAGCAATACGCGGATACAAATTCAACAGATTTTACAGCGAATATTCAAAATATCATTAGTTCAAAACCAGATTATTTATTTATCGTTTGGGCAGGGGCAAATTCACCTTGGAAACAGTTGAAAGATATGAATGTGGAAGCGCAAGGTATTAAAATTTCTACAGGTGCGCCAGATATACCAGCATTAAAAACAATGGATGCATTAGTAGGTATGCAAGGTTTTTCTGTATATTATCACACACTTCCAAAAAATAAAGTGAATGATTGGCTAGTTGAAGAGCATAAAAAACGTTTTAATGGTGCAGTGCCAGATTTGTTTACAGCAGGAGGAATGTCAGCAGCAATTTCTATTGTAGAAGCCTTAAAGAAAACAAAAGGTGATACAGATGTAGATACCTTGATTAAGAAAATGGAAGGAATGGAATTTGATACACCGAAAGGAAAGATGAAGTTTAGAGAGAAGGACCACCAAGCGATGCAGACACTGTATTCTATCACATTGAAAAAGCAAGACGGTGTTGATTATCCGGTGCCAGTGTTAGAGCGAGAATTAACGATGAAAGAAACAGAACCACCAGTTCAAAATAAATAGACTGAATTTTCTGTTGTTTTTGTATAAAGAGGGGGGACCCTCTTTATACAAATTTCTTTCATACTCACGGCTTTAAAGGGAGGGATTTCGTGACACATTTGCTAGAGACGAAAAATCTTAGTGTATCTTTTGGTGAACATCAAGTTATTAAAGATGTAAATTTAACTGTCCAAAAAGGAAAGCTCATTTCTATTATTGGGCCAAATGGTGCGGGGAAGACAACGTTATTTAATTTACTAAGTGGACAGATTTCACCCACAACAGGTGAAGTGTATTTTAAAGGGCAAGATATTACAAAACTATCGATTTCAGATCGAACACGCTTAGGAATCGGTCGCTCTTTTCAGCTTACAAACATATTCCCAGAATTAACGGTACTTGAAAATGTCCGTTTAAGTGTTCAATCATTCGTACAAGATTACTATAGTTTTTTCCCGAGTTCAGCAAAATTAAAGCAACAAGTTGGAGAGGCGAGACGTTTCTTAAAAACAGTATTACTTCATGAAAAAGAGAACGTATTAGCGAAAGATTTGGCACATGGAGAGAAAAGGAAGCTAGAACTTGCGATGTTATTAGCTTTAAAAACGGATGTGTTATTACTTGATGAGCCGACGGCAGGTATTTCGGTTGAGGAAGTCCCTGCTATATTACAAGTGATTGAAAATATTAAGAAACATCCAGAGAGCACAATTGTACTTATCGAACACAAAATGGATATGATACTAGGTTTGTCAGATCATCTTATCGTTTTATTTCATGGAGAGTTATTGGCTGAAGGATTGCCAGAAGAAATTATGAAAGATGAGCGTGTACAAAGTGCTTATTTAGGGGGATTATATAGTGGCACTATTACAAGTGAATAATATAGAAACGTATTTAGATCAGTTTCATATTTTGCAAGGAGTATCTCTTGCTGTTGAGAAAGGGACGATTACTGTACTGTTTGGTAGAAATGGGGCAGGGAAAACAACGACATTACGTTCAGTGATGGGGTTTCACCGCATTGCAGATGGTGAAATTTATTATGATAGTGCAAAAGTGAGTGGATTACCTACACATTTAATTTCAAGGAAAGGAATAGGGTATGTACCAGAAAATCAAGGTATTTTTCATGATTTGACAGTAGAAGAAACTTTCGCTCTTGCTAGGGGAAAAGGTGAGGAAGTAGAAGGGAAAATAGAGTGGATGCTGGAACTATTTCCGGATTTAAAGCAGTTTTGGAATAAGAAAAGTGGGCTCTTGAGCGGAGGGCAAAAGCAAATGTTGGCTATTTCAAGAGCGTTTATTAATAGTGATGGATTATTACTTATTGATGAACCGAGCAAAGGGCTATCCCCGATAATGGTGGAGAAATTAATGGTAGCTATTTTGAAGATGAAAGAGAAAACAACAGTTTTACTTGTTGAGCAAAATTTTATGATGGCCAGTCAAATTGGCGATTATTTTTACATTATGGATAACGGACGAATTGTTCATAACGGTTTTATGAATGAATTAAAAAAGGATAAGGAAATGTGTCATAAATATTTAGGAATCTCTTAACATGAATCCGAGGTGAAAAGGATGGATGTGTTAATCAATTTATTTGTAAATGGGATTTCAACAGGGATGCTCATTTTTTTGTTAGCATCAGGTCTTTCACTTATTTTCGGTTTAATGAGCGTTTTAAACTTTGCACACGGTGGTTTATTTGCATGGGGAGCATTTACAGGTGTTTGGTTATTTAATGTGACAGGAAGTTATATATTAGCTTTAGTTGGAGCAGTAGCCATGGGAATGTTCCTAGGATTTATTTTAGAAAGGTTTCTTATTAGGCCGGTATATGGAAATCATGTTCGACAGCTGCTCGTTACGCTTGGAGGAATGCTCGTTCTTAGTGAGTGTATTAAAATATTTTGGGGGCCAAACCCTATTAGTGCAAAATTACCGTTATGGTTACAAGGAAGTTTTACATTCGGAGGTATTATATTAATTAAATATCGTCTATTTGTTATTTTGATTGGGATAATTATTTACATTGCACTACTACTATTACTCAAAAAGACGAAGATAGGTCTTATGATCCGTGCAGGTGTAATGGATAAAGAAATGGTTCAAGCGCTTGGTATTAATGTAAAAGCGATATTTTCTTTCGTCTTTTTATTAGGGGCAGGGATGGCAGCTTTGGGAGGATTCTTATTAGCACCGTATTCGGGCGTTATTTTCGCCGAGATGGGCATGCAGTATGCAATTTTAGCTTTTATAGTAGTAATTATCGGTGGATTAGGAAGCGTTCAAGGTTCAGCTATTGCTTCTTTAATTGTCGGATTAGCTGGTGCTTTTACAGCGTATTTTATACCAGATTTATCACTTGCAATTAATATGTTAATGTTACTATTTTTCTTAATAGTGAAGCCAACTGGACTTGTTGGTGAAAAGGGGTGAAATGGTGAACAACACATCGGACCGAATTAAAGTATACTTCGGAGTATGTATGCTCATTTGTTTAAGTGTATTTCCGTTCGTAAATGATTCACGGAGCCTGTTAATTTTGTTCACTCAAATCTTCATCTTTGCTATTTTTGCAATGAGTTTTGATGTATTGCTTGGGTATACAGGAATTGTATCGTTCGGTCATTGTATGTTCTTTGGGATAGGAGCATATGGGGTAGCACTTTTATTTGATCGACAAGGCGTATCAATAACGAACTTTTTAATTGGAATAGTAGCTGCAATTATCGTTTCAGCAATCGTTAGTTATATAATTGGTTTGCTTTCTTTACGATTGAAAAGTCATTTTTATGCAATGTTAACACTTGCTATTTCACAGTTATTTTTTGTACTTGCTGAAAAATGGCGTGGGCTTACTCACGGAGGAGATGGTTTTACATTTGGTGTACCAGACGTATTCCGTGATCGTTTTACGTTTTATTATGTAACACTTATATGTTTACTTATCATTTTTGTTCTGTTACGTCTTTTCACCAAATCTTCTATTGGAAAAGTATTAAAGGCAATTTCCCAAAATGAGCAACGTGTTGAAGCACTAGGATATAAAGTGCTTCATTATAAAATTATTGCTAGCATTGTTGCAGGAGTAGTAGCTGCGATTAGCGGTGGTTTATTTGTTATCACATTGCGTTTTGTTAATACGACTGTATTTTCAATTGAAATGACATTAAATGCATTATTGATGACGATGATTGGTGGGGTTGGAACGTTAATTGGAGCAATTGCAGGAGCTGGAATTATTGAATCTCTAAAATATTATTTATCAGAACTAGCTACAGAGTATCCGATCTTTGAACGATGGACGATTATTCTTGGTTTATTGTACATTATCGTATTGCTAGTTTTCCCGAAAGGATTAGTTGGCACGGTTAAGGGACTGAAGAATATGAAACGGAATAAGAAGGAGAAAAGTGCAGAAGTGGAGCAAAATGTGTGAAAAATCAATTGTATAGAATATGAAAATCCCTCTTTTAGATTCATAAAGGAGGGATTTTTTATTAACCGAATAGTTCATCAGGGATTTGTTTGAAAGAGTTTTGATTTGTAAAAAAATGAACAGCTAATTTTTCAACTGGAACATCTTCAATTGGTACCAATTTATCATTTTTAATCGGCAAAAAGGCTATCCCTTTTCCGTCCTGAATAAACTCTTCCATAAGCGAATAAGAATCTAATTGTTGAAGTTGACGCTGAGATAAATTATTTTCTTTTAGAAATTGTATCGTCTTATTTCTAAAAGGGCACTTTTTGTCATTGCTAACGAAGAAGAGTTCCTTTGAATAGTCAATGATACATTTTTCTTGATCTTTTAGTAAGCCTATAGAAATTGAAGTAGTAAATACTTTTTTAAAACCTGCACCAGAATCATCCTCATAAGTGATGACCATATCAACTTTTTGTTGCTGCAGTAATTTTGGCAAATGACTACTATTTTCTACATATATTTGATAATTCATGAAATTTTCTTTAATACGCTTACTTAAATAATTAGTCAAAATCGATTGTGACGTCGCGATTATATAAGAAGACCCACTTGTTTTAATTTTATCTTTCGCTTCTTCTAATAGAGTTAATATTTGATTCGTGTAATCTAATAAAATGTCACCAGAAGGTAATAAGGAAACGCCTTTGTTATCTCTATGTAGTAAGGGTGTTTCTAATTCTTGTTCTAATTTTTTGATTCTTTCAGTTACGTTCGGTTGAACATAACCTAACTCTTTAGCAGCTTTACTAATAGAACCCTCACTGGCTACAGTTTTGAATATAATAAGATCATTTATTTCCATATATCTCAGCCCCTTATGCACTATCATTATAAATGATACCAAACATAATTTATACCTATTTTACGTTAGCTACTTATCGATTTATCATAATGTATATAAGATTGAAAGCGAGTGATAAACATGATTGGAATGCAATATAAGGTCATTTTGCCAAAGGATTATGACATGGAAATTATTAAGAAAAGGGTAAAGGATAATGGTTATAAAACTGATGGTTTCCAAGCACTAAATTTTAAAGCTTATTTAATTACGGAAACGGAGAAAGACGGGAATTTTTATAACTCCTATGCACCTTTATATATTTGGAATGGGCATGAAGGGATGAATAAATTTATCTTTGAAGGGTATTACGATAATATTTTACAATCGTTTGGTTGGCAACAAATACATATAGGTGTTCCATTAGTTGTTAATCTAAGTGATGGATTTAAGAAAAGTAGATATGTTGTTGAATATGCAGGAAGTATTGCTCAAAGTAAAACGCTGATTGGGACTCAATTAAACATGATGAATGAAAATGTACAAAACAATGAAAAGTGTTTAGGGAATGTAATCGTTTATAATCCGGATAAATGGGGATATAGTAGGTTTGAGTTTTATGAAGAGAAGCCTGATATTATAGTAAATAAAGGTGCTACAGTATATGAGATTTTACACATTTCACGATGAAATTTTGTTGTATATTAAAAATAAGAAAAGGAATGAAAGTCTATGCCTTTTGTGAAGATTTATTATCCTGAAAACATATTAAATGAAGAAGAGTTGGAAAAAATGGGTGAATGTATCCATCTTTCGTTAATTGAACATTTTAACATCCCTGAAAATGATTATTTTCAAATGTTCTTACCTTACCAACAAAATAAATTTTTATATAATCCATATTATTTGTTGGAAAGAGGAGAAAAGAGAACAGAGAATATGATATATGTTTCTATTACATGTGGACCGGGAAGAACGGTGCAACAGAAAAAAGATTTGTATCAATCGATATCTTTAAAAATTACGGAATATTCCGACGTTAAAACTTCGAATATTTTTATTACACTAAATGAGACAGCTGCTGAAAACTGGTCATTTGGTCAAGGAATAGCACAAATGATGAAAATAAAGGGAGAAAAAAATGAAAAATGAACTTATTGAAGTACATATTAAAAAGAAAATGAGAGAAATGGCACCTGCATTTGCTCATTATAGTGAAAAGATATTATTTGAGGAAGTGTGGCGGGATGCCACTTTAACATTAAGGGAAAGAAGTTTGTGTACTGTGTCAGCACTAATCAGTCTCGGTAATACAGAACAATTACAATTTCATCTGAAGCTAGCTAAACAAAATGGGATTAAGGAGAATGAATTGGTTGCATTAATAACACATATGGCTTTTTACGTTGGTTGGCCAAAAGCTATGGCAGCTTTAAATATAGTAATGAATGAAAGGAAAAGTTAAGAATAATGATAAGTAAGAATTCATGTTTATATGAATTCTTACTTATCATTATTTATGCAATACTCTATCGATATATTTATTACATTTTTTCTTGCTTTTTTATCACTTGCGTAGTAAAGTGATAGTAAGATGAACGCTAGGAAGTGACAAAACATGCGTGATAATACGATAGGATCATTAATATGGTTACGTTTAATACGATTTACGAACCAAAGTAATCAAATGTCAAATGAGTTTTTAAAACGTTTTGATTTAACGACAGCTCAATTTGATGTGCTTTTGCAAATACGTACGTATCAACCACTAACACAAATGGAGTTAGCTGAAAAGGTAACTGTTACACAAGGTGGCATTTCTCGAATGTTAACTCGTCTTGAAAAAGAAGGATATATTGTACGAAAACAAGATTGGAAAACGAAAACAATTAGTCTTACAGAGCAAGGAGAAGCAGCTTTAGAGAGAGCATTGCCAGAGCAACTTGCATTTCAATCTTCGTTTTTTGATGATGTATTAAATGAAGAAGAGCAGAAAATATTATATGAGCTGATGACGAAAGTTCATAAGCATAGTGAAAAAAAAGAATTACCGCAAGAGTAATTTTTTTTACACCATCAATTGACTAATCAAGTGATGGTGTAGGTAATACGGAGATAAACTTGACTTACCAACGTTTTTAGAAAAAAACTAATACTACTTTATTAAAGGGGAGAGTAACTATGGAAAAATACCGTATAGATACAAGAAAAGGAATTGAGTTTGGATTATATTCAATTGGTGATCATGTTTTAAATCCACATAATGGGGACAAAATTACGCCAGAGAAAAGAATTCACGAACTAATTGAAACAGCTAAGTTAGCAGATGAGGCAGGACTTGATGTGTTTGCTGTCGGCGAAAGTCATCAAACACATTTTACAACGCAAGCTCATACAGTTATTTTAGGTGCGGTCGCGCAAGCTACGAAAAATATAAAAATTGCAAGTTCCGCAACGATATTAAGTACATCTGATCCAGTTCGAGTATATGAGGATTTCGCTACCATTGACTTGATTTCTAATGGACGTGCAGAAATTGTGGCTGGTCGTGGATCTCGTATTGGAGGATATAGTTTACTTGGTTATGACGTGAATGATTATGAAGAATTATTTGAAGAGAAGATGGATCTTTTATTAAAAATTAATAACGAGGAACATGTAACATGGAATGGACAGTTCAGAGCACCGCTCGCACATGCATCGGTGATTCCAAGAGCGAAAAATAATAACTTACCAATTTGGCGTGCAGTTGGAGGTCCACCAGCTAGTGCAATTAAAGCAGGACGTGCAGGTGTGCCAATGATGATAACAACACTTGGTGGTCCAGCAATTAACTTTAAAGTGTCAGTAGATGCTTACCGCGAGGCTGCTCAGCAAAGCGGATTTGATCCAGCTAGTTTACCAGTTGCGACAACGAGTTTATTTTATACGGCAAAAAATTCACAAGATGCACTTAGTGAATATTACCCTCACATTAATGCTGGTATGCTTACACTGCGCGGTGATGGGTATCCGAAACAGCAATTTACAAATGCAATAGATTACCGTGATGCTTTAATGGTTGGTAGCCCACAACAAATCATTGAGAAAATGCTTTACCAATATGAATTGTTTGGCCAACAACGCTTTATGGCACAAATTGATTTTGGCGGTGTACCATTTGATAAAATTGAGAAAAATATTGAATTAATTGCTACTGAAATTTTACCAGCCGTTAGAAAACATACAGCAAAATAAATAAAAAAACTGAGAGTTTAATCGACTCTCAGTTTTTTTATTTGTTCTGGAAAAATGACAAAAAAATGAACTTTTAGTCGAGGAAGAGGGAAGCTGTTTTCTATTTTTGAATAACATTATTTCGAGTTTGAATTTTGAAAATACATTTTTCTCTTGACAAAAAATAAGCATTTATCGCGGGTGCTTTCGAGGACATTTTTCCGAGTAAAAGTCAAGCGTATGAAGAAAAAACGATTGTTTTATAGATATAAAAGTAAGAAGTATATTGAAAAAACACATTTTGCTAATGAGAAAAATCTGATTCAAAAAAATGACAAAAGACATATTTCAGACAAAATGATGTCAATAATACGTCAAAAATAACCTGAATTTACTATGCAGGTATATTATACAATTCGATTAACGAATAAAACACTACAGAAATAGTGAAAAGGTAAAAAATAGCATTACAATAGTTTGAAAAACTGAAACTTCATATTTTTCGACAATACATACAAAATGTTTTTGTCTTTTCGTATTTCTTAATAATTGAGTTTGATAAGATTGCTCAATTAACTTTTATTATAAAAACTATGAAGGAAGTGATTTTAGTATGGAAACGCTCGAATTGGCACGAATACAGTTCGCATCAACAACGATTTTCCATTACTTTTTTGTTCCGCTGTCAATTGGTTTAGCTTTTATTATTGCGATCATGCAAACGTTGTATGTGGTAAAAGGGCAAGAGGTATATAAGAAGATGGCAAAGTTTTGGACGCAATTATTCCTTATTAACTTTGCAGTAGGTGTAGTAACAGGTATTTTACAAGAATTTCAGTTTGGTATGAACTGGTCAACGTATTCACGTTTTGTAGGTGATGTATTTGGTCCCTCGCTTGCAATTGAAGGATTACTGGCATTTTTCATTGAGTCTACATTCCTAGGTTTATGGGTATTCGGTGAGGACAAATTACCGAAGCGAATTCACTTAATGTGTATTTGGCTCCTTTCAATTGGAACGATGTTATCAGCATTCTGGATTTTAACTGCAAGTGCATTTATGCAGTCACCTGTCGGGTATGAAATGGCAGCTGATGGTCGTGCGCAAATGAATGATTTCTTAGCCATTATTCAAAACCCACAACTATGGGTACAATTCCCGCATACAATTACAGCGGCAATTGCAACAGGTGCATTCTTTATTGCTGGTGTAAGTGCATGGAAAATTACAAAAGGACAAGAAACTGTAGTATTTAAAAAATCTTTCCGAATTTCTATCATTGTTGGAACAATTACAACGGCGCTTGTATTGTTCTTTGGTCATGCACAAGCGCAACAATTAATTAAGACACATCCAATGAAGATGGCGGCAGCTGAAGCGCTATGGAATACAAGTGAGGATCCAGCACCATTTACAGTATTTTCGAAAATTGATACAGAGAAGAAAGAAAATTCGTTTGAAATTCAAATCCCTTATATGCTAAGTCTATTATCGTATGATAAGTTTAGCGGTCAAGTTGAAGGGATGAATCAAATTCAAAAACAATATGAGGAAAAATATGGACCTGGAGATTATATTCCTCCAGTGCATACAATGTTTTGGAGTTTTAGAGCGATGGTAATGAGTGGAACATTCATGCTTCTTCTAGGAGCTTACGGATGGTTCTTATCAAGAAAAGATCGTTTAGCTGAAAAAACGTGGTATTTAAAATTAATGGTGTATGCAATTTCTCTTCCATTCATCGGTAATACAGTAGGGTGGATTATGACTGAAATGGGTCGTCAACCTTGGGTAGTATTTGGTGTAATGAAAACAGAAGATGCTATATCACCAAATGTAACATTCGGTGAAGTATTATTCTCACTTATTTCATTCACATCAATGTATTTAATTATGGGTGGAATTTGTGTGTACTTATTTGTTCGTACCATTAAGGGCCACACGAATAAGAAAACGAAAAAGGATTATCAAAGCCATGATCCATTTGATAAGGAGGAAGAGTATGTTATCTCTTAATGAGTTGTGGTTTTTAGTTATTGCAATCTTGTTTGTTGGATTCTTCGTACTGGAAGGTTTCGATTTTGGTGTAGGAATGGTTTCGAGGTTTTTAGGAAAGAATGATTTTGAAAAACGAGTTTACTTAAATACAATAGGACCGTTCTGGCACGCGAATGAAGTATGGCTTGTTTGTGCTGGTGGAGCCATGTTTGCGGCATTTCCGCACTGGTATGCAACTTTATTTAGTGGTTTTTATATTCCATTTGTATTTATGCTTCTTGCTTTAATTTTAAGAGGTGTTTCCTTTAAATTTCGTGCGAAAATAGATAATCATAAATGGAAGAGTGCATGGGATTGGGGGATGTTTATTGGAAGTATGTTACCTCCTATCCTTTGGGGAGTTGCGATTGCAAACTTTATGGTAGGTGTACCTATTGATGAGAGTAAAAATGTTGTAGGTGGATTCTTGCAATTACTTCATCCATTTGCGTTACTTGGAGGAGTAATGTTTCTCCTACTATGTATTGTTCACGGATTACAATTTCTTACGATACGTACAACTGGTAAATTGAGAGAACGTGCACGAATTGCTGCAATAAAAATTGCACCATTTTCATTACTTACACTTCTTGTTTTTGCTGGTGTGGGGTTATGGAAAACCGACATTTTCACTGCTCATGGAACAGAATGGATTATGGTACCAATCGGAGCTTTTGTAGCACTATTAGTGTCCACTTTATTAAATAAAAGAAGAAGAGATGGTTGGGCTTTCTTTATGACGAGTTTAACGATCATTTTACTAAGTGCGAGTGTATTTATCGGTATGTTCCCACGTGTTATGATTAGCTCTTTAGGAGCAATGAATGATTTGACAATTTACAACGCAGCATCAGGAGCTTATGCATTAAAACTTATGACTTACTTTGCGATTGCTATTTTGCCTTTCGTTATCGGAAGTCAAATATGGAGTTATTATGTATTTAGACAACCTGTTAAGTCAGACAACGATTTGGAGTACTAATGAAAAGAAAAAGAGGACTTCCGTCTTATCCCGGTAGCCGTATTTTATATGTAGCGTTAACGATTATTAGTATTTTAGAAGCTTTTAGTATTATTGCGCAAACAATCTTTTTAGCACGAGCTATTACGTTTTTATTTCATGGAGAGACAGTACAAACAATATTAAGTGAAGTTGTTTATTTTGGTATCGCGTTTGCAGCGCGTAACATAGTAGTTCGAACATCACAAATATTAGTGGAACGTTTTGCTGAAAAAACAGGGTCGTTACTAAGAAAACAATTGATAGAGGCATATTTCACATTAGGTCCAAGGTATGTTCAAACTGTTGGAACTGGTCATCTGGTTACCTTATCAATTGAGGGGATTGAGAAATTTAAAACATATATTGAATTAACGATTCCTAAAATGATTAGAAGTAGTATCGTTCCAGGTCTAATTGTACTATATGTTTTTACGCTAGATATTGAGTCTGGAATCATTTTAGTTGTAACGATTCCTATCGTGATCATATTTATGATTCTTCTCGGATTAGCAGCGCAAAAAATGGCAGATAGTCAGTATGAGATATATCGTGTACTTTCGAATCATTTTGTAGATACGTTAAAAGGTTTAGAAACATTAAAGTATTTAGGGAAAAGTGAACAGCACGAAGGAAAGATTGAAAAAGTAAGTAAAAGATATAGAAAAGCAACGATGCGTACTTTGCGAGTTGCTTTTCTTTCTTCTTTTGCATTAGATTTCTTTACGAGTTTATCAATTGCGTTTGTGGCAGTTGGATTAGGGATACGTTTAATAGATGGAACGATTATACTATTACCAGCCCTTACAATTTTGATTTTAGCTCCGGAATATTTTCTGCCGATTAAACAAGTGGGAGCAAATTATCATGCGACATTAGATGGACAAATTGCGATGGAGCAAATAGAAGAGATTTTGCAACAACAAAAAGGAATACAAAAGAAAGATTTAAATGAAGATATAGTATGGAATGCCTCTAGTAGCTTGAAATTACAAGATATCAAAGTTAATAATACTGAATCTGAAAAGGCTATATTAGAAGGAATTAATTTTACTTGGGAAGGTAACGGTGCTATTGGTGTTATTGGTGAAAGTGGTGCAGGGAAATCGACGTTAATCGACGTATTAGCAGGTTTTTTATCTCCTTCGAGTGGAAAGATGTTAGTAAATGGTGTAGAAGTTGATGGATCTACTCGTGAAGATTGGCAAAAAAATATTGCTTATATTCCGCAGCAACCTTATATTTTTCCGCTTTCATTAAAGGATAATATTCGTTTTTATGAAACAAATGCAACAGATGAAGAAGTTGAAAGAGTTATTAATGAAGTCGGCCTTCGTTCACTCGTTACATCACTTCCAAATGGGATACACGAAAGAATTGGAGAAGGTGGACGTATGCTAAGTGGCGGACAAGAACAGCGTGTTGCTATGGCGCGTGCGCTTTTAAGTAAAAAACCAATCATTTTATTAGATGAGCCTACGGCACATCTTGATATTGAAACCGAATTTGAAATAAAGCAAGCGATGTTACGTCTATTTAATGGAAAGTTAGTATTTTTAGCAACTCACCGTCTACATTGGATGAAACAAATGGACCATATCCTTATTCTAAATAAAGGGGAAATGAAAGAAAGTGGGACGTATGAAGAACTTTTAGAGAATGAGACATTACATTTTCATAGGGAAGAGAGGGGAGAGAAATGAGTAACTGGGTTAAACCTTATATAAAACAAAATAAAGGTAGAATGACTTTAACTATTTTCCTTGGTCTTCTTGGAGTTAGTTCAGGAGCGATGTTACTTTTTATTTCAGGTTATTTGATCTCAAAATCTGCCCTTAGACCAGAAAATGTAATGGCTGTATATGTTCCTATTGTTGCAACAAGAGCGTTTAGTATAGGGCAAGCTGTATTTCATTATATAGAGCGCCTAGTCGGACATGATGTCGTACTACGTATATTAGAAAAAATGAGAACGAGGCTATATAGAATAGTAGAACCACAGGCGTTATTTTTCCGTTCTCGATTTCAAACGGGTGATATGTTAGGAGTGTTATCCGAAGATATAGAGCATTTGCAAAACCTATATTTACGTACAATATTTCCTAGCATATTAGCGCTAGTTGTTTATAGTATCTTCGTACTTGTTATCGGTGCATTTGATTTTGTTTTTGCACTTATTGTAGGTTGTATGTTAGCTATTATCGTTTTTCTTCTTCCGTTTGTATCATTACTTTTGATGAAGAAACATCATGTTACTTTAAAGCAAGGAAGAAACCGTTTGTATCAACAACTGACAGATGCTGTTTTTGGATTATCTGATTGGCAAGCAAGTGGTCGTAAAGATGAATTTATTAATGAGTATGTAAAACAAAATGATCAGTTGTTAAAAATCGAAAAGAGAGTGAAACGCTGGTATCATATTCAGGACAGTATCATTCAATTAGTAGTAGGTATTGTAGTTATTTCGATGATCATATGGACTGGGAATGAAGCGGCAAGTGAACAAATTGCTCCTACAGTTATCGCAGCTTTCGTATTAATGACTTTATCTGTAACAAACGCGCTTATTCCTATTGCAGATGCCATCGATCGAATACCGTCGTACGTAGAATCTACCCATCGTCTTAATGGCGTAGAAAGTGATAGTGTTTTACATGATGAAACGGATTTGCATGGAGAGAAAGATTATATTGAACCAAAACATGTAGATATTGAACTGAATCACGTATCGTATAGTTATCCAGATAGTAATGAGATTGTATTAAAAGATGTATCATTACAAATAAAAGCAGGGAAGAAAATTGCTATTTTAGGGAGAAGTGGGACAGGGAAATCTACTTTACTAAAATTGTTAACAGGGGCGTTAAGCCCAGTAAATGGACAAGTTGTATTGAATGGTGAACGAGCTCATACGAATCTTTTAGCTAAATATATTTCTGTATTAAATCAAAAGCCGCATTTGTTTGATACGACAATTGGAAATAATGTACGAATTGGCAAACCGGAGGCGACGGATGAAGAGATATGGAAAGCTTTAGAGAAAGCACAATTAGCTTCACATGTTACTTCTCTTCCAGACGGATTACAAACAAAAATGCATGAAATGGGAAAGCGGTTTTCTGGTGGGGAAAGACAAAGGGTTGCTTTTGCTAGAACTCTTATGCAAGAAACACCAATTATTGTACTTGATGAACCGACTATCGGTTTAGATCCAAAAACAGAATTGTCTTTAATCGAAACAATGTTTTCTGCAACGGAAGAAAAGACGGTTATTTGGATTACGCACCATCTTGTAGGAATAGAACATGTAGACGAAGTTATATTCCTTGATCGTGGCCAAATTGTCATGCAAGGTAGTCATAAACAACTTCTGAAAGAAAATGAAAAGTATCGTAAACTTTATGAGTTAGATAAAGGAATATGATTTGAATAAGCAATAATTGTAAAAATAGCTACGCCTAATGGTGGAGCTATTTTTTTGTTAGATTGCAGGTGTATATGATTGTTACGAATTAAAAATGAATTTCATATTATACATATAGTGGAGGGGATGTACATGAAGGAGCAATATAAAATCATTGTTTTAAGTGATGAGTTATCAGGGGAGAGGATTCGAAATACGTTAGACAAAAATAAATGTAAAACAATAGTTCATGTTGTAGACGTTTCAGATGTTGTTCGTATAGAAAGTTCTTTTCAATATATAGTCATTTGGAGAGGGGACGCAGAAAAACTTACAAATGACTTGATAAATAGGGGCGTGCAAAGTTCAAAAATTATTAATTTAACAAAATACATGTATGAATGGAAGGATAAATTAATTTCTATCTATCAAATAAATCCGGATCTTATGTCTTTATACATTTCTATGAAAAAAGCAAAGAGTGATCCGACGTATGAATTGTTTGCTACCGGTTTGTCTTATCCACATTGTGGCATAAGTACGGAGCTTCTCTCAAAAAAGTCAATAAAATTAACACTTCCATCGCAAGATCTATACTATGATTATTTAATAGCGTCACAACTTTTATCAAACAATCATTCATTTCAATATTGTTTAATAGGAATAGCCTATTTCTCGTTTTACTTTGATATGTCGTTATCATCTGAATCATATAGAATTCACAAAGTATATTATCCATTGTTTCAAGATGGTCATCATACTGTAGTTCATTCTCCTCTACCCACTGATGGATTCTCACATCTAAATACTCCGAAACCACTTCTTTCTATTTTTAATTTGCATTTTGAATATATTTTATTAGACGAACTAAAAGATGAATCATTGACGCTGCCTTGGATAAATGCTGAATGGAATACTACTTCTCTTCATATTCCTTTTGAAGAACACGGGAAAATAAGAGCAGCTTCACATGCTAAATTGGCGTATCCTCATACTTTAGATGAAAATAAAATGATTTTTAAGAAATATTTAGAATTACTGTTAAAAAACGATATAAAGCCATTAATTGTTGTGTTCCCTGTTACTTCACATTATTTCAATTGTAGTAGTAAGAAATTAAAAGAAGATTTTTATAAAGTTATAAATGATTTTCAAACTCAATATTCTTTTCAAATTATAGATCTATTTGATTCGCCATTATTTTGTGACGCTGATTTTTATGATAGTGATCATATGAATAAAAAAGGTGCAAATAAAATGTCCGCATTATTAAATATGTTTATTCAGGAACGAAAAGTATGATATTTTGTTTCATGTTTGCATAAAAGTATATAGGCTCCATACAGTTAAAGTAATGTGATTTTTGTGTCGCGTATATAAATAATATGCGAAGAGGTGAGAGAGTTAAAATGAGAACTCGTATTGAAAGAACTGAAGAAATGGTAGAGCAACTTCCGTTGGTAAGTGTATTAATTCCTACGTATAATCGTCCTAGTTACTTTGAAAAGGCGTTATGTAGTGTGTTAGAACAAACGTACCCTAATATAGAAATTATAGTTGGAGATGACAGCACGAATGATGAAACAGAAAAATTGTTACAAAAATACTTATGTGATCATTCAAATATTATTTATATAAAAAATAGGTCAACTCTCGGACAATTTGAAAATGCGTTAATGTTATTTAATGAAGCGAACGGTGAGTATATAAATTTTTTAATGGATGATGATGTATTTCATGTGAATAAAATTGAAAAAATGATGAAGTATTTTTTCAATGATTTAGATAATGAAATTAAGCTTGTAACATCTCATCGTCAAGTCATTGATGATAAAGGGAAAGAACTGCGACATATTTATTCGACTGTCCGTTTATTTGAAGAGGATACCATTATAGAGGGAACAGAATTAGGAAATAAGGTAATTGTGGATCAAAAAAATTATATTGGAGAACCGACAACAGTTTTATTTCGTAAAAATGATTTACAAGAACCATATGGGATTTTTGATAAGAGGCGGTATTTATGTAACGTAGATATAGCTTCATGGTTATCTTTATTAAGTAAAGGAAAAGCAGTATATATAGCAGAGACACTGAGTTACTTTCGATTACATCCAGATCAACAGTTAAATGAATCTAATAAAATGATGGATGGGTTAGAAGATTTTTCACACAGTATTATAGCAGGAGAACAATATGGTTTCTTATCCACCGAAAAAGAGTTAGACAAAGCGATAACTAATTTTCTAGATTATGCAAGAAGGATAGTTCCATCATCAATATTATATACATTAGACTATTACCAAAAAATTAGAGCGAAGAAAATAAACATAGAAAAGAAAAAACAACATATAAATAATAATTCTTCATTACCGAAAGTAAGTATACTTATTCCTGCATACAATAGACCTTATTACTTGGAATTAGCACTCAACAGCGCTTTGAATCAAACATATGAAAATATTGAAATTATTATTTCTGACGATAGTACAAATAATGAAGTCAATGCTATGATTCAACCGTACTTACGTGAATATGAGTGTATTACATATGTTAAAAATGAAACGCCGTTAGTTGCCGAAAACTTTAATAAGTGTGTAGAACTTGCGAATGGGGACTATATAAACTTTTTATTAGATGATGATTTATTTCATCATGAAAAGATCGAGAGAATGATGAAATACTTTTTGACGTTAGAAAATATTTCATTTGTGACGTCATATCGTGAACTGATTGATGAGAATGGAGAGATATTACCACCTTCAACATTAAATATGAAAATCGCGAAAGAAACTACACTTTTTGAAGGAAAAGAATTAGGAAATTATATGTTAAAAAACTTAAAAAATGTAGTTGGTGAGCCGACAACTGTTTTGTTTAATCGGGATTTGTTTGACGGGAAGTTTGGATATTTTAAAGGAAAGGCTTATTCTGCTATTAATGACATTGCAACTTGGCTAGATATGATGAGGAAAGGAAAAGTAGTTTATATGCAAGAACCTCTTAGTTATTTTAGACAACATAGTGGACAAAATCAAAAACAAATGCATTTTATTTTAATGACAATTGAAGAGTGGATTGAATTAATTATAGATGCATATAATAGTGGATTTTTAAGCTCCGAAAGTGAGTATAAAGAGAGTTTATCTTATTGTTTAGAAAATGCGGGATTTATAGTTAAGGATGCAGTAAAAAATGGCGAACTAGATCAAATTTATAATGAAAAGATAAAAAAAGGGTTAAACAAGTTAGTTGCTCATATGTTTGAGAAAGAATCTTGTTATTGTCAATATTGCAATCAACAATTTGAAAAATTTTCACCTTGGCCAGCGCATTATGATTTTCCGAAATATAAATTTGAGATGTGGAATAAAGATACAGGGATATGTCCAGTTTGCAATTCGATGGATCGTGAAAGATTGTATCGTGCGTACATTGAAACGGAAACGGACTTGTTAAATAGAAACTATACAATGCTTCATATTGCACCTGAAGCGAAGTTAAGAGATTGGTTTAACGAGTATAAAAATATTATGTATGTATGTGGTGACTTAGAACCAAAGGATCCATTAATGAAGGAAATTGATGTTACAAGGATTACATATGATAGTAATACTTTTGATGTAATATTATGTAGCCATGTGTTAGAACACGTTCCTGATGATGACAAAGCAATGCGAGAGTTATATAGAGTGTTAAAGCCAAATGGATGGGGAATTATTCAAGTACCGATCGTAATGAATGTAGATTTTATTATAGAGAATGAATTAATTGTAACACCACAATTGAGGAAATTAGCTTTTGGTCAAGAAGATCATGTGAGAATTTACAATCAATCGGGATTTATTCAACGATTAATGAATGCAGGATTTAAGGTAGAATTATATAACATAGCGGAAAAACAAGGAATGAAAAGTGCTAGGAAGTTTGGATTATCTGAAACAGATATGCTCTATATTGTCCGAAAATCATAGGAAGGAATAGATAGATATGGAGAATATTCCTTTTTTACGTGCTTCAACTGTACCTGTAAGTGAGTATTTGGACGAATTGAAGGAAATTGATACATCTCACATATATACGAATTATGGACCTATAAATCAACGTTTTGAGGAAACAATTATGTCGTCATTTTTTCAAAACAGGGGAGCTGTTACAACAGTAGCAAACGCAACGTTAGGGTTAATGGCGGCTATTCAACTAAAGAAAAGAAGAAAGGGAAAGTATGCTCTCATGCCTAGCTTTACATTCCCTGCGACTGCCTTAGCCGCTATTTGGTGTGGATTGGAACCGTACTTTATTGATATTTCAATAGATGATTGGTATATGGATAAAACCGTACTTTTGGATAAAATAGAAGAATTAAAAGAAGAGGTTGCGATTGTTATCCCGTACGCCACTTTTGGATCATGGATGAACTTAGAAGAATATGAAGAACTAGAGAAGAAGGGGATTCCGGTTGTCGTAGATGCGGCGCCGGGATTTGGATTAATGAATGGAGGGATGCATTACGGTCAAGATTTTAGTGGAATGATTGTATATAGCTTTCATGCAACAAAGCCGTTCGGAATTGGTGAAGGAGGGCTCATATATAGTAAAAACGAAGAAGATATACAACGTATTAAAAGAATGGGGAATTTCGGATTTGATAAAAATCGTGAATGTACGATGATGGGGTTTAATTGTAAAATGTCTGAATACGCAGCAGCTATTGGGATAGCGACTATAAAAAAGTGGGATCAAAAATTAAAAGAACGCAGCCGTATTTCTGAATGGTATAAACAGTTGTTACAAAATACTGGGTTAATGAAAAAAGGGTGGAAAGTCCAAAAGACAGAAGCGGTTATTCACCAATTTATGCCTATCATTTGTCCAGAAGAAGTTCGCAATATACAAGTAATAGAAGAACTGAAAAAACAGAAAATAGAAGCTAGATTATACTTTTCACCATCTTGCCACCAACAAGTTCTTTTTAAAAACTATAAGTCTACAGATTTAACAAAGACGAATAAAATAGCAAAACGAATCGTAAGTTTACCTTTATGGGAAGGAATGACGAAAGAACTAGTAGAGCAAATTGTAATCTGTTTAGAGCAGAAGGTGGTGTCGGTAGATGAATAGTTTTTATAGTCAAGAAGAACTAAAGCAAATTGGATTTTTATCTGTTGGGAAAAATGTATTGGTTAGTAAAAAAGCAAGTATATATAATCCGAGTGCTATATCAGTTGGCAATCATGTAAGAATTGATGATTTTTGCATTTTAAGTGGTAAAATCACAATTGGAAGTTATTCGCACATATCAGCGTATACAGCGTTATATGGAGGGGAAGTTGGGATTGAAATGCATGATTTTGCAAACATCTCAGCTAAAACAATCGTATATGCAGTACTTGATGATTTCAGTGGAAATACATTAATGGGGCCAACCGTCCCGAATCAATATAGGAATGTGAAAGCAGAAAAAGTTATTTTAAAAAAACATGTGATTATTGGTGCCAATTCTATTATTTTTCCAAATGTAATTGTAGGAGAAGGTACGGCAGTCGGCGCGATGAGTATGGTAAAAGAGAGTTTAGATGATTGGTATATTTACGCTGGAATTCCCGTAAGGAAAGTAAAACCTCGTCAAAAAAAGATGCTAGAGTTAGAAATTGATTTTTTAAAAAGCATTCATTCTTAACAAAAAAGAATGAATGCTTTTTATTTTTATCCCGCTATTTGCCGATAAAGATTCGACTGGTGAGGGCTAATTAAAGTTTCACTTTATGATAGAGCAGAGTGTATCTTAACTTATTATGTTTTAAATTTTGCTGACCAAGGCAATACTGAGCCATAGTGAATGTAAAGTTGGAGGGCGAGCGTATATGTTTGATGAGGATGGGATTGTTTTAATTATGGAACCAGCTGATGAAAGAAACTTGAGGAGATTTATTTTTTCAGTGCCAAAGTCAGTGTATGAAAAGAAGGGGCTTACATTACACTATGGAACAGCTATAGGACAAGGATATATGGATATAATTGAAGATATTATAAGCGTACATATAGAAATAGATGTTGTAACGATAATAGGGCATGTAAGAGGATAAATAGCTATTTGAAAAAGGTTATAAACAATTTAGCTAGAAGTTATGTATAGAGAAAATTACAGACAATGATAAAGACGAAGGGGGTCTAAAATGAAAATAAAATCAATTTTATTAGTATTTATAGTTTCAATTGGTTTAATGGGATGTTCAATAGTGGAAGAAGGAAAGAACTCCATAGATTATGCTCAAAAGGCGACAGACTATGTAAATGAAATAAGTGCATTTGCAAATGATGCACCAGCATTAGCAGAAAAGGCCGTTAATGATAGCGAGGCTCGAAAAGAATTAGAAACGAAGCTTAGTGAAATTAAACAAGATATACCCGCATTCAATGAATTAACGCCACCTGATGTAGCAAAGGATATTCATCAACAAATCGTCGGATATAACGAAAAGTTAAATGCGTTAATTGATACGGCGATGACAAAGATAGAAGAAGGAAAAGTGGATGTAGAGCAATTTAAAAACTCCGAGCTTATGCAGACGGTAGATCAAGTTCGAGATTTGAAAGATAAAGTGCAAAATTTAGGTCAATAGTAAAAAGCTCCGTTTGTGATAAACGGAGCTTTTTACTATTGGATACAATAAACGATTACACCAACGATAATAATCATGTTGCCGATGAGTTTACGTTTCGTTATTTTTTCTCCTAGGAAATACCAACCGAAAATTAATATGATGATATAACTTAAGGATTCTAATGCTGATGCTTGTTTTAATGCCATGCCCTTCATGGCGATAACATTTAATCCGGCGTTAATTACAAATAAAGAGTAGCCGATAATAACATAAGGATTCACATATTCTTTTATTCTAGAATCGTATTGTTGCAAAGTAGCTTTTTTTAATAATATTTGTGAGTAATTAGCTAAAATTATCCCGAAAATAAATAATAACATATAACTATTCATCTTTTGTCACCACCACAATTCCGACGATAATAATAGCTGCACCAAGTAAATGATTCCACTGAATCGTATCTCCAAATAGAAATACTGACCAAAGCATTGACCACAGTATAATAATCCCGCGATGTGAATATGCTTTTGAAATTTCGAAATGTTTAATTACTTGTTGCCATAAAATTGCATATCCGAATAAAAGTATAACTAATCCGAAATAAGCAACAAAAAATGAGATGGAAGCAATGGGGAATTTAGCTGCCCATTTCATGTAAACCATAATGATAGAATATATCAAAAAAGCTACATGTAAAAATACGTAATTTTTAATAGTTGGTTTCATTTATTCACTCTCTTTTGCATATAAATATATATTTATACCTAATTTTTCTAGTGTTAGATATTGGAACATATTTTGTTTAATCTTTCACATTCCAAATTATATAGTATCATGGCTTTTATTGTAAAACAATAGAAGCTATGCATTCATTTTTTCCAAGGTTCTACAATGTGTATCGTTTTATTTGTTGCATCCAACTCTACTTGAACACCGATAGGCATGGTAATCATTGGATGTGTATGACAACAATCGAAGTCAGCTAGAAAAGGAATTCTTTGATTTTGAAGTACTTCTAGTAGTATTTCAAAAGGTTTTCGATTTGTACCACAATCATCAAATTGCTCATGTTTTCCAAGAATGATACCTGAAATTTTATCGAATACACCGTTAATTTTAAGTAATGAAAAGCTTCTTTCAATAGTAGCTGCATCTTTTGAACTGTCCTCAATGAAGAGAATGTCGCCTTCTTGAATATGTGGCATATAGGGGCTACCCCAAATTCCTTGTATCGTGTTTAAATTCCCGCCAATAATACGCCCAGTAGCTTTTCCATCAATTACTGAAATCCAATCGTTTGGTCGAAGTTCTTTCTCCTTCGTCTTTTCTTCCCAATTAATAAATTCATCTGACCAAAATAATGGTTGTTTTATATGATAAGGAAGAGAATGATCATGTAGTAAAGTTTCAGCAAAATATTTGTATGTGCAATCAACAAAAGGTTCAAATTCGCCAAAGGAAGGGACGAGAGCTGGTCCATAAAATGTAGGGATTCCTGTTTTGGCGTAAATTGCTAGTAATAAAGCAGTTGCATCTGAATACCCAATCATTATTTTAGGGTTATTTAGAAAAGCATCATAATCAATATAAGGTAATATTGAATTTGAATTCATCCCACCAATTGTTGACATAATACAAGAAATATTAGGATTTCTTATTAAGACATTTAGCTCCTCAGCACGCTCTTGTATACTACCAGAACGATAAAAATCATATCGACCTGTTAATGAACCTTCTAATATATGAAACCCTTTCTGTTGTAAGTAAGATTTTGCTCGTTCAAATCTTTTTGGAGAAGTGTAGGTTACTGGTGAAGAAGGGGAGTAAATCCCAATTGTGTCTCCGTATTTTAATGATTTTGGAAGTAGCATTTGTATGAATCCCTTCTATTAAATAGTTTATCTCGCTATTTGACGGGTAGCCCGATTGGGGGACTGATTAAAGTTTCGCTTTATTTACGAGATTTTATTATTAAATATTCTTACGTTTCAACATTGTAAGTTTAACATAAATAAATTAAAATAATCATTGCTGTATATGAATAAATATACCTTTTACCTTGACTATATAAAGGAATTGTTGATAAGGTTAAATGTGAGTGTATAAAAGGTTTGCTAAAGGAGTTTTGAAATGAATCGGTTAAAATGGGGAAGGATGACAGTCCTATTAGTCATTATTTTAGGGATATGTTGGTTCTTATTCCAAGGAAATCAAAAGAGCGTAGCGAATGTAGAGGGACAACCTTTGCAAGTGGCAGAACTACCTAAAGCAGGATTTACTGAAAAAGTAGTCCCGCCAAAGTACATCCCACCAGAAATTAACGCAAAAGCAGCTATGATTATCGATGCGAGTGATGGAGATATTATTTATCAATATAATGAAAATGAAGCTTTTGCACCGGCTAGTATGTCTAAGATGATGACAGCGTATCTTCTACTAGAGAGTATACATAACGGGAAAGTTCGCTGGGAAGATCCAGTGAAAATGAGTGCGAAGGCGGCACAAACAGAGGGAGCGAGAATCCCAGTACAAGTTAATGACACATTAACTGTTAAAGATTTATATCATGCATTAATGATTGAGTCAGCTAATAATTCAGCTGTGGCTTTAGCAGAACATATGGCAAAATCGGAGAAAGATTTCGTTCAGCTTATGGATGCAAAAGCGAAACAGTTAAAAATGTCGGAACATGCTAAATTTGCAAATGCTTCTGGATTACAAGAGCCAGATGGAAGTGAAACAAAAATGACGGCTGCTGATGTAGCGCAATTGGCATATCATCTTATAAAAGATTATCCGGAAATATTAGAAGTGACTCACTTACGTCAAAGTCAGCTAGCATTTAATAATATTAATGTTATAAGCACAAACGACATGTTAAATAAAAATAATAAAAGTTTATATATAGAAGGAATGGACGGACTAAAGACTGGATTTACAGATAGTGCAGGATACTGTTTTACTGGGACTGCAAAGCAAGGCGATAATCGAATTATTACAGTGGTCATGGGGACATCAAGTAAAACAAAACGTTTTACAGAGACAAATAAGTTAATGTCGTATGCATTTGGATTAGTTAATTAAGTAAGTAAAATACGAATCTAGATCGCTACATAAGTAAGACTGTTTGTTGTTACTAATTTTAGATAACAACAAACAGTCTTTTTATTTTCATTTTAAAAAGGAAAAAGGGTCTAAATATAAGTGTTATTATTTGAGTTTGTTTGTTGCTGTGATATTATAAAGTTATAAGCTTATTAATAATAAGTTTGAGGGGCGTAATATGATATATACATATGAAATAGCCTCAATTGAAAATTGGAGGGAATTATGATGGCAAAAGATTTTTACTCAGCAATTGAAGACAGAAGATCTATTTATGCGATTAGTAAAGAGCAAGTAGTTTCTGATGAGAAAATTCAAGAAGTGATTTATCATGCTGTAAAACATACACCTTCAGCTTTTAATTCTCAAAGTGCTCGCGTTGTTGTTTTATTAGGAGAACAACATGATAAATTATGGGATATTACGAAAGAAACGTTACGAAAAATTGTACCTGAAAATAACTTTGCACCTACTGAAGAAAAAATGAATGCATTTAAAAGTGGTTATGGAACGGTTTTATATTTTGAAGACAGTGAAGTAGTGGAAAGCCTTCAAGCTAACTTTGCATTATATAAAGATAATTTCCCAACTTGGTCTCAGCAATCATCAGGAATGTTACAATTTGCAATTTGGACAGCTTTAGAAATTGAAGGGTTTGGTGCTACGTTACAGCATTACAATCCGCTAATTGATGAAGAAGTGAGAAAAGAGTGGGATGTTCCAGCAAATTGGAAACTTATTGCGCAAATGCCATTTGGTAAACCGGTAGTACATGCTGGTGAAAAAGAATTCCAACCGCTAGAGGACCGTGTGAAAATTTATAAATAATTTAAAAAGGTGAACAGGAATATAACCTGTTCACCTTTTTTTATACGTAATAAGGGTTTTTTTGTCCTGCATTTTTCATCTGATTTTTTAATTCGTTTTTACGTGTTTCAATAGCTGATACTTTTTGTAATGTTATCATTGAAACGAATTGAATAAAAGCATAGTATAGCTCTATGTTTTTTTGTATTGGATCATCTATTATATTTCTCACAAATATGCCTCCTCTTTTTATTCCAATAAAACTCCGCATTAATGGGCAGCCCGAGTGGTGAGGGTTAATAATTAGCGGAGGATGTATAAAACCCTTCCTGATTAAAGTTTCATTTTATAAGGGAATGAAACTTTAATCAATTCGCTAAAATTATTGTTTATTAAGATATGTATATAACACTATAAATATCCTATAAATTCCATTATGGGAAAAAGAGAACAGTTGATATAGTGTGTGTTTTCTTTAAAGGAGAAATGGCTTTTGTGAAATAAATCTTACAATTCGTCAAATTATTTCAAAATTGTAGATAGTATAGAAATTTAGTTTTCTAAAAATATTATACTATTGATAAATAGAGTGATTTTTGTCATGATGAAAGTATACGTCATGTAAGGAGCTTTATAAGGAAATACATACTTGAGTTTGTATTAGGTTAATAGAGTTTTTTATAATAGATAGAAAAGGGATATTTTATATTAAAATATTAAATAGAATGTCGAATTTTTATGCGATATATAAGAAATTTGAAAAAACCATTGCAAAAACACTATGTTTAATGATAAAGTTCACATGAAGTTCACACGGATTTCACTTTGTTCATTTAAAATGAACTCTGTGTGAAAAATAAAACTCTTGCTAAAAAATGGAACTGGATGAATATTTTACTTTGATAATATTGTAAAGTATTAAAGTTTTAAGTTTTTTTTAAGAGGATAGTAGGGAAAGGAAGTAAAGACAACTTATGAAAAAAGTAATTGCAGGTTTAGCAGCAGCTTCTGTAGCTGGCGTTGCAGTTCCAGGAATGGATTCTGCTCATGCACAAGTTTCAAATGAAGCGCTAAAAGAAATTAATGGACAAACTCAAACTCAAACGACTGTAACTGAAACAAAAACTGTAGAAACAACTTCTGAATTAAAATACACAGTAACTGCTGATGTATTAAATGTTCGTTCAGGTGCTGGTACAGGACATAACGTTATTTCTAAAGTAAAATCAGGCCAAGTGCTACAAGTAGTTGGACAAGAAAATGGTTGGTTCAAAGTAAACGTAAATGGTCAAACAGGTTATGTAAGTGGTGACTTCGTAACGACTGGTGGCAAAACAGGAACGACTGTTCAACAAGGAACAGGTACTTACACAGTAAACGTTTCTTCACTTAACGTACGTACAGGCCCAAGTACATCTCATACAGTATTAGGTTCTGTAAACAAAGGTAAAACAGTACAAGTTGTAGGTGAAGTACAAGATTGGTTTAAAATCAACTTCAATGGTGGAACTGGATACGTAAGCAAAGACTTCGTAACAAAAGGTGGTTCTGCTGTATCTAACGAAACAAAACAACCAACTACAAACAACAATACTACAACAGTTCAAACTGGTGGTTCTTATGTTGTTAACACTGGTGCTTTAAAAGTACGTACAGGCCCAGCTACATACAACGCTGTAATCGGTGGAGTAACAAATGGTAAAGTATTAAACGTTACTGGTGCTGAAAATGGTTGGTACAAAATTAACCATAACGGCCGCACAGGTTACGTAAGTGCAGACTTCGTTAAGTTTGTAAAAGGCGGAGTAAACAACGTTACAAATAACAATAATGTTACAAATAACGTTCAACAACCAGGTAAAGACGTACAAAAACCAACAACAGGTGGAGATACATCTTCAATCGCTGGATTCGCTAGATCTTTAAATGGTTCACCATACAGAACTGCTGGTACAACACCTGCTGGTTTTGACTGCAGTGGATTCATTCACTACGTATTAAATCAAACTGGTCATAAAGGCGCTCGTCAAACAGTTGCTGGATACTGGAGCTCTAAAACAAAAACTAGCAATCCACAACCAGGTGATTTAGTATACTTCCAAAATACTTATAAATCAGGTCCTTCTCACATGGGTGTTTACTTAGGAAACGGTCAGTTCATTAGTGCAGAAACAGATGCAACTGGTGTACGTATTAGTTCTGTAAGTAACTCTTACTGGAGCAAGCACCTATTAGGTTACACAAAAGCATACTAAGAAAAAGTAGTTTTATGTACTTTTCGTATAGAGAAAAGGCTTTCCAAGGAAACTTGGGAAGCCTTTTTATAGTTGAATAAATTGGAAGTTTAATAGTTTTTATTTTAACTTTCCATTTAAAAATCGATCATATAAGTCATGGAAATAGTTAGGACGAAATAAGTTCGCTGCATGTCCCGCTAACGGTATTTCCTTATATAGAACGTTAGGCAAAATAGATTTCAAATCAAATAGACAAGATTTATAGAGATGATCATGCTCTCCCATTACCCATAGTATAGGGTGAGGAAGTGATTTTAATTTAGATTTTAAATCGAATTCTAACCGATGTCGTAATGACTGGGCAATTATGGATGAATGTAATTGTAATCCGAAACGGTAGTAAATATTTCTTGAAATGACTGCGAACGGATTTGCTTTTAGTATACCGCTTGGAAAAATAGTATTTGCGTATTGAGAGAGCCATTTAGAGTATTCATCTCCTCGCTTCTCCCAAAAATTTTGAAATACATTATATAAACGAGAAGGGTTATTGTAATGTCCCCCAATATGACAAATACTTAATACTTTTTCTGGATGCATTTGTGCAAAAATTGTAGAGATGTAACAGCCGTAACTTAGCGCACAAATATGTGCTTTTTTAATGCCTTCTTGTTCATATAAGTTTAATAATTGATCTACGAGGCGCTGTAATGAAAAGTCGATTGCTTCTCCTTTATCATCACCGTGACCTAATAAGTCATAAGTTATAATGTTGTAGGAGGCAGAAAATCGTTTTTGCTCTTTTTTGAAGGCGCGACGATTGCCAACTAATCCATGAATAAAAATAATTGTTTCCTTTTCAGAATGTATATTTGTTTGCAAAAAGGATACTCCTTTCACTAACTGGAGATTTATATCGTGTTTTAAATTATTTATCTATAATTTACATAGAATAATATTAAGTACCAGGTAATAATATCAGATGTTTATATCTGTTGTAAAGATGAGTTTTTATGTATATTTTGTAAAAATAGAAAAAGTGTGTTTACATTCAGTTTACATTTGTATCGTATTCTAATTTTAGAAAGAACAGTTTTGTTTAACATGAGGAGATGAACAGGAATGGAAGTTAGAAATGAAATAAAGAAAAAAGGGAGTTGGAGGCAGTTTTTACGCCTTATTCAAGATACAAATCCTCCGAAAGGAATTTTAGTTTTTGCGTTATTAATGAGTTTGCTTTCTACGGGAGCGAGTTTATTTATTCCTATGCTTACAAAAGGATTAGTAGATAATTTTTCGCTTTCTTCAATTAGTGCAGGACAAATTGTTGGATTAGTTGCTTTCTTTGTAATGCAAACTATTGCGGCAGGGTTGTCTATATATTTACTAAATTATATTGGGCAGAAGATTGTAGCGGGACTAAGAGAACGTTTGTGGAAAAAGGTACTTATCTTGCCGGTATCTTATTACGATCAAAATAGAACAGGTGATACGATTAGCCGTATGACGAATGATACAGGTGTTGTGAAAACGTTAATTTCTGAGCATTTGTCAAACTTATTAACAGGTGGTATTTCAATTGTTGGATCGTTAATTGTATTATTTGTTTTAGATTGGAAAATGACTGCGTTACTTTTAACGGTTATTCCGTTGTCTGTGTTAATTTTAGTTCCACTTGGACGAAAAATGTATAAGATTTCAAAAGCGCTTCAAGATGAAACTGCATCTTTTACAAGTGTGTTAACGCAAGTGTTATCAGAAATTCGTTTAGTGAAATCTTCAAATACAGAAAAGAAAGAATATGAAACGGGTAATACAGGTATACAAAAGTTATTACAATTTGGTTTGAAAGAAGGAAAAGTGCAAGCATTAATTTCGCCAGTTATGTCGTTTGTTTTAATGGCACTACTTGTTATTATCGTAGGGTATGGCGGGATGCGAGTTTCTAGCGGTGCATTAACAACCGGTGAACTTGTAGCGTTTATTTTGTATTTAGTTCAAATTGTAATGCCAATGAGTCAATTATCTATGTTCTTTACACAATTCCAAAAGGCAATTGGTGCAACGGAAAGAATTAGTACGATTTTAGAATATGAAGTAGAAGATCATGAAACTGGTGTGAAAGTGACAAATGCTAAGCAACCGATCGTTCTTGAAAATGTACATTTTGAGTATAACGAAGAAGAGCAAGTTTTGAAAAATATTGATTTCACAATTGAATCTGGAAAAGTGACAGCAATTGTAGGACCAAGTGGTAGTGGGAAAACAACGTTATTCTCATTACTGGAACGTTTTTATGAGCCAACTAGTGGTGCCATTAAATTAGGAAAAGAATTAATTACGAGTTATTCATTAGAGTCATGGCGACGTCAAATCGGTTACGTATCACAAGATAGTCCGTTAATTGATGGAACGATTCGTGATAATATTTGTTACGGCGTTGAGGGCGAAGTAACAGATGAAGAAATTGAAAAAGTAGCAGCAATGGCATATGTTGATGCATTTATTCATGACTTACCAAACGGTTATGCAACAGAAGTTGGAGAACGCGGTGTGAAGCTTTCTGGGGGACAAAGACAGCGAATTGCCATTGCCCGAGCGTTGCTTCGAAATCCGCAAATTCTTATGCTAGATGAGGCGACTTCAAGCTTAGATAGTAAATCTGAGTCTGTCGTTCAAAAAGCGTTAAATAACTTAATGAAAGGCAGAACAACGTTAGTGATTGCGCATAGACTTTCTACTGTTGTAGATGCAGATAAAATTGTCTTTATTGAAAAAGGGAATCTTACAGGTAGTGGTACGCATGATGAATTATTACAGACGCATGATATGTATCGTGAGTTTGCAACGCAACAATTGAAAATTAAAGAGGGTGCATTATAAAATGAATCATCAGCGGGAAGTTTACTCCACTGATGATTCATTTTTAAAAAATATATTAGATGCTAAGTAGAAAGGAAATGGTTCCTTTGATACCTAAAATTTTAATAGTAGATGACGATCCACACATTAGAGAACTCGTTTCGGTATTTTTAGAACGAGAAGGTTTTCAAACATATGAGGCAATTGATGGAGTAGATGCACTTCAGAAAATGGATGACGTAAAAGTCGATATGGTTATTCTTGATATCATGATGCCAAATATGGATGGATTTGATGTATGTTTTGAATTAAGAAAATACTATGATATCCCGGTTCTGATGCTAACTGCCAAAGGGGAAACATCACAAAAAGTAAAAGGATTTCACCTTGGGACAGATGATTATCTTGTAAAACCATTTGACCCTATAGAATTAGTAGTGAGAGTAAAGGCATTATTGAAACGTTACCAAATTACAGTTTCCCAATCGATTCAAGTTGGAAATGTATTATTAAATCGTAAAACATTCGAAGTTACATCTGGAGAACAAACGGTTACATTACCGTTAAAAGAATTTGAGCTGCTCTTTACTTTAGGGTCTAAATCGGGAAGAACTTGTTCGAGAGAGCAATTAATTGAAGAAATATGGGGATATGATTTTGAAGGGAATGAACGTACACTAGACGTTCATATTAATCGGTTACGTGAGAAGTTTCAAGAAGAGCAGTCGAAATTTAGTATTAAAACAATAAGAGGATTAGGGTATCGCTTAGAGGTAAGTAAATGAGAAAAAGAAAACGAATGAGTAAGTTGAAGATGCTGAAAGTATTTGGAGCGGTATTAGCGCTCTTTTCTTTTCTTACTATAATTTGGTCTATCGCATTTTATGTAGCAACTAGTATATTGAATGCTTTTGACGTAAACGTATCGCCGTTTGTTGCTTTTCTAATTAGTGATATGGTCGGTTTTGTCTTTATTATTCTTATTTGGACATTGATTGGAATATTAATGAGACCAAAACGAGAGGCGATGATTTGGACTATTATTGAACCGATACAAAAAATTGCAAAAGGAGACTTCTCCGTAAAAATAAGAAATGAAGAAAAGTATGATGGTGAAATTGGCGTGCTCGTAAAAAGTATAAATGATATGACAGATGAACTGAATACGATGGAGAAAATGAGACAAGAGTTTGTATCGAATGTTTCTCATGAAATACAGTCACCGTTAACTTCTATAAAAGGATTTGCTAGAGCACTACAAGACGATAATCTTTCTGAGGAAAAAAGAAAGCATTATCTTACCATTATTGAAACTGAAACAACGAGATTATCTAAACTAAGTCAAAATTTACTAAAGCTAACTCTTTTAGAATCAGAAGAGTATACACCAGAAAGAGTGAGCTATCGATTAGATCAACAATTAAAGCAAATTGTGTTAAATAGTGAACCACTCTGGGCTGAAAAAGAAATTGAGTTAGAACTAGATTTAGAAAAAGTATATGTTATTGCTGACCAAGAAAGTATGAGTCAAGTGTGGATTAATTTAATTCATAATAGTATTAAATTTACTCCAAGCGGTGGTACGATTACTATTCAGTTAAAGGAACATGAGACAGTAGTGGAAGTGCGTATCCGTGATTCAGGAATTGGTATATCAGAAGAACAGAAACAACATATTTTTGAGCGTTTTTATAAAGCGGATTCTTCACGAAATCGTGCCTATGGAGGAAGTGGCTTAGGTTTAGCTATTGTAAAGAAAGTACTCGACCTTCATCAAGGAGAGATAAAAGTGGAGAGTGAGGAAGGAAAAGGTACTGAATTTATTGTGCGTATGCCGAATCATGAAGAGAAATAGTGTTAGAAGGAGAACCTTCTAACACTATTTCTCTTTAAAAATGCATTTACCGTTACTGCAATTATATTGAAAAGCTTTTCCTTCGCTTTTCATACTCATACACTCCCCTATGCTGGATTTGTTTTTATTTTACATGAATAATGGTAAAAAAATGAAACTTATAAATAAAAACTTTCTATAGTTACCTACAAGTAACCTACGCACATGAAAGTGCATCATTGCCTTTTTACATAAACATAGATACAATTTTAATATAATACATAACTGAGATGATTAAGGAGTGTTATACTTGGCAGAATTATTACAAGGTAAAAATGCTTTAATTACAGGAGCAGGTAGAGGGATTGGTCGCGCTGTAGCAATCGCATTAGCGAAAGAAGGCGTAAATGTAGGCTTATTAGCTCGTTCAGAAGAAAACTTAAAAGCTGTAGCAAAAGAAGTAGAAGCAGAAGGTGTAAAAGCTGTTATTGCAACTGCTGATGTTTCTTCATATGAAGAAGTAACAACTGCGATTGAAACGTTAAAAAATGGTTTAGGATCTATCGATATTTTAATTAATAACGCTGGTATTTCTAAATTCGGTAAGTTTTTAGAACTAGACGTTGCTGATTGGGAAAAAATCATTCAAGTAAACTTAATGGGTGTATACTATGCAACTCGTGCAGCTTTACCGAGCATGATTGAACAACAATCTGGTGATATCATTAACATTTCATCTACAGCAGGACAAAAAGGTGCACCTGTAACAAGTGCATATAGTGCTTCTAAATTTGGTGTCCTTGGCTTAACAGAATCGTTAGCGATGGAAGTTCGCAAACATAACATTCGTGTAACAGCTTTAACTCCAAGTACAGTAGCAACTGATATGGCTGTAGATTTAGGATTAACTGATGGAAACCCTGATAAAGTAATGCAAGCAGAAGATATTGCAGAATTTATCGTAGCGCAGCTGAAATTAAATAAACGTACATTTATTAAATCTGCTGGGCTTTGGTCTACTAATCCATAGGAATTAAATTTAACTTTAAAAGAAGGGATATCTATTCTGTAAGGGGTAGATGTCCTTTCTTTATTTTTTGTATTCGAGACAGAATTTTCGGTATAATTAAAAGTGAATGGTAGAAAGCATTGGGAAATTGAAAGGGATGGCAGTTGTAAAAGAGTGATGTAAGGAGGAACAAGGGATGAAAAAGAAGTTTCAAAAATTATAACATGTATCGTGTATAACGAGATTAGCTCGTGGACCTCCAATATACATAACACTATATTATATATTAAAAAATTGGAGGATATAAATAGATGAGAACTGAAAAAGAAATGTTAGACGTAATTATAAATATAGCAAAAGAGGATGAAAGAATTCGAGCAGTTATCATGAATGGATCGCGTGTAAATCCAAATGTGAAAAGAGATTGTTTTCAAGACTATGATATTATGTATGTTGTAAATGATATACAATCTTTTACGTCTAATCATAATTGGGTTCATAGATTTGGAGAAATAATGATAGTACAAATGCCAGAAGAAATGTCGTTAGTTCAACCAGATGAAGATGGGAAGTTTCCATATTTAATGCAGTTCATGGATGGGAATCGGATTGATTTAACGCTAGTTCCAGTTGAGTTAATAAAAAAGTTCGTTGGACAAGATAGTTTAAGTAAACTGCTTCTTGATAAAGATAATTGTATGGAAGGATTCCCGCCAGCAAGCGATAAGGATTACTTAATAAAAAAGCCTACAGAAAAAGAGTTTTTGGATTGCTGTAATGAATTTTGGTGGTGTAGTACAAATGTGGCAAAAGGGTTATGGAGAGATGAACTTTCTTATGCAAAAGGAATGCTTGAAGGACCAGTGCGAGATATGTTCATCGTAATGCTAGAATGGCATATTGGTATGAAAACAGACTTTACAGTTAATACAGGGAAGTTTGGAAAGCATTTCGAGCAATATATTGAAGAAGATATGTGGGAGCAATTTAAAAGGACATTTTCTAATGCTGAATATGAAAACATATGGGAGTCATTCTTTGTCATGAGTGATTTATTTAGGGAAGTGGCGAACGAAATCGCTAACACGTATGAATATCAATATCCGCAAGAAGATGATGATAAAGTGACGAACTATTTAAAACATGTGAAAGCTTTGCCAAAAGATAGTACATCAATTTATTAATAATATAAAGTAGTAAGGCTGTCCTAATTAAGGACAGTCTTATTTTTGTTTATGAATAACAATTTCTCTAACAAAGTGCAGATGAATCACATATGAAAATTTAGGGAGGTTTTTTATCATGTATTATTTTTATTCGCCAGAAATGTTTGCTCCATATCAATGGGGACTAGAACGAGATGTTTCGTATGCTTATATGCCATATAACTCATTTTATTATGGAGATTATATAAGCGCATTGCCATACGCATATATCCCTCAAAGCTATGAAGTACAAATGAAAGCAGATGATCGTGGATCGTGGACACCATTTACATGGGTTGAAAAATATGCGTACGCATTTTCAGGACCGTATAATAAAGCGGAAGTAGCTCTTACATTTGATGATGGACCAGATTCAGAATTCACGCCAAAAATATTAGATAAGTTAAAACAACATAATGTAAAAGCTACTTTTTTCTTACTTGGTGAAAACGCAGAAAAATTTCCGAATGTAGTAAAGCGTATTGCAAATGAAGGGCATGTAATTGGTAATCATACGTACAGTCATCCGAATTTAGCGAAAGTAAATGACGCTGAGTACCGTAATCAAATTATAAAAACGGAAGAAATATTAAAACGTTTAGCCGGCTATGCCCCTAAATTTATACGTCCACCGTATGGTGAAATACTTGAAAATCAATTGAATTGGGCAACTGAGCAAAATTTTATGATTGTACAGTGGAGTGTTGATACAGTTGATTGGAAAGGTGTAAGTGCCGATACGATTACAAATAATGTGTTAGGGAATTCATTTCCAGGTAGTGTCATACTGCAGCATTCTACTCCAGGTGGGCATTTACAAGGATCTGTTGATGCACTAGACAAAATCATTCCGCAGTTAAAAACGAAAGGGGCACGTTTTGTAACACTTCCAAGTATGTTCCAGACATCAAAAGAAAGAAAGTGAATGTGTTATAAATTGGAAAAATAAGGGTTGTGTCGTATAATGAAAGTGTAAGTTAGGGGGGGATATAATTGATTGATGCACTAGTAAACATAGGAATAAGCATATTGATTGGTATTATTTTTATACTTGCGGCAATTATTCTTCAAAAAAATCCACCGACCGATATTAATGCGGCATATGGTTATCGTACGAAACGATCTATGAAAAATAAGGAATTATGGGATGTGGGTAACAGGTATAGTGCAGAAGTGATGAAGCAAAACGGATTTATCATGATGTTAATTGGAAGTGTTATTAGTATACTGTTTAGATATCCACATACAATAATAGTGATTATAGTGGTTATGCTGTTATTAATGATTCGTTTATTTATACAAGTAGAGAGTAGATTAAAAATCCTTGAACAATAATAAAAAATAGGACTCTACGCAATATTATGCTAGGAGTCCTATTTTATTTATAAACTATTATTTTTTAATAATTCTTTTCCTTGCTCTATAACAAATTCATAGTATGCAAGATCATACGGATAAATATCTTCAAATGTTATCGTAATCGGTGTATTGTTTAAGACTGAAATAGTCGTTAAAGATGAAATCTCTCCTTTTAATAGTTGTAGAAAAGAAGTTGCATGTACTTTCATCACATCGTCTACTTCTTCACCTGGTGCGAATGGAAGTGGATTGATGACGTTGTGAAAATACATATGACAAAACTCGCGATCAGTAAGATTTGAAATTTCATAATCTATTTTAAAGATTCCCTTGTATGTTAAATCATTAGTTTGAAAGGAAAGCCCTAATTCTTCCTCAATTTCACGAAGACCACCAATTTGTACATCTTCATCATGCATAATATGTCCAGCTGAAGTAATATCCCATATACATGGAGCTTCTTTTTTATTTTTAGAGCGTAACTGGAAATATAAGAATATATCTTTAGCATCTTTTTCTACAAACCAACAGTGAAATGTTTCGTGCCAATCACCGTCACGATGCACTTCATCGCGTAATTTCTTCCCAAGTGTATTTCTTTCAGAATCAAATATTGTTAACCACTCTGTCATTTTAATTCCCCTTTCTGCAAATTTTATTATACAATATTTGTATTGAATTTTGGGAAAATAAAGAAAAAGGGGCGATTATAAGTGAAGATAGAGCGTATGGAAATAAAATCGATTATTTCAACAGAGGAAGAGTTACGAAAAATATTGGGGCAGCCAAGTGAGCGAGCATTGAAAAAAGTTATTTCATCATTAGACCACCATTGTGTAGATTTCCTTTCTAAATCTCCTTTTCTAGTATTATCTACTGCAAATAAGTTGGGGGAGTGTGACGCCTCGCCGAGAGGAGACGCACCTGGATTTGTATACGTACTCAATAATAATAAAATTATCATTCCAGAAAGACCAGGAAATCGTCGTATAGACTCCATTTTGAATATTATTTCAAATCCACGTGTAGGACTAATCTTTTTTATTCCAGGTCTTGGGGAGACACTCAGAATAAATGGCCGAGCGTATATTACAAACGACGAAGAAATTTTGAAAGAAATGCAGGCGAATGGACGCAATCCGTTACTTGGAATTGTTGTTGAAATAGAAGAGTGTTACATTCATTGTGCAAAAGCGTTTATTCGTTCTAAGATGTGGGAATCAGAATCTTGGTTAAATAAAAAAGAGTTACCTTCAGCAGCAAAAATGTTGCTGGAGCATGCGAAAGTGAATACTTCAGAAGAAGATGTTGCACGTTCTTTAGAAGAAAGTTATACAAAAAGATTGTATTAAAAATTTTATTAATATAGCTTTGTAGAGCGGATGTGTACGGGTTTTAGAATGGGGGATTTATCCCGCATTAACGGGCGGTAAGACCCCTACCTCAAAATTCAGCGAAAACAAAGAAGTCAGGTGGGGATCAACTGCCCGTAAAAGCCCGATTGGTGAAGGCTAATAATCAGTGGGGATAAACAAAATCCCCACTGATTAAAGTTTCACTTTATATATGAACCGTTGATTTATAAACTGGAGAAATGACAAAATAGGTAAATTGAGTGACAGTTGCATAATGCTATTGTGAAATATAATAAAAAATTATTTTGAAAATAGTTAGTAAAAATAGGCTTGCTTTTTAAAAAGTTGATAACTATAATAAGTTAACAAATAGACATGAACGAAAAAGTAATGATAAGGACACGAAATCATTTTTACGGTTTACAGAGAGGGAAGTCAAGGGTGTGAGCTTCCTAACACGAGAAATGGTTTTACCACCTTTGAACTTCAATAGTGAACGAGTAATCTAGTAATTATTGACGGTATCAGCCGTTATCTGAACTTGAGCAATCTAGGGAGAAATACGTCTAGATTGGAACAAGGGTGGAACCACGAAAACACATTCGTCCCTTTCCTAGGGATGAGTGTGTTTTTTTACGGATTTAGAGATTGAAAATTTAAAATAATTAAAAAATAGTATTGATTTTGTTTTTTATGCGAGTATAATGAGTTAACAAATAAACATGAACGAAAAAGTAACGATAAGGACAAGAAATCATTTTTACGGTTTACAGAGAGGGAAGCCAAGGGTGTGAGCTTCCTAACACGAGAAATGATTTTACCACCTTTGAACTTCAATAGTGAACGAGTAATCTAGTAATTATTGACGGTATCAGCCGTTATCTGAACTTGAGCAATCTAGGGAGAAATACGTCTAGATTGGAACAAGGGTGGAACCACGAAAACACATTCGTCCCTTTCCTAGGGATGGGTGTGTTTTTTTTATTACTTGGAAGGGAGGTGCGGTAACATGAAACGATTTATAAGTACGGAAATAACCACCACCTGCATGACAAAAAAGCAGAATAAGGTGATTTATAGGTGTAACAATTAAACTTTTAGGAGGAGATTAGAAGATGAATAACGTTATAAATGTTGGAGTATTAGGTTTAGGTACGGTCGGAAGTGGTGTTGTTCATATTTTGAAAGAACATTATAAAAAAATCGCTCTTGATACAGGATACGAAGTGAAAGTGAAAACAGTCGTTGTACGTGATTTGGAAAAAGAACGCGATGTTTGTATTGACGGGATTGCAGTAACAAGTCATGCAGATGAAGTTCTAAATGATTCGAATATTGATATTGTAGTAGAGGTAATGGGCGGAATTGAAGAAGCGAAGCAGCATATTGTTAAGGCTTTACGAAATAAGAAACATGTCGTGACAGCAAATAAAGATTTAATGGCTGTATACGGTGCAGAGCTTCTTCAACTGGCGAACGATAATGATTGTGATTTATGTTATGAAGCGAGCGTAGCAGGCGGTATTCCAGTGTTAAGAGGACTAACTGACGGGCTAGCATCAGATCAAATTGAAAAAATAATGGGAATTGTAAATGGTACAACAAATTATATGTTAACAAAAATGAGTCAAAATGGATGGTCTTATGAAGAGGCTTTACAGGAAGCGCAAAAATTAGGTTTTGCAGAATCGGATCCGACAGCAGATGTAGATGGACTAGATGCGGCGAGAAAGGTAGCAATTCTTGCAAACTTAGGTTTTTCGATGAATGTTTCATTAGATGATGTGCAAGTAAGAGGGATTCGAAAGGTCGAAAAAGAAGATTTACAAATGGCTGAAAAGTTAGGATTTACTATGAAGTTAATTGGGAAAGCAGAAAAACAAGGATCAGCCATTCATTTAAGTGTAGAACCGACGCTTTTACCGAGCCAGCATCCATTATCAAATGTGAATAATGAATTTAATGCAGTATATGTTCACGGTCAAGCGGTAGGAGAAGTAATGTTTTACGGACCTGGAGCTGGAAAGTTGCCAACTGGTTCTGCTGTAGTAAGTGATATTATTTCCATCGTTAAAAATATGAATCAAGTGCCGAAAAATAAAAGTGCGTTAAAAGAACCAGTTCCTTATGAATTACAAGGTGATGAAGAAGTAGTTTCGAAATATTTCTTGCGTATTTCATTACGAGATGAGCCTGGGATGTTACAAAAAATAACAGAATGTTTCGTTAATTACTCTGTAAGTTTAAAAGAAGTTATTCAATTACCTTTAAACCGTGAACTGGCAGAAGTTGTTGTTGTGACACATCGAACTTCCAAGTATCAATTCGAACGAGTTTTAGGAGCGATAGAAGCTGTCGCAAGTGAAATAAACAGTTACTACATTATTGAGGAGGAAAAACAATATGTATAAAGGACTATTGAAACAATATGCTTCTTATTTACCGGTGAATGAAAACACACCTGATGTCAGTTTAATGGAAGGAAATACACCTCTTATTCCGTTATTAAATATATCAAAGCAATTAGGGATTCAGCTATATGGTAAGTACGAAGGAGCGAATCCGACAGGTTCTTTTAAAGATCGTGGTATGGTGATGGCAGTTGCTAAGGCGAAAGAAGAAGGTTCAGAAGCAATCATTTGTGCATCAACAGGTAATACATCAGCATCAGCTGCAGCATATGCGGCACGTCTTGGGATGAAATGTATAATCGTAATCCCTGAAGGAAAGATTGCGCATGGAAAATTAGCGCAAGCGGTCGCTTATGGAGCTGAAATTATCTCAATAGAAGGGAATTTCGATGATGCACTTAAGGCTGTAAGAAATATTGCTGCAGAAGAGCCGATTACATTAGTAAATTCAGTGAATCCTTATCGAATTGAAGGACAAAAAACGGCAGCATTTGAAATTTGTGACCAATTGCAAAATGCACCAGATGTTCTAGCTATCCCTGTTGGGAACGCAGGGAATATTACAGCATATTGGAAAGGCTTCTGTGAATATGAGAAAGAAAAAGGTTATAAGAAGCCAAGAATTCATGGCTTTGAAGCAGAAGGAGCAGCGGCAATTGTAAAAGGGCATGTAATTGAAGAGCCTGAAACAATTGCAACAGCAATTCGCATTGGTAACCCAGCAAGTTGGTCGTATGCAGTAGAGGCTGCCGAGCAGTCTTGTGGTGAAATAGATATGGTATCAGATGAAGAAATTTTACATGCGTATAGGTTATTGGCAAAAACTGAAGGAGTTTTCGCTGAACCAGGATCAAATGCTTCATTAGCTGGCGTAATTAAACATGTTAAATCTGGAAAAATCAAAAAGGGAGAAACAGTTGTTGCAGTATTAACTGGAAATGGTTTGAAGGATCCTGATATCGCTATTTCTTCAAATCAACTAGACATCGCAAGTTTGTCAAATGATATAGAACAGATTAAAGATCATATTAAAGGGGTGATTATGTCGTGATACCATTAAGTGTTCGTGTCCCTGCTAGTACGGCAAATGTTGGTCCTGGATTTGATTCAGTTGGAATAGCTTTGTCATTGTATTTAGATGTGGTGGTTAAAGAAAAAGCTGATAAATGGCAAGTAATCCATTCCTTTGAAGAATCAATTCCGACAGACGATAAAAATTTAATCGTTAGCACGGCATGTAAAGTCTGTCCTTCTATATCACCCCATATAATAGAAGTTACTAGTAATATCCCATTAACAAGAGGGCTAGGAAGTAGTGCATCAGCGATTGTAGCTGGGATAGAACTTGCGAATCAACTAGGCAATTTGAACTTAACTGCTGATCAAAAAGTTCAAATTGCTACAAATTTTGAAGGACATCCTGATAATGTTGCTGCTTCTATATTAGGTGGAACTGTAATCGGAGCACTTGATGGAAAGGATATTTCCGTCGTAAGAATTGAGAGCAAGGAGTTAGGGGTAATTTCTCTTATTCCGAATGAAGAATTAAATACAGATGAAAGTCGATCTGTATTACCAAAGATGTTTCCGTTTCATGAGGCAGTTAAAGCTAGTGCGATAAGTAACGTATTAGTAGCTGCATTATGTCAAAAGCGGTGGGAAGTTGTAGGTGAAATGATGGAGAGAGACCATTTTCACGAGCCATATCGTTTAGAACTCGTACCGTTATTACCATCTATTCGTAAATGCGCAAAAGAATTTGGTGCGTACGGTACAGCACTTAGCGGTGCGGGACCATCTATTTTTATATTAACGCCATATGAGAAACGTCAAGAAATCGCTGAGCAATTAGCGAGAGTATTTACAGATATGAAAGTATGTGAGCTTGAAATCGACCATAAAGGGATTATTGTAAATAAGGAAGAGCATATTGGATCGTAAAGAAAGCTGGCATGGCTAGCTTTCTTTACGTTGCAAACCTATTTTAAATTAGGTTTTTTCGGAAAAAAATATAAAACAAATGTTGATTTTGAATAATGTAAGTAAAGAGTGCATTCATTTTGGAGGTGATTAAATGAATAAAGAGTCACCAGAAGAAAAAAGAGAGCGTATGAGACAAAGTGAATTAAAAAGTAATCCTACGGGTTCTTTACATGACGGACTCAATAGAGCGGAAACAGGTAGTCCAGTTGATATAGCAGGCGGTATGAATTGAAAAGGTACAGGGATAATCATTTTAGTACTACTTTTAGGATACATTGTATACACTTATTTTTTCAGTTAAAGAATGCTTGTTAAAATTTTGATTTGTTTAGTTTCATGATTGTTGAGAAAAAATGCAGTTACTGTATTACATATCTTCTAAGCAAGTTATAGTTGTTCATATCAACTTTTAATAATCCAAATAGAGCTAGCAAAATGCTAGCTCTATTATTTTTTGCCACATTCCTGTAACAAACCACCTGTATATTCATTGGTGGAGGTGCAGAGGATGAAAAAAATGATAGCGATATGTCTTCTAACAACTATGCCATTTTCGACTTTAGTCGGTTGTGACGTAAAAGGTAGTAATGCTGTACAAGAGTCTAAAATAAAGAAATCGACGTATAAAGATTTTACTTATGATGTAAATCCAGAAACATTCACATTAACTGTAGAACATGAGGGGGTAAAGGAACAGGCATCACGACCCCTACCGAAAATGAAGGTATCGAATGTAAAAAAAGAAAAGGATCGTACATCGTGGGAATATCCAGATCAAAAAGTAAAAATAAAATTAGAAAAGAAAAAAGACCACTTAAACATTGAAGTGGAATCGACTGGTGCAGAAAGCTTTACATGGCCGAAAGTAGAAGCTGAAAATTATACACTTCCGTTATGGGAGGGTAAGCAAATTCCGAGCAATGATGAGAATTGGAAGAAGTTTTTAAAGGATGATGCATATTCATTTGCTGAATCATTTTCTATGAAGTTTTTCGCATTAAATGGTTCGAAATATTCAATTGTATATATTGCAAACAATATGTTTAATAATGAATTGAAGTTTCATTCGGATCCGAAAATAGGATTTGATTTTACACATGAATTTCCGAGCATAAATAAAAATAAAACATATGGATTTCAATTATATGTGACAAATAATGATGCGGTAAGCATTGCTAAACTGTATAAGGATGATATTGTTCGAAAAGGTGAATTTAAAACATTACAAGAAAAGGCTAGAAAAAATAAAGAAATCGAAAAGTTATATGGAGCGGCGCATTTTTATTTTTGGAATCAAAATGGTCTATCAGAAAATAATATAAATTGGCCAAAACTAAGGGAGCAAATAAATAGCCCGCTGTTTAGTCATATAAAAGAACTTATTCAAAAGAATAGTTCAGAGCCTGGGGAACTGAATGTATTAGATCAAGTAAGTAAACAAGATTTCATTGATAAGTATCAAAAAAATGTTATTTTACGTTATATAAACGAAGTATTATCCATGAAGGAATTTTATAAAGAGGATATTTTTCAAAACGTTGATCAGGAAGCTAGTGTGCTATTAAAGAAAGGTGTAGGTCACTTAACGAACACAGAATTGTATAGCTTAAATAAGCATTTATTAAAGTCGCTACTTGGTGATGCGGTTGAAGAGGTAAGTAAATGGGGTAATGCAGATGGAACGGACATACTAAAGGAAATGAAAGAGGTAGGAATAGAAAAAGCGTGGATTGGTCTGCCGAACTGGGAACAAGGATTTATGCAACCTAATTTCGTGACAAAAGCGAAGGAAATGGGGTATTTAGTTGGTCCGTATGATTCATATCATTCCATTCACGAAAAAAGTGATAAAAATTGGAACACAGCATCCTTTAATGACCCATCATTATATGAAGAGGCTACTGTAACGAAGAAAAACGGAGAAAAGGTGCAAGGCTTTTTAGGCAGAGGTCGCAAGTTAAACCCGACTTTATCGCTGCCTAGTGTAAAGGAACGCATGAATGATATATTACAAAATGGTCCTAAATATAATTCATGGTTTATTGATTGTGATGCGACAGGTGAAATTTACGATGACTATTCAGCGAAACATATAACGACACAAGAGCAAGATTTAAAAGCACGTTTAAAACGAATGGACTACATTGCGCAAGAAAAGGGTATGGTTGTTGGTTCTGAAGGTGGAAATGATTTTGCTAGTAGTACGATTGCATTTGCACACGGAATTGAAACACCTGTTATTAAATGGGACGATGAAGATATGCGGAAAAATAAAACAAGTCCGTATTATGTCGGTGGATATTGGTCACCAAATCAAAATGTTCCCGAAAAATATGCAAAACAAGTACCATTGAAAGAAGAATATAAACAAGTGTATTTAAACCCAGTATATTCGGTACCATTATATAAATTAGTATACAATGATTCCGTTATTACAACGCACCATTGGGAATGGGGAAGTTTAAAGGTAAAAGATGAAGTTGGAAATCGAATGCTGTCTGAATTATTGTATAATGTTCCTCCGTTGTACCATTTAGATGAAGTAGAGTGGAATAAGCATAAAAAAGAAATTACAGAACATCTAAAAGTTTGGAATGAAGTTCATGAAAAAGCAGTAAAAGAAGAGATGACGAATTTTGCGTATTTGTCAGAAGATAAGCTAGTACAATCTGTTTCTTATGGAAAAAATATTAAAATCATTGTGAACTTCTCAAATGAAGACATGGAAGTAGAAAAAACGAAAATAAAAGCAAAGTCGGCTTTTATTGATAATCAGGGGAAGAAAAGCATGTATACGCCGTTTGAGAAATAATAACGTGAAATATACTGTATTCATAGAGGTTTTATCATTAGCTGGACTCTTTATTCATATCGTTTATCTGGAAAAAGATATCCTAATTTAAAATGAAAGAGTTAATGAATTTATAAATTTGCATGTTGCGAAGTGCTAAATTTTTGAAATTGGTAAATAGTGACTTGCCAAAAATAAGTACGAGAGTATAATGTGAAATGGAATACATATTGGGTTTTAGTAGTAACCTTACAAAATTGTAAGGTTAATGAAAGGAAATTCAATATGAAGATAAATAGACTTACATTATACTTGGTAAAGAGAAAGAGAGGCGAATGGGTATGAGCTCTGAATTAGAACAAAATACGAGAAGTAATAAAAAGCGTTCTAAAAGAAAGTCAATAAAATGGTTCATATTAATTCCATTTTTCCTACTTATTTTTGGAGGAGTAGGATATGGTTCGTTTATATATAATAAAGCAAAAGCTGTTGTAAATGATGCGTATGCGAAAATTGAAAAGTCATCAAAGCGTGATAAAGAAGTTGAACCTTTAAAGGATAATATTTCAATATTAATCATGGGTGTAGATGGAAGTGAAATGAGAAAAAGCCAATATGGCGAAGCAGTTCGAACAGATGCACTTTTATTAGCAACAATTAATAAAGATGATAAGTCTGTTAAGCTAGTAAGTATTCCACGTGATTCACGTGTTTATATTCCAACTAGAAAAAAATTAGATAAAATTACTCATGCTCACGTATTTGGTGGCGTAGAAAGCACACGCGATACGGTGGAAAGATTCTTAAATGTCCCTGTTGATTATTATGTGAAGTTTAACTTTGAATCATTCGTACAAATTGTCGATTCAATTGGTGGTATTGATATTGATGTACCAGTTACTTTCACTGAACAAGATAGTAAAGACCAAGCTGGTATGATCCATTTAGAAAAAGGTTACCAACATTTAAATGGAGAACAAGCACTTGCACTTGCAAGAACGCGTAAAATTGATAGTGACGCAATGCGTGGACAGAGACAGCAACTTGTAATAGAAGCAATTGCTAAAAAAGCGATGTCTGTTCAATCAATTAGCAAAATGGGCTCTTTACTAGATGCGGTTGATAAAAATATGAAAACGAACTTAACATTTGACGATATGCTTGCCATTACAAAAAATATGGCAGGATCTAATTTGGAAATGGAAAAATTGCAAATAGAAGGCACAGATAAACGTATCGGTGGTATTTATTATTACATTCCAAATGAAAAAAATGTAAAAGATATTTCAAAAAAATTAAATGATCATTTAGGTGTAACGCCAAAATCAGTCCGAAATGAATAATAAAAAAAGATTGGCTTTTGCCAATCTTTTTTTTTGGAATGTATTTGTAACTTTTCTGTAACGATTTTTTAGTTTAGAAAAATTATACTCATATGTATGAGTATAATGGATAGGTAAAAAAGTAAAAGGACATATTCAAAATTTGTGGTAAGGAAAGATATCATATGCAGAAATGGTTAAGCATGATGGGAATTATCTTTATATTGACTGGATGTAAAATGTCTGAAGCTCCAACAAGTCTAATGGAAGCTCCTACAAATGAAAAATGGATTAATGAATTAAAGGAACAAATTGATAAAGATTTACCTGTTAATTATCGCTTACTTACTCCAATGTCTAATAGAGATAAACAGACGACATGGTCAATGAATTTCGAGCGAGATAATAAAAAAGAAGCTGTCATCGTATATAAAATACCTAATGAAGATTATCATATATATTTAGCCGTATATGAGAAGAAAAATAATGGATGGAATATGAAGTCAACCTATACATTTGATGGGGAAGAAGTAGATATTGTTGAGGTAGGAGATTTCACAGGGAGTGGGAAAAGGGAACTATTGATAGGAATAACTACCAATCGTGATTTATTAGAAAACACAATGTATGTTTTTTCCGATGAGAGTGACGATATAAAGGAATTTTATAGACAGAAGTATACAAAGTTATTTATAGATGATTTAAACAAAAATGGTTTTAAAGACATAAGCCTTGTTTCGCATATGAAAGATGAACAGTTGAAGGTTCAGTTCATTGAAAAGTTTAAGGTATTGTCAGAGGTTACATTTGATCCGTATATAAATAGTATTCAAAGAATACAAATGGGTCGTATTTCTAAATCATTAAAGGCAGTTGTAATCGATGCGGGAACAGGGGCTCATTCAGGTATAACTTATGTAGCAAAATTTGATCAGGATCATTATGAAGTATTACCTATAGATGGGAAAGAAGATTTATTTAATGAATATGTTGTAGAAAGTAAAGATGTTAATGAAGACGGCATTATTGAATTTGTTCGTACTGTACGCCCAAAAGGTTGGGAAGATAAATCACATGGTGATAGTCCGCTTTTCGAACGTTACATACAGTGGAGTGAATCTGGAATTAAACCAATTGAAGAACGATATATAGATATAGAAAAAGGGTATTATGTGAAAATTCCTAAAGAGTTAATAGGGAAAATTACAATACCAGATCAGCAAAAAGAATCAAATTCTCAAAAGTTTTTGGATACAAGAACAAATGAAATATGGCTTGAAGTTCATATTTTTAAGCGGAAAGAATGGTTCAATATAAAAGGCTACAGCGCAGCAATTAAAACGGCTTCTCACGTATATGCAGTACCGAAGCAATCAAAATTTGAAAAAGTGAAAGCATATATAAAACCGCTAGCGGATTATCAACAAGAGTAGGAGGTGAGAATTATGTCAAAAATTTTAGTTTTAGAAGATGAATTAACGATCCGTAGCTTTATTGTTTTAAATTTAAAACGTGCTGGATTTTATGTAATAGAAGCTACTACTGGAGAAGAAGCGTTACAAATTTTGAGTGAACAAACTGTTGATATAGCACTGCTGGATGTAATGTTACCGGGGATTGATGGTTTAGAAGTTTGTAAGGCTATCAGGAAAGAAAATAAAAAAATGGGTATTATTATGTTAACCGCACGTGTACAAGATGAAGATAAGGTGCAAGGACTAGGAATAGGTGCAGATGATTATATTGCAAAACCGTTTAGTCCAGTAGTATTAACTGCACGTATACAGTCTTTATTAAGAAGAATAGAAGTACATGAAGAAAAAACGAATATTGTTACGTCAGGTCCATTTTCGTTAAATATTATAGAAGAAAGATTGTATAAAGATGGACAATTAGTCGATTTAACACCTACAGAGTATATGATATTACAGTATTTAATGAATCAGGCTTCAAAGCCAGTTTCGCGTGATGAAATTTTAAATATGATTTGGGGAACCAATTACGTAGGTGAGACGAAAGTAGTAGATGTAAATATGAGACGGTTACGTCAAAAGATAGAATGTAATCCATCAGAACCTGAATTTATTCTTACGGTGTGGGGAAAAGGATATGTGTGGAAGGAAAGTATGAGATGAAACGGAAAGTGACTTTATATTTTATGACGGTCATTACACTTATGCTTGTATTATTTGAAGTTGTATTTTCAGTCTCAATTTATCGATACTATTATAATGGTATTGTGCAATATATAGAGTCTCATGCGAAAACGAGTACACGTTTTTTTTCAGAATACAATTCACTATACTTTATTCGATTACAAGAATATAGTGGTGACATAATTAGTAGCTTTCAATTAGAAGGAACAGAATTACAGTTAATTGATCGTCACGGCTCGGTTATACAATCTTCAAGTGGTGAAAAGGTAAAAGGTAAAGTGAATATTCCACAATCATTATTAGAAGGTGAAATGTATAATCAAGTTACTACGAAAGGTAATAAAAAACAACTAGAGGTGCTAAGCCCACTTATACATCAAGGACAAACTATTGGTGTTTTAAAATATACGACTGTTTTAACAAATGTAAATAAAAAGATTATTGAAATTATTACGTTTACTATTTCTGTAGGTATTGTTATTTCGGGAGTCGCCTTCTTAATTAGTAGACGTTTGGCAAATTCATTTGTTGAGCCAATTGAATCCATTATTCAAGCCTCTTCACAAATTGCAGAAGGCACATTAAAGCAAAAAATTAAAGAAGATTATCCTGGAGAATTAGGTGAATTGGCACATAGTTTAAATTATATGGCCTATAAAATAGATAAGGCTGAGCAGATGAAAAATGAATTCATTGCTTCTATTTCGCACGAAATACGAACGCCTTTAACAGGAATTAAAGGTTGGAGTGAGACGTTAAAAACAGTAGATCATTTAACAGAAGAAGAAATAAAGCAAGGTATGGGCATTATTTCAGGTGAGACAGATAGATTGATTCATTTAGTAGAAGAATTGCTAGATTTTTCAAGATTACAATCAAATCATTTTAATTTATATAAACAAAAGGTGCAGTTGTACGATATACTAGAGGAGACGATTTGGCAATTAACTCCTAAATCGGAAGAGAAGGAAATTCAATTTATTACTACTATAGACCGAATTGAATTGATGGGAGATCGAAATAGGTTAAAGCAAGTTTTCTTGAATATTGTTCAAAATGCAATTAAGTATTCACATAAAAAAAGTACAATACACATTGAAGCGACTAAAATAGAAGGACAAGCAGTGATTAAGGTAAGAGACGAAGGGATTGGAATTGCTAAAGAACATTTACCATATATTGAGCAATCATTTTACCAAATTAATAATCATGCTGCAGGTGCAGGTATTGGTTTAGCTATCGTTAAAAAAATGGTAGAGCTTCATGGCGGTGTGCTTAGTGTTACAAGCAAAGAAGGAATAGGAACAACAATTTTGATAAAACTCCCATTATAATACAAATAAAATCTATTTATATGGTGAAATAAAAATAAATAGATGTATAATTATATTGGGCGATTTATATATAAGATTAATAGGGAGAGGAATTCGATAGAATGGAAAAAGCTTTAAAAATTAAACAAATAGTAGTCGTTTTAATAGCGATTGCCGCAGTAGCTATTGGGTATTACATGTTTCAATCAATTACTTCACCAGCAAAAGCTGTTGCGAAACAAGAAAATGTAGTGCAGCTTGCAAGTGAACAGCCGAAAGTTGAAATGAATAAAACGGCACCAAGTCGTTTTAATGGAAAAGAAAGAAAAGTTGCTTATCTTACATTTGACGATGGGCCAGGGAAATATACGGCTGAATTATTAAATACGCTAAAACAACATGATGCGAAGGCGACGTTCTTTTTAATTGGAGCGAATGTAAAAGAATTTCCTGATTTAGTGAAACGTGAAAATGCTGAGGGTCATTATGTAGGCATGCATAGTATGACACATAATTTCGCAAAGTTATATAAAAATGGCGAGTATGTAAATGAGATGAAAGAAGATCAAGGTTTAATCGCTAATATTATTGGGAAATCACCTAAATTAACACGTCCTCCATATGGTTCGATGCCTGGATTGAATGAAGGTCTTCGAAATAAAGTGGTAGAAGGCGGATTTAAAGTATGGGATTGGACAATTGATTCATTAGATTGGAGATACAATAAAATGCCAGTTGATGCAGCTGCAGCACAAATTGCTCAAAACGTATTAACAAACGCAACAAAACCACAAGAAGTAATTTTAATGCATGATATTCACCCGCAATCAGTTGCTGCTGTGCCAGCAATTTTAAAGGGGCTAAAAGAAAAAGGTTATGAGTTTGAAGCTTATCATGAAGAGAGTCACTTCCCAGTGAACTTCTGGCATGATAACCGTATGTAATGGAGGAATGAACGTTGAAGTATGGAAAAGTAGCAGTAGTTGGAGCATTATCAGTAGGACTTTTAACAGGTTGTTTCGGTGAAAAGCCAGAAGAAAATCTATATACAGCTTTTGAAACAGCAGCAACACAAGAAAAATCTTTAGTGGATGAAGCAAAAAAATTAGAGCAGTTAGAGAAACAAGGGCAAGAATTATATGCTCAAATTTTGCAAGAAGGTAAAGATCATAATGAAGCAGTTGTGAAGAAAATAGAGCAAGCTACTGCAAATGTAGACGATCGTGAAAAAGTATTGAAAAGTGAGAAAGAAATGCTAGAAAAAGCACAGAAGGAAACGAAGTCTGTTCAAAGTAATATAGAGAAGATTGAAGATAAGAAGTTACAAAAACAAGCAAAAGCAGTAGAAGAGTCGTATAAGAATCGTTATGATGCATTCCAAAAGATGAATGAAAATTACACGAAAGTGTTAGCGACTGAAAAAGAACTGTATGAAAAATTAAAAGTAAAAGAAACGAAATTAAAAGAAATCGGTGAAAAAGTTAAAACTGTTAATGAATTAAATGTGGAAGCACAAAAGTCGAAAGAGCAGTTTAACAAATTTACAAAAGAGTATAATGACAGTAAATTAGCATTCTACAAAGATGCAGAAATTAAGATTAAAGATCAGAAATAAAGAAGAATCTAAAGTGTAATAAAAAGCCGGAGAAACATCGTTATAAATGTTTTTTCGGTTTTTTACGTTAAATGAATAGAAAAGACTGGAATTGATATCATAAAAGAGTTATAGTGAGTTATTCTAAGGGAAACATTGTAAAGTAAGGAGAATGGGAATATGTCATATGAATTTTTACTCAAATTAGGTTTAGCACTCTTTTTAGGATTATTCATCGGGATAGATAGGCAGCTAAAGAATAAACCACTTGGTGTGAAAACAAGTATGGTTATTTCTGTAGCAAGTTGTTTAATTACGATGGTTTCAATTGAATCTGTACATGTATATTCTGTTCCAGGACATACAAATATGGATCCGATGCGACTGGCCGCTCAAATTGTTAGTGGAATTGGTTTTCTTGGCGCGGGTGTCATTTTACGAAGAAGTAATGACGTTATTTCTGGATTAACAACAGCTTCTATGGTGTGGGCTGCTTCAGCTTTAGGGATCGCAATTGGTGCGGGATTTTATTTACAAGCGACAGTTGCGATGGTTTTAATTATTTTAGCGATTAATGTACTTCCGCAACTTGTGAAAATTGCAGGACCGTATTCATTAAGACAAAAGGATTTATCTATAAAAATTACTGTTAAAGAGCATCATGAGTTAGATGGTATATTTAAGCAAATTAAAAATTTAGGCATGCATGTGAAACGCGTGAAAATTAAAGATATAGATAGTGGAGCATTTCAGCAACTAGAGATGGTTATTTTAGCTCCAGAAGATTTATATACAACAGAGTTATATAGTTCCCTGAAAGAGATAGATCGAGTAGTTTCAGTTGAAGTGGAAAGTAGATAATTGTGATAAAAAAGAGTGAAGTGAATTCACTCTTTTTTATTTGGATTCTTAAGGAATGAAATTGATATAATGATGAGTAACAAGGAGGGAGAAATGATGGGAATACATATTAGAAGAGCAATAAAGGATGATATACAAGGTATAGCAAAGGTGCATGTTGATAGTTGGAAAACAACGTATAAAGGGATATTTGCTGACGAAATTCTAGATAATATAGCATATGAGAAACGAGAAAAACAATGGGAAGATATTTTTCAAAAAGAGGGTAATCATCAATTTAGATTTGTAGCAGAGAATTTAAATGGAGAAATAGTTGGATTCATCGATGGGGGAGTAGAAAGAACTGGTACATATAATTGTGATGGAGAATTATATGCAATCTACCTTTTACAAGAGTATCAAGGAATGAAAATAGGACAAAAGTTATTTCAAGCTTTATTATCGGATTGTATAAATAATGATATGCAATCACTTTTAGTTTGGGTTGTTACGAATAATCCTTCTAAAAAGTTTTATGAAAAATTCAACCCTGAAAAAATTGATACGAAATTTTTAGAGAGAGTAAGGGTAGAAGAAACAGCGTATTGTTGGAGAGATTTGAATTTGTTACAAAAACAAACAGCTATATAGATTGATGCATATAATAATATTATGTAAACATATCGTATAGAAAGGTATACCTCATTTGGTGTACCTTTTTATTAATCCATCAAAAGGTGGATTAATAAAAAATAGTAGGTAATTAGTTTGAAAGCAAGAATTTTTCTAGTGGACTTTTAACTAGATTAAAGAAAAGAAAGAAAAAAAGAAAAATTTAATTTGATAAAAAAATTCTGAAATATACTATTGAATTGAATATCATTATCAATTAGAATCATAGTTGATAACGATATTCAATTATCAATTGTAATATGAAATTCTCATAGCGTTAATATAAAGAGGAGGACCAACATGCAGCATGCGAAACAAATCGCAGAACATGCAACATTACAAAGCTTTTTAAACTGTTATTTAAGAGAAACAGGGAGTGGAGAATGGATTACAGAGGATGAAAGAATGAAGAGTATCTTCAGTAATACGTTGAATAGAGATACAGTCCCCACATATTTATGTTGTCGGCTATCGGCACAGAACGTTACTTTGTATGGAGAAGTTATATATAAATCATCAACAGATCGCCATTTGTTTGGAGAACAATTTTATTATCAAATTGGAGATAGTCATTCTGTTATTACAGCAGATTATGTTACAGTTATTACATTTTTAATAAAAGAGATGTCTATCAACTACGGAGAAGGAACGAATCCTGCGGAACTTATGCTTCGAGTCATCCGTAGTTGTCAAAATATTGAGGAATTTACAAAAGAGAGAATAGAAGATACATCCGCATTATACGGTTTTCATACAACTTTTATAGAAGCGGAGCAGTCTTTATTATTTGGGCATTTAACTCATCCTACACCAAAGAGTAGACAGGGGATATTGGATTGGAAAAGTGCAATGTATTCTCCAGAATTAAAAGGAGAATGTCAGCTTCATTATTTTCGGGCACATAAAAGTATAGTAAATGAAAAATCATTATTATCAGATTCTACAACAATGATTATAAAAGAAGAATTAAGTAATGATGAGATGGTTAGTAAGGAATTTATAGCGAAGTACTGTAAGGAAGATCAATATGCATTAATTCCAATTCATCCGCTTCAGGCAGAATGGCTCTTGCATCAAGCTTACGTACAAGATTGGATAGTTCAAGAATTGCTTGAGTATATTGGTCCTGTAGGTAAGTATTATATGGCAACATCATCACTAAGGACGCTATATCATCCCAATTCGAAGTATATGCTTAAGTTTTCATTTCCGGTGAAAGTAACGAATTCAATGCGTATTAATAAACTGAAAGAACTTGAGAGTGGTCTTGAAGGGAAGGAAATGTTAAATACGGCTATTGGTGAAGTACGAGAAAGATTTCCAGGATTTGATTTTATTTGTGATCCAGCCTTTATTACATTAAATTATGGAACACAAGAATCTGGATTTGAAGTGATTATTCGTGAGAATCCTTTTTATAGTGAACATGCAAACGACGCAACATTAATTGCTGGGCTAGTTCAAGACGCTATACCTGGGGAGCGTACGCGGTTATCGAATATTATTCATCGCCTAGCAGATTTAGAAAGTAAAAGCTGTGAAGAAGTAAGCTTAGAGTGGTTTAGACGATATATGAATATTTCTTTAAAGCCAATGGTATGGATGTATTTACAGTATGGTGTTGCATTAGAAGCTCATCAGCAAAATAGCGTTGTTCAGCTAAAAGATGGTTATCCGATCAAATATTATTTCCGTGATAATCAAGGATTTTATTTCTGTAACTCAATGAAAGAGATGCTTAATAATGAATTAGCTGGTATTGGAGAACGTACTGGAAATTTATATGACGACTATATTGTGGATGAGAGATTTCGTTACTACTTAATTTTCAATCATATGTTTGGCATCATTAATGGTTTTGGCACAGCAGGATTAATTAAGGAGGAAATTCTTCTCTCGGAATTAAGGTCTGTACTTGAATCATTTCTTCCATATAACCGGGAACCTTCTACATTTTTAAGAGAATTATTGGACGAAGATAAGTTAGCGTGTAAAGCAAATTTACTAACGAGATTTTTCGATGTCGATGAGTTAAGTAATCCATTGGAGCAAGCTATTTATGTGCAAGTACATAATCCACTCGTTAGAGAAGTGGCTGTTCGTTCATAAATAACGTTAAAATTTCACGTAATACAAATAATGGTATTTTGTCATAAGGTGGAGGGTTTTATGAGAGTGGACATGTATCATACGAAAGTATTGAAGGCGCTCGAATCAGAAGATTACATTTCAGTACGAAGAAGAGTGCTACGTCAATTAGTAGAATCGTTAATTTATGAGGGGATTATTACACCGGTTCGCATAGAAAAAGAAGAACAACTTCTTTTTCTAATACAAGGACTTGATGAAGAAGACAAAAGTGTCACGTACAAATGCTATGGCAGGGAACGGATGACATTTGGACGTATTTCGTTAGACTCATTAATAGTAAGAGTTCAAGATGAACAGCAAGAAATACAGTCTGTCTCGCAATTTCTAGAAGAAGTTTTTCGGGTTACTAGTGTAGAACAAGCTAAATTAGATTCTTTTATGCAAGAATTAGAACAAACAATATTTAAAGACACGATTGCACAATATGAAAGAAATAATAAGAGAGAATATACTCAAAAATCTTACGATGAGTTTGAAAGCCAATTAATAGATGGCCATCCATACCATCCTAGTTATAAAGCACGTGTTGGATTTCAATATCGTGACAATTTTCAATATGGTTATGAATTTATGCAGCCAATAAAACTCATATGGATTGCAGCACATAAGAATTATGCGACTGTAGGTTATGAGAATGAAGTGATGTATAACAACCTTTTAAAAGAGGAGATTGGCGATCGTAAATTAGAAGAGTTTATGGAACGAATTCGTAATAAGGGATGTAATCCAAAACAGTACGTGTTTATACCTGTTCACCCATGGCAGTGGGAGAATTTCATCATTTCAAATTATGCGGATCATATACAGGGTAAATTTATTATTTATTTAGGAACATCAGAGGACGATTATTGCGCGCAACAGTCAATGAGAACGTTAAGAAATATTACGAGTCCAAAGAAACCGTACGTTAAATTATCGATGAATTTACTCAACACTTCAACACTTCGTACGCTGAAACCATACTCTGTTGTGAGTGCACCAGTAATATCAAATTGGTTAAATGATGTTGTAAATAATGACGCCTATTTAATGGATGAAGCACGTTTAATCTTGTTAAGTGAGTTTTCAAGTGTAACGTATGACACGAATAAGAAAGCTATATATGGTTCATTAGGATGTATTTGGCGCGAAAGCGTTCATAAGTATTTAGATGCACAAGAGGATGCAATTCCTTTTAATGGTTTATACGCTAAAGAGAAAGATGGTACACCAATTATTGATGTGTGGTTGAATAAATATGGAATGAAGGATTGGCTACAATTACTTATTCAAAAAGCGATAATACCAGTTATACATCTTGTTGTAGAGCATGGCATCGCACTGGAATCACATGGACAAAATATGATTCTAGTCCATAAAGAAGGGGTGCCTGTTCGTATTGCGTTAAAGGATTTTCATGAAGGGCTTGAGTTTTATCGTCCATATTTGAAAGAAGTTGACAAATGTCCCGACTTTACTAAAATGCATAAAACATATGCGAATGGAAAAATGAATGATTTCTTTGAAATGGATGGCATTGAATGTTTGCAAGAGATGGTGTTAGATGCACTATTCCTGTTTAATTTAGGAGAATTAGCATTCGTACTTGCGGATGAATATGGATTGAAAGAAGAACATTTTTGGATGATGGTTGTTGAAGAAATTGAAGATCATTTAAGAATATATCCACATTTGAAAGGTAGATTTGAAAATATTCAATTATATGCACCTACATTCTATGCTGAACAATTAACGAAACGTCGATTATATATGGATGTGGAATCGCTTGTTCATGAAGTTCCAAATCCATTGTATAGAGTAAGAAAACTTATGAAACAAAAATCAATTGTTACAGGGGGAAATTATGCTAATCGTTAATAAACAAGAGTATAGCAAAAGTAATTTTAATTTGAGATTACAAGTTTATGAGGAAATGGAACAATTTCAAGAAGCAGAAGGAAATAGATTTGCACTTTGTCTGAAAGATCCATTCGATATTATTACGCTTGTGTTTTTCTTAAAAGAAAAGAAATCATCAGTATTACTTATACATGAAGATACGCCAAAAGAAACGGCTATTGAAATGGCAAAGCGTGCAAATTGTGTAGGAGTTTTATATGGAGAATATGGCGATTTTACAAAATTAGAAGTAGGGAACTTTTTACTAGAAGAGCCTTCTTTATTGCAATATAGTTCGGGAACTACGGGAGAACCGAAACTGATTCGTAGAGCATGGACGGAAGTTGATACAGAAATTACTGCCTATAATGAAGCTTTAAACTGTGAAGTAGATGAAGTGCCAATCGTTATGGCTCCTGTTTCACATTCATACGGACTAATATGTGGTACGTTATCAGCAATTACGAGGGGGAGCAAACCTGTAATCATTACGAACAAAAATCCTAAATTCGCATTAAATATAGTTCGCAATACAGAAAAACATATCATATATGCAGTACCACTTATGTTACACATTATGGGGAGTTTTCCATTAGGAACGTTCCAGTTTCATAAAATTATGACATCAGGATCGCCTTTGCCAGAAGCACTATTTTATAAACTAAAAGAAATGACAACATATATGATGCAGCAATACGGTTGTTCTGAAGCAGGTTGTATTAGTATATGTCATGATATGAAGAGCCATTTAGATTTAGGAAACCCTCTACCTCATGCGAGTATAAGCATAGGTTCAGATGAAAATGCACCGGAAGAAATCGTCGTGAAAATGAATGATAAGGAAATTTTCACGAAAGATTTAGGTTATAAATCTGAGCGTGGCATTCATTTTATGGGGCGTATGGACGATGTAATTAATGTTTCAGGATTAAAAGTCTTTCCTATAGAGGTAGAAGAAACGATGCTTCGATTGGAAGGTGTGCAAGAGGCAATTGTATATCGAGGGAAACATCCTGTGATGGGCGAAATAGTTAAAGCGAAAGTGATCTCTCATGTTGATCCAGTGAAAATAAGAGAATGGTGTATTCAGCACTTACCTTCTTATAAAGTTCCGTATGAAATTGAAAGTGTAAATGAAATTCCTAAAAATAAAACCGGAAAAGTAAGTAGAAAGTTACTAGAGATGGGAGAGGTTACAACATGAGACGGGAAGCGTTAAAGAATGCCGTGTTAAAAATTATGATAGAAAAAATGGAACTGAAAAATGTAACGCATTTAGAAGAAACGATGCGCTTAAATCAAGATTTATATATAGATTCGGTAATGATGTTACAGCTTATTGTATACATAGAAATGGATGTAAAGCTATGCGTTCCAGAGGATGAGGTAGATCCAAAGGCATTTCTTACTGTAGGATCTTTGCTTGATTTTATGGAGGAGTTAGAGCCGTTACAGGAAGTAAATGTGAATAACTAACCTTTAGGAAAGTGGATGAGAGTATGACTTCAATTAAAGTGCACTGTTTAGTGAGTTGTTTTTGTGAAATTATAAAAAGGCGTAGCGACATTGATTTTCGTCCATTTTATTTTGGACTATGGGATGGAGATTTTGATATAACAGAAGGCGGAATTATTTCATATCACTCTGAAAACATTAACCATGATCATTATTTACTTTGGTTTGAAAAATTGTACGGTATTAAAGTAAACGAATGGTATGATCATGCAAAAGATAAAGATAGCAATGTAGAAACGTTTTTAGAATTAGTAGAAAACAAGCCGGAAAATCGTTATGTCATTGTAATGGTTGATATGTCTCTATTACCAGAGAGGGAAAATAAATTTCATCAAAAACCGTTTCCACATTATTTAATGATATCAAAAACAGAGAAAGAAGAAGAGTGGTTCATGCTAGATCCTGATTTTCGTTGGGAAGGAAATATGGAAAGAGAAAAAGTACTTCACTCTATTCAAGATAACCCATTTGGTGGAGGTTATTTCATTGATATAGAAGGAATTGGGGAGCCAACGCAAGAAACAGTAGCTAGTTATTTCACAGAAACATTCAAAAAGAACGACAATGAACTGACTATGGAACTGAAAAATTTAATTGTAAAAATGGCAAATGAGGAAGAAGGATATGCGCTTTCTGGACTTGTAGCAGCAGTAAAACAAATACCAGTACTTGCAATTCGTAAATATAGTTATGAGCATGCCTTTGCATACTTCCGTGAAACGTTGCAATATTCGGAGCAAGAATTTGATTATTGGTGTGATCGGGTAGAGGATATTGTACAAGGATTTACAAATGTACAGTATCGTGCAATTAAAATGGCAATGACGAATAATAAAGGTATGCTAGTATCGATTATTGAAAAACTGGATGAAATGAATGCAATTGAACTGCAAATTAAGAAGGAATTAGAGAGACAGTTTCTATCATGGAAAGGTATGAAAACAAATCAATCTGTCGCAACTCTTTAATAAGCTAACTGAATTTAAGATAGGGGAGTTTAATGCTATGAAATATTCGCTATGTACCATTTCATTTCGTCATCAATTAATTTCATTTACTGATATTGTTCAATTTGCATATGAAAACGGTTTTGAAGGAATTGAATTATGGGGGACGCATGCACAAAATTTGTACATGCAAGAACGTGAAACGACAGAACGAGAATTGAATTTTCTAAAGGATAAAAACTTAGAAATTACGATGATAAGTGATTACTTAGATATATCATTATCAGCAGATTTTGAAAAAACGATAGAGAAAAGTGAACAACTTGTAGTACTAGCTAATTGGTTTAATACGAATAAAATTCGCACGTTTGCTGGGCAAAAAGGGAGCAAGGACTTCTCGGAACAAGAGAGAAAAGAGTATGTAAAGCGAATACGTAAGATTTGTGATGTATTTGCTCAGCACAATATGTATGTGCTGTTAGAAACACATCCCAATACACTAACGGACACATTGCCTTCTACTATAGAACTATTAGAAGAAGTAAACCATCCGAATTTAAAAATAAATCTTGATTTTCTTCATATATGGGAGTCTGGCGCAGATCCAATAGACAGTTTCCATCGATTAAAGCCGTGGACACTACATTACCATTTTAAGAATATATCTTCAGCGGATTATTTGCATGTGTTTGAACCTAATAATGTATATGCTGCAGCAGGAAGTCGTATTGGTATGGTTCCGTTATTTGAAGGTATTGTAAATTATGATGAGATTATTCAGGAAGTGAGAGGTACGGATCTTTTTGCTTCCTTAGAATGGTTTGGACATAATTCAAAAGAGATATTAAAAGAAGAAATGAAAGTATTAATAAATAGAAAATTAGAAGTAGTAAGTTCGTAATGTGAAATGATGTGAGAGTCTCGTTTTAGAGGCTCTTTTTTTATGGTAAAAAATAACCAAAAATTTCCATGTATTTTAATTTGAATTTAACACAATTTATATATAAATAAGGAGGTGATTGGTAATGGCTAGAAATCGTAATTCTAATCAATTAGCATCACATGGAGCACAAGCAGCTTTAGATCAAATGAAGTATGAAATTGCACAAGAGTTCGGTGTACAACTTGGAGCTGATACTTCTTCACGTGCAAACGGTTCTGTAGGCGGTGAAATCACAAAACGCCTAGTAGCGATGGCAGAACAACAGCTTGGTGGCGGATATACTCGCTAAATGTAGAAGGTTATAGGAGAAAGGAAGGATTCTTCCTTTCTTTTTTTTTTTTCAATTAATTGGTATGAATATATTGCGAACAGAATTCAAAGAATAAAAGTAATACTATATTTTACCCAATTTCTTTTGTTGTGAATGGGAAGTATTAAAGATGTAATAGCCCTGGTGGAATGAAAATTATGTTCCAGCAGGGCTATTATATGGTAAGAAATATATGATGAAAGGTTCCGAAATCAACATGTTAAAAAAAGAAAACTGTTGTTTAATTGCGCTTGCATCAGTTCCACTTGTCATGACATTAGGGAATTCAATGCTCATTCCAATCTTGCCGACAATTGAAAAGAAATTACATATTTCATCGTTTCAAGTATCCATGATTATTACAATTTACTCTATCGTAGCCATTTTACTTATACCGATTGTTGGTTATTTATCAGATAGATGGGGACGAAAGATGGTAATGGTTCCGAGTTTGCTGATTGCGGCTATAGGAGGAGCTATAACTGGTTGGGTATCTTGGAAAGTTGATAATCCCTACACTTGGATATTAATCGGTAGAGCGATTCAAGGTATTGGTGCTGCTGGGGCAATGCCGGTTGTTATACCGTGTGTTGGTGATTTATACAAAGACGAAAAACAAGTTAGTACAGGCCTGGGAATTATTGAGACATCCAATACATTTGGAAAAGTGCTGAGCCCTATTTTAGGATCTGCTCTTGCTGCCATTGTATGGTTCTTACCATTTTGGGCGATTCCAGTTTTATGTGTCATATCAATTGTTTTGTTGCTTGTTCTAGTAAAGGCAAAGAAACAAGAAGGAGAAGTACCACCACTTAAAGAGTTTATAAAATCTATTCTGTCTACGTTTCGAGAAAAAGGAAGATGGTTAATTGCCATTTTTGCATTAGGTGCAATTATTATGCTTATTTTATTCGGAATTCTCTTTTATTTGTCGACTATACTGGAATCAAAGTATGACATTCATGGTATATGGAAAGGGTGTGTGCTTGCTATCCCGTTACTTGTACTGTCACTTAGTTCATATATGGCCGGTAAAAAAATTGGAGATAATCAAAATGTTATGAAGAAGTGTATTTATATTGGTTTTTTAATGGCAGCTGCATCAGTCATCATTCCTTTATTTATAAAAGGGATTTATTTACTACTTCTTTGTCTCGTTATTATGGGGATAGGGATTGGTATGGCACTCCCATGTTTAGATGCCCTCATTACACAAGGAATTGAAAAGGAGCAAAGGGGAACGGTTACGTCATTTTATAGTTCAATGCGATTTATCGGTGTAGCAGCTGGACCACCTTTATATTCTTTTTTCATGAAAGGGGCGGACCATGAAGTGTTTTATTTGACAAGTATTTTCGCTGCCATTGGTGCTATCATAGCAATCATTTGGATTAAACCAGCAAAGGATGCAAAGACGGTAAAACAGAAACCAGAGCCTACTTCATAATTTGTAAGAGAATTGCATGATGTTTTGAGTAACATGCAATTCTCTTTCGTTCATTAAGAATAAATAACTTGTTTTAACATATAAAGCGCGACACCCCATATGATGAGACCAGAAAATTTATTTAATAATAAAATTGTCTTTCCGGTTGAGTCTAGTCTTTTTAGAAATTTCCCCGCTAACGCTAAGCTTATAAACCAAATCCAAGAAACGATAATAGTTGCAAGTGTGAAAGCCCATTTTTCACTTCCTATGTATTGAATAGAATTTGTTCCAATTACACCGATTGTGTCTAAAATAGCATGTGGATTTAATAACGAAACGGATGCTGCGAAAAGGATTTGCTTTTTTAAGGGCATACTTTTTTCTTGTTTTACATCGTTGGAAGGGTTACTTCTCCAAATAACAAAGCCCATGTATAGGAGAAAGAAAAATCCAATTATATATAACGAGTTAGTTAGCCAAGAAAAAGTAAGGAGTACAAGGGAGACACCTTGCACTGCAATCAATATGAGTAACGTATCACATATAGAGGCAGTTAATACTACAGGGGCTGCCCTCCAAATGTTTGGTTGGCTCGCACCTTGGTTAAAGACAAAAACATTTTGTACACCTAATGGAATGATAAGTCCAAATGCAAGAATGATACCATGAATAATTGCTTCACTCATCATATTACCTCCTATTTTAATTCATTATGATAGTGTATATTGTATAGAAGAAATGAAAATTTGTATCCATCCATATGGTTGGGGAGGTTACCAACCAAAAAGAATATAAGGTGATATAATGGAAAGATTCGTTTGGAAACCGAATATGTCTCTAGCGACTCCTCTGTATAAACAAATAGAAACGTATATAAAAGAAAGGATCGTTAATGGAGAATGGACCGTTGGAACGAAATTACCTTCACAAAGAGATTTGGCACATACATTTGGTGTGAATCGAAGCACAATTGTAATGGCTTTCGGTGAACTAGTTGCAAAGGGATACATAGAAGGGAATGGCAGGAAAGGAACAATTGTTGTAAATAATAATGAGAATGCTTCAACTTACGCACCCCCGCCTAATTGGCAGTCTTATGTAGAAACAGGACTTCATTATCCGAATCTCCCAGCTATTCAGGAGATTAATCAAGCTGAATTTTATCCACATGTAATTCGATTAGGAACAGGTGAGCTCGCGCCGAGTCTCTTACCTGAGAAAAAGATGAAAGAAATTATGAATAAGCTTTTAAAGTCAAATGTGACGCTTGGGTATGAAGAGCCGAAAGGAAATTTTTATTTAAGGGAAAAGATTTCCGAATACTTAAAGGGGCATGGTATATGTGTATCTCCTGACTCTATATTAATTGTTTCAGGAGCAATTCAAGCGCTGCAACTTATCTCTATGGGGCTTCTTCCAAAAGGGGCATCCATCTTATTAGAGAAACCATCCTATTTATACTCGCTTAATGTTTTTCAATCCGCAGGAATGCGTTTCATTGGAATACCAATGGATGAGAACGGTTTAAATACATCATATATTACAAAATATAAGAAGCAATTTAATGCATCTATTTTATATACAATCCCGTCTTTTCATAATCCAACGAACTTTAGTATGAATGCGAAGAAACGAATAGAAGTGATGGAAATATGTAATGAAATTGGATTACCTATTATAGAGGACGCAGTGTATCAAGACTTATGGTTTGATGCACCTTGTTCGAAACCTTTAAAAGCCTATGATAAAAATGGAATCGTACTACATATTGGAAGCATGTCCAAAGTAATTAGTCCAGGGTTAAGAATTGGATGGATTGTTGGACCTGAGCCAGTAATTCAAAGATTGTCAGACATAAAAATGCAAACAGATTATGGTTCAAGCACTATATCCCAGCAAATTGCAGCAGAGTGGTTTACAAATGGTCTATATGATGAGCATTTGCGCTTTGTAAGAAGTGAATTGAAAAAACGAAGAGATTTTATGTTACTAATGTTAGATAAATATCTTCGTGAAATAGCAACTTGGCATGAACCAACAGGGGGATTTTATATATGGGTACATATAAAAGTACCCATTTCATATCGCAGTTTATTTGATAAAACTCTGCAAGAAAAGGTTTTATTAAACCCAGGTACTTTATATGATAGAAGTGCAAATCAATTTTTGCGCCTATCGTATTCATACGCAACGTTAGAAGAAATTGAAATAGGTATAAAAAAACTTGCACAACTAATGAAAAAGTAAGAGGAGAAAGTAATGAAACAATATGTAATTTGCCAAATGATCAATGGAGAAAAATATTTAGCTGCTTATGCAGAGACGAAGCAAGAAGCGATTGAAAAAGCAGAACTGTTAGGATTAAGAACGGGAAATCGTTACATAGTTATTACTGCAGAGGAAGCCGAAGGGTTAACGTATCCTTAAACAATGTACGAGATTATATAATAATAAATAAGTCTAGTAATATAAGAAATTACTAGGCTTATTTATTATTAAGTTGTTAAACGTTCTCGTATTTATAAGCAAAGTAATAATATTATGAGTCAAGTTGACGAAAAAATCGATTTGTCTTTCGGTCTTGATTTCCTTTTCTATATTCATCGATATATTGCCTAAAGTTCCAAGCTTGTAAAAATTTATTAGCAGAGTTATAACCAGAATTGTAAAGCCATTCTTTTTCTTCCTTTGTCAGTTCAAAATTAGTACTTGTAATCGTTCCTGTTGGAATTGTAATCGTTCTTGCTTTTGATTCCTTATCTAAATGACGTAAATCATGAGCTTGCATCATTGTTTTAAATAGTCCTTTTAACATGGAAATAGGCTCGTTATAGTGAGCAGGATCAGCTTGAATCTCATCTTTTACAAAATGAAATCCGAAAGTCGGCCAGCGAGGAGCGGTAGGTGAATCGAAGATCCAAATTGGATAATTACTTAGAATTCCTCCATCAACCATATAACAAGGCTGTTTCCATTTTGGAGTTCTCCATTTTACCGGTTCAAAGAAGAAGGGGATTGTACTACTCATTCTTACCGCTTTAGCGATAGAGAAGCGATAATTTAAAAATCCGTAGTTTGGTAAGTCGTCAGGAAAGACAACCATTTTACCATTACTAATATCAGAGGCGATGATTTTGAGTTTGTTTAGATCCGGTAAATCAGTAAATAAATGAACACCTTTTTTTCGAAGTAATTCTTCAATCCATTCTTCTATAAATACATTAGAATATATACCTAGAGTAGTCCATGCACTGAGTCCCTTGCCGATAAAAGGAATTCTATCAATAAAAGTTCTTTTCGTAAATTTATTATAATCAATATCAGTTATAATCGTTTTTAACTCTGAACAAGAATATCCTGCCGCTAGGAGCGCTGCAATAATCGAACCAGCCGATGTACCAGCTACACGTTCCCATTCATAACCTTTTTCGGCTAACGCGCAAATTGCCCCGACATGCGCAATACCGCGCACACCGCCTCCTTCAAAAACACCATCAATCTTCATTAAACATACTTCCTTTCGAATGAAAGATTTAGAAATGGCAAAAAAGCACGTATTGTACGTGCTTTTTTACAATAGTTTTTTAGTTTACTAGCAGCCTACAAAGCCGCCCCAACAGCTAGCTCCGATGATGATTAGAAGGATAAATAAAACGATTAATAAAGCGAAACCTCCGTAACCACAACCGCCGCCACCGTATCCGTAACCACAGCAACTATATCCGTAACCCATGTGGAATTCCTCCTTATATTTAAAAATGAACGAGGGGAAAATGTACTGGAAGAACTAAAGAATTATCATGTTTGTAGGAACAATGTATAGTATGCTTTTTTAAACTTGTTCGCGTACGAAGGATAAGCCCGTTTTTGGGAGGCTTGTTGATTTTGTAAAGAATGAAGTATAATCTTTGTACTATGATATAAATAAGTATGTAAATGTAAGGAGAATTTATGAATAAAAAAATTGAAGTATTAATTGATAAATATGAACTAACACACTTGAAAGAAGAACTTATTAATACTGTATTTCCTTGTATAAAAGTTGTGCCAAAGCAGCAGGGAACTGTTGCGATAGGTAGTTCGAAAATGGGAGGAGTTCCTGATCTACCAGCTTTATTTGAATATCCAAAGCATAAAGGAAATCCACTACAATTTATCGCGCAATTTAACTTAAGTGATTTACAAAACGTTGGTATGGATCACAATCTTCCTAAGACGGGGATGCTGTATTTCTTTTGCATTGAAAATTATTTTGAAGAAAATGTGAATCTAACAGAAGCTGGGCGTGTACTTTATTATGATGTTCCTGTAGAGCAATTACGAAGAGAAAATGAAATACAAGCGAAATATAACCAGTGTGCAATTACTTTTGAACTGACATACAAATTACCAGAACTTTTCATTGAAGATGAGGCTGATTCAGATCGTTTCTTGCAATTACTTGAAGAGCTAATTCCAGATAACTACGATAACCATCAAATGTTTGGTGAGCCATTCTCTGTACAAGAAGAAGTGTTATATGAGACAGGAGAATATATGGGAGTAGACCCGCAGCAAATGACTCTTTTATTCCAAATTGATTCAGATCATAAAAATTGTAATATGGTTTGGGGAGAACTAGGGATGCTATATTTCTGTATTAATAATGAAGATTTGAAAAATCAACGTTTTGAAAATACATGCTGTGTATTACAAACATGCTAATGAAAAAAGGTTGTTCTTTTAAAAAGAACAACCTTTTTATGTGAATTAGTTAATATGCATAATCTCATATGACCTATACGAAAAAGTATTGTATACTCTGAAACTATACGATACTTTTTCGTATAGTTATAGAATATAAGGAGTGACAAGATGGGAAAGACAAGTAAGTATGTGACAGCTGCCGCACTTTGTTCAACTATAGTAATGGGAGGCTTACAAGCATCATCTGTATCTTATGCAGCTACAAATCCGACTACAGTGACAGCACAATCAGATGTAAAGTTATTAGATGATTTCAGAAAAGAATTAAAAAAACAGATTGATAATCGAGAAGAAAATATTACAATCACATATAAAACAAAAGATAGAAATGCTAGAAATATTATGGATCAATTGTATGGTGAGTTTAATAAAATTGTAGATGCTGATGAGTATGTAAAATATAATGTAGCGTCTACTAGATATTCTATTAAAGGAATGCCAGGGGACTATACGTTTACACTGCAAGTAAAATACCGTGAATCAAAAGAACAAACTCAATATGTAAAAGCTCAGGCGAAATCAATTGTTGGATCAATTGTAAAACCAGGGATGGATGAGCATGAGAAAGTAAAAGCTATTCACGATTACGTTGTTAAGCATGTGTCTTATGATACGTCTTATCAAGCGTATACAGCATATGAAGCATTAGCGAATCGTTCTGCCGTTTGCCAAGGATATACATTATTAACGTATGAGTTGTTAAAAGAGGCAGGTATTCAAAATCATATTGTAACAGGCACAGGAAATGGACAAGCTCACGCGTGGAATTTAGTGAACATTGAAAACAAATGGTATCACCTAGATACTACATTTGATGATCCAGTACCAGATAAAGCAGGGCGTGTAACTTACTCATATTTTAATATGTCTGACGAACAGTTAAGTAAAGATCATGAATGGGATCGTAGCAAATATCCAGCGGCAACTACAAGTTATTTTGGTGAATTAACAAATAAAATAAAAGCTGGTAGCTCAAAGACTGTCGTATATGAGCAGATGTTAAAAGAAACAAATTTACAATACTTATCTGCAGAATACGGAGCAGAAAATTATAATGAATTTAAGCAAAAATTGCAGCAACAGTTTGCAGCCAAACCAGAAAAAGTAGAAGTACGATATAAGCAGTCCATGGATGGGACGATGCAAGATATAAAGAAAGTATTAAATGAAATAAATTGGCCAAAAGGTGCAAAGCGTGTGTCTTATCAAGTAGCGCCTTATAGTGCATTGGCTGGTTATTCATTGGCGACAATTACATTTACGTATTAAGCAATGAGAAAGAGCATCTGTAAAAGATGCTCTTTTTATATTTGTTGATCACTTTAAAATATTGGGAATTATGTGATAAAATAAAAAGGAGAGGATGTGAATGCTGAATGAACTTGTTCGAAAGTAATATTTTCACATTGATATATACTTGTTTAGTAATCGGACTTATCGTTTTGTTTTTCATATCATTTACTTTGTTTATTAGAAGAGTATTACAAAGCAGCGTTGCAAAGAAACACCACGTGATTAATATGAACCAGAAGCTAGATCGAATCATTGAATTGCTTGAAAAAGATAAAAAATAGCGATAGAAGAAGTATGAAAAGGGGAAAGAGAATGGCGAATTATATAAAAGAATTACGTGAAAAAGTAGGACATGATTATGTTTTCTTAAACTTTGCCGGTGGTTGTGTATTTAATAAAGATGGAGAAGTATTACTGCAAAAAAGAGGAGACTTTAACGCTTGGGGATTTCCAGGTGGTGCAATGGAGATAGGAGAATCAGCTGCGGAAACTGCAATCCGGGAAATAAAAGAAGAAACCGGGTATGATGTAGAAATAAATGAGCTTATTGGAGTGTATACAAAATATTTTCAATCATATCCAAATGGAGACAAGGCCCAGTCAATTGTGATGTTCTTTTCATTCTCAATAGTTGGAGGTGACAAAAAAGTAGATGGTGATGAAACGTTGGATTTGAAGTTTTTCCCGTTAGACGACATGCCACCGTTATTTTGTAAACAACATGAAGATTGCTTGCAAGATTTATTGGAGAAAAGAGTAGGGGTATATCGTTAACATATAAAAAAGAAGCTAAATGAAGATTAGCTTCTTTTTTATGTTTTATTTATTTCCACCAATCATCAAACATTGACGCTGGTACTTGTCTTTTATGCTCACTCACTGTGTAACGTTTTTCAATTTTCTCTGCAACGTCAGCTGGAACTGCTTTACCTTCTAAATAATCATCTAATTGATCATAAGTAATACCTAACTCTGTTTCGTCAGCTTGACCTGGTTTTTCATCTAATAAATCAGCTGTTGGCATTTTTAAGTAAAGTCGCTCGTCTGCACCTAACTCTTGTAATAATGCACGTCCTTGGCGCTTCGTTAATCCCGTTAATGGTAATAAATCTGCACCACCATCTCCGAATTTTGTAAAGAACCCTGTTACAGCTTCTGCAGCGTGATCTGTTCCGATAACAAGTAACCCTTTTTGTCCACCAATTGCATATTGAGTAACCATACGGATACGTGCTTTCACGTTACCTTTATTGAAATCTGTTAATGACTCACCCAATAAGTTTTCATATTGATTTGAAAAAGCATCAACAGTTGAAGCAATATCAAATGCAACAGATTGATCTGCTTGAATGAATTGTAATGCTAATTGTGCATCATCTTCATCTTTTTGTACTTTATAAGGAAGACGCACGGCAATAAACGTTACATTACCACCTTCGTTACGAATTTCTTCAACTGCAAGTTGTGCTAAGCGTCCTGCTAATGTAGAGTCTTGGCCGCCGCTAATACCAAGTACAAATCCTTTTGCGCCTGTTTTTTTTACATAATCCTTTAAGAAATCAACTCGTTTACGAATTTCAACTTTTGGATCAATTACAGGCTGAACATGTAATGCTTTCATAATCTGTTCTTGTAATGTCATTATGTTTTCCTCCTATTCATATTAAAGCGGTAAATAAGTTTATATGTATAATGGTACATACTTCTATCCTTTATTATTTCGCAAAACTAACGAATATACAATAGGATGTGTGTATGAATATGAATGTAGTCATTATAAATAAAGTACTACGTATAAGCAATTTTTTTAAACCTTTCAAAAATGTAAGGTTTTTGTCATTTGAATCGATGGAAGGTATTTCCGCACTTTACTAATATAAAAACATAGATAGTAGAAGGGCGGAGAAGTAATATGAACATTAGAGAACTAGCATATCGGAATGTAACCCGAAATAGACGGACATACTCAGCCTATTTTTTGAGTAGTGCATTTGCAATTATGGCCTTTTTTGTGTATTCATTTTTTGCGTTTCATCCGGCATTAAGTGCAGGAGAATTAGGTCAGTACGTATTCGTAAGTATGTCTTTTGCACAGTCTATTATTTACTTATTTACATTATTCTTTATTTTATATTCGATGGGAATGTTTTTAAAAACGAGAAAGCGTGAACTAGGAATTTTAATGATGCTAGGTATGACGAAATATCAATTAAAGCGTCTTATCTTTTTTGAAAATATTATGATTGGAATAGGGGCAATTATTTTTGGTATTCTTTCAGGTATGTTATTTTCAGGGGTATTACTATTTGTCGCCCCGATGATATTAAAACTAGATATCTCCTTATCCTATTACATACCGATGAAAGCAATTGTTGTAACAAGTATTATGTTTTTCATATTATTTATGATCATATCATTGTTTAGTGCAGGAATGATTCGTAAAAATAAAATTATGAAGTTGTTTAGAGGATCAGCAGAGGCAAAACCGGAACCGAAAGCATCAATCATTTCTTCAATATTAGCAGTAGTATTGCTTAGTGCTGGCTATGTAGGAGCTCTTCTATCGCATGGCGCAATGGTATTTATTATGATGATTCCTGTTACAACGGTAGTTATTATTGGGACGTATTTGTTGTACAAGCAGCTGAGTGTCTTTATTATTCGATTATGTAAAAAAAGTAAACGTTTCTATTGGACACAGACTAATATTATTACGTTATCAGATTTAGCGTATCGCATGAGAGATAACGCAAGAATGTTCTTTATTGTAACCATTATTTCTACTGTAGCATTTTCCGCAATAGGGACATTAGTCGGCTTCGCATCCATGACGAAAGGGATAATGGAGAGACCAATTGCGTTTCATTACCATTCTAAGCAAGGGAATAGTAACGAATCACAACATATACAAATGATTGACAAAGGATTAAAGAAACATAATATAGCAGCTTCAAAAACTAATATTTCGACAAAGAAAACGGAGGAACAGTCGTTAAGAAGCGCCACTTTTATAAAAGAATCAGATTATAAGGAATATGCAAAGTTAACAGGAGAACCATTTAATACTGTAGCAAATAAAGAGGTTGTATTTTTGTCAGCTGATATACCAGGGCCAGCGATGAAAGAAAGAAAAGAAATTACTTTACCCAATATGAATGAAAGTTTAAAGGTGAAAAAAGTTACTTCATCTTCATTGGGGAAAATATTAAGAGGAAATGTTTATGTAATCTCTAATAATCAATATGATTCATTACAAGATGGATTTATAGAGACAAAAGATTATATGTATAAAACTGAAAGAACGAAAGATGAGATTGAAATTGGTAAAGAGCTTACTCATCAAATTAAACCGTATCAAGAACAGTCAACGTTTAGTGCGGAAGAGTACGAACAAAACCAAAGTTTACAAATTGCAGGACCGATTTTATTTGTAGGTTTCTTTATTGGTATAGTATTTTTCGTTTGCGCAGGAAGTTTCCTTTACTTCCGTTTATTCTCCGATTTGGAGGATGATGTTCGCTTGTTCGAAATGATTCGAAAAGTTGGATTGACGAGTAGGGAATTATCGAAGGTAGTTACAATTCGATTGGCGCTTTTATTCTTCGTTCCAATTGGTGTTGCAACATTACATGGGGCAGTAGCCTTAACGGCGTTAGGGCAAATGTTTGAGTACTCATTGTTTAAAGAAAATACAGTTGTATTAAGTATTTTCATAGGTATTCAAGTTGTATACTTCTTACTTATAAGATCCCGTTATGTAAAACAATTGAAAGAGAGATTACGTATGCATTAAATGTGTTTTTTTAACTCGAGTACAAAATTTTCTAAAAAGAGGCAAGTATTGCCAAAAAGTGATAAAATGGAAAAAGCGAGGTGAAAAAAATTAATAGAGAGAAAGGGGGGAGAAATATGAAAGCAACAGGAGTTATTCGAAAAGTAGACGAATTAGGACGAATTGTTATCCCTAAAGAATTACGCGATGTATTGGGAATACAAATCAAATCACCGCTTGAAATTTTTGTAGAAGCAGATAAAATCATTTTACAAAAATATCAACCTTACAATGCTTGCCAAATCACAGGTGATGTTTCAGAGCAGAACATATCATTAGCAAATGGAAATATTACTGTTGGGATAGAGGGAGCGGAATATTTAGTAAAAGAAATAGAAAAGTTTTTAAACAAGAGTGAGGTTTAGTCTTAATTTATATTATTTTTCAAATTACATATCATTCTTTTAAAAGACTGTAAGAGGACCATTAATTGGTCCTTTTATTTTGGTTATTAGTTGAATGACCCAGGCTGTTATTTCCTATAAATCATAGGGGAAATACAAAAGTAGTATAGAGTTAGTAAATGATGTTGAGAAATATTTGAAAAGAAGGAAAACAAAAAGAATAAAACGAATGTTACATTTACACGTATTCAAAAGTGGTCTGAAATGAAAATAATACATTTTCAGGAGGGATTACGATGAGTAGTACAGTGAATAAACAAAAAGGTATACAATTGATTCCATTTACCGTAAATAAGGTTGTAGAACAAGTAAATGAAATTCCACCAGGTGTACAACTGATTCACGCTCCGCAAGTATGGGGAAAGAGTGTGAAGGGGCAAGATGTAGTCGTTGCCGTATTAGATACAGGGTGTGATACTAATCATATAGATTTAAAAGATCGTATTATCGGGGGAAGAAATTTCACAAAAGATTATGAAGCTGATCCAAATGTGTATCTTGATAATAACGGACATGGTACTCATGTCGCGGGGACGATTGCAGCAACTGAAAATGGTGTCGGTGTATTAGGAGTTGCACCACTTGCTAAAATGTTAGTATTAAAAGTTTTAGCGGGAGATGGTTCTGGAAGTTACGAGCAAATTATTGAGGCAATTCATTATGCTGTAAATTGGAGAGGGCCGAATCAAGAGAAAGTGAGAATTATTTCAATGTCACTTGGTGGTCCGCAAGATGTTCCAGAATTACATGAAGCAATTCAAAATGCGGTAAAGCAGGATGTTCTCGTCGTATGTGCTGCTGGGAATAATGGAGATTGTAATGATAATACAGAGGAACTAGATTACCCAGGTGCTTACTCGGAAGTAATTGAAGTCGGCGCTGTCAATTTAGAACGGAAAATCACATGTTTTAGTAATTCAAATCAAGAAATTGATCTAGTAGCGCCAGGTGATGAAATATTATCTACGTATCCAGATGGGAAATATGCAGTGTTAAGTGGAACTTCCATGGCGACGCCGCATGTTGCTGGAGCGCTTGCCTTGCTCATTAAACAGTGTGAGCAAGAATACGGTCGAAAGTTATCAGAGCCGGAAATATATGCACAACTTATTAAAAGAACTGTACCTTTAGGGTATGAACGTACATCCGAAGGTAATGGATTATTAGATTTATTAAAAGAATAGAGAATACTAAAAAAACATTTCATATTCATATGAAATGTTTTTTTAGTATGGTTCTGTCGTATATAATACTTCCCTATTTAAAGAGTCTTATTTTTGTTGAATACTTTTTCTTTGTTTTATTTTTTGTGACAGGAATTTTGTTTGTATTAATGATGAGGCACTTACAAAACATATCTAGTGTAGCAAGAGGAACAGGAGCCGCGCTTGCAAATGCTTCTATGTATATTGGTCAAATGATTGGTGCGGCAATAGCAGGAATGTTATTTGCAGTATCTCACAATTTTATACATATAGGTAGTTTTACTACTTTACTATATATAGGAGCTTTATTTTTGTTTAGAAAAAGTGAAAAACTTACTGAAAGTAGTGAAACAGGAATTGCATCATAAAGCTTGTATAAATATTTCGCAAATCAGAATTAATAAGAGTGTGAATACATGAATGTGCTTTTAATTAAAGTAGTTACTAAAAGTATAGAAATAGTAGAAGAAATGTATTGTAACAAAGTTATGAGGAATCAAAAAATAAAAATCCCTATAAAGATAGGGATTTATATATCGGCATATAGTTCCTTGGAAAAGGATATACTTAGTTTAGCATATCGGACTACTTATATTTGTGAAATAGATGTGAAAGTAATGTGAAAAATGCCGAAGGAAAAAACTATTTAAATAGGGGGCAATTTAGATGGGGATATGGATTTTACATAAATGTTGTGTTATATTTCTACTTATCTGTTAATAATTACATATTTTAATTTTATTGGGGATAAAAGGGAGAGGTTTAAATGCAATGGTATTTGAAAGCTCTAAAGAATTATGGGAATTTTAGTGGTAGAGCTACGCGAAAAGAGTACTGGATTTTTAGTTTATCCAATATCGTAATTTTTTGGCTACTGTTATTTTTATCATCATTTTCAGAGGTGTTAGTTGCTATTATTGCGTTGCTATTTATGTTAGTAATGATTAAACCAAGTTTTTCGGTTGGTGCACGACGATTACATGATATTGGGAAAACGGGATGGTGGCAACTATTAAATTTTGTACCGTTTGGTAGCGTTGTTTTACTTGTATTTTTTATCATTGAAAGTGAAGAAAATGACAATCAATACGGACCAAATCCGCATTCAGATTTAAAAGAAGCGATTTAATAAACTTATTTAGTTTGTAGCATTACTAGTTCAATTATTTTATCTATTATTAAAATGGTTTGCGTGGGCTAATATTATTAGGTTGATCTTTAGGTCTAGATGACTTTTGAAACTGTAAAAATGGAAAGATAAAGGCAGAGAGAATATAGCATGGAAAGAAAAAAATTCTAAATAAAAAGCACTGTTTTAGCTAATGTAGCTAAAACAGTGCTTTTCTCTTTGATTGAACAGTTGCAGCATTTTCATCATGTATACCTGCATCTTTAATAATTCGTTGTTTTGCTTTATTTAATAGATGGTTTACTGCTTCACCAAAATAGTTAGCTTCGCTTTTTGTGCGGGCTTCTCGTAAACATTTATAGTTTTCTAGCAGTTCCTCTTTTTCGGAGTTTGTTAAGAAATCTTCTATTTTCTTTTTTGTCATACGAAACACCCTTTCTCCTGACAAACGACGCAATAGAAAATATTTATTTCTCATTATAACAATAATTTTAAAAGAAAGTATACACTAACGTCGCAATAATTTGTCAATTTCTTGAATCTTCTCATCAGCTTTCCCAATTTGCGTATTTTTAGCCTGTTCGCCACCAAGAGCTTGATGTAGTAAGAAAGTTTGACCGGAAATAGCAGTTACAATGGATACTTTTATAATTTCTTTTATTGCGGTGACATCGAATAAAACGAGCCCAAGAAGTGCGGCTAGGCTACCAGTAAAAATGTCAGTTAAAAATCCAAAATGAAAAAATGTTTTCAAACGGCGTGGAAGCAATAACTTACCTTGGTTATTGATTAGATGGGAAACGAAGCCGGTAATGCCACCAACGAGAACAGCGGTTAGCCATTGATACATTTCCATCGAATCCACTCCTTTTAGTGAATAAGATTCGATTATTTTATATTGATTCCTTTTAATATTTCATATAAGCATATTGAGAAAGTTTGTTTGGGTATATTTTGTATTCAATTTAATTATAACAGAAAATTTCGAAAGGTTTCAGTCTATTATATGAATCATTTTTACAATAATATGAATGCAGAAAGGGGTGCGTGATATGAAGATAGGTTATCGAATAAGAAGTGTAGATGGTTATACAAAAACTATAGGGGAATTAGTAAGCATGCTGGAGCATACGAGGGCTGTAACATTAGGCGAAGTAAAAAATTTATTAGTTGAGCAATTAGATTTAATTATGCAGAGCAGCGGAAATTCAATTGGCGCCTTATTAAAGCATATAGCAGCTATTGAAAAAGTTCATCAGCTTATTTCATTTCAAAATCGTGACTTTACAAAAGAAGAATTAGAAATATGGGAAGATGCACTGTATTTAGGGGAAGCAGGTAGAGCGATCCGTGGTCATGAAATACAGTATTATGTACAACTTCTACAAAGTGTTCGAGAAGAATCTCTGAAGTATTTAAGTGAACAAAGTGATGAGTGGCTCATGTCAGAAAGAAAGTGGCCTAACGGTGTAATATATAACCAGCACTATCTTTGGTATCATGTGCTAGAAGATGAAATTAGTCACCGAGGACAAATTAGAATGCTCAAAAGAAAGTTGTTTGAAAATTACGTTAAATAATGTAGCTTTTTATAGGAGAATTCCATATAATGAGAGTAATTAAAAGAAGAACGGGGTGATGTATTATGGCGAAAATAACTTATATGAATAATAAACCAAATACAAAGGTGGATGGAAAGGGCGAGACTATATAAGTGAGCGCACGATCCTTCCGCTTAGCTTACACTAGGGAGGATATCAATTTGAATCAAAATATTTTAGAATCGTTCGGCTGGGATTCTTTTTTTGAGGAACAAGCTGTTGAGAACTTTGAAGTAGGACGAATTTTACTCGAGCATAAGCATATATATCGAATTATTTGTAATGATGGTGAGTATATGGCAGAACTGTCTGGGAAGTTTCGGCATGAAGCAGTTACGAAAGGCGATTATCCAGCAGTTGGTGATTGGGTGTATATAAAGAAAATAGAAGATGAAAAGAAAGCGATTATTCATCGTATTTTCCAGCGAAGAAGCCCTTTCTCAAGACAAGAGGCTGGAACAAGAACAGAAGAACAGATTATAGCAGCAAATGTAGATTATTTATTTTTAGTGAATGCACTTAATCATGATTTTAATGTTAGAAGGATGGAACGTTATTTATTATTAGCGTATGAAAGTGGCGCTATGCCAGTTATTGTTTTAACAAAGAGTAGTATATGTAATGATATAGAACAAAAAATTGTAGAAACGGAAGCTATAGCAATTGGTGTTCCTATTTTTGTTGTTGATAGTTTAGAGCATACAGGTATTGATTCGTTGAAACAATTCGTTTCTTCAGGGAAAACAATTGCTTTAGTTGGGTCATCAGGGGTAGGAAAGTCAACTTTGTTAAATGCGCTAATAGGAATTGAGGTAGCAAAAACGGGAGATATACGTGAGGAGGATAGTAGGGGAAGGCATACGACAACGCATCGAGAGTTATTCCAATTGCCAAGTGGCGCTCTCGTAATTGATACTCCCGGTATGAGGGAATTGCAACTTTGGGAAGGAAGCGAAGCGATTCAAACAACATTCTCTGATATTGAAGAACTTGCGACAACATGCCGTTTCCGTGATTGTAAGCATGAGAATGAACCAGGGTGCGCGGTGTATAGTGCAATTGAAAACGGACTTATTACGATAAATCGTTTGAAAAGCTATAAAAAATTACAAAGAGAACTGGCGTATTTTATAAGAAAACAAGATGCAATCCTTGCCAGAGCAGAGCGTGATAAGTGGAAAAAGCTTTCTAAACAACATAAAAAAATGTAAAAACCAAAGGGGCACCCTTTGGTTTTTTCTATTTGTAAATTTTATAATAATATTATTTATATATATAGACAAAGGGAAGTTAATTGTTTAAACTTTACAAAGTATTCATCATAATAGGTTATGAAAATAATAATTAGGGATTGGGAAATATTCATAATTAACTCAATTTAACTTTTAAATTTGAAAATTAGGAGGTTCATAATGGGTAAACTATTAAATTTGTTTCGTGATATGAAAGTAGCAAAAAAGCTATTAATTTCATTCTTTGTAATTTTAATTGCGGCTGTGTCTATTATCGGAGGCATGTCTTATCAAACAGCCAAAAAGAATTTTGAATCGCAAATTAAGAGTAGTGCCAACGACAATATAAAAATACTGGATAATTTAATCAATCAAATGATTGATGCAAAATTTAATGATGTGAATAATTTTGCACGGGTGATTCAGGGGAATATGTATCAAGGAGATAATCAGGATGAATTAAGAAAAATGTTATCTCAATATATAAATTTAAATAAAGATATTGAACAAGTATATGTTGCCGGAAATGATAAAAAATTTGTACAAGAACCAAATATACAAATGGCAGCAGACTATGATCCAACAGAGCGTTCTTGGTATAAAGATGCGGTTGCAAAACAAGGTGGTATTGTTGTTACTGAGCCATATAAGGCAAAAGGAAATGGACATATTGTCGTAACAATCGCAAAACAAACAGAAGATAAAAATGGAGTTGTTGCGCTAGATTTAAGTTTAGATAATTTATTAAAAACATCAAAGTTAATTAATATTGGTAAAAAAGGATATGCCTTCATTTTAGATGGAAAGCAAAAAATAATTGCTCATCCACAAGAAAAATCAGGGGAAAAAGCGGCTGATTCTTGGGCAAAGAAAATTTATGAAGATAATCACGGTGCTTTTTCATATTCTTATGGCGGTAGTGAAAAGAATATGGTATTTGCTACAAATGTAAAAACAGGTTGGAAAATTGGTGGGACGATGTACTCAAGTGAAGTAATTGAAGCTGCTCAACCTGTATTTTATAATATGTTAATTGTTATGCTTATCTCATTAGTAGTAGGCGGGGCACTTATTTATTTTGTAACACTTTCAATTACGAAGCCTTTAAAGAGATTAGTTGTTACCTCTAAAGAAATAAGCGAAGGGGATTTAACGCAAACAATTGAAATTCATTCTAATGATGAAATCGGCCAACTTGCTAAAGGTTTTAATGAGATGACGAATTCGTTACGGACGTTAATTGGAAGAATTAACGATTCAGCTGGGCATGTTGCAGCGGCATCAGAAGAGTTAACTGCAAGTGTAAGGCAAGCAAGTGAAGCGACTGAGCAAATCACAATCGCAATGGATGAAATATCAAGTGGGGCAACGACGCAAACAACAAGCGTAGAAAATGGCGCTATGTTACTGTTTGATGTAACGGAAGGAATTCAACATGTAGCAAATAGTTCATCATCTATTAATACGGCTTCTGCACATACTCGTGAAAAAGCAGAAGATGGTGGGAAACTAGTAGGAAGAACAGTAAACCAGATGCAGTCTATTGCAGAATCGGTTTCACAATCAGATGCAGTTATACAATTACTAAATAATAAATCAAAACAAATTGGTGATATTTTAGAAGTAATTCAAAATATTGCAGATCAAACAAACCTTCTAGCTCTAAATGCGGCGATTGAAGCCGCAAGAGCCGGTGAGCATGGAAGAGGTTTCGCAATTGTTGCAGATGAAGTGCGTAAATTGGCAGAGCAGTCTAGCGTATCTTCTAGTGAAATTAGTAAATTAATATGTGAAATACAAGATGATATGGGTAAGACAGTCAAATCTATGAATCATGTAAATGAGGAAGTTCAATCTGGACTTGTTATCGCAAATGAAACGAAGCAAAACTTTGCTGAAATCTTACAATCTACAAATGAAATAGCTAATCAAATTAAGACGATGGTTGAAACGGCTAATGGAATGTCAAAAGGGGCAAATGAAGTATCTATTTCGGTAGGACAAATTGCAATGACAGCACAAAATAATGCGACAAGCACACAAAATGTTGCGGCTTCAGCTGAAGAACAGCTAGCTTCGATGGAGGAAATTGGATCTGCAGCAGGCACGTTATCTCAAATGGCTGAAGAGTTGCAAGGACTAATTGACAGATTTAAAGTCTAATAGAGAACAGACTATCCCCTAGTAGCATTATGCCAATAGAGGGTAGTCTGTTTTATTGTGTAAAATCAAATGGAGATGTAAACTTCCTTTATGACGTTTAAAATGGTATTTTGCATAATGTTTGTCGAAAAATAGAGGTATTTGTTAGCTTTGTGTATAATTATTAACGTATAGAATACAAATAAAAGGAGAGTATTATGGGAGTGTATTGGGGGACAAAAAGACATTCTTGGCTTAGTTACGTCTCATTTTGGCTAAGTATTTCATTTTTTATTGTTTTTCTAATTGAAGTGTTTATATTAAAAACACTTTCGAATAGCTCGGTGCAAATTGTTAAATATTTTTATTTTATATTTGTACCAGTAAATATTTTTCTTAGTTTAAAGTTACTATTTAAGAAGAATGAAAAGAAAGCGTTACCTATTTTTAGTTTCATTGTCTCATTATTATTTGCAATTTTAATAATCGTATTAGTTTTAGCAGCTATAGGGAAGGTCTTTTGAGGGGAGTGGTATAAGTCACTCTCCTTTTTTATTTGTGGTAGTCTTACTATATATAAAAGTGTGAATGCTGTGAGCTAATAAAAGCAGAGAGTAGACAATATTTGCATGGATTAAAGTCTGTCGTTATTTGAACTTGTAAGAGTGTATGGAGTAATGAGGTAATATACATAATAATGGAGATAGAATTAGTTATTTTATAAGTATGTATGAAGCAAATGAATACGGTAAGAACGTTGATATATGGTACAATAGCTATGGATAGTGATAGAGATAAAGGGTATATAAAATACTCATCGTTTTTTAGTAAGAGAGGGGTTATCTTATGCTATACGAGGATTTGGAGACATTATTTCAAACAGCTCCGAAAGAAGATAGAGGCGGATGGAAATATATAATCCAAGAACAAAATAATACATTTAAAATTGTTGATGAAATACTGAAAAATCAAATGAGTGTCGAATTATATTTTAATGAATACGATGAGGTGAAAATCACTTTATATAAAGATGGAATTCCCATTACGACTATGCAAAGAATTGCGATTTCAAAAGTTGAATTAGACGAAGATGAAGAAGGTATTCAATTTGTTTTAGAGCGCATGCCTAGTCGAATGATTCGGTTGCAGTTAAAGCCATATTTAGCATTAGAAATGGGACCGTACTGGGAAGTATGTGATGATTGTGAATGAGCATAAAAAAGCATCCAATAACATGGATGCTTTTTTATGTTTTTTGAAGTTGTTTAAACGCAATGATTGGCAGTATAACAATACTTACCCATCCGATGATAGGATATAGAATGTGAAGTAAGTCACTGTAACCGATGTAGCTAAAGCAATAACTAATTAGTAAAATGAAGAAAATAATATTGTTATTTTTCCACCCAGTAATAGATTGCATCTGTTTTGTCATTCCGAACACATTACCAACTAAAGTTGTGAAAACTTCACCGAAAATAATGAGAACGAAAAAGAAGTGAAAAGTTGCATTAAATCTTCTTATGACTTCAGCCATTGGGATGTTATATTGGTAAAATTGATCGACTGATAAGATTGCTAAATGGCTGCATAATAAAATTAAAGAAAGTCCAGCACCACCTAAAATCCCACCCCAAAAAATAGCTTTTCGGTCCTTTACTTCACTGGCTAATGGGACGAGAACACTTTGGGCGAGAGAAAGATTTAAGGCGACATATGTAATAGGGCTAGTAATCCATTTCATATTCCAGTTCTCTGCAGGAATAGTGTTATTAATGGAAGGTGTACCGTGAAAAAAGGTTGTAATAGCAAGTCCGATAATAAAAATCATCATAATAGGTACGACAAGTGTATTTACTTCAAAAACACCTTGTAATCCGCGGCTACTTATAATAAGACAAGCGATAACTGTAATAAGAATACCGAGTTGTCTTGGTAAGCGAAGTTGCTCTTCAAATACTGCACCAGCCCCTGATAACATAACGCTCGTTACGCCGAATAAAACGAGTAATAATAATGTGTTTACAACATTCCCAAATACATCCCCAAATAAATATTTGTTAAATTCTTGCGCTGAAAATGCCCCGATTTGTGATGAAAGTAACATCATCTTTGTGCCAAGCCAAATAAAAAAAAATCCACTTACACATATGCCAATTGTCCCGTATAATCCATTCACTGTGAAAAATTCAACAATTTCTCGTCCAGTAGCAAATCCAGCTCCAACGACAGTTCCGATATAAGTAGCGGCTACTTTCTTTGCTACTTGCCATTGTTGATTGTCCATGTTATCCCTCTTTCTACTATGATGAGCTTGATGTACTATTATGCATATGTATGAGCTTGGACAATTAGACGTATGAAGTGTTTGAAAAAATACATGAATTTAATGATATTAGGGAAGCATTAAAGGTGTTAAAACTTTGTTACATATAAGCCAATTGTTCGAAAGGAAAGGGAATGTATGGTAAAATGTAATTAGGTTATTAAAAGATAAACATTACAAAATGATAAGAGGAGTGATTGTATGAGTACGAAAACAAATGTTGTTGAAGTATTAAACAAGCAGGTAGCAAACTGGAATGTGTTATATGTTAAACTACATAATTATCACTGGTATGTGACAGGGCCACACTTCTTTACATTACATGAGAAATTTGAAGAGTTTTATAATGAGGCTGGAACGTATATTGATGAGTTAGCAGAACGTATTTTAGCTTTAGAAGGTAAACCATTAGCGACAATGAAAGAATATCTCGCAACATCTAGTGTCAGCGAAGGGACAAGCAAAGAATCTGCAGAAGAAATGGTGCAAACATTAGTGAATGATTATTCTGCACTTATTCAAGAATTAAAAGAAGGTATGGAAGTTGCAGGTGAAGCTGGTGATGAAACATCAGCTGACATGCTGTTAGCAATTCATACAACATTAGAACAGCATGTATGGATGCTAAGTGCATTCTTAAAATAACGATAAATATAATAGAAACCCATTGAAAAATTATTTCAATGGGTTTTTTTATGATTTTTCAGTTTTCTTTTATGCTATAATATAGTAAAAAGGAGGCGATGCGATGTTTCGCTTTTTCAGAACTGGAAAAGAAGAGCGGGAAATTACGAAAGATGAATTAGAACAAGCGATGGCTCAGTTTTTAGAAACGAATGCTAATATCGTTTATACAGTATTAGTAAATGAAGATTATACAGTAAATTATGATTTGTTAAAACCGTATTTACCTGCATTTCCAACAAATGATTTTCTCATAACGAAGGAAACGCTTGAGGTATTTGAACATACAGCAGAAAATTTAAGCCTAGTGAAAGAAATTGATGTCGTACAAAAAGCAGTAGACCAATACGTAACAGAAAAAGAAATGTTCCCAATTGTTGAAGGTAGCGAAGATCGCCTCATATGCGGAATGAAGCTAGGACCTTACTTAAATCGTAGCTTAAAAAGAGACTTATATATTTCAGAAAAACATTATTTAGTTTCAAGTAAACCAGATAGAAAAAAACAAAAGAGCGGGTAGATGTAATGAAAACAACAATACATATATTGTTGTCTTTTTTTGTTTGTTAAAATATTGATTTTTCAGTCTATTATTATTTATACTAAATGTATTGGACAGGGAAGAGTAACTATTAAGCATCATTTTGAGAATAAGGTATTGTTAGCGTGGGTTATACAAAGTGGTATAAAGATTCGCAAAAAATATTATAAAAGGTTTCGGGGGAATTGGTACATGAAAAATAGCATGACTTACATTCAATTATTAAATGAAACGTTACGTTGTTATGCAAATAAAGGAAGTTTTGAAGCGTACAATTATATAATGGAAAACGCTACAGGTGTAATAGGGAATGAGGCGCAAATATATAATTTTAAGTATGCACTCGCAAGTGCATCGGGACTTGAAAAAGAAGCATTACATTTAATGAGAGAGGCCATTATAGAAAAGGGATTCTGGTATGGAAATGAGTATTTAATTTCCGACGAAGATTTAAAATCACTACATAAATTTGAAGAATTTCATACAATGGTGCAATTATGTAAAGAAAGAGAAGAATTAGCACATAAAAAGGAAAGACCAGATGTGAAATATATATACAGCAAGAAAGAAGGAAATCTACTACTTACATTGCACGGTGACCAAGAAAATATTCAAATAGTAGAGCCATATTGGAAATCAGTTTTGACACAAGATTACACGTTAGCTTTACCACAGTCTTCACAAATTCAGTTTTCAGATGGATTTGTTTGGGATGATATAGAGAGAGGGAAAGAAGAATTAAAAGGGCATTACAATAAGTTTATAGAAAACCATACAGTAGAAAATGTAATCATTGGTGGTTTTTCTGCAGGGGCAAGAGTAGCTTTATATACGATTTTGCAAAAAGATATAGAGGTTGATGGTTTTGTTTTTATGGCACCATGGCTTCCCGAGATTGAAGAATGGGATGAGTTGCTAAGAGTGCTGCAGGATAAACATATAAAAGGATATATAGTATGCGGGGATCAAGATGAAGATTGTTTCGAATCCACGCAGCAATTTGTACAACTATTAAGAGAGAAGAATATAGAACATAAGTATAAAGTTGTGCCTGACTTAGATCATGATTATCCTATTAACTTTGAAGAGCTATTAAAAGAAGCTATTGAATATATAGGAAATGAAAACAATAAGTAGTAAGAAAAAGAGATGCATCATATGTGATGCATCTCTTTTTAGAATTATAAATTAAAAGCATTTGCTAATAAGCGATAAGACTTTAATTTATGTTCAAATTGATGAGTAATCGTGACAATCATAAATTCGTCAGTATTGTATGCTTTGCTTAAGTTTATTATTTTTTCTTTTACAGAAGACGGATCACCAACAATCATACGTTGACGATTTTCTTTTATACGGAATAAATCATAAGCGCTGTATGAATAATTTTGAGCAGTTTCAATAGAAGGTGTACCAGTAGTTCGTTTTCCTTGCTCTAATAATAAGATTGATAAATCTAAACTAGAAGCAATTTTTTCCGCTTCTTCATTTGTTTCTCCGCATATAACAAAGATGGCAACGATTGAATTAGGCTTATCTCCTAAAAATGAAGGCTGATATTGTTCTTGGTAAGCCCTCATAACTTCAGGGCCTCCGAAGCCGTTAATAAATTGTGCAAATGCGAAAGAAGCTCCGTTGTTTGCAGCAATTTTAGCGCTCTCTCCGCTAGAACCGAGCATCCACATTTCAGGAGACGTTGGGATAACTGGAGTGGCTTTTAAGTTTGCATAGTGATGGTTTTCTGGTACTTGATCATGTAAGTACATTGCAACGTCTGCAATTTGTTCTGGATATTGATCAAGTGAGACCATTTTCCCTTCTTGAAGTGCGCGAGTTGCTATTGGCATACCACCAGGAGCTCTACCAACACCGAGATCGATGCGGTTCGGATACAATGCTTCTAGAACACGGAAATTCTCAGCAACTTTATATGGGCTATAATGCGGTAACATAACACCACCTGAACCGACTCTAATACGGTCCGTTTTAGCGGCAATATGAGAAATAAGTATTTCTGGACTTGAACCAGCTAAGCTTACGGAATTATGATGTTCGGATACCCAAAAACGTGTGAATCCGAGTTTTTCAACTTCTTGTGCAAGCGTAACTGTATGTGAAAAAGCTTGGGCTGCTGTGCTACCATCTGAAATAGGTGATTGGTCTAATACACTTAACTTGATCATAGAATATACCTCTCAATCTTAATGTACATCCTATTATATATTTACTTATGAAAAATGCGTAGTGAAATGCTCAAAATGAAAAGCGGATAATCTTATTTCCGCTTTTAACGAGAAAATCCGCGTTCATAATGATTCATTTCGACTAGATTTAAAATATATTCATAGTTGTCAATTTCACGTTTTAGTTGTTCACGTTCTTTTTCAGATAGTGTCATATTGCTAAGTTTTTTACATAAGTTTTGTTTCTTTAATTCTAAATGCTTTTTTGTAGCGTGGTAATCATAAGTATGTTTCATTTTTTAGTCACTCCTTCGTTGCGGTTGTTATATTATACGAGGCATAAAGAAATATGAAATCTGTCTCTTATGTACTTTTAGTGAATATTCAAATTGCAATGGTGTTATGTTTATGGGGATTTATGAATAAAATGCACTAAACCACTAACGTCCATTTGATGAAGTAAGGGGTGGAATTGTGCAGAAAGATATAATGTATAACACTGAAATGGATGAAGCGTTAAAAGTTATAGATAAAGGATTGAATAAGACGACAAGCCCAAAACAGATTATTGTAGTGGGAGCTGGTATGGCTGGGTTAGTTTCAGCCTCTTTATTAAAGGCTGCAGGACATGATGTGAAAATTTTTGAAGCAAATAACCGGGTAGGTGGCCGTATAGAAACGGTTAGAATGGAAGATACCGGATTATATTTAGATGTTGGAGCAATGAGGATTCCATATTCGCATACATTAACGATGACATATATAAGAAAATTTGGGCTACAGGTGAGACCTTTTATTAATAGGAATGAGACGGATATTATATACGTAAATGGACGGAAAACGACGTTAAAACAATATGAAAAAGATCCAAGTATTCTAAGATATCCTGTGGAAATGAATGAAGTTGGAAAAACGTCAGAGGAATTATTATTGTTAGCGGTACAGCCCATTATAAATTTTATAAAAAAGAACCCAGAAAAAAATTGGGACGTTGTAGTAAAGGATTTTGGAAGATACTCTACGGGGCAATTTTTAAAGTATCATCCTTATCAGTATAATACTTACTTTTCGCCAGTAACAATTGAGATGATTGGTGTTCTATTAGATTTAGAAGGTTTTTTGGAACGATCGTTTGTAGAGACTTTACGCTTTCTATACATTATGCAAGAGGAGAGCGGATTTTGTGAAATTGTGGGCGGGAACGATAGATTGCCAAAGTCATTTTTACCGCAATTAGAAGAGAATATTATATATAATCAAAAATTAATGAAGCTACATCAACACGATAATGGTGTGACAGCTTTCTATCGGAACGAGGAAACTTTTGAATATAGTAGTATTACAGGAGATTTAGTTATTGTTACCATTCCGTTTTCGACAATGCGTTTTGTAGAAGTAGATCCGTTTGATTCTATATCTCATGAAAAATGGAAAGCAATTCGTGAATTACATTATATGCCTGCGACGAAAATAGGAATTCAATTTAAAAGCCGATTTTGGGAAGAACAAGGACAATTAGGCGGCAGAATTATAACAGATTTGCCAATTCGTTATGCCTATTATCCAAGTTATGGAATTGGGCAGAAAGGACCGGCTATGATGTTAGGTAGCTATACATGGTCTTATGACGCGTTGTTATGGGATGGTTTATCAAAAGGTGATCGTATTTATTACGCATTACACAACTTAGCAACAATATTAGGTGGTCAAGTGTATGATGAGTTCATATCTGGAATATCAAAAAGCTGGACATTGGATCCGTATGCGCTTGGAGGATTTGCACTTTTTCAAGCAGGTCAAGAATCTGAGTTGCAACCAGCGATTGTCAAACCAGAGGGGAGAATATTCTTCGCTGGAGATCATACAACGCTATATCACGGATGGATTCAAGGTGCGATTGAATCTGGAATTCGTGTAGCGGTGGAAGTGAATGAGTAAAAGGTTTTCAATTCAGAAAATTCTTTACTATATAACTTGAGATGGATATTATTATATATAAAAGAAATATAGGGAGTGTTTACAGTGAATCTGTTATTATTCGATTTTCCTTCTGAATTTTATACTGACAGGCTTTTTATTCGAATGCCGAAACCAGGAGATGGTAAAGTTGTATATGATGCAATTCAGGCTTCAATAGAAGAACTAAAACCTTGGATGGTGTTTGCACAAAAAGAGCAAACAGAGCAAGAAGTAGAAGAAAGTATTAGAAAATCACATATTCAATTTTTGCAACGTGAGGATTTAAGATTACTAGTATTTTCGAAAGAAACAGGTGAATTTATTGCTTCAGCCGGATTGCATCGTATTAATTGGGATATACCTCAATTTGAAATCGGATATTGGATTGATACAAGGTTTAGCGGAAAAGGCTATATGGTAGAGGCTGCGAAAGGTATAACGGATTACGCTTTTTCTGAATTGAAAGCAAACCGTGTAGAAATTCGTTGTGATTCTTTAAATAAGAAGAGTAGAGCGATACCTGAGAAATTAGGTTTTAAGTTAGAAGGTACGTTAGAAAGTGCGAGTGTTGCGGTAGATGGAAACGGATTAAGGGATATGTGTGTATTTGCCATGACTAGAAATACATATGAAAAAGAAGAGCTGTAAGAAAATAGCTCTTCTTTTTATGCATTATGGTACAGGATGTCCATTAGAGCTTTCGAAAATTGTAAACCATTGTTGACGGTCTAAGTTAACTTTTGTAGCAAGAGCGGCAGTTTTTACGCGATCTAATTTACCAGAGCCAACGATTGGCATCATATTAGCTGGATGAGCAAGTAACCAAGCATACATAACCGTATCGATATTAGAAACACCTAGCTCAGTAGCAACTTTTTGCACAGTTTCGCGTACACGTACAGCACGTTCTGATTGACCAGTAAAGATCTCACCACCAGCAAGAGGTGACCAAATCATTGGATTGATTCGTTTTTCTTGGCATAAGTCAATTGTTCCTTTTTCAAAATGCTCAAGCTGCAATGCAGAAACTTCAATTTGGTTCGTAATAAGTGGAAAATCTAAGTACGAATTTAACATATTAAATTGTGAAGGTAAGAAGTTAGATACACCGAAGTGACGAACTTTTCCTTCTTGTTTTAATTGTGAAAAGGCTTTTGCCACTTCATTTGGATCCATAAAAGGATCGGGACGATGAATAAGTAATACGTCAATATAATCTGTATGTAAATTTTTAAGTGATGCTTCTACACTTTGCATAATATGCTCTGTACTAGTATTGTAGTGAGCAACATATCGTTCTGGAAATTTCGGTGATGGGGGAGCGATTCCACACTTTGTAATAATTTGCATGTTTTCTCGTAAGGAAGGCTTTAATTGTAAAGCTTCGCCAAATAACCCTTCACACGTATATGCGCCGTAAATATCAGCGTGATCAAAAGTAGTAATTCCCATATCCATACAATCTTCAATGAAAGAAAGTAATTCTTGTTTTGTCATATTCCATTCTGCTAAACGCCAAAATCCTTGAATAATACGAGAAAATTCTAGCGTTTCAGCCATTTGAACTCGCTCCATTATAAGTACCCCCTTGATGAATAATAATGTTTTGAAAAGGCTTTCTTACTACATATTATTATATAGTTAATTAGGTGTACAGACAATAAATATGTTTTGCTACAAAAACGATTTTCTCTATATGTTATAATGTAGAAACATATAGCTATAAGGAGATGTACGAAATGATTCCAGTAACAATATTAACTGGTTTTCTTGGATCGGGGAAAACGACATTATTAAATCGTATTTTATCAGAAAATCACGGTAAGAAATTAGCGGTGATTGTAAATGAAATAGGGCAAATTGGCATTGATAATCAGTTGATTATGAATGTGGAAGAAGAAATTATGGAAATGACAAATGGCTGTTTATGCTGTACTGTACGTGAAGACTTACTTGTTGCTTTAAAACAGTTATTGGACGTAAAAGCAGAAGGGAAAATGGATTTTGATGGTTTAGTAATTGAAACGACTGGCCTTGCAAATCCAGGCCCGATTATTCAAACATTCTTTTTAGATCCAGTCATCCAATCTGCTTACCAAATTAACGGTGTTGTAACGGTGGTAGATAGTTATCATATACATAAACATTTTGAAAAAGGATTAGAAGCAAAAGAGCAAATTGCGTTTGCTGATGTTGTTTTAGTAAATAAATTAGATTTAATTGAAGAGAATGAGAAAGAAAATCTCTTGCATGAAATTCAAGGAATTAACCCGACTGCAAAGTTAATTGAGGCGACTAACTGTGAGGTAGATATACCATCTTTATTACAAATCCAAACGTTTAAAACGAAAGATACGTTGCAAATTTACCCTCATAAAGAACATAACCACTTAGAAGGTGTGAAATCATTTGTATTACGTGAAGAACGTCCGCTGGATTTACAAAAGCTTAATGAGTGGATGTCAGCTGTCGTGCAAGAGCTAGGGGAATATTTATATCGTTACAAAGGAATTTTATCGATAGACGGAGTAGATAAACGTATCGTTTTCCAAGGTGTACATACGTTATTTGCTGCTTCGTACGATAGAGAGTGGCAAGAGGGCGAAGAGCGAGTAAGTGAAGTAGTTTTTATCGGAAGAGATATTAATAAAGAGTGGTTCCAAGAACATTTCGAGGAGTGTGTGAAATAAGTCTGCGTAAATTGTAGGCTTATTTTTTATGAGTATTCTATTAGATTGCAAAACAGAATTAAATAAGGGAAAGAAACTAAAAATTGATGACTGTATAATAAAAAGCCTGTTTTCACAGGCTTGTATTTTCGTCTATTAGTAACTCCATTACAACACCTACAACTGGACCTTCATCATCAATATCCCCATTTAAGCGGAAACCAAATGATTCATACAGTCCCATTGCAAGTTTGTTGTCTGGATGTAAACTTAAGTAAATTATTTTACATTCAAATTTTTCTTGTAAGAATTGAATAAGTAAGCGAAGGAAACGTTTTGCGTATCCTTTTCCTTGATATTGTTGGTCAATCATAAAGCGATCGAGCCATACACTTTTATGTTTTACTGAATACCATCCATACATTGCGTATCCTACAAGTGTTTCGCTATCATATAAACCTACTGACGTTCCGTTTCCTTCATATAATGATTCTGCTAAAGAAAACGCGTTACTTTCAATAAATTGTTGCTGATCTTTTGCGACGTCTAAAGCAACTACTGAACGCCAATTTTTTGCTGTTACTTCACAAATGTGAAGATTCATAATTCCAACTCACCTTCTAAATTAATATAGCTTTCAAGCTAATATGGATAATTTTACTTGTTATTTTGGTCAAGTCAAGGATAAATACATAAAAAGGCAGCTGAATAACAGATTCAGCTGCCTAGAAAATATAATGGATTAGTTTGTTGCTTCTTTCAATGTATTTACGTTTTCTTCCATTAAAGTGAAGTAATCTTTATTATTTTTTGCATCATCTTCAGAAATAGTAGCTAAGTGATTTAAGCGTAAAACTTTTGTACCAGTTTCTTTTTGAATTACGGATGCTACTTTTGGAGTAGAGAACGTTTCGAATAAAATATATTTTAGATTATGTTCTTTTACTGTTTTTGTAATGTCAGCAAGCTGCTTTTGAGATGGTTCATCAGAAGCTGAAATTCCAGCGATAGGAATTTGTTTTAGGCCGTATCGTTGTTCCCAGTAACCATAGGCAGCATGAGAAACTAAAATTTCTTTCGTTTTTGCGTTCGCTACAGCTGCCTTAAATCCATCGTCTAAATCAGTAAATTTAGTTTGAAGTGCTGCAAAGTTTTTTTCGAATTCTTTTTTATGTTCAGGTTGTAATTCTACAAGTGCATTTTTAATTTTTTCTGCTTGTTTCATTGCTAGAGTAGGATCTAACCAAACATGTGGGTCTTTATCGTGATGATGTTCATCTTCTTTATGGCCATCTCCATGATCATGATGCTCTTCTTCAGTAGAAGCACGAAGCTCAATACCTTTAGATGCATTTACAATTTTAACATTTTCTTTTTGTAATGTTTTTTCCATTTTTTCAGCAAATGGTTCTAATTCAGCGCCGTTATAAACAAATAAATCGGCTTTTGCAACTTGTACTGTTTGTTTTTGACTTGGTTCAAATGTATGTGAATCTGCACCAGGTGGGTAAATTGCTTCAACATTTACATAGTCGCCACCAATTTTCTTTGCGAAATCAGCAAGTGGGAAAATCGTTGTATAAACTGTTAGCTTTCCATCTTTCTTGGCATTACTTTCTTTTTTATTTGAGCAGCCAGCGAAAATTAAGGTAAAAATAAGTAAGAATGAAAATATAGTCAATCTTTTAGGCATGAAGTTCTCCTCTTTTCTTTTTTACGGATATATTTTCCCCAATTATAGAAGAAAAATATCATTTTAATACAAAACGGAATAATTACGTTTTAGTTTGCGAACTTAGTATAATACATCTTTAATAAAGTTGCAATAAATAATAATCATTCCGATTTGTTTTTGTTATAAATTTGTCAAATATAGGTGTATTATTTTTGCAAATGCATGCATATGTGACAACGCTGTTTTCATATATTGAAAAGGAGGTAAAGAGGGGGATGAGCGCTTGGGTTACTTAATGGAAGCTATTTTATTAATATTAGCGGTAGTATTGCCATTATCTTTCGTATTAATTTTTTTAAGAAGATTAATAAGTAATTTAGGGGACGCTACAACAATAACGAAATTACAAGAGAGAGATGAGAAAAAAGAGTGAGTAAAGCACTATGCGTACGCATAGTGTTTTACTTGTGGTAAAATAAGAGCAGGAAACTCCTAAAGGTTGTATTTTACTGAAGGAGAGAAAAGTAAAATAAGAGGTATATGCATATATGAATAAGCGAACAGCGTTAATACTTGGTGCAAGTGGTTTAGTTGGACAAGAGATAACGCGTCTATTACTTGAATCAGATTACTACGATTCGGTTACTATTTTTGTAAGAGAGCCAATGCAATTGCAACATGAGAAGTTACAGCAGAAACAAGTTGATTTTTTGGTATTAGAGGAATATAAAGAGTTCTTTGCTGTGGATGATGTTTTTAGTTGCTTAGGAACAACAATAAAAAAAGCAAAAACAAAAGCAAATTTTAAAAAAGTAGATTATGAATATACGTTACGAGCTGCTTGTTTAGCTGAAAAACAAGGGGTACAAAATTTTCTTGTCGTGTCTTCTATGGGAGCGAATCCTAAATCATTTTTCTTTTATTCACAAGTGAAAGGGAAAATGGAAGAAGAATTGCAAAAGTTAGTGATCGGTGGTATTCACATTTTTAGACCATCATTATTAGTAGGAAATCGACAAGAATTTCGTTTCGGCGAACAAATGGCTGAAAAGTTATCTCGTATTATTCCTTTTATCTTTAAAGGGGCTTTCAAAAAGTATAAACCAATTTCAGCTAAAGATGTGGCGAAAGGGATGTATATAACCGCGCTGCGAGAAGAATCGGGTATCCATACTTATAATTCAAATGAAATTACAACGATAGAATAAATAAAACCGAGAAGAATGACTTCTCGGTTTTATTTATTCGTATGAATTTTCCCTGGCGCTCGCTCATATTGATACGGTTCTTCTAACTCAAAGCCAAGTTCATTGGCGGCTATTCGTGGAAAGTAAGGATTGCGAAGTAACTCACGTCCGATAAAAATTAAATCTGCTTCGTTATTGTTTAAAATTTGCTCTGCTTGTACTCCGGTCGTAATCAATCCAACTGCACCAGTTGCAATGTTAGCATGCTCTTTAATATGTTTAGCATATTGTACTTGATACCCAGGATAAACATCGATACGTGCAGGGACAACAGCTCCAGAGCTACAATCGATTAAATCTACTCCTTGTTCTTTCATCCATTTTGTATACTGAACATAATCTTGAACTGTTAACCCTTCAGGATGATAATCATTTGCTGAAATACGGACAAATAACGGTCCGTTCCAAACTTCATTTATCGAGTCAATGATTTCGCGTAAGAAACGATAGCGGTTTTCAGGTGAGCCGCCGTATTCATCCGTCCGTTTATTAGTAAGTGGTGATAGGAATTCATTGATAAGGTAACCGTGAGCGCCATGTATTTCAATAACATCAAATCCAGCTTGTTTTGATCGTACTGCAGCTTGCTGAAAAGCTAATACAGTATTTTTAATTTGGTGTTTGCTCATTTCTATTGGCATTTTCATTGTTTCATTAAATGGAATGGCTGAAGGAGCTAACGCATCTGTTTCTAATTCTGCTTTTCTTCCGGCGTGAGCGAGTTGAATGGCAGCTTTTGCGCCGTTATCATGTATAAAAGTAGTCGTTTTATGTAAGCCTTCAATTAGGTTGTCATCCCAAATACCTAAGTCTTTGTTAGAAATTCGTCCTTCAGCTAACACCGCAGTTGCTTCAACCATAACTAAACCTACTTGGCCAGCAGCGCGAGTTCCATAATGAATGAGATGAAAATTCGTAACGCTGCCATCCTCATTCCCCGATGAATACATACACATAGGCGACATAACGATACGATTTTTTAGTGTAACGTTCTTAATTGTATAAGGTGAAAAAAGCTTGGAATTCATCAAATAGCCTCCTTGATTGAATTTTCTTATATTTTACCATTCTCTTTTTTGTTTCTCTAATAAAACGCTTATACGAAAAATTTTGTATATTCGTGTTACAATGACTAATATGAACTGAATTGGAGGATGGCATATGTACCAGGCTTATTATGAAAGCGAAGTAGGTTTGCTTGAAATTACAGCGAATCAAGAAGGAATTACGTCTGTTATATTTGTTGATGAACGACAAGAAGAAAATAAAAATGAAATGATAGAACAATGTATAAATGAGTTAGATGAATATTTTAAAGGGAAAAGAAAAGAGTTTACGGTCCCGCTGTCTGCGGAGGGAACAGCATTTCAAAAAAATGTATGGGATGCACTTTATACTATTCCATACGGCGTAAGTGCTTCATATTTAGATATTGCAGAGAAAGTTGGAAATATAAAAGCTGTACGGGCAATAGGAGGGGCAAATAGTCGGAATCCAATTTCAATAATTGTTCCATGTCACCGTGTAATAGGAAAGAGTGGAAAGCTTGTTGGATATGCTGGTGGTTTATGGAGGAAAGAGTGGTTATTAAAACACGAAGGTATTTTGAAATGACGTATGGATGGGAAGAGGGATTGTTTTGAAATGTATAAATTGTGGGCAACCTTGCGAGGAGGAACAGTTAAATTGTGCAAGTTGTCAGCGAAACTTGGATAATGAACAAGAGGAAGGTAGCTCGTTAATAGATAAAGAACTGGAAGTATATGTAGGGAGACAATATCCGTATTACAAAAGGAAATGGAATCTTGAGAATAAGCGGATTGCTAGGTGGAGCTGGAATGGTTGGGCTGCTATTTTCAATATAGGCTGGCTAGGATATCGTAAGTATTATGTACCAGCTGCTTTATTTATGTTGTTATTAGTAGCGTGTGATGCATTTTCGTATTATATGGGATTTAATGTAGCGTTGCCAATCATTAATATGGTGCCTCTTACGTTTTTATTACTCATTTTTATTCTGTTTGGAATGGGGATTTTTGCAAATGGATTATACTATCAATTTGTGGAAAGACGTATATACCGAATAAAAGCAAGAGAAATAAAAGATAAATCAGTTGAAAACTATCTAATCAATGATAGCGGCGGAACGAGCAAAATGGGAGCGACAATTGTTACTATTTTAGCAGTTGCTAGCATATTTTTTAGCCATTTCTTTTTTCCGACTGATCGAGACGTTATTCAAAAGGTTCGTACAAGCTCGCTTTATGAATATCCTTTCTTTTCAATAGGTGAATCTTTCGAAAATTATTTTCAAAATTCAGGTTGGATATATTATCGTGGAACGGAAGGGTTAGAATTAGTAGAATTCCAAGGGTATAACACCGGAACGCCAAGACAAAAGGTGAAGATTCAATTTGTTGTCGATTATAAATTAGGTGAAGTGGAACCATACTCACTTATGGTTAATGGTGAATCTAAAACTGAAGAAGAGTTTTTGAAGCTGATGGAAGAAATATTTAAAGTTCAAAATCCATTTGATATAGAGGATGGATTACAAGTAAATGCTATTCAAGAAAGCGGCTGGAAAGAAATTTCCGATCGCTTTTTTCTATGTTTGTTAAAATAAATATTTAAAATAATCAGAATCTTTTGTATAATGAAATATATTATATAGGATTTAACTTATACATATAGATTGGGGGAAGGAAGAATGAAGAGAAAGACAACAACAATTGCTGCACTTGCGTTAACGACGAGTGTATTGGTTGCAGGATGTGGGAATGGTGAGAAGGCTTCGACAACGAAGAAAGAATCGAATAAGGGAATGGCCGATAAACAAGTTTTAAATTTGCTAGAAACAGCTGAAATTCCTTCAATGGATACATCTAAATCAACAGATTCTGTATCTTTCCGTGTATTTGTAAATGCAATGGAAGGTTTATATCGTCTAGATAAAGATAATAAACCAACACCAGGTATGGCAAAAGATGTGAAGATTAGTGAAGATAAAAAGACATATACATTTGAATTACGTGATGCGAAATGGTCAAATGGTGATCCAGTTCGAGCACAAGATTTTGTATATGCATGGCAACGTACATTAGATAAAGCATTAGCGGCAGAATATGCATTCATTTTATTTGATGTGAAAAATGCACAGAAAGTAAATAAAGGTGAATTACCAGCAGATCAATTGGGTGTTAAAGCGAAGGATGATAAAACGTTGGTAGTAGAATTAGAGCAACCAGCACCTTATTTTCTTGAGCTTACGTCGTTCCCTACATTTTTCCCATTAAATGAAAAATATGTGAAAGAGCAAGGAGATAAATACGGATTAGAAGCAGATAAATTATTATATAATGGACCATTTACAATGAGTCAATGGAAACATGAACAAAATTATCAGTTGAAGAAAAATCCTAATTATTGGGATAAAGATACTGTAAAATTAGACGAAATTAATGTAAGTATTGTGAAGGAAACAAGCACGGGAGTAAATTTATATGATAGTGATCAAGCAGATCGAGTTATTTTAACTTCTGAATTTGTTGATAAATATAAAAAGAATAAGCCAGATGAATTTAAAACGAAGTTAGATCCACGCATATATTTCTTACGTTTTAACCAAAAAAATGCAACATTTAAAAACCAAAAAGTACGTGAAGCGATTGATTTAGCATACGATAAAAAAGGAATTGCTGATGTCATTCTAAATGACGGTTCATTGCCAGCATATTTCTTAGTACCTGAAAAATTCACGACAGGTCCGGATGGAAAAGATTTCCGCTCTGTAAATAAAAACTTCCGTGATAGTAAAGATAATGCAGAGAAAGCAAAAAAATTATGGGAAGAAGCGAAGAAAGAGCTTGGTCAAGATACAATTACGGTTGAATTACTAAACGATGATAACGGTAGCCGTAAAAAAGTGGGCGACTTTATTAAGGAAGAACTAGAGAAAAACTTGCCTGGTATTAAAGTGAATTTGAAACAGCAACCATACAAGCAGAAGCTAGATTTAGAAAAGAAATTCCAATATGAATTCTCATTATCTGCATGGAGTCCTGATTATCCGGATCCAATGACTTATATTGATATGTTTGTTACTGGAAGCTCATTTAATGAAATGGATTATTCTAATCCGAAGTATGATGATTTAGTAGCGAAATCAAAAGGAGAGCTATTAAAAGATGATAAAGCACGCTGGAATGCACTTGCGGAAGCTGAAAAAATCTTAATTGGTCAAGACGCAGCAATTTCTCCTACGTACCAACAAAGTACAGCTTATTTAGAGAAGCCGTTTGTAAAAGGCATTGCTAACCATACGTTTGGCGGGGACTTCAGTTATAAATGGGCATATATTACAAAAAAATAGTATAATAAAAGATGAGTGAATTTTCGCTCATCTTTTATTTGTATAAGGAGGAATTATAGTTGTTAAGGGGAATCAATCATATTTGTTTTTCGGTATCTAATTTAGAAAACTCTATTATGTTTTATGAAAAAGTATTAGAAGGAGAATTATTAGTTAAAGGAAGGGAATTGGCTTATTTTAACATATGTGGAGTATGGATAGCGCTTAATGAAGAGACGCATATTCCGAGAAATGAGATTCATCAATCTTATACGCACATTGCATTTTCTGTTGAACAAGAAGACTTTAAATCTCTAATACAGCGATTAGAAGAAAATGATGTTCATATTTTACAAGGAAGAGAACGTGATGTAAGAGATTGCGAATCTATATACTTTGTTGATCCTGACGGTCATAAATTTGAATTTCACTCAGGGACACTGCAAGACCGTTTAAATTATTATAGAGATGAGAAACCTCATATGACATTTTATTAGGGAGGGATAGTATTTGCATGCACTTGTAATTGGTGGAACAGGAATGCTAAAGAAAGTTTCTATGTGGCTTTGTGAGAAAGGATTTTATGTTTCTATTATCGGGCGAGATGAAGTGAAATTAGAAAATGTTAAGCGAATGAGTTCTGCACTAGAAAATATTACATGCCTTTCGTTAGATTATCATAATGATGAAGATGTAAAGCTAGCTATTAAAAGTACAATTAAGAAAAATGGCCCAATCACATTAGTTGTTGCATGGGTACACACAAGTGCAAAGCATGTACTATCAAATATTTGTAAAGAACTAGATTTGTCGTCTAAAACATATAGTTTATTTCATATTTTAGGTAGTAAAGCATCACGTATGCCTGCACAAAAAATAGGGAGTACGCGATGTATTTATCATAGAATTATTTTATGTTTTATTTTAGAAGATACATATGGAAGATGGCTTACTCATGAAGAGATAGCTGATGGAGTTATAAAAGGGATTGAAAGTAAACGAGCGGAGTGGATTGTAGGGAGAGTTGAACCGTGGGAATTACGACCAACATGGTGAGGGGGAGTAAGAAATGAAAACAACTATATATGTAACAAGGCATGGTGAAACAGAGTGGAATGTAGCGAAGCGAATGCAGGGACGGAAAAATTCTGCTTTAACTGAAAATGGTATAGTTCAGGCGAAACAATTAGGGAATCGAATGAAAGATTTACCAATCCATGCGATCTATAGTAGTCCGAGCGAAAGAACACTTCATACGGCAGAGTTAATAAAAGGGGAACGTGATATACCCATTATAGCGGATGAGCATTTCTATGAAATTAACATGGGTATATGGGAAGGACAAACAATCACGGATATAGAAAAGCAATTTCCAGAAGAAGTACATCTGTTTTGGAATGAGCCACATCTTTTTCAGTCAACATCAGGCGAAAATTTTGAGGCCGTTTATGAAAGAGTAATTGAAGGGATGCAGCTTCTTTTAGAGAAGCATAAAGGACAAAACATATTGATTGTTTCTCATGCGGCAGCAGCAAAATTACTTATAGGGTATTTCGCGGGAATGGAAATAGAAAATGTGTGGGATGATCCATTTATGCATAGTGCCAGTTTGAGCATAATAGAATTTGAAGAGGGTATTGGTAAAGTGAAACAATTTGCAGATATAAGTCACTTTCAATAAATGTAAAAAAGGCCGCAAAACGGCCTTTTTTGGGTGGTATAAAAACTAGCAGTTACGTTTTTTATACCAGAAGTGATCGAATTTCTTATTTTTGCAAGATGGGAATTTATGTCCGCCTTTGCAATCATTCCATTTGTGTCCGCTATCGTGACAGTCTTTACCATGATCACATGAATCATCGCAAGAGTGACCGTGTCTGTTAGGGAAGAATTCGCATTTTTTACAGAAACTTCGTTTTGTCCAGAAAAATTTCTTTTCAAAGCGTATGCATTTTGTAATGAATGTACAATGTTTTCTGCGAGTACGTTTTGTAACTAATACGCATTCTTTTCTACGCGTTACTTTCGTAACGAACGTCCATTTTTGAACACGTACACGTGTACATTTCGTAACAAATGTCCATTTTTTTACGTGCGTACATTTTGTAACGAACGTACAATGTTTCACGCGAGTACATCTTGTTCTTGGACATTTACCCCCAGTTGTACATTTACATCCAGTTGTACAATGATGATGAGTGAATTTATCATCATCGCATTCAAAAGTACTTGGATCTTGGTGTAAGAAATCCTCCATCCCAGCACTTTTGATTTCTTCGACAGCTTTTCTAATATCACGTTTCATAGAAATCCTCCTTATCATGTATTAAAGTGAAAAGGTATTCTTTTTCCTTAACATGATATGTATGTAGGCATCTTTCTGAACAGGACAAGAGTGTAATTTTATATAAATAGATGATTGCGGATGTATGGACAAGAAAAGGCGCATACATTGAAGGAAGAGAACTGAGAAGGGATGAGAAAACATGCTGCCTTCATATGATTTTTTTGTTCATCCAATGTACTTAGTGGAATTGAAAAAGGACATTTGGTCAGATAGTCCAGTGCCAGCGAAATTAACTTATGGAAAAAAGAAGTATGATATTGATATCGTATACCGAGGAGCTCATATTCGCGAATTTGAGAAAAAGTCTTATCATGTTATGTTTTATAAGCCTAAAAAATTTCAAGGTGCGAAAGAGTTTCATTTGAATTCGGAGTTTATGGATCCGTCTCTCATACGAAATAAATTATCTTTAGATTTTTTTCATGATATTGGTGTACTTTCGCCAAAATCACAACATGTATTTATAAAAATTAATGGTCAAATTCAAGGTGTGTACTTACAGTTAGAATCGGTTGATGAAAATTTTTTAAAAAATAGAGGATTACCGAGTGGTTCTATTTATTATGCGATAGATGATGATGCGAATTTTTCATTAATGAGTGAACGAGATAAAGATGTTAAGACAGAGCTCTTTGCGGGTTATGAATTTAAATATTCGAATAAAAATAGTGAAGAACAACTGAGTGAATTTGTATTTCAAGCGAATACTTTGACGAGGGAAGCCTATGAAAAAGAAATTGGGAAGTTTCTACATGTAGATAAATATTTACGATGGTTAGCAGGAGTTATTTTTACGCAAAACTTTGATGGTTTCGTTCATAACTATGCACTATATCATAACGATGAAACAAATTTATTTGAAGTTATACCGTGGGATTATGATGCGACTTGGGGGCGAGATGTACAAGGGAGACCACTTAATCATGAATATATTCGCATTCAAGGGTATAATACGTTAAGTGCAAGATTGCTAGACATACCTGTATTTAGAAAGCAGTATCGAAGTATTTTGGAAGAAATATTAGAAAATCAATTCACAGTTTCGTTTATGAGGCCGAAAGTAGAAGGGTTGTGTGAATTGATTCGCCCATATTTACTACAAGATCCATACATGAAAGAAAAATTAGAAACATTTGATCAAGAGGCTGATATGATTTATGAATATATAAATAAAAGAAGAAAGTATATACAAGACCACTTACATGAATTGGATTAATTTTGAAAGAGATTGAAACGTTATCAATCTCTTTTTTTTGTATAATAAAGATGTATCAATAAAAATGAAGTAATATATTTGATAGAGAATGGGGATGCGGATATATGACGATTAAATGGATTGATTGGGTAAAACAAATACAATCTATAGCTCAAGCGGGTTTAACGTATTCTAAGGATGTGTATGATATTGAGCGTTTCCAGCAATTACGAGATATTTCTATTTCAATGATGTCACATTATACGAAAACAGATTGGGAAGTCGTAGAGAAATTATTTGCAAGTGAGACAGGCTATCAAACACCTAAAGTTGATATAAGAGCGGTTGTTTTTCAAAATGAAAAGTTATTATTTGTGAAAGAAAAAAGCGATGGGAAATGGGCATTGCCAGGTGGATGGGCTGATGTCGGTTATACGCCAACCGAAGTTGCAGCAAAAGAAGTTTTCGAAGAGACAGGTTATGAGGTAGATCATTTTAAGTTACTAGCTATATTTGATAAAGAAAAACATCAACCATCTCCATCGGCGACGCATGTATATAAGATTTTCATTGGATGCGAGATTATTGGTGGAGAAAAGAAAACTAGCATTGAAACAGAAGAGGTGGAGTTTTTTGGTGAAAATGAATTGCCTAATTTATCAATTGCTAGAAATACAGAAAACCAAATTAAAGAGATGTTTGCCTACATGAAAGACCCGCAGAAAGAGAAATTAATAGATTAATCCTGCTTGAATTGTACATATTGTTAAAATGAAGATATTGGCAGATTGCAGCCTTTATGTAATAATGGGATGGTATGTGAAGAAAAAAGGAGATAAAAAAGAACATGTTAGCAAACATAATAGATCAGTTATTGCAATTTTTTGCAAGCTTAGGTTACTTTGGAGTAGCTCTTGCTTTAATGATTGAAGTAATCCCGAGTGAAATTGTACTTTCGTATGCTGGCTTTTTAGTAGCGAATGGTAAAATTAGTTTTGTGGGTGCAGTTATCGCCGGAACGATTGGTGGTACTTTAGCGCAAATCTTTTTATACTGGCTTGGATACTACGGAGGGCGTCCGGTTGTAGAGAAATATGGGAAATATCTACTTATTAATAAACATCATTTAGACATAGCGGAAGGTTGGTTTAAGCGTTATGGAGCAGGCGTAATATTTTCTGCGCGCTTTATCCCAGTAGTACGTCATGCGATCTCTATTCCAGCAGGGCTAGCTAAGATGCCATTAAAACTATTTACACTTTATACGGTTGTAGCGATCATTCCATGGTCAATTCTATTTATATACTTAGGTGAAAAACTTGGTGGGAATTGGCGACAAATTAAAGAGTATGCATCTGATTACACACATTACATAATTATAGGAGCTGTTCTTTTTATTGCTCTATACTTTGGTTTAAAGTATTTCAAAAAGAAAAAAGCAGCGCGTTAAAGTCAATGATTTTTCATTGGCTTTTTTTGTTTGTTTCGGTTCTAAAGAAAAGGAGTTGTCCATAATGTGTAATAATAAAGCGTAGCGGAGGAATGTGATGAAAGGGTCACCGTTTATACGTGGAACGATATTTTTAACGATGGCAACGATGATATCAAAAATGTTAGGGTTTATATATGTTATACCATTTACAGCGATGGTCGGTACGAGTGGTTACGTTCTATACACATATGCATATCGTCCTTATACCATCATGCTCAGTATAGCAACAATGGGATTACCGCTAGCTGTTTCAAAGATGGTATCAAAATATGATCAACTGAATGATTATCATACGGTTAAGAGAGTGTTGAAAAGTGGAATCGTGTTTATGTTTATAATGGGAGTCATTTCGTGTTTTACGTTATATATGCTAGCTCCGCATTTAGCTAAACTTGTCATCGATGGGAATGATCAAACGGGGAATAGTGTAGGAGCGGTTACTATTAATATTCGAATTGTAAGTTTTGCGTTAATACTTGTGCCAGTAATGAGTTTATTAAGGGGCTTCTTTCAAGGATTCCAATCGATGGGGCCTTCTGCATTAAGTGTAGTTGTAGAGCAATTTTTTCGGGTTTTAACCATTTTAATAGGAAGCTTTGTCGTTTTATATGTTTTAAAAGCTTCTGTTTCGCTAGCGGTTGGTATTTCAACGTTCGGTGCATTTATGGGAGCTGTAGGTGGATTAACTGTTTTAAGTGCGTATTATATAAGAAGGAGAAGGCACTTAAAGAAAAAAGAGATGGAAAGTATACCACAAACAACGAAATCTTTTTTCTCATTGTATAAGGAGCTCTTTACATATTCTATTCCTTTTGTTGTGGTGGGCTTAGCAATTCCGTTGTATCAGACGATTGATACATTTACAATTAATAAACTACTTATACAAATAGGGTATATGCAAGGAGAAGCGGAAAAAATTAATGCGATAATTGGTCTTGTTCAAATGGTTGTGCTTATCCCGGTATCCGTTGCGACAGCTTTTAGTATGTCTCTCGTACCAGAGATGACGAAAGCTTACACAGCAGGAAATACGAAGCTATTGTACAAACATTTTACGAGAACAAATGTATTAGTAGTAGCAATTACGGTACCGGCGGCAATTGGAATGATGGTGTTAGCCAAACCTGTATATACTCTTTTATTCGGTGCTGGAAATGATCCAGAGATGGGGAGAATCATTTTACAGTATTATGCTCCTGCTTGCATACTATTTTCTCTTTTTACAGTAACGGCTGCTATGCTACAAGGAATCAATCAACAGCAGAAGACGGTGCTAGGACTAGTGATTGGAATTATTGTGAAGATAGTTTTAAATATTGTATTGCTTCCGTATTTCGATTATGTAAGTTTTATCATTTCAACATACGCGGGCTATACGATTTCAGTCGGGTTTAACTTGTGGATGCTTTCTAAATATGTTATAAAGGCAACATAAGCTTTTAAGGCAGAGAGCACTCTGTCTTTTTCTATGTTTATCCCGCTTTAACGGGCAGTGAGACCCTCACCGCACAATTCAGCGAAAGAAAAGAAGTTTGGTTGGGGGCGGATAACCCGTAAAAGCCCGATTTGTAAGGGCTAATAATTGGTGAGGATGAAGCCCCCCACTGATTAAAGTTTCACTTTATAATATTTTTCTTATAAAAACGTTTTCAAAATAATTTTTCTATTGAAATTTAAACGTATGTTTCATATGCTGAGAATGGCGGTTTAAAAACTGTGATTTAAGAGAGGTAGATTCCTACATGTAAAAAGAATCGGGGTGATAGTATGTTAAATATATATTTAACAGACCGAAACGGAAAACTACAAGAGATTGAGGAAATGCAAAAGGGGTGCTGGATTAATGTACTTCATCCAACAGAAGAAGAAATTCAATATCTAGTACAAACTTTAAATGTAGACTTAGATTTCATTAAAGACCCTTTGGATGATGAAGAACGCTCTCGTATTGAAAAGGAAGACAATAATACTTTAATTATCGTGGATATTCCGACAGTTAGACATGACGAAGAAGGAAATTCGATTTATGACACGATTCCAATAGGTATGATTGTGATGCCGGATTGTTTTGTTACAATCTGCTTAGAAGAGAATCCAATTTTTGAACGTTTTATTAATCAACGTATTAAAGAATTTTATACGTTTAAGAAGACGCGCTTTGCACTTCAGCTCTTATATACGATTTCTACTTATTATTTAAGATACTTAAAGCAAATAAATCGAAAAACAATTGATTTAGAGCATCAATTAAATCAGTCAATGAAAAATAAAGAGATTTTCACATTGTTAGGCCTTGAGAAAAGTTTAGTATACTTTACAACGTCATTAAAGGCTAATAAAATTGTAATTCAAAAGTTAATGCGTAATAGTACATTTTTAAAAATGTATGAAGACGATCAAGATTTATTAGAAGATGTATTAATTGAAAATAAACAGGCTATTGAAATGGCGGAAATATATAGTCACATTTTAAGTGGAATGATGAATACTTTTAGCTCCGTTATATCAAATAATTTAAATAGTGTTATGAAACTGTTAACGTCAATTACGATCATTTTATCTTTACCGACGATGGTTTCTAGTTTCTTTGGAATGAACGTAAAGGTTCCGTTTGAAGGGGAAGCCCACGGTTTTGTAATTGTACTCATCATATGTGTAACACTATCTTTCACGTTAGCTTTTGTTTTTTGGAAGAAACGTTACTTTTAACGATAAGAAAGCTGCTCTAGCATAGTTATATAACTACGCTAGAGCAGCTTTTTTGCTATGAAATCTCAAATTTTGAATAGAATATAACTTGTACAATGTAATGTATATAAAGGGTATGTATGCCATATAAACCTTGTTCAATTAATGAAATGGGGTTAAAATTACATATTGTTAATGAAAAGTTGGGGGAAATACATCATGGAATTGTTTCAATTACCGAAAGCATTCCTGCAAATGAATACAATTTTTATCTCCATATTGATCGAAGCACTTCCTTTCGTGCTCATTGGTGTATTTATTTCAGGATTCATTCAAATGTTCGTGACAGAAGATATGGTGGCAAAATGGATGCCGAAGAACCGATTTCTGTCTGTTTTATTAGCTACTTTTTTAGGTATGTTGTTTCCAGGTTGTGAATGTGGAATTGTTCCGATTGTAAGACGATTAATTGGAAAAGGCGTTCCACCATACGCAGGGATTGCATTTATGTTAACTGGACCTATTATTAATCCAGTTGTATTATTTGCTACTTATGTTGCCTTTGGGAGTAGTATGCACATGGTATGGTATCGTTCTATTGTAGCGATTATCGTAGCCATTATCGTTGGAATTATATTATCCTTTATGTTTAAAGAACATCAATTAAGAGATGATCACTTCCCAGAAGTGAATAATAAGCGTCCACTGCGTAAAAAAATGTGGGATGTATGTACACACGCTGTTGAGGAATTCTTCTCAATGGGAAAATATTTAGTACTAGGTGCGTTAATTGCAGCAGCGGTACAAACGTTTGTACAAACTTCAACACTTCTTGCTATTGGACAAGGTCCGTTTTCTTCATCAGCTGTTATGATGGGACTTGCTTATATATTATCACTTTGTTCAGAGGCAGATGCATTTATCGCTTCTTCGTTCCAAAGTACGTTTTCAACAGCTTCACTTGTCGCGTTCCTCGTTTACGGACCGATGGTGGATATTAAAAATATGTTTATGATGCTTGCGACATTTAAAACTAAATTTGTAATTGTTGTTATAGTTACAGTTACTCTTGTTGTTTATGCAAGCTCACTACTCATTTATGCGATGGGGTGGTAGGTTATGTTTCGAGCATATATATTATTAGGTTTTACAATATTAATTGCGCAGCTTCATATTTCCGGTAACATTACGAAGTATATCAATATGAAGTATGCCTATTTATCAACAACAGCAGCAATTATTTTAGGTTTCTTAACGATTATACAAATTATCGTCGTTTTCCAAAAAGAGCACCAAAAGGAAAAAGAGAAAAATGATTGCAGTTGTGACCATAGCCATTGCGGGCATGATCATTCAAAAGATGAGAATACATGGTGGAAAAAAGCATTTTCGTACTCCTTGTTTTGTTTTCCAATTATCTCAGGGTTATTTTTCCCAATTGCGACGTTAGATTCGGATATTGTTAAAGCGAAAGGATTTCACTTTCCTGTTGCACAAGCAGAAAGTAAGGATCCATTTATGACAAGACAATTTCTAAGACCTGATACGAGCATTTATTACGGGAAAGAAGGATACCGTGGTGTAATGGAAAAAGGGAAGAAAGAGTTTGTTACGAAAGACAATATTAATTTGAAAGATGAAGACTTCCTAAAGGGTATGGAAACAATTTATAATTATCCTGGCGAGTTTACTGGGAAAAAATTATCTTTTAAAGGGTTTGTTTTTAGGGATGATTCTTCTAAAAAAGAACAATACTTCTTATTCCGTTTCGGTATTATACATTGCGTAGCAGATTCTGGTGTGTATGGTATGTTAGTGAAAAAGCCAGAAGGCGTAGAGTGGAATAATGATGACTGGATTCAAGTAGAAGGAGAGATAACTACTGAGTTTTATCAGCCGTTTCATGCGAATATTCCTGTATTAGAAGTAACAAAATGGAATAAAGTTGAACAGCCGAAAGAACAATATGTATTTAGAGGAGCCGATTGATAAAATCGGTTCTTTTTTGTGGACTAAAAGTTCTGAATGTTGTTAATATTAAACGTGTAGTTCATTTAGTATAGTGATTATTGAAATATTAGGGATAAATCATTAAAGGGGTGATAACAATGACAGAAGTAAAGGGGAAAACAGCCAATGAGTCAAGGGTGTTCAAAACGAGCCGAGTATTCCCAACAGATTTAAATGATCATAACACGCTATTTGGTGGGAAGATATTAGCGGAGATGGATATGGTTGCTTCTATTTCAGCATCCAGACATTCGAGAAAGGAATGTGTCACAGCATCTATGGACTGGGTCGATTTCTTACATCCTGTTCGTTCTTCAGATTGTGTTAGTTATGAATCTTTCGTAATTTGGACGGGAAGAACTTCGATGGAAGTGTTTGTGAAGGTAGTAGCTGAAGATTTAATTTCAGGTGAGAAGCGTATAGCGGCAACGTCATTCGTTACTTTTGTGGCACTTAGTAAGGAAAATAATCCAGTTCCAGTACCGCGTGTTATCCCTGAAACAGAAGAAGAGAAAGAATTACATCGTATTGCTGTGTTACGTGCAGAACAGCGTCATATACGTAAGGCAGAGAGTAAGAAAGTAGCCACATTGTTAACCTTTTGAGATGAATATTTAGCCATTTAAGTTACTATAGCAGTCGGAAATGGTTTTAAAATGAAAAGCGGACACCTAAAAATAGGTGTCCGCTTTTATAGTTTTTTCATCCACATATCATATGACAGTAGCTACTTAGCAGAAGCAAGCAGCACCGACGATGATTAAGAGGATAAATAATACGACTAATAGCGCAAATCCATTACCATGTGCGAAGCCCATTGTTATTTCCTCCTTTTATTTTAAGATACAACATACAATATGCAAATGAGCTATTGTTTGATATGGACATATATCATGCAATGACATATTTTCTTGAATGATAATGTAATAAAAAAGGGAAGATATAGAAATAACAGTAAGTGGAGAAAGGAATTTATCCATGAAGCACTTTTTCGCTATAATCCTTTGTTTAATAGGTGTATTCATTTGGATGAACATCGATGTGGAAATGGGGAAGGAAATGGCTAGTGAATATGAATTAGGACAAGTTCGATTAGGTGAATTTCAATTATATACGAACGGTGAAGAGTTATATAGAAAATTATTTGAGGATATAAACGATGCAGAAAAGTATATATATATCCATTTTTATATTGTAGGAAAAGATGAAATAAGCCAAGAGTTTTTACAGTTATTAGAGAAAAAAGCATCTAGCGGAGTAGAAGTGAAATTGTCAGTCGATCGGATAGGTGGATATAAGCTGAAGAAAAAGGTAATTAGCCGATTAAAGGAAAACGGTGTGAAGTTTACATTTAGTAAAAAACCGAAACTGAAAAATGTGTTCTATTCTTTGCATCAACGGAATCATAGACGTATTGTTACGATAGATGGAAAGGTATCATACGTCGGTGGTTTTAATATCGGAAAGGAGTACCTTGGACAAAATCCAAAGTTTGGGCCATGGCGTGATTATCACGTGCGCATCCATGGTGAGGGTGCAGCGGATATGGAAAGAAAGTTCGCCGAAGATTGGAAAGAAGATACAGGAGAAAAAATGCCTATACATGAAAGTATACCTACATTAGGGAATGTGAAATATCAATATTTATTTTCAAATGGAAAAGGCTTATGGGAAAAGTATGGGGCACTTTTAAAAAAGGCTAAAAAGTCTTTAATTATCGCTACACCATATTTTGTACCAAGTAAAGAAATGGTGAAAGAGTTAAAAGCTGCATTAAATCGTGGTGTTAATGTGAAAATTCTCGTGCCATTTAAAAGTGATGCCATATTGTTAAAACAAGCTGCCTATCCATATTTGAAAGATATGTTACATGCTGGAGCGGAGATTTATCAATATCGAAATGGATTTTTTCATGGGAAAGTAACAATTATTGATGGAGAAATTGTTGATATTGGGACAGCGAATTTTGATAATAGAAGTTTTTATTTAAATTGTGAGTCTAACTGTATCATATATGATAAAACAGTTGTTGATGAAGTATGGAGTCGATTACAGGTAGACTTTCATAAATCAAAACGATTTTCTGAAGAAGATTTTGAGAAAATTAGTAGATGGGATTGGTTTTTAGCGAGAATAGCGAATGTTTTAGCATCATATTTATAGTATATGGACAAAAGAGAAGGGAGGCGCTTTAATGGACTGTATGAAAGAATTAATGAAATATAGTTATATGCTAATATACAAGGTTGGAGAGTATGCTGGAAAGGTCAGAGACGAAGAATTAAAAAATCTATTACAGCACCATTTACCATATATGTTACAAGCATATAATGAACAAGTAAATTTTCAAGAAGGAGAGAATGTGCAGCATATAACCTGTGAAACAATGGAGTTTGATTTGCATGAAATGGGAAAGGAAACAGTTAGTAAATATACAGGGGATATTCATATTGCAACCAGTTATATTGCGCATTTGAAACGATTAGCTTTAAAGTTTGCTCAAGTTGCAGTGGAAGTTGCTAACCCAGAGTTTCGCTCATTTTTGGAAAATTGTTTCCTGAAAATGAACCGTTACGCTTATAGTGTGTGGCAATATGTTATGAAGAAGGAATATAAGATTACACATCTATATGAAAATGAAAAATTTGCATGAGAAACTAAGGCGAAATGGTATGCGCCTTAGTTTTTTTACGTCCATTGAGAGAAAAAACTAGTTTTATTGTGTATCGATTGGAAATGAAATATATAAATTAAAATTAGGTTTTGTTATCGGAAAATTTACAAAAATTTACCGTATATTTACTGTTTTTCAATCTCTCCTTTAAAAATAGAGAGTAATATGAGGTTGTACATATTCTATCACAAGGAGGAAACGCAAATGAACAAATGGGTTAAATCATTAACTGCTATGGCACTTGCAAGTTCTTTATTAATGGTAGGTTGTAGTAAAGGTGAGGACAAGAAGAAAGAAGACGACACAACAACACAACAAGAGGACAAAAAGGATAAAGAAACAAGCGGAACCGAGAAGTCTACTGATTCTAAAGAAAAGAAATAAAGTAATAATAAAGCTTCCTCTTATATATGAGGAAGCTTTTTTGTTGTAAATTGACTGAGATTATTGAAAAATAGAAAGAGAATGAAAGAGGGGGAAAACAAATGAAAGTATGTATATTGGGAGCAACAGGACGAGTAGGTTCAAACATAATTAATTTAGCATTAAAGGATTCAGCTGAAGTGACTGCATTAGCGCGTGATTTAAATAGAATAGAAATACAACATGAAAGGTTAAGAGTGATAGAAGGGAATGTATTGAACGAAAATGATATAAAGAAAGCGATAGAAGGAAGTGATATAGTAATTAGTGCACTTGGAACGGATCAAAATGGAACATTAGCGAAGAGTATGCCACAAATTATAAAGAAAATGGAAGAAGATGGGGTTCGTAGGATCATAACAATAGGAACAGCTGGTATTTTACAAGCAAGAACAGATCTAAATTTATATCGTTTTCAATCAACGGAATCAAAAAGGAAAACGACAACGGCAGCGGAAGATCATTTGGCTGCATATAAGGTACTAAGTAATAGTAATAATTTATGTTGGACAGTTGTTTGTCCGACACATTTAATAGATGGTGAGGCGACAGAGGTATATCGAACTGAAAAAGATATATTGCCAGAGGGTGGATCAAAAATTACAGTGGGTGATACAGCACACTTTGCATGGGATCTATGTAAGAAAAATATATATGAAAATAGTCGAGTAGGTATTGCATATTAAAAAACCATCCCGAAGTCGGGATGGTTAAAAGATGATATAACACAAGAAGATGATAATCATAATGATTTGGAGAATTGCTTTCGCTACTGTACTGCTTAAAAAACCAACTACAGTAGCGACTCCAACTAGAAAAGCATCTTTTGGCGATTTTTTATGTACTAGTTCTGTTATAAATACTGATAAGAACGGTATGATAATAAGTCCGAATGGTGGGAAGAAGAACGAGCCGACAATGATAGAAATCATTCCGACACGTTCACCCCATTTAGAACTACCGTATTTTTTTAAGAAATATCCATTTGCAATAAAATCAGCAACGAAAATGAAAAGAGTGAAAATGACTTGAATAATCCAAAAAGAAGTTGTTAATTCGCCTCCATTTATACCGAAATGGTAAATCAAATATCCAGCCCAGACAGCTAGTATGCCAGGGATAATTGGATAAATAAAGGCGAGAAATGAAACAACGAAACAGGCAATGATACAAATTGTTAATAAAACAGTCACTTTATAGCTCCTTTTTAATATCTAGTTTATGTACAGCAACTTTTTTGACTTGATGTCCATCAAGTTCTAATACTTTAAATTGAAAACCAGCATATTCAATGGAATAGCCAGCTTCAATATTTAAGTCAACTGCTTGAGAGAGAAGCCATCCTCCGATTGTATCTAAATCACTATCATCAATATGTAGGCCAAACATATCATTTACTTCAGAAATAAGCACCTTTCCATCTAAAACAGTAAGCTTAGGTGTACGCTTTTCAATCATAGGTGATTCATCAGCATCGAATTCATCTTGAATTTCTCCAATGATTTCTTCAAGAATATCTTCCATCGTTAAAAGTCCGGCAGTACCACCATATTCATCCATAACGATTGCCATCTGAACGCGATTTTTTTGAAGGTGGACTAACGTTTTACGAATTGGAACTGTTTCAAATACAGTTAGAACAGGATGTATATAAGATTCAAGTGGTTTATAAATACCTTTCGTTTGATCATGGAATACTTCTTTCGTATTGATCATCCCAATGATATCATCTTTATCTTTTTCAATGATTGGATAGCGTGTATATTTTTCAGTAGCGACGATATCCATATTTTCTTCTAACGTATTTTCAGTAGACAAGCAAATCATTTCGGTACGAGGAACCATAATTTCTTTCGCAACTCGATCATCAAATTCAAAAATGTTATTTACATATTTATATTCGGTTTGGTTTATTTCACCGCTTTTAAAACTTTCACCTAAAATGAGTCGCAATTCCTCTTCAGAATGAGCAAGTTCACTTTCCTTCGCAGGTTCTAATCCGAGTAGTTTTGTGAAAAATATAGCTGTACTATTGAGTAGCCAAATGAATGGATACATAATTTTATCAAATAAAATAAGCGGTCTTGCAAATTTGAGTGTGATTGCTTCTGCTTTTTGAATTGCGAAAGACTTTGGAACTAATTCACCTAATACAACGTGGAAAAATGTAATAACACTAAAAGCAATAACAAAAGATAAAGTGTTAGCCATTGTTCCAGTAATATTAATTTTTTCAAAGAGCGGTCGTAGTATATGTTCCACAGTCGGTTCACCAAGCCAACCAAGCCCTAAAGAAGTGATTGTAATTCCGAGCTGACAAGCTGATAAATAAACATCTAAATTAGATAGGACGCTTCTTGCAGCTAAAGCTTGTTTATTACCTTCATTTGCAAGTTGGTCAATTCGACTTTTTCGTACTTTTACAACAGCGAATTCTGATGCAACGAAAAAACCAGAAATAAGAATAAGTACAAAGATGAGAAAAATATTTAATATGTCCAAGCGTGTTCTCCATTCCAAGGTCTGGAATAAAGATGTCACCTCCTGCAATTATGTTATACTTTTATAATAAATCCAAATGAAAAGAATAGTCAAAGGAAAAGGGTAAATATTGGTATGTTTCTGTAATAGTTTTTGAATTTGCTGTTATTTTGTCCGCTATACAAAAGGAATAACCCCCTACTTTTAGATTATAGAGGGTTATTTTAAATTAAGGTTTTGGAACACTTCTCGTTAAAGTGTATGACTGTTGCTTGGAGTAGTTTGTGGTCCATAGTGTTTGAAGGAAAGAAAGTATGCTATATGGGATATAGAGTAGTAATAAGCCGATTGTAACAATTATAGGTGAATTTCCGCCAAATTGAACGATAAATTGTAACAGTCCATTTGCATGAAAAACGCATTCCATAAAAACGAATGAAAGAATAATGGAACCTAAAATTGATTTATGATTTGAAGTAAGCGCTAAAAACAATGTGTCTACAAGAAAAGAATCATGTTTTATTTCATATTCATTTGTGTTTTTTAAGAAAGGAATCCATTTTTTTACTGCTTGCATAACGATAATCATGGAAGTACTACATACGATGATAAATGATGAGTAGTAAGGAAGGTTTATAAATTGTGCGATGTATAGAAGTAGTAATAAGACTGAACATTGTAATACTACAGTGCAAAAAGAGTAAGGTATCCATTTCAATACAGTAGTAAACTTTTTAAACGAGTTAGGTACTTTGAAAAATAAATGGCCGATACCCAAACTTATGAAAAATCCGATCGCAAGGGTAAAAGTAAAACGAACAATCGATATAAAATATATTTCCCATATGTAAGGGAATAATGGTGTTGAATGATTAGAAGTATGTATCATTTGGTTTGCTGAGAAAAAGATAGATTCATGCATCCAATCAACCTTTGGAATTGATATAGAAGAAAGCTGTGCGAAGTTTTGAAAAATGCTAATAAATCCATTTTGATAGGAGTAATTGTGTGTAATAAAAAGAGCTGGAATAGGACTTATGGCAAAAATAAAAATAACACCAATTATAAATTTACATATATGTGAGCGTAATAAGGACATATAACCACCTACTCTTAGAATATTCAGAAAATTCTTATTCTTATTTTAGCTTTTTTTGAAAGAAGTTACAATATATTTTTCATTTAGTAATTCAGAGAGAAGATTTGATAGCAAAAATATACAAGTGAAGGATTCATGAATAAATTATGACAAGAAAATGAATAATTTTCAGAAAAATAAAATAAATCATTTATTTTTTTCTGAAAATATAATATAGTTATGGCACAGAAAGTATTTTAACATAAGGAGGCTTTTTATGAGGATTAAAGGGAATTACGTGCCGAAAAGGGAAGTTTTACTGTGCTCAAGTTCGATTACGATTGGGGAAGCGTTAGAGCATTTAAATAAAACGGGGTATCGTTGTGTACCAGTTTTAGATGAAAAAAAAGAGAAATTTTTAGGGAATATATATAAAGTAGATATTTTAGAATATAAAGGATCACTTGATGAGAGTGTAATACAATTATTAAACGATAAAGAAGGATTTGTGAGAGAAGATTCATCTTTCTTTAAAGTATTTTTTACAATAAAAAAATTGCCTTATTTATCAGTAGTTGATGAAAAAGGGGTTTTCCTTGGAATTTTAACGCATAAAAAAGTTTTTGAGTTATTAGAGGATGCATGGGGCGTTCACTCTAGTAAATACTCTGTCATGATTGGAACGCAAGACTATAATGGAGCAATCCAAAAATTATCGACAGTTTTAAAGAAATACACTGGTATTCAAAGTTTGATGACTTTTGATAATGATGCCTTATTAGTTCGTAGAATTATGTTTACATTAGGAGAAGAGTTTAACGACGGTGAATTAGAGACATTATTGAAAGATTTAGAAGATCACGGATTTAGAGTTGTGTATGTGGAAGAGATGAAAAATCCACGTGAAGTTGAAACCATAGAGTAACATACAAAAGCCATCTAATTATATATTAGATGGCTTTTGTATGTTACGTGTATAAAGTTATTTGAAAATAACAATCGAATAATAGGTGAGATTGTAACAATATTTGTGTAAGAGAATAAAAAATGTAGATAATTTCGATTTTCAAAAAAATCAATTTGAAAATATGTTTTTATTTTGCAACTAAATATGTTACTATATGTGTGATAAAAACAAAGAGGTCTGACATCTACACTCCACGTAATAACACTCTAATGATTTGAAAATTCAAAAAAATCAAAATTAAAAATAATAATTGTATTAATGATTAGAGTAAAAATAAGGGGAATGGAGAAATTATGGAGAAAGACACTGCTTTGTAAGGGGCATATTTTATCATCTTGAGCAGAGAGGAGGATGCATAGCATATTGTAAAATATAGAGATAAACAGTGAAAAAGTGCTATGCAAATGAAGAGCATGAAGGGACGTTTAAGGCCAGGTGATACGGTAGCAATTGGTTTAATGCTATTTGCATTATTTTTAGGAGCAGGAAATTTAATTTTTCCGCCAGTTTTAGGTCAACAAGCAGGAGAGAATGTTTGGATTGCTACAATAGGATTCCTTGTAACGGGAGTCGGATTACCCCTACTAGCTGTAACAGCTGTCGCGTTTGTAGAGGGGGACTTGAAAGCGCTATCTTCTAGAGTTCACCCTATATTTGCGTTTATTTTCCCATTGATTAGTTATTTAGCAATTGGACCATTTTTCGCGATTCCTCGTACTGGAGCTGTTTCGTTTGAAATGGGTATGAAGCCGTTTTTATCAGAGGCAATGGTTTCAGAGTGGTACATGCTATTTCTTTTCACGATAGTTTTCTTCGGAATAACGTGGTATTTATCATTAAATCCATCTAAATTAGTGGATTGGTTCGGAAAGTTTCTTACACCATTATTAGTATTAATTGTCGCTGTTATTGTCGGAAAGGCAATTATTGATCCAATTGGAGAGCCAGCTGCGCCGTTAGCTGCTTACAAAGAAAATGCTTTCTTTGGTGGATTTATTCAAGGATATTTAACGATGGATGCAATTAGCGCGCTCGTATTCGGAATTGTCGTTGTACAAGTTATCCGCTCTAAAGGGATAAAAGAGAGTAGTCAAATTGCAAAAATAACAGTAGTATCAGGTATTATTGCTGTACTTGGTTTAACGTTAATTTATTTATCACTTGCTTATCTTGGTTCAACAAGTACATCACTTGGTATCTCAGAAAACGGTGGCCTTATTTTAACGAATGTTGTAAATGAGCTATATGGGACGAGTGGTAAAATTTTATTAGGGCTTGTTATTATACTCGCTTGTTTAACAACTTCTGTTGGGTTAACATCTGCGTGTGCAGGTTTCTTTACAAACTTATTCCCAAAACTTTCGCATAAAACGATTGTAACAATGGTATGTGTATTTAGTTTAATTGTATCTAACCTAGGTTTAACACAATTAATCGCAGTAACATTACCTGTGTTAATGATCATTTATCCAGTTGCAATTGTATTAATCGTACTTTCGTATTTCCATAAGTGGATTGGGAAGCGTAATACAATTTATATTGGAGCTATTTTAGGTGCATTGTTAATTAGTTTCTTTAACGGTTTAGAAAGTGCGAAAATTAAAATTGACGCGATTTCTAATGTACTACAAATGTTACCGTTATATAACGAAGGAATCGGATGGTTAATTCCATCATGTATTGGCGGGATTCTTGGTTTCTTCTTCTATAAATCAAATGAATCAAGTGAATTACAAAAGAAAGGTGCTTAGGCACCTTTCTTTTTTTGAAGGGGATTTTTGTATTTTGTCTAAGTAATAATTGGGGGGAATGATAAATGGCTAATTTTGAAGATTTTTTAAATTTGGATTTGAGAATTGGAACTGTAATACATGCAGAGGAATTTAAAGAAGCGAGAGTACCAGCGATTAAACTAGCAATAGATTTTGGAGAAATCGGGATAAAGCAGTCAAGTGCTCAAATTACGAAAAGGTATATTCCAGAAGATTTAATCGGTCAACAAATCGTTGCTGTTGTAAACTTTCCACCAAAGCGTGTAGCTGGATTCAAATCAGAAGTGCTTGTGCTTGGTGGTGTTCCTGAAGCTGATGATGTTGTGTTACTTCAGCCTAATATGGAATTGCCAAATGGAACAAAAATTAGCTAGGGTGAAGGTAGGGGCTAATATGGATATCGGACGTGAATATTTGCAATGTGCGATTTCGAACTTTAAAGCAACAAAGAAACAAGGGGAACGGGCACTTTCTCAATTATCATATGAACAAATACAATGGTCTTCTCATGAAGAAACAAATAGTATAGCGATTATTATTAAGCATCTGCACGGTAATATGCGTTCTAGATGGACGGATTTTTTAACGTCTGATGGTGAAAAAACAGATCGTAATCGAGATGGTGAATTTGAAGGATGCTATCATTCAAAAGAAGAAACCCTTATAGCTTGGCAAGAAGGATGGAAATATGTTTTTAATACGATGAATACTTTAACGCCGGAACACTTATTGAAGACGGTATACATTCGCGGTGAAGCACATACTGTCATGCAAGCAATTGAAAGGCAAATTTCTCATTATGCATTGCATATTGGTCAGATTATTTACATTGGGAAGATGTTAAAAGAAAATGAGTGGGAATGTTTAAGTATTCCGAGAGGTCAGTCTGCGCGTTATGTAGAGAAAAAACGTTCAACATAATAATAAGAAAGAAACCGATAAAAAATAGGAAAAAAGAAAGTCAGCCAAATAATAGATGGTTCTGTAATCATAAGAATACTGCCAAAAATAAGTCCATATATAATAAGAAAGAAATTGAAAAGTGTATTCACAGGGAGAAATCGTGAGATAAACACTTGCTGTCGTTTAAAACAATCACTGTGAAATAAATAAAAGCGGAAGTACCATGTGGCTGTAATAAGGTCTTTCTTTCTCACAATTCTTTTTTTGCATGTATGACAGATAAATGGTGGTTGCATTTCATTACGCTCCATTTTTTATTTTCATAATAATGTGAGACAAAAGTAGGTACAAAGTGTATGTTCCTATATACGCTCCTGCAATAAGGAAAAATGGATTCAGTAAAATTCCATGAATGCTCGTCATGAAAACTAAATCTTGTATTAAAACATCGTATATATTAATGGAAATAATTGTACCAAGTACATATAGTGCCAAGTACGCAGAAATATGTAGCACAATAGAGATTTTTGGTTGCTTAGCGGACAAATAAAAAATGAATGATAGAGCGATTGGTAATATTCCTATTAATAGCTTCAATTCATTTCACCTCATTAACAATATAGCCGAAATTTTAACGGTCTATTCTCTAGGGCTTGTACATAACTTGAAATAGAGAGGTGATAGTATGAATCGGGGCTTTTTTTTTATGAAGTTTACAAATATGCGTAAGTTAGTTTTATTTGTTATTACTACAGTGCTAGCGACTTTTTTTCTTATTAGTCTGATGGTAACCTCTATGAAAGAGACAAAGTCAACGTATTTATATAATTGGTTAAATGAGTTATCGATGAATGGTTACATGTATGTACTTGGAAAAGAGAATCATTATTTTACACAGGAGTATCGAAATTTGAATCAAGATTTTTCAATTTCTTCTTTTCTCTTTTCTATGGCTACAAATATTCGCTTTAATGATGTACGCAGTTTTGTCGGGAAAGAGCTCCCGGGATTTGGTAAGTACGATACAGAAATTGTTATTGCGGGTGAGGGTACAAATTATTCTAACTTACCGATAGAGTCGAGTGTTCCTCTTGAAGAAGTAGTGAAGGAACGGACTAGTGGAACTGGACAAGCACCTAAACAAGATACGAATAAAGAGAAAAAACAGCCGTCCCAAACGACTGGGAAGAGACAAGTTGCGTTTATTTATCATACACATAGCTGGGAATCTTATTTACCTTTACTTAACTTAACGAATGACCCGAATCCGAATAAAGCAACGAGTTCTGTGTCGAATATTTCTATATTAGGAGATCGTTTCCGTGAACAACTAGAAGGTGAAGGGATTGGAGCTACTAACGATAAGAGTGATGTTGGTCAAAAGTTAATAAGTAAAGGTTTAAACAGTAATAGTTCGTATAAAATGTCACGAGAAATTGTGCAGCAAGCTATGGCTGGAAATAAAGATCTTCAATACTTTTTTGATTTGCATCGTGATAGTGCCCGAAAGAATGTAACGACAAAAACAATTGGAGATAAATCATATGCAAAGCTTGCATTTGTAGTAGGGAAAGGAAATAAAAACTATGAAAAAAACTTACAATTAGCGACAGCTTTACATGAGGCGATTAATAAGAAATATCCAGGAGTGAGCCGTGGGGTCATTCAAAAAGGGTTCCAGACAGGAAATGGAATCTATAATCAAGACCTATCAGGACAAGCGATATTAATAGAAGTTGGTGGTGTAGATAATACAGAGGAAGAATTGAATCGATCAATTGATGCACTTGCTAAAGCATTTGGTGAATATTTTTGGCAGGCAGAAAAAGTGAATGGATAAAGTGAAATTTAAATTGGTGAGAGACCTCACCTGATGAGGAGGAATTCACAGTATTTTTGAAAAAACGTAAGTGTAATGCTTGCGTTTTTTCTTTGTAATGATGAGACGTCACAGAATAGACATAATTTGTCGTTGTTATAGTAATATCGAAATTTGTCAATTTATAGCAGGAGATTTACAAAGGGATTTTCAGGAAAGTAGAGAAAATCTTTTTATAAGGAAAACTTTTTATTATGAAACTGGTAGGGTGATTGAAGTGATTAGGGAGATCGAAATAGAAGATGCATCATCATTTTTGCAATTAAGTAAGCAATTAGATGAAGAAACGAAGTTTATGTTATATGAACCAGGAGAAAGAAAAACTACAGCTGAGCAACAAGAAAAAATGATCCATCGCTTTATAGAAAATGAATATGCAACAATATTTGTAGCAGTTGAAGATGAGAGGATAGTAGGTTTTATATTAGTGAATGGAAATAACATTCAAAGAAAGAGGCATGTGGCAACCATTGTAATTGGTATTTTGCAAGAGTATAACGGGCGAGGTATTGGGACGAGATTGTTTAAAGAGGTTGAGAAGTGGGCAAAATTACATGATGTATGGCGTTTAGAATTAACAGTAATGGCCCACAATACAAGAGCTCAGGCACTATATAAAAAAGCTGGATTTGAGAAAGAAGGTGTCAAAAAAGCTGCTCTTATTATCGATGGAAAGGGCATCGATGAGTATGAAATGGCCAAATTATTAAAATAAGAGGTCGTTATATGAAAAAAAGATGGGCACTACTTGGTATTGTAGCTGCAATAATTATTATTGGAGTAGCAGGAATCAATTATAAAATGTATAAGGATAAGCAGGCGCGGGAAGTAAGTGTAAATAGCATATTTCCGAAAGCGAAAGAAACGATTGCTAATATGGATGGGGATATTGCGGTAATTAATAATCCGAATTCAATGCTTGTACTTGTAAATAAAAGTAGGCGTTTACCAGATGGGTATAGACCGCCAGATTTAGTTATTCCGAAAGTGCGCTACTCTAGTGAAGGTGATCACGAAAAGAAAAAGATGAGAAAAGAGGCAGCGAGGGCGCTTGAGGATATGTTTCAGCAGGCTGACAACGAGCGTATTTTTCTTTTTGCAGTTTCTGGATTTAGATCTTTTGATCGACAAAAAGCATTAAATACGATGTATAAAAAACAAGACGGGGAAGCAAAAACAGCAATGTCTAGCGCGGTTCCTGGCACAAGTGAGCATCAAACTGGACTAGCTATGGATATTACGTCTCAATCTGCTAAATTTCAGTTAGAGACAGTTTTTGGGGAAACGAAAGAAGGTCAGTGGCTTTCTGAAAATGCCCATAAATTTGGTTTTGTGGTTCGATACACAAAAGCGAAAGAAACGATTACGGGCTATCGGTATGAACCATGGCACGTAAGGTATGTGGGAAATCCACAAGCTACATATTTGTATGATAATCAACTGACGCTTGAAGAAGTAACAGAGTGAACAATTGAGGGGAGAGATGTACAATGACGATGTTATATAAGAAAAAAGTACATGCATATATTACAAGAGAACAAGAGGGGGTTATGCAATTACTTGTTTTTAAACATCGTGATATACATGAAGCTGGTATTCAAGTGCCAGGGGGAACGGTTGATGAAGGTGAAACGTTAGAAGCTGCTATATTGCGTGAAGTACAGGAAGAATCCGGATTGCGTCATTTATGCATAGAGCGGTTTTTAGCAGATTACATTATACATATGAAAGAAAAACAGGAGTATGAAAAACGCCACTTTTTCCATGTAACTTTACTAACAGATGTAAAGGATACTTGGGAACATATTGTAAGTGCTGGTGAGGAAGATAAAGGATTAGTATTTTGCTATGAATGGGTTGATATTGCAAAATGCCCTGAATTAGCTGGGAAACAAGGTGAGTTTTTACATTTATTAGATGAAGTATACGCACAGTAATGTAAGAGTCTGAAGCGAAGGTTAATCCGTTTCAGACTTTTTTTATTTTTCGGGAAATTAAAGGTGTTTAAATAAGAGTATTGAATTTCTTTAAAGGGATATTAATTTAGGATGTGTTGAGATGAAAAATTGAAAAAGTAAGGGGTATATGTTAAAAAAGTTCATATAAGGGAGAATATAAATGGAAATTCAGTTTAATTCAATCTTAAAAAAGGAATTAACAATTCAAGATATTCAAAATGAAATGGAATCTGGAAAGCTAACTTCAAAAGAGCTAGTGATGTATTATCTCTATAGAATCGCAAAGTATGATCAAGACGGGCCGAAAATCAATTCAATTTTAGAAATCAATCCAGATGCTATTTTTATTGCAGAAGCGTTAGATTATGAAAGAAAGACAAACGGCGTAAGGGGACCATTGCATGGAATACCTGTTTTGCTTAAGGATAATATTGAAACGAATGACTTCATGCATACAAGTGCAGGTACAATAGCTCTAGAACAAAATATAAGCAGTGAAGATGCATTTCTCGTTACTAAACTGCGAGAAGCAGGGGCAGTGATAATAGGAAAAACGAATATGACAGAATTAGCAAATGCAATGTCTTTTGAAATGTGGGCTGGATATAGTGCAAGAGGTGGTCAAACAATCAATCCATATGGAACGGGCAAGGATCATATGTTTGTTGGCGGATCTAGTACAGGATCTGCAATAGCAGTTGCTGCTAACTTTACAGTAGTATCTGTTGGGACAGAAACCGATGCTTCTATTTTGAGCCCTGCTGTTCAAAATTCTGTAGTAGGTATTAAACCGACTGTCGGTTTAATTAGTCGTAGAGGAATTATTCCATTTACTTATTCGCAAGATACAGCTGGACCATTTGCTAGAACGGTAACCGATGCTACTATTTTGCTAGGGAGTTTAACTGGAGTGGATGAGAAAGATGTAGTTACTCACAAAAGTGACGGTAGGGCATATCGGGATTATACATCTTACCTTGATGCAAATGGTTTAAATGGAGCGAAGATTGGTGTGTTTAACGATGCACCAAAAGATTATTACGAAAATGGTGAGTATGATGAAATCTTGTTTAAGGAAACGATCCAAGTATTACGTAATGAAGGAGCGACAGTAGTAGAAAATATTGATATTCCTTCTTTTCATAGAGAATGGAGCTGGGGAGTTCCGCTTTATGAGCTGAAGCATAGTTTAGATAACTATCTTTCTAAATTACCTTCTACTATCCCGGTACATTCTATTTCGGAGTTAATGGAGTTTAATAAAAACATAGCAGAAAGAGCTTTAAAATATGGACAAACTAAGTTAGAGGGAAGAAAAGATTTTCCTAATACGTTACGAAATCCAGAATATTTAAATGCGAGATTAGAAGATATATATTTTTCTCAAGAACAAGGCATTGATTTTGCATTGGAAAAATATAATCTTGATGCGATACTGTTTCCTTCCTATATAGGTTCTACTATATGTGCGAAAGCGGGTTATCCGTCTATAGCAATACCGGCAGGGTATATGGAAAGCGGGAGGCCTTTTGGAATTACCATTGCAAGCACTGCATTTAGTGAAGGGATATTAATTAAATTAGCTTATGCTTTTGAACAAGCGACAAAGCATAGAAAAATCCCCAACTTATCATGAATAGAATAAACAAAGAGGACAGGGATCCCTGTCCTCTTTGTTTTAGTGATTAAAGTGAAATATCGTTCTGCTCTGTCTTATGATATTTTAATAAACTAAAAGATAAACAAGCGGAACATAAAATAAGAATAGAAGCGATGATATAAATTGTACGAACACCGAACATATCAGTAATAATGCCAATGCTAAGCATAGATAGTCCAGAGGCTGTTGAAAGAAGTGCGCCATGTGCTGTATACATTTTTGATAATAAAGCAGGGGCAACACTTGATTGTAAAACAGTCGTTTGGGAAATATCTCTAATTTGATAACATGGTCCCATTAGAACACATAGAAAAAGCGCAATAAATCCACTGCTCGTCATACCATATAAAAATGTAAGAATGCTAAATATAAGAGAGCTAATCGACATAGATCGTATTAAATTGTTTTGAATATAGGAACTCATTTTCCATGCTAATAGACCACCGATTAACGTGCCAACATAATAACTTGTATTAATATATCCCCACCATTCTTCGCCCTTATGAAGGATAGTCGTAACGTATGCCATCGTAATAGCACCAATCCATATTGTCCCTGCGAAAGTTTCGATTAAGTCCATATATGTAACGGTACGGAGAGAAGGATTTTGAAATAGGAGTTTCCAACCTTCCAATAAAACAGTAATTTTGGAAGAGGGAGAATCTGCTATTCTTTCAGTATGTATGGAACGTAATGAAAAATGTAATGCAATGCATCCGAAAATCATTAAAATGTTATTAATCATGAGTGTAGAAGTAGCGCCAATGAGAAGAACGACAATACTCGTAAATGAATAAGCAACGGCTTGCACAATTTGTGTTGAAAAGGAAAAGATACTATTTACTTTTACTAATTTTTCTTTCGGTGTAAGGCGCGGAAGAATACCGTATAATAATGGAGCACTCCACCCGCTACATAATGAAATGACAAAAATAAAAGTTAATAGAGCTATAATGTTTGTGGATAAGACCGGGAACAAAATCATTAATAATAGTAAAAAGACTGTTTTCAACCATTGGAGCGTATATAACAGCGTATAAGATGGAAAACGATTTATCATAAGTGGTGCAGAGATGTTAGCAATTAGATTTGTGATAACTTGTAATAATGGAAAAAGAGCAGTAATAGTAGCTGATTTAGTTGCTATATAAATATGAGTTGTAATAATCATTACATATACGATGTCAGCGAGAGTAATGCATATTTTGGAACCTAAATAGTAGATTAGTGACAGGTTTCTCAATAAGAATATCACCTCTATAAAAAAAGTATTTAGTAATTGTAATAATTGTAATTTAAAAATTAAAATTTTTAAAGAATTTAATTTTTTGTCACTTTTTGAAAGGGATTTTCATGTATAATGAAGAATATATTGATATAGTATTATATTAATGATCATTGTAACAGTGAATATGTACAATAGCTTGTAGCAAACGCCCAAGTGTAAGAAAGGGCGGATAAACCATTCTTTTCTTCATATACATATAGAAAATGAGAAAGAAAGTGAGGGTTGCATATGGCTGCTTGGGTAATTTGGTTTATAATAGCTGGTATTTTATTTATCGCGGAAATGTTGTCGATTACATTTTACATGCTTTGGCTTGGAATTGGAGCTGTTGTCGGAGGTCTTATTGCTTTGTTTGCTCCTGATGCACTACTGTTACAAGTTACTGTTGGTGCAATTGTAAGTTTAACTTTGACATTCTTTACGAAAAGAATTTCAAAAAACTTTCGAGAAGCAAAAGGTTTTACTGATACAGTAGATATGCTTGTTGGTAAAAGAGGGATTGTTATGCAAGCGATTACAAATGAAGCGAATGGTATTGTGAAGGTGGATGGAGATACTTGGACAGCTATTGCAGATTCTTCAATTGATGCTGGAGAAAAAGTCGTTGTTATAAAGAGGCATAGTACTATATTACAAGTGAAAAAGGAGAGTGAATAAATATGGTAGCATTAACGTTAACGATTATATTCGCACTAATTGTAGTTACATTTATCGCATTAACAATTAAAATTATTCCTCAGCAAAAAGTTGGGGTTGTTGAAAGATTTGGTAAGTTTCAACGTATAATGCACCCAGGGTTAAATATTTTAATACCAATTGTAGATCGTGTTCGTGTATATCATGACTTACGCATTCAACAAACGAATGTACCACCGCAAAAGGTAATTACGAAAGATAATGTTCAAGTAGAAATTGATACAATTATTTTCTATCAAATTGTTGAACCAGAACTTGCGACATATGGTATTTCAAACTATGAATATGGTGTTCGTAATATTACGTCAGCAACGATGCGTCAAATCATCGGTAAAATGGAACTGGATGAAACGTTATCTGGTCGTGAAAAGATTTCAACAGAAATCCGCTTAGCGCTTGATGAAGCAACAGAAAAATGGGGCGTACGTATTGAACGTGTCGAAGTTGTTGATATTAACCCGCCAAAAGATGTGCAAGCATCAATGGAAAAACAAATGAAGGCTGAGCGTAATAAACGTGCGATTATTTTAGAAGCTGAAGCAGCAAAACAAGATAAAGTCCTTCGCGCTGAAGGAGAAAAGCAAAGTAAAATCTTGATGGCTGAAGGGGATAAAGAAGCGCGTATTCGCGAAGCTGAAGGTATAAAAGAAGCAAAAGAATTAGAAGCACAAGGGGAAGCACGAGCAATTGAAGAAATTGCAAAAGCAGAACAAAATCGTATTGAATTGCTTCGTGAAGCGAATTTGGATGAGCGTATACTTGCTTACAAATCATTTGAGTCATTAGCTGAAGTTGCAAAAGGACCAGCAAATAAAGTCTTTATTCCGTCTAATGCAATTGAAACACTTGGTACTCTTGGGGCAATTGGAGAAATATTTAAAGAAAAACAAGCGAAGAAACTACCTTCAAATGATACAGGAAAAGAACAATAAAAGTGAGGAAGAGAAATGGTATACCATTTCTCTTTTTTTGTGCGTATATTCTGAAAAGCTTGTACATATCCATGTATAAAGAAGGTGATGCAGTGAAAAAGTATGCAACTCGAATACATGGGAAGAAGCTGATTTCGTTACTCCTTTTATATGCGCTAATAGTAATTATGATAGCGTCGATTTTGACGTCATTTTTACATACAATGAAATCGAATTATGCAAATCAATGGTTTGGAAAAGTATCGATGCAAGGTTTTGTTCAAATGATAGAAAGTGAGAATCGCTATTACGGATTTGATTATTTTAAGAAGAATAAAAGAGAGTCAGTTGGGAATTTAATGTTCTCTATCGCGACAGATTTGAAAATTAAAGATTTAAGAACATTCGTCGGTAAAGAAGTACCTGGTATGTCAAAGTATTATTCTAATATTATCGTAGCTGGGGAAGGGACAAACTTGACAAATATCCCAAATGAATCTAGTGTACCGATTGAAGAAGTAACGAAAGAACGGGAAATAGCAAAAGATAAAGTTACAGAAGCGGAAAAGAATAATCCGGTTCAGAAAAAGAACGGAGCGAAAAAAGGTGAAAGTGCAGTATATATTTATCATACACATAGCTGGGAATCCTTCTTTCCATTATTACCAGGGGCAACTGATCCATCTAGCCCAGATGTAAATGTGTCTTTACTAGGAAAACGTATGAAAGAGCAACTTGAAGGACAAGGAATTCCGGTAGTTCATGATAAAACGAATATGGGTGATTTATTAGCGAGTAAAAAGTGGGTATGGTATCAGTCATATAAAGCGTCTCATGAATATGTAAAAGAAGCATTAGCACAAAATAATAAAATTGCGTTTCCGATTGATATACACCGTGACGATCAGCGTAAGAAAGTAACAACAAAAGTAATTAACGGAAAATCGTATGCAAGATTATATTTTATAATTGGGATGGAAAATGAAGGCCGTGCTGAAAATGAAAAAATTGCAAGAGCGATCAATAGTTATTTAGATGAAAACTATTACGGATTAAGTAGAGGGATTTTTCCAAAGTATAAAAAAGATGGAAATGGCGTTTATAACCAAGATTTATCGAAAAATGCGATGTTAATTGAAGTTGGTGGTGTTGATAATACGTTAGATGAATTATATAACACAATTGATGTGTTAACAGAAGCGTTTAGTAAATATTATTGGAATGATGCGGAAAAAGTGAATGGATGAGGGACGGGAGACCGTTCCTTTTTTATTTTGGAATCTTAAAATGTGATATAATGGAATTTTATGAATGTTAAATAAAGGGAGAGAGAAACATGCAAATACTACTAATACGCCACGGAGAATCAGAAGCTGATATTTTACATGTGCATGAAGGTCGAGCTGATTTTGAGTTAACTGACAAAGGGAGACAACAAGTACAAAGACTTGTACAGAAAGTGAAGAAAGATTTTGCACCAGATTTCATTTGGGCAAGCACATTAAAACGCGCTCGTGAAACGGGTGAAACATTAGCAGAAGCAATTGGTTGTCCAATTCAATTAGAAGAGGAATTAATGGAGTTTAATAATGGAGTGCAAGCAGGCTTATCATTTGAAGAAGCAAAGAAATATCCAGAGCCAAAGTTTCTTCATGATCGTTTTGAAAACGGGGAATCGTTTATTGAGTTTCGAATGAGAATAGAAGGAATCTTTTCTAAAATCTTGACAGAGAATACATATGACCGAATTGCAATTGTTGCCCATGGGGGCGTAATTAATAGTCTATTACGTGCATTTTTCAAAATGCCAATTTCAATGGACTACTATTTCAAAATGGGAGATACGGGAATAAGTTTAATTGAAATTGAGGGTGAACAAAAAACGGTGCATTTCATTAATGATACGAATCATTTGGACGGGATGTAAAGACTTATGTACAAAGTTGTATTTTTCGATGTTGACGGTACGTTATTAAGTGAGATTGATAGAAGCATGCACGAAAGTACAAAAGAAGCGGTACAAAGATTAATAGATAAAGGAATTCACGTAGTTGTTACAACTGGAAGACCATATAGTTTATGCTCACAATTTAAGGAACTAGGTATAAATACGTTTATTTCAGCAAATGGTGCACATATAAAATGTGGGAAAGAAGTTATACATAAATCAGTACTTTCAAGCGAAATCGTTCATGATATTTCAAATTTTGCTGAATTACATGGTCACAGTGTTTCTTACTTTACAGAAGAATTTGCAATGAATAATATTGCTTCCACAGATGAACGTGTCATGCGAGCGTTAAATGAAACCTTAAATTTAGAGCAGTATCCTGACAAAGTTAGAAACTTATCAGATGAGATTTATTGCATATGTCTGTATGCTGATGATACAGAAGCTCAAAAATTCATTGAAAGATATCCAGCACTTACGTTTGAGCGTTTTCATGGTTACGTTATAAATGTATTGGAAGATAGTAAAGTATCGAAGCTAACTGCAATTCAAAAAGTATTGGAACATTTAAACATTAGTAAATTAGAAGCCATTGCTTTTGGCGATGGTGGAAATGATATTGAGATGTTGCAGTATGTAGGATTAGGAGTTGCGATGGGAAATGGTGGAGAGGAGTTGAAGAGAAGGGCTGATTTCGTTACAACGAAGGCGAGTGAAGGCGGAATTTCTTATGCCTTAAAGAAGTTGCGCATTATTTAAAACTAATAGTTAGTGAGTGTGAAAAATCCTGTTTTAATAATAGGATTTTTTGTTTAACAATGTGCTTGCAATAAAAGGAAAAATATGAGTATAATGAGAAAGTGATTAGGTAAGCTAATTAATTAGTGGGAAAGGAGAGTGAAGATGAATGGATTCAAGAAAAGACTCTCTTCCTTTAGGGATTGAGCCGTACGCAGAGTTAATCAAAAAGACAGCATCAGCGGATACGGATCAAATTGCAGCAAAACTTGGTTTGTTAATGTTATGGACGTCTGATAATGTTCTTGATGCTGTTGACGTAGATTTAGCTCCGCTTGGTATTTCAGAGAGTAAATTAGATTTTTTACTATTGTTTATTTTGCGTGAAATGGAAGCGAATGGGGAAGAGGTGAACATGAGTCCTTCGGATATTGCGAGTCGATTAGGGATTACACGTGCTTCTGTCACTGGCTTATTAGATTGGATGGAGAAACGAGAGTTAATCGTAAGATTCCACCATTCTGAAGATCGAAGAAGATTAAAGGTGAAAATTACTCCGAAAGGAAAAGAACTAGTTACACATTCTTTACCAACTTTTTGGTTATCTTGCGCTTCGTTAGTTGATGGCTTTAATCAAGAAGAGCGTCAAGTTTTAGAAAAGCTATTAAATAAAATGCAAGCAACTATGCAGGTGAAATTAGGAGAAGGTAGGTAAATAAGTTGATTATGAAGATCAACTTATTTATTTGGACACATAATTAGTTTGCCTTATTATATGTTTAACTAACTTTATGTACGGTAATAATTTTTGCTATGTAATTAAAATAAGAGTTAAAGGAATGCTATTTTAGTGATTTAGAGATTTTAAACTAATAAAAACAAATCGTAATAAGGGAGAGAGTTTATGATGGAAATAGGAAAGGAAGTAAATAGTGAAAAGAATTATACAATAATGACAGCTGTATTATGTTGGTCCGGTATGGTAGTTATGTCTAGCCTATATGTAACAATACCTTTAATCGCTCTATTTTCAAACATTTTTAATACGTCATTAACACACTCGGCAGCTACAGGAAGTATATTTTCTGTTGGCTTTGCTATAGGGTGTTTGTTATTTGGGGCAATCTCTGATAAATATGGACGAAAAAAAGTGATTTTTATTGGATTGCTTGCACTGTCGATAGTTTCTTTTTGCTTAGGGTTTGTAGATAGTTTATTTTGGCTTGTTATTTTTAGAGGTATACAGGGGATAGCCGCAGCTACATTTTCTCCAGTAGCGTTAGCCTACGTTGTAGAAATGTTCCCAGTAGAAAAAAGGGTTACAACAATAGGGTTTGTTAGTACCGGTTTTTTAGTAGCTGGAATTGTAGGGCAGGTAATAAGTACTGCTGTTAGTCAGCATTTTGGATGGCATATGGTTTTCTTTCTTCTTAGCATTGTCTATATAAGTACTGCTATATGGATTTATTATTCTCTTCCGAAAGGAGAGACGTCTCAATCCTATACTGATATTTTGGGACCAATTAAACAGATGGGTAAAGTTTTTACAAATAAAAGCTTAGTATTAAGCTATATAATTGCATTCGTTTTATTAATGGCTTTTGTTAATATGTATACTGTTTTAGGGAATTATTTGAGCTCCCCTACTTACAATTTAACTGCAGAACAAATCCTTTATTTTCGCTTAGCAGGGCTGTTTGGTATGTTGCTGTCACCACTTGCAGGTCGTTTAACAAAGAGGTTTGAAGTAAGGAAAGTTCTTCAAGGAGGATTGTTGATTGCTATTTTTAGTCTAAGTTCAATGGGCTTTGTTTCGTATCTATCTCTACTTGTAATGATGAGTGTCTGTTTTGTAATAGGTATTGCTATATCCGTTCCGTCTTTAGTTTCTCTTGTAGGTCAATTAGGAGGGAGAGCAAGGGGAATAGCAGTATCTATTTATACTTTTATTTTATTTTTAGGTACTAGTATAGGACCTATCATTTCTATTTATCTTATGAAAATAGGAGGTTATGCTCAAACATTTATTTTATTAGGAATGATACTTTTTATTGGTTTTGTAGCTTCTCTATTTATAATTAATGAATGAGTGGAAAATCACTCAAATAAAGGAATGCGAGGATCTTTCATATGCTCGCATAATAAAATATAAATTTGTCCACGATGATGATAAAAGTGTGCAACGATTTCAAGTAACCATTCAAAGCGCGAATAAGAAATACCCCAATAGGCAGTCATAACGTCTGCTAATTCTATTTGGGAGTAGGAAAGAAATGTTTTAGAGAGAAGGTTGTAACCTTCAATCATCGTTTGTTGCATGTGAGCAACTGTTACGGGGGTACGTTCTATATAAAAGGTATGTAATTCTTTTTCTGGAATACCATTTAAAATGAGTAAATCAGCATGACAAATAAGAGAAAGATGTGCACACATTTCAAATAATGATCGTTTTGAGTGAATCGGTTGTATTTTTAAATTGTTTTCACTATATTGGTTAAGCATATCAATAGAAGTATCAATAGCAACTTTTAGTTGATGCAATGCAGATTGAACAAACATTGTAATTCTCCTCGTCTCCGTATATAATAGTTTCTTGAGGATATTATATCATACTCAAAATTCCGAAAATTCTAGTAGTTTGACTAGCATAATGAAAAGTATTATATTGTAAAAGGTCATATGAAACGTGAAATAGAATGGAATGCAATTATTGAGTTAGGAGTTAGACCAATGAGTTTGAAATATGGAAGAGATACAATTGTAGAAATTGACTTAAATGCTGTAAAACATAATGTAAAAGAATTTAAAAAACATGTAAATGATGAAGAAATTAAGATGATGGCTGCTGTAAAAGCGAATGGGTATGGCCATGGGGCAGTTGAAGTTGCCAAAGCTGCAATTGAAGCAGGAATACATCAACTTGCAGTTGCATTTGTAGATGAAGCAATAGAATTAAGAGAAGCAGGAATTACTGTGCCGATTTTAATTTTAGGATACACACCAGTAGCGGCTGTAGAAGATGTAATTCAATATGACGTTATGATGACTGTTTATAGAGTAGAAGATTTACATGGTATAAATGAAATTGCAAACCGTCTTCAAAAGAAAGTACAAATTCAAGTGAAAATTGATACAGGAATGAGTCGTATCGGTTTACAAGAAGAAGAAGTTAAACCATTTTTAGAAGAATTAAACCGTATGGAGTATGTAGAGGTAGTAGGGATATTTACGCATTACTCTACGGCAGATGAAATCGATAAATCATATACGAATATGCAAACAAGTTTATTTGAAAAAGCTGTTAATACAGCGAAAGAATTAGGAATTCAAATACCATATATTCATAGTTCAAATAGTGCGGGATCAATGGAATTAAGTAACACATTTCAAAATATGGTACGCGTTGGAATAGGAGTGTACGGTATGTATCCGTCAAAAGAAGTGGATCATTCAGTCGTTTCTTTACAGCCTGCGTTGTCGTTAAAATCAAAAGTAGCTCATATTAAACATGCGAAGAAGAATCGTGGTGTAAGTTATGGGAATACGTATGTAACAACTGGTGAAGAATGGATTGCGACTGTACCAATTGGTTATGCTGATGGTTATAATCGTCAATTATCTAATAAAGGCTATGCGTTAATTAACGGGGTTCGAGTACCTGTTATTGGCCGTGTTTGTATGGACCAGTTAATGTTGGATGTTTCAAAAGCGATGCCAGTACAAGTAGGAGACGAAGTAGTATTCTACGGTAAACAAGGTGAAGAAAATATCGCAGTAGAAGAAATAGCGGATATGTTAGGTACAATAAACTATGAAGTTACATGTATGCTAGATAGAAGAATTCCGCGTGTCTATAAAGAAAATGACGAAACAACTGCAGTTGTAAATATATTAAGAAAAAACTGAATCATTTCGATTCAGTTTTTTTATTCATATCAAATGCGAATATACCCTCGTTATGTAATACGGAGTAAACTTTGTGAAACACACTTTTTAGTTCATCTAAATTAAACTATCACCGGCAGAGATGACCAGTCCCGCAACAAAGATCTAATATACGAGAGTAGGGAAGAGCATCTTGTAAAACGAGGCTGGGTAGGAGGATTCAACAAAATGTCTCCAATGTTTATTATAGATGTTTGCTAAAATATCATAATTAGAATAAATTGTTTTTTTAACATATGTATTCACCTAAAAATTCATTAAATTATAATAGTCATGCCTCGTTTTAATTTCAAAACCACATTGTGTATATAGTTTTAAAGCGTGGATATTTTTCGTTTCGACGTCTAACTCAATTGTTGAAACTCCTTCTGTAATAAGGGTATGTACTATATTACAAAGAATATCTTTTCCGTATCCTTTACCTTGATAAGAAGGATGAACGGCGAATCCTGATAGTGTAGTAGATTGCTCTTGTTTAGAAACTGTAATTGTTCCTATCACTTTTTCAGCAATAAGGACACTGTAAACTTGATGGGAAGATGAATTCATCATTTTTTGTAACCATGTAGCCGTATTTTCTACTGAATCACCAAAAGCTTTACTAGAAATTTTAATAAGGTCAAGAAGTGATTCTGAAGGTGCAAGAGTAAGCTGTATATTATTATCTGTTGTTTTTTGAATTTCGTTTGTTTTGAACTCCATACTATATTCACTATATAAATATGGTAACTTCATATGTTTTACAAATTCATTCCCAGAAATAGAATCCCCATTAATAATAAGAAGAGCTTCATCTGTCTCTCTATTTTGTATTTCTTTCATTGCAGTTTGTAAAAGGATAGTTCCGAAACTTTGTTTTCTAAAATGAGGATGTACAAAGCCTATTAGTTCAAGCTTTGTTGGTCTTTCGAAATCATACATATTTAAAGCGCCAATTAATTGAGTACCGTTATAAAGAAGAAAATCGTTTATATAATCTTCATTTCGATTTTTTAAAAAGTTGATATGTAAATCTGAAGAGTAATCAAGGTTATCTTGTTGCCCGCAAATATAAGCCAAATCCTTCATTTGCTGTATTTCACTTTCTGTTACAGAACGCTTTTTCTGAATATCCATTGTATACTCCCTCTCATTCGTATTTAAAAATAGGATGGGTGACTTAACCATTTTTTAAATTCCACATTACCTTGCACAGATAACAGTCGGTATAAATAACGATAAGGCTGTCTATATTCTTCTAAGTGAGGAATAGACATAATTGTTTCGTAACCACTTTTAAAGGCATGTGCTTCTTTTTCTGTAAATTCCATAAATTCATTATATAACAGATGATGTGTTATGAGGATAAAGATAAAAAGATAGACAGCATACTTACATTTATAGTGAAAACTCATTAAAAATATTATATTTCTCTATTTTTGTATGAATTGTCTAAAAATAATAGTGGTAATACTTGAATGTAAGACTCGTATCTTTAAATTTATGAAGAGTAAAAGTAAGCATTCATTTATAAGATTGTGAATCACAATAATGTAGACTATAGAAAATATTTCTCAATAATAGAATGAAGAGAAAAGCATGAAGAAGTAGAATGCATTCATTTATAATAGACTTAAATTAATCAATATAATTAATTGTTAATTTTATTATATTAATTGGATAGGAGAGAATGTTATGGCAAATGTACTCGTAATAAATTTTCCTGGGGAAGGTCATATTAATCCGACTTTAGCTGTTGTAAGTGAGTTAATTCAGCGAGGGGAAACAGTTGTTTCTTATTGTATTGAAGATTATAGAAAGAAGGTTGAAGCAACAGGTGCGGAATTCCGAGTGTTTGAGAATTTTCTCTCTCAAATTAATATTATGGAACGAGTAAATGAAGGTGGGAGCCCTTTGACGATGCTATCTCATATGATTGAAGCATCAGAGCGTATTGTTACTCAAATTGTAGAAGAAACAAAAGAGGAAAAATATGATTATTTAATATATGATAATCATTTTCCAGTAGGACGTATTATAGCGAATATTTTACAATTACCAAGCGTTTCATCCTGTACAACGTTTGCTGTTAATCAGTACATTAATTTTCATGATGAGCAAGAATTGAGACAAGTAGATGAAATGGATCCATTATATCAATCTTGTTTAGCGGGAATGGAAAGATGGAATAAGCAGTATGGAATGAAATGTAATAGTATGTATGATATTATGAACCATCCTGGTGATATTACGATTGTATATACTTCAAAAAAATATCAGCCACGTTCAGAGGTATTTGATGAATCGTATAAATTTGTAGGTCCATCAATTGCTACTCGAAAAGAAGTGGGGAGTTTTCCTACCGAAGATTTAAAAAATGAAAAAGTGATTTTCATTTCTATGGGAACAGTTTTTAATGAACAACCTGCTTTGTATGAAAAATGTTTTGAAGCGTTTAAAGATGTAGATGCGACAGTCGTATTAGTCGTTGGCAAGAAGATAAATATAAGTCAATTTGAAAATATCCCGAAAAATTTTAAATTGTATAATTATGTCCCGCAATTAGAAGTTTTACAGCATGCTGATGTATTCGTGACACATGGTGGTATGAATAGTTCGAGTGAAGCGTTATATTACGGTGTTCCATTAGTTGTAATTCCGGTAACAGGAGATCAGCCATTCGTTGCAAAACGATTGACTGAAGTAGGGGCAGGCATAACACTTAATCGTAACGAGTTAACTTCTGAATTGTTACGTGAGACTGTAAAGAAAGTAATGGATGATGTGACGTTTAAGGAAAATAGTCGTAAAGTGGGAGAGTCGCTTAGAAATGCTGGTGGATATCAAAGGGCAGTTGAGGAAATATTCAAATTAAAAATGAAGCCGTACGTAAAGATTAAATAGATGTTAAAAACACACTTACTTTTAATTTGTAAGTGTGTTTTTAGTATTACGCGTTACATGTATTACATAAAAATAGCGATAAAGGTGAAACTTTTCTGTATATAAATCGATACCTTTGAATTAGTAGTAAAATTACGTTAAAATAATACTAAGAAAATATATAAGTTTTGGGGGTAATGAATGAAGAAAGTATTTGAATACGTATTATTAACAATTGGCTCAATTATAGTAGCAGGTTCATTAGAGCTTATTTTAGCACCTAATGGATTAGTAGATGGCGGGGTAACGGCTATTGCTATTATGGCAAATAAAGTCGCAGGATTGCCGCTTTATGGTGTGTTCTTAGGAATTAATATCCCAATTTTATTATTTACTGCAAAAGTAATGGGAAAGAAGTTTTTTATCCGTACATCTTATGCGAATGTAGTTACAACACTCGGATTAATTTATTTAAAACCATTTCCAGCAATTACGACTTCTGAGTTATTAATTGTACTTTATGGTGGAGTACTGTTTGGAATTGGTGTTGGGATTGTTGTTAAAATGGGTGGAGCAATTGACGGTTCGGAAATGTTGGCAGTTTGGATGAATAAACACTTTAATGTACCGATTAGTACATTTTTACTTGCAGTAAATGCAGTTATTTTCATTTTTGTTGCCATTTTATTTTCAATCGAACAAGCGATGTTCTCGTTAGCAATTTTCTATATTGTTACGAAGATGATTGATTTTATACTAGATGGTATTAATCAAGGTAAGAGCGTTATGATTATTTCTGGTAAGAATAAAGAAATAGGCGATTTACTTATGAAAGAATTGCAACTATCTGTTACGTATCTACATGGAGAAGGTGGTTTTTTAGGGGAGCATAAGAGAATCATTTATTGCATTACAAACCGATTCATTTATCCGAAAATGAAAGATCTCGTTCTCTCTGTAGATCCAACGGCTATAATTGAAGCTTCCTATTCAACAGAAACGACTGGTGTGAAACGTCCGGGAAGGAAAGCTAGGTCAGGTGAATAACTAGAAGAAGGCTGTCCAAAAAGTTATTTTGGAACAGCCTTCTTTTTTATTTTGTTGAATTGTTAACATGTTACAAGTTAAACCCACTGTTAACAAGTTTCCTTGCAACTAGGAAACCAAGCATCTTTCAATAATATAGCCAACGTTTCAATTTTATTTTCCGGAATACTACCAAAGCCGAGTAATACGTATGATTCCTTACGTAAATCATTCACGAAATCATATGGAGAAAGTGGGTATAATTTAACGCTTTGTTTTTTAGCGGATTCAATCAGTTCATTTTCATTCATACTGTTATTTACACATAAAACAATATGAAGTCCGGACTGTTCGCCAAGAATTTGAACATTAGCCCCCATTTCTTTCATAATGGATTTTACTAATGCATGATGTTTTCTTTTATAAAGTGTACGACTTCGATTAAGGTGACGTTCCCAATTCCCATTTTGTATAAAGTTAGCAAAAGCAAGTTGTTGTATTGTAGCGACTGTTTGTTTGAAAATTCCATGCAGTTCTTGGTATATCTTTAAAAGGTGTGGTGGTAAAACAACATATCCCATTCGTAAAGAAGGTAAAAAAGATTTTGAGAAAGTTCCCATATAAATAACGCGTTCATTTGAATCAAGACTTTGTAAAGAAGGAATCGGCTTACCAGCGTAGCGAAACTCTCCGTCATAGTCATCTTCAATAATGTATCCATTGCAATCATTAGCCCACTTTAACAATTCTAATCTTCTAGATAAAGGCATAATAATCCCGAGTGGAAATTGGTGTGATGGTGTAACGTATGCGACATTGGAATTTGTATTGTATAAACTAGAAATATCAATCCCTTTTTCATCCAATGGTATGGGATGAATTTGTCTATCACAGCTTTTAATAATTGCGTGTATACGGTGAAATCCAGGGTTTTCAATGCCGTATTCTTTTGTAGGGCCAAGCAGTTGAAGTAGTAGCCAGAGAAGTGGCTGTGTTCCGGCGCCGATCACAATTTGATCAGGTGAAGAATGTACACCGCGAGAATGATATAAATATGTTGATATATGCTCTCGAAGAGCGAATTCACCTTGAGGATCTTCTTTGGCAAATAGTGCATTTTCGTATGTAAGTATGGATTCTTGTAATGCTCGTTTCCAATTTGTAATCGGAAATGCATTTTGATCAATAAGCCCTTGGCTACAATCATATTCAAATTTTTCTTCTATCAAATTGTTCGTCTTCTTTGCTGCATTTCGTTTTTTATTTGGGATAATGTCAATATCGAAATTTGCTACAAAAATACCACGTTTCGGTTTACTTTCTGCATAACCTTCAGCTAATAACTGTTGATAAGCTGATTCAACAGTAATGCGGCTAATATTAAGTTGTGATGCTAAATTTCTGTGTGAGGGTAGACGTGTGCCAACAGAAATAGTCCCTTGTATAATTTCAGCTTTTATATATTCGTAAATTTGCAAGTAAATAGGTGTGTTACTTTGTAATTGCAATGGGATAGTAAAATCCATATAAAACTCTCCTTTAAAACTGGCCTTATAAAAAACACTTAAACTGCCGCTTAAGTAAAGGGCAGTTGCTTTCTATAATAATGATATAACATTTAGAAAATTATTTAAATAGTAAAGGGAGAGTTAAAAATGAATGTTAAAGAAGTAGTAACAGAAGAGCAATTACATGAAGTATTACCTGTTTTACAGCAATTAAGAACGAAACTTTCAAAAGAGGAAACAAGCTCTTTATTTCGAAATATGAAAGAAGAAAATTATAAACTATTTTCGCTGCGTAATGAGGATGATGAAGTTGTTAGCCTTGCAGGTGTAGCAATTTGTACGAACTTTTATAATAAGAAACACGTTTTCGTATATGACCTTGTAACAGCAGAAGCACATCGTTCAAAAAGACATGGGAAAGTATTACTTTCGTATATAGAGAACTGGGGAAAGGAAAACGAATGTGAGTCTATCGTCCTCACGTCAGCATTTTCAAGAATTGATGCTCATCGTTTTTATGAAAGAGAAGGGTATGATAAGGTGAGTTATTCTTTTCATAAAGAATTATAAAAAATAAGAAGAAGTTGTCCCGCAAAAGTTTGGAACAGCTTCTTCTTATTTTTTAAGTTATTATTAAACCGTAAATAGGTTGTAAGTTATGGTATATGTATTTGAAAAGGTTATATAGTGTATTTTGTCGAATTGTTTTAATTTAATAAAGAGAATGATTGGAGCGCTTATACTTGAAAAAAATAAAGAAACTATCAATCCCTAATGATGCTAGAGTTATCGTCATATCTGATATTCATGGAGAATTAAATCTTTTAAAAGAAGCACTACATAAAGTTAACTTTAAAGATGAAGATTATTTAATTATTAATGGAGATCCTTGCGAGAAAGGACGAGATAGCGTAGGCGTAGTAAACTACGTTATGAATCTTGTAAAGAACAATTCAAAGGTTCACGTTGTTGAAGGGAATTGTGAAGTTTTAGTTGATGCTCTTCTAAATGAAAATCCTGATCTTATTAATTATTTATGTATGAGAAAGCACTCGATTTTTAATGAATGGCTAGAGCAATTAGGTTTTTCAGTTCATGAGGGCACTTCAATTCGTGAAGTGAAAGAAGCATTGTTAAGTGAATTTTCACAAGAACTATATTGGCTAACAGACTTGCCAACAGCGATTGAAACAGAAGATTATATTATTGTGCATGCCGGTCTAGAAGATAGAGTAGATTGGAAAGAAACAGAGCGCAAAAATGCGATAGCAATGCCAGAGTTTTTTAATAAATCACATAAAGCAAATAAGTATGTAATAGTTGGTCATTGGCCTGTCGTGAACTATTCTGAAGAAGCACCGTCTAACAATCCAGTTATTGATAAGGAGAAAAAAATTATTGCAATTGATGGAGGAAATGCAATTAAAGAAGCAGGACAATTAAATGCATTTATTATTCAGAGGAAACAAACGGGCGATACGTTTTCTTATACATATGTAGACTATTTTCCAGAGTATGAAGTAATAGCGGATTTTAATGCGAATTCAGAAATGCAGGGCGGAGTGACATATCCGTATTATTACATAGAGCCTATCGAGAAGATGCAAGACTACACCGTATGTAAACAAAAGGAAACGAATAATTTACTCACTGTAAAAAATGAATATATAAAACAACTTGAGTCAGGTGAATATACAGTGAAAACCGATATTTCTTGTGCGCAAATAAGCGTTAGGAAGGGAGATATCGTTTCTCTCATTGATGGTAGCTGTTCAGGATATGATTTAATTAAAAAAGATGGCGTAGAGGGTTGGATAGAGAAAGGGATTTTAGTTGAGATAGAAAAAGTGGAAAATAAAACATTAAGCTGAAATAGGAGGGATATAACCTCCTATTTTTTTAAGGAGTATATTGCTTGCTGTCTTTAATAAGTAAATAAATCGTACTCGGCAGAATGATAAGCGTCATTCCTAAAAGAATTGCTAGTATAGCATAACCTCTATAGGGAGCAGAAACGATAAAAGGAAGTATCGCTAAAAAAATACCTGCTATCATCATTGAAATACTACTAATATTTGAAGCTCTTTTTTCAAGGTACTTATCATTCCATTCTAATGAAACGGTTGATTTAGTCGTATCAATTTTGGAACTGAAATAACCTATTAATATAAATAAAAGCCCTAATGCTAAAAATATGAAATGATCAAGAGGAAGTGAAAAGCCAAGAGCAATGAGGGCGATGACAATATCGACAAAAAATAAGAATAGTAACATTGTGTTGCCGATCCAATGGAGAAATTTCTGGTTATTCGCTGCTTTAGATAAAGCTAAAAATACAAAGAATAAGAAGGAACATATAATTATATTTACGATTACAAAAGTGCTTTTATCCATTGTTGATGTAGGCGTTCCATTGAAGTCCCATTTCGTAACAATATTTGATGGTAAGAAGAAATATAGAATAATATTTGTCGTAATAATAGTGAGAAATAAAGCAATACTAAATCGATTATTCACTAAATCACCAGCTTTCTAAATCAATAATTGGTATCTAATAACAAAATTATACAATATAATAAATGATATTAGTTTTGATTTTTCTGAAAAAACATTATAATTATATATGAAATGAAGAGGAATGCAGGAGGGAATTATGCAAAACGTTATATTAAAGGGGAAGAAAGTTACAATTCGTACAATAGAAGAATCAGATATAAAAACATTATGGAATATCGTATTTAAAGAAGAAAGCCCAGAATGGAAGAAATGGGATGCACCATATTTCCCGTTCTCAATGCAAGAATACTCTTCCTATAAAGAGAAGGTGCAAACTCGTTTGCAAGAAGAACCACTGTCAAATTTAATTATAGAAAATAACGGTCAAATTATAGGGAAGGTCGGATTTTATTGGGAGCATAAACCGACGCGTTGGCTGGAGATGGGAATTGTTATTTATAATCCAACTTACTGGAATGGTGGATACGGTACAGAAGCGTTAACGTTATATCGAGATTTATTATTTGAAAAGATGGAAATTGGTAGAGTAGGGCTCACGACTTGGTCTGGTAATGAACGAATGATGAAAGTAGCGGAGAAAATAGGAATGAGCTTAGAAGGTAGAATGCGAAAGTGTCGTTATTATAACGGAACATACTATGATTCTATTCGAATGGGCATGATTCGTGAAGAATGGGAAGCGCTATGTGTAACGAAGGGGTGAGAAAGATTGTACGCTATTATTGCTACATTTGATCGTGTGTTTACTCATAAAATTACAGAACTGCAAAATGAATTAACAAATGTAATTGGAACAAATCAATTAGCTGGAGTAGAACCTCATATAACGATTGCGGATTATAATGAGTTAGATGTTCATTTGTATACGGAGAAACTAGGGGAGTTTGTAGCCATTCAAGAAAATATAGACGCAGTAACTTTTCCTTCTGTTGGAATTTTTCCTACTAATGGAACGGTCTTTCTAGCGCCGACCGTTACCGATGAATTGTTAAAACTTCATTATTCTTATCATGATTATTTTAAAACTTTTCATGACAACCCAAATTCATATTACGTACCGGGAAAATGGGTTCCGCATTGTACAATTGCAAATAGATTACATACAAAGCAGTTTTTAAGTGTAATGGAATATATTTATGGAAAGTTTAATTTTGCAACAGCTTCAATTGAGAAATTAAAATTAATTAAGGTGAATTATGAAAATGGTTTTGCCGTTTCTTCTAGTATATTAGCAGAATATAATTTAAAGAGAATGGAGACATCGAGATGACATATATAATTAGAGAAATGAAGCAAGAAGACATTCACGCTGTACAATCAGTAGCAAAAATAGCTTGGCATGATACATATGAAGGCATTATTCCGAGAGAAATTCAAGATAGTTTTTTAGACGAGGCATATTCTGATGAAAAAATGAAATATCGTCTTAAAAATACGCATTTATTCGTTGCGGAAGAAGAGGGTGAAGTAATAGGGTTTGCGAACTTTTCACCTGTTAGACTACAAAACGAAGCGGAATTAGGTGCGATTTATTTGTTACCAGATCAGCAAGGAAAAGGGATCGGAAGTGCTTTATTACAAAAAGGAATTAAAGCATTAAATGGGATACGGAAATTGTACATACATGTAGAAGCAGCAAATGAAAAAGGAAAACGCTTTTATGAAGCGAAAGGTTTTGCTGAATTAGAGCAATTTGAAGAAGACTTTGAAGGACATATGATGCAGACAGTAAGGATGGTTTTATACGTATAAGGAGGACTAGTAATGAAAATTTTTGATTTTAGTGAAAAAGTAGGAAAGCACCTATCAGTATTTCAATCTAATTTCATCATGTCAAAAATATTAAACCATCAAGGAAATATACATATCGGTGCTATGCATTTACACGAGAATGGAATCATCGGTAATCATGAAGCAGTTGTATCTCAACTGCTTCTTATTGTGGAAGGAGCAGGATATGTATGTGGGGTAAATAAAGAAAAGATAAAGGTAGAGGCGGGACAAGCTGTGTTTTGGAAAAAGGGAGAGCTCCATGAAACAAGTACAGAACACGGATTAACAGCAATTGTTATGGAAGCGGAGAATCTTGAACAAGCGATAGTAATGCCTATTATTCAAGGGGAGTTGTGAAAAATGATTGTTAAGGCGAATCAAGAAGATACCAATGAAATATTAAAATATGCGGCCCAATCGCTTTTTGAGGGGACGAGAGGGAATTGTCAATTAAGTACCGAGAAAGCAATTGAGATTACAAAGCCGATTGTAGAAAAAGGAGCATACTATTTAATTGTTAAAGAAGAAAATAAAGTAATGGGATGGATATTAATAGGGGAAAATACAGACTATTTTTCTCGTGAAAAACTTGGATTTATATATGAATTGTACGTTTTCCCAGAATATCGCGGGAGAGGATTATCGCGAGAACTGATGGAAGCTAGTATTAAGGAATTAAAGGAGAAGTATTCAGAAATTCGGTTGAATGTATTTGCTGGGAATTTTGCAAAAGAGATGTACGAAGAGTTTGGGTTTGTTGAAAGGCAGGTAATTATGACTTTGAAGTGAGTATTATAGTCTGAATGGGAGGGAAATAATGATTTAGTGGCTACTTTCTCGCTGGGATTTAAAGTGAATAAGTCCTTATAAATATATAAAATAGATGGTTTGCCTTTATTTTATAGTAGATTTATAGAGTGTGCTTAAAAAACAAATAAATTAGTATTATACAATATATCGTTATTATAGTAAAAGAGAAATTTTGGAAAAATATCATTTTTTTGTTTAGAAATTTTTAAATTATTGATATAATCAATTTGTAGAATTGATTATTGGTTAATTTTACTATTTTTAAATTTTAAGGGGGATTTAATAATGGCAGGACAAATTCGTATGTCACCAGAGGAGCTTAAATCGAAAGCGACTCGATATGGACAAGGTGCAAATCAAATTGAGGACATTTTACGTCAACTACAAAACTTACAAAATGAATTAAGAGGAGAATGGGAAGGTCGTGCTTTCGAAGGTTTTGACCAACAGTTCAATCAATTAAAGCCAAAAGTACAAAACTTCGCACAGCTATTACAAGAAATCAATATGCAGCTTAATAAAACTGCAGAAGCTGTTGCTAGACATGACGAAGATCTTTCTCGTAATTTCGGTCTACAATAAGACAGATAAAAAGAAATATATAATTTAGCCATGCAACCATACGTTGTATGGCTAAATTACTTTAAAACTAGAGTAAGATACGAAGTCTTTCATTAGATAGACTCGCAGTCGCAGGAGTGATAAGTAGTGAAAAAGTTCAAATGGAGCATCTTGTTGTTTATTATTTTAGCTCTTGTACTATCAACAGGGGTCTCCTATTTAGCATTAAATCAAAATGTTAAGAAAGCTAATGAGAATACTACACCAAAAATGACAGTTGCGTTGGTAAATGAAGATCAGGGCACTGTATTTGAGGGCAATAAAATAGCGTTTGGAGATCAATTTGTTAAAAATGTAAATAAAAATACGAAACAAGAATGGTACGTAGTTAGCCGCGGGGTAGCGGAAAATGGATTGAAAAATAATAATTACAATATGATGATTGTTATTCCAAATGATTTTTCTAGGAAGGCAGTTGCGATTGATTCAGAGATTCCAGAGAAATTAACGTTAAACTACAAAGTAAATGCAACTGGGAATAAGGATTTGAAAGCTGAGGCAGAAAATACAGCTTCTGTTATTTTAGAAGATTTCAATAAGCAAATAATCGACGTTTATTTTGCGAGTATTATCGGTAAGCTACAAGGTGCACAAGATAATATAGGTAAAATAATTGAAAAAGGAAACGTTCAAACAACTATGTATAAAAAAGATATACATAGTCCGTTAGCAAATTACACAAATCAATTTAAAACAGTACAAGATTATACAGGTGTTTCTGTTAATAGTTTCAAAGGATTTCAGGATGTTTTAAAAGGTTTCGGTCAAGCGTTAGATGAAGGGAATAAATCTAACAGTACGTACTTAGATGGTTTTAATAACTTTCAAAAAATGCAAACTGATAACAATTTGTTAGCGAATAATTTCACAAATCAATTCAATCAATATATGAATGATATGAATACAGGCGATGCTTTAAAGCAATTAAGTGCATTGGAATCAGCTAATAAAAGTATTTCAAATCAATTTACGTTTTCAGAGAAAGAACCAAATATTTTAACTGATGCTTCAGCAATTCAAAAATATTTAGCAGATGTAAAAAAACAAGTGTCTGAATATGATACAGAACTTGCAGGGAAGTTAGAAAGTGATATTCAAGAGACGGTAATTAAGAAGTTAAAGCAATCTATGTCGAATGATGGAAAGCAAGAGATCTTCATAAATACATTAATGAAACAACCAGATGCTCGAATAAAGAAACAAATCGAGAATTTAATTGCGAAATTACCTAGTTTAAACATGGAAGAAATCGGTCAAAGTGATTTGCCAGATACAACGAAATTACAACTGCAAAATGTAATTCAATTTACAAAAAAATATAATAAAGAAAATAATTTTTATTATGATCCTGTAAATAAAATATCTTTAGGAAACGCAATTAAAGAAGTAAAGGATAGACTTTATACAGAGGGAATTACATTTAGTGATACTGCTAAAGTAATTAAAATGGAATCTCCGCAAATTTTGAAGATAAAGATTCCAGAAGAATTTAAACTAGATGGAAGTACAGGATTCTTACATATTGATGATGTGGATCGTACAAGTGACTTTCTTCAAAGCGAAGCAGGAGAAATTACAATAGCTCCTCGTAATGAAGGGGATATAAAGATTGATCTGCATGTGAAGTTAAAAGATCCAAACATCAATATAGATGTTTTCTCTCCTGTAATGTGGCAGTGGGAATTGAGTGGGACTCATACAAAAGAAACTAGTCCTGAAAAAGAAAAACCTAACAAAGAAGATAAAGGAACACAAACGGAAAATAGCAAGGTGGAAAATGTGGTTCATAAATCACAGTATGGCATAATGCCGTTAGTACACAATGCTAAAACGCCTATTATTCAAAAAACAGAACAGAGTAATAATGGTGACAGTGTAAAGCCTGATGCAGGAGGAAAACCTGATACAGGAGGGAATCCAGACACAGGAGGAAAACCTGATACGGGAGGAAAACCTGATGCAGGAGGAAAACCTGATGCAGGAGGAAAACCTGATGCAGGAGGAAAACCTGATACAGGAGGAAAACCTGATACAGGAGGAAAACCTGATACAGGAGGAAAACCTGATACAGGAGGAAAACCTGATACAGGAGGAAAACCTGATACAGGAGGAAATCCAGACACAGGAGGAAAACCTGATACAGGAGGAAATCCAGACACAGGAGGAAAACCTGATACAGGAGGAAATCCAGACACAGGAGGGAAACCTGATACAGGAGGAAATCCAGACACAGGAGGAAAACCTGATACAGGAGGAAATCCAGACACGGGAGGAAAACCTGACACAGGAGAGAAGCCAGACACTGGGACAGATAACGGTAGCAATTCAAAAACTATTGAAAGTACAACGAATCAAGTTATACATCAAAAAGCAGAAGTATTAACAAAAAATATATCTAGTTTATTAATTAAAGAAGCAGTAGATACAGTCGAAAGTTATCAAGGTTTAATGAGCCTTTACGAAATGTATTATGGGATTGATTTAAGAACGAAAGATGTAGGTCCTAAGTTAGAAGAGGGAAGTTTAGATGCAATTGCGACGGATCAATCTTTGTACTACGTATTAAATAAACAAAGCTTAATTGATTTAATTTCAAATCTTGTTTCATCAAGTATTACTACAGAAATAAAGCAAGATATGTCAGGTTTAAAACAAAAAATAAACTCTTATCAACAATCTATTACTAGTGCGGATCAAAATTCTATGCTACTAGCGGAGAAATTAAATGGAACGACGCAACAAGCAACTAGTATGAATGAAAATTTAGGAGAGTATGTAAAAGGTTTAGCGAAATGGCGTGAGAATAGCTTAAAGCTAGTTGAAGAGCAGCAAGTATTAACAACAAATCATGCTGGTGAGCAAACAGCTGTTTTATCGTTAGATTCTGGTATTAAATCATTAATGATGCAAAGTCAGTCATTGGTCGAAAGTTCGAAGCATAGTTTAGCAACTTCAGACGATGTATATAAAACATTTGATCAAATCAATGGACAAGCAAAAGAAATTCAAGACAGCGGAACGACAATTGTTTCAAAAGCTGATTTATTATTAAACGACTTTACGAAGAAAATGGAAGATGATAAATCATTCTCCAAAAACTTTACGAAAATTTTAGCGAATAGTCGTATTGGAGATCGTCAAAATGAAATGCTATATGACTTTTTAGCTAGTCCAGTTCAAAAGCAAAATGATGGAGTAATTGTAGCAGGTAATGCTTTTACACCGTACTTAATTGTATTAACTTGTTTCATTGTTGCATTATTTACAGCATACGCAATTGCGAATCAAGAAAAGAAACGAATGCAATCAGATCATTTTGAAGAGAAATTCTCATTAATTGATATGAATGTACCAACTACAGTAGTAGCTTTCGGTATATCAATTGTGGAAGGGATTAGTATAGGTATCATTTCTGGGCGTCTTTTAAAGTTTGGTCAGGATCAAAGTTTACTATGGATTGCGTTCATCACATTTATTATGATGGCGTTTGTATTGGTCTCAACTTACTTATTACGACAAATAAAAATGGTAGGTATGTTTATACTATTAGTATTTTTAAGCATGTACCTATTTTTAACTGAGGCAGTTGGAAGTAAAGTAGATCAAATGTCCTCTGTCGGAAAGATACGTCAATTCTCACCGCTTCAGTATATAGAAAGTTTTCTAAATGATTTTATTAGTGGTAAAGATACTGGGAAAGTTATTTTTGTCGTATTGTTTGTAATTGCCATTATTGGATTGGTTAGTAATCTATTTGTATGGCATAAGAAATGGGAGGAAAAAGAAGTAAATGATCAAACAATGGAGCATAGTGGTTAAGTTATCATTTCTCTCTATCCTTTTACTGTTTGTCGCGCTACCGATAAGGAGCGCGGCTGACAGTTATCTTGGTGATGATGGGAAGATTAAGTTTAAAGTGGATCGACTTGAAGAAAGCGACCAAGAAAAAAATAAAAAGGAACATAAAGAAACAGAATTAGATAAAGCATCGATTGAGTTATTTAACAAAGATATAGAGGAAGAAATTGAGAAAAAGAAAAAGAAAGAACAAAAAGATATGGAAGCTTTGCGAGATTCTCTTTTTACAAAACCAAAAGAGAATAATAGTGTTAAAGATACGAAAAATAGTTTATTTAGCAGTGAATACATTGTCAGAAAAAGTGCAGATGAAGTAGCGAGTAATGAAACAATGAATGAAGAGCCAATTAGTATAACAATAATATTATTATTTGGCGGCGGCATTCTACTTATTTGCATCGGTATTTATACGGTTCTTCGTAAAAGTTGGAGGTAAAGCGATGGCAATACAAACACATATCAATGTGACAGTAGATTTTAGTAAATGGAATGGAAATACATATGATTTGCGTATTCCGAATCATCAATCTATTAAATATTTATTAAAAAACTTATTAGATACGCTAAAGATTGATAATCATGAAGGTTCACATTTTGTAATTAAAGTGAAAAATAAGTCAATTGTTTTAACAGATAATGATCGTTTAATTGATCACCAAATAACAGATGGAGATATTTTGCAAGTTTTATAAAGAATATTTTTTACTTTTAGTTATTTGAAAATAAGTTATTACGGGTTATAAAGAAAAGGAGAAGAGGATAAACATGACGGAAAAAATAATTCAAATTGATGCAATGAACTATCAATTTCAAATAGAAAAAGAAAATTGGAAATTGGAGATGACCAAATCTCAAACACGTATAAAAGACTTCCGTCAATTCGATATAATTACGGGCGAATCATCTGAATTTGTACCATTAACAATAGAAGAAACGGATGATATGTTTACGTTTCTATATCAAGTAGATAAAAAATTATATAAGTGGGACGATCTTAGCCGTTTTGGAAGAAATGAGAAATTAAGACTACTTCGGAATGTTGCGCAGTTTCGTAAATATTTAAATAAACGAATCACGTTCTTTTTACATCCAGACAATATAGTTTTTAATGCTAATTTAATACCAAGTATTATACATAGAGGAATTCGAGATATTGTTCCGCCAACCCCGTTATTAGAAGAGCAATTTTTAACACAATATAAGTGTCTAATTATTGCTTTATTCTCCCAAAAACATAACTTTGATGATTTGTATGCTGGGTTACTAAAAGATGCAAAAGAAACAACATTTGAACAGACCGTTGCTCAAATGGAAAGCTTAGATGCATTACTGCAGTTTCTTGATGACAGCTTTGAGAAGGAACAAACAAAAACAGAAAAAAATATGCAGTTAGTACCTAAAAAAAGCTATAAATCATTTAAATACTTAGCTTTTTCCTTCATAGCGGCGACAGTTATTTTAGCTGCTCCTTTAATATATTTCACTTTTATAAAATTTCCTTATCAAAATAAATTGTTAGAAGCAAATGCAAGTTTCATAGCAACTGATTATGACAAAGTCATTACGCAATTGAATGAGGAGGAGTTTGAATCATTACCGATTGCATCTAAATATGAGTTAGCATTTGCATACATTACAGCTGAAAAACTAGGTGAAGCTCAAAAGAAATCGATTATGAAAAACATTAGTTTGAAAAGTGATGAAAAGTATTTGCTGTATTGGATGTATAACGGAAAAGGTAATTTTGATAAATCATTAGATTTAGCTAAGACACTTGATGATCCTCAGCTTATTATGTACGGCCTTGTTAAACAAATTGAATCACTGAAAAATAATCCAGATTTATCAGGGGAAGAACGTGATCAAAAGTTAAAAACATATGAGCAACAATTAGATGAATATAAAAAGAAATATGGCAATTCATCAAGCGATAAAAATTTGTCGGACACGGAGAAAAAAGAGTAAGCACTTGATGAGACAGTTGAAAAGGAGCAGTGAACACGGATGGAGCAACTATTAGTATTGACTTATGGAGACAAAATATATAAGTGCACATTACATCCAAATGAGCAATCAATAGTGTCGATTGGAAAAGAGTGGACAAACGATATTACGAATCCAAGTTTAGAACAAGAAGTAGAGTTAAAGTGGAATAATGAAGTAAATGCTTGGATGGTACAGGATCAATTAATAGAATTTAATAAGGAAATTGAGATTGGGAAAACAAGAGATGTGAGCTTGAAAATCTTTATATCTATTGTTGGCACAACTAAAGTGTTTGATATCGGAACGAAACATTCTCTTACAGTGAGTCAAAACGATTACGATGATATTTCTATTACCGGGACTAGTGTAGATTTAATGCTATCTCGCGAAACGTTGTACGATTCTTTTAAAGTGAACGTGTATGGCGGGGATGTATTTCATAATTATACGAAGTTAAAAGATAGCGTTATGTTGGAATCAGGAGACGTATTATATTTTGATGGTATTTTATTGGAGATTGGTAGTGAAGACATTCAAGTACTTTCTTCAGAAGATAAAGTGAAATCTGAGTTACCTATTTTAGTAGAATCAGAAACAAATTATCAAAGTGGTTATCCAGACTATCATCGTTCACCACGTATTATTTACCGTGAACCAGAAGAGAAAATGACAATTGCAAAGCCTTCAAGTATGCCATCAAAACCAACGGAGCATTTAGCAAGAATCATTGCACCTTCACTTGTCATGATTGTCGTAACTGTATTACTTGCTATTTTCATGAAATATGGAATGTTTATTATCGCATCGATTGCGATGACATTAGTAACAATCATTGTTTCTGTCACATCGTATATTAAAAATTTGAAGCAATATAAAGTCGATATTGTTGAACGAGATAAAAGCTATAGAGAGTATATAAAACAAAAAACGAAAGATTTACATGCAGAAAGTGAAAAACAGCGTCACGCATTACATTATCACAATCCAAATGTAGAAGTAATACGTAATATGGCAGTTCAAGTAAATCCTCGAATTTATGAAAAAACAATGTTACATCATGATTTCTTAACATTTAGCGTTGGAACAGGACAAGCTAATACGAGTTTTGAAATTCAATTTAATGAAGAAGAATTTAGTCAAACGAAAGATGAATTAATTGATATAGCACGTGAACTAAGACAGCGTTATCTATCGTTGGAAGATGTACCAGTTGTAACAGATTTAATGAATGGACCAGTCGGTTATATTGGTCAACGCTCTTTAGTGTTAGAGCAATTACAATTATTAGTTGCACAAACGGCTTTATTCCATAGTTATTATGACTTGCAGTTTATTACTATTTTTCCGGAAGAAGAAAAAGAAAAATGGGATTGGATGCGCTGGTTACCTCATGGAAGTGTTCGCGATATAAATGTACGTGGATTTGTATACCATGATCGTAGCCGTGATCAAGTGTTAAATAGTTTGTATCAAATATTGAAAGAACGAAAATTAAAACTAGATGAAAAAAGTTCTACTAATGAAAAAATGTACTTTGCACCGCACTATGTCGTTCTCATTACAGATGAAAAACTAATATTAGACCATGTTGTTATGGAATTCTTTAATGATGATCCGAGTCAATTAGGTGTATCACTTGTATTTGTACAAGATGTTATGCAAAGTTTACCGGAGCATGTGAAAACGGTAATAGACATAAGAGATGCAAAACAAGGGAACATCATCTTAGAGCAAGGAGAACTTGTTAACCGTCAATTTAAACTAAATCATGTGCCAAAAGGATTCAATTTAGAAGATATTTCGCGGGCATTAGCACCATTAAATCATTTGCAAAACTTAAAAAATAGTATTCCAGAAAGCGTAACATTTTTAGAAATGTACGGCGTTGAAAAAGTAAAAGAACTGAATATCACAAGTCGTTGGGAGAAAAATGCAGCGCATAAATCTTTAGCTGTACCACTTGGATTACGTGGGAAAGAAGATATCGTAAACTTAAACTTACACGAGAAAGCACACGGACCACACGGATTAATAGCAGGTACAACAGGTTCAGGTAAATCGGAAATTATACAATCGTATATATTATCTCTAGCAGTCAATTTCCACCCGTACGAAGTAGCCTTTTTACTAATTGACTATAAAGGCGGCGGAATGGCGAATTTATTCAAAAACTTACCGCATTTATTAGGAACAATTACGAACTTAGATGGAGCGCAAAGTATGAGAGCGCTCGCATCAATTAAAGCTGAATTACAGAAAAGACAACGATTATTTGGTGAAAATGATGTAAACCATATTAATCAGTATCAAAAACTGTATAAAGAAGGCTTAGTAAGTGAGCCGATGCCGCATCTATTTTTAATTAGTGATGAATTCGCGGAATTGAAGTCAGAACAACCAGAATTTATGAAAGAGTTAGTTTCAACAGCGCGTATCGGTCGTTCACTCGGGATCCATTTAATATTAGCTACGCAAAAACCGAGTGGTGTTGTAGATGATCAAATTTGGAGTAACTCGAAATTCAAACTAGCATTAAAAGTTCAAAATACGTCAGATAGTAATGAAATCTTAAAAACGCCAGATGCTGCTGAAATTACATTACCAGGACGTGCTTACTTACAAGTTGGGAATAATGAAATTTATGAACTATTCCAATCAGCTTGGAGCGGAGCAGACTATGTAGAAAACAAAGAGGATAAAGAACATTTAGACGCAACAATCTATGCAATAAATGATCTAGGACAATATGAAATATTAAGTGAAGATTTAAGTGGCCTTGGTAGCAGTAAAGAAGTAATAAGCGTACCATCTGAACTGGATGCTGTTATTGACTACATTCACGATTACGCAGAAATAAATGAAATTGAAGCGTTAGCTAGACCGTGGTTACCACCACTTCCAGAAAGCGTATATTTACAAGACTTACATGCAATTCAGTTCAAAGAAGCATGGACGAAAGAAAAGAAACCATTACAAGCAACAGTTGGTCTACTAGATCAGCCTGAATTACAATCACAAACACCATTAACATTAGATATTAGTAAAGACGGACACGTAGCGGTCTTCTCAAGCCCAGGCTACGGAAAATCAACATTCTTACAATCAGTCATTATGGATGTAGCTCGTCAGCATAGTCCGGAGCATTTGCATGTGTATTTAGTGGACCTTGGAACAAATGGTCTTCTACCTTTGAAAGGATTACCTCATGTAGCGGATACGATTACGATTGATGAATCTGAAAAATGTTTAAAGTTTGTTGAAAGATTAACTCAAGAAATGAAAAATCGTAAACGATTATTAAGTGAATATGACGTTGCAAATATTGAAATGTATGAAAAGGCAAGCGGGAAAGAAATACCACATATTATTATTGCAATCGACAATTATGATGCAGTAAAAGAAGCGAAGTTCTATGAAAGCTTTGAAATGCTAATTATGCAAATTGTCCGAGATGGTGCAAGTTTAGGAATTCATACCTTAATTAGTGCAGGGCGACAAAATGCACTTAGAATTCAATTGTACAATAATATTAAAATCCAAACTTGCCTATATATGATTGATCAAAGTGAAGTAGCTAGTATTGTAGGGAGATCTGATATAAAAGTGGAAGAAACAGCAGGAAGAGCGTTAATAAAACTAGAATCTCCTACATTATTCCAGGTTGCATTACCTACGAAAGCAGAAGATGAATTACAGCAAATTCAATTATTACAACAAGAAGCAAATGATATGGATCGAGAATGGGATGGAGAACGTCCGAAGGCAATTCCAATGATGCCAGAAGTGATTGATATTGCTACTTATCGTAAAAATAAAGACGTTACAAAAGCTCTACAAGCAGCAAGAATTCCAATGGGGCTTGATTTTGCAAACGTAGAAGTTGTAGCTCATGATATTGCAGTGAATGATCATTTAATGATTTATAGTGTAGATGATAGTATGAGAAAACAAATTGTATCTAGCATCCTATCTCAATTGAATAAAGATTATTTTGAAAGTGTGACGTTGGTGGATACAGCAGAGTATAGTTTCGTTCAATATAAAGACGATGTGACGCACTACATTGTAGACGAAAATGAAATCAATATGCATGCGAAGTATTGGATGGAAGTAATTCGTGAACGAGCTTTTGAATTAGCACAAGCAAGACAAGAAGGTAGAGAAATTCCTGCATTCACAAAACAACTCATTATCATGACAAATGTTGAAGAGTTTAGTAAATTTGTTTATTTAGAAATGGAGGATGCAGCGACTTTAATTGATTTATCTCGTACAGTAGGTATTTACTTTGTATTAGCAGGTCACCACGACTACATGGACCGAAATCGTGAAGCTCTACCTATGAAAATGAGAAGTAAACTAACAGCAGCAATTATCGCAATGCCATTAAATGATCAAAGTATCTTCAATATAAAATATATAAGCAACGAAGCACCATTAGGTAAAGATGAAGTGTATTACTATCAAAAAGGAAACATAATGAAACTAAAAATGCCTAGAGTAACTAACGAGGTGACAGTATGAAATTAAAGAAGAAAGCTAAGGTGATGATAGTCGTGTCAATAATGGCAAGTTTATTAAGTGGATGTGGTTTTGGGGAGACAAAGATAGAGTATGAGAGATTAGTAGAGGCATTGGATGAAGGGGACATGAAGACAGTTATGTCTGCGAGTGATGATGGGTATGCGTATGTGAAAGAAGAGGTTAGGGATAGCACTTTTATTGAGGATAATAATAAGCAAATAGGAGTAGTTTATCAAACAACGCAAGGTATTTATAGTATTAAAGATAATATTCTTTTTGGTGAGGCACAAAAGAAAGTCAATACTCCAGTTGAGGATGAAAAACATAGTGACAACCCACAATATAAAGAAGAAGTTGTATTCAAGTCAGATATAAGATACGAAAATGGACAGCTAGAAGCTTCAAATCGAGGGGGAGATATGTCTAATATAAAATTAATGCTCAATAGAGTGCAAGGAATAAAAGAATTGAAACCAAATGTGAATAAAAAAAGCTTCAGCCAACCAGCTACGATAAGCTATAATTTATCAGAAACTCAATTTAAAGAGCTATTTAATGGGAATTTAGGATTAGAGTATGAGAAGTTTAGTTATGCAACACTACTAATTGAATTTAATTCTGCTAAGGATACAAAGGAAAATCCGATGGAAATAACAGAGATAACAATTTCGATAGGCTATAAACAAAGAAATGAAGAAAATAATATGATTAGGCATGATCAAGAAATAACAACATATTTACATAATAAAGAAGAAAATAATCGGAAATCAAAAAAAGATTACTTACAATATGAAAAGAAATTTAAAGAAAGCCATTAATATATAAAGGGGAGAATATGGTGAATGAGGAAGATTATAAATTAAGTAGTGATGTAGGAAAATTAAGATTATCGGCAAAAGATATTTATGATTATAATGCACAAGAAAAAAAATATAATAATTCTGATCCAATAATAAATAAACAGAAGTTACAAGACAACTTTAATGCTAATATTATAGCTTCTGATGATATTCATTCAGTAACTGGATTTGGGGCGTATGCTTTAGAGGATAGAAACACGCATGAAATTTTCATTGTATACGTTGGAACCCAACCGAGCCAAATAGGTGATTTAGCAACCGATGGAGCAATTGGACTGCATAATTTAACTAATTCACCTATATTGGGGTCATTAGCAGAATTTCAGTATAGTCAAGCAGAAAAATTTTATGAAAAAGTCAAGGCGGGGAATAAAGGAAAGAAGATAACTTTACTAGGGCACTCCTTAGGTGGCGGAGCAGCGAATACAGTTGCATTAAGACATCAAGAAGATAATATAAACGTATTAGCTTTAAATCCTGCGCCTGTTTTAAATAAAGATGTGGTTAAGTACGGATACGGGACCAATATGAAAAATTGCCGCAGTCTTATAAATGAATATGATCCTTTGTATGGCGCCATTAAGGCCGCAGATTTTGTAATACCTGGACAGGTTTATAAAATGGAAAATGGGGAAGGGCATTCTTTTTTATATGATCCAAAGTTTTATTCTAGGAATGGGAATGTAGCAATAGATAAATTGAAAAAGGTTAGCGAAACAGGATTTGATTGGAAATTTGGTTTTTTAGAAATATCAGAATCTGCTGGGGACCTATATAAAGGAATCACTGGAAAAAAAACATTAAGTACAACAGAAGAAGTTGTAGTGGATTTAATGGTAAATGGAACCCCAGTCAGTGCAATTCTAGTTGCAATAACAGTAGTGGGAGATACTAGTGCTCTAGCAACAAAAATAGCAAGTATAGGTGTAGAAACAGGAAAAAAAGCTTTGAAATTTAGTAAGGAAGTTATACAAGAAGTTAGAAATCAGGTGAATGCGGCTGTGGATTGGATAGAGAATAAATTAGCAAAATGTAAGGAAAAGGTACTTGAAGTGTTAGAATCAGTATTTAACGCAGCTGTAGATTTTTTAGTAGGATGCATTATTCTTTATTTATCCCGTGATGAAATTATAGCAATTGCAAAAGAAGTAGCATCTTCTCTTGTTCAAGATATTTTAGATGTATTTAAAGGTGACTTTGAAATTGATACAAATATTGCTTCAATTGCTGGAGATTATGTAAGAAGCCATCGCCAATCATTATTAAACTATTTTATGAATGATGGTAGTAGAGGATTAAATCGTTCATTATTAGTAGAGATTTCCAGAGATGTGAACGAACTTTCAAATGATTTAAAAGAGTTAAGTCAAGATGTAACAGATGCGGTAATTTCTATGATAGCAAAAGATGAAGAGTTAGCTTCGGTTTCCTATTATTGATAAATGTTAAGGAAGGGGGTATGAGGATGGATTTACATATGATAATGTCGAGGGTTCATAGTACATTTCCGGACAGTGGTGGGCGAGATCAAATTATTAACGTTGTTATGCAACTTGAAAAAGCAGCTGTATCTTTGACAGGAGATATTAGAAGATTAGAAAGTAGTATTGATAATAGTTTGCAAGGTAAAACACGTGATGCTTTTATTGATCGTATTCGCCAATTAGAAAAAAGGCGACAAAAAATAGAAGAGAAAATTATCGTATTAAAAGGATCGGTGAATTAATATGAAAGATTATATGGAGAAAGTTTTGCCTTTAGGAAGTGTAGTGAGGTTGAGTACTGAGGAAGAAAAAGATGTAGAGTATGTAATTACTACAAGAGGAATACTTCTCGATGAAGACACTTTCTATGATTATGGTGGGGTATTACACCCAGTAGGTTTGACGGCAGAGACATATAAATTATTCAATGACTTTGATATTTTAGAAGTGAAATTTGAAGGGTATAAAAATTCTATTGAAGGAAAATTTGCTCATAATTTTAAAATATGGCGAAATGAATTTGTAAAAACGATAAAGAACAAGGCTGAAAATAATAAGTAACAATTATTAATAAAACAAGGGCTATAATATATTTAGAAATAAATAGACTTTCCTCTTCCAACATGGAAAGAGGAAAGTCTATTTTTGATTGAATAAGAATCTAAATATCTAGTATTACGTGGGAACAACATGAAAAGGAACGCCACGAATTTATAGCAAATAGAAAAAGAATAAGAGAGAAAGAACAAAAGCGAAACAAAAACTGAAATGAAAGTTGTAAATGATAATTGTAAACTTATATAGAATAAATGCATTATTCATAAGTTAACTAGTAAAGGGAGGGATGTAATATCTTGAATAAAGATCCCAAAACTGTAAAAACAGAAAAAGGTTTATTTGAAAGTGTAATAGTACCTATTATTGTCGGGATCATGTTTATCTTTTAATTCTATATAAAGTAGCACAGTTTCTGGGGAAGTGGATTGTTATCTTTGGAATAATATTTTTTATTGGTAGTATATTTCTTTGCATATATCTAGAAGAATATGGGGGGGATTGGGCGGTAGGATAGGGTTAATATCAATGTTACTGTTGTATTTTATGTTTATTAGAAAAAGTAAAAAAGCTAGTTTAATATGGAATACCAAAAACATGTATTAACTCTCAGTTTGTCTACAAAAATAGAGTTAATACATGTTTTTAGAAAAGGTGGTGTCATTATATGTGGAACATAAAAGAAAAAGATTTAGATGCATTTAAAATAACATGTAGAAACCGTTTAAGTCCTGAAGCTGCTGTAGGTTTTATGCTAGGCTCAATCATATACACCTCATTAATCATGTTAGGTGTAATTTATGGTTTGGTGAAATTTGGTTGGTCAGTATATCCTAGTTTACTAGAGGAAACAATTATTAAAATAGAGTTATGTTTGTATAGCTTACAAATCATTTTTCTTATTGTATATTTATTTCCCAAAGCCCGTTTTAAATTTCAAAAGTTACAAGCTATAGTTATATTGCTATATGCACTTCAACTTGCGACTATAGGATTTGTAACAGTAGTTGTTTCGAGTATTTTCGGTTATTCAAATGATCATGTTACATTGACTTATGTAGCCTTATTATTGTTAGGAGCTTTTATTATTCATATTTTTACAACAATTAATACCTTTAAGCAAGCTAGCGAAGGCGCATTTAGTAAGTGGGAAAATTCAGTTTCATTTTTTAGTAAGACAAAAGATTTATTAATGATTGCCTCTATACTATATGTATTAACTCTCTTAATCTTAATTTATATTAATAATGATTATACGATGGGGCAAATAGGTTGGTATGCCGTATTGACCCTTATACTATATTCAGTAGCCATAGGTGCAGCAGAGTTCCAATTATTAGCCTATTGTAGATTTAAATTTCCGATATTTTACATTTCATGGGAGGAACATGAAAGGGAACGTCAGGAATTCTTAAAGCGTTATAAAGAGAGAGAGGAAAAGAAAGCAAAATAAGTTTTGGTTTCTGAAAATTCGAACAGAATATATAAACAATTAAGGATTGTATAAAAATCGATGCTATTAAAAATTAAAGTATCTTCAACATAATCTGTATGAGTTAATAAATACCGGTAAGTAAAGGTGAACTATATTACTATCAAAATGGGAATGTAATGAACCTAAAAATGCCTAGAGAAATCAACGGGGTGTCAGTATGAAGTTAAAGAAGAAAGCTAGGATGATGATAGTTCTGTTAATAGTATCAAGTTTATTAAGTGGATGTGGTTTTGGGGAGACGAAGATAGAGTATGAGCCATTTGTCAAAGCTTTGGATGAAGGTGACATGAAAAAGGGTATGTCTGCGAGTGATGATGGGTATGCTTTTGTGGAACAAAGAGGCATATATAGTACATATGAACAAAAAGAAGATGGAGAACATAGAAATACAATCTATCAAACTTCGGAAGGAATATATAATACGAAAGATAAAAGTTTATATGGAAACACAACACAAGAAGTTACTTCAGCAGTAGACAGCAAAGATAATAAAGAAGAAGTTGTTTATCGTACCAATATTATGTATAAAAATGGGCAGGTACAAAGTACGGATTCAAGTCTGGATGTTTCATACGTGAACTTAATTGTAGATCGTTTAAAAGGGATAGGGAAACTAAAGATGAAGCCAGGAGGTGATATAAAAAAGTTTGGTCAGCCTAGTACTGTTGGATATACACTAACTGAATCAGAGTTTCAAAATATTATTAATGATAAGTTGAAAATACAATATGATGAATATGGTGGTGGATCAATCGCATTGCATATTGATTCTAAAAATGGTTCAAAGCAGATATTGGAAGTAAGTATTGTAATAAATTATAAGAAAAGAAATGATGAAGGCAAGTTAGTAAAATACATATCACAAATACATACATCTTTTGATAGTCACCAAGGCAATAACCAAGATGCGAAACAGGAATATATTGATTTTAAAGCACAGTATAATAAGAAGCAGTAATATTAAGAAGGGCATTTGCACGTAAAGATAATAGCGACATAGGTGTGATAAATGTTTCATAAATATAGTGGAAAGAATTTGAGGATAAACGCCCCAATTGCTGGAGTAGATGCAACAATTGGGGCGTTTATCTATCTAAAATTAGCTTGAATACATGAAATGTTTTAGTTAGGGGCATGGCTTTACAAGGAGTTTCTTCATAATAACGGTGTGGGGTTTTTGTGTAATCAGCTTTTATTGCTAAGTTACAACTATTTTCGTTTATAGAGTATCTCTTATTATCGATACATCGTCCACATTCCAATGTCTTTAAATCCTAGTCGTTTATAAATTCGTCCAGCAGCTGGATTGTTATAAAATAAACAAAGTGTTCGGTCTTCTTTCGTAAAGTCTTGGATCATTTTTTGTAATATGAGTGAAGCGTAACCATTTCCGCGATAATTCGGGTGTGTACATACACCAACTACCATAGCGGATAATGAATTTTCAGCGGAAGTAGAGGCGGATGTTAAGCCTGATGAGGTTTTATCTATGAGTGACCACTCTTTTAGTTATTCGTTTAGGAAAATTATAGAGGTTACAGACTTGTGAGTCAATAACTATCAGAGGTAAATTATTCAGGGGACACTTGTGAGGTAGTGTAACTTAGGGGAGAACTGGAAAATATCTTCTGTTGAGTTAGGTTATGTTATAATAGAAAGATATATAAATGAAAGGAGGAGGTTAAGATAAATACTGATCCACAAACGACTAGACGAAAATCACTACTTGAACTTAGAAAGAAAAATTTAAATCGCTTGATTGTTGATAGGAAGAACAGTAATAGATTTTACTTTTTTATGGGGATTGTAGGTATCTGCCTAGTTACTGTCTTATTATATCGATTTGAAGATTTCAGCAAAGAAAATGCTTTGGGAGTATTCACAGAACCGTTTTTGCTCTTCGTAGCACTGATATGTATATACATGGTTTGGGATTTTTTAACACGTTCTTTAAAGAGGCCTTCAAACGAGTATATAACTGAACTTCAGGAGATAGAGAATGAGTTGGACTTATTAAGTATTTCTTATTCATCATTGGAAGAGAGATCGGAAAAGCTTTTTAAGCATCATCATCTTGAATTAAAGAGATACTATGATGAGAACTTAAAACAAAGCTCGTGGATATTTGTTGTTGGTATAGCATGTATATTAATTGGTTTTATAATAATTGGAACAACTTTGTACTTCTTAATGATTAACAGCTCCAATGAGCTAGAAAATAAGATAATAGTAGCCTCGGTAGGTGCGATAGGAGCTATACTTTCTAACTTTATTGCTGTAATTTACTTAAAGATGCATTCTGAGGCTGTCAAATCACTAACAGAGTTTCATAATCGATTTGTAAACACTCATCATTTCTACTTTAGTAACTTCTTAGTATCTAAAATACAGAATGAGGACAAGAGAGAAGATGCAATTGTTGAGCTAGCCTTAAAGATTAATGGTATTTCTCCAAAGGCTCCAGCTCAGGGGGAAGAAAATAAATAGGTATTACCTAAACACTGTTTGAATCTAAGCGGTGTTTTTTTTCTATGAAGTTAGTACCTCGGTAAGTGGTTGATACCTTGTTGATAGGCTGGGGAAGCAGGACTCTAAGTTTATTTATTGGAACAAATTAACACTATTTTAATGGATTATATTGTATGCTAAATATATCAGGTAGATTCTGATAAATACATTTTAGAAAGTTGGTCATAGTATGTCACATAGAAAGTACAGTACTAATCCTGAACGTATTGGAAAGGCTGAGGAAGTTATCTACGATACTCACAAAGTAAGCTTACATTATTTTAGTACACCTAACTCTGTAGGTAGTAACTATTTGGTAGAAGTAGTTATTAAGAATAACGGTGAAAGTAAAATTTACAATAAAAGGTTCCCATTTACCGAATCGGGTTATATGGAAGCTTTTACAGAATTCTTAAATCAAAATCATGAACCAAATGTAGAAGGATTTACTGAGTACAAGAAGGGATAAGGTAATCCTTCTTTTTAAGTATAAATAAAGATTTTACGAGATACATTTGATTAGTATAATCTATAGTTGTAAGTACTCGGTTAACCGAGGGAAAGAGGAGATGGAGAGAAAGTGATCAAAGAAAAAATTACACAAATTAAAACATTTTTAAAAGAGCTTCCCAAGAATCAACAAGTTGCTGAGGATTTAGACTTTTATACTTTTTTAGCTACATTAATTCCTGTTCCTGGATACCAACAAGCTGCTCTATTAGTTAACAAATTAGTTGCAAATCATAATTTAAACCTATTAATTACAGAATTACGAGATGGTATATATCAAACTAATAACAAGTTATCTACGCTTGAAAGTGATGTAGAAAAAATCAAATCAATGGCTAATATTGTTTCTGTTGTCTCAGACTTAGATGATAAAGTTAATTTAATTATGGAACAAGCCCAGCAAGAATTACCTTCTGAATTTATTGTTGAAACAGAAGGTTGGAGTACGCAAACTATAATTAATCAAATTATTAATGCAGACTTTACATCTGTTTCAGCTACTAATAATAGTCACAACCGTTTGGAAAATGTGGATATCAATTCAAATCGAACTCATTTACGTGCTACAAATCATTCGTCTAATTATTTAAAGGGAACAAAATTTAATGATTCCTCAGGTACCGTTGGTATGAATGGTATTACCCAACAAGGCAATATACAAGTTACAGGCAACTCGGTGGGGTTTGGAGAAGGTGGAGCATTAATATTTGGTAATCGGAATGAAGTAAGAGGAAACTGCCCTAGATGTAATAATGAGGTTATTGCTGACAAATTTGAATTACAACGTTATACAAAGATTCAGTGTTCGAAATGTTTGGGGATTTTCAATATTAGATGGAATTAAAAGAAAACTTAATAGAATTTGAGCATAATAAAAGCAGACCTATGTTTTAAACAAGAAAAACTAATTAATATGACTTTTGAGCCACTAAACAGGTGATCAGTTAGTTTAATTAGTTTTTCTTGTTTCTTATTTGCTTTATACACTGTAGCTTTGTTTATATGTGTAATCTCGTGAGCTTGCTAACTAAGTTCATTCCTACTTATACATTTCTAGCAAGTTTGTCTTGTTCACAATAAGTATCACCTGTATAGGTTACATGCTCATAAGAGAGGAATCTGTATAGGTAACCCCCACCTCGATGCGGTACCTGTTGGGATATCCAAGTTAGGAACTATAAGGTCATATGAAGCTGAAAGTAATCACCCTTGAGTCAGCCTACTAGTACCCCTCCAGAGTATGCCTCCTCACACTACTCACAGAGTACAGCTACAGAGGTGAAGTCCACAGGGAATTGCATAATCCACAGAGCCAGCAATCTTATAGCCATGCTGGTTAGCGCCACCTCATGGTGAATAGGACTGAGTAGATATACATTAGGTGAATATCTGTAGAGACCGCTACCTCATACAGTAATTTATTCAAAGGACTAATGAAAGTACAATTAGTGTAGATATACCAAGGAGGCAGATACCCTAGAGTATACCTACGGAGCTGTATTACTAGTTTACATAATTAACCTTATAGGTAGTAACTATTTGAGTTACAATTATATGAAAGTGAGGTAGCTGAACTCTATAGAGTGAACTCATGAGCCTGCTTCTGTGCATACTTACAGAGAGGGGATGCTTAACGACTACTATGTATAGGGGTGCGCCTCTGTATGAGCTCTAGACGCCTTGAACGGTACTCTGTGCACAGTGTGTACTGTTGAGGTGGATATGCGTCCTACCTGCAGAGTGCACCTTGTGTAACCCTGCTGCTGTGTGTACCACTATTAGCTGTGCGTATACCTGTGAGTACACTTGTGTGTATGTCCTGTGTGTTAGGTCTAGTGAGGCAGGCATAGAGTGTATACTGTTTAGTCCTCGTCCTCATATAGACCTTTGATTAATGAATGAAAGTACGAGGGCTAATGGAGGTAGCTAACTAGACTGAGCTCTTAGCCTTGCTGAACGTATAGTAACGGTAGCCGAACTCTTAGGGTAGATCCACCTAGCTTACTTCACCAGTACAACTTACAGTGGTACTCATACAGACATACCTGTTAAACACTTCAGATTGACCTGTATGAGACGGTAGCTATATGAGTAGCGTGTTATCATCTCTCCAGTGTAGCAACAGAGGGCGAACCTCAATAGATGCCAACTCCTAATAATCTTGAATCAACCAATGAAAGTAAAGCACTATCCTATGCAGTCCACTATCACTACGATTTACTACCACGAAAGTACACCGCCTCACTGGACACACCCCTCCGAAAGTAAAGCACCTCTGAAAGTAAGACACCTCCGAAAGTGAAAGTGCTATGAGACAGCAAGAGAGGAGATCCACCTCACTTATAGATACAGTATAACACTGCCTCCTCAGTGTATAGCTGCAGTGCTGCTACCTCGTCAGTGTATGCCTACAGTGTATGTACTGGCCTTGCCTACTAGAATACCCACGAGACAGTATACGTTGTTATGTATTGTAGCTAAGAGGGAGCCTTATGTCTTTGTTGTTGCTACTAGTGCCTTGCCTCCTCAGTGTGAGCCTGCTTGGTGTGTCTAAGGGTGTGCGCCTCCACAGTGTGGACTAAGAAGTAGTACTATGAGCCAGCCAGCTTAGTAGACACCGTTCTCATCAGCCACGCCTACCAAGGGTCCCCCTACTTTCCGGAAGCGTAGGGGGGTGTGTACGTACGCATGTAGCCCTACAGAGAAAATATATATACAGAAAATCGGCTCCCAGTTAGTTACCAGTGAGCCAGATCCTCTAGAGTTTTACCTATCACATTATGTACCAATCAGTTTTTCTAAAAGTGTTCTCCCAACATCGAGCCTTCTCCCTAGTTCACCATCTAAGAGGGGTACCTGTAAGAATGTAATAAAGGAGTAGACCTCCTCAGTCTAACTCCTTATATCTAACTATCTATAAAGTAATTATTCTTTATCGTGTTTGTTCCACATGTCCAACTTGCCATCTTCGAATCTCAGCATAGCAAAATCTATATTGCCTTCACCTTTGTAGATTATGGTTTCTATATAGCCCTCCTTTTTGTAGAGTTCACCTACACCGCCAATCAACTGGGCTACTTCCTCATGAGTCATATCATCTTCAAGAGCTTCGAACTCTCCCTCGTTTATGTATCCCTGAGATGGCTTGTAGTCCTCAAATGGTACCTTCGTGGTAACTTCTTCTTCCTGTGAGCAGGCAGCTAATAAGCCGATACTTATAAATAAGGCTCCTAATCTAAAGTGTTTAACCATATAACATCCCCCTTGGTTCATTCTATTCGTTCCCATAGTTGTCCTATCAATATCACTTGTTAGACGTACTCTACAAGTTCCTTACAAGTACCAGCTCTAACAGTGAAGCTCAACGATCTCCCTTTAAAATAATTCCAACAAATTACTCGTACAGTGCTCTCTATTAGTTTGCCATCTCATGAGAGTGATATTGCTAATAAACTAATGAGTTTAGCTTTTGGGATATATCTGATAGTTAACTAGTCGGAGTAACTTCTAGAGAAAGAAATAAAAGAACTCTATAGGTTAACCTAATTAGAATACCTATTAGTAATTCTAATCCGTTCCCATCTCTATAAGTATTTAGTTATTTAAAGAATTAAAAACAAAGGACTATATGAGATAGCCTAGTTAGTAATACCTTAGAGTATTCTAATTAGATCCTTCTCTATAGTCCTTTAATTATTTAAGAAATTAAAACAAGAACTATATGAGCTGGGAACTAATTAGGTAATTCTCTAGAGTAAGGTCTATAAAGATTTACCTTCTCGTTACAGAGATAGACAAGCCTTTATAGATTATTCTCTAGAGTATCTACCTCTAGTAGTCCTTTTAAATATTTAAATCTTTACTAACAGGTATTCTAATTAGTTTTCTCTATATAGCTTTACCTCTCTAGGTACTTCTCTCTAGGTTAGTCTCTATAGTATGTGTGCATAGAGCTAGTTGAACTAGTCTGATTCCTAGGTAAACCTAGTTATACCAAGTGATGAAGCTGTTTAGAGCAAGCGGAAATATCACCAGAGTGACAGAAAAGGTACAACTTTCGGGAAGGTTTCTGAGGAGTGGATAAGGGAAATGTTGTTATATAAGGATAGTAACTATCGAGGTAATCGACAACAAAATAGAGCGTGACAGCTTGGTAGAACGAGTGGAAGTTCTGGAGAAGGTGAAAGATTTATTGTTATTACCCGAGTTGGAAATGGCTACTACTCAGCAGGTTGCGGACTTCTATGGTGTAAGCCTAGATACAATCAAATGGGTTGTAAAAAGAAATAGAGATGAATTAGTAACTGATGGATACAATACATTAACTGGAAAAGAATCATCGAATCTCTATGGTGACAAATTGTCACTAAAGAAAATTGAAGCTCAAAAAGGAAAATACGTTGTAACCTTAAGAAATAATGTTGAGGTATCATTCTCAAACAGGAGTAATGGGTTCTTCCCCAAGAGAGCAATCCTCCGAGTAGGAATGCTACTACGTGACTCGGAAGTAGCCAAGGAAGTCCGTACTCAGTTGTTGAATATAGAAGAACATACGGCTGCTGAGGTTAAGACTTATGAGATCGACTATGAGCAGGAAGTTCTAGGTAGAAGCTTTAAAGTTTATGGAAATGTAGAGGAGCCATTATTCCTAGCATCAGATGTAGCTGAATGGATTGACCACAGTAATCCAACTATGATGTTAAAATCTGTGGACGAAGACGAGAAACGACTAAACTTTGTTTATACGTCTACTGGAAATAAAGATGCTTGGTTCCTCACAGAAGACGGGATCTACGAGTTACTAATGCTTTCTCGTACGCCGATTGCCAAACAGTGGAAAAAGGAAGTTGAGTTACCTGAGGAGGGTAGCTCTTTTGTTCGTTCTTTACAGATATATCTTGTGTCTTATTTTGAAACGTAATTCAATAGGGGGGTTAACTTTTTGAGATGAGATATAGTCCCCAATATACTACTTTATATATGAAGCAATTAATGAGAGAGCTGTCTCGAGAGGATATATACGGTAGGACTACTATATAAGTGACAGGCTAAGAGAGGTTGCAGCTTCCTTACTATATATGTAGGAACAAATAAGACAGGACTACCAGTCGCCTACTATATTAATAGAACACGATAAGGGTCACGCATTCCTTACTATATATATGAAGGAATTAAACAAGGGTGCTTGCTTGGTGGTTATCTCTTTCCCCCTTTAGAGGTAGCTAGCGAGGAAGCGCACTTACACCTCCTATGTAGGACTTCCGTAGAATGATACGGGGAAACATCCATTTAGGTCATTTTCATCTCTCCAGATGATTGATATCCCAGCTTGGTTTAACCACTGAGCTGGCTCCTTTTTGGATGAACTGCCAATATGCTTATACATTAAACTTTGACAATATAGATTAAAACTAATGAGGAGGACGCCAATATGACAGTCATGTTCTACATTGATTTAGATGAACTATGTAAGCAACGAAATAAGACACTAACATTGTTAGCCGAGGAGTCAGGAGTCACAAGAGCCACGCTATCTCGGGTAAAGGCTACAGGGTCAGGAACGTTAGAGACGATCAGCAAAATAGCTACAGCGCTAAAGATTGATGAGCCAGCCAAGTTAATCAAAGTTATGAAAGGTTAAGTATCAAGGAGCCAGCTGCACAACTAAACCAATGGAGATGGTGATAATGAGAGAGACATTTGAGATGAAAATACTTAAGAGACAAAGTGAGTTAGAGCTAAAACTAATGAGGGTGGAAGCTGAACATAACATCCAAGTGAGACGGGCTAGGATGGAGAAGCACTTTGAATCAATGAAACAACTAATGGAGGTGAAGAGCTAATGAAGAAAACTTACTTGCATTACACTGTGAGATGGCGCTTCAAGAATACTGACAGCATCCTCATGGGCCATCACATTGCGGCTTGCGGAGTCGATAAACAAGATGAGCATATCCGGCTCATAAAGGATACTTACAGACAAGTATATGACTCAGGTATTACTTACCTAATTAGTATCGACTGTAAAGAAATAAGTGAGGGAGAGTACACTCTACTCAAACAAAAACATATGGAGGTGATCTAATGGACAAGCAATGGAGCGACTACCTAGACTGGCGTACAGAGAACGGCTACACAGGGTTAAGTTCAGATGAGCAATATAATGAATACTTAGCTAAGACAGGAGAGTCTACAGAGGATGAAAAGCTATCAAGAATCGAAGCTAAGGAGCTTGAGGAACTGTTTGAGGACGTAACTGTCAAGGAGAACATACAAGTGACATTTGATGCTATCAAGATGATTGCTAATGTAGGCGGAGAGATTACTTATACTGACATAGCAAACCTAACAGGGTACAACTTGAGAACGGTAAAACGCCACGTAGAAGAGTTAGTCTTGAAGGGTTACCTCCATATCAAGCGAGGAGTACACGCAAACTCGTACTACATCGGCAATGACATGAGAGCGACTAACAAGCCTAAGAAGAGTATTCGCTTTGTGGAAACATTCGAGTGGAAGAATGGCATTGAAGATATCTCTGGAGAGGTTACTATAAAGGATGTTGTCTCTGAGACGCACATCACTACTTACAATATCGAGAACTTGTTGGATTGTACCAGAGAGTTCAGCTGTGAGGTGGGTAGTCCTTTCTACTGACGGCATACTACAGGAAGAGCTGGTTAGTCAAGATTAAACAAAAGGGAGAGATGGAGAGAATGACAAATAACTTACAGGTAACTAACCAAGAGGTAAACTACATTGATAGCTTAGAAGTTGCTGAGATGGTAGGGAAACAACATAAGCACCTATTAAGAGATATTGATAAATACTTAGAGGTGTTTTTAACCAACCCAAATATGGACTCGTTAAAATACTTCGTAACAGCTAAGTACCTCGACCTCAAAGGTGAACCGAGAAGGAAATATCTTCTTACTCGTAAAGGGTGCGAGCTAGTAGCTAACAAGATGACAGGTGAGAAGGGTATTCTCTTCACAGTAGCCTACATTGATCGCTTCCACGAGATGGAAAAGGCTATTGAACAGCCAGCTCTACCGACCACCTACAAAGAAGCGCTACTGCAGTTAGTCGAACAGGTGGAGGCTACAGAGAAGTTACAAGCTCAGTTGAACGAGCAGGCACCAGCTATCGAGTATCACGACAAAGTATTGTCAATTGAGGGCTTCATGACTATAGATGAGACAGCTAAAGAACTCGGTCTCAGAAGTGCCCAGCAGCTAAATCAGATGTTGAAAGACAAAGGAGTTATCAAACGATCAGGCAGAGGCTCATGGTTGCACCGAGCAGGATATGAATACTTGGAGGATGGCTACATCAATTACAAGCCTATTGAGAAGAAGAAACTACAGATGCTTGTTAGCCAGAAAGGTGTCAAAGAGTTCGCTAGATTGCTAGACCTGATTTAATCCCCTAACCTTATTGCTTCACAGGCTACCCCTTAGCCGACTCAATACAAAATAAGCCCAAATTAAAAGGAGAAGATGACAAATGATGAACACTTTTAAAAACTTATTAGCAGGTAACACAAAGGTAAAGACAGAGGAGCAAGCAAACAAAGAGGTTGAGAAGTTACAAGTTCAAGAGAATGACCTACAAGGAAAACTCCAAGAAGCACAAGCAGGACACGCCAAAGTATCGGCCGCACTAGACATTATTTCAGCCAGCCTAATCATTGATGAGACAGATAAGGTAGCTTTAGCCAACAAGAAGAAAGGTGAGGCTAAGCTAGAGGTGTTAACAAAAGAGATCGAATCTACGCAGTCTAAACTTGCAGAGATTAGCTCGAAGAAGCAAGAAGCGATTAAGGAATTGTATCGTTCTCGTGGAGAGAAAGCTCGTAAGTACAATGTAGAGCAACGACGCAACATGGTAGTTGCTGGCCGATTCAACAATGTATTCCGATTAGAGGATGCCCTACGATTGGTTACTGTCTATGATGCAAAAGGATACGACTTAGGAGTTGAATACGGAGTAGGCGCTACAGACAGTTTAGATCCTCGTAGTGAAGATTGGAATTTTATTGCAGACATGAATAACGAGGACGCTGCTGAGGCAGACAAACAAGCTGAAGTTATTTCTCGAGAGTTAGAAGAAGCTATCCTGTCAGTCTTCAAGAAACATAACATTGAGCTTGGACAACAGACGCTAGTTAACTTATCGAGAATCTAACCTCAGTAGGTTCCTATATAAGTAACACTCAGAGTCGGATGCTGAGTTAGCAATCGCTGAAGCTAGTATGGTGGAGGTTGCTAACTCGGTAGATCGACTCCACCAGAAAGCTACACGACAGATGAACAGCCGTAGCTCAGAAAGTGGCTTTCTCATACAGATTAAATAAGCGAGGAGGAAACGAACATGAACCCAAATCAACGAGTAGCACAAATGAAACTAGAGAGACGATTCAAAGAGTTTAACGAAAAGATTGACCGAATGAACAAACAACTTGAGGAAGACAAGCGAGCATTTGCTGAACAGAAGAAAGCTAACGAGAAGGCTAAGTTCCAAAAGGAATACGATGAGTACCTAATCAGCATCGGCAAGAAAGAAAAACCTATCGAGATGAGCAGGGAAGACCGAGCTTATTACGATAAGTATATGGCTAGCCTAGGTCTAGGCCAGAGGAAGAAATAATATGGCTAAAAAGAAATTAAGGAAGGATCTCCAAAAGTACATAGACAACATTAAATCAGGTCTAGTTAACGGAGATCTTAAAAAGGATTCTGAGGAGATGGCACTCGTTAAGGAGTTTCTCAAGAAGGAATCGTCTATATGCGGAGCTATCAAGGGTAGCGGAGAAGTGTGTGCTCGTATTCCTTCTAATGAGAAGAATCTGCGTTGCTGTTTCCATGGAGGTAAAAGCACAGGAGCAACTACAGAGGAGGGAAAAAACAAAATGAAAGAAAACTTAGCTAAAGGGAGGCAGCCTATACATGGGTTGTATCAGAAAGACTTCTTAGCAACATTAACCGAGGAGGAAAAGGACTGGTATAGCGACACTATGGAGTGGTACAAGAACAACTATGAAGACTTAGATCCACTAGACATTGCTAAACTTGACCTAGCTCTAATCAATACACTGAAGAGCTGGAGAAAGAATGGTAAGTCAATGAGTTATGCAGTTAATGAGAAAGTCTCAATGGTTGACTTTGAGAACAGAGCTATCAAGTTACTTGACGACTTAGGTATGTCTCGTAAGTTTAAGAAGTCTCGTGAGAACTCATCTAACTCTACGAACGTAAATGTATTCAATAGCTTGTTTGATGGGATGGAAAAATAAGAACTAGTGAGGACGGCTCTCTCTAGCCTACTTTGCAGGTGGGCTTATTTGTCGTTCTCATAAACATAAGGATGTGATTATCATAGCGAGTGTAATTGATATTATAATTCAAGCTCAAGATAGAGCGAGTAGTCAGTTTAGACAAACCTCATCAGAAGCCAAGAAGATGGCAGCCATCATAGGTGGAATCACGATAGCGGCAAGTGCAATGACTCCAGCTCTGTTGGGTGGATTAGGAGCAATCGCCTCTCTATTCGGTACTGCCGGTATAGCGGCTGCTGGGTTTGGTGCTCTAGCGTTTACTACCATAAGTAAAACTGTAGAGACAGCAAACCAATTAGAGGAAGCCCAACTCAAGGCTAACGCTGCCCTGATAGCAGGTGACACCAAAGGTTATGCCAAACAGATGGCTCTGGTGCAGGCTATCATGGAAGATCTCACCGAGGAGGAAAAGAAAGCTGTAGTAGCTATCAACAACCTCAGTGATGCTTGGCGAGAGATGGAAAATAAGATGACTCCTACTACGTTAAATCTCATAGCTAACTCCACAGATTTTCTTCGATTGACAATGACTAAATTGTTCCCTTCTTTCCAAGGAGTCGGACAATCATTCTCCAACATGATAGGCAAAATGAACGAAGGTATCACTCAAGGTAAAGCTGATAAGTTCTTCGAGCATATGAATACCTTCGCGGTTCCGATGTTCGAAATGGTAATGAAATCTGCCGGTAATATCCTCAAGGGGTTCAGCGACATCATGATAGCATTCACTCCACTAGGTATGGACTTAGGGAATGGCATGGTAGATCTGACTCAGAAGTTCGCTAACTGGGCAGCAGGGTTACAATCGAATACAGCCTTCCAAGACTTCGTTAATTTTGTTAAGACGAGTACGCCAGTCATTATGCAATTCATAGGCAACTTAGTGTTAACTCTGTGGGATATCATCCAAGCGTTAGCGCCAGTATCTATACAAGTATTCGAGTTAGCTAATAGATTCATGGAGTGGGCTAGGGAGTCAGGCGCTCTTAATACTGCTTTAGGTCTAGTGAGCGATGCTATCCAGTTCGTAGTAGATAATGCTAATTGGTTAATCCCTCTAGTAGCTGCTCTCTGGGCAGGGTTTAAAACATTCAGCATTCTTATTAGTGTAGCTACATGGATTGATGATACAGGAAAGGCTATCAATAAGGTAATTGAGATAGGTAAATTGTTTGGTTCGTGGATACTTGACGCTATCAAGTTGCTAGGTCGGTTGAGTATGACGCTGTTGGCTTCTCCTTGGTTCTGGGTGGTAGCAGCTATTGCAGCGGTAATTGCTATTGGTGTTCTCTTGTATCAAAACTGGGATGAGGTTAAGAAGTATGCTCAGGAGTTATGGGACAAGGTTAAGGATGCTTGGAACGGAATGACTAAGGCTATTGGTGATGCTCACGATCAGATGATTGATGCTGTTAAGAAGTGGTGGAATGAAACTAAGCAGAAATGGAACGAGACTGTAGACCATGCTAAACAGAAAGCTCAGGAGATGAAAGATAAAGTCGTTGAGAAGTATGAGGAGTTAAAACAAGAAGCTATCCGAAAACTACAAGACATCCTCAACGATAATGCCAAGAAGTGGACTGATATGGCTAACAGTGTTAAAAACAAAGCTCAAGAGATGAAGCAAGGAGCTATAGATAAATACGAGCAGATGAAGACTGACGTAGAAAACAAATTGAGACAGATGGTTAGTGACGCTCGTCAGAAGTGGGACGATCTTGTTCAATCTGCTAAAGACAAAGCTAGCTCTATGGGTGACGCTGCCAAGGATATGATGAAGTGGTTTAAGGATGGCCTTACTCAAGGGTTTGACGATGCTAAATGGAAAGTATCTGATGGAATGAGAAATATAGTAGACAAGTTCACTGGGTGGTTTAAGGACTTCTATAGATCAGGTAAAGGATTGCTTTCAGAGTTTACTAGCGGTATCACATCAGGCTTCTGGGATGCTGCTGATGCGGTAGCTAGAGGAATGAAAAACATCCGAGCTTACTTACCGTTCTCTCCTGCGAAGAAAGGTCCACTTAGTGACCTAGACAAATCAGGTGAAGCATTCTTCCCTACTTGGTACGAGGCAGCGCTAACTCAGGTATCAGCTATGGAGCGTGCTGTAGGAGGTGCTTTCCGAGGTGTAGCTAAAGAGGCTAATGTAGCTCTAGCAGGTACAGGCTTGGAGGCATTCACCGGAGGAAAGACGGCTATCACAGTTACCCACAAGCACGAGCATAATGTTAATGGCACTGTAGATGTAGACGGAGATGCTTTAAGAAGCACTGTAGAGCAGAGAGTCGCAAGAACAGCTTATGAGCAAGGCGTGAGCGGAATGGACTACACAGGTTTACAACAATCAATTAGAAAATACTAAGGAGACTTCGGTCTCCTTGGTTATTAAAAGGAGAGATGGACAATGAATTACTTTTGTATAGAGGTAGCTTACAAGCAAAACAATGAGAGATTCCTAGATAACCGTATGTTCCAAACTGAGGACGATATCAACGAGACGATGGAAGCCTACTCAGTGGCAACCAAACGAGCATACGAGAAAGCATTCGTTATTACTCAGTGCGATCTCATTAGTGTTACTCCTAGAGAAGTAAGCGAGATTGAATACAAAAGACACGCACTCTCCAGAGAAGGCAAGCGAGACCTTAACCTACAGAAAAGGGGTGTTAGACGATGAATTACTACCAAGTGAATGTTAACTTTATTGAGAACGGCGAACATATGGAAACTCAACAGTGTGTGGCTATGAAGGGTAACCCAGTATTGGCTGCAGTCCAACTGAGAGGAAACACAGAGAGGTTAGTGAGGGAGTCTATCGAGCCACTAGGAGGAACGCTCAACAGCGTTCGTACTCGTAAGGTATCAAGAAAGTATTTTGAATCCAACAAAGAACTAGTAATCTTAGAGGGAGGTCATTAATATGGCTACAGTGGTTGAAGTGAAGCTGGCTAAGTGGGGCAAGCGAGCTCTACTTGGTGAGATATCTGGCTAGAGAGTAGTGCTTGGTTGCTTGGGTAACTTCTATGCTGTACTCGATGTAATGCTGTAGCTGCAGAGGTGGCACTCTCATAGGTCGGTCGCCTAAAGGGTTACAAACAGACAAAAAGGAAGGTAAAACTAATGAGTGTACCACAGAAAAAGTCGAGGCTAAGTAAATTAGACCTAGAGAGTCGATCTCACAGGTGGAGATTGTATTTGTTTATAGCTCTAACGTATATAGTTTTAGCTGGCTCTATATGGTTTGGGTTGCAGAGTTTAGCATTATTACTCCCCATACTATTCACGATAGGGATGCTAACAAGATAGCCGTTTTAGGTTGTCTCATTTTTTTATGTCCATAGGGGAGGGTGTGCCTGTGAGAGGTAACCCTTCAGATAAAATACACATTTGTAACATAGGGTATTACCCCGGTAGACCAATCTCACATAGGGTATTCCCTTTGTTGGGTGACGACTCTATAATCATTTATGAGAGGTGGTGATAAGATGATAACTATGCTGAAATATAAAGACACTTTAAATCAAACTCTAGAAGTAGAGTTTATCTTAGGTTCAATTTATTTTACAATTAAGGATGAATACAGACGTTATGTCCATTGTATATTCTCGGGTGGAAGATCTCGTGAATTTGTGAGAATCTTAAGTGATGGAGAGATGGCTGAGGTGTTAGATCTTGGAGGAGATTCGTTGAGAGTTCGTCCTTTGAGAGATGACTATCTCGCTATTGAAATTGAATCGAAGGGGATGGAAAAGGGGTTTGTGTTAGATAAACATCAAGCCCAAGAGTTATCTAATTGGTTTCAACGAGTGCACAAATTATAATTTCAATTACCGTAATGATATCGATGAGGAAAAACAAAAGAGCCGACTCGATGAGAGTCAGCCCGAGGGGGAGTGTCCTAGAGGTTTTAGTTTCGTCCCCCTTAGTTATTATCTTCTCGATCCCACACTCTTAGTTTCCCCTTTTCGAATATCATGACTGCGAAGTCAATCTCGCCAGTTTCCTCACCGTCACCATCGTAGGTTACGTCTGTGTAGCCGTTAGAGCTGGTACGCTCTCCGTTGCCGCCCACAAGATCAGCAACCTCTGAGAGTGTCATCCCTTCCTCTAAGGAATTGTATTCCTCTTCGGAGATTGTTGAACTGTTGCAGGCGCTAAGTAGGATAATACTGGACAGGAAAACAACCGTTCGTTTTTTCATTGGTATTCCTCCTCAGTTATTTCGTTTAAATTAAAACTAAGAGTTTTAGAGATTTTGCCAGCTCGTAAGATAACTACATACGTAAGGCCTAGTTGGAATGTATCTACTTTGCAAACTTTATTAGTGATACGAGATAGTGAGTCTTGGAAGTTGGACACTAAAGTATCGATCTCCTCCATAGCGATATCTAAATTAGTTGGTTGAATAGTATTTGTTGTCATAAAAAATCTCTCCCTTTAGTTTTTATTTGTTTACACGAGATAGGTAATACTTACAGGTGTACAATCATGAGTGAAACGATGTAACCGGCTGCGCAAAGAAAGCTTATACTACCGCCAGCTACCAAGGTTGATGTAACCCACTCTTTAGGTTTCAACTTATTCGCCTCCTGTGGGGTCGAACCTTTACAGCTATTCCTGCTCGTGATAATATAGGGAGGAAAGAGCCTTATAGGTTCGACTGAATTGCGTAGCCTTGTTCGGTATACTCGCCAAAGTATAACTACCGAGTAGGGCTATTTTGTTTTGTATAGTTCTAGGTTAGTCGGTTAACTTCTTGCCAGCATACATTCGAGTTAACATTTTATCGATCTTATTAGCTTTATCTACTGTGTTAATCTTGTTGAGTTGATTAAAAGCTGTATAAAACCTCTTAGCATCCTCGATGGATTCCAGTTCATAGAAGTCTTTGACTTTGCCGTAAAACTTTTGTTGCTTACTTTCCAATTTCCTTGCTCACCTCATTCCCTGAGTGGCTTAATTATATATTAATTAAAAGTTCTAGAACCGTCAATGCTTTTATGAAAGTTTTTTAAATCCATTTCTTTGACTCACAATTTATCCTTACAACCAATTATATTATCTATCTATTTTGGGTTGCCAAAGTAAGCTTGAATAAGTGTAAAGCTATTTAGAGTGCGTACGAGCTTATTACACGTTAAATAACTTGTTTAGGTGCAAACGTAATAAGTTGGATAATAAAAACTCATACAAGGGAAAATAGAGCTTCGTTTTATGAGGTGGCTCGAAAATGGAGATGTTATTTTACATCATATGGCATTCAATCGAGCATATACCTAATCAGTTGCCAGACCGTTAGACACAACACACCGAGGACTATCTCTAAATTTGATCATCGTACAAGAACCAGATGTAATGACACCCCTAGTAATCAATCGGGCATAGCTAAATAGAGATACCTTCTATGTTAAAGAGCTATAAGACAGCAACCAGATAGGAGGGAATATTACTTACAGTAATCCTACTGAAGGAAGTTGAAAAGTTTGCATTTAAGAGATCGCTGAGCAGTAGATAACTTCTGAGCCAGAACTCCATAGAAATAACCATTAAAATCACGTACACGTTTAGATTTGCTAGCAAGAATGCTAGCTCGTAACCCTGAGATAGCTACCTCTACAGTATTAACTAAATCGGGTGCGTACTTTCGAGCAGCCAATTGAACACGACTCCATAGTTTGTACACCTCAGTTGCATCAAAGCAGGAGATAGCCAAGCTAGCGAACTCGGTAGGAACATCAGCAGCAATTAAGTCATCTATGCCTAGATCGTCTACGTATGTATTATCTTTAGAGCTTTTAGTTTTGTAAGTAATTGTATCTGTATGAGAAGGATGCTCCTCAATGTACTCAGGAGTAGGCTCTGCAGCTTCCTCGCAAGGTGACTTAACAAGGTGACTCTCATAGGGATTGATCACTGTTATTGAAGCGCTATATCCACCTTTAACAGGCTTGAATTGGTTGATACGAGTAATGATTCCTAAATCAGATAAACCCTTGAGAGCACGCTGTATAGTGCGCTTAGAGTAACCTGTGAGATCAGCTAAAGAGTCTACTTTGAGGTAGCTAACTCCTATGAATTTGCATGAGTAACAAGCAAGCTTCCATAACACTGTGTACTCTGATTCTTTAAGTTTGTACGCTGACAGGTATTCACTAATAGAATTGTCCATCTCAGTAATTGAATTAAAAGATTGGTATTTTCGTAGTTCCTTCATAGTAAATAATCTCCTTAATAGGAGTTACTTGCAGAGTGTACCTTAGGATAGTACAATATAAGCAAATAGCTCCATAGTTATTTTGTGAAAGAGTCCTGTCTGGCCGCCAAACTAGAGCAGGACTCTTTTGTGTTTACTTATAGGTCGAACCTATTGAGAGGGTTATACTTATCATTGGATTCAGCTAACGAGTTACCGAAAGCATGTAGGTAAACTTCAGTAGTTCTTATCTGGGAGTGATGCATAAGCTTACTCAAGGTGTATATATCCATGCCAGCTCTTAAACAGTTGCTCGCATAGGTATGCCTAAACATGTGAGCTGTAGTTTTGAAACCCATGCGTGAAGACAATCTGGTGAACATTAACTTGACAGCGTTCACTGTGAGTGGATTACCTCTGTGGTCATTAAACACATGAGCAGGCAACTTAATGTAGTACTTCTCACAGAATAATCTCCACTCGTACAACTCCCGAGCTACCTTATCCGTTAACGGAGTAGACAGGCTCTTACGATTCTTCCCGAAGATAGTGATAGTCTTATTGAGTAGATCTACGTAATCCCACCTCATGGATACCAGCTCGCCTAGTCTTATGCCTGTACCTGCAAGGACGACTATTATGGTATGACCTCTGTAGCTATACAACGTGTTTTCTCGAGAGCGCATCCTCCTGTAGTATCTAAGCATTTGCTTAATCTGTTCATCGGAGTGCACCTTGATGGCCTTGTCCGTCTTAGCAGGCTTAATCTTGTTAGTGGGATTGCTACGGATCTCTATAATGTCCTCATCCTCTAGGTATCTAAAGAATGTTTTCAAGTGCTGAAGCTTACCATTACGAGTAATTACTGTGTTTCCTCTCTCCTTGGAACAGTAGAGGAGGTAGCCCTTTATAATTTGTGGAGTAATATCCTCGATGTTAATGATCTCCTTCTCAGCAACGAGCCAGCGAGAAAACTCATTGAGTGTATCTCCGTAGCTCTGTATTGTCCTAGGAGCTAGCCCACTGAGTTCTTTATCCTCTAGGTAATCCTTAACCATAAATCTAAGTAGTGCCATTTAGTTTCCCCCTTGAGTACGCACAAAAAGACCACCTCCATAGGCTACTTGTGAGTAACCTAGAAAGTGGTCTCTTGTGAGAATATTGTTTCTGTCATAGACAACCATTCAGCTTGACCTTGTGAGGCTTGTCCTGCCTCGGGTGAATTAACTCGCCTGTCCTACCATAGCGGATAATGAATTTTCAGCGGAAGTAGAGGCGGATGCGATGATCACGCCATCTTTTTCAATATAGTATGTGCGTCCTGTATTTGTTTCGATAGCCTGCCTTAATATTTTCTCTGATTCATTGGTAGTCGGAAATTCAGCGATGTCACTTCGTAATTTCATAATTCGTTCTATATCATCTAGTGAGGCAAGTTTAATTGTTTCATGAATTGGTGTGCTAGGTAAGTTGTTGTCATTTAGACATTCGCAAAAATACATTTCATTTTTAGTACCTAGTTGTATATTTGAAGCAGTTTCAAATTGTTCTACGATAGTTGACTTACCAGAGAGTTTAAGTGGCTTATATGCGGAAAGAAGTGCCTCATAATCAGTGGTAATAAATTCTTCTTTACTATAGGGTATAAATGAATCGTGGAATCGGAGTAGAATTGATTTTAATGTTCCATTCTCTTTAAATACTCCCCATAATTCTTGAAAATCTGTGTCATAACCGAAAGCTTCAATATCTCCAATAATAAACAAGTTAAGGGCTGCTTCTTCTTTTAGATAAGCGAATACTTGTTCATGATCTTTCTTTGTTAATTTTCGCATCATAACGAATCGACCTCTTTTTTTATTTTTCTAAATATTACAACTTGAGTTTTTTGAAATCAATATAAAATTTTATGTTTAGTTCACAAACTTTCGGAAAAACTAGGAAAGATATGACAAAGGAGGTTATGAACGGTGGATCATCCAATTCAAGGGTTAATGAAAGCAGCAATGGAAAATTTAAAAGAAATGGTCGATGTAAATACGATTGTTGGAGAGCCTGTTCAAACGGCTGACGGTGGTGTAGTGTTAACGGTTTCTAAAGTAGCGTTCGGTTTTGGAGCAGGAGGTTCTGATTTCCAAACGAATGATGGACAAAGAGCGAACGGTAACCCTGCATTTGGTGGCGGTAGCGCGGGTGGTGTTTCTATTACACCAGTAGCATTTCTTGTGGTGAATAAAGATGGAGTAAATATTCTGCATCTACAAAATGCGACACATTTAGCAGAAAAAATGATTGAATTAGCTCCACAAACAATTGATAAAATTCAATCGATGTTCCAAAAAGAAGAAAAGAAAGAGGGAAATCATCATCCTCAAAACCCTGATGAAATCCTTTAAAAACGCCTGCTTATGAGCAGGCGTTTTTTCTTGTAATCACTATGTAATAAAACACATGAAATTGTAAATAGTTTTTGAAGTTTTTTCTATGTTTCTAAAATTTTTCATGTTAAAATATGCTATAGAATTGAAACATATAAAACGAAGGTGGCTAGGTGCTTTGTCTGGAGGATCTGACCAAGTAAAGAATATGATATATATTAATGGTAATCGTCGAGGTCATTGTTTTATTACATCAGGAATTACGTTTAAAGAGTTTGCGAGTAACATCCCTTCACCGCTTCATCAAGTGTTGCTTTTGAAGCACAACTTTGAATGGACGGATTTTCATTATCATACTTTATTTGAATATGTTGAGGAAGAAAATATACATAAGTTAATTCAAGCAGAGATTGATGAATTTGATGAATTTTGTTGGGTAGATTTTGATGATGCAAGCGATTTAGATGAATTAGAGCCGAAAGAAATTGCAGAATTATTATATTTGGCTCACAAAAAAGAACCACTTGCAAGAACATTCTTTCCGTTACTGAAAAATCGATTTGTTTATTTTTCACATGATGACGGATGGTACAACAAAGTGTATTATCGTAGAATTGCTGATTTTGTAGGAATGTTAAGTAAAGTCATTCCGTATAAACTCGGTGCTTTCGGTAAGAAACGTTTTTCTTTCTTCCAAAAATCAAAAATTTTCCCAGCGATTTCAAAAGAATTGATTATGGGACTTATTCCACTCATGGAAGATGGTCTTTACATAGATCTAGCAGGGAAGATTGAGTCAAGAAGAGGTCTTGAAATTCCGGTATATGTAGTTGGTTCGTATGAAAGTACGGATGAGGTGTTAGATAATATCGATGAATTGAAAGAGGAAGCAACAGAAACAGGTTGGCTCATTTTTGATAAGAAAGAACAAGAGTGGCAATGGGTTGTTGACTAAGAAAACTTGGCGTATGAAGTCAAGTTTTCTTGTCATTTGAAAGGAGTACAAATGAAGAAATATTATACAATTGTGGGTATTATAAGTATTATTCTCGTGGCAATATTACTTATAACTTGTCCGAAAGAATCAGATTTTAAAGTGTATGTACAGGATAAGTATGCGTTGAATTGTAATGAGAGTAGTTTTGAATGCACGCAAAATGTAGATGGTAAAAAAGAAAAACTACAATTTGAAAGTACAGATGCACGAAATGGTGTATTCTTTATGACTGTAAAGCAAACATTTAAAACAGAAGCTGGTGTTTCAAAAGAATATAGCGGAGTAGGAATGTTTGGTACATTTCTTTTTGTTTCAGAGAAGACTTTCTAGTAATAGAAGGTCTTTTTTTTATGCTTATGTTCATATAGATGAAGTAAGACAAGCATAGGAGGGGTATTGATGAAGAACACATGTATTGTTTGTGGCGGTGAGGAGTTTTTTTCCTCAACGTTATATGCACGTACGAAACAAGATTGGGCATATGCACCAAACATGTATCGATTTGAAAAAGTATTTATTGAGCATCGAGATGAAGAAAATTATCCAGTGTTTCAAGAAATTACAGCGAAACATTGTTGTGGATGCGGTCATATTATGTTGTATCATGAATGAACACACCAAGTATGACTTGGTGTGTTTTTTTAAAACGCTGACAAAGCAAGCGGATAAAGTAAAGTAAATAAAACAGAAAAACTACCAAAACCAATGGCTGTATATCCAAGTGTTCTTGCTCCGAAATTGACAGCTAATAGGCCAACTAAAATTGCTAGGGAGCCGAGCGTAACTGGATAAAAAGCAATGGAGAATAACGAAAGAAATAAAGCGACATAGCCTACCATTGCACCGGTATTTGTACCTTCTATCTCATTTGCAATTTCTTTACGCTTATGTCTAATTGGAATGCCAGCTGGTGATATTTCAGCTGCATACTCTTCGTTTTTTTCACCACTTTTAAAATGATGATTTCTCTTTCTTCGCATGTACATCCCTCTCTTTCAATTGGGTGTATCTATAGTATCTTTCAAAATGAGAAGAGCATGAGTATGAGTTAAACCCAAGTAAAGCAAAAATTGGAGAATACGCATTCCATCGTTAACATATCCATCTCCTATTGAAGATAAAGTGTGGGATTTTTTCCACTAGGACTGATTATCAGCCAGCAACAATTGGATTTTTATGAGCAGTTCTCTCCCATTAACTGATCCGCATCCATTGAATTTTGAGGTAGGTGTCTTACTGCAAGCGGGATAAAACAGGAATTTTGGAAAATGATGTAGAATGAAATGAGTGATAAAGCGTGAAGGTAGGGGAATGTATGACGAAATTTAATTGGCATGAATCAGCAGAAAAGAAATGGGATAGTAGTGCGGAGTTTTGGAATCAAAATAGTCAAGAGATGTGGGATAGCGGGAGTAGGAGCACAATTATTCCGTTTTTTGAACAGTATGTGAAGAAAGACGCACAAGTGCTCGATGTTGGATGCGGTGATGGGTACGGTACATATAAATTAAGTCGCGCAGGCTATAAAGCAGTGGGAGTAGATTTATCGGAAGTGATGATTCAAAAAGGTAAGGAGCGCGGAGAAGGACCAAATTTATCTTTTATAAAAGGAGATCTTTCTGCATTACCATTTGAAAATGAGCAATTTGAATCAATTATGGCAATTAATTCTTTAGAATGGACGGAAGAGCCATTACGAGCATTAAATGAAATAAAGCGTGTGTTAAAGAAAGATGGATATGCATGTATTGCAATTTTAGGACCGACAGCAAAGCCACGAGAGAACAGTTATCCTCGCTTGTACGGAAAAGACGTTGTTTGTAATACAATGATGCCTTGGGAATTTGAACAGTTAGCGAAAGAACAAGGTTTTGAAGTTGTAGATGGCATCGGCGTATATAAGCGCGGAGTAAATGAGAAGATGTTAGGTCAACTACCTACAGAGTTGCAACAATCGTTAACATTCTTATGGGTATTTATGTTAAAAAACGTATAAAGAAATGAAAGAATTTTTAGGAGGTAAATAAGTGCAGAAAATACAAAAAACTGATACAATATCATCAGAACCAATTAAAGGGGGACTAGGGTATATGACAACTACTACAACAGTGAAATCCGATATTGAAATCGCACAAGAAGCGAGTATGAAGAAGATTCAAGAAATTGCAGCTGATTTAAATATTTTAGAAGATGAATTAGAGCCATACGGTCATTATAAAGGTAAGTTATCTCTTGATATTTTTAAGCGCTTACAAGATGAGAAAGACGGTAAAGTTGTTTTAGTAACAGCGATTAACCCAACTCCAGCTGGAGAAGGTAAATCAACAGTAACAGTTGGTTTAGGTCAAGCTTTTAACAAAATTGGTAAGAAAACAGTAATTGCACTTCGTGAACCATCTCTTGGACCAACGATGGGATTAAAAGGCGGAGCAGCAGGTGGCGGTTTTTCACAAGTCGTACCAATGGAAGACATTAACCTTCACTTTACTGGAGATATCCATGCGATCACAACTGCCAATAACGCATTAGCAGCGTTTATTGATAATCATATCCAACAAGGAAACACACTTGGAATTGATACACGTAAAATCGTTTGGAAACGCTGTGTTGACTTAAATGATCGTGCCCTTCGTAACGTAGTAATTGGTCTTGGTGGACCTGTACAAGGTGTACCACGTGAAGACGGTTTTGACATTACAGTAGCATCTGAAATTATGGCCGTGTTCTGCCTTGCAACAGATATTCAAGACTTAAAAGCGCGTCTATCTCGCATCGTAGTTGCTTATAACTTTGCAAATCAACCTGTAACGGTTAAAGACTTAGGTGTAGAAGGTGCTTTGACACTATTATTAAAAGACGCATTAAAACCGAACTTAGTACAAACGTTAGAAAATACACCAGCTATTATTCATGGCGGACCATTTGCGAATATTGCTCACGGTTGTAACAGTGTTATCGCTACGACAATGGCAGCAAAATTAGGTGATTATGTTATTACAGAGGCTGGATTCGGTGCTGATTTAGGCGCTGAGAAGTTTTTAGATATTAAAGCTCGTGCAGCTGGCATTAAACCAGAAGCAGTTGTTATTGTTGCGACGATTCGTGCGCTTAAAATGCATGGCGGCGTTGCAAAAGATCAATTAAAAGAAGAAAATGTAGATGCATTAGCAAAAGGTATGGAAAACTTACAGAAGCATGTTGAAACAATTCAAAGCTTCGGTGTGCCTTTCGTAATTGCAATTAATAAATTCATTACAGATACAGATGCAGAAGTTACATACTTACAAGAGTGGTGTAATGAGCGTGGCTATGCAGTATCCTTAACAGAAGTTTGGGAGAAAGGTGGCCAAGGCGGAGTTGATCTTGCTGAAAAAGTACTAAAAGAAATCGAAAAAGGTGAAAACAACTACGCACCACTTTATGAATTAGAATTACCATTAGAAGAAAAAATTCGTACAATTGCTCAAAAAGTATATGGCGCAAAAGATATTGAATTTGCTCCGAAAGCACGTAAGCAATTAGCTCAATATGAAGGAGAAGGTTGGAGTAATCTACCAGTTTGTATGGCGAAAACACAATACTCTCTTTCTGACGATGCAACAAAATTAGGTCGTCCATCTGACTTTATCGTTACAATTCGTGAGCTAAAACCATCTATCGGTGCAGGCTTTATCGTTGCGTTAACAGGTACAATGTTAACAATGCCAGGTCTTCCAAAACAGCCAGCAGCACTTCAAATGGATGTAAATGAAGATGGAAAAGCAGTAGGTTTATTCTAAAAGGTTGTAATTCATCTCGTTTATCTGTAAACTATATATACATCAAGTGGCGCCTTTCCATCGAAAGGCGCCTGTTTTTTGGAGGAAATTATGTTTGATCCAACTGCTTTTGACAATTTAAAAGTAATCGTAGAAGGTGCTGTGTATGATTTTGATCTACATGGAGATATTCTTGTAACAGATCGAAAAGATATGATGGATCTTGCTTCATTAAGTCGTATATATCATATCTCATTTCAATTAACAGAACCGTTTGAACCATTAGTAGAAGCAACATTTTCATTATCTGTGGATGCAAAGAACTTGTCTGGTGAAATACTAGAAGTGCCTCAGTTTACACCAGGTTGTGAGATGAAGCTAGCATTTTCATTCCCGTTAGAACAACCAGAAGTAAAATGCGAAGAAATTGAAACATTAATGCGTTCTATATGGGGAAAAGAAAGAATGATTATGCAGAAAGTTTCATACGAATATAATAAGCAAGCGATTTCATATCATAATAAGGTAGAGGTTCTATTTCAAAAAGCGATTACAGAAGACCATGTTGATGATTTAATAGCTGTTATTTCACACATGATAGAAACGGTGCGAACAATACAGCATTTTCTTCAAAAATAGAGATAAAGGAGAAAAACAAATGATAAAAGATATGCAACCATTTTTACAACAAGCTTGGGAGAAGGCTGGTTTTAAAGAGTTAACTGAAATTCAAAAACAAGCGATTCCAACTATTTTAGAAGGACAAGACGTTATAGCTGAATCTCCAACTGGAACAGGAAAAACATTAGCGTACTTATTACCCCTTTTACATAAAATTAATCCTGAAGTAAAACAGCCACAAGTTGTTGTTTTAGCGCCAACACGTGAACTTGTAATGCAAATTCATGAAGAGGTTCAAAAGTTTACAGCAGGAACTGAAATTTCAGGTGCATCTTTAATTGGTGGTGCAGATATTAAGCGCCAAGTTGAAAAATTAAAGAAACACCCAAGAGTAATTGTCGGTTCACCAGGCCGTATTTTAGAATTAATTCGTATGAAAAAGCTAAAAATGCATGAAGTAAAAACAATTGTATTTGATGAGTTTGATCAAATTGTAAAGCAAAAAATGATGGGCGCAGTGCAAGATGTAATTAAATCAACGATGCGCGATCGTCAATTAGTATTCTTCTCGGCGACAATGACAAAAGTGGCAGAAGATGCGGCACGTGATTTAGCAGTGGAACCACAATTAGTACGTGTAACACGTGCAGAATCAAAAAGCTTAGTTGAGCATACGTATATCATTTGTGAGCGACGCGAAAAAAATGATTACGTAAGAAGAATTATGCATATGGGCGATGTAAAAGCAGTTGCGTTCTTAAACGACCCATTCCGTTTAGATGAAATTACTGAGAAATTGAAATTCCGTAAAATGAAAGCAGCAGCTCTTCATGCAGAAGCAAGTAAACAAGAGCGTGAAGCGACAATGCGTGCTTTCCGCGGAGGGAAATTAGAAATTCTACTTGCTACTGATATTGCAGCACGCGGTATCGATATTGACGATTTAACACACGTAATTCATTTAGAGTTACCAGACACAGTAGACCAATATATTCACCGCTCAGGACGTACTGGACGTATGGGTAAAGAAGGAACTGTCGTGTCTCTTGTAACACCACAAGAAGAGCGTAAATTACTACAATTTGCGAAAAAACTAGGCATCGTATTTACGAAGCAAGAAATGTTCAAGGGATCATTTGTAGAAACGAAACCGAAAGCACCAAAGAAAAAGAAACCAGCATTTACTGGGAAGAAAAAGCCTAGATAAATGATAGGGAAGGCGTAACTATTTGTAGTTACGTCTTTTTTGTTTGTAAACAAGCGATAATGGGAATTGTATTAGTGTTTTTAATGTGCCTATCATATATATGCTTCTACTGGGAGTATCGAAAAAAGGGTAGTTTATTTATTTGGTTTATACGAGGAAATAATATAAAAAAAGTCGAATATTAAACTGACACGAAATAATAAAAAGAAGGTACACATATGGATAGGAAATTAGGAATGTTTTTAAATACGAAACATATTGAAGTAAACGAAGGAATACAAAAAGCAAGGGAATGGGATTTAGAATATATTCAATTATATGCTATGAATAAAAACTTTAACTTAGCTAATATCTCAATGGTAGAATGGAATGCTTTAAAGAAAAGCTTATCTTTTAATGGAATAAAGATTCCATCATTAGCAATTAGTTTTGGAGAAAATGGAATTATGGGAATAGAAGCTGAGAGTGCAATAGATCAGTTTAAATATATTACTGACAGATGTTTGGGGCTTGGGGCAAAGATCATAACAGCTCATATTGGAAAAGTTCCAGATGATGAAAAAAGTGCCTACTATGATAAAATGCTACGTGTTTGTAATGAAATAGGGGACTTAGCGTTCAGATTTGGAGGCTTCTTCGCCATTGAGACGGGATCTGAAAAAGCAATAGTATTAAAACGATTTTTAGAAACTGCAAACTCGAAAGGACTAGCTGTTAACTTTGACCCAGCAAATTTAATAAGTGATGTAAATGAAAATCCGGGAGAAGGTTTGTTACTACTAAAAGATTATATAGTACAAACTCATATTAAAGATTGTACAAAGGTGAAAAGCGATAGTTCAAGTAAGTATATTGAAGTCGCAGCAGGGAATGGTGAAGTAGATTTCGATATATTCTTCAAAGTATTAGATAAAATTGGATTCGACGGATATAACATGATTGAAAGAAATGATTATTTTGATGAACTGGATGGGATGAGTCAGTCGATAAATTTTGCAAAGAAGTACATACCAACTCAAAAGGAATAACGATAGTATTTGTAGAAAGCTACATAGAATATAAAAACCATTAGGGGGAAATGTAATGATCCATAAAGTAGGACAAATTATGTTATATGTAAATAATCAAGATGAGGCAGTAAATTTTTGGACGGAAAAGGTAGGGTTTCATGTAGTAGCAGAGGAAGATAACAAGCAAGGAATGAGATGGATTGAAATTGCTCCGACTAACGGTGCAGAAACGAGCATTATATTACATAATAAAGAAGTTATTTCTAAAATGAGCCCAGAATTGAATCTTGGTACACCGTCCTTAATGTTCTTCTCAGAAAATCTTGATCAATTATATACAGATTTAACAAACAAAAATGTTACTGTTGGAGAAATGGTAACTATGCCTTCTGGTAAAGTGTTTAACTTTGCTGATAGCGAAGGGAATTATTTTGCGGTTATGGAGAAGAACCAATAATAATATTGCTATGTGAAAATCCCCCTCAAATATATTTGAGGGGGATTAAATTTTTGAAGTGGATTTTTCATTAGAGAGTTGTTTAATAAAAAATACTCCTTTTTCAATCGCTGTCTCAATATAGCCAACGATTTGGTCAAACGTAAATACTTGTAAGTCTTCATGCAAATGTTGCTTTGGATACAACATATCTTCAAAAAGATACTTTCGAAAAGCTAAAACGTTTTCTTTAGAAACCTCTTCAATATCCACAATGTGAGCCTCTTGATTGAGAAGAGAGAAAAGCTGTTGTTCTTGATCGTAATGATGAAGCAACTTTGCATTTAACAATTTAAAATCGTTATAGTACAGGGGTGCGATAGTTTCGTCATTCTCTATTCTATTTTTTAGCCAAGATAGAAAAAATCCACTTAGCCAATTATCATCGGCAATGAGATGGGTATAATAGCCTAAAACAAATGGGGAATCTATATGTGATTCATATTTATGAAAAAATGAATCATAATCTATTCTTCTCGTATAGTTCTTCGTTGTACCGGCATAAAAATGTGAGGTTCCTTTTTCTTTTTTTGAATGAACAGCATCAGGGGCTACAGCTCCAAGTAAGAAAGAAGTCTTATCGTGAATAGATAGTTTCTCAGCAATACCGTTAGCGATAATAACATGCATAATTCGTGATCCCATGAATGCCACCTCTGTTTCCAGTATTCATTTCAGGAAGAGGACTGAACAGTTAGTATTACTTTCCCTGTACTTTTTCTACTTTCGACCCATTCATGTGCTTTCCCTGCATCTTGAAGTGGAAAAGATTTCGTAGCCTTAATTTGTAAACGTCCGTCACGCAAATAACGGAAAACTTCATTTGCAGTTTCTTGGAGCAGTTCAGGACGCTTTTTTCGTGTGGTTCCAAAGCTAAAACCGAGTATAGAGCGGCAACTTGCATGTAAATCTTTCGTTTGAAAGTTACCAATTTCACCGCTAGCATTACCGAAATGAACGAGGCGACCGTAAAAAGCAAGGCAGTTTAAACTTCTTTCAGAAACAGTTCCAGAAATAGAGTCCAAAATAATATTCACTCCTTCTCCATTTGTCAGCTCATTGACTTTCTCTACAAAATCTTCAGTTTGATGACAAATTACATAATCAGCTCCAGCATCTAAAGCGATTTTTCTTTTCGTTTCACTTCCGATAGTACCGATAACTGTTCTAGCCCCTAATAGTTTTGCAAGTTGAATTGCGGTAGTACCAATCCCGCCAGCAGCTGCATGAATGAGTACAGATTCACCCTTTTGAATTCTTGCAACATTTGCGAGTAAATTATAGCTTGTAAAGGATACGATTGGACAAGCGGCTGCAGCTTGAAAGTCAACTTCATGGGGAAATACGAAAGTAAGATTTTCATTTGCAACAACGTATTCTGCGTAAGATCCATTTTGAGGAAAAGCAATGACACGTTGTCCAGGGTGAATATTTTTCACATGAGAACCGACACGTTCTACAATACCAGTGGCATCTATACCTGGAATAAAAGGTAGTGCTTTATTTCCTTTTTTGCCATAACGTGATTTAATATCAGCGAAATTTACACTAGTAGCAACTACGCGAATTAAAACTTGATCTTCTGAAATAGCCGGTATATCAAAATCTGTATATTTCATCACTTCAGGACCACCGAACGACGTTACAACGATAGCTTTCATTATATGTCCTCCTAAATTTGACTATATAAATTATTTTAAATCTTTATCAGAAATTGGAAAATTATATAATAGTTATGTGTGGTTATAAGTGAAGCTTATGAACTCAGTGGATCATTATATTAATTTATATAAAAAACTTTTTCGGAAAAATCGAACGAAATATGAATTACCTGCCAATATATAGTGTAAGACAAAGGAGGGCTGGAATATGAAGGGTGAAATAGATTACGCACATTTAATTCAATTAACTTTATCAGGCAATAAAGAAGCGTATAGCGAATTGTATGATGTAACGATTCAAGAAGTATATAAAACAGCACATTTTTTAATTGAAGATAAAACGGATGTAGATGATGTCGTTCAAGAAGTATACATACAGCTATATGAATCGCTTCGTAAATATGATAGCGAGAAGCCATTTCGCCCTTGGCTAATTGGGCTTGCGATTAAACAAATTCATTCTTATAGAAGAAAGAGGTGGATGCGACTACGAATTATAAAAAAAGCAGAAGAGCAAAGAAAGCCAGTGCAAATTGATTTTTCTAACGATGTTGTAAGTAAAATATCAAACCAAAAACTAATCGAACTCATTCATAAATTACCGTATAAATTGAAACAAGTTATTATCTTAAGATACTTACACGATTATTCACAAGAAGAAGTAGCACAAATATTACATATTCCAATCGGTACAGTGAAATCTAGAATTCATGCGGCATTAAAGAAACTACGTCAAAAAGAGCAAGTAGAAGAAATTTTTTTAGGAGAGGTAGGGAATGTGAAATGAGTTTAGATTGTAGAGTTAGGGAATCTATACAAGAAGAAGCAAAGGGTATTGTTGCCCCGCCGGATTTAAAAGAAAAAGTAATCGTGCAAATAAAAATGAAGCACGGCGGGAGTAAGAGGAAGAAACGCCTTATCGCAGGAGTACTTGCAGCAGCTCTTTTAATCCCGACGACAGGTTTTGCGTACCAATCTATTATGGCGGATGGTATATATGGATCTTTTGAGAATTTAAAAAAACATGCGGGAGCAATGACATTAGAAACGTATATGCGTTTTAATGCAAAATTATCAGAAGCGAAAGATGAAATGGGTGCGAAGGAATATGAAGAGTTTACAAAAGAACTGAAAAAATTAACTAATGCAAAGCTTGCGTACGGAGATTCGAACGGTAATATAGATTATGATGGATTATCACCAGCAAAAAGAGAAGAAATGAAAAAGGTAAGTATGGGCCTTCAACCATACTTTGATAAATTAAATGGTCATAAATCTAGTAAAGAAGTATTAACGCAAGAAGAGTTTGATCGCTATATGGAAGCTTTAATGACACATGAAATAGTACGAGTGAAGATAAAATCAACTGGTGCAATAAAAATAGAAGAAGTACCTGAGGCGTACAAAGAAAGATTTATTAAAGCGGAGCAGTTTATGGAGTATGTAGATGAAAAGGTGAGATAAGTAAAAAAACTCAAAGCTTTAGCTTTGAGCTTTCTTTATTAAAAGAAAATAGAGCATTCAATTATATTTTTTCATCGTTGCATTGTCCTTTTGTATAAAACAATCTAAAAGGGAATAACCAGCTATTAAACTAATAATCGTAACAAAAGTTGTATTTATTAGAATAATATTAACTAAATAAGGTAGGTATTCGGCAAGTGGTGAAAAGAGTAGTGCTGGGGAAAAGGAAATGAATAGTGTAGGCACTGTAATAGCAATAAATTTATCCGGTTGAAAGCTCCAGTTTTGTTTACTCGTTTCGCGATTAATAGATTGAAGGAATCGTAATAAAATGCCAACTATAAGAGGGAAGAGTGTAAAGTAGAATAATCTTGGATAAACGTTAAAGTTCACTTGTGCATCTGTATCTAAATAAAATTGAATTTTTACTCCTACAAATAATAATAAGACGATAAATAATGTGAAGCAGAGGTATAGCATCAATTTTTGCATTATATTCCACCATCCTTTACTCAAAATATATTCAAAAAAAGAAGAGATATACAATAACTACTGTTGTATATCTCTTCTTTTACTGTTAGTTAATAGTGGAGTTTGCTTTTTCTTGCTTCGTGAAATAATCAATAATGCCCATTGCGCTAATTTCTATATCTAAATGTAAAATATTATAAACGGAATGATCTGATGGAACGTTTAACTTTGTAAGATGAGAAGAGATTTTATCCATTAACAAAGTTTGTAAAGCTTTAGTCGCTTCATCGAAATCATTATACTTGTCAAAGACTTCCTTACCAGTCTGAACGAAAATAGGTAGCCAATGTTCCAATTGATTGTATACTTCTGTAACATGAGAGGATGCGCCGTAATGACCGAAATAAATAGTATCTACATTCATGCTTTGAATGTGATTTTTAGAAGCAATCATCGCATCTGGTTGGAATTGTGAAGGGGACGTTGATGGTAGATATAACTCTACATCAACGTCTGCGAGTTCTCTATAATAAATTCCAATTGTATCGCCAGTAAAAATCCCGTTTGTTAATGAATCGTGAATGCTAATATGGTGCTTCGCATGTCCTGGTGTATCATAAAATGTAAGGGTGCGGTCTTTTGCAATTTTTAACGTATCACCATGTTGTACAATATGAACACGTTCTTCTTCAATTGGAAGAATTGGGTAAAAGAGTTTATCGAAATCTTCTTTGTAGACAGCTTTTGCACCTAAAATAAGTTTTGTTGGATCAATCATATGACGAGCACCACGAGAATGCACATATAACGTAGCATTTGGACACTGTTCCATCATTAAACCAGCTGCGCCAGCGTGATCTAAATGCACATGTGTAACGATAATGTTTTTAACATCGTTTAAATCAATATGTAATTGTTGTAAGCCGTCTAAAATATACGGAAGAGAAGGGGCTGCACAAGTTTCAATTAAAGTAATATCGTCACCTAATAAAACGTACGTACCTGTTCGTTCATTATGCTGTAAATCGAAATCATCAATAAGATATAGGTGAGAAGATAATTGCTCTACTTTTTTCATAGTTACCACTCCTTATATACTGCATGTTTTTATTATACGCTAAAATAGAAAAAAGGCAGAAAACGAAGCTCGTCTTCTGCCTTTTTGTAATATTATTATTTCGTTTGTTGTTTATTAATAGACATAATGAACAGTCCAACAATCCCGCCTACTAATGGAAGCATAATCTCTCCTGCTAAATTAAAGTAGGAGCTTAAGAATAAACCATTTACATCGATTACCCAGCCAGTAACATACAATAACATCATATATAGTACGAAATAAAACTCGCGATTTGAAATCGTTTCATGTTGTGCAGTTTTCATAATGAACACCATCCTTTTTTTTATAATGGAATATAAACTGTCACATTTTGTTCACATTTCAATTGTAAAACTTTCCATCATAAAAGTCTAGTAGTTTGTGTCGAATTTTCGAACAGAAATAAAGCGCTATCATTACAACTTATAAGTACGTAATAAGAGCTGTATATTCACGAATGTAGTATAGTATAAACATAGAATGATAGTGAAGAGAGGGGCAAAGACAATGACAGTTTATGATTTTTCAGCTAAAACAATTACAGGTGAAGAAAAATCGTTAAAAGATTACAAAGGAAAAGCACTTCTTATTGTCAATGTAGCTAGCAAATGTGGTTTCACACCACAATATAAAGGATTACAAGAGGTATATGATAAATATAAAGACCAAGGACTAGAAGTACTCGGTTTCCCTTGTAACCAATTCGGGGGACAAGAACCAGGTACAGAAGCGGATATTACTAGTTTTTGTGAATTAAACTACGGTGTAAACTTCCCAATGTTTGCAAAGGTTGATGTGAAAGGTGATAAGGCTCATCCTTTATATACATACATGACAGAACAAGCACCAGGTTTACTCGGTATGAAAGCAGTGAAATGGAATTTTACGAAGTTTTTAATCGGAAAAGACGGGAAAGTAGTAGGGCGTTTTGCGCCGCAGACGAAGCCGGTAGATTTAGAAGTTGAGATTGAGAAGGTACTTGGAGAATAATTAGGAGTTTCACTTTATTAAAAAACGCCTCAAAGAACAATGTAGTTCTTTGAGACGTTTTCTTTAAACTCACATTTTCAAGATTAAATAACTGTATCAAAGCCATCTGATTTAGGCAGAGAAGCTGCTTTTTTCATAAGCACTTCCCATAAGTGTACAGATTTCTTCCATTCTTCTGCAGCCTGCTCCTGTTTATACATAGCGTTCTCATAACTGGCAGTAAGTTGTTGCATATCGGCCGAGTTGTAAAGTGTATCGATATGGAGAGCGTATTCTCGGAATGTTTGACTTTCACTCCGTGGTATGCCAATTCTCGCAAATTGTTTTAAAAGTGCACCGTAAGCTTTTTGATAAACAGCATCATTTTTTCGGTATTTATAGAAATGAATAATAAGAAATGTCATCCATTTCATTCTAGTGGTGAAGAGAATGTATCCTATAATACTAATTAGTATCGTAGAGAGGAATACGTACCACCAAGAAAAACTAGTTTTAGAATTTGTGACCTTTTTAGTAGAAGCTTCTTCTGTATTTTCTATTAAACTTTTAAGTTTTGCTTCATTATTTCGTTGTTGTATTTGCTCGTTATTAGAATTATTTGCTTCGCTATTTTGTGAAATAGGAGCAGGCGTATTATTTATAAAATTATAGGGATTGGTAAATCCTTTTGTTGGTTCGAATGGAATCCATCCGTATCCTGGGAAATATACTTCGACCCAAGAGTGTGCGTTATCGTTCGTGATTGTATAAACATCCGCACCTTCTGCAGAGGCAAGTGTATTGTCAAGAGTTCCTTCTGTATAGCCTTTTACCCAGCGAGCAGGAATCCCGGCAGAACGAAGTAGTACAATCATAGACGTCGAAAAATTATTACAGTAGCCGCTTTTTGTATCGAAAAGGAATTGATCTACATAATCTTGGCTTTTGGCAGGGAATAAGACATTCGTTGATTCGTATGTAAAAGAGTTGTCTGTGAAGTAATTTTCAATAGCTAATACTTTATCATATCGGTTGTCTTTATCATTTGTAAGATTGACAGCCAAGTCTTTTACGCGCTGTGGTAATGACTCGGGAAGTTGTGTGTACTTTGTCATAAAATAAGGGTTTGTTTCTTGACCTTCATTTGTTTTTACAGCTTTCAAGTTTTCTATGGAAAACTCAGGAATCTCATATGTTACTTTATACGAATGTAAAGTAGTAGAAGAGTCTTCATTCATTGTATAAATTTTTTCTGAAAACGGGTCAACACTGTATGATACATCAGAAGAAGCCTCAACTGATACTAATCCTGCTGGATAGGTAAGGTGAGGGTAACTTTTTTGCATGGTAATTGTTGCCTCAGTCGTTTCCGTTTTTGTATTTTGTTCGTACCAGCTTACGACGTCGTTTTTATTTTTAAAAGAAATCTTTTTCGGATTTTCAGAAATTTCCCAGCCTTTTCCTGTATAGAAATCTTTTGTTTCTACTCTCCAATAGTGTTTGTTTTGCGTTCGTGCTGTGAAAACAATTGTAGGATCCGCCTTAAAAGGACCACCTAATCGCGAGTCATCTAAACCATACCCAATTGTAGAAACTTTTTGTTCTTTACTTGCTTCAGATGTGTTGAGTTTTAAAAAATCCATTGGGTTTGGCCATTGAGGGCCAAATTTTGGAGCAAAGTATGCGATGGTTGCTAATAATACAATAAATATTGTAAGTGGTCTAAGTAATTTTGAGATTTCCCTAGCATAATTTTGTAAGTGTTCACGCTCTTTTATTCGTTCTACTTGAAGAAGACTAAGCATAAAAAATCCGATGACAACAGTTCGAATAATAGCGTAGTTTGCATTGTATAAATGTAAGTTATGAAAAGTTGCGATATAAATAATAGTCAATACAAGAAATAGAAACCCACGTTTTTTATGAATAATCCAAAATGAAGTGAAAGAACTCAAAAACCAAAATGAGAGAAAAAATAAAACGGTCGGAAAAACTGGAGAAATATCTAGTAAATTCCCTTGGAAAAATAGGGAGGAATTTCGAGACATATCAGAAAAGAATGTTGTTAGCCAAGATAGATTTATAAAAGCATTTTTATAATATAGGGAATGAATGATAAATAGGACTGTGACAATTTTTATTGGAATCTGCCACCTCGTCTGAAAAAAAGAGAGAGCGAAGCAAATTCCTATAAATGTTACGAAAATATCTAATCTACCTACATTTGTAATGCCTATAAGAGGTCTTAGCCATTCTAGTAAAAGAAGAAATACACATGCATGCATAAAGAATCTGTTCGTATCCCACTTGTATTTTGTTTGTAATGTTATCATTTGCTCACCTCAAAAAACACGTTTGTATACCGGTTTTCATAAACCGTGTTTACAAATATTTGTCGTTTTTTTAGAGTTTCTATTATACTGATTTCTCGGTGTGAAAGTTGATTCGCTTTTTCTTTCACGACAAAAACCATACATTTTCTATTTTTTATAGCAGCACAATCAGCCGCCTTTTGAATATCGGGAGAAAGATTACTGGTCACGAGTATAACCGTGACGGGCTCATAAATTTTTCTTAGTTCCATGTCTACACTCTGGGAGAGCGGGAATACACTGTCTGCTTGCACTTTTGCTAAATGACAAAGGATTTGTTGTAACTGCGTATCTCCATTGTCTAAAGGGAAGATAGTTTGTTCTTTTCCGATAGACACGAATGATGCTGGTGAATTTTGTTTCAAGACAGCCCTTACGATAGAGGCAGTAAATGTGACGACTGATTCGAATAGAGGAGACTCGGTTCTGTCTATGAATATCATGACATTATGGCTGCGCTGCTGTTCAAACTCTTTTGTCATAATATTGTTTGTTCGTGCAGTTGCTTTCCAATCAATCCATGAAAAGCGATCACCAGGTTTATAGTCTCTGACACCGACAGAGATTGTAGAGTCTTTTGCTGAATTTATATTTGCTGAAAGCGCTCCTTGTTCGAAATGATTTTCCAATTGTCGATATGCTATATCTACATACTGGGGATAGACTAAAAATGTATCTGGAACTGAAAAAGTTACTTCTTTCTCTATCATGCCGAATAAATCGCCGGTTTTGACACGAACGCTTGAAAAAGTGTGCTCGCCTCTAGGGATTGTGTCAATAACATATTGAAACGAAATATTTCGTTTCAATCCTGGGAAGAGTACTACCTTATTCATCTTTGTTTGTTTACAACTTATAAATTGTGGTGGCAGTTCATCTTCTATAACTAAATAAAGTAAGGGAAAAGGAAATTTTCTTTTTATTGTAATCGTGCTTACAAATTGTTCTCCTACTACATATCCATTCTGGTTTGTTATTCGCTTTACTTCAGCGTCCCGTAAAGCGTAGAAGGGGAGTAGTAGCGAATAAAGAGCAATGGGAATTATGCTGTAAAACAAAAACCAACTGACAAACCCGCCTTGAAACATAGCGTATATAAATGTTAAGACTAGGCATAAAGGGAGTAGCAATAACTTCATAACGTGATATAGCGCTCGCAGCATTCGTTTTATCAAGGGTTCATCGTCCTTTGAGTAGGCACGGTAGTTCGTGCAACGATTTTTCCGATAACTTGTTCTCCTGTTATTCCTTCAAATTTTGCTTCCATTTTTAGAATGAGTCTATGTGCTAAAACGTAAGGAGCTAAAAATTTAACATCGTCTGGAATAACATAATTCCTGCCATGGATAAATGCATAAGCTTGTGAAGCTTTCATTAAAGCAATCGAGCCACGTGGACTTGCACCTAACTGTATAGAACTGTACGTACGAGTCTGATTAACAAGCTTTACAATGTAATGCTTAATTGCTTTGTCCATACTTACTACCCGTACGCTTTGTTGTAAATAAAGTAATTCTTGTATTGTAGTAATGGTTTGTAATTGAGAGAGTGGATTTGTTTTTTCCATCCGATTTAAAATTTCAAATTCTTCTTCTGGTGTAGGATATCCCATTTTTAGTTTCAATAAGAAACGATCGAGCTGAGCTTCTGGTAGAGAATATGTTCCTTCATATTCGACCGGATTTTGTGTAGCCATGACAAAGAACGGCTTTGGTAAAGGTCTTGTAATACCATCTATTGTAATATTGCCTTCTTCCATACATTCAAGTAAAGCAGATTGTGTCTTTGGAGATGTACGATTAATTTCATCAGCAAGTACAAAATTCCCCATAATTGGTCCAGGCTTGAACTCAAATTGGAGCTCTTTCGGATTATAAATAGAAACTCCTGTTACATCTGACGGCAATAAATCAGGTGTAAATTGAATTCGCTTATAATCAGCATCAATGGATTTAGAAAGAGCACGTACTAGCATTGTTTTCCCGACACCAGGAACATCTTCTAATAGCACATGACCTTCAGCTAAGAGAGCTGTCAAAGCTAAGATTGTTTCTTTTCGTTTTCCGACCATTATTTTTTCAATATTATTGATTATTTTTTCTACAGTGGGATGTAATGAATCAAGCTGGGGCATCGTAATCCTCCTAATGTTATTATCGTTTTCTAATCAATTTAGTGGACATATTTCTAATTCTATATGTAGATAGTAAAGGTCTAACTTAAATTCTGAGAATATTCAGATTATTTATTTCAATTACATCTAGTATAATTGTTTCCGTAACTAAGGGCAATACAGTAAATAATGATTTGTAGTTTTATGTAAAATAAGACTCGATATAAAATAATAACATTGGGAAAAATATTTTTACATACAATTTATACTCTTTTCCTTATGGCAGTTTTGAAATAATATCAAAACTCTTTTTCTTTTGCAAAATAGTCGATACCTCAAAATACCATTCTCCTAATAATTAAGATTAACCATAATCTTCACAACGGAACACAAGATTTTCTCACAAACTTATTTTCTACTGAATTTTTGACAATCTCTTGAACTGTGCGAAATGTCACATCTGTATTTTACAACCTCTCTTATAGTAAGGGTATGTAAGAGAGACGTATTAAAGGAGTGAACAGTATGAAGAAAAAACCTTCAGCACTAATGAGACGTTTAAAATATTTTTCACCAATAGATCGTTATAACGATAATCATACACAAGAAACATATGAAGATCGCGAATGGGAAAATGTGTACAGAAAGCGTTGGCAGCATGATAAAGTAATTCGTTCTACACACGGCGTGAACTGTACTGGTTCATGTAGCTGGAATATATATGTGAAAGATGGAATTGTGACGTGGGAAGGGCAAGAGCTTAACTATCCAACGACAGGTCCTGATATGCCAGATTTTGAACCGCGAGGCTGCCCACGTGGAGCAAGTTTTTCTTGGTACATTTATAGTCCACTTCGTGTGAAATATCCGTATGTACGTGGTGTTCTTTGGAGTGTGTGGCAAGAGGAATTACAAAATAATGAGTCACCATTAGATGCTTGGAAAAGCATTGTGGAAAACCCTGAAAAAGCACGAAAGTATAAGCAGGCACGTGGTAAAGGGGGATTCATTCGTGCGAATTGGGATGAAGTGTTACAACTCGTTTCAGCTTCATTATTATATACAGTAATGAAATACGGTCCAGACCGAAATGTTGGTTTTTCACCAATTCCAGCTATGTCGATGTTAAGTCATGCTGCAGGCAGCCGCTTTATGCAACTTATGGGTGGACCAATGCTTAGTTTCTATGATTGGTACGCAGATTTACCACCAGCTTCTCCGCAAATTTGGGGCGATCAAACAGATGTACCAGAAAGTAGTGACTGGTATAACTCTGGTTACATTATGACATGGGGTTCAAATGTACCGATGACGAGAACACCAGATGCTCACTTTTTAGCAGAGGTTCGATATAAAGGAACGAAAGTCGTTTCTGTCAGTCCTGACTTCGCTGAATCTACAAAGTTTGCAGATGATTGGATTAGTGTGAAACAAGGTACAGATGGTGCACTTGCGATGGCAATGGGGCATGTGATCTTACAAGAATTTTACGTAGATAATCAAGTGGAATATTTCACAAAGTATGCGAAGCAATATACTGATTTTCCTTTCTTTGTCACATTGAAACAAAAAGGAGATCAATTCGTTGCTGATCGTTTCTTAAACGCTGCTGATATTGGACGCGAAACGAAGTTAGAAGAATGGAAACCTGTTCTTTGGAACGAGAACACGAATGATTTTGCAACACCTCATGGCACAATGGGCTCACGTTGGGATAACGAAAAGAAATGGAACTTGCGTTTAGAAGATGAAGAAACAGGTGAAAAGATTGATCCACGTCTTTCTTTACTTGGAATGGAAGAATCGATTGGAACGGTACAAATTCCGTACTTCTCTGATGATGGAAACAAAGTATTAGAACGTACAATTCCAGTGAAAAAGGTTATGACAGAAGAAGGCGAAGTGTTCGTTACAACTGTATACGACTTAACGTTAGCAAATTACGGTGTGAACCGAGGGCTTGGCGGACAAGAGCCGAAAGACTTCAATGATGACGTTCCGTTTACACCTGCATGGCAAGAGAAAATGACAGGAGTAAAACGTGAGCTTATTATTCAAATCGCTCGTGAGTTCGCACAAAATGCTGTTGATACGAACGGTCGCTCAATGATTATTGTCGGAGCTGGTATTAACCATTGGTTTAACTCTGATACGATTTATCGCGCCGTTTTAAATCTTGTACTTCTCGTTGGGGCACAAGGTGTAAACGGCGGTGGCTGGGCGCATTACGTTGGGCAAGAAAAATTACGACCAGCAGAAGGATGGCAAACAATCGCGATGGCAAAAGATTGGCAAGGGCCACCAAAATTACAAAATGGTACATCTTTCTTCTATTTCGTAACAGATCAATGGCGCTATGAAGATACACCAGTTGGACATTTAGCATCACCAGTGGAAGGAAACGCTCGTTATCAACATCACGGTGATTATAACGTTTTAGCGGCGCGACTTGGTTGGTTACCTTCTTATCCTACATTTGAGAAAAATGGAATTGAACTATATAAAGAAGCTGTTGCTGCTGGTGCAACAACACAAGAAGAAATCGGAAAATACGTTGCACAAAAACTAAAAGAAAAAGAACTGAAATTTGCGATTGAAGATCCAGATAACAAAAATAACTTCCCGCGCAACTTATTCGTATGGCGTGCGAACTTAATTTCAAGTTCCGGTAAAGGGCACGAATATTTTTTAAAACATTTACTAGGTACAACAAACGGATTAATGAATGACGATAGTGATTCATTACGACCAGAAGAAATTAAGTGGCATGAAGAAGCACCAGAAGGGAAGCTTGATTTACTTATTAATTTAGATTTCCGTATGGCTGGAACAGCACTGTATTCTGATATCGTATTACCAGCTTCAACTTGGTACGAAAAACATGATTTAAGTAGTACAGATATGCATCCATTTGTGCATCCTTTTAATCCAGCAATCGGTTCACCGTGGGAAGCACGCTCTGATTGGGACATTTTCACTTCACTTTCTAAAGCTGTGTCAGATTTAGCGAAGAAAATTGATTTTGAACCAATGAAAGAAGTTGTTGCAACACCACTTCTTCATGATACACCGCAAGAATTAGCGCAACCACTTGGCAAGATTAAAGATTGGAGTAAAGGTGAATGTGAACCAATCCCGGGTAAAACGATGCCACAAATTCATGTTGTCGAAAGAGATTATAAAACGATTTATGACAAAATGACTGCGCTTGGACCGAATGTCGGAAAACAACCGATTGGTACGAAAGGGATCTCTTGGTCTGCGGAAAAAGAATATGAGCAATTAAAGAGCAAATTAGGAGTTGTTCGAACGGATTCTATCGCGAAAGGTTGCCCAGACATCAAAGAAGCAATCAATGCTGCTGAAGCGGTATTAACACTATCTTCTACAACAAACGGTCATATGGCAGTAAAAGCATGGGAAGCACTTGAAAAACAAACAGATCTAAAATTACGTGATTTAGCAGAAGAACGTGAAGAGGAATGCTTCACATTCGAACAAATTACAGCACAGCCGAAAACAGTAATTACTTCTCCAGCATTTACAGGTTCAGAAAAAGGTGGACGCCGTTACTCACCGTTTACAACAAATGTGGAACGTCTTATCCCTTGGAGAACGATAACTGGTCGACAATCCTTCTACTTAGATCATGACATGATGAAAGAATTTGGTGAAACGATGGCAACATTTAAACCAATTCTGCAACATAAACCGTTCCGTAAATCACGGCCCGAAGTAGAAGGGAAAGAGATTACACTAAACTATTTAACACCGCATAATAAGTGGTCGATTCATAGTATGTACTTCGATTCATTACCGATGTTAACGCTATTTAGAGGTGGTCCAACTGTTTGGATGAATAAAGAGGACGCTGCTGAAGCGGGTGTTGCAGATAATGATTGGATTGAGTGCTTTAATCGTAACGGTGTTGTTGTAGCGCGTGCTGTTGTAACGCATCGTATACCGAGAGGAATGGCGTTTATGCACCATGCGCAAGATCGTCATATTAACGTACCTGGTACGAAATTAACAAGTAACCGGGGGGGAACGCATAATAGTCCAACTCGAATTCACGTTAAACCAACACATATGATTGGTGGATACGGTCAATTAAGTTATGGATTTAACTATTATGGTCCGACTGGGAACCAGCGCGATTTAAACGTTGTAATTCGCAAACTGAAGGAGGTAGATTGGCTTGAAGATTAAAGCACAAGTCGGAATGGTTATGAACCTAGATAAATGCATCGGTTGCCATACTTGTAGCGTAACGTGCAAAAACACCTGGACAAATCGTCCAGGTGCTGAATATATGTATTTCAATAACGTAGAAACGAAACCTGGCATTGGTTATCCGAAGCAATGGGAAGATCAGGAGAAATATAAAGGCGGCTGGGAATTGAAAAATGGTGAAATTCAGCTGAAATCTGGTTCGAAAATGAAACGTCTTATGAACATTTTCCACAATCCAGATCAACCAACAATTGATGATTACTTTGAACCTTGGAATTATGATTATGAAACATTAACAAATAGCCCACAGCGTAAGCATCAACCAGTTGCTCGTCCGAAATCGGCAATTACAGGCGAATTTATCGACAAAATTGAATGGGGTCCAAACTGGGAGGACGATTTAGCAGGCGGACATATAACAGGATTACAAGATCCGAACGTAAAGAAAATGGAAGAAGAAATTAAAACTGATTTTGAAAACGTCTTTATGATGTATTTACCACGTATATGCGAACATTGTATGAATCCATCGTGCGTATCATCTTGTCCATCTGGTGCAATGTATAAACGTGAAGAAGACGGGATTGTACTTGTGGATCAAAATGCATGTCGTGCTTGGAGATTCTGCGTATCATCTTGTCCATATAAAAAAGTGTATTTTAACTGGCAAACGAATAAAGCTGAAAAATGTACAATGTGTTTCCCACGTATTGAGGCTGGTATGCCAACAATTTGTTCAGAAACATGTGTAGGACGTATCAGATATATTGGGGTAATGCTATATGATGCTGATAAAGTAAAAGAAGCAGCGTCTGTTGAAGACGAAAAAGATTTATATGAATCTCAGCTTACTGTTTTCCTAAATCCAAATGATCCAGAAGTGGCGGCTGAAGCGAAAAAACAAGGCATTCCTGAAGAATGGATTAAAGCGGCACAAGAGTCACCAATCTATAAAATGATTATCGATTGGAAAATTGCTCTACCTCTTCACCCAGAGTATCGTACAATGCCAATGGTTTGGTATATCCCGCCGCTTAGCCCAATTATGAATATGGTGGAAGGGAAAGGAAGTAACTGGAAAGCAGAAGAGATTTTCCCTGCTATCGATAATATGCGTATTCCAATTCAATATTTAGCGAATTTACTCACTGCAGGAGATGAATCACACATTCGTCTTACATTGAAGAAAATGGCTGTTATGCGAACGCATATGAGAGCGCTGCAAATTAATAAAGAGCCAAATGAAGCTGTATTAAAAGAACTTGGTTTAACAAAACAGGATGTAGAAGATATGTATCGTCTTCTTGCTATTGCGAAATATAAAGATCGCTTCGTCATTCCGGGCACTCATCGTGAACAAGTGGCAGATTTATATAGCGAACAAGGAAGCTGTGGTTTAGCATTCGCAGGTGGTCCAGGCTCTTGTATGACAATTTCTTAAATAAAGGGGGCAGAAAAATATGAAACAAAGTTTACAAACTGCTTTTTCTTGTTCTTCATTCCTTCTCTCCTATCCTGAACTAGGGTGGAGGGAAGCTTTAACTGAATTACTAGAAGAGATTGAAGCGATTGAACAGGACGATGTTAAAGCTTCACTTGCAACATTTATAAAACAAGCGCTAAATAAAACGAATGATCAATTGATTGATAGTTACGTATATACATTCGATTTTGGTAAGAAAACAAATATGTATCTTACTTATATGAACACTGGTGAACAAAGAGAAAGAGGTATTGAATTACTGGAGTTAAAACAGCATTATAAAAAATCAGGTTTTGAAGTAACAGATAAAGAATTACCTGATTATTTACCGCTATTGCTTGAGTTTTTTGCAAATGCAAATGAGCAAGACAGTGAACCAATTATGAGTAAATACAAGGAGAACATACAAGCATTACACGTTCAGTTAAAAGAAGCAGGTAGTATGTATGAACCAATTCTTGCGGCTGTTCTACTCGCTATCGATACATGGGGTGTACAGACAAATTAGAAAGGAGAGTTGTTAAAATGATGGATCAATTTCTATGGGTATTGTTTCCCTATATCATTTTTGCAATCTTTATCGGTGGACATATTTTTAGATACAACTATGATCAATTTGGATGGACATCAAAATCTAGTGAACTATTAGAAAAGAAAATGCTCCGAATCGGAAGTCTATTATTCCACTTTGGGATTATGTTCGTAATTGGCGGTCATGTTATGGGGATTTTAATTCCAGAAGCTGTATACCGTTCAATAGGTATTTCTGAGCATATGTATCATGTAGTAGCAATTAGTTTTGGGCTTCCGGCAGGTGTTGCTTCTATCATCGGTTTAATTATATTAACGTACCGCCGCGTAACTGTAAAACGTATCATTGCAACGAGTACAAAGGGAGATTATATTGCGCTTATTTTATTACTTATCGTAATGCTAGCAGGACTTTCTTCAACATTTTTAAATATCGATTCAAAAGGATTTGATTATCGTACAACAATTGGCCCTTGGTTCCGAAGCCTCTTTATTTTCCAACCGAAAGTTGAATATATGATGGAAGTACCAGTATGGTTTAAAATTCATATTCTTGCAGGGATGGGTTTATTCGCAGTATGGCCATTTACAAGACTAGTACATGTATTTAGTGCCCCAATTAAATATGTAAGCCGTAGTTATGTAATTTACAGAAGACGTATTCCTAATGAATTGAAAAAATAATACTGCTGTAAACGGATAGGAGCTAATGGTTAAAACGAAACGAGGTCTAATATGGAAGGCCTCGTTTTTGTTTACAGAGGGAATAACCGTTAATAAATGGCTTAAATTGAAAAAAGATTAGCATCTAAATAAGACGCTAATCAATACTACAAACAGAAGCAGAACAATCTTCACAAGCAATTTCACATTTTAAAAATTGTAAATCGTGTATTGTAATCTTTCCTTTATGAATAGAAATTGTACCTTGCTTTTTTAATTCATTTAACATTCGATTTACACTTTCACGTGAAGTTGCACAGAAATTAGCAAGTTCTTGATTCGTTAATGGTAAATCGATGAGAATACCATTTTCCTTTAAAACACCATAACTATTTGTCATTCGTATGAGAGTAGAATATAGGGCACCTTTTTTGCCATGTAATACTAAATCTCGGAACTTCGTTTGCATTCTTCTTAAATGTTCACTAATCCATTTCATAAATTCAAATACAAGAGCTGGTTTTTGGAGTAATTCTTTTTCTAACGCTTCACGCTTTATAACGCCTACTTCAACATCTTCAAGGCATTTTGAATTTAATAAATACTTCGCATTATCCGTGAACAATGTTAATTCTCCAATAATGTCGTATGCCGAACAAATTCGAAGTGTTAGTTCTTGTCCGTCAGCACTAAGTTTACTAATTTGTACTTTTCCTGAGTGGATGATATAGAGTTCGGTTGCCTCCATACCTTCCTGAAAAATAAAACTACCTTTTTTAATTTGCATTTTATATTCAACAGATGCAAGTAATTCTTTTAAATCTTGAGATAATGTCATACTGTTTGCCACAGTGATCACCTTTCTTCTTATAAGCAATACATTTCCTATTTTGAGTGTAAATATGATGAAAATGCAAGAGCTATTTTAAAAATAAATTGAAATTTCAATGACCGTAAGGGGAAGAGATTTTCAGTTTTTAGTTTGAAAAATTCAATAGACAAAGTAGATGAGATTAAAGATGTGAACAAAATTCGAACGGATTTGTGAAAAAATTTTGAATGGGGAAAGTAATGTGAGAAAAGTCACATTGAATATGTAGCTTCTTTTTTATAATGAAGGCAAATAAAAAAATGAAAGCTTACTAAGGATTGTAGCAGAAAAGAAGGGATAGAGATGCACGAGAACATGAAAGATTCTTTAAAGCGGCCACTTCAAGATTTACGTATTTCAGTTATTGATCGTTGTAATTTTAGGTGTACATACTGTATGCCTGCTGAAGTGTTCGGACCTGATTATGCTTTTTTACAGGAAGAGCTTTTATTAACGTTCGATGAAATAGAAAGATTAGCGAGATTATTTATAAGTATGGGAGTAAATAAAATTAGGCTTACTGGCGGTGAACCTTTATTGCGTAAACACTTACCGACGTTAATTGCAAGACTTGCAAATCTAGAGGGCTTACAAGATATTGGACTCACAACAAACGGTATTCATTTAGCAAAACAAGCAAAGGCGTTAAAAGAAGTGGGATTAAAGCGTGTAAATATTAGTTTAGATGCGATAGAGGATTATGTCTTCAAAAAAATTAATGGACGAAATGTAAGCACAAAACCTGTATTAAAAGGAATTGAAGAAGCAAAGAAGGTAGGGTTAGAAGTAAAGGTAAATATGGTCGTAAAAAAAGGAATGAATGATAGTCAAATTCTTCATATGGCTCGTTATTTTAAAGAACAAGAAATTCAGCTCCGTTTTATAGAGTTTATGGATGTGGGCAGTACAAACGGCTGGAACTTTGAACAAGTTATTACGAAGGAACAATTAATAGAGAAAATTAATCGTGTATATCCAATTGAGCCCGCTCAGCCTCGTTACTTTGGAGAGGTTGCGAAATTGTATCGATATGTAGGGAGTAATGCAGAAGTGGGATTTATTACTTCTGTTTCTGAGTCATTTTGTTCTTCTTGTACGAGAGCACGTATTTCGGCAGATGGTAAGTTTTTTACGTGCCTATTTGGAGAAAAAGGAACGGATTTGCGAACGCTTCTTCGAGAAAATATTTCTGATGCCTCACTATTAAAAATTTTACAACATACATGGCGATATAGAACAGATCGATATTCAGATGAAAGAACGGTTGAGAGTGCAAGTAAACGTCCAAAAGTTGAAATGTCTTACATTGGTGGATAGTGAAAGGAGGATTTCTTATGCAAGAGCGTTATTCAAGACAAGTGTTGTTTTCTGGAATTGGTGAAATGGGACAAAGAAAAATAAGAGAAAAGCATGTGCTCCTAATCGGTGCGGGTGCACTAGGGGCTGCGAATGCAGAAGCACTCGCTAGGATGGGAATTGGGAAATTGACAATTGCCGATCGTGACTATGTCGAATGGAGTAATTTACAACGGCAACAGTTATATACAGAAGAAGATGCAAAACAATGCAAACCAAAAGCAATTGCAGCGGCAGAACATGTAAGAAAGATTAATTCTGAAGTGGAAATTGTACCAGTTGTAATGGATGTCACAATGCAAGAAATAGAAGAGTTAACAAAAGAAGTGGATCTCATTATAGATGCCACTGACAACTTCGATACGCGCCTACTTATAAATGATATTTCACAAAAAGAAAATATACCTTGGATATACGGTGGATGCGTTGGAAGTTACGGTGTAACGTATACAAGTCTTCCAGGAAAAACACCATGTTTTCGCTGCTTAATGGATCATCCGATGGGCGGTGCAACATGTGATACAGCGGGAATTATTCAGCCAGCTGTACAGATGGTTGTTGCTCACCAAGTGACAGAAGCAATGAAAATATTGGTGGATGATTTCGAGACGCTACGAGGAACAATGTTATCATTTGATATTTGGAACAATCAATTTCTCTCATTAAAAGTAAATAAACAGAAAAAAAGTACATGTCCATCTTGCGGAAATACACGTACGTACCAAAGTTTAACATTTGAATCACAGGTGAAAACGGAGGTGCTATGCGGACGGAATACAGTTCAAATCCGTTCAGGAATAAAGAGAGTTCTAAATTTAAACGAAATCCAAAAAAGATTACAAAAAATTGTACATGTCCAAAAAACGCCGTACTTACTATCATTTCTAATTGATGAATATCGTTTCGTTTTATTTACAGACGGTAGGGCATTTATTCATGGGACAAATGATGTGAAAATAGCAAAACGATTGTACGCAAAATATATAGGATGAACAGAGAGAGTTTCCCCCCTTATTAAAACGAGGTGAAAAAGAATGTTAGCAAAACGTATACCGATTCCAGTGGCAGAAGCAGTTGCACGAGTAATGAAATATGCTCATCAAGGTGAAACAGAAGAGGTTTCTCTTATAGAAAGTTACGGAAGAACGCTTGGAGAAGATGTTATTGCAGATCATGATGTCCCGCATTTTGATCGCTCTCCGTACGACGGGTTTGCGATTCGAGCAGAAGATACGAAAGAAGCAAGTAGTAGTAACCCTATTCAGTTTGAAGTAATTGGTGAAATTGGAGCAGGGGTTGTTTTTACAGAAGAAGTGAAAGCATTTCAAGCTGTCCGTATTATGACAGGAGCCGCAATTCCGAGAGGGTGTAATGCGGTTGTTATGTTAGAACTAACGGAAGGATTTGAAAAAAACGAAAAGACTTATATGACATTAAAACGCTGTTTCGCAGCCGGTGATAACATTTCTTTTAAAGGTGAAGATGTAAAACAAAATACTATCCTTGTGAAAGAAGGGACTGTTATTAACCCGGGAGTTGCAGCGCTTCTTGCTACGTTTGGTTATAGTACGGTATATGTTATAAAACAACCAGTGATTGGAATTGTAACGACGGGTAGCGAACTGCTTGAAGTACATGAAAAATTAAAGCCAGGGAAGATTCGAAATAGTAACTCCTATATGATAGCTGCTCAAATTGAACGAGCAGGGGGGATTGTACAGTATTATGGGCAATTCGCTGACGATTTTGAGACGTGTTATAACACTGTAAAAAAGGCGATAAAAGAAGTTGATATATTAATTACAACTGGTGGTGTTTCAGTAGGAGACTATGACTATTTACCTGCCATCTATGAGAGATTACGAGCTAATGTACTTTTTGACAAAATAGCGATGCGACCAGGAAGTGTGACAACTGTAGCTGAGGTAGAAGGAAAATTACTATTTGGTCTATCTGGTAATCCTTCTGCTTGTTATGTCGGTTGTGAATTATATGTTAGACCAGTGATTGGAAAATACTTGCATAGGGAAGATTCGCACATATATCGTGCAGAGGCAATTTTACAAAAAGACTTTCCGAAAGCAAACCCATTTACTCGTTTTGTAAGAGGGAGAGTGGAAATTGTAGATGGGCAATTACAAGTTACACCAGTTGGTTTAGATAAATCTAGCGCAATTTCTTCACTTGCAGAAGCGAATGCATTTATCGTTTTGCCAGGGGGAACGAGAGGATTTAAAGCTGGAATTACTGTTTCGGTACTGTTATTAGAATCAAACAACGGAAGTGAGTGGCCGTGGGAAGAGCCGCTTCGATCATACAAGTAATAGAAAAAGGGATTGCTAACTTATATAAAGATAAGAGGTGCAAAATGACACATACGTATTATGAAGTAATTGATACACCTATTTCAATTGAAGAAGTTACAAACAAAGTAATTCGTCGTGAGTGTGGTGCGGTTACTACTTTTATTGGTACTGTTAGAGAATTTACGAAAGGTCGACGTACACTTTGTTTAGAGTATGTAGCTTATAAGACAATGGCGGAGAAACAGCTTGAGAGAATTAGCATTGAAGTAGGAGAGAAGTGGCCGGGGACATATGTCGCTATTACACATCGCATTGGTACATTACAAATTTCTGATCTTGCTGTCGTTGTCGCTGTGTCTACACCACATCGGAAAGCTGCATATGAGGCGAACGAATATATTATGGAGCGTATAAAACAAATTGTTCCTATTTGGAAAAAAGAGTTTTGGGAAGATGGTGAATCATGGATTGGTGATCAGTTAGAGAAAACAGCATATGGTAATGGCCAGCCTGGAAAGGAGATGAGAATATGATTGAAGTACTATTATTTGCACATTTGCAAGAAGGAGCAAGTAAGCCGGCTTTGCATATAGACTATGAAAATATTACGGTTGCGGAATTAAAGGAAGTCCTCACTAAGAAATACAACATAGCAATTTCAAACGAGATTATGGTCGCGATAAATGAAGAATACGCAAATGAGGATGACATCATCCAAATTGGTGATGTCGTAGCAATGATTCCGCCAGTAAGTGGTGGTTGATTCTTTTCAGCCTAATGATGTTAGGACGTGATTGGGCTGGAGAGAATGAATTTAACTATGCATACATAGGAGGGAACAGGATGAAAAGTCCTAATTTTCAATTAAGTTTACAAACTTCTAATCTAATTATCGGTTTTATGGTATGGGTCATTTTATCATCATTAATGCCTTATATTAAAGCGGATATTCCATTAACTGCGGGACAAATTTCTATGGTCACAGCAGTACCTGTTATTTTAGGCTCTATTCTTCGTATTCCAATTGGTTATTGGACGAATCGTTTCGGAGCAAGAAAATTATTCTTTATTAGTTTTATTCTATTATTATTTCCTGTTTTTTATATTAGTGTTGCCAATTCTATGATGGATTTAATTATTGGTGGATTATTTGTAGGAATCGGTGGTGCTGTATTCTCTGTAGGAGTAACTTCTTTACCAAAATACTTTCCGAAAGAGAGTCACGGTTTTGTAAATGGTATTTACGGTGTCGGTAACGCCGGAACAGCAATTACTTCGTTTTTAGCACCTGTCATTGCAACTTCAGTTGGCTGGAGAACGACAGTACAATGTTATTTAGTTTTACTTGCAGCGTTTGCACTTATGAACTTTTTATTAGGTGATCGTAAAGAGAAAAAAGTGAATACACCACTAATGGAACAAATAAAAGGTGTATATAAAAATGAGAAACTTTGGTTTTTATGTATCTTTTACTTTTTAACATTCGGATCATTTGTCGCATTTACAGTATACTTACCAAACTTTCTAGTATCTCACTTCGGATTAGAGAAAGTAGATGCAGGTATGCGGACAGCCGGATTCATCGTACTCGCAACAATTATGCGCCCGATTGGTGGTTGGCTCGGTGATAAGTTTAATCCATTTAAAATATTAATCTTCGTATTTATCGGTTTAACACTTTCAGGTATTATTTTATCGTTTATGCCAAGTATGAACGTGTATACATTTGGTTGCTTACTAGTAGCATTTTGTGCAGGGATTGGTAATGGTACAATCTTCAAACTCGTTCCAATGTATTTCTCAGAACAAGCTGGTATTGTAAATGGTCTCGTATCAGCTTTAGGTGGACTAGGAGGATTCTTCCCACCGCTAATTTTAACATTACTATTCCAATTAACAGGTCATTATGCAATTGGATTTATGGCGCTATCAGAAGTCGCACTTGCTTGTTTAATCATTACAGTATGGATGTATAGCCAAGAGAAATTGTTAGTGATGTTAAAGAATCATTAATAAGGAAAAAGAACCATCCCAAAGTATATTGGGATGGTTCTTTTAGTAATAGGCTTCAACATGTTTTTATTGATATCTCAATAAACGCTTGTTTTCTATAAGAATGTGTTTTTAAAATGAAGAACAGAAGGCTTATGGAATTTTATTTTAAAATATAGAAGTCAAAAGTTATTCAATTAAAGGGTAGATTAGTGAAGGAAATCTTAAATCTATTCTAAAGATCGAACTTATTTTTAGAATGCAAATATTTAATTGAATCGGGATGTTTAGATGAAAAAAATATAAGTCCACTCAAGATAAACAAGCATCAGGTGTGTTAGGTGGTTTAAGCGACAAGTATGGGATTGATGTAAGTATTCTTCGCATAGTAACTGCAGTATCAGATTTTTTTAGGGCCAAATTTTTGGTAAGGCTAACGGATATTGTGAAAAAAGTACTACACTAAAGAATACAGTTTAGTTCGATAAGATAAAATTATGAATTTGTATAAATAATCCATAATTTTCTTTATGAGTTATATTTGATATGTTAAAGAAAAGAGAGGGGAGGGAAATGAAATAAGAATTTTTGATGAGTATTTTCATATTATCGATTTCAGTTTTCTGATTATTGAGAACTAAGGGTGTTTTCCGATGAATGAAATGTGTCCACATTTAGTAAAGCGTTTAATCCAACTAAAATATATTTAGAATGAGGTTTTAAATGTTTGTATTTATTATATTAGACGTAATATTACCGATATTAATATTGATGCTAATTGGTGCAAGCTTACAAAGAAAGTTCCAATTTAACTTAAAGCAGCTATCTACACTTATTACTTATTGCTTAATGCCAGCGGCTGTATTTGTGAATATATATGATATTCGTATAGAAACAGGTTTTTTGCTCCAGATAATATACTATTTAATGCTTTATAGTCTGAGTCTGATCATAGTAAGTCATTTCATTTCAAAAATATTAAAGTTAGAAAAAGGAGAAAGTGCAGCTCTAAAAAATAGCATTTCGTTAATGAATTCCGGTAATTATGGGTTACCAGTAAGTCAATTGATTTTCAGTCACAATCCAGTGGGGGTTTCCATTCAAATTTTTATTGTTATTTTCCAGAATCTTTTAACTTATTCATATGGGATATATAACTTACTATCAGCAACAAAAACAATCGGAGGTATTATTCAATCATTTCTAAGACTGCCTGTATTTCATGCGCTCGTATTAGGGGTTCTCTTTCAATCTTTTAAAATTCAAATACCTAATTCTATCTTGCTACCTCTTAATCAGCTTGCGAATGGTTTTGTTGCAATAGCACTCATATTGCTAGGGGCACAATTATCTAACATTAAACTTAATTTTTCCATCGAGTCATAACATGGGCTTTAATTGGAAGGTTACTGATGGGACCATTATTAGCACTTGCCGTAATATACATACTAAACATCGATGGTATTGTTGCACAATCATTATTTATTGCAAGTTCTTTTCCTACTTCAAGGAATACATCAACCATTGCTATGGAATATCAAATAGAGCCTGAATTACATGCACAAATCGTTTTATTTTCAACACTTTTCAGCATTATTACAGTAACTGTCGTTATTTATTTGTCATATATTTTGTTTTGAATATACGTGTTAAAACGAATAGATTTGAGGCGGTAAATGATGGCGGAAATCCCATAGATATGAGAAGAAAACAGTCTATGATATATTGGGTATCGTTTACAATTGTACCATGTCTGATAATCAAGTAGCTTAATTCAAAAAAAGGAAACTCGTTGCGGGTGATTTCGTATGAAAATCTTTAAAGCATCTACATATAGACTTGCGAAAAAAGACACAATTTCGCTTATAATTGACGTTACATGAGCTTAGTTTGATAGCGGTGGGGTGGAGTGTCAAGTAAGAAAATTTTCTTTATTGATTTTATGCGGTTTTTCCGCAAAATTGTAACTAAGGGGGATTCCAAGTTGAGTAAACAGAATATCAGCACAACAGTTTCAGGAGATATAATTGTTACCCATCTAGTTGGCAATATAAAAACAGATGATGTGTATGAATGGTTTAATGGTTTTGAGCGGGTTTGTCAGCAATTCATTTCTGAAGGGCGGAAATACAAATTGTTGGTGGATAGAAAAGGATACACGCCAAATCATTTTTCTGTTCAAAAAGTATGGAAAGAGAAGTTCTTCAATGAAATCATTTTGAATAACAGTAAGGCAATTGCATTTCTCCTTGAAGAGGGGGAGATAATGGATTATTTACAACAATCTAATACGAAAGAATCTGTGAGATTTTTTGATGATTATGAACAAGCGCTAATTTGGTTGAATGAATATCCAATATAAAACCTGTATTGAAGCAGTTGCTCTCAAGCAACTGCTTTTTTGTCCGTAATTGTTGCCGTTATTTTTCTTCACAGATTCTTGTCCAATTGTTTGTCTGATCCTAAAAAACGAAACTAAAGCAAAAAGAACAAACGCCTCTAAAAAACGTTTGTTCACAGTTAATTCCTATTTTAGCTAAGTGATAGATTACATTTTATGAGTACGAGAAAGTCTTTTTATAAGTTTAGGAAGGACAGAAGTTAATTCCTGTTTCATACGCTTCGTAAACGATGGGTCCTTACCTGAAGTCGAAATAGTGACAACATATTCATCATTTCGAATGACACCAGGTGTGTGAAACGATGATGCTGTACCATCACTTACAACGTTAACCCACTGGAAATCATGAGCGGCCTGTTTGACCATCATATTTACAGCATGTTGATTTGTAGCTGCATAAATTAGATGAGCATCTTTAATATCATCATTACTAAAAGTTTTTTGCTTCCAAGTAATATAAGGAAGTTCTTTCATTTCCTCGCAAATCTCGGGGCTAATAACGGTGACGAAAGCGCCTGTATCTTTTAATCCAGACGCTTTTCGATATGCAATTTTACCTCCACCAATGATAACGACCACTTTATTTTGCAGATTAAACATAAGAGGGTACATGTTATACATATATGTATTCCTCCATTCGTTCTAACAATGTTAATTTCATATATGTATCAAACTGTAGGCAATTACAAGTCGTCACGTGATCGTATTTTTTTGTATACAACTTAATTTTTTGAAGCAATAATCCGGTAAAGAGAAGGTAGGGCATGACATATACATGGGATGCAGTTGATGTTATAGTCTTTAGCTCAGCAGTAAAAGAGGGCGTTCCTTTCGTTAAAAAGGAGCATGATACTGGTAGACTGAGTTTTTGTTCGACAGCTGCTCCGATTTGTTGTAACTCATGTATCGGCTGGAAATCACTACTACCTCTCCCTACGAGTAAAACACTACTACCTTGCATTGGCATAGTTTCACGTATTCTTTTCACTACAAGTTCAACCATATGCGGATGCGTACTAAAAGGTTGTACAACTGAAAATGAGATATGTGGATATTGATTTTTCATTTTCGCTATCTCCAAAGGAATATCACGTTTATAGTGAGCTGCTGCAAATAATAAAACAGGTACAATCATTATTTCAGTTGCGCCCTCTATTATCGTTTCTGTAACTGCATCCGAAATAGTAGGTGTCGTTAGTTCTAGAAAAGCTAATTTTTGAATTCTTTCGTTTCGTTCTTTCATAACAGATTGAATAAATTGAATGAATTGTTCATTACCTTCTTGTAGCCGGCTCCCATGTCCAACATATACAATTCCTTTCATTGTCTCACCATGTCTTTCTTCATAAGAGTTTCTTGTAATTGATGATCTACGTTATGAAACCCAACTTTATTTGCATAGTGTAAAGTTGGAACGTCGGTATACGAGAATGGGAGAGTAAGAATATTGATAAAGCCAAGGCGTTTTATTTCTGCTAGAAACGTATCAATAGAAGCACGACCTTCAAATACAATGCTATCCCATGAGAATTCAGAAAGAATACGTGAATGAATTTCATCGAAGCGATGATCAATTGTGTACTCATGAGTCATCATATAGGAACCAGCACCAATTTTTTCTTGAATAACAGCAATTCGGTTAATGTTTCGTCCTAAATAAATCGTTGAATTCGAAGAAAATTGCGCAGGTTTACTGAACAATCCATATTGCATGAGCTTTTCTTGAATAGAAAGGTTCATATACTGAAGTTCTGCCTGTAAGGAACGAATATCTTTATGATATTTACTGCATGATTGCATTAAGATGTCTACACTGTCAGCGGAACAAAATACAAGACGATCAACGTTAAAAATCTTATTGATTTGTTCAGAGGTTACTGTATATTCTTCCTTTTTGAAAGTTGGAATTTGATATATTTCTGCACCAGCTTCTTGTAACCTTTGCTTCATTACACTTGTTTTATTTGTTGAGGATGTAAATAAAACTTTTTTACCATGTAATGGTTTACGTTCTTTCCAAGCGATTTGATTACGTAAGGAAACAACATCACCAACAATTGTCATAGAAGGATTAGAAATATTTTCGTTTTTAACAATAGAAACAATGGTAGACAGTGTCCCTGTGACAACGCGCTGTTTACCAGTTGTACCCCATTCAATGACTGCTACTGGCGTATCTTCTTTCTTTCCTGCTTGTCGTAAGTTTTCGCAAATTGTAGGTAAGTTTTTTATACCCATGTAGTAGGCAATCGTATCGCTATTGTGAGATGAATTATATTTTCCATGATCGGTTAAAGGACCTTTTGCATGTCCGGTTAGTAAAGTAACGCTATTACTGTAGTTACGGTGGGTAAGGGGGATACCTGCATAGCTACTAGCGGCGATGCTAGATGTAATGCCTGGTACAATTTCATATGGAATATTTGCTGCTGCTAAAGTTTCTGCTTCTTCACCAACACGACCAAAAATAGATGGATCTCCGCCTTTTAATCGGACAACAATTTTTCCTTCTTTTGCAAATTGAAGAAGGTGGGCGTTAATCATTTCTTGTCGTATAATATGATTCTTTGGCATTTTTCCGCAATACATAAGTTCACATGTTTGTTTTGTATAGCTAAGGAAGAAAGGGTTTAGTAAACGGTCATATAAAACAATATCTGCACGTTTTAAACACTCTATCGCTTTCTTTGTAATAAGCCCTTCATCACCAGGTCCTGCACCAACTAAATATACATATCCGTTCATATAATTGCACCTCATCTAGTTTTATTTAAAAGGAAGCCAGGGGGAGGCTTCCTTTTGTAAATTACATATTTATATAAATATCACCATTAATAATTTCTACATCGTACGTTTGAATACAACCGTCATCAGGTTTTTGAACTTCACCTGTTAGTAATGAAATCTTCCAATCATGCAGTGGACAAAAGACGAATTCTCCAGACACAAGCCCTTCTGCTAACGGTCCGTTTTTATGAGGACAACGATTTTCTACAGCTCGAATATCGCCATTTGAAAGGCGGAATAGAGCGATAGACATACCTTTCATTTGCACTTCTTTACCGATTTGAATAGCAAGATCTTCCGCACGCATAACTTTTATTTTTTCTTTCGTTTGTATCATTTAGATCACAGCTCCTTATTTCACAGTTTCTACTTCATACATCGCTTTTAATGATTTCGTTTCTAGTGCTTGTCCCCATGCTTCCGTATATGTTCTACGAGCTGTTTGGAAACGTTCATTTAACGTAGTAACCATACTTGCATCTTGTAGTATTTCTTTTATATGATCGAAGCCTAAACGTTCTGTCCAGTAGGCGGTACGCTCTCCGTAAATACCAGTTTCACGATAATATTGCATGTAAGCTGCAGCGATGCGAAGGACATCATCTTCAGTAGGGACAATCATTACAAAATCAGCTTCACGTACTTCTGTACCACCATTTCCGCCAATATAAAGTTGATATCCATTTTCGACACAAACAACGCCAAAATCTTTCGTCAGTACTTCCGCACAGTTACGCGGACAACCGGTTACACCCATTTTCATTTTATGAGGTGTATCTACCATTTCTAATGATTGTTCAAGGAGCATACCAAGTCCTAATGAATCTTTCGTACCGAAACGGCAAAAACGAGAGCCAACACATGATTTTACATTACGAAGAGACTTTGAATACGCATATCCAGAAGTCATATGTAAGTCAGCCCATACGTTAGGTAAATCTTGTTTCTTGACACCGTATAAGCCAATTCGGCTTGCACCTGTAATTTTCACAAGTGGAACATCATACTTCTTCGCAACTTCAGCAATTTTCATTAAATCATCAGCTGTTGTAACGCCTCCGTACATACGTGGAATAACAGAGAATGTACCATCGTGCTGGATGTTACCATTCATTCTTTCATTAACGAAACGGGACGATTTATCATCTTCATATTCTTCTGGAATCGCCATACGTAAATAGTAGTTTAAAGCAGGGCGGCATTTCGAACAGCCGTCTTCATGTGCAAAACCAAGAACATTTCGTACTTCTTTTGGAGATTTTAAGGCTTTTTCGTGAATGGCTGCTACGACTTCATCACGGGATAAAGGTGTACATCCACACATACCGGCAGATTGCGCTGAGGCATCAAAAGCATCTCCAAGTGTATGAGATAAAACTTGTTCCACAAGTGGACGACATTTACCACAAGAACCTGCGGCTTTCGTACAGCCTTTAACTTCTTCAAAAGTCGTTAACTCTTGTTCTAAAATGGCGTGAACGATTGAACCTTTCGTAACACCATTACATCCACAAATCGTGTCATCCGCACTCATTGTAGCAACGTCAAATTCACTTTCTTCACCAGCTTTGTGAAGAAGGGAAGCTGGTGTATATTCTTGTATATCTTCTTCCTTCTTTAACATGCTAAAGAGACGTGTACCGTCAGCTGTGTCACCATATAAAACGATACCGACGACTTTATTATCACGAATTAATACTTTTTTATAGGAACGTTTACATTCATCAAAGATTGATATTGCTTTCGTTTGATCATCTTCATAAATTTGACCAGCAGAGAATAAATCACAACCTGCAACTTTTAATTGCGTACCGACGATACTGCCCGAATATCCATCAGTTTGTAAATTTGTTATATGTTTTGCTAGTATCGCACCTTGTTCATAAAGAGGAGCAACAAGTCCATATGCGATACCGTCATGCTCTGCACATTCTCCAACTGCATAAATGGACTCATCATTTGTTAGCATATAGTCATTGACTACAATACCGCGATTTACAATTAAACCAGCATCTTTTGCTATTTGCGTATTTGGGCGTATTCCGACAGCCATTACGATTAAATCACAATCTACAACTTCACCATCTTCAAATTGAATGCCCTCAACATGGTCTGTACCAAGAATTTTTACAGTTTTCTTTTCCATTAGAAATTTCATGCCTTGCGCTTCTAAATCTTCGCGTAATAGAGAAGCTGCTTTCGTATCTAGTTGTTGCTCCATTAAGTTTGGCATTAAATGAACAACATGTACGTCCATCCCTAAGTCAATAAGACCTCTTGCGGCTTCTAAACCAAGTAACCCACCACCAATGACAACAGCCTTTTTCTTTTCATTAGCGGTATCAATCATAAATTGTGTATCTTCAATTGTTCGAAATCCTGTTACACCAGGGAGAGTGGAACCTTCTACAGGCAAAATAAAAGCACTAGAACCTGTTGCGATAATGAGTTTGTCATATGTAAGAGTACGATTCTTTTCTGTAATAATAATTTTTTCTTCTCGGTTAATACTTTGAACTTTTTCATTTGTATACAAAGTTATTTCGTTTTCTTCATACCAACTGTATTCATTCATAATGATATCTTGCATATTTGTTTTGCCTTGTAAAACATGAGAGAGCATAATACGGTTGTAGTTTGGATGAGGTTCATCTCCAAAAATAGTAATCTCATATGAATCACTATCATGTTTTAATATTTCTTCCATACAGCGTATGCCAGCCATACCATTTCCGATCATAACTAAACGTTTTTTCATTTTCGTTTCCCCTTTTTCTGTGAAATGTTGAACAAAGGATTATGTTTTTATTATAGAAAATCAAAAAAGGAAGAGATGTGATGTTTATCACATTTTTATAATGATTCACAAATTGTTAAAATTCGGATTTATTCGAGAGGGATGTGTATAGTCTTTACCAAATGAAAGAGCAGGACATAAGTATGTATACTCATGTCCTGCTCTTTATTTATGCTCTCGTAATGGCACGTGGAAATAAAATATTATTTTCTAAATGAATGTGCTCAAATAAATCAGACTCTAGCGCTTCAAGACGTTGGTAAACAAGTCGATAAGTACCGCAAGCTCCTTCTGGAGGAGTAAAGTCATTTGTAACTTTACGAAGTTCTTTAATAATGTTGCCTGCGTGGTTATGTTCATTTTCCAACTCATCTACTACTTTACGTAATTTCACATAGTTTTCGTCAATTGGATTTTGTTCTAATTCTAAAATTAATGGGAAATCTTCTGTTTCTTCTTTAATTAAATGCTGTTCTAATTCCATCTTTAATTCGTGAAATAGCTTATGAATTTGAGCTAAGTGAGGCTGACTTGCTCCGTGGACGCGTAATACTTTCGTCACATACGGACTTAACTGTGGTAATTCTTCATTTAAATAGCGATGATGCTTATTTATAACATAATCAATCAATTCACGATAAGAAGCATTTTTCCAATCAATTTCAGATTCATTTAATCGTTTCGTATTATTATAAAGTGTATTTAATTCTGTAAGTACTTCTGTTGCTGATAAATTTCTTTCATGAATTGCATCAATAAGTGGTTTATTACCACCACAACAAAAGTCTATTCTATATGATTTAAAAAGATTACTAGCTTTCGGAAATTGTGTAACAATCTCACCGACAATAGAAGTTTCAGTAAATGTATGTTCCATATGAATGCCTCCATAAAGTTTAAATGTAATATCTGAATTAAGAATAGCGATAAATTAAAATCTATGTAGTGATTGAAATCACTTATTCTGTGTCGTTTTTGAGAATAATAAGAAGAATGTTATTAAAATAAGGGGGAAAGTAATAAGTAGTAATATTTTACGGTAATAAAAAAGAAGCTTATTAGAAGCTTCTTTTTTATTACTATTTTTCACATGCAACTCCATCGCCATCACGATCAAGATGTGAGTCATAACCTGGTTGTCCTTTATATAGAGGAGCTTTCCCGGCAGCTCTAACTGCGGCACAATTTTTGTAATATGCACTACTAGTATTTCCTGAAGCGGGTTGTGTTTGAGCTTGCTGTGCTTTTTGCTCTTCTTGTTGTTTACGAGCTTGTTCATCAGCCTGACGTTTTTGCTCTTCTTGTTGTTTACGAGCTTGTTCATCAGCCTGACGTTTTTGCTCTTCTTGTTGTTTACGAGCTTGTTCACCAGCCTGACGTTTTTGCTCTTCTTGTTGTTTACGAGCTTGTTCACCAGCCTGACGTTTTTGTTCCTCTTGTTGTTTACGAGCTTGTTCATCAGCCTGGCGTTTTTCATCCTCTTGCTTACGAGCTTGTTCTTCGGCTAGACGCTTCTCATCTTCTTGCTTTTGAGTTTTTTCGTCCGCCTCTTTTTTTTCTAGATCTTTTTTCTTTTCGCTATCTTTCTGTTCCTCATTGTTAGAAGCAACTTTTGTACTAGTTGCTGTCGTTTTTTCAGAAGAAGGATCTGAAATACCTGATAGCGCAACAAAAATGACAAATAATACGGCTGTAATAATAAATTGTTTTTTCGCTACACCTGTTTTCTTAATAACAGATAAGATTGCTAGAACAAGGAAGAATATAAATAGAATGAAACTTAAAGTAGAAAAAAACTCGACGACGGGGTGTTCCGATTTTGTTGTACCGGCCGTTATTAATATAATAGAAATCATAAAAAAAATAACGGTAGGACGTCCATATTGTTTTGCTTTTCCATTTTTCTTAAAGAATGAAATAATACATAAGATTAAAAGAATAAAAGCAATAAAAAATAGAGCTGCACCAATATTACTCAAAATCACCATTTTCATACCTCCATTTGTAAGATTTTTCTTATTGATTATATAGGAACTTATTGAATATTACACGTTTTATATAAATTTAAAAAATTAATATTTTTACTAGACTTATAAACATTTATTTTGTATATAAGGAAAAATAGATATATTTCCTATTACGTTTTGAAAGAGATTTCATAAATTATAGTATATCGATTGAAAGGAGGAGATTTGAATGGAATTTCAATTGTTGGTAACTTGTATATTACAAGAAGGTAATGCTTACTTTTTAGTAACGAAGGTAGACGATGTTATTACGTTAAAAGTACCGATTACTGCGGGAGTAGCAGGTTTATTTTTAGCTTTAGGTGTACCAAGATGTTCTTAATTTAAATCTCTATAGTAGAAGGGGAAGGGACATGCCTTCCTTTTCTACTATTACATAATATAATTATGTAAACTTAAATATCATATTTGTGATAGCACGTTTGAAATGGACATGCATATACTATAATGTTTCATTGGATGTTAGCGGTGAAAGGTAGTTTTAATAAGTGCATCCAGTGATGTTTTTAAGTTATGAAAATAAAAGAGGTGCTATTATATATGAAAAGAAAAACATTGGATATTCCAGTTACATTGCGAAGAGAGTGGTTTTTAATAGAGTTAGCTCATTTAACGAAAAAATATGGAATTGAAATTGCAACTAGCAAAATGGAAGCTGCACCGTTTTTAAGAGATCAAGTTACGGAGTCAAAGATAGGGGAAGGGCTACAATATGATAAATATGATGATGAATATATAATTGAAAATTAAAGGGTAACAACAAAATTAAATTAATTTATAACAAAGTATAAAATAAAGCAGATTCTAAATATAGAATCTGCTTTATTATGAAGTACTTGTAGTCAACTAACCTCTTTCTAGTGTTTTTCCTACATATTTCTCTTGCGTTATTCCAAAAGATTCACGAAGAATGCGAGCATAATCTTTAGATTCTATTGGTCGTTTATTTTTAGTGCCTTTAAAGGTTTCTGTATAATTTTTATTTGTTAATGATATGTGACCATAAGTAGTTAATTTACAAGTGATAGCCCCTTTATTAAAAGGAGATTCTTTATGCTCTACAATCACTTTTTGAATGTTATTCACTTTTTTCTCATCTATTGGATCTACAGTGAAAGCATAGCCTATTTTCCATTCGTTTGAAGGTTCAGATTGTAAGAAACTTGTAGATTCCCCGTTAGCTCCTTTTCTCATTTCTAAAATATGCGTACCTTTTCGAGTATTTCGCTTACGAATTCGATATTCTCCTGTTTGAGAGGAGATGACTTCTCCGTTAAAAGGGACTGGATGTAAAGGGAGATGAGATGCAAAACCTGCATCCACAACATAATCTTTATCCTCATGACTTAATATGATAATGACATGACCATCATCGGGTTTCCATTTATTATCGTACAGATCATAAACAGTACCGGCTACTTTGTATACTTGAAACCCACAATCAATTAAAAAATAATACAATAAGGAGTTTAATTCATAACAAAGTCCACCTCGTTTTTGAATAAGTAACTTTTCTATTAAGTTATCTTTTGAGATATTTTTAATAGTACCAGCCATAATATCAAGATTTTCATAGGGGAGAATCATTCCCATTTTTAAGAGAATTTCATCTAAATCATCAAATGTTATTTCTTTTGCAGGAATTTTTAAGCGTTTAAAAAACTCCTTTTGTAAATTGGTCATCATAAAGTATTCTCCTTTCTTTTTACAGAATTTTCTTCTGCTCACCGATAGGTTAGTACTTCTAAAAAGTTAATTCAAGTGCGCGGAAATTATCATAATATATGTTTCTGGAAATGTGATTGTTTTTTCTGAAATTTCAGTTTAATTTTAAATCGTAGGAAAGTCTTATAATATAAGCTCCTTTAAAATTAGTTTGTATTTAATGAAAAGAAAGTACAGATCTTTATTATATTTTTAAATAACTAACTAGTAATAAAATGTTTTTTTACTAAAATTTTTTCAAGATTTGTATGCTTTATATAAACAATATTGATTTAAAAAATATCTGGATGTAGCTAAGTAAACAATTATTGAGAAACTTTTTTGTCGTATTCTATCAAAAGGAAGAGGTAGAAACAAAGAGAATAACGAGAGTTAAGAAAGAGGGTATACAACTAGTAACCTTCTAAAAATAGGGCTAACATCTTTTTAAAATAAAAGATTAGCTATTATTAAGGAAGGGAAAATATAAAATATTATAAAGAACACCTTCTTTCAAAAAAATAGGGGGAGTAATATGCGACTGATGAGAAGATGTGTGGCCTTACTAATTGTATTTTTTATCATGGCTCCAACGATTAGCACAAATGTACAGGCAGAAGTTGTAAAAGAGCTTGGAAAGGGGTTTCCTGATACAGAAGTATTCACACCTGGAGAATGGTTTTTAGGCCAAAAACCTGCTAATTATGATGAGAATAAACCGCCAATTCTCTTTGTACAAGGAAGAAATGGTAATGCTGATAGTTGGTATGGAAAGACAGTATATCATGATATAAATGATATGTATGATTATGCTTTAAAAGCAGGCTATCAAACAGTGTTTATACAATTGTATGATGCTGCGGGGAAAGGTTCGGCTAGTCAGTGGGATAACGGAAAATTGTTAGCACAAAAACTGGAAGAAATATATAATCATTTCGGTAAAAAAGTTAATATTGTAGCGCATAGTAAAGGTGGTATTGATACACAAGCCGCATTAGTTGAATATGGTGCGAATCGATTTGTTGGAAATGTTATTACACTTGCTACACCGCATCACGGCTCAAATTTAGCAGATTTGTCATATAGTTGGTGGGCAGGGTGGCTTGCTTCTATATTAGGTCAAAAAGATGATGGTACGTACTCGTTACAAATAGGTGAAATGGCAAAGTTTCGTTCAATAATAGATAACAACCCAGCAGCTAAATTAAACCGTTACTATACGGCTACTGGAACTAGCTGGGGGCCAACATTTTCTGCATTATCTATGGGTGGGTTATATTTATCATCGTACGGTTCAAATGATGGACTAGTAAATGAATGGAGTGCCAAGCTATCGTACGGTACACATTTATTTACAGATTCCAGATTTGATCATGACAATATAAGAAAAGGATCAGCTGTTTTTGCACGAATTGAACCATATTTACGTACGACAAATGTGGGATTACCAGCTTTAGTAGCATCCAGCACTAGTTCAAATGAAAATCTAGAACAATTAAATACAACTTCAAATCAAAATATTTTAGGAGGCGAATTACCACAAAATCAGTGGATAGAGCAAAGTATTTCTGTTGATAAAAAGGCTGAAGGAATAGTTTCTGTACTAACTGCTTCTTCTGATGTTGAAGTACAAATGGTATCTCCAAAAGGAAAAATCTATGCAAATAAAGATAGCGCTATAACTACTAGTGAAGGCGAATCTTTCTTTAATGGGGCGACAATTAGAACATTTAAGTTTGATAAATTGGAAGTAGGCGAATGGAAAATCAAAATGATGGCGAAGCAGTCGAAAGATGCATATTTAGTTGTAAGCGATTACAAGGATGGCGCGCCATTTGTTCTTCAAATGCCTACAAAAGTTAAAGTAAATAAACCTGAGTATAAACTGAAAAAATCACCTGTAGCACCTGAAATGAAAGGGGATCTTTCCATAACAGTAAGAGTCGTTAATAAAGAAGGTAAGTTAGTCTCTGAATTTAATGAATTACAAAATGTTAATACAAATACATTTACAGGTGCTTTGAAAGATATAAAACAACCGGGAGTATATAACGTTACGATGGATATAAAAGGGATGAATAAAGAAGGAAAATCATATAATCGTACGATTGTTAAGTCGGTTTATGTAGAGAAATAAGGAAGAATAAATAAGTATAATAAAAAAGTGCAGAAATCTTGTGTTAGAAAGAATTCTGCACTTTTTTTGCGTGATGAAAGATAATAAAAGTCGAAGAAAACTGTTATTCAATAAAAAAAGATGCTGAAATAGCATCTGAATGTAAAGAAATAATATTAACTTAGTTTTGTAACTGTTAATTCAACTGAATTTATACCATTGTCACAAGTTGCAATACTTTGACGATTAAAACCACTATTATTTCTAAGTTGAAGAGTTGAATTAGCAGGCACTGTAACAATCGTTTCGCCAACAAGTTGAAGACATTCGTTATTTGATGAAGTATTCATTTGAATAGCGAAGTCACCTTGACTATTAGCAAGTGGATTGTTATTTAAAAATATGGTTATGACTGGGATATGTGGAAATACAGGATTTAAAGTAGTATTAATACTGGAAATGAACGAAACTCTATAATCACCAGCTTGTCTAAAGTGTATAGTAGTGGGATTTAGTAAGGAAACGCCTCCTGCTAAAGGTCCAACGTGATTAAATGGAAAAGGATCGCCAAAAGGAACAGTTATAAATTCAGTTTGCCAAAAAGTTCCGTATGCAGGACAGCTGCGTTTATGTGAATGGTCACATGAACATTTTTTATACGAGTTTGAAGAATGATAGTATGAACCCAATATATTACCTCCTATTCTTAATAAATTTAAACCACATAGTAGTTTATGAAGGTGAATCACAATTGGCGTGTATGCTTGTACTATAAAAGGAGATAGATGTGGAATATAAAGTGGTCAAATGATGAAATGTAGTATTTGGGTATTACCTGTAACACCTTTTGAAGATGATAAGGTTCATAATTTGATAGAAAAATAAATGGAATTTCTAAATAGATTGAAGTAACGAGGAAACGTTTATCCCGCTATTTTCCGAGCAGTAAGACTCCCATCTCAAAATTCAGCGAAAGCAAAGAAGTTAGGTGGGGATGAACAAAACCCCCACTCATTAAAGTTTCACTTTACTATATTAATTTCATCTGACAAACAGCAATATTATCTTTCGCTGTATGGATGTTATCATTTGGTGAAGTTATGGCATTTAACTGTATGTATATTAGGTTATTTAGTTTATTTTTTTATTTGCGTAGCTGAGCAGGAAGAAGTCAGAAAATATAGAATAATGTACATATGAAGCATCGTTTGTTTTTGGTGTGAATAGTAATTAAAGATACGCTAAAATATTTAAAATTGTAACGAAAGAGAGATTAAATAATAGAGGGAGCAACTTACATGGAAAATATATTAAAGGTATCTTCAAAATCAAGCCCAAATTCAGTCGCGGGTGCAATAGCGGGTGTACTAAGAACAAGTGGTAATGTGGAAATTCAAGCGATTGGGGCTGGAGCTATAAATCAAGCGATTAAAGCAATTGCGATTGCAAGAGGGTTCGTCGCTCCAAGTGGTATTGACTTAGCCTTCGTACCAGCATTTCAAGAGATTTCTATCAATAATGAAGATAGAACAGCGATTAAATTAATTGTAGGTCCTAGAAAGAAAAGGTCTTAGTGGAAGAGAGTGTTACTATAAGGGGAAAAGACCAATAGACTTCCCATGTTAGATACGTTATTTTATGTAACCGATCCTTGGGTGTGGACATGGCATTATGCCGGACGCATGTCTGTTAAGTTTTCCTTAAACTTAGCGAGTGTTCTAGATACTTAAAAATGCCAAATCCTTTGTGACATAAGGGATTTGGCATTTTTGATGTTTTTAAAAATAAACAACCCTAAAACTGCTCATTTAGAAGATTTAGTTTTAGTAGCGGCCATTGAACGTTTTTATGATAGTTTACCTGATAAATAGAAGAGTTTACCAATGAAAAGTAACTGGGGGATTCAAAAAATGAATCAAACTATTTTAGAGAAAGTCCTAAAATTTCGGGATGATAGGAACTGGAAGCAGTTCCACAATCCTAAAGATTTAGCTATTTCTCTTTCTTTAGAGGCGAGTGAGTTGTTGGAGAATTTTCAGTGGAAAAGCAGTGAGGAAGCTGTAGAAACAAAAAAAGAAGACATGAAAGATGAGTTGGCAGATCAATTGGATATTGACTTAGAAGAGATTATTATAAACAAAATAGAAAAAATAATAAAAAATATCCAGTAGAGAAATCTCGAGACTCTAAAAAGAAATATAATGAAATTTAAAAAAGGTGGAATTAAATATGTTATATCTTTTTACTGCAAGTAATGATAGTGCTATAAAAAATTTGGAAGCTACTATTGAAAAAATATATCCTATTTCTACATGTTTAGCAGATTTAGATGCCGATACAGTAACTAAACTTAAAGATAATGAATTACATGAGAATGTATGTATGTGGGGAGCAACTCCTGGTTCTTCAAATGTTGATAGATGGGAAAAGTTAAAAGAGGGTGACGGGATTTTAGCATATTCTAAAGGGGAATTTAAGTTTTTCGGGACAATTTTTGCTAAGACTCATAACCCAGATGTGGCTAGAAAAATTTAGAAAACAAACGATAAGGATGAAACTTGGGAATACATCTATTTTATTAAGGACCTAAAACCTGTAAACATTAAAGCAATCGAATTCGCAGCTTTCTTTGGCTACAAATTGAACCATACACCACAAGGATTTACTAATATTGATTCGGATTTTAGTAAAGTAAAGATTGCAGAAGAAGAGAAATCGGAAAATCGAAAAAAAACTAAAATGGAATCTGGTAGGGAAGTATGGCCTCGTGATCCGAAAAAAGCTAAACAAGCTATTAAACAGGCAGAATTTAAATGTGAAATAGATGACACACATGAAACATTTGTATCGGAAGCCAGCCGAAAAAATTATATGGAGGCCCATCATCTAATACCGTTAAGAATGCAACATGATTTTGAAAATAGTTTAGATGTTGTTGGAAATATAGTTAGTATATGTCCGAACTGTCATAGGTTGATTCATTATGGAAGAGACAAAGATAAGAAAAAAGTTTTAGAACTTCTCTTTGAATAAAGAAAAGATTCTTTGAAGAAGTTCGGTATTGAGGTATTTCTCAAAGAGCTATTTGGATACTATGGAATTCTAAAATAAGAATATTCATAGCTATACGGAAGGTAGAATGTTTCATACTTAAACATAGGTATTATTGTGATGGAAATTTAAATTTCGTCTTTTGAAAGTATCAATAATTTGTATTATTTTTATAGGGTTATATATTTTTCTTTTGCTCTGCTGTATAGCAGAGCTCTTTTTTTGTCGTACAAAAGCCACCTATATATGTGAAGTGCACCCCAATTGTTAGGCTGTGTCTAACAATTGGGGTGCACTTCAGTCCTGTCGGGCGGCTTCTTTTAATTTATATTCACCAATTCATCAAACTTAAACTTAGTATTCAAACCAAAAGCATCTGTACAATATATAGTTTTCGTCATCGGTTCAATATGTAATACATTTATGTACATGTCTTGCACCATTCCATCACGATAGTATGAGATATGTATTTCTTCTTCCTCGTGAAAAGATTGCATTAACGCTCTTTCTATTCGTTCCATAGTATCTTGTGTTAAAAAAGGTTTAGGTACTTTATATTGTTCCTCAAACATTCTATGTATTTCCTCGTATTGCTCCGGTATTGAAGCAAACGGATTCCATTTCACCATACCTCTTCCACATACTACAGGAAAGCCGTTATATTCCATGATGTAATACCTCACTTTTGTTTTTTTAACTCCACTACAAACAAGCGTGTGTTCTTTTTTGGGGTTTGAAAAGGGACCATTTTGTTAACATGAATATTCAAAAATAATTTTTTCAAGTTAGAATATTCAAAAACTTATTTATGCAAACAAGCATGTCATGATAACATTTAACAAAAGGGGGTAGAAGTAGATGAGTGTTGACATTATTTCTAAAGAAGAAATCACAAAATTATTAAACGACTGGTATCAAGCTATGATTTCACAACGTGTATTACAGTCTCAGAAAATAAAAGAAGATATTGCAAATAAAATCAATAATATTAAGGAAGACCAAACAATATTAGTCTACTACGCTTTATTGAATGCACGGTATAAACTGCTAATTCGGGATATGGATAGTACAAAAGATATTCTGGACAAAATCGAGCCTTTACCAGAGTCTACAGAAACATTTTTAGAGTACTATCATCATTTATTTAAAGCAATTTACGCTATTAATAAAGCAAACCATAGTGAAGCAAGAATGCAATTTGAAAAAGCTGAAACGTTTTTAGAGTACATGCATGATGAAATTGAAAAAGCTGAATTTAATTATTGGCTTGCAGTCCATTACTATCACGTATTAAAACCGATCCTAGCAGTTCAATTTGCTACAAAGGCGAATGAAGTATTTTCAATTAGTCCAGGGTATGAATTAAAAACTACAGCATGCTTAAATACTTTAGGAATGGCACACATTCGACTAAATGAATTCGAAAGTGCAGAGGAATATTTACTTTCAGCACTAGGTACCTTCCAAAAATCTAATGATGAACTTCTTATTAAACGAGTTAAGCATAATTTAGGACTTTTATACGCAAGTCAAAACATGCCAGAGTTAGCAATTAAACACTTAGAGGATTCATTAGAAAATAACGCTAAAACTATGTTTCTTTTAGCAAGAGAACATTTTAAGTTAGGTTATAGTCATATCGCTAATGAATATATTGAGAATGGCTATAAGATTAGCGACTTATGTTATCGTCATCATTTCCGAATTTTAAAAGCAGTACATAACTATGTACCGCAAGAAGAATTAGAAAATGTGGTTATAGAAGGTATTTCGTATTTTGAAAAAGAAGAATTATATGATTGGGTAAAAGAATATGCTTCTCTTTTAGGTGAAATATTCTATGGTTCAGAAAATCACAGAAAAGCAAGCAAGTATTTGCACATCGCTTTAGATGCAGACAAAAAGAGCATAGAAAGAAGGGCGCTAAAATGAAAAAAGCAATCTTATTAATGATGATGTTATCCGCTGTTTTTACTTTTGGTCTTACTAATGCAAAAGACATACCACAAAACGAAGCAATTGAAGTGTTTATGGATCATGGAGAACATATTTAAAACCTAAGGAAGAGGGCGCTTATAGTGTCCTCTTTTTAATATCTATTATTTATATAATGAGGTTGCAGGTACGTCTTTTGGTTATTGTTTGATAAACGTAAGATGTTTCTAAAAATGTGTATACAAAGGTGTATTTTTGTACTGTATATGTTCACGTACTATATAAAAAAGTATAAAAATCTATAAAAATAATTATTTCAATAAAATTTGTTTTAGATATTAAAAAGTGCCAAAACCCTTGTGGTATAAGGGGTTTGGCACTTTTGTGTTTTTTATATTTTATCAAATAAACAACCCTAAAACTGCTCATTCTTCTCCCAAGATTCAACGATATAATGAGCAATCGTCGGATTGAAGCCTTTACCAACTAAAAACATAATTGCAGCAACTTCTGTTAATGCGTGTTCGTGTGATGTATGTTTTGCTTCATTTAAACCGTAATCTACCCATGGTTTTACGAAATCTAGTACAGGTTTCTTGAAAGGTAAAAATTGTGTACCGACAACTTGTTGAATTTGTTGTTGTGTTGGTTCAGTAATTGGTCCAGGTGGTAAGATTTGTGGTTGTGTAATGTCTAGTGTTGGTCCGGGCGGTAAAATTTGTGGCTGAGTTGGATCTATTGTTGGTGGTTTAGGTGGTGAGACACGTGCGTCGTAGTTTGGTTGATACATTTGTTGTTGATATTGCGGTTGTTGTGGTTGAGTTGTGTATGGGTTTTGTGGTGCTGCATATGGATTTTGTTGATATTGTTGTTCTTGGTTTTGTGGTGCTACATATGGATTTTGTTGATATTGTTGTTCTTGGTTTTGTGGTGCTGCATATGGATTTTGTTGATATTGTTGTTCTTGGTTTTGTGGTATTACATATGGATTTTGAGGATATCGCTGTTCTTGATTTTGTGGTGCTGCATATGGATTTTGAGGATATTCATAATTTGGACGTGTGTCATATGGATTTTGTTGAAATTCAGTTTCTTGGTTTTGCGTTGTTGCATATGGGTTTTCGTCATATTGTTGCTCTTGCTGTTGTAACTCTTGTTCTTCGTATTGTTCTGTGTATCTCTGTTCTTGTTGTTGAGGATACAATGGTTGCCTTGGATAAGGCGGTTGATTATTATAGAACATGTTTATTCCTCCTTCATGATGATGCCTACCACCTAGTGTATGGGCGGACAAGAAAATATGTGATGAAAAAATGCGGGCGTGTTACAATAAGTAACTGGGTGAAGATAAAATGACAAAACAAGAAAAAATTCAAAAAACAATTACTTTTGTAAAACATATTTTAGAAAAAGATGCGAGTGGGCATGATTGGTATCATATTGAACGTGTACATAAAATGGCGATTTCTTTATCTGAGCAAGAAGGTGGAAATCGTTTTATAATTGAAATGGCAGCATTACTTCACGATGTGGCAGATGAAAAGCTAAATGAAAGTGAAGAAGCAGGAATGAAAAAAGTTTCTGATTGGTTAGAAGAGCTACGTGTTGAAGAAGAGGAAAGTAAACATATTCTTCATATCATCGCCAATATGTCTTATAAAGGTGGCCATGGCGGCACAGTAGAGTCACTTGAAGGGAAAATTGTTCAAGATGCGGATCGTTTAGATGCTCTTGGTGCAATAGGAATTGCTCGTACATTTGCATATGGCGGGGCGAAAGGGAGATTAATGTATGACCCAACTATTCCACCGCGTGAAGAAATGACGAAAGAAGAGTATAGAAAAAATAATGATCCATCTTTAAATCATTTTTATGAAAAACTTTTGAAATTAAAAGATTTAATGAATACGAATGCAGCAAAACAAGAGGCTGAAATTCGTCATCTTTATATGGAACAGTTTATTGAACAATTTATGAAAGAGTGGAATGCACAAATATGAAAATGTTAACTGTGGAGAACTTATCAAAATCATATGGAGAAAAGCCGTTATTTGATGGATTATCATGTAGTATTACAGAAGGACAACGTGTCGGAATTATTGGTGTAAACGGAACAGGTAAATCGACATTATTAAAAATTATTGCGGGATTAGAAACTCCTGATACAGGTGATATGACGCATTCACGAGGGTATACAATTAGTTATTTATCACAGCAACCAGAGTTTGATGAAAAACTGACAGTATTAGAGCAAGTGTTCCATGGTGATACACCTTTAATTCGTCTTCTTCGTGATTATGAAAAAGCACTATTAAATATTGAAAAAGATCCAAGTAATGAAAAAGTGCAGGAACAATTATTTGCAGTGCAGCAACGTATGGATGCAATGAGTGCATGGGAAGCAAATGCAAATGCGAAATCTCTTTTAACGAAATTAGGAATTACGGACTTCACTGCAATTGTTGGGAATTTATCTGGTGGACAGAAAAAACGTATCGCAATGGCACAATGTTTTATTGAAACACCGGATTTATTAATTTTAGACGAGCCTACGAACCATCTTGACCACGAGACAGTTGAATGGTTAGAAGAATATTTAGCGAGATATACAGGTTCGGTATTACTTGTAACCCATGATCGTTATTTCTTAGATCGTGTGACGAATCGTATTTTTGAATTAGATAATGGTAAACTATATAGCTACGAAGGAAACTATAGTACATTTTTAGAAGCGAAAGCACTTCGTGAAGAGCAAGAATTGGCACAAGAATCGAAACGCCAAAATTTATATCGTCGTGAACTTGCTTGGATTCGTCGTGGTGCAAAAGCCCGTTCTACGAAACAAAAGGCGCGTATTCAGCGTTTTGATGAGCTAAAGGCACAAGAAGGACCAGCTGCAAAACAGTCAGTTGATATTGCACTAAGCGGAAGTCGTCTAGGAAAGAAAGTACTTGAGTTAAAAGATGTAACGAAAAAATTTGGCGATAAGACGGTATTACATAATTTTAATCATATTGTGAAACCGGGTGATCGTATCGGAATTATTGGGGCGAATGGAAGTGGGAAATCTTCCCTATTAAATATGCTTGCAGGTAAGTTATCTCCTGATAGTGGTGAAGTGGAAGTAGGACAAACTGTAAAAGTTGCTTATTATACGCAAGAAAATGAAGAGATGAATTTAAATCAGCGTATGATTGAATACATTAAAGAGATTGCAGAAGTTATTCATACGACAGATGGAAAAGTAATTGGTGCATCTCAAATGTTAGAACGTTTCTTATTCCCGACGCATTCACATGGTACACCACTTGGTAAACTATCTGGTGGTGAAAGAAGACGTTTATATTTATTACGTATTTTAATGGGAGAACCAAACGTACTTTTACTTGATGAACCTACGAACGATCTAGATACACAAACATTAACAGTACTAGAAGATTATTTAGAAGATTTCCCAGGTGTCGTTTTAACTGTATCGCATGACCGTTACTTCTTAGATAAAGTAGTAGATGAACTGTTCATCTTTACTGGCGGAGGCGAAGTGCGTGAGTTTCTAGGTAGTTATACAGATTATTTAGAAATGGAAAAAACGAGAGAACTTATGGAGAAAGCGGAAGTTCAAAAAGAGAAAAAAGTTGTAGAAGAAGCTCCAAAACAACAACGTAAACGTAAACTTTCATACAATGAACAGCGTGAATGGGAAACGATTGAAGATACAATTGCCGAACTTGAAGAGAAAATTGAGTCAATTGGAGAAGAACTTGCGAAAGTTGGATCTGACTTCACAAAGGCACAAGAATTATCTGAAGCACAGCAGAAAACAGAAGAAGAGCTAGAAAAAAAGATGGAAAGATGGAGTGAACTATCAGACATCGTTGAAGGATTAAAATAAAAACAAGCTGCATATATTGAAAAGTAAAGAGAAAAACTTTACACTATTGGTAGAACCTATTTTAGGAGGGAAAAAATGAGAACATCTAATCCAATGTTGAAAAAAGAGGCATTCCGTAAAGAGGGAGCAAGTGCTTCTGCGATGACGATTGGCGGAACAGTAGGCAAAACGTTCATTATGCTTATCTTGCTACTTGCAACGTCTGTCTATTCATACATACAGATGATGCAGGGGACGATGAAGATGCCAGTATTAATTGGTGCTTTAATCGTTGCGGCAATCATCGCATTTGCGTCTATGTTCTTCCCGCGTATTTCACCTTTTGGTGCACCAATCTATGCAGCGGTAGAAGGGGTTGTGTTAGGAAGTATTTCAGCAGTTTATACAATGAAATTTGGCGATTCTATCGTTTTAAATGCTGTATTACTAACAATCTCAATTCTATTTGCAATGTTAGTGTTATATGCAACACGCGTAGTAAAAGTAACGGATAAATTCCGTACAGGCGTGATGGCAGCAACACTTGGAATTATGGTTATGTATTTAGTCGTATTTCTACTAAATATGTTTGGTGTAACTGTTCCATACATTCACCAAGGTGGTACAATCGGTATTATTATTAGTGCAGTTGTTATTGTAGTTGCTGCATTAAACTTATTACTAGATTTCGATTTAATCGAAAATGGTGTACGTAGTCAAGCTCCGAAATATATGGAGTGGTATACTGCGATGGGATTAATGCTTACATTAGTATGGTTATACTTAGAAATTCTTCGTTTCGTTTCGTACTTTACGAAAAATGACTAATAAAAAAATCCTGCATGAAAAATGCAGGATTTTTTTATTTTCAAAGATATATTGAATGTATGGTATAATATGGATGATAGCAACTTGAAGTGAAGGAGATGGAATATGATGAAAGAGAAGAAGGGGATTATGAAAAAACTATTTTCTAAAAGTTTTTTCATAGAACTAGATGAAGCTTTAACGTATCCATCATCAAAAGTTATTACTTCAGCGATTGAAGGATATGCAACTGAATGCAATGAAAGACTAAAATTTGAGAGTAAAGTTAAACCGATTACTTTCTACTTAGAAAATGCAATGTACCGTGCTGAAATAAAGATGGCTCGCGGAGGATATTACATATCTTGTACTGAAGTGTAATAAATTTTGAAACCATACATGTTTGAACTATGTATGGTTTCTTTTTTTGTTTTGTAAGGTCTAAAATAATACTTTTTACTTACGGATATATCATTTTGTGCTTTTTACCATTCAAACATTTCTCCTTACAATGAAGAAAAACATGTGAGGTGGTATAACTTATGATGAATCGAGTTGTATTAATCGGTAGATTGACAAAGGAGCCAGAATTATACTACACAAAACAGGGCGTCGCTTATGCACGAATATGTGTTGCGGTGAATAGAGGATTTCGAAATAGTTTAGGTGAACAACAAGTCGATTTTATTAATTGTGTCGTTTGGCGCAAATCGGCTGAGAATGTAACTGAATATTGTAAGAAGGGGTCGCTCGTTGGGATTACAGGGCGTATTCAGACTAGTAATTACGATGATGAACAAGGCAAGAGAATATATAGAACTGAAGTTGTGATTGAGAGTATTACCTTTTTGGAGAGAAGGCGGGAGGGGGCATTGTAATAAAAGGTGATTTTAAGTAATAGCTTCGGAAAAAATTGTGGAAAGTATTTTAATAAACTTAATGGATAAAAAATAAAAATCATCGGAAACGAAAGCTTTTAAAATCCCGTTCCTAATTTAAAATGTAAAAAGAATGAAATAGTATGGTAGCGGGAAGAAAGTAGTAAAATTAAGCATCCGAGTAGGAGTATAGAGTGATAACATGTTACAATACAGCTAAGAACATGCAATAAAGGAGAGTTTTTTACGTGAAGATTAAAGCAATTGAACCGACGCCAAGTCCAAATACAATGAAAGTTATTTTGAATGAAGTATTACCATCAGGAGCACGTAATAATTATACAAATGAAAATAAAGAACAAGCACCAATGCAAGTGCAAGAAATTTTGAAAATTGAAGGCATTAAAGGTGTATATCATGTAGCCGACTTTTTAGCAGTGGAGCGAAATGCGAAGTATGACTGGAAAGTTTTATTACAACAAGTTCGTGCTGTTTTCGGCGAAGAAGTATTGGAAGAAAGTGAAGAACAACAACTTGCTCATTTTGGAGAAGTGAAAGTGTTTGTTCAAATGTTCTTTACAATTCCAATGCAAGTAAAGTTAACAGATGGAACGACGGAAGAACGTGTTGGTTTACCAGATCGTTTTAAAGAATCAATTATGAAAGTGCAAATGTCTGCACCAAACGTTGTAAAAGAGCGTAAATGGGTAGAACAAAGTACACGTTACGGTAATTTTGAAGAAATTGGGAAAGAAGTAGTGGAAGAGATTGTTGCTGCTTATTCAGAAGAACGTGTAAATGAAACGGTTAAAGAATTATTAAATCAAGCGGGTGCTGTTGAAGTAACGATTCAAAAGCGTGAGCCATATAAAGTAACAGAAGAGATGATGAAAGATTCTGACTGGAAAAACCGTTTTGCAGCATTAGAACAAATGGATCCTACTGAAGAAGATATTCCAGTGTTGAAGATGGCGTTAGACGATGAAAAAGTTTCAATACGCCGCTTAGCAACAGCGTATTTAGGTATGGTAAAAGGTGATGAAGTATTACCGTTATTATATAAAGCGTTGTTAGATCGCTCTGTAAGTGTTCGCCGTACTGCAGGAGATTGTTTATCGGATGTAGGTGATCCGGCAGCGATGTTCGTTATGATTAAATCTCTGAAAGATCCAAGTAAATTAGTACGCTGGCGTGCAGCGATGTTCTTATTTGAACTTGGAGATGAAAGTGCGATTCCAGCATTAAAAGCAGCGCAAGATGATCCAGAGTTTGAAGTAGCGATGCAAGCACGTCTAGCATTAGAGCGTATTGAAGGCGGAGAAGAAGCAAAAGGTTCTGTATGGAAACAAATGACGGAGTCACGTAAAGGGGAATAATGTATGATTGTTTTCTATGATAGTTGGTGTCCGATGTGTACGGCCGTTGCAGAACGTACGAAAAAATTAGATAAAAAGGGTAAGATGAAATTTGTTTCATTTCGAAATGAAGATGTAGTTGAGAAGTATGAGCTTTCTCAAGAACTACAAAGTAAGATGGAACAAAGACTGTATATTTTTAAAAATAATAAGTGGTATGACGGTATTCAGAGCATAGATGTATTAGCAAAGGCCGTTCCATCTTATTGGTTTGCAGTTCCTTTTATAAAGCTATCTATCGTACTTGGTTTTGGAAGTAAAGTATACGATTATATCGCTAATAATAGAAAACTTGTTCCAGTGGGACATTGCCGCGGTGGGGTTTGTGAAATCCCTACAAAAAAATGAAATCATCGTTATCTTTCTTTTGCACCTATTAATAGAGCGTGATATGATGAATTTGGAATGAAAGTTGAAGGAGAGATTACAAGATGTCAAATGCTTATGAAGAATACATGCGCCAAATGGTAATCCCAATGCGCCAAGAGTTAGTGCGTTCTGGGTTTGAAGAGTTAACTACAGAAGAAGCTGTAACAGAATTTATGGAAAATACATCAGGTACAACTTTAGTAGTTGTAAACTCTGTTTGTGGTTGTGCAGCTGGTTTAGCACGTCCATCAGCAGGTCAAGCGGTTGTTCGTGCTGAAAAACAACCTGATCATCTTGTAACTGTATTCGCAGGTCAAGATAAAGATGCTACTGCAAAAATGCGTGAATACTTCGGAGAAATTCCTCCATCTTCACCATCTATGGCATTATTAAAAGGAAAAGAAGTTGTTCACTTCATTCACCGTCATGAAATTGAAGGTGCAACTATGGACGAAATTATTACGAACTTAGAACAAGCTTTCGAAAAGAATTGCTAAAGAAGGGGGAGAGTAAATCTCCCTCTTTTCTTTATATAGAGGTGAAACAATGATCGTAACAACAGCAGGAAGAACGAATAAAGAAATGACAGATTATGCAAACGAGGTAGCAGCAGAATTAAATGCTTCTTTCGTTAAACGTAATGACATACCGGTACATAAGCTACATGAGCAGTATGAACAAGATGTGCTTGTCGTTGGGAAGAACCGATTAGCTATTTATCCAAAAGGTACGGAAGAATCGTTTTTCTTTCATCCGAACTCAGCGATGTTTCGTGTGAAAAGGTTAATGCGTGGAGAACACGATCCGTTTGTACAAGCTGCTAAATTAGAGAGCGGAATGACAGTGTTAGATTGTACGCTCGGGATGGCATCAGATAGTATTGTAGCTAGTTATGTTGTTGGGGAAAGCGGAAAAGTAACAGGACTTGAAGGCAATGAGTATATGGCTTATATTATGGAAAATGGTTTGAAAACATGGTCTTCATCTGTTTCTGAAATTGATGAAGCAATGCAAAGAATCCAAGTAAAGCAAACAGAGCATTTTTCATTTTTAGCGCAATGTGAAGACAATAGTTACGATGTCGTTTACCTTGATCCGATGTTTGAAGAAACTGTCATAGAATCCGATGGAATTAAAGGATTAAAACACTTCGCTTTGTATCATGATATTACTGACGAAACAATTGCGGAGGCAAAACGAGTGGCGAGAAAACGTGTCGTTTTAAAAGATCATTTTCGTAGTTCTAGATTTGAAAAACACAATTTTTATGTATACAAAAGAAAAAGTGCTAAGTTTCACTTTGGTGTAATTGACCCTTGCTAATTGTTTGAAAAGATGTATAATAAGCAATAATTAATTAAATATACTGTCTGTGATGAAGAGAGTAGTCTTTTTTAGAAGGAAAGCGAGCTAGGGATGGTGTGAGCCTAGTACGGAAGAAAAAGATGAAGCGCACTTCGGAGATGCTTCTTGAACGAATAGTAGAGAAAGCCGAGGCCCCCTGTCCTCGTTATAAACGGGAAAGTGGTTCGTAACGAACAACAAGGGTGGTACCACGGGTTAAAACTCGTCTCTTTTTTAGAGACGAGTTTTTTGTGTTTTAAAAAATAAGGAGGTTGTATCATGGATTATAAAATGCAGTTTGCGGAAAGTTTATCTAATATTTTCACGAATGAATTAACGCAAAAACAAATTTTAGATTTAATTGAAACACCGAAACAAGATGAATTTGGAGATGCAGCGTTCCCATGCTTTTCATTAGCGAAGCAATATAAAAAAGCACCAGCTCTTATCGCAAAGGAAGTTGCTGAGAAATTCAATGATCCGTTTTTTACGAAAGTAGAAGCCGTTGGTCCTTATGTAAATGTATTTTTCAATCGTGAAACTGTAAGTGATGCAGTATTAAAAACAGTTTTAGCGGAGAAAGAAGAGTTCGGTCAAAACCACTTTGGCTGTGAAAAAACAGTAGTAATTGATTATTCCTCTCCTAATATCGCGAAACCTTTTTCGATGGGGCATTTACGTTCTACAATGATAGGAAATTCGCTGAAACATATCGCTGAAAAATGTGGCTATGAAGTTGTAGGGATTAATTATATAGGAGATTGGGGAACACAGTTTGGAAAGTTAATTACGGCTTATAAAAAATGGGGAAATGAAGCAGTAGTTAAAGAAGATCCAATACGTGAGCTATTTAAGTTATATGTCCAATTCCATGAAGAGGTAAAAGACGACGAAGAACTAGAAGAAGAAGGACGTGCTTGGTTTAAGAAACTAGAAGAAGGTGATGAAGAAGCGGTAGAACTTTGGAATTGGTTCCGTCATGAGTCCCTTAAAGAATTTTCGCGCATTTATGAACTTCTCGGCGTAGAATTTACTAATTTTCAGGGAGAAGCATTTTATAATAATTTAATGGAAGATTTTATTGGGATTTTAGAAGAACATGAGTTGCTTGAAGAATCAGAAGGTGCATTAGTCGTTAATTTAGAAGAAGAAGGAATGCCGCCTTGCTTAATTAGAAAATCAGATGGTGCGACGATTTATGCAACGCGTGACTTAACGGCAGCTTTATATCGTCAAAACACTTATGGGTTTGATAAAGCGCTATATGTTGTTGGTCCAGAACAAAGCTTACATTTCAATCAATTTTTCACCGTATTAAAAAAACTTGGCTATACTTGGGTTGATGGTATGGAACATGTACCGTTTGGCTTCATTTTAAAAGATGGTAAGAAAATGTCGACACGTAAAGGAAGAGTTATTTTACTTGAAGAAGTACTCGAAGAAGCAATCGAACTTGCAAAACAAAATATTGAAGAGAAAAATCCAAACTTAAAACAAAAAGAAGTAGTAGCAAAGCAAGTCGGTGTTGGTGCAATCATCTTCCACGATTTAAAAAATGAGCGTATGCACAATATTGAATTCTCATTAGAAAACATGCTGAAATTTGAAGGAGAAACAGGCCCGTACGTACAGTACACACATGCACGTGCTTGTTCTATTTTAAGAAAAGAAAGTGTAGAATTTGAAACATGTACATTTGCTTTAAAAGACGATCATAGCTGGAGTGTCGTAAAATTACTAAATAAATTCCCGCAAATAATTGAAGCAGCTTTCAATAAAAATGAGCCATCGATTATTTCGAAATATATATTAGATGTAGCACAATCATTCAATAAATATTACGGTAATGTTCGTATATTAGAAGAGAGCAAAGAAAAAGACAGCAGACTCGCATTGGTTTATGCTGTGACGGTTGTATTAAAAGAAGGATTACGTTTACTTGGGGTGGAGGCACCTGAGGAGATGTAACATAGTAGTAAACTGACAAACTGGGTCTAGTATAAACCTGGTTTGTTTTTTTATTGGATATATATTTTTTTTGCAAAATCAATTAAAATCTTTTTAGAGAGGGTGATTCATATTGATTCGAACTTTTATTTTACAAATTCCTTGTCATAGAAGATTAGATAGGAGTTTTTTTAAACTACAAAAGTACATACCTTTATGTGCACGTTGTACAGGCATGCTTATTGGTATTTTAATGTTTCCAATTTATTTTTATATGACACCTTCATTTCTTTTGGCAATCATACTATCATTTTTCGCTCAAATTCCGTTACTTATCGATGGGTTCACCCAAAAGTGGAAATGGAGAAATAGCTCAAATTTGCTAAGAATAACTACTGGTGTATTAAGCGGTAATGGTATGGGATTATTCATTTCCTCTAGTGTTATATGGATATTATCTTAAGATATATAGTAATGGAGGTATTTACATAGATGTTCTGGATTTACTTAATTCTAATTTTTATTTCAGGCGGAAGTGGAATTGGTTTTATGACTCAAAATAACTATACAGAAGCAATAATAGCTTTTGTTATTTGTATACTATTGTTTGGGCTACTGTATTATTATCTTAAAAGAAACAAAAGAAAGAGAAAAGCAGATTGTGACGATTTAGACTGTACGGATTGTTTTGATTGTGATTGTACTTGTTAAATTTTTCTTCCAAATAAAAAGCTAGTGTATTATTAAAAATACACTAGCTTTTTGCTTTGAAATTTTAAGAAAAGTGTAGGAATACGACTATTCTATAGAGAATTTTAGTTTTGTATATTTAAGGAGTACCCTGATTCTCCAGATGAAGGATTAGCCTTTTTAAGTAAAATACCTATTATAGATGAAGAAGCAATTTGGGAAACTGATATAGATGAATCAAATTATTGTGCTATTCGAATCATGTTTACATATAAAGGTTGCAATTTAGGAGTTACGAATGTTCATTTAAATTGGAAATCTAATAGAAAAAGACAAGAACAAATGAATGCCGTGAATAATTGGATTACAAATAAAGTAAGTGATTACGAATTATTATGTGGTGATTTTAATGATGATCCATATTCAATGGTGCATCAATACTTAATTCGGAAGCATTGGATAGATGTAGCTCAGTTTAAAGAAATCGAAGAGAACATGATAGCTCAACCAACTTTAGATTATAGAAAGAATCCGAATTTAAAAGGTGATGTAAAGCAAGAAAAAAGATATGATTGGGTCATGATACAAGAAAATGCCGCAATTGAATTTCCTACGATTGAAAACGTATCTATATTTGGGGATTCGGTACTAACTTCAACTGGTGTGTTTCCTAGTGATCATTACAGTGTTTTTGTAGAGTTGAAATTTAATGAATGAGAAAAATGTCATTTTTTGTTGGTAAGTCGATATTCACCGTATAATCGCCGATATAATTTCATGTACTGTTTTTAACTAACAAAAGATAGGATACACATGTTACGTTATTCTATATAATCAAACAAAATACAGAGAAAGACAATCATTTTTACTATATTTTGTTATAAATTTGAATAATATTAATTAATACCATCCATTATAAGAGATTTTAGTTGAATACATACTATATGGTGTGTAAAATCTAAGCAAGTAGCAGTATAAATATAAATTCGAGGTGAATGCATGCTAGATTTTAAGCAGTTAGAAACTTGTTTAAAAGACAAGAGATTTGTAGATGGATTACAGGAAATAAATAATGAAATTGCATATATAAAAGAAACGAATACTTTATCCTATGTGAAGAATTGGCTTGCCAATATTCCTTCGCATAAGGAGTTCGATATATTAATTCGCCTTACTGATGAAGGGCTTATGCACCAATACAGTTCATTCCTCATTCGTTACGCTTATAAAAAATTCCCAAATATGAGAACGCTCTCTTTATATTGTGATGAGTTAATTGATGAGCGGAAAATTCTTGAAGCAGAGCAGTTGTTAAAATCTTCTTTAGAAGAGTTAAGTAAAGAAGAAATAGATGCAGATTTTTTAGCGAAAACATATTTTACGTTAGTACGATGTCTTTTAGAAATGAAACGAAACGAAGAAGCGTTAATGTATATGCAAAAAGCAGAGGAGTACAGTGCGCGCGCAGTGTTTGATAAATGGGGCTACGTTTATATGCATACAGGTGAATGGGAGAAAGCGGAAGAACAATTTATTGCTGGCATGCAGCATGAAGATTGTGAAGAGTTATCTACCTATTTATTATCACAATTGTATGCGAATAAAGGAGAACAAAAACGCGCGATACAGTTAATCGATGATGCGATTGTAAAATTCCCACAAGTACCATATTTTCATTTTGAGAAGATAAAGTATTTATTAGATTTAGAGCAATATGAAGAGATGTTAGCGGTAATAGATAACATAAATACTCAGCTGCCATATCATGCCTATAATACTTACTTTGTACATTTACGTGCAGAAGCACTGTACAAAATGAATAAATTTGCAGATTTACAAAAACTATTAAAAGAAGAAAAGAGTTTAAAAGAATCTTTATATCATAATTTAGAAAAAAATCCGGATGGAAAAAAGGTTCACTTGCCGATAGTTCCAATTGTACAAAAGGATAATTATTGTGTTCCGACAAGTTTAGAGATGATGTTGCGTATATGGGGAGAGAAACGTACACAAGATGAAATAGCAGAGTTTATTTTTGATATGACAGGATCGAAGTTTTCAGATACTGTTTCTTATTTAGAAGAATTAGGTTATGAATATCGTTATTTTAAAGGGAACGAAGAGAATTATAAGAGACTGATTGACGAAGGAATTCCTGTTTTATTAAGTATAGATATTGAGCATGCTTCACACGTACAAGTTCTATCTGGATATGATGATACATTGCAAGCTTTCTATGTTCAAGATCCAAACTTTATAGAACCAGTTCTTGTGGAATATAGTAAATTACAAGAAAAATATCGTTATACAGGCTGTTTAGCAATCACGTTTGTTCCGAAAGAAAAGAAGGAGCAACTAGCGTTTCTAAGTGAGGAAGAAAATCGTTACTTTAAATCTATTTTTTCTCTTACGGATCATTTAGATGAACATGACAAAGAGGGAATTAGTAACTTAGTACAATTTTTAAAAGAAACGAGTGATAATCCAAATACGTGGTTATATACGATAAAGCACTTAGATGTTGAAGTAGATAAAGAATTTATTTTATATTGTATCGATAAGTTAATGGAAAAGTTTCCGAACTCGGACTTTGTTAAATTGCATGGTGCACAATGTTTTATTCGTCTTCAAGAAGTAGAGAAAGCGGAGCAAATGCTGACAAGCGTTGAGAAGAAAAATAATCGTGCTTTATATCATTTAATAAACGGAAGATATGCGTTTGAACAAGAAAGTTATCTAGAAGCGATTTTAAGCTTTCGTTTATCGTTACAATTAGATGCAGATCAGCCTATTGCTTGGAGTTTTCTCGCTTTATCCTATATGTATATTGATCAATCTGAAAAAGCATTGCAATACTCTCAAGTTGCATTAGAGCGTAGTCCTGAAAGGTTCACTTTAACAAATCACGGTTTAATATTAATAGATTTAGAAAGATATGAAGAAGCATATGAAATCTTTAATGACTTGTTAAAAGAGTATAAATATGAAGCGCATGTATGGTATGAACGAGCGAGATGTGCACATCAACTAGGGAAATTATATTTAGCAATAAAAGGGCTTAAAGTAGCGATTCATTTGGATAGTAATGCACCTTACATTTATACGAAACTTTCGGAAATATACGAATCTGATTTGAAGGATGAGGAAAGTGCGAAAGAAATTTTATTAAACGGTATTGAGAATTGTGATGATAAAGCACCTCTTTACGTAAAATTAGGTGATTATCATTTTCAAAATGATAGCTTGGAAGAAGCAGAAGTATTGTATAAGCGTGCTTTAGAAGAAAATGATGAGGATGTTTATTCTCACTTCGGACTTACACAAGTTTATATGGCAAGAGAACAATATAAGGAAGCAAAAGAATATATACTTGGTCTTGAGAAGCAAATTGAAAAGAGCCAAGATTTCCTCATGAATGCAGGAATGGTTTTATGGGATGCTGAAATTGAACTTGGTGGAAATGAAGAAGGGTTTAAAGTAGCACTATCTAAGTTAGAAAATGGTATAAAGAAAAGTGATTATAATGTAGTAAGTGCGTTAGATGAATATGTGAATCGAATTAAAGGAACGGAATTTGTACAACGAGGTATAGCATTTTTAAGAACGTTACACAAAGAAAGAAATGAAGTAAGTGAGTACGGTTGTTATGCAGGTATTTTATATGAATCTATTGGACAGTACGGCCAAGCGATGAAAAGATATAATAAGGCGATAGAACAAATGGAAACGGCATTACCGTATTACCGAATTGGTGAAATACTTATGGCATTAGGGCAATTGACGGAAGCAAAACAAGCGTATGAAACATGTTTAGAGCTTGATGGGAATTTCGTAGGTGTACATTTACAGCTTGCGGAAATATACGAAAAAGAAGAAAACCGTTCTAAAGAACAAAGTCATATGGTTCAGGCGATGAAAGAAGAGCCGTTGCATATTAATATGGAATATTTAGCACAGCTTTCAGTAGATATGAATCTTCAGGAAGAATTGCTGACTGAACTAGAACAATTAGCGGACGAAGTACCTGAAATATGGCGTTTAGATGCGATTGCGTATGTGTACGGAGCGATGAATGAAATAGATAAAGAACAAGCACAGGTTGAATACGCACTACAATTAGATGGTGAGCATATAGAAGTTCTATATCATTATGCAAAAGTATTAGTGAAAAAAAGAAATGTAAAAGCAATTGAAGTTGCAATGAAAGTAATACAAAAAGATTTTGATAATGAACGTATATTTGATGTTTATGTAAAAGCAGTAGAGCAACATAAAAAATTGTCTAACATACGAGATTTTCTTCATACGTTAAAGGTGAAAAAAGCAGAAAGGAGTACAGCATTCATGTATGCTGCAGCTGCGGTTACGGAAATATGGATTGAACGCCAGCTGCATGAACAGCCAAAACGATCTATCATTACGAGAGCTTTTTATCGTATGAAAAATCGTGCGAAAGAAATTTCAATGGTTACTATGATAATTGATTTATATGAAATCTCTTTAAAGTTAAATCCGAAAAATAGTATGGCAGCACAGCGATTTGCGCTATTTTATGAGAATGTAGAGATGAATAAAGAAGCAATAGAGATTCTGCACACGTCACTAGAAAATAAATGGGATTATGACGTAGCGAAGCAACTTGTAAATCTTTTCGTTGAGTGCGAGGAAGAAGATATGTTAAGAGATGCTTTGGAATTAACGAAACAAATGGTTCGAGAACTACCAGATGATTATGATACTCTTCTTCTGCAAGCACAAGTATTCTTTAAAGCAGGGGAAGAAAGAAAAGCAGAAAAGATTATCTTACAATTAACAGAGCAAACACCGTTTGTAAGTAGAGCATTTCTTGCTTTAGGAGAAATATATCAAAGTCAAGAAAGGTTTGAAGAGGCAATTCATGTATTAGAAAATGCTTCTATACATCATCCAAATGAAACAGCAATTCTTCTTTCTTTAGCATCTTCATATCATGGTGCCGGCCAAACGATACAGGCAGAAAAAATAACAAATGAAGTATTAATAATTGACGCGAGTGATTTGTTAGCAAGATATGATCGTGCTTGTTATTTAGCGCAGTTAAATAGAAATGAAGAGGCGAAGGAAGAGCTTGAATTTGTCCTTCGTGAGGATGAATCGGGATTCTTTGCTGAACTTATTGAGGATGATGAAAATTTAGCAGCATTGCGAGAATTTGAAAAGTAATTGTATAAGAATAGGGAAAAAAGATAAGGATATATTTTGAATTAGTTGACAATTAGTTGCTAAATGGCATAAAATAACTTTTAACAAAGTATACAAATCTGAAGACGAGAAAGAGTAAAATAGTGAGCTGTTCTCCAGAGAGCCGGTATATTGCTGAAAGCCGGTGTGCAGACGTTATTTGAAAATCATCTCCGAGGAGCCGAGGCTGAAAGTAAGTAAGCCCGGACGGATGTCTACCGTTACAAAGAACACGTATGATAGTACGTTGCTAAGTGCTATTAGTGAAAATGCTAATAGAATTAGGGTGGTATCGCGGGTAAACCCGTCCCTACTTTATAGGGACGGGTTTTTTGTGTGCTTTAAAATATTCAAAGGAGTGATTGTATATGGAAAAAGTAGATGTAAAAGAATCAGCTGTAGGAAGAGAAATGCGAATTCGCAAACAGTGGAACGAACAAAATATTTTCGAACAATCAATTCAGAATCGAGAAGGCGCACAGTCTTTCGTATTTTATGAAGGACCACCAACGGCGAACGGACTACCGCATGTAGGTCATGCACTTGGACGAACAATTAAAGATTTAGTAGCAAGATATAAAACGATGGCTGGTTATAAAGTGTTAAGAAAAGCGGGATGGGATACACATGGTTTACCTGTAGAATTAGGCGTTGAGAAGCAACTTGGTATTTCTGGTAAACATGAGATCGAAGAATATGGTATTGAACCATTTATTCAAAAGTGTAAAGAGAGTGTTTTCACATATGAGAAGCAGTGGCGTGAATTCACTGAAAGTATTGGTTATTGGGTAGATATGGATGATCCATATGTAACTTTAAAGAATCCATATATCGAAAGTGTATGGCATATTTTGGGGACAATCCATGAAAAAGGATTGTTATATAAAGGACATAGAGTTTCACCATACTGCCCAAGCTGCCAAACCTCATTGAGCTCACATGAGGTTGCACAAGGGTATAAAACAGTAAAAGATTTAAGTGCAACTGTGAAGTTTAAAGTGAAAGATAGTGAAAATGAGTATTTCTTAGGTTGGACCACAACACCTTGGACACTTCCAGCAAACGTTGCGCTTGCTGTCCATCCAAATATGGAATACGTTAAAGCAAAACAAGAAAGTCATGTATACATTGTTGCGAAAGAACGTGTACAAGAAGTATTAAAAGAGAACTATGAAGTATTATCTGTTCATAAAGGCGAAGAATTATTAAACACATCTTATACAGCGCCATTTCCGATGAAAGAAGTTACAAATGGTTACCGCGTTATTGCAGCAGATTTTGTAACGGGAGATAGTGGTACAGGACTTGTTCATATTGCTCCAGCATATGGAGAGGACGATTATAGAGTTGTTCAAAGTGAAGGATTGTCATTCTTGCACGTTGTAGATGAAAAAGGTGAGTATACAGAGGCAGTACCATTTTTGAAAGGGAAATTTGTAAAAGATTGTGACGTGGATATCGTTCGTTATTTAGCGAAGGAAGGTTTACTGTATCATAAAGAAAAATATGAACATAGCTATCCGCATTGCTGGCGTTGTGATTCACCACTACTTTATTATGCAGGAGAAAGTTGGTTAATCCGAACAACTGCAATTAAAGATACATTTTTACAAAATAATGATTCTGTTACTTGGTATCCGGATCATATGAAACATGGGCGCTTTGGTAAGTTTTTAGAAAATATGGTGGACTGGAATATTAGCCGAAATAGATATTGGGGAACGCCATTAAACGTGTGGGAATGTGAAAGTTGTGATCATCAGTTCGCACCGAAAAGCATTGCCGAATTAAGAAAGCATAGTACGAAAGAAACACCGGAAGATTTGGAATTGCATAAGCCGTATGTAGATGAAGTGCAAGTCTGCTGCGAGAAATGCGGAGGAACAATGAATCGTACACCAGAAGTAATTGATGTTTGGTTTGATAGTGGTTCTATGCCATTTGCACAATATCATTACCCATTTGAAAATAAAGAGTTATTTGAAGAGCAGTTTCCAGCGGATGTTATTGCAGAAGGAATTGATCAAACACGCGGCTGGTTTTATAGTTTATTAGCAGTCTCAGCACTATATACAGGAAAAGTACCGTATAAACGAGTGTTATCATTAGGGCATGTCTTAGATGAAGAAGGACAGAAAATGTCTAAAAGTAAAGGGAATGCACTAGACCCAGTTGATTTAGTAGATAAGTTTGGTGCAGATGCGCTAAGATGGGCTTTACTTGTTGATAGTGCCCCGTGGAATGCGAAGCGTTTTTCTGAAAGAACAGTACTGGAAGCGAAATCTAAATTTGTAGATACATTAGTCAATGTGTATAGCTTCTACGTTTTATATGCAAATTTAGATGAATATAATCCGAAAGAAACGTATGATGTAAGGCTTACAAAATTAGACGAATGGGTATTATCAAGATTGCATAGTACAACGAAAAAAGTAAGAACTGCACTTGATGATTATCAATTTACGAATGCAGCTCGTGAAATTGCAGCACTTGTAGATGAAGTGAGTAACTGGTATGTAAGACGCTCACGTAATCGTTTCTGGGAATCTGGTATGAACGCTGAGAAAGCAGCTGCGTATGAGACACTTCATGAAGTGCTTGTAACAATTAGTAAATTAATTGCACCATTTACACCGTTTGTCGCGGAAGACATTCATCTAAATTTAGAAGGAGGCAGCGTTCATTTAGCTGATTATCCAGTTGTAAATGAATCACTACTTCAACCGAAATTAGAAGCGGAAATGGATGCTGTTTTACAAGTTGTTGAACTTGGAAGAAGTAACCGTAATCAGCATTCTTTAAAAGTAAAACAGCCGCTAGCAGAACTTGTATTACTTGAGCATAACGAGAATGATATGGATTGGGAATCTTATCGTGATATCGTTATGGATGAGTTAAATGTAAAAGCATTCCATGTTGAACTCGATGAAACAAAATACACATCATATCAATTGAAGCTTAATTTTAAAACAGCGGGGCCGAAATTCGGTAAAAATGTGAATGCAGTGAATGGTTGGCTAAAACAATTATCACAAGAAGAAGTACAAAACTTTGTATCAACAGGAAGAGCAGTTTACGAAGCAACACCAGGAGAAGAAGTAGTTGTAACTGCTGAAGATGTGTTAGTTGAGAAAGTTGCAAAATCAGGATTCTCTAATACGACTAACGGACAATATACGGTTATGTTAGATACGAATGTAACGGAAGAATTGTTGCAAGAAGGAGTAGCGCGTGAATTCATTCGTGCGGTTCAAGAATATCGTAAACAGTTGAATTTACCAGTTAATTTACGAGTGGATGTTATTCTTGATACAGAAGTAGAGCTACAGCGAACGTTAACGAACCATAAAGATTTATTGGAAGAAAACTTACTCGTTAAACAATTTACATTTGGTCACTTAACGAACGAAGACGATGAACTTTCTTTAGGTGAAACGAAAGTTCGAATTAAATTAAGCGCGGCTCATTAAAGGAGAAGGAAGTTGGAATGATTCCAACTTCCTTTTTGTATGATGGAAATTTATCCGGCTAATTTCCTCATAATCCATTCGATAGGACCTCTAGAAAATTTCTTTCTCCATAACACACTAATTAAAATGCTGAAAATGAAAAATGCAGTAGCAAATAATAAAACGAATAGTAGTGATTGATTTTCCATTCTATTTAATAGAATTAATGTCCCAATACCGATAAATACATGACTGACATAATGAGTTAATGTTAATTGTCCTGTTTGTACAATGGAAGTGACAAACCAATTATTTCTATATTTTTCAGCGATATAGAGGCAAATGATTAATATAGCAATAGAGGATCCTGTAGCAGATAAAATATATAATACATTTGGTAAGATGGGTCCTGTATTAAATAAAAATGTGGCGGCCTCTCTGCCGATGTATGGAATAAAAAAGTGTGTAAGTCCTTTTGATAAAAGTTCTGTCAATATTGTGATTGTAATACCGAGTAAGAGTAATCTTTTTTTTATTTTTTTATTATGAAGATCTAACCTGCCAATTAACATACCGATTAAGAAGAACGAGAACCAAGGGAAAATAGGGTGATAGCCATTAAAGAATAAGTTGCGAAGAAAACCCTTTATTGTCCAGAAGTCTACATAATTTATAAATGGAGTTGGACCTACCCAACCCTCGAAAGTATTGAAAGTAAGCTGAAGAGATTGTGCGAACAATAAAATAATGATAGAAAGAAAAAGTAATAGTTTTTTGCGTACTGTCATGAGTAATGCAGCAACGAAAAGGTAAACACCATAGTAGTGTAATATATCCCCAGTCCACTCCATTACATATAGTAGTAATCCTAAAATAAATAAGAAAAGTGATCGTTTCCATATGGTCTTTCGGCTATTAGAAATTTTTATTTGTTCATTGCTAGCAACGGCTGACCTAGTCATTAAAGTTATACCGATGCCAGCAAGTATAACAAACAAAGCAGAGGCTCTACCTTCAAATAGTGACATGAAGGTTATTAAAAAAGGGGGACCATTTCCTTCTGCACCTGTTATCACCATGAAATTAACAAGTAGCATACCAAACATCGCCCAAGCTCTAGCAAAATCTAAGCCGATAATGCGTTTTTTTATATTCACTTCAACCCCTTCTTTCAAAAATGTTATTTACAGCTTCAATCCAAATTTGTTTATAATCTATCTTTGCATCAATCATCATAAAATTTCCGATATTATCAAGCACTAATGCTAACATATGAGCTTTTGAAACTAGATTTTTATTTTCAATTAATTGAAGTTCATTTGCTTTTGTAAGGAGTACTTCAAATCCATGTAAATATTCTGTTTGCACAGTTAGTAATCGATCTTTGTACATCTTGTTTCTTGAAGATAGTAATACATATTCTTGTAGCACTCGGTTAAAATAAGGGTCGTTTCGCTGTTCATCAATTATTTTAAGGCCAATTGCAATACATTTTTCAATAAAATTTGATTTTGTAAACTCTTCTGTATGGAAATACGAAGAGAACTGCATAGCTTTACATAATTCAGTAAAAATACATTCAATTAAAGCATCTTTAGACTTAAAGTAGTAATATATAGATGGTTTTGCGATACCAACCTCCTCACCAATCATTGTATAAGTTGTTTTAACAATACCGTACGTAGCAAAAAGGCGATAACTTGCTTCCATTATTGAAGAGAGTGTTTCTTCACTTTTACTCATATAGATCCTCCTAAAAAAAGGTTATTTAAATCGTATCATTTACAAGTGATTTTTTCAACCTACCGTTAGGTAAAAAATAGCCTATTTTTTTAAACAGTAATATGAAAAGCTTTAGGGATAAGGAATGGATTTAGAAATTTCTTTCTAAAGTATTGTGTTCACTTTACACATAAATATTGAGAAAATTTCACTTACCCTAAATGGAAAGGTAATAGAAGTGTTCATAGAGAATTACTCGTAGATTCAATTTTTATCCATCCGTTTTGCGGGGAATCATTGCCTAGTGGTAATGGGATAAGGTTGAGCTACTTTATTAGGGGGAGTGGTTCTATGTTTAATAAAAAAATGGTGGCAATGGCAATGACTGTGCCGTTAGTAATGGGGACAATTTCTACGGTTTCGGCATTGGAAAAACAACAGCAAGTAAAGTTAGAAGCTTATTCGCCACAGAAAAAAGCAACTGAATATTTAAAAGAAAATGCTGCGCAGTATGGATTGAAAACAGATCTTTCAGACTTGCAATATATTTCTACAACAGAAACGTCAGTAGCTTCATATGTTAGGTTCCAACAAGTTGTTAATGGTGCACCTGTATTTTCAAAACAAATAACAGTTACGCTTAACGGAGAGGGAAAGGGAGTACTCGCTGTTTCTGATTATCAGCCTGTTACAGGTGTGAAGGAAGTAACGACAAAAATTAGTGAAAAAGATGCAATACAAAAATCAATGGCGTATGTTGGAGAAGCAAGTGAGCAAAATTTATGGGCTCCTACAGATAAAGAGTTCGGATATATTGTTGAAGAAGGAATTGCTCGTCCAGTATATAAAGTTGTAGTCCATTCTAATAATCCATTTGGTGCATGGGAAACATTTATTGATGCAGAAAATGGAAAGTTAATTAAAAAGGTTGATATAAACCGAAAAGCTGAAGGGTCAGGAAAAGTATTTTTACCTAACCCAGTCGTATCTAGCGGTAGTAAAGTAGGCTTAAAAGATAATAACGATGCAGATTCAACAGCTCTAACGAACCAACTGAAAACTGTTACGTTAAAAGGTTTAGATGGAACAGGATTTTTAATTGGAGAATATGTAACGATTTCTTCAAAAGCGAAAACAAAATCTACGAATTTACAATTTAACTATACACGCGCAAATGATAGCTTTGAAGATGTTATGTCGTACTATCATATCGACACATTGCAACGTTACATTCAAAGTCTAGGTTTTAAAAATATTAATAACCGTTCGATAAAAGTGAATGTTAATGGTACAACTGATGATAACTCATTCTATTCTCCATCAACAAAAGCTTTGACTTTCGGTACTGGCGGTGTTGATGATGCAGAAGATGCTGGTATTATCGCACATGAATATGGGCATTCGATTCAAGATAACCAAGTTCCTGGCTTTGGTAGTTCAGCGGAAGGTGGAGCGATGGGAGAAGGATTTGGCGACTTCTTAGGTGCTACATATGAAGATGCAGTATCGACTACTGGATATGGTAAAGCATGTGTTGGAGAATGGGATGCGACAGCTTATTCTAGTTCAGATCCAACATGCTTACGCCGATTAGATACGAATAAAGTATATCCGAAAGATATAACGAATGAAGTGCATGATGATGGTGAAATTTGGGCTCAAGGCCAATACGAAATGGCACAAGCTTTTGGCCGTGATGTAGCAACAAAAATCATTTTACAATCACACTGGTCATTAACACCAAACTCTAAATTCAGTGATGGAGCGAAAGCGATTAAGCAAGCGGATGCTCTTTTATATGGCGGACAACATGCTGCTGATATTGATCGCATTTGGGCAGCGAGAGGCATTAGTACGAATTAATATAAAAAGTCGTGGCGTTTATAAGCCACGACTTTTTAATTTGCTTACGAACTGGTACTAGTAAATAAAGCTATATCAATGATAGTGTGAATATATCCGTATCCCATTTATTTTTTAGCTTCTTTAAAAACAAAATGCTCTTTAAATTTTCTAGACTCAACTTTTTGACCATTTCTCATGGAGCGGAAAGGGTGTTCTTGCCATGTAATAATTACATCAACCTCATCCGCTTTTGTAGCAACAGGTAAATTAGCGTGTTCAAATCCAGTTTTTCCACTTGCCAAACGACTTTCCTTTAGGGAAAAGAGTTCATATTTCGTTTTCTTATTTGGTTCGTTGCGGAATACTTCGACGTTTACATTATATACTTCATTATTCCCGACATTCTTTACTGAAAAATGATATGTTTGAAATTCATCTTTTTTAGCTTGAAGCATATTCTTGTTTGTTTTTTTCGGTTTATCAATATTCACTTGCCATTGATCAGAGTTTTGAGAGATTGGTAAAGATTTTGGTGAATAGGCATACGTTTCGTTTACTACAATTAAGCAAAACAAAAGGAGAAAGAAACTAATTGCTTTTTGCATAAACACACCTCGCTTTAAAATTTTTATTAATATGCGTAAATGAATTAGTTTTTATGTAAAAATTGGAAAATATTAAAGGTGTAATTTTGGATTTAATACATAAGAATATGTATTACAAAATTAACTTTTCACACTTTAGAAGAATCTAGGAGTTAGAAAATCAGAATGTTTTAAAAAAGGCTTGCATTTTATAAAGTAAGGAGTTAGAATACTCTGTAAATATAAAAAGTGATGATCAGGAAAAGTACATGGTGCAAAGATCTACAGAGAGCAGCCGGTTGCTGGGAAGGTTGCGATACCGCATGATGGAAAGACACCTGTGAGTGTTGCTTTGAACGTGATTATTAGTAAAAGCAAACGGTACCTACCGTTATCAGGGCTAAGATGGTCAGTATGACAATTTGGGTGGTACCGCGGAAAAAAATCCGTCCCTATTTATAGGGGCGGATTTTTGTATTCTTTGAAAGGGGGTGAGTGACCGTGGATGATGACGATGACAACAATAACGTAAATAAATATAAAATTACTGGAGGGAAAAATAATGGATTCAATAATGAAGCGTTCACTCACAAAAGAATGTACAAAGCAAAGTGGAAAGGTTGTATTACTTCAAGGATGGGTAAAAAAAATTCGGCACCTTGGAAATGTTAGTTTTTTATTATTACGGGACAGAACAGGAGTAATTCAATGTGTATTAGAAAATGAATTGGCCGGATATAAAGTTGATGTAGAAAGTGTTGTCCATGTAATCGGTGAGATAGTCGAGACATCGAAAACAGAATTGGGTGTTGAAGTACTTGCTCATGAAGTGAAAGTAATAAACGGTGCAGAGCCACTTCCATTTGAAATAAATAAAAAGAAGTTACAAGTTGGCTTAGATCAACTACTTAATGAGCGAGTAATATCATTAAGGCATGAGCGAACCGCAGCGATTTTTAAAGTGAAATCTACACTCGTTCAGAGCTTTAGTGAATTTCTTATAGAGAACGATTTCATACGGATCTTTACGCCGAAAATTGTTTCGCAAGGGGCAGAAGGAGGAGCAAATGTTTTTAAGCTTCCATACTTCCAAAAAGAAGCTTATTTAGCACAATCACCACAGTTTTATAAGCAAATGATGGTGGCAGGTGGGTTAGAACGAGTTTTTGAAATTGCACCTGTATATAGAGCGGAACATCATAATTCTTCCCGTCATTTGAATGAATATATATCGTTAGACGTAGAACTTGGTTTTATTCATGATTTTTATGAAGTGATGCAACTAGAAACGGATGTTTTACGATATATGTTTCAACAAGTAGCGAAAAAATGTGAAATAGAACTACAACTATTACAAATAGAAGTACCTGTTATTACTGAAATACCTAAAATTACATTGTTAGAAGCACAAGAAATTTTGAAAAGTAAGTATCGTAAAGAATCTCCTGTAGGGGATTTAGATACAGAAGGTGAAAAGTTACTAGGGAAATATGTAAAGGAAACATATAATAGTGAATTTGTTTTCATTACACATTATCCGAAAGAAGCGAGACCGATGTATACGATGCAAAATAAAGAGAATCCAGCTATTACTGATTCATTCGACTTATTATATAAAGGGCTAGAAATAACGTCAGGGGCACAGCGAATTCATAATTATGAATTGTTACTCGCTTCGTTTAAAGAAAAAGGATTACATCCAGAGAAATTTCAATCTTATTTAAATACATTCCGATATGGTTGTCCACCACATGGAGGTTTCGGAATTGGGTTAGAAAGGATTGTATATAAACTATTAGAATTAACAAATGTACGAGAGGCTAGTGCTTTTCCGAGAGATTGTACTCGTCTTATACCATAAAAAGAATCTTTGCGATTATCGCGAAGATTTTTTTTTAGTTCGTTTGAAAAGATGAAAATATAGACCCTTTCTTTTGCTAATAAGCTTAGTAAAAGTGAGTTATCAATATGAACCATTTCGACAAAAAATCAATATACCCCTTGACAGTTACAAATATAACCGATATACTTCATATTAATTTCAAAAGAAAATATATTCTAAATATTACAATGTGTTGAATAGGAGTAGTAAGGTCATGTATTTGTACAGAGAGCTATGGGTTGGTGTGACATAGTCAAATGACATCCTGAACTCGCCTAGGAGCAGTAAGGTGGAACGGAATTACATTCTTAGTAAATCTTAACGGTTAACCTTCGATATTAGGTTTGTAATCAAACGATTACTACTAAGGTGGATTCATAATGGAATCAATAAGGGTGGTACCGCGTTAAGTAAATGGCTTAGCGTCTCTTTATATAGAGATGCTAGGCCATTTTTTTATTATATGGAAGAAGAAATGGAGGGTTTATTTGAATAGGTTTATAAAATTTATTTATTTATATAAAAAGATTTAATTAGGAGGAAAATGAGATGAAACAGACGGAGCAATGGACTTCGAAATTAGGTTTTATAATGGCGGCAGCCGGATCAGCAATTGGACTTGGTGCGATATGGAAGTTCCCTTATATCGCTGGGAAGAGTGGGGGAGGAGCGTTCTTTTTAATATTTATATTATTTACTGTTTTAATTGGACTACCGCTACTTATAGCTGAATTTATGATTGGACGCAGTACGCAGAAACAAGCAGTTGGAGCATTTAAAAGCATCGCACCAAATACAGGATGGCATTGGATTGGACGCCTTGGTGTTGGAACGTGTTTTATACTACTTTCATTTTATAGTGTTGTAGGTGGATGGGTATTAATTTATTTATTCAGAGGAATAACTGGACAACTGATTACGCCAGGACAAAATTACGGCACATTATTTACTGAAACAATTGGGAATCCTGCTTGGGCTATTATGGGACATTTCGCTTTTATGTTCATTACGATATGGGTTGTATCAAAGGGTGTACAAAACGGAATTGAAAAAGCAAGTAAATATATGTTGCCAGCATTGTTCGTTTTATTTGTCGCTCTTATTATTCGTTCGTTAACACTTGATGATGCAATGAAAGGTGTGAAGTTTTTCTTACAACCAGATTTCTCAAAGATTACTTCGGAAAGTATTTTGTTCGCAATGGGGCAATCATTCTTTGCAATTAGTATCGGGATTTCAATTATGGTTACGTATAGTTCCTATTTAAATAAAAAAGAAAGTTTACCAAAATCAGCAATAACAATTGTTGGATTAAATTTATTTGTTTCATTATTTGCAGGTCTTGCTATTTTTCCAGCCGTATTTTCATTAGGAATGGAGCCAACAGAAGGACCTGGATTACTATTTATCGTATTACCATCTGTATTTAGTCAAATCCCATTCGGTGGATTTTTCTTAACAGTATTTCTTGCACTATTTACATTTGCGACATTAACATCAGCATTTTCTCTACTAGAAACTGTTGTTTCAGCATTAGCAAATGGTGAACAAGAAAAGAGAACGAAATTATCATGGCTGATCGGTTTCGGCATTTTCTTAGTAGGTATACCATCAGCGTTATCATTTGGAGTATGGAGTGATATTACGATTTTCGGAAAGAATATTTTTGATGCAGTAGACTTCTTATCTAGTAATATATTAATGCCACTTGGAGCACTATTTATTAGTATTTTCGTTTCATTCAAAATGGAGAAGAAGGTACTAGAAGCAGAGTTTTTTGTAGGTGGAAATTATGGAAAGAAAGTATTTACTTGTTGGGCATTTTTACTTCGATTTGTAGCACCACTTGCAATAATTATCGTCTTCTTAAATGTAATAGGAATTATTTAATATTAAATGTTATAATATTCAGTAAAAAAAGGGGTGGTGATCATAAAGGAAAATTTGATAGAAGCAGGGAAATACATGAATATTAGAGGGAAAAAGCTATACGTTGAAACACATGGAAATCCTAAAAATAAGCCAGTCTTATACTTGCATGGTGGACCAGGAGAAAGTTGTTATGATTTTTCATTTCATCAAGCGGAACGTTTAAAAGATTCTCTATATGTAATTATGATAGATCAAAGAGGTGTTTGTCGCTCAGAAGAAATTACTGAAGACGAAGCTTTTGGATTAAATGATTTGATTGAAGACTGTGAGGAATTAAAAAAAGTATTACAAATTGAGAAGTGGTCTATAATTGGACACTCTTTCGGTGGATATGTAGCATTGCTTTATGCGTCGATATATCCAAGTTCAATAGAGAAAATAATATTTGAAGGACCAACTTTTAATTTTGCATTAACAAGTAGGGCTTTGTTACAAAAAACAGGGCATTTATTAAAAAAGTATGGAAAAGAAGAAATAGCAAAAGAATGCTTTGCTTATTCATCTAGCGATGCTAGTTCAGAAGAGTTGTTAGAAGCTTATATAAGATTAAGCGCTGAATTAGAAGAAAAAAGAATGGAGATTTACAATAATAAGGAAGATAGGACAGATGAGAGTTTATACAGTGATGAAGAGTGGGAAATATTTTCAAATCGCTCCAAAATTCACTTTGATAGATTAAAATTAGAGGGAGCATGTCATACATCATTATTATCAAAAATAAAAGATGTACAAAATCTAATGTTATTAATAGTAGGAAAACATGATGTAGTAACGTGTGAAGAACAAATTAAAACATTTAATAAAGATGCCCGAAACGGCAAGTATATCGTATTTGAAGAGAGCGGTCATTCACCTCATTATGAGGAAGCAGATAGATTTGCAGAAACAGTCATACATTTTTTGAAATGAAGAAAAGGGTGCTTCTATAAATGAGAGGCACCCTTTCTAAATTTCTGGATATGTGATTGTGATGCTAGGCCACTTACTTTGCCAATTCTTTTTTATAACTCTGTTTTTGTACATATGTAATCGTTCTTTCGATTTAAGAAAATGAGCTGTTGGTTTCACTTGTAAGGAAAGGACATCTTCAATACCACATGGGGCTGTTAAGATAACGTTGTTTAGTTCATCAAGTGTAACTCCTAAAGCCGTTGCTGTTTCAGGGAATTTAGATATAGCATTAACAGAAGAAGAATATGGTGGCATATTATTCACTACATGCATACGAGCTTGATTTTTTACAGACCAAGGGATAGTAGCATCAATATTCATTAATTTCGTTTCTAATGATTGTTCGTATATCTCATCTTGATGTAGACTATCATAATAAATCACATCAACATCAGGCATAGCCGTTTTAGCTTCATAGTCATGTAAAGTATCCCAAATTTTGGAACGAACAAATCCGGCACAAATCCACCAATCAGGTAGCTCTAGTGATTTTGCCATTTGTAATACATTCATCATCCATTCGTCGTTTTCTATTAAGCGAATGATATCTTGTTCTGTTTGTATAGTCATTTGTTATCTCACCTGCTTTTTTTTAGAGAGTAAATTTAATTCATAAGCTTTATAATCCATGTAATCCAGTAAGCACCTGGTATGAATAACAGTTGAGCAAGTAATGTACCAAAAAGTCTAGAAATCATTAGCCAAGCATACATTTTACTCATTGCTTCAGCACCTTCTTCTGATTGAAGAGCTCGCTCTGTTAAAAGAGCAATACGTGGATCCAGTAGCACTGTTAATAAAATAGTAGCAAAACCATTAATAAGACCAGAAGCTGTAGTGGCTTTTGTTGCGAAAGCTGGAATTAAAAAAGAAGCATATAGTGCGGAAAGAACTCCCGCTGTATAAATTGCAGTAGCGAACATGTTAATAAGCATTATACGCTTTGGAATACCGCCGATACGCAGTCTATGAATCATTTCTAACTTTGGAAAGCGGACATATTTTTTTGTGTACTTTAATTTTTGAATGTTATTCGTTTTCATCATTCGAATGAAAGAACCGTCTGTTTCAAAGTTTTGAATGACATATCCAAATAGTTTTGTCAAAGTTGGATACAGTATAATCGCAAGCAATGTACCGATAGAAGCAGATAATAGTACAAGACGTATAATATGCTCTAAATCAATAGAAGGATCTAGTTTTGCTTCGTCCACAATCCCGCCAAGTAAAAAGGCTTGTAGTAAGTTTGACGTTCTTGAAATGAGTAATACGATTCCTACGACGGATAATGCGACAGCAATCTTCTTTAAACGAACCCCCGCTAATCGAATACTATAAGAGCTTGTTTCAACTGCGTGGATTACAATTGTGAAAGCCATTATAAAAATTAACGTAATTGACATTTGTTTCACCAGTTTCTATTAAAATAATTGTAACTTTTTTACTTTATCATATCTATCGTATTTTGTAACTGAAAGTATGTGACATATGGAAATTGATTTTTCGAAAAAATAGATAATGATAGTATAATAGGGAGAAGTGGAAGAGATGTTAGCAGTTATTTATACAGCAAATTAAGTGGAGGAATGAAACATGTATAAAACATTTCTATTTGATTTAGATGGAACTTTAACGGATCCGAAAGAAGGAATTGTAAATTCGGTTTTGTATGCGTTAAAAAAAGTAGGAATTGAAGAAGTACATATAAGTGAGTTAGATTCATTTATAGGTCCTCCTATTCAGCAATCATTCGTAGAGAGATATAATATGAGTGAAGGAGAGGTTGAACGTGCAGTTTTTTACTTCCGTGAGTATTTAAAGCAGCGTGGATTGTTTGAAAATAATGTATACGAGGGGATTCTGAAGCTCTTGCAACAATTAAAAAGTTCAGGGAATCGCATATTTGTAGCAACTTCAAAGCCCACTGTATTTGCGAAACAAGTTATAGAGCATTTTCAATTAACGAATTATTTCGAAGACATCATTGGAAGTAATTTAGATGGTACGAGAATAAAAAAAGAAGAAATAATTGCTCATATTTTACAAAAAAATGAAGAACTAAATAAAGAAGAAATGATAATGATTGGTGATAGAAAGCACGATATAATAGGTGCAAATCAGAATGGAATTGCTTCAATTGGTGTTTTATATGGCTATGGCTGTGAAAAAGAACTGACTGAAGTTAGTGCGACCTACATAGTGAAAGATGTTGAAGAACTGTATCATTTTTGTGTAGAGAAAAATTTAATACAGCAGTAAATATAGATTCTAGCAATCCCTTTATAACGTATGACGATGAATTCGTTTCTGTTTAAAGGGATTTTTCATATGTAATCGAATAATTATAATTAGACATTTTTAGCATAAAAATTTGTATGAATAAGAGGAGGGATGTCAGAATTAAAAGGTTAGTAGAAATTTATCAATAAAATTTAGAATATTCTGTTTAATGGAGGGGTAAAATTGGAGTTAGTTATTATATTATTAGCACTAAGTTTACTTATGTTCGTAGCATACAGAGGTTTTTCTGTTATTTTATTCGCACCGATATTTGCATTATTTGCAGTATTTTTGACAGAACCTAGTTATGTATTACCTTTCTTTTCTAATATCTTTATGGAGAAAATGGTTGGATTTATAAAATTATATTTTCCTGTGTTTTTATTAGGAGCAATATTTGGAAAAGTAGTGGAAATGTCAGGAATTGCAGATTCTATCGCAAAAACAATTATTGAGTTAGTTGGTGAAAAACGTACTATATTAGCGATTGTATTAATGGGGGCTATTTTAACGTATAGTGGTGTTAGTGTGTATGTAGTAGTGTTTGCTGTTTATCCGTTCGCAGCTAAGTTGTTTCGACAAGCTAATATTCCAAAGCGTTTAATCCCTGGAACGATTGTTCTTGGAGCAGTAACGTTTACAATGGATGCGTTACCTGGATCACCACAAATTCAAAATGTAATACCTACAACATTTTTTAAAACGGATATTTATGCTGCACCGATACTTGGGATTGTAGGAGCAATTTTTGTTCTTACAGTAGGTTTACTATATTTAGAGAGTAGACGTAAGAAGGCAAAAGCGGAAGGTGAAGGATACTTTGGTTTTAATGATGGAAATACTGAAATGGCAGCATCTTTGCAAGTAGAACAAAAAAATATGCCATTAACTAATAACATTGAAATCACAAGAGCACAACAACTTATTGCATTTATACCACTTATTTTAGTAGGTGTAATGAATAAAGTGTTTATTATTATGATACCGAAGTGGTATCCAAGCGGTTTTGATTTTTCTGCAATTGGTATGAAAGCATTTGGAAAAGTAGAATTAAGTGCAGTAGTAGGAATTTGGTCTGTAGAATTGGCACTTATTATAGGGATCTTAACAACGTTATTATTATATTGGAAGCGAGTAGTAACAGGTTTCCAAGCTGGATTGAATACAAGTATTGGTGGAGCGCTACTTGCAACGATGAATACAGGAGCTGAGTTTGGATTCGGTGGTGTCATTGCAGCACTTCCAGGTTTCGCAATTATGAGAGATGGCATCTCTGCTACTTTCACAAATCCGTTAGTGAATGGTGCAGTAACGACGAATATTTTAGCTGGAATTACAGGCTCGGCATCAGGAGGAATGGGAATAGTATTAAGTGCAATGGGAGATAAATTTATTGCAGCGGCCAATCAATTTGATATTCCATTAGAAGTTATGCACCGTATCGTATCAATGGCATCAGGAGGAATGGATACACTACCACATAACGGGGCTATTATTACTATTCTTACAGTAACAGGATTAACACATAAACAGTCATATAAAGATATATTTGCTATTACAATTTTGAAAACGGTTGCTGTATTTTTAGTTATCGCATTCTATACTTTAACAGGACTCTATTAAAAAATTTGAATCGTAAAGATTCATCAAATCGATAATTTATGTTATAAAATATTAATTAGGATAAGAAGGGGTGGGGGACTTGCAAGAGGTTTCTGAGTTTCGTATGCCAAAGTCGGTATTATATGGAAGGAATTCGCTTGAAAAACTGGGAGAACAATCAAAAAAGTTAGGGAAAAGAGCTTTTATAGTTACTGATACAATTATGGAGAAATTAGGATATGTTGAAAAGTGTATGCAACAACTAAATAAGAAAGGTATTACTGTTAGTACATATAATAAAGTGGATGCTGAGCCTACAAATATACACGTATTAGAAGCGTTATCTCTTTGTAAAGAGGAAAAGTGCGATTTTATTATCGGTATTGGTGGTGGAAGTTGTATTGATGCTGCGAAAGCGGTAGCGGTTTTATATACAAATGGTGGAGAAGTTGAGGATTATGTCCAAAAGGATATTAAAATAGAAAACAAGCCACTACCACTTATTGCAATTCCAACAACTTCTGGTACTGGATCGGAAGTTACAAGTGTAGCAGTAATTACGAATAAAAAAACAGATGTAAAAATGATGATGAAGCATCCTAGTTTTATACCGAAAGTAGCAATTATAGATCCAGTTTTGACAAGTTCGTTACCCCCACAAATTACGGCAGCAACAGGAATAGATGCGTTATGTCATGCGATTGAAGCTTATATTTCTAAATTTTCACAACCACTTACAGATGTACTTGCTCTTTCAGCTATTGAAAGTATTATGAAATATTTACGTATAGCATATGAAGATGGACGTAATATGGAGGCAAGAGAAGCGATGATGATTGCTTCTTTACAAGCTGGAATTGCATTTTCTAATGCATCAGTTACATTAGTTCATGGAATGTCAAGGCCAGTGGGAGCATTATTTCATGTACCGCATGGAATATCAAATGCCATACTATTACCTACAGTGTTAGAGTTTACAAAAACAAGTGCAATGAAAAGGTTAGCAAAAATTGGACGTAGTTTAAATAAGGATTTGTATTCGAATTCTGATGAGGAAGTAGCAGACTACACACTTGGTGAAATAAAAAAACTTTGCTTTGATCTTCGTATTCCAAATTTAAAAGAATACGGAATCGATGAAATTGAATTTGAAAATGCTATTTCTAAAATGGCATCAGATGCAATTGAAAGTGGTAGCCCAGCTAATAACCCACGTGTTCCATCATATGATGAAATCAAAGAGCTGTATCGAGAGTGTTTTAATTATAAGTATAAAGAATTTATAAAAACATCAGATTGTTAATTTCAGAATATTCTATAAAAATTTCCTTGGAAATGAAAGTAGAATTATTCTTTATTATTTCCATATTTCCGTTAAAACAAGACTTTATATTCCAAACTTAAAGTCTTGTTTTATTGTGTATAATATACACAATAAAACGTTGTTATTAGTTTTATAAAAATAGTTTAGGTAGGTGTTTATATGAAAACGATAGGTCTTATAGGTGGCATGAGTTGGGAATCAACTTCTGAATATTATCGAATTATTAATGAAGAAATAAAAGAGAGATTAGGAGGGCTACATTCAGCAAAATGTTTGATTAATAGTGTGGATTTTGAAGAGATTGAACGATGTCAGTCTAGCGGAGATTGGGATGGTGCTGGAGAAATTCTAGGGAATGCGGCATATTCATTACAAAAGGGAGGAGCAGACTTTATAATCATTTGTACAAATACAATGCATAAGGTAGTTGAAAAAATAAAGGAAAAAATTGATATTCCAGTCTTACATATTGCTGATGCAACTGCAAAAGAAATTAAAAGAAAAGACATTCAAAAGGTTGGTCTGCTTGGAACTAAATATACAATGGAGCAAGATTTCTATAAGTCACGTATTGAAGAGCATGATATAAAAGTAATAGTACCATCAGGAACAAATAGAGAAAAAGTAAACGAAGTAATATATACAGAATTATGTTTAGGAAAAATAGTAGTTCAATCTAGAGAGTATTATAAAAGGGTTATAGAAGAATTAGTACAAGAAGGAGCACAAGGAATTATATTAGGTTGTACGGAAATAGGTTTATTAATAAAGCAAGAAAACGTATCAGTCCCGATATTTGATACGACCCATATACATGCAATTGAAGCAGTCAAGGTAGCTTTAGATAAATAGATTATAATTATATTATGTAAACTTAATTCGTATATCTGGAAAACATTCAGAAAATACTTTATAATGTAAGTGGTTACATTTGAGGGGGAATGCGTATGTTTTCAGTTCAACCAATCGCATTTGTACATAATGAAAGAAAGGAAATAAAAGATGATGAGTGGGGAGAAGTAAGATCCCGTATAACTTTAACTGAAATGTATGCAGAAAAAAGTATACAAGGGATTGAAGATTTTTCTCATATTGAAGTTGTTTTTTATTTTCATAAAGTAACTGACGAGCAAATTCAGTATTTTGCTAGACATCCTAGAAATAATAAGGATTATCCTGAAGTAGGTATTTTTGCACAGCGCGGGAAAAATCGTCCGAATCGCATAGGTGTAACAATTGTAAAGGTGATCAAAAGAGAAGGTAAATCAATTATTGTTGAGGGATTAGATGCTATTGATGGCACTCCTATATTGGATATAAAACCAATAATGAAAGAGTTTATGCCGACAGAAGAAATACACCAGCCTAAATGGGCAACGGATATAATGAGACAGTATTGGAAGGGGAATGTAGTAAAATGAGAATATATGAAGCAACAATTGCAGATTTAGATGGACTGGCATCAGTTTTTAATAACTATCGCATGTTTTATAGACAAGATTCTGATTTAGAAGGGGCAAAAGTATTTTTACGAAATCGAATTGAGAGAAAAGAGTCTGTTATTTTCGTAGCAGTTGAAGACGACGAATATATTGGATTCACGCAACTATATCCATCATTTTCTTCCATTTCAATGAAAGAATTATGGATTTTAAATGATTTATTTGTACAAGCGACGAAGCGTGGAGCCGGAACAGGTAAAAAATTATTAGAAGCTGCTAAAGAATACGCATTAGAAAATGGAGCAAAAGGTGTAAAATTGCAAACAGAGATTGATAATTTATCAGCACAACGATTATACGCTGAAAATGGCTATTTGAGAGATAATCGTTATTTCCATTACGAATTAACGTTTTAAAAAATTAAGTTGAAAGAGGCATTTTCAAGAAAAAGAATTTCTTTGTAATGAGAAATTCTTTTTTATTTTTGCCTAAATTAAAAAACATGACAAAAATAAAACGATATTTATTTATTGTTAAACAATAAATGTTGTGATAAAATTATGTTGCCATTAAATAAGTGAGGTATTGTAAATGAATCTTAAACGAAGTTCAACAATGTTCTTAAAAGTAATTATTTTTCTTGCTGGAATTTCAGTGCTTGCTTTATGCATATTTTTAGTGCCAGAAATGGCGGATTTCACAGCGAATTTGTATCCTAACATTGCTCCGATAAAATATCTTGTTTTCATTGTAATGTATGGAGCAGCTGTGCCTTTTTACGTTGCTCTTTATCAGGCTTTCAATCTTTTACAGTACATTGATGAGAACACAGCGTTCTCGGAATTATCAGTAAAGGCGTTAAAGAATATAAAGTGCTGTGCAATTACAATCAGTGGTTTGTATGTATTAAGTTTGCCACTTTTTCATTTTATAGCGAAAAAAATGGATCCTCCTATTGGGTTAGTGGGACTCATTATCGTTTTTGCTTCGCTCGTTATCGCCGTTTTTGCTGCTATCCTCCAACGACTTCTACAAGAGGCAATTCACATAAAATCAGAAAATGATTTGACGGTTTGAGGTGGCGGATATGACAATCATTATTAATATTGACGTCATGTTAGCAAAACGAAAAATGAGTGTAACGGAGCTTTCAGAGAAGGTTGGAATTACGATGGCGAATCTTTCTATTTTGAAAAATGCGAAAGCAAAAGCGGTTCGTTTTTCAACATTAGAAGCGATATGTAAAGCTTTGGAGTGTCAGCCAGGGGATATTTTGGAGTATAAAAACGATGAGAATACTCAATAAAAACAGATAACAAATGTAAATAATAGAAGTCAATAAAGAAGGGATAGCCACTAAGCTATTCCTTCTTTACGTTAATTGCTGTTACTAATAAAAAATATAATTTGAATTGCAATGTTTGCGTATCAAAAGGGAACTTGCTACCTTTTGAGGTGATCCGTTTTGTGGAATACAATTATTTGCCAAAAAGGCTATTTTAACTATGTTTTAAATTATTTCGGGTGAATCAAAATTTTCATTTGTATTATAGTTGATTTAAAACCCAGTTTGTTGCATCTTCAAAGTTATCTGCAATGTAGTTTGGTTCAATATGTGCCCATTTGTCTCGGTACGTATGCAAAGCATCATACCCAGCGCCTGTTCGGACTAGAATCGTAGTCGCATTTACTTTTGCTCCTGCAACAATATCAGTCCAACGATCACCAACTACAGCACATTGTGTTAAATTAAGTCCATGTTTTTTTGCTGCTTTAAGCAGCATGCCTGTACTTGGTTTACGGCATTCACAACCATCACCGTGTTTATGAGGACATACATAAATATCATCAAAACCGAAGCCTTCTAATTCTTGTACAAAATCGGCTACAGTTGCTATTCCATCTGCGATACCGGGTTGATTTGTGAAAGAGAAAATTTTTATATTTTTAGCTTTTAGTTTTTGCAAGGATGTTTTTGTGAATGGAAATAATGTAAAAGATCCTGGATAATGTATTGTAGTGTCACCACCAATTGTACCGTCACGATCAATGAAAATTGCTTTAATGTTTGTCATAGTTATAGTCCCTTCACTTTATAAAGTAGTTTAAAAATATTTTACAAATCGGTAGCCATTTACTTCATAACCTAATTTTTTGTAAAAAGGATGAGCTTCTACTCTTTTTGTTCCACTAACTAGCCATGTGCCAATGCAATTATGTTTCTTTGCTAATTGCTCGGCATAATCCATCAAAACTTGTCCAATGCCTTTCCGTCGTATGTTAGAATCAACGCTAATAATTGAAATCTCTCCATAACGTGTTACATCTTCTAAATTTTCACGTATACGAAATCCAAGTAATCCAAATATAGCTTCTTCTTCCTCGTAAACATATAAAAAATCAAACGGACTCATTTGTACGAATTGTAGGCGGTTGTTCATATCTTCATAGGAAATAGAGGAACCTTTTAATTCTTTCGTTAAAGAACAAAGTGCGTCTATATCATCTATCGTTGCTTCACGAATTTGAAAAGACATATTATCAACTCCAATAAAATGTAATCAAACATTTAATATTCTGTTAAAAAATGTTTTTTCCTGCTATGAAAATAAATATTTTATAATGATATATAGATAGTTATATGTTATTCTTTTCCTTGATTGTATTGGAAATGGAAAGAAGGGGAATGCATGTTAAAAGTAAATATCCGCTCAGCTGGATATGAAATAGGCGAAAAAACAATTCATGATATAGTTTTTTCTATCGAAAAAGGTGAACTAGTTGCTCTTATTGGAGCAAATGGTGCTGGGAAAAGTACGACGATTAAAACGATACTCGGATTACTTGTAAATATGGACGGTGAAATATCATTCGGTGAAAAGAAAAATCCGTATGCATACGTACCAGAACATCCAACATACTATGATTACTTGACGCTCTGGGAACATATTGAATTATTAATGGCAGCTCGTGGAAGTGAAATGGGAAGTTGGGAAGAACGAGCGGAACAATTATTACATACTTTTCGAATGAATAAGCATAAACATGAGTATTTATCAAAGTTTTCAAAAGGCATGAAACAAAAGTCTATGCTAATATTGGCGTTTTTAACTGAGCCAGATTTTTATATCATTGACGAACCTTTTATCGGTTTAGATCCAGTAGCTACGAAAGAGTTTTTAAATTATTTATATAAAGAAAAAGAGCGCGGGGCAGGAATTTTACTTTGTACGCACGTATTAGATACTGCTGAAAAAATTTGTGAAAGATTTTTACTCATTTCACAAGGTACATTAGTCGCAGATGGACATTTAGAATCTATTCAAATATTAGCGGAAATGCCGGGTAGTTCATTATTAGACTGCTTTGATGTAATTGTAAGGCGTGAACAACATGATTAAACAACAATTTTATAAGAGATTACGCCATGAACTTGAGCGGAAATGGAAGTCTATACGTTCGGTAACAGATTGGACAGTCGCATTATATATTATTATTCCAGCACTTATATTTATGGGAATCTATTATCGATCGCTATGGATAAATGAATTATCAACGGAAGAGACGATTTATTTCGGATTAGGATTACTCGCATTTTATCTAGTAACATATCCAAGAGGAGTTCGTTCATTTTTTGAGCAAGCGGATAGTTTATTTTTAATTTCGTATGCAACACATATGCGAAAATTAGTCCAGTATGGCATGATGTACACATTTGTTCGAATAGCGATAACGAATATAATAGTAGTCGTTATTATGTTACCAGTGTTGATGAAAAGTATCGAAGTAACAGAGATACAAGTCCTATTATTTTGGGTATTCTTTACTATATTTCGATTTATGTTGTCGTTGTTAACGAGATTTGTTCATGTACATGTGGGGAAACGATGGGTTTTATGGATTGTAAAAAATGTAGTATTTTCTATGAGCGTGTCCTTTTTTGGAATTAGTTTATTTTTTATTTATAAAAATCCGTTGTATTCAATTCTATTTATCGGTCTAGTAATTTTCTTAAGTAGTGTATTAGTAAAAGAGAAAATGAATTATAAAAAGTTCTTTTTTAAAGAAATCGAGAAAGAAAAGGAGGAAAGCATGCGCTGGACGAGCGGAATTATGCAAGTTGGTGGTCATGCGGCTAAACCGAGTAGTTCGAATAAAAAACCGTGGATGTTTCCGCGCTCTAAAAGACTTTTAGGGAAAAAAGCTGATTCTCGTATTGTCGAATCTTTTTTGAAAGAATTTTTCCGTACAAGTACTGCACGAATATTTTATATTCAAATTGTATGTATCAGTACTGCAAGTATAATTATGACTCCAAGGTGGATTGCAGCTATTGTTCTCGTATTTGCTGTAGTTGCAATTTCTCGCTATGCACGTGATTATTGGAATGAATTTACGAATAAGATGTTTCTTCGTTTATATTGTGATGAAGGGAAATTACTATTGTTAAGATGGAAGGCAGATCGTTATTTACTACTACCAGCAATACTTTTATATGGAATAGTTATACTTTCACAGTTTTATTTATTGTCAGCTGTGGTAGGCAGCGTTGTTTTTATTTTATTAATTGTATGGATTGTATTTGTACCAGTAAAAAAGAGCCAGTGACGGCTCTTTTTCTAGTCTGTAACACATTGATAAATAAAATATACTAAAACGAGTATACTTGCGGCGGAATACATGACATCTAAAGTCATCTGATCGCCTCCTTATTGTTGTTGTATTTTTATTGTATGAAATCTTACAATTTCATATTCAAGTGAAAAATATGTGAACGTTAACAAAATTGTAAAGTGCAAAAATTACAATCATTTTGTATAATAGAAGAAACCACCGTTATATAAAAAATAATGAGTGAAAGGGGAGGGAACATAAATGCCAAATTGGTTTAGAAAAACCTTAGTCGCATTAATTACCGTGTTTACATTTGGTTTAGTGACGCCTCCTTCCATATTACTTGATAATGCCAAAGCTGCGGACAAGCCTACGAGCACAGCTGGGCAACAAAGTTTGGAGAGCACGTCCTATACATATGAAGAAACGAATGACAGGTTAACCACCGATACTTTTATTACTTATGCAATGCAAGAAGCAGAGAAGCAGTCGATGCAAAAGTTTGGTACTAAAATTGGTCCAGTAATTGAAGATGAGTTTAAAGATGTAATATTACCGAAAATTGAAGAGGCAATTGCTGAGCTTGCTAGTGATGTACCAGAAGATTCACTACAATCATTAGCGATTTCTCAAAAACCAGCTGGTGGAAATAATGAGAAGATTTTTCACGTCTACGATACGAAATCTGGAAATGATTTATTGCGTTTCCATGTAAGAAGAGATCATCCACCGCAAGATGGTTATTATTTTAATTTCCATTACCACCGTTTTGATGATGGATACTCTGGACATCATGAGTTAGGAAATATTTATTGGAATACGAATGTACCACCGAAATGGTTGTCTTAAAAAGAACAAGAGAAAATCTTGTTCTTTTTTATTTTTATAGAAGGGACAGACAACTATGTTGTTGAATAACATAGGTTTAGAAAAAAGAAGCAAAGGGAGTATGGGAATGCAAAAATATATTGTTTTTGACTTTGATGGCACATTAGTAGATTCACAAAATATATTTGTACCGATTTATAATCAACTTGCTGAAAAACATGGGTATAAAGCAGTAAAGGAAGACGAAATTGAACATTTACGTAAATTAACGATGCCAGAGAGATGTAAACAACTTAATGTACCACTGTATAAACTACCGATATTAGCGTTGGAATTTTATAAATTATATCAGCCTGCTATAAAAAATCTCGTTTTGTTCCATGGGATGAAAGAAGTATTAGATGAACTACATAAAAAAGGCTACGGAATTGCAGTCATATCATCGAACTCAGAAGAGCATATTCGGGCGTTTTTACACAAGAATGGTATCGAAAATATTCAAGAAGTGTATTGTTCTAAAAATTTGTTTGGTAAAGATAAAATGATAAAAAGATTTTTGAAATCAAAAAAAATAACAGAGAAAGATATGTTATATGTCGGTGATGAACAGCGAGACGTAGCAGCGTGTAAAAAGGCTGGAGTGAACGTAATTTGGGTATCTTGGGGATATGATGTTATTGAAACAGTGAAAAAAGATGCACCAGATTACATGGTTCATAAGCCGATGGAAATTGTGCAAGTAGTACAAGGAGCGTATTCTTAATATGAATACACTGCGAGCAGGCATTCATCATATTGAATTTTGGGTAGCAAATTTAGAGGAATCCATTTCTTTTTATAATAAGTTGTTTTCCATAATTGGGTGGAGAAAGTTAAATGAAGTAGCATATAGCACAGGAGAAAGTGAAATATACTTTAAAGAAGTAGATGAGGAAATTGTAAGGACGTTAGGGCCTAGACATATTTGTTATCAAGCTATTCATAGAGAAGTAGTTGATGAAGTAGCAGATTTTCTTTCTAGTACGAAAGTCAAGGTAATACGTGGTCCAATTGAAATGGATCATTATTCGGAAGGTTATTATACGATTGATTTTTACGATCCGAATGGATTTATTGTAGAAGTTGCCTATACACCAAATGCAGAAATGTAAGGGGAATAGATATGAAGATAATTACAGCATGGCAAAATAATATACAAATAGTAAAAGATGCAGTGGATATTAAAGAAATTTCTAAAGGTTTTTCGCCTGATAAGAAATATATAATTACGAGTACGAATAATGAAAAATATTTATTGCGGACAGGCGATATAAAAGAGTATGAAAGAAAGAAAATAGAGTTTCAAATTTTAAATGAAATGCAAAATCGTAGTGTGCAAGCACAAAAACCAATTGAAATGGGTTTGTTGGCAGAAGAAGGTTTATGCTATGGCATTTTTTCATATTTAGAAGGGGAGGATGCGAAGAAGCTATTGCCTACGTATTCACCAAAAGAACAATATGATATTGGTATAGAGGCAGGAAAAGATTTAGCAAAAATGCATACATATGAAGCTCCTAATAATATACTTCCATGGTATGAAAGAGCAATGAAAAAACATAGTAAATATTTAGAGGCATATAAAACATGTGGAATAAACATAAAAAATGATGATAAAATCATAAAGTTTATTGAAGAAAATGAAATATCTTTAAAGAACCGCCCAAATCGATTTCAACACGATGATTTTCATTTAGAAAATATAATTGTACGGGATGGAAAATATGTAGGTGTTGTTGATTTTAATGGCTACGACTGGGGCGACCCACTTCATGATTTTGTGAAAATTGCACTGTTTGCAAGGGACATTAGTATTCCGTATTCAATCGGACAAATAGAAGGATACTTTAATAGGAAAATACCAGAGGAGTTCTGGAAATTATACACAGTGTACGTTGGCATGACAGTTTTCTCCTCAGTTGTCTGGACATTACGAGCAGCACCGCATATGTTAGAGGATATGTTAGAGCGTCTTACTATAGTTTTAGAGGATCATAATAACTTTGAGTTATCGAAGCCAATTTGGTTTCAACCAGATAAGATTGATATGAAATAGAAAAGGTAGGTGTGATTCGCACCTACCTTTATTTTTTACCATCAAAATACTTATTTAATTTTCTTAAATGTAAGCGGCTGAGTACTTAATGTAGCTGGTACATGTAACTGAAGGGATGGGAATTCACCACTTACATTCATTTCATAAGCGAATAATAAGCTCATTTTCATTTGGAATAAGTCAACTTTTGCAGAGAAGATGTCGTAATGATGATGCCCTAATTGAATATCCATTTCCATAAATTGTGCATATAACGAATCATCTCGTTTGTATACTTGTAATGTTCCGTATGCAGGATGTTCAAAAGTACCAGTATAATCCTCTAACTTGTGCGAAGGTGTAGTCCCTTTAATTTGTTCAGGGAGGGATTCAGTTGCTTCTTTCATCATTTCCTTCATTTTTTTAGTATCTTCTACAGCACGTTTATGCCAATCAATGGATTCTAATTCAAGTAGTTCGTCATAAATTTGATTAGCGAGATAAGTAGGAAGTAATGTTCCTCCAGCATTCGTTAAAATGACAAGGCCTATGTTTTCTGTTGGTATGAATGAAACAAGCGCTGAAAATCCATCGATATTACCGCCATGATGAATCACTTTTTTACCACGATAAGCGCTAATAAACCAACCAAGACCGTAACTATTTAATGGAGATTCAGGGAGTGATAAAACCGGTTGGTCTGGAATTGAATTGTGTGGTGTATACATTTGTTGTAATAATTCAGAGGAGATTAATTCATGATCTCCAAATTTTCCTTCATTTAAGTGGAGAAGTACCCAATGTGCCATATCTTCAATTGTGGAATTAATACACCCAGCAGCGCCAACTGTATCGATGTTACGGAATGGAACTGCTTTTATTTCACCGTCATTTTCAATGTAAGGTAAAGCATAATCATCTGTAGTTTGTGAATCGTTAACAGAGAAGTTTGTATGTCTCATATTTAAAGGTTCTAAAATATGTTCTGTAGTGTACTGCTCCCACGTTTGATTTGTAATGTTTTCAACAATGTAGCTAATTGTTGCATACATTAAGTTGTTATATAGAAATGCAGTCCGGAACGGTGCATCAAGTGGTAAATGTTTTATTTTTTCAACGAGATCTTTTCGAGATAAGGAAGAACTGTACCAAAGAGCCTCATGACGACTCACTCCAGTTCGATGAGAAGCTAAATCCCGTCCTGTAACTTGTGAGCTAGCAAGTAGTTCAGATAAAGTAAAGTTAGGTATATAAGACTGGATAGGGGTATCCCAATTAAACTTTTTTTGCTGTGCTAACAAGCTTAATGAAAGTGTGCCAAATGCTTTCGTTGAGGAACCGATTGCGAATCGAGTATTCGGTGTAACAGCCTCTTTTGTTTCTATATTACGATAGCCAAAACCTTCTGAAATAATAACTTCACCGTCTTTTATAACAGCGACAGCAGCACCAGGAACATTTAAATCCTTCATCATTTTTTCAACCGTTGTTTGTAAAGAAGTCATAACAGGCGTTTCAATTTTAGACATACTTCTAACCTCCAAATATAAATTTTGTTCTACCGCACTATACTTTCGGTAATAGAAAATGAAAACCTTTTTATATTCGGAAAGTTAATAATTTTGTAAGAATTAGCACAAGAAATTTTATTAATTAGGATTATTAAATTTATCATTTTTCATGTTATGATAAATTGCATATACGATTGAAAGAAGGTTTTCCTACATATGAAACATGCTGAAAATGAATACTTAAATTTATGCCGCCATGTAATGGAACATGGTACGAAGAAAGAAGACCGTACAGGGACAGGCACTGTATCTGTATTTGGATATCAAATGCGTTTTGATCTAAGTAAAGGTTTTCCTTTATTAACAACAAAGAGAGTACCGTTTCGCCTTGTAGCAAGTGAACTGCTTTGGTTTATGAAAGGTGATACAAATATTCGCTATTTATTGCAGCATAATAATAACATTTGGAATGAATGGGCTTTTAAGAGCTGGGTAGAAAGTGATGAGTATACTGGTCCTGACATGACTGATTTTGGTCTTCGCTCACAACAAGATGAAGAATTTAAAGTACAGTACGACGAGCAAATGGAATTGTTTAAAAAGAACGTTTTAGAAGATGATGAGTTCTCAAATAAATATGGTTATTTAGGAGACGTTTACGGTAAACAGTGGCGTGCTTGGAAAACGACAGCTGGTGAGACACTTGATCAATTAAAAGATGTAATTGAAATGATTAAAAAAACACCAGACTCACGTCGTTTAATCGTTTCTGCTTGGAATCCAGAAGATGTACCAAGTATGGCCTTACCGCCTTGTCATACGCTATTCCAGTTTTATGTAGCAGATGGAAAGCTTTCTTGTCAGTTATATCAAAGAAGTGGTGACATATTCCTTGGAATTCCATTTAACATTGCAAGTTACTCACTACTAACACATTTAATTGCACATGAATGCGGACTTGAAGTGGGAGAATTTGTTCATACAATTGGTGATGCACACATTTATACAAATCATTTTGAACAAGTAGAAAAGCAATTGGCACGTGAACCACGTCCATTCCCGAAACTTACATTAAATCCAGATGTGAAATCTGTTTTCGATTTTGAAATGGAAGATTTAACGATTGAAGGATACGATCCGCATCCAGCAATTAAAGCACCGGTTGCAGTATAATTGTAGAGGAGATGAAAAAATGATTGTTTCATTTATGGTCGCTATGGACGAAAATAGAGTAATTGGTAAAGATAATAATTTACCTTGGCGTTTACCGAGTGAATTACAATACGTGAAGAAAACAACGATGGGTCACCCGCTTATTATGGGAAGAAAGAACTATGAAGCGATTGGTAGACCACTGCCTGGAAGACGTAATATTATTGTAACTCGTAATGAAGGGTATCATGTTGAAGGCTGTGAAGTTGTTCATTCTGTAGAAGAAGTGTTTGAACTATGTAAAAATGAAGAAGAGATTTTTATTTTTGGTGGAGCGCAAATTTACGATCTCTTTTTACCTTATGTAGACAAGTTATATATAACAAAAATCCATCATGCATTTGAAGGAGATACATTCTTCCCAGAAATAGATATGACAAATTGGAAAGAGATTTTTGTAGAAAAAGGTTTAACGGATGAAAAAAACCCATATACGTATTATTACCATGTATATGAGAAACAACAATAATAAAAAAGATTGATGTGAGAATTCGCATCAATCTTTTTATTTATATTCACCAATATAAGTTTATAGATGAGATTCGATAGTGCTATAATGATAGGTAGCATGTAAAAATGCTAAAATTTTCAAAAGTACTAATATAGAAAGAGGAGGAGAATCGATTGAGAAAGATATGGGGGATTCTTTTTCTTTGCTTAACATTCATGTTAGTTGGATGTGGTAAAGAAGAAAAACCACAAGAAGCGTTTGATACATATGTAAAAGCGTGGAATAAACAAAAATTTGCAGATATGTATGATCAACTATCAAAAAATGCAAAAAAAGATATTTCAAAGAAAGAGTTTACTGAGAAATATGAAAAAATTTATTCTGGTATCGAAGTGAAAGACTTAAAGGTAGAAACAGGGGAAGTAAAAGAAGATAAAAAAGATGAAGGCCCTGTTCCTTTTAAAGTAAGCATGGATACAGTTGGTGGTAAAATTACATTTGGTCATGAAGCAAAAATGGTGAAAGAAAAAGATGGAGATAAAGAATCTTGGAAAATAGATTGGACTCCTGATTTTATTTTCCCAGGCATGACGAAAGATAGTAAAGTGCGTATGCAGACAACACAGCCAAAACGTGGTGAAATATACGATCGTAATGGAAAAGGTCTTGCAACGAATGGGAAAGCTTCTGAAATCGGATTGATTCCTGAAAAGTTAGGCGATACTGCTCCGCAAACGAAAGAAACAGTAGCGAAGTTATTAAATATGTCTGTAGAAGAAATTGATCAAAAATTAGCTGCTAAATGGGTAAAACCAGGGTATCTCGTACCAATTGGAATTTTGCCTGAAGGGGCAACACAAAATACGTACATTGATTTACCAGGTGTTTCAACAAAACCTGTAAATGTTCGTACATATCCGTTAGGGGAAGCGGCAGCTCATCTGACTGGTTATATTGGAAAGGTAAATGCTGAAGATTTAAAAACGCTACAAAAGAAAGGCTATCAAGCTGATGACCCAGTTGGGAAAGCTGGTTTAGAGCAAGTATTAGAGGAAAAGTTACGCGGTAAAAAAGGTGGCCGTGTCTTTGTAGAAGATGCGCAAGGAAAAGAAATTAAAAACTTGGCAAAAACAGATGCTGTTGATGGAGAAAATGTAACTTTAACTATTGATAGTGCTGTTCAAGAAAAAACGTATAATGAAATGAAGGGTGAAGCTGGTTCAAGTGCAGCAATTAATCCGAAAAGTGGAGAAACAATTGCACTAGTAAGTAGTCCAGCATATGATCCTAATATAATTGCACGAGGGACATCGAAGGCACAACGCGAAGCTTGGAATAATGATCCGAAAAAACCAATGACAAATCGCTTTACACAATTGTCGGTACCAGGTTCTGTATTTAAACCTATTACAGCTGCAATTGGTCTTGAAACGAAAACGATTGATCCAAAAGAAGAGTTGAAAATTGAAGGATTAAAATGGACAAAAGATTCTTCTTGGGGTAATTACTATGTAACGCGTGTGAAAGATGCAAATCCGATTGATCTTGATAAGGCGATGAAATACTCGGATAATATTTACTTCGCACAAGAAGCTTTGAAAATCGGAAAAGACAAGTTTATGAGTGAAGCAAAAAAATTCGGATTCGATGAGAAACTACCAATTGAATATGGATTCCCTGCTTCTAAAATTGCAAATGACGGCATTAAAAATGATATTCAAATGGCAGATACGGGATATGGACAAGGACAAGTATTAATGACTCCTCTTCATTTAGCTTTAACGTATGCGCCAATTGTAAATGATGGAACGATTCCGTCACCGTATATTATTAAAACAGATAAACAACCAAAAGCTTGGAAAGAAAATGTAATTTCTAAAGGAAATCAGGATATATTAAAAACTGCAATGACGAAAGTAATTAATGATCCAGATGGTACAGGGAAAATTGCTAAAATTGATGGCATGACTCTTGCTGGAAAAACAGGTACAGCGGAATTAAAAGTATCAAAAGAGGCCGAAGGAAAAGAACTAGGTTGGTTCGCTGCATTTGATTTAAATTCCCCAGATATGGTCATTACAATGATGATTGAAGATGTAAAAGGTAGAGGCGGAAGTAATATTCCAGCTGAAAAAGTAAAACATGTATTTCAAAAATAATATGTAATAGTAGGCTATCTCTATAAGTTGTAGAGGTAGCCTATTTATATGAAAGAGTTTGTAATATCCGTATACTAAATTTTAAGGAAACAAAGTAAATCATTAACTTACGAAAAAAAAGTAGCTATTTTTTATTGACATTGATTAAAACTTTTTGTATTATACTTACATAAGGTAAGTTATTAACTTTTGAAAAATAAATCTTGAATTAAAGATAAAGAGAAAAAAGGGAGAGAATACAATGACAAAAGTACTATTTATCACAGCAAATCCAAATTCAGCAGAAGGTTCTTTCGGAATGGCAGTAGGGGAAGCTTTCATCGAAGCTTATAAAAACGAACATCCACAAGACGAAGTTGTAACAATTGATTTATTCAACACTACAGTACCAGCAATTGATGCAGATGTATTTGCTGCTTGGGGTAAATTTGCAGCAGGTGAAGGCTTTGAAGCTTTAACTGAAGTTCAACAACAAAAAGTAGCAGCAATGAACACAAACTTAGAAACATTTATGAATGCAGATCGTTATGTATTCGTAACTCCAATGTGGAACTTTAGCTATCCACCAGTAGTAAAAGCATACTTAGATAACGTAGCAATCGCAGGTAAAACATTCAAATATACTGAAAATGGTCCAGTCGGCTTATTAGAAGGTAAAAAAGCGCTTCACATTCAAGCAACAGGTGGCGTATATTCTGAAGGAGCATACGCAGCTGTAGACTTCGGTCGCAATCACTTAAAGACTGTATTAGGATTTGTCGGTGTAAATGATACTGAATATATTGCAGTTGAAGGTATGAATGCAAACCCTGAAAAAGCACAAGAAATTAAAGAAGCAGCAATTGCTAATGCTCGTGAATTAGCAAAACGTTTCTAATATAGAATGCTTAAAAAGTCCGAACACTTGCTGTTTGGACTTTTTTTCTTCTTTTTCCTTCGTTTGTCTAGTATAATGAAGGTCGGAATGATAATAGGTGGGGGTTCTGTATGATTCAAACGTTTTTTAAAATCTTTTATTTAATTTTAATCGTAATTGCGATTACACCGAGAATGTGGCGTCTTAAAAGACAAGTAAATACGATGGCGCCAAAAGAAAAAGACAATGCTGTGTATAAAACGACAAATTGGTTTGGTAAGAAAATGGTACGTGTAGCTGGAGGGGCAGTAGAAGTGAAAGGACTTGAAAATGTTCCGAAAGACAAGCCAGTACTAGTTGTAAGTAATCACCAAAGTAATATGGATATCCCTGTTTTACTAGGTTACTTAAATAAACCAATTGGATTCGTTTCAAAAGCAGAGATTAAAAAGTTCCCAGTTGTACCAACTTGGATGGAACTGATGAATTGTGTATTTATGGATCGTAGCGATCGTCGTCAATCTCTTCAAGCGATTAAAGATGGAATTGAACTATTAAAGAATGGACATTCTATCGTAATTTTCCCTGAAGGAACGAGAAGTAAGGGTGGCGAAGTTGGAGAGTTTAAGGCTGGTAGTTTTCATCTGGCAGTAAAGTCAGGTGTAGCAATTTTACCTGTAACATTAGATGGTACATATAAGATGTTTGAAGCGAATGGAAATCGTATGAAGCCAGCTCATGCAACAGTAACAATTTCTAAGCCGATTACACCTGAAGATTATGCGAATATGGATATTAAAGAATTAACGAAGCATACACAGGAAGTTATTGCCTCACAATTACATAAGTAATAAAAAAGGATTCAGCTTATCGTAAGCTGAATCCTTTTTTATTATGCTGTAGGTAAGACATAAAAGAGTACACAGAAGAACATCATCGCACTACCACCTAAAACGAACAGGTGCCATATGGCATGGTTGAAAGGTAGCTTTTCCCAAAGGAAGAATATAGCTCCAACAGAATATAAAATTCCACCTGCTAAAAGTAGTGAAAAACCATGTCCAGTTAGATTTTCATAAAGTGGTTTAATAGCAACGATTATGAGCCATCCCATAATGATGTAACATAAAGTTGAAGCCTTTATAAAGCGACGTACAAAGAAAATTTTGAAGACGATACCTCCGATTGCTAGTGTCCATATTATAGCAAGCAACGTCCATCCTAATGGGCCACGAAGTGTAATAAGTAGAAAAGGAGTATACGTGCCAGCAATCAATAAGTAAATGGCTGAATGATCTAAAATAGTAAATATTTTTTCTACTTTAGGATGATGAATGCTATGTAGCAATGTTGAAAACAAGTACAGTAAGAACATACTTACACCATAAACAGTAAATGCAACTACGGCTGATGCGGTACCGTGCTTAGAAGCATGAATAATCAATATGATTAAGGCAGGGATGCTTAAAATGGCACCGATACCATGTGTAATTGCATTTGCAATTTCTTCTTTTACAAATTGGGTCATTCGTGTCATTTTTTCAGTCATAATGCAAATCCTTTCTACTATCATAAAATAATATGTCATTTCCCTTACCATATCATACACAAGAGCAATAGAAAATGAAATTTGTATAATTGATTATATTTTTGAATTTTTTTGACAAAAGACAATGGATTTGTTGACGTTTTCAAACTTTTTTGACAAAATAAAATTATGTAATAGTAGGACAAGGAAACTACTAATAAAGGGGATGGGGAAATGTTTTCAAATATTGGCTTTCCAGGGTTAATTTTAATTTTAGTAGCAGTACTCATTTTATTTGGACCTAAAAAATTGCCGGAAATCGGGAAGGCTTTAGGGGAAACGTTAAAAGAGTTTAAAAAATCAACGAAAGAATTGACAGATGACGCATTTCAAGAAAAGGAAAAGAAAGAAAAAATGTAGTGTATTTTCCTTGTAATGGATAAATAAAGTGTGGTGAACGAGATGGAAAATCGGGAAATGAGCGTAGTAGAACATATTGTTGAGCTTCGAAAAAGAGTAATATATACGGTGTTATCCTTTGTACTATTTTTAATTATTGGATTTACTTTTACAAAGGATATTTATTTTTGGCTTGTAAAAGATTTACCAATGAAATTAACTGTTCTCGGTCCAAGTGATGTATTGTGGATTTTTTTCTCGATTGCTACAGTATTTGCTATCGTTTGTACAATTCCTTTTGCTGCTATACAAATTTGGTTATTTGTAAAACCGGGTTTACATCCAAATGAACAAAAGATGACAATAATGTATATACCGGTATTGTCTATATTATTTATCGCAGGTTTATGTTTTGGATACTTTATTGTAATGCCGTTTCTATTTCACTTTTTAACTACGATAGGTAATGAAATGTTTAATACGATGTTTACGACAGAAAAGTATTTTCATTTTGTACTTAATTTAACAGTTCCATTTGCTGTGATTTTTGAATTGCCAGTCGTTGTAATGTTTTTAACTAGTATTGGAATACTTACGGCGGAATTTTTAATAAAAATAAGAAGGTATGCTTACGTAGCATTAATTATCATTGCATCTTGTATATCACCGCCAGACTTTTTATCTCATAGTTTAGTTGCAGTGCCGCTTATTTGTATTTATGAAGTAAGTATTGCGTTATCAAAGGTTGTTAGTAAGAGGAAAAAGAAAAGAGAAGAAATGCAGTCGAAAAGTGCCTCGTTATAAAGGCACTTTTTTATTTATTTGTTATACTATAGCTATAAACGTATACAATATATAGAAGAAAAAAATTATAGAATCTCCAAAATTTAGACAAACTTTGCGCTTTTATAAGCTTATACTAAATGTATTAAACAATTGATGGATAATGAGATTCCCGTCTCAGAGATATTTAGAACGGGAAGGTGAATTAGGTGGAGATGAATAGAGTATAAATCTTCTAGCCATAAGGACTACAGAAATCATATAAGTCTGATTTTACTCCACTTTAAACAACGTGTTACAGCGCAAAGTAGAGGAAGTTCAAAAATCCAATGAAAAAGAGGATTGATATTGTGATTACGAAAAGTTTTTATTTCACTCATTCAACAGGGGATTGCATTAAAATATTTGAAATCCCTGTCCTACAGGCACAGCATCCATTATCGTTTCTAATTCAGTCTCGTCTTCAATTATTTATTGCAAAAATTCAAAAACAAAAACACCCAAGATTTTCGTATTCTTTCCGTGAATATTTACAAAATTGTTTGAAGTGGAATGATTATTTAAATGTATATAAAACAAATACCCTTGAAAAAAATGCATGATACGAAGTACGGACAGGGTTAGTAAACTCTGTCTTTTTCATTTTAGATATGAAAATATAATTAATTTGATGAAATTTCGTTCCAAATTGTTGAAAGCAATGGGAATACTAGTATAATAACAAGGAGAGCGTATTGGAAAGGGAAGAAGTATAGTATGCAAAAAATTAAAATTGTAACAGATTCAACGGCAGATTTATCACAAGACGTAATCGAAAAGTATGACATTCATGTTTTACCATTATCAATCTCTGTAAATGGACAAACATATTTAGATCGCGTTGATTTACAACCTGACGAATTTATTGAAGAAATGATTAAATCAGAGGAATTACCAAAAACATCACAACCAGCTATGGGTACATTTGTAGAAATGTATGACAAGCTAGGGGAAGATGGAAGCGAAGTCCTTTCTATCCATATGACAAGTGGAATGAGCGGTACTGTAGCAACTGCAAATAGCGCTGCATCAATGACTGATACAAAAGTAACAGTTGTTGATTCTCAATTTATTACACATGCTTTAGCATATCAAGTAATTGAAGCTGCAAAAATGGCAAATGACGGACGCTCACTAGAAGAAATTTTAAAACGTGTAGATGAAGTAAGAAAGAATACTCGTTTATATGTAGTAGTGGATACATTAGAAAACTTAGTGAAGGGTGGACGTATCGGTAAAGGAAAAGCGTTTATCGGTTCGCTACTTAATATAAAGCCAATTGCTAGTCTTGAAGACGGTGTTTATAATCCTGTAACGAAAGTTCGTAGCCAAGGCCAAATTGTAAAAACATTAGCTAAGTTATTTGAGCAAGATACGGCTGGAAAAGTCGTAAAAGCTGTTGCAATTCCGCATGCGAAAGCAATTCCTTTAGCTGAAAGTATGAAAGCGGCGGTTGAAAAAGTGAGTGGATTTGCTCAATCAGAAATTTTCTATACAACGCCTATTATTAGTACTCATACAGGTCCGGGCGCAATCGGATTTATGTATTTAGCAGAGTAATAAAAAAGCTACTTGAAAATATATTTCAAGTAGCTTTTTTATGTAAATAGAAAGTAAGAAATAAGAAGAGCTACACAGGCACTACCGCTAATGATATAGCGAGTCTGTAAATATTCATTCATAGAAAACACCCTTTATCCCGCTATTTGCGGACAGTAAAACTCTCTACCTCAAATTTAGCTGGAGCAAAGAGGTTAGGTAGCGGGCTGCCCGTAAAAGCTTGATTGGTGAAGGCAAATAATCAGTGGGGATGAAGAAAACCCACTAATTAAATTTTCACTATAGGATTTTCTATATTATATGTTGGATATAGAAAATCAGTCATTACGTTACACATGTAAAGTTTCAATTTTTTCGTTTATTTGCTTATTATTTGTTGCGTTACTATAAATAAAAGTTTGACCTAAAAAGAGTACATGCAGTTGTTCCCACGGTAACATGCGCAAATTCCAATTATTTCGAAGTCTAGTTATTGCTTCACGAGGTGTTTCATCGGCGAGTGCAAAAGCTCCGTAATGCATTGGTATAAAATGCGTAGCGTTTAAGTCTAAATAAGCTTGCACGGCCTCTTCAGGTGAAACATGAGATACTTTCATAAACCATTCTGGTTCATAAGCGCCAATGGGCATAAGAGCAATATCAATTAAAAAGCGTTCACCAATTTCTTTGAAACCTTGGAAATAGCCACTGTCACCACAAAAATATATGGTTTCCATAGTCGTTTCATTATCAATAATCCATCCACCCCAGTGAGACGTATTCATATCAAATAAGAATCTTCTCGTCCAGTGCTGAGCAGGTACGAAGTGAAAAGAAACTGCGTTAATTATCGTACTTTCCCACCATTTATACTCTTCTACATGTTTAAATTTCTTACGAGTAAATAATTTTTTTAATCCAATAGGTACAAGATATAGAACATCATCATTCAACTGACGAAGAGTTGGAAAATCTAAATGATCATAATGACCATGTGAAATAAGGACAATATCAATTTTAGGTAGTGCTTCTATAGAGAGTCCAGGTTCTGTAAGTCTTGGAACTAGCTTTAATTTATTAGCCCATACTGGATCTGTTAATATATTAAGTCTATTCGTTTGGATAAGAAAAGTGGAATGCCCAATCCATGTGATAGTCGTTTTTTCAACATTACTTTGCAAAAATGCACTTTGTTTAACGGGTGATTGTTCTACTAAGAAAGAAAAATCTTTTTTGTTTTGCTTTCGTTCTTTACGCCAGCGTAAAAAAGAGCGAATTGATTTTTTTGTACTAACATTATCCATATTTTCATAGCGCTTTGCCATGAACATCACCTCATTTAAAATCGTTGTATTTGTATTGTACCGAAATGTTGTTAAGGAATACAGTGTAAAACATGGATTAATGTTTAAGGAATTGTTAAAAAATAGGGAGAGGTATTTACAAAAGTAACAATAAAATTAGTTTTATCACTTTTATTTATAGAAATAATAGTAAAAAAATATATTTTGTCTAGTAATTCGCTTGAAATAAAGAAGTAACATACGTAAATTCGTACGATTTCGTGAACAAATGTAGTAAACAATTTTCTCGTAGTGTTAACTTTTGTTATTATAAACATAACCTATTTAAATTTAGGATAGAGAAAAGAGGTTTATAAATGAAGCGTTATCAAAAAATAATTGGTCTTATGGTTGTATTTTGTCTCTTTGTACTTGCTGGATGTAGTGAATCAGGTTCAAAGCTTCGTAAACCATTAAATTGGGATTTAGAAACCTTCCAATTTACAAATCAAGATGGAAAGCAATTTGGTACAAAAGATTTAAAAGGGAAAGTTTGGGTTGCAGATTTTATGTTCACAAATTGTCAGACAGTTTGTCCACCAATGACTGCAAATATGGCCAAGCTTCAAAAGATGGCAAAAGAAGAGAAATTAGACGTTCAGTTTGTTTCATTTAGTGTAGATCCAGACCTTGATAAGCCAGAAAATCTGAAAGCTTTTATTCAAAAGTTTACAGAGGATACTAGTAACTGGAATTTATTAACGGGGTATTCGTTAGAAGATATTACAAAGTTTTCAAAAGATAATTTCCAATCACTTGTAGATAAGCCGGAGAACGGTCAGGTCATGCATGGTACATCATTTTATTTAATTGATCAAAACGGAAAAGTAATGAAAAAGTATAGTGGCATTAGTAATACGCCATACGAAGACATTATACGTGATATGAAGCGATTAGTGGGTTAAAAATAAGGGTGCATAGCACCCTTATTTTTTTGCATTAGTCTATCGATAAAATGTCATGTTGCTGGGGAAGTTTCGGCGCCCGAATTTCTAATACGCCGTTTTGATAAGAAGCTTTTGCCGCTTTTTTATTAATTGAATACGGCAATTTAATCAATCTTGATGCTTCTGAAATGGAACGTTCTCGGCGATAATAGTTATGGGATGTTTGTTCTTCTTCCTCTTCAAGTATCTCTTCTTTTACAGAGACTTTTAAGTATTCACTTTGTATTTCAATTTGGATTTGTTCTTTTTGTATACCTGGTAGTTCAGCTGTAACAACGAGTTCTTCACCAACTTCATATAAATCTACAGGGAATGTTAATAAACGGTTTCCTTTTTGGAAAAAATGATTTAAATCAGCGATTACATTGCGAAGAGGTGTTTGCTCGAAGAAATCATCAATTTGCTTTAAGTAATTACGAACCGGTGGGCGAGAAGAATCTTTTTTTTCTTCACTCATGGTATTCCCTCCTAGAAATCAATTTGCAATATCATATGACAAAAGCGGAGAAAGGTGAGTGCCTAGTTTTCATGTTTTCATAAAAAATTGTTAAAAATGTGAAATGGAGTGATTTTTTTATAGTTTTTGGTCGCCATATTCAGTTGATTATGCTAGTATAAATAGGGTTGATATAGTAGTATAGAGACAGAATGAAAACTGAAAGAGGGTAAGAAGTATGTGTGGTTTTGTAGGATGTTTATGTGAAAACCCTAGAGAGTTTTCAGAAACAGAAAAACATCAATTTGAAAATATGAACACGATGATTTTCCACCGTGGTCCAGATGACGAAGGATATTTTCGTGATGAACATGTACAATTTGGCTTCCGCCGTTTAAGCATCATTGACTTAGAGGCAGGACATCAGCCGCTAACTTATGAAAATGATCGATATGTAATTATTTTTAATGGTGAAATTTACAACTATGTAGAATTACGTGAAATGTTACTTGAAAAAGGTGCAACGTTTGCAACGCAATCTGATACAGAAGTTATCATTGCATTGTATGCACATATGAAAGAAAAATGTGTAGATTACCTTCGTGGTATGTTTGCATTTATGATTTGGGATCGTGAAGAAAAGAAACTTTTCGGTGCACGTGACCACTTCGGTATTAAACCTTTATACATCGCACAACAAGGTGATACTACATTCTTCGCATCTGAGAAGAAAAGTATTATGCATGTGATGGAAGATAAAGGCGTTAATCCAACGTCACTACAACATTACTTTACGTACCAATATGGTCCAGAGCCAGAAACTTTAACAATTGATGTTAATAAAATCGAGCCTGGTCATTATTTCGTAAAAGAAATCGGTAAAGAGATGGAAATCCATCGCTACTGGAAACCTTATTTCAACGCTTCAAGTGCAACGAAAGAGGAGCATATCCAAGCAATTCGTGATGTGTTATATGATTCAGTAAAAGTGCATATGCGTAGTGATGTACCAGTAGGTTCATTCTTATCTGGTGGTATCGATTCATCTATCATCGCTTCTATCGCAAGAGAAATGAATCCAAATCTTTTAACATTCTCTGTTGGTTTTGAGCAACGTGGTTTCAGTGAAGTTGATGTTGCGAAAGAAACTGCTGAGAAATTAGGCGTTAAAAACCATAACGTATTCATTTCAGCGAAAGAATTTATGGATGAGTTCCCAAAAATCATTTGGCATATGGATGATCCTTTAGCTGATCCAGCAGCTGTACCATTGTACTTCGTTGCGAAAGAAGCACGTAAACATGTAACAGTTGTTCTTTCTGGTGAAGGCGCAGACGAGCTATTTGGTGGTTATAACATTTACCGTGAGCCAAATTCACTAAAAATGTTCTCTTACATTCCTAGCCCAGGTAAGAGCGTTCTAAAAGCATTAAGTGGTGCTCTTAAAGAAGGATTTAAAGGTAAGAGCTTCCTAGAGCGTGGATGTACACCAATTGAAGAGCGTTACTATGGAAATGCTAAAATCTTCCGTGAAGAAGAAAAAGCTGAATTAATGAAGTATTACAATGAAAGTGTTAACTATATGGATATCACGAAACCATTGTATAACGAGATTAAAGATTATGATGATGTAAGTAAAATGCAGTACATTGACATGTTCACATGGTTACGCGGTGACATTTTATTAAAAGCTGATAAAATGACAATGGCAAACTCATTAGAACTTCGTGTACCGTTCTTAGATAAAGAAGTATTCGATGTTGCATCTAAAATTCCAACTGAATTTAAGATTGCTAACGGAACTACGAAAGCTATTTTACGTGAAGCAGCACGCGGAATCGTTCCAGATCACGTATTAGATCGTAAAAAACTTGGATTCCCAGTACCAATTCGTCACTGGTTAAAAGACGAAATGCATGATTGGGCTATAAATATTATAAACGAAAGTAAGACAGAGCATTTAATCGACAAACAGTATGTATTAAACTTACTGGAAGCACATTGTGCAGATAAAGGCGATTATAGCCGTAAAATTTGGACTGTACTTGCGTTTATGGTATGGCACCAAATTTATGTTGAGCATAAATACGATACGAATAAGTTCCATGAAGAAACAAAACGTGCGTATAGCTTAGTTTAATTAGAAAAACCTTAAGATCGCATACGGTCTTAAGGTTTTTTTCATAAATAGGAAGTATTATTGATACAATAATAGTAAAAGGATGGACAACATATGATTACGTTTGAGAAAGTTACTGTAGAAAATGAAAGCGTTGTTAAAGAAATGTTTAAATCGCATAGTTTAGGTGAGAAAAAGGTACAGTACTGTGTGAAAGTTGATGATACATATATTGGTGTAATAGATTATAGTGTACAAGAGGAACGGGCTGTTTTATCACAGCTAATTATTCATTTTGATTACCAAGGTTACGGTTATGGTACAAATACGTATTTTACATTTGAAGAAATGATGAAACAAAGAAATGTGAAAGAAATAAAAGTGCTACAAGAGAAATTAACAGAAAAGGCGAAGTCTTTCATAGAGAGTTTTGGTTTTACTTCAGAAGATGAAGAGTATGTAAAGAAAATATAACGATGATTATTTATGCGATACAATAAATATAAGGCAGGTGGATGTATGACGATGACTTCTGGTCTTGTATTAATTGGAGGGTGCTTTATAGTAGCAGAATTATGTCATATAATCATTCGGAAAAGAATGATTAAGAAAAAAAAGCCGTATGAATTACAATACGTCCCTGTCTTTTTCATTATGTTTTGTATGCTTAGTACATTACAAAATCTAATAAACTTTCCACCACTTGTAAATGTTTTTTTAAAGTTCGGTTTACTTTATAGTGGTGTTGGAATAGCACTTTTATTTATTTTATTTTGCATACGTTATGTTCACTATCAATCGTATATATTTATTTTAAATTGGTTAAAGCAAGATGATAGAAACCGCCTTACATAAGGCGGTTTTTTTATTTGCAATTGTAACAGAACTTGTATATTTCACATAAAATAGGACGAGTAGAAATGCAAACATATTACAAGAAAGGGGCGGGGCAATAAAATGAAACTTGTTATAGACGCAGGGCACGGTGGATATGATTCTGGTGCTGTTGGTAATGGTTTAGTAGAAAAAAACTTAACACTTCAAATTGCTAGACGCGTTCGAGACATTTTAACGGTAAATTACCCAATTACAATTAAAATGACACGTGATAGTGATGTGTTTATTTCTTTATCTGAACGTGCTAATATTGCTAATGCTTTCAGTGCGGATTATTTTATTTCATTTCATATTAATAGCGGCGGGGGTACAGGTTTTGAAAGTTATATTTATAATGCGTTATCCAATAGCAGCACTGCATATGCAAAGCAACAAAAAATGCATACAGCTGTCAATCCTGTATTAACAAAATATAGTCTTCGTGATCGAGGAGCAAAAAAAGAAAATTATGCGGTATTAAGAGAAACCGCAATGGATGCAATTTTAACTGAGACTGCTTTTATTGATACAGCTTTTGATGCAAATTTATTAAAAAATCCACAATTTATTGAAGATTTAAGTCAAGCGTATGCAAATGGAATAGCAGCTATTTTTGGAGTAACTCCAAATCCACAACCGACACCTCAAACGAAGGGAAGCGCTTATGTTCTTGGGAAAAATGTAAATTTAAGAAATGGTCCATCAACTTCTTCCTCAGTTATTCGTCAATTAAATTCTCCAGAATCTTACGTTGTATATCAAGAAAGTAATGGATGGCTAGATTTGGGGAATGGACAATGGGTGTATAATGATCCTTCTTACATTAATTTTGTAAAGACAAGCAATAGTGATGGAAGCCCAATTGGGGTTGCATATATACAAGGGATGAATGTAAATTTAAGAAGTGGTCCATCAACTACATCTGCAGTTATCCGCCAATTAAATTCTCCAGAATCTTATTTAGTATATATAAATGAAAATGGTTGGTTAAACCTTGGGGGAAATCAGTGGGTATATAATGACTCAGCGTATATTAAGTATACTCAATATTAGGAATTAAAATGATAGTGCAATATGGATGCGTATCCTTGTTATGTATAACAAGGGTACGCATTTTAATAACAACATTTTTTTTCATACTTATGCACTATGTTTTAAAAAGAAACATTAGAAAAGCGGATAGAATCTAAATAGTATATATTAAAAAAGTTTTCTGATATACATTGACAATGTATGTAAGATACATTAATCTTTAAATGTTAATGATAATCGATTTCATCTAGGGAGGACATATGATACATACTAAAAAACTAATTATGTTCTGCATTATGATACTCATGGTTGTAATTGCAGGATGTAGTAAAGAAGAGAAAAAAGAAAATAATATATCAGCGAAAGCAAAAGATTCATATACGGTAAAGCATGCAATGGGTGAAACGACAGTAAATGGTACACCTAAAAAAGTTGTTGTTTTAACAAATGAAGGCGCAGAGGCTCTCCTAGCTGTGGGCGTAACGCCAGTGGGGACTACGAAACCACGTGCTGGTGATGAATGGTATCCTCATTTAGCGAAAGAGTTAAAAAACACGGAAGTTGTAGGAACTGAACGTGATATTAATTTAGAGGCTGTAATGAAGCTTAAGCCAGATTTAATTATCGGAAATAAAATGCGTCATGAAAAAATATATGATCAGCTAAAAGAAATCGCACCAACTGTTTATGCAGAAACATTACGCGGTGATTGGAAAGAAAACTTTACACTTTATACAAAAGCTGTAAATAAAGAAAAAGAAGGGCAAAAAGCTCTTGATGATTATAAAAAACGCATTGAAGGAATGAAAGAGAAGTTGGGCGATAAATTGAATTCTAAAGTTTCTATTATTCGTTTCGTGCCAGGTGATGTTCGTATTTATCAAAAAAACTCATTCTCGGGCGTTGTTTTAAATGATATTGGATTTAAACGACCACCATTACAAGATAAAGATGATTTTGCGATAAAAGGAATTACAAAAGAGCAGATTCCAAATATGGACGGAGACTACTTATTCTATTTCACGTCTGATAAAGATGCAGATAAGAATAATGAAGGAAATTCGTTAGCGAAGGAATGGACAGAAGATCCACTCTTTAAGCAACTACAGGCTTCTAAAAATAATAAAGTATTCCAAGTAGATGAGGTAATTTGGAATACAGCAGGCGGTATTAAAGCTGCGAACCTTATGTTAGATGATATTGAAAAATATTTCCTTAAATAAATGATAAAATACATCACTTTTACGAAGTGATGTATTTTTAGTTTATAAAAATACAGAAAATTCCTTCTTTCAGGGTGTCATAAGTTGTACAATAAAATCAATCATGTGATAAAGGAGTGGTGAAGAATGAAAGCTATTCATAAAGATTGGATCTTGTTTAATGGGAGAATGATTAATACGAAAGAAGAACAGCCGATGGTAGCATTAGAAGAGCGAGGCTTCCAATTTGGTGATGGGATTTATGAAGTATTTAGACTATACGATGGCAAGCCTCATTTATTAGATTTACATTTGGAACGATTCTTTAACTCTATGGCAGAAATAAAACTAATTCCACCATTTACGAAGGAAGAATTAGTAGAAGAGTTATATCAAATGATTGAAAAAAATCAATTTCAAGAAGATGGGAATGTATATTTACAAATATCAAGAGGTGCACAACCGCGCAATCATGTATATGAATCAGATTTACAACCGACATATTTTGCAAATCTTGTTTCGTTCCCAAGACCAGTTGCTTCAATGGAGGCAGGGATTAAGGTGACAGTAGAAGAGGACATCAGGTGGAAGTTTTGCCATATAAAATCTTTAAATTTGCTTCCTAATATCATGATCAAAAACAAAATAAATGAACAAGGGTATCAAGAAGCAATATTAGTACGAGATGGTATTGTGACTGAAGGGTGTCATTCCAATTTCTTTATCGTGAAGAATAATAAGTTGATTACACATCCAGCGGATCATTTCATTTTACATGGTATTACACGTCACTATGTAATTACATTAGCGAAAGAGTTACATATCGATGTAGAGGAACGAGAGTTTTCATTACAAGAAGTATATGACGCTGAGGAGTGCTTCTTTACAGCGACGCCACTTGAAATATTCCCAGTCGTTCAAATTGGTGATGAACAGTTCGGGGCTGGTGAAAGAGGACCAATTACGAAAAAACTACAAGCTGCATACGAAGAGAGTATTCGTTTGTTTAAAGTGACAAATTAATCATGAAGAAAAAAGCTGGTATTCTTCCGGCTTTTTTTCATGATATAATTCAAGCATAGGACAAGTTTTGAAAACGCTGTAAAAAGGGGATTTAATATATGAATTATGAAGATTTTAAAGAAGTAATTCACGGAAGACGAAGTGTTAGAAAGTTTACAGATCAAGAAGTATCTACTAATGATATAAAAGAAATAATTGATTGTGCTCGTTACGCACCAAGTGATACGAATTCACAAACGTGGGAATTCTTAGTTATCATGAATCGAGAGAAGATTAAAGAAATTGAACAAATGACGTGGGATGCATTACATAAACTTGCGGCAAAAGCAGCAGAAAATGGAGAAGAGAAAGCAGGGAAATTACTTACACGTTCTTTCGGACCATATGCAACAGCTTTCTCGGAGGCACCAGTATTAATCGTATGTTTGGCAACACCATATGAATCAAAGTTCCGTGAAAAGATATTTGATCCAATTGCTTTTGTTCCAAATTCAGTTTGGGAGGAAGAAGGCATTAAGAGTAGCTGTTTAGCGGCACAAAACTTAATGTTAGCTGCACATGCAAAGGGACTTGGTACTTGTCCAATGACAGGGCCAGTATTGCTAGCTCAAGATGAACTGCGCCAATATTTACAAGTTGAGCCTGAAAAACAAATAAATATGGTTATTTCACTCGGATTTCCGAAAGATAAACCGAAGAAACTTCCAAGAAAAGAAGTAGATGAGATTACAACGTTTGTTTTTTAATTGCTGTATAGAAAAGACATTGAATTAACAATGTCTTTTTATTTTTGAGGGTATGTAATTCATATGTTGGGCTAAAATGATAGATAAGAGGAAATTACTATTTATTTCATAAAAAAAATTAATGTTCTATTAAGGAAAGTATGATACATTAATCGTGAGCAAGATTCTATTTGTTCATGAAAGTGTTGAAAGTAGTCTCAAAATTTAAAAGTTATTTTTGTATAATAAATTATAATGAAGTTACAGGGGGGATGAATTTTGAAAAAATTCATAATCACTGGATTGTCTGTATTGTTATTAGTTGGTTGCGGTGCTCCACAGGAAAAAGAGGACGCGCAATCAAAACAGGAAGAACAAGTTGTAAACGCAAGTGATGAGAATATGGTTGTATTTCCTGAAGGAGCAATGTCAATTGGAGAAGGGAAAGTAAAAGTTATTACTCCAGATGGTACTTCTGAAAACGGCAATATACCGACTGTATTCATCAAAAAGGATACGTTAATTCAGCAAGTTGAATTAGAACTTTCTAATTTTCAAAGTGATAAAGAAACATTCGTATTTGTAGATCAAATGTATACAGATAAACATCAAGTAACTAGTACAACGCAGACAACAGTGCAGTTAAAAGAAAAAACGCTGGAAACAGGTAGTCATACAATTACTGCAGTTCAGTATGAAAACAATGATCCGAAAGGAAAGGTTATTAGTTTTAATCAAGCAACATTTGAGACAAAACCTGCGTCTTAATAAGAATAAAAAGTACATTACTCAAAAAGTAGTGTGCTTTTTTGTTTGGACTAGAGTGTGCAAGAGTGAATAACTTATTTCATTTTCTAATACGATTAAATAGGAAGTAATCACTTGTTACTACTATGACAGAGAAAGAGGTTGAATACGTGAATCGGTGTATTCGTATCATTTTGATTAGCCTAATGATGGCAGTAATTTGGTTTACGATACAAGAGTTTATGCAAATAACGCTCAATTATCAAATTCATGACTTGTTAATAGGAGCTATTTGTTTTACCATTGTTTATCTATTATATGATAAACTCGGACTAAGGTAAGTTTCAGAAGAAAAATGTAGGTATTTCATTTGAAATGTCGAATAGTACATACGATGTCGTAATAACAAATTTTCTATTGTTTACTGTGAAACAGAAGAAGGAGAGATAGTGGTTATGAAACGAGCTCTTATTAATATTGATTATACATATGATTTTGTAGCGGAAAAGGGTGCTTTAACTTGCGGGAAACCAGGACAGGAAATTGAGAAGGAAATTGTACATATAACGAAGCAATATATTGAAAATGGAGATTACGTTGTCTTTGCTATTGATAAACATGAAGAAAATGATGTATATCATCCAGAATCAAAGTTATTCCCGCCCCATAATATAGCTGGTACAAGTGGAAGAGATTTGTTTGGTGAATTACAAGATGTGTACGAAACATATAAAAATGCAGAGAATGTATATTATATGGACAAAACGCGATACAGTGCGTTTGCTGGAACGGATTTAGATATGAAGCTAAGAGAAAGAGGAATAGAAGAAGTTCATCTTGTAGGTGTTTGTACTGATATTTGTGTTCTTCATACAGCAGTAGATGCTTATAATAAAGGGTTTAAAATTGTTGTTTATGAAAAGGCGGTTGCATCTTTTAATGCACAAGGGCATGAATATGCACTTGGACATTTTAAGTCATGCTTACATGCAGAAGTGAAGTGAAAAAAGAGGCCTTTAAAAAAGGTCTCTTTTATTTGTCCATGTTCATTGAAAACAGCTACAGCAGAGTGGTCTTGATCCGACAACTTTTCTAAGTTCTTCAATATATCCCATTGTATGTAACCTCCGTAAGAAAAAATAAGAGCAAATAAACTATTCGTTATTATGTAAATATATTCCTCTTTATAAGGGGAGAGATGACATATAACTTATTTGTTTTATTTGGTAAAATATACATCAAAAAAGGTCAAACAAAAATTTTGACCTTTTTTGACCAAATGTTATAATAAAGGCAGAAAGAGATAATCTTTCATTCATAAATAATAAGGAGGAAAAAATATGCGTAATTTATTTCCAGAGATAACAAAACGTCAAAATGGCATTTTTGATTTTGGGCCTTCTTTATTAGAAGGGATGACAGATGCTTTCTTTAAGCCACTGAACATGGATACTTTTAAAGTAGATGTTCATGAGCAATCTGGTAAATATACTGTGAAAGCAGATTTACCAGGTTTTCAAAAAGAAAACATTCAAGTTGATTTTGAACAAGATATATTAACGATCCAAGCAACGAATCATAATGAAGTAGACGAAAAAAATGAGAATGGCACATATATTCGTAAAGAACGTTCTATAGGTTCTGTAACTCGACGCTTTAATTTTAAACAAGTTGAGGAAGAAAATGTTAAAGCAAATTATAAAGATGGCGTACTGACAATTGAATTGCCAAAATTGAAAGAAGAAAAAAGTAGTAAGACAACAATTAATATTGAATAAAAGAGCTGATAAATTCAGCTCTTTTTTTACGTAGTTAATGAATAAATGAGTTGAAATCGTAATGAGATGAATAAAGTTTTAACGTATAAAAAAATTTCACGATTCGCTCCCCCTTAGGTTATTAAAAAGGGTATATTTAAAGGGAAAGGAAAAAGAACACCTAGACATACTGTTTAAGGTGAATTAGTAATAGAGTCAAAATACATAGTAAGGATAGTGGCATTTTAGATTAGGATAATAGATTTTTCTGGAACAAACTTAGGCGATTATGAATTTTTTAATTAGTAAGGAAGTGGTTAAATGAGCTTATTAACGTATACTGAAGAATTTTTTAATTATGTAAGAGAGTTTTTACTTTTAAGATTTTTACTATTTGCTTTAGTTTTAATCATTATTTCTTTTGTAATAAACCGTATTATTGATTGGTTTTTTAGGAAATCAAGCTTTTTTGATGAAGAGGTAGAGCAGACGATTCAAAGTGTAATTCGATCTATTTTTAGATATATTATTATCATCAGTCTTATCATATATTTAATTAGCCAATTTGTAGATATAAAAAGTATTATTGCAGGTGCAGGGATAGCTGGAGTTGTCATCGGTTTTGCTGCACAACAGATGCTAAAAGATGTTATATTAGGCTTTGCAAGATTAGCGGACAAAGAGTTTCGGGTTGGTGATTTTGTAACTTTTAACGGAACAAATTCAGGAACTATTGAAGAGATTAGTATTCGTTTTATGCAAATTCGTGAATGGTCAGGAAAACTACTTACCATCCCGCACGGAGAGATTAGAACGATACAAAATTTTAATAAAGGATGGATGCGTGTAATTGAACGCATAACGGTAAGTTATCAGGAAGATCCAACAAGAGTGAAGGAATTGTTAGAAGAAGTATGTATTATATGTAATGAAGAATTGAATCAAACTCTTTATAGAGTAGAGGATGAGGCTGTTGAACCATTTAAATACGTCGGTGTTACAGACTTAAATCCTAACTTGAAATATGTTGGCTATGAATTTTGTATTACAGGTTTAATAAAGCCAGAAGATTATTTTGAAACTTCTAGACAAGTAAGATTTGAATTAATGTCTATGTTCCATAAGAATCAAGTGCAAATGCCAGCAGCGAATATGGTTGTTACTACTGAAGGTTTACAGCATATCCATGGTGGACAATCTTTATCGGACAGCTAAAGTAGAATCGTTTGTTAACAAAAATTCTGCTTCCAACATTGGATAGAATAACAATAATAAAATGATTGATATAAAGAAAGGGCTGAAGGAATTCGGTTCTTTTTTTATTTATAGAATTTAGAAATTTCTTAATGTTATAATTGTAGTTGGTGATGAGAATGAACTTTGAAGAAAAAGAGATGCGTCGTTTAGAAGCATTAAAAGAAATTGCTGAATTATTAAATGAAGCAACAAACTTACAGCATATGTTGGAAAAAGTGTTGCATACATTGTTACAAGTAATGAATTTACAAACAGGGTGGATATTCTTTATTGATGAAAGTGGAAAGCACAGCATGCTTGTAGACGAAAATTTACCAGAGGCTCTTACGTGGCAAAAGAAGAAGCCGATGTGTGAAGGAAACTGTTGGTGTGTAGAACGTTTTGTGAATGGGAGATTGGAAAAAGCGACTAATATTATTGAATGTAAGCGAATAGAAGATGCAATTGAATGTAATTGGGGAGAGACAGAAGATGTTACACATCATGCGACAATTCCGCTTAGGTCTGGATCAGAAAAATTTGGTCTACTAAATGTGGCTGCACCTCATAAGACTCATTTTTCTGAGGAAGAGTTAGCGTTATTAGAATCAATTGCATTTCAAATTGGAACGACAATACAACGTATTCAATTAGTTGAGAAAGAACGTAAATATGTAGTGGTAGCGGAAAGAAATCGACTTGCACGTGATTTACATGATTCAGTAAAACAATTGTTATTTTCTATTATGCTAACAGCGAAAGGTACTCTGAATATGACGCAAGATAGAGAATTGCAAGAGATGTTAAGTTATATTGGGGAATTATCACAAGAAGCATTACAAGAGATGACGCTATTAATTTGGCAATTAAGACCTGAAGGATTAGAGAAAGGATTAGCAGAAGCAATTCAAAATTACGGGAAGTTATTAGGAGTTCAAGTGGAAGTTCGAATTGATGGGATGGTTTCAATTGGGGATGAAATAGAAGAAGTTTTATGGCGTATTAGCCAAGAGGCGCTACATAATTGTAAAAAGCATGCTTCGTGTGAAAAGGTACATATTCTTTTGAAAATAGAAAATAACCAGTTACATTTTTATATAGAAGACAATGGAATAGGATTTATACAAGAACAAGTAAGGGAATCAGCACTTGGCCTGAAAAGTATGAAGGAACGTATTCAGTTAATGAAGGGATCGTTTCAAATTATAACAGAGCTGAAAAAGGGTACAAAAATAGAAATTCAATTGCCGATTTGAAGGGGAGAATAAGGTTGAAGATTAAACTGCTACTAGTTGAGGATCATCATATCGTTCGAAGAGGACTTGTATTCTTTTTGAAAACGAGAGAAGAATTTGAAATTATTGGGGAAGCGGAAAATGGCGAAGAGGCATTACATTTCATGCAAAAAGAAAGACCAGATGTCGTACTAATGGATGTATCGATGCCGAAAATGGATGGAATTGAGGCAACAAAACGTCTAAAGCAATATGATGAGACAATAAAGGTACTTATATTAAGTAGTTTTTCAGAGCAAGATTATGTTATACCAGCACTTGAAGCTGGAGCAGATGGTTATCAATTAAAAGAAGTACAACCTGAGCAACTTGTCGCTTCTATTATTGCAGTACATCAAGGAAATGCGAATTTTCACCCGAAAGTAACACCTGCATTAATGGGGCGTTCTGCAGTAAAGAAGGAAGTAGAAAATCCTTTTTCAATGTTAACGAAAAGAGAGCAAGAGGTACTTCGCGAAATTGCGAAAGGAAGAAGCAACAAGGAGATTGCAGCAGAACTTCATATTACAGAACAAACTGTGAAAACACACGTTTCAAACGTTTTAGCTAAATTGGAAGTGGATGATCGTACGCAAGCCGCATTATACGCAGTGAAACATGGAGAGAATTATTCATAAGCATGAATAATTCTGTTATATCGTATGACAGAATACATAGGAGCAATTAAAATTTATAGTAATCCCTAATATAGGTTTTTCTTCTTTCGATAATTAGGTACAATAAAGTGAAACTCTAATCAGTGGGGGACCATCCCCACTGATGATTAGTTTAACTAATCGGTTTTTACAGGATAAAGCTACGATGGAAGGGGAGGATATGCTATGCCTGGTACAAGAAGTGGGATTGGAAAGATTCAGGCTTCGTTAAATGGTTTATCACCGAAATTGCGAAGTATTGCCGAACATATTTTGAAACATCCACAAGATGTTGTACATAAATCTATTACAGAATTAGCTGAAGTTACGAATAGTTCCGAAGCTACGATATTCCGCTTATGTAAAAACCTTGGTTTGCAAGGTTTTCAAGATTTAAAGATTACATTAGCTCGTGAAATTGTACATACACCGATGCAAAATATTCATGAAGAGGTATCAGCAGAAGATAGTATGGTAACTGTTGCTAAAAAAGTTTTTCATTCGCATATTACAGGACTGCAAGATACTTTACATTTGCTTAATGAAACGGCACTTGAGCAGGCTGTACGAGCCTTACAAGAAGCAAGTCGAATTGAGTTTTATGGAAATGGTGGCTCTGGTATTATTGCAATGGATGCGTATCATAAGTTTATGAGAACGGGCATTTCTTGTATCGCTCATACTGATTCGCATTTTCAAATTATGGGAGCAGGTTTACTCTCAGAAAATTCAGTTGTTATTGGTATTTCTCATTCTGGTAGCAATAAAGGATTACTTGAAGCGTTAGAAGTAGCGAAAGCAAGAGGAGCCAAAATTATTGCGATTACGAGCTATAAGAAATCAGCATTAAGTCAACTTGCTGATATAACGTTATATACATCAACACGTGAGACTGAATTCCGCACAGAAGCAAGTTCATCACGATTAGCACAGTTAAGCTTATTAGATACTTTGTATGTAGGGTTGTCGTTGCAGCGACAAGAGGAAACTCTAAAAAATTTACAAAGTATACGTGAAACGATTTCGATGAAGCGAATATAAAAAAAGCTCTTCAAATGAAGAGCTTTCAGACTGTAGACAAACTATTTTTGGAGAGTTCAAATGCTAAAAATAGTTTGTTTCTTATTTTAGGGATAATTTATCCAATGGAATTTATATGTAGTGCTTTCTATACTATAATTTACTATAAGTGAGGAAGATGTCTTATGAAAATATCTGTTTATGTTGCAAGTGCATTTAGCAAGGAGCATAAAGGCGGAAATAAAGCAGGAGTGGTATTTATTGAGAATACAAATACATTGACCACTACTCAAAAAATCGAAATAGCCAAACAACTGGGTTATGCGGAAACCGCATTTATATCAGAATCTGAAATTGCTGATTATAAATTTGAGTATTTTACTCCAAAAGAAGAAGTTGATTTATGTGGTCATGCCACAATTGGCTCTTTCGCGATACTGATGCATTTAAATAAACTTTTCAGGAATCGCTATACGATTGAAACGAACAGCGGTGTTCTTACTATCACTATAAAAGATGACATCATATTCATGGAACAAAATAAACCGAGATTCTATGATGTTGTATCTCCAAACGAGTTCACCGACTGTTTTGATAGTAAAGATATAGACAATAAATACCCAATTCAAATTGTCTCCACTGGCTTAAAAGATATTTTAATTCCTATAAAAAGCGAAATACAATTACATGCACTGCAACCTAATTTTGAAAAAATTAAAGAAATCAGCAAGTATTATAATGTTGTCGGGATGCATTTATATACTTTTAATGACAATCGAATTATATGCAGAAATTTTGCTCCACTATACGACATTAATGAAGAAGCAGCGACTGGAACTTCAAACGGTGCATTAGCTTGCTATCTTTATGAACAGCACTATTTGCAAAAAGAAGTCTATGTATTTGAACAAGGTTATTCTTTACACTCGCCTTCCGAAATATTAGTTAAATTAGCAACCAATACCAAGAATAAAATAGAAAAAGTTTATGTTGGTGGCAAAGGCTATTACTGTGAAACTAAGTGTTTAAATATAGAAAATATTGAGTGAAGAGCTTTTTTATCGATGAGAAGTTTGTTACTTTATTTTCTTTTAGAAATGTATGACTTACTTATAGTCAGTGATAAACTCTCATTTTTAAAAATTTAAAATAAAGACCGATTTATGTAATAATTCAAATATTGTTCATAATTTCACAAATTGTTTATGAAGTGTCATGTTATGATGAAGATGTAATGATGATTGAACACTTAAATTTGGTACAATAACTAGCCAAAGTAGTGAAGAAAGTAGTTGTGAGATAAACTCATTAAAATGCTAAAACACTAAAGGGGAGATCACATATGAAAGCAGTAGTGGTTAATAAAAACAGCAAAGCAAACATCGAAGTGATTGAAAAAGAATTACGTCCGTTACACTCAGGTGAAGCGTTAGTAGATGTAGAGTATTGTGGAGTTTGCCACACTGATTTACACGTTGCGAATCATGATTTTGGTAACACTGATGGCCGTATTCTTGGTCATGAGGGTGTAGGTATTGTTACGAAAATAGCTGATGATGTTACTTCACTAAAGATAGGTGACCGTGTAAGTATTGCATGGATGTTCCAATCTTGTGGACGTTGTGAATATTGCGTAACTGGTAGAGAAACATTTTGCCGTGAAGTTAAAAACGCTGGTTATTCAGTGGATGGTGGTATGGCTGAACAATGTATCGTTACAGCTGATTATGCGGTAAAAGTACCAGAAGGATTAGATCCTGCTCAAGCATCATCAATTACTTGTGCTGGTGTAACTACATATAAAGCTATTAAAGTATCAGATATTAAACCTAGTCAACCTATTGTAATCTATGGCTGCGGTGGATTAGGTAACTTAGCTATCCAATATGCTAAAAATGTATTTGGTGCAAAGGTAATCGCAGTAGACATTAATGACGATAAATTAGCCTTAGCGAAAGAAGTTGGTGCTGATATGACTATCAATCCAATTTCTCAAGGTCCTGCTGATAAAATTGTGCAAGAGAAGTTTGGTGGCGCTTATGCTGCGGTAGTAACAGCAGTCTCTAAAGTAGCCTTTAACTCAGCAGTTGATGCAGTACGTGCTTGCGGTAAAGTAGTTGCAGTAGGGCTACCAGTAGAAACAATGGACTTAAACATCCCACGACTTGTACTGGATGGAATTGAAGTAGTTGGTTCTCTAGTTGGTACTCGTAAAGATTTGGAAGAGGCGTTTATGTTTGGGGCAGAAGGAAAAGTAGTGCCGGTTGTTCAAACTTGTTCGCTAGATAAAGTACAAAATGTATTCGAAGAAATGGAACAAGGTAGAATTCAAGGGCGTATGGTAATTGATTTTAAAAAACATAATTGTGATTGCAAATAATTCACTTTAAATATAAAAAACATGAGTCTAGCAAAGGACATGTAAAAAAGTTAGACAGCATAAGAAGATGATCCCTGTATTTAATAGGGATCATCTTCTTTATTTTCTACTAATATCGATGCCAATTAATACTTCATTAATGAGAAATGATTAAAGGTTTACTTTATTTGCAAACGAAAAGGAATCTTTATGTTTAACAAATTTTTTATGATCTGGAACGTTTTGAATTGCTACAATTTGCGAATCTCTTGCTTTCAGTGCATCTTGAATCCCGATGGTCATAAGCTTAATAAATAGAATCGTAATAAAGAATGAAGCGAGAGTATAAAAAATAATCCACCATGAAAGATTCATTTCATTACGATTTAATCCAATAAGACCTGCCCAATCATTAGATAGAGAAACAGGTTTGAGCACTCCGTCATAGAGTTCACGCATTTGTATGCCGCCAATTACAATGTTAAGCAACGCTAAATGGATAACGAGTATGAGTGTTTGGACGATATGTTCCATAAATAATACAAATAAGCGGTCAAGTAATAAGACTCGTAAGTGTTTTTTTATAATATGAAAACGACTAGCCCCCAGTAATTGTGAACTTAAGATGTAATCTTGTTTCATAAATTCATCAACCTCTGAGGATATGTATAAAGAAAGTGTAGGCAGAGCGACGAAAATAAGTACGAGTACTTGATAAAACGTAAATGAAATATTTGGATCTACCCCATCAGCATTTGATGTGATTATAATATTAACGGGCGTGATGAGTATGAATGCGATAAATAGAGTTGGAATGTAATAAAAAACTTCTGAGCATGACTGGAAAAATCTCTTGAGTTTTGGAGCAAATAAACTTAAGAGGATTCCTATACATGTTCCGCATAAAATTCGAAAGAAGCTAATTGCCATGGCTAATAAAATAGTGAATTTTGCTCCTTCTACAATTTGTAAGAAAACAGACTCTCCAAAACGATCAGATCCAAAAGGTGGAATTAACGATGGCGGAAAGGGGGCCTTTCCAAGTAATTCGTTATTGTCATTGTAAAGTAACTGAGGAGGTTTTGGGATGTTATCTTTAAAGAACCAACTATAAATAAAACTAGCTGAAATAAGTATGAATAGATAAGTAAAGCCGATTAAAAAGCGTTTTGATTTCCAAATAGATTTCATAATGATACTCCTTTCAATTGCTTTTTCCATCTATTCATCATGAATGAGACTATTTGGAAAATAGCATAAAATGGTAAAATAATCATAACAAGTATGATAAATGCAGCTGGAGGTGAAACAAACGCCTTATTAAATAAAAATTGAATAATGCCTTCCATATTAAAAACAAATTCTAAAATGAATAAATTAGAAAGTAAGAAAACAAAAATCGTTTTTAAATGGTGGAAGAAGTGGATAGATATATTTTTGAATAAATGAATGCGTAGTATATAACTTGATGAAAGGCCTTTTCCATATGCAACCTCTACGTAATGTTTTCCTTGCTCTTCTTTTATGTATAACACCATCATCCGAAACATTTGTAATGTAGGTAAGACAGCTAATGATAAAATAGGGAGTAAATAAGCTCGATTTTCATTAAAGGAAATAATAGTGACAGGAGATTCCCCAAATTTCTGAAGTACCCATATGAAAAATATTTGCAAACAGATCATCATCATCATATCAGGGACAGCTTCTAATATGAACACAATTCGGTTTATCCATTTTTTTATATAATCTTTTGCTAAAAAATAAAAAAATGCCATGCTAGATGATAAAAAGAGAGCAAGAAAAAAGGCTAAAAATAATATAGTAAATGAATATAGGTAAGGTTCTAAAACAGTTGGAAATAATGGTGTTTTTTTGAAATGGCCAAACTTCGGGTCTGATCCTATAATCACTAATGATTCAGGGGAAAAAACTTGTTTTAACATAGTAACGGTCTGATTAAAAAAATAAATTGGTTGAAAGGTAAATCCTTGTTGAGTGATAAATAAATAAGGTAAATTTAATAATAGTAAGAGTGATAAAAGAATTGATGAAAGCTTAATTGTGAATTGAGATATTTTATTTAACATTAAATCCCTCCGACATCTTTTTACAACATTATACAATAAATTTCGTGTTATTGTTTTTATTTTTCTGAAAAATAAAAATACTTTTCGGTTTTATAGTATGCAAGATATATTTACAAGATAAAAAAGTGATAGTAGGGGGCCACGCTCTATGTTTATCAAGATAAAAGACTAGTGAACCTAAAACAATAAATATGAGTAGAATGCACAGAATTCTCATTCTGCGGTTAGTTACTTTTCTTGGCTTGATGGTGATGTTACGTGACCGCTAAAAATGAATATTGCTTTTCAACTTTTTCTTCAAGCAAATAAGTAGAACGTATGGAGGATTATGTATGTGTTGTTAATGAGAGGAAAGAGTGTATTGCGTAACGAATATAACGTAATTTTACCGCATGGAAAAGCTAAATTTAGTATATAATTGAAATGGAATGAGGGGATTTATTTTTGGTATGAAAAAAATTTTCTTTTTATAACTTGATAAATGAAAAAATATTTTATATACTAATTCATGTAAACGGTTTACTAAATCGTATTTTGCTAGTAATGAAGGGAAGATTCGCATGGAAACAAGGGGGAGAGTAATCGGGATTGATATCGGTACCACAAGTACAAAAACGGTTGTGTTCACAGAAAAAGGAAAAGTCATTGCATCACATGCAATCGATTACCCAATTATTCAACCGAATGTAGGATGGGCTGAGCAAGATCCTGATGTAATATGTGCCGCTGTATACAAAAGTGTAAGCGTTGCCATCGAAAAAGGTAATGTATTACCAGAAGATATTTCTTCAATCGGTATTAGTACAGCTATGCACGCATTAATTGCAGTAGATGAAAATGGTACGCCATTAACGCGTTCTATCATTTGGGCAGATAATCGAAGTACGAAGCAATCAGAAAAATTATTACAACAAATGAATGGGCATGAAATTTATAGACGTACAGGTACACCGATTCATCCGATGTCACCACTTTCTAAATTGTTATGGATGAAAGAAGAGGAACCAGAGTTATATACAAGTGCCTATAAATTCATTTCCATTAAAGAGTATGTGATTTACCAATTATTTTCACGCTACGTAGTTGATTATTCGATTGCTTCTGCTACAGGGTTATTTAATTTAGAAACATTAAACTGGGATGAAGATGTTTTAACTATGTTACATGTGTCATCAGAAAAATTATCAACCCCTGTACCAACTACATATATTTTATCAGGTATGAAGCCAGAGTTAGCACAGAAGATGGGGATAAGTGCAGAAACACCAATTGTCATCGGAGCAAGTGATGGGGTTCTTGCAAATGTAGGAGTTGGTGCGATATCACCGGGTGCGGCTGCAATTACGATTGGAACGAGTGGTGCGGTTCGAACAATCTCATCAAATATAAATACAGATGAGAAAGGGAGAACGTTTTGTTACGCATTAACAGATGAGCACTGGGTAATCGGTGGTCCAACGAATAACGGCGGAATATTACTGAGATGGTTACGTGATGAATTTGGTAGTCCAGAGCAAGAAGTAGCAAGAAAGCTCGGCATTGATCCTTATGATTTATTAATTAAATATGCAGAAAGCGTACCAGCTGGAGCGGATGGGCTATTGTTCTTACCTTTCTTATCTGGAGAACGCGCACCTTACTGGAATGCAAATGCTCGTGGTACATTCTTTGGAATCAATCTTCAACATAAGCGAGAACATTTTATACGTGCAGTGATGGAAGGTGTTTGTATGAGTGTATATTCAGTAGCACTCGCAATCAGGGATTGTACAGGGCCACTTACTGAAATACGAGTTTCAGGAGGGTTTGCAAAATCTGCATTTTGGAGACAAATGTTGTCCGATATGATGGGAAAAGAATTGCTTGTACCTGAAAGTCATGAAGCATCTGCGCTTGGGGCAGCGGCAGTTGCTTTATATGCTGTAGGAAAAATTGATTCTCTTGAAGAGGTAAAGGATTGGATTGATATTGTCCATCACCATGTACCGAATAAAGAAAATACGGCTATATATTTAGAAATGTTTTATATGTATGAACGACTTTACAATCGCTTGAAAGAAGAATTTGATTGTATAGCTGCTTTCCAACGTAAACAATAGGGGGATTGGGAGAAATGGTAGTTGGGATTGTACTAGCGGCAGTTGTCATACTACTTTTACTTATTACGGTAGTAAAATGGCATCCATTTGTCGCATTAATTTTAACAGCAATTGGTGTAGGATTAGCAATGGGAATGCCTTTAATTGGAACTTCACCAAAAGATCCAGGGATTATTGATTCTATTAAACTAGGGCTTGGTAATACATTAGGGTTTTTAGCAATAGTTTTAGCACTAGGAACGATGCTTGGAAAAATGATGGCCGAATCTGGTGGTGCTGAACGTATCGCTAACACATTAATTAATCGTTTTGGGAAGAAACGAGTTCACTGGGCGATGATGTTCGTTGCATTTTTAGTAGGGATTCCGGTATTTTTCCAAGTTGGATTTGTACTATTAATTCCGTTAGTATTTACAATTGCGTTAGAAACTGGGGTATCACTTATTACAATTGGTATTCCGCTAGTAGCAGGACTATCAGTCGTACACGGACTTGTTCCACCGCATCCAGCGGCAATGGCGGCAGTTGGTATTTTTAAAGCAGATGTAGGGAAGACAATTTTATATGCGTTAATTGTCGGACTTCCAACTGCAATTATTTCAGGTCCACTTTACGGGAAATGGATTGGTGCTCGTATACATAAGGAAGTACCATTAGATATAGCGGAGCAATTTGTTGAAAAAGATAATAAAAAAGAGCTTCCTAGCTTTTGGAATACATTGTTTACAATTTTACTTCCAGTATTTCTTATGCTTGGTGCATCAATAGCAGAAGTTGCATTAAATAAAACGAGTCAACTAGCACAAGTATTACACTTTATTGGAGATCCGATTGTGGCTTTATTAATTGCAACCATTTACTCTTTCTTTAGTCTTGGATATGCAAAAGGTTTCTCAAAAGATAAAGTGTTACAATTTACAAATGATTGCCTTGGACCTATTGCAAACATATTGTTAGTGATTGGTGCAGGCGGCGCATTTAATAAAGTATTATTAGATTCTGGAATTGGAACGACAATTGCAGATATGGCGAAAGAATCACATATTTCACCGATATTATTAGGGTGGGGAATTGCGGCACTAATCCGAATTGCAACTGGATCGGCAACTGTTTCTATGATGACAGCAGCTGGTATTGTTGCGCCGATTGCAGCAAGCACACCAGGTGTAAATGTTGAATTATTAGCACTTGCAACTGGTGCAGGGTCATTAATTTTATCACACGTGAATGATTCAGGATTTTGGATGATTAAAGAGTATTTCGGAATGACTGTGAAAGAAACATTATTAACATGGACTGCAATGGAGACTATATTATCTGTAGTAGCACTTGGGCTAATTTCGATATTAAATATATTTGTATAGAATAGGAGATTGATTAATATGAAACTAGGTTTAATTGGATTAGGAAAAATGGGATTTCCATTAGCTGAACACTTATATGAAGACAAGCATGAAGTAGTTGTATACGATGTAAATAAAGAGCTTGTTGAAAAGGCAGGAAAACTAGGAATTACTGCACGTCATACATTAAAAGAAATGATTGCTGAACTAGAAGCTCCTCGTACAATTTGGGTAATGGTGCCTGCAGGAGAAGTTGTAGAGTCAGTACTAAAAGATGTATATCCATTATTAGATGAAGGTGATATCGTTATTGAAGGCGGAAATTCATTCTATAAAGATACGTTACGCCGTGCTGAAGAAGCAAAAAGCTTCGGATTACATTATGTAGATATCGGTACATCAGGCGGTGTAGAAGGAGCTAGATACGGTGCTTGCTTAATGGTTGGTGGAGAAAAAGAAATTTACGACCAATTAGAACCTTTATTTAAAGATTTAGCAGTAGAAAATGGCTATTCTTATGCTGGCCGTGTTGGTAGTGGTCATTTCTTGAAAATGGTTCATAACGGTATTGAGTACGGCATGATGCAAGCAATCGCTGAAGGATTTGAAGTACTAGATAAGAGTGACTTTGATTTCAATTATGAAGATGTTGCAAAAGTATGGGCTAACGGATCAGTTATCCGTGGTTGGTTAATGGACTTAACTGAAAAAGCATTTGCAGAAGATCCGAAACTAGATGGCATTAAAGGTGTAATGAACTCTTCAGGAGAAGGAAAATGGACTGTTGAAACTGCACTTGAACTTCAAGCTGCAGCACCAGTTATCGCTATGTCATTATTTATGCGCTATCGTTCTCAGGAAGATGATACATTCCATGGAAAAGTAGTTTCAGCATTACGTAATCAGTTCGGTGGACATGAAGTTGTGAAAAAATAAGGATGTTTTTAAAAAGAAACTTGTGTATAAGCGCAAGTTTCTTTTTTATAGTTTAAGAAATTACTAATTTAAAAATACCAATCAATCATCGTTTTTTTGTCACAAATGATAGCTTCAACGTTCATTGAATGAACAATATATTCTATATTTTCTTCTTTAGCTAATAATAAGGTTGTAAAGGAATCGTATATACTCATAAACGCATACTCATTATCTTCGCCAGTAATAATTAACTCATTATTGCTAATGTCCCAAATATCTAATGGAGTAGTATTATTTACCTGTAATAATCCGTTTGTATCAAGAATTGGTTCAGAGAAATATAGATTTTTTGCACCTTTAGAACCGAGGAGTTTAAGTAATTTGTGTAATAAAAATATAGACGTATAATCTTCTGTTGGATAATAAAGATCTTTTTTTAAGTTTGAATGTAGCTTTTCAGCTAAATCCTCTCTTTTATATTCTTCTGAAAGGGCACTAATGGAAGTCAACATGGCCATTGCTAGGTCTGCGTATGAATGTAATCCACTACAAGACATCATTTCCTTCCAAGAAACGGATTTCCCATTATAAATGATTTCTTCAGCGCTAGGATAGATGTGCTCATATGGTCTTTTTCTCACAGACTTTTCCCATCCTAAAGGCATTTGGATAAAAGGATGTAGCAATATAGCTGCAGATTTAAAGTTTCTTGGTAGTTGTTCTAAAATTGGTGATTTGTCATCTAGCCAAATGTAATCCAACAAAATATAACCTCCTCTTAGACTTTGAAATGTACGGATTCCCGTATTATGTTTTTTGTATTGATTGTATCAAATATAAAGCGAAGCATGAAATATGTCCCAACATAAAAGTAAGAATAAATAAAATGAAGTTTTCATAAATAGTAAAAGGGTGCTTATGTCATCAGTATAGCTAAGAAATGTTGTTACATATGAGAAGAGCGTGTTAATAAAATATGAGGTGGTTAAATGGGAAATGAGCAAGTGAAGTCTGTAAAGGAAGAAAAAAAGTTATGTCTTTGTATGATCGTTAAAAATGAGTCTAGAATTATGGAAAGATGTTTAAATGCAACAAAATCAATTGTAGACTTTGTTTCTATTTGTGATACTGGATCGACGGATAATACGCCTGAAATTATTGAAAATTGGTGTAAGGAAAATGAGATACCTGGGACGGTTCATCATGAGCCGTTTAAAAACTTTGGTTATAACAGAAGCTTAGCTGTTTCGTTAGCGCAAAAAACATATCCAGAAGCAGATTATTTATTAATATTAGATGCGGATATGATTTTAGAGGTTGATCCGAATTTCGATAAAACGAGCTTAACGGAAGATCATTATCTTACATTACAATATGATGTTCATATTAAATATTGGCTTACACGTCTTTTAAAAGCTTCTTTACCATGGAAATCTGTCGGTGTTACTCATGAGTATTGGGATATAGATCGTTCAAAAGTTGGAGCGAATTACAATACGAGGGTAGCTCGGTTAGAGACTCTTGTCGTGAATGATCCCGGAGATGGCGGGAGCAAAGCTGATAAATTTGAAAGAGATGAGAGGTTGTTGTTACAGGGAATAAACGACCCAGAAACAACGCCAGATTTGCATATAAGATATTTATTTTATTTAGCTCAGACTTATTTTCATTTAAGTCAATTTGAGAATTCAATTAAATGGTATAAAAAACGTGTGGAAGCAGGAGGATGGGTTGAAGAGGTATTCTATTCGTTATTGCGAATAGGATTTTGTTATGAGCAGTTAGCAAATCGTTCAGCAAATAAACAAAATGAAGTGACAGATGCTGATGAAAAAGAAACTGTTAAAGGGCAAGAAGAGCAATATTTAGCGTTAGCTGTTTTTTATTTTCAAAAAGCTTGGGAATATAGACCAACCCGGGCTGAACCATTATACCAACTTGCAAGGTTGTATCGATTACGATCTCAAAACAATATTGCTTTGATGTATGCTCTGCAAGGGAAGGAAATTCCTTTTCCAAAGGATGATCTACTATTTGTAGATTATCATGTGTATGATTACTTATTTGACTATGAAATTTCTATTAGTGCTTTCTATATACCTCATAAAAAGCATTTAGGGGCGGTGTCGCAAAAGTATTTGGAATCGATAAAAGAAAAGATTCCATTTCATATAGCAAATATAGTAGAGAATAATGCGAAATTTTATTAAATACATTTTCGATTAAAGGAGTAGTGGAGTAATCATGGAATTAATACGATGGGCGATTGAACTAGGAGAATCGGTGCATGGAAATACGTATGAAGAATTGATGCCACTACTAGACTATTATTATGATCGTGATCATTTAAAAGCGTATTGTATCGCAAATCTTCTTTTAAACATGGATGTATTAGATGAGGACCGGGAAAGAATCGAATTAAGAAGATGCATCGCTGCTTATTATGCTGGATTATATAAAGTAGCAAGAAAACATGCAAATGAGTTGGTACTTAAACATCCGGATGTAGATCTATATAAAAATAATTTAAGATTAATGGAAGTTTATTTGAATAAAGAATATGATTATTGTCTTTTTATATGCCCAAAGACATACGGTAGTTTCATAGATGTTGCGCGAGCTTTAAAGTGGAGGTTGGAGCAGGAGGGAAATACAGTAATTATATCAGAAACAATACTGGAAAATGTAAAGAATACAGTTGTTTTTGGAGCACATACATATGCATATAACCCGAACCTTCTTCCGAAAGATGCAATTGTTTATAATTTAGAACAGCTATACGAAGGAAGTCCATATGCGCACCCCCTTTATTTAATATTATTAAAAGATAGAGTGATTTGGGATTATAGTAAACAAAATATAGAATGGCTTAAACAAAAAGGGGTAGGAAAAGAAATAAAACATGTAGAAATGAACTATGCTCCAACTTTGGAAATAAAAAAAGATGCGTTTGAAGATGAAATTATTGAAGATATTGATATTCTGTTTATAGGTGCTCTTAATCCGAGGCGACAAGCTATTTTTGATCATCTAAAAGCGATTGCCCCGAATTTAAATATAGTTTTTAAAAATAATGCGTGGGGAATTGTTAGAAATGAATTGATTGCTAGAGCTAAAATTATATTAAATATTCATTTTTATTTATCAGGAATTCTTGAAACACCTCGCGTGTCTTATGCAGTCGCAAATAAAAAATTTATTATTTCCGAAAATAGTAATCCAGAAGATGAGGTAGAGTGGCCAGGAATTGTGTTTACTCCGTACGAAAAAATAATTGAAAACGTAATGAAATATATAGAATTACCAGAAGAACGGAAAAGATTAGCGGAAAAAGCATATAATCATTTTGAAGCAAATGAAAGTTTAGGTACATTGAGCATGAGAGATGAAACAAAGTAATTGTACAAAACTCATACGAAAGTATGAGTTCTTTTTTGTTTATCATACTATTTTATGAAACAAGTTAACTCTTTATATTGTGTTTTGTATAGAAATTTCTGATAATATATAAGTAGAACTTGAAAACAAAGGGGAGAAATAATCATGAAACTAGTCGTTATTAACGGTACACCAAGAAAATTTGGTCGAACTCGTGTGGTGGCAAAATATATTGCGGATCAATTTGAAGGGGAATTATATGATTTAGCAATTGAGGAGTTACCTTTATACAATGGAGAAGAGTCACAACGTGATTTAGAGGCAGTAAAAAAATTAAAAACGTTAGTGAAAGCTGCGGATGGGGTTGTATTATGTACACCAGAATATCATAATGCGATGAGCGGTGCGCTGAAAAACTCTTTAGATTACTTAAGTAGTAGTGAATTTATTCATAAACCAGTTGCATTGTTAGCGGTTGCTGGTGGCGGTAAAGGTGGAATAAATGCATTAAACAGCATGCGAACGGTCGCTAGAGGTGTTTATGCAAATGCAATTCCAAAACAAGTTGTGCTTGATGGATTACATGTGCAAGATGGTGAACTTGGAGAAGATGCAAAACCATTAATTCATGATGTAGTTAAAGAATTAAAAGCATATATGAGCGTATATAAAGAGGTGAAAAAACAACTAGGAGTGGAATGATATGTCCTCACTTTATCATGATTCTCGCTTGTATTACATTCTAGGAGCCAATAGTCTATCTGCTATTGGTTCCGGAATTGTTATGATAACGATTCCTTGGCTGTTAATTAAAGAGAGTGGAGGAGAGACAACATTTGGTTATGTTTCTATCATTGCAACCCTCATTATGTTTTTATTAACACCATTCATTGGGCAAAGTATTGATCGTTTTTCAAGAAAATCTTTATTGCTATGTAACGAAGGAATCGGAATAGCCGTAATCGGAATAATGGTTATATGGGGATTTGCTGGGCAACCTTATCATTCTATTCACTATATTCTTATTTATATAGCCGGATCATTCTACTATTTATTGTTTTATCCTACAATATTTGCGTTCAACCAAGAGATATTTCAAGCAGAACATTATAAAAGTTTAAGTGGAACGATGGAAATACAAGGACAGTTAACACAAGTTATTTCTGGAGCGGCTGCGAGCTTCTTAATTGAAATTGTATCTTTGAAGTGGATTTTGTTAGTAGACATGTTAACTTTTGCTGGAGCATTTTTTCTTTTCTTATGTATACCGTACGTAAAGAAAAAAGAAGTGAAAAGAAAAATAACATTTAAGAAGCAATTGTTTGAAGGAATTGACTTTATGAAAAAACGTCCTAAGCTCTTTTGGTTCTTACTGGCCACTTATATGCCGTTTATAGGTGTTATGATGGCAAATTATTTAATACCAGTTTATATTTCGGATATACTTAAAGCCAATGCCTCTGTATACGCAATAGAGGGCACGATGTACGGTGTCGGAGCGGTTGTTGCAGGAATCTGTATTCCACTCATAATGAAATATGTAAAAACAGAAGTTTCAATCGTTATGACGATGTTCATTTATGTAATTTCAATTACCGTAATGATTATTGAACCTTCCGTAATTTTCTTATATGGACTTGCAATTTTTCATGCAGTTGGAAATGCGGGTACAAGAGTGGCGAGAAATGTATTGATGATGGAGGAAATTCCAAACGAAGTAATGGGACGTGTAGACAGCTTATTTCGCCTAATTGGTACTGGAATACGAATTGTATTATTAATGCTGTTTACAGCGGGTGTATCTAAAGCCGGAGTAATGCTTCCGTTTTACGTATTAAGCTGCATATTGATCTTCTCATTAGGAATCGCTATTTATTATGTACTATCACAACGTAAAGTAGCGGCGAATGTTTCTAATAAATCAATCGTTTAAAAAACACTTCTGCCGCCCTTTCTTTTTCTGTATAATAAAAAGAAAGGGAGTGCAAACTTATTTATGAACAAATGGATCTTTCTTATCATTTTATTATTACCGCCACTATACATCATTTATATGACGTTTAGAATGAACAAAGTTGCTCGTGAAAAGTTGAGCTATCACTCTCCGTACGTTCTTATACTGGGTGCAAAGTTATTTGGAGATAGACCGTCTTTATCTCTTCAAAATCGTTTGGATGTAGCGGTGGAGTATTTATTTTCCCATCCTGAAGCGAAAGTAATTGTTTCAGGTGGTCAAGGAGAAGATGAAGATATACCGGAAGCTCACAGCATGAGAAACTATTTAATGGTACACGGTATAGATGAGAGTCGTATTTTAATAGAAGATCAATCTACAAATACGTATGAAAACTTAAAGTTTAGTATGGATTTATATAATGTGAAACATGCAGTAGTTGTAAGTAATACGTATCATTTATATCGAACGAAAATAATTGCAAAGCGTTTAGGCATGAAGATGGAGGCACTAGCTGCTGAAACACCAATTCGTTCTAAGAGAAAAATGTATGTTCGCGAATATGCTGCTATTATGAAAACAATATTGTTCGACCGTTAGAGCTCAAATGTGAGCTCTTTTTTAATTTAAAAGCGTATCATTTGAAATGAATGCCATATTCCATCAAAATAAAGGAAACAACATTAAAGGAGTTGTATTTGTGATTCAATTTAATCATGTGTCAAAATCGTATGAAGATGGCACGAAAGCAGTGGATTCATTGCATTTAGAAATTAAAAAGGGAGAATTTTTTGTTCTCATCGGTCCGAGTGGATGCGGGAAAACAACGACAATGAAGATGATTAATCGTTTAATCGAAACGACTGAAGGATCGATTTTAATCGATGGGAAAGATATTCAACAATATAATATAAACGAATTACGTTGGGATATAGGATACGTGTTGCAACAGATTGCTTTGTTTCCTCATATGACAATTGCTGAAAATATTGCAATTGTTCCTGAAATGAGGCAATGGAGCAAAAAAGAAATTAAAGCACGCGTCGATGAATTGTTACATATGGTTGGATTAGATCCGGATATTTATCGAAATCGTATGCCTGATGAATTGTCAGGAGGACAAAAACAACGTGTCGGTGTCGTGCGAGCATTAGCTGCAAACCCGAAAATCGTTCTTATGGATGAACCATTTAGTGCGTTAGATCCATTAAGTAGGGAACAGCTTCAGAAGGATATTGTACAGTTGCAAAAAAAGATTCAAAAAACAATCGTATTTGTAACACATGATATGCAAGAAGCATTATCACTTGGAGATCGCATTTGTATTATGAAAGAAGGAAAAGTTGTTCAACTAGATACACCAGAAGGAATTATACATAATCCGAAAAATGAATTTGTAGAGGAGTTTATTGGAAATCGCGGACGAACTTGGTATCAGGGGAAAAGTATAGCAGATGTATTGCCGCTTGATCAAAGTGTGCAATTAGAAGGGCAGGCGCTATCATTACATTCTTCTTTACAAGAAGCGTTAGTTCGTGTGCGTGATGAGGAGGTCGTTCCAGTTGAAAAAAACGGTCAATATATTGGAGCGTTAACAAGTCGTCATATTGTCAATTACATTGTTGAACAAATGAAGGAAAGAGGCTAAACAGTGACTAATTTTATACAAACGTTCCAAGAACGAAAAATAGAATTACTAACTGCATTAAGTGAGCATTTACAAATATCGCTTATTTCATTATTTTTTGCAGTAATTATAGCGGTGCCACTTGGCATCTTATTAACAAGAAAAGAACGAATGGCTGAATTTATAATAGGAACTTCTGCAGTAATGCAGACAGTGCCATCACTTGCATTACTCGGACTATTAATTCCATTAGTAGGAATCGGAAAACTTCCAGCGATTATCGCATTAGTTGTGTATGCACTATTACCTATTTTACGAAATACATATACAGGAATAAGGGAATTAGATGAATCTCTAATAGAAGCCGCGAAAGCTATGGGGATGAATAGTTGGAGAAGATTGTGGAAGGTAGAACTTCCTCTTGCATTGCCTATCATTATGGCCGGTATTCGTACAGCGATGGTATTAATTGTTGGAACGGCTACATTAGCAGCTCTCATTGGTGCTGGTGGGCTCGGTAAGCTTATACTATTAGGTATAGATCGAAATGATCATGCACTTATCATTTTAGGGGCCGTACCAGCCGCGTTACTCGCTTTATTCTTTGATATAGTACTTCGCATACTTGAACGACCGAAACGCTCTTCTAAGCGTGTTATATTGACGATATGTATTGTTTGTATAATGATTGCTTCTCCATTTCTTTGGAGTACAGAAAAGAAAGATATTGTTATTGCGGGCAAACTTGGATCAGAACCTGAAATTTTAATTCAAATGTATAAGCAGCTTATTGAACAAGATACAGATTTACACGTACAATTAAAACCAGGTCTTGGAAAAACAGCATTTGTATTTGAAGCGTTGAAATCAGGGGAAGTAGATATATACCCAGAATTTTCAGGAACAGCTTTATCTACTTTCGTGAAAGAAGAACCAAAGAGTACAAATCGTGATGAAGTATATGAGCAGGCTCGCATTGGAATGGAAAAGAAATATAATATGATTATGTTGAAGCCAATGGAGTATAACAATACATATGCACTAGCTATGCCGAAAAAAATAGCAGATCAAAAGAATATAAATACAATTTCTGATTTAGGGAATGTTGCACAGGAAGCCAAAGTAGGATTTACATTGGAATTTGCTGATCGTGAAGATGGTTATAAAGGAATGCAAAAATTATATAACTATAAGTTCTCGAATGTTAAAACGATGGAGCCGAAGCTGCGTTATAGCGCAATTGAATCTGGAGATGTTAACGTAATTGATGCATATTCAACAGATAGTGAATTGGAGCAATACGGACTGAAAGTGCTGAAAGATGATAAAGGGTTATTCCCACCTTATCAAGGAGCACCATTATTAAGAAAAGAAACGTTACAGAAATATCCTGAACTTGAAAAGGTATTAAATAAATTATCTGGAAAGATTACAGATGAAGAAATGCGAAAAATGAATTATGAAGTTAACGTAAATGGTAAAAGTAGTGAAGAAGTCGCAAAACAATTTTTACAAAAAGAGAAGTTACTTCGTTAAATTTACAAGAAATATACAAATTTATATGTTTGAAATGACCGTTCATTACAAAATGAGCGGTTTTTTTGTGCATACTTATACATTTTTTCAAAAAAGTATTCCATTTTTGCTCATTTTCTTTTAGAATAAGTAATGTTTTCCTGAAAAAATATAAGAGAAACGTCTATTAGAGAAAAAGGTGACTTTAATAGTTGAACGAACATAACACCTAGAATGACAGATGGGGTGGTACAAATAGAAAAGAAGTTAGGATTTTTTCCATTAATCGCATTAGTAGTTGGAACAATGGTTGGTGGCGGTGTTTTTAGTTTACCGCATGATTTAGCAGTAGGAGCAAACAGTGGTGCAATAATAATTGGCTGGTGTATTACAGCGATGGGAATGATTCCACTTGCGCTCGTATATCAAACTTTAGCAAGACAAAAACCGGAACTTGAAGGTGGAATTTATAGTTATGCACGTGCTGGTTTCGGTGAATATATTGGATTTAATAGTGCTTGGGGATATTGGCTAGCAGGAATCTTAGGTAATGTCGCAACAATTATGTTACTGTTTAGTACATTAGGTTATTTCTTTCCAATTTTCAAAGGAGGAAATAATGTTGCGTCTATCGTTGGGGCATCACTTTTATTATGGACACTTCATTTTTTAATTTTATTTGGAATCCGTGAAGCTTCTATTATGAATGTGATCGCAACAATAGGGAAGTTAGTTCCAATCGTTTTATTTATTGTTGTAATGGTAACAGCCTTTCGCTGGGACACATTTACACATGATTTTTGGGGAGAAGGAACGATCTCACTTTCCGCTATACTTGGTCAAGTGAAAAATACAATGCTTGTAACACTTTGGGTTTTCATTGGAGTTGAAGGAGCGGTTGTATTATCTGGAAGAGCGAAGAATAGTCGAGATGTTGGTAAGGCAACAGTATTGGGACTTATTTTAGTAATGTCCATTTATATTTTAATTTCTGTCCTGTCAATGGGAGCTATGACAAGAGGCGAACTTTCTGTGTTAGAAACTCCGTCCATGGGACATGTATTAGAGCACGTTGTTGGTCCATGGGGTGCAGTTGCGATTAACATCGGATTAGTTGCTTCACTTGTCGGTACATTAATTGGCTGGTTTTTACTTGTTTCTGAAATTTCTCATGTAGCAGGAAAAGATGGCGTATTTCCGAAAGTCTTTACGAAAACAAATAAGAAGCAAACACCGCACATGGCATTATGGATTTCAAATGGTGTTGCCCAAATTATATTTATCATCGTTTTGTTTTCGGAATCAACATATCAAATTATGTATTTCATTGCATCAACATCAATTTTATTACCATATTTATTATCAGCGTTATTCCAATTTAAATTAGTCATTACAAACGAACTAAAAGACGCTAAATTAAAAAACGGAGCGTTAGCTTTAATTGCTTCTATTTACTCTGTATGGCTTCTTTATGCAGCTGGTTTAAAGAATTTACTACTCGTTTCAATTGTGTATGGAATTGGAATTATTGTTTACACGTTTGCAAGAAAAGAACAAGGGAACCGTTGCTTTGTAGGTGCAGAGAAGTATGTGATGTGGGCAATTATTGTTGCGGCTATCACATCAATATATATGTTATTAACTGGAAATATAAAAATGTAAAAAGTCCTTTTGATTTAAAGGGCTTTTTTCTTTGTTTAGAGAATATTTACTACATAAGATATTCAGGAGGGATGAGAATGGAAGAAAAAGAACAGTTGTCTAGAATAATTGATTTAGCTAGTGAGTTAAGGAAAGTATTAGTGCAAGAATCTTTTTTTAATCATCATCCTGAACTAAGAGGAGTCATTGAAAATTTAGCAAGTTCTGTTGAAAATTTGGCGGAATTACAAATAAGTAAAGATGAAAACGCTGAAGATCGATTACGTTACGTACTTGCGAAAATGAAAATTGCTCATAATGCAATTTTACAAGAGAAAAAAGCATTTCCTTCTCATTAATATAAGTTTTTATTTTGAACCTGGCGGATAACGTCAGGTTTTTTATTTCTAGTTTTTCGTTTCTTTCATACACTAAGAATAGTATGAAAAAAGAAGGTGACTAAGGTGAAATTACATAAAGCTCTTCAGCCAAGTTTTATAAAACGAATGTACTATATGAGATTTTTAGGGAAATTTACAAAAGCTGAGAAAGAGAAGAGTGGAGAGAATTTCTTTGTACACTGCTTATCGCCAATACCATTCACTTTACAGGAACAATTTACAAATGAACCATATGTATTTGAAGGGTTATGTAGCAATAAAAAGAATGAAAAAATCTTTTCGGAATTAAAGAAGAGGAAATTAGAAAAGCAATTAGTAATGTTTCGTCTTTATTATGAAAGAGGAAATGTATACGTGGAGTTAATATGTACAGAAGAACCGAAAGAAATAGCAAGCAGCTATAAAATGATTCCGGCACCTAAAGTTACAAATCATAAAAAAAGAGAATCTTTAGAGCGAAAACTTAGCAACGGTTATTTATCATTTCTTATGCCAAAATTCCCGAAAGACTTTGAGCCTCCCGAATTATTGTGGCACGATGGAAGACTGTACGGAAACATATCCCTAAAGTCATCAATTAGCTCAATCGCCTATTTTGAACAGAAACGTGAATGTAAATATATAAACTGCAGTGACTGGACGAAGTATGTAGAAATAGCGGTAGAAGATCAATTATATTTTGTAAGTGATTATGTATATGAGCAATTAAAAAAACGAATGCATGAAGAAGGTAAGCTAGTTGAAGTAGAGGATATAAAAATACAAAAAGATGAATGGGAATGGGATGAGCGTGAATCGTCCTTTTTACAGTATGTACAAAGTATGGTGCATAATAAAGGGTTATATTTGGATGAAACGGATATTTATAATTTCCATATAAGTGTAAAAACAAATATGTTAACGATTCTTGGTGGTATACCGGGCGTTGGGAAATCACGTTTTGTGCAAACTTATGCAGAAGCATTAGGGTTACAGTATGGGGAAGAGTTGGTTTGGATTCCAATTTCGCCATCGTATCAAGAACCACATGATTTACTTGGTTACCTTCATCCAAATGGTACTTTTATTGAATCTGAAGCGAAGTTAGTTAGGACGTTAATGAAGGCGAAAGAAAATCCAAATCAACTGTATATAATCGTTTTTGATGAAATGAACATGTCTCATATTGAGCATTGGTTTACTCCGTTTCTATCTGTTCTTGAACTTGAAACAAAAAATCGTATTTTAAACTTGTATGAGGGTGTACAGGACATAGAGAATTCAATTCCATCAACAATTGAAATTGGAGAAAATATTATATTTGTAGGTACTGTAAATTTTGATGAAACAACGAAAGAGCTCTCTGATCGATTATTAGACCGAACGAACCTAATAACGTTACAGAAAATTCCGTTTTGTGAGATGGGCATGGAACAGGGGAAAGTCGTATTACATCCACCTTTGAAAGTAACGGCGGGAGAATTTCGGATAAATTGGATGAGAAATAAATCGATGATTGAAGTGTTTTCTGAAGAAGAATTAGAGCTATTAGATAAGTTGCATGTCGTATTGTCATCACATGACGCGTCTAAGGGAATTTCTTTCCGATGTGCAAATGCAATTGCGACTTATTTGCAAAACATACCGTTTCAAAATAACCATACCTATATGATTAGTAGAGAAGAGGGGTTTGATTTACAAATAAAGCAGCGTGTATTGACGAAAATCAGAGGGACCGAAATGATGGTTGGGCCTTTACTTTCTGAAGAAGCAAAAAGGGGGGCAACCTTAGTACCTCTTTTGCAATCTACACTTGCAAACAGAGTATCTACATTTGAACACTCTTTAGCATATATACGAGAAAAACGTAGAGAACTGGAGTTGTATGGATATGCAAAATGAAGGGCGTTATGAAACAAAAATCGTTGATACGAATGAAACGCTCCCTTTTGTATTAAAGTTAATCATTGGAAATGAGGGGAAAGGAGATTATATTTTATTAAATCGTCTTTGTACATCTACTACAGCATTAGTTCAATGTATTTATAAAGTACAAGAATTAAAACCAATAAGATTGCAGTACAATTATGAAATCCCAATGAATATTACTTTTATATGGAATAAAGTATATGAGGGACAGAAAAATATAAAAGAGGCTCAATATGAAATAAATGAAAAAAAACAAAGAGTATTAATATATGAACACGGGAAAACAGAATTCTTTTATCCATGGCGCTGTGGTCTATACCATTTTGAAGTGCGTATAGAAGATACAACGTATTATGGCGCATTTCAAATCGTACCGAAAAACTTTTTTGATGATCAATTTGAAATGATTCAAGACTATGTGAAGTCAATTTTAAATGAGTTGATTTTGGATAGAGGTTACTATAAAAAAACCTTCTCTGCACTTAGCGATATTGAGGATTCTTCTTATTTAGTGTTACTTAGAAAGTTACCGCAAAAAATGAAAATGATAAAGCAAATCTTTAAGAAAATAGAATCAAGCTCAAAATTTATAAATGAATATAAATGGGAAGGAAAAGAGCGAAAGCCAACAAGAAAAGGAACTATAGTGGCAGAACGAAAACCTTATGCCAAACATTATAATCGTAAGTTTATGGAACAAAAAAATAGTAAGGAAAATGCATTTCTTAAATATAAAGCGATGCAATTTTATCATTATTTAATTGAAGCTAAAAGTTTTTTACGTCAAACAATTGAAATATTAGAAAGAGAAAAAAAGAAAAAATCAGAAGAGTTTCAAGCTGTAAAAACGATTATACAAACAATTGAGCGTAATGGATCAGTAACCGATAGAGAGAAGCAAAAATATAAAAATATACATTTACTAAAAGAAGCCGATTTACGAAAGAGCTCAATGAAAATACAAGAATATAAAATATTGGCGCATATTGTGCATGAAAATGTACAATACTTTCAAATGTTAATGCACTCTTCATTTTGGAGGGAAGTTACTGAAACAAGTAACATGAACTTACATGATTTATCGATACCACATCAACAATTACTACATCATTTAGAAGTACTCCCGCAATATACGGATCAATCTCCATCATTATTATTTGTTTATAAGCCAACGTTTTTAGTGTATGAATATTACGCTTTTTTTATCGTTATTTCACTTTTAGAGCAAATTGGTTTTGAGGCTAGAAACTCCATCCGTGAACAAATACAAGAACATTTTTATGTAGATGGATTACAAGATGGAACGACAGTAGTTTTAGAACGAGATGATATAAAGGTGCATGTCGCATTTAATGACTTAATTGAAACACATCCTCTTATTGCATTAAGTAAAGGTAGTAATTTTTACAATGGTGAGGATACGAAGAAGCCAGATATTCGCTTAGACTGTTATGTAAAAGAAGATGGGAAATACGTATATAAATCTTCTATTATTATTGAAGTGAAGTATAGTCCAATGTACAATATTTTTCAGCACGTCGGAAATACGAAAGCAACTGAGCAAATGTATAAGTACTGGTCTATAAAGTATGTAGAAGAACAGGATGGAAAGCGAGTCTATTATCGAAGGTCAATTTATGAAGTCATTTGTGTATATCCAGGAAGCCATATGCATAGTAAAAAAATTGAATCTGGATGCGGTGTTTTCTTGCAGTTATATCCATATAAGACGAAACAAGGGGAAGAGAAATTAGCTGGAAAACATGGGATGGTACAAATTTTTGAAAAATGGCTAAAAAGCATTAAGAAGTAAAAGAAATCCTTTTTCATAAAGGATTTCTTTAGATTAAGAAGAATTATATGCTGTATGGAAAGAAACGTAGTGTAATTTAGATTTGAAAAGTGCTACAAATGTGTTATTAAAAGGAATGTGAGCGCGGGATAAAAGTCGATTAAATTGGAATCTAATTCATTTTGCAGAATATAATAAGTCATAAATATTTTTAGTTGCATACGAAGATTTGTTCTTATATGATAGATAGTGAAAGCGTTATCAAAAAACAGAGCGGCGATGGGAAAGGCGGTTAAATATGTTCCAGCGTGTTCAAACAAAGGAAGAACATTTTGGGTTCGAGCAACTATGGGGAGATTTTTGTGAAGAAAGAAACTTAATGTTCGTAGAACGTAATTTAAATCCATCACGATTTTTATTAATAGAAGATGAACATCCTATTGGTACAGTAGAATGTATTAAGTATACGGTACCTGAACAATCGAATTCTGAGTTTTTCTATCCGTTTTCTAAAAATGATTTAGTAAAAGATTTGAAGAATGTATATGAAATAGGCAAGTTAAGTATTTCGAAAACGTCTCGTGGAAGAGGACATTTCAAAAGGCTAACAGCTATTTTATTTATACATGCGTTAGAAACAAAAGCTGAATGGTACATTGCAGCAGTAACAAAAAGAATGTATATGTATTTACTTACACTTGGTTTTCCAATTGAACCAATAGATAATCCTTTTCAGTTTCATGATACTTTACAAGGTGTACCAGTAAGAATTCATGCTCGAAAAGGGGTTACGCATTTGTATTCTTTAAAAGAATTTCGTGATGTGATTCAAGGGAATGCTCATGCACAGGCATTAATTACAGAATACAGTAAAAATATTATGTTAACGAAATAAAGCGAAGTGAATATGTATAATAAAGAGAATAATATTTGTATAGGATATAACTCTTCATTAAAAAAGACCCTTATTATTTTAATAAGGGTCTAAAAATTATAATCCAAATATACTAAAAATCATTTTGCGGCGCTTCGGTTTCTTTTCTCGTTCATATGTTGGTTTTGAATCCGGAGTAATATAAATGGGTTCTTCTTTCGTTAGGGCAGCTTCTAACTTTTGAATTCGCTCTAACATTTCCTCCATTTCACGACGGTGTTGTAAAAGTTGGTACGTGACGACATCATTTGCCTTATCTTGCATTTGTTCTTCCATTCGATCAAGTCTTCTCGTAATAGTGTTTAATTGATTAGCTAATTGCTCAAAATCATTCGATGATATGTTTTGAACAATTGTATTAACTTGAGTTTTTAATTCCTCAACTTCATTTGAGGAAGCCTTTTGAGTAGATTGAGAATTTTGAGATTGCTCTATTTGAAATCGATGGTGTTCTAACATTTGATCGACATCCTCTTGTGTGAAAATAAAGTGGCCATATTTGTTTTTCTCTATCGTAAGATTTAATTGTTGCGCGATCCGGACAACAGCCTTTGGGCTAACACCTAATTTCTTTGCGATAAATGGTGTTTTATATTCCAAAATAATCCCTCCTATATATATCCTGTTGAATGATTTCGAGCTATGAAGTAAGTTCCCTTCTAGTGCGACAAAAGAAGTGTGGAATCGGCAAAGAAAGTGTTTTTTCACGAAATTGAGTTGAGGAGAATAGTTCTTTTAAATAAAAATTTATTATCGTAACATTTAGAATAATTTGACGAGTGTAAATGAATTAGATTATCATAATGATAAATATCTTTTTTATGTATGCATATAATATATAAAAAGGTGGTTGCTAATGTAGAATTTTGTTAGAGTATTAGAATGCTTACTTCACTTGAATAAAATTAAGTAGGAGGTGGCTTCCTTGCTTACAAAGTAAGTAAGGAAAAGTATTTGGACATATATAGTATAAGTATAGTGATTGTTTTAATTGCCTTAACGGCATTTTTCGTTGCAGCAGAATTTGCAATTGTTAAAGTGAGAAGTTCACGAATTGACTATTTAATTGCAGAAGGAAATAATCGTGCAACATCGGTCAAAACAGTCATTACAAACTTAGACGAATATTTATCTGCTTGTCAGTTAGGAATTACTGTTACAGCTTTAGGAATTGGGTGGTTTGGTAAACCTGCGTTAAAGCAAATGTTTGATACGCTTTTTGCAAATTGGAATATCTCTACTCAACTAGCAGACATTTTTGCTGTAACTTTAGTATTTTTGTTAATTACTTTTTTACATGTTGTAATAGGGGAATTGGCCCCAAAAACATTTGCAATTCAAAAATCTGAACAAGTGAGTTTGCTTGTTTCTAAGCCGTTAATTTTCTTTTATCGTATTGCATTCCCATTCATTTGGCTATTAAATGGTTCAGCTCGAATCATTACGAAGCTGCTAGGGCTGAAACCGCCGAAGGGGCATGATGAGGTTCATTCAGAAGAAGAATTACGGTTGTTAGTTTCAGAAAGTTATAAAAATGGTGAGATTAATCAATCTGAATATAAATATGTAAATAAAATTTTTGAATTTGATGATCGGATTGCAAAAGAAATAATGGTACCTCGAACTGAAATGAATATTATAAGTAAAGAAATGCCTGCTGAAGAAGCTTTGCAAAAAATGTCTCGCGAAAAATATACAAGGTATCCAGTTGTTGATGGCGACAAAGACCACGTAATAGGTTTTGTGAATTTTAAAGATATTTTTACTGAGTTTGTACAACATAAAGCTGTTAATAAGAAGACAGTAGAGCAATATATGAGACCAATTATTTTAGTTATCGATTCTATTCCAATTCATGATTTGTTTTTAAAAATGCAAAAAGAAAGAACACATATTGCTATATTGATAGATGAATATGGTGGGACATCTGGACTTGTTACTGTTGAAGATATTTTGGAAGAAATTGTTGGAGATATTCAGGATGAGTTTGATACGGATGAGCAGCCAGAAATTCAACAAGTTAGTGAAACGAAGACGATACTAGAGGGAAAAGTACTTGTTAGTGAAGTGAATACGTTATTTGGTTTAGGGATTGATGATGATGGTGTTGATACAATCGGTGGTTGGATTTTAACGAAGAATATAGAGATTGCTGAAGAGGATTCCATTGAAATTGAAAATTATAAGTTTTGTGTGAAAGAATTAGATGGACATTATATAAAAAGATTAGAAGTTACAAAGATAGTAGAATCGATTGTTATTTTAGAAGATGAAAAACAAATTTCGTTACAAGAGCAAATTAGCTCGTAAACTCTGCTATATAGCAGAGTTTTTTTGAGCATAATGTTTTTTGAGGGATAAGGGCTATGATACAATGACATAAGTCAAACCTTTCACTAGGTGAAGTATTGTTGTATACATATATTTGGAAGGAGAAGAAGTATGAAAAAGCATTTATATATAAATGGAGATTGGAAATCTGTAAACACGTATAAACCATTATACGCACCATATTCTGAAGAAACATTAGCGGAAATTGCACAAGGCACGGAAGAAGATGTAAAAGAGGCTGTTACCGCTGCAAAAAATGCAATGACAAAAATGAATAAATTATCTGCATATGATCGTGCGACTATTTTAGAGAAAGTTGCACAAAAAATGGATGAAAGAAGAGAAGAATTTGCAGAGATTATTGCAAAAGAAGCTGCAAAACCAATACGTGCTGCAAGGGGAGAAGTAGATCGTACTGTTCAAACATACAAATTTGCAGCTGAAGAAGCGAAGCGTATATATGGTGAGACATTGCCATTAGACGCCGCACCTGGTGCAGATGGGCGTATTGCATATACAATCCGAAAGCCGATTGGGGTTATAGGGGCTATTACACCATTTAATTTCCCATTAAATTTAGTAGCGCATAAAGTTGGACCAGCAATCGCTGCCGGAAATACAGTTGTATTAAAGCCAGCTGATCAAACGCCATTATCATCTTATGCATTAGTTGAGTTATTTGAAGAGGCAGGATTGCCAAATGGAGCTTTAAATATCATTTCTGGCCCTGGCCCCACGGTTGGTGAGGCAATCGTCAAAAATGATTACGTTGCTTCTATTACTTTTACCGGAAGTCCAAAAGTTGGAATCGGAATAAAACAAAAGGCTGGGCTAAAACGAGTTACGTTAGAACTAGGCTCAAATGCTGCTGTTATTATTGATGAAGATGTAGAGTTAACAGATGAAATAATTGAACGTGTAAAATGGGGAGCATTTGTTAATAATGGGCAAGTTTGTATTTCAGTACAACGTGTTTTTGTACATGAAACGAAAATACATGAATTTCTCTCAAAGCTAAAGAAAGCGATGGAATCAGTTGTTGTTGGTGATCCATTGCTTGAGGAAACGGATGTATCAGCTTTAATTTCAAAAAAAGATGTAGAGCGAATTGATATGTGGGTTCAAGAAGCAATTAAGGAAGGAGCAACTGTTTTATGTGGTGGTAAGAAGCAGGATGCAAGAATTTTTGAACCGACTGTATTAACAAATGTTCCAGATCATGTATCTGTGCAGTGCCAAGAAGTATTCGGTCCACTCATGACAGTAAATACATTTAAAGAATTTGATGAAGCGATTGAGCAAGTAAATAATTCGCGTTACGGCTTACAGGCAGGAGTATTTACAAATAATTTATTTAAAGCAATGCGTGCAATTGATGAGCTAGAGGTTGGTGGTGTCATGATTAATGATATTCCAACGTTCAGAGTAGATCATATGCCTTATGGTGGTGTGAAAGAAAGTGGCACGGGACGCGAAGGAATTAAATATGCAATAGAAGAAATGACAGAAATGAAATTAGTATGTATTAAAAAATAAAGTGGAAAAACTTAAAACTTGCACTAAAAAACGAGTAGGAAATGTTTACGATTCCATACTCGTTTTTTACGCTTCTAGTAACTATTTAATTAAGTGTAACTTTTACTTCATTTCTTGTTTGAAAATAGTATCTTCTACATAAATTCGTTCTTTATCTATAGCAGTAGCATGAGTTAATACTAAACCGATTGGTGTTTTTGTATCTTTATTTTGAACAATTGTAAAAGGAACATTTTTTTCGTTTGCTAATTTAATGTATTTTGATAAATGTGGGTAAGCAATGCCACCATTTAGGAGGAGTTGTAATGATTGAGAAGAGCGCATGCTACCCGCCACTTCAGAGTATACATTACTTTGCATTACTTGACCGATTGTTAAAGCGATTTCCACACGCTCACGTAATGTAGTTAAATACATATTACGTTCTTCTGGTTTGTTTTGCTTTTGGCCGTAAATGCCTTCTTGGAGATAATCTTCCACATTTTTATTTACCATATTTTTCACACCTTTCATTTTCTATTGTACGCAAGAATTAAAAATGATGCAAAAAAAGTCGTTTTGACTACGGAAATAATGAAAATATGTGAAGGAAAAAGGGGATTTGTATACAATTAGTTAAATAAGAAAGAAAAAATAATTTTATCAACAGAAATTAACAAAATGTGACAAAAATCTATTAACGAATCGTATTTTTTGTGTTAATATTCAAAATATAAAGGGTATTCGTCGTATGGAAATGGAGGGAATGGAGGTTTTTCCAATCGATAAGGATATTAAAGAAATATTTTGTTCACACTTGAAAAACAATAGGCACCAATTCGTAGAGAACTGGAAAAACAAAATGATAATTTCCGAAAAAGATCCATTTAAACTAGAAGTAGTTCAAAATGGAGAGGATTTACTAGAGTTAATTATCGAACTTACTATGGAAGATAAAGATATAAATTATCTTCAACCGTTATGTGAGAAAATTGCTATTGAACGTGCTGGAGCAGATGCGAATATTGGAGATTTTGTTTATAACGCAAACGTGGGAAGAAATGAACTTTTCGAAGCGATGTGTGAATTAGATGTTAGCGCTCGTGAATTGAAACCAATTATGGCAAAAATACATACTTGTTTTGACAAATTAATTTATTATACCGTTTTAAAATACTCGGAAATTATATCGAAGAATTTAGAGGAAAAACAGCAATATATTAACGAAACACATAAAGAAAGGCTGACGATTTTAGGGCAAATGTCAGCTAGTTTTGTACATGAATTTCGTAATCCGCTTACTTCCATTATGGGGTTTGTTAAATTATTAAAGGCGGATCATCCGAGTTTATCGTATTTAGATATTATTTCGCATGAATTAGATCAATTAAATTTTCGTATTTCGCAATTTTTACTCGTATCGAAAAAAGAAATGTGGAATGAATCGGAACGGTTTTGGCTTAATGACTTGTTTCAAGACATTATACAATTCTTATATCCGAGTTTGGTCAATGCGAATGTTTTGATTGAAAAGAATTTACCGTATCCAATTCCGCTTGTTGGTTATCGGAGTGAAGTGAGACAAGTATTTTTAAACATATTAATGAATTCAATTGATGCTCTTGAATCAATGAAAGAAGAACGAAAAATTATCATTGATGTATTTGAAGAAGATCAAGCTATTCGAATTGTGATAAAAAATAATGGACCAATGATTCCAGCTGAAAATGTAGAAACGATTTTTGAACCATTTGTAACTACTAAAAAGTTAGGAACTGGTATTGGATTATTTGTATGTAAACAAATTGTGGAAAAACATAATGGATCCATTATGTGTCGATCAGATAACGATTGGACAGAATTTCAAATTGCATTTCAAAAATAAACAGTCTACACCAAATGAATGGTGTAGACTGTTTTAATTTGTGAGTATAACGGCTTCTAATTTAGGATCTTTAGTTGAATAACCTACTATTGAAATTGTATAAATAACATTTGGTTCAACATTGAATTTTGGTATAGTCAATAAAACGTTTTTATTATCTGCTAGTGAAATTTCAATATCTGCTGTACCAGGGCTAACTTGCAAAAAATCTGTTATTTGTTTAAAGAGTACATTTTCAAATAAATGATCCCCATCTTTTAAATCTACGTTTACAACAGGGGTATCTGGAGAGAAATGTGCAAACCGTATTTTGGCTTGACCAGCTGGTAAATGTGTATTATCAAGTATAGGCTGTAATTGTAGGTGATTATCACTATTTATTGCAGCAAGAGTATAAGTATGATTTCCCATTATTGGTACCAACGCTGAAAAGATTGGAGTTTCATTTCCGACAGGAACAATATCTATACGGTATTTACCTTGCACTAATGATAAATAAGGGCTGAATTGCTTAAATGAAATATTTTTAATAACCTTTTGTCCGTTTACTAAAATGTCAACCGCTGGTATATTTGGATCGGCATGAAAAATTCTTATATGTGACGGTAAAGCAGCTTCTTGTGAGTCTCTTGTTTCATACGCCTGTACAAGTTTTGATAGTGCATCGTAATATTTCATATATAATTCTATATATTTTTTAGGATTACGAAACTGATAGTAACGTGCGAGTTGTTCGTATTGTGTAACTTCTTGTCCATATTTTTCGATTTCAGATTGAGACATGAACATTCCTCCTTTGTCATCATTAAAACTATATGCGAAGCAAGAAAGCGGTTATGCAAAAAAATGATTTTATAAAGGGAAAATTAAAAATTGACAACAAATATGTTTTCATAAAGAGGTGCTGGTGCTTACGAGAATTTCGCAGAGTAAAGCAGTACATATGACTGTACGAAAGTAAAATAAATGCCAAATTGAAAGTGCATTTCAATTAACATATTGAATACATGTCCAAAAATCGCTAGAAAACTAGGGATTTTTTTAATTATAGGCAAATACACATACAAAGTGATAATTGTCCTACATAAATTATAAAGGAAAGATACTTTGAATCTGAGGAAAGGAGTGCCACTTCGGGATAGGGATATCCCGATAGTAATTGTGAATGAAGTTATGAAAAGGTTTTGTGTTATAGGCTGTAGGATGAATTTGTAAACTTCATTTTTCTATTTATTTTAGCAATTGACAGTATTAACCCATAAGAGAGCGTCATGACGAACTGATTAGTGTGGTTAATCGGTTCTTTTTTTATAGTTTAAAACTGAAAAGTTTACATAATGAATAGGAATCTGAATTGATTAGTAAGGTGGGTGTCGAAATTTGTTTTAAAATATGCAATTTAAAGTAGGATAATAGGAAGGAGTTTAACGGGAGTTCCGTCGAAGTGTACAGAATGTCGGCATTTAAGGACAGCTGGCATTATGCTATAAAAACATTTGGTGATGTAGTCATTTCATATAAAAAGGAGGGTTATTTGGGCGTATAGAAAAGGGTTGGTCTTCGTTTTTTAGTTCTGAATTTTCTGTTTTATAAAAATTTTTAAGCACTCATTTGTATATTTTATAATAGTTTTTTGATAAATTCACTGCTTTTGCAGAGGATTCTTTTTTATGAAAGAAACGTCAATTTTCTTCATATATATATACAAATTGGAGAAATGGGGGAGCGCTATGCGCGATTACTTAATTAAACCACTTGTTGGTCAGCCGTATCCAATGATTTCACATGGAAAAGGTGTTTATTTGTATGATCAAAATGGCAATAAATATTTTGATGGTTCGTCAGGAGCAATTACGGCAGGTATTGGGCATGGCGTAAAGGAGATTGCAGACGTTATTAAAAAGCAAGCTGAGGAGATTGCTTTCGTTTATAGATCACAGTTTACGAGTGAACCAGCTGAAAAATTAGCGAAGAAGTTAAGTGATTTAAGTGTAGGAGATTTGAACTGGAGTTTTTTTGTAAATAGTGGTACGGAAGCGAATGAAACAGCTATGAAAATTGCAATTCAGCATTTTCAAGAGCGAGGTATTCAAGGGAAACATAAAATTTTATCAAGATGGATGAGTTATCACGGTATTACGATGGGTGCTTTATCGATGTCTGGGCATCCACTACGTAGACAACGTTTCGTATCTATTTTGGAAGATTATCCGACTATACCAGCTCCATATTGTTTCAGATGTCCTGTTCAAAAGGTATATCCAACTTGTCAGCTGGCATGTGCGACTGAACTAGAAAGATCAATTGAAAGAATTGGTGCAGAGCATATTGCTGCTTTTATTGCTGAGCCGATTATCGGAGCAGCTGGAGGCGCGGTTGTTCCGCCGAAAGACTATTATAAAGTCATTAAAGAGATTTGCGACCATTACGATATTTTATTTATTGCGGATGAAGTAATGACTGGGCTTGGTCGTACTGGAGCATGGTTTGCGATGGAGCATTGGGGCGTAGAGCCGGATATTATGACACTTGGTAAAGGGTTAGGAGCGGGATATACACCGATGGCAGCGACAGTTGTAAGTGATCGTGTTATGGAACCAATATTACGTGGATCACGTTCAGTAATGAGCGGTCATACGTTAAGTGCAAATCCATTGTCTGCAGCAACGGCTTTAGCTGTTATTGAATATATGGAGAAACATAATCTTCCTGAAAAAACAGCAGAAAAGGGAGAGTATTTAATAAAAGGCTTACAGAAAGTTCAGCAACAATCGACAATCATTGCTGATGTGCGCGGAAAAGGGTTGCTAATCGGAGTAGAATTGCAACCGTTTACAAAAGCGTCAGAGCTTATTTCAGTTGCAGCTAAAAATGGTCTGCTTTTATACCAAGCAGTTTCAGGGCAAGCAGGAAAAGAAGATAGTGCACTGCTTGTAGCACCGCCAATGACAACTACATATTCCGAGTTAGATGAATTACTTTCAATTTTCTCTAAAAGTGTGGAAGAGATGATGCAAAAAGGAGGGCATAGTATCGCATGACAACTATTACAAATACATTCGGTAAATTAAAAGAAATTGAGGAAGTAATTTCTTTGTTCCATGATGATATGACATTGATGTTTGGGGGATTTGGAGGGATTGGATCCCCTCCATCTTTAATACAGGCAATTTTAGAAAAAGGCGTTACAAATTTAAATTTAATTGGAAATGACACTGGATTTCCTGATGTAGGTATCGGTCGTCTTGTTACAAATGAAAGAGTTAAATCAATAATTACTTCTCACATTGGCTCCAATCCAAATGCAGGAAGGCAACTAAACGAGGGAAGGTTACAAATTGAGTTTTCTCCGCAGGGAACATTAGCAGAGCGTATTCGCGCTGGTGGCGTTGGTCTTGGTGGTGTTTTAGTTGATGTTGGTGTTGATACGATTGTGGAAGAGGGAAAACGAACAGTTGAAATGAATGGTAAGACTTACTTAGTTGAAACAGCATTAACTGCTGAAGTTTCAATTGTATATGCGAAAAAGGCAGATCCGTTTGGTAATCTTGTATTTGAGAAAAGTGCACGAAATATGAATCCCCATGTAGCTATGGCTGGGGATATAACAATTGTAGAAGCAGAAGAAATAGTCCCGCTTGGAAGTTTAGATCCAGAGGAAATTGTCGTTCCAGGTGTTTTCGTAAATTATATTGTACCGTCGGAAGGAGTGAACTGGAAATGGGTATGGGCGTAGAAGTGAGGGATAAGATTGCTAGGCGTGCGGCGAAAGAAATACAAAATGGTATGATTGTAAATTTAGGTATTGGCATACCATCGCTTGTACCAAATCATTTGCCTGACGATATAAATGTTATGTTTCATGCGGAAAATGGAATCGTCGGCATGGGACCAACGCCAAGTAAAGGGAATGAAGATGAAAATTTGTGTAATGCAGCAGGTTTACCAACTTCTCTTATAACAGGAGCGAGTTATTTCGATAGCTGCACAGCGTTTGGGATGATTCGAAAAGGTTTGCTAGACATAACGATTCTTGGTTCATTACAAGTAAGTGAAAATGGTGATTTAGCAAACTGGATTGTACCTGGAAAACGTGTTCCAGGTATTGGTGGAGCAATGGATTTAGCACAAAAAGCGAAGCGGGTCGTTGTTGTGATGAATCATGTTGATAAGTACGGAAATGCAAAAATTGTTTCAGAGTGTACATTGCCATTAACTTCAAAGAAGTGTGTAGATTTAATTATTACTGATATGGCAGTCATGGAGGTAACTCCGAGTGGACTTATATTACAAGAATTAATGAGCCCATACACAGTAGAAGATGTAAAACGACATACAGAAGCTGATTTTCAAATTAGTTCTAACTTACTAGTAATTGAATGAAGGGAGATGTAATATATGGAGCAATTAAAAAAGCAAGTTTGTGATTATATTGAGAGCCATGAAGAGGAAAGTGTGAAATTTTTAAAACGATTAATTCAAGAAAAGAGCGTATCTGGTGATGAAAGCGGTGCGCAGGCAATTGTGATTGAAAAATTACGTGAATTAGGTTTAGAGCTCGATATATGGGAGCCTTCTTTTTCTAAAATGAAAGATCATCCTTATTTTGTATCACCCCGTACAAGTTTTTCAGATAGCCCAAATATTGTAGCAACTTTAAAAGGAAGTGGCGACGGGAAATCTATGATATTGAATGGGCATATTGATGTAGTTCCAGAAGGGGATGTGAATCAGTGGGAACATCATCCTTATAGCGGTGAGAAAATCGGAAATCGTATATATGGCCGTGGAACGACGGATATGAAGGGCGGAAATGTCGCACTTATGCTTGCGATGGAAGCGATTATTGAATCTAACATTGAATTAAAAGGAGACATCTATTTTCAAAGTGTAATAGAAGAGGAAAGTGGCGGAGCAGGGACATTAGCAACTATATTACGAGGATATAAGGCAGATGGTGTCATTATTCCGGAGCCTACTAATATGAAGTTTTTCCCGAAACAACAAGGTTCCATGTGGTTTCGTCTACGTGTAAAAGGGAAAGCTGCACACGGTGGAACGCGCTATGAAGGGGTTAGTGCAATTGAAAAAAGTATGTTTGTTATAGAACATGTAAGAAAGCTAGAGAAGAAAAGAAATAGTCGAATTACAGATCCGTTATTTAAAGAAATTCCGATTCCAATTCCAATTAACATTGGGAAAATTGAAGGAGGGAGTTGGCCAAGTTCTGTTCCCGATGAATTAATTTTAGAAGGAAGATGCGGTGTTGCGCCGAATGAGACTATAGAGGCGGCAAAAGAAGAGTTTGAGAATTGGATTGCTGAATTAAATGATGTGGACAATTGGTTTGTTGAAAATCCAGTAGAAGTAGAATGGTTTGGAGCGAGATGGGTTCCTGGTGAACTAGAAGAGAATCATGAACTCATTACGACACTTCATCACAACTTTGTTGAAATCGAAGGGAACGAACCAATTATTGAAGCATCTCCGTGGGGGACTGATGGAGGTTTATTTACACAAATTGCAAACGTACCAACAATAGTATTTGGTCCAGGAGAGACGAAAGTAGCACACTATCCAAACGAATATATAGAAGTTGATAAAATGATAGCTGCCGCAAAAATTATTGCATGTACATTACTAGATTGGTGTGAGGTGAAAAAATGAAATACTATGAATCTTTTAGAGAACAGACGAATTGTTATACAGTAGAAGGTGTTTTAGATTATTTTAATAAGCGTATTCGGGTAGATCACTATACAGGAAATGTTGAAAGTATTATACAGACAATTGACGAACTAGCAGAGAAACATTCTTTCACTAAATGTATTATTAAAGGAAAGGGAGAGCATGTTTCAACATGGCTCTCTTTCGGTTTTTTGTTGGAAGCAACGATACCTCATTATTTTCAAGGACACGATGCATACTTTTTTGTGAAATATAATAATGATGAAAGACGAAATAGTATGCATTGGATTGAGGAAGATACTATATTAAGCGGTGTAAAAGGAAAAGAAATAAAAGAAAAAGTAGTTCCAGAGAAATTTTTGCTGAGAAAAGCGACTGAAGAAGATGCAGAAGAATTAGCAACTGTATTCGGAAAAGTATTTGAAGTGTATCCGACACCTTTAAATGAAGCGAGTTATGTATTACAGACGATGAAAGAAGACGATACAATTTACTACGTGTATGAATTTGAGGGGAAAATTATTAGTACAGCATCTGCAGAAATGAACATAAAGGAAGGGAATGCAGAATTAACGAATTGTGCTACTTTACCTGAATACCGTAAACATGGATTTATGAAAAGTTTACTAATTAAATTAGAGGAAGAACTTCAAGAAAGATCTATTTTCTGCTCCTATACAATTGCTCGATCGCTTTCTTTCGGAATGAATGCTGCCTTTCATCAATTAGGCTATACGTATACAGGAAGACTGGCGAATAATTGCTACATTTTCGATAAGTTGGAAGATATGAATATATGGGTGAAAGATCTATCTAGCTATTCGAAAGCAGTAAAACTTCCGCCTCAAAATTTGGCTGTAAAGCAAAACAGTTAGGTGGAGCTGGGTGTTTGAAAAAGCCGTACTAATTAGAGTTTCGAGTTATCTAATGAAAATATAAAATTGATTAAAATTATAGAACGGAATCGTCATGCTTACAATCGCACATAGGTGTGCCGAAAATTCGGCATGTAATTGCTGGATTTTCGGCAAAAGGGGGGATGACATTGCTAGCAGTTTCGACACAAGAAGTCATTGAAGCGATTTTGGGCAGTATTGATGAGGCTATACACGCTGTAGATGAAAATGGAATTACAATATTTTATAATTCTGTAGCTGCAAAACACGATGGATCGAAGATTGAAAAAGTGTTAGGGAAACATCTGTTAGAAGCGTTCCCGTCTTTATCAAGGGAAACGAGTACATTGATGAAAGTACTAGATACAAAAAAACCTATCGTACATCAGGTACAACATTATCAAAATTTAAATGGTGAAGATGTTTGTACAGTAAATACGACGTTACCTATTTTTATAGATGGGAATATTGCTGGGGCTGTTGAAATTGCAAAGGATTACTCTACAATTCAAAAGCTTACTGACACAATTGTTGACTTACAGTCGAAAATAAAGCGATCATCTAGAAAAAAAGTGATTAAAAAGCACGCTGCATTTGAGACGATAGTGACAAATGATACGCGGTTTAAACAGACGAAAGAGTTAGCACAAAAAGTAGCACCAACAGACGCGAATGTTTTAATATATGGTGAAACAGGAACAGGAAAAGAACTGTTCGTACAAGCAATTCATGAAGCTTCTAAAAGAAAAAACAAGCCATTTATTGCACAAAACTGTGCAGCTTTACCAGAGTCGCTATTAGAAAGTTTATTGTTTGGAACGACAAAAGGAAGCTATACGGGAGCGATTGAAAGAGCTGGGCTATTTGAACTTGTTGATGGTGGGACATTATTTTTAGATGAACTGAATTCAATGCCTCTTGATTTGCAGGCAAAAATGTTACGAGTGTTAGAAGATGGAGTCATTAGAAGAATTGGTGATAATAAGACGAGAAAAGTAGATGTTCGTGTTATTACCGCGATGAACCAGCCTCCAGAAATATGTTTACGAGAGAATAAAATTCGCACTGATTTATATTATCGCTTAAACGTATTTTCATTATATATCCCACCGCTTCGTGAAAGAACTGAGGATGTACTATTATTAGCATCTTATTTTTTGAAAGAATATAATAAAAGTTATAAAAAAGGTGTACTTCAAATTGATGAGGAAGCGAAAGATAGACTGCAAGCTTATCAGTGGCCTGGAAATGTACGGGAGTTAAAACATACGATTGAACATGCTGTTATTATTGCAGAAGGGAATACATTAACAGCCAATTGTTTACCACGTACATTTCGGAAAGAGAAGTTTTCGAAGAAGAAGGGTATAATGCCACTTAGAGAAGCACTTCATCAAACAGAAAAAGAATTAATAGATCAAGCGTTGATTGAAACGGAAGGGAATATATTACAAGCCGCAAAAATGTTGGGTATCCCTCGTCAAACGCTTCAATATAAACTGAGCAAGTACGACAAAACCGCCGAATAATCGGCGGTTTTTGTGTGTTTGCACCAATAAAAGAGCGTTTACATATATAAAAAGTAATGAATATGATGTTAAGTATTGATTTCATACAACGCTTAAAAATATTTTTTCGCTTATGTAATAGGGTTCTCCGCACATTTACTTATCAACAATGTAAAGTTGGCATAACTATTGCTTATATAAAGGATGAGCGTATAAAAAGGGGGAATAGCAATGTTACATGATGTATACAAACCAAATCGTCACTGGAAGGATATCGAATTATGGAAAGATGTTACTGAAGAGCAATGGAATGATTGGGTTTGGCAATTAACGAATACGATCAAAACGTTAGATGACTTAAGAAAAGTGATTAACTTAACACCTGAAGAAGAAGAGGGCGTTAAAATTTCAACGAAAACGATCCCGTTAAATATTACACCGTACTATGCTTGGCTAATGAATCCTGATGATCCACGCTGTCCGATTCGGATGCAATCAGTACCGATTTCGGAAGAGTTATATAAAACAAAATATGATTTAGAAGACCCACTTCACGAAGACGAAGATTCACCAGTTCCAGGGCTAACACATCGCTATCCAGACCGTGTACTATTCTTAGTAACAAATCAATGTTCTATGTATTGTCGTTACTGTACACGTCGTCGTTTTAGTGGACAAATTGGAATGGGTGTACCGAAGAAACAATTAGATGATGCAATTGCTTATATTCGTGAAACGCCACAAGTACGAGATGTATTAATCTCCGGTGGTGACGGACTTCTAATTAACGATAAAATTTTAGAATATGTATTAAAAAATTTACGAGAGATTCCGCATGTTGAGATTATTCGTATCGGAACGAGAGCACCAGTAGTATTCCCACAACGTATTACAGAAAACTTATGTAACATTATTAAAAAATACCATCCAGTATGGTTAAATACACATTTCAATACATCTATTGAAATTACTGAAGAATCGAAAAAGGCATGTGAAATGTTAGCGAATGCTGGTGTTCCAGTCGGAAACCAAGCAGTAATTTTAGCTGGTATTAACGACAGCGTTCCAATTATGAAAAAACTTATGCATGACTTAGTAAAAATCCGTGTACGTCCATACTACATTTATCAATGTGACTTATCTGAAGGTATCGGTCACTTCCGTGCACCAGTATCTAAAGGTCTTGAAATTATTGAAGGTTTACGTGGACACACATCTGGTTATGCTGTTCCGACATTCGTTGTTGATGCGCCAGGTGGAGGCGGTAAAATTGCACTTCAGCCAAACTATTTAATCTCACAAAGTGCAGATAAAGTTGTACTTCGTAACTTTGAAGGTGTTATTACGACGTATCCAGAACCAGAGAGCTATATTCCAGGAAGAGCGGAAGGATACTTTAAAGAGATTTATCCGAACTACGAAGAAAAACGTTCAGATGTTGGTATCGCAGGTCTTATGAGCGATAAGAAATTTAACCTCGTTCCAGACGACTTACAGCGTATGAACCGTCGTAAAGACTACGAAGATAATGATACTCATGCATCTTTAAAAGATAAACGTGATAAGCGCGATCAATTAAAAGATAAAAAATATCAAGCACAAATGGCTAAGTTAGAAGAAAACGACAAAAAAACTGAGGGTGATGCAGTATGAATTGTATGTGGTGTGACAGTACAGAAGCGAAAGAAAGCTTGAATACTGTATATTGGGAATTACCAGATGGTACGAAAGCCATTGAAATCCAAGAGACACCATGTATTTCTTGTTCCTCGTGCGGGATGGACTATCAATCAGACCATACAGTAAAAGAAATTGAAGATCAATTATTCTTAATTTACACGAAAGATTTACCAAAACAACTAACATATGAAGAATTAATGGGAAGACCGCGTCTATTAAAAAGAAATTATTTCGACTTTTAACCAGCTTTTATGCTGGTTTTTTTCTTTTTTGCCTTGTATAATGTACCCAAGTTAGAAAGGTAGGGAATATTTTTGAAAAAGACATTTTACCATTATATGATGAAGCATCGTGCAGCTTTATTTAGAAATGAAATTTCAGATTTAGCAGAGGCGATGTATGATGATTTAAGTTTTCCGAAGCAATCTGAAGACTATGATGAAATTAGTTCATACTTAGAGTTGAGCGGAATGCTAGAAAGTATGTCTATATTTGATGAAGCCTGGGATTTATACATACAAGATAGATAAAAACTATTTGAAAACATACAGAATACATTACTTTATTTAAAGTGAAGTATTCTGTATGTTTTTTTATTATGAAATTTGTTGATTTGAAGCTAGTCTAGTTACTAGCTTTTGTTTGAGTGTAATGTAAATTTTATAAGATTATATTTTTTATTGAAAAAATTTATGAATATAAGCTTCTGTGATAAGCGTTTTTATGTAGGTTGCATATACTGATATCAAAATCACGACGTCAAAAAAAGGAGAGATAGAGATGGCAAGAAAAAAACAACCTAAATACAACGTAGGGGACATAGTCGTGATTACGCTATATGGAACCGTTGGGAAAATCACAAATATGAAGGTTTTAGATGGAGTTTATGTATACGAAGTCAATAATCACGATGGATTTTACGTAGAGCAAACATTGCAGCACGTTACAGAGCAAGATATGAAAAAGGGCGATACGGAGTGGATTGAATTAAATTATAATTTCACGTTTGGTGATCTTGTGCAAGTAACTGGATATGATAAAGATGTTTTCCGTATTGTTGGTTTTCGTACAGAAGTATGGAGATATAAGAATGACGCATGGGAAGATACAATTTATGAATTGTCACGGATTACGGATGGTGAATGGTTAGAAGCGGATGAATCAGATTTAACGTTACTCGCCAATGCTCAAACGGCAAATGCAATTTTGAAGAAAATGAAACAAGATAAAGCCGGTATGAATAAATTAGATTTAGGAAAGTTAAAGTCAATTAACAACTCGAAAAAAGTGAGTGTTAAGACGAATCGTCAAGAAATCATTGATGGATTACTTGATATTTATAACGATTATCAATTATTGTTCGATACATTTAAAGATGAAGAATATAAAATTGTAATGGATGTTGTTCATAATTATTTAGTTAAATTGACAGAGAAAAAATAGTTAACTAGAAAGAGAGAATAAATTGAACAACAACATATGCAGTATAAGGTATGCCTACAACTATTAAAAAAATAAAAAGCCACTTTATAAGAGAGTCTGCCCATTGATCTTCATGCATGAACTCTTCTTTTGTTTGTCCTACTTCATATTGATTTTCCATTATTATTTCCCCCTTTGAATAGCTTGTACTACAATCGTATGCATCTCGTCCAAAGCTTATGACCTATAAAAAAATAAAATCTATTTTTCTAATCTCATATACATAATTTTGAGATTTTTTCATAAAACAGAAATAAAGGAGTGATGCTCATGAAGGAAATTGAAGTCGTGATTGATACGGAAGAGATTGCGGAGTTTTTTTATGAGCAACTAATTGAAAGAGGGTACGTCCCAAAACGAGAAGAAATTGAAGATCTCGCAGATATTACATTTGAGTATTTATTAGAGAAATGCATGATTGATGAAGTTTTTGATGAAGAGGATGAATGAAAGTAACGACGGGCATAACTCGTCGTTTTTTACTCTTTACAAACCTGTCACAAATATAGTCAATAATTATTGGTATAATGAAAAGGAAATTTTACTCAAGAGGTGAAGGAATGTTCAAAAAAATTATTGATTCTTTATTAGGAAAGAAAAAATATCGTTCGTATTCAAGTAGTGATTATCGTCGTAGAGGGCGCTCGTATTCAAGTAGCGATTATAAACGACGTTCATCTGGTTATGGACATCAACATTATAAAAGAAAACGTAAAAGCCGTAGCTTCTTTTCAAGTAGCTGATGAAATGGCGTCGTGTACTAGCATTATTTGATAGACCACTGCGAAAAAATACAATTGTTGCAGAGCGTTATAAAATTGAATCAGTAATTGGAATGGGCAGTTATGGGGTTACATATGTCGTTAATGATTTACAAATAAATAAATATAAAGTCTTAAAACAATTAAGACAAAGTAAACAAAGATATGAGTCTGGTAGAAAATCATTTGAACAAGAGAAAATGATCTTACAAACATTAAATCATCATGCAATTCCTAGTCTATATGATCATTTCCTATGGGAGAAAAAGAGCTTCTTTGTGATGGAGTACATGCCTGGTAAAAATTTTGAAGATTATATTTTCATAGATGGGTATGTATATACAGAACGTGAAGTTTTTGAGATTTTATATGAAATATTAGAAATTGTATCGGTGTTTCATAGTGAAGGCATTATTCATCGAGATTTACGCATTCCAAACATACTAATGAAAGAAAATCAAATTAGTATTATTGATTTTGGATTGGCTAAATGGAAAGGTGAGGATGATGAGCGAGCTACAACTTACGAAGGTGAACAAGCTTTGATGCGAGAAGTTCACTTTCGTAGCGACTTTTATGCGCTCGGTCATTTCTCATTATTTTTATTATATGCAGGATATGAATCTAATGAAAAACAGGAAAAACCATGGTACGAAGAATTAACTTTGGAACATTATAATCGTGAAATGCTTATGCGAATGTTACAAATAAAAACGCCGTACTATGAGAATGTACAAGATTTAAAACAAGATGTAGCTTCTGCTTTAGAAAGGATGGAGACTCCATGTTTCAAAAGTTTTTAGCAAGCGTTGGTATTGGAAGTGCAAAGGTAGATACTGTTCTTGAAAAAGATGAGTATATTGTTGGGGAAGAAATAGTTGGAAAGGTTCATATAACTGGAGGTTCAGTTAGCCAACAAATTGAAAGCATTTACTTAACATTATCGACGTCGTATGTACGAGAAGTGGATGATAAAAAAGTAACAGCAACATATGATTTAGAGCGAGTACGCTTAACAGAACCTTTTTCTGTAGAACCGAATGAAAAAGTTGAAATTCCATTTTCTTTTCCAATGCCAATTGAAGCACCACTTACACTTGGTATGAAAACGGTTTGGATTCATACAGGTCTTGATATTAAGCGTAGTATAGACCCAAGTGACCGCGACTACGTTCAAGTGTTACCTAATGCATTATTAAGTAGTGTTTTAGATAGTGTAAATGAATTAGGGTTTAAAGCACGTCATATAGAATGTGAAGAATTACCGCATCGATTACGTAAGCAAGTTCCATTCGCACAAGAATTTGAGTTTATTTCGGTTTCTGGAGAGCATTATGGGAAATTAGATGAATTAGAATTATTAATCTTGCCACGTGCATACGACCGACTAGAAATTATTATGGAAGTAGATAGAAAATCCCGTGGTTTAGCTGGATTATTCGCTGAGGCGCTTGATCTTGATGAGAAGGTGATTCGTTTTACCGTAACAAGAGAAGATATCCCTGAGATGAAGCAAAAAATTAATAATTATATTTTTTAATAAACTATGCATAAAAAAGAAATGGAGAGGAAAACTAAAACAACCGCTCCATTTTTTTGCATAGTGAGGTTATGTATGTGAAACGATATCGACATTTATACTTGCTAAGTTTTACGTTACTCATTTGTTTTGTCGTATTATCACTTTCGTATCATACCGCTTGTATTGAGAACTTTGACAATATAGTCGCACATTTTATTCAAAGCTTTCGAAACGATTATTTGACGACCTACTTTACTTGGGTGTCTTTTATCGGTTCCAAAAGAATATATTTTCCATTACTCATTATTCTTGTAATGTATTTTCTCGTTAGAAAAAAGTTACTTAGTGCGTTACTTCTAACAATTAATTACTACGGATCTCGTTATTTAAACAGTATGCTTAAACTATGGTACGAACGAGCAAGACCTGATGTCACGCAGCTTGTTACTGCAACTGGATATAGTTTTCCGAGCGGTCATACGATGAATGCTACTGCTTTTTTAGGATTTATTGCATACGTCACAATTACTGAAGAGCGTATTTCGTTGCATAAAAAATTGTTAATTATTCTTATAGCAAGCTTTGTTGTATTATCTATTTCAGTTAGCCGAATATATCTTGGCGTGCACTATCCATCTGACATATTAGCAGGATGGGCAGCTGGCGGTAGCTGGCTCGTTTTATGTGTTATATTCCATAAAACGTTCATAAAAAAAGAACCTATGTCATAATAGGTTCTTTTTTCATTGGCTCAACATGAATGTGTGCATGGTAAATTCCAAATTTTTTGCGCAGCATAGCTTCGATGTTGTCGGTAATACAGTGACTTTCTCCAACATCCATGCGAGCATCTACTTCAATTGTAATATCAACGTACGTTTGATTCCCATACATACGTGCTCGAATATCTACAATGTTTTCCACACCGCCAATATGCTCAATAGCATCAGCGTATTCTTCCATTTTATCAGGATCAATTCCATCTGTTAGCATATGAGAAGATTCTACGAAAATCTCCCATGCAGTTTTACAAATAATAAGACCGACAATTAAAGCGGCAATAGGGTCTAAAATAGGCATTTGGAACTGAGAACCGACAATACCTACTACGGTACCAATACTTACGAGTGCATCTGATAAATTATCCTTTGCAGCGGCTTCTAATGATTTACTTTTTGTTCGTGCTGCAATTTTTTTCGTATACAAATACACGCAGTACATAACGACAGCAGAAAATAAAGCAACCCATGCAGCGAGTACATTAGGCGCTGCTTGTTTCGGATTTAAGAAAGATTGAATGGCACTAATAACAACTTCTAATCCGACTGTTGCCATAATGAAGGACGCAACAAGTGATGCGATTTGTTCGGCACGCGAATGCCCATACGGATGATCTGGGTCACGAGGTTTACGAGATATTTTTAGACCAATTAATATCGCTAAAGAAGCACCGATATCCGTTAAGTTATTTAAACCGTCAGCGCGTAATGCGCTAGAGAGGGTAATATAACTGATGATGATTTTCATAGAGGATAAAAATATGTAGGCCATAATGCTGACAATAGCACCTTTATCAGCTTCTTTATGAGAAAGAGTATCCATTTTAATCACTCACCTTTCTTTAAAGGAATTTCTTTCTATAAATAGAGTATCAAACGAAAGTCGTGTGGGTCTATACAAACATTGTTGACGTTTTATAGCTTTTTAAGAAGGGGATAACAAAGTTTCGTAAAGGAAAAATATGTTGAAAAGTACAAAGTCAAGGTGTGAACCTAATTGGAGTTTATTTACTAAAGAGATAGGAGGGTAGATGGATGAGGAAACGAATACTTTTCTTACTACGTATTATTCTTATCATGACAAGGTGTAATTCATTAAACGATGAAAAACTTCAAAAGATAATTGTGAAAATAGATGAAAACCCTCTGAAAAATATTTTCCAGAGGGCTTTCATTTTAGTATGCTTCTAAAAACTCAGTAACTTGCTCTTCTGTTTTTGCATTAGCACTATGTAAGTGGCCTAGCTTCTCACCGTTTTGGTATACAAGTAAACTTGGAATACCCATTACTTGATACTCTTCAGCGATACTTGGAAACTCATCTTTATTGATAGAGTACCATTCAAATTTATTGAACTCTTCCATTACATCTCCGATAAAGTTGTCCATACGTACGCAATCTGGGCACCATGTAGTAAAGAACTTAACAACTACAGGCTCCTCGCTTGCGATGATGTCTTTGAATTCTTGTTCTGTTTTAATTTCTTTCATAAGTAAAACTCCTTTCAATATCACACGAATTTATATGCAAAATTCGTATTTGCAAACATGTTGCAAACTTATTATTTGTTTTTTAGTTTTGTAGTTCGTTCACACTTATAAAATTATATGTAACATGACTGCGCTACTAAGTGTGAAAATAATGGAACCTCACTTTTCTTTATAAGCTTTTTCCAGGATTGTGTCAAACTTTTGAATTTTATACAGAAATTAAAGAAGCCCACACTTTGATTGAGTATGGGCAGAGTGACTAAAATTAATCGCTTATTAATTTCGAATAGATATTTAAATCGATAAGCTTTCCAGCTGATTTTTCGCTCTTTCTCAGAATCCCTTCTAGATTAATTAACTTTTATTATACAAGAAAATAACTACATTGAACAAAAGCGTTAATTGGAGGTAACGAAATGACAAACTCATCAATTGAATATTGCGTTCAGTGTGATTAAGAAAGTGGTGTATAAAGATGGGACGAGATGAGAGTTACTTCCGAGCTAAAAAAAGAGTAGATAATTTAAAATCATTTTACATGCATTTAACCATTTACATACTAGTCAATCTGATGCTTTTTTACTTTTTAAGTAGTGAATTAGCTATTTTTTATTTTATAAAGAAATAACTCCGAAGCTCATATCCTTTCATGATAATATAAGGTGAAGAAGAGGGCCTTCCCTCTAATTATTAGTACACACTAATAAGGTTTTACGGGTAGTTAATTTTTTATCTAACTTCCTCGTATGTACTGAATTTTAATGTGAAAATGTTCGTTAATAGGAGATAAAAGAAAAAAGAGGATATATGAATGCTTGTATTAGGTTTTATATTAATTGGTTTAGGTGTTTTTATTGTTTGTCTGACTGTAATTGATGGAATCAGAGAGACAAAGGAACATAGTTTCAGTGGGTTTAAAGATTTTATTATTATTGTGCTGGTGCATATTATAGAAATAATCAGTGATTTATGGGGATTCCGATTGCTATTTATATTGATAGGATTGGTTTGCATCGGATTTGGCGTTGCTATTTTAATAGTGGAATTGTAGTGGAAGATAAGTAAAGGGCATCTAATTAAGATGCCTTTTTATATTAATTCCAAAAATTGAATAAGGTTAGAAATTATATGGTTGTAATGGGAATTGAGGGATATGAATAAAAAAATTTTATCCCGCTATTTGTCGGGCAGTAAATACCTCCACCTCAAAATTCAGCGGAAGCAAAGAAGTTAGGTGGGGTCGGGCTGCCAGTAAAAGCCCGATTGGTGAGAGCTGATTAAAGTTTCACTTTATTAGGGATTTGCCTTAAACATTTATTACAGTCAAGAATATTTATAATAATATGAACTAAAAAAGGTCCAATTTTTGTAATGTTGGAGGGGATTATTGTGGACATAACTCAAAGCGTATCAAGAATAGTGGTTAATGGGAAAGACCTTTCTTTCACTTCAGTTCAAACCTCTGCATGGAATCATGGACCTGTAAATGATTTAATCGTTACGACGAATCAGAGAGTGAATGAGCTTTATCAATTCATGTGGTCGCAAGTACCGGTTACGATTTCGGTATATTTCCTTCAAGGAGCGGATTTACTTAGGTTCGTTAGGGTTGCGGGAATTAATGAGCGTGTAACAGGAGAATATGTATATCATTTCATTTGGTAATAAGAAGGAGTCAAAGTAGTCTAGCAGCTACTTTTTTATTTTGTCATTTGAATATAAGCGAGCGGACTAGCTTTATAGTACCCACTGAAATAAAGAATCATAATATAATTTGTAATAACTTATACGGGAAGGGAGCTGAAAATCATGTTTTATTCATATTTTAATTCTGAAACTGGTATGCGACCAGCGTATGGTACATCTATAACGTATAGTGGAGCACAAAGTACAGTCCAAGCTATTCAACAAGCATTGCAAATGCAACAACAATTGCAAATGCAGCAGCAAGGTGTACAACCGTATTATTCATCCGTAGAGTATTTTTACCCAGTACATCATGTTACACCGTACGGAAGTTCTTTTCTTACTATTCCATATGGAACTGTATACAACTTATAACTAATAAGGAATGCAGTGGTGTATATAAATAAGGGTGCAGGTTAATAGCGCCCTTATGAATAATAAAAATAGCTAGTCCAAACCTTATAAATCAATCTTACATAATATGTAGTAATAAGTTTGAAAGGGGAATTAGTATGTCTTGTTATTACTACTGTAAGTATTGTAAGGAGTATAAAAAGAAGCATCATGATTGTTGTAAGAACACTAGTAAGTGCCATGATAACAAGGACAATCTTGTTAGAGCATCCGCATTTAGAGCTAGAAATACAGTAAATCAAAATGTTCCTGCTAATACTTTTGTGAAAGTGTTATTTCAAAATGAACAATTTGATTTAGCGAATGAGTATAATCCAGCAACATCTATTTTTATGCCGAAGACTAAAGGTGTATATTCTATTATTGGAACGATTGGTTTCTTTCCAAACGATCCAACTTTAAATTATAGAGCGCGTGTAGAAATTCGTGTGAATGGAAACGCAGCGATAGCTATAGATAATGACTTTTTTGGTCCAATAAGTTTTGGAAATGTCGTAAGTGTTTCGACGATTGTTCAATTGAATGCAGGGGATGAAGTTGAGATTTATGCACAAAGTAGTATAGATGGAGTTTTAAGTCCTTTAGAAGATGGTGCACATTTTGAAGCAGCAAGATTTCCTTCTCCAATTAAATAAAGTCATTAAACAATGAGTTTGCAGAAGCTTAAAGGTAAACCCTCACCGAAATGGTGAGGGTTTTTTAATCTATTAAAAATAGTAACAGGTCGTCCAAGCTATTCTAATCTATATAGCATACTATGTAAAAATAAGTGTAAAGGGGGACTAACTATGTCTTATTATTACTGTAAGTATTGTAAAGATTACAAAAAGGAAAGTCATGATTGTTATAGGAAAAGTAGTAAATGTGATAGGAAGTATGTAAAGGTGAAGTGTTGTGATGATAAGAAAGAGGAGCTTGTAAGGGCATCGGCATTTAGAGCTGTGAATACAGTTAATCAACCTGTTCTAGCAAATACTCCTGTTAAAGTATTATTTCAAAATGAACAATTTGATCTAGCGAATGAATATAATCCAGTAACGTCGATTTTTACTCCGAAAACTAGAGGGGTATATAGTGTATTAGGAAATATAACATTTTCTCCAAATGATTTTAATGTAAATTACAGAGCTAGAGTAGAAATTCGTGTAAATGGCAATCCGGCAATAGCGATAGATAATGATTTCTTTGGAACAGGAGTATTTTTTAATAATGATGTTTCCGTAACTACTATTCTTCAATTAGAAGCAGGAGATTTAGTTGAAGTTTTTGCAGAAAGTAGTATTGCTGGCGTAATTGTACAAAATGTTAATGGTGTAAATACGGTTCACTTTGAAGCGGCAAGATTTCCTTCTCCAACTAAATAAAACTGATTATTAAATGTTTTTTAGTAGGTTTAGTTAATCCCCTTACCAAATGGTGGGGGATTATTATTGTTTTTCTAAAATATATAAGTAAATAGGTAAAGCGTAGATTAATTTGTAGGGGCTTCAACCTTCTTCAGATAATAAACAGAATAATAAGTAACATGCTTGTAAAAACACATTGTTAGTAAGTTTACTAGTTTTCTTATAGAACAAGAAAGACGGAATACATAAAAGATCGTATCATTATGTTTTTTCTTTACTATATAGAAATTATATATTGAACATAGATTTGTGTAGGGAATGCTAATACACTGAAAAGAATAGCATAAAGGCGATTACACTATATAAAAACAAAATCAATCCTAAGATGAGTAGTATTGGATGCAACTTGAACATATTTGACCTCCTTGAGTATATAAAGAATTTTAATATATTGTTGGTCAATTTAGAAGGGGGACGGTTACATAAAAAAAGAGCATACATAAAAAGTACGCTCCAAAGAAAGATAGGTTTTATGAGTGGATAATCTCCATACGATAATATATGTTCTTTTCATAAAAACGTGTAAAAAATCAATGAATTATCAATGGAATATCATAACATGAGTAATTTTAGTCTAGGAATGCAGTTATTTTCTTTCTCGGTTATTTTAGGTAATAAAGTTGTGAAAATCGTGCATTATGCGGACTAACAACGGGATAGCGATCGTACTTCCGTTACATATTTCTTAAAGTCTGGGTATTGCGTGATAGTTTGACATTTAGGGGTGCATAGTTGATTAATTATAGACACATTTGTAATTACTTCGTTACAAGGACCGAAAAATGTAATTTTTAGCTTTGAATTTGGTGGGATTTTGAACACGATAGGTTTTTTTTCCATGAAATCAGCTCCTAATATTGAGTATTATAATTTAATGGATATAGAGTCGTATTAGTATAATATGAAATTTCAGTGGATTTGCTTATAATAAAGAATTTTATAGTAGTAAAAGTGCTTAAAGATGTAAAGAGGAAATTGAGAATGGGAAATAAAATGTTTAATTAATATAATCAATAAATACGCAAATGGTTAATATAACTAATGCATTTTTTTGTTTGTTACATATTATGTTAGTAAGAATGGTATAAGGGGGTAGTATAAAATAGTGGAAGAAAATGTACAAGCTCAGCTTTCGCCACCGTGGATCACATATTTTAATGAATTAAAAAATTCAATAGGTGCTGATCCAACTGTTACAGTTGGGCCGCTTATTCCTGTTGGTGGTAATTATATTATTTTAGTGCATGCGTTAAGCAACGAAAAAGCGAGAGCATTAGCAACGCTTTTAAAATCTTTTGTACAATTTGGGAATGTAAGTGTGACAGTTATTGTAACGAATAATGAGAATGAAATTGTAAATCCATTTCCTTGTCCACTAGATGCATTTGAAATAGCTCATTTATTTCAAGTAGCACTAGAAAATAATCCTTATTTTGAACAAGTTGTGGTACAGCCTCAGTTCCCTGGCGGACCGAATGTTGTTTTTCCGGTTTTCGCTGCGGAAGTCATTCAGTTTTTCAATGACGATATTTCTAACTTATGTCAAACGTTTACAGGTGTTGCGGCCAATGTGTTTCGTGATGTAATGAATGATGAGGTTTGTGGTATCCCAATTCTATTTTCCACAAGTTGTGTTATGAGCAGTGAAAACTCACAATTACAAAATACAGATTTAGCACCAAAGTTGTTTTATTAAACTGTAAAAAGACATTTTCAGTAATAGAAAATGTCTTTTTTATGCACCAATAGTGTTCAGGTTGGAAAATTGCAATTTAATAGGAGTAAACTTCAATTAATTAAAATTTTTCTAAATCTCAAATTTCATGTAGAGGTAGTAATTTTGACTTAAGAATATATAGAAAATGAGGGATGAAATTTTTTAGTTGAAAGGAAATCGATACTGAAAGTTATAATTTAATAATACAGGAGATTTTTTTTAATATCTGTAAAAATGATTGATAGGACGAGATTACATAATAAATGAATAGTAGGGTATATTTCGAATGTTTTATGTGGCATACATGTTAAAGTTGATAGAAATATTTCTGAAAGAGAATATATTTTGAAAAACAGTAAAGATTCTTTTTATTTATATTATAGATAGCTAGTTTTAGAGAGAGGAGGCTTACAATAAAACAAGCTATGAATAAGACATTCAAAAGGAGCTGGAATGTATGGGGTATATTGTAGATATTTCAAAATGGAATGGAACTATTAATTGGGATATTGCAGCATCTCAGCTAGATTTAGTGATTGCTAGAGTTCAAGATGGCTCTAATACGGTGGATTTTATGTATCAAAATTATGTTAGTGAAATGAAAAAGCATAGTATCCCATTCGGTAATTATGCTTTTTGCCGTTTTATATCTATTGCTGATGCAAAGAAAGAGGCACAAGATTTTTGGAATCGTGGTGATCAATCAGCTAAGTTTTGGGTGGCGGACGTAGAAGTTCAAACGATGGCAGATATGCAAGGCGGGACACAGGCATTTATTGATGAATTACGCCGTTTAGGTGCGGAAAAAGTAGGATTATACGTAGGGCATCACACGTATTTATCATTTGGAGCATGTAATATTGAAGCTGATTTTGTATGGATCCCTCGTTATGGAGGGAATAAGCCAGCATATCCATGCGATATGTGGCAATATACGGATTCAGGGAATGTTCCTGGGATTGGGAAATGTGATCTGAATCGATTAGTAGGAAATAAGTCACTTTCTTGGTTTATAGATTCCAACAAAGCAAATCAATCTAACATAGTGTATACACAGCAACCGAATGGCATTGGTATTGCAGTTTCGAAATATCCTGATGGATACGGAATAAATTTATATGAAACTCCCATGACCCCTCACTTTACAGGTGCACTCACTCAGAAAATTCCATATTTAATCTTAACAGGTTATTGGGGAGGCGGTGAGCAAGATATGATTTGTTTAGAGAACGATAAGCAGTGGGCATATTTAAAACATTTTAATGTGAAATGGTTTTATGCAACTTCGAAATATCCTGTCGGTTACGGAGTAAATTATTATGAAGAGCCTGAATGTATGAATTATAAAGGGAATATAGATGGATCGACATCTTTTCGAGTGTGGGGTAGAGTGGGAAATGCGGTAGATATCGGGCAGAATAGTTGGATACCTGAAAAACATGTAATTATTAAGTAACTATAGCGGCAGTATTGTTTTTAAGGAGTATGTAAAGAGTCTTCTTACTATACATAATAGTAAGAAGACTCTTTACGTTTAAAAATGAAAATACATGATACATAGTCTACTCATATGAAATGAATTACATGTAGAAAACACACTGTTTTCACAATGACTGTGTATAGTTAATTTGCATAATGATAAAAGTGAGGTATTTGAATTGAAAAAGAAAAAAATATTTATTGGAACAATTATTTCATGCGTGATGCTAGCATTATCTGCATGTGGTTCCTCAGACAACGTAGTAACATCAAAAGTAGGGAATGTTACAGAGAAAGAATTAAGTAAAGAATTACGACAACAATATGGAGAAAGTACTTTATATCAAATGATGTTAAGTAAGGCATTGTTAGATAAATATAAAGTTTCAGATGAGGAAGCAAAAAAGAAAGTAGAAGAAGCAAAAGATAAAATGGGTGAGAACTTTAAATCGACTTTAGAACAACTTGGATTGAAAAACGAAGATGAATTAAAAGAAAAAATGAAGCCAGAAATTGCATTTGAGAAAGCGATTAAAGCAACAGTTACAGATAAAGATGTGAAAAATAACTATAAACCAGAAATGAAAGTAAGTCACATTTTAGTGAAAGATGAAAAAACGGCTAAAGAAATAAAGGAGAAAGTAAATAATGGTGAAGATTTTGCTGCCTTAGCAAAACAGTATTCAGAGGATACTGGTTCAAAGGAACAGGGCGGGGAAATATCTGGTTTTGCTCCTGGGCAAACAGTGAAAGAATTTGAGGAAGCTGCGTATAAATTAGATGCAGGCCAAGTAAGTGATCCGGTTAAAACAACTTACGGTTACCATATTATTAAAGTGACGGATAAAAAAGAATTGAAGCCATTTGATGAAGTAAAGGATAAAATTCGTAAAGATATAGAACAACAAAGACTACAAGATACGACAGGTAAATGGAAACAACAAGTAGTCAATGATTTATTGAAAGATGCTGATATTAAAGTGAATAATAAAGAATTTAAAGATACATTTAAATTTCTAGAAAAGAAATAATGACTGTAATCATAATTAGAAAAGGGAACTCATATAGAGTTCCCTTTTCTAATTAGTGTGTGAGTTATAAATAGATAGTAAGACAATACAATATTACATTTAAATATTAAGAATTACAATGGGAAATTATGGTTTATAATTATTTCAACGAAAGTGGATATTTTACGGTTTTCATTATGCAAGTTTATTACATATATTTACTCTTTAATAATGAATATCGAACATAATTTAAAAAATAATACATATAATGTTTTTGAATAAATATTTAACATGGATAATTAGTAAAAAGCTGAGCATTCGATTGGAAAGGATGTTCTTTTTGTTGTGAAAATTTTAGGATAAAGAATGAATCGTTTTAAACGCATCATTTACCACATCAATAAATTAAGGTGGGGAGAATATATGAAAGTAATCTTTCAAGGAGAGGGCGGAGCGAAAATTTTTGAGTCATATGATGAAAATATAAGTGATTTATTAGTTATATTAAAAGAAACGAAAGGGATTAAAATTGGGATGGTTGAGTATAAAGTGTTAAAGTACGAACTTAATTATTTTCGTCATCCGAAAAAAGCGGATACAGAGAGAGAGTTACATATAATAGTACAACCTAAGTATATGTAATAAAATATAATAATAAAAATCACTGATTCAGTTTTGTAAAGTTCCATAGAGTATGTAAGAAAAGAGAGTGTTGTAAATGCTCTCTTTTCTTATGCTTTGTGAGTTCGTTCATCATAGTATATGTTTTCAGTTATAGATGGTTAATAAACGATAAAAATTTAAAACTTTTTCGTTTAGGCAGGGATTTTATATTTGAGTAAATAAATATACTATGAAGTATTTTTTATACGAATATTGAAGGAGTATAAAATGAGTTTAGCAAGTTACATAGGCTGTAATGTAGAAATTCCGTTAACGGATCCAGATTCTAATGATGTAATTGTTTTTGGACCGTGTTTTTCAGATGAAAGTATGCTTGAAATTGTACAAGATTATCAATTCCAAACAAATTACACATATGAGGTTTCAACTAATTGGGGAATTGAACTGGTCGAGTGGCAAAATGTAAAGGAAAAAAAGAAGCGAAAGAAAAACTTTTAACTTTATGCAAGATTATGGAAAGTTATTTGGAAGATGGAGACTATTTCGAATTATTTAGTTGTTGGGTTGGTGATGAAGATGAGGAACGAGTAGGGGAATTGAACTTAAAAATAAATCATTTTAATATAGATGAATTATGTATTCCAGAAAGAACATTAGTTAGGATAGAAAAATAAGCTTTGAATATTTTTTAGAAAAAGGCGATTTCACTTTGTGTGAAGTCGCCTTTTAGTTTTTATATGCATTTTATATAAGAAATGAAAAGTTTATTTGATAAAGGAAAAAATATGGAGATAAATAAAATTATGTTTTTTGTTAAGAAATAATAAGTATAGCTCTTCTCAAAGGAACGTAAGTTCGTGTATAATAAGAACGAATGTTCTTTTGAGAGGTAACCTAATTATAGTTTAGAAGTAAATTCGAGTTTAGTAAGTATTAAAAATAACTAAGGGATAGCATGAATAAATAAATGTATAAATGATCAAGGAGATAAAAAATGAACGATGTAAAGATACAAAAAGAAGAAAGAGAGTGGGTTCCGTTTACAGTAATGTCCGAACAACTTTTAAATATGAGAAAGATTATTGGAGAGAAATTAAAAGTACAAAAACCGCTTTTAACAAATGAAGCAAAAGAGAGGATTTCTGATAAATTATTAACGTCATTACTGTCTGAGAAAGAAATATTGGTAACATATTTTGAAGATGGTTACATATTAACAAGCTACATGACTGTTGTACATATCAATCCGGTAAAACAAATTGTAATTTGTACAGACGCCTTTTATAAAACTTACGTATTTAACGCTATGGATATTATTGAAATAATTTAAAAGAAGCTGAATATTAAATGGCAGCTTTTTTTATTTCTGATTTATGAGACAAATAATATAAGAAAAAGCAGCTAGCTTTGTGCTAGCTGCTGAGCCCCAGGGAAAGGGAGAAAAAGATAGGGTACTCCAAAATCGATAAGAGCTGTCAAACAGCCTGATTATAGTATAGACAAATTAAAATTTTCTATACAAAAAGTTGAACATAAGATTAGGCTGTACCCACTTGGTTTTGATCTGCAAGGTCAGAATCAAATGTATTGGTCGCGCTAACACCGCTAAAAGTATTAACAACAAAACCAACGTTTGATGCGCCGGAACCATTATAAGCTTTCGTATTTTCTTTCGGAGAAACGTTGTAGAAATCACCTAAGTTAAATGATCCATTACTATTTTGTACAACTAAATTTCCTACAACTGATGGCATAATTTTCACCTGCTTTATAAAAAGTTGTTAACATTACTATATGGAGTTATAGTCCAGATGGTTCATATAATAAAAATTGTGGAATAGTAAAACGTTTGGAGCATGGATTTCAATAAAAGTGTGTTAAAATTAATATAATAAAGTTGAGTAATTTTTTTAAAAAATTTGTATAATCGATATATATGAAAATAAAGGAGGCAAAATGTAATGAAAGATATTATGAAAAAAGTTGATTTAACAGATGCCAAATCAAGTAATCTTGTTGCACTAATTTATAGTAATGAAGTTATATTAGTTGAAGACGCATTTTGTCCAAATGAAATAAAATTAAAGTTTAATGAAATTGCAATTTTATCTGCAATTAAAACAGCTCATATTGCGAAAGTGTCTATTAGGAAAGAACTTGAAGCGCTTTTTCATGATACGGGTGTTATATTAGTGAAACAAAATGTTGATTATGGTAGTAGCCAATCTATTACCATGCATTTTGAGCAATTTAAAAAGTTGCAAGATGAGATTGAACATTTAAATAAAAGTATGTAATAAAGCAGCTAAATAAAGGTTCTATCATAAAGGTGGAATGTGTTGTGTTGAAAAAGTGGTTTAAAAATTATTTGGGTGAATCGCATTGTAAACATAAATATATTTTTATTAAGATGCAGGATAATGAGGATTTTAAAAAAAGGTACATTAGGTGTAGTTTATATTTACCAGTGTGAGAAATGTGGAAAAGAGAAGTTGAAATGTAAAAACAATAATGAAATAAACAATGAATTTTTAGATATATAGCAAAAAGTAACCATGATGGTTACTTTTTTTGTTTATGTATACAATATCAAAACCATTACTAAAGTATGAGTTGAGTTAATACTATAGTAAATCGCTGAATAAAAATGAAGAGAGTAAGATATAGGGAAGGAGGATGAGAGAAATGAAGCGAAAAGAAATTAGTAAATCTGTAATTATTACAGGCGTGACACAAGGGTTAGGGCGTGCGATGGTTGATCGATTTCATGAATTAGGGTGGAACATATATGGTTGTGGACGTTCAAAAGATAAAATTGAAGAACTAAAAAAACAGTACAGTAAAATACATGATTTCCAAGTAATTGATGTTTCAGATTCTCAGCAAGTTAACAATTGGGCAAATTATATACTTAATACACATACAGCTCCCGATATGATAATAAATAATGCATCGATTGTAAATCAAAATGCACAACTTTGGAAAATTACGGCTCAAGAATTCGAAAATGTAATGAATGTAAACGTGAATGGTGTAGTAAATGTAATAAGAGCATTTGTTCCAGCGATGGTAGCTAGGAAAGAAGGAATTATCATTAATATGAGTTCTAGTTGGGGGAGAGAAGGTGAGGCTGAGCTTGCGCCATATTGTGCCTCGAAATTTGCTATTGAAGGTATCACTAAATCTATGGCCCTGGAATTACCCCATGGCATGGCTGTAGTTGCTTTAGATCCTGGAGGGAGTATTAGTACTCCAATGCTGAAGTCATGTGCGCCACAATATATAAATGAATCGCCTACACCTGAAACTTGGTCACATAAAGCAATTGAATATATATTGAATATAACAATAGATAAAAATGGAGATTCATTGACATGCCCAGCATGCATATAAAAAGCACCTTTAAGGTGCTTTTTATATTAGTAGCACATTATATCATTCACAAAATTACATCTAAAAAATAAAATAAAAGATTAAGGGTGAGATTTGTTTGTTTTGAAAGCTTTAGAAAATATTTAAATAGGTGATAAAAATGAATCCAAGCAGTTTAAAAGTGACAGGGGCATGGTTTCAAGTGGGAGGGAATCTTACAGCTGCTATTGGAACGACAAGAGGATTTATTGGAGAAGAGAAAGTTGAATCGGATCTTGTTATTGTAGGAAGCTCATTACAAGCCCTCGGATATATATTACAAATCATTGCGAGCAATTATGATGATGGGGAAGAAAAAAGAGAAAATCAAAATATAGGCTTAGAGAATCAAAGTAAATTACTTGATCAAATAGGAATTGAGTTATTAGCATTAGGCAATATATCAAATGTAATAGGAACATATTTTAATATAAATGAACAATTGAAAGAAAATGATTATCTTATCATTACAGGGAACAGTTTACAATCGATCGGTGCTTTTTTAGGAGTAGAAGCAGCTTTGTTGGATATAAATGTATTACAGAAAATTATTATACTGGGTAACTCCATGCAAAGTTTAGGGGCTGGATTACAAGCGTATCAAGGTGTTTCAAATGTATTGAAAGATGAGAGAGAAAATGAAGATAATATTTTTGATAAGAAGGATGAGAGAATCATTGCACTCATTGGTATTTGGATACAAGCGATAGGAACGTTAATTTCTGCAATTGGAGTAACTGCAATAGAGGAAGAAAATAGGCTAGAAAACAATAAAAAGTCTGAAATACTTATTTAAATAGAAGGAGATACATTGATTTTAGAGGTAGGTTAAGATTAAAATGGTAGTAGGTTTTTTTGCGTATATTTTGAAAAGTGATATATAAAATACAAAATAAGGAGTTTTCAAGGGATGATGTATTTATTAGCAATTCTTCTTCCACCTGTTGCTGTATTATTTTGTGGAAAACCAATTCAGGCAATCATAAATTTCATATTAACATTAATATTTTGGGTTCCAGGAGTTATACATGCAATTCTTGTAGTGCATGATAAAAAAGCTGATCGGCGTTTGAAAAAACAAATTCAAGCATATGATGAAATTAATAAGAGGAATCGAAGATAATTCATCTGCAAAATGTTTTTAAAAGAAAGGAGGATTAACCTCCTTTCTTTTTTAGTGGTTGTTAAGTTTAGATTTTTGTGTGGCGGAAAGAATTTTTAATGTAAGTATTATGATAATAACTTTTAGATTGTGCATGTAATAGGCCAGTATAAATACTTTCTGGTACATTAAAGAAATCGTACATACCATTCTTTAATTGGATTCGCAAAATCATAGAAAAAGGATTATAACCAACAGCAACTATATTTTTTGAAATTACGGGAGATAGCTTCATCATTACGCAACTCCTCACTTTTCATTTTTAATACTTTTTTGTAGATGTTGAGGTTGTGATGTTGAAATCCTTATAATTTAAGAGGTATTATACTTATATGCAATATATTAAATGTTTGTTATACGTAATTATAAGGAAGTTCACACGAAGTACATATCGTTGTGCTATTTTTATTTCACCTTTGATTTATAAATAAGAAAATATTGACCATTTGAAAAAAAGGTATATTATTTATACGAGGTATTAAAAATTCACTTTTTACATTCTATGCTTCAAGGGGCAGCGTTATTAGGAAAAATAGAAGTGAAAATAGTTTGTATAAGAAGTATTCTAAAATTTATAATCTGTGAATTGGGAAAATATTGAATGCTCCAGGTCAATATACTTTCTTAATCAAATTTATTTTAGAAAGTGACCTCAATATTTTTAAGTAAATCAACGGGAGAATTGAAAGGCAGGAGAAAGTAACATGTCAGAAAATTATCGTTCTCGAGAGGAACGACGACAAGTTAAAAAGAAAAAACAACCAGCTTCTAAAACACAAAAGCCAAAAGGTAAAACATCATTCTTTCGCAAGTTTTTAATTACTTGTTTATTACTTGGTATTGTTGGTTTAGTGGCGGGGGTTGCTACCTTTTTCGTAATGATTAAGGATGCACCAAAACTTGAGAAAGCAAAACTTGTTAATCCGTTATCCTCAAAAATTTATGATAAAAACGGGGATTTGGTATATGAATATGGAAAAGAAAAAAGGACGAATGTTACGTATGAGCAAATACCTAAATTAGTAGAAAATGCATTTTTAGCGACAGAAGATTCACGTTTTTATGAGCATAGCGGAGTAGATTTTAAAGGTACTGCCCGTGCTGTTCTAGTAAGTCTTAAAGGGGATTATGGTTCTCAAGGTGGAAGTACGATAACACAGCAAGTTATAAAAAACTACTTCTTATCAATGGACAAAACACCAAAGCGTAAAGCGCAAGAAATATATTTAGCTTATAAGCTAGAACAACAGTATTCAAAACATGAAATATTAGAGATGTACTTAAATAAAATTAACTTAGGAAACCGTTCATACGGAATCGCAACAGCAGCACAAAACTACTATGGTAAAGAATTGAAGGACTTAACATTACCAGAAGTTGCGATGCTTGCTGGTTTACCGAAAGCACCGAATAACTATGATCCAACGAAAAAAGAAAATGTTCAAAAGGCAACAGAAAGAAGAAATGTTGTTCTAAACTTAATGAACCGACATGGATATATAACAAAACAGGAAATGGAAGAAGCATCAAAAGTTGACGTAGAAAAGGGGCTTAAGCCTGCAGCTCAACTACAAACAATGCCATACCCTGCATTTATGGATGCAGTTGTGAAAGAAGTAGAAAAAGAATTACCAGATGCTAATATCGGTTCTGACGGTTTAGAAATTTATACAACGTTAGATCCGAAAGCACAGAAACTTGCTGATAATATTTTAAATAATAATATCATTGATTATCCGAACGATAAATTCCAAGGTGCATTCACATTTATGGATACGAAAACAGGAGAAGTTCGTGCTATAGGTAGTGGCCGTGGAGAAAATAAAGCTGTATTTAAAGGGCATAATATGGCAATTGAATTAGATCGTGCAGCTGGTTCAACGATGAAGCCGATTTTCGACTACGCTCCTGCAATTGAATATTTAAAATGGGCTACGTACCATCAAATTGATGACTCTCCATTTAAGTATTCAACGGGACAAGAAGTACGAAATGCAGATAGAAGTCATATGGGTCCAATTACAATGCGTGAAGCATTAAAAATGTCGCGTAATATTCCTGCAATTAAAACTGCAAAAGAAGTAGGGATTAGTAAATCGAAAGAATTCTCTGAGAAACTAGGTATTACATTTAATACAGCACCGACAGAATCGACAGCGATTGGTACAAATGAAGTATCGCCAACTGAAATAGCGGGTGCTTATGCGGCATTTGGTAATGAAGGTAAATATACGAAACCGCATTTTGTTAAGAAAGTCGTTTATCCAGACGGTAAGTCACAAAGTTTTGGACAAAAACCAAAACAAGTTATGACAGATTCTACCGCATACATGATTACTGATATGCTTCGTTCTGTAGTTGCATCAGGTACTGGTACATCGGCAAATGTAGCATCTTTAGATGTAGCTGGTAAAACGGGTACGACAAACTATTCATCAAAGCAATTAGCTCAATATAAAATTCCAGAAAGTGCAACTCGTGATAGTTGGTTCGCTGGATATACACCGCAATATACGATGGCAGTATGGACTGGGTATATGAAAGATGGTAAAGACGAGTATATTAGTAGTAAAAATACGAAAATTGCACAGTTGATCTTTAAAGAAATGATGAGCGAAATGGCTACAGATAAATCACGCTTTAAAATGCCAAGTAGTGTTATTCAAGAAGGTAGTGAGCTACGTATAAAAGGTGAAAAACGTGATTCATCGCCAAATACTAGCGTACCGGATACAACGGAGCAACCAAAACAAGATCAACAGCAAAAAACTGAAGAAGAGAAAAAGCAAGAAGAATTAAAGAAACAAGAAGAACTGAAAAAACAAGAAGAACAAAAGAAACAAGAGGAACTTAAGAAGCAAGAAGAACAAAAGAAACTAGAAGAGCAAAAGAAACAAGAAGAACAAAATAATGGAAATGGCCAAGGAACGACACCTCCAGCAAATAACGGAGGAGGTCAAGGAAATACGACACCTCCAGCAAATAATGGAGGAGGTCAAGGAAATACGACACCTCCAGCAAATAATGGAGGAGGTCAAGGAAATACGACACCTCCAGCAAATAATGGAGGAGGTCAAGGAAATACGACACCTCCAGCAAATAACGGAGGAGGTCAAGGAAATACAACTCCACCAGCGACCACACAACCAGAGACTGGCGGTAATGCAGGAGAGACCCCTGCTAATAATGGGCAATAAGAAAAATTTATAAAAAATATTAAAAAGCACTTAAGATTTGTGAAAATTACAATCTTAAGTGCTTTTTTCGTTTAAATGTAGTAGCTATGAAATGATGTGTTTTAAATGTTAAACGTACCATAAAAATTTTGAAAATAAATTGATGGGAAATGATAAAAGACTTGAGCCTGAGGTAGTGGAGCGTGGCTAGGATGATAAAAGGTAGTGCTACTTGGATGGGCACCATGATGCCAAAATGAAGGGGTAGCTTGACCTGGTGATTGGTATTGTTGCCAAATTGCTGGAAGTTCAATGCCGACATCGGAACTTGCTGTATGAACGGCGGGGGCATGTATTTCGGGTATCGAAGGAACCGCGACAGTTACTCTTGATGATAATACCCACATAAAATAATCACTCCTAAGTTGTGATAATAAATTAGTATATTCTTTTCACACGTATAAAGGTACATATATAGGACTTTCGTTTAAAATATGCGTACAAAGTCTTAAGACTAATGTAAGCTGATGGTGGACTATTTAATATGAAAAGATACGTCTATTTGCGGAGGGAAAAGAGATAAAAAAAATATACAATGAGGGTGTTAATCGTAATATTTTACGAGTGTATGGAGGTATTTTTATGGAACGATTATGGACGAAATCATTTATTCAAATGACTTTCGCAATGTTATTTTTATTTACAGGATTTTATTTACTTGTTCCAACGCTCCCGCTCTTTATTAAAGAGATAGGTGGCAATGAATCGCAAGTTGGACTTATGATGGGGATGTTTACAATAGCTGCTGTTGTAATACGACCGATTATTGGAGGAATGTTAGATCAATATGGTAGAAGATCCTTTATTATTTTCGGACTCATCTTTTTTGGCTTAACGATGTATTCCTATAATATAGCATCGACTATTGTCCTTTTAGCTGTTTTACGTGTTATTCACGGAGTAACATGGGCTGTTTCTACAACAGCTGTTGGAACAGCAATAACGGATATTATTCCAGATTCACGCCGCGGTGAAGGTATGGGTTGGTACGGGATGGCGATGACAATTGCAATGGCGATCGGACCTATGATTGGATTATGGGTTGTGCAAAATTATTCATTTGATGGTCTATTTTTATTAGCGACGTTGTTATCTTTTATGGCAGTCGTATTATCATTCATAACGAAGATCCCATTTACGCCACAAAAAGAAAAAGGGAAAATTCAGCTATTTGAGAAATCCGTATTAACAATCACGATTGTAGTATTCTTTTTATCGTTTGCATATGGAGGAATAACAACCTTTTTACCGTTATTTGCATCATCAATTCATGTAAACCCGGGAACTTTCTTTCTTGTATATGCAATTGCATTAACAATTGTAAGACCAATTTCAGGGAAACTATTAGATAAGTATGGAGAAGTATTCATTATACTTCCAGCATTATGTATTACTATTTTAGCTATAGTTGTTTTAACTATTTCAAATGGTTTGATAGGTGTAATTATCGCAGCAACATTATACGGTATTGGATTTGGTTCAGCGCAGCCAGCTTTGCAAGCGGCAATGCTTACAATTGTCGATCCGAGTAAAAGAGGAGTTGCAAATGCTTCATTTTTTACAGCGTTTGATTTAGGAATCGGGTTAGGTGCTATTTTACTTGGAGTTGTTTCACAAATGTTTGGTTATCGTATTTTATTTTCAGGGAGTGCAATTTCAGCATTGATAGCCTTAATTATTTTCGTCTTCTTTGTAAAACAACGATTAGGAAAAAAAGAGTTTGCGTAAACTGGAGGAATAAAGATGAGAATTTCAATTGATCGTAAAGCTCTGCAATGGTTCCAGGAAGAATTACGTATAAAGCACGGTGAATCTGTACGTTTTACTGTAAGGTACGGAGGGGATAGTTCAATTCAGCCCGGATATTCTTTAGGGGTTGTTGCTGAGAAACCCGATGGCGAAATAGTGTCAGTTGAGAAGGAAGGTATTATATTTTTTGTAGATTCTGATGATCTTTGGTATTTTCAAAACTATGATTTATTTGTAAGTTATCATGAGGAAATGGAAGAAATTCAATTTAATTATGTAAAATAATAACTTTATTAAAAATGAATAAGTTTTATATAAAAATTATATTTAAGAGATAGTGAAATAAATATCATATAGTAACGAGCTGTATTTATGTACAGCTCGTTTTTTCTATTTCTCAAATAAAATTAGAATAATTGTATATTTGGCGGTGTTATATGAAAAATCTTTATATCTTGTTTTTGAAAATACGCAAAGAAGTCTATCCTTTCTTTATAAAATATAAGAATTATTTTCAAAAAATTGTATTGTTACAGTAAGAAAAGTGTAGGAAACTTATCATTATAAAATAAATTGAAATCTTCTAAAAACTCTGATACATTGAAATAGAAATGTAGTTTCACAATATTGTAAAGGCTTACAGTTATGTGCACGAAGATCTATTAGGATTGGAGGAAATAATGATGAAAGCTGAAGAGAAATTTTCCCCGGGATTAGATGGTATAGTGGCAGCGGAGACGAAAATCTCGTTTCTTGACACAGTAAAAGGTGAAATTGTAATTCAAGGGTATGACTTAATCGAACTCTCAAAAACAAAAGAGTATTTAGACATTGTGCACCTTTTATTGGAGGAACACCTACCGAATGAAGATGAAAAAGTAACACTTGAAAAGAAATTAAAAGAAGAATATGCAGTACCAGAAGGTGTATTCAACGTACTAAAGGCATTGCCTAAAGAGACGCATCCCATGGATGGATTACGTACAGGTGTGTCAGCGTTAGCTGGTTACGATAATGATATCGAAAACCGCTCGTTAGAAGTGAATAAAAGCCGAGGGTACAAGCTGTTAAGTAAAGTGCCAAACATTGTAGCGAATAGCTATCATATTTTAAATAATGAGGAGCCAATTGAACCTCTTAAAGAATTATCTTATAGTGCGAATTTCTTCTATATGTTAACTGGTAAAAAACCAACTGAACTTGAGGAAAAGATCTTTGATCGTTCCCTTGTTTTATATAGTGAGCATGAAATGCCAAACTCTACATTTACAGCTCGCGTTATTGCATCAACACAATCAGATTTATACGGTGCTTTAACAGGTGCAGTTGCATCTTTAAAAGGAAGTTTACATGGCGGTGCAAATGAAGCGGTTATGTACATGCTTTTAGAAGCTGGTAATGTTGAGAAATTTGAAGAGTTATTACAGAAGAAACTATATAACAAAGAAAAAATTATGGGCTTTGGACACCGTGTTTATATGAAGAAGATGGATCCAAGAGCACTTATGATGAAGGAAGCTTTAAAACAGTTATGTGATGTAAAAGGTGATTATACACTATATGAAATGTGTGAAGCTGGAGAAAAGATTATGGAAAAAGAAAAAGGAATTTATCCAAATCTTGATTATTATGCAGCTCCAGTATATTGGATGCTAGGTATTCCAATTCAACTTTACACACCAATCTTCTTTAGCTCTAGAACAGTGGGGTTATGTGCGCACGTTATTGAGCAACATGCAAATAATCGTTTGTTCCGTCCACGTGTAAATTATATTGGCGAGCGACATGTACTTAGTAAATAAGAACAACTGGGGAGTTGTTAGCGCCGCCCGCCAGATGGGTGTTTGACCGACACCCATCATTAATAATAACGAATTTTCGACAGAAAGGGAAGAATAGCATGATTAAAACAAATGAAATTAAGCAAAAAGATGCATTATTAGAAGAGATTACCGATTATGTATTAAATAAAGAGGTTACTAGTGCAGAAGCATTCAGTACAGCTCGTTACGTATTACTTGATACACTTGGATGTGGAATTTTAGCACTGCAATATCCAGAATGTACGAAATTACTAGGACCAGTTGTGCCAGGAACAATCGTGCCAAATGGTACACGTGTACCAGGTACGTCTTATGTACTAGATCCAGTAAAAGGTGCATTTAATATCGGATGTATGATCCGTTGGTTAGACTATAACGATACTTGGCTTGCAGCAGAGTGGGGACATCCATCTGATAACCTAGGCGGAATTTTAGCAGTTGCAGATTATATTAGCCGTGTTCGTATTTCAGAAGGAAAAGAAGCTTTAAAAGTACGTGAAGTATTAGAAATGATGATTAAAGCACATGAAATTCAAGGCGTGCTTGCTTTAGAAAACAGCTTAAACAGAGTTGGTCTTGACCATGTATTATATGTAAAAGTAGCAACAACTGCAGTAGTTGCGAAAATGCTTGGCGGAACACGTGAAGAAATCTTTAATGCATTATCACATGCGTGGATTGATAATTCTAGTCTTCGTACATATCGTCATGCTCCAAATACGGGCTCACGTAAATCATGGGCTGCAGGTGACGCAACGAGCCGCGGTGTTCATCTTGCAATGACTGCTCTAAAAGGTGAAATGGGTTATCCAACAGCATTATCTGCGCCAGGATGGGGATTCCAAGATGTATTATTCAATAAACAAGAATTAAAATTAGCAAGACCACTAGAGTCATATGTAATGGAAAATGTATTATTTAAAGTGTCATATCCAGCAGAATTCCATGCACAAACGGCTGCAGAATGTGCAGTGAAGTTGCATCCGGAAATTAAAGAGAGATTAGATGAAATTGACCGTATTACAATTACAACTCATGAATCAGCAATTCGTATTATTGATAAAGAAGGTCCATTAAATAACCCAGCTGATCGTGATCATTGCTTACAATACATTACGGCAATTGGTTTATTAAAAGGAGATATCGTTGCAGACGATTATGAAGATGCAGTAGCAAACGATCCACGTGTAGATGAATTACGTAATAAGATGGTTGTTGTTGAAAACAAACAGTACAGTTTAGATTACCTTGACCCGAACAAGCGCTCAATCGCCAACGCTGTTCAAGTTCACTTTAAAGATGGCACAGTAACAGAAAATGTGGAATGTGAATATCCGCTTGGTCACCGCTTCCGTAGAGACGAAGCAATTCCAAAAGTTGTTCAAAAATTCACTGCAAATATGGCAGGTCATTATTCTAGTAAGCAACAAGAACAAATTCATGAAGTTTGTTTAAATGAAGAAAAACTAGAAAATATGAATGTAAACGAATTTGTAGATCTATTCTTAATTTAATAATAGGGGGGAATTTAGAATGGCTTGGGTTGTGAAAAAACAGTCAACACAAGAGGAGCTTGCGAATCGATTCCGAGCTTTAGTAGAAGCAAATGAAATTTTGCAAATTCCAGGTGCTCATGATGCAATGGCAGCTCTTGTTGCGAAAAATACAGGTTTTTCAGCTCTTTATTTATCAGGAGCTGCTTATACTGCAAGTAAAGGTTTACCAGATTTAGGTATCGTGACGTCTACTGAAGTGGCTGAGAGAGCAAGAGATTTAGTAAGAGCTACAGACTTACCTGTTCTTGTTGACATTGATACAGGATTTGGTGGTGTACTAAATGTGGCGAGAACAGCTGTAGAAATGGTGGAAGCGAAAGTAGCAGCTGTCCAAATTGAAGATCAGCAATTACCAAAAAAATGTGGACATTTAAATGGTAAGAAACTTGTTACTACAGAAGAATTGGTTCAAAAAATTAAAGCGATTAAAGAAGTTGCACCGAGCTTATACATTGTAGCACGTACTGATGCTCGTGGCGTTGAAGGATTAGATGAAGCAATTGAAAGAGCAAATGCATATGTAAAAGCAGGTGCAGACGCAATTTTCCCTGAAGCGCTTCAATCAGAGGAAGAATTCCGTCTATTTAATAGTAAGGTAAATGCACCTTTGCTTGCGAATATGACTGAATTCGGAAAAACTCCATATTATAGTGCAGAGGAATTTGCGAATATGGGTTTCCAAATGGTTATTTATCCTGTAACTTCACTTCGCGTTGCAGCGAAAGCGTATGAAAATGTGTTTGCTTTAATTAAAGAAACAGGTTCTCAAAAAGATGCACTTTCTAATATGCAAACGAGAAGTGAATTATACGAAACAATTTCATATCATGACTTTGAAGAGTTAGATACTGGTATTGCAAAAACAGTATTATCAGAAGATCAATAGATAAAGCAGCGAAGGCGATGAAAATACATCTTTGGCAAAATAAAATGCTTGATGTGAAAAATCATCGCCTTCTATTTTCAAAAAAGATATTCCACTCATCGTAGACGAGCATAAGCAAAAAGCTATGAAAGCCGAATGATAGGGGGATACATATGGAGAAAACGAAGTTACCATGGGATGAATTCTTTTCACTTAATAAAGATATAAATCATACTTACTTTACACCAGAAGATTTTTCAGGTGATGAAGATTTAATCGCAAAAACGACAGAACAATTCGTTAAACAAGAAATTGTTCCACAAATGGAGAATATTGAACAACATAACTATAAAGTTTCTCGTCAATTATTTGAGAAAGCTGGGGAACTTGGATTATTAGGCATTGAGGTACCAGAAGATTATGGCGGGTTCGAGTTAGGAAAGGCTGTCTCAGGTCTTGTAGCAGAGAAAATGGGTTACGCTGGTGCGTTTAGCGTTTCTTTTAATATACACGCTGGTGTCGGTACATTGCCTTACATATATTATGGAACGAAAGAGCAAAAAGAAAAATATTTACCGAAAATCGCATCGGGAGAATGGATTGGGGCTTATGCTTTAACAGAGCCAAATGCTGGTTCGGATGCATTAAGTGCAAAAACAAGCGCCGTATTGAATGAAGAGGGAACAGCTTGGAAGTTAAATGGTGAGAAGCAATGGATTACAAATGCTCATATGGCAGATGTATACGTTGTTTTTGCGAAGACAAATAAAGGAATGACAGCGTTTATTGTCGAAAGAACATGTGAAGGTGTATCTATTGGATTAGAAGAAAAGAAAATGGGGATTAAAGGTTCTTCAACAGCGACTCTTATTTTAGAAGATGTTGTCATCCCTGCTGAAAATGTTTTAGGGGAAGTTGGGAAAGGGCATCACGTAGCCCTTAATATTCTTAACTTTGCTAGACTTAAACTTGCTTTTGGAAATATTGGAACAGCAAAACAAGCAATTGGTTTGTCGGTTCAATATGGAAAAGAGCGAAAACAGTTCCAAACGGAATTAGTAGACTTTACGATGATTCAAGAGAAAATTGCAAATATGATCATTGCTACATATGGAGCCGAAAGTGCAGCTTATCGTACGGCAGGTGTAATCGATGAAGCAATTCATGAGAGCGATGAAGATCTTATGAAGAAAATGTCCCAATTTGCAATTGAATGTGCACTGAATAAAGTAAATGCTTCTGAAACACTTGCTTATATCGTAGATGAAGCTGTACAAATTCATGGTGGTTACGGTTATATGCAAGAGTATGAGGTAGAACGATTATATCGTGATGCTAGAATTAGTCGTATTTTTGAAGGAACGAACGAAATTAATAGATTAACAGTTGCCAAAATGTTAATGAAGCAAATCGAACAATTAGAAGATACTGAAGTAGAAAGTGATGTAGCAAATGTAGAAAGAAACCATCATTACATTTTATTAGCGAAAAAATTGTTGAAACAATCTTTGAAAACGCTCTCTAAAACTCCAGGTCTAAAAATTGACCAAGAACAAGAATATTCACGTGTAATTTCAAATATGTTGACGGACGTGTACGTCATGGAATCAGCGTTTTTACGTACGAGAAAAGCGGTAAGTAAAAATGGTGAGGAAAAAGAACGTACGAAGCAATTAATAACGGATGTTATTTGTGAAGAAGGATACCGTAAAGTAGAAGAAGCGGCGATTTCTGTACTTTCAGCGGCTGTCACAGAAGAACAAGGTAGACATGTGATTTTAGCTGAAATCCGTCAATTATTAGTGCCTTTATACACGAACGTATTTACGAAGAAGAGAGAAATTGCGAAAGCTATTATAAATCGCGGGAAATATATTGTGTAAATAGGAGGAAAGCGATATGAAAAAGATTGGTTTTATCGGTTTAGGTAACATGGGCCTTCCAATGTCAAAAAATCTAGTTAAATCAGGTTACACAGTGTATGGCGTGGACTTAAATAAAGAGGCGGAAGCGTCCTTTGAAAAAGAAGGCGGAATTATCGGTCTATCAATCTCAAAACTAGCAGAAACATGTGATGTAGTTTTTACAAGTTTACCTTCACCTCGCGCTGTTGAAGCGGTATATTTTGGAGCAGAAGGATTATTTGAAAATGGTCACTCGAATGTAGTTTTCATTGATACAAGTACGGTATCGCCGCAGTTAAACAAACAGTTAGAGGAAGCTGCAAAGGAAAAGAAAGTAGACTTTTTAGCAGCACCTGTGAGCGGTGGTGTAATCGGAGCCGAAAACCGTACATTAACGTTTATGGTTGGTGGATCAAAAGACGTATATGAGAAAACGGAATCTATCATGGGCGTACTAGGCGCGAACATTTTCCACGTTAGTGAGCAGATTGATAGTGGTACAACTGTTAAGTTAATTAATAACTTATTAATTGGTTTTTATACAGCTGGTGTGAGTGAAGCTTTAACATTAGCGAAAAAGAATAATATGGATTTAGATAAAATGTTTGATATTTTAAATGTAAGTTACGGTCAAAGTAGAATTTATGAACGTAATTATAAAAGTTTTATAGCACCTGAAAACTACGAGCCAGGATTTACTGTGAACTTATTGAAGAAAGATTTAGGATTTGCAGTTGACTTAGCTAAGGAAAGCGAACTCCATTTACCGGTAAGCGAAATGTTATTAAACGTATATGACGAAGCGAGTCAAGCTGGATATGGTGAAAACGATATGGCTGCTTTATATAAGAAAGTTAGCGAGCAATTAATTTCTAATCAAAAATAAATTATACAAAGGAGAGAATACAATGATTACAACTGAAATTAAACGAGTAAAAAATCACATTAACGGTGAGTGGGTTGAATCGACAGGTACGGAAGTAGAAGCAGTTCCAAATCCAGCGACTGGAAAAATTATCGCTTACGTTCCACTATCTCCAAAAGAAGATGTTGAAAAAGCTGTTGAAGCGGCAAAAGCAGCATTCGAAACATGGTCTAAAGTACCAGTTCCAAATCGTTCAAGAAATTTATATAAATATTTACAGCTATTACAAGAAAACAAAGATGAGCTTGCAAAAATCATTACGCTAGAAAATGGTAAGACGCTAACGGATGCAACAGGTGAAGTACAGCGTGGTATTGAAGCGGTAGAACTTGCAACATCTACGCCAAATTTAATGATGGGTCAAGCACTTCCGAATATCGCTAGCGGAATTGATGGATCGATTTGGCGCTACCCAATCGGAGTTGTTGCTGGTATTACACCGTTTAACTTCCCGATGATGATTCCGTTATGGATGTTCCCACTTGCAATTGCTTGCGGTAATACATTCGTATTAAAAACATCTGAAAGAACGCCACTTTTAGCGGAGCGACTTGTAGAATTATTCTATGAAGCAGGTTTCCCAAAAGGCGTATTAAATTTAGTGCAAGGCGGAAAAGATGTTGTAAATAGCATTTTAGAAAATAAAGATATTCAGGCTGTTTCGTTCGTTGGCTCTGAGCCGGTAGCTCGTTACGTATATGAAACAGGTACGAAACACGGAAAACGTGTACAAGCATTAGCAGGTGCGAAAAACCATGCGATTGTAATGCCAGATTGCAATCTTGAGAAAACAGTACAAGGTGTAATTGGATCTGCATTTGCAAGTAGTGGAGAGCGCTGCATGGCATGCTCAGTAGTAGCAGTAGTGGATGAAATTGCTGATGAATTTATTGATGTATTAGTAGCAGAAACGAAAAAATTAAAAGTAGGCGATGGCTTTAACGAAGATAACTATGTTGGACCATTAATCCGTGAATCTCATAAAGAGCGCGTTTTAGGCTATATTAATAGCGGTGTAGCAGATGGGGCAACTTTATTAGTAGATGGCCGTAAAATTAATGAAGAAGTTGGAGAAGGTTACTTTGTAGGTGCGACAATCTTTGATGGCGTGAATCAAGAAATGAAAATTTGGCAAGATGAAATTTTTGCTCCAGTATTAAGTATTGTACGTGTTAAAGATTTAGAAGAAGGTATTAAACTAACAAATCAATCTAAATTTGCAAATGGTGCGGTTATTTATACGTCAAATGGTAAACATGCACAAACATTCCGTGATAATATCGATGCTGGTATGATTGGTGTAAACGTAAACGTTCCAGCACCAATGGCATTCTTCGCATTTGCAGGAAATAAAGCTTCATTCTTTGGTGATTTAGGTACAAATGGTACAGATGGCGTTCAATTCTATACACGTAAAAAAGTTGTAACTGAGCGCTGGTTTTAATATAGAGTAAACAACCAAATCAGTTATTAGATGAAAACCACCACTATTAATAGTGGTGGTTTTCGTCTTGTTAATTATTTTTTTCAAAAGCTAGTTTAATACCAAATCCAATTAGGACGACTCCTGTTAGCCCTTGAATATAACGTTGCGTCTTCGGTTTTTTCATAAAAGCACTAATTTTATCAATTAAAAATATATAAAATGCAAACCAAATGACTGTTAAAACGAGGTAAGTAAGGCCCATTACAAGAAGTTGAATAAATGTATTATGATTTGGATTTAAAAATTGTGGTAAAAAAGTTAAAAAGAAGACTGCTACTTTAGGATTTAATAAATTTGTAAGAAATCCTTGGCGAAAGCAAGAAGTATGTTCGTTTTCATTATTCAAAGATAGATCATTTGTATCTAAGTTTTCTTTGTTTCTTACTGCTAAAAGGGCTTTAATACCGATATATATTAAATAGAGAGCCCCAACGTACTTGAAAATAGAAAATAAAAGAGCTGACTTTACAATAAGTGCAGAAAGACCAATTACAGCAGCTAAAGTATGAATTAATAGTGCAATACATGTACCAAACACTGTTTTCACTCCACCGACTTTACCAGCAACCAATGTATTTTTCGTAGCCATTGCTGTATCTGGACCAGGTAAAATGATAAGGCAAATAGACATAATGATGAAAAGAAGATAATTTTCTATCATAGCCGCCCCTCCTTTTTATTTTTAGAATATTTGATTAAAATCAGTGTAGCACAAAAATGGATTTAATAAAATTAAATTTTATTAAAAATAATTAAATAAAAAAGGCTATATAGTAGCTGTAATTACACTACTATATAGCCTCGATTTTATACCGCTATTTGCGGGTAGTAAGATTTTCACCACACAAGATTTAGCTGAAGCAAAGAAGTTAGGTGGGGGATGAACAAAATATCCCCTCATGACAATTTCATTTTATGCATTAAGTAAGTTAAAGAAACGATTCACATCTTCTTCTGAAACGTCACTTAACTGTTTATATTTATAATTCGGATTTTGATCTTTATCAACGACAACGGAGCGTACTCCTTCGAAGAAATCTTCATGTCTCATGAAGTTTTTAGCAAGTATAAGGTCCGTAGCGAAACATTCTTCAACGGATTTATCTTGTCCATCAATAAACTGTTTTAATGTTACTTTTAGTGAAATAGGGGATTTTGATAACAGTGTTTCTTTCGTTTTTAGAGCAAAGGAACTTTCATCTTTCTCCAATGAATGGATGATTTCTTCAATTGTATTGAAAGCAAAATGTGAATTGATTACTTCTAATGAAGGAGCGAGCTCGCTTTCTAAGTTTTGAGCAGTTGCAAATGTACGAATAACTTCTTTTAAATTAGTATGTACATCATCTTCTTTATGCCAATTTACACTTTCAAGTTCAGTAAGAAACTCTGGTAATGAATCAGATGTCATAAAGTAATCTGCAGCATTAATAAATAATACGTCAGAAGCTTTTAAAATAGATGCTGTTAAAGCAACGAATCGTCCTGTATATCCAGGCGCTTTATTTAAGAAATATGCAGCTCCGACGTCTGGGAAGAAGCCGATATTCATCTCTGGCATTGCCCATTTCGTACGCTCAGTTACAATGCGATACTTCGCACCATTTGTAAGACCGACACCACCGCCCATTACAATTCCATCTAAACAAGCAATAATCGGTTTTGTATATTGATAAATATATGTATCAATTTCATACTCTTCTTCAAAAAAACGTTCTGCATGTTGCAATGCCACTTCATTGGAACGCGCTTCATAAAGAGTTTTAATGTCGCCACCTGCACAAAAACCTTTTGTGCCAGCTCCTTTTAACACGATAAGTGCAATACGCTCATCGTGTTCCCACTCTTTAAGTTTTTGTCCGATAGGTTGTAACATGTCATAAGATAAAGAATTAAGTGCTTTTGGACGGTTTAAAGTAATTGTCGCAACGCCGTTTTCACTAACAGAAAATAAAACTTGTTCAGTCATAATGCATCCTCCCTTACATATCTTCTTATTCTTAATTCTTGATATGTACTGAAATGTCCTTTATAAATTTTGTCAAAAGTTGACGGTAAATATTAATTTGGTCACTGCATATTTTGACGAGTTATCTTTGCAGGATTTCAGAGACTGAGGGGGAATATTACAACATTACTGTAAGTGTAATTATTTGAAGTTATAATGATAAAAGCGCTATTATATAGGTGTGAAATGTTCATTATCAATTCTAAAAGTGTGTTTGAAGAAAAAATAAATCGTACAATTGTAATAAAAAATTTTACATTGAATTAGAAATAGAGAAAGGAGAAATCGGAATGCCAGGACCTTTACTATTGTCGGTTATTATTTTGTCTTTTTTAATGATAGGAATAACGCAGTATTTTCATCATACAGATACGACAGAAGAAGTGAAGGATAAAGTACGTCTCGTATTTCCGATTTTTATAATATCTATTTCATTCTGTATTTTATTAAATAAAGATGGCTACATTGTCGCAGTGTTCTCATTTTTCGTCGCAATCGTCTTAATTACCGTTTTATATTATGTAATGAAAGACTTTATACAAAAATAAAGATGTCACAATAGGCATTTTTATTTTGGGGGAAATGTAAAATTTCACATACCGTATTTTATATAAAATACATAAAGCATATAACAATAGAAAAGTGTGTACTTTGCTGTGTATGTACTTGTCAATCTTGCATAGCCACTATACTATTAAAATGTAGAGATTATAAAAAGGGGTTGTATCTATCATGAAATTTGAGATGCACACAAAAATTATTTCAAATGAAAAAGAAGTAAGATTACATATTGAAGAAAATATATTTCAATTAATATTGGATGGTTACCACTTATTTACAATTAAAGAAATATTGCCTTTATATAAATCAAATGAAGAAAGAATTGGAAGTGCAACGATATTGAAACTAGAGTGGGAGAACGGAAAAACTACAATAAACTATCAACTCGTTTCACTAAAATCAGTAAATTAAAAGGAGTAGAAAAATATGAAGTTATTTCATACAGCGGATTGGCATTTAGGAAAGCTTGTTCATGGCGTGTATATGACTGAAGACCAAAAGATTGTATTAGATCAGTTTGTACAGGCTGTTGAAGAAGAAAAACCAGATGCTGTAATTATTGCAGGGGATTTATATGACCGAGCAATTCCACCTACAGAAGCAGTAGACTTATTAAATGATGTGCTGCAAAAAATAGTTATTGATTTACAAACACCAGTTATTGCAGTAGCTGGTAATCATGATAGTCCGGATCGTATCCATTTTGGAAGTAGTTTAATGAAAAAACAAGGATTACATATTGCAGGTCAATTTCAATTCCCGTACGAACCTGTTGTACTAAATGATGAATATGGAGAGGTTCACTTCCATCTAATACCGTATGCAGACCCAAGCATAGTTAGACACGTGTTGAAAAATGAAGACGTACGTTCTCATGATGATGCGATGCGCATTTTTATGAATGAGCTCTCTGAAACGATGGATAAAGAAGCTAGACATGTATTTGTTGGACATGCATTTGTAACTTCTTCAGGAGAAGCGGAGGAGAATACAAGTGATGCAGAACGACCACTTTCAATTGGTGGTGCTGAATATGTAAATAGTCATTATTTTGATAAGTTTCATTACACAGCGCTTGGACATTTACATCAAGCGCATTTTGTACGTAATGAGACCATTAGATATTCAGGTTCACCACTTGCCTATTCAATTTCTGAAGAGAAACATAAAAAAGGTTATTACATTGTAGAACTGAATGAAACTGGTGAAGTAGCAATTGAAAAAAGGTTACTTTCACCACGTCGTAAAATGCGAACAGTAGAAGCGAAAATAGATGAATTATTACAGCATCCAGTAAGTGAAGATTACGTATTTGTAAAATTATTAGACGAAAACCCTGTCTTACAGCCAATGGAGAAAATACGATCTGTATATCCAAATGCAATGCACGTTGAAAGAGCGATGCAAAGGCGAGAACTCACAGATACAAATGAAGTAACGGTTTCAAGACATAAAACGGATGATTTATCTCTTTTAAAGGCTTTCTATAAAGAAATGAAAGGGTTAGATTTATCAGAAGAGAAAGAACGCCTATTTATAGATGTATTACAAACAGTGCAAGAACGGGAAGGTGAACGAGGATGAGACCGATTCAGCTTATTATGACAGCATTCGGGCCATATAAACAGAAAGAAGTAATCGATTTTGAAGATCTTGGAGAACATCGTATTTTCGCTATTTCTGGGAATACGGGAGCTGGAAAAACAACGATTTTTGATGCGATTTGTTATGTGTTATATGGTGAGGCTAGTGGAGAAGAACGTAGTGATACGAGCATGCTTCGAAGTCAATTTGCTGATGATAATGTTTATACAAGTGTTGAATTAACCTTTCAGTTAAAAGGGAAACGCTATGAAATAAAACGGCAACTTGGACATAAAAAACAAGGGAATAAGACCATTACAGGACATGCAGTAGAATTATATGAAGTTATTGATGGAGAAAACGTTCCAGCCGTCGATCGTTTTCATGTAACAGACGTAAACAAAAAAGTGGAAGATTTAATTGGGTTAAGTAAACATCAATTTAGCCAAATTGTTATGTTACCCCAAGGGGAATTCCGAAAACTATTAACATCTGAGACGGAAAACAAAGAAGAGATTTTACGTCGTATTTTTAAAACGGATCGTTATAAATTAATGCGTGAGTTACTTGATCAAAAGAGAAAACAATGGAAAGATGTCTTGCAAGAAAAACAAAAAGAGAGAGAGCTCTATTTCCGTAATGTTTTTAAATTACCAATCCGTGATGGAGCATTATTAGAGACATTAGTGGCACAAGAACATGTAAATACGCATCAAGTAGTAGAAGCGTTAGAACAAGAAACAACCGTGTATAAGGCAGAGGTTGAGCAATTACAAGTAGAACAAGATGTTCAAACGAAGCAATTAAAGGATGCAGAAACACGTTTTCATGCAGCAAAATCTGTAAATGAGAAATTTATAGATTTACAACAAAAGAATGAGAAATATAACACTTTACAAGAGAACCGTGCAGCAATTGAAAAGAAAGAAAAATCCTTTAAACGTGCGGAACAAGCAAAGCGCTTATTACCATTTGAACAATGGTATGAAGAAGCGATGGAAAATGAGCAGAAAGCTGAAAGTTTGTTAAAACAGATAAGCGTCAAACAAGAACAGATAATGAATAGCTTTGAACTTGCTCAGGAGAAGTATGAAGTAGTAAAGAATAAAGAAGCTGAGCGAGAAGAGGCTAAAAAACTTGTTCAAAGATTAGAAGAGTTACAAGCGATTATTGAATCATTAGCTGAGAGAAAGCTGAATTTACAAAATACCGAAATCCAAATAGGGAAATTAAAAGAAAGTATGCAAAAGTTAGATCAACAACTAGAAGAGCATACAAACAAAAAACAGAGAATGTCTGATGAATTGCAGCAATTAGAACAAGCACTTGAGCAATATGTAGCTAAAGTAGAAGAACTAACGAATATGCGAGAAGATGCAAAAGTTTTAAAGCAAGCATATGATGTTTGGCAAGAAAAACAAAAATTCGAGCAAGAAAAAGAAGCGGCAAATAATAAAATGCAAGTGGCAGTTCGTGCATATGAAAACATGGAGCGCCGCTGGTTAAGTGAACAAGCTGGTATATTAGCTCTTCATTTACATGACGGTGAATCTTGTCCGGTATGTGGTAGTACGAATCATCCGCAAAAAGCTACAGAGCAAAGTAATGCGATCGATGAAAAAGAGTTAAACGATTTAAGAGATAAGAAGAACATTGCTGAAAAATTACATGTGCAAGTAGAGGAGAAATGGAATTTCTATCGACTACAATATGAACAAGTGATAGAAGAAGTTGTGAAGCGCGGCTACAACTCGGAAAAATTAGCTGAAACATATAGTGCACTTGTTCAAAAAGGAAAACAATTAGCTGCAGACGTTAATACGTTAAAAGCAAGTGAAGAAACACGTAAGCAGATTGCTGCGAACATGAAAAGCGTAGAAGAAAAAATAGAAGAACTTCAGAAACAAAAACGAGAAGTGGAAACAATGCAGCACCGTACAGAAATGGAGTGTATGCAACTTCGTACGTCATATGAACATGATAAACGAAATATTCCAGAAAACTTACAAACAGTACAAGCTTGGAAAGCACAGTTTGACCAAGCTATGCAGGAACTTAGGTTAATGGAGGACGAATGGAAGAAAGTGCAGGAAGCGTATCAGCATTGGCAAAATGAAAATATACGTATTCAAGCAGAACAAAAAGGTGCTTCTAATCAATTTGAAAGTGCAAAATTAAAGAAAGAAGAGACTTTCGCACGCTTTATGAAAGAGCTAGAACAAAGCGGGTTTACAGACGAATTCACGTATAAAGAAGCCAAATTAAGCGATCACGAGATGGAAATGTTACAAAAAGAAATTCAAGGTTATTATTCATCGCTTGAAGTGCTTGCAAAACAAATTGAAGAGTTACAAGCTGAATTAAAAGATAAAGAGTATATGGATATTACAGCGTTAGGTGAACACATAACAGAATTACAAATTAATCTCGATATCATTAAAGAAAAACGTCAACGTGCGCAAAATGCGGTAACATATATTTCTGATTTACATGAAAACATTAGACGTATTGATGAGCAAATTCATGAGGAAGAAAAAGCTTTCCAAGAACTTGTTGACTTATATGAAGTAATGAAAGGTGATAACGAGAGCCGTATATCATTTGAACGTTACATCTTAATTGAGTATTTAGAACAAATTGTTCAAATTGCAAACGAACGATTACGTAAATTATCAAACGGACAATTTTATTTAAAACGAAGTGAACGAGTTGAAAAGAGAAATCGTCAAAGTGGATTAGGCTTAGATGTGTACGATGCATATACTGGCCAAACACGCGATGTAAAAACACTATCCGGCGGAGAGAAATTTAATGCATCACTTTGCCTAGCGCTAGGAATGGCAGATGTCATTCAAGCATATGAAGGTGGTATTTCCATCGAAACCATGTTCATCGATGAAGGGTTCGGTTCATTAGATGAAGAATCATTAACGAAAGCAGTAGACGCCTTAATTGACTTACAAAAATCAGGCCGATTTATCGGTGTCATTTCACACGTACAAGAGCTGAAAAACGCAATGCCAGCTGTATTAGAAGTAACGAAGCAGAAGGATGGGTGTAGTCAGACTAGGTTTGTGGTGAAGTAAGCTTAGAAAATGGAGTAGGGAATCTATCGATACTTTTAGTGTCATATGTATGAATAATAAAACGTCGTCTCTTCATTGGAGGCGACGTTTTATTTTATAAAATATCTATGAATTATCTGTAGAAGGCGGCGTATTCTCCAAACGATTATAAGCTTTAAAAGCTGAAATTGCCGATATAACCCCGCCTACTAAAAATAAAGTCGATCCTCCAACTAAGATGATACGACTGACATATGTTTCCCGTGCTTCTTCGACTTCTTCTTGTAACGCTGTAGGCATATGAATCCCCCTTTATAAAAGTTGTGTTATCTCGCTATTTGCCGTGCAGTAAGACCCACATCTAAAAATTCAGGGGAAGCAAAGAATTTAGGTGGGGCCCTGCTGCCCGTAAAAGCCCGATTGGTGAGGGCTGATAAGCAGTGGGGGATGAACAAAAGCCCCACTGATTAAAGTTTCACTTTATAAATAGTATATACAAACGCCTAAAATGTGTTAAAATAACTGATGATTTTACGCAGTGAGTAATTAGATGAGTAGGATGCGAGTGGCTAAGTAAATCTTCATCACAAATTTATGTGAACTTCACATAGAGCACATATTAACATTGTATTATGTATATGTACCAAATAAATAAATAAATAAAGTGAATGTAAGTTCTGTTTTCAAAAATTTAAAATCCTTTTATTTCTATATGAAAGTTTTAATCAAGGGTTTTAAAAAATTTGGAAATAGATCTTATGAATATGGAATTCATATAAAAGGGGAATGTCTTATGACAACATATACGAGTGAAATGAGAAAAACTTTAGTTTCAGAAGAAGATGTAGATATTTTAAAAATTATGGCGCATCCAATCAGACTGCAAATTGTAAATGAATTAAGTACGAGAAAAACTTGTAATGTAACACAATTAACAGAGTTACTGAATATTCCGCAATCTACTGTTTCACAACATTTATCAAAAATGAAGGGTAAAGTGTTACGAGCAGAGAGAAGAGGTTTAGAAATTTATTATCATATTAACAATTTAAAAGCGAGTAAGATTGTTAATGTTTTAGGGTATATAAACTAGTGAAATATTTTTATATAAAATAGCCCCTGCTGTTGAGCAGGGGCTATTTTGTGTTGTTTTATGTATTTGTATTTAAAACTTTATAGTTTTTATGATTTACAATTGTTCGATCAAATTCAAAAGTACCACCGCTTACATTTGTAATTTCAACTAAGACCGATTCAGTATAAAGTTTTAATACAGATCCTGTAATCTTTAAATTATTTCGTTGAAAAAGTATAGTATCCCCTACGTTTGCTTTCATAGTACCTCCTCATTAAAGACAGAAATATTTTTTTATTATATATATTAAACCACGGATAGATATATTAGTGAATATTTAGTTTTATTTATTGGGAAAAAATTTGTTCTCTAATAGAAGAGTATAAAGTACTCTTATGTTAAAAGTTATATTTTATTTAAGTTTATCCCGCTATTTGCTGGGCAGTAAGACCCCCACCTCAAAATTCAGTGGAAGAAAAGAAGTTAGGTGGGGGCCCTGCTGCCCATAAAAGCCCGATTGGTGAGGGGTGATTAAAGTTTCACTTTATTATAAGTAAATTGTTTTCAGCATTAGCGAAACAATATTTCTATGTAAATACTGCAGGGAAGCAAATTATTCAAAAAACAGACACTATGTAGCACAAAACGTAAAGTAGATAAGTAAAGTTTTTTTCAGGAGTATAAGAAAAATATACGTTTATTAATAAGATCTCTAATTGGTAAAATTCCAATTAAAAACATAGAAAAACTTTAATATAAAAAGGTAATCAATTAAAAATGGAGAAGTAATATATACGAAAGGAGAGATTTATATGAATAAAGGGAAAAAACAAGTTAGTCAACTTAGTTTTCTGGTGAATTTTATGAACGACAAGGGGAGTCTTGTGAAAATTTAATAGTATTATAGTATCCCCTTGTGAAAAAATGGTTGGGGGAATATATAAATGATAACAGAAATGAATATTAAAGTAGTTTGTGAAGAATCGTTTTCAAAAAGAGAAATAAAAATTTTAGAGACGTTTCTTTCAACTTTATCGGGGCATTCTAATGCTCTCGTTACAAAAGAGGGGATGTTTTTAAACCCATTAAGTAAAGAGAAGAGTGTGATTTATTATCACAACTTTGTATTTGTAAAATCACTTACAGAAGAAATGTGTGCAGAATTAAAAGAAGTTTTAACAAGACGTATTAAAAATGCTTTCATTATGATGGAATTTGTAGAGCCAATTGTTACATTTGAAGAAACAATTATAAACGTATAAAAAAAGTCAGGCTTATGAATTGACCTAATAAAACCGTCTCTTTAATAAATAGTAAAGAGACGGTTTTATTGTTTCACTTTTAAAAAAAGAGTTCAAAAATAAATGTAAATCGATCTTATACAAAAACTACTTATTAAATAAGTGTTACGTATTTAATAAGTAGTTTTTGTATTTCATCCTTCGTTTTTTGTAACTGATTCTACGTTTTTGACGCTCTGTCTTGTAAGTGCTTACATAAACAAAAACATCTTATACAATGAAGGTGTCAAATCAAAAGAGGTGACCAAAATGAACATAAAAAAAGTAAATTTAGCGAATAGCATTGAAATAGAAAGAGGAGGCGGAAAGGTATGAAAAAATCAACTGTTAATCCATGGTTTGTTGTCCTTGGCACAGTTATAGTACAAATGGGGCTTGGGACGATATATACATGGAGTTTATTCAATCAGCCTTTAGTTAGTAAATACGGTTGGAGTCTTAACGCTGTTGCGATAACTTTCTCAATTACTAGTCTTTCTTTAGCATTTTCAACTTTATTTGCGAGTAAATTGCAAGAAAAATGGGGACTTCGTAAACTTATTATGATAGCTGGATTAGCATTAGGACTAGGATTAATACTTAGCTCACAAGCATCCTCATTAATATTACTTTATGTACTAGCGGGAGTTGTTGTAGGTTATGCAGATGGTACAGCATATATCACTTCACTATCAAATTTAATAAAGTGGTTTCCAGAGCGTAAAGGTTTAATTGCTGGTATTTCTGTCTCTGCATATGGTTCAGGTAGCTTAATCTTTAAATACGTTAACGCACAGTTGATTGAATCAGTTGGTGTATCGCAAGCATTTATATACTGGGGTTTAATTGTTACAGCTATGATTGTAATTGGTGCTTGTTTAATCCATCAAGCTGCAGATCAAGGAGCAGTTCATGAAACAAAAACTAAGGAATACACAACGAAAGAAATGTTAGGCACAAAACAAGTATACTTATTATTTATCATGTTATTTACATCATGTATGAGTGGCTTATACTTAATCGGTATGGTAAAAGACATTGGTGTTCAACTTGTAGGACTTAGCGCAGCAACAGCAGCTAATGCGGTGGCTATGGTTGCAATCTTCAATACATTAGGTCGTATCATTTTAGGACCGTTATCGGATAAAATTGGGCGTTTAAAAATCGTTACTGGTACTTTTGTTGTTATGGCGAGTTCAGTCTTAGTTCTAAGTTTTGTAGATTTAAATTATGGTATTTACTTCGTATGTGTAGCAAGTGTAGCGTTTTGCTTTGGTGGAAATATCACTATTTTCCCAGCTATTGTTGGTGATTTCTTCGGTATGAAAAACCATAGTAAGAACTACGGAATTGTGTATCAAGGATTTGGATTTGGGGCGCTTGCAGGTTCCTTTATCGGTGCACTTCTAGGTGGATTCAAACCAACGTTCATGGTGATCGGTGTATTATGTGTCGTGTCATTCATTATCGCAATTTTAATTCAAGCACCTAAACAGAAAAAAGAACAAGAAGAAGAGTATCGCAGCGTAGCATAAGTATACAAATCTTCTATAACACTATGATTACGAAAAAGCATCCTATTCTATTAATTAGGATGCTTTTTTTATGAGTTATTTTAACAAGGTTAAATTACTTTTGTGATTTTTATAGATGTAAAAGTGAGTGGAATACCCATTTGGATTATATTGGAATATGATAAATTGATACATCATATTCGAAATATATATTAAATCTTAAATGATAAAGAAGACATTCATTAGTATTTGTAAGATATATTTTCAGAAAAATATTGAGAAAATATATACTTGAGTTTTTCATAAAGCATTGTAAATGAACGTATCTCTAGTTTATCTTCTTCAATTTTAAAAAGAGGAGTTTGAATTTTATTTATAATATAAGTACATTTAATGCGTTTAGGTATGATTTTATTAAGAAGCATTAAAATACTTTATCTGAAAAATAAAAAAAGATTGACAAGTTTATTGAGAAACATTATCATTTCGGTGTAAGATAGTAAATGAAAAACATTATCAATAAAATGGATTTTAAAGTAATGCGCACTTGACCAATTAGTTTAGTAAGTGTATTATTTTTTACAACATGAATGATAATGAAAATCAATATCATTTATGTTACTTAATGAAATTAATGTTTATGTGAAAGGATAGAGAAAATGAACTTAGGGGAATTTGATGGGCAAACAGTTTTAGTAACAGGTGCAGCACAAGGCATAGGCAGTGTTGTTGCCAAAATGTTTTTAGAAAGAGGAGCCACAGTTATTGCGGTCGATCAAAATGAAGAGGGGTTAAATGTACTCTTAAATCAAAATGAATTAAATAAAACACGTATGAAAACGTTTCGTTTAGATGTGAGTAATAGCGCTGCTGTTGAAGACATGGTAAATCATATTGCAAATGAAATAGCGCCAATAGATATTTTAATAAATGTTGCAGGGGTTTTACGTATGGGACCAATTCATTCGTTAAGTGATGAAGATTGGAATAAAACATTCTCTGTAAATACTACAGGGGTTTTCAATATGTCCCGAGCGGTAAGTAAAAATATGATGTTAAGAAAATCAGGGGCAATTGTTACAGTCGGTTCAAATGCGGCAAATACGCCGAGAATGGAGATGGCTGCGTATGCTGCGTCAAAGGCTGCAACGACGATGTTTATGAAATGTTTAGGACTAGAGCTTGCGGCATACAATATACGCTGCAACTTAGTTTCTCCAGGTTCTACTGAAACTGAGATGCAAAGATTACTATGGGCTGATGAGAATGGAGCTAAAAATATAATTGCTGGTTCTCAAAATACATATAGACTCGGAATTCCATTACAAAAAATTGCACAACCTTCAGAAGTTGCTGAAGCCGTGTTATTTTTAGCCTCAGATAGAGCAAGTCATATTACAATGCACAATTTATGTGTCGATGGCGGTGCTACGTTAGGAGTTTAATCAAAATTCAGGAGGTTATTATATTATGAATGAACATATAGCTGTAAAGGAATTGTCAGAAAAACTTTTAGGAGATTATAAGACTGAATCTTCATTCTTTTTTGCTTCACCAACTCGAACGATATTAGCAGAAGGAGAGTTTACTACAGTAAAGCATCGTGAAATTGAAAATTTCCCAGAGCTTGTGCAAGCGACATTAAGTAATGCGAAACAAGCTGGAAATCCAAATCCTATCGTTGTGGGTGCTTTGCCATTCGATCGTAGAAAAGAAGTCCAACTTATCGTACCAGAATATAGTAGGATTTCTGAGCGTTTACAATTGGATACAACAAATCAGCTTGAAACAAATGAGAACGTAACATTTGAAATGACGCCAATGCCAGACCCTGAAGTTTATATGAATGGTGTGAAGCAAGGAATTAAAAAAATACAGGACGGTGATTTAAAGAAAATCGTTCTATCTAGATCGTTAGATGTTAAATCTTCGGAAAAGATTGATAAGCAAAAACTTCTGCGAGAATTAGCAGAGCATAATAAGCATGGTTATACATTTGCTGTGAATTTACCGAAAGATGAAAAAGAGAACAGTAAGACGCTAATTGGAGCAAGTCCTGAATTACTTGTTTCACGTAATGGTATGCAAGTTATTTCTAACCCGTTAGCTGGTTCAAGGCCACGTAGTGAGGACCCAGTAGAAGATAAAAGAAGAGCAGAGGAATTACTTTCTTCTCCAAAAGATTTACATGAACATGCGGTAGTAGTGGAAGCGGTTGCCGCTGCACTTCGTCCGTATTGTCATACATTACATGTTCCAGAAAAGCCATCAGTTATTCATAGTGAAGCGATGTGGCATTTGTCTACAGAAGTGAAAGGTGAACTGAAGGATCCAAATACTTCTTCTTTACAATTAGCAATTGCCCTTCATCCTACGCCAGCAGTTTGCGGAACTCCGATGGAAAAAGCAAGAGAGGCTATACAGCATATTGAGCCATTTGACCGCGAGTTCTTTACAGGAATGCTAGGATGGAGCGATTTAAATGGAGATGGAGAATGGATTGTTACAATTCGTTGTGCTGAAGTACAAGAAAATACACTGCGTTTATATGCAGGAGCTGGAGTTGTTGCTGAGTCAAAACCAGAAGATGAGTTAGCAGAAACATCAGCTAAGTTCCAAACAATGCTAAAAGCTTTAGGGTTAAGAGATAGTTCACTTAATGAAAAATAGGGGGAAGAAAGAATGCTAGTAGGTTATACAGAATGGCCAAAAGAATTTGCCGATCGTTACCGAGAAGAAGGATGTTGGCTTGGTGAAACATTTGGAGGAGTGTTAAGAGAGCGGGCTGAGAAATATGGAGATCAAATCGCGGTTGTAAGTGGTAAGAAGCATATAACATATAGTGAACTTAATAAAAAGGTAGATCGTTTAGCAGCAGGTTTACTGAATTTAGGAATAAAGAAAGAGGACAGAGTTGTAATCCAGTTACCTAACATTATCGAGTTTTTCGAAATATGTTTTGCACTATTTCGAATTGGAGCGCTTCCTGTCTTTGCACTGCCGTCACATCGAAGCAGTGAAATTAGTTATTTTTGTGATTTTGGCGAGGCGAGCGCTTACGTTATTTCAGATAAGGCTCTCGGTTTTGATTATCGAAAACTAGCAAGAGAAGTGAAAGAGAAAGTGCCAAATTTACAACATGTAATTGTAGTGGGAGAAGAAGAAGAGTTTGTGAACATAAATGATCTGTATATGGATCCCGTCTCATTACCAGAAGTTCAGCCAAGTGATGTTGCGTTTCTCCAATTATCAGGAGGCACAACAGGTCTTTCTAAATTAATTCCTAGAACACATGATGACTATATTTATAGTTTACGTGTTAGCGCTAAAATTTGTAATTTGAATGCAGAAAGCGTCTATATGGCAGTTCTTCCAGTAGCACACAATTACCCAATGAGTTCTCCAGGGACATTTGGAACTTTCTATGCGGGTGGAAAAGTGGTATTGGCAACTGGTGGTAGTCCAGATGAGGCATTTGCTCTTATCGAAAAAGAAAAAGTTACAATTACAGCGCTCGTTCCGCCATTAGCAATGATTTGGCTTGATGCTGCATCTTCTCGTAATACCGATTTATCGAGCCTAGAGGTTATTCAAGTAGGTGGTGCTAAGTTTAGTGCTGAGGTAGCAAGACGTATACGCCCTACATTTGGATGTACGTTACAGCAAGTATTCGGTATGGCGGAAGGATTAGTGAACTATACAAGATTAGACGATCCGGAAGAAATTATTATTCATACACAAGGTAGACCAATGTCTGCACTCGATGAAGTACGAGTTGTTGATGAAAATGACAACGATGTACAACCGGGCGAAGTAGGTAGTTTATTAACACGAGGTCCATATACAATTCGTGGTTACTATAAAGCCGAAGAGCATAATGCACGATCATTTACAAAGGATGGGTTTTATCGCACAGGTGATCTTGTAAAAGTAAATGAACAAGGATACATCATTGTAGAAGGAAGAGATAAAGATCAAATTAACCGTGGTGGTGAGAAAGTTGCTGCGGAAGAAGTTGAAAATCATCTATTAGCACACGATGCGATCCATGACGTAGCAATCGTATCTATGCCTGACGATTATTTAGGTGAACGCACCTGTGCTTTTGTTATAGTTCGCGGACAAGTTCCGGCAGTAAGTGAATTAAAAATGTTTTTAAGAGAACGTGGTATAGCGGCTTATAAAATTCCAGATCGAATTGAATTTATTGAATCATTCCCGCAAACAGGAGTCGGAAAAGTCAGCAAAAAAGAACTACGTAAAGTCATTGCTGAAAAACTTATTACAGTAAAACAATAATAAAAATCGGAAGGAAGTGATTAGATGGCCATCCCATCTATTTCAGTATATAAAATGCCAATTGAATCAGAACTACCAAAAAATAAAGTGAATTGGACACCAGATCCGAAACGTGCAGTACTTTTAATTCATGACATGCAAGAATACTTTCTTGATGCATATAGCGATAAAGAATCACCAAAAGTAGAACTTATTTCAAATATTAAAATGATAAGAGAAAAATGCAAGGAACTTGGTATACCAGTTGTTTATACAGCACAACCTGGTGGGCAAACGTTAGAACAACGAGGTTTATTACAAGACTTTTGGGGTGACGGTATACCTGCTGGACCAGATAAAAAGAAAATTGTTGATGAACTTACTCCTGATGAGGATGATATATTCCTAACAAAATGGAGATATAGTGCATTTAAAAAGACAAATCTATTAGAAATTTTAAATGAACAAGGAAGAGATCAACTCATTATTTGCGGTATTTATGCGCATATTGGCTGTCTTTTAACAGCTTGTGAAGCATTTATGGATGGTATAGAGCCGTTCTTTGTAGCAGATGCAGTTGCTGATTTTTCACTAGAGCATCATAAACAAGCATTGGAGTATGCATCTAATAGATGTGCAGTAACGACATCAACAAACCTACTGTTAAAAGATTTACAAAGTGTAAAAGATGATGAGAGTGAAGGAATTACTATACAGGAAGTGCATGAACTAGTTGCACAACTACTTCGTGAGCCAGTAGAGAGTATTGATATTGATGAAGGCTTATTAAATAGAGGGCTTGATTCGGTCAGAATTATGAGTTTAGTAGAAAAGTGGCGTCGTGAAGGGAAAGAAATCACTTTTGCAGATTTAGCAGAACGTCCAACTGTTGCAGGTTGGTACAGTTTACTATCTTCACAAACAGCACAGGTGCTGTAACAAATAGACTACATAATAAAGGGGTAGTAAAGAATGCCTAACAGTCAAAAGATTCGTCATTCGTTATCATCTGCGCAGTCTGGTATGTGGTTTGCGCAACAATTAGATCCGCTTAATCCAATTTATAATACTGGGGAATATGTAGAAATAAACGGAAATATTCATCAAGACATTTTTGAATTAGCTGTACGTAAAGTTGTAATGGAAACAGAAGCACTTCATGTTCGCTTCGAAGAGGATGAAATTGGCCCATGGCAAGTTATTGAAGAATCACAGTTTCATATGCATTTTATTGACGTTCGTAAAGAAGAAAATCCTGAAGAAGCTGCTAAAGTATGGATGAAAAATGATTTATCTATGCCAGTCGATTTGAAAAAAGATACTTTATTTACTGAAGCACTTATTCAAGTTGAAAATAATCGTTTCTTTTGGTATCAGCGCATCCATCACATTGTGATGGATGGCTATGGATTTTCACTTCTTAGCCAAAAAGTAGCGAATGAGTATACATCACTTATAGAAGAAACAAACAAGAATGAAAAACCATTTGGTTCTCTTGCAAAAGTCGTGCAAGAAGATATTGAGTATCGTGAGTCTAAACAATTTCAGGAAGATCGTACTTTTTGGTTAGAAAAGTTTGCAGATGCCCCAGAAGTTGTAAGTTTGGCAGAACGAGCACCGAGAACATCAAATGGATTTTCACGAGAAACAGCTTATTTATCTAGTTCTAGCACGAAAACTTTACTAGAAGATATCAATATTTCGTTAACAAGTTGGCCGGAATTCATTGTGGCTGTAACAAGTATTTATATGCATAAATTAACAGGTGAAAATGATATTGTTTTAGGTTTACCGATGATGGGACGTCTAGGTTCTGTATCTATTCATACACCAAGTATGGTAATGAATTTAGTTCCACTTCGTATTACAGTAACTCCAAATATAACTCTTGCGGAATTATTGCAGCAAGTTTCTAAAGAAATCCGAGATGTACGTCGCCATTATAAATACCGTCATGAGGAATTAAGAAGAGATTTAAAGTTACTAGGTGAAAATCAAAGGTTGTTTGGACCGTTAGTGAATGTTATGCCTTTTGATTACGGGCTTAATTTTGCTGGAAATCGTGGTATTACGCATAACTTATCAGCAGGACCTGTCGATGATTTATCGATAAATGTATATAAACGTTTTGATCAAAATGAGATAATGATTCATTTTGATGCAAATCCTGAAGTATATAATAACGCGGAGCTAGCATTGCATAAAGAAAGATTTATGAATCTATTTGAATTAGTAATAAATAATTATGAGAAAAACGAGTCGATTGGAAAAATAAACATTACTCTGCCTGAAGAAAATCATAAAGTTTTATTGGAATGGAATGAAACGAAGGAAGACGATGAATTAATCAGTCTGCCTATATCATTTGAAAAACAAGTGAAAAAAAATCCCAATAAACTAGCGATTACTTGTGACGGTGTAATCCTTACGTATAAAGAGCTAAATGAACGAGCGAATGAACTAGCACATTATTTAGTAGAAGAAGGAATACGACCAAATCAGTTTGTAGCTTTAGTATTCCCTAGATCAATAGAAATGGTAGTTAGTATGCTAGCAGTCTTAAAGGCTGGTGCAGCGTATTTACCAATAGATCCAGAATACCCAGCAGATAGAGTTACTTATATAGTAAATGATGCAAAACCAGTTTGTATCATAACACATTCATCTGTTTCATCTAAGTTAGTTATAGAAAAGGATATGAAAAAAATTGTATTAGATGACGAAGAAACGAAACTAGCGTTACATACATATTCTCGTATGAATATAGCATGTAAGAATGATGTATCACTGTTAAACCCAGCCTATACAATATATACTTCAGGCTCAACAGGAAACCCAAAAGGTGTAATTGTTCCTATGAGAGGTTTAAGTAACTTTTTAATGGCTATGCAACAAAAGTTTTCATTAAATGAAAATGATCATTTATTAGCAGTTACAACGTTTGCATTTGATATTTCTGCACTAGAAATTTATTTACCTCTTATTAGTGGTGCAAGTTTAACAATTGCGCAAAAAGAAGACATACAAGAGCCTTCTGCATTAACGACACTTTTACATGAAGAAAGAGTGACCATTATGCAGGCTACACCGACGCTTTGGCAGGCGTTAGTAACTGATTATCCAGAGAAGCTACAAGGGCTAAGCATACTTGTTGGTGGTGAAGCTCTTCCAGCGCATTTAGCAAATAAATTACGAGAATTAGGTTGCTCAATAACTAATTTATATGGACCAACTGAAACGACGATTTGGTCTACTTTCATGAACATTGATGAAGGTGAAAAGGGCATACCTCCTATTGGAAAACCAATTTGCAATACAGAAGTGTATGTATTGGATGCAGGGTTACAACCAGTGCCACCTGGAGTTATTGGGGAATTATATATTGCAGGGGAAGGACTTGCAAGCGGATATTTAGGAAAACCTGAGTTAACAGCTGAACGGTTTGTTGCAAATCCTTATGGAGAATCAGGGAAGCGCATGTACCGTACAGGAGATCTTGTGAAATGGCGTAGTGATGGTGCGTTAGAGTACATTAGTCGCGCAGATCATCAAATTAAAATTCGTGGATTCCGAATTGAATTAGCTGAAATTGAAACGGTATTACAACGACATGAAAATATTCAACAAGCGGTAGTAATGGTACGAGAAGATCGTGCAAATGATAAACGCATCATTGCGTATATCGTTGCAGAAGAAAAGGAACCGATTAATCTTTCAGAAATTCGTTCTTATGTTTCAGAAAGTTTAGCGAATTATATGATACCATCGACATTTGTTGTGCTAGAAGTATTACCATTAACGCCAAATGGTAAGGTTGACAGAAAGAAATTACCTGCTCCTGATTTTAATGGAATGAACAATGAGAGAGTTGCTAGAAATCCGAAAGAAGAAATATTATGTGATTTATTTGCAGAAGTACTTGGTGTTTCTCGAATTGGCATTGATGATAATTTCTTTGAAATGGGTGGACATTCACTTCTCGCATCTCGTTTAATGGCAAGAATTCGTGAAACGTTAAGTGTGGAATTAGGAATTGGGAAACTATTTGAATCACCAACTGTTGCCGAACTGGCGAAACAATTAAACCATGCAAAAAGCGCAAGACCAGCTATTCAGAAAGCAAGTAGGCCAAATGAAGTTCCACTTTCATTTGCACAGCGCAGGTTATGGTTCTTAAATTGTTTAGAAGGTCCAAGTCCTACTTATAATATTCCGCTAGTCATTCGTATGAATGGAATATTGAATCGGGAAGCATTACAAGGTGCTTTTTATGATGTAGTTGAGAAACATGAAACACTTAGAACAATTTTCCCTAACGTATTAGGTAGTTCCTATCAGAAAATTTTAGATATGGAAAACTTAAATTTAGAAATGGTTATAACTAATACATGTAAAGATGAATTAGAAAGTGTACTTTCAGAGGCGGTAAGATATAGCTTTAACCTCGATTTTGAGCCGGCAGTTCGTTTGCAACTTTTTACAATGAGTGAAAACGAACATGTATTATTAATTCTATTACATCATATTGTAGGTGATGGCTGGTCATTACAGCCGTTAACGAGAGATTTTACAGCGGCGTATAAAGCGCGAAGTCAAGGTGACAGAGTTCAGCTGGAGACACTACCAGTTCAATACGCAGATTATGCACTTTGGCAACAGCAATTGCTAGGTGATGAAACGACAAAAGAGAGTCTTATTTCAACACAATTAGATTTTTGGAAAGAAGAACTTAAAGGTTTACCAGACCAAATGGAGTTACCTACAGATTTCCAGCGTCCAATTGAGACGAGTTACCGCGGGGAAACAATTCATTTTCATATAGATGAAGGTATGCATAGTAGGTTAGTAGAGCTTGCACGTAAAAATGGAGTTAGTTTGTTTATGGTATTGCAAGCAGGGCTTAGTGCACTATTTACAAGATTAGGTGCAGGCACTGATATACCAATTGGAAGTCCGATTGCTGGAAGAAATGATGATGTACTTTCAGATATTGTTGGTTTATTTGTAAATACATTAGTGTTACGTACAAATACTTCAGGAGATCCAAGTTTTAAAGAATTATTAAATAGAGTGAAGCAGGTAAATCTTGCAGCTTATGAAAATCAAGATGTTCCATTTGAAAGGCTTGTTGAAGTATTAAATCCAGTACGTACTCGAAACAGCCATCCGTTGTTTCAAGTTATGTTAGCTTTTCAAAATACACCAGAAGCAACGTTTCATGTACCAGGTTTAGAAGCGAGCCTTGAAATTCAAAGCGTTGGTTCTGCAAAATTTGATTTAACATTTGAAATTAGTGAGAGTAACGGGGTTGATGGTACTCCGAACGGTTTACATGGATTACTAGAGTTTAGTACCGATTTATATAAACGTGAAACGGTTCAAAAACTAATAGAACGATTCATTTTGTTATTAGATGATGCAACTACAAATCCAGATCAATCCATTGGCAGATTAGAAATATTAACTTTAGCAGAGAAAAATACAGTGTTAGAAAAGTGGAATGGTGGTTTTCAAATTGCACCAGAAATGACATTGCCACAATTGTTTGAAAAGCAGGCTCATATAAATCCAAATTCTATTGCTGTTGTCTTTGAAGATAAGAAATTAACTTATGAAGAGTTAAATAGAAAAGCAAATAAAATAGCTCGATTCCTAATAGCAAAAGGGATTGGTCCTGATCAACTCGTTGCTTTAGCGATGCCAAGATCATTAAACATGGTTGTAAGCTTATTAGCTGTTCTTAAAGCTGGTGCTGGATACCTTCCGTTAGATCCAGATTACCCAGCAGACCGTATTTCATTTATGCTACACGATGCGAAACCATCATGTGTTTTAACGAATTCAGAAGTGGAAATTGAATGTAATGAGGCACTAAAAGTTTTAGTTGATGATGTGAAAGTAATAGCAGAGGTTGAGAAATATAGTGAAGACAATATTGATGAAGTGGAACGAATTAAGCCATTATCTCCATCACATATTGCTTACGTTATTTATACGTCAGGGTCAACGGGCAGACCGAAAGGCGTTATGATACCTCATCAAAATGTAGTGAGACTTTTAGGAGCAACTGATCATTGGTTCCAGTTTGACGGAAACGATGTTTGGACGATGTTCCATTCATATGCTTTTGATTTCTCGGTTTGGGAAATTTGGGGACCTTTATTATACGGAGGGCGTTTAGTTGTAGTCCCACATACTGTAAGTCGCTCGCCGAAAGAATTTTTACAGCTTCTTGTTAAAGAAAAGGTTACGGTTTTAAACCAAACTCCATCAGCGTTCTACCAATTGATGCAAGCAGATCGTGAAAATGAAGAGATTGGCCAAAAATTATCTTTACGATATGTTGTTTTTGGAGGAGAAGCACTTGAGCTAAGTCGCTTAGAAGATTGGTATAGTCGACATCCTCATAACGCACCAAAGCTTATTAATATGTATGGTATTACAGAGACGACAGTACATGTTAGTTATATTGAATTAGATGAAACTATCGTCTCTTTACGGGCAAATAGTTTAATTGGGTGCAGTATACCTGACCTTAAAGTGTATGTGTTAGACAACTATTTACAACCAGTCCCACCTGGAGTAGTTGGAGAAATGTATGTTGCAGGTGCAGGACTTGCGCGTGGATATTTAGGAAGAGCAGGATTAACGGCTGAACGCTTTATCGCAGATCCATTTGGCAAGCCAGGTACAAGAATGTATCGTACAGGAGACTTAGCTCGCTGGCGTAATGATGGGACGCTAGATTATATAGGACGTGCAGATCATCAAATCAAAATTCGTGGATTCCGAATTGAATTAGGAGAAATAGAAGCAGTCATAATGAAGCACCCTAAAGCTGAGCAAGTAGCCGTTATTGTACGTGAAGATCAACCAGGGGATAAACGGTTAGTTTCTTATATCGTTGCATCAAATAATGAAGCAATTGATACGAATGAAATGCGTCAGTTTGCTAGTGGTAGTTTACCAGATTATATGGTTCCATACGCTTTTGTAGTAGTAAATGAGTTACCTTTAACTCCAAACGGTAAATTAGATAGAAAGGCATTGCCAGCTCCAGCATTTATCGCATCATCTTCTAGTCGTGGTCCAAGAACACCGCAAGAAGAAATGTTATGTGACTTGTTTACAGAAGTGCTAAGTGTACCTCAAATTGGAATTGATGACGGATTCTTTGATCTTGGTGGTCATTCACTCCTTGCAGTGCAGCTTATGAGCCGCATGAAAGAGGCGCTTGGAGTGGAACTAAACATTGGTACTTTATTTGCAGCACCGACTGTTGCAGGGTTAGCTGAAAGACTTGAGATGGGGAATGGTCAAAGTGCACTTGATGTGTTGCTTCCATTACGAGCAAGCGGGGATCAATTACCACTATTTTGTGTACATCCAGCAGGTGGATTAAGTTGGTGCTATGCAGGACTTATGAAATCTTTAGGAACAGATTATCCAATTTATGGTGTGCAAGCACGTGGTATTGCTAAAAATGAAGAACTTCCAAAAAGTTTAGAGGAGATGGCGGCGGATTACTTGAAACACGTTCGTGAAGTACAGCCTCATGGACCATATCGTTTATTAGGTTGGTCGCTTGGAGGAAATGTTGTGCATGCAATGGCGGCGCAATTACAAAATGAAGGGGAAGAAGTAGAATTACTCGTTATGCTTGACTCTTATCCTGGACACTTCTTACCGAATACGGAAGCGCCTACTGAAGAGGAAGCGTTAATTGCATTACTTGCTTTAGGCGGATATGACCCAGATAACATGGATGGTAAACCACTTACAATGGAAAGTGCAGTTGAAATCCTTCGTAAAGATGGAAGTGCATTAGCAAGTCTTGAAGAAGAGACTATATTGAACTTGAAAGAAACATATGTAAATTCAGTAGGGTTGTTAGGGAAATATGTACCGAAAGTTTATAACGGAGATATCCTGTTCTTTAGATCTACTGTTATACCAGACTGGTTTGATCCTATTTCTCCAAATACGTGGCTAAATTATTTAGACGGGCAAATTGTGCAGCACGATATTGATTGTAGACATAAAGATCTATGTCAGCCAGGTCCGCTTACGGAAATTGGACAAGTATTAGCGAAATATTTGCAGAATAAGAAAGGGGTAAGTAGAGTATGACGAATCCATTTGAAAATGATAATTACACATATAAAGTATTAATAAATGAGGAGGGCCAGTATTCTCTCTGGCCTGCTTTTCTCGATGTACCTATTGGCTGGAATATCGTATATGAAGAAGCTAGTAGGCAGAGCTGCTTAGAATATGTTGAATATAACTGGAAAGATTTGAATCCAAAAAGTAATCAAGTTCGCGAAAAAACATTAGCAGGAAAACGATAATGAAAGAAAAACTAAATCCAAAAGTAGTTGTAAGTATCGTTTATATAACTGCGATGTTTATGGCTGCGATGGACGCAACGATTGTAAATGTAGCACTGCAAACGATAAGTAGAGAACTACAAGTACCTGCATCTGCAATGGGGACGGTTAATGTTGGGTATTTAGTTAGTTTAGCTGTTTTCCTTCCGATTTCTGGTTGGTTAGGAGATCGATTTGGTACGAAAAGAGTATTTTTAATTGCTCTTTTCGTATTTACAATTGCCTCTGCTTTATGCGGAATGGCTAACGATATTACTTCATTGAATATTTTCCGTATTATTCAAGGTGCTGGTGGAGGGCTTTTAACGCCGGTCGGAATGGCAATGTTATTTCGAACATTTTCACCAGAGGAAAGACCGAAGATTTCTCGGTTCATTATACTTCCAATTGCTGTAGCACCAGCAATTGGTCCTATCATCGGTGGTTTCTTTGTAGATCAAATGTCTTGGCGTTGGGCATTTTATATTAATCTACCGTTTGGAATCGTTGCATTGCTATTTGGACTTCTATTTTTAGCAGAGCATGTTGAAAAATCAGCTGGTCGCTTTGATTCGCTCGGCTTTATTTTATCAGCACCAGGATTTGCGATGCTCATATATGCGCTCAGCCAGGGACCATCAAAAGGGTGGATTTCTCCAGAAATTATGAGTACTGGGATAGCTGGGGGGGTATTCATTACATTGTTTATAATCGTAGAACTGAAAGTAAAGCAACCGATGTTAGATTTACGTTTATTAAAAGAACCAGTGTTTAGAAAGATGAGTCTTATATCATTATTTTCATCAGCTGGTTTACTAGGAATGTTATTTGTTTTTCCACTTATGTATCAAAATTTGATAGGAGTTTCCGCGCTGGAATCAGGACTTACGACATTTCCAGAGGCGATTGGATTAATGATTTCTTCACAAATTGTGCCATGGTCATATAAAAAATTAGGAGCGCGAAAGGTAATTTCTATTGGATTAATTTGTACCGTGGTTATCTTTGTTTTATTAAGTTTTGTAAATCACGATACGAATCCGTGGCAAATCCGCGCATTATTGTTTGGTATCGGTATTTTCTTAGGTCAATCTGTCGGTGCGGTTCAATTTTCTGCCTTTAACAATATCACGCCGCCTTCTATGGGGAGAGCTACTACTATATTCAATGTGCAAAATCGATTAGGTTCAGCAATAGGAGTAGCTGTTTTAGCTAGTATACTAGCTGGTTTTGGAAGTAATAACGCTCAATCCGATTTTTTACCATATCAAGCAGCATTAATTGGATCAGCAATATTTTTGCTCATAGCACTACTATTTTCTTTACGTATTTCCGATAAAGAGGTAATGTCAAAGAAGAAAGAAAAAACATTATCTGTATCAGAAAAAGAGAAAGTACTTGTCAATGAATAACAATATACGCATGCTTTCTTATGAAAATTGATATTCGTTGAATAAAGGAGAGTTTACATGATAGAAAGTAAAGTTGTAGATTCTATTCCAACTTTGAATGAGAATGATTGTCAAATATGGTGGGCAAGAATTTCGGATTTACAATCATGGCATTACAATTTACTAAATGATATAGAGCGAGAGAAAGCAAATTCGTATCATCATTCGGCAGATCGAGCTCGTTTTATAATAGGTTGCGTAATAAGTAGATTAGTTCTCGGTAAGATACTTTCTATGTCACCAGTCCAAGTACCAATTGATCGAATGTGCTCAGTATGTAAAGTGCAGCATGGAAGACCACAATTACCAGAAGGTATGCCGCAATTATCCGTTTCGCATTCAGGTGAGTGGGTTGTCGTTGCTTTTACAAAATCTGCACCTGTTGGCATAGATGTAGAACAAATGAATCCAAATGTAGATGTTATGAAAATGGCAGAAGGTGTATTAACAGACATTGAAATAGCGCAAGTTATGAAACTGCCAAATGAACAGAAAATAGAAGGATTTTTAACATATTGGACTCGAAAAGAAGCGGTGCTGAAAGCGACAGGTGAAGGACTAATGATTCCGCCAGTACATATTACAGTATCAGCTCCAAATGATCCTCCAAACTTGTTGGTTTTTAAGGATAGACAAGAGTTATTAAATAATACAATGATGGAAGATGTAAAGCCTAGTTTAGATTATAGGGCCTCTGTTGCAATATTCAGTAAGGAAGTAACTGAAATTACGCAATTAGATGCGGCAGCACTTTTAAATCTTAAATAAAAAAATTATAGAAGAGGTGTTCCTCATGTTAGTAGCGGAAAATAGAAAGAATGAATTCACTTATAACGTACAAGCAATTAAAAATATTTTATTTTCTGGAGATACATCATCTATTCATGCTTTAGAAAAGCTTTTAAATGATACAGTTCAGTTTGATGTTCTTGAACAAGAGGCACTTGGTAGACAGTACATTCCGAAAGAAGCAAAGAATTTCTTTGATAAAGATGGAACATTTCTTTACCGTGTATCTAATGTTAGTTATAAAGGCAAGGTGTTATCTGAAAATCTAATTTTTGCAGACACTTCGTTTTTACCGGACGCAATAAAGAGTGAATTAGAGAGTGGAAATATTCCTGTTGAAAAGCTTATAGAAAAGATGGAAGTAAGAAGAAATGTATTATATGAAGGATATCAGCCATCTGGAAATATTATCGAATTGTTTGATGGATGTTCTGTTACAGCGAATGTGTATCCAACTAGAAAGTATCAAATTGTAAGTAAATGCAAATGTGTATTTTATATTTGTGAAGTGTATCATGCAGAGAATATAAAGCAATTGCTTAAATAAAAACAAGAAACCAGCCTATAAAATGGCTGGTTTCTTGTTTATTTAACAGCTTCTTTTAATTCTTTACCTGCTTTAAATGCAGGAACTTTACCAGCGGCGATTTGAATTTCTTCGCCAGTTTGCGGATTACGTCCTGTACGAGCAGATCTTTCGCGCACTTCAAAAGTTCCAAAACCGATTAGTTGAACTTTATCTCCAGATTGTAATGCATTAGCAATTGTGTCAAATACGGATTGTACAGCTGCAGAAGCGTCCTTTTGAGAAATATCAGCTGATTGAGCTACGTTTTTAATTAATTCTGTTTTGTTCATGTTTTCACCTCATAAAAAAATTTTTGGAATGAATGTTTTAGTATAATAGATAGTAAAGATAAAGCTATCACTATGATTAGATAGAATACTATATAATTATGTTAATTTCGTTGCAAGAGACTGAATCCCTTCTATTATTTAGGGATTAATTAAGAATCGATGCATATAAAAAGCTTTAGTATGAGGATGAGGGGGAGTATATGAATGATTTTTCGTGAAAAAAATGAGAAGGAAAGTATATTAATTCGTCAACATGACCATGGTTTTTTAGCTGGAGAGATTGCAAAACATATAAAAGAAGACTTTTTTGAAAGTAAAACATATTTAAAAGAAACAGTTGATGCAATATATGAGCATGACAGAGGATGGATAGAGCTTGATAAAGTACCAATTTTGAATGATGCTAAAAATATTCCATATACATTTATGGATTGTCCAAGCCCATTACGTTTTGTTTTTTATACGATTGGTTTGAATGAAATTGAAAATTCTAATCCATACGGGGCATTGCTTTGTAGTAAACATTTTTTATCATTTCCACTAAACGAGGAAGATGAAGAGATGATGTCATTTTATAAACATGAATTAGAACGACAAAAAAGAATCTTGAAAACGTTAACAAAAGAACAGTTTGCGATGTTCGATAAACATTATAAATTATTAAAGTTTTGTGATGAACTTTCTTTATACGTATGTATGAATAAGCCTGGTGTCAAAAAGAAAGATGAAATTGATTTATTTAAAGATGGTTTTGAAGGAACAGAAATGTTTAATAGTGAAGAGGAGAAACTTATTCAAGCTGAATGGGTGGACGAGGAAACAATTCGGATTACACCATTTCCATTTCAAACGGAATTTTATACGTATGTAAAATATAAAACGATAAATAAGCATGAAATGAAAGAAAAAGGGATTGCAAAGGCTGATAGAGAATCAGAAATGAAGAAACAAACCATTCGTTTCATACAATAAGGAGGTAATATAAATTGAAAGATTATATATTAAAACAGTGTGATTATCATGCTTGGGCCAATACAAGATTATTCAATCGATTAAAAGAGTTACCAAACTATGAGACGATTTTTAATGAGCAGATACAGAGTGTATTCCCATCCATTAAGGATACTTTTGTGCATATTTATATTACAGATCAAGTGTGGTTACATATATTGCATGGTAAAAGTATGAATGAAGCAATACAAGACCGAGAAGATTTACGAAAACAAATTGAAACTAAATCGTTACATGAATTAGAAAAAATGTTTGAAAACATGGCAAATCAATATAAAGATTTTTTAATTACAATACAAGATGTGAATGCTGTATTTGTTATTGAGAATCCATATGTAGGGAAATTAGAAACTTCGATTTTAGAATTAGTGCAACATGTCGTAAATCATGGTACATATCATAGAGGAAATATAACAGCGATGATCCGTCAACTTGGTCATTCGTCGACAATGATGGATTTTGTACTGTATTTACATATGGTTAAAAAGCAGGGAGAGTAATATAGTTTGTAAGAAGGAGAGGCTTTAATTATAGAAGTCTCTCCTTCTATTTTATTCCGCATTCATGGTAGATCGACTGATTAAAGTTTTCTTAAGAAGCTTTATTTTCTTGTAATTGCTTAGCGTATTGTACAGCCTTATATGCATTGACTCTACCGTTTTTCCAGTACGTACCTGTACCACTAATTTTATCAGAAGTTGACTCAATAATTTGGCGAATTTGTGTATTACTATATCCTTGATTTGCTAAAAGAGCAGCGACTCCTGCAACATGAGGTGTTGCCATAGATGTACCACTTAATGATTGATACGTGCTTCCTTTATATGTTGAATATATATTTGAACCTGGTGCTGCAACATCTACCCAGCTACCATAAGTAGAGAATGAAGATTTTCTATCTGATTGATCTGTAGAACCAACTGCAATTACTTCGCTGTAATAAGCAGGGTAATTAGCTTTTGTATTTCCAGCATTTCCAGCAGCTGCAACTATAACAGAGCCTTTATTCCATGCATATTGAACGGCTTGTTGTAATGCAGTACCACCATTTGGAGCTCCTAAACTTAAACTAATTACTTTTGCACCCGAATCAGCAGCTTCTCGAATACCTTGCGCTACAGCATCAAGAGTACCACTTCCTTGATTATCTAATACGCGGACAGCATAAATTGAAGTTTGTGGGGCAACACCAGCAATTCCGACGCTGTTATTCGTAAGTGCTCCAGTAATTCCAGCGCAATGTGTACCATGACCATTACCATCATCAGATGTATTGTCGTTATCAACATAATCATGCCCGTAAATTACTTTCGAAGCCAGATCAGGGTGTGAGCCTTGAACTCCTGTATCAATAATAGCTACTTTTACACCCGGATCACTTCGTTGGCTATCCCAAGCTTGTGGAGCTTGAATCTTTTGTAATCCATATTGATTATTAAAATATGGGTCGTTTGGAGTCCAAAAGGCGTGAACGTAATAATTTGGTTCTGCATATTCCACATCTGGATTATTTTTATAACTCTTTATTTTTTCTTTTACAGTACCTTTTGAAAATTGTACGACTTCAAAACCTAACTTATCATCTTTAGATAAGACATTAGCTCCGACAGATTTATGAAAAGATTGCACATTACTTAAAGATGCATTTTGTTTGAACTTAACGATTAATTGGTTAGGAACATAATCAGTAGATGATGTTTCAGCACTTGAAGTATTCGTGTTAAAGAAGAAACCACCAATAATAAATGATAAAACAGATAGGAAAACAATGATTTTGTTTTTCAAAAGATTTTTCCTCCCTTTTCTTGGATGAGTTTTTCAGCGACACTTTAATGTCGCATTCCTTTTCAACTATATAGTTAGACCATACGATTTATGACATTTATGTGAAAAACTTTTGGAGGAATAAAAAGGAGTAAATATTGATATAAATATATTTTTAATGATAGTAATTAAGTAAAAGAAGGGATGAAAAAAGGAATGCTCATCATGTATGAGTCATTCCTTTTTTCATAGATTAACTTGCCTGTTTTTTATTATTTTCTTTCAATTTCTCTGCTTGTAAAAAGCGATTCGTTTCAGCAACAACAATACTACTTAATCCAATCAGACCAATCAAGTTTGGAATTGCCATAAGTCCATTTGCAATATCAGCAAATGTCCATACGATTCCTAGCTTTAAATTAGCACCAATTGCAATCATGAAAATAAAGATTGCTTTATAATATTTAACTGCACTTTCTCCGAATAAATAAGCTACACATTTTTCTCCATAATACGACCAGCCTAAAATAGTAGAGTAGGCAAATAAAATAATTGCGATACCGAGAATCATACTACCAGCAGTACCGAATACAGATTGGAATGCAAGTGTTGTAGCTTCAACACCAGTTTTACCTGATTTCCAAGCGCCTGTAGTAATTAATACTAGTCCTGTAATTGTACATACAATAAACGTATCTAGAAAAGTACCAGTCATTGAAACTAAAGCTTGCTTTGCAGGCGAATCGGTTTTTGCCGCCGCCGCCGCAATTGGTGCACTCCCTAAACCAGCTTCGTTCGCAAATACACCACGCGCCATTCCGATTTGGATAGCTGATGCAACTGTTGCCCCAATAAAACCACCAGCAGCTGCTGTACCATTAAATGCACCAGAAAAAATAAGTGAAAATGCTTCTGGAATTTGGTCGTAGTGATAGAAAATAATTATAAGACCAGCAATTATATAAAAGAAAGCTTTAATAGGAACGACATATCCCGTCACTTTCCCGATTTTTTTTACACCGCCTAAAATAACAATTGCGATTAAAAATGACATTACTATACCAGTTAAAGCAGAAGGGAAAGAGAAATTAATTCGCATTGCCTCTGCAACTGAGTTAGATTGCACCATATTACCAATACCGAAAGAAGCAGTTGTACCAAATATAGCGAATAATATAGCAAGCCATTTCTTACCTAAACCACGCTCTAAATAATACATTGGTCCACCTGAATATTCACCATTTTCATTACTAACACGATATTTCACTGCAAGTATTGCCTCTGCATATTTTGTTGCCATACCGAATAAAGCGGTAATCCACATCCAAAATATTGCACCAGGACCACCAATTGTAACCGCTGTTGCAACACCGGCTATATTACCCATACCAATCGTTGCGGCCATAGCTGTCATGAGTGCTTGGAAGTGACTAATATCTCCAGAAGAAGAAGTATCTTCTGATTTTTTAAACGCTAGTTTGTGAGCGTATAATAGTTTACTAAACTGTAAACCTTTCAAACGCACTGTGAGAATGATACCTGTTCCAACGAGTAGCAACAAAGTTGGTAATCCCCACACGTATTGATTTAGTTGTTCTAATACTTTACTTACTGTCTCCATCTTTATTCTCCTTTTTTAGAAAAAATAAAAACCACTTCAAGTAAATGAAATGGTCTCTGGAGAAACAAGGGATAGAAAAATAAACCGATACAATCGGCTTTTTCTTTCGCTTGTCTCTGTCCTTTTACCTGAGAGATTATCCGCTAAAGTAGCGGATTTGCTCCTTCGGTGCTCGTTTTCCTCCGCGCTCTATGAAAGCGAGAGGGAGTCTCTCCAGAGATTCGTCCCCATGCAGTTCTACTTGTAACCAAGACCTGAGAGTTTCAAAGCTGGTATAACAACTTTTTGCCCCGTCGGTAGATCAATAGACCTTCTCCTGAATGGTTCATCCGAATTATAAAATTTATAAACACATTGATTGTAAATCAATAAAAACATTATAGACATACAAATTGTGAATTGCAATCATTTTTTATTTTAAAATAGTAAATAGTTTTATTTTTTTGTAAGTCCTAATTTATCTTCAACTTCATTTAAAGTAGATAAAGCGATGACAATATGTTGATCCGCAAGTCCTAAAGCTTGTTTTGTTTTTTCAATAGTTTCATTGGTTGGAGTAGAGTTATTTGCTCCGTCTATAATCAAATTTGCTGCATTTTTCATGAAATTTGATGCGGATTTAAACTGAGTTGTGAATTGAAGTAGTTGTTTTTGTATATCTATATCTGTTATGTTTTCTTCAATTTTAAGCGTGTCTATTTCGTTCATAATTGTTTCGTACTGTTTGGAAACAGCACTCATTGTAACTAATAGTTTATTTCGATCTACTGAATCTCCATTCGTGTTAATCTCTTCCCAGGCAGGTAACCAATCTTTTTCGATGATGTCATTATAATGAGTAGTCAATTCATGAATTTTAGGTTGTAATTTCGTTTTGAAAGTTTTTGTCTCCGCTGTTTCTACAGTTGCTTTTTCGTTGTTATTTTTAACATTAGTAACATAGAAAATCGTACCGAAAATGATGAAAATAGAAATAACAACTGTCCATTTAGTAAAAAGTAATTTCTGCAATATGTAACGCCTCCAAAATTTAAAAACTTATAATTATAATATATAACAATAATGTTGTTTAAAGTAGAGAAAATAGGTTAGAAATAATTTAAATTATGTCTTTTCTATACACGAATAATTAAATTTAGTAAAATGATGAAAGCTATATGCGAGAAAAGAGGGTTTTTAGTGAAAATGAATAGAAGAAAACTGGTTTTAAGTATTTCAATGGCTATGTTATTAGTTGGTTTATTTGCACTCATATATGTAGACAAAGAATCTAAAATTAAAGATTTTCCAGTGCCAATGTCAGCAATCCATATTAACGATGATAATGAAGAGGACTATCAATATATAAGTGTAATGCCTATTACAAAGGCAAATGGATGGGAGAACTTAGGGGAAAACGGGCATACTGTTAGTTTTAAAAAAGGGGAAAGGAAGGTAGCAGTAGTACATTATCCGGGAGAAATTACGTATTATTTATTTGAGAAAAAGATGAATAAGGGAGATTAGCTAAAGATGTAATTCATTAAGAGTTACATCTTTTTTTATTCTGAATCATTTGAAATTAAATTCGATAGATGTTTTGATAGATGTAGTGATAAATATGATTAGTTCTATATGTCTATAAAGAGTATTAGGGTGATTATAAAAATATTATGTGAACTAATTATTGTGAGAAGAAGATAAATTATATGCTAAAGGGGGAATTAAAAATGTTACTAAAAACAATCTACTGTAAGGTGGAAGAAGAGAAAAAGGAATTGTTTTCAAATGCGCAAGAAAAATGGAGTGATATACGGCATCTAGATGGTTTTCATGGACAATTTGGTGGATGGTATGAAGATGAGGCATGTGTATTTACTTTATGGGAAGATAGAAGTACATATCAATCATTTATGAATGGTGCTCACGATACAATTTATTTAAATAGTAATCAAGAGGATACGTTTCTTTCGTGTGAAATTGAATTATTCCAAACGTTGTATGATATAACTGATACGCATTTGAAAGACGTTGTTACAGAAGGATCATTCGTAAGAGTTGCTATATGTGATGTAAAGGTGGAAAAGGAAAAGTATTTTTTACATAAGCAAGAAACAATTTGGAATAAAGGAATGGAAAAAGCAAAAGGAATGTTAGGTGGAGTAGTTGGGAAGTCTTTAAAAAATGAAAATCGTTACATAGTGTTAACGTATTGGAAAGATGAACAGACGCATCAACATTATGTGGAAGAGATTTTCCCAGATTTATATAAATTAGCTAATATTCATGAAGATATAGAAGAGATAAAAGGAAAACAAGCTGTATGTAAGGAAGAATGGCTTGTATATTAAACGCTGAAAAAGTGTATAAATGAATGTATAATAAAGATATTTTCTTATAAACAAGTAATTAATAGAAGACGTTATATACCCTTCCATGTTAATATATTTAAGTTATAATAGGAGGCTTACCCTTTTGTATTGTACGGTAGAAGCAGTGTGAGCTTGAAATTTTTTTAGAAAAGGATGTGCCTAATTTGCGTATCAATAAATTTATTAGTGAAGCTGGAAAAGCGTCTCGACGTGGAGCGGATAAACTAATTAATGAGAGAAGAGTAATTATTAACGGTAAGGTTGCAAAAATTGGTGACCAAGTGAACCCAGGTGATGATGTACGAGTAAATGGAGAGCAGCTTCGAATTGCTCGAGACCACGTATATATCGCTTTAAATAAACCAGTAGGTATTACATGTACGAGTGAAAAATCAGTAAAAGGTAATATTATCGATTTAGTGAATCATCCTTTAAGAATTAGTCACATTGGACGTCTTGATAAAGACTCTGACGGTTTAATTTTGTTAACGAATGATGGCGATATTGTTAATGAGATTTTACGTGCTGAAAACAAACATGAGAAAGAATATATCGTTTCAGTAGATAAGCCAATTACACCTGATTTCTTAGAGAAAATGGCAGCGGGTGTTAAAATTTTAGGAACAAAAACGCTTCCTTGTGAGGTTACACAGTTATCAAAATATGAGTTCCAAATTATTTTAACACAAGGGCTAAATCGTCAAATTCGCCGTATGTGTGAAGCTTTAGGTTATCAAGTATACACGTTAAAACGTACGAGAATTATGAATATTGAATTGAATAATTTACCAGTTGGGCAGTGGAGAGATTTAACAAAGAAAGAGAAAAGACGTCTATTTGCAGACTTAAATTACGAACCACAAGATTGGTAAAATTGTGAAGTGAAACCAAAAAAATTTGGTTTCACTTTTTTAATTAAATAAATAATTTTTTTAAACACTTGCAAAAATAAAATGAATAAGATATATTAAATAACAATAAATGGATGTTTTACAAAAAGCAAAGAAAAGGACACGAGTTATTTTACCCGGTTATACAGAGAAGGAAGGAAAGCTGAGAACTTCCTAACGCAGAAAAATAACTTACCACCTTAGAGCTGCACTAGGGAAATTAAGTATCTAGTGCCGTGTATGCGACGTTATCGCAAAAGAAGCCATTATGTTTTTTGTGATGGGAATCTGGGTGGAACCACGGATATAAGCATATTCGTCCCTATATTTAGGGATGAATATGCTTTTTTGCATTCAATTTCATAATAAGCGAAGAAAAGGACACGAGTTATTTTACCCGGTTATACAGAGAAGGAAGGAAAGCTGAGAACTTCCTAACGCAGAAAAATAACTTACCACCTTAGAGCTGCACTGGGGAAATTAAGTATCTAGTGCCGTATAAACGACGTTACCGTAAAAGAAGCCATTGCATTTTGTGATGGGAATCTGGGTGGAACCACGGGTAAAAGCACGCTCGTCCCTATGTTAGGGATGAGTGTGCTTTTTATTATGAAATGGAGAGATGAAAAATGAAAGAACAAATGATTGAAATTAAATTTCCAGATGGTAGCGTGAAAGAATTTGTAAAAGGAATTACTTTAGAAGAAATTGCGGGATCCATTAGCAGTAGTTTGAAAAAGAAAGCAGTCGCGGGGAAAGTGAATGATGGGTTATATGATTTACGCCGAAATATTGAAGAAAATGCGGAAGTAGAAATCATTACTATAGATTCAAATGAAGGTGTAGAAATTACAAGACACTCTGCGGCACATATTTTAGCGCAAGCTGTAAAAAGAATGTATGGTGATATAAATCTTGGGGTGGGGCCTGTTATTGAAAATGGATTTTATTATGATATGGATCTTCCAAGTAGTGTAAACGTAGAAGATTTACGAAAAATCGAAAAAGAAATGAAAAAGATTATAAATGAAAATATAAAGATAGAACGAGTTGAGGTTTCTCGAGAAGAAGCAGCAAAACTGTTTCAAGAAATGAACGATCGCTTGAAATTAGAACTTTTAGAAGCAATTCCTAGTGGGGAAAGTGTAACACTATATAAACAAGGTGAGTTTGTAGATTTATGTAGAGGGCCACATTTACCATCAACAGGTTATTTGAAAGCATTTCAATTAACTCACGTTTCCGGTGCATATTGGCGAGGTGATAGTAATAACCAAGTGCTTCAGCGCATATATGGTGTTGCATTCTCTTCTCAAAAAGAATTAGAAGAGTATTTACATTTCGTTGAAGAAGCAACAAAAAGAAATCATCGTAAGTTAGGCAATGAGCTTGAGTTATTTATGTTTTCTGAAGAGGCTCCGGGAATGCCGTTTTATTTACCGAAAGGACAAATGATTCGTAACGAATTGGAAGCATTTTTAAGAGAAATTCAAAAAGAGTACAATTATCAAGAAGTACGCACTCCGTTCATGATGAACCAAGAAGTATGGGAGAGATCAGGGCACTGGGGACATTATAAAGATAATATGTATTTCTCTGAAGTAGATAATAAAAGTTTTGCATTAAAACCGATGAACTGTCCAGGGCACATGCTTATGTTTAAAAATAAATTGCATTCTTATCGTGAATTACCGATTCGTATGTGTGAATTCGGTCAAGTACATCGCCATGAATTTAGTGGTGCGTTAAACGGATTATTAAGAGTACGTACTTTCTGCCAAGATGATGCACATTTATTTGTAACTCCAAAACAAATTGAAAATGAAATCAAATCCGTAATGGCGCAAATTGATTACGTATATAAAACTTTTGGATTCGAATATGAAGTAGAGCTTTCTACTCGTCCAGAAGATTCAATGGGTGACGATAAATTATGGGAGCAAGCAGAAGCAGCATTAGAAAATGTATTACAATCGCTAAATTATAAATATAGACTAAATGAAGGTGACGGTGCATTTTACGGGCCGAAAATTGATTTTCATATTAAAGATGCTTTAAATAGAAGTCACCAGTGCGGAACAATCCAGCTTGATTTCCAAATGCCAGAGAAATTTGATTTAAATTATATAGATGAAAATAATGAAAAGAAAAGACCAGTTGTTATTCACAGGGCAGTTTTAGGGTCATTAGATCGCTTCTTAGCAATATTGATTGAGCACTTTGGAGGTGCGTTCCCGGCATGGGTGGCACCAGTTCAAGTGAAAGTAATTCCAGTTTCAAATGCAGTACATGAACAATATGCCAATGAGATTGCACTTAAATTAGCACAAGCTGGAGTTCGTGTTGAACAAGATGCACGAGATGAAAAATTAGGATATAAAATAAGAGAAGCACAAATGCAAAAAGTACCGTATGTTCTTGTTATTGGGGATAAGGAAATGGAAAACGGAGCTGTAAATGTACGTAAATATGGAGAAGAGAAGTCAGAAGTTATTGCACTAGATGTATTTGTGGCAACTATTGAAGAAGAAATAAAGAATAGAAAATATTGATTGTAAAGAAAACACACTATTAGAAATTAGCGTGTTTTCTTTTTTATCTTACAAAAATGTAAGGTAAATGTAAGCGAAATCGAGGGAACGAGTTGTAGAAAAATGAGAATATGAAGTAGGAAATAGGTTCATGTTACAGGTGTAACTCTTATTGAATGAATAATTAAAAAAATCTTAAGGATTTACATGACAAAATAATAAGAAATATGTGAGAAATTAATTTTATACAAAAGGGATGGAGTGAAAGAGATGTCAACAAATGTAGTTACTGTAGAAAGTGTAGAAAAAACGTATGGAAAAAGAAATGAGAATCAGTCAAAAGCATTAAGGGGTGTATCGTTAAGTATTAAAGAAGGAGAATTTGTCGGGATTATGGGTCCTTCTGGGTCTGGAAAAACGACTTTACTTAATGTGATAAGTACACTTGACCAAGCGACAGGTGGTAGTGTGACGATAGCTGGTACAAATATTACTTCTATGAAGGGCAATGCGTTATCTGATTTTCGCTCTCAAAAATTAGGTTTCATTTTTCAAGATTTTAATCTACTAGAAAACTTATCAATTTATGAAAATATAGCTTTACCACTTTCTCTGCAAGGCGTACCATCAAGTGAGATTACTGGAAAGGTAAATGACGTTGCGAAGAAATTAGGAATTACTGAAATTTTAACAAAATATCCAACTGCTGTTTCTGGTGGACAAAAGCAAAGAACAGCGGCGGCAAGAGCTTTAGTACATAATCCAGCAATTGTATTAGCAGATGAACCGACAGGTGCGCTTGATAGTAAAAACGCAAAAAGTTTATTAGAAGCAATGCAAGATTTACATGAAAATCACAATGTAAGTATTTTGATGGTTACACATGATGCATTTAGTGCAAGTTATTGTGAGCGTATTTTATTTATTCAAGATGGTCTTCTTTATAAAGAATTAAATCGTCAAGGCACTAGAGAGAATTTCTATCAAGACATTTTAGGTGTGCTCGCTCATATGGGCTCAGCTGCTGAGTCTAAGTAGGGGGCGAAACTATGTTATTTAAATTATCACGTCATAGTATGAAAAAAATGTTAAAAGATTATATGGTTTTACTTATTGGCCTCGTTATTAGTATTAGTATTTTCTATATGTTCCAAACGATGGCGATGAATAGTGAATTTACGAAAGATAATAGCCTAATTAGTAGTATTAGACTCGTCTTTTGGGTAGGTGCAATACTATTATCTTTCATTACTGTATTTTATATTATATATGCCAACTCTTTCTTACTCACGTTAAGAAGAAAAGAACTCGGTATGTACATGATGCTTGGTGCAAAAAAGAAAAAAGTAGCACAGTTATTATTTATTGAAACATTCGGTATGGGTATTGTCAGTATTATTATCGGTATTTTAGTAGGGATGTTACTTGCAAGTGTAGCAGGAAACTTTTTAATGAATGGAATGGAAATTTCAGCAAAAGGTAGTTATGCATCTGTATACACACCAGCAATTTTAGTTACAGCTATTTTCTTCTTAATACTATTTTTCATTACTGGCTTAATGAACAGTGTCCGATTGTTACGTAAAACTGAACTAGAGTTAATTCGTGAAGATGAAACACTAGATGAAGTCAAGAAAAGTAAAACTCGCATTATTATAATGACAGTACTTGGTGTATTACTAGTAAGTATAGGGTACTATTTTATGATGAATGTAAAAATATATGCTGAATTAGGTTTTATTATAGCAACCATCGTTACAACACTTGGAACATATTTTATCTTTAGTTCATTACTCCCATTTTTTGTGATGAAAATTAAGGGGAATAAAAAACGAAATGAAACTGGTCTAAATAGTTTTACATATGCACAGCTACGCTTTCGAGTAAATAGTTTATCGAGAGTATTAGGTACTGTAGCGATGTTAATTGCATTAGGCGCAGGTGCGATGACGGCAGGTATGGCTTTCCAAAAAAATGTAGGTATTATGACAGACTTTTCTCGTGTATATGATGTTGTAATTCATGATCCGAATGATCAAGACAAAGCTGCCTTAAAAAAAATGGAAATTGTTGAAGAAAGCAAGTACAACTATAAAGTAGATGGAGAAGCGGTTTATTATTTACGTAACGACTTAACTGCGAAACCACCACTTGTTTCAGACCATTTTGATACAAAAACGTTAAAAGAGCCTGTTCGTAAACGTGTGACTGAACCTTTAACAGAACCTGTATATTCAGCTTTAGAGGCTCCTGAATTAGCAAAATTCCCTCGTATGCCAAAGGATTGGGAAGACGCAGTTGTAAGAGAGATACAAATTACGCATAATCAATTTAACGGAAAACCAGTAAGAATTGCAGACGAAGAGCATTATAAAGGAATTCAAGGAACAGAACACACTGTAACATTAGCAAAAGTAGATGATATGAAAAAATATAAACCGTTATTGATCGAAATAGACAAGAGACAAAAAGCACAAATTGAAAAAGCAACAGGTGAAAAGGTAGACTTATTTACGAAAATGACAATTTATCAGTTTATGAACAGCTTCATGAGCGGAACAATGTTTATGGGATTTTTCCTCGGAATTGCCTTTTTAGCAATGATGGCAAGTTCCCTTATGTTCAAGATATTAACAGGTGCTTCTCGCGACGTACGCCGTTATGAAATGTTACGAAAAATTGGTGTGAGACGCAGTATGTTAACGAAAAGTATATATAAAGAAATTTCATATTTATTTATCTTCCCAGCAATCATTGGCATTTCTCACGTTTTAGTAGGGCTTAACTTATTCAGCTTTATATTAGTTGACCCGTTTGTAAAAGTGTGGGTGCCAATTGGGATATTCTTAGTCATTTATTTCATCTATTACTGGATAACTGTTCAACTTTATAAAGGTATGGTAATGCCGAAAGAAGAGGTAGCTAAATAGTTTATGAAAAGAGTCCTTGTGTTGAGAATAAGGGCTCTTTTTTTATGTTTTTTATAAAGAAGGAAAAGATTGGATAATGGTCGAAAAATATATGTAACTTCCAATAAATGACTAAAACAATACTATTTTGTCGAGAGGAAGGATACGAAGTATGAAAGAAATGCTACAGTTATTTCGCAACAAAGTGTATGCACGTTTTTTCTAGCAAATATTTTAGAGCGACTCGGTTCTATGATTGCTGGAATTTCTTTAATGTTTTACTTGTTAGATCAATACGGAAAACAACCAGTTTACGCAACGATGACAAAAATTATGATTGCATTACCTGCATTAATCTTTTTTCTATTAGTAGGGACAGTAGTGGATCGATTTGATAGACAACGTATTTGTACAGTAAGTAACATATGTTGTTCGCTCTGTAATATTGGAATCCTAATTTCGCTTTATTACGGGATGATTATACTTGTCTTTATATTTTTATTTTTGGAAAATGCATGTATACAATTTTTCTCTCCATCAGAACAATCGATGATACAGGGAGTAGTTGAATCAGACCAATATGGTGCAGCAGCGGGTATTAATCAAATGGTAAATAGTTTGTATGCTTTGTTTGGTGTAGGAATTGCAACGATGGTGTACTGGACTTTTGGAATTTACGGGAGCATTTTAGTAAATATACTTACTTTTATTACGAGTGGTATTTTGATTCAAACGATCTCCATTCCAGAAAAAGTTCGTTTACCAAATGGTAGAACAAAATGGAAAGAAGTTAATTTGAAGATGTTAATAACAGAGTTTAAAGAAGGGATTAGGTATATATACCAAAATGAAACTTTAAAAAAATTACTTTTGGGATTTATCGTGTTTGGTTGATTATTTTTTGTTACGTGTTTATTCCAAGCTATTTTACTAAGTGGGAAAAAGAGAATTCAAGGTGTGGTTAAAGAGGTTTATTTTTTCTGAATATTCTTTTTAAAGGGGGTAATAGTTATGTTGATGCGAACTGCTAAGTGGTGTGGGATTACTTGTTTACAATTATTCGCTGCAATTCTATGTATAATCTGTTTAGGTGCGCTTCCTCGATTATTTAAGGGATTACAAATTGATTTAATTGGTTTTTGGAACACGATTGTGTTTATTGGAGGAAAGTTACTCCAACCTTGGGAAATTACATATGGATTTCGAGATTCGAGGAAATTATTTCCGCAAATATGGATTCATTATTTAGAGACAATGTTTGTATTTATTTCGGCATTTTTACTGTCATTACTTATTGCGTATGTTCTCGTTGTGTGGGTATTACAACGGTCTCAATCAAAGCAACGAATGTGGAATGGGATTTTTGTCGTACTTGAAAGCATCCCAGATATTTTAATAATTTTATTATCGCAACTTCTAGTCGTAATAATCTTTCAAAAGACAGGCTTTATGCCAGTGAAACTAGCGGGGATTGGGGAGGAAAGGGCTCACCTATTGCCAATAATATGTCTAACTTTGCCTACAACACTATTATTTATTAAGCTACTACTATTACGTTTCAGAGAAGAATTAGAGAAAGATTATAGTATATTTGCTAAAAGTAAAGGGCTTAGTTTACGACATATTTTAACAAATCATATTTCAAGAAATGTTTTGTTAACAACAATCTATTATGCAAAAACAAATATTTTATTTATGTTATCAAATTTATATATTATTGAATGGATATTTAATACGTACGGTATGTTTGTTTTTGTAAAAGAAAATTCAAAATTAGAAATATTTACAGTAAGTTTAATTATATTATACGTACCGCTTTTTATACTATTTCGTTTATTACATACGTTTTTACAAAATGTAATAAAGGAGCGTGTTTAGCATGTGGCAAGTTGTAAAAAGAGATGTGAGATTTTGGTTTGGTGTTACTTTTTTAAGCGTACTTATGATTGTTAGTATTGGAAATACTTTATTTTTCGATGGGAATATCCGTGAACTTACGATGATGTATAACGAAAAAGGAGAACTAGAGGCTGCTCCGTTTTCACCGTCGAATAAATTTTGGTTCGGTAGTGATGAGAAAGGACGCGATCTTTTCCAGCTAATAATAGAAGGAGCGAAATGGACAGTTGGTGCGAGCGTAATTATAGCGATTCTACGAGTTATAGTTGGAGGAGGTATTGGTTTGCTTCTTGGTATGTATAGCAAACGTTCTTTTCCAGTTATAGCATCTTTTTTTGATCCGTTCAGCATTGTACCTATGGTTATGATTTCTTTTTTTGTGTTAAAGGAAGTTTTAGTGTTTGAAAATGGGACAGTACCAGAGCCGTTTCATTTAAGGGTAATATTTCAAATGGTTATCCTTACATGTTTAGCGGTACCAACAATTATGTTATATACAGCGCAGGAAGTCCGTCGGATAAAAAGAGAAGAATTTATGATGGCAGCAACTGTGCTTGGGGGCAGTAAATGGCATAGAGTGAAAAATCACGTATGGCCACACGTATTACCATCATTTTTTTTACTTGTTGCTCAACAATTTGTGAGTACTTTATTACTTCTCTTGCATCTTGGCTTGTTAGAGTTATTTTTTGGTGGAACAATTATCTTTGGTACAGAGGCAGATAGTGTAACAAAAGAATGGACCGGCCTAATTGGTCAAAACTTCCGTCATTTAACTACTCATACATGGATTGTACTTATACCGATTGCTTTTTATAGTATGACAATTTTAGCTGGAAATCTAATTAGTAATGGCATGCAAGATGCGATTAAGTTAGGAAATGTGAGAAAGCTAGAGAGGGAAAGTAAAGAATTACAAGTAGAGAAACAAGTACAACCAACTATGAATGACTTTTCTTTTTATAGAGAGATACAAAAATAAAAAAGATAGCTGAAGACAAATTGTTTTCAGCTATCTTTTTTCGATTAAAGTGGAGGTAAATCAATCTTACCTTCTTCAAATAATTCTTTTATCATATGCTTCGTATAACCAGCGGCTTGACCAAATGTGATTTTTGCTGGCATTGGTGCTTCGTTAGCATCTACAACTACATCAATAATACACGGTTTATTTTGTTTTACTGCATTTTCGAAAGCGGGAAGGAGTTCATCTAAATTCTCAACACGGTATCCAATACCTCCACACGCCTCTGCATATTTTGCAAAATCAGGGTTCGTTAAATCTGTTTCGAATTCGATATTACCCATAACTTCTTGCTCGAATTTAATCATCGCAATTTTATTATTGTTTAATACGACGACAACGATTGGCAATTTATATTTTACAGCTGTTACGAAGTCATTCATCGTCATTCCAAATCCGCCATCACCACAAACTGCAAATACTTGTTTATCCGGGAATGCAATTTTTCCAGCAAGAGCACCAGGTAAACCGCAACCAAGTGTTGCGAGCCAGCTAGAAATGACAAATTGCTGGTTTGTCATACGGAAGTGTCTTGCGGTCCATACTGTTACATTTCCGACATCGACTGATAGAATTGCGTCATCATGTGCTACTTGCTGCAGAGCATGCATAACGCGTTGTGGTTTAATTGGAATGGAAGAGTCTTCTTCTTGATCGTGTAATTTTTCTTCCCACTTTTTCATCATTTCTTGGTGATGTTCTAAGAAGGAATGGTCTGTGTGTTCTTCAACATTTTCAATTAACCATCGTAATGTTTTATCAGCATCACCAGCTAAACCAATATCTGTCGCATAACGTTTCCCGATTTGGGCAGGATCTGTATCGATATGAATTGTTTTTGCTTTTTCAGGTAAGAAGCCGGTGAACGGATAAGAAGTACCGACCATAATTAAAGTATCTGCATGCTTCATTGCTTCATAAGAAGGTTTCGTTCCAATTAATCCTAATCCACCAATACAAAGAGGGTGTTCATCAGGAATAATTCCTTTAGCTGGTAATGTAAGTACGATTGGAGCACCAATATGTTCTGCCAATGCAAGTAAAGATTCTCTCGCATGTTTTGTTCCTTTTCCAGCTAAAATCACAGGCCTTTTCGCTTCATTTATTGCGAGTTTCGCTGCATCTAAATCGTTTTTTTGTGGAAACAACTCAGGCAAAGTAAAAGAAGTATTTGTAACACGGGCACCATTTTTTACTTCGAATTTAGGGACATCATCTGGAATTGTAAGAACGGATACACCTTTTTTCGTATAAGCCATTCGAATTGCTTGATTCACTACGGCAGGTAGTTGCTCTGCTGACATAATACGCTGGTTATAAACCGCAACATCATCAAACATTCTTTCTAAATTTACTTCTTGGAAAAAGTCCGTTCCAAGTAAATCGGTTTCTACTTGACCTGAAATTGCTAGAACAGGGGCTTTATCGAGTTTCGCATCATATAAACCATTTAATAAATGAATAGCACCAGGTCCTGCAATTGCCATACAAACGCCAAGTTTTCCTGTTAATTTCGCATAGGCAGCCGCTGCTAATGCACCAGCTTCTTCATGGCGAACTTGAATGAATTTAATTTTATCTTGTTTTTTTCTTAAAGCTTCAATGATAGAATTAATGGAATCTCCAGGCATGCCGTATATGTGTTCTACTCCCCAGTCAATTAATAAATCAACTAATGCTTCACCGGCTGTTTTCCCAAACATAATTGTTCCTCCTTATAATAGGTAGATAACATTATGTTTTGGAAAAATAGGAAAAATATACAAATAAGAAAATTTATCTGGTTATTTGTAATCCAAGAATCAGTGTGGGAGGAACAAAAGTTTCACTTTAGCAACTTTAATGATGACCAGCGAATAAAGTGAACACTGTTATTAGTAAAAAACCACTAGTTGCCCACATTAGAAATGTAAGGAAAGAGAGCTGTTTCTTAGCTTTCCAAAGCATTTCATGAATTGTGACATATCCAAGTGAACCAATAGCACTTCCCATAATGAGGCCTTGCAGGTGAAGAGCTTTTCCTTCCATCAAAATGCCAAAAACTGTGCCAGTACCGAGAATAAGAGAAAGTAATAAAGTCGTTAATAAAAAGGAAATATATTTATGTTTTGTAAAAAGAAATGGAATAATTAAAGCTAATCCTTCTGGAATATGGTGAACGACGATTGCTATTAAAAAGGGAATGGCAGAGTCATTATGATTTATAAAAGCTGTACCTAACGCAAATCCACTCGGTATATTATGAATAAATATAGCGAAAGAGAGAAAAAGAAAGGTTTGCCATGCTTGTTGATCTTTTTTATGTATCATTGGATGGTGACAATAGTTATCTAATAAGCCCATAACTAAAATACCGATAGCTATACCAAGTATAGGTCCAATCATTTCATAGCTTGAAAATGTTTCAGGAATAATTTCAAGTGACAATAACCCAAACAAAATACCGCCACATAATGCGTATAAACGATGCATCTTTTCTTCAATGAGTTGGCGTGTTGCTACTCCAACAGCACCGCCTAATAGTAATCCACCGAACGAAAAAAATGTTACAATCATTGGGATCCATAAACGTTCCATAGTATCACACTCCGATTCTATTCCCTTATTTTTAGCTTACGAAAAGAAAAGTTAGATTAGTCCAAGTAATTGTGTTTGAGTATAGAGAAAAAAGTAGTGATTCGTTATAATCTATATATTAAACTTAAGTGAGGAAATGAAAAGGGGAATTGGTTATGCAACAAATTAAAAAAATAGGAAACTCATTTTGGTATATGACACCTGTTTCTGAAACAGATAGACCTATATTAGGAATGGTTGTTGGAAAAGAAAAAACGTTAATGATCGATGCAGGGAATTCAGAAGAACATGCACAATTATTTTTAGAAATGTTAAAAGAACAAAATGTATCAAATCCTGATTTTGTAGCACTAACGCATTGGCATTGGGATCATATTTTTGGATTATCTGTATTACGGAATGCATTAACTATTTCGCACGCTGAAACGAAAAAAGAAATGCAGACAATAGTATCTTATGAATGGACAGATGAAGCGTTGGATGCACGCGTAAAAGAGGGTACTGAAATTGAATTTTGTGCGGATTGCATCAAGAAAGAGTTTGAAGAAAAAGCGAGAAATATTAACATTATTCCTCCGGCCTTAACGTTCCAGGATCAAATGGAATTAGATCTTGGTGAGGTGACATGCGTGTTAAAACATGTGGGCGGAGATCATGCACATGATTCAGTTGTTATGTACATAAAAGAAGAAAAGATATTGTTTTTAGGGGACTGTATATATGCAGATATTTTTTCCTCGAAGTGGAACTATACGACGAAAAGAACGTTTGCATTAATAGATGAATTAGAAAAATTTGATGCTGAGACATATATTCTTTCTCATGGGGAAGCGATAAATCGAGAGGAGTTTTTACAAGAGATTCGCATGTTAAAAGCAGTAGGAACTTATACAGAAGCTCATAAGGGCGATGAAGAGAAGATAAAGGCAGCGTACAAACAAGAACTAGATAGAGAATTAAATGAAGATGAGTTAGAAAAAATAACGTATTTTGTCAATGGTTATGAAATGAATAATCTGTAAGACACTACATTAATCAAATATAATTAAATTGCACAAAAAGAGTATTGAAATTTAATTCAATACTCTTTTAAATATTAAGTCCCAAGCAATTTCTAAATTTTTTGGCTGGTTCATCATCTGGATTTATACCACTTTCAAAACTGGTAGTGAAAGGTAACCACTGCCAATCTTCGCATCCTACAAAAGCTATTCTTGACCAATTCTCAATGAATTCAATGAAATTATTCGCAATCTTATACCCATGTCCTTCTCCATCGTCGTGGCTTAGGTAAATTATTGGAGCATCTATATCATCTTTCATATCAAATGCTAAATAATCTCCATTTCCCACTTCACAAAATGCTAATTTGTTGTGCCAAACTACATCATATTCATCATCTAAATTTGAAAAAAACTCGTCAACCAAGTCTTTACGTTCTTTTTCGAATTTAGAAAGACTTTCTAAACTCCAGTGGGGTGTTCCGCAAAAAATATCAGTAAATTCATTTGGTAGCTCTACATCGTCAGGTAAAAACCAGCGTAAGCTAAAATTTCCTGAGAACTCTAAAAGTACTTTTTTGAAGCTATTTGGTAGTTTAATATCCAGTTTTTCTTCTACTTGGATTATTTGTTCAAGGGAAGATGGTTCATCTATACAAACTTCTTGAACTTCACCACCTATGTATTTAATTCTAGAAGTTATAATTTCTATTCGTTCTTTTAGTAACTCATAATCCATCTTATCACCTCATGTTATATTAATTAAAGTATATCATTCTTAATAAATTTTTTTCGTGTTATTGAGGTTTCAAGTAGCAGCTTTTTTAGCTAATTTAGTAATATATTCAAAGAAAACATCGTGTTTTACATCGTAAACGACATTTACAGGTCGTCCATCAGCAGTTTCCTCTGTACGTCCTTGGCTTGGTCCGTATGTATGAACGATACTATTAATTGTTTCAGTTTTTGCAAGGTTAGTGTTTCCGACAAGCGCGGTAGTTAGTACATCCCATAAATAGTAGGTAGAGTTCGTTGAGAAGTGAACGAGAGGGGGAACCATTGCATAGCATTGACCAAGGAAATCCATACCAATATACTTTCGTTCTTTTGCCCATTGTTCACGTATGTCTATAGTTAACGGAACTTGGTTTGTACTTTCTAGTGTCACTAAGTCGATTTTAATTTTTGCATCCCATACACGAGCCACTGCTTCAGGGTCCCAAAACGAATTCCACTCAGATGTTCCATCATGCTCTGGTTCATGTACATTGCCTGCTGTAAGAAATGTACCACCCATCCAAACGAGACGTTCAATTTTATCTTCTATGATGGGAGTTTCATATAATGCACGAGCAAGGTCAGTTAGGGGCCCGGTAAATAATAAAGTTGTTTTTCCTTCCGTTTGTAGAAGTGTTTCTATTAAATGGTGATGTGCAGGCTTTGCCACCACGGGTGTTACAACTTTTCCAGACTCATTTAAAATTGGTAGAGCATCTACATAAAATGCATGCATCCGCCAGTCTTTTGGAAACGGGTTTTGCCCGCGAGAGTTTGAAGCGGCTACTGCAATATTACCTTTGCCGAAGCGATCAATAATTTTACGACTTGCAGACATTGCGGGTTCTAAATAGCAGTCTGCTGGGATAACAGATACACCGGTAAGTTCAACGTTTTCCATTTGAAGTAATAAAAATAATGAAATTAAATCATCTACGCCGCCATCATGATTGAAGTACACTTTTTTCTTCATTGTAATCTCCATCCTATATGATTTAGTTAGAAATTAAATATGAATTGAGGAGAAGTCATCAATAATTTCCACCACTTCAATTTCTCCATTAATCAGTAGCTCAGGAAGTTCATTTCTAATATTTCCTTTCCAATACTTTCTAGCTTGTTCGATTTTTTGAGAAAAAGGAATACCATCTTCTTTTGGTAAAAGATTCCCGTCACCTTCAAAAGAACTTCCGATTACTCGTAGTTTAACAATCTGTAAAACTTCTCGATTGTAAGAATCAAATAATGCTTTCCATTTTAAAGCATCTTCATAGCTTTTTGCAGCGTATAAACAAGATAACCTGGAAGGATATTCAGGGAATTCTTGTAGTCTAACCATTTCTACAATGGTTTCTCTAGCTGCTCTAATTGTTTGATCCATATAACTTATAACTACTTTAGCATTTTCATTATTTATATGTAATTCGTCATTTTTATAGTGATTATTTAAAATTTGTATGCCATCTTCACCATTAGCATTTAATTGTTCTCTTTCAAAAAAGAAGTGATATAGAGTATTGTGTTGATTTTTGTTAAAAGGAATCATTTGTCCGATATGCATTTTTTTCCTTGTTACGATGTGATATGCGTAAAATTCTGTTTCATTCATGGTTATCCTCCTAGTAATAATGTAATGCAATGTTAAATTTAGTAATTCAACATTGAAATATATAAAACCTTTATAAGTAAAAGTGAGAATTTGAGTTGAAAGTAAAGAAAATACATGAAAACGTTTTAAATTTGTTCACAAAATGTTCACTTACGAAGGGGGTTCCAATGTCGATATAATGACAAAGACTCAAAGAGAGAGGATGATGAAATTTGCCAACAACAAGAAAAGAAAACCTCCAATTTGGCATGATGATGTGCCTTGGAATGGTTATCGTAATGACGTTTTACAATTTACTAATGAATGAAACAGGAGGACCAATTTATATTAAAGAGATTGCATTAGAACTATTAATTGGCTTTATTATTGCGCTATTAATTGAAATAAGTATAGTTGGACCTTGTGCGAAAAAAATTGTATTCATGTTGCCATTTGATAAATCTAAGAAAATAAATATTATCGTTGCGATGGCGACAACTATGGTAATCGGAATGGTGTTCTTTATGTCATTTTTCGGTATGGCTATGATGCATTTACATGGTGGACTACAAGGAGCTTCATTTGTTTCAATTTATTTTTCGATTTTTATTAAAAATTTCATAATGGCATATCCATTACAATTAATTATTATGGGACCGCTTGTACGTTTCTTATTTGCAAAGTTTGTTATGAAAAAGAAATCTTTTAATGTAGCGTAATTTTCATTTATAAAACAATATATATAAATAAAAAACACATCTCGCATTTTTGAGGTGTGTTTTTTTTCATTCCAAGTTATTTTCATAGTGATGTGACATTTGTCCTTTTGTCATTATAGGATGATGGTTTTTAATTAAGTCAGAAATAAAGGATGAGGAGATGATTTTTTGAAAGGTATTCTATTTGCTGTTTTTGCGGGGATATTTATAACACTTCAAGGAACCTTTAATGCGAAACTTAGTTCACATATCGGTATATGGTCGACGAGTATTATAACCCATTTAATTGGATTCATTATTGCAACAACTGTATTTTTGTTAAAGAAAGAAGAGAAAGTAACGGATTTAAAGAGTGTAAAAAAAATATATTTAGTAGCGGGTGCATTTGGTGGATTCATTATTTGCGCAGAAACTATGGCGATATATTCACTAGGAGTTACATTGACAGCTGGCACACTAATGGTTGCTCAATTGTTAACGGCAACAGTTATTGAAATGAAAGGACTGTTTCATATAAAAAAGATACAGATGGAGAGATATCATATTGTGGGAACAATAGTAATGATTATAGGTATTGTTGTATTTAATATGTAAATGAAAGGAGGAAATGAATATGGAGAATAGATCAAGTTTAATTACGCATTATTTGAAAATCAATAAAACGCTCGAGGTTTTTTCAGAAATAGATACAGCATATTTTCAATTAAATCACTTTGAAAAAGGCGAGCTTATTTGCAATATAGATGACGAAATGGATCGTTTATATTTTGTTGTTAAAGGGAAAGTAAAAGTTTATACGATTACACCTGAAGGGAAGAAACTAATTCTTCGCTTTATCAATCCATTGGCCATTGTTGGTGATATTGAACTAATTCAAAATAGCAAAGCACATAATGTCGTTGAGGCTTGTTCAGATGTTGTAGCAATCTCTATTTCTAATACGGTTATTAGAAACAAGTTATTACATGATCCTATATTTATGAAGTTCTTGCTTGAAAACATTGCCAACACGTTAAAAATATCGACTCGTTTTACTGCTCTTAATTTACTTTATCCTGTAGAAGTACGTGTAGCTAGTTATTTGCTTTCAATTTCAACAGATAGTAACGGGAATATGTATAAAGGGGATTTGGATGCAACTTCAGTAACGAGTATTGCAGATTTTATAGGGGTAAGTTATAGGCACGTAATTCGGGTATTACAAAGATTTTATAATGAAAAACTAATTGAAAAGAGTAATGGAGTTATTGTAATTAAAGATTTTTCTAGAATGAAGGAAGTCGCTAAAGATAATATATATGAGCAATGAAAGGGAGAGGAAGATTTTGATTGGATTTAGTTTAGCTATATTAGCAGGAATATTAATTAGCGTACAATCTGTTTTTAATGCAAAAGTAAATGAAAATGTAGGACAGTGGTTAACAACTACATGTGTCCTTGGAATAGGTCTCATTAGTTCTATTCTATTTTATATCATTACAGAAAACAGTATTAGCATTAAAGTGTATACTGCAAATTATTTGTTTTATGTAAGTGGACTGTTTGGCATCGGGTTAATTATTTGTATAATGGGTGCAATAAAGAGTTTAGGTCCAGCATATACGGTGCTAATTAGTCTTATTACTCAATTGGTCGTTGCGTTATGCATTGATACATTCGGATTATTTGGAATGGAGAGTGTTCCATTACAAGTAAATAAATTAGTTGGTATAGGTTTATTAATTGTGGGAGTAGGAATTTTTAAAAATCTATTTTTGAATAAGAAAGCTATTCTTATAAATGAGGATAGTGTCTAAAGAATATAAAGGGAAAAAGTGTAAATGGTCAGAACTTATATATTTAGATAGTAATAAGTGAGCGATGAGGAGAGAAGATAAATGAATCAGTTAATGTTGCAAGATGGTATACACTATTTGAAAATCAATGGGATTATGCATTGGTGTAAAGTTGCAGGGACAGCTCATAATACAGTCCCTCTTATTATAGTACATGGTGGTCCAGGTGGTAATCATTATGTATTCGAAAGAACGCTTGGTTTGAAGTTAGAAGGAAATATGACTGTAGTTTATTACGAACAAAGAGGTTGCGGACGAAGTGAGGCACCACAAGATGACGGTGAGTACTCAATCAATACTCTAGTCGAAGATTTAGAGGAATTAAGAAAGCAATTACATGTAGAGAAGATAAATTTGTTAGGCTACTCTTTTGGTGGACAACTTTGTTTAGAGTATGCTTTGAAATATTCGAAAAATGTTGAACAAATGGTATTACAAGCACCATCGTTAGATGATTTTAATGATATGTATACTGTGCAGATAGAAGGTTTTCTACAAGTAACGAAAGGGGAAATGAAAGAACAAATATTGAAAATAAGTAAGTCGAAAATTGCGCTAAAAGAAAAATATAATCAAGTTTGGAGTATAGTTGATACAGAAAATGTAGATCGACTATTGTTTAAAAATGAAGAATTTGCAAAGCTAAATAGAAGGTTTTGGGAGGAAAGTCAGTTAAGTAATACAGGGAAGATGAGCAAAGTTATTTTTGGAACAAAAGCATCTTTACCGCTTATTGAGCGTATTAAAGGTTTAGAAATTGATACGTGTGTCATAGTTGGAGCGCATGACTATAACACGGGTGTAGGAATGAGTTATAGAATAACGAGACAATTGAAAAATGGTAAACTTGTTATATTTGAAAATAGTGGACATTTCCCAGATATCGAGGAGATGGATAAAGTCTGTGAAACGATTATTGAGTTTTTGGAACAAAAGGGGGATATTAAGGTCGAACCGAATTAATAGAGTTGAATTGGCTATTGGGATATTAAATCATGTAATATGCTAATTGTTTACTTGTAATTGAGGAAGAATCAATTAGTGTATTTGGAAAATAAGTAAAAAAGATCTCGTAAGGTGGAGGTCTTTTTTACTTATTATTTAATATTTTGAACTTATATGAACTGAAGTAGAAGAGTATGATAAGCACTTTCAGGGAACGAGAATATAACCGAAAATAAAATATTACTAAACATATATAACTAATGAATACAATGTCTTTTTCAGTTATTAAGTTGTAAATCATTTTATGATAAAATCTTTTACATAATTTAATAAAGGGGTAGTATTCAATGGGTTATTTCTCAAATGGTTTATTAGTTTTGTTTGTGCTAATCGTATGCAGTTGTATATTTTTTGGTTGATAATATAATGAGAGTCTTATATAAAAGAAGTTATCTTAAGTGAGATAACTTCTTTTTACTTTATATTGAGAAGGAATTCTATCTTTCTTATTGAAGTTTGTTCTAGTTATTTTTACATCAATCAGATTTGTGTAAAGGGAATTTTATGAAATATAAACAAGCCAGAGAATAGGGAATATTGACATGGAAAATAGTATACGCTACATAAGTGAACATCCTACAGATTTTAATGGATTATTATCCTTATACGAATCTTTAGGATGGAATTCTCTTAAATTAACGGTTAACGAGTTAGAACGAATGTGTAAGCAAAGTTGGTATGCAATTTATGTTTTTGATGATAAGAGGTTAGTAGGGATGGGGCGTGTCATATCAGATGGAGTCATAACAGGCATTATTTGTGGAGTTGGTGTATTGCCAAAATATCAGTCTAGTGGCATCGGAAAAGAAATAGTGAAACGATTAATCCAACACTGTGAACAAAACAAGGTTATTCCACAACTTATGTGTGTAGAAAAATTGCAATCTTACTATGAATCTATAGGGTTTGAAGCATTCTCTATTGGGATGACAAAACATATTATAAGATAGAGGTGCTTTATCCCGCTATTTGCCGAGTAGTAAAAGCCCCACGGATTAAAGTTTCACTTTATATTTTCAGTTTACTCGTACATATTTTCAAACTTCAACATAAAGGAGAATGGCTGTATGGAGATTGCTAAAGGGATAGAAATGTTACAACTTGAATTTCAAGAATTTGTTATTCATCCAATTCTTTTATGGGATGATGAAATGGCAGTATTAATAGATACGGGTTTCCCAGGACAAATTGAAGATATACAAGTAGAGATGGAAAAGGTTGGGGTATCATTTGATAAGTTAAAAGTCGTGATTTTGACGCATCAGGATATTGATCATATAGGTAGTCTTCCGGAGTTGTTGCAGCGCTGTCGAAGTAATATTAAAGTTTATGCGCACGAACTAGATAAGCCATATATCGAGGGGGATTTACCTTTATTGAAGGACGGAAATGTAGAGAACCGACCAAAAGGAAAAGTGAGTGATACTATGATTGACGGGCAAGAACTTCCGTATTGCGGTGGAATACTAATTCTTCATACTCCAGGGCATACCCCGGGTCATATTAGTTTATATTTGAAACAAAGTAAAATTCTTGTTGCAGGAGACTCTATGTATAGTGTGAATGGGATGTTAGGAGGAATTCACGCCCCAACAACTATAAATATTAAGGAAGCACAGCAGTCTTTGAAGAAGTATTTAAATCTAGATATTGAATCTGTAGTTTGTTACCATGGGGGATTAAGTAAGGGGAATATAAAGATTCAACTTCAAAATTTATAAAAGTCGAAGATAATAATTTTTAGATAATGGATGCTAAATTATAAAAAAACATGTTTGAAAAAAATTCAAACATGCTTTTTTATTAAAGGAAATCTGTTTAATATGAATGACCTAATCCGTTCCAATAAAAAGAAACGATTTCTTGTGCTAATTCATCTATATTTGCAAGAATAGGATTGTGATTTTCATCTTTAAAATTCCCAATAGATAATAAAGATACGAAAGCATGAGCCGCAAATTTAGCGTTTCCTTTCGGAATTTCTCCGATGTGCATCGCATTATCGAGTGCTTTTTCTAGTACTTCATACATATTATCTTCAGCATTTTTTAATTGTTTCAATTGTTCTTCAGATAACGACAGTTTTGCATCTTTCATAAAATTTTTCATATCAATATCCATCGTTGCGTGTAAGTAAACTTTAGCGAAGTCTAATAATCTTTCTTCTAAAGTTTTGTTTGTAGAGAGTATTTGAGACATATTCTCACGTATACGTACCATCATTTCGATCATAGTAGCGGTAAATAAATCGGCTTTTGTTGAATAGTAATAGTAGACAGTTGCTTTCGTAACACCACAAACTTTTGCGACCTCATCCATAGAAACGACTTGATAATTTTGTGTAAGAAATAAGCGGGTTGCTACTTCTAAAATGGTTTCTTTTGTAGATTTTGTATTTTTATTTTGACGCGGCCTTCCGAGAGGACGTTGTTTTTGTTCCAAATACATTCGCTCCTGACATTTATGATTGAGATAATTATAACATAATTTTCAATCATTCTTGATTAATTAACCGACCAGTATATATAATTAATAATGGAGGAAAAAAGGAAGGTGGGTTTTTATGAAAAAGCACCCGTTACATATGTTAGGGAGGCTTGTAGCAGGGAGAAATACGCAGTGGATCACTTTATCGGTGTGGGTTCTTATTACATTATTACTTTCATTTACGTTACCACAAGTAAACAGTACGAAAGAACCGAATCCGAAAAATTTACCTGAAACAGCTATGTCACAGCAAGCGGAAGCGCTTATGAAAAAAGAGTTTCCGAATAATGCAGGGAATCCATTGTTAGTAGTATGGTATAGAGATGGTGGATTACAGTCACAGGATTATAAACTCATACAAGATGTTTATAAAGAGTTAAAATCTAGTCCTTTAAAAGAACAATCAACGTTACCACCATTTGATACAATCCCAGAGCAAGTATTATTAAAAAGTGCGTCAAAAGATGGTACATCATTTGTTACACCGGTATTTTTTAATAAATCTGCTGGTACGGATATATTAAAAGGAAATCTTGAAGAGTTTAGAAAAATAGTGAATAGTAAGGTGGATGAAGATCCATTTAAACAAAAAATAAGTGAATCTGGTTTACATGTTCGATTATCAGGACCTGTAGGTATTCAAACGGATGCAGTTAGTTTATTTAGTCAAGCAGATGTGAAATTGTTAGTGGCTACTGTACTACTAGTGTTAGTTTTGTTAATTTTACTGTATCGTTCACCAATTTTAGCGATTTTACCTATACTTGTTGTTGGCTTTGCATACGGTATTATTAGTCCTACACTCGGTTTTTTAGCTGATCACGGATGGATTAAAGTAGATGCCCAAGCGATATCAATTATGACAGTATTATTGTTTGGCGCTGGAACGGACTATTGTCTATTTTTAATTTCGAGATATAGAGAGTACTTGTTAGAAGAAGAAAGTAAATATAAAGCATTGCAGCTTGCGATTAAAGCTTCTGGCGGTGCAATAATAATGAGTGCGTTAACTGTTGTACTTGGATTAGGAACATTACTACTTGCTCATTATGGTGCCTTTCATCGATTTGCAGTACCATTTAGTGTTGCTGTATTTATAATGGGAATCGCGGCTTTAACGATTTTACCAGCACTATTATTAATTTTCGGTAGAATTGCATTTTTCCCGTTTATACCGAGAACAACTTCAATGAATGAGGAGTTTGCAAGAAAGAAAAAGAGGGCTGTAAAAGTTAAAAAATCAAAAGGCTCCTTTAGTAAAAAACTTGGAGATATTGTAGTACGAAGACCATGGACAATAATTATGCTAACTGTATTTGTATTAGGCGGATTGGCTTCATTCGTACCACGTATTCAATACACATATGACTTATTAGAGTCGTTTCCAAAGGATATGCCTTCTCGTGAAGGGTTTACGTTAATTAGTGATCATTTCTCAGCTGGTGAACTAGCACCAATAAAAGTTGTTGTTGATACGAAAGGCAAAGAGCTTCCTATTAAACAAGAACTAGAGAAATTTTCTTTCGTAAATACAGTGAAAGAGCCAAAAGAGGGAAAAGAAAATAAGCAAATACAAATGTATGAAGTTTCTTTAGCGGAAAATCCATACGCAATTGAAGCATTAGATCAAATTCCTAAATTGAAAAACAGTGTGGAAAAAGTATTAAAAGATGCTGGGATTAGTAATGCTGAAGAGCAATTGTGGATTGGTGGAGAAACAGCTTCATTATATGATACAAAGCAAATTACGGAACGTGATGAATCAGTAATTATTCCAGTAATGATTAGCATTATCGCTTTACTATTACTTGTCTATTTACGATCGGTTGTTGCAATGGTTTATTTAATTGTAACTGTTGTCTTATCATTCTTCTCAGCGTTAGGAGCAGGATGGGTATTACTTCATTACGGTATGGGAGCGCCGGCCATTCAAGGTGCGATACCGTTGTACGCATTCGTATTTTTAGTTGCTTTAGGTGAAGATTATAATATTTTTATGGTTTCAGAAATATGGAAAAACAGAAAGACACAAAATCACTTGGATGCAGTAAAAAATGGTGTAATACAAACAGGTAGTGTTATTACATCGGCAGGTTTAATTTTAGCAGGAACTTTTGCAGTGTTAGGTACACTTCCAATTCAAGTATTAGTTCAATTTGGCATTGTAACTGCAATTGGCGTATTACTAGATACGTTTATCGTAAGACCGTTACTTGTACCCGCGATTACAGTAGTTTTAGGCCGATTTGCTTTTTGGCCAGGTAAACTTTCAAGAAAGAGTGAAGAAATACAAAAGGTGGATGCATAGTTAAAAAAGCCAAGGATATTTTCCTTGGCTTTTTTCAATGTAGTTAATTAATTTTTTGAAGTCAAACCATCAGCTGCAGCGTGATCAGCATCTTCAATTGTTGTTTCGGGCATCCCGTATAAGCCGTTCATTGCTTGTTCTTCGATAGTAAGATTTGCAGTATTATTATTTTGAATAGATGTAGTGTTTTCAGTAACATTTTCTTTTTTATTCATATTTTTGTTATTCATGTATGTATCCTCCAAATTTCATTTGATTTATCTATAGTATGTGGATGGATTTCCAGAAATATGTGAATTGATTCTTACATATGTTATATAATTAAATGAATAATTAGGGTGAGTTGTAAACTGTTAGGAGTGAACAAGTATGGTAAGAGCAAGGGAATTAGCCTTCTAAAATAAAAAGAAAATTTTAGGAGGCTATTAGAATGAAGTTTCATGTAATTGATAGAGAAGATTGGAATAGAGAGCGGTATTTTGAGCATTATTTTAAGTTGAAATGTACATTTAGTATGACTGTGAATGTTGATATCACGATGTTATTAGAGGAAGTATATCAAAAGGGAATAAAATTTTATCCCGTTTTTATATATTTAATTTCTAGAGTAGTAAATAATCATAAAAAATTTCGAACATGTTTTAACGATGAAGGAGTTTTAGGCTATTGGGAGGAAATGATACCGAGTTATACAATCTTTCATAAAGATGATAAGTCTTTTTCAAGTATATGGACGGATTATTCAGGTGATTTCCGCACTTTCTATAAAAATTATGAAGACGATATGAGATGCTATGCTAGTGTTCATGGTTTTTTCACGAAAGAAAATATTCCGCCTAATGTATTTCCAATTTCTAGCATACCTTGGACTAGTTTTACTGGATTTAATCTTAATATTAATAATGATGAAAATTTTCTATTGCCAATTATAACTTGTGGGAAATATTTTAACGAAGGAAACAAGGTTATGCTACCAGTTTCATTACAAGTACATCATTCGGTTTGTGATGGATATGATGCGAGTCAATTTATAGAAGATTTACAGCAGTTAAGTAATACTTGCAACGAGTGGCTTAAGTAATATCTAATTTTTAATTATATAAAGTGAAACTTTAATCAGTGGGGTGTCAGCCCCCGCTGATTATTAGCCCGAACCCCAACTAACTTCTTTGCTTTCGCTGAATTTTGAGGTGGGGGTCTTACTGCCCGGCAAATAGCGGGATAAAATTGAAAATGAATAAAAGAAGAGAACATGTTTATATTACATGGTCTCTTTTTATTATTCATTAATACTAAGTAATCGTGGAAAATATAGGGTGATTTGTAGTTTAATAGTAAAGAGGGTGATTAGTGTTAATTTTCTTTGTTTTTAAAAATTTAAGGATATAAATGTTTTAATAGGGGGTAATAAAGTGAAATTCATAAGCATTGAAAAAGATGAGATCCTAATTGGGAATATGGCAAATTTGTATTGTAAAGTATTTGAGAAAACAAATTTCAATGAAATGATCGAGCGAATGAATAGGCATATAGAATATACAGGTTTTAAAGGTATAGTAGCAATAAATGATGAAAATGAAGTAGTTGGTTTTACTTATGGTTATCGCTCAATGGAGGGACAGTACTATAATCAATTAATGAGAGAAGCGTTACATCTAGAGCAAGTAGACGAATGGTTACAAGATTGTTTTGAATTTGTAGAGTTAGCAGTCCACCCAGAATATCAAAATGAAGGTCTTGGAACGAAATTACATAATGAATTACTAGAAGGGATTCCAAATAGAACGAGTGTTTTAACAACACAAATAAACAATGAAAAAGCACGTTCGTTATATGAAAGATTAGATTGGGTAAATGTATTAGAACCATTTCATCCAAGTAAAAATGATGTTCCATATGTAATAATGGGAAAAGCATTAAAAACAAAAGTGAATTGATAATTATGCCATTCACAAAAATGGTTGGTTTGTAATAATGAAGGGGAAAACGAAAATGACGAAAATATCTATAGAAAAAGCTACAATTTTAGATGCTGAGAAATTAACAGAAATAATGAAAAGAACATTTGATGCAGAAGCAAAACAATGGCTATATGGCCAAGATGATGTCATTGATTATAACATTCAACCGCCAGGATATTCTTCAGTTGAAATGATGGAATATTCCATTGAAGAATTGGATTCTTTCAAAGTTGTAATGGATAAAGAAATAATCGGAGGGATAATAGTTACGATTTCTGGTAAGTCGTACGGTCGAATTGATCGTATTTTTGTAGATCCTGTTTATCAAGGAAAAGGAATTGGATCACATGTTATGAAATTAATAGAAAAGGAATATCCGAACATAAAGATTTGGGATCTCGAAACATCTAGTAGACAAATTAACAATCATCACTTTTATAAAAAGATGGGTTACCAAATGATTTTTGAATCGGAAGATGAGTATTGTTACGTGAAAAGAATAAAAACAAGCTCAAACAAAGCGAGTGTAGTTACAAATAAAGATATGAAAAATAGTCAATACGAAAACTGTAATTTAGCAAATACAGAGTATTATCAAGTGAATTTAAAAAACAGTTCATTTGTTGGTAGCAATATAATGAATATGAATATGAGTAATTGTAATGTAAGTCAATCCAAGTTTAGAAATATAAATTTTAGATGGTCATCATATGCAGATTTAAATCTTTCTGGTAGTAAATTTAATTTGGTGACTTTAGGTGGAGTGCAATTTAAAAATACAAGTCTTGGAGATGAGAAGGAACCTATTGTATTCGATAAATGTGATTTGGAATGTAGCACTATAAGTAATAGTAATCTGAAAAATATTGAAATAGAAAATTGTGATATAGTCGGCATGAAACTAAATGGTATTTTAATTGAAAATTTGCTTGATTTATATAACAAGGTGAAAAGTTAACCAAATCCATATCCATATAGTCTTTAATCTTTTTGGAAATTAAGTATTATATCGAAATAATTATGTAAAAATGACATAAAGAAATCCGGGCGAGAAGGTCATTCGTGAACGTTTCTAGAATAACACACAAATATATTGTTATTTATATGGAGGAGAGAAAGATGGGAATCAACGTTAGAGCAGTAGAAATACAAGATGCTAGAGCAATTCATCGTATATGTATACAGGATGACGTTTTACCGTATATGGTTTTCTTACCTAGCATGCGTGTAGAGGCTATGGAAAATAGAATTCGAAATTTAGCACCAAATCAATTTGAATTTGTTGCAGAATATGATGGAGAAGTTGTTGGGTTTGTAGGTTTAACACAAAGTCCGGGCCGAAGATCTCATTCAGGCGATTTATTCATTGGGGTAGACAGTGAATATCATAATAAAGGAATTGGGAGAGCACTTCTTACGAAGATGCTTGATTTGGCTGATAATTGGTTAATGTTAGAGAGAGTAGAACTAGGTGTATTAGAAACGAATCCAAAAGCAAAAGCTTTATATGAAAAATTTGGATTTGTAGAAGAGGGAGTAAAGATAGGGAATTTGAAAGCTCATGGAAAGTTTATTAATGAAATTATGATGAGTCGTTTTAGACCGAATGGTTTAATTGTACATAATGAATAGTTAAAAGCATGACAGTATACTGTCATGCTTTTTTATTAGAACTTGGCTGCAATAAAAATAATACTAAACCAATAAAAATAACGGTAATTCCTAGTCCTTGTTGTAAAGAAATGGTCTCATGTAATATAAAGTACGCTAGTATACAAGTGCCAATTGTTTCACCTAAAATACTCATTGAAATTACAGTAGCACTCATCCATTTTAATAACCAATTAAAAATGGTTTGTCCTAAAATTGTAGCAATGAAAGCTAATCCAATAAAGCACAACCAAGTTTGTGTAGAGTAATGGATGAAAGATTCTTGTTGCGTGAAAGCAAATATGCCAAGAAAGCCAGCACTACTTCCATAACTAATTACTGAATAGGGTATAAGTGACAAATCTTTACGAACGTGTTGGCTAATGAAAAAATAAGCAGTAATGATACCGGCAGCAATAAATGCTAAAATATCTCCATATAAAGCTTCTCCACTAATTTGGAAATCTTGCCAGCCAATGATGATACTACCTGAAATAGCGATGAGGCAACCAATAACCGCTCCTTTCGTAAATCTTTCCTTAAATAAAAAATAACCACCAATCATTGAGAACAAAGGTTGTAACGTTACGATAACTGTAGAGCTTGCTACAGAAGTATATTGTAATGATTCAAACCATAGTACATAATGTGCAGCTAAAAATAGCCCAGATATGAATCCGAATGTCCATTGTTTTTTCGTTAAAGTTTTTAGCTCATTTCGACTATTTTTATTAAATAGTAATAACGGTAACAGGATCAGTGTGGCAAAGAATAATCGGTAAAAAGCAATGATTGTCGCAGGAGCATCTGCCAATTTTACAAAAATTGCTGAAGTTGATAAGGCGAATACACCAAAAAATAAGATGAAATATGAAAGAATAGGTGATTTCAAAGTTTGTCCCTCCTATAGAATGTTTATTATAATAAACTTAATACGATATAATGTACAAAGGTAAGTATATAAGTCCCGGAGATAATAGGAAAGGATTATTTGCCTTTGTTTAGTATGTCAGCACAAAGACAATGAAATATGCATTATGATGGATGAAAGGAAGTTTTACTATGATACATGATAGGCTTGGACAAACAGTATTAAGTTATCGTAAGAAAAATAATATGACAATTCGTGAATTCGCTGATTATGCAGGAATTAGTACATCACTAATTAGCCAAATTGAAAGAGGACATGCTAATCCTTCTTTAAATGTTTTGGAGTTAATTGCAAAAGCATTAAATGTACCGCTGTTTACACTTTTTATTAATGATATCGATACAGATTCGCTCATTTCTAAGAAAAAAGATCGAAAAAAAGTATATCGGGAAAACAATGATCACATTGTATATGATGTATTAACACCTGATTTTATGAAAGCACGTATTGAAATGTTAATGATGGATTTAAATAAACGAGCAAACACAACAGAAAGCCATTATTCCCATGAAGATAAGGAAGAGATTGCTGTTATTATGAAAGGGGAAGTGTATGTGGAATTGGAGGGAAAAGAATATTATTTAGAAGAAGGCGATGTTGTACGTATTCCACCGAATGTGAAGCATCGATTTTTGAATAAAAGTGATGAATCGAATCACATTTTATTTGTACTGACACCATCTTTAGGATGAAAATATAGTGATTTTTAATAGGGGAGAAAGAAAATGGAAAAAAGTATTTTGAAAGGCGGTCTTTCAATTATTTCTCAATGTAAAAAAGAAACAAATGATATTTGGCATGCACATTTTGGAGCAGCTGCAATTGCTAGTTATTTTTTTATGAAAGATAATAATATTGATGAAGAAACAGCTCGTAATATGTATTCGCAAACAAGGATGATGCTGAACAAGAAAAAAATTGGTGAGATGATTGATGATAAAAAAGAAATAGATTTTAAAATTGCGGAAAATATGATTATAAAATCTTTAGAACAAACGATTGATGAGCTTCATTGGGTGGGGCATAACGTCATTTATGCGTCATTAAGTTTATTAGCTATGAAAGAGCTACAAAAATGGGGTAATAATCAAGCAATTGAAGGGATTACTACTCTTATTTTATCATTTCGAAAAACAATTCCAGGTAGATCGTGGATTGGTTATACGACGAAAGAAGTAAAACAATTAAGTTTTGAAGAGGAGATACAAAGTGAATTGAGTAATCCAACACAAGTATCTCAGTTCATTTTAAATGAGTTATCGAAATTTAATAGTATTTATCGAGCGGAATCACATCATGATTTAATTGGGCATTTGCTTACATACTCCCACGCAATTAATATAATGTACGATTTAGGACATATAGATATATTTCAACGAGGGATACGTCCGCTGTTAAAACTAGTATACGTACTAAGAGCTAGCCAAAAGCTCAAGCTGAATACGGAAGTAACTTTACACTCACCTATAGATCGATTACCTTTAATTCAATCTAAACGTGCAAATATTTTACCAACTGAAAATATATTTTGGATAAAAGACTATAGTGAATTCGATTGGGATTTTGGTCATGTATTTAAATTCTCATATAGTTATTTTAATCATATACAGAGAGCTCCAAATTATAAAGATATCACATTAGAAAAATTCCGTTATGTTATTCATTCTTAATGAACGCTAATGATCTGTAAAAGGATGTTTAATCTAGTTTCTTTTTTTGTTAGTAGTATATTATTTTTTCAAATATGTAAGATTTTACATGCGTATTTTACTTTTACTAATTATGTAAGTAGGCTATACTGAAATACATACATTTTATTTTTGGAGAGATGTAAAACGACATGGAACTAGCGAAATTGGAAAAAGTAATTGAAATAAAAAAAGAAGAACTTTTATATTTAGTATCGGATTATGGAATTCAACATGAAAAAGTATTGGCATTGAGTCAAGAACTAGACAAATTAATCAATTACTTTATGTTTTTAAAATAAAGAGAACTATGACGGGGTTTGTAAATGTTATAGTTCTTTTTTATTAGGTAATTTGAAAATATATTAAAATATATTGTCTAATTTCTTACAGAATGCGCAACTTGCTAGTCGAATATAAGGACTTTTGGTTATAATAAAAAGGAATTATTAATTGTATCGGTTAGGAGCGCAGCACATATGAAAACAGTTGTTGTTATCGGTGGAGGTATAACGGGACTTTCTACTATGTTTTATTTAGAAAAATTAAAAAAGGATTATAATATCGATTTAAATTTAATTCTTATTGAGAAAGAAGAGTATTTAGGTGGTAAAATCCATAGTGTGGAAGAAAAGGATTTCATTATGGAGTCAGGAGCGGATTCAATCGTTGCTCGTAATGAACACGTTATGCCACTTGTAAAAGATTTAAATTTAGAAAATGAAATGGTATATAATGAAACGGGTATTTCTTACATATATTCTGAAAACATGTTACATCCGATTCCTTCTGATACTATATTTGGGATACCGATGAGCGCCCAGTCGTTGTTTAGCAGTACGCTAGTCTCAACGAAGGGGAAAATCGTAGCTTTAAAAGATTTCATAACGAAAAATAAAGAGTTTACGAAAGATACATCACTTGCTTTATTTTTAGAAAGCTTTTTAGGGAAAGAGTTAGTGGAAAGACAAATTGCTCCTGTGCTTTCAGGTGTATATTCTGGTAAATTGAATGAGCTTACAATGGCATCTACATTACCGTATTTACTGGATTATAAAAATAAGTATGGAAGTATTATTAAAGGTTTTGAAGAGAATAAAAAACAATTTCAATCAGCAGGAAATAAAAAATTCGTATCATTTAAAGGTGGACTATCTACGATAATTAATCGCTTAGAAGAAGTGCTGACTGAAACTGTCGTAAAAAAAGGTGCTATAACGACGGCTGTAAGTAAACAAAAAGATCGATATGAGATTTCTTTTGCAAATCATGAAACAATACAAGCTGATTATGTTGTTTTAGCAGCTCCACATGATATTGCACAAACTTTATTACAGTCTAATGAGTTAAATGAGCAGTTTAATACATTTAAAAACTCATCTCTTATAAGTATTTATTTAGGATTTGACATACTAGATGAACAACTACCAGCTGATGGTACGGGGTTTATTGTAACGGAAAACAGTGATTTACATTGTGATGCTTGTACATGGACAAGTCGAAAGTGGAAACATACATCGGGTAAACAAAAATTATTAGTTAGAATGTTTTATAAGAGTACCAATCCGGTATATGAAACAATCAAGAATTACAGTGAAGAAGAATTAGTACGAGTCGCTTTATATGATATTGAAAAGAGTCTCGGAATTAAAGGTGAACCAGAAGTAGTTGAAGTTACAAATTGGAAAGATTTAATGCCGAAATATCATTTAGAACATAATCAAGCGGTTCAAGCATTACAAGAAAAAATGACGAATCTTTATCCAAATGTATATTTAGCTGGTGCCTCATATTATGGTGTTGGAATTGGTGCGTGTATTGGAAATGGAAAGAATATAGCCAATGAAATAATGGATACATTAAATAAATAATACTGTAGAATAAATAAAAACTGTCCCTTCAGCAAAATGGAGGAACAGTTTTTATTTATTTTATTTGAATGGAAATTGTATTGTTTTTTACATTGTTTTCTTTTATTGTTAATATTATTTCTCCAGACTCTTTAAATGAATACGGTGATAGTTGATAAATATCTTTTATATCAAGTTTTTCTTGTAATTTATTTACCGGTATTGATACGATATTTGGCTTCCATGTTTCTTGTTTTCCTGAAGGATATTCTATAAGTATTACCGGATTTTTTAACTTTATTGTTTTCCAAGAGACGAAATATAGTTGTACTTCTGTATCTTTTTTTAATAATTCTTCGGAGAAATAACCGAATTCGCCTACATTACCGAAAACAGTATAGTTTTGATTTTTTAATTTAATATCTAAATAACTAGGTTGATATGTTACTGCATGATAAGTTCCATATGAAAGTGAGAGTATGGCAGCGATTAAAATACCGATTGAAAATGTCTTAAAGCTATTGCCTTTAAAGCTAGTCATCATGAATGAGTTTGGTGTAAATTTTTTTGCGAATAAAAAAATAAGTAATATGAGTAAGAGGGATAAGCCGATGAATATATACATAGATTTTTACACCTCCATAGCGTAAAATGGATTAACTATATTTTACCATAAATGTATGGGTTAGGGTGGTTGTTTAGAAGGGAAAAATGAAGAAACAAATTCTTTACAGTTCTTGATAATTTAAAATTTGATTTATGGAAATTATAGCGTCATGTTTGAGTCCCAATCAGAAGGTATCCAATTCGTGTATATAGAATAAAGAGGGAATGCGCCATTAGAAATGTTTGACTTATGGAACAATAAGGACTTTACTAATTATACATATTTTTTCTGATATAATGAATGAGTAGAGAGAAAGGAGTGATCCTATGGCATTTCCTATATTAGAAACAGAACGCTTACGTTTAGTTGAAATAGAACAATCTTATTGTCAAAAAATATATGAAATCTTTTCATTGGATGAAGTGACGTGTTATTACGGTATGAATTCTTTTACGGAGTTTGGACAAGCTTCACGTATGATCGAATCTTTTTCAAAAAATTACTTTGAGAAAAAGGCAATACGATGGGGAATTGTGTTAAAAGAAACGAACGTTTTAATAGGAACAATTGGACTAAACAATTTACAATTATGGAGTAAACGATCTGAGATTGGATATGATCTGCATCCTCGTTATTGGGGAAATGGTTACGCTTCGGAAGCAGCTCGAGAAATTATTGATTATGGATTTAAAGATTTAGGTTTGTTTAGAATTGGAGCTATTACATATCCTGAAAATGATACTTCTTGTAGAATGTTATCTAAAATTGGCTTCCAAAAGGAAGGTCTATTGCGTGGATATATTCATCAAGGAAATAAGCAACACGATGCATTATTGTATTCTATAGTACGAACTGATATTGAGAACATAAATTTATAATAAAAAAAACCTCTTAATTAAAAGAGGTTTTTTTTATTATAAATTAACCTAATTTAGGTAATAAACGTTCTCCGCTTTTCATGCTACTTTTACATAAAGGGCATTTAGGCTCTTCTTCAAATGAAAAGTTCTTTCTCATCCATCCTAAACAATCCTCTGATTCACATTCCCAAACAGGGGTTTGTTCTGGTGGTACTTCTGCTACATCGTTCTTTCGATTGCGATACATGTAACCACTCCTTTTATGTAAAAAATTTTAGTTATATATTAAAAAGGTTGTTAACCTTGCTGGTAACAACCTTTTTATTGTTTGAATTATAGCTTTACAACGTTTTTAGCTTGAGGTCCGCGGTTACCTTCTTCAACTTCGAAGCTAACTTCTTGACCTTCGTCAAGAGACTTGAAGCCGTCGCCAGTGATAGCTGAGAAGTGAACGAATACGTCGTTACCGTCTGCAACTTCGATGAAACCGAAACCTTTTTCGCTGTTAAACCATTTTACTTTACCTGTTAATGTCATGGTAATGCCTCCTAAAAGTAGAAAAATTACAATATGATCGGCCTTATTTGAATGAAAATAAAAGTTCACATATTATCAAAAATCCATAAGGAGTACAAAATGTCCCTGATTGATACTTGATAATATGCAAAGAAAATATAGTGTTAAATTGACCTTAATTACTATCTTACAACAAATGGTTGGAAATAGCAAGTGCTGGTAATACCACTGAGTAATCTGGGTGATAATAGTAAAGGCACAAAGGCACCTCTTTTATTTATATATTATTCCTAATTTGGATTTATGCAAAATCATGTAAGAAAAACTTAGAGTAAATATTAATATTGCATTTTTTATGGTAAAATATGGTTGTTGACTGGTAGTAGTTAAATATTATAAAAGGAGAAAAGAAAGTGAAAAATAATTCATTTATAATAATTGAAGCAGCAAAAGCAGGGAGAAAAAAGGTGCATCCAGTCTTTGCTGTAATATTAGCCATTATATTTTTGACTTTAGGCGAACTTTTTATGTTATTTATGTTATTTTTACCAAAAGCTGAAACGATATTCATGAAAGGTATTTATGACAATGTTAGAATGGTGTTAACGTTTGGCGGAGCTATATTTATTTTATTTATATGGGTTCGTTTTGTAGAAAAAAGACCTTTTTCATCCATTGGCTTTTGGAAAGAGAAATGGATGAGAAAGTATTTAAAAGGTGCGTTAATAGGGTTTGTATTTATTTCAACGCCAGTTATTCTACTATTATTAATGGGGAGTGTGAAATTGCAAGTACAACATATTACCTCAACAGTAATAGTAGGAATAGTAGGATCTCTAGTTGCATTTTTTATACAAGGGGCAACGGAAGAAATTATTGTACGAGGTTGGTTATTCCCGGTTCTTTCTGTTAGAAGTCGTATATGGGTTGGGATTGTTGTGACGTCTTTCTTATTTGGTTTTCTTCATTTACTTAATCCAGGTATTACAATTCTTTCAATATCGAATATAATATTAGTTGGTGTATTTGCAGCTTTTTACGTTTTAAAAGACAGTAGTCTGTGGGGGATTTGCGCATGGCATTCCATTTGGAATTGGGCACAATATAACGTCTACGGTTTTGCAGTTAGCGGGATGACCATATATTCAACTCCGCTATTTAAACCTGCAACAAATGGCCCTGAATTCCTTCATGGAGGCTCGTTCGGAATTGAAGGTAGTATCATTACAACAATCATGCTCACTATCGCTTCAATTGTTTTATGGAGAAAGTTATGGGGAAGAAAAGCGAAACAACGAAATTTTAGTTAATGAAAGAGGGGGAAACTATGGGGATAATAGCATTTGAGGGAGCAAGCGCTGTTGGTAAAAGTACCACGTGCCGTGAATTAGAAAAGAATTATGGTGCTTATATAATACCTGAAGTGAATTCTTTATTTGAAAGGCCAAAAAATGAACATAGAACATGGTATTTTGAAAAACAAGTTGAGCGCTGGAATATAGCTGTTCAGAAGTCAGAGCAATATGAATTAGTAATATTCGATGGGGATATATATCAACCACTTAGTTATAATTGGTGCTTTCATTTTGATATATTTAATCAGCCATTATCTTTAATAGAAAATTTTTATAAAGAAAAGATGATAAATAGGGAAATTGGTTTTCCGGATCAATATTTTTATTTATATACGAACGATGAAGAACTTAGAAAGCGGAAAGTATCTGATGAGACGAAAAGAAGAAGAAACTTTGAAAAACATTTACATATATCAAAATCGTTTCAGCGTTATTATGAAAATTTAAATACTGTTACAGATGGGTATTGTAAATTAATTGAGGCGAAAAGTGTAAGAAATAATGAATTAGAAATAGTGAGAAACTCAAAAAATTTGAATGTGTGTGAAGAAAGACGTTTTGATGTTTCGAGGTTAGATGCTATTACGAAGTGGTTAAAAGAAAATCGTGCATAAAGTAAAAACAACGAGTGTTGTAGAACGCGCTCGTTGTTTTTTTGTTTCTTTATAAATATAAAGGAAAAATTTGTAGAATATTTTCATTATTTAACAGAATAATCTTTCAATTTTAAAGAAAAAGAAATACAATATGAGGAAGTATATATAAATAATATGATAGGGGATGCGATGCGATATTTTGAATGAAGTAACAGTTTTTATATAAGAAATAATTAGGTAGTCAGAACAGAGATATTTGGGAGGAAACAAGCGAGATGAAAACATTTTTGAAAATAATAGGTGTTATAGCTGGTATGGCGGTAATCGGAGTAGGTTTAACATATGGTATGCTGCATTATTTAAATAATAGTAAACCAGCTGCGAAAAAGGCATCACCAGCTGCTCCAGCAGTAGAAGTATTAGCTGATAGTAACGTAAAAGCAGAAGATGCAAAGCTTTTAGAAAATGGCAATTATTCATTGCCAAATAGTGGTTTTAATAAAAATTTTAAATGGACAGATGAGAACATACAGACAGCATTACATGAAATGGCACATCAAAAAGCGAAAGCTGATCAAAAGTGGGGCTATATTTTTATTACACAAGAGCGGATTGAAAGCTTAATTGATATTGTAAAGAGTAATGATCTTGTGCGGGGAAGTACATATGTAGAAATTTTAGAACGATGGAAACAAGGGAAATATGAAAAGGTTGATGGGGATCACAATAAGATTTGGAAATTACAAAGTGGGAATTTAGGAGAAGGAAAAGGAGTAATGTCGGAAGCTGAGCAAAAAGAATTAATTAATCAATTGTTTATGAACAAAGGTACATATTCAGGTAGTAAATTAATTGCAGGTGGGGGACAGACTAATAAATAGTATACTAATTAATGAAAGAGAGTAATTGCTTATTAGGCAATTACTTTTTTTATATGTACGTCTTAATATTTTAGTCTCGTTCAAGTAAGGAAAGAAACGACTGTAACACCGGGGAAATCCATCTAGATTTATGATAGATTACATGACTTTGAATAACTGTTGGAGTTTCGATAGGCTGAAAACATAGTTGTTCTTTTTGACAACTTTCTTGTACAACGATATAAGGAAGAATTGAAATGCCTAACTCACACATAACGGATTGTTTAATGACTTCAACATTGGAAGTTTCAAATGTTTTAGCTGGAATATTTCCGCTTTGACGTAAAAAACGATCTACCATTGTCCTATAGCCGCAGCTTTGTTCTGTAAAAATGAACTGGGTTTCCTGTAATAACTGGAATGGATTTGTATGTGCAGCGGAATAAGCTGGTAAAATCCATCCAAATGTTTCATTACTAAAAGTACGCGTAATAAAATCATTATGTTCTATACTTTCTCCAATTATGAAGACAACGTCTGTTTCTCCTTCACGTAATTTTTGTAATGCTTGTTCATTTGTGTTCGTTTCAAGTACGATATTTACTTTCGGATTTTTCTGTTTGTAAGTACGTAATAATTGTGGTAATCGGTATACCGCTAATGATTCATTAGATGTAATACTTAATGTACCTTCTAAATAATCTGTATTTTGGGGGATTTCTTGCGCTTTTTCATATATTGAAAGTAATTCTAATGCATAAGGATGAAATTGATGACCGGCTTTTGTAAGTAGCACTTTTTTCCCTAACCGATCGAAAAGAGGAATATGTAAATCGTTCTCTAAAGCTTTCATATGTGCTGTAACAGTAGATTGCGCATAACCTAGCGCGTGCGCAGCTTTAGAAAAATTACCATACTTCACAATGGCGCAAAATGTTTTAACATGTCTCATTTCCATAAGCGATCCCTCTTTTATTATCATGATTTGTGAATGATTATATCATGTATTTTAATTTTCCAAATGATTAAATTCTGTATAAAATGAAATTGTAGAAATATTCATTCAGGTGATATTGGAGGAGAAAAGATGATCAAAAAGGGCTATCATGTAGCTGTTGTTGGGGCTACAGGTGCGGTAGGGCAAAAAATTATTGAACTGTTAGAGAATGAAATGAAGTTTAATATAGTTGAAGTTACATTGCTTTCGTCAAAACGATCCGCTGGTAAGAAAGTAAGATTCAAAGGACGAGAGATAATTATACAAGAGGCAAAAACAACTAGCTTTGAAGGTGTAGATATTGCCTTTTTTAGCGCTGGGGGAGAAGTATCTAGACAATTTGTAACTCATGCAGTTTCTAGTGGTGCGATTGTAATTGATAACACAAGTGAGTACCGAATGGCACAAGGTGTACCGCTCGTTGTTCCGGAAGTGAATGCGCACACTTTAAAACAGCATAAAGGTATCATTGCAGTTCCAAATTGTTCAGCACTACAGATGGTAACAGCACTTCAGCCGATTCGAAAATCATTTGGTTTAGAAAGAATTATCGTTTCAACATATCAAGCTGTATCGGGTTCTGGCATTCATGCGATTCATGAATTACGAGAGCAGGCTAAGTCTATACTTGCAGGTGAAGAAGTGAAGAGTGATATATTACCGGTGAAAAATGATAAAAAACATTATCCAATAGCATTTAATGTACTGCCTCAAGTAGATATATTTACAGACAATGATTTTACTTTTGAAGAAGTCAAAATGATTCAAGAAACGAAGAAAATATTAGAAGATGAAAACTTGAAAATGGCAGCTACTTGTGTACGTGTTCCAGTTGTATCGGGGCATTCAGAATCGGTTTATATAGAACTGGAAAAAGAAGCAAGCGTTGCGGAAATCAAGGGAATACTAATGGATGCACCAGGTGTTATTTTGCAGGATAACCCTAGTGAACAGCTGTATCCAATGCCATTATATGCAGAAGGGAAAATAGATACATTTGTCGGAAGAATACGTAAAGATCCTGATACGCCAAACGGATTCCACCTCTGGATTGTTTCCGATAACCTATTAAAAGGTGCGGCTTGGAATTCAGTTCAAATTGCAGAGACTTTAGTGGAAAAGGGGATACTTTAATATAGTTTAAAAAACTGGGGAATCGTTAATGACTCCCCAGTTTGTATTTCATAATTGTTTTCTTTATTTCGGCCGACTTTAATTAAAATTAGTCGTTATTGAATTTTTATAAATGTCTACTTTATGTGCAGTGAAGCGTAAGGTTTTTGATTCTGCATGAATTGTAAGATTAATAATAATCGATAACGGCATTTCGACCGTTTTCACAATATCTTCTATAGCAATATACTCATTTTTTGCTTCCTTATAATAAACAACAGAACGAATTACGGCCTCGTCACCTTCAATATCAATTTCACACATCATAGGGAATTTTTCACCATTATGTAAGAATAATTCGCCTAGTACGATTGAACCGTTTAATTCTTCTGTAAAATTAGTAGTTGCCGCTGGTTTTACCCATGTTTCGTCATGTTCTTCGTTTTCCTCTTCATCTATTCCCCATTCCCAAATGGGGTTTTGTTTTAGGTCCTCAATAGTTAATTTATCAATTGGTTTGCAACTACTCATACATAAATTCTCCTTTTATTTTGATAAATAAGTTTTTTGATTTCATGAATTAGATGATTGCTTATAAGTGGGTTTAACAAAGTATTTTGCTCATTTGATATCCAAACTACTTTATTTTGAAATAAAGCTATTACAGCAATATTAACAAAACTTTAATTGTCTAGTAAATAATTATTAGTGGAGATATTAAAATGGGATGGTGTTAAAGAAAGATAGTAAAAAACATCAAGGATGAATGAAATCCATTTGGTACGATATGGATATATCCAATGTGAGGGGGAGTTTGATGTATCAAGTAAAGGGGTATTTTTCATCATTAAAAGGAAGTTATTATGAGATTGGAAAGCAACAAGGGGAATTCGTGAAACAAAATCCGTATCTCATCCCGCAATTTATACACGAAGAAAATGTAATATCTAATAACCATTGGACAGAATCGAGAAATATACTAAACAAACATTGTCCAGGCATAAATGAAGAAATTGAGGGGGTTTGTGAAGTGTTAAAAATTCCTTCAAAAAATATGATGTATTACTATCAAACACTATTGAAAGCAGGTTGTAGTCATTGTGCAGTATTACCTAAAAAGACCGATTTAGAGCACACATATGTATTAAGGAATTATGATTTGTCACCAGTAATAGATGATATGCGTTTTTGTTCAACTCATGTTGAAGGTGCGTATGCACATAGTGGCTTTTCTACTCAATATTTTGGCCGAACGGAAGGGATAAACGAGCATGGATTAGCTGTTACATTTTCAGCATGTGGTCAACCAGTAGGAAATATTGCAGGTTTAAGAAAGCCAATGGTGAGTGGTTTACAATGTTTTGCGGTAATTCGATTGTTGTTGGAGAAATGTAAAAATGTGCAGGAAGCTAAGTTACTAATAGAAGAAATCCCAATTGCTAGTAATATTAATTTAATAATAGCTGATCCTTTAAATGCAGCATATATTGAAATATTTGACGGTCATAAATCCACAATAATGATTGATGATGAAAAACAAGCTTTTATTGTATCAACAAACCATGCAGTTAGTTCATCAATTCAGAAATTAAATAATAGGAAATTAGAACAATCAACAAAGAGATATTACCTTTTACATGAGCATTTAAATAGATGTGAACAAGTAAGCATAGAGTCTTTAAAAAAGTTAGTAGAAGAAGAATATCCTGCTGGACTTACTGTGCATAACTATGAAGAATGGTTTGGAACTTTACATTCTGTATTATTCGATTTACATGATCGTACAATGAAGATTTGTTTCGGATCACCACTTTTAAACGACTGGTATTCATTGAAAGTTGGAGGAAGTATGCCGTTTTCTGAGGTGAACGTGAACTTTAAAAATAAAACTTATACTGACTTTTGGAAGGAAGATAAGAATGAATTGATACCTAAAAGATAAATGGGATAAGATGGTGATGTAAAGAGTGCATTTATACTGGAGGGATTATCAATACTAAAGGTTATGTTACCATTTGTTCTTATCTTTTTTCTTGTCATTGCGATGTATATTGCTTATCAAAAGAGAAAAAAGTCTGGGATAAAAGGATTGAAAAGTGCGGTAACTTCTATTTGCTTCTTTTCACTTGCAATCTTAAATATGTTTGCATATTGGTTTCATTTTGGCGGTGCTTTTACTTGGTTATTTTCAATTGTATTATTGCTAGTTGGTGCATATTTTACTAAATATATTCCAATATCTAAAAAGGTACATTAAAGTTTATAAGAGTTAAATATAATGTTTACTTTGTTTTGAAAAGAGATTATTCTACTAAATTGTTGTGAAACGGTTTCATAGGATAATCTCTTTTGTTTAGTTTTGGAAAGAACGTACTGTGATTTTTAGTTGCTCAATAAATTCTCGAGTTGCAGCACACATATATTTATCTTTTCTATAAATTAGCCCTATTTCAATTATTGGAGTAGGGTTTTCTATTTTAATAGCTTGAATGTTTTTATTTTGTAAAAAGTCTATATATGGTTTGGGTAACACTGTAATTCCCATTCCTTTGGAAACCATTTGGATTAAAGATTCCATCGTACTAATTTCTAAAATTGGCCTTGGTTTAAAGTTTAACTTTTGACAATGAGATGTAATTAGTTCGGTTAAAAAGAAATTTTTAGGTAAAAGAATTAAAGGGTAGTTCTGTAATTCAGCAATAGATACATGATTACGTTCAGCTAATCGATGACCAGTGGGCACGACCAATGTAAGATCGCTTTTGTATAGAGGGATGGAGATAATCTCTTTATCTTGCACCGGGAGAAATGTAATTCCAATATCTAGTTCGTTTTGTAATAATTTTTCACGAATATCTCCTGTACGAAGCCCTAATACAGAAAGCTCTATATTAGGATATAAATTATTAAAATTTAAAATAGCTGGTGGTAGTAAATAATTTACGACGGTTAACAAAGCCCCTATTGTTAAGGAACCTTGCTGTAATCCGTTTAGGTCTTGAATAGCTGAACGAGCTTGTTCGACTTCATGAAAAATGGTTTTACTATGTGATAATAAAACCTTCCCTGCTTCAGTTAAAGATATTTTTTTACCAATTCGATCGAAAAGTGGCATTCCTACTTCATGCTCTAATGCACGTATTTGTTGACTTAGTGAAGGCTGTGAAATATTTAATTTCTCAGCTGCTTTTGTGAAATGTAATTCTTTTGAAACAGCTAAAAAGTATTCAAGTTGTCGTAATTCGATTGGAATCACCTCAAGTATAATAATAGGTTATACCTATCATTATTATATAAATAATTGAATTGAACAATGATTTTAGAGGTTTTATAATCATCTTTATATAACAGAGAGGTTTGTAAAAATTAATCGAGAGAAAATACATGTAACACCTTTAAAGGAGGAAATAGAATGGCTAATGAATATCAATTATTATCTTTAAATATAGGATTACCAAAAGAGGTTACATACGGCGGAAAAGTAATTCATACAGGCATAAATAAGAAACAAGTAAAGGAACCGGTATATTTATCCTTTGTAAAATTTAATGGGGATGGACAAGCTGACTTAGTTCATCATGGAGGAGTAGATAAAGCAGTTTGTGTTTATACTGGTGATCACTATCCATATTGGGAAAAAGAATTGAATCAAGATTTTGTATATGGGGCTTTCGGAGAAAATATAACAGTTAGTGGTATGCGCGAAGAGGATGTTTGTATTGGTGATACGTTTGAGCTAGGACAGGCAATCGTACAGGTAACACAACCAAGGCAACCTTGTTTTAAATTAGCAAAAAAATATAATATTCCAAAGTTACCACTATATTTTCAAGAAACAGGATATACAGGATTTTATTTTCGTGTATTAAAAGAAGGATGGGTATCATCAGTCGATACCTTAAAAAAACTACAGTCTGATCCAAAAGGTGTTTCAGTAGCGTTTGCTAATCGTATCATGCATAAGGAAAAACAAAATATTGAAGGGGTAAAAAGGATATTAGAAGTAAATGCACTTTCATGTAGTTGGAGAAAGTCTTTTGAAAAGCGTATAAGTGGAGAAGAAATTAATACGAAGGAAAGACTTGAAGGAATAAAAGACTAAAAATATTTTATTATAAATAGTGTATTTCTATTAGTAAAAGCTAATTAGAAAGCGCTATTTTTGTATAATAAACTAATTAATATCCAAAAATCTTAATATCGTTTTATTCGACTTATTTTCAAATAGTCAAAACATAAAATTAATTAGACTTTTTTTTTATGTTTTGTGATAGTATATTGATTGGTAAGACCTCTATTTTTAAGAGTAGGTCATATAAGTATATCTAATTTAATGGAATTTAACATTTGGAGGTACAACATGGGGAATGTTGAAAAATTGGCAAGTCTTCTAATAGAAGAACCGAAAAGAGAGCAGTTATTTCCTTTATTTGAAGAAGTGTTTGGAATTACAACTCAAACATTGAATGATTTTTCGGATAAAGGATATTGGGATGATACATATAAAGCTTTATCATTTTTACAAGAAGATAAAGTGATTGCAAATGTTGCGGCATTTTCACTCCCATTATTAATTAATGGTGAAAAAATAAATGCAGCGGGTATTCAATCAGTAATGACACACCCTAATTTTCGTAGACAAGGGTTAATGACACAATTAATGGGTAAAATGATAGAAGAAATCGATAAGAAATGTGAATGTGCATTATTGTTTACGGAAAACCCTGAACTATATACAGCATTTGGATTTAAAGTTGTGCAGGAATATTTGATGACTATACCATATGATAAAAATATTAATAATAACGATTCACTACTTAAAAAGTTAGATTACTATAATATAGAGAATAGACAGTTAATACATGAAACTATTGATAGTAGCCAAAGACTTTCAAATAGTTTTTCAACTTTAAACTTCCATCCTTCATTTTATTTGAATATGTATGATTCGGAATGGAATGAGAAATTGTATTATTCAGAGAAACTAGATGCTCTAATCGTTTATGAAGTAGAAAATGAAAAGTTGAAATTATTTGGAGTATTTGCGCCAGTACTTCCGGTTTTAGATGAATTATGTGGAGAAATCAATGAAAGGTTTACGGAAATCGAATTTTATTTTTCTCCGGATCAATTAGGGGTTGAGGAAGTACAGTTTACAGAAGTACAGTCTAGCAAGTATTTAATGGTTCGAAGTGATAAAGAGTTAGATTTTAAAGGTTATAAATTCCCAGTATTAGCGGAGTTTTAAATGTCTATATAAATGCTTTATTATGGAGGAGCTATGAATATATCGTATATACCAGAACATATTGAGCAACTCACTATAATGAATGTACCTGAATACTATAAAATTAATGATAATCATGCGTTTATTGTCCGTTCGAAAGCAGAAACTGATTTTTGGCTTAAAACACATTATGGTTTTGAAGTAATGAATGGTCATGTATTTTATAATGAGATGATGACAGACTTTCAAGCTGAAGTTCAGTTACGTATGAATCCAAATTCAAAATTCGATCAAGCAGGTCTTTTTGTTATGATTTCGGAGAACTGTTGGCTAAAAACATCTTTAGAATATATCCCCGAAGGGCCATCTCACTTAGGTGCTGTCGTAACGAATAATGGATATTCTGATTGGTCAACGCAAGATTATCCAACTGAAGCAGCTAAGCAACAACTTCGTTTTCGAATTATTCGAAAACGCGGTGATTATACAATATATGTGAAAAAGAGACATCAATGGGAACAAATAAGAATCGCTCATTTAATGGAGGATATAGGAAATGAGCCTATTAAAATAGGTTTTTACACGTGTAGTCCTTCTAAAAATAAGGGATTTGAGACTGAGTTTTTACATTTTACAATTGAAGAATTATAGATGAAAAACCGTATTCTTTTCATTAAGAATGCGGTTTTTGTATTTACATAATATAAAGCATATGTATTGACCAGAAAGTCATTAATACTTATCATTTAATAATGTTAAATATTAATTTACATAATATAATAGAAGTAATGAAGAAATTACAAAAAATATCGCTTAAATAAGGAGGGATATGAATTATTCAGTGGTAATTTCATGGGAAAAGGAGACTATGTATGAAATCATTTCGTAAGTTATTACAGTATTTAAAACCATACATGTTCTTCGCTATTATTGGACCGCTATTTATGGTACTTGAGGTTGCGATGGACTTAATTCAACCGACTATTATGCAACATATCATTGATGTTGGGATTGCAAATCGGGATTTAAATTATGTAATAAAAATGGGGCTTCTTATGATAGGAGCAGCAGCACTCGGTTTAGTTGGAGGGCTTGGGTGTATGATGTATTCTACAAAAGCAGCTGTTAATTTCGCTACTGACATACGAAAAGATGTGTTTGCGAAAATAGAAACATTTTCTAGTAATAATCGTGATTCATTTGGAACAGGTAAATTATTAACGATCGTGACGAATGATATCACTTCCATTCAATCAGCAATGACGATGACATTACGTGTTCTCGTTCGTGGTCCGCTGTTATTTATCGGAAGTATAATTATTGTTTTTGTAACAGCAAGAGAGTTATTTCCAATATTACTTGTAGTTGTTCCGATTTTATTACTTGCGATTATTTTAATTGCAAGTAAAGCAAGTGGTACATTTAAAAAGGTGCAAGAGGCATTGGACAAAGTGAATACAAAGTTACAAGAAAATTTATCTGGTGTACGTGTTATAAAAGCGTATGTAAGACAAAAATATGAAATCGCTCAATTTGGAAGTGTAAATACAAATTTAACGAAGATAAATATTCGAGCTGTGCAGCTTATTTCTTTAATGATGCCAATCATTATGCTAGTTGTAAGTGGCGGGATTGTCGCAACATTATGGATTGGTGGAGAAAAAGTATTCAATGGAACGCTTCAAGTAGGAGCGATTTTGGCATTTATTAATTACTTGAATATCATTTTAATGTCACTTATGTCGATTAGCATGGTATTTATTCAAATTGCGAGAGCTTTTCCATCTGCGGATCGTGTACAGCAAGTGTTAAATACCGAGGTTGATATTATAAGCGAAGCGAATGCGATCGAACCTGAGAAAATTGAAGGAAATATCGAATTTAAAAATGTTAGTTATAGCTATACGAAAAATAATGAATACGTTTTAAAAGATATTTCGTTTAGCATACAAAAAGGTGAAAAAGTAGGGATTATTGGATCAACTGGAAGTGGTAAATCTACCTTAGCGAAACTGTTACCACGTCTATATGATGTGGATCATGGTGAAATATGTATAGATGGAATAGATGTTAAAAAATATGATTTGCAAAAACTCCGTGCTTCAATAGGGTTTGTACCTCAGAAGGCGTTGTTGTTCTCAGGCAGTATAGAAGAAAATTTACGTTATGGTAAAGAAGATGCAACACATGACGAGCTGGAAGTAGCAGCTGCATCAGCTTGTGCGACTGAGTTTATCAATAAGCTCGAAGAATCTTATCAATATAATTTAACACAAGGCGCGACAAATCTATCAGGTGGACAAAAACAACGTGTATCAATTGCAAGGGCACTTGTGAGAAAGCCACCGATTCTCATATTAGATGATTCTACATCAGCAGTTGATGCAAAATCAGAGGCTACTATTCAAATAGCTTTAAAAACAAAATATAAAGGCACAACAACTTTATTAATTGCGTCTAAAATTTCTTCCATAATGGATGCGGATAAAATACTTGTATTAGATAATGGTGAATTAGTTGGCAATGGTACACATGAACAATTGTTAGAACGAAGTGAGGTTTATCAGGAAATTTATCTTTCCCAAGGTGGTAATTTAGATAAAGAAGGTGGGGAAGAACATGCGTAATTTTCAAGGGCAATTTGCTAATAAAGGTGGACGAAACACCCCAAAGATGGGAAAAGCTAAAAATGCTCAAGGAACTGTAATGCGGGTATGGAACTATATGGGCTATCAAAAAGCTGCTCTTATGTTTGTTATATTTCTAGTCGTTGTTACTACATTACTTGGATTATTAGGTCCCTATTTTATGGGAGTTATTATAGATCAATATATTGTACCGAAAGATTTAAGTGGTACAGCAAGAATGTGTATGTTACTTATCGCGATTTATGGTGTAACTGTACTTTTAACATGGTTACAAACGTTTGTCATGATTAACGTTGCATTAAAAACAATTCAAAAAATACGACAAGATATTTTTGAGAAAATCCAAACGCTTTCTTTACGGTTCTTTGATGTGCGTTCTCAAGGTGATTTAATGAGCCGTGTGACAAATGATATAGATAATTTGAATCAAGCTTTGACACAAAGCGTTGTACAAATTATTTCATCAGCATTAACTTTTATAGGTGTAACGATTGCAATGTTCGCCTTAAATTGGATTTTAGCAATTGTAACTTTAATTACAGTACCTATTATGTTTTACGTTACAAAAAAACTAGTTGCATATAGTGGTAAAAACTTTGCGAAGCGTCAAAAAGATTTAGGTGAATTAAATGGATTTATTGAGGAAGCAATTACAGGTGCGGATGTTACAACGTTGTACGGAAAAGAAAAAGAAACTGTACAAAATTTCAATAAAATTAATGAACAGCTAAGAGTTTCAGCTACGAAGGCTGATACATTTTCAGCTTTTATTTTTCCAAGTATGAACTTTATTAATAATTTAGGTATGGGCCTTGTCATTGGGACTGGATCAGTTATGGTCTTAAACGGAATGACAACAGTAGGAGTTATTGCGGCTTTTATTAATTATTCTCGTCAATTCTCAAGACCGCTAAGTCAATTTGCGACTTTAATGAATACAATTCAAGCGGCAGTTGCTGGTGGAGAACGTGTTTTTGAAATTATGGATGAGGTACCAGAAATTCAAAATAAAAAAGACGCATTCGTTGTACAAAATTTACAAGGGCATGTTGCACTTGAGAATGTTTCATTTGGCTACGCAGAAAATAAAACGATTTTAAAAGAAGTGAGTCTTAAAGCGCAGCCAGGAGAGACAATTGCTTTAGTTGGTCCGACTGGATCAGGGAAAACAACAATCATTAATTTGTTAACTCGCTTTTACGATATACAGCAAGGACAAATTCATATTGATGGAAAAGATATAAAAGATTATGATATTAATTCTTTACGAAGTAAAATAGGAGTAGTTTTACAGGATACGTATTTATTTGCTGGTTCGATTATGGATAATATCCGTTATGGAAGCTTAGATGCTACTGATGAAGAAGTTATCACTGCAGCTAAGGCAGCATCTGCACATTCTTTTATTAAGCATTTGCCAAATCAATATGAAACAGAAATTGCTTCAGAAGGATCGAATTTAAGTCAAGGACAAAAACAACTTCTAGCGATTGCACGAGCAATTTTAGCAGATGCAGATATATTAATTCTCGATGAAGCGACATCAAATATTGATACAAGAACAGAATTACAAATACAAGCAGGACTAAATAATTTAATGAGAGGTCGCACAAGTTTTGTGATCGCTCATCGACTTAAAACAATTGAAAAAGCAGATCAAATTCTTGTTATAAAAGATGGAAATATTTTAGAAAGAGGGAATCATGAATCTCTCATGGAAGATAGAGGGTTTTATTTTGATTTGTATACGAGTCAGTTTAAAATATAGTAAAAGCATTGATATGTTGCGGTTTCTCTTGAGAGGAGAAACCGCATTTTTTATATTTGCAAATATTACTATCCAAATGGTCTTTCACTACATATTTTAACAGCATCCACCTGCATTCCAGGCAAAACATGTGAATAGCGATTTAATGTTATGAACATATCTTTATAACTGAAGTGTTCACTTACAGTCTTTGGATGTATACCTTGTTTCAAAAGTAGCGTAGCATGTGTATAATAACGTAAATCATAAAATCGAATTTTAAAAATCGGAGTTTAAATAAAAAGAGCGCTGTTAAAAGCGCTCTGAGACAAACCATACATTTAGAGAGGAATCAAGATAATATATGGATATTGTGTGAGGATGTTGTAGGTTTTAATTAAAAATAAAGCACACATATAAGTGTGCTTTTATGAACGCTTTAGATTTGTATGACTATATAGTCATACAATAAAATATGCTTGTTTAATATAAATGTGTGTCAAATCTATAAAAAGATATTGTGTATAAGGAACAATAAATATTAATTAGCTAAGTCTTTTGTTTTTATCCTGCTATTTGCCGGACAGTAAGACCCCCACCTTAAAATTTAGCGGAAGCAAAGAAGTTAGGTGGGGGCTGGACTGCTCATAAAAGCCCATTGGTGAGGGCTGATTAAAGTTTCACTTTATTAACGAATTTGCACAACTGTTAACGCTGCAGAACGAATATCTACTGTACCTATTACTTCAACGGGGACAATTTGAATTAAATCACCAGGGTTTAAGTTAATTAGAATGACCCCACTTGATACATCGACTTCACCAGTTCCGATAATATTAGAACGGACTGCGGATCCGGATCCTGCAATAATATTAGTCGATGAATTTAATGTCAAGAAAAAGCGAGCTGCTTCCGGGGCTAATGGGACGTTATCAAGGCTAATCGTTAATGTATAGCTAATTTGATAAATACCAGCTACCTGAATTTTAATACCAGTTCCAGTACTAATTGTATCATTAATTACAGGGACAGTAATGTTAGGATTTGGGCCTGTACTAGGTAATAGTAGTGGTGTAAATAATGTTGCAAATTGAGGTGAAGTAGCATTGAAGGCAAAACCTAGGGCAGGTAGTGAACTAGGTGCTTGTGCTTCACAATTAAAATTAGCGAATTTACGAATGGATGAGCGCATATTTTCACTCCTTTCTTGTATTTAGATTTCGTGAGTATTAACTTCACATTTTGGACAAGCATAATACAATATATGAAAATTTATAGTAGATAGTGCACAAGCATTACTATTACGGATAAAGCTATGAATAATAATAAATACTATATGGAAAAAGCAGTTAGCTAATTTAACTAACTGCTTAGTCGGTTCTCCAAGAGCAAATAGGCGAAAAATTATTGCGCTATATAAAAGATCGCTATAGATAAGTGCTCTTTTTGAGAGTGAGTATAAAATTCTATCATTCTATCTAGTATGTGCACTGTATTATGTAGTTGCTACTAAAATTGATGTGAATTTTTAAAATTAGAGGTTTCTTTCAATGAAACCTCTAAAAAGACAACTAAATTTACGTTATAGTAAATTCAATTGCGATAGGAGTGCCTCCATCTAGGACTGCTCCTCCTACAATAGTAGCAGCTGTAGTAGTCACACCAGTAATAGTATCACCTGTTTGAATAACACCATTAATATAAAGTGTTAAAAAGGCATAAGAAGCAGGGAATGTTGTTACAGCACCAGTGTCATCAGTGAAGTCTGTGTTAGCAAAAGTTAAATCTGCTCCAGCAGCAGTTCCTGTTGCTGCTGTACTTACAAATCGTCTTCCTGCTATAAAAGGTTTAACGATAGGCATTTATATTCACCCCTTTTTGAGAATTAACTTAGACAAGTTTTTTGAAAGTTTTGTCCTGTATCGTATATTATGCTGTGCTTCTACTAAGAGATACGGCTTGTATACTAGTAAATAAATATAATTATTATGCGTTTTATAAGTTAGGTTCTTATAAGTAATTAAGTGGTTAAGGTTGGATTTTGTATATGGTATGTTTATGTTAAAAAAGAGAGCTCTTTTAGAAAGAGCTCTTAATCAAATTATTATCTTAGTGTTGGAGGGAACTGGCGGCCTCAGTGACAGATGGTAGAAATAATTTACGTGGTATTGTAATAAATTCAAGTGCAATTTGCTTTGGATAAAAAAGTATTTGAGTTAAATCTAGAGCATGTATTAATAGTATCATGAAGCTTGTAAGAATGATAAAACTACCCCAAAAGAAACTTTTTGAAGTGTTGCGGAAATCTTTTATTAAAGAAAAGAATGAAAAAAATGCGGTAACAATGAGAATAAAAAATTTATACTTATCAGCCATTGTGATCCTCCTAAAGAACAGTAATTTATATTATATCGTATTTTTCAATATTATTATAAAAAGATTTTAAAGTGAATAATAAGAAAAAAATAAAGCCATAACTTAAAATCTTAGTTTAGGTTCTATTGTTTGAATTCTTTGTTTTAGAAGGTATAAAATCTGAAATTGAAAATTTTCCAAATGAACTACCATTTTTTATTTCTGATCCAACATCAAGTGCTTAATGAAATGGTATGAAAGATTATAGGCTAGTGATACGAGATTAAATAAGAGGAATTTCCGTGCAGCAAGAGTTCTAGCTCAGATTTCTACTAGAGAAAAGTATTTAGTTGGAGTTGGTATGTTAATAAAAAACGGATGGATGTCGGAACTAAATATTCATGACATTAAGGACAAAGATCAGGAAATATAATTTGGTATTCTGGGAATAACCGGAGATCCGTAGTTAAGGTTGCATAGTATTTGTATTTTTTTTCTAATTTTTCAATTGTTGTTAAGTGATGAGAACCTAATCCGCGTCGTACACTATGTTGAGAAAGAGTAGGCCCGATTTGTAATTTTCGTTTTTTCATTGCATCGTTCCATGGACTATAAAAAAATTTAAAAATAAAAGCAGGTTCCATGTAAATGCTATAAGGATAATGCGAACCATGTCTCCCGACTCTATAGTTCCCGTGCGAATTATTGTGAATTAATCTACCGTTAAGATATAGTTGGTTTGGATTAGGTTGAATTATTATGCCGTGATAACGTTGTTTAACAAGCGGAGAGCTATATCTTGGATTAGTGTAGCCATGAGTGGGTTCATCAATCATCATAATCATTCTTATTGAAAACATATTGCCGCCCATAGTGTTAAGTGATTTGAAAAATTGTTCTTTATTATAACAGCATAGGAATTCTGTCGTATTCAATACCATTTTCCATCCTGTAATTTCTCTTTCAATTTCCATAACTTCTTGATCAACTAAATAAGCATCAAATTCGAATGATTTTGAGTTTCGTATTTCCCAATTAGGAGCGAATGTTTTACAGATTTCAACTGAACGATCAGTGGATCCACGGTTAATAAGAATGCCATGATCAAATAGCTTTGTATGGTGCATTAACCACCACGGAAGTAAATATTCTTCATTGTAAAAATGAGAAATTAAAGTAGTCTTAATCAAAATCACCTCCGTATTTAACCTGCTTCTTATTTAATATAATATGGAAGGAAACCTATTGTTAGAAGGTTTCCTCTTAAAAGTTTTAAACCACATAGGGTATGTGCATGGATTAGTATGTAAAGTAGTCTGAATGATAAAGAGTGGTATTAAAAAGTACAAAATCTAAAATGAGCATCGAATTAGTGTATAACGATTGAAACGGCACTGAAAACTAATAAAACAGCCATAATGATGTTAAATAATTGATTATGTTTTAATAAAAGTTTTTGGAACATGGAACCAAAAAGGCTCCAACTAAATGTACTCAGTAAACCGACTATACCTAGAAATAATGAGAAAAGTAGAAAACTTGAATATGAATTGTAGTAAGGGAGTATAAAAGTAGAGACTACTGTGAGTCCGAATAATATTCCTTTAGGGTTAATAAATTGAAGGAAAATACCCACTGTAAATAAGTTTTTATTATTTTTTTCATTGTGACCGGCACCGCCTTTACTAGTAATTATTTTAAAGGCTAAATATAGCATATACGCGACACCTAAAATTTTTAAAGGAAATTCAATTATAGGGATAATATTAATTAATACAATATTAAAGAAACTGCATAAAGAAGTGAGGATGAAAAAACCGAATGCTACTCCAAAGCAAAAGTTTATGCTTCTCTTTAATCCATGTTGATTTGCGTATGTCATAGCTAAGAAATTGTTGGGACCAGGTGTGAAGCTACTTATAAATACAAATAACAAAAAAGAAAATATAGGCATTTCAAAACCCCCTATTTTTTGTGTGTTATAATGACCGAAAAGAACAATATAACGTGTGCTTTTTATTATACATAACGGTCGTTATATTGTATACAGTGTAGGAGTGTTTTTTATGGAAGAAATTCAACTTATTCTGGCAAAAAATTTAAAATCAATACGTGAAAAAGAAAAATTAAGTTTAGAAAAGGTCTCTCAATTAACAGGTGTAAGTAAAACAATGATTGGACAGATAGAAAGAGGAGATTCAAGCCCGACACTAACAACAATATGGAAAATTGCTAATGGTTTGAAAGTATCATTTACCTCTTTAATTAATAATCCACAGCCTGATACGAAAGTAGTTTTACGAAATGATGTTCAAGTATTGTCTGAAGACAATGGGAGATATAAGGTGTATCCCTCATTTCCTTTCCAAGATAATAGGAATTTTGAAATCTATATGGTTGAAATTGATACAGGAGGGAAATTAAGTTCAGAAGCGCATAAAGAAGGAACAGAAGAGTTTATAACGGTATTTGAAGGGAAATTGACAATTGACATAAACGATTGTCAATATACGTTAAATAATGGAGACTCAATTCGCTTTAAGGCGGATAGACCGCATACTTATACTAATTCAGGAAGAACATTAACGCGGTTAAGTATGACTATTTATTATCCAGCTTTATAAGCTGGCAATAATATAAAGAGTAAATGTGTATTGTTAAAACCATCTATAAGAGATGGTTTTATTTTTTGAATATAAAAAAAGACACTCAATTGAGTGTCAATATAGTATTGCTCTCGCGTATAGGATTGGAGATGTTCCTCAAATACATATTGAGATGGTCTGTAAAGAAGAAACGATCTTCATCTTTAATGTAACACCGACATGGGGGAAGTGTAAATTGATAATATATATACGGAAAATTTAGTATAGATGTTTTCTACTATGGATATAGTACAATTTATTTTTATTACGTCATCACTCTCGTAATATTTACCAATTGAGTATTTAGATTGTTTATTATAAAAAGAATGAATCATTTTTTAATCAATTCGTATAATTGTAAGAGAGGCACCTGTTGATCCACCTCCAACTAAATTCACGACAGATAATATACCAAATAATTGTAGTGAAATTGTATTACCAGCATTTAAATTAGTAATTAAATTATTACTATAATTTGAAGTTGATAAAGCGGGAGAAAAAATAGAGCCAGGAATTGGCGTAGAAGCGTTTAATAGTAGTCTAGTTCCAGCAAGTAGAGCGGTTGTCGTATTAACTTGATAGGTTAAATGATATCTTCCAGTTACAGGAATTGTAAATACGTCATTTGAAGCGTTAACTGTAAAATTACCAAGACTTTGGTTATTTGAAAGTGGAATGTTTGTTCCTCCTAATATGACTGAAACAGGACCACCTGATGTATTATTAGCGAACATAGAGTTTGTTGTAACGATAGACCCAGTACTTCCGGTAGGCCCAGTACTTCCGGTAGACCCAGTACTTCCGGTAGGCCCAGTACTTCCGGTAGGCCCAGTACTTCCGGTAGGCCCAGTACTTCCGGTAGATCCAGTACTCCCGGTAAGCCCAGTACTTCCAGTAGGCCCCGTAGGTCCAGTAAGCCTGTAAGGGAAAATAATGTCAAGGGCCATTGACATTATTTCTTTTTTTCTAATTTCATTATTATCTTGAATATAAATCACCTCATCTTTTTAAATAAGAATGTAATAGATTTAGTACTTTTTAAATAGAATGATTAATTTATTATATTAATTAAAGCGGTTATAGCAACGGTAAAATGTTTAATATATGTAATAATTCTTTGGGAAGAAAAAAGAGAATAGTTATAAAGTTATTCTTTAATGATAGGGTCATAATGATGTGTATGAATTAAAAAACATGTGGAATGAGGTATTAAATTGAAACGCAATGACAATTTATCATTGAATAAGGGGATGATAGGCCCAGAAAATATTGGACCTACATTTCCGATTCTTCCACCAATTTATATTCCAACCGGAGCAACAGGCCCGACTGGAATAACGGGGCCGACCGGAGAAACGGGGCCGACCGGAATAACAGGCCCAACCGGAGTAACAGGCCCAACCGGAATAACGGGCCCGACCGGAGCAACAGGTCCAACTGGAGAAACGGGCCCGACTGGAATAACGGGACCAACCGGAGCAACAGGCCCAACCGGAATAGCGGGCCCGACCGGAGCAACAGGTCCAACTGGAGAAACGGGACCAACCGGAGAAACGGGGCCGACCGGAGTAACAGGCCCGACTGGAATAACAGGCCCAACCGGAGCAACAGGCCCGACTGGAATAACGGGCCCGACCGGAGCAACAGGCCCGACTGGAATAACGGGCCCGACCGGAGCAACAGGCCCAACCGGAATAACGGGCCCGACCGGAGCAACAGGTCCAACTGGAGAAACGGGACCAACCGGAGCAACAGGTCCTACCGGGGGGATTGGCCCTATAACAACCACCAATTTGTTATATTACACTTTTGCGGATGGAGAGAAGCTTATATATACAGATGCTGACGGGATACCTCAATATGGTACAACGAATATTTTGTCTCCTAGTGAAGTTTCTTATATTAATTTGTTTGTTAATGGAATACTGCAGCCACAACCATTATATGAAGTGAGTACTGGTAAATTAACTTTATTGGATACGCAACCACCATCGCAAGGATCTTCAATTATATTACAATTTATTATTATTAATTAAAAGGACAGATCCTTAATGAAAAGGAATCTGTCCTTTTTGTTTTATATTTAAATAGTTAAAATTAAGTGAAGGTACATTCAATTTCTAGCTGTCATAAATGGTTGAATGATAGGAATTTTAACTTCAATTCTTTTCATAGTGTATTGGAATAAAATATAAAATGAATTTTTCAATATAGTATATGAGAGTTCTCTATAATACAAAGGGCTTCATGTTTAAAAAGAGAACACAATCTTAGTAAAGAAATAATGTATATTTATATGAAAAAATGGCACTGTTAATTGTTGAGTATATTCAAATTAATATGTGTATTTAAACCTAAGAGATAAACGTGGAAAAATAAAATAAACCCGTAAGTTTAGGTATTTAATCTAAGCAGTCAATTATTAAAAACATATAATTAATATGTGAGTCATGAACATAATTAAATAACGTTTTTAAGTTTAATTATATTTCATGTTTCCTATTTTAAGTCAATATATAACACATACTCTTTTACAACTTTATGATCCTTATAATAGGAAAAACTCAAATATAAAACAAGTAAGGAGGACATAAATGACAAGTAATAATTGTTTCGGTCATAACCACTGTAATAATCCGATTGTTTTCACTCCAGATTGTTGTAACAATCCACAAACAGTTCCGATTACTAGTGAGCAATTAGGTAGATTAATTACTTTACTAAACTCTTTAATTTCGGCTATTGCAGCGTTTTTTGCAAATCCAAGTGATGCAAACAGATTAGCTTTACTCAATTTGTTTACTCAACTATTGAACTTACTAAATGAATTAGCACCTTCTCCAGAAGGGAATTTCTTAAAACAATTAATTCAAAGTATTATTAATTTACTACAATCTCCTAACCCAAATCTAAGTCAATTACTTTCTTTATTACAACAATTCTACAGTGCTCTTGCACCATTCTTCTTCTCTTTAATTATTGACCCTGCAAGCTTACAACTTTTATTAAACTTATTAACTCAATTAATTGGTGCTACTCCAGGAGGCGGCCCAACAGGTCCAACAGGTCCAACAGGTCCAGGAGGTGGAGCAACAGGAGCAACTGGTGCAACAGGAGCAACAGGAGCAACAGGTCCAACAGGAGCAGGAGCAACTGGTGCAACAGGAGCAACAGGAGCAACAGGTCCAACAGGTCCAACAGGAGCAACAGGAGCAGGAGCAACAGGCCCAACAGGAGCAACAGGCTTAACAGGAGCAACAGGTTTAACAGGAGCAACAGGCCCAACAGGAGCAACAGGAGCAACAGGTCCAACAGGAGCAACAGGTCCAACAGGGGCAACAGGTTTAACTGGTGCAACAGGCTTAACAGGAGCAACTGGTGCAACTGGTGGCGGAGCTATTATTCCGTTTGCTTCAGGTACAACACCATCTGCGTTAGTTAACGCGTTAATAGCTAATACAGGAACTCTTCTTGGATTTGGATTTAGTCAGCCTGGTGTAGCTTTAACTGGTGGAACAAGTATCACATTAGCATTAGGTGTAGGTGATTATGCATTTGTAGCACCACGCGCAGGGGTTATTACGTCATTAGCTGGTTTCTTTAGTGCAACAGCTGCTTTAGCTCCATTATCACCTGTTCAAGTGCAAATACAAATATTAACTGCACCTGCAGCAAGCAATACGTTTACAGTACAAGGCGCACCTCTTTTATTAACACCAGCATTTGCCGCAATAGCGATTGGTTCTACAGCATCAGGAATCATTGCTGAAGCTATTCCAGTAGCGGCTGGAGATAAAATACTACTGTATGTTTCATTAACAGCAGCAAGTCCAATAGCTGCAGTTGCTGGATTTGTAAGTGCAGGTATTAATATCGTTTAATTTGTTACAATGTTTAGTAGGAAATTAAACAGGGGGTTTGTATATAGTCCTTCCTAATAAATTTAGGAAGGACTATATTTTTTGAGGAAATAAGTAATAAATCAATTGAACAATTACTCTTTATTAAGTTCGTATAAAAAAGTATAATTTACCCTTTCTCATTTAAGGCATAAGTTATGTAACTTTAAAAATTTCCGATCAGCAAAAAAAGATGAATTCTTTTAAAAAAGAATTCATCCATAAAATAAACTATTTATTTTTATTACAGTTACATCCTTTTTTCTTTACATAGCCTTGCTCGGCTAAGTCTCTTTGCGATTGGGAATTGGAAGATTGAGAATTGGAAGATTGAGAGGATGCTGAAGAGCTACTATTTTTATTATAAGAGTAGTTTTTTCGATAGTTATAATTACTCATAGTACTATCACCTCCAATTTAATATATAAATATTATATGTATGTACACTATCAATTGTTACTATTATTAATAGGAAGAGAACATACAATAAAAAAATCTCCTCGGTATTTTCCTAGGAGATAAATGATGATTCTTTTAAAAATTTACAAATTAATAGCCCCAGTAAAGAGGAAAGTAATAAGAATCTTGGGGATACGGATTATGTTGTTGAGGGAGGGGCTGGGTTGGGTAATTTTTCATTCCACGGTTTTGATTGCAGTTTGCCGGAGGGCCAATAACAGTAGTTGATTGAATAGGAGAAACCGCTTGTTTCCATTGTTGTTCATTGAGGCAGTAAGTATGGGCCATCATATGAGCCGGAGTTAATCTTAAAATATCAGAACCGAAAATAACTTCTGGCGCTGGGGCATTGAAAATAGCTAATAAATGAGTATTATCAGCTGTAGCAATTTCATAATGCCACCACGCTTGTGGAATGTTGGCAACTTGCCCCGGTTTTATCGGTAAGTTTAATATTTGATTCGTAAATGGATTAAGTAAAGAAACAACAGCAGACCCTGAAATACAATAAACAAGTTCAGCTGCATTTTGATGAATATGTGGTTCTACAACATTTCCTGTACTTAAATAAATATCTAATAAAGAAGTATTTTCTAAAGTGTTTAATTGTTTAATACCAAGTACATTTATATAATTTTGGGCATCTTTCCGAAAAAAATTACTTTTATTTACATCATAAGTAAAATTGGTTGAGGGGGAGGTATAGTCGATGTTGGCAGTCAATTGTATTACCCGCCTTTCTATAGGTAAGTTAGGTTACAAAATTAGGATATGTGTCTAGTCTTTGTTTTGTGCTGTTGTCGGTAGCTTAATAAATTCACTTATTCCATAAAGAATAAAGTATAAAGATTAAACTATATTCGTATTCCCATTCATACTTTGGATTGATGGAAAAAAGTAATGAAAATGTTAATTTAAAAGTACATCAATCATTTATAAGGAGTGAATGTTCATGTCATTTAGTGAAATGATTAGAAATGAAGTACTCAGCTGGGCGGGTGTTTCTGAAAAGCCGCATCGATTTGGTGGTATTGAAATAAATTATGGTAAGAAAGAACTTGGCCATCTTCATGGTGATAAATTAGCTGATTTACCATTTCCGAAGTTAAAGCGAGATGAATTAGTGAAGCAAGGATTGGTAAAACCACATCACGTATTACCTGAATCAGGATGGATCAGTTATTATATAAAGAGTGAAGAGGATATTCCATTTGCAATTGAGTTATTTCGTATGCAATATGACCGAATTAAAAAGTAATGAAATAAAGTAGGGTAATAAAAATTTATTTTCATGTCACATCCCTCCTTAATCGTTCGTCTTGTATGTAGAACGATAAGGAGGGATTTTATTATGAATACATTTGATGTAGCAATTGTTGGCGGTGGGCTTGCTGGATTAACAGCATCTATATATTTAGCGAAAGCTGGAAAGAAAGTGATTGTATTAGAAAAATCCAGTCAATTCGGTGGCCGAGGGATGACTATAAATAAAAATGGAATCTGCATGAATCTTGGTGCACATGCTTTATATAGAGGCGGGGCAGCGTTTATAACTTTTAATGAGCTCGGTTTGAATCTTCCAGGTGGAATACCATCTACAAAAGCACATGGAATATGGAAAGGGGATATATTCACCATCCCAACAGATTTTCGCTCAATTTTATCAACACCACTACTTTCGTGGTCTGCAAAAGTACAATTCTCACGTCTTATGATTCGTTTAGGAAATTTAGATGTAGGAGAAGTTCCGAAAATGAGTCTAACTACATGGGCAGAAAATGAAATAAAAGATCCAATGGTTCGTAATATATTTTATGCGCTATGCCGGACAACAACATATACGTTTGCTCCTACAATACAATTAGCATCATCTGTACTAAAGCAAATACAGCTTTCTATAAAAGAAGGAGTACTTTATGTAGATGGTGGTTGGGAGACGATAATAACAAAATTAAGAGATTTAGCGAATGATGTCGGGGTAAAATTTTTGGCTAAAAAGCATGTTTTGGAAATAGAGCATTATGAAGATAAACAAAGAATACATTGTGTTGATGATGAGGTTTTTGCAGTAGATACAGTCATCGTGACGACTCCGCCAAAAGAGGCTTGTAAAATAATAAAAGGTGCAGAAGGAACAAGTTTGCATAGATGGAATGAACAATCGGTACCGGTTACTGTTGCTGCATTAGATATTGGCTTGAGACAATTACCCAATCCTACACATCAATTTGTATTAGGATTAGATCAACCTATATTTTTCACAAATCAATCGAGAGCAGCTAAATTAAGTGAAGATGGATCAATTGCAGTGAGTCTAATTAAGTACCATAATCCTGTGCTAGAGATGAATCATATTCATGAAGATAAAGAACAGTTGGAAAGTACGATGGAGTTGTTACATCCAAATTGGAAAAGAGAAGTTGTTGCACAGCAATATTTACCGAAAATAACAGTAGTACATGATTTTCCTCATATTGACCGTGTTGAAAAGCCGGGTCCTAATATACCTGAAATGCCAGGTGTTTATGTTGCAGGAGATTGGGCAGGGCATGATGAAATATTAGCTGATGCTGCGGTAGCAAGTGGGAAACGAGCAGCGTTACACATTTTAAAGCAATATGAAAGTGAGGCAGTTCATCATGGAAACGGAGCAGTTATATGAAGCGTATCAACCATTATTATTTTCGTTATCATACAGAATCCTTGGGAGTGTTATGGATGCTGAGGATATCGTTCAGGATGTATTTATCTCGCTAAATAATATAGAAGATCCTCAATCTATAGAAAATATGAAAGCATATTTATGTAAGATGGCGACAAATCGTTCAATTGATAAATTACGATCGGCAGCGCATAAACGTAACGTGTATGTAGGGATGTGGTTACCAGAGCCACTTGTAGACGAGAGTGATGAGCCATCAAAGTCATTTATAATGAAAGAATCCCTTTCCACCGCATATTTATTACTTTTACAACAACTATCTGAGGTAGAAAGGATTGTTTTCATATTAAGAGAGGTTTTCAGTTATGAATACGAAGAAATAGCTTCAATTGTTGATAAGAGTAGTGTGAACTGCAGGAAGATCTTTCAACGTGCACGAAAAAGCATGTTGGAGAAACCGAAGCAATCAAAATTAAGCACGGAGAAAATGGCTTCTTATGTTGAAAAGTTTGTAGCATCATTACAGTGTGGGGATACGGAAGGTATGTTGGAAGTATTAAAAACAGATGCTATACTCAAAGCTGATGGTGGAGGTAAAGTTACAACTGCGATCAATCCGATTTATTCTGCAGATCGAATTATTCGCTTGTTCTTTGGGATTGCACAACGATTGACAGAAGAGTACACTGTTGATTTTAAAATGGTAAATGGTATACCAGGAGTTATAGTTACAATAAATAATAAAGTAACGTATGTTCTTTCGTTTGCATTTGAGGATGAGAAGATTTCAAATATTTATATGATGGTTAATCCTGAAAAACTTATGCATTTAAATGTAAAAATATAAAAAAGCGCATTTCTTTAGAAATGCGCTTTTTTATTATTTTTCTAACATTTCAAGAGGTACATCTTTTTCGCCAGCTACCTCAAATTTAATTTCCCCGTCTTCTTCATAAATACGTGTAATAATCGGTATAGTAATCATTAATTTTTTATGCTGCTTTCGTTTTCGAGCAGCATCTAAGCTAATCACGTTCATTTGTAAGCATCCTTTCTTCTGGAAATATATAAACAAAGAAAATGCGTCCGAAAAGGGCGCTTAATTGAATTTGAAATACCGATTCATTTAAATGGGGTTTATATAATTTAATAACTGCAATTTTAATATGAAATAATATGAATGGAATAATTGCACGTAGAAATTAACTTTACCAAAAAACGAAACAATATGCTATAAAAAATTATAAATCTTTGTCATATAACGGGAAAAAGGATTTCGTTTCGCATATAATAAAAGTAGACGGGCAGCAAGAGCTTTTTCATCATATTGCTTGGAAAGGCGATGAAAAGAATGGATACGTTAGATTCATTATTACTTCAACTTGAACAATATGGAGAAGAGCATGATCGGAATAAAAAAATACGGGAAGAAAAATTACGGAATATTTCTCGTGAGATGGGGCAATTTTTATCAATTTTAGTAAAAGGGTGTAATGCAAAAAACATTTTAGAAATCGGAACTTCTAATGGTTATTCTACATTGTGGTTAGCTAATGCGGTAGAAGAAACAAATGGAAATGTAACAACTGTAGAGCTTTCTTCAGAACGAGTTGGAGAGGCACTTGTCAATTTTGAAAAGGCAAACCTTTTACAAAGGATTGATGTTCACAATCAAGAAGCAGGGGCATTTTTAGATTCCCAATTAGATCATTCATTTGATTTTATTTTCCTAGATTCAGAGCGCACGCAATACATGTGGTGGTTTGAGCATATAAAACGTATGTTACAGCCAAAAGGTTTTCTTGTTGTTGATAATGCAACTTCTCATGCAAGTGAATTAGATGAGTTTATAAAAATGATTGAAGAAGATGATACGTTTGAAACAGTGTTATTAGCGTTTCAAAAGGGAGCATTTGTAGCTCGCAAAAATAAATAGAAGTGAGTGTAATAGAATTATCACATTGAAAACGGGTGAATGTCAAAAGATTGAGTGTAGCACGATTAAAAGAACGTAAATTATTTAGGAAATATATGAAGAATCCGCCTTCAGCATGTAGTTCTCTAGGTCTTAAGTCTGAGGAAAATTATGTTGATTACAGGTATACTTATAGTAAGAAACAGGGAATGACTGCATAAACAGACATTTCTAAAAAAATCGATTTCAAGCAATCAGAATGTGTATGAAATACGATATAATTGATGAAATATAGTGCATATAAATTCGCACATATAAATAAAGGAGCGATTTTGTTGACTGAACTCGAGAAAAAAGAACCTGTATCCATTGTGAAAGATAATAATGTAGAAGTAGTGGTTGATACAGTTATAAAAGATGAAGAACTTGATGAATTAAATAAAGAAGCCGATCTTTATGTACAAAAGTTAAATAGCGAGCAAAATACAGATTTATCAAAAGTATTGTCGCAGCTAGGAGATTTGGGGGATAAAGAACAACAAGCAGCAGGACAAACGTTATCAGCATTAAAACGTCCTGTCACAGCGATGATGAATGGAAAGAATGAAGAAATTCCAAATACATTGTTAGAATTACGCAAAGTAGTATCAGAGCTTGATCCCAATTCACTTAAAGCAAGTGGTATGAAGAAAATTATGTTTAAAGTATTTAAGAAAAATCCACTTGAAACATACGTGCATAAATATCAATCTATAGATAAGCAAATTGAGGAAATTATTAGATCCCTTCTAATTGGTCGTGATAACTTACAAGAGGATACAGTTGGTCTTGAAATGTTAAAAGAACAATCGCACGATAAAATTCATGCTCTTGATAAACAAGTATACTTAGGGAAAAAGCTTGCTGGCATGCTTGAAGCTGAGAAACAAAACCCAGAGCGTCAAAGGGATATTCCGTTAATTAACGATGCATTAGAAAAGATACTTGTACGTACACGTAATATGCAGCAAGCGAAAAGTGTATTATTACAATCTATAGCTTCTGTAGACATCATTAAGAAAAATAATGAAAAATTAACAGAGGCGATACGTAATGCGATTACGATGACACAAAACGTTGTAACAGTTTCAGCTGCTATTCAGCTTGCATTAACGAATCAACGGAAAACAATTGATGCCGTAAATGCGACGAATGAAGCAATTGAATCGATGGTATTAAGTAATTCTCAAGCGTTAAAACAAAATACAGAAGAAACGACGAAATTGCTTGAAAACCCTGCTATTAGCATGGATAAATTACGTGAATCATTCCAAAATGTGTTCGCTGCAATTGAAGCATCTGAAAAATCGTCAGAACGTATTATTGAGTCAAGCAAGAAGTTCGTTATTGAACTAGACACATTTAATGATGAGATGAAGCAGAAACTCATTCAGCGTCCAAGGAAATAACGGATTATTAGAGGAGGTGAACAAATGAGTTTCATTCAAACAGTACTATTACTACTCGGTACATTGCTTTTAATAGCATTTACTGTCGTTGTTTTAGTCGTATACTTCGGGCGGAAACTGTATTTTTCATGGACGAAGCCATATAAAAGAGCGCAAGATTCTTTAGATAAGATATCAAACAAATCAATACCGTTTCTACAAGAATTTACACAACATCCACTGTTTTATCGCTGGATTCGCACCGAAGGAAAGAAAGAACAAAATACATTAAATACTCTATTTTGTGCATCAGGTCAACGTACGAGAGAGCAAGTCTTCTCGATGTTACCGAAAGAAAAGCAGAAAAAAGTGCATGTAATGGCAAAAACTACGAAAAAGCTTACAAATGAAGATATTGATGTGGCTGCGATGAAAGTGAAAGATTTCTTAAGACAAGAAGCGCAGCAAACTGTAAAACCGACAGACTTATCATTTTACAAATTGTATTTTTATGACCGTTATCCAGACGCATTAAATACAATTCAAGCGTATAAACGCTCAATAAATCCTTCATTACAAAGAACGGTTGATGATATTACAATTTCAGTATTAAATGCACTTCCGTACTATCAAGAGCAACGCATGTTTGAACAACAACATAAACTTGAAACATTCTTAATGAAAGATTTAACGGCCATGTTATCGTTGGTAGTACAATTACCACCTTCACAAAGACCAGAGAAGGAAGAAGAACTGAAAATCTACTTGGAAAATTTCCAAAAAGAAATGGAAGTAGTAGAGCGAGATATTCGCGACTCAATTGATCACGATTTAAATGTGAAGATGAGAGCAGCGACTGAGAAGTTTAAGAATAAATAACAAAAAGCGCCTTAAAAGCTAAGTATCACGGCTTTAAGGCGCTTTTTTTATGAGGTTTTATTTTGCTCTAACGGTAGTATGACTAGAAGCCACACTTTCATTATGCAATCGATCAACTGCAGTTACGACATAGGTATACGTTTCTCCGGAAATAGCGGTTTTATCTACATAAATTTCTCCAAGTTTTGTTTTTCTTACAGTAGTAAGTAAATTTTTGGGATTTTGTATATCCACTTCATTTTTCCCATTCACGCGGTAAATAGCGTAATAAGCAGAATCATTATCTCTATTGTCAATGATACCGATTGCAATACCTTCATCTCTTGGAATGGCGCCTTTTAAAGTCGGTTGTTTTGGTGGATCATGATCAAGCCAAGGCATAGGCGGGATTAATGCAGGATGTTTATATATGTTTTTTGAAAGGCTATCTTTAACTCCGAGTGGATTGTTATTAATATCTTTTAAGCTAAAATGCATACTACCTTTTATATCAGGATATAGCCGGTTTAATGCAATTTGTTTTGGATATTCTTCTGGATCAGACCAAGCAGGGACGGAGTTATTATTAATTTTATAGGCCGCTTGACCGATGTATAGGTGAAGCGGTTTGTTATTTGTTTCTTTAACCCACCAATCTACTAATATGTCATATGCAGCTGGGGTGAAACCTATATTCCAATATATTTGCGGTGTAATGTAGTCAATATATCCTTTTTGTATCCACTCACGTGTGTCAGCATAAAGGTCATCATAGTTTCTTTGGCCTGCGGTTGTGTTAGAGCCAGTGGGATCGTCAGCTATATTTCGCCATACGCCGAACGGACTAATGCCAAACTTTACATATGATTTTTCTTGTTTTATAGCAGTATTTAAATCTTTTACAAGTTCATTTACATTATTACGTCGCCAATCTTCTATATTTGTAAATCTACCATTATTATATGTTTCGTATGTTTTCTGATCTGGAAATTCTTCACCGGCTACTTTATATGGGTAAAAATAATCATCCATATGCAGCGCATCAATATCGTAATTTTGTACGATTTCTAAAGCACCTTCTGTTATAAATTTTTTCACTTCCGGAATACCGGGATTGTAATATAACTTTCCGCCATAAGGGACAACCCAATCGGGATGTTGCCTTGCAGGGTGATTATTTGATAATCGATTTATATCGGTGTGATTCATCGTTATTCGGTATGGGTTAATCCAAGCGTGGAATTCTATATTTCTTTTATGAGTTTCTTCAATCATAAATGCGAGCGGGTCATAACCAGGATCTTTTCCTTGTGTTCCTGTAATGTATTCAGACCAAGGACCGTAATTTGAAGGATAGAAAGCATCAGCGGTTGGTTTAATTTGTACAACAACTGCATTCATACCAGTGCTTTTTACATCGGCTAATAATCTTATAAATTCTTGCTTCTGTTTTTCAATAGGTAAGCCAGTTTTTGAGGGCCAATCAATATTCAGAACTGATGCGATCCATACAGCACGTAATTCATGTTTTTTGTACGTAGTATTTACTTCAGCATAAGTAGAGTGAGGGGGAATGAAAGAGAAAGGGATGAACAAGATAACGATACAACATATCATTAATAAACGTTTAACGATCATTTATACGCCTCCCTATCATATGATTATTTAAAATAATATCTGAGGCGAGGTTGACCTTGCAATAGAGAAAATTGCATATTGAAACATTAATTTAATAAGAAAAATATTTTTAATGAAATTTACTTTCATTATAACTAAATTCATTTACTACTTCATATGCTTGTTAGTAAAGTGAAACTTCCTTTCATTTGAAGGGTAATAAATTATAAGTATAGGAGGATTAATAAATGAAAGTTTTGTTCGTCTGTTCTGGAGGAATGTCCAGTGCAATTGTTGTAAACGCTTTAAAAAAAGAAGCGGAGAAAAATGGTGTGAACATGGAAGTGCATGCAATTGGAACGAATGAGGTAGAGGAAGAAGTAAAGAATGGCTGGGATGTCGTAATGGTGGCACCTCAAATAAGACACCGATTTGACTCTGTAAAAAAATTTGCAGAGGAGGAATCTATTCCGTGTGGCATCATACCGCCGCAAGCATACACACCGCTTGGCGGCCCGACTTTATTAAAAACTGTAAATGAATTAATCAGTTAGGGGGAAACGTTATGAATAAGTTTGTCACGTTTCTTGATAAAAACTTATCTGGACCGATGGCAAGGCTTTCTGAGCAGAGACATTTACAAGCAATCCGTGATGGAGTTATTTCGGCGTTACCATTTATTATAGTAGGAAGCTTCTTTTTAATAGTAGCATTTCCACCACTGCCGAAAGATAGTTTCATATCAGTTTGGGCATTAAAGAATCAAACAAGTATATTGATACCATATCGTTTAACCATGTTTATTATGTCTTTATATATCGCATTTGGAATAGGATATAATTTAGCGAAAAGTTATAAGTTAGATGCTTTATCAGGAGCACAGCTCGCGGTATGTTCACTACTTTTAACATTAACGCCTGAGTTAATTGATAAAAAAGGATTCATGCTTCCGATGACAAATCTCGGAGGTCATGGATTATTTGTGACGATGATTGTTTCTATTTTATCCGTAGAGATTTTAAGATTTTGTAAGAAGAAAAATGTAATGATTAAAATGCCAGAACAAGTACCGCCATCTGTATCGCGTTCATTTGAAGCACTTATACCTGCAGCATTCGTTATTATTATAATGAGTCTAGTAACTGTCGTTTTTAGCATTGATTTACACCATGTTGTTGATAAATTAGCAGCACCATTAGTAAAAGCTGGGGACAGTTACTTCGGTGTAATGATTCCAGTGTTTTTAATTACGTTTTTTTGGTCATTCGGAATCCATGGTGTGTCGGTTGTTGGAACTGTTGCTAGGCCATTATGGGAAGTATACCTAGGGAAAAATGGTGAAGCAGTTGCTAGTGGAGCAGATCAGTTGCCATTTATTTCACCAGAGCCGTTATATCAATGGTTTATATGGATTGGCGGTTCTGGTGCGACGTTAGGGCTTGTATTAGCTATGATTATATTTGGTCGATCGAAATATTCAAAAGCATTATCAAGAACTTGTATTGTTCCAGGTATTTTTAATATTAATGAACCAGTCATATTCGGATTACCGATTGTACTAAATCCAATTTTAATTATCCCATTTATCATTACACCACTTGTAACAGCAACTGTTGCATATTCAGCAACTGCGATGGGATTTGTAACACCAACGCATATTATGCCGCCATGGACACTACCTGCTCCAATTGGTGCATATTTAGCAACAGGTGGAGATTGGCGTGCGATTGTATTAGTTTTTATAAATATAGCAATATCATTCCTTATTTATTTACCATTCTTTAAAATGTACGACAAAAATATGCTTGAAATTGAAAAAAATGGTGACGGGGAATCTGTTAATCCTTAATCTGCACGCTGTTATTTTGAGTGATAGACTTTTTGTCTATCACTTCTTTCACATTAAAACTAGAAAGGGGGAAATAGAATGAATATAAAATTTAGTTATAAAGGCGTATTTTTATTATTATTTGGAGTGATTTGTGCAAATTTACTTTTTGTCCCTTTATTAGGCATGCTAAATCTATCACAAATGCATAGTATCTGGCTTGTTACAAGTATTGCGGCAAGCGTTTTGCTTACGGTAGTTGTTTCTTTCATTGATGGATCGTTTGCATCGAAAGCTCAGTTGTTTTTTAGATTTATATTGTTTTCGATTTGTTGTACGTTCGTTACTTACATGATTGTTTTTTAGTAAATAGGAGGTCATGCACGTTATGTATATTGCAGGGGTAATGTCTGGTACTTCATTAGATGGAATAGATGTAGCGCTCGTTCATATAGAAGGAAGTGGTGTAGATTCTAAAATCCAACTCATCCATTTTACTACTGTTCCATTTTGTAATGATATGAAAAATGAGATCCAACAAGCGTTATCAATTGAAACTTCGAATGTCCAACTTATATGTAGTTTAAATTTTAAACTTGGTTTATGCTTCGCCAATGCTGTAAAGGAAGTTTGTAAAGAGGCCAATTTTCCTTTGAGACAATTAGATTTAATAGGCTCTCACGGACAAACGATTTATCATCAGCCAAAGCAAGAAGGGAATATTATTTCTTCAACATTGCAAATTGGGGAACCAGCAGTAATAGCATATGAAACGAACACGACGGTTATCTCGAATTTCCGAACGATGGACATGGCGGCAGGGGGACAAGGTGCACCACTTGTACCATATTCAGAGATTATTTTATATCGGCATCAAACTAAAAATAGACTACTACAAAATATTGGTGGGATTGGTAATGTTACAGTGGTTCCAAGTAAACGAAGTAAAGAGAGTGTTATTGCTTTCGATACTGGACCAGGCAACATGGTAATCGATGAAGTATGTCAAAAATTATTTCATGTACCATATGATCAAAATGGTTGGATTGCAAAGCAGGGGGTAGTTGTAGATGAAATTTTAACATACTGTATGAACCATCCATTTTTGAACATGAAACCACCAAAATCAACAGGTAGAGAACAGTTTGGAGAAGCGTTTGTGACTGAATTATTGAATCAATTTAAAAAGCATAGTAAAGAAAATATATTGGCAACTGTCACGATGTTTACAGCATGTTCAATTGTTCATCATTATAAGGCGTTTATTTTGCCGTATTATGAAATTGATGAGGTGATTTTAGGTGGTGGTGGAAGTTATAATAATACACTTGTTGAAATGTTACGGAATGGATTAAGAGAAGAGAAATGTAGCATATGTATACAAGAAGATATTGGTCATTCTTCAGCAGCGAAAGAAGCAATTGCATTTGCTATTTTAGCAAACGAAACGTATCATCGTAATCCGAGTAATGTGCCGAGCGCAACAGGTGCTAAGAATTCCATAATTTTAGGGAATATAACATTCCCTCCATACGCAAATGAAAATGAGGCGAACATATGAAGTATATGATTGGAGTAGATGGCGGGGGAACGAAGACCGAGGCAATTGCATTTGATAAAGACGGAAATGAACTTGTAAGAGCTACCAGTGGTTTTGGAAACATATTAATAGATTTTGAAGAAGCTCTTGTGCATATTATGGAAGCAATTAATCAATGCCAGAAGAGTTTAATAAATGGGCATTGTGTTTGTGTTTGTTTAGGATTAGCTGGTATAAGCGGAGCGAATACAAATGAATTAACATTACGTTTAAAAAAGAAATACGGAACAAAAATTGAAATTTTTAATGATGCAATGATCGCACATGCAGCTGCTTTAAAAGGTAAGGATGGAATATTAACTATAGGTGGTACAGGTGCAATTTGTATAGGAAAAAAAGGAGAAGTATATCAGTATAGCGGTGGATGGGGACATATTTTAGGAGATGAGGGGAGCGGATATTGGATTGCATTACAAGCTTTAAAGAAAATGGCAATTCAGTTCGATCAAGGAATCAGTCTTTGTCCATTGAGTTTGAATATTCAAAGGCAGTTTCAACTTTTGACACCGTCTCATATAAAAAGCTTAGTATATACTTCTTCTAAAGATAAAATTGCAGCAATCGCCCCATTAGTTATTCAGGAAGCGAGAGATGGCAATGATGATGCGCATGAAATTATGATGCAAGCTGGAAAGGAATTAGCAAGGATTACAGTAAATGTTTATAACAAGTTGAACTTTAAGCACTCAACGCCAATTGCAGTAAGTGGCAGTATATTGCGTTTAGTTCCTGAAATATTTGCTGTATTTAAGAAATGGTGTGAAGAAAGTATGAAAGAAATTACACTCGTATCACAAGCAGAAATGGCAGTGAAAGGAACATATTATTTAATGAGGGATATATATTTTTAAAAATAGGTATGAGAATTTTTGTATGATTTGTAAAAATATGATGTTAAAATGTATAAAGGGATGTATGTTAAAAACGTACAATATACGTAGTAATTGAATATTGTATATGTATTCCCATGTAGAAAGTGAATGATTACATGATTAATAGTATGCAGTTTTTATATTTGGTGGCTTCTTATTTAATTGGAAACATATTGACCGCTTATATAGTAACAAAATTGAGACATAACGTTGATATTAGGGATGAAGGAAGCGGAAATCCTGGCGCAAGAAATATGGGGCGCGTATATGGAAAAGGGTATTTCATTGCTACATTTTTAGGTGATGCAATTAAAGGGGCAATCGTTGTTGCTGTAGCAAAATACCTTTTTGAAGATCCTACATTCGTAATGTTAACATTATTGGCCGTTATTATTGGACATATTTATCCAGTTTTATTTAAAGGCAAGGGCGGTAAAGGTATTTCAACATTTATAGGAGGACTAATCGCATTTGATTATTTGATAGCGCTTACTCTCTTAGGCATTTTTATTGTATTTTATTTAATATTTAAAGGGTTTACGAAGCCAGGACTAATTACGATTGCTTGTTTACCAATTTGTATGATTCTTTATTCTTATTCTATTGTTACCACTATATTAAGTGGAATAATTATTTTACTCATTCTATATGTAAATCGAGAATAAAATGAATGTTTAATAAGTGGGGATAATCTCCACTTATCATTTTTTATTAAATAGATAAAGGAGATAAGGCATGGGGTTAATTTATAAAGTTGCTGATCAAGATTGGGAATTTGAAAGTATACATAAATTAAATTATAAAACTTTTGTAGAAGAGATACCACAACATGAAGAAACGAAAGAACGGTTTCGTATAGATCGGTTTCATATAGAAAATACATATTTAATTTGTTTAGATGAGGATAGATTAATAGGTATGGTCGCAGTGCGGGGAAAACGACCATTCTCGTTAGATTATAAAATTTCAAATTTAGATATTTATTTGCAAGAGCATGGAGAAAAAGTGTATGAAATTCGTTTACTTTCAGTAGAACGTGAATATAGAAATGGAAGAGCGTTGTTAGGATTAATTCGTTTTCTACATCGTTATTTGCTTCTAAATGGATATGAATTAGCACTCATTTCTGCAACAACACGTGAACTAGCTTTATATGAGCAAATGGGATTCAAATCTTTCCATACGTTAGTTGGTACAGAAGAAGCAGCCTTCCAGCCAATGTATGTTACCCCTGCTATGTTTGAAGAGTCGAGTGTTGGGGGGATTATGACGAAAGAATATACGTTTTTACCTGGTCCAGTAGATATTGAAGAGAACGTTCGAAAGGCATTTTCTACGCGACCTATTTCCCATCGCTCTAAGTCATTTCAAGTGATGATGGACAATGTGAAAAAACGGTTACTTCACATGACAAAAGCAAAACATGTACAGCTTATGTTAGGAACAGGGACGTTAGCAAATGATGCGATTGCTTTACAGTTACGTTCTTTAAAAGGGAAAGGACTAGTATTAACAAATGGGGAATTTGGTAATAGATTAGTTGGACATGCAAAACGAGCACGGTTACATTTTGATACGTATAAAAAGGAAATGGGAGATCCATTTATTTATACCGAATTAGAAGAAATTATGACAACTGGAAATTATGAATGGATTTGGTTTGTTCATCATGAAACATCTACTGGAATGTTAAACGATTTAAACGAGCTAAATACTCTTTGTAACGAGAATCAAATGAAACTGTGTGTAGATTGCATAAGCTCAATTGGAGCAATACCATTAGACTTGAAGGATGTGTATTTTGCAAGTGGTGTTAGCGGTAAAGCGATTAAATCATATACAGGAATTTCTTTCGTTTTTCATAACCACATTGTAAAAATAAACGAGGCTGTGCCGGCCTATATGGACATTGGCATGTATGAAGAAAATGAAAGTATTCCATACTCACAATCATGGAATTTAATTTATGCATTGCAAGAAGCGTTGAAGAGATTTGAAGATGAAAAGGCATTTGTAAAAATTAAAGAGACATATGATTATGTTGAAGAAGTTATTACTGATATGGGTTTAAAGCTTGTTTCACCTAAAGAACATGCCGCGCCAATTATACTTACTATTGTATTGAGCGAAGATTATTCTTCTAAAGTAGTAGGCGATACATTAGCATTACAAGGATACATCGTTCATTATGAGTCATCTTATTTACAAAAGAATAATTGGATCCAAATTGCATGTTTAAATCATTATAAAGAACGCGATATGAAGAGGATGTTAAATTGTTTGCAAATGTGTTTATTTCAGAGTGGGGTACATATATAAAGACTTTTTCTTTTCGTATAAAGGAGCTACGACTTACGAAAACTTAGGAATAGAACATTGGAAGAGGTGTCAGTATGATAACTAGAAAACTACCATTACATATAGACGATATTAAAAAAGCTCACAAAATTCTAGATAGAAATGCTCGTAAAACGCCATTAGTAAAATCTTTTTACTTGACTAGTAAAACGGGTGGAGAAATTCATTTGAAATTAGAAAATATGCAATTAACGGGTTCTTTTAAATTTCGTGGCGCATTTAATAAAATGTCGCGGCTCACGGATCAAGAAAAAGAAAGAGGTGTAATTGCATGTTCAGCAGGTAATCATGCACAAGGAGTTGCATTATCTGCTCATTTACTCGGTATTAAGAGTAAAATTGTTATGCCAATTTCTGCACCTCAGGCAAAAGTTGAAGCAACAAAAGGATATGGATCTGAAGTGATTTTACATGGTGAAACCTTTGATGATGCAAAGGTAAAATGTGAAGAAATTATAAGGGAAACAGGTGAAACATACTTACATCCATATGATGATGTAGAGGTAATGGCTGGTCAAGGTACAATTGGATTAGACATTCTTGATGATATGTGGGATGTAGATACTGTCATTGTACCAATAGGTGGAGGCGGAATTATTTCTGGTATTTCTGTAGCATTGAAATCTTTTAATCCATCCATTAATATAATTGGTGTCCAAGCAGATAATGTTCATGGAATGAAGGCATCTTACGATAAAGGAGCAATCGTAGAACACTATGAGGCGCCTACTATTGCAGATGGTTGCGCAGTTAAAATACCAGGTGAATTAACATTTGAAATTGTAAAAGAATTAGTAGATGATATTGTAACTGTATCAGAAAAAGAGCTGGAAGTAGCGATGAAAGATTTATTACAACGTGGGAAAGCTGTTGTAGAAGGTGCAGGTGCATTAGCAACTGCTGCACTTCTTGCAGGAAAAGTTGATAGTTATATAAAAGGGAAAAAAGTAGTGGCTGTTATATCTGGTGGGAACGTGGACTTACAGCGCATATCAAGTGTATGTGAGCACTTTTTTGTCGCTAATGAAGTGAAATAGTTTTATGAAAGAAGAGCTAAGAGAAATGATCTTAGCTCTTACTTTTTGTCTACCGTTTACTGTAAGTAGAAATAAACTTGCAAAATTTGCTGTTTAAAAATTATTTTATTTAAGCGCCTATTTTCACACATATCTTTAATGTTATAATAATTATTTCAATATTGTCGAAACGTAAGCAGAAATTTAATATAATAGTTTTAATGTGCTAATGAGCGGTGAGGAGGGCAGGGCATGAATAAAGAAGAACAGGTCATGAACGGTTTCAGGGAATTATATAATAAGCTGGTTTGGCTTAATAAAGATAAGATGGAAGAGGGTCTTAAAGGTTTTAAGTCTTCTGAAGTCCACTGCATTGAATATATTGAAAACAATGCAGATTCTAACGTGACACAACTCGCAGAGGCTTTTTATGTGACTCGCGGTGCTATAAGTAGAATGACTAAGAAGCTCATACAAAAAGGCCTTGTTGAAAGCTACCAAAAGTCAGAAAATAAGAAAGAAATTTATTTTAGGCTTACCGAACAAGGGAAAGAAATTTATAAAATCCATGAAAATTTGCATAAAGAGTTTCAAGAGCGAGATAAAGCTGTATTTGAACAAGTGACTGAAGAAGAATTCAACAGTATAATTAGCTTTGTGGAAAAGTATAGTAGACATTTGGATGCAGAAATAAAGAAACAAGGTATACATATTAAATCGTAATATATTTTAATAATAAAGTGAAACTTTAATCAGTGGGGGCTTCATCTCCACTGATTATCAGCCCTCACCAATCGGGCTTTTACGGGCAGCCTTACTCTAATGAGAATAGGCTGCTTTTTTATTATTTTATTTTTGTTGACTAATCAACAAAATTTTTAGGAGAGAAGTTAAATGTCTATATTTAGATCGAAAAATGAAAGGGGAACTGAAAAAAGCATAGATAAACATGCTTTACTATTCGGACTTATTTCTGTATTTCTTTGTGGTATAGGTTTCAGTATCATCATGCCTGTAGTCCCATTCTTAGTACAGCCATATACAAGTAATCCGGAAGAACAAGCATTGGTTGTTACACTACTAACTTCCGTATATGCGGCCTGCGTGTTTTTAGCTGCACCAGTACTCGGAGCTTTAAGCGATAAGTATGGCCGTCGTCTATTACTTTTAATATGCTTATTTGGTTCTGCAATTGGGTACTTAGTTTTTGGAATAGGAGGAGCTTTATGGGTACTATTTGCTGGACGCATAATAGAAGGAATAACAGGCGGGAGCATAAGTACTATCTTCGCATATTTTGCAGACATCATTCCAAAAGAACAGAGAACGAAATATTTTGGATGGGTGAGTGCAGTTGTAGGTGCGGGAACTATCATTGGCCCAACCATTGGGGGGATACTTGCCAAGTTTGGTGATACTGTACCTATATATTTTGGTGCAATCATAACGTTAATAAATGTTGTATATGGGATCAAATATATGCCTGAGAGCCTTGAAAAAAATAATAGGTTGAAAGAGATTACGTTTGTAAGGTTAAATCCTTTTGTACAGCTAGCAAACATACTTTCCATGAAAAATTTAAAGTGGTTACTTGTCTCAGCGTTTTTACTTTGGATACCTAACGGATCTTTACAAGCAATTTTCACGCAATTTACAATGGATACTTTCAGTTGGAAACCTGTATTAATCGGACTTATGTTTTCAATTTTGGGCTTTCAAGACATTGTTTCACAAAGTTTTATCATGCCAAAGCTTTTGATCAAGCTTAGTGATAAACAAATAGCAATTCTTGGGATGGTTTCGGAGATTATAGGATACAGTTTTATTGCGGCATCAGCTTTGTTTTCACTCTATCCACTACTTATCGCTGGGATGCTGATGTATGGTTTTGGGGATTCAATTTTCGGACCTTCATTCAACGGGATGCTTTCAAAGTCTGTCAGTTCTAGTGAACAAGGAAGGATTCAAGGTGGAAGCCAATCTATTCAAGCTTTAGCAAGAATGATTGGTCCTATTCTTGGAGGACAAATCTATGTATCACTTGGTCATGCCGCACCTGCTTTTATGGGTATGATTCTTATAGTAGCGGCAATAGCAGTTTTATATAAGGGAACGCATGAAACTGTATAACAGATAGATATAAGAATAAATAAAAGGGAGTCAGAACTTAGGAACAAGTGCTGATTCCCTATTTGTTTACGGTTTGAGGACTAAGAGAAATTCTTTTACTGTTTAGGAATTTATTCTGCAATGCTCTCATGGTAAATGACTAGATAGTTTCATTATGCTTGTGCTGAAGTAAATAATGACTCCATCTTTACTTTGCTCTTCTCTCGAATTTCAGCATCTGCGTGTCTCATCACGTATTTATGCGCTACAGCGATTGCTAAAACATCATCTAATAAGCCGATCCCAATAATAGCAGCTATATCTGGAATGAAATCGATTGTTAATACGTAATAAGATAAAGCGGCTAATATTATGAATTTTGCTTTAGTAGGTAATTCTTTCTTTTTCATTGTGTAGAATAAAATAATACTTTCATATACGCTGGATTTACCGAGGTTTACAGAGCTTTTTCTGAACTTTTTCCAAAGTGTCTGTTTCTCCATATAAACACTCCTTTTACAAAAACATAGATTTTTTAAAAGGATGGACAAAGAAGTGAGAGATTAATCAATTTTATTGTTTTTCTTAATTATATATTTCCATAAAAATAGGGGAATACCTGTTCAAAATATTATAATGTGGATTATTTTGAACAGTGTTCCGTTACATAGTATGTGTTCGTTCCAAGTAAAGGTACTACGCAGGTAACGTTTGGTGGTAATACGTATTAAAGTTCATTTTCTACATTAATCTCTGCATTCGTACAATATTGAATTACTTCTAAATAATCTAAGGGTGCATTTATTGATGAGAACTTTTGTAATTCTTAAATAGCCTCTTTACTCGGTGGTGATTCATAGGCTTCTAATGTAATTCTGGTATTAATTGCAAGATTAGCCACTTCATCTAGCATTTCAGGTGTTACTTTGGTTCGAACCATTTTTCCTCTCTTTTCTCCCATTTTTTTAAAAGTTGTCGCTTCGGTGATGGCTTTTTTATTTTCTCAAATGAAGCCGATGAGTTTGAGTTTGAGAATTTTATCGTGGTATTATTTATGTAACAAGGGGATGTTGTAAGAAAAAATACAATTTGAGGGGAAAATGAGAATGGGAATTTATAATTATGAAGCGAAAGAGGGTTTGCAAGTAGGAGAAGTTTGTTTAGAACGAGATATTTATGAAATTATAAATTTTTATAAGAAAGGGTCAATAGTTTTATGTGATTCAGTATCTCGTTTCAGTGCGAATTCAGACAGAATGTTTAAAGTGATAAATAGGATAGAAACATATATGCATAAAAATGAAGACTATACATATCAGGTTTCGGATAGACCCAATTTGATTTATGTAGTTGAGCAGGTAAGATAAGGAAGTATCCATAACGGGTGCTTTTTTCTTTGTTATATAGAAATTACACATTAAACGTGAATTCTAACAAAATGGATATTTGGATTCAAATTATTTGTGATATGTACAGTAAAATGTATGTGTATGATTTAGTTATTATTATGCATTTTATAAGCGGTATGGGGGAAGAAAAATGAAAATAATAGAACTACCAATTGAATTCGAATTTAACGGGCAAAAACAATGTATTTATCCAAGTTTAATTATATTACATAATGAATTAACGTTAGTTGATACAGGATATCCAAGTTTTTTACCTTTAATTGAAAATGCAATATTAAAACATGGATATGAGATGAAAAACTTAAAGAATATAATTATTACCCATTATGATGACGATCATATAGGGGCTGTATATGATTTTAAAGTGAAATATCCAAATATTAATGTTATTGCTAGTGAAATTGAATCTAACTATATTAATGGTGATATAAAATCAGAGAGGTTAGTTCAAGCTGAAGAAATGTTAGAACGTATGCCAAATGAAGAAAAAGAATTTGGCAAATGGTTTATACAACAGTTAAAAAATATAAAACATATTTCCGTCGATGAAAAAGTACATGATGGTCAAATGATTTTGAATAATGAATGTCAAGTAGTGGCAACGCCAGGACATACCTCGGGGCATATTTCATTATATTTTCCGAATTTAGACTGTGTAATTACAGGAGATGCAGCGGTTCAAGAGAATCAAGAATTAGTTATAGCTAATCCGAATTTTTGTTTAGATATAGAAAGGGCGGAACAGTCTTTAAATAGGATTAAAAGTCTTAAAGCAGCACAGTATTATTGCTATCATGGAGGAAAACTTACTGTATAAAATAATAAAAAACCAATCTTTTTGATATAGAAAAGATTGGTTTTTTGATTCATAGATTCTGCAATTTGAATTAAATCCTTTACGTTATATTTACCTTGTATATAGCGTTTGTTACCAATTGCAATTGTATATTGAAAACCATTCTGCTGAAAGATAAGCTCATATGCTGAATCAAAATGAGGATTATATAATGCTTTTATATTATTTTTTAAGCTGTAGAACTTAGCTCCACTAGGTACATAGAAGCCTAATTTGTTTTGAACTGGTGAAACAGTGATTTTAAAAATCCCATTAATATCTTCATTGTAGTATTGGAGGTTTAAGTAATCGTTATAAATGTATCCTTGAAATTCGTGAATTTCGAACGGGAATTTTGTAGGAGTAAGTATATGTTCCTTACACTTCACTTCATATTCTTTTACGATAGTAGCTTCTTTCATAAGTGGATTCCCATCATAAATTTGATTGATTTGAGATATTTTATTATTTTTTGTTACTATTTCTAAAATGAAACCGACAGTAAATTCATCATTAGTGCCTTTGAAATAAGAAATAAGAAATAAGAATTGTAGTATCTTCTTTTGGAGATGGTACTATTTTAATTTCATGAATAGGTTTTTCCTTTTGGAAAGTAGGTAGTTCAACTCCTTCTGTTACATATGACTGCATTAATTTTTTATCATTTTTGAGTAAAGCTTGTTTAAATTCACTTATCACATTTGTTCGAGATTTTGCCATAATAATTGAGGTCGACTGAAAATATAGTAAGAAAAATATGCAAAATATCTTTATGAATGTAGTGTTCAATTCCATCACCCTTTAACTATGTTTCCGTAAATTTGAAATATATATGTATAGGAGGGGAGAAGATGAGTTTATTGCTTGATGTAATAATGGATATAATTTTGTTTTATCCTCGAAATGACATGAAATTGAAACACCATATTGCAAAATTAAGTGAATTAGAGTGGTTTCGAAATCTACATGAAGATCCGAAGTATACAAGTTTAATTTGGAGTAATAGAAAAATTAAAAAGTATATTTTGTCTTCTACTAACATGGAAGCATTAATAAAATCTGAGAAAAAGCAAAAAGAATTTGTTCATCTAGTACAGGATGAATATAAAAAAAGAAGATAAGAATTTTTTTATTTTTCATATTTGGCGAAACAAATGGTACAATGAAAGCTAATGTGAAAAATAAGGAAAAGAAGTGGTCTATTTGAAAAACTTTTTAGAATTAGGAATTAGTGAAACTTTTAATCATACATTACGTGAAAATGGAATTACAGAAGCAACACCAATTCAAGAGAAGGCAATTCCATTTATTCTGTCAGGTAAAGATATTATTGGGCAGGCGAAAACAGGAACGGGTAAAACGTTAGCATTCGTGTTACCGATTTTAGAAAAAATTGATCCAGAGTGTAGTGATGTCCAGGCTTTAATCGTTGCGCCAACAAGGGAATTAGCCCTGCAAATTACAACTGAAATTAAAAAAATGCTTGTTCAAAGAGAAGATATTAATGTACTAGCGATATATGGTGGACAAGATGTTGCGCAACAGTTGAGAAAATTAAAAGGTAATACACATATTGTTGTAGCAACACCGGGACGATTATTGGATCATATACGCCGTGAAACAATTGATTTAAGTAATCTTTCAACAATTGTATTAGATGAAGCGGATCAAATGCTTTATTTTGGTTTCTTATATGATATTGAAGATATTTTAGATGAGACACCAGGTAGTAAACAAACGATGTTATTCTCAGCAACGATGCCAAAAGATATTAAAAAATTGGCGAAGCGTTATATGGATGAACCGCAAATGATTCAAGTACAAAGTGAAGAAGTAACGGTTGATACAATTGAGCAGCGTGTCATTGAGACGACAGACCGTGCAAAGCCAGATGCACTTCGTTTTGTTATGGATCGTGATCAGCCATTTTTAGCTGTTATTTTCTGTCGTACAAAGGTTAGAGCGAGTAAGCTTTATGATAATTTAAAAGGATTAGGTTATAATTGTGCTGAACTTCATGGTGATATACCTCAAGCGAAACGTGAAAGAGTTATGAAGAGTTTCCGCGAAGCTAAAATTCAGTACTTAATCGCAACGGATGTAGCAGCTCGTGGACTTGATGTAGATGGTGTAACGCACGTATTTAACTTTGATATCCCTGAAGATGTAGAAAGTTATATTCACCGCATTGGCCGAACAGGACGTGCAGGTGGATCAGGTCTTGCAATTACGTTCGTTGCAGCGAAAGATGAAAAACATTTAGAAGAAATTGAAAAAACGCTTGGTGCACCAATACAAAGAGAAATAATCGAACAACCGAAGATAAAACGTGTAGATGAAAATGGAAAACCGGTACCAAAGCCGGCTCCGAAGAAATCAGGTCAAAATCGTCAAAGAGATAGCCGCGAGGGTTCAAGAAGTGAATCAAGACGTGATTCGAGAAATAGCTCGAGAAGTGATTCAAGAAATAGTTCGAGAAATAGTTCTAGAAATGAAAATAACCGATCATTTAATAAGCCAAGTAATAAAAAAGGTAGTACAAAGCAAGGTCAGCAAAGACGTGGCCGTTAAATAGTTATAATTGTAAAAGAGTCGCAAAATATTGTGGCTCTTTTTTTGTTTGTATACAACAAGGATGATGGCAAGAAAAAAACAAAAATTTCATTCACCGTATTTGGAATTTATAAAGGAAATTTTATAGTCCAAAACCATTAGAGCGAGGGTATTACTATCATTCAGCAGAACACTTTGGTTAAAAAAAGGTATTGAAGCGAGCGAGTATTTTCATTACACATTCCGCAATTATCGAAATAGAACAAGAGAAGTTTATGAAGGATTAAACTCGTATTGGTGTACGATCGTTGGAAACTGGAAAACTAATTTGTTAGTTTTGATCGATGAGGAACTCGAGAAGCAACACTGCCATCCTTATGAGGAAATTGCTTACGACGATGAAGGTAATGTAGTGATAATATGCGAAATAAGAAAAAAGGACTAGCAGTCGTACCTGCCGTCCTTTAATAGGAGAAAAAGTAATCTTATTTAGAACTACGCATAAACAGAAAATCTGCTTGTAATTAGTTTTACCCTAAATATACGTGTCTATACAAAAAAGGGATAAGTAAAAAATACTTATCCCCCGGAAGGGAAATCCCAAGTACAAAAATGGCTCGTATTGGTCTGCAGGTTCAAAAGTAGTATATGTAAAACGAAAAATCTCATACAAAAAGCAGACAACGATTTTGGTTGTCTGCCAGTGAGTTCAATGAGTTAGCTAATTGTGATAATTTGCATCCCCATTGCGAGAAGAGTGAAGCTGCTAGTTCAAACAGCTTGTTGGTATTATTTTCGATTTCTTAAAAAATATACAGAGAAAGCAGATAAGTGAAGAACCTACCTGCTTTTGCTGTAACAAAAGAAAGAGGTATTAGCCGTGGACACGGCGGCTTGAAAATAGTATGTATTTTTATTTGAAAAATATTCACGGGGTGAAGAAACGTGGAATGTTTGATAAAGGTGTTTGTGAAATTAATCGGCTAATTAGTAAAACAAAATAGTTATTTGGGAGAAAGAGAAAATGAATATGAGATGAATTGAAGCTGTTGAAGAATTACTTGAAGTGATGAAAGAATGCTTTTGGAACGGAACATCTTTAAAGGGTGAAGCTAATGATTTTAATATTGTATCTTGGCTGATTGAAGAAGCGACGCGTAAAACAAAATAAAGATTTCATCTTGTAGCAATGGGGAATAGATATGTGTACTTATTGGGGGAAAGTAGATAAAGAGTTCTTTAAGAGGCAAGAACCGGAACAAAATAAAAGAGCGGCTAGCAAAAGCTAACTGCTCAATACAAGGAGATACAGAGAAGACTACTTTAAATGAATGTTGGCATACAGCCTACATACAGTATTGACCGAATATTTATTTTAAATTCAATTTATTTAAAGTAAACATTCCAACAGATAAAATGGTTGCGCCTGCTACAGAACCTAGCCAGTCTCTCCAGCCTAATGTATTTAAAGATGCATCTGTTAAATCCGTAATTAAGAAGATAGCAAACATTAATACACCAAATGCTAAGCATCCCCAAAATGTTTGCAAATATTTAATCATTTTCTTTCGGAACTTGCTCATATAAATCACCCTTATTAATAATTTATATTTTTATAAATAAATTATCGCATGTGCAAAAATTAAAAGTACAAAATATGCAATATTACATATTGGAACTCAACAAAATACTCCATTGATAAGAACATAGATTGAACGGAGGGGAACCGTGTCGTATGAATCAATTGTCATTTTTTGAAGTCATCGATGTAAAGGAGATGCGCTGACTCGTGGTGAAGGAGCTGAAAAACTACAAAGTGTTGTGCGTCTGGATGAAGAATCGAGAAAAATAGGATCAAGCGGAGGGCATCGTTCTTTTCCTAAAATGAAAGATGACGATAAAAAACATGAGATACGTTTTAAACAAATTGAGCGTACGTTAAAAAATAAAAATTTATAAAGGAAATAGAAAGTAGGATGTTGTATATACAATAATAGGAAACTTTTTGCAAACTAAACATATAATTTTAATAGACCGACAGTCGGTCAGGTGGGAAGGAGAACTTGAATGCGAATTGTAAAGGAGTATGAGGAGCGTAGAAAGGAAATTTTAGAAACAGCTGAGCGTTTGTTTCTTACGAAAGGTTATACGAAAACAACCGTAAATGACATTTTAAAAGAAATAGGTATAGCAAAGGGGACGTTTTATCATTATTTTAAGTCGAAGGAGGAAGTAATGGATGAAATCATTATGAGGATTATTAAAGAGGATGTCACTAAGGCGAAAAGGATTGTCTCCAATCCCGATATCCCCGTTTTAGATAAGTTATTTCAAATTTTAATGGAACAATCACCAAAATCAGGAGATGTAAAAGAAAAAATGATTGAACAATTCCATCAACCGAATAATGCAGAAATGCATCAGAAAAGTTTAGTACAATCCATTATACATTTATCTCCTGTATTAACGGAAGTTTTAGAGCAAGGAATAGAAGAAGGCATATTTTCTACTCCATACCCACGAGAAACAATTGAATTATTACTCTCTTCAGCACAAGTCATATTTGATGATGGTTTATTCCAGTGGAAACCGGAAGAAATGATAAACAGAGCTAAAGCTTATATCAAAATGATGGAAGCATCTGTCGGAGCGAAAGAGGAATCTTTTGATTATATGATGGAAGTTTTAATTAAACAGAAATAGTGATTTTCTGTTTGAGTATTATCGACCAGCAGTCGGTCTAACTAAATGAAGGATGTGATGAGGATGCCAGCAAGTATTCAATCTTCCTTGAAAGATTTTCACTTAATGGTAAGTGGTCAAATTATTACTATTTTAGGTTCAACACTATTACGTTTTGCTCTCTCACTATATGTGCTAGATATAACAGGGCGTGCAGATATATTCGCAGGGTTATATGCGGTAACGAGTATTCCGTTTCTGCTAGCACCTCTTGGCGGAGCAATAGCAGATCGTTTCAACCGCCGTAATGTAATGGTCATTTTTGATTTTATAAACGCTGCTATTGTATTAAGTTTTATAGTTTTGTTATTAACTGAATCGGTATCTATTTTATTGATTGGAACAATTATGTTTTTACTAGCAGTCATTAGTGCAATGTACGCACCAGTTGTAATGGCGAGTATTCCGCAATTAGTTCCAGAGAAAAAGTTAGAACAAGCAAACGGTATCGTAAATGGTGTGCAAGCATTATCTAATATAGTTGCACCTGTACTAGGAGGAATATTATACGGCATAATTGGTTTGAAAATGCTCGTAATAACAAGTTGTCTTGCTTTCTTTTTATCTGCGATTTTAGAAATGTTTATTACAATACCATTTATAAAAAGAATACAGGAAGGCCATATCGTACCGACAATTGTAAAAGATATGAAAGAAGGTTTTCTTTATGTTTTAAAGCAACCTTTTATTTTGAAGGCTATGTTACTTGCAGCTTTACTAAACTTAATTTTGACACCGTTATTTGTTGTTGGGGGACCTATTATGTTACGAGTAACTATGCAGAGTAGCGATACGATGTATGGAATTGGAATGGGATTAATTGATTTTGCAACCATATTAGGGGCATTGTCAATCGGTTTCTTTGCTAAAAAGTTACAGATGAAAACATTATATAATTGGATGCTTATCATAGCTTTATTAGTAATGCCAGTGGCACTATCAGTTACACCGTTTATTCTTAATTTAGGATACTATCCACCATTTATCCTCTTTATACTTTCTTCTCTTTTAATCGCAATGATTATGACAATTGTATCCATCTATGTGATTACTGTAGTCCAAAAGAAAACACCAAATGAAAATCTAGGAAAAGTGATGGCAATTATAACAGCGGTATCTCAATGTATGGCACCAATTGGGCAAGTCGTATATGGTTTTATGTTTGAAGGATTCAGTACGAAAATTTATTTACCTATATTTGCTATTAGTTTCATAATGATATTAATAGCTATAGTGACGAAGAAAATATTAAGAAATGAAGGGAACTAGCTTCATATGATTAGGAGAATGTTAAAAAGAGATTTCTCTAAAAATAAAATGATAATTATCATTTTATTTATGTTTATCAAGTTATCAAGTTTTTAATGGCTAGTGCTTCAAGTAACGTTATAAATCTATGATCGATTGTTTAAAGTATCAAGCGCACCGCACGTCGTACAGATTCATACCGGAGAAATAAATCAAAAGTCAATGGATTCATTTGTAGAAAAAACTCCTTTTGTAAAAAAGTAGCAAACGGCAGAGATGATCCAAGTACAAGTAAACGGGTATAACATTTTTATACAAAATAAAAATAAGGCGAACATAATAGCGTAATAGATATTAGTTCCGTGAAACAAAACGCTAATTTTAATTTTTTATTAGATTTAAATAATAAAGTGATACAGATTAGTAAAGGGGAAATAGGTGTACCGATTTATTTTATGCAAAAATACAATCTGCATATTGGAGATGAAATATGGATTATAAAAAATAATATAGAACAAGAATTTACGATATCAGCATGTGTTCGTGATGTTCAAATGAATCCATCAATCGTTAGTTCAAAGCGATTTGTAATAAGCAATGAAGACTTAGAAAGATTAAAACGAAATTTGGGAGAAAGAGAATATCTTATTGAATTTCAGTTAACAGATGTAAATTAGATAAATGAATTTGAAGATTTATACCAGTCATCGAACTTACCTCAAAAAGGATTAGGAATTTGCTAAATAGAAAGGGGAAAATAAAATGAACGCTATGGAAAACGGTGTATATGAAACAACCAGATTAGTTAGTGAATCAATGGAATGACAAGCTGTAATGAATATCAATCAAATTTGTGAATTAGATCAATATCAAGAAGCGACATTATGTACATGGAATACAAATAACGATTTTGGTAGAGTTGTTTTAAATGCAGCATTAGGGCTTACGGGAGAAGTTGGTGAGGTTGCTGATGTTGTAAAAAAAGCAATTTTTCATGGTCATGGATTTGATCCAGCTTATTGTCCAGGAAAAGAAGAAGGAAATACACATAAAATCGCTTTAGAGATAGGGGACATCTTGTACTACATTTCAATCATGTCTCACGAAAGGGAATATACCCTAGGAGATATTGCTCAAATGAATATATCTAAATTAGCAACAAGATATCCAGACGGATTTAGTCGAGAAGCTAGTCAAAATCGTGTAGATGTGAAATGAAAATCGTAATAAAAAAGAGCCATGAGTGGAAAGGCTCATGGCTCCTTATATAAGGGTAATGATTTTATAGGTAAATATTATTATGAAATCCCAAAAAATTAAATATAAGTCAATTAATTGGTATAGAATTTGGATTTTATTTAAAAGAAGGAACGGAGGAATATGTAAAAGACTTTGAAAGGTCCATAAAAAAAGAATTCAGTAAAACTCTGAATTCTTCTACACGTGATTTTATTTGTTAATCCATTTAGAAATAATAGGATAATGAAACTCTTTTTCTTGTAGCGCATATAAAATCCCTTTTATAGGCCCGAAAATTAACAAAAGGAACAGTATTAGATATAAAGGAGCTATGCCGAAAATAATCAAAGTATTATTTGAAGTCAAGTCTAAATTAGACAAGGATAGCATTAAGATTCTTATTGCGAAGAGATTCCAAATTACTGTAATTATCCAAATGAATAGTTGATAAAACACAGCTTCAAGGATATTTTTTTTGAATGTTTTGTGATTTGTATACAAAATAAAAAATCAACGGTATATAAAAAATTGTGATGCTAAAGAAAATAAGAATAAAAAAAGATAATAAGGTAAGAAAATGCATAATTAATTTTATGTTCTTTTCTTGAGCTAGAATCATTAAGGTCCTCCTATATGTATGAGATTTGTTGTAGCTATTATATTTTAAGATTTTCATTATGGTAATAATGCGCTACTAAAAAAAATTACTACTGCCTACAGTTAAAGTTCCGCTTTCTGCTGCAGAAAATTGTATATCTATTGTTTGGCTAGCAACGGATACTAAATTTTTTCTTATAGTTATTCTTAGAGTAGAAGTCGTACCTAAAGTTGGATTAAATCCTATATTGGCACTGAATAAATAGATACCATTTATAGGGGCTGTAAATGTATTCGTTACTGAAGAATACCCTCCACCATTATTAAATATTATATTACCATACGATACTTGAATATCTGCAGGAGGAGTAAAAGACTGTGCACCATTTTTTTCTGCACGAAAATTAATGTTAAATGTGGGTCCGGTAGGTCCAGTGTCGCCGGTAGGCCCAGTGTTGCCAGTAGGTCCGGTAATTCCAGTAGGCAGAGTAAATGATGGGATTGGTGGGAAAGTAGGCCCGACTAGGTCGGGAGAAATTGAAATTTCAGATTTTATTTTAGGTGAATTGAATCTGTCTTTTCTAGACATATGTATATCATCCTCTCTAAGAATAGCAGATTATATCCAGTAGATGCATGATATGAATTGGGTGTGATTGTATTTTGAGATAATAAGAAATAAATTTATCTAATCTAACTATAAAAATTAGAACTAAACAAAAGCGTTAATTTATTATAAAAAATGGGTGACTCAGCAATTGTGTCAGCCGAGTCACCCAATACTATTGATTTTAGATAATAATCTTTTTCTATATGTAGTTATAGTGAGTTCTAAGAGGTTAACTCCAAACCGCAGTTAAAGGACAAAGAAATTTATTTTAGAAAGTATTAGATTTAACTATGTTAATGCTACAACAGCAAGAGTCAAGCCCAATGTATTTAATGTATTAGAATATGGTCCTACATTAATAGTAAGAGTACTTGTTATACCTGAAGGTGTAGTGAAAATTGCGGGTGCTGATACAGAAGTGAATCCTGCAGTATATCCCAGAGAAGTACCAGATCCAATGATTGGATTATTATTAAGATACATAGTGATACCTGCCAAATTACCTCCTGGTTGAATGATAACTTGTACTTCATAGATTGCCAAATAGGTTCTTCCACCTTCAAGTAAAACAGTTGTTGGTGGTGTGAACGAGATTGCTGTACCATTAGAATTTACCACGGTATCTAGTGGAATCGCGGAATTTACAGAAACTATTGATGGGGTAGTTTGAACAACATTTAAACTATTAGCCGTGGGGGATGGACAAGTGCAAGGTTTGTGAATGTTAGAGTTGTTATCATTTTGGAAATTCACAAATAATCAAGCTCCTTTGCGTAAAAAAATTTTTATCCTATATAAAACGTAGCTTTTTTGTATCTAAGTTATTTTTAATAAATTTTTAAAGATAAATCGAATATTGTTGGTCAGTCGACTCATAAAAGTATTCGATACTCTGGGATTTCAAAGTGCATCTGATAAATATATATGAATGTTTTTTTAAGGACATTACTGTAAGTTAGGAAAACATAAATCTGGAAATAAAACTTGATATTCCGGGTTTAACCGAAGATCAGTAGTTGAGGTTGTAAAGTGTATATAATTTTTTTCTAATTTATCTAGTGTTGCCAGATGATGAGTACCTAAGCCACGCTGGATGCTATGTTTAGAAAGAGTAGGCCCAATTTGTAATTTTCGGTTTTTCATAGCAGTATTCCAGGGACTGTAAAAGAATTTTAAAATGAAAGCAGGATACATGTAAACGATAAATGGATGAGGTGACCAATGTCGCCCTGCCCAATAGTTACCATGCGAATAATGGTGGATTAATCTACCACCATAGTATGGAGCAGGTGGATTAGGAGGGATTATTCTCCCATGATAACGCTGTTTGACAAGGGGAATTCCGTATCTGGGATTGGTATAACCGTGAGCAGGGTCATCCACCATCAGAATAGTTCTAATAGCATACATCTTTTGCCCTAAATTGGCAAGAGATGAGAAAAAGGCTTCCTTATCAACACAGCAAAGAAATTCAGTGGTATTTAGTACCATTTTCCATCCCGTAATTTCTTTTTCTATGTTCATTACTTCTTGATCAACTAAAATGGCATCAAACTCTAGTACCTTTGATTCACGGATTTCCCAATGAGGTGCAAATAATTTGCATAATTCAACCGAACGATCAGTAGACCCACGATTAATAAGAATGCCATGATCAAATAATTTTGTGTGGTGCATTAACCACCACGGAAGCAGATACTCTTCGTTATAAAAATGAGAAATTAAAGTAGTGTTAATAAAAAGTCCTCCTTTCAAAATTTTGTGGAATATATCCTTATCTAGTAAGATATGTTACTTGATCTAAAAAGAATGAAGAAAGATTTTTAACAAAATAGTTAGTTTAATAAAAACCGGAAAATGTGGGGGAGTTAAAGGAGAAGAACCCTTTATATAAAGGGTTCTTCTGGTGATTTAATCTATCAATTACATTCGTGGTAATATTTATCACATGAATCGTTATTATCGTTACAGCATATACAGAATGTTTTTTGAACAAATAAACTAACTACACTAGTAGAACCTTCTTGCTTTGTAAGAGTAAGACTTTGAAAATCTTCAACTTGAAATATTTTTGTTTGAACAGGTTGTAATGTAGTAGTAATTGGTACGTTAGATCTTCTTGTTAGAATAGTTACTTGAACGGGTGCACTCATACCGACAACGAATAACTGAATTAATGTTTTATTATGATTGTTTGTAAAATCCTCAAATACAGTTTGTGGAGCGGTGGTTTCAAGGAAAACAGATACAGGTATATTCCCATTTGCATTTTCTACAGAACCAGCTATCGTATGAGTTTCAATAAAACAGTTGTTTTTTTGATTGTTGGAATGCGATTGATTTTTATAATATTTTTTACCATCTTTATAAAAGTAATCAGCCATATGAATTTAAAGCTCCCTTCTTTTAGATATCTATATAGTCTATTTAATAAAGTGAAGTAGTGCTTGTACGACATAATAAAATCCGCTCTCGTAATTACCTGAAAATGTTATTTAGAAATTAAAGAGCGCCATTCAAGGCGCTCTCGGATAAAAAATAATATTGAAAAAGAATACCACATTATATTTTATGCATGTTCTTAATAAATGTGTAGTTTTTAACAAAATCCTTATTTGAAAACAAGAAGCCCTAGATTTAGGGCTTCTTGTTTTGGTATTCTCACATGGTTTTTCAAAAAGAATAGAACATATTGAAGATAACATGTGAATGTTTCATAAATGTATCAAAAAAGTGAACAAAATCGTTATTTTAATTAGTTCAGCCCCTTGAAGGGCGCTCCAAGGGGCGAAGATTCGAGAACTTGTAAACTCTTGTTTAATTACATGAAAACTCCCTAAGGAGAATCTATGATATTTTAACACTCAACTAACTATTTTGACAAATATATATTGATAAAAGAAACCCCGATTGTCCGCGGGGCTTCTAAGGGGAAGTGCCAAGTAATGACGTACTTGACTAATTAACCATATCATGAATTTTTTGGTAAAAATACTAGTAAATCCGTCCAATTGTATGATCGTTAATTTGAACAAAAACTCTATTTTGTAGAGCTTTAATTCCATGGGAAAAGAGCACTTTGTAAAAGTGCTCTTCTGACCAAAATCCATTTTGTAAAAGAGAGGAATAATATCATATGAATTTATTTTTAAATGTGTTTAAAATCGTATAAAAACTTCATTTTGCACAACAAAGCAGCCAGCTTAATTAGCTAACTGCTTGTTGTACAAAAGAAGATTAGGCCCTACAAGTAAATGATATGTAACTTTAAGTTACAACTATATTATAAGCAGAATTAAACATGTTATGCGGTAGTAAAAATAAGCTTAATCAAACTTTCATTTTGTATTAAGTTGGAATATAAAAAGAGCACTTAGTAAAGTGCTCTCGTGACGAGTCTCATTTTATAACGACTATTTTATAAAGAAAGGAACTCAGGATATTATATGTGCGCCAGTCAATTGAGTACCTTGTACAAATAAAGAGCAGCTAGCAAAAGCTAACTGCTTATATAAGGAAATCGGAGAAAGATAACCATGTGTCTACAGTATTGACGGAATATTGGTTTTTATTCGTGAAGAACTACGATTAACTTAATGCATAGCCCACAATCAAAGTTAGTGTTAAAAACACTGATAATAACATTGTTAGTAGAACTGTTACTATGCTTCTAAGCATTGATATCCAATTATCTACTTTAGAGAATCCTTTAATACCAGCAAAAAAAGTTCCTATTGAAAAAATGAGTACGAAAAATAAAGGGTGAAAATAAACGGCGTTTATAAAAGATGCATTTATTTCAGGTGTACATACTTCAAGATATAAAAGAAAACAAGCAATACAAACGAATGAAAAAATAAAGGACCATAGATTTATATTATGTTTCATAGGTTGCTCCTTTGTTATCGGAATATTTCTATTAAATTTTAATGGGAAATATAAGAAAAAGATAGTGTTTATAAGTTAGAATGAATTTTTTAACAAAATAATCCTTTTAAAGTAAAACAAACAGAATATAGTCCGGCTAGAAAACTAGAGGGCACCAATTCATTAAAGCAGCAATTAAAGCTGTTTTAGGAATAGGTGTTCTTTTTATTTTGAAAAGAGGGATGGGGAAATATGAGGGCACTAAAAGAACAATTACGCGAGTGGAAAAAGCAATCCAAGCAAGGAAAGAAGAAAAATAAGAAAAAACAAAAAGAGAAATTAAGTACTCGTGAAATTGGTGATTTAATGGGAATACATAGACCTTGTTATGAACGAAGACACGGAGCATTAAGACAAAAATAATTTAAAAATAAAAAGGAGTGGTCTTACATGACTAAACAATTATTTTTCTTATCAAAAATCGATAGAGTAGCAACGCAGAAAAAATTAGAAGTTGCTCTCGAAAATGTACATTTATATAGACAGTTTGGAATGATGCGTGAAGAAATGAAAGTTACTCCTTCTTATGAAATTAGATATCACGGATCTACAAATGATGTAGGAAAGCCATTAGAAGATGTAGCGATGGCTAATATTCAACAAAGTAAAAGAGAAGAATGGATTAAGCAAACATCATTTCGTATTGACCAGTTTCTTAGTCGTTTGGGTAATGGGCGTGCAGGAAGGGAGCAAAGAGACATCATCATTAAGCGTTATCTAGAAGATGAAGATGTATGTGATTATATGGTATATAACGAAATCGGCATGAGTGAGCGTACTTATCGACGTGTTAAGGCTAGAGTATTTTATAAACTTGCTTTTGCTCTTAGATTAGAAGTTTATGAGACTGAAGAAACTGGAGGTAATGAATAATGAATTTTGTTCAGCCAATACGTGATCCAGAACAAATACAGCAGCTTAAAGAGTATTTTAAGGAAAAGAGCTTACGCAATTACATCCTCTTCATTATGAAAATCAATACAGGCCTGAGAATCTCGGACATTTTGAAATTGAAGGTAGGAGATGTTAAAAGTAGTCATATATCTATGAGAGAAATGAAAACTGGGAAACAGAAACGAATACAAATTACTGCAGCACTGAAAAGAGAGCTTAAATGGTTTATCGAAGAAAGGGAAGATAATGAGTATTTATTGCAAAGTAGACAAGGTAGGAATCGTCCAATTGGTCGTAGTATGGCATATAAGATATTAAGCGGAGCATTGGCAGAGTTTGGATTAGATGAAATAGGAACACATACATTGAGAAAAACATACGGGTCTCACATGTACATGCAAACGAAAAACATAGATTGCTCATGGAGATATTTAATCACTCGTCAGAGAAGGTCACGTTACGTTATATAGGTGTAAATCAAGATGCAATGGATAAGGCAATGACTAGGTTTAAAATTTAATCATTGCTTTTTCTTTTGGGATAGTTTAAAACCTTAGCCTGATTGCGATGGGATCGCCACATCAAAAAAATTCGCATGTTACGTTAAGACACATTTTAGGCAGAAAATCAGTAGTTCTCTGAAGAACTACCATTATCAATCCTGTTTTATTGGATAATCTTGAGAAAATATTTATCTGGATGAAAAATTAACATTTTTTCAATTTCCTGTAATTATAATTAAAGGTATTCTGTTAGTGTTATACAAATGTATCTTTCAATCTATTCCATGTATGAATCTAGTCTGGCTATCAACAGAATATTTCACACACAATTGAAAAAGGGGGAATGTTTATGCAAAGAATTTTAAAGTTCCTGTTCATGTTCGTTTTTTCTTTGATTTGTGTTTTGTATGTTCAAACGAACGCTTTTGCCGCACCTGCATACGAGGGAGTTGTCAAAATGAAGCAGCCGTCAGGCGAAACTTTTGAAGGCACGTTACATGGAGATGAATGGTTCCACTGGGTAAGTACAAAGGATGGCGACATACTTTTACAAGATCAGAAGGGATATTGGAATTACGCTGAGCTTACATCAGATGAACTGATATCAACGGGTACAAAATATAAAATCGATAAGAAGCCTTCAATGGCGTTAAATGAGGACAATTTGAATAAGTGGATAAAAAAATACAACCCTCAAGCAAAGAAAAAACAGGTGCACATGAATAAATTACAAAAAGAATCACCAAAAAATATTGATGGAACTGTCACTCCAGTTGTAGGAACCAAAAAATTACTTGTTTTGTTAATTGGGTTTACAGATGTTGATATTGCATATAACGATAACGACTGGAGTAACAAATTCTTTTCTACAAATCAAAAGTCAGTTAAGAATTACTATAATGAAGTAAGTAACGGAAAAGTACAGATAACTCCAGCTCCTGAAACATATGGTACTCAAAATGATGGAGTGGTTAAAGTGAAATTAGATTACGCTCATCCGAGTACATCGGGAAAAAGTATGGGTACGGTTATAACAGATGCACTCGCTAAAGCTGATTCTCAAGTGAATTTTGCTAGTCTTGATACTAATAATGATCAAGTCATTGACTCTAAAGATGGCTTCTACATTGTAAGTTTTCTTGCTGGTAATGAACAGGCTGCTCCTGGTGCTCCACTTCCTTATATTTGGGCACATCAGTCGTATGCTCCAAATACAAATCACGATGGTGTTACGGTATCAGGCATGTATACGGCGCAGGGTGAAAAACAATATGGTCATATGGCAACAATTGGTATCCCTGCTCATGAGTTAGGTCATTCCTTTGGCCTGCCAGATCTATATGGTGATAATAATCGTGTGGGTAGCCTAAGTATAATGGGTAATGGATCTTGGAATAGTCTACAAGGAGAAGATTATGGAGCTACACCGGGTCATATGGATGCTTGGTCAAAAGTAAAATTAGGATTTGTAACACCAAATGTAGTAAATACCACTAATAACTTTACTCTAAATGCTATCCCAAATAATTATAATGTGTTAAAGATTCCTTTAAAGGATAATACGTATTTTTTAGTTGAGAATCGCGCAAAGGTTGGGTATGATGCGAGCTTACCAACAAATTCTGGTGGTATTGCAGTTTGGCATATTGATGAATCCATGAATAATAATTCCAGTGATCCGCATCCTTTCATTGATATAGAACAATCAGTCAGTGAATACCAAGACCCGTTCTATTACACGAATCAAAATCATGCTGCTACCTTTGGTCCAGACACTAATCCGAATAGTAATACCTACACGGGAGAAAAATCAGGAGTAACGATTACAACGACAAGTACAAGTAATTCTGCTATGAATGTAGCAGTCACAACAAAAGAAGCTAGTTTAATTCCGCAAACAAACTGGACACTAAAATATGTAGATAGTTATAATTGGTACAATTTAGGTACGTATGCCTTTGATGGAAACAAAGACACATTTTGGCATACAAACTGGAGCCCCGTAGCTCCAATGCCGCACGAGATTCAAATTGATTTAGGTGCAACTTATAACCTCTCCAAATTCAGCTACTTGCCAAGGCAAGACGGCCAAATAAATGGAACGATTAAGGACTATGAGTTTTACGTCAGTAGTGATGGAGTAAACTGGGGAACAGCGGTATCCATAGGTGCTTTTGCAAACAATATTAACTTGAAAGAGGTCAGCTTTGTAAACAAGACAGGTCGTTATATTAAACTACGTGCATTAAGCGAGGTAAACAACAATCCATGGACAAGTGCCGCTGAAATTAATGTATTTGGGGTGGTTCAATAATATATTTGTGAGGTTATCTAATTAAATTATTGATACGCTAGTTCAAAGGGTTATCATCTGCTGAGAGTTCCCTCGGCATTTGATAACCTTTTGTTCTATACTAGCCAATATGCAAAAGAAAAACATGGATTGATAAAATTCATATTCTTAGCTTGGTAGCAATGTGGTGGTATTCCTTACAGTTACTCATAAATTTTGTACTATGTAACTCAAAAAAGAAAGTGTTATAAATTCAATGATACCAAGGGATTCAGCAAAGGGTTCAGTTACACACAATATAAGATATGGGTAAGTCATAGAGAACTTGAAATAATATATTAATTACTTAGTGAAAATAGTATGGATTAAGAAGATAATGATTTCAAATCGTCAAAGTAGAGAAAAAGATACGAATGATTAAATTTAAATGTGGGTTATAAAATTATTAATATAAATATAACGATTTTAAAAATGGTCAATGACATTTTCCTCAAAAATGGAAAAGTTGATATAAAAGCACATAACCGTTTACAGCCCAATACATATAGTGTCAGTGTAGTGATAAGCAAGTACAACATGACTGCAATGAAAAATTATTTTTCTGTTAGCTTGTTTTCATTACGAGTTAAATTAATAGAACTTCTGTTAGTTATTATGAAACGCATCTTTGTTATAGGATCGGGGGGGAATATCTTGGCTGCAGAAAAAGGATATAGAAGTGGTTGTGGTTATGGCGGAGGATTTGCATTACTAGTCGTATTGTTTATCTTGCTTATTATCGTTGGCGCTGCTTGTTTTTGCTAGTTTATGAACTTCATTTTTTTCTAGAGAGGAGGAGTGTATCTTGGCTGCAGAAAAAGGATATGGAAGTGGTTGTGGTGGTTATGGCGGAGGATTTGCATTACTAATCGTATTGTTTATCTTGCTTATTATCGTTGGTGCAACTTGTTTTTGCTAGTTTATGAACTTCATTTTTTTCTAGAGAGGAGGAGTGTATCTTGGCTGCAGAAAAAGGATATGGAAGTGGTTGTGGTGGTTATGGCGGAGGATTTGCATTACTAATCGTATTGTTTATCTTGCTTATTATCGTTGGTGCAAGCTGGTGCGGATATGGTGGTTTTTAAGTAACAACCTTCTTATATCACCAAGAATAAATAAAGGGTTGCTTCACGTAGTGTGAAGTAATCCTTCATTAATATAGTTTAATATATGTTTAGAATATATAATGTGTTCGTTATGAAAGGAGAAAAAAATGGGATCTAGCCCATATTTTAATAAAAATGTTTCGTATCAAACTTCATCTATTCCAATAACCGAAGTAACTCAGAAGAAAAGTCGAATAATAGCGGCCGAAGCTGTTACACTTTCCAAAACGAATAATGAAACAACCAATGAAGCAATCAATGGAACGACTGATGAAACATTAAAAAAACAGAAAAATAATTCATCTGATTATTCGCCATTCCAAATTAATATTCCTTATTTTAATATAAAAATAACTTCGACAGAGATATTAGGTGTTGCTAAATCCGTATTTATGCAAGCTCTTATTCAAAAGGTTCAAGATCCGGTATTTTTAATGAATCTTTTGAATAGTGAAGGTGGAAAGAAACTACTTAATTTAGCAGGTGATTTTTTTAAAGATACTGCTACGAAATCAGAAAATGATAAAGATGAAAACTAACATCAGCCTTTATTGATATACATCTCTTTGATAGCTCTAATTTCATAAATACTACAATCACAAAAGATAGGGATTAAAAATAATCCCTTCTTTTGTGAGCATAATTGCATTTTTCATTGTAATTATATGTAAATCAGATAATAAAAAGTGAAAGGGTTATGGCCGTTTTTTGGCAGGAAATGTGCCGGTCGTTTTGGAGTTAACATGATATATTTGTATTGTGAGAAGTGGCGGAAAACACAACTCATAATATACCTTTATAATCTATAAAATCAATTAATGGATAATATGAGCCGTATGATGGCTACTTCCGCAAGCCAATTAGGAGGATTAAAGACCGTCATGAGTGGTGTATATGGAAGTATGTCAAACAGTAGACAAGCCATGACAAATAGTGTATCAAATCAAGTCATTAATAATTCTTTCGGATTATCTGGCGGTGGAGTTATTCCAATGCTTGGTGGAGATTTATTGAAGTACCCGTAAATTTAGAAGGAAGAGACGTGGCACGCGGTACTTATCGGCTATACAACCGAGTATCAAGAAAGAGAAGAAAAGAGAAACTCAGCCTTTTAGGTTTGGGTTTCTTTTATTTTATAAAAAAACGGAGTGTCAAAATGAGCTCTTTTACATTCAACAATCAACGAAAAGAATATATCCAACTAGAAAGAGGATGGAGCCCGCCAACATGGGAACCTCTAAAACGTAAATTCTTAAACACGCCTGGATATCCAGGCGCAAGATTATTAGGAATGGAAACAGATTCTCGTCGACTTTCTGTCCCTGTGGGAATTATCGTTCCAGATGGAACAGATTTAGAAACGTTAAAAGAAGAAATAGCGACATGGTTAATTACTGAACAAGCAACCGAGCTAACTTTTGATACAAAACTAGATAGAACATATATAGCTGTTATTGATGAAGATTTTAATGTTGATAATTTTATGAGTTTAGGAAAAGGCACCTTAAAATTCATTTGTCCAATGCCTTATAAACTAGGCCCAAGGAGAAAAATAGATTTCAAATTACAAGGAAGTAGATTAATTACAAATATATCGAATAATGAGAGTAAATATTCTGATCCTACGTTCATAGTTAAGGTAGAAACTCCCTCTACTTTTATTGATATTTCACGAAAAAAGGAAGAAGAAATTCAACATTTTCGTATGGGATACCCTGTTTCTGTGGAAGAACGAACAGTCGAGAAAGAACAGCTTGTTATGCACGATGAAATGAAAACAATGGTTGGTTGGAATCAAAATGGTCCAAACACTAACGAAGGTGAAAACACAGGAACTCTAAAGTCAGATAGTGAGCGCTTTGTTATAGATAACTTTGGTGCAGGTAGTACATGGCATGGCGGAGTGGCTAGGAAAAGTTTAAAAGAACCGCTACAGGATTTTACTGTTGAAGCAAACGAAGAAACAGGTGAGTATCTAACTTTTGAAAAGATTAACGGTGGGAAGTTATACGTCGCTGATGCAGATGCCTTACAACGTTGGACAGAAGATGGTTCACACAAATATGACATCTATAGTCCACAAACAGAAGATCAAAATATGTCAGCCGAAAGATTAAAACAACTAACGGAAGCGGAACTAAAGAAACGTATTAATAGCACTGTACAGTATGAAGTAACTCCAATTGCATTAGAAAAGATATTTGGTTTATCTCATGAAAAAGTAAATAAGGGCGATATTGTCCATTTCAAAGATACAAAATTTACGCCACCTTTGTTTTTAGAAGCACGTCTTATCGCAGCGGATGAATGTGATACAAATGCGGCAAATGATAAATATTATTTTGTTGATTTTAAAGAAGTAGAAGATACGAGAAGTCTGTTAGATCACATGTATGCCCAAGTTATGGGCAGTCTAGCTGGAAAAGCAAATAAAGGCTTGTTAGATAAGTTGGAAGAACTTGTGAAAGAGACAAATGAACAAGTTGATGTTGTGAAAAAGGAATCAGAAGCAGCAAAAAAGTTAGCAGAAAAAGTACAAGAAAACCTTAAAAATTATCAAACAAAAATTATTGAAAGCGCAAAACCACCGACAATCGGTTTAGAAAATGGAAAAACCTTATGGTTAGATATTTCAAACGGCAAGCCTGGCATCCTCAAATTATGGAAGAATGGCAATTGGGAGTCGGTTGTTCCTGATATGGACAAAGTAAAGGAAGATACCTTAGAGCAAGTCAACAAAGATATTGAAACCACAAAAACAGAGTTGAATAAAAAAGTTCAAGAAGCACAAAATCAAGCAACAGGACAATTTAATGAAGTGAATGAAAGATGTTGAAGATTACGTTGGTGGAATTGGTAACCAAACGGTTTTACGCAATGTCTTGTAGAAGAACGACACGAAATATTGGCAATTAACTTCAAACGCAGTAAGAGATACACAAGTCACTTATAAGAGGTGCAATTCACTTAGTGTTATTACTACAGGTAATATGACTTATTTTTTATCCTGTTTCTTTCTTAGTTGTACCTAGCGCGTTTTTATAATTCTTTATTTAATTCCTAATTTAAAGAACAAACTATCCAAAATAACATGATTTATATGACTATGTATACTATTTTTGGAAAATATTGTAATTAATTAACATTTGAAACTATAACACAAATTATTTAAATAATATATCTAAATTTATCGTCATCACAATGGTGCTTGTCTTTAAATTTTCAGCAATCATTATTCCAGGAAATCTTTTATGCCTCCCTTCAATTAGGGTCAGTATTATTCTATGTTTTAGTAAAAAAACTGCTTGTTTATTAACCTATTATTATACTTTTATATGATAGAGAGCTTTCTACTAGATATAGAATTCATAAAAACTATGCTAATTTTTAAGGGAGAGTGGATAGAACTACTGATTATGAAATTAATCAACACACATTTATCAAAGAAAATATTCTAATTTAAAATAATTTCTTATTTTGGAGTATACTGTCTTGAATGTATATTTCAAAATTGAATAGGTAAAAGATTTTATGTAACAACAAATAAAACTTCAGTATATGTAAAGCGATTTTTTACGAATATATAGCTTGATAAAAATAAAAATCATCATTTGGTAACCATGTTCATATCGTGATATCCAAAATTAAATTCAAGATAACTCATGTAATAAAGACTTCATAATTTTACCGAATCTGCGAGATACGTTGAAAACAGAATTTGTATTCCTCTAAAAATATTAATTTTCAGAATTTTCAATAAAAATGATTAGATTATACTAACTTAATGATAATGATTAAAAAGGCTACTATAGAACCCAAACATTAGTAGAAGAAAGACATATACAAGTATTATGAGTTTGAAAATTTCATAAACTCTAAAATCTTATAAAAAGAGGAGCATAAAACATGAGCGAACAATGTCCAATTAATGTACCATGTCAGGTAGCGGGACAAACCCAAACACCATTAAGTGATGAGACTGCAACACCAATTGTTACTCCAGGAGCACCTATTGTAAAGATTCCAGTTGTATTAGCTGAAAGAACGCTTCAAATTGTTGTAGAGTCCGATATTTCATTAGAGCCTCCAGCAGTCGAAATTAAACGCATCTTAAAAAACGTATTTTTAACACAATGTAAGTTAGTGCCTGTAGCATTCGTACCAGTACCAGGTACACCTTACCGACGAGTTACAAGAGCGAAATTATTTGTACAAGGCTATATTCGTAAAAATATTGAATATGCAAATGACGAGTGTAATGGAGTTCTATATGATCGTATTGCAAATGTTCCATTTTCTGGTTTTGCAGATCTGACAGAAGGTGATTTTCTATCATTAGCTTTAGTAGCTTCTTCTTCGGACACTACTTCTCATTTTATAAATCCTAAAAACGGTGATTTACCACGTCTAGACAAATATTTCTTTGAAAATGCAGTTTTTTATAACGAACAACCATATTGTGAATTAGTAAGCGCTCAATTTTTTGAATTAGACTTTTCACCTTGTCCTACAAACCTAAACGAACCATTTGATACGCTTCGTGAAAAAATTGTACTAGATCTTACTTTAAAAGTTTTACAAGTACAACAAGTACAAGTAGCACTATAAAAATAAAAAGAAATTGTCTTTGTTAAAAAGACAATTTCTTTTTTATTTTTATACAACATATATAATGATGAAATGGTCACATACAAAAAACAAATTTTTTGAATTTCATCAGACGGGGGGATGGTGATGAAAAATCCATGGATTGGTAAGGGGATATGGGATGAAATTTACAAGTATAAAAAACTGAATATACAAGATAATTTACACGAAAAAAGAGGGGGAAAAGAAGAAATACCACCTGAATTAAAGGGAGAATATGTAGCATCAAAATTAGAGAAAGAAGGTAAAGCGTCTGGATCACAAATAGGGCCTTTAATACGCTCACTGGTGGTCAAAACTCCATTTTCTATTTTTTCAGAAGTAACTAGTTTTAAAATATTTCCAAAAATAAATGTTAAAAATCAAGAAGCATTTGTATTTAGGAATGAAAAAGGTGTAGAAGGGCGTGAATTAGATTGTAAGTTATTAACTACAGTGCAACAATATTATTCGGATAGTTATTGTAAATTAGTTTCTTTAAATCTTCATGAGAAGAGAATTCATTTTGAATTATATAACCAAAAAAATAAAGGGAATAAAGAAGAGAATAAGGTAGAGGCATCTTCATGGATTCCTATTCACAGTATAATATTAGAGAGTGAAAATGGGGAAGACGTAAATAATTTTATTACAGCGAAACTACCAATAGAAATAGGAAGATATAAAGGTGAAATTAGTTTACGAGAAAAGGTTGTATTTAAAGAAAAAGTCATTGGAATAAAAGAGGTTGAACAGGAGATTATTTTGACAAAAACCGAATTTTTAATACCAAAGGTAAAAAAGAATGAGCAAAATACACTTACAGTTGAAAAAGGGAGCTTATTGGTAGAAGGGTATATATATCAATGTATTGAATACATATCAGAACAAAGTAAACTTCATGATAATGAGCATCAGTTAATACAAAATATTGTATTGGAGTTAATCATTCAAGTAATACAAGAACAAGAAGTACAAGTGCGAATTAAATAAAAATAATTATATTCCCTCGATTAGCTGATTATTTTTATTCGTAGTGTATCGATGGGTATTCTTTTGTAAATCATTCAGTGCTGCAAACTATTTGTTAAATGGTTTATCCTTGATAAATACAATTTTACATTGTTACTAAATTGTATGAATCTCCTCTGGTTTAAGTTTTAAAAAAGTGCTAACAAGTTTGCAAACGATCTTGCTAACACTTATACAGAATAGACATAAATTATCGCTGATATGTCGTTTTTAAAAATAGTCTTAATCAGTTAAATCACACTTATACGAAATGCTCATAAAAACCGTCTTAGTATCAAGAATATAACATGTTAGGTCAAACAAACCTTGATATAACAATGTTTGTTTAACTTAAATTTGTAAAACATTTACATTTTATAAATGCAAGTTATCCAAATCAACGTAATTATAAACATAAACATGATTAACACCAATCGGTTTACGTGACATTCGTATATTTTAAGTCTTTGATAAATAATACAATTTAAATTTTGCAGATCAGTAGAATGAGGAAATATGCTTAGAGTATTAGCGAAACCCAATCCTAATCAATTCTTTATCATTTATTTCAATTACGAATCTATATTCTTTGTCTAATATCCAGTAATAAAAACTGACTGCATCAACGTCAACTAGTGATTGGAATACTTTATCAAGATTTGTACTTACTACAGGGATTTCATAGTTATCCCATATTATAAAAATCTGTTCGTCAAAATCTAGTTGGTTTGCTCTAATAAGGGAAATTAGTTGTTCTTTGTTCGAAGCTATGAATTGGTTATCTATCTGTTCCCAATCTATTCTTCCCGAGACAGTTATAGGAAATGAATTCATTAAAATAATAGCAATCTGCTGGCTTTTTTCTTGGGAGAAAATGAGAGTTTCGTTTCCTAGGGATTCAAGGCATTCACTAAACAAAGGGTTTGTGTCATTGTTGTTTTTGGTTTTCAGTGCTCTTAACTTTTGTCGCAATTTCCATTGTCTTGACGATCTATCATCCATTTTTAACATTCCTTATACAATTATTTAAGAATGAGTATAGCATATAAGGGAAGTCTTTATGAAAAGGAACTTTTTAAATATAAATTAAATAAAAGCGTTATTTGAAAAAAAGCCTTTTAAGGAAAGATAAGAGGCCATCAAAAAATATAACAACATGAAAATTTTATATTATGTATATACAATTTAAAGAGTTAGTGGAAATAATAAAATGTATAAAATTCTTATAAAAAAGCCCTAGGATTAGGGGATCTAGGGCTTCCTCTGTTGGTATATCTCACACGACATTATAAAAAGAAAAGAACTTAATGAAGGTAACACATGAATGTTTCGTAAATGTATCAAAAAAGTGAACAAAAGCGTTATTTTATTAGAAAAGTATGATTGTATGAAATAACATGTATGAAAGAAGAGGCGTTAGCAAAAATATCCCTTAACGAAATCGGCTTTATTTTTCAGCAAAGTAACCTTCTTAAGTGACTCATGTTGTATAGGTAGCAGAGAAAACAGAAAGAGTTCTTTTTATGGAGGACGGAGAAGTTGTTAGTGAAATACAACTAGGCAAGTTTAGGAATGATGATTTAAAAGCGCGAGAAGAGAAATTGTTAAAATGGTTAGCTGTACTCGGATTTTAAAGACAAAAACTCCTATTGAATATAGGAGTTTTTTCTTTGTTTGAAAGTTCGAAAAGATATATAATAATTTTCTGACTATTAATTTATGGAGGGGTATTAATGAAAACTGAAACGTTACACACACAAGAAGACATTTTAAAAATGCTTGATTCATTATTAAGACCTGCAGAACCATTTTGGAATGAGTTTTATGAGAATAGAGAAAAGGATGTTCCGTTTTTTGAAAATATTCCAGATGAGAATCTAGTTTCGTATATACAAAAAGAGAGAGTTTCAAAAGGGAAGGTATTAGAACTTGGATGTGGTCCAGGTAGAAATGCCATTTATTTAGCGACTCAAGGATTTGATGTAACAGCAGTGGATTTATCTGTAGAAGGCATTAATTGGGCTAAAGAAAGGGCATTGGCAAAAGGGGTAGCAATTCATTTTATTTGTGATTCAATTTTTAATTTAGAGGTTCAAAACGAATTTGATTTTGTATACGATTCGGGCTGTTTGCATCACATTCCACCGCATAGAAGAATAAATTATGTGGATTTAATTAAAAACTCATTAAAATCGGGTGGTTATTTCGGATTAACATGTTTTGCGGCAGGCGATTTAGATGAGCGAAATGGATCGGAAATAACAGATTGGGATGTATATAGAGGATGGAGTCTACAAGGTGGTCTTGCATACTCGGAAGAAAAGTTAAGAGAGATATTTAAAGAATTTGAGGTAATTGAGATTAGAAGGATGAAACAAATGAAACAACCGAAAGAAATGTTTGGAGAATCATTTCTTTGGACAGCATTATTTAAGAAGAAATAATAAAGTAGATAATTGACAAACTCATCGTTTTTATAGACAATACACTTATAGGAATGTACGTTCGGTTTTTTGCCGACTTATGTTTTACATAAATATATAACAAGGGGCTGTCTCCATATGAGTAACACAAATCAAAAAATTACTACGTTTTTAATGTTTGAAGGCAAAGCTGAGGAAGCAATGAATTTTTATACGTCGCTATTTGACCAATCGGAAATTGTAAGTATTTCTCGCTACGATGAAAATGGACCTGGTAAAGAGGGAACTGTAATTCATGCAACTTTTACGCTAAATGGCCAAGAGTTTATGTGTATTGATAGTTATGTAAATCATAATTTTACATTCACTCCAGCTATGTCTCTTTATGTAACTTGTGAGACAGAAGAAGAAATTGAAACGGTCTTTCATAAACTAGCGCAGGATGGAGCAATTCTTATGCCTTTAGGTTCTTATCCGTTTAGTAAAAAGTTTGGCTGGTTAAATGATAAGTATGGTGTATCTTGGCAGTTAACTCTTGCTGAATAAAAAAGAAAAAGCGTAGCTTATTTTTGTTTGTAAAAGATGTTCATCTTGTATGGAATGAAGTTTCTAGGGTTTTAAAGAATAAGGGTATTCTTATTGCTGGATTTACAAATCCGTTACTATGGATTTTTGATGATAACCAAGAACAAAAAGGTATTCTTGATGTTAAACATTCAATTCCTTCATCAACATTGGATTATTTACCAGAGGATGAAGTTCAAGATTACATCGATTCAAATCAAACAATAGAATATGCACATACTTTAGAAGACCAAATCCAAGGCCAAATTGAAGCTGGTTTTGCTATAACAGGTTTTTATGAGGATGATTTTGGTGGAACAAGGATATTAGATAAGCATATTAAAACATTTATTGCGACAAAAGCTATAAAGTTAAAGATGGATTAAGAATTTTTGCTTGTCGCACGGGGCGTTAGTCGAAAAACGCTCTTAAAATAGAAAAGGATGGTGTTTTCCATCCTTTTCCTTATGTATTTTGATTGTCGAAACTATTCTCAAAACAAGTTTTACACTACCAATTGTATAATTAGGTTATGCTTTTATATTAAGAATTTTGCTGACCAAATCTTTTCCCGAGTTTAGCTAACAATTCAGGTTGATCGCTTTGGCTCATTATAACTTCAATAAAGATAAGTTGATTCTTATTAAAAGTTATATTTGTTAAGACTTCTGCTAATTCTGATTCATTTTCTACTTTAAATGTTAGACTTTTTTCTTCTGCCACAAATACCATTGATAGTTTATTGTAATCCCACATTTGTATATCATTATAAGGTTGGTTTTGGCCGTGAATGGCACGTTCAACAGTGTATCCGTTGTTATTGATTAAAAATATAATTGGTTTTAAATTTTGACGTAATATAGTTGATAACTCTTGGGCAGTTACTTGGAAAGAACCATCACCAATAATTAAAATGTTGCGCCGTGATAAATTGGCGAGCTGTGTACCAAGTAGAGCAGGCAGTGTGTAGCCGATAGATCCCCATAACGGTTGTCCTACATATGCAGTGTTATTAGGTAGAGGGATAGCAGCACTACCAAAGAAAGGTGTTCCTTGCTCTACAATTAAGACGTCGTTTTCTTGTAAGAAATGGTACATTTGCTGCCAAAAACGTTTTTGTGTGACCATTTGTGCTTTTGGAATGAACTCTTCAGTAAAAGGTGAGGATTCTAAAATAAATGGCTTAACGTCAAGGGTATCTTTATTACGATGCTCAATTGAATCACTTAAATGTTGTAAAACATCCTGCATTACAACTGGACCGTATTTTTTATCTATAATTTTCACAGTGTAGGGATGGATTTCTATAACTTGTTCTTTTGTAAAACCTTGTGTGAAGCCGCCTGTAATAGTATCAGTTAACTTCACACCAATACTAATAATACAATCAGATTCATCAATTCTTTTTCGCAAGTACGGAGAACTTACATCACCAGTATAAATCCCTATAAATTGAGGCTGTTTTTCTGGGAATATTCCTTTTCCCATACTTAACGTCGCGATGGGAAACCCAGTTTTTTCTACGAATTGATGTAAATTTTCTTTAGCGTGAAATCGATCTACTTCAAAATCAGCTAAAATAACAGGTTTTTTGGCACTATTTATTTGTGAAATGGCATGTAGAAGCATTTTATTTAATGCTTCTTTATTACTTAAAATAGGTTTATTTATAATAGGTTCTGTCGGTTTATTAATTGGTTTATTATACACATCAATTGGCAAATTAATATGAACAGGGCGTTTTTCATTCCAACATGCACGTAATACACGGTCAATTTCCTCAGCTGCATGCTCAGGTTTTACATTTGTTTGTGCCACAGTGATTTCTCGATACATATTGGAAAAGTGATCGAACTTTCCATCTCCTAACGTATGATGGACGATTGCTCCATTTTCCATTACTTTTGTTGGTGGCGTACCCGTGATTTTTATAACTGGCACGTTTTCCGCATATGAGCCAGCAATACCGTTAATAGCGCTTAATTCTCCAACTCCGAAAGTAGTAATAAGAGCAGCGATTCCTTTTATGCGAGCGTACCCATCTGCTGCATATGCAGCATTTAATTCGTTACAATTGCCAATCCACTTTAAATTTTCATGTGCTACCACATCATCTAAAAAGGCAAGATTATAATCACCAGGAACCCCAAATATATGTTCAATTCCTAATTCATGTAGTCTATCCAATAAATATGTACTTACAGTATATTGTTTTTTCAAATGAATCATCTCCTAATTATGCAATGAATGTTTCAATAGACTAAATAAGTTCTAATGCGTTGATTAAAATATTCATTACTAGATTGTGGTATAATTTACATACAGGGGGAAAGTAGATGACACAACATAAAGAAGAACAGATGAATGAGGCATTAGCATTATTTTATTTTGCATATAAAACATTTACTGAAAAGCCAGATGAAATTATAAAAGAATATGGCATTCAACGAGTACATCATCGAATTTTATTTTTTATCGCACGTTTTCCAGGGATAAGTGTAAATGAGTTATTATCACTATTAGAAATAAGTAAACAAGCTCTCCACGGACCGCTACGTCAACTTGTGGAAAAGGGCTTAATTGAGAGTAATGAAGCTAAGCATGATCGACGTGTGAAACAGTTGTCTTTAACAGAAAAAGGTACAGATTTAGAGAAAAAACTGAGTGATGTACAAAGACAACAAATGGGTGCTATTTTTTCAAAATTTGGTGAATCATGTGAGGACAATTGGCACCAAGTTATGAATGAAATGGCAAATAGCCGATCAGGTTTTGATGCTTGGATAACGAAACGTGAACTACCAGTCGATCAAAAATAATGAAAAAACTTCTGTTTTTATCGTTTGAAAAAGAACAAATTTTATCCATACATTTGGCAACTATGATTTGGTCATAGAGTGAATGGATAAAAAGATACATTACTAGATACTTTATACGTGTACGCAATGGAACAATAAAATTCACATTTCCGAAAGGGGAATTATAATGATAAAACTTGTACTTATTCGTCACGGACAAAGTTTATGGAATCTTGAAAATCGCTTTACTGGATGGACAGATGTTGATCTATCAGAGAATGGATTAAGTGAAGCGAGAGAAGCAGGAGCAATATTAAAGAAAAACGGATATACTTTTGATGTGGCTTATACATCAGTATTAAAACGCGCAATTCGGACGTTATGGATTGTACTTCATGAGATGGATCTTACTTGGGTTCCAATACATAAATCTTGGAAGCTAAATGAAAGACATTATGGTGCATTGCAAGGGCTGAATAAAGATGAAACTGCACAAAAATATGGTGAGGAGCAAGTTCATATTTGGAGAAGAAGTGTTGATGTAAGACCACCGGCTCTCACTGAAGACGATCCTCGATATGAAGCGACCGATCCAAGATATAAAACACTCAAAAAAGGTGAATTTCCATTAACTGAATGTTTAGAGGATACGGAGAAGAGAGTACTTGCTTATTGGCATTCAGAAATTGCGCCGACATTAAAAAGTGGTAATAAAGTAATTATTTCATCACACGGTAACACAATTCGCTCGCTAGTAAAATATTTAGACAACCTTTCAAGTGATGGTGTAGTTTCATTAAATATTCCCACTAGCATTCCGCTTGTTTATGAATTAGACGAAAACTTACGTCCGATTCGTCATTATTATTTAAGTATGGATGGAGAAGTACCTGAAGGGGAAATTCCGAAACATATTTCTTTTTAATACGAAAATTTGAAATGAATGCTTGTCTACATATACAATATAGACTCATGGTAAAGTGAAATTTTAATCAGTGGGGGTCTTATTTCCCACAAATAACAGGATAAAAGACGTGGTACTTTCTAATATATATGCGATGTAGCTAATTTTAGAAGCTTGTCCACGTCTTTTGTCATAAAGAGAGCAGCTTGCGCATGTAATGATATCGTGAGTAGTTTTTGAATGGAGGGTGATGTGATTAATGATCTCTAACATTCGAATTGGCTTATTTGTTTTAGCGATTGTCTTTGTAGTCCTTGTTTTCTTTTATTGGAAAAATGAGGAGTTGTACGAGGAGAAAAAGCAACGTATTAGAAAGACTTGGTATGGTTTGTTTATCATATCTGTCACCGTGTATTTCATGATAAAAGGAATTGATTTAACCCTCTGGAAAAATCTTTTAATGTTTACTGCAATGGTTATTTTTGTTGATATTGCGTTCATTTTAACGCCTAATATTTCAGAAATATGGGGTGCGAAATTTAGCGATATTGGCAAGACAGTTCAATCAATAAAACGATCATTAATTGCATCTAAAGCGAGAGGGGAAATATACACGACAATTATTCAAAATGTTAATCCAGCAGTATTCGGTACGATGGAATGGCATACGGAAGAGGAATATACAAAGAGCTTAAATGCATTTTTAGATTCATATGGGGAAAAGATTGGCGCGAAAATTGTTGTTTTTGAAGCCGCGAAGGAATTAAATACAAACTTTCGTGGTATTCGCTCGCAATTTAGTATTATCGTTCCGTTAGAACATATCGAGCAATTGAATGAGCAGAAAGCGGTGCAAGTAGAAAATGTCGGGATTATACCAGCAAAAATAGTAAGTGACGTTTTCATTGTTATTGATGGAAAGAAAAATAACCTGCAAGATCGGGATTTTGAAAATGTATATAATTTAACAATACATCATAGTTATTTTAGTAAATAAGGACAGAATCTTTTTCTGTCCTTTTCTTCTATACATAAATTAAAAACAAAATCCGACAAAGTTGAATAAAATTGGACAATCATTCCTACACTAGCATGTAGAGGTGATTGTAGTGGTAAAAGATTATGACAATGATTTTTTTAAAGAAGGTAACGAAGATACAACAGATTTCTCTTTAATAAAAGGGGATACGTTGCAGCAAGTAGAAGAATTAGAAGAAGAATTAAAAAGAAAATCATAAGTGTACACTCTTTCTACATTTGCTATATAATATAAATAAAAGGTTGTATCTTTTTGAAAAGGGGGAGAAGAGATGGCTGAAGTCAATGTGCAAAAGTCTTCGTTTTTTAAAGAAAAAAAAGAAGAATCAAATACAGATTTCTCTCTTGTGAAAGGTGCATTAACGGAGAATATAAATCGGTTAGAGAAACTGATGAATAATAGTAGTTCAAAATATATACAGGTGAAAAGAACAAAAGAAAATGCATAGAGCATTTTCTTTTTTTTATTTAATAGTAAACTTTTCTCTTATTTTTTCAGGCAAATCTGCTTTCTGAATCTCTTCATAGGACTTTACTTCAATTGATGATATTTCATTTTTATTATTATCATCTTGATCTACATAAAGGCGTAAAAACGCGTCTGCATTTAATTTATGATTGTTTTCTTTTTTTGTACTTCTAAATGTAATTTGTTTTTTGACGCCATCTTCATCATATGCGGGCAGCGTATAGTTTCGTAAGTTTCTACCATCTACCTTTTCGATAGTTCCTTCGCCTTTTATCTGCATGTAATATACATCTTTACCAATTCTATTTAGTGACGCTCTCTCACAGCCAATAGTAAAACTAGAAAATAATAAACATAGTGTAATAATTGCTAAAAACTTTTTCATTTTCTTTATCTCCTTTAATGTGTTTCTTTAAAAAGTATACGGCTATTATTAAATGAGAAAAATCGATATAGATTACAATGCCCTTACAATGTTGTAAGAGTGTTTTACATAAAATGAACAATAAAAGTTAAAAGAAAGGTAAAATAATAAATCATGGTATAATGATAAAAGACTTACATACTATTTTTTCATTTTGAAAGGAGCTTGAAAAATGTATTCTACTTTAGAACAATTAACAAAGCACCCTGTATTTTATCATTTTGCAGAAATTTCAAAGATTCCTAGAGGATCAGGTAATGAAAAGGAAATTAGTGATTATTTAGTGGGCTTTGCAAAAGAGCGTAACTTAGAAGTCATTCAAGATGAAGCATTAAATGTCATTATTAAAAAAGAAGCAACAGCTGGTTATGAAAATGTACCAGCTATTATTATTCAAGGTCATATGGATATGGTTTGCGAAAAAAATCAAGCAACAGTACATGATTTTGAAAAAGATCCAATTGAATTAAGAATCATTGGGGATATGTTATATGCAAATCAAACAACTTTAGGTGCTGATAATGGTATTGCAGTTGCGTATGCATTAGCTTTATTAGATTCAAAAGAAATTACGCATCCAGCACTTGAAGTCGTTATCACTACTGAAGAAGAAACGACAATGGGCGGGGCTTTTGCTATTGATCCAAATCATTTTGAAGGAAAGATATTTATAAATATTGATTCTGAAGAAGATCATAAATTACTTGTAAGTAGTGCAGGTGGTGCGAAAGCTGTTGAAACAATTCCCGTAATTTGGGATGAAACGCCAGCGAATATGGATGCATACCGTCTATATATTGGTGGTCTAAAAGGCGGACATTCTGGTATGGAAATTGATAAACAACGCGGTAATGCGAACAAAGTATTAGGACGAGTATTACGTGATTTATCGGCACATACGGAGTTTAACATAAGTGAAGTTCACGGCGGATTAAAAACGAATGCAATTCCGCGTGAAAGTGTAGCTACACTTTTAATTCGTACAGAAGATGTAGGACAAGTAGAAGAAAAACTAGAATCATGGACACGTGTATTACAAGAAGAAATGCGTGCTGTTGATCCAGATGTTCATGTTACACTGACAAAATTGGATGAAAAAGTTGAAAAAGTATTTGCTAAAGAGACACAAAAGCAGCTTATTTCATCATTATTCTTAATTCCAAATGGCATTCAAAGTATGAGCATGGATATTAAAGGTCTTGTAGAAAGCTCAACAAATTTAGGCGTTATTGAAACGTTGCAAGATGAAATTAAATTACGTAACGAAGTGCGAAGTTCTGTAAGTAGTTTAAAACAACATGTTACAGAAGAAATCAAATATATTGCTGAATTAGTTGGTGCTACATTTGAAATAGAGTCAGAGTATCCAGAATGGCCATACAATCCAAACTCACAAATTCGTAATTTATTTGAAAAAGTGCATCAAGAAAAATACAATAAAGAAATTGAAATCTTCGCTGTGCATGCGGGGATTGAGTGTAGCGCATTCGTTCAAAAAATGCCTGAATTAGATGCAATTTCATTCGGACCAGACATTTTTAACGTCCACACTCCAGATGAACATATCAGTATCTCTTCTGTAGTGAATAACTGGGGATTCTTCATTGATGTAATGAAGGGTACAAAAGAATTAGCTAAGTAATAACGAAGAAATAAAAAGGAGTCTATAAAAATTTATAGGCTCCTTTTTTGTATTGGAATTTATCTCGCAATTTGCCGGGCAGTCCGATTGGTTTAACTAATAATCAGTGGGGGATGAATAAAACCACTACTGATTAAAGTTTCACTTTATGAGAAGTCATTTTTCGTTAGTATGTAATATTAAGCTTGAACAATTAATAAGGATGAATTGTTGATGTTTTTTAGTACTGATGAAGGGGTGGAGAAATGAAGGAAAGAAAGCATTTTATTGTTTGTATGTTTTTATTGTTTTTCACATTTAGTTTTATTGGTGTTCAGAAAATAATAGCAGAAGAAGTTGAATTTTCAGGAACAACAGCTCCATTGAATGTAAATGTTAGAGAGGCAAAAAGTTTAAATGCAAATATTGTAGATGTGATTCCCGGAAATACAAAAGTATCTTTTAAAGGATGGGAGTATGGTGAAACGGTTAAAGATTATTGGACAGGAAATTTAGATAATCGTTGGTTTTATTATTTTAAAGATGGAAAAAAAGTATATGTAACGTCAGCGTATATTAATGGAAATCCTCCAAATACATCAATAGATCGTAAATTATTTGTACCTAACATATTACAAGAAAGATCAAATTGGTGTTGGGCAGGCACTTCGGTTTCAGTTTTAAATTATTTTGGGAAAACTCCTTCACAAGATCAGTACGTTAGGTATGTTAAGGGTGGATCATATAATAATCCTGCAACTTCACGTGAAATACAATATGGATTATCAGGATACGGTGTTAGCTCAGCTATAAGTTCTGGAGCAAAATCTTATGATTGGTTCAAAAGTCAAATTAATAGTAATCAGCCGATGATTGCACTCATTATGTGGCAAAATGGAGCTAACATCGGACACTTTCTAGTACTTGATGGGTTTTATAAAGGGACAAATGGAACAGATTATATAACGTACATGGACCCTTGGTATGGTGATCATTATAATCATAATTTCAGTACGTTCCATAACAATAATAATTTTTGGTGGAGTGAAACTGTTTATAATATCCATGCAAACTAATAATATTAAAAGCGGGGGTTCATAAATGGGAAAACTACTTAAGCTTGTGATATTGTGCATGTGCTTAATGACCGTTATTATTTTCGCTAGTAAAATTAGTTATGCATCAAAAAATAAAAGTGAATCAGTACAATCGATCGCATTAAAAGATTATCAATATAGTAAGGGAAGTTCTTCTGAAAATTTAAGTTTTGAAAAAATAACAACATCTCCATTTTCGTTACCAATCTATGCAACAATTCCAGCACAGCAAATTTTAAATAGCTCTGAATTTAAGAATTTACTATTACCAACAAATGAAAAGCTGTGGTTTATTATGAAGGGTGAGCAGCCAGAAGGACTAATTGTTGCGAATGATACTGAACCGATTCGAACGGGCGGAGAAAATAGAAGTAAAGATTTATATGGATTATATACAGCAATAAAGAATAATACAAATGAAACAAAAGATATTAGTTATTTTGAATTTGAAGGGCAAGGAATATTGGTAGTAAATCAAAATAATGATCAAGAAATATACCTTAGTAAAGGTGCCGCTGCCATATTAAAACTTCCTGCTGGTCAAAAAGTATTGAGCAGTGAAGTATTACAGAAAATGAAAGAGAGAATTGTAACTGCTTTTGAATAGTTAATTATAAACTGAATAAATATATATGTATTTAGTATGAAATTTCATGTACTGTATTATTTTCAAAAATAATACAGTACATGGTATAAAAAGGATAACAAGAGAAAAGAGTGTAAGATATTATGAAAAATGATGATTATAGTAGGAAGAGTTGATTCTTACTTGTTTTGTATAGAGTTCGATCAAATTGCACTTCACATTTAAAATATTTAAATAATTCAAATAGAAAAGCTTGACCTTCACACTATGTAAAGGTTTACAGTAAGACAGAAAAGGAGGTTAAGAAATGAAAAAAATAACGAATTTGTGTATGAGTGCTATACTAACCACATCTATTTTCGGTGGTTATGCTCTAGGGAAGGGGATTGAGAAAGTTCAGGCGAAGGAAATTGAAAAAACGCAAAGAAAAGATATGAAGAAAGTAGAGGTGCGAAAACAAGTAGGAAAGTATACAATGCCAGATGAAAAAAGCAAACATGAAGGAACATGGTTACAATGGCCTCATGAATTTACATATGGGCAAAAATATCAGCAAGAAGTAGAGCCAATTTGGATTCAAATGACAAATGCTTTAAGCAAAGGCGAAAAAGTTCATATTGTTGCATATGATCAAGAAGAAAAAGAAAGAATTACTGAGGTTTTAATAGATCACGGGGTGAATATGGGGGAAATTGATTTCTTTATCGCACCTACTGACGATGTATGGACAAGAGATACTGGACCAATTTTTGTTTATGATAATGACAAAAATCTAAAGATATTAGACCCAGGATTTAACGGATGGGGAAAGAAAACACCATATAAGAAAGATGCTCGTCTTCGTGAGAATCTTAGTAAACAGTTAGGAATTGAAAGAATTGATTGGAATAAATTTGTTCTTGAAGGTGGCGCATTTGAATTAGATGGTAATGGAACTGTTTTACTAACTAGAAGTGCTGTGACGAATAAAAATAGAAATGCAAAATTGTCAGAAAAAGATATTGAAAAATATATTAGTGACCTTGGGGTAACAAATTTTATTTGGTTAGATGGAGTACCTAACTTAGATATTACTGATTTTCATATTGATGGATTTGCAAAATTCCACGATAAATCTACTATTATAACGTTAAACAAAAAAGATTTAGCTGAATGGGGAACGTCTGATAAAGATATTAACAAGTTGTTGCAGGCAAAAGATGCTGAGGGTAATAAGTACAAGTATGTATATCTGCCGTTAAGCAAGCATAATGTTACATTAAAAAACGGAAAGGAACTTGATTATAAAGGTTCATATATTAATTATTATATAGCGAATCAAGTTATCTTAGTTCCTAACTATAATGACCCTAATGATAAAATAGCAAATGAGATGATTCAAAAACTTTATCCTGATCGTAAAGTCGTGGGGGTTGATGTAAGAGAGCTTTATAAAAATGGTGGTATGATCCATTGTATTACTCAACAACAACCAATTAATTTAAAATAATATATTTATAGTGTTTAGGGAAGTTTTCTATTTCTTATGAGAACCTGTTTATCCATAGGATAGGTAAAGATGCGATGGCGTTTTTACCTATTTTATTGTATTTTTTATCCTGCATTAACGGGCAGCTTGAATGATTAAAGTTTCACTTTATAAGTTAAGTATACCTTTCCTATAAACTGAAGAAACCCACCCTTTTTGAAAAAAGCTTAATCAAAATGGATGAATTTTCTACATTAAAAGCTATACTTGCTGTTACGGAAGAAACATTATCTAAGGTATGTTTTTACCTTTTAAAAGTCGTTTGAAGCCCTTCAATAAACCGTCTAAAGAGTCCTCTATTATTGGAATTTTAAAAGTTTCTGGTACAATTAGTCTTACTAAAATATCTAAATACAATCTATATTTTTTCTTTTAGCAAGTCATACATGCCCATTACCTTCAGAATACAGAATTACCTTGAATAATAAAAGTTCAGCGACTTTTCTGTTTTTATTTGTAAATGAAACACATTATACTTGGCCAATTATTGTGCAACCTTTTCGAATAAATGATTTTCTTTATTTGAAAATAAGGGTGCATCTATAAAACCATAATGATACACTAAAATACCTAATTCCACTCTAGAATTAATATGCCATTTTTCTTTAATATGATTAATTATCGTTGAAATTCTTCGAGGGGTAACATATATTTTTTTTGAAATTTCTACATCTGTAAATCCTTTTGCTACATAAATAGCCACTTCTAACTCTCTTTCGGTCAACATTCTTTTCATAAAATACGCTCCTTCGAAATTATTTATATAAAAATCAAAAGAAACTATTAAAAGAAATAAAGGTGAAAAATCATATTTATTTTAATCAAGCTATTTGCGGATAGTAAGACTCCTACCTCAAAATTTAGATGTGGCAAAGAAGTCGAACTCCCTGTAAAAGCCTGCCTGGAGTGGACTAATAATCAGTGGGGGGGAATAAAACTCCCATTAATTATTAGTGAACCATATTTTAATAATTTCTCGTATTGTGATATAAGTTTGTAAAAGAAACTATAAATCCATATAATTAGTAATTGTAACTATATTAATTTTACATTACATTAAAAGTTGGGAAATATTCTTATACTCATAAAGTGTTACATTTGAGGGAGGAAAGATGGAATTCTACAATCTTGGTATTATTATTAAAGAACTTAGAAAGAAAAAAAACATGTCACAATCTGAATTATGTCATGGAATATGTTCACAAAGTCAAATTAGTAAGATAGAAAAAGGTATTATTTATCCATCTAGCATATTGTTGTATCAATTATCTGAAAGACTTGGTATTGATCCAAATTATATATTCGCACTAACCAAAAATAAAAAAATAAAATATATTGAAAATGTAAAATGTGTAATGAGAGATTGTGTGAAACAAAAACAATATAATGAGCTTTACGAAATAGTAAAAAAAGAGAAAGATGAGAATAATTTTCAATCAAAAGAAGATAAACAATTTCTATTATGGCATGAAGCGATTGCTATATATTATGTAAATGGAGCAACAAGTAATGCCTTTGACATTTTAAATAGAGCACTAAAACAAACCTTAAGTAGTAGTAACTTTTTATCAGAAAAAGAAATAAGCATAATGAATTCAATTGCTATAATACATGCAGAAAATGAAGAGTATGAGAAAAGTATAAATATATTAAAACAAAGTTTAATTAATTTTAATAAGATAGAATTTCCTAGAGAAAAAGAAATCAAATTAAGACTCATTCATACGTTAACAAAATGTTTACACCTTGCAAATCAATATGAAGAAGCAATAAAGTATAGTGAAATAGGTATAAAATTAGCGATAAATATGAATACTTTATACTTATTAGGTGAATTATTTTTTGAAAAAGGTGCAATTTTATTGAAAGTTCAGCACTCTAATGAAGTTGGTTTAACAGACATAAAAAAAGCATTATTTATATTTGAACTAACTGAAAGAAAACAATATATAAAAATGATCAAGGAAAAATATATTAAAAATCAAGAATAAACAAGAAAGAATTCTAACATAAACTATTCCTAATTGTTATTTATTTCTAAAAAAAGTACTGTAATACGAACTATTCCTAATTGTTGTTTATTGCTAAAATAAATACCGTAATATTAGATAAATATAAAGGGTGGCATTTTATGAAATCAAGAGGAATTACTCGTAAAGCAGATAGCATGGGGCGTATTGTTATTCCAATGGAAATAAGACGGAGTTTAGGAATTGTAGAAAAAGATTCTCTTGAAATGTTTATAGAAGAGGACCAGATTATTTTACGAAAATATCAATCTCCAAGAGCTTGTGCACTTACAGGGGATATTTCAGACAGCAATATTTCGTTAGCGAATGGGAAGATTATTGTAAGTCCAAACGGGATGGAACTGTTAATAAAGAAGTTACAGCAATATCTTTTAAAATAAAGTGAAACTTTAATCAGGGGGAGTTTTGTTCATCCCCACTGATTATTAGTTGAACCAATCGGACTGCCCGGCAAATAGCGGGGTAAAAGGTAAGTAAGAACTTTAAAATAGAATATACTTGAAAAAAATTCCTCTATCAATTTAGGGGTTTTTTTATTGTTATCAATAAAATTGAGGGGCCGTAGTTCGTTCAATGGAATACGAATTACTTCATGAATAATCTGACTATTTTTTATAAAAAAACTATTCATTTACATTTTTTGGTTTCGTGTTATATTTTTAATGTTAACATAGTTGTATTGAAAATTCTGATTTTAAAATTAGGAAAACTTTAGAAAATGAAAGAGATTTTTAAATTAAATTTACCAATTCAATAGAGGTTCGTCGGGGAAATGTACCTAAGAAGAAATCTCTTATAATCCACGTTTTTTATTTGTAAATCGGTAGTTCTAATAGCTCTGACGAAAAGCGAAGGAGCAAAAAAGAAATGGATAGTTTGTTTAATAGAAGATAGGGTATAAAAAATAAAACAACGGAGGTTTTATAATGAATAAAGGAATACTGCAGATTACAGAAATTGAAGAAATTAGCATTCCTAATGTATTGAAGGATAAAATGAAGAATCTGATAGAAAATGAATTGAAAACTCATAATCCTTATACTTGTGATCAAGAAATAGCAGCATATTTTTCAAAAGAGTGGCTTAATTGTTTGATTGACTATTCAAAGAAAAATCCGAATTCAGATATGAAAAACCTACTACATATAATAAAAATAGCGAATTGTGGCGGAAACGTACCACCTACTCTTATTAAAAATACTCCATGTGATCCTATGGAAACACTATTACCTGGGGAAAATCGCAGAGGTTTTAATTATGGCGAAGACGAACACGATAGAATGAAAAAATATTTTTATGCAGAATGGGTCACATGGCTTTTTGCCACACTTTTTAATTATGATGCTTTAATTCACCCATCCGAACATGCAGGGAAAAATAGATTTCATCTTATTTCACCTTTAAACAACGATGAAGTTTTGCGAAATGTCGGTGCAAGCACCGGTGGCGGGAACTTTTATCAACATAATGATGCCACAGTGTATACAGATATGAAAGACCAATCAGATATTGAAGCAAGATTGAAAACATTCAATACGAATTTAGAAATTGTATCAAATAGACTTAATAAATCCGTGGAACGAATAGTGTCTGAAATTACTTGTGGAAAATTTACTAGAGTTGATGCTCTTTTATTAAAAGGAGTGTTAAATTTAAAAACTCAAACTCATATTGGAACGCCAAAATTACTGCAAAAGCATCTTGAAGAAAATCACTTCAGTAAAGATGACATATTGGCGGTAAGTAAAATGCCTATTGCTCATATCGCAGGAATGGCTGATGGTGAAATATCGGGATTTGTAGGAGAAATAAACCAAATTATATTTTTAGATGATAATGGTGATATTATTGCAACTTGTTTGAATGGAGCGGAAAATAGATTAATTTATGTGGGAGAAAGTGAAGAAGAAAAATTGAAATTTGACATGTTTTTAGAACTCTTACGAACAACGCCTACTTATAAGGTTCCACTTACATCTGAAGATTTATTACTTATACCAAATTCATACTATGGTAAACAAACAAATGTAACTCATGGTAGGGAAAGGTTATCTGAGGAAGAATATAAAATCCCGATTGGAAACAATAAATATGGAAGAAGAATTGTTTGCAGACAATACGTTTCCAGTCGATTACGTGATCAAAAAGAAAGTTACTTTACAGATTTAATTAACTAGTTTAAAGAGAGGAGGGACGATGGGGAGGTTTGGGTTATAATAGCTCAAGCCTCCCCATATTCTTTGTATGGATTTTACTATTGAATTACTTATACTACTATTTTTAGTAGCTGTATTAGCAGGATGGATAGATACGATTGCTGGGGGCGGTGGTATGATAACTATCCCGATAATGTTATTAGTAGGTATGTCTCCTTCTGTAGCGATAGCGACTAATAAACTACAAGGGAGTAGCGGAACTCTCATGGCAACAGTGTTTTTTATTAAGAAGAAAGAAATTAATCTTAAAGAAATGCGTTTGTCCATCTTAATGACCTTTTTGGGATCAGTTTTGGGTGGATGGCTTGTTTTACAGATACGAGCAGAATATTTAATCATGATATTACCTTTTTTACTTATTATTATTGGTCTTTATTTTCTATTATCTCCAAATATAGCAAACGAAGATCGACCGAGAAAAATAAGTATGTTGTTGTTTGCGTTAACAGTGGCTCCATTCCTTGGATTTTATGATGGTTTCTTCGGCCCAGGAACAGGTAGTTTAATTGCTTTAGCATTCATTCTTTTATGTGGATATAGTGCTACGAGAGCAACTGCAAATGCTAAAATCTTGAATTTTACAAGTAATTTCGCTGCTTTGTTATATTTTATTATTTTTGGCCAAATCGATTGGACAATTGGGTTGATTATGATGCTTGGTCAAATTATAGGATCGTATATTGGAGCGAAGATGGTGCTTACAAAAGGGACGTCATTAATACGACCAATAGTGGTTATTGTTTGCTTTGTCATGGCAATTAAAATTTTTTTACAAAATATAAACTGAATGTAATCAATATATTATTTGGATCAAAGTTAGAGTGTTTTCATGTTCTTATTGCAGTATTACGCTGTTTAAGATGTGTTCAAAATTACACAATTTGACTAGTGTAATGTATTGCGTTATGCTTTTTTTAGTATAAAAGAAAGGCTTGAAGATAATGATTCGTCGTTTGAGAAAGCTAAAAAATGTAGCTGTCGTAGTAAGCTTCTAAGTAAATAGCAAAATATATAATACTTAGAAGCGAGGAATAAAGTTATGAAGTATCCATTATTTAATCATTGGTCAGAAACAAAGTATATAAAAGATATAGTAACAAATCCACTCATTGAAGTAGGAGAGTACTCCTATTATTCAGGCTATTATAGCCATCAAAATTTTGAAGATGGCTGTGTAAGGTATTTGTGGGGAGATGCTAAGTCTCAAGCACTTTTCAATCCAATTGAACAGATGGGATGGCATCTTGATAAACTCATTATTGGGAATTATGTTTGCATTGCAAGTGGGGTAGTCATTTTAATGGGTGGTAATCATAATCATCACTCAGAATGGATTACAGTATATCCATTCGCTGAGCAAATCAAACAATCATATGAACCAAAGGGCGATACAGTCATTCAAAGTGATGCTTGGATTGGAATGAATGCTATAATAATGCCTGGCGTTACTATTGGTGAAGGGGCAATTGTTGCTGCAGGATCTGTCGTAAGTAAAGATGTTCCGCCGTATACAATAGTTGGTGGAAATCCTGCTAAGGAAATAAAGAAACGATTCACTGATATAGAGATAAATATGTTAATGGAAATGCGTTGGTTTGATTGGGATAGGAAATTGATCGAGAAGGCAATTCCGCTGTTATCTAGTCCATCCATCGAACCATTATTTGCTTTTTATAAAAATGAAGTGAAAAATAAATAAATCAGTTAGAAAAACTACATCCAGTATAGGGTGTAGTTTTTTTATTACAAAAAACTAATAGTTTAGACTAAATAAAATTCATCTCTAATATAGGTCTAGCAAATAGCTGAATTGAATAATTAAAATCCTTGATAGCTAATAAAGCATTAACGGGCAGTAAGACTCCCACTGATTAAAGTTTCACTTTATTTTTTGTAAATATGGAACAAATGTAGCATCTAGATTGTCTATTAATTGTAATCCTAAAAAATATGAAAGTGCGAATCATTTTGAAAAATATAAGGGGATTAAAAATAGGGATATGTGTGGGAGTACAAAGTATCAGGGCACCTAAAAGTGTCGGATGAGATGGTCTATATGAAAGCGATCCTAACGTCTAATATGTATATATAATTTGAGAACACTGTCTATTTTTTTGAGATTATGTTAGAATAACGGTTTTTTTGAGTACAAAGGTATTGGAGGTAACAGAAGTGAAAGGTATGTTTTGCAAGAGATTTATTGCAATAGTAACAGTGCTTACACTATTTTTTAGCATGTTCGTTACATTTGGAAGAGCAGCAGCGGAAACAGTTTCTGCTATAGACGTTGAAGCGGGATCAGCAATTTTAATAGAAGCAAATTCCGGAAAAATTTTATATGAAAAAAATGCAGATGAATCATTGGCAATTGCTAGTATGACAAAAATGATGAGCGAATACTTAGTTCATGAAGCGGTGGATAAAGGAAAACTTAAATGGGATCAAAAAGTTAAAATCTCTGAATATGCACATAAGATTTCGCAAGATCGTTCATTATCAAACGTTCCATTAGAAAATGGTGGCTCTTATACGGTAAAAGAGTTATATGAGGCAATGGCAATTTACTCTGCAAATGGTGCAACAATTGCTTTAGTTGAACAGATTGCTGGTAAAGAAGTCAATTTTGTAAAAATGATGAACGATAAGTCGAAAGAGTTTGGAATGAAAGATTATAAATTTGTAAACTCTACAGGCTTAACAAATCAAGATTTAAAAGGATATCACTCAGAAGGGACAACTCTAGACGAGAAAAATAAAATGTCTGCAAGGGATTGTGCAATTTTAGCGCAACGTCTTATTCAAGATTTCCCCCAAATATTAAATACAGCAAAAATCCCTAAAAAAACATTCCAAGAGGGTGGTAAATATCCAATTGATATGGCGAACTTTAACTGGATGTTAAAAGGTTTAATTAAGCAATATGAAGGTGTAGATGGTTTGAAAACAGGAACGACTCCAGAAGCGGGAGATTGTTTCACTGGTACAGTAGAAAGAAATGGTATGCGCCTAATTTCTGTAGTGATAAAAGCAAAATCTCATACGGCACGTTTTGATGAAACAAAGAAATTATACGATTATGGATTTGCGAATTTTGAAGTGAAGAATTTCTATGGAAAAGATTCAGTAATAAAAGGATATGAAACAGTTCGAGTGGCAAATGCAAAAGACAAAGATGTAGTAGTTCAAACGAAGCAAGCTGTTTCACTTCCAATGTCGAAGGGCAATAAAGACATTTATAAAAAAGAATTTAAAGTATTGAATAAAGAACAAGAAGCGCCTATTAAAAAAGGTGTAACAATTAGTAAAATGATTATTTCGCCTAAAGATAATACAGATCCTGGGTTCTTATCAGGTAAATCATTACAAATAGACCTTGTAACAAAATCTGATGTGGAACAAGCAAAGTGGTTTACACGTTTTATGCGTAAAACAGGATCTTTTTTTAGTGGTATGTGGGATAGTGCGATTGATATAATAAAAAGCTAATTTTATAGGATACAACTAAATGTTTCACTTTATAAAAATTTAATAAAATCTTTTCTTTGTATTAAATGTTTTGTTTTAAATTATGTATATAAAGAAATGGAGGTAAAATTAACTTTGTACTGCTTATATTAGAAATTTAAAGAAACAATATGTACAATTCTACACTACATTCTTATAGTGGCCTTTATGAACAGCAAGATTTATATTTTACAAGGAGAACATTTTATGAGTAAGAGAATAAAAGAATTAGATTCGATACGAGGGTTAGCGGCACTTACTGTGGTATTTGGACATTTTTGTTTAATGCTACCATCGTTGCCTAATTCTATTAAATTTTCCCCGCTTAGGTTTTTATGGGCGGGTGGGGAAGCTGTTATCGTTTTTTATGTACTAAGTGGTTTTGTGTTATCTATAGCACTTTATCATTCAAAAACAAATTATTGGGGATATTTAATTAAGAGATTTGTAAGAATCTATATTCCTTATTATTTTTGGATAATCGTTACCTTTGTTTTATTTATTTTATTTTCGTCGTATGAAGTGGTAGGATTACGGGATTGGTTCTATGATAGGTGGCAAGGGTCTATAACAAAATTAGATATTCTAAACCACTTTGTGCTTCTTAATAACTTTTTTACGGAAAATTATAATCCAGTTATTTGGTCATTGGCTCAAGAAATGCGTATATCTATTGTGTTTCCTTTGTTATTCCTTCTTTTTTATAAACTGAATTGGAAGAAAACGATACTATTTGCTTTGAGCTTTTCATTAATTAGTGTTGTTCTTAATATGTTGCATATTGGGAAAGCTGAAGGATTTTATAATGGTTATGCTGATACACTGCATTTTACATCTATGTTTATGGTTGGAATGTTACTTTTTAAGTATCAGGAAAAACTTATCTACTCATATAGGAATATGAAAAAATTTAAAAAAGGATTTCTTATTGCATTAGGGGTTATCCTATATTTATATTCCATTTTAATTTATGGTTTTTCCCGTAATGATACAACTTTCTTATTAAAAGATTGGGGTGTCGTAATGGGGGTTAGTATATTTATTATAATGGCTATGAGTAACCTAAAAGTAAAAGCATTTCTAAATAAGAGTGTATTTGTATATTTAGGAGAAATTTCATACAGTATCTATTTGTGTCATTTTCCAATCATGATGGTACTATTTAAACTATTGTATACAAAGATACCTATCTTTTTCCTTCTTACTTTGTGCATTGCAATGACACTACTTTTTTCTATAGTTTCATATCATTTAATCGAAAAGAAATGTATCAACTGGGCAAAACAAAGAACAATAAATTTTTTGAAAAAAGTATAATTCCTAGATAGATTTTATTTCTTTAGTAAATATATGAATATGACCGATTCCTAAGTATACTTAGGAATCGGTCAATTTTAGATTCTAAATGTAAATATAGTAAAGTGGAATATAATTGAAATCGAAAACCACTTAGAAATAACAATTACGGTGTGAGCTATTGTATAGTATAGATATGGTTAACAATAAAGGGGGAATACATATGTGGAAGCGATTTGTAGCAATTGGCGATAGTTTTACAGAGGGGATAGGGGATGAAGTTGAGGGAATTGCATTAAAAAGCTGGGTAGATCATTTTGTTCAACTGTGTGAAAATGATATAGAATATGCCAATTTTGCAAAGCGTGGGTTAGTAACTAAAGAAATTCAATCGCAGCAATTGGAAAAGGCGCTAACTTTTAATCCAGATTTGGTTAGTCTCATTGCAGGGGCAAACGATGTTTTAAAAGGACGTTGGAATCATGATGCATATAAGAACGATATGGAATTTATGATAGATACATTAAGTAAAGCAGGGGCTGATATTATTATAGCAAACCTTCCCGATTTTACAGTTAGGCTTCCTTTTGCTTCTGAAAAAAAACAAGTAATAAAAGAACAATTATTAGAGGCAAATGAAGTTATACATTCACTGAGCAGAGAGTATAAGCTTCATCATGTTGATTTTTGGAATCATCATTTAGTTAATGACAATACGCTTTGGTCTAAGGATTTAATTCATCCAAACTCAAAAGGATATGTAAAAGTTGCTGAATTAATTTTTAGTAGTTTGCCTGTACAGAAGACAAAATAATAGTTTGCAATGTAACGAATATGATATTAATTGTATGAAGCTATGTTTTTTAGTAAATAGAAAGAACTAAACATTTAGCAAACAAAGCGTTTCTACGATATATTTCTACAGTAGTGCACAAATACAGAATCACAAAGAAAGATCACTTATGGAAATAGGTGGTCTTTAAATGTTTTTATAACTAAATTAGTATATACTGTATTACTAACAGTTTCGTACTACATAAAAATTAAGTTCTCTTATAGAAAAACTGATTTTATATTATCTTAAAATATAATAAAACGTTCAAATCATATTTTGGGTATGTATCTTAATTGTGAATGATGTGTAATTTTTTTTGAAGTATAAATATCCAATAAATAAAATAGGTAGTAGCTGCAGAAGTATTAATACTATATTATTCAATTCTTGTTATGAGTACATTAGTGATTGGTAATATTATATTTTTATTATCAACTTTAGTTATTGGAATTAATTTGCATAGAAAATATGTAGGATTAGAAAAAATATACTTTATTGTATATTTTTTTTGTTTAGTTGGATTTACGGTCTCTTTAAACTATTATGTTAATAAAATTAAAAAACTTAATTCTTAATACCCTTATGGTTAAAGCTATCTATAAAATGAAAATATAACTAAATAATAGTTTGTTATGATTTGTGGATTTGGTTTTTTATCCGAATTTTCTGATTCAAATATTTCAACTTTATGAATATAGTAGGTGAAATATTTGTGTGATAGTATTTGAGATAGAAAAAAGCCAACTTTAAAAAGGATGTGAATTGAATGTGTAAACGACTGTAAAGGGTTATATTAAGGCAACGTTTAGCTGTTATTAGTGTAAGGTAAAGATATATTTTGTAACAGTTGATATAAAAATGAAGGAATAGGTACGCTTTCGTTTGTCTGACTATTTTAAATATACGAAAAATAAGACTGATTTGAGTTTTGACGAAGTTAAATTCTAGGTGAGGTGTCAATACTGATTAATTAGGTTTAATAAAGAGGTACCTTATACGCAAAAGCGTTTATATTAGTAACCTAAGGAGCTTGCTTTTATGAAAACTACTGATTCAAAAGGCCTATTAGGAAATAGGGTTTATTTACAAGTTTTCTCTGCCTATTCATTGCTTATGCTTGGTGTTTTTATTGATATGTTAGCGATTATGACTATAGTTGGGTTTGAATGGGAAGTAGATCCTACTATGATTGGATTGATTCCTGTTGCATATGCACTTCCTGGAATTATTTTTGGCTCATGGGCAGGTGTTATTGCGGATCGTTTTAGAAAAATTCCAATTATGATGTTCTGTAATCTAATGGTTGGTCTAATAACAATTGCTCTTTTATTTGTACAAGATATCCACTGGCTCTTAGTGGCATTAATGATTCGTTCTATTTTTATTGTTTTCTATTATCCTGCACAGCAAACACTAACAAGACAGATTGTATCCCCGGACTTGCTTACTAAAGCAGTAAGTATCAACGGAATAGTAGAGCAGGGTACAAAGATAGTAGGCCCACTTATAGGGGGCATGTTGCTGAGCTGGTTTCAACCAGAGTTCTGCCTCATTATAAGAGCTATAAGTTGTTTATTAGCTACCTTAGTTCTCATACCCACAATAAAATTTAAAGAAACTATATCGAAAGAATTTGTTGAAAAGCAAAAACAAAGTACTTGGACCGCTTGGGTACAAGGGTGGGGTTATGTGTTATCTAATCGGATAATATTATCAACCATGATTTTCGTTACAATAGCCATGGCAGTATTACAATTAGTAGACTCACAATTCCCAACTTTATTTAAGAGCTTATTCCCACATGATAAAAGTAAAATGGGATATATCATTTCTATTATTGGTCTTGGCGGAATACTTGGTGCATTACTAACTCAGAAATTAAAACAATTTCAATATGGCTGGGTAGTATGTGGAGGTATGGTTTTAATGGGAATTGGTTTTGGGGGGATTGGTTTGATAACGCCCGGTACGGTCTTCGTTTTAGCTTATTTAATTAGTTTTATCGCTGGTATCGGAAGTGGGCTGATGCTTGTATCTAATCAAGTCATTTTACAAATAGAATCCGATCAAGATCAAGTAGGAAGAGTATTTGGTATACAAAGCAGTTTAACAAACGCAGTTCTAATTATTTCTCCTGCTATGAGTGGTCCATTAGTGCATTTGTTTGGAGTAACTCAACTCTATGTTTATGGAGGGATTGGACTTGTTATTATTGGAGTAATTGGAGTTTCACTGCAGAAATATTTATGGGCTAAACATAAACACGAACCTATAAGAGCAAATAATTTTTGAAGGGAAGATTTTTATGACCAATGAGGAATGCTATCCATTAAGCCATCCGCAGCGAAGAATATGGTATACAGAAGTTATTCATTCTGATAAAGGAATATGTAATTTAAGATTTTTATTTAAACTTCATCGGAAAATGAATTATTCAAAATTAAACCAAGTTGTGAATCGCGTTATCAGTGAAAATGACGGTCTGTGCATTAGGTTAAAAGAAAATGGGCATCAGGAACCGAAACAATATTTTATTAAACATGAAGAACAAGAATTTGAGTTTTTTGATTTCAGTAATGTGGAGAATACAAATTTGCTTGAGGAATGGATTGAGCAGAAAACAAAAGAAACATTTACATTATTTAATTCGAATTTATACTATTTTGCTTTAATAAAATTAAACGATAACGAATGTGCAGTCTTTGGAAATGTTCATCATATTATTATGGATGGTTTATCAATTCAAATATTTACTGAGCAGATTGCAAAATATTATTATGACATGCATAACGAGAATGAGGAAGGCGAAATTAAAAATTCATATGTTCAATTTCTGACCAACGAACAAACATACTTGAATAGTAGTCGCTTTCAAAAAGATCAAAAATTTTGGTTAGAGGAATTTAAAACACTGCCATCTGTGACTGGATTGAAGCCTTATAATACGTACCAAGTTAGTACAAAAGCATCACGTGAGACGTTTATATTAACGGAACATTTGAAGAGAAAGATAGAAAAAATTTCTGAAGATTACAAAAATAGTTTATATACTCTTTTTGTTGCTGCTTTTTCGTTGTCCATGTATCGGTGGACCTCATCGCTTGATATTGGTTTAGGAATGGCTTACGGCAACCGTATGACTAAAATGGAACGAAAATTGATTGGAATGATGGTGAGTACAGTTCCTTTAAGAATGGATATTGATCCAGAAGAAGAAGTACTTTCATTTATTAGTAGAGTGTCCAGAAAACAAAGTAAATCATTAAGACACCAGAAATATCCATTTGATTTGTTATTAAAGCAGATTAATAAAGAGAATAACAGTAATGTGAGACTTTTCGGAACTACGATTGATTATAGGGATCGTGATGAAAGTGGTGACTCACTATGGATTCCAAACCGTGAAGAAGTACAAGATTTTGCAGTTCATATTGAAAATCTAATTGATATAGACTCTTTACATGTACATATTGATTATCGTGAGGAGCTATTTTCTAAGGAAGAGATAGAACGATTCTTTAACGTTATGCTAGTGATACTGGAAAATATTTTTGAAAACCCAAAGCAGAAGGTGGCTGAAATAGAAATCATTTCTGAGGAAGATAAAAGAAAAAGTTTAGTTGAGTTCAACAATCCTAAACTGGATGTCCCACCTCAAGTAACTATTCATGAAATGTTCGAACGGCAAGCGATGATTTATCCAAATGCTATTGCAGTTACGTATGAAAAAGAAAAAATTACTTATAAGGAGCTTAATGGACGTGCAAACCAGTTAGCTCATTATCTGCAGAAAAAAGGAGTAGGACCTGATACTTTAGTTGGACTGTGCGTTGAACGTTCCCACGAGATGATTGTAGGTATTTTAGGGATTTTGAAGGCTGGTGGGGCTTATGTCCCACTTGATCCAACATATCCAGAGCAACGACTTCAATATATTTTAGAAGATGCTAGCATTCAGTTATTCGTAACGCAAGAAAGTTTAAAAGAATTGAACTGGTTACCAGAAAATGTTGAGTCGATTTGCCTGGATCGTGATCAAGATGAGATTGGGAAAGAAAGTAAGACTTTGCCGGTTTCTAGTGTCGGTCCCAAAAATCTGGCATATGTAATCTATACTTCGGGATCAACGGGAAATCCAAAGGGCGTTATGATAGAACATCACAATGTCATTCGGTTATTTAAATCGACGGATTGTTGGTATCAGTTTAATGAAAAAGATACTTGGACGCTTTTTCATTCGTATGCATTTGATTTCTCAGTATGGGAAATTTGGGGAGCGTTATTATATGGTGGAAAATTAGTTGTTGTTCCGTACTGGATTAGTCGATCACCTAAGGATTTTTATCAATTATTGGTGGAGGAAGAAGTCACAGTTCTAAATCAGACACCTTCCGCATTTCGACAATTAATACAAGTGTGTGAACAAGAAGATAAGAATAAAAATTTGCAGCTGCGTTATGTCATATTTGGCGGAGAAGCGTTAGAATCTACTAGCTTGTTACCGTGGTTTCAAAGGTATGGGGAGAAAAACCCACAGTTAATTAATATGTATGGAATTACAGAAACTACAGTTCATGTTACATATTATCCAATTACTTTAGATGATGTGCAGCAGGCTTCAAGAAGTAATATTGGAAAGCGGATTCCCGATTTAGAAGTGTATATACTAGACGCTTATCAACAACCTGTTCCTATAGGTGTTGATGGTGAACTTTATATTGGTGGGGCAGGGCTTGCACGTGGGTATTTAAATAGACCTGAATTAACAGCAGAGCGTTTTATATCTCATCCATTTAGTAGTGATCTGAAAGCAAGATTATACCGGACAGGAGACTTAGCGAGGTATTTGCCAGATGGGAATCTAGATTATCGTGGAAGAATTGATCATCAGGTTAAAATACGTGGTTTCCGAATTGAGATTGGGGAAATTGAGTCTACTTTAAATACATATGCATATGTAAAAGAGGCAGTTGTAATTGTAAGAGAAGATCAGCCGGGCGATAAACGATTAGTAGCATATGTTGTAGGAGATGGAAATGTAGATGCGTGGAGAGAGTATCTTAAAGCGAAACTACCAAGTTATATGGTTCCTTCGGGATTTGTGGCGATGGAAGCTATTCCACTTACAGCTAACGGTAAAGTTGATCGTGAGGCCTTACCTATGCCGGAGGAAAAGCAGATTAATAGTGAATGTGTTGGCCCTCGGAATAGTAACGAACAGATACTAACTACCATTTGGAAGAGAGTATTAGGTGTTAAAAAGGTGGGAATCTATGATAATTTCTTTGAAATTGGTGGCGACTCAATTCTCAGTATTCAAATTATATCTCAAGCAAGTCAAGTGGGGTTAAAACTTACTCCAAAGCAAATGTTTGAATGCCCAACTATCGCTGAGCTGGCACAAGTGGCTATAGAAACGCAGGGAGTACAAGCGGAGCAGGGAATTGTGATAGGTGATGTGCCTCTTACTCCAATTCAGTGCTGGTTCTTCGAGCAAGAACATCCACATACAGAGCATTGGAATCAATCAATGCTTTTAAGAGTAAAAGAAAGATTGGATGTGAAATTACTAGAGGGAGCGATATTAAATTTACTGAAACATCATGATGCTTTACGTTTCCGGTACGAACAGTTACCAAACGGAACGTGGAGGCAGAGAAATGAAGGGACTGATGAGCTGTCAGTACTCCATGTTGTAAAACGGAATCAAGTTAATGAAAAAGAGTGGAATAAAATAATACAAGAAGAGATGAATATTCATCAAGCTAGTTTCAATTTAATTACTGGTCCGTTAATGAAAGTAGTGTACTTTGAAGATAACTTGACTGAAAATGATCGAATATTCTGGGTGATACATCATTTAGTAGTAGATGGAGTGTCATGGAGGATTCTATTGGAAGATTTACAGGTGGTATATAACCAGATGAAACAAGGTCAAGAAATTCGCTTACCTGCGAAAAGTACATCTTTTAAAGAATGGTCTGAACGACTTCAGACATACAGTGATTCGGGTATTTCAAAAGAAGTAAAGGATTATTGGAATGAACAAGTAGAAAAAGAAACGATGAAAATTCCAATGGACTATCCAATACAAGAAACGACAGAAGAATCGATTGATCAAGTGACGAGGACTTTAGGAATAGAAGAAACACAAGCATTGTTATACGAAGTTCTAGTCACTCATAAGACAAGGATTGATGAGGTACTATTAACGGCATTAGGACAAGCTATCGTCGATTGTACAAATCAGCAAACCGTTTCTATTCATCTAGAAGGACACGGAAGAGAAGAGATGATTGAAGGTATTGATTTATCAAGGACAGTGGGCTGGTTCACGAGTATTTATCCCGTTCATCTCAATTTTCAAGGAACTCAGACACCTATTGAAGGGTTAAAGGCAGTCAAAGAACAATTGCGTCGAATCCCAAATCGCGGAGTAGACTATGGTATTTTACGTTACTTGAATAAAGGATTACTTCCGTTTTATCAGCAAAAGCCTTCAATAAGCTTTAACTATTTGGGCCAATTTGATCAGGTGTTTTCAAGGGACTCTTTGTTTATGCAAGAGACAGGATTTACATTTTTAGATCATGCTCCAGATTCCAAACCATCTCATCTAATTGATGTTATCGGAATGTTGAAGGATGAAAAGTTACATTTTATTTGGCTGTATAGTAGGGAACAGTTTTCTAAATTAAAAATTCAAGTGATAGCAGATGGTATGTTGAGGCATCTTCGTCAACTTATAAATAAACCAACAACAGAGTCTGCTTTTACGGTATCAGATTTTGCTGATGCAGAGGATCTTACGGAAGAAAGCTTGAGCAAAGTATTACTTAAATTAACAAAGAAGAGGGTGTAAAAATGGGAGACGTTATTGATATATATGGTTTATCACCTTTGCAAAAAGGAATACTGTTTCATACTTTATACGATCAAGATGATGAATATTCTTTTTCCTATATTGTACAAGTAGGTTTCTTGCTCGGGGGGCAATTGGATGTTGCTACTTTTGAAAAAGCTTGGGAATATGTTATTCAACGACATGAGGTTCTGCGCTCAGTATTTGTTTGGGAGGAAGTAGAAAAACCTCTACAAGCAGTTTACGAACGTCTTCCTTTTACTATTCATCAAGAGGATTGGAGTACCCATTCGCATGAGGAGAAGGAGAAGAAATTACACCAGTTTTTGACTGCAGATCGTAGCAAAGGATTTTTATTGGATGAAGCACCATTGATGAGAGTCACTGCGATTAAAGAAGCAGAAGGGGAAACGAGAATTATTTGGACACATCATCATATTTTACTAGATGGATGGAGTGTGTCATTGGTCTTTAGTGAAGTGATGGAAGTTTATCTCAAGATGATAAAGGGAGAATTGTTGAATCTTCCTAAATCTCTTCCTTATAAAAAATATATCCAATGGATAAATAAACAAGATCAAAGTCAAGCAGAGGAATTTTGGAAAGAAGAATTAAAAGGGTTCTATGCACCTACTCCATTAGCAATGGAAAGAAAGGATCAAGGACAAGAGAAGGGTTATGGGGAGTTTGCTTATCAAGTATCTGAGGAACTTACTGAGAATTTACAAGAGTGGGTACGAAATAGTCGATTAACGTTGAATACGTTAGTACAAGGTGCATGGGCTTATTTGATGAGTAGGTATAGCGGTGACAGTGACGTCGTATTTGGCGTAACTAGCGCTGGACGTCCTACTGATTTAATAGGAGCAGAGAATATGGTCGGGCTATTTATTAACACATTGCCTACCAGAATTCGATTAGCGGATAATACATCAGTAGTAGATTGGCTTCGTAAAATACAAATGAAAGAAATGGAACGAAGACAGTATGAGTATAATTCGTTGATAGATATTCAAGGCTGGAGTGAGGTTCCGCGAAATAGCTCCTTATTTCATACCTTGTATGTGTTTGAAAATTATCCAATTCAAGGTGAGAGAAATGATGATTTAAGATTACTAGATGTTACAAGCACGGAACAAACAAATTATCCTTTAACACTCATTGTAATGCCCGGTAAGAAAATTACTTTAAAGTTGATGTATGATCGAAGCTATTTTAATGAAGAAGCAATAAATCGGATTCAGAATCACTTATTGCAAATATTAATTCAGATGACGAAGAGCCTAGATTCAAAACTATTTGAAATTACTCATTTAACAGAAGAAGAACAGATACAGTTACTAGAGGAATGGAATCATACTCAAGTTAATTATTCGGCTGAAGGCATGATTCATACGATGTTTGAGGAGCAAGTTAAAAAAACACCGGAAGCAATCGCGGCTAGTTACGAAAATGAACAAATTACCTATAAAGAGTTGGAGAAGCGTGCAAATCAGCTAGCTCATTATTTACAAAAGCATGGTGTAGGCCCAGAGTCTCTAGTTGGGGTATATATGGAACGTTCATTACAAATGATGATAGCGTTATTAGGTATTCTAAAATCAGGAGCAGCGTATGTTCCACTTGACCCTACTTATCCAGAGAGTCGACTTCGATATATATTAGAGGATGCTGGAATCGAAGTACTAGTGACGGAAGAGAATTCTAAAAATTTGTTTGTATCTGAAAATATTGAAACGATTTGTATGAATAAAGATTATACTGCAATTGAAAAAGAAGAAACAACCCCATGTATAAGTGGTGTAACAGGAGAAAATTTAGCGTATGTTATGTATACTTCAGGATCTACAGGGAATCCAAAGGGAGTAATGATTGAGCATCATTCAGTAATTAATTATCTAGAATGGATGCAACATAAATATCCGCTCTCTGAAAAGGATGTGGTCTTGCAGAAAACGCCATTCTCATTTGATGTCTCTGTTTGGGAATTGTTTTGGGGCATTCACGTTGGTGCAAGTGTATCTTTCCTACCTCCAGGTGGAGAAAAAGATCCTTCTATTATAGCTGAAGTGATTAAACAACATCAGGTTACTATAGTTCAATTTGTACCTTCGATGTTATCTGTTTTCTTAGATCACTTCAATCATATTGAAATGAACATGAATTGTTCGTCCGTACGCCATGTATTTTCTGGTGGAGAAGAACTAAGTTCAGGGTTAGTTAGACGATTTCAACAGAAATGGAATTATAGTGGACAAGTGAAATTAACCAACTTTTATGGACCAACTGAAGCCACTATTTATGTGAATGCATTTGATATTCAGCCTAATCAAGAATTTGTTTCTATTGGGCAGCCAATACAGAACACGCAATTATATGTATTAGACCAAAATCAACGCTTGCAATCAATAGGAACTGAGGGTGAGTTATATATTGGTGGTGCTGGTTTAGCGCGTGGATACTTAAATCGTCAGAATCTTACTACTGAAAAATTCATTTCGCACCCATTTCGATTGGGGGAACGACTATATCGAACAGGAGATTCAGTAAGATATCTAACTGATGGAAATATAGAATTTATAGGTAGAATGGATCATCAAGTCAAAATGCGTGGTTTTAGGATTGAATTAGGAGAAATTGAAGCCACTTTAGAAAAATGTTCGTTTATTAAAGAGGCTGTCGTATTAGTTAGAGAAGATCGTCCAGGTGATCAACGATTGGTTGCATATGTAATAAGCGATGGAAATACCCAAGAGTGGAGAGAGTATTTACAAAACCAATTACCGAATCATATGATTCCAGCGCACTTTATAGAGTTAGAACACTTCCCGCTTACTCCGAATGGGAAATTTGACCGAAAGGCCTTGCCAGCACCTGATGAGCAAGCTATTGAAGATTTAAATGTGCTACCTCGGACGCCATCGGAAGAGCTTATTGCCTCGGTTTGGAGCCAAGTGTTAGGAACAGAAAATATTGGTATTCAAGATTCCTTCTTTGAACGTGGTGGGCACTCACTACTTGCTACTCAAATTGTCTCTCGATTGCAAGAACTGTTCCAAATTAAAATTCCATTACGTGAACTTTTCAAGCACGATACAGTGGAAGCATTGGCGAAACGGGTGGATCAGTTACGAAAAGAAGATAAAAAACGAGAGGTTGCTCCCCTTGTACCTATGAAACGAGAAGAAATTATCCCACTTTCCTATGCGCAGAAACGTCTATGGTTTATTGATCAATTAATGCCAAATAGTGCTATGTACAATATTCATGCAGCGTGTCGCTTAACAGGTGAATGGTCAATTGAAGCATTGGAGGCCGGATGGAATCAATTGTTGGAGCGTCATGAATCATTAAGGACGATAATTCTAGAACAAGAGGGTGAACCTTTTCAACAAGTTCAATCTCATGTATTCAGACATATTCCTCAAACGAATCTAACAGATCTCTCTTTGGAAGATAGGGAAAGAGAAATGAAACGGCTCATTCAAAACGAAGCTGAGGAACCATTTCATTTTGGACAAGATCCTCTGATTCGAACACGAATATTGAAAGTGGACAGGGAAGAATGGATTCTCATTTGTACGATGCATCATATTATTTCAGATGGATGGTCAATGGGAATCTTACTTGAAGAATGGATGGCTTTTTATGAAGGAGCATTAAGCGGCAAACCGGCGGAATTGAAGGAATTATCTATCCAATATGCAGATTTTGTCATGTGGCAGAAGGAATGGCAAAAAGAAGAAAATTTGAATCAGCACCTTCAATATTGGAAGGAAGAATTATCTGGGGAACTACCGGTTTTACAATTACCGATGGATCGTCCTCGACCTGCAGTTCAAACCCATCGTGGTGCAAGTCAGTCCTTAATAGTGGCGAATTCCCTACAGGAAAAGCTCAAAGATTTAAGTCTGCAAGAAGGATGCACTTTATTTATGACATTGATGGCAGCGTATCAAAGCTTCCTTTCTCGTTATACAGGACAGGATGACATCTTGGTTGGAAGCCCAATCGCTAATCGAAATGTGAAAGAGATTGAGGGATTAATAGGTTTCTTTGCAAATACGTTGGTTTATCGAGCTGATTTCAGTGAAAATCCGTCGTTCCAAGAACTTTTGTCGCAGGTAAGAAAAAAAGCACTAAAAGCATACGAGTATCAGGACATCCCATTTGAGAAAGTGGTAGAATCCGTAAAGCCGGAACGGAATACAAGTCATTCACCAATATTCCAAACTATGTTTACTTTACAGAATGCGAAGCAAGAATTTCCTCAGCTATCTGAAAGACAAATGGAACTCATGGAAAGCCATGCTTCTGTAGCGAAATTTGATTTGAGTTTATTTGTTACTGAGACGGAAGAAGGATTATCACTAACCTTTGAATACAATACTGATTTGTTTGATGATACAACCATTGAACGTATGGCAAGTCATTTTGAGCATTGGTTAAATCAAATTGTCTCTCATCCAAAAGGTGTATTATCAGAACTGAATATGTTATCGAAAGTAGAATATAAGCAACTACTAGAGGAATGGAATAAATCGCGTGTTATAGATATGGAAGAAAGTACGATTCATACAATGTTTGAAGAACAGGTGAAAAAAACACCAGAAGCAATTGCAGTAGTGTGCGAAGATGAAGAACTAACATATCGAGAGTTGGACGAACGCTCGAATCAGTTGGCACATTATTTACAAAAAAATGGTGTAACATGCGAATCATTAGTTGGGATTTGCGTCACACGTTCATCTGAGATGATTGTCGGTCTCTTAGGAATTATGAAGGCGGGAGGAGCATATGTCCCAATTGATCCAGCGTATCCGGAAAGTCGACTACAGTACATTTTAGAAGATGCTCAAATAAAGGTACTGGTGACACAGGAAAAGTTACAACAAAAAATGGTTATACCTAAATTCGTCAACGTGATTTGTATTGATAGTAATCGAGCAGAAATAGAACAAGAAGTAACTACGGTATGTACGAGTGAAGTGACGGGCGATAACTTAGCCTATATTATCTATACTTCAGGTTCCACTGGAAATCCAAAGGGAGTAATGATTGAGCACAGGAATACAGTAACAATGATTCATTGGGCGCATCATACGTATTCCCGAAAGGAATTAGCGGGAGTGTTAGCTTCAACTTCGCTATCTTTTGATTTATCCGTTTTTGAAGTATTTGTTCCCTTAACGATGGGTGGTAAGGTGATTGTCACTGAAAATGCTCTACATCTAGAGAAGTTGTCTACCAAAGGTGTAACTTTGGTTAATACTGTACCATCGGCAGCGAAGGAACTGGTTCGAGCAAAAACAATCCCTTCTTCGGTAAAGGTGATGAATTTGGCTGGAGAACCATTGCCATATTCGCTTGTTCAAGATTTATACGAGAGAAGTACGATCGAAAAGGTGTACAACCTATATGGACCGTCCGAAGATACTACGTATTCCACGTATATGGAATTAGAAAAGTGTGACATGCATAGGGTACCACCAATTGGTAAACCAATATTCAATACAGAAGTATATGTACTGAGTGCCGAACAAAAAATGGTTCCAATTGGTGTAGTTGGTGAGCTATACATTGGTGGATCAGGGTTAGCGCGTGGATATTTAAACCGCCCTGACTTAACGCAAGATCGTTTTATACCGCATCCGTTTAAAGAAGGAGAGCGAGTATACCGGACTGGAGATCTAGTAAGGTATTTACCAGATGGAAATTTGGAGTATGTTGGACGAATCGATCATCAAGTGAAAATTCGTGGGTTCCGGATTGAACTAGGAGAAATTGAAGCGACATTACAAAGGCATACACTGGTTAACGAAGTTATTGTGATGGTGCAGGAAGATTATCCTGGCGATCCGCGTTTGATCGCCTATGTTGTAGGAGACGGGGATGCTCAAAAGTGGCGTGATTATCTCAAGGATCAACTACCAAATTATATGATTCCAGCCTATTTTGTTGGATTAAATGCATTTCCACTCACTCCTAATGGGAAAATTGATAGGAAGGCCTTACCAGCACCAGAGAGACAGGAGATAGCAAGTGGTTATATTGCTCCTCGTACGTCTACGGAAAAAACAATCGTTTCGATATGGCATGAAGTTTTAGGTATGGAAAACATCGGAATTCAAGATTCATTTTTTGAAATTGGTGGCCATTCACTACTCGCTACGCAAGCTGTTTCCAATCTTAAAGAGGCTTTTGGAATCGAGATACCATTGCATGATTTATTTATGTTTCATACGGTGCAGCAATTGGCAGAACAGATTGATCAATTGCTCGATAACAAAAATCAAGAAATGCAGAATGATAGTAAGGAGAATGTAAGTCTTCAAGACTATGTTCAAAAAGAAGCAGAAGTCAGTAATGATGAAGAATTATTGGAACTACTTAAGCAATTAGAGGAGCTATCAGAGGAAGAAGCACAAGGGATATTCGAGAGTAATTTGATTGAGGAAGGGGTAAAAAAATGAGAAGTGATTTACTTGCAAAGCTGAGTTCACTTTCTCCTGAGAAGAGAGCATGGCTTCAGAAGCAAATGCAAAAAAAGGAGAATAAAGAAGCACTCCCGTTGTCTTATGCACAACAACGCTTGTGGTTTATGGACAGATTTAATCCAAACAGTTCTTTATATAATATTCCAACAGTATGGCATCTAAAAGGAAATTGGATACCTGAAGCATTAGAAAAGGGATTCAATCGACTCATTGAACGCCATGAATCATTACGAACTGTTTTTAAAGAAGTAGGAGAACAACCCGTGCAACAAATTGTCGAATTCCTTCCTAGAGCATTACCTGTAAGATATTACTCTCAACTTCCTCTAGAAGTAAAAGAAAAAGAGGTAGATAGTTTAATTGCGAGAGAAGCGCAAGAACCATTTGATTTAATGAATGGTCCTTTAATTCGTAATCAGCTTGTTCAATTAGAGAAGGATGAATGGTTATTACTGTGTACGATGCATCATATTATTTCTGATGCTTGGTCCATTGGTATATTCATGAATGAATTACTTGCTTTCTATGAAGAAGAAACGGGCGGAAATCATGCTAAATTAAGTTCACTATCCATTCAATATGCAGACTTTGCGAAGTGGCAAAAGGAGTGGTTGCAAGGTGATGTGCTAAATCGTCAGCTTACGTATTGGCAGGAAGAATTGTCTGGTGAACTTCCTATCTTACAACTGCCAGTGGATCGACCTCGACCGGTTAAACAGACTTACTCTGGGGCTACGCATCATGTAATTTTTCCTTATAAATTGCTCAGTCAATTGAAGGATATAAGTCGACAAGAAGGATCTACTTTATTTATGACTTTAATGGCCGCATACCAGAGCTTTCTTGCTCGTTATACGGGACAAAAAGATATTCTAGTTGGTAGTCCGATTGCAAATCGAAACCATAAGGGAGTAGAAGGATTAATTGGTTTCTTTGTTAATACGTTGGTTTATCGATCAGATTTGAGTGGCACCCCTACTTTTCGAGAGATTTTGAACCAAACAAAGAAAAAGGCGTTAAAAGCTTACGAATATCAAGATATACCATTTGAAAAAGTAGTAGAAGCTGTGCAACCTGAACGAAGCATGAGTCATTCCCCTATATTTCAGACCATGTTTACGCTACAGAATATAAAACAAGAACGACTAGATTTGCCTGATAGAAGTATTGAAATGGTAGAAAGTAATATGTCTATTGCTAAATTTGATTTGAGCTTAACTGCCTATGAAGTGGAAGAAGGTCTATTCGTCTCATTTGAATACAACACGGATTTATTTGATAGTAGTACCATTGCACGTATGGCAGGACATTTTGAGAACTGGCTAAATGAAATCACGTATCATCCAGATGAATCATTTACAAAGCTGTCAATGTTATCGGATAATGAGCAAAAACAACTCCTAGAAGAATGGAATGATACGGACGTAGTTTATGGTCATGATTGTATGATTCATGAGCTATTTGAGCAGCAAGTTGCACGGACACCTGATGCAGTGGCGGTAGTTTATGAGGGTGGAAAGCTAACGTATCAAGAACTTAATGAAAAATCGAATCAATTGGCACGTTTTCTACAAAAACGAGGTATCGGACCTGAATCATTGGTCGGTATATGTATTGAACGTTCTCCTGATATGATTATCGGTCTCTTTGGGATTTTGAAGGCAGGTGGGGCTTATGTCCCACTGGACCCAAGTTATCCCGAAAACCGCCTGAGATATATTTTGGAGAATTCACAAATTCAAGTGCTGTTAACAAAAGAAACACTACAGGACTGGTTACCTAAAGATATTCAAGCAATTTGTTTAGACCGGGATCAAGTGATGATTTCTAAAGAGAGTAATTTAGCTCCGGTAAGTGGAGTAACAGCAAATAACTTAGCCTATATCATATACACTTCGGGTTCGACGGGAAATCCAAAGGGGGTAATGATTGAACATCATTCCGTTATCAATCGCCTACAGTGGATGCAGAAAAAATATCCATTGTCCGAGGAGGATACAATCCTACAAAAGACACCGTTTTCGTTCGATGTTTCTGTCTGGGAATTATTTTGGTGGTCATTTGTAGGAGCACGTGTTTGTTTACTTCCACCAGGAGGAGAGAAAGATCCTGCGGTGATTGAGGAGTATATTGAACGATACCGTGTATCCACCATGCACTTTGTTCCGTCGATGTTATCTACTTTCTTAGATTATATGGAACTATATAATTCGAAAAGGGATGTCTCGTCTTTAATTCAAGTTTTTACTAGTGGAGAAGCGTTAAACACTGAGCAGGTTCGCCGGTTTAAGGGGATCTTTTACAATGCTCAGCAAACAAAGTTAATTAACTTGTATGGTCCTACTGAAGCAACTGTGGATGTGACTTATTATGATTGTGATTTAGAAAAAGAAGCAATGCTTATTCCGATTGGTCGTCCGATTGATAATACAGAGTTGTATGTGCTAGATCAATATCAACAAGTCGTCCCGATTGGTGTGGCAGGGGAACTTTACCTTGGAGGAGTAGGATTGGCACGTGGCTACTTCAATCGACCGGATTTAACTACTGAACGTTTTATTTCGCATCCTTTTAAGGACGGGGAACGATTATATCGAACGGGTGACTTGGTGAGATATATGAATGATCGTAACTTAGAATATATTGGAAGAATAGATAACCAAGTTAAAATTAGAGGATTCCGAATTGAATTGGGAGAAATTGAAGCAGCTTTACATGATTACTCATCTGTAAAAGAGGCAGTCGTGTTGGTGAAGGAAGATCGACCAGGAGATAAGCAGTTAGTAGCTTATGTAGTGGGTGAAGGGGATACTGGAGAGTGGCGTGAATATCTCAAGAAGCAACTGCCACATTATATGGTTCCGGCATACTTTTTCAAAATTGAAGGTATGCCACTCACTCCAAATGGTAAGGTGAATCGGAAAGCCTTACTGGAATTAGAAGAACAGTTCATAAGTGAAGATATTACTTCATCACGAACACCAGTGGAGGAGCTTATCGTTTCCGTTTGGAGTCAAGTGTTAGGAATAAAAAATATTAGTGTTCAGGATTCCTTTTTTGAAATCGGTGGTCATTCACTACTAGCTACTCAAGTAGTGTCACGTTTACAGGGAATTTTTCAAATCGAATTACCAGTACGTGAACTATTTGAATATACAACGGTGGAGTCACTGGCAAAGCGATTAGATCAGTTACGTAAAGGAGATAAAAAACGAGAGATTCCGCCGCTAATACCAATGAAACGAGGAGAAGCTATCCCACTATCTTATGCCCAACAACGCTTATGGTTCATTGATCAATTTACACCTAATAGTGCCCTTTACAATATGCCAATGGTATGTCGCCTTACAGGGAATTGGCTACTTGAAGCATTGGAAACGGGATGGAATCAACTAATAGAACGTCATGAATCACTGCGGACGGTCTTTCACGAAGTGAACGGTCAACCCGTACAGCAAATTGAACCGTATGCTTTTCAATCAATTCCGAAAACGGATTTAACTATGCTTTCTTCTGAAGATCAAGAAGAAGAAGTTAAACGTTTAATTCAACAAGAAACAGAAGTGCCATTTGATTTAACAGAGGGTCCATTAATCAGGACAAGTATTTTGCATGTGGGAGAGGAAGAATGGATACTCCTTTGTACTCTACATCATATCATTTCAGATGGATGGTCAATGGGAATCCTACTTGAAGAATGGATGGCATTTTATGAGAAAGCAACGGATGGAAAGGTAGCGGAACTTGAACCATTACCGGTTCAATATGCCGACTTTGCTCAGTGGCAAAAAGGATGGCTAAAGGAGGAGGTGCTTGATCAACAACTCCAATATTGGAGGGAAGAATTGTCTGGGGAGCTTCCTGTACTCCAACTTCCTGTGGATCGCCCGCGTCCCGCAATACAAACTCATCACGGGTCGACATACACTATGGTTCTGCCAAGCACGCTACATGATAAATTGAATGAACTTAGTCGAAAAGAAGGGGCTACACTCTTCATGACGCTTTTAGCTGCATATCAAAGTTTTCTATCTCGTTATACGGGACAAGAAGATATTCTGGTCGGAAGCCCAATTGCGAATCGGAATTATAGAGAAATTGAAGGACTAATTGGTTTCTTCGTTAACACGCTGGTTTATCGAGCTAATTTGAGTGGTAGGCCGACATTTCAAGATGTACTGTATCAGGTTCGTCAAAAGGCATTGAAGGCGTATGAATATCAAGATATTCCATTTGAAAAAATTGTAGAAGTTGTGCAACCGGAACGAAGTACAAGTCATTCGCCAATCTTCCAGACTATGTTCATCTTGCAAAATATGAAACAAGAATTACCGGTGTTGTCTAGTAGAAGTATTGAAATGATAGAAAGCTATAGTCCAATTGCAAAGTTTGATTTAAGTGTAATGGCAGTTGAGACGGAAGAGGGATTACTTTTTACTTTTGAGTATAATAAGGATTTATTCAATGCTACTACTATTGAACGGATGGCAGGACACTTTGAGAAATGGCTACATGAAGTTTCTTATCGCCCACAAAATCCGTTGCATGACCTGAGCATGCTATCAGAACCCGAGCGTACTTTGTTATTAGAAACATGGAATGACACTGTAATGGAAATGTCTCATCAGGGTCTTATTTGCGACAGATTTGAGGAGCAAGTAGCAAGGCGTCCGGATGCGATTGCGGTAGTTGATCAAACAAAACAGTGGACTTATGGTGAACTGGATGCACAAGCAAATCAGTTGGCAAATGTTTTACAGCGAAAGGGAGTAGCCCCAGAGTCAGTGGTAGGAGTTTATCTTTCGAGGTCAGCTGAGCTGATGGCAAGTTTACTAGGCATTTTAAAAGCTGGTGGAGCTTATGTCGTTTTAGATCCGTTGTATCCAAAATCAAGGTTAGAATACATGATTGAAGATGCAGGAATTCAATTTGTAGTGACGGCGGAAGGACAAGAAGGACATTTCGCACACGTCGAAATGGTGAGGTTAGAAGAATTAACGATGGAAAGCGTAATCGCACCTACACGTCAAATAAATCCAGAGAACTTAGCCTATATTGTCTATACCTCTGGTTCTACAGGAAAACCGAAGGGTGTCATGGTTGAATATCGCTCATTAATGAATATGGTTTCTTGGCATCAGGAAGTTTATCATATTTCAGCAGAGGATCGTGCGACTCAGATTGCAGGGGTTGCTTTTGATTCGGCTGTCCAGGAGATTTGGCCGTATCTAACTGCTGGTGCAGCACTCTACTTGTCAACAGAGGAACTGAGAATTAATCCAGAAGCACTAAGGGACTGGCTCATCGATTCACGAATAACAGCTAGCTTTGCACCTACGCCTATTCTGGAAAGGCTCTTGAAATTATCTTGGCCAGATAAAACGGATCTTCGTTTTATCATTACTGGTGGGGATCAATTAACGCAGTACCCATCTAACGATATTCCTTTTGCGGTAATTAATCAGTATGGTCCATCGGAAAATACCGTTGTTACCACAGATTGTTATGTACCTGTAGGAGTGACAACAGGTACGCCATCGATTGGTCGACCGATTGCGAATACAGAAGTTTATGTGTTAGATTCTCATCTTCAGCTAGTACCAATTGGTGTAATTGGAGATCTCTATATTGGAGGGAAGAGTCTTGCACGTGGATATGCTAATCGTCCGGATCTTACAAAGGAAAAATTTATTCCACATCCTTTCAAGTCAGGAGAACGTCTCTATTATACAGGAGACAAAGCAAGTTATCTTTCTGATGGTAATCTCCAGTTCCATGGACGTATAGATGACCAAGTGAAAATTCGTGGTTTCCGGATTGAATTGGGAGAAATAGAAGCTGTTTTGCAGGCACATTCTTCTGTGAAGGAAGCAGTTGTATTGGTACGAGAGGATAATCAAGGTAACAAGAGATTAGTAGCTTATGTAGTTGGTGAAGGAAGTTTACATGAATGGCGAGAACATCTACAAACACATTTACCTAATTACATGGTTCCAACAAACTTTATTGAGATGGAATTTTTACCACTTACACCGAATGGAAAACTTGATTTGAAGGCATTGCCTATACTTAGTGAACAATCCGTCGAAAATACTGTATACCCACGAACTCCGCTGGAAGAACTTATCGCTTCAGTGTGGAGTCAAGTGCTAGGAATAAAAGAAATTGGTGTTCAGGATTCTTTCTTTGAGCTCGGTGGTCACTCTCTACTTGCTACACAAGTGGTCTCACGCTTACAGGAAGTCTTTCAAATCAAATTACCGGTACGTGAACTGTTCGAATATTCAACGGTCGAGGCATTATCGAAACGAATAGATCAGTTACGTAAGGGGAGCGAAAAACGAGAAATTCCACCATTGGTGCCGATGGAACGCGGAAATAATATTCCACTATCTTATGCCCAACAGCGCTTATGGTTTATTGATCAATTTGCACCTAATAGTGCACTTTATAATATGCCAATGGCATGCCGCCTTACAGGGAATTGGTTACCTGAAGCATTGGAGTTGGGATGGAATCAGTTGATAGAGCGTCACGAATCTTTGCGGACTGTATTTTATGAAGAGGATGGCTATCCTGTGCAGCAGATTCAACCGTACGTTTTCCGTCCGCTTCTCCAAATGGATTTAACTAAGCTTTCATTAGAGGAGCGAGAAAGAAAGTTGGAGCAATGGATTCAAACTGAAGTCGAATCTCCATTTGATTTAGAACAAGGGCCATTGTTCCGTGGGAAACTCATAAGAATTTCAGAAGAAGAATGGGTTCTTCTGTGTAATATGCATCATATTATCTCAGATGGATGGTCGATGGAAATCTTACTTCAAGAATGGATGGCATTTTATGAGAATGCGATTGGTGAAAAACAAGCAGAGCTGGAACCACTACCAGTTCAATATGCCGATTTTGCTCAGTGGCAAAGAGAATGGTTGAAAGATGAAGTACTATATCAACAACTTGCATATTGGAAGGAAGAATTATCTGGTGAGTTACCAGTCTTAATGTTGCCAATGGATCGTCCGCGTCCGCCAGTGCAAACCCATCATGGATTAACTCATAATGTTTTGTTGTCACGCTCATTACTGGATAAATTAAACGAACTAAGTCGTCAAGAAGGGGCCACACTTTTCATGACCTTATTGGCATCGTATCAAAGTTTCCTTGCTCGTTATACGGGACAAACGGATATTATTGTTGGCAGCCCAATTGCAAATCGAAATTATCGAGAAATTGAGGGGCTAATTGGTTTCTTTGTCAACACCTTGGTTTATCGAGCTGATTTAAGTAATGCACCGGCATTTCAAGAGTTGTTATCTCAAGTACGGATAAAAGCATTGAAGGCGTATGAGTATCAAGATGTTCCGTTTGAGAAAATTGTAGAGGTTATCCAACCTGAACGAAATACAAGCCATTCTCCGATTTTCCAAACCATGTTTACTTTGCAAAATACGGGACAGAAGCTACCAGAACTACATGGAAGAAATATAGAAGTAATGGAAAGTAATGCTCCAATCGCTAAGTTTGATTTAAGTTTAACAGCTGCAGAAGTGGAAGAGGGTTTATTACTTACTTTTGTTTATAGAACTGATTTATTTGACAGCTTAACTATTGAATCCATGGCTGAACATTTTGGAAACTGGTTGAATGTAATCGTGGAGAATCCTGATAAATCATTAGCTAAGTTGCCTATATTATCAGGATTACAGCAAAAACAGTTGGAAGAGTGGAATAATAATGCTGTAGCATATCTACGGGAAAGTACGATTCATCAGTTGTTTGAAGAGCAAGTAAATCGTACACCTGATGCGGTAGCAGTGGTAGATGAAAAACAGCAGTTAACATATCGAGAGCTGAATGAAAAAGCTAATCAATTGGCCCACTATCTTCAGCAATGTGGGATTGGGACTGAATCATTAGTTGGAATTTGCTTTGAGCGTTCAGTTGAGATGATTGTTAGTATTATGGGGATCTGGAAGGCTGGAGCAGCGTATGTTCCATTGGACCCATCATATCCAGAAAGTCGCATACAATATATTTTGGAGGACACTGAAATTCAAGTATTAGTTACGAATGAGTCATTAGAAGGTTGGATCCCCAAAGAAGTCAAGGCAGTTTGTCTAGATAGGGATCAGGCAATGATTTCAAAAGAAAGCATTCTTTCACCAAAATGTGAAGTAACAGGAGAAAACCTAGCGTATGTTATCTATACTTCGGGATCGACGGGGAACCCAAAGGGTGTCTTGATACAGCATCATTCTGTAATAAACTTGTCGCATGGTTTACAAAAAGAGGTTTTCGAACATGAGATACCATCTAACATGCATGTCGGTTTAAATGCGTCAATTGCCTTTGATGCATCTATTCAGCAATTACAAATGCTGCTTTATGGTTCAAGTTTGTATATTATTCCAAGCGAAGTACGAAGTGATCCGGAGCAGTTTGTAGCTTATATTAGGGAGAACAAGTTAGAAATCTTTGATATAACACCTTCATTGCTTCAATTACTTATAGATGTCGGATTGTTAGAAACGTGCGATTGCGTTCATGTTCCAAGTAAGGTACTGGTTGGTGGTGAAGCAATTATGCCGTCATTATGGGAACAGCTAGTAGAGACTGATAAAATCCAGTTTTATAATGTATATGGTCCTACAGAATGTACGGTTGATGCAACATACTATCATATCAAAAAAGATAGTAAGAGAGTAACAATTGGGCGTCCATTGCCTAACATCCAAACTTATGTATTAGATAGAAATAGGTTGCCAGTTCCAGTTGGTGTGATGGGGGAACTTTATATCGGAGGAGCAGGTCTAGCAAGGGGGTACTTGAATCGTCCAGAGTTAACATCCGAACGATTTATTTCTCATCCATTCAAAGAAGGCGAGAGGTTATATAGAACAGGTGATCTTGTGAGATATCTTCCTGATGGTAATATAGACTACTTGGGAAGAATGGATAATCAAGTGAAGATTAGAGGATTTCGAATTGAACTTGGAGAGATTGAGTCGACTTTACAAGAGCATGACTTGGTAAAAGAGGCAGTTGTAATGGTTAGGGAAAATCAGTCGGGAGATAAGAGGCTGGTAGCTTATGTAGTGGGCGAAGGCAATTTAGAAGAATGGCGAGAGTATCTTAAAACAAAGCTGCCAATCCATATGATACCTTCCTACTTTGTCGAAATGAAAGAATTACCGCTAACCATAAATGGAAAGATTGATCGGAAATCGTTACCTATACCAGATTATCAAGGAACACAAGAAGGATACGTGGCCCCAAGAAATGAACGTGAACATAAGCTTTCTATCATTTGGGAACGTGTGCTAGGTTCAAAACGTATTGGTATGAATGATAACTTCTTTGAAATTGGTGGAGATTCAATTCTTAGCATTCAGATTGTCGCGCGCGCGAAGCAAGCTGGTTTACAATTGACACCAAAACAAATATTTGAACACCAAACGATTGCTGAGTTGGCGCAAGTAGTCAAAGAAGAACAAGGTGTACAAGCTGAACAAGGAATTATAACTGGAGAGACGATACTTACACCTATTCAGCAAAGGTTTTTTGCACAAAATCATCCTAACCCACATCATTGGAATCAATCCATGTTCTTCAGAACGAAAGAGAAATTGGACATAGGATCACTGGAAAAGGCGGCAGGTAACCTTCTACTTCATCATGATGCTCTGCGTTTAAGATATGAACGTTTACCTAATGGGGTTTGGAAACAGTGGAATGAAGGAATAGAAGAACAATTGATGCTTACTGTCATTTCATTAGACGAAGTGCCGGAAGCGGATTGGCATCAGGTTATTCAAAAAGAGATTAATGTTGCACAAGAAAGTTTGAATTTACATGAGGGTCCGCTAATGAGAATGGTGTATTTTGATGAAGGTGAGCACGCTGGCCGATTATTTTGGACAATTCATCATTTAGCCGTGGATGGTGTTTCTTGGCGAATTTTATTGGAAGATTTGCAAACAGCATATACGCAAGTAGTCCAAGGTCAGAAAATTCAATTACCTATGAAGAGTACATCTTTTAAAGAATGGTCGGAGAAATTACATCATTACGCTGAAACTGGACTATCAAAAGAAGTGCTACATTACTGGGAGGAGCAGGCTGAACAAGACGTAGTTAAATTGCCGGTAGATGGTACTATAAGTAATCCAGTAAGCGCAGTAACTGAGGAAATTACTGTGGTGTTAAATGAGAATGAGACCCGTATGTTATTGCAAGAGACTTTAAGCATTCACCGTGTCCAAATCAATGAAGTATTATTAGCAGCATTAGTACAAGCTACGGCAGCATGTACGGGGCAGCCGATATTGAGCGTAGATTTAGAGGGACATGGTCGAGAAGAGATTATTGAAGATGTTGATTTATCGAGAACTGTGGGATGGTTTACAAGTATTTACCCAGTTCATTTAAATATTACTAGTGCTAATACCCCAATTGCAGCATTAAAAGCAGTTAAAGAACAAGTTCGCAAAATTCCTAATAAGGGTGTTGATTATGGGGTGTTGCGTTACATGAACACAACAATGTGTGAGCCATTAAGCTCCCAATATACACCGTCTATTAGTTTTAACTATCTTGGACAATTTGACCAAATGTTTTCTAGCGATGCAATGTTTATTCCGGAGAACGAATTTAAGCGTTTAGATCATGCTGCCAGTTCCAAGCGATCGCATGTAATTGATGTAATTGGGGTTGTAACGGATGGAAAACTTCAGTTCACTTGGGTATACAATGTTGGACAATTTGCCAAATCAACGATTCAAAGTATTGCACAGAATATGCTATATCAACTGAGTACATTGATTCAATTTTCAGATAGAGAATCTGCACTGACCATTTCGGATTTTGCAATGGCTAATCTTAGCCAAGAAGGTTTGACAAATGTACTAAACAAAATGCATCGCGGAAAGAACAATCAGATTACTGATTTATATCCACTATCACCTTTGCAAGAAGGTATGATTTTCCACACATTGCATGACCAAGGGGATGAACATGTTGCACCGTATATAGTGCAATTGAGTTTTATGATTCGAGGGAAAATGAATATTTCTACATTTGAGCAGGCGTGGAAATCTGTAATTCAGCGGCATGAAATTTTTCGTACAGCATTTGTATGGGACGAAATTGAAGAACCTGTACAAGTGGTGTATGAAAATATCCCATTTAAAGTGAACAAAGAAGACTGGCGTACAATGACAAGTGAAGAGATAGAGGAAAAAAGAAAAGTCTTTTTGGCATTAGATCGAAAACAAGCCTTCCAATTTGATGAAGCACCATTGATGCGGGTAACAGTCATTCAAGAAGGTGAGGAAGAATATCGGATTGTTTGGACCCATCACCATATTTTACTGGATGGATGGAGTTTACCATTAGTATTTAATGAATTACTTACAGTCTATCAGAAGAGAATGAATGGAGAAGCTGTGAAGTTACCTAAGTCCTCACCATATAAGAAATATATCCAATGGTTAAGAGAGCAAGATAAGGAGCAGGCGGAACAATTCTGGAGAGAGAAGCTAAAAAGTTTTACTGCGCCAACTTTGCTGGGCTTAGAAAGTAAAGAGGAAGAAAAAGGTTACACAGAGAAGGTTACGTATTTATCAGAAGAGCAGACTCAAGCGTTACAAGGATGGGCGAAACGCAATAAACTTACTTTGAGTACAGTAATTCAAGGTGCATGGGCATATCTCATGAGCCGATATAGTGGAGAAAATGACATTGTTTTTGGTGTAACAAGCTCAGGGCGTTCTACGGAGATTATTGATGTTGAAAACATCGTAGGTCCTTTCATTACAACGTCACCGACGCGAATTCAATTGATGGATGATATAAAATTAATAGATTGGTTGCAGAAGATACAAGAGGAAGAGATAGAAAGAAGACAATATGAGTATGCTTCTTTGACAGAGATTCAGGGGTGGAGTGAAGTTCCTAGAGGAATACCGCTGTTCAATAGTTTATATGTGTTTGAAAATTATCCAGTGAAAGAGGAGTCTTCAGAAAATCTGGAAATTGGTGAATTGGAAGGGGTAGAACAAACCCACTACCCATTAGGGTTAGCTGTAGTTCCAGGAATCCAGTTATCGTTAAAGTTAATGTATGACCGTAGTAAGTTTAATAGAGTAACCATTGAACGAATGCTGGGTCATTTACACCAAGTGTTAATGCAAATGCTCAAAAACATTGATCAAAATCTATCGGAGCTAGTATATATTACGGAAGCTGAACAAAGAAAGCTATTGGAAGAATGGAATAATAATACTATATCCTATCCACGTGAGAATGCAATCCATCAACTATTCGAAGAGCAAGTAAATCGTACGCCTGACGCGTTGGCAGTGGTAGATGAAAAACAGCAACTAACATATCGAGAGCTGAATGAAAGAGCTAATCAATTAGCCCATCATTTACAGAAATGTGGAATTGGGACAGAGTCATTAGTTGGCCTTTGCTTTGAGCGTTCAGTTGAGATGGTTGTTGGTCTCATGGGAATTTGGAAGGCTGGAGCAGCCTATGTTCCATTAGATCCATCGAATCCGGAAAGCCGCCTGCAATATATTTTAGAAGACACGGGAATTAGAGTGTTAGTTACAAATGAGGTATTACTAGGATGGATACCTAAAGACATCAAGACAGTTTGCCTAGATAGGGATCAAGCAATGCTTTCTCAAGAAAGCAAACTTTCACCAATATGTGAGGTAACAGGGGAAAACTTAGCGTATGTTATCTATACTTCTGGTTCGACAGGGAATCCAAAGGGGGCTTTAGTACAGCACCATTCTGTAATAAACCTCTCCTATGGTTTACAAAAAGAAGTTTTCTCACATAACATACCTAGTAATATGCGCGTCGGTTTGAATGCGTCAATTGCCTTTGATGTATCTATTCAGCAATTACAAATGCTGCTGTATGGTTCAAGTTTATATATTATCCCAAGTGAAGTTCGCACTAATCCGGAACGATTTGTGTCTTATATTAGGGAGAATAAATTGGAAATGTTTGATATGACACCTTCATTACTTCAATTACTTATAGATGGAGGATTACTAGAAACAAGTGCTGATGTTCATGTACCAAGTAAGATATTAGTCGGTGGTGAAGCAATCATGCCGTCATTATGGAAACAGCTAGTAGAGACTGAAAAAATTGATTTTTATAACGTATACGGTCCTACAGAATGTACGGTTGATGCAACGTGTTATCATATCGAAACAGATAGTAAGAGAGTTACAATTGGACGTCCGTTGCCGAACGTTCAAACTTATGTATTAGATAAAAATTTGTTACCTGTTCCAGTTGGTGTAACAGGTGAGCTATATATTGGTGGTGCAGGTATAGCGCGAGGATACTTGAATCGTCCAGAATTAACAACAGAGCGATTCATCCGTCATCCATTTAATGAAGAAGAGCGTTTATATCGTACGGGAGATTTGGTTCGTTATTTACCTGATGGTAATTTAGATTACTTGAGAAGAATTGATAATCAAGTGAAAATTAGGGGCTTTCGTATTGAACTTGAAGAGATTGAAGCGAGTATAGAGAAGCATCCATTGGTAAAAGAAGCAGTAGTTTTGGTAACAGAGGATAAATTAGGAGAGCAGAGATTGGTTGCTTATGTAGTTGGAGATGGAAGTATGCATGACTGGCGTGAATATCTCAAGACACAAGTACCGAATTATATGGTTCCCGCACACTTTATAAAGGTAGACAAGATTCCTCTTACACCGAATGGAAAAGTTGATCGAAAGGCATTGAACAGTTTAACAATTCAAAGAGAAAATAATTTGTCTACACCAATCATTCCAAGGGATGAAATTGAATATCAGTTGATTAAAATCTGGCAGGATGTGTTACAGATAGAAGATGTCTATGTAAATGATGATTTCTTTAATAGAGGGGGACATTCTCTCCTTGTAATTAAATTGATTTCAAAAATTAAGGAGAAGTTTGGAAAAGAGATTAAGGTGTCTACAATGATTAAGAATCCAACAGTGGAAGGAATCGCATGCCTTATTCGTGATAAGCATGATATGACAAAATCTGTATCAGCGCTAGTTCCACTACAAGAATCAGAGAAAAGACCTTTCTTCTGCGTTCATCCGTTTATGGGGAATGTATTCTGTTACATTCAACTAGCAAGATTGCTTAAGAACCATTGTTCATTTTATGGTTTACAGAATCCTCTTATAGAAAAGAAAGAAATTGACGAGTTAACTTTGCCGGAAGTAATTCAACTTTACATCGAAGAAATAAAACGTGTTCAGCCAGAAGGTCCATATCGTCTTGGAGGATGGTCTTTAGGCGGTGCAATTGCTTATAAAATCGCAACTGTACTAAAGAATCAAGGTGAGGAAGTTGAGTTGTTGATACTAATGGATACTAAAGTACCTTCAGAGCAGGACTATAAAACAAGAGAAGAAATGCGCTCATATATATATGAGCATTTCATTCCTAGAGATTTTACTGAGCAGGAAGAAGGCCTCATCCATAAACAAGATATGCTTGTGGAGCGATTAATTATGGAGGGAGTACTCCCGCCTGATGCAGATCTTATGAATTTGAAGCAAGTTATCAATGCTCATAGGAAATGCCTGAACTTAATGGCAGAGCATGATTTAATACCATACTCTGGAGAAGTTCTCTACTTTAGTGCTGAGGAAGGAAAAGAGTTGTTTACAGATTGGGGACCTTTATTAAAAGGTAGAGTAAATAGGTATTCAGTCCCTGGATCACATGAGGAAATAGTAGATTCACCTGCAGTTGAAAAAATAGCTATGTATCTACTAAATGAATTTGAAGGAATAAAAGAGAAGTCCATTTTATTAACGGAAAAGTAGAGGGTATAAAAGATGCAAAGCTATGAACGAAAAGGGCAGCCCAATAACTGCATATCAAGTGTAGGGAATAATGAATATATTAAGAGCATTACTTTTTAAGGGGATAATGTAAAAAGTAATTGGTAGAGACATAGAAATCTTTGTAATAGAAGCGAATGCCTGATGATATTACTGAGGGAAGGTGCATATTTTCATTGATATGTAAATATGCACCTTTTCTATTGTATATGCAATTTAATAAAGTTAATTTGAGTTTCTGTAACGTTCATATATGAAGCCATTCTTTAAAAAAGGACGTGATTTATCATACAAATTCACGCTGTGAAAATACCAAAGAATATTGAAAGTCATTTGTTTAAGAAACTTAGTAACTTGGTTTCAAATGGGAAGAAAGAGCGAATGAAGCGATTATTAAATTCATGCGACATTAATAGGACCCTGATAGGGGATTTACTAATCCGATCTCTAATCTGCCAAAAGTATAAAATTAATAATGAAGAAATTAGATTTATATATAATGAGTATGGAAAACCTTTTGTTGAAAACTTTTCTGACTTTCATTTTAATGTGTCTCATTCAGGAGAATGGGTGGTTTGTACTACTGCTAATTTTAATGTGGGTATTGATATAGAAAAAGTTTCAGAAATAGAGGCTTTTAAATTAGCAAAAGAATTTTTTTCAGCGGAAGAATTTTATGATATATCTAATATGAATTCTGATGAACAAATTAATTATTTTTATGATTTATGGACATTAAAAGAAAGCTATATAAAAACGATTGGAAAAGGGCTTTATACCCCATTAAATTCATTCTCTATAAAAAAAGAATCACGAACTTCAATTTCATACAAGCATATACCTAAAAACTTTTACTTTAAACAATATAACATTGATCCAAATTATAAGTTATCTGCTTGTGCAACAAGAGATGAATTTCCTCAAGAGATAATAATTAAAGACATTTATACAATTTGCCAAACTATATACAAATTTGAAAGTAAGGAGAAAATCAATGCAGAAGACTAAACTTTTTTGCTTTCCACATGCTGGGGGATCTGCGTTTAGTTACGCAAAATGGAAAAATCACTTTAATCCATATATTGAGGTAGTCCCGGTAGAGTTAGCTGGTAGAGGATATAGAATTGAAGAAAACTTGTACCAAAGTATGGAAGAGGCAGTAAATGATGTCTACAATAAAATAGTTATGCAGATAGATGATTCGCCCTACATTCTATTCGGGCATAGCATGGGAAGTTTGATCGCCTATGAAGTAGCCAGAAAAATAAAAGATTCTAAAAACGTATCGCCTGAATTTCTTGTTTTGTCCGGTAGAAATCATCCAAATAGTAAAATAAGAAATATCCGACATAATCTTTCTAATGAGCAATTTAAAAGCGAAGTTATTGCAATGGGAGGTACACCATCTGGGGTACTGCAATCAGAAGAATTAATGGAGATCTTTCTCCCTATTCTAAGAGCAGATTTTAAAATCGTTGAGACGTATATTCATGACAAAAATACACAACCATGTGATATTGATTTTCTTATATTTAATGGGAAAAATGATGAATTTACTACATATGATCAAGTAATAAAATGGGAACGATACACAAGTAAAACGTGTACTTTTCATTCTTTTGAAGGTAATCATTTCTTTCTAAATGAAAATATTGAAGAAATAGCAAATAGTATTAAAAGAAAGTTAGATTCTAAAAGATTATCAAATAGTTTTTAGAGTTTTATAAGTATGCTCATAGCTAAAAATATTAAAGGGTTTGAAGTATACACTTCTTGTGCAGATATGCATGGCAAAAAGACAATCGAGTACATTCGGTGGTCTTTTTCTATTTTTATGGAGTTTGTGGCGAAATGCTAGACTTGCTAGATTGTGGATCTAGTAGCCGTTGAATGTGCGGGTTCAAGTCCTGTCATTCCGACCACGAGGGGGTATAATTTAAGGGTAAAACAGGGGCCTCCAGAACCTCTGATGTGGGTTCAATTCCCGCCATCCACTTATACTTGTTCATTAAAAGGTTTCACAAACAATATGTAATATGTTATGGGTACTTACATAAATTTATTGATTTTCAGTTAAAAAGTATTGTGCGATTATACACGTTATGTTACAGTAATATTACTAAGTTGTTACAATATATCATAAGTGTTTCGGTATTATTTCTTGTTATTTCCGTAATGTTACAAAAACTATAAATATTGTTATGTGTATAGGAGTGTGTGTAGTAAAAAGTCTGAGTTGAAAGTACGTGCACACTTTAAATTTCCTTTTTGTCTGAATGAAGAAGACTACCAACTAATTAAGGGCTTTAAAGTAACCACTTTAAATAAAATGTGCTTCCTTTCCCACACACAATTGAGTACATATTTAAAGTACAGTCTAATTGCTACACAGACTCTTGTACATATAAACATTAAGGCGAAATAGAGATAAGAATTCATTACATAAAAAGCATTACCAAGCTAAACGTACAAAATATCATCTGTGCATTTTGATGAAATGTTAAAATGCCTAGATGATATTTTTTTGAAGAATTCTTGGATATGTTTATGAATAACAATTCCTAATACTTAATGATTCTCTACTACTAAAACATCCGATAATTTATGTAATTAGATTTATAGGGTGTATGTACATTCACTTATATAGGGAAAATGAGGTTTTTCATATGAAGTATAGTTATAAAGTGTTTATATTTATTTGGACAATTATTTTATTGTTTTTTCTACTTTATTTTGGTTACAGTGAAATTTCCGAAAACGAGCAAATGCCAGTCATAACAATCAAACAATAAAAATAAGAAATACTACAAAAGCAAAACATAATAAAAATAGATACCCGAAAATGTTTAAGAACAGGAACAATTACATGCATAAACAACCTTACGATTTCCATGCATACCCCACGTCATTTGGGCAATAGGGGAAAAGTATTATTATTTGGCGTGCGCAATCTTCCATCACTAGTAGAAACGGAAAGTTCCGTATACCTGCTGAAGGAGGAAGATGTCTACCTGCCAGGGGGCGGATCTATTCAGCATCTAGAAATATTGGAATTAAAAGTGTAGAAAACAAATAGTGAAAAGGGAACATATCTTGTGATTCCTTTTTTATTCTTGTAGATAAGTCTGGGGAGAAAACGGGGATTTCTGCACGCAACATAGATCTCATCGGTATACTAATTGTGTTTTACGTATAGCTGGGAGTTGGTGTGATGGTATTTGCAATGGATGTGAGATTCCGTCATTCTTTTCATGAAATTGAATCATTAGACATTCCAAATATATTGTTTCCGAGTCAGTGCAGGAAATTGTATCAAGTGATTGGAATCGGCATTCAAGAAGAATTCCGCAATCCCTATGTCATTATAAAAGAGCAACATGGTTCCGTTACATTCCGATTACCAGAAGAATTATCAACATGGGTGCAGAACAAATTATTACTTGTTAAAGGGGGCCAGTTTGTTTCCATACTGCATTTCAGTTAGCCATGCGAAGTTTTGTGCCATTTTTTGATCTCGGATATAAAAAGAATAGTCTGTCAGGTTAGGTGAGGAGATGCCACCTCTGACTTTCACATCATACGTAGGATGTGGTGTAACTTGAATCAATTCAGATTTATGATTCTGAATAAACATTCTAACCTTTTCAAACTTGTTAATTACGGGCTGTATCTCCATTTTAAACCGATCATAGGGATATGTTTTATTTTTATTGTAATACCTATCCAGTTCAATCAACTCTGACACTGCTGTATCAAATTCACTCTTTACTTCAGGATTTACTTTTTGCAACCATTCTTTTGCATAAGAGCGGAATGAAGATCTATAAAACAAATTCATATCAAAACCAGCTAATGTGAGTGGCTTTCCTTTTTCTTTTTGTTCTTTCATATAGGTAAATAATTGTTCAAGTTCCTCAGTTTTCCATACAGAGTATAAGGATTGTTTCATCGCTTCTGTAGCGGTTGAGTTATCAAAATTTTGCTGAACAGCTGCTGCTTCCCAAAGCCCTGTTTCAAATGCAATCACATTATATTCCAGGTGTAACAGCTTGAGAGGAAGTGCTGGAAGACGGGATCCCTAAGAAAGCAAAAAAACTAGGTGTGAAATAATCAGTTATTTGTGATGGTGGATTCTCCTAGGTGGAGGGTTCGCCGTTTTTTATTATATGTTATGTTGTGGTTTTTATATAAAGCATATTGAAAAGATGGATTAAATCTTCTGGAATGATGTCTCCATAATTAATAACTTGTACAATAACCTTTCAATTATCACTAAATCCATTCATATCAACAAGTTGTCCCATATATCCCTTTGTAGCAATATCTTTTAAAGTACGCTAAAAAATACCCTTTATTTTATCTTTATCTTATCTTTACCTTATCTTTAAATTTTTATATTAAACTTAAAACCTTAAAGTATTGATGTTTGAGTCTAAAAAGGGCGGGAGATAGATGTTCATTACATAGTTTGTAAATAACCAATTACCTTTGAAAAATTAAATTTTTTATACGAGGAGGAATATATGAAGGATACAAGTAAAAAACAAATTATAAAAGTGTTCCTTATTAGTATTTTAGGCTTAGTAATAATACTTGGAATGCTATATTTTAATCATAAAACCAATATTCAACAAAATAAAGCGCAAGCCACCGAAAAACGTGTATTGCAATATGAGTCTACCTTAAAAAAAGAATTAGAAAAATATAATTTAGGAGAGAAAACACCAATTTTATTAGGAATTATGTATCAAGAGAGTAGAGGTGAGGGAAACGATCCTATGCAGTCATCTGAATCACTTGGATTAAAGCCAAATGAAATTCAAGAGACAAGCTTGAGCATTGAACAAGGGGTAAAACACTTTGCTAAAATGTACAAATATGGAACGGACAAGGATGTTAGCATGGATACAATTATTCAAAGCTATAATATGGGGCCAGGTTATATTGATTTTGTTGCTAGTCAAGAAGTTAAACAACACTCGGAGGATTCAGCCAAAAAGTTTTCTAAGATGAAAGTTGATCAAAATCCAGCGATGTATACTTGTGGTGGAAATAAAAATAATTTTAGGTATCCATATTGTTATGGTGATTTCACATATGCCACAAAGGTAAATGAAAAAACAAAACTTATTGAAGAACTTCTTCGAAATGTACATAGCTCTTCTAAATAAGTTGCAGAATAAAATATAATGATACCGTCAGTTAATAATAATAATAGCTAAGAAAAAACTACTTCCTTTCTTAATTCACATAATTTTCAAAAATAAATCCTGTGGATGTTAATATTTGTTATATAATATATTTGTCAAAGCATTACCCCTAAAGTTTCTACAGTCAATCTGTAAGATAGTTTGTTTGGCTCGTATATTCACCTTAAAACAAAAAGAACTTGTAGAGAGTCCTACAAGTTCTTTTTGTTTTAAGGGTTAAATGTGGATTTAAAATATAGTTGCAATTTTTTGAGGGGGAAAAGTAAATGTTTATAAAAACAGAAAGATTATTAATACGGAAATTTGAGTTCAAAGATTGGCAAGCTGTTCATGAGTATACATCAGATATCAATGTTATGAAATACATACCTGAAGGGGTTTTTACTGAAGAAAATACAAGAAACTTTGTGAATGAAAACATTGGTGAAAACGCTAAGAACTTTCCTGTAGTATTAATTCATAAAGATATTCTGATTGGTCATATAGTTTTTCATAAATATTTTGGTGAGCATACATATGAGATTGGTTGGGTGTTCAATCCTAAATATTTCAATAAAGGATATGCTTCTGAAGCAGCACAAGCTACATTGGAATATGGCTTTAAGGAAATGAAATTACATAGGATTATAGCTACATGTCAGCCACAAAATACCCCATCATATCGAGTAATGGAGAAGATTGGAATGAGAAGAGAAGGCTATTTCAGGAAGTGTATACCACATGGGAATGAATGGTGGGATGAATATTATTACGCTATTTTAGAAGAAGAGTAGTGTTTCAGAATGCATTATTTAAATTGACACTCTTATTCCTAAATAGGCAAGTTGACTATCTTTATTGGGGATTCTTGCTACTAAAGGCGAAGTTTATTTCCGGTATCGCTGACGTGCAAAACTTTGTATAATCTGATCTTATCTCTAAATCACAACTGTTACCCCATCACCATCAAGTTAAAGTTTCGTTTTATTTTGCTAACTTGATGGTGATGTGACGTAACCTTAATTATTTAAAAATTTAAAAAAGGCCCCTTAGTCATGTTAAAGGGACCTTGATCACGCAAATGACCTGTAAACCAATTCATTTTTGATATACAGATCATTTGTATAATAATTTTTATAAATAATTGCTAAATAGTGAATTTACATAAATGCTTTTAGTAGTTCTTGAATTAATGGGATTGCTCCACCTATAAATTTTAAAACTGCCATTGCGATTTCCATATTATTCTCTCCTCTTTTTCGTATTAAAATGTAATAAATCTTTATAACTTTATTATAGTAAGCGCTTACAATAATAACAATACATTTCCGTATGCAATATTGCATATTTATACATTAGATCTCTATTATTCATTTTTTAATGGTACTATAGCGAGGTGAGAGTCTTTAAGGGTTCTCCTTAATAGGAGGAAATATGGAAAGAGTGCAAGCGATTTACAGTAATCAAAAATTTAAGAGTTGGGTTAAACAGGTATTAGCTGTAGGAGGAGTAATAGGGTGCTGTTATTTGGTGTTATATGTTTTCTGTTTCTTAGTTATCATGTAAATAGTATACAACTAAACTAGTAGAGTCTTGCCTAGAGAGGTAAGGCTCTTTTATTGTAGTACCTGGAGATGAGCAAACTACATACAATATCTCTCAGGTTTTTCAGATCACTTTGTAGGATTCCTTGTTTAGAACACTAATTAATATCATTGAAAACAGAATTCTATGGATAAAAAATATGTTTTTACTAGATACATACTAAAAAGATAAGCATAAATTATATTAGATTTTGGCAAAATCTTTTTGAATTGGAAAAGGATTTAAATCTTACTTATAGACTTGATTCCTTTTTATATAATATAATCCTTATATTGATACGTAAATATAATACAGTAATAATAAATTAAAAGCAAGAATTTTAGTAGCGGTACGTTCACACATCCATCAACTTAAGATTTTCAAACAAAAAATTCTTTTTTTAATTGATTAATAGTAAACGAGAAAGATTGGCAAATTAACAACTAAAGAGATTTCTTCAGGTAAAATCTATCAAAAGGTCCTTTACAAAATTTATACATAAGTCAATTATAAAATCATGTAAATATTATGTATTTTTGTAAAAGAAATTCATTGACACTTGTGTATATAAGTAACTATACTCGTTACATCAAATTGAATGCGTGATAATACGATTTTATTATTATTACAAACATGTAAATATAAAAATAGAAAATCTCAATTTGATAAATACAATGGTAGAGGTGTTTATTTTAATGAAGCACAAATTAATTGCAACAGGTATCCTTGCAGGAGCTATATTATCCTATTCTTCTAATATTTTAGCAGATACTCATAAATTCCCTGATGTTCCTACATGGGCTGATAAATCCGTTAACTATTTAGTTGATAAACAGGTATTAAATGGTTATCCAGATGGAACTTTTGGTTCAAATGACTCCTTAGACAGAGCTTCGGCTACAAAAATTATGACAAAAGTTTTAGGTATAAAAATTGAGCCTAATGCAAAACCATCTTTTACAGATTCACAAAACCACTGGGCTACTCCTTATATTGCTGCTGCTGAAAAAGCTGGTATTGTTAAAGGTGAAGGTAATGGAATCTTTAATCCATCCGGAAAAGTAACTCGTGCTGCTATGGCTACCATGCTAGTAAATGCATATAAACTACAAAGCACAGCAAATCATAACGAGCAGGTTAGATTTGAAGATTTAAAAGGGCATTGGGGAGAAAAACATGCCAATATTTTAATAGATTTAAAAATTTCTAATGGTACCGAGAACGGTTGGCAACCAAATAGATTTATAACACGTGCTGAAGCTGCTCAACTTACTGCAAAAACAGATATGTTACAACAAAATTTAAACGATGAAAAAGAGGTTATTACTGCTACCTCATATGAAGATTTAAATTTAACAGTGGCTTCGAAAATTACAGCTCAAGAGATTGATAGTTTTATTGCAAAATATCATTCAGATAGTCCCTTAGTTGGACATGGACAAGATTTTATCAATGCGCAAAATCAATATGGCGTGAGTGCTCATTATTTAGCGGCGCATGCGATTTTAGAATCTGGATACGGAAAATCAGAAATCGCATATCAAAAACATAATTTATTCGGTCTACGTGCATATGATGGAGATCCGTTTAAATATGCGAAATATTTACCAAGCTACGGCGATAGTATTGCTTATAACGCTAATTATGTACGAGAAAGATATTTAGAAGAAAGTGGTATGTATTATAACGGGTCAACATTAACTGGCATGAACGTGAAATATGCATCAGATAAAGGCTGGGCTAAGAAAATTGCGGGTATTATGGAACGTATTAAACCGTTTCGTGTAGAAGACTATACATATGCAAAAAAATTACCAAAGAATCCTGAAACATTAGATGTCGACGCGTTATCTAATGAAATTCCATATAAAATGTATGCAGACGGTTCAAGCTCAAATGTTGTATCATCAGCTACTTACTATCAGGTACCTTATCCATTTAATTTAAAAATTAAAAGTAGACCAGATGTAGCTGTCGAGGAGAATAAAGTTGGTACAGTAACTCCTGGAACAACCATCTTTATTTATCGTGAAGATCCGAATGGATGGGTAGAATTCTCTTTTGAAGCTAATGGAGAAAAATATTGGACATTAAAAAATAAATTAAGTATGTAATTAAAAAGATCTATTTCACTAGTTTTAAAAGTATGGGATTGGACAATTGATTCTCTAGATTGGAAATACAATAAATTACCCGTTGATGTAGCAGCTGCAAAGATTATTCAAAATGTCTTAGCAGGTGCTACATCCGCATACTTTTTCGGGAAAATGTTGCGCAAAGTAGGTTCATTTTCAACACTATCTCCTGGTTCACCGTAATCTTCAATGATGTAATATTCTTTATCTTTAATGTATATATTGAATATACAAATATATTGTGTTATGATGTGAATTAGAAACTCGCGTGTTTCAAATACAACATTTTTATCTTTTTGATGACCTCTTATCTTTCCGTAAGAGGTCCTTTTTTATCCCTCCGTATTGCATAGCCGCTAAAATACTATGAAAAGATACTAGAGACTACTACAATGTGATATTCTCTAGTATTTTTTCTTTATCCATATTATCTATTGTTGGGTAATTGATGAATTGTTAATTTTTGTATAATTTTCACAAAATAACTTTGAACCATTATTTATTTCAATATAAAATAATAAAGGTATATATATGAATAGGTATGTCCTTTTTATGTGATGATAATGCGAATTGAAGCGTAATACTGAAACGGTAAACGAGAAGAATCAGGGCCGAAACAGATAGTAAGGAGCAGACAATACTTATAATGAAAACGTTCATAATGGACTGTCTATGGATGGAGAAAAAATACGAAAAGATAAAAGGGGCAAATGAATATGAACAGAGCCTTTAAAGGTACCGTATTAGCAGGGATAAGTGTGGGTTTCTTGCTAGCTGGTTGTACAATAGAAACATATGTCCTAACGCAGTCCAGAATATAAGCAAGTAGATTAAGTATTCTAAGCAGATAAATGAAGACTATAGCGATGAAGAAATTGAAAGACAACTAAGAGGTATAGCATCCTGACTTTCTAAATAACATGAGTGTTTCTATAGAATGAATCCTTAGGAGGGCTATTGTGGAACCTTTAATCAATGCTATTTTATACTTTGTATTTTTATTTGGAGCACTGTTTCTTATACTGGGTACTGCATTGGTTTTATTAATCGCGGCTGCATTACCAGTAATCTGGAAGAAAAATCTATCATTCCTAATGATTAGCTTAGGTATAAATATACTTGTCATTCCATTGTCTTTTTTTATTGGCGGGATGGCAACAGATTCCCCTGGTAGTACGATGCACGATTTTTGGGAAGTATTTTTGTTTATTCAGATATTTCCGTTTCCCCTAGTACTGCTATCTTTAGTTTGGTGGCTTGTGCGTCGAAAAAAAGAAAAAGTTCATGTGTAGCGTTTTTAATGCAAATAAGCTGTCCGTTTGGGCAGCTTATTATATTTATTACTAAGCGTGATTATTTCCAAAATGAATGCAATACCACTATACAGTTAAATTGAAGGTGAACCATATTGAAATCTTATCAAACTTTAGCCCACTTGTATGCATTAGGACTAGGCTGCGGACTTTGGAATAGAGAGGAGGTTATTTCATGGTGCGATAGGTTGATTGAAGCAAATGATCACCCGCCATATGAAATTATGGAGATATCTTTAATGTCTAAAGCAAAGCTGATATATATAGAATCGGCTTTACTGTCATATAGCCGCATAGTTGATGAAAACCCCTCGGTAAACATCCTTCTTTCAGTCTTAAATGAAAAGTTAGTAGCTCAGAAATGGAATATTAAACAAGCTATTACTTGCTCTACTCGATTACTAGTAAATAGAGGCCTGTATTGGGAAGAAGAATATTTTGATTTATACAGCCTTAATGATAGCTATGACTTAGCACAGGAAGGTATCCATTTTAATGAAAAAGATGTGATTTCTGCTTATATCGATACATTAGGTGTTTTTCGCGTCCCTTTTAACGAGTTTGAAGATCTCTATTTACAAGTCATGAAACAGAAGTGGCAAGGGTAGAAGGCAGGAAAAAGAATCATTGAATCGTAAGAGTTACTTCCTGTATTTATCACCAAATTTATCTAGCCAAGACAAATCTGTCTTCGTGTTGATGAATTTTTGTCTCTTAATAACTTAATGCTATCGTTTTTATTTTTTCCGACAGCAAGCTAAGTTAGCATGTTTAATGCATAATGAGACGCCTGTAAATGAGCATTACTATTTAAATTTTTACCAGAGAGTAATTTAGTTAATTAGTAGAAAAAGGAAGGGGCCTATTTGGCTCCTTCCTTTTTCTCATACATACATAACGCTTGTTGACAACTTATGAAATAATAGCATTCATCGCTATTAAAATATAACATTAAAAGCAATTAATTAGATATGTAATTTTGCATATATTGTACTATTTCATGAATAGGAACAAAACTATTTATCTCTTTCTGTATGGAGACAAATAGATTTAGGTTTACTTAAGTTAAGAAGATCTGATCATTGATTACTGGTTAAACCATATTTCTACGTATTTGAAAAAAATTATATTTGATGACGGATCTATTGTCTTTAAGACGGGAGATAAAGTAACAGAAGAAAAAATTAAGAGATTATATTGGGCAGCCAAGGAAGTAAAAGCACAATATCACCGTGTAATTGGAAATGATAAAGCACTAGAACCGGGTAATGCTGATGATGTACTAACAATAGTAATTTATAATAATCCAGATGAATATCAATTAAATAGACAATTATATGGATATGAAACAAACAACGGTGGAATTTATATTGAAGAGAAGGGGACTTTCTTTACATATGAGCGTACGCCAAAGCAGAGTATTTATAGTTTAGAAGAGTTGTTCCGTCATGAATTCACTCATTATTTACAAGGAAGATATGAGGTTCCTGGTTTATTTGGAAGCGGAGAAATGTATCAAAATGAACGGTTAACTTGGTTCCAAGAAGGGAATGCAGAATTTTTTGCAGGATCTACACGTACAAACAATGTTGTTCCACGTAAAAGTATAATAAGTGGCTTATCATCTGATCCAGCAAGCCGTTATACAGCAAAGCAAACTTTGTTCGCCAAATATGGATCTTGGGATTTTTATAAGTATTCTTTTGCACTACAGTCTTATTTGTATAATCATCAATTTGATACATTTGATAAGCTTCAAGATTTAATCCGTGCAAACGATGTGAAAAATTATGATGCGTATCGTGAATTATTAAGCAAAAATACACAATTGAATGCAGAATATCAAGCATATATGCAGCAGTTGACTGATAATCAAGGTAAATATAATGTACCTCAAGTAACAAATGATTATTTAATTCAACACGCACCAAAGCCGTTAGCTGAAGTGAAAAACGAAATTGTAGATGTAGCAAATATAAAAGATGCAAAAATTACAAAACATGAGTCGCAATTCTTTAACACATTTAGCGTGGAAGGCACGTACGTTGGTGGGATATCAAAAGGTGAGTCTGAAGATTGGAAAACGATGAGTAAACAAGTAAATCAAACTTTAGAGCAGTTATCCCAAAAAGGGTGGAGCGGTTATAAAACAGTTACAGCCTATTTTGTAAACTATCGTGTGAATGCAGCTAATCAATTTGAATATGATATTGTTTTCCATGGTGTTGCGACAGAGGAAAAAGAAAAAACGACTACTATAGTAAATATGAATGGACCATACAGCGGGATAGTAAATGAAGAAATTCAATTCCATAGCAATGGTACAACAAGTGAAAATGGAAAAGTTATTTCTTATCTATGGAACTTTGGGGATGGTATAACAAGTACAAAAGCGAATCCTACCCACATATATGGAGAAAAAGGAACATATACTGTGGAACTAACTGTGAAAGATAGTAGAGGAAAAGAAAGTATAGAACAGACAAAAGTTACTGTAAAACAAGATCCGCAAACAGGCGGGTCCCTTGAAGAAGAGAAGATACTCCCGTTTAATACGCTTGTAAAAGGAAATCTGGTTACTCCTGATCAAACAGATGTTTATACGTTTAATGTTACAGATCCAAAAGAAGTAGAGATTTCTGTGGTAAATGAACAAAATATTGGGATGACATGGGTACTTTATCATGAATCAGATATGCAAAATTATGTAGCTTGTGGTGAAGATGAAGGAAATACTATAAAGGGAAAATTCGTAGCGAAACCAGGGAAATATTATCTGAATGTGCATAAATTTGATGATAAAAATGGTGAATATTCACTATTAGTAAAATAAATTCATTTCCGATATGTATACGAGAGTTGTATTTTAGGAGGAGTCTGTCACGATAGGCTCCCCCTATTTTTTTATTTATAAGGATGAAACTAAGCTTCCAACCTGTGTTCCGATTGGGAGGCATACAGGTGACACTCCAGGATTTAGTACTTTTGCTGAAGTACACTTGACGGAGAACGCATGCTTGTTATCAGGTTTGAGTAATACGAAAAGCGCTAACAGTCAGGATTCTTCTTCCATTTGGTGAAAAGGAAAAAATTTTCATGGAACAATAATTTCTCAAGTAGAATATTTTGTTATGTGGAAAATAAAGTAAAATGAATATTTACGTTATAGAAGAAGCGCTGTAAAATATTGTTTATATTAAGATTTTTTGTATATTTCAATAATTAATTCTATTGGCTTTCATTCCAATCAAAAAACTGTCATAAAAAAAGAGGGGGAAGACATTGTTTGCTAAAATTTGTTTGTAAAAGCTTTTAACCTGTTAAGAGCAATCCTAAGGTAGACTATTAATTTCTTTAATAATTTTTGCTTTCCTTTAGTACTTGGCATAATGCATTAAAAAGTTTAAATTTTGAAAGGAGAATTTGACATTTTATATATATAGTATTTTTTATTGTATTCCTAACCATTCAAAGAGAAGGGGATGTGATTAAGGTGAATAATACATATAATGAAAAGACGCATACATTGATTAAACAATTATTAAAAAAGTTTTCACCAAAAGTTCCTGGCTTTGCATATATGGCCAGTTTTGATAGCGGAGTAACGTATAAAGGTGCAGTTGGCTTAGCTTCTATAGAGGAAAATCTACCGATAACCACAAAGAGCGTTTTTAATATCGCCTCAGTTTCTAAACAATTTACAGCGTTTTCTATATTACTCTTAGAACAAGAGGGAAGATTGAGTTTAGATGATTCAATTGTAAAGTTTGTCCCTTCTATAGGAACATATGCTGAACCAGTAACATTGAGGCATCTAATTCATCATACTGGCGGACTAGTTGATTATATGGAATTGGCTCATGCGGAAAATATTGAATTTACTGATATATTAACTGTGGAACAATCGCTAAAACACCTTAATGGTCATCAAATTGCAAGGTTCCCTGTTGGCACAAAATTTGAGTATAGCAATACAGGATATTTTTTATTGTCATTGGTGGTAGAGAAGGTAAGCGGGAAGTCTTTACGTCAGTTTGCAAAAGAACGTATTTTTGATTCTTTAAATATGAAAGACACAACAATTGTAGATTGCTACCCAACTACTATATCAATTGCTAGGGGGTATTCAAAGAATGAACAAGGAGCATATATGGTCTATGAAAGCCCTTGGGAACATACAGGTGATGGGGCAGTTCATGCAACAGTCGAAGACCTGGTAAAGTGGGGAGAAAATTTAACTACAGGTACCGTTGGCGGAAAAGAACTTGTTAAAAGAATGAGCGAAATAGGTCCGGAAATTTCTCCAACTAGGGAAACGATTATTGAAAATGAAGATTATGCTTTTGGGCTAAGGCTTGCAGAAGGTTTTAACTGTCGATACTTGGAACATTCAGGTAGCTGGGCAGGTTATCGTTCATACTTCATGCGGTTTCCAAAAGAATATTTGACTGTTGTAGTACTAAGTAACTATGATGGATTTGACTCTAAAAAATATGCTAATGAAATAGCAGGAATTATTTTAGAAAAGTAAAAAATAGGGTGTAGAAGAGTATCTGGATTTGGTTAACCACACGTTGTTTTAGGGTGTAATTGATTTTGGGAACGGAAGGCAGGCATATATTTATGCCTGCCTTTTTTGTATTAAAATGAACATAGATATTAATTTTTTTGTAAATATGGAACAATGTCATTACTTACACTGTCTATTAAGCGTTAAAACATTTTTTATTAAATAAATTACGAAAGGAATCATCATTTTTAACTAAGGGAGAAGATTGAATTGAAAAAATTATGGATGCTGCTTTTCGTTTGTTTCGCAGTTTTGTTGGTAGGATGTAATAAAAACGAACCACCAAAACAAGCATTTGAAGAATATATCAATTTATGGAATGATAGAAAATTTGCAAATATGTATGATCATTTATCAGACCATGCCAAAAAATCGATTTCTAAAAAAGAATTCACAGAAAAATATCAAAAAATCTATGAGGGGATTGGAGCTAATAATTTAAAAGTTAAAATGAAAGGAGAGAATACGAAAGATAAAGAGCTTTTTCTTTTTGAAGTTAAGATGGATACGGATGTAGGACCAGTTTCATTCATCCATGAAGCAAAACTTGTGAAAGATAAAGAGTCTTGGGAAATAGATTGGACACCAGACTTCATCTTCCCAGGTATGAAAAAAGATTACAAAGTACGTATGCAAATAGAGCAAGGAAAACGCGGAGAAATATATGATCGAAATGGAAAAGGGCTTGCAACGAATGGTAAAGCGACTGAGGTTGGAATTATTCCAGAGAAACTAGGCGAAACAGCAGCGCAAACGAAAGAAATAGTAGCACAATTACTTGATATGTCTATAGAAGAGGTCGAACAAAAGCTCACAGCGAAATGGATAAAACCAGACTCCTTTGTACCAATTGGCATTTTAAAAGAGGGAACCAGACAGAATGATTATATTGAATTAGAAGGAGTTTCATCTCACCCAGTAAATATTCGTACGTATCCATTAGGTGAAGCAGCGGCACACTTAACTGGATATATAGGAAAGGTGAATGCGGAGGAGTTAAAATCACTTCAAAAACAAGGTTATCAAGCAGATGATTTAGTAGGTAAGACTGGTTTAGAGAAAGTGTTAGAAAATAAATTGCGTGGTGAAAAGGGTGGACGCGTATTTATAGAAGATGAGAAGGGGAAAGAGATTAAAAACGTAGCAAAAAAAGAAGCAAAAGAAGGAGAAAATGTTACGTTAACAATTGATGCTGCAATTCAAGAAAAAATCTTTAATGAGATGAAAACTGAAGCAGGGTCTAGTGCAGCGGTCAATCCTAAAACAGGTGAAACAATCGCACTTGTAAGTAGCCCTGCTTATAATCCAAATATAATAGTTAGAGGAGCATCGAAAGCCCAACGAGAAGCATGGAGTAACGACTCGAAACTACCAATGACGAATCGCTTTACACAAGCATTTGTACCAGGTTCCGTATTTAAAACGATCACAGGTGCAATTGGTTTGGAAACAAACACAATAAATCCGAAGGAAGAATTTAAAATTCAAGGATTGAAGTGGACAAAAGATTCATCTTGGGGAAATTACTATGTAACGCGTGTAAAGGATGCAAGTCCAATTGATTTTGATAAGGCAATGAAGTACTCTGATAATATTTATTTTGCTCAACAAGCTTTGAAAATAGGAAAAGATCAGTATGTAAATGAACTGAAGAAATACGGTTTTCATGAAAAATTACTAATCGAATACGAATTTCCTATTTCAATCATTGCAAGAGATGGGATAAGAAACGATATCCAACTAGCAGACACAGGCTATGGACAAGGACAAGTATTAATGACACCACTTCATTTAGCATTAACATATGCACCGATTGTGAATGAAGGGAATATTCCGTCGCCACATCTTTTAAAAGAAGCAAAAGTAGCAGGGAATTGGAAAGAAAATGTGGTTTCTAAAAAGAATCAAGAAATATTAAAGAGTGCATTAATCAAAGTCATTAATGACCCTGATGGTGCAGGGAGAATTGCAAAGGTTGATGGTGTAACGCTTGCTGGTAAAACTGGTACAGCAGAACTGAAAGAGTCGAAAGAAGCAGACGGAAAAGAACTGGGATGGTTCGCAGCTTTCGATGCAAATGCGCCAGACATGATTGTTACAATGATGATTGAAGATGTAAAAGGAAGAGGGGGAAGTAACGTTCCAGGTGAAAAAGTAAAACATGTATTTCAGAAATAATACTTAATTATAAGGTGAATTTTTTGACTACATTTATTACATGTTTGCTTAACTCAAAGATATAAATTGGGGAAAATATAGAGCAATGAAATTTCGAAAAAGCATTCTTTCTAATCGAGAATGCTTTTTTGTTGCGACTCTAGAAAGTTAATACCTTATCTTAATTTTCATTTCTGAAAAGTTGGCATTGCTAATGGTAAATAGAAGAGTATAGCAAGTTGAAATGGACAAGTGGAGTGTTACGTTAAATTCAAAAAACAGATTTTCATGAGTAGAATTTTATCATTGTATGCTTTACTTGTTTTTTAGTAGTATTATTCTGCTTGAAAAAAGATAAACAATGGAACAAATGAAACTTGTATCTTGTCTATATATTGAAACCATAATAAAAGTGAGGGCAGTTTTTATGTTTATTCAAATAAGTTTGAGGTGTGGAAATGGAACAGACGTTTATTGAAAAGTGTAATCATGATGAGCTGGACTATGTTATAAAAGACTATTGGCAAGATGTATGGAATTATTCATTTATTATTACGAAAGATCCACACTTATCAGATGATATCACGCAAGATGTATTTATAAAGGTGTTTAAAAATTGGAATTCATTTCGAAAGGAGTCATCTATTAAAACGTGGATTTTAAAAATCACAAGAAATACGGCAATAAACTATTTGAAATCCTCCTATTTTAAAAGGATATCTTTAATAGGATTTTTTAGTGACGATAAGCAATCCCTGTCAGCAGAACAAGAATTTTTTAACCAAGAAGAGATGAATGAGGTGTGGAAGGTTGTATTAAAACTACCTAAAAAGCACCGTGAAATAATTATATTGGACGCAAAATATGAATTATCATATGAAGAAATGGCTGAAACATTAGGAGTATCCATTGGAACTGTAAAATCGAGATTAAGTAGAGCGAGAAGTAAGGTTTCAAAATTAATAGGGGAGGGTAGTAGTGATGAACAATAAACAAAATCCTGACTGGTATAGAAAAATAAAAAAAGGCCCAATGGAGAATCGTAAAGATGAAGAAGAATTTATTTCTAAAATAAAGCAGTCTATATACGAAAATAATGAAGTGGATTTTGTAAAACATAAAAGACCATTTCGTAAAAAAGCATTACCTATTGTAGTTGTTTTAGTTTGTACAATGTTATTTTTTATTGTTCAACAACCTTGGCTTGATGATAATAAATCACCAGTACAAAGTAGTACTCAAATTAAGCCTAAAACAAAAGATGAGTCTGCTCAAGATCCATCATTAAAACAATTTATGAATGAACTATATCAAAGTACGAACTCAAAAAATGAAAATGACCTGTACAAAGCGTTAAATGATGAAGTTCTATTTAAAGGGAAGAGTTATAAGAAGGATGAACTGAAGTTTGATGAAGATATTTTTCATGAGTTGCAAGTCGCCCTTACAATGGGGGGAGAGTTTGGAAATGATACAAAGCAAGTATATAAAGTACCAAGTGGATTGACGGAAAGTAACCAACCAAAGCAAGCACATTTTATATATGCAACTGTTACTGGAAATAAAACAAAAATTTTAGCAGAACCAAAGCGAGAATCACAAGTTTTATATGAAGTATCTAATGAAATGGTAAAAGCTTGGATTCCAGAAAAAGTGCAGAATGATGGATATATAAAAATATCGACAATTAACGGTAATACTGGATATGTACAGAAAGAGTACATTTTAACTGATATTAAATATTCATTTATGTTCGAAAAGAATAATGAAGGTATATGGAAAATAATAAATATAGATTCTATATGGTAAAAGAGGAAGGTTCACTTTAATGAACCTTCCTCTTTGTTTTTATTCTCTTTTTGAAGAGTATTCCAGTACTCTAAAATTTCTGATGTAACGAGAGCGGCAATGTTTTTTTCGGAATTACTGCCAGGAATAACGACAGAAACGGCAATTTGTGGATCTTCAGTAGGAGCATATGCAATGAAAAGAGAATGATTTATCATTCTTTCTTGCTCATTTGGAAAACCTGTAATACCTGTTTTACCTGCGACGTCAAAGGGCAACTTTTTAATTTCCTCTATATTTTGACTCATTCCACCTTGCACGACACTCCAAAAGTTCATCGGGTAACGATTTGAACTTTCTAAAATGGTTTTAAACTTTTTGGTTTCCTTACCATCTTGACCAATAATCGCACTTACGATTTGAGGTTTATATTTATCACCTTTACTTGCCAATGTTGCTGCATATTGAGCGAGTTGAAGAGGAGTATGCACTTCATTTCCGCCCCACGAGGCATTTAATAAAGCGGAGATTCCATTTTCAAACTTATTAGAAGGATGGAATTCATACTGACCGTCTTCTTCAAAGGGTAAATCAATCCCGGTTTTAGAACGTAGGCCGAATTGCATTAAATAATCTGTCCATATATGTGCCACTTTTTCTACATTTCCATTATTTTGGTTAAATAATGGTAGAGCTACTTTTGCTGTCATAAATGTGTTAGATGAATTAATGATAGCCTGCCTCGGTGTAATCTCACCTGTTGGTGTTCCAGGTGCATTCGTAATGTTATTTTGATTATCATACTGAAAAGTACCTTTATCTAAATAAGTATCTTCGGGTTGAAAAAGTTTTTCGTTTAATCCAATTAAAATAGTAAGTGGTTTTATAGTAGAAGCCATATTTACATAAGATTCACCATACTTTAATTTTTGAATCGCTTTATTTTGCGAAAGAGATTTAATATTTTCTTTTCTAGAAGATACATGTGTATTTAATATATTTGGATCAAAAACTGTCGAGTTGACCATAGTTAAAATCGCGCCAGTTTTTGCATCGCTCACTACAGCATAACCAGCTTTAGCATCAGGTGTTTTCTTAATTTGCGATCTTAATGCTTCTTCTGCCTTTTGCTGCAACTCAGAGTCTAAAGCTAGCCGTACATCTTTTCCTTTTTGTACTTTTTGAATGTTCCATAAGAACTTTTTATTATTCAATTTAAAAATAAGAGTTTTACCTGGTTTTCCTTTTAAATCATTTTCATATTGCAGCTCAATCCCGCTTTTTCCAACAGCCATATGCTTTGAATTAAGGTCATTTTCTACATACCCAATTACTTGTGAACCAATTTCGTGTTTAGGATAATATCGAATCCATTCATCTTTAATTATTACATTATTGGGTTTGTTTTTGTTTATGAATGCAAGTTCATTCTCAGTTATATCAGAGTATAACGGTATATCATTCATAGTCTGCTTTTTACAAGATTGTTGTAATTGAGATTTTATGTTCTCTGTAGAAATATCATGTTGAAACTCGCTTGAAAATTGATTAAAAAAAGCTAATGTGCTTGATGTATCTTGTTTCGATAGCTTTTCATCATTAGAAGTGCAATATAGAGACTTAGCTTTCTTATTTGTAGCTAGTATTGCACCATTTCGATCAAAAATCTTTCCTCTTTCAGCTGAAGAAGTTGCGATAGTAATTGAAATGAAGTTGATTTTTAATAAAATTAGTAAAATCAAACCTACAATAGAAAGAACCGCAAATAATCTCCATCTTTTTGTATGTAACATATAACCCTCCCTTATGTAGCTTACTTCATCTTATATTTAATTATTTTTTTTGTAAATGTGGAACAACTGTATTGTTTAGGTTGTCTATTAAGTATTACAACATGAAGAAAGGAATAATCAATATGAAAAGTTACTAGCAAGCCTATGTGTAAAATATAATATGAGTCACATTGCAAGCGACAAAAAACAAGTGAGAAAAAAGGAAGGGAGATTTATCAATTACGCGGCTATACAAAAAGGAATTAATACTTACAAAGATTTAGAAAAAAAGATAAGACACTATTTATAACCGAATAATGGTTTCAAATATATAGGGAACGTTTAAGTATTAGTGAGGAGTTCCGGAAGAATTATATGGAGGATTTATGAAAGAACAAAAAGGAAAGAAACAGAAGACATATATATCTATTCGGTTAAATATTATGTTCCTTTGCATATTTTTACTATTCTCAGCTATTATTATGCAGCTAGGAAAGGTACAAATCGTTGAGGGAGAGGCTTATAAGAACCAAGTGGAAAGTAGTCAAAATGCAATAACTAGTATTCCAGTTCCACGTGGACAAATTTTAGATCGAGAAGGGAAAACAGTTGTTAATAATAAATCTCTTCGCACAATTACGTATACAAGGGTGAAGGGAATTACGAGTGAAGATATTTTAAAAACAGCAAAAGACTTGGCGAAAGTACTTGAAATGCCTGAACAAGATATAAATAAATTAACAGATATCGATAAAAAAGATTTTTGGATGCAGTTGAATTTGAAACGTGCGGAGACAAAGATTACTAAGAAAGATATAGAAAAGTTTAAAGAAAAGGGTATAGAGGGAAAAGAGTTAGATAAAAAAATAGAAGACTTAAGACGAGGTCGTGTTACAGAGGTAGAATTAGCAGAATTAACAGCACAAGATTTAAAGGTGTTAGCTATTAAAAGTAAAATGAGTTCAGGTTATCAACTAACACCACAAATTATTAAAAAAGATGTAACAGATGAAGAGTATGCGCGGATAAGTGAAAACCTTGCGAATTTTCCAGGAGTAGATGCAACTGTTGATTGGGAACGTAATTATGTAAATGGTAATTTATTTCGTTCTGTATTAGGAAATATTACGAGTAGTGAAGAAGGATTACCGAAAGAAAATTTAGATTCTTATTTAGTACGTGGATATAACCGTAATGATCGTGTTGGAAAAAGTTATATTGAACAACGATATGAAGATGTATTACACGGCACAAAAGAAGAAGTGAAAAATATTACTGATAAATCAGGAAACATTGTTAGCACAGAAATAATCTCTAAAGGAAAAAGTGGTAATAGTTTAACATTAACGATTGATATGGAATTACAAAAGAAAGTGGAAGAAAGTATAGAGAAAAACTTGAGAGCTTTTAAGAGTTCAGAGCCACTGCTCGATCGAGCTTTTGTTGTCATGACGAATCCAAATAACGGACAAATTTTATCAATGGCAGGCAAAAAGATTGTAGAAAAAGAAGGAAGAATAGAGGTTGAGGATTTGGCATTAGGTAACATGACAACTTCGTATGAGCTAGGGTCAGCTGTAAAAGGTGCTACTTTATTAACTGGATATGAGACAGGGGCAATACATCCAGGAGATCAATTTTATGACGCGCCGATGAAATTTAAAGGTACACAAGCTAAGAAATCGTGGAATGTATCCGGATTTGGTAATATTAATGATTTACGGGCTTTACAAGTATCTTCGAATGTATACATGTTCCAAACAGCTTTAAAAATTGCGGGAGTTAATTACGTACCAAATGGCTCATTGGATATTAAACAAGGAGCATTTGATACGATGCGCTATTATTTCAAGCAATTTGGTTTAGGTGTCCCAACAGGTATTGATTTACCGAATGAAATAATTGGACAAACGAGAAAAGTAGATAGTCAACCTGGTTTTTTACTAGATTTTTCTATCGGTCAGTATGATACGTATACGCCGTTGCAATTAGCACAATATATTTCAACGATTGCGAATGGTGGTTATAGAATGCAACCTCAAATTGTACAAGAAATACGAGAACAATCAATAAAAGAAGAGGTTGGCAAAGTTATACGGTCCATAGAGCCTGTCGTATTAAATCGAATTGATATGAAGAAAGAACATATTGATCGGATAAAAGAAGGGTTTAGATGGGTATTCCAAGAAGGTGATGGAACTGGCGTGAAGTATTTCAAAAACGCGCCATATAAACCAGCAGGAAAGACAGGGACAGCCCAAACTGTATATGGTGGAGATGACCCGATTGGCAGAAATGCAAAAGGAGAACGTATGGAATGTTACAACTTAACGTTAATTGGATATGCTCCATATGATAATCCAGAAGTAGCATTTTCTGTAGTAGTTCCATGGCTTCATGATGATAAAAATGGAATTAATTCTATAATTGGAAAGGAAGTTTTAGATGTATACTTTGATTTGAAACAGCAACGTATACATGGTGAATCTACTAGTACAGGTAGTTCTAAGCAAAATTAAGATACTTTTCTCAGGGAAGAGAACCTGTTTGTATAAAGCCATTTATAAGAAAAAATGAAATGTGAAATAAGAGATAGCGGCGATCATAGCTACTATCTCTTATTTTGTTAATAACTCTCATACTAGCTATAAAATTTTTTTCAGTTTATGGAACAAATTTGGTTCGGTGATTGTCTATTATGTGTACGTATAAAAAGGTACTAAAAATTTGGAAGGAATGATGATTTTGAAAAATAAGAGGATGCTAAAAATAGGAATATGCGTTGGTATATTAGGTTTAAGTATTACAAGCCTAGAAGCTTTTACAGGAGGGGCACTGCAAGTTGAAGCGAAAGAAAAGACTGGACAAGTGAAACATAAAAATCAGGCGACGCATAAAGAGTTCTCTCAACTTGAGAAAAAATTTGATGCTCGATTAGGTGTATATGCGATTGATACTGGTACAAATCAAACAATCTCTTATCGATCTAACGAAAGATTTGCCTTCGCATCAACCTACAAGGCTTTAGCAGCAGGAGTATTACTACAGCAAAACTCAATTGATTCATTAAATGAAGTAATCACATATACGAAAGAAGACTTAGTGGATTATTCACCTGTTACAGAGAAACATGTAGATACTGGAATGAAACTAGGAGAAATTGCTGAGGCATCTGTTCGTTCAAGTGATAATACTGCAGGGAACATTTTATTTAATAAAATAGGAGGACCTAAAGGATATGAAAAAGCGCTTAGGCATATGGGGGATCGGATTACTATGTCTGATCGCTTTGAAACAGAATTAAACGAAGCTATTCCAGGAGACATTCGTGACACTAGTACAGCGAAAGCTATTGCTACGAATCTTAAAGCTTTTACGGTCGGAAATGCACTTCCTGCTGAAAAACGTAAAATTCTTACAGAGTGGATGAAAGGAAATGCTACAGGAGACAAACTTATTCGTGCAGGCGTACCAACTGACTGGGTAGTTGGAGATAAATCAGGTGCTGGCAGTTACGGGACAAGAAATGATATTGCTATCGTTTGGCCTCCAAATAGAGCACCAATTATCATCGCAATTTTATCTAGTAAAGATGAGAAAGAGGCAACTTATGATAATCAACTCATTGCAGAGGCAACTAAAGTTATAGTTAAGGCTCTTAGGTAATAGTATTTTAGTTTTCGCATTTTTAACATGAAAGTATTAAAAGTATAAAGTTAGAAAACGACTCTTTTCGTGTGATAAGAGTCGTTTTTGTATTCTTATTATTAAAAAGGTAAAAGTAAAAATATAACGAATATATATGACATATCTCATATGAAATTTCATGTACTGTATTATTTTATTAATTTAAATAAATTTCAAGAAAGTATAATATAATTCAGTTAGCATATAGAAGTGTTTGATGAGAATGTAAAGGAGAAAATATGAAAAAGAAGATTAATAGAATTGTAATGATTATTTGTATATTAGTAGGTTTTACAATCTTTTTATATTTACAGAACAATTTAATAAGTATAACTGAGGTTAAAATAACCTCTAGTAAAATACCATCCTCTTTTAAAGGGTAAAAAATTCTACAAATTTCAGACTTACACAATAAAAAATTTGGCGATAATCAAGATGTGTTAATTCAAAAAATAAAAAGTATAGACCCAGATATTATTGCGATTACGGGTGATTTAATTGACAGTAAATCATACGATGCAGAAGTTAGTATGCAATTAATACGAGAAATTGTAAAGAAATATCCTGTATATTTTGTGACAGGAAACCATGAACAATGGTCTGGAAAGTATAACAGTTTAGAAAAAGAGTTGAAGAAATATGGTGTCAATGTTTTAAGGAATGAACATGTAGGCATTCGAAAGGGTGAGCAAGAGATAAACTTGCTAGGTATTGATGATCCAGAGTTTGGTACTGGAAACCGTGATGAAGGAAATATTATAATAGATGAAATTAAAAAAGCAAAAATTGAAATGCAGCCAGATAGATATAATGTATTATTATCCCACAGGCCTGAATTTATAAAGGAATATACGAATGAGCGGTTGGATTTGGTTTTATCGGGACATGCTCATGGAGGGCAAGTTAGATTGCCATTTATCGGTGGATTAGTTGCTCCAAATCAAGGTGTTTTACCTAAATATACAGCGGGTTTATATGTAGAACAAAATACATCAATGGTAGTGAGTAGAGGATTAGGAAATAGTATCATTCCGCAAAGGATTTTGAATAGGCCAGAAATTGTAGTCGTGCAGCTAAATTAAGCTGTACGATTTTTTTATACAAAAATGAGTAAAGGGGCTTTCTGTATTTTGTAGGAGTAAACATTACAATTTTGTTAAAAATTTTCTACGTTACATAAAGTAACAAAATTTGACCCTCAGTGTTTGTTATAGTGTAAATAATCAAAAAACTTAAAATTTGTCGAGTGAAAATTGTGATAAATAATTCATATAAAAAACTTAAAGGGGTGTACACATGCATAAAGAATATGAAATTGAAGAATACACGGCGATTGAGGAACAAATCCATTATTATTGTAAATGTTTATTAGTAAGTCATCCTGATCAAATAATAAAGTATTTAGAAAAAAGGTTAGAAAAATATGCAGAAACATTACAATATGCACATTTATATCCTGACACAGTTATTTTACCGTTACAGCAATTAGTTATCGAATATTCTTTAGACGTTGCTAGAATTCGGAAGTATATGAATTTAAAAACGTAAAGTGAAATTTATAGTTTAAATGAAACAGAGTCGACTTTAGGAAATGAAATTCTAATGTCGACTCTGTTTCATTGTTTAATATCGGTGATTGAACATACATACTAATCAACGAAGTTTGACATATAATTAAGCAAGAGTAAAATAAAAGTGAGTACTCACTCATTTTTATTAGAAAAGGAGGATGAAACGTGCAACAACCTTCAATTATTTTACGGACTGTATCAAAAAGTTTTGGAAAAAAAGAAGTGTTACACAATCTTTCATTGCAAGTTGAAAAAGCAGAGATTTTTGGTTTTGTTGGACCTTCTGGATCGGGGAAAACAACGCTCATTAAAATGATTGCAGGTATTAATGAGGCAACGAAAGGTGAAGTGCTTGTTAATAATACTAATATGCCTAATTTAAATGAGATGAAACGAATTGGTTATATGGCCCAGGCGGATGCATTATACGAAGAATTATCAGCATATGAAAATGCAGATTTTATAGCAACGATGTATGGACTAAAGGGAAAACGTAAAAAGACAAGAATTGCAGAGGTTTTTGAACTTGTACAATTGTCACAGTATATGAAAAAGCAAGTACAACAATTTTCAGGTGGAATGAAAAAACGCTTATCATTAGCAATAGCGCTCCTTCACGAACCAGAAATATTAATTTTAGATGAGCCTACAGTGGGGATAGATCCGCTTCTTAGAAAAACGATTTGGGAAAAATTTTATGATCTTAAAAAGAAAGGCACAACGATTATTGTAACGACGCACATTATGGATGAAGCTGAATTTTGTGAGCGTCTAGGGTTAATTAGAGAAGGGAAACTAGTTGCGGTTGGAACAACTGAAGAATTGAAAAAACGCGTGTCATCTGGACGGATTGAAGATGTCTTTTTGCTAGAAGAGGTGGTGCCATCATGAGAGTTACTGGTGTAATCATACGTATTATTCGTCAATTTTTTCGAGATAAGCGTTCGTTAGCAATGATGTTTGGAGCACCGATGTTATTACTTTGGCTTTTGTCACTAGTGTTTACACAGAAAGACTATATACCGCAAATTGCTGTTGTTGATATGCCCGCTCAAATAGTAAAAGTGATGAAAAATCAAGAAGCGTCAATTTATGAATACAGTAAGGAAAAGGCGATTTCTGAGTTGGAAAAACAAAAGGTAGATGCAGTATTTCGAATAGAGAATGGAAAAATGAAACTTCTGTTGGAAGGTAGTGATTCGTCAAAAAATCGTGCTGTACTTCAAGTATTGCAAAAAAGCACAGAGAAGAATGATGTATCGATTATGAAACCTGAAGTAAATTATTTACATGGCTCTAAAGACTTTACGATGTTTGATGGGCTTGGTCCTGTATTAATTGGTTTCTTTACATTTTTCTTTGTATTTATATTATCAGGTGTATCTTTCGTAAGAGAACGTTTAAGTGGTACGCTAGAAAGGTTATTATCCACCCCAGTAAGAAGATGGGAAATAGTCGCAGGTTATATTATTGGTTTTGGAATCTTTGCCTTTATACAATCCATTATTATCGTAAGTTTTTCCGTTTATATTTTAGATTTATACGTAGCTGGCTCCATATGGCTAACGTTACTTATTACATGTATGCTCTCTTTAACTGCACTAACATTAGGTACGTTTTTATCGGCATACGCAAATAATGAGTTTCAAATGATTCAATTTATACCGCTTGTTATTGTGCCACAAATCTTCTTTTCTGGATTGTTTCCAATGGAATCTATGAACAAGTGGCTACAAATGTTAGGGAAAGTATTTCCACTCACATACGGCGCTGACGCAATGAGACAAGTGATGATTCGGAATCAAGGGTTTACAGAGATTGCATTAGATCTTACTGTGTTATTACTTTTTGCAATATTATTTGCAGTAGGAAATGTATTTGCTTTAAAGAAACATCGCAAAATATAATAATGACAAAAAGGAGCTTTATAAATGCAGAAGGATTGGCTGGAGGAATTAATAGCTGCAACTAATACGGATAAACGAAATGAACGTCAAATGCGTATATTAGAGGCGGCTGTTGATATGTTTGGAGAAAAAGGATACGCTTCAACTTCAACAAGTGAAATTGCAAAGCGTGCTGGTGTAGCGGAAGGAACCATCTTCCGCTACTATAAAACAAAAAAAGATTTATTACTAGCGGTCGTAATGCCAACTTTAACTAAGTTCGCTGCACCATTTTTCGTACAAACCTTTGCAAAAGAAATATTTAAATCGGATTATGAATCATACGAAGGACTTTTAAGGGTTGTAATTCATAATAGGTTTAAATTTGCTCAAAAACACTTTCCTATGATAAAAATATTAATTCAAGAGGTGCCATTCCAACCAGAACTGAAAAATGAAATACAGCAATTAGTAGAAACAGAACTGTTTTCACATTTCAAAAAGTTGATTGTGAAATTTCAAGAAGAAGGGGAAATTATTGAGATACCACCATCTTCCGTACTACGTCTTACTTTATCAGCTGTATTAGGTTTATTATTAACACGATTTTTATTATTGCCTGAAGAAAAATGGAATGATGAAGCGGAAATTGAAAATACGATTCAATTTATATTGTATGGATTAACTCCACGATTTTAATCGTTGAAGTGTGAATTACATACATTACTTTTAAGTAAAAATAAATCGCCTTTAAAAAGGCGATTTATTTTCATTATATATTTTTGATAAATAAGTACTTGTTTACTAAAAACATTCTAAATCAGCGTGTTTCTTTGTCTCTTCTTCTAAGACCTAATAATCCTGCTAGTCCTAATAAACCAAGCCAAGCCCAATTATTATTTTTATCACGATTATCATTTAAATCATTTGTTGTATTTACATTTCGAGTTCTTACATCATTATTAACTCTGTCTAAGTTATTGTCATTTACTCGAGTTGAAATATCAGTGTTATTAACTCTATTCATATTATTTCCATCGTATTCAGCTTGCGTAGATGTACCTAAAAACATAATAGATAGTGCTAAAACACTTAAAATAGATGATAATTTCTTTTTCATAACAATCCCTCCTTTCTTAATCATTAATTTCTCCGAAGCATGTGTGTATTATTCATTTCACAATATCTAAACCCTCATTAATAGGGCGCACATTTATAGAAAATAGAGTTGAATGATTGTTAATATATCATTGGATATATATTTCTCATAAAAATAACTGAATCAAACTTTGCTTAAAATGTTAATCTTAGTACAATTTATATTATACGGGCTAGCAATAAGGAGGTAATAAGATGCGACAATTTGCAAAACCTACAATCGTCGTAAGTAAATGTTTAGAATTTGATGCTTGTCGTTATAATGGAGAGATGATTCCAGATGTAACAATACGAAATTTGCAGCCATTTGTTACATTTATACCTGTTTGTCCAGAAGTGGAGATTGGATTGGGGACTCCTCGTGAAACGATACGAATTGTAGAAGAAAATGGTGAGAATAGACTTGTGCAACCGTCGACACGAGAAGATGTAACTGAAAAAATGGAGCAGTTTTCAAATGACTTTTTACAAACGATACCGGATGTAGATGGTTTTATTTTAAAGAATCGTTCACCAAGTTGTGGTACGCGTGATGTGAAAATTTATTCTGGTTTTGAAAAAGCGCCAGCAAAGGGAAAAGGAGCTGGCTTATTTGGCGGAGCAGTAGTAAAAAAATTTTCGCATCTTCCTATTGAAGAGGAAGGTAGATTGTCGAATTTTATTATTAGAGAGCATTTCTTTACAAGGTTATTTACAATCGCATATTACAAAATGATTAAACACAATAAAAATATGAAAGAACTTGTATCGTTTCAGTCGGACAATAAATATTTATTTATGGCATATAATCAGGTGAAACAAAAGGAATTAGGTCGTATAATTGCAAATCAAAAAAATGAAAAGATTGAAGTGGTATTTGAAAACTATGAGAAGACTTTATATGAATTATTTATGCGTGCGCCCCGTTATACATCGAATGTAAATGTATGCGAGCACATTTTTGGATATTTTAAAACAAAGTTAAAAAAACAAGAAAAAGATCATTTTATAGAACTGTTACAAAAATATGCAGAAAAGAAAATACCACTTAGTAGTTTACTTACAATATTAAAATCATGGGCTATTCGATTTGATGAAAAGTATTTATTAAGACAAACGTATTTCGAACCATACCCTGAAGCATTAGTAGAAATTTCTGATTCGGGAAAAGGTAGAGATTATTAAACAATAAATTACATAATTCGACACAAAATCTCCTATGTTGTTGTAGAACAATGTAGGAATTTTTTTGTGCATTAGTACAGAATCTGTTTTAAAATTAAGTTATGACAGAATTGTAGCAATTGTCTAACTAATATTCTTGTCTTTTAAGTTGTTATGTTTGTAGTAGAAACTCGCACGCTGTCGAAACTCAATATTCGATAAGGGGTGTGTAGCGGAATGGAATTTACTCTAACTCGCGAAAAACAAATGATTAAAGAAATGGTACGTGACTTTGCTGAAAAGGAAATCGCACCGAAAGCTGTATATTATGACAAAACTGCAGAGTTTCCATATGAAACATTTCAAAAAATGGGCGAACTAGGATTATTAGGCATCCCATTCCCAGAAGAATATGGAGGTTCAGGTGGCGATACGGTATCGTATGCGTTAGCAGTTGAAGAAATTGGTCGCGCTTGTGGTGGCACCGGTTTAAGCTATGCTGCAACAATTTCATTAGGTGCTTCTCCAATTTATTATTTCGGTACAGAAGAACAAAAACAAAAGTATTTAGTTCCAATGGCGTCAGGTAAAACATTAGGTGCCTTCGGATTAACGGAGCCGAATGCTGGATCAGATGCAGGTGGTACTCAAACGAAAGCGGTATTAGATGGTGATGAGTATGTAATCAGTGGTGAGAAGTGTTGGATTACAAACGCAGAGTATGCAAATACAATTATTGTAACCGCTGTCAACGGTATTGAAGAGAATGGTAGAAAACGTATTTCTGCATTTATCGTGCCTACTACGAGTGAAGGATTAACGATTTCAAGTCCTTACGATAAGATGGGTGTTCGCGCTTCTAATACTTGTGAAATCGTACTTGATGGCGTTCGTGTACCGAAAGAAAATATTCTTGGTGATGTAAATAAAGGCTTTAAACAATTTTTATATACACTTGATGGAGGGCGTATTTCAATCGCAGCATTGGCAGTTGGTATTGCGCAATCAGCCTTTGAACGTGCATTACAATATGCGAAAGAACGTCAACAATTTGGAAAGTCAATCTCTAATTTCCAAGCGATTCAATTTAAATTAGCTGATATGGCGACTGAAGTAGAGCTAGCACGCAATTTAGTACATAAAGCAGCTTGGTTAAAAGATAACGATAAACCTTTCGGCAAAGAAGCGGCAATGGCAAAACTATTTGCATCGGAAGCAGCAAGCCGTATTGCGAATCAAGCAGTACAGATTCATGGTGGATATGGTTATATGCGTGAATATGAAGTTGAACGACATATTCGTGATGCGAAACTATTAGAAATTGGTGAAGGAACTTCTGAAATTCAACGTCTCGTAATTGCTAGACATTTAGGATGTAGATAAAAGGGAGGAATCACTATGTTTCAAAAAATATTAATTGCGAATCGCGGGGAAATCGCTGTTCGTATTATGAAAACTTGTCAAAAACTTGGCATTCGCACTGTTGCTATTTATTCTGAAGCAGATGAAAATGCCCTTCATGTGAAAATGGCAAATGAAGCTTACTTAGTAGGTGGACCGCGTGTTCAAGAAAGCTATTTAAACCTTGAAAAAATTATTGAAATAGCTAAGAAGACAAATGCAGAAGCCATTCATCCGGGTTATGGTTTATTATCAGAGAATCCGTCTTTTCCGGTTCGCTGCAAAGAAGAAGGAATCGTATTTATCGGTCCTTCAGAAGAAATCATTACGAAGATGGGAAGTAAAATTGAATCACGTATCGCAATGCAAGCAGCAGATGTCCCAGTAGTCCCAGGTATTACTACAAATATTGAAACTGCTGAAGAAGCAATTGAAATTGCAAAACAAATTGGTTATCCATTAATGCTTAAGGCATCCGCAGGCGGCGGAGGCATTGGTATGCAGTTGATGGAAACTGAGCAAACGCTCACCAAAGCGTTTGAAAGTAATAAAACAAGAGCGCAAAACTTCTTCGGTAACGGAGAAATGTATTTAGAGCGATATATAGCAGATGCGCATCATATTGAAATTCAGCTTTTAGCAGATACACATGGTAACACAGTGTATTTATGGGAGCGTGAATGTTCGGTACAGCGCCGAAATCAAAAAGTAATCGAAGAAGCACCTTCACCATTTTTAGATGAAGGTACACGAAAGGCGATGGGAGAAGTTGCTGTACAAGCTGCCAAAGCACTTGGCTATACAAATGCAGGTACAGTTGAGTTTCTTGTAGATAATCAGAAAAATTTCTATTTCTTAGAAATGAATACGAGATTACAAGTAGAGCATCCAGTGACAGAAGAAATTACGGGATTAGACCTTGTAGAACAGCAACTCCTTATCGCAAGTGGAGAGAAACTATCATTTACTCAGGATGATGTAAAACGTAGTGGTCATGCCATTGAAGCTCGTATTTATGCAGAGGATCCGAAAACATTCTTCCCGTCACCTGGGAAAATTACAGATTTAACATTACCGTCAAATGTACGAATTGATCACTTCTTAGAAAATCATGTAACGATTACACCTTTCTATGATCCAATGATTGCGAAAGTCATTGCACATGGCGAGACTCGTGAAGAAGCAATTTCGAAATTACATGATGCTCTAGAAGAATTGAAAGTAGAAGGTATTAAAACGAACACGCCAATGCTACTGCAAGTTTTGGAAGACGAAGTGTTCAAAGCGGGTATTTATACAACGGGTTTTGTAACGAAACAACTCGTTAAAAAATAAGATCTAACAATATTAAGGGGGAAAAAATGATGACGAAAGTATACGCATCGATGGCAGGAAACGTTTGGAAGATTGTTGTAGGAGTAGGAGATACAATAGAGGAAGAGCAGGATGTCGTCATTTTAGAATCTATGAAAATGGAAATTCCAATCATTTCAGAAGAAGCCGGCACAGTTATGAAAATTAATGTGCAAGAAGGCGATTTTGTAAATGAAGGAGATGTATTATTAGAAATTGAATAGGGAGATATAGGGGGAAGCGAATTGAAACTACCTAATTTTGCTGTCATTAAAGAAGTAGGACCACGTGATGGTTTACAAAATGAAAAAAAGATTGTTGGCACAAAAGATAAAGTAAAATGGATTCAACTACTTACAGAAGCAGGATTGTCGTATGTTGAAGTTTCCTCATTCGTTCACCCAAAATGGGTCCCAGCATTAGCGGATGCAAATGATGTGTTTTCTGAGCTGAAAAGAGATCCAAATGTTACATATGCTGCGCTTGTTCCGAACCAAAATGGTTTGGAACGAGCTTTTTTGCAAAATGTAGATGAGGTGAATGTTTTTTTATCAGCAAGTGAATCTCATAATAAAAGTAATATTAATAAATCGATTAAAGAAGCGTTAGTTGTAATCGAAGATATAACAAAACAGGCATTATTCGAAGGGAAAAAGGTAAGAGGCTATGTTTCTACTGTATTTGGATGTCCTTATGAAGGGGATATAAGTGTCACAGCAGTTGACGAATTATGTAATCAACTATTTTCATACGGCATTTATGAAGTTTCTCTTGGGGATACAATCGGTGTAGCGAATCCATTACAAGTAGAACAAGTATTAGAACATCTATTAAAGAAGTATGATGCTTCGCAGTTTGCCATGCATTTTCATAATACGTATGGAATGGCTCTAGCAAATGTAGTTAAATCATTAGAATACGGTATTACAACATTTGATAGTTCTTGTGGTGGACTCGGGGGCTGCCCTTATGCACCAGGAGCATCAGGTAATGTTGCTACTGATGACCTAGTACATATGCTCCATAAATTAGGAGTTCAAACGAATATAGACGAAGAAAAGTTATTGCGAGCTAGTCAATTTATTCAAAGTAAGCTAAATATCCAATTACCGAGTCATGTGTATAGAGCGCTTCAACATAAAACGATAAGTAGGTGAGAAGATGCTACAATTACAAAACATTTCAGTTGATTATGTAACACCTCACGTTGTAAAGATTTCGTTATATCGTGAAAGACAAGCAAACTCATTATCTTTAGCGTTATTAGAAGAGTTACAAAACATATTAACTCAAATAAGTGAAGAGTCCAATACGCGTGTAGTTATTCTAACAGGTGCTGGTGAAAAAGCATTTTGTGCTGGTGCTGATTTAAAAGAACGTGCTGGTATGAATGAGGAACAAGTTCGCCATGCTGTTAGTATGATTCGCACGACTATGGAGATGGTTGAACAATTACCACAGCCAGTTATTGCTGCTATAAATGGAATCGCACTTGGTGGTGGTACGGAATTAAGTTTAGCTTGTGATTTTAGAATTGCTGCTGAATCTGCAAGTCTTGGTCTTACTGAAACGACACTTGCAATTATACCAGGAGCGGGTGGTACACAGCGCTTACCGAGATTAATTGGTGTTGGTAGAGCGAAAGAATTAATTTATACAGGTAGACGTATTTCAGCGCAAGAAGCAAAAGAATATGGTTTAGTAGAATTTGTTGTACCAGCTAATTTACTTGAAGAGAAAGCGATTGAAATAGCAGAGAAAATTGCTAGTAATGGACCTATTGCTGTTCGATTAGCAAAAGAGGCAATTTCAAATGGTATTCAAGTTGATTTACATACCGGATTACAAATGGAAAAACAAGCGTATGAAGGTGTAATCCATACGAAAGATAGATTAGAAGGATTACAAGCATTCAAGGAAAAACGCACACCAACGTATAAGGGGGAGTAAATATGTTAGATCAAAAACAACAATCTAATTCATTTGAAGAACGAGTTGAAACGATTAAACAAGGCGGCGCACCAAAGTATCATGAACAAAATAAAGCAAAAGGAAAATTATTTGTTCGAGATCGTTTAGCGCTTCTATTTGATAATGGCGAATATGTAGAAGATGCATTATTTGCTAACTGTGAACAAACAGGCTTACCTGCGGACGGCGTTGTAACGGCAACGGGTAAAATACATGGTCGTACTGCATGTGTAATGGCCAATGATTCTACTGTAAAAGCTGGATCATGGGGATCACGCACAGTTGAAAAGATTTTACGTATTCAAGAAACAGCTGAAAAACTACGTGTTCCGTTATTTTATTTAGTCGACTCTGCTGGAGCGCGCATTACAGATCAAGTAGAAATGTTCCCAGGGCGCCGTGGTGCAGGAAGAATCTTCTATAATCAAGTGAAATTATCAGGTAAAGTTCCTCAAGTATGCTTATTATTTGGACCTTCTGCAGCTGGTGGTGCCTATATTCCAGCCTTTTGCGACGTTGTAATGATGGTAGAAGGAAATGCATCTATGTATTTAGGATCTCCTCGTATGGCTGAGATGGTTATCGGTGAGAAGGTAACTTTAGAAGAGATGGGCGGAGCTCGTATGCATTGCTCTGTATCAGGATGCGGAGATGTTTTATGCAAGACAGAAGAAGATGCGATTACACAAGCAAGACAATACATTTCATATTTTCCAAATAACTACTTAGAAAAGACTCCATTGGTTACACCTCAAGAACCGAAACAATTCGATAAAACGTTAGAACAAATCATTCCAGAAAATCAAAATGCTCCTTTCAATATGAAAGATCTCATTAATAGAGTTATTGATGAAGGTTCCTTCTATGAAGTGAAAAAATTATTTGCTCAAGAGCTAATTACAGGCTTAGCACGTATTGATGGTAAGCCTGTTGGTATTATTGCAAATCAGCCGCGTATGAAGGGCGGCGTATTATTCCATGATTCAGCTGATAAAGCTGCTAAGTTTATTAATTTATGTGATGCATATCATATTCCATTATTATTCCTTGCGGATGTACCAGGATTTATGATTGGAACAAAAGTAGAGCGTGCTGGTATTATTCGCCATGGTGCAAAAATGATTTCTGCAATGAGTGAAGCAACTGTACCGAAGATTTCTATCGTTGTTCGTAAAGCATATGGTGCTGGTTTATATGCGATGGCAGGTCCAGCATTTGAACCAGATTGTTGCCTGGCATTACCGACAGCCTCTATTGCGGTAATGGGTCCAGAAGCTGCGGTTAATGCTGTATATGCAAATAAAATTGCAGCTTTACCAGAAGAAGAGCGTGCTAGCTTCATTGCTGAAAAACGTGAAGAGTATAAGAAAGATATTGATATTTATCATTTAGCATCAGAGATGGTGATTGATGGTATTGTTCATCCAAACAATTTACGTGAAGAATTAAAAGGACGTTTCGAAATGTATATGAGTAAATATCAAGTATTCACGGATCGTAAACATCCTGTATATCCAGTTTAAAAGCCCTATTTAGGGCTTTCTTGCTCAAAAAGTTAAGGAGGGGAAAACATTGAAACAAGCAGTTTGGTTTCCAACAGAAGAGTACAAGGAAAAAACACGTTTATATGGTTGGATGAAATCATTGGGATATGAAGATTATGAAACTTTTTATAATAAATCTATCGAGGAAACAGCTTGGTTTTGGGGAGAGGCAGAAAAGGCAGTAGGCTATCAATGGATGAAACCTTATACAGACGTGTTAGATTTAGAAAATGGTACACCGTTTGCACAGTGGTATAATGGCGGAACATGTAACGTTGTAGAATCAGCTTTATCCCGCTGGCTTGCGGATGAAGAGACGAGAATACAGCCAGCACTTCAGTACGAAGGGGAAAATGGAACTTCAAAATCATTTACATATGAAGAGCTTGACAACTGGGTAAGTCGTGTTGCAAATGGTTTGAAACACGCGGGTATTGAGAAAGGTGACCGTGTAACAATTTATATGCCGATGATTCCAGAAACAGTTGTTGCGATGCTAGCTGTAATGAAAATCGGAGCAATTATTTCACCAATATTCTCAGGCTTTGCGTCTGATGCAGTCATGACACGTGTGCAAGCGGCAGGTTCAAAAATGATTATTACCGCAGATGGATTTTCACGCCGCGGTAAAATTGTTTCTTTAAAAGATGAAGTAGATAAAGCTTGTGAACATTGCCCAACTGTTGAAAAAGTTGTTATCGTTCGTCATGCAGGAAATGATTTTACACCACATAACTATGACTTTTCGTGGAGTACGCTAGAAAAAGAAAAACCATTCATACATGCCGAGGAAATGCAAAGTGATGATCCATTAATGCTCATTTATACATCAGGAACGACTGGTAAGCCGAAAGGAACAGTACACACGCATGCAGGATTTCCTTTGAAAGCAGCTTTTGATGCAGGATTTGGAATGAATATTAAACAAGGTGATCGTGTATTATGGGTAACTGATATGGGCTGGATGATGGGGCCGTTTCTATTATTCGGTTCACTCATTAATGGAGCAACGATGGTTATGTACGAAGGTGTTCCAGACTTCCCAGAAGCAGACCGGTTATGGGAGACAGTTGATAAATATGAGATTACTCATCTAGGTATTTCGCCAACGTTAATCCGAGCATTGATGGCAAAAGGTGATGAGTATGTCAATAAACATTCTTTAAAGAGTTTGGAAGTATTCGCATCAACAGGAGAACCTTGGAATCCTGATCCATGGATGTGGCTGTTTGAAACAGTTGGAAAAGGAAATGTCCCAATCTGTAACTACTCAGGTGGAACTGAAATCTCTGGTGGGATTTTCGGTAATGTTCTTATTAAGTCAATAGCACCGATTAGTTTTAACGCATCTTTACCAGGAATGGCAGCTGTCGTACTGGATGATCAAGGTAAACCAATTCGAGATGAAGTCGGAGAATTATGCTTAGAGAAACCTTGGGTAGGTATGACGAAAAGCTTCTGGGAAGATGATGAACGTTACGTAAACACATATTGGTCGCGTTTTGAAAATAAATGGGTCCACGGTGACTGGGTCATTTACGATGGTGAACAATATATCATCACAGGGCGTTCAGACGATACGTTAAATATTGCAGGTAAACGTATTGGACCTGCTGAATATGAATCTATTCTTGTGAAACATAACGATGTAATCGAAGCTGCTGCAATTGGTGTACCTGACGAAGTAAAAGGTGAAGTTTGTCATTGTTTTGTAGTGTTAAGAGATCATGTAACATTCACAGGAGAATTAAAGAAAGAATTAATGAGTTTAGTAAACTCTCATATTGGAAAAGCGTTGTGTCCTAAAGACATCCACGTTGTAGAAGATTTACCGAAAACACGTAATTCTAAAGTAATGCGCCGTGTTATTAAAGCAGCTTACTTAGGAAAAGAATTAGGTGATTTATCATCGCTTGTAAATCCTGAAGTAGTTCCGTTTATTCAGGGGTTACAGTCTAGTAAATTATAAAGTTAGAAAGGATCTCTATATAAATAGAGATCCTTTTTTTTATGTTTATAAAAAGAAAAGAAGTGAATTTGATGAAGAAGAAAAATTTTACTATTAGTGTTAAGTATGTTTTTTAGTTTTAATCAAAATACGATATTATGGAATGTCTATTCAATGTAGAAATACTAATTTACAACAACAAGGTGATGATAAAGCGTGACTGCTTATATGTCTGTTTAAACCTTTACGTGTTAATATATAAAAAGCTGACTATAAGCAGTCAGCTTTTTATATATTACATTCTAGTATTTGCCGGGCAGTAATGCCCCCATCTAAAAATTCAGCAAAAGCAAGGAAGTAGGTGAGGGATCAACTTTCCGGAAAAGCCCGATTGGTTCCAAAAGACATATTCTTTCCTTTACGTTGACATTAAAAATATTACCAATTTTTTCTTTTACAATGGCAACAAATAAAGAAACATTTACAACGACACTTATTTCGTTTAGAACTCCAATCATCATCACGATGACACTTTTCTTTAGATTTCCACCAATCATCATTACAATGTTTTTCCTGAGAACTCCAATCGTCATCACAATGACACTTTTCTTTAGATTTCCACCAATCATCATTACAATGTTTTTCCTGAGAACTCCAATCGTCATCACAATGACACTTTTCTTTAGATTTCCACCAATCATCATTACAATGCTTTTTCTGAGAACTCCAATTATCATCACAATGATGCTTTTCTTTAGATTTCCACCAATCATCACAACAATGCTTTTTCTGAGAACTCCAGCAATCATTTTTCCAGGACATTTATTTCTACCTCCTTTCAATAGTGTTCATATTATTCTATGTTTTAATAAAAAAATGGCTTGTTTATTAACCTACTATTTTATCTTTATATGATAGAGTGTCTTCTACTCGATATAGAATTCATACAAACTATGCTAATTTTTAAGAGAAAGTGGAGAGAACTACTACTAGTTATGGTATTTTTCAATAAACACTTGTTGAAGAAAATGTTCTGATTACAAATAATATCTTATTTTCGAGTACGCTTTTTAAATGTATATTTCACAATGAAAAATGGGAAATCCACAAATAAAGTCTATGTATATGTGAGTTAATGGGGAAATCTAGTGTGTTTTTAAGGGGCGTCTTATTTAAAAGAAAAAAGGTTTGTTTTAGAAAGTGGTGTCTAAACATTAAATGGAGTAGGACTAAATTCACGGCCGCTCATTAAAAAGCTTTTAATTAGGAGAAGTCTGTTTTTATAATGAATAATGAAAAGAAAGTTTGGTACAATTGTTTGTTTTTTTCTTTTTATGTGTTTGCCTCGTACCCTTTTAAGCTAGTGGACATACTTTACTAATAGAAAGGATTAGGGGGTGAGGTATTGGGTTCTCGATTTAATAATTGTAAAAAGAAGTGTACATGTAAACAAGATGATTGTTGGGAAGTATTCGAAGAGTGTAAAAAAGAACAGCATGAGAAATGTGATAATTCTTGTGTACAAGGAATTAGAGATGAACTTAAGAAATTAATTAATCGAACAGTTCAAATTAATACAGAGGGACGTACTTATGTAGGTACTGTTTCGTCTGTAAGTTGTGATGTAGTTAGGCTTGCGGCTATTCCTGGATCGGTTGGAGTAATTATTTCCATTTGCAAAATTGAAGCAATTTTCCCACCGGTTACAACGGTTACTGCTGACTTTGATTTTAATGGTATTGATGTAGCAAACAAAGCATAATTATGCTGCTTTTTTGTAAAGCCATTCACATGAATGGCTTTATTTTAATTTTATATAAAAGGAGAATATATTCTTTATATAGAAATAAGTTTGAGGTTATAAAGCATGATGTACGAAAGGAGCAAGGAAGTGATTAAACTAGAAAGCTTTAAGAAATCTGATTTTAAACAATTAATAAATTGGATTAATTCCGAAGAATTTCTAATACAATGGTCAGGAAATGCATTCACATTTCCTTTAGATGAACAGCAATTAGAGAAGTATATAGAAAGTGCAAATACACTCGCTTTCAAAGTGGTAGATGAAGAGACTTCAGACGTTATTGGACATATTTCGCTTGGCCAAATAGATAATATTAATAAGTCCGCTAGAATTGGAAAAGTATTAGTTGGTAATACGAAGATGAGAGGACGTTCTATAGGAAAACATATGATGAAAGCAGTACTTCATATTGCTTTTGACGAATTAAAACTACATAGAGTAACTCTTGGTGTGTATGATTTTAATACATCGGCCATTTCATGTTACGAAAAAATAGGGTTTGTAAAAGAAGGCTTATTAAGAGAGTCAAAAAGAGTAGGAGAAACGTATTGGAATTTATGGGAAATGAGTATGTTAGAATATGAATGGAAGAAGTAGCAACGATAGTAATTTATAATTATATTATGTTAATAAAGGGGTTTGGTGGGTATAGTGGATAATAAAACAAAAATAATTTCAATTGCAGCTGTTTCGGGAGGAGGTAAAACTACAATTACAGAAAGATTAAAGCATAAGTTTAAAAACTCAAAAGCTCTATATTTTGATAGTTATACATTTGATAACTCTCCTGCTGATATTTGTAAATGGATTGATGATGGGGCGAATTACGACGAGTGGGTATTAACACCATTAATTCATGATATTGAGCAACTTATACAAAATAATACCTTAGACTATATTATTGTAGATTATCCTTTTGCATACTTAAATAGTGAGATGCGAAAATTCATTGATGTAACTATATTTATTGATACGCCTTTAGATATTGCGATGGCTAGAAGGATTTTGCGAGATTTTAAGGAAGGTACAATAGATGAAATACATAATGATTTGGAACATTACATGACATATGCGAGAAAAGCTTATTTAGAGGCAATTCATACTGTTAAGCCGAATTCAGATATCATATTGGATGGTTCTTTATCTGTAAGTGAAATAATTAATCACGCTGTAGAGGAACTTGGCCGAAGAGAAGTGATTGTCAATGGTTAAATGTATAACAGATGCTGTTAGGTGGATAATTGAAGTAAGAGAGAGATAAATGTGTACACTTTATTTCAATATAATTGGCAAGTAAGAGATGATTGGTTTAAGTGGTGTGAACAACTTTCAGAGGAAGATTTACTTTGCAAACTGGGGGTATTTTAGAAACATTATTTCATATTGTAGATGTAGAGTATAGTTGGATTAGTGCTCTTCAAGGATAAGAAGATAGAGAACCGCAATTTAAAGATTATCAATCGATTCAAAAAGTGAAAGCGTTATCTGATTTATATAAACGAGAACTTGAAGTTTTTTTTGCAGTCATGATCATCTAGCCTAGAATGCTAGCACACTTAAAATAAGCCGTATAAAAAGTTAATCATTGTGTGCTTTGATTATATAACGTCGGCGAAATAAATAGTGTGAGGGACAGCTATTCTAACAAGTATTTTATGTAACGTTCGTATATTTAAATTTTCTTGTAATTAATCGAATTCTAATTTTTTAGAAACGGATAATGAGGTATGGGTGGAGCTCTTTTTTATTGAATAAAATGGGTTAATTTTTCGGATTTTCATTACAATATAAAAAATAAAATTTAAATTTTGTTTGTTTTTAAGAAAAGGTGAGAAGAAAATAAAAAAAGAGGGCTAATGCCCTCTTTTTTTATTAATTTGGTAATTAATCACAGATTGGTATCCCAAGCACTCTTAGAGCTAATGCTACTTGAAGGGAAATCTCTAATCTAGCAATTTCAATACCAGCTACTGAAAGAACTAAAAAAGGTTGTCCGTTTACAAATACAACGCAACTATCCATAGTTAAGCCTCCTTTCTAGTAATCTACTATAGTATATGAGTAGAACTTTAAAGTGTAATAGTTCAATTGTTGGATTTAATAGAATTAATAGATTAACCCATTTAAACTAAACAAACGAACACAACGAAAGGAAACAGAGATGGATGTATGCCTCAAAAAACATAGGTTTTAAGACATGTAATGGGATATTAAATTTATCATATTGGTCAGCTATCTATATGGGCGAGAGAGTTAAACTTGCAACCAGTTTCAGCAAATTTGCTTGGAAGAGGATGATAGAATTAAAAACCGACTTGCATCTCAAGCGCAAGTCGGTTCTATATATAAGAAGATTTCTTAATTGAAATCCTCGGATTTTTTCTGACGTATATGTAAAAACATTAAGGTGGTAATGATTAAAAAAATCATTATAGTTTGTATAATTAAATTTTTAAACTGAAGCAATATTGTCCAAGATGTAAGGGCGTCTTTAAAAGCTTGGAGTGCAGAGTACGAGGAAGGATCAAAACCATACTGTAGCAACTTTTTTGTTTCAATAAATGAAATGTTTTCTTCATCTGCATCTAATATTACTGAAATTAGTCTAGTATCTCCAAGTTTTGCTGTACTGACAAAACTATAATTACCGTTAGTTGAAAAACTAGTTTGTAAGCCATCAACACCTTGAAGTTTAATGTTTTCATTAAGGGAATATATCATTTTATTCGTATTGAAAACCTGGGAATCTTTGAAGGTAAATTGGTAAGAGGTTAGTTTCGTAATATTCAATACATCTGGAAAATCTTTTACTAATCGTGCTGCTAGTTTAGCTGCGTCTATCGCTGTTGTAGTTGATTGTTTATTTGTATTATTATTAATTCCAGTAGAGTTTAGAAATGGAGATGGTTGTAATAACTTTAGTTCTTTTGCTTTTTTATTCATTAATACTGTAAAGTTATCTTCATTTCCAGCAATGTGTTCTGCTAGAGCGAGTGCAGAACGATTATTCCCTGCCAGTAGCAATGCATGAAGTAAATCACGAACCGTTGTTTTATCATTCGATGTTACTTGTATAGGGCTTGTTTCTACTCGGAAAACTTCGTTACTTATTTGTACGAAGTCATCTAACTGTATCTTTTTATCATTTAGTTGCTCCAATACGATATATTCTGTCATTAATTTAGATAAAGCAGCTGATTGTACTGGGGTTTCTTCATTTTTTTTATAAACAATTTCACCTGAATTAGCATTTATTAAAATAGCTGATTTAGCTTGAATAATCGGACCATTTACATAAAGATAAAAATATAAAACGATAAGTGCAGTAATAAAAAAAGATAATAATAAAATAGCGAATTTCTTTAAGAATTGCATAAGCGATCCTCCTATTATGACATCAATAATAGTATTGTAAAAAGGAATGCTTAATTAGGAAGAAAGAAAAGGTAAAGAATTTCTAAAGAATTATAAAGGATTATTAAATTTAGGGTAATTATGGAAAAAGTTCAATTTCTTATATGGTAAGAAATTGAACTTTTTATTTGTAACATTAACATTTGTATGGGAGTAGTTTTACAGTGAATGTTGTTTTTTCGTCATCACTATATACTTCAATTGTTCCTTTATGCAATTCGACTATACTTTTTGCAATTGCTAATCCAAGTCCAGATCCACCAGTGTTTGTAGAGCGAGATTTCTCAACGCGATAAAAACGTTCAAAAATATGAGGTAAATCCGTACTAGGAATAGGTTGTCCGTAATTTGTTATATCAATTGTAATCATATTATTACTTTCATAAGCAGTAAGGTCAATATAGCGACCTTCGCTTCCATAAGCGATAGCGTTTATAATAAGATTTTCAAACACACGCACTAATTTGTCACCATCAGCTAATACCATGAGCTTTTGAGACGGGAAAGAAGGCCGACATTCTATATTAGCTTCTTGAACCTGTATGCGGAATTGAACAGTTAATTGTCCAAGTAACTCTACAATATCAATAGGAACAGAATACAAGCTTAATTCTTTATTTTGAACACGTGTATATTCGAACAAGTCATTCATTAATGCATTAAGACGAGTTACTTTATCGTAAATGACTTGAATATAGTATCGCAATTCCACTTCATCTCTATAATTATCATGATGGATTAAATTTACGTATCCAACTATAGAAGTAAGGGGAGTGCGTAAGTCATGTGATACATTTGTAATAAGTTCACTTTTTGCTTGTTCCGCTTGTCTTTCTTCATCAATTGAGACTTTTAATTGTTCAACAATTTCATTGACCCCGATTGCTAATTCTTCTAGATAATTATGATTTACAATAGAAACTTTATGATTGAAGTTTCCATTTGCAATATAACGAATTTCTTCTATCATTTTTTTTATACAAGTTTCATAATAAAGTTTTTTCTCGTGACGATAAAAAATGTAAAGATAGGATGAAAAAATAGAAAATAAAAACAAATAAGATACAATCATCATCCATAAAGACTCTTTAATCCCTTTATACTTTTCATAACCAAAAATTCGAATGAATTCTTTACCGAGTTCGGTTAGAGTAAGTGAACTTTCAATTACACTCGTAACGAGGCGATAAATAATTAGTTCAGTAATAGGAGTGAGTGTGATAGCTAATAAAAGCCAAAAAATAAGTTTCCATTTAGGAATATCTTTTAATATATCAAATGCTTCATTTCTCAATTTTATAGCCAACTCCCCAAACAGTATGAATAAATTTTTCTCCATTTATTACTGTTTCAAGTTTATCTCGTAAGTTGCTAATATGGACCATTACCGTCTTATTTGAACCATAACCATCTTCATTCCAAACGCGTTCGAAAATTTCTTCTGAACTAAATACTCTTCCTGTATTACTCGCAAGTAAATATAAAATATCGAATTCAATAGAGGTTAGTTTAATGTACTCTCCATTTACTTTAACTGTATGATTATGTTTGTGTATTTCAACAGAGCGAATACGAATAATACCATCTTCATTCTTTTGCGAAGTAGCATTTTGGAAAGAGGATCTTCGTAATAAAGCTTTCACTCTAGCTACTAATTCTAATGGATTGAATGGTTTGATCATATAATCATCAGCACCTGTCATAAGGCCTAATATTTTATCCATATCTTCTGCTTTTGCACTAAGCATTAGAATTGGTACAGTATTATTTTCACGCACTTCCTGACAAACTTCTAATCCGTTTCGTTTTGGCATCATAATATCCAAAATCATAAGGTCAACTTCATATGTAGAAACCTTTTGCAATGCTTCATCGCCATCATAAGCTTTATAAATGTTATAGCCTTCATTTCGCAAATAAACAGCAAGTAATTCAACAATTTCTTTATCATCATCAATAATTAATATATTTTTATTCATTGTGTAGTTCCTTTCCTTACAAATCATCAACATTACTATAATATCAAACATTTATGTACTTGTAGCGATGATTCTGTATAAAATTTCATGTAACGTATTAAAAAGGAGTAAAAAGATTAATAACGAATATAAAATAACAAGGATATTTAGATTCTACATTATAATGAAAGTTAGTTATAAGGGGGATTTTCTATGTTATGTAATGATATATATTCATTTACTCCAACTGGAAAAATAGACAATGATATTAAAGCTTTTCTACTAAAATATAATAAAGAGTTTACATATAAACATTCAATTCGTGTGGCAAATGAGGCAAAAAAGATTGCAGAAAAGTTTCACGTAGATAAAGAAAAAGCAGCAATTGCAGGATATTTACATGATATTAGTGGCATTTTTCCAAACGAGGAGCGGATTGCAGTTGCTGAAGAATTTGGTGTAGCAATAGTGGAAGCGGAAAGAAAGTTTCCTATGATTATTCATCAAAAATTATCGAGGGTAATCGCAAAAGAAATATTTAAAATCGAAGATGAAGAGATTTTAAATGCAATTTGTTGCCATACAACGTTGCGTAAACATGCAACGAAGATGGATTTAGTATTATTTGTTGCAGATAAAATAGAATGGGATCAAAAAGGGACACCACCATATTTAATAGAAATAAAAAAAGAATTGGGAAAATCTTTGGAAAAAGCAGCTTTTGTATATATTTCATATTTGTGGGAAAGGAAAGATACATTGAAAGTTATACATCCGTGGCTAGAAGAAGCATATTGGGATTTAAAAAGAATTGTACAGTAGAAAGGACAAGGAAATGCAATTAAAAGAATATATGAATCAAACATTTCCAGGAGTTACATTAGGACCCTACTTATATTCTCAGTGGGAAAATCATTTACATTTTGATTTCGGAAAAGATAAATATCAAATTGTAGAAGGAACCGACGATTTAAATATGGAATACTTTTCTCAACTTTGAAGACATATTTTCAAAAGAAGATGTAGTGTTTGTAGTGACAAATGTTTATAGATTTAAAAAGGAAAACATAAAAACTTCACAGAAAATAAATATATACAATAAATATATTAAGAAAAGAGATTTAAGATTTCATATAAGATAAGAAACGTTACCGTTTTTATTTGAAGATGAAGAAGCAGATTTATCCCGCTATTTGCCGGGCAGTAAGACCCCCCACTGATTAAAGTTTCACTTTATATTGTACATATCAATTTTCTTTTAAATGTCTTGCGGAAGATATTAAATATGAACCGCTGATACAAGCTGCTAATCATGAGGATTTTTCTGATCTGTATCTTCGATTTGGACGAAAAAAAGAAATCTCTTATCCAGATGTATTTCTCATAAATGCAAAGAAAGATATTGTGATGTTTATGTATGATGATAGAGGATGTGAAGTAATTGCGAAGAATAAAGAAATAATACGAGATTCATATAAGAAATACAAAGAATGGATTCCAGATTATGAACGAGAAAGTATAGATAACTTATTTAAATGACAATAGGGGAAGTGAAGCGTGTAATGAAACGTATTGCAATTGTATCTGCATGGGAACCAGAACTGACGTATTTGCATCAACATTATCCGAGTGAACGTGTTGAAAAAAGAGCAGCTTGGGAATTTCATTTTCATACTATTAATGAGCTGGAAATTATATCAGTTGTTACTGGTGTCGGTAAAGTAAGCTGCGCTAGTTGTGTACAATTGTTAATTAGTGAGTTTCAGCCAGATGAGTTGTTTATGACAGGAATATGCGGAAGTTTATCAAACAAGGTGAAAAACGGTCATATTGTAGTGGCACTAAACGCAATACAACACGATGTTACTGCAGCTGGCTCAGGGGAAGATGTTTTTAATTTATATAACGGTAGAACAGCACCTATTGAAACAACAAAATCACTTGTAAGAAGAATAAAAAAAATACGATCATATGATCCAATACATTTCGGTACATTTTTATCCGGAGATCAACGTATTCGTAGTTCAGAAATGAGATATTTACTCCATACCGTATATGGAGCATTGGCAGTTGATCAAGAAGTAGCAGCTTTCGCCTATGTGTGTCAAATAAATAAAAAACCATTTCTCTGTTTAAAAGCTGCTTCAGATCAAGCAAATGATAAAACGAAAGAAGAACAAAAAATCTTTAAAATGCTAGCATGCGAAAGAGCATGTGAGCATTTAATTGCCTTTTTACGTGTTTATGAGATTAATGTAGTAAATAATAGATAGTTAGAGGGTTTTAACATAAGTAATTGGAGGCATAATTATATTATGATTCAATATAAAAGGTGTAGTGATGTAAATATTGATTTAGTATATGAAGCTTTTAAAGTTGGATTTTCAGATTACATTATTAAAATGGAAGTTTCAAAAGGGGATTTTATACAACGTTTTTTGGGACCAGAAGGTAATTTGCTAGAACATTCTTTTCTTGCTTTAGAAGAAGGCAAACCTGTTGGCGTAATACTAGGTGGTATAAAGGATTATGAAAGTATTAAGACTATGCGCTGTGGAACATTAGCGGTTCATCCTAATTACCGCGGTATTGGTGTGAGTCAAAAATTATTTGAACTGCATAAAGAAGAGGCGATTCAACATGGATGTAAGCAACTTTTTCTCGAAGTCATTGTAGGAAATGACCGAGCGATTCATTTTTATAATAAGTTGGGCTATGAAAAAGTGTACGATCTTTCTTATTATAATTTAAATGATTTGACTAAAATAATGAATAAAGATTGTAAGGATATTGAAGTAAAACAATTAGAATTTCCAACTTTTAAAGATGAAATTCAGAAATGGTTAAACTTCCATATAAATTGGCAAAATGATATTGATTATATCAAAAAAACAAATAATGTATTTTATGGTGCATATGTCGATAATGACTTAAAAGGCTCTCTATGTGTAAATAAACAAGGTAAAATTAGTTTTATTTTCGTAGACAAAGATTATAGAAATATTGGTGTTGGGATGAAATTATTACAAGTAGCAAGAGAAGAATTAAATTTATCAAGTTTATCAATTGGGTTTCCTAACAATAATTTACTGGAAGGTTTTCTTAAGAAATGTGGATTTGAAAAGAATTCTTTAGCGCAATATGAAATGTATTTATTACTCTAAGAGCGGAAAGATTTATTCTTTTCGCTTTTTATTTTGCTGTTATGTTGGTAAATGCTCCGCAACTATAATTTATAATGAGAGGGATTTTGTTTATCCTTAAGTTATTTTTTAAATTGTCAATTTCATGCTAATAATTTTCTTTGTATAATATTCTAATTTTATGTAGAATAGATACGATGGGAGGGGATGAAATGAATAATGGATTAAAGTTTAAGATTTTTGAATTGCATTGTCTCGTTCAAAAGACTTATTCTGATATTAAAATAGCGTGTGATATTGCTATTTATCAAGAAAACACTTCTAAATATTTAATTTCATTAGGATTTTTAAATAAATCATATATGACTTATATAGAAGCAAAAAGATTCTATCGCGAAAATGAAGAGCTTGTAAGTGTAGAATTTGATAATTTCTTTGATATGTATGATAAATTAGAAAACGAATTAAAACAAGTTATTTCAACTGAAGATAAAAATCCTTCATTGTTACATAGCAGACTTGATCAGTTTCAGCAGAAAGTTGAAAATATAAATGACTTAATAAAAGTATTGCAAAATGCTCGTTAATGAATGCTTTTTTCTGTTCGTATAGAAATTATGTATTAAAAACATTTTAGGGATATTACATATTGAAGAGGTGGCTTTTGTAGATTACAAAAGTCATCTTTTTATGTTAGGAATAGATTGTATACATTTTAGCAGTTTCATATAAATAATAGAAATTTATACGAGGTAAATATCATGGGAAATAAAAAAGAAATAGCTATAGTTGCATTAACAACAGGATTCGTTTTAACAAGTGTAACACCATATGGAGTAGGGCATGCAGAGGAACCTGGTCAAATGCAAGTTGAAATTCAAGAGGATTCGTTCCGTACAGGTGATCTGACACAACCATCAAAAAAGGCACCAGAGAATGTAGTGAAAGATGCACTTAAGGAAAATACGGAGCATGCTTTGTCTCCAAAACAAGTTAGTGCAGAAACAGGAGTAGATTACAAGGTTCTTCAAAAACGTGGTTCTTATGATGGAACTACACTTGTGCGCATGCAACAAATATATGAAGGAAAAGAAGTATATGGCCACCAGTTGACTGCTCACGTAGATAAAAAAGGTATTATTAAAAGCATTTCAGGAGCTAGCGCACAAAATTTAACACAAGAAGATTTAAAGAAACCTATTAATTTATCAAAAGAAGAAGCAAAACAATATATTTATAAAAAGTACGGAAACGATACTAAATTTATTTCTGAGCCAGAAGTTAAGGCAGTTATTTTTGTTGATGAAAATCATGGGCAGGCTAGCAATGCATATCAAGTTACATTTGCTGCTACAACACCAAATTATGTATCTGGAACTTATTTAGTGAATGCTCATAATGGTGAAATGTTAAAAGATATGGTACAAGAATCAAGTTTGAAAATAAGTGAAGAGTATGTTGAATCCGTTAAGGAAAATAAAACTAGCAATTTTACATCATTAACTGGAACAGGAAAAGATGATTTAGGCGTAACTCGTACATTTGGTATTTCTAAACAGACCAGTGGGAATTATGCGCTTGCTGATTACACAAGAGGACAAGGAATTGAGACATATGATGTAAATTATAGAGATATTACAAATGAAGAAAGTTATTATCCTGGTATACTAACAACTAGTGTTTCAACAACATTTAATGATCCAAAGGCGGTAAGCGCTCATTTCTTAGCAACAAAGGTATACGATTTTTATAAAGAAAAATATAAGCGTAATAGTTTTGATAATAAAGGAAAAAAAGTAGTTTCAGTTGTACATGCATGGGATTCTGGAGGAACAAATGATCCTGAAAATTGGGAGAATGCATTTAGTACTAATATTAATAACATTAGTATGCTTTTATATGGAGATCCCATGGTAAAAGCGTTCGATATAGCCGGTCATGAATTTACACATGCAGTTACATCAAGTGAATCTAACCTTGAATTTTCAGGAGAATCTGGGGCAATTAACGAGGCATTATCGGATATTATGGGAACGGCTATAGAGAAATACATAAATAATGGGGAATTTAACTGGACAATAGGAGAACAAACTGGATCGACTTTTCGTAATATGAAAAATCCAACTGCAATTAATTTTTCAGAAGGACTACCGTATCCGGATGATTATAGTAAATATAATGATTTAAATGGAGAGGATTATGGAGGCGTTCATTTTAACTCAAGTATTATTAATAAAGTTGCGTATTTAATGGCACAAGGTGGTACTCATAACGGTGTAAATGTAAATGGTATTGGTGAAGATAGAATGTTTGATATTTTCTATTATGCAAATACTGATGAATTAAATATGACTTCTAATTTCTCTGAATTGAAATTGGCATGCCTTAAAGTGGCAACTAATAAATATGGAGCGAACTCAATTGAAGTTCAAGCAGTCCAAAATGCTTTTGATGCGGCAAAAATTACAGGAACGGTGAAAGAGAACGAAAAAACAGCAGAAAACCAAGCTCCAGAGTTAACTGTACCGTTTACGATTACACTACGTGTAGGTGATACGTTTGATCCAATGAGAAATGTAAAAGCTGTTGATAAAGAAGATGGTGATTTAACAAATAAAGTAAAGCATAAAGGCGATGTAGATACTTCAAAACCAGGTACATACATTGTGGAATACTTGGTCGTTGATTCCCAAGGGAGAAATACAACGGCTAGACAGACTGTAATTGTAGAGGGAAATGGAGAAACATCAGATTTAGAACCTAAATTAATAGTGCCTGTTGGAGCGACAATTCATGTTGGAGATTCATTTGTTCCAATGGCAGAAGTATTAGCTATCGATAAAGAAGACGGTGATCTCACTTCTAAAATCAAAGTTGATGGTGAAGTAGATACAACTAAAGCCGGTACTTACGTATTAACGTACACGGTTACAGATTCTAAAGGTCATGAAGTAACGGCGAAGCAAACTGTAACGGTCAAAGTTAGAGAAGAAGTTAAAAATGATAAACCAATACTAAAAGTACCTGCTACAACTTCAATTACTGAGGGTGATCAATTTGATCCATTGGTAGGGGTATCAGCTACTGATAAAGAGGACGGTGACCTTATTTCTAAAGTAGCGTATGAAGGAACTATAGATACAACTAAAGCTGGTACTTATGAAATAATATATAGTGTTAGAGATTCCGTGGGTAATGAGGTAAATGCAATACAAAAAGTATTAGTGAAAGATAAAGAAACTAGCAAAGCTAATGGCCTTGCTAATAAGGAAAATAAGAGTAATATCTCAAACAACAGTAATAGCGATAAAAAAGAATATACATATAAGGAGCTTCCAAAGACGGGTGTAAGTACAACTAACAGTGCAGCAATCGGCATATTGATGATTATTACAGGCACAGTACTCACTTTTGTTCGCAAATTTAGAAAGATACAAAAATAATAGTAGGGATCATTCGTTTGAAGAAAAGAGTTCATTATTCAAAAGAAATAAAGTAGAAAGTAAGTAAAACAAAATATGGATTTTTTACTTAATAAGATTTTAGTAGTTAAGCGGTGCATTTGGCTTCTATAAAAATTTGTAGTTGGATCATGTTCTGTCTACAAAACTACATTACATAAAAAACACGTTACTATTCTCATTAAAATAAAAGAATAGTAACGTGTTTTTTGGTTTGGAAAAAGCATAAATCCTATAGTTCATGAATCTGGGAGTGCTTCTAATCTGCTATTGATGAGTTACTGAAAACATTTTGTTTTAATGGAAGTTTCACTCTAAATGACAACATGAGATTTTCGATATTTACCAGGTGTTTCATTGGTGAATTTTTTAAAAATTTTAGTGAAATAACTTTGATCGCTAAAATTAAGCGAAGCGCATATGTCTGATAAAGGATAGGTGGTGAAAGTTAATAATTTCTTTGCTTCTTCGATTCGTTCACGTTGAATGTACTCAATTAATGAAATACCGACTTCTTTTTTAAATAATATAGATAAATAATCTGAATTCACATTTGCAAATTTAGCAACTTGTTTAACAGATATTGGATTGTAAATATTTTTAAAAATGTAGTTTTTGCAAATAGCAATAGTCTGTGAATGTTGCTGTGTTTTTTGTGCCTTTACACGGTCTGCAAAGGTACAAAAAGCATTTTTTAATAAATCCCAAACAGATTCTTTGTCTTTTAAATCTTCTGTTCTTTGAATATGTAAATCATAAATTTTGTAAGCAATCCCAGATGGAAGTCCCCCTTTTATCGCATATCTAGTAGCGAGCGTGATGGATGAAATACAAATGTTTTTATGACGTCTTAATTGATGGAATGAAGATAAAGATGAAAGAGTCTCTTGTTGGAATTCGTAATAATATTTGAGTACGGTTTCTTTATCCCCGTGTTCTATAGAACTAAGTAGTTGCTGCTCTATATATAAATTATGATAAATGGATTCGTCTTTTTGCATTGAAATATATACATCTTCGTTTAAGATGCTGCTATGACTTATATGAAGTGAGTCACTGTTATTTGAAAAGGTGCTTACATCTGAATTTTTTTTATAGAGAATGTTATAGAACAATATCGCTATATTTACAAAGAAATTTTGATCTTTGACTGACAATGAAAAATAATGGTCTCTTGTTCTTTTATAATTTGGAATAAAATTAAGGTTACTATCCGCTTTACTTGTAGAAGAATTCACATGTGTCAAGGGCCCAATAATAACAGTACCGTTCACCATATAATCGCTCTTTATGTGAATTAAAATAAAGTGCCCTAGATATTCGTGAGTTCTGAAGATGGGGGAATTATATGTATCATTTCTCTGAAAAAGCATATGTAACTCTTCTATTTTTGATGTATATAACGAATGTGAATCATTTTTTGATTTAAATTCTAAAAGAATATTTTTGTTACAATCTAAAAAACAAACTGGAATTTCGAAAGATTGAAAAAACATATTGCAAATATACTCTATCTCAACTAGACTGAGCTTTTTAGTCATATTCTTCCTCCTTACAGTTATGCGTAATAGTTAAATAAACATATATTCCTTTTTCATAAGTAGATACGGAAAACCTTTATCAATAAAAAAATATAAATAAAAGTTATAAACTTCTAAGAATAATACCATAATTTAACATGAATAGCACATATTATTTGAATATACAGGTAATAGTTTTGGACAGTAACGTAAAATATGAATCGTCACACTTATTTGTTGGTTATTACTTATATGTATTAAAAAATGATTAAGATTGGATTTTAAATAGGGATAGGAAGTGAGAAATGAATAGATTGACAGTAAGTGAATAGTCGAAATTAGCGGTGAAAGCTATTATGTAACAAATGTAATGATTCTTGAAATAGGGATATACGTGTAATTTAGGGGAGAAAATTACATATATCATGTGGAGAGACAACGTAATAATAGAAGATAAGAAAAGTGAATAAGTGATTGTAAACAATGGATTGTTGGACGACTATGTTTTATGTTATTCGTTTAAATCTGATACTTGGCACACTATTGCTTTTAAGAAGGTAATAGTAATAAAGAAATTTTTAAAATGATAGAAGTAGTAAAGGGGATAAGAGAAATGAAAAAAATATTTAGTGTGCTTTTAGTGTTATTCTTAACATTTTCTACATGGTCTAGTGTATTAGTAAAGGCAGATTCACCATCTAAAGGTACTTTAACGATTCATAAGTATGAACAAGAAAAAGATGGAGCGCAGGGACTAGAAGGTGACGGTTCTGCAAATCAAGAGGTGCCAAAGGATGTGAAACCATTAAAAGGTGTAACGTTTGAAGTAAAAAGGGTTGCTTCTTTTGAAAAAATTTCAAACGATGGGAAAATCGTAAAAGAAGACGTGAAACCTGTAATGGGAGCCACTCCAAATCAAGTAGTAACAGATGATAACGGACAAGCTGTATTAAAAGATCTTCCGCTAGGACGTTATGAGGTGAAAGAAGTGGCAGGACCTCCACATGTTAATCTAAATCCCAATACGTATACAGTGGATATTCCATTAACAAATAAAGAGGGTAAGGTGCTAAACTATGATGTTCACATGTATCCCAAAAATGAGATTAAACGTGGTGCAGTGGATTTAATAAAAACTGGTGTAAATGAAAAAGCATTAGCAGGTGCATTATTCTCTTTATTTAAAAAAGACGGTACAGAAGTGAAAAAAGAGTTAGTAACAGATGCTAATGGTCATATTCGCGTGCAAGGATTGGTGTATGGAGAATACTATTTCCAAGAAACAAAAGCTCCGAAAGGCTATGTAATAGATCCAACTAAACGTGAGTTTTTTGTTAAGAACTCCGGAACAATTAATGAAGATGGAACTATTACTTCTGGTACAGTAGTTAAATTAGAAGTGAAAAACTATGAAGAACCAACAATTGATAAAAAGATTAACGGAAAATTGGAAGCGTTACCAATCAATCCGTTAACTAATTATAATTATGATATTAAAACATTAATTCCAGAAGACATTAAGGAATACAAAAAATATGTGGTAACAGATACTTTGGATAATCGTTTAGTGATTCAAGGAAAGCCAATCGTGAAAATTGATGGAGCAGAAGTAAATGCAAGCATTGTAGAGGTAGCTATAGAAGGTCAAAAAGTAACAGCTACAGTAAAAGATTTCACAAAATTAGATGGTAAAAAAGAATTTCATTTGCAAATTAAATCTCAAGTAAAAGAAGGAGTACCATCTGGTTCGGAAATTTTCAATACAGCAAAAATACATTTTTCAAATAAAAATGATGTAATTGGAGAAAAGGAATCTAAACCCGTAGTTGTTATTCCGACAACTGGAATAATTGAGTTAACAAAAATTGATGGTGCTAATAAGAATAAATTAAAAGGTGCAGAGTTTGTACTTAAAGATAATAATGGAAAAATAGTTGTCGTAGCAGGAAAAGAAGTAACAGGTGTATCAGATGAAAATGGTGTTATTAAATGGTCTAACATTCCATATGGAGACTATCAAATTTTTGAAACGAAAGCACCAACATATACAAAAGAAGATGGTACAAAAGCATCTTATCAATTATTAAAAGACCCCATTGATGTAAAGATTAGTGAAAATAATCAAACAGTTAAATTGACGATTGAAAATAATAAAAGTGGATGGATTCTTCCGGTAACGGGTGGTATAGGAACGACTCTTTTTACTGTAATAGGCCTTACTTTAATGCTTACAGCGGCATTTGTTTTCTTTAGAAAAAAGTTTGCTAGAAATTAAGATTTTAGGAACATGTAACCATATGAAAAGGGGAGAAGCAAAATGCTTTCCTCTTTTCGATATTTAAGCGTATACAGAGGTGGAAATATGAAACGAAATCTTGTTTTGGGAGGTATTTTCTTATTTGGATTAGGTATTTTTTTATATCCTACTATTAGTAATTGGTTGGCGACCCGTGCACATTATTCTGAGATTAGCTCTTACGATAAGAAGATTAAAGCATTACAAAAGAAAGAAGTCGAACGTAGGGAAAAAGAAGCAGCCGAATATAATAAACAAGTTCAAACTTCTGCGAAAATATTTACAGATCCATTTTCTGAAAAAAAAAGTAATCATCAAGCGTATGCTGATGCGTTAAATTTAGGAGATGTAATGGGGTATATTGAAATATCGAAAATTAATATAAAACTGCCAATCTATCAAGGGACCTCTGAGGAAGTATTAAGTCGCGGGATAGGTCATTTAGATTTTTCTTCGCTCCCGGTAGGTGGAGAAAATACGCACACTATTTTAACAGGGCATCGTGGTTTACCATCAGCAAAATTATTTACAGATTTAGATAAGTTGAGTGAAGGAGATCTTTTTTATATTCATTCTTTAGACAAAGTTCTTGCTTATAAAGTAGATCAAATTAAAGTAGTGTTACCACACGAAACGGACGATCTACAAATTGTAGAAAATAAAGATTATACAACTTTAATTACGTGTACGCCTTATGGAGTAAACACCAATAGATTGCTAGTTCGAGGTGAGCGTGTGGAGTTAAACGAGAAAGAAAAACAAAAAGTGAGTACAGAGATATTTATGTTTAATAAGTGGACTGTAATAGTTCCACTCCTATTGTTATGTGTGTTTCTAGTCGTAATTTATAAGAAAAGGTTTACTCGATAGAATGTATGTATTTATCCTGCATTAATGGGAAGTGGGATCGTAAATTCAGAGATAAGTAAAGAAGGTATATAGGGGATTGAAGTAAATCATCATTAATAAAAATTTCATTTTATTCGACTATAGAAAAAATACGGTAAAGGTGGGAACAAAGGAATTGAGGCTACGATTAAAGCTGGTAAGTATTCATTTTATTGTTTTGTTAATGTTAAGTGTAAGTTTTGTCATATATGTACCAAAAGAAGTATATGGATCCACGACAAACTTAGAAGGTCTAGGTGATATATCGCGCTATAATGCTGTTGTCTTTGGTAACCATAAAGCAATAGGTGGCGACATTGAAGGAGCAATTGCAGTTCAAGGTGATATGGATGCATCGGGGTATACAATTGTAGGTGCTGCAGCGGGAACATCTAATATAGTAGGTGAAAAATGGGTTGATGAGGGATATCCGTCCTTGTTATTGTCTGGAAAATTTAAGAAATCAAGAGAAGAATCTTTTATCATTCAAAACGGAATAGTCGTAATGACAAAAGAGAGTGATCCAGATCGCATCATACAATCCTCTTATGATCGTATCGTTTATAAAGAAAAACTAGAAATTGACGCGAAATTTAATGAATTTCGCAATATAGTGAACCAAGTCAGTAAAAATGCAGGTCAATATAAAACAAATACCCCAATTCCAAATATGAGTCATGGAATCGGAAAAGATATAAACAATCCTAATATTTATGTTTCATCAGAATTGACAGGGAAAATTAATTTAGATATAAGAGATGTATTTTTACCGAGTGCTAAGGACAAAGATTTTATTGTTATGTATTCGGATGCAACAGAGGTTACATTTAAAAATGGGTCTATTCTATATGACACGAACAATATTGGAAGGGCTACAGATATAGTTCCTACATCACAACCATATTCTCCTAATTCCCCGTTTACTGAGCTATATGGGAAAGTGATTTGGGTTTTTCCAAATGCGAAAAAAATTATAACAGAGGGATATGGTGTCGTTGGTAGTGTGTTTGCCCCCAATGCTGTATTAGAAACAAAAGGCGGTTCGATTAATGGACAAGCATTTGTCGGTGCGGTACAACAAACTGGTGGATTTGAATTTCACAATTTCAAATTTAACTGGCAACATTGGAACAAGCCTAGTACAGGAAAAATAAAAATAAAAAAGGTTGATAGTAATAATGTTAATAAAAAATTGATCGGAGCAAAGTTTCATATAGAAGATTCAAATAAAAAAGTAGTTGGAGAACTAGTAACAAATGAAGAAGGAGAAGCGATATCAAAAGACTTACCAAAAGGAAACTATACCCTTGTAGAAATAGAAGCGCCAAAAGACTATGAATTATTAAAAGATAAAATAGCTGTAAAAGTAGAAAAAGATGCAGTAGTAGAAATTAAAATAGGAAATAAGAAATTGCCAGATCCAATGGGAAAAATGAAGTTAGTGAAAGTAGACATAAGTGATAAAAATAAAAAGCTAGCAGGGGCAAAGTTTCATATAGAAGATTCAAAAGGAAAAATAGTTGGAGAACTAGTAACAAATGAAGAAGGAGAAGTAATATCAAAAGACTTACCAAAAGGAAACTATACCTTAGTGGAAGTAGAAGCACCTAAAGGTTACGAATTATTAAAAGAAAAAATAACTGTAAAAATAGAAAAAGATGCAGTAGTAGAAATTAAAATAGGAAATAAGAAATTGCCAGATCCAATGGGGAAAATGAAGCTTGTGAAAGTAGACATAAGTGATAAAAATAAAAAACTAGCAGGGGCAAAGTTTCATATAGAAGATTCAAAAGGAAAAATAGTTGGAGAACTAGTAACAAATGAAGAAGGAGAAGTAATATCAAAAGACTTACCAAAAGGAAACTATACCTTAGTGGAAGTAGAAGCACCTAAAGGTTACGAATTATTAAAAGAAAAAATAACTGTAAAAATAGAAAAAGATGCAGTAGTAGAAATTAAAATAGGAAATAAGAAATTGCCAGATCCGACTGGGCAATTTGAAATTGAAAAAGTTGATGATATGGATAGTGAATTAAAGCTAAAAGGCGCTGTATTTCAAGTGTTAGATAAAGAAGGGAAAGAAGTTAGTAGATTAATAACGGATGAAAAAGGAAAGGTGATTTCCAACCAATTAGCAATTGGAAAGTATACGATTAAAGAAATAAAAGCACCGAACGGATACATGTTACTTAGAGATCCAATAGAAATAGAAATTACAGAAGCAGTAAAGACACAAAAAATAACAGTGAAAAATGCGAAGAATAACTGGGTAATTCCTAATACTGGTGGGAGTGGAACAACAATTTTTTACGTAATTGGTATTATGCTAATGTTTGCTGTGCTATATTTCTATAAGAAAAATCGTATATTATGAACTAATTTTATAGAGTTAGACAGATCGTTGCGTTAGAGAGTTTTTAGGACATGAGTTCGGTATTGTACTGGACTCATGTTACTAAATTTGTTGAAGGAGGAAGGATAATAGTAAACATAGAATATGTTAATGAATTAAAATATTCAAGAGGTGAACATGGTGGCAATAAAACAAGACGAAATTAAAGTAGTTGTCGGAGCTGGAGTGTTTAATAATAATCCAGGTTGGATTCAAACGCAAGAAGATGAACTTAACTTACTAGATAAAGCTACGTGGGAAGGAAGATTTGAATACAACTCTATTTCAGCTATTTTAGCTGAGCATGTATGGGAACACCTTACTTTTGAAGAAGGTGTAAGAGCAACTGAAATTTGTTATGAATTTTTAAAACCATCTGGTCATATTCGGTGCGGAGTCCCTGATGCATTCTTTCAGGATGAGGCATATCAAAATATAGTTCAAATAGGGGGCCCCGGTCCGAAAGATCATCCAGCAGCAAGTCATAAAATCGTTCATAATTATATAACATTAACGAAAATGTTTGAAACTGCTGGATTCGAGGTAGTTTTACTTGAATATTGTGATGAAAATGGTCGGTTTTATTACAACGAATGGGATGCAAACGACGGTGTTATTTTCCGTTCGAAAAGGTATGATTCTAGAAATAAAGGCGATAAACTTGGTTTTCCATCGCTAATTGTCGATGCGATTAAGCGCTAATCATTCAACAAAAAAGGAGTTAATCCTATGATTTCATAAGTCGCAAATGCGGCTTTTTTATTTGTACATAAATCTATATTTAATTTTCAATATTATATAACTCGATTTAGAAAATATTTAAGTTTTTCTCAGCACCATTCACTTTAAATTAACACTTCGTTGACATAAATATTTATTTTATATTTATATTCGTGTAAAATGAAATGGGAACATATATTCTATATAAGGAGACAATCAAAATGATAGCTGAAATTAGGAAACTAACTGATGGATATATTGTAAAATTTGAACGCCAATTTCCATATACGGCAGAAGAAGTTTGGTCTGTATTAACAGAAAACAGTAAGCTGAAAAAATGGATGCCCAATTTACAGATTGAAAGCCTTAAAACTGCTGGAATAATAAAGTTCGACATGATGGACGGTTCATTCATAAATATTGATATTTTAGAGTGTCAACTAAACTCAGTACTTGAATTTACTTGGGATAAAGACCGTGTCAGATTTGAAATACATAATGAGGAAAATGGTACTCTTTTACTTCTTAAAGAGTACATTCATGAATTAACAGATCATACACCGAGAGATGTAGCTGGTTGGCATATTTGTTTAAATCTTTTTTCTTTCGTTTTAGAAGGAGAAGAGAAAGAATTTTCTAAAGATGAATGGCAACAGTGGTTTGAAATATACAAGGATAAGATTCATGAAGTGAGAGGATAATTGCATAATAGGTAATATTCATTATGTAATTATTATATTGTAAAATTGCTTTTGTGAATAAATAAGAATAGAGGTTAATATGAAAGTAAATCAATTAATTGCTAATAACATAAATAAATTAGATGCAACTATACCGTTTAATAAATCGTTTGGAATTGCTGGTTTATCTGGATCGGGTAAAACAACTTTTTGCCAAACAATTGGTGAAGAATCAAAAAAACGATTAGTTTCTTTATTACCAAAGGCTGAATATCAATATTTATTTCCTAACATTATGGAAACAAATTTTAGTGCCATTAAGATGGAAGAAATGCCTTTAGTACTTTTTCTAGGAAAATCATCGATTTCGTCTAATCCGCGTTCAACGATTGGTACTCATACTGGTGTTTTTACAGAGGTTCGGGAAAAACTTGCTGAAGTATTTAATCTTTCTCCAGAGGTCTTTTCATTTAATAATCAATTAGGCTGGTGTACTGGTTGTAAAGGCCGTGGTACTACAAAAAATGTTGAGTGTAAAAAATGTAAGGGAAAACGTTATAGTGAAGAAATTGAACAACATGAAATTGATTTGTTGGCCAAGCCACATTCAATTTCAAATATTAATGATTTAAGTGTTGAATCTATTCTTTCACTAGCAAAAGAGTTAAATATTAGTGAAGAAAAACAGCATATACTGCAAAATATTATTAATATGAACATTGGTTATTTAACATTAAATCGAATTATGGGTACGTTATCAGGTGGAGAGTTAACACGACTTTATTTGGCCGAATTCATGGCAGTAAGTGAAAATGCTGTAATTATTATTGATGAGATTTCAGTTGGACTTGATCATGAAACTTTATTACAAATTTTAGAAGAGATTAAACGATTAGGGTGTAAAAATCAAATTTGGCTTATTGATCATTCAGATACAGTACTAGATACATCTGATGAGCAATTGTTCTTTGGACCTGGTAGCGGAAAATATGGCGGGAAAATTGTGGAAGAATCACCAAGACCAAAGTCAATACTGTGGGATCGAAATAAAGAAATACCAACAGAATTTTATAGATTCTATGATTTATATTGCCGTAATATCCAAATGGAGGAGTTTCAAATTCCTAAAAACAGGCTTGTAACAGTTACAGGAGAATCAGGATGTGGGAAATCTACACTTGTCAACGAATGTCTAGCTACAGATTTTTTGAAACGATATCCAAAAGATAAATTAGTTATGGTAGGACAAGACCGAAATCAATCAATTACAAGTCGATCAACTGTAGCAACTTTCCTAGATATTAAAAAGAAACTGACAAAGTATAGTGAAGACATTGATGATATTTTTGAGCGCTCGATTGAGGATATTATTGATGAACTTCCAAATGAAGATATCGCTTATAAACGTTTGAGCCTACTAATTAAATTAGGACTTGGCTATTTAACATTAGAGAGAAAAACACAAACATTATCGACAGGTGAGTTTCAATGTGTTCATTTAGTTTCGGAATTATTTGCAAACACTAGAAATCCACATACATTATTCATTTTTGATGAGCCTTCAAAAGGTTTATCACAAAATATTTTAAATCAATTTATCGATAGTATTAGAGGTATTCTGCAAGATGAATCAGTTTCTATCATTATGATTGAGCATAATCGTTACATGTTAGAAAGCTCTGATTATATAGTTGATTTTGGAAAAAGGCAGAATGAATCTGTAGAGCATTTGGATGTTGTTAATCATGAGGATTACTATCGTCAAAAAAGTAATGTGAATAGCACAAAGAAAATAAATATCTCTTCAATGCTTAAGCAGAAAAAAGGAGTTCACTATTTAGAAGAAAATCATATTAACTATTTTAAAAATGCCGAAAATGTTTATAAGGGCGGTATTTTAAAAAGTTTATCATCAATGGCTAGGTTAATTTATGGTGAATATGAATCTGATACAATCGCACCTGTTATTGCTATTGATCTTGAAAGACATTTATATAGTCAATATAGTTTCTTATATGAGATTGGTGGATTAATTAATCATATTGTAGCTACTCATCCAATTAATAAAGATACGAGAAGTTTTGATTTCTATTCACAGGACAATCATTGTCCATCTTGTTCTGGACGTCTTCAAATTGAAGTTTTTGATAAAGATATTGCCATTCAAGATAAAAGTGTTCCATTTTGGGATGGGCTATTCGATCCAGAAATCATGAAGGTATTAAAATTTTATCAGCATGAAAAAATAGAATTTCTATTCGAAGAAATAAAAAATGAGCTTGGTCACGATTTGTCAAAGAGCTATAATGATATGTCAGAAGAAGAAAAGCATACGTTTTGGTACGGATATTTTGAAAAATCATTTTATGATAAAAAAGGAAAGACACGCAGAACATGGGTAGGTTTTAATACAATTATTGGTGGATATATTGTTATTTCAAAAGCACCTATTAAAGAAGAAATTAAGAGTTCAAAAAAAATGATGAAATGTCCAATTTGTGAGGGGACGGTTTTAAATCATCATAAGCCACTTAAATTTGGTAACGTAGATATTCGTGAAATAATCAATCAGCCTATTAATAAAGTATTGAAAACAGTTGGTGATTTACCGGCACTTGTTAAATTGAAGTCTATTGTTGGTGGCGATATGGTATTGACAGAAGATGTTTCTTTATTGCCAAGAAAAGCACAAGTTGCACTGAAGATGTTTGAATTAGAACAAGCAAGCTTTTCAAACTATGAAATGGTGTTACAAAATGTCTTACCATTCTGGGGCGAAATAAAAGGAAATATCGAATCCATTAGTATTAATAATCAAGTAACTGTTTGTGATTTCCCTAATGTTTATGAAACGAGAGAAACCATTATAGATAAGTATTTCACAAATGGTAAATATAAAAAACTTACGTATGTATACGAAGCGTTTGGATACAAAAAATTAGTTACCCAAATTAATAAAATTAAAAAGAGTAATCCATGTCCATTTTGTAAAGGTAAGAAAGTGATAACCGAAGATAATCTACATGATGGTGTCTTTAAACTAACAATTCCATGTGTAACTTGTAATGCAAGTGGTATTAATGACGAAGGGTTAAAAGAAGTTGTTGAGGGCGTGGATGTACAAACGTGGTTAACTGGAAAAGTAAGTGATGTTGTGAATGAAAGCTTATTAACAGAAGCTGTTGGACAAATACCAATTTTTAATCGCATACGTGAGTTGGATAAACGAGATATGATGGCGGTTTATGAATGTCTTGAGAAAAATAACTAGTGATGGATTGTCAATTGCAGTAGTCATAAAAACAGGAATATAGGTTTTTAATTATATAAATATAACATGTTAAATTGTTATTTAAATCGTTAAAAATAGTTGACCCTCACACAATGTCATTGTTTAAGATAAAGTTGAGCTTCAAAGTAGATGTAACTTATAGGAGGAAATCATGTTTAAAATAGGGGATTTTTCAAAACTATCTTCCATTAGTATACGAATGTTGAGACACTACGATAAAGTGGAATTACTACAACCGGTAAAAGTCGATGAGCAGAGTGGATATCGATTTTATTCAGCAGACCAATTAAAAAAAGTAAATCAAATTCAAACGTTAAAAGCTATGGGGTTTAATATTGCTACCATCAAAGAAATAATAGAATGCGATAATATAGATACCATAAAAGAGCAATTTTTAAATCGTAGTGCTCAAATTAAAGAAGACATGAATAACCTCCAAAAACAATTACGTCTCCTCGAAGACTCAATGAAAACGATGAGAGAGGATGTTGTTGAGATGAATTATCATGTTTCAATAAAAGAAATTCCAGAAAGAACTGTAGCTAGTGTTAGAAAGATTATTCCATCGTATAATTGCGAAGGTGATTTATGGAGTGTATTAATGCAAGAAATTCAAATGAAAAATATTAGTATTGCCCAACCGAGTTATAGTATTGCGGTTTTCCATGATCGTGAATACAAAGAAAATGATGTAGATATAGAAATACAGCTAAGTATTCTAGGTAAGCACGAAAATACAAAAGACGTTACATTTAAAAATATGGAATCGACTAATGTAGCTTCTATAACAGTTAATGGAAGTTATGAACAGATGACAGCTGTAAATGAGGCTGCGGCAAAATGGATTGAGACAGAGGGTTATAAATTAGCAGGCCCGATGTTTAATATTTACCATGTGAGCCCAGCGATGGAAGCGGATCCTAATAAGTGGGTTACAGAAGTTTGTTATCCAGTTAAATGAAGATAAAGAAAAAAGGCATTATTTATATGTCTTTTTTCTTTATAAACTTATCCATAAATATCAAGATAAATTACTTCTTGATTTGATTCGTCAACTACTAGCACGATTGAATTTGCAAATGTACAAAATGAGCGGATTATAATGGATTCCTTTAATGAATCTTCTAAAAACCAACCTGTTGGTAATAAAGAAATGCAACCATCTTTTTGGAAATTTCAGCAATGTTTACATTAGCAACAAAATCCACCGGAATAAGGGGCTTTTCTCTTAAATAATTTAATGGTATGTGTACCCTCCATCAGGAAATAATACATTACCCGTAGTAAAACTATTTTGCATTAAATATAGGACAGTATGTGCAATTTCATCATTAAATCCAGCTCGTTGTACAAGTGAAAGAGATTTATAAGCTTCGTAAGCAACTAGTCTATTTTCATTTTGTTCATTTTCTCTTTGTATTGTTCCAGGAGAAACCACATTAACTCTAATAGGAGCTAATTCCACAGCTAAAGCCTTCCCTAAACTTTCAATAGCACCATTGCAAGCTCCATAAGCAGGAGCGCCTTTAAGTGGTCTTTGACTAAATGCACCAGACATTAACACAATCGATCCAGAGTTTGAAAGAAAAGGAATTGCATATTTTACGGCATAATATTGAGGCCAAAACTTTCCGATGAAGCTACTTTCAGCAATTTCCTCTGTAGAGGTAATCGGTCCAAGTGTGTAAGAGGCTCCCGGTGTGAATAAATGATCAAAGTTCCCAACTATCTTGAAAAAATTTTGTAATTGCTCTTTATTTTGATTATCCAATATATAAGTTTGAAGATGATTGTTATTTATTACTTCTCGAGCAACTTTTAATTTTTCTTCCGAGCGTCCGGCAATAATAACATGTGCGCCTTGTTTAATTGCTTGTGTTGCTGTTGCTAATCCAATACCAGAACTCCCGCCAATGATAACAATACGGCTATTTTTTAATGTAGTAATAGACATATTTTAGCCACTCCTTTAATAAAAAATTTAGAATATAACTAACTGTGCTATGCTTTTATTATTCGCTAAAAGGGAGCAAGTGAAAAGTACGCACTTTATATGTACATAGTCGCAAATTTCGTACTAATCGCTATACATGCGGATAAGTAATAGGAAAAATTTCTAAATATGGTTTATCCCGCATTAACGGGCAGTAAAACTATCACCTCAAAGTTAGGAAAATGCAAGGAAGTTAGGTAAGAGATCAATTGCCCGTAAAAGCCCGATTGGTTCAACTAATAATCAGTGTGGGATGAACAAAACCCCCACTGATTAAAGTTTCACTTTATGATATCTGAGGAGAGGTGAGAAAAATGGATTTACAAGAAACGAAGTTAAAAGGGGTAATAGCAACATTACAAATAATCGGTGGGAAATGGAAGTCACTCATTTTGTTTATTTTGCTAACAGATGGAATGAAACGTTTTGGTGAATTAAAGCGATTGATACCAGATATATCTCAAGGGACGTTAGCGAAGCAATTACGTGAATTAGAGCAAGATCAACTAATAAAACGCGAAATTTATCAAGAAATACCACCTAAAGTAGAATATAGCTTAACTGAACATGGAAAAACAGTCAGTACTGTTTTGGATAGTATGTGTAGTTGGGGAAGAGGGCATTTAGAATATATAGATAAAGATAAACCATAAAAATGTTATGTAAACTTATTGTAGTGTGAAGGGAAATGTTGTTTTAATAATTTGTATTTTATAATATATAATTAAAGAGTGTCGTAGGTTATTATACATATTTAATTTATTTTTACAAAGGGGAAGTAATAAGATGAACGAATTAGAGTATAAAAGCTTCTATGATAAAGTAGGAAGATTAAATGGATGGGATTTTAGCAAAATAAAATGTGAAACTGTAGGAGATACATGGGACTTTTATAGTGAGGTAAAAGAAAGGTGTAAACCATCACATATTTTACTTGATGTTGGTACAGGCGGAGGAGAAAATGTACTTAACATAGCATCATCAGCTAAATTGTTGATTGGAATTGATAATTCTAACGGCATGATTGCAACGGCACATTCTAACTTGAAAAAATCAGGTGTACAAAATGTTGAGTTTCTTCAAATGGGTTCTGAAGCTTTAACATTTCCACATGCACATTTTGATATTGCTTCAAGTTGTCATGCCCCGTTTCTGGCATCTGAGTTAGCGAAAGTAATGAAAAAGGGTGCCTTTTTCTTAACACAACAAGTAAGTGAGCATGATAAATTAAACCTGAAAGAAGCATTTGGTAGAGGACAATGCTTAGGTGAACGGGATGGTACTTTAAAAGAAAATTATATGAATGAACTTATTAGTGCAGGATTTGATCTCGTGCAAGTACGTGAATATGATGTTACTGATTATTACAGTAGGTCTGAAGATCTCATTTTCTTATTAAAACATACCCCTATTATTCCTAGATTCGGAGAACAGGAAGAGGATTTTACTATTTTACAAAAGTTCATTGATACGTATAGTTCTGAAAAAGGGATTCGTACTAATTCAAAAAGATTTATGATTATTGCTGTTAAATTATAATGTATTTTAGTGTAAAAGCTGCTTTTCATTTAAAGAAAAGCAGCTTTTTGTGTGGAAAAGAATACAGGAAATACTTGAAAATAATAGAAATAAATAAAGTGTAAATTAAAAAATCAAAATATGGAGGATAAATGTTTTGAAACGTTACTATATTAGCAATGAAAAAATAAATGTACATATTACTGAATGGGGGAATAATGAGAAGCCCGTTATCTTTTGTTTACATGGATTAGGTAGTACGAGTTTAAGTTTTATAGAAATTGCTGAGGAATTAAAAGAAGAGTATAGATTTATCTCCGTTGATGCACCTGGACATGGTAAAACACCCCCATTTGAAAGAACAGAAGATTATGAGATGCACAATTTAGCAAATTGGTTAAATGAAATAATAAATGAATTGAGAATCAAATACTTCTATTTTCTATCACATTCATGGGGAAGTTTTGTAGCGTTATTTTATTTGTTAAATCATCCAGAAAAAGTACAAGGAAGTATTCTTATTGATGGTGGATATCAAACAAAAAGGCTTCGAGAAGAAACGTTGGAAGAAGAAATTGCTTATTATGAAAAGGACTTTGATGAATACGTTTTTAATAATTGGGACAAATTTTTCAAAAGTGAAAAAGAAGCTTATACTAGGTGGTCTTCATTGTTAGAAGTTGCTGTAAAGGATCTAGGGATCGAAATGGATAATAAAGTATGGTGGCATGCCAGGGGAAATACAGCTAGTAATATAATAAGAGGTATGCATAAAGATGAAACAATAGATATATATGAGAAGCTACCGGCTAATATTGTATTACTTCGAGCTACAGTCCCACAAGTTTGGGCGGATTATAGAGATAAGACAGTAAATATTTTTAAAGAGAAAACGGACAGTATAGTAAAAGTAATTCCTGATACTACACACATGTTGCACTGGGATAAACCAGAAATTGTTATAGCGGAAATAAAAAATAATTGGAGCTAACATATTCATACTAAAGTTGTAGTTTCTATATGAAAAATCCATCCTTCCGTTTGATTTTATCTATTTATAATTGTAATACAATACGAATAGATAATAAGAAATGAGGGGGAATGTAAAGTGATTACACATATATCAGATATAAAACTACAAACGGTTTCCATAGAAGGGGTAAAACAAGTTTATAAGGACATATTATCTTTTCCAATAAAAAAAGAAACAGAATCCTTCATTCAATTTGAAGTAACACCTTATACAAAAATTAGTTTTCAAGAAGTGTATGAACCAATCGCACCTGCACATTTTGCTTTTGAAATCCCATATTCAAAATTCCATGAAACAGCAAGGTGGTTAAACGACTCTGGATTACTCATTGTGAAATGGCAAAATGGAAATGTAATTGGTGAAGAGAATGGTCTATTCAATTTATACTTTAAAGACGGAGATGGAAATCTACTCGAAATTATTGCGCATAGTTATGTTAAAGAAGATGTATTAGTACCATATTCACCTTTAAACATTTTATACGTAAGGGAAATCGGTCTTCCCGTTAAGAGTGTACCTGTTTTTACGGAATGGTTAAAATCAAATCTAAATATGAAAACGATGGAAGATGGGGATATTTTTAACTTTGTTATAGGTGGCACTGCATATATCGTCGCGACTTGGTGGCAGCGACCTTGGATTCCAATCGCGATGAAAGCTCTATCACCGAAAGTACACGTTTCTTTCGGAACACCAGACGTCGCATTTTTACAGCGAATCCATAATAACTTTAAGATAAATAATGTTCCCTTTGAATGTAAAAATAATGAAGTATCATTTATTGAGCAGGGATATTCATTTTCTATTGTGTATACACCAGAGTTTCATTCCAATATTCCTAAAGAACTAAACTTACCACTTTCTATTTAAGGATAGAAAGTGGTAAGTTTTTTATATCTTCGTGAAGAAGGTTTTCGTTATGATTAGAGTGAATGCAAAGAAAAGGATTAAGCGTTATTCAAATTTATTTTAAGGAGAGAAATGAATCTAGGTAATCCAATTGCAAAAGGGAATACTGCAGAAATTTATTTAACTGATGATAAGGTTGTAAAATTATTTAAAGATTACCTCCCAGATACAGAGTCTATGAATGAAGCAAAAAAACAAAAATATGCGTATTCATGTGGGTTGCCAGTTCCAAACGTATTTGAAGTGAAAAAGATACAAAATAGACAGGCAATTATTATGGAACATGTAAAAGGGGACAACATTGGTGATCTTCTGCTTAATAATTTAAATGAGGCAGAGCGTTATATCAGCCTTTGTGTTAATGAGCAAAAAAAGATCCATGCTATACATGTAAATACAGATGAAATGGAGTTAATGAGGGAAAGGTTAGAGCGTCAAATTAAATCTGTGCATAAATTGGATGAACGCAAAAAGAAGGATATATTACAAAAATTAGATTTTATTACATTTGATTTTAGGCTATGTCATGGAGATTTTCATCCATTTAATTTGATTTTGAGTAAGGAAGAGAAAGTGAAAGTTTTAGATTGGGTAGATGCTAGTTCAGGTGATATTCGCGCAGATGTATTTCGAACATATTGGTTGTACTCACAATCTTCGGTAGAATTAGCTGAGATGTATTTACATATATATTGCAGTCGTACCGGCTTATCAAGAGATGAAGTTTTTCAATGGGCTCCTATAATTATTGCAGCTAGATTTTCTGAAAAAGTATCACCGCAAAATGAAGTGTATTTGAGAAGATTATTGAATCAGTATTTATAAGTCATAAAAAAGGTTGTCAGCTAATTAATAAATGCTGTTGTTTAACCAAAGTTTCCTTGCAGTTAAACAACGGCATTCTTAAATATTGATATAGGTATTCTTATTTTCGATCTTCATCCTATAAAGGTTCATAATCCGTACTTGTTCCTCCGTTAATTCTTCTTTATCCCAATACATATGCATTAAGCTATATTCAAAAATCTCCTTTAATTTAATAAATAACGGAAACTTGTCTTTCATCTCTTTTGGTAGCTCATTTTCCTCTTGGTAGCCTTCAAATAGTGCTTTTGTAATAGAATACTCATAGTCAACGATATTCCCATTTCCAGCAAATGAATATTCTATCGCACTATAAATAGGAACGGCTAAATCGAATATGTAAAAATGTTTTTGGAATGAATCCAAGAGAATATCAACTTAACAAAATGCCTATCCAATCATTTGTTAAACTAAATTTAAATAAAGAAGGGGCGTTTAAAATGAATATTTCTAGAAAAATAGAGTTTGAACAGTTACGAAATAGGAAGAGTGAGCTATTTGATAAAGAGGTACTTAACATATTAAATGGTCAAGTTATGTATGAAGAATTTAAAAATAAAAAGCTAATGGGTGATTCTGATTATGCACCATTTAATGAGGCAATGTGTGTGAACCCTGCTACTACACAAGTTTTTGATGAGGATTTTATTAAAACAAGAGCGGAAGGACATAACAGTTCCGTAGAAAGTTATACAAAAAAGGTTATAGATCCGTTAGAAAAACTTTTTACGAAAAATTATAAATGTATTGTTTTATGGTTTGGTGAAGATATGTTTTGTCAAATGAACCTACTTACCATACTTTCTCACCTTGAACAGTCTGTTTATGAAGGGAAGGTATACTTAAATAGCTTTAGAGAGGATGAATTTAAAGTAAATCAAATTGAACTTGAATTGGGGAAGTATTCTTCTATATACAATGAAGTATTAGTAAACCATAAAAAGACCTCTCATAAGGTACCACCTGTAATGTATCAGGCTATAGACTTATTTTTAGAAATGTTAACAGAAGATAATGCAGTAATGAAATTCATCTCTAAAAATAAAGATTTATCAACTCGTGAATTATTAATAAAGTTGTTTTATCTTTTTCCAACAATCGGATATGGAGATACTCAGTACATAGAGCTGATTAATAAAATAAAGAAGAAAGCTACACCAAAAATATAGGTGCAGCTTTCTTCTTATAATTGCTCAAGTAATTCTAATTCTTTTTCTACAAATAGCATTAGTTCTTTAATTGTTTCACCAGAAAAATCAAAACGAATACCGGCTGCATCATACACTTCTTTTATAGATTGCGAGCTTCCTAGTGATAATGCCTTTTTATAATTTTCTAGCGCTTGCTTAGGATCCTCTTTATATTGTTTATACATTTGTAATGCACCAAGTTGGGCGATCGCATATTCAATATAATAAAATGGTACTTCAAAAATATGGAGTACAGGTAGCCAACTCGTTGCTATCCAGTTTTCGTAGCCATCAATATGTATGACGCTAGACTGATAATGTTTTTGAAGTTGTAAGTATTTTTCATTTCTTTCTTCAGAAGTATGACTTGGATTTTCATACAGCCAGTGTTGAAATTGATCGACAATAAGCATAATAGGTAAATATGAAATAACATCTTTAAAGAAGTTAATTTTTGCTTGTTTTAAATCTTTTTTGTCTGTATAGAAGGTATCCCAATAATTAAGCGAGAATAACTCCATTGTCATACTGGCTAGCTCAGCTGTTTCAGCTGGAATTTCTATATACTGTCGTAATTTTAATGGTTTTATGAGTTCGTTATGAATACTATGACCCATTTCATGTATAAAAGTGACAATATCATCTTGTGTATAATTTAAGTTCATAAAAATATAAGATAATTGTGAAGCTGGTAAGTACTCACAAAAGCCACCAGCTGCTTTTCCTTTGCGGCTTGTTAAATCAAGACAATTGTGTTTATACATTCGGGTTAAAAGTGCTGAAAATTCAACATCTAGTTTATTAAAGATATGAGTGCTCTTTTCAATTAAATCATTTTCATTTGCAATAGGTTTAAGTACTTTTTGATCTGGAGTTACAGCTGATACATCCCACGGGCGAAGTGTATCCAATTGCAGTTTATCTTTTTTCTCTAGCAATATTTTATCTTTAAGAGGCACAACATACTTACGTATGGATTCAGCTAGTTCATAGCAATCTATCGCTGAATAATCAAAACGCTCGTATTTTTTGAACATATAATCGCGATAATTCTCTAGTTGAATATTTTTTGCTTTTTGATGGCGAATTTCAATTAATTGATTTAATATGTTTTGGAGTTCTTTTTCAACAGATAAAAATTGTTCAGAAATAATGGTTTTTGCCTTTTTACGGGTGTCACGATTCGAATCTTGTAAATAGGATTGTAATTCTGTTATCGTTTTTTCTTCTCCGTCCCAAATTCCACTTAATCCTCCAGTGATTTCAAAGTACTCTGTGACTAATTTGTCTTCCTTTATTTCTAATTCGATATTTTCCTCACAAAATAACTTTTGAGCATTTTTTATTTTTGTATCTAATAAACCATATACGTTAGAATCTAATTCCATTCGAAAAGGTGACTCTAAATATTTATTATCCAATAAATTTTGGTACCGCTTTAAAAGTGGCTTTACAAATTGTTGATCATGTTCAAAAGTATCCTTTATTTCTTCATCATCCGTATTACATTGAAAGGCGATGTAATGTGATCTTAATTGTTCTTCGATGTCCCAAATTACTTTTGACTGCTCTTTTAACCAATTTTCAAGGTCTAGTTTTGAAGAAATCATTTTATTTAATAAAGTCGAAAGAGTTTTTTCCAATTGTAGTACATTACTAATATCAATCGTATTTACATGTTGCATTATATATCCCTCACTTTTTATTTATTCATAGAGATATTCTATTTAATAATTGTAATTCCCTTGTTAAGTGGGGTAAATGTGAAATAATGTTAAATTTAATAATTAAAGAAGGTATTTATATGTCAAAGTAAAAAGTTTATCGTAAATGAAAATATATGGAGGGGTGCTGCATGAGAAAGGGAAAGAAGTTACTTGTATTTTTATTTCCACTTGCTTTATTATGTGCCTGTGAGAATGACATTGAAGATGCTAAAAGTGAAGATTCTATAGTGATGGATATTGCCACAGCAGCGGTAAAGGAGGAATCTTTTTTTAGTGCTGCTATAAGAGATGAAAAAGAAAGAATATTAGATTTAGAGATTGCTGATAGCGAAGATAGTAACGAAATAAAAAATGATATTAATAAAAGATTGGTGATACAAGGTGTAACGTCTTATAAAATCAATATAACTCAAAGAAATAGAGAAGTTGTAAAGGCAGAGAGTAGATGGAATCAAGTTTTTGGACATATATTTGATGACGTATTCAGAAAAAATGGATATGAAGGGTTTGGTATTCAGCAAATAAATTATAAAAAGAATCAACCTGTTACCATTGATATAAAAACTAAGATTAGCGATGATGAAGTAGGGGCGAGAGAACTTGGACAGAAAATAGAAAAAGAAGTTGAAGTTGTACTTAAAACAGAAGCAGTAAAGAAATGGATTGAAAATGATTCATATGCTATTGGGATTTACGATATAGATGATCGGAAAATTAACTAATTGAGGAATGAATGCTATATGAATGAAAAATCGATATAATTAAATATGGAATTACTGAAGGAGGTGTAAGATGTATAAGTATTTACATATTTTAAACGACATAGAAAATATGATTCAAAATGGAGAAATAAGAGAAGGAAAGAAATTACCGTCTATACGGTCACTCGTTACGCAATATGAATGTAATAAGGCAACAGTTATACGTGCGCTTCATGAATTAGAAAAGCGTCACATTATATATTCTGTCCCTCAAAGTGGATACTACGTTGTTAAAAAATCAGAGAGTACTATAGAAAATAATGAGATAATTGATTTTGCCTCCTCAGCACCAGATCCAGATGTTTTTCCGTATTTAGATTTTCAACATTGTATTAATAAGGCTATTGATACGTATAAAAATGATTTGTTTGTATATGGAACGCCGAAAGGCTTACCATCTTTAATACCAGTTATTCAAAAACAACTAGCAAATTATCAAGTCTTTACAAAAGAAGAAAATATTTTTATAACATCAGGTGTTCAGCAGGCACTTGCTATATTAACTTCTATACCATTTCCGAATGGAAATGAAACTGTATTAATTGAACAACCAACATATCATCTATATATTGATTATCTAGAAATAAATAAAGTTCCTGTAATCGGTATTAAACGTACGAATGAAGGTATCGATTTGAATGAATTGGAGCAAATATTTCAAACCGGAAAAATAAAATTCTTCTATACGATACCGAGATATCATCATCCGCTTGGAACGTCTTATTCTAAAGATGAGAAAGAAAAAATCACACTATTGGCTAAGAGATACAATGTATTTATAGTGGAAGATGATTATTTAGCAGATTTAGAAACTGATTCAAAAGCAGATCCATTATATAGCTTGGATAATTGTAGTCATGTCATATATTTGAAAAGTTATTCGAAGATTATTTTTCCAGGTTTACGGGTTGGAGTTGCGGTCATTCCACCATCCATTGCAAATGCGTTCTATACATACAAAAAGATACTAGATATTGATAGTCCGATGATTTCTCAAGCGGCTTTAGAAATTTATATAAAGAGCGGTATGTTTGAACGTCATAAAAGTAAAATTAATTCTTCCTACTATAATAGATCAATAAAACTAGCAGAAACATTAGAAAAAGTGCAAAATGAAGATCCATCATTATTTACATATAATAGACAAAACACATTTGGAATACACACTTGTTTAGAAATGCAGAAAAACACAGTTACAGAAACACTTATACAAAAATTAGGTGACAGGCAAATAAGTGTCGATACTATTGATAAGAATTATATGAGGAATTTTCCTAAAGAAAAACTGTTAAAGTTAAATGTTTCGAATGTAAAAGAAGATAAGATTGAAGAAGGTATTCGTAAAGTAATTGAGGAAATCAAGCAATTAAGACAGTTTAATTTTCAGTTTAGAAAAGAATAATTTGAATTAGGAGGTTCGTTGTGAGGCGCAAAATCATTCTCTTGTTTGTATGTAGCGCTATAGTGGCAGGTGCAATTGTTGTGATTACATATTATAAAAAAGAGGATTAATGCATAGCAGTTGCAAAGTATTCAAGAGGTATTATCGTAGATTAAAATAACGAACCTATAACTAATGTGAAAATTTATGAAGATTCAATTGAAAGTAAGATGCGTAGTATTTCAAATGCACAAGGTGAATTTGAAATACCACATGGAGTTTGTGGTGAAATTGCATTAAAATTAGTTACTCAGAATGGGGAAGTCTATACGAGAAAATATGATAAGAATCATGTGTAAGAAGAAAACTAAAGGTGAATAAAATGAAACCATTACAGAGAAAAGTAGCAGTTGTGGACGGAGCAACTATATATGTAACTGAATAACTATATGTTTTTTAAGAGCGCTCTTAGAAAAGAGTGCTCTTTTTCATTAATGTAAATATTTACTTAGCATCTTTTTAAAATGATTTTTATCATAATTTACATATTGCGTAGCTGTATTTCGTATTGGATCTCCGGCATAAAATCTTTCATACAATTCGTGTCTAGATCCTAATGGACTTCCAATGATATCCCAGGCTAACTTAAATAATTTTGTGCGTTGTTCGGCATCTATATTCGTTCCTTTAAAGTGCTTTTTCAATAAATTAGCTATCGGACTTTGGAAGTCATTCGAGCTCGAAGGAAGTTGAATGAACCCACCTGCTCCAATTAATTGTAAAATTTCTATTGCACGGGGATAATATTTGGAACCAAGATTCCTTGCAGTTTCAATATATTTAAAATTCGGCAAATAAGTTTTCGTTTCATTTGTAGTACCTTCAACTTCTGCAGCAATTAAAAGTGCGCGAATTGTTTCGATTTGCATAATTAATTCCCCAAGCTTCTCTTGAACATGCAAATAAGTAGTAGCACCGATCGCTTCAGCAATTTCACAAGCAATTGCAGTTATAAATTCTAGCTTTACTACTAATCGTACAATTGCTTGGTGATAAGCTAAACTACTAGAAGCTACATCTGACTTTATTGCCCATAACGCTTCAGGGTTGTTATATAGTAAGACTCGTTCCCATGGTACAAATACATTATCAAAGATTAATAGTGCATCCATTTCATCGTACTGTGAGCTAAGAGGGGAATCAACTGTAATTGAATGTGTATTCGCAAATGGTTCTCTACAAACCATATGTAATCCAGGGGAATTGGCTGCCACGATGAGAAAGTGAGCTAAATCTTTTTGAGTATCAGTCAGTTTTGCTAATGGATAGATTAATAAATCATTTGAATAAGGAGAAGCAGTACCAATCATTTTAGCACCACTTAAATAAATTCCATCAGAAGTTTTTTTCGTAACTCTTAGTAATCCTAAGTCGTTTGTATTCAACATTGATTCTGTAGATCGATTTATTTGTGGATCACGTTGAACTACGCTTAAGAATAAGTGATTATCTCTTGCTTCTTCATAATAAGATGTAATTTTATCTGGAAACTGTGCATCGAATTTTTTATAAAAATATTTTGATACGTACCAGCCAGTAAGTCTCGATCTTGCGTAATCAGATAGTCTACTCATTACACCGTCTGTAGCATAACTCCACGTTTCAAAAGCGGTTCTCCTCATTAATAATTCGTTATAGGAATTCGGAACTAAAAAGGCTGTATGGACAAATTCTTTCGTTTTTGGACTAACATATCCAACAGAATCTCTTCGTATTGGATCATCAAACAATGTAAATAAATTAGAAATGGTACTTAATGTTCCTGCAAAATGTTTGTCTGTAGTTACATCTACTTTTTGTCCATAGAGCCAAACGTTACGACCATCTTGTAAGCTCTTTATATAGTAATCTTTCAAATTTTGCATATTTCCTCCTTCTAAAGACTATTCATATATTTGGACATCTTTTAATGGTGGGGAATATACGTGGAAAGTTATTACTGCTGAATCTGTAGCATTATACATTTTATGCACAGTATCTTTTTTTACTGTGAAAATATTTCCCTCTGTAAACTCTTCAATCCGCTCGCTATTATTTTCGTACGTTATATTTTGTAACGTACCATTGACTATTAGTATACATCCTACAGATATTCCATGATCGTGCACAAAGGTCTTTGCTTTGCTGGGGAAATTTAATACTAAAATCTCTACGAATTCAGACTGATAGATAACGTTCCTTCCGTATTCAAGATTAACTGCTGAAGTAATAAAAGGAGCTATTTTATGAAGTGAAATATTTAATGATTGAATAGTGTGTATTAAATTGAACGTATCGTAGTTACATAGGTTATTAAATGCCTTTCTTATGTTATGAATCAATTGCATGTACAACTTCCTCCTAAGCATTTGCAGTGAAAGAAAGTAATCTCCTATTATATCGTGTGTAGTCGATTACATAACATTGTATTGAATAAATTCAAAAAGGTGACTGGTTTTAATTTGGTAATATTTGCTCTGGACTACATGGTAATTAATTCCTTTTTTATGGTATGCTTGAACTATAGCCCGCTTTCTATTGGAAAGGTGATGAAATAAATGGCAGTTCTTTTAGTGGATAATCTATATCAAATGTCTATTGTTTTACTGATCTTATGTTCATTTTGTTTTTATAGATATTTAAAGAAAATAAAAAGGGAAAGAAAGCTTACAGGTTTTGAAATTACGATGTATATCGTGACGCAACTTGCGTATTTCATTTGGGCGGCAACGACTTTTCTTAAAATGTTATCAGAATAGTAATCTTGAAGTATTAGACGCTGAACAGAAAGGTACAGGAGCATTAAAGGTATAAACGTGGGCAAGGGTAATTTATCATCTATTAGGTAAATAAATTTAGTCGAAATTTAGATGGATAACAATATTACTTATAACATCTTTATAAAAAGAGAGGATATAAATGGAACAATATAAGTTAATTGTAAAAGGGCCTAAACAACTTGAGTGGGAAACAAATGAAATTAAGGACATACAGGACGATGAAATTATCGTTAAAACAATCGCAGGATCGATAAGCATTGGGGCCGAGTTACCACAGTATAATGGATCCGATGTTACAGATCCGCATCCTTTTTATCCAAGAAAAACTGGATATGAAAGTTATGGTGAAGTGATTGAAGTTGGTAATCAAGTAACACATGTAAACGTAGGTGATAAAGTAGTTTCTTTTTATGGACATGAAACGATAGGGATAGTTAAGGCGCATAAAGTAATTCGAGTGCCTAGTTCTATACAACCTAAAATTGCTTTATTATCTATTCTTTCATGTGATGCCGCTAAAGGAGTATTGAAACTAAACCCGCGACAGGATGAAAAAGTACTTATAATTGGAATGGGAGTTATTGGTTTACTCGCTTGTTATTTCTTAAAATACTATGTAGGCATTGAGCACGTGGATGTTGTTGAGCCTAATAAAAATAGAAGAGATTTTGCAAAGAAGTTTGGTACGAAAAACATATATGATTCAGAAGAGAAAATAATAGAAACATATGATTATGGTTTCGAATGTTCTGCTACAAATAGTGGGTTCCATACTTTGCAAAAAGCTCTTAAAACTAATGGTAAAATATGTATACTGTCTGATGGCAATATAGAAGAACTAACATTAACTGCTAACTTTTATCAGAAAGAATTGCAAATCATTGGATCAAGTGATGGATACGATTATCAAAAGCATGCAGATTGGTTTTTTGAAGAAATAGGAAAAACACCATTTATAGAAGAGATCTTTCAACATGAAATACATTATACTTCACTCATACAATGCTTTGATGAATTGAGTTTAGGGATAATTAAACCATTAAAAGTATATGTTTCATATGAATAACGAAAAAAATGAGAAAATATTTGTCACATACCTTACAAATGTTTCGTCACATTTATGATTACTAAATGAGGAGGAACATATATGAAAATATTTGTAGCAGGTGCAACGGGTGTAATAGGACGTTCTTTATTGCCAATGTTAATAAAAAATGGGCATACAGTTTTTGCGATGATCCGTAATACTTCGCAAGTAGAAGCAATGAAAAAGGTTGGTGCCATACCAGTAATAGCTGATGTATTTAATAGAAAGGCTGTATTTTCTGTATTAGAAGAAACAAATCCCGATGTAGTTATTCATCAATTAACGTCATTATCTTCATGGGATTTTGAGGATAATGCAAAAATTAGAACAAAAGGCACTCGTAACCTTGTCGATGCAGCTAAAAATGTAGGGGTACAGAAAATAATCGCTCAAAGTATTTCATGGGCGTATGAACCAGGGGATACATTTGCGACTGAAAAAGATTCACTACATATTACTGCTTCCATGCCTCGACAAGTCACTGTTAATGGCATATTGAAATTAGAAAAAGCTGTTACTGAATTATCTGAATCGGTAATACTTCGTTATGGCACATTATACGGACCAGGAACATGGTATGCGGAAAACGGATTAATAGCAAATCAAGTTCGTAATAATGAGATTATTGCATCAGACGGGATAATCTCGTTTATACATGTCGAAGATGCTGCAAGAGCTACTATGCTATCCCTTAATTGGCCTTCAGGAATCGTAAATATTGTAGATAATTATCCAGCAACTAGTAAAGAATGGTTACCAATATATGCAGCAGCGATAGGGGCACATAAGCCTAAAGTTCAAGATGGGAAAAATAGTTGGGAAAGAGGAGCTTCCAATAATAAAGCACGTAAAGAGTATGGTTGGATACCTTTATTTCCATCATGGTCTGAAGGATTTAACAACTTAATAGGTAAGTAAAACACACCTTTAATGGGAATGATAGTAAAATACACCATTAAAGGATTGGGTTATTATGAATATAATTTGGGAAAGTATTATATTAACTTTTACTGGAATAATTGTTTTGAAAATGACAGGTAGTACATCTGTGAGCCAAATGACAAGAGCTGAAATCATTATAGTTGTATCAATTGGCCGTATTATTGTAGAACCTGTATTAAGTAGAAAAGTAGTCCCATCTATATTCGCGGCTATCATATTTGCAAGCATATTACTTATCATTCATTTCTTTGAATTGAAATTAAGGAAGGTGGAACAATTTTTAAATGGAAGTAGCATTATAATTGTTGAAAACGGAGAGATTGTAAAAGAGAATTTGATGCAGGCAAAAATGTCGGAACAACAACTTTATATGCAATTAAGAGAAAAAGGGATTCATGACGTAAAGAGTTTACAGCAAGTTACAGCGGAACCGAATGGTCGTATTGGTTATCAATTAATAAAAGAAGCAGAACCAATAACTTTAGAAATGTTAGAAAAAGTATTAGATCGGTACAATATAAAAAGATAATTTCTCGTGAGAAAAAGCCAATACTATAACGGAAGTATTGGCTTTTTTATTTTTCTACAAACGTAAGGATTAATAAAATAGGGTGGATTTTAAACCAATCATTATAATAGATATAGGCTTATAATTGTGCTATATTCAATGGACTTATAGTGAATGTGGTAAAAAACTAATTTGGCATAGGTAGACGCAGCGTTAAAATTTATAAGTTTTTAATGTGATACTAAAAATGGATTGAAAATAAGGAGATAGATACATAATGGAATTTTGGGAATCAAGTTTTATCGAAAAACAAACGATGTGGGGATTTGAACCTACAGAATCTGCAATTTTGACAAAAGATTTTTTTCTTGAAAAGAACGTTAAGAATATATTAGTTCCGGGTATTGGATATGGAAGAAATGCAAAGGTTTTTATCGATAATGGTATAAATGTAACAGGTATTGAAATTTCGAAAACAGCGATCGATTTAGCAAGAGAAAACGGACTAGAAGATGTTAGTATGTATCACGGTTCAGTAAACGAAATGCCTTTTGATAATAAACTGTATGATGGGATATTTAGTCATGCACTTCTTCATTTGTTGAATGAACAGGAAAGAGAGAAATTTATTGAAGATTGTTATAATCAGTTAAAACCAGGCGGATATATGGTTTTTACAACTGTTTCTAAAAAAGCTCCCATGTACGGAAAAGGAAAACAATTGGATAAAGATTATTATGAGATAATGGAAGGTGTAAAAATGTTCTTTTATGATTCTGAATCTATAAAAAAAGATTTTAATCAATATAGATTAGTACAAGTTTCGGAAATTGATGAACCAAATAAGAACATGGCAAATAAACCTTCAATCAATTTCTTAATGATAAAATGTAAGAAAGAACGATAACTAAAAGTTATTAAGAATGATTAAAGATGTTTATATATTGATTATGCACAAATAAAAAGGACAAGCATATAATATAAATACCTTTTAACTTTAAGTAACCTTAACTTTCGTTAATAGGGTATCTCAAAATCCCCAAAAGAGCACTTGCGGAAACAAGTGCTCTTTTATTTTTTGTTTCATAAATATTTATAGTTGCAAATTTCGTGCAATAAAAATAAATCTGAGAGAAATAATCATATCTTTATTATACGATTATTTCTGAACTACAAACGATATAGCATTTGTTTTTAATTGAATGTGTCTTTCATTTCGAACAATATCATAAGCTAATTCTTTTATTTCAACTTTTAGTTCTTTCCATTCTTTATAAATGCTTTTTAAAGTACTTATCATTTCTTCGGTTGAAAGATTAATTTCAATTAAAGCTTCTAATTCTTCATTCGTTATTGAATCAATTTCTTGTATGTTAGAGTTAATAATTAAACAATTAATACCGTCGTTTTTTGTACCTCTTTTCATAGAGTGGAGTACATTTTTAAAATCTTCTTCTGATCTGACATGTTCTAAACTTGATACTGCAACGATATAATCATAAGCGTTAGAGTCAATATGATAGTTTTCAATTGCTGCTTCTTCTGTTTTTATAACCTCGAATACATCATGTTCTTTGCTATAAATTTGTAGCTTTGTTAAAGCGGAATTAAGTAAATCAACACATGTAACGGTGCCGCTAGTATTTTTTATTTTTTTTGCAATTGGAATGCTATTTCTCCCAACGCCAGAGCCAAGGTCAAGTACTTGCAAGTTGTTTTGTCCGTCAAAGTGGTTCATCAAGTCCATAACCGTTTTAACTGGTTTGAAAAGCCAAGAGCCAGCTTCAAACAGTTTATATTGTTCATAGCAAAGGTCGTGATATTTCTTTTCTTCTTGTCTTATGTAATCGATACGGTTCACATTGTTTCAGCTCCAATATTTTTATTGCAAAATGAATAGGTGGGACAGCCTTTAACATTTGTTTGAATTCGAAAAATACCACCAGCATGTGGATACTCTTTTAATTCGTTATCACTCATTCTTGTTCTGGCTGTTGTAACATATAAATCTGTTAAATTAGGCCCACCAAATGTACATGATGTTACATATAACGCGGGAATTGGAATGCTTAATATTTGTTCTCCAGTAGAGGGATTCCATCTAGTTATTTTTGAACCTCCCCAATGTGCAATCCATAAACAACCTTCTTCGTCAATTGTCATACCATCAGGTAGACCATCATTTTCAGAGAAATTGATTACATCACTTGGATTATGAATGTCTCCAGTACGTATATTATATTGATAGCGAACTACTTTTTTAGTAGGTGTATCTATAAAGTAAAAGTATGTATGATCAGGTGACCAAGCAATTCCATTTGATGTATTTACATGTGAAACTTTTTTCTCTACACTTAAATTATGATGTAAACAATACAAGGAACCTGCAGCATTCATACCGTATGTATCTGTAGAACCTGCCCAGAAACGACCAGCTGGATCACATTTTCCATCATTGAAACGATTTTCTATTAAATGTGGTTCAGGGTCAAAAATATGTGTCAGTTTTTCTGTATTTACATTAATAGAATAAAAGCCGTTTTCCATAGCTAAGAGTAGTACATCCTCTAAATATGGAACAACACAGCCAATTTGTTGATTGAGAACAATTACTCGGTTCGTATTAGCGGTAGGATTATATATGCATAATTTTCTCTCCATAATATCAACCCAATATAAAAGTTGCTTTTTTCCATTCCAACATGGTCCTTCAGCTAAACTTGCTTTAGCATCTAAAACTAATTCTATATTACTGAACAAGATGTTCACCTCGCGTTATAAGATATTAATATAATTCGATAAGAATAGAGGTAAACCTTTTAGTCAAAGGATATTAAAATTTATACTGTAGAAAAATGACCTTCTCAAGTGATTAAAAAAGTGTATAAACAAGGAGAGGAAAATGCATATGATGTTTTATGAGATTGTTTGCTTTTCTTGTAAGAATATATTTCGTGTTTACGAAGGCAGTGAAAAATATAAGCGATTTAAAGAGAAACCAAAAGGGGCATATTGTTGTGATGAGTGTAGCCACAAAATTCAATTAGAAGCGATAAAGAATTTTTTTAGATAATTTTACGATTTCGATTCGGAAAAGTTTGACAATAAAAGTGTTATAAATTATCATATTAAAAAACTAATATTTAAGGCATAGAAGAGAAGAGTAGTTAAGAAAGAATACGTACAGAGAGCTCTGGTAGCTGAGAAAGAGCGGTATACATCTTAATGAAAAAAGACTTGGAGCTGCGCAAGGAACTAATTTATTTAGGGATGGTGCGACGGGTTCTCCCGTTATAGAGATAGGGTATAAGCATATTTTGCCGTACCTGAAGAGGTTAATATGGTGACATATTAACAAACTGAGGTGGTACCGCGAAGCTAACAACTCTCGTCCTCAAGATGAATAATCTTGGGGGTGGGAGTTTTTTTGTTGCATAAAACTGGAAATGAGAAACAAAAAATAATTGAGGTGAGTAATATATGCATTGGGCGTATGAAGTAGCACATGAATTAATTAGGAAACATCCAAATAAAGAAATGTTTGTTTGTGCATCTGGAATTAGTCCGTCAGGTTCTGTTCATATTGGGAACTTTCGTGAAATCGTAACGACTTATTTCGTAGTAAGAGTACTTCAAGATTTAGGGAAAAAGACTCGTTTTATATTTTCGTGGGATGATTATGATAGGTTTAGAAAAGTTCCAAAAAATATTGATCCATCTTTTGCAAAGTATATTGGTATGCCATACTGTGATATTCCAGATCCGTATGGATGTCATAACTCGTATGCGGAGCATTTTGAAAAAGAGTTTGAAAAATCGCTTCAAGCATTTGGAATTGAAGTAGAATTTATTTATCAACATGATGAATATAGAAGCGGAAGGTATAACGAAAATATATTAGAGGCCTTGTATAAACGAAAAGAAATATATGATATTTTAATGGGTTTTAAAACTAGAGAGTGTAGTGAAGAAGAGCGAGAGAGCTTTTATCCAGCTACATTATATTGTGAGAGATGCGGAAAAGATACAACAACTATTACACATTTTGATGAAGTATTAAAAACAGTCCGGTATGAATGTGAATGCGGAAATGAAAAAGAGTTATCCGTATTAAATACAAATAAAATGAAACTAAACTGGAAAATCGATTGGCCGATGAGATGGATGATAGAGGATGTTATTTTTGAACCGGGCGGTAGAGATCATTCATCAGAAACGGGTAGTTATAATGTATCAAAAGAAATTGCAAGGAAAATATTCAATCGAGAAGCACCTCATTACGTTGCTTACGATTTTATTGGTATTAAAGGGAATCATGAAAAAATGTCTAGTTCTTCAGGGAATAGTATTACACCAAGCAATTTATTGAAAGTGTATATACCAGAAGTAATTCTCTTTATGTTTGCAAAATACAAACCAGGCGCTGCTTTTTATATTGGGTTGGATGAAGATGTGATTCGTAATTATACAGAGTATGAGCGATTGAAAGATAGTTATGAAAATAAAACGCTCAAAAATGAAGATTTATTTGATGCAATTAAAATCTCTAGAGTTGATAGTGAGATTAAAGAATATCCGAAATTTAATCAAGTAGCAGGAACGTTACCATTATTAAATTTTGATTCAACTATTTTACAGGGGATATTAAAGAAAATAGATAGGAGCTATGCATTAGATGAAATGAGAGCGATAAGTAATCGCGCAGAGTATTGGATAAGAAACTTTCAATCTGAAAAATTAATCGCGGTAAATGAGGAGAAAAATGCAGAGTTTTACTACACATTAGATGAAAGGCAGAAAGAATGGCTAGTAGAAGTTTGTAAAATACTTCGTTCTAATAAAGATTACTCTAACTTAATGGAGCAATTATATGCGATTTGTCATCATGAAAATAAAAAAATAATGAAAGAAAATCAAAAACAATTATTCACTATTATATATAAGCTCATTATGAATCAATCAAATGGTCCTCGTATACCATTATTAATACATGTAGTAGGCATAGAAAATTTCATCACACTATTAGATTTCTAAAACACAGTTAAAAGCAACGCAAGTACCAAAATTTCTAAGTACTTGCGTTGCAAATTTTACTATCGTGAATACATTTTCGGACATTCATCACCACTTGGTTCATAAAAACAATGGCTTTTAAACTGTCCTACAAATGGCTGATTATACCATTCAGGCGGACAAGCTCCAACTGGACGGAAATACCAAAGAGCCCATCGTGCAGGCCAGCGCCATTGACCTTGTAAAACTTTTCGTGCGATTTCTTTTTCTGATTCACGAGCACGTTGATAAAAATATCCATATTGTACTGCTTCAAATCCGCCGGGGCTTTGATATACAGCGTCTCGTACGGTACGGAGTTGTTTAAAATCTAAGCAATCACAAAATACACGGTTTACTACAACGCATCCAACTAACTCCTCACCTTGGCGACCTTCGCCTTCAGCTTCAGCACGAATTAATCGAGCTAGTAAATCAACATCACTTTCGTTGTATGGAATAAGGGGCATAGTGATACCACCTTTCTGTTATAGTAAAGAGTGTATGTTATAAAACAATCTGCGTGCTTTTTTACATAAAAATAACATTTAATTTTAAGAGGAGCTTGTATAAAAAAAGCTAATTAGTAATAGTAGATAAATATAAAAGGGAGAGGTATTATGTATCGAATTCATAAAGACCATATTATTTACGCGATGTCATCAGAGAATAAACCATGTATGGTGTAGTTTTGAAATAAAGTTGCGATGCTGTATCTCTTTAATCAAAGAATTGTAAATATATGATCAAACTTTTTTATAAAACATAAACCTGCTGGATAAGAAACCATTTGGATTAAACTTTTTTCAAAATGGTTTCTTTTTATTCAACATAGAATACGGTTTAACACAATATTTTTAATCAAACTTTATTTTAAAGCCACACATTGCTTTTTCTTATGGTGAATTTGTTTCTTAGTTATTTCCTGCATTTTATATCATTCACCAATCATGTAATGTTAAGGGAGATGACAAAAGAAAGGAAGGATGTACAAATGAGTATAGTAAAAAACGGAACATTGCAAGTAATTGGAGCAAGCATCTATTATGAGGTGCGTGGCTCGGGTCCAATTCTTCTTTTGATTCATGGTGGGGGTGGTGATGCCGACAAGTTCCATAATATTGCCGACCATCTTGCTAAATGGTATACCGTTGTTACTTACGATCGTCGTGGTCATTCCCGTAGCAATCTCGTCAATAAAACTGAGGATTACCATGTGCAAACACATAGTGAAGACGCTCACCGGCTGCTAGCCAATTTGACCAATGAACCGGCTTATATATTCGGAAGTAGTTCTGGTGCTGTCATCGGACTTGATTTGTGTATACGCCATCCTGGGCAGGTACAGTTACTAATCCCACACGAACCGGTTTTATTACAACTTTTACCTGAAAATGAGTTGAAGCAGGCTATAAATTTCATGGAAGACCTTAAAGGGAATCATAAAAGTGAGGTCATGAAGTTATTGTCAAATATCGATGATAGCAATTCCGGACTATCGAAGGATATGCTAACAAAGCGACTACTCGGCAATTCGTTTTATTTCACTGAGTATGAAATCCCGGGAATTCTCAGCTATACTTTAAACATCGATGCATTAAAGCGCTCATTAAAACCTGCATCGATACAGGTACGTCCAGCCGGTGGAAGTATTTCACGAGAATTTTTTCCTTACCATTGCGCATTCAACTTGGCAGAACACCTCGGAACAGAATTCGCAGAGTTTCCAGGAAACCATGTGGGCTATAACACAGTGCATCATAAAGAGTTTGCTGAGAGGTTACACGAAATTCTTGAGAATTAATCCGGAAACGTATCAATCGGTAGTGTATGAGCACACCAAAGAGTTATAAGACACTTCGTAATTTAGGGTTTTGTCTTTATGTCTAAATTATAATACGATGCATGTTGTTCAAGAAAAGGGCGCGTTTGTTGAAGAATAAAGATAGAAAATGACCAAACTTTTTATAGTATAGAAACTTAAATTTGTTAGATAAGAATTCATTTTGATCAATCTTTTTTCAAAATGAATTCTTCTTGTTTACCATAAATTACGAGTCTGTGAGGTATGTTTAATCAAAGTTTATTTCAAAGCAACATATGGAAGTAGAAATTGGGAGTCGTCTTATATTTGGAACATATGATTGCTTTGAGAATCAAATTGACTCTGAAGATGTTGCGTTTCAAGAATTTGATTGAAACCGAATTAATCCGACGACTGGACCTGTATATATCAGTGGTGCAGAACCTGGTGACATATTAGCTGTAACGATTGAAAAGATAAAAATTGCAGAGCAAGGTGTTTTAACTACAGGGGTGAACCTTGGCGTAATGGGTGAAGATCTACATGAAAATACAATAAAAATCGTCTTAATACATAATGAACATGTTTTGTTTTCAAATGAACTACAAATTCTGATTAATCAAATAATTGGTGTAATTGGTACTGCACCGAAAGAAGAGAGCATTTCATGTGCCACACATCAGCTGCCGGTGATTTAAAAGTTTGTCAAGTTGTGGATCCACTTAAAACGGCACGAATGGAACTAAGTATGGATTATGTGGAGAAGCTAGGTTTTAATTGCAGTAACTTTCATATTAAGTAAGAATAATAGAAGAAGGATACTTTTGTATAAAAGCATCCTTTTTTTAATTTACGGATTTTGTGAAAAGAGGTAGTATTTATTTTATATAAGTATATTTGAGATTGTGGATTAAAAAGGAGTTCAATAATGGTCAAAATTATGATTGTAGAAGACGATATGAAAATTGCAGAACTATTATCAACATATGTTGCGAAATATGGTTATCAAGGAGTTATTGTATCGGACTTTCAAAATGTATTAGACATTTTTTTAGATGAACAACCAGAGTTAGTTTTATTAGATATTAATTTACCGAGTTTTGATGGTTACTTTTGGTGTCGTCAAATTCGTAGTGTTTCTACATGTCCGATACTATTCATTTCGGCTCGTGAAGGTACGATGGATCAAGTTATGGCGTTAGAAAACGGTGGCGATGATTTTATTCCGAAGCCTTTTCATTATGAAGTTGTAGTGGCGAAAATTCGTAGTCATTTAAGACGTGCATATGGAGATTATGCACCGAAACTAGAAGAGCGAATGATTGAGCAACAAGGCCTTTGTTTATATCCTGAAAGACTTGTATTGAAACTTAGAAACGAAGAGATTGATATAACGAGAAACGAAGCTATTTTATTAGAGACATTAATGAAAAATTATCCGCGTGTTGTGAGTAGGGAAGTGTTGTTAAATAAATTATGGGATAGCGAATCTTATGTTGATGATAATACATTAAGTGTAAATACAACACGTGTGCGTAAAAAGTTACAAACGTTACATATAGAAGGTGCGATTGAAACGATTCGTAGTGTTGGATATAGATTGCATATTACTTGGGATACTGGTATAGAAAAATGATAAGGTTGTTTATACGTGATCATATACCACTTATTTGCTTTACTATAATTCAACTACTAGCTATATTTCTCGTATATTGGTTTGATGGGCATAATCATATTACAACGGCGTTATATGCAATGTTTCTAGGTGTTTTCTTTATGGGAAGTTATTTAGTGTTTCGTTATTTTACACATCGTTCTTTTTATGAGCGCTTAGCAAACCCGATGCAATCTTTGGATGAATCTGTTCAAAAATCTGATTTTGCAGCTGTATCGGCTGCTCTTCAAGAACTACTTGAGGTGCAATATCGACATTATCAAAATCAGCTGCAAATGCAAGAGAGAAAAAATAATGACCATTTAACCTTTATGAATCAGTGGATTCATCAAATGAAAACACCTTTATCTGTAATAGAATTAATTACACAGGATGAAGTAGATTCACGTTTTGAAAGTATAAATGAGGAAACTGATCGATTAAAAAAGGGATTAGAAATGGCTCTGTATGTCGCACGTTTAGAAGCATTTACACAAGATTTTTATGTAGAAAGAGTACAACTATATAAAATAGTGAATGATTCGGTACATGAGCATAAACGGTTCTTTATCCGGAATTTTGTATATCCAGAGCTTGAAATTGATAAGGACATTACAGTAGAAAGTGATGCGAAATGGTTACAATTTTTAATTGGACAAATACTATCGAATGCGATTAAATATTCATCTGGTAGTAGAGAGAAGATTAAAGTGAAAGCTTGTAAGGAAGGTAATAATGTTATACTTGAAATTGCTGATAATGGTGTAGGAATACCGAAGCAAGATTTACCAAGAGTGTTTAAACCTTTCTTTACAGGAGAAAATGGTAGAGATTTTAAAGAATCAACTGGAATGGGGCTATATCTCGTACATGAAATTACGAAGCAATTAGGACATAGTGTAGAAATCCATTCAGAAGTTGGTAAAGGTACCGTTGTACGTATTAAATTTTAAATGTGTAAAAATGACTCAGGCTAAAGAACTTTTGAAATAAGTTTTTTAGCCTTACTTTATATGGATTAAATAAAATGATATAAAAGACTGGTATGATCCTAATAAAAGGTCGTGTAAGTATGTGTAATGACACAATAATAAATAAGGCTGTTAAATGAGAGGTTTTTAATAATTTATTAATATTTAAATAGTTTTTTGTAAGAAAAAAGCTCGCCCTTTGATAGAGCTAGCTTCATGAATTTTAATTAAGTAAACAAACTTAATAATTTATATCCAATTAATCCTAAAATAGTGATAGGAACCATCATTAAGAAAGAAGAAATTCGATTAGCATTAGAGCGTTCTAATACAAGAATCAAGATAATCCCGACTATGACTTCGGTATATCCAACAGGTAACATGTGACTATAGTCTTCAAAATTTAAAAGAATATGAAGTCCATCCGTTACAAAAACGCCACTAATAAGCGCGCTTCCGAATTTATGAAGTGGATCCGTAGTATCTTTCCATAGAAAACCTGCAACTCCAAAGATAGTTCCTCCTATACATGCACATACAATCCATACGGATATAAAATAAATAGAGTGAGCTACATTTTTAATAACTATTGCATAACCATAGTAGCCTAATACCATACCGAGTAGTGCAAGGATACCAGAAAGTATAGCTGTACGCTTAGAATAACTAAAGCTAGCCACAAAAAAGGATGGAACTAACCAAACGCTTCCTAGATTAGCTAATGAATTCCAATGTCCAGGAAGTATACCTTGCCCCAATTTAGTTAGTATACCAACAATTATCCCTACTATAATCGGGACGAGAAAAATCCTTAAAAACATATTTAACTTTGTGATTTTTAATGTCCTGTCCATAAATTCAATCCTTACATTAATATTTTCTGTAAAAATATAATAGCTTATTATAAGGGAATAATCAATAAAAATTTATCGAAAAACAATAAGTGATTATTGGATAATGAATAACATTTTGTTTTTATACAAAATTTATCCCGCTTTAATGGGCAGTAAGACCCCCACCTCAAAATTCAGCGAAAGCAAAGAAATTAGGTGGGGGTCGGGCTGCCCATTAAAGTCCGATTGGTTCAACTAATAATCAGTGGGGATGAAGAAAACCCCCACTGATTAAAGTTTCACTTTATATAATAGAGAGTGCTTAGAAGTTTACTACTGGGGAAATCTAAAGGACGTATTACAATCAATGTAACTTGTGCTTATTCAACATGAAGTTAAGGAATGATAAATAAACCTAAAAGAAAGCAATCTTTTTAACAGCACATATAATTGCATTTACTCATACAGTACTAGTATGGTACAATATGGTTATTAACGACGGAAAGGAATGATGGGTGGACGATGATTAACTAATCTTATTTTTAAATGTTGAAATTCAATAAATTTCAATTTCTAAAAAATAGGATTAGTCTGCCCAATTTCCATACAACGGTATTGCTATTTATATTGCGCAATAGCTTATTTGGGTATAAATAATGTAATGACTAATCCTGCCAAATTTATTTGGGAGGATTTTTTATTCTCCCTTAATGAAAGGGATCGGTATTTATGAAAGAACTATTAAAATTAAATGATGTTTATGTTGAAATAAAAGAAAATATGTTGTTAGAGAAAATGAATGTGACAGTAAAACAAGGGGATGTTATCGGATTAATCGGTAAAAATGGTGCTGGTAAATCAACGTTACTTCAATTAATAAATGGGAAGATTGAACCTTCAAAAGGTACTGTTGAATGGATGCAAATGAATATGACAACAGCATATGTTGAGCAAGAAATAGAATCTTTTATTAGTAATGATGTAATTGCAAAAGAAGCAGAACTTCTTGCAAAATGGGGCGTGCCAACGAACGATTTTCATACTTTAAGTGGTGGTGAAAAGCTGAAAATTCGATTAGCAAAAGGATTTGCTGAAAATCCTAATGTCTTAATATTAGACGAACCGACAAATCATTTAGATGAGATCAGTACGGGATTTCTCATTAAACAAATAAAAAACATGAAAGGTACAGTTATCGTTGTATCGCATGATCGATATTTTTTAGATGTTGTCGCAACAAAAATATGGTCAATTGAGGACAAAAAATTAATTGAGCATAGTGGTAATTATACGAGCTACATGAAAGCACGTGAGCAAAAAAGAAAGTCGCAGCAGCGTGAATATGAAAAGCAGCAAAAAAAGATAGAACAAGTAGAAACACATATAAAAGAATTGAGTTCATGGTCACAAAAGGCACACGCACAGTCTACAAAACAAGAAGGTGTGAAAGAATTCTATCGTGTAAAAGCGAAGCGAATGGATGCACAAGTGAAGTCAAAACGAAAACGACTTGAAAAAGAGCTGGAGAAAGCGAAAGTAGAACGTGTGAAAGAAGAGTATTCAGTTGAGTTTTCTATTCAAGCGAACAAAAAAGTAGGAAAACGTTTTTTAGAAGTGAAGCAATTAAAAAAAGACTTTCATGGGAAAGTATTATTTGAAAACGTTAATTTTACAATTCAGCACGGTGAGAAAGTTGCGATTGTTGGACCAAACGGTAGTGGGAAAACAACATTACTGAAGATGATTATGGGAACGGAAACTGCTGAAGGAGAAATATGGATTTCACCATCTGCGAACATCGGCTATTTAACACAAGAAGTTTTTGATTTACCGCTTGATAAAACACCAGAAAATTTATTTTTTAAAGAGACGTTTGAAGAAAGAGGAAAAGTCCAAAATTTAATGAAACATTTAGGGTTCCAAGCTTCTCAATGGAAAGAGCCGATTGAGCATATGAGTATGGGAGAAAGAGTAAAATGTAAGCTAATGGCTTATATTTTAGATGAAAAAGATGTACTCATTTTAGACGAACCGACGAATCACTTGGATCTACCTTCACGTGAACAACTTGAAAATACATTAGCTGAGTATAACGGAACATTAGTAATTGTATCTCACGATCGATATTTTTTGGAGAAAACAACTAACACAAAACTCGTGTTTTCAAACAATACGATACAAAAGCAGCTAGAAGAACCTACGAAAACAAGAGATGATATTGAAGAGCTACGTTTAACGTTAGAAACAGAGAGACAAGAAGTACTAGGGAAATTAAGCTTTTTAACTTCTAACGACAAAGAATATAAAGCACTGGATGAACGGTTTATGGAACTTACGAAGCAGATTAAGGCACTATAATGTATTTGTAAACGTGATTAAGGGGGATGGTTACATTCCCATCAAGCTAATCAAGTAAATTACTAGATACGAAATGCTTCTTGTTTCAAAACTAGTAAGTGATAAAAAAGTAGGCATGCTAAAGAAGCCTATTAAAAAGTGATTTTTCGCTAGGCAGCTTGTCTATGCTTCACCGTCGTGTTATACACAATCCCTAGAATATCAAAGACGTTCATATTCTTATGTCTATGATATTTACGACCGTTCTTTTTGAGCAGTTGATAAAGGCGATGCAGAATTTTTAAAAGTTCTTCTGTGCCAACGGCTATCGCTTGAAACAGTAAAGGAAAGTAATCTTTAATCATATAAATCGCTTTGTATTCACTCAGTTCCTGCTTTTTCTTTTCAAGCAGAAACTGTCGCATTTGAAACATTGTAGAAGAACAAAGGAGAATACCTATGAGTTGCCCATATAAATGACACTCTAGGTGTTCTCTTTTTATATTTTTACATTCATCAATTTCAAAGAATGACTTCCGCGTTTTAAACAAAATTTCAATCTGCCAACGAAGTGAATATAATGAATGCACGTAGTTCGTCGGTACTTCTTCTAGCGACGTGTTCGTGATATATACATTCATGCTCATTAAACGTTTACTTTTATCCTTCATGACAATGCCTTTCTTCTTTTCACGTATTGCTTGGTTTTTCAGACGTATTTGCGTTTGATCATCGGTTAAACGATGGATAATAACACGTGCTGGAAGTTTCTGATTTTGACCAATGTATGCCTCGGGGATTTCCATCGTTTCACCAGGGATTAGACCAGACAGCATTTGTGTCATATCAAGCTGGATGTATTCCGTTTGCTTTTTTAACGTACCATTGTTGTAATATTGGCTTACGTTAAGCTTGTGAAAAAAACATATTCATGTATAATACAATTGATGTATGATACATTAGTTGTAGGAGGGTGACCTATTTGAAAAGAGAAGATGCCTTAAAACTAAGAACAGATATTAAGAAAATGATTATAATAACTGGGGTTTTTGAATCTCAAAATTTGCCCAATGGGCTATTTGAAAAACCTTTACCAACTTCTCAAATGATGGCGTTAGAGGAACTAGAGGTGGAAAAATTAACTGTTTGGCAACTATCCAATAAACTTAGATTAGAGACTTCAACTGTAAGTAGATTGGTAGATAAGTTAGTAAAAAAGGGGCTTATTTATCGTGAAGTAAATGAAAAAAATAGAAGAGAACTTTTTCTGCACCTCACAGAAAAAGGTCACATAACTGTTAATTGCTTAAGAGAGCAATCCATTACATTTTATCAAAGTATTCTCAATAATTTATCAGAATCAGAACAAAAAATAGTTGTGGATGGTTTTGAATTATTTATTGATTCTATTTCTAAGTCTTTTGATTAGAGTGAGGTAAATCATAACATTTGGAGGGTAAAATGAGTTTGGATTTTGAACGTCCTATTATTGAATTAAAAGAGAAATTTGATGAATTAAAGAAAATTATGAAAGAAAATAATGTAGATTTATCGCCAGAAATTCATGTATTAGAAAAACGTTTAAATAAAATGCAAGATAAAATTCATTCTAATATTACACCTTTTCAACGAGTTCAAATTGCAAGGCTACGTAACCGGCCCACGACATTGGACTATATACCTTTATTGTTTACAAACTTTCTCGAACTTCATGGTGATCGATTATATGGTGATGATAAAGCAATGATAGGTGGTATTGCAAAATTTAAAGGGATGCCCGTTACGGTTATTGGTCATCAAAGAGGTAGAAATACAAAGGAAAATATAGAAAGAAATTTTGGAATGGCACATCCAGAAGGTTATAGAAAAGCGCTAAGACTTATGAAACAAGCTGATAATTTTAATCGCCCTATTATTACATTTATTGATACAATAGGCGCCTATCCAGGGAAAGGGTCTGAAGAACGTGGAATTTCTGAAGCGATAGCTCGAAATCTATTTGAAATGGCTACACTTAAAGTGCCAATTGTTTGTATTGTAATTGGAGAGGCATCAAGTGGTGGAGCTCTTGGCATTAGTGTCGGTAACCATATCCATATGTTAGAGTATTCATGGTACTCGGTAATTTCGCCAGAAGGAGCAGCATCTATCCTATGGAAGGACGCTAAGTATGCTCCAGAAGCTGCTGAACATATGAAAATTTCAGCAAAAGATTTAAAACATTTAGGAATTATTGATGAAATCATTCCTGAAATTAAAGGTGGAGCACAAAATGATATAAAATCACAGGCAAAAGTGATTGAATCTGTAATCGAATCATCTCTGAAAAAATTGATACTATTATCCTCGGAAGAGCTTATACAACAGCGGTATGAAAAGTATAGACAAATAGAGAATTATAAATGAAAATATTTAAAGTCCGTATTACATTTCGGAGGATTCTCGCGAAAAAATTCTAAATATTTCGTAATCAGCTTCTTAAACTGGGATATGCTGATACTATTACTCTACAAAAGGTGTGTGATTGGTATGGAAAAGGAAAATTTGTTCAAATGGATGCATTATCACATACCCATCAACTTAAGAAATTGATTGTTCCCGAAAACGAAAAAATGAGCTGAATTCTCATAAATAACTGTAAAAAGGTGAAAATTTCGGTATGGGGGTATCTCAAAAGCTTAGGTTGATGGCAATGGGGGATGGTCATGGAAATAGAAAATTCCGCTAAGTTATTTAGGCTAGATTGTGGTGAAATTTACTTACAAGAGTTTTCCACTAAAGATGCAGAGAGTATTTATAACATATCCAATCAACCGGAAATAGAAAAGTTTTTACCGGACTGGAAATCGACGAAAGAACAAAGGGTTAATTGGGTTGTAAATTATGAAATACCAGAAAATAAAGCGTTTCTTCATGCAGTGAGAACTACGACTAACATAGATGATCACATATTAAGACTAGGAATATTTAAGAAAACCACAAATGAATTTATTGGATGGTGCTGCACAGGTATGAAAGAAGAACTCCCTTCACCAAACAGAGAGATAATGTATGCTATCTCAAATGAACATCAAAATCATGGCTATGCTACAAAAGCGACTAAAGGTTTAATTGACTTTTTGTTTAAAGAAACAAATTTAAATGTCCTTAACGCAATTGCTTTAATTAACAATGTAGCATCAAATAAAGTTATTGAAAAATGTGGGTTTATTTATAAGAGCCAACAGAGGATAGAAAATCAAATATATAATCATTATATATTGAGAAGATCTGAGTGGATAAAAATATAACGTTGGGTAGTAAAAGACCAATAAAGCAATCGGTCTTTTCTCATTTATATAATAAAGGTTTCATATACTTTGTATTTCCTGCTACTATACAATTATTATAAGATAGTTATGCGTTAATTTCAGTTTAAAAAAAGTTTTATTATCAGTTTTTTTAGAAATCTTACAAGCGTGTAAGATAAATGAAAGACGAATCAATATGAGCTGTAAGACAATTCATTTACACTCTGTTATGAGACGTGCAAATGAAGGGAGAATATACATGGAAATTTTACATGCAAAAAGTATTAGTAAAGTATATAAAGGGAAAGTACCTTATAAAGCATTAGTTGATATTGATTTATCAATTCAAGAAGGTGAATTTGTAGGGATTATGGGGCCATCTGGTAGTGGAAAAACAACGTTATTAAATATGGTATCTACTATTGATTCTCCATCATCGGGAGAAATTTTAATAAATGGCACAAATCCTTTCCAATTATCATCAGAAGATTTAGCGTTATTCCGCAGAAAACAATTAGGATTTGTTTTTCAATCATTTAATCTTCTTAGCACACTTACTGTAAAAGAAAACATCGTATTGCCGATGACTTTAGATGGTGTTTCCGTGCAAGAAATGAACAAGCGATTGGAAGAGATTGCAGAGAAGTTAAATATTACAGATATCTTGAATAAAAGAACATTTGAAATATCAGGGGGACAAGCTCAAAGAACAGCAATCGCTCGTGCGATCGTTCATAAGCCGCAATTATTACTTGCAGATGAACCAACAGGGAACTTGGACTCTAAATCTTCAAATGATGTAATGGAGATGCTTGATACTCTAAATAAAGAAGAAAAAGCAACGATGATGTTAGTTACACATGATCCGTATGCAGCGAGCTTTTGCAGCCGAGTAATCTTTATTAAAGATGGTCAACTATATAACGAAATTTATTGTGGTGAAAGTAGGCAAACTTTTTATCAAAAGATTATGGATGTCCTTTCTTTGTTAGGAGGAAAAAGGCATGACTTTTCGTCAGTTCGCATTTAATAATATTTTTCGCAATAAGCGTACATATGCTGCTCATTTTTTAAGTAGTGCATTTTCTATTATGATTTTCTTTACGTATGCTCTTTTATTATTTCATCCTGATTTACAAGGTGAGTTGAAATCGACAAGTGCAACAATAAGTGCATTTGGTACATTGGGATTTTCAGTTTCGCAAGGATTGATTTTTGTATTTTCATTTTTCTTCATTTTATATTCAGTTAGTTCGTTTTTAAAAACGCGTAAGAAAGAATTTGGCGTTTTAATGATGCAAGGTATGTCAATGAGACAGCTTAAAAAGTTATTGTTAATTGAAAATATGTTAATTGGTTTTGGTTCAATATGTATAGGTATTCTTATTGGACTCATATTTTCTAAACTAGTTTTATTAATAAGCGCAAGTGTATTAATGATTAGTAACGGCTTGCCTTTTTATATACCAGTACAGGCTGTATTATTAACAATCATTACATTTCTGTTCTTATTTTTAATTGTTTCGCTAGTAACATTTAAAATGATAAAAGTTACAGAGCTTGTGGAACTGATTCAAGCAGGAGAAAAGCCAAAACCTGAACCAAAATCGTCAATTTTATTATCAATTTTTTCTTTATTTAGTATAGGGTATGGCTATATTTTAGTATTTCGCTTTATCCCAAATCATAGTTTTATTGTGCTAGGAATAGGAGTATTCCTGGTGATTATTGGAACGTACTTTTTATATACACAGTGTAGCGTTTATATATTGCATCTTGCTAAAAGGAGAGAAACTTTCTTTTTAAAGAGAACAAATATACTAACATTTTCAGAATTAATTTATCGTATGAAAGATAATGCAACAATGTTTTTTATAGTATCTATTATATCAGCAGTTGCTTTTACAGCAATTGGCACGACAGCTGCTCTTGGAAATAAAGATTTAGTAAGGATGACGAATCCGTATACATTACTATACATGGCTCCTGAAAACAACAAAATAGCGGATAAACATCTCTCTATTATAAAAAACCATCTGGCTGATGCTAATATTCCGTATCGAATGGCTTCATCTTCATATATATATACAGAAAGTAATGTATATGTAATGAAATTAAGTGAATATAACGAACTTGCGAGAGCGCTAGGGTATCAACAAGAAACGATTGAAAAAGAAGATGAAATGTTATTAATTCCTGGAATGGTATCACAAAAACAAGAATTTAAAAATGGTGATTATAAGAAGAATATTGAAGTCATTCAAGGCGATTGGACAAAGACATTTCATGTGAAAAAAACTGTCGATAATTTAGTTTTGCCACATGATACGAAAGGGATATATATTGCTATTCAAGATCATGTATATGATGGAATTCCACTTAATAGTGGTCCAGATAATGAAGATATTATTCAATATCGTACTTACGGATTTGTTGTAGATGATTGGATAAAAACGAAAGAGGTTTCAAACCAATTAAATAATATATTTGATCAAGAACCTAGAGATATACATTTTGAATTTAGAGCACTAACAATAGAGTTGTTAAGTGCAAAACAAACGAATGGGTTATTACTTATGGCTAGTGTTTTAGTCGGAATCGTTTTCTTCACATTTGCTGCTAGTTTTATTTATTTCCGATTATATACTGATTTGAATCGTGATCAACAGCAGTATAAAATGATTTCGAAAATGGGGTTAAGTAAACGGGAGCTAAAGAAAGTTGTAACGAGACAGTTATTATTAATGTTTTTCTTACCAATTGTCGTTGCAGTAATACATACTGTAGTCGCTTATATGGCATTACAACAATTAGTCGATTTTTCTATTCTAAATAGCTCTATCGTCATTTTAATTTCATTTATATGTATACAAGTTTTATATTTCTTTATAACTCGTTGGCGTTATTTACAAAAGCTTCATAAGACAATGGAACAATAGAGAAAATCAGCAAGTAAGATTGCAGAAAAGCATGTAAAAAAACAATTTGAAGTTATGGAAGGAACTGTGATGAAAAAACAATTATCTATTTTCATATTAAGTATATTATTGTTATTAAGTGTAAGTGCATGCTCTAAAAACGAAAACAGATTTCCAGCTAACGGTGTGTTAATCATTGGAGATGAGAATCATACTGGAGCAATTATGAATCGTTATAAGGAAAACACGAAAGAACAGGAAGCTTTTGCAGTGAAAACAGGTAGATTTGACCAAAAAAGGGTTCTGATAATAAATGAATCTACTGCACAAGCGATGATGAATGCAAAGCTTTTTCGTAAACGTGATCAAGCATCCCTTTCTAAAACGTTAGATACGTTGCCGAATTTTCCAAAAGAAAGTTCCCTATTATTTATAAATGAAGAAGAAAAGAATATAAAAAGTATTGAAATAGAAGGAAACAAGATACCTGTTACATATGGTAGTGATGCTTGGCTTGGCAATAAACGTGACTATGGAGCACTATGGTATATCGTTGTGGCGAAAAATAGTGTGTATAAAGAAATAAAAGCAAATGAAACGAATATGCAACTTCTACACTTGAAAAAGTCATTAGGTGATGAAAACCCTAAAATATCGACAGATAATACGTTGATTAATGAAAAAGTAAAAGTAAGAAAGTTAATTGAAGGTTATAGAGATGAGGTATCAATTCAGTTTGTAACGATTGGAGAAAAATCTTAAAAAAGAGCTCGAGGTTGATGGATACTTTATCAACCTCGAGCTCTTTTTAATACCGTTTAAATAACTTACATTACTTCATTTAATCGAGTCTCACTCGTTTCTTCAATCGCATTTGAATTTTGAACTGAATTATTTTGTGCTTCTTTTTCTTTACGAGCCTTTTGTAGCATTTCAAGTATAATCCATAAAGGAACACCTTTATCTTTTAGCATCTTCCATAAATCTAATTCATTAAATTTATGCTCAGGTTGTTTCATTTCTTTTTCAGATAAACGAATATCAAATTTGATGGAATCATTTGATTTTTTATCTTCAAGTTTAGTAGAAGAGATAGTATTATGCTCAAGATGAGATGGAGTTATTTTAGTAGGTTGAGATAATGTATGAATATTGAATCCGATTTGCATGCCTTTTCCTCCTTTTCAAGCAATGAGATTAGTTTTCTTATGGTTTTTAAATCTTTTTAACATGAGGAAACTATATCTAATTATAAATCTAAATAAATAGATTTACAAGTTATATTGTAAAAAGTAAATATTTGCTTGAATTAATATTTATCAACAGTTGTATATGTTTTCTATATATACAATGTATATAAAATACTTTACATTATGTTTAAGTTGTTAAATTATTCTGTTGATTTTTTCAGGAAGAAAAATGTAAACGTTTTATTAGGGGGGAGAAAGTATGGGGAAGTTATTTTTAAAAATATGTTTTTTTGCATTAGTGACCGTATGTTCATTCGCAGCGAAAATATCATACGCTGAAGAGAGGCAACAAAATAATTATCCTATCATATTGGTGAATGGATTTGCTGGATGGGGTAGAGAAGAAATGCTTGGCGTAAAATATTGGGGTGGTGTTCATGATATACAGGAAGATTTGAAACGAAATGGTTATACGGTACATACCGCAGCTGTTGGACCTGTTTCTAGTAACTGGGATCGTGCATGTGAATTGTATGCACAAATTAGCGGTGGGACAGTAGACTATGGTGCAGTCCATGCTGAGAAACATGGACATAATCGTTTTGGCAGAACTTATAGTGGTTTTGCGCCGAATTGGAGTGAAACAAATAAAGTTCATTTAGTTGGACATAGCATGGGTGGACAAACGATTAGAACATTAGTACAGCTATTAAAAGAAGGTAGTTTTGAAGAAAAGAATTATGTGAAAAATCACCCAGACACCAAAATATCACCACTATTTGAAGGCGGAAAATCATACGTTCATAGTGTTACAACATTAGCAACCCCTCACAACGGTACAACACTTGCGGATGGTAGTCTTCTACTTCCGTTCGTTAAAGATTTACTCATTACAGCTGCAAGCTTTGGAGGAAACAATAATTTATCATTATATGATTTTAAATTGGATCAATGGGGTATAAAGAAGAATGCTGGAGAGTCCTTTTTCCAATATAGTAATCGTATTCTAAATAGTTCACTTTGGAAAAATACAAAAGATATAAGTCAATGGGATTTAAGTACAGATGGTGCAAAGGAGTTAAATAATTGGGTAAAGACGCAACCAGATGTGTATTATTTATCCTATAGTGGACATGCATCACAAGCAGCACCTATAACAGGTTTACATTTGCCTCATATAACGATGAATAAAGTGTTAATGGGAAATGCATTTTTCTTAGGTTCTTATGCGAGATATGAAGAAAACCGTCCGCTAGTTGATACTTCTTGGTGGCAAAATGATGGTGTAGTAAATACAAATTCTATGATTGCACCATCTTCTAATGTTACTGTAAATAATAATGAGTCATTACAGATTGGAAAATGGAATCATATCGAAACGAAAGCGAATTGGGACCATCTCGACATGATAGGGTTAAGTGTTTCAGACTCGTTAGGTTTTTCTAGCATTCAAGAGTTTTATAGAACAATTGCTGAAAAGCTATCACGTTTACCGAAATAGGTAATAATAAAGCGCTCTCGATGGAATTCGAGAGCGCTTTATATTATATTGAAAGAGGGATTTGGTAGAAAAATATGGGGGGATATTATGAAAATTCAAGTTGTATTATCAGGATACGGAACAGTAGGTAGAGAGTTTATAAAATTATTAAATGAAAAATATTCATATATATATGAAACATATGGGATTCAATTAGTTGTAAGCGGCGTATTAGGGAGAAATATTGCAATACATAATGAAGACGGCTTATCACTTCATCATTTATTAATGTATGGTGGCGGTACCGCTGCAATTGAAAAATATTTAGAGTATCATCCGAAGGAACGTGCAACAACTAGCATAAGTGGTACTGTATTGGTAGAATCAACAGTTACAAATCTTAAAGATGGAAATCCAGGGAAACAATATATGAAACAAGCGATTGAAAAACAGATGGATATAGTAGCAATTTCTAAAGGTGCGCTCGTTACAAACTGGAGAGAAATAAATGAAGCAGCAAAAGGCGCAAATATACGAATTCGATATAGCGGTGCAACAGCCGCTGCACTACCGACACTAGATATTGGACAAGTTAGTTTAGCCGGTTGCAGTATTGAAAAAATAGAAGGAATATTAAATGGAACAACTAATTATATTCTTACGAAAATGTATGAGGAAGATATGACATTTGAAGAAGCACTGAAAGAAGCACAAAATAAAGGAATTGCTGAGACAAACCCTATATTAGATATAAGTGGTTCAGATAGTGCGTGTAAATTGTTACTTTTGACAAACAGCTTAATAGAAACAGAGAAAACACTTACTGATATACATATAAAAGGAATCGAGCACGTTACAAAACAGCAAATTCGAAATGCTAAGGAACAACATAAAATTATTAAATTAATAGCATCAACATATAAGGATGAGGGAGGCAATGTGAATTTAAATGTTGAACCGTGCCAAATAGAAAAAGATCATCCGTTAGCAAAAGTAAATGGAACCGAAAAAGGAATTACGTTCTTTACAGATACGATGGGACAAGTTACTACAATTGGTGGGGCTTCTAATCCAAGAGGTGCTGCAGCTGCAGCTTTAAAAGATGTAATAAACTTATATCGAAAAGATTTGTAAGACCGTACCGCCCTTTATAAAAAATACATATGCCGTGGACCTTTTGAGAATGAAATAAATATGCAAAAATGATTGCAGGGGGTAAGAAATTGTTTAAGGATTTTAAAGTTGTTAAAGAACGTCCCGTTTATATTCAATTGAAAGATTATTTGAAGAAAATGATTATGAAAGGGCATTTGCTCGGGGATCAAAAAATCCCATCAACAAGGGAACTAAGTGAATTACTAAGTGTGAGTAGAAACACTGTACTCGCTGCTTATGCAGATTTAGAGCAAGAAGGACTCATTTATGCAGTTAAAGGAAAAGGGAACTTTGTTGCCAAGGTGGATATATCTAACACTTCGTCTGTTGAAATAGATTGGAAAAATAAACTTAATACAGTGACCGCATTAGCGGACGAATTAGATTTAATGAAACATGGTGTTCGTTGGGAAAAGGGAATGATTGTTTTTAATAGTATAGCCCCGGATGAGAAGCTATTTGATGTTGAAAATTTCAAAAGAGCTTTTCTTACTCGTATGTCCATTGAAGGGGACATCGTATTGAACTACGGATATGCAAAGGGATATAGACCGTTAATGAATTATTTACTTCATTACATGGAAATGAAAGGTGTAGACATTTCGAATAAAGATATTCTAATTACAAATGGATTTACAGAAGGATTGGATATTGTACTCTCTTCTTTATCAAAAAAATCCGGTCGTGTCATTTGTGAGAATCCAACTCACCATGCTGCACTTAAGCTTTTCCGTTTACATGGACTTGAAGTTCATGGGATTGATATGCATGAGGATGGTATTGATACGAATGAAGTTGAAAAAAGTTTGCGTGAAAAAGATTTTGATTTTGCTTATTTAATTCCTTCTTATCATAATCCAACCGGTATTGTTACGAGTTCAGAGAAAAGAACGGAATTGATGAGGTTATTCTCAAAATACAACGTTCCTATTATAGAGGACGGATTTAATGAAGAATTACGTTATTCAGGTTCACATTTAGCTCCATTATTAACTTTTGCGGGAGCTGGCAATAATGTGATTTATATTAGTAGCTTTTCAAAGGTGCTTTTCCCTGGTTTACGTGTAGGCTGGATTATTGCAGATAAAGAGCTGATTCATTATTTAGAAAGCGTAAAAAGAGCAAGAACGATTCACACATCTACGCTAGATCAAGCTGTTCTGTTTCAATATTTACATGAGGGATATTTTGAAAAATATTTAAAAAAGGCAAGGTCTGTTTATAAGAAAAAATATGAGTTAGCTGTCGGGGCATGTAACCAGTACATTCCTTTTAAAAGAATGACTGGAGATGGTGGACTTCATTTATTTATAGAGCTAGAAGAGCATATGAATGCCCGCACACTTTTACAAAAGTGTTATGAGAAAGGCGTTACGTTTTCACCTGGAGATGTTTTTTACTCTGATGGAGAAGGAGCAAACACTTTCCGATTAGGGTTTTCGCGCTTGAAAGAAGAAGAAATAGTTCGTGGAATTAAAATAATTGGTGATACATTAAAAAATGAAATTTGGAGTTGAGAAAATGAAAATCGGTGTTATTATGGGCGGGGTATCGTCTGAAAAACAAGTTTCAATTATGACGGGGAATGAAATGATTGCTCATTTAGATAAAAATAAGTATGAAATAGTTCCAATTACATTAAACGAAAAAATGGATTTAATTGAAAAAGCGAAAGACATTGACTTTGCATTGCTCGCATTACACGGAAAATACGGAGAAGATGGGACAGTTCAAGGAACACTGGAGAGTTTAGGGATTCCTTATAGCGGAAGTAATATGTTATCTAGCAGTATATGTATGGATAAAAATATTTCGAAAAAGATTTTACGTTATGAAGGTGTAGAAACACCAGATTGGATTGAACTTACAAAAATGGAGGATCTAAATCTTGATGAGTTAGATAAGTTAGGATTTCCATTAGTGGTAAAACCAAACTCTGGCGGATCGAGTGTCGGGGTGAAAATCGTTTACAATAAAAATGAATTGATCTCAATGCTAGAAACTGTATTCGAATGGGATTCTGAAGTAGTAATTGAGAAGTATATAAAAGGTGATGAAATTACATGTTCTATTCTGGATGGAAAACAGTTACCTATAGTTTCAATTCGACATGCAGCCGAGTTCTTTGATTACAATGCAAAATATGATGATACTAGTACGGTTGAGGAAGTTATCGAACTTCCAGCAGAAATTAAGGAACGTGTAAATAAAGCTTCACTTGCTTGTTATAAAGCATTAAAATGTAGTGTTTATGCAAGAGTTGATATGATGGTGAAGGACGGAATTCCATATGTAATGGAAATTAATACATTACCAGGGATGACACAATCAAGCCTATTGCCCAAAAGTGCAGAAGCAGCGGGAATTAGTTATAGCAAACTATTAGATATGATTATTGAAACATCATTAAAAGTTAGAAAAGAAGAAGGGTTTTAAGGGAATTATATAACGAATTTTTTTGACAGTTTCACGAAGTATGCTATGATGAATACATTATAAAAACAAAATATTTATCCACTAGGGGGGCCTTTTATAGGCTGAGATCAAATGTGATTTTGAGACTCTTAGTACCTGATCTGGTTAATGCCAGCGTAGGGAAGTGGGAAAGACGTTGCTATTTAATGAGTAAATAAATACTGTCAATTTCACTTTCTTTACGCCTGTAAAGAAAGTTTTTTTATTTTACAGCTTTAATAATTGTGGATAAATACTTATATTTTATACATTATTGGAGGGATTTAAATGACTTTTTCACAATCATTACGTAAAGAAGTAGATTCAATTTGGGAAGCGAGTTTTAACCATCCTTTTGTAAAAAAACTTGGTGAAGGAACATTAGATTTAGCTAGTTTTCGCTATTATGTGCTTCAAGATTCATATTATTTGAGTCATTTTGCTAGAGTACAAACTTTAGGAGCTGCAAAAGCTCTTGAATTAGAGACGACAGCTCGTATGGCACATCATGCTCAAAATACATATGAGGCCGAGTTATCTTTACATGAGAATTTTGCTAAAAAACTAGGGATAACGAAAGAAGAAAAAGATAATTTTATTCCTGCGCCAACTGCATATGCGTATACTTCACATATGTATCGTGCTGCGTATGAAGGGCATTTAGGAGATACCATTGCAGCAATTTTACCTTGCTATTGGTTGTATTATGAAATTGGCGAACGCTTAAAAGAGTGCCAGCCGGAAGAGCCAATTTATAACGAATGGATTTCTGCTTATGGATCTGATTGGTTCCGTACGCTAGTTGAAGAACAAATTACACGTTTAGATATTATCGCTGAAAAAGTAACAGAGGCAGATCGCAAACGTATGAAACAGCATTTTATTATTAGCAGTCAATATGAATATTCATTTTGGGAAATGGCTTATACATTAGAAAAGTGGCCAGTGGATACAGACGTAAAAGACGTAATTGGATAAAGAATAGAAGTAATGTTATAGATAGGTATGGATCATACCTATCTATATATTTTTTCTTGTCAAATTTGCGTAAAGTCATTAGTGCTACGGAAATGGCGAAATAGAATATCGATAATTTAGCTCATTTACTTGTCTACGCATTAACTGGATAAACTTCTGTCACATTTATTTTACAATCAAAGAACGTAAATGTTGGTGGTATGAAGTTAAATAAGAAAAGAAACCCGAGCTGTTAGCTGTAACGGAGTTGTTTTTTCTTTGCAGGAATTTCTATATTATCATGGAGTGTTGTTAATACGATATGCAAATATGCATATCGTATTTTTTTGAGTTCCTTATGTGTTAAAATTAGATATAAAGATATAAAAATATAAAGAAGCAAAAGCAGGAATATCCAATGAATTTTGAGAGGTGTTATATGTTTACAAATAAGAAATTAATTCGATTTGGTTTATCGTTGTTTGTATTTTTAGGAATCATTAATTTTACAATCAGCTATTTCCAAACATATCTTGAAACAGCAGCAGATATCAAATGGGTAATTCCAGAAATTTGGAAAACTATTTTGCTAGATGTTCCTCAAGGTATACTTGTTCTTTTAGGCGCAATTGCTTTATATGATTTCACAAAAGAGGCATCACAAAAAGACGCATCAATCTAAGTTTGTCTTTTTTCAATTAGCAATTTCATAGAGAGTTTTGCTGGAGAAATAGAATGAAAAGCCCTAATTAGGGTTTTTTTTGTTGGAATTTCATATCCGTCATAGAAACCGGTCACTTGGAGGTGTTATAGCGAAAGCCATTTACAGTACAGAAAAATCTAAGCAGCAGACGGAAATATATAGGACATGGCATCATAATTATTGAGAAATTAATTGAACTTAGTAAGTATGAAGATATGACGCTAGAATTCATATTTTTTAATTTTTATTTATCCCGCTATTTGCCGGGCAGTAAGCCCCCCACCTCAAAATTCAGCGGAAGCAAAGAAGTTAGGTAGGGGATGAACAAAACCCCACTGATTAAAGTTTCACTTTATAAAAATGAGCCCATAGTAAAAATAGGTATATGAACAAGGTGCATCATCTAGTGATAAGTCATACTTTGTTGGTGTACGTATTGAACTTAGTTTATAGCGCTATTTCTACTTAGATGTAACGAACAGGAATATAGGGAAGTATCGATGAGGTTGTATTTTATAAACGGAGGTTATGAAAATGAATCAGTTTCAACAAGAACTACAAGCGTTAAGCCTTAATGATTACCGGTCTGGAAATATTGTCTATTGGGACCAGCAAAACCAATATCCATATTACTATATTGAAGATGCTGCTCGTCGCTGTGGCGGTTGTGGTCGTTGTGGCGGTTGTGGTGGAGGTCGTTGTGGCGGCTTCCGTTGTGGTGGCTTCCGTTGTATTGGTTGCTTCGGTTGTTTTGGTTGCGGAGGCTGTGGCGGCTGTGGTGGTTGCTCTAACTGTTTTGATGGTTTTACTGATACTACCGGTACTATTGTAACGTATGAATATTGATAACATCTATCTTGCTAGTTGCGGGCAGTAACATCCCCCAAAAAATTCAGCGAGAGCAAAGAGAAGTTAGGTGGCGGACTGCCCATAAAAGCCCGATTGGTGAGAGCTGATTAAAGTTTCACTTTATCAATAAAAAAACATTAGTTATATGTACGTGCCGACAAAGAATATAGCCATTATTAATGGACATATTCAATCATTCAAGTGAAAGAGTAACAATAAGATATATAGATGTAATCAAGATGTGATGGATAAAGCAATGACTAGATTTAAAATCTAATCATTGTTTTTTTCTTATGGTTTTGTCATTAAATATCTGTCTAGTTTGGGCATTGCTTCCTTCTAGCTAACGAATTTATTACAACTTTGTAAGGTTAATGTAATGTTAATCGATAGTAAATGAAGATGCTTGAGTGTAATTTAAATAAGATTAAAAAGTACTGTTTATCTATAAAATAATCGGGTAAATAATATGTAATTAGGAAGTGTATGAATATGATTGAACTAAAATCTATTATCCATTCGTATAAACTAAAGAGAAAAATAGCTAAAGATTTATACGGAAAAAGAGATGAATTGACACTGTTATTAAATGAATTTAATAAAATGAAATGTACAGTAACATCTGAAAAGAAGAAAAACAATATATTATCTCGTTTGCAACTAATTTATCAAAATATGAAATTAGATAAGCAGTATCCTCTATCAGTTGCTTTTGATAGTAAATTATTGGAGCGATTAGAAAAAGAACCTCTACATACTATTGAGGATGGTGTAACATGTTTACATCTAATGTTAGATGTGAATTATGAGAAAATAAAACAATATGGTTCGAGTACAAGTAGGTCATTTGTTCCATTATCACAGTCTTCTATTTGTCTTGCTGATTGTATTTGTTTAACAGGAGTTGTAGTAGGTTTACTAGGAGCAATTTCATTTGGGGGATTACTGTTATCTATATGTTCAATTACATAAAGGTTGATATTTGTAAAAAGGGCACCGAATTAAGGTGTTCTTTTTTGGTTTTTTTGTAAAGATATTGTAAATGATAAGTACAATGCATTAATTATAATGTATAATTTGAATGTATCGAAATTCAAATATAGTAGAGGTGTTATACATGATAATTACTTTGAATTTTTAAAAGAGTCGGTTTGATAATAATTTATGTAGATAAACAGTTTTTACGTTTCTTTTAAATACTTGGTTTAAATGGATTAGATTAAGTAACTATTGTTCTAGCTTTTTGATAATCAAGACAACTGAAGAAAGGAAGCAATCATTTTATGAAAAAATTAAGGCTGCTAACATTTGAAAATATAGTAGAACCCCTTTTAAATGAAAAGGTATCATTTATATACTTTCCTATTGAATGGCTGGACATCGTAGAGATACATTATAAGACATTTTTATTAACGAGTAAGTTGAAACGTTTGAATGAAAGATTGTATGATATGTTTTCGGATATATTGTTTATTCAGCATAACCCGTACGTATTAAATGAAAATACACCATGGATTGTATCGAAAGAACCTATTAGACAAGAGCAGCTCGATTATATTTTTCAAAGTTGGTATGAGATTATTCATGATTGGAAACCAAATAGATTAGTAGAACCACCAAAATATGAATGGCAATCCGATTTGATTTCTCATTTGCCAGTACTACATGATAATGAAACGTATTCTAAGTGGGTGCCCGCTTTAATCTCACATATTTTTTGTGAGCGTCCTATATATTTAGAAAATACAAATGCAGAAGAAATCTATTTTTCCCCTCTTAGATCACAAAATATTTGTGAGGCGATGTCAGGGCCGATAAAAGATGAAAAAACACAAGATTTTTTCTCCTATGTATATCGATTCGAATGCATAACCCGCGGTGGTGAGAACGCTCCATTATTAAATATTTCAATAGGGATTCGGAGATTTTATCAAGAATATAATCATCCAGATATTCCTTTACTTTTAAGACGGAAACGAGGCATGATATTGATTTCTACCTCAGAGTTTGCGTCAAATAATAAAAAAATACGGTTTGTAAAACTAAAAATACAACAAGCTACAACCGGCATGAAATGGATTAAGATATTTAGAAATTTAAAAGATGATTTTCAAATAGGGGGAGAGGTGGATTTAGACCATATTCTCCAATATCCGAAAGATTATATTGTAGGAGAAAATAAAAGGGTGTTATTTCCATACAATGAGAGAATTTATAAAGTTCAAGGTACTAAAATAGAACCGGGTATAACAGTAAAGGAAAGAGAGTATTTATTTAAAGAATTTCAGCGTAAATTCTCTTATTTCACAATACTTCCAGAATGTAAAAAGGTAGCTACAAATAACAAAAATGAATTATTTCCTTTATTTGCCCCAAAAGGATTAGAGACATTAACATTAGAAGTTTGGTCTGAAGATATAGTGCTGGAAATAGAACAAACATTACTTGAGAGTCAAATTGTTTTGACTAAAGTTGGTGAAAATTCTTATGTATTGAATACAGATTTTCCAGTGTTATTAAAGATTGTGAGATACAATATTGAAAAGGTGTTACAAAATCCATATAAAATGCAATATTGCCAAAAATATAAAACAAATCTTGTAGATGATGTTACGAAAGCTGTCTATGCTACCGCGGGCGAGCGCAGTGATGCGACATTAGCATTAATCGCATTGAAAAATTGTGATGGACGAGAAAAAATTGATCCAAAACAAATCATTAGAGAGGGATTTGCACGAGCAAACCGTATTTCAACATTTATTAATTTATTTATAGGCCAAAGTGTATCTCGTAAAACAATTGTAAATAGTGTTTTTAGTTTATTAGAGCAAAAAGGATTTTTGAAGCGTAGTTGGAATAAGATAAATTTACCTTGTATATATGTTAATTTATCAATTGAACGAATATCGAAATTTGATTTCTTACCTATTCTTTCAAAAATAAAAGGAAAAGAAATTTTATATAAATTATATGGGAATACAGAATGGCAAACGATTGATTACGTATTATTAAATATAAATAAACATAATGCATTTTTACCACAACCATCAAAGAGAAATGATATGGGAGCTCTTTTTAAACAATATGTTTCCGAAACATTAATGGAAATTGTACAATATGCAAAAGAACAAAATGAACAAGTTTATTTCATTGTAGATGCAAATTTGAGAAGGTATTGGATAAAAGAGTTACAAAATAAAGAAATTAATACAGATATTTTACCTGATATTGTTCCAGAGGTGTTAAAGGTTCCAAATTTAAATATTATTAGAATAAATACAGGTTTTGATGTACCAAGTTACGGTGTAATAGAATCTGATGATGCTCTAGATAGCATTGGCTTATATACAGATCAAAAAGGGATGTATTATAGCACTGGTGAATATTCACTTAATTGTAGTGGGATTTTTCAGCGATATATACTTGAAATTTTACCATTGGGTGTAAAACCTGTAGAAAGGGATTATATCGCTAAAATGATACATTACATGTGCTGTAATTCTAGTATGCTTTCGAAAAAGAATGTACACATTACATATTCCATGCATATGGAAAAAGTAATAAAGAGTTATATTACTGACATAGATGCAAGAGAGTTTAAAGAATTTGATGATGAATTGGATGTAGATGTAGTAAAAGTAGAAAAGAAAGATTCAATTATTCTACTTTAAATACTAGTAAACAAATCCTGCTCGTTATATCGATCAGGATTTGTCATTTTTTTATGTAAATAAGGATATCCTTTGTCAAGTATCTTTTCGTTTACATATTTACTTTATGTGCAGACAGGATTAATATGTTTTTTAGAAATACAAAAACTATTTCATATGGAAAAACGATTTTTATTAATTGAAAAAATTTGAAAGGAATGGGGAATTGTGAAGAAATTAGATGTGCTCTTAATGCTATTGAGCGGCCTCTTTCCAATTGCAGGACTTACAAAGCAAATCCCTCTAGAACAATCTATATATATTGGAGGGCTTTTATTTTTTACTAGTTTCGGTAGTTATTTTGCTAAAAAGATGTATTCACGTATATGCAGTTGGATAGCTTATGCGCCATTTATAACACTACTGTTAGTTATTTGGCATCAAGATATTGCAACAAGCTCAATCATAGCAAATGCGAAAATTGCTGCATGTGTCGCGTTAATTCCATGTTTATTCCGTTTTCGTACATATGGACTTACTTTGGGCTTATTCTCATTATGGGCCGCTTTACTATGGGATATAAAAGAAGTACAGTCGTTAGTCATACTTGAACGCATAACGAGTTTAATGACAAGCCATTATGTATATATATTACTATTAATTGGAGGACTTGTATTAGGAGGATTACTTGCGATGTTCATTCACCGCAAAGAGAAAGATAATCAAGAAAATATAAATCTACTTGGACCAAAAAAGAAACGCAAAAGATTATCAATTAAGATTCGACTTCCAAGATTGCCGAAATTAAAGATGAAACTATTTAAGTTTGGTGGGAAAGAATCTAAAAGTAAAATGCCAGAAAAGATCCATGAGTATAAGTACGAAGAACCAGTTGCAACATATGAAATGACAGAGCAAATAGATCCATACAAAGAAAATGCAGTTCAAGGTCAAACAAGGATGGAACGCCGAAGAAATAGGTATAATGCATAATGAGGTTTAATAACCCCGTAATGACTTATCTTAATATTGATAAATCATTACGGTTTTTTTATGTAATGAAATGAAGGTTGCTAATGTGGGGGGAACAGCATATTTTATAGGTGGGAACCAAAATGAAATAAGGGGAGGATAAAATGCTTATCATTACATATATATCTGCTTGTATATTATTCTTAGTTAGTTTTTTACATGTATATTGGGCTTTCGGAGGTAATTGGGGGACAAATAGTGTTATTCCAACTAAAGCAGGGGAAAAGGCGTTTACACCTCGTGCCGGAATGACATTGGTCATTGCATTATTATTAAGTATGGCAGCAATAATTTTGTTGCAACAAGCAAATATTGTTCATTTTGCAGTTCCTAATGTTATTATTCAAGTCGGTTCCTGGATTTGTATGATCGTCTTTTCTATTAGAGTAATTGGTGAATTTAACTATTTTGGTATCTTTAAACGACAAAAAGATACGCACTTTGCAAGAATGGATACCGGTTTATATATTCCACTTTGTGCATTTTTATCTTTATCTTTCTTATTAGCAATAATTTTGTGAGTGAATAATAGTAGTTTCCGTGCTCAAAATATATATAAACGTGAGAAATCTAAGAGGTAAATAAAAAGGATGTAAGCGCCTTCTTGTCGAAATGTAAATTATTATGAAAGGCGGTGACACTATGAAGTATGTAAAAGTTAGTATGAATGGCGGAAGTGAACATAAATTCTCAATGACTTTAGATCGGTTTGAAGAACTTATTACTACAGAGAATGGGATATTAGAAAATAAATTAGTATGTATTGAAAATGTAATGATTAATCCTACTAATATATCTTCTGTAGTTGAAAAAATTGGTGTACCGGCTAAGTTTATGGAAGCTTAAAATCTTTAGATAAAAAACATCCATTGAGGATGTTTTTTAATTTATAAATATGAAATTGTGCAGTGAAATTTTGAGTAGATTTTTTAGCAATGACTGTGCATATATTAAGTACCTGAACATGTTGCTTAATACATGCACGAAATAATAAGCACAAGCATATATTATGTAGTAGGACAAGATCTTCGTGTCCTACTTAATACTCAGAAAAAACCTCTAATCACATAAGAGCAGCTAATTGCAGGGTGCTCTTATTTTTTATGAAAATCTACTATGAGCCTTATTTTATAGTAGGATGCAATAATAAAGGGCTATTTTGAAATAGTGTTTTTTAGCCTTTAATTTTAAATTTATCTTTAACGTTAATAAATATTAAAAATAATATGATAGCAGAAATTAAGTTAGATAAGTAGAAATTTTGATGAAACAGTAGTTCAAAGATGACATCGAAAGTAACGAATAAGGCAATAGCAGGTAGTATGCAAATAAATATAAATCTCCAATTTTTTAAGTAATGTTTATAATTTGTAAGTACTTTATCCATAAATATAGCTCCTATATTTTTGTTTTTATATAATTATACATTTAGATACAAGGATTTTCAAAGTAAAAATATTTAGCAATTCAAAAATATAAGGAGAGCTTTTGTTGAAAATCCAGATTGCTGTAGTAATCTGGATTTGACTTTAAAGAACTATACTAAAATGATACACTATAATCTACGTTATTTTTGAAATGAATAGAGGGATTTGTGTGATAGATAAAATTAAAAATGCTGTAGAGGATATGTACGAAGATGAGGCTAAAGATTTACTTCAAAGTATTCTCATACAGTTAAACTTATTAGAAGAAAACTATAGTGAAGATACAATTAAAAATTTGATGGATATTCCGAAACAATTAACAAGTAATCCTACTTATAAAAGGAATGTAAAAGACAGTACGCACGTACATATTGCTTTTGATGATTCAACGGCTGGTTGCTTAAAATATATGTTAAGTCAAGAAGAATTATTTGAAGAGAGTGTTGTTGCTTTTTCGGAATTTTTTTCAATTGGACCGATATATAGGTTGCATACGAATGAGGGGCAACTAGCAAGACAGGAGTGGTTAATAAATAACTTAACTGCTTATGATAGTTATTTTGAAGAAGAATATTTATCAAGATTTATAGCAACTATAGAAGAACTACATACTATTCCTGTTGAAACACCTATTACAATTTGGAAGGCTGATAATGCACATGAACATGTAGGCCTAAGTTTTGTAATAACACAATTAAAGGATAAGAAAAACATTCGAGTTATTAATACGTCTGAAGCAAGTAGAGAAATATTAAAACAAGAGTATGATATTCGTGGAACGGGAGAATTACCACCTGAAAGTTTAGCTCTATTCCAAAAAAGTTTTATAAAGTTACCTTATTTAACTGAAGAGAAGCGAATGAAGTTTGAACATGAGTGGGATAGATTATCGGAAAGCATAGAATGTTTAAGAGTGTGGAAAGAAAATGAAGTGCATTTTGTACAAGAAGATTATTTTGATCAATTTATAATTGAATGCGCGAAAAGTGTGGGTGCTGATCGAGAGTTCCTCAAAGCTCCTAGAGTAATTGGTGAAGCACTTGGTCTTGTTGAACAATTGGTTGGAGATACATTCTTAGAATATCGCTTGAAACAATTAATTAAACAAGAAGTATTTGAATTTGAAGGTTCGTTAGATGAAATGCGTTTTTATAGTGTGAAGTTAAGGAAATAATAAACACATTCTATTTTTGAAAGGCTCGTATTTTTAATAATACGAGCTTTTTAAGTTGAATTTGGGCTATACATAAGCTTCCTAGAGAGGGCATATCACATATGAATGATAAAGGTAATGAATGAAAAGAAGGTGATTTGTTAATATGTATAACCAACAAAATTATCCATATGATCAAGCGATGTATTATAATCCACAAAACTACGGGTATGAACCTACAAATGAAGTGAGAGATATTGAACAAGAAGATTACAGACCAGATGATGCGGAGGATGCTCCAACGTCACCACCACCGTCACAAGCGCCATCGTTACCGTCTACATTTGCTTCTCCGGCACAACCAGGCAATATGAAATCATGGATGTGTAACTGTTTAGGAAGATGGGGCTATTTACGTTTACATCGTCCTGGGCCTTTTGGAAGAGATTTATGGTTCTTTCCGACTGAAGTGAGAAGAAACGGAGTATCAGGTTACACTTGGCAGGGTGGTCGTCGTCGTAAAGTAAGTTATCGCTATCAACAAATTAGTAATTTTATGTGCTTCGCATAAAGAGAGGTGGGAGAGTAAAACGATTGTACTCTCTCACTTTTTTATTTTTCAATATACGAAGTAAGATTTTGATTAAAAATTTACAATTTTCACGTTTTTATTAGAGTATAATGCATATGTTGGTTGGTTTTCAAAAACAAATGAGAGTGAGGGAATACAATGTCAATGAAAAACAAAGTTGGGTTAAGCATAGAGGATGGCATTAATTTAGCTTCAGCTCAGTTTAAAGAAGATGCGTATGAAATTTATAAAGAATCGCGAAAAAAACAACCTATATTATTTGTAAACCAAGTTGAAATCGGTAAAGAATGGCTCATTACTAGATATGAAGATGCTCTGCCACTTTTAAAAGATAATCGTTTAAAAAAAGATTGGACAAATGTATTTTCTCAAGATACAAAGAACATGTATCTTTCCGTTGATAATAGTGACCACTTAACAACACATATGCTAAATTCAGATCCACCTAACCACAGTCGTTTACGATCTTTAGTTCAAAAAGCTTTTACACCGAAGATGATTGCACAATTAGACGGAAGAATTCAGAGAATAGCAGATGATTTGATAAGTGATATAGAGCGAAAAGGTACATTAAATCTTGTGGATGATTATTCATTTCAATTACCAATTATTGTAATAAGTGAGATGCTCGGTATTCCAAAAGAAGATCAAGCGAAATTTAGGATTTGGTCTCATGCTGTTATTGCATCACCAGAAACACCTGAAGAAATAAAAGAGACTGAAAAACAACTATCTGAATTTATTACATATCTTCAATATTTAGTTGATATTAAAAGAAAAGAGCCAAAAGAAGACTTGGTGAGTGCTTTAATACTTGCAGAGAGTGAAGGGCATAAACTTAGCGCTCGGGAACTATATTCAATGATAATGCTATTAATTGTCGCAGGACATGAGACGACAGTGAATTTAATTACAAATACGGTATTAGCACTTCTTGAAAATCCAAATCAATTACAGTTATTAAAAGATAATCCAAAACTAATTGATTCGGCTATTGAGGAAGGATTGCGTTATTATTCTCCAGTTGAGGTTACAACTGCAAGGTGGGCAGCGGAACCTTTTCAAATTCACGACCGAACAATTGAAAAAGGAGATATGGTTGTCATTGCCTTAGCTTCTGCAAACCGTGATGAAACTGTATTTGAAAACCCAGAAGTATTCGATATTACTCGAGAAAATAATCGTCATATTGCCTTTGGTCATGGTAGCCATTTCTGTTTAGGCGCTCCACTTGCGAGGTTAGAAGCAAAGATTGCTATTACTACTTTGTTTAATCGAATGCCTGAACTACAAATAAAAGGGAATCGTGAAGAAATTAAATGGCAAGGGAACTATTTAATGCGTTCTTTAGAGGAATTGCCTTTAACTTTCTAGAATAGTTAAAAGGAGACATGCATACATCGAAAATGATTTACATAGAGTATGTATGTGTTATTTAAATTCGAAACGGAAGGGTGAAGACATCCCAATGATCAACTAATTCTATTTGTAAGAGATCTTCGTTAAAAAACGAAATATTCTTCTGAATAGGGTTAGTCTGTACATTTATAGAAAAGGGATGTATTTCGCTCTGCGAATATATTGTCTTTTTATATGATTTGTGCTGCCTCCTGTTCAGAACATGAAATAGGAGGCTTTTTTATGTCGACAAATGTAGTAACGAAACAAAACAATGGGGTATCACAAGTATTAAAAAATCGGTTTGTACAAGGGATTTTAGCATCAGCATTATTTTTACAAATAGGAATATGGGTTCGAAACTTTGCGGTATTACTATATGTAATGGAAATGACAAAAGGTGATGCTTTTGCTATTTCTATGATTTCAGTTGCTGAATTCGCTCCAATTTTTATTTTTTCATTTATTGGCGGTACCTTTGCTGATAGGTGGAAGCCAAAGAAGACAATGATATGGTGTGAAACGTTAAGTTCCATTTCAGTATTCGCTGTATTAATTACGCTTATGTTTGGAACGTGGAAAATTGTGTTTTTTGTGACACTCATCTCTGCAATCCTTTCACAGTTTTCACAACCATCTGGAATGAAGTTGTTTAAACAACATTTATCAACGGAACAAATTCAATTAGCGATGTCTATATATCAAACGATATTTGCAATATTTATGGTATTAGGACCAATTCTAGGGACATTTATCTTTCATAGTTTTGGAATTTATATTTCAATCATCATAACAGGTATCTCGTTTTTACTTGCGGCAGTTGTATTGTTATTTCTTCCGAAAGATCTTGAAAACGACGTAGAAAAGAAAGATATCACTCTGCTGCAGGAGATGAAGGATGGTATTAAGTATGTCAAAAAGAAAAAAACATTAACTTTGCTAGGGCTTTGCTTTATGGCTGCAGGACTAGGTATAGGATTAATTCAACCATTAGGTATATTTATTGTGACTGAGCAGCTAGGATTATCAAAAGAGAGTTTACAGTGGCTACTAACAGTAAATGGTGCGGGAATGATTGTTGGCGGAGCATTAGCAATGGTATTTGCGAAAAACGTTGCTCCGCAAAAGATGTTAATTATCGGTATGCTTGGTCAAGCAATTGGTATTGGCATTATAGGATATTCTACAAATTTATGGGTGACACTTACAGCTCAGCTTTTTAGTGGCTTAGCTCTTCCTTGTATCCAAATTGGTATTAATACGCTTATTATTCAAAATAGCGATACCGATTTTATAGGTCGTGTAAATGGTATTTTAAGTCCGCTATTTACCGGTTCAATGGTAGTAACGATGAGTATAGCTGGCTCATTAAAAGAGATGTTTTCATTAAGTATGATGTATGAAGGGACGGCTTTACTTTTTATAATTGGATTATTGTTTATTTTACCTATATACAATTTAAAGCCAGTAATAGCGGTAGAAAGTGAAATAAGTGGTAAAGGAAGTGCTGTACAAAATGAATCCTAATCCAAATATTAAATACCCTATTGAAGGAAATCAAAACGTTCAATTTATAAAAAATACAATAACAAAACCTAATATACTTGTTGGTGACTATTCTTATTATGATGCGAAAGATGGAGAAACATTTGAAAATCGAGTATTACATCATTATGAATTTCTTGGGGATCGCCTTACTATTGGAAAGTTTTGTTGTATTGCATCTGGAGTTAACTTTATTATGAACGGAGCGAATCATCGGATGGATGGATTTTCGGCATATCCATTTAATATCTTTGGAAATGGGTGGGAGAAGTATACACCTAGTTTGTCTGATTTACCTTACAAAGGCGATACAGTTATAGGAAATGACGTTTGGATTGGTATGGACACAACTATTATGCCCGGAATAAAAATAGGAGATGGTGCAATCATTGCAGCTAAATCTGTTGTGACTAGAGACGTCGCACCATATACAATTGTTGGTGGAAATCCAGCAAATAAAATAAAAGAGAGATTTTCAAATGAAATAATAGAAGAATTATTACAAATTCAATGGTGGCATTTTGACATTGAAAAAATAACTGAAAATATAGATGTGATTGTACGAGGAGATATTGAACCATTAAGAAAGCTAAAAAGGGAATAAAAAATGCATGACAAAGAGTATCATACCTCCGAATTTTGTTAATGATAATAGAACAAGGAGGTGTGATACTATGGCACAAGACGTTTTATGTGAAGTAAATAACTGTAAATTTTGGGCGAACGGTAATAAATGTAGTGCAGAGGCAATTTACGTAGTAAGTCATAAAGGTAAACATGCATCTACAACGGAAGAAACAGATTGCAAAACTTTCGATCCAGAAGTATAAATGTTTGAAGGGTAGCCAAATCGTGGTTGCCCTTTTATTAATTATAGTATTGATAATAAATATCATTTTCATTCATTGTTTTTAACTTTTCTTGTTATTTTTTCATATTTTTTTCATAAGTGATGTAATCCAACTCAATTCATGTTCAATTCGTGATTTACTAAATTCAATGACTTCAGTAATAAAAGATGAGGTAACATCTAGAGACTGAATAGCAGTAAGCTGATTATATAGTACGTTTTGACGTACAGTCAAAATCTCTTTTCTATCCTCATAGTCAAGTTTTTCAAATAGCGCAATACGAACAAGAAATTCTGTATTGTTTGTCGCAAGTTTTTCGGGAAACTCTCGTAACATTTCAGAAAAAATTTCTTCTCCTGTTTCTGTTATATCGTACATATTTCGGTTTGGTTTTCCGACTTGTTTATGTATTTTTTTCGTTATAGCACCCATATTTTCAAAGCGCCGAAGGGCAGGATAAAGCATGTTGTGATTTAATTCGAAATTTTCACCTAAACGATTTTGAACATTTTTTTTAATTTCATATCCATGTTTTGGTCCTGTCGTTAATTCTGCTAGTAGTAAAATGTCAACGTACATAAAAATCCCCCTTATATATTTCTCAAGTTCTCTAATGAAAAATCCCCTTTGGTATATGTTAAAATAACATATGATAGTTTATACAACTTTGGACTGCCGACCTATCACTTTTATTGTAAAAGAAAAGGGAGGAAAGAACTATGGCTTCACCTGAAAATGTTATTTTAGTTCATGAAATTTCAAAGCTGAAAACAAAAGAAGAATTATGGAATCCATATGAATGGTATCGTTTGATGAGGGATAATCACCCAGTTCATTATGATGAAGAGCAGGATGTATGGAATGTTTTTTTATATGATGATGTAAATCGTGTTTTATCAGATTATCGCTTATTTTCAAGTAGAAGGGAGCGCAGACAATTCTCAATCCCTCCTTTAGAAACTAGAATAAATATAAACTCTACAGATCCACCAGAACATCGCAATGTACGTTCCATTGTTTCTAAGGCATTTACTCCAAGAAGTTTAGAACAGTGGAAACCTCGAATACAGGCTATCGCAGATGAACTTGTACAACATATCGAAAAATGTAGTGAAGTTAATATCGTTGAACAGTTTGCTGCACCTTTACCTGTTACCGTTATTTCCGATTTATTAGGAGTCCCAACAACAGATCGTAAAAAAATGAAAGAATGGTCTGATATTTTATTTATGCCGTATAGTAAAGAAAAGTTTAATGATCTGGATGCCGAGAAAGGGATAGCATTACATGAATTCAAAGCATACCTTCTACCGATTGTTCAGGAAAAGAGATATCATTTAACCGATGATATCATTTCTGATTTAATTCGAGCTGAATATGAAGACGAAAGATTAACCGATGAAGAAATTGTAACCTTTTCATTAGGTTTACTAGCGGCTGGGAATGAAACCACTACAAATTTAATTGTTAATAGCTTTTATTGCTTTTTAGTAGATTCACCTGGAATTTATGAAGAGTTAAGAAAAGAACCTAACTTAATTTTAAAAGCGATTGAGGAAGTATTACGCTATCGCTTTCCTGTTACATTGGCCCGGAGGATTACAGAGGATACAAATATATTTGGTCCTTTCATGAAAAAGAATCAGATGATTGTTGCGTGGGTTAGTGCAGCGAATTTAGATGAGAAAAAATTTTCACAAGCCTCTCAATTTAATGTACATCGAACAGGAAATGAAAAGCATTTAACCTTTGGGAAAGGTCCTCACTTTTGCTTAGGAGCACCACTTGCACGTTTAGAAGCTGAGATTGCATTAACTACCTTTATAAATGCTTTTGAAAAAATAGAGCTATCTCCATCTTTCTGTTTAGAAAAATGTATATTGGAAAATGAACAAACATTAAAATACTTACCTATTCGATTGAAAGCCAAATAAAAATCTTAACAAGGTGCATACATTTGCATCTTGTTTTTTTGTTTCTCAATTGTGAGTTTTCGGCAATTACCTTAATATGGAATTGTATAAAACGTAGAGGAGGATTCTTATGTTGACTTGTAATGGAAGTAAATCATTTCAAAAGTTTATTAAAGGTGTTACAAATCTTATGGAAAACGGTTTATTTGAAGAAGAAATAGTGTGTGGCATTGAAAAGTTACTAGAAGAACTTTTAGAAAAGAAAACATGGCTTCCGTTAGATAAACAGAAGGCCAATTTGACTCAATATGCACGACATTTATTGTATGAAGATCCGCTCAAACGTTTTGAAGTACTAGCTCTCGTATGGAAAGATGGACAATCTACACCTTTACATGACCATGACGGCACATGGGGAGTAGAAGGCGTTTTTTCAGGAAGGATTATGGTGAAGAACTTTATACAAACGAAACAACTTGGAAATTCACTTGTTTATTTAACACATACAGGAAATCTTTATTTGGGAGAAGGAGAAACAGATAAAGTAATTCCACCAGCGGATTGTCATATTCTTGAAATTAGCAAAAATGAAAGCGTTATTACGATTCATGTCTATGGAAAACGGCTAGAAAAGTTTAAAGTATATATCCCAACTGAAGAAAAAAATGTGTACATGTGTGAGACAAAATACATTAGTTATAATTCATAGTTTAAAATCCAAAGCTTTTTTAAAAAGAAAAGCTTTGGATTTTATTTTTAATTATTTCTTGACCTGAAACGCTTTTCATAAATTATAAATAAGAAGTACCTCACGAGGATTGTATGAAAACGATACCTAATAATTAATTAGAACTCGTGTATTTATAGAAAGTGGTGAAGAAATAATGAAATTAATCGCAATTGATTTAGATGGAACTCTTCTTTCGGGGAATAAAATGATAAGTAAAGAAAATGCAGAAGCAATTCGAACATGTCAAGAAGCTGGCCATGTTGTAGCAATTTGTACAGGACGTTCTATTGTTGACATTGAGCGATTATTGTTAGAAGTTAATTTAGAGTGTCCAATCATTGCGGAAAATGGGGCTCTTATATATAAAGATAAAAAAATGATGAAGAGATATCCAATTCAAAATATGCAGGCACTTGAAATTGTAGAATATCTTGAAGAGAATGGTTTATATTATCAGCTTTATACTGATAAAGGTGTGTATGTACCGGATTATGGAGTAGAGAGTGTACGTAATGAAATTGAGTATATGAAGAATTCAAAAGAAAATTTCGACTTGAAAGAGTTAGAAACAATCGCAGCATTATATCTTGAGCATACAGCGTTTCATAGTGCGGAAAGTTGTAAACCAATTGTAGAAACAGATATACATGTGCATAAACTATTACCATTTTCTTATGATATTGAGAAATTAAAAAAACTAAAAGAAACATTTCTTCATAATACAGATTTAGCAATTACATCTTCATATTGGCACAATTTAGAGATTAATCATCGAGATGCTCAAAAAGGGAATGGATTATATACTTTAGCAGAACATCTTAATATTCCGGTTGAAAATACTGTAGCGATAGGTGATGGACTAAACGATGTTTCTATGATGGAAAAAGCGAACATATCAATTGCAATGGGGAATGCAGTAGAAGAAATAAAAGCAATGTGTAAATACGAAACGTTATCAAATGAAGAACATGGTGTGGCACATGCTTTATATAAATATGTAATGTAAATAAAAAAGAAAAAAGAATCCATTTGGATTCTTTTTTCTTTTTTATTAGGGGTAAGGTATTCTATGAGATTCATAGAAGCCTTATTACATTTTATTATATAGAATATATTGGAATAAATGTTTATATTTTTCATAAAAATTGTGAATATTTTATGAACTTTATACTTATTGCATGTTTATATCGCTATTAGTAACGTGTATGACTCTCGAGTAAAAATTCAGTGAATGTAAGAAGGAATTCAAGTTATCTAGATAATAAGTGAGGAATCAACGAAATATATACTAATTAAAGGTATATTCAGTATATATATTCTTTTCTTGTTTTAATTGAAAAATAAAATTTGTTCGAATAATTATTCTACAGCTATATACCTACACTAGCTTTCTTCGTATAATGGAGAAGTATGAATTTTAGATTTGTATTAATTTTACATATTGAGGTGAAAAAGGAATGAATTCGCGGCTAATGGAACTTATTGATGTGAGTACAATAGAAACCATGGCAGAACAATTTTATAAATTAACTAACATATCACATCAACTTCTTGATGCTGAAAAAGAGTGTGTTTTTTCATTCGGAATGAATGAGATAAAAAAGAGTAAACTTCCAAAGATTGAAATCCCCATTTTCTTATACAATCAACATTTAGGATCTTTTGTTGTATGGTCCAAAAAAAGTGAAATTTTCAGTTGTCAAAAATACTTTGAAATGCTCTCAAGTTTAATTTTAGATGGTGCAATAAAAGTATTTCAAAGTAAAAATACAACGTTGCTTTCTCGGAAAGAAGAGGAACTACATACGATTTTACAAAACATGCCTGTTATGGTCGATGCGCTTGATTATAATGGAGATTTTGTTTTGTGGAATCGAGAATGCGAAATTGTAACAGGTTATACCGCTGAAGAAATAATTGGAAATCCCAATGCACTGCAATTATTGTATCCTGATCATAATTATCGCCATCAAATACAAAAGAAATTTTTAACTTGTGGAAAAAATTTCAGAGATTGGGAAATGCACTTAACATGTAAAAATGGTGAAATCAAAACAATAATGTGGTCGAATATATCAGAACAGTTTCCTGTAACAGGATATAGTTATTGGGCTGTTGGTGTAGATATTACACATTTAAAAGCGATAGAAGAGCAGTTAAAACAACAAACATCTGAACTGGAATTAATTTTTAAAGCTTTACCAGATTTATGTTTCTTAACAGAAGATGATGGCACAATTATAGATTACAAGGCAGGATCTCCTACAAAGTTTTACGTACCCGCAGAAACTTTTATGGGAAAAAAGTTTTATGAAGTATTACCAACGTCAGTAGCACAGCAGTTTCAGGAAGCCATTAATCAAGTGAAGGAAAAAGGAACGAATGTAATTGTAGAATATCCACTCACACTTAATGGAAGTATTGATTTCTTTGAGGCTAGGTGCTTACCATTATTACATGATAAAATTATGATTATTGTACGCGACATTACAGAGCGAAAAAAGACAGAAGAATTGCTAAATAAATCAGATACGCTTGCAGCAATTGGTCAATTAGCAGCTGGCGTGGCTCATGAAGTAAGAAATCCTTTAACTGTAATTAAAGGTTTTATACAGTTATTCCAAATTAATAAAGAAGATCAAGAAAGATATTTTGATCTTATGCTTTCTGAAATTGAAAGGATAGAAGCAATCCTGCAAGAATTTCTATCAATCGCTAAAACAGATGAGATAAATACAGAAAAGAAAAATATTTATCGAATTTTTAAAAATGTCGTATCGTTAATGAATACAAAGGCAATTATGAAAAATATTCAAGTTGAACTATTTACGGATGACAAAGATATAATTATTGAATGCTCAGAAAATCAATTGAAACAAGTATTTATTAATATTTTGCAAAATTCAATCGAAGCTATGCCAAATGGTGGGGAAATTTCAATTCACATAAAAGAAATAAATGATGATGGTGTCATCATTCATGTAATAGATGAAGGAATAGGAATACCTGAAGAAAGAATTAAGAGATTAGGTGAACCTTTTTATAGTACGAAAGAAAAAGGGACTGGTATTGGATTAATGTTAAGTTATAAAATTATTGAAAGTCATCGAGGGACAATTAGTATCATGAGCGAGGTTGGTGTCGGGACAACAGTAACTATTTACTTACCGAAAGTACTAAGTAAACAATCTCTTTCTAATTGTGACGACAAATGTATAGCAATACGCACTAGTAGTAATTCTTAAATCAATTAATACCCAATAACAAAGCGATTAGTGAAAACTAAGCTTTTTGTTATTGGGTATTTTTTATATTTAATTTAGTAAACTTTACCTTTTCTTTACCTTTGTTTTAATTTCTATTAAGTTTTAAACATTATATTAATATTTGTACAAAGCAATGTATAGAAATTGTACATTACTTTTAATATAGAAATGTGATTATTATTTGAAATATTGTAAGGAGGAGATTATGACAAGGTGAAAAAGCAAGAGAAGAAAAGTGGTAGAGTAGTACCTCTCCGGTTAAATATTTTATTCCTTTGTGTATTTTTATTATTTTCTGGCATTATTATTCAGTTAGGGAAAGTGCAAATTTTTGATGGAGAAACATATAAAAATGAAGTAGAGAAGAGAGAAAATGCAACCGTGGGCCTTTCTGTACCACGTGGGAAAATATTTGATCGTGAAGGAAATCCAGTAGTTGATAATAAGTCTTTACGTACGATTACATATACAAAGGTGAAAGGTGTAAAACAAGAAGAAATATTAAAATCAGCAAGACAACTTGCAGATATTATTGAAATGCCACAAGAAGATATAGATAAGTTAACTGAGACTGATAAGAAAGACTTTTGGATGCAATTAAATCCAGAACTTGCTCAAGACTTAGTATCAAAAACAGAAATAGATAAGTTCCGAGATAAGGATATTACCGGAAAAGAGCTAGACAAAAAAATAGAAGATTTAAAAAGGAAACGCGTTACAGATAAAAATCTTCAAGAACTAACGGCTAAAGATATAGAAGTGTTAGCTATTAAAAGTAAAATGACCTCAGGTTTTCAAATGGCACCTCAAATTATTAAAAAGGACGTTAGTGAACAGGAATATGCGGTGATTAGTGAAAATTTAGCGAACCTTCCAGGAGTAGACGCATCAGTTGATTGGGAGAGAATCTATGTAAATGATGGATTATTCCGTTCTGTCCTTGGTAACGTTTCAAATGCTGATGAAGGATTGCCACGTGAACGATTAGATTATTATTTAGTGCGTGATTATAGCCGAAATGATAGGGTCGGCAAAAGTTATATCGAACAGCAATACGAAGATGTACTTCATGGTACAAAAAAAGAAGTAAGAAGCATTGCTGATAAACAAGGAAATACTATTAGAACGGAAACGGTTTCGGAAGGGAAAAGCGGTAAAAATTTAACTTTAACAATAGATATGGAATTGCAAAAAAAAGTAGAGGAGAGCATAGAAAAAATATTAAAACAATATAAAGGATCAGAATCAATGTTAGACCGTGCTTTCGTAGTAATGATGAATCCGAAAAATGGCCAAGTATTATCGATGGCTGGGAAAAGGCTTGTAGAAAAAGACGGGAAAATGGAAGTTGAAGATTATGCTTTAGGCACGCTGACAAGTTCATATGAGCTTGGATCAACGGTTAAAGGTGCGACAGTGTTAACAGGGTTTGAAACAAATGCAATAACTCCTGGAACACATTTTTATGATGCACCTATGAAATTTAAAGGAACTAAGGAAAAGAAGTCTTGGAAAAATTTTGGTGATATAGACGATCTAAGAGCGTTACAAGTTTCTTCAAACGTTTATATGTTTAATATAGCATTAAAAATTGCTGGCGTGGGTTATGTGAAAAATAGTTCACTAGATATTAAACAAGAATATTTTGATAAAATGAGGTATTATTTCAGGCAATTTGGACTAGGCGTACAAACTGGTATTGATTTACCAAATGAAACCGCAGGGCAAATTGGAAGAAAAGATAATCAGCCTGGTTTCTTATTAGATTATTCTATTGGACAATATGATACGTATACACCACTTCAGCTTGCACAATATATTTCGACTATCGCAAATGGAGGGTATCGAATGAAACCACAAATTGTTCAAGAGATTAGAGAACAAACCGTTCAAAAAGATGAGGTTGGTAAAGTAGTACAATCAATAGAACCCGTTGTTTTAAATAGAATCGATATGAAACAAGAATATATTAATCAAGTAAAAGAAGGATTTAGAAAAGTATTTCAAGAGGGAGATGGAACGGGAGTAAGAGCATTCCAAAAAGCACCATATAAACCAGCTGGTAAAACAGGGACCGCACAAACTGTATATGGTGGAGAAAATGAAATTGGGCGAAATGCGAAAGGTGATCGTAGAGAATGTTATAACTTAACATTGGCTGGATATGCGCCATATGATGATCCAGAAGTAGCATTTTCTGTTGTAGTACCATGGGTTGAAAATGATAAATCGGGCATTAACTCCGATATTGGAAAAGAAGTTTTAGATGCTTATTTTGATTTGAAAAATAAGAGATTAACTGGTGAAGCGCCAAAAACAGATGCCTCTAAAGAGAATTAAAATGTACGAAACGTCTCTAGCATTCCTGTAAACTAGAGGCGTTTTTATCTGGGAATAGATTAGAAATGGGGTATATATGAAGCTGTTTATTCTAAAATATTGGAGGAACATATGTAGCTACATATTCATTATAATAGGGGTTATTTTTATTAATAAGTCCTTTTTATTTTGTATGGTAGAAGGAATTTCGATGCAACCTACTTTGAATGAAAAAGATTATATACTTGTTAATAAGGTAAACGTCTGTTTATCGTCTTTTCATCATGGAGATGTTGTCATTATAAAAAAAGAAGACGCGCCTACTTACTATGTGAAACGAATTATTGGATTATCGGGGGATAACATACAACTAAAAGAGGATGAGGTATTTATTAACGGTAAAAAGCGTGATGAGTCGTATATACATTTAGATATGTCACAAGTATCCAATCGTTTTTCAAATTTTAGAGAAATAAAAGTTCCTACGCATAAATTATTTGTGTTAGGTGATAATCGTAATCATAGTAAAGATAGTAGGAATACACTTGGACTTATTGATGAATCAAATATAATAGGTAAAGTAGAAATGGTATTTTATCCATTTGATCATATAAAATGGATAAAATAATTCTATTAACGATTCACATTTTATAAAATAAATCATATATTGATAGCATAGGACAAGCAAAAACGCTTGTTCTAACCTCACAGAACACTCCTTATCACGGTTAGGCATCTACATAGGTAGATGCTTTTTTTATGTTGATGACTGAAAATTATTTATCAATATAATGTAGCAAGCATATTAGGACTATTAGGGGAAGATTACTTGTACAAATAACAGTATGCTTAATTAAAACAGTGAAATGTAAGGAGTGAGGAATAAGTGCTAAATATTTTAGTAGTTAATTTTCCAGCAGAGGGACATGTAAACCCTACATTAAATTTAGTAAAAGCCTTTACTGAACGAGGGGATAACGTACATTATATTACAACGGCAAACTTTAAGGATAGAATTGAAGATTTAGGAGCTACTGTACATACTCATCCGGATCTATTAAAAGAGATTTCTATTGATGCTGAAACCTCATCTGGGTTAAATGCTTTCTTTCATATGCATGTTCAGACTTCTTTATATATATTAGAAATTACGAAACAATTATGTGAAAGTATAAATTTTGATTTCGTAATGTATGATATATTTGGCGCAGGAGAGTTAGTAAAGGAGTATTTACAAGTTCCAGGTGTAGTGTCCTCACCTATATTTTTAATTCCGCCAGAATTTTTGAAGACATTACCTTTTCATCCAAATGCAGATATGCCATTTCAACCAGAGGAAATCTCTGAAAAATTACTAAATCAGATGGAACATAAATTTGGAGTAAAACCAAAGAATAATCTTCAATTTATGAATAATAAGGGTGATGTTTGTCTCGTATACACAAGTCGTTATTTCCAACCTAATAGCGAATCGTTCGGGGAAAATAACATTTTTATTGGACCGAGTATTTCAAAGCGTAAAACAAATATAAAGTTTCTACTGGAATCACTTAAAGAAAAGAAAGTTATTTATATTTCAATGGGAACACTGCTTGAAGGACTCGAACCATTCTTTAATACTTGTATTGATACTTTTTCAGATTTTGATGGGATAGTTGTAATGGCAATTGGTGATAGAAATGATATTTCTAAAATTAAGGAAGCACCAGATAATTTTATAATTGCTCCATACGTACCTCAATCAGAAATATTAAATGAAGCAGATGTTTTTATTACACATGGTGGTATGAATAGTGTACACGATGCCATTCATTATAATGTCCCATTTGTAATAATACCGCATGATAAAGATCAGCCAATGATAGCGCAAAGATTAACTGAGCTTGAAGCGGCACATAGACTATTGAAAGAACATGTTAATGTACACACTTTAAAAGAGGCCGTAACAGATGTACTTTCAAATGAAAAGTATAAATATGGTATAAGAAAACTTAATGATAGCTTTTTAGAATGTGGTGGTTCAAAAGAAGCGATTGCAGTTATTGAATCTCTTTTAAATAAAGTAAAACTTTAATTGGTGGGGCTTTACTGCCTGCAAATAGCGGGATAAATAGTCGTAACTGTATACAAGCATAGAGGTTCTCACCTTTATGCTTGTGTATTCTTATCCAGCAAATTGTACAGCAGTATTTGCATGTAAAAAAGCAGTATCAAAAACGGGAACAGTAAGATCATTTTGGGAGATGAGTAAAGGTATTTCAGTGCAGCCTAATAATATACCTTCAGCACCGTTTTGAATTAATGATTTTGTAATTTGTAATAACCTTTTTTTAGATGTTTCTGAAATGATCCCTCTACTTAATTCATCTAATATGACATGGTGGATAAAAGTTCTTTCCTCGTCATTTGGGATAATTGTCTCAATGTTATATTTCGCTAATCGTGATTTATAGAAATCTTGCTCCATCGTTTGTTTTGTTCCTAATAGTCCGATACGTTTTATATTCTGTTCTACCATTTCTTTAGCACTTACATCACCAATGTGAAGAAGCGGGATAGATATTGCTTGTTCTACCTCCTCGGCAAATAGATGTACAGTATTTGAACACATTAATAAACATTCAGCCCCAGATTTTTCAACTTTCTTTGCAACTGTAACTAGTTCATTTTTCACTTCTTCATATTGATGGTTTTGTAATAAAGTAGTTACTTCACCAAAGTCCATACTATATAAAATTAGCTTCGCATTTTGATCGTATTGAGAGAGTGTAAGTGTATTAATATGTTTATAGTATAATGATGTAGATTCCCAACTTAATCCTCCAATCAAACCAATAACTTTCATAATGCATTCCTCCCGAAACGATTTTGAATTCATTATTTCATAATTCCGATAAGAATACAATGATTTAAATGTGCTATTTAATAAAAAATAAAAATAGTAAGAAAAGTGTTGAAATTTACATTCTTTAGTGCCATAATACGAATTACAAATTAATACTTATCCAGAGAGGTGGAGGGAACGGCCCTAAGAAACCTCAGCAACCCCTATGCAATTTTATAGGAAGGTGCTAATTCCGCAGAGGACACGATGTGTTTTTTGAAAGATAAGAGGATTCTTGAAAGTGAAAGAAAGTGACCTCTTATGTAAGAGGTCATTTTTTTGTTGTATAGAAAGGGAGTGTCGATGCATAATTCATTTTTAAATTAAATATAGAGTAATAAAAGTTGACTAATATGAGAGGGGAATTGTCATGAATAAATTATCAACAAAGTTAGTAGTAGCAATCGGTATTGGAGCAGCATTATACGGGATATTAGGACTTTGGGGATTTTCTATTGCACCGAATACATTTATTAAACCAGCATTAGCTATATTAACTGTTTTTGGAGCATTATTTGGTCCAGTGGCAGGACTGTTAATCGGACTTATCGGTCATACCGTAACAGATACGATTGCTGGATGGGGTATTTGGTGGGGATGGGTTATTAGTTCAGGAATTATTGGTTTTTCAATGGGGCTTATTCAAAAAAGAGTTGGTTTTAGTGTGAAAAACGGGTCGTTTAACAAGGGGGATATTTCTTATTTAGCAATTACTGGGCTAGTTGGTATTGTCATTGCTATTATATTTGCTGGGGCATTCGATATTATTGTGATGGGAGAACCATTTGACAAAATTGTTATACAAGTATTAGGAGCAACAATTTCCGATGTCATCGTTTTCTTAGTACTTGGATTGCCACTTACAATTGGTTTGGCGAAATCCAATAAGAAACATACACATTTAAAAATTGAAAAGTAGGGATGTTAACATGCAACCAATTATTTCGTTTGAACAATTCACCTTTCAATATGGGCATGCTGCGCAGCCTACTTTAAGTGATATTACCTTTCATATATACCCTGGGGAAAAAGTGCTAATTGCTGGACGAAGTGGTTCAGGAAAGTCGACATTAGCTCATTGTATAAATGGGCTAATCCCATTTTCTTACGAAGGGAATAGCACAGGTAACGTTTTAATTGCCGGTAAAGACCCAAGGGAAGGAAGTATTTTTGAACAAAGTAAACAGGTAGGAACAATTTTACAAGATCAAGATGCTCAATTTATTGGTCTGACAGTAGAAGAAGATGTAGCTTTTTATTTAGAAAATGAATGTGTAAAGCAAGATAACATGAAAAAGATTGTTTCGGACTCATTAAGAAAGGTGAAGATGCATACGTTTCATAAACAAAGTCCACATGAATTATCAGGAGGCCAAAAGCAAACAGTTTCTCTTGCTGGTTTATTAACAACAAATGCGGATATATTATTGTTCGATGAACCATTAGCGAACTTAGATCCACTAAGCGCCATACATACGATAGAACTTATGAAAGATATACATGAGCAGTATAATAAAACGATTGTTATTATCGAACATAGGATAGAAGAAATTTTAAAACTGGATTTAGACAAAGTTATATTAATTGATGAAGGTAAAGTCATTGCGATGGGAACACCAAAAGAAATCTTAGCGTCAAATATATTACCACGTATTGGCTTAAGAGAGCCTATTTACATCGAAGCATTAAAGAGATTACATTTTGATCGTAATAATGACGTAATATATCCAATGGAAAACCTTCAAAAAGAAAAGGTAAGCAACGTTATAAAAGAGTGGATGGAGAAACAAGTCATATTAGAAAGGAATGCTAAAAACAAGGAATTACTTAAAGTGGAGAATTTATCATTTTCATACCCTAATAAACAAAAAGTATTAGAAAATGTAAACCTTTTAATATATGAAGGAGAAATTGTGGCACTGTTAGGACATAATGGAGCAGGGAAATCAACATTAGCTCATAGTCTTATAGGTATAAACAAAATGAAAAATGGGAAAATTGCGTTAAAAGGTGAAGATATTAGTTCTTGGTCTATTCGTAAACGTGGGGAAATCATATCTTACGTGATGCAAAATCCAAATCATATGATTACACAGCCTACTGTTTTTGAAGAAGTTTCATTTACATTAACATTACATAATTTTTCTAAGGAAGAAATTAAGAATAAAGTAGAAGGGATTTTAAAAATTTGTGGTTTATATCCATTTCGTAATTGGCCAATTCAAGCACTAAGCTATGGGCAAAAAAAGAGACTAACAATCGCATCTGTATTAACAACAAATCCTAAGCTTATCATATTAGATGAACCGACAGCGGGACAAGATTATTATCATTATAAACAATTTATGTCGTTTATTAAAAACCTAGCTAAAAAGGGAATTTCATTTGTTGTTATCACTCACGATATGAATCTCGCGCTAGAATATACAGACCGTGCAGTAGTTCTACATGAAGGGAAAATTATTGCGGATAATACAGTGTTTGATGTATTAGGCGATCAAGAAACGTTACAAAGAGCCAACTTAAGAGAGAGTTCTTTAACCAAGCTTATTAAATTTAGTGGGATTGCATGTCCAGAAAAATTTATGGAGCTTTATTTAGACAGTAATAGGAGGGAGGAAGGTGCATAGTACATATTTTCATCGTATGGATGGGGTAGTGAAATTGTTTTTATTTATTTTTTGTATGACGCTTACTTTTTTGTTTTTTGATTTTCGGGTGTTGCTAATATTATTTATTATTGGGTGTATCGGACTCAGCATTGCTAAAATTCCATTTCGTAAAATTTTAATTGTTTTTAGTGTCATATTTACATTTAGTTTATTAAACTCTGTCATGATTTTATTTATTACACCAACTCATGGATCTGAATTAACTGAATCATATACCGCGTTTTTACATGTTGGATATGCAACGATTACATATGAAACATTATTTTATGCAGCTACACTTTCATTAAAGTATTTTACGTTATTACCATTTACACTTCTTTTTATTTACACGACAGATCCAAGCGAATTTGTAAGTAGCTTAAGTAAACTTGGTATTCATTATAAGATTACATATGCAATAAATATTGCACTACGTTATATTCCTGACATCCAGTCTGAGTATAAAATTATTAAACACGCGCAAGAAGCGAGAGGAGTGGCTTTTGAAAAAGGAGAAGCAAGTTTATGGGTTCGTATGAAGAACCGTGTTTTAATTTTCTGGCCACTAATCATTCATTCTCTAGAAAGAATAGATACGGTTTCAAATGCAATGGATTTAAGAGGATTTGGAAAGAAGGATAAACGTACATGGTTTTATACAAGTAAGGCGAAACGTGAAGATTTCATCGCTTTATTTGCCGGTATTTTCATATTTATTGTTGCGGTATATTTAAAATTAAACGTATTTCAAAACTTTTGGTATCCATTTTAAAGCACTCTTTAAACGAGTGCTTTTACTTATTTTTATGTAGACATGCTCAAAAAAGGGATATATACATAATGTATAATACGAACCAGTTAAAATGATCAACTACCTATTAGTTTTCAAACCAAAAGGAGGAGAAAATATGAGTTACGGTGGTTCTTGTGGTTTTGGTGGAGGTTTCGCTTTACTAGTTGTGTTATTCATTCTATTAATAATTGTAGGATGCAGCTGCTGGGGCGGAGGATACTAATTTTTAATTAGTCTTCACAAATGTAAACTAAAAAAACATTGAAGATACTTATGTATCGAAACAAATAAAAAAGGAGCAACTATGCTCCTTTTTTATTTGTTTAAATGCGTATTCTCACTATATTTCGGGAACGTAATCGTTAAAGTCGTTCCTTTACTAACGATACTTCGGATTTTTAAACTTCCATGCATCGTCTCAATAATCTTAACAGCAACCATTGTACCTAAACCAGTTCCTTTTGTTTTTGTACTAAAATACGGTTCACCGAATCGATGTATTTGCTCCTGTGACATTCCAACTCCGCTATCTTCAATTCGTATTTCAACTTTACTATTATTGATAGATGAGGAAATATTTAAGGTACCACCATTAGGCATTGCTTCAATACTGTTTTTTATTAAGTTTAAAAAACATTGTTGAAAGTGCTGTTTATTACCAACAATGGTTGCCTCAGAAAAATCCTGTGTAATATGTATCGTATTCATATTACACAATGGCAATATCATATTAATAACTCGATTTAACTCTTGTTTTACTGAAATTTGATCTAATTTTTCTGGAGCAGGTTTGGCAAACGTTAAGTAATCATCGATAATTTCTTGGGCACGATTTAACTCTTCAAGTATATGTTTAATATATTCGTCTCTTGATTCAGGAGTTAAATTTTGTGTTTTTAAAAGCTGTGTAAATCCTTTTACAACCGTTAAGGGATTCCTTACTTCGTGCGATATACTTGCAGCGAGTTGGCTAACAATCTCCATTTTTTCCATTTTAATTAATTTAGAGCGCATTAATACAGCATCCTTTATAACTTCATTTATATAAACAATAAATAACATTAAAGTAGTCGGTAATACCATGAAATAAATAATATACAAATTATTCACTTCAAAATCTGATAAAGTTAATACAATTAAAGTTGTAAATATTGCTAGGAAAAAGGTTAAAAACATGGAAAAAGCTACTTTAAGTTTTCTATTATATGTATTAAATTTTGAAGATGCGAGTGCTGTAACGATGAACATTATTCCGTAAACAACGACTGTTAGCATATTAAATCCATAAAATATAAATCTTGTAATTAATAAAATTGTAAACAATATGATACCGACAGGGAATCCACCATAAAGCGTAGCTATTATGACCGGAATTTGTCTTAAATCATGAATACAACTTTCATCCATATAGATAGGGTATCGCATACATAAAATAAGCGGAATACTAGAACAAAGGGTAATCAGTAGTATTTTATATTTCTTTAAATAGTGCCGGCTATCATATATGAAATAAAAAACAAATATACTACATAAAATGTATAGAAGATTATTTAACACGTTTTGATTAATATAAACAAAGTCCATAATATTTGCCTCGTTATTCTGAATTTCCTTTTCATATGTATTATACATGATAATAGTATAAACTCTATATTTCTTTTAATAATTTAGGGTTATATCCTTTCCGCATTAGCCGCTTTTAACCACGCTTCATAGAATTCTATAACTACTGATGCATACCGTTCTGCTCGATTGGCATTTACAGCGCGATACGCTACCTCATATAATTCCTTACTTGCTTCCCATTTTATAAAAGAACGATCTTTTTCACCGCCTAAAAGTGAGAAAGCCATTGCTCCCATATTAAATACATTTGTTCTTTCATCAATTGTTGCGTTTAGTTCAAATTCCTCTGGTGACATAAAACGGGAGGAACCCCATAGCCGGCCCATTCTATTTATGTAAGGTTTCTTACTGTATAAATCTATATCACAAATTTTTGTTTCGTTTGTATTAAAATTATATAAAATACTACCGTCATAAAAATCTATTGCTACATAGTTTTTCTTTTCTACATAACTATGGAAAGAAAAAATGGAATGTAAGGAATGAATTCGTTCTATAGCAGATAAATGCCTAAATTTATAAAATGGTGAGTTTGGATTTTTATATTTTTCAGGAGGTGGGAAACTCCAATGCGAATGAAGACATTCACCATCAAACCAATCGAAAATTAATACATATCCAGATTGGACTGGAAAATGATTAATTAGTCTTATGAGCGATTCATGCTTTAAATCTTCATAGATAGTAACTGAATTTTTTAGCCTTTTAATAGCATCACCCGTTGTTCCTTCATATGCAATTGTTTGTGCTCCTGCGTATTTGATAAATTTCTTGTGACCATCTTTTTCTACACCAAAACTTATATTACCTGAGTCTTGCTGGTCAAAAACTGCAAATACGGTACCTAATTTAATAAGCCAATCAAAATTATGATATTCTTTTAATTGGAATGTTACACTATTTAACTGAATTTCGACGGAATTATCTTTCATAGCTTACCTCACATTTAATATAATTAAGTTGTACATTCCACTATTCGACATATTTTATGGAAATCCTATGCTAATAATATGAAATTTTATAAATATAATGATAAACACTTATAAAGAGGTGGATACAATGGATCAACAAATTGTTATTAAACCGTATCAAAAAGACTGGGTTGAAGAGTATATAAAAGAAAAAGAGAAATTCTGTTCCTTGTTAGGACAAGAAATAATCGCTGTTGAACATATAGGGAGCACAGCAGTAGAAGGATTAGGAGCTAAACCTCTTATTGATATGATGATTGGCGTAACAGAATTGCAAATAACTGAAAAGTGGATTGAAGTTCTATCGGAAATTGGATATGAGTATGTTACAAAAGATGCAACCAATTGGCGTTTTTTTAGAAAGGGAAAATGGAGAGCGGGTACTCATCATTTGCATATTTATATTTATAACAGTGATGAGTGGAGAAACAATATTTTATTTCGTGACTTTCTAATAAGCCATGAATGGGCACGTAAAGAATATAGAGAATTAAAGGAGAGGTTTGCTATTACATATGCTTTTGATCGTGTTTCATATACAAAGGCAAAAGCGCCGTTTATTCGAAAAATATTAGAATTGGCTAGAACTCAATGAATTTATAGATTCTGATCTAACTAGTTTTGAAACCTCTTCCTATACTTTTTATAGGGAGGGGATTTTTTTCATAACAAAATATATAATTTCTAATTATTGGAGGCAAACTATTTTATTTATTTTGATATTTCTAGTACATTGGAAATATTAAGGGGGAATTAAGCAATGAAAGCTATTGTACATCAATATGAAAAAGGATTAGAGGGGTTAGAATATAAATTTTTACCTGAGATAAGTCCTAATGCAGGTGAAGTAAAAATAAAGTTAAAAGCTGCAGGGTTAAATCATAGGGATTTATTTATTATAAACAATAGAAAAGAAATGGATCTACCATTAGTAATAGGTTCAGATGGCTCAGGAATTGTTACAGAAATAGGAGAAGGAGTTTCAAATATTACACTACATACAGAAGTTATTATTAATCCTAGTATTGGATGGGAACATGCTACTGAAGTACCGGAGTTACCGGAAGTGCTAGGTGGGCCGAAAGATGGAACATTTGCTGAATATGTAATTGTACCAGTTGAAAATGTTGTAGAAAAGCCGTCATATCTTACTTGGGAAGAATCAGGTGTTTTATCTTTATCCGCATTAACTGCATATAGAGCGCTTTTTACTAAAGGTAGATTGAAGCGCGGCGAACACGTTTTAATTCCGGGAATAGGCGGTGGTGTTGCTACATTTGCCATGTTATTCGCGAAAGCAATTGGCGCAAAAGTGAGTGTTACTTCAAGGGTAGAGAATAAAATGGAACTTGCTGCAAAATATGGTGCAGATATTTCTTTTCATAGTGCCGGAAATTGGGAAGAGAGCTTACAAGGTGAAAAAGTAGATTTAATAATAGATAGTATAGGTCCAGCAACTTTTTTGAAATATTTTGATGTATTAAAACCAAACGGAAGAATCGTGAATTTTGGTGCAAGCTCAGGAGATAAAATTGAATTACCATTACGCGCGCTATTTTACAATCAAATTGATATTATGGGAACATCCATGGGTAGCCGTGAGGAATTTAATGAGATGATAAAGTTTATAGAAAAACATCAAATTAAACCAATTATTGATAAAGTTTACTCGTTAGAAGAAGCAATTCGAGCACTAAGCCGTATGGAACATGGAGAACAATTTGGAAATATTGTACTTCAAATGAATTAAAAAATATGATTTTACAATTAGTATATTTAAATGAACATGTTATGTATTCCAAACATGAAAAAAATACGAATCGCCTTATTATAAAGGTTTACGAACTTTATACATAAATAGCGTATAAAATTTGTTTTATAATTGTCACATGAGTAATAGTAAAATGAGAATTAGATGAGAAAAGTTTAAGCCCATTTTCATAATGGTATTGTATACTGTGTAAATCAAGAACACTTGTAAGTAGGGAGAGAGTATTATGAATTACACAGTATTTCAGTGGTTTAATAATTTTGCTGATTCATCCAAACTATTAGATACGATAATGGTTGCAATTACAAATAGCGCTGCATACGTAGCCATTTTATTTATGCTTATCTTATGGTTTAATAATGGAAAGAAAGAGAATGCAATTAGAAAACAATATACAGTTTTATATACGACGCTTTCGGTTATTATTGCATTAGTAGTAAATGTTCTTATACATGCGGTATATTACCATCCGCGTCCGTTCGTATCACATGATGTACATCAATTAGTACCACATGCAGCAGATTCATCATTTGTTAGTGATCATTCTGTACTTGTATTTTCAATCGCCTTCGTATTTATTCTTAGAGGAGAAAAACTGAAATATATCGCGCTATTATGGGCAGTGTTAGTCGGTATATCACGTATGTATGTAGGTGTTCATTATCCTTTAGATATACTTGGTGCAGCATTCTTAACACTTATTACGAGTGCTTTAGTAATGCAAAGTACACGTATGTTTGAACCAATAGCGAAATTCGTATTCAAAATGTATGCATTAGTAGCGAGACGAATTCCTTTCTTAGCAAAATATAACCATATTGCATAATTTTCTTATAAAAAGTTCCCCTTTGGAAATCCAGAGGGGAACTTTTTATAGTAAATAAGAAAAGAGTTTAGAGTGCTATGCAATCAAGTTTTGGTGAAGTTAATATTCTGAAATTTCACGCACCGTATTTTAAATATATAAAATAATAACACAAAATAACAACAGTTAGTTTTGCATTGTTTTAAAGGAATTAAAAAGAAAACTTCGAAACATATAGTATCGTAAACAAAAACTACAAATTTTAAAACGGATCTTCGTACGAATCCATTCCAAAAGAGAGGAGATAAGTATGCAAAAACTCCAAACGAATAAAGGCGCTCGATATATGATGATTGCTTTTATTGTTTTGTTTCTTATTATGATTTTGCGTATATTCTATATTCAGGCAGTAGGAGTCGTGCATAATGTGAATGTAAAGGATCTCGCGAATGAACAACATAATAAAAAAGGTGTTTTAGAAGCGAATCGTGGCACTATCTATGATCAAACCGGAAAGGTGTTAGTACAAGATTCTACAACGTATCGAGTTGTTGTGAATTTAAAAGGAAAAGATAAAGTGAAAAATAAAGATGAAACCGCACAACAATTAGCCGATGCGCTTGAAATTGATAAAGAAGAAGTATTAAAAAACTTTCATGAAGGGCGTACGCAAGTTGAAATTGGGAAAATTGGTCGGAACTTATCTAGGGAAAAGAAGGAAAAAATTAATGATTTAAAAATACCAGGTGTATCTTTTATGTCGGAAAAAGCAAGAGTGTATCCGAATGAAGACTTTGCATCCTATATACTTGGTTTTGCTAGACCAGATGATAAAGGGAATACGGAAGGGAAGTTTGGGCTTGAAAAGAGTTTGGATAAATATTTGCACTCTACAAACGGAAATATAGAATATGTGGGTACACGAAGGGGAATTCCGCTTACAAATGATATAGGTAAAGTAGAACCAGCTAAAAATGGGAATAACGTATATTTAACGCTTGATAAACAAATTAATAGTTTTTTAGAAGAAGCGATGAACAAAGCGCAAGAACATTATGATCCTTCTATGTTAATTGGCATTATTGCTGATCCAAAAACAGGAAAGGTTTTAGCGATGTCTAGTAAACCTAGTTACAATCCTAATGTAGGTGATATCGAATACTTTTTAAATGACCCGATTGCAAATGCATATGAACCAGGTTCAACAATGAAAGTTTTTACATTAGCAGCTGCCATTAATGAAGGTGTATATAACGGAAAAGAATATTTTCAATCTGGAAAATATTCCGTTGGTTCATCTGATATAAAAGACCATAATGGTGGATTTGGATGGGGATCAATTACATTTGATGAAGGATTTGAAAGGTCATCAAACGTAGCTTTTTCTATTTTAGAAGATCAGTTACTGAAACCAAATAAATTTAAGCAATATATGAATAAATTTGGATTCAATCAAAAAACAGGGATAGATTTACCTGGAGAAAGGAAAAATACTTTATTATTAAATACACAAATTCAACAGGTTACAACTTCTTTCGGTCAAGGTTCTACAGTAACTCCGATTCAATTAATCCAAGCGGCTACTGCTATAGCAAATGACGGGAAAATGATGCAACCATATATCGTTGATAAAGTTGTAAATCCAACAAACAAAGAAGTTATTATGGAAAATCAACCGAAAGAAATTGGGAATCCGATAAAAAAAGAAACAGCGGACAAGGTTAGAAGCTTAATGGAGCGTGTTATAACATCTTCAAAAGGAACTGGTACAATGTATAAAGTGGATGGTTATCCAATTGGAGGTAAGACAGGAACAGCACAAATCCCGAATCCTGAAAATGGCCGATATATGGAAGGGAAAGAGAATTACATTTTCTCCTTTTTAGGAATGGCTCCAATTGACGATCCGGAGTTAATCGTATACTTAGCTATTAAGCAGCCAAAGTTAAAAGGAGATGAGTATGGAGCTCAGCCTCTTGCTGAAATATTTAAACCTGTTATAAAAAACAGCCTTGAATATTTAAAGGTGAAACCGTATACAGAAAAACAAATAGCTGATGCAGCGAAACAATCTCAATTAAAAGTACAAAATTATGTAAATCAATCGATGGATACAATAGAGAAAAGTGTAGAAAAAGAGAAGCTACAGCCGGTAATTTTAGGAGAAGGAAAAATAATAAAACAATATCCACAGTCTGGCGAGGTAATGAGTGAAGGTGATCGTATATTTTTATTAGGGAATAACGCACAAATGCCAAATGTAAAAGGGTGGTCCATGCGTGATGTTATGCATTTCTCTAAACTTTTGAAATTAGATTTGAAAACTTCTGGTACGGGTTATGTAACGAGTCAAAGTATTGAAAAAGGACAAGATTTACAAGAAGGAGATACACTAGAACTAGAATTAGAACCGCCGTTACAACCGTTAACAGAGGCGAATACGAATTAATCCAGGCATTTGGAAAGAGTTATATGCAAATAGCTCTTTCTTTAGAGTTGCGAGTAATTTCACGCACCGTAATTTTTAGAAAAAATAATAAATAAAAGAACTAACAGTGACACGTTGTTAAATATCTGATTATTGTTTATTTACAGTTAAATTTATATGTGATAATATGGAAAAAATAAATGCAGTGAAGAGAAGAGTAAATAAAATGAATTTTTCACAGAGAGCTCCATGTAGCTGAAAAGGAGTAAAAATTCTTTATTGAACCAAGCCTCTGAGCAGCACATCGGAACCTATTATTAGGGGATGGTGTGACGGGAGCTCCCGTTATAGAGCTATGGTATAAGCATGAATTAGAATGCAGTACCTGATAAGGTTAGTATGGTGACATATTAACAAACTAGGGTGGCACCGCGATGATAAATCTCGTCCCTAAGATTAAAAGTCTTGGGGGTGGGATTTTTTTATTGTTGTAAAACAATTTTGAAAGCGGGGGCCAAAAATGAAAAATTTACTTAAAGATTGGAAATATCCTTTATTACTATTGTCCGGAGTTGGTATTGCGAATTTAGGGGCATGGATTTACTTAATAGCACTGAATGTACTTGTCTATAATATGGGTGGCTCAGCCTTAGCTGTTGCTACTTTATATGTAATAAAACCATTAGCCACTTTATTTACAAACGCTTGGTCTGGGAGTATGATTGATCGTTTAAATAAACGGAAATTAATGATTCACCTCGATATATATCGTGCGTTATTTATCGCTATTTTACCTTTACTTCCGTCACTTTGGATTGTTTATGTATTCGTATTCTTTATAAGTATGGCCAGTGCAATTTATGAGCCAACTGCTATGACATATATGACGAAATTAATTCCAGTAGAGCAAAGACAACGTTTCAACTCATTACGCAGTTTAATAGGATCTGGTGCATTTTTAATTGGTCCAGCGATAGCGGGGGTTTTATTAATTGCGAGTACATCAGAGTTTGCTATATATATGAATGCTATAGCATTTCTCTTATCAGGATTCATTACATTACTTTTACCGAATCTTGATAAGAAAGAAGATTCGGATACAACTAGTAATACATTATCACTTACAGTATTAAAAAAAGATTGGAACACTGTTATAAATTTTAGTAGAAAACATGTGTATGTCGTATGTGTGTATTTCTTATTTCAAAGTATGTTCGTATTAGCAACTGCTACTGATTCACTTGAACTATCGTTTGCGAAAGAGGTATTACTACTAACAGATAGTGAATACGGTTTTCTAGTTAGTATAGCTGGTGCAGGATTTATTTTAGGTGCCATAACAAATACAATTTTGTCAAAAAAATTAGCACCTTCATTTCTAATTGGAATAGGATCATTATTCATCGCAATTGGTTATTTAATTTATGCTTTTTCAAATGTATTTTTAATAGCTGCTATTGGATTCTTTATTTTATCTTTCTCTATGGCATATGCAAATACAGGATTTTATACATTTTACCAAAATAATGTTCCCGTTCATATAATGGGACGGATCGGGAGCATATATGGACTTGTTATTGCGTTAGTAACAATCTTTATTACAATACTATCTGGTGTTGCGACTCAGTTCATTTCTATACAACTTGTAGTTATTGTAGGGTCATTAATAATGTTATTTATTACTATCGTCTTGTGTGTGTTTACTTTATTCCCATCACAATCTAAGTTGTATTCTACTGAGTCAATAAAGTGAAATTTTAATCAGGGGAGCATCCCCCACTGATTATCAGCCCTCACCAATCGGGCTTTTACGGGCAGCAGGGTCCCCACTTAACTTCTTTGCTTTCGCTGAATTTTGAGATGGGGGTCCTACTGCCCACAAATAGCGGAATACATTCGAAATGAACTTTGTGTTCTCATTAACAATTTATCGTATTTAATAAAAGGGTTCTTTCTCTTTTATATGGAAAAATTAATAAGGGTAAAGAACAATACCGAAAGACAAGGGTGGTTGTCGTGATAAAAACAAAAGATGAAATTAATAGAATTGTAAAAGAAATACAAAAGACAATAGATTTCTCTGGAGTAGTTTTAGTAAAAAAAGAAAAAGACTTAATCTATGAAAAAGCAATGGGTTACGCAAACAAAAGTGAATGTATAAACAATACGATACAAACAAGATTCGGCATTGCCTCAGGATGTAAAATCTTCACTGCAATTGGCATCTGTCAACTTGTTGAAAAAGGTGTTATTTCTTTTCATACAAAATTAAAAGATTGTCTAGAGATAAAATTTCCAAACTTCGATGAAGATATTACAATACATCAACTACTAACGCATAGTGCTGGTATACCAGATTATTTTGATGAAAGTATTATGGATAACTTCGAAGACCTTTGGAAACAAACACCTATGTATCTACTAAAGAGCGTAAAAGACTTTTTACCATTATTTCAAAACAATAATATGATGTTTGCACCTGGAAATAAGTTTCACTACAACAACGCAGGTTTTATTATACTTGGATTAATAATAGAAGAACAGACGGGACTTAAATTCACGGAGTATATAGAAACAAACATTTTTAATCCTGTTGGTATGAATGATTCTGGCTATTTTTCGTTAGATAGATTACCAAGACATACAGCTCTAGGATATATAAAGGACGAAACCAACCAAAATTGGAGAACAAACGTCTACTCTATACCAATAAAAGGAGGAGCTGATGGAGGTGCATATGTTACTGCACCAGACATGCTGAAATTTTGGGCGGCACTATTTAATAATGAAATTTTAGGAAAGGAATATACAAGGTTACTTTTAACTCCCCACATTCAAGTAAATGATAAACAATCTTACGGATATGGAATATGGATTGAAACACGAGAAAACAAGGTATTCAAATATCATGTAATGGGATATGATCCAGGCGTCAGTTTTCGCGCGGCTATATATCCAGAATTAGGAATCACTTTAGTTATTCCATCGAATAAAGGGGCAGGACCCGAAAAATTAATGACAGAAATAGAAAGAGCTTTTTAATTATATGGATATAAAAGAAGAGATACGAAAATAATTTAAACGGGTTCATGCTTGTTTCTGTTTTGAAAAATATTTTAGTTAACGAGGAACCCTTTATTTATTAAATAAGGGGTTTTTGTAATTCTGCACAATTACATATAATTATATGGATTTTTAAATTAAAAAACATTACTATATAATTGTAAATTTTAATTATTACTTCATATGAAAGGATGTGTTAACAATTTGTATATGATCAACGGTAGTTTGTTTATTATTTTAGGGGTTATTTGTTATTTAATTGTACGTGGAATATTAATTGGTACCAAAAATAAAAAACATGTGATTTGGTGGAAAGAAATAGTAAGTTTTTTATTCGTGGTTTACATTTGTATGGTTGTTGCAGTAACTTTATTCCCTTTACCAATCGGTTTTCCTTCTAATATTGAAAATCTGAATCGCTCGGTCAATATAATTCCATTTGCATCAATTATTAAAGACATCAATCAAATTGGTAGTGCTTATGATGGGGATGCCCTATTTATGATTGGTCTAATTGTAAGAAATGTAGGCGGGAATATTTTATTATTAATGCCTTTAGGATTTTTAGCACCAATTTTATGGGATAAATATAAAAAGTTCAAAAATACTATTTTATTAGGATTTACTATATCAGTTAGTATTGAATTGCTACAATTAATTCAGTCTTTATTTAGTGGAGTGGGACGTATTACTGATATTGATGATGTTATCTGTAATGTTATAGGTTCTATTATTGGATATTCTATTTATAATATCTTTTTAAAAGCCATTAATAAATTTAACATTCGAGTGTTGGGTAAAACTAATTCTAAAGGTGTGGAATTAGTTGATAAATAGGAGTTTAAACGAGTTATTAAAGGCGTACGAGTAAAAAGTACGTCTTTTTATTTTTATAAATAATGCTTAAGGCTGATGAGAAATCACATTTTCCATCTTACACTTGAAAGTAGCTATCGTATTTCAAGTATGGAATGAAAAGAGGAGAATATAATTTTTAAAGATAAACAAGTTTATAGGAGGATTCTAAATGGATATTTTACTTGTTGTTCTTATTATTGTTTTGATGCAAAATAAAGAACGAAAAGTGAAAATAAACCGTATTTGGCTCATTTCGGCTTTGTTGTGCTTTGTAACAATCCAGTCCATTATTCATATGGGACAAATAACATCCCTTGTTTAACATTGCTAAGAACGGTAATACTAATTAACATTGAACTTTTACAACAAGGGATGATAATATGATATACATTTACACAGACTTCGGCGGTACTCATACAACTTCACTTGCTGCAGCGTATCATTTAAATAAATTACCAACGGATCGTAAGTTAACGAAAGAAGAAATTTTGAATGTAGATTACTTTAATAAATTGAAAACAGAAGATATGGGAAAAATTATTTTTCATGGAATCGATGAACATGGTCATCCTGTATATACGATTGGATGTGGCGCATCAAAAGTTGTTGTACCAGCGATGAAGCATTTAGGAGAAATCTTGCAAAAACATTATCAAAGCCATGAAAAGATTATATTTTCTAACACATCACCAACAGTGCCTTTACCAATGACTTTCGGTGGGCTGTTTTCTAGAAGGTTCCATATTGATTTTATTGGCGTACCTTTACTCGTATGGGGAGCAAAAATTTGCTGTGATAATATACAAAGGCTTGTTAGTTATACAAAAGAAGCTGGACGATTAACGAATGATTATGTAGTAATTTTAGATAATGAAACTTTTAAATAGTATATGATAAGAAGAAAATCGAGCAAATTCCTTGATTTTCTTTTTTATTTGTGAAATAGACAAGAAATAGTCACAATTAATATGCATCTACTATAGCCAAAACAATAAAGTCCTGTTACTATTACAGGGATATTCTCTTTTCGTAACATAAATATATAGAAAAGTCAGAAAAGAGGAATTGAATTAAGGGAGGAACAACATGAAGCGTGTTGCTTGGATTACTGATAGTACAACTGCGAGTTTTAAAACAGAAGGAGATAACTTTGTTATCCCAATTGAAGTTATTATTGATGGTGTGTCGTACAAAGATTGTGAAGAAGGTGTGCGTGAGCGCGTTTATAATGCTTTGAATGAAGGTAAAACTGTCACTACATCACAGCCTAACATAGGGGAAATGGTAGATTTATTTTCGAAATGCAAAGAAGAATATGAAGAGGGATTTGCAGTTGCTATTAGCGGAAAAGTAAGTGGAACCTATCAAAATATGAAGCTAGCTGCAGAAATGGCAGGTTTTCCATTAACGGTATTAGACAGTGAAACAACAAGTTATCCAATGGATGAACTAATTAGAAAAGCGAAATCGTTATACAATGATGGTATGACTTTACAAGATATACACAAAACATTAGTAGATGAAAAAAGAAGACCTTTCCACGTATTCCCGAAAAGTTTAAAAGGCCTTTATGCAAGTGGTCGTGTAAAGGGCATTCAATTTTTACTTGGAAGTTTATTAAGTGTTAACTTAATATTAGAAGTAAAAGGTGGAGAGCTTTTACTTGAAAAGAAAGTTCGTAAAATCCAAAAATGTCGAGAATATATTAAAAATGAACTTGAAAAAGAATTACCAAAAGTACTTCATATGTTCCATGCTAATGATAAAGATGGAGCCGAGGAATGGATTGCAGATATTAGACAAGCATTCCCTGAAATGGATTTCAAATTATATCCATTACCAATTTCATTTGCGGTTCATGCAGGTGAAGGTACAATTGCAATTAGTTATTAAAGTAAAACCCGTGAATTATTCACGGGTTTTTTATTTAATTAAAACAAAACGGGATCTCGACATATCTCCATCGAACTTAGTAATATTGCATTTTTAAACCATTGCTCAGCTAACCCTATGCAAATTTACAATTTTTAATGTCAACACTTCAAACTTGACATACTTATTGAGAAAGAGTGAGAATGAAAATATAACACTTATCCGATACATTCAGGGGTTATTAGTATTGGATTTATTTTTAAGGGGGATGTTTAATGAAATCAGAAATAATTATCAGAAATTTCTTTAAAGAAGTGCGTTCAGGGAGTAATCCGGATTTTTCAAATCGATATATGGCAGATAAAGTATTGGCACATCAAGTTATATCTGAAGAGGAACAAACAGTATATAGATCGCCAAAAGATTACGCTGAGCATGTAAGAGAGATGGTTGAAGTATATGGGAATTTCTCTTTAGAAATTCAAGAATTATTAGTACAAGATAGTAAAGTATATGTACGCTGGAAACAAGTAGGTACACACATAGGAGAAATAGATGGGTATGAACCTACAGGTCTCCCTATAATTCAAATAGCAAGTGCAGTGTATAGAATAGAAAACGGGAAAATTTCAGAGTATTGGCTTCAAATTGATAGATCAGGAATTCAAAATCAATTAGAATACAATAAAAATATTCAATAAATTATCTTTAAGAATAATAGGAAAAAGCATAAAAACAAGATTTTTAAAACGATTATTTCTGTTACATAAAGGATACAAATCAATGTACTTTTTTACTGAAAGATTCATTCAAATTAATAAAAAGAGAGCTTGTTTTAATAAATCTTTTAAAATATGCTCTCTTTTATTGTTTCTATGTGTACTGACATCAGTTTGATGTAACATTATTATACAGTAACAAGAAATATAGGCATCTGTTTATGAACCAAAAAAAATAGCGACAATGGTTCATATGGTTTAAATTCGGTATTTGCTAGTTAATAATGAAAATAATAGAATCAATTTGTAATGTCTATTTCGTTTTGCACTGTAAATCATTCATATTAAGTAATAGAATTGTAGAAATATATAATAGAATATTCGCACTAATATTTATACAGCTTCAATCTATTTACATATAAGGTTATTAGGATTATATTGAAAATGAAAGAGAAAACAATAGATGGAAGGGGATGTTTTTTATGTTTAAAAAAGCAGCACTAGGGATTTCATCGTTAGCAATTACAGCGTTCGTCGGATTAGGAATGGCAACAGAAGCTTCAGCTGGACCAGCAGCACCACTTACTTCACTAAACGTCGTACAAGTAGAGTCTGAGCTAGGCGGGGTAGAAACAATTAATCAGAACAGCTTCAGCACAACGCGTAACCACGGGGGAAAATACTTATATATTACAACGAAAGAAATGGGCTATGGCCAAAACCCATTTGCTAAAATGAATGGTTCTAATGTAAAAAGTATTGATTCCACTATAATTGGCGGAAGACCAATCGTTGGCTGGTATTATAAATGGGATGCTTCTGGACACCAACAAGGAACGTTTGAGTACCAAAAGACATCTATAAATTCACCATTTAATACAATGCGTACATCAATTTATATCCAATAATTTTGAAAGCTTTCGCACATATAAAATAGTCAAAGAAAAGGCACTCTTAGGAGTGCCTTTTCTTTGACTTGAATCACGTCCATCTATATTTACAATCCCGATTTCATAGCAAGAACACTTCCCATAAAACAATATCCTAAACGTCTATGAAATTAATATGAACGGGTAGTATTAGTCCTCTACAGTTAAAGTACGTAACCTTACATATTCCAAGCCAATGAAAAAGGAAAAAAACTGTCGTACTTACGCCACAGTTTTTAATTTATCCATGAACTCATAGTTTAATTTTAAGTTTTTTAGATATATAGACATAACCGTACTACCTGCTACTCTTTTTTAAAATTCAAGATTAAAAAGAGTAGCTAAACTTAAATAAGCTTAGCTTGATGGATATGTGGCGGAACTCTAAAATTAATTACATCTTTTTCATAATATAAACAATTTTATATAGGGAGATGAAAGGATTTTTTGAAATAATAAAGAAGTATGTATAAACAAATATATAAATGGTAGTGATTAGGATGAAAATCAGTAAGTTTGCAGAAGTAAATAATGTAAGTGTAGATACGATTAGACATTATATGGATCTCGGACTCGTTATTCCTGAGAAAAAAGGAAGTCACTATTTTTTTGACGAGTATTGTCAAAAGGATATAGAACTTATATTAGAGTACAAATGGATAGGGTTTAGCTTGAATGAAATTAAAGAACTGTTTCTTTATAAAAATTTAGGGAAATCCTTAGACTATGAAAAGGATATTTTTTATCAATCTTTATTTAAAGTAAAATATGAAAAGATTGAACAAGAGATAAAAACCTTAAAGGAACGAAAAGATAAATTAAAGAAAACGTTAAATAATTTATCTATAGAAACTGAAATTTCGAGTTCAATTTTAGGGGTAGATTTAAAAGTACTTCATTTATTTAAATGTGTTAAGTGTAACGGAAATTTAATTCTTGAAGATGGCATTATTAATAAAAATCAAATTGTTGAGGGGAAATTAATTTGTAATTGTGGTGAAGAATACGCGATTACTTCCGGAGTTTTAACAGCTGGAAAATTATTTGAGGTGTATAAGAGGAAATCACTTGAAGATTCTATTTCAGATTATATCCATGAAACGGATACTGCTTTTTTGGAAAATGTTCAAAGAGGAGGAGAATGGGCGAAAAAGAAACTAATGCAATTAGATTTAAATGAAAAAATACTACTTGATTTAGGGTCTGGTATTGGGTTCTTTTTACGAAATATTTATGAAGAACTACCGGAAGAGTGTTTATATATTGCTGTTGATCGAGATTTGAATAAACTTTTACTTTTAAAAGATGTAATTGAGAGAAGAAATTTGAAAAGAAATATTGTATTTATCTGTGCTGACTTTCTAAACATTCCTATTCAGAATTATTCTGCTGATATTGTAATTGATCAATCAGGTACAAGTAATTATAGTTTTGAACATGAGGAGTTTTTATTACGCGAATTAAATTACCTTTTTAAACCTAGTTGTTATTTATTAAGTTCATTTATTTTATTTAATAAATTCAGCATAAATAGCCAAATTGCACCTAGACTCCGAGAGAATTTTACATCTGCAAAAGTAACGAAAGAAATCCAAAATTTACAGTTTCAATCGATTGATGAAAGTACTTCAAATTATTTAAAACGAGGTGGAAAGTACGAGGATTTCTTTGTTCAGGGAGAAGAAATTTATACATATTCATTTTTCGGAAAAAGATGGGGTTAACTCCATCTTTTATTTATTTTCCCTTAAAACTTTTCAAATAGTACATATTGCTATTGGGTTGACCCAAGAACTTACAATGTACGTAACACAAAGTTAGGTAGGGGGAAAAGTGATGGGAAGTTTACGATTACATATAGAAAATAAAAAAAGAAACCAAGAACTAAGAAATATGTGTCTCTATTCATTCGGGAAAACAGTATCAATATTTGGTAGCTCTATTTATAGTTTTGCATTAGGATTATATGTTTTACATATAACCGGATCAGCATTAAATTTTGCCATTACGCTTATTTTAGGAACTATTCCGATGATTGTTATGAATCCATTTTCCGGTGTCATTGCTGATAAGGTTGATAAAAAGAAACTGGTTATTTGTATGGATTTACTAAGCGGATGCTTATTAATAACTGTTTATATATTAAGCAGCTATTATGGATTAAACTTATTCATCATTTATACTACTACCTTTCTTATGACAGTATTCACAACTTTTTTTGGAATAGGTTTAGAGGCCGTAAAACCGAATATGGTCACTAAAGAGCGGTTAATGAGTATTAACTCTATAAGTAAAATTATCGATTCTATATCTTTAATTCTAGGTCCTATGTTAGGTGGTATTGTTTTTGCAGTCTTTGATATTAAAATTTTTATAATTATAAACGGTATTTCATTTATCCTTTCGGCTATTTCCATATTATTTATTAACTTTAAATTGTTTGAGCAAAACATAAATGAGGAATGTTCAATTAGAAAAATTAATTTTATTGAAGATATAAAGGAGGGATACTCTTACTTAATGGAGCGGAAAAGCTTAAAAAATACGTTCAGTATTTTAATTTCACTTAATTTCTTCTTAGGGTTTGCTGTAACTGTTCCATTGCCATACATTATTAATACAGTTCTCGATCTTGGTTCTAAACAATTTGGTATGATTCAAGGGACTTTTCCAGTAGGCATGATAATTGGTGCGATTTTAGTAAAAAAGATAACCGATCGTTTTTCTTACGCTTATCTTTTGAAAAAGTTAAGCTTTATGTTGGCGGTTTTTATGATTATTTCAGGAATTCCAGTTTTATTCAAAAGTTTTGAGGTAAATGATTTTGTATACGTTATTACCTATTGTGTTGTTATGTTCTTTTTAGGACTAATTATAGTGCTTATTGATATACCTATAGCTTATTTCATGCAAAAAGAGATTCCTGATGAATATAGAGGGAGGGTTCTCAGCATTGGATTAAGTATAAGTAAAATGATGCTTCCTATAGCAATGGCGCTATCCGGTCTATTATTAAATTATATTCCAGCCTACATGATTACAATTGTAGGGGGAATCTTATATTTAATAGTAATTAAAGTTTCATCGAATTGTTTCATATTAGAAGTTCATTCGAAAGATTATAGCGCTTAGTGGATCTTAGATTATTTATAGAATGGTTACTGCTACATTTTTCAAGTTAAGAAATGCAAATACTATAAAACGAAAAAATGGGCTAATTTCCCATGAACAATTTTGAAAATATTACATATTCGTTTTGGAGAATACTTTAAAATTGTAGGTTGAGGGGATGAATATCGTTCCGAAATACAATAATAAAATTTAACTTTGTTGATTGACCTTCCCCTTACAGGAAGCAGTATATTTAAAATAATTAAATACAGGAGGTGAGTATTATGCTTTCAATTGGAGAGTTTTCAAAAATATCTCATCTTACAATGAAGACGCTGCGCTATTATGATGAAATTGGGCTTTTAAAACCAGCTTTCATAGACGCTAAGAATGGCTATCGCTACTATGAGATTTTCCAATTAGAAATAGCTTTATTGATTACACGATTAAAAACTTATTTATTTTCGCTGGAAGAAATTAAGGATATTTTAGAAGATCGGGAGAATACTGAATTGCTTAACTCTAAAATGAAAGGCAAACAAGAAAATCTAACACAGCAGATAACATATTATTCTTCTTTATTAAAAGAATTAAAGCTTGATATTCAACAATTAAATGAAGAGGAAAGTATCATAGGTTACTTAAATCGTATTGAGATTAATCTTGTAAATCACTTAACCTATAATATATTATCTCAGCGAAAACAAATTAATACCGCTGATTTCCTAATACACTTTAATGAGTTGTTTAGTAAAATTTTATTTGAAAATTTATTACCTAGTGCAAAACCACTTGCTATATTCCATAGTTCAGAATATGTACCTGAAAATTATGATGTTGAAATTGCGATTCCCCTTGCAGAAGCCACAAATAAAACAAAAGTGTTTAATCCCGGTCTTTGCGCAATGGCTACGCTTATTGGTTCTTACGAAGAATTACCTTTTATTCATACAAAGCTACATGTTTGGATTGAAGAAAATAACTATAAACTGAATGGAGCTCCGTTTGAAGTTTATAAAACGAATCCTTATAGCACACAGGAGGAGAATAATATCATAGAAGTTTATTTTCCTATAAAATGAATAAAGGAAGGAGCGTATCACAATGTATGGTATAAACCGGCCAACAATAAAAGAAAAAATATTAATTTTAGTTACTGAGCTTATTTATCTAATCATTGCGTATTACTTACTTTTCATTACTTATTTCAAACCAGGCATTTCAATAGGGCTGTTTATAGCTTTGATTATCACCGCTTTACGATTAACGGCTATGATGTTTATATGGTTGCCTAGAGGGATTTCATGGCAAGAAGCCATTATGAACAGTATTGCTTTTGGAATTTATTATTTAGGTTTTCCAATCTTAATGATTACTAGTAATCAGGATCCTAATTTAATATTACTTACAATAGGTTGGATATTGTTTTTAGGAGGAAGTATGTTAAACACAGTTTCAGAGCTACTTAGAAAATCCTTTAAAGACAATCCTGTAAATCAAGGTAAGCTATATACAGGTGGTTTATTTAAATATGCGATTCATATTAATTATCTGGGGGATTGCCTTTGGGTGTTAGGTTTAGCATTTATCGCTAGCAATATTTATAGTTTATTTATACCTCTAGGCCTGTTCTTTGTATTCGTTTTTGAATATATTCCAAAATCTGATGGTTACTTACAGAAAAAGTATGGAGAACAATTTACAGTCTATAAACAGAAAACAAAAAAATTAATACCGTTTATTTGGTAAATCAGTTTCATAAATTATAAAAAGCGCAGGATCAGCATCCTGCGCTTTTCTATCGTAATTCAGCGGTTTTTCTAATGACAATCTTATCAATATCATCTTCTTCATCACCAATAAATAATCCGCGTTCTTTTAAATATGCTTCAAAATATAAATCTGCTTCAGCGCGTTCGTCATATGGCTTTACAGAGAGAACGAAACCTAATTTGTTTTGTTCTTCTAAGTGAGAAGTGGAGATGTAAGCCGGTACATTATGGCGTAAAAAGAGTTCTTTAACTGGAATAATCATATCTTTCATTAATTTCGTTAGCATACCCATTTCAAACTCGAAATTAAAGCGATCTATACTAGATAAATCAGCGAATACTACACCGATAAAACCTGTATTAAATACTTCTTGATATTCTACATCTTCATCATGGCCGCCATAAAAATTCTTTTCGATTAAATAATTTACAAAATAAGCAACGCCATCACTTTGTTCAAATGGTTTCGTTGAAAGAACAAAACCAATTTTCTTTTGTTTATGTAAATACACACATGACATGTATGCTGAAATGTTATGTTCTTTAAATAAAGCACTTGTTGCTCCAGAGAGACCATCTAATACGTGATGAACAATTTGAAGTTTTTTACGAGCGAAATAATAGGATTTCTTTTGTAACTCCAATGTATCAATAAAGACAGAGCCGATAAAGCCTGTATTTGAAATAATAGGTGCTTGCTTTTTTCTTCCTCTGCGCTTTAATGGAGCCATTGTTAAAATCATCCCTTCATGTACGTTTAAAATAAAAAGAACGTTTGTTCGTATATTTACATTTTACTATTAAAACGCTATAAAGTAAAGGGTTTTTGATGAAAATATAACAAAAAAGACACCTTATAAAAGGTGCCTTAAACGCTGTAAGGGATAGGGTTTACCCTAACTATTTATATTATGATACAGAAACAATCTCTTCTGTATCTTCTACATCTAAATGACAGTCCATAGTACGAACATCTTGATCTTCATGACTTCCGAAATAAATAGTAATTTTCATATGTATCGCTCCTTTATTCTAGGAATACCTAAAATAATTACTAGTAATGTTAATATTTATTATATACCACTTTTTTCATTCCGACAACGTTATATCATTTTTAATTATTTTAAACTATAGAGCACAATTTAAAGAGGTACTTTTTATAGAAAATGGTAAATTTCTAATATGTTATATTTAATATAGAAAAATTCGAGTGTTACTTTTTATGAAAAGGAGAACTATTGATGAATTATAAACAACTACTACTAGAAAACTTTGCATTTAAAACTTCATATGTTGCGCAATTTGTGCCCGGAATGAGTATAAAAAAAACGAAAGATTATATTGCTGTTGATTGTGGATTACCTGCCGATACATTTAATATCATTACTCTACTGAACAATAATTTAACGGAAGGGGTCGAGAAATTATATAAGGAGGTAGAATACTATAATCAAAAGAAATTTCCAATGAGTGTTTGGTTATGGGATGAGGAGCAAGAGCGGGATATAAAAAGTGAGTTAATTAAAATCGGTTTAAAAGAAGTGGAACAGAATATTGCGATGGTAGCAGACTTAAAAACAATTTCCCCAACAATAAACATGCCAGTAAGTTTTACTATTCAACAAGCATCTTCACCTGGACAAATAAATAAATTTGGAGAAACGTTAGCTGATCTATTCGGTACATCAGAAGAAGGTATACATGTACAAGCATTCTATAATCAAATTTCTAATCTTGATATATGTAACAGTGAGAATCTGAAATTATTTTTAGGGTTATATGAAGGTGAAGTCGTAACTGTTGGTTCATTGATATGTTCAAAAGATAGTATTGGTATTTATGACATAGCAACGAAAGAAGGAATGAGAGGACGAGGGTTCGGATCTGCTATGTTCAATTTCCTGCTGCAAGAAGCACATAAATTTAAAAATACGTATTGTGTATTACAAGCTTCACCCGATGGAATCAATATTTATAAAAAATCGGGATTTCAAGATATCGGCAAAATGACTGTATTGGAAAATCGACATTTAATTGAGTAAATCATTCAAGTTAAATCGTCTTTATATAGGAGCTTATAAATCGTTATGAAAAAGATATATCTCGTTACAATAATTTGTGCATTTATAGTAATAAGTATCTTTGTTTTTCAGAAAATAAATGAACATAAGTATACTAAAGCTATGAATCAATCAAATCATATAAAAAATATCGCACATAGAGGTGCTTCTGCGTTCGCGCCTGAACATACAATAGCAGCATATCGATTAGGCCAACAAATGAATGGAGATTATATAGAAATTGATCTCCAAATGACAAAAGATGGACATTTAGTGGCTATGCATGACGAAACCTTAAACCGTACAACAAATGGTACAGGGCTAGTGAAAGAGCATACATTAGAAGAAGTAAAGCAACTAAATGCAGGTTCTTTTTTTAATGAAAAATATCCGAACTTAGCAAAGAAAGAATTTGAAAATGTTAAAGTCCCAACATTAACAGAAATTATTAAAACGTTTGGGCATAATGCGAACTATTATATCGAAACAAAATCACCTAATGAATATCCAGGAATGGAAGAAAAATTATTAGAAATTATTAATCATTATGAAATACAGGATAAAGTTATTATTCAATCGTTTAGTGAAGAAAGTCTACAAAAGATTCATGGCTTAAATAGTAATATATCCTTAGTACAATTATTACCTTATAAAAAAGCAGTTCAATTAACAGAATTAGAGATAGAAAAGTATAAAACGTACTGCATAGGTCTTGGTATGAATTACAAATATATTGATTCAGATTATGTAAAGAAAATAAAGAAAAGCGGATTAGAAGTTCATCCATTTACAGTAGATAATGAAAAAGATATGAAAAAGTTACTTTCATGGGGAGTCGATGGGATGTTTACTAATTATCCGGATCGTTTACATTCAATATTATTGGATTTGAAAAGTCATGAATAAGAAGTGTTATTCATAAAGGAAAAATTTACAAAACCTGCATATTAGGATTATCAATGCAAGAAGGCATGTAGCATATAAAAAGAAAATACCAAAAACCGCAACTTGAAGACTTAGGTTGTGGTTTTTTTATTGCTTCGATTTCAACTTACAAAGTTTGAAGCTAGAAGTGAAAACCTTTTTAGCTGAATTGGCTTCCTATGTATTTGTACTTCGTATCGTTCTAGGTATATGTACAACCCGTGAGACGAGTTTTGCATAGGATAATAGAAAAGGAGATGTTGCATATTGAAATACCACAATAGAAATGTAAGTAATCTGAATAAATTAGCGGATAATACGAAAGCTGCAGCTTTTAAGTGGTATCAGTACTGTATCGACAATGGAATTGAAGTATTAATTTATGAAACAATCCGTACAGTCGAGCAACAACGTGAATATGTTCGTAAAGGAGCATCACAAACGATGCGCTCATATCACTTAGTAGGACAGGCATTAGATTTTGTTCCAATTCAGTCGAATGGTACAGAAGATTGGAATGGCTATAATAAAGAACCGTGGGCTTCAGCAATTCGTTATGCTAAACAAATTGGTTTCGAATGGGGCGGTGACTGGAAAGGATTTGTGGATAGCCCGCATTTGCAATATAACTACAAAGGGTATGGAACGGATACTTTTGGAAAAGGTGCTCAAAACGTAGTGACTCCTCCCACGTCGAATGATAATGTAGGGGTTGCTTATATTAACGGTAGTAATGTAAATTTACGAAAAGGACCTGGTACTGGATATGGCGTTATTCGTCAATTAGGGAAAGGAGAGTCCTACAAAGTATTTGGACAAACAAATGGTTGGTTAAATCTAGGTGGCGATCAGTGGGTTTATAACGATCCATCATACATCCGTTATACGGGAGGAAATGTACCAGCAACTTCACAATCATCAAATGATGGTGTAGGTGTAGTTACTATAATCGCGGATGTATTGCGTGTTCGTACCGGCCCTGGAACAAATTACGGCATTGTGAAAAACGTGTATCAAGGTGAAAAATATCAATCGTTTGGATATAAAGATGGTTGGTATAATGTTGGTGGAAATCAATGGGTTTCTGGTGAATATGTTACGTTTGTAAAGTGAAAATAAGAGCCGTCCAGTTGGGCGGCACTTTATTTTAAATATTCATAGGGCGAGCACTTATAATATCATTCGTGATGCATAGAGTATAATTTTTCATTCTAATAATCAGAAAGTAATCAAAATGTAATTAATTTCAACTACGCTTTTTATATTTTTTTGATACACTGGCTACGAGGGGGATACCAATTAAGGTCGGTAAAAACCAAAACCATATTGGCGGAAGTAAATTTATAATGGGAATATGGATGCCGACATTTACTAAAAGTGCGGTGACTGCACCAATATAAGAACCTAACATGCCTCTAATGTGGTGATGGAGCCAATTTTTCCAACGTTTTTTTCGTGCAAGGTATCCATAAATCGCAAATGAATAAGAGAAGATTGCTACATAAAATAAATATGCGATTTTATCCCAGTTGATAATGGATAATATTATTGCCGTAAGGGTAATGACAACATAGGATGCATGATATATTTCGCCCCATTCGGTATGTTTTCCTTTCTTCTTTTGGGCAACCATCGCTACAATACCAGTGATTAAGCATATTGTTCCAAATAGGATGTGTATGGTTAAAAGAATGTTAAAAATGCTCATAATAATTCCTCCTTTTTTATTTTTATAGTATTGCAGTATAGGAGAAAAGTTGAAAAATATAGTTAGTTCGGCTTAATATATTGAAATAAAGGTACTCCTAGAACAAAACCCAATGATTTAAATATTTAGTGAGATGATTATTATGTTAAATGAAGGAGAGACTTCTATGTTTACATCTATTACATATTTACAATCTGGCAATGAGAAACAACAAAAAATATATGATGTTTTGAATAGCCTAAACATAATGGAGGATTTAGCTTTATATAATCCCGTTCTTTGCGGGACAATCCCTATAAGAATTGATACTCCTCAATCTGACTTAGATATTGTAATGGAAGTATATAATTTTGATGTTTTTGAGCAGGAAATGAGATCTTTATATGGTTCTTATGGAGGGTTCAACATAAAAAAGAAAAAAATTAAAGGTACTGAATCGATAAAGGTGAATTTTGAATTCGAAGGTTTTGAATTTGAATTATTTGCTCAACCGAAGCCAGTGCGTAATCAAAATGCATATAGACACATGATAGTGGAGCACATGCTATTAATGCAGCATCCCCATATAAGGGAAGAAGTTATTCGCTTAAAGGAACAAGGTTTAAAAACAGAACCTGCTTTTGCTCAAGTATTAAATATTGACGGAGATCCTTATGAAGAGCTTATTTTATTAGGGCAGGAAATGAAATTGTGGTAAATAAGATACATAAAAAAATCCTCCAAAAACAAAAGAGGATTTTTTTTATGCCGTTAACTTCCGAATTAATTCACTGAGCAATTTAATTCCGTTAGTCATTTGTTCTGGAGTAGCATATCCATATGATAAACGAATGTACTGATCTGATTCTTCTTCATAAATACGTCCCGGATTTAAAAGAATTCCTTTTGATAGTGCCTCTGAAAATAGTTTTTTCATCGGAATGTTATGTATAACCTTTAGCCATATAAAAAATCCACCACTAGGAATATCCCATGATGCAATATCTGCACAATATTTATTTAAAGCTCGTATCATTATTTGTCTTCGTTCTTTCAGGTGCATTCTTACGTTTGCTACATGTTCTTCATAAAAACCTTCATTTATCCATTCAGCAGCTACTCTTTGAGATAAAGAGCTGGATCCATAGTCTGTTTGCATTTTTATATCTGACAATCTATCAATAACAGGTTCTGGTCCAATTATCCATCCAATTCTAAGTCCTGGGCTAAGTGTTTTAGAGAGACTACCAATATATAATACATGTCCATGTTTATCCATCGACTTTAAAGGAGCTGGAGGTGATTCATCAAGCCATAACTCTCGGTATATATCATCCTCGATGATAGGCAATTGCTCTTTTTCACATATTTTTAATATTTCTTTTCTTCGCTCTTTGGACATCAATATCCCCGTTGGATTTTGAAAACAAGGGATTGAATATAAAATATTATTCTTTTGACTATATTTAATTCGTTTTAATAAGTCGTTAGGTAAAATACCGTGATGATCCATTGATATACCGGATAAATTTATATTTGCTGATTGAAAAACATGAAGTGAATATAAGTAAGAAGGTTGTTCAAGTAAAACAGTTGATTTTCTATGTAAAAGACCCATCGATATTAATTGTAATGCTTGGAGTGCACCAGAGACTATTAATATAGAATCCGGTGATGCATGTATTCCAAATGATCTTACATATTTGCTTATTGCTTCACGTAACGGATAAATACCTTTTTGTTCTTCGTATCCGAAATAATCTAATTCCTCACTGACGTTTTTTATTATAGATTGCATAGTTTCGAGCGGGAAAAGATGAGGTGCAAGTTCACCTTTACTAAGATGGATAAGCGTTTTATTTGCTTCTGCTTCATTTATTTCTCGCACCATTAACTTACTTGGTTTATGAATACCGGCTTTTACATATTCACTCCAATCGGGCGGAGGATTAGTTGCTAATAATGACCATGTATTATTCATTACAATTGTTCCTGCTCCGATTTGTCCTTGAATTAAACCATCTGCTATAAGTTCATCTAGCGCAGTAATTACAGTACTTCGATTTACATGAAATAATTTTGCTAACTGCCGCTGACTAGGGATTTTACTTCCAATTGGCCATTCTCCGTTTTCAATTTTTTCTTTCATATAGTCTATTATCTGCTGATATTTGGGCACTTTTTTATCGGTCGTCATATAAAAAACTCCTTCGTTTATTTAAAAGATTCAAAGTGGTTGGTTTTTCCGATAAATAACTGGTTGAAGACATTGTATCAACTATTAAATATGATGAAAAGAAATAATTGGTAATTTAAAAATGGTTGGTTTTTTAGGGAAGGAGAAAAAATATGCATAATAAAAAATGGGATTTACGCATTATATGTGCTCACGCTTTTACAATTCTTATATGGGGAACTGCTTTTCCAGCAATTCGTATGGGGCTTGAATCTTATACGCCTGAACACCTTACTTTACTACGCTTATTAATCGCTTCATTTATACTTTTGTTATTTTCATTTATATACAAACTACGACTACCGGATTTAAAGGATATCCCAGCAATTTTTATATTTGGTGCTTTAGGGTTTACTATTTATCACATCGCATTAAATTACGGCGAAAAAACAGTAAATGCTGGATCTGCAAGTTTAATAATTTCAGTCACTCCAATAGTAACGGCAATTCTTGCTTCTGTTTTTTTGAATGAAAAAATGAAATTAAATGGCTGGATCGGTGGTGTAATGAGTTTTGCAGGAATTGCCTTAATTTCATTTAGCCAGGGCGATGCTATTCAATTGAATAGCGGGGGATTATTTATATTATTAGCGGCGATTTCAGAAAGTCTATTTTTCGTTTTCCAAACATCTTACTTAAAAAAATACGGCTTCTTACCATTTACCATATATACAATTTTGTCTAGTACTGTATGTATGCTTATTTTCTTACCCGGAGTTTATCAAGAAATACTAGCAGCTCCTCTTGAAGTTAACTTGAGCGTTATATATTTAGGTGTCTTTCCAACAGTACTCCCGTATATTGCATTGGGCTATATTATATCTCGTGCTGGTGCTTCTGAAGCAACAAGTTCTCTATATTTAACGCCAATAACTGCGTGTTTCATTGCTTGGATATGGTTAGGAGAAGTGCCAACTTTAGTTTCGATAATTGGCGGAGGAATTACTATACTTGGAATTGTGATTGCTCATATACCGGTATTAAGAAAAGAAAAACATAGGAATTTAGCAAATAATCAATCCGTATAATGTAATTCAATAATAATTTTATGATACTTTTTTATATAGTTTCTTTCTTATGTTGATAAATATAATATTTTGTATTTCAGTTAAATATTGTATGTTACATTTTATGTAGTAAGCATTTTAAAAGGAGCTGACAACATAATGAATGGAAAAAGAAATATTTTTACATGTATTTCTATTGTAGGAATCGGACTAGCTAGTTTTTCTAATTCTAGTTTCGCAGCAAGTGTAACGGACAATTCAATACAAAATTCTATTCCCGTAGTTAATCAACAAGTAGCTGCTGCAAAGGAAATGAAACCATTTCCCCAGCAAGTTAATTATGCAGGTGTTATAAAACCGAATCATGTTACACAGGAAAGTTTAAATGCTTCTGTAAGAAGTTACTACGATAATTGGAAAAAGAAATATTTGAAAAATGATTTATCTTCTTTACCTGGTGGTTATTACGTAAAAGGAGAGATTACAGGTGATGCGGATGGGTTTAAGCCACTTGGAACTTCAGAAGGTCAAGGGTATGGGATGATAATTACAGTATTAATGGCTGGTTATGATTCGAATGCTCAAAAAATATATGACGGATTATTTAAAACAGCAAGAACTTTTAAAAGCTCTCAAAATCCTAATTTAATGGGATGGGTTGTCGCAGATAGTAAAAAAGCACAAGGTCATTTTGATTCTGCTACTGATGGAGATTTAGATATTGCGTATTCTCTTCTTCTTGCTCATAAGCAGTGGGGATCTAATGGAACAGTTAATTATTTGAAAGAAGCACAAGACATGATTACAAAAGGTATTAAAGCTAGTAATGTTACAAATAATAACCGACTAAATTTAGGAGATTGGGATTCTAAAAGTTCACTTGATACGAGACCATCTGATTGGATGATGTCACACCTTAGAGCATTTTATGAATTTACAGGTGATAAAACTTGGCTTACTGTTATTAATAATTTGTACGATGTTTATACGCAATTTAGTAATAAGTACTCTCCAAATACAGGACTTATTTCAGATTTCGTTGTAAAAAACCCACCACAACCCGCACCTAAAGACTTCTTAGATGAGTCAGAATATACAAATGCATATTATTATAATGCTAGTCGAGTACCTTTAAGAATTGTAATGGACTATGCGATGTACGGCGAGAAGCGAAGTAAAGTCATTTCTGATAAAGTCTCTTCATGGATTCAAAATAAAACGAATGGAAATCCTTCTAAAATTGTGGATGGTTATCAATTAAATGGATCCAATATTGGTAGTTATCCAACTGCTGTATTTGTTTCACCGTTTATTGCTGCAAGTATAACGAGTAGCAATAATCAAAAGTGGGTAAATAGTGGTTGGGATTGGATGAAGAATAAGAGAGAAAGTTATTTTAGTGATAGTTATAATTTATTAACTATGTTATTTATTACAGGAAATTGGTGGAAGCCTGTACCTGATGATAAAAAAACACAAAATCTAATAAATGATGCAATTTATGAAGGATACGATAATTAATTAAATTTGAGAATGGTTACTGAAGAAAGGAATTAGCATTCGCTAGTTCCTTTTTAATGTTTTGTAAAACATTATCCATTCTAAAATTCGCATAGATATACTTGCTTTTTTCATATACATAGTTATTGATGACTCTATGTTTTTATGAAGGGAGAGTATTTCTTGGAAAAAGTATTATTTTTCGGAGATCCAGGTATTGATGACTCATTTGCCATTATGTATGGTTTACTGCATCCCGAAATTGAAATTGTCGGTATTGTAACCGGATACGGAAATGTTGAGCATATACATGCTGCACATAATGCAGCGTATATTTTACAGTTAGCAAATAGACAAGACATTCCTGTCATTAGTGGTGCAACAAAACCACTTACAGAAGAAATCACTACGTACTATCCTGAAATTCACGGAGCAGAAGGATTAGGACCCATCCATGTTCCAGAAAATATATTATCTATTCCAATATATAATTTCGGCAGTATTGCTGCGATTCTTATAAAGTACGGAAAAGATTTAACGATTGTTGATGTAGGAAGATCTACCTCGTTAGCACTTGCTTTTAATTTATGGAATAATTTAATGCTAAATGTAAAAGGAATCTATTTCATGGGTGGTGTTTTTTTAGAAGTAGGAAACGTTACGCCATTAGCAGAGGCAAACGTGTATGGAGATCCGATAGCAAGTAAAATTGTTTTCCATCAAGCAAAGAATTTATTCATATTCCCTTTAAATGTAACAAACAAAGCTGTGTTAACACCAAATGTATTTAACTATATTCAAGCTAATGCAAAGAATCCATTTCATATGATAATGAAACCAATGTATGACTACTATCTATCCGCATACCAAAAACTTAATCCATCTATGGAAGGACCTTTGCTACATGATGTGGTTGCAATAAGCGGATTAGTAAATCCAAGTTTTTTTGAATTTGTGCATCGTACAGTAAATGTAGATACATACGGAGATACGAAAGGACAAACATTTGCTGATTTTCGCCCTAACTCTAAATCTGAAGGAGCCCGTATAGCTTTAGAAATAGATGCAGAAAAATTCATTCAAGATTTTATAAAAATTATGTTATAAGTTGCTGTCGAAAAAGGGAATTATTTCAATGCGTTGAATATAAAAATACATCCTCTAGATAAAGGAGCTTACAATATTGAATGTCCAGTTAAAGGTTGTTACGAGAGACAATTGGGAAGATGCATTAAAGTTACAAGTTAAAGAAGATCAAAGAAAATTTGTCCCCGCTGTAGCAGTTTCACTTGCTAAAGTATATATAAAACCAGATGGTGACAATGTAGAGTACATACCATTCGCTATATACGATGGGGACCTTATGGTTGGTTTTGTTATGCATGCTGTTGTAATAGAGACATCGGATATGTATTGGATTAACGGATTTATTATTGATCAATCGCAACAAGGTAATGGTTATGGAAAAGCAGCATTACAAGAAAGTATTGATATAATAAAAAATACTTTTAAATCGTGTAAAGAAATAAGATTAACCGTACATAAAGATAATCTCTCTGCAAAGAAATTATATGAACGATATGGTTTCATATCATTAGGACAGGAGTATGATGGTGAGCAAGTATACCGTTTATTTGTTTAACTATTAAGAAGTAAAGGTGTGAAATGAAATATACAATTTACTGAAGTGAAAATTGAAGTGTTCATTCCTGAAGAATATATTGAAACATTAAGGGATGAATTAAATAAAATTGGAGCATGTAAAACGGGCGAATATGACCATTGTCTTTCCTATAGTTCAGTGAAAGGATATTGGAGACCTTTAGAAGAGGCATCTCCTTTTAATGGAGAAATTGGTCAAATATGCGAAGGACAAGAATGTAAAGTTGAAATAAAGTGTAAACGAGAACTTGTAAAAGATGCTCTTGAAGTTATTAATGATATTCATCCGTATGAAACACCTATGATTTATATTATACCAATACTAAATGACTATTTTGAGAAACTATACATTAAATAACTAGGAGGAATATCAATTGAAAAGTGAATTTCATCATATTGTACGAGCAGTCATGATAAAAGATGAAAAATTATTAGTTGCTGAATATATCGGCCATCATTATTTTTTACCTGGTGGCCATGTTGAAATTGGAGAATCAGCAGAGAATGCATTAAAAAGAGAGTTAAGAGAAGAACTTGGAGTAAACTGTAGTATACAACAATTTTTAGGCGTCATAGAAAATCAATGGCAAGATAAAGAAGTGCTTCATCATGAAATTAACCACATTTTTGAAGTAGAGTCACAAGATTTACATACGGACTTAACACCGAAATCTAGCGAGTCTCATTTAGCATTTCACTGGATAGATTATAATAAAGAAGCCTTAAATCATTATGAAATCATGCCAATGCCTTTAGTGAAGGAATTACTAGAAAGAAAGTTAAGTGATGAACTACTAAATTGTTGGATTAGCAATTTTTAAATCACTTTATTTATAGTAAATACGTCCATCGAATGAATATAAAGAAAATAGGCTGAAAAACAAGGTACATCACCTAGTGTAAGTTCATATTTTGTTGATGTACGCATTTAGTCTATAGTCTTGTTTCTACTTTGTTTAAAAGAATTTATTAACTTTAATATTTGGACGGAATTTACATTTATAAATGGAGGGTTTCATAATGAATCAGTTTCAACAAGAACTACAATCATTAAACCTTAATGATTATCAAACTGGCAATGTTGTGTATTGGGATCAACAACAAAGTCAATATCCATACTATTACATTCAAGACGATGCACGTCGTTGCGGCGGATGTGGCGGTTGTGGTGGACGTTGCGGTGGATGTGGCGGTAGATGTGGTGGTTGTGCAGGTCGTTGCGGCGGATGCATAGGATGCGCAGGATGTTTCAGTTGCTTTAATTGCTGGAACTGGTGGATTATTTAAGTATAGAAAATTCAAGTTATTTTATATGAAAGAAAGGTGTAAAAACTATTTTGCACTTTTCTTTCATGCTGTAATTTTGATGTGTATTAAGGGGGATTTATTTGTATACATATGATAAGTTGATTTCTTGGGTAGAGGATATAAAAGAAAAAAATCATAGTTCTGCTACAGCACTTTGTATTATAAAAGATAATAAAATCGTACTAGAGCATTATAGTGGTTATCACTCAAATACATCTACAACCAAGAGAGTAACAGCATCTTCACAATTTAACGTTGCTTCTGCTAGAAAAAGTTATTTAGGATTAATGATAGCGTATGCGCTTTATGAGGGGAAAATAAACTCTATTGATGATGAAGCGATAAAATATTTTAAAGACTTTGATCCTGCATTGCTTAGTAAAACGACGATAAGACATTTAGTAACACATTCGCACGGATTAGAAGAAACGAATGACAGGACAATTTTTCGTGAATTTGCACCGGGGCAATCATGGGCGTATAGAGATATTAATGTAAGAATGATGACACGTCTTATTTATCAGCTATATAACAAAAGTTTTCCTGAATTGTTAAAGGAGCGTGTGTTTAAGCCTGCTAATTTTCAAGAAACAGGTTGGAGAGTTCAGCGAGATGAAAATTTAGTTGACGTTGTTAATAATCCAAATGAAGACGCAATTAGTGAAATTGGTACGGTAGATGACGGTACTGAAAAAAATTTGTTTGTCTCAGCTAGAGAATTTGCGCAGTGGGGCAATCTTCATTTAAATCAAGGTGGGATAGATGGTAAACAAATTGTTCCAAAAGAAGTTATAAAAATCGCTACGAGTTTGCAGAGTCCAACATATATAAACAAAGAGCTACCACAAAATGGATTGTTTTGGTTCATCCAAAATGAGCCTGCGCAATTAAGCGAACTTGGTGAACGTGTTCCAAAAGGGTCGTATCAAATATTAGGGATTACTGGACCGACCATTTTAGTAATACCTGAATATAATGTAGTTGTTGCAAAGATGTATAATAAAAGATATAACTACGGTGGTGATAATTACTTATATTATTTACGTGAATTTAGTAATTTAGTCGCAGATACATTTAGTAACGGTAATAGGGCATAATTACTCCTATAACGAAAAGGAGTGATTGAAAGTGAAAGATAAAGTGAACAAAAATAAAAAGCAAAATATAAAAGATGTAAATACAGAGCAAAATGCAATTTATAGCGATCCTAAAGATGCAGCTAATATGCAAACTGTACCGCAGCCGAAAGATTTTGATGAAATCGAATATTAATTTTTCATCCGACTATATGATGAATGAAAAATACGTCTTAAGTCTCATAACATTTAAGAAATTATTTGATAACATATATACATAAGCATTTGAAAATGTCTTATCTTAACAAAGCTTTCTTTAGAAATATCTGATATAACCTGCAAAAGGCACTTCTTTATGAAGTGTCTTTTTGTGTATATGAACTTAATTACCATTTTCCGTACAGTATCTTGCAATTTATGATGGATATACTAACTGTGAAAATTCATGTCAAGATAAAAGAAGGGGACAGTTAGTATGAAACAAACTTCTATAAATCCGTTACTAATTGTTCTAGGTACAATCATTGTTCAAATTGGCCTTGGAACAATTTATACATGGAGTTTATTTAATCAACCCCTTGTAAGTAAGTTTGGATGGAATCTTAATTCAGTAGCGATAACTTTCTCCATAACAAGTTTTTCTTTATCATTCTCAACTTTATTTGCAGCAAAGTTACAGAAAAAAATAGGACTTCGGAAACTTATTGCTACTGCAGGAATTGTTTTAGGACTCGGCTTAATACTTAGTTCACAAGTTTCTTCCTTACCACTATTATATTTATTAGCTGGTGTCGTTGTTGGTTATGCGGATGGAACAGCTTATATTACATCACTATCTAATTTAATTAAATGGTTTCCAAATCGGAAAGGGCTTATTTCAGGTATATCTGTATCAGCGTATGGAATGGGCAGCTTAATCTTTAGATATATAAACGGAAATCTTATCGATAACCTTGGTGTATCACAAGCATTCTTATATTGGGGTATTATCGTGTTACTTTTAGTGTTAATCGGATCGTTCTTCTTACGTGAGGCAATTGTAAGTAATGCTGTAACTGAAACATTACACAATGACTATACTCCGCGTGAAATGATGCGAACGAAACAAGTATATCTGCTATTTTTTATGTTATTCACCTCGTGTATGGGTGGTTTGTATTTAATCAGTATGGTAAAAGATATCGGCGTACAACTTGTTGGACTTAGCGCAGCAACCGCTGCAAACGCCGTTGCTATGATTGCGATCTTTAATACAGTAGGTAGAATCATTCTTGGGACGTTATCAGATAAAATCGGCCGAATGAAAATTGTCTCTGCAACGTTTATTATTATAGGTTTGTCAGTCTTTACTTTAAGTTTTATTCCGCTAAATTACGGAATCTATTTTGCTTGTGTAGCAAGTGTCGCCTTTTGCTTCGGCGGTAATATAACTATATTCCCAGCTATTGTCGGAGATTTCTTTGGATTAAAAAACCATAGTACAAATTACGGGATTGTCTACCAAGGTTTTGGATTTGGTGCGCTTGCAGGATCATTTATTGGAGCGATACTCGGGGGATTTCAACCAACTTTCATTATAATTGGTGTTTTAAGTGTTATTTCCTTCATTATTTCAATATTAATCCGTCCACCAACTGCAGAGAAGAAAAAGGAACTAAAACATTTACATCGGAAAGTGGCGTAATACTAAAAAGAGTCCTAATATAGGGCTCTTTTTAGTATAGAGAGAATAGAGTTATTTAATTTAAAATGAAATGATTTGAGAAGCCTCGATTCGTTCTAACAAAAGTAATGAAGTCATTGATAACACTTCTGAGTCATTATTTAAAGTAGCTACGATTATACGATTATTAAATTGAATAGATACTTTAAAAGGAGCGTGATAATTAAAATGAAAATAGTAAAACAATGGGTCCAAGAAGATAGTGATTATATAAGAGAAAAAGTAATTGAATATAACCAAAAACATATTTCAGATGAAGAGAAAAAGCCTTCAGAAAAAATTAGTTTTATAGTGAGAAATGAAAAGGGAAAAATTGTAGGTGGAATAACTGCAATTACATTTTGGCACCACGTACATGTTGATTTCCTGTGGGTTTCTGAAGAATATAGACACGAAGGTTATGGAACCAAGTTAATAAAACTTATTGAAGAATTTGCAATTGAAAAAGGGTGTAGGTTAATTAATTTAGATACTTTTAGTTTTCAGGCGCCTGATTTTTATAAGAAGCATGGATATAAAGTAATCGGAGTAAGTGAAGATCATCCGAAAGGACATAATCATTATTATTTAGAAAAACGGCTAAAAAGTATATAGAATTTGTTAACATTAGTATTTGGAATACACATGCAATAAGGGCGAGGTTATTATTAATTTCAGTATTAATTGAATCAATTTTTATTCTAAAACTGCAAGAACGTACTTTGGATAATCTTCCTAAGGTACGTTCTTTTTTTATATCAGTAGCCTATTCTTATTAACTCCACCAATAGTGGTAAAGGCAAGACTTAACTAACTTATATATATTAAAAGGAGTTAATGGTAGAATGAATAGAAGACAGAAAATTCCTTTTATTAAAAATAGAGGAGGTACATATGAAAAAAGTTAATGTTACATACGCGATTTTGTACGATAAAACTAATGAAAAGATTTTAATGGTAAAAAACAAAGGGGAAAATGGTTCTTATTATACATTACCAGGTGGCGCAGTTAAATTAGGAGAAACATTGGAAGAAGCAGTAATTCGAGAAGTAAAAGAAGAAACAGGGTTACATATAAACGTAAAAGGGATTTGTTCTATCAGCGAAGCCTTTTTCGAGGAAAGAGATCATCATGCAATTTTCTTTAATTTTCTAGGTGAAATAATTGGCGGAGAGACATATATATCAAGGCCGAAAGAAATTGAAGAGATTACTTGGATGGAATTACATATAGCAGCTCCATATTTACGCATACCAGAACATTTACTAGATTTATTACAAAAGAAAGAAACAGTACCTTATTTTTTTAACGGAACAATCGTTCATCAATCTTCATAAAAATATTATCTCATGTAAGGCGGGGAAAAAATGGAGTTTATCGTTAATCACAAACAATTCACTCAAGCACTTTCAGAAGTCAACAAAGCAATATCAACAAAATCTTTAATTCCTATATTATCTGGTATAAAAATAACTGCAGATCAATCTGGAATTACTTTAATTGCAAGTAACTCGAATATTTTTATTGAAAAATTCATTCCTGTTTTAATTGAAGACGAAAAGATTGCAACTATTTTAAAGGCAGGAACTATTGTTGTACCTGCAAAGTATTTTATTGAAATAATAAAGAAAATGCCAAGTGATATAGCAATAAAAAGTAAGAATGAGCAAATTATTAAGATACAATCAGAAGAAATCACATTAAGTTTAAATGGATTTCCTGCAGATGAGTTTCCGAATGTACCGCTTATAGACAATCATGCAGAAATCAAAGTAGAAACAGAGCAATTGATTGAAGTATTTAAACAAACAGTCTTTGCGGTAGCAAAAAATGAATCTAGACCTGTTCTTACTGGGGTGCATATAGAGTTATCTAATAATAAGTTTATTTGTGCTGCAACTGACTCACATAGACTAGCGATACGTGAAACGCGACTTTCCTCAGATGTAAAAGCAAATTGTATTGTACCAAGCGCAACCATTAATGAACTTCTAAAATTAATGAACAGCAATTCGAAATTCGTATATATCTATCTTTCAGAGAGTCATATTATATTTACGCTCGGAACAACTACATTATATTCAAGACTAATTGAAGGGAAATATCCTAATATTTCTAACCTTATTCCAAATGATTTTAAAACGATTATTAACGTAGATAGAAAAAAGATATTACAAGGTGTAGACCGATCAAGTTTATTAGCAAGTGAATGGGCCAATAACAATGTTAACTTAGAAATCATAAACGAATCCACAATTAAAATTTCTTCAAACGCTTCTCAAATTGGGAAAATATCCGAAACGCAACAAATAGATGCGATTCAAGGTGAAAAACAATTAAATATATCTTTCGATGGGCGTTTTATGGTTGATGCTTTACGAGCAATAAAAGAAGAAACGATTACTTTAAGCTTTGGCGGTTCTATGAGACCGATATTGATTGAAGCAGGAGAACAATTTGCAGCAGTACATCTTATATCACCAGTAAGAGCTTATTAGGGATAGAGGAAGGAATTACATTATGTACAAGCAGACTTTTGCTTTATGAAATCATAAATCAATACATTATAAGAATGATGTATTAGTAAAGCAAACAGTTTACTAAATCCTACATAATATAATTCAATCATAGACAAAGCAGCAATGGTAATCTGAAATACAAAGCAAAATAATAATAACCTCAATATAAAAGCCATAGATTAATCGATATGGGGTGAGTATGATGAAGAAAATAATTGTTTTACTCATTGGTATAGTTTTAATTACTTTTGCTTTTTATCAATACAATAAAAAAGACTATGCAGCTAAAAGTACTAACTTGTATGTAGAAAACTTTAAAGGGGAAAATGATTCAATAAAAATACAATCTGCTATTAATAAAGCAGAATCTAGTAAAATTAAAACGGTATTACTTGATGATAAGAAGTATAAAATTACGTCACCAATCATTGTTAAAAAAGGTGTGAAATTATTATTTGGTTATGGATCCCAATTTGTAGTTGAGGGAAACTTTAGAGTTCTAGAACTGGAGAACAACGCATCCATTGAAGGAGCGTATATAGCTATTGACGATCCTAAATTTAGCTCTGAAGTTATTCATTTAGACGGTAAAAATAAATATTATAACACTTGGAACAAAACACAAATAAAAGATATAAATATTATCAATTGGACGGAAACGAATAAAGGTACCGGAATTTCTTTATACTCTGCTGGAAAAGAAAATGAAATTTCGTTTGTTAACTTCGAAAACATTAAAATTGTAGGAATGGAAACCGGACTAAAATTAGTAGCAAAAAAACCGAGCACCGGACAAGCTTGGATAAATGCCAATCGTTTTATGAACTTTTCTTTAGAAGACTGTGTGAATATGATTTATATGGATAGTCAAGTAACTACGCCAAATGAAATTAGTGGGAATCAATTTACAAATCTTCAAATACAGCCTTCAAATAAAACAAAAAGCATTATAAAAGTAAGTGGTCAGTATAATGAATTTCATGGGATGGTGTGGGATTTAAATAAAATAAAACATGAAAACGAACTCATTGAACTAACTGATAAAAGTATGAATACAGTGATTGAAATGTCCAGTGTACCAGCAAATAGAGTTTTAGATAGTGGGAAATCCAATATTGTGAAATAAGTTTAAATACAGAAAAAAGAGCGAATTCTTTATAAGAGGATTCGCTCTTTTTATATTTTAAAATTAAATTTCCTTCCACCAAGCGGATGAAGGATAATTTGTAGATTTTAACGTAATAGATTCACCAATTTGAGGCGTTGTAATTTTAACTCCTAAACGGTTAGCTTCTTTCGTAATACGTTCTATCGGGTCACTCCATTCGTGTAATGCTAACGTAAAGGCACCCCAATGAATCGGAAGAAGTAATTCTCCTTTAACATCAATATGAGCTTGTACCGTTTCTTCAGGCAACATATGAATAGCAGACCACCTCGGATCATATTGCCCGCATTCCATTAATGTAAGATCGAATGGACCGTATTTATCACCAATTTCCTTAAAGTGAGGGGCATAACCGCTATCACCACTAAAGAAAATTTTAGTCTCTTGACCAAGAATAAGCCATGAACACCATAATGAACGATCTCTATCTGTCATACCACGTCCCGAGAAATGCCTTGCAGGCGCACATACTAACTTAATATTATCAAACGTAATTTTCGTCCCACCAATTATGTTCACTAATTTTACTAGGCGAAACACCCCATTTAATAAGATATTGTGCAACTCCAGTTGGAACATAAAAGTGCTTTGCGCGATCTTTTAACTGCATAATACTTTTGTAATTCAAATGATCATAGTGATTATGAGAAATGATAATCGCATCAATTTCTTGAAGGTCATCACGTTCTAAAGAAAAAGTACCACTATAGCGTTTACTATTAAACAAAGGAAATGGGGAAGAGGCATCTCCAAACATAGGGTCTAATAATAGTTTTTTACCTTCTATTTTCAAAAGAGAAGCAGAATGGCCAAACCATGTAACACTCTCTAACGATTCATTATCTTTATTTGATAAAACGATAGGCAAATCTTTTATAGGACGCAGCTTTGATTTTATTTTAAAGTAATCCGTCATTAAACTTATAATATCTTTCGGTTTAAAACTCATATCAGTATGAATTTGATTTGTATATTTCTTATTCATTCGTTCTCCTTTTTACGATTAACAATTTATGTATGTTGTTATTGTAGCTATTTGTAGTTTAAACTATATTATTTTACCTTTCATCTAAATTGCCTTGTATTTCATAAATTCGTCAAATTCATTATTTGTATCTATAAAGTACAAATTGCACAGTGGCAGCTAAAACAAATATTAAGTACATGTAAATTGTTTTTATTTAGTAAATTCCTTCTTATACGCAACAAAGAACATACGTTTCGTTGTATGTTATAGAAGAAAATATGTCTCTAATAAAAGAAAGGAAGGAGAGGATGTAAGTGCACATAGAGCGAAAAAAGAAATCAAAATGTAAACTATCAAAATCTGAAATCATGCATTTGTATACTGAAGGGAAGAGCACCTCAGAAATCGCCATGCTTGCTAATGTGTCTGCAAGGTATATTCGTATGGTTTTATCAGACAATAACGTACCAAGACGCGCTATAGGGAGTTGGAAGAGAAAGTATGACATAACAGAAGATTATTTTAAAACGTGGTCAAACAATATGGCTTATATTTTAGGGTTTATAGCAGCAGACGGTGCTATACCGAAAGAAAATCAATGTGTCAGTATATCACAAAAAGAAAGTTATATTTTAGAAGATATAAAACAAGAACTAAACACCAACCAGCCACTATATCGAAATAAAAAAACAGGCGTATATATGCTAAACATTAATAGCAAAACAATAAAAGACGACCTTATGAACATACACGGAATTATGCCATGTAAATCATTTAACATCGAATTTCCTTTTGTACCAGAAGAATATTTGCATCATTTTGTTCGTGGGTATTTTGATGGGGATGGTCATGTTAACTCTCACAAATACTTTGTTAGTTTTGTTGGCGGATCATATAATTTTATGAATTCTTTTAAAGATATCCTTGAGAATAATAAATTCCAATTAAGTTTTGTTGACAAAGAAAAACAATATCGTATTTACCTAAGTGGTAAAAATAATGTTAATAAATTTTCACGGTGGATTTATAAAGATAAAGGTTTACATTTAAAGCGTAAATACAATATTTTTCAAGAAAAAGAATAATTGTAATGATAATCGAATAATTCACAAACAAGTTCAATTATAAAATTAAAATTCACGATGAATTATTAATTGAAATCAAAGTAATTGCTAAAGCAAACAAATTATAAATATAGTTTAGTCAAATTCAAAGCAACTTGTTTAAATTTAATAATTAAACAAGTTGCTTTGAATTATGTTTTATTAATGATTATTTACGCTAATCCTGCATCAACGAACTATTCACTAATAAATAAAGAAAAGGGAAGTATACCAAATGAAACTAACCTATAATAAGTTTATTACTTTTTTCTAGTAGACATAATATATATTATAGGCAGTTATAGAAACAAAGCAATACCAGGTATCAAAACCCAAGTAAACTATACTTAATGAGACGAAACGGAGATTTTTGGTGAGATTTACATTAAATCTTATCTAAACAAATTTCTTCAGTTTTTATCGTTTTTATTTGTTATAAATTCATCACAGCAAATCTTAATCAATAATCGCTTAAGATTTAACGAATTAAAAACATTTTTGATTGGCAAGAAATTTTTATACAGAAAAATTATTTCTATACAAAATATAAATTAGTAATTTTATTTTATGTTTTACTTAATGAATTAATTGCTATTTGCACATGTTTTACAACTTTACATTATTTGTTGTTATTTCTGTCATTTAGACTTGACTTTCATTACACTCATTGTTTTTCATTCTAGTTAACATAACGCTTATTTTTAACATAAAAAAATCCTCCTCACCTTCAGGAAGATTTTTTGTTTGCTATTATTTTATTTATATCTTCTAGTAACAATCCCAATTGTAAATGACATTGGAAAAATCTAGATTTAACAAATCTTCCTTACGTATAAAGAAATTAGCAACCCCAGAATCACCCCACATAATATTTAATGAATCGTCTGTATCGATTTGCATCAATAATATGTCATGTTGCTGGTATTTTTCTTCCCATTCCCTTGGATCTGTCTGTGTGAAAAATGGATAACCACCAATTTTATGTCCTTGATCCTTACATAAATCATCATACAGTTCGCCTAATTCTGTATTATTTTCTTCATCAACAATTTCTTCCCAATCAATGTTATCATTAAAAATCATTTCAAATCGATAATCTCTTGGTGTTACTGGTTGATATGCCAACTCAAACTTTAGTTTTGCTGCTTTGGGTATGATAAAATTCTCTAAATCTAAAGTGTTTAAATAACTAAAATCAGTAATCACCTTAGTTAAATCCGCTGTGATTGTAGAATGATAAACAATTCGAAAGTCTTTTTGGGTTGTGGGATGATCAAAATCTGCTCCAAAAAGATCTTCTTCAGCACTTATGAAAAACTGTAACATTCCATGTTGAGGCATATGTTCAATGTTTGGTATTTCTTCAAGGTTTAACTGCGCAAGTAGCATCATAGGTTGTCCGTTTGAGTCTTTAGGATGCTCTTGATCTATAGGTAAATACGGATAACCACCAAACTTACTTTCAAAAAGCGTTGTCTCTGCTAATGTTCCAGACACTTTAACATACGGTTTCACACTTTCTTCTAAAATACTACGATACTGTTCTAGTTCTTTCGGAATTTGAAGTTGATACGTATTCTTCACTATATTTGCCTCCTTTTAGTAATGAATTGAAAATGCCTAACTTAATTATATAGTAAGCGATAGCTTAATTGAAAATCGTTAAAAATCCATTTTCACCCTCATTTTTTGCGCGCTTGGTGGACAAAGTAGATTATGTTCTAATACCTTTTTATTAATAGTTCGAATTAAATCCGCTGCTTCTGCAGTATTTGTATTTTCTTTTAGCTTTTCTTTTAAATCATCAATTTCTTTTGAAAGCTCAATCCACCTAGGTAAAACGTGATTATTTGCTAAAGTTCTATAAAGTTGCTTTTCAGGATTGTACGAAAGATCTTTATCAAGATTAAGAGGTTTCCCTTTACCAGGTAAATGATCAAAAGCTCCTTTCTGTTCTGCTTGTTTAACGATAGAACTAATATGATCCTCATACGTATAAGACCAAACTTTCTCATCTTTTACTAAAATCTCTTGTTTTTTTAGTTTTTTATCTAGTTCTTCTTGATTCATAGATTCTCTCTCCTTTTTATTTTCTAATGTCGTTTTTGTAAATTCTAATGCCCTTAATCCATAGAATAGCTTTTCTCGCCACCATACGCTATCATGTCCACCTTGAAACTCTTCGTAAGTGGTTTGGTATTTCTTTGCTTCTAAAGCTTTATATAGCCGTCTATTAGCCGTTAAAAGAGGTTCGTTTTCGAGTTCACCTACTGCTATGTAAGAATGTAGATGAGTCGCATTAGAATTTATTGATGAAATTTGATTTTCAATCCAAGGAATTGTATTTTCATAATTATCCTTTTTCCAATGTACGGATCCAGACATTGACAACACATTTCCGAAAATATGTGGATTTTGAAGTGCTGCATAAAAAGCTGCTAAGCCACCAAGACTGAAACCAGCAATTGTTGTATGATTCTTTTCTTGATAAACGTGATACTTAGCTTGAATCCACGGAAGTAATTCCTTCGTTAAAAATGCATTCATTTTATCGTTATAAGTTAGCTCTTCTAATCGATCGACAGGATCTATAGCAACAGCAATGCAAGATGGGATTTCTTTTTCGTAAATTAAATAATTAAGTGTTTTTTCAATTGAAAGGCTCTGAATGAATTCCCATCAAATACAATGAGAAGTTCTTGAAGATGTGGAGTGTGAGAATAATCATGAGGCGTATAAATATGAATTTTACGTGTGTTATTTAAAATCGAACTATGAAAAGAATATGTTTCAATTCTCCCAGATGGATAATGATTTGAAGGGAAACGACTGCTATACTGCATGTCCATACTTATTTTTAACACAGACGCTTTATTGGTACCTTCTCCAAATGTATTTTTATTAAATGGGTCTAATCGATACTGTTCACTACGCTTTATCCAATTATTTTCGAAAAAATCATTTACTGTAAAATAATAAGTTGAAATAAAACTCTTATTTGTTCTAAACGTAACATACCAAATATCTGTCTGTAACAATCGTTGTAATTGATTTACAGACAAATCCCAACCAGGAAAACTACCGAATACATAAACGTTTTCAGTGTTTTGATCCCCTAACCATATATACGTTATAAGCTTATACTGATTATCTGCAGGGCATTGTTCTATTAGTGGTGTGTGATTTGACTTTATTTCATGCAAAAAAGTATAAAGAGCTTTTTCGTTTCCATTCTTTAATTGATTTTTAAGCTTCTCTAACTTAGGACTGATTATTGTAGTCACCTCTCTTCCTCCTTTGTAGTATTCTATATGTAGTTTTTTTCATTAGAATCCCTATATAAAAGTAGTCGTAAGTTATTTGTTTAGCGAAGTTATTTATTAGAAAAATAATCAATTGCCTGAATAGAAAGTTCTAATGATTTTATTCTTCTTTCTAAAAGCGTTCTTTGAGGACTCCCAAGCTTTGACTTAACGTAAATCTTTTCAATTGATGGAAGCAAACCAATTAGAACATTACGAGCTTCTGCTAAATCTTCCTGAGTATAATGATGAGTTTCTTGCTTCCAAACACTTTCTAACATAGCTAAGCCGATACTAGCTGCTTTGAGTCTTTTTTTCACTAAAGTAGTATTTGATCCTTTTTGAGTCATCTGTGACAAGGCATTTTCAAGTTTACTAATTGTTGACTGTAAAGATTTTATTGATTCTACTTTATCTATATTTGATACGTTTTTCATGTTAATGTTATCCCTTCTACGTTGCTAACTTGTTTTGTTTAATGTTTAATGAAATCCTTAAAAGCTTGATTTCACTCGAAATATTTTAACATAAATAACTAACTGTATTCGAGTTGGACAATAACTTAAAGTAAAACAGCTATTCCTCTCTCCTCCCCTGTATCATTCTATTATCTTTACTTCTTTCTTCTCATTAGAATTCCTATATAAACTAGTTGTTAATATTGAATGTTTTATGAACAAAAAAACGTACAAGTAATGTAACCTGTACGTTTTCGCTTTTATTCAATAAGGTAATAAAGTAATAGCTTCCTGGTCTTCTCATAACTTATGAAATCTCTATACAAAATGGGATAATTCACAATTTCTGTTTCTAGAAAACGATATTGCGGAAACCACTCAAAAAACGATTTTCTTAACCACTTTATTTGTTGAAACGTAATGTTCTGTTCGTTTCCATTTAGTATAGAATTTAAAGTAGCTGCTGTATGCATCCAATAATGATTAAAATCAGCGTTTATACAGTCATCTTCGGTAAATTTACTTTTTAAGTTTCGCTGCAATTTTGCTGTAGCACGATAAGGAAACGGTTTATGAAGTGGACTATGCATTTTCTGCAATTCCTTAAAAATAATTCGTTTTCCTAACTTCAACTTTCCACCCCTTTATTTATCTATCCAATTTAATAAGTTTTCATAATGATATTGAGCATCGATATACCCAAGATTATATAGATTAACGAGCTTTTCCTTATTTCTTTCTATTCCGCTTATAGGAAGCTGTACACTTGGTTGAATTACATAAAAATTATCTTTTTGTTCTTCTCGATTCATATAAGATATCGTCTCATTATAAAAACGATAATGGTCTACTAAATTCTCTGCGATTTTCGGATATTTTCTATATAAAATTTTAGCCAGGCCTGAAAATTTATTTCGCTGCTTCTCATATCCTTCTGGCTTTGTCATAATGACAACGTTCTTTTCATAACCATCCTTTTGGGCTTTCAAAACTGGTATAGGGTCTATAATCCCTCCATCTAATAATTTTCGATTATTATATTCTACAGCAGGTGCTATAAACGGTACAGAGCTTGAGGCGCGAATGATTTTTAAAATATCATTTCCATGTTCTGCTTTATTATAATAAATGGCTTGTCCTGATTCGCAATCAGTCGTCCCTATGACAAACTGTTCATTACATTTTAAGAAAGTTTGAAAATCAAATGGTACAATTTTATTAGGTACTTCATCAAATAAAAAATCCATTCCGAATAATTCACGTTTTCGAATTAAGTTTCGATAAGATATATACCTGTAATCTGATACTAGCTCTGTATTTACTTTCTTATTTCTACCTTTTTGACGTGACAAATAGGTTGCTCCCATACAGGCTCCAGCTGATACGCCGACTACATACGGAAAGAATAAGTTCTTTTCCATGAAATATTCGAGTACACCTGCAGTATATAAACCTTTCATTCCTCCGCCCTCTAATACTAAACCAATATTCTTCATGTTATATCCCTCTGCTTCTTTTTTCTTAATTTCATATTAGCATAAGATTTTAAGATGAGGTTATATAAACTAATTACAACAATAACCAGAAACTACTAAAGTAATGTCATAATATCTTTGTGAGTAACATGTTACAATATAAGTAATTCATTCCACATATATTAAAGGAGGAATTTAATATGGGTTTATTTAGCGGTATTTTAGGAAATGCATCAAATACGAGTTCTGAAAGTGTAGAACGTGATTTAGAGAAGATTATGCTAGATGATGAAAAAGTAGAGCATGCTTATAAATTAATTCGTGATCTAATCGTATTTACAAATCGTCGTCTTATTTTAGTAGATAAACAAGGAGTAACTGGCAAAAAAACAGAATACCATTCTATTCCTTATAAAAGTATTACACAATATAGCATCGAAACGGCTGGGCATTTTGATTTAGATGCAGAACTTAAAATTTGGGTGTCTAGTATGGAGGATCCAATTACGAAAGAATTTAAAGGTGACGATAGTATTTTAAGCATTCAAAAAGCGTTAGTAACCTTTACGACAAAGTAGTGGTTTTTGTATTTTTATTCATTTTTTAAAATTACTAACCCGAGTATTTCGGAAGAACATACATTGTTTTTGTATATTTAATCTAAAATAACATAAAAAGGTAAAGCGTATTTTATATGCTTTACCTTTCTTTTTTTGTAATAAATAAGTGTAGTTTCATCATTTAATTTCTTTATAACTTCTGTTCTTTTATACTCCATCTTTTCATACAAAAAACAATTTTTCTCTTCTTCTAAAATAGTAGCAAGTTCCCAGCTCGTTGCTTCAGGAAACATTTTCTCAATTAATGTAAGTACCTTTTGGGCAATTCCTTTTCCTTGATAACTCGGGTGAATAAACATTGGACTGATCCAAAATTTAGAGGGTGTTTCTTTTTGTGAAATGCATATCGCTCCAACAAGATTCATTGCCACTATTATTTTATAGAAGCCACCGTCTACATGATTTATTCTACAAATAGTTTTTTCGATAGTTTCATTTGCTGGATTTGTTTCATAGTCTTTATATTTATGTAATAAAGGGGTAAATGAGTCTATTTGCATTTGAAATATAACTTCTGCATCACTTTCTGTCGCCTTCTCTAATGTAATCTCCATGTTACCAATTAAGTCGCTTTCTTAACGAGGTAATATGAGCGGTATGATGACGACCATGCCATGCGTATAGTCCTATTGCAACAGCAAGTTTTGTTTCACCAGTTTCAGGATGGTTAAATGTCTTTTCTAAATCTTCAATTTCTAGAGAATATAAAAGGTTAACCCATCTTTTATGTAATGAATCTAGCATTACTAGTGAAACATCTACCGGTAATTTTGAATCGGGTAACTCTGCCCACTTCTCTTCTTTATACGGCTTAATAGTGGGATTCTTTTCTGTCAGTGCTAATTTAAAGCGTATGTAGCTATTCATATGACTATCAACGACGTGATGAACTACTTGACGTACAGTCCAACCTCCAACGCGATATGGTGTATCTAACTGCTTCTGATCTAAATCTTTAATTGCCTTTGTTAGTTCATTTGGTAAATCTTCAATTTCTTGAATCCATGTATCAATCATTTCTTCAGTTATAGGACGTTTGTATGTAAATTGGCCAATTGGATAACGTAAATCATTCATGAATAAGTCCTCCTTATTATAAGCGTGAAGTATTTCTCCAAATATAGTGTACAAACTTCACATGTTCTCCATTTAATTCTACAGAAGTTGTATCTGATTCGTTTTGATAAGAAGAAAATCCGCTTTTTTCTAGTACAATTTGTGATGCGAGATTATTAGTCGTTGTTTTAGCATGAACTTCAGTAATTTCATTATTTTTCGCTACATCTAAAATTAATTTTACGGCTGCTGTAGCAACTCCTTTTTTAGTAAATTTTTCTCCGACCCGATACCCTAGCGAACTAATTTGAGTTTCTGTATCTATATCTACTAAATTTATTCGTCCTATAATTTCTTTTTCTTCATTACGAATTAAATAAAAATAAGAATCTCCATCTGCTTGTTCTATTAACAAATCGTCTAGTAGTTTTTGGAAATATTCAAATTCAAAATATTTCGAGCCGCGATTTGGTACCATTGTTTCAAAAAAATATTTATTCGTAAGTTCAAACGTAAATAAATCCTTAGCATCTTGTTTCTTTAGTTGCTCTATGTATATTTCCATCCCGTATTCTCCTTCTAGATTTACTAACTGTTATACATTCTTTTTTAATCAATTATATTCCTGCTATTACTTTCGATTAAGTAATACAGATAGTAGCACTTTCGGATGAAAAAGATGAAATGGACTACGAATTAAATTCATCACTCGTACTAACCGAATATAAACATCAGAATTACTTGCGGATAGTCGATATATTTGTTTCGTATACCATAGCTGAAATTTTTGTTTTGTAGTTAATTCTCTCTTTAGTTGCGGGTGACGTGATATTTCTGTTGTTGTCATATCCCAAGGGGTTTCTATTATAGTAGCTGCCTTTTTATAAAATTGTTGTGTAAATGTTTTATCAAGTTGTTTTCTATCTTGCAAAAGTAATTGCAATTGGTGAGCCTCCATAGCAGCAACTGATACGCCTTGGCCGAAAACGGGATCAAAACGACATTGCGCATCTCCAACAACTAATAATCCTTCTGGTACATTATTCACTAAATCAAATCGCCGGCGTACTTGATAAGGAATTTTGTATGTCTTTATATCAGTAATTCCCTCAGCTTTATTTAAGAAGTCTGTAACATTAGAAATTGATAGATTTTCAGCAAAATCATAAAACTCATCATCTGTTTGTGGTGCTTTCTCGTTTGCGTATCCACTGAAAGTAACAAAATAACGATTATCTTCTATCGTTTGAATAAGAACGCCATAAGGGTTATCAGGGAAACTCGGAGACATTAGCACATTGCAACAGTCTAATTTCTCATTTTCTTTAAGTTTGAACATTTTCGTTGCGTAAAATAAATCAATACGAACTTTCTCTTCTTGTACTTCAATTTCGTATTCTCGTAGCCACTCTATACTTTTTGAGCCAAATCCACTCGCATCAACTACAAGATCCGCATGAACTTCTTCTTGTGTGTTTGTCTCTAGATATTTAACTTTTACTCCACACACTTTGTTAAGCTTTGCATCTACCAATAACCCTTTAACCAATGTTTCATATTTAATAGTAATATTTGAAATTTGATGTATTCGTTTTTGAATATGCCATTCTAGCAAAGGACGACTTTGTTGAATCATATGTACTTCCCCTATGAATGGCTGTTTCCATAAACCAAATTGATGCCATTTTAAATCACGAGTAAAGTTATTTACGATACTACCTGCTTCTATTAATTCATTCGTAATACTAGGAAACAATTCTTCAATTGCGTTTTCTCCACCTTTTAATAACACGTGAGGATGATTACTTTGTGGAACTCTTTTTCTCGAAGACTTTCCATCCCATCTTTCACCAGCTTCTATAATGATTACTTCTTTAAAAGAAGTTGATAATGCTTTTGCTGCAAACTTTCCTGCCATACTTCCACCAATAACGATAGCCTTATTAAACATATTTTCCCCCTTAATAAAAAGAGATCCTGCCTTGTATGAATGAAACAGAATCTTAAACTAATTAACTTCTTTATCATTATACTTAAAATACATCAGTAAATTGCAACATTAAAATTAAAATACCTAATCCCCATACGTAATACGCGAATACTTTTAAGGAGTGACGTTTTAAATATTGAATCATCCATGAAACAGCTATGTATCCAAAAAACGCTGCTGATAACGTTCCGACAATTAAAGATGTACTAGAAATAGATTCTGCTTTCCCTTGAAAAACGTCTATAAATTGCAAAATGATAGCTCCAACAATGGCTGGTGTCGATAGTAAAAAAGAAAAGTAAGCAGCAGTTTCACGGTCTAATTTTCTCCATAATGCAGCGACAATTGTCATTCCAGAACGGGAAATGGCTGGAAAAATAGCAGCAGCTTGAAATGAACCGATAATTAATGCGTCTTTATATGTTATGTCATCCATTTTTTTACGACCATTCTTTTGTTTATCTGCCGTGTAGAGAAAGAATCCGGTCACTAAAAACTCCCAACCGATCGTGATTCCTGTTTTTGAAATATCTTCAAAGAAATCTTTAAACAATAAACCAATTACAACTGCGGGTATTGTCCCAACGATAAGTAATAACATGAGCTTTGAAAATGGGTTTTTAATTAAATATATAAATTCTTTTTTGTAATAAATAAAAACCGCAAGTAAAGTCCCAATATGCAGCATCGTATCTAAAAATAAGCCAGCCTCATCTAATCGGAACAAATGCCTTCCTAAATAAAGATGTCCGGTACTACTGATTGGTAAAAATTCTGTTAAACCTTGAATTATACCTAGTATGAAAGCTTCTAACCAATTCATGATGGTCTCCTTTCTCTTTTGCTTGTACCAATATATGAGGGTTAAATTTTCGATATGAAAAAAACTATATTTCTCTATGAATTTACTTTTCATTTATGGATATATATGTAAAGAGGGTTAAGGAGGGTTATTATGTGGAAGCACACAAAATTCGGTAATGTATTACTTTGGGTGGGCCCTATCCTTGTATTTTTAGGACTATGTATGACAAATGTTATTTCAGATATTCCTTTCTTTGAGGGAAAACATAAAACGGTTGGTATTGTACTTATATTTATAGGTGTAATCTGTTTTGTTGCTGCTAATCATTTGAAAAAAGGAGAAAGATATGAAGAATAAATCTAAATAAAAAACAATCCTGGCATATTAGCTAGGATTGCTTTTTATTAATGTTGATTATTTGTAAAATACTTTATCAACGTTATATTTCGCTTTGTATTCATTAATGATATATGTTTCGTAAATTTCTCTTTCTGTTGGATCTTCTACGATACATGCATCAATGCGGTATACTTCATCACGGTGATTTTTAATTGGTGAAACATTATCTTCAAAATGCTTCTTAATACGTTGTCTAATTTTACGAGCTTTACCTACGAAAAGAAGGTCGTCATTAATATTGTAAAACATAAAAATGCCGCCTTTATCTCTAGGGAACAAGTGGAAATCGATAAATCCATTAATTGGAGTAATGATTGGCTCGTCTCCTTTAATAACTTGTTTACGTTCAGTAATTGAAACATCAGCTTCAGGAATATTAATTTTAATCAAGTTCATTCACGTCCTCTTTTATTATAAAGATAAATAATAGCATACATAAGTAAGAAAAGCTATGTTCAGAGGCATATTTCATTTTATAATTCAAATATTATAGGTGTATCATGTAAACTTTTCTTCCAAATCATATGATCGCTGGATTCTCCCCAGTAATCTTTCAATACATAGCTAGGTTTTCCAAACTTTTTCGTCCATATACTTTGCGCATTTTTATATCCACTATCTAAACAATATTCTGTTATTCCTCTGCTAAGTAATGTAAGAAACATTGTATGTAGTAATAAACTCCCTATTCCCTTTCTCTGATACTCCGGAAGTATGAATACAGTTCCTATTTCATACAAATTTTTAAGTACACCACCTGTACAACTATTAATCAATGTACTTGCTGGACCGATTTCGATTGTTCCAATGATTTTATCGTTACTTGTATCAATTGCTAATAAAAAGTAACGACCTTCTCCGTTACTATCAAAATCACTTTTCAAATACTGCTTTTTTGAGTTAATTTCATTTTCTATGTCATCCAATGATTGTGACAATCCTTCATTTTTGTATGTATTCGTAATAACGATACGGAAAAATAAATATAGTTCATCTACATCATTCAAATTCGGTCTTCTAACTGCAACGTTAGTCATGAATTCAATCTCCAATCCTCATTATGCCATTGTCAATACAACACTTTATATAATCTATTCATCATTATTCTGCAAAAACCTGCATAAATCCAACAGTATAGAAAGCTCAGTATAAATATTAATAAAATAATTTTCATGTCCATAGTTGTATGAACAGCAGGACCAAGTACCGGAAAACGGAAAACATCGAGAACAATCATAATACCAATAATTAGACAAGTTGCTGAAAAGGAAACAATCCAAATTCTCCTCTTTAATTTTAAAAAGGATACTCCTAAGGCTAGACCTAATAAGCCTGTAGTAAAAGGAAAGACAATTAGTTCACTTGGCTCAATAATAAATAATAGAAAAATAGTAAGAATATAAGAAAGTATTCCCTCACGAATAGAATAGAAAATAGCAAAAAAAATCGGTAATGTCGAAAATGGACTAATGAGCAAACCTATACCAGGAACTAGGTTTCCTGCTGCTTGAAACATGGTGGCTAATGTACTCATCAAAGCTGTAAGTACTAACTTATTCGCAAGGGACAATTTTCTTTTATGAACAAAGCTCGTATCATGTTCTATCATCAGTTGATACCAATAACGTACAAACCAATTCATCAATATCTCCCCCTAAAGATGCCTCATTCATTACTTTCTATATTATTCATACACTAGTGGTTTATGAGCTGCTTTCTACTTGTTATGAATTACTATATAATAAAAGAAAAGGCTTTTAGGGGGATAAATTGTGCGTTTTGAAACAAAATAAATTCCTTGGATTATTAAACTACGAGTGTGTATCGTATCAGGGAATAATTTCAAAAATGGTACCTTTATTAAAATCAGTTACTTTCATAGAACCGTAAACTCCTAAATATAATTTAGTTTGATTCAAATTTGTTCCTAAACTCATATAATAAGCTGCTTGCGTACCAAAATCATAATTGGTTTCAATAGCATGAAAGTCAGCATGTTTACCGTCTGTACCTGCTCTAGTATAGGCTAAAACACCCTTAATTGGAGACTGAGATTCTCCTTTCTTGGCAAAGTCAGTAAAAACAACGCTACCTGTTAAATTTGGAATTGCATTTCCCATATATGGCTGAACTCCTGTAAGTGAAGTTCCTCCAAACTTATCTGTTCTAGAATCTTTATGAAAATAACTAAGTAGAGGCAGAATACGCTTCACTGAAGTTTGTATTGTTTCATCATAATAAACTATTGTTCTCTCATCCAAAGTCTGATTCTCAGAACAATGTCGTATAAAAGAAGTAGGTAAATCCCCTTCCCATCCTCGCCACCCAAAATTGATAACCCCATCTTGATTGGGAGTTAACCTCATAAAATGCATTTGAACAAGTTCTGTAACCAATATAGGTTTATATTGAATAAATGAAAAAATAGACTCTACAATATCTTGTCCGACATTTCCGGCGTATTTGATATATTGATTATAAAACCTTTGAAATGAAATGCCGGTTATATTACGTACTCCTTTTGCAATTACTGTAAGTGTTTCTTGTATAGATAAAGGGAGTTCATTAAAGCGTGTAACTACAGGAGGGTTATTTATAAATGTATTTTTACTTACATCGATTTCAATTATTTTACCTGCTATTTCTAAATCATCTTGGCTTAAATTAAATGGATCATAACCTGATCCGCCATCTCCATTTGTAAAAACAAGTTTTCCAGTCTCAGGTGAAAAGTTTAAACTATTGACTCCGTTATGATTAAAAAATGGTCTTCTTACATTCAGTAATGTTCGTCGCTTTTGAGCTTGACCATTAGATTGTAAAGTCCATTCTTCTACTGTATCAATGTGATCATATTGCGTATTTCTATTAATCCACTTTAAATTTAACGTTTTAGGGTCACAAGGATTCGGTTTAAATTGCTCAGAAAATGCACCTGGTCCTTGAGTTCCAGCTACTGAATAATGAAGATAAAATAACCCATTTTGATAAAATTGTGGATGGAACGCAAGTCCAAGCAATCCGCGTTCATCATAACCGCTACTAGAAACACCTTCTTCAAATGTACCTAATTTAATAATAAGGTGACGAATATCTAAAAATATCTTTATAACTCCATTCCCTATGTAAAAAATCTCTCCTAATTGGGTTGCGATAAATAGTCTTTCGGTCGATTCGCCTGGAAGTATTGTTGTTTTCAATACGGTTGGTAAATTTATATTATGAACAATGGGTCGTAAACTAACTTTAACTTTTGTCAATTAACTGTACACCCCTTTTTCTTCTTTTTATAGAAGAATATGATTAGAGTAGTTCTGTTAGTATCAAATAAGTCGTATTCCTTTTTATTACAATTTTGTATATAATATAATTATAAATAATATGGGGGACGAACTATGATAATCGTACTACAAATCATCTTACCACTAATTTTCGCAGTCTATTTATTTACCCTCTATCATAACGGGACGTATGGATCAGCTTCATTCATTTTAGCAGTCATGATAGGAATTTTCGGTTTAGAGAATATCTTTCAATATGCTAGTCTAACAAATCATGCTATTTATCCATATTGGGGCAGTTTGAAGGCTGTTGTTATCGTTTTATCAGTCGTATTTCTATTTAAAAAAGGTGGTTTAACAAGGAAATATTGATTTTTAATGCGTTACATATTTTCTTGTTAAATTGCTTTTATTTTATAAAAGCAGAAATATTTATGTAAAAACACGAAGGGATGTGTTACATATGTCTATAAATATTATTTCAATAGTATCTATCATAATATGGATTTTGTTAATTATAGAACTTATAAAACCTTCAAAAGAACAGAATGGACGAAAAATAGTAACTTTAGTAACTGCTGGTTCCGCATCAACACTTATTTTGACGGTTTCATTTATTCAAAATATCCCGTTTTGGAATTGATAGTGATATAACTAACAAAAATATGTATAAATAAAAAGATTAGGATTCACTCCTAATCTTTTTATTTTTTGAGGTAACACCACATGCCCAGCAAGCTAAGGTCTTGGAGTAGCCCCTAAACAAAATTTGAAATTTTTCTAAAGTTATTTATGTGAATTTAACTCGTTTTCAGGAACATATGTGGTCCTTTTACAATTTGAATTTCTTTTTAAGCTTCTTATATTTTCTATACGAACGTCTAACAATGTTTAACATAAAATACGGTACTTTAATAGGGAAAGGCAATTTATATATGAAAGGAAAATAAAAGGTGAAATATGCCTTTTCTAGGTCTCTCCACTTACTATCTTCTTTTGTTTTTAAGAAATCAGATACATCGACTACATATCCCCTTCCTTTTTCCATCATCACATTTTTCCCGTGAACATCACAAGGAGTTAACCCTTGTTCCCTCGCATACTCTAAAGCCTCATTAATATCAAGTATTACTTGCTTAGGAATTTTAATCCCCTTATGAATAGCATCGTATAAGGTAATTTCTTTTAAACGTTTCAATACTATGAAATTTTCTCCTTTATATATAAGCTTTGAATAAGAAGGATGATTTCCGATTCTTCGGTATACTTCTGACTCTTTTTCAATTCCTTCTCCTTCTCGCACGTAAACTTTCACTACCCAATCTTTGTATTCTTTGTGCATGAATACTGCGGCATAATTACCTGTTCCTAAACACTTCCAAAGTCTAGGAATATCTTTAACTACTACAGGCTCGAATTCATCCTCACTTCTGATACTTACCTCTTTTAATAATTCGTCATTTATCAATCCCACAAAACTATTTATACTCATCATTCCCACTCCGGTTTTGCTAAAAGGGGGCCCACCCACATTTTAACGAAAATATACACTAAGCGAATTTTAGCATAAAACGAGTCATTTTTCTTCTTAAAATAAAAAGCTAACTCGTTTTATTTAAACTGTTGAATACTTAATATTTATTCCGTTATTCATAGCCAAAAACCGTACAATATAAAAATATTTCTAATTATTTTCATTTTTTCAGAGTCAACTGTATAGGGATTTTCTTAGTACAAGTTCTCTTCGTTCATTACCCATGCCAAATCTATAAAACATTGTTTAGAAGTGTAGCAAGGGTTTGTTAATGGTTCAATTCTTCTTCCACAACTATTTTTGTTAGCAAAAACTTTTATTGTTTTAATAGTCTTTTGTTTAATTCCCACAATGCTGTTTTATTGCTATCCCATTTCAAAAGCGTTACTGCTTCCTCAAAGCATAACCATTTATAATTAAAGTGTTCTTTAGATAATGATATGTTTTTTGTAGGGACTTTAACTCCAAAAGAAAATTCTTTTATTACATAAACCTCTTCTCCCCAAAGGAATCCTCCAACTACATCCTCTACTGGTAGCGAAGACACAGAATCTAATTGTATATATGGACATTCTCTTGTAATACCAGCCTCTTCAAACGCTTCCCGTTTTGCTGATTCAATAGGAATCTCACCGTCTTCTCCGCCACCAGCTATTCCTTGCCAATAACCATAATCACTTCGGTTAAAAATGGCATATTGAATAGAATCGGCAGTTTTTATATAAGGAAATATCAATACTTGATATGGCGCTCTCATTACTTAACCTCCTCTCGAAAATAAGTTTTAAATCAATATGAATAAAGAGCCGCCATCACAATTCTACATTATTAATGCAGGTTTATAATGTCGGCCCTCTATTTTTAAATAATTTTATTTTTCATAAACAGGCTTACTCTTAATAGAGGAAAAACTACTTATTCTCTGTCGAATTTGTTTAGCATGGTTTTTCATAAATGTTAGCAGTACTCCATATTATTCAATTGCGCCAGCAACGTCATAATCATTTAAATCTAATTCAATCGGTTGTCCGAGCGCTAGTTTAGCAAGTTCCGCTCCTAAGTATGGACCAGCTGTTAAACCCGAAGCCCCTAATCCATTCGCAACGAGAATTCCTTCAAATTTAGGTAGTGGTCCGATAACAGGTAAGAATCCTGGTGTGAATGGTCTGAATCCAACTCTCGTTTCAAGCATTGTAGCATTTTCTAAGCCAGGTGCAACTGCTAATGCCTTATGGAATACTTCATGTAAACCACCTGCTGTTACACGATGATCGAAACCAGTATCATTCTCATGTGTTGCACCAATTACGACATGACCATTGTCAAACGTTAAAATATATTGATCGTTTGGTGGCATAACAACTGGCATATTTTCTGTTGCTGTATTTTCAATTTGCAGATGAACAATTTGTCCTTTTTGGAATGTAACTAAGAAATTAATTCCTAATGGTTTCAAGATTTCATTCGCCCATGCGCCTGCAGTTACAATAACCTTTTCCGCTAAAATTGTTTCATCGTTTACTGTAACTCCCGTAATATGATTTCCTTCACGGACTAATATAGCATCGCCTTTTATGAAAGTTGCACCATGTTTTTTCGCAGCACTTATTAATGCATTGCGTAATAATCTTCCATTTACTCGTGCAGCACCACTAATATGAACAGAACTATATTCGTCTGATAATGCTGGGAATAATTTTTTTGTTTCTTCAGCTGATAAGCGAGTTATTTCACCAATCTCCGGGGCATCTTCACGTCGTTTATAAGCTCGCTCTTCCATTTGATCTAACTTTTTCTCGTCAGTATGTAAACTAATTGCACCTACACGATTATATCCTGTGTCAGTTTCACCGTCTTCTTCTAATTGCTGAATTAACGAAGAATAGTAACGTGCACCGCCTTTAACGATTTTATACCATGCTTTATTACGGCGCTGTGATAGCCATGGACATACAATACCTGCTCCTGCATCGGTTGCTTGCCCTAATTGTTGGCGATCCACGATAGTAACATTCGCACCTGCCTTAGCAAGATGATAAGCAGTAGACGCTCCTAAAATTCCTGATCCAACTACAATATACGATTTCATTTCAAACACCTTTTCTCTTTTGCTAATTATATAAATATAAGAACATTCCTTAGTATAATGGAAGGAATGCTTTTTTCAATGTACTCATCACAATTAATTGTTGCAGCATTGTGACTTCCTTAATCATTATTTTTTCTTCTTACGGAATAATTCAATTGTTTTGTAGCCTTGTGAAAGGATTTCTATCATTTTCTCTAGACGTTTTTCACGTGTTTTTTCTTGTTTCACAGAAAAAAGATTACGTGCCCAATCTTTTTGGTATCCAGGCGTTAAACTTTGATAAAACTTAAGTTCATTCGGATGATTAGCTAATAATGCTTCAACATCTTTAATTCGATCTGCATAATCGGCAACACATTGACTCATAGCAGATGTTTTTGTTGTTTTTTTCTTTTCACGTTTTAAACCAACAACAGTAAAGACTTCATCCATACTTACCATTCGTGCAAATTTAATATCGCTTTCTCCCACATAACCATCTTCTCCAACGTTTAATGCCGGAAACATCTCATCACGGTGAATAAACGTACTATAACGAGCATTACCTTTTTTCGGATATGCGAAGAATACGTAACCTTTTTCAATTAGTAATTCTTCATTACTAATAATAAAATTCGTTTGTTTCACCATTTCATCAAGCGTTTCTACAAATATAAAGATAGCATCGTGTTCTTTTGAGAATGCAGTTTCTTTACCTGTAAAAATGTCATAATCACTTGGTTCGTTAATAACGACCATATTTGTATACTTATTAAGTTTCAATTTATCAATAACTGACATAATAATCTTCCTTTACATTCAAAATTCATTGTACATACTTTTTCGTACTGTTCTAGTGTATTATATGTATTAAGAAAATCAAACTTTAAATCGTATTATTCTGCTGCAAAAGAACATAATTCTTTACTAGATGGGGTGGTTTTATGCCATATGTAATCCGAGATGAAGGGCTAGTTTTACAAGGGGATGATGGAAAAGAACCAATTTTTCATACATATGAAGAAGCTGAGGAAACATTAAAAACATTAACTATACCGCAGTTTCCGAAACATATTAGAAGAAAACCATTTACACCAAAAATAATAAAGATAGCCGCTTCTGAATAAGAACCGGCTATCTTTATTATTCATAACTTAATAGCAAATAAAGTATATAAAAACTCTTTATATTGATCTTCTGTAATTTCACGCTTAGTTTTTTCCCCATGAATAATTTCGGTTAAACTTGTATTCGTTAATGAAATATGGCCAGAGTTCGTCAACTTTACTGCAATTGGTCCTTTATTAAAAATAGACTTCTCATCTTCTATCACTCTTCTTTGAACATCATTTACTACTATCTCATCAATAATATGTTTATAAAAAGCATGACAAACTTTCCATTCTCCAGCAGCATCTATTCTTTCTAAAACATAATTTCCTTTATTCGTATCTTTCCGTCTCACCCGGTACGAACCATTTTTTGAAGAAACCGACTCGCCAGTAAAAGGTACAGGAACAAGAGGTACTAACGAAGCTATACCTACATCAATTAAATACTGTACATTATCATAAGTTAAAATAATTGTTATATGGCCATCCTCAAGTGCCCATGCATTTATATCGTTTTTATAAACCGTACCTAATGCCAGTTGTACATCATAGCCACAGTCTCTTAAGAAATAGTAAAAAAGAGTATTTAATTCGTAGCAAAGTCCACCACGGGAACTAGTTAAAATTTTCTCTCGTAAGTTTTCCAGAGAGATTTGATTCGTATTTCGTGCTATAACATCTAAATTCTCAAATGGTATAGTATGCGCAAACGAAAAGAGTATGGTAGGTAATTCTTCAAACGTTACATCACTACGTTTTTTAAGATTTAATCTTGTGAAAAGCTGATCTTGTAAACTTGTCATATTTAGCACCCCTTAAAAATTTATAGGTTTAAATAATATATGCTGATTGTAAATTTTAAGGGGCACTGTAACAATGTACATTTCATTTAACTGTACCGGTACAAAAATTACGATTCACATAGGAGGTGTCATTACACATGTTTTTTGTAATCACTTCTTTTTGGGGCAAATCAAAAGCTACGAATATAAATTTAATAGTTTATCTATAGGCAAATTATTACTATCACTTAAATCAACAAAATATTGAAGTTGCCACGTTTGGCTCTTTTTAGCTTGATTACTAACAGTGGTATCCCAAACAGGATAAATTCTCATTGCCATTTTCCCTGTTTGACTTTGTGTTCTCAATATTTTTTCTTTAAGAAGAATCTCTTTAGGAAAAATAAATTGCCCTAGTTTATTATCAGCAATACAAGTGATTACTAATAAATCAGGAGCAGCTTCATAAGAGAAAGCTCTATTTCGCATATTTTCATCTTTCTCCCAAAAAGAAACAAATTGACCAATTTTATTAGGTGTAACTTTTGATTTTCTAAAACGAATGGTTTTGTTATTTAAGTGGAATAAACATCCGGCATATTCTGCGTTTTGCTTTTCTTCTTTTAGATTCGTAATCATTAAGTTGTTAGGTTTGTAAACTATATTATTTAAATTTTGGATTATATTATTAAAATTGTTCAAAAAAACTCCCCCTTTATTCATCTCTTAGTTTACCACAAACATCAGTTCTTCTATATCGTATATAATTATGAACTAACTGAAATGGGGGAATTTAGCAGGATATAATTATTACTTTAATGTACTTAGTTTTTCAATTGCTTGTTGTTCAGTTGCTAAGTAAAAAATGTCATTTCCTTTATTACATTCATAAATAAAATCTTTTAAGCTTTTACTAGTATACATAGAGAAATCTCCAACAATAGCAATCTTTACCTTATAGTTTATAAACTTTTGAAGGATATCGCCCGCAAGCCGTGTTTTTAGGTCAAAGAAATCTTCACTTATTAAAGATTTATGGATAATAATATGTTTCGCATCTACCTCATTTTGAACTGTTGCCATAGTATCTAATGCAGACTGAACATCCGATATTAATACCTTATCGTTTCTAATGACCGCAATATTGATTCCATCGATTACTAATTTCTTTATTTCCATAGTCCTCCCCCTTTATAATTTACACAGTATGAGTAAAATTGTTTTACAAAACTTCGTATTAATCATAGATTAAATTAGCCACAGCTATTAAAATGGCCTCTATTTTTTGTTGTAAATATCTATTTTTTATTACTAATACGGTCAATGAAATTAATGATAGTTTCTCTTTTTTTGTATTTTTAAATATATATATATGGAATTACTTTTACTTGTTATAAAAATATTGTGGAGTAACATAACTTAACAAACTATCCAAAGTGTTAATCTCGGCATACGGTTGTATTTTGGTAGTATTCTTGATCTTCTGAGGGTTAAACCACACACCTTTTATATTTACATTTTGAGGACCAGCAATATCCTTTTCTAAGTCATCCCCAACAAATAAAGTATTTTCCGGTTGTAAATTTAACTTATTTAATGCTAGTTCGAATATACGTTTATCAGGTTTACTAAATCCCACTTCTTCAGAAATAATGATTGTTTCAAAATACCTATTTAAATTCGTGTTAAATATTTTAGCTTTTTGCCTCTGAGTTGAGCCATTTGTTATAATTCCAACTTTAAAGTGCTTCTTTATTTGATTTAAGAAATGAATAGTATTTTGGTCTATTGAAAAACATCTAGGGAAATTATTATTCCAAAAATCTTGGATGTAATTGCGTGGCAATCTATACTTCGGCGTGAATTCATCAAACAATGATTCTAAAACTGTCGTTTTATTACTTATGCCATATTCTCTTTTATCGTATTCTTTGAATTTCTGTAACATGTTGCTTTTAGCCGCACCATCTACATTTTCATAACACTTTTCTAAAACAATTAAAAATAATGCCTCTACTGCTTTATCCCTATCAAGTAATGTATCATCTAAATCAAACAGCATCGCTTTATAACCCATCAAATCATTTCACAACCTTTCTAAATCTCTCCAAGTTTGTACCTTTAAACTTTTGGTTTAGCAAGAACATTGTTATGTAGTGATTAACGATTAAATAGAAACTAGATGAAAGAAATCCAAAGTTCTCGGCGCACACTCTAGTATTACAGTAGCTTCTTCTATATTGAAATTCCCTTTCCTCTTTTGGTAAAGAAGCAAAAGTATATTTTCACAAATTTTAAGAAGCTACATACAATTCACATTAGTATACATTAGTTTTTCGTAAATATTAATCGTACATCAATTCATACGATAAGTTTTTTAAAACAATTATTTCTCCATAAAAAAGTAATATAGCTAATAATATTTTTTAGTAGTAAACGTCCTATGAAGTTTACTACTGTATCTCCACATAAACTCCAGATAGTACGGCTATAATGACTACCAGAGGTGATATTATGAAAAACTATCATATTCTCGTGGTAGAGGACGATCAAGAAATTCAGGAATTAATTAAACAATTTTTAATGACACAGCATTATACAGTGGTAGTCGCTTCAGATGGACTAGAGGGTATGACACAATTTAATAAGCAATCATTTGATTTAATTCTTCTAGATGTCATGATGCCCAATCTTAATGGGTTTGAAGTTTCTAAAATGATTCGAAGTCAGTCAAACGTACCAATTATTATGCTAACTGCGTTGGAAGAAGAGGAAGATCAAATGAAAGGATTCGACCTTGGGATCGATGATTATATAACAAAGCCCTTTTCATTTCATGTTTTGATTAGACGAGTCGAAGCTGTACTTAGAAGAAGTTATGATAAAAATGTAAATAATCATTTGATATTTAAAGAAGTGCGTATCGATGTGGATGCATATAGAGTATATGTAAATGACGTTGAAATTATATTAACGACAAAAGAGTTTGAAATTCTACAACTACTATTTCAAAATGAGAGAAAAGTACTTACAAGAGAAAATATCGTAGAGAAGGTTTGGGGGTACGATTATTTTGGAGAAACACGAATAATTGATACACATATTAAAAATCTACGTAAAAAATTAGCTATCCCTTATATTAAAACAATAAAGGGTATTGGTTATAAAATTGATGAATAGTATTGTGAAACTCATGAAGATGAAGCAAATTACTTACAAACTCTTTATGACTACATCTCTCATTTTGTTATCCTTTGCAGTATTGATTTATTTAACTTTATACTTCTTTCTCCCTACGTTTTATGAGCAATATAAAACAGATCAACTTCAAACAGGGATAAACGAAATCATTGATAAATCTAAAAATCTTACGTTTCAAAATGCGATACCACTTTTTGATGAATACGCAAAAAAAAATAATGCGATGCTTTATCTTCAAAATAAAGAAGGAGTAATTATTTACTCTCCTTCATTTTCTTTTATTCAAAGTGGTACGCAAAAAACAGTAGTTACTAAAGCAACACGATTCGAGAATGCAAGTACCCTTAGCAATTCATATAACGCTACGAAACCAATTCAATTTCAAGATGGTAGTTTAACGCTTGTAGTGTTTGCTACATTTCAACCGATTGATGAAGCTTCACAGGTTTTAGTACGCTTTCTCCCCTATATTAGTATCATTGTGCTCGTTATTGGTATAGGGAGTGCTTATTTTTATTCCAGGTTTATTACAAAGCCACTTATTTATATTAATGAAGGTGCACAAAAGATGGCAAATTTAGATTTCTCCGAAAAAATTGAGGTTCGCTCTACAGATGAGTTAGGAGAATTATCTAATAGTTTGAATGACATGTCTATTAACTTGCAACAAGCTATGTTTGATTTAAAAAAAGCAAATGAACAATTAAAAAATGATATTGAAAAAGAAAGAGAAATAGAAACAAAACGCAGAGAGTTTTTTGCGATTGTAGCACATGAATTAAAGTCCCCTCTTACTGTAATGAAAGGATACTTAGAAGGAATGATATACAATATTGGCCCTTATCAAAATCGCGATCAATATTTAAAGAAGAATCATCAAATTATTGAAAGTATGGAACAATTAGTTCGTGAAATTTTAAGCGTATCGAAATTAGAACAACACACCTTCAAACTAAAAGTAGAGAAAGTTAATCTTTCAAAATTAATAGGGACAATTACAAAAGATCTCGAATTTTTTGCTTCTCAAAAAAACATCGAAATAATAAAAGAAATTGACTTTGGCCTTGCTATTTATACAGATTGTGCCCTTTTAGAAAAAGCATGTAAAAATATTGTCCATAATGCGGTTATGTATTCACCACATAATGAAAAAGTCTATATAAAGTTAAGTGAGGATTCTAAACAAAGTCAAATCGAAATGCAAATTATAAATACAGGTGTCAATATTAAAGATGAAGAGATACAACAAATTTTCAAACCATTTTATCGAATTGAAAAATCAAGGAATCGAAATACTGGAGGAAATGGTTTGGGGCTATATATTGTTAAACAAATTCTTGAAACGCTAGATATAAAGTATTCAATAAAAAATATGGAACATAGTGTACAATTTTGCATGAGTATTCCATTATCTAAACACAAAAACAAACAAACTCTCCTTTAAATAGGACGAGTTTGTTTGTTTTTGTGGTAAGTATAAACTTATTAACAGGCTTTTCGTTTAATGATATATATTGCTTCTTAAATGGTAATTATCATAAGTGGTGACAAACTGTATTCAATTTACATATTTATCTTTTACTATAACAGCAAAAACGAAATTCCGCTTAGCAGCAAATTAGATTCTCTTATTTGAGATGCATTTCATCTATGAAACTGAAAAGGAAGATGAAAAATGCATATTTCCCTCCATTTTTCAGATTAATTTAAAATTCTTTTATGGTAAGCTATATGTAAAGATTAAACATAAAACATAAAGGATGATTCGTATGCAAATAAGAGCACAAGTAAGTGAATATAACTCCTATTATGCAACGTATACCAACTTGGTATCAGACGGAAATATCATACATATTCTAGAACAACAAATGAAGGAAACGAATCTCTTATTAAAGGAAATTTCTGATAGTGAGGGACTTTTCCGGTATGCTCCTACTAAATGGAGTATAAAAGAAGTAATGGGTCATATAGCAGATACAGAACGGATTATGGCGTATCGATTGCTATCAATCGCTCGAGGCGAGACAGCAGAACTTCCAGGCTATAATGATGATATGTATGTTCTTAGAGCTGCTTTTGATAAGCAATCTATGCAAGATCTTCTTGAGAATTTAATAGTTGTTCGCCAATCTACCCTGTATTTACTTAGAAGCTTAGATAAAGAAGCTTGGTCACAAAGAGGAAATGCGAATAATTCTGAAGTTACAGTTCGTGCATTAGCATACATCATTGCTGGTCATGAGCTTCATCATCTTCAAATTATAAAAGAACGTTACCTTGGTTCTGATTTATATCCAGCAACTTAACATTTGAAGAAAATGAGTCCTATTTATGTAGGGCTCTTTTTCAGTATTTATAACGGATTAGTGCTTAGAACCATGGTGATTAAATGCATTTATTTATAAAGTCCACCACATAATATATATGCTATCCCCTTTTATTCTGTACATGAATTTCTTTAGGTTGATATACTACAAACTCAATATATCTGGAAAGGTGATGATATTATGTATGAACAGCAAAATAATAGAGATAGAGATCAAAAAATGATGTTTTCTATGCAGGGAGTTCCCTCAAATAAAATTAACATGAATCAATTACCTAAATGGATTAGAATTTTTGGCTATTGTGTGTTTGGTTGGATAATAGTATTTAGTTTAATTATGATTGTAGGTTTAATTCTGCAATAACTATGTGTGATTATCCCATGATATAGGTAACCAATTATAATAAAAAGAACTTGTAGAATATCATACAAGTTCTTTTTCAAATATTATTAAAACGGGAACAACAAACTATTTTAACATTCAGTACAGGGAGACCATTTTGGTTATGGCTTGATTTTATTATAAATCAAATATAAGCTTTTGAAAGAGATAGATTTTGAAAATTATGTGAATTGAACAGTTATGATGTTTATATTAGATTTCATTTACGACCAACTTCTTCTTACTTAAATACACTGCACGATCTGATTTTTTAGCAACCTCCTGTGAGTGCGTCACAACAATAATGCATTTATTCTCTTTATGTGCAAGTTCTTGAAACAGTTCTATTATATCCATTGCGGTTTCTTCGTCGAGGTTTCCTGTCGGCTCATCTGCAATTAGTAAATCAACATTACACGATAGTGCTCGAGCAATTGCTACACGCTGTTGTTGTCCACCGCTTAGTTGCAGGACGTTTCGTTTCGCTTCAAGTTCTGTGAGTCCTACCCTCTCTAATAATTCTAATGCTCTTGCTGTTTTATTTTGCACTTTAACACCTGTAATTTCCATTGCTGTTAAGACGTTTTGAAGAGCGGTCATATAGGTAATTAAGTTATAAGATTGGAAAATTACAGATACATTTTGATTACGGTATCGATCCAAACCAATTTTTCTAATATCTTTGCCATTATACAGTACATAACCATTTTTAGGGACATCCAGTCCACAACCTAAACTTAGAGTTGTGGTTTTACCAGATCCAGATGGTCCTAAAATCGTGTAGAAATGTCCTTTTTGAAAAGAAAAGTTAACATTATCTAGTATCGCTACATTTTTTCCATTACTTTCATAATAATAATCCAAATTTTTAAACTGTAAAATCGTCTCCATATCGATCCTCCTCATTCATCTTTTAAAAGAATTTGTTTTGGGTTTAAACGTAGAATAGATAATGCTGGAAGAAGCGTTGCTATTATAGCAATAGCTAGTCCAATTCCACCCATTTTCCCTACATCTTCTCCTGTTACACTTACATCAATTTTATCAATCGGATCTTCTTTTTGATTTTGTAGAGTACCACCAGATCCAGCCATCATTACAGTACCATGTTGCGAGGTATCTGTTTCTTCGCTTGCAGTAGCTATTTCATTCGAAAGTAAATTATCCCCGATATATTGAGAAACTTTAGCTCCTGTTGTTATGGATAATCCAAATGCTAAAATAGCGACACATACTACTTCTACTACGAACTGTGCCATCAGTTTCCACTTTTTCTCTCCAATGGACAATAGAATTCCCATTTCTTTACGACGTCCTTTAATTGATAGCATAATGATTAATCCTAAAATAATCGCACCTGCAATCGATACAATATAAATAATCATTTGAGAAGTCGAAGAGATATTTTCGATAGGACCAATCATTTGCTTGTACAATGAATCATGCGCATCTAATTTATAATAATTAAAATCAATATTAGATTTTTTTGCTTCTTTTTTAAATGCATCAATATATTGTGGGTCATTCAAGAAATACACGACTTGAACACTACTTATACCTTGATCCACTTCTAATTTTTTCATAGTTGAATGTGGCATATATAGTTTATTAGCCGGATCCATTATAGGAGGAGCCTGTTGACTCATTGCTTGCTCATTGGTTTCGTAAATACCGATAATTTCAACCTCAAGGGTTTCCTTCTTATCCCCTGATTGTACTTTAACTTTGTCTCCTACTTTCAAATTGTTTAATTCCGCTAATCGTTTTTCCATTAAAGCTACATTCTGATTCTTCATTTGCTCTGTAATTGGTTTTCCATCAATGATTTTACTTTTTCCGTTTTTAAAGCTTTCTTGTAATGCAGTCTTGCGGACTCCCTCAATCATAAAAGAAGCATTCATATCTATTTCTGTACCAGAGCTTGAACCGCCTCGCACAGCCGCTATTCCCGCTTTACCTTTACCTTCTTCTCCTTCTGAAGCTCCTACTAGTTTAAGTCCATCAGAAATACCGAAAGTGTTAGCTATGTAATTATAGTCTTTTACATACTTGGACTTCGCTAATTGTTCTGTTTCTTTTGTATCGAGCTGCGGCGGACTTGGCATTTCTCCAGTTTCCTTAGCTTTTTGACCTAATTTGTCGAAATCAAGACCTAAAGTAACATCTGCACCAAGTTTTTTTCTCGCAGCATCCGCTGCTTTTTTTGACGCATTTTGGATTGTAAAACCTGAAAGAACCAAATTTGTAACAATCAGAAAAACTGCCATCAAAATTAATGATGTTCCTATCCTTTTTTTCATACTGAGAATTGCTCGTTTCATAAAATTCATTTTTTCTTACCTCCTTGATATCTTGTATTCTATATAGGTTATCTAGAGTTTATATGGAGCTAATCGGTAGTTTAACTAGAGATATAAGGAGTTTATGTGTAGTTATTTACCTGTTTCAGAAAAGCTAGAACACAAATTCAAAAACGCAGCCGTTTTTGAATATTGGTAAGGAGTTATTCCGTTTAATAAATTTATATAAAAGAAAAGGTTAAGATTAATTTAATGTATGTAGCACAAAAAATATTTACTGTGTAATTTCTATACAATAAATATAGAGAAACCTATTTGGATATCTATAATAGGGATTTTAATATAGTTACTGTATCTCATACAAATCACGTCACTTTAAAAGGTGCATCTTTTAATACGAAAATAAGCAATTTAATATTCTCTTATATGAATAATAATATTAAATTGCTTTTTAGATTTTAGTATAATTTATTTATAGTTTTATTTTATTGCAAGCTTTATAATATGATATGCAAATTTATCACCTACTATTAGGAAAAGAGAATATTTTATAATTAATTTACACCATAAATTTTGTCCATGTTTTACACAATATGTATTTTGGAGGAGGTTAATTTGATTTTTTCAAAACTCATTGATCGGTACGCCTTATATGATTTACACAAAAAAAGAAGTGTAGCGTTTCAGTATACTTCCCTTTCTAACACTTCATTAAATATAAAGGACATAGAATCTTTTTATAAAGTAAAACCATCACATATTCATTTTGACATTAAGCATTCAAAACAGGAAAAGGAATACATGGCTGGGCAATTCAAATATAAAAGCTCAGTTCAATCCGGTGATTCACGCAACGACTCTGTAACTGGGGAATTATTCTTACATAAAAATGAAAATGCACCTCATGTTATCTTTGTTCACGGTTGGAGAATGGATTCTAACGAACGTGTGAAAAGAATATTCCACGATCATATGACCAGCCTGAAGTGGAATATGTATTATTTCACTCTACCCTATCATTTTGAAAGAAAACCCGATCAATCCTTTTTCAGTGGAGAGTATATGGTAAGTGCAAATATTGAACGAACAGTACAAGCAACTAGACAAGCGGTAGCTGATTTACGAGCTTTGATTAAATGGATTAAAGCAAATAAAAATGGTCCCCTGATTCTAATAGGAATTAGTTTAGGTGGATTTATTACTAACTTAACCTCTCTTGTTGAAGAAGAAATTGATGTGTTAGCATCCATTTTCTATGCAAATCGACTCTCTTATTCAATTTGGAATACAACTCCAGGTAAATTTATTAGAGAAGACTTGGAACATCATGGTGTAACGTATGATGATTTAATAGATTATTGGAAAATCACTGAACCGAGTCAAGCATTACCAAAAGTAAAAAAAGAAAATATTTTATTAATTTCAGGTAAGCACGATCTATATGTGCATTCTGAGGATACAGACTACTTGTGGAAATCTTGGGAAAGGCCTACACGATATATTTATACATGTGGGCATGCCGGGATAGTTCTTAAACGTAAAAAAATTGCAACTGATACTATTAATTTTATTCAGAATCGATTGAACTCCCCACATTTATCCAATGACAGGTCTTAAATTGTGAGATTACTAAGTAAGGGGTAGTACCAACATTCGTACACTAAGATTCTTTCAACATAAAGATTGTTGATAACTTGTACGTGTCAGTATGCTGGTGTTACTTTAAATACAAAGAGCATGTTTTAAACAAATGATAATAACATGCTCTAAACTTATCTATTTATTTTTATTTCTTACAGATATCTATAGATAATATTGAAACATCCCATGTATTAAAAAGTGTTCCCTGCAGTGCTTTTATGTATCGATCTGCTGACTTCTGAACAGCAAGGTCCACATGCTTTGACACGACTCGATGAAAAGCATTATAAATACGGTTGAATGGTAGCCCTTATACTATATCCGTCAGCTATTTTACTTTACTAGCAGTGGATGTAGATAACTGTACATGAAACTCACTCACTGACAGTTGGCAATCACTTGAAAAATATCACCTGTTAGCAAAATGTCTTAATATAATTTCCACCTTTCCAGTGTAAAACAGTTCTTCCTTTAAAATGACCTCCAAGACGATTTAATGTAATGACATTTGTTAATTCAAAAGACTCACATACTTGTATACTCAAAATCCCTTTGATTTGTTTTTTGATGGTAAAACATGTTTCTCTACTCTTTCATATAGAGTAAGCAACTTCTTGATAGAAGAAAATTTCGGTACTAACCAATACGAAAATAACGCTGAAACACATCCTATTAAAGCCCCTATTGCAACATCAAAAGGATAATGAACTCCTACCCAAATACGAGAGATCGCTACACAAAATGCAAGTATAAGCCATAACCACCCAATCTTTTTACGAACAAGCCAAAATGAAAAACAAATCGAAAAAAAGAGAATCGTATGGTCACTAGGAAATGAATTATCTATAGCATGATTGACAAGTTTATTAACATCAGGCAATACTGCAAACGGTTGATAATTCAAATGAAATTTCCCTGCTATTTTCCCGATTACCTCAGCAATTACAAAAGCAACCAGCGCTTGAATAACCATCATTCTACTTTTTCTGGACCCAGTAAACCAATAAGCTAAAATAATTAAAGCAAAAATATATACCATATATTCTGCCAAAAATACCACGGCTGAGTTTAGGAATGAATATTGTTTACCTAAATCATTAATTGCTCGAAATATATCAATATTAAATTGAGAAAAAGACATTTCAAATCCCTCCTTTTTAGTAAGGTGTTTTACTGATTTCCATATACTTTCATTACATAAATAGTTTTGGTTATTGTATCTATCTAAAAATATCAACCTCTTATGACATCACTTTCTTCTTTTTCACTTTAATAAAAAAAGAAAAAGGAAAACATCGAACTTTCTTACAAACATTCATGCATTCTTACATTTTTGTCATTTTCTTGTCATTTTGTAAATAGGTTCATCGTCTTGCCTTTTGCTACTTTCAAGAACTCTTATATCTACAATTATGGAAACCCTAATTTCACATGAAAAAGAGAAGAACCTTGGTGAGTTCTTCTCTTTTTGTTTATTGAATTGTAATATAATTACAGTATGTGAAATTATATTATTTTAACTTTAAAACAAATGAACTTAATGCAGGAACTTTAATTTTATTGTCATGGACAACATAAAGTGGTTTACTTCCCGCCTGCTTCCCGTCTACTAGTACTTTCCAAGGCCCTTTCGATGGAAGTGTTATTTCAACCGCTTCTCTATTTGCATTGTGAGCCACTGTAAAGTATTCATGTTTATTCCCCTCTATTATATAAGCTACAGTATTTTTTGGAGCATCAATAAATGATACGTGTGTTTTTATTTGCTCTGCAGATGTCATTCGAAAAGCTGAGTACTTTTTGCGTAATTCTATTAAACCCTTCATATAATCTACTTCATTATTAAACGTTGCACGGCGCAGCCAATCCATCTGGTTAATTGAGTCTGGAGATTTGTAACTATTATGATCACCGTATTTCGTCCGCATAAACTCTTGCCCTGCATGTAAAAATGGAATTCCTTGTGATGTTAATAAAATCGAAGAAGACAATTTGTGCATTTGTGTTCGCACTTCATCGCTGTCACCTGGATTAGTTAACTCAAGTTTATCCCATAATGTATGATTGTCATGTGCTTCCACATAAGTTAGCACCTGCTCTGGATCTTGATAGGTAGACGAATTTGTATCGTAGTCAATACCTGCCGTAATACCTTTTTTAATACGATCTTCCATGTTTTCCTTTCCATTTATAAAACCATTTTCTTTTTCCTCAAATACACTACCTTTTAACCCATCACGTATATTATCGTTAAAATGAGCAATCCCTTTCATTTTCTCTGCATTTTTTTGATTTGCTTTCAACTCAGCTGCAAGAGGTGTATTTAAATCCCAGCCTTCTCCATGCAGTATAATAGAAGGGTCAATTTGATTCACAGCTTTACGTATTTCATTCATCGTTTCATAATCATGAATACCCATTAAATCAAAACGGAATCCATCTAAATTGTATTCTTTTGCCCAATATGTGACGGACTCTACCATAAACTTCCTCATCATTTTTCTTTCTGAAGCAGTATCATTTCCTACACCGGTTCCATTTGCAAATGTTCCATCTTCATTGTAACGATAATAATAACCTGGAACTAACTTATGGAAATTAGATTCAGCAGCGTTATACATATGGTTATATACTACATCCATCACCACTCGAAGATTATTATCATGTAGTGTTTGAACCATTTGCTTTAATTCAGTTATTCGCACAGTCGGCTCATAAGGATTTGTAGAATAGGAGCCTTCTGGAACGTTGAAATTTTTAGGATCATATCCCCAGTTATATTGTGGTTCATTTAAAGTCTCTTCATTTACAGAAGCATAATCAAATATCGGTAAAAACTGAACGTGAGTAACACCAAGATCCTTTATATGATCAAGTCCTGTTTTTACACCTTCTGGCCCTTTTGTTCCTTTTTCTGTTACACCTAAATACTTCCCTTTCTGTTTAATACCACTTTCAGGTTGAATGGAAAGATCGCGTACATGTAACTCATAAATAATAGCATCTTCCGGATTTTTAAATTTTGGCTTTTTGTTTGCTTTCCATTTTTTCGGATTTGTTTCTTCTAAATTAACGACTGCACCTTTATCCCCATTTACAGAAGCAGCACGCACATATGGATCAACCGCTTCAGTCCACTTATCACCAATTTTGACCTTATACGTATAAAAGAGCCCTTTTTGGTTCCCTTTTAGTTCTGCTGTCCAAGTTCCCTTTTCACCTTGTTGCATGTTTATTTCAGTACCTATTTTATCGTTCCATTTTTTATATGTAACTAACTTCGCTTCGCTTGCAGTAGGAGCCCATAAACGGAACTTTGTATGTTGCGGAGTATATGTATTTCCTAAATCGTTACCACCATAATAAAATAAATTATCAAATTCTTCGCTACGAATGACTTTACCAATTTCAGTATTCGTATCAGCTAAGTTTTCTATTTTAACTTTGTATGTTTGTTTTAAATCAATTTTCTGTTCCGTAATTATTTTGACCTTATTAGTAATATCGCCACTGTTTATATCATAAGGAGTAATATTCTTAATTTTAATGCCTTCAATTTCAATTTTCTTTTCCTTAATATGAAACGGGACATTAGTCGTTACAGTAATTTCATGGAAACTATCAATAGTTGCTTTTTGAATTGAGAGATCCGATGAAGGCTTAGAGTTATATACTTTTTCATCACCCGAAAGGATCCATACTTCAGCACGACCGTCCTTTATATTTTCAATCCAACGATCCCCACCATCTTTTTCCCATTCATTTGTTCGAACTATAAATCCTACACGATTATAGTCACCGTCTATTTTTATCTTAGCGTATTTTCCAAATTCATCTTCACCAGTAAATTGATAAGATGTACCATTTGCATTTTCTCCCCATAACCAAAGATTCCAGTCTTTTGTATTTCCAAGCTTTTCTTTGTAATGAATGATAATTTCAGTTGTTTTCGAATTTGAAACTGCCTTCACACTCTGAAAGGAGAAAACAGATGATAACATAACGATTAAAGTAAGTAATAAAACTGTTTTGTTAATTAATCTTTTTGTAATTTGCATCACATACACCCTTTCTTCAAATATTACTAACGATTTATTATGCTTACACTGAATAACACTGCTTAAATTAATCTAGAAATCTCTTTTACTTCACCTCCATATCGGCTATTTTCACGTATGTATTTCAATGACCTTTTAATACGAAAACGTTTGCATTAGTACTTAAAAAAATAGATTTGTTTATGCCTTCATATATTTGTAAATACTAAAAGATCAGGGAAAACATTTTAAAGCAATCGTTTGTTATCGCTTTCATTTTATAGACTTTCTATCAAGAGGTCAATATATTATTAATTTTCTGTTTTTATATATTTTAAACCTTATTTATTTGTCACAACTTCTTACAGATAAAGTGCCTCATTATTGCTTAGTCAGTTTATTTTCAACGATACATTGCCACGTAAAAAACAGCTAATATCCTTAAAATGACATTAGCTGTTTTTTATAATGTATTAATATATGAATGATAACTATATTTCTAAATTACTTAATTTTTGCTGCATCAAATGCTTTTTGAACTGCTTGAACTTCAGCTGTATTCGCACCATATTTATTAGTTGCCACTCGAATACATGCTGATCTCAATTCTTTGAAATTAGAAGTCATGTTTAACTCATCTGTATTTGCATAATAGAAAATATCAAACATTTTATCTTCACCAATTCCTTTAACAGTTACTCCGTTATGAGTTCCGCCTTTTGCAATCAGATACGCAACTTTATTAATAATACTTGAATTAAAATGAACACCGCCTTGATCCCATCCATTAAAATCGTTAAATTCACTGTAATCATCTGGATAAGGCACTCCAAGTGAAGATGGAACAGAAGCTGGGTTTTCCATATCACGGAAAACAGATCCCGTTTGTTCTCCCATTGTCCAGTTAAAGTTTCCATTATTTACGTATTTCTCAATAGATGTTCCCATAATATCAGATAGCGCCTCATTAATCGCACCGGATTCCCCGTAATATTCAAGATTAGATTCGCTAGAAGTAACAGCATGTGTAAATTCATGTCCAGCTACGTCATATGCTTTAACAATAGGATCGCCATATACAAGCATACTTCCATTATTAGCACTTAATGCATTCTGCCAATTTTTCGGATCATTCGTCTCTTCAGAATCCCAAGCGTGTACAACTGAAACTACCTTTTGTCCCTTATTATCAAAGCTATTACGCTTGTATTTATCTTTATAAAAATCAAATACTTTTGTTGCTAAGTAATGAGCACTTACTGCTTTTGGATCGTTAAATGTTGCCGAAGTACTTGTCGCTAATGTACCAGGATAATAGCTTTCTTCTTTAGTAATATCTCTGTAATTCACATCATATGTTTCAATGCCTTGCCCTCTTGTATAATCAGCAAGAGCATATTTGCCATTACTTTGTTTAGAGATACCAAATGAACGATTAATACCTAAATCATCTTTTCCTGTTCCGGTTAATGATGTAAGACTGCTTTGTTTACTTTTCTTTAAAGCTCCAACTAGTTTTTCACTTGCTTTTAAGTTAGATTCTTTTACCATATTTTTTAACATATCACCATTTTGTGCATTTACTAAATAAGTACCAGAAACATAGTTTGGTGTTGCAGCTTCGAAGGTAACTTGGTATGCATTGCTAGCTTGTCCATTATTTTCATCAACAAAAATAACCTCTTTAACTTCTGGCTCAGAAATAAACTTGATATCGTTCCCGTATTTCGTATAAATATATTGTTTTGCTTCATCTTTTGATAGATTAATAGTTTTTTTCAATTCTTCTTGTTTTAAATTTTGCGCGCTATCGCCTGAAACACTTTTAATAACACCCTTATTATCTACGTGTGCAGTTAATTGATGTCCATATACTTCTTTTCCTTCGTATGTTTGCTGCATACGCACAAGTGTAGTTCCATCATACGAACCACGTTTTTGAAGGACTTTATAATCTACTCCTGCTTCTCCATTGACTTGTTTTTGGGACAGAGCTTGTTCTGTTTTCTCCTTAAGTGCATCCTTTACTACATTTTCTGGTGCCTTTTGTGACGGCTGTGTAAGTTCACCCGAACGGAACGATTCCTCCTGAATTTGAACTTGTAGTTGATCTGTTTCCTCTGCATGACCTACCCCGTATGGTGCCACAGCTGTTAAAGCTAATCCTGTTGTTAATGCTACCTTAGTTAATGTCTTTTTGTTTTTCATTATTTCACCTCGTATAATTTTTGAAATAGAAAGCTTGTACAAAGTATACTGTCTATTAATGTCTAAAAAAAGAGAAAATACACAATTTATGTAACATTATGCAAAATTACATAAATTGTTGTCAATATTATAAATAATGAACGGAACACATATGTACATTAATTTGAATAAAAGAGAGTCCTTATAGGTGCTCACCCAATTGGTTAGTTATTAATTATCTATATTCATTGTAATAAAAGTATACTTACCTCTAAATAACAACATAAAAACCCACTCTTTACTATTGTAAGAGTGGGTTTAATGTTATTAAAATAACAATTACTATAAGAAATTTTATAATTTATATTTTTTTAGTAATCCTACTAAGTTTTTTGTAAAATTCACCTTTTGTCTTTACATGATTAAACTGATTTGGATTAATATTTGCTTTTTGTGAGAGTAATATAATCTCTTCTTTTGAAATTGAGTCTTTCGTATTTATAGATGCTATATTTGTGTATTTTCCGTCTTCTGTTTTTGGAATTTCTAAAATCCCTTTATTCACAAGATCAACTACCGCCTTATGCTCTGAAGAATGTAAATCTACACCAGTAATTTTCCAATTATGCATAACTTTTGGTGTGTATACACCGTTCTTTACCTCTTTTAAATATGTAATAGCAAGGTTACGAATGGTTCCGCCTGTTTCTCCAAATGCATTCTCTTGTTTAGATGACCAAATTTGTTCAAACTTACGCCCCTCTAAAGCTCCACCTTTTGCCTGAAGAGCCTCCATTCTATATGCATTCATTCCCAACGTCATAACATCGCTCATTTTGATTGGTTTGTTTGTACGAATAGAGCGTAAATTTGTAATTCTGCTTCCATATGGTTTTGTTAAGTCAATTTCGTATTTTACGCCTCCAAAGAAATCGTTCGTACTGTATTTAGATGCACGGCGGGTTTTATCAAAGCTAACGGTTACATCTCCGACACGAGATGAGTTAAAATATCCTGCTGCCCATTCCATATAGTCTTTTAAATCTTTTCCAGAAATCTTATATACTGTAATTTCTCCCAAGGCATATTGGTAATTGTACGCAATATCTTTTTTCTTAATAGGGCCTGTATCTAAACGGGCATAATCATTATCAATTTGATGGGCTACTACATCTGCTTTACTGTAGTAGAGCATAACTTCATGAAAGAAATCTGATAAAGGTGTTTCTTGAATCTGAACACTTGGAATACCCTTTATTTCATTTTCAGGAACAAGATTTCTACCCTTTAATTGAGCGACTACAACATTTGCATCTCCTCTCGCATATTCGTGAAAAGGTGTTAATGTTTCTTCAAGTGTAGGATCGGATAATATCGTTGTCCCATCAGCATTTTTTACAGGTATAGCGGTAGCAGTTTTATTTTTTAAAGCCAACTTCCCATCTTGCTTTGTAAAAGTAAGGTCAATACGTGAAATATGTGTTCCATATTTATCTGGTTCTGTAATAATTACGCCATTTACAACTTCTTTTTTTACAAGTTTATGCATATGAGCCGCAAAAATAGCACTTAGTTCCGGACAAGCATTTGCAATATCTTGAACACCAGTACCAGGGATACCATTCTCATTTTCTAGTCCCATATGCATAACTCCTACCATTACATCTACTTTACCTTCTAATTCCTTAATTGCCTTTTTCGTCTCTTCTACCGGATTTTTCACCACTAAACCATTTAAGTGATCTGTCCCTTTTTCAAAATCACTAATCATTGGTGTATTCATACCAATAATCCCAACTTTAATTCCACCTTTTTCTACAATTGTATATGCAGGAAGAAAGCGCTCTCCATTTTCCTTATAAATATTTCCTGCTAACGTTTTTCCCTTATATTGCTCACTAACTTTTTTCAATGTATCTAATCCAAAGTTGAATTCATGATTTCCAAATGCCCAGGCATCATATCCCATTGTATTCATCGCTACCATCATTGGCGATTGTGGCTTATCGTTGAATAATTCTACTGAGTTTCCTTGAATTGTATCCCCGGCATCTACTAATATGGTATTTGGATTTTCTTGACGGACCTTCTTTATAACCGTATAAAGCTGCGTCAAACTTCCACTCATATTTGCTCCATCAAGCGCATAATCCCAAGGCATAAATCTACCATGAATATCTGCAGTACCTAACAATGTAATATTAACTTCAGATTCCTCAGCCTTAGAGATAGATGGTTTGACTATTACTGCCGTTCCAAGCAGTAATAAAATTACAAAGTAACATACATAGTTCTTCCATTTCATTTTTTGCATAATAATAATATTTCTCCCCTTTTTGTACTTTCATAAAGTTGCTTGAACTTTAAAAATGTAACTTATTATTCAGGAAACTTCAACTACAAAAGATAATTTTGAAGGTGGTTCTGTTGCAAAAATAAAGAGAATAAATTGCATACATCCCCTAACAGAATTGTATTTTATCGTTTTCTGACAGAATACTCCTTCCTTAAGCGTGTGAAGTGTACTTTCAAAATAAGAACATATCATTTATCATTATTTCAATTTATTAAAACGTGCATATACAATATGTTATGATGATTAATTTTTTGAAAGTGTTTTTATTTCCTTCTAAATAAAAACACTTTCAAAAAAATAACCCCGCTCTTCATTTAAGACGGGGTTACACTTATACAGAAAATCGGATAGTTTCATATTTTCTTAAGCTTATTGGTCACTTTCAACTAATTTCATTCTATTTTTGTTTTCTTCTGAATCAATATGAATCAACCGTTTCCCCTGTTTATAATACGTATCAATAAATAGGGAATAATTTTTACTTTTCAATTTCACAAAGCAATTTTATCTCTTTTATTTGTGAAATATGACGCTGTTCATGTAAATAGATCAATTCTATCCACTGATCAAGGGATAATTCTCCAAGAGCTGGATGCATCACTGATTTTTTCGCTAATATAGACTCATCTTCTATTGTACTCAGGAAACGCATCAATTCTTTTCTTGATTCGTTTAGCATATTGAGCATTTGCTCCACTTCAAATGGTTCTATACTTGGTTCAATCATTTCTGGAGCTATAAACTTTTTCGTTCTATCTAATAAAATAGTGTGAATTTCTTTACGCTCATTTTGGGTACTATCTAACTTTTTTAACCCTGAGGAAATAACTGTTATCACTCTCTCATCTAATAAAACTAAATGATGACAAACTTGTGCAATACTCCATTTATCCTTATCTGGTTTCCTATTAAATTGAGCATCACTCAACAAAGTAATTTCCTCAAATAATTGATCTCTCGTTTCATAAAACTTGTCATTTACAAATGTATCCATGTGGATTCTCCTTTCATTGCAACCTACATACTTAAATTTCTACGCTAGAGATATTATCTTCAAAAAAAGTTTTTCTTTCACTACTATTCCAATTTTATTTTAAAGCCACAAATGAACTTATTTGTTTTTTTATATCTTTTTAATTGGCACAAATAAATCAACCTTTAACTTTCCGTCTAGATCTTCAGCAACATTATTTAAGCAAAACTCTAAATTATCTCTATCATAATCTGCATCATACTCACTATTTGGTAGCCACTCTACATACATGTATTGATACGCTTCACTTAATTTATGAGGTTCATCATAGAACTGGTATAGACCATATGTACCTCCATCTAATTTTTTAAATTGCACATCATGATACTTTTCTTTATCGAAGTTTTCAGGAATCGTAACACATGCATCATGCCGGCACTTATGACTTGCAACAAGTTCAGGATTATCCAATGATATTCCGATAAATGATTGCTCTGGTGGATACAGTTTATTTTCAATTGACCAATTCAGTAACTTTCCCCAGTGATCTTGCGGTTCAAAGTAGCTACCAGTTCGTCTTATATACGCTACTTCTAATGGTGGTAATTTTTTTATAACAACTTTCATTTATATCTTCTCCCCTATAAATATGTACACTGTTTAATTAGCTTTCTTTAACATTTATTCCTTCTTAAATAAAAAGAATTCTCTAATCATATAAAGTGAAACTTTAATCAGCGGGAGATGAATTTGAATTGAAATATAATTGATTACTATTACTACTAAAGTAGTATGTACTTTCATACTTTTATTTGATTTTACATTCTTTTTAAATCGATATATTAATTGTAAGAAAATAAAAAGGTGGAGGATTTTAATTGATTAAAGGAATATACGAAGCGCATTTACCAGTGAGTAATTTACAACAATCTATTGAATTTTATGAAAAACTAGGGCTGAAGTTAGCCTGGAGCGATGAATCAACAGCATTCTTTTGGATTGAGGAAGGGAAAAGTTGGCTAGGATTATGGGCGGGCTCTGAATACGAAACAAAATATCATCCTTCTTTACGTCATATTGCATTTAGAGTTTCCTATGAGGATTTAAAAGAATCATTACATTGGTTACACTCACTTCAAATTAAAGCTGTTCCGTTTGGGAGTAATGAATCTATTGAACCCTTTGTCCGTCCACATCAAGGTAATGCATCTGTTTATTTTATTGATCCAGATGGTAATAGCTTAGAACTTATTTGTCATATTGTTGTACCTAACGCACTAAAACATATAACTGATAAATTATCCTTTAAAGATTGGGAGACGCTATTAGCTGACACATTTGAATGAATACTAGTTATAAATCATAATGGCTCGCTTTTATTTTTATAACATGTATAACAATCTTGAATAATAATGTCCTATCAATTTATCATTAAATAAATGTAAAAAATGACCCTATTTATTCATTTTTAATGCGTATGTATGTACATTTGTTAATTTATTCGATATATTATGGGTATTGAATGATTACGTAAAGTGTAAAGGTCGCTTATATAACACCTTATATTTTTATATCCGTGAAAACTACAAAGTGTATGAAAATCCATTTGTCAAATGAATTTAGTGCGGAAGGAGGTTTGTGGTTACTTCATAGGGTATAATAATCAGTTTTTTACTGATAAAAATATAGGAGGCGACATAATGTTTCGTACGATTTCAAATTTCATGAGAGTAGCTGAGATAAGAAGGAAAATCCTTTTTACACTAGCGATGTTAATCGTTTTTCGAATTGGCACGTTTATTCCAGTTCCTCATACTAACGCAGAGGTATTAAAAGTACAAGATCAAGCTAACGTTCTAGGTATGTTAAACGTATTTGGCGGAGGAGCATTGCAACACTTCTCAATCTTTGCTGTAGGTATTACACCATATATTACAGCTTCCATCATAGTACAGTTACTACAAATGGATGTTATACCTAAATTTTCGGAATGGGCAAAGCAAGGAGAAATGGGCCGTAAGAAATCAGCTCAATTCACTCGATACTTTACAATCATTCTCGCATTCATACAGGCCATCGGAATGTCTTATGGCTTTAATAATATAGCAGGTGGACAATTAATAACAGATCAAAGCTGGACTACATACTTATTTATTGCGACAGTTTTAACTGCAGGTACTGCATTTTTACTTTGGTTAGGCGAACAAATTACCGCTAACGGAGTTGGTAATGGTATTTCGATGATTATCTTCGCAGGTCTCGTTGCCGCGATTCCAAATGTTGCAAATCAAATTTATTTACAACAATTCCAAAATGCTGGCGATCAGCTATTTATGCACATAATAAAAATTGTTTTAATTGGACTCGTAATTTTAGCGATAGTTGTTGGTGTTATTTACATTCAACAAGCTGTACGTAAAATACCGATCCAATATGCAAAAGCTGTTTCAGGAAACAATCAATATCAAGGAGCAAAAAACACTCATTTACCGCTTAAAGTAAATAGTGCTGGTGTTATACCAGTTATCTTTGCTTCTGCATTTTTAATGACGCCGCGTACAATTGCGCAGCTCTTCCCTGATTCAAGCGTATCAAAATGGTTAGTTGCAAATCTTGATTTCGCACATCCAATTGGAATGACACTTTATGTCGGTCTTATCGTTGCTTTCACATACTTCTACGCATTTATTCAAGTAAATCCTGAACAAATGGCTGAGAATTTGAAAAAGCAAAATGGATATGTTCCTGGTATTCGTCCTGGTAAAGCAACTGAACAATATGTAACTAAAATTTTATACCGTTTAACATTTATCGGTGCAATTTTCTTAGGTGCTATTTCTATATTACCGCTCGTATTCACGAAAATTGCTACGTTACCACCTTCTGCTCAAATTGGTGGTACAAGCTTACTTATCATTGTCGGTGTAGCACTAGAAACTATGAAGACGTTAGAAAGCCAGCTTGTAAAACGTCATTATAAAGGCTTTATTAAAAAAGTGAATTAATTATCAAAAACACAGTTGGTTATTTTTCCAACTGTGTTTTTGATTTTATCAGTCCTGTAATATACAGGGCTGTTGCTTTATTAAACTACATCTCCTTCTCTAATAACCGCCCTTTTTTGAAATAAGTCCGTAGCGTTGAACGATTGGCCAAAAATACACCAATCAATATAAGACAAGCCCCCATTCCCATTGTAGGATTTAAAGGCTCTCCTAAAATGATATATCCCACAATTATTGCAATTAATGGTGATACATATAACCACGTCGATGGAAATACTGGGTTTGTTTTTGATAAGAGCCAGTAATATAATCCGTGTCCACCGATCGATCCGATAAATATGAGATATAAAATAGGCCATTGTACACTCCATGAAGTTAATACAGTTACATTTGGTTGTTCTACAATAATAGATGCGATTAGTAGTAAAATCCCTCCATAAAACATTTGAATTCCGTTAATAAGAAATGGTGATACATTTGATAAATCTGAAAGTATTTCTTTTGAACGAATAGAGCCTATTCCGTAAAATAGCTCCCCTATAACTAAAACAATACAAGCAATACTCCATATGAAACTTACTTGTTGATGCATTCCTGGTAAAGAAACAAATATAACACCTATTAGTGCAATAACTAAAGCAACGAGTTGTTCCTTTTGTAATTTCTCCCTATTCCTCTTTGCTTGTATTAATAAAATCATCATTGGTCCCGTAGCAGAAAGAACAGCAGCTAATCCCGAAGAAATATATTGTTCTGACCAATATAAACTTGCGAATGTCATAAATGTTAAACAAAATCCAGCATACATAATACGTTTTGAAAATATATGTGGCATAATTTCTTTTCGCTTTAATTTAAAAATAATCATAAGGATTATACCCGCTAAAAAGAAACGAATTCCTGCTGAAAACAACGGTGGCGCTCCTGCTTCAATTCCAATTTTAATCGTTAAAAATGTTGTCCCGAAAATAATACATACTAAAATGTAATTAAAAATGACCATTTTACTTCCTCCTTTTTACTCTTAAAATGAGTATAGAGGCTATGGTGTATAACAGTGTATCGGTACATATAACAGTTACTTCAAGTTGTAGTTGATTCCCTATATATTTTTCGCTTTAATTAAATTAAAAAGAAAAATAGGTGAACCTATGAAGATTGTATTGCGTAAAGAATCAAACATACCGTATTACAAGCAAATATATATGCAAATTGTTGAAAGAGTACAAAGTGGTATGCTTTCACATGGTGAATCCCTTCCTTCTTTACGTTGTATGGCCACAGATTTACAAATCAATGTATTAACTGTTCGTAAAGCTTATAAACAGTTAGAAACGAAAGGGTATATACGCATCGAACAAGGAAAAGGTGCTTACATATATAAACGTGTAAAGAAAGATTTCAAACCGATACCGTATAAATGGCAACAATCAAGATCTATTAATGTTATGCGTTCTCAATATGCAATGAATAAACACCGTAAATATTATGATTTTTCACAAGCAATTCTGTATCCCCGTCTGTTACCGAATCCATTTTTGGCAGACGAAATGCATAAATTGCTGGATAAAAATCCGATGTTGTTAGCAACTTATGGGCCAGTTCAAGGCGATTATGAATTGCGAGTTGAAATAGCAAATTACTTAAATGAACACCAGAAATTAGTGACGGACCCATCTCAATTATTAATTACAAGCGGAGCACAACAAGGAATTGATTTAATTGCTCAAACATTATTAAAACCTGGAGATACTGTATTAGTAGAAAGTCCGTGTTACAGTGCCGCGCTTGATGTTTTCATCAATAAAGGTGTTCAAATCATTCCTGTTTCTCTTGATAATCATGGAGTTCGCTCCGACTTAATTGATGATATTTGTCAAAGTAAAAATCCCGTTTTATTGTATACGAATCCGACCTTCCAAAACCCGACAGGTACAGTAATGAGTAAAGAACGAAGAATGGAACTTATAGAACTAGCGGGGCTATATCAATTTTTTATCATTGAAGATGATTCTTTCGGAGAAATATATTTTGAAGATGCTGTAGTACCACCTCCAATCAAAAGTTTTGATAAGGATGGCCACGTAATATATATAAAAGGATTTAGTAAAACGTTAGCACCAGGATTGCGTATTGCAGCACTTATTGCCGATGGCCCTATTTTTGAGTGGCTATATGCAGTGAAAGGTTCAATGGATATCGGTAGTCCTTTATTAACACAAAAGGCACTTCTACCGTTTTTACGTGCGGAACGTATGAAAAATCATTTAGAAAAATTACGAACAGCTTTACAAATGAGACGTGATTTAACAATTGATATATTATCGCCATTAAAAGAACTAAACTTTGAAATACCAAATGGCGGTTTTAATTTATGGGTGACACTGCCTGATTCGATAGATCCCTTTACCTTATTACAAAAAGCAAATGAAGTAGATGTCTCTTTTTTACCAGGAACAGCTTGTCTATTAAATTACGAAACAAATGATAACCAATTAAGAATTAGCTATTCAATGTTAAACGAGAAAGATATGGAAATTGGATTAGAGAAATTACACGATACAATACGAAACAGTATTTATTAGAAGTAATATCACAATAGCCAACAATAAATAATACCTGCAAATGAAAATGTATAGTATGGGATATTATTTATTGTTGAGCTTTTTCGTTATTCAAATCTAGTTACTCTATAAGCTGTAATCTTGATTATCATTCCACTTTAACTACAATCTTTCCTCTAACATGTTGTCCTTCACTCAAAATATGAGCTTCTCGAACTCCTGCTTCATTAAATGGCACCACTTTACTTATGATTGGTTTGATTTTCCCGTTTACAATTAAAGCTGATAATTCTTCTAATTGTTTTCCATTTGGTTTTAGCCATAAAAATCCTGATTTTATTCCTTCTACTTTTTGTAGTGGTTCATGAACAATGGAAACTAGAACACCACCAGGTTTAATAATTCGAAAACTTTTTTCTTGCACTTCGCCACCTATTGTATCTAACACAATATCAAAATCTGATACTAGTTCTTCAAATTTATCTTTTTTATAATCAATAACGAGATCCGCTCCTAAAGACTGTAAAAATTCTTTATTTTTTCTACTAGCAGTCGTGGCAACAAAAGCTCCAAATGATTTTGCGATTTGGATTGCCAAACTTCCAACGCCACCAGCTCCAGCATGAATGAATACACGGTCATTTTCTTTTATTTTTGCGTAATCTACAAGACTTTGCCACGCTGTAAGTCCTGCAAGAGGAATAGAAGCTGCTTCTTCGTAACTAATATTATTAGGCATATGTGATACTAAATCTAATTGTACTGCAATGAATTCAGCATAAGATCCGCTTCCTATATTTTCAGGTTTCGTAAACACTTTATCTCCTATATTGAAACACTCTACATCTTCTCCAACTTCTTCAATAACTCCAGCTACATCTAATCCTAAAGTGATTGGAAATGAAAAGCGTAACTGTTCTTGTAAGTCCCCTTTTCTTATTTTCCAATCAACTGGATTAACAGATGTTGCATGAATACGTATTAATACCTCATTATTCTTAACAACCGGTTTTAAAACTTGTCTTTCTTTTAATTCTTCAACACTGCCATATCGATCAATAACAATTGCTTTCATTTCCTCTCCTCCTTGCTGTTTATTTTAATAACATACAATTATTTCTCAAAATTTTTTGCCTTGAATTACCATATACTTATTTTTGGGGGTAATTATGCAAAAAGCATTATAAAGTAAAACTTTAATCATTCCTCACCAATCGGGCTCTTACTGCCCGGCAAATAGCGGGATGAATTTCAAAAAGAATCTTACACACATCTTAGAATTATTCAAAACTGTATTATTAATTAAATTCAAAAGAAATGGGGCTAACTTTATGAGTGAAAAGATATTTAAAATAAACGGTATTGATATATGTACAGAAAGCTTCGGTAACTCTAATGATCCCGCTATTTTATTAATTATGGGAGCTACTTGTTCAATGATATATTGGGATGAAGAATTTTGTGAACAGTTGGCGAACACAGGAAAATTTGTTATTCGCTTTGATAATCGCGATGTTGGACGCTCTGTTACATATGAACCTGGCACTTCAAATTATTCAGTAACAGATATGGCTGAAGATGCAATCGGGGTATTAGACGCTTATCATATTGATAAAGCCCATCTTTTTGGTATGTCATTAGGTGGTATGATTGCTCAAATTGCCGCTGTAAAACATCCCGAAAGAATTTTGACGCTAACTTTACTAGCGACTAGTGTAATAGGATCTGATAATAATACTCGCGATTTACCCCCAATGGATGAAAGGATTTTAACACATCATGTAAAGAGCGCAAGTATTGATTGGACAAATAAAAATGATGTGGCAGAGTATTTAGTTTCAGGATCTCGTCTATTATGTGGATCAGAACGAATATTTGATGAAAATAGAGTTTATACACAAGTAAAACAAGAAATAGAACGCGCAAACAATTTATTAAGTATGTTTAATCACGCTTTACTTCAAGGTGATGATGCATATGAAGGTGTACTTCACTCCATACAAGCACTAACATTGGTTATTCATGGAACAGACGATACAGCACTCCCATTTGAACATGGCCTCGCACTAATTGATGAAATTCCAAGCTCAGTACTATTAACTCTTAAAGGGGCAGGTCATGAAAATCATCCAAATGATTGGGAAAGCATAATTACTGCGGTTTCTAAACATACATCTGAAATTTAGACAAACAAATAATTAACAGAAGGGGGCACAAATTGTATTGTGCCCCCTTCCATTTACAAACAAAAACCCATCACTGTATTCGTATGTATAGTGATGGGACTTCTTATATTTTTCTATGTTTAAAAAAATGGACAATCTAATTGATCAACAGATTCCCATAATTTTTTTTTTGCATTTTCGGTGGATGTATTTGCTTCTAGTGTCATGTTTTTAAAAGGGTTTACTTCGACTTTTAATAAGGATGAAGGCTCCACATATAATGAGAAAACATGGCTGCTTGGTAAAGCTTTTGAAACGTCAATATCTCCTACTTGTTTAAATAATTGCTGCGCAGCAAAAAAGAAGAAATTAGTTGGATTTGATTGTTTATTCAGCCACGCAAGCATTTCAGGTGATACCGATTTATGAATATTGATTTTTACTCGATCACCACGTTTATATCGCCTAGATCGCATACTTCCACCAACTAACTTATCGTTAAGTTTGTAAATCCTAACTCTTTTTGCTTATGCTCTCTATATTTTGGCGAACAAGTATAAACTAATAATCCTCGTGCATTTGTAAATAACGGATTATCTACAAAGATTACATTTTTGAGTCGTCCTTTTTGCTTTAAAATCATTTTTAAACTGTTTTTAATAATTACTGCACCCCCGCCATAAATAAACACGTATGGATCGTCTTTCATATCATCAATTTTATTTATAATATCTGTTGCAACACGTGCTGCTAAACCTAATAGCGCTGGCTGTGATTCCTCAACTAATAAGGTATTTCTCGGATGCTTATCATTTAAATAAATTTGATTGAATTCTGTAATACTATCAATCGTCTTAGTTGGATACTTCCGGTTCCATCTCGTAATGATTTGTAGTAACGTCTCTTTTACACCATAAGATAAACCTTTACTTAGTTGCGGACGGAAATTTACCCCTAATGAAACGACTTCTTCTGTCGTCCCTGCACCAATATCAAAAGAGAGTAGAGTTTTATCTACAAAATCAATTTCAGAAACTTGATTTTGCTCACATTCTATTTTATGTTTCACAACATTTCCTTCTTCATCGTATACAATGCCCCACGTCCCAGAAGCACCCTCAGGCAGGCATTTACAATACTCAATTGAAACATTAATTGTCACATCGCGTCCGTTCGGATAATGGAAAATAACCTTATGATTTCCCATATAACGTTTTGCATTTTCAGCAGCTATTTCTTGTGTAATAAGCTGCATAGGAAGAGCGACAGATAAATCATAACGAATATTAATATGGCTAGAAGTTGGACTTTGACGCATAGCGCTTACCGCCAAACCTGATAGTATTGTAATAACCATTAACTCATCCGTTGACTTATTTGATTTCTTCTCTACCTCAGTACCTTTTAATTGATCTTGAATGACTTTTTCTCCAACGATGTATCGTACATTATTTAGCATTAACGATGGCGAACTTATAGTCACATCAATGTGGTTTTCTAATTCAGATAATGAAACATCTACCTCATCTAAGAGTCCTGTCGGCTCACCTATATATAAAGAATAAATACTCGGAATAAAAATAGGGTCTTGCCCTTTCACCATTAACTTCAAACCGTTGTTTCCTGCATCTGCACCAGCTTTTAAAAGTATAGACATAACTACCCCCTAAATTAATCTGACATCCCTTCCAAATATATGCGAGCCCATTCTTTTACATTCAAATGTATTGTAATTTTTTATTTATCATAAAACCAAAATATTGCATACTTACATATTATATGTAAAAAGTATTTGACATGATACTTTTCCAATTTTATACTTATATTTGTAAAGAGTTTTTTACAATCGAGGGGGGGCGATTATTTATTGAATACTAAAAAAACTATTTTTATAATCATTGTTTTAGCATTAATTGCAATACTAGTACATGGCACATATAAATACATCACTGAAGGTTCTATTTTGGGTGGTACGATTTTTGCTATCTCGTTAATACTTAGTAATTTAATTAATCACATTACTTGGGGAGATCCCCACGGTGTGTCAGAAGAAAGTCAAGATGAAATGGGCCAACAAATTACATATAAAAGCTTTAAAATTGCGTATTTTGTGCTTGTAGTTGTAATGTTCCTTTTATTAATCTTCTCCGAAGGATTTTCTATGGGGGCTAATTTAGATGGAGTAAAAAACCTCCCCCTGTTCATCGCAATTTGCTCTTCATTCTTTATTTATCCTATTGTCGAACTCATAGTTGCAAAACAATATAAGTAAAAAGATGAGGTTTTCTACATGTAGAAAACCTCATCTTTTTATATTTACATACTCTCTACAATTGCTTTTAATTTATTCACAGTCCGCCAATTCCTAACTGTAGCTGGTGTATGTAACTTCTGAAACTGGTTCATTAATTTAGAATTTCGAATGCTATTTTTGAAAAATAAATAAACGACCTTCTCATCTATATAGCAATCTTCAAGTTCACTTTTAAATGTAAGCAATTGACTACTCTCTTCTTCAGAAAGTACATTAGCTAAAAAAGCAATATGAACACTTTCTCCTTCTAACAATGAATGAACTTCATATGGACATTGTTTAATAATATTTATAAATTCATCATGTGTTCTTAGCATGACTGGAACATCGAAATCAAATTCTTTTTTTATTTCAGATTGTATTTGGTCCTTTAGAAAGTTTATACCTTCCTCAGATTCGAACACAATATTACCACTTTGTATATATGTTTTCACTTGTTTTAACCCTATTGATTCAAACACTCGTTTTAAATCAGCCATTTTGATTACTTTATGGCCACCGACATTGATTCCTCTTAGTAATGCAATATAAAATGTCATATTATCCCCCCACAGTAAAATGAACTTATCAATTGAATCGGTTTTCCCACTCATATTTCTCGGATATTTGTTTTAATTCTTCTAACATATCATGAATAGATAATACCTCAAATAAAATAATAGATTCACTTGAAAAATGGTGATGATAATGATTTGGTTTATAATCTTTTAAATCATTTTTATAACTCCAAGTTGGGATGTTAAAAAAAATCACAAACTAACACTGTAAGAAAAACTGCAATCCCAGTTTTAATCACTCTTCCTCCAACGATATTCCATTTTCTATCTTGATTCATTTTTTATATCCTTCATTCCTGTTTCATTTTATATACATATATTATATATTGTTAAAATAAAAAAACCTACTACTTGAATATTTAAGAGTAAGTTTTCTATCTCATTATTTCATTATAGGTAAATGCATTATTATTTGTTGGCCAATTGGTCCCATTCTTCTAAAACCTTTATCTTGGAAACCAACTTTTGCATATAAATTTTGTGCAGGAATATTTCTTTCATTCACAGCAAGTACAACTTCATTTTTTATTGGAAAATAACGTTTTACAAACTCTTCTAATAATAACAATGACTTTTTAGCGAATCCTTTTCTTTGTCTATTGTGATTAATAGAAAATGACGTTAAAAGTAAAGCATCCTCATTATCTGTGAACTCCTTTACTCTATCTCCCGTTTCCAATGCGAAAAGACCCACCGGTACCCCATTGTGATCTAAAATAACAATCACATTTTTTGTATAATCACTTTTTGCTTTCTCCAGTAATGCGCTTGGATCTGATGTAAACTGAACTTGTTCACTTGGTAAAGTAAATGTTTGTATAACTTCTTTATATTTCTCCTTATACGGAGCTAATTGAATTTCCCCTGTGTGTATGTTCATGCTAAACTCTCCCATTTTTTAGCTTATTAACTTATACCTTGCTGTGCTTTTGAATGCACTCTTCCATCTAAAAAGGTAATTTCAACAAATGAATTTGGATCGTTCCCTTTCCAAGCAAAAATTTGTTTAATTTGTGTAGAATGCTCTACCCCTTCTTCTATAAGTAAATCTCCTTCAAAACCAATTAAATCTTTCACTTCTGTATAAGTCATTCCTTCATTTATACTCGAGAAATGATTTATATTGATAGACTCTTTCTGTTGCCTTTCCATCACAGTAGAAGAAGTTGCTGTTTGGTTTTTCACTTCTTTTCTCTGTTCACACGCTGTCATACTGAAACCTAAGCATAAACTAAACAATATACATGCGCTTTTTTTCATCATAACAGTTGTCCCTCCCATGATAATTAAACCATATATTCCCTTAAAAATAAACTGAATATTTAATATTATATTTAAAAACCTCGTACAATTAAGTACGAGGCTAATTTCATTTATTCAAATGATTATTTGATTGATCATCCTGTTCTTTTCTTAACTCTTGTTCTTCATCTTTTGGTAATTGTTTATCATTATCTTTAATTGGATTCGTTTCTCTATTTTCTATCATATCATTTGGAACTTGTGGCATTACTCGGCCCACAATAGCGGCTAATTCATCTAGTATACCTTCACCTGTTTTTCCTTTTTTAATTTGCTTTCCGATTTGTTTGAGGCGTTCATACGTATCAACATCTGCTACAACGACTGCATTAGCACCGTCAGGGTCATTTTTTAAACTTTCTGCAACAGAGTATTTAATTGATTCAACTCGAGTTCGATCAAGTTTTGCTTTTACATCAATACCTACAATAGCATATTTTCCAACAACGACCGCTGTTGCATCATTCACACCTGGCACACTTGCTGCTAAAGATGCTAAATGATCTGCTGCTTTTTCATTTGGCTTATTTGATTTATTCGTATAATTAACATTTTTCATTGAAACATTTTTTTGTTCCGGCTTTTCGTTTGGATTGTCTTTTTTTCCAATACTGCATCCAGTTATAACGAAGCAAAGCATCAATATATATATTAGAGTTTTCATTATTTTCACCACTTCACTATTAAGGTTTAATCATAAATTTTTTCAACAGCTTGCATTTTCTTTACCTTTTCCTCGGCCCCGCTATTAGCATTAATGAATATTTGGTACGTATCTTTTCCTAAAGTGCCTACAAATTCATAGCAAAGCACTTCATTATGCAAATCATTGACTACTAAAGCTTTACGTTCTTCCATGACTTTTACATCCGGATTGATTTTCTTTCTTGCTTCTGCTGCAGTTAGCTTTGCCGATGGAACTGTTCGCTTTTGATGTGACGCTAAGTATTCTTTTGCGGAGAACCCAACGATAGAACCATCATCTAAAGCAATTTTCATTTGGATTGCTTCTGGATAAATTCGTACTCCATTTTCATTTACTACATACGTAAATACACCAACATTATCATATTGAGAGCTATCATAAAGCTCCATATTATTAAACTTATGGTCCTTTAAAAATTTCAAACCTTTACTACCTGCATCGTTTAAACTAACTTTCTGTTCTTTAATTTCGCGGTTATTCATAACCCAAATTGGATATCCGCCTTTTCCGGTAATATCCATATAGAACTCATTGTTCGTTGCTTCATCTTTAATTTTCACACTATAGAAGGATTCTTTCGCACCTTTTCCGCTTTTCTCAACATCTACTTTTTCATTTCCTTTTAAATTCAAAAACGATTTGGCAATTTTCGCCGCTTCATCTTTAGAAATTGCCTTTCCTTCCGCTTCAAATCCACCTTTTTTATTTTTTTGCGCACTTGTAAAGGTCGGTCCGAAGTTTGTAGAAGAATATGATGTTACGTTTTTCTCTACAGTTTTCAATCCATCAATAATTGTGTTATCTGCTGGATCGCGATTTGATGCAAGTGCCATTTCTACATCCATCCAGCGTAAATTATTTTTCAAAACAAGATGTTGTACTTTTCTTAGTTCATCTTGTATATTTCCTGCATTTGAATATAAAGTTTGTAGCGTTTTATATTCTTGCTCATTTAACGGCTCTTTTTCTAAATCACGAATGGCTGCACGGTAACTGAAATCACCGATATTCGCTAAAAATTCTTCCGTTTTATTAAATGGCATTAATGTTAAAGGTAGTTGTCCTACATCTGAGCGAGCTTCAGATGTTAAACGCCATACATCCGCTAATGCAGGTGATAAAGATGATCGTGAATTCATCGCAAGTGTTGTGCCAATTTTATCGTGTAATAAATCGACTTCGTATGCTAAATCATGGAATGCACGTTGATAGCTATTTTCCGCTCGAATTAAAACCGCATTTTTCTCTTGGTGCTCTTTATAGCCCCAATAGCCTGTTCCTACTACACCGACTGTTAATAATACAATGATAATACCTCGTAACATTGTCCCACCTCCGCTCTATTTACAGAAAATATGTTTACCGATTTTTTTAATTTGTGGACGAGTCCAAATCCATTTACTAGTCGCAGTATCTGGATTGAAATAATATAAAGCATTTCCTGTTGGATCCCATCCGTTAATCGCATCTAAAACTGCTTTTTTTGCTGTTTCATTTGGTGTTAAATATATTTGTCCATCGGCTACCGCTGTAAATGCTCTAGGTTCAAAGATTACACCTGAAACAGTATTTGGGAATGACGCACTTGTAACACGGTTCAAAATAACAGCAGCTACTGCAACTTGTCCTAAATACGGTTCACCACGTGATTCTCCGTATACTGCGTTTGCCATCAGCTGAATATCATTTTGAGAATAACCGTTCGGAACATTTGTCCCTTTATTTTGAGGTGGTTTATTCTCTTGTGCAGTGCCACCACTATTTCCTTTATTCGTTGTCGTTCCTTTATTAGCAGTTGATTTGTCATACTTCGTTGCCTTCACGAGCATTTGCTTCGTTTTAGCTCCAGCTAAACCATCAACGGGTAATCCAAATTTCTCTTGAAAATTCCGAAGTGCCCAATATGTACCCCATCCGAAAACACCATCTACTTTTCCCGTATAAAATCCGTTATATTTTAAACGAGATTGCAGTTCAATGACATCTTCGCCCGATGCTCCTCTTTGAATGACTTGATTAGAAAATGCTTCTACATTCTTTAGTTGTATACTACTGATCATTAAAGACAGTCCTATGAACGCAAGTAAAACCGCTATTTTAAACATAACTTTTTGGCGCATAATTTTCCCTCCTTAATTATGTAAATGATTTCTTGGTTATGTTTTGTAAAAGCCTCGCTTTTATGTAAAGAAGACAAAAAAATCCAAACTAATATCGTAGAAAGAAAATGTAAACAATATAAAAAAAGGATAAAAGGAGTTCATCATGAAGAATTTGTTAAAGCGTGTCGCACTCGTCCTTCTGTTCCTAACAACATGTTCAAATGTATATACAAGCTCATCAATTGTTCATGCGCAGCCGCCGTATGCAAAATGGGGTAAGCTTGCTGTAGAGAAAACGAAAGAAAAGTACCCAAAAGCAGAGATTATTGATTACCTTCATATAGGTAGAAAACCAAAAACCGTTCAAATAACAGTTGAAAAATTCAAATTGTGGCTACGTGAAGACGGAAAAGAATATGGTGTTTTTGTTGATGTGGAATTTGAAACGAAGACGGAGAAATTTATTAAAATGTCGTTTCAGAAGACGAGTAGATAAAATGAAAGAAACCCGGCTATTTAGATTCATAACAGCCGGGTTTCTTTCATTTCTAAAATTCTTTTCTAAAATATCGATTCCCTAAAAATCTTACCAATATACAAATAGTGCCAATTACAACTGCTATCCCTATACTGTATAAAAGTACTCTACCATATCCACCTATTCTCGGATCTAAAAATGGATAAGGATACCAATTCACGATTGGACCACGAATTAAGCTATATACAACGTAAAAAAACGGGAATAAGAGCCAACTTGAAGCTTGTTTCCAAGTGATTTTCTTATTTGGTGGATTTAATATCCAATCTAAAAGCATAGCAATTGGCATGATATAATGTAACACCGTATTTACCCATGGTATTGCCGTTTGAAGTGATTCTTCTAACCCTCTTAATAATAAAAAATAAATGAGTCCAGTCGTAAGTATGTATACCGTTGCTGCACCACGAAGTATACCAAACTGTTCTGATCGACCAAATGTAGCTGTTCCGATACTACTTAAAAGGAGAATACATGCAACTAAAATGTTACTTTCGATCGTGAAGAAACTAAAAAAGTTAACTGGATTGAACGGTTTCACTTGTGCCCGTATTATAAATTGCGTAATGATTGCACTAAATGCTAGAAGGCTTAAACATAGTCTAAATAAAGATAAAATTTTTTCATCCTTCATACATTCCCTCCTTTTCTTATATATAATTAGAATTTCCCTGTACATGCTCAATAAATAATTTTAACGGAACGAGCCCACGTTTTGGCATATGACTACTTATAATAGATACTACTTCTAATTGAGGAATGATAACGATGTATTGTCCGCCGTATCCCATAGCGAAATATATACAATACGGTATGTGAAATCTTTCGTTATGTAATACCCACCAGTGATATCCATATGCGCCGACATGTTCATATGTTTCAAATTGCGCCCTACTTGACTCTTTTAACCATTTCGCTGATACAATTTCTTTTTCATTCCAATATCCATTTTGCAAACATAATTTTCCTAATTTTAATAAATCGGTAGATTTCATTTTCATACCGAAGCCACCTACATATATACCCTGCGGATCTTGTTGCCACTCGTATTCGTTAATTTTTAATGGATCAAATAAATATTTCTTTGCAAACCGCTCTGTCGACATTCCAGTAGCTTCTTGAATAATATAGCTCAGTAAATGAGAAGAACCTGAATTATAATTCATTTTTGTAGCAGGTTCTTCAATTATTGGCTTTTCTAATATGTACTGTACCCAGTTCTCTGATTCTACAAAGTCATTTGGGAATACTACTCCATTCCCAAACTCTTTCCAGTCCTCACCAGTAGTCATTGTTAATAAGTGATATAGCGTTAAATCATGTTTTTCCCCAGGTACATTTTCAATCCACTCTGTAATTGATGTATGTATATCATTTATATAGCCCTTATCAATTGCAATACCAATTAATAAAGATACGATACTTTTTGTAATCGAATTTATTTTATATAAGTTATTTGCACATTCGGGTGTTTTATAATACTCAGTTGTTAATTCCCCTTTTTGATAAACAAGAAATGTATTCACTTTTTTCTTTTCGAATTTATTTTCTAGTTGCTTGAAATCCAAAAACTTTACCTCCATTTAAATAGTTACTCCATTTATTATATCTTGTTCCTTCATTTTAAACATAATTGTGCTCAAATAAAAATAAACCTGTCAGCCATAATGAACTGACAGGTTTATTTTTATAATTTCGTACGAACATTCCAAAGCTCTGGGAAGAATTGTTGATCAAGTACTCGCTTTAAATAAGAAACACCGGAGGATCCACCTGTACCCATTTTATGTCCAATAATTCTTTCTACTGTTTTCATATGACGGAAACGCCATTGTTGTAGCCAGTCTTCAATATCAATCAATTTTTCAGCAAGCTGATATAAATTCCAATATTTTTTCACATCCGCATACACTTCCAACCATGCTGCTTCTACTGTTGCATCTTCTTCATAAGGCTGCGTAATATCACGGTTTAATACATCTTTATGAATAGGGAATCCTTCTTTTACTAATGCTTGAATCGCGACATCATATAGACTTGGTGCATGTAGCGCTTTATGAAGTCGTGCATGTAATTCTGGATCCTTTTCATAAATTTTTAATGCGTGTGGCGTTTTATAGCCAAGTGCATACTCAATCATACGATATTGATACGATTGAAAACCTGAAGCTTGACCGAGTGAATCACGAAACTCAATATATTCTGATGGTGTTAATGTCGCAAGAATATCCCAAGATTGAATAATTTGAGACTGAATTTTTGATACACGTGCTAACATTTTAAAAGCTGGTTGTAATTTATCTTGTTTAATAGATTCAATCGCCGCATTTAGCTCATGTAAAATGAGCTTCATCCAAAGCTCACTTGCTTGGTGAATAACGATAAATAACATTTCATCATGATGGTCCGATAATCTTTTTTGAGAAGATAGTAAACTATCTAATTGTAAATACTCCCCATACGTCATATTCTCTTTAAAATCCGTATGAATCCCTTTTTCCATAATTACTTTTTCATTTTCTTTCATATTAGCCAAACGCCCCTTTTATATGATTCTACTTATATTGGTCTAATAACGGCTCGAACTGGACTTCCATCTGCATCAGTTAATGCAAGTGGTAATGCAATAAGTTCATAATCACCGTCTGCTACATGATCTAGTACGACATTTTCTAAAATATGAATTCCATGTTTAAATAATTGATGATGCGCTGCTAATTCTTTATCATCTAGCGGATCAACTGATGGTACATCTACTCCGATTAAACGAATACCTTTCTCTGAAAGAAACGACGCTATGTCTGCACGTAAATGAGGGATCACCTCTGGAAATTCTTCAGCTTTTCCATGTGAAGATGTACGTAATAATAATCGTTCTACACCTTCTAAATGAAAGCTTTCTAATTCCTTTTTCCCGATGCTTTCAAGATTAGAAACGTCAATAATCCGTGCTGGGCCAACATAAACTTGAACATCTAAATCCAATACTTTCTTTCCATCATTATCAAAATGAAATGGTGCATCAATATGAGTGCCTGTATGAATACTCATCGTTAACTTTCCGACATTTACTGAGCCACTTTCTTCTTTTGACCATGAAACTTCATACGAGAACGGTGTGTCTCCTGGCCACGTTGCAATATTATTATTTAGCGGTTGTGAAATATCAATCCACTCTGATGTTTTCATATTTATGCCACAACCTCTCGCTTATTTTCAAACTGCTTATACTCTTCATTTTTCATAATTTTCTTTAATATTTGTACAGATTTCCACACTTCTTCGTATGTGTTATATAAAGCGACCGGCGCAAGTCTCACCCCATTTGGCGCTCTAAAATCTGGAATTACTCCATTTGCTTTTAGTGCTTTACATATACGTGCTGCTTCTGCATGCTCTAAATAAATGTGCCCGCCTCGTTTTTCATCCTCTAATGGATTTCCAATTATAAATTCGAAATCTTTTAATTCATGTCCAATTAAATTCAGCATGTATCTCGTAATATGTAAAGATTTCTCACGTAAACGTTCAATACCAGCATCTTTGAAAATTTCAAGTGAACCAATTAATGGTGCTGTACTTAAAACGTGCGGTGTACCAATTTGATAAGCACCTGCATGATCAGCAGCTGTTAATGTATGCTCCATATCAAACTGCTTATCTTTTCTAGAACTAAACCATCCAGACAACCCTGGTAGTCTATTAAAATGTTTATTATTCACATAAATTCCTGCAACGCCACCCGGTCCTGCATTTAAATATTTATAATTGCACCAAACAGCAAAATCGACATCCCAATCTTTGAAATGATGCGGAATAGATCCTATTGAATGGCATAAATCAAATCCGATATGAATGCCGCGTTTATGAGCTTCCGTTGTTAAACGTTTCATATCCAGAATTTGACCACTTCTATATAAAACAGAAGGTAATAAAATTAAAGCGATATCATCTTCCATCGCATAAATAATATCTTCTTCAGAAAGTGTTCTACCATCTCGGCTTTTCACTCTTACTAAATGCTCCTCTGGATCTAATCCTTTTAAACGAATTTGACTTTGAAGTGCATAAATATCTGATGGGAAAGTTAATTCATCCGCAAGTATTTTTGTACGTATTCCTTTTGGTTCGTAAAACGTCGCAATAACTTGGTGTATATTTGTAGTTGTAGAACCGGTTACAATAGTTTCTTCCGGTAAAGCACCAATAAGAGGGGCTGTAAGTTTACCTAATTTCTCTGAAAGGAAAAACCACGGGTGCTCACCTTCTGTCCAGCCGTCAATGCCATACTCTTTCCACGAATCTAGCAACGTAAGTAATGATTTCTCTGCTCTTTTTGAAAGTAGCCCTAATGAGTTTCCATCTAAATATATAGTACCTTCTTTTTTATAGAATTCAGTTTGAAAATCTTTCAGTTCATCATGTTTATCACATTCAAGCGCATACTCATAAGTTGGTTGAAATGGTTCTTTATACATGGTGTCACCTTCTCTTAATTTTCTTTTTATTCTAACTAATTGAAATATATCACCTTAATTGATACAACGTCAATGATATTATGTCAGTTGACTTTATATATGAACTTCTTTTACAATACAGTTATATTTTCAGATATTTCAGTATAAAGAGGTGATTCTTTGAAAAACTCTACTCTTTCATCAAGAAAACACCGCTCCTTAGAAACGAAGAAGAAACTATTACACTCTGGTTACACTATTTTTATAAATAATGGATTTCAAAAAACGACAATTACACAAATTATTAAACATGCAGAAACTGGTTATGGAACAGCATATGTATACTTCAAAAACAAAGATGATCTCCTAATTAGTTTAATGGAAGATGTTATGAATCAATTTTATAATATTGCTGAGCGCTCTTTTTCTCCACAAACAAAAGAGGAAGCACGTATAATGATCCAAAATCAAGTTAGAGCATTCCTGCAATTAGCAGATGCAGAACGCGCTATTTTGCAAGTTGTAGAGGAAGCGATAGGATTATCAAGAGAAATACGGCAAAAATGGGATGAGATTCGGGAACGTTTTATAACAAGTATTAAACAGGATATTACTTACTCTCAAGAAAGTGGATTAGCACAACCTAATTTAAATAAAGAGATTGTAGCACGCGGTTGGTTCGCGATGAATGAATCGTTTCTTTGGACTATTACGCAAAATGATAAAAAGATTAACTTAGAGGAAATTGTGTATACGTTAACGGAGATGTATACGACCGGGTTATATAAATAACACACCTTCAATAAGTAAGGTGTGTTATTTTACATCTATAAAAATATATTATCTGGGTATGGTAGCGCTAAAGTAGGCTTTTCAGAAAATGAGAAATATTGTAGTTTTAAAGATTCACCATCTATCGATTTCAGTTTTCCACTAGTAATTTCACATTCAAACACAACAACAATATATTCTACTTGATCGCCATTCGGATATATATGACGGAACCTTTCCCCTCCAAATACCCCTTTTTGTTTTTTTACTTGCACTTTCAAACCCGTTTCTTCCCACACTTCACGAACTACCGCTTCTTCTGGAGTTTCTCCAGGCTCAATTGCTCCAGCTGGCAAACTCCAGTATTCCCCGCCAGGATATTGAAACAAAATATCTCCCTGCCCATTCTTTATAACAGCAGCTACACTCGGTATTAGAATTAGTTCATGGCCTAATTGCTCACGGATTTTTTTATAATATAGCGACATCGACATATAATTCTCTCCCACTCCAATAATAAACAACTGTATTTTCTGACACCTATTGTATAATAATACCAATAGCAATTTCTATATAGAAAGGATAAGAAAATTACTCCCCTTTATATCTGCTACACTAGATAATTTATACAGTTCTAAACCTCGCGTTTTCCATTCTTGTGAATCTTGTTTAATTATCTTTTTAAAATATTTTAGTAGTGGCCATAAAGCATACTCCTTATGATCTACATAACTAACAACATCCCATTTTAACTTTTCATTAATTTCACTCATAAGTTCGGGTATTACTACTTCACCATATTTTTTTAAACATTCATGAGTTTCTTCGTAATTTTAAAATAAAGTTTGATTAAAAATATCGTGTTAACCCGTATTCTATGGTAAATAAAAAGAATCCATTTTGAAAAAGATTGATCAAAATGGATTCTTATCCAGCAGGTTTATGTTTTGGTTTTATAAAAAAGTTTGATCATTTTCTATCAATGAAAACAATTAATTGACTATTTTTATTATGAAAAGGTCGGAGCAGGAAATTCATCAATTTTGATACGAAGTAAACTATAAGGTTTCTGTCGTAAGTCTTTTCCATAATGAAATCTAGGCTGTCGATGTAATTGGTTCACAATGACATACAAATATTGATCCGGACCAATTGAAAAAGTATCCGGCCACAAAATTCTCGGATCATGTGCAATAGTTTCCATTATGCCATTTGGCAATATCTTACGGATACTGTTGTTTTCATAATCTCCAGCATAAACAGTTCCCTTTGCATCAGTGATCATTCCATCAGACGCACCTTTTTCTCCCCAATACTCCACATGATAAGGTAAATTCATGTCCGATATCGTTCTGTCTCTCAGGGCTTCTGTTGAGATCGAGAACAAATGCCGACTGGTTAGTGGAGCAAAAAATAATATCTTTCCATCGGGAGAAATCGCAAGACTATCAGACGCCAACCTAAATGGAGAAGTTGAACCGTCTTTGTTTCGATTCATTAAAATTTGACCTTCTACTTTCGGTAAAAAATAGGGATCGGGTGAAGTTGAATTTGCTCCATTTAACCGTCTAAACGCGTTTCCATTTGATAAATCTACGACGATAATAGCTCCTGGTCCTCTCGAAGAAGAATCCGTTATATAGGCATAACCTGCTTTTCCAACACGAAAATCAAAACGGACATCATTCAGATAAGTTGTAGGCAGGACAACATCTTCTGTAAAGGTATATACTTTTCTTATTGTATTGGTTTCTAAATCAACAGCGACTAATTTTGCTCCCCCTTTAATAGGTTCAGAAAAATTGGGTGCCGCTGTATCTAATATCCAAAGCGTTCCCCTTCCATCAGCAACTACACTTTGGACACTGATGAAAGTCATTGGGATATTCTCGGGGTTAGCCAAATTGGTTTGTAAATTAGGATAAGGCTGCAATTTATCCTCAAAAATTTCCGCCACCGTAAATTTAACATCGTCTCCCCATTTCGGAAAGCAAATGAAAATACGACCGGTTTCTGAAACAGTAACACCTGTAGGCATAGCCCCATAAAATGCATAAACTAGTTCTAAATTACCGAAATATTTTTCACTAGGTAACATAGGTTTCATAATATCCTCCTCAAGCATTCAAACGGGATATCTCCTATATATGATTTATATTTTTTCTAGTGCATGTTTCTTAATAAGTTTTTCTATACGAAAAGATGATTGAATTGATTGTTTTCGAAATTTAATAAGTCTGTCAGAAGAAAGGAAGCATTTTAATTTAAAGGTCTCCAGATGAAGTAGAATTCAATTAGCAGGTAGCGAAGTTCAATATTCCCGAATCAACGTTAAGCTGGTATAAAAAATGGGGAAATTTCCCCATTTAAATTTGTGAAAAAATGTACTTAAGCTAAACTGCCCGTTAGTTTAAGTGTAACACTTCACAAACAATATTTTGAGTATTCTTATTATTCCTGTTTCCTCAACAATCTGGCCCTTTAATTGAACAATAAAATAAAGGTGAGTACATATTAGTCATGTATAATATGCGCTCACCTTTATTTTTTTAGGATTTTTAGCTTTTAGGTCTTGATAATAATTTTTAGTGGTTTTATTAACAATTTATATTTAGTAAATGTGCTTTTCATGAATTTGATATAAGTCAAAAGAATTTCCTGTCCAATATAACTACGTATGTTAGCCCACTTCTTCTTTATTCAGTCTACTGACAATTCCAACTATAAATTTATATTCAATCCTCCCCTTCTTAATCTTTTTAAATCCTTCTTTCGTATCAAAAATTAAACACGTTTTCCGAAACCACATTCGTACATATAGTGACTCAAAATAAATAGGTTTTATAATTCCTCGTTCTTCAAATTCAGTTCCATCTTTATTTTCGGTTTCTGTTCGAACGAACCACCTATTCCCGATTCCAATTTCAATGTACTTCACACACTAACCCCCATTAGGAAATTTCCCTTCTAACAATTCTATTATTTCCCCGGTAAGCGCACATTCCGACAGAACATGAGCCCACAAAGAAAAAGTAGATTACAAAAATCTACTTTATAACTTATATTTTTGCATTCGTTTATAAAATGTACTACGGGGTACATCTAATAGTTTTGCAGCTAATGAAACATTTCCGTTTGTCTTTTGTAATGCTTCAATCATGCTATCACGCTGTATTTTTTCGCGAAAATTCAATGTATGTTCGGTTTTATTTTCAACTTGTAACTCAAGTTGTTGTTGATTTCCCATCATTGTTTGTATCAAAAAAGCGACTTGTTTTTCGCATATTTCCCGTCCTTGCGACAAAATGTAAATGCGTTCTAATGCATTTACTAGTTCTCGAATATTTCCGGGCCATGTATGTTGTAAAAATTGATTACAAATACTCTTCGGAAATACAACATTCCAATTCTTCCGTTCGCAAAAGTGTTGTATAAAATATGGAATATCCTCTTTTCTTTCTATTAACGATGGAACATATAGTGGATAAACATGTAAACGATAATATAAATCTTGACGGAATTTCCCTTCTTCTACTAACCTTAGTAAATCTTTATGTGTGGCAGTAATAATACGAATATTTACTGGTACCTCTTTTGAACTTCCTATTGGAGTTATTGTACGTTCTTGTAAAACACGCAATAATGCTACTTGCATCTCTGGTGGTACTTCACCAATTTCATCTAAAAATAATGTTCCTCCATTCGCTTGTTCAAATTTCCCTTTATACCCTTGACGTCGCGCACCTGTAAACGCACCTTCAGCATAACCGAACAATTCACTTTCCATTAATTCTTTAGGCAAAGAACCACAATTAACAGCTATAAAGGGCCCGTCTTTTCTTGGACTATTTTCATGAATCGCTCTCGCGACATATTCCTTTCCTACTCCTGTCTCACCACATACATACACACTAGCATCAGTCGGTGAAACAAGCTTAATTTCTTCTAGTGTGTGTTGAAATGCTTTGCTTGTCCCGGTAACTCCTGGAAAAGTAATTCCTTTTATAAATGTGAAAGCAGAATATGTATTCATTTGTTTGTTTTCCTTTAAATACATACATTTCCCGATCATTCTTTCATTACTATATACTGGTATTTCTAATTTAGTTTCCAATCCATGGTGCACTAAATCTTCAAGTTTCATTCTTGACCAATTAGTTACTCGTTCCCGAACGCTCTTACTCGCAGAAACGATAACATCACGATGATTACAAATAACTACTTGTTCATCACTATCAATGACATCTAAAAAACGATGGATTAAGTGTAATTCATTTTGATGAACTCTTATGCTACATTCACGTTCAATCGCATGTGCAATTGAAGTTACCATACCGAGCATATATGGATGCGAAAATTCAATTGGACAGGAGAAATCTAAAATACCAATTAATTTCCCGTCATCGTTATGAATGGGAGCAGCCGCACAACTCCAGCTATGAGATACCACGGAGTAATGTTCAGTACCACTTATCATAATAGCTTCTTCAATTTCTAGCGCTGTTCCTATTGCGTTTGTCCCCACAGCTGCTTCCGTCCATTTTACACCTTCAATAAAATTAATATGTTTCGCTCGCTTTAACGTTTGTTTATTTCCACTTAAGGATAGGACATAACCATCTGGATCGATTAATAATGCCATCATTTGTAGTTCATCAATGGTTTTTCTCATATTTTGTATTTGGGGTAATGCTATATCAAGGAAAATTTCACTCTTTTTCTTTTGTTCTCGAAAAATATTAGAAGACAAAACTTTCTGACCTTTATTCATGTGAGGATTAACATTAGCCTGTTTACATCGATGCCATGACTCTGAAATTCTTTCATTTATACGGTTCGAATCAAGAACACCTTCATTAACAAACTTTTTCCATGTATGTAAGTAAAACGGTGAAGCTAACATTGTATCATCTCCCTTTTAATTGTTTTGGAGATTTATAAAACATACTTTTATTATAAAACTGAATAAAAGCGTTTTCAATACAACTAGCAATACGACACAAATATGTTAATAATTTGAATATCCTAATGCACTTCTTTATTCTTTTTTAGTAGCACTATATTTTGTATAATGGACGCAAACAAAATACATAACCAAAACCACTTTTGTGGATTACCATTTATAAAGAAAACAATCACGGCTATTGCAAATAAAATAGCGGATGCTAAACTAAAATATAATTTTGTTTTAATTTCTATTATCCCTCACCCCTCTGTTACTTTACAGTACATACTAACTCTTCATTTTTCATCTCTACTATGTACTCCTGTAAAACATATTCTTTCCCGCCATGGTTTTCATACCATTCATGTATTCCTTTAATATGCCTCTCGTCACTTCTAATTTTCGATTCTATTTCATTATACTGTTCATAACTATCATATTCCCATATGGCAAATACTTCAGACGTACCATTCTTATTATCTTTCATCCAGCGTCCTATTAGCCTAGAACCATGCTTTAATTGATTAGGTAAGTTGGTATTATTGAAATGATCATTAAATACTTCTATAAATTCATTTTTCACTACATAGTACTTCCTTCTGTAAAACATACTTCTTCACCTCTTTCATGAAAAGTATTAGTAAATCTTCCCATCAATACCGTATTATAATACTTTCCATCCGATAGTCTTTTGTCATTTTTCAAAATGCCTTCTACTTCAAAACCTAATTTTTTATAAAGATGAATAGCTTTCTCGTTTGTCTCTAATACTTGTAAAGATATTTTATTTACTGCATTTTCGTCAGCCCATTTAATAGATTGTTGTAATAGGCTCTTCCCCATTCTATATCCCCAAAACTCTTTTAAAATGCAAACGCCAAACTCCACTTTATGAGATAATCTCTTAAAATTTGATCCTTCACATCTTGAAAATCCAACGATTCGATTGTGCACTTCTGCAACTAAAAAGAGATTCTTAGTCTCTTCACTATCTGTTTTTATTATTTTTTGAAACCCTAGGTCATCTATAAATCCCTCTCCAGCATCTCTATCCATATTTTCAGTTTCTCCATCAATCTGAACTCTAATTTTCGATAACTGCTCAGCATCTTTCTCAGCTGCAGAACGAATTGTATAAGTTAATCCATTTATATAAAACTCTTGCTCTTTTACAATCATGTCAAACTCCTTTCAAATGAATATAATGGTGCTATTACAACTTGTTTACCTTGTTTCTCAAAGTCCTGAACAGTTTCTTTACTAGCCTCTTCGTCAGTTATAATAATGTCAATTTCTTTTAGAGACTCTCCTCTTATAAAACAATCTATTCCAAGTTTATTATGCGGAACTAAACAAATATTTCTTCTAGCAATTTCACTTACTCTTTTACTAAAATAAGCAACTTCAGGTGTTGCAGTACTAATACCTTGTAATGAAATGCCTCCACCTGTGGAGAAATAAAGATCAATAGAAAATCTACTTATCAATTCAGAGGCAAGTGTATCAGTAATATTCCCTGAAGGTTTTACTTTTCCGCCAATTAAATACGTATCAATATTCTTATATTCTCGTAGATAACCAGCTATTTCTATAGAATTCGTAATAACCGTAAATGATACTTCCGGTAAATATTTCAGCATCGCATTATGAACGGGAGCCCCGCCAATAAAAATTGAATCACCTTCTTGTATATAAGATACCGCAACTCTTGCAATTGTGTCCTCATATATTGAGCTATCACTATAACGTTTAGTTGGTTCCGCAGCTAAGTTTCTCACTCGCGTAAGTTCAATTGCACCTCCGTGCGTTCTTTTTAATAAACCATCCTTTTCCATAATAGACAAATCTCTTCTTATAGAATCAATAGACATATCAAATCTTTCCGCAAGATCCTTTGCTATTACTCTTCCATCTGTATTAAGTCGTTCTAAAATTTTCTCTCGACGTTCTTCAGTAAACATGTTATCACCACCGTTATTGAAGGTTCAGAAACTTAAACTTTATTTTAATTATATGCATGCCTCTTCCGTTTTACAATATTTTCAATTCTTATTTATTCCGTTTTATACAGTCTTCTCCCTCTTTCTATCCTGTTAACTTGACAACCAAATAAATGTATATCTGTATATTACGCAAAAACACTTCCATTTACCTTCCTATTGATGTAAAATTATTCCTATGTTTTACTTTTTAATACAGAAAGGGATTACTATGAAATCATTAATCAAAACGACATGTACAGCATTATTATTTACTGGAATATTAACAGGATGTAATAGCAATACTACATCAAAACAAGAAAAGAGCGCTCTCGAAAAGAATGCAATGCACTATGGAGAAATAGTTAAAAACGAATACTATAGAGCGACAGTTGAGAATGCAAAGTTTGAAAAAATAGACAAAGAGCGGCGCCTTACTACTCGTGTTATGATTAATAATGTTCGAGACGATGGACAAACTATTGATCTTTCGGAAATAAAATATTTCATACAAGATGAAAAAACTGGTGAGAAATATGAAGGTGAAGCTCATCCGATAGATGACGAGCACTATAAAAATGTTCCACACGAGTTCTCTTTAACTACTGACGTTGTATTTGAACTGAAAACTTCACCAAAAGATTTAAATAATATGTATTTATACATAGATAGCAAAGCAGCGCCGTTAACAGATACATATTGGAAGCTTGATAATTTAGTATCTAAATAGAAAGACCAGTCTTACATGACTGGTCTTTTACATTCATACATTTAACTTTCATTAACACTTATATTCATTTTCTAATAACAACTTGAATAACATCAGCTAAACCAGTGTGCCCTTTCCCTTCAATTCGCTCTTGTTCGCCATTAAAGAAATGAATTACCTTATGTTCTTCACACCAAGTAAGGATATCAATTGGATCATACAGCATATCAACATCTTTTGGTCCACCAGTACCATAGTTTATTTGTTTTTTTGAGTAAACTTCAAACATAATTAAACCACCAGGCTTTATCGTTTGTATCATTTTACCTAATATCATTTTTTTATAATCATCATGAAAATGTCCAAATACCATAATTGCTGCATCATATTCATTTTCTGGCAAACTATCAGCTAATAAATCTACTTTTTTTGTATGCACGTTTACGTTATGCTTCTCTGCCAATTTTTTTGTCTTCTCTAATCCATCTTCCGAATAATCAATAGCTGTTACTTCGTTCCCTTGTCTTGCTAGAAATACAGCATTTCTACCTTCTCCCTCCGCGAAAGCTATTACTTTATTGTGATTTGCTAAACGAAATGCTTGTTCTTTAATAAATGTATTAGGTTCTTCCCCGTAAAAATATTCATCTGATTTATATCGATCATTCCAAAATTTAGTCATCATCTTCTCTCCTTCTTCATATCATTTTCTAACTACAATTAAAGATATCAAAGAGTCTTTTTATCCTTAATTAATTTAAAAATAAAAGCAGATTAAAAATCCACTTTTATTTTTTTCGCAAGAGCTACGATTTTTTGATTTCGTAACTCTTCTTCCATTTTCTCTTCTGCTGCAAGCATTACTTCATTAATTAAACATCCCGGTTTGTCATGTAAACAACATTCAAACAATGATGTTTTACCTTCAATTGCATGTATAATATCTAAAAATGAAATATCTTCCCAATTCTTACTAAGCGAGTAACCGCCCTTTGGACCAGATGATGAATGTATCATCCCTTCCTTCGTCAACTTAGTTAGTATTTTAGACAAGTACGTTGGTGAAACATTTTGCATTTCTGCTAATTGGTGAACACTAACTAACTTATTTGGTGTAGCCTTTGCCAGAAAAAGTATTGTATGAAGAGCATAATTTGTAGCTTTAGAATATTTCATAGTACAGCCCCTATTGTAGACTTCATGTATCTACAATAACTTTATTTTTTTATTATGTCAAACGTTTGTAATGCTCCATAAAAAATTATTTATTCACAAGTAATACATCTGTCGCACAAATCGTCACTTCTCTAAATGGACAGTCAAATAAAACACCTAGTTCAAAACCATCTTCAGTAAGAGCTATTTCATGATATAACCACCAAGCATTTTCAAAGTTTTCCGGCATAGAACAATTTGTTACTCCTATAAAGGTTACTTCAAGTTTATCAAATTCACTAAAAGTACCACTGCAATCTAATACGATAGACAAAGTATCTTCTGATTCTCTCTTTATTACTTTAATTACACTATCGTGTAGTGATGTCTTGTGTAACTGAGCGACATTTGACGGAAGTTTTTTCTCAATGGAATTAAAATATTCTACGTATGATTGATCTAATTGTGCCATTCTTTTCTCATAATCTGTTGTCCACTCTTGCATACGTTTTTTCAGTTCACCTGATGGATATTCTGAATTAATTGTGATGTTTTGTATAATTGAGTATATCGATTCAGGAAGGAATTTTAATAAATCTATTTTCCTTTCCTCTATTTCTTCCTTTAAACTTTGTATATCCATTTCCGACCATTCTTTTATAGACTCTATAAAACTTACAAATTCTAAAACTTGCATTTTTTTATACCATTCTCTTGTAAAATATTTCAATGACACCTCTCCTAAAATATCTTTACATCCAGTAAAAGCAATACATCCACTTATTATATCATTCCAATAACCATTTTTTCTAAAGAAATAATGTAAAAATGTAAATATTCCGCCTATTATTTCTAAAACTTCAGAATATTTACAAAAGTATAAAATTAGAATACATTTTAGCTGTACAAGATTCACCTGTACAAAAATTCAAACAAAAAGGGATGGTTATATGTTGAAGAAATTAGTAGCAGGGACATTAGTAGCGGGTTTTGCACTAACTGGAGGACTAGGTGCGGTAAGTGCTGAAGAAAAAAGTAACACAATTAAGTCATTTGATTATTTAAAAGTGGATGAACAAAATGTTAATTCATTTGCAAAATTAAGTGATCAGGATAAGAAAGATATCCAAATTACTATGGTATTACCTAAGCAAAATGAAAATGGAGATTGGCTAGCTTATGGTTTTACTAGCCGTGAAACATTAGATGCGTATATTGAAAAGGATAAAAAAGCAATTAAAAATAAAATTAATCCTTTAGGTAGCGGTGCTGGTAGTACTGATTTTTATGAACATAAAGATAAAGGTGGCCAATATATTTACTGGAGTAGCGGCTTTAAAAACTTACCATCTAGCTGGAATGACAGAATTTCTTCTGTAAGTACAGCGTCACCTTCTGCAAGTTATTCAACGACACTTTGGGAGCACACTTCAACACAAGGATATGGAAAAGGCGTTTTATTTAAACATGCTGATTGGTACGGTAAAACTGCTAATTTAGCTGCTGATTGGAACGATATTACTTCAGCGATTGAAATTAAATAGTAATAAGATATTTAATTTCTTCTATAAAAATTCAAACCACTATTCTCTCTTTCGTTTAGAGAATAGTGGTTTATCATATTTCCATTTAAGCATGTACAGCATGTCCTACCGCTTGCATTAACGCTTCATGAATTGCTTCTGATAAAGTAGGGTGTGCTGCAATATAATCTCTCATTATATCAGCGGTAACTTCTGTATGAATCATTACGGTTCCTTGACCAATAAGTTCAGTTGCATGAGGACCGATAATAGAAATCCCTACAATTTCTTGGTATTTAGGTTCTACAATGACTTTTACTTTACCTACTTGTTCTCCTAAAATAAGAGCTTTTCCGTTCGCTGTAAAAGGAAATTCTCCGATGAGAATATCACCATATTGTTCTCTTGCACCTTTTTCACTTAACCCGACACTAGCTATTTCTGGAGCTGTGTATATACAACGGGGCACAGCGTGATAATTTACTTTCACGTCTTCTCCGCTTGCGTGTAATGCTGCTGTCGTTCCTTCATGGAAGGCAACGTGAGCAAGCTGAATTCCACCGATTACATCACCAGCTGCGTAAATATGCGATACGTTCGTTTGCATATGTTCATTCACAGAAATCCCTTTATTTGAAAACAGAACCCCTGCCTTTTCTAATCCTAATTGTTGCACTCGTGGTTTTCTTCCTACAGAAACAAGAACAAATTCTGGAGTTACTTCGTGAGTAATTCCCTTGTACTCAAATGAAGCTTGCTTCTTATAGTTATTTAATCCTTTTAAAACTGCTCCCGTAAAAATTTTCACACCATCTTTTTCTAATTTCTCTCTTAAAATATTCGCGATATCTTCATCTTCACCAGGTAGTAATTGCGGTGCCATTTCAACTATCGATACTTTTGTGCCAAGTCTACTATAAATACTTGCAAACTCACATCCTATTACACCACCGCCAACGATTAACAATGAAGATGGTACACTCTCAAGAGACATGGCATGGCTACTATTTAAAATCCATTTTCCATCGAACGGAGCGAATGGTAATTCTGTAGGTTCGGAACCAGATGTGATAATAAAGCTCTCTCCATCAACTACTTCTTCTTTATTTCCTTGTACAACTCGCACACGATGATCCGTTTCGAATTTCGCTTTTCCTTTTACAACTTTAATTTTATTTTTCTTCATTAAATATTGTATTCCTTGGACGAGTTGCATTACGATTTGTGATTTTCTCGCCTGTATTTGATCCCAATCAATTGATATACTTCCTGTATTAAGCGTAACTCCATAATCATTCGCTTTTCTCACAATGTCATGTACTTCAGCACTTTCTAACAGTGATTTCGTCGGCATACACCCAACATTTAAACATGTTCCGCCAAGGTCAGCTTCATCAATAAGAGTGACATCTTTGCCATTTTGAGCCGCGGTAATTGCTGCTACATAGCCAGCTGGTCCGCCTCCAATTACAACTAGTTTACTCATTCTCTCACCTTCTCTTTATAAAAGAATTGTTATAGGTTCTTCTAAATAATGTTTAATTGTGCGTAAAAATGCAGCTGCTGGTGCACCGTCTAGTACACGATGATTGAATGTTAAACTTAAAGGTAACATACTACCTTTTTTTAATTTTTTCCCTTTATATACAGGAACATGTTCAATTGCGCCAATACCTAAAATGCCAGTCTCAGGTGTATTTAATACCGGTGTGAAATATTCAATACCAAAGCTACCTAAATTACTAATTGTAAATGTCGTTCCGTGCATATCATCACTACTTAAGCTACCTGCTCGCGCCTTTTGTGCCACATTCTTAATCTCTTTAGACAATTCTACTAAAGATAAATTATTTGCAAAGCGAATAGCTGGAACGATTAACCCTTTTTCTAACGCGACTGCCATGCCTAAATGCACATGTTCAAATTGATGAATTGCATCATCTATATAAGCGCTGTTCATTTCTTTATGCTCTCCAAGTGCTAATACAGCAGCACGCGAGACAAAATCCGTAATAGTTAATTTATTATCATCTCTTTTTTGTACAACTTTCGCTATTTCTTTATGTAAAGCAACTAAATCTGTTACATCTACTTTCATCGTTAACGTTAATTGTGCGCTATTTTGTAAGCTTGCGTGCATACGATTTGCGATCGCTTTACGCATACCAGTAACAGGAATCACGTTACTTTCTTCTTGTTCAGATATTTCCGGAACGTTTACTCTTACCTCAAGTGCTTTTAATACATCTGCCTTTGTAATCCTTCCGCCAGGACCTGTACCAACTAATGCCTTGATATCCAGATTTTCAGACTTTGCAATTTTCTTGGCTACAGGTGAAATTTTAATTCTTTGCTTCGATACTTCTTTCCCATTTGCTTCTTGATTTTGTACATTTTGTACTTCTATATTAGATGTTTTTTCTTCTACAACATGTGTGCTTTCCTGCATTTCTACTTTTTCATTCGGTTTACCGATGTAGCAAATTACAGTACCAGGCGGCACTCCTTCATCTTCACTTACAGCTATATCAAGTACTGTACCATCAGCTGGCGCTTCAATTTCCGTTTCAATTTTTTCTGAATTAATACTAGCAATTAGTTCTCCTTTTGCTACATTATCGCCTGCTTTAATATTCCAGCTCGTAATAATACCTTCTTTCATCGCCATACCTAACTTCGGCATTACAACTTCTACAGCCATGTCTCTCTCTCCCTTCTCATCATTTTATTACACATGTAATAAAGATTGGTCTCCGATCATTTCTGATACAGTTTCAATTACTTTTTCTGGTGTTGGCAAATACAACTTTTCAAGTGGTGGTGAGAACGGAACGGGTGTATGTGGTGCTGTAATTCGTTTAATAGGTGCATCTAACAAATCAAAACCTTTATCCGCTACAATTGCCGCAATATCTGTTGCCATACTACATCTAGGATTCGCTTCGTCAATGACGATAAGACGATTTGTTTTTTCAACAGATGATAAAATAGTATCTTCATCAAGTGGTGATAAAGATCGTGGATCAATTACTTCTACTTCAAGCCCCTTTTTCGATAATTGCTTTGCAGCTGCAAGCGCTGTATGAACTTGCTTTCCGATTGCGACAATTGTTACATCAGAACCTTCCCGTTTAATATCTGCTTTTCCTAATGGAATTGTATAGTATCCTTCTGGCACTTCACCTTTCATATTGTAAAGTGTTTTATCCTCAAAGAAGATTACTGGATCATCATCTTCAATTGCTGCTAATAATAAGCCTTTTGCATCATACGGTGTGGAAGGAACAACAACTTTAATACCTGGTATGCTCGTAAATAATGCGTACAAACTTTGTGAATGTTGAGCTGCAGCACTAAAACCAGCGCCATGCATCGTACGTACTGTAACGGGTACTTTTGCTTTACCTCCAAACATATAACGGAATTTCGCACCTTGGTTTAATACTTGGTCAAGACAACTACCGATAAAATCATTAAACATTAACTCAGCTATCGGACGTAACCCAGTTGCAGCAGCTGCCATCGCAGCTCCCATATAACCCGCTTCAGAAATTGGTGTATCCAATATACGATTTCGGCCAAACTCTTGTACAAGTCCTTTCGTAACACCAAGAACACCACCCCAAGCTTCATCATCTTGCAGGTGATCAACTTGTGCACCGCCTGCAACATCTTCACCTATTAAAATTACATTTTCATCACGACGCATTGAGATTTTCATCGCTTCATTAATTGCAGTTGACATACTTACTGTTCTAGTCATAATTTTTCACCCTCCTCTTATTTGTAAGAAACGTATACATCTTTTAATAATTCTTCATCGTCTGGGTATGGACTATTTTCACTAAATTCAATGGATCTTTGTACTGCATCATCTACTGCTTTTTCCATATCAACAAGTTCAGATTCTGTTAATAAACCTTCATGAATTAAATGCTTACGGAAATTCACAATTGCATCTTTTTCATTTAAATGTTCTTCTTTTTCTTCTGATGTTTTATATGTTTGCGCTTCACCTTCGAAATGACCATAATTACGATATGTCATACATTCAATAATTGTTGGACCATCACCATTACGCGCACGTTCAACTGCTTCTGTAGCAGCTTTATATACAGCTAGAAGATCTTTTCCATCTACTTGAACACCTGGAATATTATAAGCTTTTGCGCGATCAGCGATAGAATCACAACTTGAAGCATATTCAAATGTAGTTGCTTCACCGTAACCGTTATTTTCTGCAATAAAAATAACTGGTAACTTCCAAATCGCCGCTAAATTAACCCCTTCATGGAATGTTCCTTCATTATTTGCTCCGTCACCGAAGAAGCAAACACTTACATCTTTTGTTCCTTTATATTTAGCTGTTAATGCTGAACCGCAAGCAAGTGGGAAACCCCCGCCTACAATGCCATTCGCACCAAGCATTCCTTTATCTAAATCGGCAATATGCATGGAACCGCCTTTACCTTTACATAATCCTGTCGCTTTCCCGAAAAGTTCAGCCATCATACCATTTAAATCACAACCTTTTGCGATACAATGTCCATGACCTCTATGTGTACTTGTAATACTGTCACTATCCGTTAAGTGGGCACATACACCAACTGCTACCGCTTCTTCACCTGCGTATAAATGAACGAAACCTGGCAAAACGCCTTGCGCGAACAATTCATGCACCTTATCTTCAAACTTACGAATCTCTAACATTTTTTCGTACATCCAACGAGCTTGTTCTTTCGTAATTTCATTCCCTTTACTTTCAGTTGTTTTTAACATGTCCAGCCCTCCTATTTTCTTGTTCGTCTTTTATATTGCAAGTACCGTGCCAAATTCTAATCCTTGTTTTAATAGGTTTTCTCTATCTTTTAACAATAAAAAAGTGGACAAAATGAGACGTTTGTCTCGTTTTGTCCACTTTTGTTCCCTTAATAAGAGAATTGTTACTTTATTCATTATCAAAGCTCTTCTGTAATTTTCGGATGTAAATAATTTGACCAATATGATATGCATTATGAGTTGTTACATTCGCTAGCACTTCCCACCACTTTGCAGAAACAGGAAATCCCACTACATCACTTTCAACCTTTTCTTCATTTATGAGATTTTGCCATTGTAACAGTTTTTCTAGTAGTTTTTCCCGTAATTCATCGAAAGTTTGATTATCTGAGAGCATAAAACTTTTGTTATTATCTCCTATAGCGGGTACTGCATTCACATTTGATTCTTTATACCTAGTTTGCCACGTAGAGTTCCAATACAGTAAATGTTGTACGATTTCAGCTATACTATTACTCTCTTCATTCGGTTTCCAGAAAGCTTCCCTCTCAGATAAATCCTTAACTGCATCTGAAAATGGCATATACCAACTGGGATCATTTGCATTCGCTAATAGCTGATCTGCTAATACAGCTTTTACATGGACCATGTTTCTTCCCTCATTTCATTATCATATTAATATACACTACTCTATATACGCTGATTCCCTATAATCCCCTTTTTTTACATACAAATTGATTTCATAATGAATGTAAGAATAATAGATTTTCTTATCATAACTCGTTATGATAAAAGAAAAAGAAAGCTGGCGAAAAATGAATAAAAAAATCGCAATAATTACTGGAGCCTCAAGTGGATTTGGACTATTAACTACACTCGAACTCGCAAAAAAAGATTATTTAGTTATCGCTACAATGCGAAACCTTGAAAAACAAGGAACCTTACTATCCCAAGTTACTCAACTTAACTTACAGCACAATATAAAAGTTCAACAATTAGATGTAACAGATCAAAATTCTATACATAATTTCCAATTATTTTTAAAAGAAATTAATAGAATAGATCTCCTTATAAATAATGCAGGATATGCAAATGGGGGCTTTGTAGAAGAAATCCAAGTAGACGAATATCGAAAGCAATTTGAAACGAACCTTTTTGGAGCTATATCAATTACCCAGCTTGTTTTACCATATATGAGAAAACAAAGAAGTGGAAAAATCATTAATATAAGCAGCATTAGCGGCCAAGTTGGATTCCCTGGTTTATCTCCTTATGTATCTTCAAAATATGCATTAGAAGGCTGGAGTGAATCGCTTCGCTTAGAATTAAAACCTTTCGGAATAGATGTCGCTTTAATTGAACCTGGTTCTTACAACACAAATATATGGGAGGTTGGTAAACAACTAGCTGAAAACCAATCTGATACAACATCTCCTTACAAAGAATATATGGATAAAATACAAAAACATATTAATAGCGGTAGTGATACATTTGGTAATCCGATAGATGTTGCTAATAAAATCGTTGAAATTGCTGAAACAAAGCGTACTACTTTACGATATCCTATTGGAAAAGGTGTAAAATTTATGATCTTTACGAAGAAGATTCTTCCTTGGAGATTGTGGGAATACCTTGTTTTGAGAAGCTTTAAGAAGATGTAATAAACTTTTTGAAAACTATTTTGAAAGGGATGCTAATTAAATGTTAGGTTTACCGTATGGGAAAGTATTTTTAGTTCCGTGGACTGAGGAATGGGAATTTGAGTTTATGAAAGAGAAACAATTCATTGAGAAACAAATTGGCGAACATATTTTAGCCATACACCATATTGGCAGTACTGCTATTCCGCATTTAAGTGCAAAGCCAATTATTGATATTGCAATCGAACTAGAAGATTATAAAGACGGTTTAAAATGTATTCAAAAGTTAGAACTACTAAACTATAAATATAGAAAAGAAGTATTACCCGAAAGATACTATTTTAATAAAGGTGAACCAAGAACTCATCAAATTCATATGTATGAACAAGGGAATACATATTTAATAGAACAATTACAATTTCGAGATTACTTAATAGACAATAAGACTGCTCGTATACAGTATGAACAGTTGAAGATTCAACTTTCAAAAGCTAATCCTAATGATAAACATCAATATGCAGAGGATAAAACAAATTTCATTAAATCCGTATTAGCGAAATTAAATGTTTAAATTAAATAAGAAACCATTTAGTAGTAAATGGTTTCTTGTTTATTAGTTATTTCATTATTTGTACTATCAAATTTTTATTATACAGCAGGTGGAAAGAAGTAAAATAGTATCGAAGTCATAAAAATAAACGTGAATACCCCAATTACCGAAAATATATATTCTTTCGACTCTCTATCATACTTCCATTCCATCAATGCTCTTAAGATTAACGTCCCACCTAAATAAGTAAAAATGACATAAGCAATATTAATACTTTCAAATTTAAAGATAAATATAAAGCTAGTTATTAAATAAATAAAAAGTAGTCCTATTTCCAATTTTTTATGTAAACTATTTACATGTTTCTTATATCCCCAAAAACCACCCTTGGGCATATTCAATTTTTTTCTTAAAAACTTATCGAGAAAATAGATAGCTATACAAAAAACAATAGTTATAATCCAAAAAGTAGAAGCTCCCATTTTCACCCCTCCTATTATTTCATTTAATTACTTGAAATAAATTGGACTATATTACGGTTATCCCCTTCTAAATAACTTATGATGCCTTCAGGATATGTCGGCTTCTCCTGTAATTCCTCTAGACTTTTCCAAATTAATATAATATCCTCATGCTCTTTATGCCTTATTTCGTTTGTAATGATTTTTTCAACAGTCCCCCAATGTATCAATGTACAATGATGACCATTTTCGTTGCCCCACTCAAAAATATGTTCATTTACAATTGCTAACTCTTGAACATCAACTTTCAAATCGTATTCTTCTATTAACTCTCGAATTATTGCTTCTTTTGACGTTTCACCAAATTCAATAGAGCCACCTGGAAAACGATAAAATGATTCATTCTCATCACATTGTACTAGTACTTTTGAATGTTCGTCGTTTACAATCATTACTTCAGCCCGTAAACGTGGTCTTATCATTTTCTCACCCTTTATTTGTATGACCATTCATCACCAATACGTATTATAGAATACATTCAACATAAAACCTGTAATTATTAGTAACGGAACAATTCCAAACGAAATAATATATTCTTTTGCTTTCCTATCATATTTCCACTGCATATATCCTTGAAAAATGTACAACGTCATAAAAAAGAAAATTGGTATATAAGTCATGTATATTGGATTCAAAATTGAACCTATCATCATAAGTACTACATAAGAAATAATGATAATCCATTGCCCCCATTTATGTGATTGGCTGACATATTTACTATTCCATCCAGTTTGTCTCGGTATATTTAACTTCTTCCTCACAATTTTTTCTAAAAAGAATAAAATTATAATCCATAACAATAAGACAATTAGTTTCAAAAGAAACAGAAAGGCCTCCTCCTTTACCTTTTCTCCAGCTGATCACTCGGATACGTGGCATTCCTTTTATTTTCTACGTCCCAACTAATAATTGTCGCACTATCACGTCCCAACTGATGATGCACGTGTTCTAAAACATTGTGAATATTTTCTTTAAGTGTTTTATCGTTTCTGTTCATAGCATTATACAAATTTACAGGTATTTCATATCGGCGCTCCCCGCATTCTAATACCCCATCTGTCACCATCACAATTCGGTTCTTTCCAGTACGTAATTCACGAATACCTGATGAATAACAAGGAACAGGTAAATCGAATGTGTTTACATTCCCAATCCATTCGTAAAAATGACGTTGATTTAATGCATATTGCCCTAACTTATGTAACTCTTCATGAAATACATACACTAAACAATCACCAATAGAAATCCACCATATATAATTTTCTTTCCTTACACATAGTAAGCAAGCTGTTTCACCTTTAATTTTTTTGCACTTTTCCTTAAATGAAGATGACTGAAAAATTGTAAGTATATGATTTTCAACAGACTGAAATACTGAATTAATTGGTTCATTCAAAATTACTTTTATATTTTCATATTCTTTTTCGATTGTATTCACTACTAACTCAACACTTTTTGCACTATTATGTCCATCTAGAATAGCTGCAAATTCCCATTCACCATTTGACCAAACTAATGCACCATCTTCATTCTTTTTCGCTCCAGCAATTTTATTCCCGCCATATTTACCAAGTACAATATCACCATATTGCTTAACTGAAATTTCTCCTAAGTACATTTCTGTATTTCCAACCCATGAATATTGCGTATTATTTGTTGTATGCATACTCATTTACCATATACTTTCGTATTCTTTCGCATATTTTTTTTATTTTCTCTTCGTCACCATATGGTGCGCCAGTCCATTTCGCTATCTCGCTTGGTGACCAAAACTCTTTTGGTGTATTCGGATAACGCGGAATAATGTGCATATGCATATGTGGTACACCATTTCCTGAAACAAAAGTGTAAATATGCTCTGCACCTTCGCTTTCTTTTAGCGCTTTACTTACTCTACTTGTTATAAGTCCGAACGCTTTCGCTTCTTCATCTGTTAGTTCAGCAAGTCCAGGTACATGTCTTTTTATATCTATCATTACATAACCTAGGTATGTTTCTTCACTATCCCAGTGGACATGTCCAACGTAAACGAGTTCATCTTCGTAAATAGCTCCACCTGGAACTATAATATTTCCTTTATGTTTTTTGCAAATGAAACAGTTTTGTTCTATTTGATTGTTTGTTGACATATCTATCACCTTCCTTTTCATATATAATATCACAAAAAAAGGAAAAACATGTTTCGTATTCCGAATCTTCATTCTTTTAATACAATAATTTTTGAAATGAATTTACATCATTATTTCTTCAAAAACGAAATCCCAATTATAATCCCAATCACAATTCCGATTACTAAATTATTTGTAAAGTGCCCTTGAAATACACCAATTACAACCCCTATACCGACACCTATTGCCAAAGCATCATTTCTTTTTTTATTTTTAGCCAAAATTGCATCTCCTCCCATCATTTCTCCCTAAACAACATGCATTCACTTAAATGTATTAATATACGCACTATCTCGCTTAAATATTTCTAAAAAATGTACTGTAACTTCACATATAATATTTTCCATTTTCTGTACATACTCCTTTTATAATGAAAAAATTTCAAGTAACCATTAAATATTTATAGGCATTTACTATAAGAAAGATCCGTAATTTATTGAAGGAGGAACGATTCAAATGTATCCTCATTGGAATCCAAATATAAATCAACAGTATGTTTATTCCCCCCATCCTGTAAGGAATACATTGCATCATGATTCACAATATATGATGCAGCGCATCGCTAACCTTGAAAGTCAGTTAGCTAAATTAATCTCATTAATCGAAGAAAATAATCAATTAATTAAATCCATGGAACAACAGCAAAACCAAGTTTGTGCACCAGCTGGAGGTTCTGTTATCGTTCGTATGTAAACTGGATGCAATAAAAAACACACTTTGTAGTATAAAAGTGTGTTTTTTGTTCATTATTTTCTTTTCGTATGGAACCCTTGTGTAATTCGGTCTAATATAATTGCGATTACTACGATAGCTAATCCAGCTTCAAATCCCATTCCGATATTAACTTGTGTTACAGAGCGATATACATCAACTCCAAGCCCTGGAGCTCCTACAAGTGATGCTGTTACAACCATCGATAACGAAAGCATAATGCTTTGGTTCACACCAGCCATAATCGTTCCGGTTGCAAGTGGTAATTGTACTTTAAATAGTTTTTGTGATGCTGTGGATCCAAACGCATTCGCTGCTTCAATTAAATCTTCTGGAACTTGTCTAATCCCTAAGTCAGTAAAACGAATTGTCGGTGGCATTGCAAAGATTACCGATGCAATAATTCCAGGTACTACACCAACTCCGAAAAATGTAATCGCTGGAATGAGGTATACGAATGCCGGCATTGTTTGCATAAAATCTAATGTTGGCTTTAAAAATTTTGAGAAACGCTCATTTTGAGATGCTAATATACCAATTGGAATTCCGACAATAATTGAAATAATAACAGACGTAAGTACGAGTGCTAATGTTTGCATCGTTTGTGCCCAGTAGTTAATATTCAAAATGAATAATAATCCAATAAGCGTAAAAATGACTAAAGATAATTTCCTCGTTGTGTACCAAATGAAGAAACACAAGATAATAATCATCAATATGGCAGGTATTATTGTTAAAAAATTAGTGAGTAAATCAACGAATCCACCAATAATATAAGAGAATCCTCGGAATAAGCCTTCAAAGTGCTCATATAAACTTGCAACAAATGAGTCGACCCATTCCCCTAATGGAATACGTGGTATACTATTCATCGTCTTTCACCTCTTCCTCAATGTTTCCTGCAAGAGCTTGAATGACACTTTCACGTTTAATAATTCCTCTTAGCCTTTTCTTCTCATCGATTACTGGTAAGGGATATTTCATCTCTGCCATTTTTGCATATGTCTCTTCCAGTAAAGTATCCAAATACACATGCGGAATATCATTAAGTAATAAATCAGCAATCGGCCACTGTTTTTGTACTGCTTTACTCGCATCATCCGCAGTTAATATACCTAAAAACTCATACTTTTTGTTTACAACATATACAGTTGAGACGCCTGCATTCCTCATAATTTGAAGAGCCACACGAGGTCCACGATCAATTAATAAAGTTTCTGGTCGTTTTAAAATAGACTCAGCCGTAATTACTTTTCCTAAATTCACGTCCGCAACAAACTTTTCTACAAATTCATTTGCGGGGCTCATCATAATTTCTTCTGGCGTTCCAATTTGGACGATTTCTCCATCTTTCATTAATGCGATACGATCTCCAATTCGAAGCGCTTCATCTAAATCATGCGTAATAAATATAATCGTTTTTTCCATTTTATCTTGTAACTCTAACAATTCATCTTGCATTTCTTTTCGAATAAGTGGATCTAATGCACTAAATGACTCGTCCATTAGTAATACATCTGGATTATTCGTTAGTGCCCTTGCGATTCCAACGCGCTGCTGCATACCACCACTAAGTTGACTTGGATAATTATCTTTATGATGATCGAGTCCTACTAACTGTAGCGATTCTAACGCTTTTTTCTCTCGCTCTTCAACCGGAACTCCTTGTATTTCTAAACCATATGCAACATTTTGTATAACTGTACGATGCGGAAATAGAGCAAATTTCTGAAATACCATACTCATTTTCGTTCTTCTTACTCTCCGTAACTCTTCTTTTCCCATCGTTGCGATGTCTTCACCATCTATGTATATATGACCTGCAGTTGGTTTAATCAATTGATTTAACATACGAACTAGCGTAGATTTCCCGCTACCAGACAAACCCATAATAACGAAAATCTCTCCAGAGTAAACTTCAAACGTTGCTTTTTTCACCCCAACGTTCATTCCTGTCTCTTTTAAAATTTCCGATTTACTTTTTCCTTCTTTTAATAAGGAAAGGGCTCTTTGCGGATGTTTCCCGAATACTTTTGTTACGTTTTCAACACGCACCTTTGTATTATCCATGTCACTACTCCTTTTCTACCCATCTATTCACATAGTGTTGCGATTTTACAAAGAAATATTACATAAAAATGACATTCATAAGATTTCTTTAAAATTCTCGTTTCCGTTCATAATAAGAATGCTTACTTATACATTTATTTTATAAGGCAAACGTTACTTAGGAGGTTTTCGATGCGAAAGAAAATTTGGTTTATATGCCTTGCATTATTTATTACTATGATTTTCACTTCATGTAATGCAACAAATGCAAATTCGAAAGGAAAAATTAAACTTGGTGTAACAAGTTGGAAAGAAAATATTGCAACTGCAAACATGTGGAAAGTTTTATTAGAAGAAAAAGGCTACAAAGTTGAGCTCATGTATTTAGAAAAAGCCGCAATTTGGACTGGTGTCGCTCGTGGCGATGTTGATGCGAATTTAGAAGTATGGCTACCAGTTACAGATAAACCGCTAAACGATCGTTATAAAGATGATATTGTCTTAAAATCAAAATGGTACGAAGGTACTGGACTAGGTTTAGTCGTCCCTTCTTATATGAAAAACATAAACAGTATCGAAGATTTAAATGCTCATAAAGATGAACTAGATAATAAAATTGTCGGTATCGAACCCGGTAGTAGTCTTATGAATTTAACGAATAAAGCAATGAAAGAATATGATATAAAACTAAAACTTGTCCAATCTTCTGAAGCTGCGATGATGAGTGAACTAAAGAAAGCAAATACAAAAAAGAAACCAATCGCTGTTACGCTTTGGAATCCGCATTGGGGTTTTTCAGAATTTGACTTAAAATATTTAAAAGACCCTAAGAAAGTATATGGTGAAAAAGATGACATTTATTACTCCGTTCGTAAAGGTTTCGAAAAAGATCACCCAGATGTTATAAAATACTTTGATAAATGGAAAATGAACGATGAACAGCTCGGTACGTTAATGGTCATGTTAAATAAAACAAAAGATCCTGAAGAGGCTGCGCGAAAATGGATTAAAAAAAATCAAGCATTAGTTGATGAATGGGTAAAGGATTAATAAAAAGGCTAGAGAATTAACATATCCTCTAGCCTTTTTCATCTTATTTTTTCGTAACAACGTCATCTACAATCCCATATGCCTTCGCTTCTTCTGCAGTCATAAAATAATCTCTTTCTGTATCATGTGCTACTCTTTCAATCGGTTGGCCTGTTTTTTCTGCAATCATTTTATTAATATCATGCTTTAACTTTAATATTCTTTTCGCAGTTATTTCAATTTCTGTTGCTTGCCCTTGTGCACCACCAAGCGGCTGATGAATCATAATTTCACTGTTAGGAAGCGCAAACCGTTTTCCTTTTGCTCCTGATAATAATAACAATGCACCGAATGATGCCGCAAAGCCCATGCATAGCGTTTGCACATCTGGTTTAATTAAATTCATCGTATCTAATATTGCAAAACCTGCTGTCGTTGAACCTCCTGGGCTATTAATGTATAAATATATATCTTTCTCTGCATCTTCTGCTTCTAAAAATAATAATTGCGCTACGACACTACTCGCTACTTGATCGTTAATTTCTGAGCCGATAATAATAATGCGGTCTTTTAATAACCTTGAATATATATCATAGGAACGTTCTCCTAATTTTGTTTGTTCTACTACATATGGAATTGTATTCATTTTAAATTCCTCCAATAATTGTTATGCTGCGCAAAGCATACAACTGTAGGAAGAAGGGTTTTTCACATTAAATAATAACACTGGCTGTTTAGATGGTAACTTAGTAAAATCTATTGTCGGAAGAAGTTTCGTTAACAATTCTGGTCTTTCCTCACGAATAGATGTTACAACAACTTCAATATCCTCTGTGAATTCGACTATCTCAATCCCTTCTTCACTTACAGTTTTCAGCCTATTTCTACTCCGAAATAAAGAAGCCTTTACTGCACCTTCTGATACAGAACACACTTTAGCAATATCAGCGATACTATATTGAAAAACATCTTTTAATAATAAAATTGCGGATTGCTGTACATTTAATGAAGACAATACTTTCCCTACCATTTCATGCAAATCTGCAATGTTCTCATGTGGTTCTTCAAAAGTGATTTGTTCTCTTATTTTTTCATGAACAGACTTAGACTTTATCTGATCTAACCAACGATTTCTTGCTATTTTATAGACGAGTGTCATACAAATATCTTTATTTCTATATTTTTGAAGCACTTTACACACTGTTTCTTGGGCGAGATCTTCCCCATCCCATTTGTTTTTCGTTAAAAAAGTACAGTATCTTTTTAACTCTCCATATTGTTCAATTAAAAAGTTTATATTTGAATGATTCATATCGATATGGTTCTTTAAAACATGAGTTACTTTTGTGCACAAAATAACCACTCCTTTTCAGCGCTTACTTAATAAACGATTCAACATTAAAAAAAGTTACGGGGATATAAAAAAATAATGTTTATGTTCAATAATTCGCGGTCATAAATATGTTATGTACAATTTTACGTGAGGAGGAACAAATTTGCCAAAATTAACAATTGAAGGTGCGGGAACTTTTGATGTGAAAGAAGGAACAAAGTTAGTATTAGCAATTGAAGATAGCGGTGTCAACATTCTTCATCGTTGCGGCGGGAATGCACGTTGCACAACTTGTAGAGTAGAAATACTAGCAGGTGATTTCTGTGAAGCGAGTGCGAATGAGAAACATGCAATGACGGAAAAAGGGATTGAAGATCATTTACGATTATCTTGTCAAATGCGTGTACATAAAGATATAGTCGTTCGTCCGGTACTTACAGTTGAAAATTCAGGTCTTGATGCTGGACCGCGTCCAGCGGAGTAAAGCGATGAATTTAAAACAGCTCGCTGGCGAATATGCCGCTAACTTTGTAAATGATGGCATGAAGATTGGGCTTGGTACAGGTTCTACTGTATATTGGACAATACAAAAATTAGGTGAGCGTGTAAAAGAAGGATTATCATTTCAAGCTGTACCGACATCAAAGGAAACTGAAGCATTAGCACATCAACTAAATATCCCCCTAATTTCGTTAAACGACGTACAAAGTCTTGATCTTACAATTGATGGAGCGGATGAAATTGATTCAAATTTACAACTTATAAAAGGCGGTGGCGGTGCATTACTTCGTGAAAAAATCGTTGCCTCTTCCTCTAAAGAACTAATTATCATTGCTGATGAATCGAAACTTGTAACACATTTAGGTACTTTTCCATTACCTATTGAAATCATCCCTTTTTCATGGAAACAAACCGAAAATAAAATTCAGTCTTTAGGATGTCAAACAACATTACGTTTGAAAAATAATGAAACCTATATAACCGATAACAATAACATGATTATCGATTGTATATTCCCTAATCATATTTCTAATCCTGCCCATTTACACACTCAATTAAAAATGATTACTGGTGTAGTTGAAACAGGGTTATTTATAAGTATGACGAGTAAAGTAATTATCGGCGCTAAAAATGGGATAAAGGAATTGTAATAAAAGCTAACTTTTTAAAGTTGGCTTTTTAGTATGTTCTTCTCTTTATAGCGCTTTATTATGATATACTATGAAAACACAAGCTGATTACATTAGAAAGGACTGAACATTTTGCAATCCAAACTTATAACAGAACTTGCTGATTTAGAAACTGCCTTTCATATTCGAAAAGAAGTATTTGTAAAAGAACAAGGTGTCCCTCTTGCAGATGAATTTGATACATTCGATGAAATCGGAGAGCAATGTAAACATATTTTAGTTTATTATCATGAGCTTCCTGTAGGCACAGGGCGTATACGATTTGTTGATGGTGTCGGAAAATTAGAACGTATTTGTATTTTAAAAGATTATCGTACATACGGATTAGGTAAAGTCATCATTCAAACGTTAGAAGAACTTGCTCGTAACAAACAAGTTACAAAAGTGAAACTACACGGTCAAACACAAGCTGAAGGATTTTATACAAAACTAGGTTATCAAACTTCTTCTGATATATTTATGGAAGATGGCATTCCACATATACTTATGACGAAAGTATTATCATAATAAAAAGGTAGTGTATGAATCTTATGTATTCATACACTACCTTTTTTTATTAATAGAAAAGTGAATTCTCAAGATTCCCTTTTGCATCAAAGCCCATCATCTCTTAGTTCATACCTAAGTAAAGCTTACACTGTTTTCCATAATGATAATGCATAAATCCAGTTTGGATCACCATTTCCTTGATAACTCTGGACTGCTTCATATACTTTTCCTTCGTGCAGAACTCTATCTCCCTTTTTATATGCTTTTTTTGCATCCCACGCTTCATATGAAGCGTTTTCAGTTTTTGTAGTAATTGTGAATATATCACTCTGTACGGATTCATTTCCAGCTACATCAACAGCTTTCACTACATATTTATAAGTAGTATTAGCGAGCAGATTTTTATCCAAATAAGAAGTTGTATTGGATGTTGCAATCTTTTTCATTGCCCCTTCTGTTTCTCTATAAATATCATAATGGTCTACACCAATATTATCGTCAGATGGACTCCACATTAAATCCACACTTGACGCTGTCGTTCCCATACTATGTAATCCTTTTGGTTGTGTTGGTGCTTCTGTATCAGGAGTCTCAACTGTCGTTTTTACTGTAAGCGCTGCACTTTCTTTCGATACATTTCCAGCTGCGTCAATTGCTTTTACAGTATAAGAGTATTCTGTACTTGGTTGTAATTTCTTATCAATAAAATGAGTGCCTAGTACTGTATCAATCATCTCTCCGTTACGGAAGATTTGATATCCTTTTACCCCTACATTATCCGTAGAAGCGTTCCATGTTAGTTCTACACTATTCGCTGTTACTTTTTGCGTCTGAAGTCCATTTGGAATACTTGGCGCTTCTATGTCTGGTTTCACATCATTAATAAGATTAACATCAATTACATTATAGAATGCATTTGCTGTATCAGCTACATCCCATACTGCTAAAATCACATGATATCCACTACGATCAGTAGGTACATTGATTTTATGAGTTAAATTATTTGAAGCTGCAGAACCATCATGTTGTACTGTTCCAATTGGTTCAAAATCTGCTCTTGTTAGCGCTTTATTTGGATTCCATCCTTTTTTAGTAATATAGTAATGCCACTTACTCGTTAAGTGAGGCGCAGTATACTTCCAAGTAAATGTATTTTCCCCACCAGTGATTGTATTTTTAAACCAACGATTTGCTGTTTGTTGATCTAAAATACTACCAAATTTTCCGCCTGCTGAAGCAATTTGTCCATCTACTGGACCACCTTGTGGGAACCCTTTTGGAGCTTCTAAACTTTGTGGTTCATACATAACACTTCCACAGTTTACATTTAGCGCACCATAAGTTGGACTACATAAAGCAGATCGGCTACCAGGCTTTTCAACAAAACCGTGCGCATAAGCATTTTGAGGAATAAGTGTCGTACTAATAATTCCAGCTGTTAATGCTACAGCTCCTAAACTTTTTTTGTTCATTTTCATATTTTGTAGTTGTTTTAAAAATCGATTATTCATGTTCATGTCTCCTTCTTGTTATACTTTGTAGTGGAATGTGGGCTTTGATGTAAAAGAATAACAAGAGACAAACTTGTACCGATGTATGTGTTAATTATGCATACACCGCAGTGAAATTATATTTTTCTTGTGTAATATTTCACTTTATGAATATATCATGACATAGAAATTACCTGAGTATGTGCAGAAGTTGTGCAGAAACAGTGAAATTATTACTAACATGTAAAACTAAGTCCTAACATTTTAAAATAAAATTTGAATATATTTATCTATCATCTTTACTTCATAATTGACAATACATTTAACTGGTTAACTTTTATTCTTATACTTATATCTCTCAGTGCCTTAGTTTTAACCATACTAGATATTAAAAATAAGAATTATAAAGTTAAATAAAAAGCATCCTATTTAGATGCTTTTCTAATGTATAATTTCATTTTTTCACTGACCTACAAATATAAAAATTTCATCAACAGCTTCCTTATATCCACCTGATTTTTGGAAAGATTTCTTCAAATTCAAAGCAACTTCTTTAAATGACGGATTATTTAATACCATTTCTACACTTTCACTTAGTTGATCCGCAGTTAATCCTTGCATTTGTAATTTTATTCCTGCTCCAAGACTCTCCACTTGCTTTGCGACTACTGGCTGATCTGCACTTTGCGGTATTACAACGAGCGGAACCCCGTTATACAGTCCTTCATGCGCACTGTTCATCCCGCCGTGTGTAATAAATAGTTTCGTATATGTAAGCAGCTCAGTTTGGGGTACATAGTTTTTCACAATGAAGTTTTTAGGAATTTCGCCTAGATCACTTATTTTTGTTTTACTACCAATAGACATAACAATTGTATGCTCACTATTCTCAAAGGCCTTCATACACAGTTTATAAAAGTCAATCGCTTCATTAAAAACAGTACCTAATGAAATATAAATCGGACTTTTTTCTTCAATTGAAGTAAAATCAACGTCTCTGTTTTTCATTTGTGCAGAGATAGATGGTCCTACAAATTTATATATTTCATCAAACGTATCACCAAAAGGCTGGAACTCCTTAATTGTATATACAATAGTAAGGGGTGCAGGATTACAGAAAACTTCATACGATGATTTTATTTCAACACCATATTTTTCAGCAATTCCCTTCGTTAAGTTTTGAAAATCATTCTGTATTTTATCATAAATTTCTACTGGGATATTTTTTGATAGATGACCTAACATTTGCTCAAAGGATTTTTCATCCTGCGCAAAAGATGTGCATGAATTTATGGCTGGAAGTTTAAGGATTTGAGCAATTAAATGGCCACAGCCAAACATAGAATCATGAATTATGTAATCAAAATGTTCACCTTCAATTTGTTCTAAAACGCTAGGTATTACAATATCCGCTGTATGTAGAAGGCCATTTATTCTTTCCTGTAAATAATTTCTGCCTCCAGATAGAAACGCTTTTATAAATTTTTGATCATCAATCGTTCGTACAGTAGCACCCGTCTTCTCAATCCGCTCCCTGAAAGCTTCTATTGAAAAATAAACGACCTCTTCACCACGAGAAATCAATTCATCTACAACTTGTAAAGTTGGATTTATATGTCCTTCTGATCCAGCATTAATAAATAAAACACGCGCCATAATAAACACTCCTTACGTTAAATCATTTCTATGTTGGCAAGAGTACGGATTCTCTCCATACTCTTTTCCTAGCTGTTCGTATCATGTTCCTACTAAATTGACCTAGCGAGTCTAAAACCGAGATCATCTATATGAAATGTAGGATGGCTTCGACGACGACAAGTAGCTCCGCACCCTCTCGCTGTTTCAGCCCAACTACCACCACGAAAAATACGGTATGATCCGTACACTGTTTCATCATACAAATCATAACACCATTCCCAAACGTTCCCTAGCATATCATAAAGTCCCCATGCATTCGGTTCTTTTTGGCCAACGTCATGAATCTCTCCATTTGAATTTTCATTATACCACGCTATATCATGAAGTTTTCCGTATGTATATCCGGTTGTACTTGCTTTACATGCATATTGCCACTCCGCCTCAGATGGTAATCGGTAGCCATTTGAACCTAAATTACATTTCACAATTTGACCACCATCACTAATAGAATAATATTCTTTTAATCCCGCTTTTTTTGAAAGTACATTACAAAACGAAATGGCATCGTTCCATGAAATATTGACAACTGGTTTATGATTTTCATCAAAATTATTTAATGTACTATTTGTAATAGCATCATATAGTTCCATTGTTACAGCATACTTTGCAAGAAGAAATGGTTGAATTTGTACTAGCCATTCTTTTTTTATTCGATCATCTCTTAATACTACCTCTCCAGCTGGAATATTGACCATTAATGAATTGATTAGTTGAATTAAATCGTTAGTCATTTTCTATTCCTCCAAACGTTCATTTTATATGAACTTAAAGTCATATACTCATTACAAAATAGAATTTTCAAAAAGCGTTAAATTTTTCATAATAAAAAACGATTAGTTTTATTAAACTAATCGGTAAGATTCACAAAGAATTTTTGTGTTACATTCTATAATTATATGTGCTCTAAAAATTTCCGAACCTCATTTGGAGATTTTAAAACAATAACCTTTTTCTCTTCCGGCAATTGCTCTAACCCTTTTAAAATTGTAGGTCGTTTAGCATTAGGATATTCCCATATCCATTTAAAAAATTGCAAATCAAATCTTTCTTCACATCCCGCGCCCATATCTGGTCTTGTTTTATTCTGGTATTTTACAATTCTTTTAAAAGCACGATAAATACAAATTGTTCTATGAATATCAAGGAAGATAATTGTATCAGCTGCATTCAGTCTTATACCCATCGTCCCGCCATAATTCCCATCAATAATCCATTTCTCATCTTTAATTAAGTTATTTTGAACTGTTATTTGTTCTTCTCTCGGAACACCTTCCCAATTCGGTTTCCAAAATAATGCATCAAGATGATGCACCTTAATATTTAATTTATTTCCTAACTGCCTTGCTAATGTAGATTTTCCTGAACCACCAGAACCAATTAATATTATTTTTTTCATACCTTTACGATACCTTCTATAACTTCTTCAATAGTTTCCTTATTAGCGAAAATCCAGAAGAACATTTCTTCATTTAACTTTAATAAATCTGGTAACTGGACAAAATAAGCAATAAAGATAATTTGAATTGAAAGCATAACATACCAAATAGCTTTTAGTTCTTCTTTCGTTAAATCATTTTGTTTATAATAACCTTCAAAGACTTTGCTAACGATATGTAACCATTTCCCTCTTAATCTTTCATCACTAAATAGCTCGCTTAATATACTTGTACAGCAATAACATAAATCAAATATTTTTACATTATTTTCTAAAATCTCAAAATCTATAAACCCTTCCAGTTTATCATCTTTAAAGATTACATTTGATAGATGCATATCACGATGAATAATTTGTCTCGGTAATGGATGGACCGTTTCCTTGAAAGCTGCGTGCATTCGCTCCATCTTTTGAATTACCTCTCGATGAACATACTCATTCTTTTCTAAAATCGGTATAGCCCATTCAAATGCCATCCTATATAAATCTCTTTTTATTAACTCATGGTCACTATTCACCGAATGTAATGCTTTGTGCAGATTAGCTATTTCTTCTCCAATTGTACTTGCTAGCCTTTCCAGCTTATTCGTATCTTTTATTTCTAAAACACTTCCGGCAACATACTCATATAAGCAATAATATTTTTCTTTATATAATACATATTGTTCATCATTTTCTGTCTTTACTACTCTCTGTACTTTAATTCCCTTTTCATACAGTTGCTTCAAAACATCGAATTCAACTAGAAGTTGCTTTATTGATCCTGTTTTCTTTAAAATATACTCTTTATTCTTGCATATAACCTTCGCTACTTTTTGTTGCATTACAGTAGCTGTGACATGTTCATTTTGAAACCAAAACTTTGCAATTTCCAGTGCTTGTTCCATTTACAAATACCCCTTTTACAATTCTTATGTCTTCCGAAAAATAACCTCACACAGTACTCCCACTCCAACACCAATTGTATAGGCCACTAAATCACTCCACAAAAAACCGTATCCCAACACGAGTCCGCCCAAAGTCGTTGCACGCATGCTATCTATCCATTCCGCATGATACAATTGGCTCGCTTCAATCCCGTAGCAAAACATTAAACTAATAAAAGCCAACTTCTTCGTCTCTGTTTTAGGAAACAAAAATCCAAAGCCAGTGAAAATCATTAATGCCCATAAAGCATCGCCTAAGTAATCATTTAATAGATGTGGTAGTGCAAAAGAAAACTTTCTTGAGCTAAGACCTAAAATAATAATAACTATAGTAAATAGTGCATATACTACTCTATTTCGTTTCGTATTCATTTTAAAGTCCCCTAATATGTAATGTAAAACTGTAAATAGCTAGTAAAACAAAGTTATTTTACTAGCTATTTATTAGTTGCTTTAATGATAAGAAAATGTGGATTCGTATTTAGATAATAATATGATTTTTCGTCTACTTCTTTCATTTTTTCAATTGCCTTCGGTTCTACTATCTCTTCTAATACAAAATAATTTGTAGTTTCATTTAGTATGTCTTGTAATGATCTTCTAAAAAACTTGACTTCAATAGTAATATTCGGTTTAACCCAAGTATCTATTAATAACTGTTTTTCAAAATAATTTTCACATGGAAACTTTGTGAAATCCATAAAAGGATGATGAATAGAATATATAAGTTCTCCACCTGGATTCAATACACGACGAAATTCTTGAAATACTTGATTCCAATTTTCTATATAATGAAGAGTTAATGAACTTACAATCACATCATATGTATTATCTTTAAATGGCAATGTTTCTTGCAGATCATGACAAAGGAACGTTGCTTCTTCTCCTATATTTTCTTTTGCTGCTTTTACCATTTCAGGACTTACATCAATTGCTGTAACATTTGCTCCTCTTTTTATGAATTGAGAAGTATACCATCCAGCTGCACATCCAGCATCTAGTATCTTTTTTCCTTCTAGTTCCTTTGGAATAAGCTCCATCATCGCCGGTCTTTCATAATAACTGTTATATGGATTTGCGAAATCTAGATTTTCTTTATATGTACTCGCTAATTTATCATACGTATCTTTAATAGAATCTTTCATTACACACACTCCTAATACATATTAATCTATTAACTCCTGCTGCTTTTTCTTTGAAAATGATTGTAGTACTAAATCATACGACCAATCAATCATTTTATTAATTTGCTCCTGCTCTATATCCTTATGAATATAAACAGTATTCCAATGTTTTTTATTCATATGATACCCTGGAATAATGGTTTCTGGATAATCTTCTCTTATTCTTAATGCGACTTCTGGATCACACTTCAATGTAATCGTAGCTTTTTCGCCTTCTTCATGATTTACTATCGCAAATATTTTATTATTAAGCCTCATACATGTTGCACTCCAACCATCTGGAGAATCTTCTGTCGCTTTTCTTTTCGATAAACAGTACGCTCTTGTTGCATTCATTTTAATTGGCACCTCTTATTCTTTCCCTGTTTGATTACGATGCATCACAATTTGCTTCGTTGCTTGAAATTGCTGCTCACCGTAAAACTTTATTAGCTTCTCTCCGCAAAATAGACTAACAATATGAATATGAGATATTTCCTCGAGTAACATTGTAAGCATCTTCTCTCCAATACCTTTATTTCTTACACTCTCATGTACGACAACATCTTCAATGTATGCTCAAAAAATACCATCAGAAACGACTCTAGCAAATCCAACTAATTCATTTTCTTCCCATACTCCAATGGCTATGCTATTCTTTAACATTTTTTCAATATCGACTTCTTTTCTTTCTGGCCACCAACCGACAGAATCATAAAGTTTTTTTATTTTTTCTGCACAGATTGGTTGTTCTTGTTGCAATTTATACGTGTACATATTCTTTCTCCTATCAAACAGTATACATAATATTATTATAATCTCTTTTCAAAAAAGTGCTGACTATGACCTTTCGGATGATCTTCAACGACACCATACTCCCTGTAACCGTGCTTTTTATAAAATTCTGGTGCTTGAAAACTAAATGAATCTAGCAATATTAATCTACACCCTTTCTCCTTCGCAATCCCTTCAATTTCATGTAAAAGTTGGCTGCCATAACCGTCATGACGAACTGATTCATCAACCCATAAAAAGTCGATATGAAGGTGATAAAAATACATCGTACCTGTTACGCCACCAAAAATTTTTCCTTCTTCATTTTTTACTACGAGGCGTACTTCTTCCATCGTCTGTCTTGCCTCATCTGTTAAGATGGACATATTATATTGAATAACTTTATTTTTAATATATTCTCCTTCAGTACGTGTACCGTTCTTTATATGTTTCATTTATATTGCTTCCTTTCAGCTTAGTAATCTACATTTTATTTTTTCTCTTTAAAATACTAATACATACGAATCCACCATATGTAACAAAGCATGAAAAGCCAATTATACCTGGTACAGAGACATATCCTACCCTTATGTAACTTATAACCGCAAAACAAACGATAGACAATAAAATAGATGGCCAAAATATAAGAGCTGTTTTTCTTCTTCCTCGTTGCGATGTACTTTCTTTCTCTCCAGAAACACGTGTGCCAAAAAGCAATACAATACAAATAAGGATCGCTGCAAAGTAAATTGTATCTAATGACAAATTGTGATCATATAGTGCGATTCCAACTTCAAGAGCAATAATCGTTAAAATTAAAATAATGATTGTTGAAGTCTTTAAGTTTCTTTTCAATCGCTCACTCCTAGCATGCTTTCACTATATTCTTTGTATATGTACTTTAAAACTGCTGCAAAAGCTTCATCTACCTCTTTATTTTCACGTCGATTCGGTAAATCTTTTCCCCCCATCACATAAAGAAGCGGAAATTCGTTAAACATTCCTATTATACCAATAAATTCAATATCGAATATAAAAAAACTTTTCGGCAGCTCATATCAGCTATTTAAATAAGAAAAAGGTAGCATGAATTTTTTCTTGCTACCGAAAAATATTTATTCTTCTATAGGATTTTCAGGACCGTTAAGTTCCAGCTGATAAAAAGCTAAATCTAGCCATTTATTAAACTTATAACCAGCTTTTTTTATTGTTCCTGCATGAATAAATCCATAGTTTTGATGCAAGGCAATACTTTTCTTATTCTCTGCATCAATTCCAGCAATTAAGGTCATATACTCTCTTTCCTTCGCAATTTTGATTAATTCTTTCATTAATGAAGACCCAATGCCATTTTTTCTATATGCCTTATCTACATACACAGAATGTTCAACTGAATATTTATAAGCAGGCCACGCTCTAAATGGGCCGAATGTCGCAAATCCTACTACTTCATTATCTAATTCATATACGAAAATTGGATACCCTTCAGCCTTTTTTTGTTCATACCAATCTATTCTATTTTCAAGGGTTACAGGTTTATACGCATATACAGCTGTTGTATAAAGTATCGCATCGTTATAAATATCTAAAATGTATGCTAAATCTCTTTTCGTTGCTTCCCTTATCATTATTTTCTTCCTTTCATCATGTTCATCTTATTTCACTATCTTTTCAATAGTTTTATTTTATCGAAATTTCCGATTTTTATCTACATACGAATACTAGCTTTTCGGAAACCATCAAGTATATTTATTGCAGCAGATAACATGTAGAAGAAAATTCCTCCCCCAATGAGCCACGTTTTAAACTCCTCTGGGGAAATAGTAAATGCATTTGCCAAATACGTAATAAATCCTGCGTTTAATAAATGTGGATTTACTACAATTACAATGAATATGATTGTTCCGACTACTTGAAGAATAGCATTTCCAATTGCCAACCTTTTCGTCCATTGTCCCTGTACTAACTTATAAAGTGATATAGCTACTTCGAAAACGATCATAACCAAAATTAGGGGCCAGTATTGAAGCAAAACATCTTGATTAAACGTTGGCGCGACAAACTTCAATCCGTTTTCTGTACCATGATATACGCCTACAAGATGATTCGCATAAAAGTAAAGTGTAGTCCAAACTGCCGTCCACATTAAACCTCCAAAAACTTCAAACTTCGAGATTGCTTTTTTCTTTGGGATATACGAGATGTTTTTCAAATCATCTGGTGTCCATTTTTTTAAACTTGTCGTCAACGGCTCGATACCTTTGTCTTTATCTGTTCTTTCTAAAATAACAAACACAAGTGTCAACCAGAAAAATACATGGAGACCCACTTCAAAAATTTCCCCTATACCTTTACCTATCAATTGTAAAATAACATTTAATACCGCTTGATCACCATTATAGCCTATAAAATTTTCTGCAACCATTGAAATGAGCGCAATAACAGCTGCAATTGGTATAATCATTTTTAATAGCGTCGTATATACATCAAAATAACGTGGTCCAATTAAATGCATTGGTCTATCCAAGTACCCATTAGCCAATGAAACTGGACTTCCCAATTTTTCGAGTACGCTCTTCACATCTTCCTCATTATAATCGTCTGGTAACATATCCTCTATTGTTGACCGTAGTTCAAGTGTAATATCTTCACGATTTTGTTCAGGCAATCTCTTCGCAACTTCATGGACATACATATCAATCAAACTCATTTTCGTCCTCCTCCTTTAATAAGTTATAAAGTTCTTTCGAATCCTTTACCCACTGCTTTTTCAATTGTAAAAATATCTCTAATCCATATTCACTTAAAACATAATACTTACGAGGTCTACTCTCTGTTTTATCCCAACTACTCGTCACTAACTCCTGCTTTTCTAATCGGCGAAGTAGCGGATATAAAGTACTTTGATCAATTGTAATCCCTGATTGCTCCAATAACTGGACAAGTGAATATCCGTACTGCGGCGTTCTTAATTGACTTAAAACAGCTAACGTTAATGTCCCTCTTCTTAACTCAGTAATTAACGAGTTTAATAAAGTATCCATTCACTCACCTCATTTCCATTACTATATGTCATACAGTATGTGTTTTATACTATGTATCGTACAGTATTAATGTGACAAAAACTATAATCATTTACCAAAAAACGGATAATAAAAAGCGCAAATTATATGATTTTTGCTTTTTTAGCTAAGTTATATATCTATAGCACTCTAAAAGGTAGCACCTTAACTACTAATTTTGAAGTTCTAGTAATGCTATGTTACAAATATCGTATACATATGATGTGAACATAACATCTCACTATAGGAAGCTATTAAAACGGCAAATTACCATGGTTGAATGATTCCTGTTTTATTCTTTAGGCACTGTTGATTTCACACTGTTTTCAGCACCTAATCAACGTTATTTCCTTCATAAACTTCATCTTGTTCAAAATCTCTATTTTTATTTGGTTTATTAAAGTAAAATAAAAAAACAATTAAATTAGGTTAATTGTTTTTCAAATGCAAAATCTTTATTTTTTTAAATAACCTATGATATTCGAAAAGACAAACTCTCCAAATGCAAGTGGTATATAAATAAACCATAACTTTAATATTGCCTTTGTTTCTTTGTGATCAGAATCCCCCATTAAAACCAGCCCAATCCTTTTTCTTCTAATATTTTCATTTTAATTCCAATAACAAGGAAATTATACCATTTATCAATATTATAGTCTATGTTTTCTAAAAATTAGATAAATAAAACTCTTGTATTCCCTCAACATTCAGATAAACATAATAATTTTTTTTACGTTTCATCTTCAAAGTCTATAATGAGTCCTGTTAGAACTGCTTCATTACCAATCGATTGGATCCCGTGACCAATAAAATCCATCTTAAATTCTTCCCACTTTAATTTATGTAATGATATAATAACACTAAATTTTCAACACGTTCTTAATAGATTGGGGACTTATAATGGATAAACCTCTCACTACATTACAAACTATTATTATACATATGAATACAAATGAGCATTGGCATGATTTTATTTGTTACTGTCAGCATCGCGAAGCGGGACTTCGAAAATTAGCTTATAAACATTTAGAGACATTTATTTCAAATGCAAAGAAATGGGAATCAAAAGATCAAGAAGAGTTTGCCATTTCACTGTTTACTATTTTAGATGCATTAAACGAAAAAGATGAGGTCTTAACTTTCGCACTAAATAGTTTTCTAATAGACATTCTATATAGATGGACAGAAAACAACCCATTTGATTCAAGACCTTTTAGATGGATAGGAATTTATATGGACTCTAGCAATAAAGATGACGATTTAGAAAAATTCCTTCGAAAAGCGATTGAATTAGGTGGTGATACCGAACAAGAAGCTATGATATACCTAGTTTCTAATTACATCCATACTTTAGAATTTGGTACACATGAATTCCCTTCAGGTTATTGCGGAGATTTAAGCGAATGTATAGAAAAACTTCCCTATATGCTTCAATTAATTAATAGAATTCAGAATAAGAACATAAAGGAGCAAAACATTGGTCAAATACAAGAACAACTACACTTAATTCTAGATTGGTTAAAACATACACAAATTCCAGTAGATGCTGTTCGTGTACGGAAAAAAGAACAAACTAAGGAATTAGAAAAGGTCATTGTATATTATTTACACAACAGCTCAAGTCGTTAGTTCATCTTGTACAGAGATAATAAAGTTGTTTAAAACATAATAAAATTGTTTAAAAAACGCCAGTCATATTATTAAACAATCGGGCTATATAACGGAATAAATTCTTGTAAAAATTAAAAATATCTGAAATAATCGTCATTAAGTTGAAGCAGAGCGATTGAAGAAAAAGGTGATACGACTTTTTCTTACTTAATAATCGTACGATAGTTAAAAAATTCAACTAATTATATTCCGAAAGGGTGTGTGTAGTATCTTATCAACTAATGTTTTTACTTATAAATCTAAGGATGGAAAAACAATACTAATTAGAGAAGCTAAAGAACAGGATGCAGAAAGAATACTAGATTCTGCTTCAAAAGCTTTAATAAACGCTCCATACATGCTAAGTACGGTTGAGGATGTAAAAAAGGTGCGTATCGATGCTATTCAAAAAACGTTAAAAGCTTATCATGAAAATCCAAATTATGTACAGTTTATTGCTGAAGTTGATGGTAAGTTAGTCGGCTCAATAGATTTTAAGAACGGAAACAAAGAAAAAATTAGTCATCAAGGGGCTTTTGCGATGACCATACTACCTGAATATCGAAATTATGGTATCGGAAGAGCTCTTCTAGAAACGTTAATCAATTGGGCTAAAAATAACAGTAAGATTGAAAAAGTTTGTCTTGAGGTAATGGAAGATAATCTAGGTGCAATCCAGTTATATAAGAATCTAGGCTTCTTTGAAGAGGGTAGAAAAGCAAAGGGTGTAAAATTGGATGATAGCTACCAAAATTTAATATTAATGGCTTTATTCGTTTAAAATTGAACATTAATTTCAATATAAAAAGAGGATCTTCATGGTCATCTCCCTGTTAAGTAGACAGTAATAGAAATCCTCTTTTTATATTTATCCCACATTAGCTTGCAGTAAAACTCCCCACTGATTATAGTTTTACTTTATTTTAATCCTTTAATTAAAGGTGACGCTTCCCCACTATGGAAAATCCATAAGTCATGAAGTGATCTCGTACATCCGACATATAGTAACTTTGCATCATGTTTTGTGTTTTTGTAATGTTCTTCATCCACATCAATTAAAAGCACCGCATCAAATTCTAAACCTTTCGCTAAATAGACAGGTACTACTGATATACCACCTTCATATTTACTTTGGTTTGCTTCAATTACGTTGACCGTTAATCCTGCATTTGTTAATTTCACATATATATCACGGCATTCATCTTCTGTTCTTCCGATTACCGCAATTGTTTTCACATCTGCATTTTGCAAATGTTTTACCGTCTTCACAATTTCAGTAAATTGATTTTCTGCATGAATTACTTTCACATCTTCTCCACTGCGGAAGACTGGTGTTGCGAGTCCTACTGGGATTTCTGCATTTTTAATTATTTCATTTGCAAATTCAATAATTTCTTTTGTAGAACGATAACTTCTTGTCAATTCATAATAACCGGTTTCTTGGAATACTTCCTTAAAAGCATTCCAATCTTCAATTCCTTGGTAATCATAAATCGCTTGCGATAAATCACCTAATATAGTGAAAGAATTACCTAATGTAATTTCTTTTAATACATAAACTTGGAAAGGCGAAAAATCTTGCGCTTCATCAATAACAACGTGATGAAACTTCTGCCCGATTTCAATCCCTGTTATACGATGATGTATGTATATTAAAGCTGGTAAATCTTCTACATACACTTCTTTTTTACGACAACTCTTTTCTGTTTCTTTAACAAGTTCTTCAGGTAATGCCTCAAGTATTTCTTTACTTTTTACTATTGAACTATACAGTGAAAGAGCACTCATTTTCGGCCAAAACTTCATATATGCGTTCAGTCTCTTAGTCGCTTCTTTTTTTAGTAATTTTTTCTCGTTTGTTTCCCCGAATTTTTTAAGCTCAATTTCAATCCAGCGCTTCATTCGTCCTACTAATCGTTCTCTTCTTTTCTGTAAAGGATAATGTTTATATTCAACTTGCATCCATTTTTTAATATCTTCTACTGGAATAATCGCTCTATCCCACGCCTCAAAATCTTTTGTCGGAACTAACTCATTTTCAAATTGGATCATTCTCTCTTCAATAAACGTCTTAAATTCCAACGTACCCTTTAATTTACCTAGCATTACCTTCTTTTCATCACGATTAATTGAAAATGCTTCTTTCAATTTTTCTTCTGTCTGCTTTAGTTTCACTGAATCATCTAACGTACGTAATGCCCAATCCGGAAACGTTGTTTGATTAATATTCCCTACACCTAATTCAGGAAGTACACTCGAAATATAGTCTAAAAACAGACTATTCGGCGCAAATACGATCATTCTTTCTGCTTCTAGTTGTTCACGATATTCATAAATTAAAAAAGCAAGGCGATGTAAAGCAATTGTTGTCTTTCCGCTCCCTGCAACCCCTTGAATAAGTAATGGTAAATTTCTTTCCGCTCGAATAATATCATTTTGTTCCGATTGAATCGTTGAAACAATATCCTTTAGCTTATTATCTTTATTCTCACCTAATCGATATAGAAGAAAATCATCGGCATGCGATACATCTTCATTTCCTTTTACATATGTATCAACAACACGTTCAAGTTCTCTTTTTCGAATGGAAATGTTTCGTTTTAAATACACATCACCTTCTACTAATCCATCTGGTGATTGATAAAATGCTAATTCGTCTCCACCGGTAAATGAATAAAACATACTTGCGACAGGTGCCCGCCAATCGATAATGATTGGCTTCATCGTGTCCATATCCGAAACCCCTACTTTTCCGATATAAATCGGCATAACTTCTTCTTTTCCATCTTCCTGAAAATCTAATCTTCCAAAGTACGGCTCTTGCACACCAATACGTAAGTTTTGTCTATTAGACTCCCTCATACTTTCAAGAATTTGCTCTTTAAAATCTTCTCCATAATAAACTGGGATTTTTTCAAGCTTATCCAATTGCTCATCCATTGTATGTAAAGTATCCTTCATTTTTTGTAACTCATCTTCAAATATGTTGCTCATTTCGACGATTCCCTCCTGTCCGTTCTAATTTTTCAGTCGAATTATCATTGTATTAAAAATTCAATCATAAAGTCAATAGTTTCCATTTAAATTTTCCGAAAAAACTTACTTTTCATCTTTCTAATTTAAAAAGAATATGCAACATCTAAATCACACAAATACACATATAGTATAATGATGCATGCAAAAGATACTACTTTCTATTTGTCTCCTATTTAATTTATCTATTAAAAAACATTGTAAAAATTAAAGACTTTAATCAATGGGCGTTTTACTGCCCATAAATAGTAGGATAAATAAAAGTAAAGGAGGCTCTTCAAATGAATATTTTGAATCTATCTCAAGATTAAATATGCTTCTATCTGGCTGTATCCTTATGGTTTGTTGGTCAATTATGTATGTTGAAATATATAGACTTACAAAATCCGTCTGGCCATGCGTTATCATGCATGCGATTGAGGATGCTGTTCCTGCTGTTTTAGTTACCCTAACAGGGATTATTACCCTTACAAACAGTAGTGATTTTTGGTTAAATCCTATTAGCGGGGTCGCTGCTACTGTTTTATTTCTCGGAATTGGAATCGTACTAAGAACTATAAGAATAAAAAGAGAACGACAATTATTCACACAATAAAAAGCAGATAATGAATTCGTCATTATCTGCTTTCCAATTTTTAAAACTACCTTATTATATTTTTTGATACATAAGCCAGTCACCAGAGTCTATCACTTTCTTTAACATCTTTTTATCTTGAGCGATATACACATATGCCTCAATTTCCCTATCAGCAACATATACTGTTTGCGTGATTCGATCATATAAATCAGTCTCCGCATTACCTGTATATTCTTCTAGTTCATCTAACTTACACAATATCTCATCATTTACTACATAAATTTCTCCATACACCTGTTCTTCAATCGAATAAGTCATGGCCGGATATCCTTCGTTCGTATCAAATAATTTGCCATATGTCCAAGCTCTGTCTGCGATGCATGTTGCACCTAGCATATAATGAGCATTCGTTTGTCCTCTTCTTAACGTGCCATAAACGAAAACATGATACATAAATTCTTATCCCCTTTATATGCCTCTACTTTCTTATTTGTAAATAAGCACGAATCATAAAGTAACTCACTTCATTCGGAAGCTGTTCTTTAATAGATTTCAGACCACCATCTGCATTTTGAACGGCAGTTTCAATAAGAGATTCATACTCTGCTGGAACAAAGCTTTTCCAATCTACTTCCATTCCATCCTCATAGCAGCGAATTAAATGGTTTTCGATTGTTTGTCTTGATAAGTTACGTTCTTTTGCAATCTCATTCAAATCAATACCTTGTTTATACATTTCATACGTTTCTAAATGAGAATTTGCGGACGCTTTTCCTGACTTTTTACGCTCTGAAACTACTTCTGTCTTAATCGTTTCAGCATAATTTGGATTTTCCTCAATAAAATGCTGAACTGCTTGTAAGAAGTGCGAGCCATATTTCACAAGTTTGTGTTCTCCGATACCTTTTACCGTCAACAATTCGGAATCACTTTGCGGCATTTTCACACACATATCTTTTAATGTTTGGTCAGAGAAAATAACGAACGGAGGTACACCTTCTCCTTGTGCAATTTCTTTACGTACTTCACGAAGCACTTCAAATAAAGGATGGTCTTGAACAATTTGTCTTGTCTCTACTCTTTCTTTTCGTAAAACATTCTCTTTACCAAGTAATACTTCTTTCCCTTTTTCAGTTACTTTTAACGTCGGATAAGTGCCATGCTCAACTGCAATTAACTCGTCTGAAATTAAAAACTCAATAAACTCACTGACCTCTTTTACACTACGGTTCGATAAAAGCCCATACGTTGGTAAAGTATGAAAATTAAATTCAATAACTTTCTTATTCTTCGACCCAGTTAATACTTGCGCTATCATTTGCTTTCCAAAGCGTTGGTTCGTTCTAATCATGCATGATAAAACCATTTGTGATTCCCTTGTCACATCGATGCTCTCGCGATTGTCTGTACAATTACCACAGCGTCCACAATCTTCTTTCGGTTCTTCTCCAAAGTATTGCAAAATGAATGATTGTAAACATTGTTCTGTATGACAGTAATCGGTCATATTTTGCAATTTTTCAAGTTCATTTGAAAAACGTGATTCTCCAGTTGATTGATCAATTAAAAAACGCTGTACTTGTACATCTTGAGAAGAATATAACAATATACATGTACTATCTAATCCGTCACGACCAGCACGTCCTGCTTCTTGATAGTAACTTTCCATATTTTTTGGAAGCTGATAATGAATTACGTAACGAATATTCGATTTATCAATACCCATCCCGAATGCAGATGTTGCTACCATTACACTTACTTCATCTCGTAAAAAGAGTTCTTGTTGCTCATTTCGATCAATATCACTCATACCAGCGTGATATTTTGATACAGAAACTCCTGCCTTCATTAAATCTTCATATAACTGATCGACTACTTTTCTAGTAGCTGCATATATAATCCCAGATTCCTTTTGATTTTGACGAATATAATCCGCCAAATATGCATTTCGATCTTGCCCTTTAATAACAGAAAACGATAAGTTCTCACGCTCAAACGTTGTCATAATTGTATTTTCTTTATTAATTTCAAGTGTATTACAAATATCATCACGTACTTGCGGTGTTGCTGTTGCTGTTAATGCTAATACGAGCGGCTTTTCTGGAAGATAATCTAATATGCGATGTATATGTAAATAACTTGGACGAAAATCATGTCCCCACTGTGAAATACAGTGTGCTTCATCAATCGCAATCATAGGGATTTTCATATCGATAAGTTGGTCAACAAACTCCATCGAATCAAGACGCTCAGGCGCGACATAAAGTAATTTGTAATGTCCTTGTTTCGCTAATTGAATTCGCTGATTTGCTTCAGCAATAGAAATAGAACTATTAATATATGTAGCTGAAATGCCATTCTGTACCAATGTATCTACTTGATCCTTCATAAGTGATATTAAAGGAGATATAACCAACGTCGTGCCTTCAAATACTAATGCCGGAATTTGATAACAAATTGACTTACCGCCACCCGTTGGCATAATACAAACTGTATCTTTCCCATCTAGTACATTTTTAATTGTTTCATCTTGTCCTCTTCGAAACGAAGAATAACCAAAGTAGGACGCTAAAAGTTCTTGTGCTTTAGTAAACAAAAAAGAGTCACCTGCTTTTCTTTATCTTTCATCTACTTCTATTATATCAATCACTTATGCGACTTGAAAGGGATGGATAAACGCTTATTGTTTTTTCATTATTCTATATTTAATATGAATTAGCATCCGTGTTTTATATGTTTACAACATTTATAACGTAAATCCAGTACACAAGAAGAAAGAGTTTCAATTTAAATGTTCATTTTATTTCCCTTTCTTGAATACTACTAATCGTATACATATAAATTCAGGAGGTTACTATATGAAGCATCGTAATATGAGTTCCATCACAGCGAAAACGAAAACACAAAAACTCCAATTCTCTAATAATGATGCGTGGAAATATGAATCATACTATAAGTATCAGCCATTATTCTCTTATAAAAAGCTTTTTAATTTTCTTTCTCAACTTTTTAGACGTTAATATATGCGCAAAAAACATATCATTCACAGAATTTTTCTCAATATTAAATGTATAGACTTACTACAATTCAGTTGTTACCATATATAATAATCTGTTGGATAAACCCCTTAAGTTGACCTGCTTATATTAGCAGGTCTTTTTCATGATTACATACTTCTGTGTACCTCGATCTCACTTCCAAGTCTTTTCTCCATTTTATAACCATATTTAACTCCCAACAATTCATGATAATCATGAATTGTTGGGAGTTAAATTGTTCACATATAATTATGCAATTCTTCTTTCTCAATACACAAAAGACATTTTACTTGTTACTATAAAAGTACTCTAGATGAGTTTTTTGCTCATCGACATTATCTAGTTATTGGGGCCTGCCGCGGGAAGCAGGTCCCTTTGACTGTATGAAGGTCCTAATTTCATTTGGACACATTTACCAGGTTTTTTCAAAAGAATTTTATGATAACATTACGTAGTCGAGTCCGACATCTCGGCAATACCCTTTTGAGGGTCTGCAACTTCCCTTGCAGACCCTCTTTTACTTTATATTCAATTTATTCATATATACCACAACATCATTCATTGAATTTCTCCATTTCAAATTCCCTAAAAATAATCTAGGACACGTAACTAAAAATAAATCTTCATCATACTTTGAGTTATACATGTTCAAAGGAGTGTTACTATTTATGTATTCTTATTGGCAATCGTATTACTCCCCCTACCATAACCCTTATGTAAACTATGATTTATCCGTACGGAACTACCGAATTAGTAAAAATGAGAATTTTTTAAAAGGGTATATGCGTTCTTTATGGGAACAACACGTCGCTTGGACGAGATTGGCTATTATAAGTATAGTCTTTAATTTACCAGATGTTAACGTTACTGTTGGACGACTTCTACAAAACGCAACACATATGGGACTATCACTTGAACCATTTTACGGTGAGGATGCAGTGAAAAAATATAGTGCATTAATTAAAGATCACTTAGTAATTGCAGCGGATCTTGTTAAAGCCGCAAAAGCTGGTAATCAAAATGCAGCGGCCGCTATAGAGAAAAAATGGTACGCTAATGGTGATGAAATTATTGAATTTCTTAACAGTATCAACCCATATATAGATAAAGAAGAATTTAGAAAAATGTTTTATGAACATTTAGCACTAACGAAAGCAGAAGCACTTGCCTTCCTAAATAAAGATTATGAAGCAGGAGTAAAACTTTACGATAAAATTGAAAAAGAAGCATTGGAAATGGCCGACATGATAACAAACGCAATCGTAAAACAATTCCCGCAAGTATTTCAATAAAGTGAAACTTTAATCAGAGTAGGTATTACTACTAAGTAATACTTGATAAAAATAAGTCGGTTTCCAAACATAAATCGGCTTATTTAGTTTTCTCTCCATGATATTTCACCTCTCCTCTTTACATTTAGCTTATATCGATATATTTTATTAATATCCGTTTTTTATAGGAGGAAATAGTTTGATTAACGCAATTGGTCTCGTTTTTATACTTACAAATAAACACGAGAAAAAAAAGAAAGTTTACTTAAATGAAAAATTTGCACTAATAGATATTATTGATTCTAAAGAAGTATTTGATGATGAAGGGAATCCTTTAGTAGAACTAACATGTAAATACAGTATATATTTAGATGAAAAATATTACTGTAAATCTCTCGATGATTATACCGGACAAGTATTTCCTTTCTTAAGTGCAAAAATAGGAAAAGGTCTTCTAAGAAACTTAAACTACTACTTTTCTTACGTTGATGCCTATGATAAGAAACCACCAGTTAAAGAAATAAGACCACTTATGAAACAAGTAACGAACAGATAGCCAAAAATACAAAAAAAGAAAGCATCTAACTCTGGATGTTTTCTTTTTTATTGAAAACTCATTAACTTTCATCCTCTTCTAAAAGTATGTATCCAAGCATATTTTAAATTAAAAACATTGGAGGATTAGAGTGAATGAAATACTCAGAAACAATTATAAGCAAACGACTTCGAATACTTAAAATGACGGGTATGTTTTTCATGCTAGTGTTAATAGCATGGATTGGCTATACAAAATTACTTTATGAAAACGGCTTTCTTCAAGAAAAAAAGAATTCAGTAGAAGTAATGAACACTAGCATTACAGGAGAAATAGAGCAGCTTTTTCATATAAACTTGCAAGGTTATCGAAAAACAAGCCTTGATGCTGTTATAGAAGCAAGCAAAACCGATCCAAGTGAACTATCCCTAATTGAACTGGTCAACAAATCCTGCTCGCGAGATTGCATAGGCGAACCAGTAACATATGTAAACTCAAACAATGGATATATCTTTTATAAGGAATCTAATGGAACTAATGTAGCTATAACGGTTAAAAAGAAAGACACATGGGTAATTGTAAAGAAATCTGTTCAAGATGGAATATAATCACCCAAAAAAAGAGTACGTATCGTACTCTTTTTTATTATTAATACCCTTCCTCTTCATGAATACAATGGCATTTCGGTTTTGTTTTACAATGACATTTTTCACATTCACATTTCGGTTTCTCTTTGCAACAACATTCGTGAAAATCATTGCGTTTACATCTACATCTCCCAAACATTAAATTATCCCAAAATGTATTACAATTTTGGGAATGCCCACAATGACAAGTATTCCCCATGAATCTGCTTCCTCCTTAATAGAATTCATCATATTCTATGTTTGAAAGTATACAAAGGCTTGTTTATTAGTCTATTTTCTCCATATTATAAGTAGAGTTAAAAGATTACATAAAAATAAAAAACCGTCACATGACGGCTTTTTATTTAGCAAACTACTCTTTTGTATAAAAATATTTAATTCCTTTCGTATCTAACCAAGCAGTTGCTTTGTCCAGTTCGTTCCCTTGACGATAATCTGTTTCGAAATACACAAGCCCTTGATTATCTCCACGAGATATAATTTTAGAAGTATATCTAAGCTTATCCATCATTTGAATCATGTCAGGAATTAAATTTACACCAAATTCATAAGTAACTACTTTGTTATATTTATTCACTATAATTCCAACCCCTTCTTGTTTTTTTATCGGCTCAACAATTTGATTTGTAAACCAAGCTAACGGCTTATTTCCAATCAGCTTATTTAAATCACATTTGCCGATACCAGCCACATTGCCTGTTTCTGTGTATTGCCAAATATCACATGGATATGCCGGTTTGTTACCACCATAACGAGGAATCCATACAAAATCAGAATTGACATTTGCCATTCCAAATGGAGCATACATATGATGAGCAATATATAAACCAGCCTTCTTAGCTCCTAATCTGCGTAATTCATCAATAAAAGCTTGTGTACCTGCTCTCATATCGTTCATTGTTCTTACTTCTACGTCAGCTACCCAAACTGTTGCATTTTTATCACCACGGTTCCAAAAGTCTCTTGCTTCTACCTGTGCATCCTCTACTGAAACGAAACGACAGAACGCATAATTACCAAACGGAATATTTCTTGCTTTCATTGCTTGTACATAATTTTTATATAAAGGATCTACATAATTTGAACCATCTTGCACACGTGCAATTACAAAATCTAATTGTGGTGCTGCGATATCCCAGTTAATGTCGCCATTCCATTTCGAAATATCTACAATATAACCCATTATTTAACATCTCCTTTTTCATTATTATATTCAAAGCTTGTTTTTTTGCTATTATCAACTAATAAATAGTATGAGAGGTAGTATATTATTGGGTAATAATTTAAAATTCGGCTTATGTATTGAGAAAACAAAATATTATTACAGGTTTAACAAGTAAAGATTTACAAAGCTCTAAACTATATAAAGTGAAACTATAATTAGTAGGAGGCTACGAGCAGTGAAATTCCCACTTAATTTCTTAGCTTCATCCGAATTTTGAGATAAGAATTTTACTGCCCACAAATAGCTAGATAAACAAAACCACCTTTCTGACAGGTGGTTTTGTTTACTAATTTACATATACATTGTCCATATTTTTATAGTTACATAATTATTAGTTACTTAATATACTTGTTAACTAAATATAAGACAATTTTTAGTTTTTAATCAAACTAATTTTCATTTTATCTCACGTACTCATAGTACCATTTTCGTGCATCTAACCAAGCTGTAAATTTATCGATATTTCCAGACGGATAGCCATTCGTTATAGCATAACCAATGCCATCTTTCTGAACGACAATTTGTCCATCAATACCCGCATCTACCATAGCTTGAGCCAAAGCTTGTAAATTACTAAATGCTACACCACCAGTTTTTACTTTGAGCAAATCCGCTGCACCTCCTCCAGTTTGTCCTGTAAGAGCAAATACAACAGAATTAGCGATTTTATCAACATTCCATTTTGCCATATCAGATTCATTGTCAATAAATCCTAATTCTATAAGAATAGCAGGTGCTTTCGTCCCATTTAATACCGCTAAATCTGTACGCTGTTTCGCACCTCGATCACGCCATCCAATATCTTTTGCTAGTTGAGCTGAGATTTTAGCCGCCAAATCTTTCTGATCATAATACAAAACCTCAACACCCTGTCCATTTCCATCACTTGCATTAAGATGAAAAGAAATAACTAAATCCACAGCATGGGAATTGCTATTCCGAATGATATTATTTAAATTTTGTGATTGAGTTGCCCCTACCTCGTCCGTATCGTCATAAACCGTGTGTCCTAGGGATCTTAACTTAGCCGCCACAGCATCTTTAACTTGCCTATCTAAAACGTGTTCTTTCCGATTCCCAAAATTAGCACCTTGAACAATACTATTGTGTCCTCCGTGCAAACTATATCTGGCCATTATTTATCAACATCTCCTTTCTTAATATCCTATTCAAAACTTGTCTTATTGCTATTCCCACTTACAATCTTAACTGTACCCATATGTCCTACATTTCCTAGAAGTGAAGCAATTTGTTATCGATATAAAAAAGCTATCGCTTCATAAATCGAATGATTTATTCTCTAAATTACTTTTACATGAATGACGACACGAACAAAAAAAAGCATCACCCTTTCGGCGATGCCTAAAAACTCTATTTTACTTTTCAGCTCTCTAAATAAATAGAGTTTAAAATCACTGAAACTACACCTATATTTCCTCCCCTTCCTTCACAGCTTCTTTCAACCTCTGCAACATATATCCAATCCCTTTACACCCCTCTAGCGGATATGTAATCATTTCTTCTGGATATAACTTTGTCACTACTTTTTTATGCTTCTTCCCTGCTAGTAAGACGATTTCGTCAAACTGTAATAAACTTTTATCTACCATCTGTTTTTGTAATTGCTCTATATTTATTACCTCATCGCTTTTTGAATCAAATGCAAGATCATAGTTTTCTAATACAATATCATTTGGTCTTAAAAATCCATGTTTCGCCGATAATATAACCCAGTTTTCGAAAAACATAGTTGCGTACGCCTGACATGCTTTTCCGAACGGACTAATATACACATCTTTTGCTTCCATCGGTCCGTAGTCTGAATGTTTATCCCAAATTTTCTTTTTTCCACATGGAATTATACATATCCTTTTCATATATATTTCTACTCCCTTTACTTTGGTAAATAAAATTCATTATTTTGTACATTTTTCTCTCAAAATACTATATAATAATTCTGAAAAGTTTAAATTACACATTTTACCATATATGTACTATGGATCACTCTCATTGCAAATATTATAATACCATAAAAATTTTTGCATTTTTTTCTTCAAATTTTTTATAATTAAATTTAAATATTATGATTTATAAATTAAATTAGGAAGGAGGTCCATAAAAATGAAAAATATTATCCCTGCACTATTAGTCTATTTTATTGTTTGCGTTATTTCCGTTATCATCCCAGCATCTGAAGGCTATAATTATGTCGGCTGGAAGTTATTTGTTGGGCAAGTGTATGCGATACCTATTTTCTTCATTACTGCTATAATTACATTTTATATAAACAAGAAAAAATCTTACGAATAAACGATTATAAGGATAGCTAACGCTATCCTTATTTTAATTCGTTAATCAAATTTAGAATGACCCTTGCAGTACTTTATATCCTTTCTTCTAAAAAGTCAAACGCAACTTCTGTATTTCAGCGTTTAAACGTAGCTCCTCCGAGAGCCAGCTCTCTAATTCTGAAACCGACGTAATATTTCGTTCTAAAAATGACTGTAATTTACTCTCCAAATCATTAAACATACACAATCCTCCCGTTTTTAATTTTCTGTTTTTTAGAGATAAAAAAGGACAAGTAGCCAATCTGACTACTTGTCCTTACTGTTCATCTGTACGCAATACGATTAAGCTTGGAATGCTTCTGTTAATACTGGTACGATTTGTTTTTTACGAGATACAACACCTTTTAAAGTAGCTGTGTTGTTTTCTAGTGATACGTTGTATGCTTTCTCAACAACGTTTGCTGCTTTACCGATCGCAAGACCGACAGAATCATTAGTTAAGATATCAGTTACAACGAATAAGAATAGGTCTAAACCTTTTTCTTCTACTACTGCAGAGATTACTTTTTCAAGTTCCGCTTGGTGTACAAGAACGTCGTTTGTATCAACAGCGTTTACTTGTGCGATTTCAACTTTCGCATTACCCATTTGGAATTCTTTAGCGTCAAGAGAGATTAATTGCTCCATTGTTTTTCCGCTTAAGTCAGCACCAGCTTTTAACATTTCTAAGCCGTAGTTATCTGCATCTACACCAGCGATTTGCGCTAATTCACGAGCAGCTGCTACGTCTTGTTCTGTGCAAGTTGGAGATTTGAATAGTAAAGAATCTGAAATGATTGCAGATAACATTAAACCTGCAACTTCTTTACGAATTGTTACGCCATTTTCTTTGTACATTTTGTTTAAGATTGTAGCTGTACAGCCAACTGGCTCACAACGATAGTATATAGGATCGCTTGTTTCAAAGTTAGCAATACGGTGATGGTCAATAACTTCTAACACACGAACTGATTCGATATCGTTAGCACTTTGTTGACGCTCGTTATGGTCAACTAAAATAACGTTGTCCACTTCGCTTGCTACTGTCTCAACAAAACGCGGTCCTTCTACTTTAAAATAGTCTAACGCAAATTGAGTTTCACCGCTGATTTCGCCTAAACGTACAGGCTCAGCATTCATTCCTAATTCTTTTTTCAATTCTGCATAAGCAATTGCAGAACAAATTGCATCTGTATCTGGGTTTTTATGCCCGAAAACTAGTACTTTTTCCATGTTTTCCACCTCTTCATGAAAAGGATATCTTAAAGAAGCAAATATGACAATATTTAAAGCATATTTTTTTATAAATAATTGCACTTTCTTCTATATTTTTCATCATTTTCATAAAAAAAATCATCTAAAATGAATTAGATGATCGAAATGTATGTTTCAATTAAAATAGTGTAGGAGCTTGCACTACATTGTTAAAAGCGAAATTTGAGGATAAGCCATTATTCAAAAGGTTTACATCTATAACTTGATAAAACGCATTTCCAGTGTCTGCAATTTCCCAAACAGCTAAAATAAGATGGTATCCACTACGGTCAGTTGGTACATTTGCTTCGTGCGTTACTGTTGTCCCTGGTCTAGCTCCACCGTCATTTTTCACATAGAATGGCACTAAATCTAAATCTGATCGCGTTAAAGGTTTATTTGGATTCCAACCTTTTTTCGTAATATAATATTTCCACTCTTTTGTACTATGAGGAGCCGTTAGTTTCCACTTGAATGTATTCGTCCCGCCATTTAACGTAACTTTCTTCCACCTATCTACAGTTTGAACATCTAAAGCGGGAAAATGACCAGCCCCTGCAATTTGTCCATCAGAAGGTCCTAGTTGCGGAAATCCACCTATCCCTTCTACGCTTTGTGGTTCATATTGAATCGGTCCACAATTTACATTTACCCCTTGCTTACATAAATAAGATCGGCTCGCTGGTGATTCTACATATCCATGAGCTGAAGCCTTTTCTGAAAATCCAAATGTTAATAATCCCGTAAGTAATACTCCACCACTTAAAATAACTTTCTTCATCTTTTGTAAACTATTCTTTTTCATACTTTCATCCCCTTCCGATAATAAAGCGAAAATAACTATAGTTGGCTAGTCATCTTCTCTACATTTATTATAAGACGAGAATCATTACTAAAAGAACCCTCTAAAAACTTTCTCAAATTCATTTAGTGCGTTAATTAGATTATAATTAACTATTTTAACACCGCCAGAAAAATATAGACGGTGTTAAAAATAGTCGTTTATTATTCACTTACTAATAATTAAGCACTCTCCCCGTTTGATTATACCTTAAATGTTTTTATAATAAATAACCGTAGCATCTAACTTACCATTCGGAGAAATTGCATACCCTGGTATTGTTCCAACTTCTTGGTAGTCTAGTGATTTGTACAGTTTATTGGAAGGATCTCCTTCTCTAGTATCTAATACTAAAAGAGACCTGTTTTCTTGCTTTGCTCGTTCCTCTGCTTTTTGCATAAGCGATCGTCCAATACCGTTACGTCTAAAGTTTGGATGAGTCATTAATTTGCAAATCTCGGCTCTATGAATTCCGTTAGGCTTAGTAACTAATTGTAATTGAATACTCCCTGCTACTTCGTTGTTTATTTTAGCCACATACAATATCACTTCTGGCGCTAATACTGTTTGCCAATACTTTGTTGCGTCTTTTTGTTCCAGTGGAGGCAAAAAACCAATTGATGCCCCATCATTTACAACCATTTTCAAAAGTTTCGAAAGTTCTTCCATATCATTTTCTAGTTGCTTTATTTCTTCAATTACTAAATTTCGCATTACTTTTCCCCCTTTTGTTTCATTGTAACAATTTTTAAAGAAGGAATAATGAAATAATAAGATGAATTTATAGAAAGATATGATTTTTTGTGAAAGGATAACGATATGAAATATATATTAGATAGAACGTACGCAAAAGAATTACTCGAATGGGCATATGAACAAAACCCGGGCCCTTGGTTTGAACATTCACTACATGTTGCTCATGCAACTGAAAACATAATTATAGAACTTATTAAAAATGGGTATAACCTAGATGCTGACATAGCATATAACGCTGCCCTTTTGCATGATATCGGAAGATACAAAGGTTTTACCAAATCGGTCATTCATTCCTATGATGGTTATATGTATATGAATGATTTAGGGTATACAGGAAACGCTGTTATTTGTGTGACACACTCATTCCCATGCAAAAATGAACATATAGATATCGCAGCGGAATGGAGTCTCGTTCCTGACCATATGAGAAGCCGGTTAGTTGAAATATTAAATGAACATTGTAACTACGACTTATACAATAAAGTAATTACTCTTTGTGACGCTCTTGCTGATGCGGGTGGCTTTACTACGCTGGAAAGAAGATTAATTTCTGTTGGTTTGCGTCATGGTACAACATCTCATACATCTTTACATTGGAAAGGGTTTTATGCGATTAAGAAAGAATTAGAAGCTTTAATGGGTAAGAGTATATACACAGTTCTTCCTGATGTAGAAAAATCTATTTATGAAGATATAGCATATTAAATTGAATACAAATTTAATTTCAAATAAAAAACGTTTTAAACATAAAGTTTAAAACGTTTTTTTATTCAATGCTTTTGATTTTTCAGTTCTGTTAAACACTCTTGCACTAAAGTTACCGCTTGACTCATCGCAGCTCCGCCAGCAAATGCTGCTGAAACACCACATGCTTCCAGAATCTCTTTATCTGAACATCCTTGATCAAGACAACCTTTTGTATGATAAATTGTACAATACTCATCTTGCGTTGCTAAACTAATTCCTAATGCAATAAGTTGCTTTTCTCTTTTTGTTAAAGCACCCTCTTGAAAACAAGCTTGCGTGAACGCATTATATGTCTCAGCGATTTCAGGAATTTGATTTGTAAAACTACCTATACCTTCTTTATAATGATGTAGAATATCATTTATCGAACTATGTTGCTCATGTTCCATCTTATTCCCTCCAGTCATATTATCCATACCTATTGTAGTATGTGATGAAATGGAGGCAATATACCTTCTTTTAAATTAAGAATTTTCAGTTAATTTACGTTATAATTTTAAATTATCATCTACAATAACTTTTTCTCTAGAACTTTTTCTTTCAACCTCTTTACTTCTTTCTTCCCAAAATGTTAATCCTTCAATCCCCGCATTTTTAGGATTAAATACTGGATCTTTCCCTTCTTTTTTCTGCCTTTCATAGTCTTTTAACACTTTTAATGCGATTTTACTTAATAATAGAATCGCGATTAAGTTTAACCATGCCATACTACCGATTCCTAAATCTCCGAGATTCCATAAAAGCGACGCTGATTCAACACTACCGATGTAAACCATAATTAAAAATCCAAATTTTAAAACTGGTTTTAACCAGCCATACTTCAATTGACGATCTAAATAAGTAAGTGTCGTTTCAGCGATATAGTAATAAGCGAGTAACGTTGTAAATGCAAAAAAGAAAATCGCAATTGAAATAAATATTGGACCAAACCCTGTTATCACAGTTTCAACTGCTTGTTGTGTATAAATTGGACCAGCTTCCACATTTCCTATATTTTGTACAATAGCGGTTTTCCCTTCAGGTATAACATTATACATACCTGTTATTAAAATCATAAGAGCTGTCGCTGTACATACGACAATTGTATCGATATATACGGAAAACGCTTGAACTAATCCTTGTTTTGCAGGATGCGATACTTCAGCAGCCGCCGAACTATACGTCGCTTCTCCGACACCAGCAACGTTTGAAAATACAGCGCGTTTTACGCCCCATGCAATAGCTGCACCAACAATTCCACCAAACATTTCATTTACACCAAATGCACTAGAGAAAATTAAAGCAAACATACTTGGAATCTCCGTTACATTCGCAATTAATATGATACATGTAACAATTACATAACCAATTGCCATAAATGGCACAAGCATTTGAGAAACACCGGCAATTCTCTTTACACCACCAAAAATAATTGCTGCTAGTAACACGACTAAAAATATACCAGTTATATATTTGCTAATACCATTAGAGTTTTCGAATCCAACTGCGATACTACTAGATTGAATACCTGGTAATAACACGCCATATGAAAGTGTTACAACTACCGCTACAATGACTGCAAACCATTTCATTTTTAAACCTCTCTCAATGAAATATGGAGTACCGCCGCGATATTCATTCCCTACTTTACTTTTGTATACTTGAGATAATGTTGATTCTACAAACGCGCTCGCTGCCCCTAACAAAGCCATTACCCACATCCAAAATACAGCTCCAGGCCCGCCGAAAGCAATTGCTGTCGCTACCCCTGCAATATTACCAATTCCCACTCTTCCCGATAAGGCTAAACAAAATGCCTGAAAAGATGATATTCCCGTCTCTGAACTCTTTCCTTCAAATAATAGTTTAATCATCTCTTTAAAATAACGAATTTGCAAAAAGCGTGTTGCAATCGTGAAATATACGCCTGCCCCTAATGCAAAAACAACTAAACCGATACTCCACACTTGCCCTACTAACCATTCTACTAAATTCTCCATCCAAATCCCCCTTATCATTCTTTGGAAAAGCAATTTTGTATATAAGAAAACGGACAACTATTATCAAACTTTCTAGTTGTCCGCATCTTTCATTATTTCATCCCTCAATTTTTGTCAGTAAAACACCCTATTACTTTATATTTACCCAAACACTTTTCACTTCTATATAATTATCAAGCGCATATGAACCTAATTCGCGGCCAATACCAGATTGTTTGTATCCACCAAATGGTGCAGCTGCATTTTCTAAGTTATAATCATTAATCCACACTGTTCCTGCTTTTAATTTATTTGCCACTTGATGACCCGTTTTGATATTTTGCGTCCATACACCCGCAGCAAGGCCATAGGATGAGTTGTTCGCTCGTTCAATTACTTCTTCTGTCGAATCAAATGGAAGTACAACAACAACTGGTCCAAATATTTCTTCCTTAACGATTGTCATATCGTCTGTAACATCTTTGAATACAGTTGGTTTAACGAAATAACCTTTTTCAAGCGCACGTTCGCCACCAGCCGCAACTGTAGCACCTTCTTTCTTCCCTTGCTCAATGTAATGTAACACACGCTCTTGTTGTTTCTTAGATACGAGTGGACCCATTTCCGTTCCTTTCTCCATACCTGCTCCAAGCTTTACGTTGTTCGCCATTTTCACAAGTGCATCTACTACAGTTTCATAATGTTTACGATGAACAAATACACGTGATCCTGCGCTACAATTTTGACCGTGATTATACATAATACCTTGGAATGCACCATTAATTGCTTCTTCCAAGTCCGCATCTTCTAAAATGATATTTGGTGATTTGCCGCCAAGCTCTAACGTTACATGCTTAATCATTTCTGCAGACTGACGCATAATATACTTTCCTGTAACAGTAGATCCTGTAAAAGCAACTTTATCAATGTCATGATGATTTACAATTGCTGCTCCTGCTTCAGGACCAAAGCCTGGTACAAAGTTTACAACACCGTTTGGAAATCCAGCCTCTTTAAAAAGTTTTGCTGTATATAGTAAAGATAAAGGCGTTTGCTCTGCTGGCTTTAATACGATCGTACAACCTGTCGCCAGTGCAGCTCCCATTTTCCAAGAAGACATAACGAGCGGAAAATTCCACGGAATAATCTGACCTACAACACCTACAGGTTCATGTCTCGTGTAATTTAAGTAATCTTTTGAAATTGGGATTGTTTGCCCAATAATTTTTGTAGCCCATCCTGCGTAATAACGATAATTTTCTACAGTTGCTGAAATATCATCATCAAGTGCTACTTGATATGGCTTTCCATTATCTAAAGCTTCTAGTTGCGCTAATTCTTCTCTATGTTCTTCAATTAAATCTGCTAATTTATAAATAAGATGCGCTCTTTCAGCAGTAGTCATTTCTGCCCACGGACCGGATTCAAATGCAGATCTTGCCGCTTTTACTGCAGCATCAATATCCTCTTCTTGCGCTTCACATACGACAGCTAGAACATCTTCTGTAGCTGGATTATACGTTTCAAACGTCTTTCCCCCAATAGCAGCAACAAATTCGCCATTAATAAACATTTTAATTTCTTCATTTAAAAACGCTTCCACTTTTGGTTTCAGCTCAATATTTGTCTTTAACATTATGTTCTCCTCCTTATTTAAACAGCTACATGAGCTGCAATATTTGATAAAATCGTTTGAAGCTTTTGATCCTCGTCAACAGTTAATCCTAGTCTTGGATAGCGAGAAGGTCCTCCCGCTTGCCCATGTAATTCCATGGAACGTTTAACGATTTGAACATATTTCCCTGATCCTTCAAGAAACTCGCAAAGTGGTAAAATAGCATCGTTTATTTCCCACGCCTTTTCTAATTCACCATTTTGAAAATGCTCATACATTTTTGTAACGAGACCGGGAACGATATTTCCTGCTACTGAAACCCATCCCGAAGCACCAACTAAATATGATTCCATAACTAAATCTTCAGAACCACAGAAGACTTGGAAAGCCCCTTCACTTTGTCTTACTAAATCTCTCGCTTTTCGAATATCTCCGCTAGATTCTTTAATATGTGTAACATTTTCACACTCTTTTCCAATACGGAGCATTAGCTTTGTACTCATATCAACACCAGAAGTAAATGGGTTATTGTATAGCATAATTGGTATATTTACAGAATTTGAGATTTCTTTAAAATGAAAATAAATCTCCTCTTCCTTCGGTTTACAATAGTAAGAGTTTATAATTAATGCACAATCCGCTCCGTGCGCTTCTGCATGTTTCGTATATTCAATTGTTTCTTTCGTCGTCTCTGCTGCAGTTCCAACAATGACTGGAATACGGCCATCAATTTCTTTCAACACGGTTTCTACCATTTTAAATCGTTCTTCTTTTGATAAACTTACAAACTCTCCTGTACTTCCATTAATGATGACACCTGCAACCTTTTGTTCGATAAAGTAATTTACATTTTGTTTTACCCCATCCCAATTAATTTCCTGAAATTCATCCATCGGTGTTATTAATACTGGAAATGCCCCTTTAATTTTTTGCATATTTATCTCTCCTTATCACATTTTATTTTAATAAGAAACCTGCCGGAAATGGATCCGTAGGGTCTAATAGAAACGTCTGCATTCCTGTAATAAATCCTCTACTTTCAAAACGGAAAATGTATCCTAGTTCCTCCTTCTTCACTTTTTCCACAGTTATAAAACTATTAAATATACTTTCATTTTTAAAAGGTTTATCCGCCATATAATCATTTTTAAATAACGCATGAACATAGGAAACGATAGTAGAAACAAAACCTGGCGAACGTACGATAAAGTTATCTTCATGAAATGTAATCGACTTTATATGGTTCTTTTCTTTTTGCGAAGGATCTACTAAAATAAGCCTTTTTATTAGCGACTGTTTTTGTATAGCCTGCAGTGTAGCTTCTCCCCATCTTTTCAATTCTGAAATGTTTTCAACACGAATTTCTGGCGAATACGCACCTTTTTCTACAACTGCATATACTTTATCTGCTTGTATGAGAGAATAACTTACATTACCAACCTGTAAATTTTCCTCAATCAAATAGCATAGTTTGCTTTCAAACGAAACCGATATAACTTCATCATTCTCTACATACGCATGAACTAAAAATATTCCAGATAACGTTTCAATTTTGTATTGATTGGACTCTCTCTTTTTTAAATACCCACTTTCGAGTAACATCGTTATTACTGCAACAATGCCTCCATAATGAAGCGGAATCGAACCTTCATGATTAAAAAATAATACAGCTGCATCCACTTCATTATGGATAGATGGAACGACAATGCACCCATTCAAACCGATAAAACCACGTGGTTCATTTAATAAAAGCTTCATCTCTTCTGCTAATTCACCTGAAAATTGTTCATTTAATTGCTCCAAACTGTAGTAGTATTTGCATGGTACGTCTTTCATTACACGAAATGCCTCGCCATTTACATGTACGTCTACTGCTGTATACATTTTTTGAATGTTCATTTTATATCCTCCGTTTCATGTTCCATCGGCGGAATTAGCAAAAATCCTTCTTTAAGTGGATCCATTTCATTGTAAAAAAATCTATGCATACCCATAAGCCAAGCTGATCCCGTAATTTTCGTTATGACAGCTTCAATATTTTCAACATGTGTCGTATTCATGACATATCCTTTAAATAAAGAACCAACGATACTCTCATGAATGAACTCTTCACCAATTTCGATTTCTTTCTGAGCGTATAATACAGCTAGCTTCGCAGATGTTCCTGTACCGCATGGAGATCGATCTATTCCGCCTGGTGGTACAACAACTGTATTTTTCACATGCGCACATTCATGAGTAGGATCTGTATAAAATTCAACATGTGTTAATCCTCTTATAAACGAATACTCTGGATGAGTGATTTCAAACTTCTCATTAATTGTGTTTCTTATATGAATCGCCTTATCGATGATTGTAGATGCATTTTCTGGTACTAATTCTAGATCTACTGATTTCGCATCAATAATGGCATAAAAATTCCCTCCATACGCAATATCAGCTTCTATAGTTCCAATGTCTTTCACTTGTACAGTAATATTTTTTAATAAAAAAGCTGGTATGTTACAGAAAGATACTTCTTTTGCTTTTCCATCTTGAACAGCAATATCTACTTCAACTAAGCCAGCCGGTGTATCTAGTTTTAAAGAAGTAATTGGTTCAACTACCGGAATTAAACCTGATTCAACTAACGCTGTACATACACCGATTGTATCGTGACCACACATCGGTAAATATCCACCTGTCTCTATGTATATAACACCTATATCAGCCTCAGGATGACACGGGTCTGTTAATAATGCCCCTGACATTACATCATGACCACGCGGTTCATTCATTAACAATTTTCGAATCCAATCATACTCCTTTTTCATATGTAACATCTTCTCTGCCATCGTCTCTCCAATCAACTTTGGAAGTCCACTAATTAATGTCCTCGTTGGATTCCCACCCGTATGTGTATCAATTGTCGTAAAGACTCTTTGTGACTTCATCCGTTTAACACCCTTTCTGTAAAACGACTCAAACGAAGTGGTTCAATAGGAATAATTGTCTCTTTTTCATTTAATAACTCTTCAATTACTTTCCCAGTAACTGCTGCAAGACTAATCCCATCCCCTTCATGCCCAGCGGCAATGAAATAATTTGGAATATGTTCCACTCGTGAAATAATCGGTAAATGATCTTCTGTCCACGGACGTAAACCAGCGTAAGAACGAATTACCATCATATCTGCCATTTTCGGATAAAAGCGAATCGCTCTATTTGCAATACATTTAATGACTTCATTGTTTATTCTCGTATGAAACCCTACAAATTCACGGCTACTTCCAATTAAGAAATTTTGACTTTCAGTAGGCTCAAATACGAGCGCAACCCCGTATTTTTCAGTTAAAGCATCTACTTTTCGTTTTCCGCCAAATTTAGAAATTAAATAACCGAATTCCATTACTTTACGGCACCCTACGTGTTGTTGCCTTGAAGCTACAATAATATGCCCTTTTCTCGGTTCAATTGGTATATTTATATTTAACATCTGACCAATCTTAGGAGCCCACACACCGGCTGCATTTACAACTTGTTGTGCTGTAAAAGTTCCATTCGTAGTTTCTACAACAAATGAACCATTCGTATCTATGTTTATACTCTTTACTTCGGTCTGTTTAAAGGCTTTTGTGCCAAACTTTTGTGCCTCTGACAGAAGCGAGAATGCAAGGAGATATGGATTCACAGTTGAATCCGTCGCACATTCTAAACCGCCTAATAAATCATCAGCAAAAAAAGGCGACTCTTCTCTTATATCTTGCCTATCAAGCATTCGAAACGGTAATCCAGCTTCTTTTTGCCGATTTACCCATTGCTGCGCAGCTTCCATCTCTTCGTCTGACTCACATACGAGAATACTTCCTGGTGCCCTATATTCAAATGAATGCTCTAATTCTTCACTTAAATCAGTTACTAATTTTTGACTTACTAAAGACATTTGACTATCAAACCCTGGGTCTTTATCAATGGCCAAAATATTCCCATCACACCGTGAAGACGTCCCGCTGACAAATTCTCCTTTTTCAATGATTGTTACATCTCTTCCGTATTTTGAAGTGTAATAAGCGATAGAACACCCTATTATTCCACCACCTATAATTAAAACGTCGCAGTGCCTCACACTATACTCCTCCTTTCCCTAAACCTCTCACTTTCTTTTATGCAATTGACGTGCCAATTCTGTACATATACAATTTTTATAAATAATATTTTTATTTGTAAAAATATTTTAAATTTATAGTAAATAGGTGTATTATTTTTTTATCACTGTCAAAATTTTTATACATAACAGGAGGACATTATGGCATTTTCATTTCCGACTATACAAGAATTTTTGGAAAGCGCTTTAATCAATCATACATGTAGCCTTGATCGCATTAAGAAAATAAACGAAAGGTTTTATTATCTCCCTTCTACTACAGAAGAATATAATTGCGCAATTATTTATGTAGATGACTCATTCACTGCATTAATTGACGCTTTTTCTTATGAATTAGCTGTTATCATCCTTAACGAAAACGATGAGCCGCTATGCTGTATAACTTCTCAGCAAATGATTCCATTTCTTTATAAGTCCTACAATGAACTACAGTCATTTTATGACACTGTAATACAAACAACTGACTCTTCTGTTACAGTCATTGATAGTAAAGAATACGTTCGAACTTGGACAGATGGCGCTGAAAAAATATTTTCAGTAAACCATAATGAGATTATTGGGCAACCAATTACTCGTTTTTTTGATTATAAAGACTTGGAAATTTTACAATCTTTACATGATGGAAAAAGCATAGTCGCTCAGTTCCATCAGCCTCGTCCCGATTTATTCGTATTAATTAATTCAAATCCAGTTTATTGTAATGATGAAATTATAGGAGCAGTCGTTTCAGAAACAGATGTTACAAATCAAGTCGCTTTAAATGAAAAACTATTTAATATGTCACATGAAATGCACCGTTTAGAACAAGAAGTGGCAAAGTATAAAGATGAATCCGATCCATTCCTTGCGATGAATGGGAAAAGTCCTGTTATACAAAGAACGATACAATTAGCTAGAAAAGTTTGTTCGGTAAAATCAACTGTTTTAATACTTGGGGAAAGCGGAGTTGGAAAAGAAGTATTTGCGAAAGCAATTCATGAAGCAAGTGAGGCAGCGAAGGCGCCTTTCATTTCGATTAACTGCGGGGCAATTCCAGAAGCGTTATTTGAAAGTGAATTATTCGGTTACGAGCGTGGGGCGTTTTCTGGAGCAAATAGTAAAGGAAAAAAAGGGAAAATTGAACTCGCGCAAGGCGGTACTTTATTTCTTGATGAAATAGGTGAAATGCCACTTGATATGCAAGTAAAACTGTTACGTGTACTGCAAGAGCGAAAGTATTACCGAGTTGGTGGTGAAAAAGAAATTAATATTGATTTCCGCATTATCGCTGCTACAAATCGTGATTTACAAGAAGAAATGAGAAAAGGAACTTTCCGAGAAGATTTATATTACCGCTTAAATGTAGTTAGCCTGCATATTCCACCGCTGCGCGAAAGACGCGAGGATATTATTGAATTAACTTATTCTTTCTTAAATGATTTTTCAATCAACTATAACCGACCAATTCGTGACCTACCTTCAAGCATTATGCATGAACTGCTTCATTACAATTGGCCAGGTAATATTCGCGAACTTCGAAACGTTGTTGAACGGCTTGTGGTATTCGCAACAGACGGAATTATAAAACAAGAATATCTACCATTTCATACGACTGAAACTTTAGACAACCATACAGCTCATTCCCTATTACTCAGCAACAATAATACAATCCTTTCTTTACAAGAAGAGATGGATGAGCATGAGAAAAAAGTTATTGAAAGGGCTTTACGAATTTTAAATGGGAATAAATTAGAATGCGCAAAACAACTTGGCGTAACAAGGGCTACTTTATATAACCGTTTAAAGAAACTTGGACTTCAATAAAGAATCATTATGCACCAATCAGGCGTTTACAGGTAGCCATCTCCTCTCTATATTGGCATGATTTTTGCATATATAATTTGTGAAAATCGAACTAGAGGAGGAATACACATGACAAATAAAAACAACTTAATCGTTTGTCGTTGTGAAGAGGTTACATATGGGCAACTTCAATCGACAATTGCTGAATATAACTGCTCGGCAAGAGAATTAAAACTAAGAACACGTGCTGGCATGGGATTTTGCGGTGGGCGCACATGCAGAATAATGATAGATCGAATGATTGAAAATGCGAATCCTGACGTAACTCTTAATGAACTACCGTTAAAATATCAACCACCAATACGTGCAGTTACTTTTGGATCAGTAGGTGAAAGTAAATGAGTAGAATTACACATCACCCTATTTTAGGTACTTTACAAAGTAGTGAGCGTATTACCTTTCAATTTAACGGTCATCAATACGAAGCATATGAACATGAAACGATAGCTGCTGCCCTGTTAGCAAATGGAATACGGACATTAAGAGTTCATGAAGATAGCGGAACACCGCGAGGTATTTATTGTAATATCGGGCACTGTTCCGAATGCCGCGTGACAGTAAATAATCAAACAAATGTACGCGCATGCTTAACTGTTGTAGAAGAAAACATGGTTGTTGAAAGCGGGAAACAGCATCCGAATATCGTGAGAGAGATGGTGAAAAAGCGATGAGTGATGTAATTATTATAGGTGCAGGGCCAGCGGGATTATCTGCTTCTATCTCTTGTGCTCGTTTCGGACTAAAAGTGCTCGTTATTGATGAATTTATGAAGCCGGGCGGGAGATTGTTAGGACAGTTGCATCAAGAGCCTACTGGAGAATGGTGGAACGGAATAGAAGAATCGAAGCGACTTCATGAAGAAGCAGAATCACTTTCAGTACATATCAGGTGCGGTGTTTCGGTCTATAATTTAGATAGAGATGAAAACAATTGGTTTGTACATACTAATATCGGTACGTTAGAAACACCTTTCGTACTACTTGCTACTGGAGCTGCGGAATATTCTATTCCCCTTTCTGGCTGGACACTTCCAGGAGTGATGTCAATTGGAGCAGCTCAAGTTATGACAAATGTTCATCGCGTGCAAGTTGGAAAAAAAGGAATTATTATTGGTGCTAACATTTTGTCTTTCGCCATTTTAAGTGAATTGCAATTAGCGGGAATTACAGTGGATCATATTGTACTCCCTGAGAAAAGCGAGTTAAGTCAAAAAGCTGGTGAACCTGAAGAAGTTTTAAACTCTCTTTTAAATGTAGCTCACCTCGCTCCTTCTGCTTTCTTGCGAATAGGTAGCCACTTTATGAAATTTGATTGGATTCGAAAAGCTGGATTAACATTCTATCCAAACAACGGAATGAAAATAAACGGAACGCCACTTCACCTTCGGAAAGCAGCTCTTGAAATTATCGGAACAGATCAAGTTGAAGGTGTACGTATTGCTAATATTGACTCTAAAGGAAATGTTATTAATGGAACAGAGAAAATATATGAAGCAGATTTTGTATGTATTGCCGGGGGATTATACCCACTTGCCGAACTTGCAGCTGTAGCCGGTTGTCCCTTCCATTACATTTCAGAATTAGGCGGACACGTTCCTCTCCATTCCGAAACAATGGAAACTCCTCTTCCTGGTTTATTTGTAGCTGGCAATATTACAGGCATTGAAAGCGGAAAAATTGCGATGGCGCAAGGAACAGTTGCAGGTCTATCTATCGCAAAATATGCAAGTAAAAAACGTGATATAGTCGACCAACAATTATCTCACGCCATGCAAAACGTTCACTTTGTTCGTCAAAAAGCTGCAATTCAGTTTAATCCGATGGTAGATATCGGTAGACGAAAAATGAATGAAATTTGGCGTGATTATTCTTCTACATATGCACATACTAAAAAGAGCTGCTGAGATTATTCTCAACAGCTCTTTTCTCTACTCATCTGAGTTATTAAATTTCGCTAATGCGTAAATTCCTTCTTCATCATCTAATTCAAGTTGCAATCTCGCTGCGAATGGATTGACATTATATTCTCTGTCAAGCAATAAGCGTAAAGCTTCGATTAAGTTTGCTTGAATTAAAATTTGCTGGCGACCATTTACCTCTACTTCCGCAGAGAAACCGTAGTCATCATCATACATAAGTTCAACTAATACTTCTTCTGGACCCACTTGTCTTTTTTCAGCGATATATATACAAAGCGCATTTATAAGCTCTTGTTCAGAAATTTTTATTGTTTCCATGCTACTTCATCTGCCTTCTTCTTACGTTGGTCTTTGAAGTATTTAAATGCACGAACTGCTAACATTACGATACCAGCCATTACTAACATATTTACCATAAACGCTAATACAGAACCAAGAGCTCCCATATTTGCAAATAAGCTACCCATTAGTAAACCACCAAGACCACCTAGTAATAAACCTTTCATAAAGCTTCCTTTATTACTTTTTGGTGCTGTATTTGTTGCTTTCGTTTTTGAATCTGGAGTCGTTTTTTGAGAATTTACATTTGAGTCTTTTTTGTTTAAATCAACTTTTGACTTTTGACCTGAACTTGGTGTAAATGATTTTTTACCAGATTTGTAACTTTTCGCTGCCGCATGATCTACGAACATAAAGCTGCTAGCCCCAAAGATAACCATGAATGCTGTCATTACTGCTACAAGTTTTTTCAACATATTATATCCATTCTCCTTTTATATAGATATATGTGAAATCTATCTTTCTAGTAAATTCAGAATGATAGATTTGTTTTTAAGAACATTTTAAAGGTTCTTATGAACTTATTATATGAACTTTTGTCGAAATATGCAAGTATTATTTACTTCCGACAGTTTGGTGACAAAGGAAAAATTAAGCAAAACAGAATTGACTTTAAATGAAACAAAACATATTATAAGTTCATAAGAACTTTTTATTATTTTGGAGGTGAAAAGATGGAAACATTTCATCTCACACGAAACGAAATGGCTACCCTTCTTCTATCACTAAGAGGATGGAATACGAAAAAGCCTCTCGGTATTTTACAAGAAGCTTGGGCAAAGTCACATAAAAAAGATATTGAAAGCGGACAAAGCGTTACAGCTTTTATTACTACCGCACTTTCACCTATTTTTGAAAAGCTGATTAAAATTGACGATACTGATGTCGGTTTTTCTTTAAATGAAATAGTTGCGCTTGGCAATCAGATTGAAAACACAAGTTTCTCTGTAACTGCTATGCAAAACTGGGTGAAACGAGATATAAAAGAAATGATTGGCTCTCCTCAAAAGGGGAAAAAATATTCAATTGAACAAGCAGCCTTACTATTTATTGTCGAAGATTTAAAAACAGCACTTGATTTTGAATCCATTCGTAAGCTATTACGCCTTATTGTAAATGACCCAGCCGATCGAAGTGATGATTTAATCAATCCTGTTCATTTATATGTAGCATACTCTTCTCTATTTGAAGAACTCAATCAAGGGAATTGCTTACAATTAAATGCAACAGATACCGTTCATACAATTGAAAACATCGTAAAAGAAAAAGCTGATAAAATCGCAAGCAAGTTCGATCAAATTAATAACGAACAACGCGAAGCAATTCGTAACGCTATTATTATTGCGACCCTTTCTGTACATACCGCATATGTACAAATGTTAGCAAAACGTTACGTAACAGCAACTTTATTTTTACAGAACTTAGATGTGAAGCCTTAAAAAATAGGAGCAGAAATGCTTCTATTTTTTATGACAAATTTTTAATAATCTTTTCATTAACCCTTCATGAAAACGTGGCTTATATCTTTTACTATAATAATTATGAGAGACATAAAAGAATTGAAATAGCAATCCCCTATGTAAATAAGGTATAATCTACATATAGTGAACCTTTTACGTCATTAAATAAAAGGTTCTTATACTCAAAAATTCATAAACTAGAAGGTGCAACAATGTTAAGTAGTTTTATTCATTCAGTATTAACGTTTTTTGAAGGATTAGGTTATTGGGGCATTATGCTTGGACTTATGATTGAAATTATCCCAAGTGAAATTGTCCTTGCTTATGCAGGATACTTAGTATTCAATGGAAGTATCTCATTTATAGGCGCTGTTGTATTCGGTACAATTGGCGGTGTTATTGCTCAAATCTTTATTTATTGGCTTGGACGATACGGCGGACGCCCTATATTAGAACGTTACGGAAAATATATTTTCATACATAAAAAACAAATAGATGCTGCAGAAGATTGGTTTAATCGTTACGGAACTGGCGTCATTTTTACAGCACGCTTCATTCCAGTAGTGCGTCATGCGATTTCAATTCCTGCTGGTATTACAAAAATGCCATTACTACGTTTCACTACATTAACAGCACTTGCGATTATCCCTTGGTCTATTATTTTCATTTATTTAGGTGAAAAACTAGGTGAAAATTGGGAGAATATAAATGATATTGCTGGTCCGTATGTGAAATCATTCGCAATTGGTGGCGTCGTACTTATACTTTTATACTTCGTTATAAAAAAATGGACAAAAAAGCGTAAAAATCTCGCTTAAGAATATAATAAAAACCGCTATAAATTCATTCGGAATTATAGCGGTTTTTTATTTATATATGAATTAATCTTCAGGAATTATATAATACCTTTCCATCTACATTTACATGGATAAGCAACCATTTGATCATTTCTTTCGTATATTATCTCAAAAAGGAGTGATTCCCCTATGCATTGGCAGCAAAAAATACCGTACTTAATCGGACGCCCTATCGGCATTTCCTTCATAAATGGGCAAGGAACTTCTGGTGTATTATGTTCAGCGCATGATGGTCAATTATATGTGTATGAATACCTTTATCAAGCTCAGTTTGCAATGAAACATTATGATTATAGACAGATTCAAGATATACATGCATTCCCAAATTGTCCTCACCAAAATCCTCTATACTAAAAAAATCGGAACGGCTCATAGCCATTCCGATTTCTATACTTTATTTCTCAGAATAAAATTTCTGCACTGCTTCATCAAAATAAATCCAACCTTTCCAGCCCAAATGAATCGTATCTTTTAAGAAATACTTATCATATTCATGACCAGAGAAATCAATTACTGGATATCCTGCTTTCTCAACCTGTTCTCGAACTTTTTTATAATACACTTCACGGCGTTCTTTCGGGAAGCCAGTATAATCATACCAAGGCCCATTTACAGGTACAGAAATAAAGAGTGGTTTGACATTTTTCTCTTTAAATAACTCTAAAATAATTTGTAAATCATCGTATTCTGGTGATTCATCATATGTTTCATTTGCTCTAAAGTTTTTTAAACCTTTTAGTTTTTTCTTCAGATTATTCTTATGATAATACGGATTTTCAATTCCGAATGTATTTGTAGTAGACTCAGCTTTCCCTTCTTGTTCTGCGTGTTTACGTGCGTCTTCCCAAGAAATTGAACGAAGTCCGATATTTGTTTTCTCCTTCATCGGTTCGATTTTAAATAAAGAGTTAAATATATCTCTATGATCTAAAATATTTCGATGCATATAAGCAAGTGGTTTAACTAAACCTGCTTTTATGTTATGTTTCGTATCATTATATACAATACCTTCTAATGAATTTTTTAATATATCATCTTCTTGAACAACTTTATAATCTAATAGCCGTTTCGCGATTTGCTTTTTCATTTCTGGATTTATCTTATCATTAAAAATAAAATGATATGCTTGTTGTTTGGAGAAATTATTAGTGAAATCCCCTTGTGAGACACCAGTCTTTGTAAACCATTGTGGTGAAAGAACAAAGACTACTTTTTTACCTTCTAATTCATCCATAGTAGATGTCATATTTAAAATATGAGCTAAACTTTGTGTACCGCCAGTTCCAATTAAAAACGGTGTAAAACCAGCTGGATTTACTTTGAAATAATTAGACGGATGATATGCATCCATTCGTAAAAATTCTGATGAACCGTACATCGGTAAATACTGTGAATTCTCTAACATTTTTTGCTGTAAGAAAACACTTTGTAATTTCTCTTTTTGTAAAGAAGTTGCCGCATCTTCTACCTTCTTATCACTAATAAGCGATACTAAACTTTTCGATGGGATTAGAATGATAATGAAAAAAAGCACACATGCTAAAATTATAGGACCAAAAGCATGCTTCATTTTCATCTTCTGTCCCTCTTTCTATCGTTATTAAATTGTAACCCTTGTTTTTGACACGTCATCTTTTCTCTCCTTTGTCTCTATACATGTCCCATTCTATTTATCTATTATATACATGTATGTATTTCCTTCCTTGTTCTATTAAGCCCTATATAAATAGCGCAAGAAAATGTTTCCATAGAAACATGTTAATTATACAAGATTCTACATAAATTTCACACTGGAATTTTAGTAATAATTTTATTTTTTAACAATAAAAAAACATATGAAATGTCTAGAATTCTTCGGATGATGTATGAAGTTCAAAATATGATAATAAACGCCCGCTATGATTAACTTCATGAGTATATATAAACCCGAGCTTTCGTAAAAGTTTTTTCGAGCTCTCATTTGCTACTTTAACTCTAGCAATTATTCTTGTTACATTCAAAGTCTCTATTGCATATTTAATGGAAGCCTCTGCTGCTTCTAATGCATACCCATTCCTCCAATGTTCTGGGTCAAGGAGATACATAATTTCTATTGCACCTGTTTCATCTACCTTTCTTAAACCACAATGTCCTAAAAGCTTTCCTGTTTCACTATTAAATAACAACCATACCCCGAAGTCATACTGTTCCCAATGTAAGATAAGTTGCCCAATATAATCATTTGTTTCTTCCTTCGACATTCCTCTTGATTTAGCCAACCATTTGCCAACAGTATCTTTTTTTAATATGTTATAAAACTGATTAATATCTTCTACAATTGGTTTCCTCATAAATAATCTTTTTGTATAAATTACTTTCTCTTCTTCAAACATAGACATCATTTCCCCTCCAAATACTGTTTACAGACTAATAAATTATACCATGAACTATTTTTCTAACTTTAAATAAGAAAAACAGACTATCACATACATGAAGTCTGTTTCTCCATTCTTTTATTTTTGTACATCTGCCCATTTTAAACTTGTAGCTGGACCAAATTGATGTACATATAAATCTTTCACATATGGTTTTTGTAAGTAAGATAATCCGCGCTGGAATACCGGTGCAATTACTGCATCATCAAGTAGCATTTTTTCAGCATCTTGCATTGCTTTCCAGCGAGCCTTTTCATCATTACCTAATTCTGTTTTAATCTTCTTAATTAACGCATCATATTCTGGGTTTGCATATTCTGTATTATTGACGCTACTTCCAGAAAGGAATACTTCTAAGTAAGTCATTGGATCTGGATAATCTGGTAACCAGCGTGATAACGACATTTCATATTCTTTCTTCTTCTCAAGTGCTAATTTTTGCGTATGTGGTTGTAATTTCACATTCACTTTTAATCCTGGTAAGTTTTTCTCAAGCTGCTCTTTAATGTACTCTCCAACTTTTTTAAAGTTTTCCAAGTCATAATTTAATAGTTCTAACGTCACTTCATTTGTACCTGTCTCTTGTTTTGCTTTCTCCCAATATTCCTTCGCCTGTTTTACATTTGTCTTATTAAACTCACCAGCCGTACTTCTAAAATCTTTCTTATCTGGGCCCTTTAAAAATCCTTTTGGTACGTAATAGTTTGCTGCAACCGATCCATCATTTAAAAATGAATCTGCGAGTCCCTTCTTATCAAAAACTGTACTTAGCGCAAGACGTGCATTTTTATTTTTAAGAATCGGTACATTTTCATTAAATCGGAAGAAGTACATAACTGGATCTGTATATTGTTTTAACTCTTTATTATTTTTATATTTATCTACGAATTCTGTAGAAATAACAGCTCTATCAACTTTATCTGTTTCATATAAATTTACCGCAGTTGAAATTTCTTTTACAATTTGATAGTTTACTTCATCTAACTTCACTTCTTTTTTATCCCAATACTTATCGTTTTTCTTCATTGTAAAGCTAGCTTCATGCTTCCACTCTGATAATGTAAACGGTCCATTATATACCGCTTTATTTGCTTCTAATCCATATTTATCACCTTGCTCTTTCGCATATTTTTCGTTAATTGGATAGAAGGATGGTAAAATTAATAATTTCGTAAAATACGGTACAGGATGTTCTAGCTCTACGACGAATGTTTTATCATCCTTCGCTTTTACTCCTAATTCATCTAGACCTAGTTGTTTTTTATTTATCTTCTCAGCATTTTTTACATCGTACGCAATGTATGCATATTGAGAAGCAGTATCTGGATTTACCAATTGCTTCCAAGCGTATACGTAATCATGAGCGGTTACTGGCTCTCCGTTAGACCATTTCGCATCACGTAATTGGAATGTATATGTTTTTCCATCTTTACTCACTTCATATTTTTGTGCGCCGGCTTCAATTACTTCATCATTTTTCGATAGACGAAATAGTCCTTCCATTACGTTATTCAAAACGTTAAACGAGACTGCATCTGTTACTTTCCCTGAATTTAACGACGGAATTTCACCTGTTTCTAGTAACTGTAATACTTTCTTCTCATCTTTCGGCTTTGTTGCAGTTTTTTCTTTTGCGCAACCAACTAAAAATGAAGAAACTAATAGAGTACTAACTAATGAGTAACGAACAACTTTTTTCATTTAAAAACCCCCTTCTATTTTTAAGGTAAGTAACGACGAGCACCAGCGTATTCTTCTATATATCCTGGTGTATTTAGCGGTATAATCTCTACCGACCTTTCAGCTCTTGGTGAGTGAATCATATTGCCATCACCAATATACATTGCAACGTGATGGACACTACCTTTCCCTTGATCATGTGCAAAGAAAATTAAATCTCCTTTTTGTAGATTTTCTTTATCAACTGCAACCCCTGCTCTTGATTGCGGTCCAGAATCTCGCGGAATTGTAATGCCGTGCGATTTATAGATCGTATGTGTGAAGCCAGAGCAATCAAATCCAAAACCACTTGTACCAGCCCATATATACGGTAAGCCTAAAAACATTTTCCCTGTGTTAATTAAATCATTGGCCGCCGGAGTTGGAATATCAGTTTGAGATCGGTAAACTGTTCCATCATTTTTTCGTAGCCATGCTTTCTGACCATTTGGCAACAATACACGGTATGAAATTGTGTCTTCACTTAATAGCGGCAGTCTTGTATTATAACTGACTTCAAGTGATTTATGTTTTTCAGAAGGATTTATATATAAAATCGCTGTTGGTTTAGTTATTAAGACAAAAGGTTCATTTGTTTTATCTGCAAATTCTTGATTATATGTTAATTGTTTTTCAGGCATCCAGCCCGGATAACCTTCTTCATTTCGTGGTGTTGGCTGTCCATGCACTAATACCTTCACCCATTCGCCTTTCTTATCAATAACAGTTACTTCTTGACCGAGTAAAGCTTGTGTTTCTAATTTATTTGCATTTGTTAACCATAGTTTCTCGTCAAGTGTCATTGATTTCGTCCATTTCCATAGATCCACTGGATTTGTTGCACTCGGTGTATCGATTGGTCTTAATGAATCAAGTGCTGTCCATAACGTTGCAGCAGATACATCTATAAATGCTTTATTATCCTTCTTTTCTTCAGCATTTGCCGATGTAAACGATGAAAATATAAATAAAGTTGTTAAAAATGCAGTTCCTACTTTTTTCATATATATCCCCCTTAAAAGATAGTTTACTTGTCTCTTCTCCTAAGATTTACTATTCACTGTCGATTGAAGGTTTACTTTTGATCCAGAATAAGTCATTCCTTCTGGCTCTTCCATTAACCAAAGCGGTGCATCAAGATCAAAATAATGAATATTAGGATGCGCTGCCGCTAAATGCGCAACAGCACTAACGGAAAGTGAAGACTCCATCATGCTGCCCACCATACACTTCACACCAGCTGTTTCTGCGATATCAGCAATACGCCATGCTTCACGTATGCCACCACATTTCATTAATTTAATATTAATAAAATCTGCATATCTTCCTTGAACGAGCTTTAATGCGTCACTTGCTGAAAATATACTTTCATCGGCCATAATTGGCGTTTGCACACGATCTTTGACGTACTTTAACCCATCCCAATCTTTCGCGTGTACTGGTTGTTCAATAAATTCTATATTTAAATTACGATTTTCCATCTCTTGAATGATAGAAACCGCTTCTTTTGGACTCCAACCTTGATTCGCATCTAAACGTAATGTCGTATTTCTTGGTACCACATTTCGAATTGCCTCAATACGTTCCAAATCTAAATGCGCCTCTTTACCCACTTTAATCTTTAATGTTTGAAATCCTTTTTCTATATGTTTCTTCGCTTCTTTTGCCATTAATACAGGCTCATCCACACTCACTGTAATATCGGTATGAATTTCTTTCTTCCCGCCTAACAATGCATATAACGGCACATTTTGATATTGGCAATATACATCATATAAAGCGATATCTACCGCTGCTTTCGCACTTGAATTTCCAATACAACTCATTTGAATGCGCTGTAGTAACTGCTGAAATTGAATGATATTTTGACCAATTAAACATGAACGCATCGGCCCTAAAATCGCTTCTTCCATTCCGCTGGTGAAATCCCCCGTAATAACTGGCGTTGCGGCTGCAGCCCCCTTACCAATCACTCCTTCGTCTGTATGAATATAAACATCTATACTTTCAATTTCGGTTACAGTACGAAGCGCGGTTTTAAACGGTGTATGCAGTTTTACACGTCTACGATTTACTTTTACATCTGTAATTTTCATTTTGTTCATCCTTTCGTTCTCCAATGAAGTGAAATTTTAATCCACCGGAGGTTTATACCCACGGATTATTGGGTAAACCTATTGGGCATTTACTCTTCTATCTCTCTACTTTGTTTTCGTTTACTTTTAATGTAGGACGATAATGTGAAATAAAAAAATCCAGCCATAAGAATGATTCTTACGGCTGGATTTTGTCTATGATTGAGTAGACAAAGCAGCAATCTGATTATATTTTTTCTGTGCATCTTTTAGCGCTACAAGTAACGCTTTTTGAGAAGAACCGAAATATCGGTTCTTTACTTCCATTACTAACGCCGGGTCATTTATATTTTTATGTAGAAATAAATATTTAACAAATTGAGATGTTAATGCAATTGTCGCTGAGCAGTCTGCATCTACAATTTCCCCTGTATCCTTAACAAGTATAAATGCTACGAAATAGCTTTTAAACTTTTCAGTAATGGGATTATTTTGAGGTGCTTTCGCATCCCCTACGATATAAATTGTATTTGAAGCGTACACAGCTATCTTCCTTTCTTATACAAGGATAACGGGTTTCTTAATAGTCGTATGAGCGAGGAACTCAACGTTGATTAAAAAATGTATCCGCTTACCTTGTATTATAATATAATTGACAGAATTTTAACAACATTTATTTTAGTGCATATTCCATATTTATGAAAATAGCTTAAACTCTTTATTTCTACAATATGTGATTGTTCCTTGTACCATGACATTCATACATAAAAAACTGCACCCCCAATTGTTAGACGGTGTCTAACAATTGGGGGTGCAGTTCAATGGCTAACTGTTTTTATTACTTTGGCATCACAAATATAGTTTCATTTGACTTAGAAAATTGATACTCTTTTCTCGCTAACTTCAAAATTTCTTCCTCATCGTCTGTTAAATTTTCTATGTTAGTCTTTAAAGAATCTTTATCTTTCTTTAAAGATACTAATTGCTTCTTTTGATCCGTAATCGTATCTTTCTTTTTATCAATTACTTCTTGTTGTTTCGTTAAAATATATTGAACGTAAAGAGTAGTTGCCGCAATAAAAAGGACCATTAAAATAAGTCGCCTTAACTTCTTTTTATTTATCCTACGCTTGTCACTAGGTTGTGATAATTGCTCTGGTATATTAGGAACATTTACTCGTTTGAGTTTCCTCATTCAAATCCCCCTAACCCATATTTTTCACTACCATCGGCACGTTTTCTTACTAAATTAAATTCTATTCTTATAAAATAAACTCCTTCACAAAAATATCCCATAAATTAACCAATTAAAGATAGCATTCGACGACATTTCCATATTTACACCGTTTTTTTTTATACATGCTGCTATAAAATAGTAGTTTCTGTAATTCTTTTTCTACTATTGTAGAAGAGTTTTTTCACACAAAAAATTCCTTGCCCACATATCCATGTTATAACATGCTTACAAGGAGGAGAAATATGCATTACCGCACATTAGGTAAAACTGGAATAACTGTTTCTGAAATAGGTTTTGGCGCATGGGCAATCGGTGGTGATGAATGGGGACCTGTTAACGATAAACAATCTATAACCGCTATAAAAAAAGCAATTGAGTGTGGTGTGAATTTTATTGATACTGCGGATGTGTATGGTTTAGGACATAGCGAAAAGTTGGTGGCTACCGCGATTAAAGGACATCGCAATGATATTATCCTATCAACGAAAGGTGGTTTAATCGGGCATCACTACGACCCTAATGGAGTTCCTGTATATGATACTCCCGAAAAAATCATCGCCGTATTCGAAACAAGTTTACAACGTCTTCAAACAGATTATATTGATCTTTATTTTTGTCATATTTGGTGGCATAATCGTAGGGAAACAGAAGCATTTCTACGTGCATTTGACATATTAAAACGTGATGGCAAAGTAAGAGCAGTCGGTGTTTCGACTCATGATTTACAATACATTCATCATTTCAATAACAACAACGAAATTGATATCGTACAGCTTGATTACAATATATTAAATCGAAAACCAGAAAAAGATATATTACCATTTTTACAAGAGAAAAATTTAGGAGCTGTTATTCGTGGTCCATTAAAAATGGGCATTTTAACTGGAAAATTCACAAATAAAACAATTTTTCCGGATGGAGATTTACGCAAAGATTGGCCAAATGAAACTTGGTTTCAAGAAGACTTACAAACTGTAGAGAAACTTCGGTTGCTCTCAAATAAAAATCAGACCTTAGGGCAACTTGCACTTCGCTATGTACTCTCTCATCCGGCAGTAAGTGTTGTAATTCCTGGTGCCAAAACAGGAATACAAGCACAAGAAAATGCAAATGCATCTGTTCGCCCTATGTTGAGTGATGAAGAGCTTAACTATATTCATTCAATATAAAAAGCCCAATTCGGGCTTTTTAATTTGGGAAACTAATATCATACTCCATTCGCTTCGCTGTATCCTCCGCAACATGCACACCTAACAAGTTTTTCACAATATGAAATGCCATATTAATTCCAGCTGAAATTCCGGCAGATGTTATAATATGTCCTTCATCTACAAACTTTACATTTTCTATAACTTCAACATTTTGAAACTCATTTTTAAACTTTTCAATACTAGCCCAATGTGTTGTTGCTTTTAAACCTTCCAGTAAACCTGCTTTCGCCAGTAATAGCGCTCCTGTACAAACTGAAGTCATCAGCTTTACTTCTTTCATTTGTTGGCGAATCCATTTTATTACTATTTCATTTTTTATTTCATATTCTCTAGCACCTAGCCCGCCCGGAATTATTAAAATATCCACTGGTGGTAAATTTTCAATACTATAATCTGGCTGTACCTTCAATCCGTTCCTTGCTGTAATCATTTCCCCATTCTCGCTAACTGTATAAACAGTAAATGGTTTTTCCTCATTCACCTCAGTTACAGAAAAAACTTCAAATGGCCCTGCAAAGTCTAACACTTCTACTTCATTAAATAAAAATATACCAACACTCCATTTATTCATCATAAGTTCACTTCCTGTTTCAAATGATGTAATAGATGATCATATCCTTTTTCTAATGCAATATCATACGCTGTTTTCCCATCATTTTTCTTTATCATCTTATTAGCTCCATTTTTAAGGAGTAACATAATTATTTCTTCATTTCCTAATAATGCCGCTTCGTGAAGTCCTGTCCAGCCACCACTTTGCATAATATTTACATCTAATCCTTTTTCAATTAAGAAAGCAACATGTTCACTTTGCTTGTTCGCAATTGCTGCTTGCAAAGGCGTATTTTCATTTTCGTTTTTCGCTCTACTATGTATATCTGCACCACTTTCTAAAAGAAAACTCGCTATTTCTTTCTGTCCAAAATAAGCTGCTAAATGAAGTGGTGTCCATCCATCTTCACTACATTCGTTAACAATACTTGGACTCGCCTTTATAAACTTCACTACTTTTTCCTTATTACCACTTATAACAGCTTGTGCTATTGATTGTAAATGCTCCATAATAATCTCCCATTCTTCAAAATATTTAAGCATCTCCTTCTACATGTTCTATTCATTATTATATTTTCCTTTTAAAACCTTAAGTTTACATAATAATATTATATATCACTTTTTTGTGCTTAATGCTGAATAGCAATAATGTTAAAAATACTGCCTTTAAACAATGAAGACCATGATTTCATTAGAGTGACTGAAAAAGCAAGCAAAAAACTATACACATAGTTTTCATCATATTTGTTCAGTTGCATGAACTAAAACAGGTAATGTTTATTCTGCTATTTATGCTTTCAACATATCAAATAATATTATTCCAATAAAAAACAATCCATTTTAAAAATGGATTGTTTTTTATTTCTGTTTTATGCGGTTTATTTTATTTTTGTATTTTCAATGATGAAATAATTATATTTACAAAAATGAAACGCTACTATCTTAGCCCCTCTTATAGTAAGTTTTTCGTTCGAAAACAAAAATATAATTTCACCTTACAATTGAAAAAACATATGTAAAAGTTTCTAAAACAGCTGCCTTATCATACTAATCTATAGCAATTCTGTCTTCTTCCCTTACCTGTTTCCTTTAACACATACGATTTTAAAACTAGCGCCGTTAATGCATCTGTTAATGTTTTATATGATAAATTTGATAATGCCAATAGATCGTTCGTATATAACATTCTATGCTTCTCTAATAATAATAGTACTAATCGTTCAGATGGTTTTAATGCCTCATCACTTTCTAGTATAAAGTCTATATTTTTCATTTCTCTAATTACTACTCCTTATATAAAAAAATACTTTAGGTGCTAATTTAATATAAAAATAATACATAACAAAATTTGAAATATATTAAAATAACATTGTTTTAAAACACTATTATACTATAACATATAAAAAGCATTTCCCGAAATAGGAAATGCTTTTTATATTGGTTATATAATTCTTCAAAAACTACATTTAAAAACGGTTAGTCATTCTCTAAATATGAATGACTAACCGTCTTCCAGCTTCTTCTCAATTAACATGTTTTACCTTAAATATTTCTTGCAATATGTGGCTTACTGTAATGACTTGTTCCACCGCCACCTACTACTACTTTACCACCTTTTTCGAAAATTAATAATTTACTTGAACCATCTGCAAGAAGCACTATTACTTCAGCATTATTACTTGTTGCTATATAAATTACATAACCACTCTTTGATATACAAGTTTCCCAATTCGCATCAAATTCTGATCTTACTACACGATTTGAATACACTTGATTTTCAATTCTATCTTGTTCTACGTTTTCCAAATTTATTCTCCCCCTTCCCTGCATAGTTATATATATTAAAATAGCACCATCTAAAATAGTGACCGATTTTAACATAAATAGTATATGTAATTAGTAAGAGAATGCTTGGACAATAGAAACGAAATAGACTTCGGGAATTTTACAATTGAAACTTCTCTTTAATCATTTCCGCTACTTCTTTTGCACTCAAATACGTGTTATTAATTTTTATATACTCTTCTTTTTCAATTTCACCATGAAGAGAGTTTAATCTATGCATTTTCATCGTTTCTTTCAAATTATTTTCAGACCACTCAATATCTCTTTTTTTCGGTTTATGTTCTAATCTATTCGGGCTTTTATTTCGTTCTAATCTTTCATCTAATTCCGCTTCCAGCTCTACAAAATACACTGTCCCACCTTTTGATTCAAAAATATTTTCTACATGATGTATATAATCCCAATCCTCTTGGAGGTCAAATGCCCATATATACGTAAAAATCATTCCAGATAAATCACTTTTAGATACTTCTTCAAATATTTCATTACGAAATAAACTTACTAGTCTTTTTGCTTCTTTCGTACTGTAATCAAAAATTGGACTTACTAAATCAATTGTCATGTGGTTATGAAAAAGTTTTAAACCAGTTAATGTTGCTAATTCTTGCCCCACTGTCATTTTCCCAACTGCTTGTGGGCCAAATATTAATATAAGTTTCATTTATTTCCCTCCAATCTTTCTCTATAAACCATTACATAAAATAAAAAATAAGACAGCCGATTTTAAAACGATTGCCTTATTTTTTATTCATAGTTTTAGTTCTATTCTTTTCGCACAGCTTCAAAAGTAATCATTTGATTTGCATTTGACGGTTCTTTTTCATAAACATATTCAGCAGAGCAAGTAATGTTTGAGAAACCTATACTTTCTAAAAGAAGTATAAACTCTTCTATTCCATACCAGCGCAGCGCAAAGCGTTGTAATTCTGTTTGTACTAACTGTCCTTTACTCCACTTTTCATATTTCAAATATGATACAGTAACTTGGTTCAGCCAATCTATTTCAATTGATTTATTTTCTAATGTGATTCCGTCTCCGCTTGGCAAAGAGAAAGTCGATGTATGAATTTCCCCAGTCTTCCATTTATGCGGGAGCATAATATCCACGATTAATCGTCCACCTGGATTAAGATGTTCATAAAAACATATTAATGCATTTATAGAATCCAAACGATTTTCAATTAAACAAAAAGATCCAGTAGGAATGATAATTGCTTCATATTTATGCGGAAGTGAAAATTGTTGCAAGCTTCCTTCATATAAATTAGGATGTAAGCCTCTCTCTTTACAGCGCTTACGGCAAGAATCTAGCATTTCAGGTGAATAATCTATCCCATCCACTTTAAAACCAGCCTCTAGAAGCGGAATGATGACACGCCCTGAACCTACTGCGGCTTCGAGGATTCTTCCTCTACAATCTTTTAAACGTTCTTTGTAATACTCAATATCACCATTTAAAGAATAACCGACTGGTTTTGTGTAATCATACAGTTCCGTACAAAGTGTACTATAAAAACTAAACATTTATTTTCTCCTCCGTTTTTACGTACGGAAGATTTCAATTCAACTAATCTTCCTGTACCTCTAATTTTAATGAGATTTCGAAAGAGCTGACTATCATAATATATCACTCACTTTCCATAGAATATAATGATATTGTATTACATACCCTTCCAATTTGAAATATAAAAATTAAAAATTCAGACTACAAATTAAAGAGCTTACTTTAGTAAGCTCTTTAGAAAAAATATTTATTTCACAATCGGCAATGTCACTTCACTTAATTTCACTGTAAGTTTCGTGCCAGCTTTCGGTCTAATTGTATAATCATAATCACTTGCAATTAAAACAACTCCGATTTGATGCCCCACTTTAAATACATAATCATCTGGCTGCATATCCCATGTAAATGTATAATCTTTGCCCGCTTGAATCGCTGTTGAATTTTCTATACTCTTTACGTTTTGTGGATCCATCCAGCCTCTCGTTACGATTTCCGGCTTCGCTCCTCCATAGTCAACAAGTAACGCTGTTAAATTTGATACAGATCGATCAATATTTCCTGTAATTGAAATCTTTGGTGTACCACTTATACGCGTATCTTTTTGCAGTACAGGCATTGTATATACTAATCGATTTGCTACTTCTAATTCTGGATTTGCTACTAATTGGTTTGATTTTATTTGTGCATCATCTAAGAATGAGAAAACTTTATTAGCCGATCCCATACTTAGTGGCAAATTGACTGATTTATTGCTTAAATACATACGGATTTTTGAAGGTACAGCTGCTGGATCTGGCCAATTTTTTATCTTTTGCCACGTTTTATTTTCTCTTTGCACATCAACCATTGGTTCATCCATAATTCCATTTTCAATTCCGTACAACCAATAATCTAACCATTTATTTTGTGTTTGCTGCCAGTTATTACTTGATGTCCCACCATGACCACCTTGGTGTAGCCACATTTTACGCGGAACATTATTTTCTCCAAGTGCTTCCCACCATTGCGCGAACTGTTTCGTTTTAACATTCCAATCGTTTAAACCATGAACAACAAATACACTCGCTTTTACATTTTTAGCATCTTTTACATAGTTACGTTTATCCCAAAAATCATTATAATTACCTGTTTTTCGGTCTTGTCCAGCCGTTAACTCTTTTATAACTTGTCCGCAAACTTCAGGGTTTTCCCTTGTCAGTACTGCTTCTGCCATATTATCTGTATCTTCTCCTTGATATCCGCCTGGAGCAATGACTGCACCATTTGCACGATAATAATCATACCAACTACTAATTGCTGCGATTGGAATAATTGTTTTTAAACCTTCAACTCCAGTAGTCGCAACAGCATTTGGTAATGTACCATTATAAGAAACTCCAGTCATACCTACATTGCCTGTAGACCAATTTGCCTGAACTTCCTCACCCTGTTCTGTAAATGCTTTCGCGCGACCGTTTACCCAATCAATAACAGATTTTGTCCCAAGTATCTCTTGTTCATCTCCAGTTGTAGGGCATCCATCTGATTTTCCAGTACCGATACTTTCGCCTAAAATAACTGCATAACCTCTTGGCACGTAATAGTTCCCATACGAACCAAGATTAATCGCTCCATACGGTTTTCCTTCATACGCATACAATTCTTCATCTACATTATATACAGGAACATCTTTTAATCCAGATCGATATGGACTCATTTCATAAATAACAGGAACTTTCACATTCGGATCTGTCTTTGGACGCATAACTTTTATCGATACTCTGTCTTTCTTACCGTCTCGATCACTATCAACTTCTGTCTCTACATATAAATTTTCGATAATAGCTTCATCGAGAGAATAAATCGGTTTTGTCATCCCATTTTCTAATTCAATTTTCGTATTTTTAGTCTCTTCCTTCTTCTCTGCATGCACATCCATAGTAAAGCTAGGTATAATTGTTGCAGATAGCATTGCTGACAGTGTAATTGCCATTTTCTTTTTACTCAAAATATTCCCTCCCCTTATTCGTTCTCTTTTACTATATAACAAAATAACTGAAAATTCAGTTTTATTTTTATATAAAAGTTGAGAAACTCAAAGATTTCTTATTAAGTAAAATTTAATGGAGGTGTGAAATTATTTTCCCACTTCCTCCTTCTTTATAACGTGAAACTTTAATCAGCCCTCACCAATTGGGCGTTTACGATCAGCAGGGCCACTTCTTTGCTTTCGCTGAATTTTGAGGTGGGGTCTTACTGCCCGGCAAATAGCGGGATAAATAGAGAAAAAGACAACCGATATTTCTATCGCTTGCCTTACATTCCATTTATTATTTTTCTAACTCTTTAAAGGTATCTTTCAAGTCTTTATCCGATACCTTTATATCTGCATTTTTAAGCAGTTCTCTAGTAACTTGTTGATGGAATTGAGGATCTTGTATACGTTGCTGTTCTAATTCTTTACGAATATTATCTTTCTCTTCCTCATACGGTTTAAGCTCTTTTTTATCCGTTAGCTTAATAATATGATATCCGAAAGAGGATTTAACAGGTTCACTCAATTGACCAACTTCTAACTTATACGCAGCATCCTCAAATTCTTTCACCATCATACCAGGTCCAAATTCAGATAGTTCCCCACCTTTTTCTTTAGAACCTGGATCCTCTGAATATTGTTTAGCCAATGCCGCGAAATCTTCGCCACTATTTAATTTTTCTTTAATTTCTTTTGCTGTCTTTTCATCTTTTACTAAAATATGGCTAACTTGAAGCTTTGGCTTATAATGATCTTTAATATCTTTTTCCGTTACGGTTGCTTTAATAGCTTTTTCAAAAGCAAAAGTAAGCTTTAATTTCTCTTTCAACTGAGCTTCATTTTTCACACCATTGGATTCCATATATGTATTAAAATTATCGCCCATCTTGTCTTTTAATTCTTTTATTTGTTTCGTTACCTCTTCATCCGTAACTTTATATTTATCATTTAATACTTTCTCTACTACCATTTCAGATAAATTCTGTTTACCGTAGTTTTCTTTTAATTTTTTGTTAAAATCACTTTCTGAAATGCTTCCTGATTTTGTCGTTACAATATTATCTGATGAACCACATGCAGATAAAGATAACGTCATACCCATTAAAATGCTACCAATTACTAATTTCTTTCTTTTCAAATCTGAATACCTCACTTCATTAAATTCAAATATAACTATGTAAATATAACGTTTTCCTGTGAACTTCACGTGAATTTAATGAAAGTAGAACATTTGCTAATTCTCCATTTAATACATCAATTTTGAAAATTATGGTGATTCATCCTATATCGCTAATCTCTAAAGCTGCAAAAAGGACTAATATTTTCATTAGTCCTTTTTCACATTTATATAAAATTGAATTTCTCCATCTATAGAGGAAACTCCATATTCAAAACCATGCCTTTCTAAAATACTTTTCACTATCGCTAAACCTAATCCTGTACCTGATTTTTCTTTACTACGAGAAGATTCTAGTACATAAAAAGGCTCCCAAATTTTCTCGATATCCTTAATTTTATCCGTAGGAATGCCATTTTTTATTTGGAAATATATACTTTTATTTCTATCTTCTAATGTAATTATTATGTTTTGATTTGCTGTATATTTTATCGCATTAGAAATTAAATTTTGAAACACCATTCTCATTTTATTTAAATCTGCATAAACGATTGTATTGCCCGCATTACAATTTACTTGCAAGTTAATTTCTTTCGAATCCAGTTCAATCTGATGCTTATCTAATATACTCTGAACCAGTGGTTCAATGGGGAATTCTTCTTTTTGTAAAATATCTCTTTCTAGTTTAGAAAATCGTAATAGTTCTTCAATTAAGTTTGATATTTGATCTGTTTGTTTAATAATTGTATCTACATAAGTCCCATCATCTAATCCATCTTTAATCCCCATAGAGTATGCTTTTACTAATGCGATCGGTGTCTTTAATTCATGCGTTACATCACCCATAAATCGTTTTAAATGTTCATTACGATCAGTTAAGTCTTGATGTGCTTCATGTAGTTTTTCACTCATGATATTAATACTATTGGCCAACTCTCCTATTTCATCATTCGTTTTCACTTTCGTTCTTTTAAACTGCAAATGTGAAATATCCTGAGCCACATCACTTAACTCTTTCAGTGGTGTCGTTATTATTTTTGAAAGTATCCACACAAGTAAAATAATAAGAAGGAGCGAGAAACATAGGATATATAAGTAAAATGTATTTAACGTATTTATAATTTCATTTGAATTCGCAATGGAAGTCCCAATTAAAATTATCGTATCATCTTTCGCAATATATTTAGCAAAAAAACTCGCTTTTACCTTTCCTTGATCGTACAGTTTATTCGATTGCCCTTCCGTCTTCACTTTCATAACTTCGTCTTTCGTAATCCAAAGCTTATTTAACGTTACTTTCTTTTTCGTAAGTTGCATGCGTAACGCGTCGTTCATAGCATCTTCTGACTGATTAATTGGCGTATACACAATTGTAACGTTATTTTCACTTTCAATTGTATGAATAACATCTTCTAAATCATTGACTGGCGCATTTTGTATTTGAGTTGTAAATTCATTTAAGTTTTCACGTGTTTTATAAATATTATATTTCGGCAGGAGAAAGTTAATTAATAATAAAGAAATTGTAAATATAAGAATAACGGTTAAAGAAATGCTGAGAAATAGCTTTTTCCCAAGTTTATTCACTTTGTTCCTCCAAACTATAACCCAGCCCACGATGCGTCTTAATAATATTTTCTCCAATTTTTTTACGCAGCCTTCTTACATGTGTATCAACCGTTCTCTCTTCTCCAAAATAGTCAAATCCCCATACAATGTCTAACAATTTTTTACGAGTTAAAATAGTTCCTTTATGATTTAAAAAGCATTTTATTAATTCGAGCTCTGTTTTTGTAATTTCTAACTCTATATCATTTTTATATACTTTATTTTTGGCAAAATTTATCTTTACATCTTGTACTTGAATAATATCATCATGCTGAATAAGTTTTTTCGCTCGCGTAATTAGTACTCCTGGATGAAATGGTTTTTTTACGTACTCATCTGCCCCACTTTGAAGCGCTGCTAATTCATCTTCACTTTCACTTTTCGCCGTAAGCATTAATACTTTTACGCTTGAATTCTTTTTTATTTCCTGACAGACAGTAATACCACTATGTTTCGGCATCATCCAATCCAAAATAGCTAAATCAATTTTTTCATCATAAAATATTTGAAGTGCTTCCTCTCCGTCTTTCGCTAATAATACTTCAAAGCCTTCTTTTTCAAAATAAGCTTTTAAAATCCTTAACATATCTTGTTCGTCATCTGCAATTAAAACTTTCATATTTTTTCCTCCATTGCTTTTAAACAAAAACCAATTGTATCATACAACATCTTTGTTACATGAATGTGACAGAAAAATATTTAAAGCTTTTGAGGGGATAGTAATGGTGAGGTGTTGTACTATGATAAAAAAAATCGGGGTCATTTCTCTTCTTCTATTTCTATTATCAACAAATGCGTTCGCAAATACAAATCAACAAATTGAAGTATTTGATTGTCAAAAAGAAATGGTCATTCAAAAGCAATCTTTAGATCCAGTAATCCAAAAAGAAGCAGTTCAATACGCTAAATCAATTACTGGTCCATTTAAAAACTTAAATGTCGTTCCAAAAGATGGCTATATGATAAAAATCCCTTTATCTAAGCCGGTTTCTATTACTAATCAATGGTTACACACTACAATAGACGAAATACTTATACTACTCCCACTAAAAGAAAAGCCTTATATTATGCTTTATGATGATGAAAATAATCCGCATTTTTATTATGTAAAAGGTAAACCAGGATTATTATTGAAACACATGAAGGTTAAGTTATAATGTAAGAAAGATCCCACAAATATGATTTGCGGGATCTTTCTTTATCAATTAACAATTTGATTTTCATTTAAAAAATGAATAACCTGTCTTTTATGATGGTTATCATGATCTACAAATTCTTTAATAATATATATAAGAGAATATGGCGTTCCGGTATGAGGACAATGTGATACTCCATTGGCCGTTAAAGGTTTCTTTAGATTTCCAGCAGATAGTAATCTAAGTTCTTTTACGAGTAACTCTCTTTTAGCTTTTGCTTCTTCAAGAAGTTTCATCTTAGATATACCGGATTTGGCATAACTAGATGCTAGTTTATTATATGTATCAAAATCAGGGAACTCCATTCCCTTCCCATCTCTCACTGATGATAATGTCTCACGTAATAGATAGTCATCCCAGTTCATAATATGAGATATTATTTCGCCAATAGTCCATTTCCCCTCTGATATTGGTGCCACCCACAATTCCTCTTTCATACCTTTCAATGTATTTATCCAAATTGAATATTCATTGAAATCATTAATAATTTTATTTTCTCCCATCATCCAATTCTCCATTCTAATATTAGATTCTTATAAATTATAACATCAATCTACACGAAACAGAACAAAAGTTCTGTTGGAGAAGTAAACAATAATTCACTATATCCTTTTATATAAGTTCAAATAATGGCTCACTCCCATATATTTTGTCCCTTTCAGAAATCCACTCGAAGTATAAAATTTGTCACCCTGTACTGTATCTGTATTTAAAACAACAATATTAAAATGTTTTTTCGCATCGTTTATAATTCTCGCTAATAATAACCTCCCTAATCCTTTCCTTCGGTATTTTTTTGCAATATAAAATCTCCTTATCCTACCAATCTTATTGTTTATTGTATATGGATCCTCATTTAACCCTCCTATTCCAATTAACTTTTCCCCTTGAAAAATCCCATATAAGCATTCACCAGTTTTATTAAACGTGTTTATTTTATTTTCATATTCACTTATTAGTTTTATTAGGAAATAAAATCCTTCGTCTTTGCTTTCCTGAACAAGATAATCGTGTTCGTATATCATTAAATCTTCAATTTGTTGAATATGTATATCTTTCAAGTAAATCTCCCCTTACTATGAAAATACATAAAAATGCTCTAGAATTTTTGATTCTGAGCATTTTTATGATTGTTATCTTATTCAATTCGTAGTATGTGTATTCTTCACTTTAGATATAAATCGATAATATAGTTGTTTAATTCTTATTTAACTAAAGCATCTGTTTGTTTAAGTGTATACATTCACATTTATATTTTCTCTCAAATATACTATCAGTTTATATATTCCCCATTCTTCTCTAACAGGTTCAAGATAAATTGTAATTTGTTAATCAATATGTTTGTGTAACCACTGTTCAAATATTTTTAACTGTTCTTCAGTATGAAGGTAATGTTCACCCGTCTCCATAACTTCTAATTCACAACAATGTTTTTTTGTAAAATAGTTAATAGTTTCAAATTCGCACAGTTCATCCTTAGCTCCGTACATAATATATGTATCTGTATTCCATGTACTAATAGGATGCTCTTTTACATAGCATAAATAATCCCAATATAACTTTTGACCAATAGGTGTCTCTATAGTCATTTCTTTTTGTAAAAGCTCCGGTGTTACATTAAACCATTTCATCATATTTTCTATAATTCGTTCCATATTAACTACTGGTGATAAAAATAATGCCTTTTCTATCACATCATTTTGAAAAGCTAAAAGGCTAAAATATGCTCCCATACTACATGCAAACACGTTTATTTCTTTCCAATGTTCTTTTGCGTAGTTCATAATTATAGATAATTCATTAACACAAAACTGTACTTTACAAGGAGTGTTATCATTCTTTCTTTCTCCATGCTCAGGTAAATCAAAGCTTAATACTTGATAACCTTTTCGATCGGCTTCTTCAGCTAATATTTGAATAACTACATCTTCCTTATTTGACATATTTCCATGTACTGCAATAAAAATTTTTTCACTCTTATCTCCCCACAAAACCGCAGGAATATTACTAATTTTAAAATTATTTTTAAGCATATTCCCCTCCATAAAATAAGACATATAGGACTCGAAAAAAATGCACACACTTTATTTATCTCTGTACAGCAGGCAGTATCCGCTTTAAATCTATTAAATCATCTATTACTATATCAGCCTGAGCAAGTTCATCTTCTTGCGCAAAATCAAAATTGCATCCAATTGCCAGTAAACCGTTGTCTTTCGCTGCATTTATATCAGATAGCCGGTCACCAACTACGGCTGCCTCTTTTATATCATATTTGTTCATAATACTTTTAACTAAGTCACCTTTATTTAGCGATTGTATTTGTTCGATACTAAACGTTTCAGTCACCCACTTGTCTAAAGCATAATAAGTTACGATTGCTCGTAAATATTCTTTCAAACCATTACTAGCAATGTAAATTGAACAATTATTTTCTTTTATATATGTAAATATTTCTTTTACATTTGGATATAAAGCGCCTTTTCCGCTTTTTATGTTTTCAATTAGTCTATCTAAAAAATATGCATCTGTTTGTTCTCTTATTTCAATAGAATGTTCCGGTAATAAAGCTTCCCAAACTTTCGGTAGCGGCACACCCATAATTTCACGGTATTTTTCAATCGGTGTTACCGTATCCCATAATTGAAGTGATCTTAAGTGATCAAAAGTATCATCTAACGATAATTCTAAAATTTTATCTGTTTGAAATAATGTTCCATCCATATCAAAAATTAATGCTTGTAACATTCTTATCTCTCCTTTTGGACTATAGTTTTACCAGATATATTTTTAAGAATCTCAATAATAATTTCCGAGCAATAATTTGCAGCAGTTTTCGCGAAATCATCATAAGAAACTTGAGCTTCATCATCTGCACTGTCAGAAATACATCGTATAACAAGAAACGGTATATCATTTATGTAGGCAACATGTCCAATTGCTGCACCTTCCATTTCTGTACAATGAGGTGCGTATTCGTCTATTAATTTTGCCTTTAACTTTGAATCTTCAACAAAACATTCACCACTTACAATTCTTCCTTCGTGAGCTTGAATATTTGAACTATTACTGTTACATGCTTTACGTGCTAACTCTATCAATTCCTTACTTGCAATAAACTCCTCTTGAAACGGGAATAATTTTTTCATTTGATTTTTACTTACATCATGATGGGTAACATTAGTTGAAATAACTACATCACCAACTTTTACATCTGGATGTAATCCACCAGCAACGCCCGTATTGATGATAGAGTCTACATTAAATTTATGAATTAATGTTTGCGCACATGCAGCTGCATTTACTTTCCCTACACCAGAACGTGCAATAATTACTTCTGTTCCCATGAATTCTCCAATATAAAATGGCATTCCCGCTATTGTCTGTTCTTCTTGTATTACTAGCTTTTCTAAAAGTAAATCTATTTCAATTTGCATTGCTCCGATAATGCCGATTCTGTTCATGTATGTAGTCCCCTTTATTAATTAATCCCTTTAATCCTCTCTGACATAACCGACAATAAAAATTTCGGAAGTACAAGTTGTCTCTTTAATCTTTTCGGCTGTGAGAGTAACCTATACAGCCATTCAGTTCCAGTATCCCTCATTATTTTCGGTGCTCTTTTTACAGTACCAGATATTATATCAATCATTCCTCCGATACCAATAGATAGCGGAACGTTTAATGTTTGTATGTTTTCATAAATGAACTCTTCTTGTTTTGGTGAACCTAGTCCTACAAGTAATAAATGCGGCTTGAATTGCTTAATTTTCATTTTTATTTCTTCTATTTCTTCACCATTTACAAAGCCATGCTGTCCTTTAAACTGTGCTCCTGGGAACTGCTCATTTAATTTTTCTATTGCCTTTTTATTACTTTCTGGCACAGCTCCAAAAAGAAAGACACGATATTCATTGTCGTTACAATATTTTATTAAATCGTGAGTTAAATCCGCCCCAGTAACACGTTCTTTCAAAGTTCCTTTTAATATTTTCGAGCCAATTATGACACCAATCCCATCCGCTGTTATTAAATCCGCAGATAGTAACATCTTTTTAAACTCCTTTGATTTTTCCGTATTTTCCTTTGCAGACATAACAATTTCAGGATTTGCAGTTACTACAAACCTTGGTTTCTCTTGTTGTTCATGTAGCCAACCTTTTAATAAACTTATAGCTTTTGCATATTCTAAAGTTGAAAAAGGTATACCTTTTATAAATTGCTGATCCACTGTACTCTCCCCTTACATAAGCTGCAAATATTCATCAATGTCTTTAGAAATTTGAATAAAAGCTTTATTCCAAAATTCATAATTTCTTATATCTATTTCAAAATGTTTTTTCATAAGCTCCTCTACTGGAGCCTTTCCTGTTTCTCGTAAGAACTCTTTATATTTCAAATGAAAAGTACTTTTACCTTCTTGAGCTATTTCTAATAAGCTAAAACTTACTAAATATCCAAACGTGTATGGATAATTGTAAAAAGGAACATCTGCTATATAAAATTGAATATATTTCATCCATACAAACGGCTGGTATTCACTTAAAGCATTTCCATAAGCTTCTTTTTGTGCAATTATAGATAATTTCTCAATTTCATCAGCACTTAAAGGACCCTCTTTACATTTTTCATAAAATGTTTTTTCAAACTGATACGATGCTCGTATTGCCATTACATAATTAAAACTATTTCTTATTTTCCAGCTAAGTAATGACTTTTTCATATCTTTACTATCCGTTGTTTCAATTAGATAATTTAAGAGTACCGTTTCAAAGAAAATAGATGCTGATTCAGCCGTACTCATCGGCAAATAATCATCTAAAAAAGATGTAGATTGTTCAAAACTCATATTATAAAAATGCCAAGGATGTCCTAATTCATGAGCGAGCACTCTTACACTATCTATACTCCCATCATAACGCATGGAGATTCTCGATTCTTTCTCACTGAAAAATGGAGCACAAAACCCACCTGGTGGTTTATTCTCTCTCGGTTCAGCATCTATCCATCCACTTTCTATCGCATTACGTGCAAATTCTGCTAATTCTTGATCAATATTCTTACATGCATCATAAACGTTTTGTACTGCTACTGAAAAAGGAATCATGACCTCGTTACTTTCCTTTACTGTCATAAGTTCATGCCATGTAATCGAAGCTTTCCCTTTCTTATACACGTTTAAAGCACTTACTAATTTATCAAGGTTTTCTTCTGTCACATTCCACATTTGGAATAATACAGTTTCTGAAATGCCATTCGCATGAAAAGATTGTGTTAAAATCTCTCTATCTTCTATTTCATTACTCTTTGCATTACGCAATCTCCCTACTTGATTTAATACAGTAGCAAAGATTTCTTTTTCCTTATGTAAAGCACATGTTAATGAATCGAATACTTCTAATCTTTCCTTTTCATTATCACTATTCATTGCAATAGTATTTGCTTGTCCAAAGGATAATAGTTTATTATTGTGCTCTATTTCTATCCTATCCCGTAATTGTATGTACATATTTTCCCACGCATTAAGTTCATCTTTTATTAACTTAGTATTATCTGAAGTTTCCACTTCATTATGTTTTATTACTTGCTGTAATTCACTTTTTAGTTCCTTCACTTTCACGGTCAATTTAGTAAGGTCAGATGGAACACTTTCTTCAACCGATAGACAGTACAAATAGTATTCTGCTTTTTCAATAGCTTGTATAAGCTTTGAAAGAATCTCTACATCTTTTGTTACAAAATATTGCTCTTTCAACTCCAAAATCGGAAATAGAATATCCTCATTCAAATACAAGCGATTTAAATCCCATCTAGCACTTTCTTGCATTTTTATAGCCACCTCCTATTTTTACAAATAGTTACAGATATTTCTCCACACACAATTATATATGAAATGGAAAAATTTTGATATCTTCAAATATTTAAATTCCTATAAATATATTCTTATTTATACTCTTTTCTTCTACCATTAAGTATCATTACACATATAAAAAATAATCCCTCTACAAGATTGCATTTGATATAGGAAAACTTCAAAGATTTTATCTTCATCAATACCATATCGACCGATTATCACAGATTAAAAAATAAAAAAGGATTGATCAAAAGATCAATCCTTTACTCTACTTCATTTAAGAAAAATAACGTTATAACGCCAGGTCCTGTATGTGCACCGATTGCTGCACCAATTGTATTTACGATAAATACTTCACAGCCAAATCTTTCCGTAATTAATGATTTTAATGCTTCCGCTGTTTCTAAATCGTCACCGTGAGTCATACCGATTGTTTGACCTTTAAGGTCTTTACCACGTTCTTCCATAATATCAACAATACGGCTTAATACTTTCTTTTTCCCTCGTACCTTTTCAAGTGGTACAAGTTTTCCTTCTTCCACGTTTAAGATCGGTTTAATGTTTAGTAAACCACCGATAAATCCTGCGACTTTACTTAAACGTCCACCTCTCACTAAGTACTGTAAGTCAGCTACAGTGAAGATATGTTCCATATGGCTCATTAGAAAATCAACACGCTTTAAAATATCTTCTTTTGGTGCGCCGTCTTTTGCCATTTTAGCAGCTTCTAAAACGACAAGACCTTGACCAAGCGAAGCACATTTCGTATCAATAATTTCTAAATCTAAGTTAGCATATGTTTCTTTTACTTCCTCTTTAATGACAACTGATGATTGATATGTACCAGACAGTTCAGATGAAAAAGCTAAATATATACAAGGATTACCTTCTTTTGCATAAGAAACAAATTTTTCTTGGAACGTTTCAAGTGAAGGCAATGACGTTCTATAAACAGCGCCTTCTCTCATTTTTTGCAATAATGTAACTGACTCTAATGTTACTCCATCTAAATACTCTGTTTCTGCTTCATCATATACACGGAGTGGAATTAAATCAATATCATATGCTTGCAGCAATTCTACTGGTAAATCCGCCGCACTATCCGTAATGATTTTAACACCCATTTTTAAACCTCTATTCTGTTATAAATATAAAATAATAAAATAAAAATAGTACTTTTAAATTATATACGTAAAACTTAAATGAAGAAAGGAAAACACTTTATATTGTATGCACTATTCTTCAAAACTTGAACTGTTAATGAAAATGATTCTATTTTAAACACCTTTTTCTTATTATTTTTCTAAAACACGAATAATTTTATAAGTATTTTGTATCATTATATTTTAATTCTTTATCTTAATATAATCTTTTCAAATTCATACTGTTTAAAATTGAAAAGCCAAATCCAATAAAGGAAATGGCTTTTACATTTTCATAAAATAACCAAACTTTATTTTCCATCAAATTGTTTGTTTACATTCATACTTTGGTGATGTTGAATATTAGTCCAGTTATGATAAATATTTATAGCCTGTACTATAATTAAAACAGTGAATATTCACCTGTAAGAATCACTAGATAAAAACAAGTTAAACATTTTATAAAATATTTAATTTTACTAGTAAAGCTAATAAAATTTGGAGAAGAATTTGAACATTTACTGCTATGTCTGTATCCGTAGTCGTAACTGTAACATTTCTAGAATTTCTAATAACAGTTTCTTGTTTATTAATTTGTTTAATAGATGATTTTTGAAACAATTCTTGTGCTACACGGTCAGCTTTTTCACTATCTGCTATAGAAATACTTATTATAACCACGATAGCTGCTTGTAATGCTGCTTGAATAGATAAAGCAGCTTTTGTATCTGTAGTAGTAACTTCTACATCTGCTGAATCTACAATTGTAATAGATTCTTCAGAAATTTGATACGTTTTACTTTCTTGCGCAGCTGCTTCTGAAACGCTAGCATTTTTAAAAGATGGATGAGGATTTGAGGAATCTAATGCACTCCACTTTTTATTTTCATCTGAATGACATGTTTTGTCCATGCGTTCACCCCCTTTCAATCTAAATAATTATTAACTTGTGATTGTATTTCAGAAACAATACTTTTAATTTGCTGCTTTTTTTCTGGTGATAAATTTTTTAATTTTTCTTCATTTATCCCATGCCTATTAAAAATATCTGAGAGTAAAAGGTCTATAATTATATTCTTTTGATCCTTATCAAACTTAAAGGAAGAAAATTTGTTTAAATCATCCATTTACAATATTCACTCCAATCAATTTTCTATAAAATTTTAAATATCTACGAGCATTATATGTAATGAAATAAAAATTGCTTGGACAAGTAACTTAATCTTCTATTTTCACTTCTTTTTGCTAATAAAATCAAAAGCTGACTTCTAATAAGAAGACAGCTTTCCTTCACTTCACATAAATATAAGTTTCATTACTGTTAAATCATGTATTTTATCTTTATTTGTAGTTTTCCACACTTGCTTTACCATTAATCTTGAATATTAATTCAGTCATAATAAAAAGTCCAAGCTTGTACCACGTATTACAACAAAAAACATTTACTTAGAGTGAAAACTTATAGCTAAATATCAATAGGATAGACACTTTATAAAATGTTTAGTTTAACTAATAAAGCTAATAAAATTTGAAGGAGAATTTGAATATTCACTGCAATATCTGTATCAGTAGTTGTTACGGTTACGTTTCTAGAATTTTTAATAAATGTTTTTTGTCTATTAATTTGTTTAATAGCTGATTTTTGAAATAATTCTTGTGTTATTTTATCTGCCTTTTCACTATCTGCTATAGAAATACTTACTACAACTACGATAGCTGCTTGTAATGCCGCTTGGATAGATAGCGCAGCTTTTGTATCTGTAGTAGTAACTTGTACATCTGCTGAATCAACTATTTCAATATATTCCTCAGAAATTTGATCGATTTCATCTGTTTGTATAGCTGCCTCTAAAAAATTTGCATTTTTACTAAACGAATAATCATTTAATGATTCGCAATCTTCTTTTTTTGGCTCGCAATCCTCTTTTTTCGGCTCACAATCTTCTTTTTTTGGCTCACAATCCTCTTTTTTTGGCTCATGAACTCGTTTTTTCGGCTCAAACTCCCGGTTTAATGGATCCCGATTTTTCTTTCGTCTACAAACTTCACATTCACACATAAAATCACCCCTTTTAGTCTTAAAAATTAGCAATATTAAAATATTGACTAACTAATAGCATTTTATGTATTTTTTTTAAATTTGTTTGGACAAGTAACTTAATCTTCTACTTCTTTTTCTAATAAAAAAAGCTGCCTTCTAATAAGAAGACAACTTTCTTTGTGACTACTCTAGAATAGATTTCATACAATATAATTGTTCCTTCCTTATAACCTGAGTTCGTCACTTTAGTTATAAAAATGTGGGTATATCCTATACCTTTTTTAGGGACCATCCATAATTTATTTCATAAAAAGTGCTTTGTTTTACTGAAAGGTGGTTGCGGAAACAACCGCCTTTTTATTCGGAACAAAATAAAACTTTTATATAAAAGACCCATACTTAAATACACTAAACTTCATATAATATATTGCATCCTTTCTTTTTAGAATAAGTAGTCGTTTACTGAAGGGCACTTTTCGAAGTGCTCTTATCTTTAATCCCCCTCTTTTTCAGGAAGAGTTTTTTTACTAAACCCTAATATGATTTGTATCACTAAGGCTAGGGATTACGACATTTCCTTAATAACTTCAATGAATACAGTAGCTACTAATTAAAATACCCCTATGTTCTTCTCTACACTTAAACCATCGTGCATTACCGAACACATGAATTAATTTTTATTTTGACTATGTAACACTAAATTCACAAGATTATTATCCTATGTTTGATGAAGCCATCATTTCAATGCCAGCAACCCCACACTTTTAACTAATAACTTAAACAAATGGGCTACCTCAAGGTTCCTTTGATATAGTATGTTATGTTCTATATAATGAAGAGAGCGCTAGTATTCCGAAGGAGGATATATATGAGTATTCAATTGGCCACATCTAACGATTTAAAATGGATTAATAGTCAATATGACTCAATAGGATTTGTACGAAGTGATTTAAAGAGAGATAAAGTTGCAATTATTACATATAACAACGAGTATGCAGGTGTTGGCCGATTAGTCCAAATAGATGAAGATACTTTAGAAATGGGCGGGATTTTTATTCTGCCTCAATTTAGAGGGCTTCAATTAGCTGGTGAGCTTGTTTCATTTTTAGTAGAAACTGCGAAAAAATCACAAATACAAAATGTATATTGTCTTCCTTTTGAGGAATTAGAAAACTTTTATAAGAAATATGGATATACTGAAGTCGATACTACGACAGAAGCAGTCCATCCAATTATTCTAAAAAAATATAATTGGTGTTTGGAGAACTACGATAAACACGTTCTACTATTTAAATTGTAAATGTAATAAAGTGAAACTTTAATCAGTGGGAGTTTTAATCAAATCTCTCACCAATCGGGCTTTGATTAAAACTCTATGTTCCGTCAATACTATAGATAATATGATTGTATTTCTCCATTCCCCCTTGGAGAGGAGCAGTTGGCTTTTGCTAGCTGCTCTTTTATTTTTTCAAAAAGTCACATAAATATCTTTAATTCCAAACATTCAAAAGATAAAATATGATATGATTGTTATGAAGATATTTACCAACTAATAAATGCGCCCTAGACTTACGTACTAGGGCGCATTTATTTTTTAGTATGTAACTCCTTCACTCATCTATTATCCACAAAATAAGTATCATATGCCTTATCAAATTCATATCCTAACTTTTCTGCTAGTTTAGCAGATGTAGTATTCGCTGCGTCCCAGTTTGGATACTTTCCATTTTCTAAGCAATCCAATATAAGAGCTGCACTTACTACAGTTGCCAAGCCCTCTCTTCTATGATTGTGATCAGTCGCAACTTCAATTTCAATCCCATCATTATAAATACTATACGAGGATGCACCGCATACAACTTCTCCGTTATATAAAATGCTATAACCTATACCACGGTTTATATAATCTTCTACCGAATGAAATTGACTTGTGAAATCTTCAGATATCTTATGTAATGTAGGGCTATTTGCGATATGCTCGTCTATTCTTCTTAACTCATATTCTTTTGGAAGTGCTGATATAAAAGATTTTAATTTTGAACGATTAAAAACTTCTGGATTTCGTTTGAATTTATAACGTAAAAACTTATCTATTTTTCTTTCATGGAATGTTTCTAAGCGTTGTTTCCACTCTTCACTATTTACGATAACTAAAATTCTTTCTGGAATATTACGTAATAACTCTTCTGTTTCTTTCGTATTTGGGTCTCCAGCGTAAAATGTAAAAATCCCTACCGTAACTTGTGCTACTTTTGGATTTTCAAGATCATTTACCCAAGCAGTACCCATATGCCCTTGTAAATAAGAAAGTAAAACAACGTTATTGAAATCCTCAAACATAGAAATTAGTTTTTTTCTTGTATGTATATTCGCTTCATATATCATTTACATTCCCGCCTTCTTTAGAATCAACTACTCTTAACATTTTCATGAGCGCTCCATAATTCGTATTCATATACATACCCACCTGTTCATCATAAAAGCAATTGACTATTAAATTAAAACTTCGAATATTTATAAAATATCAGTAAACATAAAATGATTATAACATCTACTAACTATGAAATGATCAACATATAAAATAAGTCAACAATAAATATATTTCTTACCCGTTAACAAACGGTTTGAAGGACCAACATAATTAATTATGTAACAACCCTCAACAATAGTTTGAGGGTGCATTTAAATACATGTGTTATAACTCATTTTTATAAATAAAAGATTCCGTCTCACCGTTCTTATATACTTTAGTCAATTTAACAACTGATTTGTACGTGTTAACGTCATCCTCTATCATTTTTTTCACCTCTTCTATTTCGGCATCACCAGTTCCGCCCTCTATTTTTAAACAGTTCGAAATGGAAAGGTATCCGCTTGATGCCAATATAAAAATAAAAATCGTATCAGGAAAATTAATAAATAATAATCCGTAGTTTAAAGGGTCTCCAGCTGGATGTGATAAAAGTAATCGAAAACCTACCAGTTCAGGTACTTGAACAAACTCTCTAGAAACTTTCGCCTCACCTACTATAGTAATTTGCTTTACTACATTCCCGAGATCATCTGTAAATTCAGTACATCTAGGTGGATTAATTGTTGTTGCTTGGAAAGACACATTTAATTCAGGATTGTTAAAATCGAAAAAGATTGTACTCCCCTCTGTTAAACAATGCGGGCAAACATTTCCTAGCAAGCTAAAGTCCTCTTCAATATATTTAACTTTTGTTTTGCAACTACATACTTTCCCTATTCGAATTGCATCAATCTTTGAACAATCGACAAATATAACCTCATTGTCTTCTTGTACGAATGATACGATACCTGTTTTCTTATTAAATGAAAGAAAATAAGATACAGCAATTTCGTTTCCTGCTATTATGATACTTTCAACTTTTGTATACGGTTCTAGACTCTGTAAAAACTCACATATACTATTTTGGCAACACCCACAATCACGTTTCGGTTCACACCCCACTTACACTCCATCCCTTCTCTATATAGAATTGCTACTACATATATATGAGAAGAAAATAAGAAAAGCTTGGACAATATAACGTTAACGTAGCAATATCGTTACCTACTCGTACATTTATATGGAAATCACACCATTTTTGAGTAAGGAAACATAATTTTTACTATAAATACATATAACAATTTCATCTTTCATGAAAAAAACGTTATAATAAGGTGTAGCCTCTACGATTACGTTATAAAGGAGATTAAAACAATGGCTAAAATTAAAGTATACCAAGCAAAAGAGGAAAATATGGAAGCAGTAAAAAACATCATTGATGTTGAGGAACAAAACCCAACTGCTGAAAATTTACAAAATCTATATGCGTGTGTATTAGATACTGAAGATATGGCATTGCCTGAATCATATATTGAAGAAGATATCTTAATTGATTCTATTGAAGTTATGGTTAACGCTTCTCAAAGCAAAGTAAGAGACTTAGGCGCATACGATGTAATCGAAGTTCAAAACAAAGGCAAGAAAACGCAAATTTTATTACTTGCAGACGAAGAATACGAAATTATCGAAGGCTAATCTAACACCGTACATACGAAAAAGCTCCTTTCCAATTAGAAAGGAGCTTTTTCATTACGCTTTTGATGTTTCACTCTTTTTATTCGTTTGTTGTTTCTTAATTACCATGCGCTCATTTCCCATAAAGAAAATGAATATGAATGCTAATCCAGCTGGTACCAATGCCCACATGAATGTTTGAACAATTGAACTAGAAAGAGCGTCAATAATCTTATCTAATATTTGCGGAGGGATTTGAGATCTTGCCGATTCTGATAGAATAGCTCTTGAATCCCCTAAAGCGTTTGTATTCATTCCCCCGCTCATCCCTTTAAATGCTTCTTCTAATTGATCTTGGAAACCTGTTCTTTGGATCATTCCGAAGATTGTAATGCCTAGTGTCATTCCTAACGAACGAATGAAGTTACTCGTTGAAGTCGCAGACCCGCGCTGTTCCATACCGAAGTTGTGAATAGCTGCCATACTTAGTACAGAGAATGAGAAACCGACTCCAAATCCGATAATAATCATATAAACTGTTAATAATGCACGACTTGTTTCTGGTGTTAACGTGCTTAATAAGAATAGTCCAATTAGCATAATAACCGCAGAAATAATCATAATGTTTCGGTAGCTAAGTTTAGTTGTTAAAAATCCGCCTAACTGCGCTGTTACGACTGATCCTAACATCATCGGTAAAAGTAATAATCCTGAGTTTGTTGCGGTACCACCGTATACACCTTGAATAAATAACGGAATGTACACAGTTGCTGACATAAATGCAGCACCGTAACATAAAGCAATAATTGTACTCATTCCGAATAAGCGCTGCTTAAACATCTCAAATGAAATAATTGGTTCTTCTACTTTTCGTTCAATAAAAATGAATGCGATGATTAAAATGGCGAATCCACCAAATAAGCTTAAAATAAAGCTAGAATCCCAATCATATTTTTGTCCACCTAGTTCTAAAGCAAACATTAAACAAATTACTGCACCAACTAAAGTAATTGCGCCAAACCAATCAATTTTTTGCTTTCTATGAACGCGTGATTCTTTATAAAAGAATGTAATAAAAATAAGTGCTAAAATGCCAAGTGGTAAGTTAATATAAAATACCCAGTGCCAGCTAATGTAATCGGTAATATATGCGCCAAGTAATGGCCCGAAAATACTAGATAATCCAAATACCGCTCCGAATAAACCACCCATTTTCCCGCGTTTTTCAGGTGGGAAAATATCAAAAACGATAGTAAACGCGATTGGCACTAATGCCCCGCCGCCAATACCTTGAATGGCACGATAAATACCTAACTGTGTAATATTTTCAGCAGTACCACAAAGTGCCGAACCAATCATAAAGACAATTAAACCGAAAATAAAGAATCTCTTTCTACCATACATATCTGATAGCTTACCGAAAATCGGCATGCCTGCCATTTCTGCGACCATATAGGCAGAAACGATCCATACAAAGTTTTCGAGGCCTCCTAAGTCACCAACGATTGTTCCCATCGCCGTTACGACAATGGTATTATCCATCGATGCCATTAAAATACCTAGCAATAAGCCCGCCACAACAAAGCCGAGCTTATTATTCTTCTCAACCATATCTCTTGCTCTCCCTCATACTACTTATATTTGTTTATGTTCTTTTACGACTGCATTACCTTTTTGATTAAAACTAGTATGATATTCTACAACACTAATTTCACATCCAGGACCAATTGTGACGTTGTTGCCTCTTACAACTTCAGCAATCGTATGTTCTAAATAGATATCATCTCCTTCAACAATCGAAGTTTGGAGGTTTCCAGCATGACTAGTAAAAGGAATAAATCTCGCTTTTTTACGAACAGTAATCTTTTTACCACCAATTTCTCTTACCTTACTGCCTTCATAACGAAGTGAGATTTGAATATTTTCAGCATTAAGTAATCCATCACTTTCAAGACCACCAGTTAATGATAAATCTTCTACTTCAATATCTCCCTTTACATTTAAAGCACCTTTTACATCTACGAAATCACCTGAAAACTTTCCTTCAATATCTATCATACCTCTAACTTTTGTTTTTTCAATATGAGCATCACCATGAATTTGTGTATTACCATATACTTTTACATATTCCGCATCTACATTTCCTTGTACTTCGTTATCTCCATACACGACATAGTTTTTCACTTTCACATTACCGTGTACATCACTCGTTCCGTACGTTTTAAACTCATTGCAACTCATATCATTCGTAATTGTTCCTTCACCGCGAATCTTCACTTTATTATAATCTCCGCCTGCTGAATTACCAGAACCATTTACTGTGAGACTATGTGGATGTTCCATACTGATTTCTCCCTTCCGTTAAACCTGCTTAATTTCTTTTACATTTGCATTTTTATCAACAGTAAGAACACCGGTATATTCAATCAGTTCAATCTCACAGTTTGCTCCTACTGTAACATTGTTTCCTCTTACCGTTCTTATGTGAGCATAATCAATATCGATATTGTCACCTTCTAATAGTTCAGCTTCTAACTGCAAGCCAAACACTGTTTTAAATAACCTACTAAATGTACCTGATCTATGTCTTACTTTAATCGTTTGACCACCAATTTCTTTCGCTCGACATGTACCGTGAATATTTATATTAATTTCATCTGCGCTTAATAAACCACCGATTGTAAATTGTCCTTCTGAAGAAAAAGTATCCACTTCACAATTACCGTCAATTGTAGCTTGACCATTGACTTTAAATTCTTCACCAGTGACATTTCCACCTATCGTACCTTTTCCTGCAATTTTCAAACTGTTTGCTTTTACATTTTGCGTAATTGTTGCTTTTCCATCAATTCGCATCGTTTCAGCATGAACTGTACCATCAACTTTACCAGATCCGCTAATTCGTGCACTGCTACTTTTCAAATCACCAGTAACTGCACCGTAACCGTTACATTCAAATTGCTCACATTCAACATTTCCATTCACAGTTCCTTTTCCGTTTAATTGCACTTTATGAAACTCGCCACCATTCGATGAACCGTAACCATTTATAATCAAATTATCTGTACGCATACTTTCTCCTCCACTACAACAATTTAGTTTTTAATGCTTCGGTATATTTCATAATCGCTTCGCGTAAAACGATTTTGGTGCCTTTTTCAAAAATTAAATCGTCCACGTTTGAAACTAATAAACATGTAGAAATACCTAACTTTCGGACAATGATTAAGTCACAAGTTTTATGTTTCATTGCTTCATAATTTTCACGTAAAACTTGCAAGACCATTTTTCCTTCTTCTAAACTAATCTCTCCTGATTGTAGTAATTCTTCTAACATGTACACATAAAGAATGTCTACAAATTGAAACTCTGCTGTTTTATTCGTTTGTTCTATGAAAAATTGTAAAACTGGTTCTGATGCAATCCCCTTGCGTAAAATCTCTTCCTTTGTTAAAAGAATTTCTCTCACACTCGGTGAAAACATGTTCGCTAGTTCATCAAGTGATAAATCCTCTTTCATCGTTTGGATTTTATCGATACGCTCTAATATCTTTTCTTTCGGAAAAAATGTCTCTTGACCTGTAAACGTTGATTTTCGTACAAACCAATCTTCCGGAATTAAATTTTTTCTTTTCCACCTATATAACTGTCCGTATGAAATACCAGTTAGTTCTAATAAATCTTTTTTTGAAATTAAATCTGTACTCAACTGTATAACACTCCTTCCTGATAACAATGTAACATAACACTGTTACGCTGTAAATAGACTTTTATCACAAGTAGCGTAACAATGTGTAAAACAAACCTATTCTCACATACAAAAAGGCTCTTACACATCTTATGAAAATGTGCAAAAGCCCTTATATATCAAGATTTAAACCAAATATTATAAAAATCAATCCAACCTTGTGAATTAATCATTATATTTTGAACTTTTTCATGTGTACTTACCTCTTGTTTATTACGATATAAAGGAATAATATGAATTTGACGTAACAAAGTATCCTCGATATCGCGTAACAGTGTAACTCTTTTCTCTAATTCTTCTTGTCTAAAATAAGGAGACAACTTTTCATGAAAGTCCATGCTGCTTTGTCCATGAATAAAACTATTTTTTGTAAGAAACATATATAATAAACTATCTTCTATTCGTTCACTTATTGTGGCACTATCATGCATCATATCGGCCTTTTGTATCGTACTTACTTCCAATAGCTCTTCTATCTCAAGAAAATTATTTTCTACACGAATCCCGTACTTCGCACACTCTTTTTGTATCCATTGTGCATCTTCAACATGATCTCGTCCTGTAAATGTGTAGAGTTGTAGCACTTCACTATGATAAGTACTCCTTTTAATTAAACTTTCGATATCTTCGTCAATATCTACTATGCTTTCATTTGCTAATATTAGTTTCTTTGCCACTTCTCCACGTTCTCCGCCGAGTTCTTGAACGATTGTATAACCATGAATGATTTGATATAACGCTTTCCGAAATAACGCATCTTGCATTGGTCCTTCTTTCGTAAGATTACATGTTATATATGTCACGTTCGACTCAAGCCGAGACAATTCTTTATTATGTTTTTCTTTATCTTTATACTGCGCCTTTACTAAAACATCGTATGTACTTACACCTTGTTCTACATTCCACAACTCAATACGATCTAAAAAAGGTCTTTCACGAAAATATAAAGGATGTCCTTCTAAAATGAACAGATTTTCATTACTTTTATATAATTGAAAAGGCCCTGTTCCAATTAACCCTCCTGCTTCATCTTCATTCACGATAGAACACTGTTCTGCACTTAGCATATGTAAAAACATTCGATTTTCCGTATGTAATTGAATTTCGAAAACGTAGTCATCCACTGAACGGATATTTTCAACGTGTTGTAACATCCATGCGTGTGCATTATTTTCCATCTTCATAAATCGATTCAACGAGTATATAACATCATGTGCAGTAAGTTGTTTTCCATTATGAAAGTGAACTCCCTTTCGTAAGTAAAACGTCCATATTTTTTCAGCGTCATTATATTCCCAGTGAAATGCAAGTCTTGGCTCTATAATGTTTGTATTACCGTCTACATACACGAGTGTGTCGAATATATGTTTTACCATATGGCATTCTGAACGCATTGTAGCGTATACAGGATCTAATGTGATATCTAAATTCATTTGTACTTGCAACCGGAGTACATCTCTTCTCCCTTCAGATGTCATTTCAACCTTATGACCAAATATTGAATCCACCCAGGAGTGATATTCTCCCTTTACCGATGGAAAATGTGAGCTATAGCGTTCCACAAATATGCTTCCGCTTTTCACATCCCCTTTTTTCGTTATTTCTTTTCCTCTATCTAAAATTAAAGACATCGGGTGCTTTTGAAATATTAACTTAGAACGATTTCCTCTGCCGCGACCTGGAAACCACTTAATCCAATTTAACTCATCTAATTTTTTTATAATTAATTTACTATTACGCTCTGTACAAAATAGTGTTCTAGATATATTTTGCACTGTTACTTCCAATCGTTCTCCCTCTTTTTTCCCTTTTCCATAAGCAATCCATAGTTCAATGTATTGATCTAAAATAAACATCATACTCCCCCTAAAAGGTGAAAAATTCTCCCTATAGTTTCTACCCTTTTTCCAACTCTCCTTTCATCTTATCATTTCAATATAGAAAGGAGGAATTAATATTGAATTATCTCTTACTTCGTTACAATAAACCTATTTTTATTAGATTGTGTGGTGAATTATTAACCCGAACGACTGAATCTATGTTAGCTCTCATTATGATTATTTACGTCAATAAAATGTTAAACGGCAATGTAATAATAACTATGCTAATTTTCGGATTACAGCCACTTTCAGACATTTTATTTACACTTATTGCTGGAGGAATTACTGATAAATATGGCCGAAAAAAGATTATGTTACTCGGATTATTACTACAAGGTGTTGCAATCGGTAGTTTCGTTTTCGCTCAATCCGTTTTTATATTTGCACTGTTATATGTCATTAATGGTATTGGCCGTTCCTTATATATTCCAGCTCAACGTGCACAAATTGCTGATTTAACAAAACAAGAGCAGCAAGCAGAAATTTTTGCTCTCCTACAAACGATGGGAGCAATCGGATCCGTAGTCGGCCCTTTAATCGGTGCAAGTTTTTATAATACTCACCCAGAATATTTATTTATCGTGCAAAGTGTAACTCTTACGATATATGCCGTTGTTGTTTGGACCCAGCTCCCAGAAACTATTCCACCTATAAGTAAGTCGAAACAAACAGTTGAGGCAAGTTCACCAAAGCAATTTGCTTTTAAACATTACGCCATATTCGGTCTTATGGTTTCTACACTTCCTATTAGCTTTTTTTATGCACAAACTGAGACGAATTATCGTATTTTTGCAGAACATGTATTTCCTAATCTCGTATTCATACTCGCATTTATTTCAACATGCAAAGCCATTTTGGAAATCATTCTACAAATCTTCCTCGTAAAATGGTCTGAACGATTTTCTATGGCGAAAATCATCCTTATTTCTTACGCCTGCTATACAATAGCTGCAGTTGGCTTTAGTTATTCAACGACGATATTGTCGTTATTCTTCACCTTACTCTTTTTAGTCATTGGAGAAAGTATTGCTCTAAACCATTTATTACGATTCGTTTCAGAAATTGCACCTCATAATAAACGTGGTTTATATTTTTCAATTTACGGTATACACTGGGATATATCTCGAACGTGTGGACCAATTATTGGTGCAGTTATATTAAGTAAGTTAAATGGAAGTATACTGTTTTATATTTGTGCTAGCTTCTTATTAGTTGGAGGTATTGTTCAAGCGCTATTTGTTCAAAGTTTAGAACGTAAAAAAATCGTGAACCATCCTACACATAATTTATAGGTTACTACTTTTTCAGTAGATCAATATTTCTTATTGGATGAATATTAAAAAACAAAAGTGAAGTATTTCGCATATGAAAGTATGTTTTATATGACAGGAGACGTTCCTTGTTTACAACTAAAAACACCTCACTTCAAGAAAGTGAGGTGTTTTTGAAATCACTTAATTTCTTATCCTGCCATTTTATTAATACTATCCTCTGGCGAAAATACGGAAATATGATTGACCTTACCAGTCGATTTTGGAATGACAAATTTCAATTCATACTGGTTATTTACTTTGTATACATATATTTTATCTTCACCATTCTCTTTAACTGAAGATGGTTTTCCTAATGCTTTTTCAATTTCTTGTAATGTAATCAATTTTAGTTCTGCATGATATGAGCGTACATCAAAAACTTGTGACCCTTTATTAAATCCGAAAACAACATTTTTATTTGTAAAAGTTGCGTACATTCCATTCCCTGCATATTCGGTTTTATTTGCTTTCCCCCACGCTTTTTCAATTTCTTCAATATCCCCTGTATGGGCTCCAAATGGCACATTAGGTACCTTTCCTTCTTTTGCTAGTTCAAACAAATCTTTAACGTGGTTAATTGATTTTTGATTAAGTGTTCTATCTTTCGAATCTTGCTCAGCTGATGGTTTTGTTGTTTTTTCATTACTTGGTTTTGCTTCAAGATTTTTCTTTTCTTCTGAAGAATTGCTTTGTTCATTTTTATGATTTTCCGAGGCTGGATTTGCTTCCTTTTTTTCGTCTGTCCCTTTACATGCTGCTAATGCAAATGTGCATGTAAAAGCAAGAAATAACATAACTATTTTCAAATATACCTTCATCATTTTTACCCCCTATTGTATTTTATTCATTTCGATAATCAACCGGATGCGAAGTATAGTATGAATTAAGGACTTCTAATTCTAAATCATCACTTTCCCATAATTTTAAAAAACTTGGAATTATATTGTTAATCATCGTATTCATCTCCTTCTTTAAACCTTCTCTTCTCAATGATAATATCCTCTATCTATACTGTCACAACAGCTCCTTGAAACAAAAAAACCAGTAGGAAGTGATTACTCTTTTCCTACTGGTTGAAATGAAATTAAACGGTAAATCTTAGCTTCTTAAAAAATGTAGCGATAGTGTTTTTTACTGTTTCAAAATTATAAGCAAACGTGTTATCTCCACTTAATGATGAAATACATGTTAAACCTGCAGCTTTAATAAAAGCTTTTACATCTACAAGCATACAATTAGCCTCCAAGAATTTAATTACAATCATTATAACAGGTGTTTTACGACGCTAACATGAAAGTAATAAATAAATTTCTATTATTAATTTATCTCGCTATTTGCCGGGCAGTAAGATCCCCACCTCAAAATTCAGCGGAAACAAAGAAGTTAGGTGGGGGCCCTGCTACCCGTAAAAGCTAAATTGGTGAGGGCTGATAATCAGTGGGAATGAACAAAACCCCCACTGATTAAAATTTCACCTTATTTAGCTTACAGTACACCATTTCAATGTCATATAAAAAAGCTGCCCAAAAAGAGCAGCTTCAAATATGTATATTACACTTCGATTGATTTACCATCTTCAACAATATGATAAAGTAAATGCGCTAAATGATGAATTGGACCGTATTCTTCCTCTTCCTCATCTGTTTCGCCTTGGAATTCAAGATCGTTTAAGTATAGTGCTAAAAATTGATAGTATAGTTTTAAATCAAATCCGTAGCATGCAGTTGGTTCTTCATGATCCCCTTCATATTGTAACATTAAGTATTGATCATTTCCTTCTGCATCTTCTGCATCAAAGAATACGAAGAAGCCAACGTTTGTATCTAAATCAAATAAATGACGAGTACCTTTTTCAGTTGCTTTATTGAAGTCCTCTTCACTTAATTTATGTACTGTTGTCGCTTTTGCATTATCTTCTTGATGGAAATTTACTGTAAATGATTTCAATGCTGACACCTCCTGATTGTATAATACTAGCATAACATATAAAAAGGACTGCTTACAAATGTAAACAGTCCTTACATTCATTTTCGCATTGCTCGTAATAAGAAGCTTACGATGAAAATTAAAATAATCGCACCGATTAAAGCTGGAATAATTGCATATCCGCCAATGACTGGACCAAAACTACCAAGTAATTTCGAACCAACCCAAGAACCGATAATACCAGCAATAATATTACCAATTACACCACCAGGTACGTCCTTTCCAGTAATTAAGCTCGCAAGCCATCCTAATATACCACCGACGATTAAAGACCAAATCATATAATAACCTCCTTTACATTTCACCAATCAAAATATAATTAGAAACAATTGCTTACCATTAGTTATGTGACATTTTTCATAAGTTATTCATGTTGTTCAACTTTAAGATTTTTGAGAATAATACACACAGATTAAACCTTTTTTTGAACTAACGATTTATCCGACTTGTTATTACACACATTAAGAACAATCTGGCTTCAATATTGTTCGCATAAACTCTTCTTTAAAAGCTGCATAGTTAAAACCAACAGCAATTCTTTGAATCGGCCGATCATCAAACCTTGTTGGCTCAGCTACTTTTCTAAAGTCTGCTACACTTTGGCCCCTAGTCACATCATTTGTCGTACTAATCCACACTGCCGATTTTTTATATTCGAAAATACTGTCATTTATAAACGAGATAAACGGTAGTAAATCGTGTATAGGACTTCCACCAATACCCGGATATTCTTTTTTATAGAAATTCTCATAATAAAAATCAATCATTGGTTTAATGAGTTTCGCCTGTCCAGTTCCTTGTTTATCTATTATATTGGCCATTTCAGGCGTAATAAGCGCGCCCTGTGTTACATTTAACGGGTATATGCTAGCGTTTTTCGCATATTTCATAACAATATTTGCTGCAATTGGATCACCATAAAAATTCGCTTCAGATACTGGTGTAACATTACCTGGAAATAGGAAAGCGCCGCCCATTATATAATACGAACAAATACGATCCATTATATTTGGATACAATAAAAATAACGTAGCAAGTGTCGTTAGTCTCCCTGTCGCCACAATTATAATATCTTCTGGACAAGGTTCGATTAATTTGATTAATTCACAAAAATTTTCTCGTTTACAAATTCTCATCTCAGGTGGAATAATAGGACCTAAACCGTGATCCCCGTGGATTTCAGGGAAAAACAAAGGCTCTTCAGCTGTCATCGGTCTACTCGCACCTTCAATAATTTTCACTTGTGTAGCATAGTACCTTTCTAAAAAATAAACATTTTCCGTAACGATATCTCGTGATACATTCCCGTACTCAGCAACAATACCTAGAATATCTAATTTACATGTTTTATTTGCATAAATTAACGCTACGGCGTCATCAATACCAAAATCTCCAAAAAAGATAATTTTCTTATTAACTATTCTCACCCCTCTTAAGCATAATCTACTATTATTATTATGTGAAAAAGACAAGGCGGTGAAACAGCGCAAACTAAAAAAGTCGCCTATTTATTGGCGACTTCAATCTTTTTATAAGACAAATATGCAAGTACATTTTTACTTGAATCATATTTCGGGTTATTTCCTTTTCTCGGCTCTCTCATATGTGTCTTTTCAAATCCAGGAATGTCTGGCATTTTCCCCATAAATTCAAGCATTTCTTCCTCAGAACCTTCAATGCGTACACGAATCATTATAACTATTCCTCAATTCTCAGTTTCTCTGTACTAAGTATATCGTACTTCAGAAAGACTGCAACACATTTATCTTTTTAACGTTGTACTTTTTTTACATATAAACATAGCCATTTCAGTATAGAACGATTCTACTTTATTATTTTTAAATTGAATATTAAAATATCCCTTCATTTCGTTTGGTGCTTTCATCATACATTCTGTTAATTTTTCACGCTTTTGTAAAGGGACATCCATCATATTACACCACCAGTCAAAATCAAACTTCTTATCAAAAGTAAGACATGACTGCATTTGCAAACCGTTTTTTTCTAATAAAGTAAGCCATTCTGTCTTTTTTAGAGCTCGTTCATGACTTGGGTCTCGCTTTTTTTCTATAAAATTATAAAATGTATCATATTCATTATTTTCTGGCGAAACATTATCTGTTAAGATGAATAATCCATTATCCTTCAATGTACGATTTACTTCATAAATAAATTGAGCCGGATTCGTAAAATGATGGGCTGCAATCCGGCATGTGATTGTATCAAAAAAATGGTCTGCAAATGGTAAATCCTCTGCGTTTCCTGCTACAAAAGATACATTTTCATGCCCATTCTGCTTTATAAAAACTTTTGCTTTTTCTAACATCTGTTCTGTTAAATCAAGTGCAACTACTTCTTCAAACATGGGTGCTAACATATTTGCCACATGTCCGCCACCAGTAGCAACATCAAGAAGACGATTATTATGACGAGACTCAACTTGTTGAACTACATATTGTAAATCCAGTCCTTTAGCATGTATTTTACTATTTACATATTTATCTGCATTACTGCCAAACTGTTTTTTCACAAGCTCTTCTTTACTCATATTATCATCTTCTTTCTATTGTTATTTACATATACGACTCATATAATTATTACAATTCTCTTCATGTATTTTCAAATCCTCTTTTCATCTCACTTCTCATCACGTTCTCTTATAATCAAAATAATATGATTATACGTTATTTCATTAAACAAAAAAAGGCTACGGGAACTTGCCCCCTAACCTGACTAAATATTTACTACATTTTTATTTCTTCATATATATCTATATAATATAAATCCTCTTTCAACTTCATAATAACATCTACTTCGTTATAAGTAGCCTCACGAGCATGTAAACCAAATTGATCCATACCAATCCATATCCACCCAGGTGTAAGATATAAAACATCTATATTAAAATAATCTAACTTAGTAAGCTCCGATGTAATAAATTTATCTTTATTAGCGATTTGTTTATCTATTAAACCATATTCTTTTCCATTTTCAAATAGCGATATAAATTTCCCTACAATCGGATGTTCACGAACAATAAAATGATATTCTTTTTCCTCTATATTTACCACAATCAAACGAGAAACAGATAAATCAGGCCCTGAATTCGACATATTTGTTTATTCACCTCCTTATATAGGCTCCTTAAATATGATAACAAATGAATATTCAAATTAAGTTAATATAATGTAAAAAATAAAAAAGCTGAATCCCCTTTAGAAATCAGCCTTTATAATTCGATCAACTTTATTCTTTTACAAATTATTATAATGTTTCTTTTTCCTCATCATTTCCGGAAACTAAATTTCCTATAGCATCCGCTGTTACTTCTACTATAAATTCACAAATACCTGCTACAACTTCTCCAATTACTTCATCCATCTTTTTACCCCCTTATTTTATGTAACTTATTTGTAGTATAGAAGAAATTAGCGAATGTAAACTATCGAAAAAGGTGACATAAACCTTACAGAATTGTAAGCTCTTTCATCCCTCTGCTTATCCCCTTTGAAACTCCAAGTATTTTTAGCAGACATATAGGCCATCATAAATATGAAGCAAGTAATAATCTAGTGTCAGGAGGCGTTTAATATGTATTACGTAAAATTAATTAAAGGTCAATCTTTCTACGCTTTTGATCATCGTTTCTTGGTGTCTGAAGAAGAAGAGGTTTCAGAGAAAATTTATAATTACTTACGACGTAATGAATTTTTTGAAGTACGTAAAGAAGAATACTCTGCTTAATTACAAAAAGCATTAAGAAGAATATCATCTTATTGTGATATATTCTTAATGCTTTTATGTGAATTTCTTCTTTTCAATAATTGTTGTTGACTCTATTAAATAATCTATTATTTGTCCAAGCTAATTCTTCACTATTTTCATATTCTAGTATATGAGGAGGTGAAGAATATGACTCATATCATTGATTACCAAGCTACTCAACCTATTAGTAAAACTGGTGAAACAACTTTTGCAATCCCAGCTTCTCCAAATAAAGCAATTTTAGCAAATTTGAAATTGAGAATTTCAAGTAGAGATTCACGTAATAATCGAGTAGAATTAATCGCTACAATTGGTGTAGAAGGTATAACTGAGACTTCACAAGTTTTATTCCGAATTTTCCGTGATAACATTGAAATTTTTAATGCGCAAGTAGGTATTGAATCTACAGATTCTGAACAATTCTACGTACAAACATTTCAAGCTATAGATCAAAACGTTAGCAGTGGAACACACGAATATTCATTAACTGTAGAAAACCTTACTAGTGGTGCAAGCGCAGAAGTTGTTGGCCCACTATCTTTTAGCGCTTTAGCTATTGGACAAGAGCGTAAATGTTGCTAAGTGAATCTAATATTTAATTTTGTACTTGAGAAAAGCGAGGCGTAGTTATACGTTCTTGCTTTTTTATATGTATCCTTACTTTCTATTAGCTTTAATCATAATTTTTTTACGTTTTGATTCACTTATTTCATCAATTAACACATCAAATTTTTGACCAATCAAAAAGATTGAAATCCAATTATGAAACACGTAATATAGACTCTGACTCTAAAAAAGTTCGTATGAAAAGAATACATAAATAAGGAGGTTTTATATACGAGTTTTTCATTTTAAAAGACGGAGAGGTTTTAATGTTATGTGGCGTAATAAAAACGTTTGGATTGTTTTAATTGGGGAGTTTATTGCAGGTCTAGGATTATGGCTTGGTATTCTTGGCAACCTTGAATTTATGCAAAAATATGTCCCTTCTGATTTCATGAAATCAGTTATATTATTTATCGGACTATTAGCCGGTGTTCTAGTTGGACCTATGGCTGGCCGTGTCATCGATCAGTATGAAAAGAAAAAAGTTCTTCTTTACGCTGGGTTTGGTCGAGTTTTAAGTGTTATTTTCATGTTTTTTGCTATTCAATTTGAAAGTATCGCATTTATGATCGCATTTATGGTTGCTCTTCAAATTTCAGCAGCATTTTATTTCCCTGCATTACAATCTGTAATTCCACTCATCGTACGTGAGCATGAATTATTACAAATGAACGGTGTACATATGAATGTTGGTACAATTGCTCGTATTGCAGGCACTTCACTAGGTGGAATTCTTTTAGTTGTGATGAGTTTACAGTACATGTATGCCTTCTCAATGGCAGCATATGCCTTATTATTCCTCTCGACTTTCTTCCTACAATTCGAAGACAAGAAATCAACAACACCAAGTAAACAAGCTGCAAAAGATAATAGCTTTATGGAAGTATTTCGTATTTTAAAAGGAATTCCTATTGCTTTTACAGCACTTATATTAAGTATCATCCCTCTATTATTTATAGCTGGGTTTAATTTAATGGTTATTAACATTAGCGAAATGCAACATGATCCTACGATTAAAGGGTTCATATACACAATTGAAGGTGTTGCATTTATGTTAGGTGCCTTCGTAATTAAACGTCTATCTGATCATTTCAAACCTGAAAAATTACTATATTTCTTCGCAGTTTGTACTGCTTTTGCACATCTGTCATTGTTCTTTAGCGATATAAAATGGATGGCTCTTACATCATTTGGTTTGTTTGGGTTTAGTGTTGGCTGCTTCTTCCCTATTATGTCGACGATTTTCCAAACGAAAGTGGAAAAAAGTTATCACGGTCGCCTCTTCTCATTCCGTAATATGTTTGAGAGGGTTATGTTCCAAATCGTCTTACTTGGCACAGGCTTCTTCTTAGATACAATTGGGTTACAATATATGGTTCTCATCTTTGGAGTCGTTTCATTATTGATTATTTCTATTTCCCTTTCTAAGCAGAAACATTATGAAAAACAGCATTCGCAATCTGCAAATTTATAAAATAAACAAAGAAGTATGGGTCTAATATTGAATCCATACTTCTTTGTTTTATAATACGCCTATTTATTACGTTTATTGAAATTACCTAAAGGAGTATCCCCCTTTTATTTCGAATAGATTATAAAAAGTACTCTTTATAAAAGGAGTGGTAAAATGTCTGATGGCATCGAAGTATTTATTGTCCTGCTCTTTGCAATTGCTCTGTTTAGCATCCTAAACTTTTTAGCCATTTCCTTATCTGGACATAGTTTTAAAAAAAGAATCGTGGCAGGTTTCATATTTTTACTACTGACTCCCATTATTTTTTTGACTATCGCAACATTTGCTTCTATATTCGATAAAGCAGGATTTGGCGCAGGTACGTTAGCCTTTATGATCGCAAGCGTATATATATTAAATGGAATAGTGATTCTGCTTTCCTCTTTATTTATCCTCAAAAAAGACATAACATAGGCTATAGTACTAGCATGAATCTGACTTTACACTAGATTCATGCTTATTTAATTTCTCTTAAATTTTTATATGAAATTAAATAATTCTTTAAAAAAATTTAAACTTTATTTATTATAATATCCCTATCGTATTCGCACGTTTATTCAAATTTAAAAGAAAGGAGCACAAAATGAAAAAGGTTCTACTTACAATTCCTATACTAATCATCCTACTTAGTGGATGCAGCAATAACGATATATACGGTTCTTGGGAAGTCGTTGACAATAAAAAAGGTGAATGCCCTGTATATTATAAATTTGAAACAGTTGTCAAAAAAGAAAATAAAGAGGAAATTGTGCAAAATTTAGTAGAAATGCAGACAACAAAGAATAAAGACGATTTATATAAAGGCTCATTTGTCAAAAATTCTAATGTATATCACATTGATTATGGTAATTCATTTACATCGGACCAAACTTTAAAAGTTGCCGACGGTACATTAAATGTATACTTTTTGACAGCCGAAAAATTATGCACATATAAAAAGAAATGATTACATTTCAGAGGAGACGCAGAAAATATTTTCTGCGTTATTTCACTTTAGAAATCGGCCACAAAAATAGCCCTTGTTTTCGTATTCTTTTTCATTCAAAACATGAGAAATATACTTAATAAAAACTAGAAAATACCTTAAGTTATATAAAATGAATCCTATAATAGACATTTCAATTAACACATCTACGCTATTTACATCGATACTTTTCAAAATAGGCTAATCCTTCCTCTAAATTTGTCAATCGTTTTAATTTTCATAAAAAAATGATAAAATATAAACATGTGTTTTCAGAATAATTAAAAATGCAGAATGAAAGCACTGTTTTAGGAGGGGTTTTGATGACTTACACGTTAGCAACTAGAATGAAAGCATTCCAATCTTCTATATTTAGTGAATTAGGAGCCTATAAAAAAGAAAAAATTGCAGCAGGTCATAACATGATTGATTTGAGCATCGGAAATCCTGATATGCCGCCCGCTGATTTTGTAAGAGAAACAATGGTACATACAGCGAGTGAGAAAGAGAGCTACGGGTATACATTATCAGGTATTCAAGAATTTCACGAAGCTGTAACTGAATATTACAACAATACTCATAACGTTTTATTAAATGCGGATAAAGAAGTTTTATTATTAATGGGTTCACAAGACGGGCTCGTTCATTTACCTATGGTTTATGCAAATCCAGGTGATATTATATTAGTTCCTGATCCAGGATATACAGCTTATGAAACAGGTATTCAAATGGCTGGTGCAATATCTTACTACATGCCTTTAAAGAAAGAGAATGATTTCTTACCAGACTTAGAAGTCATCCCTGAAGAAATTGCCGATCAAGCGAAGATGATGATTTTAAACTTCCCAGGGAATCCCGTTCCAGCAATGGCTCATGAAGATTTCTTTAAAGAAGTAATCGCATTCGCGAAAAAGCATAATATTATCGTTGTCCATGATTTTGCTTATGCCGAATTTTATTTTGATGGTAATAAGCCAATTAGCTTCCTCTCTGTACCTGGTGCTAAAGAAGTTGGCGTAGAAATCAATTCTTTGTCAAAAAGTTATAGTTTAGCAGGTAGCCGTATTGGATATATGATTGGAAACGAAGAAATTGTTCGTGCACTTACTCAATTTAAATCTAATACCGATTACGGTGTATTTTTACCAATTCAAAAAGCGGCATGTGCTGCACTAAGAAACGGTGCTACGTTTTGTGAGAAAAACCGTGAAATTTATCAAGAACGTAGAGATACACTAATCGATGGATTCCGAACATTTGGCTGGAATGTCGATAAGCCAGCTGGTAGTATGTTTGTCTGGGCAGAAATTCCACAAGGATGGACTTCTCTAGACTTCGCTTATGCATTAATGGATCGTGCGAATGTCGTTGTTACACCTGGTCATGCATTTGGACCTCACGGAGAAGGCTTCGTACGTATTGCACTCGTTCAAGATAAAGAAGTGTTGCAACAAGTTGTTGAAAACATTAGAAATAGCGGCATTTTCGTCCTTGAAAAAGTAAATGAATTAGTTAAAAATTAATTCCGACTCCCCTGCTTAACTTTAGCAGGGGTATTATTAATTGGAGGTACTTTCATATGCATATTAAAGACACACTTCCCCATCGTTATCCATTTTTAATGATTGATAAAGTAACAAATGTAAAACAAGATGAATTCGTTACAGGATATAAACTCATTACAAATAACGAATGGTTTATAAATGATAGTCACAAACATATGCCTCATATGTTAATTGTAGAAGCACTTGCTCAGCTTAGTGCATTTGTACATACAAGTAATTCTGAAGGACTAGGATTCCTCTCCTCTTTAGATGGAATTGAATTCCACGGAAAAGCATATCCCGGTGATAAACTTGATTTACATTATGAGCTAACGCGCAATCGCCGAGGTTTTATTCTTGGTAAAGGTATTGCAACTGTAAACGACCAGCCTATTGTAACTATAGAAAAACTATTAATATATCAAGCAGATTAAAGTGTTCCTTATATCAGTTAGAAATATCTATTCTCAACCAATTAAGTAAATAGGAAAACATATTACGTAGTTAGGAGCAGGAAAATGGAACGTACTATCGGTATCGATGCTGGAGGAACATTAACGAAAATAGCTTATTTTAACAAAAAAAAGCTATTAACTTTTGAAAAATTTTATTCGCATGAACAACATAAAATAATAGATTGGATTAAAAACAACAATGGCATAAAACAAATATGTATTACGGGTGGTAAATCGAAACTATTACAGCAACTGCTTACAGGTTCATATAAAATAATAGAGCTAAGCGAATTTGAAGCTACTCTTGCAGGTGTCCAATTCATATTAAAAGAAGAACAACATACTATAAACAATTTTATTTTAACCAATATCGGTACAGGTACTTCTATCCATTATGTTTATAATGAACAATATATTCGCGTTGGTGGAACCGGAGTTGGCGGTGGGACTATTATGGGACTCTCAAAATTGTTAACAAATATAGATCATTTTGAAGATATAATCCCTCTAACAAAAGTAGGATCTAGAAAAGAACTAGATATTACGGTTGGAGATATTTATGGTGGTATTCTTTCCCCTATCGATAATAACTTAACTGCTAGTAACTTCGGAAAAGCAGCCATTACAGAATCAAATAATAGTAGCTCCGATATACTAGCTACTGTACAAGGACTTGTCGGTGAAGTCGTTACTGCATTAAGCCTTCAATTCGCTGAAACAAAAAACATTGAACATATTATTTATATTGGTTCGACTTTATGTAATAACGTACAACTTCAACATATTATTAGTAGCTACACCGAATATCAAAATAAAACACCAATCTTTTTACAAGATGGTGGTAATAGCGGTGCAATTGGTGCATTACTTCATGCTACGAAATAAAAAGCTGACTTTTGTCAGCTTTTTAGAAATGGCACTTCAAATTCAATAATTGATTCCCCGTTCTCTCCAATTCGCTCCACGCTTATTCTATCAATCACACAATTTAACTTCCCATGAAAACTAGGAATCTCCTTCACTACTTCAGCAGCTAATTCGGCACTTTCTTTTCTTCCGACTGTTACATGCGGGATGTACGGAATGTCTTCTTTCAAAAATTGTAATAAAGGTCCTGTATATAGAATATTATGTAGTTCCTCTATTTGTTCTTTCCCCTTTTCAACTCGTAAAAACAAATATTCTCTTTCACTTGTAATTTGATTCGTAAATTCAATTTCTATATTCTGTATCGGTTTTGATACATTTATAATATGTAATTTCAGCTCATCATTTGAAATCGAACTTTCAAATGGGAATACAATTGTAATATGCGGTGAAATTAATCCAAATAAAGGATCATGTTTTTGCCTAATGTCCTCGATTTCGCTAATGAACATGTTGTTTAGAAAAAGTAAAATTGTACGCATTTTTATCCCCTCAACTTTTCCTCATTATAATATGTATCATATTCTATGACAGCCTGCCCTTCAACAACTTGTTTTGCTTACCTGTAAAAATAAAAAAACTTCTCAAATGAGAAGTTTTCATATAGCATGATTATTATTTTCCCGCCAAACTTTCCTAAACTTTATATAACAGGCAATTCTCCAAGGAAAAATATACGATACTGCAACAACGTAAAATAATAAACCAATCGTTTGTTGATCTAAATCAACGATAAATTGTCTTGAACCATATCTTAAAAAGACAAGTGCAATAAAAGTAATTAAAAAAGCTGCACTTTTTTTCGTATAAATATTCCCATCATCTCTTCGTTCATAATTTGTTAATACTATAAGCGGTACAGCAAAAAGTACACCAATGAATACCGCTATAATTACTTGTAATATAGCTGGATGTACGGGACCTAAAAACCATACAATACCTGGTGTTAAAAATAGTAATGGCCATAAAATACGTTTTCCCGATCCCTTTATTGGCTTATGCATGGAGCGATAACGACGCCAAAATATCAGTAGTGCAATGCATAAAAAGACGGTTATTAGTGAGGACGTGTCTCCCATATATTTTCCTTCTCCCTAAAAGAATAATCTATCACTATTTTAAACTGTTCGTTCAAATGATACTTTACGAATAAATATACTACTAGTTATGATATAAAGAATTGTTAATCCAATTGAAATAACAATAAAATAAGGGATATCTATTAAAGATACATCATTTGTAAATAACAATCCTTTTATCCCTACTTCTCCATACAGCACACTATTTGTTGAAAGGAAAAGCGACCCACCAATCATGAGACCAATCCATTGAAATCTTTGCTTAAAAATTACTACTCCTTGAAAGAAACATGCTATCGTAACATAAAATAAAAATTGTAAAATAAACTGTTGTATTAATTGCTCTCCAAAGTTAACATTTACTAAGTTATATTTTATATCTTGTAAAAACAGTATTTGAAGGAATGAAAACAATGCGGATTGCAACACAATATAGCAAATCGCTCCGATAAAATATTGTATTCTCGTTATACCAAATGAAACTGCTAAACGAAATAAATCATCTTGAACAATGAAAACACTCCCTACTATAAAAATCATAATTGCAATTGAAGGATTATTGATAATTTCGGGTAAATAACCAAGTTTCGCTTCATTTAAATGAGCAGCATATAAAACTCCTTTTATTAATAAAGCTACAATCCAAAATATTAAAATTGCTTTATAATGAAAATTTATATGTAACCTCAATTGTTTCATTAACATCGTCATTCCACTTCACCACCAGTCATGTGAATAAATAGTTTTTGTAATGTAATTCTATCAATTACTAAACCTTCTTTTTCAAGAGAGTAACAATCTTCATTAGAAAGCCCTTCCCATATAACAGCAATACCTTTATTCCCATAAATTTCTTTATTTATAACTTTTTTATTAATCAAGAACTCCTCCACTTTACCTTTTTGCCCTGAAATAATATGACCTTGTTGCAATAAATCTTCCACTGTTGATTGAACAACAAGTGCACCTTCTTTTATGATAATTACTTCTTCAATAACATGGGTTACTTCTTCTACCAGATGTGTTGATAATATAATTGTTCTGGGATACTCCCCGTAATCTTCTAGTAGTAAACTATAAAATAACTCACGATGTGCTGCGTCTAATCCTGTAGTTGGTTCATCAAAAATAGTAATTGTCGCTCTGCTTGCTAACCCTTTAATAATTCCTACAACTGTTTGCATGCCATGAGATAGTTTATGGTATTTCTCTGTTATATTAAGCTGAAATTTACCCGCCAGTTCTTCAGCAAACTTCTGATCCCAATTTTTATAAAACATGTTACATATCTTAAAAATTTCTTTTACGCTATAACTTAAATGAGACTCTTCTTTTACTCTAACGAAACAAATATTTTGCATCGCTTTACTATTTTCAAAAACATCTTCACCAAATATTGATACACTTCCACTACTTGAAGTAATTTGTCCTGCTAGTAAATTTAATAAAGTCGTTTTCCCTGCTCCGTTCCTTCCAAGCAAACCATATATTTTATTCTCTTCCAATGAAATCGTTACTTCATTTACAGCTATTTTCTTTTTATACTTTTTCGTTACATCTTTCGTTTCAAGTGCAATCATCCCTCTTTCCCCTCCTTCGTAATCTTTTGAATCATATCCATCAATTCATCTTTTGATATTTCTAGTACTTTCGCTTCTTCCCACACTTTAGGTAAATATTCAGTCATAAAAGTATTTTGTCTTTTTTTTAGTACAACTTCTTTTGCCCCTTTTGCAACAAACATCCCGATCCCTCTCTTTTTATATAAAATCCCCTCATCCACTAATACATTCACCCCTTTAGCTGCGGTAGCCGGATTTATTTGTAACATCTTCGCAAATTGATTTGTCGATGGAACTTGTTCTTCTTCAAGCAATATGTCTTTTAAAATATCAGATTCAATCGTTTCTGCAATTTGTATGTATATTAATTTATTTTGTTCTAGAGTCGGCTTCACATTTTCACCACCTTAGGTTCATAGGTTCATTACTTATGTAATTAACCATATCACATAGAATTATTTTTTTCCATAAATTTCTTTTACAAAAAAGAGAGTCATTCAATTAAGAATGTCTCTCTTTCTAAAAATTCGAAGTTTCAACTCTTGTTCTCAAATTCTTTTCATTTATACCATTTTGACAAAATTTAAACTGTTGTCCCTCAATACATTTTGTACGATCTACTACTTGCCCTAAATGATAGCTTGTATGCTCAACCAAATGTAATAGACTTTGAAGATCAATATGCCTTTTTTCTTCCCAGACCTGTATATATGCTTTGCCCCACTCATCAAATATTTCTTCAACAGTTTTTAACAAAGCTTCAGAGCTTATTTGTTTCACTGGAAAATATTCTTCAATTCCATTTTCAAAAACTATATTTGGATCCTTATAACGCCTTGTATTTCTCTGTAAATGTTCACAAATATGTAGTACGATTCCACCAATTGAATTAACAGAGGTCTCTTGTTTCCACAAATCTTCTTCACTAACGAGCCTAATTGCCTGTACTAACTTAGGTAAATAATGATCCTGCATTCTATGATAAGAAATTTTGTATACTAACTCCATCTTCTCCCCTCCATTATTTCAACTGGTTCACTTGATATTTAGCGAATAAAGATTTCCGAAAATCTTTATCTTCCACAAGCATTTTAATTTTTTCTTCATTGCCGTTAAAGAACTTTATAACTTTATTTTTATCCCATATATCTTTTTCTTTTGGAAAATCATCGAATTCCCTATGCAAAATTGATAACATTTCTTCCCTCGTTATCTTAAAGTTTTTATTTTCTATTTGAAACTCATAAGCTTTTGCGTTTGGTACTAAAATTACTAGATAGGTAGCATTAAAGAGAAAATTCTTCTTCATCGTATCTTTCTCATCAAACCAATACGTCTCAATCATTTCTTCTGTAAGAGCTCCACTCTCTTTTGCACCATATTTCACTTTTATATTTTCATTTTCTAAACTTATACTTTGAACTGTTCCACCACCAGGTAAATGATTAATAATTGCAACCACATCTGAATTATTACCAACGTATGTCCCAGTATATTTCTTAAAATCATCTGACCTAACATCATATATATCTTTTATTCTTTCCCCGTTAGAACAAGCCGTAATGAATAAAAAAATTGTTAGCATAACGATTATGTTATGATGCATATATTTCATTTAGCATCCCCCATTTTTATCGATATTTCGTTAATTACAATATTTACTTTCAAATCCCTTTTTAAATATACGCATTTTAATCAAAATTAAAAATTTTCATTTTTTATGTTTACAATTATCCATTAATTGTATATACTTACTAACGTAAGAAAAAAATTCTAAAAGGAGGTCGAAGGAAATGATGAAATTACAATTACATGCATTAACTTTAGCGTTAACTGCACCTGTGTTTTCTGGACAATTAAATATGAATTCGACCACCCTAATGGAGAATTGAAAATCGTAATTTATTTCATTTAATTCATAAATTCGCCACAGGAGGTCGTATACTTTCCTGTGGCTTTTTCACGCCCAGCCATAGGAGAACTGTATCTTCCTGTGGTTTTTTTGCGCGATTTTTTAGTCTCTTACATTATTTTTCTAAGAAAGGAGCAACATTCAATGACTATTAGCGTATTGTTTTTAAGTATTACGATTCAAAGAAATACAATTTCCAAAGATGAAATTCTTCATAATGAGCAAATTGAAAAAGCTATGAATGATGTTAAGGAGCGCCAAGCACTTTACTGTGATCACCTGTAATTCCTTTTTGAAAGGAGGAATTCATTTATGACTTTTCATATTTTCTTTTTTACGACTATGCTTCAAAAACATACTTTATCTGAAACTGAAATCAATCGTAAACAACAGTTAAAACAACTGACTGATAAAATAACTGACATTAAAAGTTCATACTACACTCAAATGTATTAAAAATATATTTTAAAGGGGTCATATATTCATGAAATTTAAAGCATTCTTTTTAACCATCACCATTCAAAAACGTAAGCTTTCACAGAAAGAGATTTTACGTGAACAACACATCCAAAGCATTATGGACGAAGTAAAAGAGCGCCAATCTTCTTATTACACTCGTCTTTTCTAAATCACTTATAAAGGGGTAATTATTTTATGAAATTTAAAGTATTCTTTTTAACCATTACCATTCAAAAAAATAAATTTTCCGAGTCTGAAATGCTTCATGAGCGACAAATTAATCAGGCTATGGATTCTGTAAAAGAAAGACAAAGTCATTACTGTAGTCACCTATAATTTCTTATTACACTCGTTTTTTCTAAATCATTTATAAAGGGGCAATTATTTTATGAAATTTAAAGTATTCTTTTTAACCATTACCATTCAAAAAAATAAATTTTCTGAGTCTGAAATGCTTCATGAACGACAAATTAATCAGGCTATGAATTCTGTAAAAGAAAGACAAAGTCATTACTGTAGTCATCTGTAATTCCAATTCGAAAGGAGGAATTCACATATGAAGTTTCACCTTTTCTTTTTAACGATTACGATTCAAAAAGAAACAATATCTCAAAATGAATTAAAACAAGAAAGACAATATAAACAAGTTATTGATGAAATTCGAGATCGTAGAAGCAAGTACTACACTCACCTTTAATCGTTTAACTATATAGAATTGAAAGGAGTCGATTATGATGTTGATAGCACGCTGTAAGGAAATGATTTGGATAGTTCAGAGGGATTCCACATAGTTTTATAGAGCTTATATCACACAAGTTTATCACTGAATTTGATGTATAAAAAATATATAATAAAATCAACCCACTTTTAATTATTTATTTATAAACAAAAGATACACCACTTAAAAAGCGGTGTATCTTCCTCAGTTTTTACTATTTTCGGTTACTTCTCTTCGTCTTAAACAATCTCACTAAGTTCGAAACAACTGTTTTTGTTACTGCATAAACTGGTACTGCTAAAATCATTCCGATAATTCCCGCAAAGTTACCTACCCCTAAAATTAAAATAATAATTGTTAGTGGATGAATATTTAATTTCGAGCTCATAATACGTGGTGAAATAATATTACTTTCAAACTGTTGTACAATTGTTACGATAATAATTACGTATAAGGCTTGCATCGGAGATACGAACAGTCCTACAATAACAGCTGGTGCTGCCCCGATAAATGGACCTAAGTTAGGAATGATGTTTGTAAATGCTGCGATAATTCCTAAAACGAAAGCGTACGGTAAATCAATAATTAAATAACCGATAAAAGTAAACGCACCTACAAATATACAAACGAGCGCTTGCCCTTGAATATATGCAGATAATGTTTCGTTCGTTTCCTTAATGATACGAAGCCCCTCTTCACGGTAAGATTCTGGTAATAAACTTACCGCTTTTCCTGGAAAGGCATGTCCATCTTTAAACATGTAAAATAAAATGAACGGTACAGTAAATACAACTAATGCAACGTTCGTGATAATACCAAATAAAGCCGTTGCACTCGACGTAATTGTATTTGGTATATCTTTTAAGTATTCAATCGCATTTTTTTCAATTGTTTCAATGGAAACGTAGTTTTGTGTAGATAACCATTCAAACAACCTATGATGTGATAATTCTTGTATGTATACTTTTCCCTCTTTTATGTAGCCTGGCATATTTTTTACTAAGTCCATTAGCTGTTGTGAAATCGTAGGAACAACTACTCCAACGCCAACCGCAGTTAATGTTATGATAAAAAGATATAACAGCAATATCGCTAAATTTCTAGGTACTTTTTTATTCTCCAAAAAGATTAATACAGGATTAAATATGAAGTATAAAAAAAGCGCGATTAAGATTGGGAAAAATAATGTTGATATGAAGATACCAATCGGTTGAAATAAAAATGATATTTTTGTGCAAATAAATATGATTCCTACAACCATTAGCACTTCTAATGTCCAAAAGTGCACTTTTGATTTCAAAAAAATGGCCTCCTTTAAACTAGCACTTCTCTTCATTGTACCAAAATAAGTATGAATTTCACATAATATTTTCCTTTACAATATTCCAAAATACCAATAAATACACTACAATGAGATTACATACAAATTTGCAGGTAAAGGTGATAAAAATGACACAATGCATCATTTGCAGAAAAGATACGAAAGAACTTAGTGAACAATATGTCATTCCAGAAATATTATGTGGATATTATTTCACAAACTCAATTTGTGATACTTGTCATGAACAAATGACAACAAATATTGATCGTCCTTTAATTAGGCATAAATTGAGTCAATTTAAGATTGAACAAATGAAAAGACAAATTGATTCCCCACTCTATACGAATGAGCACGGTGAGGAACTTGCGGCTGCTGAGACTGATGTTGTCGAAGTAAGCGACGAAATTCTTTATTCTAATGCATTAATTATGAAACTATGTAAAAAGCACGATATTTCCTTACATAATGAAATTTGGAAAGAGGAACGTGTAACGAAAGTAGCGAGTTCTATTCAACGTGAATTACTATTAGATAACCGTAAATATAAAATGAGTATATTAAAAATGGCTTATACATTCGCTGTACAAGCAGTTGATGGCTACTTTGAAGATCAAGATGCAATTGATATTTCTACCATTCTCTCAAATGCAGATTTCGTGGAACTAAAAGAAAAAAGCATTGTACGTGATTTAAGCAAAAGTTCTTTATGGAATACGCTAAATACAAGTAGTGAAAATCATTACTTTATTTTACTTAGCGATAAAGACGGTCTGTTTTGCTTCATTCGCTTGTTTGACATCTTTGATGTTGTCGTTCATTTATCAGAAAAAAGATTTGACCTTCCATCACCCATTGTCGGTGTAAATAATGTGAATACACAGAAATTTTATGTCCAAAGTTTAAAACAGTATATGGATGGGCTGTTCAAAGAAAAAGCACCTACTATATAATAGATACCAGAACATACGGTCTCCTTTCTTGATGAAAAGACACTGTGTTATAATGAGTATGAAAAGAACAATACAATCACATAAACCAATTATAAATTGTATATAAATAAAAAAGACTAGTGTGCGGCTACACACTAGTCCACGTAACTTAGCAGATTGGATTGTTCATTTATCCTATTTGTTTCTTACAAACAAAACAACCCACATTCTATAGGCATAGGTGGGTTGTTATTTTTTGAGCTTGTCTATTAAAACGACGACGAACGTTAACAATGCAACGAGAAACAGTCCACCCTGCAGTAGCAACGCTATTTCACTCACGTATTATCACCCCCCTCCTACTCGGAGAAGTGATAATTGAACAACCAACCGCACCTTAAGTTACCCTTTGATTTTACCATATTTTCTAATAATTTACGATGAAAACCCGCAAGCGAATAACTTGCGGATTTTTTATACCCTATTAACAGGCAGTAAACAAAATGAAGCAATAAATAAGTGAAACTTTATTTCTCACTATTTTTTTAATGCATATGCATCAGCAATCATTTCACCAACAATTTTATTTTCTTCTTTCTTCTTGTCTTTCAATAATGGGAATAACAATTCTGCCACTTCATACGCTTCTTCTAAATGCGGATATCCTGATAAAACAAACGTATCAATTCCTAACGATTCATATTCTTTTATCCTTTCTGCTACTGTATGCGGATCGCCTACAAGTGCAGTACCTGCCCCACCTCTTACAAGTCCGATACCAGCCCATAAATTAGGGCTTATCTCTAACGACTCTCTCGTACCTTTATTTAAATGTGTCATCCGTTTTTGACCAACCGAATCATATCTTGCAAATGTCTTTTGAGCAAGCTCAATTGTTTCATTATCCACATATTGAATTAAACGTTCGGCCTCTTCCCATGCTTCTTCTTCTGTCTCTCTTACAATTACGTGTAATCTAATGCCAAATCGGACTGTACGCCCCTTCTCTTCTGCAAGTTTTCTTACTTCTTCTACTTTTTCTTTTACTTGCTCTGGCGGCTCTCCCCACGTTAAATATACATTACTATGTTCAGCTGCTACTTCTTTTCCAGCAGCTGATGATCCTCCGAAATATATAGGAGGATATGGCGTTTGAACTGGTGGGAATACAACTTTACTATCTGTAACTTGAATATGTTTTCCTTCTAAAGAGATCGTTTCACCTTGCAATGTCGATTTCCAAACTTTTAAAAATTCATCCGCTGCTTCATACCTTTCATCATGATTAAGATATAATCCATCTCCTTGTAGTTCAACTGGATCTCCTCCAGCTACTACATTAATAAGCAGTCTCCCATCTGAAATTCTATCAAATGTAGATGCCATCCTCGCTGCAACTGTAGGGGACATTAGTCCTGGTCTCACTGCTACTAAAAATTTTAATTTTTCTGTTTCAGCAGCAAGAGCTGAAGCTAACACCCAAGGGTCTTCACATCCTTGACCAGTTGGAAGTAAAACACCCGTATATCCTAAATAATCAGCTGCCGCAGCAACTTGCTTATAATAACCATATTCAGCTGCTCTTCCTCGTTTTGTCGTTCCTAAATATCGACCATCTCCATAAGCCGGAATAAACCATAATAATTCCATGCCTTTACACACCCCTTATTTATTTTGAATCGTATACTAACACATTCTATATAAATTACCCCTAATAATTTATATGTTAATTCCCAGTCTCACCTTTAAAATTATCTCGCCATCTTAAAAACTTCGCTTCTAGTAAACGTACTAGAGAGTCAGAAAACTTCCCAACAAATGCAAAGATAATTATGCCGACAAATACGATATCTGTATTTGAAAATTGCCTTGCATCCATAATCATATAACCAATACCTTCTGTAGATCCCATAAGTTCTGCTACTACTAAACTCACCCATGCAACACCTAACGATAACCTTGCTCCTAGTAAAAGGTTAGGCAATGCAGATGGTAAAATGAGTTTCGTAATTAGTTTTCTTTTGCTAAACTCTAACACTCTCGCAACATCAAATAACTTAGAATCCACACCTCTAATACCTAAAAATGCGTTTACGTATAAAGGAAAAAATGCACCATCTGCAATTAATAACACTTTCGATGTTTCACCAAAACCGAACCATAATACGAAAAGTGGCGCAACAGCTAGATGAGGTACAGTTCTTAACATTTGCACAGATGGATCTAAATATTGCTCACTTCTCATTGAAAATCCAACAATCGTTCCTAAAATGATTCCTAAGCCCCCACCAATAAAGAAACCAGCCGCAGCCCTGAATACACTAATACTTAAATGGCCGAATAACTCTCCTGTTTTAATAAGCTCTTGGAAAGCTAGAAAAATATCTAATGGTGTTGGTAAAACTGTTTTAGAAACAAGGCCGAATACGCCAGCTAACTGCCAAATTATTAATATAATAACCGGTATAGTAATCGCCCTTACTAAAACTTTTACATTTAACTTTCGCACATTCTTAACTCTGTTTTTCTCAATCGTTATACTCGCTGGTTTAATAACAGCTTTCGTATTTTCCACTTTACAAAACCTCTTTTCACTTCGCTTTCAATGCTTTTTCTACGAAAGAATTATCTACAACTTTTTCCGCCCTAATTTCTTTCTTTATAGAACCGAGCTTATATTGAAAATCCGCTGTCTTTTGTTGTTCTGCTATTATTTCCTTCGTTACCGGAACTAAAATTGGTTTGTCGTGATTAAACACTTCTTTTACGATCTCCGCATCTATCTTTTTTACAGAAGTATATACTTTTATTGCTTCATCCAAGTTAGCATCTTGCCATACACGTGCTTTCTCATAAACTTTGAGGAATTTCTCAACTAATTCTGGATGTTCTTTCGCAAATTTTGTTCTCGTAATTAAAAATTCTGGTGAAGAGACATTTAATGTTTCACCGTCTGCAATCACCTTCGCACCTTTATTTAACGTATGTAATGATATGAAAGGGTCCCAAATCGCCCATGCATCTACTGATCCTGATTCGAATGCAGGCTGCGCTTCATCTGGTTGTAATTGAATGACATTTACCTCTTTTGCATCAATCCCTTCTTTATCAAGTGCTCGATACAATAAATTAAAGGCACTACTTCCTTTTGCTACCGCAATTTTTTTACCTTTTAACTCTTTTACACTCGCAATCTTGCTATCTTTTTGAACGAGAATTCCAGTTCCTTTTCTCGCATAACTTGTATTGGCGATTTCGGTAAATCCAATACCTGCTGCTTGCGCTGAAATGACTGGAGAATTCCCTACTTCACCAAAGTCTAATCGGTTTGATGCGATTGCTTCAAAATAAGGAGGTCCACTTTGGAACTCTGTCCATTTCACTTTAACTCCTTCTTTTTTAAACTCCTCTTCAAACCACCCCTTTTTCTTTGCTAGTAATAGCGGGCTTAACCCTTGCTGTATACCAATTTGTATTGTTACATCTTCTTTCTTACTACTTGCTGTACTTTTTTCACATCCTAATAAACATACTGATATAGCTAAAGCAAAAGAAAGAACTTTAAATTTTTTATACATATAAAATCACCCTTTTCCTATATACTTGTTTGAATCAACCCTCCATATTCAAACTGCTGTAATACTTTCGTTCGAAGTTGTTGGAACGATTGAGAAGTTTTATTTCGTGGATAAGGCAAATTATTTTCAATCACTTTATGTATTTTCCCTGGTTTTGCACTCATAATGATGATTCGGTTTGAAAGATATATCGCTTCGTCTATATCATGTGTAACGAATATCATTGTTGTTTTCTTCTGCTCCCAAATATTTAGCAATACTTCTTGTAAATGACTTCGAGTAAAAGCATCCAGCGCTCCAAAAGGTTCATCAAGTAATAATACATTTGGATCTCTTAATAACGCTCTCGCTATCGCAACACGTTGTGACATCCCGCCTGAAATTTCTTTCGGATACGATTTTTCAAAGCCATCTAACCGAACGATTTCAACCCATTCTCTCACCTTATCTTTCACATACTTATCTTTTAACGACAAATCTGCCGCTATATTTTCTTCAACTGTTAACCATGGAAAAAGCCTATGTTCTTGAAAAATAAAACCTTGTTTCTTGCTCGTTTTTAAGATAGGCTCCCCGTCAATAACAACTTCACCTTCAAAATCATTATCTAGACCTGCAACAATTTTTAGTAATGTACTTTTTCCGCACCCACTCGGACCAATTACTGTAACAAAATCCCCTTCCTCTAATTGAAAATTAATATTCTCTAGCACTTGAACCGTACCAGTTTGTTTCAAAAAATATTTTGATACCCCATCAATTGAAACAGTCATTTCTTCCCCTCCTTAAAATGATTCATATAAATGAACAGATTCAGTATTTGTGCAATAAAAAAACCAAAGGCATTTTATCTGTTGATAAAATGCCTTTGGTTTCTCCAATCAGCAATACGTTATGGAATTAAGTACATATTATACAAATATTTCCGATAAGTCAACTAGGTTTTATTAAAACATACATATGATTTGTTTGAACATTTTACTTTTGTTTATTTAAACGACGTTTACTTACTATTTTTTCTGATCTTTAATCCACTGTAACCAATAAGAAAACTCACACGCTAAATGCATTTGATGGGATTTAATTAGACTATTAGGACAAAGGGCTGGGAACTCAACAACTAGACTTACTTCTATCCCTGTATCAGTATCTTTAAATTGATGTCGAACTCCACCAATAGTAGTACCATCTTTCATACGTGCAACACCTGTTGATTGGTATTGATAAGATTTATCTCTCGGTGTTTTCAATCCGGTTTCGTCACCAAAAACAATGAAAAATTGAACTGGAAACGGAGAATTACCAGTAGTTTCGATAACCTCTAATTCATTTTCCCCAAAGGGTCTTAGTACATAGTGATCAGGACAAGCAGATAAATTCACTTTGTTATTTTCACGTGATTGTTCAAGCATCAAACTATCAATTCCATGTATAGCTACTTCTGCTGTAATCCCGTCTAAATAAATACTAGTTTTTGAAAATTTTCGTCTATCGCCAGATAAAAGAGTACAGATATGCATACCTAATGCACTTAATCTAAGTTTTGATTTCAACTTTTCGTACATTTCATTGTATGTATATCGCAACTTTATTTCCGTTAGCTGTTTTATCATGACGTCTGTATCATTTATTTCAAGCTCTTTATGTCCTAATGTATATAATACTTTTTTTATCCGTTCTCTTTTCCATTTTATAAGTTGCTCTTGTGAGATATTATTTCCATCGATAATAATTTTCATAAACTTTCTCCTTCCTTTTGATTGTATCGTAGTGTAGTTAATACTAAATTAACCATTTCATGTTTTGTATCTAGATTCAACTTTACTTCTGAATGAGCAATACTGCTAAGACCGTATAAAATAAATCCAGAAGCTAATAATGAGTTATCAGTATAAAAAATCCCTGTTTTCAATCCCTCTTCAATTACTTGTCTAATTAACGGTTGCATACGTGCGAATAATTTCTGTTCCAGTTGAAAATGTTGTTCCGTCTGAAACGAACTCACATTTTTATAGGGTGCTAACTTTTCAATAAATGTCCAAAATATATCTAGTGAATCTTTCATCTTTTGCATGACAGACCGTTCATTTGAAACAAGTATTTCTTCAATTAACTCCATATTTTTCACAATACAGTCATTTAAAACTTCATCAACAAAATTCTCTTTAGACTTGAAGTAATAATAAAATAAGCCCGTTGCTACACCTGCATGATTCACAACATCTTTTATGCCAAATCCTTTCATACCATTTTTCATATATAGTTCAAAACCAATATCCATTAACTCTTGGCGTCTTACATCTGGTTCTTTTGATATTCTTTTCATACGTCATCTCCTACAATGTTTTCACCACGACTGAATCTGATTCAATCATAAACGACTGAACTTGATTCAGTCAATATTATTTCATAAATTTAAAATCGATTTAATAACTAAGCGACGAAATTTCTACAAAAAAAGAGTAATCTCAAGAGATATGCTACTAACCTTAGATTTATCAAAAAAGTTAGATCATATAACTTGAGACTACTCATTCCCATTCAAAATATTTATGTAATTAAATTTTATTTCCTCTGCACCCTAGCTGTCTCCAAAACTATTGGTGGCAGCTCTTTTTGAATGATTTCTTTTAATCCATAAAGAGCTTTCTTCACATAACCACCTTCGAAATTTCCTAATGGTTCTGGTAATTCATCCTCATCCAATATGAAGTATTCTCCATTTGGAAGTACCATAATATCGATGATTAAATCTTCAAAGGAAACCACTTCATCTTTTATTTGTGTGTTTTTTACGATATTAAAATAGGAACCTAAATACTTTCCTTTTATATCTCTCCATACGTATAAATTGTACGGACGATCTCTCCAGTAATATGCGATTGTATAACTCCCTTTTGGGATTGTTAACTTAGTATCATTTGCAGTCATTGTAAATGAATACTGCACCTCGTGAAATAAAACGATACTTTGTGATTGCTTTTCAAGTAATAAGCAATTGTAATCTACTATTGTTGAGTTATACCGGATTTTTCTTTCTATAATTTCAATTTTCGATGTAAGTAACTTATTCATTATTTTGTTTCCCCTTATGCTAGTTCTATCCTCAATTATATCCATTTATGTAGTGATAAAGAAGTGTATAGTTTTTTATATAATGATTTATACAAGTACATAATAAAAACTCCTTCTTATTTAGAAAGAGTTTTTCACTATCCATGTTTCATATTTTTTCACTTCTAACGGAAACTCATTTGTTTTCATGCAACTAACAGTACTATTACTCATGTTTTAACTTTTCCTTAACCGCATCATAAAATTTTCGTTCTTCATCAACATTTAAGTAAACACGACTTACTGTTTTAGAAAAGCCGTATAACAACTGCGCTTTCACTGGCTCTTTTAATGTTATTTCAAAAGTAGCAGGTTCTTTTATGAACTCCATAACAGTTGCATCCAATACCTGCTTCCCTTCTTTTTCCGTTAGCAATTCACCCTTGTAGAACGCAATATTATCAATTTGTGTAAATGGCATAACAATTTTCTTTCCTAATCCGATTTGAATGATTACTTGTTCTTCTGTTACGACAAGTGGATTTTTGCGCATCGCTTGTATTTCAGCTATAAAATAAATCATCGCGTATACATTTAAAATAAGTAAAATCCATGCTATTACTGGATTCCACTGATGTAGTAAATAATGAAAACCAATGCTTTCAATTGCTGTTGCGTGAATAATCATGATATACACACCTATAGCACCAGTCTTTTTATGATATGAGTATACAGATTTACCTGTTGGTACTTTTTCACGCCACGATAAAAACGCATAATAGATTAACTTACACTCTGTTAGAATGACATCTATTAACTTACCTCTTTTCATAGTAGCGTCAAACGCTGCATCAATTGCATAAGAAAAGGAATAATTTTCTCTTCTATATTCTTTATATTTTTTTATTATTTTAGGAAGCACTCTAACAATTTTATAGAGAAGGAATAATTCTAGACCTACAAATGCAATTTCAGCCGCAACAATAATATAAGAGATGAATGAAAAAGCTTGTAAATAATCACTTGGAATAATAAATCTTGCAAAAATATAACCAGCTATTACAACAGGAACTATATATGTTAACGAGTATCTTTTTCGAATAATGAAGAAATATGTGATGATTGGAATGACAAACAAGCAATCTAATAATGACCCAAGCACAACTTCTTTCGGCGCAACTGGTACAATTGGAAGGGCATACAATAAATAGTTTGATAGCATAATTAAAGAGACGAGTCCAATCCAAATACCTTTTCGCCTTCGTGATAGTGTAACCTTCATACGTTCACTCCTTTATTTAAAAACCTCATTTAAATGGTCTTTATAAAATGAAATGGCACGTTCAAATTCTTTTACTTCCTCTACTTTCACGACAGTTTCAAGTAATAATTTCATCGCTGATTCGTGATCGTTTACGTTATATTTTGCTAATGATAAAAATACTTTCATCGGAGCGTTCTCTGGAAATTTTTTCACCCCAGCTTCTAATACTGTAATTGCCTTTTCATATTCCCCTATACAACGATATGTACTTCCTAAACCAATATAAGCACCGCAAAGCGATTCGCCATCAAGTCCATTTGCGATTGCCTGCTCATAATACGGAACTGCTTCTGTTTCTAGCCCCATTACATCATGTATCCACGCACACTGATACAGTACTTCTGCATCCTTTGTAAAGTTTGTTAATCCTATAAGCATCTCTTTAGACTGCGCATATTTCTTTTCATTTCTAAGTTTAATAGCTTGCTTTAATAAATGTTCCATAGAATCCACTCCTCACCAATTATTCTGTGTATAGCTCTTGATTGGTATACGCTTCACATTCGTGTAAAAGTAAAATTCCCACCAATTAAAGTTTCGCTTACTTATTACTATGCGGATTCATTCTCATCTAAAAACTTAATTTTAAAAAGCAGTGACACGATTACATAATACCTCTAAGCTTTTGACAATTTCTTTCGCTGTTTCATCTTTCCCATTACACAACTTCCCTTTACCATCCTGTCCAATTACATAATGCACAGCCCCGCGCGAATATAAAGAATGTGGTGAATTCGCAATCATTACATTCGCCCTTGCTTCTTTCATTCTATTTTTTGCTCTTTCAAACAGTTCTTCTTCATTTAAATCACTTTCAAGTTTAAAACCAACAAGTACTGTTTCTGGGTCCCATTCTTTTATTTGTTTTAATACCTTTGGAGCCTTTTGAAAGTGAATAATCGGTGCTATATCACTTGAAATTTTTCCGTTCATATTAAGAACATTACCATCTTGATCACAAATTTTCTCTACAATCCAATCTGATCCAGCCGCTGCCATAATGACTGCATCAACCTTTTCATGTGATATGATACTTTTCATTTTATCTTGTAAATCAACGATTCCTTCAAATGGATGTAATTCTAACCCTCTATGTACATCACTCGGTTTCTCCGCAAAATAACCGTGTAAATATATAACATGTGCCCCTTTAGCTAGAAGTTCTTCTGCGATTATCCTTCCGATTGTACCTTTGGCCATATTCGTATGCCCGCGTACTTGATCCCATTTTTCTAGACAACCACCGCTCGTAATTAATACCTTTTTCCCCTTCATTGTAACCATCCCTTACTAATTTTTCTTACGAAACCATTCTGTTCCAAAGTCAACTATATCACGCTGTTTCATTAGACGACACGTTGCATTCCCTATCTTCCCATTTTTTACAGTTCCTTTTCGCTCAAACTCCACACCAATTTCTACAAACTTCTCAGATTCGTAATCCATTTCAACAAACTCTTTCCACACTCTTTCACCGTTTTCTATAATAGGTGCTCCTACTTGTATTAACTCACATGCACCAGAACGCACCTCGGATAAATGAACAGACGTATTGGAATCATATCCAACACCAATTAATAATACGTACCCGTCTAAATCATATATTTTTCTTAATGGAGATTCTTCTCCAAAGCTCATTGATAACGAATGGTTCATTGTTATTCCTACTGCATGTTTTCCCCATGCAGCAAAACTTCCTAACGGATGATTACTACGTACTACATTCGGATATGTACGAAAACATTCAACTATTTCACCCATTCCCCTTGTTGGGGTTATACGTGAATCAAATGCTGGGACGTTATCTCGGATAATTTGCCACCAGTCTTCCGGTACAGGTGGTCTTGACCAATGTTTCGGATCGGACAAATCCGAAGATTGCGTTGGCATTATTATCGTTCCTTCTTCCGTAACAACTTTCATTAATGCTTCTACTACAGCAACGGCACCACCAGATATCCACCCGATAGAACTTAGTGATGAATGAACGATAATTGTCATTCCTTTTTCGACTCCTAATGCTTTTAAATCTTTTGTTATTGTTTCGATTGTATTTGGAAATTGTGTACTTGCTACTATTTCATTCATTTTCATATTGGTTCCCCCACTAGCCACGTAAATTTAAACTTTTATATAAATATATTATCATATTTTTCTTAATTTTTAACTTAATCATATTCATTACTACAAAAATATGTATATTATTATACTGAAGCCTCAAAACTCTATTAAAATCGTAGATAATGATGAGCGAGAGTTTTTTTAAAATGAAGAAAAATGTAAATCCTATTTTTTCAAACTATACTCCATATGCATATTTTATACTATTTTTCCATGTAACAATGAAGTCTTTCTATCCCTGGATATTTTTCTCCTAAACTTTTAACTTGAAAACCAATTCTTTTATAAAATTCTACCGCCCCATCGTCTGTCTCCGCTTCTATATAAGTCAATTGATATATCCTTACCACTTCTTTAATCATTTGCAGTGCAATTCCTTTTTGACGATAATCTGGAGCCACTGCTATATGACATATGCGTGCTTTAGTTTCTCCGATTATTTCAATACCTAGACAAGCTTTTTCTTCATATTTGTACAAAGTCCCTTTATTACTTTGATAAAATATTACTGCCTTCTTTAAGCTTATTTCATTTGGACCGACGGCATATTGTAGCACATTTAATATTGAATCTTTCTCAATTTGTTTAACACACTGTAAATTCATACTTTCATCCCTTTCTATGAAAAAAGACTAGCTCTTAATAAAAAGAGCTAATCTCATTACGCTGTTATTTTTTCTTCTTTTTTTACAACGACAGCCACATAACTATGAAGTATCATTCCAATAATAACGAGACTCATACCAATCCAAGATAATGATGATGGGATTGGTGCAGATAACCAGATCAACTCTCCTACTAGCGCAAATAAAACTTCACCAGACTGCGTCGCTTCCACTGTTGCTAATTTTTGCGGATCATCTTTCACAAGATCTGTTGCAAAGAAAAATAATACTGTCGCGATTAACCCAGAGCTAACTGCTACAATAAAACATTGAAAAACTTGGCTACTTGACGGTAATCCGCCTGTTGATACTTCGTAACCAGATAATAAAAACCAAAATGGTAAACTTGCTAATGTCATACCGAGTACTCGCTGAAATACATCTAATTCCCCTTTACAAACTTGCATCATTTTTCTATTTCCAAGAGGATACGCAAATGCTGCAATAAGTACAGGAACTACACATAAAACGGTTTCACGAATACCTAATGAAGAAGCATGTTCTACTTGCATGAGAACGACACCGAATAAAATAATGCCCGACATTACTAATTCCTTCATCGGAAGTTTTTTATGTAGTGGATCCACCGCAAAAAATGGTGTTAACAAAATCCCTGCAACGATTGTAATTTGCCATGTTGATGCAACGAGCCAACCTGGTCCGAACGCTCCAGCAAAACTAAGCGGTGCATAAAAGAGACCAAATCCAACGATACTCCACACTAACCATTCTTTCGGATTGTTTTTCATATATTGAAAGAGTTGCTTTAAGTTCCCTCTATACATAACAATAAGTAATAGCATTGGAACCATAAAATAATACCGTAATGATGCACTCCAAATCCAGCTTCCACCTTCTAAGTCCATTGCCCTGTTCAAAACAAAAGTAAAGGCAAAGAAAAATGATGCCAGTATTCCTATAACAATTGCTTTCATTGTAAAACCCCTTGTATTTAATTTTTTATCTCTATGACCTATATTTTAGTATACGCGATGAAAAATCTACATTCAAACTTACATTTCACTTTAGGATGATGAAGGAATTGTAGTAGATTTACATGGGAATAAAGTGCATTGGTATGAAATCGAGGCCATTACATATCAAAATTTTCAAGGGTCAAAATCTACTTTAATCTCGACCCACTATACTCACCATGAAAATATACGCATCCGCTATAAAAGATGGCTACCAACTATTGCACATTCAATTTACTGGTTTTCTATTGAGAAACCAAAAGATTATCATAAAAATTTAATGATAGCTTGGGAAGAAAAGCGAACGAATAAAAACAAACGCCTCCTTTAATTATTATTTAGGGGCGTTCGTTCATTCAAAAATTAAAGAATATGTAGTTTATATTCTCTGTATAATTTCCTCAATCGACTTATATGAGCTTGATGATACCGATTATGATCTGCTATATGCCATATTCCCCATCTTATTGTCGCAGTTTCGCCTTTTTCATACAAAACTTCCCGCGTTAAATCAGTTTCTGTTAGTTTCATACATTCTTCATAAAACAATTTTTGCACTGCTTCATAATCTTGCATTAACTCTTGCAATATGTTTTTTCTTAAACTTGGTAATTCTCCTACTTCATTTAACATAGGACCATATTTATTTTCAAATGCTGGCGGAACATCTTCTCCCTTGAAACGATACACCCAATGTAAATCAACAACTGCTAAATGCTGAAGTAACTGCCCAATACTATTTTCATTATTTTCAGACCCTTTATAGGATAGTTCGTTCTCTTCAGTACCTTCGACTAACCTTTGCAATCTATTAAACGTATCAGCAACCGTCGCATACAAAATCGCTACTTGAGGGTCCATTTTTCTTTCTAAATGGAGATCTTTCATACAAAACTTCCTCTCTTAAAAGAACAACACCATATGTTCATCATCACTATACACACCATTCATTTTTATAGCCCTTTTTTCAATTCCGTATGTTTTAAATCCCATTGATTCATATAATCGTTTGGCTGGTTCGTTCGTTGACACAACCCCTAAATTCAATTGCTCTAGCTTCATCTCTTTTGCCCTTTCAATTGCTTTACGTATTAAATCACGTGCAAGACCACTTCTTCGATTTTCAGTATCTACATACATTGCAACGATATGTCCTTTATGCTTATATGCGTCTTTTTCTTCTGTTAATAAAGTAACAACCCCAACTAAACGATTTTCATTATTAAAAGCACCAAATGTAAAACTACTGTTGGATGAAAGATTACTAGCAACTCGTTCAAGAGGGTTTTCTTGACGTACTGCTTCTTCATAAGTCGTTATAAATGCTTCTGGATTTACTTGTAGTGCTTGTAAACGCAACTCCCAATATTTTTTTGCATCCGCTTTTGTAAGTAATCGAATCATTTTATTTTCCCCTTTTTAATTTACATAATATTTTTATAGGTTATTAATTTTTGATTCATACTCTTCTTTTAATATACTGTAACGATAGCGATGAATGAACTTTCCCTGTCTCAATCGATCATTTCTCATTAACCCTTCGCATACAAATCCGGCACTTTCATAACTCTTTTTAGCTTTTGTATTATCTTCATCTACACGTAACCAAATTTTCTCCAATTCAAACTGAGAAAAACCTATTTGTAACATGCTGTTTAGAGCTGCCATTCCAAATCCTTTACCCCAATAGTCTTTATTTCCAATCGCAATTCCTAGTTCAGCATTTTTATTTGTTTTATCAAAATTTTTAAGGTCTACCCATCCAATATGTATACCTGTCTCAGTAACGATTGCCCTTTGTTCATAACCATTTTTTCGGCTTATACAAGCTTCAATCCAGTTTCTCGTATCTCCACGAGTGAACGGAGGATATTGATCTGGTAAAACTAAATGCTTTGTTACATCTCTATCTAATGACCATTGATAGCGATCTTCTACATCATCTAGTGTCAATTCTCTTAATTGAACATATGGTACATTCATTTTTTTCTCCTCTCTTTATTTACCAATAGAAAATCCTTCGAACACTCTTCCACCATACTGTTCTAACGTCTTTTCTATAAAATGAATTAATTCATTTTTCCCTCCCGTTTTATAAAAATGATCAAAAGCGGCTACAAATTTGTTTGCATATTGCTCATCATATCTTTTTAGCACTCTAATAAACCATTTTGAACTCCCAAGCCACTTACCATTTACTCTTAATACATATTCATGTACTAAATCGGCTAATAAATTAGCGATAAACAATTCTTCTTCTCTTTTTGTTGCACCAATAAAGTCATCTAAAGTATCCGTAATAAAATATCGCTTCTGCTTAATCGTTTCTTCGGTCCATTTAGCTGGTCCTTTATGTAGTAAATCATTCGCTTCTTTTTTTAATTTCTCAACAATTTCCTGTTCCCCTTTTAAGGCAATCCCTTCTGAAACTAATTGTGGTAACGACGGCCTCCCTCGATCACAATCCATTTTGAAAAAGGTTTTATATGTTTCGAAATTATGAACAAACACCTCAACAGGCCATCCATTACTATAGAAAGATTCTCTATAGCAAGAAGTTAAACTTTGATCGACTATTACAATGTCAAGGTCAGATGTTTTCGTCGCTTCTCCTCGTGCAACGCTTCCGCCGAGTAAAGCTACATCACAATTCGGAAATTGTAATGTAATTATGTTTTGTGCTGCTTCAATTGGTTTCATAACCGATCCTCTTTTCTTATTTCACTTTCTTTTTTTCAGCTCTTTCTCTCGCTTTTTTTATATAGCTTTCTGCATCTGGTGTTTTACATGATGTTGCACCATGATCAACCTCTATTTTTCCAATTTCACTTGCAATTTCAATCGCTTGTCGCTCTAAGTCTTCATTACGAATTCCTATTGCGATTAAAGCACTATTCATCGCTTCTTTTTTTCTATTTTTTTCATTATGTATATTTTCTTTAATCTCTTCTAAGTACGGAGAGAAGAAATCATCATGTAACGTTTTATTTTTAATCGCTATATTTGCTAATAAAGACCAGCCAGCTCTTCCAATCCATTCATCATTAGACTTTATCCACTCTTCCATTCTTTCTATTGCAATTGGCGAAGTACATATAGATGTCATCAGAACATCCATTAAACAGTAATAATCAACATCCTGAATCCAACTATTAAGCTGTTCTGTCGTTATTTTTTTCGGGTCTAAAATATAAGTTGCTAATGTCATTGCGTCCATATTTTTCGTTTCCCACAATTCAACTGCTAAATCGTGATCTTTTTTTATCTTCTTTTTTAACAATTTTAAATTCGCAAAACTAACTCCAAATAACGGCTCTTTCGCTCCGTGGTTTTTATACGTTTTTCGATTTTGTTCTGTTCCATATTCCTCTAGTTGCTGCATTACTTCCTCAAGTAACATATACCCACCTCTTTATCTTTTATGTTAACTGTATATATGTATGTACGATATATTCTACATTACTTTTTGTTTTTCCTATATTTATTTTTAAAATACGGTATGTGAAATTTCTAAACATTGCACAGCTATACCATCAAAAAACTGTACATGTTAAACATACAGTTTTTTGATGGTATCAATTTTGCGTAGAATAAGATATAAACTACGAAAGAACTTTTAATAAGATGTGTATTTCCAACATGTTTAGAAAACGCTTCAAAATGGTTTACTATCATACTTTTATACCTCCTTCATAAATTATGTTTACTACATTTGTTCTTAGCCAAAATACTTTCTACATTTTAATAACTCTCTCAATAAAAATTTCTTATATAAAAATCCCTACAAACACTGTAGGGATTTATGTCTAAATCATTTTGTTACACTCTATTTCATATGAAAATAGTTTTCTTATTCAGATGCATTCATAAGCACAATTCTCCAACCGTCTGGATCCTCTATTGTGGTTCCTTTCTCTATCCAATACGGGTTTTCAGGTTCTACCTCATGATAGCCCATATTACTTAATCGATTCACTATCTTTTCAATTTCATCTTTAATAGGCATATAAAAAACTAGTAAATTATCTTTTGTCGGTGCCGGACATGGACTTCCATTAACATGTGTAGTAAACTCCAAATGATACTCTTCATCTGGTAAGCCAAACATAACCCCATCATATCCTTCATGATTGTGAAATTCCCCTATACGTTTTAAACCTAATCCTGTTTCATAAAAACTTATCACTTCTTCAAATTTATCTGTTGGTCTTGCAATTCTAAATTGAACCCAATTCTTCATGCAAATCTCCTCCTTTTCATTTTCCAAAGCTTTATAGTAATTAGTATAGGTTACATATATTCCCTTTAACATCCCTCATTAGTGTGAACTTCCTAAGTTGAAAGACCTATTAGTTAATAAACAATAGGACTTTAGTATAAAATTCATATAAAATTAGTTATATAAATATAGAGATGAATTACAAGCTATTACGTATGAAATAGTTCTCCTTGCAGGGCCTTTATATACCGATCAGCAGATCTTTGTACAGCTTTATTCGCATCTTCCACCACACCATGAAATGCATTATATAGTCGACTAAATTGGATATCTTTTACCTTCTCTGCCATATCTCTAACTTTATTCGCTGGTAATGGAATGAGATTGGGATAACTATACATAAAACTTACCCATTTTCGATCCGAAACTACTTGTATAATATCACCTGATAACAAAATACCTTTCCCTTCATTACCGTCTTTCCAATGTATAACAGTTCCACCCTTAAAATGGCCTCCTAAGCGATGCAATGTAAGTTCTTCCGATAATATCAGATGCTCCCCAGACCAAAATTTAATTTGCTTACTCAGACGAACCACCCACTCTTTATCATCTTCATGAATATAAATAGGTACATTGAATGTTTCCGCCCATTTAACTTGTGTAGAGTAATAATGTGGATGAGAAAGTGCTATTGCTTGAATACCACCTAAATCATATATACGTTGTATCGTTTTATCATCTAAATAACTAATGCAATCCCACATAACATTTAGAGTTTTACTTTGTATTAAAAATGCTGTTTGTCCAATCGCAAATTTAGGTTTAGTAGTAATGCTATACAAACCGCTTTCTTCTTTTATTATTTCGTTTTTGTATAAATTGCTATTTTGCATCGTTTCTAATGTTGTCCATGACTGCCCAATTGGATTAACATATTGTCTTTCCTCATTACAAATTTTACAGCGAGAAGGTGCTTCTTCATTTTCGGGATACTGTACTCCACATGTAGTGCAAATATAATTATCCATATTCCCACTCCTTTTTTCATGTAATTGTTTCTTTACCAATATTTTAATAAAAAACAAAAATATTCGAATCAATAATTGGAACGAAAACGAAGTGATACGAAAGTATGATTTGGTGATTGAAAGTTTAAATAATAAAGTTTAAATTCATCCTATTTTTCAAAACTGCAATTGATATAAAATCTTGCATACTTTTGAGTAAACTTTTTTACACTTGTAAAAAAGTTTTTTTGCATTTCCCTACCTATAATTGCTAATATAGTAGAGTAGAACTTTTATAGAGAGAAGGAAAATTATGCACAATGGAATTCGAATGACAACTTTAGTAAAAAGGGCTATGTTAGTTTGTGCGGGGGTATTATTCACATACGAAGTAGCTTTTGGATCAGTACATACTGCTCTAGCTAGTACAGAGGATGAAGCAAAATCTGTTCAACTTGTAAGTGAGATTCAAACATCTCTTGCTCCGAAAGAAGCTCCAAAACATTATAACGGGCAAGTTAGAAAAGTCGCTTATTTAACATTTGATGACGGTCCTGGAAAATACACAGCTGAGCTTTTAGATATGTTAAAGAAAGAAAATGCAAAAGCAACATTCTTCCTAATTGGTTCAAACGTAAAAGCTTTCCCTGATCTTGTAAAACGCGAAGATGCTGAAGGTCACTACGTTGGGATGCACAGTATGACTCATAACTACAAGAAACTTTACACTGAAGGTCATTACGTAGATGAAATGAAGGAAGACCAAGGCTTAATCGCTGGTGTTTTAGGTAAATCACCAGTATTAACTCGTCCATCTTACGGCTCTATGCCAGGATTAAACGAAGCTCTTCGCAACAAAGTTGTAGAAAATGGCTTAAAAGTTTGGGATTGGACAATTGATTCTTTAGACTGGAAATATAACAAAATGCAAGTTGATGCTGCATCTGCTAAAATTGTAGAAAACGTGTTACATGGTGCTACAAATCCAACAGAAGTTATCCTTATGCATGATATTCATCCACAATCAGTAAAAGCAGTTCCTGGAATTATTAAAGGACTGAAAGAAAAAGGATATGAATTAGAAGCATATAATGAGAACGAACACTTCCCATTAAACTTCTGGCATGATAATCGTATGTAATGAAAAGACTTGATTTCCTTTAGCTGGGAATCAAGTCTTTTTATCATTTTGGGAATTACTCCTCGTATATTCGACTCAAACTCCCCCTTCTCTAATATCAATAAAAATTCAAAATCACATGTTATACTATAATTTAGTTTAAATAAGTAGGTGCCATATGATCGTATATACAGTACAAACTGAAGAAGCATGGAAACAATTTAAGAAACTTGGTTATTTAGAAGGTAATAAAGAATTCATCGATCCAGACGATGTATATTCATATGACTGGATGGTGCGCGTCGCTAAAACAAGATTGCCTCATTACGAAGGTAACTATCCTATTTGGGTCTGGGAAGCAAATAATTACCCAAATCGAAATCATAAAGCTTGGGGTAGAACAAATTCAAAAATGGTAATTTTAACACTAGATGTACCGAAAGAATGGGTACTATGGAGCTATTTTGACTATTGGTGCTGTGCTATGACTGATGGATCAACATATTTACATACAAAAAATAAGTGTACTTTAGATGAATGGTATACATATATGGATAAAGAATACGGGATAACATTTGATTTCGACTATTTATTATCTCATCCTGATTGGTGTCTAGGTAAAGAGGATTCGTTAGAAAAACAAGGTGTTATCGGCAAAATACCCCTTTCCTTCGTGAAAAAAGTAAGACGTTTTCGTGCTAAGACAGATAAGTCTATTAGTAAAATCCGAAGTGATAACTGGGATAATAGAAAAGAAAACCGCATTAAAAAGATGAATCGAAAATTAAGAAAGCGAAACGATAAACAAAAAAGAATACAAAAGCGACTTATACGAAATTAAAACATATATCAAAATACAGTAAGAAATTATGGATTGAATATACAAATTCAATCCTATTTTTTATATTATCAACACTTTAGCACATATTACTCTTAAGGAGTGATATGTATATGGATTTTCTTTCAGCCGAATATTTGTCCGCCCTACTTGCCATCATTGTAATTGATTTAGTGTTAGCCGGTGATAATGCCATTGTAATTGGATTAGCAGCAAGAAGATTACCGAAAGATCAGCAAAAGAAAGTTATTATATGGGGAACTATCGGGGCAATCGCGATTAGAGCCCTCGCTACCTTAGTTGTTGTTTGGTTGTTAAAAATACCAGGGCTACTTCTAATTGGTGGTGTACTCCTTATATGGATTGCTTATAAATTAATTGCTGAAGGCAAAGATCATGATATTAAGGCCGAAGAAGGATTTTGGTCTGCTATTAAAACCATTATTATTGCTGATGCGTTAATGGGCATCGATAATGTACTCGCTGTTGCAGGAGCTGCCCATGGTAACTTTTCTTTAGTAATCATCGGATTATTAGTGTCTATTCCAGTAGTCGTATGGGGCAGTACATTGATTTTAAAATGGGTAGATCGTTTTCCTGTCATCATTACGATTGGAGCAGCCGTTTTAGCTTATACTGCCGCGAAAATGATTGTAGATGAGAAATGGTTCGCTGGATTTTTCGAAAGTAACCCTTTGGTTAAATGGGCATTTATCATTATTATCATCATCGGCGTAGTTTTCTTCGGAAAGACTAAACAAAAAGCAACAGCTGGTTCTGTCTCATAATGATGGTATATTTACAAATAAAAGGCGCTATTCATATGAATGGCGCCTTTTATTATTTATTTAGCTTCCCCTTCCGGAGTCGTTTTTACCTTCGTTTTGTTTTTATCGCGGTTGTTATAGTTATACTTCGAACGATCTACTGGAGTGAATCCTTCCGGTGTGTAGAATCGTAATAAGTCACCATTCACGACTTGGTCAGAGTATTTTAGTGAGTTTTGAACCATTTGTTCATTTTTCTTTATTTCATCTGTAAATTCTACAGGTTTTCCAGTAGTTGTATCATAGTATTTGCCGTTTAGTGCAGTAACTGTTGGGCTTACGTAGCTACCGTTACGGAACGCAACGACTTGTTTATGATCTGGTGATAATAAATCAGAACCGAATTGAACATAATTCTTTGTATCTGTACCTAGTAAGTGTAATAGCGTTGGAAGAACGTCAATTTCACCACCGTATTGATGTTGTACGCCACCTTTCACTCCTGGTACACGAACGATTAATGGTACACGTTGTAACTGTGCATTTTCAAATGAGTTCATTTCTTTACCCATTACTTTTGACATTGCTGCGTTATGATTATCTGAAATACCGTAATGGTCTCCGTACATAACAATAATTGAATTATCATATAAACCAGATTGTTTCAAGTAATCGATGAAGCCTTTTACAGATTCATCTAAATAGCGTGCTGTTTGGAAGTACGTATCTACTGATGAATCACCTGTTGTTGCTGGTTCAATCGTTGCTTCTGCCTTATCGATTGGATAAGGGAAATGGTTCGATAACGTAATAAACTTCGTATAGAACGGTTGTTTCAACGTTTGTAATAACGGAATAGATTCATTAAAGAACGGTTTATCTTTTAACCCGTAGTTTACTACGTCTTTTTCATTCATATCGTAGTATGACGCATCAAAGAATTTATTAAAACCAAATGATTTATAAATATCGTCACGGTTCCAAAATGTTTTGTAGTTACCGTGGAATACTGCTGATGTGTATCCTTGTTGTCCTAAAATAGCTGGTGCTGATTGATACGTATTATGAGATTTCGTTGTAAAGACAGAGCCTTGCGGTAAACCAAACATTGAATTCTCTAACATAAACTCCGCATCAGATGTTTTCCCTTGTCCTGTTTGATGGAAGAAGTTATCAAAATAAAGTGTATTCGCATCTTTTGTAAATGAGTTTAAGAACGGTGTAACTTCTTGACCATTTAATTTGTAATCAATTAAGAAGTTTTGGAATGACTCTAAATGAATGTAAATTACGTTCATTCCCTTTCCTTTACCGAAATACTCAGGATTTGGACTTGCATAAGTTGATGTTAAATAATTTCGTACTTCTGTCATATTATCGCCATCAGCTAATGCTCGTTCTGTCGATGCTTTCGCACTTTGAATTCCATCATAAATTGTGTAGTTGTATGCACCTAAATATTTCACAATATAATTACGGTCAAACGTTCTTGTTAATAATTCAGGACGGTCAGACTCTGCAAGACCTAAGTTAACACTGAATAATAAAATACCTGCTACAAATACTAGAGATAATTTATGCTTCGCAACACGAATTGGTTTTGGATTTGCAAATTTTGTTGCGACTAACACAATTAATATAATCGTGTCTAAGAAGTATAATGGATCATAAAGATGTAGCAACGCAAGAATACTACCACCTAAATCTCCAAAGTTATTCGTTTGTGTTAATGTCGGGAACGTAATAAAGTCACTGAAAAAGCGATAGTATACTACGTTTGCGTATAAAAGAATCGACAATAACAAATTAATGATAATTAACCAAATATAAGATCGTTTCCCTTTTGCAAATAATGCAAGTCCTAAAAATAGAACTGCTGAACTAAGCGGGTTAAAAAACAGCAAGAATTTTTGAATTGTGTTTGAAATTCCTAAATTGAATTCCGTTACATAAGCTGCATATGTTTTGAGCCACAATAAAATAACGGCAAACAGAAAGAATCCAAAATGATTGCTTAACACACTTTTGCTCTTTAATAAGAACTGTTTCATTTCTCCACCTCTTTTGATCATCCAAGGCTTATTTTTTTATAAGTCTGTCTCTCTATTCAAATTTTCTTCTTCAAATAGATTATCTTTATTTAACTATATGAAGAATATTAGTAATTATAATTTGAAGCTAGTATTTATTCAACTATTTCTTTCTAGACATTTTGACCTTGGTTTCTATTTAACAAAATAAATTTGTAACATTTCCTGTTTTCTCCCAAGATTCATCCACTAATTATGACACCCCATACTATATACCTTTATAAACTCATTCGCAAACTATTCTATCTCCAAATTTGGTACATATTTCACATGACAAAATAATACGATTTGATTATATTACTCCACTTACATTTCCCTTCTTCAACTAACTCTTTAAATCTTAAAGTCATTACATCCCTTCATACATGAAAAAATTCTCCTGTTCATTAATATTATATTTGAATAATTATTCATTTGACCGACCAGCGATGTTACGTTTTCTCGACAAAAAAACTCGCTCTAAAAAGAGCGAGTTTTTTCATTATATATTATTGACCTTTGTACATTGCATCTACTTGTTTTTGAAGTTCCTCATTTTCTAAGAACTCATCATAAGTAGCCTCTTTATCGATTACACCGTTTGGTGTTACTTCGATAATGCGGTTTGCAATTGTTTGCACGAACTGATGGTCATGAGATGTGAATAAGATTGTACCTTTGAATGCAATTAAACCGTTGTTTAATGCTGTGATTGACTCAAGGTCTAAGTGGTTCGTTGGATCGTCAAGTGTGATTACGTTCGCACCACTTAACATCATTTTAGATAACATACAACGAACTTTTTCGCCTCCAGATAATACAGAAACGTTCTTTTTAACTTCTTCACCTGAGAATAACATACGGCCTAAGAAACCACGTAAGAAGCTTTCAGACTCATCTTGTGGAGAAAATTGACGTAACCATTCAACTAAGTTGTAATCACTATTCTCAAAGTACTTAGAGTTATCTCTTGGGAAGTAAGACTGAGAGGTTGTAACACCCCATTTGAATGAACCACTATCAGGCTCCATTTCACCCATAAGAATTTTAAATAATGTTGTCATCGCAATATCGTTACGGCCGATAAATGCAACTTTATCACCTTTATTTAAAGTGAAGTACACATTATCTAACACTTTTTCACCATCAATTGTTTTAGAAAGACCTTCAACAGTTAATAAGTCATTTCCTACTTCACGCTCAGGTGTGAAGCCAACGAATGGGTAACGACGTGATGACGGTCTAATATCATCTAATGTAATTTTGTCTAATAATTTTTTACGAGAAGTTGCTTGTTTCGCTTTAGAAGCGTTTGAACTAAAGCGTGCAATGAAGTTTTGTAACTCTTTTACTTTCTCTTCTTTTTTCTTATTAGCATCTTGTGTTAATTTTAAAGCTAATTGGCTTGACTCATACCAGAAGTCATAGTTACCAACATAAAGTTGAATTTTACCGAAATCAAGGTCAGCCATGTGCGTACATACTTTATTTAAGAAGTGACGGTCATGGGATACTACGATAACTGTGTTTTCAAAGTTCATTAAGAAGTTTTCTAACCATTGGATCGCTTTTAAGTCCAAGTGGTTGGTAGGCTCATCTAATAATAGAATGTCAGGTTGACCGAATAAAGCTTGAGCAAGTAATACTTTTACTTTCTCTGCACCAGTTAATTCTGACAATTTCTTATCATGAAGATCTTCACCAATACCTAAACCTTTAAGAAGGATTGCAGCTTCTGACTCAGCTTCCCAACCGTTAAGCTCAGCGAACTCACCTTCAAGTTCAGCAGCACGCATACCATCTTCATCACTAAAGTCTTCTTTCATGTAAATAGCATTTTTCTCTTGCATTACTTTGTAAAGTTGCGTGTGACCCATAATTACTGTTTCTAATACTGGGAACTCTTCATATTCGAAGTGGTTCTGTTTTAATACTGCTAGACGCTCACCTGGCGTAATATGTATGTCACCTGTTGATGGTTCAATTTCTCCAGATAAAATCTTTAGAAATGTAGATTTACCAGCACCGTTTGCTCCGATTAAACCGTAGCAGTTACCTGGCGTGAATTTTATGTTAACATCTTCAAATAATTTGCGATCCGCGAAACGCAAACTAACGTTACTTACTGTAATCATTTGTGTCCTCCTACTAATACCGCTTATTTCAGCGTTTTCTCACCGATTGTCTTAAAAAATCGCATATTACGACTCAATTATTGTAGACTATAGCTATTATATAGTAGAAGCTGGATGAATAGCAACGGTTGATTGCTATTCCTTTCTTTCCAAACTCGAATAAAACCTTTGTTTTTAATTAGATTAAAGTTACATACACGTTTTAAAGAGGATTCATTTTGAAAAAACATTTATAATTGGAGCATTATGTTTATCAATTGAAATAACACAATAATTTGTATGCATTTCGCATTATAAATAGCAAACTAAAACGCTCAGAAAATATTCTGAGCGTTTTCATTTCCTTCTCCAACTAAAGCACCAGGTAGTGTAAAAAGCTATTTCACCATTTGTATTGTTAACTTATCTTTTAACATTGACCTATATGAGTCAATTTCATATTTTGTATTATTGATTTTTTCTTTTTTCATTTTTAACATATCGAATATTTCTAACTCTAAATTCCTTCTAGCTTCAAGAACTTTTATCGCTCCTTCTACCCCTGAATGGTTATGTTCTTTCCCATAGCCTTGGTTCGTGTAATAGTCGACAATTCCTGTGGACCATTCTGGATTTCTTTCTTTTAATGCCTTCCTAAATGAAAATTCAAGATCATCTTGTTCTACATAAAATAACATTGGATTTAAATTCTCTATGATTTTTGCAACTTTCATTACATAATTTATTATTTTTTCTTTTTGTTCACCGTATTTAATCATCCCAATTGTTAATGGATTTTGTATGAAACAACATTCAAAAATATAAACCTTATTATCTTCTAGAGCAATTTCAGCAAAGTCATTCCATTTGTCAGCAATTAATTCAACATTTTTATCGAATGGCAATTCATATATATCGTTTTTAAAAATATCATTACATAATTCGTCCGAAAACTGGTCACCAAACTCATTTTTTATCTTTCTGTATGGTAATAAATAATTGCTTCCTTTTTTTAAAACTCTTTTAAGAAGCACTTCTTTAAAATCTCCACTGTTAGATACTAATCTATCGAATTCAAATTTATTAAAATAAGATACACCATCATAGTCGGCGGGGTGATTCAAATTCCCCTCTAAAAATAGTTCAACTTCAATTTTATTTTGGCTTAGAATTTCATTTATTAGCTTTGCAGTGGTCGATTTTCCAAATCCAGGTAAACCTTCTACTATTATTAGTTTTGTATTCATATTTATAAATCCCTTCCTTCAAAGTATTTAACCAAGATTTAAAAAATTACTTACTCCACTGCAATCACTCCTTCAAAATACGATATTCAACATTTCCTTTGAAAAATCCTTCTTAAAGTAACCTGACCGTTAGTTTAAGAACATTTTTTTCACAATCTCTATCATTATTTTAACATAAATTTCCATTTACCTTTAAAAAAAGATAGTCCACCATTATTTGAGTGAACTATCTAAAGTAAATTATATCTTTTAAATCAAATACTTTGTCAGTAATCCCCAATCGTTGCGCTGGTGTTTTTACTGTTTTCTTTTTCTCTTCCTTTGCAATTTAACTAGATAAAAGTACTTAAACAATGCAATAACAATTAAAAAAGGGATGCTAAATCATATGTGATTTACATCCCTAATTTGTGTGTTATTTTATATGTTCTCTCCCATAACTGAAACAGTTACTTTTAAAAGGGGATTCTTTTATTTTCTTTCACTTAATTTCTTTGCATAATTCTTCATTTTACTCGTTAAACCTATTAAAGCAGGTAACAATATTGGCATCACAATGATAGCTAATAGTAACAACGCAACGCCAACTACGGATGCTACTTGTATAAGCGTTAATACACCTGAAGGGATTAATGCAGCAAATGTACCACCTAAAATAAGTGCCGCTGATAATACGACTCCTCCGATATGACGAGAAGCAGTTACAATTTTCGTCGCTGGGTCCCCTTCTAACTCATTGTATCTCATCATTACAAAAATACTATAATCCACTCCTAAAGCGACAATCATTATGAAACTAAAGAATGGAACATTCCAGCTTAATGAATCTACATGTAAAATATGCGTACTAATTTGTTCACTTATCCCTAATGATGCAAAGTAAGCTAATAGTAACGATCCAATAATAAAGATGGTGTTTAATAATGAACGTGTAATCACAATTAATACAATCGCGATTCCAATTAACATAATTGTAGCTGTACGTAAGAAATCTTGCCCAGTTACTTCTTTTAAATCAACGTTTCTAGCTGTCGTTCCTCCGATTGCTGTTTTCGCATGATTTAATTCCGACCCCTTCAAAGTACCATCTATTGTGTTATTGATTTCTTGAATAATTGGCATCGCTTCTTTTGAATACGGATTTACGTCTAAAATGATTGTCATTTTAGCAGTCTTTCTATCATGTGACATGTACGTATTCAAAGCTTTTTGGAAATCTTCTCCCTCCAAAACTTCTTTTGGAATATAGAATTTCTCAGAGCTTTTTGATTCGTTCAGTTCTCCTAAATATTTCTGAGCATCCCCTAGGCCATTACTTACCTTTTCAAGGCCTTCTGTACTTTTAGTTAGTCCGGATTGTAATTGACCCATCTGTTCTTGCAAGTCTTTCAGTCCGGTTAATAGCTGACCTTGCCCATCGTTTATTTTCGTTAATCCGGTTTGTAACTCAGATGACTTGTTCGCAATTTGTTTTGAACCTGAAGCACCTTCATTTAATCCATTTTTAAGATCAGCTGCTCCTTTTTGTAACTTAGTAACTCCATTGTTCATTTCTTTTAAGCCATTATCCACTTTCAATAACGATTGATTCGCTTCTTTAAATGATCCCATCGCCGCATTATGCTGCGCTTTCAATTTATTTAATTCATTTGAAAGCCCACCTAATTGCTTTTGAGCCTCTTTAGCAATTCCTATCGTCTGCAGAATGTTAGGATCATTTGCTAATTCTGGTTTCGTTTGAATGAAATTGGTCATTAACATTTCAATTTGTTCATAACCTTTCTTCGCACCGTCAATCGCTTGAGAAATACTTCCGAAGTATTGATCGTAAGAACTTAAACCTTTTTCTAACTGTGTATAGCCAGCATGAAGTTGTGAAGTTGCTTGAGATAATACACTTATATTTTCATTTACTGAAGTTAACCCACTCTCAATTTGCCGCGCACCTTGTGCTCCGTCATTTATGCCATTGGATAGTTGATTTAAAGCTGTTCCTAATGCTGATACACCACTTTTCGCTTCATTTGTTCCATCAATTAACTTTTGAACGTTCGCAAGACTATTTGAGTCCTTATTACCCATCTTATCTTTCGCAGTAGTTAATCCATCATTAATTTCCTTTATACCACCATTGGCATCTCCTAAACCTGTATTTAGTTCACCCGCTTGTTTATTTATATATAGTTCTTTAATCCTATCACCAGTTGGACGTGTCGGTGAATATACTTCTGAAACACCTTTTACTTTCAAAATCTTATCAGTTAGTTCATCTAAAGTTTGAAGCGAACTCGCCTCATCTAACTTGTTATTCGATTGAATGACTAACGTACTTGGTGAAGAAAAACCAGGTGGAAAATGTTCTTCTATTACGTTAATCCCCATTTTCGACTCATATTTATTGTCTACTTCAAATAAATCGTTGTAATTAAGTGTATTAGAATACTTTAATATGAAAGGAATTGATATCACGAATACAATAATTAAAGCTACAAATGGTCTCACTACTGAGTTTTTCGCAAAGAATCCCCATAGACGACTGTCTTCATGACCTTTAAATGTTTTAACGGGATAAAACATCCCTTTTCCTAAAAGCACCATAAAAAACGGATTTAACGTAGTTAATACTAGTAATAAAACTGCGACACCAATTGCTACCGCTGAAGTAGATTGATATAGTTTAAAACTCGCTAAAGCAAGAGATGCAAAACCAATTAGTACTGCTATCCCGCTATATAAAACGGTTTTCCCTGCCGATTTAAATGTTTCTTTCGTAGCCAAAAATGCGTTTTCTTGTTTACTTAATTCTTCTTTAAATCTCGTAAATAATAAAATGTTATAGTCTGTTCCAACCCCAAACAGGACAACAACGACAAACACTTGTGTAAAGTTAGAAAATGGAAAATTAAATTGATCTACTAAATGAGCAATAATCCCCATTGAAACTAAATATGATACCCCAACAGTAAGAAGAGAAACAATTGGAACAATAGGTGAACGGAATACAATGATTAATATTACAAGAATGAAAATGATTGAAATAACTTCAGTCTTTTTCACTCCCTCTTGAGAAGATGTAAGGAAATCTCCTGCTATTAAATCACTTCCTGTTAAGTACGTTGTTACCCCTTTCGTTTTCACTTTATTATGAAGGTTATTTGTAACTTTCGATATTTCACCATGTTTTTTATCTATCGATATTTGCGTTAAAATAGTCGTATTATCTTTAGAAACTAATTGTTTCTCTAATTCTTTATTATCTAAATGTGAAACAACTTCTTTAATTCCTAATTGTTCTTTTTCATTTTGCAAAGCGTTGATTGTTTTTATTATTTCCTCTTTTTGCTCAGTCGTTAAAGCTGTTTTACTGTCACTATTAAAAACAACTATAATGTCATACTTTTCTGTCCCGTCTTTATCCATTTCTTTTATCATTTTGTCAGCAATACTACTTTGTTCTGTATTAGGAATCGTAATGTGCCCTTTTTCTTTCACTAATTTATCCATATTAGGCATCGTTACGATCATTGTAATGGTAATAACTATCCATAATAGAAAAGATAAACTTCTCCAATTTTTCAGCTTGCTCATTTGCATCATCTCCCGCGATTAAAATTTACGTTAGTTACGGAATGAATATTCATTCCTATTATTCTATTACATTATTTTGTAAACTCTATTAAACTAGTCTTTCCGGAATGAATATTCATTCCTTTAGTTGCACAAATACCCTCTCCTACTCTCATTTTTTAATTCTATTTAGGAATGAATATTCATTCCTGTCCTTATAAAGCTATAGAATCAAATGATTCTAATAGCGTTCCAAGAGCTTTCTTCCAATTCTTTTACTAACTCTTTCGAGTATTCTAATTGCCCTGTTGCAATTACTTTCGTTAATTTTTCTAACGGTTGATATACAATAATAATTAAAGCAACTGGAGGCAATGGACGAAGCAAACCTTTTGCGATTCCATCTTCAATAATATTCATAAAGAAGCCTATAAAATCGTCAAATATTTTCTTACTCTGCTCATCAAGAAAATAACTATCACAGTGAGAATTTGTAAATAAAAAAGCATCCACATTGTTTCTCGCAAATTCAAATAAACGGTTATACGTATGACTAAACTGTTCACGAATATTTGCTTCAACAGGAAAATCCGTTTTTATCATTTCAGAAAGCTGTAACATACTTTTTGAAAATAATGAGTTAACAAGCGCCTCTTTATTTTCAAAATAGCGATAAATAGTACCCGCACCGACATTTGCTTTTTCAGCGATCATTGGAATTGTCGTACCATCGTAACCACGCTCTGCAAAAAGTTGCATCGCAGCATCAAAAATATCCTCTTGTTTGTTTTTAGCCATTTTTTCCACCTCTATTTTCAGGAATGAAAATTCATTCCGTTTTTAATTATAAATTACAGGGAATAAAAGTCAAGTGCGTGACAACGTATAGTTGCGATTCTATTCTCTTGTATGTGAATAAAATTATATCAGCGATTTTCAGGATATATCAACTTACCGACAAAAATTAATACAATGAGATGGAGCTATCCCAAAATTTTGTTCGAAACAACTCCATCTTATATGCAAATTAAAAGAAATCATAAATAAACGGCTTGCGCACTGGTACTACATTCTCAAATGCCCGTATTTCCTCTTCGCTTCCGCTAATTAATTCTAATTCATTTAGTTCTAATGGGCGTTTGTATCCAAGCAGTATTGTAGATAGTGCATTTATATCTAGCTTGATCCCTTTATCCATTGGTTCTTCTATAATTGCTATTTCATAATTTGCAAGTCTCACCGATACATTATTCCACGGTGCAAATGAATCTGTAATATGTAAAATGACTTCTTGTTGTACATTGTTCCAGTTTAACTCATACTGTTTTAAGAACTGCTCTACATCTACAATTCTTCCCATAAAATATGGTTTTATTTCTGTTTTCACACGTGGTTCTTGCAATGTATATAACAACTGTTCGTTTTCACTTACTGTCATTTCAAGCTCTTTAATCATAGAATCATGCTGGCAAATAAAATTCCATAGACCATTTCGTGCTTCATTATGCAGTGGAACAAATTCATCTACTGTCATTTTATAGTTTTCTATTTTATATAACATATAGCCGGCTGCACTTTTATTTTCATCGTAATAAATTGCTAATGTTAAATCCTCATAAACAGCTTGTAACCACCATTTTTCATTGCGAACTAGCATACCAGAAAAATGTTCTGCAAATGTTTCATAAAGCTTCTCGACCTCTTCTGGGTGATTTTCTTTATTGAAACGTTTCACAGTACCATTCACTTGTTTTTTCATAACTAAATCACTCTTTGTCAAATGACATACGAGAAGATTCGCACAAAGTTCCCAGCCGTATTTACGGTAAAATGTAACAGCAAATGGGTGTAACATAGAGACTGTAAAGCCATCTTTTTTCATTGTTTGAAGTGAATGTTGAAGTAGCTCTTTTACATACCCACTTCTTCTGTACTCTGGATACGTCGCTACTCCTGCAACGCCACCCATTTTAAATTTTTCTTTACCTATGTAAATATGAAACGGGATGAGGTGTAGTTTTGCAGCTAAGTCCTCACCTTCCATAATACCGTATACTTCATGACTTTCCTTCATCTTTGTAAGTTGCTGCTGTAATCGTTCCTCATCTACTTTATATTGAAAAGCGTATTCTGATAAACGTAATGCTTCTCTGAACTTATCTTCTTTTAATTGTATGACATTCATATAATTCTCCTCCATTCCCTGTTTGAATTGTATCATAATTCTTACTATTATAGTTCGGTAAGTGAAACTACAAGGACGTTTTAACAAAAAAAGCAGATACATCACGTATCTGCTTTCCATCCTTTTTATTTAGCTAATTTTTGAAGTTCGTCAAAGAATGTAGGATATGATACACCTACTGCTTCTGCATCTTCAATAATTGTTTTTCCTTCTGCCAGGCAACCAGCAATTGCAAGCATCATTCCGATACGGTGATCACCATAACTATTTACTGTATTGCCTTTTAGAGCTGATTTTCCGTAAATGATCATACCGTCATCAGTTGCTTCTATGCGAGCTCCTAGTTTCGTTAATTCAGCAACGACTGTATCAATACGGTTTGTTTCTTTTACTTTTAATTCGTGTGCATCTTTAATTACTGTAATTCCTTCTGCTTGCGTTGCCGCTAATGCGATTACAGGAATCTCATCGATTAATCTAGGGATAATATCTCCGCCAATTTCAATTCCTTTTAATGAAGATGTTTCGATTGTAATATTTGCAGCTGGTTCCGATGCCCCTTCGTTAATTGGCTCTACAGTGAACGTAGCACCCATTTTTTCTAAAACATCAATAATACCGGTACGGGTTGGATTCATCCCTACATTTTGTAATACTAGTTTACTATTTGGGATGATTGCACCTGCTACTAAGAAAAATGCTGCTGATGATACGTCACCTGGCACTTGAATGTCTGTTGCTGTTAATTTTTGTCCACCTGACAGCTTCACTGTTTTCCCTTCGCGAGTTACTTTAACACCAAATGCTTCAAGCATTCTTTCCGTATGGTCGCGGGAAATATGTGGTTCTGTAACAGCTGTTACACCTTCTGCACGAAGACCTGCAAGTAAAATAGCTGACTTTACTTGTGCACTTGCAACAGGAGAAATATATTCAATTGCTTTTAAATCTCCACCACGTATTGTTAACGGTGTAAATGTTCCTTCTTCTCGGCCGTCTATGTTTGCGCCCATTTGTTTTAATGGGTTTGTTACACGCTTCATCGGTCTTTTTGCGATAGATTCATCACCTTGTACGCAAGAGAAAAATGGTGTGTTAGCTAGTATACCTGACATTAATCGGATTGTTGTACCAGAATTACCAACATCTAATACAGCTTTCGGTTCTTGTAAACCTTCTAATCCTTTACCAACTACAGTAACCTCATCACCGTTTTGCGTAATTTCTACTCCCATTTCTTTAAAACATGAAATCGTACTTAAACAGTCTGCACCGGGCAAGAAACCTTTAATTGTTGTTTTCCCTTCTGCAATAGAACCGAACATAACAGCACGGTGTGAAATGGATTTATCACCTGGGATTGTAATATTGCCATTCAATCCGTTATTAACAGGTTGTATTGTTCTTTCTTTCACGTTTTTCACCTTCTCATTTAAATTGTTTCATAAGTTTGGTATTCTTCTTCTCCAAGCGCTAGCTTTGCTTTCATACGATCTTCTTCCCTTTGGAAGCTAATACGTAATACCCCAAGCAGTCCTTCACGCGCTTCTAATATTTGCAAGTTCGTAATACTAATTTCCTCGCGCGCTAAAATACTCGTAATATGAGCCAATGCCCCCACCTTATCTAATACATCGACGTATAAGTCGTGATAGGCAGGAATTGCCCCTCTCTTTCTTACTGGTAAAGAATCACGGTATTCTTTCGCATCTGCAAAATAGTTTTGAATCTCGCCTGCATCTCCGGTAGAAACTGTTTTATATAAATCTTCCATTTCAGAGATCCACTCTTTTAATAATACCATTAAATGCTCTCGATTTTGCTTTACAATATCACTCCACATTTTCGGACTACTAGATGCGATACGTGTAATGTCTTTAAACCCTCCAGCAGCTAGCTGATGAATGAGCGGATTATCTCCTGCATGTTTCTCTACTTGCTTCACTAAACCTGCAGCGATAAGGTGCGGGAAATGACTAACGATCCCTGTTACATAATCATGTTCTTCTGTATTTAAAACAAGGAAATGTGATCCCGTTCCTTTTAACCAATCTTTTAACTCTTCCACATGTTCATTTAGCACATGATGCATCGGTGTTAAAATGTAAAATGCATTTTCAAATAAATGCGCTTTTGCACTTTCAACTCCCGTTTTATGAGAACCTGCCATTGGATGTCCACCAATGAAAGATACTTCCTTTGAAAATAAAGTTTCTGCTTCATTCATAATCGTGCCTTTTGTACTACCAACATCAGTCACTATAACATCTTCTCGTAAACGGAATGACGCAAGTTTGTGTAATAGCTTCTTCGTTTCTTCAACTGGAGAAGCAAAAACAATTAAATGTGCCTCTTCACATGCATGCTGTAAATCAACTGCTATTTCATCTACTACATGTAATTCTTTTGCACGCTCTACTTGTTCTTGAAATATATCATAACCTGTTATCGTTACATCGTGCTCTTTCTTAATTGCTAATGCGAGAGAGCCTCCGATTAAACCAGTTCCAATTAATACTACCTTTTTACGCATTTTCCTCATCTCGAGACTTTCTTTTTTTATTTTCAAAGTGTTGTTGTAACACTGAAATCACCCCTTCATTTTGCTCTCTTGTTCCGACTGTAATACGGATACCATTCGGGAACGGACGAATAATAAATCCTGCTTGTGCACAAGCTTCATAAATCTCTCCAGCATTCTCAACTGGCAAGAAGATGAAATTTGTTTGCGATGGATAAAATGGAATATCATTTTCCCTACAAAAGCTCTCGTATTGTTGTAATCCTTCTGTATTCACACGAACTATTTCTTCAATAAACTCGTCATCACCAAAAGCAATCGTCGCTGCTTTTTGCGCTAATGAAGATACGTTAAATGGCAAACGAACGACATTTAATTTTTCGATTAACTCTTCCTGTCCAACCGCATATCCAACGCGGAAAGAAGCTAATCCGTACGCTTTAGAAAATGTTCTAAGTACAAGAATATTTTTATGTTTTTCTAAAAGCGGTAATGTCTCTGGGAAATCTTTTGCTGTTACGTATTCATAGTACGCTTCATCAATGACAATTAACGTATTTTCACTAATACCTTCAATGAATTGAGTCAATTTTCGGTCATTCACATATGTGCCTGTTGGATTGTTCGGGTTACAAATCCATACAATTTTTGTATCGTTATCTACTACTGAAGAAATTTCTTCTAAGTCGTATACACCGTTATTTAACGCAACTTCCTTCACTTCGCAACCTTCTATAATTGCATGATGACGGTACTGCGGGAATGTTGCACCTGCTGTTACAATGTTATCTCCCGCTCGTAATACGGCGCGGCTTATTATTTGAATGATTTCATCTAAACCACTACCACAAAGTACTTGTTCCATTTGCACATGCAACTTATCTGCAATTGTTTGACGGAGCGTTGTAGCACCTCCGTCAGGATATAAAGCATGTTCCAACCAAGAGTTTTGCAACTCTTCTAAAACTCTTGATGAACAACCAAATGGATTTTCATTCGATGCTAATTTCACAAACGAATGATCTCCGTACACTTCTTTCATTTGTTCTGGTGATTTACCTGGTTTATATGGTTGTAATGATGATAGTTGATCTTTTACTTGCAAGTTAAACCCACCTTTTTATTAAAATTCTTTTGCGTAGTTATTGTGTTGCATAATGTTTTGTTTTAATAATTCCATACGATCTTTTCCGAATTGTTCGACTAGTGCATCTGCAAGTTCCCATGCCACAACAGATTCAGCTACTACACCCGCCGCTGGTACTGCGCAACTATCAGATCTTTCAATACTCGCTTGGAATGCTTCTTTCGTATCAATATCAACGCTTGCTAACGGTTTGTATAAAGTAGGAATTGGCTTCATCACGCCCCTTACGATAATTGGCATACCTGTTGTCATACCGCCTTCTAAACCACCGGCATTATTCGTTTTTCTCGTGTATCCTTTTTCTTCATCCCACAGAATTTCATCATGCACTTTGCTTCCTGGTTGTCGTGCCGCTTCAAAACCTACGCCGATTTCAGCACCTTTAAATGCATTTATACTCATAATTGCACCAGCAAGTTTTGCATCTAATTTACGATCGTAATGAACGTAACTACCAACTCCAATTGGCATACCTTCTGCAATGACTTCCACAATACCACCGATTGAATCTCCACTACTTTTTGCGTTGTCAATCGCATTCATCATTTCTTGCTCTACTTCTTTATCTAAACATCGAACTGGTGAGTTTTCAGTAATTGTTTGAATTTCTTCAATCGATAAGTTTGAAATATGTTTTGCTTTTACTCCACCAATTTCAAGAACATGCCCTGCAATTTCCACGCCTAATTCGCTTAAAATTTGTTTTGCAACTGCACCAGCAGCTACACGAACTGTCGTTTCTCTTGCAGATGACCGCTCTAATACGTTTCTTATATCACGATGACCATATTTAATTGCTCCATTTAAATCTGCATGTCCGGGACGTGGTTTTGTAATTGTACGTTTCATGTCTTTACTTTCTTTTTCCGAAATTGGCTCTGCACCCATTACTTTCGTCCAATGTTTGAAATCATCATTTTTTACAATTAACGTAATCGGTGATCCAAGTGTCATCCCGTGACGAACACCACTTACAATTTCAACTGTATCTGTTTCAATTTGCATACGTCTTCCGCGTCCATGACCTTTTTGTCTTCTTAATAATTCTTTATTAATATGTTCCGCCGTAAGTGTCAAACCTGCTGGTACACCTTCTAAAATAACTGTTAACTGCGGTCCATGTGATTCTCCAGCTGTAATGTATCTCATTTCTCTTGCTCCTTTACTATTTTTTTGTACAAAAAAGTCCCTACTGAGCGCTCAGTAGGGACGATGTTTATCGCGGTACCACCCTAGTTGTAGACTTCTTTCGTCTACCTCTCTTCTTCTTTAACGATCGTTTGACCGTCTTACCCTCCAAAAGTTGTCGGGAAAGATGCTCCAAGGCTGTAATTCATGCTTACCTTTGTACTGATTCACACCGACCATCAGCTCTCTTTAACAGTGAGATAAGCACTACTGTTTCCTCTTCAACGCATATATGATATGGAATTAAGATAATTTATTTTTGAAACCTTTTAACTCATCCATGAATCTATGGAATTCTGGAATGTCCATTTGTTGTGCAGAATCTGATAATGCAACTGCTGGATCTGGATGAACTTCAGCCATTACTGCATCTGCGCCAATTGCAAGTGCCGCTTTCGCTGTTGGTAATAATAAATCTCTGCGTCCAGTTGAATGTGTTACATCAACGATAACTGGTAAATGTGTTTCTTTCTTTAAAATTGGTACTGCAGAAATGTCTAATGTGTTACGTGTTGCTCTTTCGTATGTGCGGATACCGCGCTCACAAAGAATAATTTGATCGTTACCTTGCGCAATGATGTATTCCGCTGCGTTAATGAACTCATCAATTGTTGCTGCTAATCCACGTTTTAATAATACTGGTTTGTTAACTTTACCTACAGCTCGTAATAAATCGAAGTTTTGCATGTTACGTGCGCCAACTTGAATTACATCAACGTAGTCTAATGCCATTTCAACATCGTTCGGATTTAAAATTTCACTAATAATTGCTAAGTCAAACTCGTCTGCTACTTGACGTAAAATTTGAAGTCCTTCTACTCCCAAACCTTGGAAATCATATGGAGAAGTTCTCGGTTTGAATGCACCACCGCGCATTAATTTTAAGCCTTGGTCTTTCATCGCTTGCCCTACTTGACGAACTTGTTCTAAACTTTCTACTGCACAAGGTCCCATGATGAACGTTTGTGTTCCGTTTCCAATCAATTCACCTTTTACATCAACGATTGTATTTTCTTGTTTCTTTTTACGTGATACTAGTAACGCTTTACGGTTATCATCTTCTTGTAACTCTAAGCTTGCTTTGAAAATCGTTTTGAAAATATGTTGAACTGTTGATGTTTCGAATGGTCCTTCGTTATGCTCTGCAATCATATCAAGTACTTCACGCTCACGTACTGGATCAAAGCGTTTCGTACCTTGTACTTGCTTTTGCTCTCCAATTTTTTGAACAATTTCACCACGTTTGTTTAAAAGGTGTAATAGTTGTAAGTTAATTTCATCTACCTGTTTACGTAATTGATCTAATTCATGATTTGCCATTTGGAAATCCTCCTCTAATGTTTTAAAAGTATAGTAAGAGAATAAAAAATTCTCTATTTTCTGAACTGACTAATTATACAAATTCATAGTGGAATCGATACCTCTTCTTATTTTAAACTGATAATTCTTACAAAGACATGAACTACTAGTTAAAAACCCACTTTTTTGTACAAAAAAGCCCTACTGATCCAATCAGTAGGGACGATATTTATCGCGGTACCACCCTAGTTGTAGACTTCTTTCGTCTACCTCTCTTCATTGTTAACGATCATCTGACCGTCTTTCCCTTCATAAAGACAATACTATCTTTACTACGAAAAAGATGCTCCAGGACTGTAATTCGCTCTTGTTTATGTACTGGTTTGCACCAACCACCAGCTCTCTGTTACAGGGAAACAACAACTACTGCTTTTCCTTTCAATGCATGACTATTTAATTTTCAAGTTGAACCACTAAAATACAAAAAGTCCCTACTGAATAAATCAGTAGGGACGATATTTATCGCGGTACCACCCTAGTTGTAGACTAACTTTCCGTCTACCTCTCTTCACTGTTAACGATCAATTGACCGCTTTTTCCTCATAAAGACAAACTATCTTTATTACGAAAAAGATGCTCCAAGACTGTAATTCATGATTATCCCTGTACTGGTTCACACCAACCACCAGCTCTCTGTTACAGTAAGACTAACCACTACTGTGATCTCTTCATTGCACTTTGTTTATTCAAATGTTTTTGAAATTGAATAAGTATGATTCGTATTATAGAACGCTTTTCAAAACACTGTCAACAACTTTTTATATATTTTTTAAAATTCCACTTTCGTCCTATAATTCTTTTTGTAAATCACCCATTACAATTCCTATGCGAATTATTTCATTTTCTAGTAAATGTAAAACATATTCCTCTACTTCATACTGAACTAATAATTCTTTTATTTTTATGATTTCTTTTTCAAATAAAACGGCTTCGTGACATGTTTGTAGTAAAATAAAAAACACATTTGCAAATATTTCTTTATGCGCTTTCATACTTTCTTTTTTATGAAGCATTTCAATCAATAACTGCTTCATTTCCTCACCTGCACATTTACCATGTACACTTGAAAATGCACGAGACATAATACATAATCCTTTTTCTAATATTTCATCCATGTATAAAATAATACGTAAAAGCATTACATATTCTCTTGCAGTTATCTCACCCATTTTTGGTCGTTCTCGCAAAAATACACTGAGCCAAGCTGTCCAAAATTTTTGTTGTTCTTTTACACTTAATGTTTTGACGTAATAGCATAAAAACTGCATAAACTTAATTTTATTTTCTTCATTTTCTAGTATGAGTAACGGGTATAACCAATCTGTTTTTTGATCCCAATATAGTACACATTTAATAAATACAAAGCTAAGCCACTTCAAGAAAGCTTCTCTCGTATGCGGATGTAATACTTCCAAATGTTCTATCGCATACTTAATAAATCGCTTCATTTCTGTAAATAAAGGTAGATTTATTTGCGTGTAACATAAGCCGGCCCATGCATATTCCGTAATCTCATTTTGTTTTTTTAAATCTAAGTATGGTAACAAATATTTTCGGCACCATTGTTTTTCAATATGATATAGGAATGTAATATCTGCTATTAAACGAGCAAACATAAAGTTTGTTCGTTCCGAATTAACTCTTACTTGTTCTTCAAATAAAAATAAATATTCATATACATTACGATCGTATAAATGATCATATGATAACAACTTTAATAATACAGCCGTCATTTTTCCAACTGGATGCTGAATTGATTCATTATAAAAATCTTGTTTCCCAAGCTTAAAGTCTGTATCACTCTTCATAACTTGAGGAAACACTGAAAATGCAAATCGTTTTACAACACGTATACTATTCTCTTCTAATTCTTCTAGTCGATTACTAATTTCATATAGAAAACTACTAATTAACCAATGAAAAGCAGTATTTCTAACAAATTTCTGCAATAGCGGAATAATTTTTTGGATTTGCTCATTCGTCAATCCTCGATTATTTCGCCATTCTCTAATACAAACAAACCATACTTCATTACTTATTTCTTGCACTCCTACTAATTGGTATGCAAATGAAATACTCCACTCTGTGTTTAATTTACATGCTTTTGATAACATCTCTAAAAAATGGCGTTGTTCAAAAACACCATCTTGCGAAAATTGCTGAACTTGCTTCATAATTTCAACATCTTTCAGCTGCAATAATCCGTCAGCAGTTACATTACAAGTAATGCTTTCTGCTGTATCCTCTTTCTTTTGTACACTGTATCGTTCAGAATGAAAATGAGGATGCTTTTGCTTCATTAACTCATACCCATTTGCCGTAGATGGGCTATTCGAATCACACTTGAATAATAAGTCTAATACGAGACATGCATCAAATACCCGCTCTTCTGTAAGATGCTTTATTACAGTTCGAGTGACTTCTTCTTTTGTTTTTTCTAAACAATGTGCATAATGCCTTTTTAAAAGTTGAAAAACTTCGTGTTTATAAGTGAAATCTAAAAGAAGTCCTTCATGTAACAACCATTTCATTTTGTCATCTACACGAACAAAAATATTTTTATTCATCGCATCAATTGCAATTCGCTTTTGAAGTACGCTATTTGCTTCTATCATTTCTGTAATATAATAATCCGCTTTTTTCTCATTGTTTTCGCATAAATAAGTTAGACACTCTTTTACAATTCGTATTAAAAATGCAAGATCATTTTGATGAAACTCTTTCTCTACATTTTCCTTATTTCTTTTTTTCAGTGCCGTTTGTCTTAACGACAACATTCTCAATTTTTCTAATCCAATCATCATAATTGGAACAGCATAATAAGCGATATATGGCCTCATCTTTTCGTTCCAAATTTGCTCCACATGAGAAAATGTAGATACTGGTAAGCGACTCGATTCCTCGAGTTCTATTGATTCTTGCGTATCATTTCCCCATTTTCTTACACGTTTCAACTTCAGTTTTCCGTCTAAAATAAAAGTTAGTAACAATAAGGCAATTTCTTTATGCTCAGGAAAAGAACATTTTTGCAGTAACTTAGAAATCTTTTCTATAGAGCTACTATCTTTTTCAGCTGTTTCTAATAAAAGGAGTGTCCACCTTGCAAACAACAACGGGTCCATCTTACTCTTCGTTTCGTTTAAGTAGTTACAAATTGTTCTCCATAATAACGGTGATATTTTAGAATAGTTTTTATAAATTAATTGAAATAATTCTTTCTGATGACTAAAAAGAAATTGTTCCACTAACCATTCTGCAAGTAATTCATCTACTTCATTATAGTTTGGCGTAAGCATAAACAAATTTTGTAATTTACCTTCTGCTTCTAACCATTCGACCCATTCATAATCATGAGCAAATTCCACAAAGTAACGTACTGTTTCAATTTTTTTAATCGATTGCTTTATGTATGATAATTGTTCCTGTTCTACTGACGGGGGAACCGTTACAATATCCCGAATACGCATTCTTTTCGTAATATAATTATCACCCATTAATTCAGCCCAGCGTTTTACCGCTTTTACAAGGGATTGATGATTATTCACCTTATTCGGATACACAATTGGTCTTATCCCCAAATGTTCCCAGTGGTATGTATTTTCTCCTTGTGCGACAAAAGCAAATCGTCTTGTACTTGGTGGTAAACCAGTTGCTAAATATTTCATTACTGGGTCATTATGACTATATCCAACGAATAAAACGGTGTAATTTGAGAATAGATCAACTAAAAACCTTCTCGCCCACCCTTCCGTTAAGTAAGCCCTTCCAAAATCACCATCTGTTAAAATTAAAGCCTCTTTCTCCTGTTCTACATTACCATGTATGTAAGCAAGACCTTTAAAAGCTCTCCCAGTCGGTAAAGCTGGAGCGTAATAAACATTGATATCTCTATTTATTTCTTTAATTGCAGTTGTAAAATGTTGATCAAAATTTGTTGTTACAATGCGGATATCTGTATCTAAAGGAAATAACCTTGGAATTGCATAATGCAATGGATTCGGTTTTGATTTCTCTATATGAACGAGATCTCTTGCGACTTGATGTACATCTTTTGTTTTCGCAATTTTGCCAAGATAATAATCATGTGGCTCTGTTATTTCACGTTTTTCGACATATAACATTTTTGCAATTTCATCAACTAAATCATCAAAATTCGGTAAGTTTGATTTCCCTTTCATAGAAACTCCCGCTCCAACAAATAATACTAACTTTCCTTGCTCAAGGTGATCAATTAACTCATCTGGAATTTCTACTTCTGAAGTAATCCACATCTTGGATTCCCCCTTACCTAAAAATGTCATACACTCTCATTTTACTATAACATTTTTTCATTGTTTTTATAATATTTAGACTAAATTCCGAACATGAAAAAGTTTTATGTAAATAAATCCGTTACAATGTATGAACTCCAGAATTTATTGAAAAACTATGTATAAATCGGAGGTGTAAATTTTGAATGATTTCACAGTAGTGCTTATCAAGTTTATATCGTGCATTATCGCATTTAGCATTGGGCTTGCTTTATTTTTCCCTGCAACGTTTGTTCAAATTATTTCATTCAGTCTCTTTGTTACAATCGTATCCTACATGTTCGTTGATAAAATTATTTTAAATCGAATTGGCAATACTGGTGCCATTATGTCGGATTTCTTATTAACATATTTAAGCGTATGGATTTTCGGTAATATTTTATTAGACAACTATATGCAAATTGCATGGGGCAGTATCCTTTCTGCCATCGTCTTCACTTTATCTGAAGTAATCGTTCATCGCTTCTCTAACTCTCATACAAGGCACAACAATGATAACATTCGTATTAATCGCCGCTTTGCATATGGTACAGAGTTTGCTGAAGAACAAAATATATTGGATAAAGATAAGAAAAAGTAACGTTTTAATGCAGGAGCGCCCTTTTTAATTATGTGGTGCTCCTTTTTTGTATTTTTTCATTATGGTACGTGAAATTATATAAGTGATTATTTCAAAATACCGACTTACTAACAATATTTGACGCTATTTTTTCTAATAAAAAACTGCCTCTTATTTAGAGGCAGCCACTTTTAAGTCTTTTACTGCAACAACATCCGCAAACGCTCCCAATACTGCGTTATGATGTTTCACAATATCTTCAGCACGTAACACTTCTGTATTAAATGTACTATGCGCATCACTCACTAACGTTACTTTATACCCTTCACTACATGCTCTGCGCGTTGTCGTATCTACACAATACTCTGTTTGCATTCCCGAAAGAATAACGTGTTCAATTCCTTTCTCTTGTAACACTTCGCTTAAGTTTGTATTATGGAATGAATCTGGAGTCGTCTTTTCAACTATATTATCTCCTTCTTGCGGAGCGATGGCCGCATGGATTCGCCATCCATCCGTACCTTTTTCTAACGGATGGTCTTTAGGACCGTTATGTTGGATATAAATAACTGGAATATCATTTGAACGACATTCCCTAATAAGCTCTTGCAATGTTTGTAAAAACTTCCCCCCATTATGTACTGGCATTCCAGCTGTATACATACCCGCTTGCACATCAATTACGATTAATGCTTTTTTCATTTCACACATCCCCCTTTATTTGTATAAGCCATTATTATTGTTTATATTCCATCATCCAACAATCTTCTAATTTCCCCTCATGCAACTCATGTTCCTTTAAAATCTTTACTTTTTTAAATCCACTTTTTTCATAACACTTTATTGCTCGTTCATTATTTACTTTCGGATCCATTGCAATTGCTTCTGCTCCCATTTCACCCATAATATATGTAATTGCTGCCTGAACGAGTTTTGTTCCAATTCCCTTTCCCCAATAGGCTGGTTCACCGATAAATTGGTCCATACCCCATACATTTTGTGATTCTTTATAGCCATATAACGCTTTCCACTCTGAATCCACTGGGTACATTTGTATGTAACCAATCGGAATGGTATCAAATTCTATTAAACATCTTTTTTCATTACTGTTTGGACTATGTATAAAATGATCAAGCACCTTTTCTACAGATTGCGGATTATCTCGTCCTTCGTAATACCGCAGGACTGCTGGGTCCGTTAACCATTTAGAAATGATAGATGCATCATCTTCCATTACGTATCTAATCAATAAACCTTCTTTTTGAAAAAGCATATTATACCTCTATTATTTCTTTATATTTTTTCTTGCTGTTACATCTTTCATTGCACCTACTAATGCATATGGTAGTAATGTAATCGCAAAAAATGCTGTAAATACGTTAAGTTGCGGGATTGTATAGAGTGTGAACCATTCAGTGAAAAATTGAGAATTTAATATTCTATTAAAAAACTCTCCGCCTGGCCTAAAGTTTGGCGCCCACGCAGTGATTTCACACAAAATAAAGTGAAACTTTAATCAGTGGGGGTTTTGTTCATCCCCCACTGATTATTAGTTGAACCAATCGGGCTTTTACGGGCAGTTGATCCCCCCACCTAACTTCTTCGCTTTCGCTGAATTTTGAGGTGGGGGTCTTACTGCCCTTTAATGCGGGGTAAACAGTAACTGAACAATAAAAAATGCCCCTAGATAACGAAACCAAGTCCGTTTCCATATAGGTTGTGCATTTTTTAATATATCTCCCATCTTACCCCCTCCTTAAATATCCATCATATTAATTATACACTTTCCTCACTTTATTTGTTAAAATTTTCTATATAATTAATGCTGTTGGGGGGAAATACATTATGTCTAATCCTATACTTACATCCACTTTAATCATTCTTAGAGGAAACTCCGCAAGTGGTAAAACAACGATTGCAAAACAACTACAAGAACATTTCGGACAAGGAACACTTTTAGTATCACAGGATGTTGTACGTAGAGATATGCTTAGAGTACACGACACAATGGGTAATTTATCACATGATTTACTATTTGAAATTACGAAGTACGGAAAAGGAAAATGTGAATTTGTTATTTTAGAAGGTATATTGAACAGTCATAGGTATGGTGAGATGTTAAAAGAATTAATTCGTTATTTTGATGAAAATGCATTTGCATATTACTTTGATTTATCATTAGAGGAAACTATTAGACGACATAACACAAGGGACAAACGATATGAATTTGGTGAAGATTCCCTCCAAAAATGGTATAATCCGCACGATACAATTGAGGTTGCCAGAGAAACTATTTTTACAGATAACTTTACGCAAAAAGATATATTTGATGCGATTCTTAATGATGTTGCGATACAAAAACAAGACTAATATAATATGTTAGTCTTGTTATGTACTTTGTGTTTCCGTTTTTATAATTGAACAATCTTTACATAAATAATAGTATATATTCATTTCCCCAAACTGGAAATCAACTACTGAAATAAGTTCACGTTCCTCGATATCTTGTGTAATTGTAGCAACATACTTCATCTCTTTAGAACAAGTTGGACACGCCAAATGCTCTGGAAGATCCGCATATAATGGTGCCCCTAATAATCTACATACATATTCAGAACCGAACAAGTCAAAAGCTTCCCAGTAACTATCTTCATCTGTAGGTATATCTTCATTTTTCATATTTATAAGCTTTACCGTTGTTTTTGGTAATGAAACTGGTAACTTATCTTCCTCTTCCATTATCCATTCTTCTGTATTTTGCTGCTTTATGATTTGAACTGTTTTACCTCCATCACTTAACTGAAAATATTGCGGTTCCCACACCATCGCACAGTTCAAGCATGAAACGAATGGTAAAATATTTAGTTCATTACTTTAAAGTTCAGCAAGTCTCCCATCTTTTAAATCAAAACAGAGAATTTGATGCATCTTCTCACCGCATAACTTACATACTGGCAAATTACAATCTTGACCGCCAAAGTAATGATTATATGAACCTCTTCCTTCAATTACTCTATACCCTTTCCGCTCATTACAATGTGCGCCATATAATTCTATTGTCATATTCTATCCTCGCCTTTTATAAGAATGATTCACAAAATGATAATAATTAAGACTAAAAAACATCGTCTTCCTGAATAGTTTCCATAATAAATTCTTTTAAACTCGGAGATATTTCTTCCATTTCGTCATCCGCGTGATACCAAATATATATTTTATCATCCATTTTTCCATTATTTATTTTAAAGCACAATTTATCCCCTGAACCATCGTCACCAATTATGATAAGGTTTTCTGGCATATACTCATCTCTCATGTCAACATTTTGTCTAACTATATCATCCCAAGTTTTCGTTACATTTCTATTATCTTTAATCGGATATAGTATCCATTCCCCTATTTCAGCATTATTAACTAATTTAATAAGATCCCTATATTGATTTGGGAAAGCAGCACCTAACTTTTCTTCAGTTTCTTTTATTTGCAACTCTAATACACCTTGTTTCTTTGTTTCAATATATTCTCTTACTTCTTTCATGAAATACACCTATCCTTTGAACTTAATTACACTATTATGATTGAAAGTGTTTAGTAAACAATTTGATCCAATTTATACATTTCATTATACGTTAATCCTTCGTTTTCAACATACTACTCTACTCTTCTCTTCTCTACTTCCTTATCTCATTCTTAATAGTTTTATTTTCTAAACATCATACAATTTTTATGTTTTGTTACAGGTTTAGTAATAAGCCCTTTAAAAATCCTATTATCCTTCTACTAAAAAAATAAAAGCCAGCCTCAATAAAGAGAACTGACTTCTATTTGGATCATTATAGTTACTATAAAATTTTCACTTTAACAGTTTGTCTTCCCCAATTCATAGCTTTACTTTTTGAACCCATTAAAACATCAATACGATTACCTTTAATTGCACTTCCAGTATCACCAGCGATCGCTTCTCCATAGCCTTCTACCCATACTTTAGATCCTAATGGGATTACTTTCGGGTCAACTGCAATAATTCTCATATTCGGATTTGCCGTTAAATCATGCCCCATCGCAGTTAATACGCGTCCACCATATGTACCATTTTCACTTGGATCAGCAGTATACGCTGTCGCTACTACCGTTAATTCACGTTTAGCAGACTGTATGTTGTTTTTAGATACTTCTTTCGCTCTCTCTTCTTCTTTAGCCTTTGCTATTTCTCTTGCTTTCTCTTCTTCTTTAGCTTTTGCTATTTCTCTTGCTTTCTCTTCTTCTTTAGCTTTTGCTATTTCTCTTGCTTTCTCTTCTTCTTTAGCTTTTGCTATTTCTTGCGCTTTCTCTTCTTCTTTAACTTTTGCTATTTCTCTTGCTTTCTCTTCTTCTTTAGCTTTTGCTATTTCTTGCGCTTTCTCTTCTTCTTTAGCTTTTACTATTTCTCTTGCTTTCTCTTCTTCTTTAGCTTTTGCTATTTCTTGCGCTTTTTCTTCTTCTTTAGCCTTTGCTATTTCTTGCACTTTCTCTTCTTCTTTGATTTTTGCCTCTTCTTTAGGCTTTACTATTTCTTGCGCTTTTTCTTCTTCTTTAACTTTTACTTCTTCTTTGACTTTTGCCTCTTCTTTAGGTTTTACTATTTCTTGCGCTTTCGGTTCTTCTTTAACTTTTACTACTTTTGCCTCTTCTTTAGGCTTTACTATTTCTTGTGCTTTCGTTGTTTCTTTCGCTTTTGCTACTTTCTGCGTCTTTACTTCTTTCTTTTCTTTAACTGATTTTTGTACTTTCGCTACTTGCTTCGTTTTCTCTTCGGTTTTCTTTTCAGTTGGTGCTGTACTTGATAGGAAAGAAACGTTTGCATAAGCAGTTTTTCCTTTATACTCAAATTGCAGCCATCCGTCTTTTACTTGATGCGTTGATTCAATTACATCATCTTTTTTTAGTCTGCCAAGAATTTCTGAATCTGTGTTTGCTTCAGTACGTACATTTAACAAATTCGCCGTTACATGATATACATCTTTTGTAAACTCCGAACTTACAAACACTTCTTTACCATTCAACTCAATTTTTGACCAGCCATCTTCGGTATTTATGACTTTTAACTCTTGCCCATTCTTTACTTTTTCGACCACTTTTGATTCTGTAGTCGGTTTTTCACGTACGTTAAGTACATCTGCTGTTACGATTGTTTCTGCGGTAGCAGTTGTGGTAAACGCTCCCAATCCAAAAACAGTTGCTGTTGCTGCGCCAATTACTTTTTTCATATTAGCCTCCATTAAATTTTTTTGAATTTTATCAAATGCCTCCGTAAAATTGTATAATTTTACATAATATCAAAACATTTGCAACAGTATATTAATATTGTTTAATATACTGTTATTAAAACTCCTTACTCCAATACTATCAAATTCTCATTTCTAATTCTATATATTATAAATCTCCTTATCTTTTATAAAAGCTCCATGCCCTTCTTCACACTAAATAGTTGTGGCAATTCCCGCCAAAAATAAACTTACGATTGCTAAAATTTGAGTAGCGACAATAGCCCCTCTTAAATGAAACTTATAATCTTTATATCCTTTCATACCTTCCGTACTAGGAATCACAACAAACCTTGGAGTAATCCAGCAAAAAATTAGCCAATCAATTATAAGTAAATCTACTAAATTGAAAATCATTAAAATACCAAAAGTGTGTAAATAGGCATCCATATACATTAACTTTTCATGCTTATGTAGTATATATGTAGAAACGAAAGGAGTACCGAAAAGAATAGTATTATATACAATATTAAAATAAATGGTTTGCTTTTTTTCATGAATCGATTTTGGAAAAACTACTTTTTGAATATCTTTCGGATAATCAGTTAACGAAAGTCGAGGATTATAATATAAGGACCCTAAAATCATTACGGATAGTACAATAGACATGATGACACCAACGTACATCATTTGCTCAAATTGATTCATATGCTTCATTCACCCTTTTCTGTAATTACTATGATGGTCATTCACTTAATTACATATTGTATGTACGTACATAATCAAAAATTAACAACTAGCTTTAATAGCGAAGCAAAATTGTTGCAATGCAAATGCAAATTTAATACAGTGGAAGCCTAATTGATACAGATAGGATTGGTGAAACCTATGAAAATTGAACATATTGCAATTTGGGTAAATGACTTAGAATGTATGCGTGATTTTTATATGAAATACTTTAATGGTAAAGCAAACTCTTTATATCATAATAAAACGAAACAATTTGAATCTTATTTTATTACGTTCGAATCTGGAGCAAGACTTGAACTTATGCGTAAAAAAGGGATTGAAAATAAGCCTAATTTAAACATAACCGGCTATACTCATATGGCTTTTTCTGTCGGTAGTGAAGAACGTGTGAATGAACTAACAAAGGTGATAAAAGATGCTGGTTATCCTTTATCAAATGGACCACGTTTTACTGGAGATGGCTATTATGAAAGTGTAATAGGCGATCCAGAAGGCAATCAAATAGAAATTACGATTTAACTTACCCTTTTCCACCACCTCCGTATTTTTCCACAGATTAGGCGGTGCTGTTGTTGAGGTGCCAAATGAGGCAACTGCTTACTTTTACCGAAAAGCACTATCAAACATGCCAATATTCGCTACTTGGGAACAGCCAGAAGGTGCTGGTGGAAGTATTCGATGGGTTGAAGACTTCCGCTTAGCAATGCTTCCATTTACAAAAGGTGTCTATGTTAATACTCCTGACCTATCCATTAAAAATTGGCCAGATGCATACTTCAGTTGCAACTTTGACCGATTAATGGAAGTAAAAGCGGAATACTTTGCGAAAAATGTCTTTAACTTTCCGCAAAGTATTCCGCTTTTTTAAACTATATATTCCACCTAATATATCAAAATATAAAACATCCATTTTTTTATGGGTGTTTTACAAAAAGAGTTTACATAATATAATTATTAGTTGCTTCTTTTACTAAATATCTATTCAGCAATCGAAAGTAACACTTTCTCAAGGTCTTTTTTAGATAACATACTTTCGTTTATATAGCCATTCTTTTAATTGTAATTCATCCAAAGCTCCGTTCCCCTCTCATAATCCTTCACACTATATTCGCTCGTTTTTCACAAAAGGTTCATTTTACATAAAAATTTATTTATTACAATAAAAATATAAGGTATATTTTTATGAAAAGGAGGAATTCAATAATGAATACAGAGGATAAAATTCACGCTGAAAAAGTGTTAAAAAATCTATTCATCGGATCACAAGTTGATGGATTACAATTTGGTATTTCTCCAGGCGCTATAAAGATTCATTTCACAAACTTTCACGACTCAGTTTATTATGACGGACAATTATATATCAATATCGAATCCAAATGGTGTTTATTTAATAAACCTCAAAAAAGCTACCCATTAAATGAAGATGAATTTGAAGTTTATTCTGAGAAAGAAGAATATGAAAGAATATGTAAGATAAGAAGACAAAAAGTTACCGATATACAACTTGGCTTAGAAAGCCCTCATTTAATTATTACATTAGAGAGTGGACAAATTATTTTTTTAAATGGTTTTCATGATTATTATGAATGTTGGCAAGCTGGTGTCCTATGTGAGGAATGGCTTGTAGTCGCTGCACCTGGGAATGAAATCGCCACTTGGGCTCCCGATGAGTTTACCGATAAGTAAACTGTCTTCACGAAGAAGAAACGAAGATGTTTTATGAAGTACTATACTAATGAACTACATAATCATTTCTATTATACGTAAACAAAATGACGATTTTACTTTAATAGAACTCACTTTATTAAAGTTGAAAGGATGATAATGATGGCATGTGTCCATGATTTTGGAATAATTGACGATTTTACTTCTCAAAAAAATTACGAAGATTATACACCAGAGAAATATCATTGTATATCTGTTGATGATGATATTATCAGTAGTTTAAATCAAAATTTATCAATTATGAAAACCTACTTCCATACAGTCAAAAATCAGAAATACGGTTTAGCTTATTGTGGTATTACAATTATCCCGCCTGAATCATTAGCAATTTTCTATGAAACAGTTACATCCTCAAAGTTCTTCAGAAAATCTGATGAGCTGAATGAGTTAGCTTCAAAAATTGTACAAGCTGCAGCAGAACAGAAGTACATGATCCATTATGGGGTTTAAATGTAATTCAAAAAATGCTTAGGATTTCTCCGAAGCATTTTTTGTATGTTACTAATACATTTATTCCTTAACCATTTAGTCAATGCTTGAGCCTATGGCCCCATCTTTTACAAGTGAGGGCGCCCCTATTAATCTAAATAAGCGTCTCATTTCCAATCTTCCAGCTAAACCATCTCCCGTGCCCTTCTGTTTCTCCAACCGTTTCACGATATTCGTTTCCGTTAATATAATAATCAATATGAAGGTCACGATCCCACATGTTGTTATACAGGTGGAATACATCACGTTTTGCTCCAATTTCTTGTATTTGTTTTTCTAACTTATGTTTTACTTGTTCTGGTATTTGATTTGCAACATGTGTATGGAAAATACAAATAATAGCTTCTTCACTTATTTGTTCAATAATAGATGATAATAGCTCTACACCGTCTCCTTCTATTAATTGGACAGATTCATTTTTCACTAAAGATGCAGCTTGATCAAACATCTCAAGCCTTTCTTTATGTTCTGGCCAAATTAAAGCACGTAACCATAAATAATCTTCCTCATTATGTAAATCATTCACATGTAAGTCCAGTCCGATTCTTTCTACGACAGATGGGCTTTCTTTTAGAAAATGCGGCACATTTTCCCCTCTTATTTCAGAAGTTACATGCACATTTGAATTTATATTCCCGTACATTTCATCCGTTCCGTACGAATAACGATATTGGTCCCAGAACAATTGCAACCCAGAACTTGTCCCAATTTCAATTAACGCTAACGGCTTCTTCACTTTCTTAAATATGTAGCAGAAACTTGGGTATAAGTATGCGCACCGTCTTACTTCATTCGTTTGAACAAGTTTTGTTTGTAACAAAGTAATGATTTCTTCTCGGTACTCTTTACAGAAATCTTTAAAATGATTAAAAGCTTTATCTAAATTTGTATCAGCATCTTCAACTAAACTACTATAATACGTTTTTAAATGATGTTCTTTCCCTGCTAACAATAAATAATGTACTGCACCTAATAGTAAGTTTGGGACTGGTTGACCTACCTGAGCATAGGACGATAGTGTAAGTACTTCCTCATCTTCAGCAATTTTCATTGATAAATATTCATATAAATCACTTGACCCTTTACATTCCTTTATTGAAAAGTTTCGAAATAAGTTTGAAATTTGTTCTTTTGTACACATTAGAGTCCCTCCTTTTTATTTTTCAGAATAATCTTACCATTACAGAAAGAATAATTCCATAAAAAGGTACTCGATTTAGTCCCTTAAGGATACGTAAGCTTTTTCGAGATAATTTCAAACTGTAATTTTTTTCTATTTATCACCTTAAAAGAGCTTGTTAAATAAGATTTTTAGCGAATAAAACGTTAAATAGTTTAAAATTATCAGATAACACTAGATATTTTAGTCTATTAATTATTATAATAGAGTATGAGATGGTTATATAATTGAGACAAAAAAGGTATACACCTAGGTGGGGCCTAGGCGGTGTTTCTCTTTTACGGCTTAGACATAGAAAACACCTACACTTTTTTGCCAATATAGGGGATGGAGAGATTATCATGAGCAACATGCAGCAAAAAACAGACGTTATCTTAATTGGTGCAGGAATTATGAGTGCAACGTTAGGCTCATTACTAAAAGAATTAGCACCAGAATGGGAAATTAAAGTTTTTGAAAAACTCGCAAGTGCCGGGGAAGAAAGCTCTAACGAATGGAATAATGCAGGTACAGGGCATTCTGCGCTATGCGAACTGAACTATACTTCCGAAAAAGCTGACGGATCTATAGATATTAGTAAGGCTGTAAAAGTGAATGAGCAATTCCAGCTTTCAAGACAATTTTGGGCATATCTTGTAAAGAGCAAATTAATTCGTAATCCACAAGATTTTATTATGCCACTACCTCATATGAGTTTAGTACAAGGGGAAAAAAATGTTGAGTTTCTAAAAAACCGTTTTGAAGCGCTTTCAAAAAATCCACTGTTTCAAGGAATGGAATTTTCCGATGCTCCTGAAACATTAAAAAAATGGCTTCCACTCATTATGGAAGGCCGCACATCTAATGAACCGATGGCGGCAACGAAGATTGACTCTGGAACAGATGTTAACTTCGGTGCATTAACACGTATGTTGTTTGATTACTTAAAAACAAAAAATGTCGAGCTAAACTACAAGCATAGTGTCGAAAATATTAAGCGCACGAAAAATGGTTTGTGGGAAGTAAAAGTACACGATATGAATAGTGGTAAAATTGAGCATCATACTGCTAAATTCGTCTTTATTGGCGGCGGTGGCGGTAGCCTACCTCTACTTCAAAAGACTGGTATCCCTGAATCAAAACATATCGGTGGATTCCCGGTAAGTGGACTATTTATGGTATGTAAAAACCAAAAAGTTGTAGAGCAACATCATGCGAAAGTGTACGGTAAAGCTAAGGTTGGTGCTCCGCCAATGTCTGTACCTCATCTAGATACGAGATATATAGACAATAAAAAAGCTTTACTGTTTGGACCATTCGCAGGCTTCTCACCTAAATTCTTAAAAACAGGTTCAAATCTTGACTTAATCGGTTCTGTAAAACCGAATAACGTCTTAACGATGTTAGCCGCTGGTGTAAAAGAAATGGGACTTACAAAATACTTAATTCAGCAAGTTATGTTATCACATGAAAAACGTATGGAAGAATTACGCGAATTCATTCCGAACGCGAAAAGTGAAGATTGGGATATTGTAGTTGCTGGGCAACGTGTACAAGTAATTAAAGATACTGATGCTGGCGGTAAAGGGACACTTCAATTTGGTACAGAAGTAGTAAGTGCAGCTGACGGCTCAATCGCCGCATTACTAGGCGCATCACCAGGTGCTTCTACTGCTGTTCACGTCATGCTTGAAGTATTAGAAAAATGTTTCCCAAGCCGCATGGTAGAATGGGAAGAAAAAATAAAAGAAATGATTCCTTCATATGGCATTTCACTAACTGAAAATCCAAGATTGTTCCAAGATCTTCACACTTCTACTGGTCGTACACTTGGATTAAATGAAAAAGAAACTGTTCATAATTAATGAAGAAATAAAAAAACGTCCGATATATTCGGACGTTTTTTTGTCTACTAAAAATTATACTTATCAATATTGTCTTTCGTAAATACAACTCGTTCTGGTAATACGATAATTCCATTCCCTTCTGCCTCATAATCATATCCTTGAATGGAGTTTGGCTCTATCTTCACTTTTCCAATTCCTTTTACTTCGAAGCTATCCCCTACTTTTAACTTCTTCCCTTTTACAACAATTTCATTTGCTACATACGTTGCGAGAGCACCTTGTTGTTTTACATCCCATAAACCAAATTGTGCTACTGTTCCTCGTTTTACGTAATCACGCATAACGTTTGGTGTAGAGAAGCCAGTTACGACAACCTTTTTATCCATTTTTAAATTTTCAGCTGCTTGTGCCATTGCCGGAAGTGCCGTTGCATCTGGACAAATGACTGCATTAATATCAGGATACGTTTTTAAAATATTCTCTCCTACTGACAAAGACTTTTGCGCATTATTTTCACCGTACTGCGTCGTTACAATTTCCCAGTTCGGATATTTCTTTTTAATAATTTCTTTCGCTTTCGTTACCCATTGGTTTTGATCCGTTACTGTCGGGCTAGAATAAAAGAAGGCTACTTTTCCTTTATCTCCAATTTGCTTTGAAGTCATTTCTATTAATAAATTAGCAAGTTGGTCTGGTGTTCCTTGGCTGATATAAAAGGAACGGTCTTTCGGATTCACATCAGAATCCCATGTTAACACCGTCATCCCTTTTTTCTTAGCACGTTGCAGTGATTGCGATAACCCATCCACTGACGTAGATGAAACCATAATCGCATCATAGTTTTGATTAATGAAATTGTTTATATATTTAACTTGCCCTGAAACACTCGCTTCAGACGGTCCATCATACTTCACTTGCACGCCTAACTTATCTCCCATCTCTTTTGCCCCTTCACCACCCGATGTGAAGAAACCAACTCCTGTTAATTTCGGAATAAATGCAAATTTCACATCATCAACCTTTTTCTTATCTGCCGTTTGGCTAGAACACGCAATTAAACCGATTAAACAAATACATACAATCAATACAATCCCCAGTTTTCTCTTCATGACATTTCCCCCTTATGCAAATTCTTTCTTTTCTCCGCTAAGAATTGATGTAATTTGAAATGTCTCATAATAACTGAAAGAATAAGGATAATACCTATTACTACATTGGATTGTTCATTTGTTAAACCCGTCATTTGCAAGCCATACTGCATGAGCCCAATGAAAATACTCGCCAGTACAGTACCAATAATGCTTCCTTTTCCGCCTGTAATAAGTGTACCGCCTAAGACGACTGCTGTAATGATTGGTAAAATTGTTTCACTTCCCATATCAGCACGTGCGGAACCGAAGTAGGCAGTTAAGAAAGCGCCTCCTAATCCACCTCCTAACCCTGAAAGTATGTAAGCAATAATGACTACTTTTTTCGTTTTAATCCCGGTGTATTTTGCTGTATTTTGGTTCGCACCTGTTAATTTTACATGGCGCCCGTATATAGTTCGGTGAAATAATACAGTACATAAAACTGTTAATACGATCAGTAGCCATAATAAATTCGGTATTCCTATAAAACTACCGTTTGCCAGTTGTACAAATGTGTCAGGTAAACCGCTTATTCCCTCGTACCCAGAAGCACCTGCCCCTCCTGAAATGACGAGGGCAATTCCCCCGTATAAAAACATCGTTCCGAGTGTAACGACGAGTGGTTCTACATCCGTCATTTTTATAATGAGTCCGTTTAAAGCGCCTGCTAAACAACTAATTATTAGGGCGATTATAACAGCAAACAAAATAGGTATTCCGTTCATCCAAAGTACACCGATTAAGATTGAAGTGAGCCCCATTATTGAGCCGATCGATACATCAATTCCTCCTGTTACTATAACAAAAGTCATTGGTATCGCCGCAATTGCGATAAATAGGAAATCATTTGTACTAAAAAGGAGATTACTAATATTTAAGAAATCACTATTTATTAAACTAAAAAGGATGAATTCTACAAGAAGTAATACAATTAGAACCCCTTCCCATCTATATACATACTTCATAGATTCATCCTCCTTTCTGCCTTCCACTTTTTCATAACACTATCTAATATGATGATAAGTAATAATAAAAAACCTGAAATAGCATTATTCCAAAATGCTGGTATTTTTAAAAAGACGAGTGAGCTACTTATTGTTTCTAAAAATAACGCTCCTAATGCAGCTCCAAATAAAGATCCTGTTCCTCCTTTTAAATGAATTCCTCCTAGTACAGCGGCTGCGATTACTTGTAATTCTAATCCTGTACCTGTTTGATTTGGCACGAAACCGATATTCATAACAAATATGCAACCAGCGAGCGCAGCGCTTATGCCTGAAATCATAAACGCATATATCTTCACTTTATTTACAGGTATACCAATAAGCCTCGCGCCATCTTCATTATCACCTACCGCATAAAAGTATCTTCCCAATGGCACTTTTCTTAAAAAGAAGTATAGTAGTAGTAAAATAATAAGAACGAACCATACAGTTATAGGTAAACCAAGAATGATGATAGATGACAGCTGCTTAAAATCGTTTGGAATATCTTCAATCCACTTCCCGCCTGTGAAAATTAACATTGTACCTCTAATAATTCCTAACATGCCTAATGTCATAATAATGGCTGGTACCCGAAACTTCGCAACTCCAATACCATTTACGAAACCAATAATGGCCCCAAGTATAATAGCTACAAATATCGACAAGAATGTACTATACCCATTCGTTAACATCATTCCGCAAACTGCTGCACTTAACCCCATGCTTGAACCAACTGATACATCTATATTTTTCGTAAATAAGACGAACGATTGACCGATTGCTAGCACGACTAAAATAACGCTTGATTTCATCAGTAAAGATAACGAGTTAAATTGAATAAAACTAGGGTTTATCATTCCTACAATAGCTATATAAATTAGTAATAACAGTATGATAGACGTTTCATGCATTTTTAACATATGTTTCATTCCGCTACACCTCCGTATGCAAGGCGTGTAACTTCATTCACACTCAGTTGTTCTTTTTCCATATGAGAAACAAATCGCCCATTTCTCATTACATATACACGGTTTACTAATTGGACAATTTCTTCAACATCTGAAGAGATTAATAAAATTGCGAGTCCTTCCCTTTTCATTTTTTTTATCGTCTCATACACTTCAAGCCTTGCTTTCGCATCAATTCCGCGAGTCGGCTCATCAAGAATAATAATTTTAGGATTACATGCAAGATACTTCGCAAGCACGACCTTCTGCTGATTACCTCCTGATAAAGATGCCAGTTCTTTATTCATATTCTGTACAACAATTCGGAACTGTTCTATAAACGAATTAACTAAAGCGCTTTCTTTTTCTTGATTTATAAAAAAGCGATTATTTTGATATAAACTTGCTGCTGCAATATTTTCTTTAACAGAAGCAATTGAGAAAATTCCATTCCTCGCCCTATCCTCTGGCACATAAACTAGTCCTTCGTCTAGCCTTTTATGCAAAGAACACGTATCAATTGATTTTCCACCCAATAAGATAGACCCTGATTTTATAGTTTTCAATCCAAATATCGCTTCTGCTAATTCCGTTCTGCCAGATCCTATAATGCCAGCAACACCTACAACCTCACCCGCATGTACAGTGAATGATATATTTTCGAATGCGTGACCATTTATATCAACCACTTCTAATATTTTTTTCGTCTTTACTGTCTCTTGAACTACTTCTATTTTCTCTTTCTGTTTATATCCTTTTGGCAATAGTCCCTCCATCAGCATGTCATATGTATAGTCACATACATCACCTTGGCTTACAACCATTCCATCACGTAGTATTGCTACTTTGTTGGCAATTTCAAAGATTTCTGGAAAACGATGCGTAATATAAATCATCCCAATTCCTTTTTCTTGTAAACTTTTCATCAACACAAAAAGACTCTTAATTTCGTGTGTTGTTAATGTCGATGTTGGCTCATCTAGAATAAGAATCTCAGCTTCTCTTATTAATCCTCTAACGATTTCTACTAACTGTTGTTGCGCAATCGATAATGTTCCTCCTAGTTTATTAAGGTCAATATCCCATCCTAAGCTGCTAATCAATTGCTGAATCTGTACTTTTAGTTTCTTTTTCTTTTCTTTTAACCCGATACATATATTTTCTTCAATAGTCATATGCGGAAAAATGAGTGGTTCTTGCGGTATTAAATAAATACCTTTTCGGTGTGCTTCTGATGGATTTGAAAACTGTTGCTTCCTTCCTTTTACATACATCTCTCCATCATCATACGAATATAACCCCGTTAATATTTTCATTAATGTTGATTTCCCGGCGCCATTTCCCCCCACTAAAGCGTATATATCTCCGCGCTCTACTTGTAAGTTCACTTCTTTTAATACAAGTTGATTTAAAAACGCCTTACTCATTTTCTTTACTTGTAATAAAGGTACGTTCTCCACATGATGTCACCTGCCTTTATCCAGAACATTTTTTGAGAAAATGATTATTTGTTCTACTTGTTTTGTAGCATTGTATATTCCTTTTTTTATATCTAGAACACTTTTTTCTACGTACTATTAATCGTTTCAACTGGAATAAACAAAATATATGGTACATATGTTTAAGCTGTGGTCAATTGTTGAAAGGGATGAAGAGTATGACTCAGCTGAACTTTGAAGAAAATTTATTAACTAAAGTAGCTTGGTACTATTATAAAGACCAATTAACACAACAGGAGATCGCGTCACTTCTTCATATTTCAAGAAATAAAGTCGTCCGGTTATTAGATAAAGCGCGGAGTGAAGGTATCGTTACATTTCACGTAAAAGGGACTGGTTTGCACTGTTTAAGTATTGAGCGTGACCTAATGAAAAAATTTCACTTAAAAGATGCTTTTATTATCCCTACCCCAGTAAACAATTATCACGCTTCTCTCGGAAAAGCTGCTGCACAATATTTAGAAACTCATCTCCAGCAAGGCGATTTACTCGGTATTGGCTGGGGAGAAACAATTAGCAAAATGCTAGAAAACATTCATTTTGAAAGTTCTATCAACCTTTCAATCGTAACGCTCACAGGCGGGGTAAATCACTATCTCCCGAGAAAACAAAACTATTTACACTACATGCAAGGCGAACTTCACATTATCCCTACGCCGTTTCTAGCGTCTACAACCGAAATGGCACAAAGTATTCTATCAGAACCGAGTGTAAAAGATATGCTTCAAGTCGCTTCACTTGCTCATACGGCTGTTGTCGGTATTGGGGGATTATCTCAAGACGCTACGATTGTAAAAGAAGAAAAATTAACACTACGTGAGATGACATATATTCGTAGTCAAAACGGTGCTGGCGATATTTTAGGACAGTTTTATAATACAAATGGCGATTTATTAGAACTCTCGCATCACAATCGTCTAATTGGCACGCCCCTCTCTATTTTGCGCAATATGAAGCATGTCGTCGGTGTTGCTGGAGGTACTGAAAAGATAGATGCAATTTATGGTGCCTTAAAAGGAAAGTTTATTCATTCATTAATTACCGATGAGGAAACTGCCCTCTCCTTATTACGAAAGGATGGTGATTGTTAATGTCCCATTTATTAGCTTTCGATGCTGGTACAGGGAGCATTCGAGCAGTTCTTTTTGATTTACATGGTAATCAAATTGCAGTAAGTCAAAAAGAATGGATTCACAAATCTGACCTTCGTTATCCAGGCTCTATGAACTTTGATGTAGTAGAAAATTGGAAGCTAGTACAAGAATGTACGAAAGAGGTGCTTCAAAAAAACAACACTCCTGCCTCTTCTATTCTTGCTATTAGCGCTACAAGTATGCGAGAAGGATTTGTTTTATATGATCAAGATGGGCAAGAAATATGGGCGTGTGCAAATGTTGATGGGCGCGCATCCGTCGAAGTTAGTGAATTAAAAGAAATTCGGTCACATCTTGAAAAAGATTTATATACAAAGTCTGGTCAGACTTTTTCATTAGGTGCTTTACCACGCCTACTCTGGATAAAAAAACATGAACCCGACGTCTATAATACTATTCACTCTTTTACAATGTTAAACGATTGGATCTTATATAAATTAAGCGGAGTGCTGCAAATCGATCCTTCAAACGGATGTACGTCAGGTATTTTTGACTTACAAAATAGAGTGTGGGATAACGATGTCGCTAAGGAGTGCGGTCTATCTTTGCCATTTTCACCAACAGTAAATGAAGCTGGTACAGTAATTGGCAACGTTACAAAAGAGTGTGCAGCATTAACTGGATTACGTGAAGGGATTCCTGTCGTCGCCGGGGGTGGAGATGCTCAAATGGCATCGCTCGGAACAGGAATCGTGAAACCAAATCAAACGTTAATATGCGGGGGTAGCTTTTGGCAACAAGAAGTGAATGTTACTGAGCCAATAACAGATCCACATGCTGCGATTCGAGTAAATTGTCACGTCGTTCCGAACCTATGGCAATATGAAACAATCGCCTTTTTCCCAGGTCTCGTTATGCGCTGGTTTCGAGACGCTTTTTGCCAAGAAGAAAAGAAACTTGCTGATAAACTTGGTGTAGATGCTTATGAATTACTAGAAGAACAAGCGAAAGACGTACCTGTCGGTTCACATGGCATTATCCCTACTTTTTCAAACGTTATGAACTACATTTCTTGGCGTCATGCCGCACCTTCATTCTTAAATTTAAGTTTAGACGCTGACAAATGCGGAAAAAAAGAACTGTTTCGTGCTATTGAAGAAAATGCAGCCTTCATTACACTTGGAAACTTAAAATTAATAAAAAATCTAACTGGCACATTCCCTTCTGAAGTTATTTTTGCTGGCGGTGCCGCTAAAGGAAAACTATGGCCACAAATTCTATCAGACGTACTCGGTATTCCTGTAAAAGTACCTGTTGTGAAAGAAGCAGCTGCTTTAGGAACTGCGATTGCTGCTGGAGTTGGTGCTGGCATATATTCATCTATGGAAGAGACTGCCGAACAATTTGTACAGTGGGAAAATACATTTGAACCAATCACTGAAAATCACGAGCTATACAAAGAATTCTATGAAACATGGAAAACCGTATATAGCAGTCAGCTCGCTTTAGCTGATAAAGGACTTACAACACATATGTGGATTGCACCTGGTGCACTGTAACTCATTTACATAAAGGAGTGAACTGTATGTTAAAAGCGAATGAAAATGATTTCTCCTATCGCTTCGGTGATAACGGGCCGAAATATTTAATACAAGGCCCGAATATTGATCTTGGTCTTGTTGTCATTCAGCCTGGGCAAGAATTTCAAAATCATTACCATACAACGTGTGAAGAAGTTTTTTATGCGTTAGAAGGTGAAATAGACTTCTATGTAAATAACGAAAGAGTTCCGATTAAACAAGGTGATGTCCTGCAAGTTCGCCCTCATGAATCTCACTATCTGATTAACCATTCTGACAAACCTTTTAAAGCTGTTTTTATAAAGTCACCACATTTACCAAATAAAGATACGGTACAAACGGAAAATCCAACATTAACGAAGGAGTGATTTTGAATGACTTGGGGATTTAAAAATCGATTAAATACAATTTTACCTGATGGTAGAGCGGTTATGTTAGCAATAGATCACGGTTATTTCTTAGGACCAATTCACGGACTAGAACAACCACTTGAAACAGTTAAAAACTTACTTCCTTATACAGACTCCCTCTTTTTAACACGCGGTGTACTTAGCTCCTGCATTCCTGAAAACTGCAACACACCGATGGTTATGCGTGTATCTGGTGGCGCTACTGTCGTCGGTAAAGATTTAGCGAATGAAACAATTGTTACACCTGTGAAGGAAGCAGTGAAGCAAAACGCAATTGGCGTTGGCGTTTCTGTTTTTGTCGGATCAGACTATGAAACACAAACTGTTACAAATCTCGCAAATGTAGTTTCTGAAGCTCATGATTACGGCCTACCAGTACTCGGCATTACCGCAGTCGCAAAGGAATTACAAAAACGTGAAGCTCGCTTTCTAGCACTTGCTTCCCGCGTATGTGTTGAAATGGGTGCTGATATTATTAAAACGTATTACTGCGAAGGATTCGAAAAAATAACGAGCACATGCCCTGCCCCAGTCGTCATCGCGGGCGGCCCAAAACTAGATTCAATTGAAGACGCATTAAACATTACGTACAATGCATTGCAAGAAGGAGCAATTGGAGTAGACATGGGCCGAAACATATGGCAATCCGAGCACCCAGCTGCGATGATCCAAGCAATACATGGCATTGTGAAAAATGGATTGAATGTGAAAGAGGCACTTGAACTTTATGATGATGTGAAGAATTAATGTGAAAAGACAGACTATTTATTAGTCTGTCTATTTTACTTTACAGTGAAACTTTCTTAATCCGTCTTCTAATATGATACATACTTAAATTTTATACACCTTCAAATGATTACTCTTGTTGATCGCTATTAAGCTTTGAAACTTTCTTACCTTCTCTATAATCAAGACAAGACACTTCAATTAATAAGCCATTAAATACTGTAAAATAAAAACCATAACTACTACCTCGCATCGAATAAGGTTCCTTATCTATTTCAATGCCGCCTGCTACTAAACGATTATACGCTTGATCAACTTCATTTGAAGTATCCACTAAAAAACCAATATGAAAAGCTTCTGGATACATCACTTCCTTATTCCCCTTAAATGCTTTGGGGTCGCTTAGCACCAGTATAAATCCACTCTCATCACTCATTACTAATAATGCCTTTCCCTTTTACTCTAAAAATTGAAAATCAAAAAATGTTTCAAAGAAATGTCTCGCTTCTGATAAATCATCAACACATAAATTCAAATGATTTAACTTCATTCACTCATCTCCTTTTAAGCAGAGGGTATGTAGACTCATTTTCATAACACTTAAATATGAAAGGTAAGATATTCAAGCGTTCCGTCTAAGACTATGCTTTATAAGTCTAATACTTTTCTCCATAGCCTAGAACGTTTTTTTAAATGAATGAAAGATTTCCTATCATTCCCATCCCCCCAGTCATAAAAAAGAGGATACATGATTGCTTCTACAACATGTATCCTCTACTTATATATTACGACTGTTGATAAGCCGATTTCGATGATTTCACATAATAAACTGCATGATCCACATTAATAATATGATCTGGCTTTGGTTTACCACGGCCCGCTCTATGTCCAGCTAAGTGTTCTTCACTTGTTTCCCAGTTTTTCCATGCTTCTTCAGATTCCCAGCGAATCATTACGACAACTTCTTCGTCGCCGCGTCTTACTTTTTTCACGAGAACACTTAAATCGATGAAGCCTTCAAATTTTTCAATAATACCTTCTCCAGTGAAACGTTCTACAACTATATTTGATGTACCTTCTTTTACTGTAAATGTTTTCGTTTCGATAAACATATATCCCACTCCCTCTTTGTTATACGAATACTAGTATTCTTCTATTATAATTGATTATGATAATTATTTTCAATTGTAAAGTTTTAATTTTTTGAATTATGCTGATTTCTTTTCTATCGCCTCATCTAAAAATTTGAAATATGGAAGTAACATCCCTATTAAAGATGTAACACATATAATTGCACCGATGATTACATATAGCGCTCTTACTCCCCACATTTCACTCAATATCCCCCCTACTAACACACCTAATGGCATAGCGGATCGTATAAAAAATAAACGCACTGAAAATACTTGTCCTATCATATTATTTGGGACGGTTTGTTGGCATATTGTCGTGTTATGAACATTGAAAAATGCAATACAAATCCCTGCTATTACTTCAATTATTATTGCAATGATAATACTATGATTGAATCCTAATGAAATGTATGTGAGTCCCCCTATAAACAATCCTCCAAGCATAAGTATACGCCGGCTTTTATATGTTACTTTTCCGACTAATACTGAGCCAATTACGTAGCCAAGTGGAAAACCTGCCATGAAATAACCGTACTCTGCATATCCCGCTGACAGCTCGTCTTTTATATAAGGAAGATTTGTGACCATCGTTACCCCTACTCCAAACTGCACGAAAGTAAGAAATATACCGAGCCAAACGATGATTGGTTTTGTGAAAAAATATGTAAAACCGTGAAAAAACTGTTCTAGCCACGTTTTCCGAATAGGTTGCGACGTTCTATTTTCTTTTATATAAAATAAGAAAGTGCCACTAACAAATAAACATATGCATACGAAAGATAATGTAAGTTCTGTTCCAATCAAATGAATGACTACTCCGCCTAATACTGGCGCAAGAAACATCATAAGGCGAGTCATTCCATCAATGTACGCATTTGCATCTTGAAGTTGTTCTTTCCCTACAATGCTCGGTGTAATTGCTTGACTTGCAGGTGTATAAAGTGGTGTAATAAGTCCCACTACAATTTGAACAACATAAATGTGCCAAACTTCTATACTACCCGAAACTAGCATCACCAAAGGTAATAAAAATACGGACGCTCGTATCCATTGTGAAAATATCATAATCCACTTCCGGCTCCATTTATCAATAAATGGGCCACTTATTAATTGCAATATGAGTGATGGGATGAAATATAATAACCACATACTACTTAAAGCCATTTCTGATCCTGTTAACTCATATACTAGAATTGAATTACATAACGTTCCGAAAGCCCCTCCTAATTCAGAGATTGCACTACCAATCCACATAAAAAAGAACGAACGATTTTTCAATATATTTTTCAATTTCACACACCAACTTTTCTTTTATATTCCTCCCTTTATGTACATTCTCGTTGTTAATTATCTATTCAAAAACATATCTAATTCTTTCGCTAAAGACTGTACTGCTTTCTTTCTTAATACATATTTTCCGTCATGTATATCAACTAACTTCGCTGCACGTAACAATTTCAAATGATGGTGTACAGTCGATTTACCGAGTTGCAATCTTTCCGTTATTTCCTGTAATGTACGTTCTTTTTCAAACAACATTTTTACAATTCGCAATCTCGCTTCATCTCCAAGAGCCTTATATTTTTGAACTAAAAAATAATTCGGTTCATACGGATCTTCAGGATGAATACTTTCATTCGCAACTGGATAATGAAATACTTTCGTATCATCAATATCTGCTTCAATATTCCACGGTCTGTACGTCATTTGCGGAATAAGAAGTACGTGATGAACACTTGGCTCTGGCATATAGTTCACTCCGCCAGTCGCCCACTCGACAAACTCTTCCGGCTTCATCTTTTTATTCATTTCATTTTTTGCTTCATAATCTCGTTTTAATATAGAAAGTATTTCTTCTTCCTCACTCTTAATTACACTCTCATACCACCCTGTCATTACAGCGATTAAATGAGATTTCAGCACTTGTACATCTACATCACATATAAAGCGAATGTACGTAGAGAAAAACTGATGATCATGTGTTAATTCCTTTAGTTCATGTATTGCAGTTCCATCTCTACTTGCGGCTAAACGTCTTTTTTTCTCATATTTCTCCCCTAAAAACGGTAAACATGTATACTTCAAATCTTCTTCTGAAAGTGAATCGATTTTAGCATGAAACTGCGATACACCCTGTATGTCTTCTTCATACAACAACTGAAGCAATGCTTTCCACGTATTATTTTCTTCGACAAATTGTAAGTGCTCTCTCATTTCTTCTGTTAATGATTTCTTAATTTCTTCCCATTCATTTTGACTCTTTTCAAGTGTATCAATTAACCTCTTATGAGTACTTGCTGCAATGCCAAGCGCACATTCGAAAAGTATCGAATATTTCACTTGAACGTTATAAGTTTCCCTCTTTCTACTCGTTATGTGATAGACCTCCATTTTTATCCCCTCCTTGTTTGCTATATATCAAATTCTATTTTTATCGAATTTAACCTTCTATATTTTTAGAATTATTTTGCGACTTCAAAAAAACTCTAATCCATGAGCAAATAGAGAAAGGTTTATACTCTTTTTCATTCTGACTCAATTAAAGCCTTGATTATTAAGTATCATATTAAAAAGAAGTTTTTTAATGGCTCTGTTATAAGTTGTCTTTCACCCTCTTGTGCAACTATAGAAAAGGTTTATTGAAGAGAAAAGAGAATTGGTTTTATTAAGAAAAATGAACAGGAGGCTATACGAATGGGAAGAAAAGAAATGTTGCAAAATGGAGTCCAACAAGTTTTTTACGAAGAAGAATGGTACCCACCAATATCAGAAGCGTTAAAGAATCTTACGGTTGAACAAGCATGTTGGCAACCAGAAGGTGCTGCCAGTAATACGATTTGGGAAAATGTGAACCATTTATTAATCTTTAAAGAACGCCTACTTTCCCGTTTACATGAAGACGACACATTTGTTGCTCCACAAAATAATGATGAGACGTTTATCCAAGGTGGACCTAATGATGATGCCGCTTGGCAGCAAACCGTAAAGCGAACGCTTCAAGTACATGATGCCTTACAATCTTCATTAACCGCCCTTCAAGAAGCAGAACTAGATCAACTAAGTCCTTCTCTACCAGTTTGGCAACAATATATGAATATCCTTTTGCATGATGCTTATCATACAGGACAAATTATACAGCTTCGGAAACTTCAAGGTTCATGGCCAACTCACCGTTCTTATTTATAAAGTGAAATTTTAATCAGCTCTTACCAATCGTGATTTTGCGGGCAGCCCATCCCCACCTCACTTCTTTGCTTTCCTTGAATTTTGAGGTAAAAATCTTACTGCCCGTTAATGCGGAATAAACGATGTTTAAAATCGCATACGTTTAATATCCAACAAAACAATTGAAAACAGCTAATTGTTCGATAATTACTGCGATTGCTCAAAATAAAGCAAATTAAAATACATTGATTCCTAACATAACTTACATGCTTCATAACTTCTAATCATAATCCAAATTTGGAAGAATAGATGCTTTTTTATATACAAATAATAACTCTCAAGGAGTTGTTGACATGCATTTCATATTGAATATGTTAGGGATTTTCGTTGTCATATTAATCATTTTCTTATGTTCGCCTAATAAAAAACATATAAAATGGAGACCGATTGTAATTCTCATCCTATTGGAGCTTTTTATTACGTGGTTTATGTTAGGCACAAAGCTCGGCAGTATTATCATTAATAAAATTGCGTCATTTTTCAGTTGGCTACTAGCATGTGCGAATGAAGGTATTCGATTTGCATTTCCTTCAGCTATGGAAAGTCAGCACATTGATTTCTTCTTTAGTGCGTTACTTCCTATCATTTTTGTTATTACTTTTTTCGATATTCTTTCTTATTTCGGAATCTTAACTTGGATTATTGATAAAGTAGGTGCAGTTATTTCAAAGATTTCTCGTTTACCAAAGTTAGAAAGTTTCTTTTCGATTCAAATGATGTTTTTAGGAAACACCGAAGCACTTGCGGTTGTTCGTGATCAATTATCTGTTTTAAAAGAAAATCGATTATTAACTTTTGGAATTATGAGTATGAGTAGCGTTAGCGGATCCATTCTTGGTGCTTATTTATCAATGGTTCCAGCAACATATATTTTCAGCGCAATCCCATTAAACTGTATTAACGCATTAATTTTAGCCAATGTATTAAATCCTGTGGAAGTTTCGAAAGAAGAAGACGTTGTTTACACACCTTCAAAACATGAAAAAAAGGATTTCTTTTCTACTATTTCAAACAGTATGTTAGTTGGGATGAATATGGTTATCGTTATTTTAGCTATGGTAATTGGTTATGTAGCTTTAACAGCATGTTTAAATGGGATTTTAGGATTTTTTGTAACGGGGTTAACAATTCAAAAAATCTTCTCCATTATCTTTAGTCCTTTTGCATTTTTACTCGGTTTATCAGGCAGTGATGCTATGTATGTAGCTGAATTAATGGGGATCAAAATAACGACGAATGAATTTGTTGCAATGATGGATTTAAAATCAAACTTAAAGTCGCTACAACCGCATACGGTTGCGGTTGCAACGACATTTCTAGCTTCTTTTGCTAACTTTAGTACAGTAGGTATGATTTACGGAACTTACAATTCATTATTTGGCGGAGAAAAATCATCAGTCATCGGTAAAAATGTTTGGAAGCTTCTTGTTAGCGGGATGGCTGTTTCTTTATTAAGTGCTATGCTCGTTGGGCTATTTGTATGGTAATTAATTTTTATAATAAAAGACACCCAAGCCAATTGAGTGTCTTTTATTATTATTTTCGAATTTGCCCATTTCCACGAATCACATATTTTGTAGAAGTTAATGCTGGAAGCCCCATTGGTCCTCTTACGTGTAACTTTTGTGTACTGATACCAATTTCCGCTCCGAATCCAAATTCGGATCCATCTGTAAAACGAGTCGATGCATTATGATAAAGTGCCGCGGCATCTACAGAAGTAAAAAACTTGCTGACGTTTTCCTCGTTTTCAGTAATAATTGCTTCAGAATGCATAGATCCATACGTATTTATATGATGAATCGCATCTTCAACAGTGGAAACCACTTTCACTGCTAGTGTGAGAGATAAAAACTCAGTTTCCCAGTCTTCTTCTGTCGCAAGTAAGATAGAAGAATCAATCGCCACTGCTTTATTATCACCACGTAGCTCCACTCCTCTTTCCTTCAAGGAAGAAAACAACTCGCTACCATATTGCTCTGCCCAATTCTCATGAAGTACAATCGTCTCAATTGCATTACATACAGATGGACGCTGTGTTTTTGCATTTATAATAATATTAAACGCCATTTGTTTATCTGCTGTTTCATCAATGAATATATGACAATTTCCCGCACCTGTTTCAAGTACTGGAACAGACGCTTCTCTCACAACAGTATCGATTAATTGTTTGCCACCTCTTGGAATAAGAACGTCTAGATAATCCTTCATTGTAAACAACTGCTTCGCGCTATTTCGCGTTGTATCTTCTATAAGCTGTACGCTTTCTTGAGGTAAGCTTGTTAGTTTGAGCGCTCTGTGAATAACGGCAACGATGGCCTTATTAGAATGAATAGCAGAAGAACTACCACGTAATATGACTGCGTTTCCTGTCTTCAAACAAATTGTAGCTGCATCCACTGTTACATTCGGTCTTGCCTCATAAATCATGCCTATAACACCAAGTGGTACGCGCATCTCCTGAATAGATAGTCCATTTGGCCTTTCCCATGCACTTACACATTCTCCTACAGGATCACGTAATTCAATTAGCTGCTTAATCCCCTCTGTCATATCAATAATACGATTTTCAGTTAGCAGAAGACGATCAAGGAGTGAATCAGAAAATCCTTTTGCCTTACCTTCTTCAATATCCCTCTTGTTTTCTTCTAAAATATAAGCTGTTTCTAATATTAACTGATCAGCTATTGCGGAAAGTGCTTCGTTTTTTTGCTCTGTAGATTTAAGCACAAGCTCTCTAGCAACCTCTTTTGCTTTTATCCCCTTTGCCAACACTTCATTCATTTTTATTTCCTCCTTTTTAAAGTGAAACCCAATGATCCCTATGGATGACTTCATAACTATGTCTCTCGCCTCTTACTTGAATATCTTGGCTTTGCATACCTTTTACATCTCTTAGTTCCTCTGCACTATATGTGCATTGTCCTTTTCCTATTACGCGCCCTTGTTGCGTTACAACCTCTACAACTTCACCCACTTGGAAAAATCCTGATACATTCGTAACACCAGCTGGAAGTAAACTCTTACCATGCTGAATGATGGCAGTAGCTGCCCCAGCATCTACTTCAATTTGTCCGCTAACAAGCGAATGTAAGGCAATCCATTGCTTGTTCATCTTCATTTCTTTTTGAGGAGCATTACCAACATACGTTCCATCACCCTTACCCTTCAAAACATCTACAAACTTTTCCTGTCCACGTCCTGTTCCGATAAATACACTCACACCAAGAGAGAGCGCTGTCTTTGCAGCGTCGATTTTTGATTTCATACCGCCAGTCCCAAGTTTTGAGCCAGCATCTCCTGCAAGAGAAGAAATTTCTTCCGTAACTTCAGGAAGAAAATAATATTTTTTTGCATCCGGATTTTTCTGAGGATTTTTGTCATATAACCCGTTCACATCCGTAAAGATCATAAGCATATCCGCCGAAACAAGCCCGCTTACTAAAGCTGACAGCATATCATTATCACCGAACGTCAGCTCCTCTAAAGAGATGGAATCATTTTCATTAATAATTGGAAGAGCGGAGCGGTTTAATAATTCTCCTAACGTAGCGTAAGCATTACTATATTGTTCTTTTCTAGAAAAATCACTCCTCGTCAGCAAAAGTTGCGCAGTAACGATGCCATATTTACGGAATTCCTCCGTGTACGCCTGCATTAACAAACTTTGTCCGACAGCTGCTGCAGCCTGTTTCCCTTTAATCGTTACAGGTCTGCTAGGATATCCTAGCGCTGAAAAACCTGCAGCGACGGCTCCAGATGTAATTAACACAACCTCGTGCCCCTCTTCTTTCAACCGAGCCAATGCGGCAACGTGATCTGAAAGCTGTTCTGTAGAGATGCCTCCGTGACTATCTGCCAAGGAACTACTCCCAATCTTTACAACAACTCGTTGTTTTTTCACTTTTTTATCCCCCAAGTCTAAAATCAAAGTTTTTTATAAATTACACTTCATTCACTTTGTAACTATATCTATTCTCATCAATGCTGCAATGAGGTATTTAAGAGCAAAATAAAAATGACCGCTTCGCCCTTAATAAAATAAAAAGGACGAAACGGTCATTGTTCCGCGGTACCACCTTAATTGATATACATAGATATCCACTTGGTGCCTATAACGCAGGCGAACGCCTAAACTTTCATTTAAGACTCAGGGATAGGTTCGATATATTCTATACGAGGAATCTTTCAGCCGGTGAATTCCACTCTCTTTCGCAAGAAGACATATGTACTAATTCCCTTCAACGATTTTCAATCTAATTTTTTTATATTATGCGATATAGTTCGATTCGGTGTCAAGAGGTATTTTTAAAAATAAATAGAGCCGCAAGTTATTTGTATGAAATTATCGCCCTACTGAATGAAAATACAAAATGATATAAGTTTAACTCATATTCATAAACATAAAACCTTACATTATAGTGTATATATTTACATAATGTCGAATATAATTAATTTTTATCTTTTAGTGTTGCAAAAAGGAATATATTCTCTTAGAATGTTTCTTTATATTGCACAGGGATGTTATTCTTATTCTAAGAAAATAATATCAAACCGATATAATTGATTATAAAAGGAGCAAGATTGAGTTATTATGGATAAACAAATTGGATTCATCGGTTGCGGAAATATGGGAATGGCTATGATTGGCGGAATGATAAACAAAAATATAGTGTCTTCAAATCAAATTATTTGTTCAGATTTAAACACTGCTAATTTAAAAAATGCTAGTGAAAAATATGGGCTAACTACAACTACCGACAACAATGAAGTAGCTAAAAATGCTGATATTTTAATTTTATCAATCAAACCAGACCTATACGCGTCAATAATTAATGAAATAAAAGAAATAATCAAAAACGATGCTATCATCGTTACGATCGCTGCTGGGAAAAGTATTGAAAGTACTGAAAATGCCTTTAATAAAAAAGTAAAGGTTGTAAGGGTAATGCCTAATACTCCTGCTCTTGTTGGAGAAGGAATGTCTGCATTATGCCCGAATGAAATGGTGACAGAAAAAGATTTAGAAGATGTACTAAACATTTTCAATAGTTTTGGTCAAACAGAGATCGTAAGTGAAAAATTAATGGATGTTGTCACATCCGTAAGTGGTTCTTCACCAGCTTATGTATATATGATTATAGAAGCGATGGCAGATGCTGCTGTACTAGATGGTATGCCAAGAAATCAAGCATATAAATTCGCTGCTCAAGCTGTGTTAGGCTCTGCAAAAATGGTACTAGAAACAGGAATACATCCAGGTGAATTGAAAGATATGGTTTGTTCTCCTGGCGGAACGACAATAGAAGCTGTAGCAACATTGGAGGAAAAAGGACTGAGAACAGCGATTATTTCAGCTATGCAGCGTTGTACGCAAAAGTCTGTTGAACTATCTGGTCAAACTAAAAAGTAAAACTGTAAAAGAGATCGCGTTAGCTATGAATTCATATGAATTTAATTAGAAATTCACTACATGATAAACGGCCAAACTCATATATAATTGAGTTTGGTCGTTTCAGTTTTAATTATATTAAAATAATTTCATTCAAATCTTCTTTACAGGTTCTGTTTTATCCCTTACCTATTCCCTACTATGATTGTGTAATTTTATTAGAAACTAATAATTTTTCAATGCACTTCGGTAACATATCTAATAGCGTTTCAAATGCGTAGTTTACATCTAGACGTTCTGTCCATTGATGTGCATCTTTTCCTACCGGCCCCATATTTAATACTGGAACATCAAACTCTTCTAATTCCTGAAGCGGAATTGAATAACCTTTATCCCATAATGGCATATTGTCTACAAGCGAACTCATTGAATCCAGTGGATACTGCAAGCCTACATAACTTAAATCTGAAATCCCCCCAAAATAATTTTGGTTTTCAAATGTAATTTTATGATTGTAGTGTGCATACTTTTCCATTTCTACAACTACCTCTTTTATTAAAGGATTGTTGCGTGAACTCACAGCTGGATAGTACGGCGGAGCGAAGAAAAGTACAATCATCGGTGCCTTTTCTTTACATAAAATCGCTAATTTATCTACTAAATCAATGGTTACCGCACGATCATCTTTATCTCCTCTATTTTTTATAATATTAGATTGAATATGATTTATTTTTTCTCGTCCATGTTGCTCAATTGCATATGTGATAAGCTCTTCATAAGTTAATACATTTACTTTGAGATTAGGTGGTATAAATGGATTATATTTAGAAAAACGATATGCATGTTTTTCATACGACTCTTCTATTTTCTCTGCTACTTTCGTTACTTTTTGACGTAACAATGAAACTACATCTGTCATTGATTTTTCTAATAAAAACAAATTAAATAATGTAACTGCACGATGCGGAATTTGTACAGAATAATCCTCTTTTAAGTCCCTTTGAAGTAAGTTAGTTGGCGGAGGACTCGCTTCCCCTTCTACAATATCACAAAGGTCTGTGTTTAACTCTAATTCTGCTGTTATTAATGAAGCCATATAACTCCCATTTAACCCTGCAAAAGGTTCACCTACATGTGTCTCTTTTCCGTAGCAAAGAAAACCAGGTAACACTTTACCAATAGAGCCAGTGTAAATATACTTATTTTGGTCACCAGGATGTCTTGAAAACATAGGCTCTGAGTTTAGTACCGTTTTATACTCTAAATCATGTTCTCTTGCTAACTCTAGTAATCTTGGAACAGCAGCTCTCATCCCTACAGAGTTTACTTCTTCATCTGGTACAGCCAATAAAAGAACATTCCCATCAAATCTTTCTTCGCAAGCTTGCTCAATCATTGCCATTTGTAATGCGAGGCCGCATTTCATATCCATTGTTCCTCTACCAAACAGCCATTCTCCATGTTCTATATCTTCACGTACATGGTCTGGAAGTTCATCTTTATGAGAATAAAACATAGATGTTAACTTTTTAGGATTAAATGCATCTTCTTTCCACATTCCGTAATCTTGTACATCTACAACATCAAAGTGACTTACTAGAATTACAGTATTTTTTGTACTATCGCTTTTCTTTACTAGTGCTGTAACAAAATATCGTCCGTCCCCTGTCGGATTTTTTTGCAAATGGTGCGGGTTTTGTTTGAAATACTGTAAGTCAGATAATTGTTCCACAACAAAGTCTGGCAATATTACTTCAGCTTCTGAACCGGTAATACTAGGAATTTCAACAAGACTGCTTAATAATTGAACCAATTGTTCTTTTGATTGCCACTTTGACATATAAATCCCCCTATTTTCCGCATTATGAAAACTAATTCCAGTATATGAATAAAAAATGACGACAGCTATCAAAATTATAGTTCTGATGTACTGCCGATTTTTATTGATATTTCATGAGCCGCTTGTTTTACCTTGCTAATAAGAAAAGATAGTCGATCATCATTAATACGATGACTAATTAACCCAACACTTAATGCTCCTACTACTTTATGATTAAATCCGATAATAGGTGCAGCTACTGAAGCTGTCCCTTCTGTTTTTTCACCATAACTGACAGCATATCCTTCATTTTTTATTTGCTTTATTTGATTAAGAAGAATTTGCTTTTGTTCTGGTAATGAAGGAAGTAAATACTCTACAATATGTTCCATTTCATTCGTTTTCATATTGGCAAGCATCGTTTTATTTGCAGCACCAATTGAAAGTGGAATTTGTTCTCCTAGATTATCGATAACTCGAATTTTTAAAGGACTATCAATTCTTTCAATGATAATAGAATGTGTTCCGTTTGGAATATTCAAATAGACACTTTCTTCCACTTCAGAAGCCAAACGTTTCATCACTTCTCTCGCAACAGATCTATAGTCTACCTTCTCCAATTGACGCAACCCTATTTCCATCCACATTGGTCCAATTTTGTACTGTTTTGTCTCTGTAATTTGTGTAACTAACCCATGCTCCATTAGAGAGTTAAGTAATCTATGTACTGTACTAACCGGGAGATGTGTTCCATCAGCTATATCAGAAATAGCCCAATACTCTTTTTCATTTGTAGAATTCAATAATTTAATAATACTTATCGCTCGATCAATGGACTGTACCATAACTCGCCTCAACTTTACTCGTAATATGTTAGTACGCTTAATTAACTATCAATTTAGCAAACATTCGAAATGAAATCAATCTATTTATTTAATTTTCTAACAATAAAAACATATCACTAACAACGAATTGAAAACGCAAACAAAAAAATATTGACTTTTCTTTTTAATTATCTGAAAATTATAACAAGATTTCACATCACGGAATACATTCCATAATACGGAAAAACATCAAACGTTATTCTATCAACTACGAAAGTGAGGAAAACAATGGCGCAAGTAAGCAATACAAACAATGAATTAAAACGTACGATGAAAAGTAGACACTTATTCATGATTGCACTCGGTGGTGTGATTGGAACCGGGTTATTTAACGGATCTGGCTTTATTATAAGTCAGGCTGGACCTGGTGGATCCGTACTTGCCTTTATTGCTGGTGGATTATTAATGTATTTCGTTATGCTATGTCTTGGTGAACTTGCTGTAGCCATGCCTGTTTCAGGTTCTTTTCAGGAATATGCTACTAAATTCATCAATCCTGCAACTGGCTTTACAATCGGATGGTTGTATTGGTTAAGCTGGGCGAATACGACCGGTCTTGAATTTACAACTGCCGGTATTACAATGCAGCGCTGGTTTCCTGATATTCCTGTTTGGGTTTGGTGTTTAATATTTGGCGTTACCATCTTCACTATTAACGCATTATCTGCTCGTAGTTATGCAGAAACAGAATTTTGGTTTTCAAGTATAAAAGTATCTGCCATTATAGCTTTTATAATTCTTGGTGGCGCCGCTATGTTCGGTTTTATTGATTTAAAAGGCGATGAACCAGCTCCACTTCTTTCAAATTTCGTAAATCATGGTGGTTTATTTCCGAATGGACTTGCAGCTATTCTATTAACAATGGTTACAGTCAATTATTCCTTCCAAGGTACAGAGCTTGTCGGAATCGCAGCAGGTGAAAGTGAAGATCCAGCAAAAACTTTACCTCGTTCTATTAGAAATATTATATGGCGCACAATGTTTTTCTTCGTCTTAGCAATCTTTGTTCTTGTTGCTTTAATTCCTTGGGAAGAAGCTGGATTAACAAAGAGTCCATTCGTTGCTGTTTTTGATAATATCGGTATTCCATATGCAGCTGATATTATGAACTTTGTTATTCTTACTGCTGTTCTTTCTGTCGCAAACTCAGGACTATACGCTGCTACTCGAATGCTTTGGTCTTTATCAAAAAACGAAATGGCTCCAGCATTTTTAAAGAAATTATCATCACGTGGGATTCCTCTCAACGCTTTAATCATGACAATAGCTATTTCTGCTTTTTCTCTTTTGACAAGTGTAGTAGCTGCTGAAACTGTTTACTTGTGGCTCATTTCAATTTCCGGAGTCATTACCATTATTGTTTGGATGTCAATTTGTGTTTCTCAATTCTTTTTCCGCAAACATTATTTAGCAGACGGCGGAAAATTAGAAGACTTAAAATTTAAAACGCCACTTTATCCACTCGTACCAATTCTTGGTTTTGGATTGTATGGCATTATATTAATCAGTCTTATTTTTATCCCAGAACAACGACTTGGAATCTATTGCACTGTCCCATTTATCATCTTTTGCTACACTTACTATCACTTTAAAGTTAAGAAAAGAAATTCTACTAACACTCATAGTGAAACTAAAATTAGCGAGACTTCGTAATATTTGACTATACATAAAAGACTACACATGGCGTTTCACTTCATGTGTGGTCTTTTTTCATCATTTTAATATGATTTCATCTGAATTTAATGAATATATCCCCTTTCCTACAAAAGTAGTAGAGTGTTCATTTAAACACTTACTACCTCAGTGGGATTTATCACATTTCAATATAATAGCAAATAGGTATATCGGATATAGATGTACATTACTAGGCTTATACATATTTCAACTTTAGAATTATATTCACTATTCAATTGGTAGTTACCAATAAAGAAAGAAAGGAATGATCATAATAATACAGAACATATACGAAACTCATTTACATGTAAGAAATTTAGAGAAGGCAATAAATTTCTATCAAAACAAGCTAGGATTAACGTTAGCAAGAAAACTCTCCAAAAGAAGAGTGGCTTTCTTTTGGGTCGGAGAAAATAAACAACAAATGCTTGGACTATGGGAAGTACATAACATTGAAGACTTTGAGCCGAGACATTTTGCTTTTGGTGTAAATTTAGAGTTTTTAATGACTTCTAAAGCGTGGTTAGAGGAACGTGGAATAGCAGTGATAGGAAGTCAAGGAACAGGAAATCAAGAGCCAATTGTCCAAAGGTGGGTGCCTGCTGCAAGTGTATACTTTCTAGATTGTGATGGAAACAAATTAGAATTCATTTCTATGCTACATGAGAATCCAGATGAATTAGAATATGCGTCCTATTTAAGTGTATGGAATGCGGAACACCAAGAAAAATGAATGGAATTTTCGTTCAAGTCTTTTCTTATTTTTGGATATAATGTTGTACGATCCCCCCTTTTACTATGAATTTGTTAACATAATGCATTTACTGTCATCTTATATTTGTACTTACGTACGAGCAATTCCTAATCTGCTTCAATTACAATTTGAATTATGTAAATTTTCCTCTTATCTGGCATCTACTCTTTAAACACAAACTCCCCTTAAATCGAAAATGATTAAGGGGAGTTTTATATACGATGCAATTATAGTTCAGATTTCACTCGAACAGAAACATTATTTTTAATTATATTTTTGACATCTTTAAAGCTAACAAAATTGTTACTTTTCTCATCCCAAAGACGGAAACGTAGTGATTGTAAGCTTGTAGCAAGCGTAATCGTTGGTACATTTTTTAACGGAAGCGTATTATTGTGTGCCTCTTCTAGTTTATAGTTAGGTACCCTTGGGCTTAAATGGTGAACATGATGGAATCCAATATTACCAGTTAAGAATTGCAAAATTTTAGGAAGCTTATAAAAAGAACTTCCTTCCACTGCCGCTTTCACATATTCCCAATCTTTATCCTCTTCAAAATAAGAATCCTCAAATGTGTGCTGTACGTAAAACAGCCAAATCCCTACTGAACCTGCTATTAAGAATATAGTACCATGTACTAACAGAAACGATTGCCACCCAATTGCCCAGCAAAGTATAGCTACTACAGCAACAATTATAATATTCGTCAAATAAGTATTCATACGTTCTTTCTGCCTTGCACCTTTTCGGTTAAATCTATTTTTAAGCAAGAAAACATAAATCGGACCTAATCCAAACATAACGAATGGATTGCGATATAAGCGATATGCTAAACGAAGTCTAAATGGTGCAGCTACATATTCATCAACTGTAAGCGTCCAAATATCCCCTGTACCCCTCTTATCCAAATTACCACTCGTAGCGTGGTGAATAGAATGTTCATGCCCCCACTGATCAAATGGGAATAATGTTAAAACACCCATACACGTTCCAACTATTCTATTTGCACGTCGACTTTTAAAGAACGAATAATGGGTGCAATCATGAAAAATAATGAAAATTCTTGTCATAAATCCAGCGGCTAACAGTGCTGGAACTAATGTTAACCAATAAGAAACTGACAAACTTTTATAAGCAAGGTACCATAAAATAATAAATGGCACGATTGTGTTGATCAGTTGCCAAACACTTTTTTTAATCGTTGATTTTTCAAAAGGAGCAACTTGTTTTTTTAAATTTTTAGTATTTTCTAAGGTCATTGTTCTAATTCCTTTCCTTTTTGTTGCTAATTCATATTATAGCACACTATTAGTATCAGGTGTTAAAAGTAGCTATAATAAATATTATATACTATGAAAATCTCTTTTTTCTTACTCATTACTTACAAATTACTTACGCCCAAAATAGCTTCTATAATTGGACAGGCGGAGTATTTTATTTATAAAAGAAACTTCGAATTTTTCCAATAAGTACATAAAAAAACAGCAAGTTTTTTCACAAGAAGAAAAAAGCTGCGATAAGTCAGTTTCACCGACTTATCGCAGCTCCTCTTCGTTTTACCTTATTTTATCGATGAAGCCACACTGCACCTGCAGACTTGTCTTCAGCTTGGCCTACCACTTCAAACTTCAGTCCTAGTTTCGGTAACTTACGTCCTGCATCAGGAATAATGCTGTTGATGTATTGCTTAGAATCATCAAATTTTGCCACTCCTGGTAATCCTTTATAATCGAAGATACCGCGAGTTGGTGAATTTACTTTCCATGCTGGTGTTTGATCAAATGAGAATGCCGCATCGGCAATTTGGTAACGCGTACTGCTCTTCACAGTAGGTTGTCCGTTTAATGTCCCTACAATTGCCTCTGGATGAGAATCTACTACTCCTAAGAACCCTTCACCTGGATGAACGCCTACCCAGTTATCTGTAAAGCTTTGATCCGCATACCATACAACCATTCCTGTATTAAATACTGGGCCACGTGCATGTTGTAACGCAGTGTCAGAACCAGCGTAATTTCTCCACTCTACATAGTAATTATGTTTTTTCTGTTCAAATCCGTTAGACACAGTAAAGCCTTTTAACGTCATTGCTGGCTGACCTTCTGCATCATCAGAGAAAACAACTTTTCCATCTACAGTTAATGCTGCATTATCTAACGCAAACCCTTTATAAGCTACTGCAATATCTGTTAAGTACTCAAATTGCAGTTTTACTTTTTTTCCTTTGAATTGGCTTAAATCGTATGATTTATCAACCCACTTACCATCAGTTGTATCCGCGCCGCCTTTTACATCTTTTTCGCCCATTCTATCAATGCGTGTCTTCGTTCCATCTTCTGCAATCGCATATACGTCAAGGAAATCATACTTCGCTTCAAGTTCGTAAAATGCCTTATAATCGAACTTAGCATCCTTTGCATTTGTTAAGTCAAATACTGGTGTCTCAAGTGTTGTATGAATGTCATTTCCTTTTGTACTGTAATAGAACTTCTTACCAAACGCTGATTCGATATTTTTTATATCTTTGTCCGGCAAGTTAACACGAACGATTCCAGGTCGTTTAGATTTTGTAGTACTTTGATCTACATATGTCGCAACACCGATTCCTTTGCTAAGTTTGTCATAATCTACTTCAAGGATATTCGCCCAGTTCCCCTTCATATTCTTTTGGAAAAATTCTTTATTTTGTGGTGAGAAACTCGTTGGCTCTGTTCCTGCAATTTTTCCAGCCCAGCTACCACCACTCATAATAGACCATGACTCAACAGGTTCACCTTGTCCTGAGTACTTTGTATCATATTCATCTGGTAAGCCTAAATCATGGCCATACTCATGTGCAAACACACCAACTGCCCCGTCTTCAGGCTCGATTGTATAATCATATGCAGCCATCTTTCCGCCCCAGTTCGAAACAGAAGATTTCGTGCCATCAATTGCATATGGTTTTGAACCTAGTTTTGAACGATGTGACCAAATCGCATCATCTTTCAATTTACCGCCGCCAGCTTCTTGACCAACGCCAGCATGTACAACCATTAAATGATCAATAATGCCATCTGGCTCATTTTTATTTCCATCACCATCTTGATCGTATTGATCAAATTGGTCATAGTCTGCTAAATTGATTCCTTTTGCTACCGCTGCTTTTAATGCTTCTTTCACAAAATCTTTTGGTCCTAAAGGCCCCTTGTTATCATGCCCAGTACCCGCATCAGCACCATAATCTGATGCTTTTCCTGGAACAGTAAGCCATTCTGTTACAGTCCCATCAACTGTGTAGCTACCACCAGATTGTTCTTCATAATATTGCTTAAATGTGTTAATCTTCGATCCATCAAATAAAGTAAATGGTTCATCACCAAATAACATTTTTTGATAATGTTCACGATTAAAGTCTTTAGAATACATGTATCCTGGCTCTTGATCAATATTGTTATGCTTAAAATCGCTAAATTCTACAAGTAAAACAAGTACTTTATCTTTTCGAACAGCTCCATTGTATTCTTCTTGCTTCGCTGATGTAGTAGGTACTTTTCCATTTAATTTCCCAGGGTTCAATGCTGCACCTTGTCCAGCTACTGGGCCTACTTCAGGCTGCTGCGCCTGTTCATTTTCCTTCATTTTTGCATCTTTTACTTTTTTCATAAAATCAGAAGCTTCTTGCGTAAGACTATCTCCTGTTAAAATTTCTTTCCCAGGGTTTTCCCCTTTCTTTTTCTCAACATATTTTTCGACAGCCTTTGACGTCTCAGCTTGCGATGCAGATTGACCAATTACCCCCCGTTGTTTTAGCGCTTCAGCCAAGCGCTCCTCCGGTATTAAGTGCTCATCTATTGGTAGAGATGATGTTGGTGTCTCAGCATGCGCTGCGTGACCTCCAAAAGCAAACGTACTACTTAGTACTGCTGCTGTTGTTAATACCGCTAATGGTTTTAATTTCTTTTTCTTTTTCAATGTATTTCCTCCCCAGTGTCTGCAAATTATCGTTTTTTGCCGATAACAACATAATATTCGTTATAATACGAATATTCAATCTTTTTCAACAAATAAAATGTTGAGAAATATTTTTTATGAAGGGTGAAATACATACAATAGAAAAACAAACTCACCTATAAATAACAGTGAACTTTTTTAGTAAAAATAAGAATTAAATATTCTATACTATTTAATCTATAGGTTACCATATTACTCACTATTCTCATTATTACAAGCTAATAGTGGTTCGTACATCATTATAGCGTGATTCTCTGTTACATATTGATCTTCTATTAACTGTTTCTGTAGATTATATACTTTACGTTGAATCACATTATGTCGTATATAACCGCCCCAGTATGCAGGTTGAATTGAGTGTTCTTTCTCATACACTTCATATTGATAAAGTTGCGGATAGACTGTTCTCCATTCACCAACTAAATGTTCATCTGTCATATAAAGGTGAAGTTGATACGGTTGGTCCGTTTCATTTTTAATTTGTAAATCCAAATAGTTATAAGAACAAGTCGCCCCACTCCCAAACGGTTGAGTTCGCCTAGAATCAGGAAAGACATCAAAGCTATGACGATATCGTTCGGTTACTGTCAGTGGTGTATGTAAAGTCATCCAATATATTAAATTCGAAAGCTGACAAAGACCTCCTCCAATACCTGTTTGAAAAGATCCGTAGTGTAATACCATACCTTCTACATACCCTTTTTTCTTCGTTGGCTTACCTATTAAACGCCAGTAAGAAAATGTTTCTCCCGGTCTAATGACGATATCATTTAGTTTTTTAACAGCAATTTTCAAATTAACAACCTTATTCTGTTGATACCACATATCTACATCTTTGAGCTTACGAAGTAATATCGTTTGGTGCTGAATTGCTGTACAAGGTAGCTTTTCTTGTTGGAACCTTTTTGCATATGTTTTTCCGTCTGCTAACCACTGAATGTACCTCTTTGTAGAGTAATACCACTTCCCTAGCATAATGCGATACTTAGACCGCTGTTTAGGACGTAAGTGCACTATATTCATTTTATTCCCTCTCTCTTTCTTCAACTAAATTCTAATATATTTCTAATTCAATAAACTACAGTTTTCTTAGCTGCATAATAATTTTCGCAAAAAAAATAATAAATTTACTCTAGTGGAGATTTTATTTTGATGATTGCTTTATAATTATATAAAACTGCGCTGAAATACAATAAATTGAAATAAATACATTATAAATATAACGGATAACCTTAAATAAAAAATAATGAAAATTAAAGAAATTCTAAAGTATTAATATATTTTTCGTAAATATTAATTGATAACACATTAGACTTTACTATATGTATAAATTCTCTATTCTACAAAACGAAATTTTTTAATGTAAGAAAAAATATAACTCCCCTTTCACATTTATACAAGTCTCATCTGGAAAACTTTCCAAAACAATCCGAACCCTTATATTTAGAATAAACACAAAAAATTGCCACCAGTTAGCTTAACTGGTTGGCAATTTTTTAACGAGAATGCTCTACAAATAGTTGAATTGCTTCTTCTGGTACATAGCACTTTCCATTACTCTCTACAATAATACTTTTTAATTCATACCCTTTACCATTGATACGAATTATATTTTTGTTACCAAATAATTGTGCTTCTACTTTATTATGTTTTACTACGAGTAACGGGTTTGCTCCTTCGGTTTTGTCGGCTGTTACAGTTGCACCGATTTTCTTAAAGGCTTGTTCACTCTCTAAAAATATTTTATTCGTTACTTCTTCTAAGTTAAAGCCCATCGCTTTCGCCATCGTCTTCGCAATGTCTGTATTTTGGATTAAGCCTTCTGGTTTTTGAGGTCCATAAGAATGTAAGAATACATCCTCACCTGTATGTCCTCCTGTCGTAAAGCCGATATTTGCACGATTAGCCAATAATGTAGTAAGAATTCGTCCTACATCCATTTTCTTTTTTGCCGCTTTTAATTTTTCTTTTTCATCATGAGTTAGATTATCCAAACCGTATAGTTTAGCTACATCTTCTACATTTGATAAATCAGATTTCAGTTTATTTATAGTTCCTTCAAGTGTCATTTTCGCCTTTTTCAATGGATCAATGTATGCAGAAACCGGTGTAGTATTGTATCCTTTTGTCGTATTCCTATTCCCTATAGAGATGCCGCTGTTACCATGATCAGTTAAAGCGATGAGCATCGTATCCCCATCTTTCTTCGCAAATTGTAACGCCTTTGCTACCGCTTCATCAAATGCCAATATATCACTAATCATCCCAATTGGATCATTAGCATGGGCTGCCCAATCAGGCTTACTACCTTCTATGAATAAAAAGAAGCCATCTTTATCTTTTGATAATGTTTGAATTGCTTTTTCTGTCATTTGAGAAAGTGTTGGTTGTTCTGGGTTTATTGCTATACGATCCATATCAAACGCAAGAGCATGATGTGAGAAAGAGCCCCAAATTTTATTAGATTTGGAGTTCAATAACGCATCTTTCGTTTCAACGAAATCGTATCCTTTGTCCTGAATCACCTTCACTAAATTTTCACCATCTTTTCGGATTCCATTACTTTGCATAGGTAGCAGCGCTGCTTTTCCCCCGCCTAATACGACATCTATATTTTGATATACTTGCTGCTTCGCAATTACGTCAAATTGCTTGCGATTGACATGGTGAGCCGAGAATCCCGCCGGAGTAGCATGCTGAATTTCAGATGTAGCAACAATTCCAGTTGCACGACCAGTACGTTTTGCCCCCTCTAATACGTTTGCGACCGGCCGTAACTTGTCCTCTTCTTTTATTGGCTCTAAGCTAGGCGAACTTACAATAGAAGGTAATACACCTACATATCCTGAATTTGATTTATTTCCAGTTGCTAATGCTGTTGCTGCTGGCGCTGAGTCTGTAATAGCTGATTCCGCCGAAAACGTACGAACTCCTCCTGTTACAATTTGATCTAACGTAAGCGGTGCCCCTTTATACCAGCGAGCCAATGTTGTCGCCGTTGAACTCGTTCCGTCCATAACCATCATAATTATATTTTTAGGCTGGTGTTCTATTTTTTTCACCTTAGCTTTGGCCGCATGATAATTCATCATACTTTCCGTACTTAATACGCTTACTATTATAGCTGCCACTAATAGCAACTTTTTCATCTTCACACCATAATTCAACATGATTGTTCCTCCATAAACTTTGCATTCATTTTAAATACACACTATTTCCTTTTCCATACCAAAACCTACATATGTTTTATTAGTTCCCAATTCTCATAAAGCTAACAATAGTTACTTTCCCTTTCTTTCCTTTATTAAATATCGGTATGTATCATCTATCTTATAAAAAAGATTTAACATCCTTTTCATTAATTACTTGTTTAACAATAAATCCTCGATCAAAATAAATAAAAATTTATTGTTAAACAATAAATTTCGTGTTAAATTAATAAGATATTAAATAAATGAGGTGCTTTTTATGAAACAAGGATCCACACTCTTTTTAAAGACCGTTGTGATTCTGATCGGAATCCCCGTTCTTGCTATGTGCATTTTTTTAGTCCCTAAAATAGGAGCTTTCGCTGCAGAATTATATCCAGATATTGCATATATTAAATATCTTGTATTTATCAATTTATATGCAACAGCAATACCTTATTACTTCGCACTGTACCAAACATTTAAGCTTTTAAACTATATTGATAAAAATAAAGCATTCTCAGAGTTATCTGTTCAAGCTTTAAAAAATATTAAGTACAGCGCATTGGCAATTAGTGTATTATATGTATTAAGTATGCCACTTTTCTATCTCGTGGCAGAGAGAGATGACGCCCCTGGCATTATTATTATCGGAATGATTATGATTTTTGCTTCAATGGTAATCGCGGTCTTTGCTGCCGTTCTCCAAAGACTATTAAAAGATGCTATAGATATAAAAGCAGAAAATGATTTAACGGTCTGAGGTGAATAATATGGCAATTATTATTAATATTGATGTAATGTTAGCGAAAAGAAAAATGAGTGTAACAGAGCTTTCGGAGAAGGTTGGAATTACAATGGCTAACCTTTCTATCTTGAAAAATGGAAAAGCAAAAGCAGTCCGTTTTTCAACTTTAGAAGCAATATGTAAAGCATTAGAATGCCAACCGGGGGATATTTTAGAATATCAACCTGAAGATACCGAGTAAAAAGAGTCCTTCATACGAGAAGGACTCTTTTTATTACACATTACGGTGCAAAACTAATTTGACCAGTAAACAATAGGATAATTGCTATGATCCAAAATATAAAAAATGATGAGGACAGTATTAATGAAAGAATAGCAATTCCCTTCTTCTCTGTTCTTTTCGTCATTGTGATTATTGAAAGTATGATACCTACACCTGTCAGGGCAATTGTAATATAATCTCCAACTATATTACCTGCATTGGCTATCCTTGTTGGCGTTATAAAAACGAATAGAAAACACAAAATGCCGATGAGTAAAGATACATAGCTTATTATACTGTACTTCTTTTTAGGAACTATTTCAGTTTTCATACTAACCCCACCCCTTCTATATAGCTATGAATTCATATTAACATGAATAACCATAATTTGGTTAAAATATAAAAAAGATAAAGTAGACGCTATCACTTTATCTTTCGGTTTATTTCTATCTAACAATTAACCTGGCTACTTCCTTAATAAAGATGGACAATCATTCTTTAACCTCTAGTAATTATTATATACAGAAAATAAAGTGAAACTTTAATCAGTGGAGGTTTTGTTCACCCTCCACTGATTATTAGTTGAACCAATCGGGCTACCCGTTAATGCGGAATAAAATGAAAGAGTTCTAAAAAATAAAGACTGTACCTTTAAAATGAAAGATACAGTCTTTATTAATAACTTTTTTTATAAAGAAAACTCTCTATCAATCACTACCTTAAAAAACTCCGAGTATTGTAATAAAGAATAATCCACTACATCACAATTACCTTGAAACATACATGTTGAAATACCTAATTCTTTTGCGGGTATTAAATCTAACTCTCTATCTCCAATAGCTAAATCAATATTATGTTTTTTATGTAAATGATTATAAGCTAAAGAGTTGGGCTTTCGGGGAAAGCCATCGTCAATTGTAACCATATCTACAAAGTACTTTTCCCAGCCGTAATATTTTAAAATGTCCATAACCCCAGCCCTATGTTTATGGGTCATAATCACATTTTTATCTGCAAATTTCAAAACCTCTTCGACACCTGCAAAAGGTTTCATATCTTTTGGCGTGAATTTCCCCTTCAAAACTTTAATCTTTTCTTCCTGCTCACATGAAATATTATAATACTGAATTGCATGAGAGTATGATATTTTTAAGTTTTTGTATATTTCTTGTTTTTCTACTGAATCACCTAATATTTCAGAAAGCATCATTGTATATGCAGGATACGTATCAAATAACGTCCCATCAAAATCCCATAAAATATTCATTCTATTCACCTTCTATTTTCAAATCATTCAATGACTAAATCCGCCCTATCCCTCGGCAATTCCGTTTTTAAGTAATAATCCTCTGCTTTCCAATACCTATTTTCAAACTTTGAAAGGTTTTTCTGCGTTTTTTCACTCTCACGTAGAAACCTTGTCTCTCTTGGACAGTCCAAATAGACCATATAATGAAAAAAATCTCTCCATTCTTTTCGCTGCAGAAAAACTCCTTCAATAACAATTACGCCTACAATAGGAATCTGTACTTTTTCCATTTCACATATATCTGTTTCTTCATGAAAGAAAGGTAATTTCAATTTTGTTTCATGTTGTAGCTTTTGAAAAAATTTCCGCCTTAGCCATTCAATGTCCCATTGTAAATAATAATACTCATACCATTCTTCATATCCAGTATGATATCGTTTATTACGCTCCACTATATGATCATCAATATGGAAAATACGAAACGAAATGCCTTCTTGTTTCATATTTTCTTTTAAATTGGCTACGAATGTTGTTTTTCCAGATCGACTTAAACCATCTATACCTAAAATGAATCTATTTTCCCTATGCTTCTTCATAATCGTTATAAGTTCGTTTGTACTCATTACTTCTTCCACTCTTCTTTTAATAAAGAATATAAAATGGTATCATGAGCAACTCCATTTTGAATCATATGTTTTCGAAGGAATCCTTCTTCTTGAAATCCTGCTTTTATTAATAACTTTTGAGAAGCATTATTTTCTACATATACAATCGCTGCAATTCTTATTAGTTGCAGTATTTCAAATCCGTAAGCTAAAATTGCTTGTAATGCTTCCAATGCATATCCTTGTCCCCAATATGTATCATCTAATTCATAACCAATTTCAGCTCGTTTATGATGATTATTAATTAAATGAAATCCGCACGTTCCGATTAATTGGCCCGTCCCTTTTTTCTCGACTCCCCAGCGAAATACACTGCCCTCTTCATAACGATTTTTGAACGTTTGAATCGTTGTTTTCGCTTGCTCAATATTTTGGAAAGAATCCATTCCGAAATAACGTATAACTGATTCTTTCGAAAAATATTGGAACATCGTTTCTGCATCTAATAGTGTAAGTTCTCTTAAGAATAAACGTTCTGTTTCTAGTTTCGGAAATCCCATCTCTCTTTCTCCCTCTATTCTAATGAACTGCAAATTTCAATATAATTTCCATCTGGATCAGCAATGTAGGCAATTGTTTGTCCCCACGGTTTTACAATTGGCTCCACTAAAATTTTAATACCTTGCTCTCTAAATTGCTCAATCGTTTCTTGTACATTCTCAACAACGAATCCTAACTCGAAATGAGAAGACTGTAATTCACCTTCTGTAAGCGGTAGTCCTGTTAATTCTTTCACATCTTGCCGCGTATTCATCGCTAAAATGGTAGTTCCAGTATTAAATTCAATATATGTGCCGTGCTCTGCTTTTATAGGTAACTGTAAAATATCTTTATAGAACTTTAAACATTCCTCAAACTTTTCTACATATAAAATGATGTACTTCATTTTCAAATTCATTTTACATCCCCCTTTGTATCTATCCCTAAAATTTCGACAAAAGTCTCATAAAAACCTTGTTCCTTGTAGTAATGAGCAAAAAAAAATGAGGCCGATTTCTCGGCCCCCCAGCTTATTGGCATAAAACAGGAGATTTGGTTTGGACATAACCAGTTCGTACTTTTATTATATTTTATTTTTTCTGAATTTTAAATACATTAAACACCTATTTATATTGAGAAAGTTTTTTGCTTGCATAAAATTAAAGATTTTAAGAAATGATACAAATGGAGGTGTATACATATGGAACCAATGCTATGTCCAAGTTGTAAAACGAACCGTACTCGCTTTAATATTCTTGAGCAACAAGTAAAACCAGTCAAAATAAATCCACAAACTGGTCAAGTGGAAGAAGAATACACAAATGAAACGATGAATGCTTTTCATATGGCTTATCAAGGACCTACATACCGTGTCCAATGTGCTGTATGCGGACTTGTTGAAAACCCTGAACAATTTATTAAACCTGCGCAAAATCAGTCTTTCTAATAAAAATATGATTATCCCTTGTAGAAATAGATTTTTCTATAAGGGATTTTTTCGTTTAATACGTTAATTAAAAATGTATTTCTTCCTTATTATATGTTAAATTCCACACCATTTTAGTAATATTTATATAAGGGAGGTGAAACAAATGATTTTAAATAAAAAGATAATGCTTCCATCAACATTTCTACTATTAACTTGTCACATAATCATCTTTTACTTTTGGATTTCCGATTGGAAGAAAATCTCGAGTTCTTACGGTTTAGCTATATGGATACTTTCTACTATTTGTGGTCTTTTACTTTATTTCCTTTATAAAAAACAAAAATCTAATAAAGTGATATTCATTGCTAGTTCGTTATTATTAATTACTTCTTCATTTATGATTTTTTTAGGTATTGTTACTGGTATCATCTTTGTAACTGTTAGTTCTATGCCTTAAATATACAATATTTTATTATATAAAAAATACCCAACAAAACAAGGATATATAGAAATTAAAGAAGATGATTTCCATTCAATATACAACCATCTTCTTTAATAAACCCAATCTTTGTTACAATATTTCATTTTTTAACTTTTTAATCTTCCAATATACATTAATAAATATATACAAATACATACAACCTATAAATCCTATCATGCCTTTAAATATATAAGGAATTCTAGATTCTGATGGTCCAAGAAAACATAAGTAAAGCGCTGGCATTATTGTTACAAACATAATTACAAAAAACTGTAACAACTCAGTAAGTTTTTGTATCCTCGTTTCCTTCTCTGAATATATATCAGGTAACTCATTTACCTCTTCTACTTCTTTACAAAAGTAATTCCACTTCGCAAAACTCGTTACATGTTTCCAGCCACACATTTCATATATTTGGATATATTCTTTTTGTTTTTCTGTCGAATCTTTATACTCTAATCTAAAGTCTGCTTTATATACTACATCTTTCGGCTCAGTTTTCTTAAACGTATACATTACGTTATACTTTTGTAACGCCCAGCCTTGTTGATGCATTTTACGTAAATACGCTTCTTCTTTTTCTAAGCTCCATACTGCGAAAGGTTTGAATATCTTCTTTGTCTCCATCTCTCATTCACTCCCCTAATATACTATTTCCATTCCTTACAGATCTCTGCAATCTGTTATACTCGAGCTCTAACACTTCTCTCCCAAACGGCGTTAACTCATAGCACTTCTTTCTGTCTGTAGAGGCAACTTCAACAATTAACTTCTCTTTTAGTAATTTCGTCGTATTTCCATATAAAGTACCAGGGCCGAGCTTTACTTCCCCATTTGTCATCTCTTCTACCATTTGCATAATTCCGTAGCCATGCAACGGCTTCACGAGTGACAATAATATGTAATATGTCGCCTCAGTTAACGGAATATATTTTTGCGCCTTCGCATTCATTATAATTACCTCCGATACATCGATATATGATATATCGACTCACGATACATCGTATATCGATATTGTATAATTATATTCCAAAATATGCAAGAGTAATTTAATAATTAAATATCCATTTCTTTGAATTAAAAAATCATACCAATTTTCTGAATAATTTGTTAAAATATAGAAATATTAGCTCTTTTATAATGAAAGGAATGGTACATATGATAAATAAATTGAAAGAAAACATCGGATCTGTGTTTGTTGGTAAAGAAAATGTTATTGATCTACTGCTCGTTTCACTTCTTGCTGATGGACATGTACTACTCGAAGACGTGCCTGGTACTGGGAAAACGTTACTGGCGAAAACCATTTCAAAAAGTATTGGTGGTAGTTTTTCTCGCGTTCAATTTACCCCTGATGTACTTCCAAGTGATGTAACAGGTATTGAATACTTCAACCCAAAAACAAGCGAATTCGAATTAAGAATTGGACCAGTTATGACAAACATTTTGCTAGCAGATGAAATTAACCGTGCAATGCCGAGAACGCAGTCGAGTTTGTTAGAAGCGATGGAAGAACGACAAGTGACGCTGGAGAAGCAGTCAACTCCTCTTCCGAAACCGTTCTTTGTTATTGCGACGCAAAACCCAATTGAATCACAAGGGACTTTCCCTCTTCCAGATGCACAGCTTGATCGCTTTTTAATGACGATTTCAATCGGTCATCCAACTCCTAAAGATGAGTTACAAATGATGCGACGTTTTCGGAACGATTTACCATTAGAAAGTGTCACATCTGTCATCTCATTAGAAGATATTTTAGAAGCTCAAAAACGAGTAAAAGAAATATTTGTTTCGGAACCGTTAGAACATTACATTATTAAACTTGCTCATGCTACAAGAAATCATGATTATATCGCTAACGGTGTAAGCCCACGTGCCACATTAGCTTTAGTACGTGCTGTTCAAGCTTTAGCATTTTTACGCGGGAGAGAATATTGCACACCAGAAGATATACAATTGTTAGTTCCTTCTGTTTGGAATCACCGTATCGTCTTATCAATGGAAGGTGCCCTGCGTACGACAAAGAATGATATTATGCAAAGTATTTTAAAAGAAGTTGACGTACCTGTGGAGATTGAACAAGCATGAATGGACAGCGTGTTGTAACTGTGCCTTTATTTTTTCAACTCCATATTATTCAACTAACCGTTCCAATCGCATTACTTTTCACATTCTTTTTCCCGCAACGAATGCTTATGTTTCTCTTTTTCTTCTATTATTTATTTGCGATTTTTATTTATAAATATGTCGCTTTCATAGAGAAGAAGTTTCAAATCATAAATGAGAAACAAACTACACGGATTTTTCCTGAGGAATCTGGACAGTTTTTTATTCATTTAAAAAATGGAGCCAGCATACCAATCGTTAATGGTGTTTGTTACTTTCATTTAAATTCGTCCCTTATACCGCATAAAGAGCAAGGCATTGAACAAATATCAAAAACGTTATTCTCTTTCCCATTTTCACAACCTGCACATTCGGCACAAAAATGGGGGTTAACATTAACCGCCACGAAGCGTGGTGTGTTTCAAATTGAACAATTTGAATGTGTATTAAAAGATCCATTTCATCTATTAACTGTACATTTACCTGTTTTTGATAAATTAAGGACTGAAATTATTGTGTATCCTTCTCCTAAAGAAGTAGCAGGTTTGCAAGAACTTCAGCAACTTTTGAATGGATCTTATCGAACGAATTTTTCTTTTTACAATGATGAAACATCTATTATCGGTGTAAAGCGATATGAGCGTGAGTCTTTCCGCTCTATTCATTGGAAGGCATCTGCTAAAATGCAACAATTACAGGCGAAGCAATATGAACCTGTAAAAAATTATAGTTGGACGATTTGTCTTTCTTTAGCTGCCGATCGTGGATTTGGTTGGAAAGATAATGTAGAAGAACTTATTTCATATGCAACATACATTTTCCAGTATGCAACGAAGCACCACATTCCGTTTGAATTGTTTATTAGTGTATTAGCAGAAGGCGGTGCATTACATGTACCGTTAAATGAAGGACAAACACAATATGCAAAAGCTTTAGAAGAATTAGCCCGTATTTCAGATGATAGTACGTTACTTCCGAAACAAGGATTCCTTCATTATGTAAAGAGAAAAAGAGAACGATCGTCTACAATGATATACATTGGTTTACAAAGAAATGAACTCCCTCTTCTCTCGCAGCCAACGTTTCTCATTACTAGTGAAGGGATGGTGGAACCAGTTGAAAACTTGGCTATATCACATTCATGATTTCATTCTGCTCCTTCTGCTTTCATTATTAACAGAAAGAGATGAACTAATTAGTATTGCAATATTTTTAACAACAGGCTATATTGGAGTATTTCTTATTCATAAATTTATGCAAAAAAAAACAACAGGATTTGTAATACTTTTAGTTCTTCAAATCGTTCTTTTCTCTTTATTTTTACCTTTTTCTCTATTTGGCACAATCATATTACCACTATTTTTCTTTATCGTACATGTGGTCGGACCTGGATATCCAGTTCAAAAATCTTTAGGTGGTATTGTATGGTTTTTCGTTTCAGCTATATTTTATGCACCCTTTCCACCGTTGTGGAAACTATTAATGTTAGCCTTGCATCTTATGATTACATTTTGGTTAACCGGGGCCAATCGCAAACAACAACTATTACGTTTTTCTTCTATCATTACGATTGGCTTAATGAGTATATTAATTGTTCAAGTATTTCCTTTCATTCGACTTATTTTTGGTTTTATAACGGAAGTAGTCGCATTAGGCGTCGGCTATGCTTTAATGCCATTAATTAAAGCAGCGGAATTAAAAGATACTGAAGATGTTTGGGCAAATAAAGGACATCTCTTAAAACCAAAAATTGAAGACGGAAAAAAAATTCCTGATTTTGATCCAATACTCATAAATAGCACTACAATAATAGTCTGTACAGCTATCGCTATTTACGTCGTTTGGAAAATAGTAAAAAAACGAAAACATTTAAGTTTACCAAATATGCCCGCCTTCGAATCTACTATCATTACTGATAAAGAAGGAATGAGCCAAAATCGTTTTAAACGAAATAAACCGCCACATAACGAAATTCGGAAGGAAATTTTCAAGCTAGAGAGTAAGTTAACCCCTCCTTTAAATAGAAAACGGGGAGAAACTGTTGAAATTTGGCTAGAAAGAATAAACGATGAAGAAGATGTAAATATTCAAAGTGCTATTATTATAGATGCTTATAATACGGTGCGTTATTCAAATAGTGCAAACACTGTACTTCTACATGAATTTAAGGAAGAGATTCATAAGCTTTATGCATATCAAAAAAGTTTGAAGAAACGAAAGAAATAACGTAACAAAAAGACTCCTATATTCATAGGAGTCTTTTTGTACTTCTACGTTGCTTTTTAAATGGAAGCATTCTTCCCTGCTTCAATTTCTAATGACTCTTCATGCCACCAAAGTGTTTCTTCAGGGTCTTCTTTAGCGATTTGGTGTGCTTCTTTTTTCGTTTCTACTGTAGGATATGAACCTTTTAGCGCACGCCCTGAAGTTGTAACGAATAGTACACTAAATACAACTAATCCAATAATACTTACACCTGCTAAATAAAATGCCGGTGCGAGCGGGTTACCAGTTGCATGAACTAAGTATGAACATACAAGCGGTGTTGTTCCACCGAATATCGATACAGAAATATTAAATGAGATCGAAAGTGCTCGATAACGTACATCAGTGAAAAAGAGTGATGGTAATAATGAAGGTAATGTTCCTTCATATACACTTAAGAAGAAACCTAGTACGAAAATACCTGCAAATATAGCTGCAATATGTCCGTTACCTATTAGTAAAAATGCTGGAATTGCAAATACAGTTAAACCAAGTAAACCAATTTGCACAACGCGTTTATTACCAATTTTATCACTTAATTTACCGAAATATAGTGCTAGTGGAATCATAAGTGCCATCGTAATAGAAATAATTAATAAGCCTGTTGTTTCTTCGACTTTAAGTACTTGAGTTAGATAAGAAGGAATATACGAAAGAATCATATAATTTGTAATATTAAAGAAGGCGACAATTACTGTGCTTAATAAGAAGTCTTTTTTGTGATATTTAATAATATCCATGAATGAAAATTGTTCATTGTCTTCAGATTCCTCTTGTGCTTTTTCCATCTCTTCAAAGATTGGAGATTCATCTAGATGACGGCGTAAGTATAAACCGACCAAACCAATTGGTGCAGCTATTAAGAACGGAATACGCCATCCCCAGCTGAGCATTTGCTCATCTGTTAACAATAACGTCAAAATGGTAACAATTACCGATGCAGCAATGTAACCTGAGAGTGTTCCAATTTCAAGACCACTACCGAGTATACCACGCTTTTTATCTGGAGAAGATTCTGCGATATAAACCATTGCTCCTGAATATTCGCCGCCTGTAGAGAAGCCTTGAATCATTCGGGCAACTAAAAGTAGTATTGGTGCCCATACACCAATTTGTTCATAGGTTGGTAGTAATGCGATGAATAATGTAGAAAGTGCCATTAAAATAATAGTAGTACTTAACACGATTTTTCGGCCGTACTTATCTCCTATTCTACCAAAGAATACACCTCCGATTGGTCGAACGAGAAAGGCTGCTGCAAATGTACCGAATGTAAGTACAAGTTGCAATCCACTATTATCAACACCAGAGAAGAATAATTGACTTAAAATTACCGCTAAATACGCGTATAATCCGAAGTCAAACCACTCCATTGCGTTCCCTATACCAGTAGCAATTACTGCTTTCCTGGCTTGTTTAGGATTAACAATATTAACGTCTTGAGGTTCAAAATTTAAATCATTATTTTGTTGCATATAATAAAACAGCTCCTTATTTAATTTAACTTCTTTAAGCACACCTTCTCTTATTGAATAAAATTAATTCGAAGCACTTAAGGAAAAGCAACGTCTCCTTATCTGTTATTATTATTTCACATAATTAATTATTTGTCCAATTAAATGCTCTTTTTATATAAAATTAAACCCTGTTTAACTTGTTATAGAATGACGTTCAGCTTATATAACACATACCTTTACACTACAAATGAAATTTTAATTTATTTATATCTATACGTTTCTGTAATTGCTTCCTTTAACCTAGAAATTAGTAACTTTTACTAAAGATTTGCATATATTTAAAAAGTGAACTCATTAGCTCGAATTTTGTCTTATTACATTCAACTATAGTATTATTATAGATTTAAAGGAGGCTATTTTATGTTGGAAATAATACTTTTACTTGCTACTGTTTCTTTTCTCTTCATTATTTCTGGATTTTTCATTACCTTAAAACAATATAAAGAAATAAAAAATATAAAGACTATAATAACTACAAAAAAAGAAAATGAGAAAACTACATCCAAAAACTCAATCCCTATGCAATTAGACCTGAGCGTTCTCAATAATTTACTCGCGTCTGGAATAAATAAAGGTTCCAATTCAAGTAATGAAAATTCTAAGTCTGATAAAACTAAATAGTCGTTACGTATATAATAAAATATATATCTCCTATTTTATCTAACCTTATTAATAACTACCTCTGATTCAAAAGGAGACTACTTATGTGTAAAAATCCGATTTCTATTATTATTCGTATACAGCATAACATAAAAGTTTTACCTGAAATTTTGAAAGCCTGTGAACAACTACAGCCTTTAGAAATTATCCTTACTATTAACGGATGTATCGATGATTCCATTGATATTGCACAATCTTACAATTGTAAAATTATCACACTAGAAGAACCGACAGAATCAAATAATTGTTATGTAATTGGTGCAAAAAAAGCAAAGGGTAAGTACCTCTTATTTTTAGATGCAAATTACATTATCCAATCTTCCTTACTTACACAATTTCTTCAACCATTACTAGACGAATCAGCTGACATAGTATTAAACAATTTAAATGACTTTTTTTATCAAAAGCAAAAGCCAACTATAGAAATGATTTGGCAGCAAGTTACGAATCATTTTTTTCATCGTCCAGATTTACATGTTAACTCACTATTATTTCCTCCCTATGCAATAACAAAAGAGATTCTTGATGCAATTACTCCAGAAAGTTTATTAAATCCGATATTGGCACAAATGAAAATTATTAAAAATAAATTTCGCATTAGCAATCATTTTAAAATTTCTATACCGCAAATTCCCTCCTTCCCCTCAAAACAACTCATTCGTTATCACCTAGAAGCAATTGAAAATTGGGTAAATATATTACAAAATTCAAGAGGAAACTATACTGATAATAATCGAAGGCGAGATATTATTTTAGAACTTCAAAACGGCGAACAAAGAGCTATACCCAAAATAATTACAGGTAAAAAGTTTTATTCAAATACTTATGGAAATAAACAATTATCCATCATTATCCCTGTTCAAAATGAAGAAAAAACGATAGAATCTATCATTTTTGAGGTGCAGAAATTAAAACCTTTAGAAATCATCATTATTGTTAATGGATCAACAGATAAAACAGAGGAATTGGCGAAGAATTGCGGTGCAACAGTTATTACTTACAAAGAAGCACTCGGCATTGATACCGGACGTGCCGTTGGTGCATATTTTGCAAAAGGTGATATATTATTATTTATTGATGGTGATTTCTTAATTCCTAGTTCTGATTTATTACCATTTGTACAATCTGTTCAAAATGGAACCGATTTAGCTTTAAATAAATTAGAGCACTACTACATGTATCGTGTTCCTTATACTATCGTAACTGCATGTAAGCATGTTGTTAATTTAGCATGTAATCGAAAAGATTTAGGTATGGGCTCCACAACTGCTGTCCCTCATGCTTTTAGTCGAAAATGCATTGATACAATTGGGTTTGATTCTCTTCTTTCACCAACCTTAAGTCAAGTTAAAACAATTTTAGCAGGATTGCATGTACAAAATGTTCATTCTATCGACGTTGACAAGATAAATCGAATTCGACCAGAAAAACACTTCTCGCAGGAAGGCTACCTTTCATTAGCAACGCAACAAATCATTGGTGATCATATAGAAGCAATTTCTTACCTCATTGAACAAAAAAGAAACACTGAATACTTTTAATTGTATATTCTTACCACCAAATAATATATGAATTCATTTTAAATATATAGCAAAATAAAAAAAGATGGTTGTAACCATCTTTTTTATTTTTACATTAGATCAAAAGAAAAGTAGCAGGCAGGCTTTTCATTTCTGTATCTTTCTTAAGAAGTTTGAAAATAGAGGCTTGTTAATGAAGAGTCAACACTTAAATCATCTTTTAGTGCAATTGAGAAACATGCAACTAATGGTAAAGTAATAACAATTGATCCACTAGGACTAATTACAATAGTAGGACTTGTCCCACATGTGCCTCCACAATCGACTACTGCATCGATTCCACTACCAGGGGTAATTGTAATTTTAAGACACACATCTAAACAAACATTATTCGTAGTACATGCCATAACTCTCCCTCCTTTCTTTTAACAATATATGCAGTTAATTAAATTCGGACACAACTCTCTTACTAAGTCTTATAAATTAGATGTTATTTTATTATTAACTGCATAGAAAATTAACGTTTTATTAAACTATCTAAATCAACTAAAAAACTCAAATCATCCTTTACTGAAATAGAAACACATGCAATAAACGGTATTACATTAAAATTAGATAAACATTCATCATTGCACCTTACGAATATTTCTGCCCCACCATTTGGATTGACTTTAGTTTCTAAAGAAATATGAAAACAACTTTTATTGATGCAAGACAAGATATTCCCTCCTTTCTTATATCTAATATCAATTTATCCCAAAATAAAAATACCGTTACAACTTTATTTACTCTTTACCTTCCATACTTAAAATAAAAAAGATAAAAGCTTCTTCATATATATAAAGAAGCCTTTACCTTTTAGTTACTTGTTCATTTACTATCAGTCAGTGAAACATGCTCTTCACTTGTACCTGAGCTAAAAATAATAAAAATTTTTGATTTTAGTTTCATTGCAATACTAAATATCGTCAAGTTGCATAAATGAAATGTTTAAGTTACTCATTCAATAGACAAATTTACCTTTTAAAATAAATCTTTAAAATCCTTATTCTTTAATAAATATGAAAGTCCTTCTAAATGATCCCCAGTAATTCTCAATACAGCTGGTGGATGTCCTATCGTCGCAAAATGCTCTTGTGGCCGAATGCGATTTGGTTTCATTACATCTACAAAATGGACACATTCGACTTTATACCCTTCTAATATTGCCTTTACTTGTGCAACACACGCTGTGTGAAGAGTGTCCCAGCCAATTCCCTCTAAACATTTTCTACTAATAGCATGGGGAACAGCAATTGTAGATCCTACCCCTAAATCTTTACGGTTACAAGCAATATTCAACATATATTTATATAAACTTACAATATATAGAGGAAATCTAAGATTTAAATTTAAATCATTTAAAACCATATCAACACCATCCGCAACAGCTTGCGTTAACGGATGAAGATCTTTTGCTGGAATAGCAAAATCAGCATCAATAAAGAGAAGTATATCTCCTGTCGCTTCTTGTGCACCAATTGCCCGTCCTACATCATGCCCTAATCTTTCTTCATAAACAATTACTGTTGCCCCTGATTGCTTAGCAATTGCTTCTGTTTGATCTGTTGACCCATTAATGACAACAATTATTTCTTTCGGTTCAATTTTTCTTGCCTCAAGAATAACTTCTTTAATCGTTGATTCTTCATTTTGTGCTGGTATAATAATTGATAACTGTTTTCCATTATAAATAGAGGAATTCATTCCCCATCCTTTATGGAAACGTGAATAATTCTTTTGTTTTTTTAACTGCTCTATAATTTCTCTTTTTCTTCCTCCATCTGTATAATTACCTCTATCATCTTTTCGTTGTAACCAACTCTCCAAAGCTTTTATATTTTCTTTAATCTCATATACTTCTAATTTAGTTAATCCATTTTTATAGAAAGAGGTTTTGTTTGCAGGCATATTATTCAAGGAGGTGTTAGTGATGGCTGACGAGGATTGTAGTCGCCACCCTTTCTCAATAAGAGTTACTTGGGACAGAATAGGGTTCTGCAAGATATCATATCCAATGTCTTCAATTGCTTTTTTAGTAATAGCATATGGCATAGATAACATCGAATCATATTTTAAATCCATACGCCCCAATACATCGTTTACTATTTTTCTATACACCATAGCAATGCTTGGCCATTCTACTCTCATCTTTTCAAAACAAACCGAGTCTATATTATTTAAAATTACATCCTGTTCCTTTTTTAGTAGCGGTTCTATAAATCGTTCTAATTCTACCGAAAAAATAACATCTTCTCCATTTAAAAATAAGACTACATCACCATTGGCGACTTTTGCCCCATGAACTGGTGCTTTCCATTTACTTTTCTCCTCAATCACAACAACGTTACTTTCAACAAATGTTGGTATAGATTGTATCGCACTCATTCTATCATCAGCTACAATAATAATTTCTAGTGGTTTTATATGCTGCACTTTATTTAAAATTTGATTCAATTTTGATTTTTCTTCTCCTAAAACTATAACAACTGATAGGTCCACTTCTTTTTGTTCTTCTTTTACAGTCTGATTAGGTTTTACTTTTTTTATATATTCAATTGTTTCACTCTTCCCTACAGCTGCATGCCCTGCTTTTTTATCAAAATATAAGTCAATTATAATTTGATTTACTTCCGTGTCTTTATCAAGTTGCTCTAATTCGGAAATAAATGGTAGCAAATGATTTTGCACATCAAATTCACACGCGAAATTTTGCAAAAAATAAATATTCGGTACATATTTAATGTGATTAAAAAATTTCACAACATTAATTCTTTCGCCAAATTTCTCTTCAACTTCTTCTCTTGATAAATTTGGATAAGACAAATCGAAAACTAGATTTATTGGTACAGGTATCCATTTTAATAAATTTGTTTGAGGATTATTAATGAAAGCTGTGGAGCCCTTAACGAATCCAGCTAAAATTAAAGACATAAATCCTCCTCCAGAACTGCCATAAAACAACACATTTTTCGAATCAACTTTTAACTTTACAAATACTATTTCTAAAATATTTGCTATATCTTGTAAATAAAATCTATTTAACTCTCCCTGTCCCCAACCTAAAGATAATTTTCCAAGATATAACGTAGGGTCATTATAATATATAACAGTATCTTCAAATTCATCCATCCAAGAATGTCGATGAAAAATAGGTGGACCAATTGGCTGTTCTTGAAACCCACCTGCTCCGGATCCAAAAACAATAGTGTTAGAAGCATCGGGCTTAATACGAATTAAAAATTCATACGTTACTTTATCCCAATCAACCTTGAGTATAAATGGTTCTGTAATTTGAAAATCCATTTGCCATAATTGTTCATATGAAATGTTAATTATTTTATACTGGTCTAACAGTTTAATCACCCTTTCCATCCATTTCGAGTTGTTCTATCAAGTAAGAGAGAGCTTCAACGTGATCACCAATGATTCTTAATACTGCTGGAGGATGCCCATTGTGACTTACATTTTCCTTTAAACGAATTCTATTCGGTTTTACAACATCAACGTAATGTACACATTCTACTCTATACCCTTGTAATATTGCTTTTACTTGTGCAAGGCTAGGGCATAGTAAGCTTTCCCAGCCTATTGCATCTAAACATGATCTACTCATAGCATGTGGAATTGCTACTAATGAGCCATTGCTTAATTCTGGACGATTATATGCTAAATTAAGCATATATTTTACGACGTCTACAACATAAAACGGAGGGTGTAACATCGGATTCAAATCATTTAATGCTATGTCTACACCAGCTGAAACTGCTTTTGTAAAATGATGCAAATTACTTCCTGAAACACTAAAATCACCATCAATAAATAAAAGAATATCTCCTGTAGCTTCAAGCGCTCCAATAGCACGTCCAACATTATGACCAAGTCGTTCGTTATATTCAATAATAGTAACACCAAGTCTTTTAGCAATATTAGCCGTTTGATCTGTCGAACCATTTACAACGACGATGATTTCTAGTGGTTCTATTTTTCTCGCCTCAAGTATTACTTGTTCTATAGTCTCTTCTTCATTTTGTACCGGTATAATGACAGAAAGTTGCTTCCCATCATAAATTGAAGAATGCATTCCCCACCCTTGATGATAGGAAGGGTATCGCTTACATTCACCTAGTTTTTGAACAATATCTCTTCTTTTTCCTGCATCAGTAAACCCTACTCTTCTTCCTTTTTTCTCTATCCATTTAGCTATACCGCGTAAATATCTTTCTACTTTCTCTTTTTCATTTTTGGATAACTCTTTTTTTATTAAATATCCTCCTTCCTCTATAGTCTCATCTTTAGATAACGTATTGATTGCATATTGATCGTTAATCCGCCACCCTTGATTCACAATCTTCATATGAGATAGAACGATATCTTCCATATAATTAAAGCCGATATTTTCCACTACTTCCTTCGTAAGCGCATATGGTAACGAAAGTATTGAATTGCTTTTTAAATCTGGTCGACTTAAAATTTCATTTAACATTTTTCTCCATACAATATCCATATTTGGACATTTACCTATTTCTATCAATTTATCTATTTTATTTAAAACTACATCGGCTTGATTTGTAACAATTGGCTCAATAAATCTCTGCATTTCATTTGTGGATAACGAAAAATTGCCATCTAAAAATAATAAAACTTCTCCTTTTGCTGCCTTTATACAAGCTCCATATCCATCATAATGCTTATTATATTTGTCCATAAAAACAATATGACATTTATGTTTCTTTGCTATTTCATACAAATTACTTCTATCGTTAGGAACTAAAATTATAATTTCAAGAGGATTTAGCTTCCATATAGATTGAATTGACTCTTCTAATATTTGCTCTCTTTCACTGTACAAAATAATAACCGTTAACGATTTCATTACACGCCCCCTTTACACATCATGTGACATAAAATATTAAGTATTACCATTTCCTATGAATTTGCTACTTTATTAACATATTCAAAAGTGAATTATACTGTGTGAAAACAAACGTCTATTTTTAAAAATATAATTCTGCACTTACCTCCTTTCTCTTATCATTGTTTGTTACAACTCTCACCATAAAAAACAAAAAAAGTCCTAATTTCTTTAGGACTTTTTTAAATAAATTTATCAATATTATTAATTTTATATACTACCTTTTTCCATGTTATACCGCGATCTTTTGTAGTAAATATTTCTTTTTTATTACACGCCCAACCTTTACGCCGATTAAAAAAATGCAAACAAAATACATTTTTTAACAATGGATTACTTGATACTTTAATCCATTTTGCTCCTTTTTTTATTATTTGATACACACTTCCATTTTCACTATTTATAACCCAGCCATAATAGGAACTAAAAAACGAAACAGCCACTTTACTAGTATTTATTGTTTTATTTGAAATATGCCACGAATTCCCCTTATCAAATGAGTAATTCATTAAAAATACATCATCATTCTTTTTAGTTGGTATTACTAATAAGTTATTTTTATAGATTGCTTTATAAGCCATAGCAGTCCCATTATTAATTCCTTCAAGACTTGGAATATCTTTTATAGGATGCCAACTTTCCCCACCATTTATTGTTTTAAATACCGTTGATGTTTCATAATGTTTTTGTAATGAAATAAACCCAATTAGATCGTTTATAAATGTTATCCCTGAAATACTATCACTAATACTTATATTTTTTATTACTTTCCAAACTTTCCCTTTCGTTTTCAAATAGTATAAATTATGTTCAAATTTATTTGATGCAAGCTTTCTAGATAATACAATCCATATACTATCCATATTCGTAGCATGCAATTGTACTTGAACATCAGTCGATTTCTCCCAATCTTCTTCAACCGGTAAAATAAACTCACTCCACCTTTCTCCTCTATTAACTGTATAAAATATAGCTGGCAATAAATCGTCATTCTTTTTTGTTAAACCATATGCCCAAGAGCTTCGAGCGTTTATTGGATACCCAAATAATACAATTGAATTAAGAGGATTGACAACATCCCATTCTACTCCTCTATTTTGAGTATATAAGATAGCCTGCTTTTTATTTGTATATTGAATACTAGCCCAACCATATTTATCCGTTCTCATTTGTAAAGAAGTAAATTGAATATCATTATTTTCCAATATATCACCTCATTCTTATTATTTATATATTCGTATGCTATTATTTTCAAAACGTTCTATCATTAGTTATTTAAACCACCCGCTTTATCTACTATCTTTATACTTACTTTCCCTTTTCTTCACCACTCAAATATAACGAAATTCCTTCTATTTTTCCGTTATCATATACAAACGACTGTATTTTACAAAATTCAACTATAAAAAATGCACCCCAATTGTAAACTATCCCCAACAATTAGAGTGCACTTTATATAAAATATAGCTTTAATTTTTAAGCACTTACTACAGCAGCAACTTTATCTAAACAAATAATAAACTGATTCATAAATGCGTCAATTTCCTCTTTCGTAATAATATACGGCGGAAGTAATCGAATAATATTCCCTTTTGTTACATCGACTAACATTCCTTTATTCATTAGCTCAACCTGTAATTTCTTCACATTTTCATTCGTATCATTCAGACTAATTCCAAACATCATGCCAGCATGACGCACTTCCTGTATATAATAAGAATTTTCTTTCTGAATGTCTTGCAGTTTGTCATTCAAATATAGTGACGTTTCATAAGCTTCTTGCATTAACCCATCATCAAGTAATGTATTTAATACCGTTAAACCTAAAGCTGTTCCCATTGATGAATGAGCAAACGTTGTCCCGTGATCTCCTGGTGAAAATACATCACATAACTTTTCACCTACAATAATCCCTCCTAGCGGTATCCCACCTCCTGCTCCTTTACCAATTTGAATAATGTCCGGTGTGATATTAAAATTTTGATAAGCAAATAGTTTTCCCGTTCGACCCATACCACTTTGAACTTCATCAACGACAAGAAGTACATTATATTTTTCACATAAATTTTGAACACCATGCAAATATTTACTTGATAAAGGATAAATTCCCCCACTGCCTAAAACAGGCTCTAGCATAATCGCAATTGGTTTTTCTTTAATAATGGTCTCCTCTAATTGGTCTATATTCTCACGCTCTACTTCGTATACAGGAATAGATGTTTTAGGGAAATTTTGATATACCTTTTCTTGTCTCGTAAAATGTAGTGCCCCTAACGTCCTCCCGTGAAAACTATCTTTTAACACAACTACTCCGTCACGCTCTTCATTCGCAATAGATCTATATTTATCAATTAATTTTAATGTCGTTTCTGTCGCTTCCGTACCAGAGTTTGTAAAAAAGACTTTTCCGCTTTTTAAAGTACACTCTACTAATTTCTTTGCATACTCAATTGCAACTGGGTTTAAGAAATGAAACGGTAAATGCAACGATTTCACAACTTGCTCCATTGTCGTTTGTACAATTTTAGGATGATTGTATCCTAGTACATTTACTCCTACGCCAGAAAATAAATCTAAATACTCTTTACCATCTACATCATATAGTTTACATCCTTCTCCTCTTTCCATTGCAACCTCTGTCCGACAATATGTAGACATCATATATTCTTTATCTAATTGAAACCAATCCGACATGTTAAATTCCTCCTAGTTATTTTTCCTTTTTTAACGTTTATTCTCTATATAATCGTTTATAAATTAAGTTTTAAGATTGAAATTTTAATAGTGGTTTTCTTCCACATTTTTTATTAAAACGTGTGCTTTCTCTTCCCGATATTCATTTTTCCATAATTTCTTCTATTTCAACAGGTCCACTACATATGTGTTTTTTTCATCTAGCGGTATGTTACTGCTTTGAACTTTGTATGTCATACATAATCGAGACTATAAAATCATATTTAGTAACAATCGACGAAAAAATTTGGAGGCTATATCGATGAATGAAAAATATGATAAACATAGGAAAGAATTATTAGAAGAAGACTTTAATAAACATCGAGAACTTACTGAACCAGCTAAATTTCACTCTCAAACAGTTGGTTCACGTGGACCTGTACTAGAGCAAGATAGTGTACTGCATGAGTCATTACAACAATTTATTCATGAAAAAATTTTAGAAAGACCTGTTCATGTAAAAGGATTTGGTGCGTTCGGTTATTTTCAAACGATATATTCGATGTCTGAACATACTAAATTAAGTTTTTTACAAAATTCTAATGAGAAAGTTCCTGTTATGGTTCGATTTTCGTTAGCTGTTAGTACGAAAGGAACACCGGATACTGCTAGAAATGTACGCGGTTTTTCCACAAAATTTTATTCAAAAGAAGGCATTTTTGACCTTTTATGTAATCACATTCCTGTTTTTTCTGTCCGTGATCCAATGCGTTTCCCTGAAACGATTCAAGCATTATTGCCTTCACCTAAAAATAACTTAATAGACCCTAATAGATTTTGGAGTTTTGTCGCTAAAGCACCTGAATCTATTCATTTTGTTGTCCGTTTATACTCTAATAATGGTACGGCCAAAAGTCTTCGCCACATTCCAGGACATAGTGTTAATACATATGTATGGAGAAATGCGGAAGGTAATCGAAAGTATGTAAAGTATCATTGGTACCCGTTTGAAGGTGTACAGTACATTACTAGTAAAGAAGCAATTAAACTAGCTGCCGAAAATCCTGATTATAGCGGGAAAGATTTATATGATGCAATTGAAAATGGTAAACCAGTGGAGTATGGTTTATACGTCCAGCTCATGGATCCGAAAGATGAAGCGCATCTTTCTTATGATCCTTTAGATGACACAAAAGTATGGGATGAACAGACGTATCCTCTCATACCAGTCGGGAAAATGGTATTAAATAAAAATCCTGAAAATTTTATGGAACAAGTAGAAAAGGTCGCATTCTCTCCTTCTAATTTACTGGATGGTGCAGAACTATCAGATGATAAAATGCTGCAAGGGCGCGCTAACATTTACAGTGATTCACAAAGAAGAAGAATTGGTCCAGAATTTCGCAAATTAACGATTAACCAGCAGCAAGATTGGACACCTGCTAATCAAATTACAACCGGTGAAGGAAGGTACGTTGAAGGTAAACTTGAAAGAACTTCTATAATGAAACAGGATGACTTTACGCAGGCTGGTGAATTTTATACGAAGTTACAGCCAATAGAAAAAGAACATCTCGCTGAAAACTTAGCTAGTGATTTGAAAGTTATATCCGATGATATTAGGGAGATCGTTTTGGGGTATTTCAATCAAGTATCAACTGATTTGAAAACAAGCATTGAGACAAAAATGAAAGAGCATTAAGAAGATTAAAACATGCTTTACGAATGAGAATTCAAATCTATATTAATTATTTTCTTGTCAAAATCCAATGAGGTTATTTAATTTGAAAATATAAAGCCAACATATCCCTGTTCTATAATTAGAACAGGGATATGTTGGCTTAGTTTAATGTTTAACATTACATACTTTATTTCGCTAAAAAATGCGATAAGTAGCCTTTCAAAACAAACTATAGTAAACTATTTTACTTGTACCGTATAATTCCCTGTTCCACCACCATACTTATATACACTTAAGTAATATTTCCCTGGCTTTGCATTATAATTTCCAAGCAATTTGTTTCCATCACGTTTTGTTGCATAAGCTACATAATTATTTAAATCTGATTCAGAATATAATACCCAGTTCAGTCCAAGATTTTGTTCGTTCGTAACAGAAATTTGTAAATCTTTTTGATCCTTTACATCAATAACAAATTTATCCCCCTGATCTTGATCGCTCAAGGTTCCTCTTAACAAAATATTCAAAGATAGTGGGTTTGCTGTTTCAAATGAATTATTTGGTTCTTTTTCTACAGCCGTACCTTCTTCCGTATTCACTCCGCTAAACACAACATCATATTCAAATTGCCCAGCATTATTTACACGGTAATTTACAAAATAAGCAGTCAATGTTTTATATCCAGTCCACTCTTTTCCTGAAAGACGTTTCAACATATCATTTGTTGCTTCATTCATCACTTTCCAGTCCTCAACTTCTCCTTTAGCCACACTTCCTGTATATGTTCCCTGTAGTGTAAATGTATTAAAGAATTGTGATTTATTCTTTGTTACTTTCACATCTTTTAATTTCGCTTCATTCGTAATATCTGAAGTAACGTCCGAAAGCGATTTTGGATCATGTTGAGTTAAATACTCATCTGATACTTGTGGAATCGTATACTTATCGCGATTATCAATAAGCATTTGCATATAAGATTGATATTCTTCATTTAACTTATTATCTTTGCTTAATGTAGCACGGTATGCATCGTAACTTGAAACATCATTTGCGCGAATTAAATCATGTACTTTATCGAACATTTCTGGGCGCTTATTATACATATATGATTGCAGCGCAAACGAATAATTATAAAAATCCCACGTTCCATATTTCGCATTTAATGTTTGTGATGCTGTATAACGTTTTGCAGGATCATTAGATAACCCGCCAATTATACTTTTTCGCGGTACTACACTATCTAATCGCGTTGCACCTGCAAAGAACTCTGCATTCCCTTCTTCAAACCATGTTAAACGTTCATTTTGATACATTTCCCCTTGGCCCCATAATCCCTGAACTTCGTACCTTCCCTGTAAGTAGTGCGTAAATTCATGGCGGAACAATTCTTCCAGACTATAAATACTTTGCTCTGGTGTACGTTCATATGTAAAGAAAGTTCCTGTCCCTTCAATATAAATCCCACCATTATTCGTTTCATATCCGTACAGTTGACGATTAAATTGATACTCATCTGGGCTATTATAAATAACCATCGTTAACACATCATCAGCATGTCCACTTTCAAGTGGTTTATCGCTACCAACTGTACGATAAAATTGAGAACGCACCTCTTTTGCCGCCCAGTATAGACGTTTAATTTTCTCTTCGCTAACTTTATCCCCAGCTTTAAAGACAATTGCTCCATCATCAAACGTATACGTTTTCGGTAAATATTTCTTTTTACCTTCTTCTCGAATTTGATCTAAATTTACAGTTTTTCCATTCGCATCTATTCCTCCATAATTTGTAGTAATTTGTTCTGCCGCAACAAAGTATTGCTCTCCTAAATATGGGTAAATTCGCATTGCATCTGTAACAACTTGTTGTCCTTTTGTCGGCGTGCTATGAAGCTTGCCCAATCGGCCAGCATAATAAATTCCATTATTAATTAACCATCCGTTTTTATTTGTTACTGTACCAAGTAGTGCAAAACGATTTACTTCATTAATAAAGTTATCGATATTCCGAAACCACATCGTATCTTTTGGCTCTTTTCCAGTCGTGTACATATCCGTCTGAATATCAAAGTCAATTCCCTTCATCAACTCATATATAGCGTCTCCTTTTGTTCGGTCTTCAATGAAAGTTGCAAGATTATCGTTATATTGTTTAAAAATTTCACCTGCATATAAAACCGTTTCAACATCTGCTGATGCATTTCCAATTAATTTTCCATATGATGCAATTATTTTATTTTGTTCTGATGTACCAAGTTTGAAATTTGGATTTTTTGCAATTGTTTTTAAAGCTGGTAAACACTTATCATGGTAGCTACGCTCATTTAGTTTGCTTAATTCATCATGGTAAAAACCTAAATAAAATGCTGCACGTAGAGCTTCTACTAATGTTTCAATCCCTTTTGAATCATCTTTCGTATAAGCTTGTCCTTGTTCTGCTAGTTTATTAATAATTGCTTGCATTCGGCTATCATCTTGATAGAATTTAAGACTATCACTATTAAACTGAAATAATTCCGGAATTTGATACCATTTAATTGTCACAAGAAGATCAGTTAATTGTTTATTATTTAATTGATTTAACTCAGCCATTGAATACTTTTTTTCTTCAGCTAACGGTTTAATATTATCGGTTGGTGCTAGTGGGCGCTGTGATAAATCCGCTAATTTTAACCGTTTTGTAAAAGATGCATTTTCTTGTACTTTTGAAGGGTGCGCCAATTCATCAACAGATTTCTGTATTCCTACCGGCTCCATTTGTAATACGTTCTTCACATTTTGCTCTTTTGTCTCTGCTTGAATTTGCAAACCATTACATGTTATTGTCACTAATCCAACACCAAGAATCCACTTAGAAATTTTCGAATATTTAACCATCCCATTGCCCCCTAATAACTTAAAAGAAAATTCAGAATTTTAAATTCAAAAAAACCACTTATTTGTATGTATTTACAGTTCCGCTATAAATACAACTATGATTAATAATGCAATAGTAGCTTGTTTTATACTATTACGAGTACAGATTCCTTACATACAATCTCCCTTCCTTACATGTAATACAAGCAAAAACCGTGCCAATCATATTTCTTATGAATAGCCAACATTCTTTTATAAATACTGTAGAATAAAATATACATAGGTGGTTCGGTAATGTATAAATCATTTGACACAAAATCTAATGTTTATGAAGAACAAATTCATTGAATATTATAAGTTCATTAGCCAGTAAATAATCCCCAATTATTAAATCTCTCAAAAAAAGGTAAACAAACATATTCCATAAAGCTAATATGTTCGTTTACCTTTTTCTATTTCACATCAACAGCAAAATATCGTTGAATAAAAACAGTATGAATAAGTATTTTGTTATTCATTTCTCTTTTTCATATAATCTTTTTCACATTGCAACAGCTTGAATTTCACTTTTTTCCCTTTCTTCTTTTTCGTTTTTATAACGAGCCATTCCCCTTTTTCAACGTCTAGTTTTAGGCGTTTCATTACATTGATATTATCTTTTTCTTTATAAAGTAAAAATGCTTCTTGTGCCCTCACAAATAAGCTGGGCTGTTCGCTAAATCCACCACTATCATAAATTTTAGTTAGCGAATTATAATAAGAATCATTTTCCTTTCCACCATACATCAAATGAGCAGCCTCCAGATCTCTTTTACTTACTTCCCAAAAACTATGTTCATCAATATTTAAATTAAATGTGGATTTAATGTCCTGTATTATATTCTTCACATGCTTTTCATCTCTAACTTTTCTTTCTTCGAGACAATCCGAAGATAATTCTGGTGCATCTGATTGGGAATGTACAACGTGTTGTATCGATACACACAGAATAAATACGCTTAAAATGTAAAATATTTTTTTCATATTTACATATCACCTCAAATGATTTAGATACTATATCATTTGAGGCTTACAATATTCTTATGCTAATAATGAGAAAGATCCTATAAAATTTTTATAGGATCTTTCCTTTTAATATTGCTTTATCAAATTCACGGGCGGGGCAACTACCTTACTACTTTTCACATCATATAATCCTATAGGTGTTACTCGTATAAAAGGCAAGTGCGTCGCAGAAAAGAATAAAATTGTAAATGCTGGATCATCATGCGCGTAGCCACGCTCTTGTAGTAATTTCACCATCTGTTTCTCTTCCTGTATTAATTCTCTCATTTTTAAATTAGACATAATCCCGAGCAATGGTAATGCTATTTCGTGTAACACTTCATTGTTTTCTGCTATGACCATTCCACCACCGAGCTCTTTTACTCTACGAAAAGCTGTGAGCATATCTTCTTTTCTTTTTCCGATAAGAATGATGTCACCTGTACCAGAATAAGAGCTAGCAAGCCCACCTAGTTCTTTCGCAAAACCTTTCACAGCTATATTCACTTGCCAACTGCCATCACGAGCAATCATCATAAAGAAACATTCATCATGATCTGTGGACAATTCATCACAGTCTATATTAATTTCACTAGTGTATGGTTTTGTAATAACGTTGTTTAATAAGTGTATCCCCGTTTTATTAGAGAAAATCATATCCTCTTTTTCTATTGACCAATCTAATAATAATGGAGTTACTTTATGTTTACTCCAGTCTATATGTAATGCTTCATGTGTATTTACACCGTCACGCTTCACCCATTTCCCCTTTGCAAGGACACTGATTGGTACTGGGTTTTCTTTACTTTCTAAAATATTGATATTAGCAATTCTACCTGTCGCAATCGAACCATGTACATGTTCCATATTATAATAGCGAGCAATATTATAACTTGCCATATCGTATGCATCTATTACTGGCACGCCTTGTTTTATCGCGGTAGAAATCATAACGTTTGTCATTCCATTCTCATAAAACGAAGGATGTGAGCCGTCTGTTGTAAAAAAGAATCTATCAAACTGCTTTACGCCTAGTTCCAACAATTCTTTCAGTAAAACTTCTAAATCTGGGCGGATTGAAGAATTTCTTAGGGAAACAGTGTAACCTTGCATAAGACGAGTGAAAACTTCCTGCCCTGTCATCGCTTCATGATCACAATCTGTACCTAACAGTTTTAACTTCGCTAAAGTCGTTTCAGATGCACCCGGAAAATGTCCTTCTACTTTCTTTTGCAATCGCTTCGTTTCCTGCACCCAAGTTAACATTTCATCATCGCCATGTAATAGTTTTGGCCATGCTGTTAGCTCGCCGCCTTGAAGAACCGCTTCATGCTGCAGCCACTCTATTATTTCTTCACGATTAAACAAAGATTCTCCGTTTTGCAATTCAGTCTGTCCATCAAAACGGCACCACCAATACATACTTGCTGGAATCTTATTGAATTCATCTAATAAACGAAATGCTTCTTCACGCTTTAATGTGAAAAATAAAGTTAAATTATCATTAATAAAAGTTGTTGTCCCAAACTGCATCGCATGATTCGCTAGCGTCTCTGGGTTATACAACTGATACGGATGTGCATGTGGTTCTATGTAACCGGGTACGACATACTTTCCTTCGCAATCAACAACTTCACACTCCGTTAATTGCTCTGGCAGCTGCTCCCCTACGTATACAATTCGATCATTATATATCCAAATGTTCGCTGTCATCCACTCGCGCATATAAGAATTTAAATATGTTGCATTCTTTAATAATATGTGTGTGCTTCTCTTACCATCTAGTACTTCAACATGTTCTCGTAATTGTTTATTACTCCATTTATAATGATTTTTCCCCATTGTATTCAACTCCAAATCAACTCATAATTATTTTGATTAAAACGAGTAATATTTAACTAACTAAAGTATTTTCCATTCATAACTCCCCTATTGGTGCCCCTATATCCTTCATTATATGTAAAAATTTAAAAAATAACAATTTTCAGAACTATACACATACCTCTTTTATCCAAAATAAAAAGAATGTCATGTAACTGACATCCTTTTTTATTTTGTCGTAAGCATTAAGATTGATTTTCACTTTGGAATACACTTGATGTCATATCATAAATGCAACTACTGTCCATAGTTGCGAACTTAAAAAAGCACCTCTTTTAAATACAACTATAACAAAATTCTATTCATTTTCTTTTCATCTATTTATTAAATTCAATTTGCATCATTTTATTTAACTGCGGAACAATATCGACCCCACCTATTGAGTTAAGACTGATAGCTAATGTATGTTTGCCTCCAATTACTCCCCCAGCAAAAGTTGCAAATCCAGGAATTCCTCCTCCATGCCCCCAAACTGAAACACCGTTTGGAAGTTTAGTCTCATAGATTCCAAGACCGTATGCGTCACCAACCCCTTTGCCTTCTATAGGAACTGTAGTAAGCATTTCTTTTAGCTCGCGTTCCTTCAGTAACTTACCACCAAGTAAAGATGAAAAGAACTTATTTAAGTCATCCGCATTAGAAATCATATCTCCAGCTGCATTAGCTAAACTCGGATTATAATACGTAATATCTTTGAACTCGCCTGTTCCTTCCATTTTCACATATCCACGAGCATGATTCTTTCCTGGGATGACGGGTGAATTTCCTGGTAAAAACGTATTTGATAGATCCAAAGGTTCAATAATTCGCTTTTCGATTTCTTCCGCATAACTATTTCCAGTTATTTTTTCAATAAGCATTCCTAGTATTACGTATCCTGTGTTTGAATACAACCAATCTTTACCCGGCGAGAAATCTGGAGGCAGCGAAAGGCCTATTTTCACTATTTCTTCTGCTGTATACGTTTTTTTCGAATTCATTATGTCCGCGTCTTTTGACTTTAAGTATTCAGCGATACCACTCGTATGATTCAAAAGTTGTCGTATCGTAATTTGATTACCATCATACCCATTTCCTTGCACGAGACCCGGTAGCCACTTTTCAATTGGATCGTCAAGTTGTAAGCGATTTTCTCCTACTAATTGAAGCACAGTCGTCGCAGTAAACGTCTTCGTCACACTACCAATCCGAAAGCGATAATCCGAATTCACCGGTTTCTTTGTACTTAAGTCCGCCACGCCAGCAGTAAAACTACTAGTTTTTCCGTTGTTAGACGCCTTAGCTAATATTCCTACAGCACCAAGCTGTACTGTTTCCTGCATTACTTGTTTCCAGCCATTACGATTCTTTTGATCATGTACTTGTGACGAACTAGAAATATTTTGAGTTGACTCTGCAGTCACAGTAAAACCAGGTGTGAATAGAACAGTACCCGCTAATAAAACTGCAAAACTTGCTAACTTAATTGAATTACATTTTTTCATAAGGCTTTCTCTCCTCCATTAATATCGGATTGATTCAAGCTATACTTTCATCCTATATGATAAATCTCTCTTTTTTCTTATCCATTCCTTACGAAATACTTACGTTTAAATTTAAATACGGTAAACTGAGGAAGAGTTATGCATGCAAATAAAAAGAGAACATGTTTTCATTTTTTATGTAAACATGTTCTCTTAAACATTTAAAATTCTATATCAACTTTTCATCCTATTCTTTACACAACTAATTTATATTCCTTTTTACCAGCCCGCACTAGCATTCATACCATTTCCAATAATAGAAAGTAATAGCGGCCATAATACTGGTCCTAGTGTAAGAAATATATTTAGAAGTATGAGCATTCTATATCCAACGGTGAAATTGTGATTTTTACGATTAACAAATACTAAACTGATTAATGATATTATAGTTGTTAAAAATAATACTAACATTAGCAACCAATACCACACCATTAAACTAAGACTCCACGGTGTTAATAGCTCATGTATGATACAAAATGAGATTCCTAATACAGCAAAACTAAAACTAGTCACCGATGTTTTTATAAGCCATTTATTTATTTTTTTATCGTATGTATTTTTACAATATAAATCTATTAAAGTATATAAAGATAAATACGCCATTAATACACCTATCCAAGACAATAACCAGTCTCCGTCTCCTTTGAATAATACGTACAGTAACCAACACATACCTACTGCTGAAAAAACAAAGGAAATAAGTATGCTTTTTAATACCGATTTCATTACATTTTCACACCCTTAAAAAATCAAAAATTAATTATAATTTATAAAAATTAAGTATAGGTTAACATGTAATGAAGTATAAGTAAATAAAGTTAATTTTGTTTACCTATTTGAAGACGATTTCATATAAGAAAATAATTCATGTTAATCAAATTTCCGTATAAAAATAGAAAAGGTGGATATTTATGTATCCACCTTCCCGTCTCCCTCTACCCACTTCATTATTTCTTCCACATCTAAATCCGTATACGTCTTTTCACCATAACGAACAGACTCATATAACGAGATAATATCTCTTGTTCTACAAATTCTTTTTAACCATTGTTGTATCGTTTCATAGGACCTTCTCTGTTCATGAAATGGTAATGTTCTTTCCCATTCAACTAACGTTTTTCTTATCTTATCTGTCGGTAACGGCCGTTCTAACTGATGAATGACTTTTTCATTCTTTATGCTTCTTACCGCAGTTTGCTTTGTGATCGATTCTTTCTCCTGTACTATTTCTGTTCTCATCAATTTGTTCCTAATATACTTGTAGATGGCATATATAATTAATATTGCGATTATCACATAAAAAACTATAGTAATCCATACATTTGAAAGAACAGAAAGCACGTCACTCCATAGACTTTCTCTTTCGAAAGGTTGAAATTTTTTACCCGTTTTCGTTCTTATACCCGTATCTTTTACTTCTTCATATTCATCTTCATCTATTTTGGAATCATCAAAATTTTCACCTATACTAGTAAAGTCATAATTTCTTTCCGATATTGTCTTAGTCTTACTGAAAAAACGCTCTTTTACTATGTCTTGTACATACACAATACCTTGTGATAACGTTATCGCACTAATCGCAAAGAAAAGTATGATTAAAGTTCTCACACTCCATAACTTCACTTTCATATGTCGCTTTTTATTCACCATGACATAAGCCCCTTCTTATTCTTTCATTACAATCCATTTATTCGTTCTACTGTATTTCTTTGGTGAAGTACCAATAATTAAAGGAACCGCATCCAGTTCCTTTCGACGAAAGCCTGCTGTGTAAAAGTAAGAAGAAGATATAGGCGTATCTTGGTCTGATATCGAGGCAAGTACCCTTAATACATTTTGCAAATGTTTCCGATTATCCCCATTTTTTATATGTAGCAAACCGTTATCTTTTACACTATTGATCCATACTTCAAACGAACAGTTTTGCATAAGAAGTTGTTTGCATATACCTGCTGTTAATTCAATTAGTTCCTCTATATCATTTCGCAAAGAAACACCACTTTTATTTTGCAAGTTGAGATAAATCGCGTATTTATCACATTGTGTTCGCTCATACTTTTTCGCAATTATCGTCCCTGTTTTCGCTGTTGCACTCCAGTGGATGGAACGAAAATCTTCATTTTCATAAGACTTTACTCCCATTACTTTCGTTTCATCATATAAGGGTGAAGACATCGCTTTTCGAAATCCTCGTGACCATTCTTGTAATTCAGGAACTTGTATTTTCGGAACAGCTGGTAAGACTAAATAAGAGGGCGTATCAACTTGTTTATATGTTATATGGTTCGTTATAAATCCAAAGAGATCAGTAATAACAATTTCAACTTCTTCCCATTTCGCGATGCCTCTTTTTAACGCTACAGCTTGCAAATCAAATGAAACTGACTCCCTTCCTTTTAAATTAAAATTCATATAATAATTTGAACCTGTACTATGATTTTTGTTTATTTCATCATGATTCCAAGTTAGCTTATTTTCACATTTAAATCGAAATACGATATTAAGAATAGGAAATATCGACTTGTTTGAAATTTTCATTTTGCACATATTCGTTTCACCTATAAAAACATTCGAATTCCCTTGACTGTATTCCCATTCAACACGAGATACTTTACGTATATATACATGCATAGCACCTATTAAAATTACATATAAAAATACGAGAGATAAAAACAGTAGATTACTTGAAAATACACTTAAAATAACGGCTACAACTGACATAACCCCCATTACGAAAGGCTCCGCTAAAGGTGTATACACAAGCTGTTGATTCATCGTACATTCTCCACTGGCACACTAATCGTATGAAGAATTTCTTTCATAATTTGTTCTTTCGTCGTTTTCATCTCTCCCTCAATCGTTAACGTTAAACGATGAGCACAAACTGATGCAGTGAGCGTCTTAATATCATCTGGCGTACAGTAATCTCTTTCATTTAATATTGCCCGTGCTTGAATCGCTCTCATAAATGCCAACGTTCCCCGAGGGCTTACACCAATTTCAATTAACTCATGGTTACGAGTTGCTTCAATAATTTCAAGAAGATAATCTTGCACATCATTCCCTACTAACACTTCTCTTGCACGCTTTTGCATCGTAATAATTTCTTCACTTGAAATAATAGAGTGTAATGTTTCTAACGGATCATTCATTTGAAACCGATTCATCATTTCCTTTTCAGCTTCTCTCGTAGGATAACCTTGGCGAATCGTAAGTAAAAATCGGTCTAATTGAGCATCTGGTAAAGGAAATGTGCCCGCTGATTCGAGTGGATTTTGCGTTGCTATAACTAAAAAAGGTTCTGGTAATGAATGTGTCTGTTTCGCAATTGTAACCGTACGCTCTTCCATAACCTCAAGTAACGAAGATTGTGTTCTCGGTACAGCTCGATTAATTTCATCCACTAATACGATATTTGCAAAAATGGGTCCTAACCTTGTTTTAAAATCCGATTCCTTCACATCAAAGTATTCAAGGCCAATAACATCTCCAGGCAAAGTATCCGCTGTAAATTGTATTCTTTGAAATTTGGCGTCCACACTTTTAGCCAAACTTTTCGCTAATGTTGTTTTTCCTGTCCCAGGTACATCCTCTAATAAAATGTGTCCTCTTGCTATAAGAGCTATAGCTGCCAGTTCAATCGATTCGTCTTTTCCTATAATAACCTTCGAAATATTATTAGTAATTTTCTTTAATGTACTCATATATTATCTACCACCTTTTAATTATCTAAAAATTAAGAATATATTTTTTCCAAATTATAACATGTAATTCGAAGATGAAATAGAGTGAAAATGAATCTTTTATTTTTTCTTCATTGCACGCAAAAAAGCACCTATTGTCGTATATTGACAATGAGGTGCTTAACTCAATCCAACAGCCTTCTTTCCCTCTAATTTTTAGTAACAATACATCCTTTTTACTCCCACGCATACATTGTTTTCAATTAACTAGTAAAATGCATTCTAATATTACATATAATAAAAACCATTTCGATTTGTTCGTTATAGAACTTCCTGTACATCGACACTCTCAATCTTCACTTCATACATATTTGGGATGCTTGCTTCTTTTGGTACCCATGCATAATAATTTTGATCATTTTCTAATATAAATTGAACTAACTTTGTTTCTGAAACATTCCAGAAATTTTTAAGATTATCAATGTAGTCTTCTAAATCGTCTTTATAGTCCAGTTGTAATATATAATCTCTTACCGTCAGGGCAAACACAATTAAACTTCCTAATAGATTTTTTTGCTCATTTTCTTCTTCATACTCTTGTGGTAAGAACCACACTTGACCTATTCCTATCGTTTTTTTGTATTTTTCATAAAAACTACTATCATCCATATTCTCATAATCATGTATTAATTCATTGACCAATGAATGCCATTTTGGCGGAATAATATTTTCCAATGCAGGATTATGTTCAATTCCTTCTACTATATCCTCGATTTCTTCTGTCTCATCTTCATAGTGATATTCACTTAGGTCTATATGCTTGAATTTCATTTCATTTTTATAATGTGCCAAATCATATGGATAATGATTATTATCTTTTAAACTTGTATCATCAAGTCCGAGTATCTTTACTATTGCAGCTGTCTCAAAGCTCCAATACCCCACATATCCAGGTTCTTTATGTGCATTTTTCCATTCATAATCATAATGGCCTTTAAACCATTCTTTCTCCATGTACGTTTGCAATCTTTTAGACGCTTCTTTTTTATCTGTTTGTGCAAGTTCTATAATCTCTCTTGTTTTTGCATATGGATTTTCTTTATAATATCTGTTCGTCATGTTTGTGTATCCAATATCACTAGCGCATAAGAGGAAATCAATTACTGCGTCATTCATATTTTTTGTATCAACTATCTTTTTTAATCTTTCTATATTCTTTTTATCCGTTTCTAACAAAATTCCTAAGGAAATCATCCAAATCAGACTTAAATATCCAATTTCCCTACTTCCTGTATTCTCTAAATCATAAATTGCATTATGAAAATCTTTTTCTATTACACTAACATCTTCCCCTAAAGAATACTTTGCCCTAATATCCTCCATCTCATATCTAAAATTGGCTAGATATGTCCCTTCTATAATACTCTTATTATCTTTAGAATATCTTTGAATTCCATTTTTAGTATCTTCTTCTAAACTTTTAATATCTTCTCTATTTTCCTCTATAAACTCTTTATGATATTCAATTCCTTCTCTACACTTTTCTTCTATACATAAATAATCTCTCATACCATTCAATTCCTCCTCGCTTCTAAATTATGGCCATTCTCCAACAATGTTACCCTTTGCATCTATTCTAAATGTTTTCACATTTCCACTACTATCAACCTTTGATAACACTCTCTCAACTTCCTGATCTTGTAATGCTTTCGTAATCTTTGATGCTAATTTTGCATCTCCATCAACTGCCTTCAATATTCTACTTTTTCGGGTCTTCGCACCATTCAACCAATCATTTGACATTTGTCTTCCATCTTTAGTTTTACTTAGTTTAGCACCACCACATAATCAATTTGAACAGACGAAAGGTGAGCCCACATTTCTCGCAAGCCCACCCTGTCTATTTCTGATGCTTCTTCATTCATTTTTGCGCAATTAATTTCTTTATCTCTAAAAATATACATCGAGTACAATCCTTGTTCTTCACAGTATACTTTAATTTCATCTTTTTAATATCTGAAGCTACATCCACCATTAACTTGCCCTAGTGTTGAAACTGGTTTATCCCTAGAAATTTTTAACTTTCATCTTCCTATTACATAAATTGTAATTTTCGTAACGCTTTTTAACAAATATTCGGACATTTACCCTATGGAGTACACTCATAAAAGTTTTCTAAAGAGGGTCACTCTTTTTAATGAGACTACATTTTCGAACTGTACTCACTTCTTAACAACTACTAATCTACCTCTATTATTTGTATCCCTTCTTTGGTTTCTGGACAATCATTAATGCTTCTTTTTAATACTCATCTTCAAATAAACAATTATATATAGTAACACCTGTTTCCTTTAACTCTAACGAAACATCCTCCACTTCAATACTTAACGTTTCTTTATCAAGATTCTTTATTCCGTTACTATCTAATAATTTTAAAATACTACTTCCTATTTTCTTAGATTCATCATTGTATGGCGAGGACTCTTCAACTAGCTCGATTGTACCATTAGTGTATCTATATCTTAAATATTTAACCACTGCATATGGCGCGATTGCCGAAATCATTAGCATTACACAATTAATTTCTGATTGCTTCCGAACATACTCACTGAATTCTACACTACCAAAACGAAATTTCACATCTAGTGGTAGAAGAATGTAAGAAAAACATGATGAATAACTAAAATCAGTAATATTATCAACGTTTATATTTGATATTTTATTAATTTCTCCATCCCAGAAATGTTTATCAACAAATTTCCCCAAAACATATTGGAAATCACCTTGTTTATATAATTTATTAACAACTTTTAGTATCTCATCACTCATAATTATTCTCCTTTATTGTACAGGGTATCCATGTATATTTCCTTTACCATCCATATGAACCTTTACCCTCGTTTCTCCATTTGGACCTATTGGCTTTCCAAAATCATGCACTCTAACACTTCCGTCTGGCTTTACTGGTGTTCCTTTCACCCATGCTTCTTGTGTCTCTACTACTCCATTTTTCCCTGCTCCCCACTGCGATTTGGTTGAGACATTATTCCCATGACCAGGAACATGTTTACCCTGTTTTCCTGCATCAACTTTTGGAGCACCTGAAACGCCAGCATCAACATGCCCTTGACTTGCTAGTTTATCATTTTTTCCAATGTTCCCTGCTACACTGGCTCCCTGACCATCAACACCTGTACCCTTACCCCACCAGAAGACTGGATTTTTTGAAGAGTATCCTTAGCATTTTGAATCGATTTATTCCAAACAAATCCACCATGCGCAAAAAGACTAGCCCCAGCAGCTGTTGCTGCTATATCTAATGGAATAACAATTGGTGATGCTAACCCGCCAGTTCCTACTTCTGCCACGATAGTTAAGAAATTAGATCCGCCTATGAGCGAGATACCTTCAAACATTTCTAGAATGGACCCGGCTATTTAATAATTTTGCCCTGTTTTTTTTAATGTTTTTTGACATTGAAAAACATACTATATAGCATCAATTGAAGCCTATGTGCCTGTGAAATGCAAGGTACGAAAGTGCATTCGCTCAAATAATAATTTTCAATTTAAATCAACAAAAGAGACCTCAAATGTGAAGTCTCTCTTGTTGATTATTTTCCATAAGTAACTCGCCATTTATTTGTTTATTTTAAGACAGATAACATGGTTCATTCAAATATATATCCTAAAGAAAAAATTTTTCCTGCCGTCATAATCTAGTAGAATAGATTCAATTAATTCTTATTAATTGCGATAAACTCACTAGGAATCTCATCTGCTAACCAAACTTTTTCATTTCCTAAATAAAATTTAACGCCTTCTTCTCTAGCTTTTTTCAGTATTAACTTCTAAAATAATAGGATGCTTATCTTTTCTTTGTTCAAAGCCTTCAGAAGCAAAATCATGAATAAGTTGAACTTTACTTCCTTTGCCGATTTCAAAACATGCAGTATCATCATTATCAACTCTTTTAGCAAAAGGAATCAGCTTACGATTAGGATATCTTTTCTTCATACCAGAGTATATGTTAGTAGCCTGTTCTGATTCCTTTAAAAACCATATATCAAAATTAACTAGATCTAATTTGACTAATAAGGTAACAGTTTAAATGCCACCTATTATTTACACATTTTTCTTTCCCATACTCTTTTTCCGTCAGTTAAAAACACTGCACTTGGCGGATCATCATAGAGAGAAATTTCAACCAATGAACTTTTTTCTTGTTTTAACCAATTATATACAGTACCTTCGTTTGTATTAGGTCGAGATAAAATATTATTTACTCTAAATACAGCTGCATCATATTCTGTATAATTTATATCATCCTCATCTAGTCCATTGTCTGTTTCAAAAACTGTATCTAGTTCTCCAATAATCCTCAATCCACTTTTCCATTCTAGTATCATGTCACTATGTTCATAATTTATTAATGTTCCAATTAAAGAATCGTACCCCATTTGCATCCTCTTTTCTTATGATTTTTATGGTCTTGATGGTACTATATGAGCGCCATCTTTTCCATAATGGATCAACCCTTTAGTAGTCTCATAGTATTCACCAGTATTGCGGTCATAATATTTTCCTATTGGCTCACCAAAGTCTACTCTTTCTCTACCGTTTTTTAATAGTTCACCTTTCCCGGCGAACTTATCAAGCAATTCTTGCGCTATTTTATTATCGCCATAGAAAATGCTCTTATTTTTTCCATTTGCTAATTCTTGTTTATAGTTCGGTGTATCAGGAATATGCTTTTCTTGAGCTCCTGCTTTCACTTTTATTGGATAACCATTTACTTCACGGTATGGGCCTTTAGGTACAGAATCTTTTCCATAAGAAGGTATTCGATTACTCGCACCCTTACCTCCACCAGAAGACTGGATTTTTTGAAGAGTATCCTTAGTATTTTGAATCGATTTATTCCAAACAAATCCACCATGTACAAAAAGACTTGCCCCAGTAGCTGTTGCTGCTATATCTAATGGAATAACAATTGGTGATGCTACCCCACCAGTTCCTACTTCTGCCACGATAGTTAAGAAATTAGATTCGCCTATGAGCGAGATACCTTCAAACATTTCTACAATGGACCCGGCTATTTAATAATTTTGCCCTGTTTTTATTAATGTTTTTTGACATTGAAAAACAAACTATATACCTGCAATTGAAGCCTATGTGCATATTCTGTTAGCTTTAATTCATAAAAATAATTTCGATAAATTTATAGCTTACCTTTCAATTAAAAAAGCACTTATTGTCTCAAATAGACAACCAAGTGCTTTAAGTTCATATATTTTTAAGTAGCATAAATTTGTAAATTTTTCCCATTCCAAGTCTTTAATATTCGTCGTACAGTAAAATGTCATCTCGCCTAAGCTCGTACCTCGTTTTCTATTTTCTATCATTGCACATAACACTCTATGATGGTACAACCATCATGATCTATGAATTTCAAGAAAGTATCATTATATCCCATGGTTCTATACTTAAGCACACCAACTATTCCTTTAATTTAAGGATTTTCTATATAACTTTCTGCAATATCAATATCATTTGTCATTTCTAATTCTGGAAATTTTCCATCTAATTTTCTTAAGCAATTAATTAGTTCTTTACTTTGTATAATTTCTACTATATCTTCCAAAACTTCACTTATCCAATATAACTCTTCTTTACTACAGTTCTCTAAATATCTTATAGTATTTCCCTCATTTTCTGAGAGAACTTCTATTATTTCATTCCAACTTTTTTGTATCCCATAGTCATCATTCAAATTTAATTTTTTTCTTTCATTTAATATAACTTCCATTTTATTTGCTATATCCATATTAATCCTCCAAACTCTATCTACGGTTGTTTAGTCGCATCTGGAAAAATAGTCCCTATCTCTCCATTTGTTTTTATAACTCCAACCCTAACCCCATTATACTCTCCAAAAATAGCCACACCATTTTCTGTATTCGCAAATCCGGGCAATTCAGCAATCTTAGCACCTGCTGCTGTAATATCAGACTCTGTCCAGCTTTCTGGAAACCATGATTGATTGGAACCTGTTCTTTTTGCTTTCACCTTGTGTCCAGGCACATTACCTACCCTAACACCGTTTTCGTATACTTTATTTATATTATAATCTACATTATTTTTTTCCAAAAATTCAATATTACTTTGTCCATGTCCTCCACCCTTCATTTTTGAAATATCTCCTGTTTTAGGATGTGTTGTAAAGTCACCTACATTTGAATGTTTAATGCTACTTTCGGGTATATTAACCTTGTTAGCCCGACTAGTTCCATTACTGAATCCACCCGTACCCTTACCACCATCTTTAGACTTCGCAAACTTATAATAAGCTTCTATCAATTCACCTTGTGGTATTTTGGTTATGATAGTTCCACCAACACTAGAGAATGCATAGGAAGCCTCTCTCTTAAATGATTGTAACATTTCAAGCGTAGGCTTCAATTCTTTTGCTAGTTTTACTGCATTAGCAAATGTACTTACTCCACTTGATGCTTTTGCTCCTTTTGTGATATGGCCTACTTTATTTAGTGCCCTATCGCCTAATATTGTGGTAGCTATTTGTGTTAATCCATAGGTAGTCAATTCTGTACGACTCTCTGCATCTCCCTCTATCATATCTCGTTTTATTTTATTTGAAAATGCATGCCACATATTTTTTGCAGTTTCATCCAAATGGAAAAGTGCATAGGTTACATTAATAAAAGTTCCTATGTCCATATTACTTAAAGCTATTGCGGACTCGATTTCATCACCAATAGCTTTCCCCGAGCCTCTTTGAATAGCTTCCCACATCTTTTTCGCTGTTTCAAACGTGCCAACTATACCGTCTGCCACATCGTCCCAAGCATTTCTAACCGGAGATTTCTCCTCAATTATGTTATTTGTTTCTATATCTTTAATTGACTGATCATTTTTTCGAGCTGTTTCTTCTATAATCCCCTGAATCGAACTCACCCAATCCATATTCAATCCTTGTATACTAAACGTCCCACTCACAGGGCTAAATCCTTTCCCACTTTGCACTTCAGCGAGTCCGGCTGTGATGCTAGCTGCTAATTGGAGAGCGGTGCTGTAGTTGTTGCTGGATGAATGATTGAATTCATATAAATGCTCTAGTTTTTCTTCCAGTTTTTTTCTCATTGCACCTAATACCGTTACAATTGCACCTACTCCGGGCATTGGTGTAAGTACTTCTATTGCTTCTATACTTGTAATCGATTGATTAATTCCCCTTATTTGTTCTCTTATTTCTTGTTCAATCACATCTGTCGAAGCAACTTTCGCTTGGAACTCATTTGGAAATGCTTCGTTTTGGCGAATTAACTCTTCACATAAGCATATAATTCCTTGCGCTAATGGCCGAAATGTTTGGACAAGGTAGGATTTTGCACTACTGTATGTTTGTCCTTGTAATACTGTGTCTATCGCAAAGGCATCAATAGATTGAATGACTTGTTCCATACTTTGAATCGTAGCATTACATATAGCGTTCATACTTTGAGTTTGACTTTGTACTTCTCCCAAATACATGTTTAAACTCATGTATTGGCCTCCCTTTGTAGTTGCTGCTGTTCATAGGAAAGGTCGTTTTCTTTCTCACTGAGATGCCGTTTTTCTTTAAGCAACGTCTCTTTTTCATTTTCTAATTCGAATGTAAGTTTTCTTTCATACTGTCCGATTTCTTGCCGCATATTCGTAAAAAGGTGAAACACTTCTTTGTCGCCGTGCCAAGTTTCTAGTATTCGGTTAAATAAACGATTACTTCTATTTTTCCATTCATGAAAACTAGCCTCAGCTCGTTCTTGATTTTGCAGCGCGATTCGGTTTTCATTTTGTTCTTCAAATATAATTCGTAATTTTTGATTACATTGATTGATTCTCGTTTCAATTCCTTGACTCATCTTTTCCCCCTACCTTTTCCCCTTTACGTAGGTTGTTACATTATTGAAAAGTCTTTTGAAGTCCTGTATCCATTTTCTCAAATTCATTTGCTACGGAATGGATATTATCAATTGTTTGTTGAAAAGCAGTACAAAATTGTTTCGTGATCTGTAAATTTTGTTGATTTGCTTCTTGTGCCTTGAAGTTCGCAGATAGTGTAGTACGCGTTGCCTTATTTATAGAGCGACTAGTAGCACTTTGCATTCTATCTGAAGCATTTCTCATTTTCGTTGCAAGTTGCGTTGCCGTATGCAAATTACTTTGAAATTCTCCCATTACTTACTCCCCTCTACCTTTTATTTACAAGAAAATTATACCACGGAAAAATATCCCAATAAACCGAATGTTCGAATTTAACATACAATTCAGCACTGTTACTGAGGATGCGAGCAACGCTTATCTATCAACATAACTGAGTCCAAAATGGATTCTACTTATACAAAAAAGATGACTTCAGCCATATGCTAAAGTCATCTTTTTCTACCTTATTATTTTACTAATTCTCCATTATAAGCTTTTATATTAAGCGGAGCAGTTAAAAATTGTGCTGCTTTACTAACGAAAGATGTGAAGTGTTCACTCGTATTATGGCTCGCAACTGCTGCTTCATCTTTCCATACTTCTACCATCGTATAAACACTTTCTTTTTCTGTATCTTTATATAAGTCATAAGATACATTGCCACTTTCTTCTCTTGAACCATGAATGAGTGGCTGAATTTCTTCTAAAAATGCTTGTTGTTTTGCTGGGTCTACTTGAAATATTGCGTGAATAATAATCATGGTGCTTCCCCTCTCATCTTTCACTTATTGAAGTTCTTTTATAAAATTATTTCCACTCTGCAACTTTTTCAATTGGAAGACGTACTGATTGGTAACCACTGTCTGCAGCTTTCCCGATTGAAATTAACATAACTGGTACGTAGCTTTCTTTATCTAGTCCAAATGCTTCTGCGATTTGATCTTTCTCAAATCCACCAATTGGACAAGTGTCATAACCGTGCGCACGAGCTGCTAGCATAAATTGCATTGCTACAAGACCACCGTCAATTAATACCGTATCTTTCATTACTTCTGGTGTAACCATAGAGAAGTAAGCTGAAAGTTTTTTCATTTGATCTCCTTTTACTTCTGCTGGCATAAGTCCACGCTCTACTGCTGTACCGTAAATTTCTTCTGCGTTATCAAAGTTGTTTAAATCACCAAATAAAGCAATCATTGCTGAAGACGTTTCTACTTGAGATTGATTGAATTTCGCAAGTGGCGCAAGTGTTGCTTTCGCTTCGTCACTTTCAATCACTACGAATCTCCATGGTTGCATGTTTACTGAAGATGGTGCAAGTGTTGCTTCTGTAAGAATTTCTGTCATTTCTTCTTTGCTAATTTTCACTGAAGGGTCGTACTTACGAATTGAACGACGTCCTGTTAAAATTTCGTTAAAATCATTTGTTTTTACTGAGTTAGTCATAGTTGTATTCTCCCTTTTTTATAATTCTTTTATATTTTCTTGAATGTGATTTAACATATTTAAAAGATTATCGCGTTCTTCCTCACTTAATCCTTTAAATGCAGATGCGGCAAAACGTTCTTTTTCCTCTTGAAACGCCTGAATTTTATTTCGTCCCTCTTCAGTAAGAGAAACTAACGTAATTCTGTTATCATCTGGATTTTTACGTCTTACAATCATTTCATTGGCCTCAAGCTGCTTTAAATGCCTTGTTATCGCAGCATTATCAATATTCACTTCTTGCTGAAGTGCTTTTTGACTAATTTCACCTACTTCAAATAATTGAAGTATAAGCTCTAATCGAGACTGGCTCATACCCGTACACCCTTCAAATTTCGAACTTACTTCTTTATTTAGAAAGTGTAATTTATATAAAATAATCGCTTCTTTTGAGCATGAACTTGTCAAATTAACCCTCCTTTACAATCAAAATAAAAACATTTGATGTATCAATAGTTGATATGTCAATTAATATAATCTATATCGATTTAGAATGCAAGCATTTTGTTTTCATTTTATTTTTTCCAAATTAAGGCGCTTTGTAGCGTTACAAATAATGTTAATTGCACTATAATAATACTAATTTAAAGAACTGGAGAGTGATTGATAATGCGGCAATATACAAATAGAAATGAGGAATTGAAAATGGAAAATGAAATGAGGATATTCACAAATGACAACAATAAATATAGGGATTGTCGCGCACGTAGACGCTGGCAAGACGAGTTTGACTGAGCGTATTCTTTATGAAACGAATGTGATTAAAGAAATTGGCCGAGTTGATAGTGGTAATACACAAACTGACTCAATGGAATTAGAAAGACAACGCGGAATTACGATTAAAGCATCTGTCGTTTCTTTCTTTATTGATGATGTAAAAGTAAATGTCATTGATACACCTGGACACGCTGATTTTATCGCTGAAGTGGAGCGATCATTCCGCGTTCTAGACGGTGCGATTTTAGTTATCTCTGCCGTTGAAGGTGTGCAAGCACAAACAAAAATTTTAATGCGAACATTACAGAAACTAAACATACCGACTATTTTATTCGTTAATAAAATTGATCGTAGTGGAGCAAACACTGAAAAAGTTATGAAACAAATAAAAGAGGTTCTTTCAAATGAAGCATTCCCCTTCTATTCTGTTCTAAACGAAGGAACGAAAGAAGCCCGGATCATTGAATACAAATCATATGACGGTTGTATGGAACTGTTAGCATCATTTAATGAATCATTACTTGAATCATATGTAAATAACGAAATAATACCGGACGCACTATTAAGAGAAAAACTAGAACAGCAAATACAGCAAGCAAATGTGTATCCAATCTTTTTCGGTTCAGCAATGACAGGTATAGGAGTAACTGAAATACTTGAAAAACTTCCGGCCCTAATGCCAGCTCTTACATCGGCACAAGAGGAACCATTATCCGGTGTTGTTTTTAAAATTGAACGTGAACCTTCTGGAGAAAAGGTTGCGTATATAAGAGTTTTTTCAGGTAGCTTACATGTTAGAAAATATGTTGATATACAGCGCGATGAGTCTCTACCACATAAAGAAAAGATTAAAAAAATGTGTATGTTTCATAGAGGAAATGCTGTTCAATCTACTATCGTTCCTAGCGGAGAATTTTGCAAAGTGTGGGGACTGAATGATATAAAAATTGGTGATATTATCGGTGAACGTACGGATTATATAAAAGATATTCACTTTGCCGAACCACAAATGGAAGCAGCGATTGATGCGGTACCTAAAGAGCGAATTCATGATTTATACGCTGCACTTATGGAACTCTGTGAAGAAGATCCACTTATTAAAGTGTGGAAAGATGATGTTCATAATGAACTTTATATTCGCCTTTTCGGTGAAGTACAAAAAGAGGTTATCGAAACAACACTTTATGAGAAATATAACTTACAGGTTACTTTCTCAAATACGCGAGTTGTATGTATTGAAAAGCCAATTGGCATTGGGAATTCCGTTGAAGTCATGGGTGAAAAAGCGAATCCATTTTACGCAACAATTGGTTTTAAAATTGAACGTGGTGAACTTAACTCTGGCATAACGTATAAATTAGGTGTTGAGCTTGGTTCATTGCCTTTAGCATTTCATAAAGCAATTAAAGATACAGTATTTCAAACGTTAAAACAAGGTTTATATGGTTGGGAAGTTACAGATGTTATGGTCACGTTAACACATACTGGTTATGCTAGTCCTGTTACAACAGCGAGTGACTTTAGAAATTTGACACCGATCGTATTAATGGATGCTTTAAAGCAAGCTGAAACATATGTATATGAACCAGTAAATGAGTTTGAATTAACTGTACCGGAGCAGGCAATTAGTACCGCAATATATAAGCTCGCTGCCATTCCAGCAACTTTTAGAGAGCCTATATTAAGTAATAACTCTTACCAGTTAACAGGATCATTACCTGTTGCGAAAACAGAGAATTTTAAACGCATGCTTCATTCATTTACAGAAGGAGAAGGCATATTTACAACGAAGCCAGCTGGTTTCACAAAGCTTATGGCTCCCTTCCCTACTCGAAAACGTGTTGATTATAATCCGCTGAATCGTAAGGATTATTTACTTCATGTTTTGAAGGCTTATTAAAGTAAAAGAGGTGCAATTCGCACCTCTTTTGCATGTATTAATAGGTTAGTTTGTCCTAACAACTTCTTTAAGTTTTCCTATTATTTTCGCTATAGCCTCAATTGAATTTTCCGTTTCATATCCCCCAACATTTACAGAATGATTTACATTTTTGACAACTTCAATCTGTAAATTCGTTTTATATAACTGATCAATTTGACCTGCATTGTATTGGTGATCTTTATCCCCAATAACTAAAAACCCTTCGTGTCGACTATGTAAGATAGAATCAAAAATTGTATCAAACGTCAGTAAAGGTGTAAATAGTATCATTTTTGACTGCGCGAATTCTTCTCTCCTCATTAAATCATTTGCAATCGGAATTGTTCCGAGTGACTTCCCTAAAAACATAGTCTCGTTGTATTGCTCATCTTTTAATACTTCATTTATTACCGGATTAATATCATCCATCATTACTTTCGTTACTTCTTCCATTAGTTTATTCATTAATTGTCCATCATAAGAATAATGAATATGTACAACATCTATTTTATGTTCAAGCATTAACATCGTCGCGTAATAAAATAACGGCTTATCATAATTGTATCCTGAACCTGAAAACATAAAGCAAACGGTACTAGAACCTTTTTCGATATGTGTGTAATAAATTACTTTGTCATTTATATGTACCTCTTTTTTAGTTCCCTTCACCATTTTCCCCTCCGAATACATTTACTTTTGTAATACGATATGTTCTGTGTGAACTGATACATCCTTTACTTTCTCTTTTATAAATGCAGGCTGTAAGTTATATGTATGCAGTTCTTCTACTGGCACCCATCTAAACAAATACGTTCTACCCTCTTCTTCCAAAATATATTGATCCGCTCCACTCGCAGGTAACTCATGTAGCTCTACTTCATAATAAAAACTAATTTCATGAAACTTTCGCTCAGAAAGTGTAAAGAAATTTTCTACTGACCATATTAACCTTTTCCTTTTAATAGGAACACCTATCTCTTCCGCAAGCTCTCGTTTTAATGCATCTTCACTATTCTCTAGCATTTTTACTCTACCGCCGGGTACATACCAAAAATCTTCACCGTCACCTTGCAGAATGAGTATTTTATTATCATGTTTACAAATTGCTCCAACGCGGTAATTAAAACATGTTTCCTCAACTTTAAACGTAAGATCCATCCGTAACGCCCCCTTATATAAATATCGAATTATTACAAAACAATTATGTAATTACTGTACAAATAAGGTTACTAAATTCATCCACTCCATTCAATGGTTTTTGAATTTTCTAAACTATTATTTTTCATCATTACAAGTGTATATACATATGTTACAATCATATTGCACACTAGAAAACATTATGGGGGTACGGATGGAAACGTTATTAATCCAGCAAACTGAGAAATCAAATAAGTTTTGGAAAATCGTTGTGAAAGAAAAAGACTATGTTGTGTTTTACGGAAAAATTGGCACAGCTGGCAGTGTGAAAGCGAAAGAGTTTGAAACAGAAGAAGAATGTATGAAAGAAGCTAATAAACTAGTTGCTTCCAAACGTAAAAAAGGATATACAGACCCGTTGCCTGGGGAAGATTACATAAAAGAAAAAACGATAACCGAAGAAGAATTTTGGGAGCTACTTCATCGTGCAAAAACGAAAGGTGAGGACCAAGAAGAACAAATAGAATGGCTTACTTCTCACCTTGCTAAACGTACAGTACATGAAATTGTAGCTTTTGATACGCATATGCATCGCCTTTTGAAAGACTCCTATACCTCCCGTTTATGGGCAGCAGCCTATATTATTATGGGTGGCTGTTCAGATGATACTTTCGATTACTTCCGCGGATGGTTATTATATCAAGGAAAAGAGACATACGAAGCTTGTATTGAAGATCCAGAACGATTAATTCCTGTATTAGAAAATTTGAGTGAGTATGACGTCCCAGAGATTGAAGAACTTACTCTATATTTCGGGCAAGAAGTTTACATGGAGAAGACTGGGGATGAAGATGATACATACTTTACACTATACCATGTCTTAACAAATGAAGAGTTTGAGGAAGTTGATATCGAGTTAGATTGGGATGAAGACGATGAAGAAGGTTTAAAAAAGATGTTTCCTAAGCTATGGGAGATGTACGGGGAAGAACCGATTGAGTGGTAGATTAATTATTCGTGAAAAAATGCCTTGTTTCTTTAGTAACAAGGCACTTTTTTTGATACTATATTTAAATTATCATCTTTCCCTCTCCCACCACTCCATAAAAGTCTTTAAAGAAGGAGCAACCCACGTTCTACTATCATTTTCATGGTTCCATACATATATGTCATCTCTTTGTACTTTTCCATTCAAAATGGAATAGCCAAACAAATCACCATTTCCCCCATCAGCAAAAAATAATAAACAGTCAAAAGGCATGTATAAATCCTTAAAATCAACTATATTTCTCATACTCATATTTTCAGTTTTAATTTTTGAAGCAGACCATATAAAGTCACCTTTTCCCCCTTATGTGCAATCAAGCATATTCAAAGAACTCCGCTAAATTTATTGATACCATCTTTCTAACAATTCCTTCTCCCTCTCGCCTGAAATACCTGCTTTTAATTCCCATTCTTCCGTACTCTCCATCCACTCATACACATCTGTAACTGTCTCTTCTATTCTTCTAAAAGTAAGCCCTTCATTAACCGCACTTTCGATACAAATAGAAAACCCGCCTCTCCACGGCTTCGTCTCACCATCTAATGGGAAAGTTTCTGGAATCCACAAAGGCATTTCTGTCCAAGGCTGCACATTATGTTCACTCATAAACGCTTCGTCTACCCAAACAAATTCAGCATCGCTATTCGTAACCTTTTTACACGTATTTAATAGCTCTTCCATCGTCAATTCATCATTCGGACCTGTTATATTAAATGTTCCTGCTTTATGATGTTCTGCCATATTTAGCCCCCATCTCGCGACATCTTTTATATCAACTAATTGCACGGGACGAATTTTTCTTCCTGGTACTAATACTTTCCCACCCTTTGCTACACGCTGAATCCAGTATGGAAGTCGATCTGTATAATCAAACATTCCTGAAAGAAGACCTGCTCTTACATGTAACACACGCCCCGGCCAATACTTCTCTGTTTCTTTTTCACATAATACTTTCAGTGCACCATAATACTCATAAGGTGAAACTTCACCATTCTCTATAGCCTTTATTTGATCATCCGTCGGTTCGGGCTGTAATATATAATCTTCTTTTATGTCATGCGGAATCCAATCTTTATATACGGAAAGGCTTGAGATGAATACATAGTGTTCAATATTATCTTTGAGCACTTCTCCAACATTCCTAATATGATGTGGAGAAAATCCACACGTGTCTATGACAACATCCCACTTTCGATTTTTTAGACTTGATACATCGTTATTTCTATCACCGATTAACTGCTCCAATTCAGGAAAAACTTCTTTGTTTGTTCCGCGGTTAAATAACGTAACTTCATGCCCTCTCTGTAAAGCCTCATCTACAAATGCTCTTCCTAAAAATCGTGTACCGCCTAGAATTAATATCTTCATAGTTCTCCCCCATTCGTGATTAATAACCCTTCCTAATGTTTAACGATTTTTTATTGAGGAAAGTTACGGGGAGCGTTTAAATTTTTCTACAAGCTCACCATTACTCTGTTAAAAGTATATACTCTTTGATTAATCTCCATCTATCCTTTGCTTCTGGCACAACTTCAGAAGCCATCACCACCACCAATTCCTTCTCTGGAATACAACAAATCATATTCCCCCCATCACCCATTGCACAGTATGAAAAGATTCCATCTTCTTCTCGTAACCACCATAAGTAACCATATTGATTTGGGTTCATTTCTGTCGATTCTTTTATCCATGATTTTGATAGTATTTGTTTTCCATTATGAATACCTTCATTCAAATACATCTGTGCAAACTTCGCCATATCTCTAACCGTTAACGTTAGTCCCCAGCCACCCGTCGAAATACCATTTGGATCGTGAACCCATCCTTTCACATCTTTTCCGAATAAGTCATCAAATCCAAATGCTTTCATATTGTAGTTTGGAATTTCTCTCATGCCGAGTGGCTGAAATAAGTATTCATTCGCAAATTCACGCGCATTTTTTCCTGTTGCGTTCGTTATGATCGCTGATAGTATATGAGCTCCTGCAGATGAATATTTAAAAGCCCCAATTTCTCCGCCTTGTCCTATCCTATTTAACGTATACTGTACCCAATCTCGTTGCATACATAGTTCTTCTAACGGCTCCTGCCAGTCTACGAAAGGATGTGGAGCTGTCATTGTCAACAGATGTCGTACTGTTATTTCAGATGAATTAACGTTATATTCCGGGAAAAATTCTATTACTCTTTGATCAACGCTTTTTATATAGCCCTTATCTATACATATCCCAATTAGCGCAGAGATTATCGTTTTTGTGACTGACGCTATGTGAAATGCATCATCTGGACCGTAACCGTTATAATATTTTCCAAAAATAACATTACCTTTCTGCACTACTAACATACCATTCATATTTTCATATTCTTCTTTTATAATCTGATCTAACTTTTCAGCAGTTTTCATTAGTCCTTCCCCTTTAACCTATAATTAAAAAGGTTCGATAGGTACATATATATCAACTATATGTTTATGCTTTGGATGCTGCTTTGGGTCATTTCTATATACTTCAAAAGGATACGAATCTCTCGGTTTATATCCGCTATTTGGAAGCCACTCACCGTATATAAAGTCCCATGCTCCTTTATATTCATCTTGGCATATTTCAAAATGTCCTACTGCATACTTTCCAGAAGGTATTACCATTATTCCAACGTCGTTCGTTTCTACTGTGGATTCATCTGAAATTGTTACACATAAACTTGTTCTTAAATGATAGTCCTCAGTAAATTCATGATGATCGTGGTAAATGGTTAATACTTTCGTATCCTCAAATACATGATAGTTTTGCTTAGCTGCGTAATGAAATAATTTCTCTATCATTTTCGGAAAAGCTATAGTTAACTCTTCATATGTACCGATATGTCTTATGTATGCGACGTTTATATTGTCTGCTGTTACAATTTCAATATTTCCTCGAACCTTCTTACATTCATTGTATTGAGGAATTCCCCTTACGTCTTTGCAATTCTTGCTATTGTCGTTTCGATATTGAGATGGACTTACGCCGTAATAATTTTTAAATGTTCGGGAGAAAACTGCTGAATCTGTGAATCCGAAGTGATACGCAATATCTGTAATCGTCATATCTGTCCGATATGTAAGTAGATGTGTTGCCCTTTCTAACTTCAATCGGTTTACATACCGTGATAATGACTCGTTTACTATCCCCTTAAAAATCCGATGAAAATGAAACTTTGAAAATCCTGCTACATCCGCTAACTCTTCAATTGAAAGTGAATCACTTATGTTTGATTCTATATAATCTTGCACTTTATAAATGCGTCGTAAGTATTCATTTCTACTTTGTTTACTCTCCATACTTTTAGCTCCTCACAACAAAAAGAACCATCCTAGAATACTTTTAGGACGGCTTTCTATTCGTAATAGATTCTTCCATATTTTATTGTTAAATCGATATAATTTCACTATATTTTTTAAGCTGATGGTAATGTGGCGTTATCCTAATTTAATTTAAAGAAATAACTATTTTTTTATAGCCCTACGCAAGTTAATAATATTATTGGGATTTAGCTCCCATTGTCTCATAAGTTCTCTTTGTCTTGTTTTTAAGTCTTCAAATGGTTCTTCCACCATGTCGATTTTATTAAATTTCCCTTCGAAAACTAAAGCATTTTTTATCTTTTTATATCCACCAAAACCTAAGTCATCATTTAGTAACCAGACTACTCTCTGTATTTTTGCAAATAAAATACCACCTGTACACATTGGGCACGGTTCCAACGTGCTATAAATAGTAAACCTCTCATTTTTTATTTTTGCATCAAACATTGCTTCCCCTGCATTGCGAATAGCGTCTAACTCTGCGTGAGCTGTTATGTCTTTTTCTGGATGCACTCTATTCCTTCCTCTTGCAATGACATTATTATTTCCATCAACAATAACTGCTCCTACTGGATATGTGTTTTCTTTTAATGCCTTTTCTGCTTCTTCCAATGCCATCTGTAAAAAATATCTATCCCTCTCAAAATTCATATAGATCCCTCTTTTTTAGATGAAATTATGTTATGGAAATTCCTTTCGACTATCATACTAGCTTCTATCAAGCTAACAAAGTCAGCTATTCTTTATGCAACGGATAACATTTTCATATACATTTAACTCAGTGGGTTTTGGTAAAGCTTATTTTTCTACACATTTTTCAAAAATAAAACTCTACTACCGCCATTCCCATCATAATTTGTATGTACCGATACACCCTCTATCTCATCATCCCCAGCCTCAATTTGAAAGCCAATCTCCCTATGAAACTGTATCGATTTTTTATTAACTGGTGACGTAATTGCTTTTACAACTTTACAATTATTTGCACGTGCGACATCAAAGAAATACGAATACAATGTCGATGCAATTCCTCTTCTTCTATACTTCGGATTTACCCCGATAAAATGAACGTACGCTTCCTCTTTATGCGTTTGCGAAAAGAATCCGCATAAGAAACCTAACGTTTCGCCATCTTCTTCAATGATAAAACTCGTTTCTTGAAAGTGAACGAAAAACAATTTTGGCAACATGGCAGCCATGTCTCTCCCGCCCCACCAATCATTTAAAACAGAATGAATCTTTACATAATCTTCCCCTTGGATGTTTCTTACTCGCATATGTTTCTCCCTCTCACTCACTTCATTTTTTCATAAATTTTAATGACTGTTTCTACTAAAAGGATGAATACCCATATCCCGCAAAATACAAGAACAGACTGGAATAAAGAACCTAGCATAACAATACTTATTAAACCTAATTCTGGGCCTGAAATGGACATTTCATCAAATCCTATATTATGTATAAATGGACCGGTTGAAAAAGCCATTAAAATAGATGCTATTAAATAAATCACACTCATTATTTTTAATATTTTTATAGAAAGATACGAAGTTTGTTCTTGCTCCACTTGTGATAATTCGATTTCACCGCTCGCAATTCCTTTTTGTAAACAGTCCTCACATAGAAATTCTTCCTTAATTTTTTTACCACCGTGCAATGTACCTGTAATTTCTTTACAGCGCGAACACTTTCGATTTATCATTTTGTTATCACTCCAATCTCGTAAGATTATACTTATACAATTCTATTTTTACCTTATTATTCCTTTTGTGTATTTTATAGAGAGGTGACGTGTCTTATGATATCTAAACTTATTTTTGGTTATAAAAAGCCTACTGAGCAATATGTATTACGGCCTAGTTGTTATGCAATTATTTTTAACTCAACTTCTTCAAACATTGCTATTATCCAAAAAGGAGACCGTTATTTTTTACCTGGTGGCGGTATGGAAGGTACCGAAACAAAAGATGAATGCTTACATCGTGAACTACTAGAGGAATTAGGATGGGCAATTGAAATTAATCAATATATCGGTAATGCAATGCGATATTTTTATGCAGAAAAAGAAGATACATATTATTTAAACGATGGATTTTTTTATATTGCGAACATGGTGCAGACACAAACTGAAAACTGTGAGGAAGATCATGTTTTGCGGTGGATGTCTCCTTTACTTGCTGTAGAGCTTCTCATTCATGATCATCAAAAATGGGCTGTTGAACAAGCGCTTTTATTACAAAAACCAAAAGGATCTCCTTCTATATGAAAGAGATCCTTTTTATTGTTAACTTACTTTTTTCAAATTGAGAGCTGGCTTTTTGATTCCACCTTTTTTTACAACATATAGACCCACAAAGATAATAAGTCCGCCAACCAGTTGCATCATATTGATTTGCTCCCCTATTGTTACTGCCGCAAAAATAACTGCGAACAATGGTACAAGATACATATAAACCATTACTTTCGTTGAGCCTATTTGACTAATACCGACATACCACATTGCAAGTCCGAAGATTGTCGCGAAGACGATTGAATATGCTAGAGACCCCCAGCTTGGCATGTCTACTGGCCACGTTAATGTATTTACGTTGAATAAACAATATACAACGAGAGGTACAATTCCAATTAAAGTTGACCAAGATGTGACTCTCATTGCGGAATATTTTGTTATAAGAGGTTGCGCTAATATTGGATACCATCCCCACGCAATCGCTGCGACTAATCCAATTATGTTTCCGAGCCACGCATATTCGTAAGTAGTTCCTCCTGTATGTCCTGTTAATAAAACGAATGCTGCACCAATAAACGCTACTATTGAACCAATTTGTACTTTCATCGAAAAACGTTCTTGTTTGTGCAATACTGCTAATATCCCTGTAAAAATAGGTGACATCGCAATTAATAATGAGGCGTTCGTTGCTGAAGTATATTTCACAGATAGCATAAACATCGTTTGATACATTGCCGTACCAACGATACCGACTGCTACTAATCGTAACCAATCTTTTTTTTCAATACGTAATGAGCGTTCCATCATAAAAGTGATAAGTAATAATACCGGTGATGCTACTAAAAATCGTAAACTATTAAATTGAATGGATGACATATATGCCACTCCATACTTTCCTATTGTATAATTTGCTCCCCATACTAATGCAACTGATACTAGGAGCCATTCCATTTGCCATCGTTTCATCCGAATCTCCCCTTCCCTATTTAGCATAGTAAAATTGGCTGGATATAACACCGTCCAATTGGCTGTTTTTTTACCCAGCCAATTTGCTATACTTGATGTATATAAGAGATACGGAGGCGTTTTTTATGGAATGGAAACTAGATAGTGACAGTAAAATCCCTATTTATCAGCAAGTTGTTGACTTTATTGAAAAACGTATTACATATGGAGAACTTCCTCCCGGAAGCTTCCTCCCTTCAGAACGGAAATTAGCTACGCAGTTAAATGTAAACAGAAGTACAGTAACGACTGCTTATAATGAACTACGTGCTATGGGAATTGTAGAGAGTACGACTGGTAAAGGAACACGCGTGAGTACACATATGTGGGGTGTTTCTCCAACATTAACGCCGAACTGGAGAAATTTCGTAGAAGGTGGTACTTTTTTACCAAACTTACCACTACTTCGCCATATTCGGGCAGAAGTACAACAAAATGAAAATATTATTGATTTTGCAAACGGAGAGCTCGGTTGTAATCTTTATCCCCACAATCAACTACAAGCGATTTTACGTGAACAACCGTTAACGCATTCATTAAGTTACGATCATCCGCAAGGCTATCTCCCGCTAAGACAAGCGGTCGTAAAATATATGAAGGAATATTTAAAAGTTGAGGCGACTGAACAATCCATTATGATTACATCTGGCGCACAGCAAGCACTTCACCTTATCGTGCAATGTTTATTAAATCCAGGTGATGCTGTTGCTTTCGAAAGTCCTTCACACTGTTATTCCCTGCCTCTATTCCAATCAGCAGGTATTCGTATTTTCCCATTACCTGTTGATGAACACGGCATTAACCCAGATGATGTACAGGAGTTATATAGAAAGCACCGCATTAAAATGATTTTTTTAAATCCAAATTTCCAAAACCCTACGGGGACGATGCTTCATCCAAACCGTAGAAAAAAACTATTATCACTTTGTGCAGACTTACGAATTGCGATTGTGGAAGATGATCCGTCTAGTTTACTTACGCTAGAAAAGAAACAACCTTGCCCTACTTTGAAATCAATTGATGAAAATGGAACTGTCATTTATGTACATTCTTTATCAAAAATGATTGCACCAGGCTTACGAGTTGGTTGGCTCGTTGCCCCGCAGTCTGTAGTAGAAAGGTTATCCGACGCAAGGCACCAAATGGAATTAGGTATGAGCATTTTCCCACAGTGGCTTATGCAACAATTTTTTGAAACTGTACCATTTCAGTCGCATATCGTACCGTTACGAAAACAACTAGCAGAAAAAAGAGACGTTATCGTCCACGCTCTAAACGAGCAACTTCATGATAAAATCTCTTTTTCAAATCCGACCGGTGGAATATACATATGGGGAAAATTAAAAGAACCGATAAACGAAAAACAACTTATTATGCAAAGTTTAAAACAAGAAATTGCTTTTATGCCAGGTAGTATTTTCGGCGCAAAAGATGGTTATATACGTTTATCTTATGGAAAAGTGAATATTAGTCAAATTGAGGAAGGTATTTCTCGTTTGCGGGAGGCTATTTTGGTTTGTGGGAAATAAAATAACTTTTTAATACATTTAAAACTTCTTTATTCATTAACTCCAGATAATAAGTAAGCAAAAAATAATGAAAAGAAGCTTCATTCCAAAATTAAATTATAAGAAAGCTCCTGATGATTGATACAGGGGCTTTCTTTTCGAAATTTTTCGTTTTTCTTTATCTTTCTTCCCTACTTCTAAGAATGATTCTTATAAATTGTAACTCATTATGATTAATTCACCTTTCCGCCCCATCCTTCTAACCCCATTATCACAAAAACCACATTTTTCATATAAAGATTGTGCAGCTACATTTTTAACGTTTACTGCTAAAATAATTTCATTTATACCTAAGAAGTTATTTCGGACAAAGTCAGGTAATATCTTTAAAGCTTGTTTTGCATATCCTTTCCCTTGATGGTGAAAATCTGTTGAAAATGCTCTTATTAAAATAGATTTTTCATTATTTGTATATGGTTTAACCCCGTCATTTTTATGTAAAACAAAAAACGTTACAAGCTCATTATCTTTCATAGCTAAAATTGAATGCCGATCTGAATCCTCACTCGATAGTTTTACAAGCTTTTTGGGTAAACCTGTATAACAAAGCTGCTCTTCTGACAATGTATATTGATTTATTATATTTCTGAAGTTTTCATTATAAAAATATAACTGCATATAAATATCGCTCTCCTCAATAAATGGTCATTTCTATTTCGTTGTCTACAAGTTAAATAATAAAACTCATCCCCTATTTTCTGTAAAATATTCCTCTTTAATATTCTTAACTACATATCTATTATAAATACAGAAAAGCAACTCTCCATTCTCACAATCTAGCTGTATACTTAATAAATACTATGGGATTTGAAGTTTTTATCTCCACATTCTCACCCTCAAATATATACATTTGTTTATTTTCGATATCAATAAACACCATAAGTCCATTCTCATTATATGCTTCTGAATATTCACCATCTATTTTTATTCTTTCAAAAGAAGAAAAAGGGGAATGTACTACTTGATATTCGGAAAGCTTCATTATTCGCTTTTCTTCCGGTACGTGCACAATTTTTGAATCATCATCAGGTAAATATTCTAGCCCAATTTTATTCGGCGCAACGAAAATTAATAGATGCAAGGGTTCTGTTTCATTATTTTTATAGCCATGTATATGGTTCTTCCACCCAAACACAATCTCTCCTTTTGATGCACGAATCATTATTTTATTTGAAATATAATAATCCAAATGACCTGACAACACAACTGCACAATCTTCTCCAAATGGATGGCTATGAGGTGGTATGCCTTCATGCGATTGAAAAATCACTTCATACACCCAATACTTATTATCATTCGTTTTATAAATAAGATCATTTTTTGATATATTAATAGTTGTTTGTGATAAATCGAAACTCCTCATTCGGCCCTCCTGATTAATTTCAGACTTACTTATCTTTTGAAACCATTGCATAGAGCAGTAACATGAAATGATCCTCTAATTTAAAATACATTTTATTTATATATATTCTATTGCTATTTTATCCAAATAAACACTATTAAAAATCAATCCGCAGAATGAAATTCAAATAAAACTTCCTAATACTTTCGTATTAAGAAATTTTCACATCACTACATATAACCACTTATTAAAATCTATAGTACATTCGTTATTTAGTTCGAAATATCCGTTTATTTTATAAAAATACATACGTATTAAATTGAGGAAGATATTACTCATTTGACAAAACCTAAATCTACCATTATTATCAACACGAACCTATTTATAGGAGTGATAAAAATGAAAATTTACGTTGATGCAGATGCTTGTCCTGTAAAAGATGTAATTATTTTTGAAGCTACGAATGCGGAAATTCCTGTTACACTCGTTACTAGTTTTTCTCATTATTCTAATGCAGAGCAGCCGAAAGGTGTGGAAACAATATATGTTGATTCCGGAGCAGATGCTGCTGATTACCGAATTATGCAGTTAGCAAAAAAAGAAGATTTAATCGTAACACAAGATTACGGTCTTGCTTCGCTCGCTTTAGCAAAAGGCTGTATCGTACTACACCATAAAGGCTATAAGTATACGAATGATAACATTGAACAATTGTTACAAACACGATATTTAAGTGCAATGGTTCGAAAAAGTGGTAAGCGTACAAAAGGACCGAAACCATTTACAGCAGAAGATAAAGAGAAATTTAGAGCGCTCTTTAAAAGTATGATCGCACTTTAAAAATGAATCGTCTATTTGCTAGGAAAACTTCGCAAAACAAAGAAGAGAATATCGTAATGAACATTCTCTTCTTGAGGTTTACCCGTTTAAAATGAAGGTAAATTATCTAAGTTATTTTCTTTTATTCCATCCGGTTCACTACGTATAATATCTCTGCCATACTTATGAAATACGTCCACATGAGCTAACTTCCCTGATTTCGCTTCATTAAGAGCAGTCATATAATCTAACTCTCTCCCGCTACTTGTTTTAAACGCTATTAAATCTCCATCATCATTTTTACGAACAGCAACAATTTGTTCTGCTCCTGTATTGACTTCATGGCCTACTTCAAATTGAGCTTGCTCTTCTCCTTGATGTAAATAATCATTATACACCTTTTCAAAGTCTTTTTTGTCCATAAAACTCACCTCCAACACATTTTATTAGTATGGTTGGGAGGTAGTGGTTTTATGTACTTTTCTCTTAGAAAAACGTATTTTTAATACCTACGCAACCCTTTCAAAGTCTCCAATATATCATCTGTAAAGGCTGTGCTACCCTCTGTCTCTAAAACTCTGAAATATAAACTTCTTAAGAACGATCTAATATTTTGTACTAAAATAGCATGCTGCGGATGTCGGATGTCCTCAACAGTTGCTATACTATGTAACCAGTTGCTCCACTCTTCTTCAGTTAAAAGATTTTGGTTACGTAACGACATAATTGGTGCTACTAATCTCTCATCCTCAAAGTGAATGTAAACGTAGTCATGTAAGCGTACCTTCTGACGAACGGCAGCTAGTATTGCATATGAGAACTCACGATTTTGTATTGTACGTGCTAAAGCATCAAGTGCATCTGCTGCATGTGCAGTAGAGTGTGCCCAGCCTTTTCCTTCTACATAGCCCCTTACATCTTCTTCTAAATATACATATTCCAACACTTGTTCTGCCACACTGTACAATTGTTCTTCCGATAACAACGGTTCTCTTTCATGAACAGATAAAATAAGTGGTGGAATTAATACAGAGAATGCACGTTTAAAAACAGAGTCTGTTCCCTTTTCACCGATTTTATAAAATAAATAATCAGGGCTAATTGCTTGTAGCATTAACCCTCGTAATTCTTTTTGTCTAAACACATCATTTGTAATCCATGTATGAAGCGTACTATAAATTAAATCATCACGTAATTCAGCATCTGGTGATCCGATATAATCTAGCATCCACTGCGCATATGGATATGCATCTACGTCTTCTGGTACAGCATAATTATTATTTTTAATTTGTAGTAGTTCTTCTTTTAGTTCTAGTACTTCTGTCATTTTTTTATCCCCTTTAAATTTCTCTTTCTAAATTATTCCCTATTAGTATCATAAAATTAAACCCATTCTTAACGCAATATAAAATGGAATCATTAATTATCTTCACTATGTAACAGTTCTTCCAATGTTACTTTAACTTCTTCTTCTAATTCATTAATCGTTCCGCTATAAAGTGTTCCTATGCTACTACTTTTTCGATATCCTTGGTGATAGTACCAAAGCGAAATAGTACAGACTTCCCATGATTTTGAAGCATCATATTCAAAATTAATTTCTGATCTATATTCATAGTCTAAACAATTGTTAGATGTTAGTCCTTCTAATTCATCACCGTCTATATCTCTTTTAATTGACAGCTTCAAATTTAATTTACCATTTTGCGCAAAACGTTCTTCATATATTTTTTGATACTTACTGCAAATGTCTTCACTTATACTCTCTAGTTCCATTATTTTTTGTTTTAACTGTTCATTTATCTGTTCATTTTTGATTTCTAAATATTGTCCATCCTTCTCTTCATTCACTTTATTATTTTTTTGAAACCATCTAAACAAATGTTCATTCCTCCTATATAAACTGTATTAATGTCTTTTAAATAGAACTACTGGATCATCAAATTTACTATTTTCAAATAAAACATCTGCAAGTTCTTTCGGATTATGCTCATCTATATACAACTTACAGGCCGCATGATATCTGTTCAAAAACATCTTCTCTGCTTCTTCATAACTTCCAAAAGCTTCAGTTTCCCGCTTAGCACCACGTTTTCTCGCAATCTCAAAATTTGTATCTACAAAGATTTTGTAATCAAATAAATACGCAACGTCTTTTTTCAATAGAAACGTTCCATCTACTATTAATATCATATTTTGCGTGGCCAATAGCGGCTCATTATGTACAGACATATCCGTTATTAAGTTATGAGAAATCGTTTCATACTGTAAATTCCCGTTAGGTCCTAAAGGCATTAATAATCTTTCTTTGAAAGCTGTATAATCGTGTGCATCTTCATAATACCCTCTTGCAGATTCTTTTCCTTTTGCATAGCGAATCACTCTTGGATTATGAAAATCATCAATGCTGGCGCGTGTTACTGGTAATCCTCGTTTTTTTATTTCTTCCGCTAATTCGTTTGCAAATGTTGTTTTTCCTGATGCTGTAATACCACTTACTCCAACTCTTGTTGGATAGGTTAAGTTTAGCTTTACAATATGATCTGCAATTTCTTTGATTCGTTGTTTTCGGTTCATGATATCTCCCTTTATAATTAGTTTACATAATATAATTATAAGTAACAATTCATGTCACTATTTGTCGGTAAATCGATATCCTTTGTCGAATCGTTGATATATCGAAAAAATCGTTGATATATTTTAAGTTATGATAGATATATTTGAAAAATCGTTGATATATTATTAGCTTACTTCCCCTTAAACCCCCGATATAAGGCCGTCCGTAACTCTTGCTTATACTCTTCAATTTCTGGCATTTCGAGTTCTTCTGCTAATCTGATAGCTAATTCAATATCATACGGTACTCGTACAAGTTGAATAGAAAAGCTCGCCGCTTCTTTTTCATTATATGTTCCTTCAAATATTAAATAGGAAGCTTGCGTTATTTCAAGTGGGTTTCCTACGCTACCGGCATTACATAACGTTTTCCCTCTGAAATTTTGAACGAACGCTTGGTGAACATCGCCGTAACAAACGACATCTGGTTTTCTTTCTCCTTCTATATTTTCTGTCAGATCACTATTTTCGAACATACTAATACGTTCTTCTCTTGAAGCGTGTGGTTGAATTCTTTCATATAAACTTCTCGGTGAAGCGTGAAACATACGAATGAGTTTTCCACTCATAAAAAATTCGATTGAAAATGGTAAACTTCTTAAATAATCATTTTGTTCTTCCGATAATTGTTTTTGATGCCATTTTAATGCTTCAAATTCAGTCGGCTTTGTAATAAAATCATCCCAGTTTCCCATTACGACTACTTCACATTCTTTACGAATGATTTCAATTGCTTCACTGGAATGAGGTCCTTTTCCTACTAAATCTCCAAGGCAAATAATGCGCTCGATTCCTCTTAATTTAATATCATTCAACACGGATTCTAATGCTTGAATATTACCGTGAATATCTGAAATTACTGCTATTTTATCCATATAAATTACTCCTTTATTTATTAAATTCGCTTGATTGATACCATTTTGGAATATAGGATGAAAAATCATTATGATCTTCTAAAATTCCATTTAATCTTTCCTTCATATCATCTAATAAATATGGTGTGCTTCGGTTTGTCCATACGATATCAGCCGGGAATATCATTGCTGCATATAATGAGTACAGTTTCCAAAAATGTAGATCAGGTTCTCCTCCGCAATAACCGTGAACTTGTCCAACCGCAAATGGTTTGCTTATATTCGTTGTAAATAGTGCTACTTTATAAAAATCATGAATAGGATCACCAATATCGAATCTAGCAAAATCAATGACAGCCCGAAACTCATTTTGGTCAATCATTATATTAGCCGGATGAAAATCGTCATGTAAAAATACGATGGGACGATTTTTTAATAAATCTTTATGATTTCCTACAAAATCTATCACTGTATTTAAACGAAAAAAGTCTACTTCATATTCTTTCAACGCTTCTAAGTATCTCTCATATTTACTCCATATAGACATTTCCCATGAATTACTTTTATCTTCTTTTTCAACTAAATGAATCTTTTTTAGTACTTCTCCAGCCTTTTTTCCAGCCCTATACTGCTCTTCTGTAGACAACGTTCTTAATATATCTTCACCATCTAATCCATCAATCCATTCAAAAACTTGTACACATTTATTGAATTTAGTAAGACTAATAAAATGAATTAATTTTGGCATAGGAATATGTAAAGAATCTAGCTGCTGCATATATTCATATTCTTCCTGCTTCCGTTCAAAATATGATGAATCGCATACTTTAATAAAATACGAGGCCCCACTCTCTAATTCAATTTTATATTTCTCATCGAATGAAAAGCCTTTTGAAATAACAGTCGCTTTTAACATACGAGGCCATTCTAGTATTCTCTCTATCTCCCTAAGCATTTCTTTCACAACGTTCACCTCTATTAATATATGTACAAACTACCTAGCACTTCATGCTCTCGTTTATCTCCACCTTTAAACTCTACTGCAAATGGATATTCGCCATTCTTATTCAAATGTTCTAGTACTAGCCCTTCTCCAATCGGTTCACAAAACTGCACATGAATATTTCCAAACACTACACTTTGACTCTCAGCATTCCATTTTTCATTTTTCACAACTGAGCTTGTAGATAGTCCCATTACTTTTTTCCATTTCCTTACTGTTTCTCGAACGTTTTTTACTGCGTAATGAATCGTTTCAATTTGTTGCACTTTGTTTTTATGTTCAGTGATCATCCCACTGTTACGTAAATCGTTTCTTCTTTCTTCGTCCGTTTCATTCCACTGTATAAAGAAAGGTAATTTCGGTCCGTTCTCTTCTTGCTTAACAAATAATATTTTCCATTCTAAAAGCCGGCCATCTTTTCTCATGCGTTTCCCTTCAAATGGCCCTATCGTATGTAAGCCGTACTTATTAAAGTTAACTGCTAGCTCCTCAATTGCATCTGTTCGGATCGCGATTTGTAGCATTCCTTCTCCATTTTGTAGTTTCACCACTGTTTCTTGTACTAATGGATTTTCTGCTTCTTTCGCTTTTTCTTCATGCTGAACTGCTAAAAATTCTATGTATGATAAGTCAAAATAACTTAAACTATTCCAAGTACCCCAAGTAGTATGCTCTCCGCCTAATACAGTATGAAATCCAAGCTCCTGCATTTGTTTTGCCGCTTCCTCCGGTGTATATTGCACTGCGTGAACGAGATGATCAAATGCTAACATATTCTTTCTCCCCTTTCTCTCCATCCTTTTATTGTATATTTTATTTTTCTTTCATTCAATTCAAAAACTTTAAAACCTAGTTGATTTATACGATTAATATGTATTATAATGAAACAAATTTAATTATTGCTGATTGGAAAAACCAAAGGCACTTTTCTCATACGGGAAAAGTGTCTTTTTCATTTATTATTACAGGGGGATTATTTATGCAGAAATTAATTGTCTTTGCTATTATTGGATTTTTCGCTCAACTGATCGATGGAGCACTCGGAATGGCGTATGGGGTAACGTCTACTTCACTATTATTAATGTTTGGTATTGCACCGGCTGTAGCTTCCGCATCGGTTCATTTAGCTGAAGTCGTTACAACTGCAGCTTCTGGCGCATCTCATATCAAATTTGGAAACGTTGATAAATATACAGTTTCCAGGCTTACATTACCTGGGGCAATCGGCGCATTTGTTGGGGCATGTTTTTTAAGCAATTTACCTGGTGATGTAATTAAACCGTACATTTCCGTATTTTTATTTACTTTAGGGGTTTATATTTTATTACGATTCATCATTCAAAAACAAATTGTCACTTCAAATAAGCGTATGTCTGCAAAACAACTTGTGCCGCTTGGTTTATTCGCTGGATTCGTTGATTCAACTGGTGGCGGTGGTTGGGGGCCGATTACGACACCTGTTCTTCTAGCAAGAGGAAATGAAGCTAGAAAAGTTATTGGATCTGTAGATACGAGTGAATTTCCTGTTTCACTCGCTGCAACAATCGGCTTCTTCATCTCACTTGGCTGGGAACAAGTAAGCTGGATTTGGGTATTTTCTCTCATGCTCGGTGGTATCGTAGCGGCACCAATCGCGGCATGGCTAGTTCGCATCGTTCCTTCTCATTTACTTGGCGTATTAGTTGGTGGTCTTATTATCTTTACAAACATTCGTACACTGCTTACTACATTTAAAGTGGATCCAACTATTATTTCACTTTCTTACGTTGCAGTTGGTCTTGTCGTTATTATTTCTATTTTCATTGCTGTTCGTAATCATTCCAATCGTCCTAATACGTCAACGGCTGAGTATCCGAATGATCAGAAGCAAATGCTACCATAACTATAAAAAATACCGCTCAATTTAGAGCGGTATTTTTTATTTTTCTATTTTCCAATTAATCATCATTTCTGTAGCATTTACTCTCTTCATATGTAACTTTTCTAAAACACGCATCGAACTATAATTATCTAGAAGTGTCTCTGCAATTATTGTTTCTACCTCACCTGTTTTGAAAGCCCAATCGATTAGTTCTTTTACAGCTTCTGTTGCATAGCCCTGATTCCAATATTTCTCAATGAATCCATAGCCAATTTCTACTGTTTGATCCTCATTTGGTTTCCCTTTAAACCCAATATCACCTAAAACGCTATCATCTTCTTTTCGAAGAACATACCACGCCCCCCATGGTAATAAAGTTGCATCTTGTTTTACATTCTTTACATGCCCTACAATATGCGGGCCGCTATTGTATCCTTGCTCGTTAGCGACTTGAATCCTCTCTTCTGTACACGGCACTATATAGAGCCTTTCTGTTTCTAATTTCATTTTGATTTCCCCTTTTTGCTTAAACGTTACTCTAATTATAACAAATAATATGACTTTATTATGAATGTCGAATTATATTTTTCTGAATTTTCTTTTAATTTAGAGGGTTTTTCAATATTTTTTGCGAAACATTTGTATAACAATTTTTTCTTTGCTTATTGCTACATAATAGTAGGTTCGGGTGGAGTTTTGCAAGCGTTTCCTATACAATAACCGATATTTTTTGACTTTTCCTAACAAAATATCTTGCAATATATTCAGAAAGTCATTACAATTGCCATATATTAAAAATCTTAGCAATATATCAAATCCTCATCAATCCGATGAGGTAGAGGTTGCGACTTTTAAGAGTACGACGGACGAGACACAGAGAATGTCACCGACTCCGTTTGAAAGGAAAAGTTGCCGAAGTTTATATTTCTTCTCTGGAAATATGAGCTGGGGCTGTCTCCGAAAGGAACAGAACTGTCACGTTTACAAAATTACCGTGTAAACGTGGGGTGCTATCTTAACGGAAGGGTATGATGGGGTGGTTATTTGTGAAACGTTCCGCCAAATTCCTTTGGCGGTTTTTTGTATTTTTCTCCCCCGCTCCTTCCTAACCTACAAGAAAAGGAGTGTTGAACATGAATAGCGCAACAAATCAATCTACCTCTAAAACGCAAACTACACAAGGACAAGGTGAATTAAAACGCGGATTAAAATCTCGTCACCTTACGATGATTTCTCTCGGCGGTACAATTGGTACCGGACTATTTCTTGCCAGCGGTGGTGTCATCCATTCAGCTGGACCTGGTGGTGCATTAATTGCATACGCCGCAATTGGAATTATGGTTTACTTTTTAATGACAAGCTTAGCTGAACTCGCAGCTTACATGCCTGTTACTGGATCTTTTAGTACGTACGCAACAAAATTTGTTGATCCATCACTTGGCTTTGCACTTGGATGGAACTATTGGTATAACTGGGCAATTACGATTGCTGCTGAACTAGCTGCTGTAACATTAATTATGAAATTTTGGTTCCCAGATACCCCTTCTCTTATTTGGAGCGGATTATGTTTAGCTATTATTTTCCTTTTAAACTACTTATCTGTTAAAGGGTTTGGTGAATCTGAATATTGGTTCGCACTTATTAAAGTAGTTACGATTATTATCTTTTTAATTGTTGGTTTCATGATGATTTTTGGAATTATGGGCGGCGAAACGGTTGGCTTCAAAAACTTCACTGTTGCAGATGCACCATTTAACGGCGGTATCATGGCAATTATCGGTGTGTTTATGGCAGCTGGTTTCTCATTCCAAGGTACTGAACTATTAGGAGTAGCTGCTGGTGAAACATCTGATCCAGAACGTAATATCCCAAAAGCAATTCGTTCAATCTTTTGGCGTATTCTTTTATTCTATATCCTTGCGATTCTCGTTATCGGTTTATTAATTCCTTATACAACTGAAAGTCTTGCTGCAAGTGATGTAACAGTAAGTCCATTTACACTTATTTTCGAAAAAGCGGGCGTTGCCTTTGCTGCTTCTGTTATGAACGCTGTTATTTTAACGGCAGTACTATCTGCTGGTAACTCTGGTATGTATGCATCAACTCGTATGCTTTGGGATTTAGCTCGCCAAGGGAAGGCACCAAAGTTTCTTGGTAAATTAGATAGCCGCGGTGTACCTGTTAACGCATTAATCGTAACATCGATTGTCGGTAGTATTGCTTTCATTGCTTCTTTATTCGGTGACGGTGTTGTATACATTTGGTTATTAAATGCATCAGGAATGTCTGGCTTTATCGCTTGGGTCGGCATTGCAATTAGTCATTACCGTTTCCGTAAAGCGTATATCGCACAAGGAAAAGATTTAAATGACTTACCATATAGAGCAAAATGGTTCCCCTTCGGTCCAATCTTTGCATTTACACTTTGTATCATCGTAATTTTAGGACAAAACTACGGGGCATTTATGGGTGAGTCAATCGACTGGAACGGTGTACTCGTTTCTTACATCGGTTTACCACTCTTCTTAGTACTATGGTTAGGTTATAAATTTACGAAAAAAACAAAATTGATTCCACTTGATAAATGTGAACTAAAATAAAGTGAAACGAGCAAACAAATTTGTTTGCTCGTTTTTTGTTGCAAACCTCTTTACTTCCCTATTGCTCCTGTTTTTGCAATAATAAAGGAAATATAAATAAAGGTTGGGATACAATGAACATTCGCATTACTGATGAAGCAAAAGCAGCTATACATAGATTAGAACTTGAAGATAAAAAGATCGTTCGCATTAGAGGAACAATGACGAACTCTTGTAGTATTTTCGTTGATGTCGATTTAATTTGGGATACATATAACGCAGATGATGTTGTATATGAAGATGCAGAGCTTATCGTACAAATGGATTCATTCACGAAAGACTACACTGGTGATACGGTGAAACTTGATTATAAGACGACAGGTTTTAGTATTACGACTCCGAGTGAGACTTTGGTTTATGGATTGTCGATTAAAAAATAAAAATTGTTTTCATTTGACCACCGAGGTGAAAAAATGGGTAAATATGTTCCGTTAAAATTTTTATTTAATGAAGAATTAGCAGAAAAAATAGCTGATTCTATTTGTAAACACGATTCTTATTTCTCTAAAAACATCTTTGTAGATTCTGTAGCTTGTAAAGTTGAAAATTTAGAGTTAAAACAGCGTATTGAAGTAATTGCAGATGAATTACACAATGCTTTACAAAAAGATTTTAATGCCGCAATACATATATTACTGAAGACATTAGGACCAGAAAATACAACAGAAGTAGGCACATTTACAAATGGATATATGTATATGCCTCTTGCAAAATACGTTGAAAAATATGGGCTTAACGATTTTAAAATCTCGTTCAATGCAATGTATGAAATAACGAAAAGGAATACTGCTGAATATGCCATTCGGCCTTTTCTTGAAACATATCATGAAGATACACTAGACATATTGCAACAGTGGATTCATGACGAAAACAGCCACATTAGAAGATTAGTTTCTGAAGGTACAAGACCAAGGCTTCCTTGGGCTAAAAAAATAGGAGCTCTAAAAGGTGATTTTAAGTACAATTTACAACTTCTTGAACCATTAATGAATGACCCTTCTAAATATGTTCAAAAATCTGTAGCCAATCATATTAACGATATTACGAAAGAAGATAAAGAACTCGTTTTTCAATGGTTACAGCAATTACGTGATAAACAGCATCCTATTAATCCTTGGATTATAAAACATGGACTAAGAACAGTAATAAAAAGTGGTACTTTACCAAAAAATTTTTCTTTTTAAGTATTTTAAACAAAACCGCTTATGCTTCAAAAATGAAGCATAAGCGGTTTTCCTTTTGAATACAGAAATAACAAACATAAAAAGTACTTTAAATTTCTTCTTTATATCATTATTTTACTAACTCTTCTATGTTATTACTTTCCTTAATTTTTTCGGATGATAGCCAGAGTGAATAACTTGTTCCATCCTTGTTCCTTAAATATATGTTAAATTCCTTATTATATAGTTCTTCTTTAAGAATAGTGACTACCTTTCTCAAATCATCTATTACATATGGATCATTTCTATATTTTATCTCACTGTCATTGAAAACTAATGTCAATTCATACTCTAGACAATTGCCGTCTTTCGGGTGTGGACAAGTAATATCCTCAATTTCAAAACGATCATTTTGAATTTCATTTAACCTTACGCCTACTTTTGTTTCAGTTTGAACCAAATATGTCCAATAACCGCTTACTGTGTTTTTCATTGTTAAAAGCAGTTCTTCTTTCGTTATAGCTTTTTGCACATTTTGAAAAGGCAAGCCTATAGATTCACCATTATAATCCTCAATTTCAAGTGTTGTTATCTTTCTATTACTCTTCTGAATGAATTGGATTAGAGCATATAAACGATCTAATTCTTTTGATTCAAATTGACTGTAATCAATCTTGTCACTCGTTTTTAAAGTTAATAATAACGTATCCGTTGGTTTCTCCTCTATATCATCATCCACTATATATTGAAAAACATTTTTATTTTCAGGTTCCACGTAACCTAATTTTTTAATTTCTTCTAGCATTGGTTTAAATTTCTTATATTCCTCATATGTTTTTTTTCCGTATTGATATTCATCACCTTTTATTCTTGAATATAAGAAGCCATCTACCTCTACTCTAAATTGAATATTTTTGTTATTTTTTGCTTGAACAGTATGATATGTATGCCCCATATTCCCTTCGTTTATAGCACCCCAATGTGTTACAATCACATCAATTCCGTGCTTTTTTTCACATATTTTTTCACCTGATCGTCATCTTTATAATTACACCCACTTAAACATAAGAAATATAAGAAACATAACAATACTAACATTACATTTTTCATTCTTTTCATATAGCACCTTGCCCTCTTTTCGCATAAACAAAATATTCCATATATAAAGAATACTAAATCGCTGAATGTTTTCAAAGAATTAAAATATTTTTACACTCGGTTTATATATCTATTTCTTTTATTAATGGCTCTAATAAGTTTTAATATTGATAATCGAATATAATAAAAAGAAACCTAAATTTAAGGTTTCCCATTTTTACCAACAATTTAAATTTTAATAGATATTTTTTAGCCAAGTAATAATTCGTAGTACCTGAAACGACTCAAACCAAGTAATGAAAAACAGGAGAACAAAGAAAGAGATAAGTGATATGAATTTTAATCTTCCATCTTCACGTCTAGCAATCGCTATAATACTCAGAACCACTCCAATTAAAAAAGAAATATACCCTAATAGGATAATAGGCTCAGAATAGCTATCTATTATTCTATTTAATCCAAATAATAACATTCCAAAAGTCATCAATGTTATTGAAAATACACTGAATTTTTCCATAATTCAACCTCCAATATAATTTTACTATTTTATGGAGAGAATAATTTTTTTATGCGTATGGATGAACAATTACACTATAAAATTAGATAACTCAATTTATTTTTTCATTAAACAACTGCCTTCTTTTATACCCTCAAAGGATTCCCACTCGATTATCCCGAATATATAAATTACTATTCTCACAAGGAGCAAATTTATATGAATCTATTCGAACACGAAACGTAAAACCGCTTCTCTTTCATGAGAGGTCCTCCCGTTCTCCGTTCTCCTTTCTCATCATATCATTCATTGAAAAATAGGAGGACATAATTATGAAACGTGATCCATTATTTTTAACTTTATTAGAAAGTGCAAATACACATTTTAGCGGTTGGGATTTTTCTTTCATTTCAGAAACAGGCCGAATGAAGAGCGAGCCTTTATCATGGTCGTACGGCAGTACTGCTTTCCAGCTTATGCAACGCGCTAAATCAATGCTAGATATGGGAACTGGCGGCGGAGAGTTTTTATCTATGTTACAACCGTTCCCGTCAACTATTTATGCTACTGAGGGCTACGCTCCAAACGTGCCAATTGCTCGAAAGAAATTAGAGCCTTTAGGGGTTACTGTTGTAGAGGTGAACGATGATACTGCATTGCCATTTCAAGATGGTCAGTTTAATCTAATCCTAAACCAACATGAATCATATGCTGCTTCTGAAGTAAAAAGAATCCTTTCTCAAAATGGGATTTTCCTTACACAACAAGTTGGTGGTCTCGATTGTGTGGAACTTAATGAGCAATTTAACGCACCGCTAAATAACGAATTTGCAAGTTGGTCACTTGAAGCAGCATGTAGTGAGTTAGAGGAAACTGGATTTACTATTTTAGAAGCAAAGGAAGAATTCCCTTTCCAACGCTTTTATGATATTGGCGCTATCGTCTACTATTTAAAAGCGATTCCGTGGCAAATTCCTGATTTTACTGTCGAAAGGTATTATGAGGAGTTATATCGTATACATGAAATTATCTTACAAAAAGGATATTTTGATGTGAAGCAACATCGATTTATGATTAAGGCGATTCACAGCTAACAAAAAGGAGGCGGCAAAGCCACCTCTTTTTTGTTCCGTTTACGTATGTTCTCTACGCTTTCACCATAAGAAAAGTTATATCATACATATTACAATTCTGACCAATAAATTGTATTTCTGAAACATATAATCACTTCGTATATATAATGAGAACAAAACGTGATTTTTCACTATCCTCTTCTATTGAGAAATGAGTTGTTTTTCATATCGCTTGTTCGCATCATCTTCTGTCAAACATGCAGTTGTGTAATTAATAATATTCCGGTTATCGTACGTGAATATATGTTTTAACTTATTTTCTTCTGTTATTACTGTCGGTAAGTATTTTGGTAAGTTGCTAACTACACCTCTATTATCACCATCTAATATCCAATCAATTTCTTTCCATTCTAATAATCCTTCAGCCGTACGTAATGGTGTATTCATTTGCATTCCATCTGGAAAATCAGCAACGAACACATACATTCCTTCACTAGCCTGGGGCTCATCTTTACCTTTAAAAACAACAGTCCCTTTATACGTTACACTTGAAAGTTCTATACCCGTTTCCTCAAACGTTTCTCTAATTATTCCTTCGTATGGCGTTTCATTCTCTTCTATTTTTCCTCCAACACCATTCCACATCCCCATATTCGGCTTTTTATTTCTATTTAATAGCAGTATTTTATCGCTTTTTCTAATAAAACAAATTGTGTATTTGTACATACGATCATTTCCTTTCATTTTCCACATGAGTTATTTGGCTTATTTTCAAGTAAAAACACTCGCCTTACAATTCCTTACTACATAATATATAGTACAACTTTCATGCGTAAACACTTTACGTCAAACGAGAGAATCCTTTTTAGAAAGGAGAATTTAAAATCGATAATATAAGCAATGAATTTCTAAACCAATATTACAACAGCCTCGTGTGGTTAAACGATACACACTGGTTCGGGGTTCCAATCTGTAAACTTCCCTCTGATCTCTTTTTGTATCAAGAAATTATTTATGAATTAAAGCCCGATTTAATTATTGAATGCGGGACTTTTCACGGTGGTAGTGCACTGTATTTAGCTTCTATGTTAGATTTAATTGGAAAAGGTCACGTACTTACTATCGATATAACTCCGCAGCCAAATCGGCCATCACATAATCGGATTACGTATTTAACAGCATCTTCTGTTTCTGTGCAGGCCATCCAAACAATTGTAAGCATGCGCAAACCTGATGATGTGGTTTTAGTTATTTTAGATTCTGATCATAGTAAAGAACATGTCTCCAAAGAACTATTACTATATAAATCTATCGTCACTACTGGCAGTTATATGATTGTAGAAGATACCTCCATTAATGGAAATCCGCTTCTTCCCGATTGGGGTCCTGGCCCGATGGAAGCTGTAGATGAGTTTTTAACTAAAAATAATAACTTCATAATCGACGAGTCTAAACATAAATTTTTCATATCATTTAATCCAAAAGGTTTTTTAAAGAAAATAAAGTGAAACTTTAATAAGTGGGGTTTTGCTCATCCCCCACTTATTCTATCATTTTCATTTTTGAAAAAGGATAATATACAAATTCCACCTTGCCTATTATGTTATCTTCTTCAATATATCCTAAGCCATTTCGACTATCTCTACTTACTTCGCGGTTATCTCCCATTACAAATAACTTATTTGGCGGAATTTTTGTCTTTTGAAAATTATAAAATACTTGTGTGTTGTTAAATAAATCTTTGTTTGTATATGGTTCTTCTTGCTTTTTATCGTTCACATATACCTTTCCGTTCGTTATGTTAATTACATCACCAGGAAGCCCTATTACACGTTTCACATAATATTTCGATTCATCCTCTTCTTTTATAATGACAATTTCTCCGTGTTGTAAATTAGAAAGACGTACTACCGCTTTATTTACAAATACGTAGTCTTCTTCATATAAAGTCGGCTGCATCGATTCCCCTTCCACCTTACATAAAGTAAAAGAATGGTAGCCTATGACTATCACCAATATAAATAGTATGTACTTTCCCCAGCCTCTCTTAATCTCCTTTTTCATATCCATTCCCACCTTATAAAGCGCTTTTTAACTCAAAAAATATATCACTGCACAATATGTTTCCATGCAGTGATACTATTTTTACTGTGCCTTGTTCGGTTGTTCTACTGGAATTGAATTTGCATTTGATCTATTTGTTTTTAATTCAAAATACGCATCCAAAATCTCTTTACCAATCGCAGAATTAATTCCTGATTTATCATCATTCACCCATGGTACAACAACTGAAAAAGCTACTTCCGGATCCGCATCATATGGTGCATAACCGGCAAGAGTTAAATTATAACATTTTTTTCGGTTGTTGTTCTCATCTCTTCCAATATCACTTTCTCCACCATATACTGTCTCAGCTGTTCCTGTTTTTCCCGCTGGTTTATATGGTAGACCTTTAAACGTTCCGGTACCTGTTCCGTCAGCTTCTTGAAAAACTCTTCTAAATCCTTCTTTTACATGATTAATGTACGAAGTGTCCATATCCACTCTATTTAATACAACTGGTTCAATCGACCGAACGACTTTTCCTACATCCTCTGGTCTATTCGGTTGCTCTCTAACTTCTTGTACAATTTGTGGTTTCATTCGGTAACCGCCATTTGCAATGGTTGAAATATATTGTGCAAGCTGAAGCGGCGTATATGTATCATACTGTCCAATCGCGTAATCAAGTAAAAATCCGGGTATGTTATCAGTTCTACCTATTTGACCGATCGATTCATTTGGCAGGTCAATACCAGTCGACACACCTAGGCCAAATTGTCTAAAATAGTAGCGCATTTTATTAAATGTTTCTTGTTTAATATCTAATGGATTGTTTGGAACATAATTAATGCCTGCCATTTTTAAAGCTGTATTAAACATATAAACGTTCGATGACACTTGCAAAGCTCTTAAATCATCAATATCCCCAAATTCTTTCCACGATTTCTTCGGCTTAGAACTTCCTTTAAAATACATTGGCGCATCAAAGAAGTGTGTATACGGCTTAATCGCTTCTGTTTGATATCCAGTTAATAAAGTAGCCCCTTTTACAGTTGACCCTAACTCATAAGAACTTGTCATCGTTCCTAATGCATAATCTTCTATTTGCATACCGCCATCTTTATTTACAATTTTCTTTCCTGCCATTGATAAAATTTGACCGTTTTTAGGATTCATCATTACTACGAACGCACGATCCATCATCGGCTCTGCAGCATGAAAGGCTCGTAAATTCTTTTCAAGGCTGCCCTCTACTCTTTTCTGTAAATCCATATCGACTGTTAACATCAAGTTATTTCCACTTTTTCCTTCAGTCACTTTTTCTGTTCGAACAATCTTCCCTGCTTTATCCATAATATTTTTAGACTGTTCCTTCGTTCCATGTAGTGCATCTTCATATTGTTTTTCAATGTAACTTTTACCAATACGATCGTTTCGATTATAATCACGAACTAAATAATAATCTAATTGTTCTCTTGGCAATCCTTCATTTTCATTAGAAACGCTACCTAGTATAGAGCGCAGTATTTTATCATTTGGGTATTCACGTTCCCAATCTACTGTCGTATCTACCCCTGGTAAGCTTGCCAACCTTTCACTAACGACAGCATATTCATTTTGACTTACATCTTTTTTAACGATTTGCGGCGTCATTTTATATCCCGCATTCATTTTGCTTTTAATTACTAATACCTCTATATCTTCCTTTGAAAGCTCATTTAGTTCTTCTTGTGTAATTCTTTCCCGGCGCAGTTCTTCTACTTTTTTATCTAACTCTTTTCCTTCTATTTCTTGCTTTCTAAATTTACTCTCATCTTCTTTTGTTACTTTCGCCGCTGCCCGCTTTTCATTTAACTGCATCCAAAAATCTTTCTTATCTGTCTCTGTTAACTTATCCATGTCCTCTTGCGACATTTCAATTAGTTTGGCTAAATCTCTTGCTACTTGTAAAACTTCTTTCGAGTCTACTCCTCTCATTTTCGTATATGTAACGGTTCGCAATGGTTTATTATTTACAATAACGTGACCTTGCCGATCAAACATTTTCCCTCTAGGAACGGGAGTGCTTACCGTTACATCTTCCTTTTTATTTACTTCATTTCTATACGTTTCTCCATCAATGATTTGTACTTTACCTAATTGAATTATAATAGCTGAAAATAAAAGAAAGACAATAAAAAATAGTACATTTAACCGAAATGGAATATGAGTCTTTTTCTTTTTCGATTGTTTTTTCTGCTCCTTTTTCTGTCTCATTTCGCTCCCTCGCTTCATTCTATTAACATTTCTACGCAAAATCATTATGTATCAAATTTATTTATATGATATATATAGAATTTTATATTAATTATAAAAGAAATAAAAGATTTAATTTTCAGTTTTTTGTTTTTACATCCTATTTATTACCATTCCCTTAATGCACAATAACATGAATATTATTCTAAAAGAAAAATGGGCAAATTGATTTTTATAAATTATAGAGATGTTGTTACTACATTATCAAAATGTTTTCATATGGCTTAAAACAGTGATTACTCAAATAAAAAACTGAGGCAGATACCTCAGTTTTTTCGATAACTTATTTCATTGAAGATAACCCTTCAACAAACTCACCAATCTTATTTTGAAAAACAAAATCAAAGTTATATTCCTGTCCTGTTAACTCTTCATTTACTAAAATAGTTGTTGCTCCTACTTCCCTCTTTGCGATTTCCGGGAATGAAGCGACAGGTTGTACTTTTAATGACGTTCCCATAACGAGAAGTACACCTGTTTCATATAAACGTTTCATCGCATTTTGATATTGCGGCAGTGTATCTCCGTATAAAACAACATCTGGATTTAAAATAAAATTACATTTCTCACAACGCGGTACTTCATGATCAATCATATACTGTAAATCATAGCCTGATTTACATTTTGGACAATGTGCTGTTTGAAGTGTTCCATGTAAATCAATGACATGCTTACTGCCACCTAATTGATGTAAACCGTCAATATTTTGCGTTAAAATCGTAATATCTTTCCCTTGTTCTTCTAGCTCAGCTAAAAAGCGATGGCCACGATTTGGTTTATATTGATGGAACGTATTAATTTGAAAGATTTCTTTATAATGCTTCCAAAATTCTTTCGGACTTCGGTTATAGTACCCTCTTGATAAGTACATCTCCACATTCGCATCAGCATACAATCCATTTGCTGAACGAAAATCTGGAATACCACTTTCCGTACTTGCACCAGCGCCTGTTAATACTGTAATTTTCTTCGCTTTTTCTAAAATTGAACGTACTTCTTCAAATTGTTGCACAAAAATCACCTCTATGTATTTTCCTATTCTTATTATACCAGTTGTTTACAGGAGGTGTTGTACAATTCATTTTACTTAATGCGTTGCGCCCCCAACCTCTACAATATCTACTTTAACTGTCGTCGTTACTTCGATTGCCAATTCTATCCCCTTACGAATAGTAGAAAGTGACATACTCGGTTGCCCTGGATAATTACTCGCTTGTTCTGGTAAAAACGGAATATGAATGAATCCGCCTTTTATTTTCTTATCATGTTTCTCTAGTTCATGCATAAGTCCATAGAATAAGTGATTACAAACGAATGTGCCTGCCGTCTGTGAAACAGATGACGGTATACCCTCTTCGCGAAGTTTTTTTACGATTGCTTTCATCGGAAGTGTAGACCAATACGCAATGGCTCCTTCTTCTACAACCGGTACATCTACCGGCTGATTCCCTTCATTGTCAGCGATTCTTGCATCATCAATATTAATTGCGATACGTTCTATCGTAATATCTGGTCTGCCCCCAGCTTGTCCAATGCATATAATAATTTCCGGCGCTAGTTCTTCTATATACTCTTTTAATACGCTTATTGATTTATGAAATACAGTTGGTACTTGTTTGCTTATTATCTTGTATTCTCCAATTGTTTTTTCATGCAAACCTTTTGCTACTTCCCAAGCTGGATTGATATTTTCTCCGCCGAACGGATCAAACCCTGTTAATAATACTGTTTTCATAGTTTTATCCTGGTTTAAAATTCTTATAAAAATCTATAAATTGTTGGCGAACCAAGTCAAATGCCAACTACCGAAAAGGAATTTCACCTTTTTCCTGTCCGTAAGGGTTGTGACCTTTTCATCCACCTATTGTGAAAGAATGACGGCAGGTTCCTGTTAGGAACGATCTGTTCTTGCATACTACCATTCATCCAAGTCAGTAGTATGCAAGAGGTTATAAGAAATAAACCAGTACCCCCCCTTCTCATTTAAATTTTAAATATGAATTGTTGATTGCTCATATAAACAGTTTTGTGAAGAATGCTCCACAATTTCCAATTGTGATATTCTTTCCACGTTTGAATTGTTTGTAACCATTTTTTATATACTTTTTTCGTATTCTTTTTACTTTCTTCCATGGAAGCAACAAGAATACGCAGTTTTGTTGTAATTTGGTTTTTTAATAATAATATAATCTCTTGTGGTAATTGTTCTTGCAATTCCAATCCACGTCTTGCAATCGTGAATGCGGCTGCTTCATGAACACTAATACCGAAATTTTTACTGTATTTTAATTTTCCAATCACACTTGTATAAGCGGGGTTTACTGTTTTAACAGAAAATCCGTTACGAAGAGACATACGAATTAAACTGTTCAACATCTTTTTATACGTAAATTGATGGAAATTACGATTACTGTATTTATCAGTATCATGAGATTGTTGAAACTTTAAATCTTCTAAAACAATTCCACCTACATTGTTTTCCAATAACCATGTTTTAATTTGTTGTACGATTTGTCCAATTATCGTTGCGCGTTTATTTGTTAAAAACGCATTCAGATTGTGTAGATAAAAATTTTTTGAACCTTTAAAATTACCTTGTTTTGTACATAAACTAACTGCAATACGGTCCGGATTTACATCAATTCCTGCAATTACATCTGATTGTGGTGTTTCCTTCAAATCTAGTACACGACCTATTTGTGTTTCATCAAACGTAATATTTACATAAAATTCATTTTGTTTACGAATGATTTCTACACTATATTTTTGATGCTCTATAATCGGTTTTCCTTTTGGATTTACACCGATTCGCTTTCCCATAACGACATTTGTGATTTGATGATAAAAATGATATGGAATGATAATCGGAACTTTGATTCGTGGGCTTTTTGTTTTTCCATTTGTTCGTCCTAATGGATTTGCAATTTCTAACCATCCTTGCCCACAGTCATCAACTGTAATGCGCATGTTCAAATTCCCTTTTTTGCTTTTATCTCCACGAGAATATAATTGTCGTGTCCGCAAATCTTTCCATTCTTGATTGGATATCTTGTTTTTCATTCTTTCATAGAAATTTTTCCGCCCACCAAAAATAATAGGAGGTAATGTTTTATTTTTAATATGTTTTGCATACGTTTCAATTCTTTGTTCTAATTTTTGTTTTCGTTTTCTTAAGCCAATTAAACAAGTTTCTAATGCAACTTGTTTAGGTCTTTTTTTGCCGCGTTCATAATCATCTATTTTTTGTAACGTCTTTTCTAACTTTTTTTGATTGTTTTCTAGGTAAACAGGAAGAAGTTCTTTTTGAGAGAAAAGGATCGATTGCGCTTGTAAAATCGCATCTTCACAAAAACGTTTATTTAACAAATATTTAGGTTGTAGTTTTTTTATCAATTCTTTCTCGTTTTCGCCCTCAATCAAACGATTAAAACTATATCGTTTTGCACTTTCGAACGTACGGATTAAAGTAATTAAATCTTCCGTTTGTTCTTTTGTAATAGAATTGATTTTACAAGTACGTGTTGTTTTCATCCTTTCCCCCCTTTTCATCACCTGAAAATATTATAGGTTGAATTCTGTAAAATATAAAACCTGTAATTGTAAATTTTTATAGTTTTTTATAGATTCTCATTTACTGTTATTACCTCCTAATTAGAAACGATATACTAGGCCGTACATAATAAACATATTTATGATAAAAATTGAAAGAGCAATTGGTACTTGTGCTTTAATAACCGCATTTTTATCCTTTAGCTCTAAAAGCATCGCAGGTACGATATTAAAGTTTGCTGCCATTGGTGTAAGCAGCGTTCCGCAATATCCAGCAAACATACCGAGCGCTGCCATAATTGCTGGGTTTCCGCCGTGCATTTGAACTATTAAAGGTAAGCCAATTCCGCCAGTAATAACAGCAAACGCTGCGAATGCATTTCCCATTACGACTGTAAATAGCATCATGCCTAAACAGTACGCCATAACGGCAACGAACGGATACTCTGTCGGTAGCACTTGTCCGACTAAGTCTGAAACAACTTGTCCAACGCCAGACTTCGCGAATATACCGCCAAGTGCTGCTAACATTTGTGGTAAAATTACAGCCCAGCCAACAGCTTGTAATAGCCTGCTTCCTTCTTGTACAGGTGTTGTTATTTTTGATTTTGTAATACGCATCGCCGCAACAAATGCGAGTAATGCACCAAACGCTAGTGCAACTAATGTTACTTTATCTGGATCAACAAGAGAGACATTTCCCCATTTAATTTTCCCTAAGGTCAACGTACCGATAATTGTAAAAATAGGAATTAATAGTGCAGGCATAAAAATTTTATTTTTTAATTTCTCAGCATGTTTCACACGTTCTTGTACTAGAACTTCTTTTTCCTCTGATTTTGTTACTTTATTTAGTGAGGCTAAAACGACCATAGCGAGTACAATACAGCCAACGTAAAACGAAGGGATTACATTCCCGAATAAAAATGTAACGGCAAACAATGCCCAAAATAGACTAGAACCAAATCGATTTGGATGCTCACGATCAAACGCGATACGAACAGCGATAAAGGCAACAATTATACCTAATACGTAATAGATTGTATCCATTGTGATGATGTTCATTTTATATTGCCTCCTTCTCTTCTTTTCCTTCTGCCTTCATTGTTTTCTCTATATATTTATCAAACCTTCTAAATCTAATCCAGCTTACAATAAGTGCAGATATTGCTGTCGGAATGCCCCAAAGTGCCATATCCCATACTCCGACATGCATACCTACTGAATCGAAGAATCCTTTCATTAATAAAATAGCTCCAGTTGCGATGAAAATATCTTCTCCGAAAAACCAAGCTGTATTTTCAGCAGCTGCTGCGTTTGCTTTAATCTTTTCTCTTAATTTTTCAGGAAGTTTACCGTATTTACCTTGCGCGGCCCCTTCTGCCATCGGTGCAACGAGCGGCCTTACTGTTTGCGCATGCCCACCAATATTAAGCCCTAGTGCTGCTGATGATTCTCTTATCGTAAAATATGACATTAATACTCTTCCAGTTGTTGCTCCTTTTGATTTCGTTATAAGTGCTTCTGCTCTTTCTTTTAAACCGTAACGCTCTAAAATTCCGATTACCGGTAAAGTTAATATAATTGGCATAGACATATATCTATTTTCTATGAAAAATTTACCGAACATGCTGATCACATCATAAAAACTTAATCCTGAAACCATACCAGTAACAATACCTGCAACCATAACTACTAAAAGTGTATTTAATCTAAATAAAAAGCCCACTGCAACAAGTAGTATTCCGATTAATTTAATCATCCCAGCACTTCCCCCTATTTTTTATTTCGGTGCACAAATAGAAATTTCATTAAGTTTGAATGTTCTGTATATTCTTTTTGCAAATTGCACTGCTTTTTCCCCATCACCGTGTAAACAAATTGTTTGCGCCTGAACTGCTACTTTCTCTCCATTGACCGCATTTACATGGCCTTCTTTCACCATTTGAAGTACTTGCTTTATCGCTTCGTCTTCATCTTTTATAAGCGCATTTTCTTCTGTACGGCTCGTTAATGTACCATCTTGCTTATATGTACGATCCGCAAAAGCCTCTTGTACAAGAGTTACTTTGTATTTTTCTGCAGCCTGTATAAACGCCTCGCTATTTGCTAATCCATAAAGTAATAGACTTGGATTTATATGATAAATTGCCTTTGCAATTGCATCTGCAATTTCCGGATTAGACGCCGCCATATTATATAAGGCACCGTGCGGCTTTACATGCTGCATTTTCCCGCCTGCCGCTTTCACAAATGCGTCTAATGCGCCTGTTTGATATAGAACATAATCGTATACTTCACTTGCTGAAACATTCATGTTTCTTCTACCAAATCCAATTAAATCAGGAAATCCAGGATGCGCCCCTATTGCTACGTTATGCTCCAAAGCTTTTTCAACAGTTTGACGCATAATAGACGGATCACCCGCATGAAAACCGCAAGCAACGTTTATAGAGGAAACGAACGGAAGAATCTCATCATCATTCCCCATTTTATAAGCGCCAAAACTTTCTCCTAAATCACAGTTTAAATCGATTGTAGTCATAATGTATTCCTCCTAATTTCAGCTTCGTAAAGCGATGAATTTCTTTAATAAATTCATATTTACTTCTTGTTCTATGTACAATTGTTCCGCTTCTTCAAGCGTAATTTTCTCAAAAGAAACATAGTCCCCCGGCTTTAGCTGGGCAAGAAGAGGTAAATCTACTGAAATGATATTTCCCATTCTCGGATAGCCACCTGTCGTTTGCCTATCTGCCATTAATATAATCGGCTGTCCACCATTAGGAACTTGAATGGTTCCAAATGTAACAGGACTCGATAAAATCTCTTTTTCTTCATTCCTATTTAAAACCTCTCCCTCAACCCTATAGCCCATACGGTCAGCATAATTAGATACCTTATACTCTTTCGTAAAAAATGCCTTTCTACTTTCTTCTGTAAATTGATCGTATTCAAAGTCAGTTATGACACGAAGCTTTGGATGTTTCTTATACTTTGGTAGTACGCTGTTGCTAATTGCCCATTTCGTTTTTATTCTCGCATCTTTTTGTAAGTCTAGAATGAAACGACTCGCCATTTCTGGTTGTGCACCAATTTGGAAGTAGTCACCCTTTTTCAGCATTCTTCCTTCTATACCACCAATCGCAGCACGTATGTACGTACTTTTACTTCCCATTGTACGCTCAATATGTATTCCACCCGCAAAGGTCACATACGCTCTGCAACCACTTTTCACTTTTCCAAAACAAAGCATACTACCTTCTTCCGCTAAAATTGGACGCCATAAGGGGATACGTTCTCCATTCAATAACGGTTCCATATCTGCTCCGCCAATCGCAAGTAAAGTCGTTTTCTTTATTAACAATTTAGGTCCCATAATCGTCATTTCGAGTCCCGCTTCATTCTCTTCATTACCAACTAACATATTGATCATCCGAAGTGCACTTTGATCCATCCCCCCGCCAACTGGCACACCGTATTGTTGATAATGAGATCGCCCTAAATCTTGGACTGTTGTAAACATTCCCGCATGCAAAACCTCTACATCCATTTTTTAGCCCCCTCAAGCGATACGTACTCTTCCTTCGTTATTGGAATAAATCGTAAATACATACCACTTTGAATATATGTTGGTATTTCTTCTTCCGGATTAAATAATGAAATAGGAGTTCGGCCGATAATATTCCATCCTCCTGGTGTTTCAAGCGGATATATACCTGTTTGATTTCCGCCAATACCTACCGAACCAGGAGAGATTTGTAACCGTGGTGTTTCTTTTCTAGGTGTTTCTAATTCTTTTGAAAGTCCTCCTAAATACGGGAACCCTGGTGTAAAACCTAGCATATATACAAAATATGTAGTTTCACTATGTATTCGAATCACATCTTCTACTTGTAAACCGTGATAATGCGCGACTTCTTCTAAATCTGGTCCATATTCTCCCCCGTAACAAACGGGTATAGAGATATGTTTCACATCCTGTTTTACTTCTTCTTTATAAGAATCACACAGCTCCTTTATATACTGGCGAACGTAATCATGTGACCTTTCACTTCTCTCATTTCGCTTCCATACTTCGTATACATTGTAGTAAACAGCTAATGAAGTAAACGACGGAACGCACTCTATCATTCCTGCAAACGGATGTTGCTGCAGTGCTTGAAATAACCGCTGTACTTTCTCATATATATCCCTCTTAATTTCTTCACCAAATGTAACAATAATTGCTTGATCCCCTAACGCAGAAAATTTCATCCTACTCCCTCTTTCTATGCCAAAAAGCCGAGTTCTTTCGAAATGCGATGCGCTGTTTCTTTCACCTTCGCAATAAAATATGAAATGTTACTTTCGTTGTACTCAATTGCTAATCCCGAAATACTAATGCCTGCTACAACCGTTCCATCGCTCGCGAAAATGGGTGCTGCTATCGCGGCTGTATGATTTTCTAACTCAGAATAACTAATGGTGTAGCCTTCCTTTTTTGCCATTTGCAACACTTCTAACAATTGTTTCTTATCCACGATTGTTCCATCTGCAAACTGTTTTAAATCCACTTCCTCTATGTATCTCCGTTTCTCTTCCTCAGAGAAATACGATAGTAAAATTCTTGGACATGCGCCAGCATAAAGCGGTGCTCTTCTTCCAACCGCCGTATACACGCGTACCGGCTGAACACCTTCCATTTTTTCAACATAAATTGCGTCATCTCCATCCTGAATTATTAAATTAACTGCCTGTCCTAAACTATCACTAAGTTCTTTCATATAAGGAATTGCTATATTTCTTACTGATAATCGGTTTGAAACAAGTTGACCGAACCGTAAAAATACGACCCCTAAACGATATTTCCCCTTTTCGTTTTTTTGTAAAAACTCCATCTCTTCCAACGAACCAATTAAACGATAAACAGATGTTTTCGGCATATTTGTAAGCTGAACCATCTCAGTTAAACTTAGCTCTTCATGCTCATAAAACAACTCTAAAATATCCATTGTCTTAACTGCCGTTTTATTTATACTCATTCTATCTCCCTTTCGTTCCGAATTACGGAACTTAAATTCCGTTTTTCGAAACAAACATATAATTTAAAATTATAAAATATTCTTTCAATTCAATCAATAGATTTTAAGCAAATAAAAAAGTATGGAAGAATATCTCTCCCATACTTCACCACACTTTATAACGCTCTTACTTGTTCCAACGGCCAGAAAACAGCTTGTCCTTTTCCGACAATTTCATCTTCTGAAATAAAGCCAAACATGCGACCATCCTTAGAAACTTCACGATTATCCCCTAAAACAAATACTTGGCCTTCTGGCACTTTCGTTTTCCCAGTGATTTGTTCTAACGTAAAGTCTGGAGTTAATACACGGCCTACTGCTTTTTCTTTAAACTGTTTTAAATATGGTTCTTCCATCGCTTTTCCGTTTACATATAAAACATCATTTTTATACTCAACTGTATCGCCTGGCAAACCAATTACTCGTTTTACTAAATCGTATCCTTCTTTCCCGTGGAAGACGATAATATCAAAGCGATCTAATCCACTTATACTATAACCAATCTTATTCACGAGAACTCTTTCGTTATTTTTTAAAGTGGGCATCATTGATTCACCTTGTACTAAAGAAGGTGTAAATAAAACACCGCGAATAATAGCAATTAATACAAGGGTAAAACCTATCGTTTTAGCCCAAGAGAATAATTCTTTCTTCGTATTTTCCTTCATCGTTTCTCCTCTTTCTTAAGCACTTATTTTATTATTTCAACTAATTCTTGTACTAAATTAGGATCTATTTCAGAAAAACATGATTTTCCTTCTCTTACCGCTGTACCGACATGCGCCTGCGTGATTCCAGTTTCATCTAGCAATCGCTTTATATTTTCTTTCGTCACGCCAGCTCCAGCTACAAGCTGAATTTGACCATCACTTACCTTTTGCATTTCTGTAAGCACCGGAATATTCTCTACTATATTTCCTTGTCCACCTGAAGTTAAAACGTGAGTCACTTTATGAAACTTCTTTAAAGTGCTCATCGCTTCTACTGGATTTTTTATATCATCTATCGCACGGTGGTACGTTACATTTATTCCATCTACAACAGATAGTAAATCCGCTAATTTCTCTTCATCCACTTCATTTCGTTCGTTTAATACGCCTAATACTACCCCAGCTGCTCCTAACTTCTGTGCAACTATAATATCTTCTTTCATCATTTCAATTTCTTCTTCCGTATATGTAAAAGACTTCGCATGCGGACGAATCATAACATGAATTGGTATACTTACCACTTCTACCGCTTTTTTTATAAAAGCATAACTCGGTGTTAAACCACCTTCTGTATAAGATGAAATTAATTCAATCCGCTTCCCGCCAGCACTTTCAATTCGTTTTACATCTTCTAAACATGTTGCAATAACCTCTAGCATGAGATGACCTCTTTTCGTGCTTTTTTCTTATTATAACATTAGTAAAAATAAGAAGCCTAGCTTTCTCCTTTAAAACTTAAAAAAGAAGAATGAAAAGAAAGATTTTTTTATTGGCAATAATTATTTGGGACATCCTATTATTCATGTACACTCCTACCATAATGAAAAAAACCGTCATTTTGACGGACTTTTCTAATTTCAAACTTTTCTTTCCTCAGTTTTCATATCAATGCCTAATTGATCTTCCAATAACTTTACACCTTTCTTTGTAAGATGGACAGCTCGGTTCTTATCCGTTTTCGTAATCCATCCCTGTTCAAAAAACAGTTTTGCAATTGCAGACCCTAACCAACCAGAAATATGGTAACACCGTTCACTCCAATCAAGGCAAGGTTTTGCAAATACCCTCCTTTTTGTATCTGCCTCATCAACATTTATTCCAAAATTCAGAAACCATTTCTTACCTTGTTCCGTTACAATGTATTCTCCACCCTCTAAAATTATAAATTGCCTATCTAGTAATTTTTCAGTTATCTCTACACCGAGTTTGCCTGCAAGATGATCATAACAAGTTCGAGCATAACGAATTTGTTTTAGTTGGCTTGATTGTTTTAAAGAGCGAACTTGAACTGTTGGTGCAATTGTCCCTAACTTTTCAAGCACTTCTGCAACTTCTTGATTAGCAAGTCGATAGTAACGATGTCTACCATGTTGTTCAACTGTAAGTAAATTCCCTTCTACTAATTTAGAAAGATGCGAACTAATTGTTGGATGTGACACTTTTGCCATATAAGCCAATTCACTAGCAGGTAGTGCCTGATTATTCATTAGACAATCTAAGATGATTGCTCTTGTAGGTTCAGCAATTAGTTTAGCTATATATGAGATATTCGGATATACATTCATATTTCGATGATACCCTAACTATTAAATTGATACAATTATTTTAAGTTTAATAGTAAAGGAGAATGTATTATGAATGCAATTGATCTTAGTATATTAAATTTAAAAGAAACGAGAAGGCGCTCAGAAAAATTATGGAATTCTCTTCCCGATAATTTTCTTAATTGGAAGCCTGATCCTGAGGCTATGTCCTTTGGTGAAATGATTCGTCACGTATGGAGCTCAACTTTTTACTATCATATGATTATAAAAAACAACGGTTCAATAAACGACATACGTACCCCGTATGATGACGAGCCAATTACTTGTGTAAAAAAAGAAATTGAATTGGCACAATCACACTTTACTGACTTCATAGAATATGTTCAATCAATAAGCATAGCCGAGCTAGATTCAAGACTTATTGATCGAAGCGATGTTGGCTATCAACGATATTTAGGTGATATGCTATTACGAATTGCCTATCATGATGCGGTCCATGCGGGTCAATTTTTACAATATTTGCGAATGGTTAACTTGGAAAGACCTTTAATTTGGGATTAAATACGAAAAATGTTTATACAGCCTCCAAACTGGCATTACAATAAGAATTTTTCAACAAGAAACAATCACAACACCATGATAATCATTTATATTAAAAACCTACATCTCAACCAAGTGCTTCATACATATAAAAAGCATGGGTTTGATTAGTAATCAAACCCATGCTTTAAAAACTATGACCGAAACGCCGCATCCGCAAGCATAGATAGTGTTGCATCATCCATCGGCGGATTATGCAGTCCTGCTCTGACATTTAAATAGTAACGATGGAGCGGATTTTTTTCTGATAGACTTTTTGCTCCTACGATGCGCATTGATTTATCCACTATGGATATCGCCGCATTTGTTACGGCGTATTTCACTGCCGCTAATTCTGCTTGCAGTGACAGTTTATCTTCTGCCTCATCGTATTTTTTCGCAATTTGATATAAAAAGACGCGAGCTTGCATAAGCTCGAGTTCTAATTCTCCAACTAATCTTCTAACATTCGGTAATAAACTAATAGAATGGTTTAAACTATTTGGTTTGTATGATCCCGCAAACTGAACTGCATAATTTCTTGCTGATTGTGCAATTCCTAAATAACATGCTGGTATATGTAGCAACCAGCCAATACCCTTTTGTTTCACTTTCCCGCCTTTTACATCCGTAAAAAAGCGGTTGTCTATCTCTACATTTTGTAAGACAAGGTCGTGGCTAGCAGTCCCTCGCATTGCAACGCTATCCCACGTTTCTTCAATAGATACACCGAGTGTATTTCTCGGAATAACAAACTCACCAACTTCTTCACGGCCTTCCATACTTGCTGAAATAATAAAATAATCAAGTACTGGCGCCATCGTTGTAAAAGTTTTTCTTCCATTTATAACCCACTTCTCGCCTTGTTGAACCGCTATTGTTTCTGGTTTGCCGCCACGCGTCGGACTCCCTGTTTTCGGTTCTGTTGCTGCCCTGTTAAAGAGCGCACCATTACGTACTTCTTCGCAAAACCATTTGAACATCTCATCATTCCAAGAGCGATTTTCCGCTAGCTCCTTCACAATGCCAAGATGCCAGCCAATCGATAATGCAGTAGCTCCACAGCCTTCCGCGATTTTCTCTTGAAATAAAACGAAGTCATATAAAGAAATAGCACTACCACCAAATTCCTTCGGTAACGTTAATTTCGTATATCCGATATCTTTCAAATCATTTATATTTTCATACGGAAATGATCCTAATTCACTTAGCTGATGCTCCCTTTCCATGAACTTCGGAATCAATTTATTTATTTTCTCAATAATTAAAGACTGTTCTTCTGTTTCAACAAATGAGAGTGCCATACTATAATCTCCTTTATGCTCGATTCATAAACCGTTCATTTTATCATTATGATTATATGAAGCTACCTCTCTATTGTTTCACTATTCCGATAAAAATACAATGTTTTTGACTAATAAGAAAAGTTCCTATTTAAAGATAGGTTCTTTTCTTATTAGTCCCCCTTCAATGCTTTTAACGGCAAAGAGGTTACATATCCAATATACGAGAATAATTCTTTAAAGAAGAATGGTATTTCTGTATCTAACGTTTTATATGCTGATGTCGGCGTTGGTGAAGCATACGCTTCAATATTAATATGTTTTGCGATTCTCATTGCGCGTTTCATATGAAGTGGATCACTTACAATCGTGTATGTTTGTATGCCGTTCTCTATTCCAACTTGCTTCGCATTTTTTAAATTTTCTTCAGTGAAAAGGGATTTAGTTTCAATTAAAATATCTTCCTCTTTTACACCTTGTTTCATTGCATATACTCTTGCAGTACGTGCTTCCTCAAGTTCTGCCTCGAACTTTGTACCACCTGTAAAAATAATCTTTTTAATATTTCCGTTCTTATATAAAGAAATCGCATGATTAATTCTTTCTTTAAATACAGGAGATGGTTTTCCGTTCCATGAAGCTGCTCCTAGTACGATACCAGCATCCGTTTTCACGTCATCATTTGCTTTAAAACGATAACTCCAAATATCGTAAGCTGCATAACTTACATATAAAATAGCAGAACAAATCATTAGTAAAAATACTTGAAAGATTCGTCTTTTCTTACTCTTCTTATTTTCTTTCATTTGTAATTGCCTCCGTACATCATCCATACTTCTATAAAAAACATTTATATCAAATCGTTTTGTTTGAGTTTATTTAAAAGAAGGAACTTTACTTGTTATTTATGTATAAAAGGGTTTTCATTTAAAATTGAGGATTATCAATTCATTTTCATTTGCGGTTTTCATTACATTTTTTAAATTCATAAGTTTATTACCATACAACTACATTGTAACGAATTTTTTCTCAGAAGGGAACGATGAAACAAAAGGAATTAAAATAAAGTAGCATTTTGTAAGAAAAAAGGTATATTTTTCATATCTCACGAACAATATACCTTTCAAAACACGAATTATAACTTTTCTTTATACAACTCTAATTTTTCTAACAATTTTTCTTTTACGCTTGGCCATTCACTCGAGATAATACTGTACACCACCGCATCTCTCACATAACCATTCGGTAATTTTCTTTCATTTCGAAGCACACCCTCTTTTACTGCGCCTAACCTTTCAATTGCTCGTTGTGCTTTTTCATTTCTTGCATCCGTCTTAATTTGCACTCTCAGCATATGCAATTTTTCAAAAGCATACTGAAGAAGCATATACTTACACTCTGTATTTATACTCGTACGTTGCACACTCGGATGATACCACGTTTGCCCTAACTCAACTGTCTTATCTTCTACTGAAATATTATATAAACGTGTACTTCCTACAATCTTATTCGACTGTTGATCTACGACTATGAAAGGTATTTGAGTACCTCTTCCGTAACCCTTTATCGCTTTTTGAACGTATTGTTGCATATCTTGCACACTATCCATTTTAGAGATTAAATACGCCCAAATATCCCGATTTCCTTCTACAATCGAAAACAAAGTTTCGACATCAGTATTATCCATTAACCGCAACTTTGCTCTTTCGTGAATAATTTCCATTTTTAAGCCCCCTTTGTTGTTACTATATCATAAGAATCAAAAACGTATTATAAGAATAAAAAAATATAAAGAAAAGAATTCTTTTCAAATATATTCTTCTCGTATAAGGTAGGAAGACTCATCAGTAACCATTAAAAAAAGAATTTTTTGATAATTTCCAATAAATTCTATATAATGATAAACGGGAGGGGATAAACAATGCTAGATCAAATTACTTGGGGAACGCCAGGCAGCTTATTATGCTTAGGATTCTTTTTTGCGGGACTAGGAATCTTCTTAAGAAGCGTTACGTCATATACGAAAAATAAATAAGAATATCCCGCTTTTAAACAAAAGAAGCCCTCTTTTTACAGACGGCTTCTTTTGTTTAACTTTATCTTATTAAAACTTCAAAGCAACAAATAAGCAATCGGCGTAATAATAAGCAACGTTAAAATCGTTCTCTGCACATATAAAATAATGAGTTCAGATACTTTTAACGGAATATCTGTTGATAATATACAAGGAATGGAAGCGGAGAAAAACAAAATAGATGATACGGAAACAACTGCAATAACAAACTTTGTCACGAGTGGTGCACTTACTACTAATAATGACGGTAAAAACATTTCTGCAATGCCAACTGATGCGGCTTTAGCAGCTAAGTCTGCTTCTGGTAATTGTAATAGCCATGTAAACGGATAGAAAATATAACTGATCCAATCAAATATTGGCGTGAACTTCGCTAAGACGATACCAATTAATCCTACTGACATAATGGATGGTAAAATTCCCATTGTCATAATAAATCCGTCTTTTAAATTCATTGCAATATTTTTCATAATGCTCGGTGCAGACTTTGATACTTCTAACGCATCTTCCCAAGCACGTTCTAACATTTTCTCTTTATAAACAGGCTCTGGGAACCCTTCTTCTGTTACATATGTATCTGGTTTTCTACTGAGGGGTGGGATTCTTACGGTGATAGCAGTCACGATGAATGTTACAACAAGTGTAGTCCAAAAATAAACATTCCATAAATGCATAATATCTAATGTTTTTGCGATGATGATCATAAATGTAGCGGATACTGTAGAAAATCCTGTAGCGATAATCGCCGCTTCTTTTGTCGTATACTTTCCTTCTTTATACACGCGGTTCGTAATAAGAAGGGCAAGCGAATAACTTCCAACGAAGGACGCAACTGCATCAATCGCCGATCTCCCCGGCGTATTCCATAATGGCCTCATAATCGGACGACAAAATGTACCGATAAATTCAAGCAATCCATATCCGACTAATAACGCTAAAAACGCCGAGCCAATTGGAACGAGCAAACTTACTGATATGACTAGCTTCTCATACAAAAACGGCCCAATATCTGGCGCAAAGAACCAAGCTGGTCCTACTTTTAAACAATATAATATGCCAAAAACAACGCCAACTACTTTTAAAATAGAAAAACAAATGTCTACAATAGATGCATTCCATTTCTTCGTATAAAATGGATAAATCGCACCAATCGCCATAACAAATAATGCATAATAAGGTACTACGCCAGGAACCGAAGCCCTAATCCACGATACGATATGATCAATCATAATAGACGATGCACCGTTTATCGTAACAGGAACGAAAAACATAAACACTCCAACGAGACTAGCAAGTATAAACCGAAGAATACTCCCCTTCTCTCGCCCTGTCTTAATTACATTACTCTTTAATTCAATTTCACTCAAAATTCGACACCTCCCATTATCTAAATATTCCGTACAATTATATTATATTCCTTCTTTCCATTTCTACTATTTAATCATATGAAAAAGCCTATTTTAAAATAGGCTTTTCTATTACCTCTCATAATCATCCACAATCACTTGAATGAAACGATACGACTCTTCTGCTACTTTTTCATTACTCTCCCTATTCGCATCATATGTAATTAACGCCTTCCAAAGTGCCCATCCTCTCGCTCTATTCCACGTTTCTTCATCCATGCGTAATACTTCTTTAAATACATTTCTACTATTTTCATCAAAAAACGTCCACGCCATCGCTGCATCACAAGCAGGATCTCCTACACCTAAAATACCAAAATCAATTACAGCACAAAGCTTTCCATCTTTAACGAGTAAATTCCCTGGCGCTACATCTCCATGAACCCAAACTGGCTTACGATCCCATGTTGAACTAAGTGCTACATTCCAAAGGTGTTTTAATAATGCCTCGTCAAAAACATCCTTATTATTTTCAATAGCAACTCTCGCCTCTTCATCATATACAGATATAAGTCCGCCTCGGTAAAAATTATGTGTTCCAGCTAAAGGTCCGTTACTCGCATTAATAGATTGCAATTCTACTAAAAAAGATCCTAAGTCCGCCGCAAATTCATTTAAATCCCGAACGTTTTGTTTCGTAACTGTTTCTCCCTCTATCCACTTATTAATAGACCAAGGCAATGGATACGCTTCAGACGGATTTCCTTTCGCAAGTGGGGTAGAAATCGGTAAAGAAAGCCCCTTATTTAATATAGGAAGCCAACTATTTTCTTTCTCTACTTGCGGTGCATATGCCACATCACTTGGCAATCTTACACTCATCTCATCCCCTAAGTGAAACGTCCTATTATCATACCCACTAAACTTTACAGGTTTCACTTCTAAATGGGCCCATTCAGGAAACTGTTCCTGTATTAACTTTTCAACTAAACTTACGTTAATTGGATGCATTCACATTCTCCTTTTCTTTTGAAACTTACTAAGCCCATCCGTACTTCCAACATATTCAAAACTATTTTTCTTATAAAAATCATTCAACGTACGATTATGCCCCACGCAATCTAACTTCAAATACTCTTTATCACATTGCACATTCTCTTCTACCCACCGTAAAATCCATTCTCCTATTCCATTTCCCTTATACTTCCGTTTCACCGCAAATCTATGAATATATAATGAATTAGAAACTTCCTCTTTACCAAAAATATGTTCATCCCATTCATTTTGTTTAGGAGAAACTGTAACCGTACCAACTATTTCAGCTTCTTTCAGAACAACATATGTATATTTCTCTCTTATACATTCTAGTATTTCAGCCGTAGCTTCCTCTCCTAAAAGATACTGCCACTGATCCACTTCTTTATATTGTAGCCATTGTGCTACCTCTTTTAATAAAAGGATAATACTATCACTTTCATTTTCAGTAGCAATTCGAATTGCATATTCTTTACTTATATTTCTCTCCATATTGCCTTTCCCCTTTCAAATTGCTACCATACTGACAAACGAGTCCTTCCATCATTTTCATCTGTAATATATTCTACATAAAATCCTTGATTCACTGCGTTTTCATACATTAATTCAATCGATTTTTGATCTTTCGCATAAATTTGTATGTATTGAGCATCCACCGCTAATACAACTACCTCACACTTGCTTTCCTTAAACTCTTCGTATGTTTCAATATCTATCGCTATTTCTCCTTTAGGATATGCTTTTAAATCTGCAAAAATAAGATAATATATGTTGTCTTTAACTAACTTTTTCAACGCTAACCCTTCCACTACACTTGGTTCTTCTGGAAATAATGCCTCATCCAATTCACCACGTGCTATTAAGTAGGACTCCTCATCCCTCACTCGCCAATCAAATACAGTAATATCAATTGGCTTTAATACTTTCCAAAGTAAATTATCATATCCATCTAGAATATCTACTGTAATCCCTCTTTTCATATGCTTGCTCCTAACTTATTCATTTTCGTTTCATACATTATATATGAAATGTAATTACTATATTTTGTCGATACATAAGTACATCATAAAAAAACCGCTCCACGACTAGCGAAACGGTTTCCTTCTGCTTACATTTAAATATTTCATTTAATTGTTGCACTACGTTTTAAAATATTTTTTAATATATGCACCACATCAGTCGTTCATTCTTAATGCTCACTTCGACTTTACAAAGTAATATAAAAACCATACTGCATGATTTTGTTCATCCGCAGCTATTCTCCGTAACAACTCTTTCAAATGTACATCCGATGTCTCATCTGAAATTTCCAAATAAAAATCTACTGTTTTTTGTTCATCTTGTATAGCGAACTCTAATCCTTGTAAATACGTATTTGGGCAGTCTTCAGTAATTTGTGGTTTTGGCTGCCTACCAGTTAAGTTCATATAAATTTGTACAAAGTTGTGGAAATGCTTTATTTCATCATTACGAATTTCAAGAATTTGTTTTTGTTCTACTTGATTTGGAGCCATATTCGCTAATTTTGCATAGCAGCTTATAGCGCTATACTCTCCATTTATAGCTTTTTCAATATCACTAATTAACTTATCATTCTGCCTATACCAATCATAATAATTTGAATTATACATCATATCCCCCCATACTTTCGCTTAACATTTTATGCATTTAGAAATAGTAGGAGCCTGTGTATATAACGGGACGGCTTTAGATTGAAAGAAAAGTTTGAGAAAAGGGTCTATTTTGTAAAGGAATTGCTTATTCATAAAGTGAAACTATAATCAGTGGGGATTTTACTACACGGCAAATAGCGGATAAAATATCACTATTTTTTTGTACGCTGTTGCTATAAATTCGCGAATGAATCAGGTTTCCAACCAGATGTGGTGTTGAGATGCGAAGCTATTATGAATCCAGTCATATAACTAGGAGGTACCACTATGCCATCTTTATTTAAAACTATGGCCTTCCAGCTGAAAACCGAAAGACTTGAGCTTAGTATGTGGGAGGAATCCGATTCCGTTTGGCTGAGCAAATTAATTGGCGAACGTGGCGTGGACATTCCAGCCGTTGATTCCGTTCGTAACCGGCTTATTGAGATGCGCAAGAAGGCAGACGAAAATGGTATTTCCCTTCTCACTATTCGAAGGAGAGACGAAGGCGATTTCATTGGGTACTGTGGCTTAATTATCGGTCGTTCCACACTTGAAGAGCCGGAGATTGCATACGAGTTGTTCCGCAGCGCTCATGGTAAAGGTTATGCGACTGAGGCCGCATCTGTTGTACTGGACGCGGCGATTGCTACTGGGCGCCAAAGACTTTGGTCGACTGTAGGTGCTTGGAATATCGCTTCCCTCCGGGTACTAGAAAAGATAGGATTTAAGCGACATCACAGTACGTGGGATGATGAACGTGGTGAGATTGTTTGGAACGTACGCGATCTTTAAAGATTTCGCCTTAATTCTAAACACTACACTTTTCAACAATCAGGCATTTACATTGAGAAAAAATCACAAACAAGCCGTTTCACTAATTAGTGAAACGGCTTGTTTTTAAGCGTTCAATTCTGTTTTATGCCCTTTTACTACACTACGTTTGAGTGCAGTTGCTAATATAGTAACCATACTTACTATACCAATCCAAACGAGTACAGTAACAGGTGTATTCCAGCTTAACCCTTTTCCGAAGAAGAAGATTTCTCTTAGGCCTTCAATCATAAATTTCATTGGTAACCATGAGTAAACCCAGTCTTGATAAAACGGAGACAACATCTCAGGTGCTAATGATAATAACGGTGCCCCGAAGAATAGTAATAAAGCGAATAAACCGATTCCTTTTAGCCCAACTAATGATAGTACTGCAGATATCATTAAGAAGAAACTAAAAGAAGTAATGGATAAGAATAGAGCTGTATCCGTGAAGTTCGAAATATTTAACCCTACCATCCCATCTGCAATCCATGTAAGACCAAACCCAATTACAAGTGTCGCAATAGCTCCTGTTACGATTTGTTTTACTTTTAACAGAAAGTTTTCTTTTCTTGAGCTTACTGGCATTTTACTAATCGCAATAAAAATAATCGCTGCACTAGCTAAACTTGCAATCCATAACGGCTGGAATAATGATATTGGTGAGTTACCGTTCGCACTATTTTTGCCGACCTCATTCACATTTTTCACGTTCTTTACAATAGGTGTTACTAATTTCTCAGCTTGATTTGTTGTTACAGTAGCTCCTTTTGCTTTCAACCCTTCTAATATTTGTGTACGAACAGTATTGTTCATATTATCAACAATCGCCTGTAATATTTGCCCTGCCATAGTTGATGCAGCCGTATTCATTCCTTGATTAATATATATTTCTATCTCAGGTGAAGATGGCTGTGGTGTTCGTAACGACGCTTGTTTTGCGCTAAATTCTTTCGGGATGACTAATGCCGCGTAATACTCTTTATTGTTTAATCCCTTTTGAACGGCTTCTTTATTTTTTACTTCTACCCACTTCACTGTGGGTTCTTCCTCTGATTTCGCTGTTTTTTTCATGTTATCAACGATCGTTTGCCCCATATTCATTTTCGGTTGATTTGGAATTTCTACACCTTGATCCTCATTTACAATTGCAATTGGCAAGTTTTTCGGCTGCGGTTGAACAGTTGGAAATAGCGTTAATGAAAAAATAAAAACAACAAGTAGTGCAATAACTGGTGATAAAAATAAAAGTTTATTTTTAAACATTTTCTTTTCTCCTCCCTTAATTTGATCTATAATAACCAACAACGTGTTGTTTATTTATATTTTGAATTATATGTTCGAGTTGAACCTTATACAATAATCAAAAATCGTGAATGTGTTGGTTATAAGACACATTTTCCAAATGTGTTGAGTAAAATTAAGGAGGGATATGCTTTGCGCGATAATAATTTAGATTTGCGTGTTGTTCGTACGAAAACTGCCATACGAAATGCATTGGTGGAGCTAATTGAAGAAAAAGGTTTTGACGCCATTACAGTGAAAGATATTACAACGAAAGCAAACATTAATCGCGGTACTTTCTATGCGCACTATCAAGATAAATTTGATTTAATGACAAAATGCCAAGAAGACATTATGTACGAGTTTTCTAGCATTGCTAAACAGAAATTCCCGGAAGTTATTGCTGACCTTGGATCAAATCCTTCTCCAACAATGCCATTTATACTTATCACTTCTATTCTTGAATTTCTAAATGAAAATAGTGATTTTATGAGAGCTGTACTAAGTCCGAAAGGAGATTTATCTTTCCAAACAAAACTGAAAGACTTTATGTGGAAAACATTATTTGAAGATACGAATGGTCCTCTCATTAATAAGGAGAATTTACTTGTTCCAAGCGAATATTTAACTTCTTATATGGCATCTGCACATATAGGTGTCATCCAACAATGGTTAAATAATGGACAAAAAGAAACACCTGAGGAGATTGCTCGCTTTTTATCAACAATCGCAGTTCATGGACCTTTTTATGCTGCTGGCTTAAAGAAATAAGCCCGCTTGCTTAGTAATTTCTATTATTTTATTAATAACTTGAAATTTATGTTTCTGTAAAAAAAGCTGTTGAAAGGACTCCCCTTCAACAGCTTCTACATTATTAACGATATAAACGAACTGCACCTGCAGAATTATCATCTGCTTGTCCAACTACTTCAAATTTCAATCCAAATTTCGGTAATTTACGTCCTGCATCTGGGATTAAATCATTTATATACAATTTAGAGTCATCAAACTTCGTTACACCTGGTAATCCTTTGTAATCATATGTTCCGCGTGTTGGAGATACCACTTTCCATGCTGGCGTTTGGTTAAGGGAGAACGCAGCATCTGCGATTTGGAATCGTGTACTATTTTTAACAGTTGGTTTGCCGTTTAGTGTTCCAACAATTGCCTCTGGGTGAGAGTCAACAACTCCTAAGAAACCTTCACCTGGATGTAAACCAACCCAATTATCTGTAAAGCTAGAGTCTGCATACCATACTAGCAGACCTGTATTATATGGTACACCACTGCTATATTTTAACGCTTGATCAGCACCAGCATAGTTTCTCCACTCTAAATAGTAGTTATGCTTCTTCTTATCAAAACCGTCTGCTACAACAAAACCATTTAATTTAAATTTCGTTTCGCCTTCTGCATCATCAGAGAACACAACATTTCCATCTACAGTTAATGTAGCATTATCAAAAGTAAAACCGGTCGGCGCTAAACCACCATCTGTAATGTATTCGAATACTAATTTTACTTTTTGACCTTTGAATTTGCTTAAGTCATAAGACTTATCTACCCATTTACCATCTGTTGTGTCTAGACCATTTTTTACATTTTTTTCACCAATTCGATCCACTAACGTTTTCGTACCATCTTCTTTCACTGCATGTACTTCAAGGAAGTCATAATCCGTTTCAATTTCATACATTGATTTATAATCAAACCTCGCATTTGTTGCATTTGTTAAATCAAACACTGGCGTTTCTAATGTTGTATGAAGGTTATCACCTTTTGTACTATAGTAGTACTTCTTACCGAATGCAGGCTGAATACCTTTCACCTCTTTATCTGGTAAGTTAACACGAATCAGACCAGGACGATTTGATTTCGTTACACTTTGATCTAAATACGTCGCATAGCCAATACCACGATTTAATTTATTATAGTCAACCTCTACAATATTGGCCCAGTTTCCACCTATGTTCTTTTGAAAGAACTCTTTGTTTTGCGGAGAGAAACTCGGTGGCGTTGTTCCTGCAATTTTACCAGCCCAGCTACCGCCACTCATAACAGACCAGGAGTTAATTGGCTCACCTGCTCCTGTGTACTTCGTATCATACTCATCTGGAAGACCTAAATCATGACCAAATTCATGTGCGAATACACCAACCGCTCCGTCTTCTGGCTCAATTGTGTAGTCGTATGCTGCCATCTTACCGCCCCAGTTATCAACTTTTGCTTTTGTTCCTTCAATTGGATATGGTGTTCCAAGGTGCCAACGATGTGACCAAATTGCATCATCACCTAGTCTACCACCGCCCCCATCTTGCCCAACTCCAGCGTGAATGACCATTAAGTGATCAATCAGACCATCTGGTTCATTTTTATTGCCATCACCATTATTGTCATATTGATCGTATTCGTCAAATTCAGATAAATCAATACCACTTTCTACAGCCGCATTTAATGCCTCTTTTACAAAATCACGAGGTCCTTTTGGTCCCATATTATCATGACCGCCATCTCCTGCATCTGCGCCATAATCTGCCGCATTACCAGGAACTGTCAACCACTTTGTTACTGTGCCATCTACTGTATAACTACCGCCAGATTGCTCTTCATAATATTGTTTAAATGTTGGTACTTTTGAACCATCAAAGAGTGTAAATGGCTCATTACCAAATAACATTTTTTGATAATGTTCTGGATTAAAATCATTTGAATACATATAACCTGGTACTTGATCAATATTGTTATGCTTAAAGTCCGCAAACTCTACTAGCAATACGAGAACTTTATCTTTACGAACATCACCGTTATATTGTTTTTGCTTCGCTGAAGTAGTTGGTACTTGGCCGTTTAATCCCCCTTTAACCGGCTCTTGTCCCGCTACTGGACCACTAGCAGGTTGATCTGCTTTTTCTTTCTCATCTGCTTTTGCATCTTTAACTTTTTTCAAAAAGTCAGCCGCTTCTCTCGTAACACTATCCCCCGCTGCTGGTTCTTTTCCCGCATTTTCTCCTTTTTTCTTCTCTACGTATTTTTCAACAGCTTTTAATGTGTCTTCTTTCGACGTAGATTCATTAATTACACCGCGTTTCTTGAGCGCATCTGCTAAACGCTCCTCTTGAATTAAATTTTCATCAATGGGACTTAAAGTTCCTCCATTAGACGGCGTTGCCGCATAAACAGATTGACCCCCATACCCAAATGTGCAACTAAGCACAGCTGCCGCCGCAAGCGTAGACAGCACTTTAAAAGGTTTTTTCTTCATCCCTATTCCTCCCCAATATTAAATAAGATACAACGTTTATATATTACGGAAAATTCAGAAAATTATCAATGCATTGTCTGAATTTGTAATATTTTTGAAAAAATCCTTTGTTTTAGATGAACATACATTCTGATTCATCAATATTTCAGAAAATATTGATGAAAGTTGATAAAACTATTAAAATCATAAAGAAATCGTCCACTATATTTAGTGGACGATTTCTTTATTTATCTAAAATACAACTACAACACTTCAATATATCCTTCTGTTCCATGTACCCGAATTCGTTGCCCGCCTTTTATTAGTTTCGTAGCGTTCTCTACTCCAACAACTGCTGGCAGGCCATACTCACGTGCAATCACTGCTCCGTGCGTCATAAGCCCGCCGACTTCAGTGACTAACCCTTTTATAGAAACAAACAAAGGTGTCCACCCAGGATCGGTAAATGCCGTAACTAATATATCTCCATCTTCCAAATTCGCGTCTTCCATGTTTAAAATAACGCGTGCTCTCCCCTCAACCACTCCAGAAGAAACAGGCAAACCTACAATTGCTTCAGCCGGGAGATTTTCGCGTTTGTACTTACCTGTAATGATTTCTCCATCAGACGTGATAACACGCGGAGGTGTTAGTTTTTCATATAATTTGTACGCATTTTTTTGTTTATGAATAATCTTGTAATCTAGTTTATTTGTGCGGACGACTTCGTGAAGTTCTTCAAAAGTTAGATAGTATATATCTTCCATTTCATCCAGAACATTATTTTGCACAAGTTTCTCTGCTTCTTTCAGTAATGCCTGCTTATATATGAAATAACGATGAATCATGCCGTATTTCGGATATTCACGATAACCGATGAAATTGCGGAGGTTACAAATCATTCTCTTCGTCTCTTCTACTTTTTGTTCCCCATCCGGCAAGTGCTGCAATCGCTCTAACAGCTCTGCTTCTTTTTTCAAAGCTTCCTGCAGCCCTTCTTCAAACTTCCGCTTACTAGCACCATATTCAAAGTCTCTTATATGATTTAAAATCATCGGTATAATTGTAGCTGGCTGTTCACTCCAGCGCGTTTTCGTAATGTCAATTTCTCCGCTGCATCTCATTCCATATTTATTTAGAAAGGCATCGATTGCATCCCGAACTTTTTCCCCGCCTTTAAACTGAATTAATTCATCTAAAAATCTGTCATCTTCTACATGCTGTAAATACGCAATGACTTCCGGATACGGCCGGATCACATCTGCCACATCCAATAACGCTAGCCCCATTTCTGACGTAATATTATGTTGTACAGATTGTGAAAGTACATCTGCTGCATTCTTTTCCCCTAGCCATTGTTCTATTTTTTCATTGATCCATGATAAAGCATTCATACCTGCCATAATTACAGCCATACTTTGCGGATCAAATAATATTTTCTTTAATTGCTGGATATCTTCTAAAATAAAACTAAGTACATCTGATCCTGATTTCATTTGAATGTTTTGTTTTAACTCTTCGATCGATGCTTCACTATTCTTTATTAAATCCGTAACGATTGCTGGATCATTTTCGATTTGTGGTTGTGAGCCTGCAGGCGGCATTCTCTTACTATTTTCTTTTTCATCATCCGGTAACAATTTGATAAAATTATCTCGCTCTATTACAGTCATTAATGCATCTTTAATAAGCGGCTCCGACTCACCTATTGTATTTAATAAAAACTCCCTACTTGCAGGTGAAGCCAATCTTTGTGCAACATCAACAAACAACCTTCCCCCAGCTTGAAACCTTGGTCCGAAAGATGTTAACTGAAATAAAGACATTCCTAATGGCTTCAAAGGATCAGTCATCATTTGCTGGTGACCGACCGATACATATACGTGATTTTCCCCATCATTTACTTCTGGAATTGGATATAAAGTCGTAATCGGTCTGCTTTGGACTATATAAATTGTATCATCAACTAAGCACCATTCAATATCTTGCGGACAACCAAAATAAGCTTCGATTTGTCTTCCGATGCGTGCTAGTTGTAAAATCTGTTGTTCAGTAAGTGTTTGAAATTTTTGCTGATTAGGAGCAATTTTCTTTCTCTCTGTTCCGCCTTCTTTTCGTCCATAGATGGCTAATTTTTTCGTTGCGATGACCTTTTCGACGATTTCGTCTTCTTTTACCTTATAATTATCGGCAGAAACCAATCCAGATACTAGCGCCTCGCCAAGTCCAAAGCTGGCATCGATTGACAACACCTTCCTATTCGAAGTAATCGGATCCGCAGTAAATAAAATCCCTGAAGCCTCAGGGAAAACCATTTTTTGAATGACAACACATATAGAAACTTGATTATGATCAAAACCGTTTTGCATTCGGTATATAACCGCCCGATCTGTAAACAAAGAAGCCCAGCATTTTTTAATATGCTGCAAAATGTTTTCTTTTCCAATAACATTTAAATACGTATCTTGTTGACCAGCAAACGAGGCATACGGTAAATCTTCAGCAGTAGCACTCGAACGCACTGCATATGCATGTTCATCGCCAAAGTGCGAGAGATAATGAGCTACTGATTCCACTACATCAACTGGAATTTCCACCGCCATAATGACTTCTCTAATCTGCTTACTAATTTCACCAATTCGATCTCGTTCCTCAATTTTTAGCATTGCTAATTGATTCAATAAAGTTTGAAACGCTCCATTTTTTCCGATGGCCTGTTCATACCCTACCGTTGTAACACAAAACCCTTCTGGCACTTGTATCCCTTGAATATTGGATAACTCCCCTAAATTCAATCCTTTTCCACCAACGAGAAAAAGCTGCGTTTTTTCTATTTCCTGAAAATCGAGAACGAAAGAACTCATTTGGCACCTCTCCTTACTATTCATGTGTTCTTGATTGTAACAGTAGTAAATGAGAAGAAACAGTCTATTTCGAACGTAAATTACATGATATAATTAAGTTAGGAAGAGATCATCACTTCTATTTCCCCTCTAATTCACTTCAATTACATCACCAAACTTAAACATTCTTTTATTATGAAAAGCAATCATTAGACATAATGGATTTCTATCGAACTTTGTTATGTCTTTTTTATATAAATCCATATTGTAATATCTTTATAAATCTTTTATTAAGCCATAAATTCGCCTCAAGAATAGTAGAATCTGTGACTTTAAAAGCAATATTTTTTGTTTGCACTTTATATAAATTGATATGAATCCCTCTTAATTCTAGGACTAAATTATTGTTTTTTAATCCCGCATTAATTCTTTTCTCAAATTCGCCAAAATGAATTTTCAAGATTAGGGAACTATAATGTCGTATTAAAATATATTAAGGGGGAGAAAAATTGGACAATGAAATGAATTATGGAAGTGATTACAAGTTTATTCCAGCAACTTCAATTGAAAGTGGTCACGGCATCGAAGTATTGCCTGATTTATTTTGTTACACGATTCAAATCGTCAATATATGCTTTGTTGGAAATCCTAAGACCAATGATTTTGTTTTAGTTGATGCTGGAATGCCTAAATGTGCAAATGAAATTATCTCTATCGCTGAGGATCGATTTGGTACCAATAGTCGCCCAAAAGTAATTATTTTAACTCACGGCCATTTTGATCATGTTGGGGGAATAATTGAACTCATCAAGTATTGGGATGTTCCCGTCTATGCACATCAAATGGAGCTACCGTTCCTGACTGGACAACAAAGCTATCCAGAACCAGACCCTACAGTTGAAGGTGGTATGGTAGCGAAAATGTCTCCTCTGTTCCCAAACGAACCAATTGACTTAGGAAATAACATAAAAGCGCTACCTATTGATGGAACTGTTCCCCATATGCCAGAGTTTAGATGGATTCATACACCAGGACATACTCCAGGGCAGATTTCATTATTCCGAGAAAAAGACCGAACTTTAATTGCTGGGGACGCTTTTGTTACAGTGAAACAGGAGTATCTGTATAAAGTAATAACTCAAGAACAGGAAATAAGCGGTCCGCCTCGTTATTTAACAACAGACTGGAAAGCCGCTAAAGAGTCAGTTCTTAAGCTAGAAAAGTTAAAGCCTCTAACCGCTGTTACTGGACACGGGATACCTATGTCGGGTGAATTGCTATCAACAAGCCTCAAAACACTCGTTCAAGAATTTGATAAAATTGCTGTGCCTGATTACGGAAAATATATAGATAAAAAGATGCATTAAACGCGAAAATACTTTGTTTATTTTTATATTAACGAATCAGAATATGATACAAAATCAAAACACCAAAAATATTAAGTTTAATATGAAAAAAACTGTACTTAGGCAACCTCTCTATTATAAGAATGGAACTACCCTTTATGAATAAAGCTCGATATTCCGCAAATACTATCCATAGTATAAGCCTGCTTCTTACCCAGGTTGTACTTCTTACCATTAAAGGGTGATTAAAACGGGTTACGCTATATAAAAGCATAATCCGTTTTTAATGAAATATTTTATTCCATATACGTTTAAACAATGGAGGAAAATGATGAAACATATTGTTGCTTTATTAATTAAGTACACAGCGATAACTGCAGTATTGCTAATCATGCTCAGTATCTTTCAAGGCATTTCAATTCCTAGAGTATTACTAATTTCTCTTTTTCTTACGGGAACTGCCTATTTAATCGGAGATCTCTTCATTTTACCTAAATACGGAAATGCGATTGCTACAATGGCAGATTTCGGTTTAAGCTTCTTTGGAATTTGGTTATTAACATCCTTGTTTACTAATTTAGATGCTACTCGTAATATTGGATTTTCTTCATTTTTAGCTGCTTTAATTATTGGCGGAATAGAAGTTTTCTTCCACATTTATATGCAGAAGTTAGTACTGCGTAATGACAATGAATTAAGAGAACATAATCATATTCCCCATGATAAATACGCTATGGAGATATCAGATGAATATATGGATTCTTCCACAATAAATAAGTCCAAGCTTGAGGATACACCTAAAAAATAAAAAAGTGGCCAACGCCACTTTTTTATTTTTGTTTATTACGCTTGGTCAGAATTTCTTACATGTAATGGAGGTGGAACTACCCATCCCTTTTTCTTACTTAAACGTAGCAGAGTTACACCTGCCTGCGCTTTTTTCATATGAAATTGTCCGAATAGCATACCTACATCTTCTCGAAGGCATTTTCCCATTACTTGACTACATGTCACAAGTCCAGCTGCTAATCCTGTAGAAACAGCTGCAGCAATTTCAACATCATTAATACGTGCTCCAGGAGGAATGTCTTCGATAGATGCAACTGGTCGTTCTGGAGGAGCAGGCGGTAAAGCGACCCCATTAATCTTTAAAAGAGCTTTTAATTCTTCTATTTCCGAATTCATATCATTTTCAATTAAGCCTTCTAAAAACTTCTTCAAATCTTCATCACCTGTGTGATTCATAAACACTTGATGGCTTGCAATTGCACCCTGTGCAGCAAGAAGATAACTCCAAATGTCAAATACTTCTCCGTAATGTAAAGGTTCATTTTGAGGATTTCCACTTAATATACCCATTTTTAAATTCCTACCTTTCGAAAATATCATAATAAATATTGATTTCAATATTGAAATCAAATTTTTAAGTATGCTTTTTCCTGCAAAAGATTTTCTACTATGCATGGAAAACACCTTTCCAACACTGCGTGTTTATTGTTTAGGAAAGTAGTTTACAAATTAAATACTCAAAGATTATGAAAGAAGATTATCAATAATCTTTGAGTGAGAATCTGTTTAATATAAGGTTTTTTATTTTTATGAATACACAAAAGAAATTGATTTACATATTTGCTATATTTTAAGCCAATTTACTTAGCGGTTAGCTCTACCACCAAGTTGTTGTTCTGCCATTGCTACTAAACGTTTTGTAATTTCACCACCAACAGATCCGTTTGAACGAGCTGTTGTATCTGCACCAAGTTGTACACCAAACTCTTGTGCAATTTCATATTTCATTTGATCAAGAGCTTGTTCAGCGCCTCGAACTAATACTTCATTACGACTTCCACTATTATTTTTTCCCATATTGTTTCACCTCCGATGTTTTTAATATGCTACAAATTATGAAAAAATAATTATCCTTTTTATGGAAATTAGATTATGAATAAAAATTGATTTTTTTCTTAAAGTAGGGCAAAACATATAAGAAAGAATAACTGATATAACATACTTTCATAACAACACTATGTATACTTTCTAATTCCCTTCAGTAAACAAAAGAAAGATTTCTATTTCACCAAGAGATTAAATAAAATTATGTTTTGAGACATAATCCAAAAGGAGATATGAGATGAAGGCTGTAACCTATCAAGGACCAAACCAAGTACAGGTTAAACAAGTGGATGATGCAAAATTAGAGAAAAAAGATGATATTATTGTAAAAATTACTTCAACCGCTATTTGCGGTTCTGATTTACATTTATATCAAGGCAACATGCCCTTACCTCAAGGATACATTATCGGCCATGAACCAATGGGAATCGTTGAAGAAGTCGGGCCAGATGTCACTAAAGTGAAAAAAGGCGATCGTGTTGTCATCCCATTCAACGTTTCTTGTGGACATTGTTTCTATTGCCAACATGAAATGGAAAGTCAATGTGATAACTCAAACCCTCATTACGATTCTGGTGGATACTTTGGTTATACAGAGAAATTTGGTAATCATCCGGGCGGACAAGCAGAATATTTAAAAGTTCCTTTTGGAAATTTCACTCCATTTGTTATACCGGAATCATGCGAACTTGAAGATGAATCCCTACTATTTCTATCAGATGTTTTACCAACAGCCTATTGGAGTGTAATAAACGCAGGCGTTAAGCCAGGTGATACTGTTATCGTCCTTGGTTGTGGACCTGTTGGATTAATGACACAAAAATTCGCTTGGATGCAAGGTGCTAAACGTGTAATTGCAGTGGATTACTTAGATTATCGGATGAATTATGCAAAAAAGATTAACAATGTTGAGGTATTTGAGTTTACAAAATTCCCCGATATGGGAGAACATTTAAAGGAAATTACACGTGGCGGTGCTGATGTAGTTATTGATTGTGTGGGGATGGATGGAAAAAAATCGCCTCTAGAATTTCTGGAACAAAAATTAAAATTACAAGGTGGAACTCTCGGTCCTATTCAAATCGCTACGAAAGCCGTAAGAAAATATGGAACGGTTCAAATGACCGGCGTTTATGGTGGCAATTATAACGCCTTTCCACTCGGTGCATTTTGGGTTAGAAATATTAATCTTAAAATGGGACAAGCACCTGTCATTCATTTTATGCCAGAACTATTTGAAAAAATAACAAATAAAGAATTTGATCCAAAAGAGATTATTACACACAAAATTCCCCTTGAAGAAGCGAGTTATGGTTATCAGATTTTTAATAATCGTGAAGACGACTGTATAAAAGTCATTCTGAAGCCTTAAAGCTACAATTCATTATTCTTAATGAAAAGATAAGATTACATTTCGTAATCTTATCTTTTTTTATTAAATGCTAAGTATCTATCCCCTATTTTCATCTCACATCTAAAATAGTTATTTTCAAAAACTTTGCATTTTGAGGTAATAAATAATTGGTAAAAACATGAATTAAAGTATTAAGTAACCAAATAGCGGACACGATAACAATGTTAACTAACTTAAAAGTGATGTTGATTATATTGCTGCTCCTCTTAATTTTGTTTCTATGAACTATTAAATGCCACTGTTACTTACTTATAATCTCCCTACCTCTATTCACATATAAAATCCCTATATTGTAAACAAAGAGGAGGGACTTGTCCCCCCTCTTCTTTTAATTTTTCTTTAAAAGAGTTGCTCCTGCAATCCCTGGGTGTGTCATTTCGAATGGATCTAGAATTAACTCTAAGTCCTCTTGTGACAATACACCATTTTTCACACAAAGTTCTCGAACAGATTGCCCTGTCGCGATTGCTTCTTTCGCAACGCGAGCTGCTGCTTCATAACCGATATGAGGGTTCACGGCTGTAATAATTCCTACACTTTTCTCAACATACTCTTTTAAGCGATCTTCATTCGCTTCAATTCCTTTTAAGCAATTATCTGTAAAGGCACGGAAACCGTTATTCATAATGCTAATCGATTGCAGTAAATTGAAAACAAGTACTGGTTCCATCACGTTTAATTCTAATTGTCCTGCTTCTGAAGCAAGGCAAATTGTATGATCATTACCTATTACTTGGAACGCAATTTGATTAATAACTTCTGGCATAACAGGATTTACTTTCCCTGGCATAATAGATGAACCTGGTTGACGAGCTGGTAACATAATTTCTGCTAAACCAACACGTGGACCTGATGCCATTAAGCGAAGGTCATTTGCAATTTTAGACATATTCATCATACATACTTTCAGTGCTGCAGATACTTCAGTATACGCATCCGTATTTTGCGTCGCATCTACTAAATCTTCTGCACCAACTAGTGGTAGTTCACTAATTGCAGCTAAATGTTTTACAACTGCTTCAATGTATTCTGGATCTGCATTTAAGCCTGTACCAACTGCAGTTGCCCCCATGTTCACTTCATATAAATGTTGACGCGATTGTTGAATTCGTTTCATATCACGTTCAAGTACGCGAGAGTATGCTTTAAATTCTTGTCCAAGACGGATTGGCACAGCATCTTGTAAATGTGTACGACCCATTTTAATAACATGGTCAAACTGTTCTGCTTTTAATTCAAATACATCATGCATATAACCCATCGTTTGTAATAAGCCTTCTAATGCATTTAACGTTGCGATATGAATCGCCGTTGGGAATGCATCGTTTGTTGATTGCGCCATGTTTACATGACTATTTGGACTAATATAATGATAGTCTCCCTTTTCCATCCCTAATAATTCAAGCGCACGATTGGCAATGACTTCATTTGCATTCATGTTCATTGAAGTACCCGCTCCGCCTTGGATTGGATCTACGATGAAATGATCATGCCATTTTCCATCAAGAATTTCTTGAGCAGCTTCTGCGATCGCGCCGCCCTTGTTCAATTCCAATCTTCCTACATCTGTATTCGCAAGCGCTGCTGCTTTTTTTACAATTGCGAACGCTCTAATTAAACTTTCATGAATTTTATACCCTGTAATCGGGAAATTTTCAACAGCGCGTAAAGTCTGAATTCCGTAATATGCCTCAATAGGTAATTCCTTTCCTCCCAAAAAATCATTCTCCACTCGCACGTTCTTGTTTGTCATTGCCATTTTAATTTCTCCCCCATATTAAATGTAAAACCTAAATAAATCATATGAAGTCATTACCAATCCTTATCAGATTTTATTGTTAAATCGTAGGCTAAAGGCTCTTCAATAATTTTTTTAATCTCTTCTAATTTATTAGTTTTCCCAAGCGCCCACATCAATTTTGCTATGATGGCTTCCGTATTCATATCTCCAGACAATATTACTTGATGTTGCGCCACTTTCCGTCCTACTTCATAGAGAAGTATGTCTTCTCCTTCTTCCAGGCATTGAGTAGTAATCACTACAGCAATCCCCATTTCAGTCAACTCTTGAATTTTCGAAAGCAAGTTCCTTCCTTCAAAAGGTAATCCACCGTTTCCAAAACTTTCAATAATAATCCCTTTATACAAATCTTTTAAACAATCAAATACCTCAGGCTTTGTACCTGGATACAATTTCATAAGAAAAACATCCGTACATAAATTAGTATTTATTGAAAGTTCACTATGTGAGGAAGTCGGCTTCCAATGATATTTCACTTCATCTTCATTTACCTCAGCAACATATGGATAATTCACACTTTCAAATGCATCATAACTTTTTGTTCGCATTTTAACTGCTCTCGTCCCAATAATCACCCTACTATCAAAAACAATAAACACACCGCCAACATCCTCACAGGCAAACCTAAGAGCATCAGCTACATTTTTCTTTGCGTCTGTCTTTTTAAAACTAATAGGTACTTGTGAACCTGTTAAAACAACTGGTTTTCTTAAACCTTGCAGCATATAAGATAACGCAGAAGATGTATAAGCTAACGTATCCGTTCCATGTGTAATCACAAACCCGTCATAGTCATCATAGTGATTAAAAACAGCATTAGCTATTTCTTTCCAGTGCTCAGGTTGCATATTGGTACTATCAATATTCATTAAGATTTTGCAATCTATTTCTAAGTTTCGAGAAGACTTCGAAAAATAATTCAATAATTCCTCAGCGGACAATCCTGGAACAAGCCCCTCATTCCCCTCCACAGATGCAATTGTCCCACCAGTTGCAAGTAATAAAATTTTCTTCATACACAACCCCTCCATAAAATAAACAACGATATAGCGTTCGCGTAATGCGTATTTATATTTATCATTATAGAACTTAATTTGAATTAATCAAGATTTTGTATTCAATACGCGTACTTTTTTTCTATTCTTGATTCTTTTTCTATGTTATAATTAATTTAATAAAATTAGATGGGGTATGAGACGAATGCTGGAACGTTTATCTAAATTAAGAAAAAATCAAAAATGGTCCTTACAAGAGACAGCAGATCGACTTGGGATTGCGAAAAGCACCTATGCCGGGTATGAAAATGGTTATAGATTACCTTCATTACAATCTTTATCAAAAATAGCCGATTTATTTGATACATCTGTAGATTATATATTAGGCCGAATTGAACATTCACATCAAAACAAAGATGTAATTGATATTACAAGACTCCTAAACGATCCAGATCCAACACTTTTAATAGATGGAGAAGCACTGTCAACAGAAGAGATAATAGATTTTATTGCTTTTGTGAGAAGTAAACGAGAACTAAGTTCCAAGAGAATAGAAAATATTGAACCAACATGTAAAAGTTGATTCAATAAAAAACGAAGACACTGTACTCTTTAAACTTAGAAATACTTAGACAATTAATTTGCAAACGGTTTATATAATGAATTCTTAGCAGCTGGCCTCATTCGGGGACTTATACTTGGAAACAATCCCATTGGTTATATGATTCAATTATTTTTCATCATTTGTATAGTGGTAGCAGCTATTTTCGGAGGTTTCACATCCAATAAATCAATTATCATGAAACAAGGATTTCTCGCTATTTTAGCGTTGCTTGCCCTTTTATCTGTCATATAGAACTAAAACTTTTCAATAAAGGAACTCACTTTTGAAGAATACGCCATTCTTTCTGTAGATTTATAAGAAAGAATGGCGTTTTTGTATGTCTATTTCTGTATCGAAAGAATTTGAAAGTATAACAGAATTTAAACAAGAATTAGCAAAGTATATAAAGTACTATAATCATGAAAGAATCAAGGAAAAATAAAAGGAAATGAATCCAGTATTGTACTAGGCTCATTCCCTAGAGGCTATTTAATAAACTGATCTTTCTAACTTTCGGGGACACAGTCTAATTGAAGTGCTACAAGCAACGAATGTACTATTTTAAAGTTAAGTGTTTAACCTTTAAGTACTTAAATTCTTTTTTCCAGATAAAGCATACATTATATCTTGATGTTTTATTGTCCTCTTATAATTATGTGGTATCGGGAATTTATTTCGGTGTTCTTTTATTATAATTATGATTACTATAAGTGATAAAGCTACAGGTATAAAAACGATTAACAAAGCATCTTAATGTTTATGAAATTCTTTGTTAATCGTTTCTCTTCTCCCTAATCTCCTGCGAGACTATATTTTTTTATTAAAATTTTCCATATCTTATTTGATTTATTCTGTAACACCAGATTGGGTTACTTTTACATCAGCTGTTACACGAAAACGTAAATGTTTATAGGATTCTTCCCATTCTTGACTGTTCCATTTTCTTACGTGAGTTCTACCAAGCTTTCTAAGTCCTATAGGATCTGTGTCTTTTTTAATAAATCTTTTTATCAATGTAGTTGCTTTTTTTTCTATTTCTTTTTCCATAATTTTTTCTAATTTTTTTATTTCTTTAGGATTATCTAGATTTTTTGTTTTTGTAAATTCTTGAATTTCAGCTTTAACTTGAATATGAGCATTTACGAATGGATGCTTACTATTCCCCTCCATCTTATATTTTGTTCTAGCTTTTATATTCTCTATCGTGGCGTAAGTATTTGAGGAACCAGGTAGTTTGAATTGGTATGTACCTTGTTTAAAATTATCTGTCAACAATTTAAATACAAATAAATCTTTAGGGTTTACTTTATCAACCATTTTACATCTTTTAAAAAGTGCTATTCCATCTAACTCCAACACATTACCTTTTTTAGATATTATCGGTAAATATGAATCTCTCGCATCATCATTAAGTTGGTTTAAAAACATAAAAAAATTTGTTTTTGGCTGCGTTCCATTATCCATATTTTGCTCCAGTAAAGAGGATAGATAGGAAGCAATTTCTTTTTCTTCAGAATAATTCCCCTTTAATAGTGATTCCCCTTTTACATTTGTAATTGCTAAATAAATTGCATTTCCTACACTAGGATTTCGGTTCAAAGTCTCTAAAATTTCCTGCATTCCCTTATCAATTATTTTTTCATTAAATATAATAACACGCAATTGCCCCAACTCTAGAGGTCCAGAAGATTTTTCGGATGCTCTTGCAAGAACTTCTCTACCAGTCTGGCCTGATGCTGAATAGATTTTCGTTTCACCTTCCCCGCCTCCTTTATAAGCTGAAATCGCAAAGGTTCCTTTTAGCTTACCTTTTGCTTCGGTATCATATGCCGCAACTTGAACTAAGTCAATGTCATCCACAATTTTCGTTTTAGCACAACCTATTAAGAAGACACTTACTATAAGGAAAAGTATCCATCGCTTCATGTTTATCTCCTTAACTTTATTTTGGCGGTTTGAATTAGCCATAATATAGGTAGGTATACATATATATATACAAAGCCAATTTGACCTGTCCAAGTATTTAATAAGTTAATTTTATTACGGTTATTCAAGAAAAATGATAAAACAAAGATGAACAGGATGATAACTGGCAAAACATATTTTTGCTTTATTCCCAGTGCCTCTTTTATACCACGACTTACTCCCCATAATGTAAAGGAAACATTGGGTAATATAAAAAAAGCCCAAACAGAAACAATAATGTATTCAAACCGCTCTATAAAGGGAAATTGTATAATTTTAATCATGCTTAAATATGCCCATATCGCGCTCGCTAGTTGTTTTTCACTAAAAAACGCAAGAGTTAAAATCATAAGGTATGTGTAGACAATAGTCGTTACTAAATTTGCATAGTGCGCATATTTTTGAGACGTTCTTGCCTTTTTAATAAATGGGTAGTATAACAATAACATTTCAAATCCAAAAAAACTAAACATATTTCCTTTCATTCCTTTCATAATTTCTAGGAATGAATGCTGTGCAATTGGAAATAAATTTTGGAAATCTGCATACTGCAAAGGATAAAAAAATGTGAAGATTAGAATGCTTGGGATAACGATTCCAAAGAAGCCGATTCCAGCAACTACACGAAATCCTCCAGTCACAATGTAATAACATAGACCCAAAAAAGCCCCTGCTATAATCCAAGATGAAATGGAAGGAAACATCCAAACATGTACTACTTCGATATAGGTATGTAGTGTTGTTGCACCTAACAATACAATATAAGATAAAAAAATGAAGTTGAACAATCCACCAATCCATTTTCCAAGTACGTCTTGATTGATTGCAATGATATCTCCATTACCCTGATTTAAAATCTGATATATAATCCAAATCATAAGATTAACAGATATTCCAAAAAGCAGCGTGCTAATCCACGCATCATTTCCAACTAATTTTGCACTAATCCTTTCAAAACCAAGCATACCAACCCCCATCTGTATAGTAATAATTAAAAAAAACACCATATATGGAGAGACTTGATACTCAATTGGGATCTGTTTCATAATGCTCCTCCCTGTTAATTTCAATCATCAAAATCATTTCGTGATTTGATTTTATTTTTCTCTACCTCTTCTGGATTAAAACGAAAACGCTGTTTAGATCTTGAAAAAATAGGACGTCGAAACATCGCTGAGATCGGCAAACGGATAATGCTGTCTTTCCAATCTGTAGGGCGTGTAGGATAAAAAGGAAACAAATAAGGACGTCTTAATGATTCTGTACGTAATAAACGTGCTAAAAGCAAAGAGCTTGTTAAAACAATTCCTAATAAACCCAACAGGTGTGCAGATATTATAAAAGGAAAACGAATTACTCGAATTGTATTACCAATTCGATATATTGGTGCTGTAAATGAGCTAAGCGCTGAAAGTGCAACAATAATAATAAGTACATTACTTGTAAGACTTGCCTCTACAGATGCCTGTCCAATTACAATACCACCTACTATACCGACAGTTAGACCCACTTTAGTTGGTAAACGTGCCCCCGCTTCTCTCAGTAATTCAATCGTTATTTCTAAAAAAAGCGCTTCAATTAATGGAGGAAAAGGTACTTTACTTCTCGATATGATTAACGTTTCAAGAAGTTCTTTTGGAATAAGCTCGTAATGATATGTTAAGATTGCAACATATAATGGAGTCGTTAAGACAGAAAACATAAAAGCAAAAAGCCTTAATAGACGAAAAAAAGAGGCAATAATCCAAGGCATGGTGTAATCTTCTGTCGTAGAAAAAAAGTCAATTAATGTTGTTGGAAGAGTGATTGCATAAGGTGAGCCATCTACAAAAAGTGCAATTTTCCCTTCTGCCAATACAGCTGCTACACGGTCTGGTCGTTCTGTATTCAAAAATTGAGGAAATATAGAATTCGGGTTGTCTGCAATTAACTGCATCAAATACGTGCTATCCAAAACGTGGTCTGTTTTTATTAGACTCACCCTTTTTATAATTTCTTGTAGATTTTGATCATTTACAATTCCCTCAATATATACAATCGCAACGGTTGTGTTAGATAGAGAGCCTACTTTCAATTCCTTCATTTGTAAATAAGGTGTTGGAAGCTTTCTACGTACTAAATTTAAGTTTACATCTAAATCTTCAACAAACGCGATTTGTGGACCCACGATATTGTATTCAATTTCAGCTTTTGTAATATCTCTTTTTTCTTTCTTTGCCACATTGATTAACAAGCCATTTAATTTATCTGTATCGAACTGAATAAGTATATAGCCGTTTAAAATACTATCCTGAATATCTTCCATTTGATTTGTTATTTTTGAATTTTCAAAGGGTAAGACAGACCGAATATCTTGTAATGAATCGAAGCTCTTCTCTTTTATATAAGTTAAAACCTCTTCATGAAATATATTTACATCGATTAAGGTTCTAAAATATGAAATGACTATAGAGGATTTGTTTGAAGCGATCTCCAACGTTATAAAATCTTTAGATTTTTTTAGTAATTGCATTAATTCCTGCAAAGATTTTATAGAGTGAACAGGTACTTTTTCATGTGGTTTCAATTGATAATACCCTTCCTTTCAAAAAGAACCTATATATAGTTTTTAGAAATTTCTATTTTAAAAATGAGGGATATTTATATGTCAATATGCTCCTTAAAAATAATGCCTTTTTAACTAACTTAACCAAAATTAGTTAAAAAATGTATTACAAGTAAAAATTCGAAATGTATCCAAGAAAAATTACAATATTAAAAACATCCTTTCTTTTGGTTCTAAAGAAAGGATGTTTTTATAACAGGCTTTTTCAAGTGTCTATTCTATAGGGTACATTTACCGGTGTTCTTCTCTTTATTATTTCATTAAGTAACATTGGCATTACATTCTGTATGGTTTCTTAAAAAATTTCAGTAAGAGAATATCTTAATTTTGAAGTGTACAAATAGGGAGAGTGACTTCAACTGTAGTCCCCTTATTCATTTCACTCTTAATAAATATCTTTCCCTGATGTGTTTCAATGATTTTATAACAGATCATTAATCCTAAGCCAATCCCCTCTTCTTTAATACTATAAAAAGGTTCTCCGAGGTATGGTATACGTTCTTTTGGAATCCCACACCCTTGATCGATAAAACGAATGCTTACTTGATTATTATCAAGTATATTTATTTGAATCAGAATTTCCCCTCCCATCGGCATAGATTCAATTGCATTTTTTAATATATTAACAAATACTTGTTTTAATTGATTTCCTTCACATGAAATCAATGGAATACCAGGGTTAAGATCGATTCTAAATTTTATATTATGCATCATTGCTTGAGGTTGTAGTAGCATTAAAACTTGATCCATTAGCACACTAATGTTATTAGGTTGCATTTTTACTACCTGTGGTTTGGCTACCGCCATAAATTCAGTTGTTATGCTCTCTATACGCTCAATCTCTGATGATACTATATTAATATAACCCTGATTATTCTCATTTTCCGTTGATTTTAGTAATTGCATGAACCCTTTCATTGCAGTTAATGGATTATTAATCTCATGAGCCATTACAGTCGCTAATTGTCCTACAACAGCAAGTTTTTCAGATTTTCGTAATAATTCTTCTGTTTTTAGCCGTTCAGTGATATCACGAGAAATACTTAGAAAAACTTTTTTACCATTTAAGTTAAAAACACGAACACTAAACTCAGTTGTTATTACTTTTCCTGTTGGGAAAACATATTCATCTTGCAAAGTGAAGGAAGTTTGTCCTTTTTTAATTTTTTCTAATAACCTTACGATTATTTGAGAATCTTGTGGTACTATATTTGAAAATGATAATGAGAGCAACTCTTCTCTACTATATCCAAATCTTCTACACCCAACAGGGTTTACCTCAATAAATCGACTTGGAGCATTATCTTCATTCAGCTCTACTACATATACCGCATCAGTTGCTTGTTCGATTAGTGCACGGTACTTCATTTCACTATCTCTTAATTGCTGGTGTAATCGATGCCGTTCTCTTTCTGCTTGTTTTCTTTCAGAGATGTCTCTACATATTGCTGATAAAGCTATCACATTTCCTCTTACATCTAGTATAGGAGAAACTGTCAGACTGATATCAAGAAGACTCCCATCACTCCGTTGTCTAACAGTTTCTAATCTAGTAACCACCGATTTTCCTGTTAGAATTTTCTGAATATTTTCGAGCGATTCTTCCATTAAAAAATCCGGTACACAAGGTAATCTCTTACCTATGATTTCTTGTGATGACCACCCAAATATCTTTTCATAAGCTTTATTGGCTTGTAAAATATGCCCTTCTCGATCAGAAATGGTAATAGCATCTAGATTATGCTTTATAAATGATTCTAATAATTCTTTGGTAGCGCTTAATTCTGATTCTACCTTTTTCCTTTCGGTTATATCAACTGTAGAACCAACAACTTCAATAACTTGTCCATTTCGTTTAATTGGCCTAAGCGCAATAAGAATAATAGTTTTATCATTTGGCCAAGGTAATTCAAATATAATTTCTTTTCCTTCCCATGCCTGGAGATAGTACTTCATCAATTGTGGAACTAAATGTGGAGGAATAATAGAAGCATCAATAGTACGTAAGCTTTTTCCTACCACCTGTTCAGAATAAAATCCGTTTTGATAATAAAACTGTCCATCACATAAAGTGTGTATAAAGTGCTTATCCACTTTTTTAAATTTAAAAATTCCTCCTTGAAGCTCATGTACGGTATCTGTAAGTTCTTGCTTCGATTTTTTTAATTCTCGATTCATTTTAGATAAGTCCTGTGTTAAATAATACAATCTCTGGTAGGCTTCCATAAGAAATAGCCCAATTAAAAGTCCTAACGCTATATATAATAGGCCTCCTGTGTAAAGTAATGTAGTATTAAATAATACGCCAACTAACCACTTTATTCCAATAAAAACAGAAAAATATAACGATGCACTTTTAAAAGGATGTAGTTTTTTAAAATAAGTTTTAAAAGTAGAAAATAGAATCCCCATACATAAATAAGCAATCACAGGAGGTTCCCAATACTCTCCAATGTAAAAAATACGCATTAATATTATGCTAATTAGCGTAATCCAACCAGCAATACGACCAAAGTAAATAAAAGATAGAATAAGAGGAACAACTCGAAGATCGTAGGAAAATCCCATGTATGGAAAAGAAAAGAACATTAACGTAACTGCAATAATCCCTCCATAGAGCTTTTCGAAATATCGACTAGAATTAATTGTAAACACTTGAATAAATATTGCTGCGCTAACTAATAAAGAAAAAATAGAAAGGTTGATGAAATAATCTTTAATAATCATGTAATGTCCCTCCTTGCATTAAGTGTATTCGACAAAAAAGCTAAAAATCCTACAAATTGTACAAACAGTTCAAATGCATAAATTTTAAACTAGGATAAAATCTGGAAAAGTAAATAAGGAACACAGCAGATGGGATATTTTAATGAAAAATAGTTCAAAAAAGATAATAGTAACCGTTGACTACTATTATCTTTTTTCTTTAAGTTATCGTAATACGTATGAAACTCTAAGGGACGTGGTATGTCATTTCATCAAACAATGATTATATACTGAGTCATGAATATAGAAATTTCAGCAGTAATTTTTGAAAAATAACATAAAAAACAAAACTATCTTTGAAAATGGAAAAAATCTATATGAATGTCAACTAATCTATGTACAAAAACGTTCACTTAATTTTGCATAAAATCACTCCACTTAGGAAGCTAAGTAGTTCTTCAAGGTCGATAAGAACACCTGTAGATGCTTCAGGATAACTACATAATTGTATGGGTAATGTACTTGAAACCTTTCGGTAAAACCATACACATAATGCAAGTAACGCCTTGGTTCAATATTTACTTTTTCTTGAGCTAAGTATTCTAGGACATAAGGAGAAATATACCATTACAATTTTTCAATTAACTTGTTGTCTAGTTTATTGTCCAGCTCCAATTACTTCGTTACTTTCAGATTCAGTTCATTATATTTTGTACTTTGTCTTTATACACAACATATTCTTTACCATCCACTACTGCTACTACCGCAAATTCATCATTTGGATTGAATGAAAGCCAATCAGCCCACATGTTAGTATTAGCCCCTCCACTCCACATATTATGAACAGTGTTTTTAGTTAAATTCATAACTTTATAAGACGCATTTGGCGCATTTGTTCCAGTCTTTATTTCAAAAGTGTATGCGTTATGAATCTTTTTATAAAAGTAGAAAACGTTTGATGGACGAAGCTGATTCAAAAAATCCTGTTCTTTTTTCTCTGCAATTTTTATCCCTTCTTGCAAAGTGACAACATCTGTTTTTAATGTTTTCCAACTGTTTTTCGCTGCATTCAAGCTAGGGGTTAAGAATTTATATTTATTTTGATCAGCTTTTTGATCAGCTTTATCAATATGTCCCAGTACACCCGAATATTGAGAATCTAAATCCTCCCATTGCGTAGACATATAGGTAAGAGCAGTGATAGCACTATCAAGCATACTATGCATATCACTAATATTATGAAATGCAACTCCAACTACACGATTCAATGTTATTTTATAATCTACAGTCTGACGCAATTTTGCTAATTCAGGTTCTAGCCAACCTAACTTACCTCTTGCATCACCTATCATTATGCCACCAGCAATCAAGGTTGGAATAAAGGGGATTTTCACCATGTCTAACCCCTTAGATTCTATATCTTTCTGATATTTTACTTGTCCTAAAAGGTCCTCTAGACGCTTTTGGTCAGCCTCCACATCGGCACCTTGGTTTTTTAAAATCGATTGCAATGTCTCTTTATGACTTCCAAATGTTCTAACATCTTCTCCAATAGCATTTTTTAATTGCATTAATTCTTCTATTAATGCTTTTGCAGACTTTTGATTTTGTTGAATTCCTCCCTGTAAATCTGTAATCCCTTTTTTTAAAGTATCTCCATTTCCAGTATTGATCGCCTCTACTAATGTTTCATAATAATTTTCAAATTTTGTATCGTATTCTATAATGCCTGTCAATGTATCTAAAAGCTGTTTTTTTACTTGTGTATTCCATGTAACAGCATGTGCTCTTGCATTCTTTTGATCTTGTACAATTTTACTAGGTAAATCTGCATTTCCATTAATAGTTATTCCTTCAAAACTCACATCTGGATTATTAATTAGCAAATAAGAGTATTCATTCATAGCTTTTGCAAATAAACCAGCATCTTGCAAAGCTTTTTTCATCTGTTCTTCATTTGCTGAAAGAGATATATTTTCAATGTTCGTTTGTTCAATTTCAATTGCAAAAGTTTCTATTGGTATGACTGCATAAGTAGTTGTTATAGTTATAAACGCTGATACAGCGAGTAGTTTATTAGGGATTTTTTTCATCATTTCGTATTCCTCCTATATAAGGTATGGTTTCAAGTTCTAATCTTATTAAAAAGCGATGTCTTTCAAAATGAGTTCTACATCTTTTATCAGTATCGTTTGAACTTTCTTTAGCAGCCTTCAAATCATTAAGTATTAAAGAAAATGTATATAATCTACTTCAAATTAACCGATTCTGTTGCAAATTTTAAAAAAGCAATTAAACTACAAGGTTATTTTTTATTCGAATCATACTTATATATAATTGAAAGGCGAAGTCTTTAATGAGACTCCGCCTTTCTGTTATATAAGGATTTATCAATTATTACTTTTCTGTTTAACAGTGTAATCATAGACTTTCTATGTTTTAGTTCACTTTACAACAGAATTAATATTTCCCTATTTTTGTGGAGTAACAGTTTCCACTTTTAATTCCTTTATTCCTTCTTTTAATGTAACAGCATCTGTTCGTAATGTTTTCCAACTGTCTTTCGCTGCATTTAAATTAGGCTTTAAGAATTTAAATTTATTTTGATCGGCTTTTTGAGCTGCATTCTCAATATGCCCTAGAACGCCCGAATATTGAGAATCTAAATCATGCCACTGCGTGGACATATAAGTAAGAGCGTTAATAGCATCATCAAGCGCCTTGTGCATTTCATTAATATTACTGTAAGCAACTCCAACTACACGATTTAAGGTTACTTTATAATCCACGGTCTGACGTAATTCTGCTAATAAAGGCTCTAACTTACCTAAATTATCCCTTGCTACTCCGACTATAATACCGCCAATTATTGGTAGACCCAAAATAGCACCCTTCATTACATTAAACCCATCAGATTCTAATTGTTTATAATAGTTTACTGATCCTAATACTTCTTCTAGACGCTTTTGATCGGCATCAACATCTGCACCTTGATTTTTTAAAATTGACTGCAAGAGCTCTTTATTACTTCCAAAAGCTCTAACATCATGTCCAATAGAGTCTCTTAATTTAGTTAATTCTTCTATTAGTTGTTGTGCATACTTTTGATTTTGTTGAATTTCACCTCGCAAATCTGTAATCCCTTCTTTTAAAGTTTCTCCATCCCCTGTATTAATCGCTTCTACCATTGTTTCATAATAATTGTCAAATGTTGTATCGTATTCAACAATACCATTCAATGTATCTAAAAGCTGTTTTTTTACTTTCGTATCCCAAGTAACGGCATGTGCCCTTGCATTCTTTTGATCTTGTACGATTCTACCAGGTAAATCTACATATCCATTAATGGTAATTCCCTCAAAATTCACATCAGGATTCTTAATTAACATATAAGAATAGGCATTCATAGATTTTGCAAATAATCCAGCCTTTTGCAAGGTCTCTTTCATTCTCGCTTCATTTGCAGAAAGAGCCGTATCTCCATTGTTCGTTTGTTCAATTTCACTTGCAAAAGTTGTTACTGGTGAAACTACATTAGCAGTTGTAATAGTTAATAGCGTCGATACAGCGAGTAATTTATAAGGGATTTTTTTTATCATTTCATTTTCCTCCAATTTAGGTTTTATATTTCAGTTCTACTCCTGTTTAAAAGCAATATCTTTTGAAATGAATTCTGCATCTTTATGAATATCATTCCAACTTTCTTTAGCGGCTTTTAAATCATCTGGTATTAAAGAGAATTTGTGGTCTTGCATAGAATCGATATTATCCAGTAAATCTGTATAATTTGCGCCCATTGTATTCCATTGCTTTTGAATATTTGTTAGAGACAATATCGCTTGATCTACAGTCTGATATAAATATGCCAATGTTTCTTTCGCGTTAGTAAGCGAAAGAACTGCTTGATTAGCACGATCTGCTTTCATACTTAATTCTCCGATTTTGTTAGAAATTTCATTATAGGAGTCCATATGCTTAGATGCTGTGACACCAGCCGCAGTTCCTAGACCGATACCAGCTGCACCAAGAGCCGAGAGTCCACCAACAACAGCCGGTGTTGCTGTACCGCCAGTTACAACAATAACGACCGCTCCTCCAATAGCTGCAATAACTAAAATAGCTGCTCCCAATCCACCACCAATTGACCATGCTAATACATCATCAAAATGTTTTTTCTGAGTAGAACGAAGTTGCTCAATTTCAGCTTGAAGTTGTGGAATCGTTGCCTGTTGACCTGCTAATATTGCAGTTAATCCACCTTTCCCATCTGGACCACCAACATTATTTTTAAAATCTGTAGAATTTTGATATAGTTTCCCTTTGAAGTCTTGTAGCATCTTAATCACATCTGTAACTTCTTTTGAATTTGTATTGATTGTAGTAATTAAATCATTTATACCCTCTTTTAGACCTGCCTTATCTTTCTTTTGTACAGTTTCTACTAATGTGTCGTAATAATTTTGAAATTGTTCATCGTAATTTACAATATTACGAGCAGTTTTTTGAATCTGTGGCTTCGCTGTATCTAACCAGTAATTCGCATTGATTCGTGACAGCTCTTGATTAAGGTGAATATTTTTGAGCAACTCTCCCCCCTCTGAGCCTAAATCGATATTAGATAAATTTACATTTGGTTGCTTAATCATTGTTTTTGCGTATAAATCCATTACTAGAATATGAGACCCTGTTTCAGCTAATGCTTTCTTCAGTCCTTCGGGGCCTAATGCATAATTGCCTACTTTTTGTTCTTGAGCGGTCGTTTCTTGTGCAAATGCATGAATAGTGTTACCGGTAGTAGCAGTTATAACAGTTGCTAATGTAGCTAAAGTTAGTACTTTGAATGGAAATTTTTTCATGACTATTCTCCTTCTTTCGCTAAATGCTTATAATCTTTATGAATTCCTAAAAAACGCAATATTAAAATTTATATACTTGTTCTTCAAGGTAACTTATTACATTTTTTAATTGTCTTAATGTATCTTTTTGAGACTGCTCGCTAGTTGTATCAACATTAGTAGATAATTTTGTAATGCTATTTTTTATTAGATTTAAATCTTCTTTATAGCGCTTTAGTAGATCAAGTTCTACATCTATTTGATTTGCAAACGTATGCAAATCATTTTGTGTAAGAAGAAGCATTGATTTTTGTAAATCAGCTATTGATAATTTCGTTGTTAAATCATATATTTTTTGATTTTGTTTCTCTAAATCATCTAAATATGCTCGCTGTTCTGCTGTTAATTTATTTACTTCAGCAAAAACGCCAAATGTTTTCTTAATCTTTTCGGTATCAATGACCTTCATCAGGTCATACTCTTGTGTTTTTGCTGCGGCTGCGGCTGCTATTTCACCTTGTTTGCTTTTCTCAATTGCTTCACGAGCTGCTTTTTTTGCTGATTCAATCTCTAGAGCCGTTTTACCTTGCTCTGTTGCTTCTTGCACTGCTTTTTTCTCAGCTTCTAGAATAGAGTTGTTAATTTCTTTTCCTTTGTTATATGCTGCCACCCCTGCTTGCGCAGCTGGTTCAATAATTTCTTTTGAAAGACTATAAACTTCTTTGAATATAGCAAATCCCTGTTCATTTAAAGCCCCTGGTATTAATGCAATTTGCTGTAAATCATTTTGAATTGCTTTTTTTGTATTTAATATTTCATTTTTTAACTGATCTATTTTTCCTGTTCCATCTGTACTTAGTATGCCTTGCGCAGTTGCCACATTGGTATCAAAATCTTTTAATTTTTTATCAAGCTGTAATTTAAGATCTGTTAATTCATTGATTTGCCGTTGCGTATTTTCTTGATTCGTCATAGCCATTTCTTGAAGTACTTCAAGTCTATCCGAAAACCCTTCTCTATCTTCTTTATTGTCTACAAACGATTTTAATGTCGGGTAATAGCTATTAAATTTTGTTACAAATCCTTTGCTTTTTGAATTTAATAGAATTAACTGTGGATAGAGTTCCGATGACCATTCCTTCATATCTTGTTTGATTAGGAATTGATTTGTATTTAAAGCTGTGACTTCCTCTAACTGTACATTAGGACTCATTAAAGATTGATCAATATACGTTTGGATTAATTTAGATTGCGCACCTAATTTTCGTAATGAAGAGGAAATATCCATGCCTTCCTGTTGAGTTTCTGCTTGAACGATTGGTGTTGCGAGAGTATTGATAGGAATATTTCCTCCAGTTACAATGGATGTGACTAATAATCCTGTAATTATTTTAGTTTTCATTCCGTACACTCCTTTACCATTGTTTTTATAACTTAATTCATATAACTTGTATGACCTCTCTCTTTGTAAACTGATTAAGAAGGAGAAATCTTTCAGATAGGATAATATCGTTATTTTTTACTTCTAATAGAATGTAAGGATTTTACTTACCTCTCACTTCGATACTCTATTTTTTCAAATATAAATAACAAAAATTTATTAACTATATTTGAATCAAGCACCCTATGAATAGTAAATGTGTAATTCTTCCCTAGAATTGCGGTTTAACTTACAGAACCGCGAGAATCAATAAACCAATGCTTACAGTTAATCTTGCCATAACATTGTTTAATTTAAATTTAATAATATTACTCTTAGTTTTATCAGCAAACTCCTTACTAGACTAAAAAAGGTAAAATTATACTGTACATCGCTTATACTTTTATTGCGGAATAACTTCACTTTTGTTATGCAGAAACTTAGAACACGTTTATTACAAACTTGATTCTTGACCTCTTGTAAATAAATAGACTATTCGAAAAATATTTTCAACATAATGTTACTTACAACTTCACTATAATTCCTATTAGCGTAACCTTATCCTTTCTGTCTGGTCATACCAGTTATGTTGTTCATTAAAACATTAAATTTTTAATGCGTAAATAGAAAAATTTTGTCGATTACGATCGATAATTTACTGTTAAATAAAAATATGAACCGAAAAAATTATACAAATATAGTTATCCGTAAATTTCATTTCTGTAATTGTAATGATTACAAATTAATGTGTATACGGTTAAAAATAACTATTTTAGCTCAACCGAGAAATTTTATTTTAGAAAAAATACTTATAGAATAATATAATAGGTCTTTTTATACTTTTTTACCTTTATTTAGTTATGTATAATTGCATAAAATGTAGATATATTTAGTAATATATGTTATATTGTTGATTTTTTCACAAAACATCCTAATATCATTATTAACAAATATTCAGTATGAAGATATTAGTCTATAAACTTATCATCGTTATAAACATAGGTTTTAAATTACAAAAAAGCTGCAAAGCTTCCTTGGAACACTTTGCAGCCTTCTGTCTTTTTGTTTTCTTTAACAAAATAATGGTTAGTGTATTTTCATTTTTTGGGATACTTATACCCATGTTTAAGTCTTTACATTGAAGACAGCGGATAACAAGCTTATATTACTGTATATTTTTCACGGTACTGCCTAGGAGTCATACTAGTGATTTTTTTGAAAACTCTTATAAAATAACTTTGGTCATTAAAGTTAAGCCACGCACAGATATCTGATAACGAATAAGTAGTGAGTGTTAATAATTTTTTTGCTTCTTCCACTCTTTCCCTTTGAATATATTCGCTTAAAGTAATTCCCATTTCTTTTTTAAATAGTTTAGACAGATAAGTAGGCGTAATTTCTAAATGATTAGCAAGTTCATTCAGAGATATTCCATCGTAAACATTTTTATTAATATGTTTTATACATGTAGTAACCGCGTAAGAATACTTTTTTGCATTGTATTCTTTCACACGATCTGCAAAGGTACGTAAAGCGTCCCCTGATAATCGCTTTACAGATTCTACATTATCTAATTGTTCTAGGGTTTGTATATATAAAATACTATGGGCAAAAGCAATATCTGGTGGCAGGTTTCCTTCTATTGCATATCGAGTGGCTAAGGTAATCGCAATAATTCCAAGGTTTTTTTGATTCCTGAGCGGATCCTCTATTAGCATAAGTTCAACATCTTCTTGCGAAACCGCATACATATACTGTATTAACTTTTTTTTATTTCCTTCTTTAATAGTCGAAAAGAAATCATTTACTAATGCCATATTGTGCGTTTTAGGTTTGTTTTGTCGGCGTTTTAAAATATATAAATCCGGTTTCACAATTTTATTAGGAACTTCCTCTAGTACTTTATTTTTTTCCAAGACAATATCTACATCTAACTTTTCATTGAAAATCATGTAATGTAATAAAATTCCCATATCAATTAATGTAGTTTTTTTAATCTCAGATAAACACTGATAATAGGCAAGTCTTTCTTGAATGTTATCATTTGATTTAAATTCTTTCTGAAATTTTATGATCATATCATCTGAATCTTTTGAATGTATAGTAGGACCGATTATAATAGTCCCTTTAATATCATCATGATTTTCTATATGAATTAGAACAAAATTTTCAAGATAGTTGTTACTTCGGAAAAGTGGCAAGTTAAAGGGATCGTTTTCTTGATAAATATCAGTAAGATGTTCTTCTTTTGAAGAATAAAAAGGACTACAAACATTATCAGATGTAGAATGATATAAAATTTTTCTGTCTGCAGATAAAATATGTACAGGGGCATTAAATGCTTTATGTGCAAGATCACACAAGTGTTGTATATCGATAGAAGTATTCATTACATTCTCCTTTATAGATCCATAAAATATATTCTGTTATATATAATTCACGACAAATAATACTATAAAATATCAAATTAGTACAATTCACAACAAAATATTACTATATCTTTTTTATAAAAATCATATATTATTTAATTGTAGTTAGCATCTAAATATCAGAGTAGATAAGATAAGTAAAGGAAATAAGCTAAGTTCTTTTCTTAATTCTACAAAATATAATTATTGAACTTGAGAAAATAGTGAAGTACTACAAAATACAGTGGTAGTCAATGCGAGGACCACGCTGGAAAAAGATTTAAAATAAAGCGAAAGTAACAGGAGATACTGTACCACCGCAAGAAATAACAGTCAAAGTTCCAATTCAATCCTTTCTACAAATTGAATTCAAGAAATAAATACTGCTAATTTACATGTGAAACTGAAAAACTATTTTGCTCCAAATTTTAGAAAAAGATAATAAAGAAGTTGTGAAATTGGAAACAGATGAAAGCGATACGGCTATTTTTGAAGCACTATGCTTTGAAAAATACAAGGTAGAGGAAATTCAAGGATTCAATTAAACATTTAATTGAGAGAAAGGTCTTTTCATCAACTAAAAATAAAAAACGAATGGAATATTCAAAAAATGACACTATATTACTGGTCGTAACATTAGTTTTACTTTCCACAAAAGAGGAAAAAATATATAGACTTTACAAATACTAAAAATAGCAAACTAGCTAGTTTTATTACCGCATCACATAAAGTGAAACTTTAATCAGTGGGGGTTTTGTTCATCCCCCACTGATTATTAGCCCATACCAATCGGGCTTTTACGGGCAGCCCGCCCCCCACCTAACTTCTTTGCTTCCGCTGAATTTTGAGGTGGAGGTCTTACTGCCCGGCAAATAGCGGGATAAACTTATTATTAATTTCCAAATACAATAGTTTTTAATCAACAAAAAAACTTCACTAATTAAGGTGCACAGTAAATTGACCTCAAAACAGTAATTACTACAATATCAGTTTTTACTTATTCTATAAAAAAGAAATATCATTTAATAATTATTACTTTATATCAATTTAGACATAAAACATTTTATTATATCGGCTTAAGTATTATGAAATTAAAATTGCAAATAACACCAAAACTCTTTTAAAGGCTCATACATCGTTCGTATCGGGTTGATTATCTTTTGATACCTATGTCATTAACACAAATAAAAAAGTTTATTACAAAGGAATCTGAGAGGTTTTTTCAATTTCGAAATTTATTTTTTTGTAAATTAAAGGAAAAATAATCCATATATATACGGATTATTTTCTTAGTGTAGTCTGTATTGACCTGTTAACTGTTTTTCAGCCATTCAAACTAAGCGTTTTGTAATCTCTCCACCGATCCGAACCATTTGCAGATGATGTGATGTATCAGGTCCCAGTGTGACCCCTAGTTCAAAAGCACTTTCATACTTCATTTGCTCAATAGTACTTGTAGTAGCAGAAATAAGAATTTCATTTGTATTACTTTCGTATCTTTGAATATTTATAAATAACATGTACCTAATTATGCTATTTACGCATGAATAACCTAATTTATTCCAGTATTTTTATAGGAACCCTTTCCCTCCCCTTATTTCACCAATTAAATTTGAAACACAAATGTACATTGCATTTCAATATAACAATAAAAGCTACAAAAGCAACGAATTTACTATTTTAAAGTTAAGTGTTTAACCTTTAAGTACTTAAATTCTTTTTTCCAGATAAAGCATACATTATATCTTGATGTTTTATTGTCCTCTTATAATTATGTGGTATCGGGAATTTATTTCGGTGTTCTTTTATTATAATTAAAGTTTGAAGTTCTATGCTCAATACTTTTGCGAGGACATGATAGTTATATCCATTATTTAACAGAGAAATTATGTCATAAAACATAGTTTTTCCACCCACTAATTTTACTAATTTATTCTTTAACTCATCCCTTTTTTCTTTAGCTTCATCAATTTCTAACAACATAGATTTTTTATTTGTCTGCTTAATGTATTGAGTATACAACTCTGGGAATTCTTTTTGTACTTCTTTGTTTAATACTGGTTTATATTTAATCATGTAAGTAACTTGTAACAATGAGCGTTTTAACAAACTATCTTCAATGAGATACGCTACTTTATTAAATAAATGTACATATTCCTCAATATTGGAATAACTATTAAAATGAGCTAATACTCTACTTTTTATACTAAAAGCCTTGCCTACATAAATAATATTGTCATTATAATCTTTAATGAAATAAATACCACTGTCAGATTTTTTTAATTTATTATCCAATTCTTCTATACTCATAAAATGCAATTCACTCATACTTCTCTCTCCTTAGCAGTGTTAAATCGTAAAAAACAAGCAAGGTTTCTAAAAAAGTACTTAGCTGCCCTAGCATCTCTTATTTTATCTCTTGCTAAATGTCAAAAAACTGTTTCTATGTTACTCAACTATCAATATGATTATTAATAAAATTTTCGATCGTTATTATCTCGCAATTTTATCATGTAATTTCGAGATCGTTTCCTCATTTAAATTACTGTGTTTTATCGAATAAAGGAAATATACTACTACCCCAATAGTAATCCAAATACTAAAGTACACCCATGTCCTTAACGGTAAATTTAGCATTAAAAACACACAGCATACAATTGCAACGCATGGTAATACAGGTACAAAAGGTACCATAAATCCACGTTTTAAATTTGGGTGTGATTTACGAAGGATAATAACTGATAGACAAACTAACGCAAACGTCACCAAACTACCGATATTAACTAAATTAACTAATTCTTTCAAATCAATAAACCCAGCTATTATAGAGCTCCCTATTCCTGCCAATCCAGTTATAAAAGTCGGTGCTCCAGTTTTCTTATTAACTTTCGCAAATGATTTCGGTAACAATCCATCACGACTCATTGCAAAGAATACTCGTGTTGCCGCATACATATTGGAAAAAATAACAGCCATAAGGCCAATTACAGCACCTGCAGCAATTGCACCAGCGACTTTTCCTTGTCCTACAACTTCCATTACATAAGCCATCGCCTCAGGAACATTTAATTCTTTATAGGAAACCATTCCTGTCATAACAAGGCATACCATAACATAAATAATTGTACATATGATTAATGATGCAATAATACCGATCGGAAGATTACGTTTCGGATCTTTTACTTCTTCTGCTGAAGTTGCTAATATATCAAAACCCGTAAAAGCGAATAAAATAGCTGCTCCACCCGTAAAAACTCCACTTAAACCGTATGGTGCAATTGGTATCCAGTTCATTGGTTTTACATAGAATATACCAACCGTAATAAACAACAAAATCATTCCAATTTTAATCAATACCATTATATTATTGATTCGTTTACTTTCCCTCGTACCACGAGATAACATCCATGCCAATATCAATGTAATAATTACTGCTGGTAGATTCACAATACCACCATGCGAAGGAATCGTTACTAGAGCTTTAGGTATCTCTAATCCAAATCCCTTTATTAAATTGTGGAAATAGCCTGTCCATCCAGCAGCGACAGCTGCTGTTGCCACGATATATATTAACAGCAATGACCAACCTACTAGATGAGCAACAAACTCACCAATTGTTGCATATGAGTACGTATATACACTACCAGACGCCGGGAGTGTAGAAGCAATTTCCGCGTAACATAATGCTATAAATCCACATATAATTGCTGCAAGTATAAATGAAAAAACAACTGCTGGACCAGCATTTGTTGCTGCTACTAATCCAGTTAACACAAGAACACCCGTTCCAACTATCGAGCCTACCCCTAACATAATTAAATCAAATGCTCCTAATGTTTTCGTTAAAGTCTTGCTTTGATTATGCTCTAACAATTGTGTAACGGATTTCTTTTTTAGTAAATTACTCATATTTTCTGTATCCCCTTTAAAATAAGGTTTGTTCTTCTCGTTAGTGTTGTATATAAATTTACTTAGTTATTAACTAGCCTCATAATATTTCTTTTACATTAAATAGATTTGAAATATTATATAAATTCGCTTCTCACTTACTAGTTAAACTAGACATTTCCATAGATTTTTGCGTACAACGTTTCATAGCTGAAATGATAGCTGTTCTTAAACCTTTTTCTTCTAGCGTTACTACAGCTTCTATCGTCGTTCCACTTGGAGAACAAACCATATCCTTCAATTCACCTGGATGTATTCCTGTTTCCAATACCATTTTTGCAGAACCTAATACAGCCTGAGCCGCAAATTTATAAGCTTGTTTTCTCGGCATACCGCCAAGTACAGCAGCATCTGCCATGGCTTCTATAAACATATACACATATGCTGGAGAAGAACCACTAATAGATGTAACAACATCCATTAGTTTTTCATTTATGACCTCCGTCTGGCCGAAAATATTAAATATGTTCAGTACCTCTTTTATATCTTTTTCTGTAACCATTTCATTAAAACATAACGCAGACATTCCTTCTCCAACAAGTGCCGGTGTATTAGGCATTACTCTAACAACCTTTAACTTTCTACCAAATTCATTCTCAGTGCTCTTAATACTTTTTCCTGCAGCAATAGTTACAACGATTACATCATTTTTTATTTGATCTTTTATTTGGTTAATTACCGATGAGTATAAATCTGGTTTGATTGATAAAATTAAAATGTCAGCACTGTTAGCGACTTCATTGTTGTTAGTAGTTATAGTTATGCCATATTCATTACTAGCATTTTTTAAATTAATGACGTTTAAATCTGAACAAATTATTTGATCTGGAGAAACTATATTTTTTTTTATCATCCCACCTATCATAGCAATACCCATGTTTCCACATCCGATGAATCCTATTTGTTTATTCATAATAATTTGCTCTTGCTCCTTCTACTCTAAATTTTATTGATTTTGAAATTATTATTCTAAATAAGGGCTATTACAATTACTTGGTTTATCAATAGAATTTCAAAATTCTCCTTCCTATATAGAGCTTACATATACCTCTAATAACTTCTTTGCTTTCGCTGAATTTTGAGGTGGGGGTCTTGCTGCCCGGCAAATAGCGGGATAAAATCATTTCTTTAATCTATAATAAGAAGGACATAAAAAAACAAAAAGTTACAAAAATTTTTAAATTAAAATTTTTGTAACTTTTTGTTTTGATGCAAATATAATTTCAATTAAGGTATCTCACCGTTTTAAACTTGACGCTCCATAATCTTGTATAGTTACATTTATATGATATTTAATCGGTACCTTACTAAATGTTTGATCCCAATTTTTTTTGACTTTCTCCCATGTTCTCGGGTGTTTAATTCTTAATTGGTTGCCAAAACCCGCAATATCGACTTGGTATTCTTTTTGTATTTTTTTTGTAACATGATGTACTAAGTGCTTTACTTCTTTTTCAATAGCTTTTTCTTCCCTTTTTAAAAATTCATTTTCAAAATCTTTTCCTGATTGTATCCAATTTTCAGACAAACGCCCTTCTGATTCAATGTTTACATCAAAGGAAATATTATTTCCGTTAACATGTGGTATGATTTTGCTTTTTATTGACTTTATTTCGTATATAATGAGTTTCTTTGATTCTTTATCAAAAGTTTTTACCACACCACCATTCCTTTTTCCGTTTATCCATACTACTCCTTCCAATTCCTGTTCATTTAAAAAGCCCATCAACTTTTTTGTCTTTCCTTTAATTACAGCAGCTCCTGCAAATTTTGTTTCTCCTTTTATCGAGATTACATTTTGCAAAAGAAAACTGGACCCTGACCGCATCTTTCCTTCCAATTTAGCGAGCGATACAGGAGGTAAAATCCTTGTTGTTCTATTTCTATTATCTGCAATTCCAGACAAACGAAATGCTGGGATTTCTCCTTTTTTGTTTGATTCCAGTACCTCCTTCGCTAGACCCTTGCTAATTAAGAGCATACAGCTAAGCCGAACTTCATTGTCACGGAGATACTGTTCAAGTAATTGTTCTAAACTGTATGTACGTACAAGACTATCACTAATAACAATGTTTTTTAAATGTGGGCTGAACATTGTGCTCTCTCTTTTCAATGAAAACTCACGAACAATTTGATGAATGGAATCACCGGTCTCAGAAACATTTATATAACGTTTTTGTTGTCCATTTCCTTTACTTTGTGCTTGCGAACTAACAATTTGATAAGTAGCTGTTATAAGATTTCTTTTAGGATAACCTCCTTCCTCATCCTCTTTCTCAATTGTTGAATCCTTCCCTTTATCTAGTGCTATACCTGCAGTTAAACTCAACTCTTCTACTTCTTTACTGCTCCAACACCCTGTTAAAAATAGAAGCAAAAGCGTCCATAACAAAGCCAAATAGAACCGCATATAATTAAATTTATGTTTCACACTACTCCTCCTTTTAATCGCGTAATAATAAGAAGAAGCAGTGGTAGTAAACCAAATAAAAATAATGCAACATTACCGAGCATATCCCCCAATTTAAGCAAGTCATTTATATTTTTCGAAGTCATAGCAATGATGTAAATGATTGGAATCAAAGCAAAAATAAACGGATGAATACTCTTTTTAAAGAGTTGCGCTAATCCTAATGCAGCTGCATAATAACTAATCGTATAGGTAGCAAATATTTGCATAATCCATATTACAAGCAGTAAAGATTCAAAACGTTCAAATATCAAACCAGAAATTTCAAAACTGCGCATAAGGTCAATTGTCGGCCATGTTCTTGTTACAACCCCATCAACTGATAATGCACCAATGACCATTACAACAGTTATTACATAAAAGATTAACGGAATAGAAATTCCAACTAAAATAGCTTTTACTGCTTTCTTTCGTTGTTCCATAAATACCAAAAGAATTAACATAATTTCAGGACCTGTATATGCGAGAGACGTTGTTTTTATCCCATCTAACACTGGTTTAATTCCCAAACCTAATACGGGACGGAGATTATCTATCTCGAATATTCCGATACTCATAAAGGAAATGATTAAAAAAATAAAAACAGTAATAGGAAATATTATTTCAAACATCCGTGCAATTGAATTAATACCACCCATAATCAAATAGAGACCTATCCACATAAAAGGCATAACAATAGCCCATGTGGGGGTTCCTTCTAGTAAAAAAAAGCTTATTACTTCTGCCATTGAACGAATTTGAAATGCTGAAGTTGTAAGAAAATACCCTATAATAAGAAAACTAAGCAATCTCCCTATCCATTTCCCTACAATATCTTGACTGTATTGGTAAAATGTTTTTTCTGGAAACTGCTGACTTAATTTGACCATAATTACTCCTGAAACCATTGCCAGTATCCCACCTAATATCACACTTAACCATACATCTGGTGTTTTCACTTTTTCCACAGATGCTCTGGGCAAAGTAAGAATTCCTGTCCCAAGTATGTAATTTACAATAATAACAACTGCTTGTGAAGTTGTTATTCGGTCTTTAGGTATAGTAATCACTGAAGGCCACTTCCTTTCGTCATCAGCTACCTTTTGCGGATAGTTTTTTTGGTATGCATTATTTTCGGTCGACGTCTCATTATTTTTAATGGCATGCGAACCATAAAATCTTTCCAATCACTGAATCGATATGGAACAGCAGGGCTGGTATAAGGAACGCCAAAACTTTTCAGTTTCACTAAATGACTGCAAAGTAAAAGAAAGAAGAGAATAACTCCATACAAGCCAAATATCGCAGCACAAAACATAGCTATAAAACGAAGAATGCGTAACGTAATTCCCACACTATATTGCGGAATAGTAAAAGAAGAAATAGCTGTTACCGCAACAACGATAACCATTATTGGACTAACAATTCCTGCTTCTACGGCAGCCTGACCAATTATTAAACCGCCCACAATTCCCATTGCAGGTCCAATCGGTTTAGGCAGACGTAAACCTGCTTCTCGCAAAACTTCGATAGCTACTTCCATAATTAACGCTTCTATTAAAGCGGGAAAAGGAACTCCTTCTCGCGATCCGATAATAGAAATAGCGAGCTTAGTGGGAATTAATCCTGGATGAAATGAAATAAAAGAAATATACAGTGCTGGAGCAAATAATGAAACAAAAGCTGTCATGAAGCGTAATAAGCGGAGAAGCGTACCAGGAAGCCACCTTTCATAATAATCTTCTGGTGATTGCAGCAGCATACTAAATGTAACTGGAGCAATTAAAACAAATGGTGTTCCATCTAACAAAATAGCTACTCGACCTTCCATCAAAGCACTAATAACACGATCAGGTCGTTCTGTATTTTGAATCTGCGGAAAAGGACTGAGATAATTATCTTCAATAAGTTGCTCTATATAACCAGATTCGAGTACACTGTCTATGTCAATTTTCTGAATTCTGTTTTTTATTTCATCCACCAATTCTGTACTAGCAAGATCTTTAATAAATGCGACGACTAACTCTTTCTTTGCACGTTCTCCTACTGGTAGCTTTACTAATGATAAGCTCTCATCCGCACAGTGTCGTCGCAAAAGTGAGGTATTATCACTTAATACTTCAGTAAAACCGACCCGTGGCCCTCTGACTAATGCCTCCGATACTGGTTCTTCAATGTTTCGTTTATTTGCTTTTGTTGTACCAAGAATAAACACATCTGCTAAACCATCAATTAAAAGAGCTGTTGAACCTATCAATACTTTGGGTATTAAATCTTTTATGTAATGGACTTCTGCTACTTCACTAATTGTAAGAACTTTATTTTTAATATATTCTTTTGAAACAGTCCCCTCCACATAAGAAGATTCATTTTTATATTCATCAGAAAAATCATCCATTAGTAATTTCATAATATGTTTGTCAATTATCTCTTTATCTGATAGACCATCAACAAAAACGATCCCAGCCTGAATATCTGTGCGTCCAATATTAAACTTCCGAAATCGAACATCAGAATTATGTCCGATTTGTTGCTTTATAAGTTCTAAGTTAGAGGCAAAATCATTTGTGAAATGAACGTTTGTATTTTGAGATGGTTTATGCTCTTGTTTCGTTTTACTTTGAATATTATTTTTTTTCACTTGTTTGTCTCTTGACTTCCACCAACTCATTCTTCCCACTCTTTCTCTGACATACGAACCCAATGAAAAAATCTTGAGATAGTATACGGAATTAAAAACAAGATAAAAGCTTGTACAAAGACTTTCCAATCTGGAAGATAAGAAGTAATTATGTTCCACATTTTTATCACCCAATTTATATACTCTGCTAGGATTGAGATTTCTAAAAAACGATATGTACTTAATAAAAAATAACGATAAGATTAAAGAGCAGAAAAGCGAGACATTATGCTTATTTAGTACCAATAACCTAATTAGTATAAAAACATTTCTGACCTAAAATACCATTTCCAATTATAATTTGTTAAATATTATCTCCTTTTCCCTTATTTATATGCCCGCATTTGAATTTCAAATAATATAAGGATCAATGATATTTCCTCTTAAAGAAAAAAAGATGCCAGAAGATAGCATCTTTTTTTCAATTCAACTTACTATGTATTTATATTTTATTGTGAAAATACTCGTTTTTTTTAATGAATATTAATGTGTAAAAAATACATATTCTTTTGTTTTAAGTTCATACACTTCTACCGAATCGATACGGAATTTTCTGATTTTAAAGCCAATATGAAATAAAGGAAAATCCTCTCTTAGAAAAACTATATAAAACCAATAACATGAAAACAATTATCAATCTATCAATTGAAAATAATACTTAGCAAGAGTTTATTATCTTAACTCCAGGTGTATTCGTTTTGCTTCAAAATAAAGAACTTGAATAAATTTTTTCGTATCAATACGAGCAGGTAATGTTGGTTCATTATTCAATTCTGTCATCTTTCTCCTTACGGTAGTAAAATCAAAAAATCTAGAAGCATAATTTTCGAACTTCGGGTTTAAAAAATCAGTAAGTCCAAGGGATGCTAAATGGTTTAATGATTGATAAATTGCTCTCCGAATCCGTTGTTTGGAAGCTTCTATGAACCTTTTTAATTCGGCATCTTCAGCTGAATCCCCAAGTTTTTTTTGAGCCAAATTCATAAAAATCTCTTTTAGTGAGGGAAAGCCTTGTTCCAACGTGTTATCTTGTTCATATTTATATAAATAATCTAGCATATCCATTAAATCTTTACTTCCACTTTCACTGGCTATTCCTAATTCAGACAAAAGAAAATGAATGGAATTTTGAAAATGATTGAAAGTATTTAAATGTTTTTCACTACGGTATTTTTCTTGCGTACTTAAATTACTATCCAATTTTAGTACCATATTAAGCGATTCTTGAATGTTTTTTATTGATTTTTCCAAACGAATTCGTTCAATGACTTTCCGAACAACTGTTAATACTTCAATCCGGTTAATTGGCTTAATAATATAGTATTCAACACCAAGCGAATAAGCTTCAGCAATTAATTCTTTTGATTCTACTTGAGAGACCATGATGATTTTCCCTTTAAACGAAGGTTTTATTTGACGAATTGTTTTTATTCCATCTTGATTCGGCATTAACAAATCGATAAATAAAATGTCTATATTTTTAAGGATTACCATTTGTTGCTCTAAAGATAAACCATCCTCAGCTTCTCCTATAACCTCCCCAAGATCTTCATCCTCGATAATTTGAGCCAACATTGAGCGAACCGCTTTTTCATCATCTACTATATAAAAATACATAGAATCACCCTTTCGAAATTATATGATCAATCCCTAATCTAATTATAAAAATTGATCCTTTTCCTTCGGTTCTGTCCTCAAGCGTAACATCACCTTCAAGTTGTTCGACCATTTCTTTAACATACGATAATCCGATACCTGTCGATGGGTTGCCTAAATCATCATATTTAGAAGTAAACCCAGGCTCAAAAATTGAATCTTTATATTTTGAAGAAATACCAGGACCATTATCGCCTATTTGAAATTCAACAAAATGGTGGTCTTTATTAATGTCAATTGTGATGGTTCCCATACCTTGGATAGCTTCTACAGCGTTTGTAACGATATTATTTATAATAGATAAGATTGTGTAAATATGATAATGAGGATGCACACCATCAATTTTATACACAAATTGGATGTCTTTCTCTAGCAACCGTGCATATTTCGTATTTGCCCGTATAATGATATTTACTAGTTCATGCACAGACATATAATCTGTAAAACTTTCATCAGAAATTAATTTTGAAAGTCCCGCAAAAATACGTTGGTTATCCTTTTTAACATCATGGACCTCACCAGCAATTTGTAATGCCTGTTGCCTTAAATCCTCAAACTGAAAATCCATCTGTTTGTGCTCAAAAGAGTCTAAGGTTTTATATAAATCATAGGATTTTTTTGTTATATTCTCAGCATCTTGTAATGTTTTCTTTAAATGAACAGCATCTTCATATAAATTAGAGATGAGCATGAGCATGTGTTCATTTTGCTTCTTTATATGTCTCTCCCTTGATTGTGCTTCATACAATTTCATCATATTGAAAAAGCTTAGAACTATAAAACTATGGGAACATGCGATAACAATGATCTCATTTATTGCCTCGGATGTGATCGATGTTTTTAATACGAAATATTGAATCATTAATTCCACACAGTCTGACAGTATTTCAATCATGCAACCAATAAAACCAATCATTAGTGGTTGATGATAAAAACGTTTGATTTTTGCTAAATGAAAGAGATACGAATAAGTAAAATAAAAGAAAAAACTAGGATAGTGAGTATGAAAAGCGGCTAGCCAATCCATATTTCCCTTTATAATGACATCCATTGAGATACGAAATACTACCACGACTATCGCTGTTAAAAAACCCGGTAAAAATGCTGGAATTCGTCGAAATAATAACAAAAAAAAGAAAAATGTTGGTGCGCCAAAGCTCATTCTAAATGTTTCATTTAAAGGAAATGACTTTATTTCACCTACTAAGGGTACTGTAAGTATCATTAAAACGAGAATATAGATGTCTTTTTTTACTAAATTACTAAGATTCAAAATAATCACTTCTCACTTTCGCCTAACAGTCAGTATACAAACCTATTTGCATTAATACAATACTTACTCTATTTTTTTCAAAAACTGATAAATAAGATATAAACGAAAGCATTATAGATTGTGAGTATTCATTACACCCTTCTACTTTAGAAAGATACTTTATAACTCAAAAATGTTCAGACACAATATAAGGTCTGAACACTTTTGGACTCGCTCTAACACCAAAATATCTGTGCTCCTTTTTAAAATATACTTAAATCCCATTCTTTTGCAATATGTTCTAACAACATAATTCCTGGTAAACTATTCCCATACTCATCAATGGCTGGTCCGTAAATACCAATACCACATCCATCTTGAAACGATAAATCCTTCCTAGATTTTGAGGGAACAAGTGTCATAATTCCGCCCGATACCCCACTCTTAGCTGGTAATCCAATGAAAGCAGCAAATTTTCCGGAAGCATTGTACATTCCACAAGTAAGCATTAAAGCTTTTGTTAACCTAGCTACTTCTTTAGGGAGCACTTGTTCTTTGCGAATAGGATGATATCCATCATGTGCTAGTATAAGCCCTATTAAGGCAATATCTTCTGTATTTATTTCAATCGAACATTGTTTTAGGTAAACCTCTAGTGTCTCCTCCACATCTGATTCTAGAAAACCATTCTCCTTTAAATAGTATGCTAATGCTCTATTACGATGAGCCGTTTCCCATTCTGATTGAAATACTATTTCATTAATAGCGGGACGCTTCTCTATCATTTTTTCAATTAATACGTATAGAGATTCTAATTTTTCTTGCACCGATGTCCCTGGCAAAAGTGAAGCTATCGTAATTGCTCCAGCATTGATCATAGGATTAAAAGGTTTTCCTGGTTTATGTATCTCTAAACGAATAATTGAATTAAAGGCATCTCCAGTTGGCTCTACGTCAACTCGTTCTAATACATAAGAAATACCGCGACTTAAACAAGCGGCTATAAAACCGATTACTTTTGATATACTTTGTAATGTGAAAGGTATCTCCCAATCTCCTGATTTTATCATTGTTCCATCTGGCTTTACTATACAAATACCTAACTGCGATACATTTATTTCCCCCAGAGCGGGAATATAACTGGCGCTTCGTCCCTTAGCTGCATACGCTCGATAATGAGCTACCCATTGATCTAAGCAAACTTTTTCTTGACCCTCAACTTGAACGCTAGAATCCTTTATCATTTAATCATATTCCCCCGTACTATTAACTTTATATAGAATGATTTTTTCTTTACTATAATCAATAATATTTGCACTAGAACCAAGAAAAATATTCAGACATATTGCAGTCTGAATATCCTTCTTATTACACACTTTTCTTTTTTGAAGTTTTCTCATAACTATCCCAACATTCAATATTTTCAAGTCCTTTAATGTTTTCTTTATAAAAAATAGGATCTTTACCAGCTTTTTTCTGGTTTATATAATCTTGTAACGCCGCAAATGCTACTTTTGAAAGTAAGGTAATAGCAATTAAATTAATAATAACCATAAAGCCCATAAATAAGTCCGCTAAATCCCATACAATTTGAATCTTTGCAACAGAACCAAATACAATCATAGCCAACACACTTATTCTGTATATCATTAACCACACTTTACTTGTATGTAAGAAGCGAATATTTGTTTCACCATAATAATAGTTGCCAATTAACGCACCAAATCCAAATAAAAAAACAAAGATAGCAAGACAACCCGATGCCCAAGGACCTATGTGTTCACTTAATGCTGCTTGTGTAAGTGCAATACCATTTAATCCCGGTTGTTTATATGCATCAGACAGCAAAATAATAAAGGCAGTGCTAGTACAAATGATCAGTGTATCCGTTAATACACCAAATGCTTGAATCAGTCCTTGTTTCACCGGATGACTTGTTGTTGCTGTTGCGGCAACGTTTGGTGCACTTCCCATACCAGCTTCATTTGAAAATAAACCACGTTTAACTCCATTCATAAGTGCTGCACCAATTGAACCGCCTGCTATTTGTTTAAAACCAAATGCGTTTTGAACAATAAGAGAAAGAACTTCCGGCATTTTTGATATGTTGGTAACTACAACAAATAATGCAACTCCAATGTATAATACCGCTAAAAATACTACCTTGTATTCAGCCATTTTTGCAATACGTTGTACACCACCAAAAATAATCGCAGCGAAAGCAATGGCCATGATTATCCCAACTGTTAGACGATCTGTACCAAATGAGTTTTGAAAAGCAATTGTAACTGTATTTGATTGTACTGAATTGAATACAAGTCCAAAAGTAATTGTGATTAAAATAGAGAATAATACTCCCATCCAACGTTTATTCAACCCTTTTTCCATATAATAGGATGGACCACCGCGGAAACCAGTTTTATCTTTTACTTTATATATCTGTGCTAATGTGCTTTCGACAAAACTAGATGCCGAGCTGATAATAGAAATAATCCACATCCAAAATACAGCTCCAGGACCACCTAATGCAATTGCAATCGCAATTCCTGTAATATTCCCTGTTCCAACGCGGGCTGCCATACCAATACAAAACGCTTGAAAAGGAGAGACTTGATCTTTAGCACCGCTTTTTCCCTCCATTAATACACGGACCATCTCTTTTAACATTCGAAACTGTACAAAATTCAATTTAAATGTAAAATAAATTCCGCAAATAACAAGCATAATAATTAACAATTTAGACCATAAAAAATCATTTGTTGATCCGACTAAATCTACAAAAAACCTTTCCATATCATCACTCCATACCAAAATTTATCTATCATAATCTATATAAAATCACCTATATTTCCTGGTATAAATACCTCTTTCATATTCAAATACAACAAGGATAAAAATTTTCTATATGAATCGGATTGGCCTGCTTAAGCAAACATCACAACATGTAACCGTAAAACTGAAATTTTGAAGTACTTAACGATTATACAAACGGATGCTCTACCCCTTTCTGCAAAACTAATATTTTTATCCACTAACATTGTTGTACTACTATGTTTGTTTCGTTTACCGGTGATTTAAATCATAATAATCAATAGTGATTAAGTGGTTTTTTGTTAATCTTCTCAAGAACATGGAAATATCTCCTTTCTCACTACTAATCTCAAAAATAGGCTAGGTAAAAAATTCGCGAAAACTCTATAAAGCGCTTTCACTATTCAACTAAGAAAATCTTGTCTTTAATTTATAATTAAAAGTACAGAATGTTACGAAAAAGTACAGATTTTTATAAAAACAAAAAATATTTTAAGTTTTTTCCATCTAAAAAACACTGAGATTTTGTAAATTTTATACAGTATCCAAACGTCGCAGATTCTGTTCTACCTAACCTTTGACAAGCCTCTATTTTCTTCATAAAAAACATGCATACTTTTTCTCTTTTAGAACTTCTTATAAAGTATTTGAAATCAAGAATCAATAGAATATTATAAGAATATTAAAAAAATAAAGCATTTAATTTATTTATGGTATCATACAAAAAACATTTGTTTTCTCAATTAATCCCCCTAGCTGGATTCGTCTATATTGCACATATTTACCACATGAAAGACACTAAGCAAAAAAGGATTTTATTGAAGGGATGAAACATTACAAAACTTTTATTTAGGAACTTATGACATCCTCTTTTCTAGCAATATCGAGTTATCCCAAAAAACGTATATTTACTAACATAGATTACAGGTGGTGTATTGTGAAAGAAATAGTATTCGTTCAAAATAAAAAAAGACTCCTTATGAAATTCGGATTTTTAAAAAAAGATTTAGTACTTACCATTTCACTAATACTAGCAATTGTAAGCTGCTTAATACATTCGCCAAAGATCGAATATATTAACTTTGAAGTGTTAATTAGCTTATTTAATCTAATGGTGGCCATTAAGGCCTTGGAACAGCTAAAGATATTAGACAAACTTGCCGTTGCCATTTTAAATAAATGCAATAACAGCAGGTCAATATCTATTATTCTAATTTTGTTATGCTTTATTTGCTCCATGTTTGTAACAAATGATGTCGCTCTCCTCACTTTTGTACCAATAACACTTGTCATTAGTAAAAAAACACAAATGAACATGATGGATACAATCATCCTGCAAACAATTGCGGCAAACATCGGTAGTAGCTTGATGCCTATGGGAAACCCACAAAATTTATACTTATACTCTTACTATGGAATTAAGCTCATCCCATTTTTAGGTTCAATCCTGCTTTTAGCTGTACTTGGAATTAGTTTGTTATTTATATGTACTCAAAAACTTCAAAAAACAGATTTGAAAATAGAACTACCTGTTATTACCGTAAAAAATCGAAAAAAAGCTACCGTCTGGATTTTAATACTTCTCACTATCATTGCATCTATTTTTGGTGTCATTAATTATTACATTGCGCTAATAGTTACATTAGTGGCAGCATTTACATTAGATAGAAACTTACTATTTAAGATCGATTACTTTCTTCTAATAACCTTTGTCTGTTTTTTTATTTTCATCGGAAACATTTCACATTCGGATGCACTGGAGACATTTGCTCGCGCTAATTTAAGAGGAGATACTTCAGTCTTCTTTAGTTCCATATTTTTGAGTCAATTGATTAGCAATTTTCCTACTTCAATTCTTCTATCAAACTTTACTTCTGATTGGAAAGCTTTATTACTAGGAGTAAATATTGGAGGGCTTGGAACAATTATCGCATCTTTAGCCAGTGTAATCTCCTATAAACTATTCATTCAGGCCAATGTTAAAGAGAGTAAGGCGTATTTAATTAAATTTAGCATTTACAACTTTTCATTTTTAATCATACTTACATGTATACAATACTTTATGTTTAAATTTCTAAAAATTTTTTAAAAAATTAATTCCTTTAGAAAAACCCAAATTCTCAATTTAATGCTGAGATATTTGGGTTTTAATATAGGTATGTTTAAAGAGCTACAACAAAGTTACCATCAATTTAATATTTTGAGATGTTCTCACAGCGAAAATCTTTTAGCTTTTACGTTGTTTATTAGATTTCAGTTCATTTTTGAAGTCTTCTTCACAAAATCCTTAATGTCCCTCAATTTTTTCCTGCTAATATTATCTTTAATGGTTGAATCTATTTCAATTTTTAATTTTGCAAATGCTACTCCTACACAATTATAGATACTTAATCCAAAAGCAAGATGTCTTGCAGTACCACTAAATGCCTTTTTAATATCAATGTCAGGACGATAAACGTTGAATTTATCAGGCCTTTCAAATACGTTAGAGTCACAATTTGTTGCACCAATCATACAGTAGTATCCACATAACTAGTTACATTCTCCTTTTTTCTATTGTTAATAGCTTCGTAATAAAAGCTGTTAAACAGCAAAAGTGCGAAGTCTTAAATTAGACTTCGCACCTTATACAAATTTACAATCCGTGAAGATACCAATACAAATGCAATACTAGATACATACTAATCACTCATTATATCTGTTGCTCTTTTAATTGGCCAATGTATAAACAAATCCTTTTACTTAGCCATTCTTCATGATTGGCTTGATTGTTTCTAGATACTTAATCCCTCTATACTCTTTCAAGCGGTAATCCATTCCGATGGAAATTACAAATGACAAAATTTATCCGTTTTTCCTACTTTCTAAATTCAGCAAGTAAAATGTTCTTAAAAACTTCCGGGTTATTAAGGTTTAAACTGTTCGAATTGATAGCGAGTGTATGTTTACCTCCAAGTGTTCCACCAGCAAAAGTGGAAAACCCTGGAACGGCACCCCTGTGTCCCCATACCGAGACACCGTTCGGAAGCTTAATTTCAAGTATTCCAAGACCATATCCGGTTCCCTCTCTATTTGTAGGAACTGTAGTAAGCATTTGTTTTAACTGCTGTTCCTTCAGTAATTTGCCACCTAGTAAGCAAGAGAAGAATTTGTTTAAGTCGTCAGCAGTAGAAATCATATCTCCATCCGAGCTACCTGGGTTAATATAAGTAACATCTTTTAGCTCACTCGCTCCGTCTAGTTGCAAATAGCCACGGGCATGCTTGGTGCCTGGAATCACGCTTGAATTACCAGGTAGAAATGTATTTGACAAATCAAGCGGTTCAATAATCCGATTTTCAACCTCTTCCGCATAGCTGTTTCCTGTTACTTTTTCAATAAGGATTCCTAGTATTACATATCCTGTATTTGAATAAGACCAACCCTTTCCTGGGGCAAAGTCTGGGGGAAGTGAAATCCCCATCTTTACAAATTCTTCAGCCGTATACGATTTTTTTATATCCGTAATATCAAAGTCTTTTGAATTTATATAGTCAGCAATACCACTTGTATGATTCAATATTTGCCGGATCGTAATCTGGTTACCATCATATCCGTTTCCTTGAATAACACCAGGTAACCATTTTTCAATGGAGTCGTCTAGATTCAAACGGTTCTCTCCAGATAATTGAAGTAGAACTGTTGCAATGAACGTTTTCGTCACACTGCCAATGCGAAAGCGAAAATCTGCTTTCATTGGTTTCTTAGTTTTCAGATCCGCTACCCCAGCTGTATAACTCCAAGTTTTCCCCCCCTTAGAAATTTTAGCGAGTATTCCCGGGTATCCAAGTTGCAGTTCATCTCGCATTGCTTTCTTAACGGAAGTACGATCGCTTTGCGTACTTGTTTGTAACGAACTAGATACATTTTGCGTAGGTTCTGCTTTTACAACTGATGTTGGTGTTATGTATAACAGGGAACTTCCAGCTATTAAAAGTGCTAGACTTGCACATGTAATTTTACTGCGTGTTTTCATAAAGAATTCCTCTCTTCTATTTAAATTGTATTGATGGCTAATAGCTGTCTCATATACGAACCACACAGCTATCAACTCTCCCAATGATAAAAGTCAACACTGAATTTGCAATCAACGTACTAATCATTATTTTCACAAACACCATTGTGTTCTAACAATCTCTAAATCACTCTTTTTCCACATACATATTAACCATAGAAATTACTTCTTTTCCTTAAAACACTCTTGTTACTGATTATTTGTTTTATATGTAGGCCGTACTTGTTCCCCCCTTCATGCCTCCTTATATTTTTATCCTACACAATGAAAATCTCTTTTTTCTTACCTATTCCTTACAAATTCCTTACATACAAAATCACTTCTACAATAGGATTGAAGTAGCATCTGTGCCCGAAAGCGCAAAAAACACCGATGCTTTTCGCTTCAGTGTTTTTGCGCTTTACATATTGTAAGATTCGTTTTACTCTTAACAGGTTAAACTGCTGATTTTTTCTAATGCGATTATTCTTCTTGCTATATAAAACAAATTTCATTGTGTTATATGAAACACTATGAAATTTGTCATTAAGGCACATGATTCTAAATTTATTGATGTACTTGAGATGGACTCACTTTTTGAATTTGAACAAGTATATCAAACGCTTTACCTAATGATATATCAACAGTTTTTGGTATATCAGGCCCTTCGGTAGTTATTCCAGCGAAAATTGGATGTTGTTCGTTTAACCAAGTTTTTGTCACGCCGTTCGCCTTACGTAAATCAATAAAAAATTGATCTTTTTTAACTTGTCCAAAGATGTAGTTATAACTGTTTGGATCATCCGATTTTAATGTTCCATAGGGGCCAAATTCACCATTGCTATTCTTCACATTGTATTGTCCTTCATAAACTGACGTTCCAATAGATACGTACCGTTTTCCGTAATATTCTGCTAAATGCTGCCCTGCTACTTTAGGGTATATAAAAGAAAGCATATTTGTTTTCGAAACGTGTCCATTATGTCCCCATACAATGGTTTTTCCTAAATGTTCTTCAGTCCACTTCGCATTTTCATACATTGCAATATCATGTTTCAAATAAAAATCCGCTGGTTTATCAGGAGGTGTCGCTAACATTGTAGTAAACTGTTCAATAATACGAGCATTTTGCTTTATCCATACGAACTCTTTAGATTTCCCATTTAAATGACTTTTATTTTCCTCTAATAAAGCACTAATTTGTTTAGCATCTAAAACATACTTTTCTTTTTCTTCTTTCGTAAGGCTTTCAAAAGTATTCATATCCTTTGTTACAGGAATAAGCCCTTTTATCTTCTCTTCTACTCTAGGCAACAGTTTTGAATTATTCGCTTTAATATATTCTATTATATTATTATAAACATTTTCGTTTACTGATTGAACGTCCATCCCGATGACACGTACTTTCGATTTATGTTTTGGATTAGCATTATATTGCCGAATCCAATCAAGTAAATCTAGCATTTCTTTCGTCTTAAATACAGGTGTTAGATGTTGGCTTGGGTTTCCCTTACCAGTAAGAACATATCGATCAAGTTCCAAGGCCCTGTCCCATCCCTCTTCTAAAACTAGATTGGTAAAGCCCTTTTCAGATACTAAATACTTAACAATGCGGTGTTTCATCGTAAAAACTTCATGAGCCCCATGCGTAGCTTCACCTAAACCTACAATTGAAGCTGAACCTACCATATCCTTAAGTGGTTTCAAATCATTAAGAGATGCAGTTGGATTAGTTGTTTTTAAAGGCTTTGCATGTGCTTCTAACCATTTCGCTATTTGATTTGTATTATAGGGAGCTGTAACAGAAACCTCTGTTTTCGAATCTGCATAAGTATTTCCTACAAAATGAGTCATTGTTATAGCAGAAACAACAATTGCAATAATCATTTTCTTTTTCATAAAAAACCTCCTGAAATATTTACTTATAGCTTTTTGACATACTCTGCCAACTTCCGTTTAAAACATTCATTTTCTTATTACTGTTAAGATACATTTATTCTAGTTCCTAAAACTCACTTATTTCTTAATAGGTTCTTAAGAAATTCTTAATTCACTTATACGAATATAAAACTAAATAAGCTTCAATTCATTGTATTGTAAATTCCTCATTGCATAACATTATAATGTGCAGATATTCGTTATAAATGATGTTATCTAAAGTATTCAATTTCAGTATGTATTATTAACGTAGTTAATATATGGTTAATATGAAGTTCCAAATTTTGATTGTTTGTAGTCTCTTTATCATAGAGTTAATTGAGGGGTTATTTTTTGTTCACTTCATTTTTTTCGGCACTCTGCATCTAGACGGTATACCCATTGGCCACAGTTAGACTATTTCAAATCAAAAAAATAGATTACCTGCACACTAAAGAGTATAGCGCACAGGTAATCTAGTTGTTTTTGAGATTAATAAAAAACTAATTTATCTTTTGAATTCTTCCATCAATAATAGACTGAATTGGTTCTTTTGATTTTTTTATATAATCTACTAATGCTTCAAAATCAGTTGGTCCTGTTTCAGCATCTTTACCGTTTTTAAAGGATACAAATCCATCTCCACCTGAAGCTAGAAATGCGTTCGCAACGACGCTGTAAGTTTTAGAAGGAATAATTTCTTCTCCATTTGTTAAGCGAATACTTGTTACTTTTTCTCCATTAGGCTTGTTCGCATCCCAAGTGTATTGGATACCTGAAATTTGAAGCATTCTTGTTATGTCTTTTTGCCATTGTTGATTTAAAATATCACGAATGTCTTGACCTGTTAAATTTACTTTTATTAATTGATTTCCGAATGGTTGAATACCATATATCTCTCCCCATGTAATATCACCAGCATCTAAGTCATTACGAATACCACCAGGATTCATAAGTGCAATTTGGGATTGCATTGTTGTACGCTGAGCATCAGCAACTAAATTTCCAAGAGTAGATTCACCAGCCATATTTTGTTTGCGATCTAGTGGAGCGATAGACTTACCTACAACTACATTAACAAGAGGTGCGATTTTTGCTTGATATTTCTCCATCTTCTTCTTTATTTTTTTATCAGGCTCTATGCCTTCATGATAAGTTGTAACAATTTCTGCTTTTTTCTCAACAATATCTTGTGTCTTACGATCAATCTTTACATCAACATCAGCAAAAGCCATACCATAAGAATTTGCTTGTACGACAAGTTTATTATTAACAGTTCCATTTACATAGGTGTGGCTATGGCCACCAAAAATAACATCGACTTCTGGATCAGTCTCATTTGCTAATCGGACGATATCACCATTTGTTACGCCGTTCCCATCTGTTATACCTCCGTTATGTGCAAGAACAACGATAGATTTAACGCCTAGTTTTTTTAATTGCTTTACGGATTTGTTAATAGCTTCAACTTCATCTGTAATTTCTACATTCTTTAGCATAGTAGGCATAACAAGGTTAGGAACATCCGTTGTTACGACTCCAATAAAGCCAACAGGAACTCCTTGTACCTTTTTTATAGTGAATGGTGGTAAAAATAAACGACCGGTGGATTTATTATAGAAATTTGCAGCAACATATGGGAATTTTGCTCCTTTAAAATTTCCTGTTTTCTCATGGTATCCACCATAAATAAGGCGGTTCATTTCTTCAACACCTTCATCAAATTCATGATTTCCTATCGTTCCAACATCGAATTTCAAATCATTTAGAAATTCAATTGTAGGTTCGTCTTGTAATAATGCTGAAACAGGAGTACTTGCTCCAACAACATCTCCAGCATGTACCTTTAATGTATTTGGATTTTGTTTTTCACGATCACGTAAATAAGCCCCTAAGTACTCAATTCCCCCTGCATCTTTATTGTTAATTTTTTTTACAGTGTCTAGTTGCCCATGAAAATCGTTAATACCGAGCATTTGTACATCTATGTAGCGATTTTGTTCTGTACTTGCTTGGATTGAAGGCGCAACAAATACACTAGTAAAAGTAACTGTACTTAATGCTAAAGCAACTGGAATAATTTTTTTCAACATAAAATTTCTCTCCCCTAATTAAAATCTGACATAATACGATGTTATTTTAATATATTAAGAGAATTATTTCCATAAAAATTCTACCAATTATAAAAATTAATAAGATTTTATTGTTTTCTGACAAGATATTTCTTCCTCAAAAAATGTACATTTCTTTGTTTTGAGGATTATTCAAAATATTATCTTGATAGTAATATAGCAATACATCTAAAAGACCTAAAAAACTCTAAACAATAAATTTTTGCTGTTAAGAAGAATATTCAATTCGAAACTAATGAAGATTTATCAACCTAACATATCAATACCACCATTTAAAAAGATGCTCCTGGATTTATCCAAGAGCATCTTTTATAAAGCTTTATTTTTTACTTATTTATAATTTATCAACTAACAATTATATAGTTGTAATCAGTCCTTTAAAAATAATAGGAGTGCTTCATTAAATTCTTTAGCATGCGTTGCATTTAGCCCATGTGGACCACCCTTTATTAAGGCTACTTTAGAATTAGGAATTGCTTCATGTGTTAATTTCCCACTATATTCATATGGTACAGTTGCATCAGAATCACCGTGAATAATAAGAGTAGGTATATTAAACTTCTCCAAGTCTTTTCTAAAATCTGTCTTACTAAAGGCGGTAATACAATCAAGTGTTCCTTTAGGTGATGCACTGGCTGCAATATCCCAATTATATAAACGGAATGGCTCACTAACTAAATCTGTTCGATTACCAGCCGCGAAAAATCCCTTAGTAAATTCATCAAGAAATGCAAGGCGGTCATTTATCACACCACTTTTGAATGCTTCAATTGTTGCATCATCTAAGGCCCCTTCAGGATGATCCTCTGATTTGTATAAATACGGAGGAACTGCCCCAGCAAAAACAGCCTTTTCAATACGATCTGTTCCATACGTACTAATATACCGGGCTACTTCGCCTCCACCCATAGAAAAACCAACAAGTGTGACATTTTGAAGCTCTAAATGTTCTAATAGTTGATGTAAATCAGAAGTAAAGGTATCATATTCATACCCTTCCCACGGCTGAGATGATTGTCCAAATCCTCGACGATCATATGTTATAACTCTGTATCCAGCCTCAACAAGAGCGGGAACTTGGTATTCCCAAGATCGACCACTTAACGGCCAACCATGAATGAGTACAACTGGTTTTCCTGTGCCATGATCCTCATAATACATCTCAATTGGTTCTTGCTTTTCGGTTCCTACAGTAATTTTAGCCATGCTTCTACCTCCTAAAAATATTCCAATATGTATCCTTTTCTTCAATAATCTGGATGAACGTCATAACCTATTCATGCACGTTTATGTTGTGAATTCTAAGTATGAAACTCTATTGTTCCAATGCATTCATTTTCTCCTTTTGGAACAATCCCCCCTCTAATACCTTTTGCATCATAAAATAATTACTGAACATTACTCCTATTCAATTGTAATAACAAAAATAGGTGACTATCAATATCGTTCTATCTATAGGATGTATAGGTAAAACCAATCTATTTTATAGTGAAAACAACTATAGTTACGACCTATACAAATTATAGATAATTTAGAATTGATTAACGAATCAGTTTTCAAATACTATAAATTTGTATAGCACTTCATGTTCTGTGAATGCTGCTATAACCAATATTATTGGTCAGCTTAGTTATAAACGAAGAAACTTATGATAGTATCCGACTATTTAAACTTTCTTCGATTACTTAATTTTTAGGAGGAATACATAATGACTGATCTCTATTCTCGTATTAACAAAGATGATGCTGTTGTGCTTTTAGTAGATCATCAAACTGGTCTTATGTCCGGACTAGTACGTGACTATGGTGTTGATGAATTCAAGAACAATGTTTTAGCTCTTGCTCATACTGCTAAGTTTTTTAATTTACCAGTTATTTTAACAACAAGTTTTGAAAACGGGCCTAATGGACCTTTAATGCAAGAATTGGTTAATCTCTTTCCTCATGCACCAAAAATAGCTCGACCTGGACAAATTAACGCATGGGATAATGATGATTTTGTAAAAGCAATCGAAGAAACTGGAAAAAAACAACTTATCATCGCAGGTGTAGTTACGGACGTTTGTGTTGCTTTCCCGGCACTTTCCGCTATAAAAGCTGGATATGAAGTATTTGCTGTTACTGATGCTTCAGGAACTTTCAGTAAACAAGTTGCAGATGCTGCCAATACACGTATGGCACATAGTGGCGTGCAACTTATGAACTGGTTTAGCGTAGCTTGCGAATTACAACGCGATTGGCGCAACGATGTCGAAGGTTTTGGCAATTTGCTTGCTAGCAATCTTCCAGGCTATCAAAATATAATTGGAAGCTATAGAGGAGCTCAGCGAGATCTTAGTAAACAAAATGCATAAATGTATCTCAAGGAAATAGCTTTAAATCACCTTTTTTAAAGTAGATAGTATAAATTTAGTGCTGATTAAATCAGCACTAAATTTAAATTAAAAAGTATAGTAGAGCTTCAATTGACAGAAGATACATTACTTTCAATAAACAATTGAAAAAGGAGCGTTTTATTATGAGTAATTTAGAATTGTTAAATCCGGAGAACAGTGCCTTAATTTTAATTGATTTTCAACCTCAAATGACTTTTGGAGTTGCAAGTATTGATAGACAAACATTGATTAATAACGTTATGCTACTTGCTAAATCAGCAAAAACTTTTAACGTACCTACTATTCTTACTACAGTTGAAACACGCAGCTTTTCTGGTTATTTTTGGCCACAAATTCTTGATATATTCCCAAACCATGAAATTATAGAACGTAGTTCAATGAACTCTTGGGAAGATCCGAAATTTGTTGAGGCAGTTAAAGCAACCGGTAGAAAGAAATTAATATTTGCAGCACTTTGGACTGAAGTTTGCCTTGCATTCCCTGTGCTTGAAGCAATTAAAGCTGGCTATGAGGTATATGCAGTTGATGATGCTTCAGGTGGTACTAGTTTGACAGCACATAACGCTGCTATGCGTCGTGTAGAACAAGCTGGTGCAATTCCAGTGACAGCAATTCAAGTTTTACTTGAATACCAACGTGACTGGGCACACAAAGACACTTATGATGCTGTAATGGAGATTGTAAAGGAACACACTGGTGCTTATGGTCAAGGTGTAGAATACGCATATACTATGGTGCATGGCGCGCTTCCAAGCAGGAAAATATGAAACAAGAAGGAGTAGCTGTCGAAGAGACTTATACAGGGAACACGATGGATGCCGGCAATCCAGTAACAACGATTGTTACATGGGAAATTCAAGAAGGTAGAGAAAAACAGTTTGAAACATGGAGACATGAAATTGAGGCTGCGGCTACTAAATTCCCAGGACATTTAGGTGTAAATCTAATAGTCCCAAGTAACGAATCCAGAGAGTATACTGTTATTTTTCGCTTTGATACGTATGAGCATCTACGTACTTGGCAAGAATCAGATGTTCGCCGGGATTTGTTAAAAACGGCGGAGCAATTTCAAGCCACTAATCCAACTTACAAAACTGAAAGCAGTTTGGCTTATTGGTTTGTTACTCCGAAAACGCCAGTTCCACCGCCAAAATGGAAAATGTCTATCGTTACCCTTCTGGGTGTATGGCCTCTTAGCATGTTAGTTCCTAAAGTGATAGGACCTATTATAAAACATATGAATCCTATTATGTCAGCTTTTTTTGTTTCTGTATGTATAGTGTCCTTGCTATCATGGGTAGTCATGCCGATTTTCGGTAAATTATTTCATCCATGGTTACAAAATAATAGAAAGTAAACGAGGTGTGAACATGAATTTACCGGATATGATCTTATATAACGGAAAAATTACTACCCTTGACCCTTCTCAGCCTGAGGTATCTGCTATCGCCATAACTGATGGTTTAGTCACTGCAGTAGGTGGAGATGAGCTTCTTAATAGTGCCACGGAAAAAACAAAAAAAATAGACCTTAAAAGAAAGAGAGCTATTCCAGGCCTGAATGACTCCCATATACACGTGATTCGTGGTGGTCTGCATTATAATATGGAATTACGTTGGGAAGGCGTGCCATCACTTTTTATTGCTCTAGAAATGCTCAAAGAACAGGCAAGGCGTACACCTGCTCCTCAGTGGGTAAGAGTAGTTGGAGGTTGGTCTGAATTTCAATTTAAAGAGAGACGGATGCCAACATTAGAAGAGATTAATGCTGTTTCTGAAGACACGCCTGTCTTTGTGCTACATCTTTACGATAGAGCACTTGTAAATCGTGCAGGGCTACGTGCACTGGGATACACGAAAGATACCCCAGACCCTCCAGGCTGTTTAATTCAGCGGGATAAAAGAGGTAATCCAACGGGCCTTTTAATTGCTAACCCTAACGCTTCTATTCTTTATTCAAGTTTGGGTAAAGCTCCAGTACTTAATCTTGACGACCAGATTAACTCAACTCGCCATTTTATGCGTGAATTAAATAGATTAGGTATTACAAGTGCCATCGACGCAGGTGGTGGTTTCCAAAATTACCCTGATGACTACAAAGTTGTTGAACATTTAGCCGAGAAGGAACAATTAACTTTGCGTATTGCTTATAATCTATTTACGCAAAATCCTAATCATGAATATGAAGACTTTGCTTCATGGGCAAAAATTGTTTCTCCCGGTCAAGGAAATGATAAGTATAAAATGAATGGTGCCGGAGAAATGTTAGTATTCTCGGCAGCCGATTTTGAAAAATTTCAAATGCCACGGCCCGAACTAGCTACAGTAATGGAAGCCGACTTAAAGAAAGTAATTTCTCTATTGGTGGAAAACCGTTGGCCATTCCGTTTACATGCAACTTATGACGAGTCAATCACACGTTTCTTAAATGTATTTGAGGAAGTTAACAGAGAAATTCCTTTTAATGGGCTACGCTGGTGGTTTGATCATGCAGAAACAATCTCAGATCGTAGTATGGAACGTGTTAAGGCTTTAAATGGCGGTATTGCCATCCAAGACCGCATGGCTTTTCAAGGTGAATACTTTGTTGACTTATACGGAAAGGAAGCTGCAAAGCATACTCCTCCGATTTATCGTATGTTAGACCTTGGTATACCTGTTGGCGCCGGTAGTGATGCAACCAGGGTTTCCAGCTATAACCCTTGGGTTGCTCTTTACTGGATGGTTGCTGGAAAAACCATTGGTGGGCTTTCCATATACGATGAAAAAAATAAACTTGATAGAAAAGTAGCCCTGGAATTATATTCAAAAGGAAGTGCGTGGTTCTCTGGCGATGAAGGTAAAAAAGGAACCCTGGCAGTAGGTCAGTTTGCTGATATTGCTGTATTGTCTGCTGACTACTTTACTGTGCCGGAAGAAGAAATCAAAGACCTTGAATCATTGCTCACCATTATGGGTGGGCAGGTTGTTTATGGAAATAATGAATTTAAAAACTTATCACCTGAATTGCCGCCAGCATCACCTGATTGGTCACCGACGGGCGTTTATGGTTATGGTGGTGCTAACCTAGCCAACACTATACTTTCTCACGATTCCCATGATAACAAGTTACATAGTTGTAGTAACCCTCTCCATCAACACACTCATACCGTAATAGGAAAAGATGGAACTAAATGGGGTATTGGTTGTACTTGCTTTGCTTTCTAAATCAAAACCACCGGTATAATGCCGGTGGTTTTCTTTCTACAATAAGGATATATAAATTCAAAATAGCAGTGTATATCCCTACATGGAATCTGTTACTATGCGATAAGACCGAAGAATTGATTGATTAACTTAACTTGTTTTTGATAGCCTTCTCTCCTTGCAAAGTCTGTCCTTTTTTCCTTAATTAAAAGTCAATGGTATCCCCCTTTTTGATCGACTACACCACACATATAAATCCACTGTCCTTCGACTTTAATATAGATTTTAATTTTTTCAATTGTTACACTAGGATCATTATTATTTCTATTACACTGATACTTTTTGAGAATCATTTAACTTCTGCATAAAGATGCGTGCTGCAAAACTTAAAAATTTATCATCAAAGTGTATAAGATTAATATCTTGACTTGGTGTTGGATCAGTAATACGAACTATGCTCAAAGTATCATTATTAACAAAGTTAACCAGTGAAAGAGGTATTATAGCAACACCATGTCCATTGTATACAAGGCTCAATAGAGAAATAGAAGATTTTGTTTCTATATTTGCTTCAGATAAAGATAACCCTAAACTCTCACAATATATCTTAATAGATTCACGACAACTACATGAAACCATTACTCTACTGAGCCCTACTAATTCTCGAAAAGAAACAAATGATTTTTCATTCAAAGGATGATTTTTGGGAATTACAAGGACGAGCTCTTCACTATACAAAAGGGTGTTTGTTAATGTGTCTGGAATTTGAGCACTACGTGTAATCCCGAAATCAATATTTTTGTCAACGATTTGATTTACAGCAACTTCGGATTCTATAATCTTTACTACAATGTTGGGATAATGTTGTTGAAACTTCATAATATAAGGTGTTAAATAAGTGAGATCCTCTAATAAACCTCCTATAGTAATCACACCTCTTTTTACACCCTTTAATTCAAAAATTTCATTATAAACGTCATCAAATTGTTGCATGATAAATTTTCCTTTATCAAATAGCAGCTTACCCGCTTCTGTCATTTTGATACCTCTTCCAACTCGATGAAACAAGGGTGTATCAAGTTCACCTTCTAAAACTCGTATTTGTTGACTTAAAGTCGGCTGTGAAATACCTAGAACTTCCGCAGCTTTAGTAAAACTATTATTATTACAAACTTGAATAAAATACTCTAAATGACGTAATTCCATTCTTGATACCCACTCTCCGCTTTATGAAAGATTTATAATTTAAAGGACGATATGTATACATTAACATAACAACTTTATTTCATATTATACCGATTGAAATTACACGCTTTATTCATTTTGTATTATAATAAATTTACTACCATTTATTAATTTTTCCTCCTATTTATTTAAATTATATTTAATTAGGACATTACTAATTCGAGATATATTTCTAAAGATTTATAGTTCGAGTGCATAATACCCTAATTTTTTCAACTTTTCGATTATCATTTTTTTCTCAGTATAGTCCAAACCACCAAATATTTGCTGAATCGCCTCTTTATGCTGTGGAAAAATAATATCCATTAGTTCAATACCTTCTGAAGTAATTGACGCATACGTGACACGGCGGTCTTTAGGACATGGTTTTCGTATTAAGAACCTCTTCTTTTCCAACTTATCCACTACATACGTGATACTACTACTTGCAAGTAATATTTTGTCTCCAATTTTTTGTATAGGCTGATCGCCTTTACTATACAGTAGCTCAAGCACTGCAAATTCAGTTGGATTAAGTCCATAACTTTTTATATCCTCTTCAATACGCTTAGTAATTGACTGTATTGCCCTTGATAATATAACAAATAACTTTAAAGATAAGCTCTCATCGTTAATCACGCTCATAATTACCAATCCTTTACAAGTTATCTTGAATTCGAGATTCATTATATTATCGTCAAAATATTATGTCAATCATTCATTTTAGCTTTATCAATCCATTTATAATTTATTTCTCAACATATGACATATGGAATTAGAAGAAAACAATTGTTACTATATAAGTATCTCAATTACGTTATTTCTTTTAAAGAGAGCTTGTTTTTAATCGCAAGTTCTCTTTTGCCATATTCTAAATTGAATCCGGACAAATTTCAGAGTATATGATATAGTTTTTAAATAAAGATTAGAGCTCTCCTACAGGAAGGAGAGCTCTAATCTTTCATATAAATATTCACCATTTTTATCATTGTGAGGACATCAAAACTTTAACTTGATGGGGATATGGTGCTATCTCAATTAATAAATATTACAAACCATATATCTATCATATTTTTTATAAACAGGATTAATTAGATTTAAAAAAAGATTTCTTTTTCTTTACTCGTAATAAGTCACCTGTCCATCCTTTGAATCGCATATACATATACATACCCGCTGTTGTGAAAATAATAAATAAGAGAGCGATTAAATAGCTATATTTCCATTCTAGTTCAGGCATGTATTTAAAATTCATACCCCATAATGCTCCTAAGGCTGTCAAAGGCGTACTCACAGCAGTTAATACAGTAAGAGCTTTCATAATTTCATTCCCACGATGAGAAGAAACAACTTCTTGTAAATGAATCATCGTGTCTAATTCTTCTTGGTACTCTTTAACAAGTTGTAATCCACGCTCTAATTTTACGTATGTTTGTTTATAACAAAGGGTGTTTGTTAGTTTTTCTAACCAAGCTTCTTTTAGGCCTTGTAACACTTCTTGTATTAAGCGAAACACATGTGTGTTCATAAATAATTCATGACGAATATGATAAATCCTTTCTAAAACTGCTATGTTATTATGATGATAAAAATCCCATAATACATTTCTGAAATTGTTTTCAAAGTAGTCAACCTTTCGCAAATAATGAGATATAAACATTGATAAGATAGCACATAATCCTTCAGCGGAACTATTACAATTTTTTGTACCCATAGGGAAATTATGTATTATTTTTTGGAAATCCTCTTCCTCTTTTTCCTGAACTGTTATCAGTATTCCATCAGCTACGAAATAATGAAGAAATTTTTGAATTTTGGCGTCCTTTTTATCTTGATCATATAAAAACGAACCATATACACAAGTTTGACTTGGTGATAACGTATAAACATATAATCCATTTTCACAAGGAGAACTTATTTTCTTTACAAATTGAGCGAAATAAGATGTTACATCACGAGGGATTATAGAAGAAAGTTTTTCAAGCTCACTAGTTTTCACATGATACCAACTCCATTTCGTCATTTTTATGCATTCCATATTATTCTTCCTTTCTAAATAGTTTTATGTTTGATTGAATCATATCCGTAATACGAAATTTGTATGTAGGTATTCATGTCTTGGAGGAAGAGTTTTTAGATCATCTAAATTACAAAATAAATAACATAGGAGGTCTTATTCTTTTAAAAGGAAGACCCCCTATATATTAGTTATTTTTATTTTCAATTTTAAACATTTCCTCTATACAAGCACTTTTTATCTTTTCTTATAAAAAATTTATTATATGTGGAAAAGAAGCTACATAATTTGGCACGTCTATTCAACGAACTCCATTTCATTCGTTATTATAATTTGGATTCATATGCAGATTGATTGGTAATGTCCTCAAATACTTGACTCCCAATAATGTAGTATCCATGGAGTGCAGCCTCTTTCGAAGCGTCTACCATACGGAAAGAAGAAATTTCACTTTGCATTTTTTCAATTCGTTTTTTGTGGAGATCTACTATTCCTCCTGTCCAAATAATAGTGTTATACTGTTCTAACTTAAATTGTTCTTGTAATACACGCATGACGTCTTGGAAGTGTGCATCCAACTCTTTTTGAATCAAAGTATGAACCTGACTTGTCTCATGATTTTCTTCTCGACATTCATATCCTTTTTCTAATATGTTTGGCATGTCGTTAATATGCAATTGATTACTTTCACCCTCATGATTCTGCACGATATTCTTAATATTTTTCAAAGGCTTGCTACATCCTAGTTCCGCCTCATAATGATTTAAAATGACATTCTGTTTCATATCTGTCATTTCTACTGTACGAAATCCGCCATCAATAATTAAGATGCGATCTCGTTCCTGAATGATTCCCTCTTTTAAGAAATAGGCATGTAAAGCGACCGGTTGCTGAAGAATCAAAGCATTTTCCACCTTAATATGAATAAATTTCCCATCAATTTGTACGGAAGTCTCTTTTTTTAGTGCACGTTGTAATTGCTCATGCTGACTACCAAAACAAGTAACGGGGAGCCCAGTAACAACTAGAGGTAACACGACATTTTCTTTATAATCCTTTGCAATGCAACCAAATATTTGTTGTTTAAATCGTTCGCTTTCATAATAATTTTCTATTTCTTCGTCAAATGGAGGAAGAAACGAAGCGTCAGATTGATGTGCTTCATTTCCCATGTAGTATGCAAAATCTAAGTCTATAAAACTTACCTTTGTTAAATCTTCACTTTCAGCATGATTAGGTACAGGGGCTAGTGTGGAAGCTTCACTCTTGATTGTCATCTCAGAATCTACATCCTGTCGATATGCCCTTTTGGTAAAGCCAATTCCTACATCAATTGCATACAGAGATTTCATACTTTTTTCCTCACTTTCTATTTTTAGAATTAAATCTAGGCACTCTCTTCTTTCCCTTCTTTCACATATTTCTTTTCATTTTTCGTTTTTTCCCCGTCTAAGTTCTTACTATTTTCATTTATTTCGTAATCCTTTTCACCTGTTTTCTTTTTATTATTTTCGTTTTCTGTTAAGTCTTTAATGGTAGAAATGACAACTGGTGTGGCTGTAAGCAGTTGTGGTAATGTTTGTTTTGCAACATTAGCTGCAGTTACAGAAAATTGTTTACTTGTCTCAGTTACCTTCTCCAATGTTTCCTTTATGTTTCCTTCTTGTAGTTTTTCTTTTACGCTTTTTCCTTTTGTTTGTATAGCTTTCCGATTTTCTTTTTTTAATAGGGAGACTATGACTCCGGTCGTAATTCCAATCACAGCATATTTAAATATTGTATGTTTCATTTTTCTCATCCTTTTCTATTTTTATTTTCTTCCATGCTACAAACTAAAATAATTCCCTTACCTATTTATCAGATGTTGCAATCTATTACAGAGAATGATAGTTTTGCGGCTGCCTAGCATTCGCCATTGGTACTTCAGCTGTTACTAGGAGTAAAATCTTCCCTTGATCTAGTTTTTCTTCATATAAGTTAGCTTCCTCCTTCGACAACCCCATTTCTTCCATTTGATTTCGAAGTTCGTCCCCTTTTTTGGAGAAAAAGTTGATAATACTTGTTCCCAATCCTTGTTCTTTTACTCCAATCGTATTTGTGTTTGTATCATCCGCAATCCTTTTTGTTATATGTTTTTCATGTGCTAAAACATAAATGTCATCGTGGCGAACCCCTTGCAATTCTAGCTCTTTTACTTTCATAACTACTTCCTGTTCATTTTGATATTCATAAACTACCGTTTTTCTTTCATTCGTATGCATCGTATCTTTCCTCCTTTAGATTTTTTATTTTTTTATTTAGTTGTTATGTAATATGTAATACACCTATTTTAAAGATGTTAAACCTAAATTTTCAAAAAATTTTACACAATAGGTTATTCATGTTTTTAATATCAAAGAAATGTCACAAGCACTTTGCTTTGATAAAAGCGCTCCAAATAACGATTTGTTTGGAAGGTAAGCCCATTGTTTTATAGAAATCATAGCAAAATAAAAAAGCACTCCTTTTCAAAGAGTGCTTTAAAAAAACATACAACCTAATCAAAATATTTCTATTTTGATTACGGAAAGAAAGTCCTTATTAAAACATATGGTTGCTAATTTAATTGCGATCTGCCTTGCACCCAAGCAGCAATATCATTTATAACATACTCAGGGATATTAGCAGGACTATAATATTCATCTGGCTTACTTATTTCCCCATCACCCTCTGTAAAGAAATGATTTAACTTTGGATATAGTCGATAATCTACGTTATCTCGTTCTTTTAATTGTTCTTTCCAAAGAGGAATTTCAATTTTTGATTGAACTTGATAGTCTCTTTCTCCTTGAATAATAAGAAGCGGTGTCTTTTGTTCTTTTGACATTTCTGCCGCTTTAATTTTCCGTATAGAATCCCAAAATACTGCTGACCCTAAGTAAAAATCTTTTGGGGGATTCTGACCAGAGAAATTGGGATCATTTAATAATTCAAATTGCGATTTGTAGAATTTATATTGATCCAGGTTCATTGCTCCAATAGAGAAAAGGTACTCAAATTGATCTAAAACAACGTCTTGGATCGTACGAGCTGGCCCTCCCATTACAATTGCTCCAGCAATATTTTTATTTTGGTCTTTTTCAATCATTTTCGGAAGCATCATTCCACCTTGACTATGACCAAGAATATATATTTGATTCTTATTTATTAGAGGCTCATTTTTAAGAAATTGAGTTACAAGAAGAGCATCATCTGTTGTCTCTTTATCAACTGTATAAAAGGGACTGAATTGTGTTTTCAACCCATGTTCATACGTTCTTTTATTATAGCGAAGGACAGCAATTCCCTTCGATGCAAGACCTTCAGCTAAATCGCGAAATGGTTTTAAAGCAAACGCTGTTTCATCCTGATCAGTTGCTCCTGATCCTTGAACAAGAATAACCGCTGGAAAAGGCCCCTTTCCTTTTGGAACCGACAATGTTCCTGGTAATGGAAATGCACCACTTCCAACTACTACTTCTTTATCAACAAATGACTCAGGCTTACTATATGATGGACGCTCTGCAACAGGACTAAACGACATGCTGAGTTGAAAATCGTCTATTTTTCCAGATGGATCTAGTTTAATTAGTAAAGGTACAGTCATTTTTTCAAAAACTAATTGAATCTCCACATTTGTATGAACAGGATTTGTCTCTTTTTGTGTAACCTCTCCAATTTCTATAAAAGAACCTGCTTGTAATTGCACTGGGAGTCCCTCCCAATAGCTTTTCAGCCATTCTTCGGATATTATTTTCTGTAATGACCTTGAGGTTAAATCAAATGCAGATTTATAATCTTCACTATTCATATGGCGAATAAATGAAAGAGTAGTAGATATAATAGGATTTTCATCATCACTATTGTCTACTTTTTTTATAGTTGTGTTTGCTTCCTTTAATTTCGAACTAAATTGGTAGTTAAACGGATAGTTATATGTATCAGGATATAAGCTTGTTTTCAATACTTCCGTATTCCGTCCCTCATACAAACTTGAAGAACTCGTAAAATTTTCAGGTGAAATTACTTCCTCCGCATATGTGACTGAAGGAATTGCTATTGTAAAAATTGCACTGACAAGTAATAACTTATTACTTATTCTTCTTTTCTTACCCATAATTATTGATTCTCCTTCCAAAATTTAAAATTTCTAATAGAACATGCCAACTATAAGGAAAATAAAAATTATTAAAGAGATTAATAATCTATTTTACGATCCCCCCTAACTAGTTAAAAATCTATCATTAACAAACTTCAATAAAAAATGCCTTCCCCCTCTTTTTTTATCATTGGATTTTTCAGTGACATAGAAGCGCAGCGCTGCATTACATGTAACTGACCCATGGGGTTCTCTATTCTAAAAGAAAGCAGCACCCCACAAGATACTTTCTTTAATTGTTCTCACTCTAATTTATTTAGATAATTCTCTTATTACTGTAAGATACATTTATTCTAAATCCTAAAACTCACTTATTTCTTGATAGGTTCTTAAGAAATATCAAAAAATAAAGAAAAAAGTTATTTGGTTATTCATTCCGCAAGCTTAATGCTCAAGTTAGTTTTTTTCACATGGTGAAACTTTATTAAGAAAACTTTAAGGAATTTCCCTCTATATTTATAAGAATTTTTTTCTATACTGAAGCATGTAAATGAACAAGAGGAGAAACGATAATGAGAAAATTTGTAATTTGCATATTAGGAATAGGCCTTCCTATATACTTACTACCTTTCATATTACGCGGGGATTTAGACAGATTTAATCCGATTGCTGAAGAAAAAAATGTATATGCCGTTGCGAAAGGATATGGTGTTCCGGATTATCATCAAAAAGGAAAAGCTATGTACTCACTAAAAGCTGTTGATGAATTAAGCAATGAAAAAGAATATAATGTTGGAACGAACACGCCTAATGATTTTATAAGAAAAACTTACTTAAAAATTCATGTGAAAGGAAAGTATGTGTATTCTTACGATATTATTTCTAAAGAGGATATTCCGGAGAAAATAAGGGGACAATTGGAGATAGCAAATAAATAAAAGAGCCAATTCATACGATTTGGCTCTTTATTCTCTCTCCCATCTACCGTTTGGATAATTCTTTCGGTAGATTTATTAAATTCGTTATCATTGTTTCAATAACCATTCTTCAATTACTTTCACTGTTTCATCTCGTTGTGCTTTTGCCGTAATTAAACTCGCATTATCACCTTTTTGCTCACCATACATGCCAAAATGAGCATGATTGCCCCCTTTTATCATGTGCATAGTTGTATTCTTTGACATGAACTTTTTATTGTTCTCTATTTTTTCTACAGTTGCTAAAGCATCTACTTCCCCGTAAATTGATAACATCGGAATCGACTTAGTAGAGAAGTCATCTGCAGGATACGAACCTAAGAAAATAATCCCGTCTACCTTTTCTTCATGTTGAAAGGCATACCTAGAAATCATAGCTCCTCCCATTGAATGCCCTGCAACATACCATTTTTGAACTTCCGGATACTGTTCAATTACACTGTCTACCTCATTTATTCCAAATATCGCTAAATTTAATGGTAACTTAGGCATTACTACAAAATGCCCATCTTTTGCAAGTGCTTCTCCTAAGTAACTATAAGCCTCCGCTTCTACTTTAGCTCCTTGATAAAAAATAACTCCTATTTTTGCATCTTTCTCTCCAAAAACTATATAATTTTCATCTTTTTTATCATCTACTAAAGACAAAGCCTCTTTCGTTGGTTTGTAAGTAAACTGAGACCACGTTAAAAAAGTAACACTTCCCATAATTAAAATACCTAGTAAAGAGTACAGAGTAATTTTTATCCATTTCTTCACACATATGCCCTCCCTAAGATGTGTATATTCTATACTTTAGATTACCATTAATAAACGTAAAAACTCGAGCATTTTCATTGTGCTCAAGTTTTCATTTACGTCTTTAATTTATACTATAAATTGTCCAAGATAAATATGTAGCAAATGTAGCCCATAAAAAATATGGGATTAGCAACCATGCCGATACTTTAGATAAATTGGAAGAAAACATAATGAGAAGTAACGTAGTAATAGCGACTAGTAAACAATCTACTGTTGCTAAAAACAAATTCTTTTGGCTAAATTGAAAGTAGCTGAACGCTTGATTACATATATAATTTAAAAGGAATAAAAACCAAAATGTTTTTGGCTTGAATCCATAGTTGTTGTAAATAATTGCAACTGATAATGCAATAAGTCCAAATAATACAGCCCATATCATTCCGATTGTCATACCAGATGGTGTCCAAGACGGCTTTTCTAACGCATCATACCAAGTACGATCAATAGGGAATAAAACACTAGAAACATAAAACAAACCATATGTTAGTAAAAATACTATAATACTAGATTTTTTCATAAACATTCTCCTTTTTACTAGAAGACTATAGAAACTTTATATGATTAGTATGTCCTTGTAATGGATAAAATTCTAATATTAAAATTCAAAATACATATTGTTTAACCTATTTCATACAAATTCTTTCATACTTTTATATGCACAAAGGGCTCTCTCCCGTGCTGCCTTATGATCAACAATCGGAAAAGGATATGTATCCCCAAGTTTTATATTGGATTTTTGTAAAATATGCTCAGGTGCTTCCCAAGGCTTATATATATATTTGTTTGGGATATCTTTTAATTCTGGTACCCATCTTCTTATATACTCTCCATTTTTATCAAACTTTTCTCCTTGTGTGATGGGGTTAAAAATACGAAAGTACGGTGATGCATCTGCTCCACTTCCAGCAACCCATTGCCATCCCATTGTATTATTTGCAATATCAGCATCTAGTAGTGTATCCATAAACCATTTTGCTCCTTCTTGCCACGGAATTAACAAATGCTTTACAAGAAAAGAGGCTACAGCCATTCTTGCCCGGTTATGCATAAAACCTGTTTGCCATAGTTCTCGCATTCCCGCATCAATAAACGGATAACCCGTTTTCCCCTTTTGCCATACTCTTAATAACTCCTCTTCCTTATTCCACGGAAAATGTTCAAAGCTCTTATTAAGAGGTTTATATACTGTAAATGGATAATGATATAGTAAATAATAAGAAAACTCTCGCCAAATTAATTGACGTATAAAGCTATTAACTTGTTTTTCAAAAAGACTACATTGTCTTTCGGTACTTTTATTTATTAAGTAATGAAACATTAGCTTTACTGATATTTGACCAAATGAAAGATACGGTGCCAACATCGAATGGACATTTTGACCTGGAAAATCTCTTCCTTCACTATAAGAGACTAGTTTACTAGAGAAAAATTTCTTGAATGTTTTATATGCCCCTTCTTCTGTCGGATCCCATATTACTTCCATATGAGATGTCCACGGTATAGTCGGCAACAATTGTAATTCTGAAACAGATAAGCTTGCTGGTAAAGAGTTTCCCCACTTTATACTCTGCACTCTGCTAAAAGGTTTAGGTATTACCTGCTTTTGAAATGCATTGTAAAAAGGCGTAAACACCTTATATTCAGTGTTATCTTTCTTTTTAATAATCCACGGTTCTAATAATAAATGCGAATTAAATTCTTTACAGATAATACCTTTATCCTCTAACATCATTTTCATTTTTTGATTAGATTGTAATCTGTCCGGATCATAACAAATATTCCAATATACAGCCGTTATATCTAATTGCTCTATGAGAGAAAGTATTTCTTCCTCCGTACGTCCTTTACGAATTATTAAAGTAGAGCCCAATGCCTCAAGTTGCTTCTTTACATCTATTACAGCATGGTGCAACCACCACTTTGACGCACTTCCTATTGAAAAAGTTTCCTCTTGTATATATACAGGAAGAACCTCACCAGACTGAACAGCCTCAAATAGAGCTGGGTTATCATATAAACGAAAATCTTTTTGAAACATAACAATAATTTTATTTTGCATGGCTATCCTTTCCCATTCTTAAAGCAAAATTCATTCTTTATTAGAACAAATACTTCTGTTATTTTTAAATGATTATAAGAATCATTTTTTGTAATTGCAAACAAACTCTTCTATTCTTTAATGGATTTTTCCAACTCTTAATAAAGATAAAAATATAATGCACTTTGTACTTATCTTAAACTCTTATAAAATAAAAAAGAAAATGGAGAGAAAGATGAAAAAACAATTTTATAAACAATCAAACTTAAATACATCTATAGATTCAACAATCCTATGGACTTTTCAAAACCAAAATGCCATAAATACACTTTTGAATGAAGGTAAGCTTATAGCCGATCCTATTTTTGTTAGTAAAGAAGATTGCACAGCATATAAATACATTGTAAGACACATGAAACAGAAAGGTATTGACTTTATTATAGATTTACCCATTTGGGCATGGCATTCATGCAATGGTTACCAAAAGAAGCCTACTTATGAGACTGCAAGAGAATTACTATCAGATATTCAATTAGAGAAAGAAATATACCTCATCGAATTCACATGTCCTAATTTTTTATTCATGTTAACAAACTATAGCGGATGGTGCGACATTTATTTTAAACTTACTGGCAATCCTAAAGCAAGTGTAACAAATGATGAAGAAAAATACTTATTTAATCTTTACCCTACCATTGAGGAAGAATGGGAATATCATCATATCCAAGCAACTCTACCCTACCTAAAAAAAGAATGGATTATACAAATAACTGAACTTAGTAAAATGAATGGATTTAACAAATAATATTGTTTATGAATGCTTTATTTAAGCATTCATAAACATAACAAATAGTCACATGAAACTAATACATTTAAAATAGCTTTTTTTATAATGGAATCCTAAATAAGCTCCTTACTACTATGATTTTGTATACATGCAGTTTACTCATTTAGTTTTGGTCTAGTTTGTAAATATAAATTCAAATCTGGACTTGAACCGTTAATAATTATATCTCGAACAATTTTAGAAAGTACCATACTATAAACTAATCCATTATCTCCATACGCATAGATAAAGTGACAATTTGGAAACTCTTCATACATTCCAATTATAGGTAAACCATCATGAGTACCACCATAAAAAGCACTTAAATAAAATTCAGGTTCAACTGTTATATTGGGAAAGAGCTTATTAAATTCATTCACTAATTTCTCTTTTTTATGGATTAATTTTGAATCTCTTTCTTGAGCAATGTTTGTATCTTCATCTAATCCACCTATAATAATCCTATTATCTACAGTAGTTCTCATATAAATATATGGTCTCGCAGTTTCCCAAATGAGAGTGCGTTTATACCAAGAAGATAAATCTTCCACAGGATTAGTAACAATTGCATATGAGCTAATCAGTGTAGCGTTCTTTTCCTTTTTAAATTCCAATCCTTCATATCCTGCAGCCACAATTACTTTATTGGCAGTAATAGAATTGCCCTCCTTTGTATAAAAGATAGCACATTCTTTCTCTAACTTTTTGCCAACAATCTCTGTATCTTCATAAATGTGAACTCCTTTATTAGAGGCTTGTTCTAATAAACTATGTGTAAATTTATAAGGATTTATTTCACCATCATTATACGTATAAATAGCTGCACGTTTTTTAAATGGATATCTCTGTCCAATTTGTTTTTCTGATAACCAAACCGCTTTAAAATCATGCTTATGTAAATAATACAGTTCCTTTTCTAATTTCTTTATATCCTCTTCATAACTTGCATAATATAAGCTGTCACGTCGTTTAAAGTCAGAGCAATAAGGCAAGTTTTGATCAGCATATTCAATATCATTAATAGCTTGTTCACATAATTTCATATGCTTAACTGCATACTCTTCCCCAAATGTATTTACAAGTTCATAAAACATCTTATCACCTAAATATTGAATAAGTGCTGTATTTGTAAGGTTACTTCCATGTCCTACCTTTCTTTTATCAACGATAACAATATTTAAATCTGATTCACTCAAATAGTATGCTGATTGAGCACCCGAACTTCCTGCTCCTATTATTAGTACGTCACATTTTATATCTTCGTCCAAACGAGGATAAGAAGGTGTATTAGAAAAAGTCGTGTTCCAATATAATTTCCCTTTCTGTAAATCCATTTTAATTGCACCGTCCTAAATAAAATAGTTATATCCCCATCGGTATCTCCAAATCATTCTTACTATATACTTCTTATCAAAATTATCTTGCTATCATGAATAAAGGTTTTCATAAACCTAAAAGCCTTGTCTTAAAAATTTTTTCGAAAAAACGTCAAATAATTTTTTATTTTTATTATAAAAAGAGCAAAAGATCTCCATTTATAGAAGATTTCTTTTACTCTTTTTAAAGGAAATAACTCCAAATATTTAACATATTATAGTATCTACCAAATAAAAGTTGCTTATCTATCGATAACTTACACATAAGAATACATTTGTTTCACTACTTTATTAACAGAAACTTTAACAACCGTTTCTTTTTCCCCTGTTCTATCAATCTTGAAACCATGAACTTTAACATCAGACGGTACTAGTGGATGATGACAAATCATATCTATACTCTTCTCAATATTTTCACTAACATTTTCTTTTCCACTTAGCCATTCATCAAGGCTACCACTTGAAAATTCAGGCATGCAATTTTCAAAGAGATAGTCTAGTTCCCTTTTATTTTTTATGGAATCACGTTGAATTTGTATATTAACTACCTCAGTTTCTTTATCCTCTATTCCTACAACAAAAATTTCTTCAACATTTTCTTGATAAATAGCAATAATAATAGATCTCATTATATCTCCATAAGGATGTACAATTACAGAATCGTAGCTGTGTATAGTCAACATGTTTTCTTGTTGAATGTTAGTTACTTGTTGGATAATAGGCTCTATTTCATGTTTAATGTCTGTTAACAATAAAACTTTTTTATTCTTTGAATTCATATGGAGCACTCCTTCTTCATTATTGTATTTATGCAACTTTTAAGTTAGTAATAATAGTTGATAATTCATTACATGATTGTTACCAGTTTTTCCAGTGTCCCTCTGGATCAACACTTGCAAGTCTAACCCATCCATTTTGAACTTTTTCTCGAAATGTGAAATCATTATTTAGCAAACGTTCTATATATTGACTAGGCGCTTGAATTACAATTAGTAAACGAAGTGGTGAATGATACGTCTCACTATCTGACTGCATAACGGATTGCCAAGGTAAGCCTGGCAACAAATCACTTGCATTTCCCTGCATAACACCTAGACCCGCGGTTACGGTTTGGGTTGTTTTGTTTCCACTACCATAATAATGAGGAGCTACAGTTGAAGCGTAATATTGTAGATTTATCCACTGAGCTACTGTTCCTGGTCCTGCAATAATGTTAGCTAATATATCGCCACTTTCATCCTGTTTCCAATCATAATTATGAAGGAAAGCCCTACCGTCTAAGTCACAATCCTGAGTTAATTCTCGTTGCCCGATAATAAAAGATGCATTACGAGCTAATCCCCATTCTGGACGTATTTCACTCCAATCTTCTGCAAATCGATGTGCCTCTTTACTCGCATTTTTTATTTTCGTTTTAAAATTTGGTAATTGCGTTAAACGCTCTCTATTTGCATGTTGGCTCACATTTGGCATAATCGATTCGATACAATCAAATGCTTCTTGCGCAGTTTCCGAAAGTTCTGGGACGTAAATCCATTCCAATTCGTCCACTGTTGTTTTATGTTCAGCTGCTGCAAAAATGGTATCCTCAGGAATTTTAATACCTTCCACAAACAACGCCTCTCTCACTTCTGGGAGATTACATAAAGTAGCAAAAACTCTTGCATTGAATCCTCCTGCTGCTCCGCCACAAGCACCACACTCAAGTGCTGCAGCATAAGGATTGTTCGTACTTTGACTACTATGTCCGCACATTACAACTAAAGGAGCAAATTTTTCTGTCAGTCCCACCATTTTTAAAGCTTGACGCACATAGTTCACTTTTTCTTCTTTCGTAAAACCGATAGGTATCTCCCCCTTTGTGTCATGAACATGATTAAGCGAGAATGTTGTATCAGGTTTTTGTAACATAGTTTTACGAAGGTTACGAATGAAACCACCAACTCCTCTTGGGACAAAGCTTCTTGTCACCATCTGTAGACCAAGTAAAGGACCACTTAACTCAGGTAGCGCCATACTTGTCAGTACGTTCTGTTTCATCGTTTTAAAAGTATAACGTACCGAACTGCCTACCCTCTTACGTTGCTCATAAGATTTAAGTTCATTTTCATTTGTGAGCTCTTTTATTTGATGTTTCGGTTTGAGTATAACTGGCAAAGAAGGATGGTTGTTATTACTACCTAGTTCACTAGTTGCAATTGGTAACCCAAAGAAACCAGCTATTCCAAATGTTTCAAACGGACCTAATTTTTCAAGGTGGCGACGAAACGGTTCTGAACGTACATCAATACAGAATGCTAATTGAGCTAATACACGCTTTTTATCATTGGTTGCACGTTGTGTAGAAGCAATCTTCTCCCTTAATTGCTCTGCATGCGTTTGTTCCCAAGCTTCCAGCCAAAGTTTCTTGCGAATATTTTCATCAAAACGATAAGCGAATACTAATAATTCACTTTGTTCAGTAGCAGGCATTTGTAACCATTCCCGTGTTGAAATATTCCCCCAATAGATCCAAGAAGCTATAAGTGGGACGATCGAAACTTTTTTCTCAACCTTTTGATTTTTTAAAGGTAAATAAGGTTTTACAATAGCCAGCTCCATAGAAATTCGAACTGCTAAATATTCTATGAGAAGTTCCTGTTCCTGAATTGATTGTTGTGAGCGCCATCGTATCATTCCTGCCCACCCAGGCAAAGAAAGTAAGTGCCCTTCAAGGTAAGATTGTATGTTAGATTCAGAAATTCCTAGTTCAGATAATGCTCTCGCTAAAGCTACTTCGGCATCTTGTGGCCAATTTTTTAAAACTTTACGCTCATTTTTACTGAGCGCTGGATCAAATTTAATAAGGTGTTGCCATGCACGATAAAAACCTTTCTCTCGATTTGGCATCGTCCAATTTGATCCGGATTCATCAAGATATAATTTACACCATTTAATGATATGATAATTAAGAACATCAGATAGGTTTTCACTATTTTGACTCTCTATAAGCGAACTTATTGGCTGCATAACAGAGGCTTGCATACTTGCTGTATTTATATAATTCATTTCTTCTGCCAATTTATTTACTTCTGGCGATGATAATAGACTAGAAGGTAATTTTTCTAACTTTAAAGCTGCTTGGCAAAATCGCTCTGCTTTCTCTCGCGGAATATGAAAAGATTGTGAATCCAGCCAACGAGACAAACTCATTTGTAAAAATGATTCCTCAATCTCACCTTTCGCTTTTGCCGAATGAATCATGGAGGCACTAGGATAAATATCCACATTACGAGCTTCTTTTAACCAATTTGCGACTTGTTCAAATGATTGCTTTTCAAGTCCCATCCAAGGGTGGTGAGCTGCAAACGTAGAGATAGGCCAAAGTGGCGCAATAACTCGGCTAGCAGATGCAACTAAATCATTTATATTATTTTCTTGCATATCAATGTTTGTATCTTTCTTTAATATTGACGGTATGCTCATCACGAATTACCTCCCTTTGATACATAATGTTTCAGATAGCTTGGGTGACTTTCTACTGACTTTCGTCTCGCCTCACCTACTCGAACTAACCAAAGATAAAGTACAGCGAATAAAGTAGAAGATTGATGACGAGTAACGAAAGTACTAATAACACTACTAAATAGTAAAATACATATAACAAAGATAACGGCTGGAGCTGAAGGTTGAACACTTTGATAAATATCAGTATGCAACCATTTATAAAGAGAATTATGAACGGTAAAGTAAATGAGAGAAAATCCAATCAAAACAATTACGCCAGCAATTCGTCCCATTCTTCCCTCTCCAAAAACAACAAGCTGTTTCCATGAAAAGTATAGTGACCAGCCTAAGATTAACGCACTAACTAGTTGATACCCCTCTCCAGAAGTCATAAACCAGAAAGTAATTGCTATAAATAATCCTAAAACACGCCCAACTATAATCCATAAATTGGACATCTTTTCATTAGACTGATTCACTACCCCAAAACGTTGCACGGAAGAACCAGCTTGTAAAAATAGTGTAGCTTTAAACAAACCATGTAAAATTAAATGAATAATAGCCGCTAAATAGGCGCCTAATGCACATTGAATAAGCATAAATCCCATTTGTGCAATAGTTGAACCTACTAGCTGACGTTTATAATCAACTTGGACTAAACTAATTCCTGTACCTATTAAGATAGAAATACTAGAGAAAATTAGTAAAATTATTTGTGCAATATCATCATGAAAAAGAGGTGAAAATCTAGTTAACATGATACCGCCAGCATTTACTAAACCCGCATGCATAATAGCAGAAACAGGAGTTGGAGCAACAGCAGACTCAATTAACCATCTTTGAAAAGGCCATTGTGCTGCTGGAATCATCACCGCTAATATAATTAATAAGTTAATTCCTGTTCTCTCCAATGTTCCATGTAGCACTACATTTTCATTCGTTAAAACTGATGTTAACTGCCACTGTCCTGTTACTTGAAAAAGCCAAATGATAGCTGATAGTAAGGCAATCCAACTTATTGTAAATAGGTAGCTAGAGATTTTAGTTGCTTCACTAACTACTTTCCACCCTTTATTTAGCCCTATAAGTAGAACCAATCCTATAAGCGTTACTCCCCAACAAATGAGCATTAAGCGAAGATCATCACTTAACCATGCAACCGAAGATATACCTGTAGTAAATGTAAAAAGTGCAAAGTATTTTCGATATGAACGATCTCCCATTAAATAACGTACAGAGAAACGCTGAATGATTAAACCAATTGTAAGAACAAAGAAAGCCATTAACCAAGCTAAAGTATCTAGATGCCAAGGCCCCACAACTCTATCTCCATTGTTATTAACAAGTGCGAGTAAAGAAACCAATGAAGGTAAAGCAGCGATACCAATATGGATATGAACAAAACGTAAAGGTATCCTTGCATGTAAAAATAATAATCCACTTAGCCAAGAAGCACTAAGCGCCATAAAAAATAAAGTTAACAGTGTTGATGAACTCAGCGAAATTAACATGTTAAATACTCCCTTCTAAGCGAAAATAGCCTATAAAAATTCCTTTTCATTACGATAGTTTTTTAAATTTCAATTTTCATTCACTCTTTTTAGTACATCGTTTTTTCCCATAAAAAAAACCGACAACTTCCATAATTCAATGATTTTATATCATCATTGAATTATGGAGATTGTCGGTTTCACTTCAACTAACTTCAATAAAGTTTTTTGAAGAGCTCCCATTTTATAGAGGATAGTAATGTATGTATTACTCCTATTAAAAATAACAGTATATCTCTGATCTCCTAGATTATGCAATCAATATATCAATTTATGTTATGCGCTATCTTTCAATTAAGAAACTTTTTCATTTAGTCAATATTACATATTAAAAAAATGCTAAAGCCTTAATTATAGCAAACAGTTAAAATAAGCATCTATTAATTTTTTAAAACAATTATAAGATAAACTATATTAAGCAGTTTGTCAATTTATTTATCAGTTTTTTTGAGCGTTATTCCAATTAAAATTCAGTATACGTAAATAATTTCAAGTTATTAATTATTATCATGTTAATAAATTTAAATAAAGCGCAAAACTTTTAGGTTTCTTAATTATCTCCCACTAACCCTACGATGGTTTTAATTTTTAAAATTTTTCCTCAAGATTATGAAACAATTTAAAAATCATTACTCGTTCACCAGTACGGGAGCTTATATCCGTATGAAAACTTTTCACTTTTTCTCCAGTTAATTCTAGTATAATCTCTTTCAAATCTTCAATTCCAGATTCAACTAGCTCCGAACGATTTTTCTTTATCGTTAGCATACCGTCTTTTGTTTCGCAAACCGTATATTCAGCTGGCGTTAAAATACCTTGTAAATTTACGATAATCATATCCCGTAATATATCTGTCTTAACGGATATAGACCCGCGTCCTAGGTAGTCCTTTTCCCAGTGAGTAATTGCTTTGCTTATCTCTGATTCAATAGAGCCTTTTGAGTTTTTCATCTTTGTATCCTCCTTCAATAAAATGTAATTACATTTATAATTACAATAACAATATAATAATCTGGATTGATTTTATTTTCAATTATTGAGAAGAATTTATAGGAATCGTTGTCATGTATTCTTTAGTATTAAGGTGAATTTTTATATTGTAATATGCATTTTTTGATTATCCCCCGACAAAATACTCTTACTATAAAGACTCTGTTGCATAGATTTCAAAAAGGACATTCCGGAGAAAATAAGAAAACTCTTGTAACGTAATATACAAACAAAAAATCCTACACTTATGAATAGGATTTTTCTCTTTTTATATTAGTCAAAAAACTAAAAGTATACCTGCCCTCCAAACATATTACCGATTGAGTTTATGCATATTTCCTTCGAATTTTGCCAACCACCAATAACAGTAAAGGAATCCCTAGCTCATAAACGGGAAATGCAATTGGAATTACGAAAAATATGTAGTAATAATGGGTAAATGTTTGGATATTTTTAACTGACACAGCTATGATGAACGAAATAGGAGCAAGAACTAACGCTACTTTTCGCCAATCCTTCAAATGAAATATTTGTGCTGTTCCATAACAAGCGATAAACATGTATAACGCCAATTTCACAAAAATACTAAAAAACCAAATAATAACTATCAAAATATCCACATTTTGAATGAACTCCATGACAGATATGTATCGGCTCAAATCGTAAACCGGATACAAAAAACTTGAAGATAAATTCGGACCGAATGTTAAAATGACCGCTAATGTTCCAATCGTTACCATGAAAACGGCTAATCCTACCCCCAACATCGCCCTTGATGACGCTTGCTCTGGTTTATCCATAAAGAAAACGAACATCATCATCATAACAGCCTCTCAAAAAAATGCGGCTACAGGAGTATAGGAACCTTTAAGGATTGGAAGCCAGCCAGAATCGTGATAAATAGGCCGCATATAATCCCAATTCATATTGCCAACATTCAAAATGATTACAAACGTTATCATTAAAAGTACAATTGGCCCTATGATTTCACTTAAACGTCCAATTCCTTCCACCCCTCCTTGGTAAATGATAAAAATGAGCAATAACATCGCAGTAAAGACAATGACCCACAAAGGTGTATTATGAAACAAAGCGATAATAATGAATTCACCAAATTCACGGACGGTTATCCAAATTATCATGTACCACCCAAAGAAGTAAGGAATCATCAGTAGCTTTCCTAGCCATTTACCAAGAATAGTTTGACTAAATTCAATGAGAGTTTGTTTCGGATAAAGCGAACCAAGTGTAGTTGCCAAAAAAGTAAGAGCAACCCCTATCACTCCTGCAATCAAAATCGAGATCCACGCATCTTGTTTGACAGTACGAATCGTCGCTGGAATAACTAGAAGGAGTGATTGTCCCACTTCAAATGTGAACATCATCCAAAAGATTTGCCTGCCAGAGATTTTCATCGAATTTCTCACACTCTATATTCCTCCTTATTTTTTCATTTCATTTTTCTTCAACTGCAACGGTGGTCCAGTCAGTCCTACTCGCCGAATAGTGAGCTGTGTATGAACAGAAACCTCCACTTTTCGAAATTGTTTACTCCAATTCTTTTTTAACCCTTTCCATTCGGATGGATATTTTTGATGAATGGCTTCTCCAAATCCAAAGATATCGGTTCCGTATTGTTTTTGAACCTTTTTAATAGTTTGGAGAGCTTCCTTTTCGGACTGTTTTTCCAATACACGTTCTAAAAGAGTAAGATTTTTTGGCTGCGAAAGATCTAAATTCGTATTGTTCTCCTGAATTGTTCCTTCACCAGAAAAAACAATGTCACACTTAATTGTGTCCCCTTGTATAGTAGGTATGATTTTTCTATTGATCTTTGTCATATATAAACTTGCACTACCATTTCCTTTAGAGGCCGTTGCTGTAACTGTCTGTTTACTTAAACGATTCACTATCCAAAGAGTAGTTAACCATTCCTGCATGTTCAAGTATCCTACCAATTTGAAATCGTTGTTAAATATAGCACCGCCTACAATTTGAAACCCTTTGACCTCAGTTTTTCCTTTTTTATGAGACATATTTAGTTTAATAACGGGTAAAATCGGAGTGATTCCATCACTCGTACCAGCAATAAGAAAATTTAATAAAGACATATCTCCCGCTGCCTCTATTTGCATATGCTCTTTAAGTGCCCCAAGTGCCGGGATAGACTCTAAAGGGATGGATGCTTTCAGAAAATCTTTTGCAGTATTCCCTTTTATGACAAACACACCTGCTCGTAATCGAATATCAGGATCGCGGCTATATGCATCTAAAACTGGAGCAAGACCACTTTTAGCCATTTTTTCTCCAATCAATATTACACGCTGGTGCCCTCGAAAAATTTCTCTCGACATTTTTGTTTGCATCATTTGTATAGCTTCATGTGTATCCCTTCCCGTTCCCGATTCTGTAAAAAACGCTTTTCCTGCATTACTTCTTCCGCTCTGTCCCATCCCCATTTTTGATGGAATAATAAACTGAGCACTAATTTCAATCTTATTATTCTTCGCTTGATCAAGTCCCCATCCTAATTCTATTGCCAAATCATTTAATTCTGTCCGATCCCAACATCCCGTCAAGAAGCATAAAGAAATGACCAGTATCATACAGAGTGCCTTGTGCAGGCTCATTCTGTTTCCCCTCCCCGTTTCTCATCTGGCTTTTGTCCACCTGGAAAACGGACTTTCTCTTCACCAGATACCATTATTGGGCGGTGGGTCATATTCCAACGAGGTGTTCGGAGAAAAACATCCTTTAAATCACGAGGAGTCTGTGGTGCAACTGGACTTAAATACGGAATGCCAAAAGAACGAATGTTAGTTAAATGAATCAAAATCGCAAGGGTACTTATTGCAACACCGTATAGCCCGAGCATCCCTGCCAATAACAGCATCGGAAAGCGTAACATCCGGTAAGCTGTTCCTAAGTTGTAGCGCGGGAACGCAAATGACGCAATACCGGTCGTCGCCACAACAATGACCAAAGGTGCGGAAATAATACCTGCTTGCACAGCAGCTTGCCCGATAACAAGTGCTCCGACAATACTAACTGCTGATCCAACAGGTTTTGGTAACCGAACCCCCGCTTCCCTCAAGCCTTCAAATAAAAACTCCATCATTAGCGCTTCTATGACAGCCGGGAACGGAATGCCTTCTCGCGCAGCTGCAATACTAATAAGCAAATTTGTCGGTATTAATTTAGGATGAAAGGTTGTAATAGCAACATAGAGAGAAGGAAGAAATAATGAAATATTAATTAATATTAAACGTATCCATCGAACAAAAGTTGTGTAGATGGAGCGTTCATAATAATCCTCCGCTGCTTGTAGACCAGTCCAAAATGTCATAGGAACAATCAAAACGAAAGGTGTGTTATCTACTAAAATGGCGACTTTCCCCTCTAATAAACTTGCACAAACCGCATCTGGCCGCTCAGTATTTTGAATTTGTGGAAAGGGTGAAAAGGGTTGGTCCTCAATAAACTCTTCAATGAAAGCTGACTCCAATACTCCATCAATTTGAATTCGCTTTACCCTTTGGCGAACTTCATCCAAAACCGAATCAGGTGCAATTCCCTCAATATAAGCAATTACCACATCTGTCTGTGACAATTCCCCAATCGAATAAGGTTCCATTTTTAGTTTTTGGCTTCGAATTCTTCGGCGAATCAGGCTCGTATTGACCCTTATCGTTTCCGTAAACCCGTCCCGAGGGCCACGAACAGAGATCTCGGCAGCCGGCTCTTCAATACCTCGTTTTTCAAAACCTTTTAAATCAGCGACTAGAGCTTGACTTTCTCCTTCTGTTAAAATGACAACATTCGCTTTCAATACTGCTTCTATAACCTCACGAACTTTAGAGATTGTCTTTACTTGAGAAACCGCAATTAGCTGATTTTGTATAATTTCTCCTACCGAATCCACACTCTTTACTCCACTAGGCAGACCTTCGAACATCATTGGTTTCAAAACAACTTGTTCCACAACTTTAGTGTCAATTAATCCATCTATATAAATAAAAAGAATTTTATTTTGACTATCTATGATTATTGGACGAAAAACAATATCGGAACAATTTTCAAAAACTTGTCTCAAAACTTCTTCATTCGCAGATACACTCTGCTTGAGTTCGCACTCTTGATCATTTTGGAGCAGCATACTTGCACTCTCAAGTTCCTGAATATCTTTTCTCAAACGCTTTCTACTAAGTTTTTTCATCATACTACCCCATTTATCGAGTGGTTTATGTTTTGAACCCAATTGTTAGTAATTTCTTGACAGAATAGCTTTAAAAAACCGTTCCACTAAATGTTTTTTTGTAAGTAATCATTTATCTAGAAAACAAAAGGAAAATATCCCCTCTATATCCTTCTTAAAATTTCCTTACACATGAAAATTATTCAATTTTTTCTATAAGTTAGTTATTCTAAAATGAGGTATCCATAAAGTAACTTGTAAATTCTGCTTTGTTAAATTGGTAGTAATAAGCTTATAGAAGCGAGCAAAAAAAGCATGTTCTGAAGAAAGATAAATCAGAACATGCTCTTAATTTATTTATTTGATACTATAGACGTTGATCTTTCTGGAAGTTTAGTTGAAAATGATCCGCTTCATTGTATACCCCGAATTCATATCCTTTTTCCTTATAAAATTTAATAATTTCCGGAAGCGCTTGTAATGTCTGTAGTTTTTCATGCATTAGAACTACTTCCACATCTTCTGTTGTTGTACGCTTTACATTTTCTATAATTTGCTGTGGGTTACCTTTTAATTTCCAATCATTTGAATCTATCGTCCAATCCCAAACTTTTATTCCTGCTTCTACAATTTTGTTACGAATGTCCTGCCCCTTTAATCCTGGTGCAGATCCGTATGGGGGACGGACTAGTTTAGGGGTTGTACCTGTAATATTATGAATAAGAGCTAACGTTTCTTTCATCTCCGTTACAAATTGTCCTTTTTTGTATAGCTTATCACTATTATGTGTCATACTATGTGCACCAATATAATGTCCTTCTTTTACTGCTCGTTTTACATTTTCCTGAAAACCGGTATTCTGTAAATTGCTACCTTGCATAAAAAATGTCGAAGCAACATGTTGCTCTTTTAGTACATCTAAAAATTTGCCAGTTAATTCGCTAGGACCGTCATCAAATGTTAAATAAACAACCTTTCCTACTGGTTTTCCATCAGCTCTTTTCTGTTTTGCCAGCGATGTGTCTTCTTTCTTTCCTTGTTGTTGCGTATTAGCTAGCCTAATATTTTCATTAGCTACCCCTTTCGCTGGGATAGAGTTCCATTTCCCTATTAAAAAGAACGTGAAAAAGGTCGTTGCTAAAACAACTCCTAGAGATAGTATTGCCTTAGTTACTACACTTGTTTTTTTCTTATTTTGTGATTCTTTCATTATGTTTCGATCCTTTCCCTACTCATTTTCATATTCATTATTTATGCAGCTAAACATTAACTTCAGCTGATATTTACAATAAATAGATTAATAGAGGAAGGTGAAGATAAAATGCAGATAATGTCGAAATTAGTTAAAGAATAGCCTATTACATCCACTCTTTAAAAAAATATTTGTTTCTCTACTACAGTTAAATTTGAAAACTGGATATACATCCAAAATAAAAAATACTACTCTTTCTAAATAACATTTTCACCTCAAGATAATAGCATACCGGTATAAAGATAAAATACAGAGATGGCCGTACTATTGAAATTCTATTATAATTTTGTAATTGGAATTCATTTGAACCAAATGAAGAACTAGAAGAAATATTATTATGTGGAGGTACTCCGATGAACCTTGTAATTAGAGAGTTAGAAACAAATGATTTAGATAATCTCCCGGAGATTGATGACAGTTTTATAGTGAATGCTCGGTTAATTCTTTCTCTTTCCAAAGGAAATAGACGCATAGAATATACAGTAGAAGACGTTCCAAGTTATGAAAAAAGTTATTTACAAAATCAAGATGATAATGAAGAACTGGCTTACAATGAATATATGAATAAACCTAATCAAGTCATTTACATAGCTCTGTTACATAACCAAATCATTGGATTAATGGTATTAAAAAAGAATTGGAACCACTATGCTTACATAGAGGATATAACGGTAGATAAAAAATATCGTACAATCGGAGTTGGCAAAAAATTAGTTGATCAAGCAAAGCAGTGGGCAAAAAAAGGAAATATGCCAGGTATCATGCTTGAAACGCAAAATAATAATGTCGCAGCATGTAAATTTTATGAAAAATGTGGATTTGTAATTGGTGGATTTGATTTTCTTGTTTATAAAGGTTTGGATAAGACAAGTGATGAAGTTGCAATTTATTGGTATATACATTTCAAATGATAATAGTTTATAACGTAAAAAACTCAAAATAAAACCCCAATTTCTCTATATTAAAATCGAGAAATTGGGGTTAAGTTATTTAAAACAAATAACTAATTAATAATCCTGCTGACAACAAGAAGCCGAAAATCGTATTTGTCATCGCTGTTGATTTCATTGCGATGCGCATATATCCAGGATCCTTTGCCCCTTTTTGGAAACTTTGAATCGCAGAAATTGGCTTTCTCAAGCCTAAGAACATAACTAATGCCCAAGGGCTTATATAACCCATTAATACAATTACGGCAATCCATAAATACGCAATGAAAAAAGCTACCGCTAGTGTTACCACAGCTTTTTCTCTCCCAAGGAGGATTACTAATGTCTTTCTTCCACCTTTAATATCTTCTTCGATATCTCGGATGTTATTTGACATATTGATTGCACCTACTAAAATTCCAATTGGAATGGAAATCAATACACTTTCAATCGTTACAGTATTCGTTTGAATAAAGAAAGCAATGAGCACAAAACATGTCCCCATTAACAACCCAGAAACTAATTCTCCAAACGGGGTGTACGCAATTGGTAATGGACCGCCTGTATATAAATAGCCAACTGCCATCCCAATTAAACCAATAACCACTAACCACCAACTACTATTCATACAAATATAAATGCCAATAAAAGCTGCTACGACATATAATAAAAGCGCAACTGTTAACACATTTTTTGGCTTCAATCCATGACGGACAATTCCGCCACCGATGCCAACGGATTCAGCGGTATCTAATCCGCGTTTGAAATCATAGTACTCATTAAATAAGTTCGTTGCTATTTGCAGCGCTAAACATGCAAGCATCATCGCAATAAATAAAAGCCAATCAATTTTGGCAACATAAAGTGATGCCACTGTCCCTAAAATTACAGGAGAAAACGTCGCCGTTAATGTATGCGGGCGCGTCATCTTCCATATTAATTTAGCGGAACTAATTTCCTTTTCATTCCCCATAACTCTGTTCAATCTCCCTACATTTTAAGTATAAATTACTAGCAGTATCTTTCTATCTATTTCCTGCCACGCATCCATTCATTATAGCAATAAATGATTATCCTTTCTAACAAATCAACTTTTAATAAAGTAAAATTTATAAAATGAAACTTTAATCAGTAGGAGTTTTGTCATCCCCACTGATTATTAGTACATATCCATTGTTTTTTTACGGGCAGCCCTCCCATTCGCTGAATTTTGTGGTGGGAGTCTTACTGCCCGTTAATGCGGGATAAAAAAGAAGTCAAATTACTTCCAAACAACACCTCGCCTCTCATATTCCATTCTGTATTCAACAGCAGCCGCAATTTTAGGACTTGCGAATCTTTCCGTGATCCAAAGTCCCAAATCAACTCCTGAAGTGACCCCTCTTGCAGTGATAATATCCCCTTGATCCGCAATTCTGTAATGAAGAAGCTCTGCCCCGTATTCACTCATTTCATCCTGTGCAAAACAGTGCATCGTTGCCTTTCGACCGTTCAATATACCAGAGGCAGCTAATAGCATCCCCCCTGTACACACACCAGCAACGATTGTTCCTGCATTGTGCATCTCGCTAATCATTTTAGTCAAAGTTCCAAGCTCTGCTTGTTTTCGTGCCCCATGCTCTGCTTTATGATTCCAGCCACCACCAGGTACAATTAACAAATCTGGACGATTCTCCTTCGTAAAAAATCATGTAGTTTAACTGTAACTCCAAACGAGGTAGTAACTTCCTTCTTTTGTTCACTCGAAACGAATTCAACTATAAATTGAGCCCCTTCTTCTATCGCTCTTTTCAGTACCTCAAACGGTGCGAAAGAGACAAGTTCTCCGAAACCATCAAACCATACTATTTGTATTTTCATTTTCGCACACCTCATATGCTTTCTTTTTTAAATTGTAGATATATATAATAATTGGACAATCTCAAAGTGTAAATTGTAAAGTATACCTAGATTATTCAAATAAAAAATAATATCCCACATAGTTAAATACATTTGTAAACCCTACATTTTCTACAACTGCAACAGAAGGCTTGTTCAATTCCATACAGTCCCAATATGGAATAATATCATTCTCCAAACAATCTTTCACAAAACTATGCGCTATCTTTTGAGCTAATTTTCTCCCTTGGTGACCTTCTATCGTTTCAATATCTATACAGTGTATATTTTCAAAGACGAATCCTGAAAAACAAACACTCACAATTACATCATCATAAACAATGCAATAGCCAATCCCCTCATTGAAAAAAGAATCCGGTGAAGACCAAAACTCTAAAATTTTTGATTGTAAAAAATCAATGTTCTTAAATGTATTATTATTATTTTCATAGAGAGCTTTACTCATTTTCAGTACAGTATATCTCTGTTCAAATTTAGGCTCATGATGATTTTCATAATCCTCTTTTCCTAGCATATACACTCTTTGATTCCAACTCTTTAATTTACGATGCTGAAATATTCTTTCGATTGTTTTATTCCACTTCGAATGATTCCCGATTCCTTCAAAGCAATCTAATCCTCCTTTCCTCGCCTCAGGTACTATTACATGATTAATAAAACGATTCACTTCTTTATTAAACTCTTCATTTTCAGCATCTCCAATAAAGAAGAAGCCATCATTATTACCTAACCAAATGAGTCCCGAATTAGGAGAAGTCACGTTATCTACAAATATACGACCAGGATTCACTCCTGCAATTACAGCACGTACCTCTAATTGACCTTGTTCATTCACTAAACGATTACACCTATAAAAATCATCCTTGCTTAGTTCACAGATCATACGTTACACCCCTTTTTTAAACTGTTCTATTCTAACTTTACCATTTTTACATAATATTCTGTATTTTTACTAAGAGTAGTTTTAAAGCGATGCGATAAGTAAATGAAATACATAATAAAAAAGAGCCAATCTCCAACACAATAGAAGATTGACTCTTTCCTTTATTTACTCACCTGTTTCAGAAAATCGTTTTATACGTTCACCAATTTCATCGCGAACACGTTGAAATTCAGACCATTCTTTTCCTGCCGGGTCATCAAATCCCCAGTGAACACGATTTACGTGCGAAGGTGTCGAAGGACAAACAGAATCCGCATGACTACAAAGTGTAACGACTAAATCAGCATTATTTAAAATGTTTGTATCAATCATATCTGATGTTTGATTTGTTATATCGATATTCACTTCATTCATTGCTTTAATCGCATTGGGATTCACTCCATGTGCTTCGATTCCTGCAGAATATACATTCCACTTACCTCCTAAATATTGTTTACCCCACGCTTCTGCCATTTGGCTTCGGCATGAATTTCCTGTACATAAGAAATAGATTGTTTTTTTGTTTTCCATGTTGTTTTCCACCTTTGTTTTTAAGTTGATTGATCATTAAAATATTTACGTTTAAACCAAAAAGCGACATTTACAAGTGCAATCATGACAGGTACTTCGACTAACGGTCCAATGACAGCTGCGAATGCTGCGCCCGAATGAATACCAAACACACCAACTGCTACAGCAATTGCTAACTCAAAGTTATTACTACCTGCTGTAAATGCTAACGTTGTCGTCACCGGATAGTTTGCACCAATGTTTCTTCCCATAAAGAAAGAAACAAAAAACATTACAATAAAATAGATTAATAACGGAATCGCTATTCTTACCACATCTAGTGGCACGCTAACAATCATCTCTCCTTTTAAAGAGAACATAACGATGATTGTAAATAGCAATGCAAGTAATGTAAGTGGACTAATTTTAGGTATAAACACTTTTTCATACCACTGTCTTCCTTTTAACTTAACTAGTACAAAGCGTGTCAACATACCTGCTATAAAAGGAATTCCTAAATAGATACATACTGATTTTGCTACTTCTATCATTGTAATATCGACAATAGCACCTTCAATCCCTAACCATTCTGGAATTACAGTTACAAATACGTATGCATAAACTGAGAAAAAGAGCATTTGGAATACCGAATTAAAAGCAACTAAACCTGCCGCATACTCTTTATCCCCATCAGCAAGATCGTTCCAAACAATTACCATTGCAATACAACGTGCTAACCCAATCATAATGAGACCAACCATGTATTCTGGTTTATCAGGAAGAAAAATAATTGCTAACACAAACATAAGTATCGGACCAATAATCCAATTTTGTACTAAAGATAGCACTAACACTTTTACATCTTTAAATACTCGGCCCATTTCCTCATAGCGAACTTTCGCTAACGGTGGATACATCATTACAATTAAACCAACAGCAAGCGGAATAGACGTCGTTCCAACCTGTAATGTATTCAGTCCGTCTACTACACTAGGGAACACAAACCCTAAACCAATCCCAACAGCCATCGCTAGAAAAATCCATAGTGTTAAATATCGGTCTAGAAAAGATAAACGTTTCATTTTATTTTCCATCTCCTATTAACAACAAGAATTTTTAGCTACCTCATTTGAAGTCGCGCAACAAGATGACTCTTCAATTTTGTGAACATTACTATCTGCTTTCGTATAAAAGAATTCCCACTCATTCCCATCTGGATCTGTTACCCAAAACTTATCTTGCACTGCATAGCAACAAGTCGTATCCATCTCATCACGCGCGAAGAAACCTTCTTTTTCTAATCGTTCTTTATGCAATGTAATTTCTTCAGCTGTATCCACTTGGAAACCAAAATGATTTACCTGATTTCCCTTCACTTCATCTCGCACGTTCAGCGTAAAATTAAGTCCTGGCGTCTCTAATAAAAATTTTGCATAATCTGTTTTCACTTTAACTGGTGAAACACCAAATACCTTTTCATAAAATTCAATAGACTTCTCTAAATTCGTAACGTTTATACCGACGTGAACATATCTCATACCTTATTCCTCCTTTTTATATATCATTAATCAATTTTTTTTGATTAATAACTCAAAATTTTAACAGCAACTACCTTTCCCTGTTTTTCTAAAGATACAGCACAATTCTTCTGATAATAAATTATTCACTTCCGCATCATTTAAATCATAATAACTCCACGTACCTTTTGTTTCTTTTACAATCAAACCTGCATCTAATAAAATTTTTAAATGATATGATAATTTAGATTGCGTCATTTCAAAAACTTCTGTTAAATCACATACACACGTCTGTCCTCGCTGGCAAAGTTCATACATGATTTCTAAACGTTTCTGATCCGCCAACGCTTTAAACTTTTTCTCATAGAGCTGAAAATTTTGTGCCACTGTAGTTCACTTCCCTTCATCAACTTTTTTTGATGTTTATAGTATATACGTAGATGAGTTCTATATGCAACTTATTAATCAAGTTTTTTTGATTTATCTAAAAAACTTCCTCGCATCATATCTTTGTTACAATTAAAAAAGACCATAACCTTTTCAAAAATGAAAAACTATGGTTCTTTTTACAACTTAATAGTTACAATATTTCCGAGAAATGGAGTCTCTATAACTATTTTAAATTTTAATTTGATCATTATAGAGTAGTGCCCCATCACCCTCAATCTAAGAAAAACAAATACCCCAAAATGAGAAAAATCGATATGCTCTTGTTTTTGGTGCATATTCATAAAAATAGTCTAAATCCTTAAGTTGATGGTTGTGGGGCGGGCCCCCCATAAGAACGGTATCTAAAAGATTGTATGATAGGTGTTAGTTCCATTCCAATGGCCTCAGCCGGCGATTAACTCAAATACCGATTTCGGATGACCGCCATGTGATGAAGTTCGTGTCCTGCGACGCCGTATGCGAGGGCGCGCGCCGTAATGCTTAGGTTGTTGGCTGTGCCCTTGCGGGTCCACGCCTCCGCTGGTAGCCCGCGCAACAATGTAAGCGTTGATTGCCGTACGGCCCGGTAGTCTTCGGCCAATTGCGCGGTTGTCCAGCTTCCGAAAGGAGGTATGAATAATTCCTGATCGAAACCGGTCAGAGGCGTCTGGTCCCCTCTTGCGAACCGGAGCAGGCGGTAGGTCATGACGCGTTCCGCGTCTGTAATGTGGCCCACGACTTCTTTCAGCGTCCATTTTCCTTCCGCATACCGATATGTGGCCTGGCTTTCGGTCAACGATGCCAGGAGCTCGGTCATTTGCTTTTCCTGGGCGAGCAGAATATCGATGATGTTACCGTCCGGCACCAAACGGATATATTCGCCGGAGCTCCCGGCATATTCTACTTCTGACGGTCTTTGATTCATGCGTAGTCACCTCTTTATGTAGATATAGAAAATTATAGCACTCGTCTATGTCTAATAAATTCGCGAAATAATAGAACTTCCCTTCTAATAATTGAGGATAAGCAACTATTTAGTCAGTCGCCACACTATCCTGATTCGTTAGCACAATAAGCAACGCTAATCAATAATGCATAAAAATTAGAAGTTATACAATATTTCAAAGTTATTAATATATATTAGATTATTCCGAAACATATATAAATACATTTTGTCGAAACTATTAAAAAGGGAGAATTTCTCTAGCTGGAGAATTAATAATTGTGTTACCAATATGTAAAAATCTCAATTTAAAATTAAAGGAGAACAAAATGGGACAAATAATTGTATCGATGTACCTCTCACTAGATGGTGTCATGGAGGAACCAGCTTGGACTGCTCCATACTTCAATGAAGAAGTAGCAAAGTTTCAATCCGATTTACTGTTTGAAAGTGAAGCGCTTCTACTAGGGCGAGTAACCTATCAAGGTTTTGCAGCTGCCTGGCCTTCTATGACTGATGAAGAGGGTTTTGCTGATAAGATGAACAGCATACCTAAATTTGTTGCTTCAACAACTTTGGAAAAAACCGAATGGAATGCAAATCTTATCAAGGGTAATATTGTAGAAGAAATATCGAAACTGAAGGAACAGCCCGGTCAGAACCTTTTAATTTATGGTAGTGGTGAGCTTATACAGACATTGATGCAACACGACCTCATTGATGAATATCATTTTATGGTCAATCCTGTTATCGTGGGAAGCGGAAAGCATCTCTTTAAAACCGGAAACGATACAAAGGCTTTAAAACTGATCGAAACAAGAACGACCAGTTCAGGTGTCGTTATTCTTTCCTATCAGCCGGAGAAAAAAGAATAATTATTGATACATTATATAAACAAAAAAAGATTGACTCTTTCAGATCAGGAAAAGTTAAAAATAACTTCCAATAACAAGAATAATGTAAATAAGCTGTCCATGTGGACAGCTTATTGTTTTTTTGCTTAGCGTGCAAAATTCGCGTCTTGTTCGCGTGACCCCAAACAGTACGATTTTATTTCAAAGACACAACGATCTTACTACACACTTTTTATTTATCCCACACTCTCATCTACTAATATTACTATTTTTTATTACTAATGTTGCCGTTTCACTCGGATGGCTAAGAGGAAAATGATGGCCATATGGAACAAAATCAACCTTACCAAGATGCGATGGAGCAGAATAGCCTCTGTCATACTCCCCCCAAATAATGTGAAGATTATACTTTGTTACTTCATTGAAATCACCTTGATCATTTTTTAGTAGTAAACTGTTAAGCTGAAACGTAGTATTTAAAATTCTAGGAGAAGTAAAACTGTTTCTTATTTTTTCAATATAATATTCAGGGATGCTCTCCATACTTTCAAACAAACCATTACTTAATAAATATCGCCCTATCAAATTAGTAGTTGCCAGTTTTAATTTCCATTTGTTCATAAATTGAGGAACTTTTAGCGATTTAGCATTTTTTTTAACAACAGGCGGCTGAAGTAAAGTGATTGAATACTTCTTATCTATGTACTCTTGTACCAATGCTTCCAGAAGAATAAACGCACCGAATGAATGGCCAATTAGATGTGCACCATTAGTAGCTTTCTCCAATAATTTTTTCACTACATTCAAATAGATATCTAGAAGATTTTTCTCTCGTTTAAAAGGAGAACGTCCCAAACCTGGAAGATCCAAAATCCATACAGGTTGACCAGTTTTTTCATGAAGCTCTTGTGCTAAAGGAAATAAATCCTCTCCATCACTCAATAAACCATGTAATAAAATAAACGGTTTACCCTTTCCTTGTAATTGGTAAAGGGTAGTGTTATCGCATAATGTTCGTTTAAATAAATGATTATGCCGGCCATTTTGATACATCATTCGATAATCCAGATCAGCTACTACGGCAGGGAAAAATTTCATTACACTCGTCTTCTTAAACCAATCTCCTCCCATAATTTTTTTCGCTGAAACATTTAAAAATTTTTGTCTTGTAATAAAATTCAGTCCATCAGAAGGAATTTTTGTTATTTTACTTCCTCCACTATTCATAATTGCTTTCATAAATGGCATTGGAACAGAGATTTTTGGTGCCCTCATATTCATACTTTCCGACATAATACTTAATAATTCAGCAATGTTCTGATCGTGCTGTTTGTCTTCAACAAGTGTATATGTTTGAATAGTCGGTTGCTCCAATCTGAAAACCTGCACAATAAACTTCGCAAGCTCATCGTTTGAAATAAGTGGTAACCTATATCCCTTACCTCCAGGAATCACTGGCATGAGCCCTCTTCGCATACTCATCACAAGCAAACCTAACCCTGCTATCTGCTCTGTACTCCCTGTTTTACTACTACCGACTACAGTTGGCGGATTAATTACAGAAAGCGGATAACCTACTGCTGATGCCTGCTGACGGATATAAAGATCTGCTAAAAATTTTGTTCTCTCATATGGATTTTTTATTTTCAAATAATTGTTTCCTTCTTTAAACACATCAATTGCAATCTTGCTATTTTTATCATCAAAAGGACTCATATAGCCTACAACATGAATAAATTGTTGCAAACCCTTCAATTGATGAATACTTTTAGCTAATTCACTAATATGTTTGGCACCATTTAAAAATACGGAAGCTGCCTCTTTACTTGTCGCTTGAATATCCATGGGGCCTCCTGCATGAATAATCACATCCGTTTTCAATACCCTCTCCTTATCTTCAGCACTTAGACCTAAATCTATTTTCGTCAAATCACCTTCAATAAAGTGCATAACTTCCTTTTTTAAGATGCCTCTTTCTTGAAAAAGGCGTGTTGCTTTATTTTTCGACCTCACTAAAAGAAGAATTTTAACATCCTCTTTGGCTAATTCTTTTACTAATTGTTTTCCAATAAAGCCTGTTCCACCAGTTAAAAATACTGTTCTCATATAAAATCCCCCTTTTAGTACTACTTAGTACTAATTTGATGTAAAAAAAATGCTTCTTTTATCGAAGCAATTTTAAAAAATGATCTGCTGTTTTCGTGATTACAGTTGCATCCTTCAATGTTTCTGAAATAAATAACGCTCCTTCAAGATTTGTAATAAAAAGTGATGCAACCTCATCAATATTAATCGTATTTCTGAATTCTCCATTCTCTACCCCTTGTTTAAGTAATAGAGAAACTTTCTTTTGTAATCCTGTAAAAAAAAGACCTATTTTTTCTTTTATTTGCGTGGCCTGTTTAGGACTTTGAATATAAAGAGTAATAAATGGACAGCTCCCCTTATACTCCCTCGACTGAACTCCTTGTGATAATTGCTTTAAAAACAGTTGGATACGATCTTCAACTAAAAATTGGTTCTGAGAAAGTATGTCATCAATTGCAGATTGATACATTTCAATCCAATAATCAACGACCCCTTCTAATAATACTTCCTTATTAGAAAAGTGATAATACACATTAGACTTTGAAACTTTGCTTACACGTACTAATTCATCCATACTTGTATAAGCAAACCCTTTTTCTAAAAATAATGTTGCAGCTACTTCAATCACACGTTTTTGATTCATTAATTTTATCTTTGTCATAACTAGAACTATATAGTACTAATTTAAATATTGCAAGTATTTATGTTAATTTTTAAAAAAGTTCCACTAACATTGATTTTACTGCAAAAAAATCTTATTTTGAATAAAGTTGAACTGAACCCCGAAATTGTTAATTTACTATCGTCTAATAGAGGTCACCATACATGCCCATCAACTTAAGAAAAAGAAATGCCCCCAAAACGAAAAAATGAGCGGCTTCTCAGAATAGCTATCTGTAGAGAAAGAAAATTTTAATTTAGGGGGATATGGAAGTATTAGCTTGATGGTGATGCGGCGGTACCCCATATAAAGAAATTTTAAACATCTTAATCTGCCTTGCTTTTATGTAAATATGGGAATAACGAAATTACCCCAAGGATAGCTAAACAAGCTCCAATCCATAGCGGAGATACAAAACCATATCCTTTACTGATCCCAATACCACCTAGTGACGAACCAATAACAATACCTAGCGTAATAAAAGAACTATGAACGGTATTTATCATTATTCCATTACTAGCTGTTTTCATCACCCTCGCAACCATAGCTGGATTCAATGCTACACCAGTTAAACCAATAAAAATCGTAGAAATCACTGCAATGTATTTATTCTCTGCACTTAAAGCAAATAAAGACAACGCTATGATTAATATAATTAATCCACCCATAAGTATTTTCATTGTAAATTTATCAGCGAACTTGCCAATTATTATATTCCCAATTACGGTCGCACTACCATAGAGAGCAAGTAAATATGGAATACTTGCACTTGAAAAGCCTGTGACATTTGTAAAGATTGGAGTGAAATAACTAAATGCTGCAAACGTACCACCAATAATGAACATACTTGTTACGTACGCTGCCCAAAGATGAATATTCTTAAATCGCAGAAGTTCGTCTTTCCAATTTAATTGCTCTTTATTTGAAGATGATGGTAACAACCGTTGAATCATAATCCCTGATACTAGCACAAGAACAGAAACAGCCCCAAAACTAATACGCCAGCCAAAATATTGCGAAATAACGGTTGTTATAGGTAAACCTAATACAGTTGCGAACATTAAACCTGCAAGTACAATTGATGCAGCTTTTCCCCTTGAATCAGAGTGAACCAATGTCGCAGAAAAGGAAATCGCAACTCCAAAAGCTGAAGCTGAAGCAATACCAGTTATAATACGTGAAATCATCATAATATCATAGTTCCAAGCAATAGCTCCGAGCGATTGACCAATTAAAAATATGAACATTAAAAACAATAATGCTTGTTTGCTGTGCATTCGTAAGAGGATTGCAGTTAAAATGGGGCCTCCTATTACCATTGCTCCTGCATAAGCTGAAATTAAATACCCAATAGATGATACAGGAACCTGAAATGCAAGAGCAAGTTCATTCATCATACCTGCAACCATAAATTCTGATGTAGTCATACAAAAGATTGCTAAAGCTAATAAATAAATAATCGATGGCATAAAAACACTCCTTATTCATTATTGTAATGATCGGTACAAAAATAGTCCGAAAAAAGAGCGCACTAAGCGCCACAAATAGACTCTATTGTTCCTTTGATAACTTGTTCAGACAACATCCGATTTTGCATCGATACATTAAGAACACGGAATCCGTAATAACTGCTTAAAAGCAGACTAGCTAATTCCTCAGCTGATTGCTTCTTTAAAATTTCACCTGTTTGCAATCCTTCCTCCATCACTGTTTCAATAGCTTGTTTAAGAAGTTCAACATGCTTCGAGAAAATTTCTTGTACCATTAAATCGTTTTTAGCACGTTCTATACTGGCATTAATCAATAAACATCCTTTTTGATCCATATTCTCAAAGTCTTCTTTCAATGCCCATTCAAAAAAATTACTTAATCGTTCTTTAACTGGAATTGGAGTATGTAACAATTTCCTTTGTTCCCTAATCCCAATTTCATGGTAGCGTTCTAATACTTGTTTATACAGTTCATGTTTACTACCGAAAGTATTGTATAAACTTCCTTTTCCAAGTCCTGTATCACTGCATAAATCTTGTGTAGAACACCCTTCATATCCTCTTAACCAAAATGTTTTCATTGCAACATCTACAATTGAGGAATAATCAAACTCTCGAGGTCTGCCGCGTTTATTCAATCGTATCCTCCTCTCATTTTAAAGATAACATGAATAGAATACCTTTTTTGTACCATACGGTCAATAATTTTGTTTTATTGTTACTGTAAAATAAAATTTGATTATTTTAGATTACGAATAATGAAAAATAGCCCCTTTATTCAAATTTCCTAGTGAAAAAATCGCGTTTTAATAGACTTCTTTATCATCCCTACCTTTCTATAGATTACTAGTTATGAAACGAGGATCGTTTCATAACTAGTAATTTACTTAATTAGCTTGCTGGTTATGGAGTAGTGACCCTATAAACAAAACCCACCAGAAACATCTAAAATCTGCCCCGTTACCCAGCGGCTATCAGAAGAAGCAAGGAATGCTACTGCATCTGCAATATCTTCAACTTGCCCTATTCGTCCGAACACAGATGAGTTGGTAGCAAAATTTCGTATTTCCGGATCATCTAGCAATTTTGCATTGATATCTGTCTTCGTATATCCAGGCATAATTGTATTCACTGTTATACCTCTTTCTCCAAGATGTTTAGCTAGAGGCAGTGTCATCGTATTAAGCGCACCTTTACTTAAGCCGTATGCAATTGAGCCTGTAAAACCAAGCCTTACTTCAGCTGATGAAATGTTAATAATGCGACCCTCTGCTCGTATTAATGGTAATGTTTGCTGGATTAAAAAGAATGGTGCTTTCATATTTACAGACATGATTTCATCAAAAACTTCTTCTGTCGTATTTTCAATCGTTCCTTGTGTACCTATCCCTGCATTGTTTACTAAAATATCAATCTCTGATGTACCAACTTTTATTTGTAATTCATGCTTTAACTGTTCTACTAGCTTTTTGACACCATCAATTGAATTGAGTTCAGCTTCAATTAAGAACGCTTTTCCTCCATTAGATTCAATCTCACTAATCGTTTCATCTGCAGCTGTTTTATTTCGACCGTAGTGAATCGCAACTAATGCTCCATCTTTCGCCAATCTCATCGCAATCGCACGGCCAATTCCGCGACTCGCTCCTGTTACTAATGCTACTTTTCCATTAAGATTCTTCATTTCTTCCATCCTTCCTAAATTTCCGTTTGATGAATGCCATACTTATATTTTCATGCAAAAACCAATCATTTTAAATATAGATTTATAGGTAATTTAGTTCGTTCACTTATGATATTATAGTTATAATTTATGATTCACTTTAGAAAACAAAATAAGGAGGCTACACAATGCAAAACACAGTAAAACTGGATGAAATCGATCATAAAATTATGAACTTGTTGTATGAAAATGCGAGAATTTCCGTTTCAGAAATAGGACGAATTATATCCATGACGCAACCTGCTGTAAAAGAGCGTATTAATAAACTTGAAGATCAAGGAGTTATAGCGGCTTATCGAACGAAATTTGAGCCTGCAAAAATTAATAAAAACATTCAAGCATTCATCATGTTTAAAACGAGCCAATGCTCTGATTTTATTCAATTTTGTAATGCCGCTCCTGAAGTAACAGATTTATTTCGAATTAGTGGGGAATTTAATTATATGATGAAGGTCATGAGCGATTCGATGGATTCTCTCGCTACATTTTTAGACTCTTTAATGCAATTTGGCTTGTCATCTCCTTTAATTGTTTTAAAGAGTGAGTTTGAGGAGAAATTGTCGTTCTAATAAAGGGATACGTATTATCCTCCGCTAACAGTACAAGCTTTTCCTTTATGAGAAAATCCAACAGAATCAATGATTAGTAACAAAAAAAAGAACATTGATTTTCAATGTTCTTTTTTATATCTCTACTTATTAATTAGATTGCTATTCGAAAAAAGCACCTTAATCCCCTTACCCTTGATTCCTCTGCGCCTCTCTAAACTCCTCCTTCACCTTCTCTAACAACCCTTCTTCCGTAATTAATCGATACGCCGTATTTGCTAATGCTTTTGCCGATGTAATTAATGCTTTATCTCCAAGTTCTGAACGTGCTGCTTCTCTAAATTCATTCGTATGTGCAATTAAATCATCTGGTCCGATTTTAATGTACGGATGAATTGTCGGTACGACTTGACTTACGTTTCCTGCGTCGGTTGAACCGATTCCTACTCTTTCTTTACGATTTACATCTTCACCTAATAGTTCTAGTTCTTCCGCTACAATATCGTTATATGTTTTTGTTACGAGTAATTCATCGATTTCATTTTGGAATTGATGGATTTTTACTTTCGCACCTGTTGCTAACGCTGCTCCCTCAGCAATGTTTCTTACTTTTTCTGTTACTTCCGCGCATCTTTTTCGCGTTGCTGCACGGATGAAGAACCTAGCCGCGGCATAGTCTGGAATAATGTTAGGTGCTTTTCCTCCTTCTGTAATGACGCCATGAATTCTCACGTCTGACGGAAGTTGTTGGCGAAGTGCATTAATACCGTTATAGAGCTGAATAACCGCATCTAATGCGTTAATCCCTTCTTCTGGCGAAGCTGCAGCGTGAGCTGTTTTTCCGTAAAAATGAAAATCAAGTGGATCGACTGCTAGTGAAGGACTCGTTGTCGCTGTTTTTCCGCTCGGATGAATCATAAGCGCCGCATCAATGTCTTTAAATAAACCTGCCTTTACATAACTTGATTTCGCGCTACCATTTGGCCCGCCTTCTTCTGCTGGCGTACCAAACACGACAACTTCTCCACCAATTTCTTCAAGTGTTTCTGATAATGCAATTGCTGCTGCAACACTAATTGTGCCGATTAAATTGTGACCACACGCATGACCGAGTCCTGGTAAAGCGTCGTACTCCGCTAAAAATGCAATTGCCGGTCCTTGTTTTCCAGAGCTTTTTCGCGCGATAAATCCCGTTTCATGTCCAGCTATATTGTGCTGCAACTGAAACCCTGCACTACCTAGTAATAAACTTAACGTTCTTGATGCGTAAAACTCTTGGTTTCCAATCTCCGGATTCGCATGAATATCATGACTTGTTTCTATGTACTTTTCCTTATTTCTTTCGATACTCTCTTCAATTGTTTTTCTTTGTGACGCTACTCCTGTCGCTCCCATTTTTCTTCCTCCTTTTATTTTCACGTAAAAAAGCCTCTTTCTAAAAGATAGAAAGAGGCTTCTGTATATACAGTCAAAATGAGCTTCTTTCTTATCTTTCAAGTTACCTTGCTGGAATTGGCACAGTATTCATAACGAATCCGCTGCCGAGGTATCATAGGGCCAGTCCCTCCACCTCTCGTGATAAGAATTTTCATAAAATTATATTAAATTATTTTTTATTCTAAGTTCATTCCAAGTAAAAGTCAAGGAATTCCTATCCGAATTTACCGAATATCTAAAAATCCTTTTAATACACCAATTGTCTCAGGTGCTTGCAGTCTTGCACATACGTACGGAAATTCCGTACTACCTTCAAACATCATTTGAGATGTAAGCGGTGCGCCTGCCCAGAAGATTTCATCATCGATTACTAGGAACGGGAATGCTTTATTTTGTCTTTGTAACTTTACATTTTTCAGTGGAACTGGTCCGTCACTATACACTGTTATTTGCGCATTTGTACGCATTAACGCTTGCCATACTCGCTTATCCACTTGTTTTGTACTTGGAAGTGAAATAATAATTTTTCGTTTTGCTGCTAAAATATCTTTTAATAGCCCTTTCGTTTCCTCAAGATTCATTTCCATAAACCAGCGTAAACGTTTCGATATTTTTCGTTCCCACAATTGTCTTGATGTCGTGCGATCATACACATCTCCGTGACGTTCTATATGAGCTGTTAATTGTGATAACGCTTGTTTTCTCGAAAGGTTTTTACGCATATAATGGCAATCTGATAATTGAATGAACTTCCCTCTCGCCCTTGTCACTGCTACATTGACGAGGCGATGGTTTTTGTGATCAAAGAATAATACGCCAGGTCGTTCTTGCGGATAACTGTCCACTGTATCAAAAATCATCATATCTCTTTCAGAACCTTGAAACTTATGAACTGTCGCCGCTAAAACTGGTATGTTTTGATATTTCGTTCTCTGCAACATTTCTCTAATACACGTCGATAAAAAGCGTGACTGCGCCCTGTAAGGTGTCACAATACCAATTGATTGAACACCGTCTAACAATCCGATTAACATCATTTGCATTGCTACTAAACCAGACATAATGTTAAAACGTGAACCAGAAGCAGCATCTTTTAACGAAAAAGCTCCCATTTGGCTCGTATCAAATAAAACACTCGCTTCATTTGCAAACGGCTGCAATTGCGCAAGTTCTTTACGCTCTGAAACAGACGGATGATCGTATACTCTATTTTTATAAATAAACGAATTCGTAAACTTCGATATATCCGCATGCATACGTCTTTGTTCCTGCAACATAAATAGGTTTGGGTGTGCTTCTGATTTATTAACAGACTCAACAATCCCAGCATGGTAAAACATATCTTCCCCAAGCCATTTGCGAACGAGTTCATGATTTGCCATCGCAATTGGAGGTAACTGTAAAAAGTCACCGCAAACGACGATACGTTTTCCAAGTGAAGCAGCTAATGCAATTTGCGGAACGAACGCCATACTCACCTCATCTACGACAACTAAATCAAATGTACGCTCATAAATTAGCGCATCAATGGCACATTTCGATAAAGTTGCGCCGATTACTTTCGCATTTTCAATATATTCTTTTTCTACTTCTTTAATTTTAGCCTTTTGCTTTCGAAGATCACTTTCAATCTCCTGCATACGCTTCTTATCAGAGGACGTTGCCTTATACGATAAGATTTTTTCACGAAGCTCTTGGCGTGTCTCTTCCAAGTAGAGTCTTTCCTCACCCCATGATCCGTTCGTCGTTTCAACTAACTTAGATGCAAGTAACGTTTCATGATTTCGTATATGTTCATGTTGACTATAACCGTAACGAACAATTTCGCCAGGCGTCCATTTCTTTTTCTTCTCAATTTGCTTCGTTACTTCACTCATTAATACGTCTACTGCCGCATTACTATGAGCTAACACAAGTACCGATTTTCCTTTTTGATAATGGGCCGAAATAATACGTGATAAATTGTAAGACTTCCCTGTTCCCGGCGGTCCCCATACGTACGTTGTCGGATTATAAAACGCGCGATATGCCAGTTCATTTTTTGGATTTTTCATCTTCTCAATATGTTTCGGGCTGCTCGTCCCATCAACAAGACGCTTTATACGATTACGTTTCAGCTTATCTTTACGTGCTTCTTTCAATCGCTCTTGCAGTTGCTCTAAAAGTTGCCACGGTTCACTGTATAAAACCGCCTCTCTTATTTCACCTTGTATATAATCATTTAATTTCAGTTCTATTTCTAATCCATGTACAGATAATACTTCTCCTGTCGCTTCCTCACCATCGAACTCAATTCGAATCGGTGAACCTTCAGGTAAGCTTACTTCCGAAATAAGCTGAAATACGTATACTGTACTTTCATAATCTGTATATAAAAAACGACCATTCATGATAGAAATTTTACTACCACCTATCGTTTTCCAATGTTTAATTTCATATGCTAATGCATAATGCCACTCTTTCATCGTTTCCGATAATGAAGGAGTTTGAGTAGTTGTATTCATCGTATAATCTCCTTCCTTCTCCCCAAACATACTTTCTCACTATACCATATAACACGCTAAAATTTGTAAGGTTTTTATCTTGCTTATTTTCTTAATTTTCAATAATATATTGTATATAATTTTCAGAAAGAAGGAATCTACATGCCAGTTAGAAGAATAGAACACGTTGGACTTATGGTTGCAAACTTAGAAGCATCTATCTCATTTTATGAAGAAGTAGTCGGCTTACAGCTCCTTAAACGTATGGGGCACCCGAACCCAGACTTAAAACTCGCTTTTTTAGGTGTGGAAGAATCGAAGGAAACGATACTCGAACTCATTGAAGGTTATAACTCTTCTCTTCCGGCAGAAGGAAAAGTACATCACATTTGCTTTAAGGTAGATTCATTAGAGGATGAAATTGAAAGAATACAAAAACACGGCGTAACCTTTTTACTAGGAGAAGAAATCGAAACATTACCAGATGGAACACGTTACTTATTCTTCGCTGGTCCTGATGGGGAGTGGATTGAGTTTTTTGAGACGGAGAGATAAAGTGAAACTTTAGTCAGCCCACAATAAACGGGATAATAACTTTATGATTCACATAAGGAGTAGAAACTGATGAATACAGTTTTTATTATCGTTTTTTGGGTACTTATACTATTTCCACTTCTTAATATAATTCTGATAAAGAAGTGGAATATAAGTCCCATTGATCTCATGGGGGTATTTGGCAATTTAAAAATGCTGTTTACTTATAGCACTTTTACGAATGCAAAAATAGCCAAAATACGCAAGCAGTTTCGCATAAAAACTTGCATATTTTAGGCTGTTTAATTGTACTCCTTATTTTGTTAAAGTTACCCGTCGGTTCAATTCCAAAGATCTCAGCTGACGATTAACCCAAGTACCGATTTCGGATGACCCTCATGTGATGAAGTTCGTGTTCTGTATCCGTTACACTATCTGTAGCAACAGTTGCTATCTCATTTTCTTCAACACTTGACAAGGTAACACCTTCTTTTTCAAATTCAAAGAAAAGTTTTTATTTTTCAGCATAAAGCATTATAACTCAACTGTTTTCATACAAAATTTTATGCAAAAAAAGAAAAGCGAGGCTCCCTCATATCCCCGCTACATCAATGATGTATAAAATCCTATATAAGAGATACATAGACCAAAAAACAAGACCCCCTGTACATACAAGGATTCTATGAAATTATTTACTACCGATAATGGGGCGTTGTGTTAACTATATACGAATATCATATTCATCCAAAATTGCCCTTATTGATGGTACAATTAAAGTCTTGGAGGGGGATTATGGGAATTATTTTATATTTTGCATTTTATTTTGGAGTACTGTTTCTTATAATTGGTACTGCATTAGTTTTATTTATTATGGCTGCATTACCAAAAATCTGGAGTAAAAATCTATCATTCGTAATGATCGGTTTAGGGATAAATATACTTACTATTCCGTTGTCTTTTTTTATAGGTGGGATGGCAACAGATTCTCCTGATAGTACTAGGTTAGATTTTTGGAAAGGATTTTTCTTTATTCAAAAAATACCGCTCTTTTTACTGAGTTTTTTATTATTTTTAACTGTGGTGTTGTGGTTTATTCGTAAGAACAAGAAAAAAGTAAACATATAGAATTTCAAAACGACTTCCAATAACAAGAATTATGTAAATAAGCTGTCCATGTGGACAGCTTATTATTTTTTTGCTTAGCGTGCAAAATTCGCGTCTTGTTGGCGGTACCCCATCGCTATCAAGCTAAGTTCATACAACATCAAAGTCATTACAGCTCCATGAGTGCCTAATACTACTGTCCTTTTAAACATATAATTACATTTCTATTATTTATTTTACCACTTGTACAGATGCTGGTTTCCACCCTTGATTCTCTACCCAATCAATATTAACCTTATATTTTTTATTACTTTGTTTATCTCGTACATTACCGTAGGCTTTATTATTACCATTATTTCCAATAAAATCGAAAATCAATTGGCTCTCTGGAACATCAACAGCATAAGAGATTGCTTTTTTCATCTCACTCCAATCTACTGTTCCTTCTTTAAATTTCATATCAGGTTTTGCTCCTTGCTCTGTACCAATTGGCTTCCATGAAGGATTAGTTTGAGGATCCTTTTCTTGAGATACCGTTTTTTCTTCCTCTTTATTTTCAGTTCCGTTCGTTTTTACCGATTTTTCTACTTTTTGTTTCCCTTCTAACTGTGCTGCTTCTTTATCTTCGCTTTTCTTTTCTTCTATCTTTGCTATTTCTTTATCTTTAGTTTTCTTCTCTTCTAACTTTGTTGCTTCTTTATCTTCAGTTTTCTTCTCTTCTATCTTTGCTGTTTCTTTATCTTCAGTTTTCTTCTCTTCTATCTTTGCTGTTTCTTTATCTTCAGTTTTCTTCTCTTCTATCTTTGCTGTTTCTTTATCTTCAGTTTTCTTCTCTTCTATCTTTGTTACTTTCTTTTCTTGAGCAATTGCTTTCGTTGATGTATTAGAAGGGGTAAACAATTGGTATGTCACTATACCAACTGTCACTAATACCAAAGTAAATGCAATATTAAAAATTGCCTTTTGACGACGATTCTGTTGTTTTTCTTGAAATCTGCTTACTTGTCCCATTCTTCAAACCTCCGTGTTTACTTTCTCCTCTACTCTTTATGTATTATCCCTAAAATTCTTAATATTTTTATTAAACAATAGAAATAAACTACACTTTCCATACAGGATTTCATATCATAATAAAATTTGTGTTTTTTCAAGTATCTGACATATGTTATTCAAAATAGTTTAATACATTAAAAATTGATAAGCTTCTGCACTTAAGAAACCTTCAATTTTATTCAAAGGTGATTCCAATTACGTCCACATTAGATCTCCTGTAGAAAGCTTTTTAACAATTAAACCTCTTCTTCCCTTATTAATAATTTTAAAATTAAATTTCCCTCTATAGTATAATAAAGATGTTTCGTTTTCTAATGGGGTATGTCGTAAAATCAAAAGAGATTTTATCTCTTTTACCTTCTTTTCAGAGTAAAGTTCACCACTAGGAAATTCTATTATTCCTAATGTAATCTTTAATTCGCTCTCATCAAAAGCCCACTCTTTATTAAGTTCTCTTATCTTTTGTATAAAGCTTCTTTTAGTTTGTCCTATATAGAGCAATGTTACATTCTTAGCATATACTCTAGAGATTGCAAATATCCCCTTCTTAGAAGCTTCTTCCCTATTATAAAAGTCATTTATACTATACATGCCATACCACTTAATATGTACTGTTTCTATGAATCTCACCTCGTTTTTAGACAATATTATAATTTCTGAATGTTCAAATTATTATGGGTACATATGCTTGATTACTTGAATTATAAATTGTGCTTTTCAATAATACATTTTATTATTACTAATTTCAATAATGAAGAAAAAATACAATATTATAGTTTAATTACAAAGCTGTATAAAAACAAAGTCATGTCGTGCCACATATTTTCTTTTTTTACAATTTCAAACTATCGTGAACAAAATTTTAAAATTTATGGAATAAAAATATAATGTGTATGTACATACACATTATATTAATTGAAGAAAAAGAGTAGAAATTTAATCTCTCTACGCTGTTAAAATTATTCAACTCCAAAAAAACTGTACATCTTCTAGAGATACTAATTTTCTAGTTTTGATGTTTTTATAGTGCTTGAGCGTGATATTATTCAAGCTTTTTCATTGAGAATGCATAAATACAAACAAAACCAGTAATACATCTTTTCTGTACCGTACTGGTTTTGTTTAAGATCATCTTAAATTATAGCTAGTTCACCGAGATTGCAAATTCCGATTTCGGTGCCCCAGCGAATACGATTGTTCCGTTCTTCGGAAGTTCCACCTTGTTATTGCCACTCACAATGGTGAAGTTGACGCAAACTCCCTTCTCATCATACACCGCAAATGAACCATTTGATGGCAGCGTCACGGTCATCCTTTTGTCTGTTGCCGCTTGTGGAATTGTAAACCATTTCGCATGTCCATTTGCTCCCAGCGTAACTTTGGATGATTGGCCTACATCAATTGGTTTTACATTAGATTCACTTACGTATAACAATCCAGCCATCTCCATATATTCATTGCCGCCTTCTGTATAGAAGTGTGTTTCCGTCGTATCACGACCATTCATCACGGGTACTTGGATCTGATGCACCGCGGTGTTCGGACCTGTAATTTTTCTGCCATCCCAATAGCCTGCTGGGCCTTCCTTGCGAGTAATTTGAGTACTAAGATGTTTCGACTGAACAAGATATTGAATAGAACTAAATTTCTCGTTTACACGATAAAACTTGACACCTTCCCTCTTTGCCCATGCAGCAGCGGTTTTCTTCGAAAGCACGTTGTCTTCTAGTTTCTCAGCTAAATAGTGGGTCATTACACTTTGCCCTAAACCTGGATAAGATTTATATGCGCTCTCCTTCAAATAAGTTCTTCCATTCTTCTCGGTTACGAAGTTGAGCTTGGAAGTACCCCCCTCATTAATAAAGCTTCCATCAGCAGTATATACATATTTTTCTTCTGGATTAGATGGTAAGAATAGTTCACCGTTCTTCGTAATTTCAATTTTAAAATGAGTTTCGCTATTGCCATAAAATCCTGCTTTCTTTGCTACGCCTTGAGGCATTTTGACTTTGACCGGCTTACCAAAGGATTTGTTCGGCTTGATTTCTTTAATAGTACCTTTTTCTTTAAGCGTAGCGAGCAGCAATTCAGTTGCCATTAGCTGATTTGTAGAGCTCCGTCCACCAGATGTCAATACAGCCGCTGCTATTTTCTGTTCCGGAAGCACGACTAATATAGCATGTTGCAATGCCGTATCGCCGCCCTTAGCCAAAGCTTTGATCCCATATTCACTGAATGGGTATAGTTCCACACTATCCCAGCCAAGACCATAGTTAAAAATATTCTCGCCAGCCCCCGGCCACATTCCTTTTTTATATTCCTCTTGCTCCATTGCCTTAACTACCTTATCAGAGAGGATTCCTTTTCCCTGTCCCATAAATAGTTGTGAGAATCGCACCATATCTTCTGCCGTGGAAGATATGCCTCCCGTACCAATAACATTCACCGATTCAATTGGAAGTTGCCCTTGGTACGCCGAGTAATATAGTCCAGCCCGATTTTCATCCCTCCATTTGTCCTGTGGCGTTTTCGTATGATTCATTTTTAAAGGCCCTGTAAAGTTTTGATGTAGAAATTCAGTAAAGCTCATACCACTAACTCTTTCCACCAAAATTTCGGCCAGCGTAAAACCATCGTTACAGTATACTGAGAAAGCACCAGGGTCCGCCTTCAAGTTTTGATTTGACAATTGCTGTAACAAGGTATCATGGGCATAGGTATCATTATCGTTAAATAAAAATGCATTACCTAACGTAGAACCTTGCAATCCAGAGGAGTGATTCAATAACATACGCGGTGTAATACGTTTGTATCGACCGTCCTTCATCTTAAAATCAGGAACATAGCGGACAACAGGAGCATCCAAATCGACTTTTCCTTCATCGACCAATTTCATTACAGCCGCTGTTGCATACATTTTACTAACTGAACCAATCCCGTATAAAGTATCTTTGGTTAGCGGCTTTTCCCCTTCCATATCGTTCTTGCCAGCCTGACCCGACAAAATAAGTTTTCCATTATCAATTAGTGCATACTGCACGCTAGCTGCCCCATGGGACTTCGTAAGTAGCTCCGCCTTCTCTGCTGCAATCTTCTTCAGTTCCTGACTAGCTACTTCTTCACCAATTACAACAGTAGTCTTACTTTCAGAAAATGCTTTCGCTCCGGTTGGTAGAATCATAGTTACCGCTAATGCAGTGGCTAACACACCAGTTAGCTTATTTTTCATCACGGAATTACCTCCTTAAATAATTGATCGTTTTCATCATTCATTTGTGTAACTATGAAACTATGATAAATTTTACCCGTTTTTACTTTTAGACTACTTGCTAAATTCAGCAAGTAAAATATTTTTAAAAGGATCAGGAGTATCAGCTTTAAGGCTGTTCAAATTGACTGCCAATGTATGCTTGCCTCCAAGTGTGCCTCCAGCAAAAGTTAAAAAGCCAGGAATGGTTCCTCCATGCCCCCATATCGATTCACCGTTTGAAAGCTTCATTTTGAAAATTCCAAGCCCGGAATCACCAAGCTCATCTACTCCTGTAGGGACTGTTGTAAGCATTTGCTTTAGTTGCTGTTCTTTCAATAACTTGCCCCCAAGTAAACAAGAAAAGAATTTGTTTAAATCATCAGCTGTAGAAATCATATCTCCGGCTGAGCTCCCCATACTTGGGTTATAATAAGTAACATCTTTTGGCTCACTTGCTCCGTCTAATTGGATATATCCACGGGCATGCTTGGTTCCTGGAATGACGCTTGAATTTCCAGGTAAGAATGTATTCGCTAATTCAAGTGGTTCAATAATTCGATTTTCAATCTCTTCCGCATAGCTGTTCCCAGTTACTTTTTCAATAAGAATTCCTAGTAATACATATCCTGTATTTGAATACGACCAGCTCTTTCCTGGAGCAAAATCTGGAGGCATGGATATTCCCATCTTTACTAATCCTTCAGCAGTATAAGATTTTTTTGTATCCATCATATTAAAATCCTTTGACCTTGTGTAATTAGCGATACCACTTGTGTGATTCAATAATTGCCGGATAGTAATCTGTTTATCATCATATCCATTTCCTTGAATGACACCAGGTATCCATTTTTCAATAGAATCGTCTAGATTTAAGCGGTTTTCTCCTGCTAATTGAAGTATAACTGTTGCAGTGAACGTCTTTGTCACGCTGCCAATTCGAAAACGAAAATCTGTTTTCATTGGTTTCTTAGTACTCAGATCAGCTACACCAGCCGCATAACTCCATGTTTTTCCACTCTCAGAAGTTTTAGCAAGTATCCCTGGATATCCTAGTTTCAATGTATCCCGCATTGCCTCTTTGACGGAATTATGATCTCTTTGGGTGCTTGTTTGTAACGAACTAGATACATTTTGAATGGACTCCGCTTTTACACTTGAGGTTGGAGTTGTATAAAACAGGGAACCTCCAGTTATTAAAAGGGCTAAACCTGTACATGTAATTTGGCGATGCTTTTTCATCAAAATAATCCTCTCCCCTATTCATATTGTATAAATGGTTATTTGCTGTTTGGAACTAATCACACAGCTTTCTTCTTACCCCACTGCAAAAGGACGACATTGAATCTGTAATGTCTCTTTTCCTCCAAACAAGTCTTATTAATTGATTTGTTTTTTATAGAAATATATAGTATTTTTCTCCTCTCACTCTTCTTTACATTTTCATCTTACACAAGGAAAATCTCTTTTTTCTTACCTCTTCCTTACAAATTCCTTACGTTCAAAATTACTTTTATAATTGATTATTTTTTATGCGAGTCCCCTCACCATCAATTTAAGAATTAAAAAAAGAGGGGATTATCCCCCTCCTTTTTACGCTTGCTCCGACTGTCGGAATTATTTAATAAAACCACGATTCAACTTAGTTAACTTTTCATTGATGTTAAAAATTCTTACTCTAATATCTTTTACACCAGCTGCTTCAAGTCTGCTCTTGTGCATTTCCGCGTATTTTTCAGCATCTTGTTTTTCTTCAAATACATAAATGCCTCCAGCTTCTTTTGTTTCTTCATTCTCAGTCCATATTTTCCAATGGAATCCTTCTTCTTCGTTAATACTTTTTGCTAAATCCCAAAATCCTTTTTCCATTTCTTCACCAAAAGGACCTTCAAACGGAAAATCGACTTGTAATAAATATGCCATTTTCACTCACTCCTATTTTTAATATAAAATTCATCGGGAATTCCTTTGTATAAAAATTCTTCCCATTCTTTTACTGATCATGATTCGAATGAAAGTAATGTCTAAATCCATATTGCTATTATTATTCAAGCACTAATTGGAGAATCCCCCTATTTGTAACATAATCACAAAACGATAGTAACTTGAACGCATAAAGTGAAAGTTTAATAGTTTTCAGTTATGTTTAAAAAATGTGATACAAACTTATCCCTAAACTAAGGACAAACAAAACAAGTGCAGGTATTGCTTTCTTAAAGGGATCTCTCGCTAATACAATTAGAGTTAATGCGGCTGCAAGCATCGTACCGCCTAATAACAATCCTGCTAATAAAGCTATTGTTGGAATCCAAATTCCTATCAACATTCCAATCGCTCCTACAATCTCAAAAGCTCCAGTTAAGAAATTAAAAAACGAAGGTAAACCAAATCGTTTGAATTCATCTGCCATTTTCCCCGATATAATTTTCGTTCCTGTCATTAAAAAGAACAGAAACAACACTACTTTTACAATATTGATGAAAATTAAAATAGTAATCACACCTTTCTTATTATTTGATAAAAACTCAGTATTGTTCAGGTAGTAGTCACTACCTTTACCCTATTTCCTGAGATTACCCGTATGGAAGTCGCTTCAATTTACATTACCCTTTTCAATATTAAAGGGCTGAAAATTATATGCTATAGCATATATAATACAAAAATTTGACTGGTACTAGGCAAAAAAGTGAACCTGAATCAGATATGATACAAAATAAAGTTATCTTTCCATTCGTCCAAACAAACAAAAATTATATGCTATAGCACATATAATACCTAAAACAAAGTTTGTTCCTTATGAATAGCATAGCATCAATAAGGAACAAATATTAATAGCGTGTATCATACAATTTGTTTAATAACGATTGTAATACTTTAATTTCTTCCTCGCTCAAATTACTCGTAACGAAATGGTGAGCGTCTTTCACTACAGGCAAGATTGTTTTCTTTAACTCGTCACCTTTTTCAGTTAAAAAAAGGTTATGTGAACGCCTATCTTGGTCATTCAAAGCCTTCCTTACAATCCCTTTTCTCTCCATTGACTGTATCATTCTAACAACAGTAGTTTGATCTTTATCAATAGCTTCCGCCAACTCTTTTTGAGTAGTGCTCCTTTGGCTACAAAGAACACTAATAATCCCCCACTGCTCTGGCGTAACTCCATAAGGCTTTAATTTCTTCGTAAAATAATTGGTCATTTTCACATCAGTACGATGAACAAGATAGCCTATTAAATCATGTAAGTTCATATATCACCTCTATAAATTAAGATATAAAAGGATATAGCATACCAGTCAATCATTCACAATGAATGTATTTGTTTCACCATATATATGCTATGGCACATATATTAAAGTAGATTATTTTAATTGTCAAATGATTTACCTATTATTTTTCGAAAACAAAATCGCCCCCCTTAGATTATAGAAGGAATGACTAATTTGACGTATTTCTCTGGCGATTTCTCCTCTGTCGTTTTATGATATGCTAATAACATTTGATAAAATATGGTATCTACAAATAGTCAAATACCTTTAAAGATACCTCGTCCAGTTCTTGCTGTTGCAAGATAAACAGCATATAATCCGTTAACCACCCACATTAGCAACGAAAACATAAAGAAAAGGCATTCCAAATATGAAACACCTTCTTTCGTTTTATAAAACCATCCACTTAAATCTATTTTACAAATATAACATTCAACACGCTGAAATCTTCTATTTAACGTAATCACTCATTTAACTAAAAAACTTAGTTAATTGCACAATGCTCTTCTCACTTTTCTTGCAAAATTTAGTGGATCATCAACGTCTTCGATATTAACGTAAATCAAATTTGGATCATCACATAACCACTCATTGTGTATAGACGAAACAATTATTCCTTGTTTAATAATTGTCGCCACAAATTCAGTGACTTCTTTTTGTAAGAGTGCTACTCGGCCTAGGCATAATGCTCGTCCAGTTTTATTGTCTCGTGATTCGAATGAAAAGGAAGTTGTTACTCTAAAACGTTTTCCCAAGATTGTTGCTCGTATTTCATCCCTGTTTATTGTTGCCACGCATTTCCCACCGGCGAATCCTTCTTGCCCGCCGATAATTCTTGCAAACTGTTGACAAATTAATTCATCATTAAACGCCATACCTTTAATCATCCCCCCTTTTACTGTTAGGTTATGAATGAATACATAGGTCTGAAACGGTAATGAATCTAATCTATAAAAAAAATGATGGCAATCTACCGAGAGCTATTAGCTCAATTATTCTTGATCGTATGAATTGTTATCAGAGTTTAAATGGTGCAGAATTTTCATTTTATGTTTAATGGGCATTGGAGACTGAAAGCAAAACTCAGCTATTATATGGTAAGACATTTTTAAAAAGCATAAAAAAGACACCCTAAGGTGCTATCCTCCGACTTGAGAATCGTATCTATGTATGGAGAAATTTTGAAAAGACAAATACAAAAGAGAAGATTCTAACTATAATTTATAGAACTCTTATGCCATGAATTACTTACATATTTCCTTATTTACCAGAAGAAGAATCTCAGTTACATTATTTTCTGAACAGTCTCGTTAAAGCCATCCCAAGAAATCCAATGCCCATTCCTATTAGCCATCCAGTTTGGGCATTACCTAACATAGATCCCACTCCTCCACCAAGAAACATACAGCCAACGAATACTAATCCTCCAATTCCCCAATTCGGCCGTTCCATAATTCAATCACATCCTTTCAATAAAACATATGCGATTAGCTCCCTCAACTTTCTTCCATAGGATAGTTCATTATTTTGCTTAGGTTTAGCGCTATCAGGAAATTCGAAAATTTCTCTTTTTTATATAGACCATTTATTTGCCACATTTCTGTTTACTTATATTTTTTAAAAGAAGGTTTCCATTCTGTTAAATCCTGATAAACAAACGTTATATTGTTACATATTTCCTCTACAACTTCGTACATACGTTTCATATCACTAGTCGTAAATAATATAGATCCTTTGCGTTGAGTGCTATCTACAATAGGTGGTATGATGTCTCCCTCTTTTAGTAATAGATCAATTAATACGACCTCGGATATGTTACTTAACTCCTTATACTTGATTTCTTTTAAGCAACCTGGTTTTGGAATCAAGCTTAAAGACATAGCATGACATTTTGAAGATACACATCTAAATTCATCTATAGTCTCAGTAGCTAACGCATCATAATAGTATCCAAATTGGGATATGCCGGTTGTTAGTTCCACCATATTCCAGATATTACCACCACCTATTCTAACCTGAGATTCTATAATTATCGGCTTATTTTTTTTGTCTATCTTTACTTCTGTATGAGTAATGCCGTTTTCCATTTGCATGTCGTCCAAAAATAGCATTACTTTTTCCATAATTAATTGTTTTTGAGATTCATCTATAGGTGCTGGCATAATAGTATAGTTTATTATAAACGTACCTTCTTTAAATACTTCAGCTGATATCGCTAGTATAGAATGTTTTTTGTTATAAGAAACGGCTTCGACCGTATAAACTACATCACCTTCAATGTACTCTTCCACTAAAACAGGTAGTTGAATACCATTTTCTTCAAAAAATACCTCTACGTCATCTCCCGTGTCTAGCTTAGATACACCTTTACCACCTGCGCCAATCGGGGGCTTTATTATAATACTATCTTTTTTGTTCAAAAATTCATTAATATCTTTAATGTTATTGCAAACTGTCGAATCTATCGAAAAGTCTTTACCTGCTAGCATTTCACGCATCATGTCTTTATTGCGGGTTATCATATTAGCATTGTAAGAAGGCCCTTTAACATTAAAAATCTTTGCAATTATGCAAGCCGTATCTAATGCTGTTTCGTTGAAAGATACAACCACATCAAATGGTTTCTCTTTGAATAATTCTTCAGCATAGTATATAGACAAGGGTATATTTGTCGTGTCTAATTCTTTTTTATAGAAACATTTTTCTAAGATAGTCCCATCAAAATATATGTGTTTAGCGTACGATCCTATGTACGAAACAATATAGCCACTGTCTAATGCATCTTGTATAGGCTTTGTCCATCCCCCTATAAATAAAATGTGGGGTTTATTTTCTATGTCAGTTCCTTTTAATACCTTATGCATCACAATCATCTCCTCTAAAATGAACTCGTATATTCAATATCATTTCCTTTTGATACGCCACGTCTTAACAACGCCACTAAACACAATGTTGTTCCGAATCCCCCTATGAATAACGTAGTTTGAAGCCCAAATATAGAAACTAAAAATGCACTAGCAAAACTTCCTAATGCCCAAGCCCCCCAATTCAGCGTACGTTGTACAGCATTTACTCGGCCTAGCATGTGACTTGGTGAGGCAAGTTGTCGTATGGTTGCAGCGTAAGGGCCAAATACACCTTCTCCCATACCATGTATGATACTTGCAGCTACTATACCGATAATGGTTCCCATATATCCCATTATCGGTATAAAGGCCAAACCAGTAACTGATACAGTAGCGCTATAAATAAGCATTTTTGTATTATTAATTTGTTGACTTTTTTTCATGAGTATCGTGTTACCTATTAAAAATCCCACCGCTGCTGAGCCTACAACAAACCCTATTTCAAGTTCAGATAGACCCATTACCTTATACAGGAATATTACTAAAATACTATTTAGTATGTATTTAAAAAAACCGTAAACAGCGCCACAGGTTACAATTGGTTCTAATACAGGGTGTTTTTTAAAATATACCAAGCCTTCATATATGTTTTGGTATATGGATTTTATATTTACGTCTTTTAAAGAGCCCTCTGTATGCGGTTTAAACTTGGAAATAAATAATACAAATGCAAAACAAACAAAATACGTTACTGCGTCAATAGTAAAAGAGCCTGTTAATCCAAATAGAGTAATGATGATTCCTGCTAGCATAGGACCAATTACTACAGAAAGAGACTCCGAAAGTGCTAGTTGAGCATTTCCTTTTTTTAACTTGTCTTTATCTGTTACTATTTCCGGTAAGAAAGAAGGAACAGCAATGTTATAAAATGTAGTAAATATTCCATTTAAAAACATGATAAACACTAATAAAGGGAACGTTAAAATATTTGTTACAGTCAGTATGAATACTGATAAAAATAATACTCCTTGACATATACTACAAATTAGCAAAACATTTTTCCTATGAAAGATGTCTATCAAAGCACCGGCTACTAACCCGAAAATTAGGTAGGGTACAAATATAATCCCACGAAGCATGGCAGCATTTGCCTCGCTTGTTTGTAGCACCTCTAATGCAAAAAGAGGCAAAGCTACCATTGTAAGCTGGGTACCTAACAAACTTATAGACTGTCCTAGCCAAAGCTTGTGAAAATTAAAACGTTTGCTATCTTTCATAATATCCCCCCACTAAATTCATATTTATAAATTATCAAGTTAACGATATAAATAAGAACAGGAAAAGCCTATCTTTCAACTAATGTCTGTACCACATAAAAATTCGAAGCCTAATATAAAAGCGATTTTAGTTTCAAAATGAAGACTTGATCTTTAAAGCTCTCTTGACTATTAAAAAGCTCATTTTCCGATTTTATGTCACTTTGAATCACCTCCAGCATCAGTATAACCTTGAAGGCACGCTGTTGTATGCATTTTGGAATGTAACAGCAAGATATCAAAGTTACGATGACAAGTTTTTATGTAATTATACGTAATCAAATCTGCACGATTTGAGGAAAAGAACAATCTGTGAATCTAAGGTATCAAGTTTGAATTCAACTCGTCACAAATATACACTTGGATTGGAACGATACTTTTATAGCGGTGATATATCAAGTTACCCTTTCCTAGGATTCTTCAGAAAGAACAGCGTATTTTTTCATATTAGGTGTTATTTTGTTTTGTTAGTTTAATAGCGATGTAGCACTCCCCTTTCAAAATAGTAAAGTATAAACATGAAAAAACTCCAAACAAATTTTGTTCGGAGTTTTTTCAAATACGCGATATTTATTTAATCTTCATTATCAATTTCTATTGTACCTGTCCTTGCACTAACTTTTAAAATATTTAACAGATTATCAGGTGTCTTGATTTCCACTTCATATTCAAATTTTGATTGTGCTAAGTTGTCATCTTCTAATTCGAATTCTTTTTTCACATTAATAATTTCTCCATTTGTATGAGCTAAAGAAATTTCACGAACTTGTTTCTCTGTGTAGTTTTCATTCTTTTTTGCATAATTGTAACCCATGCCATAATATCCACTAATAATAGCAATACCACTTACTAAAATAGCAATTACACTTATCATTATTTTCTTTTTATGTTTTAACATTTCCATCCACTCCTTAATGATTAATCCTCTATTCCAAATCTTGCTTCAAGTGCATTTTCTGCTTGTTCTAATTGATCTTCCAGTATATCGTGTTCTTTTTCTTGCGTTTGATATTGCTCAACAGTTATCGTTCCAGCGCGATAATCTGCTTCTAGCTGATTATCAGATAGATCTATCTTGTCATCCAGTTGGTCAATTTCTTTTTTTACTGCTAAGTACGTATTTAGGTTTTCTTCTTTTGCTCCAACTGGTTTCGTGTTATTTGCCTTTTCTACAATAGATGTGACTTCGTTTTTGAAATCTTGTGTTTGCTTCGTATCATTCGTAGCAGGCCCTATTTTGCTTGGTTCTTGTTGTAATTGAGCGACTTCTTTTTGTAATTTATCATTTTCCACTTTCAGTTGTTGTACTTCTGTATTGTTATCAGCTTGAGTAGAACAAGCTGTTAAGAATAAACAGGACATTGCTCCAATCAGCATCCATTTTCCCATTCTGTTTTCCTCCCTTTACATGTGCACCTTATCCTTGCCTTTATGTTACTGAACAAACATTAAAGGAAGATTAATGTACAAAAAAATAAAGTGAAGGCTTTTACAGGCAGTTAATCCCTACCTCGCATTCGCCGAATTTTGAGGGAGGAGTCTTACTACCCGTTAATACGGGATAAAATGATATAATTAACTAGTTTCTAATCTTTCTTTAATGTTTCGGAATTATAGTGATACATATTAATAAGAAGAAAAGGAGAATGTTAATGCGAGTTCTTATTGTCGAAGATGAACAAGACTTACAAAATATATTGGTAAAACGATTAAATGCAGAACATTATAGTGTCGATGCATGTGGGAATGGAGAAGATGCCCTGGATTATATAAACATGGCTACCTACGATTTGATTGTACTTGACATTATGATTCCAGGAATAGATGGTTTACAAGTATTACAAAGATTACGCGCGGACAATAATACAACTCCTGTCTTGCTTCTTACAGCTAAAGATACAATTGATGATCGTGTAACAGGACTCGACTTAGGTGCGGATGATTATTTAGTAAAGCCGTTTGCTTTTGACGAACTGTTAGCAAGAATTCGAGTGTTAATGCGAAGAAAAACAGGAAATACATCGAATGTGTTTGAAATCGCTGATCTAGTGGTAGATTGCAATATGCATAAAGTAACACGAGGAGACCAAGTCATCACTCTTTCCAGTAAAGAATTTGCTATTTTAGAATATATGATTCGTAATAAAGAAGTTGTGCTGACACGAGATAAAATTGAGCAACATGTGTGGAATTACGACTATGAAGGCGGCTCGAATATTATTGATGTTTACGTCCGCTATCTTCGTAAAAAAATTGATAGCCAGTTTGAAACGAAGTTAATTCATACAGTGCGCGGAACTGGTTACGTATTGCGAGTAGAACCATGAAAAGACTATCAATAAAAATGAGAGTGACCCTGTGGTATACGGGGCTAATTGTAATTATTATGGCACTCGTGTTAGCTTTTATTTTAACTTCTTCAGATAAAGTTTTACTTTTTAATATGAAAGATCAATTGAAGAGCACAGTAAAAGAAAGCATGGAAGATATCGAATATAAGCATGGGCAGTTAAAGATTGACGATGATTTTGAAACCTTAGAAGATGGAGTAAATATAAGCATTTATAGTAAACAAGGTGAGCTGTTGGTAGGACATAGTCCAACAAGCTTTAATAAAAAGATATCCCTTAAATCCGATGAAATACAAACCATTAAAGACGGTAATAAAGAATGGATAGTATATGATTTTCTCCATAATGCAGGCGGCGATGAGCAAGTCTGGGTTCGTGGAATAATGACTATGAACCAATTATCCTCAACGATGAATACGCTTATCGTGGTAACAATCATTTCATTCCCATTACTTATTCTTATTGCGGCATTCGGAGGATATTTTATTACGCAAAGGGCATTTCGACCTGTGCAACAAATGAGTGATTCAGCCAGTAAAATTGGTGATGGTAAAGACCTTTCGAAGAGAATTAATTTACAAGGTTCACCGAAAGACGAAATGTATCATTTAGCACAAACCTTTGACAAAATGTTTGAGCGATTGGAGACATCATTCGAAAGTGAAAAACAATTTACATCTGACGCATCTCATGAATTAAGAACACCAACATCTGTTATTATTTCGCAATGCGAATACGCTTTATCGCAGAGAAATAATCCGAAAGAAATGGAAGAATCGTTAGAAGTAATTTTAAAGCAATCACGTAAAATGTCCGCTCTAATCTCACAACTCTTATTATTAGCACGAGCTGACCAAGGAAACCATAATACTTTCCAATTTGAATGTATCAATATGAGTGAATTAACGGAAATCGTTGTAGAAGAGCTTTCATTAATGCTTCAAGAAGCTTCGATTGATATAACAACTAATATAGAGGAAGACCTATTTATTAAAGCAGATCAAACATTGATGATGCGTTTATTAATGAATTTACTAACGAATGCGATTGCTTATAGTAAAGCGAGCGGAACTGTGAATATGCAACTATTCCGTGATGAAACCAACATAATAGGTAAAGTCTCCGATAATGGCATAGGCATCAGCGAGCAACATATTACTAAAATATGGGACAGATTTTATCGAGTTGACGCAGCACGAACATCTTCAAACATCGGAAACACAGGTTTAGGATTGTCGATGGTAAAATGGATTGTCGAACTACACGGAGGAGAAATTACAGTTGAAAGTGAATTAGGAGAAGGCAGTACTTTTACATTTAAACTACCAATTGAAAAACAAGCATAATTTATGCACGTCTGTCGCTTCAGAATAAAGATTGATTCAAAAGCTCTCTTCAACCCTTATATAAAAGTAATTGACGCATTTTAAACATCATCGATTTTATCGTTTTGGACAACCTGTTCCGTTAAGTTGATGTACATGTGGAAAAAACGATCGAAATAAAACCCCAGAAATCCAACGGTCTCTGGGGCTTCATTATATATTTAGCTCTTTTTGCTTTTTGTTTTGTTTATGTCTATACAGCAATTTACGACTTATTAGAGAAATCACTAATAAGGTCAGAATTAATAAGATAAGTTGCATAAATGATAAATCAAAATATTTAGCACCTGTAACGATTAAAAGTGTAGAAATCGTGCCTTTTACAACGAAAAAAATAATAACCCATAATCCGCCTTTTTTCCAGTTCATTTTATATTACCCTTTCCTACGTTTAAATTCTTAAAATATTTAATGATAGTTCGTAAATATGACAACTTAATAGAAATCTATTATATTAACAAAAAATTCATGTCTAATTAAATGCGACGATTCTATATTAAGTGAAAATGATATTCATTGTCAATTTTATTGATTATTTGAATACTTATTCTTAATCTCTTTCTACTTTGTTTCTTATAAGCAATACACTCTTGTATTCAAACAAAAACACCTCCATTGCATTTGCACACTTAGTATGCGAATGCAAGAGGTGTTTTTTTCATATACCATCAGATAAGATTTCCTGCTTTGTTTATTTCTTGATACGTAGCTATTTTCTAGTACACGATAACTGGATCATACGTGTTCAAACTATCATATACAGTTTTTGCAACATTAGGAAGAAGGTTCACACACCCACCTGATCCACCTGTTAAATAAGCATTATTTGCCCAGTCTTTTCGCCAGCCGGCATCGTGGAATCCTTGACCGCTATTTGTGAATGGAACCCAGTAATCTACTTTAACCGCATAATCAGCTTTCCCTACTGCGCTACCTCTTAGCGTGTATGGTGTTCGTTTGTATAGAACGTACCAAACACCTGGTGATGTATCTTCACCCGTGCTATGTTTACCCGTTACTACATTTGTTGTAACGACTAATTTCCCATCTTTATAAATCCAAATTTGTTGCTCTGCAATTGAAACTTCCGCATACGTGTCTCCGATGCCATTATTCGCTGTTGTTTTATAACCGATACCTTCCTTCTCCCAACCATTTCCGTGAATGTTAGAAGCAGAAAGCGACTTTTCGCCTTTCTCAAAGGCTTGTTGAACTTGTTTAGTTTCTTTTTCAACATCTAGTGCCCAGCCGTAGCCTTGCCCTTTTACTGATATGACTGAACCAGAATGCGTTTTAAATGAGAAATCTTTATTTAATGTTGATTTGGCATTATTAATTTCAGTAATTTTATTCTTAATGTCGCTCGCGTCAATTGTAACTTTCATATCCTTTGACATAGAAGCATTTTGAATTAAATCTTTCGCTTTTAAAGGATAAACTTCATTCTGCACTTTATACTCAACAGACTGCCCAAGAAGATTCTGTAGTGCTTTCTCCTCTTTTTTGACAATCGGATCGTCTTCTTTAATAGGTTTTATGTATGCAGACTTCAGATGAATTTCGCTTTTATATTTTTGCTTATCGTAATCTTTCAGTAGACTAGTAACGTCATACTGTTTTCCTTCAACACTTTTCGAAATAACAATTTTTCCTTGTTCTAGCTTCGCCATAGCATCTTGAGGCGCTTTTAATTTCTCATTCATAGAGATGAGCTTTTCTTCTACAAGTTTTTTCATCGTTTCACTACGATACTGATCTGCCTTCTCTGGTAGCAATGAATAATTTTCTCCCTTTGAGGAAGGGAAAAATGTCCACTGACTTTTTAATAGTTTCTTAACTTGAGGCAAATCTTTTTCCGTAAGTTCCGTTTTTGTATCTTTTTCATCTAAAATTTGTTGTTGATCAACATAGACTTTGTTTGCTAGTCCAGATGTCTTTAATTTCTGTATTGCCTGATCAGCGCTCAGACCACCAACTTTTGTGTCATTAATTGTAACATTCGAATTGAAGTGAGTTGCCTGATAATAACTCATTCCCCCAATAAGAAGTGCAATTACACCAATACCCGCTGCGATAAACTTCCAATTTGTATAACGTTTGTTTGATCTTACTCGTTTTTGATCAATTTCTTCAACTGATTCATTTGTTGTATTGTTGTTCATCAATCTTTCCCCCGTATGCATTAACGTCAAACGATTTTCAACTAAAATCATAGACTAGTGTACCTTATTTTTCCTAAAATTTCATTATTTCCGACCACATTTTATCGCAATTTAATGATTAAATTTAGATTTTTTAATAGTACGATGCATTGAACAGCCCTTTACAAGTCATAAAGTGAAACTTAAATTAACCGTCACACCAAGATATTTAGCTTAATATTCTAGGGAGAAATTTTTCTCTTTACGTAAAATACGAATTATATTATCCATTTTTATGAACATCAATCCCTAATTTTGTCAAAAAAATAAACGATAGTCCTTCTACATTTTTGATAAAAGGACTATCGTTTTTTCAGTTAGAGTATTTGTATAATCGTTTAACTTTTTATTTCCTGAAGGTCTAATGTGATGAAGATGATGAAATTTCATCTCATAGCCTTTAAATGAAAAACATTATTTTTTTATGACAATCAAGTTTATTTTTATAAATTAAACCCTTAGCTTGATGCCTTCCATATATCCAGCAGCCTAAGATTAAGTAAGAGTCCGTTCAACTAGATTTTTTCTAATATTTTTAGGAGCATCTTATTTCAGCCTCGTCATATTACACTAATTGAATTTAAAACAAATCCGTATGCTATTTAGTAAAATTTACGATTCGAGACATAATTATTGCAGTAGCCAAGATAATAATAGCGGTTATCAAACCAGATTCTCCAATCCAAATCTCAGTTTGATCTCCTGTACTTGCACGTGCGAAAGGTCCTTGAATAATGGCATTCCAAGTAGTATGAATGATAACCGAAGGCCAAACGCTACCTGTGATAAGTCGTAAATAAGCTGTAATATAACTGAATGGCACAATACAAAAATAGATGCCAAGTACTGAAAGTAGGGCCGATGTTCCCTCTACATATAGACCAGCAATAACAATTGGAACATGCCACGTTGCCCAAATCAATCCGCTAATAAGGATTGGGCGTGAAAACTCTGCATCGATTAGTCTTGTAAGCATATAACCTCGCCAACCCATTTCTTCTCCCATAACTGGAATTAAGTTAAGCAAGCTACCTAATACTTCGCTCAATACTACTATAAAAATGAAACTTAATGGTATCGGTAGATACTGAAATCCAAGTATATTGTAAATAGGTTCTAGCATACCACCTTGCGGGGGCTGAAACTTCGCAATTCCGCTCAACCAGGCGATAGAATAAGTAATTCCACAAATAATCATAGGTATTAGCAGAGCAAAACCAATCCCCTTCCATATCTTTAAGTTACCGAGACTAAAAGATACATCTTTAAACCCTTCTTTCAATATTATGCGAGTCAAAATAGAAGAAAATGCCGGGGTAAACATATATACCACAATAAGCGGCATACTTTTAGTAATCATTACTAGTACATTTAGGATAATAGAAGTAATAGTTAAGATACTTAGAAAAAGTTGAAGTCCTATTTTAGCACGATGGATTTTATCTTTATTGTGGAACGATTTTGCGTGTAATAACATTGTAATCCGCCCTTCCCCTTTATTCATTTGTTTATCAAATTTACTTCCTGTCATTTCAACAGCTACAACTTAGAATAAAAATATTTTGACATACAGATCATTAAATTCATAATCTAGTCTTACTTGCGATTCAACAATTTAATTATTATTTATAAACTGTCATAGCCGATAGTACAAAAGTGTAATGATTAACCTATGACTTGTGTCAATTAATCTTATGACAATATGTAACTAGAAAATATGATATGGAATAAATAACAATTAAATTAAGGCAATTGATTCGTGCAAGTACATGAATCAATCTTGTTTATAAAAATAATTCAATTGAGGTGGGCAAAAATGAATAAGAAAAGAATGATTGCAATGGTTAGTACAGCTTTATTAGTCACAGGATGCGCGGAAGTAGGAAACGCTCAAACTGTAGCAGTCGAAAATTCAGGTCAATCAGTCCAAAAAAATATAGTTAAATCAATACAATCACAGGCTAACCCATTAAAAACGATAGAGCCGTCAAAACCATTTGAAGATTTAAAACCACTTAAGAAAATGATTGGGAACGCGCAATATGTAGGATTAGGAGAGAATACTCATGGAAGCTCTGAAATTTTTACTATGAAGTTTCGCCTTGTGAAATATTTGGTTACTGAAATGGGTTTTACGAATTTTGCAATGGAAGAAGATTGGGGAAACGGCTTAAAACTAAATGAATATATCCAAACAGGAAAAGGAAACCCTAGGGAATTTTTAAAATTGTTATATCCTACTGATGAAATTATAGCCATGATTGAGTGGATGAAAGATTATAATGCTGATCCATCCAATAAAAAAAAGATCCAATTTATTGGGCTCGACTTAAAGACATTGGACCAAGGTAGCTTTAATAAAGTAATTGATTATGTAAGGCTCCATCGACCAGATTTGCTGGCAGAAGTAGAAGAAAATTATAAAGAATTGTCTTCTTTTACTGGAAGTATACAGGAATATATGAAACTTGCTCCTGAAAGAAAAGAGAAGTTTAAAGCAAACGCTGAGAGAGTAGCCCGATTACTAAAAGATGAGAATGAGCAAGCCAACACAGAAATAATTCCATCCGAGTACATCTGGGCGAAAGCAACGGCAAGTGCAATAGAGAAATTTACCACAATGCTACTCCCTAACGACTATCCAAGTATAATAAAACTACATGAACAATACTTGGCCGATCATGCAATGTGGGCACAAGAGACATTTGGTGGTAAAACGATGGTATGGGCACACAATATTCATATAGCTAAAGGAATTATCGATGAGAAATTATACCCTTATGTTGCGGGGCAGTTTTTGAAGGAACGTTTAGACAATAATTATGTCACAATTGGTAGTACAACTACGGAGGGGAATTTTACCTTATACAGCGAATATGATCCTTCCACTGGAGGTAAGATTACAACCGACACTATTCCACAAGATGTAAAAAGTTTCAATTATACTCTCGGAAAAGTGCCATATAAAATGTTTTTATTGGATAACCGTCACCTTAAAGGACAAGCAGAAAAATGGGTTAAAGCAAAAAGACCATTACTAAGTATAGGGGGACAAATCCTCCCGAACAGTTCGGTGTATTTTGATACTTCATTGTTTGAGCAATTTGATATTATTTTTCATATTCGAAAAACAAGTCCATCTCATATTAAATAAAAGTACAAAGCAATCCCGTTCTTGCAGATGTAAGAACGGGATTGCTTTGTGGAGGAGTAATAAAGTGAAACTTTAATCAGCAGGTTTTTGTTCATCCCCCACTGATTATTAGCCTTCACCAATCGTGCGTTTACCGGCAGCCCGCCCCCCACCTAACGCTGAATTTTGAGGTGGGAGTCTTACTGCCCAGTAAATAGCGGGATAAAAGCATCTTTTTTAACCAGAAGTAAGCTGCTCTCCCCTTTTTAACATCATTTAGAACTGTCATATGACACTTTTACACTAGTGAGAATGACAAAAAAAGCAGTATGATTCGGTTATTACACAGATAGGAGCGATGAACTTTATGAAATCAAGATTCATCCAGAATGGTTATTTTTTATTGCTAACTTTCGGTACAGGATTGTTTTATTTTTGTTTTTACCTAATAGCTCTGCTATTTAGTTTAACCCTTTCATTTACTGTTGTTGGGATTCCATTAATTATGCGCGTACTACAGACTACCACACCCTTTATCCAATTCGAGCGCATACAGACGAAAATTTATACAGATATTTCAACAGACTCTTACGATAGAAGTATAACAATGGATACATCGAACTGGTCTCAGGTGAAATTAGTGCTAACAGATCGTCGCACTTGGTGTGCTGTCTATTGGCTAATGCAGAAATTTACGATTGGCATTTTCAGTCTCATTAGTGCAATCATTTTTTACGTAATGCCACTTATGTTCCTGTTGGCACCACTACTGTATCGATACATCGATATGAATATTATATTTATACAAATAGATACTTTTGCCAAGTCACTCTTTGTAATGTTTATGGGTATAGTATTTACCGCCATAAGTATTAGAATAGTCGATGGTTTGACAAAGAAAATTGGGGGCTATACACGTAGTATGATTCGGCAACTAAATCAATAGAAGTTTGCAGTCTGTGAGTAGTATCGTAGTTTTAAATTAAAAAGTATAATAAGGCAGGAAGGATTAAATTATTATATAGGAAGTAAAATGGTAGGCTATTTAGGGGGTAAAGGACTTGTTAGATATGGTTAAGTATTGGTTTTGGTATGATTGGATTATGTTAGGGGTACGCCTACTTGCTAGTGTGTCTATCATTCTAGCTACATTAAATTTTCAGGATGGTTTAACATTACCACTTTGGATTATTATTCTTTGGGAAATTATTGCCTTCTCTGTTCCATGGGTAGCCTTACTATTCAATTATAAATATTATTTGTTCACAGAAATACTGCTATATGGTGGACTATGTATATATTTAACCTTATTATTTCCAGAAGCTTACAACACATTTCTTATATCGGTGTTTCTAATTGCTGCGAATAGTAAGCATTTGTCCTATTATTGGACAGCTCCAATAACGGTTTTTATAACAACTGGAATTTTCTATGCGGTCTCGCCAAGTAATAGCTATTGGATTATGGTCACCTATTATGGATTCGCATATGTAATGGGCTTCGCTTTTCATTTATTAATCGTCAATCATAAACAAAATGAATCAATTCGTAAACAAAACGCAGTACTTGAGCAATATATGTCTCAGATTGAACGCATTACACTGGCGGAAGAACGAAACAGACTGTCGAGTGAGCTTCATGATACAGTTGGTCACGCTTATACTTCTATTATTATGGGGATGGAAACGTTGCGCACCGAACTTGCTACTGAAATGGGTATACAGAGGCTAGATTCTCTGCTTGAAATGGGACGTAAAAGCATCGAGGACGTGAGAGGTTACCTACATCAAATGGAGTCTCCTTGTCAATCGCCTTCCTTAATTCAATCTCTCCAAAATCTTGGAGCCGAATTTCAGGAGCACGCTCAGGTTAATGTAAGTTTTCGGGCATACGGAGAGGAATATGAATTGTCTCGGCAAGCGAAGATAGCGTTCATTCGTTGCTTACAAGAGTCCCTTACGAATGCAGTACGTCATGGTCAGGGAACTGAAATTATAGTTTCATTGCAGTTTGAACAACAATATACGAGATTAGAAGTTCAAGATAATGGAAAAGGAAATGTAGAATGGCAGGAAGGCTTCGGTCTGAATGCAATGAAAGAACGAGCAATGAATTTGCAAGGTCAATTGTCTGTATATACAAAGCCAGATGAAGGAATGCTTGTTACATGTACCATACCGCGACAAACTGAAATAAAAGATGGACTTATTCGTTTGTTAATTGTAGACGACCAGCCGTTTGTTCGGGAAAGTTTGAGGACACTACTCGATAGATATGAAGATTTAAATGTAGTCGGTTTGGCCGAGGATGGCAATGAAGCCATCGATTTGTGTGGGCGCCTTCAGCCTCATGTTATACTTATGGATTTAGATATGCAACACATGGATGGAGTCGAAGCAACCAAAAAGATTAAGCAACAATGGCCACATATCCGCATATTGATTTTTACCACTTTTCAGGATACCGAACAGGCGTTGGAATCGCTTCGCAACGGTGCGGATGGTTTTTTACTCAAATCTATTGAAACATTGGAGCTAGCTAATACGATCCGACTTATTCACAAAGGTGGGACACTGATTGATCAAGGAATGTCTCACAAAATATTTGAGAAATTTGATGAGCAAAAAGAGACACCACAATCAAAAGCAACCGCTTATGAGCTAACAGCTAGGGAGATAGAAATATTGCAGCTAGTAGCAAAGGGACTTCGATACACTACCATAGCATCAAGGTTATATTTATCGAATGGTACGGTCAGAAATTATGCTTCCACAGCTTATACAAAGCTGGGAGTCCGTAACAAAGAAGAAGCTGTTCAAAAGGCTCTAGAAATTGGAATTATTGAATAAGAAAAATGTTTTTTTGTTTCTCTACAGCAAGGTAAAATGTAGTTACAAGGTACAGTAGAAGATAAAGTGAAACTTTAATCAGTGGGGTTTGTTCATCCCCCACTGATTATGAGCCCTCACCAATCGTGCTGCCCGTTAATGCGGGATAAACAACATCATTACATTAATCTTTTTTAGGGAGTACAATTCCTTTAAATAATTGAACAGTAATCCAGTAATACATCGAGTAAATTACTACAAAAATAACAAGTGGTAACCAAATGCGAGAGTACGGATCGATTACAAGAGGGCTAAACATGTTCATACCAACTAATATATGAGTAATCCCTACAATTGCTGGGAATAAGAATATGAAGAATAACTCTTTATAAATCGATTTTGTTAATAACTCTCGGCGAACACCAATTTTATGAAGCATTTGATAACGTGTTACATCTTTTGATGCTCCCGACAGAACTTTAAACATTAAGCAGCTTGCCATCATTGCTAAAAATGCAATTCCAACGAAGAAACCCATAAACATTAGTCCGCTGGCAAAATCATGACTCATAATATATGTTTGATACTTACTACCCAATTCTTCCGCTTTCACATTTTTATATTTTGCTATCTGTAATTCATCAAGTTTTTTCCATTCTTTTATGTATGATCCAAAATCATCTGTTTTCCCCATAAACACAATACTTTCTTTCCCCTTCAATCCATTGTATATGTTATAATCTACAATTTTTATTTCATAATCAGGATATAAATAATTGGGCTGGATCGTTCTGAAAACCTGAATCCATTGTTTTGTGTCTGTCTCTCCTTCAGCCCGTTTTATTGAAAATGCACCAATTGGTATTTCCTCTGAAGCTTTCTCTATTTTCATACCTTGCAAGAAAGGGCGATTTTTCTCTACATCTTCTTTAAGATAATAAACATATCTATCATCAACTTTGTAATGATATTCAAGTTTTTCTTGAAATAAGATACTACCCAAAATTGTCTTTTCTTCCACTGTTGGATTATGAATGACTGAATCGTAAATTTGTATTTGATCTGTAATTTTTAGGATGTTGTTTTTAAATGCCATACCACAAGCAATTCCACCAGCACCAAGAGCCACTAAAATTGCTACCGTTGCAAGCACATTTGTTAGACTATTAATGCGGAAATTTAATTGTGCAAAAGTAAAAGCATTGAGGCCTTTTTCACTACGTTTTTTATTACTCTTTAGCTTGTTAATCATAACTGGAAGAAGTGATCCAAATATAAGGTAAGTACCAACAGTTGCTGAGATTAATCCAACAGCCATTAATCCCAAAACAATTAGCGAATTTGCATATGATATATAAATAAGTGATGCATAACCAATACCCAATAAAAGAATACCAAGGAATGCAACTACAACTGTCATTTTTCCTTTTATGGCAACACGTTCTGTTTGTTCATCAGCATGTACAAGTTGCAGTACAGAAATACGAGATAATTTAATACTATTCATAATTGCAGATAATACAAAGAGTGCAAAGAAGAAGATGCAAGTAATAGCTATAGATGGCAGATAAAATGCTTTATAACCTTCGCCAGCAAACTCGAGTTGTTTCATTAATAGCTGACCGATACCTTCTGCAAGTCCTACACCAATTGTAATTCCAATCAAAAGAGAGGTGGCACCTAATATGATTGTTTCAATGAACATAAGTAAGGTAACTTTATGCTTTTTTGCTCCTAACATCATATACATACCAAATTCTTTTTGACGAAGAGCTGATAAGAAAGAGTTTGCATATAAAATATAGAAAAATGTGATAATCGCTAACAAAACGGAACCAATTTTAAAGACAGCCACAATATCCCTAATAGAAGAGTTAGATTCAAGGAACGTTTTATTGGATGCTAGCGTTTGAAACATATAAAAAGTTGAAATAGAGACAATAAGACCAACAAGTAAAACAATGTAATCTTGCAACTTACTTTTTAGGCCTGACATAGAAAGCTTAAATAACATGATTGAACTTCCTTCCTTACGCTTTTTGTGTGCCTAAGTTTGCAAGCACATCTAAAATTTCTTTATAGAATTCTTCACGGGTACTACCGCGATGAATTTCTTTATATAACTCACCATCTTGAATGAATAAAATACGTTGACAGTAACTTGCGCTGTAAGGATCATGCGTAACCATCATAATGGATACACCTTGCTCTTTATTTAAGCTTGTCATGGCATTAAGTAAACTCGTTGCATTTTTAGAATCTAGAGCTCCAGTCGGCTCATCTCCCAAAATAATTGCTGGTTCATGAACTAACGCACGTGCTGCTGCGGAACGTTGCTTTTGTCCACCAGATACTTCAGAAGGATATTTTTGAAGTATCGCTGTAATGCCTAACATATCAGCTACTTTTTCTACTTTCTTTCCAATATTACGAGATGAAACACCTTGAAGTGAAAGTGGGAGTGCGATATTTTCATAGATAGATAAATTCTCCAATAAGTTAAAGTCTTGGAAAATGAATCCTAACTTTTGTGAACGAAAATCAGAAAGTTCCCCCTGCTTCATCCTCGTAATATCCGTTCCTGCAATTTCAACAACGCCGCCTGTCGCTTTATCTAACGTTGAAATTACATTTAATAATGTTGTTTTACCAGAACCAGAAGGCCCCATAATACCAACAAACTCTCCTTCTTGAATTGAGAATGATACACCTTTTAATGCGTGTGATTGATTCTCACCTTTTTTACCGTACAATTTTTGAATGTTTTTTACATCTACAACTGGCTTTATCATTTATATCCTCCTACATTTTTTTATTTCATTACAATAAGCTACTAAATTTGTTTACTACTAACAAAATAGACATGTTACCTCCACACTTAAGCTACAATGAAATCTTTCCTTTTATCTTCTTTGCTCACCTCATCACTTTGAATACACCCATGATAAACTATGAAAATTAGGAAACACCCCGTAAAATCCTTAAGATTTCTTAAGTTTTAAAAAAAGCTTATGGAACCTGTAGTTCCATAAGCTTTCTATCTAATTGAATGTTCAACAATAAAAGACATCCAACCATCTTTATATTCTGCATGTATATTACCATGATGAAGTTCAACAATTCTTTTTGAAATAGCAAGTCCCAGTCCATTTCCCTGGTCATCTTTTCTTGCCTTGTCCCCCCTGAAAAACCTTTCAAACAATTTATTTGGATCGCTAACAGGCGGTTTCTCGACTTTATTTGATACTTTCAACATTGCCTTGTTACCTATTAGTTCAAGACATATAGATAATTCGGATGGTTTCATGCTGTACTTTATCGCATTCATAAAAAGATTTTCATAAACACGTACCATTTTTTCTACATCTATGAAGATAGGTATTGTTTCTTGCGTAATTGATTTTTGAACGATTAAACTTTCCTTTTCAAATATAGGTATGTATTCTCCAACTATTTGTTCCAACAAACCTGATAAATCAACTTCATTAAGGTTTAACTTAGCATCTATACCTGATAAACGAGTATACTCAAACAGCTCATCAATTAAATATTTCAGTCTCTGTGACTTTGAATACGTGGTTTCAAGGTATTCCTGTAATTGTATGTTACTGTTGTATTGCCCTCTTTTTAATAAATCTATATAGCCAATAATAGATGTTAAAGGTGTGCGTAAATCATGAGATACATTGGTGATAAGTTCATTTTTTGTACGTTCTAATTGTCTTTCTTGTTCAAATGTATTCTCCAATTCCTTGGACATATAGTTGATATTTTGAGCAAGTTGGGTCAATTCGTCCTTCCCCTTAATCCCAATTGTTATACCCAGTTTTCCATTTGCAATATCATTCACATTTTCCGAAATGAGCTTCAAATATACTATTTTCTTTCGAACCAATAGCAAAAAGATTACTATAAAGTTTAAGATTGCGAACGTAAATAAGAACAACATTGCGAGTCTCACTTCAAACATGCCAAAATCTTCGTGTTTTATAAAAAATGGATCTATGACGTATTGCACAATGAGGATTGTTAAACCAAATGAAATAAAAAAACTAATTGCAACAGCACCAAGAAGTTTTATAATAATCTTATTTCTGAAACTAACATTCTTCATATTTTATACCCAATTCCCCAAACAGTTTTAATATAAATGGGATGTTTAGAATCTTCTTCAATTTTGTCTCTTATTTTTGTAATATGCACCATGACGGTATTATCTGATTTATAAAAAACCTCTTTCCAAACTGCTTCATATATTTTTGCTACACTCAGGACAATCCCTTTGTTACGGGCGAGTAGTTCGAGAATAGCAAACTCTTTTGGAGTTAACCTTGTTTCTTTTCCCCTTACCCATACTTGACGAGTATCTGTATTCACGGTTAAGTCACCAATTTCTAGAATACTTTTATTATGTTCTATGGACGTATTGTATTTTTTAAACCTTCTTAATTGGGATTTTACCCTAGCAATTAATTCTAGTGGGTTAAACGGTTTTGATAAATAATCGTCTGCACCAGAGGCTAGGCCCTGAATTTTGTCTATATCCTCAGATTTTGCAGATAGCATAATGATAGGCATATTGCGATCTTCCCTAATTTTCATACATGCTTCAATGCCATCCATATTCGGCATCATAATATCTAAAATAATCAAATCAAATTCCTTTTCTTCTAACAGTTGTAAAGCTTGTATAGCATCTTCTACCTTTTGAGTTTTTAGGCCTTCATTTTCCAGATATACAGAGATAAGATTTCTAATCTCTTTATCATCATCAACAATAAGAATTTTTGACTCCATATTATTCCTCCACATTAAATGCAATAAGTATCCAATAAAGCATATATTTGTTGTTACTTAGTTAATAAACTTAATAGAGATGGTTTCTATCTTCTTTCTTTACTTAAGACGATCTTTTGTAAAATACACAAAAAGACCGTCACAGTATTGTGACTAAAAAACAAGAAAATTTCAATAACTAATACTATTATTATTTATTTTTAGCTTTTAAGACACCCAGCGCTATTTTGGTTGCTTCTGCAATAAGCTTATCATCGTATTTAGCATCCTCTTTATCATGATTAGAAAGTATCGCAAGAACAATTGGCTTTTTATTTGGTGGCCAAATAATTGCGATATCATTTCTGGTTCCATAAGATCCTGATCCAGTCTTATCAGCTACTTCCCATCCTCCTGGAACTCCAGCACGAATTAAGTTGTCTCCCGTAGTATTCCTTTTCATCCAATCTATTAATAAATCCCGTTTCTCAGTTGAAAGTACATCTCCTAGCGCAAAAGCCTGAAGACTAGTAGCTAATGCCTTTGGGGTACTAGTATCATGTACGTCTCCTGGATGCACTTCGTTTAACTCTGGTTCAAAACGTTCAGGATTTGTAACGGTATCTCCTATTTCTCTCAGTGATTTTTTGAATTCACTAGGTCCACCTAATTGTTTAAGAATAAGATTTTGGGCAGTATTATCACTATATCGAAGGGAAGCATCTGCAAGCTCTTTCAGAGTCATACCCCTATCAACATACTTTTCTGTAATTGGATTGTAATTAACAAGATCTTCACGAGTATACAAAACTCTTTGATTTAGATCTTCTATTGATTTCTTTTGTAAAAGTACTCCCACAGCTAAAGCTTTGTGGGTAGATGCGTATGCAAACCGTTTATCTGATTGATACGTAACGGTTTGATTCGTATCAGTGTCCAATGCATAAATACCGAGTTTAGCATCAAATTCTTTTTCAAGTTTAGCAAAAGAATCATTACCAGTAGTTTCTTGTTTGGTTTGATTTGTTTGTTTTGTTTGTTTAGGTAATTCAGACTGAGTATTGCCATCGGAACAGCCTATAAGCGTTGCACATGAAAGAAATACTACAGGTACCATCTTTTTGTAATGTAAAATGTTAAAAAACTTGTTTAAGACTATCATACATTTTCAACCTCTTTCAAGAATATATAGTTTTTCTAGGTGTTATACATATCGATACAATTAAAGAGTGTATCGGATATCACTCTTCTTGCATCTCACTTTTCATCAAATGATTGAACTATCATGAACACCTGTTTTATACGTATACTTAATAGACAACCTAAGTAACAAGTTTGTTCCATTTTTATCAGTAGTCGTATCTAGAAACCTAAAAAAGTCCATTTAGAAGATCTAAATGGACTTTTTCACTCATATAATCCTATCTATAGTTAAACGAATAAGATTAAATACATTTAAATTTTCTTGTTTTATCTACTAAACTGTTTAGGCATTTCTTTAACGTGCTCATCATCATCACGCCAATCATAGGTTTCTTTCTGTGAAATATCTAAAGTTTGATCTCCAATTCTAACAATATTCTTATTTACCCATTCAATATATGGATCGGTATCTGGATAATTCCAATATATATTTTTCTCTGAATCTGTATCAAGGTTAACTAATTCACCCCTAACAGCATCCGCACTTAATGATCCTGCATTATGAAAATAAGTCTTGATGAGATATTTTCCATCTGGAGATTCCACTGTTCGAATTAATTCCCCTTTTGGAACACCTTGCAAACTAAAAAGTTTCCAATATCCAAATCCAATTATAATTACTAACATAGTAAGTATAGTTAGTAATACTTTTCTTTTCGTTTTTTTAATTTCACCTTTTGTATTTATAATACTCATTCAACTCCATTCCACAGAACCAATACCATATTATACCACCAAATAAATGGTATAATATATCAAAAATAAAAATCCTCCCGTAATTGTATTATAAAAAGGGCATGTGATGATCTCCCTATTTATAAAGTGAAACTTTAATCCCCCTCACCAATCGGGCTACCCGTCAATGCGGGATAAACATGAAAATTCCCCTTTAAGAAAAATATAAAAAATCAGACAGTATACTTGAATTGCTCTTCGCATGAGAATATACTAATAGAGCAGGCTATGACGTTCCTTCCTTCTAACTTCTTTGGCGAAATAGGGATGTTACTTTCCTGCTAAACACATAGGCTATGACAATTCTTCCTTCTTTGTAGAAATTTCAAATTGTTTTAGAATTGTCAATTCCCTATGAAAAATAATTAGACTATAAAACCTCTTTCTTCTTTGGGATTGAATAAACTTTAGTTTATCAACCATTGATGTAGAGGTTTTCTTTTCTTAATTAACAAATTACCACTTAACAACTAAATGTTATACCCCTAATTTTTCACTAAAAAATAGCTTTATACCCTCAGTGCATTTCTCTACAATTAGTGTGTTTATGCATGTAAAAATAAAAATCTACCACTGAAAGGAGGACAGTCAGACTATTCCCCTCTTTTATAAGGAGTGAATAGCTGGCGTTCTCATGAAAAATTCTATTTACATAAGAAGAAGTTTGAAAGTAATTATAAAAAGAGAAGAAAATAAACTACCGAACATGTATTTAGCCACTGTTTTAAAAAACTTGGAAAGTTTAGGATTTACTTTTTCTGAGCCTTTAATAGAAGAGTTGCAAACACTTTCGGTTGGTGCATTCACATCGTTTTACAAAGAGTTGGTAAAACATTTAAAAGAAATGGTTGGTGCACATATTCAGTTTACTCCTATGTATCCAAACTTTCCGCAACAAATGATGGATTTAAGTGACGCTGATTTATACATCAATGCCGTTATTCATTATGTGACGTTGCGCCTACCTGTATCAAAAGTAGAAGAACGACTTCCTCTTTTAGATAGCGTTGATTTGAAAGTGATTGACTTAGGAAGTGAAGAAGATTTCAATCAAATGATTTCTCAATTGATTCGTGCAAACAGCTCTATTTCCTCAACTGATAAGACAGATGTAGAATGGGCTATTACACACACTGAAGATGTTTCCTGTTTTCTACCTAATGTAATTCCTCATAAGGAAAATATGTCTTTTATAATTGGGGTTTTATTAATAAACAGAAAAATATCAGCCGATGCTGCTGCAAAGTATTTTAAAACAGCAACTGATGTTCTTCGCCTTGCAGTTGCTTTATCTGAAGGCGATGTGAGTTTAGCATCCTCCGTTCGATTCAAGAAGTTTAACCGAGCAGAAAGACGCTTCCTTTTAGGATTGTTAGAGCAATGCGGAAACATTACCGAAGATATGCTTCGATACAAAAAACGTTGGATTCGTTTAGGTGAAATTCTTCATCCAGCAGAATATCATACTCGTTTCCCAAAAACCCACCGAGCATTTGAGATTCTTCGCAACAACATTAAAGTTGAAACATTTAATGGAAAAATAGAAGCAGCTTTGTTGAATCGTGATATCATGACAGCGAAAAATCTTTTAAAAACTCGCCCGGGGGAATTTGCCAGACGCTTGGATCATTTAATCCGTTTATGTAGTGATACGTCAACAGATGTTTTCAATATTCTCGAAGAGTTTCTAAGTATAATAGGAGACGTTTCTACTCCTGTATTACTTCAACTCACGGCTCATTTTAAGCATCGAAATGATAAAAATGAATTTCGCACCTTTTTTCCAAAGGGAAATGTAGCAAAAGCTATAGGTATTGAAAATACACTTCCATTTATCTCAGAGGATATTTGTTTAATGATTGTAAAAATGTGTGAAGATACTTTAAAAAATCGCTTCGCAGAACTTCCAAGTCTCGGAAAAGTATTTTTGGATGAACAGTTAAAAAATCACTTAGTTCCCTTCTCTCAACGTTCAGCCAGCAAAGCGCTTCGCACATTATCTCGAGGAAGTAAAGTAGATTTGCCAGAAGGAGATACGATTCGTTTTTTCCTATGGTGGAAAGAAGGCTATGTGAATGGACAACATACAGGACGTGTTGACATTGATTTGTCTGCTGCAATGTACGACGAAGATTGGCAATACAAAGAACATGTATCCTTCACGAACTTACGTTCAAAAAATTTCAAAGCCTACCATAGCGGAGATATTACTTCTGCACCAAAGGGAGCATCTGAATTCATTGATTTCGATATTCCGTCTGTGCTGAAATATGGTGGACGCTATGTAGTTATGACTTTGCTTTCTTACACAGACCAACCATATAAAGATTTACCAGAATGCTTTACTGGTTGGATGGTTCGTCAATATCCTGGTTCAGGTGAAATATTTGAACCTTCTACTGTTCAAGATAAAGTGGATATTACTGCCGACACCCAAATCTCTATTCCAGTTATTTTAGACTTAAAGGAACGAAAATTGATTTGGACAGATTTGTCTCTTACAAGAGATCTAACTTATGATAATACCATCGAGGCTAATCAAAAAGGTATGATACTTGTTGGAAAGGCTTTAACTAATTTAGTTAAACCGAATTTATATGACTTGTTCCGATTACATATTGAAGCTAGAGGTGAACTCGTTCAAGACATCGAAGAAGCAGAAAGCATTTTTTCTTTGGATAAAGGGATTACTCCTTTCGATATTGAAAAAATAATATCTGATTTTATTGCTGACCCACAAGACTAACTACATTACAAACATTGATAATGTGTGGAAAATATCCATATATAATGTCTATGTGAAACAGGACCTGATAGATGAATATCAGGTCCTGTTTTTTATTTAGTAGATACTAAATAGTCCGGTTAATCACTATTCATCTAAATACACTATACTAATAAAGTGAAATTTATTCGAAAGAAATTCATTAGTTAATACGTAACTAATTAAGAAACATTCATATACCAGCCCAAACATCTTTTCCATATCGCCCTTCATCTTGCACACGATCCAACCAATTTCTTGCTTCTTGTTCACTGACTTCATGAATTTCTTGATATGCTTGACAAAGGGTATCTTCTACATCCGGAGCCATTTTACTTCCATCACCACATATATAAAGATGAGCTCCATTATCTAATAACGAAATTAAATTGATTCTATCTTGTTTTATTAAATGCTGTACATATGTTTTTGGATGTCCCTCTAGACGAGAAAAAGCTGTGTGTAAAGAGATTAATCCATCTCTTTCATCATTTTCTAATTCTGTACGATAGAGATAATCTTTTTCAGGATGACGACAACCAAAATATAGATGCGCTTGTCCTAAGTTAATACCTTTTTGCTTTTGAACACGACGCGCTTGCAAGAATCCACGGAATGGTGCAATTCCAGTACCTGGCCCAACCATAATAATTGGTGTTTCTGGATCTTTAGGTAATTCAAAGTTTGATTGTGGCGTTCGAATGAAACAGATAATCTCATCTTTATTATGACGCTGAGCTAAGTAATTAGAAGCGACTCCTTCATATGTCCCTTCCCCACTCCATGCAGGCGCATTAACAACACCGACCGTAATGCTCAGACGATTGTGTGCAACGAGTGGAGAGCTTGAAATAGAATAGTAACGCGGTTTGAGCGCAGGAAGAAGTTCTAAAAAGCGTTCAAACCGGATTTCACAAGCCTCATACCTTTCAAGAAGGTCCAACATTGAAATCCGTTTCTTTAATATTTGTTCATGATAAACTCCTTCTTCTAATAATGCTTCCAATTCTTTTTTATGAGGAGGACATGCTGTGAATGTTACCATTTCTCGTATTTGTGCTCGAGTGGCTGCTTCTTGAACTTCAACACTATAACTAAGAAGGTCCAATAAACTAACAGGACTGTCTAAAGGTATGTGATTTATACTTCGTCCACTTGCACTCAGTATAACTTGATCCTTCCCATTTAATCCAAAACGTTTTAAAATTCGGTTGATATTTTTCTCGCTATTAACTGGCAACACTCCAAGGTGGTCTCCTTCTTTATATGTAGCGCCTTCTGGCAAAGATACCTCGATATGTCGTGTACTTCTATCACTGCTGGATGATTGGAGTTCACGATTTTCTAGTATAGATGCATAAACTGCTTCATATATTCGTGCAAGAGGAGATCCTCCAAGACGACTAACAAATTGCAGACTCAAAGTACTGCGCTCTTTTTCCATATTTTTGTTGAGCTCCAATCCAAACGCCTTCATCGCATCAGACCACATGTTTTGTTTCCATTGCTCAAGCTGTTCCTCGAAATCACCACTTGCATCTGCTTCTCCGCGTTTAGAAAATCTTGTTGCTCCTTTTTGAGCCATCTGCTCATCAATGTATCTTGGAATCCGTTGGTAGGTACTAGCCCAATTATGATCTCCACAACCAAAAACTGCGTATTGAACCCCTTTTAGCTCATCTGGTTTTAGTTCCTCCAACCATTGCACAAACTGCCCTGCATTACTTGGCGGTTTTCCATTATAAGAAGAAGTCACAATAAGTACCGCTCCTTCTTTTGGCAAACTTCCAATTCGATCGTTAAGAGCTACCACTTCCGTTTGAACTCCTTCTAAACTAGCTGTATCTGCTAATTCTCTTGCAATACCTTCTGCTACACCTGTATCCGAGCCATACAGAACAAGAAGTGAAAGATTATCGGCCCCAATAATAGAAGGTGTCTTCTGGACGTGCTGCTTAATTTCATCGTTTTTCAGCTTGTCCTCTGTAGATGCAAGAACAGTAGGATGACTAATAGTTTGTTTTCGGGGTAGAATCCTAATCTTAAAATCACCGGGCTTTAGCGTTAATGTTTGTTTTACGTCCAGCTGATAGTTTTGATAATCAATTAATTCAAAATGTTGAAGAAGCATTCCCATTACAAGAGTGGCTTCATGAAGTGCAAATTGCATACCGATACATGCTCTCTGGCCATTTCCAAATGGCTTATAAGCATGATGAGGAACCTTATCTAGCTCTTCAAATCGTTCAGGTTGGAATTCTTCCACATTGTCTCCCCATGCATCTTTATCCCTATGTAGCTGTGGAATAAGAACAGAAATACGATCTTCTCCTTTCTTAATTGGGTATTTCCCGCCAATCACTGTATCTTCTTTTGCATAGAGACTGAATGCTGGAGCGGTAGGCCATAGACGTAGCGATTCATTTAAAATCATCCGTATATACTTCAGTTTCATAACTTGTTGGTATGTTGGAGTAGAATCTGTCAAAACACGGTCTACTTCTTCATAGGCTTTTTTCAATTTATCCGGATTCTTTAATAAGAAGTAAATTGCAAAAGATAACAATCCACTTGTTGTCTCATGTCCAGCTATTAAAAAAGTAATAATTTGGAAACGAATGTTTTCATCATCTAATTTTTCACCAGTTTCCGGATCTGGCACATTTAGCATACGGGAAAGTAAATCATTTTCTTCCTGATCTCCACTACTTTTACGTTCAGCAATAATATTATCTACTAAAGAAAACATAGATTGAATATCATGCTGAAATTGACGTTTCGTTCTCCACATAAGTTTGTCTTCTATATCCAGCCGCTGCAATTGGTGCATCGCCTCATCTAGAGCACGGGTCATGCTAGTAATAAAAGGATGAGGGGTCTCACGATAAAAGCTATTGAATCGGTAATTAAAACCACATAGACCAATTGTATCTAACGTAAGACGAGTCATATCCTCCGGAACATCTACGTTTTCATTCGGATTAAGCCGTGCCCATTTTTGAACGAGTTGTACAGCAATATCGACCATCATGGCATGGTAATCTTTCATTGCCCGTTGGCTGAATGTAGGCATCAAAATATTATGAGCTTTTTTCCAGTTAGGCTCGTGAGTCTCGCTAGTAAATAATCCGTCCCCAGCAAAGGCACGAACTTTTGCTAAAGCACCCTCTATACTTTTATCGAACCGCGTTTCGTCACAGACTTCTGCTACCAATTCATGTCCAGAAACGACAATGATGGTATCACTTAAAGTTTGAATTTGAAAAATGGGACCATACTCTTCCGCTATCTTGATAAAGGATAGGGTCGGTTTATCTTTATCGATTAATGGGAGATTACCCAGCGGTCCATATGTTTTCGGCTGAGGAATGGCAGATACTTTTTTTTCCATTTAAAACACCCTTTCAAAAAAGCATGAAATAAAGTGAAACTTTAATCAGTGGGGGTTTTGTTCATCCCCCACTGATTATTAGTTGAACCAATCGGGCTTTTACGGGCAGTTGGTCCCCCACCTAACTTCTTTGCTTCCGCTAAATTTTGAGGTGGGGGTCTTACTGCCCGTTAATGCGGGATAACATATCCCATTTAATAAAGAGGAAATAGCAACTAATCGCCTGGGATAAAGATATGTAATTGATTACCTTATTTTATCTTTTCCCTAACTATTCATGATTATGATATTGCGTATAAGCTTGGCAATTAGATTTATAACTTGTAGAAAAATACTAAATTAAAATGAAGCGAATAAATATAGTTGGAGCCTTTTAATGTTGGTATTAAAAGATAATCTAAACTTGTAATGTTTATGAGAAATTGCAAACGGATCTCATCTCTTGTATTTGTTTATAAAAACGATTATTTTGATTTATTTTCTTCTAAAACACCCCAAAATAGAGAAGTTGACGAGCTTAAGATTGTAGTATTTGAAAAATCAGTGGTTTAGTTAAACCAATACAATAAGCAATATACCGTGTTACTAATGAAAGAGGACCTGATATGAACATCAGGTCCTCTTTCACTATATAATTATGTCACTGCTTCTTTCAGTTCTTTTCCCATTTTAAATACCGGCGCCTTAGTAGCAAAAATTTGTATTTCTTTATAGTTTATCTAATCAGCAAACAACTTGTAGGAATCATTATCTAACGTTTTATTCTTCTCTACCGATTTAACTTCTCGACAGCTTCCGCACTTGTATCTACACGTTTAACGAAAAAAACTAATAGTAGTGCAACAACATTCATGCCAAGCGCTACATAAAATGAATATTGAATTCCAGATAATAAAGCCTTCTGAGTTACTATTGCCTTCGTAGTTTCTGTAAAGGTTGTTGGATCTATATGAGACATTAAACTTTCAGCTTTTGTTTTTGTTACAGAGTTCATAATCGTAACAAGAATAGCAGTACCAATCGAACCGGACACTTGTTGAGCCGTATTATTAACAGCTGTACCGTGCGGATTTAAGCGAGTTGGCAATTGATTAAGACCATTTGTCATAAGTGGCATCATAACCATCGCCATCCCAAACATCCGCAGTGTGTAGATAAGAATAATATGTGTGTGACTAGAGTCAATTTGCAGACTTGCCAACATATAAGTTGAAACAGCTGTAATGGAAAGCCCCACTATGCCAAGAATCCGAGGACCATATTTATCAAATAGTTTACCTGTAATTGGTGACATAATCCCCATTATAACCGCACCTGGAAGCATCATCAGCCCAGAGCTCAGCGGCGAAATACCACGGACGTTTTGTACATAAGCTGGTGTTAAAATCATACCCGAAAACATGGCCACCGCGTTAACAATTGCAATTACAGACGCAAGTGCAAACATTGGGTACTTGTAAACACGTAAATCCAATAACGGCTCATCCATTTTTAATTGACGAATAATGAAAGCAATTAGGGCAATAGCGCCTATGATTAAGGTTGTTAAGACAAATTTATTTGTCCAACCATCGGAGCTTGCAGAACTGAATCCATATAACAAACCGCCAAAACCGACAGAAGATAATAGTAATGAGAGATAATCAAGTTTTGCATTTTTGTTTTGTTTCATGACATTCTCAGATTTCCAAATCCCTAACAGTAAGCTAATGATTGCTAGCGGTAAAATCATTTCAAACAGCAAACGCCAGTCATAATACTCTACAATATAACCTGATAGTGTCGGTCCAATTGCTGGAGCTGTAATCATAACTAGTCCAAAAATCCCCATTGCTGTTCCCCTTTTTTCTCTCGGAAAGCTTACTAGCATAATATTCATTAACAAAGGCCCCATAACTGAAGAGCCTGCCGCTTGAACCATCCGACCAGTAAGTAATAAACCAAAGTTCGGTGCTACAGCCGCTAAGGCAGTACCAAGAATAAAAATCACCATAGATGTAATAAATAGGCTCCTATTTGAAAAACGCGTTATTAAAAATGCTGATGCCGGAATTAATATACCACTTACAAGCATATACCCTGTAGAAAGCCACTGGATCGTTGAATAATCTTGAATGTTTAAATCTTTCATTATTGATGGCAAGGCTACATTTAAAAGGGAGTTATTTAGAAATGAAACAAATGCCCCAATAAAAAGGATTACAAGCATTAAATATGGTGGTTTTCTTTTATGTAATGTTTCACTCATATATTTAATTGCCCCTTCATTATAAATTTCATTGATTCGTTTAAATCATTTACATATTTGCACAAGAAAACATTACCCTTGCAGTATTTTGCCAAACTCTTCGAATGGATATTCTCTTTTTAGCAATTCCACTTGCTCAACATACCATTTTAAAATCTTTTTGTTGATGAAACCTTTATAAAAACGTTTGTTAACGGAATTTAAATTAGGCTGAAATACACAAAATAAGCAACTGAAAATCCCCTTCTAAAATAAAGTGAAACTTTAAATCAATGGGAATTTTACAGGCAGTGAGAAAAATCAACAAGACCACGCACCCATTCCTTTAAATACAGGCTTGTAGATCTAGTTATGTAACCATCCAAAAAAAGGAATATTACATAGGCTAAGTCTAACATTACATTTTTAAAGTGAGGGGAATTAGCGTATGCACCAATATTGGTATTTGAAGTCACAGGGAAACGGGGAACAATATAATAACAAAATTTCATTATATTCACAGCCCGAAATAACTAAATTTGAGGTAATGAATGATTTGAAGCTTCCTGAGAATTGGAGTTACCGAGTTTATCAAGTTAGTTGGGATTCATCAGCCAATTATACGGGGTTCAATCCCCAACCTCCTCCCTTCTCTTTGGGGCAGCAGCCAATTAATTATGCAGGGATAATACCACAAGGTCACCCTGCTAATTGGACTCCATTACCAGGTCATGCAGGTTTTAATTTTCAAAAACCTCCCTTCCCCTGGGCGCAACCATTCAATCATACAGGGATGTTCGCACAAGGTCATCTTGCAGCTTTACTATCGCCGCCAGCCAAGCCTTTTCATTTCAATACCAATAACTCGGGTGTTTTTGGAAACCCTCCAGGATGGGGTGGTCCGTGGGCCCCAATAGGATGGGGAAATAACGGAGGTAACGGTCAGCTAGGACTGCTTGGAAACTTACTTACAGCAGGAAAAGGCACCATGAGTGGAATAGGAATGATCAGTAGTTTAATCGGGATGGGGAAGTTCTTCTTTTAGTTAATTAGAACAGGAGAATGTGGCTGTAGCTTTAATCAGCCACATTTAAGGACAGTAATCTCCCACCTAACTTCCTAGCATAGCATTCGCGGAAATTTTAGGTGGATATGTATTGTTACAAGTTACTGTTTTACTTTGAGTACTCCTTTACTTTCTTATCAAGTGCCTTACTATAAGCATCTTTGTTTTCCTGTGATAACTCATAAACTGCTTTTTTCCAATGCTCTCCGTCTACACCTGATAAAAATTCAGTACCTTTCATTGCAGCTTCTTGAATCTTCTGTTTATCTTCTTTACCAGCATCCTTAATTAACTTCGTTGCTTTTCTTGCCTCTGTTACCCCTTCTTGTATGGATTTGTGAATGTCTTTGTATGTATCAGGTACTTTTATGTGTTCCATATTATCTAAAATTTTATCTATCTCGTTTGATGTTTTTAAAACAGCTTTTGCTTTTTCTTTATCCTTTAAGGATTCTCCTAAGTTTAGTAATAGTTCATCCTTCTTAAATTGGAACTCTACCACTTGCTCACATATGTAGTACGGATACTGTTGTTCGGAAAGTATTGTTATTGCTTTACTAGTTTGCTCAGTCTTATGAGTAGAATCTTTATCTCCTACCTCGCATCCGACTAACAGCATAAATGGAACTGCTAACGTTACTAGTTTCTTTGCTCTCATTATGTATTCTCCTTGTGGAAAGTATTGTAAGTAATTAACATATCAAACTATAACATACATTACATTATGGTTCACTTCCATTACGCTTTTAAAATGTAAAATAAGAATACACCCCATAAGCCACAAATAAGATTAATAGAATAGAAATGCCGAGTACCGTATATATAATCCATTTTAAATTTGAATTCATATCATCCTCCTACCTCTCAATAATTCCAGTATATAACAAAAAAGCATTGGATACCCAATGCTTTTTACACTTACGCAAATAAAGAAGTATTCGCATATAAAGCTGGTGAACCACCTGAATGTACGAATAAAATATTGTCTTCCTTATTAAAATTACCTTTTCTAATTAAGTCGATTAATCCCGCTACTGCCTTACCTGTATACACTGGATCAAGTAAAATACCTTCTGTTTTCGCAAGTAACTGAACTGCCTCTACCATTTCTGGCGTTGGTAACGCATAGCCTGGTCCTACATATTCATCAAAGCACGTAACAGCGTCGCGCGAGATAAAGTTTGGAATACCAACGTGTGCTGAAGTTTCATCTACAAGTTTTGCTACTTTCTCTTCTTGCTCAGCTTTTCCTCTACTTACGTTAATTCCAATTACAGGAATATGGCTTTGTGTTCCAGAAAAACCAGTAATTAAACCAGCATGCATACCGCCGCTACCACTTACACAAACAACTGAACTGAAATCAATTCCTTGCTCAAATGATTGCGCCATAATTTCTTGCGCACAAGCAACGTATCCCATAGCGCCCGTAGGGTTTGATCCACCAACTGGAATTACATATGGTGTATTCCCTTTTTCACTTACTTCTTTTGCTACTTTATGCATTTCTTCCATCAGGTCTGCTCCGTTCGGTACAACAATGACATTCTCAGCACCTAATAAGTGATATAAGAAATAGTTTCCGTTAAAGTCTCTCTTCTCTTCTGGCTCAAGCCCTTCCTCTAATACAAGAATACATTTCATTTTTTCTTTTACCGCAGCAGCAAGTGTCAGGCGGCAATGATTGGACTGAATACCACCAGCTGTAATTAATGTATCTGCACCCTTTTCCTGTGCATCTGCAACTAGAAATTCTAACTTTCTCGTCTTATTGCCACCGGCTGTTAAACCAAGTAAATCATCTCGTTTAAAATAAATAGTCGGGCCACCAAGTGCTTCAGAAAAATTGTTTAACTTTTCAATTGGTGTATATGATTCTGTATATTTTTTTCTCGGGAATTTAGCTAAATTCATTGTAACGCTCCTTTTGTACTTCTTTCACAATATATGTAACGTTACTATTATTACACGTAAAAATGGTGAAGTCATCTTTCTCGGTTAAAAATGTATTAGAATTTCATTTTGATAAGTAAAACCGTATTAATGATTTTAACTTAATTATGGTACATGAAATTTATATCAACGATTTTTTAAATATATCGTTCATTACTTACAATATATCAACGATTTTTCAAATATATCGATCGTAACTTGCAGTATATCAACGATTTTCTTAATATATCGATCTATCGACAAAAAACGACAGACGGGCAACCCCTTTCTCATCAACAAAAAAGAGCCCACACATTCAAATGCAGACTCCCTCCAATCACTTATTTACCGAAAAACGAAGTAACTGCGTTAATCCCGGCTCTAAATTCATTTCACCTTTGTGGCGTACGTATACGACTTTATCTCCATCAAATTTCGGAGGATTTGCTTTACTATACGTATGCCACTCATTCGTTCCTTCTATAGTGTACTCCATATATTCAGTTGCACCGACAATTATATTTTTACTATCATCTGCCGTTACATTTGGTGCCATCTGCGCAATTTTTGAATCACTAATTAATAACTTCTTTATATCCTTATCACGTTTGTAATCGTAAGCTGTCACAATTACATCGTTACCATATGCTTTCACTTGTAACCCTTGTTTAAATGAATAGCCATCTGGAGCAGTTTTCTCTCCTCCATTTGGTCCTGCTGACATCCAGCCTGTTTCAATCCCGCCCGTATTTACAACAGTGAAACCTTTTTCATCTCCGCCTTTAATTTTCTTTTTACCAGCCCAGTCAGGTAAGTTTAAATCCCAATGCGTATGACTCGTAAAGAAAACAACTTGCGGATAGTCTTTTAATATATCGTACAACTTATCGATGTTTAAATAATCTTGTAAGTACGGTGATTGTCTTGATCCAGATACTGTATCAGGTAAAACGTGATGAGAGAAAATAAAGATTGGCTTATTTTTATCTTTTTGACTATACTCTTCTAAATTTTGTTTTAACCAACCTAATTGCTCATCACTCATATATACTTCGTCCCACATTTTTGAATCGTGGTATTTCATATATTTTTCAGTTCCTAAAAATAGAAGCGGATACCCATCTAATTCTTTTTTATGATATACCTTTTCTTGTCCACTAAATTGTAAGTAGCGACCAAATAGTGTTTCTTCCGTTACACCATTTGGCCATGTACTTTGAGAAAGTTTCCCATCCGCTGTCCATTTACCAGCATAAAACTCATGATTCCCAACAGTAGACCATACATTTTCTGGATGCTTATTTTTATTTAACACACGCTTTACATCATCATATTGTGACTGTTGTCCAGTCGGCGTTATATCCCCATTCATAATAAGCGCTCTAGAAAGTGGCGTCACTTTGTTCATATCTTTTAGCACATGATCAAAATCCCCTAAATCACCTTGAATATCACTAATAACATTAAAAGTTGTAGCTGATTTTCGGGCTTGCTCTTTCCCTTCCGCATGCACTGAAAACGTCGGTAATAATGCCGCCATAACTGCTAACGAAGCAACTGTCTTTTTCATACAAATTCTCCCCCTAATAATAGAATGTACAAACTGACATGTTCTGCTTTCTCTTAGGTGCTTGTCCAATTCACATTATAGGGGGTGATTGTAAAGATTGATGGAGTAAAAATTTAAGTTTTTTTTAAGAGATTTTGTCTTTTTTACACACTCCATAGCGCTACCTTTTCAAGTATCCTATTAATATTAAATGAATGTAAAGTTACACGATAAATCTCTTGGTTTGGTATGTTGTATTTTAATCTATTTTACACTCTCTCAATAAAGCGCTTTACCCCTTCAAATTTTCTTCATTTAATCTGAATAACTCTTGTAAAATAAAATGTCCATTTTTTCTTATCAGTACATCATCAAACCAAATTTCACCACCTCCATACCCTGGTTTTTGAATGTTTACTAAATCCCAATGTATCGATATTCCCGTTGTCTGCATCATATAATAAATCTCGCATATTATTCATGGATGTAGTATATAAGGATTAAAAACTAGAGCATACTCTACAACTAGATAGATTTATTAAATGAAATAATTTTCCTACAGGGCGAAAAAATATTTTACACTGAATTTTCTGTTTATTTACCCCTTTAAGTTATATAATTAAGTAGTAATATACTTCACAAAAAAAGGATGGTGCCATGTATATGCAAAAGGAAGAATGGGTTCAAAGATTAAAAGAGGGTCGATATTATGTAACTTCTTATGAAAGTATCATGAAAAAGATACACAAACGTCCTAGCCGTATACCTGGGATATTAATTGCATTCGTATTATTGATGATCTTACCAGGAGGATTATTTAGTTATAATGATACAAGTAGTATGTTTATTATGTGGGTTTTTTTAATTGTATTTGTTGCTGCGTGGCCATCTATAATACACGTGTTTAGAAAATTTACTGCTTCTAAATATGACCCTCAAATTCAAGAATATGATCAAAAATTTCAAAGTAGTATACCAATCCCAATTAAGTATTTTTCAGTCAAAAAAATTGATGCATGTATAGTAGCGCTAGAAAGCGGAGCAGCAGATGATTTAAAAGAAGCTTTAGCAATCTGGCAAGTTACTGAAACAAGTACAGTGCAGCATACTTTGTTAGAAGAACAAAATACTCTTTTGAAACAGCAAATACGTACAACAAAACAGGCTGCAAATGCGGCAAGGGATGCGGCAGATGCTGTAGATCAACTCCGCCGTTAGTAATAGAAAACATAAAAAAAGATTCATTCTGACAGTAGCACTCTACCATACTTTCTAACTCAGGACTTTTCACGTTGGTTAAAAGTCCTGAATCCGGTTATATCATTAGAAAAAAGACACAGAGATTCCTCTCCATGCCCACAAATCATCTACCTCTTCACCGCATGCACATAATATACCGTCTCGAAAGCTTTCAAATAATCATTTCTTCCGGCAAAATATAATGTATTTATATCCTCTGGTGATAAGTGCTCATAAATGAGTAAACCTGAATTCTCTAACAATGCTTCCATTTCGCGATAAGAATAACATGACTTCATCGGTTCTCCGCCTATTGCAGCCATTTTTACCATATTTTCAACTCGGTTAGACAACCCTTTTTCCGTAAATAAATTTTCATCGGGATAATCGAAAACGATAGAACTCCCTTCTGTAACCATCTCAAACAAGCACTCTATTAAACTAGCAAGTTCCTCTTTCGTTAAATAGTACGTAACACCTAAAAGGCTAAAGAAAGTCTTTTTATGTTCAAATCCTTCATTGCGTAACTGTTCATAGGAAAATCCTTTCGTAAAATCCATTGAAACAAAATGAAGGTTTTTTGGAACTTCAAGTTCTGTTTCTTTTATTCTTTCCTTCTTAAACGCCTGCGTAGAAGGATGATCCACTTCAAATATTTCTATTTTATTTTCTAATTCTTGGTGTCTAAAACTGAACGTATCTAAGCCTGCACCGAGTATGACGTATTGTTTCGCTCCCAGCGTAATCTCGTGTAGTAATACTCTTTCACAATATGCCGCACGTGCTAAAGGTGTTGGTGATAATTGCACTTGTGTAATCCATTTTAATATTTCTTGTGGATTATCTTGAAACTGCTGTGCAATGTCTGTATTGAAGAAATGTATTCCTTGAACCATATTCGTTTCAATATTAATTCGTTCTTTTGGCGAAATGAACTCTTTAGCTACATAATCATCAAAGATTTTCGGATTATCAAATTCACTATGATATGCCCTGCTGAAAGCTGATACTAACGACGTTACACTTGCTTCACCTTGTTTCACGCACATACACTCTCCTTCATTTTCACAACAAAAATAGGGTTCCCCTGGCCAGGAGAACCCTATTATACACCTTATTTTTATATTGGTAAATTATAGCATAAATAAGTTTTTTTGTCAAGTTTCCAGCCTGCTACGCTCCAACAATTTTTGTAATCTCTAGCAGGAAGACTTCGATCTACACCGAATATTCCAGTTTATAACAACACAAATGGAGGGCGTCATGAAAAGATTAGTTATCATTACAGTTGGAAAAACTACATTTGCTAAAGAGTACTCCCCTACCCCAAATAAGAGATTATAAAAATTACATAATCATAGATTATTATGCAAATACTTCCTCTAGGCGGCGCAGATGGTATATAATGATGGAAGAATCTACTTCTATATGCTCAATTTTACACAAAACAGCTCATGCATATGAAAGAAAAGAGGTACAAAAATATGAAAACAAAACAAACAATTGCTGCGTCTACACTAGCTTTAGCAATGATTGCTGGCGCGAACTCTGCTCAGGCGGAAGTAAATGATGCTACTCCTCAGCAAAGTACGGGAGATCGATTAGCTGAAATTAAGCAACATAAACAAGAGTTAGATGCGAAATTACAGCAACACAAAGAAAACGTGGATCAAACATTAAATGAACTTAACAAAGTTAAGGAAAATGTTGATACGAAGGTGAATGAACTACATGAACGTAAACAAGTTGCTGATGAAAAAATTAACGAGATTAAACAACATAAACAAGAGTTAGATGCAAAACTTCAGCAAGACAAACAAATCGCCGAAGATAAAATCGCTGAAATTAAAGAGCATAAAAAACAAGTAGAAGATAAAGTTGCTGAAGTAAAAGAGCATAAACAAAATATCGATAACAAAGTGAATGAGATTAAAGAACATAAACAAACTGTCGATGAAAAAGTGAATGAAATGAAGCAACATAAAGAGAACATTGATCAAAAGGTTAATGAACTTAAGGAAGTTAAAAAACAAGTAGATGAAAAATTAGCTGAGTTAAAGAAAGCGAAACAAACTGCTGAAGACAAACTCGCTGAACTAAAAGAAAACAAGCCGAATACTGGTAACACGTTAGAGGAACTTAAGAAAATTAAAGGCAATTTAGACAGTCTTTCCGCTAACTTAGAACTAGCTAAACAAGATGTAAAAAACAAACTAGCTGAATTACAAAAGGCTAGAGAAGATTTACTAAATAAAATTAACGAAATTAAACAATCGAAACAAACTGTTTCAGACGATTTAACAAAGAAAAAACAAGACTTAGATATTAAAATCAACGACTTTAAGCATACTGAGAAAAAAATTGACGACAAATTAGCTGAGTTACATACAACGAAGCAAAATGTTGATAACAAGATTAATGAAGTATCACAGTCTAAACAAACGCAAGCAGATAATGGTACTAAAAACAATAACGCTAAAGAACTTCCTAACGCTGGTAGCGAGCAATCAAACAATATGGCTCTAGGAATGCTATCTGTATTAGGCGGGATTTTATTACTTACTCGTAATAAAATTAAAACGTTATTCTCTAAATAAATCCATTAAAAAAAGGAAAACCGCACATACATGTACGGTTTTCCTTTTTTTATATTAACTGTCCATCTCGAAGCGTCAATATACGATCACATACATCAAGCATTCTTTCATCATGTGTAATCATAATTGCTGCTTTTTGGCTCTCTTTCACTTCACGTTTCATCATTTCAACAACTTCACGTGCGCGTTTTGAGTCTAAGCTTGCCGTTGGCTCATCCGCTAATATTAAATCTGGGTTGTTCATGAACGCACGAGCAATTGCTACCCTTTGTTTTTCCCCACCAGATAGTTGATTTGGATAATGATTTTTTCTTTCTCCTAATCCAAATGCCGCTAATAAATGATCCGCACGCTTTTCTGATTCTTGTTTACTTTCTTTTTTTAACTTAGCAATGTAAAGTAATTGTTCTTTCACATTTAAATATGGAACAAGATTTGCGAACTGGAAAATGAAGCCGATTTTTTTCAAACGAATGTCTGTCATTTCCTTTTCTGATAGCTTCGTAATATTTTGCTCACGAATGTAAATATCCCCTTTTGACGGTGATAATAGTGCACCCGCGATTGATAATAATGTACTTTTCCCTGATCCAGAAGGACCGACGATTCCGATAAACTCTCCAGCTTTCACATCAAGCGACATCGGATGAAGGGCTGTTACTTCCGTATTCCCTTCTCCGTACACTTTACTTACTTTGTCTAATTTCAATAATGAAGTCATTACATCCCGCCTCCAATTGCTTCTAATGCATCAACTTTTAATACTTGGTATAACGAAATAAGTGTTCCTAAAATACTAATTACGATAAAGATTGCTGCGTATTGTGCAATCATCGGTGTTGTTAATAAGAACGGCATACCCGCTGGTAAAATTTGTTCTAATCCTTGTACAAGAACGATACTAATTACCATCGCAACGACTGATAAGAATAACGCCTGTACGACTAAACTATTTGCTAAATACGAGTTCTTCGTACCAATTGCTTTTAATACACCTAATTGCTGTGTTTTTTGTAGTGTAATAACATAGAAGAATACACCGATTAATAACGCAGCGATCACAAGTAAGAACGCAATGATCATCGTTAAAGTTCCTTGCTCTTCTTTAAATCCTGGAATACTTTGCAGTACTTCTTTTTTATCAATAACGTGAGCATTTTTAATTTCTTTATCTGTGTTAAGTGCAATTGCACTATAATCTTTTTGGTTTGGTTGTGAAATAGATCCCCATACGTCTTCATTTACATAAACGACTGGTGTATGGCTAAACATTTGATCTTTCGTAAATCCGACGATTGTAAATTCTTTCTTTGAAACAGGATCGATAATTGTATCTCCAATATCGATTCCCTTCTCTTTAATCGATTCATCAGCAACCATCTCGTTGTTTGCTGTACCTAATTTCTCCCCTTTTACAATGTTCGGTTCTAAAAATGAGTCTCGTTCGCTTGAGAAAATAGCGATATCAACCTTTTTCGAGCTATCTTTCTTTTCATATGTTGAAACTTTCACACGAAACGGAACTGCCTCTTTCTCGCCTACTTGACTTACTACGTTATCTACATCGTCTTTCTTAATTTGTGAACGAAGTAATTTATTTTCCGCATCATCTGCTAAAACGAACTTATTTGCCTCCATATTTTGAATCGATGAAGCATTATCATATGATAATCCATTTGCTAATCCTGAAATAACAAGGACTAAAAATGATAATAACACCATAATCAATCCGATTAATCCGTATCTTAATTTTGATTGTTTTAATTCACGCAGAGCTAAAAACATTTCGCTCGCTCCTTCCTCTTTCTTTCTATGCACTTATCATAAAAAAGAAATATGAACGGAATATGAACAGAAGATTACAGAGATTAAGATTAAATTTTCAGAAAGTATTGAAAATATTTGAGATCCTTGATACAATTCAGTCAAATAATATTGACCGAGTAATTTAATTTAAGGAGTTGATCATTTTGAAGCCCGTATTAACACTAACTACTTATAGCCAACTAAAAGCATTAAGCGATCCACTACGTGCCGAAATGATGATACGTCTATGCGAACGTCCTTATACTGGACAATTACTATCTGAGAAATTCGGCATTTCAAGGGCGAAAATTCATTATCATTTAAAAGAATTAGAAAAGAATGGTCTTATAGAGATCGTTTATACAGAAGAAAAGAATGGGATTATTCAAAAGTTTTATCAATCTGTCGCGAAAGGCTTCACCCCTGCTGCAGATCTATTACCTCATTTAGAAATATTAAGTAAATCAGGTCGCCAAATCTTTTTACAAATGATAGAAAGAACGAAAAGCCAAATTCTCGCTGCACCAGAAGAAGCTTTTACATTACGAAAAGAAAGCGAAGATCCTGCTGATTGGAATTACGTTTCATCTTGCTGGGAGTTTGATGCTACGCCAGAACAATTTCAAGTGTGGGTAAAAAAGTTTTATGAATTAATGGCTGAATTAAACGAAATCACAAAAGGTGCAGATAAAGATCCGAATAGTAAACCTTATTATATTTCTACTACTGCACTTCAAATCGCTGAGAGAACAATGCAGCAATTTATTAAAAAAGAAGAAAAATCGTAATACGATTTTTTTTACATAAACGGTCAAATTTATTTTACCGAATAAATTTATTATAAAGGAGTAGATAAAGTGGACATATTAAAAAACCGGAATTTCCTCTTATTATTTTTAGGGAGAATTTTTACAAACATAGGAGATAGTTTGTATTATGTAGCCGCGATGTGGCTCGTATACAAATTAAGTGGTAATCCTTTTTATTCTGGATTAGCTGGTTTTCTTACATTATTACCTTCTGCACTTCAATTTCTTACTGGTCCATTCGTTGATAGATGGTCCATTAAACACACCCTCGTCATCACACAAGTTTTGCAATGCATTCTTATTTTAATCATTCCTATTACACACTACTTCGACCTATTAACAGTCCACCTACTACTCATCATCATGCCAATCGTAGCCTTTATTGAACAATTCGCCTATCCCGCACAATCAAAAGCTTTACCACTTCTGCTGCATAAAACACAATTATTAAAAGGAAATTCACTCTTTTCATTTGCGTATCAAGGCATTGACTTAATTTGTACGACGCTTTCTGGAATATTAGTAGCACTATTTGGCGCGATCACTTTATATGTAATTGACTCTTTCACATTCGCGATTACTGCCTTTTTGTTCTTTTCATTGAAAATACCAAAGCAAACCGAAACAGGTACAACACTTTCAACTAAACAATATTTCTCTGATTTAAAAGAAGGTTTTTCAATCGTCTTCCGTTCCTTAATGGGCGTATTCTTAATCGGTTCCGTTGTCGCTAATTTTTCAATTGGTATGACGATGGCCATACTCCCTTCTTTCGCTGATTCTTTAGGGGGCGTGAAATCATATGGCTTCTTCTTAGCTGCTATATCAGCAGGCAGTCTCATCGGTGCATTATTCAGTTCATGGGTTGGTAAACGTAATGTTGGCCGTGTCTCTATTATTGGCTTTGCGACTGGCGCTACCTTTTGGTTTCTCTCTACAATCGTACCGTTTCAATGGCTATCTATTCTCTTATTCGGCCTAGCTTGGATTCCAATTGGTGCAACCAACATATTATTTGCGACAATTAGCCAAATTGTAATTCCAAATCAATATATTGGCCGCATCAATTCAGTCATGCGAAGTATGAGCACAATTGCTATGCCGATCGGTTCTTTAATTGGCGGATACACTGCAAATGTATTTAGTAACCAACTCATTTTCGCGCTCGCTAGCATCGGGATTTTATTTATTTCTCTCGTATGGCTACTTCATCCGAAATTACGAGCATTGCCGAAAGCTGATGAGATTACAGCGGATACTTTTGGGGTGCAGTTTAAGGAGGAGCGCGGGAAAGGTGCTGCTTTATAGCCAGCAAACATAACCCCGTTCTAAATTTGGGACGGGGTTAAAAATATAATAATAAAGTCGTTTGAATATCTAAATTTTATTCAACAAAAGCACCAACCTAAAACGGCAGTTAACGCTTTGATGGCCATGCCCCCTGCATTTTCCTTAATTGAATAATTTGGCCTGTATGATAAGCATCATGAAGCATGATGTCCAGTAATTTACCTTCAAGTGAATTTTGTTCAAGCTCTCTTTCAGAAATTGCACTTAATACCTGTCTTAAATTACGCTGAGCATTTTCAGAGCGTTCAACGACTTCCTTCCATTCCGTATCATTATTAGATTGCTTAGTAAGATAAAAGGTGTCATTACCGTCAAGATTATGTGTCCATTCACGTCCTTCCAAGTTTGCAGCAAGCCTCTCTTTGTAATAAATGAGATGATTAACGTTCTCCCAAATGGTATTCGTTTCCTCCCCAGATGGTTTCCACATAGCCTGTTCGGCTGTAAGTCCTTCTATAGCATGTTTAAACGGTGCATACCAACTCTCTTTATCGAATGTTGAATCTAGTGTGTTTAATAACAAGTCAATTCGTTTCAAAGTAATTTCCTCCCTAAATAGCTAAAGTTTCAATAAAATCCTTATAACTCTGTAGAGATTCTACATTTTCAAATAAACTTCCTCCTAATCTTATTCTACAAACAAGTCCAATTATGGAATAGGATTACTCACATCTTTAAAACAACTCTTTTCACTTTACACATAGACTAACGAACAAAAAGAGGCCGTTCCGAAACAGCCTCTTTCATCTATTTAGGAAGTTCCACCCGAACAGTAGTCCCTTCCCCCTTCGTACTATACACTGAAACGTTTCCGTTATGCAGTTCAACAATCTTCTGCACAATCGACAACCCTAAACCGCTACCTTCTACATTTCTTGCTCTTGCTGTATCCACCTTATAAAAACGATCAAAAATACGATCCATTTCTTCTTGCTCCATACCGATTCCGTTATCGGATATAGAGATTATAACGCTAGCCTCTAACTCTTCGACGAAAAACTCAATGGTCCCACCATCGTTTGAAAATTTAATGCTATTCGTAAAGATATTACTCCATACTTGATGAAGTAAGTTTTCATCACCTTGTATTGTAATGTCCGGCACATCAAACTCAACAGCGATATCTTTTTCACGCCATTTCCATTCCAGCATAAAGATGACGTCTTTAATTTGTTTTTGCAAATTGAATTCTTTTATTTGTAATACTTTCTCTTCTTTATCTAAAGAAGCTAGCGTAAGTAATTGTTTACATAAACTAGACATTCGCTTACTTTCACCTTCAATAATTTGTAAGTAATAATTTCTTTCTTCTTCACTCATCTTTTCTGTTTGCAATGTTTTCGAAAAACCTTGTATAGAAGAAAGCGGCGACTGGAATTCATGTGAAACGTTCGAAACGAATTCTTGTCTCATTTCATCTAACTCTTTTATACTTTTCGTCATCTTTTGGAAACTTGTAGATAATGTGCCTATTTCATCTTTTCGTTTTACGTCTAATTCAATTTCATATTCCCCACTCGCAATTTTTTGCGTAGCCTTCGTAAATTTACGAATGGGACGAACGATATATCCTGCGGCAATTGCTATAAAGATAATGCTTAATAGTACGATAAACCCAAGTAATACCGCTAAGAAAATTCGCATCTCGCCAAATTGGTTCTGAATATCGGGACGAATAAATAAAGCGTACTGTTTATCACCGTGCTTTACCGGTACACCGACACTATTTATTAATTCATTATCGAAAAAACCGGTAATAAATAGGCGAGTCGGATATGTGGAAACACCATTAAACGTTTCGCCATTCAACACTTTACGGACGGTATCATCACTTATTGTCGTCTTACGAAACGCATTACCGATACGCTTTCCATTCTTTTGATCATCGACAATATAAATTTCATATCCTAATTTTGCGATAGAATGTAAATATGCCTCTTGATTTCCTTCACTTTGCTTTTCATATAATGACTTAACTTCTTCCGCATACGTTAAAATCTTCTCACTGTTATACGGTTTTAACTTCACTTGATAATATACGTTCGTTAATAAAAAGCCAATAATACTACTAAGTAGCATAATACCGACCGTCATAAAAACAAATCTAGAGTATAATGATTTCATTTTATTTCAACTCCAACTTATAACCGAGTCCGCGCACTGTTGTAATTTGAAAATCATCCGTTCGTTTGGAGAAACGATCTCGGAGCCTTTTCACATGAACGTCAACCGTTCGTTCATCCCCTTCAAAATCCATTCCCCATACTAACTCAATTAACTCTTCTCTTGAAAATGTTCTCCCAGGATAACTAGCTAATTGTGATAATAATTCAAATTCCTTTAATGGAAGCAAAATCGTCTGCCCGTTACACTTTACTTCAACACCTTTACGATCAATTGTCGTCCCGTGAAGTGTAATTATGTCCGCACTCAGCATTTGATAACGGCGCAATAATGCTTTCATACGGAAAATCACTTCAGCTGGTTCAAATGGTTTTACGATATAATCATCTGTACCAGAAATGAATCCTTTTTCTTTATCCACTAACTGATCTTTCGCCGTTAATAAAATAACAGGAATATCATGATACTTCCGTATTTCTTCACATAACGTATAGCCATCAACAAAAGGCATCATTATGTCTACGATCGCAAGATGAATATTTCCCTTCTCTAATACGTCTTGCGCTACCTTTCCATCTTCTGCCTCAAAAACTTTAAACCCCTCTTTTTGTAAATGGTAATGCAATAATTCTCTTATATGTTTATCGTCATCAGCTAATAAAATATGTATCATCTTCATTAAACCCTCTCTTGTTCATCCTTCTACATCACTACATTAAAAAACAATTGGATTTTTTGCAAGAAAAAGAAAAAGAATCTATTTTGAAAAAAGATTATTCAAAATAGATTCTCACGTTTTAGTATTAAGATTATTTTAATCAAAAACAATTTTTAAGCCTTCGAAATATCAACAAATCCTTCTCCGAACACATCACGAACATCGTGTATAGCGATGAACGCAGCCGGATCTGTAGTTTGAACAATCCTCTTTAGTTTCACTACTTCTTGCTTATTAATAACAACGTAAAGAATGTCCTTCGGCGTTTTCGTGTAATAGCCATGACCTGAATACACGGTAACTCCTCTGCCCATTAAGGTTGTCACCTTCCCGGCAATTTCATCCGGTTTATCCGAAATAATCGTAATGGCCTTTTTCGGATTTAAACCTTCAATTACAAATTCCATTACTTTCGTTCCTACATATAACATAATAATTGTCAGCATCAGTTTTTCTGCACCAATGATGAAATAAGATGAAAACGCAACGATTAAATCAAAGAACAGTAGACCGTAACTAATGCTCCAGCCTAAGTATTTATGTGTCATCCTCGCTAAGATCGTAGTTCCTGCTGTCGTTCCACCAACGCGAATGATAAGACCAATCCCGCACCCGATAAATATTCCACCGAAAATAGCATTTACCAGCATTTCATCTGAAGTAATCGTCCATCCTTCTGTTAAATGAAGAAATAGCGAGTTCGTAACTACAGCGATAATCGTATAAATCGTTGTGATCTTATTTAAAAATTTATAGCCGACTATTAACAAAATCGCATTTAAAATTAAATTGACTAAACCTGGTGACCACTCAAATAAGTAGTACGTAATAATCGTGATACCTGTTACCCCGCCCTCACCAAATTCGTTCGGAATAACAAATAAATTGACACCTAAAGCAAAAAGGAATGCACCAATAATAATAAAAATAATGTCTGTCGTTCTTTTTTTCATATAGTACCTCACTTCTTATGCAAATATTTCTTCAGATATAAACTCTCACCATTATATCGTGGAATATTCAAATCGAACAGTGGTTTGTTTTTATTTTAATATAAGATAAAAAATCAACATTATTTATTATGTACTGCAAATAAAGTTTTGATTTCAACCGTAATTTACTCTTAAAAAGAAATGCTAAACATTGACTTGCACAAATTTCAAATAAAAAAGTACCCATCTAATTGTCATACGCAATGAGATGGGTACTGCATGATACATTTAGTTTTTACATGTATTGTTTGGAGAAAATTGCAAATAACGATTTATACTCGCCTTATTAAGACCAAATCCATACATCATCATTATTTTCAACGTTCGTCTTTGCTTCATGAACTTTTTCAATATGGTCAACTGCGTTCCAGTTAATAGAACTTCCGCCCCAACCTACATACTTCATATCAATTTTCACTTTCTCACCCACATTAAATATTTGTCCCTTTGTTAAGAAAACATCAATAATATCTTTCTTCCCATTTAACGATGGATACTCAACTACAACATATTTAGTAGCACCGTCTCCCTCATCTTCCATCGTTCCTACTTTTGATACTTCTCCAATTACATAATTAGGTGAGCCATCTTCTTTCATGTGCATACCTAACTTGTTTGTTGTATTTTCAACTGCAGTTGCAACCATATATTCTGTAAAATTACGCATCATAGATCCAGTAGCTTTTACTTCATCTCCTACTTTCACATTTGAAAGTGAATCAATATACACACTAACCGGTTCCTCATATTGCTTAGATTTTACAACAATTACACCGTTATCTACTTCTACTACTCGTCCTTCTAACGTCGAGAAATTCGATTCAATAGAAGCTGCACTCACTTTTGTTACTTCTAGTCCTGGTAAATTTGTTCCTGATAATGCTGCGATCCCTAAAGCACCTGCTAAAATTATTTTTTTCATACCCATATGTAACATCTCCATTCGTGATGATTTTATTTTTTTGATTGGTATCGACCAACCTGTAATCATTATAGTTACAGGTTATAAAAATAACAACCGTTTTCCTCATGCAATGATGCATACTGTGATTTTCAAATATAAATTTTAGCAAAAAATATTTGTAGATTATTCCTATATTCAGCACTAATACTAAATTCTCAAATTACAGCAGGTGAACTTATTGAAGGTGGAGAAACTAATGTCATGTACAATGTTCTTCAACTCTACGGTTTGTATAGCCGTAGTTCATTACATTATGTAGGAGCGGGATTCATATGTTAATAAAACCAAAGAGATTACAGCCAGGAGATATCGTAGCGACAGTAAGTCCTTCGTGGGGAGGAGCAGGTGATGCTGAAATAAGATGGCGATATGAGCAAGGAGTAAAAAGATTAGAAGAAGTTTTTAGTCTTACGGTTATCCCAATGCCAAATAGCTTAAAAGGTAGCGAATACCTTTATAACAATCCAGAGGCTCGTGCCGAAGATATAATGACAGCATTTAAAGATACACGCGTGAAAGCAATTATCGCGAATATTGGCGGTGAAGATAGCATCCGGTTACTTCCCTATATAGATTTTAATGTGATACGCGAAAACCCGAAAATTTTTATGGGGTACTCTGACGTTACTATTTCACATTTATTTTGCCATAAAGCAGGTCTTTCCTCTTTTTACGGTCCAGCCATTTTAACGGATTTTGCTGAAAATGTAGAGATGGATCCATATACAATTGAAATGGTAAATCGAACTCTCTTTTCCAATGAAATGATTGGCGAAATTCAACCAGCTCATGAATGGACGAGTGAGCGTTTAGAATGGATAGAGATAAATAAGGATACAAAGCGTACAATGCGGCAAAACAATGGATATGAGTTACTTCAAGGCTCTACCACTGTACAAGGGCACTTAATTGGTGGTTGCATTGAAGTACTGGAATTTGCAAAAGGAACGGAGCTTTGGCCTGAGAGAAAACATTGGGAGGATAGTATTCTCTTCTTTGAAACTTCTGAAGATCATCCAGAACCAAGTTATATAAAGTATTGGTTACGAAATTATGCAGCGCAAGGCATTCTGCAAAAAGCAAAAGGTATTATCTTCGGTAAACCGAAAGATGAACAATATTATGAAGAATATAAACATGAAATACTGCAAGTTATGAAGGAACATCATTTAGAAGATTTACCGATTCTTTATAATTTAAATTTCGGCCATACTGAACCGAAGTTTATTTTACCTTACGGCGCGTTGGCAGAAATTGATTGTGAAAATGTATCTTTTTCTATTTTAGAGAGTGGCGTGGAATGAAGTGTAACTTTAATCAGTGGGGGGTCCATTCACATCGCTATCAAGCTAACATTTTGAAGTACTCCCAAAACAAAAATTTATTCTTTTCATAGGTAACCAAGGACATTTAGTTTATTTTTTCGTTTTAGGGAACAATTAATTTCTTAAGTTGATAGCGATGTGGCGCTATCCCAAAATATAAAAATCTCCTTCAAAAAAGAAAGGCGCCTACGCACCTTTCTTTTTTAACTCACTTGTACTCTCTTCAGCATCCAAAATCCCTTCGGAATCACTTTAATACATCATTGTACGGATCTAATTGCTTTTTAGAAAAGTAATGGATTGTCTCCTTACTTTTCAGTAACATATTTCCTTTTATAATTAAAAAAAATGATATTATAGTTTTTCAATTCTCATATAAAGTCTATTGACTGTATATATCTTTCTCTATATTCTTTAACAACATTTCCAACCTATCCCTAGTAACTTGATTAAAATGTGGATTTAATTCCTTTATTATGAATTCAAGTAACTCATAGCTTATGTATTCACCCAATTCCAGTGAATATTGTTCAGCTAAAAAAGACTTTAATTTTTTAGAGATATCAATCTTATCCTTTTTACTAATTTTTATCTCCATTCGATAACAAACCCCTCTTAGATTAATCTGAAAAGCTAATTAAAATAACTTTTTATTACCTGAGAACTGGTCACTGTTGCATATCTTTTTTTGAAGTATCTCTGTTTTATATATTACACAGCACAATATATAAAACAAAGCCCAAATACAGAATTTTTAACTTTATCAACTTTTTTAGGAATTCCAAATAAAATTAACTTTTTCATATTATTAAATTTTTTCTATAAATTTTTCATACCTTCTACCTTTTTGGCACTTTCGTTACCGTAAGTTGCAATTTTCCTCATTTTTAAAATAATACAACCTAGACTCAATGCAAAAAGTGCAAATATCCCAAAAGTAACAGTTATAGTATTTAATGATAGACTCCAGCTAATTAAGAAAGATACTAGTGCCCCCCCTAAACTGGCCGATGCGATAAATAGACTAGTCACTTGATCAATATTATTTTCCATAATACGGGAATCTATGATTAATGTTATTGGAAAAACACCCGCTATGACTAAACCAATAATGAAGATGACAAACAAATACATACCTGTACCTCGAACAAAGGGAAATAGAGATAAAAGAATCACTAATGTAAAGCAACTAGATGTAATATATGTCCAATAATTAAATTTATGGGCTAGCTTACCTACAAGTATTCTTCCTATAACTATTGCTAGCCAAAAACAAGATATACTTACTGAACTGATTAATTCATTCTCGGTAAGAATCATTATTGTAGATAAAAAATTTGCAAGATTAGTTTCTATGCCTGCATATAAAAATGCAAAAAGTGAAATGAATAATATAACTGTAATCTTTTAAATTTTAGAGTAAATGAGGAAAGGGATGCTCCTCCCTTTCCATTATTTTGAGGAGAAAAATTTAGAAATTTTGTACGTCCAAACATGTACCAAACAAATAGTGTAAAAATAAAGAATAGTAATATCCCATAAAGAATAAAATACCATTCATAAAATTTTATAATATAATTAACTAGTAACGGAAACCCTAGCGTCCCAACCCCAAACCATACTTCGAGAATGCTAAATTTAGCAGCACTATTCCTTTCTGCTGAAATAATAAAGGAACCCACCGTAGTTTCTAACAAACCCCTAATACAAAGCAAATAACAGTTAAATATGCCCATTCTTTAATATATATAAAACCTCCTAGAACGATGGACATTACTAAAACACCTAATGTTATTGTTTTAAAATAATGATACTTTCTTACTAGTATGGGTGAACTTAGAACACCAAATAAAAAAACCGTAAATTGAAAAAATATTAAAACGCCTAATTGATCAGGGGTTCTTCCATAATATTGTATGAATGAAGGAATTAAACTACCTATGCAAACATGTATTATTCCTACAATAAAATAAAACAAGCAACCATATCTAGTCCTTTATCCGGACAAAAAAATCGATCCAGTCAAAACTTTAAAATTGATAGTTTACCTGTAGGTACCAAAGAATTGAAATGGGTTATTGTGCCTTCAGAAAAAGATCATCCTTCTACTATCTCTTTCAATGTAATGATTGATGTTCCCCTAGGTACTGATTCTATTCGTTGGAAAAATATTTCACATGAATCTAGGACTGAAGCTTACACAAATACCAAATATTATATCGCAAGTCCAATTGGTGCCACTAACAAATTCACTGTGCAAATTTATGCTATTACAAATTAGAAAATAAAGAATCCCAATGGAGTACCATTAGGATTCTTTTTCGATTTCATTTCGTAAACAATAGATGGAGATTAAATTTATTTGCAAATCATTTAAACCATTTGAGAATTTATATTTTGAACGGCCGTTTATTTCCAAAGAAAAATCCAAAAATATTAACTACATTTTCCTGCTTATCATTTACTCAAAACTGGCTTCCAAAGCGATAGGGCAAAAATCCAATTTGTGTCACCATTGCCTTGATAACCTTGAACTGCTTTATACACTTTCCCCTCATATACTACTCTATCACCTTTAGTATATGCTTTTCTCGCATCCCATTTTTCATATGTGGAATCCTCTGCCTTTGTTGTTACATCCAATACATCACTTCTACTAGATTCATTTCCAGCTAAATCAACCGCTGTTACTACATATTTATACGATGTATTAGCCTTCAATTCCTTATCCATAAAGTTAGACTCTTTATTTTAATACTAGTAGAATCATTTCGTTCATAGAGACTATCTTCAATTAATATTAAAAGCTACTTTCTGGTTGCTGTTGTCCATCTTCACCTATACAATTAGTTTGTAAGAACCCTCCTCTTAAGGAAGGCCCTATCTTTTATCAGAAGTAGAATTCAATTTAATGCTTAGGGCAAACATTTTATCGCAGACACTATCAAAGGTACATTGCATCATTTAACAAATATTTTAATCCTACCGCTAGACTTACAATAAGTATAGACAAATATCAATTTCCGCACCAATACTATTGATAAAACCAATAGTATGTTGATCAAAACATAAAGAAGGGACTTCATTATTTTCTATTTTTACAACAACAGATAATTTGCATTTTAGATTATGTTTACTTTGCATATTAATTATTTCATTTTTTTTATGTTCCAATATGGAAATTAACTTTTTTACAACCTCTTCTGCATTAAGAGATTCTTCATACCCTGTTTCAATACTCCAGTTTGTTTCTTCCCGAATAAATAACGAATTACCTCTAATAAACTCACCTTTTTTATAAGTCATCGTTGGTTCTAAATTAAATTGTTTAGTTAGCTCTTCTGGATTAAATATTTCTCCGAAAATGGCTAGTTCTACATTTATTAATGTACTCAAATTATTTAACACATCCCTATTAATATTTGAAGTAAAGGATAATAAATTTTATCCTTTACTTCATACTTATAATTCATTATAACTAAAAATCTAAAGTCATTTTTTCACAAATGACTTTAGATTTTTTTATTTTATAAATGAATCAGTTGGTATCGGAGTTCCTTTTCCACCTTTTAGGTAAATCCAAAGTCTTCCTGTTTTCTTATCCACATAGATATCATATTTTGAAATACTAACACTTCTACCCAAGTAGTCTCTTTTTAATTCGTGAGCATCAATACCTTTTCTTTTAAGGAATTTATCATCAACCTTATTTATACTCTTGGGAACCTGTTTCATTGCTGAAGTTACTGCTTGTTTTCCATACTTTTTTATTGCATATTGTATACCATATCTAGCCACAGCCGCTACTACTACAGGCCAAATAGAAGCACTTGCTTTTAGGGTATTAACTTCATATTCTTTTCCTGTTTCTTGATCAACGAATGTAGCTATAAAGTCATTTCCTTCAACTTCTTGTACATAAACATCAAAGTTTTGTTGGGTTTCTTCACCATTTTCATCAACCGTCTTACCGAATACAGTAATTCCCCCTGTTTCAAGGTTCATGTCGATATCTGTTGAAACTGATAAATCTGTTGTGTCTAAAGTTGTATTAACTACGACCTTTTCGTCTGTTTCTTTTTCTATATTAATCTTTAATTCATTTGAAACTTCAATTCCTAATTCTTTATTTACTTCAGATTCCACTTTACTTACATCAACGGAAGTTACTTTATCTTGTATTCCTGTATCTGCTTTTACATATTGTATATTAGGAAGTAAAGTAAGTAACATAGAAAACACTAATATTTTAACAATTACGTTTTTCATTAATCGATCTCCTCTTTCAATCTATCATTATTAATCCAGAACCATATTCAGAATCATATCCTTTTTCACCTAGATCTTTAGTTTTATCATTTAAATAAGTTTTAATATTCTGACCATTGAAAATTATATCTTTTTGTGCTAATAGGACTGCTACAGTACCCGTAACATACGCAGTAGCAAAAGAGGTACCACTATAATATGAATAGTCACCTTTATTATCAGTAGTTAAGATATTTATTCCGGGAGCTGCATAATCTATTTTCCCTTTTGCAGATACACCAGATCGTTTTAAATTTTCTTTTATTGCTGAAACAGATATTACATTTTCATATTTAGCTGGATAATCAACTGATAATCCTAATGTATTTCCTGAAGCTGCAACAATTATGATTTCCTTGTCTAATGCTTCATCTATAGCTTCTTTTAATTTCGGATTATCTGATTGTACACCGAAACTAATATTCATTATTTTCACATTTTCTTGAATGCACCATTGTATACCTTTAATTAATGTATCAATATCTGCTAAACCTTTGTCATCGAGAACTTTAACGTCATAAATCTCTGCATTAGGGGATATTCCAGTGAGACCTAAATCATCATCATGGGCGGCTATGATTCCAGCAACTGCAGTCCCATGTCCATAATTATCAACATTTTCGTTTCCTGGATTAATAGCATTATAATCTTTTACAATTTTTCCTTTTAAATCTTGATGATTTTTATTAATCCCACTATCCAATATTGCTACTTTGACTTTAGGTAATGACTTATAGTCATTAATCTTAGTCTCATCAGAATATATTGCTTTAAATCCCCAATTCTTTTGTTTAGTAATCTTTGCTTCGTCGCTCTTCTCTTTTTTAGATGCGGGTTTGCTGTTTGAGCTAAAACAAGAACATAAAAAAAAGAGACAAATTATACTGATGGAACAAACTTTTTTTATAAACATCACTCCTTTATCTTGTATGTCCCAAAATATTTTTTCTCCTAAAATGAAAGGGCATACATTTTGTAGTAAAGTTAAAGTTCTTATGACCCTTTAAATACTAAGGTCAATAGAAATTAATAACAAGCCTATTATTCTCTTTCTTTTTTTTGTATAATCAATATGAATAATCGGAATATTACACCTCGTTTAATATTGTTTAATTTAAATATACAGTTTTTAATTATTTGTAAATGTACTATTTTCATATAGTCTTTAACATCAGAATTAATGAGAAATTTGCAACTATATATTATGCAACCTTTATTTTCCGACCATTTATGATGTGCTAAAAACCGAGTTTAATTTAACCTATTCCCCGAAAAAATTCTCCTTCCTCAAGGAACGCGAAATGAGTAAGTGGGAGATACAATGACTTCGGACATGTGATGAAATAAAGCCATTTTAGTTGTCCGCCATACATGGGGTACCGGCCCATTCCCATCAACCTAAGAAAACAAATGTGGGATACTTCAAAATATTAGCTTGATGCACATGGATCAGCACCCTAATAGGCTTGGATTAAAATCATAACAACCAGCTAAAAAAAGATTGCTGTAATAGAAGTTATGCATATAATCAAAAAAGGACAAACTATCCCAGATGAATAGTTTGTCCAAAACCAGAATCTCTTTGGTTTAACACTATATAATTTAGTTCCGCTAGGAATCTTTCATTCTCATTTCATATCCTATTATTTTTGCATCAGAACTAACTACAGTAAATTAGAATAATGACTTAATACTTGCTAGAACAGTAAGTATCCCTATAACAATTACAAATACATTACTCATTTTCCCTCTGTATTTTGCTAGTACTGGTACTTTACGAATCGCATACATCGGTAATAGACATAAGATAGCAGCGACTAACGGACCGCTAAGAGCATCAATGATTCCAAGAATACTTGGATTTGTATAAGCGACATACCAGCATGTTAGTACAACAAAAGTAAGAATCATTGTCTTAACTGTTTTTTCTCCTATATCTTTCCCACGTTTTTTACCAGACTTGATAATCATGTCACGCATTACCTCATACGCTCCTATATAATGGCCAAGGAAAGACTTTGTAATAGCCACAAACGCAATGATAGGAGCTGCAATCGTGATTACTGGCGAATTAAGCTCATTAGCAAGATATGATAGGATTGACAAGTTCTGTTCTTTTGCTACCTTAAGATCATCTGGAGTCAAACTTAAAGTACTGCTCCAAACAAAAAACATAACAACAGCGAATGTCATAATATAACAAACTTTTTGTATTTGAGCACACTTGGCATCAGTAGCGTCTATTCCATACGTAGCTCTCTGTTTCATAACAAATGACGAAATCATAGGAGAATGATTAAACGAGAATACGATAATTGGTAGTATCATCCAAATCGTTCCGAAATACCCTGTTCCAGTTGAAACAGTAGAAACACTTGAAAAACTTAGCATTGAAGTATTCCATTGTGGAATTAAAGATATTGCAATAAAAAGTAGAGAAGCAATGAAAGGATATACTAGCATGCTCATTATCTTTACAGTAATATCCTGACCAAAATTTAGTATAGTGATAAGACCGAGTACTAATACAAGTGATAAAATAGCCCTTGGAGGCTCCGGCATGTGCAATTGGTGTACAATAAAACTACTTGCAGTATTTGTAAGTGCGACCGAGTACATCAGCACGATCGTATAAATGGAGACGAAATATACGATGTTAAAAATGATACTTGCTTTATTTCCGAAATATTCTCTTATTGTACCTGTAATCCCCTCATCGGCAGAATTCGAAGCGTAAATCATTTTAGCAAGCGCCCTATGTGAGTAGTACATAACTGGATATGCAAGTATGGTAATTAACAGCAATGATAATAAACCACCTGAACCTGCATTAATCGGTAAAAAGAGTACCCCTGCTCCAATTGCTGTTCCAAAAAGGCTCAATGCCCAGGTAGTATCCTGTTTATGCCATTTTTTAGGGTCTAGGTATTTTTCATTTTTTACTGCCGTATTATCAGCTTGAAATTCTATGTTTTTTGCAGTATTCCCATTCATATATTAATTCCTCCTTGTTTCCTATTCTTACGTCTTTATTTAAGGTATAGGAATATAGACCGTTCTTTTTGTTTATAAAGTGCGCCACATCGTATATCCTTCTTCTAAGTTGATCAGACTCAAAAAATTAACGAAGCATCAACCTGACGAGTTTGTTACCACTTACAAAATATTTCAATTATATAGTAGGATATTTTATTGATAATTCCCCCAATATCCAGAAATCCTTAAGCGAACAATAGAGAATAGATTGTTAACTTTTTCACAATATAGACGTTAACTGTTCATTGATTTGATTGTTTCTCCCCAAATATTTTATTTTTAATGGCAATCCCTGTAGGTGTAGCCGCAATTCCACCTAAACCTGTCTCTCTTAATTCGCGAGGAATCTGTCTTCCAACTCTATACATCGCTTCAATAACTTCGTCAGCATTGATGATATTGTTTACGCCAGCTAATGCGATGTCCGCTGCTGCTAAAGCATTTGTCGCTCCAATGGCGTTTCTCTTTACACAAGGAATTTCTACCAAACCAGCGACCGGATCACAAACTAAACCGAGTAAATTTTGTAATGCAATCGAAAAAGCTTCAGAAGATTGCTGTGGCGTTCCACCTGCAGCTTCTACCGCAGCTGCAGCCGCCATTGCTGAGGCACTGCCTACTTCAGCTTGACATCCTCCATACGCTCCTGAAATACAAGCGTTGTTTGCTACTATCGTTCCAAATAACGCTGATGTGAATAGAAAATGTATCATATCTTCATGACTTAACTGCAACGTATCCTTAATACTAAATAGGACTCCCGGAATCGTCCCACTCGCACCCGCTGTTGGAGTTGCACAAATAGCTCCTAATGCAGCATTTACTTCATTAACGCCGATAGCACTTTGAATCCCTAACACCATCAAATCTCCAGAAAGAGTTTTCCTATTTTCTCGATAGTTTTTAATTTTAACTGCATCACCTCCGGTTAAACCGGTTGGAGAAAATACACCGTCGCCCTCGATACTTTTATTTATAGCATTTTGCATAGTCGCTAAATTTTGTTCCATTTTACTCCAAACTTCTTCATAAGAAGTTTTAGTTTGTTCGATTTCCTGTTCAATTGCTAATTCATAAATTGTCTTTTGACTTTTATTAGCTGCATCCACAATTTCTTTTATGGCCATATACATATTTTTTCTCTCCTTAATGTAACTAAAGAATAATAAGATTAGCTATATTGCTTAAATTCCCTAATTCCTTCTGAGCATTACCAGGCAATAGCGAATCCAAAGCGAATGCATATAAATATTTTGTTTTATCTTTCAAACTATGAAAGTTGTTAATTTCAACATCATATTGTTTAAAGATCCTGCGTAAGACAAATTCAAAGTCAGCTCTTTCTGAAATTGCAATAACAACTGGCAATGGTCCCTGCAGTTCTAAGCTAAATCCGTCAATTTCAACATGTTTGACTTCGATCAATCCACCACCGACTGAAATACCCATCGTTCTAATACTTCGACTGTCATCCTCTACATATACATCTGCCGTATTTGGATGACCCGCAGGACTATCACCTGATTTTTCAATAAAAGTAATGTCAATCCCTTTAGATTCTGCTATTTTAATAGCATCTGGCACTTTGCTGTCATCGGCAGCAAAGCCTAATATACCAGCAATTATTGCAAAATCAGTTCCGTGACCTTTATGGGTTTCAGCAAATGATTCATAATACGTTACCACAACTTTTTTTGGAAGACCTTGAAATAATTTATTAGCAACTGTTCCAATAGACAAAGCACCTGCAGTATGTGAACTTGAAGGACCTATCATTATGGGCCCAATCACATCAAAACAACTTTTGTATTTAACAACCTTTTTTTCTTTAATAGATGCTACATTTATGTTCATATAAGCACCCCCATGGTTTATTATTTTTAATTGCTGTTGAATCTAAGTTATTAGCATAATCAATTCAAAATAAGACCCCTTTTGATAGCGCTTTCTTTCTTGAGTTGAATAGACTTTCCTTTTGTTCCACAACCCTCCATATAGTAATCATATCAGTATGTCAAATTTTAGAAACTCACTGGCAAGTTCTTTAGAATTTTCGAACCAAAACGAGGTTTGATATTTTCGCTAGAGGTCATATATTATCTCTCGACGCCCTCATTATAACTTGTATATTTATGAGTTCAATCTTTTTTTATTTTTAGAAAGATTGAATAGGCAGAATTTTGAATGGGTAATAAATTTCACTTAGTATGTAGCAATTATGTCCTTTGTTTGAAGCTGTATTAGTTAATAGAAAAGTAAAAATAACACAGAATTACTTTCATTAACACATTGATTATATTGAAAAATCATTATAAAGATACTTATATTGTCCTATGTTGGAACATCTTATTTTGGACGTTAAAGCTGTTGTAATAAATGATTATTGAAGATGGAAAGTAATAAGTTAATAAAATATAAAAACATTTTGTTTAATAATAAAATATCACGAATTTATATACATTATTCAGAAAAAAAGAACTTTTCTTGATGAATCCTAAAGTACTAATTTATAACTATCTACTACTATAAAACAGGATGTTAACTCTTCTATATAGGTTATATATTATTTATCCCAAAACCCTAATGAAATTGGATATTTAGAAGTGTTATCTTCATAAATAGAAATTTCACTTGCTGTTTTAATAGTTGAATAGATCATTACAATTCAACTACCTTATATATTATTCCCTCATTTATTAATTCTCTCCCCACCTATCGATTTGAGGTAAAATAAGGGGATTATATATAAATAATATCATCATCAACGTGCAATTTATAAAAGCAATTAAAAAAACAAATTCAAAACACCTTTCTTTAATGGTGAATGAAAGGTGTTTTGAATTTTAAAATATCATATATTATTTAGAATGATATACTAGCGAAAGAGATGCACTTACTTCTTCTGTGCCGGCAGATATCTCTTCTGTTAATGCAGAAACTTCTTGAATTTGACTTATTATTTTATCTAAATCTCTCATAATAGATGAGAATGTTAGATCCACTTTGTGGGCCGCTTCTTTTCCTTCTTCTACCGCAACTACTGCAAACGGTTCGCAAGGTTATTAAGTGCGAGTCGTTCAAACTTAGTGAGTTACCTCTTTTAAAATAGTAGAAATACTATCCTCTAACATTTCCAATCCTTTACTTAATCCTTCTAAGTCTATTGTTAAAGAAGGTAACAACTTAATAACTTCATCATTAGGTCCAGATGTTTCAATAATTAGACCATTTTCAAATGCAACTGAGCAAATCTTTTTAGCTATTCCAAAAGTATTACACGCTATGCCCTGCATAAAGCCTCTCCCTCGTACTTCTCCTTGAAGTTGGGGGTATTTCAAACAAATCTCATTAAGAAAGCTAGTGATTTTTTCACTTTTCCATTTTAAAGCATTAATAAACTCTATATCTTTCCAATAACTCAATGCTTCTGTAGCTGCTAAAAATGCTAGATTATTCCCTCGAAACGTTCCATTATGTTCTCCTGGTTCCCACTTATCATATTCCGGTTTAATTAGTGTAATAGCCATCGGAAGGCCAATGCCACTTATAGATTTTGACAAACAAATTATGTCTGGTTTAATGCTCGCAGGTTCAAAGCTAAAAAATGTCCCCGTACGTCCGCACCCTGCTTGAATATCATCGACAATCAATAATATATTATATTTTTTACACAGTCTGTCAATTCCCTTTAACCATTGGGAACTAGCCGTATTTAAACCACCCTCACCTTGAACTGTTTCTAGAATAATTGCAGCAGGTAAATCCACTCCACTTCCACTATCGCCTAATACTTTTTCTAAATAGGATAAAGAATTAAGGGAATCTAAATAATTTTCATACGGCATGATAATACTATTATTTAGTGGTACTCCAGCACCCTTTCTCTTAAAATGATTACTCGTTATCGAAAGTGATCCTAAACTCATTCCATGAAAAGCATTTGAAAAACTTATGATATTTGTTCGTCCAGTCACTTTTCGAGCAATTTTCAGTGCACTTTCAACAGAATTTGTACCTGTTGGACCAGGAAACATAATTTTATAGTTTAAATCACGTGGTTCCAAAATAATTTTGTTAAAGTGCTTTAAAAAATTCACTTTAGCACTTGTTCCCATATCAAGACTATGAATAATACCATCTTCTAAAAGATAATCTATTAATACCTGTTTCATTTTATCATCATTATGTCCATAATTAAGAGCACCAGCACCTGAGAAAAAGTCAATATACTCTTTTCCATCTACATCCCATAATTTATATCCTTTAGACTTAGTGAAGATCGTTGGAAAGCTTCTGCTATAACTTCGAACTTGGGATTCTAGTTCATTAAATATATCCATTTTTGAACTAACTACCATAAAAGAGCACCTCCTAATTTTTCGTTTTTACTATACTCACAAAGAATAATGAAAAGTTATATAATTGCTATTGTAAATTTATACCGAATGCATATCTTTATAGCGATGAGCTGCTATTGCTGCTTGACCAAGAGAGATTCCCCCATCATTGGTAGGTACTTGTTTGTGCATGTAAACCTCGAATTTACAAGCCTTAAGTGACTTATAGGTTTCTACAAGTAAAAACTTATTTAAAAATACTCCCCCACTAAGAACTAGTTTATTAATCCCTGTTTCTTGACGAATTTGTTTACAGGTTTCTGTAATCATTTGAACCATTGTATAATGAAAACGATAGCTCAATTCACCCTTGGTATACTTATCTTTAAGTATCAAAGATACCAACTCTTTAAACATAGGTTTTATATCGATTTTTCTAATTCCATTCGAAGCAACTATTTCATATGATAATAAAGGATTGGAAGAATTATTGATATCAATCGCTTGCTCCAACTCAATAGCAGCCTGTCCTTCATATTGGACTGTTTCACGGACACCCAATAGTGCTGAAACAGCATCAAAAAGCCTTCCCATACTTGAAGTAAGAGGAGAATTAATTCCTTTTTGAATCATTTTTATAAGTACATCTAGTTCAAAACTATTTCGCTCTGAAATTATCTTTATTGGTAATTCTTTGACTTGTTCACCATATATTTGCGTCAATATTCCTAAAGCAATTCTATACGGTTCTTTAACAGCTTTATCACCGCCTGGCAGCTGAAAGTAATCGATATATGCCGCTCTTTGATAATTAAGAAAATCACCGATTAAAAACTCTCCACCCCAAATATTCCCATCATCACCATAACCCGTACCATCTAAAATAACTCCTAAAACAGGACCATCTAATTGATTATCAACCATACAAGAAGCCATGTGGGCATGATGATGCTGAACCTGTACAACTGGTAAAACTTTTTGATCAAATGCATATTTTGTACTATAAAAATCAGGATGAAGATCACTTGCAATTACAGAAGGACTAATTTCAAAGATTTTTTGTAAGTGAGCTATAGTATTTTTAAACGATTCATAAATTTTATAGTTTTTTAAATCACCAATATGATGACTAATAAAAGCTTTTTCGTCTTTAGTTAGGCAAATCGTATTCTTTAATTCTGCTCCTAAAGCAAGTACATTAGTTGATCCTTCTTTAAAATCAATTGGGTTTGGTACATAACCTCTAGCGCGACGAATTATTTGTAGTTTTATTACTTCATCATCTAAATCAATACCCCTAACAATAGAGTCATCTACTCTAGTGAATATCTCCCTATTGTGTACTAAATAATAATCTGCAATTCCCTTTAGCTGCTCAATTGCATCTCCATCTTTATATACAATAGGTTCATCAGAAACATTGGCGCTCGTAGCTATTAATGCAATAAAATTCCCTCTTAAAATAAGATGATGAAGTGGTGTATAGGCTAACATTACCCCATAATTATTATTATTTGGTGCAACATCTAAAGAAATAAACTCATTATCCTTTTTGTTCAATAACACAATTGGTCGTTCTTTAGAAACTAATAAAGTTTCTTCATTTTTTGTTATTTCAGCAAAATTTTTCACATCATCTAATTGAGATGACATTAAAGCAAAAGGTTTTTCATCCCGTTTTTTTCTTTTTCTTAATTCTTTTACAGCTTCATGATTCATTGGATCTACAACTAAGTGATATCCACCTAACCCTTTAATAGCTAGGATTTTCCCCTTTTTCAACAAATCAATTGTTTTTTCTATTGGATTATCAGTGGAGACATTTGTACCATCTGTTGTTTTCAATTGAACTTGTGGTCCACATTTCCAGCAAGCATTTGGTTGGGCATGGAATCTCCGATCCAATATGTCTTTGTATTCTTTATCACACTCTTTGCACATAGGAAATTTGGCCATTGTAGTATATGGTCTATCATAAGGAATATCTTTTATTATTGAATATCTAGGTCCACAATTTGTACAATTAATAAATGGATAACGAAACCTTCTATTCGTTGGATCAAATAATTCGTCTAAACATTCATTACATACATAAGTATCAGGAGATATTAAAGTTTGCCTACTACTATGTTTTTGGCTACTCAAAATATCAAAAGAGCTATAACGATTGTTGGATTCTTGTTCCTCTATTAATTTAACCTCTTGCACATAAGCCAATTCTGGGGAATTAAATTCAATATCATGAATAAAATGCGTAATATTATTTTGTTCCCCTTCTACTTCTATAAGCACTCCATTTGAATCATTTAACACCCATCCGTTTAGATGATACTTTTTTGCTATCCTATATACGAAAGGTCTAAAACCAACACCTTGCACAATGCCTTTAACTTGATACTTTTTTATAAACATATTTATTACTTTTTTCATAAATTGTCTCCTAACATAATCGAGGTAATTCTGCCCCATATAATAACTCAATGAGTTTCAATTCACCTGATTTTGCTTCCATGAGCACTTGTCTTTCTTTTGTTTGATTAACTTTACCAATTACCGCAGCTTCTTTACCATATTTAGTATTTTTTAATACCCTCACGACTTCCTCACTTACCTCTGGAGAGACAAACATACAAACATTGCCCTCATTAGCTAGATACATTGGATTAACACCTAACATTTCGGCAGCCATAATAGTTTCTGCTAACATAGGAATATCTCTTTCTTGTATTTTTATTCCAGTATTAATTGTTTCTGAGACTTCATTTAAAACTGTACCTAGCCCGCCTCTTGTAATATCTCGCATACAATGTATAGAATCACCAAAAAGATTTTTCAACTCTGATATCATATGATTTAATGGTGCACAATCACTATTTATTCTCTGTTCAAACCCTAATCCTTCTCTGATAGAAAGGATATGTATACTATGGTTTCCTAGTTGTCCTGTTATAATGATATCGTCACCTTCTTGAATAGAGTTTACCGAAAACGGTGATACATCTCCTTCAAAAACTCCTATTCCAGTTGTATTAATAAAGATTTTGTCTACTTCACCTTTTTTAACAACTTTTGTATCACCAGCAACAATATACACTCCAGCTTCTTTCGCGGTCTCTCTTATAGAATCTAATATTTCTTCCAAATCTTTAATTGGAAAACCCTCTTCTAGTACTAATGCCAATGATAGATAAAGTGGTTTTGCACCACTAACCGCTAAATCATTAACCGTTCCACAAACTGCTACTTTACCTATATTCCCTTCACCAAAAAAGATAGGATCAATAACAAAAGAGTCTGTTGTCATCGCCAATCTTCTACTACTTACCTCAAGAATGGCACTATCCTCCATTTTTCCAAGGTGAACATCTTCTAGTTTTGCAGTAATAATTGAACTAATTAAATCCTGACTCAATAGTCCTCCTGTTCCATGGTCTAAAATTATATTTTCTAAATCTTTAGTTAATTTCATTTATTAAAACTCCTTTTCATTTTTATTTTTGAAAAATAATATCACTTGCTACATAGAACAAGTGATATTACAACGTATTTACTTACGGAATTGCAACTCCATCAAAAGAAATATCTTCATTTTTAGAAATTGAATTGCAGATTTCCTCGATACTCATAATCTTTGCACAATATGAACCTAACCATTTTAAAGCTCGTTCCTTATCTTCAGCCTTCGCTGAAACAACTGCATCTTCTGGTACGATTACATTATAACCACGGAAAAATCCATCCGCTGCAGTTGTTTGGACACAAATTTGAGTTTGCATACCCGTAATAATAATTGTATCTACTCCTAATTTTTTTAAGGTTTCATCAAGATTTGTCTCAAAAAAGCCACTATCCTTATTTTTCTCCATAATAATATCTTTTTCATGAAGAAACTCAGGTAAGATTTCTGCACCTTTAGATCCCTTTGTGACTGGTAAAAAATCACCATATCGTTCAGCTTTCGGATCATCTTCTAAGTTAATTAACTGCAGGTGAATAATAGAAACATCATTTTCTCTCATAGTATCTAAGAAAGACACCATTTTAGGCGTAAACGCCTCCACAGCTGCAATTCTATCCTCATTTTTATTAACCAAATCGTACTGTAAATCATTTGTGAGCACTGCATATTTCATAATAATCCTACCTCCAATTAACTAAGAATTTAATTTTTCTAAAATACAATGTTCATTATTCCACCAGTAGTAAGAATATGTCAAATATTATTTTTTATCTAAATTTTCTAAATAATTTTCTGAAAATTAATACCTAATAGGACTCTATTTCCTATTAGGTATTAATTTAACGCTTTTTATTTTGAATAATCACTCATATGTAATTAAAGTTTTTCACTCTCTGTAAAAAATGATTTATGTTCTACTGGAGAAGAAAGCACTATTAAGGTTGTAGGCTTTCCATACTCTAAGCACAAATTAATATAGTCTTCGAGTGTATGTACAGATTCCGTGACTACCTTTGTTAGATAACTATACATACCGGCAATCCGGTGACATTCAACCACATCTGAATGTTCCATTGCAAACTTTTTATATTTATTGCAATCCCTTGGTTCCATCAAAACAAACGCAGTAATATGTTTTTTTAATTCTTTCGGATTAACAATCGTGCGATAACTTATAATTACCTCTTGTTCTTCTAGTCTTCTAACTCGCTCTGTAACAGAAGGAGAACTCAAACCTACCAGTTTTCCTATTTCAACCATACTTAAACGTGCATTTTCCTGAAGATGAGAAAGAATCTTTAAATCTGTATCATCCATTGCTTGGCCTCCCCTTGATTAATTAAGAAAACATTTAATAATTCTTAAATTCTTTAAGAAAATTATAATTAATACATAAATTATAGCATGTTATCTTTTTTTTAAACTTTATATAATTAATATCAATTAACGAAAGAGAGGCTGAGAATCTTGACACAACAATCATTGAAACGTTCAATTACTTGGGTACAGGGGACCGCATTAACCATCGGAGCTGTGTTAGGTTGTGGAATCCTTATTTTACCTTCAATTACTGCAAATAGCGCTGGACCAGCTTCAATTTTATCTTGGGTTATCATGTCTATATTAGCTTTTCCTATTGTAGCGACTCTAGCGCGTCTTGCTAAAATGATTCCCAGTGCTGGAGGAATTACAGCTTATGTTCAAATGGCATTTAATGCAAATACAAGTGCCATCCTAGGCTGGATTATGTTAGGTTCTATTCCTATTGGAGTACCTATTATTGCTTTAACAGGTGCCCATTATATTGGATATGTTTTTCCAATAAGCAATCTTAGTGTTATAGGAATTGCAGCATTAATTTTAATTACCTCTTTACTCTTACATATAAAAGGGATCGAGCTATCATCAAAAGTTAGTGTGTTTGTAATTTGTATTATTTCACTTTTAATAGTTGTCGCTGTTATCGTTTCTATACCATATGTAAAATTAAGTTCTTTTACACCATTTGTACCAAACGGGTGGTCTTCTGTTGGCGCTTCTTCTGTAATTATCTTTTTCTCATTTGTAGGGTGGGAAATGATAACCCCATTAGCTGAAGAATTTAAAAGGCCCGCTAAGGATATTTCGATTAGTTTATTTTTAGGAGCAATTTGTATCTCCATTATGTACATTGCAATATCTTTTGTAACAATAGGGACCCACTCATATGGTGATAAGGATCAGATAGCTTCCCTTAGTATTCTAATATCAAAAGGATTAGGACCGATAGGTACATATATAACAACTATTTTAGCAATTTTCATTTCGTTTAGTGCTGTACATGCTAACATTGCAGGTTTTTCAAGAATGATTTACGCTCAAGCTAGAGAAGGACATTTCCCTTCCTTCTTTGCTAAGTTACACTCTCAATTTCAAACTCCAACTAGGGTATTACTAGTTCTAGGAGGCATTTTTAGTTGTATTTTAATTTTTTACGGTATGACACGACCAAATTTAGAAATGCTTCTTAAAGGTCCTAGTGTAATATTTATTACTTCATATATTTTTACAATGCTAGCTGCTCTTAAATTATTAAAAGTGCGTGATATAGGTTGGTGGATGGCCTTCCTATCTCTAATTATATGTATTATTGTATACTCATTTAGTGGTTGGGCTATTTTCTATCCAGTTATCTTATCAGTTATTGGTTGGATTTATATAGTTATGAATAAGAAGTATAGTACTATAACCAATCATTCAATAAATACATCAAATGAAAATTAGGTTCTACTCCTATAAACTAATACCACAACTTATATACTGTTATTAACACTATCCAAGTTGGAAGAAGTACAGTTTCAGCTGACTTATAACTAGGTCAAAGTAATTTAATAAAATATGAATGATTAATAGAATTTATTTTTCAACTTTCAAATAACAACCCTTTTTTATAACGTATCTCTGCAAAGAAATGTTATAAAAAAGGGTGATTGATTATGTGCAGACCCTCTTTCACCTTACTTCACATATACATAAGCTTCATTTGCAATTACAAAGTAGGTTTTATCCTTATTGTTGTGTATTTTAACAGTATAAATATAGGTTCTCGTGCAGCTTTTTTAAACTATAATAAACTCCGAAAAACCAACTAAGGAGCATAATAGATAAGATATGTTAAAGAAAAGTAGTTTGAAAAAGATAATATGTCTGAAATTCTAAAGGAACGTGGTATTCCAATTTATCCAACAATCATTATGCACTAAGTTCGTAAATATGAAAATTTTATCCGTTACTTTTGAAAAACAACAAAGCAAAAATACCTTTTTATCTTTATACTCAACATATTCTTTCCCCTCCACTACCGCTACCACTGCAAATTCATCATTTAAAACCAATGAACCCACATGTTTGCATTAACCACTCCACCTATAGTGATATATTTTATGCTACCTAGCCTTATCTCCCCTTCATAACTTCTTTTTCAAGTTGATTCCTACATGTAAACATCGCAATAATCTTTGTGCGATTTTTTTCATCAGGCTCAAATTGTTCGATGGTCACGTCACAACGAATGGTTACTATTAATTGGTGACTTTCTATTAAATGAAAATCGCCTCTTATAGAGCGCAGTTTTACTTATGTTCATTCTTATGCAAATTCTGAAGCATATTCTTCGTATGTCTTTAATGTATTAAGCAATCGAGCTGATTCAATCATGATTTCGTTCGATGAATCAGTTACACAAATGACAATAAATCGATTATCATCTCTATCTCCAAACAACCCTTCTGATTCAAGTTCCATTAACACATTTAACGTTTCTTTCAACAGTGTATGTACTCGTATGTTAAAGTCATCTTCGACGATATTATGATATTTCTTAATAATTTTGTTCACTTCATCAAACGTTCCAAAATCGTTCCATTCGCTCCACTCAACAGCTCCGTATCTATAATAATTGTATAAAGGGTCCGATTTATTAACTTTGATTAGTCTTTCTTTATTTGCCACTGGTCCAATGCTATTGACACAATCGTCTGTTAATATGGAGTACCCGTATATTGTGTCAACACCGCATCTTGTTAAAAGTTCGTTATAATGACAACGAATTGCATTTTTCAATTCAACATAAAAACTTTTTTGCAGCTGCATTTTCATCGTATTTCCTCCATTTTTTTTGTAGCGACCTGTTGTTACATATTTCAATCTTAACATTAAAATCAACATTAAACGTTTACTGAGCCAAAATAAGAAAAACCGAAACTAAAAATCATTTCGGTTTTTCTAACTAAAGAAGTCTATTTATTTTAAAGAATGAACAAACAACCCACTACGCAGTTTCGGTTCAAACCACGTTGATTTCGGCGGCATGACTTCTCCGGCATCTGCGATTGCTAATAAATCTTCCATAGATGTCGGATATAATGCGAATGCTGCTTTGTATTCGCCGCTGTTCACAAGGCGTTCTAGTTCTTCTAATCCGCGGATTCCTCCGACAAAATCGATACGTGAATCAGAACGCGGATCATGTATTTCAAGTACTTGGCTTAATAAATGGTCTTGCAGGATAGATACATCTAAACCTCTAACAAGATCATTCGCATCAAACGTTTCTTCTTTCACAGTAAGCTTATACCACTTCTTATTTACATACATACCAAATGATTTGGGCTCATTTGGTTTATACGGAGAAACAGTTGCTTCTTCTACATAAAAGTACTGCGTAATTTGATTTAAAAACTGTTCCTCTGATAAGCCATTTAAATCTTTCACAACTCGGTTATAGTCCCAAATCGATAATTCATCATGAGGGAATAGAACCGATAAGAAGAAATTAAATTCCTCTTCTCCTGTGTAATTTGGATATTGTTCTCTTCGCATAAGTCCTACTTTTGCAGCTGATGCAGAACGGTGATGCCCATCTGCAATATAAAGATTAGGAATATCTTCAAATGCGTTTACTAAAGTCGTAATTACATCTTCATCTGCAATCTTCCACGCAACATGCTTAACACCGTCTTCTGCTGTAAATGTATAAATTGGCGCATGCTCTTCTTTCCAGCTTCTAATTAAATGCTTTACTTCATCTTTTGTACGGTACGTTAAAAAGATTGGGCCTGTATTGGCGTCACACACATCTACGTGGCGAATACGATCTAGCTCTTTTTCATGACGTGTTCTTTCATGTTTTTTAATTGTATCATCTTCATACTCATCAATAGATGTACAAACGACAAGGCCTGACTGCGTTCTTCCTTGCATCGTCAGTTCATAAATATATAGCGCTGGCTCTTCATCTTGTATGAACACTTCTTCTCGTATAAATTGCTTTAAATTGTCTCCCGCTTTTTCATACACGCGATCATCGTACGGTGACAGTTCAGGATCTAAATCAATTTCTGCTTTATCAACATGCAAGAAAGAATATGGATTCCCTTTTACAACTTCCCTTGCCTCTTCACTATTTAATACGTCATACGGTAAAGCTGCCACTTGTGCCGCTTTTTCCTCTACTGGACGAATGGCCCGAAACGGTCGTATTTTTGCCACATTCCTCTCTCCTTTACACAATCATTCGAACGGCTACAACACCTGTAATTTTGCTTATATTTTCTACAATATTCTCTTTTATTATATCATCAATTCCGTTATCGATATCAATCATTGTGTATGCCCAAGAATGTTTACTACGATTAATCATATCGGCAATATTAATATGATGTTCCGCTAAGCATCCTGTAATTTGCCCTACCATATTCGGGACGTTTTGATGCATAATTGTAATTCGTTTCTTTCCGATATACGGCAATTCTACGTTTGGATAATTTACTGAATTACGAATATTTCCTGTCTCTAAATATTCACGTAATTGACGTGCTGCCATTACTGCACAATTTTCTTCTGATTCAGACGTAGATGCACCAAGGTGAGGCGTCGCTGTTACATTTTTCATCTTTATTACATTTTCATTCGGGAAGTCCGTTACGTAATGTGTAATAATATCTTCTTCTAATGCTTTTTGAAGAACCTTTTCATCTACAAGTTCTCCTCTAGAGAAATTAAATAGACGCATCCCTCTTTTCATCTTCTCTACAGCGTGTTCCCCAATAATCCCCTTCGTTTGATTCGTAAGAGGAATATGCAGTGTAATATAATCACACGTTGCAAAAATTTCATCAAGGCTAAATGCTCTTTGCACATGTGTAGAAAGACGCCAAGCTGTTTCAACTGAAATGTAAGGGTCATATCCGATAACATCCATCCCTAACGCTAACGCATCGTTCGCAACTAAAGCACCGATTGCGCCAAGTCCGATAACACCTAGACGTTTCCCTGCAATTTCTGATCCAACAAATTGTTTTTTTCCTGATTCAACAAGCTGTGGTACTTCTTCACCCTCTAAGTTTTTCGTCCAACTTACACCATTAATAATGTTACGTGAAGACATAATAAGACTGGCAATAATGAGTTCCTTTACAGCGTTTGCATTTGCCCCCGGCGTGTTAAATACTACAATTCCTTTTTCTGTACATCGCTCGACAGGAATATTATTTACACCAGCGCCAGCTCTTGCAATCGCCTTTAAGTCTTTTGAAAACTCTTCTTGATGTAAAGAGTAGCTACGAAGCAAAATTCCATCTGGATGATTGATTCTATCTCCTACTTCATAACGTTCTTCAGTAAAAACTTGCAAACCTTTTTCTGCAATTTGATTTAACGTTTGAACACGAAACATATCCCCATCTCCCTATCTATTCTCAAGCTCAAATTCCTTCATATAATTTACTAATTGCTGTACGCCTTGTACTGGCATCGCATTGTAAATACTAGCGCGCATACCACCGACTGATCGATGCCCTTTTAACGTAACAAGTCCTCGTTCTTTCGCTTTTTGTAAAAACTCACTGTTCAGCTCTTCTGACGGTGTTGTAAACGGAATGTTCATAAGTGATCGATACGTAGGATCAACTGGTGAAGTAAACAATTTTGATTCATCTAAGAAATTATAAAGAAGTGAAGATTTCATTCTATTTTGTTCTTCAATCGCAGATACTCCGCCTTGCTCTTTCAACCACTCTAGTACAAGTTTCGTTACGTAAATACTAAAGGACGGCGGTGTATTATATAAGGAGTTATTTTTACTGTAAGTTTCATAATTTAACATTGTCGGACAAGAGCGATCTGCTCCCCCAATTAAATCTCTTTTTATAATAGCAATCGTTAAGCCCGCAGGTCCTAAATTCTTTTGCGCCCCCGCATATATAAGACCAAACTTCGAAACATCATATCGCTCTGATAAAATATTTGAGGACATATCCGCAACGAGCGGCACTTTTTCTACATGTGGAATGTCCACATATTTTGTCCCCTCAATTGTATTATTCGTTGTAATATGTACATAATCTAGTTTTTCATCACTTAATAAACCGTCCAGTTTAGGAATCGTAGTAAACTTCTCTTGCTCGGAAGAAGCAATCACTTGTACTTCCCCAACTTTTTCGGCTTCTTGCAATGCCTTTTTAGACCATGAGCCAGTTAGTACGTATCCAGCTTTTTTATACGTATTCATTAAGTTCAACGGTATCATAGAGAATTGTAATGACGCACCGCCTTGTAAAAATAAAACTTCATACTCATCAGGGATGCTCATTAATTCACGAAGTAAGTTACTCGCTTCCTCTATAATACTTTGAAAATAAGAAGATCGATGACTCATTTCCATAATAGACATGCCTGTCCCGTTATAATTTAATAGCTCCTTTTGCACTTTCTCTAAAACTGGCAAAGGGAGTATTGATGGTCCTGCTGAAAAATTATAGACTCTCTCCATTACCCTCATAACCTCCCTATTTCTCATCGGATTATTTTTTAAACTTTCTGAATTATAACCTAAAATATAATATGTGGTCAATTTGTTTTCTATTATTAGGGCGCAAGACGCGATGGAATCGCTTGCAAGTGCAGACTTTTTTATGGACATATAAAAAAGTGTTAAGTACATAATCGTACTTAACACTCTAATAATGAAAGAATAATAGCTAATCGTTCGTAAAGAACCGATCAAAAATTTGATAAATAGCAGAGAGACCAATGAGCCAATAAATAGTGTCCACAAGCGCCGGCATAGAACCAAACCATTTCTCAACTACATTGTAATCTAACGCTACAAATAACCAATTCAAACCGCCAAGAATCACCAAAATTACTGTAAGGTAAGACAAAAATTTCATTATGATTGCCCCCTAGGTGATAAGATGGTGAAAGGCCTTTCACTAGAAATATATGTAGTAAACTTTAAAACTTACCTATTTTATAAAATTTATTTTCTGTACCACCCGTTAATAACTGCCTCTGCTTCTTTACTATGTATTTGATACGCATGTGTACTATCATTAGAGCCAATAAACCAAATTGAAAAACCTTTAAAATATGGTTTCGGTTCTAATACATCGCGGTAAGCACGCCATCCATTTAATTGCACATCCTTCGAAAACACATTTGAAACATCTGGATTCCATGGATTTTGTAATCCAAGTTCACGTGCTGGAACGTTAAATCCACCGAAGTAAACTGGCTTTCCTGTTGCATTATGTAATTGTTCCAATTGCTGAACAACATTTTGCCCACGATTATATACTGTTGTCGCAAATAAACTTTGCTTCACTTCTTCATATGTTGGATTTCTTTTTCCTGAAACTTCAAACCAACTGTCTATGCTAACAATATCCACCTTTTTTAAATACGGGCGATTGATTTTCTCTTTAAACTTCGCTTCATAAGAAGGGTCCCAGCTTGCTGTTAACCACCAGTTCATTTGATACAAAACATTTCCTTTATACTGATTACGAACAAAATCAATTGTATCGCTCCAGTATCCTTCTGCATACTCCATATTCACGAAATTAGAAGCAATCTTTAGTCCATACACATTGTATTTACTTGTAATGGAATTAAAAATATCTTGCAGAATAACCGTCTTCCAATTCCAGAAGAAATCATTAATGTTACTTGGGTTCCATTCTGTCTCTCCAACATTCCCCTGCTGAATATACGGGAACGGTTCCACTATAACTTGAATATTACGCTTTAATAATTCTTGAATTAAAATAATAGCTTGTTGCTTTTGCGCTTGATTAATTACCATGTTCGTAGAAGTCACATTTGGGATATCTACTTGAATCGGTACATTTACTGTATTTAAATTTAAACGCTCTACATCAGCTAACACTTTCGCTACATTTCCAACTTCCCATACTGTTACGTTTCCTGATTTGATTTTTCCAGATTGAACAGTATTTACATCTGCCTGTACATTTCCTTGAAAACAAAAAGAAAACAACATAAGAAACACTCCTAAAAAACTTATTAAACTCTTATTTTTCTTCACAACTTTCCCCCTATAATTTTTGGCTTTCTTGATTATTTTATACAACGTTTCATATATATTCCACAAAAAATCCAATAAATTTTTATTGATAAAAATGCTATTCATCCTTTATTCACATCTTACTCATACTAAGCTCCTAAAAATAGTAAGATAAATAAAAAAGGAACGGATTTCCGCTCCTTTTTTATCTTTTTACAATTATCAATCCATTTCCCTTTTAGGCTCTACCAACATGATATGGGATTCCTTTTCAGTGAAAGGTTTATGCTCAACGCCTCTCGGGACAATAAACATCTCGCCTTTAGAAATTTTCACCTGTCCATCACGAAAATCGATGAACATCTCCCCTTCAAGCACAATAAATAGCTTATCTGTATTAGGATGCTCATGCCATATAAAATCTCCATTAGCTTTAAAAAGCTGAATTTGATCGTCATTCATTTCACCAATCACTTGTGGATACCAATAATCGTTAATTTTAGATAACTCGTCATTTAGTTTAATAGGTTGGTAATGGATAATAATCCCTCCTCACTTTCAAATTCCACTATATTACAGTAATATAAGTAAAAAAGTCGTTATTACGCTTAAAAAGAAAATGCTCCGGCCAGAACTTTTCATTCAGATAGTACAAAGGAGTGATTTCAATGAAAGTACTTTCAATCCAATGTTTCCTTTAACTCTCCATAAGTATAGAACAGTGATTTTCAAATAAGAATGGACCCCTGTTGACATTAGTATGGATTATTGATGAACTTCTCGCGATATTTAGTAGGCGAAATGCCAACTCGCTTCTTGAAAACTCTACTAAAATAAAAAGGGTCTGCGATTCCAACAGCCTGCGCAATTTGTTGTACAGGCACATCACTTGTACATAACATTTTTTGAGCCATCTTTATACGATAGTTCAATAAATATTCTGCTGCCCCCATACCTGCATGCTTTCTAAACACGTAAGAAAGACGATTTCGATTAACATTATTTTGTTCTGTAAGTGTATGAATTGTAATATCTTTATAATAGTATTTTCGAACGTAACTAGATATTCGTTCGAATAAAGTATGCGACTCATAATTGCTTTCTCTATTGAAAACACTTAATAAAGCTTCATTCAACGCTTCGCGAAACAGCATTTCGGTCTGAAACATCGAAATGCCTCCACGCTGATTATATACATCCCAAAGACGCATAAGTAATTCGACAAGACGAGGAGATTGTCCTGTTAATAATTCAAAATGCTGATGAGTAAATCCAGGGTCTTCTCGTTCTGAATTGCTTATCCGATATAAAACAAGAATATATTCCCAGTTTATTTCACCAAGCATTTTATGGGCTAATGTCATTTTTGCACCCCCATGTATAACTTTTCCTGGGGAAAGAGTATACGGCGTACCATTAAATTGAAATTGCGTCTTCCCTGTAATTGGAAATACAAATCCTGGGAAAGAATCTGTAGACTCAGCAAAAGGCACACCTGGATTTTTAGCATAACGATATACTCCTTCTACTCGGAAAGGAGTATTGGCAAGATACTCTGCTAACTCATTCACGTCTAACTTCACAATACACGCCTCATTTCAATAATAGTTTTCTTGTAATTCGCGAGATTAATTGGTGTACATTCTGGGAAACGCTAAACTAAAAATAGTACATACAACTTAACAAAATCTGATTATTAACCTATAAATATATTGTTTTTCATTTATTGACCAAAGTATCCTCCCTATATTATTGATAATGATTTTCATTGTAGTTTGATAAAAAAACATTTGTCAAGTTGGCTGGCCTAGAAAAATGATGAAACAAGGGGGATAGAGGAACAGTTCTGTTGCAAATAATACCTAGTCTTTGTTAACTAATTCCCCTCAAAACTGGAATGATCATGTTAATAGTTGTAATGACTTTATTAGTTACAGCACTTACAGCATGTGGAAATAATCGTAATCCTGAAGAAGTTGCTACAGCGTATTTCGAAGATGGAAACAGCCTACTATCAAATTAAATGATAGTAGGCTGGCTGTTAAAATGATTTAAGAACTGGGTTATGTTCTAAATGATAAGCTTTCATTATCAAAAAGAGTATTACTAGTTCCCTCCACAAACAAAAACACCCTATCACTTCGGTTCTAAATTTAGCACCTTCCCCTCTATCCCCTCCGTATTCAATGTAGTCGTATGATACGTGCCATTTACCCAATCATCTATTTGATCATGATACCAATCGCTTCTAAAATGGCCCGACTGTCCTGGCCCTACGATATGATAACCGTTTGACATATCTTTCGTATCAATAATGAATCTCCAAGACGCCCCGTGATTTACAATGCCGTTTTCGCCGTAACTCGCTGCTTGCACGGTAACTTGGCTCCCACCAATCGGAACTGGTTTCTCACGATTAAAAGCGAGTAATGCTAACATACTCGATGATTTCGAAATTGGATGTGTAAAAGCGAGTTGATGGTAATCGCCCCACTTCCACTCTCCAATATCGGGTCCATATTCCTTCTGCAATTTCTTCATTACATTCTCGTATGATGTATGCACAACTTTTGTGAAACCTCCGTACTTCGTAAACCAAACGCTATTTTCTCCCGCTACTTCTTTTCGAATCAATTCATCAACAACTTGTGACTTCCCTTCAAATAACTCCATTACATCTTTCGGTATTTCTTTTGAAAATAACGTATTTGAAATCTCTTTCATTAACAAATGGAATATTAATGGTGCCGCTTCATCTTTACTATCGTAAAAATTCCACTTTGTTAATTGGTCTACGCCTTCTTTCTCTACCTCATTTAAAGATGCTTTATTTAACTCTTTTAAAAATATAGGAGTAAACTCTTTCCCATATAAATTCTTTTGATCCATCTGTAACTCTTCTAAATCTTTCACCGTATACTTTTCCTTCTCTTGCAAAAATTCTTGAATACGCATTTGCCTATATGGCTGCGCCCACGTATTGCTAATATGATACGGATAATCATCATCAACAATTTTATTATTCGCAGTTGAAATAAACCCTTGTTTTGGATTAATTACTTTTGGAAGTTGATCAAACGGGATATACCCTTCCCATTCATATTCATCTGTCCATCCTGGAACAGGTAAGCTACCATCACCTTTTTTACGCACTGGTATATTTCCATTCGCTTTATAAGCAATTGTGCCATCGTTTGATGCAAACACAAAGTTTTGGGTTGGTGTATGAAAATCTTGAAGAGCGGTTTCAAACTCATTCCAGTCTTTTGCTTTGTTCATATTTAATACAGCTTTTAACTCAGCTGACGGTTCTAAAGCTGTCCACTTTAAAGAGAATACTGTTTTCGTTTTCTCCTTCCCCTTATCCGCAAACTCTGAAATTACTGGTCCATGCCTCGTAATCGTAACGTTATAAGGAATTGTCTTCCCGCCTTTTACTTTAATAGACTCGTCTACAACGGTAGCTTTCTCCCATTTATCGTTATACAGAAATTCATTTTCATTATTAGGATTTCTCTTCTCAATATATAAATCTTGCACATCAGGCCCTGTATTCGTAACACCCCACGCTATTTTGTCATTGTGTCCTAATATAACACCTGGTACTCCAGCGAAAATAACGCCACTCACATTTAAACCTTTCATTTCAAGTCTCGTTTGATACCAAATAGAAGGCGTCGCAAGAGATAAATGAGGATCATCTGCTAAAATTGGCTTACCTGACGCACTCTTCTCACCGCTCACAACCCAGTTATTACTACCGTTAAACTCCGGCGGAATTATCGTTTTTGAAAAACTTTGTGCTACGTCCACATTTGTATTTTTCAGTTCAGCTAGCAATCTAGGAGCATCTTTCGGATATGCAGGAAATAGCTCATTCGCTTGCTCTTTCGGAAGATTTTTCAGCACCCAATATCGAAATGCCTGTCCGTGCCAATGTCCTCCTAAGTCAAACGCCATATACTTCCCAATCGTTAAAGTATCAACAATTGACCACTCAGCAGGTTCATAACCTAATATAGTAAACTCAACTGGTAATTTCTTTTCCTTTTTCGCCTCACGTATAAAAGCGTTCACCCCATCAGCAAATGACTGCAGGGCATCTTTCGCTTCTCCATTATATTGACTAACTGAAGCTTCGGCCGCTCGCCGTAAACCGAGTGTTCGAAACAATTTATCTCGGTCAACAGCTGCTTCCCCAACAACTTCACTTAACATACCAGACGCTTGTCTTCTACTTAAGTCCATTTGAAACAAACGATCTTGCGCTTGCACATATCCTTGTGAAAAATATAAATCATGTGCAGTTTCCGATCTAATATGCGGTACACCTTTACTATCACGCTTCACCGTAACAGCCTGTTGTAAATCCTCTAGCTTTATCGTTCCATCTATCTTTGGCATAGATTTCAGCGTATATATGTTCAAAAAAATCGCAGCGGAAATAACTAACAAAAGAACGATACTACTAGCCCAAATAAAAATTCTTTTTCCCCTTTTTCGTTTCTTCTTTATAACGACTTCCATATAACCACCCCTTTCTCACACTATTCGCTTCTTTTTGAGAAAGAACCTTTTAAAGACATTGAAAAACCCCCTTCATTTTCCTACCAATGAAGGGGGTTTTTCTTATCGTTCGCTACGCCAACTTTCATTATGCCCAAGATTTGAATCTGTCGCTACTTGGACATCATATAACATTTCACTAAAGAAGCGTTTATCTACTTCTTTTGGTACAATGCGTCTTTCATCATCAATCTCATCGTATTCATATGAACCACGCTTCACTGTACCTGCTTTATAAAATTGAATGTCAAATACACATACATCTTCTTCATCTTCATAACCAATCGGAGCTCCGCTAAATGACAATTGCACGCCTAATCCGGTACGAGTATCTTCTTTGTAAAATGTATAATATACACCGCCATCTTGAACAGACCCACGGATCCATCCAAGCTTCGTCATCTTACCGTATAACGAACGACCATTTAGTAAAATACCGCCAAATCTCTCAATAGCACTCTCATCATTCTTTTCTACTACAAACACTGGACGCTCAATTTGTAGGAACGGCTGAACAATTCCCGCACTTTCTAATTGCTCTTTCCATAATTCCTTCTCCGCCCCAGACAATTCTAACGGATGAACGAAACCAATAACAGTGCCAGATGAAAGTTCATAACTCTTCCCGTCAATTGTACAGAACACGCCACCTTCTGCATAACGGAATGCGTTCAGCAACTTCCCTTCCTTATACTCACCCCAAATGAGTGAAATAGAAAATTGCTTCATAATTGGATTATCCATAAATACAGATTTCCATGCATTATGTGACCAATAACGCTTTAACGAAAGTGCCGCTTCTAATCGTTGTTTTTGCATTGAAAGAGTAGTTCGGAGTTCCTTCTTTAAAGAGGCTAATTCTTTTTTAGCCTCTTCAGCCTTTTCTACATCATCTTTTGCATTCGGCTTTGGAAGTGACTTCATACGTTTTCCTTCTTCTGTCTCTAATTCAATTTTTGACTCTGTAGTTAAAATGGCAGTAAAACTTCGATTCCCGAAATCAATTATCTTTTCACCCTGTATAGTAAAGCCGAGGTCCGGCACCAATTGATCTTCCAACTCTTCCTCTGTTATACCACGTGTTTTCGCAGCAAGACTTAGCGCTTCTTTTGCTGCATTACGTACTTGCTTATGTTTATATTTAAATGCTATTGCATGAATAGACATAAGTGCAAGCTTAGATGAAGACCAACCTAAAGCACGAACGGCATCCGCTGCTATCTTTCCTCTCATTTGAAGCACCCATTCATCAATTTGCTTTATAAGTATGTCGACCATTTTGTCGTCACTATACATTCCGTATAACGAAAGAATTCCACGCTTCTTCACATCTGCGTCTTGAGAAATCCATATTTGATATATTGTTTGCACACATTCTTTTAAGTCCTCTTCATTTAAAGCTCTACCAATTACTTCTGCCGTTTCTTTCTTCTCAATAACAGCATCTGAAATATACTGTTGTAAATAGGCTAACGGAATTGCAGCATCAGCAATTTCATCAGAGTCACGTAAACGGATTTGTGGCTCATCCCCAATCAATTGCAGAAGTGAATTTCTTGTTTGTTCAGTTAAAATACGTGCACATAGTTCTTCTATTTTTTCTTCCTCCGTTTGGAATAAAAATGAGAATTTTCCTGCGAAAGATTCATTTTTACTTTCTTGCAAAGCTTCCTGTACAAGTTTCGTATATTTTTCAATCTTATACTCTATTAGTATTTTCATCACATTTTCACGAACAATCTTCTTTTTATTATGAAGTTCAACTGCTACATCTGCTGCAGCTTCCACATCTTTTGAAAGCAGTTTAACTACAGACTCACGCATTTTTTTAGATGAATCTCCTAAGCTTTTAATTAAAATTGGACGCATTTTAATCATGTTATCCTTTGCTAACTCTTCTAAAATATATGCTTTGGCCACAGCAGAATACTCATCAAATCTTTCAATGATGTACGCTTGTTCTTTTACAATTACACAAACAAGCGCTTCCTTCGCCTTATTTCTCTCTTCACTGTAGCATGCAGCTTCTTCAACTGCATAAGCGATAAGCTTTTCCTTACTTAACCCATACGAAAGCAGATCTTCTAATACTTGTTTCGGTTCTACTCCTCTGACAGAACATTCGTAAAGAAGTTCGTATAAATTAACACTATCATCATCTCCAAACTGTAGTGTAAGTACAGCTTCCCTCTTCGCTACATCATCTATATCCCAAAGAAGCGCAACCTCTAACACCGGCATACCCCAATACATACTCCTATATTTCGGATTTTTAAGTATTTGCTTCATATCCTCAAGTGACAATTTCCCTTGTAAATAATCACGATATGTATCCCGCACTGTAGACAATTTTATTTGCAAAGCAGCAACAAAAAATTCTTCTCGCATTTTCCCTATATTTAGCTCATATCCTTTTTCAGCTAACGTTCGTGCGATGATGAGATAATTCATTTTACTTACATATTGCAAAGTATGTTGAATACATTCAGGATCTTCCTCCAACATAAAGCATAGCAATTCATATTCATACGTCTTACAAAAATCCTCACTGTTCAAATCATGTTGCCTTAGACGATGCGCAAAAAATCTTTCCTTAGAAATCCAAAACTGTGTACAAAAACTTTGAATTTCTTCATATGTTTCTCTATTTACACTACCAGTTTTTTTGTAGTTTTGAGACTGACCGAGAGTGTGACACATATAACGTGTTGCATAGTTTATAAAACCCCAAACATTTTTCTTCGCCAATATTTCAATATATCGCCTCGCAACATCCGAATATTTATGAACACAAAATAATAGCCGCCAAATATGTTCCGGTAAATTCCCACCTATAAATACTTCACTATCATCTTCACCTTTTAAATACCGTTTAACTGCTTCAACCTTTTCCTTTTCCCCTAGCAGTTTTAATATAAATTCTGTATGTTCTTCTAACCTTTCATTCAATAAAGAACTATATGTACGAAACTTTTCATAATCTACATCAAACATTATGAGAAGTAATGTTAATTGTTGATTAGTTGGTAAAGTATGTAATTGTCCCTCTATATAGTTCGGACTCTCTTTTGTTAACTCTCTAAGAAAAACATCTGCTTCATTTACATAACTTGAAATACTGGATAAATATTTACATGCGATTGCTACAAGTTTGTCCAAAGGAAGTGCACTTTTTTCTAAATAAATCTTCATTTTAGAAAAACTGACATGCGCAAAACGGACTACAAGAACATTTAATAATTGCTCCTCGAGTATATGGTAAAATAATCGAAAAAAATCCGGATCTTGTTTATGCACTTTCCTAAAATCGTTTATAAATCTCTCCGCAAAATCACTTCTTTTTTGATCACGAATTGTCGTTAGTTGAATATTTTTTAAAATCTCTTCTTCTTTTGTCTGTAAATATCGTTGTGATAATTGTTTCTGTTCTTCTGTCATATTAATATATTGAAACAACTCAGATGTACTAGTAGTCAAACTTTGTACCCCCCGCATCTTTTTATCTATTATAAAAATACCCTTATTTAATGGTAGTATAGCATAAAACCAACAAAAACGAACGTACATTCTATATTAAATTAATGTAAATTAAAATACACTACTCAACATACATTTCCTTCTCTCTAAACTTCCCATTACAGACTTCTCCCCACTAAAATCCTTTAACTTTTTGCTACACCAATTCCTCAAAATCCCCTTCACATAAGCTAACGTTTTCTTATTATTTTCAAACGCAATTTTAAGTGCCTCTAACACTTTCTCTCCAGAAAGTCTTTGTATCCAATTCTTCAATTCCTTCACAATATATGGGGATAAATTACTAATATTTTGTTCATAAAACTTATAAACTTCACTATTTGGAACGTCCTCTTCTATGGTTTCCACCTCTTCCGCTTCTTCTTTCTCTTCAATAACTACTTGTGAACTACTATTATCCTCTTCTTTTGGCATACCAAAATGCTGCAGTACTAATGGAATCTTGTATTCTTTTTCAAGGCATTTACGTAAAAATATATGTATGAACTCATTACTTTTTACAGTCTTTAACTCACGTAATACGCACTTCTCCACATTCGTATTTGAAATAGGGTTATAGTGTAACCAATTTATTATGAATACCTCTTTCGTTTCCGTATCATATAGAATCTTTCCATACTCAACAAACCTGTTTAGCAACTTCTCAACAATCTCCATACTATAACCTGTTTCAAGCTCTGCCACACGCTTCGGTAATATATAAATACCACATTGCTTCGTTTTCGTACCAGTTAACAAATATATGTAAAAATAACGCTCCTCTGGCGTTAAATCTAATATGAATTCATCTTGCCAAAAGTTCACCTGCACATTACGGTATACCGCCATATGTTTCCCTCCACTCTTTGCTAGTAAATAGGAAAATTTTAATCCTTCATTATAAAGATAGGCATGCGGGAATGGTTTTGGCATTCGAATTACAATTTTTTTTACTACTACAACGCCGGTTTCATTTTTTCGTGCTTGTTTTGTTCTTGTAGTTGTTTTTGTTTTTGTTTTTTCTTAGTGATTTATTACTTGGTAGGGGCTTATGAGGGGCTTGGAAGGGCATTCTACATTACAATCTATCAAATACAATTGTTCTTCCTACTAAATAGGAGCTATTCCAAATTATTATTTTGGATAGCTCCTTTCAAATTCTTCTTATTTTTTACTTCTACCAATGTCAGCTTCTACATACAATTTCTTCTGCTATTTGCGGGCAGTAAAACTCTCATTTCAAAATTTAGTGAATAAACTGCTTGATGTAAGTGCGAGTGGCCCTCACTGATTAAAGTTTCCTTTTATTTTTGCATTGAATCTAACATCTTCACAATAAAGGCAGCCGCCTGACCACGAGTTGCTGTGCCTCGAGGATCAAACTCATTATTTCCAATACCATTAACTACCTTTAAGCTGTATAATCGTTGAACCGATTCTTTGTATGTTATTAAATGCTTATCTGTAAATGGTAATGCTACTAACTCACCTGTAATTCCTTTATATCGTAATGCTTTGTCAATCATAATAGATACTTCTTCACGAGTAATTGGTGAGTTAGGATCAAAAATCCCTTCACCACGACCATTAATAATTCCTGCACTTGCACAACGTTTAATACCGTCATGAAGTGATGGATGTGCCTCATTGATATCTACAAATGACTTATTTCCCTCTGGTAGTTTAAGAGCATTCGAGATTAATTTCGCAAACTCCGCTCTCGTTACATTTCGATATGGAGCAAATACACCATTGCCTTCGCCTTGCATAATACCTAGACTGTTTAATTTACGAATATGCCCTTCAAACCAGCCACCTGTAATATCATCTTTTGGTTTTTGTACTTCTTCCTTAGGCTTTTGTACTTCTTCCTTAGGCTTTTGTACTTCTTCCTTTGGTACATTGTAGTTAATTTTAATCCAACTTGGGTCATAGAAAATCCATTCTCCATTACCTACTTTATACCAACCATTTTTAACCGCTAATACTTTGTAACGATCTCCGTTTGAAGCTTTACGTACAACACGATGTTCAATGCCCGCATCACTACGTACATTGATGCCACTACCATTTACCACTAGTTCCATGCTAGGTTCAGCTGGATTATTTTCATTTGGATTAAATGAGTCATTTTTATCTTGTAAAGGCGTATCAATCTGCGCATTTATATTTGCATACCACTGAATTCCTTGTACGAAACCAGCCCAATTACCTCGTGAAATTAAAATGTCAGGACATTTTTTCCCACTCCATTGTTGATGCTTGTATATATGATCTGCACCAATTCCTTCTTTGTTCATTAAATAACCTGCAAGTCGTTTTGCATTTTCTAACGCTTTATTGTAATCACCGTCTTGGTTAACCGCAATCTCGATACCGATAGACTCCCTGTTTCCTGAACCATCTCCATCTCCTGCATGCCAACCATTTTCGTTTGTTGGTAAGTGTTGATAAATTTGTTTATCATCTACAGTAAAATGCCATGAAGCTGTTCGGAAAGTGCCTTCAGTTGCTTGCTTGTATAAATATTTCGCATGATTTTCAGCATTAGCACCAGCGGCTGTATTTGCGGTCTCATGGATTGTAATGTAACGTGCTTTCATCGGATTCGCAGGACGAATATCAGGATTTCCTGCTGGAACAATCCACTCCACAAATGGAACTCCTGCAAGTGTTCCATATTTCTTCGTACTCTGTGCACTATATTGAATACCTCTTGGCTTTGCAACAGGTTTCATTTGACGATCAGATCCATCATTTCGACCATCTACAGATTCAAATGCCTTTTCAATGTTTGAAATAGCTTCCTTTTCTGCTACTTGTCCCTTCTTAGCATCTTGCATTTTGTTTAATTCTTCTGTTTCATCATGTTTATGCTTATATTCTTCTAAAAGCATTTTTTCATTTTCAGATACTTCTGCTTCGTTAATTTGTACATGATCAGGAACTTCCAACTTGAAATTAGAATAATTTAATCCGCTCGTTCCGTGTTCTCCTTGGGCAATATTAAGTTGATCAGTTTGAGATTTGTTGATCTCTTCTGCTGATGCTGATAAAGGTACGCTCCCTAAAATCACTAGACTTGTTGATAGTGCGATTACTTGTTGTTTGATTGTCTTATTCATTATTATAATAGATACATACACATTCCCGCCGTGTATGTATCTCAACCTCCCTTTATTGTCACATTAATTTTTTAAAATATGAATCTACTATGTACTTTTAATTTATTTTCTTTTTATTCATATATTTAAATTACCATATTTTATACCCACTAAGAAAATATTTATATGTCATCCCTACAGATGAATTTCATCTAACATACTTTTTATAAAATTCATCAACAAACATTATTTTACAACTAATTACAAATACCGTCAAAATAATCAATTTAGACTTAGACAAATAACTGGCATACAATTTCATAATAAGAGATCCTATACTATCGAAATACATCTATTACAAATTCCCTTTAACGTTTTCAACAATCTCATTTATCGTATTCCGATCAAACTTATCACTAATTTCATATGACTCACGATCTCCTACGAATTGCACGCCTACGATATCATTGCGATCCTTACCGTATTGCACTTCAATAATAGATCCTCGCTCTATTTGTTTCCAAATGAGACCTGCTTCATCTTTATTATCTAAAATAATGCAGTCTTCAATATTTTCATCAATCCCAATTAATTTATTATCATCCATATATCCAATCTCGTATTGTTGCCGTTCTTTCGCTTTGCCACTTACTAATATACCTTTGCTACCATATGAGTAATCCATATAGTCCTTTTTCTCCGTTTGTACCGCTTTCGGCTTTTGTGCTTCAGTTTTTTCAGCAGCCCCACAACCTGTAATAAGACTGATTGGGATAACCACTATTAATACTAATCTAGTAAATTTCTTTATCATTTGTAACCAACCTCATATATTTAATGTAAAACTCCATTTATTACTTCTATTAAAGAATAACATGATACTAAGTAAACAGAACGAAAGATAACATATTATTTACATACCCACTCTTTAATGAAGGACCAGGCCATTTAAACCTAGTCCTCCATAACTTTAACTTTGCTTCACATACTTAATTGTATGAAATGACGTCTCATTAAATAATTGCAAGTTTTCCCCATCATAATCTTGAACTTTATATGCTATTTTCTTTTTTTGAATTGTATCTTCTACACCGTCTACTAAACGTTTATTGAGATGTAAATAGATTGTAAAAGCTTCCTTATCATATTCCCAAGTTCCTTCAATATAATTCTTTTTATTTGGATACTCACCTTTACCATACGTTTCAAATGTCTTATCACCTTTTAAAATGAGTGACATATTGAAACCGTCTGTTCCTTGGAATCCCCAATTACCGATTAATTCCGTACCATCTTTCACATTCTTCATAACGTTATCTGTATTAATTCCAGCTTTCTTATCTAACTCTTTCAAATCTTTCATAGATACTGTACCGTCACCGATTTTAATATCCCCTTCAAGATCTTTGAATGCCTTAAGCCAGTAAATATCTCCTTCTTTCACTAGCTTTTCAGATTTCTCTATTAACTCTTTATCAGTCTTATCACCTTTTTCTCTTTTTTCTTTTCTGGTAAATACTTCATTTATTAAAGAAAAAGACTCTCTAAAATAACTAATTGCTTTTTCAAAATCTTTTTGTTGGTTTACATACTCTGTAGGGGGATCTATCGACTCAAATTTATCTAACACTTTATTTAATTCTTTCACACTATCTACTATATCTGATTTCTTTTTCTTACCGTCAAAAACATCTCTTGTAATATTGTTATGCTCCGCAAACAACTTATCAAACTCTACCCCTAATTTATACACTTTATTAGGATAGTCTTCCTTTGAAACTTTTTCTTTCTTACTATTAGACTTCGATTCTTTTACTTTAGACTCTTCCGTTTTCTCCTGTTTAGAAGTGTTCGTTTTCTCAGAAACTCCACAACCAAATAACAACATGACCGGAACTGCTACCCCTAGTAGTTTCTTTGCATTCATGACTGATTTCTCCTTCTACTTGAATAGATTACTCTTACTATACCCATCCTCTTTTTTTATCTTGTAATTAAAGTTACAACTGCAATAACTCCTAAAATTGGTCCCCAATATTCCATTTTTATAAAAAATAGCGAGTGTTTTTTGTTAAACATAACTTTTTCACCAGTTTCGGCATCTATATAAACTTTACCATCTGGCTTATTAATATATTTACCTAAATACCAAGACATAACCCCTGATATAATAAACATTACCGCCATTGGCCAACTATGGTCTTGAAAATATGTAGCGTCCCCCGTTATAGATCCAAAGATAGCCTTACCCAAAAGAGTATTAATAATTACAATAATTGCGACTAAAAAACCCCAACCAGACCAAATAATCATTTATTTCTCCTCCTAAAGCATACAACTTTGTGCTTTATGTTAATTTGAACTGCAAACGAAAATGTTTAAAAAACCGAATATTCAGACGTTGATAATTATATTTAGCTTACATTCGATTCTAACTTTAATGTCCTAAATGCAAATGAACCAGATATAATTTGTAAAATTGTCGGAATAAGTAAAAAGAATAATGACATAAATAACATAACTATAGGAATCACAATCATACAAACTCCATAAACTTTATTATTAACCTTGTTTACTAAACACGCTAAAATGAACAACCCTATTTGAACCGTTAAAATAATAGAGTAATAAGCTAAAAGTTCGTAATCAACACCTTCCATAATATTAAACGCTACAACTATTAATATTATAGAAATAATAATTCCCAAAATGCCACCAATTAAACCTAATACAAATTCAGGTGTTCTTTTCAATTCAATCCCCCTTTTTTGAAAAACTAACAACTTGTATATTTTTCCCATTCACCATCATACCAAATATTTATTGGAAAAACTATACAAATGTATTTTTTATTCTACTGCAATTTTCTTGTATCTATAGATAACTTGTAGCAGTTACAAAATTAAAACCTTCACAATTACTTACTGAATTGTCATATTGAAAATTATAAATTAAAACGATAGAATTATAGGATTTCTTTAATTTAACTTCTTCCTTAATTCGAGAGAGTATTTTATCATCATATGAACATCCCGTTAATAACATAGAAATGTCATCACTTGCTTCTTCTAACACTTCCTTTTCAATAAAATCCTCATCTACATCAATCATATCAATATTAAAATCAACAAAAAAACTCGCTGGTATAGCGTCTCCTTCTTCATCATACGTAACATCTATATATGTATCCAACTGATCTTGCGTTTGCATATTACCGAACCATATTGAAACCATTCCTTGTACTTCCATTAATAGCGTCCTCCATTATGAATATATATTCTCATTCAACTTACGCTTTAAAATTCATGATTTTTATAAAAACCATTTCTTCTTTCCTTTCAGTCAAATAGGATTATTCGGAAATTCATTGTCATACTTATGAATTAGCGCTTTATCATTTTCATTAATTGGTACTTCACCTAAGTATTTATGTTTCCAAATAATCATTTGATCACTAAAACTATATTCTGTTTCGAGCCAATTGGTATAATCGAAATGCATGTTAAATTCCCCACTATGTTCCAGAGACATTGTAAAAGAGTACCAAAGCTCTTGCTGATTATCTTTGAAAACATTTCTTAATTCCTTACTCAATTTATATAAAAAATCTTCTTTCCTTTCAAACTCCTCTTCATCAACTTCGTATTTAAAAGGAATTTCTACACTATACTTATAATTTTCTTTATTTCTGAAGTTGTTATAGAAAAAGTAAGTTCCCCCTCCAGCTTCTGATATTTGTGCATAAAAATAAAATTTCTCCCATTCTTCTGGAATCATGGCATAAACCGTTTCCGCTATCTCTCTATATAATCGATTCAATTTTATTTCCAATTGAATACCCCCTATTTGATTTTCATCATTCACTTTTTCTATATTATACCACCCTTTTAAATAGCTCTTTATTTCATCTAAAATTCAAACCAAGTTTCGATACTTTTAGAAAGTAGACATACCTCTTGAATACAATTAGTATTAAAATAAGAAATATGAAAGACTTAAAAAGGCTCTTACATGAAGGAAGGAAGTGCACAGCTATGGATTTTAAAACAGTTATGCAAGAACTTGAGGCTCTAGGTAAGGAACGAACGAAAAAAATATACATATCTAACGGTGCGCATGAGCCAGTATTCGGAGTAGCTACAGGTGCTATGAAACCAATCGCTAAAAAAATAAAATTAAATCAAGAGTTAGCTGAAGAGCTTTATGCCACAGGTAACTACGATGCTATGTACTTTGCAGGTATTATTGCCGATCCAAAAGCTATGAGTGAGTCTGATTTTGATCGCTGGATAGACGGGGCATATTTTTATATGCTATCTGATTATGTAGTGGCAGTAACTTTATCAGAGTCAAATATCGCACAAGATGTTGCTGATAAATGGATTGCAAGTGGGGACGAGCTTAAAATGTCTGCCGGCTGGAGTTGCTACTGTTGGCTATTAGGAAATCGCAAAGACAATGAGTTTTCCGAAAGTAAAATTTCCGATATGCTTGAAATGGTGAAAGATACAATTCATCATTCTCCAGAACGAACAAAATCCGCTATGAATAATTTCCTAAACACTGTGGCAATCTCATATGTACCACTACATGAAAAAGCAGTCGAGATTGCAAAAGAAGTTGGTATAGTTGAAGTCAAACGTGATAATAAAAAAAGCAGTTTGTTAAATGCTTCTGAAAGTATTCAGAAAGAACTTGATAGAGGAAGACTTGGTTTCAAGCGTAAGTATGTAAGATGTTAAAAGTATGAAGGTGTCAATCTAGGAGAGATTGACACCTTTTTAGTGGACATTACTAGACTAACGGAGCTGCAAGTTAAAGGGAACCAATCATTCATCTCCCACTATACATCTCAAACTTCTTCTTTCAATTTATATACCCTATCTCTTTTCTCATCATCTTTGATAAAAATAAGTTTTCCTTCTGTAACAAAACCTTCTAATAGTAAGCATACTTGCCCATATGCTTTAGGCTTATTCGTTGTGAATCTTTCATCGGGTATTTTACCAGATCGTATTAATCGTTCACATAGCTCAAGCGCACTTATTTCTTCAGAATCAATTAATTCTAAAATATCTTTTTGTAATGGTGATAAAGGGGCTGGTACCTTACATACCTCAGCTACCTCCACCTTTTCTTTTTCTTCTTCAAATAAATCTTCAAATGAAATTTGATTCATTACATCTTTTCCTTTCTAACAATTGATTTATATAACATGAATTGAATTCTATAGGTACAAGAACTTTAAATATTAGCTATTGTTATGTATTGCTTGCTTACCTTATTACATGAATTTCAAACTCATATACATCATTTCATATAGTATATTTTGATTATACCAAATATATGTTCTGTTTTCTATTGTAGAATTTTCATAACAGAAATGAAAGTAATAGTGAACATTTTTCTTCTCTTTAGTTGTATAAAAAATCACGTAAAAAGTTTACATAATAAAATTATAGTGCTCTGTTAAATTTCTACGCTAAAACGCAAAAAAACACTCGTTGCCTTTAATCGACAATCGAGTACTTTAAGTTCATCTATTTTTAAGTAGCATAAATTTATAAATTTTGTAGTAACAGTATGACACCATTTATATGTCGTGACAACGACTATGTTAACACTTACGAGTTTGTATGAGTTCGTTAGTTTAATATGCATTCCATGTGTTTTGAAGTATGCACTTTTTAATAGCCTACTCTTTTTTTCCACTGCAAATACACTTTATTTTCTATTCATCTACATATATGATTGTTATCTTTAGCCAAGCACCACATTTTTTAGCATTCTCATGTATAAAGTATAGTTTTAGCATTTATAAATTTACTGTAACCCATTTCATATATTTGCTTAATATCTTAAATTATTAATTACAACATACAAAAGCTGGTAATTAAGGATTCTTCAATCCATTAATAAAATCCTTAAAGCTATCAGCTATTTTATACGTATTTTCTTCTTCACTAGACTGTGGAAAATAAAAAGAGTGATCCCAATAATATACACCATGGTTTTCAGTATCTGTAATAAGTACAATTAACCCTGAACTCGGATCATCTCCTATGATTAAACTGGTCGGTAACATATCTTCTTCAAACTCTTCATAGCATTCACTTAAATCAAAAGTTTTTTTTACACCTATACCATACAAAACATCTAAAGGGATTTCCTGATTTAATTCTTTAACAAAAAATTTACTATACCTAACTTTCGAAGTCCCTCCGTTATATTCACTTAAAAATTTTTTATAATCTTTCGGAAGTAAAAACCCTAAAAACTCTTCTAATTCTTCAATTGATTCTTCAGTTGCTTTACCAAAAGCATTTAAATTCATTTATTTCACTCCTATTTAATCTTTTAACTTCTTAGCTAATGACATTCCACCCATATGTCGAAATCTTCTGTGCATCTCTTTACTAACTTCTTGCATTGTTGTTAAATCTTGATGATGGTGCCATGTGTTTTCATCTAATTTTGGTCCATTTGGAGCTAATTCATCAGCTTTAGCAAAATCAATGTCATATCTATTAAATTCACCTATCGGAACTTCTTGTCTTACCAACCCAGCAGATTTAAAGTTGGGAAAACCTCCAAGATAAGAAACTCAATTTGGAGGAATCTCCCAATCAATATAAGTCCATATTCCTTCCTCACTAATTTCGATTTCCCCACCTTTTTCTGCCATTTTTCAGGATCTCTAGAATATAAGGGTTTAGTAGATAATTGTTCCTCTGTAAATTTCACTATTTCTGGATTTTTACCCGTACCCTTACTAGCAAGAGAAGCCTCTACACCCTTAATCTTATCATCTATAATCTTATTACTTTCTGTATGATGCTTATTCACCCAGCTTCGTTTAGACGTTATTAAACCTTAATCGTCAATTTCAAAACTTTTCGATTTGACTTTCATATCATCTATGCTTTTCGCTATTTTTTTCAATCTTATCCCCTTATGAATTCTGGATTTCTCTATACTTAGCAAATTTGCAATAGCATAGGTAGTAGTTTGTTGAACCTCTCTGTTAAATAACCGTTCTATTCTAAAATAAAAAGGGGTAGCTCATAAGCAAGTGAAACCCACCGCTTATAAGATAGCCCTTTAATTTTAACGCTCTATTAATCATGTAATTTACTTAAGAACTCTGTGAACGTATTAGCAACATAAAATACATTTTCTCTTGCGATTTTCTCTGCTTCTTCTGCCGTAATCCCTTCACTTTCCATCAGCGCTTCCTTTTCCCATGCATCTTCATGTTCCCAAAAAACAACAATTGGATTTTCTTCATGATTTTTATAATCAAAGCAAATTAAATTTCCTGCTGGGTCAAATGCAAATGGAATTAATTCTTTAGGTAATGTATCACTAAAGTCATTATATACTTCAACTATATATTCGTCACTATTTTCATCAAAAGATAATAAAGTCCCAAAAACTCTTTCATGATTATTCACATTAAATATTTCTGGTTCCACATTAGCACCATTATTCACAGCTACACATTTTATATAATCGTTTGGAAATTTAACACCTATTTCATTACCAATTTCCCCTACAAAATCTTCACTTACAGTTGCATCAGCAAATTGCCACTCTACTTTTCTCATCTAATTCCATCTCCCCATAATTTATTTCCGCCTAAGTGATTTACTTTATGTACTTTTGAAATAACTAATTGCATCTTGCCAGGGACTTGATGGTGATGCCAAGTTAATCCTTTTATTCTTGCCTTACCAGCATTTATTTGAGCTAATTGATCTGGAGAAAACAATTCTTTTGAAATCTTGCCTGAATCAATCGCTTCTTTTAATTTCCTTGTACATTCCTTAAATTGTGCCTCATCTGGACTAATATGTAAATTCTTATCTAGTCTCATTGTAAATTTAACATCGTCCCCTTTAAATATTGGGAATCCTAAAATATCAAAATCTACTCCTTTTTTCACATGTGTTCCTTCTGCTAAAGGCTTATTTAATATATTATTTTTCGTTTTAGTATTCAAATATGTTTCTGTTAGTTCTACAACTTCTTTAAACTCTTCAACACTATCATACCCAAATTCTTTGATAGTAGTATCATCTACTTGTTTTAAGAAATCTTCAACACTATCATATCCCTTAGGCACAATTGATCTATTAATCAAATTTCCATCTTTATCGTCATTATTTTTAATTACTTCGTCAATTTCAGATCTATGAACAGCGTTACCCGTACCCTTAACCCCTCCACTCTCCAAATTCGAGATCCTACTCTGAATACTCGCCTTTGAGGCGTCATGGGCTTCTTGGAATTTCCCGCTATAGTTTGTTCCAGTTCTAGCGACACTTCCATCTGGCAGTATTTCTACACCTTTAGCGAATGGGGTTACGGAGTCCGCACCTTTTGCTAGTTTAATTTCAATTATATAATACTAGGAATTTATGTTAGCCTTAATTCATAAAAAATTACTTTTTATAAATTTAACCCAAGTTTCTCGTTACCACATTTCTATATTATAACATTAACTCAATCGTATCTTTTAAAGCTTCATTTACATTAATAGCCTTTTAAATAAAAAAACTGAAAGAGGATTAATCCACCTTCCAGTTTCTTCTTTCATTATTCTATCGGCCCCATAAATTGAGTAATTAAATAAACATGCTCGATAAGTTTGACTTTTTGTAAGTTTTCTACTTTTTCTGGTCCACCTAGTGCAAGTAAAGGTGTGTAACCAAAACATTCATCTATTTCAAGCTTTCCGTATTTATTTAATGCCTGCTGATAATGCTTCCAATCCAATACTTTCTCTAAAAAATAATCATCTTTCGTATTTTTAAAGAAAAACTTGAATTTTCCAGCTACTACATCTACCGTACCTTTTCGATACTTAAGTAATAATAAATAGTTATTTTCCCACACAAGAATATCTCCCATACCTGTTGTAAAAATTGGGATAGCTTCTTCATAACGGATATAACTTTCCTTTAATATATCTAAATATTTTTCTGGGTTTATTGCTCTTAAGTATCCATTTAACATACTCCCAAACCCATAGCATTTCCATAAATCTATTATTTGATCTGGAACTTTCCCTGTATACTTTTCAATAACCTCTGTTGATGGTTTTTCGAAAGATATAAAATCATTTATATTTTCCATAGTATCCCCTACTCCGATTTCAATCTAACATTAAGATATGTCAAATTTTTTTCTTCCTCTGATAAGGTGTCAGCAACTCGTCTAATTTCCTTATCCACATTACCAATCCTGCTTTTCCACTGCGAACCTATTGATGAATTAATTCTAGAATCACCCATGCCAGTTATTTTTAATGGATTTCCACCCGCAATTTGATCTGGGTCATGTAATGTAGCTTTATCCTTTATCCACTTTAAAGCTTGCTCTTCTGCTTCCCTAAATGAAAAACCTTCTTCCATAAATTCATCAATTTTATCTTGCACAGCTTGTTTTCGTGTTAATCTTTGAGCTGAATTTGCTTGTTTTGATCTCCCATATTTTAAAAATTAGTTCCGATTCTAAATAAACTCATAAACTGTCAATTTTCCCAGTCCATCTTCTTGGTTTTTTAATTGTCATATAAACTCATCTTCATTATGTTTCCGATTACGTTTAAATTTGATTCCAATTTCGTCAGTACGCGAGCTATTATTACCCACTCCGCTAGTTTTATTACTTCCTTCTAATTTACTATGCCCATGAGCAAGTTGATAAACGTCATCCCTAGTTACCGTACTTGCCTTTGAAAACTTTCCAGTTACTTCTCCAACAGTTGAAGGAAGCTTCACTCCTATTCCAGTATCCACCATCCTAACCGCTACTGGAATAGGAGTATTTTTCATAGCATCTAGTGCATTCTTTAAAGTCTTATTTTCCCTAGGCGATTGTACCACATTATTTCTACGCTAAAACACAAAAAAGCACTTGTTGCCTCAAATAGACAATCAAGTGCTTTAAGTTTCATCTGTTTTTAAGCAGCATAAATTTGTAAGTTTTGTAGTAACAGTATGACACCTTTTATATGTGGTAACAACTACTACGTTAAAACTTACGAGTTTGTACGAGTTCGTTAGTTTAATATATATTCCATGTGTTTATATTCAGCACCCAGTAAAATGTCATCTCGCCAAAGCACGTACTTCTTTTTCTTTTCTATCATTGTACATAGTACTCCATGATGGTACAACCATCATGGAGTTTACTCTTCAAAATAGCCATTTCTTTTTCTACCCACTTCTCATATATGCTTATGCATGTTTACGTTAAACCACTATAAACTTTTATCATATATGGTATTGCACTCAATTTTTTGTATCTTCAAGATTTTTAAGATGCTTTTCTAAGTATTTTTTCCCTGAATTACTTTTAGGCATAAGACCAAGATGTTCATATTCCCAAATAATCATTCTCTCGTGGGAATTTTCATCTGAAAGGTCATCATAATTAAAGTCAATATTAAACTTTCCTGTATTATCAAAAATCATAGTGAAATTTGTCCAAGCTTCTTGATCATTATCAATAAACTCTTTCTTCATTCTCTTAATACAATCTAACAAACGATGCCACTTCTTAAAATATTCTTCTTCTGGGACATTAAAGAGTTCAAAAATACTATGACTGTAAATAGGAGTACTATTCTCTTCAGGGTAGTAATAAAAATATGATTCTTGAGCACCTTCCCCAACCTCACCATACAGGTAAACCTTAAACCACTTCTCTGGAATTGTATCAATTACAACGTCTGCTATTTCATTGTATAACTTGCTTAATTTTTCATCATTCATCTAATTTTCCTCCTGGTACATTATCAAAATTCTTTAATCTCCATCTATCTTCATCACCAATTTTATATCTAATAACAAAACTGTCTGGACGTTTTGAATTCCCGCTATAATTCGGCGTTATTTTCACCCTAACTTTATCACCATCATTAAGAGCATTAGCCCATTCATTCTCTAGTTTTTTCCATTCTCCTCTGTTTAAGTTACTATTCATTGGAACTAAATTATCCATATTACCAGAGCCTTTAAATATAGTTGCAATTAAATGTCCGCCGTCATCATCATCCAAACGGTCATTCCCACCTACCACTCTCTGAGCGTAGTTATTCCGCTTACCATCACCTAATTGAAGGCTACCCTCGCAACTTGCAACACGCCCTTGACTATCTGTTGTATATGTATATCCTTCTTTACTTGTATACTCAACATTTGGCTTTAATATCTTTTTACGTTTTTCCCTAGCATATTGTTCTCCATAGTTTACTTTTACAGGTCCTTCACCCGTACCCTTACTAGCAAGAGAAGCCTCTACACCCTTAATCTTATCATCTATAATCTTATTACTTTCTGCACTATGCTTATTCACCCAGCTTTGGAAATCTGTACCACCTTGTTTAGATATTAGTAAGCCATTTCCGTCAACTTCAAAACTTGCTGATTTGGCTGTCCTATCATCTATGCTTTTGGCTATTTTTTCGCCAAGTTGATACATCTTTTCATTTCCGGATTTCTCCATTTTAAGGCTTGCTAGTTTCAAACGGTCAAGCATAATAGCTTTATTATCACGCAATGATTGTACCACATTTTTACCCAAATTTGGATTAAAACCAGGCATTCCTTCTTTGAATTTTAATAATTTCGCTAAATCAGCTAATTCACTCGTGCCTTTGAATGCTTTTACTCCTTTTCCTACTGCTCCAACAACTGGGATTGCATCTAATCCGCCAAAAATGATGTTTCCTACCCGCTCTTCTTGGCTCAATTTTCGGTGTGTTCCCCAGTCTTCTCCGTCGATACCGCTTTTTATTTGTACACCTCCGTATACTACTGCGGCAGCGGCCCCGAGTGGTGGACAAAGGATTGTTGTGATGATGATTCCTACGCCTATTCCTATGTCTCGCACCATTTCTAGTTTTTTCTGTTCATCTTCTATCGATTTGTATTCAAATCCTCGTGTGGATGGGACTACTTTCTTGTATTCTTCATAATTTAATTTTGCATCTGGATTTTGTTTTTTTAGTTCTTTGTATTCCCCTCTCAGTACGTTATCAAATGCAGGTGAATCTCTAAAAATATCTTCTACTGTTATTTTATCTTTCTTCTTCTGTATTGTTTGTGGTACACTTCCGTAGCCTGCATGCGCACCTGGTAATACTGTCGTTGTTGTAGAGCCAATTCGGTTATTTGTTTCAAAACTGAGAATAGATGTATCTCTCATTTTTTGAGCGAATTTATCCATTTCTACTAAAAAAGGTTTATCTATATGTTCAGAGACTAATCGCCCTGCTTCTCCGCAATATTTTTGTAATGTCGAATAGCTATCAAGTAATTCCCCGATTTTTTGCGATTGATTTTTAGGATTAAAATGTATACTACCATCCGAGTCTAAATCTCGTATTCTTCCATCAATTCTTTTTAATGATTCATTTGCTTCCCGTAATTTCATGAGTGCATCTTTTGTAATTCGATTCATACCATCCCCCATGTTTTGCCATGGTTCAGGTCTATATTTCACATCCATCTCGTTTTCATCCCCCCAGCCGTATGGTGATTTCTACAACTTACTTAATATTTCACGTAATTGTTCATCCTTTTCAAACATTTCTACACATGCGTCCCTTACAACTGTCGCCGACCTATAATAGTGTTCAGCCAATTCAAGTGTTTTGTGTAATATATCAGGATATTTTTCAATTACTCTCATCGCTTCACCTTTTTGATAAAAATCACAGCTTAATAAACTCTCAATATTCGTTCCAATGACGTCTACATGGATTTTATATATATTTTCTAACTTCATTACTATATCTAGTAGTTCTTGAAAATTAACTAATACTTCTTCTCCACCACCAGAACCACTATCTCCCATTGATACTTGCATTATTGAATACCTCCTAACGAGAATTGTCTCGGGTCAATTAACTTTTTATATGGCATTTTTAACACGTCATACAATTTCTTATTAACCGCATAGAGGCTCACCCAGTCATATCGATTACGATCTACATCTATTTGAACGAAATCTTCTCCTTCAGTGAAATATAAGAAACATTCCCATTTTCCTCCTCTATTACTTCGAGGCCTCGTATACGTTTCTATCGCTATAACGTTTTTATTTGATAAATCTTTTTCCTCAAATGTTTGTTGTTCTTCTTCTGTCATTCTCTTTGAGAAAAATGTATCTTCTATTTCCCTCGGTTCTCTCAATAAGAAAGGGATGCGTGTTAATAAGGAAAAATATACGTCTGGCTTTGGTATGTAGTCGATCTCGTATTTTTTATTTGGTTCTATTTCCGTTAATACAGCCACTCGGTCTTTATCCTCTTTCAAAAAGCCAATTAATACATTATTCATTCTCGTGTATTCATGACAACTTTCATATTCCTTTAATAGTTCAATTATTTGAAAAGCTGCAGGGGTAATTCCATTTTCACTTGTAAGTAGGCCTTTTTCTTTTAAACTCGTAGTTGCTTTCGTGACACATTCTGCATCAAGTAAAATAATTGCGTCACGGTTTGGCAATCCAAATATATCGGTAACCCCAGCTGCACCTGCGAGAACATATAATTCAGCAGGTGCAAAACTCATTTCTTTCCCCATTCTTTTATCCCTCGTTTCTCCATCACAGTTGTTTTATCGCCCTTACTTCCGATTTATCTCCGTACGTTTGAATGCTTTTATCTAACTCTTTCAAAGCTTTCGTATGTCCTTCAAATGCCTCTACCATTTCTGAATTATATTGAATGATCAAATCAAGATAACTTAAAAATGCATCTCTCGTTTTTCCATTCCATTTCGCACCTGTGACATATGCTTTTAAGTCTTTCGCTTGGTTTAAAGAATCCTTCATACCATTTTCAATGTTTTGTGCGTAAGAAATGGCACTTGCAGTGTTACTTCCTATAATTTCAACCTCTTTACCACTCATGTTGGTTCCCTCCATTCTTTGTATGCTTAATGGATAAAGTTTTCAAATTCCTTTTTCTTTTCTTCAAAAGCCTTGGTCGCTGCGGCGTATGCTGACGCTTTCTCTGATTCTGCTTTCGCTTTATATTCCAAATACTTTGCATAAGCTGTACTTTTTGCAGATCCAACATCGCTTAATGCACTTTTAAAATAGGATAATACTGTATTTAAGTCTTCATCCTTTTCATGACGTTTTTGTTCAAATTCAACTGCCGGAATTTTATTAGCTTCTAAGCCATTACTTTTACTCTCATACTCTCTCTTCGCTGATTCAGCCTCTTGAATGAATTGCTTTAACTCTCTTTCTTTATCTTTTAAATAATCATGTAAATCATCATACCGATCTCGTTTCCTCGCACTTTCTGTAAAACCAGACGCATTTAAAAAAGCATTGTATAATTCATCTAACATCTTTCTCCCCCTTTAGCGCAATAACTATGTAGTTAAATCCGTATATTTAAACATGAATATTCATTACATTAAGAATTAACAAATAATTATTTTTACATATTGCTATTTTATCAAAGGGATTTTAACATTTCCATATTTTATGAATGGCTTTCGCATTTTTCTTCAATAAAGTGAAACTTTAATCAATATGACTATGTATTTATGTGCAGAAATAATAAAAAACACTGCCAGGCACAGTGTTTTTTATTACTACCTTTTATCCAATTCATTCGTATTAAATCCTTGCTTGAGAGTAAGACCAGTTCTTTCTTATTTCATCAACAACTATTTCTGGATAATCCCAATGAAGCGTACGAGTAGGCTCCCTGATTCGTTATACTATTTCTTGGGCTGTTTTGTTTTCTATATTCATTCCAATATTTTGGCTCAGTCGCTCTTAAAAGAACGATAGAAAAAGGATCTGATATGAATATCAGATCCTTAACTTTAATTTCTTAATACATACATCTTTTTACACGATAACTGGTTCGTACGTGCTCAAATTATCATACTCAGTTTTTACAATACTAGGTGAAAGGTTAACACATCCTCAGATTCACCTTTTCTTGTAGCAGTGCATAATATTTAATAAAATTAAAGCATATTTTTACTTACCAGACTTAATTTTTTCGTTATATTCTTCTAAAGTTAACCCTTTTTCTTTTAGATAAACGGCAACTTCTTTTCCTACATAACGATAGTGCCATGGCTCATACTTAATGCCAGTAATATTCTCTTTATCTTTTGGATAGCGGAGAGTAAACCCATATTCTGCAGCATTCTTATCTAACCATTTGAATGCATCGGTAGTTTCAAATTTTGCATTTAAATCTTCTACAGTATTTTGCCATTCAACTGAAATAATGTCTAACGCTAATCCAGTATGATGTTCACTTGCACCAGGATACTGAAGATATTCCAATGCCTTAGCACTAGCCTCTTTATCCGACAAACCTTGAGATTTATAGCTTTTAACTGAAGCATCATAATACGTTTGTTGTAATTTTATAGCTCGATAACCTGATCTTAAATAAAGATTGATTCCCTCTTTTTTTGCAGCTGCTACCATATCCTGATAGGAAGTTGCAATTCTACTATCTATTTTCATATTTGGCTTCGCATTTTGAGTGATACTTGTTAATTCAATTCCTAGTTCCTTTGATAACATATGCTCTCTATTTACAAGGATAATTCTCCAATCATTAACATCAGAGATAGGTAAAACATCTTTTTTCTTCGCATGTATTTCATTTTTATTTTTATCGTTATTAGTAGTTTCCTGAGATGTTTGCTTTCCACTACAAGCAGCCAGACTCCATCCCATTGCCAATACCAATGCTAAAATTATAAATTTTTTAATTGTATCTCATTCCCTTTTTGTTTATTAGTCTTTATACCAATTTCCCAACACGTCTCTAGGAATCTCCTTGAAATCCTTCAAAGAAACGGGGCCGACAAATTTTTTAATTCCATGTTTTTTAGAATTTTCATCCGAATAATCTTTTAAAAATTGAATTTTAAATTGTTTCTTACCATCGGCATAGTCGGTTACTGTCGGTACGATTGCCGCTTGTCGTATACCAAAAGTTTTATCTTCATACTTAACAAATTGTACATAAGATAATCCTCCAACTAATGTTTCTAATTTTTCTTGCGCAGAAATAAGATTTCCAAGAGAATAATAGATTAGCGTTTCATGTCCATCTTTATTTTGTTTCCACTCAATTGGTTGAATTACATGTGGATGATTTCCAATTACTACATCTACACCTAAATCTGTTAAATATTGAGCAACTTCTTTTTGTTGCTTTGAAGGTGTTGAGGTATATTCTAATCCCCAATGCACCATAACAATCACCATATCAGAGCTACTCTTCGCCTTTTCCACATCATTTTGTATCGCTTTTTTATCAATTAAATTTAAAGCCCAAGACTTATCAGCTGGAATTTTAATTCCATTCGTACCATATGTATAATTGAGTAACGCAAAACGAATACCATTTTTTGTAATCGTTTTTATTTCATTACGCTCGTTTTGACTCTCATTAATACCTACCGGGATAACATCCGGATATTTCTTCCAGTATTCTCTTGTATTCGCAACACCTTTAATACCCATATCCATAGCGTGATTTGTCGCTTGCGTCACTATATTGAATCCAGTGTCCACTAAAGATTGGCCTACTTCTTCAGGTGTATTGAAAGTCGGATATCCTTGTACTTTTAAATTATTTCCGGCAATCGGAGTCTCCTGGTTCACTATAGCAAGATCGCTTGATTTAACAGCTTTTTTGATATTTTCATAAATATAATTATAATCATATGAACCATCTTTTTGTTTGCCATCTTTAATTACTGCGTCATGATATAAATTATCACCCGTTGCTATTAAATTCACAACCGATTGTACTTTTTTATCTTCCGTAAAATTAGGAGACTGTTGGATAGGACTTTTCTCTACCCAATTCGGTGCTTCTAATGATGTATCTATATTGGATTCAGCCGGTGGTAATGAAGCTTTAGATGTCTTAACATCTGTATTACCACAAGCGGTTAAAAGCACTAAAAAAATAAGACATACTAAAAAAAACTTTTTACTTTTCTGTAAAGTATCTAACATGTGATCCTCTTTTCTGTTTTATTCCTTATAACCTGTTCTAACAAATCATTCTTTAAAAAAACGTATTTTGGTTTTACCCTTAATTATGGAAGGACACTCTGTTACACCTGCTTCGGAATATATTAATAATTGTTTTCCGCTTTCTAGCAATCTATCGATTCCATCAGAAGTAATAGATTACTAGAAAAACATAATCCATCAGGATGTCGACTAGTTTGATATACCTGTTCCAATTGCAGTAACTCGTTTAATATTTAAACAAGATAGGAGAATCGTTCATATAGCCTCTTCTCTCGCTTTATGTTTAAGGTGCCTCCAAAAAAAGGGATCGTTGCTGTACCCCTTTACATAGTGCGAAATTTTTGCAACTAATTTCTTTCATTCAAGCGACAAACATTATACCGATAACAATAAGTAAGACCCAAGAACTTATTTTACCAATATACGAAAAAAGTAGCAATCTTTTGCCCCATATAAAGAAGCCAATTAGGAGAAATGAACGAGAGATTCATTCTATTCAATTCCTTCATTGATTAATAAAAAAACAAGCCACCCAACTATTGGATGGCTCTATACTATAAAGAGAATTTGTTATTGGATTACTTCAATTTCCCTTCAAAAACAATCTTCCTACCGCACGGCTCAACTACTGTTTTGCCGTCTTTCTTTACTTCATGAAAGATTGGCTCTTCCATACGACGAGACGGAGCGTAGCCTTCTTGTTCCATACGTGCTAAGCAGTCTGTAATTGTTTCATTTTCAAGTACTTCAAATTTCTTTTTATTAGGTTGTTTTGTCATGCCCTAACCTACTTTCTATTTTTCTTGATGCGAATTGATTTTTCATGTAGACCATATATAACATTGCGAGAATTCCCATTATAATCATAACCGCAATAAAAAAGCTTGTATACTGTATTTTTTCTATAAATACGCCGCCTAATACAGGTCCCATAATACTTCCTAAACTAAAAGCGATTCCGGATAATATATTACCTGCCGGTAGTAAGTGTCTCGGTAATAAGTCAGTCATAAATCCAAGCCCTAAAGAGAAGCACGATCCAATAACCATACCCGCTAAAAGCATGCAGGCAAAGACGATCCAGTAATATTGATCAAATACGGCGGCAAGTAGAAAAATGCCCGTACTTATGCTAAACGTCCACGTTAATATACGGTCCCTTCCGTATTTGTCACTTAATATACCGAGCGGAATTTGTGTAATAATACCCCCAACTGCAAATGCTGGTAATAAGAAGGATACATCTGAAACAGACCACCCTTTACGAAGTGCGTATACTGGTAAGTTACTGTTTAACATTGCTTCAAGTACGCCATATGCAAGTGGACCCAGCAGTGCAATCCATCCTAATCCAACAACTTGTTTATAACGAGAAAATGATGATTCACTCTTCACTTCTCTTTCATCTTGCGCTGGGAATGCATTTTTTGTTGGAAGTAGTAAAAGCCAACCTATTAAACAAAGTATAGTAGATATAATAAATGGTGTTGCAAGACCGTACTGCACAGTGCTTGCTAAATACGGACCAACGGCAAAACCAATTCCGAAGAATACACCGTATATCGATACTTGTCTCCCTATTTTACTTGGGTCTGATGTCGTCGTAATCCATGTTTGTGTTCCGACATGAAGCATATGATCTCCAACTCCAACTAGAAATCTAAGGATAAACCATACCCAAAATGAAAATGTTTGTGTAAAAAAGAATAATGAAATAATAACGAGAAACCCACCTATAACAATAATCGGCTTCATTCCAAACCTTTGCATCGGTTTTTCAAGAAACGGCGAAATAACTAATATCCCAATGTACAATGCCGTCGCATGAATACCATTAATACTTGAACTAACCCCTTCTTGTTCAAAAATCATTGCAATGGCCGGTAAGAGCATTCCTTGTGACAAACCCGAGATTGCTACAATCCCAACCATAATCCAAAAAGTAAAACGCATTGACATCCTCTGTCCCTCTCCTTCTCATGCTTCCACTTTTCATTATAAACTGTTTCTTCAAATGCGTGTACGAATATTCGCAATAAAAAACAAGCTAAAAGAATGAACCTTTTAGCTTGTTATCTTATCCTTCCCAAACTTGCGCTTTCACATTGTAATGAAAGTGTTTAAAATATGGATTTTCATAAAATGAAGGTCCATATAAGTAATGTTGCATATGAGCTGTTAGTGGCTGCTGCATTTGTAAAGGAACTACAGCTGGTGAAACTTGCATATACATCGGATCTATCATTATTTTTGTATAGATATGATGATTATATGGCGAATAAGCGATTAAGGATGGTTTATGCATTGATAATCTCCCCTTATACATACAAATGTTATAGTATATGCAACACTTCTCATTTCGGGGATTATTTCTGTTCTAACCAATCCTCTACATGTTTTATAAATACATCTAAACAATCAATAAACGGCGAGTGTCCGCAATCTTCTAATACCTTCAACTCTGCATTTGGCAAATGTTTCGCTAATTCCTCACCGACTACTTGCGGTACGACATAATCTCTATCACCTTGTATGACGAGTGTTGGCGCTTTAATACGATGAATTTGTTTACTTCCCTCTACAACCCCATTATGTTCATCTGAAATATTAAATGTAATGAGCGCATAATTCACATCTACGAAATTACGTTGCGTTAACATATCATCTAAATACTTTTCATAACGATCCGGTTCAGGTTGATTATGTGTATATATTAATAGATTCCATACTGTACGGTAATATAGTTTGTTCATATTTTTTATCGCATCTAATACTGGAGCGATTTGTACTGGATCTTGCGCAATTTCTTCTTTCGTCTTTACTAAACTTGATACAATCGGCTGCCCATTCGTATCTTTTTTAAAGATTGGGTATCCTTTCATTCCTACTGATTCTACTAAAATTAACTTTTCTACAAAAGTTGGGTGATTCGCTGTAAATTGCATCGCAACGCCACCACCCATTGACCAGCCCATTAATGAAAATTTCTCTAGCTTTAACTCGTCAATAAATAATTTTACATCGTCTGCAAAGTCTTGTAATGAATCTATCGACTGATTATACGTTGATTGTCCAAACCCTCTTAAATCAAGAGCGTAAATATGGTATTGATCTTGCAACTTTTCAATAACTAAATCCCAATGTTGTGACGATGTCATGTTCCCGTGAATGAGTACAAGAATATCTGTATTTCGCCTTCCAACTTCCTGATATGCAATCGTTTCTCCGTTCGATAGTGAAACAAACTCCATTGTTGCAGGCTTAATCATCACAAGTTCCCCCATTCTATTTAATAGAAAGAAAATTCTTTACTTAATTAAAGAATAGCACGTAGAATATACGTTCGCAACATAAAACCTATAAGAATTTTTTACATAAATCAACATGTCTATTACTAGACAATTATTATAAAAAAGTATATAGTTAGCTAGGTAACTAATTTGAAAGGATTAAAATACATGGACGAAAAACAACATTTTTTTCACATCGTCAGCCAGACTTCTCGAAAGTTTACGAAGAAATTTAATGAACGTGTATCTCCAACAGGGTTATTTAGTGCGCAATGGGCTGTTATTTTCCGCATTAATCAAACTGGTTCTTGTACGCAAACAGAATTGTGCCAGTATTTAAATGTTGAATCACCAACGATGACTCGTACGTTAACACGTATGGAAACGATGGGATGGATTATTCGTACAGAAGGTAAAGATCGCCGCGAGAAGCTCATTTCTTTATCCGAAACAGCGATAAAGATGATTCCAGTATGGCAAGAAGAAGTTGATACTTTCGAAGAAAAAACGCTAGAAGGTATTAATGAAGATGATTTACATCAAGCATTTCAAGTGTTACAACAAATTATTAAAAATTTAGATTAAATTGGAGGGATGACGATGCAAAGTGAGAAACTTTGGACGAAGGATTTCCTCGGAACTTGTTTTAGTAGTCTATTTCTTTTCTTAACATTTTACATGCTTATGACTACTCTGCCTGTCTATGTCATAGACGGCCTAAAAGGAAAACCTGAGGAAATTGGTTTAGTTGCAACTGTGTTTCTTATTTCTTCTGTTTTATGTAGACCATTCACAGGAAAATGGCTCGATGATTTAGGAAGAAAGAAAATATTATTTATTTCACTTTCATTATTTTTAGCCGCTACTGTTATGTATTTCGGTGCGCAAAGTTTATTCTTATTACTTGCCCTTCGCTTCTTGCACGGTATTGGGTTCGGGATGGCAACGACAGCTACTGGTACGATTGTAACTGATGTTGCGCCAGCTCATCGACGAGGCGAAGCGCTTGCATATTTCGGCGTATTTATGAGTCTGCCGATGGTAATTGGTCCTTTTTTAGGTTTAACAATTATTTCTCATTTTTCGTTTACTGTATTATTTATCGTTTGTTCCGTATTTTCATTACTTGCATTTTTATTAGGACTACTTGTAGATATTCCGCACGAAGCACCTGTTAGCAAACAAAAACGTGAAAAAATGAAATGGAAAGACTTAATCGAACCATCTTCTATTCCGATTGCACTTACAGGATTTGTTTTAGCCTTTTCTTATAGTGGTATTTTATCCTTTATTCCTATTTATGCGAAAGAACTCGGTTTAAGTGAAATTGCAAGTTACTTCTTTATTTTATACGCACTTGTTGTTGTCATTTCTCGTCCATTTACAGGAAAGATTTTTGATCGCTTCGGTGAAAATGTACTCGTTTACCCTGCTATCATTATTTTCACAATCGGAATGTTCATATTAAGCCAAGCACAAACTTCATTTTGGTTCCTTGGCGCAGGTATGCTAATCGGTTTAGGTTACGGGACATTAATTCCGAGTTTCCAAACGATTGCGATTTCTGCCGCTCCAAACCATAGACGTGGTTCTGCGACAGCTACGTATTTCTCATTCTTTGATAGTGGTATTGGTTTTGGTTCTTTCATTTTAGGTATTGTCGCAGCGAAATCCAGTTATCATAATATGTATTTTATCGCAGCTATTATCGTTGCGTTCACTTTACTTTTATATTATGGATTACACGGACGAAAACAAAAATTCAAGAAACAACCTACAGACGGAAAAATTTCCGCTTAGCGTTAATAAGGAAAGTAAACTTCCCCGTTTACTTTCCTTATTTTGTATTTCTTTCAAGACGAGCGTATACTTATAGTAGAAATAAAAAGGAGGGCCATATATGAAACTAAAAAAATCTCCCCTACTCTTACTTATACTAACATTCATATTTGTAATTACAGGGCTTGGGTTTACTTACTTCAAACAAAATAAAACGACCCCATCAAAACATAATGTGACAAAAGAAAACTGGTTAAATGACCCTTACTTGCGTTGGTCGTACACACACATGAAAGAATTCACTTTAGTTAATGACGTAAAAAACAATCCTGACCAAATTGCTCACTTCCCTTCCGCATTGCAAAACTTAGACGATTTTGCTGTGGAGCGTAGATTCGGAAATACAACTCCTCTAAAAAAACTTTTAGATGATAACAAAACAGATGCTTTTGTCGTTGTACATAATGGACAACTTGTTTACGAACGATATTTCAATGGGTATAAACAGAATGAACCTCATGGTATGGCATCATTAGCAAAAGTCTTTACCGGGGCAATTATACAATCTCTCGCTGAAGAGAATCGTATCGATTTAGAGAAAACAGCTGACACTTACATAAAAGAATTAAAAAACACACCGTTCGGTAATGCCACACTTCAGCAATTAATGGACATGCAAGTTTCAGCTGAATATCCTACTCATGGATATGAGCAACCTGGGCTAGAAAATCAAGATGCACAATTATATTTAGCTAGCAATATTTTACCCCGCGGCAAAAATTACGACGGTCCGATGAAAATTTATGATATGTTACGGGAAGCCGAAGAAACTGCACCGCCTGGTTCTTCCTTTTCTTACAATAACGGATCAACAGAAACGCTCGCTTGGATTATTAGAACTATTACTGGTAAATCACTAGCTGAAAATGTAAGCGAACGAATTTGGTCTCAAATTGGTATGGAAGAAAACGCGTATTACGTTACAGATGAAATGAAAATAGAACAAGCAAGCGCTGGCTTAAATGCAACTGCTAGAGATATGGCGAGATTCGGGCAATTACTATTAAACAATGGGGAATATAACGGAAAACACATTCTCCCTTCTTCTATTACAGAAAGTGTAAAAAATGTCCAAGAAGGTGAACTTGCAATTGGCCCTGGAGCTTCCATTTCTTATCATAATCAATGGTGGATTCCGCACAATGAACAAGGTGCTTTCGAAGTGTTAGGTAGTTACGGACAAACACTTTACATCGATCCGAAAACAAATATGGTAATCGTTCATTTCTCTTCTAACGCAACGCCAAGTAATGAAATACATTCAGTTTACTCAAATATGTATATTGATATTGCACATCATTTAGAAAAGCTTCCACAGTAGTGGAAGCTTTTTCATTACAGTACATTATTTACACTACTATACCAATTATCTTTTTGTTATTAGAAGATATTGAAAAAACAATTACCTAAAATACACCTATCGAAAATTTTATAAGCAGTTTACAATTTTAATTGAGCGTTTAACTTATACATCCACATCTTTTGGAGAATGTATTAAAACACTTCCCTTACAAAGATTGTCTGTTCATATTGGTCGAAAATTTCTTCTATAGATGAAAATAAAGTTTCTTCCGGGATGATGAACTTTATTTTTTGACCAGTTTGCAACAGTTGCTTTGAAGCCAGCTAGTAACCTTTCTCTATACTATCCCTATAAGTGCTACCCCATTTCCAACCGTTTTTCTTCTAGTATATTAAAAGCAGAATTTGATACGAGGCTCTATATCAATCTATCAATAAATTACCACTCTGTAAATATCTGAATTTTATTTATATTGAAGGTTATCTCCTAAACAACCTCGAATAATTGTAATACATATACATAAGGAGGTTGATCTATTTTGTTTCGTTCCTTTACAAATGGTTGCGTCGCCTTAGTGCAACGCTTCTTACCAGAACCGTTTATTTTATCATGTTTACTAACTGTTTTCGTTATCTTCTTTGGTATGTTTGCGACTCACCAAACACCTGTAGAAATGATTAATCACTGGGGTAATGGAATTTGGGGACTCCTCGCCTTTTCTATGCAAATGGCACTTGTACTCGTGACTGGATCTGCTTTAGCAAATGCTCCTCTTATTAAAAAAGGATTAACGAAAGCTGCCAGACTACCAAAAACAACTGGACAAGGCATTATTGCCATTTCAATTGTAAGTTTACTCGGTGCATACATAAACTGGGGCTTCGGAATTGTTGTATCTGTTTTATACGCAAAAGAAGTGGCAAGGCAGCTGGACGGATTAGATTATAGACTAGCAATCGCCTCTTCTTACTCTGGATTTCTCATTTGGCATGCCGGTCTTTCTGCCTCTATTCCTCTTACGTTAGCAACAGGCGGTGAAACGTTAATTAAAACGACTGCTGGAAGTATTAAAGAGGCAATTCCAATAACAGAAACGTTATTCTCACCATACGCTCTCGTTCCAGTTATTATTTTTCTCATTACGATGCCTCTCATTAATAAAGCGATGCATCCAGATGAAAAACATACGATTACAGTAGATCCTAGCGTGTTCCATGAAGAAGCTGCTGCTCAAGAAGTAGAAAAAAATACGTTCGCTGAAAAGATGGAAAATAGCATTATTATTACACTTTGCGTTGGATTGTTAGGTCTCATTTATATTTTCAATTACTTTTATACGAAAGGTTTTAACCTTACTCTCGATATCGTGATTTTTATGTTATTAATTGCAGGTCTTATTTTCCACCGTACTCCGATTCAGTATATTCGTGCTTTTTCAGACTCTACGAAAAGTGCTTCTGGCATTTTACTTCAATTTCCGTTTTACGCAGGAATTATGGGCATGATGATTGGAGCAAATAGTGAAGGACTTTCACTTGGAGGAGCTATTTCTAATTTCTTTATTAGCATTTCAAATGAAACGACTTTTCCGCTCTTTACATTTTTAAGTGCTGGCATTGTTAACATTTTCGTTCCATCTGGCGGCGGTCAATGGGCTGTGCAAGCACCAATTATGATTCCAGCTGGCGCTGAACTTGGTGTACCTGCTGCAAAAACAGCAATGGCAATTGCATGGGGCGATGCTTGGACGAATTTAATTCAACCTTTCTGGGCATTACCAGCATTAGCGATAGCTGGTTTAGGAGCTCGTGACATTATGGGATTTTGTGTTGTGAACTTACTATATGCGGGTTTTATCATTAGTCTATGCTTCTTATTTATTTAAACGAAAAGCTAGTTTTATACTAGCTTTTTTACATAATAAATCACTTATTTCCCATGAAATTTATAATCTTCTCCCACTCTAACTCCGTAAGATGTAATGACTCAAATGCAAAAAAATCTTCGCAAATTTTTCCGATCAGGTGTGGATGTTCCCTCAAAAAATTCCACTGTAACGCTTTAGGAAGAAAATATGTTTCATATTCTTTACTTCCCCTTACTACCTGATCAACTTCTCTTTCACAAATTCCTCTTATTAAATAATCATTTCTTAACTCTATTTGAATTTGCTGAAATGTTTCGCTGCATTTTTTCAATTGAAGTAAACACGTAACATACTTCCGAAAAAGTTCGCCATCATACTGAACACAGTTTATAATACGATCGACTTCATTCATAATGCACGAGCCTTTTCTTCTATTTGTAATAACCATTTCTCACGCTTTGATACTTTACTCGTTTTCACAGATTGAAACACTGACCGTTTTATATCGCGAATGCCACAAAAACGTAAAATACCTCTCTTCATCATAATCCAATCTGCTGATCGATATAACAATGCGACGTACCATAGAGGCGAGTCTAACGTATTAATAACCCATGCTTTTTTCCCTTGCAATAATCCTTTCGGCAGAGCCCCTTCATATTTATAAGCAAATCCAGCTACGAAAATACGATCGATAAATCCTTTTAAAATTGCTGGCATCCCCCACCACCATATTGGATAGATGAATAGAAGTGTATCTGCTTCTTCTACTAACGTTCTATACCGAGCTGTTTCCTCTTCATTTACTAAATCGCGTCTTTTCTTCTCTTCATTAAATACGAGGACTGGATCAAATTGTTCTTTGTATAAATCAAGTACGGTAACTGAATGATTTGTTTCCTGTAGTCCTTTTTGCACATGATTGAAAATCGCCGCGTTAAAACTTGAAGGGTTAGGATGAGCATATATAATTAGTACGTTCACTACAAAACAACTCCCTCTATACGTTAAAGTTTCTCCTTCTTTAATAACTTCTCTACAATTTGTACGTTTTTCGAACTTTGCAACAATCGATTTAATAATATAAGTAACTCTTCTTTTTCTAAATCTTTCAGTTTCTCTTTAACTGCACTCTCACCAGCACCTTGCATATCATAAACAACTGCCGCCATATGTTTACAATAATTTTCATAGGGACACTCACAGTTACTTTCTGAAAAATCTTCGAGATCGATAACTACTTCATAATTCCCTGCATTTCCAGTAACGAAAGCAAACACTTTTTTATCTTGTATTTCAACATCTTCTACATGCCCATCTTCATAATATTCATATCCCTTATCTACAATGTACTTTGGGATCCATTTCGTTATATCTTTTAATAAGTAAGCGTACATAATTGTACCCCTTCCTTTAATTCCCTTTTGACTTCAAAAATCCTGCATGTTATTCTAATTACTGTTAAGTAGCAAGTCTACGTGACAAAACGACTGACACCTATTCGGCGAAGGTGTCTCTTTTCATTTGCAGCCGATATGAATTGCCTCTTTCAGGCACATTCAATTTTTGACACTACACACTCAACACCATTCCCTGTATCAGGCTGCTTTAGCAGTCTTTTACTCTACATACTCCGTTATTTTAAGAAAAAAGAGAGCTTAGCTCCCTTTTCTCGCCTTATACAATACCCCTTTTTCAGCATAGAGATATTCATCAGCTAATGTAATTTTCCCATCCAGTTTTAGTTCGTCTAATAATCTTGATAAATAAAATTGATGCAACATCTTTTTCGTGAATTTTCCTTCATGATGCGAAACGATATGTTCTTGAATATCTAACAATGATATCGGCTTATCTTGCTCTATCATATATTCATAAACTGTACTACGCAGTTTTACGTATTTTTCGAGTGTCACAGTAATGCGCAACCCCTTTCTTCTTAATATAAATTTTCGTAATCGGTTTTTTTGCAATAAAAAAACCTCTCCGATAAGAAGAAGTTACGTATATATCTTCGTCTTATCTCCCAGAACAAATATGTTCTGCTGGAATTAGCACCTGCATCGCGGTTGCTGGGTTTCATCGGGCCAGTCCCTCCACCTCTCTGGATAAGAAAATATTCACTTAATTCTTACTATACGTAATTCCACTTCAATTGTCAAACAAATATAATAAATATAACAAATTATATTTTCTTCCTTACTGTTCATACTACCCATATACGAACATGCAAGGAGGATTATGAAATGCATCAAAATGCTCGCGGATATGTACAAGATTCTTTTCAATCATTACAAGAAGCTAAAAATTGTTTAGAAGAAGCGCTCGAAACAGTTGAAAAAGATTTTAATCGCGCTCGTATTGAACAATCACTTTATGCTGTTGAACAAGCTATTCAACGTTGTGAGTACACCGTTCACATTTTAGAAAAAGATTAAAAACTTCCCATCAATTGATGGGAAGTTTTTTCAAATGGCATACTTCATAATTATTGCCGTTATGATTAAAAAATATACAGAATTAGCAATTTCTAAAATTCCTACTTTTATAATAGAAATTTTTTTGCCATACAACACAATTGCTCGAAAGACACTTGGTATAAAAATAAGAGAACACCACGGATTAATCACAAATATGATTATCGTTAATACAATATGATATCCCCAAGATATAAGACGATACTTCGGATTATTTTTTTCACGAATCATCGTTTTCACATAGAACGTACTACCTAAAAAGTATAAAAATGAAATAAGCGCAATGAATAATGCTGTATGATCGATTTGCTTCATTGAAAAGGAATAACTAATTAACCCACCGATACAAAACACAATAATCGCACAAATATCATTTAATAGTGCTCTTTCATTTTTTTGACGAGCGTAATACATATTCACTATAAATAATGGAATCATTACTATTACGAATAAAAGAATTCGCCACTCATATAATAAAGAAATCATCCCAAATAGGAACGCAATAAGAAAATAAATAATGGCAACTTGTAAAAACTCTTTTTTTCGTCTTTGCTTTATGTACGTAAGAAATGGGTACGTAGCTAAATAGATAAAGAACCACGCTAAAAACAATGGAATATGATAAATAGTAGGTTTCCCAAGTATGACACTTAATAAAAAAGGAATAACAAGCATGGCCCATGCACCATGTTGCTTCGGAATAACTAACTTCATTAACTATACACCTCCCTTTTGAAAAAAGTTCTCACCTACAATTATACAAATAATTTTATATAATAGCGGATGCATATTGAATCGATTTTTTGACAAAAAAATGCTCCTTACATTATGTAAGAAGCATGAAAGAGGCAAACGAATATGTAAGTCGCGACCCTACCTTATATGAGTATGCTTTTCTATGTCACGTTATGCTCATCTAATATACCGTATTTCTTTTTAAATCTTGTAAGAATCGTAATCCATGAAGTACTAAATAGTAATAAGAAAATAACATTCGAAATCGCATGGCTCAAATCAAAGTAAAAACTTGCGATATAATACGAAATGACAGTTTCCCATGTTGCTTCTCGTATAAAACCGAGAAGGCCCCAGAAATTCATAATCCAGCCAAATAAAAAGCCAACAATTACTCCGTAAAGAAGTCTTCCCCATAGCTTTTTCATAAAAACTGTATTACGAAGTAAACCTGCTATAAAACCAATCATGCCCCACGAAAACATTTGCCACGGTGTCCATGGACCTTGTCCTAAAAAAATATTAGATACGATTGCTGCTGTAGCACCAATCATAAAACCAGTTTCACTTCCAAATACAATTGCAGAAACGATAATGACAAAAGAAGTTGGTTGTACACTTGGTAAAATAGAAAATGGCACCCGGCTTACTGCTGCAATTGCCGCTAATACAGCAACGAGAACAATTTCACGTGAAACAAACGCCTTTCTTTCAAAACGGATATAGAAAGGTAACATAATAACCGCTAATAGAAACAAACTACTTAACATGTAATAACCGTCCATGACAAGTGTCGTAAAGAGTAATGTGCCGATTATTACTGCAAAGATACATATTATGAATGCAACATATCGTTTGGACAAGCTTCGTACACATCCTCCCACGTTAATGCATATGGCAATTCTTTTCGAATGAATCGATTAATAGATGTTGTATAAAAGAAGTTGCCGCTAAAAAATTCTTTCGGTGCATCATTCATAATGACTGTTCCATCAAATAACATCATACATTGATCCACGTATTTCGCTGCAAACTCAATATCATGCGTTGCCATTACAATTGTTGTACCTTCTTTTTGCAGCTTCCTAAATAGTTCTCCTACTCTTTCTTTCTTCCATGGATCCAATCCCTTTGTCGGTTCATCAAGTAATAATATCGTTGGCTTTGATAATAACGTCGTACATAACGCAAGTAATTGTTGCTCTCCTCCGCTACAATCATGCGGATGGCGTTCTTTAAGCGAGTACAACCAAAACTGTTTTAGCGTATCTTCTGCTATTTCTTTTCCTTGTTCTCCATATAATTCACGCGCACGTTCATAAACCTCGTCCCATACTGTATCAAATGTAAAATGGTAATACGGATGCTGCGATACATACCCAATACTTTTAAACCGTTCTTTCGAATCAATTTTATGTATCACTTTTCCGTTCCACTTTACTTTTCCTCTTCTCGCTTTTTGTAATCCTGCTAAAATCGTTAACAGTGTAGACTTACCTGTACCGTTCTTCCCAACGAGCGCTACCCATTTTCCTTTTTCAATCGAAACTGATAAATCACGTAAAATAAGCGGACTATTTTTTTCATATTGGAACGAAATATGCTCTGCGCTTAAAATTACCTCTTGCTTTTCACTTTGTGCTATTGGGTCATTTACATATGATATCGCTGCAAAATCATTCATTTTCATTTGCGCCTCTCGCACTGTAAACGGAATATCTCTCACATTCCACTCTAAAAATAGCCTTGGAATTTGCGGAATAAATGGACGGAATGTTTCTACTCCCCACATATCCGTAATAACAATTTTAGGACTACCATCATACATAATACGGCCATTATCCATACAAACAACGCGTGTTGCAAGCGGGATAACTTCATCTAAACGATGTTCACTTAAAATAATCGTAATTCCAAGTTCTTCATTAATCCGTTTTAATAATCCTAAAAACTCTTTTGCAGCGATTGGATCTAACTGCGCTGTCGGTTCATCTAATAATAGCAATTTCGGCTGCATAACTAATACCGCAGCTAAATTAACAAGTTGCTTTTGCCCACCAGATAACGTGTGAACAGATTGATGCAATAAATCTTGAAATCCTAAAAAGCTAATAAGCTCTGCTATTCTTTTTTGAATAATATGTGATGATAATCCGATATTTTCTAAAGAAAATGCTAATTCTTGAATCACTGTATCCATAACAATCTGGTTTTCTGGGTTTTGAAATACCATCCCAATTTCTTGGGCAGATAACAAATCAGCTACTTCCTCTATTAAAACACCCTCATAAAATACCTCTCCAGAACGCGTACCAATTGGAAGTAACTCCTTTTTAAAATGTTTTAATAACGTCGTCTTCCCAGATCCCGATCCTCCAGCAAGTGCAATAAACTCACCTTTTTGAACAGAAAGAGAAATATGCTGTAACGCTTTTTTATTTTCATCAGCATATACAAATGATAAATTGTTTATTTCTGCATGCGCCACCATATCCATTCCCTTCCTTCCATCATAATTGGTAAACTAATAAACAGTGTAAATAATACAAACATCATTCCATCGTATTGCTGGAATAAAATAGATTCGACTTTCGGATAAATAATCAATTTCCCTCCGCCATAATTACTACATACAATAGCAGCTATAAATAAAATGATTAAATAACTGAGCGTATACCAATCACGCCTTTCCATTCTATAGCGAATATACGTCGTACGCTTCGTTACACCAAATCCACGAGCTTGCATAGAATCTGCCGTTTGCAGTGCATCTTCTAATGAACAAATTAATAATACTTGCAGCAATTGCATACCATTTTTGACGCGTTCTATTATCGAACCTGAATCTACCTGCACACCTTTCGTTTTTTGGACGAGTGTGATTTTCTTTAATCGCCTTATAAACAAAGGAACAAATCTCACTGTAATCATCGTTAACAATGCAACTTTCGGTGAAATTCTTGAAAACAAATATAAAAATTTATGACTGGAAATAATATCATTGTATGACGCAAACGTAAACATAACTGCAACTAGTAATAACCCCATTACTATTCCAAACATAATCGCCTCAAGCTTAACACGGCTATCACCTAACCAAAATAACGTAGTTCGACCTCTATGCGTTAATAACGAATTAAATAAAATTACCATAAAAAAGAAAACAATTGTGCTCGGTAGCATCTTTCTTATCTTTTCGCTATTTCCTTGCACCACATTTAACATAATAATTAATACTATTGCTCCAATTAAAAAAAGAGGATGAAGACACATCGTACATAGTATCATCACCCCGATATAATAGAAAAAATTCACAAAAGGATGTAAAGAAGAAAAACTTATTTTCATAGCCCTTTACCGAATGCCTTTCTTATTGTAATACGTATACCCACTCAATTGTATCTCCTGGTTTTACCGTAACTACACCAGCACTATGGTTTGGAAAAGCACCGTTCACACGATATTTCCATCCACTAGTATCCGCAATATCTTTTTCATATAAATCATTAATACCTTTTACATAAATACTATCTCTAGATCCGCTTGCATCAACATCTAATCCTGTACGTTGTAATACTTTATACACAGTATCGCCATCTTGTACATCCATCTTTTTCGCACCCATTATATATCCGTTATTTCCTTTTACCGAGATTGTTACTTGTTTTGCTTGCGGTTTAGGCGGTGGAACCGGATCTGATTTTCGTTGTTCAGAATTTGGAACGGTCGGAGTCGGTATCGTTTTCTCCGCTTTATTCGGATCAACTTTTTGCTCCTGCTTCGGTGTTTCTTTCGGCTGATTCACAACCTTTGCTTCTTCTTTTACTTCTGGTGCTTTCGGTTGTTGTTTCTCTTCTTGTACTTGTTGCTGCTCTGGTTGCTTATTTACAGCAGGTTGCTCTTTCGGTTGTTCCTGTTGTTTCTCTTCTTTCTTTACCTCTGGTTGTGCCTGCGGCTTTTCCTCTTTCGGCTTCTCTTCTACTTTTTGTTCTTGTTTCTCTTTCTGTTCTTCTTGCTGCTTTTGCTCTGATTCAGCTTGCTTTTCTTCTGCTTTTTCTTCTGGCTTCGCTTCATCTTTTTGTTCTTCTTGTTTCGCTACCTCTTCTTGCTTCGGTTCTACCTTCTTTTCAGGCTTTACAGCTGCCTCTTCACATCCGGCAAGTAGCCCGAGCGAAAGCAGTAAAGAAATGAACCATTTCACCTTACTCATCCTATCTCTCACCTTTCATACGAAAATTAGGAGCAAATAATTGCTCCTAATTTTTTGTTAAGCTGCTTTACGTCTCCATAATACATATGCAGAAGCAATACATAATACACCCATACCTACTTCTGTTGCTGCGCTATGAGAAGATGCTCCTGTTTTTGGTAGACTGTTATCGTTTCCGATTTTTTTATTCTTAACTGGTTCGTTATCTACAACTACTTTTAGATTTTCATCTTTTGTTTCTTGTTGTACTTGTTTTTGTTCTTTCGGTTCTTCAATAACTTCTTTTTCTACTACATTATTTTCTGGTTCAACGACCTTTTCTGGCTCTTCAATCGGTTTTGGCTTAATTACATCACCAGCGTCTACATTAGACCAATCATAAATAGATTTTCCCATTTCCTTAAATTGAAGTAATGCTAAAAGAGCCTGTTCTGTAGCCATTCCGTTACCATTTTGATCACTTGGTAACCATTTAAATTCACCATTTGAAAGTTGATATGATAATAGGTTTTGCATTGCCTTATGAAGACGATTTTGATCTACATCTTTAACAAGCGATAATCCAATAATTGCTTGCGCAGTACTATTTGAATTTTCTTGTCCATCAGCTGAAAAACCACCATTTTGCAGCTGTTCGTTATATAAATATGCAACAGCTTTTTGTATAGCTGGTTTCACATCTGATCGCTCTTGATAAGGAGCTAATGCTGATAAAACCATACCTGTTACATCAACACTACTAGCACTATCTTTACTACCTGAACTATTATAAGTCCATCCACCGTCTGTATGCTGATTATTTAACAGTGCTTCCACTAGAGCAACTCTGTTCCATTTTGATTCAACTGGAATCTCATACTTCTTCGTATCAAATGCAAGTAAAGCAAATGCATAACCTGTAACAGAATTCACTTTATCTGACTCATACAATTTTTGAACTAAATTATGTCCACCTACATTTTTAGGGTCTGCACTCATTGCATTCATCATAATAATTGTTCTAGCTAAATCTGTCGCTGAAAAACGATTAATGCGCTTTTCTACTTTTTCAGTTACTGACTTAACATAATTTAATTTTGCCTCAATTGGCACATTCTTTCCAGAACGAGAAAGCGCTACAGCTACCCAGTCACTTTCAATTCCATCTTGTAACATCTTATCTGATGTTTTAGAAATGGCTTCGTTTAATTGTGCACTTGGATCTTGAATGTTCTCTTGCTTTGGTTGTTCTGGTTTTTCATCATTTGTTTTTGTACCATCTGGTTTTTCTTGTTTTGAACCATCCGTCTTTGGTTCTTCTGGTTTTTCTTGTTTTGGATCATTCGTCTTTGGTTCTTCTGGTTTTTCTTGTTTTGGATCATCCGTCTTCGGTTCTTCTGGTTTTTCTTGTTTTGGATCATCCGTCTTTGGTTCTTCTGGTTTGCCACCGTTAGGTTCTTCTGGTTTACACGTCCCGAACTTATCTAACGTTTCTTTCAATGTTTCCTGGCTTATATTGCTCCAGTCTGAAACAAAGCGAAAGACAACAACATCTCCAGATTTTAATTTATAACTATCTGCTCCGACTTCTGCAGACTTATCATTTACATCATACAGCCAAGCACTTGTAGCCCCGGCCATTAAACCATCGATTCCTTTTACATATGTTCCAAACGACATCGTTTCAGATTCTACTTTGTCCCCCATGACCTTTTGCAGCAAACTTAAAGCTGTTTCCCCATCTTTAATTTGCTCTTCTTTCGGACATAACATAATGCCCTTTTGTGATTCCCCAATAATTGCAAGTTTTGCTGTATTTCCTTCAGCAAACGTAATATGTACTGTATTCGCAAAAGAAACAAATACAAGTGTCACTGCCATTAACGACGTAAGCAGCCACTTTTTCAACATTGCCATCCCAAAATTTCCTCCCTTACTACCATTTACACAAAAAAAGGCCCTTCAAGGGCGTGCGATTGACACTCTCTTTTTGTAAGTGTCGAACAAAAATGTACAACACCTCCTACCCGCATTATTCGCGGCTATATTTGTATAGGAAAAATAATTTTGTTTATGAACGTATCATTGTGATAACATTCACTTTTCTTGGCACAACTTACTTCCATTTAAGTTATCGTAAAACGATAAACCTATACATTCTGTAAATTTTAAATTTCTGTATTATTTTACTATTGACAAAGAATTTTGTCCATGCTTTATCGGATTTATTTTCTAAGAATAATAACTTATTAACTCTTAACGATGTAAACTCTTTTCACTAATAATGACGCCATCTTCATCCGCATAGACATATTCATTTGGATTCCAATCCACTTGTCCAAAGTGCAATGAAATATTTCGTTCTCCTTTTCCTTCTTTCACACTTCTATTTGGCATCGTTCCTAACGCTAAAATACCAATATTAATATTCTTTAGTTCACTAGAATCACGAACATACCCATTCACAATAATTCCTGCTAGCTTTCTTTCTTCCGCAATAGCTGCCAAATTATCACCAAGTAACGCACAATTCGTAGACGCTCCGCCATCAACAACTAATACTGTTCCTTCTGGTAATGTTTGCAATCCTTCCTTCACTAGTACATTATCATCTTTCACTTTTACAGTTGCAATTTTCCCGTGGAATTGTTCTTTCTTCCCAAAAGACCGAAAAGACTGGCGACATATTTGTAATTCCTTTTCAAATTCATCACATAGATCAGTAGTTTTCCACATCTTGTTCCCTCTTTTCCTTTTTCTTTCTACATAACATATTCTTGGCTTATTATCGTTTCCCTGTCTAATATTGCAATAATTTGTACGTGCGGGAAAAGGATACAAAAACTATTGCCTTAAGAAGCTACCTTTATTATAATCTATTTCACAGATTAAATTCAGAATATTAAAAATTAACCAAGTGAAGAAGGAGGGATTTTATGCAAATACAAACTGAGGCAAAAAAACAACCTAGTAAACAAAAGTTTAAAATGCCTGATGCGTACGTACTACTATTTTTTATTGCCTTACTTTGCGCCATTGCTACGTACTTCGTTCCTGCTGGAGAATTTAAAAGGGTTACAAACGGGACCGTTACAACGACAATACCAGGTAGCTACCATTCTGTTCCGCAATCACCTGTAGGATTTGTTTCTTTTTTTACCGCTATTGAAAAAGGAATGACACTTGCTGCTCCTATTATCTTTCTAATTTTATTTACAGGTGGAGCCATTGCAATTCTTGAAAAGACAGGTGCCCTTGACGGTTTAATCTATCATGTTATTAACAAATTTCGTAATCAGCAATTACTTTTCATATGTATTGTCGCCGCACTCTTTTCCATTCTCGGAACGACTGGCATTATCGTTAACTCAGTTATCGGCTTTATCCCTATCGGCATCATCGTTGCCCGCACATTAAAATGGGACGCTATCGTTGGCGTAGCAATTATTTATTTAGGCACTTATGCTGGTTTTAATGCTACTATTTTATCCCCCTCACCTTTAGGCATTTCACAAAAGATCGCAGAACTTCCGATGTTTTCGGGAATTGGTTTACGCACAGCAATTTATATATCTTTTTTACTTGCCACTATCCTTTATATAAATTGGTATGTAAAACGCTTGAAAAAATCAAATAAAGGAAGCATCCTTGGCGACAACTGGTTTCCCAGTAACGCTCTTTCAAGCGAAAAAGAAACAGAGAAAAAAGAAGTCCCTTGGACGATACGTCATAAATTAATTTTACTCGTTTCAGCTTTATCATTAATTGCATTTTTAATAGGCGCTTTTCGTCTACATTGGACGGACGCAGAAATGACCGCTACTTTTATTTTCATAGCAATTACAGCAGGAATAATAGGTGGCATGAAAGCAAACGATATCGCATCCACTTTTCTAACTGGCTGCCAAAATCTTATCTACGGTGCTTTAATCGTCGGAATGGCTCGCTGTATTTCAGTCATTTTAGAACAAGGCAAATTACTTGATACTATCGTTAACCAGCTCGCACAGTCTCTTGAAGGACAAAGCCCTGTATTTGGCGTTATCGGTATGTACGTAAGTAGTGCTGCATTACATTTCCTTATTTCATCCGGGACAGGAGAATCGGTTATTTTTATTCCGATATTAGCTCCATTAGCTGATTTCATGCACATTACACGCCAAGTTACAGTACAGGCTGTTATGCTCGGAGAAGGTGTAGTAAACTGCTTAAATCCAACTTCCGGTGTTTTAATGGGCGTTCTCGCAGCAAGCGGGATTTCTTATGGAAAATGGATTCGTTTCATGGCTCCACTTGCACTCATTTGGTTTATCATTGGACTTGTTTTTCTTATTGTTGGGGTGAATATTGAGTGGGGACCTTACTAAATACTTAACTAGATAAATAAGTACTATCGTTCCATATAAATATCTATTCTATTTCCCTCACTAGTCCTATAAAAATCATTTATTCTAGTAAAAATATAAGAAGGGATTGATCATAATGATCAATCCCTTTTATCAAAATATAATACCTTTAAAAATCTTAGTTCCAGATTTTATTTACCCATTCTGGATGATCAATAAAAGGATTGCGGTTATGTTGATATTTTGTAAAAATCACTTCATTACGCTTTCGCTCTAAATCATCGACCGGGTCTTGTTCATTCCATTTTAATAAGACAGATAGTTTCCCCATGTATGGATCTTTATTGTTATTCACTTTTTCATTTAGTTCTAAATCTATTTCGCCGTTGTCTCCCTCGTAACGAACAGCCATATAAAACAGCATTCTAGCAATATCTCCTTTTACACTATCACGAGGTTCCCAAGAATCACTATCATATTTACATTCTGTCGCTTCAGAATGATTTACACCACCGTTATCAAAATCTAGATTTCCACGTGAACTATTTACAGATACATCCGTCGCTCTTAAATGATGTAGATCTGTTCCAGGTCCTGCAGTCGTTCCAAAGTCACCGTGAGATTTTGCCCAAACATGCTCTCGGTTCCAGTTATTTACTCCTGATCCATTCGTAAGTTTCCCTTGCGAACGACCAGTATATAAGAGTATCACATTATTTTTATTATTCGGATCTTCATCAGTATCTCTTAACGCGTCCCAAACCGCACTGTATGATAACTTTGTATGATTATCAATAATATTATGCAATTCCTTCTTTAATTCTAACCCCGTTTTTCCTATTGCGTTATTATAATATGTATCGTCATAATTTTTTACAATAATCTCCTGTGCTGATGCAGGAACCACTTCACCATGTATAGTATCTGTGAATGATAGAGATGCAGAACCTAAAATAAAAAATGAAGATAGTGTAACCATAGCAATCTTTGTATTTCGAAACTTCATATACCCATTCCCCTTTAAAATATAATTTAAAGCTATTAACTAAAAAGTGCTTTCTAACCCCCGAAACCTTTTAGAAACCCATACCCCTTTTCTGTTTATTTAATACAAGACTCTATCCAGTCTGTATCACTTCTAAACTTTTTGTTTATTCACATTCCAAACAATTTCACTTTTTACAAGGAATATCCTTTTCTTATAAAGATTATTAACATATTCTTTACAACTAAAAAGTAGTTTAATATTAACTTATAAATTTAAATTTATTTATGCAATAATGCATATTTGATAAATACTTTAAAAAACAGTTTGAATAAAATGCATTCAAAGAAAACCGTGCCACAAAACAGATACGGTCTAAGACAGAAATAATAAAAATTAAGATGATAGCTCGACTTTTCCCTTTTCCATAACTATCTTTATTTTTGTGTAAAACCTTTCTTTCTCTGAATAATACGTACAAAAATAGATTGGTTACCATGTAGGCACCAATCTATTTTAATTAAAGAAACTGTGTCAATTCTGAGTTCACAACACGTTGTGCAGTAATAATAACATTTTCAGCTGTTAGTCCATAAACACTATATAGTCCACCAGGTTGATTAGGAACAATTTGAACTTCATATTCAAATGCTTGTCCAAGAGCAGGATGAACTAAACTTAGAGTTGCAAAAGTAGAAGCATTAGAATTCACATTGAAGTTTACCTGTTCAATTAATACTAATGAACCGTCAAGTCTAAAAACTCTAGCTACTCCAGTAAGTGGGCCCGCAGTACGGTTAAGGATCTTCACCCTAACTTTATTTGCATTAGCAGGTTGATTTCCTACGTTTTCAATTGGTCCTGTAGTAAGAGCCATATAACACCACCTCCATTATATTATTATTATATTCAATGATGAACATTAATGTTATAGTCTAATTACCCAATTTATTTAAAATAAAAAGAAGCTCCAAATTCTATTATATTTAGGTCATAGATATTAAACTTAATAAAATCAAAGGCAGGAACATATTTGATATGTTCCTGCCTTTTTATTGTGGGATACCGATAAATAGCCCTCTAGCTAAGATTTTAAAGTGCTACAAAATCAAAAATTTTATCTCACCAAAGTTTTCTACGAGAATCCAGTGAACAGCTTATTTACATAATTTTTGTTCTCAGAAGTTGATCTTGTAGCGCTCTTTCTCGTAATTCACTATGTTTTCCAAAGAAAATAGTGAAAAACAGGGCGGTGAATACATTTACAAAATGACAAAACTGTAAGAATACACGAATGTTTGTAAGAAAGTTCGATGTTTTCTTTTTCCTTTTTTTATTATAGTGAAAAAGAAGAACAAAATATTCTCTTATGTAGGAAAGGAAGATAATAATGATCGATCTATTAAATAAATGGATGTTAGAAAGTACAGCCAATTTTAATATCGTTGTAGGACTTACAGCACTTCTATTTTTGGGTTCAGTAATTGCACTTATTATTATTTACAAAAAAATTGGTAAACCGGTTGAAAGAACAAATGCTATTTATTTAAAAATTACTTCTCGTATGTTTACTACTCAAATTCTAATGAATGCTATATTTATTTCTTTAGTTGGTAAAGATATTGAGAATTTCCGTCAAATCTTTATATTATTTGAAGCTTTTGTATTCTTTATTGGAGCTATTTATTCGTTTAAATTATATAGACAGGAGTACAAATGATTCACTTATAAGAAACAATAAAAAACAGTAGTGATTTTACATTACTGTTTTTTATTGTTCATTTTTAATTGTAAACTTTTCATTTTTAGTTAACTGTATATTCTATACATATGAGGTTAACATAACCCATCATTAGCGTTAGCGAGGAAAAAGGACAACCCTGCTCTCACAAGTGAACCCTTTTTTAGTTCTATGAATCTATACATATTATATACATTCCTATCCTAACGTGGTTTTAGTGCTCTTGTTTGTTACTGGATTAGCCAAAAAACTGTATAAAATCTTGCATACTATTAGCGTGTTTTTTCAAAAATACTGGCATCCCCCAATTTGTGCTTTCTTATGGATATTTCTTGACTCCTCATTAAAACACTCTCCTGTTCTTTGTCTATCTTTAAGAATAAACCCTGCTTGTTTATTTCAAGTTCTTGCATCGAGTTTTTACCTTCTCCCAAAGCCAAACAAACAATTCAGATTACATGCCTATATCAAACTAAACATTCAATCTTTATCCAGTTTGTAAATAAAATAGGATAATCAGCCCTCACCAATCGGGCTTTTACGGGCAGTTGATCCCCACCTAATTTCTTTGCTTCCGCTGAAATTTGAGATGAGGGTCTTACTGCCCGGCAAATAGCGGGATAAAACTAGAACTTCTTTTCCTATGTATATTTACTTCGTTACCTCTCCAAACTGCGCTCTCGTCACTTTCGCCAAGTCATCTACTTTAAGCTCAATTTGTATACCAATTTTCCCGCCACTTACAATCATCGTTTCAAGTGATTGAGCACTCGCATCAATACATGTAGAAAATAACTTCTTCATTCCGACTGGCGAACAACCGCCGCGAATATATCCTGAAACTTTCGTAATATCTTTTACAGGAATCATTTCAATTTTCTTTTCACTTACTGCTTTTGCGGCAGCTTTTAAATTTAGTTCCTCATCTACCGGAATAATAAACACATGATAATTTTTACTATTCCCTTGAGCGATTAACGTTTTATATACTTCTCTCACTTCTCGTCCAATTTTCTCGGCTACTGATACGCCATCAATTTTCCCATCGTCTGGATCATATGACATCATCGAATATTCAATTTTTTCTTTATCTAATATTCGCATCGCATTTGTTTTATCTTTTTTCATAGTGATCTCCTTAAAAGGTTATTTCATATTATTAAGTTTTATTATACACCCTTTTCCATTTCTCCTACATAACTTCACGTATATTTCAAAACTAAAAATATTGATAATTCAAAAATCATCTGATATAATTTGGAAAAACTTACGTTAAGGAGAGATTTGCAATGCTAAATTTTAATACTTCTTTCCAACTTCATCATCAAACGTAACGCCGTGTATCCGAAGAAAAATTTTTCTTCGTGGGTACAGGGCTTTTCCTGTTGACCCACGAAGCGTTCATAAAGCTATGTGGGTATTTTTATACCTGCATAGCTTTTTTTAATTTGAAAAAGGAGTGATTATGATGGAAATGAGAAATGTAAAAGGAACGAAAGACTATTTACCAGAGGAGCAAGTGCTGCGAAATAAAATTAAAAGAGCTTGTGAAGATACGTTTGAACGATACGGATGCAAACCTTTAGAAACGCCGACGTTAAATATGTATGAGCTTATGTCTTACAAGTACGGCGGTGGCGATGAAATATTAAAAGAAATATATACACTTCAGGATCAAGGAAAACGTGAGCTCGCCTTACGATACGATTTAACTATTCCATTCGCAAAGGTTGTGGCAATGAATCCGAACCTCCGCCTCCCTTTTAAACGTTATGAGATTGGGAAAGTATTTCGAGATGGGCCAATTAAACAAGGAAGATTTCGTGAATTTATACAATGCGACGTTGATATCGTCGGTGTTGAGTCTGTCATGGCAGAAGCTGAACTTATGGCTATGGCGTTTGAGCTGTTCCGAACGTTAAACTTAGAGATAACGATTCAATATAATAACCGAAAATTGTTAAATGGTATTCTTCAGGCCATTAACATCCCTACTGAGTTAACAAGTGACGTCATTTTATCATTAGATAAAATCGAAAAGATTGGGATTGATGGTGTACGAAAAGATGTATTAGAGCGCGGAATTTCTGAAGAAATGGCTGATACGATATGTAATACCGTATTATCTTGTCTAAAACTTACTATCGCTGACTTTAAAGAAGCTTTCAATAATCCACTCGTTGCCGATGGAGTAAACGAACTACAACAATTACAGCAATATTTAATCGCCCTTGGAATAAATGAAAATACGATATTCAACCCGTTTTTAGCGCGAGGACTCACAATGTATACAGGTACTGTATATGAAATCTTTTTAAAAGATAGATCGATTACATCTAGCATCGGTAGCGGCGGCCGTTACGATAACATTATCAGAGCATTCCGTGGTGATAATATGAACTATCCAACAGTCGGTATTTCATTCGGTTTAGACGTTATTTATACAGCACTATCGCAGAAAGAAACAATCTCATCTACAGCGGATCTATTTATCATCCCACTCGGGACAGAGTTACAATGCTTACAAATTGCCCAGCAATTACGTTCTACCACTTCCTTAAAAGTCGAACTAGAACTAGCAGGACGCAAATTAAAACGTGCCCTTAATTATGCCAATAAAGAGAATATCCCTTATGTGCTTATTATTGGGGAAGACGAACTTAGTACAAACACTGTTGTGTTGCGGAATATGAAGGAAGGTAGTGAGGTGAAGGTTCCGATTTCTTCTTTAAGTAATTATTTATAATACGAACCACCCTCGTTTGGGTGGTTTTTCTATTTTATAGATACCTAACAATTAGTTTACATAAAATTATTATAATCTATTAAAAATACAAATAAACAATATCCAATTACCTATTATTTTTGGTAATATATAGATACGAATTGTTTTAGGAGGATTAACTTTGAAAACCTACATTCAAGCACTAAAGTGGACTACAGGGATCTATCATCTTTTATTACTTCCTTGTTATTATGTATTTCCAAGTCTTGTTAACCTATATGGGATACCTTTACTACTATTGATTGTTTTACATATCAATACTATTTTATTAGCTAAAAAAGAAGGCATGAATACGTCCCCTCATTATATCGGTATTATCGTTACTCTAGTTGCCTTTTTCCCTTATATAGACATCGTTCTACATATGATAGCAGCCATTTTCCTTTTATTAGATGCTGCTTCTACGAATGCAAAAGAAGTGTATGATTCATAACAGGATGAAATGAAACTTTAATCAGTAGAGTTTTGAAGTCGGTTAGCAAATTGCAAAACTTACACAATAACTTCATTGCTAACACCCAAAAAGGATTTACTTTTTAAGTAAATCCTTTTTTAAATTCCCCTCCTTACTCCAGAATAATAAAAGAATATTCTGTTTAATTTTTATAAATTTCTAAATATTTATAATACATTCGAATTAACATACATTTTAGTTATGTAAAAAATCTAAGTTTTAAGGAGATGAATCCATGCTTAAAAAGTTGGTAGCAGGTGCATTATTAACTGTTTCGTCGTTAACTGGAGGAATGGGATTAGTATCAGCTAGTACCGAAAAAGATTATACGATTTCCTCTTTCGAATATGTAACTGTAGATGAAAAGACTGTTGATTCGTTTAACAAATTGAGTGCTCCATCAAAGGAAGACGTAAAAATAACGTTAGTTCTACCGAAACAAAATCAAAATGGAGACTGGTTATCTTATGGATTTTCGAGCAAAGAAAGTTTAGAGTCTTTTATTGAAAAGGATAAACAAAGGTTGAATCATTCAATCACTCTCCTTGGTGTTGGAGGAAGCGGACCTGGTAGTACAGACTTCTATAAACTCACAAATCAAGGTAGCGAGTATTTTTCTCTAAGTAGCGGTTATAAAAACTTGTCTGCTAGTTGGCAAAATCAAATTGTTTCTGTACGTACAGCAGCTCCTACTGCTAGCTATTCAACAACACTATGGGAACATACTTCAACTGACGGATATGGAAAAGGTGTTGTTTTTAAACATGCTGATTGGTATGGTCAAACTGCAAACTTAAATAACTTTCCAACTTCAGCAGTTGAAGTTAAAAAGTAAAAAATATAGAAATAAAAGGTGTTTTCACGTATGAAAGCACCTTTTATTTCTACAATTATTTCTTCTATAACAATTTCAACTCTTAATTATTATTTTTCGTATTCCTACTCTCCAAAACTTTCTCCATATTATGAGTTGCCCATTCCATCATTAATAGAATCACTGGACGTAGTGATTCACCAAGCTCAGTTAACGAATATTCAACTTTAGGTGGCACTTCACGGTATACTTCACGATGTATAATGCCATCAGCTTCAAGTTCTCTCAGCTGCAGCGTTAACATTCTTTGTGTGATATTTGGTTTTAATCTTTTTAATTCATTAAACCGCTTTGTACCATCTAATAAATGATACAAAATTACCCCTTTCCATTTCCCTCCAATCACCTCAACCATAGCTTCAACTGGACAAGAATATTTATTTAAAAATGGGTAATTTATATTATTTTCGTTTGGACAATCCATAATAAATCCCTTCCCTTAACATTAGTATCTTTTTTGATACTATACCACATAAATGTGCGTACTTGTATCTATGTTACTTTAAAAATATAATTTACTTACAAAAATAAATTCATGAAAAGAGGAACTTTTATGACAAATACAAACGAAATTACAAAAGAAAAGATTATGGAGGCTTTTCATTTCAGACATGCATGTAAAGAATTCGATCCTATGCACAAAATTTCAGAAGAGGATTTCAAATTCATTTTAGAAACAGGCAGACTATCTCCTTCTTCTTTTGGATATGAGCCTTGGAAATTTATTGTCGTACAAAATAAAGAATTAAGAGAAAAACTACAACCGTATTCATGGGGCGCTGGTGGGCAACTTGCAACAGCTAGTCATTTTGTTATTGTTCTTTCAAGAAACATTAAAGATATGCATTATGATGCAGAGTATATTAAATATATGATGAACGATATTATTGGATTGCCTGAAGACACTCAAAAAATTAGATATGAATTCTTCAAAAAGTTCCAGGAAACAGATTTTAACTTATTACAATCCGATCGTGCTGTATTTGATTGGGCATCTAAACAAACTTATATTGCTTTAGGTAATATGATGACGAGCGCAGCTCAAATCGGTATTGATTCTTGTCCAATAGAAGGATTTGATAAAGAGGAAGTAGATTCTTTACTTCGTCAAGAAGGCATTATACAAGGTGATAACTTTGAAGTATCAGTTATGGTTGCCTTTGGTTACCGTAAAGAAGAGCCAAAGCGTGATAAAACAAGACAGACTATGGATACAATTGTTGAATGGATTAAGTAATATAGCACAGACAAATAATGCTCCTAATAGCTGTATACTCATACTAAAGAAGAATCAATTGTTTTCTTACGTATGAATTTGGTTTTTCATGGAAAGATATGTTAGTATGTATACAGTTTGAGTGCTCTATTTTTAGAGTCGAACAGGAGGAGAATGAATATGTCTGATATTGAAGTTGGCGAAGTGTTTACTCTTAGTGATGAGAATAATGAAGAGCAAGAAGTAGAAGTACTTGGAGCGATGGATGTCGAAGGTGCAGAATATATTGCAGTTGCCTTTGTTGAAGATATCCAAACAGAAACTGAGGAAGACATCGATATTTTCTTTTTAAAAGTAGAAGAAGATAATGAGTTTTCATACATTGAAAATGATGAAGAGTTTGATAAAGTATCTACTGCGTTTGAAAAGATTTTGGATGAGCAAGAATAGTATGAATGAAAAACACGCGGGCGGATGTATATCCGCCCTCTTTTTATTTATTACTCATCCAGAGACTCACGCAGTAATTGCAGTACATCTTTCATCGCAAAAGGTCCATCTTTTTTAACATGTTCCGCAAATTCTGAAACGAGACGTAATGTTCTCACACTTTCGATTGGATGCTCTCCTGATGCACTTTCAGCTGAAAGCATAACTGCATTCGTCCCGTCCAGTACAGCTTGAAACACATCAGTCACCTCTGCTCTTGTTGGAATAGAATGATCTACCATAGATTGAAGCATTTGTGTTGCTGTAATGACATATGTATTCGTTCGATTACATTCCTGAATCATCATTTTCTGTAAAAGCGGAATGCATTGATACGGTAACTCTACTCCTAAATCGCCCCTTGCAATCATAATTCCATCTGCTTCTTTACATATATCTTGAAAATTCTCGATTGCTTCCATCGTTTCTATTTTTGCAATTACATTAGGTGACGTTTCTTTATACTGTTGTATAAAATCTCGTATTTCTTTTATATGACTAGGTTTTCTTACGAAAGAACACGCGATAAAATCAACATTCTCTTCTAAAAGAAACTGAATATCTTTTTTATCTTTCTCTGTAATAGCTGGTAAACGAACAGCCGCATCTGGTAAATTAACTCCTTTATGAGATGAGATATTGCCACCTGTTTTTACCTTCGTTTCTATTTTATCCGTACTTATCTTTTCAACAATTAATTCAACTTCTCCATCATTAATTAAAATTCTACTGCCTACTTTCACATCATTCGCAATTCCTTCATAATCAACGCTTGCTTCTGTATTACTCCCTGTAACTGGTTGTGTATGTAAAATAAAAGAATCTCCTGCCTGAAGTGTAATTTGCTCTCCCTTCACTTCACCTAATCTTATTTTAGGACCTTGTACATCACCCAAAAATTTAATAGAGTCATCTAATGATTTCACTAAACGAATGATGTCTTTATGACTTTCATGCGTGCCATGCGATAAATTCAGTCGAACAATTTTCATACCATTCTTTATTAACTGTGCTAACGTTTCTTTATTATTACTTGCGGGTCCAATTGTACAAATTCGATCGATTGTCATTTTTGTCACCATCCTTTTTTTAATAAGTTTCCCATATGAACTTAAAAATAACAGAGATTCTGACATGAATAGATTTAAATTTACATGAATTTCATAAAATTAAACCTGTATCCCTTGCTGGCTAAGCATTAGAAGATATATTCGCTTTTTTGCAAATGAAGACATGTTGAATCGAAAGTAAAAGAAAAGTTAAGTATGGGATAAACCATTGAGTGTTTCGAAATTTTCATATATTGTATGAATTGAGTTCGAACTCAAAAATTTAAAAAGGTGGGAAAATTAGTGAATATGAAAAAATCTTTATCGGTGACAACTTTAGGGTTAGCGGTTTTAGGTTTTGGTTTTACTAATAACGCAAGTGCTTCAGAGGTCGATACTGTAGACAAGCAGCCCGTTTTAGTTGACTTTGATACAATTCAATCAACAAAAACATCTAGTGTTCCTAGTTTGACTGTTGCAGTTGCACCTAAGAATGACTCTAACATTAGCGTATATACTCCCTTTTTTGGTAACCCATATGCAGTTGCTAAATCGAAATCAACTACGACCGAAGACTATGTTTATGCAAAAGCAAGAACTTTCAATGGCGATGGGTCATTAGTGAATACGAAAAGTAATAGTGCAAAAAAATCATCCTTTGTAAGTGCTACAGCGACCAACACAAGCATTTATTATGGAGATGATTACGCTATCGGTAATCATACCTATAAATTAAGTGGTTATAATGATGTGAATCACGAAACAAAAGCTTTCTGGTAAGAAAGAGAAAAAAGATATGCATCTTGCATATCTTTTTTCTCTAATATTTTACATATATTGAGGTGCTATTTATGAAACAAATATATATTATTAGCGGTGTTTTACTTATTTCATTACTTACAATTTATATTTTGTTCAATACTTCATTCATACAACCTCATCCACCTTCCATAGAAAATAAACGAGAGCAACAAACCAATACTATTTCTTACGGATTGAAGGATAATCAAGGCCAACATATTAACAATGGTAGTACAATTACTAGTGAGGATAATAAAATTAATGTAACATTATCATTCGTACATACTATTAATGAAAACCGAAAATATGGATTAATTGTTCTAGAAGATTACGAACAAAAACCTTTTAAAATAGAAGATACTACTACTGAAATATCACACTATTTTTTTGATATGAAACCAAACAGTTCAATTACTACGAAAATCTCTTTACACACTTCTCCTAATGCAAGTGAATTAACCTTTTTAATAATTAAAAAACCTGAATACAAATTAAAAGATAATAACTTAAATAAAGCAGCTATTTTAGAAGATATTCTAAGTATGCGATATTCAATGCATCCTCTTCAGAAAGAAAACGAAAAAATAAAACTCTCCCTTATAGATCCAGATGCTATTTTAAAAGATGGTCTTTACGAACCATTATTTGTTACGAACCGTGAAGAGAACTTACAAACTGTCTTCTTTGAAAAGGAAGGCAAGCAATTAATTTTATCAAACGGTAATGAAACAAATGATGAAATGACTTACGCAATCGTGGCTTTTAAAGATTGGAAACAAGTTGAAATATTTAACAATAGAAAAGTCGTTTATACTAAGGTTGCACCTGAAACGAGGCAAATCTTTAATTTCACATTGCCTTCAGTGGATCAGGAAAGTAATTTGCAACTCGTCGCTTTTCCATTTCCTTATAAAGTTAACGAAGAAGATTATATCAGTCAACAAGCATTCAGTTCCTTTCGCATCGTAATTGAAAATAGAAATAAATAAGTTATACTATGCACATTACAACAACCTAAAAAAGGCCTACTCACACGAGTAGGCTTTTGAAACTATGAAAGTTTCGTCAATAACTGATTTAAATCTTTTTTCGTTTTCGTCGTTAATGATTTCATTTTATTAATATCGATTTTTTCTTTCTCCGCTCCTACAATTAACGGATACATACTTTGACCGATTGTTTTAGAATCCGTCGGATGTGATGCTTCTAGCTCTTTTTCAATCACATCCCACTTTTCATTAATTTGTTTGCCAAGCTTATTCACTGTTTCCAATTTTGGATTAGCAGCTAACTGCTTGTCCAAGCTATCAATTAATGCTACAACTTCTTTAACATTCGTTTTCACAGCAACACTTTTCTTCGGATCTTTCGTTGTCTTTCCGTTATTGTTTGTGCTTGTACTTGTGCTTTGATCTGTTGTTTTCCCGCTAGTCGTTTGATCATTCGTTTTTCCTGTCGTCTCTTTTTCTTTTGTTTTTACATTTTCGTTTTGAGTTGACGTTTTGCCGTTACTTTCTGTCCCTGATGATTCTTTCGTATTTTTTGCATCCTTATCTGTTTTTTCATTTGAAGAAGTATTTGTTTCTTTTTCAGTATCTTTCGTTGTTTTTGACGCTTCATCTGCACTTGTCGTTTTTGCTTCTCCATCATTTTGCGCAGTTACTTGCTCTTTCTTTTCCGTTTCTTTATCTGATGAAGGACTACAAGCTGCCATAGTAAGCATTGTACCAATTGTTATCGATGCGATAGCGACCTTTTTCATTTTCATATAAATCCCCCTATGTTTTACATAATTTATCCTCCCCTTTACGATTCGATTCCCCCTTAAAAAATCCCTTTTCATAGGAATTATCATCTTTCCGACAGTAATCTTCATAATAATACGTACAAAAACTGATAAACTCATTTTAATATTCGAGTTTCTTCTACTTCATTTTTCTACTCGCAAGTAAAAGAAAAAGAGTATATTGTCACATTAAGAATTACTATCTTCATATGACGATATACTCTTCTATCAAATTTTTACCTTTCTTGACATTTTATTTATACAAAAAAATAAAATTTTCTTTCGTTTTTTGTTTCTCAACATTTGTTAACATAATATTTTTATGAGTAACCACCATTCGAGTGAATGACTTGCCCAGTAACCCATTTCGCTTCTTCACTTACTAAAAAAGAAATTAAGCGCGCAGCATCCACCGGTTCTCCTACTTTACCTTGTGGGAACTTCCATACTAAATGATGCTTCAGCTCCTCTGTAATCCATCCTGTATTCGTCGGTCCTGGATCTACAGCATTCACTGTAATCCCCTTCTCCATCGCAACTGGTGCTACTGACTTTGTAAATGCTTCAATTGCCCCTTTCGTTGCTGCATATGCAAGTTCATCTGGCATTGGACCTACTGACTGTCCCGAAGTAAGATTAATAATACTCCCGCCCGTTTTAAGTGAATAATGTTTTATAAACAATGAACTTAATAGCATAGTAGCCCGAACATTAACTGTATAATGTTTATCCAACTGCTCTACATCTAATTCCTCAATCCTCGTATGAGTAGAATATACTGCATTATTAACTAGAATAGATGGATCACCTAACCGTTCTGATACCATATAAAACAAACGATTTGGCGAATAAGACTGCGATAAATTGATTTCTGCCATTTCACATCGAACATCGTAACTTTCAATTTCCTTTTTCAGCAAAAAGGGTTCTTGATCACTCATTCCCCATGGCATCGCTTTATCATACTTTGGCCAGTACGTGAAAAAAATGTCTATCCCTTTTTGAGCAAGCACCTTGCATACAGCTGCACCAATTCCATTCAGACGAGTTGCCCCTGTTACAATTGCTATTTTCTTCACCTTTTTCTCCTCCATCTATACACAGATCCCCTGCATGAATACAGAGGATCTATCTTCTTATTGAATATTTGACAGTATACGTTCAGCACCTAATTTTAACATTTTAATAAAGATATAATTTACAATCGTAAACATTACAAATAAAACGATAAACATAACCCACAGTCCGACATGAAGGAAGAAGTATAATACACTTACTCCCCCCACAATAATTAAAGCTATTAAAATATTAGCTAAAAAATTCCACAAAGTTGTATATCGACTTTTAAATAATTTCTGCTCTGTATCCCAATGAATATCTGCAGTTTGCGCGTCCCAGCGTGTTCCGATTAAATTAATTAATAACAACCCGTTCGCACTTAGTAAAAACCACAGTATCATAAAGACTGGAGAAATCCCAGCTACAACTGCCATCGTAATACCGAATACTGCTAAAATGATCACATTAATTAACCAAGCAGTGATTGCTTTCGCAAAAAAGATATCCGAAGCCTTTACTGGTAAATAACGATTCACAAACCAAGAGCTTCCATCTCGCGAAAATGACGTTGTTGCAATGACGTTACTACCCATTAAAAATAACGATGCACAAAGGCCAACACCAATTGCAAATCCCGTTGTCTCTGGATTGTTAATATACTCTGTAATAAACTTTAAATTTCCATCTTGCACAAATAAAATAAAGAACAACATAATTGGCATAACGAAAGTTTGTACAATGCAATTTAAGAAAAATTGTGGTGTACGGAATAACGTTTTAAATTCTTTTTTCACATACGCTTTTAAATGCGAACTTTGTACTGTTGATTTCTGTAAACCTTCCGCCGAAATAACTTGTTTCTTTGCTGTACTCGTTGAAAGTCCAATAACCCCTTTTAAATATGTACGCTCTGCTATGTAATAAAACAACACAAAGAAGACAAATGAAATAACTGCAAAGATTATTACATATAAAGGTCCCTTCCAATTTGCATTTTCTACTAATGCTACTGCTCCAAAATATGTAGTTGGAAAATAGTTTGTCATTTGTACTAAAAGAGAAGACTGGTTGTTTGCAAGGTAATCCGCAATTGCATCTTCAGAAAACGAACTTTTATTTTTCCACTGCAAAAATACGTTAATTCCTACAATAAATAGTATACTTACGATTCCAATAAATATATTTCCTCGGTCTTTATTTTTCGCTATATTTGTATACCTCATAATAACTGTCATCAGTAACGAAGCTAGTACTAACGGCACAATTGGGAAGAGTAAGTAAATGAAAATCATATATATGTAATATGTAATAAATGCGCCACTTTTTAAACCGTACGTAATAAAGATCGGTAATAAAATAAATGAACTCATTACGTATTGTGTAATTAATACTGTTAAAAATTTGGCTGAAATAATTTGCGCTGGTTTTAATGGTAATGGTAATAACATTTCAATGTCATTGCTGTAGTAAAATACAGTTAAAATGTTCGTAATACTCATTAAAAATACCCATATACTCGCAATCGCAAGTCCCATTGCGATAATCATTCCTGGATCTTGCCCTAAATGTATCATTCCCTCATACATTGCATGCGTGATAGAACCAAACAGTAAAAAGCCGACAAATAAAATAGCTGCAAATGAAAATACATACGCCCATCGCTTCTTCTTATCTGTTATAAAATCTGCGTAATTTAACTTTAATAGTACCTTCGTTAACGTCCAAATTTTACTCATTGCCCGTCATCTCCAAGAACATTTTTTCAAGTGATTCATTGGATTTAAAATGATCTCTCATTTCATCTAAATTTCCTTTAAACTGCAAATTCCCCTTATTAATAATAGCAACCCGGTCACATATTTTTTCCGCTACTTCTAATACGTGTGTAGAGAAAAATACAATCTTTCCTTTATCCGCATGCTCTCTCATCATTTCTTTTAAAATATATGCAGATTTCGGATCAAGCCCAGTTAATGGTTCATCTAAAATCCATACATCTGGCTCATGTACGAGCACACCAATAATAACGATTTTTTGTCTCATACCGTGCGAATAACTTTGAATTTGATCAGATAAAGCATTATAAAGATCAAACTTCTTCGCTAAAGACTCTATTCGTTCTTGTCGTACTTCTTTCGACACTTCATACATATCGGCCATAAAGTTTAAATATTCAATTCCTTTTAATCGTAAAAACATATCTGGACTATCTGGTACATAACCAAACGTCTTCTTCGCTTCCATCGGCTCTTCCATAATATTTTTTCCGTTAATCGTAATAGTCCCTTTGTCCACCCCGTGAATACCAGTAATCATCTTAATTGTCGTTGATTTACCCGCACCATTCGGTCCTAAAAATCCAAAGATTTCGCCGCTAGGTACAGATAAACTTAAGTCTTTTACTGCATAGGTAGACCCATTATAACTTTTTGACACATTCGTAATTTCAATCATTCCATCCAATCCTTTCCTTAATTACCAAATAACTATATTGATATTATAGCATAGTTCTATTTTAAGATTTTTACATTTTTCAGTATATTTAACCTTTAAAATAAATATACACCCCTAATCCAACAACTAAAACGACAGCTAGTATAATATAAATCATTGTTAAGCGTTTAATATTCCCCTTTGTCGCTTTGCTATAATTTGCATCACCATTCCGCCCAATTAACACCGTCGCAATGACAGTAATCACTACAAGTAATACAACGATCATGATCCAAGTTAGCATTTCTTCCTCCCCCTCCTTACAACCATTTTACAATATTATCCTCTTTATTTCGCAGCATATTTCCTCTTTTTACTATTATTATGAAGCAAACTGGAAAACTATTATTACCATTCCTATCCAATTGTGATATATTTGTAACATAACGTGACTTATTTCTAACAACGTAAGGAGGACCTATCATGAAAACAACTTGGATAAAATATTTAGGATTTCTCGGTTTCTTCGGTTTCCTCGGATTTTTTTATGAAAAAGGATTGTTTACTATGTTCTGTTTCTTCTCCTTTTTCACATCGTATAGAACAGTTCAACACGATGAACTGTTTGAACAAATTGTCAATAAATCGTGTCGCAATGCATTTATCGTTACATTACTAACTACTGCTATCATTATATTTATTGAAATGTTATTTCCAAACTCTACGCTACAAGAGATTGATATCGCTCTTATTTTCGGCACACTCATTCTTACATTCGGTTTTTCTATGTTCTTTTATGATAAACCTGTTGATGAAATGGAAGATGCACCATGGCGTTCGTAACGAAGATAAAAGAATACCGCGCCAAATTGAACATGACACAAGAAGATTTAGCAAAGAGCGTTGGTGTGCGACGTGAAACAATTAGTCATCTCGAAAAAGGTAAATACAATCCTTCCTTACAACTTGCTCACGATATAGCGAAGGCACTACATAGTACGATTGATGAGATTTTTATTTTTGAGGATAAATAAAAAATACCGTCATTCTTTCCAAGAAGAATGACGGTATTTCTTATTGATTATCCATATAAAACCGCATGAAATACGCCTAATAGTAAGTATCGATCCTGCATGTAATCTTCATCATATACATTCATCTCAATGTAATACATATCTTCCTCAAGACGAATATTCCAATCTGCAATTACATAGCCCTTTCGTAATAACTTTCCCATTCCAAATGAAGTTTTATGAACAACATATTCTTCTGCCTTATATGTAAAGGTAAATAAGAAATTTGCATCCAATAACTTTCCGTCACATACAAGTATTTCATGCTCTGCATCATGATTATCTTTGTACATTACTAAAATCTTTCTTTGGCGCTGCCTACTTACATCCTTTGCAATGACGCGAATATTGTCCTTACTATCCTTTATTTCATAAATAATATTACTACCAATTTTCGGAATAAAATCAAGCACTCTCATCAGCGTATTTTTATAATAGCCCCTTACTACACCTACTTGCTCACTTCCATTATAAACCTCTATCGGTGTCGTATCTGCTTTGCTATCACACGGTCGTTTGTAAGAGAGCTGCATCATTCGCTCTCCTCTTAAGTACTGATCAAACGTCACAGGATATTCTATCATGCGCAGTTCTTTATTTAACTCATACAAATAGCGTTGAACACTCTCTATTAATGTTATAGTAGCTATACGCTCTTGAAGTTCAAATTCTTGCCAGCTGGAAAAAACATTCCATTGATTATGATCCTCTTCGTAGAAGAAACTAAGAATTACCTCTTCACGGTCAGCCGTTTCATATTTCATAGGCACGTTCTGCCCATGTTGAACTTGTTCCATCCACTGACCTAAATAAATCCCCAGCTCTGCAACCTTCATACATGATTTTTGAAAAAATACGCTGTCACTCGCGCAAATCGTTACATCTCCTTCGATAAAGCCCTTTGAATAAGCATCATACCGTGGCTCATCCTTCTGCGGGAGATTCTTGTCTAACTCAAATAAAAACGTTAACATCCTTTATTCACCTCTAGTTGTTACACTAATCATACATGACATCGCATCACGCTAGGAAACTATTTATATACGCATATTTAATTCACGCATTATAACACGTGAATGACCTTGTATAGTAGCTCTATTTTTTGTTCTATATCTTAGTATATGAATTTATATGAGCGATTTTTCAAATATATCTATCGCAACTTACAATATATCAACGATTTTTTCAATATATCTATCACAACTTACAATATATCAACGATTTTTTCAATATATCGATTTTTCGACAAATATCAGCACAATTAAAATGAAGCTACCTTTTCTTCAGCCACTTCTACAATTTCTAAAATTTGTAGAAGACTCTCCATTTCATAAGTCGGATTAACACTCGTCTTATTCTCTTTCAAACTCGGATTATACCAACACGTATCAATGCCGTAATCTTCTCCGCCTTTCATATCAGAAGTTAACGAATCTCCAACCATGAGTACGCTTGATTTATCTGTAATCCCAAACTTTTCAAACGCATAATCAAAAATCTCACGTGCTGGTTTTTGATGACCAACTTCTTCAGAAATAATAATGTGATCAAAGAAATTACATAAAGGCGAATTTCCGATTCTTGATTGTTGCACCTTCGTATATCCATTCGTAATAATACCTAACTTGCAATCTTGTAGATTTTCACATAATTGTACTGCGCCTTCTATAAGATGTACTTCTTTCCCTAAGTTTTCAAGATATACATCACTAAATTGCTGTGCATCTACGTCTATATTATGAAGTGCAAATAATTGTCTAAATCGCTCTACGGCTAATTCACTTAGCGTAATCATTTTATTTTCTAAATCTCTCCATAATCCATTACTAATCTCTTTATAGCTTGCAAGATAATCATTATACCCTGTAGGCATATCAAACTGTACAAACGCATTATGTAATGCGTGTCTTTCCGTTTCAGGGAAATCTAATAATGTATCATCTACGTCGAATAATATAACTTTGTATTTCATGATGTTTTTCTCAACTCCTATATTCTCATAGCATAATTATAACAACAATAAGAAAGGGAGGCTAATTAAAACCAGCCTCCCTTCTTTTTACTTTTCTTCCAGCAGTAACACTTTCATTTCCTCTAACGACTCTTTCGTAAAGCCAAGAGCCCTTTCAGCGTATGCTTCAACTGATCCGTATTGCTTTTGAATTTCACCAATCGCAGCTTGCAAGTATTCAGCACGTGCTTCAAACATTGCACCTAATATCGCTCTGCTCTCATCGTTTTGTAATTTCGCACCTAAAAAGGCCATCATTTTTTCATTTAGCTTTTCACGGAATTCGTTACTTAGTAAGTAGTCTTCCATTACTGTTTTTTCTGGTACACCTAGTAAAAGTAGTAATAATGCTGAACCAAATCCAGTACGATCTTTTCCAGCTGTACAGTGGTTTACTAACGGTAAGTTTTCCGGGTTTTGCGCTAAGTTTAAGAAGCTCACGAATGCCTCGTTGCCACTTACGAAATCTTGATTCATTTTCACAAGATACTCACCTGGTTTTCCTAACATAGAAAGGTCACCAACTTGGAAAAACTCATTTATATTTAAGTCTTTCGCTAAGTCTTGCATAACTGGTAAGCACACTTGACGAGCACCTGTAATCTCAGGATTTGGCTTATGCTTTACCTCAAAGTCTGTACGATAGTCACAAATTAACTTTAAACCACACTTTTGTAAATAGTCGATATCCCACTCTGTTAGTCCTGCTAATTCTTCAGAACGGTATAATTTGCCCCATTTCACTTTACGTCCATCTGTCGTTTCATATCCACCCATATCACGGAAGTTAAACGCACCTTGTAATGGCAATCTACGCTCAGCTACTGTTACTGCTTGTCCATTACTTCCTACTAATCTAAAATATGGACGTTCATTTTCACTCGGGTTTTCAATTGTATATGATAATTCTCCATTTACAGTTGCAAGTAATTCTCCAGTTTCTTCAATATGTTCTGGTGAAGTACTCCAATAAATACGAACTTCTTCTATATTATTTTCCCATTTTATTTGTAACGTATTATCTTCATTTCTCTCTACAGTTGCTTGTAGCCAATTTCTTTGCTGCTCCATTCTTTCACCAACGCTTTCTCTTATAGTCAAATCTTACTCTATTTTATTATAGGAATAACTACTTTGTCGTTCTCATTTTTCTTTTTATCTTACAAACAGGCGAAAAGTTCTTTTACTTGTTCAAAATTTGTACATGGATTACCGCGAAATACGTATGCGATTTGTTCATTACCTAAATCTTCGTATACAACTGTTCCGCGATTAGGGTGCGAATAAAACTCTAACCCGTTTATAATTTGTTTTGGGCCATAGTTCATTGTCCATGAAGAAATAGGATAATACGCTTTGTTTTTATGTCTACAAACCCAAAGTGCATATAGTTTATTAACTTCGTCCCAGTATACATACTGCGTTTCGTCATTTCCGAAACCGACCGATTCAAGTTTCCAATTTAGTTTTTCATGAATTAACAAATTTACATAGGATACGTCATCTGGAGCATTCCACTCTCTACATCTTCCTATCTCACCCATTTCACTTCTCTTCGCTTGAAAGCTTAATAAGTGAAATGATGTATGTAATATCGTTTTCCCAAGCTCCATATTTACTGGTTGTAATTCAAATAGAAATCGTTCCATTTCGTCTTGGTTTACATATCCATGATCAACAGAAATTTCAACTTGTGTTTTCCATATAGATGTAACGTAACTTTCTTTTCCTTTATAATTTACACCTTTCCAATACACAAGCCCTTTATATTGAAAACAATCTCCTTTTGCTTGAGAAATACAGCTATCCGGAAATACTGGTTCCATTATATCGAGAAAAAATTCCTTTACTCGAAACATCCCAGTTGGAGTAACAACCTGAAACCAAAAAGTTCCCCACTTTTCACCTTCATAACGTTCTGAAACTTTTTTCAACATTCCAGCCTTCTAACAATACATTTGGATACAATAACACGAATGAATGCATGGATTGCTTTAACATATATAGTCCCCTCCCGCTATACGAGTTCGAGAGTATACATCATTCATCCTCCTAAAACTTTCTCACATATCTCTCAGTTGAACTAAGCAGCTGACATCCGTTCTTTTCAAAAACATCCTTCATCCACTCATTTTGCATATTTGTCTCACCAATATAATAAGATGCACCTATTTCCTTTAAGACAAACATCGCACCTGCAAATAACGCAGCTTCATATCCCTTATTACGCATATTTGGAGTAACTGCGAAGTACATAAGTTTCCCTTCTTCTAACGCACCTCTTTCAATATGTGGAATTACAATTCCTATCGGCTCTTCACCTACACTCGCTATTAAACAATGTTCTTTCCACTGCTCACCAATTTCTTCTAGCATCATATGCACAAATTGATCATGAGCGACTGGTTCTCCCGTTGCTTCATTCCACAGTGAATAAAAAGCCTCTTCTCCAACTTCTTCAATAAGCTTAAAATCAATTTCACTTTCTACATCTTCTACTTCGTATATATCTTTAAATACAATCATGTTTTCCGTAACATATTCAAATGAATACGTTTCAAAACATTTTTTATACACATCATAATTTGGACTTTTTGAAGAGATTTCAAAATGTAGTTTTTCTAATCCATCTTTTTCAGCTTCAGCAACGTAATATTGCACCATCTCTTCTAATTGCTCTTCTGTAAAAACCTCTGCATTATTTTCTTTTATCATAATAGAAGAAGCACTTCTTCTTATTTTAAAATGTTTTTCTAACTGTTCTATCGTCGTCATATTCTTCCCTCATCTATATCATACTCGAATTTCTAATCGTTCTCCTTGCATGAGCAGGATTGTCCTTGAATATATAGAATACTAGAAAAGATCGCATCTTTAAAGTGCGGAGGAGGTTCTCCAGTGGATATTACAGCATTGCAACAACAGTTAGAGCTTATACAACAAAATGACTATACGCAACTGCAACATATAGACGTAAATGAGTTAACTTTGAACATGCTTCAGTATATCGGAACGACTGATAGCTACGTTCGTTACCAACTTATATATAAATGTTTTGCGCATTTCATTCATCATGAATTCCTTATGGACGATCAGCTGAAATTACTTCTGCAAACTTGTTTAAGTGATGAGTATTTATATTGTGACATTTACTCCCCACATACAGATGGGGTTTTCACACGTTCTTACACTGTTTCGTTAATTGCGTTAATACTCCAATTCGCTAATTCGCACTACTTTTGTACAGAGGAGGATATCGAAGAAATAAAAAATAAACTCATTACATACACAAACTTAGAAACGGATTTTCGGGGCTATATTGAAAATAAAGGATGGGCTCATTGTCTTGCTCATGTATCTGATGCCTTTACTGAAATTGTTCATAATACGTATACAACTTTTGAATGGTACGAAGAATTAATTCATTGTTTATTAAATAAAATCTTTATTCCATCTGACCTTTTTCATAATAACGAAGATGAACGCATCGTTACTCCATTACTAGCAATGCTGTATCATGATTTTCCTCAGAACGATTTAATTTCTATTATTCATAAAAAAATAAAAAGGCTTCCTCAAATTAGAAAACGCCTTTCGCTTAATGAGTATTGTATTTTATGTGCCAATATTAAAACCTTTTTACGCACATTATTTTTCAGAACGAAAGATGACCATAACTTAGCCTTTACAGCACGTAAAACAGAAAGAATGTTAAAAGAACTTCCTAACTATTATTAAATACAAGGAGCAATGACATGGGTTATATTGAAGATATGAGAAATCTAGTAGGAAATCATCCACTTATTCTAATAGGATCACACGCCATTATATTAAATGAAAAAGATGAAGCATTGCTGCAGCTCCGTACAGATTTTAACCGCTGGGGCATTATTGGCGGTGCCTTAGAATATAACGAAACGTTAGAAGATGCTTTAAAACGAGAAGTGTTTGAAGAAACTGGACTTATTATTAAAAATCCAGAACTATTCCGTACATACTCAGGACCAGATTTCTTTCAAATCTATCCAAATGGCGATCAAGTACACGGTGTACTCGTTGTTTATATTTGCCGCGAATTCCACGGTGAGCTTGTATGCGACCATACGGAATCGAAAGAACTACGCTTCTTTTCACTTGATGAATTACCTAATAATCTTCCTCCTGTTATCGAGAAGATTATTACAGATTATCTAAAAAAATAAGGGAACGCTTAACGTTCCCTCTCAAATCCAATCCGTTTTTTAATTTCCGCTAAATTTACCTTCGTAATAGCGCGTGCCTTCTCAGCACCGTTTTCTAATGCTTCATATAATAAATCCGGCTCATTCATATACATTGCGTACTTTTCACGAGGCCCAGCTAACTCACGATCTACAACACGGAATAGCTCTTTTTTTACATCGCCCCATCTGATTCCAGTCTCATACTTTTCACGCATCGACTGTATTTCATCTTCGGTCGCAAACTCTTTATATATCATAAATAATGTTTCTAATTCTTTCGGTTCATTTGGAAGTGAAGAGTCTGTTTTGATTTTAAATATTAACTTTCGAAGTTTTTCTTGCTCTGAAAATAATGGGATTACATTTCCGTAACTTTTACTCATTTTCCTTCCATCAAGACCAGGTAAAATAGCTCCTTCTTCTTGTATGACATACTCCGGTAGTGTAAATGTCGTGCAAAATGTATGATTAAAATACGTCGCAATATCACGCGCGATTTCAATATGCTGAATTTGGTCTTTTCCAACTGGTACATGGGTAGCTTGAAATAATAATATGTCAGCTGCCATTAAAATCGGATACGTATATAACCCCATATTCACTCCTACATCGACCTCTAACCCCGCTTCTTTATTTTGCTCCACCTTCGCTTTATACGCATGAGCACGGTTCATAAGACCTTTCGGAGTTAGGCAAGCTAATTCTAGAATTTCCGGTACTTCTGTTTGCCGATAAAAAACAACATCTTCACCAAGTCCAAGTGATAACCAAGTAGCTGCTACCTCTTTCGTATAACTGCTGAACTTTTCTGAATCATGCACAGCATTTAATGCATGATAATCAGCTATAAAGTACAATGCTTTTCCTTCATTATTCTTTGACATTTGTAATGCAGGTTTAATCGCACCAATATAATTCCCTAAATGCGGATAACCTGTCGGCTTAATTCCTGTTAACATTATTTTTTCACTCACACTAACTCCTCCTTTCTCAAAATAAAAAGAGCCCCTCATCCTTAAAAAAGGACGAGAGACTCCCGCGGTACCACCTTAATTAGCTATCATTAGCTCACTTCATACTTCAATAACGTGAAGTAACCGTCTTTACCTACTCATTTCAGTTAGAAGCTCCAGAGCCCATTCCATATTCATCCCTTACTGATTTCCACCACACATCAGCTCTCTAAAAAGTTTCGAATATGTACTCTTCTCTTTCATTGCTTTTTCGTTATTTTTTACAGTTTATCACATTTCACTTCCAAACAAACCCTAATTTTCTATTTTATATAGCAGGAATTTCCACTTCAATTGTCTAATGTTATATAGGTTTGTTGAAATATTCGAAACAACTTTGGAGGTTTTTTCATGGTAAAATATATATCAATTTTAGGTTCAACAGGATCCATCGGCACATCTGCATTAGATGTCGTTTCAGCTCATCCTGAACATTTTAAAATCGTCGGTTTAACCGCAAATTATAATATCAATCTTCTTGAGCAACAAATCAAAACGTTTCAACCTCGTATTGTAAGCGTTGCGACAAAAGACTTAGCAGACAAACTTCGTACGCGTATTTCAGCAAATACAAAAATCACACACGGGACTGATGGCTTAATTGCAGTAGCTACTCACCCTGATTCAAATCTTGTATTAAGCTCTGTTGTAGGTGTTTCAGGATTACTTCCAACAATTGAAGCATTAAAAGCGAAGAAAGATATCGCTATTGCTAATAAAGAAACTTTGGTTGCAGCTGGACATATCGTAACTGAACTAGCGAAACAAAACGGATGTCGCTTAATTCCAGTAGATAGTGAGCATTCAGCTATTTTCCAATGTTTAAACGGAGAAAATAATAAAGAGATTGAGAAGTTAATTGTAACAGCTTCCGGTGGTGCTTTCCGTGATAAAACACGTGATGAAATGCAAACATTACAAGCAAAAGATGCTTTAAAGCACCCAAACTGGTTAATGGGCGCAAAACTAACGATTGATTCTGCCACATTAATGAATAAAGGGTTCGAAGTAATGGAAGCGAGATGGCTATTTGATATTCCATATGAAAAAATTAATGTAATGATTCATAAAGAAAGTATCATTCATTCTTTAGTAGAATTTATTGATGGATCAGTTATGGCACAGCTCGGTGCTCCTGATATGAGAATGCCGATTCAATATGCGTTTCACTATCCTACTCGGCTACCTTCTTCCTATGAAAAATTAAATTTATTAGAAATCGGTAGTTTACATTTTGAAAAACCAGATTTAGAGAAGTTCCCTTGTCTACAATACGCATATGAATGTGGCAAAATCGGTGGTACTACTCCCGCTGTATTAAATGCAGCAAATGAAATTGCGAATGCGCTATTCTTAAAAAATGAAATTGCCTTTTTCGATATTGAAAAAACAATTTACAAAACAGTTGAAGCTCATCATAACGTAAAAGATCCTTCACTAGATGCTATATTAGAAGCGGATCAATGGGCGCGCCAATATGCAAATGAATTGTTAATAAAAAAGCGCTAAAACAGTTCCCACTGTTTTAGCGCTTTTTTTTACGTATTCAACTTAACAAATCTATAACCGTGTGTAACTAACACTTTTAATATCGCATATCCTGGAATGGCTAAAATAATGCCCATAATCCCGAATAAGTTTCCGGCAGTTAAAATGATAAAAATGATAGTAATCGGATGAATATCTAACTTTTTACCCATAACTTGCGGAGAAATAAATTTACCTTCTGCTAATTGTACAACCATCATAACGATAATTACTTTTAACACCATTGCTGGCGAGTCGATAAATGCGATAATTAACGCTGGTGTAATCGCGATAATTGGTCCTACGTACGGAACGATATTTACAATCATCGCTAAAATCGCAAGTAATACCGCATATTTAATACCAATAATAAGATAACCAATTAATAGCATAATACCGATAAATAAGCTGACGATAATTTGACCTCTAATATACGAGCTAATCGCATAATGCATATCATCTAGTATTCTCATTGCTGCTGGTTGTCTTTGCTCTGAAATAAACTTTAAAAAGTGATTCGGCAATTGCTCACCATCTTTTAAAAGATAGAACAATATAAATGGAACCATTACAAATGTCAAAACAACCTCTGTAACAGTACTCAAAAATCCAGTTACATTCCCAGTTACTGATGATAATGACTTTGTAAAATCAACTGTGTATTCTTTTACCATATTCGCAACATTAATATTTAAATTCTCCTGAATTTTACCGAGTAAATTACTTTCCCCGAATCTACGTGCTGCTTGTTCAATCTCATGGCCAAAATACGGTAAGTTATCAATTAATGCATCAATTTGATCTTTAATAATAGGGATAACCGTTACAACTAAAAATACAAATAATCCTAGTACGATTAAATATATGGAAGCTATCGATACGATTCTTGAAACACCTTTCTTTTCTAAAAGCGAAACGAATGGATGCAAAATATAAAATAGCACGCCTGCTAATAGTACTGGGAAGAAAATTGTTTTTAAAAATACGATAAACGGTGTAAAAACAAATGATATTTTTGTTAGCAATAAAATATTAATGAACAATAACGCAAATCCAAGTAATACCGCCAAATAATTTTGTTCTCTAAAAAACTTTCTTAACTTATCTCTTTTTCTTATATTTATTTTCTCCAATGAAACCACCTCTTCGAATGATGAAAAGCCCTTATTCAGGGCTCTTCATCATAATCTATATCTCTATTTCCTTGCAGCTTTCACTACAAATGATACAATAAGAATTAACACGATTGCACCTAATAATGCCGGCACGACATGAATCCCACCAAATGATGGCCCAAAGGATCCAAATAATCTACCACCTAACGAAGCACCTAATAAACCTGCGATAATATTTCCGAACATACCACCTGGGAAATTTTTACCTGTTATAGAACTAGCAATTGCACCTATAATAGCACCAACTATTAATGTGATAATCCATCCCATTTTTAGTCCTCCATTTCTATTATAGTTTGTATGATTCAATACAAACATATGTATTTATCATTGCTAATCATATTTCACTATAGAAATATATTTACTACTATTTTACATATGGAGATACATATATTATATGCAAAAAAGAAAAATATTGTCAAACTCACCCATAAAGCAATTATATTCATATACCATATTTAAAGGAGGCTTCATTGTCTATGATTCTTAAGTTAAATTCCACTTCTTTTGAAGTAGCAACATCCATTTTACAGGTTCAAATTCCAGCTTATAAAGTTGAAGCAGACTACTTAAATAGTACTGCCATACCTCGTTTATATGATACTGTAAACGATATTCAAAATTGCGTTGAAACATTCTATGGATATTTTTCTGAAAATAAACTTGTCGGTTTTATTTCTTTTGTACAAGAAGAAAAACTAATCGATATCCACAGGTTAGTTGTATCGCCCAATTTTTTTCAAAAAGGAATCGCAACGAAACTCCTAATTTATATATTTAACATGTTTCCCTCTTCAATGGCATACATTGTACAAACAGGTAAAGCGAATACCCCTGCTATTACTTTATATAAAAAACACGGATTCATTACAGTATCAGATACAATACTTCCTGACGGTATGATTCTTACGCAATTAAAAAAGACAGAATACACAAAATAATTTGACTTGTTCGCTCCTTTATGTTATTTTTTACTTTATAAAACCTTTTGCTGAGTCCAAATTTTGGAGCGGGGGAACCATTTTTGTAGCTATGCTACTTGGGGCGAATCTTTTTTAAGTAGGGAAACTCTCACTTCCCGAGTCCGACAGCTAACCTCGTAAGCGTAATGGGAGAGGAAGGTGCTTTTTGCCTATGTTACACATTTTGCCTCCTTAATTATAAATATGGGATCGATATCAAATAGTCACCTATATTTATAGAAAAGGAGAATGTATTATGTTACGTTTATCTGATCACGCAATAAAAATGATGGAGCAAAGACTTCGAATTGAAAAACAACGCACATATCAAGCAAATAAGGTTGTAGATAACTTACATCACAAATACTTCTTTCAGCATATTTTTCAACCGAAAAGATAAAGAAAATGTTTATTTAATATTAAAAAACACAAGGTGTGTCTTACAAAGACATTCCTTGTGTTTTTTATATTCTTTATAAAATTCTCACTACATTTAAGCTTGCTGTAATCGCACCTGCTATAGTAGTCACATGCCCTACACCTAACGGGCCATTTTGTAATATTAATGTTGAATTGGCACTCGTCACATTCACAAGAAGTGTATTTGAAATGGCTGGTTCGATTACTACAGTTGATGTCGTTACGTTTTGTATAAAACTCCCTGTTAGTTGCGTTCCATTTAATAGCAATCTAACAGATACTGTCTCATTCCCACCATTTGCATCCCCTTGAAAATAGTAGCTTACTAAATATATTCCTGGCGTCGTTACTGTGACTGTCGTAGCACTAGTTAAAGATACACCAGTTCCATATACAGTGGATCCAGAATTAATTGGGATGTTGGCATTTGCTGCAATTGTGCTTGTTGATGTAGAAAAGAAATATCCGCCACCTGTCGATATAGCAGATGATCCTGTTGCTCCAGTTAAGCCTGTTGGACCCGTTGCTCCTGTTGGGCCTGTTACTCCTGTTCCCCCTGTCGCTCCTGTTATTCCTTGTATGCCTTGTATTCCGGTCGGTCCAGTTGCACCAGTCAATCCCGTCTGGCCTGTTGCTCCCGCCTGACCCGTTACACCTTGTGGACCTTGGATTCCTTGTGGACCTTGAGGACCCGTTGCTCCCGTCTGGCCGGTTGCTCCAGCCTGCCCCGTTGCTCCTTGTGGTCCTTGGATTCCTTGTGGACCTTGAGGACCCGTTGCTCCCGCCTCGCCGGTTGCTCCAGTTGGACCGGTTGCTCCTTGTGGTCCTTGAATTCCTTGTGGACCTTGAGGACCCGTTGCTCCCGCCTCGCCGGTTGGACCGGTTGGACCGGTTGGACCCGCCTGACCAGTTATTCCTTGTAGACCTTGAGGGCCTGCCTGACCAGTTGGGCCTTGTGGACCTTGCACGCCTTGTATCCCCTGAATTCCTTGGGGGCCGGTTGGACCAATTGGACCTTGTATTCCCTGAATTCCTTGAGGACCCGTTGCACCCGCCTGGCCGGTTGGGCCTTGTGGACCTTGCACACCTTGTATTCCTTGAGGACCAGTTGGGCCTATACTTCCTTGTGGTCCCTGAATACCTTGTATTCCTTGAGGACCAGTTGGACCTGTTATGCCACTCAGACCTTGTATGCCTTGCACTCCTTGAGGACCGGTTGAACCACTCGGACCTTGGATTCCTTGTAGCCCCTGTAAACCAGTTGGACCGGTCGCTCCCCTTACTCCTTGCTCACCTTGTATGCCTTGTATCCCTTGAGGGCCGGTTGGACCGATTGGCCCCTGTGCCCCTTGCACTCCTTGTGGACCAGTCGGACCGGTTGCTCCTACCGGTCCCTGGATTCCTTGTAGACCTTGCGGACCAGTCGGACCGGTTACTCCTTGTATCCCTTGTGGACCTTGAATGCCTTGATCACCCGTTGGACCCGTTGCCCCCATCGGTCCCTGTACTCCTTGCAAACCTGTTACACCAGTTGCTCCGGTCGGTCCCTGGATTCCTTGTACCCCTTGAATTCCAGTCGCTCCTGTTGCTCCGGTCGCTCCTGTTGCCCCTGTTGCTCCAGTCGGACCAGTTGGACCCCCTGGTGATCCTGCTGGACCGGTTGGACCAGTTGGACCTCCTGGTGGACCAGTTGGACCGGTTGCTCCAGTCGGGCCAGTTGCAGAACCTGTCGGACCAGTTATCCCAGTGGCTCCTGTTGGGCCGGTTGGACCTGGATCACCTTGTAAACCGGTTGGACCAGTCGGACCGATTACACCTTGCACTCCTTGTATTCCTTGTATTCCTGTTGGACCTACCTGCCCCATTTCTCCCTGGGGACCTTGTAAACCTTGAACACCAGTTTCCCCTTGTGGACCCATTGGTCCTTGCTCCCCTTGAATTCCTTGAGAACCAGTTGGCCCGGTTGGACCAATCGGACCCTGTATTCCTTGTATTCCGGTTACACCTTGTAAACCACTACCTCCTAAATTACCTTGCACACCTTGTATACCAGTATTTCCAGTTGGTCCAGTCGGACCAATTTCCCCTTGCACTCCTTGTATTCCTTGTATTCCTGTTGGGCCGGTTGGACCGATTTCTCCTTGCATTCCTTGTATGCCTTGTATTCCTGTTGGACCGGTCGGACCGATTGGGCCAGGAATTCCTTGTATCCCTTGAATACCAGTTGGACCAGTCGGACCTCTTTCTCCTTGTATTCCTTGAACACCTTGTATTCCCTGTGGGCCTCGTTCTCCCATAGGTCCTTGATTACCTTGAGAACCTTGTGGTCCAGTTAAACCAGTTGGGCCGGTTGGACCATTTTCTCCTTGCACCCCTTGCACTCCTTGTATTCCTTGTGGGCCGGTTGGACCGATTGGACCTTGTACGCCTTGTATTCCTTGCGGTCCAGTTGGTCCACCTAAAGCACCAGTTGGACCGGTTGGACCAGTGGGCCCCGTAATACCTGGCGGTGGAAAAGGAATAGGTGCTTGAAACTTACTACACTTATCTTGATTCTTCACAAGCATCTCCCCCGTTATAACTAACGTATCAAACTATTTTTAATACATTTAAACTAGCTGTTATCACACCAGATAATGTCGTTACATGCCCGATAGCTAACGGACCATTTTGTAAAGACAAAGTTGCATTTGAAGAAGTAACTTCAATGACCATCGTATTCGAAACTGCTGGTTCTAATATAAAAGTACCTCCTGTAACATAAAAAATAAAACTCCCTGCGACTTGTGTTCCATTTAAAGTAAGCCTCACTGAAATTGTTTCATTTCCGGCAGTTGGATCACCTTGAAAATAATAGCTTACTAAATAAATTCCCGGCGTACTTAACGTTACAGTTGTTGCATTTGTTAAACTGACATCAGAACCAAAAACTGTAGATCCAGAATTAATTGGTATTAACGCATTCGCTGCAATTGTACTCGTTGAAGTAGAAAAGAAATAACCGCCCCCACTAGGTAAACCAGTCGCTCCTGTCGCTCCCGCTATTCCAAAGAAACCTATTGAACCTGCACTACCAGTTGCTCCTGTCGGTCCCACCACGCCACTTGGGCCCTGACTACCTTGTGCTCCAACTGGGCCTATACTACCACTAGCACCTGTCACCCCACTTGCTCCAATTGGGCCTTGCAACCCTTGAATACCTTGTATCCCTTGTATTCCTTGCGGACCCGTTGCACCTGTATTGCCTGTCGTTCCCGTTATTCCTTGTATTCCCGTAATCCCTTGAACACCTTGCACTCCTTGTAGTCCAGTTGCCCCAGTTGCTCCTGTGGCTCCAGTTTCACCCGTTGCACCTGTAATTCCAACATTTCCTTGTGGGCCTTGTGGGCCTTGACTACCTTGCGCCCCTTGGACTCCTTGTGGGCCTGTTATACCGACTTCCCCTGTATTTCCTTGGGGACCTCTAATTCCTTGTGCACCTGTTGGACCGATAATTCCTTGCACACCTTGTATTCCTTGCACTCCTTGCGCTCCTGTTGGACCCGTTATTCCTTGTAATCCTTGAGGACCTTGCAAACCGATAGCTCCAGTCGGTCCTATTATTCCTTGCACTCCTTGAGGACCTTGGGCACCTTGTGTACCTGTCAATCCGGTAGTCCCTTGTATCCCTTGAACACCTTGAGGACCTTGTGTTCCAGCTGCTCCTGTTTCCCCTTGAATTCCTTGTACGCCTTGGATTCCTTGTGCTCCAGCTGGGCCGGTTGCTCCTCGGATTCCTTGTGCTCCTTGAGCTCCTTCCGCTCCTGTAACACCAACTGGACCAGCTATCCCTTGTATTCCCACCATTCCTTGTGCACCTGTTGGACCTATCACACCTTGAATACCTTGAATACCTTTAGGACCTTCTGCACCAGTTGGACCAGTTACTCCCAGCGGACCTTGTATTCCTTGAGAACCTTCTGCACCAGTTGGACCTGTTATACCTTGGTTACCTTGAGGACCTTGTGCTCCTTGTACTCCAACTGCTCCAACTACACCTTGGGCACCTTGCGCTCCCCTTACACCTTGATGACCTGTTGGACCTGTTATACCTTGCACACCTTGCCCTCCAATTGGACCTATCCCTCCGCTTACACCTGTTGAACCGGTCGCACCCGTTGGACCTGTTGGACCTCCTGGTGGACCGGGTGGGCCAGCTGGTCCAGTCACTCCACTAGAAGGGCCAATTGGACCGGTCACTCCCGTCGGACCGCCCGGTGGTCCTTCTGAGCCTTGAGTACCAATACTACCCGTCGCTCCTGTTATACCTCTTATTCCCTTTATCCCTTGAAAACCTGTTGCTCCCGTTATACCTTGTATTCCTTGCACACCTTGTGGTCCTTGTAAACCTATTACACCTGTTATCCCCTTTATTCCACTTATACCTTGGGCACCTTGCATTCCAGTAGAACCAGTTGGACCCACTTCACCTTGTATTCCTTGAGCTCCTTGTGGGCCTTCCTCTCCAGTAATTCCTTGTATACCTTGGAAGCCGTCTTCTCCTTGTATACCAATAGCCCCTTGCTCTCCTTGTATTCCTTGAACACCTTGAGGGCCTTGTGGACCAGTTACACCCGAGACTCCAGTTACGCCTCTTTCTCCCTGCATTCCTTGTGCCCCTGTTTGTCCTCGCTCACCTATTTCCCCTTGTATTCCTTGTATACCTTGTATTCCTTGACTACCAGCAGGACCCGTAGCTCCTTGTATTCCTTCTAATCCTTGTACTCCAATATCACCAATTAGACCTTGGTTTCCGATTAATCCTTGAGCACCTTGGAGACCAGTTGGGCCAGTTATACCTTGCTCTCCTGTATCACCAATAACTCCTTGTATTCCTTGTGCTCCTGTTGTCCCTCGGGGACCTTGTATCCCCCTGATACCTTGAGGACCTTGGGGCCCAGTTGCTCCCGTCGGTCCAGTCACCCCTGTAGGACCAACAGGACCTTCATGCCCTCCAGTTGGACCGATTGGACCACTATTACCTGTCGGACCCGTTGCTCCTATAAGCGGAAGAGGCAGTGCCACTCCAAATTTTTTGCACTTTCTATGATGACGCACAACAATCCCCCTTCCCCCAAATAATTACACCTTTTATATGAAATGCATTTTTATAAGAAAAGTACACCTTTGACCTCATTTTTTTAAAATAAAGAAGCCTATCATTTCATCTATTTGAAATCATAGGCTTCTTTTATAAAAACACTTTACTTTCTAGCTTTAATAATAAAAGTAGTCGGCACCATTCTAGCTTTATATAAAGAATAATACTTCGTAGACGGCTCAGCTAGTTCTCCATCAAACGAGCTTGATGGTTCAGGCTCTTCTATTCTCTCAATTTTAAATCCCGCTCTATTTAACTCATTTATGTATGTACTTATTTTTCTCTTATATAATGTCGCTTGTACATTTTCTCCTTTAAATGTTTCAAACGTAATGGGCGTTTCCTCATGATAAGAAGACTTTATAGCAACTTCTTCCGTACCATACTGTAAGTTTGAATATACCGGGTGCTCCCAACTAAAAATAAAACTTCCCCCTGGCTTTACATATGAATAAATCAGTTCCAACGTTTTTCTTAAATCCGAAGTCCAACCTAATGCATAAATGGAATATACAATATCAAAATATCCTTTCGGAATATCGCCTTCTTCTTCCATTGCTCCGCATACTAACTTTGGATTCCAATCCTTTAACGTCTTATTCGCTATTTCAATTTGTGTACTCGAAAGATCAAGCCCCCATAATTCCTCTGCCCCTTGTTCCGCCATATATTGCAACGAATGCCCACTTCCACAGCCAATATCAAGAACCTTTTTCTTTCTGATTGAATCGAACAAACGAATCTCATCTTCAGACGCCGTATACGGACCATATTTAGGTAAACAATCCACTTGAAAGAAATAAGGTGCAACTGTATCCCAACACTTTTTATTTAAAGCTAACATGTGCGTACCTTTCATATTCTACATTCCCCCATCCATTTTTCTTTCTCTAATATTAATTACATATCATAACCAGATCGCCCTTTTCTCTTCGCCCGGTAGTTTTTCACTTTCGCAATCGTACCGCATGCTCTTCCTCCTTCTTCTCCAGCATACATACCGCACCATCTTTTACTTCCATTTCGCGAATGATCATAAAATACCCAGCGACAATCTGGACATGCTTTTAACCTTCCCCATACATTTTCTTGAATTGACATTAACACAATGCTTAACACTTTTGTATACACATTCTCTTCATATACCGGTTCATATGTAATACCTTTCATATCATCCTTTATATGTACATGAAATGGGTATTTCTCTAACCATTTTTGCAATGATCCTTCGCCTTCAATTGTCATCCGAATATCTTCTCGAAAACCTCTTAATTCCTCTATCGTATGAAATGGAAAATCTTCATCAAAATATTCTTTCATAAAAAGCTTTATGTCTTCTTCTGTTTGCAGCAAATCAATTGGCTCTCTCGTATCGTTTGGTATTCTCCATGTATTTAAAAATTCCCGAATATATTCTAGTTCATTTGGAGCGTTTTGATTCAATTCGATCCACCTTCTTCTTAAAATTTACTTTTTTCTGACTTTATGTATAATTATAGTATAAAATAGTTAACCATCAAATGATTTTACTGGTTACATAATTAGGAGGATTTCTATGAAAAGTTTCTCAACACCGATACGTTTCATGCTTATTTCTTCATTTTTTATGTCTTTTGGGTATTTTGCAGTATACGCATTTTTAGCTATTTATCTATTAACCTTTCTTCATTTTTCTGCTGTCCAAGTAGGAACAGTGTTGACGGTTATGACAATTACATCACGAGTTATCCCATTATTCTCAGGGTTAATTGCTGACAAAATAGGCTATATCATTATGATGATAGCCGGTTTATTTTTGAGAGGAATCGGATTTATCGCTTTAGGAATATGCTCTGATTTCTATACAATTTCTATTTCTTCTGCACTTATTGGCTTCGGAACTGCATTTTACGAACCTGCTGCGCGCGCCATATTCGGTTCACAACCAGCTCATTTGAGAAAAAATTTATTTACATATTTAAACCTTAGCTTTAATTGTGGTGCAATAATCGGACCAATTGCAGGAGGGTTCTTACTCTTACTTGATCCAATCTATGCCTTCTCTCTAACAGGATCACTTATGCTGTTATTCGCTTTTATCTTTTACTTACTTAAAAATCACTTCCAAGTCACTACTGAAAACACGTCTATTACATTAGGAATACAGGCCATCTTACAAAACAAGTCTTTCCTTCTGTTTTCCTTTATCATGATTTTCTTCTATATTATGTTTACTCAACTTACTGTCGCACTTCCACTTCATATGAAAAACATTAGTAGTAGCAATCAACTTGCTACACTCGTTATTACGATAAATGCGATAACAGGCGTCATATTTATGGTATTATTCCGAAAATTATTCCACAAATACAACACACTTTCAATTATTAAATACGGTGTTTTATTAATGAGTATTTCCTTTTTACTCATTCCTTTATTTCAACACCCATATTGGCTCTTTATTTGTGTAATTTTATTTACAATCGGTGAAACACTCGTATTACCTAACGCTGATATCACTATTGCAAATTACAGTAATGAATCATATACAGCCACTTTCTTCGGATTTTATCAACTATCACTCGCATTTGGTTTTATCATTGGTAATTATACCGGTACATCTTTTACATCCAACTTAAGCGGAATGTATACACCATGGCTTATTTTTGGCGGAATAGGACTTATTGGTTTTATTTCACTACATATTTTGAATATAAAAAAAGTGGCCTCTAAAGAGGATATACACCTATGTAATACAAGCGACCTATAACGAAAAAGATTCGACCATCATCTTTGACAGTCGAATCTTTTTATTTTTCATATTCAAGGTGATTATGTCTTTTACAACCAAATAAATAGCAAGCCCCTATATAATCAGTTTCAAACTCTAATCCTGGAACGTATCCAGATTTGATACGTTCTACCATTGTTTTATAACAATTATTCTCTTCTGTATATTCCTCAATTAACTCTTTCTTATCATTTTCTGTCCAGTTTTCTTCTACTTCTTCATTCTGAACATCTTCTATTTCTGCTGTTTTCGCTTCGATACATTCCCGTATAACTTCATTTATACGGGAGAAATTATTCGTTTTATATAGAGCATACACAAATCTACCAATCCAATTAGGACTTTTCCAGCATTCTTTATATCCCTTTTCGAACCATTCAATTGCTTCTTTATAGCAATTCAACTCAACATATAAATCTGCTACATTAATTTCCCCTAAAAAATTATCAGATTCCCTGTTAAAAGTATCTAACTTCTCTTTTGCTTCTGTCGTTCGTTCTAAATCAATTAAACATTTTACATAGCTATACATGATATAGTCCGAATCCCCTGCAACTCGCAAGAAAAAGTATGAAGCTTTTTCCAGCTCTCCAAGGTTATAATGCGCTACAGCTACATTATGATATGCTTCATCTGATGGTTGAATCGAAATAGACTTTTGTAATGCTTCTTTCGCTTCTGTCCATTTTTCTTGTTTCATGTAAATGTCCCCTAAGATGTTATAAGGAAAGTATGAAGAAGGATTAAACTTAACAACTTCTCTTATTAATTCAAGAGCTTTATCATCATTCTCTTCCTCATAAAAGTACATCCAAGCCAGATTATTGAGAGATTGTACGTCTCTAGATTCATGTACTGCTTGTTGAAACAGTTCCATTGCTTCCTCATATTTATTTTGTTCAAACATTTCAATTGCCTTCTCATTAATGTTCAAATAACTACCTCCGAAGTAAATGAATTCATCTATTCCCTATCATTATTGTAAAATGTAAAAATTATAATTTCTATAAAAAAATTTCTTTCTCTCGCCTACATTTCGATTGAAATAGAAGCTAAAACATACGAATTTACAAAAATCAGTAAATTTTTCATTCTCCCTTAAATTGGATATACCTCCTGTTTCATTTTACATATTATGGTACAATTAAGAGGGTACTAACTAAACATTTACGCTCCGCACTAGTAATCTAGCAATACAAAAATCAAAAATCACATGGAATTGAGGGATGTTATGAAACAGAAATTAGCTGTTCTTCTATTCACTGGAATCATATTATCAGGATGTTCAACTATAGCAGAGAATTCTTTAGAAAGCGGGAAAGGCAGTATGGAATTATTAACACCAACGATTACAGCAAAAGACAATGAATTAGAAATTAAAACTAAAGGCATTGATGAAAATAAAGTAACTTTTATTTATGTTGCTAATAAAAAAGTGTTGGAACAAAAACTAAAAAATGGTGAATCCTACAAACTTAACATTAAAGATATCGAACACGCTCATAGGACGGACTACAAACCAAAAGTTCAACTTTTACAAACGAAAGACGATGATGATGATGGAGAAATAGTAACCTTCAAACAAGTTAGATATACAGTTAAAAACTGATTTTAAAGTTGTTTCATTATAAATGTAACAAAAGAAAATATACTTTTAACAGTAGATAAATGTAGGGGGTGCTAACATGAAAAAACGATGGATTTCTTGGTGGATTGGTAACATATTTTGGATTATCGTTTTTGGAATATGGGCCGCTATTATTTGGCTACGAGATGTTGATGGTGCTGGTGTTATTCAAACACCTGAAATTAAATCAATATCACTTATCGTTTTATTAATCACGTTTATCATACCGGTATTTTTTCAAATTATATGGCTAATCATTAATTTGAGAATGAGTAAAAAACATAATTATACGATTTAGTTTTTTTGAATTAACAGATGAATATTTTTCATAAAAAAAGAGAGGAATCTACATCAAAATAGATTCCTCCCTTTTACATTTAGACTTATACTGCGCTTTTAATGCATCACTATTCCTCTTTTTTACGATGCATGTTCATCTTTCTTCTTCATTAACGCTCTTTTCTTCATCGCCTTCGTTAAATATCCACCCTTAAACGAGCGAATTTCATACGAAGACATAAACGCTTTCGGTGCAATTTCATTAATGATTTCTAAAAGCTCTTTCTCTCTAGAACGCTTTGCGACGATATCTAAGCGATAACGTATAGAATTAATACCTTCGCCTTCAAATACTGTAACGCCAAATCCAGAGTGACGTAACTCATCTACTAATTCATTACAACGGTCTAGTAAACTAACTTGATACGTAATATAACCAATTGCTAATTTATTCTCTATATAACCGCCTAATAACAGTCCCGCACTAAAGCCAATGACATAGGCAACGATGTTCATCCAATTTGATAAATCTTGAAACACAATACCTAAACTGACAATGTAAATAGCTCCTTCTAACAATCCAACACCAGCAGCGGATCTTGTTTGATTCTTTACAAGCAAAATCGTACGGATTGTTAATATTGGAACGTAAATAATTTGAAGCACAAAAATAAGTAGCGCTTGTAACATTGGTATCCACCTCTTTCAAAAAGTCTTTTGTCATAATAACATACATAACCTTTAGAAATCGATGGGTTTTTTAAAATTTTTTTATTATTTTTCATACTATTGAAAAACACAAAAAAGAAGCGTATTATATTTGTCATTAATTTGATTACTTGTATCATATCGCTAAACTAAAAAAGGAACCTGATTAGGTCCTTTTCATCATAGCTCTATATTTTTCGAAGCATGTTCTCTTTGCTTCTCTTCTTCTTTCACTAACTGCATATTTGCGTACGCTAAATTTGCAATCATTAAAAAGTGACCACCTAAAATACCTGTACCGAATGCCCACATTTCCATTTCATGCTCAATTTCATACATGATGATAGCTCCTAAAATAGCAGCTGCAAATCGGTTTAAAACTCCTAATCCAGGAGCCTTTTCCTTCATTACGATACTTTTCCCGAGTTTCTCCACTCTGCGAGCTAATAACCAAAGACAATAAGCACTTACTGCTAATCCAATACCGAACCCTGTCACTTGTTTTCCAAACGGAGTAATCGTCCACATAAGTAGTAAACCACTAAAGATCACATACAATTGTAATCGATATACACGTAAGGCTTCTTGAATCAAAATATCCGCTCCTAAGTTCTCATTTTTTGTACTTTAGAAGAAAAGCAGCAACTTACACAGTTGCTGCTTTCTCTTCTTCTTGTTCTTGTTCCATCTTACGAATTTCAACACGTTTAATTTGGTAAGCGTCTTTTTCTAACACTTTAAATTCATAACCTTCCGCCTCAACGTGTTGTCCTTCTTCGATTTCATGATTTTGCATCATAATCCATCCACCGATTGTATCCACATCATCTTCTTCGATGTGTAATCCAAATAAATCTTTCACTTCTGAGATAAGCACTTTTCCATCAACAATAATATGTTGCTCGTTCACATGTTGAATTGGTGGTGCTTCATCTTCATCATATTCGTCACGAATTTCGCCGACGATTTCCTCCAAGATATCTTCAAGCGTTACAATTCCAGCTGTTCCTCCGTACTCATCATATAAAACAGCCATCGGAATTCGCTTCTTCTGCATTTGAAGTAATAAATCGTGAATTGGAGTCGTTTCCATCACTTCAATAATCGGACGCATATACGAGCGAATAGATGATAAATCTTTTTGATCCTCGGTCATATATCGAATAAAGAAATCTTTTACGTTGACCATACCGATAATATCATCTTTATCTTCTCCAAAAATCGGATAACGTGTGTATCGCTCATTTTGGATTACTTTCATGTGTTCTTCTACTGAATCTTCCAGGTAGAAACCAACGATTTCTGTTCGCGGTACCATAATCTCTTTTGCAATACGATTATCAAATTCAAAAATGTTATTTACATACTTGTATTCAGCTTGATTAATTTCGCCACTTTCATAGCTATCTGAAAGGATAAGACGTAATTCTTCTTCTGTATGAGCTACTTCATGTTCTGAAGCTGGCTTTAAACCAAATAAACCAGTTATCACACGAGCTGAACCGTTCAATACCCAAATAAATGGATACATTACTTTATAGAACATCATTAATGGACCTGCCAATAATAACGTTACCCTTTCAGCCTTTTGAATTGCCATCGTTTTTGGAGCTAATTCTCCTACTACAACGTGTAAATACGTCATAATCATAAAAGCAAGACCAAATGTTAATACTGATGAAATAGAAGGATTTAAGTTCCATTTCTCAAATAACGGGTGTAATAACTTTTCAATTGTCGGTTCACCTAACCAACCTAATCCCATAGCTGTAACTGTAATACCTAATTGACAAGCAGATAAATATTCATCTAAATTTGTTGTTACCTTTTTCGCTGCTAAAGCACCGCGTTTTCCTTCCGCAACAAGCTGATCGATACGGCTTGAACGTATCTTTACAATCGCAAACTCTGCTGCTACGAAAAATCCAGTAAATGCGATTAAAATCGCAACCATGACTAAATTAAATATTTCCAATGAATCCCCTTAGTTAAAAAACTAAGGTGTCCACCTCCTGTATACTATAATGTTTTCTTATTTGTTTGTTAGAAAACATAGCCCGATACAAAAATTAAAGAGGTCGGATTTCACTTATTCTATAATAATAGAGCAAGTGTCTGTATTAAAGCTGTCGTTTGACCTGATAAAGATTTCGATATTTTTTCACGTTGTGAATCAGTCAATTCATCTAAAAGCGGTTTTAACTCAGTAAGCTCCACTTCTAATCGATGAATATGGTCTGTCACTTCATTCACTTGTTTCGAAACGTGTTCATTGATACCGAGCAGCTTCTTCTTCTCCTCGATTTTCTCTTTAATCTCACAAAGCGGCATATGCATTTCTTTGCACTTCTCAATAAATTGTAATGTCTCAAATGCTGTTTCGTCGTAATAGCGATAATTAGATTGAGATCGCTCCGCTTTTAAGATACCTAGATTCGTATAATAATCAATCGTTCGTTTCGACACGTGAGCCATGAGAGCCAACTGTCCGATTCGATACACCTTCCCAACGATCTTCCCCCCTTGTTTATATTACTTACATCATACAATACATAAACTGTACAGTCAAACGTGACGGTTTATTATTCACAATTTATACAAAATTCCAATCTCCTCCTATGATGATTCAATACGAGTAATCTACACTTATACAATAAAATTACTAAACTACTACCTAATCACTACATTATCTGCCACTTTTAACCTTTCTTATTTAAAAGCATATCCTACTAATAATGATTGCTTGTATAGGAGGGAATTAATATGAAAAAGACAATCATTTCTCATTTTTATAATGAAGAATACCTACTTCCATGGTGGCTTATGCATCACACGAAAATATTCGATCACGGCATTTTAATTAATAGAGGGTCTACAGATCGTTCCGTAGAGATTTGTAAACTATTAGCACCCCACTGGGAAGTACGAAATTCAAGATTTCTTGAGTTTGATCCAACTAATACTGATATTGAAGTGATGGAAATTGAAAGAGAAGTTTCAGGTTGGAAAATCGTTTTAAATACTACTGAATTCTTTTGTTGTAATAATACTGAAGAATTTTTTTCATCTCTTCATACACTAGGCCAAAACATGTATGCGATTAGAATGATTTTAATGATAGATAATCATAATTATAATTATTCAAAGCCTAGATATTCTATCCCCTTAGTAGAACAGCGATACCACGGTGTCTTCCCTTATAACCCAAATCTCGGATGTGCTTGGAGATTTATTCACAATCATCTAGACGGTGCATATTTACCTGGTAGACATCATTCGCGGCACGGATATATAATTTATGACTATCCTTCATTTATTTTAAAATTTTATTTTAGCCCTTGGAATGAACAATCAAAGGCAAGAAAATTACAAATTACACCTACCCTTTCAAAAAGGGGTGTTCAAATGGGACTTCAAACACATTACGGTCAATCTCCTGAAGTACTGGACATACGTTTTTTAGAGCTTAGTAACCTAACACAAGACCTCCGTCATAACCCTGAATATCAAGAATTATTCCCAAAATTCAAACCGTAATACTTTCTGCATCGTCATCACCTCAAACATTTTCATTCACTTAATCAAAAACAATCTCATTTGCATAAAACATGAATACTGTATAAATAATAAATTTTTATTTTAGGAGGAAAAAATGAAAGCTGTTATTCTTGCTGGTGGGTACGGTACAAGAATTGGGGAAGAAACACATTTAAAACCGAAACCTATGATTGAAATTGGAACAAAACCCATTCTATGGCACATTATGAGTTTGTATAGTCATTACGGAATTACTGAGTTTATTATTTGCTTAGGCTATAAAGGATATGCAATTAAAGAGTTCTTTCTAAATTACAACTTACACATGTCTGATTTCACAATACAGTTAAACGATAATACAATTACTAGCCATTCTCATCGTGTAGAACCATGGAAAGTTACACTAATCGATACTGGTGTAAATACCGAAACGGGTGGCCGAGTGAAAAAGATTCAAAATTATGTCGGAGACGAACCTTTCTGCCTCACTTATGGTGATGGATTAAGTAATGTAAATATAAAAGAACTTATTACATTCCATAAAAAACATGGAAAAATGGCTACTGTTACTGCCGTACAACCTCCTGGTAGATTTGGTTCTCTCATATTAGATAAACAGTCTGTAACATCTTTTCAAGAAAAACCATTAGGTGATGGCGGATGGGTTAACGGTGGATTTTTCGTTTTAAATCCTGAAGTTTTCAATTACATTAGTGGAGATAAGTCTGTTTTTGAAACAGACACTTTAGTTCAGTTAGTAAACAAAAATGAATTGACCGCATATCAACATTCTGGTTTTTGGCATCCGATGGATACATTGCGCGATAAAAATAAATTAGTCGAGCTATGGGAAAGTAATAGCGCTCCGTGGAAGGTTTGGTAATATGGCTTCATCATCTTTTTGGAATAAGAAAAAAGTATTTATTACAGGACATACTGGATTTAAAGGCTCCTGGCTCACCCTTTTCTTAAGTTCTTTAGGTGCAGAAGTAGTAGGCTTTTCTTCTCATCCCCCATCCATTCCTAACATTTTTGAACAAGGTAACGTAGCAAAAGAGTGCACGACAATGAAAGGCGATATTACAGATTACCATTCTTTATTTCATGCCATGAAGCAGCATAAACCTGACATAATATTTCATTTAGCAGCTCAGCCAATCGTAACCGCTTCATACAAAAATCCTATCGATACATTCAAAACGAATGTTTTAGGTACTGTCCACGTGCTAGAAGCAGCAAAGTCCGTCGAAAGCGTACGTGCCATTATTAATGTGACAAGCGATAAATGTTATGAGAATGACAGTAGTGGCGACCGAGCGTTCGTGGAAAATGACCGACTAGGAGGTTTCGACCCTTATAGCGCTAGTAAAGCTTGCGCTGAAATAGTGGCAACATCCTATCAAAAATCATTCTTCCGCACTAATACCCAGAAACTCGCCTCAGTCAGAGCTGGTAACGTCATCGGCGGTGGTGATTGGGCAGAAGATCGATTATTCCCTGATATCATTCGGGCATATTTGCACAATCATACTTTGTATATTCGAAACAAATATGCCGTCCGTCCGTGGCAACATGTTTTAGATCCTCTACATGGCTATATCCTTTTAGCTGAGAAACTTTGGAATGATGATAAATATGCAGAAGCGTGGAATTTCGGCCCAATGAATGAACCTAACAGAACCGTTCATGATGTCATTGAATCTGTAATAAAATTATGGAATAACCCACTAACAATCATTTCCTCCTCTACAAATACTCCTTATGAATCACCTGTTTTAACACTCGACAGTACAAAAGCAGTAAATAAACTCGGCTGGACTCCTAAGTTATCAACAGATGATGCTATCGCTTGGACTGTTGATTGGTACAAAAAATATGCATCTGGTGAAAATATAGAATCTTTCACACGACAACAAATCGATGCATTCAAAAATTTATAAGGGGGCTATAAAATGGAACAGAAAAAATGCCGTTTTTGCCACTCATTACTAACCAACACTTTTTTAGATTTGGGCGTTTCCCCTCTTGCTAATTCATTTGTAGCTCCTGAAAGCTCATATAAAATGGAACCTTTTTATCCGCTGCACACATTTGTTTGTAACTCTTGTTTACTCGTACAGCTAGATGAATTTGAATCCCCACAAAATATTTTTCATAACTATTTATACTTCAGCTCTTACTCCTCAAGTTGGCTACTACACGCTAAACAATACGTAGAAATGGCGATTAAGCGTTTCAACTTAACGAAACATTCAAAAGTGATTGAAATCGCAAGTAACGATGGGTACTTATTACAATACTTTAAAAAAGAAAATATCGAGACATTGGGAATTGAACCCGCGAAAAACGTAGCAGAAATTGCTATCAAAAAAGGAATTCCTACTCATGTAAATTTTTTCAGTAATGACTTAGCAAAAAAATTGCCACAAGCTGATTTAATCGTCGCAAATAACGTATTAGCACACGTTCCGAACTTGCATGATTTTGTCGCTGGTTTAAAAACACTATTAAAACGTGATGGCACGATAACAATTGAATTCCCGCACTTATTAAACCTTATATCCTTTAACCAATTTGATACCATCTACCATGAACACTTCTCCTACTTCTCACTTATAAGCCTTCAAAAAGTTTTAAGTTATCATCATTTACAAATTGTTGATGTAGAAGAACTTTCAACGCATGGTGGTTCCTTACGGATTTTTGTAAACCATCTAAATGCCCAATCAACTATCCATTCCAATGTTACAAAATTAATTCAAAAAGAAGTCGACCACGGGTTAGATACTTTAGATTACTATCTCCTTTTTTCTAAACGCATCGAACAATTGAAAATAAATATTTTAAAGTTTTTTATTGAAGCGAAAGTTTTAAACAAACAAATTATCGGTTACGGTGCTCCAGCTAAAGGAAACACCCTTTTGAATTATTGCGGGATAGGTAAAGAATTTCTAGCTTATACAGTAGATAAAAATCCTCACAAACAAAATCTCCTTTTACCAGGAACTCGTATTCCAGTAAAATCTCCAGCAGAAATTAAACGTACAAAACCGGATTACATTTTCATACTTCCTTGGAATTTGAAAGACGAAATTATGAAAGAATGCTCTTTCATTCGTGAATGGGGCGGTAAATTTTTAGTGACGGTTCCAGAAGTTGAGGTGATCGAGCCATGAAGAAAGTTGTTGTAACAGGTGGTAGTGGCTGGATAGGTAAATATGTTGTACATTCACTTATACAAAAGGGATATGAAGTGCACGCCACGTATAATAAAAATAACCCCTCTCACCTCCCTTGCCATTGGCATAAAGTAAACTTGCTTCGCGATGACGAAGTAAAACAATTCATTTCGGATGTTCAGCCTAGCCATCTCATTCACCTTGCTTGGGAAGCAGTGCCACCAGCATGCTATGTATCTATTAATAATTACTATTGGCTAAAGTCTAGTATTTCATTGATTCAACACTTCACAACATGCGGCGGAAAGCGTGTTGTCGTTGCAGGTACTGGCGCAGAGTACGAATGGTTTAACGGCGTATTATTTGAAGATTCACCGCTCCTTTCCTATAAAACCCCGTATTCTTTATGTAAAAATGCACTGCACTCCTGGCTAGAAACGTATGCACAACAAACAGGCCTCAGCATGTGTTGGGGCCGCATTTTTCATATGTATGGACCTCACGAACAAGGTAATCGGCTCGTTTCTAACATTATCACTTCCTTATTAAAAAATGAGGAAGCACTATGTACACATGGAAAACAATCGAGAGATTTCCTCCATGTGAGTGACGTCGCTGACGCTCTCGTAACAGTATTAGAACATGGCGTTACAGGCACCATCAATATCGCTTCAGGTCAATCTGTACAAATTAAAGAACTAGCTTCTATCATCGCTAAAAAGATAGGAAAAGAACATTTAATTAAACTAGACGCGATTCCTTTCTCTAAAGATGAACCTTTATTCGTCGGCGTTAGTGTAGAACGTTTAAAAACTGAAGTAAACTGGAAACCAACATACGATTTAAATACAGGAATAGAAGAAACAATTTTATGGTGGGAATCATTTATACAAAAACATAACGATATACGTCACTAAAACGTAAATCCTTCGTTCCTCTCGCTAATTCCTTATACCATTCTTCTAATCTTTCCGGCGTAATAATATGGTGCGTCCCCATTCCCCCATGCTTACTAGCTTCAGAAAGAGTCGGACCAATTTGTAACTTTCTCTTTCTCATCACATCGTTCCACGGACTAAACCCAAACCATAATATACAAGCAAGAGGTGGATAAATCATCGATTCATGCGCAGATAAATGTCTTCCAACCGTATAACTTCCATGCTCATGATTATGAATAAATCTACCTCTTCTCCATAACGGCCAATCTTCTGGTAAATAACCATGAAATCGCTGTTTCATTAAAGGTATTCCAAAGTTAAGGTCAGGATAGTTGCAGTTAGGATCATCAACCATAATAAGCCCGTCCAGCCAATACATCCTCCCCCCCAATTCATGTAGCGATTTCCAAAACTGATTTTTATCTTGCACGCAAAGAAACTCAGTCGTATTTAAAATCATTTTCCATCCTTGTACTTCTTGTTCTATCCTCATCACTTCATGATCTGTCGCATATGCATCAAACTCTGGATTTACAGAATCTCGCACCTCCCAATGCGGTGCGAATTTTTTACAAATCTCAACGGAACGATCTGTTGAACCTTTATTAATTAAAATACCATGATCAAAAAGTTTCGTATGATGCATAAGCCACCATGGCAATAAATACTCTTCATTGTAAAAATGTGAAATAACGGTTGTAGTTATAATAATCTCCTCCTCTTTCTCTATTAATCTACTTTTTATCCTACAACCAATATACTCATAAGCAAAAATATGTTTCCTAATTATCGGTCAAATATTATTATTAATATTTTTGTAAGTTTTCCTTCGGTACCCAGCCCTTCTCACCATCTCTTCCTTCGCACCAAACCCATCCATTCAATTCTTCTAATCCGATCAATCTTTCTCCAATACTCACATTTAATTCTTTCGCAGTATATTGTTTTATAATAATTCCCGTTCCATTCATATCTTTTCTTATAATTTGCTCCGGAACCCATCCTTTCCGGTCATATTTCTCTTCGTGACAAAACATCCAGTTTTCCCAATTTTCAGGACCAGCGTAACTCTCTATCATTTTCACTACATCCCCCTCTTCTAAGCGAATTGGATTAGGATAATTGCTAACATGTGATTTTATAACGATATATTTCATAACACTCTCCAATAATCAGAAAATTAAGTTATAATATCATTATAAAATTATGAAGGAGGAATGCACTCATGTACTACAACACTTCATTCGAAAACGATCAACCTGTAGGCCGTCTATAAACTAAGACGGGCTTATAACACATACACTATGCCTCGTCTTAGGGAACTCATATTACCCTAAAAATAGACGGAGGTACTTCAAATGAAACAAACCATTTTAGGAGCTATATGCTTATCACTAGCAGCAAGTATATGGGGCGGTATGTATGTTGTTAGCAAATACGTACTCGATTTCATTCCACCACTAACACTCGTTTGGCTACGCTTTATTATCGCTTTTGTTGTTTTATATGGCATTTTGAAACTAGCTGAGAAAAAGCAAAAGAAAAAAGTAACCATTCGCAAAAAAGATTGGCTCCTATTCGCTTGGATTGGATTTATCGGCTATTTCATTTCGATCACATGCCAATTTATCGGAACAAAATTATCCGACGCTCATACAGGCTCGTTAGTTACATCAGCTACACCTGCATTTATGGTTATATTTGCAGCGCTCATTTTGAAAGAAAAACTAACTGCTCGTAGACTTTTATCTACTATAATAGCGACAATCGGTGTCATTATCGTAATCGGATGGGATATTGAAATTGGCTCCTATTTTATTGGAACAATCATTTTAGTTGGAGCCGCTATTACGTGGGCTTTACTATCTATTTATGTAAAAATCGCTTCAATCCAATTTTCATCCTTAGTTATTACAACGTACGCAATTTTCTTTTCACTCTTTTTTATTACACCTTTTATGATATGGGAGCTACAAGCGGCCTCTATCGGAACAGTAAATACGTACGTAATATTAGGCGTATTATACTTAGGAATCGTCTCAACAGCAGGTGCCTTTTTCCTTTGGAATAAAGGATTAGAATTACTGGATGCAAGCATAGGTTCCTTATTTTTCTTCTTCCAACCTATCGTTGGATCGTTACTTGGTTGGCTCTTATTAAATGAAACATTAAATAGTAACTTTTTTATTGGTGGTATTCTTATTATATGTAGCGTTTTCATTACTACTTTTGAAAAGAAATAAAAAGCAGGCAGAGATTCTTAGTCTCTGCCTGTTCGCATTATTGGATCTTGGTCGTGAAAACCAATACAAATCGGTATATTATTTTGCACTTCACTACGTACACTTATAAAACTACACAGCGTTTTAGCAATTAAATATAAAGTGATACCAATTGCTTTTTCACTTGTGTCAAAGCCATTTTCATTATACATATCCGCTAATTCTACAGACTCCGGTCCCTCAACATCATATGTCCATTCAGAAGCCCAATCATCATCCTCTTCTTCAAGTGGAGCATACTCCTCACAAATATAAAACTGACTAGTCCACTCGTTATCAAGGTCATACTCAAAATAAATCGCTTTTGCTTCTTCATTAGTAGCCATTTCTACAGCTGCATCCAAACCTACTCGAATACTTACCTTATATGACTCTACATCAATTACTTTAATTCGTTCTGCATATTCTGTAGACGCCAACATGCAACAAATATCATAATACTTCGCTTCTATTTGCTCTACTGCTAACGAAAAGACATCCTCTTGCATCTCTTCTAAATACTGAAATATATCCACACTAAATACTCCTCACTCTTTACGCACTCCAATGCGATGGACGAGACAATAATTTCGGTAATTTCGTATGTTTGTCCCCTCTAGCAGCATTAACTTGAACTTGCGTCAGAAAAATACTATTAGTAAAATCAGCCCCGCGAATATCTGCATCTCGCAAATCTGCTCCGATGAGATCTGCTCCTCTTAAATCTGCACCATTTAAGTTAGCCGCAATTAAGTAAGCTCCTCTTAAATTTGCACCTTGTAAATTTTTCTTTTTCAGATTCGCTCCCATAAGGTCTGCTCCGCGGTGAATGATTCGTTTCTTACGCGCAGTATTCATTTCCTTCCATACTAATTCGCTCGTTTCTAAAAGAAGAATGTTCACCTCTGCCCTATGCATTGGAACATTTATTTTCATTAACTCATCTGGATTTAAATTCGAAAGTCGCTCTGTCTCCTCAATTGCGGTCTCCAGCTCTTTATGAATTGGCTGTGTTGCCTTTAAAAGAATCGCTTCATTCAAATACCAAAGCATTTCATGAAGTTGATGCATAACCGGAAAAGCATCGTACATTTTTCTTGCATGCTTTGCATCTTCCCTCCAATCAATCCCTTTAAACGTACCCTGAGAAATCTTCTGCCCAGCACCGAAACATTCAAATACTGTACAACCTTTATAACCTTTTCCTCTAAGATTTTTATGTATACTACATTTAAAATCTGATTGTAAGTTGGAACATGGTTTACCACCATCTTTATTCACTGCAAAATCTACCGATGCTGCAAACGGTAATGCAACGCAACATAGACCGAAGCATTTTTCGCAGTTTGCTTTTAAATGATCGTTATGATTAGTCAAAATCTATACCCCCTGTTGTCTTTTGACTATTTCATAATATTCCAACTGTAATAAATAATCAATTTTAAAATAAACCAGCATCTTTCGTTTCAATTCATAACTTTATCATTCGATTTCCTTTCAATTGAAAAGGACTATTTCTATTTAATGAATTATAATTAAATTATAAATTTTCTAACTAAAAAGGAGACTTATTATGGCACTAGAAATGAAAACAAACTGTCAAATTTGCGATCAATCGCTCGAACAAAATTCTGAAGCATACATTTGTGTATATGAATGTACATTTTGCGCACCATGTACAGAAGAAAGACATAACGTTTGTCCAAACTGCGGCGGCGAATTAGTACGTAGGCCGAAAAAGAAACAATAAAAAGCAAAGCGATATCGCTTTGCTTTTGTTTAGGCATCTGAAATTATATATTTAAAAACTTCACACAAACAGGCTCTGGCACAGCAACATCAGATTGTAAAAGTGTTAACTTACCTGTAGATTCATCTCTTGAAAATAACACAAGATTATGTGACTTTTCATTTGTAGCAACAAGGAACTTTTCAGTAGGATCTAATACAAAGTCTCTTGGCCAATTTCCTTCTGTAGATGTGTGTTCAACAAATGTAAGCTGACCTGAATTTTGATCTACTCTATAAACAGCGATACTATTATGACCACGATTACCTGCATATACAAAACGGCCGTCAGAAGAAATATGAATCGCACTTCCTTGATTATTTTCATCAAACTCTTCTGGAACAGTAGAAATATACTGTAATTCTGTAAAGGATCCTTCTGCAGGATTATAGGTTAACACAATAACCTCTGAACTAAGCTCCGTCATCACATATGCATACTTTCCATTCGGATGAAAAGTAATATGTCTTGGACCACTTCCTGGATTTACAGATAAACGATTCACTTCTGTTAATGTACTATCTTTTACTTCATACGTAATTATTTTATCTATCCCTAAATCAACGCCCACTACATATTTTTCATCAGGAGTGTACCCCGCGTAATGTGCATGTGGTTTTTCTTGTCTTTCTTTATTCGGACCTGAACCTTCATGTGCCATAATAGATGAAGCAGGATTTACAGTTCCATTTTCTTCATTTATTTCAAAAGACTCAATCGTTCCTTTATGGTAATTCGCTGTAACTACTGTATGATTTCCACTATCAACACTAATATGACAAGGAGAAGCACCTTCTACTACTTGTCTATTTTTCGCTTTTAGTTCTCCAGTATGACTATCAATGGAATACGCAGCTACACCGCCAGATTCGCCTTCCTTAACAACGGAATAGAGATATTCATTATTTCGATTAATCGTTACATATGTAGGGTTATCCAACTTAGCGGCAAGTGTTACATTACTAATTTTTTTTGCTTCCGTGTCTAAAGTAAACTTATATATTCCTTCACTATTTTCTTTCGTGTATGTTCCAACATATCCGATAAACTCTTTGTTATCCTTCATTTTCATAACCCTCTCTCCCTATATTTTTCGTTCATCATGCTTCTTAAAATATTTTATGTTGAAAGAATATCCTAAAAAATAGGAGTACCTCTTTATACGTTACCATATTTTCTTGGTAAATAGCTTTTAAACCCACTTTTTTTGATACGCTGCTATACTTTCATATTCTTCTTCCAATTGACGGGACAGACGGATATAGATTGGCGTTAAATCTTTATATTTTTCCACACTTTCCATGTTTGGCTCATGATGGAAATCTGCACCTACCATTTCAGAAACTACAGATAATGTATCTATTTCACCTAAACTATATAAACCGAGGATTGCAGCTCCTAAGCAAGAGCTTTCGAAACTTTCCGGAACATATACGTCTTGATGGAAGATGTCCGCCATCATCTGTCTCCAAAGTTCCGACCTTGCAAAGCCGCCTGTCGCTTGAATTTTTTTCGGTTCGCCAATTAACTCTTTTAAAGCGAGAAGAACCGTATATAAATTATAAATTACTCCTTCTAAAACAGCACGGATAAGATGTTCTTTCTTATGATGCAATCCGAGTCCAAAGAAAGATCCTCGTGCATTTGCATTCCATAAAGGAGCTCTTTCCCCTGCTAAATACGGGTGAAACAATAAACCGTCAGATCCAGGATTCACTTTTGCTGCTATTTCAGTAAGTACTTCATATGGATCTTTCCCTAAACGCTTTGCAAGCTCAATCTCTGAAGTACCCAATTGGTCACGAGCCCATCTGAAAATCATACCGCCATTATTAACTGGTCCACCGATTACCCAATGGTCTTCAGTTAACGCATAACAAAAAATTCTACCTTTTGGATCTGTTACAGGACGATTTGTTACAGCACGTATCGCACCGCTTGTACCAATTGTAACAGCCACAACGCCAGGATCTATTGCATTTACACCTAAATTAGATAGTACTCCATCACTCGCTCCTACTACAAAAGGCGTAGAAACAAGTACATTCATCTCTTTGGCAAGCTCTTCATCTAATCCTGTTAAACTGTGCGTTGTTGGAACAAGTTTAGAAAGCTTTTCATCTGTAATTCCCGCAACATGTAAAGCCTCTTCATCCCATTTTAAAGATTTCAAATTAAACATCCCTGTTGCTGACGCTATAGAATAATCAATTACATACTCTTTATATAACTTGTAAAAAACATATTCTTTAATAGAAATGAATTTATAACTTTTTGCGAATAACTCTGTCTGCTCATTCTGTAACCAAACTAATTTCGAAAGTGGTGACATCGGATGAATTGGTGTCCCAGTACGAAGGTAAATTTCATGACCATTCATATCATTCTTTATTTTCTCCGCCCAGCTTGCACTTCTATTATCTGCCCAAGTGATACATCTCGTTAACGGCTCTCCCTTTTCATCTACGGCAATGATACTATGCATTGCCGAACTAAAAGAGACACAAAGAATATCACTTGGCTGTACACTACTTAATCGTACAGTTTCTTTAATCGTATTTATTACTGCACGAAAAATTTCTTCTGGGTCTTGTTCCGCTGTTTCAGGCGTAGGAGAATATAAAGGATATTCAATTCCATGACTAGCAATAACAGATCCATCAGTAGAAAATAGAACTGATTTTGTACTAGTTGTCCCAATGTCTACACCAATCATATATTTTGAGCTCACCATTTCTTCCTCCTAACAAAAAATTGTTACAGTATCCCACCATAAAAATACATTCCTTTTATCTATTGATAACGTTGTATGCCACAATTATCTAAATAGAAACATCTTTATCTTAAACAAACATATCGAGTAGTAAAACTCCTCCAAAAGCGATAAATGAAAGTAACGTTTCTAATACTGTCCATGTTTTAAATGTTTCTTTCACTGTTAAACCTAGGTATTCTTTTACCATCCAAAAACCAGCATCGTTTACGTGTGAAAACATTAATGCTCCTGCACCTGTTGCAATAACGAGTAACTCTAAGTTCACACCTGTTGTATTTTCAACGATTGGCGAAACGATACCCGCTGCTGTTGTTAAAGCGACTGTCGCTGACCCTGTTGCAATTCGAATTAATCCTGCTACTATAAATGCTAATACAATTGGGGATAGAGCTAAATGCTCAGACATTTGAGCAATAGCATTGCCTACACCACTATCGATAAGAATTTGCTTAAATCCCCCGCCGGCACCAATAATCGCAACAATTGAACCGATTGGTAATAAGCTATCTTCTGTTACCTTCTTAATAGCCTTTTTATCGATACCTTGGCGAAATCCAAGAAAATAAAACGCTGCAAAACATGCAATCAATAGTGCAATGATAGGACTACCGATTAATGTGACAGTCTTCATCAAAGTAGTAGAAAGAGGCACATAAGGAGCTGCTGCAGCTAAAACCATTAACATAACAGGTAACAATATAACTAAAAATGAAACTCCTATTCCTGGTAATTTCGTTGATTTTGTATTTACACGAATCAATTCTGGCTCATTTTCAGGAATTACACGTTTGTGAATCCATTTCGCAAATATAGGACCTGCAATAATCGCTGCAAAAAATGTAATAATGAGTGAATACATTAGTACCTTCCCAAGATTCGCTTTATAAATACCAATTGCTACAATTGCCCCTGGATGCGGAGGAACAAGGCCGTGTACGACAGATAGCCCAGCAATTGCTGGTAATGCTATCAATAAAATATTTTGTTTCGTTGTTTTATGAATTGAAATTACTAACGGTAGTAATATTAAAATACCTACTTCAAAAAACACCGGGATTCCAATAATAAAACCTGCAATTAACATAGCCCATGGTAAGTTTTTTATCCCAAAGGATTTTATAAAGAACTCTGCCACCTGCATTCCAGCACCTGACTCTGCCATCATTTTCCCTAAAATTGTACCTAATACTAAAATACCTACTAAATGCCCGAGAACACTTCCAACTCCCGTTTCATAAGCACTCACTATTTTATCCATTGGCATTCCAGACATAATTGCTAAAAACAAACTTGCAACCGTTAAACTAATAAACGCATGCCATCTCCACCACGATACCCCTAAAATAACAATTACAATTGATAATAATGTAATAATTAAAAGGTACATATTCATACTCAATCCCCCTTTATGTAAACCCTTTCATAATTACTATATAATGAAAAGAACCTATATAGTTCTTACTTGAGTAAAAGATACCTTTACATATTGCTATACGTTTAAAAGCATCTTCACATTATAATGATTTATATAAAAAGAATCTCCCTTATTAGAGATACACTATAACTCATCTCTCTAATAAGGGGATTTCTCTTTCATAATTATAATGTTATTGTGATAAACGCTTCGCGCGATCAATTTTTCCTTTTTTAAAAGTGAATGACACTTTCATCTCTGCTTTTTTCACGTAGTAAGACTACAAAATCAGGATCCAGTTTAAACGATGAAGTTACTTAGGATTTGTCCTCTCATGAAAAGCAATTTTCGGAAAGCACCTTCACTTTCATGCATTATAATTTAGGAGCTTTCGCCCAATCCGCAGCAAATTTCTCAATACCTTGGTCTGTTAATGGGTGTATAGCAAGTTGCTCGATTACTTTATAAGGGATTGTTGCAATGTGAGCACCTGCCATCGCTACACGAGTTACATGATCTGGATGTCTGACAGAAGCCGCAATAATTTGTGTATCTAATTGATGAACATCGAATAATTCAGCAATTTTAGCAACTAATAGTACACCATCTTCAGAAATATCATCTAAACGTCCTAAAAATGGAGAAACGTACGTTGCACCTGCTCGAGCAGCTAAAAGTGCTTGGTTCACAGTGAAAATAAGTGTAACGTTCGTTTTCACACCTTTTTCAGTAAGATAGCGACAAGCTTCTAATCCTGCTAGCGTCATTGGAAGTTTTATCGTGACGTTTTTATCGCCACCGTTAATTTTAATTAATTCTTCTGCTTGAGCAATCATTTCTTCAGCTGTAACAGCATCTGGCGTTACTTCTGCCGAAACAGACTCAACTTTAGGTACTGCCTGACAAATTTCTGCGATACGGTCTTCAAACTTAACGCCCTCTTTTGCTACTAAAGAAGGATTCGTTGTAACACCAGCTAAAACTCCAAGTTTATATGCTTTTTTTATGTCCTCAAGATTTGCAGTATCAATAAAAAATTTCATGATCAATTCCCTCCAGTTTTTAAACGTTGATGAGTTACATGTTTAAAATGCTTATCCCGTAAAAGCCCGATTGATGTGGAATAAAGCCCCTACTTATTAAAGTTTCACTTTATTTCTTTTCTACTGCATGTCCGCCAAATTCATTACGCAGAGCTGCTACAACTTTTCCTGTAAATGTATCATTGTCTAATGAGCGGTAGCGCATTAATAGAGACATTGCGATAACAGGAGTTGCTGTTTGAAGGTCTAATGCTGTTTCTACTGTCCATTTTCCTTCACCAGAAGAATGCATAACACCCTTAATTTCATCCAGTTTTGCATCTTTAGAAAATGCATTTTCTGTTAATTCCATTAACCAAGAACGAATGACTGAACCGTTGTTCCATACTCTTGATACTTTTTCATAATCGTAGTCAAATTCACTTTTCTCTAGAATCTCAAATCCTTCACCAATAGCAGCCATCATACCGTATTCAATTCCGTTATGAACCATTTTTAAGAAGTGACCACTACCAGCTTTTCCAGCATATAAGAATCCATTTTCTACAGCAGTATCGCGGAAGATAGGTTCAACGATGTCCCAAGCTTCTTGATCTCCTCCGATCATGTAACAAGCACCATTACGAGCGCCTTCCATTCCGCCAGAAGTTCCTGCATCCATAAAGTGAATGCCATCTTTCTTTAATTGCTCATATCGGCGGATAGACTCTTTATAATGTGAATTACCAGCTTCAATTAGAATATCTCCTTTTGATAAAAGTGGTGTAACCTCATCAATAACAGAATCAACAACAGCGTGTGGTACCATTACCCAAAGAATTCTTGGTGATTGTAATGACTGAACAAGTTCACTTAAACTAGATGTACCCGTTGCCCCGTACTCTTTCATTTCTTCTACTGCGCTCGTATTTAAATCAAATGCTACTACTTCATGTTTATGATCCATTAAATTTTTCCCTAAATTTAATCCCATTTTACCTAACCCAATTAATCCTACTTGCATAATATAATTCCTCCTCAAATCATCTTTTATTAAAAATTCATATCACTACAATCTGGAATACCTTTCAGCACTGAAATGTTAGTATGTACAGAAAGGTATTCACAGTCATAGCTTAAGAATTCAACACATTTTTTGTAATTTGAACAACATTTTCTGTCGTAAATCCAAATAGATTCATGACTTCAGTTCCAGTTCCTGAAGCTCCAAATGTTTCAATTGATAGTACTTTTCCTTCTTGTCCTACATAACGTTCCCACCCGAGAGATACACCCATCTCAAGAGATACTCGTTTCGTTATAGAAGACGGAAGAACGGATTCTTTATATTCGTTCGATTGGCGATCGAATAACTCCCAGCTCGGCATTGCAACGATGCGAACAGAAACTTGTTCTTCTTCTAATTTTGCTTTCGCACTAGCAGCTAAGGATACTTCAGAACCTGTCGCAATTAAAATTACATCCGGATTTTCATTTGTTTGTGTTAATACGTAAGCTCCTTTAGAGAGATTCTCTATGTTCGCTTTCGTTTCATTAAACACCGGTAAATTTTGACGGCTCAGTACTAAAACGACTGGACCATCCGTTTGCTGTAAAGCATACGCCCAAGCACTTGCTGTTTCATTTGCATCTGACGGACGGATAACTGTTAAACCAGGAATTGCTCGAAGCGCTGCCAATTGTTCAATTGGTTCATGCGTTGGACCATCTTCTCCTACAGCAATCGAATCATGTGTAAATACGTAAGTAACAGGTAAATTTTGCAGTGCAGCCAGTCGAATCGATGGACGAAGGTAATCATTAAATACAAAGAATGTACTTACGAAAGGTTTTACTCCTCCGTGGAGAGCCAGTCCATTCGCTGCCGCGCCCATTGCATGTTCACGTACACCGAAGTATATATTTCGTCCAGCATATGATTCTACTGCATATACTGCTTCACCTTTTATATCTGTCATCGTAGAATGAGAAAGATCCGCACTTCCACCGAAAATAGAAGGAATCGATTTCACATAATGATTAATAGCTTCCCCACTTGCAACACGAGTGGAAATCGTTTTTTCAGTATCAAAAGATAGAATGTCTTTCGCTTCAATTAAAACATCACCTGTAATCGCTTTTTCTAATTCATCTGCTAGTGCAGGATTCGACTCTCTGTATGAGTTGAACTGCTCATTCCAGTCATTTTCTTTTTCAATACCTTTTTGTTTCAGTTCATTAAAATGAGCTGTTACTTCTTCAGGCACAAAGAAGTCTTCCTCATAATGCCAACCATACACTTGTTTTGTCGCTGTCGCTTCTTCTACTCCAAGCGGATTACCATGTGCTTTGTTCGTTCCAGCAACTTTTGGACTTCCATAACCTATAATGGTTCTAATTTCTATAAGAGTAGGTTGATCCGTATTTTCTTTCGCTGATTGAATAGCTTTTGTAATAGCATCGACATCGTTTCCATCTTCAACTCTTACATATTGCCAATGTACAGATTCTGCCCTTTTCTGAATATCTTCAGAGAAAGCAATGCCTAATTCACCATCAAGTGAAATTTCATTTGAATCATACAGTACAATTAACTTGCCAAGTTTCATATGTCCTGCCATTGACATCGCTTCATAAGCGACACCCTCCATTAAGTCACCATCTCCGACTAAAGCGTACGTATTGTGATCTATAATAGAGTGACCATCCTTATTGAACTTCGCTGCTAAATGCGCTTCTGCCATTGCCATTCCGACAGCATTCGCAATCCCTTGTCCTAACGGGCCTGTCGTCGCTTCAACTCCAGGAGTATGACCAAACTCAGGATGTCCTGGTGTTTTACTATTTAACTTTCTGAAGTTTTTCAAGTCATCAATTGAAACGTCATATCCAGCTAAATGAAGTAAGCTATACAGTAGGCTCGATCCGTGTCCCGCTGATAAAACGAATCGATCACGGTTAAACCATTTCGGATGATTAGGATTGTGATTTAAATGATTCGCCCATAATGCATAAGCCATCGGTGCTGCTCCCATCGGAAGACCTGGATGACCTGAATTTGCCGCATTAATAGCATCAATTGATAATGTACGAATTGTATTCACTGCTAATTGATTTATGTTTTGTGTCATAGTAATCGTCCCCCTACATGCTTTCATGAAAGAAAGTACTTATTTTTCCGTCTCTTGATCTAACCACCATTTAAATCCACTTTCTTGCAATAATTCATTAGACGCATCTGGACCATATGAACCAGACTCATATTCATGAAGTGGTAATAAGTTCTCCTCGAATGCTTCAAGAATTGGTTGTACCCATTCCCATGACAATTCAACTTCTCTCCAATGTGCAAAGAATGTAGCGTCTCCACTCACCGCATCATGAATGAGTCTTTCATACGCTTCAGGTACTCCCACATCCGCTTGCTCACAAGTAAAGTTAATACGCATCGGTTCAATTTCTCCATTTTTCAATGGATTTTTACTATTTAACTGTAATGAAACGTTCTCACCTGGACTAATTTCAATTATTAATAAGTTAGGTGCTGCATTTGGATTACTATCTTGATATTGCTGTTTTAACGTATTTTTAAATTCGATTACAATACGAGTAGACTTTTCTTTCATTCGTTTACCTGTTCGTATATAAAATGGAACGCCAGTCCAAAATGGATTATCGATCCACAGGCGAGCAGCAACAAATGTGTCTATGTTAGAAGAAGGATTTACTCCTGGCTCCTCTTTATACGCTACAACTTGTCCGCCTTTTATTTCTCCTGAAACGTATTGACCGCGAACGATATGGTTTTGAACGTCTTCTTTTTTCACTTTACGAAGCGTCTCCATTACCTTTCGCTTTTCCTCTCGAATTTCACATGCATTAACCTTTTCCGGCAGATTCATAGCAGTCATCATTAATATTTGTAACATATGATTTTGAACCATATCTCGAATGGCTCCTGCCTGATCATAATATCCTGCTCTTTCTTCAACCCCAACTGTTTCACTAGCTGTGATTTGTACGTTCGCTATATGTTCTTTATTCCAAATAGACTGGAGAACAGGATTTGCAAATTCTAGTGCTTCAAGATTTTGAATCATCGGTTTACCTAAATAATGATCAATACGGTATATCTCGTCTTCTTCAAACGTGCGACTAAGTTTATCATTCAGCTCACGAGCAGATGCAAGGTCGTGCCCAAACGGTTTCTCAATCATTAGGCGTTTCCATCCATCCGTTTTATCAAGTCCGCTTTCCTTAATATTTAAAGCAATCGTCTCGAAAAATTCAGGAGCAACGGAAAGATAGAACATTCTATTACCTTTTATATGTAGCTCTTCTTCCCTTTCACGAACGACTTGTAATAATCTCTCATAGTCTTCCGGCTTACTCACATCTAATGGACAATAGCGAAAGTTATCTAAAAAAACTTCGAGTTCTGGAGTACCTTCTTCTCTATGACGGGAAAACGTCTCTATTGATTCTTTTATTCTTTCTTGAAAATCCACATGAGATACTTGACGTCTCCCAAGCCCGATAACGGATATTTGCTTTGGAAGCTTTTGATCTCTATATAAGTTATATAGTGCGGGGTAAATTTTGCGTTTCGCTAAGTCCCCTGTCGCTCCAAATAAAACAAAGGTCATTGATTCCAATTTCAGTCCCCCTCTTGTTGTATAATCCTTGTCAATATTTTAAAAATGAATTGTACAGAAGCCCCTGTTTTTATAAAAAAAACAAAGAGTTATCAAATTCCAATTCCTTTTATACCTTTCGCTTTCTAATTGTCCCCAATATTAATAGTGGCAATTCAAAGCACTTCTACCACAGATTACTTATTTATCGAACTCAACAAACAAATGTATATCCAATTACTTTTAGTAATTAAATAATCTTATGTCTAGTATATTAACCATATAAATTATTATCGTCAATAAAAATGTCTTGCATTACATACTATTTATTTCGTAATGCTTTTCTAAGTGTATTCCTAATTACCATTCATTTTCAAAGATAATGATTGATATAACAAATGTCAGTTTCATCAAAATCTTCAATCATTTTTCCATTAAACTCACGAGCAGACGTTACATGATAACCAAAAGGCTTCTCTATAATAAGACGGTTCAATCCTTTTGTAGCCCACAATCCACTTTCCTTAATATTTAAAGCAATGACATCAAATACTTCTGGTATAACAGATAGGTAAAACATGCGGTTTTCAGGAATGTTTAATTCTGTTTCACGCCTCTTTACAAGACGCAACAAATCTTGATAGTCCTCTATATTCGCTGTATTTAATTGACAATAACGAAATGTGCTAATAAATTCTTCTACTCCTAATTCATCATCAGTAGATCTTCTAGAAAATGTAGCAAGGGATTGTTCTACCTTTGTTTGAAATTCCACATCTGACATTACCCTTCTGCCGATACCGATAATCGAAATAGATTGTGGTATATTTTGATTACTAAATAGCTTATATAAAGCAGGATAAATTTTGCGTTTCGCTAAATCCCCTGTCGCTCCGGATAAAGTGAAACTTTAATCAGTGGGGGTTTTGTTCATCCCCACTGATTATTAGTTGAACCAATCGGGCTTTTACAGGCAGTTGCCCCCACCTAACTTCTATGATATCGCTGAATTTTGAGGTGGGGGTCTTACTGCCTGTTAATGCGGGGTAAAAGAAATGTCATTGAATCCATTTGTTCTCTCCCTTTTAAAACAATTGCTAGAATAGAATATATAAGTTCATTCGCTACTTAGCACAATACTGTCTCTAAAACCTCATACTTTACCAATGTTTCTTCAATACAATTTTCCCAAGAGCACGTTCTGACTCACTTATGTGGTGTGCTTTTTTTACACCTTCTACATGTAAAGGCAACACATGCGTGACAACAGGTTTAATCTTCCCGCTCTCAATTAATTCTGTAATAAGAGAAAGTTCATATCCGTTAGGTTCAGTAAATATATGGTCACTCTCAATATTTTTCTCTCTTGATATCTCGGTTTGCGGAATTTTCATACCTTTCGGACCATAAATAGACGCTAACTTTCCATTTGGTGCAAGTACTTTATAACTATTCTTTAGTACATCCCCACCTAACACATCAAATACAATATTGTAATTATGCAAAAGCAAAGAAAAGTCTTTCGTTTTGTAATCGACGACAGTATCAGCGCCTAGATCCTTTACAAATTGCATGTTTTTCGTACTAGTCGTAGTTGCAACATATGCACCGAAGCTTTTTGCTAGTTGAATAGCAAACGTACCAATCCCGCCAGATCCAGCATGAATTAAAACCTTATTACCCTTTTGAACATTAGCGAATTTTACTAAACTTTGCCAACTTGTCAAACCTACTAGAGGGATTGATGCTGCTTCCTCAAAAGATAGATTTCTCGGTTTTTTCGCTACATACTTCTCATCTACAGCCACGTACTCTGCATAAGTACCATTTCGTTCAATATCTGGACGACTATATACTTCATCCCCCACTTTAAATGCGGTAACGTTTTTTCCTATAGCAGCAACTACACCTGCAACATCCCATCCTAAAACGAGCGGGAAGTCATAAGAAATTACGTCTTGAAGTAAACCCTCACGTATTTTCCAATCCACAGGATTTACACCAGCTGCATATACTTCAATCAGTACATCGTTGTCTCCCAATAGCGGTGTCTGCATTTCAATCTCTTGTAGTACACTTTTATCTCCATATTGCATAAGTCCTATTGCTTTCATTCTTTTCACTCCTTTACAAGGCTGGGAAATGCGGTAGCACTTCTTCTCCTAGCTCATCCAATACTTCGTCAGCTGGACGTTGACCATCAAATAGAGCAAGGAATAAATGATTCACACCAATACTTTTATATATATCAAGTAATTCAATTAGTGCCTTACGCCCTGTACGGTAACCTAAACGTATCGGTGTAGGACGTTCATTTGGATCTTCAGATAAATCTAAATGCATCGGTTGGATAAATGGTTTGAATACAGCTGGATGATAATCCTCTACTAGTTCTCTCCATTGTCCAATTGCTCCCGCCTGATGCACCGGACTACGTGGATAATACATCCATCCATCTCCATGTTCAGCAAACCATTCCATATTTTGCTGACTAAAACCTGTAATAAAGGTTGGAACACGTTTAGACGGTTTTGGAACTAAATTCGCACCATGAACTTCTCCTAGTGTCGACTGGATAGACGGGAAGTTTTTATACAAAATTTCTTCCAAGTAAGCAAACGCTTCTCTAAACTTTTCACCTCTTGTTTCATGACTAACACCTAACGCCTTGAAATCAGCACGTCTGTCACCGGATGAAACGCCAAGCATAATTCTTTCTGGAAATAGTTGATCCAATGTAGCAATTTCTTTTGCTACACGCAATGGATGACGAAGTGACAATACAGTTGCCGACGTTCCAAATGCGATTTTCTCTGTTTTGCTTGCTAAATACGTTAAATAAATCATCATATCGTAAATTTGACCTGTTGCAGGATCACCAAAATCAGGGTCTTGCAGCAATACATCGCGAAGCCATACACCTGTAAAACCGTATTGTTCCGCTTTTTGTACTAACTCTACTTGTTTTTCCATCGTTGGAGCATGAAACTGATAATTTTCAATCGGAATGTGAACTCCTAACGTAAGTTGATCTTTCGCAAACATACGATTATATCCAAAATGGTTCGCAAACTTTTCCATGTGTTTCACTCACTTTCCCTCATTCATATCAATCTATACTTTTCATATTTCTTCTCAAAATTCATAAGCAACACTGCAACACCACATTGTTGCCGATTGTAATCGTTATAACTTTCTTTGTGCTACGAGTGTTATTATAAATCGGCCATAACATGAATAACAGTACGTACTTTAAAGTGATGTAGGCACTTTAAAGTACCTATACTAAGTGAGTAGTAATAAACATAATGAATAAATCGTGCTGCAAAAATAACATCTATCCTTTCTTCAAAAAGCTGTACTGTTGCTTTTGCAAATACATTTCATTATTTCACGTACTTTCCCTTTCTTTATATAAAATTGTTACTAACCAAATTCAAAATATTATACTTATTTTTCGTACTTTGCTATGCTATAACCACAAACAGGAGGTATAAACTATGAAAGCACAAATTATCCATTCTTTTGGGGGTTCATCTGTATTTCAATTAGAAGAAGTTTCAAAACCAAAACTTTTACCAGGTCATGTTCTAATCGATGTAAAAGCAACAAGTGTAAATCCAATCGATACAAAAATGCGTAGTGGTGCCGTTTCAGCAGTCGCTCCTGAGTTTCCAGCTATATTACACGGCGATGTAGCTGGTATTGTTATTGAAGTAGGAGAAGGTGTTTCGAAATTTAAATGTGGGGATGAAGTATACGGATGTGCCGGAGGTTTTAAAGAAACTGGAGGTGCACTTGCAGAATTTATGCTTGCTGATGCACGATTAATTGCTCACAAACCTAAAAATTTAACAATGGAAGCAGCAGCTGCTCTACCATTAGTTGCAATTACAGCTTGGGAATCTTTATTTGATCGTGCAAATATTAAACCTGGTCAAAATATTCTCATTCATGGAGCTACTGGTGGCGTAGGACACGTAGCCATTCAACTAGCTAAATGGGCAGGCGCTAAAGTTTTTACAACCGCTTCTCAGCAAAGCAAAATAGACATCGCCCATCGTCTAGGAGCCGACATAGCTATTAATTATAAAGAAGAATCTGTTCAAGAATATGTACAAAAACATACGAACGGAAACGGATTTGAAGTTATATTTGATACAGTAGGCGGCAAGAATCTTGATCATTCTTTTGAAGCTGCTGCGGTCAACGGAACTGTCGTAACAATTGCAGCTCGTTCAACCCATGACCTCTCTCCTTTACACGCAAAAGGACTCTCTCTGCACGTTACTTTTATGGCGTTAAAAATATTACATACAGATAAACGTGACGCTTGCGGGGAAATTTTAACTAAACTAACGCAAATAGTAGAAGAAGGACACCTTCGACCATTGCTAGATTCTAAACTTTTTACGTTTGATGAAGTTGCACAAGCACATGAATATTTGGAGTCAAATAAAGCAATTGGGAAAATAGTGTTGAAAAACGTTTGGTAACTTTCACTAAATAATACAAATAACAGCGGGATTGCTTCGCCTTATCTTTGTCTTAAGAGGCGTGCCACAATCTTAAAAGCTTTCCATCCTTTACAACAAGTAAAAAAAGAACAGCCGAATTTTTCTTATAGTAGAAAATTCGGCTGTTTGCATGTCGCAATTTGCTTTTTATATATTTCCATTAATAGATAAAATACAACTCATTTGCCTTACCATCTTTACCTTCAACAGAATATTATGTTGTTTTTAATTTTTTAAAACACACTACGTACTAATCCCCCGTCTATTCGCAACGCGGAACCATTAATTGCTGAAGAAAGTGGGCTGCTTAAGAACGTGACAAGATTGGCAATTTCTTCTGGTCGAATAAGTCTTTGAATAATAGAGGTTGGTCGATTCTCTTTCATAAATCGCTTCTCAGCTTCTTCTATTGTCAATTGCTCATTAGGATAAAGACTATTTAACATAGTCTCCACTCCTTCCGTTAAAGTCGAACCAGGCATTATAGTATTAACAGTCACATTCGTTCCTGTCGTCAGCTCAGCTAAACTGCGAGAAAGTGAGAGTTGCATCGTTTTAGTCGCACTATAGTGAGCCATTTCTTGAGATGGCATAATAGCTGCTTCGCTAGCAATAAAGATGACTCTTCCTTCTTTTCTTTCAATCATTTTTTTCAAGTACGAGCGAGTAAGTCGAACACCACTCATAATATTGACTTCAAACAATTTAAACCAATCTTCATCAGGGATATCAAAATATTCTACAGGTTCAAAAATTCCTAAGTTGTTAATAAGAATGTCTACTTCAGGGTACTTTTCAATCACATTTTGGCACCCTTGTTCTGTTCCTAAATCAGCTACTACAGGTTGAAGAATAGCATCCGGATACTGCGCTCGAATTTCGTTTATCGTTTGATTAACATTTTCTTCACGGCGTCCATTAATAAGTACAGTAGCTCCTTCCGCTACTAATGAAGTGGCAATTGCTTTTCCAATGCCTGCCGTAGATCCAGTAACCAGTGCTGTTTTCCCTTTTAATTGCATATGCATATAGATCCCTCCAAATTCATGTGCTACATGATTGACTTACGTTGGAATAAATAATTACGTTTATATTGTGGTTCACTTCTCTTATCTTTAACAGAAAATAAGCAGATCCACCCTTTTTTCGAAAGAGTATAAACGAAAATTATGTAGCTATTGCACTCTGTACTGAATTAAAAATCGAAATTATCATCATTTAGATCTACTCAATAATTCTGATTCTAATCATTGTCATGTTAAAAAATCACATCAACAGCAGAGTAAAGCTAAAACCAACCAGTAAATACCATTATGATCTATATTAACTAGAAAGAAAATTACGCACTTTAAAGTTCCATAGGAACAAAAAAGTGCCCTATATACTATAATTTCTAACTTTTTATATTTACTAACGTAGTATCCTTTTCTATCATAAAAAAGAGTGTAAAATTACACATTCTTACATACAGTTATAGGATTATTTTTTATCCTAATTAACTAAAAACCATATAACATAAAGTGAAACTTTAATCAGCCCGACCCCCACCTAACTTCTTTTCTTCCGCTGAATTTTAGGGCGGGGTCTTACTGCCCGGCAAATAGCGGGATAACATTCAAAAAAACCTTGCAGAAAAATTCTACAAGGTTTTTGCCTATACACACAAATTAATCACTATATTAAAATAAAAGGGTTTATAATTCATCGCAATATTATTAAATATAAGCTGCTTTAAAGGCTTGTTGGACAGCTTGTACTTCTAATGAGTCTTTACCATATAAGTTCGTTGCTACACGAATACAAGCTTCTTTTAATTCTTTAAAGTTAGAAGTCATATTTAATTCATCCGTATTTGCATAATAGAAAATATCAAACATTTTATCTTCTCCAATGCCATGTACGTTTACTCCATTATGGTTTCCACCACTAGCAATCAAGTAAGCTACTTTATTAATAATGCTAGAGTTCGTGTGTACACCACCATGATCGTGGTCAGCATCAATAGGTAAGTTATTATAATGTCTATAGTCCTCCGGATATCTAGAAGAGATAGATGATGGGTTTTTCATATCTCTAAAAATACGACCAGATTGTTCTCCCATTGTCCAATTGAACTTTCCGTTATTTGCATACTTTTCAACTGCTACTCCTAAAATATCAGATAACGCTTCATTAATTGCACCAGCTTCTCCTGCGTACTCAAGTCCAGACTCATTTCTTGTAACCGCGTGTGTAAATTCATGTCCTGCCACATCAAATGCTCTAACAATTGGATCTCCATATACCAGCATAGCCCCATTACTAAATGCATTAAACCACTGCTTAGGATTCCCTTTATTCGTACCATTTGTGTTCCAACCATGAACGACAGAAATTACTTTTTGTCCGTTATTATCAAAGCTGTTACGGCCATATTTTTCTTGATAAAAATCATATACTTTCGTTGCTAAATAATGGGCACTAACTGCTTTAGGATCTGTAAAATTTGTAGAATTACTTGTTACTAAATCATCGAGATAACCCCATACATTTCTTCTATAATTATTATAATCTTTATAATTAGCAGTATATGTTTCAATTCCCTTACCACGAGAATAATCTGCAAGCATGTACGTTCCATCACTTCGCTGCGTAATTCCAAACGTACGATTAATACCTAAGTCATCTTTTCCTGTACCTGTTAATTTTGAAGGATCTTGTGATTTATTTACTGTCGCAGATTGGACAATACTACTATCTACTTGTATACCTAATTTTTGAACGAGTTCTTTTAATAGATTACCACCAAAAGCATCAATTAATACTGTACCAGATACATATTCAGGTGTAGATGCACTAAAAGTAATTTGATATGCGTTTGTAGCTTTATTTGTATTTTCATCTACATATACTACTTGTTTAATTTCTGGTTCTTCAATAAATGTAAGATCATTTCCATAGATGTTGAAAAGCTGTTTCTTTGCATCCTCTTCTGATAAAGTAATAGGTTGTTTCAAATCTTCCTGTTGTTGTAGATCTTGGGCACTATCCCCCGAAACGCTCGTAAGTACACCATCATCATTAATATGTGCTGTTAGTTGATATCCGTATACATCACGTCCTTCATACGTTTGTTGAAGACGTACCAATGTAGTACCATCATAAGATTTACGACTTTGCGTAACATTATAATTAACTTTGGATTCCGTATTAACTTGCTTTGATGATAATGCTTGTTCTGTTTTTCCTTTTAGTGCATCCTTTGCTACATTTTCTGCCGAATTTTGAGAAGGTGCTGTTAAATTACCTGTTCGGAACGTATCCTCCTTTGTGTCCACTTTTAAATCTTCTGTTGCCGCATGTACTCCTCCATAAGGCATAATCGCCGATAACACCACTCCTGTAGTTAAACCTACCTTTACGAAATTCTTCATATTTTTACTCCTTTTTAATCTTATTATTAAGTTAAATAAATGTTTTTCAGAATTGGAAACATAGATATTTCAAACTATCTATGTTTATCTACTGTTTATGAATTGTGATTCCTCATAATATAGATAGATTGCGTCGTTACTTTTAGATTCATTTCATTTCTCAAAAATTACTCATTATATAAGCTATCTTTATATTTATTCATATACGTTATTTTTTGTGGTTCTGATAACATATTTATTGCCATCCACACATTCTTTTTCATTTCTAATTTTTGCATTGGTATCTCTTTTAAAACCGGATTACTTATAATTTCTTCCATTTCTTCATCAATTCTTTTCATAAGATTTTCTTCTGGATTATTTTTTAAATAAGTATTTTTCAGTCCCCATTTTGTCATTATAAATTCATTTGTTTTATTCATAGGATTAATAATAGTAGCTTTACTAGTTAATCGTTTTTTTATTTCATCATGATAGATTTTAATTTTATATCCTTCTTTTAGTGGAATAGTATCTTTTACAATCGTTACATTTGTCCCTTCCATTTCCTTCGTATAAATTTTTTCACCTTTCTCATTAAACACCTCTATTGATGCGTATTTTTCATCTGCATAATAGCTATGAGGCGTTTTAGTAGTAACCGTAAAAACAGCCCGCTTTTGCTCTAAGTCTGTATTTAATTCGGCAAACTGATCATCTCCTAATCCTAGGAATTGAATCGTTTCATTTACCAAATTGCTCACTTTCATTTCGTTAACATCAATCGTTAGACTATTATCCTTTTCCTTTACATAGGCATAATACGAACGGAAATGATACATTCTATCCATTTTCTCACCTGAAATTTCAACCGTATAAACCCCATTTGGTACGTCTTGTAAATTGATATCTGCTGTTTCAATTGTTTTTTCTTGAACAACTGTATTCCCTTCTTTTAATTTAATCTTTCTTCCTTTCAATGTATCTATTTCATTTGTATTTAAATGGATATGCAAATTCCCTTTTAACCCAAGTGAAGCAATTTGCTGATTCGTAACTATTTCAAAGTTAGAGTTTATCGGAATATCAGGATCAACTAGAGCTCTCGCCTTAGCTAATTGTGATTCAGGCACTATATACGCTAAAGAAGTAACTGCCGGATAACCTTTCGCCCTATTCATCTCTATTTGTTTATGATTAAGCTTAAAGCCCCATCTTTCAAAAACGGGTGTAAAATCAACTTGTACATTCTCGCTATAATACTGATTCATTAAATCTGGTAAAGAATGGTCACCTTTTTTAAAAGCAGCATTACTAGCTAGTTTTCGATAACCTTGATACATTTTTGCAAAAGCTTCATCGCCAGCTTTTTGTTTCGCCATCGTTAAAAGAATAAGTTTTTGTCGCAAATCTAAATCATCATAATTTTTATTTTCTTTCATTAAAGCATTGTATAAATTCCGTTCTACCTGTTCCTTCTTCCCAAAATTAAATAACCAACCAACTTGATCTGCTTTTTTGCCGTATTTACTATATTGATATTGAACACCAAATAGATTATTAGAAACTTCTCCTGTAAATATTCCTTGATTATCAAAACCAGCTTGGTATCCATGAGCGATTTCATGTAAAGTTCCCCAACTTAGTTTATCTAACCACATCTTTGTACTATCTGTACTATTGGCTGTCCAATTTGCGCCATAATAGGCACCGCCAGCACCAGATATATCTGCTTTTAAGAAATAACGATTTTGACTTTTTTTATTTTCAACCGTTGAGCCATCTAAACCAATAATTGAATCATACATCGCAAAAATATCTTCATAATATGCAATTAACTCATCCAACGATTGAAAATCTTTTAAAGATCTTACTAACTCTTTATCTTTTTTAGGTACAAATAATTGAAAACTCTCCCCTTGAATTAACGCATACTCTCCATCAAATTGATCCCATGTACTAAAAAATTGAGATACACTTCCTTGTTGTTTATAAATCGGAAGAGGTTTAGTAGCACTTTCATTCCCTAGTTGGTACTCAAGTACAGCGTGCTCTTCACCATACGGAGTATCTATGAAAGGAACTAAAGGCGTATCACCTTGAATGGTAATCCATTCATTTCCTACTTGTATGGATTTTTCATTTTTAGAGTCATTAGACAATAAACGTAATGTTAATTTGTCTTTAAAATTAGGATTCGTTTGTCTTACCTTTAATGGTGTATTTCTCTGCAAAATAAATCCTAAATCTTGTCGATCGTGATATTTACCCTTACTTATGCCCGCCTGAAATATCCAAGTAGGCTCTTCTAAACTAGTAATTTCTTTTACATTTGTTCGTTCATCAGCATGTAAGTGTATATTTCCTATGAGGAAAAACATTGTATACATGATGCCTATAACAAGTAGCCTTTTCATTTACATATCTCCTTTTCTATTTTTTATATACAAAATACAATAAAACCCTCCTTCTTTACTTATAACTGTCGTCAGTAAGTTACTTATTAGTGTAATTATTATAGTTACATTAGCTCATGATTATCAATCATTAAATATATGTAATTTTGCATATATGGATATAAAACCGAAATTTTTGAAATACCGTGAAATGATCCAATATTATTTCATACATTATTCAATAAAAAAACACACGAAGCCCCTTAAGTCTTCATGTGTTTTCATACATGTTATTACATTTGTAATTGAATAAATTATCTTATTCTGTAATATTAAATTTTGAAACCAGTTCCGTTAATTCTTCCACCTTTTCTTTCATTTTGTTAGATTGAATTGATATTTGTTCAATTGATACAGCTTGTGATTGAATTGATTTTACTGTTTGAAGAGTCTCTTTTTTTACATCCGTTGCAGTTTCAGAAACTAGCGAAAGAGAAGCATTTACTTCTTCTGTACCAGCAGACATCTCTTCTGTCGCTGCGGATACTTCTTGAATTTGACTTGTAATCTTATCAATATCTCTCATAATAGACAAGAAGGTTTGATTCGCTTTGTGGGCAGCTTCTTTTCCTTCTACTGCCTTCTGTTGGCCTTTTCGCATGACATTAACTGTATCTTGAGTATCTTGTTGAATGGATTTTATTAAATGATTCACTTCCTTTGCAGATTCTTTAGATTGCTCAGCCAAGTCTCGAACTTCTGCGGCAACCACTGCAAATCCTTTCCCATTCTCTCCAGCACGTGCCGCTTCAATAGCGGCATTTAAGGCAAGAAGATTCGTTTGTTCGGCAATATTAGTAATTGCAGCGAGAGCTGTATCAATCTGTTGTGTACGTGTAACAAGTTTATTTATTACTTTTGATGTTTCCTCGACAACATCATGCACACTATTCATTTGAAGAATAGAGTGATTTATCACTTCACTACCGATATTTATTCGTTCTGTAGTCGTTACTGCTACCTCAGCGACTACTGCTGAAGATTCAGCTACAGTTTGCACCCCTGTTGTAATTTCTTCCATTGAGGATGAGCTCTCCTGAATACTAGTTACCTGTCCTTCTATTTTTGTTTTTACTTCTAAAACAGTCTGTACAACCTCATTTGAAATACTAGACGCTCGATTTGTATCTTGTAATACGCCCTCCGTAGTAGAAATAACCTCTTGTGTTGTCATCTTAACATTCGCAATTAATTGTTGAAGGTTATCTAACATACTATTAAAAGACTGAACAATATGCCCTAATTCATTATTTGCTTTATAAGGAGTACGTGTTGTTAAATCTCCAGCTGCTACTTTTTCCATATCATTTTGTAGTAACACAAGTGGTTTTCGGATAGTTAATTTAATAATATATCCAATTAATATAATTATCAAAATTGCTAAAAGCGAAATACTAACAAACATTATCATTGTATTTTGAGCACTATTATTATTTTCCTTCTGTAAAAGCTCTGCATTATTACTATTATATAAAATTAATTCACGAATTGATTTTATTGATTTTTGCATATTAGGTTCAATCTCTTTTAGGTAATATGCATATGCTTCCTCATTATTAGATTTCCCTAATTCTTGCGCTTTCTTCATTTGAGTTCTTAATTTATTAAATGTTTCATAAAACGTGTTATATAATTCTTTTTCTTTAGTAGAAATAACTTTAGCCTCAAACTGCTTTAAAAGATAATCATTTTCCTGACGAATTCCGTCCATTTCTCTTATTAATTCATTCATTCTTTTTTCATCTTTTGATACCATATTTTCCATAAAGTTCATATTAACATGATAAAAATTAGATTCTACAATACCAATCCACTCAATTGGTAGTAAATTATCCTCATACATATTAGAGGAAGTACTTTTCCCTCTTTCTAATCCCCAAAACCCTATTAGGGATAATACTATACATGCAATACTTGATATAGTTATTAATATGTTTAGTTTTGTACCAACCTTACTGTTTCTTAATAATTCCAATTCACTTTCTCCATTCTAATATATAGTTTAAGTAATGTATTTTATACCAAGAATCCAAAAATTACGATGTTTATTTTGTAATATGCAATTTTGCATATCATCCACTACTGATTCAAAATAACCTAACATTGTAATTTTGGTTTTCCAAAAATTCATGATTATGAACACACCCTATTAATTCTTGAACTTCTCATCCAAAATATCCAAAAATATTGTGGCACCAGGGGAACCCATCATTGATGTATAAATTACACTACCATACAAGACTAGCTTAAAAATATTTTTCTTATTGCTCATTTTTCTATTTCCTCTCTATTAGAAGTACTCCTAGCACATCACACTAATAAAAACGATAGTATTAAAAAATAAGGAAAGACATAACACCTATGTCTTTCCTCTAAAATTGTAACACTCAATATACTCTTAGCTCTATTTGATTTGCCAGTTAAATCCTCACATTTCTTTCTTTATAATATCTCCTAACTCCGTCCAACTTGTAATCCGCGGGATATTGAGATGTTGATTGTAAGAAGTAGTTTTTGCATACACATTTATCGGTTTTCCTATTAACGTTTCTAAGACTGCCGGCTTATCATCAAAGAAATAGTTTAATTTTATTTCTTGTATGAAGTGTATTTTTTCTTCATCCTTCATTCCATAGAAAAAGCGATCTTCATGTACCGGAAAACCTTTTTCTATTAACCATTTTTTTGTTTGCTCTCCATGTTCTTTAGGCCGTGCTGTTATATAGTATATTTCATGTCCCTGTTTTTCTAATTCTTGTAATGTCTCTACTGCATATGGAAACGGTGAACAAGAAGTATAATAAATCTCATCCAGCAAACTATTCCACATATGACTGCCTTCCTCCGAAGTCATGCCAAATGCTTCATGAATTTCAATTGTTTTTAAAGAATGAAATACATCCAATCCTACTTTTTTGTTTAATTTCTTATTATATAAATGAAAAGCATGCTGCCTTAAATCAATTAATGTATCATCGATATCAAATCCAAACTTCACTCTTCATCGCTCCTTTCTGCAATCCATTTATCGGAACATATAAGTAGCTTTTATTCTCCTTATATTTTCCGATATTCTGGATAGCCAATAAATCTATAATCTTTTCCAACCTGGGTAAATGATACATCCTTAAATTCAATTGCATCTTGCATTTTAGTAATACCAGTCCCCTCTACAAAGCTAGGCGCCAATCTGCCCCCAATAATTTTTGGTGCGACATATAATATAAGTTTATCCATCAATTTATTTTCAATAAACGAAGCATTTACCTCTCCACCACCTTCAATAAGCAGGGAGGAAACTCCTTTTTGCCCTAAAACATCAAGCATTTCATGTAAGTTTATATGCTTTTCTCCGCTAGTAACAAATACTTTAACTCCTGCATTTTCTAATGCTATCTTTTTTTTCGCTGCATGATTACTTGTTGTAAATATCCAGGTAGGAGCTTCTCCATCTGTAACAACATTAGCTTCCATCGGTATGCGTAATGTCGAGTCCAATATTATTCGAATTGGATTTCGTCCATTTGGAATACGCGTTGTCAATGATGGATTATCCTTTTGAACAGTATTCGCTCCTACTAAAATAGCCGCATTTTCGTTTCGTATTTGGTGTACTTCTTGTCTTGCTTCTGTAGATGTAATCCACTTACTATCCGATGAAGACGTAGCGATTTTACCGTCTAATGTAACTCCTGATTTAATCGTTACAAATGGACGCTTTGTCAAAATATATTTATTAAATACTTCATTCACTTTTTTAGATTCTTCTTCACACACTCCTACAAGTACTTCAATACCTGCATCTTGTAGAATTTTAATTCCACGTCCAGAAACAAGCGGGTTTGGATCAAGTGTAGCAACTACTACCTTCTTAATTCCTGCTTGTACAATTGCTTCAGCACAAGGCCCTGTTCTACCATGATGAGAACAAGGTTCAAGAGTTACATAGATTGTAGCACCACGTACCTGTTCTCCAGCCATACGTATCGCATGTATTTCGGCATGTGGTTCTCCGGCCTTCATATGTGCTCCGACCCCTACAATTCGATTATCATTTACAATTACAGATCCAACCAATGGATTTGGAGTCGTTTGTCCCTTCATAGCCTTGGCATTTTCTAGTGCTAGCTTCATATACAATTCATGCTCAAGCATGTAAGTGTCCCCCTTCAAAATGTCCAGAACGCTGAATCTTCGTTTGCAAATATTTCTCATTAAACTCTGAGATATCACCCCATAACGGTTCACGACTCGTAACATTTAATCCAGCTTTTTGTAACGCTTCTAATTTTTTTGGATTATTTGTAATAAGTTTTACAGGTTTTGAGCGTAGCGCTTTTAATACTTCAATTGTATCATCATAGTTTCGAACATCATCTTCAAAGCCTAGGTTCAGATTAGCTTCTACTGTATCTAACCCATTTTCTTGCAAGAGGTACGTCATTGCTTTACTAAACAAACCAATTCCTCTTCCTTCATGATTCGCTAAGTAAAATAAAGCACCTGAACCATGTTCTGTAATCATTTGTAAAGACTGCTTTAATTGGAATCCACAGTCACAACGTTTACTACCAAAGATATCACCGGTGTGACAAATACTATGCATACGAATTAGGGCATCTTCAGAATTCTCAAAATCACCATATACAAGCACACTAGATTGCTGCATATCAGCTAAATTAATAGAGGAGAGTTTTTTGATAATTCCTTCTACACTATTTGTAACCTCACTACATTGTAACCAAGAATACCATTGGAAAATTTTAGTCTCCCCATATAAATTAATTGGCAATTTGATAGGTCCTACTAAATAAATATCCTTTCCATCTTGATGTATAAATTGAATTTTATCTTCTAACATATGAATTGTATCTGTTGTAACCATTAGGTACCTCCTAGTATTGAGAATCTCTAAAAATTCTCTTCCATTGTTATATTTTTTATTGTTTAACTTACACAACGTAAGTGTTTTTACAGATGCTATTCTTTTTTCTCTCAGCTTATATGCAATATGTATCATTACAACTTTGGCCATTTAAAGAAAAGAGTTTTAGTTACATAAAACAACTTAGTTACTTTATGTAAGTGAGTATACATTCGTAATCAATTTACGTCAAGTAATTAATTATAAAAACATTTGTTACTAATAGTAAGATGTTATATAATTTGTTTTAGGAGGTGAAGGAAAATGAATGATTCTACATTATGCCCTCGCTTTGAAAAAGGAATGAAATTTTTTAGCCAACGATGGACAGCACTAATTATTTACCAACTTTTTTCTGGATCTCAGCGCTTTTGTACGCTTGAATCTTCTCTTCCTGTTAGCGGAAGATTACTTTCAGAAAGATTGAAAGAATTAGAACTAGAAGGAATTGTCGAACGTAAAGTCTTTCCTGAGACACCAGTTCGTATAGAATATTCTTTAACTCAAAAAGGATTTGCTTTAGAAGCTATTATTCGCGGAATAGAAGAATGGTCACAGGAATGGATAGAACTTGAGGAATAACATAAAAGCTTTTTCGTATATAGTTTTAAGTAATCAAATTACAGATACCTATTATTAAAACGCTAGTTTTTCAAGCATTTATGAAAAGCTAGCGTTTTTTAATGAATAAAATAAAATTTAAGAAATGAAACAAGATGATCAAACCGATCACCTTGTTCCTTTAAAGATTAAAATAGTGATTTTAACAACTTTTATTAATACATACTCGATTAACAGAAATAATAAATAGAATTTTTGTAACTAAACAGTTTTATTTTCGCAATACAGTTAGCTTATCCCGCTATTTGCGGACAGTAAGACCACCACTAATTAAATTTCCATTTTATTGCATTTGAATATTACTTATGAAATTTCACACGCTCTTCAAGTGGTTGGAATTCTTTTTCACCTGGTGCAGCTGTTGGATTACCAAATGGCATTTGTGCAATTAGTTTCCAATTAGCAGGAACATTCCATTCTTGTTTTACCTCATCGTCAATTAATGGATTATAATGTTGTAAAGATGCCCCTAATCCCTCTGCTTCTAAACCTGTCCACACGACTAATTGGTGCATACCTGATGCTTGGTGTGACCAAATTGGGAAGTTTTCAGCATATGCAGCAAATTTTTCTTGAAGCGATTTAACGATAGCCTCATCTTCAAAGAATAGTACTGTTCCATAACCAGCTTTAAAAGAATCCATTTTTTGTTGCGTTCCTGAGAAATCTCCATCTCCAACTACTTTTCTTAATGTTTCAGTTGTAATATCCCATAATTTATCATGAGCTTCACCAAATAATACAACTAATCGCGCAGTTTGAGAATTGAAAGCTGATGGAGTATATTTCACAGCAAACTCCACAATTTCTTTAATTTTTTCATCCGATACTTGTACCTCTTTGTTAATTCCATAATAAGTACGTCTTTCTTTCAGTGCAGTATAGAAATCTTTTGTCATAATTCATTTCCTCCTAAGTTTTAATATTCTTCAAAATGATACATTGCGAAGATAATATGAGTTGAAATGAGTTCATTTTTGAACCATTGAACACCATAACACCAATTGCTAGTCATTCTGAATCTAAACCACTGCTTCTTGCTTCAGTTTCCCTAAAAAAACACTTATAGCATCATTGATACAATCTAGTGATCATTCGGTATTATTTTACCCATTCTCTATTCATGTATCCTGCTTGTTTCATATTTACACAAATATGAAAATAACCTTAAATTGCTGGTCAAAAAAGCCAGGTAGCATGAATAACACATTACCTGGCTTTTTACATTTTTAATTTAAATTCAACTAAACATTACCAATGAATAGTAGTAAAAACTATACCTGTCACTTATTTAATAATTAACATCTCATAAGGATGTTGTTCCATAAATCTATTCTCCCAAGGAATCTCTAATGATGTCCAATTTGAACCACCGTCTACTGACTGATACACTCCTTTATTGCTAAACAGATAAAACGTTCCATCACTTGTTGCCTTTAATACTGGTATGATTGTGCCTTTAGGAGTTGGTAAACCTACATTCATTTCTGCCCAAGACTGATTTTTTTCTTTCTTATAAATAAATGATTCACAATTTCCATTATTGTAATCATGCGCTACGTGTGGATTTGAAGATGTCGCGATAATAATATTTTCTGGATCATTTGGGTTAACTGCCATTTGATATGCGTAATGATGCTTTAGCCCGCTACACATATAGTTCCAAGTCTTACCTCCATCATTACTCTCCGCATACTCTTGACCTGGTTCTTTCAAGAATGAATCACCTAACACCCCGTATAAACGATTTGGCGCATCGCCATGTGATGTAAGAATGTGAATATCTTGAGGATAGTTCCCCTCTTTTTCCTCAGTCCATGTCTTACCTCCATCTACACTTTTAATTAATCCGCCTACCTCAATAGTCGTATAAATAGTTTCTGGATTATTAGCATCAATTTCAATATGTTTTACATGGTGTGTATATGTTCTTTGAGGAAAGAACCATGATGAATATGATGGCATTTGTCGATAATCAGTTAGCAGCTCAAAACTGTCTCCTCCATTTTTGGATACGAACATTGCGCTCGGTTCAGTTCCTACATATACAATCCCGTTACCGTCATCCCCCTTCGCTGGAGATACAGAAACTGCTGTAATAGCTCTCATATGAATAGCATTTGCTGGGAACACTTCACCAAAGGAAGGTAACGCACCAATCGCTTCCCATGAACTTCCTCCATCTTTACTTCTCCATAATCCCCTGTCAAAGGTACCACAATACATTCTTTCTGGATCGTATGGATCTGAAGCTAATGCAACCGGATTCGCACCTACAAACTGCGATTGGACGCTCCATGTTGAGTCTTTTTTTTCTGCAATTACAAGTTCTCTATCAAACGCTAATATGAATTTTTCCATTACTAAAATCTCCTCGCTTCATGAATTTTCTACTATGTTATTTAAATTTTGAACATTACAAGTTAAGAGGTGTATTTTGTATGCTATAGCATACAAAGGATAAATTTTATAAGCAATATGTGATTAAAAACTTACATTATATAATTTGTTAACTTCACATCCGTATGATGAACAAGATGTCCTGTTAACTCATATAAGTCCATATGCCACCTCTAAATAAATCGTAATTTACATGCTATAGCATATATAATATAGAATCCATTATTTTATGTCAAACTTTAATACTGTTAATCAGTTCTTTAGCTCGTCTAAAGTAATTTAAAAGTCATAATATAAACAGAAACATTTTATAGTCTATTCAATAAAAAAAGAGTGCAATTTTTGCACTCTTTTTACTCATTTCTATTAGAAATCAAAGTTATCAGGATCTGGACCAACGCGGTGATTTTGATTTAATGCATCGATTTTTTCCATATCTTCTTTCGTTAATTCAAAGTTAAATACATCTGCATTTGCAATAATGCGGTGCTCTTTCGTTGATTTTGGAATTGTGATCACTTCATTTTGAAGGTCCCAACGTAAAATCACTTGTGCTGTTGTTTTACCATGTTTCTCAGCAATAGCCTGTAATGTTTCATTATCTAATAATTGACCTTGCATAAGTGGTGACCATGCTTCCATTTGAATACCTTGTTCTTTACAGAAAGCTTGTAATTCTTTTTGTGTTAAACGAGGATGGTATTCTACTTGATTGATCATCGGCTTAATTTCTGCATCTTTTATTACATCTTGCAGATGGTGAATTTGGAAATTACTTACGCCAATTGCACGTACACGCTTTTCTTTATAAAGTGTTTCTAACGCTCTCCATGTATCTTTATATTTCCCTTCTACAGGCCAGTGAACAAGATATAAATCTAAATAATCTAGCTTTAATTTTTTTAAGCTCTCTTCGTATGCAGCAATCGTTTCTTCATATCCTTGATCTGCGTTCCATACTTTTGAAGTAATAAATAATTCTTCTCTTGAAATACCAGTTGTTTCAATACCGGCACGAATCCCCTCACCTACAGCTGCTTCATTTCCGTAAATTGCAGCTGTATCAATGCTGCGGTATCCTGCTTTAATTGCTGATTTAATCGCTTCTACAAGTTCTGGTCCTTCTTCTACTTTAAATACACCTAAACCAAACCAAGGCATTTCCACACCATTACTTAATACTGTTTTACTTTGTAAGTTTTTCATTTTATTTTCTCTCCTTTTATTTTACTTGATCTCTTTTTTCTAATGTCATGCTCCATGCTGTTAAAATAACAGCACCTACTACCATAATGCCGCCTACCCAAGCTGTATGAATTAACCCTAACGAGTTCGTTACAATACCGCCTAAATAAGCACCAAGAGCAATCCCAGCATTAAACGCCGCAATATTAATTGCCGATGCAACATCGACAGCACTCGGTACAAATCGTTCAGCTAACATTACGACATATACTTGTAACCCTGGAACATTCATAAATGCGAATAGCCCCATTAAAATAATTGTGATTAACCCAGCTACCTTAAATGGTGCCGTAAATGTTAAAACAAATAGTATAATCGCTTGAATAAAGAACATGTAGAATAGCGCTCGAATTGGATTATGATTCGATAATTTTCCGCCAATCACATTCCCTATCGCAATGGCGATTCCATACACTAATAAAATGATAGTAACCGTATTTGCTTTAAATCCTGTTACCTCTTGTAATAACGGAGATAAATACGTAAAAGTTACGAATGTTCCCCCATATCCTAATGCAGTAATAATGAAAACTAGTAACAGTCTTCCGTTCGTAATCAGTTTAAATTGATCGCGGAATGATACAGACGCACCTTTTTTCATATTAGATGGAATGAGAATACTATTTGCAATTAAGGCGATAATTCCAATTACTACAATTGCTAAAAATGATGTTCTCCAGCCAAATTGTTGACCAATAAATGTTCCAATTGGTGCACCTGTAATAGTTGCAACTGTTACACCAGTAAACATAATCGCAATCGCGCTAGCCCGTTTATTTTCTGGGACAAGTGCCGCAGCAATTGTTGAACCAATTGACATAAACACACCATGCGAAAGTGCAGAAATAATTCGCGCAATAAGTAATACAGTGAAGCTTGTTGCTACCGCTGCGATTCCGTTACCAATAATGAAAATAATCATAATCCACATTAATAACGTTTTTCGTGACATATTAGCTGTTAATGACGTTAATACTGGAGCCCCAAACGCTACGCCTAACGCATATAAAGAAACTGTTAAACCAGCCGTTGTAACCGACACATGTAAATCTTCCGAAATAGATGGTAATAAACCGACACTAACAAATTCAGTTGTCCCAATCCCGAACGCACTAATTGCTAACGCTAACAACGCAAATATACTTCTTCGATTCGTCTGAACTTCTGAAGACGATGCTGTATATGAATTCAATTGAGTTTCCCCTCTTCCCTATAATTCCTATCATAATAGTGCGATAAAAAGGCCCTTTTATCTTCTAAAAAACATATTTAATCTCTACAAACGCTATTATGAATGGTTTCATTCTTTTTTTAAAGAACGCACTTTAAAGTACTATAGGTACTTTTTAGTACCGTAAAGCTTGTCTCTCTCTTACATGTACTATTATGAAATATATTCAATACAATGAATAGTACGTACTTTAAAGTGCTGTAGGTACTAAAAAGTAACATAGTTAGTTACCAGTACCGTAAAGCTTGTTTCTCTCTTACATGTGCTATTATGAATGATAATCACCCTAATAAAAAGTACGTACTTTAAAGTACTATAGGTACTAAAAAGTAACATTTATATAACCTAGCTTATTTTGCTCAAAAATTGAAATCTACATTCCATGAAAAAGACTTTCAAATGAAGAAATACACTTTCCCGTAGAGGCAACTTTAGAGAATATTACTTAAACATATAAAGGATCATGTTCATTACCACAGACAAATAATAAAAAGGCAAAAACGAACAGAAATGTGTTCATTTTTGCCTTTTTTATTTAATGATTAAAATGTACGACTTTTGGAAAGGAAATCTGCATTAGCTCCTGTTACACCACTTTGTCCCCAGTTCCCTGGAATCATTTCACGAATAAGAATTAGCACTTTATCCAAAGGTGCATGAGTATATTTAGATGTTACTTGTGTAAGTTCGTTTACCCACTTATCCTTTGTCTCTTGATCAAATGTATTCCATATATCAACCTTAATAATAGCCATTCCATTAACGTTACGACCTAGTGTATCGTAAGACTCTTTTGTCTCCCAATCGGACACCCTACTTTTCACAGCAAAGGTAGCATCACTTGCTACAGCCCCAGCTTTCCCCCAGTTTTCTTTCTCAAGTTCTGTTATCAACACTTGAATTTTGTCAGGGACAATTTTTAATAGTTTTATTGTAAGTTCCGTTACACTATAAATAAATTCCTTCTTTTCTTCTGTTGACATGGTTGGCCAAGTATTTAGCTCGATTAATGGCATAGTATTGCCCCCTAAATTTAATTATCTATTGACTAGTTACAACTATTGGTTCAAATGATTTTTAACTGCTCTTACTACCAATTCGTGATCTTCTTCTGGTGGTAATCCTGAAACTGTTATCATTCCAATAACCCCTACGTTTTTTATCCTGATAGGAAAGCATCCACCAAACGCAGCATATTCCGAAGTATCTAAAAGATATTTTTCATTATATGAAATTCCAGTTATTTCACTTTGTATCTGCATATAATACGAGCTACGATCATGCAGGGAAACGACTCGTTTTTTACGCTCAATCCATTTCGTATTTTCCGCATTTGTCCCTGTCATCTTGAAATGAAATAATTGCACACCATTTTTCGTTATATCAACAGCAATCAATTTCCCCTCTCGCTTTGCTGTTTCAACGATAAATAAACCTAGTTGCAAGGCATCTTCATTTGTAAAAGAGGAAAATTGAAGCGTTTCCTCCTCTTTTAAAATTTGTTTACTTATTTCATTCAAATTTGAAGTGCTCATATTTTTAACCTCCATAATTGTTTTATGCCACACCGACATTTTTTCGAAATTATTAGGCCATATAGTACAACCCTTCAATCAATCTGATTCCAAATAAACTGCTGTAACATCGTTGGTAACTAGTAGTACCGTAAAGCTTGTTTTCTTCTTACTGGTGCTATTATGAATGATATTCAAAGTTATAAAAAGTACGCACTTTAAAGTGCTATAGGTACTTTAAAGTACTATTCTACTTATCCCTATCTTACAGAGACTATTATGAAATATATTTAACATCTTAAAAATGTATGTACTAAAGAATAATATTTTTAATCACTAACTTTTTTGATCAATCGTTATAATCCAATTTCATCAAAATTTTTATCAATTATTACACTATCCAACAATAGGAGGAAACAAAGATGGATGAAAATATATCCAAAAGCTGAAAAGCAGTTGAGTCCCTTGAGGGAATAGTTATAATTCACTACTTATAGAAATAGACATACAAAAACGCCATCCTTTCCTATAATTCTACAGAAAGAATAGCGTATTTTTCAAAAATGAGTTCTTTTATTGAGAAACTTTGATTCTATATCATACATAAAAGGGCAACCAGTGCTAAAACAGCTGGAAGTCCTTGTTTCACAATAATTGATTTATTAGATGTGAAACCTCCGAAAATAGCTGCTACCACCACACAAATCACGAAAAATAATTGGACCATATAACCAATTGGATTGAGTCCAAGTACAAGTCCCCAAATGAGACCAGCCGCTAAAAATCCATTATATAAACCTTGGTTTGCAAACATAATGGCTACGTTTCGATCTCCTTCTAAATGCTTCGGTAATTTGAAAGCACGTTTCGCTACTTTTGAATCAATAAAAAACATTTCAAGGATCATGATAAACAAATGTTCTAATGCTACGATCCCGACTAAAATAGCTGCGATTATTTCCACACTATTCTGCCCCCTACACTCTCTATTCTTTAATATTCTCTACATTTTTTTGCACCTGTAATAGAACATGAATAAGTATTTTGCGTTCTTCTCCACTGATATTTACGAACATTTCCTTCATAAAATGTTCCTTTTCTTTCTTGTCAAAATATTAATTGATATATCAATTATTGATACATCAATTAATATACATCTCTCTTTTTATTTTTGCAAGTTTTTTTGCTCAATTGGTTTTATTTTGTTCTAGCAACTTTAAACCAATTCAAAACATCAGTTCGCATTTCTAGAAATCATAATTACTTTAAGTTCATTCTGACAATCATATTTAACTAAATATATAAAAGAATTGAGTTATATCTCCATCAATTTATAAAAATTAATTTTTTCTAAAAACAGATACTTTACGTTTTTTATAGTAATAAAAATCATTTTTTTGTTTCAGAGGCAATCCATTTTGTTAGCCTGATGGGCATAAGATAGCACCCATATGGAGAACCAATTATCTTTCAAGAAGATGGCTAGAAATCTGGAATTGGTACAGGAGTTGCCTACTTCCCCGATTCAGATGGTACTAATTTAGAGCTAATTGCTCCAAAAGGGCCATTTAGACGTGACTAATTAAAATATATTAATACTGAAAAACCACCTTTATGAGAGGTGGTTTTTTGTTGCTAATAGTGAAGGTTAATATTGAGGTCTGATTGATACCTATTCCTTTTCCACATCTTTCATCATACCATCGAAAGAATAGTCTTATAGCTATTTCAAATATTTCGGCAGTACTATATTGCTAGCAAGCTAAAATTTCATGGTACTCCCCAAAAACTCTGCTGAATCATAACCCAAAGTTCATTTTATCATTTCAAGGTAATTCGAAATTCTTAAGTTGTTGGGCACGGGGTACAGCTGAAAAACAGTGTATATTCATTAACTTCAAACTAATTTTGATGTAACAAAATTGTATTTATACCTTTTTAACAAATTCAGATTTTAATTTCATAGCTCCAAAACCATCAATTTTACAATCAATATTATGATCTCCATCAACTAATCGGATACTCTTTACTTTTGTACCAATTTTTACAACTGATGAAGTTCCTTTTACTTTAAGATCTTTAATTACTGTTACAGAATCACCATCGTTTAAAATATTTCCATTTGCATCTTTAATTACCTTTGTATCTTCACTATTTTCAGCTTCTAATTCTAAAGTCCACTCATGAGCACATTCTGGACAAACAAAAAGATTCCCATCTTCGTAAGTGTATTCTGAATTACATTTTGGACAATTTGGTAAATTAGACATATTTTTATTTCCTCCACTCGTTTTCGTGTATTCTATTAAATAAATATTATTTTTAATTTCCCTTTTCCGTTTAAATATACGGAAAATATTCTCTTCTTACTGTTTGATACTTATTTGTTGAATGTATAAAAAAACTACTTGTTCACACCTTGTAAAAAATCTTCTCTACATTCTCCAAAGCAAACTTTCTTCTTCTCTATTTTTTAATAAAATGATGAAAAAGTAGATGAAATCAAACAAACTTTGTATGTGAAGTGAAATTTTTAAAAATCTAATGCATTTACTTTATTCTTTATTGTATTGATTTCCTGAGATTGCTGAGAAAGCCCTGTACACTCATGAAAAGCAAAATGCTTACACCCTATACATTTTTTTGTATTCAGATGTCCTAAAGCACAATTAATTGCTTCCCCGGTATGATCAAAAAAGTTTTCTTTCCCAATCTCAGCGTACAATCCATTCTTATCTAGATTGGCTTTTAGCTCTGATTGAATTCCAGAAATAAGAAGTACGCCACCTTGTTTTTTGAAGTGCTGAACAATATTCCTAAAGTAAGACTCTCCTGTGGTATCAATAAAAGGAACTTTTCCCATACGTAAAATTAAAACTTTAGGTTTATAATGAATAGTCGCTAAAATATTTTGTTCAAATGTTTGAGCAGCCCCAAAGAATAATGGGCCTTCTATTGTATAAATACTAATTTGTGGACAATCATGAGCTTTATTTACCACATGCGATAACAATTTTTCATTCTTTTTTGTATGATCAGGAAGCACTTTAGATATAACAAGCATATTACTCATACGTTTTGTAAACAAAATAACAGCTAAAATAAGACCGATCTCCACAGCTGTTGTTAAACTAGTAAATACAGTAAGTAAAAATGTTACTAGTAATACAAGGGAATCTCCTGTCTTCATTTTGAGTATGTGATAAAAATGTTTTTGTTCGCTCATATTCCAAGCTACCACCATTAAAATGGGAGCCATACTAGCAAGAGGAATATGTGAAGCATATGGAGCTAACAGTAAAAGTGTCAATAACACAAATCCCCCATGAATAATACCCGACATCGGAGATACAGCCCCACTCTTAATATTAGTCGCTGTACGAGCAATTGCTCCAGTTGCTGGAATCCCGCCAAATAACGGGGTAACAATATTTGCAATCCCCTGACCGACAAGCTCTTTGTTACTGTTGTGTTTACTATTTGTCATACCATCTGCCACGACAGCGGATAAAAGCGACTCAATTCCACCGAGCATCGCAATAACAAATGCAGGACCAATTAACTGTTTTATACGTTCTAATGTGATTTCTGGTATATCAAACTGAGGAAGTGTATTTGGAATCGTGCCATATGCTGTACCAATAGTAGGTACATGACCTGAGAAAAATACAGTTGCAATTACAGTTGAAATAACAACACCTACTAATGAACCAGGCACTTTTGGTAAAATCTTTGGTGTTATGAGTATAACAAAAAAGCAAATCAAAGCAGTTATAACACTATAAAAATTGGTAGTACTGATATGAGTGAAGAGTTCCTTCAAATTCGCTAGAAATTCCTCATGCTTTTTTATACCTGTTAAACCTAAAAAACTAGCAATTTGTCCCGTAAAGATAATAACAGCAATACCTGAAGTAAAGCCAATTGTTACAGGACGTGGAATAAACTTAATTAAAGAGCCTAGTTTGAAGATTCCCATAAGACATAAAATAATTCCAGCTAACAAACCCGCGAGTAGTAAATTTTCGTATCCATAGGTAATTACAACTCCTAAAAGAATCGGAACAAAAGCACCTGTAGGTCCTCCAATTTGATACTTCGAACCACCAAACAGTGAAATGAGTATTCCAGCAATACAGGTTGTATAAATCCCATACTCTGGCTTAACACCAGAGGCTATAGCAAAAGACATAGCAAGTGGAATCGCAACAACTCCAACAATCATTCCTGAAAGAAGATCCTTTTGAAAATGTGCTAATGAATATCCTTCAAACCTTCCTGTAAATAACTTTCTCATTACAAACCCTTCTTTTCTATTTTTAATAGATCTGGATTACAAATGTATTTCTCGGTCCCTTATACAGAAAATTGTCCTTTTCACAAAAATAAAAAACATCCTAATATTTACTATATGTTTTACTTAAATGACACTCCAATTCACCTATATCTCCACCTTGTTGTACATAGAATTTCAATCTTTCTGCTAAACGTTCTCCGGCTCGACTATCTAGCTTCTTCGTATCAATAAACGATCTAATCCTTACCTTATCTGGAGTAATATCTCTACGAAACATTTGTCCTGGAATTTCACTCCAAAAACGATTCCATTCATCCAGTAATCCTATTTGATCAAATAAAAAACCTTGAATTCCACATAACCAAGCTGTACAAGCAGTATTTCTTTTTCGACATCCAACTCCATCTTGTAAATGTTGGCATGAAAAACAACAAGAATTTCCACTTTTTATACAAACTTCACAAACGTAATGAGCTCCTAATGAGCGAAATGTTTCAATCCCATGTTGGATGATATCTTCTTTCTTAACCTCAATACTCAACCTATCCCTCCTTGGCCATCATTTCACTTTCTGCTTCATCTAGCTCTTCTAACATTGAAATCGTATCGATTAAATGGTTGTTGAAAATCTTCCGTGCAACCACCAATAAATCCACAATAATAGGGTCTCGTAAAGAATATAAAACTCTTTTTCCATCTTTCCTACCAACAACAATATTTTTTGAACGTAGTACACTTAATTGCTGAGAAACAGCTGAGCCTTCCTTATTTAAAATATCTTGAATTTCGTTTACGCTTTTTTCACCTTCTGACAATAATTCTAAAATACCTATTCGCAAAGGGTGTGCTAAGGCTTTAAAGAAATCTGCTTTAAATTGTTGCATTTCGTTTCCCATTGAAATCCCTCCGTTACTTTTCCTCAATTTCAAAAAGTATCATATACATCTTCAAATGTTTGAATATGTATATGATACTTTTAAAACCTCGAATTTTCAATACACATTTTACAATATTAAATAAGCATCAAATAGAGAAATATACTATTCAAATTCAGGTTCAAAATTTATTATCCAAAATAAAAGCGCCTAACATATTAGGGATATATAATACGTTAGGCGCTTGATATTTAAAATTTTTCGATTTAGGTCTTGATAATATTGGATGAGTATATGACCAAAACGCTAGATGACTAATATGAATAAACTTATTTGTAAAATTAATTCCTTAGAATATTTTAAGAGCAAGTTTTGAAAAAAACTATTCAAAACTTGCTCCTTATTTTCTCAGATCCAACTATTTTGATACTAAAACCAACAGTAGTGAATTAGAATAATGACTTAATACTTGCTAAAACTGTAAGTACACCTACAATAATAACAAATACGTTGCTCATTTTCCCTTTGTATTTAGCTAGTACTGGCACTTTTTGAATCGCATACATCGGTAATAGACATAAGATAGCAGCAACTAAAGGACCGCTTAGAGAATCAATAAGTCCAAGAATACTTGGATTTGTATAAGCAACAAACCAGCATGATAATACAACAAAAGTAAGAATTATTGTCTTAATTGTTTTTTCTTCAATATCTTTTCCACGTGATTTACCAAACTTAATAATCATGTCACGCATTACTTCAAATGCTCCTATATAATGGCCTAGGAAAGACTTTGTAATAGCCACAAAAGCAATAATTGGAGCTGCAATAGTGATTACAGGCGAATTAAGCTCATTAGCAAGATATGAAAGAATTGATAAGTTTTGTTCTTTTGCCATTTTTATATCATCTGGAGTCAAGCTCAATGCGCTACTCCAAACGAAGAACATAACAACAGCGAATGTCATGATATAACAAACCTTTTGTATTTGCGCACATTTAGCATCAGTGGCTTCGATTCCATACGTAGCTCTCTGTTTCACAACAAATGATGAAATCATAGGTGAATGATTAAATGAGAATACGATGATTGGTAGAATCATCAATATCGTCCCAAAATAGCCTGTTCCTGTTGAAGCAGTTGAAACAGCTGAAAAACTAAGCATTGACGTATTCCACTGTGGAATTAAAGATATTGCGATAAACAGTAGAGAAACTATGAAAGGATACACTAACATACTCATTACCTTTACAGTAATATCTTGACCAAAATTCAGTATAGCGATAAGACCAAGAACTAATACAAGTGATAAAATAGCTCTTGGAGGTTCTGGCATGTGCAATTGATGCACGATAAAACTACTTGCAGTGTTTGTAAGCGCAACCGAATACATTAGTACGATTGTATAAATTGAACCGAAATATACGATGTTAAAAATGATACTCGCTTTATTTCCGAAATACTCTCTAATTGTACCTGTGATCCCCTCATCAGCAGAATTAGAAGCGTATATCATTTTAGCAAGTGCCCTATGTGAGTAGTACATAACTGGATATGCAAGCAATGTAATTAGTAGTAAAGATAATAAACCACCTGAACCTGCATTAATCGGTAAAAAGAGCACCCCTGCTCCAATTGCAGTTCCAAATAGACTGAGTGCCCATGTAGTATCCTGCTTATGCCACTTTTTCGGATCTGCATATTGCTCATTTTTTAGTGCGGTATTTTCAGCTTGAACTTCTATTTTCTTTGCAGTATTCCCGTTCATATAATAACTCCCCCTTGTATCTATTCCTGCATCTCTCTTTGCACCTAACAAATATTCCCTTTTTGGAAAATGAATTCCTTACAAGTTGCCCCACATTGTATGTCCTTCATCATAATGAATCCAAATTGAAACATTCGCTAATTAGCGTCCTAATATAATTGTTAGCGTTCACAAAAAAGTTTACTCGTAATATCCGCTCTTTATATAAAGAACCCTTAAGAGAACAATATAGAATAGACTTCATAAATACGTTGCAACATTTCTAATAACAGTGTATTACTTTAATGGTTTCTCTTTTTTACTTTTAACAGTAATTTTAGCTAAACCGGCCTCTCTTCATTTGCGAGGCATTTCTTTCTCAATTCTATACATTACTTTCATAACTTCGGTAGCACTGATGATATTGCTCACACAAGCCACTGAAGCACATTACATACATTTCGCCTCTAATCACACACCTTTCTTACTAATAATCGCATTTTTTATATTTTCTCCAGAGATAATAAAATTTCTCTCGACGCCCTCATTATAACGTGTATATTTATAAAATTAATATTTTTATATTTTCAGAAATATTAAAGCGGAATAATTTTATATGGATAATATTTTACAGTTAGCATGTAGCCATTGTTTTTATCGCTTAAAGCTGAATTAGTTAGTAAAAAAATACAATAATACATTGTTTTTCTAGGTGACTTATTATAAAAATACTTATATCCCCTTTTATCAAAAAATTTTATTTTAAACATAAAAGATATTCTAATAAATAATTAATGTAGGTAAAAAGAAAAAAATCCCAAAATACAAAAACCAAATTTTAGGATATATATTATTAATATTGAATTCATATACAATTTAAAAAGCTACACTGAGCAAAAAACAAAAAAGCTGCCCCATATGGACAGCTCATTTACATAATTCTCGTTATCAGGAATACACAAACAAATCACTTCAATATCATCTTAATTGTAGTTTGTTCGGCTCTTCTTCAGGGATATCTCTATGCTTGTAATGAATCGTTTTTACATCATTTCCTTTTATGCGAAAAGTAATTGTGTCCCATAAGGCGGATTGTGTGCACCCTCAAAAGTTTAAATTTTAAAATCCCTCATTAACTAGCTCTTTTATCGAGTTTAATTTTGAAGAAAGCTCGATAAACCATTCTTCATCCCCTGTTAATAATGCAAGATCTATAAGATAAAGGATTTGTTCCTTATTTATTACCTTTGATTCAGGGAGTTTGTTAACGTGTTTACTAAAGAGTAAAATCGCTTCGTTTATTGTGTACTGGCCGTCACGTTTCACAATACTAACTGTAACTATATCCTCTACATCATCAAGTGATACAATATAACCAACTATTAATTCACCTTCATTTGATATTCCACGAACCCAATCTCCTACTTTTAAAACATGATTATTATTTGACATCATACCGTTTCACCTTCCTATAAATATTTTTTGTGACGATAAAAAAGATATAAAAACAAATTATACTGTAATATTTTTCATTACATTTAAGTGTTAAGAACTCACGGCTATATAATAATTAAGCCGCTTAACGCTCTTGATTGATAAGGTCAACAACTTCTTTCATTGTATAATTCTTTAAGTATTCACCTAGATGCTCTTCAGCACCTAAGAAAATAGCGAAAAGAACTTTTCGCATATTCGAACCTACAACACACTGATTGTTTGATTCTGGACACTTCGGTTGCAAAGCACCTTCAGAGGTTATCTGATAAATATGCCAAAGATTAATTTCATCTAAATCGCGAGCGAAAATAAAACCGCCACCAGTCCCCTCTTTCGATTGTATAAACTTATGTTTTTTTAACAAACTTAGTACTTTGCGAATGCGTACTGGATGAACACCTGCACTTTCTGAAATAGCATTACTTGTTGACATCCGGTCTGGCTGTAAAGCTAAATAAGTTAAACTGTGTATGGCCAAGGTAAAGTCGCTGTTCATGATTTTCCTCCTACGATTAAAAATATTGTTTCTCATATATTAACATACTGTAGCCATAAATATTACAGATTGGTTAGAACGTTAAAACATGTGGATGCTTCTTGCCATAAAAAATTAATTCCCTTATATTCTATCCCGTCCCACCTATATCTGATAACTTCATTTAGCTTTTTAAGTTAAAAAGAAAATTAAACACTCCACTGTTTCTTCACTTGTTCTTCTGCCAACTGTTCAATTTTTGTCCAAATCGTATCTTTACTCACAATAACATTTGTTTGATAATTTCTATTATTATAATTAACTGTAACACATACTTCAATCATCTTCTGCTTCCTCCTTTCAAGAAAATTTCTTATTTATATTTAATACCTGAAAAATTTTGAATTTAGTTATAATCTCTAGCATATAACTTCATTTTTTTAAATAATTAAGTTTAAAAACCCCACTGTTTCTTCACTTGTTCTTCTGCCAACTGTTCAATTTTTGTCCAAATCGTATCTTTGTTCACAATGACATTTGTTTGATAGTTTCTATCTTTATAATTAACTGTAACGCATACTTCTATCACCTTCAGTTTCCTCCTTTCAAAAAATTTCTCTTTCATACTATTACTTATTAATTAGCCAACTTTTGCAGTTCAATGTTTAAAAATGTTCGGACACTACGTGGTAAAAATTTGCGAATTTCTTCTTCGTTAAAACCAATTTGCAATCTTTTTTCGTCCAGCATAATCGGGCGACGCAACATTAGTGGATGCTCAATTATTAATGTATAAAATTCATTTAGCGAGAGCTCATCAATATTTATATTTAAGTCCTGAAAAGTTTTGGATCTAGTTGAAATAATTTCAGTAGCCCCCTCTTCAGTTAAACGAAGAATCGATTTAAGCTCATCAACTGTCATAGAATTTGATACGATGTTTTTTTCAATATAATCAATTTGATGCTCTTCAAGCCATGCTTTCGCTTTTCGGCATGAAGCACAGCTTGCTGTTGTATATAGAATTACCATATTTAACTCACTCCTTTAATGTTATTAAACGTACATTTTAAATATCGCTTATTGAAATGTATTAAAAAAAATTACAGTTTAGAATCAAATTCACATAATGTTAATTATTCAGCAATGTTTCATTTATCTCTATTATTCATGCTACATTTTACAGACGTTAACAACTCACTTTTAAAAATCTTACTGTAATTTTAAACTTTACAGTTCAATTAATCAACTGTTAAGTCTTGGATTAATTTTAATAACACAACAAATTATTCTCATGTAAAATTCCCCATAGCATGATGGCTCCTTCAAAGCACATTTCACGCATTTCTTGCTTACAAGTGCTATTATGGATTATATTCATCCTAATAAAAAGTACGTACTTTAAAGTGTTATAGGTACTAAAAAGTAACATATGCATTTTTAAGTGCCGTTCTGCTTATTTCTCTCTTACATCGGTTATTATGACCGATATTTAGCACAATAAATAGTACGCACTTTAAAGTGTTATAGGTACTAAAAAGAAATAATTTTAGTATTGCAACGGATGTAGGCTCACAACTGTAATCTAAATTCATCAAAGGAGTTTTTTATGAAGACATACAATATTCCTGTAGAAGCGACTTTAGAAGTTATTGGCGGAAAGTGGAAAGTTGTTATCCTTTGTCATTTAAAAAAAGGAACAAAAAGAACGAGTGAATTAAAACGTTTAATGCCTGGTATTACGCAAAAAATGTTAACGCAACAATTACGGGAACTAGAAGAAGATGGTGTAATCCAAAGGAAAGTATATGACCAAGTACCACCAAAAGTAGAGTATTCTTTAACGGATTACGGTTCGTCTTTAGGAGCTATACTCGATTCCCTCTGTTCCTGGGGAGAAGTTCATCTTGAAAAAACCGGGAACACATCCATGCTGATTACAGCAGATGAATCATAACTGTAGAAGACATAAAATAGGTTGAGACAATGCTTGCCTCAACCTATTTTATGTCTCTTTATAATTTTTTTGCCGTAATGACTGTTTCAAACTCAAAGGTTTCCGGTAGATGATCTGCATAAGAATATTCAAAAGTTCGTCCATCCGTTAAGTAAGCTACTTGCTCAACTCGCATTAGGAAATCCTGATTTGTTAAGTTCATAAACTGCTTTTCCCTATCATCTGGGCGAATCCCTTTAACCCTGACAACAGATGTCCCTACTTCAAGACCAAGTTTATTTTGAATATGTGAGTATATCGACTCCTCTAAAACAGAAGCTTCAACACCTGGAATAATCGAAATTGGCATCCATGTATGCTCCATAATCGTCGGAATACTGTGAATGATGCGGAGGCGAATGATTTTATAGACGAAATCACCAATTGAAACTCCCAATTTCTCAGCAACTACTTCATCAGCACCTACAATCGCAAACTCGATAATTTTACTTTCTACCTCACTACCGTAAACAGCTTTCGTACCTGTTAAAGTTTGAATCATTCGTGCCTTTTCCTGCTGATGCCAATCTTGTACCACTGTTCCACTTCCGCGCCGACGGATAATGTAGCCGTCTCTTACTAATAGATCCAGCGCTTTTTTAATCGTAAGTGCTGAAACATCGAATTCTTCAGCAAGGACGGAGCTACTCGGAATTTTTTCGTTGATTTTATATTCACCGTCTAAAATTTGCTGTTTAATCTTTTGATAAATGCCGAGGTATTTTACTTGTGTTGATCCGCTTGCCATTTCCATACCTCCTTTATACTGCAAACTCTCTTCTATTCATTCAAATGTAAAGCCTCAAGTTTGTAAACTGAAGGTGATGGGGCAGCAAATCCGTTTTCCAAGATTTCAATATTCGTTACTGCTTCTTCATCTTTCACAAGTTTTGGTGCACCATTTACAATTGTGTCATACGCTGCATCATAGAAACGACCGTAATCACCAAGCGGCGTTTTAATTTGTTTTTCAATCCAGTCACCATTTGCATTACGATACTTAGCAATTCCATAATACATCGGCGAATCTTCACCAAATCCTGCACTCTCAGGCATAATACCCGCTTTCAAATCATTTTCCTGCTGATCTTCACCGTATTTAATAAATGAGCCATTTGTTCCATGAACGATAAAGCGTGGATAATCTTTCGCTACGATATGGTTCGTTTTCAGCTTAATCTTCAACTGATTTCCATAATGTAGACCAACATCGAAATAGTTATCAACCGCACCTTCCACTTCATTATTACGAATATCGTATGTCACTGTATTTGGACGGCCGAATAGTGAAATCATGCGGTCCATCGTATGAATACCTAAACTGTAAAATGAACCTTCTTCTTTTGGAGCTTCATGAGTGATTGAACCAGGACGGAAATAATCAATATGTGATTCAATCTCAATAATATCACCAAGGAATCCTTGTTCAACTACTTGCTTTACAGCTAAAAAATCACCATCAAAACGACGGTTTTGATAAGGCATAACGACTACACCTTTCTCTCGTCCTAAAGCTAATAATTCTTTCGCATGTTCTACTGTATCGCAAAATGGTTTTTCAACGATAACTGATTTTCCGGCTAGTATAACTTTTTTTGCTAATTCATAATGCGTATGTGCTGGCGTACAGATCGTCACGACTTGAATTTCTTTGTCATTCAACAATTCGTCCAAATCAGTAGTGAAGTAAACACCTCTTTCCTCATATGGAGCCGCTAATTCTTCATTTATTTGACGTACAAAAATCGTTTTTACTTTTATATTATTACGTGTCTTTAGATAAGGTAGGTGATAACGGTTAGCTGATTTTCCAAATCCAATAAAGCCCATTGTTAATGTCATGTTCTTCAACTTCCTTGCTCATAAATTTTCGTTTCTACATTTATTATATATTTTTATCTTTAAAAGTATATAGTTTTTGTTTTAAAATTATATATCAAAAAGTCGAGATAGAAATCATTTTCTGATCCCCATCTCGACTTTACGTTATAGACTTATGTCCTATCATCATTTTATTTACACTCGATGACTAGAGAGATACTTAGTTACACGCTCTTATTCATACATATAAGAACGTGTCATCGGAATTGTATCATTAATCCCTTTTGTAAATACAAATTGATGTAAATCAATATTACCTGTAAAGAACGAAGCTGCACATGCATTTAAATATAAACGCCACATGCGGATAAATCGCTCATCTTTCGTTTTGCGAACTTCCTCTAGTACGTTTTCAAAATTTCGAGCCCAATGTTGTAATGTATTCCCGTAATGTCTACGTAAGCTTTCCACATCAACAATGAAAAATTGTTCGTTTGTCATGTTCGTGATTAATTCGTTAACAGCAGGAACATACCCACCAGGGAATATATATTTTTCAATCCAACCATTCGTAGCACCACCATTAGCCGGAGAAGTAATGCAATGCAGCAGAGAAATCCCGCCATCATTTAGTAGTTTGTTAACTGTTTCAAAGTATTGCTTAATGTTGTCTTTTCCTACATGTTCGATCATACCTACACTAACAATTTTATCAAATTTACGATTCTTAATATCGCGGTAATCAAGTAAAGATACTTCAACTAAATCTGTAAGTCCCTCTTGTTTAATTCGCTCGGAAGTCTTTGCAAATTGTTCCTCACTTAACGTTACTCCCATCGCTTTCACACCGTACTGCTTAGCGGCAGCTGTAATGAGCTCACCCCACCCGCAACCGATGTCTAATAGCGTATCACCTTTTTGAAGGTTCAACTTTTTCAAAATATGATTTACTTTATTATGTTGAGCTGTCGTTAAAGAATCTTGCTCATTTTGGAAATATGCACAAGAATATGTCATTGTTTCATCAAGCCATAATTTATAGAAATCGTTCCCAATATCATAATGATGAGCAATATCATCTTTATTTTTTTGTTTTGAGAAATTCCATTTACTTTTGAAATATTGCAACTTACTATCACCTAAAAAGCTATCCTGCCTTTTATAAATAGATTGAATTGCTTTTTCAAGGTTACCCTCTATTTCAAGGTCTCCATTCATATATGCTTCACCGAATGCAATAGAAGGATCCTTAGCAATTTCTTTTTTTGAGAGCGGCTTATGGAATGTTATATGAAATTGAGGTTCCCCTTCGCCATATTGTATTGTTTCTCCATTCCAAAGTGTAATTTGAACTGGATCTGAAAACAGATTTTTAAGTATTTTTTTATAAAAAAGTTCTTCAACCATAAAAACATCTCCTACTAAAAAATTGAACAAAAAACTATACTAGTTAATAAGTCTTTTTGAACATAGCTTAAAATCTTTATGACTTCTTGCTACGAGTGTCATTATAAAACGGTTATATTATGAAGCATAGTACGTACTTTAAAGTGATGTAGGCACTTTTAAGTACCCATGGCTGAAACAGGTCCTCAAAAATTTTACTTTTCATCATAACAACTTTCTAAAGTTTTAAAACGAAAAACACCACCTCTTCATTAGGTGGTGTTTTCAATATTACATATAGAGATTTCACTTAACTTCTGTGTTTTTTCTATCTATGCATCGTTCTCCCCATGCGGTTAATTGATTTAATACATTTTGTAAAGACCACCCATAATCGGTTAGGGAGTATTCTACTCGAGGGGGAATTTCTTTGTAAATTTCACGTGTAATCACACCATCTTCTTCCAGCTCACGTAGTTGCTGCGTTAACATTCTCACAGAAATTTCAGGAATTAGACGTTGCAACTCACTCGTTCTCTTCGTCCCTTTCGTTAAGTGACATAAAATGACGACCTTCCACTTTCCACCGATAATTTCTAAAGTTGCTTCTATAGGTATATTATATTGTTTCACGCGATCTCCTCTCCTTTTTTATAAATTCCTTATCTATTGTTACGTAAAAATAAATAATTTTCTATACGGCACATTTTAGTTCCTACAGCACAAAAAAGTACCTATATTACAAAAAAGTAATTATGCTGCTTAAAAATCTCCCTCTATACAAAAAGAAAAAACGAACGTATTCTCGTTCGTTTTTTCTTTCTTTATTCAGCTGCGGTTATAAGCATAGACGTGTTACCATTCTTTTCAAGATGATTTTCTCCCCAGTTACAAAGAGTATCGAGTATAGAATCTAAAGAATGACCGTAATCAGTTAAAGAGTATTCTACTTTTGGTGGCACTTGGTTATACACTTTTCTCTCGATTACACCATCTTCTTCTAATTCACGTAATTGTTGCGTTAACATCTTTTGTGTAATACCAAACATTAATTGTTTTAATTCGCACGTTCTCTTTTTGTCTTTCTTTAAATGACAAAGGATAACTACTTTCCACTTTCCACCGATAACCTCTAAAGTTGCCTCTACAGGAATATTGTATGTTTTCATATAAAAATCTCCTTTAATAATTTTATAAGACAAATAAGCTAAAATATTTAAATATTACTTTTAAGTATCTATAGCACCTTAAAGTACGTACTTTTTATTGTGTTAAACATGTTTCATAATAGCATACGTAAACAGCAGATGAGTAGTACGGCACCAAAAAGTACCTGTATTACTTTTTAGTATCTATATCACTTTAAAGTACGTACTTTTCATTATGTAAAATACATTTCATAATAGCATTTGTAAGAGTTGAGTGAGTCATGCAGTGTTAGAAATTACCTGTTAGTACCTGTACTTTAAAGTGAGTATTTTTATCATACATTTTGTCAGACGATGAAATGACATGTTTTCATTTTCACATCCATTCACAATGAATAAATAATTTTCAAATACATTTTAGGAGGATATCTATAATGAGTAAATTACTAAAAGAAAAAATCGGGTTTGGTACAGCACCACTAGGAAATATGTACCGTAATATCCCAGAGGAAGAAGCAATCGCTACAGTGGATGCTGCTTGGGAGAATGGCGTTCGTTACTTTGATACAGCTCCACTTTATGGATCTGGATTAGCGGAAATCCGTCTTGGTGAAGCACTGTCAAAAAGAAATCGTGATGATTACTTTTTAAGCACCAAAGTAGGTCGAACGATTTCAGATGAACTAGAAGATCCATCTGCACGTGATTTAGGTGAAAAAGGCGGACTTTTCGAATTTGGTCGCAAAAATAAAATGATCAATGACTATAGCGCAGACGCAACACTTCGTTCTATCGAGCAAAGTTTGAAACGTTTAAAAACAGATCGTCTAGACTTTGTTTTCATTCATGATTTAGCACAAGACTTTTATGGTGATGAGTGGATTTCACAATTTGAAACAGCTCGAACAGGAGCATTCCGTGCGCTAACACGTTTACGTGAAGAAGGAGTTATTAAGGGCTGGGGGCTTGGAGTAAACAAAGTAGAATCAATTGAACTTATGCTTGATTTAGAAGAAGCGAAACCAAATATATCCTTACTAGCTGGTCGCTATTCATTATTAGACCACGAACGTGCATTGCAACGAGTAATGCCTGCAGCTGTAAAGCATAATATGGATATTGTTGTTGGTGGCCCATATAGCTCAGGTATTCTTGCTGGAGGCGCTCACTTCGAATATCAAAAAGCATCGCCAGAAATTATTGCAAAGGTTGAGAAAATCAAAGCTCTTGCAGATCGTCACGACATCAGCATCAAAGCTGCTGCATTACAATTTTCACTAGCAAATCCAGCAGTTGCTGCCGTTGTTCCTGGTGCAAGTAAACCGGAACGAATTGTAGAAGACCAAAACGCCTTAAATACAGTAATTCCAGCAGCATTCTGGGAAGAAATGCGCGAACAAAAACTAGTAGCACCTAATGCACCACTACCAATCAACGTAAAATAATAATATAACTTTAATCAGTGGGAGCATCCCCCACTGATTATTTACCCGTAAATACCGTGATGAAAAGGAGCGTAATGAATATGGCACATACTACTACATCTATGGAAATTTTTGCTTCACCTGAACAAGTATGGCAATTAATCGGAGGTTTCAACTCCCTTCCAGACTGGTTACCTTATATACCTAGCAGTAAATTAACGGAAGGCGGTCGTGTACGTCATCTAGCTAACCCAGATGGCGATACAATTATAGAACGATTAGAAGTATTCAATGATAAAGAGCGCTACTACACGTATTCAATCATGAATGCACCGTTCCCAGTCACTAATTATTTATCTACAATCCAGGTTAAAGAAGGTACTGAAAGTAACACATCGTTAGTAGAGTGGTCTGGTACATTCACTCCTGTTGAGGTTAGTGATGAAGAGGCAATTAATCTGTTTCAAGGTATTTACAGTGATGGATTGAAAGCATTGCAGCAAGCATTTCTAGATTAATTCATGTAATTGATTGAGACGAAAAAGTAAATTAACAGTCAAATATTCGATTTTGTGGTTAAGTTCATTATGAAAGATAAACAAATACAAATTTCATGCACTCTTGTTAATCACACGAAATAAAAAATACTACCTCCAAATGGAAGGTAGTATTTTTTATTAATCAGGAAAAACAATTAATCCCTCTTCTTTTTCCTCCTGTTTTAAATCTTCTTCTGGGAAGGTTACAGTTGAATTTTTATCCCCTGTTCTTTTTGTTTCTTCACCTGGAAATACGAAAGTTGAATTTTCTTTTCCTTCATTTTTTTCTACGTTATCTGGAAATACCATAGGATCATTGGTAGTCAAATCACTATTAAAACCAAGGTTAGACAAAATCGCTTTTAAATCTGGTAAAACCCCTATTTTATCAGATGATGGGTTATTAGTCTTTGTGCCTGTATTAGGATTACTTAAAATTGCTCTCAATTCTTTTGGTGTATATGCCTTACCTAAATGTTCTTTAGCAATCCCTTGAATCGATACAGCAGCCCCAGCAATTATAGGCGAAGCGCTAGAAGTACCACGGAAATTAGAAGTATAACGATTAATTATGTTCTGATCTGTAACTTTTTGTCCTTTACTATTTTGATTTTGATATGTATCTAATGTATCAACATACTCTCCCCAACCATATACATCAATTCTACTACCATAGTTAGAGAAAGCTAAACGTTTATGAGGAACTCTTGCAGTAGATGCTCCCACTATAATAGCTCCTGAATCTTTAAAGTCTTGACTATTTCGATTTAAAATTTGCTTACCATTACGGTCTTTAAATTCATCTAAATCAATCCCACCATTACCAGCTGCTTCTACAATAATAATGCCTTTATCTGTACCTTTGCGAATTGCATTAAATATACTCGGGTATACTTCTACTGGTAAAGGGTCATCTCCATATCCATCATATTTAAAGGATTCTTCTATTAATAAAACATCTCCAGCCTGTAAAGAATCTACGGCACTTAAAATAGCATCTCTTACATCAATTCTCCCATTATCTCGGATTACTGAAATTACTTTTACCTTTGCTTTTGGTGCAATCCCAATGTTCCCAATCCCATTGTCAGCTGCAGAAACAACACCTAGAACTGAAGTACCGTGAGAAAGATCATTACTCATTTTTCCAGACATAAATTCAATATTTTGACCGACTAAATCTTCATGATTTAATAACCAGCCTTCTTCTAAATCTACAAAAGTTGCTCCCTGACCATTTCCTCCTTTAATTCCCCAAGCATAAGGAGCATTAATTCCTAAAGGTGCCTCTTCAAGATATCCCTGTCTTGAAAATCTAGGTTCATCATAAGGATTGACTGATAATACAGGCAATCTCGAACCAGTTGTTGTGTTTATACTCTTATTAGAACGAACTTGTATTTTACTAGAATCGTCATTAGCAGCATATACTGTATTTGTTACAAATGTCGTACCTATCCCAGCAAAAGTTGTAATTGCAAGTGATGATATCAACATACCTTTAAAATTTTTCATTTTTCCACCTCTATTTTTCTATTAGAAATAACATATTTAATAATGTGTATGAACTAAAAAACATTTTATCTTATTATAAAAATAAATAGATTTTATAACTTTTTGATTTACATAAAAACTCCCTTCATTCTTGTAATTCAATATGTACATCTCAAAACAACAAACTTACTGTAACTATTATAGTTACACCTTTATTAATTTTCAACTACGAAATATAAATTTTTAAAAATAAATTTATATTACTTTAAAACAGCACTAACCTTTTACCCACATAAAGTGAAACTTTAATCAGTGGGGTTTTGTTCATCCCCCACTGATTATTAGCCCTCACCAATCGGGCATTTACGGGCAGTTAATGCGGGATAAAAATGCCAAATATCTATCCAAATTACAGCAATCAATAAGTTTATGGACTACGAAAGAAATACGAAAAAGCAAAGCACTAAGTGCTTTGCTCCTTATAAAATCCCTTTTAACTTTTCACCAATTAACTTCGCTACATACTCATAACCTTCTGGCCCAAAGTGTAATCCATCTTTTTCATCATTTTCTACAAATCTTTTATAATCCCGTTCTTGAATCATTTCAGCGAATACGTTTAGAAAATAACTTCCTGTTTCCCTCGCCACTTTCTCCACCACGTCTGCATACTGACTAAGCACTCTATTTGTTCTATTACGCTGTCTTTCTTCATCAACTGGTGCAGGACTAATCAGTAGTACTTTATCTGATGAAACTTGGTTCACAATCTTCTCTAAGTTTTCTTTATATGCTTGTAATGACACTTGAGAAAAAGAAACTGCATCATTCGTACCAAGAAAAACTGTTACGAAATCTGGTTTATATGATATTACATCTTCTTCAATCCTATTTAACGCATCGAATGTATTATCACCTGGAACACCTGCATTCACTACTTTCCAGTTCGGAAACATCTCTTGCAAACGTGGTGTTAATCTCGGCATTCCATCAAAAAATGTTTCATCAGCTGTAATACTATCTCCAAAACATACTAACGTTTTCATTAAGCTACTCTCCTTTTACGTATGAAACAACTTTCCTTCTATTGCTTTTATATATCTGTCAGCAGAACGTTCAACTGCCTCATTTGCATTTTCTTTTACTACTCGATGAAAGGCGTTGTATAAACGATTAAACTGTAACGGCTTCACTCGATTCACCATTTCTTCCACTTTTCTCGCTGGTAGTGGAATTAAGTTTGGATAGCTGTACATGAAGCTTACCCACCGCTCATCTGCTACAACTTGAATAATATCACCTGTTAACAAAATTCCTTTTCCGTCATTACCTTCTTCCCAATGTAAGACAGATCCACCACTAAAATGTCCTCCAAGACGATGCACAGTAATCCCATCCGCTAATTGTAAAGACTCACCAGACCAGTAAATAATACGACTACTCGGACGCATCATCCACTCTTTATCATCTTCGTGTATATAAATTGGTACATCAAATGTCTCTGCCCATTCTACTTGCGTTGAATAATAATGAGGATGAGACAATGCAATCGCATCTAATCCGCCAAGCTCTTTTATTTTCATAATTGTCGTTTCATCTAAATACGTAATACAGTCCCACAGTAAACGATATGACTCTGTTTTCACCACAAATGCCGTTTGACCGATCGCAAATCCTGGTTTTGTCGTAATACTATAAAGTCCATTTTCCTCTTTGATTATTTCATTTTTATATGTATCATCTGTTTGCAAATTTTCTAAAGTCGTCCAAGACTGCCCTTTCGGATTCACATACTGCCTTTCTTCATCACAAATATGACAACTCACCGGTTCTTCTACACTCGCTGCATACTGCACGCCACACGTTGTACAAACGAAATTTTTCATCATAATTTCCCCTATTCCTATATTTTTATTAAGCTGACTTTTGTTGATAATAATCTGCTTTTTTATTTTCAATTATTAAACTTATAAAAGTAAGTAAATAGACAACTGTAACCGATAATGGAATTACAGTAAATCCTTTTTCGCTTCTGCAACATTCATCTCACTATCTCCCCAAAAATATTTGTACTATAAAGTCACCTCAACCTCACCCATCCAATAACGCCAAGCTTCTAAATAATCTTCTAAATCTTTCGGGTGGTGCCGTAAACATGTATCTATACGCAAATATAATCCTATGACTATTTCTTCATATAAATCACGGTCATTTTTATGAAATACACATTGTTTCATCGCATAACCAATCGTTTCTTTTGTTAAATCTTCCGGAGTTGAACAGAACGCATAAATTAAATCATATATAGGATCTCCTAACACTGGTAAAGGATCAATTACACCGTGCAGCTCATTCTCTTTAAATATAAAGTTATGAAATCCAAGATCACCATGCAATAAAAACGGCTGATTTATTCCAGCGTCCCTATTCGCTAACTTAAGAACCGTTCTATACTCTTCTTCACTTATGTAACGCCTTACATTTTCATGAGCTTCTATCACATTTGTTGTTAAAAATTCACTCCAAGATTGAACCTTATTTTCTTTCCATCCCCAGCCATCAACCTCTGTAGCTACTTCATACTCATTGATAACTTCTTTTACAAGTTTACAAAGAACACTCCGTTTATAGCCTAGTTTGCAAGAAGTTGTGCCCTCAAGGAATGAATAAACAATATAGCATTTAAAGGTTCCTTATATAAAAGCTTTGGAAATAATTCGTCCTTTTTATAAAACTGAAGAAAATAAGCTTCTTCACGTATGACATCCGATTCATTCAACTTTACAACGTATTGTTCATCTAACAAATATATAGTACTTGTCGTACCCCCGTTTAATGCTTTTACGCTATTTGGATAATGTGAAATAACTTTTTCCTTAACTAGTTGTGCAGTGATTATTGAAATGTCCATTCTCTCACCCTTTAACTCCGAATATTCCCTCAATTCAAAAGGCAACTTTACTATTATTTGACAAACGCAAGGGAAATCCTCCCAACCATCCTAATATAACAAACAATAATTTTATTTTATTACAATGGCTTTCTTCAATATTCCATTTATGGTAATGTGATTTTATCACTCTAAATGCTCCTCATATACTCTAATAATTTCTATTGCAGGGTCTCTGTCTTGTAGTTTATGAGCCAAACTTTCTACACCAAACACTTCTGTAAACGTATGACTGCCTACAATTAAATTAATCCCTTTAAATTTCGCATGTTGCACTGTATATAATGTTTTTTCACCTGTTATGTACGTGTCACACCCTTTTTCTAATGCACGTTCAATCAAATTTGTATTGTTTCCTGCACCGGTTAAAATCGCAATTCGTTTTACTGGTTTATCGTGATTTCTCCAGCTCTTCACTTTCTCTTCCATTTTTTCTTCAAGTTTTCCAACTAAGTTTGAAAAAGGAATCGCTTCTTTATATTCTCCTATTCCCGGTAGTTCTTCTTCCTCATACGTGGAATATTCCAGTATTGTATCTATCCCAATTCCGTTAAATAACGATGTACACGTGCCAAACTTTACAAAATCTAACGGCAAATGAACCCAAAAATGATTCATTTCATATTGCTTCAATTTCTCAATACAAGCCTCTTCCATACCAAATAAAAAACTCCACGGCGCATGATGTGTAACTATCATATCGACTCCATTTCTATACGCTTCTTCAATAGTTTCTAACGTTAAATTTGTTGTGTAACCGATTTTGTGAAATTCATCTTTACTTATATGAGTAAAACCATATTCATCATCGCCGTATTTATGAAGATGCTCTCCAAATAGTGATGTTATATGTTCGTTAAACTGCTGTATATTCATTTTATTTCTCCTTTCATTTACTTTTATATTTCAAAAATAAGGAAATACTAAATAAAAACGTTACATACATATAGGAGGGACATTATGAAACCTGAATTTTTAAAAGCTGTACATGATGCCATTGGAAACGTCGAACATATTCATATAGAAGAAAGCGGTGCTGACAGCTTACTTATCCATCATGATGATGCACAGCAATTACAACAAGTCGCTAAAACGCTAGAAAATAACAATTTTCGCTCTGCTTTAAGAACAACTGGAGATGCTTCGTATATTGAAGTGTTGAACAGATAGTGAAAGTCCGGATGTATGCCGGGCTTTCTTTTTTTACATTGAAACTTCAAACTCTTTCACATACACCGCTGTTCCAGCGATATCTATTTGTAACTTTTCGTTTTCTATCCCTTTCGTTACATAAACGGTTACACGACCATCTTTATTTATTTCCTGTCCTTGCTCAACGATTAAATCCAATTCATGTTCAAAATCTTTCTCTAAATACTCCGCATAATACGCTCCCATTACACCTGAAGCTGTTCCTGTCACTGGATCTTCAATCGTCCCAGCGTAAGCTGATGAAAAATGACGGCCGTGCATTTGTGCTAATTCATCATAAGTTTCTAGACAAATTGGGTGAATAGAAGCATTAGGTATTTCTTTTAATACTGATGGAAATGCAGCATTATTAGGTTTCATTCTCTCACACGCATCTAGATTTTTAATCGGTACAATTACAGTCCAATTCCCCGTACTTCCATATACAATCGGTAAACTTTCATCTAAATCATTTACTTCTAAACCAATACTATGAGCTAATTCTTCTTTTGAACCTGTAAATTCTTTAAACTGAGGTGCTGCCTGTCTCATTTTAATAAAGGTTTCTCCATTTTCATTTACACCTATTTGTATCGGTAAAATCCCAGCCTTCGTTTCAATCGTAAGGTTACTTTTCTCTTCTAATAAACCTTTTTCGCGCAAGGCATATATCGTCCCTACTGTCCCATGACCACATAAATTCATTTCAAAACCAGGTGTAAAATAGCGCATTCTTATATCTCCTACTTTTGAGGAAAGAACAAAAGTTGTTTCGTTATATCCAACTTTTTCAGCAATAATTTGCATTTCCTCTTCCGTTAATCCATCTGCTTCTAATACAATACCTGCTGGATTTCCCTTATTTGGTTTATTCGTAAATGCGTCGTAATGAAATACGTTTATAGTCTTCATTTTCTTTTCTCCTCATCTACTTTAAAAATTTTATAATAAAGCTCTGTCTCCGTTTTCATCGAACAATAATTTCTCCAAAATATCCTCTGCATCTTTTCATTTGAAGTATGCGTGCTTCCGATGTAATAAGTAGCCCCCATTTCCTTTAACATATGTAAAGATTGAAGATGCATATGAGAAGCAACTCCTTTCCCGCGATAATAAGGCATTACTCCAAAGTAAAATAATCGTCCTTCACTTTCTGTTCCAGTTTCTATATGCGGTATGGACATACCAATTGGCTCAGTTTTATCATAAAAAACAATACATGACTTTTCCCACCCCTTACCTAACTCTGTTTGCACGGAATAAAAATGTTCATCGATAGTTAAAATTGAAGTTTGATTCCCTGAACCCGACATACATTGTTCCCAAATATATTTAAATTCTTTTTCCGATAACGTTCCTTCTGCTATTGATCGATATGTATATTGTCTTTCAAGCTCTTCTACATTGTTCAATTCTCTACATACTTCTATCTTTGCGGCATACAAAGAAAAACCGACATCAAGTAACACTTTCACACTTGAGTTATAACTACTAAACCTTTTGTTTAATACAATACTTGCTCTTTTTAACTCCCAATTAAAACAAACCTCTTCAAATCTACTTATCTTTTCTTTATATGTTTGTACGTTATACAAAACATCTTCTTCTATTTCTTCAATCGTTACTGCATTTGGTAAGCCATTTAATACTTTTTTAGAAGGGCCAAATAGATTCTGAATGATTGCAAGATCGTATATCACCACTTCAATTCCCCTACACCAGGCTCAATAAACTTCCCTGAAATATCCTCATTTGAATCTATTACCCAATCATATATATTTTTTGCTCCTTCAGCGGGAGTCATATTCGCATCAAAGGCACCAATATCAGTTTTTAATTTTCCTGGGTGAATGGCAGTTACACGAATTCTTTTATTCTCAAACTCTTGTTGTAAGCAGAGTGTTAACATATTTTGTGCTGCTTTAGCAATTCGATATGAATATGAGAACTGGCCTTGCGGAAACTCTTTGTTCGCCATTTTATGTAATGATCCTAATCGAGAGGACACATTTACTATTCTCGGATGATCCGATTTAGCTAACGCCATATATGTACCTTTTACAGCCCGAATTACACCTAAGCAATGAATATTAAATAAATCCGTTAACTCTTCTGAATTTGTATGTAAAATCTCAGTCTCCTTCCCAGTAATGCCAGCGTTATTTATAACTAGATCAACATGCTCTGTATATTCCTCAAGCTGCTTCTCAATTTGCTCCGTACTCTCATCAACCGATAAGTCTGCCAATATAGGAAAACATCTACAACTATACATTTGCTTCAATTGCGTTACCGCAACCTCAGTTCTAACTAACGGATAAACGATATGCCCCTTTTCATGAAATACTTTTACTAACTGTAACCCTAATCCCCGATTTCCACCTGTAATAACCACTCTCATATATTCATCTCCTTATTTTTATAATAAATAAGAAAATCCATCCACTTACCATTCTCTAATGAAAACGCTTCTCTCTTGCATTCAAATGAAAAGCCTGCTCTTTCCGCAAGACGTACTGATGGCTCATTATCAACACGTATATGTAATTCGATTCTATGAAAATCAAGGCTATTAAAAAATAACGGTAACGTAGCGTTTACACTTTCCACCCCATATCCATTTCTCCAATATTGATTATGAATAGAGTAGCCCATCATTGCCCATTGATAGTCCATACGTAAAATTTTTATTAGCTCTAGCTTTCCAATATTAGCCCCATCTTCTTTACGAAAAATACCTAATACATACATCTCATCTCGATGCGCTGCTTCATCAAAACCCCTTATCCATTCCGTGAACCATTCTTTTGTTGATGATGCCATAACTTGATAGCCATCATCATATTTATACCGCGATGGCAGTCTCTTATTAAATCCATCTAACCAACTTTCGTAATCATCTTTTTGAAATGGACGGATAATGAGTCTATCCGTCTCTACTTCTAATAACGGTAGCTTCATTTAATTTCATCCCTCGAATTATTAATTGAATATTCTTTATTATCTTACACAAAATACAAAATCTAGTAAATTATTATGTTTTTGATACATAAAAACCCAGTCATGCTTTATACATAACTGGGTTCTCCATCGTTTCATAATTTTCTATTTCACAAGAACTACATCTCGTAATTCCCTCTTCAACACTTTTCCTAAAGCGTTTTTCGGTAACTCATCTATGAATACCACTTCTGGTATTTTGTAACTGGCTAATTTCTGTTTACAATACTGAGTAATACTTTCTTCTGTTAATATTGTTTCGCTATCCTTCACAATGAAAGCTCTTGGAACCTCTCCCCAAAAGTCATCTAGAACTCCAACTACTGCAACTTCTAAAACACCATGTATTTCATGAATAACATCTTCTACTTGATCTGGATATACATTGTCACCACCGCGTATAATAACGTCTTTATATCTTCCCATAATATGCAGGAATCCATCGTCATCTATCATGCCAGCATCACCCATGTTAAACCAGTTATCTTTTACTACCTTCTTTGTCGCCTTTTCATTATTCCAATACCCTTTAAACATGTATGGACTTTTCACATGAATCTCTCCAACTTCATTTGTTGTTAGTTCATGTCCTGTTTCCGGATGAACAATTTTCACCTCTACATTTTTCAAGGTTTTTCCTACAGAAGACATCTTTTCTTTTCCCATCATTGGATGCCATGAGGTTATAACCCAACCTTCTGTACTACCATAACCTTGCACCATATATATTCCTTTTTCCATATATTTTTGAATGAGTGTTTCTGGCACTTTTGTACCACCGCTTTGTGCTACTTTAAAGGTTGAAATATTACGTTCTTTTTTATTTAATTCATCAAGCATGTAACTATAAACAGCTGGGAACGCAAGCATCGTAGTAATTTTCTCTTCTTCAATCTTATCCCAAATAAGAGCAGGATTCGAATCAGCTAAGAAAATCATCGTAACGCCATGATAAATACAATTTAAAATAGAAAGCACGCCACTCATATGGAACAATGGATGCACAGATAAAAAGCGTTCACCTGCTGGGATTTCTCTTTGTCCTGCAATTTCAGCAAAATAGTGATGTAAGTTTTTATGTCCAATTACACATGCTTTCGCCTGTCCAGTCGTTCCTGAAGTAAATAAGTAAATGGCATCGTCTTCTTCATGAACTTCTACGTTCGGTTCTGTCGTTGGCTGTTTTTGCAACTCTAATTCAAATGAACCAAAGTCTTCTTTTGTCGTTTGAATTATATAAGGAATTTCTTTAACAGCATCAACCTTTAATAACACTTCACTAAATTCTTCATCAATAACTAACACTTTTAATTTCGCTTCTTTTACAATCGTTTCTAATTCATATACAGTAAGCTGATGATTTAGCGGAATAAATACCGCTCCAATTTTTAAACTTGCCATCATAACGCTTGGAAATGGGTGATTATTTTTGCATAGTATTCCTATACGCTCTCCTCTTTGCACACCATTATGTAATAAATAATGTGCAAGCTGATTTACTCGTTCATTATATTGCTGAAACGAATATCTTTTCTTCCCCCCTACAAGCGCTTCCAAATTTGGTGATTGTATTGCTCTTTTTTGTAGTAATTTTTGCATCGTTCTCAAGTAAAACTCCCCTTTATATATGTTAGGTTTTTTATTTTACCAGATTAACTATTAATTTACTAAAGATTACACTTAGTGAATATAAGAAAAATATAAAATAGCCATTTACTTCACAAGTAAATGGCTATTTTTTATTATATATTAGAATACTTCTTGTTCATCACATATTGCACATACTCAGGTGCACTTTTATTAATCTCTTCATCACTTAGTTTATATTCTGCACCATATAAATAAAAGGAAGGTATAAATTCCATACCTGTATATAGGCATGTAGCTTGGAATGGTTTCGTCAACTCATCCATTGTAATCCCACTATTTTCATAGTCTTTTTCTAATCCACCTATAGAAATAGCTACACCAAATTCTTTCCCCTTCACTTTATCTCCTTGTGATCCGTACGCAAATCCATATGTTAATACATCATCGAACCATTTTTTTAATAATGGTGGTGTGCTGTACCAGTAAAGCGGAAATTGAAATATATATCTGTCATGTTCTACTAATAACTTTTGCTCTTCTTCAATATTAAACTCCCAATCGGGTGCCACCTTATATAATTCATGCACCGTAATTTCATCTGAATGTTTCTCAAGTTCTTCTATCCATCTTTTATTAATTTTTGATTTTTCAATATGAGGGTGTGCTACAATTACAAGTGTTCTCATCATTTTCCAGCCCCTTTATAAATTAATCAATCCTTTACGTATTAGTATGAATGAGTTACATATAATTGAAAAGTACGTACTTTCAGGTACTATAGGAACCTTGAAGTACCTTTGGAGGTGTTATATGAATCAAAATGATAATTGCCCAATTGCAACAACACTCGATGTAATCGGTGGAAAATGGAAAGTTCATATTTTATGTATTTTGTCGGATGGAAAAATGCGAACAAATGAAATTAAACGAGAAATCCCAAACATTACACAAAAGGTTCTTACACAACAACTTCGGCAACTTGAAGCTGATGGGATTATCTATCGTACCGTATATCAAGAAGTACCACCAAAGGTTGAGTACACACTAAGTGAATACGGAAAATCTTTAATGCAAATAATGAATAATCTGTTTGAATGGGGAAAAGATCATCAAATTAAAAGATTACATGACTAAAAAAGCACTATATACTTTGTTTAATCCTCTACGTTCATATTTTTTATTTCTATAAAGTTTATTTTCATCATTTTTTAGCTAACTTGTTTTCTTAGATTGATGGACGTGACCCCACATCCATCAATCTAAAAAGATACAATTAGAAAAATGAGATTTCTATAAAGTTTCGCATATAAACACTACTTCCGCCTCATTAAGCGCTCGCTCTACTTTTTCTAATCTCAATTGTACGTAAGCTATAAAGAGGCACCCCTAAACCGAGAATTTTTTCATTATTAGACGCATTAGAACCTAAGGTAATAGTAGGTACATTTAAACCCATAAACCTTTCACTCCATTCTATAGGCATATAAAAAGATACTCCTTAAAAATAAAAAACGCTATTCTCTCTGTAAAATCATAGAAAAGAATAGCGTTTTTTATTTTGAAATAGAAGTCATTATTTAAACTAAACATGCTAATATTGATTTTGTGCGATTGTCAGTTACCTCATAATAAATTTCTAATCCTTTCCGAGTACCTGTAACCATTTTAGCAGCTTTTAATTTAGATAAATGTTGACTAATTGTACTTTGAGGCATTTGTAAATCCCCATACATTGTTGTTACATTAGTAGGACCTTTTGCAAGCATTATTTTTACTAAAGATAGACGAACTGGATGCGCCAATACCTTTAACACCTCAGCGATTTCTTGAAACATTTCTTTTTTTTCTTTCATCTTATTTCTCCCCTTTTATATACATATTTATGTTATCCATATATATAATTCGAAGGTATATGCGTTTTTGTGTCCGTCATTTTAAAAAAATATAAAAAAACTTTAATCCGAAACTAAAGGATTAGCTTAACATACTGTCTCACTATTCATAATGAATAGGAATCTCGTTATAGAAGCAGCAGTTTTTATGCTACAACTCTACATTCAACTAACTAAAACTAATGAAAAAAAGAGCAGATAGTCCGCTCTTTTATGATGCCTCCTTATGTTCCGTGGAATGTTTAACACTCCCCAGTCTCTTTAGTTTATTCCACCCTACCGCTACTCCTCGAAGCGATGAGAATATAGATTTAATGACAACATAAGTCATAAATTGACGATAAATAAAACGTTGTAAAATTAACCATACTAATGGTTTCGGATTTTCTTCCTCTAATTTAAATGCGAACAGAGAAGCGAAAAGATCCATTAAAAAGAATACAAAATAAAATCCTAAAACTTTTACCGGATTACTACTAAATAGTCCTATAATCATTAATATATCTGCAAAAGGAGCAATGAATTGCAGAACATATTGGAATAACCACATGTTAGGCAGTGCAATAAACCCTAACGTTTTATGTTTTGAATTACACAACGCTTTTCGATGTTTCCAAAGACATTGAAGTGTACCGTATGACCAACGATATCGCTGTTTAATGAGACTTTTCACATCCTCAGGTGATTCCGTAAAAGCATGCGCTTTTTCTTCATATACAATTCTATGCCCTTGACGTAAAAATGTAATAGTAAGATCGGTATCTTCTGCTAATGTATCTTCGCTTAAATATCCAGATTCAACTACATTCTTCTTGCGCCACGCCCCAATAGCTCCTGGAACGACTGTAATACAATTTAACTCATCAAAAGCTCTACGTTCTAAATTAAACCCTGTAATATACTCAACATGTTGCCAAGTAGTTAACAAATTCCGTCTATTCCCCACTTTGACATTACCTGAAACTGCAGCTACATTCTGATCTTCAAAGTGTCTAACCATTAAAGAAATAGCGTCTTGCGCAATAATAGTATCCGCATCTAAAGTGACAATGATTTCTCCTCGCGATTGTTGAAACCCTAGGTTCATTGCCGATGATTTCCCGCCATTTTCTTTCTGAATGAAACGAACTTTAGGGTGTTTATAAAATGTTTCTTTCATTACTTTTGACGTACCATCTGTCGATCCGTCATCCACAACAATAACTTCAAATTCTCTATAATTACTATTCAAAATTGAGTGAATCGTCTTGGCTATCACCTTTTCTTCATTATATGCCGCTATGACAACACTAACAAAAGGTTGATAAGACGAATTAATATAGCGAGATAACGTTTTTCTTTTCTGCTTCCATGCAAAATAAATTAAGAATAAAAATCGAAAAATCCCTAATCCAATAGCAATATAAAAAATAGTAGTTAATATATGTTTAAAGTATCCCGCTCCTGAAAAGACAGCTTTATTGTAAAGTAAATATTGCTTCCCCTCAGAAGAAACAGGAGGCATAATTTCATCTCGTTCTTTATTCATTAAATCTGAAATTGTTACAAAACTATATCCATGCTTTTTTAGGTCTTTAATAATGATTGGGAGCGCCTCTACTGTATGTGTACGATTCCCTCCCGCATCATGGAGAAGAATAATATTTCCCTCTCCCTTATAAATGGGATTAAGAGCACGCTTTACTAATTCATTTGTTGATGGTGTTGCCCAGTCTTCGGGATCAACTTTTTCCGCTACCATTGTATAGTTCATATTTTGTGCACGTAAAATAGGCAATATTTCATTTGATGAATCCGGGTTAGCATCCGCTTCATATGGCGGTCTAAATAAAACCGTAGAATGTCCAGTTACTTCCTGAATTAAACGTTGCGTCGTATTAAGTTCTACTTTCGTTCGTAGTAAAGACGTATCAGCTATGTTAGGATGCTTGAAAGTATGATTGCCAATTTCATGCCCTTCATCGTATATTCTTTTTACAATACTAGTATTTAGTTGTGCGTTTTCACCAAGTACAAAAAAAGCAGCTTTTATTTGATTCTCTTTTAATATATCTAAAATTTCTGGCGTATATTTCGGGTCTGGTCCATCATCAAATGTTAATACTACTTGTTTCCCATTTGGTTTTCCATATCGTTGCACTTCATATGCAGATGGTAAGGATTGATATACTTCATCTGTAAGGTAACCATTTTTGCCTACTTTAAAATCTCTCAATCCATTTTTTCTTTCATTCTCAATCTGTAAAATTTCACCTTGTCCAGAATAATTTACTTCATCTAAACTATTGATTTTATGTAATACATTAGGATTTTTTTGTACCTCAATCGGATTTTTTAAAACTTTCCATATTGTAGGATCTTCTGCTCCTAATCTCCATAGCGCAAATCCATTTGCATTATTGTCCATTGCGATTTTCACTTGATTATAGAGAGTAACGCCATCTAAGAACCAAGCAGTATGTTCTTTCTCTCCTGTTTTATATCTAAAATAAGGGTTCCCACTACTCTTATCCCATTGAATTTTCATATTTGAACCTTGAGCCATTGCCATAACTTCTGAAAAAGTTAATGATTTCGCTGGTTCTTTACTATTCACTTCCCAATCATATCCATAGTTACCGAAAGCAACTATAAGTTTATTAGACGGAATATTCAGTTCTTTCAATGTATGTTGGAACCACTTATTTGAAGCAATTGGTCCTGGTTCCCCGGCTCCATAGTGCTCATCGTACATCATTACAATCATTCGATCTATTATTTTTGCTAACGCACTATACTCAAAAGCCTTATCATTAGCTGGAACATCTTGTGTAACGAGCAAATCATGTTCATGAAATTCCGTAGTAAGTTCTTTCATAAAATTTGTTAAGTTTTCTCTATCACTTTCAGGTACGGCCTCAAAGTCAATATTAATTCCTGAAAAATGATTCTTTTTAACTTGGCTTACTAAATCATTAATAAACTTTGTCTTTACATCATTTGAGGAATTCAGTAACTTATGAATTAGCCCACTATCAGGACCAGAAGCTTCCTCAGTATAGTTAGTAAGCAAAGGCATAATCTTCACTTGATTTTTTTCTGCCAACTTTACTATCTCAGGTTTGATCTCACTTCTAATCGTTAAATCTGCTTTTAAATGATACCACTCTGGTACTAACGTAGTTAAGGAATCGATATTTTCTTTTAAAGAAGCGGTACTATTTTCATCCCAGTTTACGTAAAAACCATACACTTCTTTAGGTTGTTTACTATCCTTCGGCGGATTCACCAAATTTTTATTATCCTTCGTTTCGGTATTTGGGTTAAATTCTTCCTTCTTTAACTGCTGATCACTAAGTTTTTGATTAATTGGTACAAGTTTAGTATCTTGTTGTACAGCGGTATTCATATTTGGAATTTCTGGTGTTGAAAAAATACTTTGAAAGAAAAAATAGAATACAACACCTACACTAACTATTGAAATACATAGAAACGAAATAAAGGCTATGTTTCTCCTTCCTTTCGGATCATAAAAAACAGGTTTTTCTTTATCTTTTTCTTGTTGAATGTTTTTCTCCATTATATTTTTCACATACTCCTTCTTAATAGAACTATAGAATAATAAAGTGCAACTTTAATCAGCCCTCACCAATCGGGCATTTACGGGCAGCCCGATCCCCACCTAACTTCTTTGCTTCCGCTGAATTTTGAGATGGAGGTCTTACTGCCCGGCAAATAGCGGGATAAATCCTTTTAGCTTTGAAATGAATCTCTCACTTCCATATTCTATTGATTCTTCTTTTCATTCCCTTGCTGGTGGCCTCTATTTTCTTGTTGAGACCCCCTACCGTTGTTCCCTTGCTCGTTTCCGTCATTTTCTTTCTGGGATCCTCTTCCATTGTTCCCTTGCTGATTCCCGTTATTTCCTTGTTGAGGATCTCTTCCATTGTTCCCTTGCCCATTTCCATTATTTCCTTGTTGTGATTCTCTTCCGTTGTTCCCTTGCTCGTTCCCATTATTTCCTTGTTGAGACCCTCTTCCGTTGTTCCCTTGTCCATTTCCATTATTCCCTTGTTGTGATCCTCTTCCGTTGTTCCCTTGCTGATTCCCATTATTTCCTTGTTGTGATTCTCTACTGTTATTCTCCTGTTGATTCCCATTATTTCCTTGTTGTGATTCTCTACTGTTATTCTCCTGTTGATTCCCTCTATTTTCTTGCTGAGATCCTCTTCCATTGTTTTCTTTTATTTGCTTCGATGGCTCTCCCTCTGTTTTCTTTTGTTCTTTCTGCTCTTGCTTTTCATATTTTTTTTCTTTTACAGGAGATAAATCCATTGATGCATCAGGAGATGACTCCGGCTGTGATTGCACCTCTTCTTCATTTTCCACCGGATTAGGCGGCGTGGCAGGAGGAGTAAGCGATTTGTTTTTCTCATTCTCTTGCTTTATATAGACACCTGTGCCAATTCCAGCTTTTCTAGCATTCTCTCGTACTTGCATCGTGCTACTTTGATATTCAACTGTAATATGTTTTAACTCATATTCTTTCTTTAATTCTTTCATTGCCTTTTCCAAAAGTGGTTCTAGTGCCTTGTCCTTTGCAACAGCTGTTAGCATAACTTGCTTATCATTCGTTAAATACTTATCCTCTTGACTTTGCTTTATAATAGTCCGTATTACTTCTTGTAATTGTTTATTTTCCCATTGCTTCAATTCTTTTAAAATACGCCTTCCATCATCATTACAAGCCTGTAAATCTATAACACGAAAATCCTTCGTTACGCTCACCTCTAAACTTGGATTTATATCAACTGAGACGTAAGCAAATACTTTTTCTTCTGGTTGGTTGTAGAAAAACAGCACTGCAAATAGAAAACAAGCAACAAGTATTGATGCAGGTTTTAAAAAGGAAGGGATCGAAAAATGCGATGCTTTTTGTTCTTGCTCATCAAATGAGATTTCCTCCCCGATCATGCAAGAATCCCCTTTTCTTTTACACGTAATAAACTCTCCATTTGGTGTTAAAACAACTACGCTATGCTTTTTTATATCCATCACAATTCCTTTATTCATCATGCTTTTCCCCTCTTATGTAATCCAGAATATATGTATAGTTGTTTGCAAAAATAATACACATTGCAATAATGTATTTTCTATGTCGTTCCAACGTTTTACGACTTACCCTAACACGCGGTTCAATATGTTTAAGCGGTAACTTTTTCTTTCGGAACAGCTCTTCCATCATTTCCTCTTCTTTTATAATAATTTTTACAATTTCTATTAAGTGCTCACGCGTATCACGATGCTTAGGAGATTCTTTAGCAAGCTCTGAGAATGTGATTTTAAACTCAGCTAGCACACTTTGAAAATGAAGAATTTCCTCCTTACGGTTACTATTTTCCATCTCTTTCATATACTCCGTAAGCGACACTTGCATTTCTAACATTTCCTCTTGCTCATCTTCTTTTAAAAAGACAAAGTTATGTTTAGACTCCTTACGTATATAGTCAATTACATCTCTTTTTATAAGAAGATCAGCAAACGCTAAAAAGGATTTTCCTTTTGTATAGGAATACTGTTCAATTGCTTCGTTAAATGCAAACAATCCAATGCTATATTCATCATCCTGTTCTGTAATATATCGGCGGCAGACAGATGAGATTGATTTTCTAATAAAAGGCTGATACTGTACGATAAACGCTTCTTTATCTTCTTCGTTGTTTTGTATGTTACATACGATATCTTCTATTTTCGGTTTTCTTAAGATCTTCATTACTAAACTCAACACTTGTAATCTCCCAGCCTCCTTCAAATAGCAAAATGGCCACTACACAAGTGACCATTTAACCAGATTTTCTTGGTACTTTTCTTCGGTCTTGTTTTCTTGCTGTTAGTTATATTTTTAGAGTCTAACGTTTTCTTAATGATTTTTCCTTTTCTCTCGGCACTACAGTTAGGTTTGTATTTTTATCTACTTTCTTATTTTCTACCGTTCGTTTTGCTTATTCTTTTTCTATTTTATCTGCAATCCTTGAATAACTCTCCTCTATACCATTGGTAATTTCATCCTTTTATTTTGGATGCCCACCTAATCTAGTAATTTTATTAATGCTTCTATATTCTTTCATAGTCATTTTTCTTCTATTTATTTTCTTCACTATACATATTCGGAGGAATACATAGTTTTATGGGGGTCAAAAAATATTTTTATAAAAAAATACATATTTATTTCAAAAATAAAAACCACCAATTTGAAAAAGGATAATCAAATTGGTGGTTTTCTTATAATATCTATTAAATGAAGTTGGATTCTCATTATATCTAAAAAAGTACTAGCTATCCTCTTCTGATTTTCTCCATTTTTATCTTTCTTGGTTATCATAATATGTCTTATCTGCGTATTTTCTATCATTTCCTTTTAGATAAGCTAAAATTACTTTTGGATTTTTAAGTAAAGTCCAGTCTCCATATGTATCAAATCTTCTGCATGAAGTTATCATTCCATTTTTAATAGTACCGAATTTCTTATTATTTTTCTTTCCCCACTCTTTTAAACGTTTAGCGAAATCTGCATCTTCTGCCATAAGCATGTTTTCATTAAATCCGTTGATTGCCATAAAGTCTTTTCTATAGCACCAAAAAATCCCTACAGATATAGCTCCGTACTTAAAAAGTAAGGGGATTATGATTAACATTGCGGAGAGAAATATTCCTAAAGATATTCTTTCAAACTTACCATTCACCCCACCACCAATGTATGTACCTGAAGCTAAATATTTATCTACATTAAACAACATAGACTCTGTCATTATGGTATCAGCGTCTATAGTAACGATTATTTCTCCACTAGCTATTTTAGCCCCTGCATTTCGAATTTCAGATAAGTTTTTATCGTTATTTTTCAATGTAACACAATTATAAGATTTTGCTATTTCCTCTGTTTTATCTGTACAACGATTTAAAACAACTATAACTTCCGTTTGCTCTTTATATGCCTCTGATGCCTTTGCAATTGAATCTAAACATTTTCTAATGTACTTTTCTTCATTATGCGCAGGAATTATAATAGAAAACTTCACATCTTTTTTCAAATTAACTCCTGAAGATTCGTTTGTCTCAGTCATAATATTCCCCCCTTATTTTATAAGGTAAATATCTACTATACATAAATTATATTAATATTTATTAGGTTATATTATAGAAACTGACGGTAAAGAGGCTCTTACTGTCGACGTTCAAAAGCAAGACGTACAGCAAGCCCCGTTAAAACACTTGCCATAAGCCAACGCTGTACTCGTAGCCACGTCGGGCGTGTGCCAAACCATTTTGCAATTTTACTTGCTGTACATACAATTACAAGGTTAACCATAAAGCTAACAGTGATTTGCGTAAGCCCCAAAACTGCACCTTGAAAAAGCAACGATCCCTTCTCTGGATCTTCAAATTGAGGTAGAAGTGATACATACAAAATAGCAATCTTTGGATTCAGAAGATTCGTCATGAGTCCCCTCAGAAATAATTTCCTTGGTGGCTCATTAGAAATCATACGAGGTTCCATAATAGATGTAGCACCCGGTTTAATCGAATTCCAGGCGAGCCAGAGCAAGTAAGCAGCACCTGCCCACTTTACTGCTTCATATACAGCGGGAACAGCAACGAATAGAACTGTAAGTCCAAACATAGTTGCGATTATATAGATTACAAATCCGAGCATGATGCCCAATAAAGAAATAAATCCCGCCATACGTCCTTGCGTAATGGAACGGGAAATGAGGTAAATCATATTAGGCCCAGGTGAACAAACCATGCTAAGCGAAACAATTGCAAAAGCTACCAATGTACTCAAGCTGACCATAAACCTTCCCCCTTTATTTTACATAAAATTTCCTATTGTACATTTTATCATGATTGAGGAGAGAAAAGATTAATATAAAACGATGCAGCTAAGTAATATTATCGGATCGAATGTATTGTAATCACATACTTCTCATTCTCTTAAGTAAGGATCTAAGAGTACCCTATCCATAGAGCTACTAAAACCACTACAAATAAAGCAAAACAACATGTGGTATTTCGAATCCATTTTTGTATATCACCAAAATACCTTTCTATAAATATAGCGTTGGTAGTAAGCATAAGAAATAAAACAAAGAAAGGCAGCGAGGTATAGGTCCATTTTTATCTTCATGGCTGGAATTATACCCCTTACCAAACTTCTAAATAAAATGTATAGCTAAGTAGTTACCTTTTTTTTCAAAAAAAATTCTGATTATTTCTTTTTCACTTCTTCTACAAATTCCCATGTCTCTCCGTTATCTTTTGATTGATAAAGTGCACTACTATCGCCATTGTAGTCTCCATCTGCCCCTTGTCCAACTAACATATTAAAAACCCCATCTTTCTCATATGGCATACTAGGTGAATCAAAAGGACTTATTGTGGACTGTGTATGATCTAATTTCACTTCATGCGACGGATATTCTACCTTTTTAAAAGATACTCCCCCATCATCTGTGCGATATAACTCTCCTTCATTACCAGAAGGCCTAATTGCTCCTAAAAACCCAAGTTTATCATTTATAAAAGTGATTCCTGATACACTACCAATCCCCCCATTAAATGGGTCTGGATTGATAACCTCCCATGTTTTCCCTTCATCACTAGTCTTGCTTAATGAATAAAAGGCGCTCCCTAATGCTTTATCTGTCATATTTAGTTTATAACCAACTTCTTTCGATAGGAAAAACTGTTCTTTTTCATTCTTTAAATCTTGTTGTTTCTTCTCTTTAAGCATATCTTCTTTTGGAGGCGTCTTTGATTTACTCCAACTTGCGTCACTTATTAAATTATATCTAGCAGGGACTAGCTCTTGCTCTTTTCCAGGGACAAATATAGATACAGTATATCCAATGATATCAGAAGCTGCTTTTTTAAGACTCTGTCCCTTACCATCCTCAGTAATATTAATAATTCCCTCTGTATTGGATCCCCAATTTCTTTTTCCATAATAAATCAACCCATACTTACTTTCATTCCATTTTCTAACCGTTTGCTTAACTGGAATCGCCTTAACCGTTTCAATTAAAGGTTCTACTAATTTATCATCATTATAATCAGGCTTTGCGTATCCGTCTCGTATTATAGTAATATCTTCTGACTTCTTCTTATTATAAGAGATTAAATAAGTTTCTTCTTTCCCATCATCATTTTTCCCATAAACAAATGTATCAAACGCTGTGATTGTTCCATCTGAATGAAATGTAAGATCAAAATCAGTTGCCATATACAATTTCTTTGGCAAAGGATATTTTTTATTTATATCTTCAAAAATACCTTCTACTCCAGACTTATATATATTATTATGTTTAAGTTTAACTGACCTTTCATGTTTTAACTTTTCTATAAACCATGCCAATTTACCATTGTAATTTATTGCACTTTTATAAATCTGCATCCCATAAAATGATGTAATTGCAACAATAATGATAATAGAAATGGATCTCCATGCTATTGAATTTGTTAATTTTTTAGATTCATATTCTCTATTTTTTATCACCCGCATTGTAGTAAATGTAGTTATGGATATAAAAAGTACTATACATAATAACAAAATGTAAATATTATAATTCATTCTTCCGTACTTACAGTATAAAGCCAACTCATAACAAAAAATTCCGTATACAATTATTAGTATTGGATTTGTTACTAATGACAGAAGTATCCTTTTTGTATTTTCTCTAAATATAGAAACCACCCCTAATTACATGAATTACTGATATTAAGTATACTTTATTGTAAAGTAACAAAAAAGCTATTTAATCTTGCCGCAAAAAATACAATAGACATCTTTCTATTAAAGCCGTTTACAAATCTAGTTGTTTCATAGACAATGGATTTTTGAGTGAATACTAAAGTTGCTTCATTTATATGAATTACAAATTCAAGCATGATGCTTAATAAAAAAATAAATCCTGTCATACGCCCCTGTGTAATGGAACGAGAAATAAGATAAATCAAAATAGGCCCAGGTGAACAAATCATACTAAGTAAAACAAGCGCAAAAGCTAGCAAAGTACTCAGGCTCACCATAAACCTTCCTTCTTTATCTTACATAAAATTTCCTATTGTACATTTTATCATGATTGAGGAGAGAAAAGATTAATATAAACCGATGCAGCTAAGTAATATTATCGGATCAAATGTAGTGTAATTACATATTTCTCATTCTCTTAAGTAAGTACTAAAAATAACCTATCCATAGAGCTACTAAAACCACTACGAATAAAGCAAAGCAACATGTAATATTTCGAATCCACTTTTGTATATCACCAAAATACCTTTCTATAAATATAGCGTTGATAGTAAGCATAAGAAATAAAACAATGTAAGTAAAAGATCCCAATTTATCGTTAAATTTTTCATTAGTAAATGTACTTACATGAAGGAATAGAAAAACAAACGTTACTATGAATAGCTCAAATAATCTTTTTTTATTCAATCTGCCACCACCTTACAGCAATTCCCTTTTATTCCATTTTATCAGAACATACTGTGTAGCAGTATATGAATATTATATTCATTTCAAAAAGGCCAACAATACAAGATCGTTAGCCTCTACTTTCTATATTCGCACCTTTTATCACTTTACTTCCTAACAACCGGAATCCACATTTCACCAAATACTAAGCCATTTCTCTGTCCCATCTCAACCGTTGTATTCGGTCCACCAACGTAGGCAAAATCCTTTGCTTCTGGTAAAGCTTGACCGAAGGCGATGCCAGTAAGCTTATTACTTAGCTCTTTAGCCGTTTTGTCTTCCCCTTTCACTACTAAGTATTCTCCCCTCGGAAACTGAATCACTCTAGATTCTTCTTCTATTTGTGCTTCTGTCATGACACCCGCATAATACATCATTTTGTTATTCACCGCTTCGCTCACGGAAAAAATGTATTCATTTGTAGCTAAAGCTTTTAAAGTGTCCAGCCTTCCATCTTCTTTAACAGCCGACCAAAAGTCTTCCTTTTCTTTATTTATTCCAGCAAAGTCTGTGTATTCACTCTTAATTTCAGTTCCAATACCTAACACAATAAAGCTATCTTTTTCTTCTATAGAATAATTTTTCATATTCAAAACCTGCCTCTTTTTTTATTAATCAAACGATTTATCTTTTCATCTGATACGTTTATAATACCTTTAAACCATGTCAAAAAATGATACTGTTTAGGAGACTAAAATGAAAAAAGTTGAACGGATTAATACAATTATGCGGTATATTAACAACCGCTCTCACTTTACAATTTCTGAAATTATACAAGAATTTAACATATCACGGTCGACAGCTATTAGAGACATTAGAGAAATTGAAGCTATGGGAATGCCACTTGTCGCTGAAGTTGGGAGGACCGGGGGATATTTTGTTATGCATAATTCTATCCTGCCCGTTGTTCGCTTTACTGATAATGAAGTGAAAGCTCTTTTTATTGCCTTTATGGCTACGAGGAATCAACAACTTCCCTACCTAAAGAGTCGTCAATCTTTAGCCGAAAAACTACTAGGACTCATCTCAGAAACCCAGCAGGATGACCTTGTTCTTTTAAATCAACTCTTGCTGTTCCAAGGAACTAATCCTCATAATCCCGATCTACTTGAGCTTTCTGATCTCCCCCATCCTATGTTAGAAAAACTCATTCAAATCCTTCTTTTGGATAACCATTTATTGATTACTATGAAAGAAGATGAAGAAATCAAGTCTTATCCAATTTATCTATTGCACCTTTATCAAGAAAAAAGCCATTGGATCATTGAAGGGTTTGACTTAAAAAAAGAAAAGAAGATGATGTTTCCTGTCGATGATCTCATCAATATCGAACCATACACGACGAATAAAAGGCTCAATAAGAAAAAGATTTTAGAAAAACTAAGTAAGAAGGCTGAAGCAATTAACCTTGTACTTGAACTTGGTCCGACAGCAATTGCCCAGTTCAAAAAATACCATCCTTTAAAAATTTCAATATCTTATACTAATCCTTACCAATCCACAGCCATTTTAAAAACTTTTATCAATGTTAACAATCCCGATGAAGTGACGGAAATAATAAATTGGCTGCTTTTTCTAGGGAAGGATATTACAATTAGGGAAATGCCTGAAGAAATATTAAAAGATTTACAAGAGCGATTATGTTTATATTCCCCATAAGAGTAATCAGTTAAACCTCAAAATATTGAGTTTAAGCGCTCACTACTGAACGAGGCTTCTATGAATAATACAACAAAAAAGGTATGAACTAACTTTTAGTTCATACCTTTTATATTAGAGTTTTCTATAAACACATTAAATTGCTTGTTTAAGATTTGAATGTGGATTTGGTCCATACTTATTCTCACCTTCATCACTTTCAATGATACAAAACACAAGTAGAACCGCTCCTCCAAATGGCACCAAATTTAATAGCTGCCACCATCCTGTTTTTCCACTATCATGTAATCGACGAGCTTCCACTGCCAGAGTAGGAACGATAAAAATTGTTATATATAGCACGGTAATATTGGCTCTTAAGTAAAAGGCAGACGAAGAATAAGAGGCCAAATATATTAATGACCAAAACGTAACCTTATTAAATAAAGTAAAAATCCAGTACTCTTTTCTCGTAGCTCTCCCACTAAATTTCGCATAGTTTTTGAGAGTATATAAATACCATTTCATTTGAACCTCTCCCTTTTTCATCCCCTAAACGATCAATTTATACATTATATACCTTATAAGTATAAATATAACACATCACTACGATAACCTCTATATTTACACGGAATATTCTGTTTATTAACAAGTCATTTTAGTTAAGTGTTAACATACCATACAGGCATGTGTATTCAATTTATTATTCTCCTATTTACTTTAAAACTACTACAATTAAGCGAAGTATGAATGAATTATTAAAGCACGGAAAATCTTCCCGTGCTTTTTCAAAAAAATATATTATTCCGGATGATTTCATTCACTTACCCTAGCTGACGTTTAAATGCTTTACTAGCAAAGAAGTAAGCAATAACCATAATTCCGACGCACCAAGCGAGCGCAATCCAAATATCGTTTCCAACAGTTCCTTCATATAAAAGAGCACGAATCGCATTCACGATTGAAGTTACAGGCTGATTCTCCGCAAACACACGAACAATTTTTGGCATCGTTTCGGTAGGTACGAAGGCTGAACTAATAAATGGAAGAAAAACTAGTGGGTACGAGTAGGCTGTCGCCCCTTCCATAGACTTTGCCGTCAGCCCTGGAATGATAGCCAACCATGTTAGCGCTAACGTAAACATTCCTAGTATCCCAGCTACTGCGAGCCAATCTAGAATATTAGCACTGGAACGAAAGCCCATTAAGAGTGCAACAAGAATAACCACCCCGATAGTAAGTACATTAGCAACTAGAGAGGTTAAAACGTGAGCCCACAATATGGATGAGCGCTTAATAGGCATCGTAATGAAACGTGCCATCAGCCCACTCTTTACATCCGTAAAGAGTCGCACGGAAGTGTAAGCTACACCGGATGCGATAGCCATTAGCAAAATTCCCGGCAATAAATAATTAACGTAGTTTTCCGTTCCAGTTTTTATTGCGCCGCCAAACACGTAGACAAATAATAGCATCATCATAATCGGTGTAATCGCTACTGTAATAATTGTATCCGGACTGCGCATAATGTTACGCATTAAACGACCTAGTAATACACCTGTTTTACTTTTCATTTACATCTCCTCCTTTTTGCCAATGATCGAAAGGAATATTTCTTCCAATGTCGGTTGCTTCTCGATATACTCCACTTTTGCTGGCGGGAACATCTCTTTTAGTTCAGCAAGAGTACCTGTCGTAATAATTTTTCCGCCATGCAAAATAGCGATACGGTCTGCCAGTTGTTCTGCTTCCTCCAAGTACTGAGTCGTAAGCAAAATAGTTGTACCGCTACCAGCAAGTTCCTTGACTGTATCCCACACTTCGATTCGCGCTTCAGGATCAAGTCCAGTCGTTGGTTCGTCAAGAAAAATAACTGCTGGCGCCCCAATCAAACTCATCGCGATATCAAGCCGGCGCTTCATCCCGCCTGAATACTGATCTGCCCTTTGGTTTGCCGCATCAGTCAGGCTAAATCTTGCAAGTAGATTGTCAGCAACTTGAGCGGGATTGGAAACACCACGTAATTTGGCGATCATTATCAAGTTTTCCCTCCCAGTCAGCATACCGTCTAAAGCTGCGAACTGCCCTGTCAAACTGATACTTTGACGAACATGATCTGGTTGACTCTGTACATCAAATCCACAAATACTTACTTCACCGCTATCTTGCTTCATTAGTGTCGAAAGGATGTTGACCGTTGTCGTCTTTCCCGCTCCATTTGAGCCTAGCAGCGCGAAAATTTCTCCACGCTGCACCTCAAAATCTACCCCTTTTAAAACTTCCTTGTCTTTAAAGGATTTTTTCAAGCCTTTTACAGAAATCACTGCATGACTCATACTTTTTTCCTCCCTATAAAAATGTTTTGCGAAGACTATTTATTTACCTCTATCTATTTAGTATCACTTATATTCTGTATTACTTAGTACCGAATTAAAAATATAACTGAATAGCTATGATGGCAATTCATATGTGTAACCAGCTAATCAGTCGGTACTACTTATTCCATTTATTTTTTTCTCAATTTCTTCATAATACTTTCATTCAAATCTTCACGATACTTGGAGACGTAAGTTTTAGCATTTGCCACTAGTTCGTCAGCAAAGGAAGCCACGTCATCCCCAGTAATGTCAAGCACTTGTCTTCCTTCCGCTGCACCCGCTTCGAACAAATCGATTAATTCATACTGTATGTGTAACATATCCATCCCGTTACCCGCTGAAAAATTCCACATGTAGTTTTGAATTTTCTTAAATACAAATTGGTAGTCCTCTGGCAGAGCCTCAACTCGTGCCATCATCATTTTGTACTCTTTTTTATCACCAATTAACTTTTTGAACATTTCTAACATCTTATTTTCCTCCTTTTTTATAAAACCGAACAAGAAATTCTCAAAATATCGGCCGGAACATTTTATCTTATGAACCTATTTTGACTTCAAGACGTTAATTTTTGACGATACAAAATCCCATTTTTTCCAAAATAATTCAAGCTCCTGGCGGCCTTCTTCATTTAATGAATAAAACTTACGAGGCGGTCCCATATCTGATGGTTTCTTTTCAATATTCACAAGCTTTTTCTTCTCTAATCGTACGAGGATGGTATACACCGTACCTTCCACAACTTCGGTAAACCCAAGATCATTCAGGTGGCGGGTAATCTCATAGCCATACGTTTCACGGCGACTAATGATTTCCAGTACACACCCTTCCAGTGAACCTTTCAGCATTTCAGTTAAATTTTCCATGTCCTGATCCTCCTTTACCCCCTATTCTGTCTGACTTATATTCAGTATCACAGAGTACTAAGGCGAATTTTTTACTGAACAGTTTTTGTGAATCTGAACTATTCAGTATCACTTATTACATCTACATTGTATGACTAAGTAGCGATGAATGTCAACTGATTTTCAAATTTTTTCTATAATCCGCTATTATCTATTGTCTACTGGAAATATTTTGAGAAACAACACTACTCAGTATTGCTTATTACAACTACATTGTATGACTAAGTAGCGATGAATGTCAACTCGATTTTATATTTTTTTCTAAAATCAACTATTACCTATTCGATACAGCCTGTTTTCTTTTTTTAAATTTCCCCATACCTATCCCACTAAGAAAAGAAACTACCCCAAAATAAAAATTCTACATTTTTGTTTTGGGGCACTATACTATACCAAAGTTAATAAATATGGCTAGCTCTTCTTATTTAATAAGACAGATTATTTTTTTGTTACGATAACATCATACCTATGTCTTCTGCTGCATTTGTAATTAGTTTTAAACCAAATGTTTCTTGTAATACATCAAGCACGCCAGGTGAAATAAATTCAGGAGCCTTTGGACCGATGCGAATATCTTGAATTCCAAGACTAAATAGCCCGAGTAAAATGGCAACCGCTTTTTGTTCAAACCATGATAGCACAATACTTACTGGCAATTCATTCACTTCACATTGGAAAGCATCAGCTAATGCAGCTGCTATTTTCACTGTAGAAATGGAATTATTACATTGTCCTAAGTCGATGTAGCGCGGAATCTCGGTACCAGGTACAACACCGTAATCCACATCATTAAAGCGGAATTTCCCGCAAGAAGTTGTTAAAATAACTGTTTCTGGCGGAAGTGACGTTGCTAATTCACGATAATATTCTCCGCCTTTTCCCGGTGCATCACAACCGGCGATAACAAAGAAACGCTTTATCTTTCCCTCTTTTACTGCATTAATAATTTCCGGAGCTAACGATAATACTGTATGATGATGAAACCCTGTTACTAACTGTTCATCCGACTCCATATGTACTTCTGAAAGTTCTAGTGCTTTTTGAATCAATGGTGTAAAATCATCATTTTCAATTTTTTGTACACCCTCTAAACCTGCAATGTCATATGAAAAGAATCGATCAGAGTATGATCCTTTAATTGGCATAACACAGTTCGTTGTAGCTAATATGGCACCAGTAAATTTTTCAAAAAGGCGTCTTTGATCATACCATGCCTTACCGATGTTTCCTTTTAAATGTTTATATTTTTTCAGTTGCGGGTATCCGTGTGCTGGTAGCATTTCAGAATGCGTATAAATATTAATGTCTTTTCCTTCTGTTTGCTTTAATAGTTCTTCTAATGCAAATAAATTATGGCCCGTAACTACAATTGCTTTACCTTCTACACGATTTTGTGTAATTTGTACAGGTTCTGGCACACCAAAATGATTCGTATGTGCCTCATCTAATAATTCCATCACCCGTAAAGCTGATTTCCCCACTTTCATAGCCATATCAATATGCTCTTGTTCGTTAAAATTAGAATTTGTTAATGTCATATATAAAGCTTCTTGTGTTGTAGCATCTACAAATCCATCCGTATACCCTAGCTGAGCAGCATGTGTGCGATAAGCTGCAATTCCTTTTAGCCCAAACACAATCGTATCTTGTAAACTCGCAATCGTTTCATTCTTGCCACAAACACCTATTACTTTACATCCGCCTGTTGGCGTTTGTTCACATTGATAACAAAACATATCATCCCACCCTCTCCCAATCATTCATTACACCTTAAGCATAATACCCATTGAAAAAAAGTGATGTGATATCAATCACAATAATATATAAAGATTTGTGACAGTTCATATTGTTGACATAATACTTTTATTGACATCCAAAAAATATACATTAGTGTGCACACATCTTTCGATACTTTTAAATAGCTAAATAATTAATTTGGAGAAATATATACAACGAAAAAAAATTTTTGAATCCCTTATACAAATAATTGCAATTCATCTCATATGAAAATAGCGTATTTTTTATTTTAAGGAACTATCATTTTTTTATTAAAGCCTTCATTGTAAACCTCTTTATTTACAATACATTTACACTATCTTAACATTACTTACATTATTTATATGATATATTTATATAGAAGCTACTTAAGAAATTTCATATACATTTTATCTTTATGATCTCTAATCTAATCAATAAAAAGATCATGTTATATTTTTATAACAGGGGTGAATTACGATGACTGAAACTTTAAAAACACTTATAATGCTTGATGCTACTTACGTTGTTATTGCAATTATGACAGTACTAGTATTTGTATACTTGGAATTAAAATCTCAGTAATATATGCTGACGTAATCGACAGATTCAGCATTTAAATATAGTTAGAAGAAAGAGAGGAGAAAATTATTTCTCCTTTCTTTTGTATTTCTACAATTTCTTATTTTAATAAATCCAATGTATGTAAAAGTAATCCCTTGTCTCCTACTTCTCCATGACCAGGTACTACCGAATTTATATTTCCATATCGCTTCAGCACATTCTCAATCGATGTAGACCATTCATTTACATACGCATCCGCAACATTTCCTAAATCTTTAGCTTCCGCAGATTTTACTAAACAGCCTCCAGCTAAAATTTGATATTGTGGCAACCAAACAACAATATTATCTTCTGTATGTCCTTTCCCTGGATAGAACGTTTCTACTTTTGTATTGCCAAACTTCAAACTCGTAATTGTTTGTAAATCTCCAAGCGGCTCTTCATATCCACTGTTCTTTGCTAGTTCTGCGGTTAATGCTGTACTATGCGCTTTAATGCCTCTTTCTTTCAACGCTGTTATTCCGCCAATTCGATCAGCGTGCGCATGTGTAATAATGACATCTGTTACGCGCTTCTGAAATTTCTTTTCTACCATTTCTATTAGTTCCTTCGTTAATTTGTTATCCCAAGAAGAATCAACAAGTACTAGCCCTTTAGAAGTATTAAGAACTAGACCGTTCGAAGGAACTGCTTCTCCATTAAAATAACCTAACTCCGTATGAACCCATACATTCTTGTTTAACTGAGATATTGAAATGGTTCCCGTCTCATTTTTGATTACTATTTGCTCTACCTTTTGTGATGCTTGTACAGAAGAAATCGTGCTAACAAATTGAGTTGTTCCTAGTAAACTTACACATAATCCTACTTTTAACAACGTATTCTTTTTCATGTTATCAACCCTTTCTTTCAAGCTAAATAGTTATTACCTATATTAGACAATTCATCTCAAATGTTTGTTCCATCTTCATTTGCATACTTTTATGTAATTAACAAAAAAGCGTACACAATTTTGTACGCTTTAAAACTTAATCTTCCATTCCATAATTCTCAAACTCTTCCTCATTCCCATAAAATACATTCAAATCAATATACTTTTCTTTTCCATTATAACCGCTTAATCTCCCGCGGTTCGTGTATTGCCAAAACGTCCATTTTCTCTCATCAGATAAACTCGGTTTTGTAAGCACACTACGAATCCATATATTACATTTTGGATACGCATCCTTTATATATAAATCATACGCCTCTTGCGTTGCATACAATATTACTTTCTTATCGTAATGTTTTTCTAGCATTTCAATCATGACCGCCAACTCTTTCGTAACATCTTCACGCTTAGGCGGATTATCTTTTTTGTTAGCGTAAAACTCAACATCAATCACGGGTGGCAGTGCTTGTTTATATTTTGGAACAGTTCGTATAAATTGCTCTGCTTGTGTTTCACCCTTACTATCGAAACTAAAAAAATGATACGCTCCGATGCGCATATCTGTCTTATTCGCATTCCTCCAATTTTTCGAAAAGTACTCATCCACAAACGAACTTCCTTCAGTCGCCTTTATAAACGCAAACTTCATATTTTGCTTTTCCAACTCTCTCCAATCTATATCCCCTTGATACGATGCGACATCTACACCTTTTATTTCATACTTATCAGCACTTATTTGATTCGGAATGAATATGCCTTGAAAAACTAAGTAAACGACAACACTTATTACACTAATTAAAGTAAAGATTCCTCCTATAAAAAGCTTCTTTTTCATTCATATCACCCATCTTTACAAATTAAAATTCTACTTACCATTCACGCTTTTTATTAATTTTCATTTTTTCTTTAAACGCCTTCTCTAAATCAATATTTAATTTATTTGCTAAATCACATACATTCCAAATTACATCAAACATTTCTAAACCGATTTCTCTTTTCGCATCTTGTATTGTATCACGCTTTAATATGACTTCCGCTAATTGACCTAATTCCGCCATCGTATATATCGTACGCTCTTCAATTGTTGTATCTTGAAATCCTTTTTCTTTACTGAAATTTGATACATACCTCTGAAACTCCACAATATTCATACTTAATCTCCCCTCATTACCAATACTCCATTTTTCTATTACACTTAAAACCAAAATTATATTTTGTTAAATTATAACATTCGGACTATAATTTATTTATAGCCCATTAACGGAGGTGTTTGCAATGACTCTCTTCGCTTCACCAACATTATTTATAGTAGCAATCATTTCATTTGCACTAGCTTATTTCATCGGAGTAAAGCAGTACACTTGGCTCTTATCAGGATTCAACGAACGCCGCGTGCCTGATAAAGTGAAACTATCAAAAATAGTAGGTCTTTATAATTTAATTGCTGGTGTCATTGCGACAATCGGTAGTGTCTTCACTACGCCTAATGTCACAATCGTTATTCCTATCACTCTAATTGGACACTTTATAATCGCGGCTTATGTAAATACACGCATGGTGCAGTGAAAAAGATCACCCAAATGGATGATCTTTTTTATAATTTATCAACATATTGCTTCGCTTCTAGTAAGGAAAAACCAAAAGCTTCTCTTACTCTCTTAACTGCTGTAATTTTTTTGCCTTCTTCTACAAGCTGGCGTAGTTCTTTATTAATTTCAGGTTCTCTTTCTATAATTTCCATTTCTTTCGTAATTAATTGTAATCTATCTTCAATTCTCTTTAAACGCGCATCATTTTTCTTTTCAATTGTAGTTAATTTTTCAGCGATATAAATGAAACCAACAGCTACTATCAGTATAACCATCCAGAATTCCATGAATGTTCCCCCTTACTAACTTTCATTTGCTTTATTCCACTAACTTATGTAAATTTTACCATAATACACATTTAATGTATAATATCACTATATCAAACTGTTAATAAAACCTATTATTTTAGGGGGACACTTTATAAAAAGATTTTTAAATACGTTACTTCAATTTGTAGTTCTTTCAATCGTACTACATTTGTTATTTGATATAGTTGGTTGGCTTGTTTTCAATGCACCAATTAAAAACAAACAAATCATCATTTCTTTAATAACAATCTCATGGGTTATGTACATGTACCGAGACAATTTTTTTCAAAAGTTCACTTCAAACTAACTAAAAAAGAAAAATACTATTCTGTCTTTAAAGAAAGGAGCCACCATGAACTTAAAAAGTAGCAATATATACGAGAAAATGAACCAATATTCCGTTGCAGGTTTAAGCCTCGCTGTTATATGTAATGGCAAACTAGATGAAGCGACTGCCTTTGGAACACTTGAAGCTGGAACAACTAGAGCTGTTACTACAAATTCTCTCTTTAATTCTTGTTCTATCAGCAAATTCATCACTACAATGCTCGTACTAATGTTATCAGATCAAGAAATCTTGCATTTAGACGAAGACGTAAATGATAAACTCACATCTTGGAACATTCCTACTAATCTATTTACTTCACAAAAAAGCATCACTTTGAGAAACTTATTAAGCCATCAATCTGGACTCATTGATCCACCTAATAGTTTTGAACATTATACACCTGCACAAGGGCAACCAAACATGTCTGAACTCCTTGCCGGTAAAACATCATATTGCTCCGTACCTATTGAAGTAACTTACAAACCAGAAAGTGAATTTCACTACTCAGACGCAAACTTTTGTATAATCGAACTACTACTGGAAGATATTACAGGAAGATCATTTAGTCAGTTATTAGAAGAACACATCTTCCAGCCATTACAAATGAAAAATAGTACACTTTTTTCTCCAAAAGACATAGATAAAACCGATGTTTTTGCTTGCGGACATAATAAAGATAGAACTGTAACAAATGAGAAGTATCCATTTTATCCATTCGCAGCTGCTTCAGGTATTTGGACAACACCAACTGACTTATCAGCTTTAGTTATTGAAATCATTCATTCCTTACAAGGAAAGGGCAAACTAAAACTTTCTCAAAAATTAGTAATAGACATGATTTCTCCTCAAGGTTGCTCAAAATGGACTGGATTAGGTGTTTTTCTAGATGATTCTAATGGGAAATTACAGGTTTATTCACTCGGATGGGGCGTTGGATTTCAATGTATGATGGTTTGTTATCCATACTGTGGGAATGGTGCTGTTATTATGACTAATTCCGATTTAGGTGTTCATCAAATGGAAGGGATCATTGGTGAGGTTGTAAAAACGTTATCCTTATAATGAAAATAAAGAAGCTGTCCCTTCCAGCTTCTTTATCTATATAACATTTTTCGCAACAATTTTTATATGTTCTGGTGCGATAATCTCCGTTATACTTTCTTGGAAATCTTCCCGCAACATTTCTTCCAAATGTTCTAACTGCACTTCAACATGAGTGCATTCTAAATTATGTATATTTAACAGTGCATAATGATCTTTTTTCTTAATTACTAAATATTGATTTTCCTCTGTCACAAGTACAGAACCTAATCGGACTCCTAGTAAGCGTTGATCATCAAACTTCATAATTACTTCTCCTTCCCTCATATAAACAAAATTACAATGAAAATAATTACATTTATGGAAAAACACACTTATTTAGACTATATCATAATTTACTAAAATAGAAATATCTTTTTCTGTTTTAATAAAAATCCCTATTTTTTCATATATTTCGATACAAAAAACTTTCTCAACATTAAATTTGAATTTTCAGTTTTTAATTCTATGAAAGTCTATTATAATAAAGTTAATAAATGTTTGACCTCTCCTAATTCATGTACATATGGATGATCAGTAGTTATTGCTACTGATCTATTTTTTTGATTTCAGAAAGTACATACTCTGCATCCTTTCCTACACCACAAATAAGTGCGGAACCCCTTTGAGATTGCCATGGTAAACCGATATAATACAATCCTTTTACTGGACTGATTCCCTTTATATGATTAGGAAATCCTTTCTCATTCACTGCCTGTTCAATTTCAATCCAATTATAATTTTGAACAAAACCAGTTGACCATATAATGCTTTCTGCACTATAAGTATCACCATTCTGAAACATAATGTTATTTCCTGATGCACTTACTACTTTTTCTTGCAGTTTGATTGCTCCATTACGAATAAGTTTCTTACCTTCAAAACCGAAAATAGGGTCCTTTCTCTTCTGAAACCATCTTCCCCTTTTTGTATTTATTTCAGCGTACAATAAACCCACTTTTTCTAGCAGATTAAAAATACTTTTTCCCAAAAGTTGTAACGGTAAAAACGTTAAAGGATGACTAATAGACACCGTAACTTCATGAGTCTTTGCCAGTTCTACTGCAATTTGCATTCCTGAATTCCCACCACCTACTACTAGTACTTTTCCCTTAGGAATTTGTGATGGTGATTTATATTGTGATGAATGTATTTGAAAAATATGTGATGATAGATTTGCTGAAACTGAGGGAATAAACGGTTGCTGAAAAGCACCTGATGCGATAATAACTTTTTTCGTTTGTAAAATTTCTGTAGGAGTATGTAATTCAAATATTTCTTTTTCTTTCTTTATTTTTAGAACTTCCGTTTGTAATTGTACCGGTAATTGAAAATGTCTTGCATATTCTTCTAAATAAGTTGCAATTTCATCTTTATATGGAAATTCATTTTTTTCACCTATTAACGCCATACCCGGCAAGCTACTGTAAGACCTTGGGGTAAAAAGCTGCAAAGAATCATATCGATTTCTCCATGAATCACCAACTCGTTTTCCTGCCTCAAGTAATAAAAAATTATGCCCTTCTTGCTTCAAGTAATATCCCATTGTTAATCCAGCTTGACCCGCCCCAATAATAATTAGATCTTTCATTCTAATCCCTCCTCTTCTTAAACGTATGAATACTTGTTCATATATTCATACGTTTCCATAATCATAACATTTTCTTTTTATATGATTCAATATCTACTCAAAATAAAAAAGAGCAGTTCACTGCTCTATGAACTACTCTTCATTCCATTTCTACAATTTTTCCTCGTATAGTGTAATTCTATTTGAAAACGGATCAATTACAGTTAATTCAATTGTACCCCAAGGTGTTTTTTCTATATTCGGCTTCGAATAAGCATATTCTTTACTTAATACTACAGAATGATAATCCTTTACATCATCTATTTTGATCCGAATCGCACCACCTGGTGAGGCATCACCATGATGTTCTGATAAATGTATCACAGCATCCTGTAACGAAATTTGCAAATATAATGGCATATTTTCCTCATACCGATGTTCCCAATCCAGTTTAAATCCTAAAAAACCTAAGTAAAATAGTTTTGCTTTTTCAATATCAAAAATTCTAAATATAGGTGTTATCATTTATACTCTCCTCCTATTTATAAACATCTGCTGCCAATTCTCTCAAAACTTCCACGTTTACTACTTCAAAACAACCATCATTCTTCTTTATTATCTCTTTATCACAAAAAACATTTAATGTGCGCAACAAATGCCGATAGCTCGTTCCTAACAATTCCGCTGTTTCCGTTAAATTCCCACTAAATACAATTCTATTTCCGTGCTGTACTGCCCGTTCTCCTGCTGCTAACATGTAACTCGCAAGTCTATTTTCAAGAGGATATAGTAAATTAATTGTACTATTTTTTGAAAGCCGATTTAACTTATGCGCTAACGATCCGCAAATACATCGTAAAAATTTCGCATCATGAAATAGTTGATTTCTCACTTTCCCTAAAGGCAAACCAACACAATATGAATCTGCCATCACTTGTACGTTTGAAGTTGTCTTTTGAGAATGAATTAACTCCACATCTCCTAACAGCTGCAAGCTATCATAAAAGCATAATAATACAGATTTCCCGTTACTTAATGTATTAAACGCTTTCGCTTTTCCTTCAACGAAGAAAAATAAATAATCTATCTCTTCATTTTCTCTACAAATAAACTCATTCTTTTTAAAAAATATAAGTTTCATATATGGCTTCATATCATGACTAAAAAATGAATCAATATTATTTTTCTTCATATACTCTGCTAATTTAATAGAATTACATACTTTCTTCATAGTTCCCCACCTTTACAACTCATCCCCATTGTAATCAAAATTTTCTTCTTCCACTATGACATATGTCATAACAATACACAATTTCAGCATGATACAGTCATTACAAATATGAAATACAAAGGGGATATTACATTGTATAACTTTCTTTCTGTCTTTATTGGTGTGCTCATCGCCGTTATGCTTCCATTGAATGGGATTTTATCTGAGTTAATTGGCAAGTATACAGCAAGCGTAGTCATTCACCTTGTCGGTTTAATTGCAGTTATTTTCGTTTTAATCTTAAACAAACATAAAATTCATTTCGATAAAGGTATTCCACTTTTTTTATATAGCGCTGGAGCGATTGGAGTATTCACTGTTCTTTTTAACAATATAAGTTTCTCCGTCCTTGGTGCCTCTATTACGATCGCATTAAGTTTACTCGGCCAATCCATTGCTTCCATCATTATCGATCATTTTGGCTTATTAGGAATGAAAGTTGCAAAGTTTGAAAAGAAAAAACTAGTTGGATTAGCATTCATCTCTTCTGGGATTATTATCATGACAATATATTAATGGGGGCAAAAATATGTTATATATTACGATCGCTATTTTAGCTGGTGTTTCTATCGTCGTTGCTAGAATTATTAACGCGAATTTAGCAAAGGAAATTGGAAACTGGGAAGGCACGTTTTTCAATTATATTACTGGATTATTTTTCTCTATGTTGTTTTTAATTTTCAGTTCAGATTCATTGTATATTCCTATTCATACGTTGCAATCTATTCCTATCGCCGTGTATTTAGGCGGATTAGTAGGCGTTATCGTTATTTCATTATCCAACTATATTACTCCTAAAATATCAGCCTTTTATTTAACATTACTCATCTTTATCGGACAATTATTTGCGGGGACTATTATTGATTTCTTCCTGACAAATGAACTCTCAATCGGGAAAGTTATCGGTGGCATTTTCGTATTAATTGGGCTCACTTACAATTTACTCATAGATCGCCCGATAAAAACTGTGAAGCATAACCAAGTTCAACTATAATACTTTACGCTTACCTATCATATATTAATAGAAAAGCTCTTCACACGAAGTAATAGAGAGGAGAAAATCCTATTAAAAAAATTATTTTATTGCTAGGTAGCGTATTAATTATTTCTGGAATTGCATGGTTTATAAACTCGGGAAAATCTATTCAAGATCTCTATACTGCAAATAAACCGAAAAAGAAAGCTACTATTATTTCAAGCTCGCGAGATCCAAATGAGCCCCCTGTTTTTTTAGGAAAACAGGAAATAAAAGATATACATGTCGAATCAATTAAAACAAAACAGGATATCTTTCTCACAAAAACAGATGAATTAAAAACGTTTATTAACAGTATGAATACCGCAAAAAAAGGTAAATTAACATTAGATGAAGAAGGATCAGACTTAATAGATTGTGATATGTGGATTACTTTCGAGGATGGAACTTATAAAAAATATTTCATATGGGTAGTTGATCATCACAGTAGCGAAGTGATGATTGCTCAGCAAGATACTCCTGATGATGTAAAACTTACGTACTATCAGTTAAACGAAGATAGTTCAAAAAAAGTTTATAATTTATTTAAAAAAATTATTTAAACGAAAAAGTCATGAGCACGCGAACTCATGACTTTTTGCACTATATATACTCAGGGAACACTCTACAACCCTTTTCCTGCTCTATATCATGACCAAAGAAAACAATTGGTTTCTCTTTCGCCACAACTCCTTTTAAACGTTTGATTGAAGATAAAGCTAATTCTGGATCAAATCCTGCGAACGGCACTTCATCTTCAAAATTCTCTTTCGTGTAAGATGCATCAATTGTTAATAAAACTGAACCGGATTGCTCCGTCTCAATGAATAACGACTGATGGCCTGGAGAATGACCTGGCGTATACAATAATTGAACACCTGGTACCACTTCATAATCCCCTTCAATAATTTTGTAGTTCAAATGCGGTAATATACATTCTTTCATATATTCTTCTCTATGAAGTGCTGCCTCATATTCCGCTCGCTGCACAATAATCGGTGTATTTGTAAAAGCACCGTTTCCTCCTGCATGATCAAAATGTAAGTGAGAACTAATAATATATAAAAGGTCGTCCGGCTCATACCCTACACGCTTTAATATATTCACGATTCTATCTTCTTCAGTCATTTTCGGTAAAATCTGTCCTTCAACAAATGTACCGTTAAAAAGCCCTTCATTATTAACTGCACTTTCTGGCATACCTGTATCTACTAAAATAGGCCCCTCTTCTGTCTCCAAAAGATAACACCATACAGGTAAGTTCAATAAATTCCCCGGCGCGAGTGTACTATTAACAGAAGAATGATCTAACATACAACGACCTGCTGGGATGAAATAAAGCTTCTTTACTGTCATTATGTATCCACCTTTACATTTAGTTTGGGATAAAGTAATACAATAAAAAATTCTTCTTTTTAGAAATAAACTCCTTCTAGACTATCAGTACAGCTTACATAACAATGAAACATTAACACCGATTAACGCTGAAAACTTAAAGAAAGCACATGCACTACTTGAAAGCGGGCACACCATTGGGAAAATCGTATTAGAGAGATTTTAATCATGATAGTGACAGATAGTATGTGAAACTATATTAACGATTTTTCGAATATATCTATCATAACGTACAATATATCAACGATTTTTCAAATATATCTATCATAAATCAAATTATATCAACGATTTTTCAAATATATCTATCATAAATCAAATTATATCAACGATTCGTCAAGCTATATCGATTTATCGACAAATAGCAACAATAAGAAAAGGCTGTTCCAGATGAACAGCCTTTTCTTTATTTACTTGAAATCTCTTTATTATTTTGAACGTCTAACGGAGCTCGCTTTCCTATTCCGAAAGCATAGAAACTAATTGTAACGATAGCTAAGAAAATAATACCTACAACTAATGAAATACGAGTATCATCGTTAAACCACATTCCGATTAATACCATAATTAAAAAGGCAATCGTTAAATAGTTTGTTACAGGAGCAAATGGCATTTTGAACGGATGATCTTTCATCTCTGCTCCCTTTTCTTTTCTAAAATTAATTTGACTAATTAAAATGACAAACCATGGTACCATACCAGGAAGTACACTCGCACTATATACATATACGAATAAGTTTTTCGGTGCGATGTAACTTAAAACAACACCAACCGCCAGACCGATAATTACGCCAACTGTACCAAATAAAGGTACACCATTTCCAGAAAGTTTCGTAAAATATTTCGGTGCTTGTCCATTTACACCTAACGTATAAAGCATACGACCAGCACTATAAATACCACTATTACAACCAGACATTGCTGCTGTAATAACAACAAAGTTAATAAGTCCAGCTGCTGCCGTAATACCAACCTTCGCAAAAGTTGCTACGAACGGACTACCAATTGTACTTAATTGATCCCACGGATACACAGTTACAATAACGAAAATAGCACCAATATAGAAAATTAAAATACGCCAAATTATACTTTGAATCGCTCTTGTAAGTGTCTTCTTCGGATCCTTCGCTTCACCAGCAGTAATACCGATTAATTCCACACCTTGATATGCTCCCACTACAAGTGATAAAGCAAAGAAGAATCCTGAAAAACCACCTGTAAAGAAACCGCCATTTGACCAAAGATTTGATATACCAATCGCTTCTCCGCCGTTACCAATTCCAAAGAAAATAAGTCCAAATCCCGCAATAATCATTAATAGAATCGTAACGATTTTTATCATCGCAAACCAAAATTCAAATTCACCAAATGACTTAACAGAAATTAAGTTAGCTGCGCCAAGAATAACCATTGCAATTACACCTGGTATCCAAGCTGGTAAGTCCGGGAACCAATATTGCATATATGCTCCAACCGCAATAATTTCTGACATCCCAACGATTACCCACTGGAACCAGTTACTCCACGCTGTCATATAACCAGCTAACGGGTGAATATACTTATGACCGAACGTCGCAAATGAGCCTGTACTTGGCTCCATATACAACATTTCTCCCATGGCACGCATGATGAAGAAGATGAAAATACCTGCAATTGCATAAGCAAGCATTACTGACGGACCTGTCCATTTAATTGTACTGGCTGACCCCATAAACAAACCAACACCAATCGTTCCGCCTAAAGCAATCATTTGAATATGACGTGCTTCTAAACCTCTTTTCAATTCTTTGTTTGCCACTTCACTTCCCCCTCTTAGATGATTCATAGCCGCATTTTAACACAAGATGCTTTCCCCTAATTCCTTTCGGCCCTGAAAATGATGAAGCAAACGTCATTTTACACTAGCTTTAAAGCTATCCTAAAATCGTTTTGTGCTCCTAATAAAATTCTCAAAACCTTTCATCTTCCAATATTCTATAAATCTTAAAATTACTTACCTTATATTAATTCATTAATCTGAAAAATTCAATTATTTTTTTAATAAATTATTATACATAAGTCTGATTAATTTTTAACTAAATTAACAATAAAATACATCTATTCAATATGATTCCGGCATGTATATTATTACAATATAAATAACAGAGGAGAGCATTTCTTTCTCGGTTTCATATGTCAAATACTTCAACCTTTATAGTTGATAACGTAATTTCCCACACATTCGATTTATATACCAATGAGAAATTTAATATATTAATAAACTACTAACTTCTTTACCCCAGCCAAAATATAAAAGAGTCTCATTAAAAAATGAGACTCTTTTACAATTTCATATTTAAATCGATTTCGAAGTTTGCTTACCAAAGATAAATATCCTAGTAAACACTGCCATTATAACTACAATAACTAGAAAATAAAGTGGCATCACCAGTAACGAGCCCGTATGCAATTGACTCATTCCCCAAATTGTCATCGTTACAATTACATAGTATCCTAAGCTAAACAACGCTCCAGCTGTACCAATGACATCTTGAAAATCTACTAACGCTAAACTTAAACAATTAGGCAATGCTACTCCAATTCCTAATAGCAATATAAACATCGCTATTAAAAATACAACCATATATATTACATTCGGATTTGATCCCACAAACGTAATAACAGATAAAAGGATAGCTCCTCCTGTCATTACGAGACAACCGATATATATAATTTTCTCTGGTTTATAAGTAGCAAGTAAACGTTTTGAAATTTTCGCTCCAACAATAGAAGCAGATGCAACAACAATTCCTAGAAATCCATACATACTAGGCGATAATTGAAAATATTCAATAAAGATAAACGGCGCTTCTGCATAATAGCTAAATAAAACACCATTTGCTCCTCCAATTAACAGCCCATATGTTACCACTTTCGGATTTGTAATTAACCTCTTCAAGACTGAAAATACATTTATTTTATTCGTTACTGAGCCCGTTTTTGTTTCAGGAAGAGAAACAAACGTATACAGAAAAATACCGATACTCATAACTACTAAACTTAAAAATACTATTTTAAATCCAAACATTTGATCAAGAAAGCCACCAATTAACGGTCCTATCGCTGGTGTAAAAGCAATGACTGCCGAGATTTGAGCAAACATAACATGCCTCTTATGCCCTTCTACACTTTCACGAAGAATCGTTTGCGTCACAACTGATCCTGCACTTGCTCCAAACGCTTGAATAAAACGACTTACCAATAAAACTTCAATGGAATTTGCAATATAGCATAAGAAACTCCCAGCGCCATATACGACAATTCCAAGTAACATCGCCCGGCGACGACCAATTATATCTGATAACCACCCAATAAAAAATACACCTAACGCAAAACCAGCAAAATACACACTAAGTGTTAACTGCACCTCATTATTACTTACATGTAACGCCTTTGAAATGTCTGGTAAAGACGGTGTGTAAATCGTTTCACTAATTTGCGGAAATGCGACAAGAACAATCATTAACAAAAGTGATGGTACTGAGACTTTTTTCATTTTTCATACCCTCCTATAACTTTGAAAATCTCAGAAATAAAAAGACTTTCCTTAGCTACGGAACAGGAGGGGCCATTATAGAAATCCGGTCATAAAACAACAAAGAAAACACCTCAATTACGTATGTTAATACTTATAGGAGGGTAATATTAACATCGATTTTTAAATATACTTTTTCAATTATATTACATTCTGCGTTTCTTTTACTAGTGCTCGGCCTTGGAGGATTGTTAAAAAGATAACTTGATGCATTCACCTTTTTATGGAATAATTAGAAATAGTTTGAATTCGTTTGAATTCGTAAGTTTAATTATTAAACGATAGACTAGCATATTTTAATGTCACAAGCTTACAAACTGGAGGCCTTTCGTAATGATTGAAATTTTAAGGACAGTAGTAAACTTTCTACTTTCTCTATTCTCAGGAGAATTACCATTTGTATATTATGTATGGATTATTACCCTATTCCTAATTCAAATAACCCAATCTACTCTAAACTATAAACTCTTTAACAAGAAAGGCAATTTCAGCACTTATATATCGGAAGGATTACTTGCTTTTATTATTTTATTGTTTGGAGGAATATTAGTATCTAAGTTACTTGCTTACATAATAGACGATCCTACTATTAGTATGACGAATTTAACACATTATTTTGTTTCTCTTATCATATTAACTATATTTGTCGTAATAACCTGTGTTAAAGACTTTATAGAGACATCTATAAAGAATAAAAATATATCTCTTTTGAGCTTTTTAGTAATTTCCTTAATAACAAGCATACTTTCATTCAAGTTTTTATCACCCTTAATTGAAGGTTCTTTTTCTCTTTCTAAATCTTTTATAACTACTTTAATCATTCTTGTAACTATATCAATCCCTCTATTAATTTCCTTAGAGGATAAGTATGCAGATGAAAAGGAAACGGAAAATTTATAGCTTCTCATTTACATAAAAGAAAGAGGGAGCTCCCCTCTTTCTTTTAAATCATTCCTTTTAATATTAATCCTAAAACTGACATTATTATCGCACTAATAATAATTCGCAAAATCCAAGTAGTGTTTGTACTTATTTTTTCTAATTGCTTATTGATTGTTGCTATATCTTTCTCATTAATAGTAGTACGCGTTTCTAAAGCACGAATGTCTCTCATAATTTCTTTTTGCTCCGCCTTGAGACTGTCAATTTTAGCGTAAACATCTTCCATATATTCACACCCTCTGTTCATCTTAATAGAAAAATCTATATATATTATGAGACAACCCTCTTACCTGTGAATACATTGCGTACATCCGCGTACCAAATTATTTGTACAATCTAATTAAATTATTCATATGTTTCCTATCTTCTATATAAATCAGCGTTAAGATAAATTAAAAAAGGAATCCCTTGTTTATTTAACAACAAACAAGGTGCAATCCAACATTCGGGAGCACCTACGATAATTTCTATTGTTTTCATATTTACAACTCCATATAATCAGTATGATTTTCTGAAGAAGCCACTTTTTGAACTGCTTAAAGTATACTAATATGAATACGAAATAGCTGTATTGATAAACTCTCTAGAACAATAAATATACTGGCTGAAACGGATCTATATCCAATATTTTTTCCAGTAACATGAATGGTTATTTCTGATAAATACGTTTGTATATCATTGTTTTCAAAAATTTCATCCTCAACCTTTACAATATCTGCTTCACAATCTACTTCTTTAAAAGTTTTCAATAATTTTGTTTCCAATAAACTACAATCAAAATTCTCATCTTTTATTACGGCAAATTTAACCTTCATATCGATTTCCCCATTTTTAACAAACTAAAATCATTAAATCAATATAAATATATATTATTCTATTAAATAATTCAAAATATACGCTTCTCATATACATTATTTCCTTTCACTCATACTTTTATCATTGAGTTTTTATTCACAAATTCGTAACACATATATATGAGTTATTATGCTAAAATTAGTTTATTCACAAGAAGAAGTTATTCTTAATAAATCAATCATTTTTAATACCCTGTTTAAAGCCTTGCCCCCCTGCAAGGCTTTTTCCTATTTAACTAGAGTAGTAGTTTTCGTTATGCATCTCTCCCCTTTGTTCCTTACCCTACAAATAATACTGAATGTTTATTTTACTTTTTCAACATCCTTACTCGCTCTGTTCGAGAGCTCTTTACCAAATATTCAATCTAATGATAAAATTGACCAAATTAATATTTTCGTCCATAACTGTATCAAAAAGTACACTAAAGAAAAAATAGCACTCTCACGATTAAGTTAACGCGAGCTTTTTTCTTCTATCTACTTACTATTTAAGGTTAATAGTTTAGTAACAAGATTTAAAAATTCGACTTAAATTCATTAATGAATGGAGAGGTTTATATGAAATTAAAAGACAAAGTAGCAATCATAACTGGTGGTGCAAGTGGAATTGGCGAATCTACTGTTCGTCTTTTTATCGAAGAAGGTGCAAAAGTAGTTATTGCTGACTTTTCTGAACGTGGAAAAGAACTATCAGATGAATTGAATGCACATGGATATAATACGTTATTTATTAAAACCGATGTAACAAAAGAGGCAGATATTAAACAGCTAATTCATGAGACAGTAAGTACATACGGTAAATTAGATATTATGTATGCCAATGCCGGCGTTGCTGATGATGCACCGGCAAACGAATTATCCTATGAAAAGTGGAAAAGAACTATTGATATTAATTTGTCTGGGGTATTCCTTTCTGATAAATATTCGATTGAACAATTTCTTAAACAAGGTACAGGTGGTGTCATCGTTAACGCTGGTTCGATTCATAGTTTTGTTTCATTACCTACACCAACAGCATACTCCTCTGCAAAAGGTGGTGTGAAACTATTAACTCAAAATTTATGTACTGCCTACGCTAAATATGGAATACGTATTAACGCGGTGTGCCCTGGTTATATTGACACCCCTTTACTAGGTAGTGTTAATCCTCAACAGAAAGAATATTTAGCTTCACTTCATCCACAAGGCAGACTTGGAACACCAGAAGAAGTCGCTAAAGCTGTCTTATTTTTAGCAAGTGATGATGCTAGTTTTGTTAACGGCACAACACTTCTTGTTGATGGAGGCTATACTGCACGTTAATTTAAAAATTTTGAAGCACCCTAAAAAATATATAGTCTTCAACAAGAAAAAGCGCCATCACAAGTGACGGCGCTTTTTCTATGTAAGAGCAACTAGAAGATATCCTTCTAGCCTACTCCCATTTATAAGTCCAAAACTGTTCAAGTTGCAGCCATTTTAATGTTGCTGCATCTTTGTTTTTTATTTTTGCATGCGTGTCTTCAAGCATTGCTTCTGTTTGTGAACGGTGCGCACCTAATGCAGTTAATTTATGATCAAATACTTCACTAATGTTATTTACAACATCCGGTTCTCCTAATACTGCTTCACGATTTTTCGTAATCGCAACAGCATGAATAACTGGGCGCTCTTCTTTTGGCATACGTGATACAGCGCGAACGACAGCGCGGCCAAATGCATTATGATCTGGATGTACACCGTGCTCTGGATAAAATGTAATAATTCGAGATGGATTTACTTCTTGAATGATTGCTTCAATTTTGTCAGCAACGAAATCAACATCTTCAAATTCTAACGTTTTATCATGGAAGCCAAGCATTCTTAAATCTTTAATACCCATCGCTTCACAAGCATCTTTCAATTCTTTCTTACGGATATGTGGAATCGTTTCACGGTTAGCGAATACGTTCTTACCCATGTTACGTCCCATTTGTCCTAGAGTACCACATGCATATGTTACAGGTACTCCTTGATCTGTTAATAAGCGAATTGTTCCTCCCGCAGCATATGCTTCATCATCTGGATGCGGAAATACAACAAGTACATGTCTCTCCATAAGTTTCCCTCCTTCTTACTTAAATGGTGTTAAGCTTAACTCAAGTGCAACTGCTAGACGACCTAAATTATCATGTCCAGCTAATAATAAACGCTCTTGATCGTCTACTTCCCAGTGCGTAATACCTTCAGCATATACCCAACCGTGATCCATTTTCAGACCAACTCGGTATGGATTTGTTCCAGTTATCTTCCCGCGTTCAAAACGGATAATCGCATTTCGAATGAAAGCACCAACTGTCATCATCTTTTCATTTATGTGTGATGCATACGCTCCGTTTGTCGTTTCTAAATGAATATATACATCTTTATTTACAAAACGTTCAATTTCATTTTGAATAAGAGAACTATCTTTTACTATTTCCATCGGAATTCACCTCTTTAAACCATTTTACGCAAAAATAATGTAAATTGCTATCTCTATATTAGAGGACAACGCTCACTTTTCCTAATAATTTGCACTGTGTTTTTTATATTTTTTATATGATATGTAAAAAATACATTTTTTCCTTCACTTTGTTAAATAGTTTTCTTTCTTTTTTGAATTTGCTACAATATATTTTATCCCGTATTATTGCAGCGAGATACATTTCGACAATTGAATACATAATTTAAAGAAGGTGACATGATTGGAACAGTCAGCACATGAAGTAGCAAATTGGCAATATTATTTTGCAATTGCCGTATTTTTAATCACGTACGGATTTATTATTTCTGAGAAATTGAATCGTGCTGTAATCGCACTATTCGGTGCTGCTATTATGATTATTTTTGGAGTTGTAGATTTACATACTGCTTTCACATCACATATTCAATGGGAAACGATTACCCTTTTAATTGGGATGATGATTCTCGTACATATTACGAGTCAATCAGGCGTCTTTGAATTTGTGGCCATTAAAGCGGCAAAAGGAGCTGGCGGAAAACCGATTCGCATTTTATTATTACTATCCCTATTAACTGCTGTCGGATCAGCATTTTTGGACAATGTAACGACTGTTTTATTAATCGTTCCTGTTACATTATCCATTACACGTATTTTAAAAGTAAATCCTGTGCCTTATTTGATTTCAGAAGTGCTGTTTTCAAATATAGGCGGAACAGCAACATTAATCGGTGATCCACCTAATATTATGATTGGATCAGCAAACAAGCATTTAGACTTTAACGCCTTTTTACTTAACTTAGCTCCAATCGTAATTATTATTTCTATTGTGACACTTGGCATTATTTACTTCATGTACCGTAACAAACTAAAAACAACACCTGAACAAATCGAAAAACTAATGGCATTAAATGAAAAAGATTATATTAAGGATCAAAGCCTCCTTTTAAAATCTATTTCGATTTTAGGACTAACTATTTTAGGCTTCGTACTTCATTCGATTATTCATGTAGACGCTGCCGTTATAGCGATGACAGGCGCTACACTTCTTATGTTAATCGGCGTGAAAGAACATGATATTGAAGATGTATTTGCCCACGTTGAATGGGTAACCATTTTCTTCTTCGCCGGACTATTCGTTCTCGTTGGCGGGTTAATTGATATCGGACTTATCTCTTCACTTGCAAAAGAAGTAATCGGCGTAACAAACGGTGACATCGGATTCGCAGCTATACTTATTTTATGGGTATCTGGCATCGCATCTGCGACAATCGACAACATCCCTTTTGTCGCTACGATGATTCCTCTTATTCAAGACTTAGCTACAGGACTCGGACTATCTGTCGATTCTCCGCAAATCGAAGTACTATGGTGGGCGTTATCTCTTGGAGCTTGCTTAGGAGGAAATGGAACGCTAATCGGAGCATCTGCAAACGTAGTCGTTGCTGGTATTGCAAAACGTGAAGGACATGCTTTCTCTTATATGGACTTCTTAAAAATTGGTTTACCATTAACTATTGTTGCACTCTTGTTATCACATGCTTATATATATTTACGTTATTTAATGTAAAAGTTGTATTGCATGAAATTATATCGTCAAATCCAAAAGGTTTGCAGCATCGTGCTGCAAACCTTTTTTCATCACCAAAATATACCGATAATTGCTAACCCACCTAAAATCATACCACCAATTTGTCCGACAATTGTTGGTGATAATTGAACACCTTTTCTCACTTCAACAACTGGTCTTTCGTGCCTTAGTTGCTGCACTTCGCTTTGCAGTTGATGTACACTTCCGTGTAACTCTTTAATTAGTTCCTTTAATTCAGCGACCTCTTCATTTACTGGTTTTGCTTTTTCTAAATTCATTTTACATAACTCCTTATAAATTCAATCAGTTCACTGTAAATTTTCGCCAATTATCATTATATCTCCTGCATACTACATATATAATATTGAATGTATTCGCTAATCTTGCAACCCTATCCATTCATCCCGCAATATCCCCATAATGATACGATCAAAACACTTCCCATCTCTTTGAACCGCTTCTCTCATACACCCTTCCATCTGAAAACCTATCTTTTTATACAACGCAATGGCTGCTTTATTATAAGAAATTACATCCAGACCGACGCGGTGTAAATTCAATTCATAGAAAGCATACTTTAAAATAAGATGTATTGCTTCTTTCCCATATCCTTTTCCTCTATCATTCGCATCTCCTATACCAATGGCTAATAAACCTGTTCTGTTATTCCACTCTATACCATGAATCGCCACAAAACCAATTAAGCGATCTTCTTGAACTGTCCTTACCATGAAAGAAACACTATTCGATCTTCGTCCTTTTAATAACCCATCACTTGCTATTTCATTTAAAGATTGCGGGAATGCTACATCTGTATCAACATTTCTTAAATACTCACTATCTTCTTGCCACATAGCCATTACTTCAGCATCTGTTTCTCTCATAGCTGATAATTTAATCGTTTTATTTCGAAAAAGATTCATTGTCATTTCAAACTCCCCCTTTATTAAATAACGGGGATAATTATTCCAGCCTATTTACCCCCTCGTTTCATAAACTGTTTCATAAACGGGATACTTACAATAAGCGCTGACATTGGCACATCTCCTCCATATCGAATTAACTTCATTGTATAATTTTTCATTTATTCTAACAATAATAGAAAGGCCCTCCAAATTTAGAGGGCCTTTCCTAATAACAAAACTATATTATTTCGTAAACATTTTCTCCGCTTCATCCATTGCCATTTTGTTTCCTAAAGCAGAATAGTCAAGCCATGGTTGATCATTGATAATGTATACCTGCTTGCCTTTAACTGCTTTTAAGTCTTTCCAAATTGGTGTTTCTTGAAGTTGTTTAAATGCTGCTTTTGCTTTGTCATCTCTATTTACAACAACGAAAATCGCATCTGCATCAAAGTCAGGTAATACTTCTTGTGAAATGACTTCGAAAGGACGGTTTCCATCAATTTTCTCTACACCATTTGCAGGTTGTAACCCTAGGTCTTGGAATAAAATTGGTCCCATCGGTCTTTTCGTACTAAATACACGCAATTCTTTTGCAGTAACGCGAATTGCCATTACTTTTTCGTTATTACCTAGCTCTTTATCTATTAAACCTTTTACTCGTTTTGATTGCTCTTCGTAATCTTGAATATATTTATCTGCTTCTTTCTCACGGTTTACAAGTTTACCAACTTGTTTTAAATGCTCTCTCCACGTACCTTCATCTAAATTGAAAGAATGTGTTTTTGCAATTTTTTCGTATTTCGCTACATCTTTACCAGCATATTTTTCATCAACATAAATGTCAGTTGGCTTTAATTGAAGTAACGCTTCCATATTCGGATCTGTTACAACACCAAGCTTCTTCGTATCTTTCAACTTCTCTTTAGCGTGCGGTAAGAAATCTTTTAAATCTCCACCAATAACAGAACCTACTGGTGTAATTCCTAATGCAAGTAAATCATTTGTTAAATGAATAGACATTGAAGCAATTTTTGGATCATTACTTTTTTCCGTTTTTTTCGTTGCTTCTTCATTAGCTTTCGTTTGACCACATGCTGCTAATACTAAAATACACATCATGCTAAATAAAATAGTAAGTTTCTTTTTCATATGTTCTCCTCTTTGAAGTATTTATTTTGTTTTTGTAAGTAAATAAAGAAAATACGGTGCTCCTAAAGCTGCCACTACTACACCAGCTGGAATAGAATTTGGCTCAAATATAGAACGACCTATCGTATCTGCTAGCACTAAAATAATCATTCCGATAATGCCAGCTAAAGGAAGAACGTGTTGATATGTAGTACCTACTAACTTCCTTGCGATATGCGGAGCAACTAAACCGATAAAACCAATTCCTCCTGCCATCGATACACTTGTGCAAGATAATCCAACCGCTGTAGCTAAAAGTAATAACCGTTCTTTTTGAACAGAAACACCAAGTCCTGCTGCTACACTATCACCTAGTGACAATGCATTTAACGTTTTAGATTTTAGCCACGCATAAGGGGTTAGTATGAAAATCCAAGGTAATAATGCAAGGACATGAATCCAATCCCTTCCCCACACGTTACCAACTAGCCATCTAGAAGCGAATGTATACGTCTCATCATTTAACTTGAGAGAGAAAAATAACGAAATTGCACTAAAGCCAGCTGAAACTGCAATACCAACGAGAATAAGTCTAATGGGAAGTAAACCTTTTGACCGATCACTCGCAAGTAAAATAATAAGAAATGCAGCTAATACTCCTCCACCAAATGTAAATAACGGTATTAAAATGGATGCACTCTCATTAATAGAATGAAAGAGAGTAACAAATACGATAAGACCGAAAGATGCACCTGAATGCAACCCTAAAATACCAGGATCTGCAAGTGCATTACGGGATAATCCTTGCAAAATCGCACCGGAAATACCAAGACCAATACCGGCTAACATCGTGATTATTATTCTTGGCATACGATAATCATATAGCACGGTTGCACTCTCAAAATTACCATAACCCAAAAGTGTTTCAATTACTCTAAGTGGCGCTATACTCAGTGTCCCTGTATTTAAACTAATTAAAATTACAGCGATACTTATACATCCGAAGATTGTAGTTACAGTAATAGCTCTCTTTTTATCCGTGTTAAAAAGATCTTTCACTTATAACTCCCTCCCAACTTTACGTGCTATATAGAGGAAGAACGGAACTCCAACAAGAGCTACCATAATCCCTATCGCAAGTTCCTTAGGAGGATTTACTGTTCTTGCCCCTAAATCAGCTACAACTAATAACATAGCTCCTAATAATGCTGACATAGGAATAATGAGTCTATAATTCACACCAACTAATTTTCTAGCAATGTGCGGGATAACTAGTCCTACAAATCCAATAGAACCAACAGCTGAAACAGAAACACCTGCCAGAATAACTACTATAATCATCCCTAGTATTCTCGTTCGGTTCGTTTTCACTCCTAAATTTGTAGCAACATCATCCCCCATTGATATGAGTGAAATAGATCTCCCTAGCATTGTCGCGAAAATAATCGTTATAAGAATAATAGGAACTAAAAATTTCAAGTGTTCCCACTTAACCCCTGCAACACCACCAGCATACCAAAACGCTAAATCTTGGCTTAAATCATAATAAATCGCAACACCTGAACTTAATGAATGTAAAAGCGCTGCCATAACAGCTCCAGAAATCGTTAACCTCATTGGTGTTAACCCACCTGATGTTGCTGATCCAATAACAAAAATAAGTACTGTACTTAAGACTGCTCCAATAAAGGAAACAATCATTAAATAGGAATACGGCATATGCGGAAAAAAAGCAAAACTAAGTGCCACTACAAACATCGCACCTGCATTTATTCCGAGTACACCTGCATCAGCCAAAGGATTTCGTGTTATACCTTGCATAACAGCACCAGCAACCGCAAAAGCTGCCCCTACAACTGCTGCACCAATTACTCTCGGGAGCCTTAATTCATAAATAATTTGGTGCTGCGTTAATTTCGGATTGTAATTCAAAATCGCTGCCCACACCGTTTGTAAATGAATATCTTTTGCACCAAATGAAATGGCTAAAAATATAGATCCAATTAAACATAAAATTGTTAAGCTCATGAAACATATGAACTTAATATGTATCCAGCGGTTATTACCAGCATGTACAGTAGACTTATGTAACATGTTTCATTTCATCCTTTATATTCAGTTGTTTTTTATAATTATTTTTTATTTATAATTATTATTGATAATAATTATCATTTTCATTTAGATATTATATCCCCACTTTTTTTAAATAGCAAACTATTTTTTCACTTCGCTAAATATTAAAATACTCATTACAATTCCCTTCTAAAACTTACAAATACATGCAACATAGACTACTGGATTATTTTTTAAATTGTAGTATACTTATTAATTATTTTGATTTTTCTAATAAAAATCCCGAAGGTGACACAATGTTCCATATAAAACAACTACTACACTTCACTTACGAGCAAACATTATCTTGCTTATTCCCAGTCGTTATTTTCTTAACACTAGCCCTTTCAAAAATCGTTTCTATTCCAGGGTTATATCGCTATGATTTCATACTCATCGCATGTCTTCTTATGCAGTGGATTATGTACAAGACTGGACTTGAGACGAAAGACGAATTAAAAGTAATTACTGTCTTTCACCTCATCGGCCTTTTACTAGAAATATATAAAGTTCATTTCGGTTCATGGAGTTATCCTGAAGAGGCGTATTCAAAGATTTTTGGAGTTCCGCTTTACAGCGGCTTTATGTACGCAAGTGTCGCAAGTTACATATGCCAAGCGTGGAGAAGGTTGCATTTACAAATGCATTATTGGCCGAAAGCTATTTTTACCGTGCCATTAGGAGCAATGATTTACTTCAATTTTTTCACGCATCATTTTCTATACGATTTTAGATGGTTCTTAACTTTACTTCTATTCATCGTTTTCTTTCGGACATTTGTGGAATTTTCATTACGAGGCGTTACATATAAAATACCACTCGTTCTCTCCTTTTTCCTTATCGGTTTCTTCATTTGGATTGCAGAGAACATCGCAACATTTTTCGGAGCATGGCAATATCCAAATCAACGGGAAGCATGGAATCTCGTTCACTTAAGCAAAATTAGTTCATGGTTTTTACTCGTTGTTATTAGCATTATGATTGTCACGCAGCTCAAACATTTGAAGGAATCAAAAAGATAATGCTGATTATGTAAAAACAGTTAGCCCATCACTCATTAGAGAGTGATGAGCTAACTGTTTTTAGTAATATTTTTTAAACCGTCCTTATCAAGGGAGTTATAATTTACAAGAGTATAAGCAATTACACATTATGAACTGCTACTAGCAGAAGATGTTGCTACAGATGAAGCGGCAATCGTTGCCATCATGGCTGCCTGTTGTGCTTGTATGAGGACTTCTATCATTGTTTGTAAACCTGTGTTAGTAGCTTTACTTTCCTCACCTTTCTGACTTACGAACAGTTGAATAGCAATAAGAATAGTTGTATCTGTATGCCAACGGAACAATTTATCCCCCTGCAATTTTTCAATAAATGCTCGAATAGAATGAATCTCTTTTTCTCCGTCCTCGAGTAACGCTAGTAGCCCGATAGCTGGGTAATGCATCTGTTTTACTTTTACCTTTTCTTGCTTTAACAAATTCCATATATTTGTACATTTTGCAACTAATAGTTCTTCCCTGACATCCTTCTTTAGTGAAAGAATATGACTCAAAAATTGAAGATCATTCCCTTTACGCAAACCAGCTGTCGCTAGTTTCTGATAAAGACGTTCCACTCGGTCCATAAGTGTTTCTACATGCTCTGATTGTCCTGCTAATAAAACTGCGAGCGGATAATCATTTGTACTTGTAAGAAAGAGGTGATCCTTTTTCATGCGTTTATATACTTGCATCGAACGCTGAATGTGCGCGCCATGCTGTTCATTTTCTTCTGTTAAAAGCACAGCTGCTGCGAGATAAGTAAATATACTCCGGCTAAAGCCACCAGTGACCAATTGTTCATATAAATCTAAAAACTTCCGAAAAGCTTCCTTGTAATCTGTAAAGTGAATATCTAATGTTGCGGCCACTACAAAACGATGATAAGACTTTAAGTATGAAAACATCCCTACCTGATTCTTAATATAACTACTAATTTCTAAAAAACGTCCGAGATCAAACAATTTATCACTACCTGCATACATAGCAGCAATCATCATTCCTGTTCGAGAATCACTCGTTTTCCATTTTAGTTCTCCCTTTAACTGTACATATGTATGTTTATATTGCTCCAACTTTTGCTCTAATGTAATCATAGTATTCACCCCTATTTCTAGTTCTTCTCTATTATTATACGTATATTCCATATTTAGGAATACTATAATTAATAATCACAACATAAAAAATTATAAAATTCTCTAATCCTTCAAGAAGTTATACAAAAAAGGTAGATAATAATTTATCTACCTTTTTTGTATATATTATTTAACATTACAACTGTATTGCTTGTTATATGCAATTAAGACTAAAGAGCTTTAATAATACGTTCCATCGCCTTCATTTGCCCAATATGATCAGCTTCATGATAAAGCATCATACCGTAAAGCTCCCCTACTGTTTCCAATCCTAGGAATGGCTCTGGCAGTTTATTTTCAAATGCTTCTGCTGGAATTTCGTTAATACGTTTTGCTTGTTCTTTTAATTGAGCCGTTAACACTTCTAACGATGGTCCTTCTGTCGTCCATTTAGATGGTCTTGATCCATATCCAAACATACCTGGATATTCAGTTGGCAATTGTTTAAATTCTCTTCCGAACATGAAAGTCTCTGCTGCTGTTAACACGTGACCGATATGCCAACGAATTGTATTGTTAAAACCCTCTGGCTGCGTATCCACAGTTTTATCATCTAACGTTTCCATAAATTTAAGTAACGCCCCGCGCGTTATTTCAAATTGTTTTAAACCCACTAGTCTATTCATTTTATCGTTCCCCTTCTTGATATACAATTTATTATGAACTAAGAATGTTCAATTTATTAAAGTTTCACCTTGTTTAATCTATCAGAAACAAATAAGAAATACATCTAATATGCTTATTAAAAATAATAAAAAGGTTCACTCCTCGTAAATATAGAATTACTTACTATGTTAATAAAAGAGGAGTGTACTTGCATGTTACATATTTTAAAACAACAATATAATCTTATTAGCTCTACAAGAGAAACTCTATTTTCGTTTTTGGAAGAAATCCCAGTAGAAAAATTACATAGCACAGTTTCTAATTTCGGAAGCGGTAGCATTATAAAGACTCATATTCATGTAGCCGATTGCTATCGATACTGGCTTGGATCATTCGCATTCAAGCAAAAAAGAGCAGATTTTTCATTTGCTAGCGATTACGAAATTGAGCATGCAAATGTGGAAAAAGTTCGCGCTAGATTTAAGTTAGTAGATGAGACTGTACAACGTTTTTTAGATGAATACAATGACCGTTGGCTCGAAAATATAGCAAATGAAGTGAAATGGCAAAAAGAACCTTGGAGCACAACTCCGCTATGGCTTTTAACTCATACGGAGACGCATGAATTTCACCATAAAGGACAAATTGTATCTATGGCTCGTCACCTTGGATATACTCCTCCTGATACAGACCTTAGTTAATACATTCGTGTTCATTTAAAAGCGGAATGAGCAGCAAGAATAATAGTATGATCAAAAAACTCGTTGATACATTTTGTTGTGTATAAAACATTTATTATTTGTTTTAGGTATACCGTGCCATTATAAAATTCATGTAACATCGAATTAAGATTCATATTTTTTATGTAACTCATTGAAGAAAGTTAAGTATTTATACATTCAATTACTAACTAAAGGAGAAAATTATAATGAGATTAGAGAGCGAGAGAATTTATTTAAGGCCTCTTTGTCAGCTAGATGCTCCTATTATATTAGAAAGTACAATGGATGATGAAATAAGATATATGACTGGAACTAAGTCCACTTTTTCATTGGAGCAAATTACGAAACATATAGATCATATAAATAATGATTCAAGTCGCTATGATTTCGCTATTTGTTTACAAAGTACTGACAAGATGATTGGAGAGTTGTCGATTTTAGATATCGATGAGGAGAACAAAAGAGCAGGATTCAGAATATCAATGCTTTCAATAGCATTAACAGGACAAGGCTATGGAACGGAAGCTATTAAAATAGTTTTAAGATTTGTTTTTGAACAACTATCATTAAATCGTTTACAGTTAGAAGTATTTAGCCATAATTTACGCGGAATTAAAGCTTATGAAAAAGTTGGTTTTGTAAAAGAAGGAACCTTACGTCAATCTTTATTTTATAACGATACATACTCAGATGAAATTAGTATGGCCATACTTAAAAGCGATTATATAGAGAGACCTTTGTAAATGGATGCACTTAATCTATTAAATAAATTTAAAGAACCTTACCACAATAAAATGCAGTAAGGCTCTTTCATTTTTATATCAAATAACAGCTCTTAAAACATGTATAATCGTATTAATACCAAATAGTCTCCGCATAATTATATGCATCACTATTCGGAATTGCATGTTTCCCCTGCGCTTGCGCCTTTCTTGGATCTAAATCATATACCATTGGCGTATAGCATGATGTTTGCCCTTTATTTACAACACCATTTCCTCCAGCACTTCCGCAAGTGTAGGCCTTTCCATCTGTTTTTCTAACAATCCTTGCATCAGCTTCGTTATTATAAACTGCCGAGCGGGTTACAGTAACTTTTGCCCACGCTGTTTTACACGTCGTGCTAAATTTTAATTCTACATAAGAATTTGAATCAATCCACTTCTTTTCTTTCGTTACTGCAGATTGATCACAGCTGTTATAGTAAGGACTTTTCCCATCATATGAATGATCTTCTGCGTATACTTTATCGCTATTAGTCGTGCTAAACATACTAGTTACAATGAGTAAAGATAGCAATAAACATGCACTCGTCTTTTTTAAAAGTTTCATATCATTTCACTCCTTTCTTAATAACGTGCTGTTTTTCCGTAACCGTTATTAAACGTAACTGCTTCAGCATCTGCTGTGTATCCGAAATCAGCAGTTAAATCAAATACCATTCCTGTATAAGTGCTCGTTTGACCTGTTTTTATTGTGCCGTTCCCCTGATTAGAAGTAACTGATTTTTGGAATACACCATTTTTGTATTTATTCACAACAGCGTACGCGTACACTCCTCCCGAAACAGCTGGTGCTGGTTGATCTAAAACAAACTTAGCCCATGCTGCATGACATTTATTACTGTAACGTAAATACACTGTCCCTACTTTTTTACTACCTTCATATACAGCTGTAGATTTTGCATTAAATCCATCTGCATCACACGTCGTACTTCCCCCGTATACTTTCGTTGTTGCTGGATTTTTCCCGTCATAATAACTGCTTAAATCAGTAGCTGCAAATGTACTTCCTTGGAAACTAAATAATACCCCTACACTCGCTGCACTTAACACACATACTTTCATTAGCTTTTTAAACATTGTAAATCTCCTCCCTCAAAATAAGTACGTTTATCTATCCCCTATGTACGCCCCTCCTTTCATGCTGCCTAGAGGCATCTTACAGAAACGAATAAAAGTTGTAAATTCCCTTACGATTATTGGAATATACAAAGAAATTTACTTATCCTTTTAAGAAAAAAAATTGAGAAATACAAATTTGAAGACATCCTTTATTTCAAACATAAAAGAACCGATACTTGTTACATGCAAGCATCAGTTCTTTATACAAAATTGCCATTTTTTCTTTTTATAAAATAAATATTTCTCCACTTAATCCGTTGTAAAGAACTCCCTCGTTACATCAATAAATTGCTGCAGTGGTGCTGTCATCCATTTATCTTTATGCCAAGCAATTTGTGTATAAATTGGAGATATTGTTTCGTTTAACATTAACTCCTTTAACGTCCCTTCCCGTATATCTTTTTCTACTACTATCGCTGGTAAAATGGCTATACCTAAATCTGCAATAACACATTGTTTAATTGCTTCAACACTCACAAATTCAATTTTATTTGCTGGATATACATCTTCCCCGCGAAATAGCTCTTCAAATAAAGTCCGATACGAGCAGCCTAATTCTGTTAGTAAAAGTGTTTCACTCTCTAAATCTTTTATAGAAACTGAAGGTTGTTCAAGTAAACGATGCGTAGGAGCAGCTACTACTTTTAATTCTTCTTTCATAAGTGGTTCCACATGTAAAACATCTTCTGTTTTACATTCGTCCAAAATAAATGCAAGATCTACTTTCCCCTCCATCAATTGTTCCTTCGCATCTTTATTTGAGTGTGCTGGTTTAAATATAAGTTTTATTTGAGGAAATTGTGCTTTAAACTTCTTTAATATAGAAGGCAGTCTGTATGTACATTGACTTTCTTGTGCACCAATTATTAACGTACCTGCTATTTCTTCATCATCTTTCACAGCCATTTTCGCTTCGTTACTGAGTGCAATCATCTTGTCGGCATATAGTTGAAACTTCCTACCTGCTTCAGTTAAGAAAAGACGTTTCCCTAATCTCTCAAATAGTGGTGTACCGAGCTCAGCCTCTAATGTTTTAATTTGTGCTGTAACGCTCGATTGGGCAAAGTTTAATTTCTTCGCAGTTTGTGTAAAGTTCAAAGTATGTGCCGCTACTTTAAATGTAATTAACTGTTTTATTTCCATTTATCATCCCTCTTTTCAATCGATATTTCCGATTGATTCCATCGAAATAATCCTCTTTGTCTATTGATATTTGTATTGTATGATAAAGAACATCTATAAACAATATAAATGGAGGTATTCCATATGAAAGCACTTTGTTTCGAAACATTCGGAGACGCTAATGTTCTACACTATAAAGAAATACACAATCCAATCATAAGTCCAAATGAAATTCTTGTCCGCACGAAAGCAATCGGATTAAACTTCGCTGATATTTATAGACGCCGCGGCGATTATCATCTTGCTGGCAATCCGCCTTATGTATTAGGTTATGAAGGAGCTGGAATTGTTGAAAAAGTAGGAGCTGACGTTACTACTATCAACCTAGGAGACCGTATTGCATTTGCGGACGTCCCATTTGCAAATGCAGAACTAGTTGCCGTTCCACCTGAAAAAGTAATCCCACTGCCAGATTCTATTTCTTTTGAAACAGCCGCTTCTGTCTTATTACAAGGATTAACTGCACATTATTTAACGCACGATAGCTATCAACTAAAACAAGGTGATATAGCTTTAGTACACGCTGCAGCTGGTGGCGTCGGTCAACTTCTTATTCAAATGATTAAACTACAGGGCGGAACAGTAATTGGTCTTACATCATCAAAAGAAAAAGCAAAGATAGCTACATTAGCTGGTGCCGATCACGTATTTTTATATACCGAAGCATGGCATATGAAAGTACTTGAAATGACTAATGGAACTGGAGTAAATGTTGTGTATGAATCAGTAGGTTCTACATTAGGGGAAAGTTTTAACGCTACTAAAATTGGCGGTACTGTCGTATTTTACGGAATGGCTGGTGGTAATCCTGCGCCAGTTGATCCGCGTATGCTTATGGATACTTCAAAAACTTTAACTGGTGGAGACCTTTGGAACGTGCTTACCACTTATGAAGAACGTAAAAAACGATCTACTCAATTATTCGATTGGATCGCAACTGGAAAATTAAACATTTCAAATCCTACTACATTCTCTTTACAAGACGGTGCTCTTGCTCATGAATTATTAGAGAGCCGTAAAAGCACAGGGAAGATTTTATTAATCCCATAATTCACAAAATGAAAAGGAAGCTAGATTTCTCTACCTTCCTTTTCTTATTTCTATTTGAGATTTAATTATATTTCCACACTTTCTTTCCCTTTTGCAACATAACTCATATCTCCAACCGACTCGACTGTATATGTTCCATCTTGGTATACAATCTTCGTCACACTAGCATTTTCCACCCCAAGTTTTGTTTTGCTACTGTCTAACATTTCTATTAAGGTAGTAATCAAAAGCCCATGAACGACAACTAAAACGTTACCGCCACCATTTCCAGCAGCTTCTTCACTAATTTTATCTATCTCAGCTTTTATGCGAGTAGAAAATAATTCCCAATCTTCCGCCTGTTTTGTAGGATCTGCTACTCTAATAAGATTAATCACTTCTTGAATAGAAAACTTCATAAGTTCTTCTGGTGATGCAACGCCTGCAGCTTTTCCAACCACATCCCACATATTCTCAAGTTTTTCACCTTCAAAAATACCGAAATTTAATTCTCGCAAATCTTTTCTTTGCTCAAGTTTTAATTTTGATTGCTCACTATATTTTAATACTAAATTAGCAGTTTCAATTGCGCGGCCGCTATCACTACTATATGCATTCATAAAATGAATATCTTTTAATCCTGTCCCTAAATTTGTGGCAACTTCAACACCTTTTTCTACTAATGGAGAATCAGCCCAACCTTGCGCGCGATGATTCGTATTTAATATTGTTTTACCGTGTCTTGTAACATATAACGTAACTGCATTCTCATTGCTATCTGTTTCTCGCTTATTCATTTCATTCTCTCCCTTTACGTTTCTATATCAATTTTACCACCTCAATTATTCATTGAGCAAAATATACGTCAGTAGATCCGCTTAATAAAAAAAGCTATCTTTCTGTATATCCATACAAAAAGATAGCATCTTTTATGATTACATTTCTTAACCGTTACTCCTACTCAGCAAAAGCACTCGAATATTGTACAATTCCTTTTACACCTCGAAGAGAATTTTCTGTTAATTCCATTATCATAAATACCTCTTCAGGCACTTCAAACGGTGCTTTTATATTCCACTCACTTGCTTTCTTAAAACCAAATTTCGGGTAGTACTCTGGATGTCCCAATACTACAACTGATCCGTATCCAAGTTCTTTCGCTTTTTCTAATGCAGCTACAATCAGTTTTCCACCAATTCCTTTTTTCTGATGACCCCTAGCAACTGAAACTGGTGCAAGCGCTAACGATTCTACAGAAGTTCCATCTTGTTCTATTGTAATTTTCGATAACATAATGTGACCAACTATATCTTCATCTACCGCAACAATTGATAACTCTGGAACAAACGCGTCACATTCTCTAATACGTTTTACAAGTTCATGTTCTGTTTTATCACTAAATTCTTCCTTTAAAAATGCTTCTTTTACGACTTCTTCTGTTTTTCTATAATCATTTTTTTGTTCTTGTCTAATCGTTACCATTTTAACTTATCCTCTATTCTTTCTTATTTCTTTTTGAATTTTACGCAGTGCTTTTTTCGATCCGCGCTCAATATCGTGTTGCATTTTTCTTTCTTTATAATCAACAAATAGTGTATTTAAATCGTATCCTTCTGGATATAACTCCTTCGCTGCTACTTCTAAAGTAATACGTTTTACATTTACTTCAACGAATTCACCGTTATAATATACAACAACGTTATAAAAATTATCTTTTTCCTTATAGATGATACCAAAATCATCATGATCCAATAAATTAACACGATCGCCGATTTTGTACTCATAATGAGATTCTCTTTTTTCTTGTACGAATTTCGGTTTTCTAATTTTACTTTCATTCACTTTTTCTAAAGCGTACTCTTTATTTCCCATGTACTCTTTCGCCCTTTTCAGTACATGTTCTTTTACGTTCATTTTATTCGCAATCCAAAGTGCATTACTTTCTCCTGATTTTCCGATAACTAATTTATAAAGCGGCTCTAACGTTTCACTATTAAACTGCATCGCTGCATTCATAAAGTCATCATGCATTTCTGAGAATCGTTTAATTTCTCCGTAATGCGTACTCGCAACGGTAATACATCCCGCAAAGTACAACTCTTCTAAAATAGAAATTGCAAGTGCTGCACCTTCATTTGGCTCTGTACCGCTCCCTATTTCATCAAATAAAAGTAACGTATTATTATTTGACATCCTCATAATCTCAGAAAGATTTTTCATATGAGATGAAAATGTACTTAGTGCGTTTTCGATACTTTGATTATCACCAATATCTACAAATACATTTTCAAAAATAGCGATTTCTGTCCCTTTATCTCCTGCAATATGAAGACCTGACATTGTAGCTAATGTTAACAATCCAATCGTTTTTAACACAATTGTCTTTCCGCCCGCATTCGGCCCTGTAATAATTAAACTACGATACTCTTGACCAATTTTAAAATTCAAGGGTACAACTTGCCCTGTTAAAAGCGGATGCTTACAATTCACTAAATGAATGTAGCCATGATCATTTAACTTCGGTTCTATTCCATCAATCGATTTACTAAACTTCGCTTTCGCAAATACCATATCATACTGACTAATTAGCTCCATGTTAATCTTTATACTATAAATATTTTCTAATACCATCCCTGATAAAGTCGCTAAAATTTGATATTCTTCAACCGCTTCTTCTGCTTTCAAACCTGCTAGTTCTGCATTCAATTTCGTAACCGTATGCGGTTCTATAAATACAGTAGAACCTTTTGCCGAGGCTTCAATAATACTTCCAGCAACTTGATTTTTATAGGAAGATTTAATTGGAATCGTATAACGGTCATCCTTTTTACTAATAAAGAATTCCTGAATGAATTTCTTATTTGCACTACTATTTAAAAACTTCGTTAAACGTTCTTTTATTTTCCCATCTACAGAATCGATATTATTTCGAATTCGTTTTAACTCTTTACTTGCAGCTGCATCAATACTATTTCCTTTAATTGAAAAGTTAATTTCCTCTTCAATACTTTTATATTCAGTCATTGAATTTGCATAAGAAGCTAATACTGGTGCAAAAAATTCTTTATCTAACATAAACTTTTTAATCTTTCTACATCCACGTAAAAAGTCTGAAACACTCACTAATTCTTCTGGATCTAAAATCATACCTTTTTCTAATTTTTGAATTGTACTAGCAATATTAGAAATGCCGAAGAAAGGAACATGCCCTTCTGCATCTAATATAGCTCGTGCTTCTGTCGTTTCATTCAACCGATTTCTCACTACTTTTATACTCGTACTCGGCTCTAATTTGTTTAATAATTCCTTACCTAATCCACTTACACAATAAGATTTCACTATATCCTTTAATTCGTTATATTGTAACTTTTCAAAAGTCATCGTATTCATTTTGTTTCTCCTCACTATGATTGATTTTTATCATAAATGAAGATACCTACTCATTAGATTCCAATGAATCATATATAAAATTCCATAATTATACAATAAAAACATATACAAAAAAGCTGCGGGGATACCGCAGCTTTTACATTTACAAGGCATGTGTAATAACGTATGAGGAAATAAGCCATAAAAAATAGATGGCAGTCCCTTATTACACGCTTTATAAAGTATTGTAGGTATCTTCATAGGTTTTGAAATAAATGCATGACAAAATTAGGGGTATGATGTACATAAAAATCCCCTGGTCTTATCCGATTTATTTCATTAAATTTTTCCTATTTAATACCTACCGCACTCACAAAAAGCACCTCTCATTAATTTATATTATAGTCATTGAAATCTAATTTATTGAAATCATCATACTATATGTTACGTGAGAAGTAAAGGTGTCATACTTTAGTAGTACGTAACTATAAATTTCAATATTGCTTAAATTAGGTCTATATTCGCTGAAGAGAAATTATAAGAAGCGCCTCCGCTATTGCGAATGTCATTTACTTCCCCAAATACATTTAATAATTATGACAAGCAATGATAGGAGGTTTACTATATGAATGAAGAGTATAGTATTTTACACGGACCTGCTCTGGAACCAAATTTAATCGGTCCCACACTACCATCAATTCCACCATTTACATTCCCCACCGGACCTACTGGAATCACAGGACCTACCGGCGCGACAGGTTTTACCGGAATTGGAATAACTGGTCCTACCGGGGTTACAGGTCCTACCGGGGTTACAGGTCCTACCGGAATCGGAATAACTGGTCCTACTGGGGCTACAGGTCCTACCGGAATCGGAATAACTGGTCCTACTGGGGTTACAGGTCCTACCGGAATCGGAATAACTGGTCCTACTGGGGTTACAGGTCCTACCGGAATCGGAATAACTGGTCCTACTGGCGCAACCGGTTTAGGGATTCTTCCCATATTTGGAACAATAACTTCTGAAGTAGGAATCGGTTTTTCAGCAGTAGTTAATACAAATATTAATTTTACCATTCCAGGACCTGCTAGTGGAACTACCCTAAATCCATTAAATAATTCTATTACAATTGATACCACTGGCGTGTACTCTGTATCCTTTTCAATTGTATTTGTAATACAAGCTATATCGTCTAGTATATTAAATCTTACAATAAACGATTCCATTCAATTCGCAATTGAAACGCGAGTTGGTGGTGCTTCTGGGGTGAGAGCTACATCCGCCAGAACTGATTTACTACCTTTAAATCAAGGGGATGTTCTTCGAGTACGAATAAGAGAAGCCACGGGTGACATTATATATTCCAATGCCTCTCTTGTTGTTATAAAGGTCGACTAGCTCTTTTATTACAATAAAGATTTATGAAAAATAAAGTGAAACTTTAATAAGCCCTCACCAATCGGGCTTCCCACAAATAGCGGGATAAATATGCACAATATAAAAAGAAGAGGAAAACTTATATTTCAGTCTACCTCTTCTTTTTCATCACCAAATTATTGTTGAACATATATGGAAACTGATCCTCCACTTACTTGGAACTGCCCCCATCCGTCCTTATTAATTGTTACAGTATTTGTTTGATTACCCGTAATATCGTACCATACTTCCCCTGCGTTATTCTTTCCAACATCCATCCACTTCGCCCCTCCTGGTCCATCAGAGATTAATGTTGCTAAACCAGAATTAGCATGTACACTATCACCTTCTCTTGTCCAGCCAATCACATCCGGATGATCAAAATAATCACGCTGCGTACCATATGCAAAGTTTTTTCGTGCCGTCAAAATCGGATCAATTTTGTCCTTTAACGCTGGAATTTCATAGTTACTATTTCCTTTTGTACCATAGTAATCACCATAGAAAACAGAAGGATACCCCTCTGCACGCGTTAAAATAAATGCATATGCCAGCGGTTTGAACCAAGGGCTCACTACAGATTCCAATGACTGACCAGGCTGTGAATCATGATTTTCAACTAGAGTAACCGCAAGTGTAGGATGATTCGCAACTACCGTTCCTTTTAAAATATTTCTCATATCATAATTTCCATTTCCTGTTGAAGCATAATGAAAATTATAATGAAGTGGTGCATCGAACACAGATTGATTATAATTAACCTTCGCTAAATAATTATTTAAAGTCTGGATATCATTTTGCCAATATTCAGCTACTGTAAACATTTCTTTCCCTGTTTGCTGTCTAACATGATTTACCCAATCGCGCAAATATTCATGATCAATATGTTTAACAGCATCTAAACGAAAACCATCTAAATTTAATTCATTCGCATACCACGTTCCCCATTTTTTCATTTCATTCGCAACATCTGGATGATCAAAATCAAGATCCGCATACATCAAATAATCATAATTCCCATTCTCGCTAGACACTTCCCAGTCCCATGCTTTACCTATGCCCCTAAATTTATAAATTCGGTTTAATTTCCTTCCTTCATCCCAATCCGTTCCGTCAAAATGATACCATTTCCATTTGAAATTAGAATAAGAATCTCCACGTCCTGGAAAGTTAAATCCCGTCCACGCACTAATTTCATAATCACCTGATACTTCAACATTTCGATTGCTCGGGTCTACCTCAACTGCTGTTACAGTTTCTGTATAATCAGCCCCACCTTTATGATTCATAACTACATCACCGTATACATCGATGTTTTTCTTATGTAAAGCGTCAATTGCAGATTTCAATTGTGCTTTCGTCCCATATTTCGTCCGCACTGTGCCCTTTTGATTGAATTCCCCCAGATCATATAAATCATATGCTCCATATCCTACGTCATTTTGCGTAGTTCCTTTATATGCAGGTGGTATCCAAACAGATGTAATTCCTTTTTCCGCTAAATTTTCAACATCAGTACGCAAACGATTCCAATGATTCCCATCATTCGGAGCATACCACTCAAAATATTGCATTAACGTTCCATTGTTAACTGTGTCTGCATATGCCTTACTCCCCTCATATATACTAGGTAAAAACATAACAACTGACAATCCGACTATTGTTATTCTTTTAAACATCTGTACACCATCCCCTTCCGAGAAAGCGTTTGCATAGTTTATCAGAATTATTATAATATTCGTCCCACCGTTAGTAAAGTAGCAATCTCTCACTCTCCCATATTATTTTTAATCTAATTTCAAATATTCAACGTAGTTTTAATTTCACATCCTATTCAAGATTGTTTACAATTTACCTATAAAAGCATAACGGAGGGATTTCTATGACAGACTTTCAAAAACAATTTTTCGCACGATTACATATAGAAGAAAAAGACACAGTTTCATTTGAAGATTTATCTAACATTATGTACGCAATGGCACAAACTGTTCCTTTTGAAAACTTAAATATTCTCGAAAAGAATTTTAAAGAAATATCAAAAGAAAATTTGAAAGAGAAAATTTTAGTAAATAACCGTGGCGGTCTTTGTTATGAACTCAATCCTACTATGTATTACTTCCTGAAAGATTCTGGATTCGATGTTCATCTCGTTTCAGGAACAGTTTATAACGCTGCAAACTCCATATGGGCTGTTGATTCTGGCCATATCGCAACCGTTTTAACACATCATAATGAACTTTATTTAATTGAAGTAGGATTCGGATCATACTTACCTCTTGCCCCTGTCCCTTTCTCAGGTGAAGTCATTCACTCTGCTACAGGAGATTATCGTATTCGTAAAGAAATGACCGAAAAGGGAAACTACATTTTAGAGATGCGGAAAAACAATGAGTTCTTGGATCAATCTGCTGCTGATGATTGGACGTTAGGCTATGCATTTTATATAGAAGAAGTGGATGAAGAAAAAGCAAATACAGCACAAAAAATTATCGTTGAACATGAAGGATCACCCTTTAATAAAGTACCTCTTATTGTAAAACTAACTGAAGATGGGCATGCCTCTTTAACGAAAGATAGCCTTACAGTAGCGAAAAATGGTAAAAAAACGAAAGAAACCGTTACAGACATGCAATATACAAACCTTTTACATTCAAAATTCGGAATTACACTATAAGTATGTAAGCCTTGTTATTTTAGCAAGGCTTTTCAATTTTCAGCAGGGATTTTTTGCAATTTGTTGTATTTCATAGTTATATAGAAATATAACTACATGTTTAGAAAGGAAATGATTATGACAGAACTTAAAGATCGATTACAAGTAGCTGATATAGAAAAATGGGATTTAACAGACATTTACCATACAATTGAAGATTGGGAAAGTGATTTTCATAAAATTGAAGTATTAACGAAGGAATTACACGAGTTTAATGGCAATATTCACGATGGCAATAGTTTATTAGCTTATTTAACGAAGATTGAAGAAATTTCTAGCATAATATCTTTAATGTTCGCTTATGCACGATTACAATCTGACCTTGATACACGCAATACTGACGCGCAATCTCTTGTCGATAAAGTATCACAATTACACGTGAAAGTAAGTGCAGCTAAATCTTTCTTTTCCCCCTTCTTACTTAGCATAGACGAAAGCACATTACATTCTTACATAGAAGAAACAGAAGGCTTACAATATTATAAAGAAGACTTGTTTGAATTATACCGTTATAAAAAACACGTATTGAATAAGGACCAAGAAGCAATTTTATCACAAATGGGTGAAGCTCTTTCTTCTCCACAGCACACATTTGGTATGTTAAACAATGCAGATATATTATTTGGTGAAGTGACGACTGACGATGGAGAAAAAGTGAACTTAACACGCGGAATGTATGCAAAGTTAATAGAAGATACGAATCGTGAAAAGCGTAAAGAAGCTTATAAAGCATATTACAAACCATATGTTCAGTTAAAGAATTCCATCGCATCTACTTTATCCGCTGCTATTAAAAATAATGTTACTGTTTCGAAGCTAAGAAACTATCCATCAGCGCTAGAGAAATCATTATTTGGCGATATGGTTCCGAAAGAAGTATATGAAAACCTAATTGATACAACGAAAAAAAACATTCAAACATTACATACATACAATGAAATTCGAAAAGAAAAATTAAACGTAGATGAACTAAGACAATACGACTTAGGCGTCGATTTAGTAGAAGGTGCAAAACAAGACATTCCATATAGTGAAGCATTTGACATTATGATTGCATCACTAGCTCCTTTAGGAGAAGAATATATTGAAACATTAAAAAGTTTTAAAGATAAAAGATATATAGACGTAAGGGAAACACCAGGAAAACGTTCTGGTGCTTATAACTTTGGTGTATATGGTGTTCACCCTTTCATTCTTTTAAATCATCACGATGATTTAAACAGCCTGTTCACTCTTACTCATGAATGCGGACACGGTATGCATACGCACTATTCACATGGATACCAACCAAGAATTTCTGCACATTATTCTATCTTTGTCGCAGAAGTCGCTTCAACAGTAAATGAAGTGTTATTAATTCACTATTTATTAAAAGAAGCAAAAGAAACGAACGTACGTAACCATTTAGTTAACCATTTTATTGAGAAATTTAAAGGTACTTTCTTTACACAAATTATGTTTGCAGAATTTGAAAAAATCACACATGAAATGGCTGAACAAGGTAAACCATTAAATGCACAAGTATTCAGTGAAATTTATGAAAAGCTATTTAAAGAATATAACGGTGATTCACTTGTATTTGATGAAGAAGTAAAATACGGATGGGCTAGAATCCCTCATTTCTATCGCCCGTTTTACGTATACAAATATGCAACTGGATTCGCATCTGCCATTCAAATCGCTGATAAACTATTAAGCGGTGATCCGAATGCTCAGAAAAATTATATTGAATTCCTTAAAGGTGGAAGTTCAGACTACCCATTAAACTTATTGAAAAAAGCTGGCGTCGATTTAACAACGCCAGAACCGATTGAAAGTGCATTGAAACAATTCACTCAACTTGTTGAGGAGTTTTCAACATTATAAAAAGCATGCAGAGTATATGCTCTGCATGCTTTTTATTTGAATTACTCTATTCTATATGCTGCTGCGTCACACAATGAATCATACCACCGTATGCATACAATTCGTTAACATATATACCGACAATTCTTCTCCCTGGAAATTGACCTTCAATGATTTGAAGCCCTAATTTATCATGTTCATCACCGTATATAGGTACCAATACAACTTCATTACCAATGTAAAAATTTAAGTACGATCCTTTACAATCTGCTTCTTTTACCAATTTTCTTGTTACTGGTACTGGAATGAGCTGAAATGGCTTGCCATCTATATTTCTTGCTTGTCGCAATTCTTGATAATGCTTTTCGTACGCCTCCAAAAGATATGACTCTCCTTCACCGAAAGGATCATATTCATACAATATCGTATTTTCATTTACAAACCGTGCCGCGCCATCAATATGATAATCCGTATCTTCATCATAATTATCTTCTCCGCGTATACCAGTTATCCATATAAAATTCGTTACTCCTAAATATTTCGTTAATTCCATTTCAATTTCTTTCTGACTTAGTGTGGGATTTCGATTTTCATTTATAATAGACGTTTTCGCCGCCATTAAGGTCGCGTTTCCGTTTATCTCAATTCCCCCGCCCTCTAGACAGACACTAGATTCAACTTTTGGAATGCGATACATTTCACTTATTTTATTCGGAATATTAGCGTCTTTTTCGTACGGATATTTATTTCCCCAACCATTAAATATCCAGTGCGTTAGGCAGCGATTCCCTTCCTTATCCGTTACAAAGATTGGTCCGTTATCTCTTATCCAAATATCATCAGTTTCTTGAATTAAGAAATCAATTTTATCCATATTTACATTAGCTTCCATTAACTTCGATTGGACATGTATTTTCTCTTCTTCATCACATACAACAATATGGACATTTTCTCCATAGTGAAGCTCCTTTGCCATCGATATCCAAATATCATCTAACTTAGCTCTATAACCTTCACCTCTATGTGCTTTATCATGTGGCCATTGGAGCCATGTACCTTCATGTTTCTCCCATTCCGCAGGCATATAAAACAAACTATTTTCTATATTTCTCATACGTGTTCACCCCTTATATGAATGTACGTACAGTCTATACTTTGACATCGTGTTAAGGTCAACAGGAATATCTTCATTTACTTGTAGCAACTTTATAAGGTGACTCTTTATTTCGCCTTTTTATTATGATAAATTGCTTTCGTACGTAGAATAAGGATTGACATAATGTTAATGTCAATCCTTATTCTCATTCTATTTTCGTAACTAAAAAACAAATTTGTGTCACATACTCTTCTGCTAAACAATCACATTCAGGTCCCTTTATATAAACCTCATATGGCGAATTAATTATCACATACCCATTTCTTTCAATCCATTCTTCTAACGCTATATAAGCGTAACCTATATAGTCGTAACTTCCATAATGCATAGTAGTAACGATATGATGTGGACTTAGTTGTTTCATTTCATACTCTTGTGCTACGTCTTCATCATTCCCCTGCATAACCGGGATTCTTAATTCAATATCACTGTTACTTGGAATATATTCTTCATCATAAAAGACTGCAGATGGTGAACCGACTATTTGAAAATTATTTTTTTGTACCTCTTCATATAAGTCATAAAAATAATCATCCATATCATCTATATCTATTTTTACTCTTTGAGTAATTATCGTTACTTCATTCCTCATTCCCATTAATATATCGTAATTTCTATGACGAGCAATATTTAGACTACTATTCACCTTTACCATTTCATTCATTTCTGAAATAACCTGTAAATTTTGCTTCACTTCATGAGACAACTCGATAATTTGTGATTGTATATGTTGAACAAACGAATCTTGATCTGATGACTGCAAAACAATTTTAATTTTTGGAAGAGGAAATTTATACTCCCTTAACTTTTTGATTTTCAACGCTACTTCCAGCTGCTCTTGTTCATAATATCTATACCCATTAACCGGATTCACATATGCCGGTTTTAATATCTCCTCTTTGTCATAATGTCTTAACATCCGCGTACTCATTTTACAAATCCGAGAAAACTCAGCGATGGTATACATATCAATACTCCTTGAATAGATTTTCTTTTCATTACTTATTTATTAAAACCAATCAAAAATCTTCTTCATTGAAAAATCTTCATTCTGATTTTTTAATCTTCTCATTTTTGAAGGTAACAAATGGCTTGGACAATACCACGTTAAACAATTCATTGCGCCTCCCATTGTTGATATTTCTCCTACATGAATTTGAATAACTTGCTTCTCCGTATACTGTTGAATATATCGTAAAACTTCCTCATCTTTAGCTAGTCCAAACTTAGGAACATAAAGAGCATCACATGATTCTAACATATTTATATACAACCCTTTTGCTGATGCTATCTCTTGATCATATTGTCCTTTCTCTGTATATGATGAAGGAACAACTATAAATTCAGCTTCTGGCATTTGTTCTTGAATAATCTCTTGAACACTATATCTAAATTCATGATCCCCTAAAAAATCACTAATAAACATTGTATGTTCATCAATAAATTTAACCATTCCGTCTGCGTGTGCTAGTACATCCCCTTCTTCAGCAGGAATAATAATAACTCGGCTCACATCTAAATCCCATTCTAACTGCTCAATAATTTCCTCTTCTGTCCAATCATCGTTATCATCAAATATACGTTCTGTTAATATTACGGTATCTTTTTTATTCCAAATAAGATTACCACCATCTAATATTAATGGGGATTTCACATATTCAAAGTCATTCTTTTTCAACCATTTATTAAACTGTTGATCTAAATATCGCCCTTGATCATCTGGCAAATAATTTGGTCGATATTTAAATTTAACTAGATGATTTGTGACAACCGGTGCAACATCTCTTAGCCAAATATCATCATACTCAAAACAGCTCGTATGAAAGTCTTGTTCTTCAACAGATAAAGATATAAGTTGATCCGCAATTGATTTCTTTTTATTTAAACATTCATTAAAGTAAATCAAGTCTTCATAAAATGGTTGATAATATTCATTCGATTCGTCTGGTATTGCAGTAAAAATAATCCCATTATGTTTTTGTTCCATATTATTTACCTCGCTTTTTAATAGTAGTTACATAACTGATTTCACAAAGCCAACTATTCCTCAATTCATTTCTCTTTTCATTACAACTCATGAACCGCGTATATTTCATGAATGGATTATAGCATGGAGAAATATTATATATTTATATAAAAAATATAAAGCTGACGTTAAGCCTTAAATTGACTCTTGACAAGTTTTTTAAATAACCTATTTTAAAACAACAATAAATGATTAAATGATTTTTGTATCAAGATTCAAACCCATTACTTCTAATAGATCGTTTTGATTATATAAATTCACTAAATGCGCTTCTACTCCTATACAAATTCCTTCTAGCGGAAGATCATTTGGATCCTGACCAAAGGGATCTTCAATTTCAACCCCTATTGCTTCAATACCTATGAATGCAAAACTTATAAACGTAGTCGCAAGTACTGTAAACCATCCGAGACTATCAACAAGACCAATCGGTAAAGTCGCACAAAATATAATCAATAAAATTTTTATATGAGCAAAATATGCAAAAGGAATAGGTGTTGTTTTGATACGATCACATCCACCCACAGATGTAAGTAACGTATTCAAATCCATTTCCATACTAATTATCGCATTTGGATGAATTTGCCCCGTTTTCAAACCTTTTGATAGTATAGTTTTCAACATAAAAACTATACTAATCGGTAAATGATTGGACTCAACCAAAAGTGCTTTTTCCTTCTCAGAACAGACAGCGAGCAATGATTTCACTTCAGATAGATTTTTTTCCTCTCTCAAGTGTCCTTTCGCTAACTTTGGAAATGCAATTAATAAATGTAAAAATTTTATTTTTTCCTGCTCCATACTCTTCCCTTTAGAATCCCAATGACATAAAAAACTAATTGCTAAATTTCTAGTACAAGCACCAATCGTGCCAAAGAGCTTTCTACCTTCCCAGTACCGATCATAGGCAGTATTCGTACGAAACACTAATAGTAATCCTAAAGCTCCTCCGACGATTACCCAAGGAGTCTGATTTATATTTATTTCTGTATAGTAATAATTAATCACAGCTACTATCGTTGAAATACACGTATATAATACGATTTGCGGGAAAATATCTCTTATAATTGTCCCTTTTAATGTAAATATTTGATGTAAACTATTTTGATTATTGTAATGAACCATATTTACAAAAACCTCTTTCTCTATTAACCTTTTATTCTTTTAAATCATGAAAGTATACAATTAAATAATAGAATCATAAACCCTATCATTATGAGGCTGGTTAAGATTATTTCTTTCAATACCGTTACTCCTTTTTTCAAAAAGATAAAATATCTTATTTAATTCAACAACAAATGTTCACTATTCTAAATCTCGACGCATCATTTTAGAATTCGCAATGAACAACGCACTAATTAATACAAAGATTGCACAGGCATATAACAATAAATCTAACGGACTATCGTGATCTATAATAATAAGACGAACAATAGCTGTTATACCTATATATATAAAATATCGTAATGGAAAATGAAAATTCATTTGAAAATACTTTATAATCATTACGATGAATTCGAAGTACAGAAAGAATACGACGATACTATCAATTAAATGATAACTAGATTCATTACCATCCAATTTCAGTTCTTGTATAAACTGAATGACTTCTTTCATAAGAAATACACTTAGAACAACCCCTAAGCAAATTAAAGCTACATTTAAAATGTACTGTAAAACGATAGGGAAATACGAAAACACTATTTTAAAATTCTTTAACACAAACATTTTTCTCCTTTACCATATAAAACGAAAAGCGAACATACACTACAATTCAATTATCATTATATTTAATTTTTATTTTTACAAATAATAAGGAACGACAAAATAGGTAAAGATAAGATTTCACCTATTTTGTCTATATAGCAGCACAACGAAATTACAATTAATTACTTCAATGCAATTGGTTGTTGTTGTGTCACACAATGTATCATACCGCCGTTTTTATACAACTCCCTCACATCAATACCGACTACTTTACGATCTGGGTATAACTTCTGAATCGTATCGTTTGCGATTTTATCATTCGGATCATTATAATTAGGCACTAATACAACTGTATTCCCAATATAATAATTGATATACGATCCCTTATAATCGAGAGTTTTTCCATTCTCTAAAGCAACCTTTTCTTTACTAAGCGGCAAGTATTCATACTTATATTTCTGTCCTGAAGCATTTTTGGCATCTAACAATGTATCCATATCTTTATTAGATAAACCCCATTCAGCTAGGTCATCTTCTTTCATCGTTACAATGGTAGATTTATTATGGAATTTAGCAAATCCATCAATATGAAAGTCCGTAATATCTAAATTAGGTACTCCGTCTAACCAAATAAAGTTTGATACCCCAAGGTCACTTATATATTTTTCAATTTCCTTTTCTGATAAATCAGGATTTCTATTTTTATTCGTTACCGCACTTCGAGTTAATAAAGCAGTCCCATTGCTGTCTAATTCAATTGCGCCGCCTTCAAGGACAAATTTCCCCCAATCAATTCTTTCAATTCCTGATTGTTTACTAACATTCTTACGTATTTGAGCATCATTTTTATAAGGTGTCTTCTTCCCCCAACCATTAAATACTGGATCTAATATTTTGAGATTTTTGTTGCTGTCATAAACAAAAATTGGTCCACTATCCCTTGCCCATACATCATCAGTAGGCGCGATAAAGAAATCAATCTTCTCCATATTTAACCCTTCATCTGTTAAAAGCTTATTGATTCTCTCCTTTTCTTCCTGGTCATATGCAACAATGTGAACTTTCTCACCCTCAGTTAAAGCACTTGCCATCTTAACCCAAATAGGTTCAACTTCCTGCTTATACTCTTCACCATATGTGTATTCATGTGGCCATTGCAGCCATGTACCTTCATGTTTATCTTTTTCATCTGGCATCGTATATTTCCCAGCATTTTTCTGTACCTCTACTTTTTCTCCTTCTTTCCCTTTAACATTTTCATTGTTACCCTCAAAAGAGCATCCACTAATAATCGTTGTAGATAATGTAGCTATTAAACAAAACTTTATTGCTTTTTTCATTTTTCCAACCTCCTGTTCTTGTCTCCAATACTGTAAAGCTTCACATAGTGTGAAGCTCAAGCTTTTTTATCAATGTAAAAATTACCAATTGTTCTTTGCATTACTTATCATTTAACTACCTATTTAGATTTATTCAAATGCCAATCACCTTTTTTACCTATTTATCCCGCCATTTGTGGGCAGTAAGACCCCCACCTCAAAATTCAGCGAAAGCAAAGAAGTTAGGTGGGGCCCTGCTGATTAAAGTTTCACTTTATTCAGTAAGTAAAACTTTACAAAATAAAAAAATCGGTATTGATAATTACATATCAATACCGATTTTTTTATAATTACTTTCCTTCTATTAAATCATTCGCCATTTTCCTAAATTCTTGATTAAATGCGTCATTCATACCATTTTGGACGTTAGAAAATAATATGACAAACGTTCGTTTATCCCAGTTAAAATTATTAAAAGTGTTCCAGCCAGCTAATACACCGTGGTTATGATAATAATCTGGGTAAATATAGAAACTAAATCCATATTTTCTTGCAGGTGATGCAGAAAACATATCTGATACACTTTGTTTAGAAAGTAGTTTACCATCCATAATAGCTTCATCTAATTTTTTCATATCTTCAACAGTCGTATACATTTCACCACAACCATACAGCCAGTTCATTTTTAAGCGCGGCGTGGCTATTAACTTATTATCTTTTTTCGTATACCCTTCTGCTAAGAAAATATCTTCTGGAAGTGTTGCGCCCATTCCAGATTCATTCATTTCAACGGGAGTCAAAATATTTTCTTTCACATATTCAGCAAGTGGTTTATTCGATATTTTTTCTACAATATATGCAAGCACCATATAATTATAATCTGTATATTTCCATCCTGTCCCTGCTGGAAATTGTAACGTTTGTGCCCCAATCCACGTTACTAATTTTAACCGTGATGCTGCGTCAACACTACCTTGTCCCTGTTCTGGTAATCCAGACGTATGTGTTAACAAGTTTCGTAACGTAATGTTTTTATCTGCCGGAAACGATGGGATATATTTATTTACATTGTCTTCAATGTTCAACTTCCCTTTTTCTTTTAGTTGCATAATAGATATTGCAACAACTGTTTTCGTAATAGAGCCAATGCGATATTTCGTTCTTGGCGTTGTTAATACTTGATCTTTCACATTCGCATAACCGTAGCCTTTTCGTAAAATTACATGACCTTTACTTGCTACAAGAACACTCCCATTAAACCCTTTATCTTTTAAGTACTGATCTAGTTTTCCAGCTGCAATTTCATAACGCTTTTTCTCATTCGCATCAATTTCCTGCTTAACATCTTTTTGCTTACTATTTACATTAGAAAATGCCTTTGCATCATATTTTTTTCCTTTATTTGCATGTATTAGTGTAACAATACTTCCACAAAAAACTGCAAAAATAAAGAAAACGATTAACCATTTCTTTAACATACTAGGAACCCTCTTTTATCTAGTTTCACTTAACGTACATCCATTCTATTTTATATCTTTTAATTATCAAGTATATTATAATATTATTTAATATTCACTCTGTTAAAACTAGATTCCTTTTTCTCATTTTCAATTTTGACTACTCTCTATTGTATTTCTTTCTTGCAAAATTTCCAACATACAATCGGATGCATTACACTATAATTTCAAATTCTTTTGTAACATTTGTTACATACTAAAAAGAATGGAGATGTACTATGAAAAACACCGATAAACGCAATCGTTTAGATGATAAGATGTTTCATTATCGGATAACAAAAAATAACATGGTATTAATTGAATATTACGGAAAACAGATTATGGTATTAAAAGGAAATGATGCTGAAAAATTTTTAAATAAAATAAATCATGCAAATAACGATAAAGAAAAACAGCTAATTATGGCTAAAATTACAGGTAATTTCAAAAGAGGTAATAAACGAAATTGAAAACGAATCTCATTTACATTTTGATTATACAACAAATAAAAAAAGAAATGTCGCTCATTCAACATTTCTTTAGACTTTCTTCATAAAAAATTTACATTGCTAACATTCCTTCATTTTCTATACTTCCTATATAAGCTAACCGCTGAAATAGTTAGTAATACAACTATGCATAACCACGCATACGTATATCCCTTCTTATCTACAATATAACCAAATAAAGCAGGCGCAGCAATAATGGCAATTTGATTTAATGTAAGTGCAAAACTCACTGTCATCCCTACCGATTCTTCACTTGCTGATTCCGCAACTTCAGTTATGAAAAGGCTAAACCATCCAATTGCAAAGAACCCTAACAATGCACTTACACCATACAATACATTCGTTATTGTATGTATGCTCATTACTAATATTAGAATGAAGAAAATAGAAATACAAACAGTTATAAATAAGAGGGTACGCCTATTCTCCTTATAAAATAAATCACTAGTAGCTGCTAATATAACCCTACCAACCATTCCAGAAAAGAACATAACGGAAAATACTTTTCCAGCTAAAATTGGCGTGATTGATTGTTCCAATACTAAAAATTTTATAAAGTGTGCAACTAACACCATTTGCAATGAAATCATACAAATGCCAGTTATATAAATTGCATACAACTCTTTTTTACACATCACTTCTTTTAACTGCATCCAAAAAGAAAGTTTACTACGTTCTTGTTTAACTTTCTCTTGAATATATGGTTCCTTATAAAATATAAAAAATAAAAACCCTCCAATTATACAAATGCATGCAATGCTATTTACCGCATAGGCCATATTATATTTTATTGTAAGAAACGGGATCAATACTCCCGCTAATGTACCACCAATCGGTATACCGGCTTGTCTAATCCCCATCGCTAACCCGCGATTTTCTTTTGAGAACCACTTCATTATCACCTTACTTCCTCCTGGCTGCGAAACACTATAAAACGTTCCTACTAATAAAAGCACAAAGAGTAACCCATTAAATCCATTGACCATATTAGTCAGTAAAAACGAACCTCCTAGTAAAAATGAACTTATCGAAATTAACAACTTTTCATTGTATTGATCAAGTAGCCGCCCGACAAAAAGCATACAAAATAGCGGTCCTATATTTACAACACTTACTAACAATCCAATCTCCGTATTCGTAAGTGCATATTCTTCTTTCCAAAATAAAGCAAACGCTCCAACACCATACGTTATAAGTGTCGCTGTTGTTTGAGCAACCGTCGCAAAAATTAACATAACCCACTTATAAGTACTATTCACCCTTTCTTCCATTAACACAATAATCCCTCCATCCCCTTCCATTGTATGAAAGTTCTGATATCATATAAAATAAAGATTTATCATGTAATTCATCAAAAAAAATGATACCTTTTCTGGAGGGATGATACTTGGATATAAAAGATTTAACTGTATTTTACGAAGTTGCGAAAGAAAAAAACATATCTCACGCAGCTAAAAATTTAAACTATGTACAGTCTGGCGTAACAATGCGTATGAAACAACTAGAAAACGAATTAGGTGTGCCTTTATTTTACCGAAACGGAAAAGGTGTAACTTTAACTTCTAACGGTGAGATTTTATTAACATACGCCAAACAAATTATCTACTTAATGGATCAATCTGTTAAAGCAGTTCAAAGTAATGGGATCGAACCAAGAAGCACTTTAAAAATTGGATGTACAGAATCTACAACCGCTGTAAGACTTCCATCTATATTAACGGCCTATTATGAGAAATACTCAAAAGTCGAATTGATTTTAGAATCAAATACGACGGAACAATTGATTAGGCTTGTACTAGAACGAAAACTGGACGGAGCGTTTATAGCTGGCTCTACTCAGCATGCTGAACTTCATACAAATATATTTCGTGAAGAAGAATTAGTTCTCATTAGCAAAAAGCCTTTATCTTCCTTTAAAGACATAGGAGACATGAATTTACTTGCATTTAGTCATGGGTGCTATTATAGAAATTTATTACAAGATTGGCTTCAAGAAGAAGGAATTTCACCTAAGCGAGTATTAGAGTTTGGAACAATTGAAGCGATTCTCGCATGTGTAAAATCAGGTATGGGCATAGCAATTATGATGAAGTCTATTTTAAGTGGTCATAAACATGACATATCATTCAATCCTTTACCAAATAGCTTCAAAAAAGTTCCTACTACTTTTATTACTAGAAAAGATATATATCACTCTGCTGCATTACAAAAATTTATGGAGATGACTCACAATGCGTGAAAAGAAAATACGTGGTATGAACCGAAAAACAAACACTATGATAAAGCGAATTGAGGAACATACAAAAACGTTCCCTTCTACTTTCTATAACAATGAATATTGGAATATGCTATTGCCAGTTTCGCAAGCTTTTATTGACTCTCGTAAAACACCTAGAAAAGTAAAACGGTTATGTATTCAAACCTTATTAAATCAAGCAAATCATTTAATAAATATGAAACCGAGCGATACACATACATATCGAGTTGTTGTTTTGATTTCTATAAATAATTTGTGGGATTCGCAAATCATTATATTTAAAAATGAGGACTACTTTCATAATTTCTTTAATAGAGATAGTGAATTTCAAAAATGGATTCTTCTTTCAAATGAAATTGATTTTTGGGAGACATGGGAAATGTCAGTTTGTCATTCCTTCAAAACGCTTCATTTTCAAGAAATTATTTATGATGCAGATGAATGCTATGAAAAAGAGATTACGTTTATCGGGGAGTTAGATTAAAAAGGGTATACCTAAAACACTGGTATACCCTTTTTCACTTATTTTCCCTTCAATACACTATGTAATCGATCCGGATAATTTGTAAACATTCCTGTAGCACCCCATTTGATTAACAGTCTCATATCTGGTTTCTCATTAATTGTATAAGGGTGAATTAACAGTCCATTTTTCCTAGCCATTTTCATATAGGACTCATCAATAATTAGTTCCCCGTTATCATTACGTAAGTTTGGTCCAATACCAGCTGCATACTTTTTAATTTCTTGAAAATCATCATTTGTTACACTTTTCGGTTCCTGTGTAATGCCAGACCATTCAACAATTTCATTGTTTTCATTTGGATAATACCAAAGCAATTGAACTAATGGAATATTTTCATTCATACTATGAATCTTTTTCAAACTATCTTTACTAAATGATTGAATCATAACACGGCTAGAAGACATGTTTTGACCTACTAAATTATATTTTTGTAACAACGCCAACAATTTCTCTTCCATTCCTGGATACACATCTGGTGATTTTGTTTCAATATAATACTTCATACTTCTTCCATACTTTTGGAAGATTTCTTCAAGAGTTGGAACCTTTTGCCCAACATACTCTTGCTTAGCCTTTTCTGGATACGCTTTATTAAACCATGATCCAGCATCTAAACTCTTTATTTCACTTAACGTTTTATCGCGTACTTCGCCTGTTCCATTTGTAGTGCGATCAACTGCTGTATCATGCATTGCAATTAATTGGCCATCCTTTGTTAATTGAATGTCTAACTCTAAATAATCCGCTTTCATTTTTTTCACTAAATCATAAGAAGCAAAAGTATGCTCAGGTGCATGTCCACTTGCTCCGCGATGTGCAATATTTAAAAACTTATTCGTATTCCATTCATGCTTTCCTTCTGCTTTCGCATGAACAGCTCCCCCAGCAAAGATGCTCCCCGTCATAAAGAAAATAACTAAAACGCTAATAATCTTTCTCATCCTTCTAACCCTTCCTACGTTGCAAATTTCAACAAGCTAATGAGATTTACACGAAATAGAAGACACACTTTCAATATTTTTATAAACCTATATTAAAATTCCAATCTTACAAATATACTTTCTCTATATTATTAATATAGAAAACTAGTATTATCCTATTTAATTCCTATAGCCCTCCTTTTCACATGTAACTCCCTATTTTGTACGGTTCATTCAATAAAAAAAGCCATAAATTATTTAGGCTACACTCCTGTGTCCCTAAATAAATTTATGGCTTTTCTCAAATATCTCCGGCCTCTATTAACTTGTCGAATTTAATCATATCAAACCTATTGAAATTTGTGAATATTTTTTTCAGTAGAGTGAAGCACATAAAACAATATTTCTGTAGTTACTTAAAAATCACATAATAAATTTCTCATTACCTCTTCCAATACTATATCTGGATTTACTACCGTTTTTTCCGAACGCCATCCGATAAAGCCATCTGGTCTAATTAATACAGCACCTCCATTCTCTATACCATATAATTTGCTAAAAATATCTTCTGGAACAACAAAGTCTCCACTTAAGCCAACACGATACCCTTTTATATTTATTCCTAATTTAGCTGAAACAGCATGTGCTGCCTCAGCCCAAGAACTATTTTCTACTCCTGTAAGTAATACAAAACTGTTACCGAATAAGTCTAATGTAGAAACTTTCTTCCCTTCATACGTTCCCCATAAATGTGGCGCGCGCGTTCCAGGTCTTCCGTTCAACTCTATGCTATCCATTCTATGCGGAGTGACTGAATCATCTATAATTGCCTCTGAACAATACTGATATCCAACTGTAACAGCTAAACCATCCATATTATTCAAACTGCCTTCCTCTCTATTCGCAGCACGAAACAGTAAACTACTTGCATAAGCTGTCGTTAATTTTGCAACAGAGTGTCTCTCTTCATGATATGTTTCTAACAATTTTGGTTTTGCCTTCCCTTTTATAACAGCCGCTAATTTCCAAGCTAAGTTATGCGCATCTTGTATTCCTGTATTTGAACCAAATCCGCCTGTTGGCGGCATAATATGTGCTGAATCTCCAACTAGAAAGACTCGATTTCCTTGAAATTTCATTGCTGTACTTTCGGCCGCTTCCCACGGTAAAACACTTAATATTTCTGACTCAACATTTGTACTTCCAATTGCTATTTCAATAATTTGTTTACAACGTTCCATCGTGAAATCCTCTGGTCCCTCTCCTTTTAATGGAGCGTAGGCTACATGGTAAATCCATTTTTTTACGTTATCTACTGGGATCAGTGCACCAAGAACCTCTGGATGAAGTACCATAGAAAAACCGAATGCGTCTCCTTGTATAAACTCACTTAAGTCTGCTTCAAAATAAATATTCATATAATAGCCACCAATGGTTCCACGCCCCTCAGTTTTAATCCCTAACTGCTCACGTATTTTACTTTTCGCTCCATCTGCTGCAATTACATAGTCACAATGTATGACACTTTCTTTTTCTGTTTCACGATTTCGAATCTTTGCTTTTACCCCGTTTTCATTTTGTTCAAATGAAACTAATTCATGATAAAAAGATAGTTGCCCGCCTAATGTTTTCGCTTCTTGTAACATCATCTCTTCTAAAATAATTTGATAAAATGCAGTTTGTTTTGATGGACTAATCTTTTCTATTTTTTGAAGTAACTCTTCATCGTTTCTGTATTGCGTCGCTCTCATTTGTTCCAATTCTTCTTTATTCGCCTCAGCTATTGTATGAACCGCTATTCTTCCTCGGCAGTTCTCTAATGCTTTACCTGCCAATTTAATTCTTTTTTCCAAGCCTAATTCTCGAAATAACTCCATTGTACGTAAAGTAAGACCGCCTGCTTTCGGATGAATGGCAGTAGACGGATGCCTTTCAATAAGTAAGTACTCAATGTTATGTTTTGCAAGAAATAACGCAGACGCTAACCCAGATAATCCCCCTCCAACAATTAAAACTGGTACATAATTCGATTTCATATATTTCCCCTCCAAATCATTGTTCTGAGCTCAGTGACATAAATATAATCAAAAAAAACATTAAAATATAGACTTATATTTCATTTTGAATTATCATGTAGATAGATTACGCCCCAAAATTCCTTTTACCTTTTCATACATCTATAATCCACCTGAATTGTGTCTGTATGAAAGTGTAAAACAAAAGAACGTACTTTACGTTGAACCATGTTCTATCGTAAAATTCAAAAATAATACAAACATTATAAGCGGTCGTAACCTTATGGATTATACAAGGTTACGACCGCTTATTTTATTGTTACATCATTTTTTGTTTTTAAAACCTCATCTATTGTGTTATGTAGTCCTTCCAATCCCTTTTCTATCTCCCTATAATTTTCAATAATAAAAAATTCATTCGTCTCGATTTTCTTTCTCAATATTGCACCTCATACAACAATCATGTAGCATTACCGTATCGAAGTAATGGTTCATCATCTTAAACCTTTCGACTAATTACCTGGAGGCAAAGTGATTGAAATGAATAAACAAGAACAATTAAATATTATAAAGAAAGATTTTATTGATTCTCAAAAAGTATTATTGGCAATTGGTGATGAAACGCGTCAAGCTATTTTATTAGTGCTAATGGAAACGGAATGTCAAACAGGATTACGTGTAGGAGAAATCACGAAGCAAACACACCTTTCCCGTCCAGCAGTATCACATCACCTTAAGATTTTACGAGAAGCTGGCATTATTTTAATGAGAAAAGAAGGTACAAAGAATTTTTATTATATTGATATACGTACAAAATTAGGTTTATTAAAAAATCTTGTATTAGATATTGAGAAGCTATTGCAAAACTTTTATTAAAACTTGGAGGTATAAGAAATGAAAGCAATGATAATTGATAGATATGGAAAAGTCCCAATGCGTATGGCAGAGGTACCTACTCCTGAAATTAATGAGTATGAAGTGCTCGCAGAAATTCATGCAGCTAGTATTAACCCAATTGATTTTAAAATACGCGACGGAAAAGTAAAAATGTTACTGAAATATGAAATGCCTCTAATCCTTGGGAATGACTTTTCCGGTGTCATCACGAAGGTTGGATCAAAAGTGACTCGTTTTAAAGTCGGTGATGAAATATATGCTCGTCCAAGAAAAAATAAGATTGGTACTTTCGCGGAGTATATAGCCATTCATGAAGATGATATTGCTTTAAAACCAAAAAATCTAAGTTTTGAGGAAGCGGCTTCGATTCCACTCGTTGGCTTAACTTCCTATCAAGCTTTACATGACATCATGCAATTACAAAAAGGACAAAAGATTTTAATTCACGCTGGATCCGGTGGTGTTGGTACTTTCGCTATTCAGCTAGCAAAAATAATGGGTGCTACTGTTACAACGACTGCTAGTGAAGCTGGTGCAAATTTAGTAACGTCTCTTGGCGCAGATGGAATTATTAATTACAAAACAGAAAAATTTGAAGATATACTAAAAAATTATGATGCGGTATTTGATACAATCGGCGGTGCAACACTTGAAAAATCATTCAATATTATAAAAAGCGGAGGAAACATTGTTTCCGTTTCAGGTATGCCGAATGCTCGCTTCGGTAAAGAATTTGGTTCAGGATTCTTTAAAACTCTCTTATTTTCATTAGCCAGTAAAAAACTTACTGCACTTGAAAAAAAGCATAATGCTCAATATTCATTTTTATTTATGAAGCCAAGCGGGGATCACTTACGTACTATTGCAAACTATATTGAAGCCGGAAAAATTAAACCGGTAATCGATCGAGTTTTCCCTTTTGAAGATGCGCAAAAAGCAATGGAATATTCAGAGTCTGGAAGAGCAAAAGGAAAAATAATTGTAAAAATTAAATAATAATAAAACCTCCATTTTCTTAAAATGGAGGTTTTAAATTTGCTGTTAAATAGACATAGTGCAATGAAGTCCTTACAATAGATTGCAAGGGGAAATATTATATTATACTTTTAGTTAACTTTACAAAGAATACATACGTACAAATACATAACTTAAAATACAAAAAGGAGGAGATACAATGACTAAAAATAATGAAACAGGTTGGAATTTAGATAATAGTTATACGACTTTACCACAATCATTTTATACAGAAATCCCCCCTACTCCCGTAAGCTCACCGGAGTTAGTTAAACTAAACCATTCATTAGCGATATCTCTTGGCTTGACCCCTGAAGAACTGAAAAAGGAAGCTGAAATTGCTATTTTCGCTGGTAATGCACTCCCAGAAGGAGCTCATCCATTAGCTCAAGCATATGCTGGCCATCAATTCGGACATTTTAATATGTTAGGCGACGGTCGTGCTCTTTTAATTGGCGAACAAATTACTCCTTCAGGTGAGCGTTTCGATATTCAACTGAAAGGTTCTGGCCCTACTCCCTATTCACGCCGAGGAGATGGCCGTGCTGCACTCGGTCCGATGCTACGTGAATATATTATTAGCGAAGCAATGTATGCACTCGATATTCCAACTACCCGCAGTTTAGCAGTTGTCACAACCGGTGAACCAACCTATCGTGAAACAAAGTTACCTGGAGCAATTTTAACTAGAGTAGCTAGTAGCCATATTCGCGTCGGTACATTTCAATATGCTGCAGCTCGTGGTTCAATAGAGGACCTGAAATCACTAGCTGACTATACGATAAAAAGGCATTACCCAGAAATTGAATCTCATGAAAACCAATATACTGCATTACTACAAGAAGTCATTAAAAGACAAGCCAGTCTTATCGCAAAATGGCAACTTGTTGGATTTATTCACGGCGTAATGAACACTGACAATATAACGATCAGTGGCGAAACAATTGATTACGGTCCTTGTGCATTTATGGACAATTACGACCAAGGAACTGTATTTAGCTCTATTGACACACAAGGTCGTTATGCATATGGAAATCAACCATATATGGCCGCATGGGATCTCGCACGACTAGCTGAATCTTTAATACCAATTCTGCACGAAGATGAAGAAGAAGCATTAAAAATCGCTCAAGACGAAATTTCGAAATTTAGCGTACAGTATGAAAAACAGTGGTTCCTTGGAATGAAAAAGAAATTAGGACTATTTAGCAACGAAGAACAAGATCACTCACTTATTGAGCAACTTTTAAAAATGATGGAGAAATATAAAGCGGATTACACAAATACATTCCGTTCATTAACTCTTGATGCTATCGAAAATACAGCTCTATTTGAAAGTCCTGAATTTAAAGAATGGTACAAACTGTGGCAATCTCGATTAGACAGACAAGAACAATCGAAAGAAAACGCCTACGAGATGATGAAAAATAATAACCCATCAATCATCCCGAGGAACCACCGTGTAGAAGAAGCATTAGAAGCAGCTGTTACAAATGACGACTATAGCGTAATGGAGAAACTTCTTGAAGCTTTATCAAACCCTTATGCGTATTCTACAGATCAAGAAGAATACTGCATTCCACCTGCACCGACGAATCGCCCTTATCGTACTTTTTGTGGCACTTGATTAAAAATTTGTTTTTATTTTAACCCAAAAATTTATTAAGTTAACTATTAATCACAAACTTAAAAGTTGCTTTCAATATTGAAAGCAACACATTTAGTATCCAACCTTAAACAAGTCACAAATTATAATTTGTGACTTGTTTAATTACCCACGTTCAATAGAAGATTTGTTTTGCAGGCATCGTTGTATCTTCAGAGACAGCATATGGATTTTCATTAGGTTTTATAATTATAAACGTTCCACCATATCCACTTTGAGCTAATTTATTACAAAGACCTTCTACCATAAAACCCCATAACTCCAGCTGCTATTCCCATTATAGATAATCCAAGTTTTTTCTTTATTTCAATGCTTCTTTTTCAAATATTCTCTTTTTTATTTCATAACTCATAAAAAAATACTTTTCTGCTTTTTCTATATTACCTACTTTATGAAACTCTAATGCCAGACTTTCAGTATATTCGTGAATATACTCCGATAAATTCTTTCTTTCAAAGTAAGAAAAACCTTCGAGAATAATTTTTTCTATTTTTTCTACCTCTAAATGCTGACAAAATCCCTTTAGAATTAAAAAGTGATATCTATATTCATCATTTTTTAATTCCTCACAAACCTTCAATCCACTTTCAATTAATTCCTTCGCTTTTTCTATTTCACCTAATTTATAATATTCTCTTGCCTCTAAAAAGATTGCCTTATAATGAGTAGGCATTTTTTTAGAAACCTCAGATAAGTGTCTAATTGCTAAAACTGAAAGATTTTGACTCGCATACAATAAACCTAAATTATGTCTGATTCTTAATACTAACATTTCAGCATCATTTTTTTGTAAAATGTTTATTGCTGACGCAATATATTCCTCACCTTTATCATGCTGCTTTAATTCCGAAAAAGATAATCCTAATATATTTTCGCACAGCGCTATGTTCACTTCATACCCTGCTTGTTTAACAAAGATATCTCTTGCTTTTGAAGCGTATTCAATAGCTGAATATGCGTAATGCAAGTGGTATTTTAATATAGCAACTCTATAATTAAACTCTGCATATTCAATTTCATCTGAAATATGCTCTAATAACCCTTCAGCTTTTTCAAAATAGTTGCTAGCTTCACTATAATTAGTAAGAATTGTATAATGAATGGCTTTGAATAAATAATAATAATAATTAGAATATTCATCATTTGGTTTAGGCAATGCATCTATTTTATCAAAAGCTTTTTTCAAATTACCTAAACCATCTATTAGCACTTTATATCGAAATTCTAACAGATAATAGTGAAATGAAACCTTTATATCTGATTCGATAATATAAAGCTTTTTATCGATCTCTTCTTTTAATTTTTTTGCTTCACTTATACGTTGAGCTCTAATATCTCGATACCAATCATTCAGCATCTTATTAATTAATTCATTGCCAGTGATTTGTATATTCATCAAATCCACTCTCCTTCTTTTAATTATCATAAAAATAACATAATTCGATTATTTATATCTATCTATATATATTTCTCAACAATTGAACGAAATTCATTCACTGAATTTTGTTCAATATTTTAATAGACCCGCTGTAAATATGAATACTTTTTCTTATAACCTCTGAATATGAGTATCCTTAAAATCCGTCTCATATTTCAATCCATATCCAAACATTCGATCCATTCCAATATGTGCCGTCCATATTAAGCCAATCATTATAACGGTATCTATCTTAAAATAGACACCTATTAGAACAATTAATATGGATATGATATATGTGTGACATACATTATATATTTTCGCACCAACGTGATTATTAATCCCATATGCTAACATTGATAGATCCGGTGCTAAAAGGAATACAAAAAATATAATCCAACTAAACTCATATATTGAATACATATAAATCGTGGCTAAAAATACAACCATTCCTTCAAAATGTACAATACGTTTTTGCATTATTTATCATTCCTATTTTTCTATATTTATTAATACATTTTCATCGCTGAAAGTATTCTTTGCATTTTTTGACCAGATGGTTGCTAATATTGGCCCTGCAATGTTATGCCATACTGCCGCTAATACACTTGGGAGTGCAGCAGCCGGTCCAAAACGCAAAATACTTTCCAGCTATATTACTTATCGCTTCTAGTACTTTCATCCAATCAGCCCCTATCTTTTAATTGAAACACCTTATTCGGATTCAAAATATTTTGCGGATCAAGAGCTTTCTTTATTTTCTCCATTACAAATAATGCCGCCCCATGTTCTTCTTCTTGATACTTTCGTTTTCCGATTCCAACGCCATGTTCTCCTGTACACGTTCCTCCTCGTTTAAGAGCATACAAAACGATACTTTCGTTTATTTCGTCTGCCTTCTTTACTTCCTCTTTATCATTTGTGTCAATCATTAAGAGTACATGGAAATTCCCATCTCCAACATGACCTAGAATACCGCCAATAAGCCCTACTTTATCTAATACCTCTTTCGCATGTTGAATCGCTCCAGCTAATTCCGAAATTGGCACACATACGTCTGTACTCATTAGCTTTTTACCAGGATAACTATGCACGTAAGAGTACGCTAAGTTATGTCTTGCATCCCACAGTTTATTTCTCTCTGCTGTTTCCGTCTCAAACGTAATTTCTATACATTTATGATCAAGAACGATTTCTTTCGTAAATTCAATATCTTGCTTTAACCCTGCTTCATTGCCGTGAAACTCTAAAAACAGTGTCGGTTCTTCTCTGTAACTTGTTTCATTGTAATAATTTACTTGTTTCATAGATAATTCATCAACGAGTTCAATTCTCGCGATTGGAATACCTGCTTGTAATATGTTAATTACAGCTTCTACTGCATCATTTATAGTTGGAAACGATGACCTCGCAGCCATAACATGTTCTGGTATACCGTATACTTTTAAAGTTAACTCTGTGAAACATCCAAGCGTTCCTTCTGATCCTACGAAAATACCATTTAAATGATAACCTGATGATGACTTCGCCGCTAAATTCCCGGTATGTATTACTTCTCCATCAGCAAGAACGACTTCTAAATCTCGAACTTGATCACGCATTACACCATACTTTACCGCTGTCGTTCCGCTCGCATTTGTAGCAGCCATTCCTCCTAACGTTGCATCAGCTCCTGGGTCTACACTAAAAAATAATCCATACTTTTTCAATTCTTTATTAAGCTGAGAGCGCGTCACCCCTGGCTGTACTCTCACAAGAAAATCCTTTTCTCTTATTTCAAGTATTTTGTTCATAAGAGAAAAGTCCATTGTAATTCCTTTTTCGTAAGGAATTACATGTCCCTCTAAACTGGACCCTACTCCAAATGGAACGACAGCTGTTCCGTGCTGACTCGCTATTTTCATTATCGCGCTAACTTCTTCGGTCGTTTTTGGAAAAACAACTACATCAGGTAAACTACTAACGTGGTAAGATTCATCTTTACTATGTAACTCTCGTACTGTCATATTTATTACTACTCGATCTTCAGGAAGTATGCCTTTTAATTCATTTACTACATGTTCAATTGTTATTTCCATAATCAACTCTCCTTTTTAATTTTAAAACAAGTATACCATCTTCAGACAAAATAATTAGAAAAATAAGATTATTTAACCTGAACATACAAAAAAGAACCTGCAGCACACGCTACAAGTTCTTTTTCGCTACATTTTAAACGATTTCTTTACTAACAACATAAACCAAATTAAAGTAACTGCCATCAACGAATGAGAAAATCCTACAATATAAGTTAACCCTTTAAAGTCAGCTCCATTTAACTGAAGAAGCCCTCTCGCTGCTAGCGAACCTAACATTAATGTTAATGCAATGTTATGTAAAACAAACCACTTATTAAACCCTTTCACTTCATGAAACGCGAATACTTTTGCTAATCCTAAAGCAATTAAAAAGAAGAAAAAGCCAAGTACAAGTGTATGTGTATGCAAAAGATTTAACAAAGTAGATCCTAAAATCCCTTTATACTTACCATACTCCCTAGCGAAAATCCCTGATAATAAACCGATAATCAAATACGTAAACGATGCATTATATAATTTCTTCATTATGTACCTCCTTGAGTAGAATGTGTAGTGTGTCATATTTAGTAATAATGATAGTTATATAGTAAAAACTCCTAGTCACCTAGGAGTCATTGTATAAGTATCTCACTCTTTACAATCAATCCTAATTATAAAATATCTCTCTATACAAAACAAACGAACTTTATGTGAACAAACACCCCCATTAAAATATGTTGCACTTTTGTTTTACACAATCCATACTAATTGTTATAACTTTTTAAAGGTGGTGTAATAATTGATAGTTCTTGAAACCGAACGTCTTAACCTTCGTTGGTTTGATATAAAAGACGCTCCTTTTATTCTTGAGTTAGTAAACGATCCTGCATGGATTCAGTTTATCGGTGACAAAGGAGTTAGAAACTTAGAAGATGCAAAAAATTATATTGTAAACGGTCCCATCGATATGTATAACAAACTCGGATTTGGCCTTTACTTAGTAGAACGAAAAGAAGATCTCACTCCACTTGGTATGTGTGGCCTTATTAAAAGAGATTCATTAGAAGATGTTGATATCGGATTTGCCTTTTTAGAGACATTCCGTTCACAAGGATACGGCTACGAGTCAGCTTCTGCGATAATCGAATACGGTGTACAAAAGCTCAACATGAAACGAATTGTAGCAATTACTTCTATAGATAACATCGCCTCAGGGAAGCTTTTAGAAAAAGTAGGATTACGATTTGAGAAAATCATTTCAGATTCAGGAGAAGATTTAAAATTATTTGGGTATAACGCATAGTAAAGAAGGTCGCCGTGAATGGTGACCTTCTTTACTATTTTACTGATCTCGTCATAATACTTTTAGTTCCATTATAGTTTTGCAGTAATTCTTGTGATTACTACTATGCCTTTCATATCACATTTTTCGGAAATTCATAGAAATAAAACTTTCACATTTAAATAAATTATATTAATATATCAAATAAAGGAAGTGAGAATAAATGGAACAACCTCTATTTTTATTAGTTCTTCAATTCATTGCATTCATATTAATCATTTGTATCGTATATGGAATGTTGTACAATACCGTATTAAATTTAAATATGCCTAAATGGACTGCACATATAGTAGCTACGGTCTTTTCCCTTGGTATTACCTATCAAGCTTTTATAAATTTTATTTGAAAAACTTTTGTAGCAATTACTTCTATTGTTGATGCAGTAAAGCTTTTAGAAAAAGCAGGATTGCAATTTGAGAGGGTTATTTCAAGATCAGAAAACGTAACCATTTTTTATAAAGTCTTTCCAGCGCAAAATAGTGAAGAAGTTAGTTCCGCTGAAAGTGTGTTTGCATAAAAAGAAATGAATTTAATTGATGCTACAAAAATTTTATTTTAATTCTGGTTCTATTGTTTGGAATCGTTCTAGGGTACCATTTGTGTGGACTTTAAAAATTTTCATTTGCGCACCAAAATGTTGCGTTAAGTAACATGTATCACCAGTTATTAAATTTCCAATCTTCCAATCAGGTTGATATGTACTTTCCATGGAACTTTCTAAATCCCCAATCATTATTAAATTGATATATAATGAAGATGAACTACTCAACATTTTCGTTAAAGATAGTCTATCAACCTCTAACTACCTAATGAACTCAAGTAAACACATCTTCAGTCATTTTAAGAGGTACAAAAGGCACCCTTTCGGGTGATTTTTGTATAAAAATTCTATTTTTTTATATTCGATACCAACCACGAACCTTTTTAAAATAATAATATCATTATGTCTCCTTTTTAGAGATTATTTTTAATTACCTTGAATTTTTTGCACCAGAACCGGAAAATCCCTGACTACTCGAAATATCAACTATCAGGTGCTAATATTCAATAACGCGTACTGAAAATGATTAAACATTTTTATAAACCAGTGGAACATTTAAGAAATCAATTTTTCTCTTATCGAAATTTAATTAGCTTACAGTAATACAGTGGTCATATATTTTTAAGAATAACGGAAGAATATATAGAAATTGCTACAGAAATGTGAAGTTTAATTAATTTAGGAGGAACAAACTTGTTTAATCAGCTTGTAAAAGTTATACCGAATTTATTTACGATTGGAAATTTATTGTGCGGTGTTTTCTCAATCACCTTGAATATGAGTGAATATTTAGGAGCAGCCTCCATTCTCATTTTCTTTTCAGCTGTTTTAGATTTTCTTGATGGAAGAATTGCAAGAAAATTAAAAGTGAACAGTGAGTTTGGCGTAGAATTGGATTCCTTAGCTGATATTGTTAGTTTCGGCGTCGCTCCTGCGCTTTTATTTCATACGATAGCAACACCTTCTATTTTAACTTCTTTGGCATTTATCCTATTCCCAACAATGGGTGCTTTAAGATTAGCTAAATTTAGTATTAAACCAACTATTGGATATTTTAAGGGATTACCTATTCCAGCTGCAGGATTATCATTGGCTGGTATGGCATTGTTTTCATATAGTAATGCATGGATTACTTTAATCCTCGCCCTCTTAATGGTAAGTCCCATTAGGTTTAAAAAATTTTAATGAAGATCACGCCCAACGCCATTAAGGAGCATTTTAAATGGATTTAACGCGTCAATAAGTATAAAAAAGCGGGACAATAATATTAAATTAGATGCCCTTCGAAAAATTAAAACCTTGTATTTATGGCTATTGGGTTAATCCATCGATATGTTATTCTGAAACGTCAGTCCACTTTTAACAGGAGCTCCCTTTATCAAGAGAGCTCTTGTTCTTATTTCTTCTTCTTTTCTGTCGGCTGGCTTTGTTTAGCAAAATTAGATGAATCATCAAAATTCGGTTGCTTTTTACCAGCATTATTACTTCTACCTTTTCCCATATGTAATGCACCTCCCCTCCCCCTTACTATTCCCAATAAAAAAATTCTCTTGCATCCAAGAGAATTTTAAATTGGGTTCTTATTGATAATACCTAAGTACTTCCAACACTGCCATTCCATAAAAGATGGATCCAATGTTAAATTATTTAATGCTAAAACAAATATTACATTTTCATATTTAACTGGATAATCAATTAATAATCCTAATGTATTTCCTGAATCTGCGACAATTATGATTCCCTTTTCTAACACGTCATCTATAACTTCTTTTAATTATTCTTACCTAGCATATAATATTTTCCTACACATTGAGATTGCATGTTGTATAAGGAAGCCCTTCTTCTTTCCATGCAAGAAATCCTCCCTTTAAATTCACTACTTCCTTTATACCAGCTCTTTGTAACATACTAGCTGCTATAGCGGAACGTAATCCGGTTCGACATTGCAAAACTATTGGAAAATTTTTCGGTATATAATCTAGTTGTTCAAATAGATTACCTAAAGTGATATGTATTGCATCATGAAGGTGTCCTTCCTCCCACTCTTTTTTACTACGCACATCGATAACCTTAACGCTTCCACCTTTTATATGCGGATATAATTCAATCGATGTTTTTTCTTTGTAACTTTCAAATCTATCAAGTCTTTGTATTACTTTTAAGGGTGCAAAAGCAATAATATTATCTAACCCAATAGATTCAAATTCTCTAATAACTGCCTCTACTTTAACCTTTTCCTCATCTAGAATTATTAAAGTTTCTTTTTTATAATCTAATAACCATCCACACCAAGTTGTGAAAGAATTGTTATAAGGTATGTTAATTGACTTCTCGATATGACCTGCAGCAAAACTCTCTACATCCCTTATATCAACTATTTGATAAACGCTCTTCAAAATTTCTTGAAGTTCTTCTACTGTATTAATAGCAGTACTTTTTCTCTTCTTACGAATTGGCGGACCATACTTATTTAAATTCTTCATTAATGAAAAATACTTTGGAGGCTCTGGCTGTGCCGTCAATAAAGTCGATATAAAATCACTTTCTTCATTACACCGAAATGCCCAATTGAACATCTTTTCATAACCTAATGTAGAAGTTGGAATTGCTCCTAATGCTTTTCCACATGCGCTTCCCGCACCATGTGATGGCCATATTTGCAAATAATCAGGAAGTATTTTTATTTTTTGTATAGAATCAAATAATTGTTTCGCTCCTATTTTTGCAGTATCTTTAATACCGACTGCAGTTTCTAATAAATCCGGTCTTCCTATATCTCCTACAAATATAAAATCACCTGTGAATATTCCTATCGGTTTATCATTCGTATAATTATTTTGACTTGTATCAGTTACTAAAAAAGAAATACTTTCAGGCGTATGCCCTGGGGTGTGAATTACATTAAATTTTATATGACCTACTTTAAACTCTGTGCCTTCTCTAACCAATTTGTATCGACCTTCGTTAAGATATTGATATTTCCAATCACAATCTCCTTCATCAGATACATATAAATTTGCAGGGTAAAGATTAGAAAGTTCTCTAGACCTAGAAAGAAAATCAGCATGAATATGAGTCTCAGCCGCAGCAATTACTTCCATCCCCTCTTTCTTAGCAAATTCTATATATTGTTCTATATAGCGACTAGGATCAATAACGATTGCTACGCCTTCTTTCTGACAACCGACTAAATAGGAAGCATGTGCTAATTTTTCATCATAAAAATATTTTAAAAGCATAGCTATTCCCTCCAATTAGTTATTTCAAATTAATTTTCAATTTTTGTAACCACTTTTTATCTTCTCCTATAGAATCCCTTTCAACATTAAATTCCAATACATATATGGCAACATATATCTTTTAAGTAAAAACATACTATACCGTTCTTTCGCTTGATTAAATGGAAACGTTTCTTGAGGCTCATGTTCATAGTTAAATTCAGCAAGTATAAGACTTTTATATCCTGTAACAATCGGACATGATGTATATCCATCATATTTAGCCTGTAAATCTCTTCCGCTAAGTACGTCCATAATATTTTGTTTTAAGACGGGTATCTGTTTTCGAATTGCTGCTCCAGTTTTAGAGGTAGGTAAATTGGTACAATCTCCAAGTCCAAAAATATTTTTATATTGCACATGCTGCAAAGTATAAGGGCTTATATCTACCCACCCCTGATGATCACTTATCTCACTCTCTTTAATAAAATTAGGTGGCCCCATTGGCGGAACAACATGTATCATACTATATGGTACGGTTTCTCTTTTTAGTGTTTGCGTATCTTCAAAAATTGCCTCTCTCTTTTCGGCGATAATTTCCACTAGATTTTTATTATAATTCGTTATAATTTGCTTTCTTTCTAGTACTTGTTCTAAAGTATTTGCATATCGTGGAACCTGAAATATGTTATTGTTTGCAGAATAAAATATTACTTTACTTCTGTTTCTTACACCACTATTACAAAAATACTCCTCTGCTAAGTACATAATTTTTTGTGGAGCACCACCGCATTTAATAGGAGTATTAGGGTGGGTAAAAAGCGCATTTCCTCCTTTAAATTTTTCGATTTCTCTCCAAGTAGAATCAACATATGTATAAGAATAATTGCTACATACCCCATTAGTGCCAATAGACTCTTTTAAGCCTTTAATACTGTCCCAATTTATTTGGATACCAGCTGCTACAATAAGAATTTCATACTCAAGTAGCAGTCCGTCATCTAAAAGTATCTTATTTTCAGATGGAAATAACTCAACAACACTTTTAGGGATCCACGTTGCCCCTTTTGGAATAAGCGATTCCTGATTACGCATCGTACTTTCCTTTGAAACAATTCCTCCCCCCACTAAACTCCATAGTGGCTGAAAGTAATGTTTTTTTGATGGATCAATAATTGCTATACTTTCTTTCAATAGGGGTACATTTCGTAATAAATGTGCAGTAGAAGATAGTCCTGCTGTCCCAGCACCAATTACAATAATTTTATAACTATCTCTGGTCTTCATTATCCTCTTCCTATCTAAAATTGATTTTTAAATTAACTAATTAGTAGCCATTTTTTCATCGTAGTAACATGATTATAAGTTAAAAACATCATAGTTTTATCTGATTTAAATGAAAATTTTGTTAATTTTACCATCAACATTACTATATGCGTAAATCCCCTATGTTACTTCCATATTTTAGTTTTAATATTAAAACTAAATATTATTATATAAAATAAAAATAATGCATTAAAATACTTTTCATGAATCCGGATAAGTAATGTTTAAAAAACAACATCTAACATCTTAGATGTTAAAATAAACAAATTCACATACTTCACAAATATGAAAAGTATTAAATATCGCTTAAGTTTCGTTACCTTTTTCTGTATATATTGATAAAAAATTGTGAAATTTTATCGCATTATGCAAGACATTTAATATTAAATATATTACTTTTACTATGAACTAAATGGTTTATAGGGCTTTTCTAAATAAACAAGGTGCTAAATTAATTCTTAAGAAGCCATTATCATTGCATTTATCTAAAAATTTTAAAAAATACACGCAGATGGATATCATCTTAAATACATATATAATTACCTTTAATTTTTTGACACGATTTCACATAATTCTTAAACTGATTTTTTTGCGTGCATTATGAAAAAAAATGCACCGTGTCAGTCTTTAAAAGATTATATATCATAACTTTAAGAGAGGCAGGAAAACTATGAAGATGAAAAGAAAAATCTACTGGTTAAATGCTAGCCAATAGATTTTTCTTTTTTATCTAAGGATTCTTTTAAAAGAACAACAATTTTACTACAGTAATCAAGAACAGGTTTCTAAATTAAGTTACTGGAGAATATATAACTCTGGCGCAATATCCCTACCAGCTTTCATTCCAATAATAACTCCATGATATAACGTCAAAGATGAAATCCCTCAACTTAGGTATTTGACTTTTTAAATTTATACAAATGTCTTAGCTCTATGTACTGTGATATATAGGTCCACATCAATATGTTATTGCATCATATACTGAACAGATAATTTAAATTACTTTTATAAAGGATGATGAGGATGAACCTAGAAGATATACAAAAATCCTATGGCGTAATTGTAAGTTTAGGAGGATTGTGTCAAGTCACCAACCAAATCAAAAGACACAATTTAAGAACATTTTCTGGACCTTTAGATTGGTTTTATTATCCATCACTTTCAGATGTAAACAGATTACTTCAAAATCGATTTAAAAAATTCATGAAGTTGGAAAATATGGTTATAGAAGGTTCAGAAAGTTACGGTCTTATTGAATCAGAATTTGATAATCAAATTAAATGGGCAGAACGAATTACCTACTGTATAAAGGACACTTATTATAATTGTTTTTCAATGCATGATTTTCCTATTAATTCCGAAAAGGATTTGAAATCAACCTATCCTTCTTTTAAAGCTAAATTAGACACTAGAATTAATCGATTCCTTGAAAAAATAAATAGTAGTGAATCCATTTTATTCATTAGAATTTGGGGAAATCGAGATGAAGCGGTTGAATTACAAAACGTATTATCTAAAATTACAAATAAGGATTTTAATATTCTTATTGTTAATTTCAAGGAGGGTATATCTAATATTGTTGAACAAAATTGGGGAATATCGAGGGTTTGTTCAATTGAACTCCCACGTTATCAGGATAGATGGGAAGGTGATGATTCCGATTGGGATGTTATTTTAAACAAAATAACATTAACTTAATAATTTTCTTCTTACTTTTAAAATGATTTGGCCCGTAAAATCAAATAGGTGTAGAAAAATAAAATTCCTGTCTAATTGATACACACTTAATTAACAAAACGTTCATATAATAATTCGTAAGTCCTTCTTTATTGAATAAATAGTTCTTTACAAAATTAGTTCCATCACTAGAGCACCTTTATGCGGTGCTCTTTTTTGAATTTATAAAATGTAAAAATAGTTGTTCCATTTTCCTTTAAATGGCTAATTTCCTTTGTTATTCTTCTATTGATTTCTGTATAATCATTTATGCGATCAGCATATTCTGCTTATGTAGTGCATTCACGACTACTTACTTCCATACTTTATCTTATATTTTGTCTTCTTGGATATTTCATTATAAGCTTCTTCAATTCCCTTGATTTCCTTCCCCTTCTTTTATCTTAAGAACAAGCAATTTCTTTCATTAATATTAAATAAACTAAAGCATAGATTTTAAAAGAACCTAATTTACATATAATTCATGATAAACTACAGTGTGTATTCTCCACGTTTAATCAGCATCTGAATTATAAATCTAACATATTTTTTTTAGTTGATTGTCATTATGGTACAACCGTGTATACATTTACCAAACAAACTACATAGTTTAAATTAGTAAAATATATAGAGAGGAAGGAAATAAATCTATGAAAGTCATAATTTTGTGTGGCGGAAAAGGGCTTCGGATGCAAGGAATTTTAGAGGACATTCCCAAACCATTAGTTCGAGTTCAAGGAAAGCCTCTCCTCTTGCATATAATGAATTGGTATAGAAAATATGGACATTCTGATTTCATTTTACCCTTAGGATATAAAGGTGAGAAAATTAAGGAATATTTTATGGACTTTAGCTGGAAAGAGAATGACTTTAGTTTGAATTTTAAAACCAGTCAATATACGCTACTTCAGAAATTAGAAAATTGGAATATACACTTTATAGATACAGGAATTGATACAATGACCGGGGCAAGACTAAAAAAACTTGAATCCTTTGTACAGGGTGAAACCTTTTTATTAACTTATGGTGACGGATTAGCCAATATAGATATTGATCAACTAATAGCATTCCATAAAGAAAAAGGAAAAATTGCTACATTAACTGGAATTAAAAAAAATAGTCAATACGGCCTATTGGCGGTCGAAGATGGAATTGCTATTGATTTTAAAGAAAAACCATTACTTGATGAAGTAATTAATGGCGGTTTTTTTGTATTTAACAAAGAAATATTCAATTATTTAAGTAATAATGATGATTGTGTTCTAGAAGAAGATCCTCTTCGAAATTTAATAAAAGACAATGAGCTCGCCGTCTATGAACACAATGACTTTTGGGCTAGTGTCGATACACCTAAAGATTTAAAAACTGTAAATGAAAGTTGGAATCCAAATAAATTTTAGTGGAGAGGACTGAATAAGCATTGAACTCTAATGATAAAAAAATAAGTTTACCCCGATTGTACATCCCCTCTAATGAGAAAATAGTTAACCCACTTTCAACAGGAATTAAAGCTTCAAATCTCTCCAAAAAAAATACTCAAAAAAGAATTAATCCCCAATTCTATAATCAACAACATGATCTAAATAATCATTTCTGCGTCATTGTAGGTAGTGAGTATGTCTTGAAAATTATTGCTTTACAGCAATCATTAATGCAGTACTCAGAAAAATTCACATTGTGGATTTGTTGTATAGATCCTTTTGCATATTCACTATTAAAAGAAATGAGTTTAATTAATGTAAACCTTTTACAAGTTGAAGAATTAGAAGATCGTGAACTAAAAGCAATTAAGAGAAAAAGAAAAGTAAATGAATATTGTTGGACTTTAAAATCTGTCTTGATAGAATATTTATTGGTCAATTATGATTTACCATCTATTCTATATTGTGATGGTGATTTATGCTTTTTCTCTGACCCTAATATTATTTTTGAGGAATGGGGTGACCATTCTATCTTCCTAACCCCCCAAAGAGATCGTGATTGGGTAGAAAAAATGTACGGAAAATATCAGGCTGGTCTAATTGGATTTAAGAATGATCTCTATGGACTAAAAAGTGTAAGATGGTGGAAAAATAAATGTATAGATTGGTGCAGTGCCGAGGCTGAAGAGGGGAAATTTGGAGACCAAAAGTATTTAGATTATATCCCTATATATTTTCCAAAAGTAAAAATTTCAAATAACTTAGGTATAAATGCTGCGCCTTGGAACTGTATATATAATAACGATTATAAAATTGACAAGACTAAAAATGATATATTTATTGAAAACGACAAACTAGTTGTTTACCATTTTGCATGTATTACTATCTTTACTGAAAATGATTTTGATCTTTGGTCTTTGGGAGAAATTTCAATACCCAATAATATATTAAACCATATTTACACTCCGTATTTAGAGAGAATTCAATTTGTTTTAAAGCAATTAAAGGATAAATTCAATAAAGATACTAAACAATTTTTAAGTAAAAAAGATATAAATAAAGCTCAAACTTTATATAAAGATTCACAATTAAGAAGAAAAATGAATCAATCCAATCATTTTATGAACTTTTCCATGATTATAAGTAAAGAACGATTAATTCAAGGATTGACCTCTTATTATTCCTTAGAAAATTTCAACGCTAAATTTACTGTATGGATCTGTTGTATGGATGATCTAACTTATCAAATATTAGAGAAATTAAAATTAAAGCACGCCATACTAATTCCGGTAAAAGAAATTGAAAATCATGAACTCCTCAGTATAAAAAATGATAGAAGTTTACAAGAGTATTGTTGGACATTAAAAGCGCCCCTATGTCTACATGTCCTTAGTCTTTATCCGGAAGTTGATCACATTATATATTGTGATGCTGATATGTATTTCTTTACAGCACCTAATATCATTCTTGATGAGTGGTGGAAATACTCTGTATTCCTTTGCCCTCAAAGAAGCTCTACTGAAATTGAAAGCATACACGGTATATACCAAGCTGGTTTAGTAGGCTTCAAAAACGATCAAAATAGTAAAGAAATTTTAACATGGTGGAAAGATAAATGCCTAGAATATTGTAATAATCATTATGATGTTGAAATGGATAGATGGGGTGATCAAAAATATTTAAATCACATTCCTAACATCTTTTCTAATATAAAAATCATGACTCATAGAGGTATTGATGCAGCACCTTGGAATGTCATTTTAAATAGCAGTTCTATATCCAAAACAGATAATAAAGTTTTTATTGATCAAGATGAATTAATAGCTTTTCATTTTGGAAGTATGCAAATTATTAATCCAAATGAGTTCGATTTATGGAAACACGAAACTTTAGAATTACCTCCAGCAGTTTTAGATTATATATACATTCCTTATATTGAACAATTGAATAAGACATGTCATACCCTTCATAATACTTTTCAAAAACCTTCCTCCTCTTTATTTGCTGATCAAATTGATACAACAACAATAAAAAATTATTTTAAATACCCCTCCCCTCATCACAATTAAGACTGATACTTTCCTTATTTAAAAATAAATCTATTTATTTCAGCAACTAAAAATACATCTTAATAAAGGATAGATTATCACTATGATTGCTTCATTTAAAAATAAAACTTTCCTTATTACTGGTGGATACGGTTTTATTGGTTCTCACTTGGCACGAAGACTTTTAAATTTACAAGCAAAAATTGTTCTTTTCATAAGAACACCATCAAACTCTTGGAGACTAAAGGATATTCTAAAATATATTGAAACCTATGAAATAGATATACGAGATAAAAAACAAGTACAAGATGCAATAAAGAAAATTAATCCCGATTATATCTTTCACCTGGCAGCCTATGGTGTAAATTCTGCCCATACAGATTACATCCATGCTATAGAAACAAATGTTATAGGGACTTGTAACATTATTCAAGCAGCAAAATTGGTGAATTGTAAAAAAATCATCAATTTTGGGAGTAGTTCTGAATACGGTAACAAGATGGAACCTATTCATGAAAATATGTTACTAACTCCTGTGGATATCTATGGAAGTACCAAAGCTGCTGCTACTATACTCGCCCATCAAATTGCTAGCGAAAACAATATTAATCTTATAACATTAAGACCTTTTGGCATATTCGGAGAAGGCGAAGAGCCGCATAAAATTTTTAGCTATATAATCTTGCGAGTATTACAAAACAAAGATGTAAATTTAACTTTATGTAATCAATTAAGAGATTATTGTTATATAGAAAATGTAATAGATGCCTGTATCCTAGCAGTAGAAAATACTACTGTACAAAATGAAATTTTTAATATTGGGAGCGGCACTATTCACCCCTTGAAACATTATGTAGAATTATTATTCAAACATTTGAAAACCAATTCCAGACCAAATTACGGTGCAATTTCCTCTAGAACAAATGAAAGATGGGTTCCTGAAGCGGATGTGCAAAAAATAAAAAACTCTCTTTCCTGGGAACCTAGAATTAATATTGAAGAAGGAATTATAAAAACTGTTAATTGGTATAAAAATAATAAACATTTATACCTAACCCCCTAAAAATAGGGTACTAAAGGAGGTGGACTAATTGTTAAACCAAAACTTTAATAATGCTTTTTACGGAAAAACAATTTTAATTACTGGACATACTGGTTTTAAAGGTTCTTGGTTATCCCTATGGTTGAATGAATTAGGTGCTACTGTAATCGGATATTCATTAGATCCTAAAAATAAGAATGATAACTTTAACATTACTAACCTTCAAAATAATATAATTGATATTCGTGGAGACATTAGAGATTTTAATAAATTAAATAAGGTTTTTACAGATTATAAACCTGAAATTGTATTCCATTTAGCTGCCCAACCTCTAGTTAATTATTCATATGAATATCCTAGAGAAACATACGAGGTAAACGTTGTAGGAACTATGAATGTACTAGAGGCAATTCGATTACATGAATCAGCTAAAATAGGAATTATGGTGACAAGTGACAAGTGCTATGAAAATAAAGAATGGCCTTGGGGTTATCGTGAAATTGACCCTATGGGCGGCCATGACATATATAGCTCAAGCAAAGGATGCTGTGAACTTTTAATTTCTTCCTATCGAAATTCTTACTTTTCAGAAGAAAACTTTTCTCAACACAAGAAAATAATTGCAAGCGTTCGAGCTGGTAATGTAATTGGTGGTGGTGATTGGTCAATAGATAGAATTATTCCTGATTGTATACGAGCATTAGAATCAAACAAAAACATTATTATTAGAAACCCTACTGCTATTAGACCCTGGCAACATGTACTAGAACCTTTAAGCGGGTATTTACTCCTTACAGAAAAAATTATAAATAATGGTATCCTTTATTCAGGAGCATGGAACTTCGGGCCATCCCTAAGCAATATTGTTCCAGTAGAAAAATTAGTGACCAGTTTACTAGATATTTGGGGCTGCGGGGATTGGACAGCAGAAAATATAGGTCCAATAAATTTTCATGAAGCAAATTTACTAAATCTTGACATTAGCAAAGCAAAATTCAATCTTAATTGGCAGCCAAAATGGTCCCTACAACAGACTTTAGAAAATACAATAGAATGGTATAAACATTATAATTCTTACACCAGTTCTGAGATGATAAATCTATGTATTAGCCAAATCAAACAATATTGTATGCTTTGAACTACTCCCACTTCCCCATACTTGCTGTGAGTTCCTTATGGAGGGAGTCTTCTTGGTTAAAATAATAAAAGATACATTAATTTTTATAGTCTAAATTATAAACCTACTATACCTAAAATTATGTGATTGTCCATTAACAAAGATTTTATTTCTTCGGTTATTTCAAATCAACTATTGACATTATACTTAAGCATAAAGGAATCACATATTTTTCTAGTGATTCCCTTGTTCTGAGAAAATAATGTCTTGCTTTAACGACAATACAGTATATGCGATTATTAATTTATTTGTTCTAGTTATGAAAAAATCTATTCCTGTCAAAAGAGCTTTCTTCAAAGAAAAACTTCCTATTTTCTTCTACTTATCCTACCCGAAAAGTAACTAAGATGAAAATTTTGATAATTATATCTACTATTATAGAATTATCCCCTTCTTGTAGCTATTCCACTAAAGTTCATGCTTATATATTGATTCTCTGATTTATTATCACCAATGTTGATGAATTCATGCATTGCTTATTCTATACACAAATTGATTTTTGAATTATCTTTTCAGAATAAGTAAAGAAGGCTTTCTCTTTTATGCACTTCCTCCCTACCAGTCTTTAATTTGCCTTTAATCAACAATAAGAACAAATCTTCAATATAGTACATCTTCTATAAAACAAAACCATAAGTAAGATAATTTCACTATTACAAATAATGAGATGTTCTGTTTCACCTTTTTACATTATCTAAAAAAGAACTTGTAGGAATTCTTACAAGTTCTTTTTTGTTTTCTTTATTGTCTTCTTATTTACATACGCAAGATTTATATATTTTATCGGATACATACTATATGTATCCGATAAAATAATTTAAAAATTAATATGTAATTGATCCGTTTTAAGAAAAGGAAATTTCATAAATCTTCAATCACAGTTTCTAAGTTCACCTGATAGAACGTATAAAGACTCATATCATCTTTTGATAATTTTTGGATGTTTTATTCTAAGTATATTCGACACAAATTGATTGTTTTTTATGAATTTTCTTGAAAAATATTGTAATATCACTCCATTTTTTCTTCTATTTTGTTATGATGTTTATAATTAAATTGGATTAGGATTTTTTTAGAAAATGGGGGCGTATATTATGAGTGTTTCAGTAAAGGGAAATGAGCAATTAACCTCTCTATTGAACGACTGGTATCGAGCTATGCTATCTCAACAAGTTATAAAAGCTACTAATCTAAAAAAGAAAATTGATGAAAAAATTAATAAGTTAAGCATTGAGCCGGATCAAGAACATCAGGATCAAAATTTGTTACTATACTATTCACTACTCGAATTTCGTTACAAGGTCTTAACAGATAGCCTTGGTATTCAACAAAATAGTTTTGATACTATTAGCGATTATGATATGCCTACAGATCAATTTCTACAATTCTATTATCATTTTTTCAAATCCATTCATTCCACTTTTATATCTAATTATACTGAGGCAGAGGAACATTATAAACTAGCAGAAAAAATATTGGTAGCTATACCAGATGAAATTGAACATGCTGAATTTTACTATAGAATTGCTACTTTCTATCACCATACCTATAACAATCTCGCTTCTATCGAGTACGCAAATAAATCGAGAGCAATCTTTTCAAAGTACGAAGGTTATGAAGTAAAAACAGCCTTTTGTAATAGTTTGCTAGGTGGTTGCTGCATCTATTTAAAACAGTACGAACAAGCAGAAGAATATCTACATTGCGCAATTGATTTACTACAAAAAAATAGGGAAGAAGATTCCTTGTTATACGTAAAAAATACTATGGGGTGGCTGTATTCTGATCAAAGTATGTCTACTTTAGCTATTCGTCACCTTTCAGAAGTAACAGAGAAAATCCCTACACACTTCAAGGCCATCTTCCTACAAGCTAAGGAACATTATAAGTTAGGAGAACAATCAACGGCCAGCCAACTCATTGATAAGGGACTACAGATTTGTAGAGAAATTCATAACGAAGAATACACACACCACTTCTCTATTTTAAAAAAATTAAACGAAAATATTCCATTGGAAGAATTAGAAAAAATCATTCAAGAAGGAATCTTATACTTTGAGGAAGAAGAATTATGGGAATATGTTGTCGAATACGCCGAATTATTTGCCACAAAATGTAGACAATTAGAGAACCACCAAAAAGTAAGTGACTATTTCCATATTTGTTATCAAGCAAGACAAAAATCAATCGCAAAAGGAGTGTTAAAATAATGAAAAAAATTAGCTTATTATTATCAGGCATTGCTTTTATTGGGGTATTAACGGTGGGAATTTTTCAGTTTTCTAAAGCAAATCAGCTTGCTACTCATGGGCATTATCCTGCTCCTTCATATAGTGTTGGCGATTATGGTGGTGCACCACCACAAATTTAATGTAAATGTATTTAAAAACCCTCCAAATGGAGGGTTTTTAAATGGCTTATCTGCCTGTTCAATACGCATAGAGAGTACATATTATACTTATTTACTATGTTATAAGATTTTTCATTTCCACTCTGTAACAAGATTCTAGCATTCTCTCCTAGAATCTCAACTTAAATCTTAAATCCACCAATTAACTCTTGAAGTTCTTCCGCCATCTGTGCTAATTGTATTGCTGAAGAATTTATCTCTTCCATAGAAGCATGTTGTTCCTCAGATGAACCAGCTATCGTTTGCATACTTGAAGAATTTTCTTTTACAGCCATAGCTATTTGATCAATCGATGTATCAACTTTCATTGCATCAGTTGTCATTTTATTTGATAGTTCTACCATACCATGCACTTTTGATACAATATCATTTGCAGATTTTGAAATCTCATAAAAACTTTGTTTTGTATCATTCGCAACCTTAATTCCCGACTGTACTTCTACGCCTACTTCATTCATAGCTTTTACAGTCTCATGTACGTCTGCTTGTATTTCCTTAATTAAACTTCCAATTTCCATTGAAGATTCGGATGATTGCTCCGCCAACTTTCTAACTTCATCAGCAACAATTGCAAACCCTCTCCCCTGTTCCCCAGCTCTAGCTGCTTCAATCGCTGCATTTAATGCTAATAAATTTGTTTGTTCCGCAATATTTTGAATCGCTTCTAATATACTGCCAATTTGCTGTGATTTCTTATCTAATAATTTTATGACATTATCGGATTGAGAAACAGAGTGATGGATAGACTGCATTTGTGTTACAGTTTGTTCTACTAATTGTTCACCTTCATTGGCTTTTTGTTTAGTGTATATGGATGAAGCCGATACTTCAGAAGCATTCTCAGCTACGTATTGAATATTTCGTGTTACCTCACCAATTAATTCAGCTCCAGACTCAACTTCATTATTTTGAACCTCTGCACTGTTCGAGATTTCTTCCATCTCTTTTGTAATTTGTTCTGTCGCAACACTTGCTTGCTCTACACTAGCAGTTAGTTCCTCAGAAGACGCAGCTACATGTCCTGCAGATGTGTTAATTTGAGAAATAATATTACGTAACGACTCTGCCATTGTATTGAAACTACCACCTAATTGACCAAGTTCATCCTTTGAACGAATATCTATTTTCTCGGTTAAATCTCCTTGACTAATTCTTTGAGCTGAAATGACTAATTGTCTTAGTGGAGTAATTATAGATTTGAGTATGAATAGAATTACAATTCCACCTAACAATAATGAAGCACCTATTATAGTGAGCGTTTTATAAAAAATAGGATTGGTAGCTTCTTCAATTTCTTTCGTAGGCATTACGCCAGCTATTTTCCAACCTGTTTTTTTATTTGTCTTAAAGCTTATGTTTCGATCTTCACCATTGAGGCTATAAGTAATTACTCCATCTTCTGTCTTGTACAATTCATCCACTAAAGTTTTATCTAATTTCTCTCCAGGTTTTAGTGATGGATGAACAACTATAGTTTTATCTTGACTAACTATAGATACAAATCCTTGCTTCCCAATTTTTATCATTTTGGATGTTTTTACGATATCTTTAATATTCAAATCTACGCCAATGACACCACTTTTATCTGCATTCTGCTTTGCAATTGCAATTACCATATTTCCTGTAGACTTTGATTTATATGGAGATGAAACAATAATCTCTCCATCTGCTTTTACTGCATCCTTATACCAACTACTTTCTAATGGATTAAACCCTTCTGGTATCTTGCCAACAGGTGCATGAATAAATTGATTGTTACTGGATGCCGTATAAATCGTTTCTATCTCTGGATGTAACTGTATATATTGATCAAATTTACTCTGTACATTTTGCGATTGTTCAGGATTATAATCACCTTGTGTAAGTACCTTTGCAAAATGGGTTACATCTGTATGCTTATTTTCTAATTCATCATCTACAATCTTATCTAAAATACTTACGTTATCTTTTGCTGATTGTAGGATTGTTTCATTAAGATCTGTTTTTGCCTTATTATAAGATGATACTCCTACGATAAGACTAGGTATAATTAATATGGCGATAAATGCCATAGACAACTTCGTTTTAAGCTTTATTTGTCCAATTCTTTCTTTTATATTTAACACTAGATACTTCTCCTTTTCATTTTTACTACTTATATAGTTTATTTAAATTTTTCTCCTTTACTTTTCCACATTCATTTATTGTACCATTCGAAATGAAACCACAATTAAATCCTATTATCCACACTTTATAATTTAGAGATTTATTTTTCACAGACAGAGTTTTATCTGTCCTCCTTTCAAATATGTTATTTTTCTAGATTCAGCAATTATTAGACTACGAATTATTCCAAATAAACTTGATGCAACATATACTTCATTTAAAAAATAATTATTGGATTCGTTTGGATAAAAATTTAATTTAGCGCTATTCCAATCAGATGAAATCCTTACCATAATAAATTCACAAAACATAACTAAGTAAATTTATTTCTTTAATAATTATATTTAACTGCCTTTTAACCATTCTAACTGTATTATTTCATCGTTTTATCTGTTTATTACATCACTTTTGTTTTATTGAATCACTAAACTATAAATTCTATATAGGAGAATAAAATAAATTAGAGAATTACATTGTAACATATATATATAAGTTGTTGATATTAAAATTTAAAACTTTACTATTTTTCATATGCAATATTACATGCGAAAAGCCATAATTTTTTTGTTATACTATGCATGTGGATTTTTCATCCAAAAATCCACCCAAACGCATATTTATGTATATGCCACCCTAATTGATGAAAGTGAGAAGAATGTTTATCATTTTTCTCACTTTTTTATTTAGGCTCTGTTAATATTGATTATTGATAAAAAGTATTAAATAAGGGAAGACACCTTAGAATTGGTGCTTCCCTTATTTGTTGATTATTCAAATCTAAAATAGGTATTTTCTAAACCTATTCTTTGCTTTAATGTTCTGCCCAAAGCATAATTATTTGGTAATTCTTTTTCAACGACACAAATAATATAACCTGCTTTTCCTGTTGTTAAATTAGTTAGTTGTAAGTAGTTAGTGTTGTCGTAGATATAAGAAATAATATATTCATAGAAATTATTTTCTTTATCTTCTCTATTCATATCAACATTGTACAACCTAACTCTTGCTCCTGCCCAAATTTCCTCATCATCATCAACATTACTTAAAGGCATCCATTTCGAGTTATCCAATATTTCACCCTTTTCTTAATTCATTCGTTTATACACGAATGTTGCTAGACACAAACTATCATAAGCATCCGTCATTTCATTGATTAGACGACCACCAACAAAGAAAAAAGACTCAACATAGCTTTTTCCCCATTGAAACACTTGCTCTTTTAGTTATTTTTACATTTTGAATCTACGAAAATGAATTCCCTTATAAAAACTCTAACAGAGAATGTTCCCTCCAAATTTCACCTAGGGAATTATTTGTTTTCCAAAAAACCTACCAACATCTTTATCAACTCATTTTAGAATATTTAAACAATAATTCCATATACATTACCTGCATAAATTATTCATTTTCTTTTATATAAGACCTACCTTTTTACTTTTGGTAGATTATTAGACATTGGATTATTATACATAAACCCCAAAAACATGCGGTATTTTGTAGAATTTTGTCTATCAATATGTATGTACACCCTTTTGTAGTGGATATAGACTGTGAGGTGTAAGGAGATACCTTACAAAATAATAAAAAGGAGATTATAGAATGAGTAGATTAACAAAATTCTCAAAGTTAGTATTTGCAACTTTAATCGCGGGAAGTAGTCTAAGCACCTTTGTTTCGTCACACAGTGTACAAGCTGACACCTTAGATCCTAATTACCAAGACAATGTAAAATTCATACCACCTTCTAGTGCTAGGCCAAAATTGGAACAAAAAAACACTATTGTTCCAGAAGCAAAAGTTGTTAAAAAGCATTATGTAAAGTACTCTAAAGCACATTTCCAAACTAAAGAAAGTATACCAAAAGAGATTTATTATTCTTCAGAAGGCTTTAAGGGCTATATACAGGCAAGTACCGTTTGGGATATGGGAGATCATTTCGCAACACTATATTCCGGAACCGTTATTCGATGTTAGACTTTTAATCCATTCTCCCCTAATGCTTAAAATGATTAATAACTCACTGCCAATACTTTAATATCTATTGTTCATAAAATAAACCACAAAATCTTTCGATTTCATGGTTTATCAAATATAAAGATAATGCTAAACGAATACTCTAACATTACCTTCCCCAAAGTTAATTATAGAGTATTTTCAAAAAAAAGACACTCTTGTAGTGTCTTTTTTATAGTATTTTAAAAAGAATTCCACCTACTAACACCTTTTTGTTGCGCCTATTCGTTTATTTCAATATGATACTTTTCCATCTCGTATATGCAATAGACAATGATAGCTAAACTCCAACTGACACTATAATAATTATGTGTGTAGAAGTCATAGCCCGCTTTAATACCTTTCTCTATTACAACTAATGTAAATCCTAAAGCCACCCATCTGTTAATTTTCATCTTTATAAACGTTAAAGAGATAATTGTTAAAAATAAAATATTTGTAAGATGATTTATCATTAGCTCATATTTTTGAATGTATACTGCCATTATACAAGCAACGATATTAGTCGCAATGCCAAAGGCAATCACCGCTCCCCAAACCCTGTCCGAAAGTCCCACTCCTGAGTCAGTCCCTTCCTAAACAAATATCCCTTTCTTTAATTCGTTCCTACACCCTATTCAAGATATGCTAAATTATCCTTGTCTGATGAATATCTATTTATCTTTTCATATAGAGCAAACAAAATTTCTACTCATAATTTTTTCTTTATTAGACAAACTATGTCTAAGCCGTTTGAACTAGCGGCTTCACTCTTCTGGTAATGGGATAGCACAATTTATTGAATTGACTAACTCATTCAACCCACTGGCACCGGCAGGCAACAAAATAGTTGTCTGCCATTTTCATGTATACTTTTTCTAATTTCATTTCAAACCAAGTGTGTGCTGTACTGATTTCAAAAGGACAGAATTTCATTTTTTAAAATGTAAAAAAGATAAGGTCCTGTCTACTTTTGGTATAGGACTTTTTCTTTTCACACATACTATTTTTGAACCTGTTTACCAATACGTGTCCTAATGGTGTCTTGAATTCCTCCTAAAAAGGGCTGCAGATACGACTGCATGCCCTTTTATTTACGTTGCTTCTCTATATTGAATAAAATAATTAAAAACTAAAAATGTAATATTACATATTTTTTCTGTTCAGATTATGTTAGGATTTACTTCGTAGTCGAATTATAGTTTCGTATCTAATTCAGCAATATGTGAACTGTTTACCTAAAGAAAAGACACCCAAAAGGTGTCTTTTCTTCTTTTAATCTAAAAAACATTTTTTCTTTTCAGTAAGATCCAATTATCCCTCTAACCTAAACCTCATAATTAAAGGCAATTTAATCATGGTACTCAAGAGTTTTCATCCATTTCAATATACCTATAGCTTAATTTAAAATCACATTTCCAGCACTATATTTGCTTTCCTACAGATTTTCTGTCTTGTTCTTAATTCTGTCAAAATCCTCATGTAGCTATACAAAGAATATATGCTACTATGATATTAAGAAACTATGCGTTCCCTTAACCCTGTATCCGGCCCTGTATTTATTACAGGGTCTTTGTTTATTTTATTTACTTTTATTGGCTTATAAGGGTTAATACACAACCAATTTCAATTAAAATCGTTTAAATGTTAGTTAGAATTTGAAATAATATATCTATTAACTTTTTTAACAAATGTAATCTAATATTAAATTTCTAAATCTATACTGTACTATACACCAGTTAACACTATATAAATAGTATTAACTATCTTAATTGAATATTAGTAATAGTAAGTATAAATATTATCAATTTACTACATCTTACATTTATGTAAAAATAAATACATGTTAAGCTTTTTCAAAATCTTTCCCCTAATAAAGATTTGAAGTAGCATTTCATGATTCTCCTTACTGTTAATATGCCTTGAAAAAGAACCCTATAGGGTTCTTTTTCTTCTCATTATAACCCTCAGTAAGTCCATGCAAAAAGGACTGCTAATTATTTGCAGCCCTTTTACACGTTAATATACACTTGTATTACATGCTTAAAACTTTATTGTATTAGGTATTTATACCAACTAAACATGCCATTATCATTTAGATATATAACACTTCAAAGTTTAGAAGTATACAATAACAAATCTTTCCCAACTTCCAGCTACATAACTAGTAGCTGTTAATTCTCTACCACCATTTGCTGATATATATCTACCATTATTTAGTGCTTGTAATACATATATCCTATTGTCTCCACCATTATATAAGATAAACTTTTCCCATGCACCAATTGATGTACGATCTGCTACTACTCTACCATTTGGCTCAAACAAAACATACTTCCCATTACTTTTAGTTTTTAAAGCGTACGTATATAATTCCCCAGTCGGAATTAATTCGAATTTCTCCCATTCATTAACTGCATTACGATTTGCTATTATATTTCCCGAAGGCTCAGCCGAAACATATTGTAAATTTGCAGCCTGTATAGCAACTGTCCAACTTCCATTTTACTTTAAAGGTTTAAACAATTGTGACCACATTTGTTTAAACCTCCACAATTTTTTCTAAGCTATTCTCTAAAAATCTTATTTTTCGTTGTAAATAAACCTGATTGGTACTCTTTATGCAAAAGAAAAGATGGAACCTTTAATTCAACTTCACCTTTTTTCGAAATAAAAAGCATCTAATTCTATTTGAATTAGATGCTTATATTTAGTCCTTAAACCTAATATTCTAAACTATTTACGCGTTTGTAAATCTTTTTTTATTACATCCCAGAGTGAATTATCTTGACGCATCGGTTTACCCTCTTCATCCCATTTTATTTTTTCTGTTCCCAATTCATAATTCATCCCTGTCCATGTGTCTTCACGGAATGCATAGAATGATTTATGCCATCCTTTTTGGTTAAAGATAGAAATAAGATCTTGCATGTATTGGGTAGCACCTGGAACAGTACGGTTAATTCCAAACTCCTCTGCAATAATTCGATTAGATGGTACATGATTTTTCTTAGACCATTGTTGAATTGGCTTCAAAAACTTCTCTAATCCCTGTCTATTCCACATTACAGGTTTCTCTAAATCCCCTACTTTTACTAATCCTGGATATTGATATTCCTTGTTTTGTTTTTCACCTTGGCTCGTTAATTCATATGGTTCATACATATGAAATGCGTATAGTGTTTTTTTATCCTCTACTGGTTTTAAATATTTAAAGGCCCATGGAGTAGCATATAAACCTGAATCTAAAATAATCGGTGTTTCTTTGTCCACTTCACGAATGGAGTTAATCACCTTTTCATAAAATCTGTTTAAATCAGCTGTCGTTCCTTTTACTTTTGCATACCATTTCTCGTAATCTTCCGTCCAAAAATCATTATATCTATTATTTTTAGCTGTTTCTGGATGTGGTTCATTTATAATATTATAACCAACCACCGCGGGGTGATCTTTTAGTTCCAGAGCGAGGTCCTTCCAAAATTGACTTGCTTGTTCTTGATACTTCTCTTCTTCCCATATTCTGTCGTCATTCTTATTATTATTAAATTGGCGCCATCGATCACCAGGTAAGGATAACATTGTAAGAACGACTTTCATTCCTTGTGATTGTGCGGCATCTAAATCCGCCTTTAATTTTTCTAGATCTTCCTTTACTAATCCCCGATAGTTATCTGCATTACCTATCAGAAAATCCTTTCCAGAAGTATCTGGTTTATCCTCAAATAGAAAATCTTTATCTTTTGCCCATTTATCAGGTGCTAAACGTACATATTCAATATTAGCTTCTTTTGCACTTTTATAGTTTTCAGGTAATGACGTACTATTCATGAAATTAGTACCCTTTCTTTTCGAATCCCAAAAACTAATTTTTGAATCGCCCTTGTGGTATGTATCAGCTCTTACATTCATTTCCTGTACTCCAAAACTCATCATGCCTAATAACGCAACAATTGGCAAAACTTTTTTCACAACTTTTCCTTCTTTCTCTTTATATTTAACACACATAACATACCTTTGTTTTGTTACAGGAATATGGCAATTTTCCAAAAATACCTTTTAAATTTATACATTGGTAGTTCATTCATAAAAAAAGAAAGAGATAATTAGAACGTTGCTTCATTTTAAAAGAAACAAAAAAGGAATCCTTTACGGATTCCTTTTTGCAATGCACTCTTTTTCAAATGGTACATTTTGCACCTACTTTTAGTATAACTTATAATTCCTATAAAATAAATAAGATTAACTGAAATTTACTTCAAATTGTAATAAAAAACATAATTAAGAAGCGCAGATAACTAAATATCATCCCTTTTATTAAATAAAAAAGATTAAATAATTCCCCCTCCAAACTAGGACCCCTTTACACTTTTTACAAATATTGTTATAATTAGATAAACTAAAGCATTATCCCATTAACAAAGGGACTCCATAATTGGAGTCCTTTTGTTAATTAGCTATTAAAAATGATAGCATGTGATTATTGTATAATTTCTTCCTTTTTTAGATCTGCATATTCTTCTACGAAATCCCATAAACCTTGCTTTTCGAAGTAAGAAATACTTTTTTCACTTCTTCTAAGAGTTTAATTGCTTCATCTTCATTAAGAGAACGTAAAATATTGAAATGATATACATACTCTTCATTTCCTAATTCCATACAAACTGCTAGTCCTTTTTCAATAAGTTCTTTTACAATATTTGTTTTTCTTAGCTTATGGTGTTCACGCGCTTGTAAGAACACTGCTTTAAAATGGGCAATATTCTTCTCTGTGACTTCTGATAAATGACGAATTGCTAATTTAGATAAATTTTAAGTTGCATATAATAGTCCTAGATTATGCCTTACTATTAAAATCAATTTTTCTTCATTATGTTTTTGCAAAAGGTCAATGGAACGATTGAAATGTTCTTCCGCTTTTTCAAATTGCTTTAAGAATATACGAGCTGTCCCTAATGCGGTTTCACAAGAAGCAACTTTCACCTCATATCCCATTAGCCCTAAATACAAGGAATATAGATACTTATTTTACTTTCAAAGGCTGAAACCTTGCTGCATAACTACTGAAAATAAAGTGAAAAGACGTTCAAATCCATATGGATAGATCGTCTTTTCACTTTATTTCATACATATACTGATTTTTCACTTATTCATTTTGTATTGTACTTAAAAAACCAATAAATTCATCTTCATTTACAGGTTTACTGTAGTAATAGCCCTGAATTAGATAACATACATTACGTTGTAACACTGTTAATTGTTCCTTCGTTTCTACCCCTTCTGCTATCACTTTCATGTTTAAAGTATGAGCAAGTGAAATAATGGTTTGTATAATTTCATCTCCATCAGTAGAAGTTCCAATCCTATTAACAAATTCTCTTGGAATTTTCAAAGTATCAATTGGATAAAGAGGCAGATACGCTAGTGAAGAATAACCTGTACCAAAATCGTCAATTGATAAATGTACACCAAATGATTTTAATGCTTTTAACTTTGATAAAGTTTCTCTTTCATCTACCATTGCAATTCGCTCTGTTAATTCCAAATCAATCGAATTAGCAGGTACTCCTATCTCTTCTATAGTAGATATCATTGTTTGAACAAAATCTTTCTGTTCAAACTCTATAGCTGATAAATTTATCCCCATCTTTAGATTTGAAAAACCCGCAGAATGCCATTCTTTCAGTTGTCGACACGCTTTCTGTAACGTCCACTTTCCAATTGAAATAATCTGCGCCGTTTCTTCTGCGATAGGTATAAACTCAAAAGGAGAAATCAGCCCAAGCTCTGGATGTTGCCAACGTATTAAAGCCTCTGCACCAATAACCTTACCTGCCTTACTATCAATTTGTGGTTGATACAATAAAAACAACTCATTATTTTCAATTGCATTTGGTAAATCCTGTTCTAATCGTAATCGACGAGTGACTTTTTGAGATAATGTCTCGTCATACATACAAACAGCATTGTTACCTTTTTCCTTTGCGCTATACATAGCGATATCAGCGTGTTGTAAAAGTGTAGTAGTATTTATTCCTCCAAATGGATACACCGCTATTCCTATACTAAGAGATAAGTAAAAACTATGCTGATTTACTACAAATGGTTCTTCAGTTATACGAAATAGAGTTTTACACAAATCCAATAGCTGTTGCTCTGTTTGGTTATGGACAATGATCGCAAACTCATCACCACCTATTCTTGCTAGAGGAATAGTCGGTGACAGACATGTCCTAAAACGTTTGGCAACTTCTTTTAAAACCTTGTCACCAATCGAATGACCCAATGTATCATTAATAGTCTTAAAGCGATTTAAATCAATATACAGGAGCCCAAACTTATCCTGCGTTTTTTGTGCACGCTTAATAGATCTATCTAATTCTTGTTGGAAGAATATACGATTTCCAATCTCCGTCACCGTATCATGGAATGCAAGGTAATTTATCTCTTCCTGTTGTTGTTTCATCCTTGTTATATCTTTTACCATTACATAGCTCCCAAAGGTTTGTCCTTCTATCATAATAGGAACTATAGTGACATACCAAAAGAGTATATCCTTCTCATTGTTATTTTTCACACGTAACTGTAGTGAAGATGAACTACATCGTTTCCCTTTCTTTATAGCTGCTTCCAATTCAGATTTATCTTCATCTAAAAAAATAGAGAAGCACTCTTTCCCTATTAATGCAGCACTTTCTTTTCCTAATAACATACTTCCAGCCTGGTTTATATTTAATACGATACCGTTTGAATCAATCGTTAAAATAGGATCCGGATGATACTCATATAATGACTTAAATCTCTCTTGATTTTTTACTAAATCATTAGATTTATTTATTAAATCCCTTGTTCTTTGAGATACTGTTTGTTCTAATTGATTATTAAACACTTTTAATGTTTTAGTTAACTCTTTGTTTTGCATTCGTACGATTGTATGACGAATCAGTACAAATACAAAAGCAATACAATTTCCCGTAATTAATGTAGCTGAAGAAGTTTGCTCTTTCAAAGTAAAACCAATTAAGACTGCAACTGCAAGATAAGGGAATATACCAAGAAGTTTCTCTCCAAATGTCGGATTAATAATAAAATAATTTCTTTTAGAAGAAGTATTCTTTGGGATTGTAGCAGCAATAGCGATAAATAATAGGAAAACTCTATACAAACACCTTAAAAATATAACTGAACGCTCTGACAAATCATCCTGTAAGTAGAAATACAAGTAGTCCGTAATAGCCAATCCAGTTAATACTAGGATAAAAATAAACAATTTACTTTTTGCATTGAAAATAGCAGGTCGAAAGATTAGTGTAACTCCAAGTAATAGAAGTAATAAATCTATAATTGGAAAAATAAATGAGAGAAAAACATCTCCAATTGATAAGAATAAGATATTTGCAGATGGTTTATTAAATAGGTACCACTCTAATGTAAAAATAGCAGTAACAACAATATATAAATCACAAAGTAAATATGCTTTCTCCCATTTGTTACATTCCATCATGATTTTATAAAAGAACGCAAAGAGAAAGAAAAATAAGAAAAACAGTAGAAATACATCAGAAATATTAAAATTTTGTATTGGTAATTCTACATTAAGTACTTGAAAAGCGGATATGAAATTCCCTATCAAAAAACACCCTATTGCAATAGTAATGCAAACCCAGAATACTCCTAACTTAATTTTTTGGGATAATATAGAATACAGTAATGAGATAAATACAGTAGTTTCAACGACTAAAGATGATAGTCGGATATTAAAATCTGATACGAAATAATGATTCGGAAAAACAAATAAAAATATAAAGCAAAAGCTTATATAAGTTATTAAAGCCAATATCAATACATAAAATTGCACATATACATGTTTACGCAATGGATTCACCTTCTTGATTTTTCTATACTTTTATTAAAAAATGACTTGATGGTGGCACAAGTCCTACTAATTAAAATGTGTGCTACCTATTATCCATATTATGACCTTTTTAAAAGATTTCTTTCTACACACAACAATCTTATTAACTTTTTGTAGATGTTTACAATTATCAATACTGAGGATTCTAAAAAGGATAAGCTGAAAAATGTAATTTTTTAAGTATTTGAGCATCGTAAATTTGGCGGGTACAACTTATCTACTCTTTACATATGAGATAGAATCTACTCCTCTATTGGATTATAGTTGCTATCTGTCACACTTAAAAAGGAATGAAAATATACTATCATTAAAATAGAAATTCAAATTAGTTTACGAAACCAACCGTAACTATTATAGTTACACAAAAAGTTGATGTCAATTTCATATCCTCCCTTTTTAACGGACAAAAGACATGACCTATTGAACAAAAATGTGATGTTTATAAAAAGGGCGGTAAAGTTTTATCTCCTTACTCAAAGAATTATAAATGATTTAGAATTAGATGAAATTGAAGCTAATATTGCATCTCCCTAAAAAGAATGTTACTCTAAAAATAGAATTATGAAAGGAATGATGGATGAATAATGATTAACTAATTTATATTTTAAGTTGAATTTTATAACTTCAAACTACAAAATATAGGGTTAGTCTATCCATTTTTAAAATTCAGTTCATACTTTATTTGTCATGATTCAAATGATTAATAAGTACTTATTAAGTATAGACGAAAGACTAATCCTTCCGATTACAAATTGGGGGATTTTTTTATTCCCGTTTGTCTTAGTTGAAACTTACTAATTGTTAAATGTACTTCACAAATAAAGGAGCGAGAAAAATGAGTACTTCAGATACTATTGTTACACATGTAATGCTCTATATAAGTCGTTAATATCCATCAAACTTATATAGAGGAATTAAAAAATGGATGGATGCTCCGACTTTATATGAAACGTTTCGATATATAAAGGAGGAATTATTATGTCAATGATAAAGGTCCAAGACTTAACTTTTTCATACCCAGGTAGCTTTGATAATATTTTTGAAAGTGTAAACTTCCAAATAGATACGGATTGGAAGCTAGGATTTATTGGTAGAAACGGACGAGGTAAAACGACATTCTTTAATTTATTGTTAGGGAATTATGAGTATAGCGGGAAAATCCTTGCTTCAGTAGAATTCAATTACTTCCCCTACTCTGTTTCAGATAAGAACAAATTCACTCATGAAATCCTTGAAGAAATTTGTCCCCAAGCCGCAGATTGGGAACTTCTACGTGAGATATCCTATTTAAATGTTGATGCTGAGGTCATGTACAGACCATTTAAAACATTATCAAATGGGGAACAAACAAAAGTGTTGCTTGCTGCACTGTTTTTAAATGCGGGTCAATTTCTATTAATTGATGAACCAACAAATCACTTAGATACAGATGCACGAAAGATAGTCTCCGATTATCTAAGGAAGAAAAAAGGATTTATTTTAATTTCACATGACAGAATCTTTTTAGATGGGTGCGTTGACCATATCCTATCTATTAATAGAGCAAATATTGAAGTTCAAAGTGGTAACTATTCTTCTTGGAAGTTAAATTTTGATAGACAGCAAGAACACGAGAAGGCTACAAATGAGCGTCTACAAAAAGACATAGGGCGATTAAAACAGTCTTCCAAACGTTCAGCAAGTTGGTCTAATGACGTGGAAGCTTCAAAAAATGGAACGAGGAATTCAGGCTCTAAGTTGGATAAGGGGTTTGTAGGACATAAAGCAGCCAAGATGATGAAAAGAGCAAAAAACCTTGAATCAAGGCAACAAAAAGCTATTGAGGAAAAATCAAAATTACTAAAAAATGTGGAAAAAACTGAGTCATTAAAATTGGAACAATTGCAATTTAAATCAAATGAATTGGTTACTTTAGTTGACGTGTCCGTTAAGTATAATGATCAAATTGTGAATGAGCCGATTAGCTTCATAGTTGAACAAGGTGACCGAATTGTACTTGATGGAACGAATGGGAGCGGAAAAAGTAGTATCCTAAAACTAATTCTAGGACATCCGATACAGCATACAGGCTTAGTTACTTTAGGTACAGGACTCATCATTTCCTATGTCCAACAAGATACTTCTCATTTGAAGGGATCGCTATCAGGCTTTATTGAAGAGCACAAGATTGATGAAACCTTATTTAAGTCCATCCTAAGTAAGATGGACTTTGACCGAATTCAATTTGAAAAAGATATATCTCATTATTCTGGTGGACAAAAGAAAAAACTGCTTATCGCTAAAAGTTTATGTGAAAAAGCTCATATATATATATGGGACGAACCACTAAATTTTATAGATATCTATTCCCGCATGCAGATTGAAGAACTTATTCAACAATTTAATCCCACAATGGTTATTGTTGAGCATGATAAAATATTTCAACAAACAGTTGCAACGAAAACTATATCTATATAGCTCAAAACGAATACTTGAAAATATAATCATTAACTTGAGTCCTTGAATTATAAAAACTTTAATGAATTGATAAAAAAAGCCTAATTTCTCTACAATACATTGAGAAATTAGGCTTTAAATAGTAATAATAGAATTCATAAACACTGAATAATTTACACATTAGGTTTATCTGTTAATGCAGTAACAATCCTGTCCACTAAGTTTTCTGGCATCCATTCATGATTTGTATCATTCGTTTCATTTGGTCCTAAAAAATCAATAAACTTTTTAAACTTTGGAAATAAAACAATAGAAGTGATCCAATGTATTGTATGATTTATGGAGAAGAAATGAAAAACTCCTTGCTTTTCACCCTCCTGTAATATTTCTTTTAACTGTTCAAAATTACCTATAAAATATGGTTGCTATTTTAAATGCCATTCACGCTTAAATATAGGAGTCTTCTTGGCTAAAATGATAAAAATAAGCACATCTTGTTATAAAAACAGATGTGCTTATTTTTTAATTTCTATGCATTTTTACGTTTTAAGAAAATCACTCCACCAACAATTAACAGTAATGCTCCTGCAGCCATAGAGATCCAACTTGTAAGATTAGTACCTGTTTGCGGTAACCATCCAATTTTAGATTGAATTTCTTTCTTAAGTTGTGGTTGTTCTTTTACTTGCTCGTTAGGTTGCTCTGGTGTTGTCGTATTTTTACCTGAATTTGGCTGTTCTGGTTTTGGTTGTTCCGATTTTCCCTCTTTAAATTTCACTGTTTGTCCCTTATCTTCAATTTCAGCGTGAATAGCTACTAATATATTATCTTGATACAGTTCTTCAAATACTACTACTTCTTTACCTTGTAATGCAGAAGCATTGAAAGTGAAGTCTAATGTGATAGAACCATTCTTCTCTTTAGCAGTAAACTTAGATTCTACTGTTACTTCTTTACCATCAACTAATAATGGCTTGTTTGTTGCTTTATCCACTAGTTTACCTTTTACTACGTACTCTTTACCCACGATTAAGTCTTTGTATTCCACTTTATCTTGGATTGTTACAGATTTAGAAGCATCTAACTCTTTAGAACCATCAGCTTTGTTTGTTGCTGTCGTTTTTACTGATGGCTTAACGAACTTAACTGTTTGACCTTTATCATTGATATCAGCATGTGTCGTAACAACTTTTCCGTCTTTCAATAACTCTTCGAATACTACTACTTCTTTTTCTTCTAAACCAGTTGCATCAAAAGTGAAATCTAGTGTAATAGAACCATTTGCTTCTTTTGGTGTAAACTTCGTTTCAGCAGTTACTTCTTTACCATTTACAACTAATGGTTTATTAGTCTCTTTATTCATTAATTTACCTTTTAAAGTATACTCTTTGCCTACTTGTAGGTCTTTGTATTCCACTTTATCTTGGATTGTTACAGACTTAGACGTGTGCATTTCTTTTGTACCATCTGTTTTATCAGTAGCTTTTGTTTCTATTGAAGGAATCTTTTCATCTTTGACAATGTGTTTAATGATTTGACCATTCTCTTTAATTTCAAAAGAGAACGTTTCTTCATTTAATACATAACCTTTTGGTGCAACAGTTTCTTTATATGTGTATTTTCCAAATGGTAACTTTTCAAATTTAGCGATTCCTTTATCGTCTGTTTTTCCTTTTACTACTTCTTTTCCTGCTTCGTTATAAATCGTAAATTCTGCATTTTGAAGCTTGTTATTTCCATCAGCTACATCTACCTTTGTAATTTCTAGATCACCTTTGATAAGATGATTAACTGCCAATAGCTCAATAATCTTTCCATGTTCCTTTATTTCGAACATAATTGGTTCTTTAACAAGAACGTAACCATTTGGAGAAGCCTTTTCTACAAATGAATATTTACCATACGCTAAATCTTTGACGTTAATCTCACCATTTTTATCTGTCTTATATTCCCCAACTACTTTTCCACTTGCATCTTTTAGCTCGAATACTGCACCTTCTAATTTTTTACTAATATCTTCATTATCTACTTTTAGTAATTTTACACTACCTTTCACTTCGGTATTTTCCACTGTAAAAGTAAGTGTTTTATTGTGCTCTTTAATTTCAAAAGGATACTTTGTTTTATTTCCAATATATCCATTAGGTGTTTTTGTCTCTAAGAAATAATATTTACCATACGTAAGACCTTCAACGTTTGCAATTCCATTTTCTTTTGTTACTACTTTTTTCACTTCTTTTCCATCTTCAGTGAAGACTGTGAATTCAACATTTGGTAAAATCTTTCCTGAATCACTAAGCTTTTTAATTTCGATGTTACCTTTTACTTTGTTATTTACTATTTGGACAGCTCCTGTTTCTCCTGTCTTAACTTCAATAGTTTGTGGTTTATCATCTGAAACATAGCCTGTTGGTGCTTTAATTTCTTTTAATGTGTAAGTACCAATTGGTAAGTTGTTTAATTCTGCCATACCATCAGCACCAGTCGTGATTTTTCCGACTGATTCATTATTTACATTAAAGACCTCAAATACTGCACCAGCTAAAACTTCTCCATTTTCTCCAACCTTTTTAATTTTTAAAGAACCAGCTGCTTCCCAATTTACTGCAAGATCACTACTAAGCTTTTCTTCATTTCTCTCTAATAGTACTGTAGCATTCTGAACAGTATCCGTACCACGGTAAGCAATTGCTTGAACTTTAGTTAAATTAGCAGCAACACTTAAATTAAATTCACCCGTTTTTGTATTCTTAGGAATTTGGATACGAAATTTTTCTCCAACTGAAAGCTGATCTTTCACTTCTCCATTTTCACTTACAATTCTAACTCCATTAGGTGCATTTTTCGCTACTACCTTATAAGAACCACTCTTAGCATTTGTTTGTACTGAATATAGATTTGTTTCGAAGAATTCGCCCTTTAATTCTGCTTTTTGCTTTTCAGCAGGAATCACATTCATAAAAACATCTTGAGTCTCTTCACTATTATTAGCATTACTAATAATAGCCTTAGCTGCTTTTTCAACATTTTTATTCTCATATTTTAATTCATTTACATCGAGTTGACCTAATGCATTCCAAACCGCAAGTTGCGTTGCATAATGCGCTTCATTTTTATTAGCTACTCCCAGCTGTTCAGCACTTTTTTGCGGGAAACCATTTAATAAGGCTCTATATACTACATTATCTGTTTTCCCCATTTCAGGAAGATCTTCACCATTTGGTGATTTTAATCCAAGGGTTAAGCAATAAGCAATTTGACCACTTGAATTTTTAATCATTTCAGTGCGAATGTACTTACCTAGACTATTACTATAACTCCAGTCCATTGAATATTTCTCATGCGTCATAACCTCTGCACTAGCCCTAGGTAAAAATACATTAAGGAATAATGCCAGTACTGATAATAATGTAAAAACTCTTATAATGACTCTCTTACCCAATTTTGTAACCTCCCTAGAATAAATTAATCCGAGTATATATCGCAATATCTAAAACATTCACGATCGACCCATTTATCATTATAAAACAATAAATTACAAATATTAAATAATTTTAATAAAATAGTCAAAAAATTTACACATTTTATTATTTATCAAGTTTTTTAACGAATTTACTATATACAAATTCTAAAACACGCCTACAATTTAAAAGACAAATATGTATGTTAAATATATAAATAGCAATTCCTTTACTCCAGTTATTAAGCTTTCCCCTATTAAAAATATCCTCTTCATTTTCTTGTTAACCTGAGTAACTTATACACCTCTTCTAATCTATTACACTCCTCCATTTAAATATAAAGGTGACTTCTCGTTCAAAGAATAAAGTGAAACTTTAATCCTCCCGATTCCCATCTAACTTCTTTGCTTTCATTGAATTTTGGGGCGGGAGTCTTACTGCCCCAAAATAGCGGAATACATTATGCAATATTGCATTTGATAATCATTTCCAGTGTAACTATAATGATTACAGGATTACTATTAATCCAATATTCTACATGGAGGTTTTATTATGTTTAAAAAAATTATTGTATCTTCTATGGCGCTTACTATGTTCGGTGGAGCTGCAACTATGCTAGAGGCACCTACTGCTCAAGCAGCTTCTTATAACTCAACGTCATCCTCTTACTTTGATGTCACTCCTGAAGAGGCCGTGGCTTTCTATCAATCTCAAGACTATAAAAAATTAAAAGTATTTTTGGATGACTTTGAAGCTAGAAACCCTTATACTCCAGGTGGAGGCTACGCTCAAGGGAGTGTACGTATGCAAAAATTCAACGATGCTCTTAGAGATGCCAAATTAACAAATGTCTACCAAGAATTTATTAGAATCTCATACTACAATCATTATCCAGAACCAAAATAATAACAACGGATTAAATGTTTATTATTTCTATAACTTAGCCTAATTTTAAATGTATAACCTAAAAATAATTACTAAAACCACTCATATAAGGGTGGTTTTTCTATTTCCCCATATAATTTAGCGGAATGTTACATCATCTTTATTTTAATATGTTTTATAGTAGACATTCTCTAGTTGACACAATCTAGTAGGTTAGCAATGAGAATATCAAAATATATTTATAATTATTTTCTGTTTAATAGCAAAAAACGAACACCCTCTCACAATTAGATAAGGTGCTCGTTTTCATTTTTATCGGTAATTCTCAATTCACTTTAGCTTCTTTCCAATAAGTAAAGATTAAATTAACTTAAAAACAAAGCGTTTTAAATTTAATTCATAGATCTTACTGAAACTTGGAATTGCCCCTTAGAACCATCATCATTTGAAACGTAAATTTTATATGTTCCATTCGGCAATGGAGATAAAGCATTCCGTACATTTGTAACATTAATTTGTTGTTCTCCAGGTTTTATATAACCACCAACAATTAGCTCTGTATTTGGACCTTTTACACTATATCCCATTGTATTTTGACCATTATTTTTCATAGAAAAGCTTAAGTCAGTACTCCCATCATATACGAAAGAAGTTACAGCCTCGCCACTATAATCCATTGTTTGGGTTAATAATAAGTCTGCAGAAACATGTTCAACTACATGAATTGGATCATTCGTTTTGTGTACTTCTTCAGCATAAGTATTATTCCCTAACACACCAAGTGTTAATGCTGAAACTACTCCACAACTAAGCACTAGTTTATTTAACTTCATTTTAAGTTCCCCCTTGATGTTTGTATTCTATTACCATCATACATCCTTTTTTAAGTGCGTTTTTATGTAATAATTCATATCTATAAACCTATATATATTAACTTTCCGCCTTAATAGTTATTGAGAAAGCCACATAGATAAAGCTACAATATTACACTTCATAAAAAACTTATAAATTTTAAAATCTTTTTCTAACAAAGTTTTATACGAGGAAGTACCAAAATACTCAAATAAATAGCATTTCTATTTCAGATAAAATGTACTAATAAAATTTTTCTAAAATTTCACTTTGTAATTTGATATATTCCATGTTAATATAACGAAGGCTACAAAACAGGAGTCACCACACATATCACTTTCACAGAATATTCATACTTAAAGAACCTTATTTTATCAGTAACTCAATCCCAATTTTACCTATACAAAAGTTAGTTTATAAATTCATATGCACATGAATTTAAATAGATTTTTTATCTATTATTTTTTCTATTTTCCTTATCGATTTTAATACGAGTAATATAACAGCACTTTTCAAGTACCCTTCCTTTTTAGATAAAAAGTCTACTAATACTAAACATCTTTGTCCAACTCATACATAATTCTACTTACAAACTATCGGAGATGCAAAACTATGGGAATTTCTACTCTTTTATTAAATACCTTTATTATAATAATTTGTATCCTTAGCTATCACGTACTCTGGCTAGAGTTTAAAGAAAAAATAACATGTAATAATATGTTATTTTCTATCCTTTCCTCCATTGCTATTATTTTTTGTATGACTTTTCCTTTTCATTTACATGTGGGATTTATTTATGATTTACGTTTTATTCCTATTATATTAGTTTTTCTATATGGAAATACAAAAAACATTGTTTTTATAGGAATTTTATATCTTTCTTACCGGTTTTACTTAGGAGGAAATGGCGTTCTTCCATCATTTATTATCTTCACTATTATTTTGGGTATAACAATGCTCTTTCGTTACTTATTACCTATGTATTTTAAAGAAAAAAAGATATTATTAAGCTTACTTCTTATTTTAGTATGTACAGCTTCACTTTCTATTTGCGGTATTGTAACTCAAATAAATACAGGAGGTAAAATAGACTCTACTCTCATAGAATTTTTATTAAATTATATAGTCATTAATATTTTCACAGTATTATTATCAGTTTATTTTATAGAGGAAATGATTGAGAAATATAAAATGAAAGAAAAACTGCAACGGGCTGAAAAATTTTATATAGCTAGCGAACTAGCAGCGTCAATTGCACACGAAATCCACAACCCACTAACCACGGTACATGGATTCACTCAATTATTAAATGAAAAACATGCCTCTAAGCTATCTCAGGAGCAATACTTAGAAATCATGTTAATTGAAATGCAGCAAATACAATCTACTATTAATAACTATTTATCTTTAACCAAACCACAGAACACCCTAAAAGAGAAAATAGATATTAATCACATTTTAAATCAGGTGAAAGATACTATTTCACCACTCGCTCTGTCATACAAAGTTGAAATCAAACAAAATAGTACAGATTCCTTTTATATAAATGGGGACCCCGAAAAATTCAAACTCTGTCTAAACAACATCATCCAAAACGGAATTGAGGCTATGAAAAATGGTGGATTATTACAAATAAATATACAAAAAGTAAAAGAAAATATCATAATTGATATTATTGATTCAGGAATTGGGATGTCATCTCAACAAATAAAACGAATTGCTTTGCCATTCTATTCAACAACAGAAAAAGGAACTGGGCTTGGTACTATGATTGCTTATAGTATTATTAGAGAATTAAACGGAGATATAGAGATAGAGAGTGAATTAGGTAAAGGGACACGTTTTTCTATTAGTATCCCTTGCTAACGTGATAACAATTTTCTATTTAGTTAATTACATAAAAGGATCAGATCTTATCTATTGTTACAGATATACTCTGATCCTTTAGTTTAATTCAATTAAAAACACTTAATATTTATAACTTTTCTTACATCGTGATGAAATACTAGTTCATCGATTTTATCTCATTTACTGATTAGATTTGTTTAATGTAAATATAATATCTCGCGATACTTAATTTGTTATTATCATTAGGGACATTTCCTGCAGTTGTTTTTTCATTAAAGTACAGACCTTATGCCATTCATTGAAAAAGACAACTCCCTTTTTACTACTTCACTTCCACCGTATAATTCCCTGTTCCACCACCATACTGATACACATGTAAATAATACTTCCCTGGATACGTGTAGTAACTACCTACTAGTTTATTCCCTTGTTGCTGAGCATACGTAACATAATTATTTAAATCTGCTTCAGAATAAAGTACCCAGTTCATTCCGATATTATTTTCATTCGTTACGTTAATTTGAAGGTTTTTAGCATTCTCCACATTAATTTCAAAGAAGTCACTTGTATCGCCATTTCCTAAACTAGCACGTAAAACTTGATTTAACTGCAGTTTGTTTGCTGTTTGGAATGAGTTATTCGGTTCTTTTTCTACACTGTTATCTTCTTTCTTTTGAACAGTTACAGTCGCTGTAGCAGTATTAGTTGCTCCTTTATCGTCTGTTACTGTTAATTTAGCCGTATACGCTCCTTCTTTTGTATATACGTGAGTTGGATTTTGCTCATTACTTACTGCTCCATCACCAAACTCCCATTTATATGAAATAATTTTCCCATCTTCATCTTTTGATCCGTTGCTTGTAAATGAAATTGCTTCATTTACATTTCCACTATACGGACCGTTTATAACCGCAACTGGTGCTTTATTCTCTGCCCCTTCTTCCGTATCAATACCATGGAACACAACATCATATTCAAATTGTCCTGATGCATTCACGCGATAATTTACGAAGTATGCTGTTACTGTTTTATAGCCTGTCCATTCCTTTACACTTAAACGTTTTAACGTATCATTAACATTTTGTGTAATTGTTTTCCAATCTTCATATTCTCCTTTTGCTGCAGTTCCTGTATATGTTCCTTGTAGTGTGAATGTATTAAAAAACTGTGATTTATTTTTCTTCACTGATACATTTTTCAATTTTGCTTCCGCTGTTATTTCTGCTGCAATATCTGAAACTGGCTTCGATGCATGATTCGCTAAATAATCGTCTGATACTAATGGCACATTATACTTCTCACGATTATCAACTAGCATTTGCATATAGTCTTGATATTCTTTATTTAAATTCGCATCTTTACTTAATGTAGAGCGATATGCATCATATGCTGTTACATCATTTTTCCTAATAAGATCATGTATTTTATCGAACATATCATATCTCTTATTGTACATATACGATTGTAAAGCAAAGGAATAATTATAGAAATCCCACGTTCCATACTTTGCATTTAACGTTCGCTCTGCCGTATAACGCTCTGCTGGATTTGAAGATAATCCTCCTATAATACTCTTTCTCGGTACAACATTATCCGTTCTCGTTGCCCCTGCAAAAAATTCAGCATTCCCTTCTTCAAACCAAGATAATCTTTCATTTTCATATATTTTCCCTTGTCCCCATAACCCTGGTACTTCATATCTACCTTGTAAATAATGCGTGAACTCGTGTCTGAATAATTCTTCTAAACTATAAATACTTTCTTCTGGCGTACGCTCATAAGTAAAGAACGTACCTGTTCCTTCTATATAAAGACCACCGTTATTCGTTTCATAACCGTACAATTGACGATTAAATTGATATTCTGCTGGGCTATTATAAATAACCATCGTTAGTACATCATCAGGATTTCCTTTTTCTAAAGGTTGATCACTTTCAACCGTACGATGGAATTGTGCCTTCACTTCTTTTGCCGCCCAATATAAACGTTTTACTTTTTCTTCTGTCACTTTATCTCCAGCTTTTAAAACAATTGCCCCATCATCAAACGTATACGTTTTTGGCAAATATTTTTTCTTTCCATCTTCTCTTATTTGATCTAAATTCACCACTTTACCATTTGCATCTTTTCCGCCATAATTCGTTGCGATTTGCTCAGCAGCTACGAAATATTGCTCCCCTAAATACGGATAAATTTTCATCGCATCTGTTACAACTTGTAACCCTTTCGTTCCTGTACTATGGAATGTACCGAGTCTACCTGTATAATAAATGCCATTATTAATAAGCCAACCGTTTTTTGCTGTAATCGTTCCCATTAATGCAAAACGACTTAGTTCATTAATATAACTATCTATTTTCTGATACCATACTGTATCTTTCGGTGCTTTCCTCGTATCGTACAAATACGATTGAATGTCGTAATCAACACCTTGCATAATATCGTAAATAGCATTTCCAGCTGAAAGATTATCTACTAATGTAGAAAAATTATCATTATATTGTTTAAAAATCTTTGCAGCTGATGTTATCGTTTCCACATCACTCGAAGCGTTTCCTATTAACTTTCCGTATGATGATACCACTCTATTTTGCTCTAATGTACCCAGCTTGAAATTTGAATTGTTAGCTATCGCTTTTAATGCAGGTAAGCATTTATCATGATAACTCCGTTCATTTAATTTACTAAGTTCCGAATTATAAAATCCTAAATAAAATCCTGAACGCAATACCTCCACTAATGTCTCAATCCCTTTTGAATCATCCTTCGTATAGGCTTGTCCTTGCTGCTTCAATTTATCAATAATCGCCTGCATCCTACTATCATTTTGATAGAATGCTAGACTGTCTGTATTAAACTGAAATAGCCCCGTAATTTGCTCCCAATCAATTGTTACAAGTAAATCTACTAACTGCTGATTGCTTAATTGATTTAATTCAGCAATTGTATAAGTTTTCGCTACAGCTAATTGCTTACTTTCTTTTTTCACCTCAGGTGGTCTTTGTGATAAATCGGCAAATTGTAGCCTTTTCTCAAAAGACTTGCTTTCGAGCACTTTCGATGAATGAGCTAATTCTTGTACTGGTAGTTGTACACCGACTGGCTCCATTTTGAGCACATTTCGATAAGAAACTTGCTCTCCCTTAGTATCTTCTGCCAAACTGCCCCCTTGAAAACTCCCTAACATTAAACTAGCAAAACTTACCCCTACTAACATTTTCTTTGAATAGCTTTTCATGCTCTCCCCTACCTTACATTTTTAGTGTCCCGCTCCATTATTTTACTATTTTTACTTTTTGTCCTGTATTGAGAAAAAATAAGGTAACGTTCACACATATATTCATTTCATGTAAAATTAACGCTTGACTTTCCTTGCATTTTAGATCAAAAAAAGATAGATAATAGCAAAATTTCTGCTACATCTATCCTCGTTTTCAACACTATGACTTTAACTTTATAAACGTAACTTCCGATAATGTTTGCATATGCTGAATAAACTCATTCTTTTCTTCTGACGATATATTTTTCAGCTGCATTCCTACCTTATAAACAGTTTCTGTACCTTGCTGTGAAGCTTCCACCTCATATGAGAGTATTGGGATGCCTTTCACTTGTAGTGTTTCTAATATTTGTTGTATCGCTTCATGTTTATTTACAAACATTTGCACTGTTATATTTTGTGGAAATAGAAATTGCACCTTAAAAATACGACTTACAATTTCTAAACCAATTAAAACGAGGATCGTCGCTCCAATGCCTACTACATACATTCCCGCTCCAATTGCTAATCCTATACCGGCAGTAGCCCATAAACCAGCCGCGGTCGTTAATCCTTTCACCGCCTGTTTTTGAATAATAATTGTGCCTGCACCTAAAAAACCAACTCCACTAACGACTTGTGCTGCAATCCGACTTGGGTCTAGAGACGTATGCTCTTCATACACAATATCTGAAAAGGCATATTTCGAAACAACCATTATTAACGCACTTCCTACCGCTACGAGGAAATGAGTCTTTAATCCAGCTTCTTTCGATCGAATTTCTCTTTCAATACCAATCATTGCTCCTAACAAGCCAGCAACACCGATTCGTATAATAAAATCAAAATCTACACTCACGGGCACTTCCCCCTTTCATTCATTATAGATAGATAAAACAAAAATTATCACAAACATCCATTTATCACCATGAAAGAATACCACTAAAATACACTTAATACTCCGACTGTTTTATGTTAATATTTTAAATATTAACATAAAATAAATAACTCCTGATTTTAAACCTTCACTAATTTTCTAAAAAACCAAAGGTGGATTGCATGAAATTAGGTTGAGAAATTTTAGAAAACGCTTTCATTTTGTTTCATAATTTTTTATAAAAAATACATAAATAAAGGAGCTTACTAACAATGAACGTCTCGTTACTTACACCTACTACTGATTTACAAGAAGAATACTTAGATTTCTATAACGAATGGAAAGATAGCGGTGAAACAATGATCCCGTGGGTTATCTCAAAAAATCCTGCCAACTTCCCAGCTATGGTTCAAGAACTTCTCGATGCGCATAACGGAATAAATATCCCTGAAACTTGGGTACCAGACTCTACATATTGGCTTGTTACAGATGAAAATAAAATTCTGGGAGCTGTTAATATACGTCATAGTTTAACCGAACATTTATTTAACGCTGGCGGTCATATTGGTTATGGCATTCGCCCTTCTGAAAGAAGAAAAGGTTATGCTACGAAGTTACTAGCATTATCATTAGAAAAAACGAAGGAATTAGACATCACGAAAGTACTTGTCGTTTGCGACGCAGTGAATACCGCTTCTGATAAAACGATTTTACATAACGGCGGGCTTCGTGATGATGATTTCACTGAGGAAGATGGGAATGTAGTAAGAAGATATTGGATTGAGCTATGAATGATCACAAATAAGCGAGAAAGTGATTATACACTTTCTCGCTTATTTTACACTGCTTCTATTTCAAACTGCACTGTAATACCACTTGGATCTACCACCACAAACCCATTTGTAGTTTCATTTATTTCATGTTGTTTTTCTATTAATCTTTCTTTCACTTCATCTAACGCTTCTTTATACGGTAGTACAATCGTATACACCTTTAGCCCAGTTGCATGTACTGGTGGGTGTGGATTGTTTACTCCGTTCCACGTATTTGCACCAATATGGTGATGATATCCCCCTGCTGAAATAAATAAGCAATCCTCTTCACGCTGTTGTACTTCAAAACCTACTGTTTCCACATAAAATTCATGTGATTTCTCTACATCAGCTATTCGTAAATGTACGTGCCCAACGACAGTATTAGCAGGCAAACCATCAAACTCATAATCAACGACTGTTGCCAATTCTTTTAAATCAAGTGGTGTACTTCCTCCTGGCCCTTCTCCCCATCGATCGCGCGGACGGTCTGCATAAATTTCAATACCATTCCCCTCTAAATCTTGCAAATAAAAAGCTTCGCTATATGTATGATCACTTGCACTATTAAACCTTGAAATTGGTAAAATTTCATTTGAATATGTATAACGCCCTTCTTGCTCAGCCGGGCTGTCAATTACATTCTTATTACGAAGAACCCCAAATAGCGCAGAAGCAAAAGCTTCACGAGTCGGAACTAAAAAGGCTACATGATATATACCAGTCGTACGCGGTTCTTGCAGTACCCCGTCCTCTAACTTTTCAAGAACAAGTAACGCATTCTTTCCACCTTTTCCAGATAAATATGCTTTATTCCCCTCTTGCTTAATTACCTCTAATCCTACAACATTCTCATAAAAAGCAATTTGACGCTCTAAATCTTTCACTTTAAATTCAACATGACCAATACGTGTTTTCGGATGAATTTTTACCATGAATAACTTCATCTCCTTATCCCTATATTTTCCCATTACATATAACCGTTACTATGAAGGATACAACTAAAATCATCCTATGTAAATAAGAAAAGTCAGAATTTACATACATTTTTATTTTCATAATAAAAAGCCACCTTTTCTAACTTTTAGAAAAGGTGGCTTTTTAACTCTTATCTCATTTTATGTACTTCAGCAACTAGCTTTCCACCCTGAATGCCCATATAAAGCTTCACAGGTGCATCATTCGTATTTTCAAATACTAAATCTAAGTATGGATATGCAATTGTAGCATCTCTTCCTTGTGGAACATAACCTACCGTTTTAGAATGTGTAGTTCTCTCCACCATTTTCAGACCAGCTTGATCTGCTGCATTGTATAAAGTTGAAGATGTTTGACAAACACCACCGCCATATCCATCTACTAATTTACCATCAACTATTTCTTTCCCTAATTGATATCCTTTATCTGGTGTTGTATCACCGATTAATGAATTAAAAGAGAAACGGTCTCCTTTTGCTAACACAACTCCATTTATGCTCGCTGCTGACAAACGAATATTCTCAATACGGCCACCTGTTGAACCACCTAAGTTCGTTTCATATCTACCAATTACCGTACCATTTCCTTGCGCATCACTTAATGTTGCGACTGGTTTTTTCTCCACGATCGGCAACTGATACGTAGCATCCCACATACCAACATTTAACAATTTATCTACTAATTCTTTTTCCATTAATTCATAAGAAGGTTTTCCTTCTTGCCAACTTCCATCAGGTGCTATACGTGAAGGAACCATTTTTTTGTCGACGCTTTTTCCAACCTCACCAACAACCTTTGTTACAGACTTTTTAAATTTCGCTTCATCTTCAAAATAGCCTAAACTAGATAAATCTAATTTTTTCACTTCAGTACCAGTTCGACCATCAACTAAACTAATAGTATCCTGCACTTCTGCTTTAGCCTCTACAGTATGCCCACCAATATCACTTACCAATGCAACATCACTTACTTTTGCACCACAGCCACTCATTATAGCTACACATAACACCCCAACCAATATACCCTTTACTTTACGGAACAATATACTCTCTCCCTTTCCCCAACATCACTATTATGTATTTATTTCATTTTTATGTATGTTTTGTTACAATCATTTTACAATATGTTTATAAAATGTTACAAGTTATTTTTCACTCTATATAAATTACTCTTTTCTTTTATAAATGTCTATACATATTTACATAAAAGTTTGAGTTTGATAGAATTGTAACTTTTATGTAAACTCTCTCTTTTATCCAGTATATACCATTAAGCAAAAGAAATACAAATCAAAAACCCTCAAGCTATTTTTTATAAAGTGAAACTGTAATCAGTGGGGGTTTTACGGGCATCCCGACCTTCTTTGTTTCTGCTGAATTTTGACATGGGGGTCTTATTGCCCAGCAAATAGCGGGATAAAGAGAAATCCCGTCAACATAAATAGGTATTTGCCGTGCCACCACTCCGCTTTTGCACATACATTATGGTGAATTCAACCTATTTTAAAGAAATGGAGGATGTTATTATGTATCCCTACAATCCATATGATCCATATAATCAATATGCGTACCAACAACCACAGTATGACTTACAAACACAATATCAATCTTATATAGATCAAGCAGAGCACACGAATCCATATGACCAAAATAGACAATTCCAACTTCCAATCTCTTTTCCTGGCACTGGAAATCGTCAATTAGAAAGACGCGTAAATGAGCTTGAACAAAGAGTTCGTCAACTAGAAAATACAGTTGAGCGCCATACACGTAGACTAAACCGCTTAAACCAACGTTTACGCACAGTAGAAAACAGACTAAACATTCCATTCGCAGCATTAGAAGACGGATTTTAATCGAGAAAATAAAGATTATATAAAGGAAGGGGCTTCCCCTTCCTTATATAAATTGACGAAAGTTTTTTCCATCTCTATACTGATAAGAGTTAATGAAATGAAACAAGGTGATAAATATGGATTTTGAAATAAATTATCTTTCCTTTTATGTTGTACAAGTAGAAGGAAAAGGTGAAGCAGTTGATAAACGCTACAAACATTTTCAAACTTTAGACGCTGAAGAATATGAAGATAGTTCCTTAAAAGAATTTTTGAATGGTGAGTTATTAAAAATATCGAAGCGAAAAGTAGAACGTCATGCAAAAACAGAACAAGCCCCAACAAAAATTGGTCGCTTTATTGTAGAAGAAGGGCACGAACTTGATTCAAACCCTCATTACAACCTTTTTAATCGTATTCGCTTTGCAGAAACAAAGGACAATTTTAAAGATATGAGCGAACCTCTCGTTTATACATATCTTGACACAAGCGCTGTACGCGGTGGTGTATTTTTAATTGCTCAGGCAAAACTACGCAAATACTTTGATGACCCATTCGTATTCGTAATGAAATGCGACTTCGAACCAAAGGTTGCTTCTATTTCTGATGAATCCACACTGATTCGTAACGTTGAAATGGCCATCACAACAAAGAATATGAAATCTATCCAATATCCGTACATGCCTGAAGAAGGTATGGTTGAAGTAGGCGAACTAAAAATACACCAAGCATCACATGCCCGCTACTTTGAAGACTTCTTAAAATTCGTCGAATATGAACGCTCTATGCCTGAAATTATGAAAACACAAGTAATGGACATGGTATACGACCAAATTGAAGATGTATTTGAAGAAGGTACGGAAGAACGCGAACAATTCGACCAAGCGATGGAAGTATGGGCTGCTAGTCCGAAGCGGGAAATTATGGAACAATTTTCAACCGAAGAAGTAATGGAAGCTACCGCTCAAATCGTCGAGCATGCTCCTGAAGTGGAATTAAAACTAAAAGCCGATCATATCTCTGTGAAGGCTTTGCTTGCTGATTTCGGGGATCAAATACATATTGCGAAGGTAAATGACCGATATGTACTTATGATTGAAGCAGACACACTTACGTTTGAAAAAGGCTTCTCTCCGATTGAGTTTCTGAAGCCAGATGAGCTGCAGGATGTGATTGAGCGGATTGAGAATAAGCAGCAGTATTCGTTTGATCCGAGCGGTATTGAATAAAATGAAACTTTAATCAGTGGGGTTTTGTTCATCCCCCACTAATTATTAACCCTCACCAATCGGGCTTTTACGGGATAAATACTTCCATATAACTGTTGTTACTGGGCGCTTATAATAAGCGCTCTTTTGTTTATATTAAAAACCGATTCTACTAAGAATCAATTTTTCTGCTTTATAATAAAACATGTTTATTTTCAAATTTTTTTGATGCAAGATGACATTTGTTGCAGAATCAAATACATCCCTTCCTTGTTATACAAGCTTATTTCCATTAGAAATATCTACTTCAATATTTCTATTTGACCAAGTCCTTCTATAAGTTGTTAAGATGCAAATTTCACTTTACTACCTCAAATTTATTGTACTCGTAAAAAGATAATTGAAAACGATATTCCGGATGTTCTCTCACCCAATCGTAGGCTTCTTCTAAAATTTCCATTTTGTTTTGCAAGTCATTAAGTTCACTACATTCGTCCCTTTTCTGTTTGCACAGAGGGCAGAATCCATTCACTATTTCCGCACTCGTCGCCCTAATAGTTTTACTTTCTAAATCAACTACTAGACGAAGAATAACAGAATGCTCTTCTTTTGTAGTCACCTTCATTTCAGCAATCCGATCCTCATTCCAAAAGACACCGTTTAATTCCATCTTTACTGTGACATCTTTAATATCCAAGTCTACCACTATCACACCTCCCTTGTACAAAGCTCAATCTTACTCTTCTATTTTAAACTTTAATACACCACAACTTAAAGAGATATTAAGTTTTTTCCAATTCTTCTTTACTATGAAAGAAAGTGTAGTTAATGCTAATTGTGTGGTAAATATTATCCCAAAAACTAAAACAGTTAAAATGTTAAAGATTGTTTCCATTAAACTACACTCTTTTCTTTATATATATATATATATTATTAATACGGTTTAAAGCTCTTATTACGTCTTAACACTCCCAAAGCAATTATAATGCACAATCACAACAACAAGTTGATGCCTATTTAATATCAATACGCTGTTATTACATGTATGTAGTTAGAGGCGGAGGAGAAATTCATTTAACCTCTGTATTCTCCTCCATCTCAGCCAAATACCTAATCTGCCGTTCCGCTTTTCTCACTGCTGTACGAAAATGTTTTTTCAGGAGTTCTACTGTATTTTCACTTATATAATATCTTTCCGTTATACTTTCCCACGTGTCACTACTTTCAAATGTACTCCATTCAAAAGGGCGTTCTGTATTTTTCTTTAGTTCTTTAAATACCCATTTTCGCATCTTTTTTTTCGCTTTTTCTGTTAGTTTTCCGTTTTTTACAAGTTCAAGTTCACCATGTCTTTTGTATCGCTTATTAATATCTCTCTCGCTATATACTTTAAGAAGTATATTTGCTGTATTTTCAGCATCTGCTAAAGCACGGTGCTGTTTTCCTTCCCACGTTAAAGCGAGCTGTTCTACCGCAAAGTGTAAACTTGGCGTATGTTCAAACAATTCCTCATATGCTTGGAAAACAAATTTTTGCAAATCAATTCTATTTTCTTTTTCTATACTTGGGCATTCAACACCATATAATGTACAATCATGAGATAGAAAGCGATAATCTTCTTTTCCCCATGAAACAAATATAGAACCTTCGCCGATGAACTGAATAAATTTCTCTATAATTTGAGGGAATTTTTCTACACCCATTAAATCTTTTTTCGTAATACCGGTTAATTTTGTTGTATGACGAGTTAATCGTGCACTTGGTTTTACTAACTCCGAAAATTCTTCAATTATCTTCATTGTACCTATTTCTATTTTTACAGCTCCGATATCAACTATTTCTGATGGATCTTCTGATTTATACGGTCTGAAATTCCTTTCAATATCAAACACAATGAAATGTGTAGCGTTTTTCAATTTATTTACCTCTTTCTAAATTCCTTTTCACACAAACACTTTATTTTCAGTATTTATTTATTCATGTACTTTATACAAAAATACTCCGAATAAATAAATGAAAATTCAGTCTTGTTATGATATGTAAGTAGGAGGACATCTATAAAAATGCAAAAAAAAGAAGGGCGAGCCCTTCTTTTTTCAAAAATTACTTCTTGTTTACGTTAGTAGCTTGAGGTCCACGGTTACCTTGTTCTACTTCGAAAGTAACTTCTTGACCTTCTTCTAAAGTTTTGAAGCCTTCGCCTTGGATAGCTGAGAAATGAACGAATACGTCTTCTCCGCCTTCAACTTCGATGAAACCGAAACCTTTTTCTGAGTTAAACCATTTTACTTTACCGTTTTGCATGAAAAAAATCCTCCTACAATGTACCTATATGTACATATTCATTTTCAACCACCTTACAATAATAAGCCAGATATTAAAAAACTGCAACCCCTGAGGAGATTTAACATTGCTATCCTCCTCGGAAGTTACAGCTCATTTAAATCTCTATATTATTAAAAGTAAAATGGTTTAAATATACTATATCATATCAATATAATAAAAGTAAAGTTTTTTTCTTAAATTATTTTTTGTTCCCACTGCATTGCTTTTAATTCACCTGATCCGGCTACTACATAACCATCTTTTTGATTAACAATGCGCCATCCGTGCCCTTTAACTGAATCACATACTGTAACAATACCTTCTTCAAGAAGCACACGGCACACACTACTAATCCCCGCCTTATTTTGCGTTGAAGTTGTATATAAAACATGTTGATCTACACTTAAGTCTAAATAACTACTTGCTTTCTGCTCACTTTGACATGTATGCCAATATATTTTTTCACTTGCAATACTTTCATCTATTTTACAATAAGAAATATTTCCGCTAACTCCCTTGCACGATCCACTTGCCGCTACTAAATAAGAATTGTGTAAAGTCAACGCGGAGATCATTTGATTCATCGCAATTTTAATCCTCTTTAATTTACGTGTCTTCAAATCAAAGAGCCAAACACCACCATATTTAGCATGTATTTTCGTACCAATAAATAAGTAATGTTTATATAAAAATAATGATCGAATAGACGGTGCCGCACTGCCATACTCAAGAAACGGATGAATAGTTTCCCATGTCAAACCGAAATTATTAGAAAGATACAGCGTTTTTTCTCCATGAGCAACAACAGTTCCTTGTACATTGCTACATACATTCCAACTCGTTGCTTTTGTTGGAAAACGCTGAATTGTCCAGTTCTCTCCACCATTCATACTGCGAATAAAAATCCCTTCGTCACCTACACCATAAACTACATTATCTTCGCTATGTAAATCCCTAATTCGTTTTTGAAAACCATTTAAAATTCGTTTCCATTCTCCGTCTTGTTCAACAAATAAGCCATTATATGTAGTAGCTAACAGCAGTTTTCCATCTCTTAACTTTGTAATAGCAGTTGCACTTAACATTGTCTCCACGTTGACACTCCCATTCTTAGAACTTCTCAGCAAATGCAATTGCAAAATTACTGCATTTTTCAACATCCTCTTCATCTTCTGGAGCTAATTCAATTTTCAGCCCTTCTTGTACAAGCTCTGCACCGCGTTCCACAAGACGTTCTTCAAATATCGTTACCGCTTCACAAAACAGTTCATACGCTGTATCACCCGATCCGAATACCGCTACCTTTTTCCCAGCTAAATCTATATTTTCTAAGTCATCATGAAAATCTTCCGCTTCAAATGGTAATTCACCATCGCCCCACGTATAAGATCCTAAAATGATTCCATCATAAGCTAATAATTCTTCAGCGTCCATGCCTTCCATTTCTTGCAATACTACTTCATGATCAAAAGCATCTAAACTAACTTTAATTAAATCAGCAATACTCTCTGTATTTCCTGACATACTTGCATAAGCTATTAAAATTTTTGCCACTTTGGCATCCCCCTCTAACAATAAATGATTCTCATTCTCATTATATTAATAATGATAATCAATTTCAATTGATTTTTTCTACTTTTATTTACATTTCACATTACTTATTTCAAATAAGGTGAAACTTTAATCAGTGAGGGTATTCATCCCCCACCTAACTTCTTTGTTTCCGCTGAATTTTGAGGCGGGGGGCTTACTGCCCGGCAAATAGCGGGATAAAGTGAAAGTTTAATGAGTCCTCACCAATCAGGCTTTTTCAGACAACCCACAAAGAGCGGAATAAATAAAAAAGCACAGATGACTATACAATCATCTGTGCTTTTTTATTATTTTTTAAAAATACCAAAAGGCTTTCCTACTGGTAAAACAACTTTTCCGAAGTGTGTATTTAACACTGCTGCAGCTGAACCGTAGAAAGATAATAATGAAATAAGAAGTTCAGAATATGCTGCTAAATTATGCATTGCATGCGGCATAACACCTAAAGTACTTAATGAAAGACCGATAAATAAGAAATCAATAAGGACGAAAATCATAAATAATACTTTATGTGTTTCCATTGCACCAATTGTCATAAAGATTGTGAAAATCAAATATCCGATAAAGGCTACACCAAGCTGTTTTGAATCTGCAGCTTGTGCTAATTTTTCGCCAAATACTCCAAGTTGAATTAACCAAGTCATTCCAACACCTAGCCAAAATAGACCGTACGCACCGAATGCTGTTGTACCGAATGTATTGTTATGCTTTGCATCATGAATGCAAGCAAAGATTTGTGCAAATCCTCCTAAAAAGATTGCCCACGGTAATACAAGTGAAACGCCATCTGTTAAGCCTAACTTTTGAGATGATGCTACAAGTGTTACCATCGCTAATCCAAATAGACCAATTCCAGATGGATCCGCTGTTGTCATTTTCACATGATGTGTAGTAGTTTGATTGCTCATATAAACCTCCTGATTATAAACATACTCGAATACAATACTTAAATCAGAAGACTATGTCAATGGTTTTTTTTGTATGTTGTCAGACGTTATATTTTATAATGATTAAATATATTTCTGACCACTTCATAAGGTTTTATATTCACTTTTCCAACTCGTTTATCGGTAGCCATAACGGAATATAATTTCCCCTACCTTCCAGCTGAAATTCCTCAGCTGTTCCGCTTCCGAACACTCCGCCTGTAATATAGGCAGCATAATAATATTCATTTCCTTTATATTTTACCTTTGCAATAAGGTGCTCCACTTGTATATGTACCCCTAATTCTTCGTATACCTCTCTTTTCGTTGCCTCTTCAGGCGTTTCACCTTCCTCAATCCCTCCGCCAGGAAAAACATAATATCTTTCCTCTTCTCGAATACGTTTTATAAGAGCGATTTTTCCTTCCTGTACAATGATAGCGGCTCCGCGATTTCTTATCATTTTATTACCTCAATACGAATCGCAACTGTTCCCCACTCTTTTTCTTGTTCTTTCGTATATATTTTGTATGTACTTTCTAACATTTCCTCTAAACTATCATTTTCACAATCCAATAATTTTTTATCGATTTGTTCATATATAGCTTTAAAGCTCTCGTATCGCTTTATTTCCGTTACTTTTACCGTCATCATTTCTGTTGTCTTAAGATTCGTAAATACGATTTCATCGTCTTTGTTTATTAGTTGACGTTTTTTATCGTATAGGCGTACTTCATATACTTTTTTCCCTGATCGAATTGACTGAAACGGTTTATTATATAAACCCATTTCGTATCGCATACATCCCACTCCCTTTTGTTCATTTCACCTATTAATACAGTTCACATTACTACATCTTGCATATAATATTCCATACGTATCACTTAATTGAGAAAGGAGGCTGAAGAAGCATGTTATATTTAAATCAAAAACCTGAATATAATAAATATGATATTGGTGATTATACTTATAGTAAAGTAGGGCCAACCATTTTTTCTTGGAACGATGAAACAAAATTGAAAATAGGTAAGTTTTGTTCATTAGCAGAAGAAGTCGTTTTCATACTTGGCGGTGAACATCGCGCAGACTGGATAACAACTTATCCATTTAATGCACTTTTTGATGAAGGAGCACATATTACTGGTCACCCTTCTTCAAAAGGTGATATCGTAGTTGGCAATGATGTATGGATTGGTTATCAATCCTGCATTTTATCTGGTGTTACAATTGGTAACGGTGCCATTATTGGTGCAAAAAGTGTTGTTACAAAAGACGTCCCTCCATATGCAATTGTGGCTGGTAATCCAGCAAAATTTATTCGATATCGTTTCCCGCAAGAAACAATTGACAAACTAGAGAATCTTGCATGGTGGGACTGGGACATTTCTGTTATAAAAGGAGCTATTCCATTACTACTTTCCGACAAAATCGACGAATTTTTCACCTCGCCCGAAAATGAATCTATATGATTAAAACAGAAAGAGCATCCAATTATTTTTCAGGATGCTCTTTCTGTTTTTATTTTTTATGTCCATGCAAATGATTACACGGAGAACATTGAAATGGAATCTTATCTAAGCAATTAAAGTTTGTTTCGCAAATTTGTTCAATCGTTGGAACAAATGGAATGACAACTATGTTACTTTCTACTATTTGTGTAACAGGTGGCAATACTGTGCCTACTTGATGTTCAAAACGAATACTCGCTTGATTTATATAATTTCCTGAACCATTTGGCGCGCTCTGTACTGCTACTTGGAACGAAACTGTCCTTGCTTCACCAGGATTTAAACTTCCGATAAGAAACCCTACTGCCGGGCTTACATTCGGCACTGGCGTATTATCAACCGTTACACTTCCAGGAACAAATCGAACACTACTATCTAACATATCTTGAAAACGAATATTTTGCATTACAGTATCACCCGTATTTGTGATGACTGTCGTAAACGTAATGACATCTCCAATTGTTGCTACCTGTAAATCTGCCGTTTTTACGACTGTCGTTGAGACATTTTGAGGAATAAACGGGATAACAACTGTATTACTATCACCTTCAACTACTACTGGCGGCTCATTCGGATTTACAGTTGCAAGCCCATTCGCTGTAGCAGTATTTGTAACTAAATTATTTACTTGCCCTCCTATTATTACAACTTGGAAATTAATAATTGCTGCATCATTTGGCTGAAAATCACCTAACGGAATACCAGTATTCGGATTAGCAAATGGAAGAGGTACATCATTTACAGTTACCGTACCATTTATAAATAGCGTATTCGGATCAATGATATCTGTTAACACAATATTGGTCACAGGAACTGTACTATCATTTATAACAGCGATTCCGTAAGTGACAACATCCCCTATCATTGCTACTTCAAAGTTTGCTCCTTTTGCAACAAATAAGATTGCAGTATTTACCGTCACTATAACTGTATTGCTTGTATCCATCACTGTAACTGGCGGCTCCCCTGGTACTAAAATATATTCTGCTAACGCCCCAGCAACGTTCACTACTGTACCACCATCCGGAAAACTTGTAATCGTAGCTTCATATGTTACAAGTGCCGTCTCACCAACTGGTATATCAGGTATCGTAAATCCAATCTGCGGATTTACCCCCGGTTGCGGAACCCCATTTATCGTTACACTATTTGGAACGAAATCAGCTTCCTGAGATAGCACATCGATAAATTGAACATTCATTGCATCAGCAGTACCAGTATTTAATATACGAACAGTATACGTTACCGTTTCTCCTACACCAACAACTGAATGGTCTACTTCTTTTAGCATATCTAAGCTACCTCTATTTACCGGCGTAACCGTCGTATTACTTGAATTTGTAATTGTAGACGGAGGTTCTCCTGGAATCAATTCGAAATCACCCGTTACTCTTGCTGTATTCATAATGCTACTAGAAGGCGGAACTGCGATTACATTTACTTCAAATGTAATTAATACACTATCCCCTACTGCAAGATCAGGCAATGCAAAGCCTACAAATGGATCTAAACCTACTTGCGGAATCCCATTTATTTGTACACTTCCAGGAACGAATTCTAAACTAGGTGATGGAACATCGATAAACTGAACATTCGTTGCTGTTACCGTTCCCGTATTTGTAACTTGCACACTATACGTTAACGTATCTCCTAATCGTGTCGCTTCTTTATTTACAGATTTTATAACGCTGAATCGTCCTCTATTCACTCTAGTTATCGTCGTATTACTCGGCTCTGTTACTACAACTGGTGGTTCTCCTGGCACTAAAGTAAAGCTTCCTGTTATATTTGCAACGTTCGTAATTGTTCCTGATGACGGGATGTTTGTAACTGTCGCTTGAAACGTCACTATAACTGTTTCACCAACTGGGATATCTCCAACTCCAAATCCAGTAATCGGATTTAAGTTTGGTTGCGAGGCTCCATTTATCGTTACACTATTTGGTACAAATGACGCCCCTGCTGAAATGGTATCAACAAACTGAACAGCATTAGCTGTTACTGTTCCAGTATTTGTTATTTGAACCGTATACGTTAATATATCTCCAACGAGAGTAGCAACCCTATTTACTTGTTTAATAACATTAAATTGCCCTCTATTTACAGTTGTAAGTGTTGTATTGCTCGGCTCTGTTACTATAACTGGTGGTTCTCCTGGTACTAATACAAAACTTCCAGTTACATTTGCCGTATTGGCAATTGTTCCGTTTGATGGCGCACTAACAACGGTTACTTGGAAGATGACTTCTACACTTTCACCTGGGTTTATATCTGGAAGCGGGAATCCATTATTCGGATTGAATCCAGGTTGTAACACACCGTCTATCGTTACAGTGTTCGGCACGAATGCTATAGAGGAAGGTAATACATCACTATATTGAACATTCGTTGCTGGCACTGTTCCTGTATTTTGAACTACTGTTGTATATGTGATTGTATCGCCTACTGCAACAACCGGCTGACTCACTGATTTTAAAACATTCAAACCAGGCTCATTGATTTCTGTTAATGTCGTATTACTTGTCGTTGTTTCCGTAATAGGCGGTTCTGTTTCACTTACAGCAAATGTAGCTGTAACGTCTACAAAATTAACAATCGTTCCACCTTCTGGTATGCTTGTAACCACTTCCTGATATGTGACAAGTACAAAATCATCGACAGGTATATCTGGAACTGTAAAACCAATGAAAGGATCTAATCCTGGTGCTGGTACCCCGTTTATGCTCACACTTCCTGGTACAAATGCTACACCCGCGGAAGTAGTATCGATAAATTGAACATTCGTCGCTGGCACTGTTCCGAAATTAAAAATCAATACATCATACGTTAATATTTCTCCTACCGTCGCTACTTCTTTATCTACTAGTTTCAACGGAAAAATAAAGGCTATATTAATTGTCGTAACGACTAAATTTGTTAATATCGTTTCCGTAATCGGTGGTTCCTGCGGATTTGGTTGTGAAGTAAATGTAACATCTGCATCATTTAATATGACTTCATTATCTGGAATTTCTGTAATCGTCACTTGGAATGTGACCTCAATACTTCCACCAGCGATTAATAATGGAGTAACTGTAAATCCTATTTCTGGATTTAAACCAAGTTGCTGCACTCCACCTATCGTTACACTATTGTCAACAAACGTCGTTCCTTCTGGTATGACATCTTGGAAGAACACATCTGTAACAGGGATAATTCCTACGTTTGAAATGAGCACAGTATACGTTAATACATCCCCAATGGCCCCAGTTGCAACATCAACTGTTTTTGTTGCAGTTACTTCACCAGGAGGAGGTAACGGTATTGTAACTACCGTTGTATTACTTGAATTCGTTGTTGTTACAGGTGGCTGTAAAGGATTTAATAAGAAAGTGGCTGTAGCAGATGCTGTATTTAATACCGCTCCACGTGTAGACGGTGCAACTACCGTAACTTGGAACGTTACTGTCAATGATGTTCCAGCTGCAATATTAGGAAGCGGGAAACCAACATTTGGGTCAAATCCAGGTTGTGGCGTTCCATTTATCGTTACACTATTTGCTACAAAAGTTGTTTCTAAAGCAATTGGATCAAGGAAAGAGACATTCGTTGCTGTTACTGTACCGTTATTTCGAATGACAACAGAATACGTGTAAGTTTCTCCAAGTGCTGCTTGTTGTACAGATGAAGATTTTTGTATATTTAACTGTGCTGTGTTTACTTGCGTCACTACAAAATTACTATTTGTAACAGTCGTTATTGGAGGGTTTGCTGGATTTATAAGAAAACTTGCAGTAACGTTCGATTGGTTTCTTATATTTCCACCGCTCGGAACACTCGTCACTGTAACTTGAAACGTAATCGTAGCCGTTTGCCCGACCGGAATATTTGGTACCGGGAAACCTAGCATAGGATCCGCGCCTTGCTGTACGACTCCATTTATCGTCACACTATTTGCTACAAAGGCAGTACCAGACGGAATTGGATCTTGAAAAACAATATTCGTTGCAGGAACAGTTCCTGTATTTTGAATAAGAATCGTATACGTTAACGTATCTCCTACACCGGCTTGTAGTGTATTTACACTCTTCATTACATTAAGTGATCCTACATTCACTCGCGTCACAACAATATTACTAATCGTTACAATTGTAATTGGTGGCTGGAGAGGACTTACTTGGAAATCAGCAGTGACATTCGCATTATTCGGAAGAACTCTATTTGGTGGTACACTCGTGATTGTCACTTGAAAAGTGACCGTCACCATTCCTCCTACTGGAATATTAGCAAGTGGAAATCCAGTTGTCGGGTTTAAACCTGGTTGAGGCGTCCCGTTTATTGTTACACTATTCGCTACAAAAGTGGTTCCAACTGGAATCGGATCAAGGAATGATACATTTGTCGCTGTCACCGTTCCACTATTTTGTATACGAACTGTATACGTTAACGTATCTCCTACACCGGCTTCAGTAGCACTTACACTTTTCATTACATTTAACCCTGAAGAATTCACGATCGTCATAACAGTATTACTTGGTACTGTTACAGTAATCGGCGGCTCTGTTGGATTTACAAGGAAATCTCCAGTTACATTCGCATTATTTACAACATTATTTCCTTGGGGAATTTCATCAATTAATACTTCAAATGTAACAATAACACTGGCGCCAGTAGGCAAATTATTTAATGGGAATCCAAGTTCTGGATCTGCCCCTTCTTGTAAAACACCATTCACAACTACACTATTTTCAATAAATAATGTCCCTTGGGGAATTGAATCTTGGAAAAATACATTCGTAGCTGGTACACTACCTGCATTTATGACTTCTATTGTATATACTAAAATATCCCCTACTGTTGCAACATCCGTATTGACTGCTTTCACAACTTCAAAGTTTCCTGATTGTACTGTCGTATTCACAACATTACTCGGTACATTGATTGTTACTGGTGGTTCATTCGGATTCACTTGAAAGCTTGCTGTTACATTTGCTTGATTTAAAATATCTTCATTTTCTGGATTCTGTACAATTACTACGTCAAATGTGACTACAACCGTTTGAGCCGCAGGAATATTCGGAAGAGAGAATCCTGTATTCGGATTTAGTCCACTTTGCTGTACTCCATTAATTGTTACAGAATTTGCAACAAATGAAACAGCAGAAGAAATAGGGTCTTGGAAAAATACATTTGTTAACGGAACATTCCCTGTATTTTGAACGGCAATTGTGTATGTTAAAGTGTCTCCTACTGCCGCTTGCGTTGTATTCACTTCTTTTATTACATTTAAACCGCCTGTATTAACTTGTGTCACAACTGTATTCGTTTGTCTATTAATCGTTATTGGTGGCTGATTTGGAATAACGACGAAATTAGCAGTTACATTTCCGCGATTCGCAATTGTGCCTCCTGATGGCGTTGATGTCACTCGTACTTGAAAAGTCACTGTCCTACTTCCGCCGGGAGATATATTTGCTACTGTAAACCCAGTCGCTGGATTTACCCCAGGTTGTGAAACCCCATCCACAGTCACACTATTTGCTATAAATGTCGTTCCAATTGGTATTGGATCTTGAAAAATAACGTTCGTTGCAAGTACATTTCCTGTATTTTGAATTGTTACCGTGTACGTAAGAACATCGTTAACCGTTGCAAAAGCTCTATCCACTGTTTTTCTCGTTGTTATATCAGCTATATTAATTGTCGTAACTACAGTATTACTTGTCGCTTGCCCTGAAACTGGTTGTTGACCAGGCACTGGAGTAAAGGTAAATGTTGCACTTGCACGGTTTGGAATTGGATTGACAAGAGGGTTCGATGTTACTCGAACTTGAAAGCGCACTACAGTCGTTTGCGAAGCATTAATACTTCCTAGATTAATACTACTTGCTGGATTCGCTCCTGGACGCGCTACTCCATTTACCGTAACGCTATTTGCGACAAATGTTGTTCCAGCAGGGATACTATCAACAAAAATAACATTGCTCGCAGTGACATTTCCATTATTTGTGATATTAACTGTGTACGTTAATACATCATTAAGCGTTGCCGTCTGTAAATCTACAGATTTCTGCATACTTATAGTTGCTTGATTCACTGTCGTTTGTACTGTGTTTGAAGAAGACGTACTTGTAATAGGAGGACTACCAACGAAAGGACGAAATTGATATGACACCATTGCACGATTTAAAATAGGATTGGGATTCGGGAATGATATTATTCGAACTTGAAATGTAACAATTCTTTGCGTGTTATTTGGGATTGTACCTAAATTAATTCCATTAGAAGGGTTTGCATTCGGCTGTGTTACTCCCCCTACCGTAACACTACCTGCAACAAACGTCGTTCCGTTCGGAATACTATCACGTAATACAACGTTTTCTGCACTTCCTGTTCCTGTATTTGGGACCGTAATCGTATAAGTGAGGGTATCCCCTACCCCTGCGACTGTTCTATTAACTGATTTAACAGGATTAATAATTGGACCTGTTGCATCAATTTGAACACCAAAACCAGCTGCTGCGTATCCATCTCCATTTGTAACAAATCGAACCGTTGCTGATGTTTGACTGTTTACTAAAGATGAGGAGGCATCTACATTCGTAATATCCCACCCTTGTCTTCGGACGGCCAAAGCTACCCCTAACGGCTGATTCAAATCTCCAAACGTGCCGCTCGTATCTAAATTTCCACTATCATTACAAATTTGTGACTGAAAGAAATTATTCGCAGGATTTCTCGGTCCGAATAATGCAACTGTAGCATTTGCATTCGGCCCAAAGCGAAGTTGATCTCCAACAATGTTAGAATCACCTTCTTGAGCAGTTACGAGCACTCTTCCTGTAACAGCTCCTGTTGCCGGCGTAGCAAAACCTGAAATTGTAGCATCAACTGGCGGGGATGAAGCATCGATAATTTCTTGACCTGCATATACTGACAAATTTCGAAGTGGTAAACTTGCATTTTGATACACAACCTCAAGCGTCCATCCAGCTGAACGACTGATTGTCGGGTCGGCTGAAGTTCTTGCAGCTGGCACAGCACCCGTTGTATATGTGCCTGCTCCACCTGCACTAACAAGATTTGTTACATTGGCAGAGCGAGCATAATAAAACTGATTTCCTACTGAACCTTGCTGCGCGGTAGCAGGATCTGGCGTAACAGAAAACGTCCCTGCTGGCGTTGTAAATGTAATGTTATCATTTAAAAATGGTAACACATCTTCCGTATCAGTCCGGAAAGTACCAGCCCAAACTAATTCTGCATATAATACACTGCTTCCCGCTGGAAGATTTAAAATTGCACTTGAAGAATTCAATTGCCATTCATCTGTTGTCCCTGCTGGGAACCCTGGTACTTGCAATGCTGTATTTACTGTCGTAAACACAGCAAGTGTACCAAAAATATTACCTGGTGCAGGTGATGTAGGGCTAAGTCCCAGCGTATTCCCAGTAAACGTGACGGCACCAGGTACTGTTGTCGTAAACCTATTTATAAAAGGCACACAATCATCTCATTTCAATTATAGTAAAAAGTGCTCTATACTATAAAATGTAGACAAACTATACAATGTACGTTGTCCAACAAAATTCCGCACATATGAGAGGGGTTTATAAAACTATGCGCTACGTTATCATAACAGGAACTTCACAAGGTTTAGGTGAGGCAATCGCTACGCAATTATTAGAAAAAAATACAACTGTCATCTCTATTTCTAGAAGAGAAAATCAAGAGCTTACAAAACTTGCAGAGCAATATAACAGCAATTGCATTTTTCATTCCCTAGATCTTCAAGATGTACATAACTTAGAAACTAACTTTAAAGAGATCATTCCATCTATTAAAAAAGACAATGTATCCTCTATTCATTTAATTAATAATGCGGGTACAGTTGCACCTATGAAGCCAATTGAAAAAGCTGAAAGTGAACAATTCATTACGAACGTTCACATTAATTTACTTGCACCTATGATTCTTACATCTACATTTATGAAACATACGAAAGACTGGAAAGTAGATAAACGCGTTATTAACATTTCATCTGGTGCAGGAAAAAACCCTTACTTTGGCTGGGGCGCTTATTGTACAACGAAAGCTGGTGTAAATATGTTTACACAGTGCGTAGCAACTGAAGAAGTGGAAAAAGAATATCCAGTAAAAATCGTCGCTTTTGCACCTGGCGTTGTTGATACAAATATGCAATCACAAATTCGCGAAACAAATAAAGAAGATTTCATAAATTTGGACCGCTTCATTGCATTAAAAGAAGAAGGAAAACTATTATCACCTGAATATGTTGCGAAAGCTATTCGTAACTTACTAGAAACTGAGGACTTCCCTCAAGGCGAGGTTATTAGAATCGATGAATAACAAAAAGGCGTGCTAAAATAGCACGCCTTTTTGTTCTACTTCTCTAAAAATATAAGCACAGACTCCGCAATTTGCTCATAACCAATTTCTTGATAAATTTTATTCGATGTCGGATTCGCTAAATCAGTATATAACGTAGTCGTCTTGTACCCTTCATCTAACATACGTTGACTAAGTGCCGCTACACACTTAGATGCGTATCCCTTTTTCCTTGCTTCTTTCGGCGTATATACAAAATTAACTGTTATATTATTTTTAGTTGGTCTCGTTTTTGCAGCTACAGAAACGAGTTTCCCATCCACTTCCAAACCAAACAGTCGATTTGTAGTTATTAATGTATATGCAGTTTGTTTTGCTTCTTCTTTCGTAGTAGGAAGCTTTACATCTTCACAAAATTGATATATCCACTGTTCTATTAATGGTAATTCATCATTATTTACCGCTCGAAAAAGTCCATTCGCATTACACTTCTTCTTTACTCTGTTCAACTCATACACACCTTGCTCCATTGCAACATTCATTTTCTTATTTTCTAATACCGCAATCTCTTCCGCTAATTTCTGTACAATTTTCTTATTACCGATCAATCCAGGAATATCCGGATATACTTTCGTTAACTCTTTTGCAAGTTCCTCAATAGCTACTCCCGAAATTTCAGAAGTTGCAACAATGATTTGTTTCTTCTCTTCTGTTTGCAGAAATACAACCGCAATTTCTTCTCCTTGTTTCGCTATCCCCATAAATGTTGGTTGTTGGACCATTTGTAATACACCTAATATGAGATTGTTTTCCTGCTCATTCTTTTCTAGAAATGGTGTAACATCTTCTTTAAAATGAAAAATCTCTTCATATACATGTAATTGAATCATCGACAATCTCTTCTCTCTATTTATATTTTAATTAAGTATTGGCGATTAATTCATTAAATCCCTCTTTTACGATTCAATAATATTCAAAGCTAATGTATTCAAAGCATTTTCAGCTTGTAAAATTCTCTGTTTTTCCTTTTCAAATACATCTTCTTCTTTTCGAAATGACTCTTGTCGATTTTTAATCATACGATTCATTTCTTTTTTACTCGGTCCACCGTATACATTTCTTTTTTGAATAAAAGCTTCTGGCGATATAATTTCTTTCCACTCTTTTTCTAATAAATTTATTTTAACATGTTCTTGCAAGTACATATTTACCTCTTTGAAGTGTAATTCATGTAGTTCTTTTTTCTGCTCCAATGACATATTTGCAATAGCACTTGCTGCATGATGAGCATGCCGAAATGGAATTTCATAGTTTTTTGTTAAAACATCGGCGAAATCCGTTATCGTTATTGCATGTTTATAGGAACGACTTTTTAACGTTTCTTCTTCTACTTTCATCGTTCGGATCACTGCATTCATCATACAAAAAACACGAATTGCCTTTTCAATCCCTTTATATAAATATGGCTGCAAGTCATCTTCCGTATCGACAATATCACCAAATGGTGTATTATGAATCATTTGAAATACTGTAAATGCTTCTCCTAAAGCACTGCTCGTAATTGCACGAGCGTGTTCAATTGAAACCGGATTTCGTTTTTGCGGCATAATACTACTAATTTGTACATATGGCTTTGCAACAGTAATACCGTCATATTCTTTCGTTGCTAACAACAAAAAGTCATGAATCCATCTACTCGTATTCGTCATCATTACCATAAGTAGCGAGCTAACTTCTAATAAATAATCCGCTCCGGCAACAGCATCATATGAGTTCTCAATTACAGTTGTAAATCCAAGTAGATGAGCAACTCGTTCTCGTTTAATCGGGAAACTTGTTGTAGAGAGTGCAGCCGCCCCCATTGGAGACTGATTTAAAAGCTGGTACGTTTTTTTCATTCGTTCTAAATCTCTTTGCATCGTATCATAAATTGCTAACGTATAATGACCAAATGTTGTTGGCTGTGCCGGTTGTGTATGTGTATAAGCTGGCATGATCGTTTCCTTATGATCATCAGCAAGTTGCAGTACACTTTCTTGCAATAGCAAATAATGTTCCATTAATCGTAATATATACCGCCTTAAACTCATGCGATACATCGTTACACCCATATCATTTCTACTTCTACCAATATGCATATTACTTACAAAATCGCATTTCGCTTCTTGAGAAATTAAATGTTCGATTAAAAAAAAGAGGTCTTCATGCTGCTCTGTATATACCAATTTATCTTTTGGTATTCGCTCTACTTTTCTAAGTGCGTTTAATATAACTTTAGCTTCTTCTATTTTTATTAAACTTTCTTCAGTCAGCATCGTAATATGTGCTTTATGCACTTGAAACATATCTTTCAATAAGTAATTTCGTTGAAAATCAAATACATGTTGTAATACACAATCCACATATGTTTTTCCAGGGAAATCAGCGCCTTCACTCTTTATAAACTCTTCCTTACTCTGTTTCATCACCTTTTCCCCTCTCACCTAAGTATTACTACCCATCATACCCATTGATAGAAAAAAAGTGCCTGTACATCAAAATAAACTCGGTGCTCTCTGCACCGAGTTTATTTAATAAAAGTCGCATCATACTTATCACTTTGCAACACTTGGAAATGTAAGTTTGCTAAATGTTTCCGTATTTCTGCACTATCGTCTTCATTTAAATTATTCGCCAAAAACACAATCTCCGTACAGTTTCCACGTTTATCCATAGCGTAAACTGCTTTTGTAACCGTCCATGGTGTATAACCATTCTTTTGCCCAGCATGTCTAAATGTTTTACGGTATTTCTTGGCACTCATGTCTGTTTCAACGATATTTGCCCACACTTTTTCTTCAGCTTCTGTCAAGCCACCTTTATGGTTTGCCTTTTGAAGTAATACCATATAATCATTTGCAGAAGCTGCTGGTAATCTATCTGACCAAATTTTGTCGTAACGTTCCTCTAAATAAAGCGGAATTTCCTTCTGTAATAATGGTCCCTTCTTCTTTAAGCGTTCATGAATAATCATCGCATATTCACGATATTGCTCTTGAGACATTTCTTTTAACTTTTTCTCTATTTTATATTTTGGAACATGTAATTCTTTATGCAAATATCCCGGGATATACAAAGATGAAACGATTGGAAATAGTGGTTGATGTGCAGGAAGTGATAAACTTTGTAAATTTCGATTGATGTTATCTAATCCTAACAATTCCATTAAGTATTCAGCATTTGCATTCGAACTAAACTTAACCATTCCTTTTGCCACTTCTTCTAAAGAAACCGCTCCTTCAGTTATCTTGCCCGTTTTCTCCAAATACTTTTGCCATCTATCTTGTGCACCACCATCTGTATTCGGCACATAATAGCGATTCACATCATTAATCGACACGAAACTAGAAGAATCAATTTTCCCTTCAGTAACTTGTTTCGTATATTCAAGCGCCACAATTAATTTCATCGTACTAGCAACTGGCAATACAACATTTGGGTTTACAGAATAAACAACTTTATCATTTCGCTTTACTAGAAGCGCACTATTTTTTTCATCTTTATGTTCTTCAATAAAAGATGCAATATACTGTGCATCATCATTATTTGAACTCCACACTTTTTTCACTAAAAAGTTACCCGATATTAGCAAAACAAAAATACCCACAATTACTGCGCATACTATAGTTTTTTTCAAGTAAAATTCCTCTCCTATTGTGTAACTCTTCTCTATTTATCATTTAAAAACAAAATAATGGAGATGGTCATTTACATAACCATCTCCATTATTTTAACTTGTATGCTCCTATTATGTCTACGTCATAAATTTCACAAAATCCTCAAGAAACTTTTTATAATGTAACGACCAACCAATTCGCACCCAATTTTTTAATGCTTTTGCATCAGGTTGAGGCCGAAAATCAGCAATACTCTCTCCTTTTGCAATTCCAGCTGTATCTACATCGACACGACGATATACATAATCTAAAAGGGATGGATTTGCCGCAACCATCATTGTAACGACGTCATGTACTGGACTTCCTTTTATTTTCGGATTTAACTTTCTATAAGCTTTATAATAGTACGTAAATATCGGCTCGATTAACTTATTAAAACTCGTTTTAGAGTGTTTCGTAATATATTTTACCATTTCCGGTGTAATAATTGCTTCAGATGTAACGTTAAGTGGCACTAATGTCACATTTTTGGCATTTTGCATAACTAATTGTGACGCAATGGGATCACCATGAAAATTCGCCTCTGCGACTGGTGTTACATTGCCAGGCATTAAGAAAGCACCGCCCATTATATAATATTCTTTCACATACTTCATCATCGGCTTTTCTAAAATAAATGCTGTCGCTAATGTTGTTGATCTACCAGCATCGACTATTATTAATTCTCCTTTATATTTTTCAAGAAGATCAAAAAATGTACAAAAAGGCTTTATATTTGGTGAAAAAGTTTTTGGAGGTTTAATTGGCCCTAAACCGTCTGTCCCATGAATTTCTGGATAATACGTCGTAATATCTCCGGATAAAGGAATTTTCGCACCATTAATAACAGGTATATCTTCCCGTCCTGCCATTTGCAATAAATATGCGGCATTACTTGTCGCCTTTTCTTGTGTTACATTTCCATATCCCGTTACTACACCAACAATATCAATATCAGGATGCAACAATCCATACATAATTGCTAAAGAGTCATCAATTCCTGGGTCTCCTAAAAATAACACTTTTTTCATCGACCTCAACTCCATCCCCTCAGTTGTTATTAATTTATGAATAACCGTGGATATACAGAATAAAAAAAGAACAAATTCATACGAAAAAACGCAGTCTTATAAGGACTACGTTCTTCAGCTAACCTATACTGTTTTTTTTACAGCACTCATACTTCCAATAACATAAGCGATAAACGCAAAACAAATCGGGAAGACAACTGTATGTATACCGAACGGATTTGGATAGAAAAGATGAATACACATATATGAGCCTACCCCAACTAAAATAGACGCAAGCGCTCCTGTAGCATTTCCTTTCCTCCAATATAACCCTAATACGATTGGCCAAATGAATGCTGCTTCTAATCCACCGAAAGAAAATAAATTTAGCCATATTAAAAAATCTGGTGGTTTAATCGCCGCTGCATAAACGAGTAGTCCTACAATACCAGTAATCCACAAACTTCCTTTTTTTATCGTACTGTCTGCTGCATCTTTATTTATGTAATTTACATATATATCTTTAATAATTGACGAGCTTACAAGTAATAATAAAGAGTTTACTGTAGACATAATCGCTGCCATCGGTGCAGCTAAGAAAACTCCAGCTAACCAAGGAGGTAACACTTCCATCGCAAGTAGCGGCATTACTTTATCTGGTACCGTTATACCTGGAAGTACTACTCTTGCAAATACACCAGTTAAATGCATACCGATCATAATTGTGCCAACGACAACGGTTCCAATTATTAAAGCTTGATGCATCGCTTTTGAATTTTTATAAGACATGGCACGCACGCTAATTTGCGGTAAGCCGACAACGCCAATTCCAATTAAAATCCAAAATGATGTAACATATGATTTCGTTAAACTGCCATCTGCTCCGAATGGTGTAATTAACTTTGGATTAATTTGAACAAGTTCCTGCATAATCTTTTCAATTCCACCACCAGCAATGACAGTAGCAATTAAAATGATTGTCGTTCCAACTAACATAATGATTCCTAATAATGTATCTGATAGAGCAACTGCACGAAATCCACCAATTAATACGTACACAAGTACAGAAAAAGTAAATAAAAATAGTGCTGTTGTATACGATAGACCAGTTAGTGACTCGATTAATCGTCCACCACCGACCCACTGGGCTACTGTCGCTGAAAATAAAAAGATAATAATACATAACGCAGAAAGTATAACAACTGCTTTATTATTGTATCTCCCTTTTAAATAATCGATAAGAGTAATTGCTTCCATCTTCCTAGCGATAATTGCAAACTTTTTACCGATAACCGTTAAAACGATATAGCCTGTTACAACTTGAATCGCAGATAACAGTACCCATCCAAGACCCATATTGTAAGCAATACCAGGGCCACCAATAAAGCTACTTGCACTACCGTACGTAGCAATCATTGTCATCGCTAATAATAAACCGCCTAGCTCACGCCCACCAAGAAAATATTCTTGTAAAAATTTATTATGAGCAGTTGCTTGCACACGTCTTGAAGCATATACACCAATTAAAAATACAACGATAAACGAAATTATCATTGGAATGATTACATACCAATTCATCTATTATTCCTCACTTTTTTCTTCCTCATCGAGTGAAATATCTTGAAATACAAAACGAACAACTAAACTAAGTAAAATAACCATAACGATAAATCCAACGATACAGCTATAAAAAAACCATGCGGGAAAACCTAATACATATGTATATTCATTCGGATTTTTACTACCAAGCCCATAAGCAAATCCGTACCATATTATAAAATTAATAATAGCAAGTCCAAGACCAATTAACGCTTCTCTATGGGCTATTCGAAAGCGTGGATCATCATGATAATCTTTCATTTTTACCCCTCCTCTCACGATGTATTATTGTACCATTGTTCTTCTAGTTTTTCCTACTAGAAAGCAAAAACAAGCAGGATTTTTTATAATCATATAGAAGATTCTCTTACATTACATATTTTTTACAATTGTAACACAAATGAAATTTGAATTTTCAGTATTTCTTAATTATGATTTTAATTAGAGGCTTTCCATCTAGTTTCCACATCCTTGATTTCGGAATAAGCGCCGTCTCATACTGCGTTTACATTATATTTTCAAGGGGGTTATACAATGAGTCAACTAGCTGTAAATCTTCATGAAAAGGTAGAGAAATTTCTTCAAGGTACAAAAAAGTTATATGTGAATGGATCTTTCATTGAAAGCGCTTCCGGTAAAACATTTAAAACACCTAACCCAGCAACTGGTGAAACACTTGCCGTCGTTTCTGAAGCTGGTCGCGAAGATATTCATAAAGCTGTAGTCGCAGCTCGTATGGCTTTTGACGAAGGTCCTTGGTCTCGTATGAGCACCGCTGAACGAAGCCGTCTCATGTACAAGTTAGCTGATTTAATGGAAGAACATAAAGAAGAGCTTGCACAGCTCGAAACATTAGATAACGGAAAGCCAATCCGTGAAACAATGGCAGCAGACATACCACTTGCAATTGAGCATATGCGCTATTACGCTGGATGGGCTACGAAAATCGTTGGTCAAACAATTCCTGTTTCCGGTGATTACTTTAACTATACACGCCATGAAGCTGTTGGTGTCGTTGGTCAAATTATCCCTTGGAACTTCCCGCTTCTTATGGCAATGTGGAAAATGGGAGCAGCGCTTGCTACAGGATGTACAATCGTTTTAAAACCTGCAGAACAAACTCCACTATCTGCTCTATACTTAGCTGAATTAATTGAAGAAGCTGGATTCCCGAAAGGTGTTATTAATATCGTACCTGGATTCGGTGAATCAGCTGGACAAGCTCTCGTTAATCATCCACTCGTTGATAAAATTGCATTTACCGGTTCTACTCCTGTCGGTAAACAAATTATGCGACAAGCATCCGAAACATTAAAACGCGTTACACTTGAATTAGGCGGTAAATCACCAAATATCATATTGCCAGATGCTGATTTATCTCGCGCGATTCCTGGTGCACTTTCTGGTGTTATGTTTAACCAAGGACAAGTATGCTCTGCTGGATCACGCTTATTTGTTCCGAAGAAAATGTATGATAATGTCATGGCTGATCTCGTCCTCTATTCTAAAAAACTAAATCAAGGTGTCGGTCTTAACCCTGAAACAACAATTGGCCCTCTCGTTTCCGAAGAACAACAAAAACGTGTAATGGGCTACATTGAAAAAGGGATTGAAGAAGGCGCTGAAGTCCTTTGTGGAGGAAGTAATCCATTCAATCAAGGCTACTTCGTTTCTCCTACAGTATTCGCTGACGTAAATGATGAAATGACGATCGCAAAAGAAGAAATTTTCGGTCCAGTTATTTCTGCAATACCATTTAACGATATTGATGAAGTAATTGAACGTGCAAATAAATCACAATTCGGCTTAGCGGCTGGTGTGTGGACAGAAAATGTTAAAACAGCACACTATGTTGCAAGTAAAGTACGTGCAGGTACAGTATGGGTAAACTGTTATAACGTCTTTGATGCAGCATCTCCATTTGGAGGATTTAAACAATCTGGTCTTGGCCGTGAAATGGGATCTTACGCATTAAATAACTATACAGAAGTAAAGAGCGTTTGGCTTAACTTAAATTAATGAGAAAGAACCTGACCTACCTGGTCAGGTTCTGTTCATTATGTATTCCTTTAAACTTGCAGTCCTCCGCTCACATTTAATACTTCACCTGTAATATAAGATGCGTATTCTGATGCTAAAAAGGCTGCTGCGTTCGCAATATCTTCTGGCGTTCCAATTCTACCAACTGGAATAGCGCCAACCATCTTTTCTTTCACTTTATCTGGTATCGTTTTGGTCATATCTGTATCCATAAACCCCGGACAAATCGCATTACAAGTAATACCGAAACTTCCAACTTCTTTCGCTGCTGTTTTCGTTAATCCTACAACTCCTGCCTTTGTAGCCGCATAATTTGCTTGACCTATGTTTCCTTCTCTACTAATTGAAGATATATTAATAATGCGTCCATACCCTTGTTGTCTCATGTAAAGAAGCGCGGGTTGCATACAATAAAAAACTCCAGTTAAGTTCACTTGTAATACTTGTTCCCAAGCAGACTTCTCCATTTTATGTAACATTGCGTCTCTTGTAATTCCAGCATTATTCACCAAAATATGTAATGTACCAAATTTTTGAACCGCATATTCAATTAACGACTTTGCTTCATTTTGATTACTCACATCACATCGATATGAGCACACTTCATATCCTTCATCTGATAACTCACGTGTCGTTTTTTGTAGATTTTCTTCATTTACATCGCTAATTAATACTTTCGCCCCTAGTTTTGCATAAACCCTTGCAATCTCTTTTCCAATTCCCTGTGCAGCTCCTGTTACAACAGCTGTTTTCCCATTTAAAAACTCCATTCCTATCCCCCATTTCTATTACTTATACTGTATATTTCGGCTCCTTGCTTTCCAATTCCTCTTTGTATAAAAAAGTCTATTTGTGTCAAACTAACTTTGCAACGTCGCATAAACGCAAGGAGATTGTGTCGAATGAACAAAAAGAATTTCAAACAAAGCAAAGCAACTGATGGCATTGATGTTGAGTTCTCTCGCGAACTCGCTGACCACAATGACTTAGAAGCAAACGCACGTGCAAATGCCGCTGATGCACGTCAAAAGCGCCAATCAACCGAAAAATAAGGTACATCACAACCTTATTCTTTTCAAAAGGGACCTACTACCCAACAAAATAAACCGAGAGACATCTCTCGGTTTATTTTCTATATTTTTTTGCATAATGAGCCAAAGTAAGCAATGGATATATATGAGCATAACTATGATAACGAATATAAAACCCACCTGGTAAACCTGTTCCAGTAGGATATTTTTCATTTATATAAGAGTTGGAGAGCAAATATGAAATACCTTTTCGAATGACTGGCGTTTCTTTATCATAGTAAGAAATGAGGGCATCTAACGCCCATGCTGTTTGGGATGGTGTACTAAATGGCAAAGTAACAAATCTTTTTTCCACACTACTTTGGCAAGATTCTCCCCAGCCACCATCTTCATGCTGTATATGTTCAAGCCATAAAGCTGCTCGTTTCACTGATGGATCGCTAGATGGTATTCCTAGTGACCGTAAACCAGTCAACACTGCCCACGTACCATATATATAACAAATTCCCCATTTCCCATACCACGATCCATTTTCCTCTTGTACATTCATTAACCAATTTATCGCACTTTGTTTTTGTTTCTCGGGCAATTCATTTTGCGTATACGTTCCGAAAAATTCTAATACTCTTCCTGTAATATCTGGTGTAGAAGGATCTGTAATCATATCACTTGCATTTTCGATTGGTAAATTTGCTAATATATGGCTCGTTACCCCTTTTTCAAAAGCCCCCCAACCACCATCATTATTTTGCAATCCTTTAACCCAATTAACCGCTCGCTTCCAAGCAGTGTCTACATTTTCGTTCCCTCTACTTCGCGCCAATGCTCTTAACGCAGCAGTTGTATCATCAACATCTGGAATCGTCGTATTCACATCCGAAAAGCCCCAACCACCCGGGAAGAGATCCGGTGCATGTACACTCCAATCTACTTTCTTCGTTTGCTGTTTTCTTAGTAAATATGCTGATGCATTGTGAATCACTTTACTTGCTTTCGGAACTTGAGCTTCTTGCAAAGCATAACTGAGTAAAGCTGTATCCCATACAGTTGATGGAGAGTTTTGCAAATGGCTCCCTCTCTCCATCTTCCATATATAAGATGTGATTCCCGTTATAGCTTTTTGAATAATTGGTGATTGAATAGAATGTCCTAATGCAAGTAAAGCATAAATCATATAAAACGAGGCAGTTGCGTAGCTATATAATGTTCCATTTTCATCAATACGCTCTTTCATAAAACGTTCTACTTCCTCATATCCTTTATGATGCAAAGAAAGTGGATACGTTATAATTTTCTTCACGTCACTTACTAACGTTTGAAAAACTGGAGACCGATCCTCCCGAAACCATTCTCCGCCCCCGCCTGCAATGTGATTTAAATTTGGCAATAACTTTTTCCCTACTCGAAATCTTTTATTTAAACACAACATCATCGGAATTAAATGAATACGTGCTGAGCTACTCAGTTCAAAAATACTGAGAGGGGAATCATTCTGCAGAAACATAATTGGTGTTGGCAAATGAAAGAGAGAAGGATATTCATATTCTCCATGAATCGCTAATAAAAACTTCGTCATAAAATGAGCACGCGCTACCCCACCGCGCTCATTTATAAACATTTCCGCTCGCTTCATATTCACATCTTCTTTTGTATATTTTTCCGATGCAAGTAAGGCAGCATAAGATTGAATTGTAGCAGATAAATTACCACCCACTTCATCTTCATACAATTTCCATGTTCCTTCATTTGTTTGGAGTGATGCTAATCTTTTTACAAACGGTTCTATCTCTTTATCTTTACCTAATAATTTTAATAAAAAAATCATATGACAATCTGTTAGTGGCGCTCCTTCAAAACAAAACCGCCACGTACCATCTTGCCGTTGCATTGTTTGAAGTGCAGTTGTTCTTCTCGCTATTTCTTCATGCACTTTTTCATATAATAACAAGTTGCTCACCCACCCTTTCGAAATCCGTATAACGATATTCAAAAAGGTAGCTGAATATGTATAAAAACAAAGAAAAGCAGAACATATAAAATGTTCTGCTCATAAACAATACCCTACTCCGACAATAATCCCTAATAAAGCACCGACTACTACTTCATACGGTGTATGCCCAACAAGTTCATTTAACTTCTTATATTCTGTTTCTCTACCGTGAAAAAAGTCATTCAATATTTTTGCTTGTTTACTTACTGCAAGCCTTACTCCTGAAGCATCATACATAACAATAATGGCAAAAATTGTAGCAACCGCAAACATCGAGCTTTCCACACCTTCTACTACTCCAACTCCTGTAGCAAGCGCTGTAACTGTTGAAGCATGAGAACTTGGCATCCCACCTGAAGCAAAAAACTTTGCAAAATCAAATTCACCTGTTTTAACTAATTTGAAGACTACTTTCGTTAATTGTGCTAAAAACCATGAAATTACAGCTGCCATAAGCGGATCATTATGTAAAATTGTTTCCATGTTCTCAGCTCCTTACTGACTATAATGGAAATTCTATATAATATAAGTATAAAGAAAAATGCGTAGAAAATACTACGCATTATGATACTTTTGCTGATTTATTTTTTATAAATTTCGGTTGTTTCTGCACTAAAAACTTAGTCTTCGCTACCGAGAATACAAATAATGCAACCCATATACAGAAAAATGCAATCATATGAGTAGATGTGAAATGTTCACCAAATACGAATACACCTAAAATTAAGCTAATTGTTGGTGCAATATATTGTAAAAAACCTACCATATAAAGCGGAATAAGTTGGGCTCCTTTTGCAAAATAAAAAAGTGGTAGAGCTGTAACAATACCTGCTCCTATTAATAGTAATGTCGATAACATTGAAATAGATCCAAATGAGCCGAAACCATGGGCGCCTGTCATAACAAGGTAAATGATTGCAAGCGGTGTCACTAACATCGTTTCCATCGTAAGTCCAATTGTAGCATCATAGTTTAACAGTTTTTTCGTTAATCCGTATAATCCAAATGAAAAGGCAAGTGAAAGAGAAACCCACGGAATAGATCCGAAACGCACTGTTAAAATGATAACCCCCACTCCAGCTAAACCAACTGCAACATATTGCCAGAAGTTTAACTTTTCCTTTAAAACGACTGTACCAAGTAAAATACTAATAAGCGGATTAATATAATAGCCAAGACTCGCTTCAATAACATGATTATGATTAACGGCCCATATGTAAACAAACCAGTTTCCGCTAATCAAGACTGAAGCTATTGTTAATGACATTAATAATTTAGGTCGTTTAAAAAGATTCACAAATTCCCCAATAAACTGACGAAACCTCTTCGTAACACCTAATACGAGTAACATAAAAACAAATGCCCAAACGATGCGGTGTGCTAATATTTCATCTGCTGGAACTTCCTCAACCCATTTCCAATAAATCGGTAGGATTCCCCACATCGTGTAAGCACCAGCCGCGTATAGTATCCCTTTTTTTTGCTCTGCTGATTGACTCCCCATCTTCCTTTTTCTCCTCTTCTCATTTTTTCTCCATTATACGGTCTCACATGCTCACTTTACCAATAATCAATCTGCATTTCTTTCGACATTTCTCATACAACGAATAATAAACATACCGTTATTACAACAAGTAACGGTATGCCGAAAACAAATTTCTTTTTATGAGTTTTATGATGAAACATATACATGCCGATCCAAGCTCCAACTGCTCCTCCAGCTGCCGCCGATAAAAACAACGTACTTTCTGGCGTTCTCCACTGTTTCTTCTTTGCTTTTCGTTTATCAAGCCCCATAAGGCTAAAAGCTATAACGTTAATAATAAGAAAATAAATCCATTTCATCGCTTTCTCTCCTTATGAAAAATTCGATTAATAGTAACACGAAAAAACGACGGAAACAACTGAAGAACTCTTTTTATCCAACTAGTTTCATTCCTTTTTCTTAATTAGTTACCTTCATATTTACATAACCAACTAAAATCGCAGTTAAAGCATTTAATATAGAAAAATGTTATGAGTAGAATCTTATATTTCATTACATTCATCCACTACCATATCATCAAAAAAATTGCTCTCAATCACTTTCTCATCAAAACGAAGAACTACAATTAGCCCTACATATAAAGAAACAAAATTTAGAAACCATTCCCCATTCTCATCTTTCTTAGCTAAGCATTTAAATATCTCTTGAAATTGCACCCGCTCGTCTGCAGCAACAATGTGACGTACACCAAAATATTTCAATACAAGATTCAGCTTCAGCTGTACGGATAATGATAAAATATATTTTAATAGCTTCGTATACTCTGCACTATCTTTTTGACTATACAACTTCACAAGCTTTGGATGTAAATTCGAAATCGATAATTCCTCGTCAGTCACTCTAGTTACTTCTATCGTTTCAATCATCTTTTTCATATCCATCACATTCACCCCTTCTGAAAAAATTCTAAAGCCAAAGAGTACTTAATTCAAAATGTACAACAATTGTGCGTTTCTCGTCTCTCGTTCTTCCTCACTGACTAAATCATACTTTTTTAGGAGGTGAAAAACATCATTTAATAATTTCTGTGAATGAATACCTTGCAAAAAACTCTTTAACTCTTTAAAGATCCCTTCAGGTAAAAAATTCTTTTGACTTTCAAGCTTATTCATCACATCTTCAATAGAATGATCAATGTTACATACCATACTAAACTTCCCCCTCTATCCTCTATAAATAATATCCTCAGCTAACGATGTAAACACTTCTCCAACAAGAGAATCTTCATCATATACAGATGAACCATTATTTTCTTCACGTTTCGCAAAAGGTATTTTGGCAATTACTTCTGTTTGCAATTGTTCTGCAAGCATTTCGCCGCCGCCTTTTCCGAAGAGATAATTTTTCGATCCATCTTCTTCTTCATAATAAGCCATATTTTCCACAATACCTAAAATCTCATGCTTCGTATGTTTTGCCATTACACCAACTCTTGAAGCAACGAATGAAGCTATATTGTGCGGAGTTGTAACAATTATTTCTTTCGCTTGCGGAATCATCGCTGCAACATCAATCGCAACATCTCCTGTACCTGGTGGTAAATCAAGTAATAAATAATCTAATTCTCCCCAGTGCGTATTCGCAAGGAAATTTTGAATCCATTTATTTAGCATCGGTCCGCGCCACATCACTGGGTTATTTCCTTCTGTAAAGAATCCCATCGACATGATTTTAACACCGTGACTAATGACTGGAATTGCCGTTTGATCAATCATCGTTGGTTTCTTATTCGTTTCCATCATAGCTGGAATACTAAAACCATATATATCTGCATCTAATATCCCCACTTTTTTGCCCATACGAGCTAGTGCAGTTGCAAGATTAATTGTCACCGTTGATTTTCCAACTCCGCCTTTTCCGCTCGTTACAGTAATAAAACGTACTCCTGAATCCGGGCGAAGCATGCTCGGCATACCAGTTTCTGTTCTAGTATTTCGCTTTAACTTCTCTGTTAAAGCTGCACGTTCTTCTTGTGTCATAGAACCAAATGTTACCTCCACTTTAGAGGCACCAATTGCGTGAAGCGATTCTTCAATATCTTGTTGAATTTTTGCTTTTAACGGACAACCTTGGATTGTTAGTACTACTTCAAGTTTAACCTCTGTTCCGTTCATTTGTATATTTCTAACCATATTTAATTCTACAACACTTTTGTGTAACTCTGGATCCTCTACATGTTTTAATGCATTCATTATTTGTTCTTGAGTAAGCATAGAACTCATCCCTTCTCTTATTCTAATTTATATACAACATTTTCTTGGCACTTCATCTGGTGAAAAAGCTTATTATCCCCCGCTAACGGGTGGGATTAATGCGACTATATCTCCGGCTTTTATCATCTCTTCATTTATTACAAACTCTTCATTAACAGCCACCATCACTTTATCCAGCGATTTTAAACAATAGCTGGCTTTGAGCCATTCTTTTAATTGCTGCACTGTCATTTCTTGCTTTTCTGAAATTACTAATCGATCCGATCCAACTTCCTCACGCAAATTTGCAAACAGTAAAATTGTAATCATTTTTTCATTCTTCCTTCTTTGGTTTTCCTTCTGGATAAGGTGTGTTTTCAAGTTGATCTCCAACCCACATCGTTCCATCTTCCCAAAATTCTTTTTTCCAAATTGGAACGATTCGTTTTATACGTTCAATCGCGTACTCATTCGCTTCATAAGCTACTTTACGATGCGGTGATGAAACTGCAATGACTACCGCAATATCCATTATTTCTAGCCGCCCTACACGGTGCGTAATTGCTACTTTTGCATCCAGCCATCTTTCACTAATTTCTTCACCAATTCTCATAAGTTGTTTTACTGCCATCGGTTTATATGCTTCATACTCTAAATGTAGCGTTCGTTTTCCTTTTGTTAATTCTCTCACCGTACCAATAAATGTTGTAATCGCACCTGCTTCCCTTCTTGCGACTTTATTCGTTACTTCTTCAACTAAAATCGGTTTATCTACAATCTCAAATAGCACTTGTCCCATTAAAACCACCTCTCACTTTATGAAATGTCCAAGGCCATTCACTACCTTCGTTATCTTCTAATAAAAGAACATCGACAAACATATCTTTTTTATATCCTCTTGTCCCGCCCGGCAATACGATAAACGCGTTGGATTCTGCCAATGAAGAAACTGAGCTAGATTTATCAAACCCTGATGGATAAGCGATTAATTTCCCCTCATCATATTGCAATTTTGCTCGTACAAATCTTGTAAATGGATTCGGTTTTAGAAAATCTTCTCCTAATAACGCTTTTTCTCTTTTTAAATGTACTTTTTCACTAAACATATACGTCCGAATACACGGTCTTACGAATAATTCAAACCCTACGTAACAAGCTGATGGATTCCCTGATAAACCAAATAATAACTTGCCATTTAATTGTGCTACAGTCGTAACACTTCCTGGTCGCATTGCAACTTTATTAAAAAGAACAGATGCACCTAACTTTTCGTAAATAGCTGGTAAATAATCATAATCTCCTACTGATACACCGCCCGTTGTAATTAACATATCTACTTGGCCAAGCGCTTCTTTCACAGCTGTAAAACACGTATTAAAATCATCACTAAACTTCCCAAAATATTTTACTCTTCCGCCCGCTCTTCGAATTTGAGACAATATCATGTACGTATTACTGTTTCGGATTTTCCCTGGCTGTAATGAATCATTGACATCCAGTAATTCACTCCCAGTCGCTAACAGTCCAATTACAGGCTTTCTCGCAACTGGTACTTCACTATAACCGAATGTAGCAAGAAGAGCTGAAATACCTGGATTAATGTACGATCCCTTCTTTGCAAGAACTGTTCCTTTACGAGCATCTTCACCTTGAAAAGAAATATTGTCGCCCGTTTTGAATGATCGCTTCACTTCCATATAATTGTTGCCATTCTTCTCATATTGACGAGTCAGCTCTAACATAACAACCGCATCACACCCATTCGGAATTTGTGCTCCTGTCATAATTCGAACTGCTTGAAATGGACCTACTTTCTCATGGAATAGCGATCCTGCACCAATTTCACCCACTACTTCAAATACAATTGGCGTTTCATAACTTGCTAAATTAGTATCTTCTGCTCGAATAGCAAATCCGTCATACGGCGAACGATTAAATGACGGTACATCATGGTCAGCTACTAAATCCTCTGCTAATATACGTCCATAAGCTAATTCAATTGGTAATAGCTCCTTTAAGCCCTTATCAGCAAATCCCATCACTTTACGAACAGCTTCTTCAACCGTAATTGGCACTCTTCTTTCCATTGTTGACATCCTCTCTATTAACCGAATACGCGATAATATAGTTGTTTCGCTTTCGAAATATCATTTGTACCATGAATAAAAACACGACCATCCCGAAAAAAAACGATGCGGTAATCATCGAATTGGCAAGATAGTAAATACGGATTCCGATCTACTTTTCCCAGTTTTTTTAATACTTTTTCTATATCATCAAAATTGTATTTCCTATTGTCTACTGTTCTAATTTGAACTGTATTTCTTCCGCATAAAACAGCTGCTTTCGTTTGATTTTCGTATGATAAATAAGGATAAGTTCGATTCAAACCGCATGAGAGACAAGCGTCTGTTTTTATTTTCCCTAATTTTATAAAATGATTTTGATTACTCCATATATCAAACATGAAAAATGTTTTTCTAATTGCTGAGAAATCTTCCACTAAAATTTTGAGCGCTTCTGCCACTTGATATGCTGCGACGATTTGAACAGTCGGGCTAATAATCCCAGCAGTATCACACGTCACACCTGTAACAGGGATATTTTTCAGCATACAATGTAAACACGGTGTCTCTTGCGGAATAATTATATAACTCATACCATATGATCCAACGCAAGAACCATATACCCACGGAATATTATGTTTTTGTGATAAATCATTTATTACAAATCGAATATCAAAATTATCTGTTGCATCAATGATTACATCTACATTTTTTAATAGACCTTCCATATTTTCTGAAGTTGCATCCATTACGAAAGCATGTATTTGTACTTCCGAATTAATTTGTTCTAGCCGATTTTTTGCAGCAATTGCTTTCGGCATTTTCTCTCTCGCATCTTGTTCAGAGTACAATTGTTGCCTTTGTAAATTACCCCATTCAACGTAGTCACGATCGATAATCGTCAACTTACCAACACCTGCACGTACGAAACTTTCGGCACTTGCACTTCCTAATGCGCCTGCCCCTACAATTAACACATGTTTATTTCGAATTTTTTCTTGTCCTTTACTCCCAATTGGTTTGAACAACTGTTGTCGTGAATACCGATCAGCCATTACATACCCTTCCTCTCAAGAACTCTATTTCATATTAGAATGTTGTTTCTGATAACAAGCAAAGTAAGCAAAACCAACAAACCCAGCTCCTCCAATTACATTTCCGATAAAAACAGGAACAAAATTTTTAGCCAGATCCATCCACGTTAGATGACCAGCAAAAATAACAGCGGAAATGACAAACATATTTGCTACTACTTGCTGAAATCCAATCACTACAAATGCCATAATTGGAATCCAAATTCCGATGATTTTCCCGACAAAATCACTCGTCCCGTAAGCGAGCCAAAGAGCAAGACAAACGAGCCAATTACAACCAATTGCTAAAATCAAAGTTCTCCCAAATGATTCATGTAACTTCCCTTCCGCTATCGCTACCGTTTTATTTAAATACTCTCCCTCTGTTAATCCGCCAAGATGTCCAAAGCAATACGCAACGAAAATTGCCCCAATAAAGTTCATGAGAGTAATCCAAACCCAGTTATTCAGTACACTTATCAATGTAATTTTCTTTGCATAAAGCGCCATAGACAGTGACATCATATTTCCCGTAATTAATTCTCCTCCTGCTAATACTACGAGCATGAGTCCAACAGGAAATACTGCTCCTCCTAAAACATTCACTAGACTTCCCCAGCGCTCAGGTAAATTCCCTAAAACTCGAATGTTAAGTAAAAAACCTATCGCAATAAACGCTCCTCCTAAAAAACCGAGAATAAGCATCGCTGGCAATGTCTGTCTTACTTTTTGAACACCGGCCTCAATGACAAGCTCAGCAATTTGTTCCGGCTTATGAAATGCCATTACCCATTCCTCCATTTTCTCCAAATAAAAAAGCAGCTTCAAAAAACCTCCTCAAAATAAAGGTTTTTGAATGCTGCTTAATTTCTCTGCACATCTTTTACAGAGATATCAATCATCACTTTTACTATAAAATAGAAAATCCACAACTCTTGTAAATTTTCCATTTTTCACTATGACGCTAGCTATATATATTAACCACCGATATGTGACATTTCAATTTTAGGTATTGTTTTCTTATTTGTATGATTTAAGCGTTCATCTGAATAACGATCTTCCCTATTATTCCATATATCGCGTACTACATCTGTAATGTCCTCATCTGTATGTTCAGAACGAAGCAATTCTCTTAAATCATTTCCTTTAGAAGCAAATAAGCAAGTATATAATTTTCCTTCTGCAGAAATACGAGCTCTCGTACATGATGAGCAAAAAGAATCTGTTACTGATGAAATAATACCTATTTCCTCATCGCTTCCTATATAACGATACCTAGTAGCCACTTCACCAGAATAATTTGCTTCTATCCGTTCTAACGGCATAACTTGATGAATCGTATCTACTATTTCTTGTTTAGAGACGACCTCTTTTAAATCCCAACCATTATAATTTCCAACATCCATATACTCAATAAAACGAAGAATATGCTTATTTTCCTTAAAATATTGCGCCATCTGCAAAATGTCCTGTTCGTTTTTTCCCTTTTGAACGACCATGTTTATTTTAATTTTCATTCCAACTTCAGCTGCAGCCTGTATTCCTTCCAGAACCCTTTGCACTTTGCTCCTATTACCATTTAAATAGAAAAACCGCTCTTCTTCTAAGGAATCTAAGCTAACTGTTACACGTGATAGTCCCGCCTTATATAAATCAGGAGCAAACTTTTTAAGTAACGATCCATTGGTTGTTAAACCGATATCTTCTACACCATCAATTTTATTAAGGCGCTCAATAAGCTTTGGAAGCCCTCTTCGAAGTAACGGTTCTCCGCCTGTAATCCGTAATTTTCTCACACCTAAAGAAACGAAAATACGTGTTATCCTTTCAATTTCATCAAAAGATAAAATTTTATCATTAGACAAAAACGAGTAATCAGGACCAAATATTTCTTCTGGCATACAATATCGGCAGCGAAAATTACAGCGATCAGTAACTGAAATACGTAAATCCTTTAACGGACGTTGCAACTTGTCTAATGTAACTGATTTCATCTTCATTGCCTCACTTTTATTTTATATTTAAAACACGTTCTGGATGGGTATATACATTTAAGGAGTGATTACGAATAAATCCTATTGTCGTAATACCTAAATCTTCCGCTAGTTGCAAAGCTAACTCAGTTGGAGCTGATTTTGATAGTATAATTTCACAACCGATTTTTGCAACTTTCAATAATATTTCCGAAGAAATACGACCACTAAAAACAATGATTTTATCTTTTATAGAAATATCGTTTCTTAAACAATAACCGTAAATTTTGTCTAGTGCATTATGCCTACCAATATCCATTCGGCTTAAAATAATACCATTAACATCACATAAAGCTGCATTATGAACCCCACCAGTACGATGAAACGTATCCGCAGATTGCTGCATTTCTTTCATTAACCGAAAACAATCATCGGCAGCAACCTGTACATGGACACCCTTCATTTTTTTTGCACTTAGTGCATCATTTGCAAAAACAAACCCTTGCCTACTCATACCACAACAAGACGTAATATAGCGTTTATTTTGCATTTGTTCATAATACGGATTTACTTTTGTCGTTGTTATATGCACAAATCCTTCTTTCTCCTGCACCCATACACTATCAATGTCTTCATACTTCCGAATGATTCCTTCAGACGCCAAGAAGCCTATTACCATATCTTCTATATATTCTGGAGTACTAACCATTGTAACAAACTCCTGTCCGTTCATTTTAATGGTGACAGGAAACTCTGTTACAATGCTGTCCTCTATATGTTTAAATGCTCCTTGTTCATAACGAAAGATTTCTCTTTCTACCTGTATCGGTTTCACGATCAGTATCCTTCTCTCACGTTATATTTTTATCAAAAACAAATACAGAAACTGCAATATCTTCTTCTACTTTCATATCTGAAAACAAATTCACTAATTTCGCTCCAACAAGTTCCTCCAAATGTTCACGGGAATTCGCAGCATACACTTCTTGAATCATTTTCGTTCTAGCCATATGAACCATTTCCGCACCGTCCATCGTACTTGAAATAAATTTTTCAGTAGGTGTTAAGTTTCCATAAAGAGTCGCTATAGCCATATTTTCCGCAAAAACAGTATGAATTCGTTCTGGTCCTTTTCCGAAAAGTTCCTTTCGAAGTTTTCGTATCATATCATTAAATTCATGTACTTTTTTTGACATACAATTATACCTCCCAAAAGCCTCATTTTACTCTATTATATATTTTACCAAAATGAGCCTTCCGCCCAAACTATTTCCTACAAATATTTGGGCGGAAAGGTTCACTTCATGAAGTTTATTCGTCTTTTAACCCTTTCCCCATACCTTTTAAGAAATGAAGCCCAAACCCGATAGCACGGTTAATATCTGGGTCTTTCAATACTTTCATAAGATCGAATACCCCTACTTTTTTATTACTTTCTAGATGTTCATTACCTTCTTCTAGCCCGACTAATAAACTACCTATAAGCTTTTTCGTAAGTTCTGGGTCAAGATCAGTTAACGCACCTGCAGCGCCCATCATATTATTAATTAAATTTGTAACAGGCTCACGAGTTACTTGACCTAGAACAATTTTCGCAATTGGTTCTTTCGCTTTTAGCATTGAATTTGCAGCTTCTAGCATTCCAATGTCATTTAATTCCCCTACTATATTAAACATCTGATTTAGAGCTTCTTCATTATTAGTTAGAAGCTCTTTTAAATCATCTAACTTTTGCTGTTTTATTTCTTCCTCAGTTAATTCTTGTTTTTGAATCATTTTTATAGGTGCAGCCATAGTTTTCTCCTCCTACTTATCCGTTAAATGCACATACCCTGGACGTGCCCACTTACGATGTACCTCAATTCCAGCTTGAGGGTGACGTTTTTTATTGCGTGGGTTCGCTTTTGGCATCGGATTTTCGCCATCAACTTCTAATACTTCCATACGTACTTTTGTTTGTTTATACGCAGGTGTATTCGTACGTACATCCACAGCAGGACCTGTTAAGAAATTAATTGCCGTTTCGTTATCTGTAGAGTTCATCGGTAAATATAACTCATTCGCTTTTACACGATCTGTAACGAGTGCACGTAATTTTAATGCTCCAAAAGGAGAGACAAGACGAACTAACGAACCTGTTTTTACGCCACGTTCTTTTGCAAGGTCTGGAGAGATTTCAACGAAAACACCAGGTACTTTCGTTTGAATACCTGTTGATTTATTTGTCATATTCCCTTCATGGAAATGCTCAAGCATACGACCGTTGTTAATGTGAAGGTCAAACTCAGCTGGAAATTCAGCTGGACGTACCCAGTCAGCAATCGCAAAACGAGCCTTTTTATCTGGGAAGTTAAATCCGTCTTGCAACAGAAGTGGTGTATTCGTTCCATCAAAACTTCCCCAATGGAAACTGTTCCATCCTTCAAGCACTTCATAGTTCGCTTGCGAGAACAATGGTGATAAACTTGCCATCTCAGCAAAGATTTCACTTGGGTGGCTATAATTCCAGTTTGCACCTAGTTTATTCGCAACTTCCTGGACGATCCACCAGTCTGGTTTCGCATCTCCTAGCGTAGGAAGAACTTGATATAATCTTTGGACACGGCGCTCTGTATTTGTGAAAGTACCTTCTTTCTCAAGAGATGGCGCTGCTGGTAATACAACATCTGCATATTGAGCAGTTTTAGAAAGGAAAACATCTTGCACAACGAAGAAATCAAGGCTCGATAACACTTCATGTACATGATTTGCATTAGAATCTACAAGAGCCATATCTTCTCCGACAAGATACATTGCTTTCATTTTTCCTTCGTCAATTGCGTGAAGCATTTCGATATTATTAAGACCTGGTTCACTATCAATTTTCACTCCGTAAGCAGTTTCAAATTTCGCACGTTCCATTTCGTTAGTAACGTGCTGATATCCTGGAAGCCATCCTGGTAAAGTACCCATATCACAAGCACCTTGTACGTTATTGTGGCCTCGAAGTGGGTATGCGCCTGCTCCTGGACGACGGTAGTTCCCTGTTGCAAGAAGTAAGTTTGAAATTGCAGCGGAAGTATCAGAACCACCTGTATTTTGCGTTACCCCCATACCCCAAAGGATACATGTACCATCTGCATCACGAATCATTTCAGCCATTTGAATAAGCGTTTCTTTTGAAATGCCTGTTACTTCTTCTGCATATTCAAGTGTATATTCCTCTAGGCTTTCTTTGAAATCTTCAAAGAAGTTTACATTCTCATTAATGAATTCCTGATCATGCCAACCTTGATCAATCATATATTTCGTAACAGCCATTAACCAAACTTGATCTGTTCCTTGTTTTGGACTAATAAAGACATCTGATCGCTCTGCCATTTCGGTTTTACGAAGATCAGCTACAATTAACTTTTGTCCGTGTAATTTATGTGCACGTTTAATACGTGTAGCTAGAACAGGATGACCTTCTGTCGGATTACATCCTACAATAATAACAAGACCAGATTGCGCAATATCTTTAATCGTTCCGGCATCACCGCCCATACCAATTGTACGGAACAAACCATCCGTTGCTGGTGATTGGCAATAACGTGAGCAGTTATCAATATTATTCGTTCCAAATACTTGTCGAGCTAATTTTTGAATTACATAATTGTCTTCATTTGTAATTTTAGAGGAAGAAATAAATCCGATAGAACCTTTACCGTACTCTTCTTTAATAGCGCCTAATTTATTTGCAACTACATTCAGTGCTTCTTCCCATGTAGATTCAACAAACGTTCCATTTTTACGAATTAAAGGTTTTGTTATTCGTTCTTTAGAATTTACGAAATCCCAACCAAATTTCCCTTTTACACAAGTGGAAATTGCGTTAACTGGTGCATCTGAAGATGGCTGTACTTTAAGAATTTTACGCCCCTTCGTCCACACTTCAAACGAACAACCTACACCACAAAATGTACATACTGTTTTCGTTTTCTTCGTACGAGTATCACGCATGGCCGCTTCCACTTCTGATACCGCAAAAATACCGCTATATCCAGGCTCAACTTCTTTAATTAAATCTACCATCGGTTCAAGAATATCTGGTTTTAATCCCGTCATAAATCCAGCTTCACCGAGCATCGTTTTCTCCATTAAAGCGTTACAAGGACAAATCGTTACACATTGACCACAGCTAACGCATGAAGAATCATTAATATTTACTCCTTCATCCCAAATAACTCGTGGGCGTTCCGCTTCCCAGTCTATCGATAACGTTTCATTTACTTGTAAGTTTTGACACACCTCAACGCATTGACCGCATGCAATACATTGATTAGGATCATAGCGATAAAACGGATGCGTCATATCAACTTCACTTACATCTACTTTCGGTTCATACGGATATTTTTGATGTTCAATTTCCATTAATTCTGCTGTATTATGCAGTTTACAGTTCCCATTGTTGTTGTCACATACTGTACAGTATAATAAATGATTTTCTAGTAACCGATCCATCGCCTCTGTTTGTGCTTCTTTTGCGCGAACAGAAGCACGTTCAATGTTCATACCTTCCGTTGCTATCGTCGAACAAGAACGCATTAACTTTCCGTCAACTTCTACAATACAAGTGTCACATGTTTGAATAGGATCTACTTCTGGCACGTAACAAATTTGCGGATGTTCAATCCCGTTCTCATTAATAACACCCAATATCGTTGAACCGGGCTCCGCTGTATACTTTTTTCCGTCAATTGTAATATGAACCATGTTGTTATTCATGGTCTTTCCCCCTTTTTGAGAATAAAAAAACTCCACCACGAAAATATACGCACCACATTTCGGCACGTTATTATCATGGTGGAGTAGTTTATTAGCACATCTTGCTAAAATACCAATCCATTTATTCATAAATAAAACGATAGAGTCATAACAGATCATATCACGATTCCATCTTTAACACTATAATTATAGCGTTAAAGTTAAAAATATACAATATAAAATTTAAACTACGCATATGTCAGCTTGTAACTATCCATAATAACCCATATAAAGTGAAACTTTAATCAGTGGGGGGTTTTCTTCATCCCCCACTGATTATCAGCCCTCACCAATCGGGATAAAACATAACAAGGAGTAAGCGAACAAATGGGGTCTTTTAATAAATGGATTCGTGGTGAAAAATCTCTTTCTACCCAAGAGCAAGCTGATTACGCATTAAATAAATCTATCTCTTCTTCCCTTTCCCTTAATTTAAAGCACTTGTCCAAACTGTTTAGCGGTATTCCAGAATTAATAACACGCACTTTTCCATTAAAAAACGGACAGGAAGCTGCACTCATATATATGGAAGGACTTGTAGACAAAACTGTTATTAACGTAAACATTCTTCGTCCTCTCTTATTTAAAGAGTGGAATGAAGACGATTTTTGGAAAGCCTCTGTTTCTATCGGAAATATTAAAAAAGTTCAACAGTGGACAGACATTGAACAATCTCTTTTACACGGCAAAAGTATTTTATTTATAAACGGACAACTATCCGCTTTAGAGCTCGATACACAAGCGGCACCAAAAAGGAGTATTGAAGAACCTACAACAGAGAGCTCCATAAAAAGCTCACACGAAGGATTTAATGAAGTAGCGAGCGACAGCCTTGCACTTATTCGTCGATATATTCCAAATCGCGAACTGAAAGTGAAGGAATTCACTGTTGGTGAACGAGCTACTTCAAAGGTTTTTTTGCTTTATCTAGCAGATGTTGCGAACGAAAATGTCGTAAAAGAAATGGCATCCCGTATCGAGTCAGTAAAAGTTGATGCGATTCTTACTACTGGTGAATTAGAGGGGTTTGTTGAAGATAATTCATTTACTCTCTTTCCGCAATTATCAATAACTGAACGCCCCGACACAACAGCACATCATATTCTTGATGGGCGAATTGCCGTTGTTGTAGATCGCTCACCAGGCGTATTAATAGGACCTATGACCTTTTCATCCTTTTTTCAGACGATAGATGATTACAGCTTCAGACCTATGATTCCATCTTTTATACGACTCCTTCGTTTCACTGGGCTATTTATTGCAATATTTGCTCCTGCTCTTTATATTGCTATGATTTCCTTCCATTATGAAGTGATTCCGCTCAAATTGTTGTTAACGATTGGAGAATCTCGAGCCAAAATTCCTTTTCCTCCCATATTAGAAGCTTTATTAATGGAATTAGTTCTCGAAATGCTCCGAGAAGCAGCGATTCGGCTTCCTGGACCTGTTGGGCAAACAATCGGCGTCGTAGGAGGAATTGTAATTGGACAAGCTGCCGTTCAAGCTGGGATTGTTAGTAACGTTATGGTTATCGTCGTATCAATTACTGCGGTTGCCTCCTTCATTATTCCTAACTTAGAAATGTCAGCAGGAATTCGGCTTCTTCGATTCCCAATGATGATAGCCGCCTCTTTATTTGGCGTCATTGGAATTATGGTTGGGATGGCGATCATTATTATTCATATACTTTCTATGGAATCTCTCGGTGTTCCTTATGGTAGTCCTTTTTCTCCGTTATTTGCTTCGGATTTAAAAGATACCCTTGTACGTTTCCCATGGAAAATTATGAAGAAACGGCCACTATCTCTACAATTAAAACAAGATAACCGGCAAAGAGATGTTGAGGAAAAGGAGGATAATAAGTGACAAAACGTGCAAAGAGGGAGATTAGTTTATTTCAATACATTTTAACGATTAGTGGTGTTCAAGTAGGATTCGGTGTCCTTACACTTCCGCGTGAAGTTGCACAAGGGGCAAATACAGATGGCTGGATGTCTATTATTATTGGATGTGCTCTCACTACTTTAGTCAGTTTATGTATTGTGAAAATTATGGAAAAGCATCCTGGATATACTTTACTCGATGTGCTAACTCGTTATCTTGGGAAGTGGCTAGGAAGAGTAGGAATGATTTTTTGGATTTTATATGCTGTCCTTGCAGCTATTTCCTTAATTTTTTCCCTCTTATACGTTATTCACATTTGGATTTTACCTAGAACTCCAATGTTTTTAATTATGATTTTACTATCTATTCCAATGTTAATGCTAGCATGTAAAGGCGTTCTTATTATAAGTCGCTATGCTGTTTTCACTGTATTTTTCACACTATGGATGCCTTTTCTATTGTTTATTCCGCTTAAAGATGGGCATTGGATTTATCTTCTTCCTCTTCTTAAAGAAGGCTGGATACCAGTTTTAAACACAGTAAAATCAACTATCATTGCGTTTCTCGGATTTGAGTTTGCATTTGTCCTTTATCCTTATCTCAGTAATAAATCATCTGCAAAAAAAGGAATTGTTCTTGCGAATTTGATTACGCTATTTATTTATCTTCAAGTCACCTTTGTCTCTTTTGTTTATTTTAGTCCAGATGGTATAACAAAGTTTTTATGGCCGACTCTTTCTCTTGTTACACCGTTTCACTTCTCATTTCTTGAGCGATTTGAAATTATCTTTTTGTCATTTTATCTCTTTATTATTTTTGATTCCTGTATTCCTTATATTTTCACTGCTTCAGATGGAATTAATCAATTTCTTAACAAAAAAGGCAGTTCATTACCTATTTATGTTTTATTATTTGGGTGTATTTTCATCTTATTCTTTTATATCCCTTCTTCTTATCAGATAAGTGCGTTGCGGGAATTTTGGGGAACTGCTAGTTATTTTATCGTTTTTCTATTCCCGGTCGTATTTCTCTTATACATGACACTTTATCAGCATTGGAAAAGGAGAAGAGTTTAAATGAGGCGCTTTATTCATTTCACTATACTTTACTTTCTCATAACCTTTTTAACAGGCTGTGGAGATCGACTCGACTTAGAAAAACAATCGATTTCATTAATTTACGGCTTTGACGCAAAAGCAAAAGGAAAATTAATTGTGTACCACGTGAATCCTATTTTTAATGAAGACGTAGAAAAAAAGTACGAAACACATGAAGCGAAAGTACGTACACCTCGAGAAGCAAAAGCAACGTTTAATAGCTCAAGTGGCGGTTTAGTATCTACAGAAAAGTTACAGCTCATTTTATTTAGCACAAATTTTTTAAAACAAGAAGGGGCTATGCCTTACCTTGATGTTTGGTATCGTGATCCTAAAAACACTGGAAACATGCGCATGGTTGCAGTAGACGGTCCAATTTCTTCAGTTATATATAATAACTTTAAAGATAAGCCTGCCCTTCCCGAGTATTTAACAGATTTAATTAATACGAACAAACTGTACAATCGGACCGTTTTTACGACATTCCATGAATTTCACAGGCAAACGTTTAATAAAGGTATAACACCTGCTATTTCAGAAATAAAAAAAGGTAAAAAGGATGTTATCGTTACTGGTTCCGCGCTATTAACTTCTCGCGGAATTTATAAAATGTCATTAAATCGTTATGAAAGCGCCCTTCTTCTTTTGTTACAAAAGAAAGCGAATACACCGGTTTCGCTTACATTGAAAATCCCTTCTACTTCAGTTGAAAGTAATAGTGATTTAAAAGATACCGATGGCGGCGATTTCGTAACAATAAATGTTCTTAGCATGAATCGTGATATCCATACAGATTATAGCGATAACCACTTCAAATTTCATGTTAAAATGGATTTAAAAATTGCTGTCTCTGAACTTACATTCAATATGGATATAGACAAAGATAGAAAGAAATTAACTTCTCTTATTACAAAACAACTAAACAAAGATTTGAACGATTTAATCCACAACATTCAAAAACAGCAACTTGATCCATTCGGATTTGGTGATTATGCGAGAGCGTTTCAATATAAAGAATGGAAACAAGTTGAAGATGATTGGCCGAGTGCCTTTTCAAAAGCTAATGTGAAAGTGGCACCAACTATTAAAATTTTAGAAAATGGGATTATTAAATAGAAAAAACACGCTACTTGTTCTTATATGAATAAGTAGCGTGTTTTCATTTCCATTACAAGTATTATTTCAATGGACTATACTTTATTTCTATTTCTAACATTACTATGTTTTTTAGCATATACAAAATATATGAAAACACCTACTATAATCCATGCAACAAAACTAATTAAAGTAAGCTTAGAAAGGTTCAAAGCTAAATATATACAACTTACTATCGAAACGATAGGTAAAAAAGGTACTAGAGGAGCACGGAATGGCCTCTTCATATTAGGATGTGTCTTTCTTAATACAATGACAGCTATAGATACAAACACAAACGCTGTTATCGTTCCCATATTCACTAAATTAGCTAATAAATTCAAATCCACTAATCCCGCTAATAAAGCTGCTAGTATACCTGTAACCCATGTATTAAAAAATGGAGTTTGTAAACGTTTATGAACACTTGAAAGTCTTTTTGGTAACAATCCATCTCGACTCATCGAGTAAGATACACGAACAAATGCAAACATAGCTACTAACAGAACTGTTGTTAGCCCTGCTATCGCTCCGACCGATAACAACCCAGCAATTCTATCTTCTCCTACAGTGCGCAACGCATATGCAACCGGATCAGCAACATTTAATTCCGTAAACGGAACCATTCCAGTTAACACGAATGAAACACCTACATATAGAACCGTACAAATGAACAAGGAAACAAGTAGCCCAATTGGCACGTTACGTTGTGGACGCTTCACTTCTTCTGCGGCTGTTGCAACTGCATCAAATCCTAAAAAAGCAAAAAATACAGTAGCAGCGCCTCCTACCACACCGTGAAAACCAAACGGTAGAAATGGTTGCCAATTCTCTGGTCTTACATATTGTGTCCCTACAACGATAAATCCTACAATAACAGCCAGTTTAATAATAACCATTATATTATTTATTCGTGCACTTTCTTTTGCACCACGGCTTAATAAAAATGTAACAACTAAAATAATAAGAACTGCTGGTAAATCAATGATTCCACCCTTCCCCATTCCTGGTGCCGAAGCAAAAATCGTAGGAATGTGAATATTAAAACCTAGTAGCAATGACTGAAAATATGCTGACCAGCCTGCTGCAACCGCAGAAGTCGCTAATAAATACTCCAGCATAACACACCAGCCAACTATAAATGCAAAAATCTCACCTAGTGTCATATATGTATATGAATATACACTTCCCGAAACTGGAACTGTAGATGCAAATTCAGCATAACAGAAAGCTACACATGCACATATAATTGCCGCTAATACAAAAGATAATACAATCGCTGGACCAGCATGTTTCGCTGCTACAATACCAGTTAATACGAAAATACCTGTACCAATAATTGCTCCAATTCCTAAAAGAGTTAGATCAATCGCTCCTAAAGTTTGATTCAATACTTTTTTCTTTTCTTCATCCATTGCTTTCTTTATGAAAAGACTCATTCTTTGAAACCTCTTTTTCAAGTTTATCTCTTACTTGTTACATTCTTTATTACTGTTCTATTTTAAAAATAAAAATATACATAGTTCACTTCCCCTATAGACTTAGTAACCCACCTAAAAAAAACAGAAAAATCAATCTCCTTATGACATATTGAATTTTCAAAATATTAATGGTACAAAAAAAAAAAACATTAAGAATGCTGATTGAATTTATCATACAATTAATTATATTGTCAATAATAAATCAATCAAAAATAATCGGTTGATTATGTATCAAATGTTATTTTTATACATAATTATTTTCTCAAAAACATTGTTGTTTTCCACCTTAATATTCATACACATTTTATTACATTGATTTTCATACAATTTTCATTGCATACAATGCAATGAAAATCATAATAACCTCAAATGAATTATTATTTAAAAATAATAATTCATTTGAGGTTATTTTACCATTTTAATACTAACAAAAAAGTGCAGATTTTCATCTGCACTTTTTTTATTCTTCCGCTTCAGCTTCTGCACTACTAGTTTCAAGATGCTCCTTCTGAGCTTCCTCTTGCAGCTCCGCTGAAATCATCCCATAATAAAGTTCCGGATATAACCCAAATATTTGATATACACTTCCTAAAAACGGCATCAGAATCCCTCTTTTCTAAAGTTGTCTTGCCACTTTTAAGGATTCCCTTTTCATTCATTATACATTCGTTTTTGACATTTCTTCTTCATCTTGAACACCTAATAAATTTTGCCATTTTTTATACGGAGCGCTATTTGGATCTACATATCCTTTTGCATGCGAGCGATCCCACAATTGTTTAATAAACATTTCTTTCTCTTTCTTTGCCACCATATCGGCACCTGTACCGTAATAGTTCTGGAAATACAACTCGATTTCATCAAGGAATAGTCTTAATAATTCATCTGATGTTTCTTCTAACGTCGGATCATACTTCGCTTCACGGTCATACATTAAAATCATATCTAAAAGATTGTGGACATGTTCTTTTCTAAGCCATCTTACATCTTGGGCTCCTAATACGAACGGATGTGTATATAAATGTCCACCTTGTATCATCGCCTTTTCTTGCTCTTCTTCAAATCGTGACAAGATGTTTTCATAAATAAACGGATTATGAAGCAACGCTCTGTGTAATTTATAACTTTCGCTTGAAATATTTTTCCCCATCGACTGAATTAAAAAGCTACGGCCTACACCGTTATATTGATACACAAACTGTCCATCAACAGCAACTAAACTAATCCAGCGATACATATATGCGTATAGTAATGCACGATTACATTTATCATAATCTAATTTTGTTTGAGTCGCGTTTAAATCTGGCATAAAGGCTGGTAAGTGCCAATACTTATCTAAATGCGGCGTTAAACTAGATTTTTTACTATTTAATTTGTTTACACGGCGATAATACGATTGGAAATAGTCACCTTTATCATTCATAAATCCATTTGAAATATGTCCTGATGATAATTTAGGAAAGTCTTGCAGCGATAAGCCGTAATGCGCTCGATAACAGATCACTTCAAATGGCGAAAAGGCTTCATGTACTGTATCTTTTTCTTTAAACATTTCTTGAATTAATTCCTCTTGCAACTCTTTCTTTAAAGAAGGATGTATACCCCAATATTGTAATTCCCTATGATGAGCAACTTTCGGAACGAATGGACTCGCTAAATGGAACAGGTCTTCAATTTTTTCACGAACGTATTCATCGCGATCACGTTTCTTATAATCTGCTTCTTTTCGCAACGCTTCAATAATATTCAGTTCTAATTTATCACGATAGCGTACTTGCAGTTCGTCATAACAATAGCTCAGTATATGTTCTCGGTAGAAATCCTCTACCTTTTTCGACTGAATCTCTTCTGTTTTCGCATCACGACAATATTCCCCGTACAAACTCATATAAATTTCCGCTGATATATCTTTCGGTAGTACACCTAAATTTAAATGTTGCTGCATATCTTGCCATATCTTTTCTTGCAGCTGTTCCTCAGCTAATACATATACATTCGTCGGGTTTGTTTTCCCTTCAAATTCCTTACTGCGCTTTTGGATTTCAAACAGTAAATTTTCACGTGTTTCATGTAAATTATCAAAAAATCTTTCCCAATATTGAATCATTTTATTAACTGCTTGATATAGCGATTGATATACAAGTTCTAATAGCATTTCTTTTCGATATTCATTTAATTTGTGTACATATTGCGTTACGATGTCTTCAAATTCTCTTTTGAATAAACGTTGCTGATTATTAATCATTTTTCCGAACCAGCCTTGTTGTTGAGCAATTTCTACTCGGCGTACAGCCGTTACCGTTCCATCAATATTACCCACATTAAATTTTTTATCGTAATTTTGAATTACATTACGCTTTTGTTCATTATTTTCATGTAGTCGATTCATTTTTTCTACTAACTGCTTTCGAATTTCATATAACATAAAACGTGCTGCTACTGGGTGAACGGGATCTGTTTTCTTTAAAAACCATGTATTTAATTGATAGGACTGCCCTTCAGAACCACTTGGTGAAAAGCGGTCTGATTCAATCATGTCATATAAAAGTGTCGTTACATGTTCATGTACCCGGCTCGGAATCGCATACGCATATAAACGAACCGCATGATCCACTCTTGCCACTTCACCCTTCATTTGTTCCATCATTTTCAGTTTCGTAGCTGAAATTTTACACTCATGTTGCAGACGATTTAATTCCTCATCTTTTTGCACCGTTCGTTGTACATAACTTTCTACAGCTTCTAAAAACAGTTTTGATTTCGCAACTCCGAGCTTACCACCCTCTGCTCCTTCACGTGTTTCATTGTACATTTGTCTATAGAAAATATGAGCTTGCTCTGGACGGGTAGCAAGATGCTCCAAGTCCTCTAAATAACTTTTACCTCTCTCCGGCTTTTCACGTTGCATCCCACGTTTTACATCTTGATCGTATCTTTGCTTCTTCTCTTGAAACAGTTGATCTAAATGAAGCCACGATTCATCTAAACCTTGCACAGCCCATTTTAAAGCACAATATTTTAACACATGTTCATATGGATAAATGAGTTTTGCTGTTCCTGCCCCGCAATATCGTCCTTTTCCGCTTGATTCTGCTAATTGCTGAATTTGATTGTCTTCCTGTGCAAAATGACTTGTGGACATCGGGCTAAATAACTGTAAATAAATTGTATTTGCCATCTGTTCCATATAGTCTGATAAATTGTGTAAATGGTGTCCATGTAGGTTTTCGTAATCGTATAAGAAACAATAATTGTACGGTAAATGATGTTGTTTAATTGTATGATTCGTTCTTCCGTCTTCATCTACTTGATCAGGGCGATACTCTAATTCAATTGTTACACCGCCGCGTTTTGATAATTCTCCAGTAGACCCGAGCGTAATAGCATGTAATTCTTTTAACGATGCATAGCCGTTTGCTTGCACCGTTTCAAATTCTTTCGCGCTAACCGTTCTCGTCTTTACTAAAACATCCGGCATTAAAAACGCACCGCGTATTAAAATGTTATGATGCTGTAATTTCTTCCGAAGCATTTCACGTAAATATAAAGCAATTTGCAGAAACATCCCTGAACCTGTTCCGCCTGCTAGTGATGTTACTATGATGACACGCACACCATATTCCGTTTGATCACTTGTAACCGGAAAAATTTTCTCGATTTCTTGCCAAAAAGACGTCAATTTATCTTCTTTCATCGCAGCACGTAACGCTAAACGTGAAATGACGCGTAACTGTCCTGCTCCTTCTGTTAATGGTTTATCAAGTATAGTCGGATCCATCGGAAACCACTCTGGGATCGTTGGATCTCCCGCAATATACTCCCTAGGCGTTTTACTAGAACTTGTTTGTGTCTTAAACTTTCGAATATGATCGAATTTACTTAATGTATTCACATCTGTATCAAATACGTGCATTGCTACCTTTTTCCGGCGCTCTTCAGGCAGTTTTTCATATATTTGATGCGTCACAGTACTACCGATTCCACCTAAACCAATTAATATTGTTGGAACTTGTAATGTCATGTGAACCACCTTCCTATTCTTGCTTGTTTGAAAAAAGGGAAAGAGGATCAATACTCCATCCCCTTCTTATCCCTACCTACTATTCACATTCGTACTTGTAAATCTCTTTACCATATCCCCTATCAATTAGTAAAAGTTCATTTGGATATAGTGTCTTATGTTCCATTCCTACTTCATCCTCTGCTATAAACATTCCATCAATAATCATTCCAACTACTTGTGATTCTTTCGCTACAAAGACAGATTTCGAACCTTTCTTCGCTATAAACGTAACGGATTGCACGGTTTTTCTTTCTGCTCTAAATGGGATACCAAAATAATGGTTCCACCATTTATTTCGAAGTAATTCTGGTTCAGATTGATATAGCCAATCTTTCGCTACCTCTTGATCCCATTCATAATACAGTAGTGCTTTCCGGTGAAATCTTGGCCGAACAATCCATCCTAAAACAATGATTCCTACTACTAGCAGTAATAAAGTGATAGGAATGACAAACTTAAAAATAAGCGCATATTTTTCATAAAACGGAGCATCTTGAATATGGAATGTTATGTTTTTCTTTACTTCTTGTAACTTTGAATCCTGCATTACGATGGTAGCTTCTACGGTGCCGGTATCTGTAAAATTAAATGTGTCGGAGTAATAGGGACGAGGATAAACATAGATTTGATTTCCATGTTGCTTTATTTCATAATTGATTGATTGTTTAGATGTGACACCAGTAGATTTTAATAGTTTTTTTACAGCTTCTTCTGTCATTAACTTACCATCTAACTGTGGTTGTAAAACAAATGGTTTACTATTCTCTAAATTTGTCACTTTTTCTTCATAATCTTTTGTAACAGTTTGAAGTGATAATTTCGGTTTCTCAGCTGTTTCAATTTTAAATTCTTTCGTCTGTCTATAAAACCCCTTTATATTCATATGAACTTTCCCGCGTACTAATCCTTTACCAAGCTTCGTTTCGTAATAAAACACATGCCTTTTATCGTTCCACTTCATTGCATATTGTTTTCCATCTATTTCTACTTCTGCCTGAAAGTAAGAAGACTGAACTGGCAACTCCGTAGGCTTTGCTTCAATAACAGCAGTAACACCTTCGTACATTTTCTCTACATTTTTTTGACTACTATCATCTTTGTCATAAGTAGAAACCGTATAATTAAGCGCTGGTTCAACTAATACTTGTAGTCCTTCTTTCTCAATGTCCTGGTCCACTTCTATCGTATAAGTTCCTGGTTTAATAACTTCCTCATTTTCCGTACTTATATGAACTATATTTCCGAACAATTTTGCTTCTCCTGGTGCATGTATGGAAAAAGAAGATTGTAATTGTAATGGTTTAGAAATTTGTGTGACTTGATAATCGGGCAGAGAAGGCGATTGTCGTACAAGCGTCATACGCTTTAACGGAAATGGTGTTGTAATCTCTACTCTTTTCCCCACTACTTTCGTTTTTACAATCGATTCAACAGAGGAGAATGGATCACGATTTGCAACTAATGCTGCCACTTGATTTACACTTTTTACAATGCCATCTTCTCCGCTTGACGGCATCGTAACGCCATTTATCTCTTTCTTCCATATTTCCTTGAACGTATTTAGTTGTTCTTTTTCTTGTTGTCCTAAATCTTCTTCCATCGTAATTAAGACTGGATGTAACGATATCTTTTTTGCATCCATTTCTTTCTTAAACTGGGCTAATTTCTGCAAAATTTGTTCTTTTCCGCCAACCTTATCTTTCTCTAAATCATTAAATGCCCCGTCAGTTAATACAATAAGCCAAAATTCACGTTTTCCATCTATATCTGCTTCCTTTTTTATAGATTGCATCGCCGTTTCTACCGCGCTAAATGGAGTATTTAAATACGTTTTCCACGCTCCAATTCCCTCAATTTCTGTTTGCCTTTTATCCTTCGTTAACGAAATGTTTAATGGATCATTCGGCTTACTCATTGGAACGTAAGAAAATTTATCTTTTTCATCCAATAGCGCAACTAAACTTTGCAAAGCATAATTGGCATATTTCCAGCGATCGTTATTTCTCATGCTGCCCGAATCGTCATATACAAGTGAAACGACCCTTTCCTTTGCCTCCTCTCCTTTTGCAAAAGCTGATAAAGGTAAACATATAAATAGAAACAACATGAACGTGGCACAAATTCGGATTTTCATGATGAGGCTTCGCCACCTTTGTAGACAAATTCCTATGTTTAAATTTATGAGAGGAAACAAGATATATGACTTGTATTTTAGGACAACTAACCCACCATAACTTTATTATGTAAACAGATCATACACTTGGTAATATTTCTTCTAGCATTCTCTATCCAATTATATAAGTAAAAAAGCCTGTTTAAGCTCCACGCTTAAAACAGACTTTTCCTACTTTTTATTTTAAAAACACATAACAAAAAGTTTGATTTTTAACTTAACACATCACTTCTATTGTAAATCCACCAGGTGCTTCAACGTAAAACGTATACGCATGGGCATGCTTAGGAGGCTCGACCAAAAATCCATCTTCCTTCAATCTTTGATTTATCTTATCTACTTGTTCTTCACTTTCTTGTGGAAATCCTACATGAAATGTTTTTGGATACTGAACTTCTTTCCCTTTCATTAACGTTAGTATAAATCCATCATTATCACGCATAACTGCAAAGGCATTCCCCCTTGTTCCACTACAAGTTAAGCCAAAATACTTTTCTAAAAACTCTCTTGCAGCTACTACATCTGCAACTGTTAAATTAAGATGTTTAATTCCCAACTCATCACCTTCTTTCTTAATTTTCTAACATTTTATCATACAATTAAAAAACACGCCTTTCACAGCGTGTTTCATTGCTTTACATACACTTCAACAATCGGATTCTCTTTATGATCCGCATGCAAGCGTATATTCTCTTCACCTGTATTATAAATACTAGCTAATAACATTATCGTTAACACATTAGGTGTCTTCGCATCACTTCCGTATTTTCTCTCAAGCGCTTCCTTATATTCAAAATCTAAATCCCCCTGCACATATGTATACACTTCAAAACCATCTTCTAAATTGCAAACTACTGTATCAATAATATCTGCCCCTACTTGCTTCTTCATTTCCTCTCGCAACGCTTCAATAAATTCTTCCCACGGTACTTCGTATGTCTGAAACTGATCTGTAGATTTCATGCCTTTTCCTCCTTATATATCCTCTTCTTATATTTCCCCTTTCCTATAACAATTATGATAGATAGGGCATTCGTACAAGCCGCACTTGTCCCCCTTACATATCGTATTACTGTAATGCGGAAGGAGGAAAGAACATGCATAGACAAAAATGTTATGATACATGCCGACGTTACTTCGGAAAAGTTGTTCGGATTGAAGACCGTGATGGCCGTATACATTTAGGAAAAATAATCGATGTGACACAAAGCTCTGTATGGATTGAACCGGTGCAACAGCGCTCATCTTTTGATTCAGGATTCGGCTACTATGACGCTTATGCAAACGGTGGTTGTGACCTTTGTGGAGGCCTTAGCAGGTGTGATAGTTGTGGATTCGGATGCGGTGGTGGATTCAGCAGCTGCGGATGTGGTGGTCGTGGTTGTAGTAGTTGTGGTTGCGGCGGCTGGGGAGGCGGCGGTTGTGGCTGGGGTGTTGAACTCGGATTTGGTTTCATCTTCGGAATTACATTAGCTGCATTATTTTTCATTTAACATAGTAAAGAGTTGGCTACCTTTAGCCAACTCTTTTTCTTTATTTTTCACATATAAAAATACGATGCCCTAAAATGTGTTGGTACATAAGCCGTACATTTTCATGCTGTACCCACGCCTCATATAACTCATTCGGAATATGTGAGGATACATTCCATTCTGGCTCTTCTACATAGCCAGAGATCGTTTCTGCAATCGTGCCACCGCCAGCAATTGTAATTCTTTTAAAATTTGCTTTCTGAAATAATTGTACCCACTCATTCTCAGTTAATAATTCTTTCATACCATATAATTGGGCGATTTTTTCTTCCTCACCCTTATCAATGTGCCTATCAATAATCATTTCAATGACAACAAGCTTACCGTCCTGCTGTAATACACGATAACACTCCGAGATAACCCTTTCTTTGTCTGTAAAAGCGATGATTGATTCTCCAAGTACGAACTCAAATGAGTTATTCAAACACGGTAATTGCTCTACATTTTCTTCAATTAATTGTATATCTAACCCTTCAAACAACCATCTATCTTTTGCCTTTTGAATCATAATTTCATTCTTTTCAACCGTTGTTACTTTATAACGAAATTCCCTTGTCATATATGCCGCTGTTTTCCCCGTACCGCAACCTATCTCAAGGACATTCGCTCCATATTTAAAAGGCAGTTGTGCTAACAATTGTTTTGTTAACGTAAAACCACCAGGATGAGCACTTCCTATTCCGTAATAAGCTAGGAAATCGATGTATGTGTTTCGTTTCATGGGATTCTCCCTTTTTTATTTTATATATTCGAGGACGGAAGAAAAGTGCATAGAAAAAGGGGCGTATTGTACGCCCCTCATCTTACTTATCCTCTGTAATATATGCCCATTTATAGCTGTAGTCTCCACCAACTGGATGGTGAACAATACCTTTTACTTTAGGTCTTTGAACGATAGCATCACCACGTTGATATAATGGTGCAATTGCTGCATCTTCCAATAACATTTTCTCCGCTTTCAGTAAGCTATCCCAACGCTCTTTCGTTTTCGTTAATAGCTCACCTTTACCTTTTTGTACAATTTCATCATATTTAGGATTTGAATATCCTGTTTGGTTATGAGGGCCATTTGTAACAAACATATCAATGAATGTCATTGGATCTAAGTAGTCAGGCCCCCAACCAGCGTAAGATAAATCATAATCTAGATCTGATTCTAATTTTAACTTTTGTTTAAATGGCTGGTTTTTCAAATTCACCGTTAAACCTGGTAAGTTTTTCTCAAGTTCTCCTTTTAAGAATTCTCCTACTTTTTTCGCACCATCACCATCATAGTTTAATAGTTCTACTGTAATTGCATCTTTTCCAAGCTCTTTTTTCGCTTTTTCCCAATGCTCTTTTGCTTTTTTCACATCTGTTTTTAAAATATCTCCATTTTCTTTACGGAAGTCTTTTCCATCTGGGCTCTTAGCAAATTCTTTTGGCACTAAATAATCTGCAGGTGTAGAACCATCATTTAAAATTACATTCGTTAAGCCTTTTTTATCGTACGCTTTTGCAATCGCTAAACGTAGATCTTTGCTCTTTAACACTGTATCTTGCCCACCACGTTTTTGGTTTAAGCGTAAGAAGTACGTTGACGGTGTTTTTTGTGTAAAGAAGTCGGGGCTTGATTTATATTTGTCAACAAATTCAGATGTAAGTCCTGAACGATCGATTTGTCCACTTTCATATAAGTTAACACGTGTACCGCTATCTTTTACTACGTTAAAGTTGATTTCATCTAACTTAACTGTTTTATTATCCCAATATTGTGCATTTTTCTTTAACTTCCAACCTTCTTCATGTTTCCAGTCTGTTAATGTAAACGGTCCGTTGTATAACGTCGTATCTGATTCTAAACCGTACTTTTCTCCTTTTTCTTTTACAAATTTCTCGTTTAATGGATAAAATGTTCCAAATGAAGTTAATTCTACAAAGTAAGGAACTGGATTTTCTAATTCTACTTCTAACGTATAGTCATCTACAGCTTTTACTCCTAACGTATCTAGTTCAGCTTTTCCTTCATTAATCGCTTGTGCATTTTTCAAATCAAACATAATGTATGCATATTCTGCTGCTGTATTTTTATCTACCGCACGTTTCCAAGCAAACACGAAATCCTTCGCTGTTACAGGCTCTCCATTTGACCATTTTGCATTTTTATTTAATGTAAATGTGTATTTTTTACCATCATCACTCTTTTTATATGATTCAGCAACTCCTGGTGTTGCTTTATTATCTTTATCAAGTCGATATAAACCTTCCATTACGTTGTTTAAAGCTAGAAACGATACTTGGTCTGTCGCTTTAGCAGAGTCCATAGATGGAATCTCTTGAGACTCTGTTAAATTAAGCACTTGCTTCGCCGCTAGCTTTCCGCCTTCTTTTTCACCACTTTTTGGTGTTGTGCTTGCCTTCTCTTTATCTCCTGATCCAGAGCAAGCTGTTAATGCCATACTCATTACTAAAACTGGTGCTACAACCGCTGTCAATTTTTTCATCTTTTTTCTCTTCATTTTTTTGTACCCTCCTCAATTATATGTACGATATTAACATTTAGAAATTCTCTACTAACTTTTGTTATCAGAAAATTCTTATTAATTAATATTCTACTGTTTTTTAAAATTTTGTAAAGTATTTTTGTAAATTTTCTAAATATTTATTTTTTTATTATAGTAACTTGCTGTTTTAACTACTATATGAATTATCCCCCGTCTACTATATGTAAACATCCCTTCCCTTATTCCAATCTATTACTACGTTCTATATTTTTCTTATTAGCATGAGGTCTCTTACTATCATTCATCTGTCTTACTACTTACTGACCTCTCTATTTTCCTCCGATAGAACCTTCCTAATTACCTACCCGATTCTCAATAGGCTAACGAGATTTATTCCCTTATGCATACTAAAAAGCATTTCAAAAGCAGCTCAGCCACTTTTGAAATGCTTTCACTTTATTTTTTTCCGCCATCCTCAGTTACATACGCCCACTTAAAGCTATATTCTGGACTGATGTTATGTTTCACAATTCCTTTTACATTCGGTTTCATTACGTACGATCTTCCTGTTTGATATAAAGGAACTAACCCTGCATCTTCTTCAAGGAATAACTTTTCAGCTTTCCCTAACGTTTCCCAGCGTTTTTTCGCATCACTCATTAATTCATTACCTGCTTTTCCTACCATTTCATCGTATTTTGGATTTGAATAACTCATTTGGTTGTACGGGCTCTTCGATTCAAACATATCAATAAATGTCATTGGATCCGCATAGTCTGGACTCCAACCTGCATAAGAAATTTCATAATCTTGCGCAGTTTCTAATTTTAATTTTTGTTTGAACGGCTGAATTTTTGTATTAATCGTTACACCTTTTAAATTTTTCTCAATTTGATCTTTTACATAGTCAGCAATCTTTTTCGCAGTTCCATCATCATAACTTAGCAATTCAATTGTAACTTGATCTTTTCCAAGTTCTTTTTTCGCCTCTTCCCACGCTGCTGCTCCTTTTTTCGGATTATATTTCAGACCATTTTTAAATGTATCTTGATAATCTTTACCATCTGGCCCTGTCGCAAGTCCTTTTGGAACCAATTGATCTGTTGCTTTCGATCCATTATTTAAAATTACATTTGCCAATCCTTTTTTATCAACCGATAATGCAATTGCTTCACGTAGTTTTTTGCTCTTTAAAGGCGTATCTTGTCCGTTACGTTTTTGATTTAAACGTAAGAAGAATGTACTTGATTCCGCATACTCACCATATTCTTCTTTGTTCGATTTATATTTATCTACAAACTCTCCTGATAGTAATGTAAAATCAATTGATCCTGTATCATATAAGTTTACTTTAGTTGCAACCTCTTTTACTACACTATAGTTAATTTCTTCTAATTTCACAGTCTTTTTATCCCAGTACTTATCATTTTTCTTCAGCTGCCAACCTTGTTCATGTTTCCATGAAGACATAACGAATGGACCGTTATACACAGTTGTATCTGCTTCTAAACCGTACTTATCACCTTTTTCTTTTACGAATTTTTCATTTAATGGATAGTATGATGGGAATGCTAATAAATTTAAGAAATAAGGTACCGGTTTTTCTAATTCTACTTCTAGCGTGTAATCATCTACCGCCTTCGCTCCTAATTCAGTTACAGGTTTTTCTCCTTTATTAATCGCTTCTGCATTTTTAATATAGTAAGCAATAAATGCATATTCTGCCGCAGTATTCTTATCAAGTAAGCGCTGCCATGCGAAAACGAAATCTTTCGCTGTTACAGGATCACCATTTGACCATTTTGCATCTTTTCGCAGTTTAAACGTATACTTTTTACCATCTTCACTTTTCGTACTAGACTCTGCAGCAGCAGGAATTGGCTTATTATCTTTATCAAGGCGATATAGGCCTTCCATCGTGTTCCCTAAAATTTGCGCACCTAATGTATCAGTAGATTTAGAAGTATCCATCGTCGGAATTTCTTGGTTTTCCGTACGATTTAATACTTGTTTCGCTGCATATTTAATATCAGATTTTTTTTCTTCCCCACTATTTGATGTAGTAGTCGTTTTCTTTTCCCCACCTGACCCAGAACATGCTGTCAATGCAACACTCATCGCTAAAACTGGTACCACAACTGCCGTTAACTTTTTCATCTTTTTTCTCTTCATTTTTGTACCCTCCCTAATTATATGTACATTACCAACCCTTGAGAGACCCCTTACTAAAGATTTATTTTTATGAAAATTACAACTAATGCTATTCTACTCTTTTTTTCGCATTTGTAAATAGTTTAATTTTAAATATTCTGACTTTTTATTTTAGTAGGATTTATCCCCCATCTACTATATGTACATACTATACACCTTATTCTCCTCTATTTAACCATACTAAAAATTAGTATTTTAAGCTCACAAAAAAGCATTTAAAGATAGCTAAGCCACTTTTAAATGCTTTTTCAACTCTATTATTTTTCAGTCACATATGCCCACTTAAAGCTAAATTCTGGACTGATATTATGTTTTACTACTCCCTTTACATTTGGTTGTAAAACATAAGAATCTCCACGTTGATATAAAGGTACAATCGCTACATCTTCTTCAAGTAATGTTTTTTCAGCTTTTCCTAACTCTTCCCAACGTTTTTTCGCATCGCTCATTAATTCTGTTCCAGCTTTTTTCACCATGCCATCATATTTAGGGTCAGAGAAGCTCATTTGGTTATGAGAATGTCCAGTCTCAAACATATCTAAGAACGTCATTGGATCTGCATAATCCGGATTCCATCCGCCATACGAAATATCATATTGTTGTTCAGTTTCTAATTTTAGTTTTTGCTTAAATGGTTGAAGTTTAATATTAACTGTTACACCTTTTAGGTTTTTCTCAATCTGATCTTTAATATATTCGCCAACTTTTTTCGCATTACCAGTATCGTAGTTTAAGAATTCAATCGTAACTTGATCTTTTCCAAGTTCTTTTTTCGCTTCTTCCCAAGCTGCAGCAGCTTTTTTAGGATTTGGTTTCAAACCGTTTTTAAATGTTTCTTGGAAATCTTTACCGTCCGGTCCAGTTGCTAACCCTTTTGGTACTAAGAAGTCAGCTTCTTTTGATCCATCATTTAAAATTACATTTGCTAAATTCTTTTTATCAATTGATAGCGCAATTGCTTCACGTAATTTTTTGCTCTTTAATGGCGTGTCTTGTCCATCACGTTTTTGGTTCATACGAATGAAATACGTACTCACTTGTGAATATGTGCCAAATTCATCTTTCTTGCTTCTATATTTATCAACGAACTCTCCATTTAATAAAGCAAAGTCAACTTGACCGCTATCATATAGATTGACTAAAGTCGCAGCCTCTTTAACAACACTAAAGTTAACTTCTTCCAGTTTCACAGTCTTTTTATCCCAATATTGATCATTTTTCTTTAATTGCCATCCTTGTTCATGCTTCCAATCTTTAAGAACGAACGGTCCATTATAGACAGTTGTATCAGACTCTAAACCGAACTTCTCGCCCTTTTCTTTTACGAACTTTTCGTTTAATGGATAATATGATGGGAATGCTACTAAGTTTAAGAAGTACGGTACTGCTTGCTCTAACTCAACTTCAAGCGTAAGATCATCTACTGCTTTTACTCCTAATTCAGTTACAGGTTTTTCTCCTTTATTTACTACTTCTGCATTTTTAATCGGGAATGCGATAAATGCATACTCAGCAGCTGTTTTTGGATCTAATAGACGTTGCCAAGCGTATACGAAATCTTTCGCAGTTACTGGATCTCCATTTGACCATTTTGCATCTTTGCGTAGTTTGAACGTATATTTTTTACCATCTTCACTTTTCGTGCTAGATTCTGCTGCTGCTGGAATCGGCTTATTGTCTTTATCAAGACGATATAACCCTTCCATCGTATTACCTAGCATTTGTGAAGATACTGTATCAGTTGATTTTGAAGAGTCCATCGTCGGAATCTCTTGTGTTACTGTTCGATTTAACACTTGTTTTGCTGCTAATTTTTCCCCTGATTTACTATCTCCACTAGAGCTAGAATTTGTGCTTGTCTTCTTATCTCCACCTGATGTAGAACATGCTGTTAACGCCATGCTCATTGCTAAAACCGGTGCTACAACTGCTGTTAGTTTTTTCATTTGTTTCTTTTTCATTTTGTACCCTCCCTAATTCTTAACGATAGCTATTAAAGAATTTTCTGATAATTCTGTTTTTCTCTATATATTTATCAGACGATTCTTACTAATTCTTATTCTACTAATTTTTTAATTTTTGTAAAGTATTATTATTGAAAATTTTTAAAAAATTATTTTTTTACAGTAATATTCATAAAAATTCCATATTTTGTTCAAACCTTATTTCGCATTCATACACATTCGTTGTTTTAATCACTTTCATCTCATTTACCACTTGAATACTTGTTAATTATTACTAATAAATAATGCATATATCTAAAAACATCTTTTCTACAAAAATAAAAAAGTCAGCAAAGCTGACTTTTTACCCGACCATTTTTTCTCTTTTCATTTCCTCTACTACTCTCGTATACTTCTCATCATCAAATTCATTTTCACTTTTCGCAACAACTACAGTTGCAATACCGTTACCAATTAAATTAACGATAGCACGTGCTTCTGACATGAAACGATCTACACCAAGTAATAACGCTAAACCTTCTAATGGGATAACATTCATTGCAGATAGAGTAGATGCTAGTACAATGAATCCCCCGCCGGTTACTGCTGCTGCTCCTTTAGATGTAACTAACAAAATAGCTATTATAGTTAATTGTTGACCTAGTGAAAGATCGACGTGAAAAACTTGCGCTAAAAATATAGTAGCCATCGATAAATAAATTGTTGTTCCATCTAAGTTAAAAGAATAGCCTGTTGGAATGACTAAACCTACTACCGGTTTCGAACACCCGAAGTCTTCCATCTTTGTCATCATCCGCGGCAGTACTGATTCTGACGATGATGTCCCGAGAACAATAAGTAATTCTTCTTTAATATACGCTAAATATTTCCACAAACTAAATTTATACAATTTACAAATAAAATTTAAAACAATAAAAACAAATAATGCCATTGTCGCATATACACAAATCATTAATTTACCAAGTGGTATGAGCGTGCTTAAACCATACTTCCCAATTGTAAATGCCATCCCACCGAATGCTCCAACCGGTGCTAATTTCATTACAATTGATAAAATGTTAAAAAATACTTTCGATAATCTTTCAAAAAAGTCAATAACCGGTTGTCCATTTTTTCCTAACATCGTTAACCCTGCTCCGAATAAAATGGAGAAGAACAGAACTTGTAAAATATCACCTTTGGCAAATGCTTCAAACATGTTAGACGGCACGATATGTAAAAAGAAATCCATCCATTTCATTTCTTGCCCACTTTGTACATATTGTGAAACATCTCCGCCTTTTAGTTTTGAGGGATCTAATCCATCTCCTGGACGTACAACATTCGCTACGATGATACCAATAATTAAAGCCGCTGTTGTAACAATTTCAAAATATAATAGTGCCTTCCCACCAACACGGCCTACCTTTTTCATACTTCCCATACTTGCAATACCGAGCACAATTGTTAAAAAGATAATCGGTGCAATAACCATTTTAATCATATTGATGAATGTTTCACCAATTGGCTTCATTTGTTGTCCAACACTCGGCCAAATTGCCCCTACTGCAATACCACAAATAATGGCCACAATAACTTGGAATGTTAAATTCTTTACGATTCTCATTTTTGATACTCCCCTGTATTTTCATTTCTCCCATACTATTTCAATAATTGCTAATGATATATTCTATGTAATAGCCCCCTGTTATTTAACTTAAACTATAACTTTATGTTACACTATTATCTTAAATTTGAAAATAGTATATAATATTTACGAATAAAAGACATACTATTTAACATAATAAAAAAGCAGACATTACATCTGCTTTAATTCTCCTCAATCTGTTTTTCACTTAATCCTAGATGTGTTCTAAGAGTATTACTCAAACTCTGTAGATCTTTTTTATTAGGATTATAATAATATACACGTTGCCCGTTTGGGCCATTAGGTAAGTATAAATCATCACCAGCTAATTGTATTTTTTCAACTGAACCGTTTAAACCGTATTTATAAAAAGATAAAATATCATCCATTACTAAATTTGTTTTAAAATCATCATCAACCGCCTCAACTATTTTTTCTAGCTTCGTAACCGATCCTACACTTTTTAATTTACTTAAAATCGCTTCAATAACAAGTTGTTGGCGCTGTCCTCTCATTGCATCACTATCAATATGGCGCGTTCTTGCTAGTGCAAGTGCTTCTTCCCCATTTAATTTTTGTAATCCTTTTTTCAAATGAATCGCATCAGGTTCATCTTTACTATTTTGCTCCGTAAATTCAACTGGGACATCCACTTCAATACCATCTAACCCATCAACAATTTTAGTAAAGGAACCAAAATTAAATTTCACAAAATAATCAACAGGCACCTGTAACAATTTTTCTACCGCTTCCACAGAAGCTTGCGGTCCTCCATCTTTACCATTTTTAACGAAACCACTTCCATATGCATGGGTTATTTTATCTTTTTTCTTTTCAACTGGAACATATGTATATGTATCACGTGGTATGCTCGTTAATTTCACTGTTTTATCGTCTTTATTAAAAGTCGCTAACAATAATGCATCTGTATGAAATGCACCATTATATTCCTTTTGTCGTTCTTGATTTTCATCAATTCCCATAATTAAAAGTGAAACATGATTTGCAATTGGTTTTACAGATTTCTCACGTAAATTGGATTTTTCACCTCGTGCTAAATTCAAATTAGATTTTTGTACAAGACTAGAAGTTTTCATATATACATAGGCTCCATAGCCAATTCCACCAAATAGTAATACCGCCAATAGTAAACTTATTATCTTTTTCTTTTTATATTTTTGCTTATTTTTCTCTTCTCTTAAAGATGAATGATTCCCCATTTACTCTCCTCCTGTTTCTATTCATCCAATATGTTTTTCATTTTTTCATATTTAGCACTATCCTTTTGAAATATACTTTCTTTCAATCCCTTATCTATTTGTATCCATTCAGTCGTAACTGAATATTGAATCAAGCCTTCTTGAAAACTAAGAAATTTCAACATAATCCCTGTATTTTTCTCCACAACCATTTCGAATTTCCCTCTTAAATTTTCAGAGGTGCTAACAGGCATCTCTATGTTTATAACTCCTTCAATTTTGTAGCAATCTAATCCAAGATATTTCGTTTCTTTATAATTCCAATCTTTATATCGAATTAATAAATCTGCGAATTCTGATTGAATACTATATTTAGCTAGCCCTACATATTCATCATCATATCTCTTTTTCTCATCTGATTTTCTCACTAACCTTTCCGTAGGATTTAATTTTAATAGTTCATTGTTTCTTTCTTTCGGGTTCCATTTTGTCTCTTTATAGGTATACTTCTCATCATCAAACTCTTTTTTCTTGCCCTCGTTATATATAATTGTTCGTTTTTTGGCTAGTTTATCTTCTTTCGAAGAGATACCTCTTTGTTTCTCCGTATCAATCGCATACTTATATGTTGTAGCAATTCTTGATGAGCTAGAATATTCCTCAAATTGTCCTGAAATATTTTTAAAATAATCAATAGAATCTAGCATTTTTTGATGAATCTTTTCTTTATCTGGATAATGTACATTCGATTTTATTTCTTCTTCATTTTCATAATCAGAAAACGCTTTTTTCTTTACATATTCAAATACTCCACCATTTTGCGCAAAACTTTGTATAGAAAACTCAGACATAGATACCACTGAAAGTATACAAACCGCTGCACTAATTATCATCATATGAATTTTGTAACTCTTCTTTTTTACCTTAAGATTATGTAGCGTGCTATTAATCTTTTCATTTAACTCTGGAGGTACTATAACATTTTCATCTTTTATTCTCTTTTTTAATTTCTCATCAAATAATTTTTCATTATCCATCCTTTACACCCCCTATTCCATCTTTAATCGTTTTTGTAGTTGTTCCCTCGCACGTGATAATCTTGATTTCACTGTTCCTTTCGGTATTTCTAACAGCTTTGCTATACTCTCTTGATGCATGTCTTCATAGTAATAAAGCACCGTAACAGCTCTTAATTCTTCATGTAACGATTGAATCGCATTACACAAATCTATATCTTCATACTGATCACAAGCACTCATATTGTAATCATTCTCTTCTGTCACAATTACATTTTTATACGCTCTAATAATATTGTTACACTCATTTATTAGTATTCGAATTAACCAAGTTTGAAAAAATTCTTCTTTTTTAAATTTTTTTATATTTTCATAGGCTTTTAAAATTGTTGTCTGTATCGCATCCTCTATATTTGTCTCATCACGTAACATCGCCTTTGCTATTCGATACATCTTCGCTTTTTCTGTATGTATAAGCGCTATAAAGGCTTCATGATCACCTTTTTTCGCTAAAGAAACATCCGTTTCTTCTTTTACAATCATTTTATATAAAGGGATTACTTTCACAATTGCTCCTCCTGTTTCATCCTCACTTCATCACTTCCAATTTAACTTTACATGTATTAGACGTATGAACCTAGAAAAAGGTTCACTTTTTTGAATATTTCTGTAATTAAAAAGATAAATATCCTTTATAAGTGTTATGTGATAAACATACTAGTTTAAATTTACAAATAAAAAAAGCCCACTTTCTCAGTGGACTTTCTACTCTATAACGGTAAATCCCTCTTCCTAAATAATACAATCGCTACGATAAAAATACAAAGCGCTACAGTAGTTAAACCTATACTTATCGGCCATATATTATATGATCCTTCAGCAATTTCTTTCGGACGAAACAGCGTAAATAATGATAGGTTTTTCATCCATTCTAACTTATCACTTAACTTCCCCACCATATCCAATACGAAAAATAAGATAGTTAAACTCGCTGAATAACTTAGTGCTTTTCTTTCGTCATTACATATACAAGAAAAGAAAAATGAATACGCACTAACGACTAAAAATATGAGCCCTCCGACTACATTTATCTTCAAAAATAATTCTTTATTTAAGTTGTTATCTTGTAAAAACCATTCTGCACCTACTAACCCAGCTACATACGTAACAGATACAATAATTAGAAGTCCCAATATGAGAACAGCAGCTTGTGTAATCGCAATTTGCACTCTAGATACAGGTGTTGCTAGCAAGTATGCCATTGCTCCTTTATCTACATGACGAGCAATTAAATGTGTCGCAACTGTTACGCAAAAAATTGTTAAAATGATAATAAACAATAGACTATAGTATTCGCCCGCTAGAAAATCCATTACGTTTTGAATCGGACTTTCCATACCAACGATTTTTTTCACACTATCAGGCATGGCAGCTATTAATTCATTTAGCCCTTTCGCTGATACCATTGACGGGAATATCCAAATTAATAACCACAGATATAAAGCTGCACCAGACGCATAACTCAAAATACTTTTTTGTGTTTCTTTCAAACTAGCTAAAAATAATTGCTTATTCATGCGTTACCCCTTCTTTCTTATCGTAATAATGCATAAATAAATGTTCTAAATCCATCGCTCTCGTTTGAAGTGCCGTTACATTATAGTTTGAAAGTGTTTGTAAAACAGTTTGATAGTTTCCTTGTACAATGATAGATGCCTCTCTACCTTTTACCGCTTCAAATTGCAAATTACACTTTGTAAGGGACTCAATCTCTTCTTGTGATGATACTGTTACATCTATCACCTGTCTTCTCATACTTTGTAAATCGTGAATATTTTCAACCGTTACGAGTCGACCATCTTTAATAATAGCTACTCTGTCACAAGTTCTCTCAATTTCAGTAAAAATATGTGATGACATTAGGATTGTTTTTCCTCTTTGCTTTTCCTCTAATATTAAATCTATAAACACTTGTTGCATAAGTGGATCAAGTCCAGATGTTGGTTCATCTAAAATTAACACCTCTGGATCGTGCATAAATGCAGCGACTATCCCTACTTTTTGCTTCATTCCTTTAGACATTTTGCGAATCGGTGTTTTCACATCAAATTGCAGACGCTCTATCAGTTCATCTCGTCTTTTCGTATCCTTTAATCCACGCATTCCCTGCATTAATTTTAAAAACTCTAATCCATTCATTCCTTCAATAAAAGAAATTTCACCTGGCAAGTAACCAACTTCCCTTTGAATTTTCGCTGCTTCATTCCAACAATCTAATCCAAAAATTGTCGCTTTACCAGCTGTCGGTTTTATAAATCCCATTAAATTACGAATCGTCGTTGATTTTCCGGCACCATTCGGTCCTAAATAACCAAATACTTCTCCCTCTTTTACATCAAATGTAATATGAAACAAACCTTTTCCATTCGAAAACTGTTTTGTGACATCTTGAACTGAAATCATAATTCCACCTCATTTTTTTGAAATATTTAATGTTTGATATTTCAAAATTATTGTACTCCTCATCTTCCATATTCGCAACAACTTTTTGAAATATTTATTAGTCCATATTTCAAAATTATTGTTTTCCATTATTTTTTCTTGTATATTTTAAGTGAGGTGATTGCATTGAACGGCTTTGAAAGAGTAAAAGAAAAGAAAAAGCGTGCCATTAAAGAAGCAGCATTCGTATTATTTTCAGAACGTGGATTTAATGAAGTGAAAATAGAACATATCGCAAAAGAAGCAAACGTTTCTCAAGTTACAATTTATAATCATTTCGGAAGTAAAGATGCGTTATTTAGGGAGCTTATACAAGAATTTATCATATCTGAATTTCAATATTATAAAGAGCTTGCAGAAGAAAAATTACCTTTTCATGATATGATGCAAAAAATGATTGTAAGAAAAATGAATACTGGCGGATTATTTCAACCTGATATGTTACTACAAATGATGCAGAGGGACGAAGAACTCCGTAAGTTTATTTATAGTTATCAAAATGAAAAAATCCTACCCTGGTATTTAGAAATATTAGAACAAGCTCAGCGCAAAAACGAAATTAATCCACACCTTACTAAAGAAATGATGTTACTTTACATTCAAATGTTTACAAAATTAGGTGATGAATTTGGAGCACAACTTCTTGAAGGAGATCGGGAAAAACATATAAAAGATATCGTTACGATGTTCTTTTATGGACTGTCCGTCCCAGAAAAATAATTGTTTCTAAAAAACAAATACAATCACCAAAAAGCCCTTTGGATATTTAAATCTCAAGGGCTTTTTCATATCAAATAAATAGCTAAAACTAACTTTATCTTAAAGAAGTTAAATGCTGCTTTATAGATAACACCTTATTATAGATTAACTCTTTTAGCATAACAGGCTGAATTGAAATAATCGTTTCACCGAAATTCAGAAAATAATTTGAAATAAAATCAGATTCTTGCTTGTTAAAATAGCCTGTTATAATGTAATTTTCATTTTCCTTTTGCAACCTCATGGAAGGGTAATTCTCTTTATCAAAAATGTCTTTTCCTTTTTGATTAACAATGACGCTAAAATCAATTGCATCAGACTTTCTGTGAAAGGTAGTAAGATAACTTAATAATTCTTCAAGATTTTTTGGATGAACATTGCTTGTTTCCACAATAGAAAGAATTTTATCACATCTAATTATTTGAACATGATTTGTCTCAAAATTAAAGATTTTAGCATACCACTGGCCAAATTTAGATTCTATTCGAATAAATTGGGCAACCAATGCTTTCTCCTCACCTTTTTTTAAATATGTTAAATGATAAACTTGCTCAGCAAAAATTCCCTGTAAAATTTCTTTTAAGAACGGACTAAAATTACTATGATTTGTTACTTCAAAGGAAAGCGTTCGTTCCATAATTGAAATATTTTTACTCACATTATCAGGTAATACATGTTTAAATTTATTTTCAAGCGCAATACTTTCTACATTAAATGGTTTTGTCTTGTATCCATTTAGCGTAAGAATTGAAAAGTATAACGCATACATTTCATCCACACTAAAATAAATTGGCGATAACACACTATTTTCTATAATTTTATAACTTCCATTTCTACCTAATTCAGAATATATGGGTACACCTATTTCTTCCAATGATTGAATATCTCGCAACGCAGTACTTTTAGAAATATCATATCTAGCCATTAAATCTTTTAAATTAAAATATCTTTTATTATTTAAGAAAATAAGCATGTCATTTATTCGTTCAGTTTTTTTCATATTTCCCTCCCAAAAAGGTATCATGTATTGAAACCTTTTTAATCTATATTATAATTATCAACTAATAAAGGAGTTATATATTTATGACATTAGAGATAGCTATTTTTCTTTCAATGAACGGGCAAGCAAAGGAGGCGATTAACTTTTATACACGTAATTTAGAAGCCAAAAAATTAATGATTGTTACGTATGAAGAACTGGCGAAAAGAGATAGTTCTTTTAAAATTACAAGTGAAAATAAAGATCATATTGCTCACTCTGTTTTACAAATTGGGAATACAAAGCTAATGATAGCAGAAGATACAATGAAGCATAATGAACGTTATAACGTTGGAAATAACATGTCACTTTGCATTCAAAGCGCTAATTTAGAAGAAATACAACGGTTTTATAATAATTTAATTTCCGATAAGCATGTGAAAATAATCTCTCCGCTAGAAAAAAATATATTTAGTGAAGCATATGGTATTATTGAAGATCCTTATGGCATACAAATCCAATTAATGTATGATAAACGACTAAACTAATTAATTAATCATATTCACATATTCCTAATAAAAAAGACACGAATTTCGTGTCTTTTTATTTTATAGAAATGACTCTACCCTTTTCACTACTTTCAATCGCTAATTGAATCATTTTAATAACATCTAAACCTTCTTTTGCTGTTACAGGTAGTTCCTCACCATTTAATATACTATCTCGTACACCTTTATAATAATTGTCATAACAACCGACTTCTGTTGGAATACGCTCTAAGCTTTCTTCTGTTTCTAAAGTAGCAAAATTCTCTTCATCGTCTACTCCATAACCGTTATCACCTGGCTTCATTCCATTTTTTAATTGCTCTTCCTGCGAATCCATACCGTACTTCACGATAGAACCTTTCTCTCCATGCACTATAAAATGTGGTCCAGCTTTTTTCACATAACTACTACTACGTAAAATGACACGTTTAACTCCGTAATGAAGTACTATGTGGAAATAATCATCCACCTCTGCACCTGGTCGTTGTTTTATTACATCTGCACTTATCGCATCTGGTTTCCCGAATATTGATAACGCTTGGTCAATTAAATGCGATCCTAAATCGTATAATATACCGGAGCCTGGTAGATTTTTTTCTCTCCATCGATCACGTACATGTGGACGGAAACGATCAAAATTCGATTCATATGCGTATACATTCCCTACTCTGTTTTCTCCTAACAATTTCTTAATTGTTAAGAAATCATTATCAAAACGACGATTATGATATACGCTTAACATTACATTATGCTGCTCTGCTAATGAAATAAGCTCTTCCCCTTCTTTAATTGAGACAACAAATGGTTTTTCTACAACAACATGCTTACCTTTTAAAATTGCTTCTTTTACATATGGAAAATGAGTTGTATTAGGTGATGTAATAACAACTAAGTCAACATCAGCTCGCTTCACCAATTCATCAATTGTACTAACAACATTAGCGTTTGGTAATGTTTCTTTTACTACCTCTTCTTTTGAGGATAATACAGCACGAATATCATATTCTTCTATTGTTTGTAATAGTGGGATATGAAATGTCGTACTAGAAAAACCAAATCCTACAATCCCTACACCTATTTTTTTCATGTTGCCCCTCCATTTGTCCCGCTTTAACGGGCAGTAAGATTCCTAACTCAAAATTCAGTGAAAGTTAAGGCATTAGGTGAGGAATCAACTGCTTGTTAAAGCCCGATTGGTTCAACTAATAATCAGTGAGGATGAAGAAACTCCCCATTGATTAAAGTTTCACTTTATGAGAACGATTTCATTCAGTTATTATAACAAGATTATTATTATTTACATAATAAATTGCCTAGAAAAAAGCATCTTGCTACTATTCATAGCAAGATGCCCTCTTTATTCTGGTCTTTTCTTCGTCCACGTTTCTACTACTTCACCAGTATCATTAACATCTAGCACAAGGCTACCATTACTATACCGGTCTTTATTTCGATACGCTTTCGGATCAATTTCTTCTACAATGTTTTTCTCTGTCTTCATGTAAACTAATTCATCGTCCCGAACGATTTCAATACCGACAATGCGGTACGGATTACGTTTTAATTCTTTGAAAATAACAAGACCTCGCTTCGCCCTCGTTGATTTCTCAATTTCTGATGCTTTTAGGCGTTTTACAGCACCGCGCTGTGTTACGAGAATAAGTTGATCTTTGTCACCATTTAACGGTTTACCAGAAGCGACATAGTCATCTTCTTTTAAATTAATTGCTTTCACTCCAGCAGCTCTTACACCGACTGGACTTACTTCCTCTTCATGGAAAATAAGTGCATATGCACCGTGTGTAGCAAGAACGATATCACTCGTTCCATCTGTCGCAAATATATCGACAACTTCATCATCTTTTTTCAAGTTTACAGCAACGAATGCTCTTGAATAACGCTGAACTTTATATTGATTTAATTCTGTTTTCTTTATCATACCATTTCTTGTTACAAATACGATAAATCGTTTTTCTTCCTCAAAGTTCGGTACAACCGTTGCCCAAATGATTGTTTCATCCCGGTCGAGTGAAACGATATTAGCAACGTGCTGACCTAAATCTTTCCAACGAATATCTGGCATTTCGTATACTGGCAGATATATATAGTTTCCTTTATTCGTAAATAAGAGGACTGTCTCTGTCGTATTCGTATCGAATCGTTCAAGTAAGATGTCACCCTCTTTCATACCGAAGTCTTTGCCGTTTGAGGCATTATGTGAGCGCCATCCAGTACGTTTCACATATCCTTCTTTCGTTACAGTAACGATGACATCTTCTTGTGGGATCATCACTTCTACATCGATTTTAATTTCCTCGATTTGATCTTCAATAATCGCGCGTCGATCATCACTATACGTTTTCTTAACTCTCTTTAAATCAGTTTTAATTACTTGAAGTAATCTTTTTTCACTTTGTAAAATTGCCTGTAGCTCAATAATTTTCTTATTAAGCTCATCTGCTTCTTCTTGTAACGCCGTAATGTCTGTATTCGTTAAGCGATATAATTGCAAGGAAACAATTGCTTCTGCCTGTGCTTCTGTAAAGCCAAATTTTGCACTTAAATTATCTTTCGCGTTACGTTTATCTTTTGAAGCTCGAATTGTCTCAATTACTTGGTCTAAAATCGATAATGCTTTCTTTAAACCTTCTACAATATGTTGACGATTTTCTGCTTTTCGTAATTCATATTGCGAACGTCTCGTAATAACCTCTTTTTGATGTCCAATATAAGCATCTAAAATTTTCGGTAATGTCATAAGTGTTGGACGACGATTATTGATCGCTACCATATTAAAGTTATATGGAATTTGCAAATCTGTATTTTTATATAAATAATTTAAAATACCTTCGGCGTTTGCTTCTTTCTTTAATTCAACAACAATTCGTAAACCAGTACGATCTGTCTCATCACGCACTTCAGCAATACCATCTAACTTTTTATCTAGACGTAATTCATCCATTTTCTTTACAAGGTTTGCCTTATTCACTTCGTAAGGAATTTCAGTGATTACAATTTGTTGTTTCCCACCACGCACTGTTTCAACTTCTGCTTTTCCGCGAATAATAATTTTACCTTTACCTGTTTCATACGCCTTTTTAATACCATCAATCCCCTGAATAATACCGCCTGTTGGGAAATCTGGTCCTTTCATAACTGTTAATAAATCATCAACAGTACTATTTGGCTTATCAATACGCATCATTGTAGCATCAATAACTTCTCCAAGATGATGCGGAGGAATTTCTGTTGCATAACCAGCGGAAATCCCTGTAGATCCGTTCACTAATAAATTCGGGAACGCTGCTGGTAATACAACCGGTTCTTCACTCGTATCATCAAAGTTTGACACGAATTCAACTGTTTCTTTATCAAGATCACGTAATAATTCAGATGCGATTGGTGATAAACGAGCTTCCGTATAACGCATCGCTGCCGCTGGGTCCCCATCAACACTACCATTATTACCATGCATTTCAACTAAAACATTACGTACTTTCCAAGTTTGGCTTAAGCGTACCATTGCTTCATATACAGAGGAATCTCCATGTGGATGATAATTACCGATAACATTACCTACTGTTTTAGCTGATTTACGAAACGCTTTATCATGTACATTACCTTCTACATACATAGAATATAAAATACGTCTTTGTACTGGCTTTAAGCCATCACGTGCATCTGGAAGTGCACGATCTTGAATAATATATTTACTATAACGTGCAAAGCGATCACCTAACACGTCTTCAAGCGGGAGGTCATGAAACTTCTCTGCTTGCATGTTATTCCACCTCCGTCTCCATAATCATTTCATTTTCTAAAATATTTCCTTCTTCTTGCATACCAAACTGTACATTACGTTCAATCCATTTACGGCGCGGTTCTACTTTATCGCCCATTAATGTTGTAACGCGACGCTCTGCTCTTGCTGCATCATCAATTTTCACGCGAATTAATGTACGCGTTTCAGGATTCATTGTTGTTTCCCATAATTGATCCGCATTCATTTCACCAAGTCCTTTATAACGTTGTAACATATAGCCTTTTCCAACTTTTTTCGTTACACCGTCTAATTCCTCATCTGACCAAGCGTATTCAATTACCTCACTCTTACCTTTTCCTTTACTTACTTTGTATAAAGGAGGAAGTGCGATAAATACTTTACCAGCTTCGATAAGTGGCTTCATATATCTGTAGAAGAACGTTAATAACAATACTTGAATATGAGCCCCATCCGTATCGGCATCGGTCATAATTACAACTTTATCGTAGTTAATATCTTCAACATCAAATTCATTTCCTACACCGCCGCCAATCGCATAAATGATTGTATTAATCTCTTCATTTTTAAAGATATCAGCAAGCTTTGCTTTTTCTGTATTAATTACTTTACCACGTAACGGTAATACGGCCTGGAAACGTCGGTCTCGTCCTTGTTTCGCAGAACCACCGGCAGAGTCACCCTCTACTAGGTACAGTTCATTTTTTTGCGGGTTACGTGATTGTGCAGGTGTTAATTTCCCGCTTAACGTACCTTCTGATTTTTTCTTTTTCTTACCACTACGCGCTTCTTCTCTTGCTTTACGGGCTGCTTCACGGGCTTGTGCTGCTTTAATTGCTTTTCTCACAAGAAGTGTAGCTACATCAGGGTTTTCTTCTAAAAAGTATGCTAAATGCTCAGATACAATGGCATCAATTGAAGAACGCGCTTCACTTGTACCTAGTTTCCCTTTCGTTTGCCCTTCAAACTGAAGCACTTCTTCTGGTACACGTACCGAAACGATAGCCGCTACACCTTCACGAATATCTGTACCTTCTAAGTTTTTATCTTTTTCTTTTAATAGTGCTACTTTACGAGCATACTCGTTAAACACACGCGTCATCGCTGTTTTAAATCCAGCTTCGTGTGTTCCACCATCTTTTGTACGTACGTTATTTACAAACGAAAGAATATTTTCTGAGTAACCATCATTAAACTGGAATGCTAGTTCTGCTTCAATCCCGTTTTGTTCACCAGTGAAATATACAACCGGGTGAATTGAATCTTTTTCTTCGTTTAAATATGAAACGAAAGCTTCGATTCCTGTTTCATAATGAAATATATCTTCTAAATCATTACGTTCGTCTTTTATCGAGATTTTCATTCCTTTTAATAAGAATGCAGATTCACGTAATCTCTCACATAATGTTTCATAATTGTAATTTGTCGTGCTGAAAATCGTTGTATCTGGTTTGAAGTGCATTGTCGTACCAGACTCTTTTGTTTTCCCGATTTTCTCTAACGTTGTTGCAGGAACGCCACCATTTTCAAAACGTTGTTCATAAATGTTACCATCACGCTTAATTGTTACTACTAACCATTCTGACAAAGCGTTTACAACTGATGCCCCAACACCGTGTAAACCACCACTCGTTTTATAGCCACCTTGACCAAACTTACCACCTGCATGAAGTACAGTTAAAATAACTTCAGGTGTAGGTTTCCCAAGTTTATGCATTCCCGTAGGCATTCCTCGCCCTTTATCTATAACGCTAATACTATTATCTTTATGTATTACGACTGAAATTTCGTCGCCAAATCCCGCTAACGCTTCGTCAACGGAGTTATCTACTATTTCATATACTAAATGATGCAATCCACGGCTATCCGTACTCCCGATATACATACCCGGGCGTTTTCGAACGGCTTCAAGTCCTTCTAACACTTGAATCGCATCTTCATTATATTGGAACTGATGCTTTGCCAAACTCCTTGCCCCTTTCCTAATCCAAAATCAGAACATATGTTTCTATTATAGAATAACGCCTCGACTATAGTTTTGGCAAGTTATCTTATCTCTTTTATATACCATCTTCAATAGAAAAATCCTTGTTTTCTCACAAGGATTCCTCTAGGCTACTATTTCAGAAAAATAATCGTTTGTCAACGAGAAATGGATATGTATTCCAAGATTACACATTCCAAACCTTTATTATGATCCAAATGATCAAGATCCAAAATGGGATTACAAATAACAATCCCCAAAAACAGCCTTTAAAAAATCTCATGATGAACACCTCGTTCATCGGCCCTACTTATCTATAATGAGGGCTGAATCAATCTTTCTACCTTTAAATCTATACTATTTTGTCATCGCATGTTCTACTTTAATACAACGATCCATTATTACAGTATAGTCTTTTTCTTTTAAAAGTTTATATGTATCCTCATCTTGTACTCCTAATTGTGCCCAAAAAACATCTGCATCAATCTCTACAAATTCTTTTGCAACATCCATTAAAAACTCTGAGCGACGAAATACATTTACAATGTCAACGTGTCCCTTAATATCCTTTAGTGAAGAAACTGCCTTTTCTCCGAGCACCTCATCTACTGTTGGATTAACTGGAATAATGCGGTATCCAGCATCTTGCATTGCTTTTGAAACCATATACGATGTACGTTCTGGCTTATCTGATAATCCAACAACCGCAATTGTTTTGCTTTTCTTTAACACTTCACCAATTTCCGTACGAGTTGGGTTTTCAATTGTCATAATTAATCCCTCCTATTCCTTTAGTATAGCCGATAAAGAAAGTCTCTTTCAATATGAAAGAGACTTTCTTTTATTTCGATTATTGATTCTTTGTAGCTGAATTATCTGCTAAAGTAGCCGATTTCGTCATTTTTTGACCGTTACGGTAGAATGTAACTTCTACTTTCTCGCCTACTTTTTTCTTTTCATATAAATATTTACGGAATTGAAGAGCATTCTCTACTTTTTGATTATCTAATGCTACTACAATATCATATTGCTCTAAACCAGCTTTTTCAGCTGGTGATATTGGGTAAATTTTACCTAATACAACGCCGTTTGTTACTTCTTTCGGTACTTTCAATTGATTGACTGCATAAGCTTGCACATCTTCTAGTGAAACAACACCTACTCCAAGAGCTGGACGTTTTACTACTCCATCTTTTTCAAGAGATTCAATAACTGGTTTTGCGATGTTAATTGGAATAGCAAATCCAATTCCTTCAACTTCTTGTTGTGCAATTTTACTTGAATTAATCCCAATTATTTCACCATTTTGGTTAAATAATGCACCACCACTATTACCTGGATTAATCGCTGCATCCGTTTGAATAACTTGTGCTTGCCAATCTGGTCGTTTATCCCCATCAATATCAACCGGAATTTCGCGTTCTTTACTACTGATTATACCTTCCGTTACACTTCCATCAAATCCAAGTGGATTACCGATTGCAATGGCTTTTTCACCCGCACGAAGTTTACTTGAATCACCTAAAGTGGCAACTTTATTTACATTAGATCCATCAATTTCAACAACCGCTAAGTCTAACCAAGGGTCCTTACCAACTAATTTCGCATCAACTTGCTTTCCGTCGCTCAGCTTCACAGCAAGTTTATTTGCTCCATCTACTACGTGGTTGTTTGTTACAATATATGCTTTATTTCCTGCTTTTTTATAAATAACACCTGATCCTGAACCGGCTTGTTGTTCTTGACCTGTCGGTTGCATTGCAAATGGATCAACACTTTGTTGCATATTAATAACACCTACAACAACATCTTTCGCCCCTTCAATCATACCAGGTAAATCAGTTTCATTTTTCGCTTTATTTACAACAGGAACTACAGTACCTTCTACTTTTGAATCCGAACTAAATGATGATACTGGCGCTCCATTATTTTGAGCCCATGGCATATATGGTGCTGCAAAACTAATCGAAACCGCTCCGACTACAGCTCCCACTAAACCTGTGAAGAAATAGCCTTTTTTACTACCTGATTTTCTCACTTCTCTCGTTTCACTATGCTCTTCATTTAAATTTGGTCCGTCGTAATATCCCATGTTTTATTTCCCCTCTCTGGTGAATTCGTATTTTCAGTATAGTCACGTTTTGTGTCCTTCTTGTGAACTCATCGTGAAATCCAATTAAAAAAATACACTTATCTAACATTGTAGACAAAAAAAGTATTTTTTGTACATTTTACCTTCAAAAGAGAGTATAAAATTACCATTTCCCTAGGCTAAATTACACAAATCGTTCTAGATTATTCTTCAAATTTATAACCAACTCGAATAACAGTACCGATATGCTTCGCTTTATCTCCTAGCTTATTTCGAAGTTTTTTAATATGGGTATCAACCGTTCGGTCATCACCGTAATAGTCATATCCCCATAACTGGTCTAATAAATGTTGACGTGATAACACAATTCCTTTGTTCTCCATTAAATACACAAGAAGTTCAAATTCTTTATGTGTCAATATAATTTCTTCTCCATCTACTAAAACAGTTCTAGATAGACGATTCACTTCTATTCCAGCTAAAGACATAGCATTTTCTTCCGCTACTCCTACCGCACCATCCGCACGTTTCAATAACGTCTTTGCACGAGCTACTAATACTTTCGGGCTAAATGGTTTCGTTACATACTCGTCTGCACCTAATTCGAAACCTAGCAATGTATCATCCTCATCCGAACGTGCTGTCAACATAATAATTGGTACTGCTGATTCTTTTCTAATTCTTCTACAAACAGACCATCCATCTATTTCCGGTAACATAATATCTAACATAATTAAATCAATTTCATGCTCTGCAAATAACTCTAACGCTTTTTTTCCATCTTCTGCTTCGATTACTTCAAAGCCTTCATTACGAAAATAATCACTAACAATTTCACGTAATCTTCTTTCATCTTCAACAAGCAATACCGTTTTGTTCATATAATCTATCCCGCCTTTTTACTCTTTCAATCGAATAATACGTTGATTGGAGCTTCCGCGAAATGGAAGTGTTAAATCTTTTTCCTCAATTTCAAACCTTCCATCGACTAAAACATCCCCATAATGTAACAACTCTATCATATCATTATTTTGAGAACTCTGTATCTCTTCTAACGTATAACCTGTATACATCCATAGGTTTTTTTTCAAATCTTTCACGATTTTTGCTACCTTTTTCACTTCAGCAGCTTGAAAAAATGGATCTCCACCTGAAAATGTTACATCAGTTAATGGATTACTTGCAATCTCTTTCACAATTTCTTCTACTGTCATTTCCGTTCCGTTGCAAATATTCCACGATTTCGGATTATGGCAACCAACGCAACGATGCGGACAGCCCGCAAAAAACACGACTGTCCGCAATCCTTCTCCATCTACTACACTATCATGAATAATATTCATCACTTTCATTTATGTTTCACCCGATCTATCTCTTCACTACGTTTCGCACTATTCCACTTTGACATATCTCCTACAAGATAGCCTGTTATACGGCGAATTCTTTCTATATTAGCCTCATCTTCATTCCCGCAACTTGGACATTCATTCCCAATAACCCCGTGATAACTACAGCACTTACAACGGTCAACAGGATGATTAATTGAACCGTATCCAACGCCATGTTCTGCCATGGCTTGTACAATTTGTTTTAATGCCTTTTTGTTATGCATTGCTGCTCCGTCTAGTTCAATATAAGTAATGTGTCCTCCATTACAGAGAGCATGGAACGGGCCTTCTAAACGGATTTTATTTATCGCTTGAATGTTATAATAAACTGGAATATGGAATGAATTCGTATAGTAATTATGGTTCGTTATGCCGCCAATCACGCCAAATTCTTCTCTATCTTTTTTCACAAACTTCCCTGATAATCCTTCTGCTGGAGTTGCAATTACTGAGAAATTCAGTTGATGTTCTTCTGTCGCTTTATCCATTCTATCTCTCATAAAGGAAATAATTTCATACCCAAGTTTCCATGATTCTTCATCTTCCCCATGATGCTTTCCTGTTAAAGCTACTAAACATTCCGCAAGACCGATAAAACCAATACTTAACGTCCCTTGTTTTAAAATCGAGGCTACGGAGTCTTCAGGCTGCAACGTTTCTCCACCACGCCATACACCTTGTGAATATAAAAACTGAAAATCTCTTGCTCGCTTCGTACATTGATACGCATATCTTTCTAATAGCTGCTTAATTCCTAAATCTAAATAATAGTTTAGCGCTTCAAAAAACGCTTCTTTTGAACCACTAATTAACGCTAATTTCACTAAATTAATAGACGTAAATGATAAATTCCCTCTACCAATCGCTGTTTCTTCTCCATGTATATTAGACATAACACGGGTACGACATCCCATGTAACATACTTCACTTTCTGGTCTTCCATCATAATGCACTGCATTAAACGGAGCATCTAAAAATGAAAAGTTAGGGAATAATCGATCTGCGGTTGTCTCTAATGCTAATTCAAATAAATCGTAGTTCGGATCACTTTCTTCAAAATTCACACCTTTTTTCATCTTGAAAATTTGAATCGGAAAAATCGGTGTCTCTCCTTTACCAAGTCCAGCTTGTGTCGCTTTTAAAAGTTGTTTAATTAACATTCTTCCTTCTTTTGATGTATCTGTTCCGTAATTAATAGAAATAAACGGTACTTGTCCTCCGCCCCTACTATGCATACTATTCGAATTATGAACGAAAGCCTCACACGCTTGATACGTATCATTTTCCGTTTCTTTCCATGCAAATTCTTCTATTTGTTCTTTCGTAAGCGGATATGATTGTAATCGTTTTTTATGTCTCTCAATTGTTTTTCGTACATAAGGTGCTAAATCAATATCAAAGAGTGCAAACGATTGACCACCATGCTGCATATTTTGATTCGCTTGAAAAATAATAGACGAAAGAGCCAATGCACTTTTAATGTCTTGCGGTTGTCTCATATGTCCATGTCCAGTATGAAAACCGTTAGCAAGCATTTGCGCTAACGGAATTTGTGAACAAGTCGTCGTTCCTGTTGCATAAAAATCTAAATCATGTGGATATAATATATTTTCATTTATCGCTTTTTTCACTTGATCTGACAATAAATTCTCAACAGCATAATATTTTGCACTCTCAGATGCGAACGTTCCCATTACGCCCATTGGAGAGCGGCCGTCTACATTTGCATTTTCTTGCATCAAATCTTGTTCATTGCCGTGGACTATTGTCTCAAACACTTTCATTAATTCTTCTTCTCCACGTGTATTATTTTGTAACATTTATAACCCTCCACCAATATGTTGTTATCTTTTGATTAAAATGTTACTACATATAGTCTTACTGTTTCTGTGAGAAATGTAACATTACTGTGAAATTTTTTTCACGAAATAATGAATTTTTCATTTACAAAAAAGAAATGTGCTCTTTACAAATGTATGGTACAATATACGGGAAAAACTCTTTTTACCCTTTATCAACACATTTGAATAAAGGAGACTGAACTTATGGTTACTACATATCTTTTATTTATCGTTGCCTACTTACTTGGCTCGATTCCATTTGCACTAGTTGTTGGAAAAATCGGCTACGGAATCGATATTCGTGAGCACGGGAGCGGTAATCTAGGCGGAACAAACACATTCCGCACATTAGGGAAAAAAGCAGGTTTTACCGTTACAATTGCTGACATTTTAAAAGGGACATTAGCAACAAGTCTACCAATGATTTTCGGATTAGATATTCATCCACTATGGTTCGGGTTAGCGGCTGTTCTTGGACATGTCTATCCAATCTTTGCGAAATTCCGCGGTGGTAAAGCAGTTGCAACTTCTGCTGGGGTGCTATTATGCTATTCACCAGTTGTTTTTGCAATATTGGCTGTTGTATTTTTCACCCTTTTATTTACAACAAGATACGTATCACTTTCTTCTATGGTAACAGCAGTTGTTGCTGTTATTGCATCCATTGTTAGCGGGGATAAAATCTTCATTATTGCGATGTGTTTATTAGCAGGTATGGTTATTTATAAACACCGTGCAAATATCGGACGAATTATAAATAAAACTGAACCAAAAGCAAACTTTTCTAAAAAGCAAAAATAAGATCGTAACCCACATAACGCAAAAAGAAAACGTGAAGCATATTAATAGCGTCTTTTTGCGTTATTTTTTATACTAAAGAAAAAGCAACATAATTTGGAGGAACTATACATGAATCTTTCCGTAACAAAAGAAGCAGCACAATGGTATAAAAATGAATTAAACTTACAATCAAATGAAACACTACGCTTTTTCGTACAATACGGTGGTTGCAGTACTGTGCAAAAAGGACTTTCTTTAGGTATTCGTAAAGATGACCCTGCACATCCTGCTGTTCAAATTCAAGAAGAAGGTATTAACTTCTTTATTGAAGGCGATGATGAATGGTTCTTCGATGGACATAATTTATCTGTTACACTTAACGAAGGTGACGACTTCCCACAATTTAATTATGAAAAATAAAAAAACGTGGCTTCTGCCACGCTTTTTTATTTTTTCTTAATTTCCTCATATTTCGCATACCACTCAGGATATAACTTTTTAAATGATACAGGGCGGAACCCTTCTTTTTTCGCACAAATATTCGTCGTACTTGCAGTAATACAAAGTTCACCATCACCATTATATATTTCATATCCATATACAACGCGAAGTGGGCTCACAGTATCTACCCATGTTTTTACGATTGCTTTTTCTCCGTAACGCATCGCTTTACGGTATGAAATTTGTAAATCTAACACAGGAGAAATAATTCCTTCTTTCTCCATTTCAACATATGAAAAACCTAAATCTTGTATAAGTTTCGTGCGACCTAACTCAAGCCACACTAAGTAGTTTGAATGGTAAACAACACCCATTTGATCTGTTTCCGCATAACGGATTTCAACTTCATGTTCTGCTACAAACATATGTATATTCGCCTTCTTTCACTTCTGCTACCTTGCATACATTTAATCATAATACAGTAACATCAAAAATAAAATAAAAACAGTGAATCTTTTACTGAAAGGAGCCAGCATATGATTCAAATTGTAACTGTTCGTAGTGGTGATAGCGTATATAGCTTGGCATCAAAATATGGATCAACACCTGACGAAATAGTAAAAGACAATGGATTAAATCCAGCTGAAACGCTCGTGGTTGGTCAGGCACTTATCGTTAATACGAAAGGGAATAATTATTATGTACAGCCTGGTGACAGCCTATATCGAATTTCTCAAACATATAATGTTCCCCTCGCTAGTTTAGCTAAAGTTAATAATTTATCTTTAAAATCTATTCTCCATGTCGGACAACAATTATACGTACCAAAAGGTACAAAACGAGCTGTAGAATCCATCGCTTATTTACAACCTTCCACTATACCGATTAAAGAGAGTTTAGTTAATGCTACACGTGCCATCAATCCATTTTTAACATACTTAGCTTATTTTAGTTTTGAGGCAAAAAGAGATGGCACATTAAAAGAACCTACTGAAACAGCTAAAATCGCTAATATTGCAACGCAGGGTAAAACAATCCCTATGCTCGTTATTACAAATATTGAAAATGGTAATTTCAGTGCCGATCTAACATCGGTTATTTTACGCGACGCAACGATTCAAAACAAATTTATTACAAACATTTTGCAAACAGCTGAGAAATATGGCATGCGAGACATTCATTTCGATTTCGAGAGTGTAGCACCTGAAGACCGCGAAGCGTATAATCGTTTTTTACGAAATGTAAAAACACGCTTACCTAGCGGGTACACATTGAGCACAACTCTCGTACCGAAAACAAGTTCAAATCAAAAGGGAAAATTTTTCGAAGCTCACGATTATAAAGCGCAAGGGCAAATTGTTGATTTCGTCGTCATTATGACATATGACTGGGGATGGCAGGGCGGGCCACCGATGGCAATTTCTCCTATCGGTCCGGTGAAAGAAGTACTTCAATATGCAAAATCTCAAATGCCTCCCCAAAAAATTATGATGGGGCAAAATTTATACGGGTTTGATTGGAAGCTTCCATTTAAACAAGGAAATCCACCCGCAAAAGCAATTAGCTCTGTCGCAGCTGTTGCACTAGCTCGTAAATATAATGTCCCTATTCGTTATGATTTCACAGCCCAAGCTCCTCATTTTAATTATTTTGATGAAAACGGCGTGCAACACGAAGTTTGGTTTGAAGATTCACGGTCTGTTCAAAGTAAATTCAATTTAATGAAAGAACAAGGTATAGGTGGTATTAGTTACTGGAAAATCGGTTTACCATTCCCACAAAATTGGCGTTTACTCGTTGAAAATTTTACAATTACGAAAAAGGGCTGACAAAAGTCAGCCCTTTTTGTACATTTTGTTAAGATTCATCTTTGATTTCACTTTTTAATGAGTCAATACTTTCTAAACGTCTTTGATTTTTTGCTTCAATAGCAGCACGATCTTTTTCATTAGAAAGTTCCGCTGTTTCTTTTGCTTCATTAAAGTTATCAACTGTATTTTGCACCATTTCTTGTAACTTTTCAGCGTTATCACTTCGATTATCTGGATTTGGCATGTACTTCCCTCCTAATATTGTATATACACACCATCTTAAATTACCTATCTTTCCTCAAATTTATACATAAAAAAGGAGAATGTAATATTCTCCTTTTCTTTAACCATTATCAACAATCGGTTGTTTACCTGTTTGATCTTGCATTTGCTTTCCTTTATTTCCACCAGCTTTTTTCGATTGTGTTCCAATATGATTTGGTGCAAAGTCTTTTGAATTTTTTTTCGGATTACCCATTACTATCGCCTCCTTAACACTAGTATCGTACTAGTGTTAAGAATTATTCAGCTTGCTTAAAAAGTTTCATTTCATAACGTTTTTCAATGCGCTCTTCAATGCGATCAATTGCATCACGATCGCTTAATAATTGTTGTTTATTTTCATTTACAAGTTCTTCAAACGATTTACGGCGACTTCTTCTCATGTTGTTCACCCTCTCTCCTTCGCTTTCTTATTACATAGTATGAGCAAACAAAAACTCTTTAATCAGATTTGCAAGAAAATTTTATGTTTTAGTACTCCTAAAAAAACTCCGTGTACAATATATTGCACACGGAGTTTTTTATACCATAATATTTAAATACTCTTTCAACTTTTCATCTGCATTCATTTCATTTTCTTTATAATCATGAAGCGCCTGTAATACAAAATCATACTGCTCTAAAATATAACTTTCTAATTTCATAACATCCTCTAAGCTATTAAGCATAATTCTCGTATTACCAACTTCACTTTTTAACGCCGGTTCACATTTTAAACTTGTACATATTTCTTTCACATCTTCTTCTAATATCTCTGTTAATACATATTTCTTTCGTCCTTTTACCTTTAATCTCATAACTGGATAAAAAGCTTTTATATCTAAATAACTTCCTACGTTCATACAACGTAGCCATTCTACATTACGTTTATTACATGCAAGTATTTCTTTCACCGCTTCATATACCGCAGTTTCATCAAGCATAACCTTATTTACTTTTCGTTTCCCTTCTTCTTCAATAGCTGCACACTTTTGATAAACAGCAGCACACGTAATGCAATCGTCAAATGCATTATGAGAGCTTAAACGAATTCCAAGCATTCGTTTTAACGTTTCAAGTTTATGATTAGGCGCATGCTTCATGTATTTCTTCGCTAAAAATACAGTATCAATTACTTTATTTTTAGGTTCAGGCAACCCAAGCATATTTACATTACTTTTCAAAAAGCGCATATCAAAAGAAGCATTATGAGCCACAATAACATTTGTATGTAAAAATGCTAAAAATAAAGGTAACACTTCTTCAATCGTCGGTGCATCTGAAACGCGATAATTGGTAATACCTGTTAAACTCGTTATTCGGTCCGGAATTGGCCGCTCTGGATTCACGTATGAAACAAATTGATCTACCAGTTCATGATTACGATATTTCACCGCTGCAACTTGAATAATTTTATCATTATAAGGGTTAAATCCTGTTGTTTCAAAATCAATTACAACATAATCTAACGGTAAGGATACATTCCCCACTCCATACACTCCTTTATCTCTAAACGTTTATATTTCTTACATCATATCATGAAGTTATTACTACTTGAAAAAGAAAAGGCAGAAATGGGAACTCTCCACCTCTACCTTTTCACCATTATTTTAATTTAGCAACCCTTTTCTCCATCTCTTTTTGCGTCATCGGCCCAATAAACTTATCTTGAATGACACCTTTTGTATCTATAAAATACGAAGTTGGAATCGTAATTACTTTATACGCTGTTGTCACATCAATGTTCTTGTCCAATAAAACAGGAAAAGTAATTCCTTTTTCTTTAATAAAATTGCTTACCTTTTCTTCCCCCCCACCTTTTTCTGAAGGCGTATAATTGATTGCTAAAATTTCTACGTTTTCTTTATGTTCTTTATAGAAAGCCTCCATATCAGGCATTTCTTGCTGACATGGTCCACACCACGTAGCCCAAAAGTTTAAAATTACTTTCTTTCCTTTTAAATCCGATAACTTTACATTTGTCCCATCTAACTTAGTTAATTCAAAGTCTGGTGCGCTCTTCCCTATCTCAATACCATTCCTTGCGATAATCTCTTTCATCGCAGCTTCACTTTTTTCTTGCTTCACTTTTACCGCCTGCTCTTTATTACCAAACTGTTCATAAGCTGCATATCCCGCTAAACAAAGTAACACTACAATAATCGTAAGCTTCCGCCACATTTTATATCACCCTAACGTATTATCTTCTTTTAACACATTCATCAAAATACTATATATCTTATTTTAGCTTATACGGACAAGCTTGGAAATATTCAGAGTCGAAATAATCAGAATTCTTATAACCAAGATGAAATATTTACCTTTTTATCATATAATTAGAAAAATAGATGAAGTGTTGTTTATCTTCTTATGGGCCCATTCACCTTTTTACTTTCGTACTTATATAAACTTCAACAAAAGGGGGATTTTTTATGAATTCATTCGAAAAAATAACATTATATATTCTTAGTTTTCTTTTATACCCAATCGGTATTATTACATGGATCATTTCACTCTTTAGTAACGATCTTGAAAAAAAGAAAGTAGGGCGTATTTGTCTTTACATCTCTCTAGTCTCATTCGTCCTTTTCTTAATCCTTGGAATTGCAACTTTCCTTATGACTGCTACTTTTAACGTAGATCTAAATCATTCAGAATCTATCCAATATCAAATAAATGATGTTGAATAAAGATAAGGGCACTGCTCTTATCTTTATTCACATCTCTTTCAAAATGAATGACTATTTATTAATTTTTCAGGACTTCCACATGCAACAATACTTCCTTCTCTCATTATGACAACACGATCCGCTAGTATCACTTTCTCTACATCATGTGTTGCCACAATTCTCGTTACATCTCTTCCTAGTCCTTCAATCATATTCCAAACAGTTTCTTGATTACTCGGATCTAACCCCGCAGTCGGTTCATCTAAAATAATAAGATTCGGATTTGAACCAATTGCTCGTAATAATGCAAGACGTTTTCTTTCGCCTCCTGAAAGCTCTTCACCGCTTTTATGTAGCACAGTTTGACTCCCTTCAGGTAACCCTCTAATAATCGGCGTTACATTTATAAGTTCACTATTTTTTTCTAACTGATTTTCTAAACACTCTTCCCCGAAATACATATTCTCTGTTACCGTCGTTCGGAAAAAACGTGGTTCTTGCCAAACTGTAGTCATACGAGCTTCATTACCATAATAAGCAATGCTACCGTTAGATGGTTTATACAAGCCCGTTATTAACTTTAAAAGCGTTGTTTTTCCTGCACCGCTTTCTCCCACAATAATAACGAGTTCACCAGGACGAATTTGCAAATCAATATTACGAATTCTGCATTTCTCTTCGTCATTCTCCTGAAATGAAACATTTGTTATCCTGATACCCATCGCTCTTTCTACATTGTTATCTGCTGCTCGTTTATTTAAAAAGCAAAAAGTTCTATTTGCCGAAGCGACTGCAACTTGTGTCATTATTAATAAATCGCCCACATAACGGACAGGGAAAAAGAGCATCTCAATTGTCGCTAACACTGCAATGAGTGAACCAACTTCTATTTCTCCCCTCATTATTTTTTGTGCACCTATAATGAGAACAAGGATATATGCTCCTGTTTCAATCACCGTTCCAACTACTCCAATACAATGTTGCATCATCGTCTTCTTTACTTCCGATTTATACGATTGTGCCGTTACTCTTTTAAATAAGCGAATTGCCCATTTTTCTTTTTGTAAACTCCGCAAATCTTGTATCCCCTTTACAAACTGTGACACCATCTCTACAACACTTGAGTGATTTTTTTGAGCAACGCTTGCAATATCTCTTACCTTTTCTCCCATCAGTATTGGAACAATTGTACTTAAAAATAAAAACGGAGTTACCCACAATATAAACTGTATATCTATATGTTGTAGTGCTATGAAAGCTCCAATAAATTGGGCAATAGCGTGTATATATTCTATTAATATAGAGCCATATAATCTGACCCAGTTCGGAATATCAGACACGACCAAAGTTTCTAACTCTCCTTGCTTAATCTTCTCACTCTCTTCAAACGGTAATGAGAAATAGTGACGCAATAATTCTATACGTTTCGTTTGTAATATACGTTGACTCGCTTTTGAACTTATATAATCAAATAAAAGATTGTTCGCCCACATTAAAAAGCGACTACCCGCAAACAAAGCTATATATAAATACGCACCTTTTAGCTCTCTTTGAATAAGATTGTCTACAATTAATCCCATGAAAATTGGGCGTGATAAATTTAAAATGGCAGCAATTATCCCACTACATACAGCTGCTATTACTAATATTTTCTCTTGTCGTAACGGCAACAATATTCTTTTATACTCTGTCATGACGTTTCCTCCATTTTTATAGTAAAAAGAAAGGGATGAAACCAAATGGTTTCATCCCTTTCCATAAAATAAGGAAGCTAACAGTTGTTAGCTTCCTTCTCGTTCATTTCAATTATTTAGTTTGACACTTTTGACTCTTCAATTTTCTCACGAAGAACCATTTGCAGAATACCACCGTGACGGTAGTAATCAATTTCAACTTCACTATCGAAACGAGCTACTACTTCAAATTGTTTTTCGTTGCCATCTAAATCAGTTGCAACTACTTTTACAAGATCACGTGGTCTAACTGATTTGTCGATTTGAATTTCAAATGACTCGTTACCAACAAGACCTAACGTTTCAGCACTTTCGCCATCTTTAAATTGAAGTGGTAATACACCCATTAACACTAAGTTACTGCGGTGAATACGTTCGAAGCTTTCTGCGATTACTGCTTTAATACCTAATAAGTTAGTACCTTTCGCAGCCCAGTCACGAGAACTTCCCATACCATAATCTTTACCAGCAACAACTAGAAGACCTGTGCCATCTTCTTTATATTTCATAGCAGCATCATAGATTGATGTTACTTCACCAGTCGGCCAGTATGTTGTATATCCGCCTTCTGTTCCTGGTGCAATTTGGTTTTTAATACGGATGTTCGCGAATGTACCACGCATCATAACTTCATGGTTACCACGACGAGAACCGTAAGAGTTAAAGTCAACTGGTTGTACGCCGTTTTCTAATAAGTAGCGTCCAGCTGGTGTGTGCTTACCGATTGAACCTGCTGGTGAAATGTGGTCTGTCGTTACAGAGTCACCAAATTTACCAACTACGCGTAAGCCTGATAACGTTTCAACTTCACCTGGTTCTTTAGATAAACCTTCAAAGAATGGTGGGTTTTGAATGTATGTTGAATCATTATCCCAAGTATATAAAGCTTCGTTTGAAGTTTGGATTTCATTCCAACGCTCATTGCTATTAAATACTTGTGCATATTCTTTCTTGAACAGCTCAGATGTAACAACGCTTTGAACTACATCTTCAATTTCTTTAGCTGATGGCCAAATATCGTTGAAGTAAACAGCATTACCATTTGCATCTTTACCGATTTCATCATTTTTCAGGTCAATATCAACAGTACCTGCAAGTGCATATGCCACAACAAGTGGTGGTGATGCTAAGTAGTTCGCTTTTACAAGTGGATGAATACGACCTTCAAAGTTACGGTTACCAGATAAAACAGATGTTACTAATAAGTCGTTTGCTGCGATTGCTTCTTCTAATTCTGGCGCTAATGGACCAGAGTTACCGATACAAGTCGTACAGCCGTAACCAACTGTTTGGAAACCTAATTGGTCTAAATATGTTGTTAAACCTGATTTATCTAAGTACTCAGTAACAACTTTAGATCCTGGTGCTAATGATGTTTTTACGTACTCAGGTACTACAAGTCCTTTTTCAATTGCTTTCTTCGCAACTAGACCTGCTCCAATTAATACGTATGGGTTTGATGTATTTGTACAGCTTGTAATTGCTGCGATTGCAATTGCACCTGTTTTCATCGTTACTTCTTTATCTTCTAATGTAACCTTCACTTCTTTATCGAACTCTTGCTCATTAAATCCAAGTCCTTGTGTTCCAACTGGTGCTACAACAGCTTTGTGGAACGCATCTTTCATATCTGAAAGTGGAATTAAATCTTGTGGGCGTTTCGGTCCAGAAAGGTTAGATTCAATTGTATTTAAATCAATTTCAACAAGATCAGTGTAAATTGGATCTTTGCTGTCTGCTGTATAGAATAAGCCGTTCGCTTTACAGTATTCTTCAACAACGCGAATTTGTTCTTCATCTCTACCTGTTAAACGTAAGTATTCTAATGAAATATCATCGATTGGGAAGAATCCACAAGTTGCGCCATATTCTGGTGCCATGTTTGAAATTGTTGCACGGTCAGCTAAAGGCATGCTCTTTAGTCCATTACCGAAGAACTCAACGAATTTACCAACTACACCTTTTTGACGTAATACTTGTGTTACTTTTAATGCAACGTCAGTTGCTGTAGTACCACTTGGAAGTGTACCAGTTAATTTTACACCGATTACTTCAGGTACTGGGAAGTATGAAGGCTGTCCAAGCATTCCTGCTTCTGCTTCAATACCACCAACGCCCCAACCAAGAACGCCGATACCGTTAATCATTGTTGTATGTGAGTCTGTTCCAACTAATGAATCTGGGTATGCAACTAAGTCACCTTCAGCATTTTTCACCGCGTGAACAACTGGTGCTAAATATTCAAGGTTTACTTGGTGTACAATACCTGTAGCTGGTGGAACTGCGCGGTAGTTATCAAATGATTTCTGTGCCCAGCTTAAAAATTTATAACGTTCTTCATTACGTTTAAACTCTAAGTCCATGTTGAATGCAAGCGCGTCTGCCGTACCCGCTCTATCAACCTGTACAGAGTGATCGATTACAAGGTCTACAGTAATTTCCGGATTAATTTTATCAGGATCCCCACCCATGTCTGCCATTGCTTTACGAAGCGAAGCCAAATCAACAACAGCTGGAACACCAGTGAAATCTTGTAAAATTACACGAGATGGTTTAAATGGAACATCGATATCTTGCACATCTTTCGTTCCCCATTTCGCTAAATTTGTAACATGCTCTTCTGTGATTACACGTCCGTCTACTTGACGAAGTACTGATTCAAGTAAAACTTTCACGGAATATGGTAATTGAGATACGTTGCCAACCCCTGCGTTTTCAAGCGCTTTCAAATCATAATAATGATACGTTTTTCCATCTACTTCAAAAGTTGCGCGTGATTGAAATGGATTATGTTTGACCATTATGTTTCCCCCCTGTTAAACGTGACTAAGTTGTCTGAATATAAAATGTAGACAAACTTTTCAATACCTTACGATAATATCTTATTACAACTTTCTAAATAAGTAAATAATAAGAAACTTATAGATTATCATAAGTTTTCTTTATGTTTCTAAATTTGAATAGTGTTCATGTTCCTTATGAATACTATTACCATAAAGTAAAGTGCTCTATTAGCGCTTTCTTTACAGTTCATACATACTATGAACTGCTCATCATGCAACTTACAAAAAAAGTTATAGAGGTGAAATAAAATGGGTAAAAGAAAAGCAAATCATACTATTTCAGGAATGAATGCGGCATCTGCACAAGGACAAGGTGCTGGTTATAACGAAGAGTTTGCAAATGAAAACTTAACTGCTGCAGAACGACAAAATAATAAGAAACGCAAAAAGAACCAGTAACGAAAAATCCCAAAAGGAGCATTCACCTTTTGGGATTTTTTCTAATGTTTATAACGTAACAATTCCGAAACCGTTACAAATCGATAGCCCTGCTTTTTCAGTTCAGGTAAAATTTTTGCTAGCGCTGCTACTGTTTGACTACGATTATTTCCACCATCATGTAACAATACAATATCACCACTTTTTGCATTTTTCACTACATGATTTACAATGGATTCAACCCCTGGATTTGCCCAATCACGTGGATCTTGATGCCACGACCATAGAACAGTTTGATAACCAGCTTCTTTCGCTGTTTTAAATACAGCATCGTTAATATATCCACCCGGTGGACGGAATAGCAAAGGTTCTTTCACCCATTTTTCGAAAAATTTCTTTCCATCTAAAATATCATTTTCTAATTTTTCATCTGATGAATTACTCGCATACAAATGATTCATCGTATGATTTCCAATTTCATGTCCCTCTTTTAACACTTGTTTCACTAAATATGGATTACGCTGAACCCGAAATCCAATCATAAAAAATGTCGCTTCTGCTTTATATTGACGTAATAAATTTAAAATTTGTGGTGTATAAGTTGGATCCGGTCCATCATCAAATGTAATAGCAATAATCTTTTCATTATTAGGTACTTCCCATGTTACATAGCCAGTTGGTTCTAGCTCTTTTCTGAGCAACATTTTCGCTTCCACTTTTTCAACTTGAAATATATGTACTGCGCATAATAAAGAAAAAACGAGTAGAAAAATTTTCTGTTTTAGCATAATATTCGTTAAAGTAATGAGGTTGTCGAATACACAACAACCTCATTTACTTTTCTAATTGATCTACATGCTGCATAATATTTTGAAGGTTATTTTCGTATTGCTCAAGTTGTGGGCGTTGTGTTTCTGAAGCTACTTCTAGTGCATTTTGAATTTGTTCATACGCTTCCTGAACCTCTTGGCGTAATTCTTTTAAATCATGACCGTAGTTTGGATCATTTTTTACAATGTTGTTAAATGCATTTTCTGCTTGTGTAACACCTTGCTGAGCTGCTTGAAACGCTTGTTGTTTATCTTTATGATATGGCATTATATAATCCCCTTTCCATAATAGTTAGTCCCATTTATCTTTACCTTTTTTTCTAAAAACATTCTCGTATAAATTTGCAAACTTCTCTCATTCTAAAGAGGAAGAGGAGGTGTCACATACAATGGGAAAAAACAATCGTGAAGCGAAAGAAAAAAAAGGACAACCTGAACCATTAAGCGGATCTCATAAAGTAAAAAACCGTAACCATTCACGCCAAAAACATCATGCGCATCATGATATGTAAAACAAAAAGTGCACACTAGCTATCTTTTCCACATACAATGTTTATATTTTTCCATTTATTCTTCACCCCTACTTCATTCATGCATAACATAGTATGAATTGAGATTTCACGGAGGGTGTCTTACATGGGCAAGAAAAAGAAGGATTGTCTTTTTCATGTTGATGGTTTCGAAGAATGGATGGATCAATTTTGTTCTGACTCTTGTAGTAACTTTAGTTTCCCAAATCAAATTCATATTGACCTTTGCGAAACGGAACAAGAATACATTTTGGAAACAGATGTACCAAATGTAACTGAACAAAATGTAGTCATTAAAAAGATGAAGACAGGCCTAACCATTTGCATACTTCATAATAATATTTCTTTACAGCGGATCATTCCTTTACCCGATAATATTATTTATAAGAAGATGCTAGCCTGCTTAGAAAATGGATATTTAGCCATTCATATTTCCAAAAATGAAGTTGCTGATAAGCATGAAAAGAAAGTTCTTTTTTCAAATTAAGAGTTAATATAATACACACTAAGCCCCAGTTGGTTACTGGGGCTTATGTTATTTCGCATGCATTTCTATATTAGAATTTCTATCATATCTTTTTTTCGATAAACCTTTTGTAACTAAAAGCACAGGAAATGCCACAGTTGAAAATATAGCTAGTGCTGAAAATATTGCAAACCCATTTTGGTACCCGTAGTAATCGAGAAGTACTCCTCCAAACCACGGACCTATTACTGCTCCAATTCCCGAAAAACCCATCGCACCGAAGTATGTTCCTTTTAGATGCGCAACAGCAATATCATCAATAAATACATCCGTCATTGAAAACATTAAGACTTCTCCAATTGTAAAAATAATTGTACAGACGGCAGCACCTAGTATAGATTCTACTACTCCAAATCCAAACAATCCTCCGCTCACAAATAAAGTTCCAACCATAATGGATGCTAATGGTGTGTATTTTTTGCACATTTGAATAACAGGGTATTGGATAATCACTACAACAATTGCATTTAAAGCGAGCATATATGAGAATAGCTTCACTCCATCCTCAAATATATGTGCATTTGCAAAATATTGAGATACTGTCGTCGTTAAATGTGAAAAACCGCAATTACTCAAAATAATACCGACTAAAGCAACTAAAAATACTATATCTTTTCGCAATATACGCATTGCATTTAACATTGTAATAGGTTTTTCTGTACTCACTTTCTTTTTTTCCATTGGATACTTCTTAAATTGGAACGCTAATATAGCTGTATATAGAATATATACCCCAGCTGCTACTAAAAAAGGAATTGTTGATTTTGCACTTCCAATCTGTAATCCAACAATTGGTCCAATAGCAACTCCAACATTTATTGCACCGTATCGTAAGTTATAGACGAGTAACCGATACTCAGGCTTTGTTAAATCTGATAATAATGCTCTTGATGTTGGCTCAAAAAACGACCTACATAATCCATTTAAAGCGTTTAATAAAAAGAAAATTAAAACATGATCCGCAAGTGAAAAACCTATAAACACAAAAATCCAAACGATCATGGACCAGAGCATAATCGTTTTCCGGCCAAATCGATCTGATAAATTCCCTCCGATAAAACTAGCAAAAACACCAACAAGTGCACTCGTTCCGATAATAGCACCAGTCATTCCAGCTGATACACCTTTAACAGTCGTTAAATAAATCGCTAAAAAAGGGATACTCATTGAAGTTGCAAACCTAGCAAACAATGTCCCTAAAATAATACTCATTCCAAGCGGATGAATATGCTGTAACTTCCCCTTCATCGTTAAACCTACTCTCTCTATTTTCACAAAAAAAGAAAGCAAAGGATCTGCTTTCTTTTCCTTTTTCTATACTTGAGCTGTTGATACCCGAGTTGTTCTCGTTATGTCCATATCAATTCCATATGTGAACTGTAATTCTTTACACACATCTTTAATTAAGATTGCGACATTATACTTTTCATTAAATTGTAAAACTATGTTTTCTACTTCTTCATATGTATACTTATATTCCCCTGTAATGACACTTTTTAGATCAAAGCATTCGTTAATACAAAGTTGTACAAGTAGCTGGTCATATTTCTCTATTACATCTTCTTTCTTCCAAAGTAACTCTTTTACATATAACCGATCAAACTTCACACTTTCTCGATTACAATCCGTTAAAATCCGGGTCATTTCATTTAATTCTCGATATAATTCGGAAATATTTCTACTTAAACTAAGCAGTTTATCTACGCCGTTTTCATATAACATATTCATTCCACCCCCGCATTTTCTTTTTCTTATTATAGCAAGAAAATTCTAAAAATAGTTTCTTTCTTCTGAAATATTAGGAAACTAATTTCAATTGCTTTACAATGAAACTAGTTAATGCGAGAGGAGAAAGAAAATTGGAGCACAAATTATATTACACTGACGCTTATAAGCAAGACTTTACTACTAAAATTATAAAGCAAGATTATGATAAAGGCGGTAACTTATACGTTGTTTTGAATGAAACAGCATTTTATCCGACAGGTGGCGGACAACCATATGATACTGGTACATTAAATGATATCAATGTAATCAATGTAGAAGAGATAAACGGAGAAATTCGTCATTACATTGCAGAACAATTACATACAGAAGACGTAGAAGGTAAAATCAATTGGGAGCGCCGTTTTGATCATATGCAGCAACATGCGGCTCAGCACATTTTATCTGCTGCCTTTTGGGACCATTTTAACATGCCTACAATTGGATTCCATCTTGGTAAAGAAACAGTAACAATTGATTTAGAAACAGAAAATCTTCATGCAGAAACGGTTGAAAAAGCAATACAAATTGCAAACAAAATTGTTTTTGAAAACCATCCAATCCGCATCCAGTGGATGAACTTAGAAGAAGCGAAAACGTTGCCCCTTCGTAAAGAACCGACTATGACAGAAAATATACGCGTTGTTATGATCGAAAACTTTGATTATAACGGCTGTGGCGGAACACACCCGAAACGTACTGGTGAAGTAGGTCCTATTCAAGTTCTTAGCTGGGAACGCAATAAAGGTGGCATACGACTAACGTTTATCGCTGGCTGGCGCACACTTAAATTAATAGGGCAGCAACAACAAATTATGAAGAATGTCTCCAAACAATTAAACAGTAGCGAAACTGATATTCCAACAAAAGTGGCGCAACTGCTTACTTCTCAAAAAGAAAACGAAAAAGCAATACAAACAATGAATGAAAAATTATTATTTGCAGAGGCAAATGAACTACTTCAACACCCTACGGAAATACATGCCGGCATACTTATTTCTAAAGTATTTACAAATCGTTCTATGCAAGAAATCGCAAAGCTTTCCGCTATTATTACAGAACAACAAGAGCATGCAATTACGTATTTCGTCATCGAAAATGATGACAAACTACAATGTATTCTCGCTTGCGGAAAATCAGTATCACTCGATATGAATGCTCTTTTAAAAGACGCTCTTCCTACAATCGAAGGAAAAGGTGGCGGAAATAAGAAGAGTGCTCGCGGTGGCGGGAAAGCAATTATGAGCGGAGATGAATTTTTAAATCAGCTTGTTTCTTCTTTACAGTCAGCAGTTTAAAACATGTTATGAAGGATAGCGAACGGCTATCCTTCCCCTATATTTACAGACCTATATTTTGTTTCAAACCTTGATAACTCCCTGCATTTACAAAACCTTCACTTATAAGATTGATAAAAGTTTCCGAAAAACCATAATGACTTAAATCTTTAATCGGCACCATTTGCACATCATGAATTGGATTATGATCAAACTCGTTAGAAGGTAGCATAATTTCACCTTCAATCCTTTTAAGCAAAAACGTTATATGTAATAAAGACGGGCGAGCATCTGGTTTATCACAAACATAGAGTAGCTTCTGAATGTTAACTTCTAACCCTGTCTCTTCTCTCATTTCTCGAATCATTGCTTCCTCTAACGTTTCGCCATTCTCTGCTCTTCCTCCAGGTAAAGACCAATTTCGATTAGCCACTTTTTGCTTTACTAGCAATACCTTTTCATCTTCAATTAAAATTCCTGTAACACGAACTTGCATTACATTTTCCATATGCAACCTCCTCTTCCCATTATATTTACAAATTAACCCTTCCATAAAAAGAACATATGTTTTATAATTGAAGAAAATTATGGAAGAAAGTAGTTGTTACATTCATGCGTCCACCTTTAACAAAGTCTATATCACTTGAAGATTTCCAAAACTATTATTGGTTAAAAGCAGAACTCCAAACATTTTGTCGTGAGAATGGGTTGCCAGCTAGTGGCTCTAAGATCGAAATAACCGATTGTATCTCACATTATTTAACTACTGGTAAAATATTAAAAAACAGCTCTGTTCAAAAGGTGAGTAAAACTTCCCTATCCTATAAAGACCTTTCTCTTCAAACGATTATTACTAACAATCACCGCTGTAGCGAAGATGTTCGTGCTTTTTTCAAAGAAAAAATCGGAACAAACTTTCGCTTTACAGTAGCTCTTCAAAAATTTTTCAAAGAGAATGTTGGAAAAACATATGAAGACGCGATAGCTTTTTGGCATGAAGAAAACGAACGAAAAAAAGACCCTACATACAAAACAACTATCGGTACACAATTTGAATACAATCGCTTTACTCGTGACTTTTTCGAAGATCCAAATAATAAAGGGAAAGCAAAAGCTGATGCGATTGCTGCTTGGAACGAAATGAAAGCGAAGCCTGGTAGCAATATTTATGTTCCTCAAAAAGTAGAAAACTAGTTACCTCGCTAGTCTTCTACTTTCTCAAATAATAGCGCAATCCCTATCCCGCCTCCAATTCCTAATGTAGCAATTCCATATTTCATAGACTCTCTTTGTGCCTGATAAAACAAACGTGTTACAAGCATAGCACCAGATGCACCGTACGGATGACCGAGCGCAATTGCTCCACCATTTACATTTACTTTTTCGTACGGGATTTGTAACTCTTTTGCGCAAGCAACAACCTTTGAAGCAAATGCTTCATTTATTTCAAAATAATCGATGTCCTCTACTTTCATATTCATTTCGTTTAATAATTTGTTCACCGCAAATATCGGACCAGTCCCTGGAAGCTTGGGATCCACTCCCACTACAGCACTACGAACGAAACGAAGGACAGGTTTATAACCTAACTTTCGGGCTTGTCCCTCTTCCATTACAAGAACAGCACATGCCCCATCATTTACACCACATGAATTACCTGCCGTCACTGTTCCATTTTGTAAAAATGCGGGCTTTGTTCTTTTAATGATTCGTTCATAATTCATTTCTGGCTTTATAGATTCATCTAATAATCCATTAAAAGAAAATATTTCATCATGTATATATCCTTTTTCTAACGCTTGCAGTGTCCGCTTATAACTAAGACAAGCATACTCGTCTTGCATTTCTCTCGTGATGTTATAACGTTCTGCAACATATTCAGCCGCTACTCCCATGTCAGGATCACCAATTGTTTCAGGTGAAAATCGTGCTCTTTTTTGAAAAGGTGACGTACTTGTACTCTCTACTCCCCCGGCGATATAACACTTACCTGCCCCGCCTTGAATGAGATAACACGCAGTTCGAATTGCTTCTAAACCAGCACCACATTGCCGATCAATCGTTACACCAGGAATATGATAGCCAAGTCCCGCCTCTAAAGCAGATAGTCTCGCAACATTCCCTCCTGGCCCAACAACATTACCTAATATGACATCATCTATTTCCCTCTCAATCCCTTTACTTAAAAACGTAAGAAGCGGCGTTGTTAATTGCTGAACTTCATACTCTTTTAACATCCCATTCTTCTTACCAATAGGTGTTCTTTTCGCCTCTACAATGACTGCTCTATTCATATATTTTCTCCCGGTTTTCAATCATACTTTTTGCTTCCATACGAGCGATTTTCCCACTATTTGTATAAGGTATTCCATCTACAAAATGCCATTCTTTCGGTATTTTAAAAGAGGATAATCTCTGTAAGCAAAAACTCTTTAATTGTTGTTTCGTAGCACTTCCTTTTACGATCGCGACGGGCTTTTCACCCCAGTAACTATCTTTCACACCAATTACAACTATTTCATCAACAGCTGGGTGTTCATGTAATACACTTTCTATTTCTTCTGGATAAATATTGATTCCTCCAAATAAAATCATATTCTTCTCTCTACCAACAATATATATAAAGCCTTCTTCATCTTCATAGCCTACATCTCGCACTGTCATCCAACCTTCTGCATTCAACTCCCGTGTTAAAACCCCATCTATTATGTATCCCATAAAAAACTGATCACTTTTCACATAAACAGTTCCTATTTCACCTTTTTGTACTTCTTCGCCTGCTTCATTACATATTCGAACTTGCACATTATGACAAGGTTTTCCTACTGAATTTGGCCTTCTTTCGCTTTCTGCATCGACTAGTGCTGTTACAAAACTTAACTCTGATGCACCATAAAATTCATATCTTTTCGCATAAGGAAATATATTCTTTATTTTTTCTTTCGCTTCAGCTTCCCATTTCGCTCCTGACGAAATAATTTTCACTTTATTTTCTATTAATCTACTTTCTTTATATAAAGATTCAAGCATTGTCGGAACTGTATACATAACTGATATATTTTCAGTTTCTAACTTATCTAATACTTGATTTGGAAAGAACTTTCTCATAATGTGCACTGTTTGTCCTACATATAATGCACTTATTGCCCCGTATAAGAAAAGAGAATGAACGAGCGTCCCAGCTATTAAAATTGAATCCTCCCTTTTCATATGAAAGTCATGTACATTACAATCAAAACTATGAACCCACGATTGCTGTGCACGTAAAAATGCTTTTGCTGTTCCTGTTGATCCTGATGTAAATCCCATATAAAAAGGAGCATGTTGTACACTTTCTACAGTGGAATATGTAGGAAGATATTTCTCTATCATTCTTTTCCACTCATCAATTTCAATTACTCTTCCTTCTTCATCCAATAGATCATTCACCTTATATCGTTCTGTCACAATCATATCCGGATTACTAATTTCAATTCTTTCTCTGAGCTCATCTTGTTTCCACTTTATATCTAACGGAACACAAACCCACCCGGCCATAGCGGCACCAGAAAATAGTTGTAAAAACTCTATATGATTTTCTAATAGGATTGCTATCGTTTTATTCTTCGATTTTTTTTCATTTAACCAGCTTGCTACTTTACAAACTGATTCAAACCACTCTTTATATGTTAAAACTCTATCATTTTCCTTTATCGCTATTTTATTTGGTTGTAAAGAGGCATGCTTTTTATATTCTTTTGTAATCCCCATATGAGACGTCCTTTCTTTACAATAATAATAAAAAGAAACACGCAATTAACGTGTTTCTTCCCTTTATCATCCCGCATTTGTATATTTTCCATTCTTTAAAGCGGGCGTAATAATATGTTTCAATGAACGATGTAATTTTGTTACGAGAACTGCCGCAATAATTGCTTTTATACAATCCCCTGGTAAAAACACAGCACTCACTTTCATTGTCTCCCATACAGAAACATCCATTAAGAACGCTTGTACAGTAATACCAAATACATAAACTACGAAAATACCACCAATTATATTAATACATAATACTTTTATAATAGAAACTTCACGTAAACGCTCAATTAAATAACCAATAACAAACGCCCCAATGATGTAACCAAGTAAATATCCTGCACTTGGTCCAACAAATACACCAAGGCCACCGCGTCCACCAGCAAGCAATGGTGCTCCAACTCCTACAATAAGTAAGAAAATAAGCTGACTTAACGCACCTAGACGTGATCCTAACAACCCACCCGCAAGCATAACACCGAGTGATTGCAATGTAATTGGAACTGGTGTAATAGAAAGAGCAATCGGAGGTATTAACCCTAACACTCCCATAATAGAACTAAATAAAGCGACAAAAACTAAGTTTTTTGTATTCATATTTGCTTCTCCTATTTGTAAACTTAAAATTTATTTTAGGTAACATATCACAAAAATCATATTATCTTTCCATTCTTCTTTTGTCAACCATTAATGTATTAGAGTTTACAAATAGAAGTTCACTTATTTCTCTCTATGCAAATGCTCCAGTTCTTTCCGAAGCGCCTGTTTTAAAAACTTCCCAACAGATGTTTTCGGTATTTCTTCCATAAAGACAATATCGTCTGGCAACCACCACTTCGCAAACTGTGGTTTTAAAAACTCATATATTTCTTCTTTTGTAACCGTACTATTTTTCTTTTGAACAACGCAGGCAATTGGTCGCTCTTGCCACTGAGGGTGAGGAACTGCAACGACAGCCGCTTCAAATATAGCATCATGTGCCATTAAAGCATTTTCAAGATCGACCGAAGAAATCCATTCTCCCCCGCTTTTAATAACATCCTTCGTACGGTCAACAATTTTCACGCAACCTTCCTCATCCACTGTGACAACATCACCAGTATATAACCATCCATCGCGAAAACCTTCGACAGTACGATCATCGTTATAATAGCTTTCAGCGATCCAAGGTGCTCGTAAACATAGTTCTCCCATCTCCGTACCGTCCCACTTCACTTCACCATTTGTACCGACTACTTTCATCTCTACACCAGGGACAAGATACCCTTGCTTTGATCTAATTTCTAATTGCTCTTCATACGATAATTCTGTTTCATAACTTTTTAAACGTGCAAGTGTTACGAGTGGGCTTGTTTCGGTCATACCATATGCATGGATGAAAGGAACATTGTGTTTCTGTTCAAATGCTTTAATAACACTTTTCGGTGCGGCTGCACCACCACATAGTATTCTCGTCATACTAGATAAATCATAACTATTATTTTCTAACTCTTGTAATACACCGAGCCAAATTGTCGGCACACCGGCAGCTAACGTCACTTTTTCAGATTGGATCATTTCTAATAAAATTTTCGGCGTAAACATCGGTCCTGGAAGAACTTGTTTTGATCCAAACCAAGTAGCAGCGAAAGGAAGTCCCCAAGCATTCACATGGAACATCGGTACAATTGCCATCGCCGCGTCACTTTCCGATAAAGCAGCTGTATCCGCTAAACCGAGTGCCATGCAATGCAGTACAGTACTACGATGCGTATATACAACACCTTTCGGATTTCCTGTAGTCGCTGACGTATAACACATACCAGCTGGTGTATTTTCATCAATATCTTTTACAAATTGGAAATTGGGATCGCCTTCTTCTAATAGCTTTTCATAATGATATACAGGCTTCAGCGTAGTGTTTGGGAGTTCATCTTTATCAGTCATAATAATGTAAGCTTGTACAGTTGATAATTGTGATTGAATATTTTCAACAAGCGGTACGAGATCTTCATCTATAAGTAGAATTCGGTCTTCTGCGTGCTGAATAATGTATGAAATATGTTGAGGAGATAAACGAATATTAATTGTGTGTAAAACGGAAGCAATACCAGGAATAGCAAAATACGCCTCCACATGTCGATGATGATTCCACGCTAACGTTCCTACACGTTCGCCTTCCTTAATCCCAAGCTTTTTTAACGCACTAGAAAGTCTTCTCGTCCTTTCTCCTAGCTGCTTATACGTTAATGTCGTAATGGTATCATGTGTACGAGAAACAATTTCTTTCTTTGAGAATAACTTTTCTGCTCTTTCCATCATAGAACTAATTGTTAGCGGTACATTCATCATCATATTGGTTACATCCCCCTTTAAAGCGTTTTCATTTTTTCGTTTATTATAACAGACTTCCGCAAATGATTACGACATTTTTCTGTATTTTCTGAATTATTTCTTTGGAAATAATTCAGAACGATAAACTATCTACCTTTTTTCTTACTTTCTTTTTCAGTTTAAAAATAAAACGATTACTGTATTCCTTATTTTCTACTAAAATTCGATATATCTCCCATACTCCTAACACACGAACAAAAAGATAAACTCCGATTTGTTGTTATCAAAATAAAAAAACTCCTTGATTTATTTAAAGGAGTTTTTCAATGTAAGATATTTCATTGATTCATATATCCTTCTCTAGATATACAATATCTTTTTGTATCGCGATTCTTACCTTTAATAAACATATCCTTCTGAATTGTATATTTGTACTCCATATTCAAACGTTTCATTAATTTTTCAGATGCTTCATTTTCTGAATCACATCCCGCTTCAATACTATTAAGATGCAACTCATGAAAACCATAGTAGAAAAAAGCTAATGCAGCCTCCGTGGCTAATCCTCTTCCCCAATATTTTCGAGATAAGGCGTATGCAATTTCTGCTGTATGTGTGACCAAATCATATTTTATAAATCCACACGTGCCTATAAGTTTTTTCTCCTCTTTTAATACAATTCCAAGAGGTGCTACTTGCCCTTCATTATATTGCCCCACAATCTCTTCTACATAGTTATATGTGTCACATAACGATAGATGAGCATCCCATACAGTAAAAGTTGTCATCTCTTTATCTGTAGCATACTCATATATATGTAAACTATCACTCATATTCATTTTCCTTAACATAAGTCGTTTCGTATACAACGTTGGATATGACCATTTCTCAATGATCATAACGGCTTCTGCTTAAACTTTTCATAATGTCGTACTTTTAATAGAAGGATATTCCCACAATCTGTACAAATATACGCATCCACCGGTGAAGATGTGAACATCGTTTCCTTTTTCCGTATTTGTGCATATCCGACAAACTCACCTTCTCCTATGTTTTGAGAACCACAATTAGAGCATGTCTGCACGGTTTTTTGTTTCATGAGAGCACCACCTTTAATCTGTTTCCACTCCCTTCGACAGCTCACTTCCATTTCCCTTCCAAAAAAACTCTTATTCTCTCACATTTCAACAGGAATCTCAAAACAAAAATCGTATATGTACTATGAAATATATTTATTAACGGAGGAATTTTATGACTACTGTTATGACACACGATATAGCAACAGAAATTGAAAATGCAGAAATTGACATGCTCTCTTCTAGATTAGAGAGACTACAAACAATAAGCGGAAACCCAATGCAAGTGCAAATGAAAAAATTCGGTAGCGCCACTGCCTTTTCATCAAAAATAATTGCTGGTCCTGCTTTTAATACAGTAAAAGGTATTACAAATGCAGATGCGATTGATGCAATCATTTCTTATTATGAATCACTACAAATCCCTTGTCGTTTTGAAATTACCCCAGCACAAGGTACAACTGAATTATTTCAATACTTATCTCAAAAAGGGTTTTATCAATCTAGCTTCCATACTGCTTTGTATAGTATACCGAGAGAGGGTTCATCACTTCTTCCTTCTAATATTACAATACGAAAACTAAAAGAAAATGAGTTTGATATTTTTGCAGACATTTATGTACGTGGATTTAATATGCCATCCTTTACAAAAGATAGCGTGCGCCAAAATAATGAAATTCTTTACAATGAACCAGGGTGGCATTTTTTCATAGCTGAAGTTCAAAATATCCCTGCTGGTATTGGTGTCCTGTATATAAATAAGGGTGTCGCATCATTAGCTGCTTCTGCTACTTTGCCAGAATTTCAGCGTAAAGGCTGTCATACTGCATTAATTCAAAAACGAATTAAGACAGCTATTGAATCCAATTGTACTTTAATAGTTGGACAAGCAAGGTTCGGTAGCGGCAGTCAAAATAACATGGAACGTGCTCACATGAAAATCGCTTATACAAAATCAATATGGACCGCAAAAGACATATTATAATTTACTTTATTTCTCCTTCCGTTACATTTTTAAACATTTTATGACAATTCCTTTTCTATCCTATTAATCATTTGAATATTCAAACTAGATTTGTTACGATATTACTAGATACATCATTCAACTTGCAATATGAAAAGAGAATTCTAATCAAACTACAAGGAGGAGAAATGTATGACTAAACATGATCATGGTTTAAAAGAAAAAGTAGAAGGTGCCATTGATAAGGTAAAAGGTGAAGTAAAAGAAGTTGTTGGGAAAGTAACTGACAATAAGAAATTACAAGCTGAAGGAAAATGGGATAAGGTGAAAGGCACTGCTAAAGATACAGTTGGTAATGTGAAAGAAAAAGTACATGAATATAAGGAACATAAGAAAGAAAAATAAAAAAGAGCCCATCGGCTCTTTTTTTATTTCCCTTCATTTTTCTCTAACACGTATAAATCTTCTTCCATATTCGTTAATTTCTCACTTACAAGCTTTCTTGCATCTCCAATTGCTTGATTGTATGCAAATGGTCCAACTAATTTAATCATTTCTTCTATTAAACGCTCTGCTTGGAAACGTCCAATTTCATCTAGATCTTCTTCCATGAAAAATTGCTGAATTTGTGCTACAAGCTCTTCTTTTTTATCATTTGGTATTTTTATATTCATCATCGTTGTTACTCCTCTATATTTAAGATAATATCTTCCTTAACTCTACCATAGAAAAACGATTACCAGGACAGCTTTTTGTAACTCCTTCTAACTCCCTATGACCTAGTATATTTTCTTTCTTTATAGCAAATTGCTTCATAAACATTTTGCATAAAGAATATAATGCATTCACTTGCGGGGGAGTGGGATCGTATTTATCGAAATTTCCCGTCATACATATTCCAATTGTATGACGGTTATGGTCTTTCGCGTGCGCTCCAATATGTAAACCTCGCCCTTCCACTACAGTTCCATCCTTTTCGATAAAATAGTTGTAACCAATTCCGCTCCACCCCCTTACAGTTTGATGAAATTCATGCGTTTTATACACGTCCCATCCATCTTCAGCTGTATGGTGAATAATCAGTTTGTTTACTTTTTCTAAAGGAACTAATTCATCTTGAAATGTTAGATTGACACGTTTAATTTCCATTTGAACTGCCTCCTCTTAAAAATCAATCATAATAATCGTTTTATCATCTGGCCTTATTCTCTTTTCCGCTTCTAGCTCTTCAATAATTGCTATATATTCGTTTATACTATTCTTTCTTATATATGCAACAGTTTGTTCTAATGACCAATCTGGGTGAAATAACCCGTCTGAACAAATAAAAATCCCACTCACTTCATCTGTATGTAATTCACCATGTTGTAAATAATGTATCGCTTCTTTCATTCCATTTGCAACTGAATAACCATTTGGCATATTTGCAAGATAACGATTGTATTTTAACTGTTCTCGAACATCTTGAAAAACATATTCTTCTGGTACAGATAACCCTTTTTTACGATCTTCTTCCCTCTTCTTTTTTGCTCTTTTACTAATTCCTTCAACTGTGTCTTTCGTTAATACTTGCATCGTTCCATTTTGAAAAGTTGCGACAATCATACAGTCCCCAAGCTGCGCATATTCAATTTTCTCACCAACTATTTGGACTGCCGCGATACATGTGCACCACAAATGCTCTTTTTTTCTCGTGTCTACTTCATATTCTAACATTTTGCTTTGCAATGCTTCATTTGCTTTGGCAACTGCAAATTGTAAACTATGATTCTCTCGTAATGCAGTAAAATAACTTGCAAATAAATGCGAAGCGATGTATGCTCCATTATGTCCCTTTTCATCACGAAACGGGACAAGTGGTGTTGCACCGTCACATACACCATAAATCTTTTTTTCTTTATTACAAAAATAAGAATCCTCACATTCTTGCTTCAACGGGCTTTTCTGTTGATATGTTTTTATCTTCACAACTGTATCCCCTTTCAAATGATAAAATACTCAAATTCTTTTGATTAATCTAATTTACCTAAATAAACTGTTTTTACCCAAAACTTTCAATATCATATATAATCTTGAAATAATATGAATTTTTCAGTGAAGGACGGGAAAGAAATGGTCAGATTCCTTGGTGTTATTATCGGTTCTATTATTATTGCGGTTGCCTTTAATCTTTTCCTTATCCCCCACAAAATTTTAAGTAGTGGAATTGGCGGAATTGCTATTATTTTAGGGATTGTAACCCCTGTAAACACAGGCATTATTAACTTTGTATTAAACTTACCTATCCTTATTTTAGGGTACATAGGTCTTGGAAAAAAAGTAATTTTTAACACAGTTGTCTCTGTAGTTGTATTATCTGTTGCATTATACTACGTTCCAGTAAAAGTCGTAGCAACAGATCCATTGTTATCTTCTATCTTCGGAGGTGTAATCGCTGGAGCTGGTATTGGTCTTGTTTTTAACTGTAATGGATCCACTGGTGGATTTGATATTATCGGTATGCTTTTATCCCGCAAGCGAGACATTAAACTTGGCGGATTCCTTATTATTTTAAATGCAGTCGTTGTAATAATCGCAGGATTCTTCTTCACCTGGGATGTTGCACTTACAAGCTTACTTTCAATTTATGTAACTGGTAAAGTAATTGATGCTGTTCATACAAAACATCGTAAAGTTACACTTATGATTGTAACAAATGAAGCAGAAAAAATGAAAAAACAACTTCTTTCAACTGTTGTACGTGGAATAACGTTACTTGATGGCGAAGGTGCTTATTCAAGCGAGAAAAAGCGTGTACTTATGACCGTCGTTTCTCGTGAAGAATTAGCAAGTATGAAACTAACAATTTCTGAAATCGACCCGAATGCATTCGTTAATATTACAGAAACTGTAGAAGTGTTAGGACTTTTCAGAAGAAGTTAAAGACTAGGTGGGAATCCACCTAGTCTTTATTTTGCATAAATTCAATTCGGTTTCCAAATGGATCTGACACGTAAAATCGAATTACATCTGGCCGTGCATAATCATCAATCACTTTAACACCTTGCTCTATAAGTGTTTGCTTAAATTCATTAATTTCATTCACATAAAAAGCTGGATGAGCCTTTTTAGCTGGTGTAAAGTTCCGCTCGACACCAATATGGATTTCTTGATTTCCGCATTTAAACCAACATCCACCTCGTTTTTTCAACTCTTCTGGCTTTGGAATTTCTTCCATACCAATCGTATTCCCATAAAAATCACGCGCCTCTTCTTCACACCCTACAGGTGCAGCTACTTGCACGTGATCAATCCCTTGAATATAATTTTTCATTTTCTCTCCCCCTCCTCTACCCTAATGCTATACGGAAAACAGCCGTCTGTAACTTACAAAAGGTTTATAAAACAATATAAGCTCCCCTTATTACCATCCTGCATTCACCTTGCAAAAAATAAAAAAAACAAAATTTATTCTATAACTTCCATTTTTTATAGAAATACACATTACATCTATATTATAGTTATGAATAGACAAATCTTTTTAGATGCTATTTGTACGGAGGAACTATTATGAGTCGTAAAAAATATTCACCAACTCAAAACAAACGTCATCCGAACATTTCTAGACGTTTGCGAAACCATATACAAGATCGTTCATTAACAGAAATGTACGCATCTCTGTTCGAACACAATCCTGATAGTATTATTTCATTAAATTTAGAAGGAGTTATTCTACATATAAATCCTTCTGCCGAAAGAATATTAGGTTACACTTCTTTAGAATTAGAACAGAAAAATATTACCTCTATTTTAGAAGCCCATATTTCTGAGCAAGTATTACAAAATATAAAGAATACTGAAGCGGATAATCAACAAGAGTATATCTTATCTATTTATCATAAAAATGGATTCTTATTAGATGTTGTGACAAAACTAGTTCCTATTTTTGTTCAAAATCGTCTTACTGGCGTATATGCTATTATGAAGCCGCTTGAAAAATCAGAAAGAATTGAGAATATGCTAAAAGAAAGTGAGAAGAGATTACGTACATTAGTAAACTCCATGCCTGCGTTTGTTATTTTTAAAGATCATGAAGGGCGCTGGCTTGAGGCAAATGATTACGCACTTTCTTGCTTCAATTTCCATCATGTACCTTACCACGGGAAAAAAGATAGCGAACTCATTCAATATAATGAAGCATACCGAGAAGCTTTTTTACATTGTGAAGAAATCGATGAACTAGCATGGCAACAAAGACAAATTCTTCATGGCGAGGAATTTATTATACATAGAGATGATTTCGATCTAATCTTAAGTATATCAAAAGTTCCGCTTTATCATCCTGATGGTTCTCGCAAAGGTCTTATCGTGATGGGGAGAGATGTTACTGAGCTAAAAGAAACTGAAAAGTTACTACGAAAATCAGAGAAGCTCGCAGTAGTCGGACAACTGACAGCTGGAATTGCCCATGAAATTCGAAATCCACTCACTTCTCTAAAAGGTTTTCTAACGTTGCTCCTCCCTGAAATAAGTGAGGAGCAGAAATGGTATATCGATGTTATGTTAAGTGAGATTTCACAAATGGAATCCATCACGAGTCAATTTATGGCGATGTCTAAGCCACAAGTATTATCTATCCAAACTTGTAACATACAAACTTTAATTGAAGAGGTAGTTACATTTATTTTACCGACTGCAATTATGCATAGCGTTCATATCATCATGGATCATTTTGATTACGTATATGATATTCAATGTGACGGTAACCAATTAAAACAAGTTTTTATAAACATATTAAAAAATGCGATAGAAGCAATGCCAAATGGCGGAAATATTTTCATCCAAACAAAACCATTAGAGGATAATTTCATCTTAATACGAATTATCGATGAAGGTTGCGGCATTCCTGAAGATCGTATCTCCCGTCTAGGCGAACCTTTTTATAGTTTAAAAGAAAAAGGCACAGGACTAGGATTAATGATGTGTTACAAAATAATTGAAGAACATCATGGTAGATTACACATTTCAAGCGAATTAAATAAAGGTACGATTGTTGATATTGAGCTACCACTTTCTTCATCTCATCTTGCAATCCAGTCTTAAATAAAAAAGAAGCATCTGCTAATCGTTAGCAGATGCTTCTTTTTTAAAATGCTTTGTCATACCACTCTTTTGCTTTTTCTACTTCACCCATCGTTAATTGATGCCCTCGATTTTCCCAATGCATTGTTACATTCGCATTTGCATTTTCTAATAGTACCTTCAATTCCTCTGACTCTGCTGATGAACAAATTGGGTCATTTGTCCCAGCAGCAATAAACACAGATTTCCCTGCTAAATTTGCTAATTGAATTCCTCTTCTTGGTACCATTGGGTGATGAAGCACAGCACCTTTCAATGCATTTTCGTAATGGAATAATAAGCTTGCTGCGATATTTGCCCCATTCGAATAACCGATAGCTACAATGTTATTTCTATCGAATTTATATTCTTTAGCCGCTTCATCTAAAAATTCATTTAATTCCTTCGTACGGAAAATTAAATCCTCTTCATCAAAAATGCCCTCTGCTAATCGGCGGAAGAAACGCGGCATCCCATTCTCTAACACATTTCCCCTAACGCTTAATACCGACGCTTCCGGATCAATTATTTCTGCAAGTGGTAGTAAATCTAATTCATTACCACCTGTGCCATGAAGTAATAACAACACTGGTTTTGACGTATCTTTTCCTTTTTGAAAAACATGTTTCATCATAATCCTGTTCCCCCTCCAATCACTTTAATCTAAATTTCTCACTTCAAATGGTAAAAGCGTTTGTTCAATCTGTTTTCTATGTTGTTCATATTGTTCCGGTAACTTTAATTCCTCACCCATCGTCTCTAACGATTCATCATGAGCGAAACCAGGAGGATCTGTTGCAATTTCAAATAAGATTTCACCATGTTCTCTAAAATAAATCGCGTTAAAATAATTTCGATCTTGTACAGGAGTTACGTGATATCCAAAACGCGACACATACTCTTTCCAGTCTAGCTGATCAGCATCATCACTCGCTCTCCAGGCAATATGATGAACTGTGCCAACGCCCATTTGGCCACGACCGATTGTTGATAATTTCAAATCAATAATATTTCCAATGTCAGCAGAAGAACGGAATCGAACAAATTCGCCCTCTTCTCCAATTTTTTCAAGACCCATAATATGTTCTAACAATTCAGCTGTTTTTTGAGGCTGTGCAGATAAAAGAACAGCACCTCCAAACCCTTTAATTGCTACTTCTGGTGTAACTTCTCCAAAACTCCAATTGTTTAATTCGCCTGCTTCTCTTTCAACTAATTCTATATGCAAACCATGCGGATCATCAAATTCTAAATACTGCTCTCCAAAACGAGTCATTTTTGTATACGAAACATCGAATTTTTCTAATCTATTTTCCCAAAACTCCATTGTACCTTTTGGTACAACGTAAGACGTAATTCCTACTTGACCGTCCCCAATAATACCTTGACGAGCACCTGCCCATGGGAAAAACGTAATAATTGTTCCAGGCTTTCCTCCTTCATTTCCAAAATAAAGATGGTACGTACCTGGATCATCAAAATTCACTGTTTGTTTCACTAAACGTAACCCTAATACACCAGCATAAAAGTCTACATTTTCTTGTGGATGCCCTACAATCGCTGTAATGTGATGGATTCCCATTGTTTTCTTTTCCATTTCTTCCACTCCTTTTTTATTTCATTATAAAAATTCTTTTACATTTAAATTCATTATTCATTTTGTCCATGCTACAAAGTAAAATCCGTTATAATAATTTTATCTCGAATTCGAGATATTAATTACAAAATTACACACTAGCGTCTAACTTATCGGGATTATCTCGATTTCAAGATAGTTTCCAAAAAACATTTACTCACTCTAAAATCATAATAAAACTTGATTTAGAATGTCATTTATCTCAACCTCAATACTTATTATAAGTTACTTACTTTTCTTTGTCAATAAGTTACTTATTTCATTTAAAAAGAAAAGAGAGTAAACGTTATTCACCGTCTACTCTCTTTTCAAATCATTTCGTTTCTTCTTCCAGTACTGCTTCCATCTCATTAAATTCACGATGAACTGCCTTAACGGGTTCTTTCGTTAATAAACTTACAACGATAACAGTTAATAAACTACAGAAGAATCCAGGTACCATTTCATACATAATTGCTTTTAAACTTGGAATTTGTACCCATGCTATAACAACTACTGCACCGACAATCATACCAGCAAGAACGCCCCATTTGTTCGTTCTCTTCCAATATAAACTTAATAAAATAGCGGGTCCAAATGCTGAACCAAATCCTGCCCAAGCATAACCTACAAGTGTTAAAATTGTATCACTTGGATGATACGCTAAAACAACTGCTATCATAGCCACTACTAATACTGATAATCTACCGATAAATACAAGTTCTTTGTCACTTGCGTTACGACGGAAAAATGTTTTATAAAAGTCTTCCGTTACTGCACTTGAAATAACAAGTAATTGTGAGGAAATACTACTCATAATCGAAGCCAAAATAGCTGATAATAAAAATCCTGTAATGTATGGATGGAATAAAATATTTGAGAATGTTACAAAGACCATTTCTGGGTCTTGTAATATCGCATTATTTTTAGCATAATAGGCGATACCAATTAGACCAGTAAGCATTGCACCTATAATTGAAATCGTCATCCAACCGATACCGATTCTACGAGAAGTTTTTAAATCTTTAATAGAGGTAATTGCCATAAAGCGGACAATAATATGTGGTTGACCAAAATATCCAAGGCCCCATGCTAAAAAGGAAATAATCCCTAATACTGTAGTCCCTTTAAACATATCCAAATGCGATGCATCGACTTGCTTAATCGTATTAAATGTTTCTGTTACACCACCGACATCCGTAAAAGCAACAATTGGCACTAATACAAGCGCAATAAACATAATACAACCTTGCACAAAGTCCGTCCAACTTACGGCTAGAAAGCCACCGAATAGTGTATACGCAACAACGACACCCACTGTTACAAATAAACCAATTTTATAATCAAGGTTAAAAGAATTTTCAAACAAACGTCCACCTGAAACTAAACCAGCCGACGCATAAAATGTGAAAAATACTAAAATGACGATAGCGGAGACAAAACGAAGTATTTTCGTACGATCTTTAAACCGATTCTCTAAAAAGTCTGGAATCGTAATTGAATCATTTGCCACTTCTGTATACGTTCGTAAACGCGGGGCAATGATTAAATAGTTTGCATACGCACCTATTAATAAACCTATCGCAATCCATACACTTGATAATCCTGTTGCATACATCGCACCAGGTAATCCCATTAGCATCCAGCCACTCATGTCAGAAGCACCAGCTGATAAAGCTGTAACTGCTGGACCAAGTCCCCTTCCGCCTAACATATAATCTGATAAATCGGATGTCTTCTTATAAGACCAATATCCGATATACAACATACCTGCCATATAAATAGCAAGCGATACCATAATTTCAATCTTCACCAAATCTCTCCCTTAGTCCATAAGCCATTCAAAATTTCGAAAAATGACTTTTTCTATTTTCTTGTTTTCGCTTATGGTTCCCTACCTTAACAAACATTTTTTGTTCTTTCAAGTGAACGAGCACTTTTTATTACATGTGAAAACCTTTATAAACGCCTTTATCCCAGTGGATTACAATGATTTTTTAAGGAATTAAAGTAATAATATTCAGAAAATCAAACGGTGTTTTTTCACACCTTATTTTCATTCGTTTACCCGATAAATTTTAAAAGAAAAAAGCCATACAAATGTATGACTTTTAGCTTATTGACGTCTCAATTTTCTCTTTCTCTACATATACTTTACGAAATTTCATATAACATCCAATACGCCAAGGTACTATATAACAAACCGCAAGAGTGTAGAAAAGAATGCCGATTGACTTTGGATCTAGACCTTGTAAATGTCTTCTAAAATAAGCACGTAAAAGAACGATAACTAAAAATGTAGCAATAAAAGCGATACTTTTTTTTGCATAAATTTGACCATCTTCTCTGACTTCATACCCACTTAAAATAATAAGTGGAATTGACAATAGCAGTCCGATCCCAGCAGCTATACAAATTTGCCAACCAGCAAGTTGTATCGGTGCTGCGTATAAAGAAAAACCTGGTAATAAGAAAAATAATGGCAATAGTAGTCGTCTTCCTTTATTATTAATTGGTCGATTCATAGAGCGCATGCGTCTAAATATAACGAGCCCTATGACGAGTAAAAAAATTGTAATACTGTAAGAACCTTGTTGCAAGTGAATCTCTCCCTAAAAATAGTCATTTTTAAAAATACTTCCCTATTATACTCCTAATTTTTCCAAAAATATGATTATTCCTTAAAAAAATCTTACATATCAAATATACTTTTAGGTTTGATTTACTATAGGAAACAATTCCGAAAGAGGAACTACTCTCCCCACCTCGTCTTTAAACACAATATGCTCTCTAGTTAAATGGCGCGGGCTCTTCACTCCCGCCGCTGCCGCTAATGAAAATAAACTATATCTCATACTAATAATATAATTCATGACTCGCCACTTCTTCTCATACGGATCTAACGCTTTTTGATAATGCGGATTCGTCGTGGCTACACCAGATGGACATTGGCCAGAATTACATTGAAGGGCCATAATACAGCCGCTTGCCATCATAAATCCGCGGGCTGAACTTACAGCATCCGCCCCAATCGCTAAAGCAATCGCTACTTTATCTGGTGTGATTAATTTACCCGATGCAAATACTTTAAACTTGTTACGAACACCATAATGGTTTGCTGTATCAATAAATGTAAGTAATGCTGGAATAAGCGGCAGTCCCATACAATCTGCCATCGATTTATACGTTGCCCCTGACCCGCCTTCTGAACCGTCTATTGTAATAAAATCTGGATAAATGTTTAGTTCTTTCATTGTTTTTATTAAATCTTCCAAAGGCTTCTGCTGACCAATTACAATTTTCATTCCAACTGGTTTACCGCCGCTTTCTTGCAACTGTTGAATAAAATAAAGTGTATCCGCTGCATTCTTTAAAAATGAAAATCGATTCGGTGAATTAATCGTCTCTCCCTTTCGGACGTTGCGAACAAACGCAATTTTCTCATTTACTTTTTGCCCCTCTAAATGACCACCACGTATTTTAGCACCTTGCCCAAATTTCAATTCGAATGCTCTAATATTACTTTCTTTCACTTTCTCCATGAATTTTCCCATTGAAAAATTACCGTCTTCATCACGGTATCCAAATAACCCTGGACCAATTTGCGCAACGATATTCGCTCCTGTATGTAAATGTTCTGGAATAACGCCACCTTCACCCGTATTAATCCACGACCCGCCTGCCATTTTTGCTCCAAGACCACTCGCTAAAATATAATTTTCTCCAATCGCACCATAAGAAGTCGCAGATGCACCAAACATGCCATGTAGCTTCCACGGATATTTACGGTTCTCACCGACTATAATTGCATCATCTTCTTCGTACAGCCAAAGATTCGTTGTATCCGCTGTCAATTTTTCTCTTCTTGAAAATAACCCTTCTTTATGAATCACGTACTTTTTACCTTCTCGCTCTTGCGTGAGATTCACACTTAATTCCTCCGTTAATATCGGAAATAATGTATTAGCAATATAATATCCAGAAGCTTCAAAATCTCGTTTTGATCCAAAACCAAGTATTTCAGAGCGATATTTCGCTAAAAACATAACACTTTGAAAATCATAACGTGAGAAAGGCTTTCCATCCGTATCATGATCAAACCAATATTGTCGAAATTCAGGCCCTATCTTTTCCAGTAAGTAGCGCATTCTTCCTAAGTACGGATGTAATTTTAAAATAGAATGATGTGTTCGTTTTTTTATAAAAAATGTAATGATAAAAAAGACGATTAAAAGCAACATTAAAAATAGTAATATACTAATAATAACGAGTAGCGTTTCACTCATCCCGCTTCCCCCTATGAAATTCCATAATAAAAAGAGAACACTAGATGTGTTCTCCTTTTATCTTTATTCATACTAACGTAACAAGATGCTCTTTCGCGTCATATTCAACTAAACTTTCAGCGTGTTTAATTCGATGAACAAAGTCTGGATTAGCAATTAACGGTCTTCCGAATGCCGCTACATCAATCGTTCCTTCTTGCAACGCTTCTTCGGCCTCTTTCGGATTTAAATTACCAACCCCAACAATCGTACCATCCCAATATTTTCTTACTAGTTGATGAAAATTCTTTCCGTCAGCAATCTCTTGGGTATAATTCATCGTTGAAGGATGGATCATCGTTAATCCAACCTCTTTAAACATATTTATGAACGTTTCAATTGCAAACTCAGGGTTTTCCCACATATAAGTAGGATTATCACCTTTGAAAGCAGAGAAACGAAGAAGTGTTTTATTAGCTCCAACAGCTTCTATTACAGCTGCCGTTACTTCTTTCATAAACGTTAACCTTTGTTTTAAATCACCGCCATATTTATCTGTTCGCTTATTCGCAAACTCATACGTAAATTGATCGATTAAATATCCGTGTGCACCGTGAATTTCTACTCCATCAAATCCAGCTTCGATCGCATTTTTCGCAGCTTGTGCGTATTGATCGATCACTTCTTGTATTTCTTCTAACGTCATTGCTTCTGGCATATCAAACGGTTTACGAAAGCGTGGAACATTTCCCTCTGCAGCGATAGCCGACGGCGCTTGTGGCATTTGACCACCAATTATTTCATGATGACTCATACGCCCAACATGCCATATTTGAGCAATAATCGTCCCGCCTTCTTTATGTACTGCCTCTGTAACAGGTTTCCAAGAATCGATTTGTTCTTGTGTATAAATACCTGGTACTCCTGGGTTTCCTTTTGCTCTCGGACTAATGACAATTCCTTCTGTAATAATTAGTCCAATTCCATCCGCAGCACGTTTTCTGTAGTACTCCACTACATCCGCACCAACTACTCCAGTCTCATTATCTGCAAAGCATCTTGTCATCGGTGCCATCGCTATACGATTACGAAGAGACCAAGCTCCAACTTGAATTGGATCAAACAACTTTGTTTCTTCAACGTTTTCAAAAAATCCCCCAGCATTTACATTTGTTCCTTCATAAATACTCGCTGCTTTATTACTTGAACTTGTCATTTTTCTTCCCCCTAAAAAATCTTACTATAATCGCATCATACTTACTTTTAGATAGTAACGTCAATTTTTACGACTTTAAAATAAAAAATTCGAATATTCAAAAAAAAAAAAAAAAAAAAAAAAAAAAAAAAAAACAAAACGCTATAAATAATATTAAAAAGGTTTCCTTAGGAGGAAACCTTTTTTGTTGACCATATATGGCTGTCAATTCGTTTATCTCTTTAATAAAAAAGCACCTTATCAATAGAAGTGAAAATGGTTCAGTATTCTTCTAAAAATAATAACTTATATACCTAAAACAATGAAAGCCCTACCTCTCTTTCATCCTTACGGCTCCTCGTCCGTGCCAGTGTGAATCAGGATTGCAAAAATCAAGTAACTATTTTATCGAAGTATTCAATTAAACTTCGAACATTCATAAATGAAATTAAAAAATAAAAATGGATTTGATTGTAGTAATAACAATAGAGGTAATGCTCTAAAAGTGGTTTGAAAGAGTTGAATGTCTTTGAAATGATAAATTTTCTATAATTATGTTCCCAAAAAATTCAAGATCTTTTTTGGGATATAATACATTATTTGTAATGAACCTTAACAAAAGCTTTTTATCTGATTTTCTGTGATACCTTCAATTAATCCCAGTTCACTAATCAAAAATTCATATGCGTTATCTAACATCTTCTTTTCGCTTGCATTAAGTGCTTTTTCTTTCTGTATACGCATTAAATCACGCACAACTTCAGCACCTTCTTGCATTTTACCCGTCTTTATTTTATCAGTGTTCAATTTATACCTTTGTTTCCACGTAAGTAATCTATCTGATTCCCCATGTTGAAAAATATCCATTATGTGTGCTAATGCGGTTATATCCGTAACTGGACGTATATTCGAATTCAATATTCTCCCTGCTGGAATCATTAGTTCCATATTACTAGCCGACATTTTTATAACATAATACTGTTGTTTTTCTCCTGAGATTTCCTTCTCTTCTATGGCTTTAATTATACCTGCTCCCTGCATTGGATAAACAATGTTATCGCCAATTTGAAACAAATAATCCACCTCCATATATGGTAACCTTCTCAAGCTTAACATACTTTTAGTTTTTTAGCAAAATTTTTATTTTATCATAAAATTATTTTACACGTCAACACTTCAGAAGCAAGAAATTAAATTTACACAATAAACTATAAAAATCGCAATTCCATTAACGGTTCCACACACATTCATTCTCTTTTAATACAAAAACACATCACTACATTTAAGTAGTGATGTGTTTTTGTTAAGGCATAAATAAAGATCTACTTTTCCGTCTATATACTAACTTGCTTACTAACCGTTTCCCTCGCTAAAAGAAAACTCATAATCACTTGCGCTGCTACTCTACTCGTCATATCTCTGAAATCAAGAGTTGGATCAATCTCTACTATATCCATCCCTTGAACGAGCGGTTCTTTACCAAGGAATTCAATCGCATCTAGTAAAGTCGTACTATCCATTCCACCAGGCCCAATTGCTGGACAACCTGGTGCAAACGCTTGGTCTAGCACATCCATATCAAGAGAAATATAAATAGAAGTCACACCTTGATTTCTTAATAATTCAATACTTTCCGTGATAATATCTTTTATTTCTCGCTCTCGTACGTCTTTCATTGTATACACTGTTACACCATGCTCTATTGCATATTCATGGTACGCACGTGCATTAGAAAAATTACGAATTCCAATTTGAACAAGTTGTTTCCCTGTAATGACATCATTTTCTAGTAAACTACGGAATGGTGTACCATTTGACGGGCCTCCATCATCTAAATTACGTAAATCATGATGAGCATCAAATTGAATAATCCCGACCTTTCCTTTACTGTTTGCAAAGCCTGTTATACTCGGAAAACTAATCGAGTGGTCACCACCAAGAACGATTGGTATCATGTTCGGATTTACTTTCGTTACATGACCAACTGTTTTCGCAATTCGGTTATGACTTTCTTTTATATCCGTCACATGCATCGTAATATCGCCGCAATCATATAAGACACTTTCTTTCATATCGTGTTCTTCTGTAATTGCATATGTGCTGTATGCATCTAACATCGCACGAATTGTCTTTGGAGCAAAACTCGCTCCTGAATGACTAATAGATGGTTTAGAAAGGGGTGCTCCAATTAAGGCAGCACCGAATATTTCTACACCTTCCTCCCAATCTTTAATCATCTCACTCCATTTTGTCACTTCACGATCAATAAACTTTGCGTTTTTCTTTAAATAGTGGCCGTGCTCCACGATTGTTCACCTCTTGTATATGCAATATTACCATTCTTCCATACTGTATTCACATGACTTACGCCGTAATGATACGGTACGTAAGCATAATTGTAAGCATCCCATAAAACTAAATCTGCCTTACGACCAACTCTAATTTTCCCAGCTACATCACCACGGTTAATGGCATATGATGAGTTAACCGTTACGGCATTCCAAACTTCTTCTGGTGTCATTTTCAGTTTTAGCATCGCAATGCTCATAATAAGCTGAATATTTTCAGTTGGACAGCTACCTGGGTTAAAGTCTGTAGCTAACGCAACTGCAACACCTTCATCAATCATTTTACGACCACGAGCAAAGCTTTCTTTATTTAAATAGAAAGTTGTTCCTGGTAATAATGTTGCTACTGTATTCGAGTTTGCAAGCATTTCAATCCCTTTATCAGAAGCGCCAACTAGATGGTCTGCTGATGCTGCACCGATTTCTGCCGCTGCTTCCGCACCACCAAGAGGGTCGATTTCATCTGCATGAATTTTCACATCAAAGCCAAGCTCTTTCGCTTTTAATAAAAATTCTTTTGATTCTTCTACTGAGAACACACCTGTTTCACAGAAAATATCAACGAATTCCGCCAATTGTTTCTCTTTCATTTCTGGTAATAGGTCTAACATCCATTGTAAAAATTCTTTCGATCTACCTTTATATTCTTTCGGAACTGCATGAGCACCTAAAAATGTGGAAACTAAATCGATTGAATGCTCTTTTTGTAATTGTGCAGTTGCCTCTAATTGTTTCCATTCCGTCTCATCATCTAATCCGTAACCACTCTTCGCTTCTACAGTTGTAACGCCGAAAGATAGCATACGGTTTAAATGGAATTTCGCTTTTTGAACAAGTTCTTCTTTCGACGCCTGTTTCGTTGCATTTACAGTTGAAAGAATACCTCCGCCTTGTTCTAAAATTTCTAAGTACGGAACTCCTTGTAATTTTAGCGCAATTTCATTTTCACGAGATCCACCAAATACAAGATGGGTATGCGGATCAACAAGACCAGGAGAAACCATTTTCCCCCCGCAATCAATAACTTCTTTCGCTTGTAATCCTTTCGCTTCTTCCGCTGTTCCAACGAAAGTGATTACACCATTTTCAATTCCAACCGCACCGTTTTCGATAACAGGAAGCGTGTTCATCGCTTCTCGTCTTAACAAGCCATCTTCTTGATCCATTGTTAGTAATTGACCGATATTTATTAGTAAAGTGTCCAGCATGTTTTCTCCTCCTTATTTCATCATTGGAATGTTAACGCCTTTTTCTTTCGCAGTTTCCACAGCTAAGTCATATCCAGCATCCACGTGACGAACAACACCCATACCAGGGTCAGAAGTTAATACGCGCTCAATACGTTTTGCTGCTGCTTCTGTTCCATCTGCAACAATAACCATTCCAGCGTGAAGTGAATAACCCATACCAACGCCACCACCGTGGTGAACAGATACCCAGCTCGCACCGTTTACACTATTAATTAATGCATTTAAAATTGGCCAGTCAGCTACTGCATCACTACCGTCTTTCATCGCTTCTGTTTCACGGTTTGGAGATGCTACTGATCCGCAATCTAAATGGTCACGACCAATAACAATCGGTGCTGATAATTCACCATTTGCAACCATTTCATTAATGATGCGACCAAATTTCGCACGCTCACCGTAACCTAACCAACAAATACGTGATGGAAGTCCTTGGAACTCAACTTGTTGACGTGCCATACGAATCCAGTTACATAAATGTTCATTATCAGCGAACTCACGTAAAATTACTTCGTCTGTTTTATAAATATCTTCTGGATCACCAGAAAGTGCTACCCAGCGGAATGGCCCTTTTCCTTCACAGAATAATGGACGAATAAATGCTGGAACGAATCCTGGGAAATCGAAAGCATTTTTCAAACCTTCATCGAAAGCAACTTGGCGAATGTTATTTCCATAATCAAATGTAATTGCACCTTTTTCTTGCATCGCAAGCATCGCTTCCACATGTTTTGTCATACTTTCTTTTGATAATTGTACGTAACGTTCTGGATCTTTTTCACGAAGTTTCGCTGCTTCTTCTAATGTGTAACCTACTGGAATATAACCGTTTAATGGATCATGAGCAGATGTTTGATCTGTAACTAAATCTGGCGTAATATCACGCTTCACTAGTTCTGGTAAAATCTCTGCCGCATTTCCTAGCAAGCCAATTGAAATTGGTTCTTTCTTCTCTTTATACTCGTTCGCAACAGTTAATGCTTCTTCTAATGATTCTGTATACATGTCACAATATCTCTTTTCAATACGACGATCGATGCTACGCTTATCAACATCAATAGCAATGACAACACCGCCGTTCATCGTTACAGCAAGAGGTTGTGCACCACCCATACCACCTAAACCAGCAGTAAGTGTTAATGTACCTTTTAATGAACCGTCGAAATGTTGACGAGCTGCTTCACCAAATGTTTCATATGTTCCTTGTAGAATCCCTTGTGTTCCAATGTAAATCCAGCTACCAGCTGTCATTTGTCCGTACATCATAAGACCTTTTTTCTCTAGTTCTCGGAAGTGATCCCAGTTTGCCCATTTTGGTACTAAGTTTGAGTTCGCTAACAGAACGCGAGGTGCATCTTCATGTGATTTAAAAATGGCAACTGGTTTTCCTGATTGAACAAGTAACGTTTCATCGCTTTCTAACGTTTTTAATGAATCTACAATCGCCTGATAGCTTTCCCAGTTACGAGCTGCACGGCCAATTCCGCCATACACAACTAATTCTTCTGGTTTTTCAGCAACTTCCGGATCTAAATTGTTCATTAGCATACGAAGTGCAGCTTCTTGCACCCACCCTTTCGTTTGTAACTCTGTACCTCTTGGCGCGCGAATTGTTTGTTGTACTTTTTCCATTTCAATCTCTCCCTTTTCTCATTTTATAGTGCTGCGTTTACATCCAATCTTTCTTTTATCGAATAATTCGTTTTTAACCAATGTGCAATATTTTCAATATCCGTTGAGAAGATGCGATCATTTGTAATAGATGGTACTTGCTGACGCCCTTGATGGTAGAAGCTCTTCGTCACTGTACTCATGTTTTCAATTCCACGATATTCTGCCGCTTGCATCGCACAAATCATTTCAATTGAAAGAACACGTCTTACATTTTGAATAATTTGATGTGCATGACGTGAAGCGATTGTTCCCATACTTACGTGATCTTCTTGGTTAGCTGATGACGGGATTGAATCAACACTCGCTGGATGTGCTAACGTTTTATTTTCAGAAACTAGTGACGCTGCAGCATATTGCATAATCATTGCACCAGACTGAAGTCCTGGTTCTGGACTTAAAAATGGCGGTAAATCGTTTAACTGCGGATTTACTAAACGCTCAATACGACGCTCTGAAATGTTTGCAAGTTCCGCCATTCCTACTTTTAAGAAGTCCATCGCAAATGCAATCGGTTGACCATGGAAATTACCACCTGAAATTACTTTTTCCCCGCCATCAAAGATTAGCGGATTATCTGTTGCGGCATTCATTTCAATTTCTAATTTTTCTTTCACATAATTCAAAACTTGCCAAGAAGCACCGTGTACTTGCGGGATACAACGAAGTGAATAGGCATCCTGTACACGTAGTTCTCCTTGTTTTGTTGTTAACTTACTATCATGAAGAATGTCACGAATTCTGCTTGCTACATCCACTTGCTCTTTATAGCCACGTGCTTTATGAACATTTTCATCAAATGCATCAATAATGCCTTGTAACCCTTCAATTGTCATCGAAGCAATTAGTTCAGCTTGATACGCCGTTGCTTCTGCTTCTATATAAGAAAGAACTCCTTGTGCTGTCATCGCCTGCGTACCATTAATTAACGCAAGACCTTCTTTCGCTTCAAGTTCAATTGGCTCAAGCCCTTCTTCTGTAAGAGCAACCATTGCATGAACGCGTTTCCCTTTATAGAACACTTCACCTTCGCCTAATAATACGAGCGCAAGATGAGATAAAGGTGCTAAATCTCCACTTGCACCAAGTGAACCTTGTTGCGGAACGACTGGATGAATTTTACGATTTACAAACTCAAGAAGCATATTTACAACAAGCGGCCTTACGCCTGATACTCCTTTAAGCATCGTGTTCGCTCGTAAAATTAACATTCCGCGCGATACTTCTTCCGGGAATGGATCACCTATCCCACATGCATGTGACTGAATTAAATTATGTTGAAGTGCCTTTACATCATCTTTTTGGATAAGCACATCACTAAACTTTCCAAATCCAGTTGTAATACCGTAAACGACTTTTCCGTCCTCTACAATTTTCTCAACTACTTCGCGGCACTCCGCTACCTTTTGCATACTAGTTGGACAAGCTGTTACACCTTCTCCTTCCAGTAATAACCTCTTCATTTCTTCAACTGTCAATGTATGTCCTGTTAACGTAATCATCATTTTTCCTCCTTAAAAAGGCAAAAGGGGACCTTATCTTTTTAAGACAGACTTCTGTCCTAAAAAAGTAAGGCCCCCTTCTAACTAATAGACTATGGGCAAATCATATGTGATTAATTCCTAAACCAATCGCCTCATGCTCAGATCCTTTTACAGGTGCACCAATCGTTCCATATAATGCAACAGCAACCCATTCGCCTTCTTTTTTCCCGTCGTATGGTGTACCGCGCACAATCGCAAAACGAAGTCCTACTGTACGAAGAACGTCTGCTAACTGAATTTGACCTCTCGTCACTCCGTACAAAGCTTCCATAATTGCATGATAAAGTGCATGTGTTTCTCTGTAAACGTCTGTTTCAATAACTTGGTTGCTTTTAGCCGCTGTTTCCATTGCTGCGACAACCTTTTGCGAATTCATCGAACCCACTTTCCCCGTACAATACTTCCAACCTTTTGGAATGGATAATACAGGACTTTCATTCTCATCCGCAAGTGCCAACAGCATGGCCATACGACCAATTCGATGTGTTCCTTGAAGAAGCATGTGACTCTCTCATTTCTTTTGAATTATTTGAATATTACTTAATTTAAGAATATATGAAAACGGTTAAATCGTCAATAGTTTAAAATCATATTCAAACATTTTTTTCATCCCCCTAATTTTGTGTACACAAATGATTTACACAAAATTTCCAGACGTGCTATAGTCTCACTAACAGATGCAAAGGGGCGAAATTTCAGTGACAAAACGAAAAGATATTCATTTTCGAATTGAAGAGAAATTACTTGAAAGGTTTGAATCAGCACTCCATTACGAAGGTTTAAAGAAAACAGATGTATTAACACATGCAATCCAACAATTTTGCACAAAGGTGGAATGTGACAAAATGAATGATGTAAAACGACAATATAACGTTAGCAACCATTTACAAACACGCATCGACACACATACACATTACGAAGAAAAACACGTAGATTTAGATAAGATCGTCATTGAACATTTACACCTTCAAGGGGATGAAAACATATTAGAGGTTGGGTGCGCTAGTGGAAAATTCCTTTCCCTTTTACAAACAAATGGTCATAAAGGCCCATTAACCGGGTTTGATCAATCCGAAGCTATGCTTGCTGAAGCTGCTAAAATAAATAACTTAATAGAATGGAAACGAGGGGACGCTAGTAAACTTCCTTTCGAAACAAATTGTTATGACCTAATAATTGCAAGACATATGTTATACCATGTGAAAGATGTTGAAAAAACAATTCAAGGCTTTTATAAAGTCATTCGTTCTGGCGGAACACTTTTAGCTACAACAAATTCTAAAGTTTCATTACCTCGTATAGTTGAAATGTGTAACAACATGCTTGACGCATTTGATCTACCGAAAACATCACCAGCAGTCTCTCCATTTTGTTTAGAAAATGGTAAAGAGATAGTAGCATCTGCTTTTCCAACGGTTGAAGAAACAGTTATTCATAATGCGCTCGTTTTTCATCATGCTACCCCAATAGTAAACTATATTTCCAGCATGTTTCCATCGTTAAATATACCCGATAATATGTATCTTCAAGCCGAGATGAAAGAATGGCTAACAGAAGAAATCAACAAGGAATTATCGCTCCATAACGGTATATGGCGCGATCCAAAAACGTTAGTAATTTATCGGTGTAAAAAAGCTAGCATTTGCTAGCTTTTACACGTTTTCTCGTAAAAGTTTCTCCATTACTACATTGCCTTTACCACAATAAAAATCTGTATTATGTTCGTCTGCCACTCCAAAATAAGAGGCAATCGCTATTCCAAATGGTACAAATGCATGCCCTTGTGCTGTAATGATATTTGAGTGTTGCACAACTTCTTCATACACGAAATTTTCTACTGGAAAACAATCGAATTTTTGATAATCTATAGTCGCAGTATAAGAAATCCCTTTAAATAACCCTGCTTTTGCTAGCGCATACGGTCCAGCACAAATTGCCGCCACTAATTTTTCTTGTTCGTGAAATTGACGAATGACTGAAAAAAGAGATTTCGCATCTTTCAACTGTACTTCTTCTCCACCTGGAATAAGTACCCCCTCATACTCATCTACACGTACTTCACTTACTTCTATATGTGGTTGCACTTGCAAACCTGTTTCACTTATAATCAATTCTTTTGTTAAGCCCGCTGTAATGATTTCAAATTTATTTTTCAGCAACGCCGTCGCTACTGTTATTTCAAACTCCGCAAATGTTGGGTATACAAATAAAAGTATTTTTTTCATAGCCCTCTCTCCTTTAACCAGTCCATAAAATATACCTCTAAATCGTCAACTGTTAATCTATTTGTGTCCACATAAGTTACAGGAAATTGTTTATACCAGTCTTTTTCAGTTTCTGCTAATTTAAATTGCTCCTCAAATGTACTTCTGTTTCTTGTTCTATCATTATTTTTTCTATCATATACATTCTTTTTCGTAACATCTAAGTAAAAAATCACATCCGAACGGCATTCTCTTAATTTATATAATTCATCTTTCAATTCAGTTTCTATATCCCACTCTTCTCCTATAATCGTTGGATAAAAGAGTGTAAAAAACTCAATGTCTTCTGGTCCGCGATCAAAAATTACGACTGAATCTTTCACATTTTGAAACTCCTTTATTTTTGCTTCCATAAACATTTTTTGATTCATAATAAACCCTACTTTTGAATTCATATCTAAATTCAATTTTTTTCGCTTCTCTACAATTGGATATGGATTTTCATATATAACTCGAAACCCTCTCTTTTCTAACCTTTTTGCTAATGTTGTTTTTCCGCTAGCCATCGGCCCTTGCAGTGAAATTACGTATGTCACACCTCTCATTCCCTTACACTTTAGTACACCTATAATATACAGAATCTTGAAAACTCTCAACATTATATATATCATCTTGTTTCTTATTCTTATCTAACTTATAATGAAAAATAGAGATTATGACGGACGCATCAATAATGTAAGCTTGGAAATCCAAGCTTACATTATTTTTTGCTTTCCCTTTTCTAATAAAAAGAGTATACTAGATTAGAACGTATGTTCTTAATAATTACATACAGTAAGGAGATAGAACAATGGTATACGACACAAAAGCAATTTCTTGGAATGAATCTTTAAAACAACTTCAACGCCGCTATACAAACAAACAAGTTGACCGAAAAGAATTTGAGGATATTGAACTGATGGAATTCTTCCGCGATAACGACTACATTTCTTTACCTACACACATAAGCGGCCTATCAAAAACACGTTTTACTTCTTACTCTATTTTCACAACTGAAGATAAAGATCGTAAAGTTGGCACATTAATCATTGAATATGTAGAAGATGATAATAATAATTTACATGTGGAACAACTATACTTTGTTTAAATGATAACGCTTGGTCAAAATGACCAAGCGTTCTTGCTTTCTATGAATCTCACTGTATATAATATGAATAAAAGAAAACCGCTATCATTAAGGGGGGATATGCTTGCTCGAAGGATGGTTCAGTTGGTTCATTGTATTATGGACGGTTATTTTATTAGGGCTTATGTCTATCGGTGGATACTTTATGTTCAGAAAATTTTTAAAACGTTTACCAAAAGAAGACGGCATGTCCATTTTGGATTGGGAAGAACACTACATAAATAAAACGAGACATTTATGGGCTGACGAACAAAAACAATTGTTAGAAGAGCTTGTAAGTCCTGTTCCAGAACTATTTCGCGATGTTGCAAAATCAAAGATTGCTGGAAAAATCGGGGAACTTGCATTACAAGAAAATGCCTCTCAAATTACACAAGACTTAATTATTAAAGGATATATCATTGCCACACCAAAGCGTGATCATAAATTTTTAATTAAAAAACTACAAGAAAAAAAGATTGATTATTCTAACTATCGATCTTTACTCGCAAAGTAACTTCATATTATTTTCGATAAAAAAGACAGCGCCTTTGACGCTGTCTTTTTATTTGGTACATATACAGTTTTTAAGTTAGCTTCATATCTTTTTCATTATAAAAACCATCTTCTTTTTCCATTTCCTTTTGTAATTTCGTAAAGGAACGGTACATGGCAATTCTCCATGACACAATCATCGCGAACGCCAGTAAGAAGAACATGCCACTAAGTTGTCCTAAATCAAGAGATTGGCTTAAGTATGTTTTAAATACAATCCGCACGACAAGTAATCCAATTAATATAAAAACAAAGGCTTTTGAACGCTTCAAATAAATCTCTTGTCCTCTAATTTCAAATTTAGATGTTTTAATAAGAAAAATAGAGAAAAACAAACCGACGCCAATTGCTTCTAACATTTCCGCTGGAGTTAATCGAAATTCAGGAAAAACATACATCAATGCTCCCGTGCTCATAAAAAATGGCGGAAGTATAATTTTTTTCAATGTTGCAGGTTTCTTAGCTGCTTTTAAACGAATAAACATCGCACCGACAGCCATACAAACAGCAACGATACTTGATAAAAGAACTATGTTCATATTTTCTCATCCTTTTTTGTGGCTATATGCAAAATATACTTTCATTATATGCTTTTCCGTTAGTATTTCCAACATTTTCGCAGAATAATACTAAAAACCGGTAAAACCACCAAATAAACTTGAGAAATATACGATAATTTTCGTCATCCAGTTAAAGTATAGGAAGACCCCCATAACAATCATAATATATCCTCCGACTTTCATGAAGGCCATACTATTTCTTTTAATCCAAGACATTTTCGTAATAAAGAATGACAGTACGAAAAACGGGATAGCAAATCCAAGTATGTAAGCAATCATGTAAATCATTGCTGATTCTGGGTTTGTTGCTGCTAATCCAATTACCGACACTAGAATTGGTCCGGTACATGGCGTCCACCCTGCTGCAAAGGCTAATCCAATTAGTACTGATCCAAAATAGCCACTTGGACGATTTTTAAATGTAAATTTACGGTCTTGCATTAAAAATTTCGGCTTAAACACCCCGACAATAATTAAGCCGAACACGATGATAAATATACCACCTAACTGTCTGATTAAATCTTTATAGTCAGTAAAGATTCCTCCAATAAAACTTGTACCAAATCCAATTGCAATAAATATAATTGAAAATCCAAGTAAGAAAAACGCTGTATGTATCATACTTCTTTTGCGAAGCATTGCATTTTCTTCTTTCAATTCAGAAACCGACATACCTGTTATGTACGATAAAAATGCCGGATAAAGCGGTAAGCAACATGGGGAAATAAATGATAAGAACCCGGCGCCAAACGCTAAAAAAATACTAATATCTTGCATCATTCCACTCCTCTCCCTAAATATTGTAACAAAAACACATAAAAATACTATGAACAATTCGTGAAATCACTTTTACAACGTGGCAATAAGAAAAAAGTACTTCCTCACAGTTTCTAATAAAACGTTTTCATTTCCTTCTATTATATAGAAAAAACTCAAATGGATTATGAAACTCCTTTAATTGTCATTACCATAACAAAGGTAACATAGTTTCTCAAATAATTAGCACGTTACTAGTACGTCGATATACATATTGGTTTAAAAAATATTTTTTTCAAATGCTGGCTCTATACAATGCAAAGTTTATTTTATAATACTTCTACTATTAATAATTTCAAGATTATGCATAAATATCATACTTTTATTATTATTCTATAAAATGTCATACTTTTCTTTCATTTGACCCTTTATTTCTAATTTTGTATACTTCCCTCTAGTTATATATTTTCGATACGGAACAACTTCATATAGATGGGAGGAATTTTTCATGCTTCGTTATTCTCTTTTAGTTTTATTAGGAGCGTGTAGTTATGGAATTTTAGCTATTTTTGTTAAGCTTGCATATGCAGAAGGATTTTCACTTGGAGAGGTAATTGGCAGCCAATATTTGTTCGGTTGGATTATTTTGCTTGCTATTACACTTCTATTTTCTAGACATCGCGTTCCTTTAAAGCAAGCATTACTTTTATTCGTTGCAGGAACATCTGCAAGTTTTACCGGAATTTTTTATTATGCTTCATTAAAAACTGTACCAGCTTCTATTGCAATTATTCTTTTATTCCAATTTGTTTGGGTCGGAATTATCATTGAAGCAGTCGCAACAAAAACATTACCTTCAAGAGAAAAAGTTATTTCTGTTATTTTCTTACTTGTAGGGACATTTTTATCAAGTGGTTTACTTGAACAATCAGCAGGTGCTTTCGATACGACTGGGATCATTTTAGGTTTATTATCTGCTGTTACATTCGCAACATACATTTTCGTGAGCGGAAAAGTTGCTGTTGAAGTACCTTCATTACCGCGCGGTGTTCTCTTAATGACTGGTGCTTTAACTTTAGTCATGATTGTATTCCCACCAACATTTATTTTTAATGGTGCCATTTCTCAAGGTCTTTGGAAATACGGTTTAGGATTAGGAACATTTAGTATCGTAATTCCATCTATTGCCTTTACAATCGGTATTCCAAAAATCGGTTCTGGCTTAGCAACTATTCTTGGTGCAGCGGAACTACCAGTTACAACAATTATGTCCGTATTCGTTTTAAAAGAGGCTGTACTATCTTCACAATGGTTCGGTGTATCACTTATTTTAATCGGGATTGCAATCCCGCAAATTGCATACGCAATGCGTGGACGTTATCGTAAACATCATACGCATAAAAAAGTCGCAGCATAAAGTGAAACTTTAATTAGTTGAACCAATCGGACTGCCCATTAATACGGGATAAACGAGAGAGGATTTTCATTTGAGAATCCTCTCTTTTATTGTTGTATACTTATGATAAATATTTTGCTGAAGAAAGAAGGCATACTACATGGTATCTATTTCAAATCAACTAAAAGAAAAACTTATTTCCATCCGTCGACATTTACATGAGTATCCAGAACTATCATATGAAGAGTTCGAAACAACAAAAGCAATAAAAAATTGGTTAGAAGAAAAAAACATTACTATCATTGACTCCAATTTAGAAACAGGAATTATCGCTGAAGTGTCTGGTAATAAAAACGGGCCAATTGTAGCAGTTCGTGCTGATATTGATGCCCTTCCTATTCAAGAAGAAACACATTTGTCCTATGCATCTAAAGTACGAGGGAAAATGCATGCTTGTGGACACGATTTTCATACAGCTGCCATTTTAGGTACTGCTTTCTTATTAAAAGAAAGAGAATCTTCCCTAAATGGAACGGTTCGCTTCATATTCCAACCAGCTGAAGAAAGTAGTAATGGCGCTTGCAAAGTTATTGATGCTGGACATTTACGTAATGTGCAAGCGATTTTCGGCATGCATAATAAACCTGATTTACCAGTAGGTACAATTGGCATTAAAGATGGTCCACTGATGGCTGGAGTTGATCGATTTGAAATTGAAATTCACGGAGTTGGTACACACGCGGCTGTACCAGATGCTGGCGTAGATCCTATTGTCGCATCCTCTCAAATTGTGATGGCACTGCAAACAATTGTAAGCCGAAATATAAGTTCATCTCATAATGCGGTTGTTAGTGTTACAAATATTCACGCAGGAAATACGTGGAACGTAATTCCTGAAAAAGCTACGTTAGAAGGAACGATTCGCACGTTCCAAGCTGAAACACGTGAAAAGATTCCAGCACTCATGGAGCGTATTATTAAAGGTGTATCTGATGCATTAGGTGTAAAAACGAAATTCCGTTTTTATTCAGGTCCTCCTGCTGTTCACAACGATAAAGCTCTTTCAGACTTATCTACTCAAGTTGCCACAAAGATGAATCTTAATATCATCTCGCCTAGTCTATCAATGGCTGGAGAAGATTTCTCATTTTACCAACAGGAAATACCAGGTTCATTCGTCTTTATGGGAACGAGCGGTACACATGAATGGCATCATCCTGCTTTTACAATTAATGAAGAGGCACTGCCTATAAGTGCAGAATACTTTGCTTTACTAGCCGAAAGAGCACTTAAACAATTCTCATAAAAAAAGCCGTTCAAAGTGCATCTCAGCACCCTGAACGGCTTTTCTTATTAAGTTAAATCACGTTTTAAAAACACAGTATATGAAATACATAAAAATACGAACAAATAAAGTAGCAACATACATGATGCAAACGGGAATGTTACTCCATCAATAAAACTTCCGTTCTTTGAAATACTATATAAATCTGTGTTTGCTGGCAATAAATATTTCGCCCAGTTATATCTAGTGGCTGCTAATAACGCAATATTGCCTGATAAAGCAAGGAATAGTGAAATACCAATTGCACCTCCACTAGATCTCGTTAACACAGAAATCATAAATGCAAACGATGCGTACACAACCGTTGGTAACCACGATAAAACATAATATTTACTTGCTTCTACAAAAATGTTTTGTTTTATTATATTTCCATCGTGGAAAATAAACTCACTCCATGCAGGCTGTTGGAATTTATAAATAACAAGTCCACATAAAGCGGAGAAGATCATATTAAATATAAATAATAAAGCTGCAAATATAACGATTGCTAAAAATTTTGCTGTTAAAATTTTAAAGCGACTCGCTGGTCGTATCGTTAAAAATTTATATGTTCCCCAGCTATATTCATTCGCAAAAATTGTACTTGCATACACGAGGATAAATGGGAGCAAAATTGGAAATACGATAAAACCTGTATCTCTCATGAAAGAAAGTGGAGAACTGCTTGCCGGTGCTGTATCCGTATCTAAATGCTTCATCTTAAGCTGGTATTCTTTTACAAGCTCATCCCCTGATTTTTCTGCTAAAATAGCTTCTTTTTTCATGCCAAGCTTTTTCTCAATTTCTACAGTTCGTTCTGTATAATCTACTTTCCATCCTTTTGTTTCCGGTTCAAAATACTTTACCGTAACCCATCCTAATCCGATTATTAATACTGCAATAACTGCAAATGGAATAATCGTTCGCTTCCGCTTAAATATTTTATACAGTTCGTTATATACTAAATTAAACAATATCTTTTCCCCCTGTTAATTCTAAAAATTGCTCTTCTAACGTTTTTCTTTCTTCATATACACGATACACTTGAATATTTTTCTCAAGCAATGTACGAATAACATTTGGGATTTCTTCATCTTTTACATTAATAAGTAATTCATTATCTTTTACTAAAACATCATGCCCTAATATTTCTGCTGCTTTATTCGCATCATCTACACGTATACGGATCGTCTCCATCTCTTCGCTTTGGCTATGCTGAATATTTTGCGTAGCCACATATTCCCCGTGCTGAATAATGATAACTCTGTCACACATTAATTCAACTTCTGAAAGTAAGTGACTTGATACAAGTACAGCTTTTCCTTGTTCATGTGCAATTTTTTTTATGTACATTCTCATTTCATGTATTCCACTAGGGTCTAATCCATTTGTCGGTTCATCTAGTATCAACACGTCTGGATCGTGAATAAGTGCCTGAGCGATTCCTAAACGTTGTCTCATGCCGAGTGAATACGCTTTTACTTTGCGATCAATTACTTGTCCCATCCCTAACAATTTCACTACTTCATCGATACGTTCTTCGGTCACATTACCATTCATTCGTCCGAAATATGTTAAATTTTCATAGCCGCTCAAAAAAGGATAAAATTCAGGTGTCTCAATTACCGCTCCAATTTTCGCAGCTGTTTTTTCGAATTGCTGTTTCACAGATTGACCATCAATCCATACTTCACCTTCTGTCATACGGATCATACCAACCATCATTCTCATTAAAGTCGTTTTTCCAGCACCGTTTGGTCCGAGTAAACCGACAACCTCGCCTTTTTTCACTTCAAAACTAATATTTTGTACAAGTGTCTTTGATCCGATTCGCTTCGTTAACCGATCGACTTTTACAATTGATTGTTCATTTGTCATTCTATACAACCTTTCCTTCCCATTCTTTGTCAGGTCTTTTCACTGTAACATGATTATTTTTATGTGTAAAATGGAAAAAGGCATGATTTCTCATGCCTTTTTCTTGAAATGCAACGAATTTTTATCTTGTAAACTTTGAACAAATCGAAAACATTGCACCATCGATAATAGAAGGATAACAATCATAATTATACTCACTACTACTATTGCATATATTGTAATCGGTGCACTATTTATCCCTTGTATTCCTGCTATTCTTATAAAGATAATCGTAAATAATTTTAAAAATAACATCCCATTAACTAATCCAAAAACAAACGCTGCTCCATAAATGAATAATTGCTCCTGACATAATAAACATAGTACTTCTTTTCTTTTTATATTTTCTGCTACATAAGATGTAAACTCCTCTCTCCTCACTAGCAAAAGGGAGTACATCATTTTATATGTAGTAAAAATACATATGAAAATTAGTACAATAAACAGTGTGTAAAAATACATTTGAAATACAAATGCATCCCCTACTTTCAAAATAGCTCCTTCATTAAATTGTAACGATATCATAAAAAACAAAATCATAATACTCATAGCAATCCACATAAATTGCTTCATCCTTTTGGTAGCAAATGTTCTAATATTTTTTCTCGCTAACCGACATAAAGACATAAAATTCTTCCCCTACCTTATTACATACGCATTCTATACTACTAGTGTATAAAAATATGACATTTTAAACATCGCACTACAATCGGAATTTCTTCTAAGTCTTTAGTCCTAGAAAACGAAATGATAAAAAATCACATTTAGAATATAATTGTAAAAAGGAGGAGATTGCATGCGTATAAAATTACTATCAATCTTGTTTTTATTATTACTCACAAGTTGTAGCCAAATAAAAAACAATGAAGTTACCATTGTTGAGCCATACAAATTAACAAAAGAGCAAGCTTCTATTTTACAAATGACTCCTTTTCAAGAAGGAAATAGCATGTTTTATAACGTTACGCTTAAAAATGATAAAGATGAAATAAATGCTACAATTGATTATTATAACAATGGTAAAAAAACAAAAGAAATTGCTAATATAGCTACCTCACATTTTTCAAAAAAGAAAGTAAAGCTTTCTTTTTTACCACCACATTTCCAATTCGATAAAGATATACAAGAAAAAAGGCAGTGGTATATGAATATTGAAGGTGCTTCAACGCTTGTTCATGAAGAAGCACCACCAAGCGTAAATAGCTCCGCAACTACTACAATCCAATCTATAAAAAATTTAAAATACAATCAAAAAACAATTTTAGCTGCTGTAATCCAAACAAGTAAAGAAACTGTAAGCGTCCCTACAATTGACGAAGACAAAGGTATTGATTTACTCTTAAAAGAAAATGAACACGTTTATCTATTTAGTATCGAGCTAAAAAAAAACAATAAAGCGGAAATGCAACTTAAGTTGCATTTCCGCTTTATTGTTTAACAAGGTGTACTTTTATAAATCTGAATTAACTTCATTTTCTGTTACTACTATTACTCATCTTCTACTTCTATTCTTTTCTTCTCTCTTGCAATTTTTAAAAACTCTAGCAACTCTGGATTACTATTCATTTTTTTGTAAGCCACTGACATTTCTGCCACAAAATTAGAATCATATAATTCTTTATATACAACTTCTGTTTTATATAACTTATTTGCCGATACGGGTATTACTGTAATTCCAATCCCTGCCGCTACAAGCCCCATAACTGTTTGATACTCTGTTGCTTCTTGTACAATACGTGGACTAAATCCAACTTCTCTGCAAAGAGATAAAATTGTATCATACAAAGCTGGCCATACTGGTCTCGTAATAAATACAAACGGCTCATCTCGTAAATCTTCTATATGTATTTCATCTTTCTCTGCAAGTGGATGTGCCTTTGGTAAACATAAGGTACAAGATAACCTTTGAATTGGCTCTAATTCTAATAATTGTGTTGGAATTGGTGGACGTAAAAAGCCAATATCAATACGGTTATCATGAAGTGCATGAACTTGATCTGGTGTTGACAATTCATGTAATGCAACAGACACTCTCGGAAATTTCTTTCTATATTCCCTAACAATTGATGGTAAAATATCATATATCGCCGCACCTACAAAACCAATTGAAAGTGATCCTACTTCTCCCCTTTGCGCACTTTGTGCAACTTCTACTGCTTTTTCAATTTGTTCAAACGCTTTTTTTACTTCTTTTAAAAACATTTCTCCTGCTTCTGTTAGTTCAACCTTTCTTTTCGTTCTTGAAAATAATGTAACTCCCATTTCTTTTTCTAATTGCTGTATTTGTTGACTAAGTGGTGGTTGTGTCATTTGTAAACGAGCAGCTGCCCGTCCAAAGTGTAACTCTTCTGCCACAACAACAAAATATTGCAAATGCCGTAATTCCATTTTTGGACACCCTTTTCACTTTCGATTAATATGTCTAATATATTAATAACATATAATTTATATATTAGACAAATATTTTGAATGAACGTATAGTAGAAATTGTTAATTCTTTTTTACAATTTTTATGTAAAAAAAGAAAGAGGTGGTTACTGTATGAAATGGTGGAAGTTAAGCGGACAAATTTTATTACTATTTTGTTTCGCTTGGACAGGTGAATGGATTGCAAAACAGGCACACCTCCCAGTTCCAGGAAGTATAATCGGTATTTTTTTATTATTAATTTCGTTAAAATTTAACCTAGTTAAAAAAGAATGGATACAGGACGGAGCAGATTTTTTATTAAAAGAACTTATTTTATTTTTCATCCCTTCTGCAGTCGCTGTCATACGTTACAGAGATACACTAACACAATATGGAATCGATCTCATTTTAATTATTATGATTAGCACTCTTTGCGTTACCTTAGTTACAGGACTTTTAACAGAATTGCTACTAAAGCGGAAAGGATCAACGCAATGATCGGATTTCTTTGTTTACTATTAACACTATTCACATATTGGATATCAAAAAAAATGTATCAACGTTGGAATTGGAGTCTACTTTCTCCTCTTCTCGTCTGTCCCATTATTTTAATTGCTTTATTGCTCGGATTAGATACACCTTATGAAACATATGAATCTGGTGGTCACTGGTTAACTGAATTATTAAAGCCCGCAACAGTTGCTTTTGCATGGCCAATCTATAAATATTTTGATTTATTAAAGAAACATGGAATGGCTATCTTACTTAATGTCATTGTCGGTTCGTTTTTATCAGTCATTACTTCAGCACTACTAGCAAATTATTTTCAAATTGATTCATCACTAGAACATAGTTTAGCGCCACATATCGTAACAACACCAATCGCAATGGCTATTTCAGAAATGATTGGTGGTATGTCACAATTAACTGCTGTATTTGTCGTTTTAACTGCCTTAACAGGAGCATTGCTCGGTCCTTCTCTCATACGCATTTGCCGCATTAAAACAGCAATCGCAAAAGGTATTATGTTAGGAACGAGCGCAAATGGAACCGGTACATCAAAAGCATTCGAAATCGGTCCTGTGGAAGGAACAATTGCAAGTTTATCCATGCTTTTAACAGCAGGCGCTAGTTTAGTTATCGTTCCGCTTTTCTTGTCTTGGATACATTAAAGAAGCAAGTATTTACATACTTGCTTCTTTATCTATATATTGGCACAGCAATTCATAATCCTCTGGAAAAGCTAAACACAATTGTTCAATTTCATGTATCCCTTTCCAAGCAATTTCATGTATTAACTCATCAGGATCTTGGATTTTCATATTACCGCCTATTTGTTTAACAAAATAATAATGGACATACACTGGAACACCGTATGTAATACCCTCTTTTTCATATATTTTATTTACCACTTCCACATTGTAACCTGTTTCTTCCCAAACTTCCCTGATACAACATTCTTCTAGTGTCTCTCCCTTTTCAAGTCCTCCACTTGGGACAGACCATCTTTTTTCTTCTCCCTCTTTGCCCTGCAGTACCATTAAAACTTCATTTCTTTCATTTACACATACCGCTGCACTACCTATCCATCTCTCCATAAACATCCCTCCCCTACTAAAATTCGCCCTCTTTTTTATTTTCCCCTTGAAAAAAAGAGGAAAATAATAAAACAATGACGAAAAATTACATCAACTTCATAGACAATCCTTTTTTAGAAATTAAAACTGGAAGGATGAAAATATGATTTCTAATTATGTTGTGGAATGTGTCTTTTGTGAAGAAAATCGTAAGGCTCGCCAAGCTATTGTCACAGTTCCCGCGACTACTCAGCTACTAGCCATTGAAAAAGTGCGTGCGGAATGCAAACGTCGCTTCGGAAAAACTGTATTATTACAAACAGAAATTAAAGAAAGAATTGTTTTTGAACAAAAAGAAAGCCGACCATAAATTGGTCAGCTTTCTTATCCGATCATATTTTCACATGAAGATTAGGGGCATCCTCTTTAAGGATCGGGATTTTCCCATTATGTACGTTCCATAATGGTCATCGAACAATATATTTCTATGCAATTAACTATTGAATAGAATAGGGCAAAACTTGTTCGCATTTTTAGAAAAGGGATAGGGATATAATTCAAGTAGTACTTCGAATACTCGAACTTTACACTCATAATATTAAAACAAATCCTTTTATATGGGAAATATGAATTACCTACATAATTCATTCGTAAAATATATTAATAGTTTGCTATATTAATTTTATCCCGCTATTTGTAAGCAGTAACCCCCTACTGATTATAATTTCACTTTATTCCATCAATAGCATACACCCAGCTAAAACCGGTGTCATAATCATCGAAAACCTCAAAAGCGTTCGCGGTGCATAATTTGTAAACTTCGCGCCAATGTATGCCCCTAACATGGTCCCAATTAATACTTGCAATAACAATATATAATCTAAATATCCTTCCGAACTATATCCTATCCCGCCTCCAATTGCAATCGGTAATATAACAAGCATTGTTGTCCCTACAGATTGCTGAATCGTTAATCCCAATAGAACCATTAATCCAAGTTGAATAAACGGTGCAGAACCAATCCCAAATGAACCAGCCATCATTCCAGTAACTAATCCAAGGCATATACATTTCAACAAGTAGTTCATGGAAAACTCTTTATGCTTATATAAAGATGACTGTTCTTTGTTTTGGAACATAATTAATTTAATAAACATAAAAATTGCCGATAAAAATAACATCCCAGCTGTAAACCAATGAAGAAGATGTGCTGGTATAAGTGAACCAAATTTAGAACCAATATAAGAGCCAATTGCGCCAAATCCCCCAACAATCCCGCCTATAATAAGTGCTACATTACCTTCACGGTAATGACTGACAACACCTGATAATGTCGTAAACGCCATTGCAGTTAAAGATGTTGCAAGAGCAACATGAATAGGAATATGAAATACTAAAGTGAGTATCGCGATAATAAACCCAGCTCCTCCAGCTCCAACAAATCCTAATAAAATACCCATTACTAACATTGTTATAATAATTGCCACAGACTTTCCCTCCAGTAACACAATTATCCATCATATTTATCCTTACATACAAATAAAAAGCATCCTAGATGGATGCTTTTTATTTCAATGATATGTACTTAATCTTGATTAATCAAAATAACCGCTGGACCAGCTACTACTACTCCAGCTACTTCTATTTTTTCAAATTCCTTTACTGTAATAGATATAACTCCTTCTCTTTCCATCAATTCTTTACTCAGGACATCAGTCGGGATTGCTTTCACCGTCTTACCTCCTTTTCATTTATACAATATGATAAAGTGAAACTTTCATCAGTGGGGTTTTGGTCCGTACTTATTGATTATTAACCCTCACCAATCGGGCGAATAATCGCCCAATGCATCTATATATATGCATCACCTCCGCTTTCATTCCTTATTCCACTCAAAAACCTTCTCCCCCTTCCTTGACATATTGAAAAATAAAAAAGAAGCTATAACATATAGCTTCCCTCCACGTTTCTTTAATCTTTATGCACCGTATATTCCATGACTTTACCATCTCTATCAAATTGTAAAATAAGCTGTTCGCTATCTATTGGGATAAAGCCACGTTCAGTCCCAAGATAATACAAAGTGATAACTCCTTCTCCCCCACTTCTCGTTTCCGTTGGGGCTCCTAACAATTGTGTAATTTCTTCATTTGATTTCCCTATTAATTTATATTTTTGTAATAGATCATCTACCATATGTACCCGCTTATCTGCATGATTTAACCATCTATTTTGATTAAACTTTGATGTATATTCATTTACACTTAGTTGTACAGTGCACACTATTAATGGTATGAGTGCTACTATTAACCCCCCCAACATTTGCTTCTTTTCTTCATTACGATTTTTAGAAACATATAAAATAGCCCTTTGAATCATGACTAATAAAACAAATGGTATGAATACTACAAAAATGCTCCTTACACTTAAGGGTATATGGACCATATCAATGACGAATATAAATACAATGTACATTACTATATACAAACAAAAATAGACATACAAAATGCCACGTAGCATAGCGTTCAGAAAGATCTCCCCTTTTAACTCACTATATAATTCATCCGGCTAATCATTTCTCGAATCTGTTCTAATTCTTGCACTGTATATACTATTTTTCCTGCTAAGATTTCATTTCTGAAGAACGTTACAATTTGCTCCCGATCTTTTAATCTAGGTGTTTCCTCACTTGAAAGATCTATTATTTCTTTTCCATTTTCATTATAAAAATATACAACTGGTTTTACCTTTTCTTTTATACTATTAGCCTGCATTTCTTTCAAACAATTGTATAAAATTTGAGATAGTTTCTTCGCCTTATATACTGGATTCCCTTCATTTTTCACTTGTATAGTTGCCGAATCTTTACCTACTATATATTCAAATGTCTCTTCTTTTTCAAGTTCTTGTTGATACTTACCCATTTCATCAATCATAAATGAATATATACCAGCATTTTCTTTCGTTAAACCATGAATTAATTTCTCTTCCCATTCTTTCGTCTCAAGTAGATAAATACCAGTTTTGCACAAAATGAGATGATGGATTCGATTATCGTTTATTTCACTATTATTTTTAATAAAAACATTCGGCATGATTTCAATTTCAGCATCTAATATGATGCCTTGCTCTATGAATCCTCGCTTCATATAATGTAATGTTTCGTACGTATTCATTTCAGCGCCGTTTTTAGTATATTCTCGTAAATTTGCAATTAATTTTTGAAACATATGTATTTCGTTATTATGTTTATTTTGTATTTCACCACGTTCTTTACTATGTTGCATAGCTAATTGATTCTTCATCATACGCATATTTTCAATTTCTCTATTTGCACTTACTTGTAAATCATTGTATTTTTTCTGTTCCATATTTTTTAAATTATTTTGTTGTTCTTTATGCTCTATCACCGTAGCTGCAATTTCGTTTTCATACGTTTCAATTGCTTGTTTCTTTTCAAATTCTACTTGCTGACTCTCTGATTCTAACTGTTTATTTTTATAAAACAGCACAAATACTACAGCTAATAATATTAAAACCGCACCTATTAGCACATAATCCATATTTTTACCCCTTTATTTCATTTTCGATTATTTTTTATAAATATATCTATTATAGTATACTATGGTTTCGATATAGACTTTGTAAAAGTTGTATATTTTTAATAAAAGGCACCTCTGACGGGGCACCTTTTATTTTCACTCTATTGTACACCATACTGAATATAACTTGGATCATAGTATATCCATTGATTTGTCCCTAAGCAAAGCCATCCATCTTGCTTACTCCATACTCGATACGATTCACCATGATGTAACTGTCTTATAACATTTCCATTTAATGATGGAGCATCACGCAAATTTACATTATCACCAGTAATAGTCGCCACATAATGTTTATACTGAATATAACTCGGATCATTATATACCCACTGATTTGTCCCTAAACAAAGCCATCCATCTTGTTCTCCCCAAACTTCATATGTTTCGCCACGATTCAATTGGCGAATTACACTAGACTGCAAAGATGGTCCACTTCTCAAATTCACATTATCTCCATTAATTATAGCAACCCCGTACACTGGAGTTGCATTATTAGGCGGGGAAACATTACCTCCACCACTTGCTCCATTCCCTTTTAAAACTTCTAATGAAACTGCAGCTGATACATCACAATTTCCTACGCCTGAAATTTGTCCTGAATCTGTGTACTGCCACGCTGTCCACGTTGTCCATCCACCAGCATCAGCAGGCGGTGTACTCGAGTATTTAGCAATCCAAAGCGGTATATCACTTAATCCGCTAATTCCGAACTCATTAATATACCAAACTCCTGTATATAACATTACATCTTTTCCAGTAGCCTGTTTCACATAATTTATGAAGCTTCTTGCCCAATTCGATATAGCGTTACCAGTTAAATTACTGTTACTCGGATCTATTGGTGATTCTAAATCCAGAACTGGCATTAAGTCTGTCTGGTTATTTTGTAATATACTCACAAAATATTTTGCCTCTGAAATTGCATCATTTTGTTCTGGGCGTGCAAAATGGTATGCACCAATTAATACATTCGCATTTCGTGCTGCTTGTACATTCTTAGTAAAAGTAGGATCAATGTAGTTTACACCTTCTGTCGCTTTTGCATACGCTGCTGGAATTCCAGATGCCTTCACTGCATTCCAATCAATATTCCCTTCCCAATGAGACACATCAATAAACGTAACATTTGAACTTGATCTGTTTTGCATATAAAATCTCCTATCATTTTTTTACTTCGTATACATACAATATGTACAAGTTTCATAAGAGGACACGACATTTATGCTATAGAAACAAAGAGTAAACATATTTTGTATACAAAATAAAAAAGACCTTGTATTACAAGGCCTTTTGCAAACTCACTTTATTTTGTAGCAAATACATATTATAATACAAACCTTGCTCACTTAATAATTCTTGATGTGTCCCTCTCTCTACTATCTCTCCATCATGCATCACAAAAATTTGATCCGCATCTTGAATTGTAGATAACCTATGCGCAATGGCTATCGTCGTTCTACCTTTTCGCATTTGTTGCAACGCTGTTTGAATAGCCTCTTCTGTTTCTGTATCGATATTAGCTGTTGCTTCATCTAATACTAATACTTTCGGATTCGTTGCTATCGTTCTAGCAAAAGCAATTAATTGTCGTTGACCGCTTGAAAATGCTGCACCTCTTTCTACTACTTCTGTTTCATACTGTTTTGGTAACTTTTCAATAAACGTATTCGCTTGCACAAATCGAGCAGCTTCTTTTACTTCTTCATCCGTAATTTCTTCATTATACATACGAATATTTTGCTTTACATTTCCAGCAAATAAAAATGCATCTTGCAATACGAGTCCTATTTTCTTTCTAATTTCTCGTTCTTCAAATTTTTCTAAATCTACACCGTCTATTACAATATTTCCTGACTTAATATTATAAAATCGCATTAACAAATTCATAATCGTACTTTTTCCGCTACCAGTATGCCCAACAAAAGCAACCGTTTGCCCTTGTTTCACGTGAAATGATACATTTTTTAAAACGTTACGCTTTCCATCATATGAAAAAGTAACATTTTTAAATTCAATATCTCCATCCACGATTTGAGGATTCTCATTGCCTTTTTGAACCGGTGCTAAATCTTTCTCGTCCATTAAATGAAATACACGTGATGACGAAACAAGTGCCTGTTGGAAGAAGGACAATTTCATCATCATCTCATTTACAGGTTGGAAGAAACGATGTATATAGTTAACAAAAGCATATAAAACTCCTACTTCAACAGGACTCTTTAAAGCATCAATCCCAAATAAACCTAGTACTAACGCAATAGCTACAATATGTACTAAATCCGTAGCTGGTCGTAAAAGTAATGCGTCTAACTTCAAAGTACGTCGCCCTGCACTATAATGTTTATTATTCACTTCTTCAAACTCTTTTCTCATACGTTTTTCTTGTCTGAACACTTGAACAATATTCATTCCTTGTATGGACTCGTTCAACTTTGCATTTAACACGCTTAGTTGATTACGTACTTCTAAATAAAAAGCTGCACTTTTCCGGCGATATAATACCATAATCGCAAACATTATCGGAATTAATACGAGAGAAAATAGCGCTAATTTTACATCTAATAAAAACATCGCTACTAAAATACCTACTAAAAAGACTACATTTTTTACAAATGTTGATAATACACTGACATAAAAATCTTTAATCGCTTCCGTATCATTTGTTATACGCGATACAAGTGTACCAATCGGCGTACGATCAAAGAAACTTAATGACAGCTTTTGAACATGTTCATATACTTCAACTCGCATATCTTGAACAATCTTAAAAGCAATGTTCTGAAAGTACAATAGATTTAAATACGTAAATAGTACTTTTAATAAATGAGCAACTATGTAAATTACAAATAAAGTAACGAGCGCTGATCGTTCAAAATCCCGCGGTACTAGGTGTTCATCGAGGAATTGTTTAATTAAAAAAGGACCCATCATTTCCGTTACTGTCGCACCAACTAAAAAGATAAATGCTAAAGATAGTAACCCTTTATATGGCTTCATATAGGAAAGCAATCTACTTAAATCACTTCGCTTCTTCTCTACCATCATACGCCTCCTTTCTCGACTAAAGCTTCTAATTGCTGGCTTTCATACATTTCCTTATACCAGCCGTTTTCCTTCATTAATTCCTCATGTGTACCTCTTTGTACAATTCTACCTTCATCAACAACAAGAATAAGATTGGCATGCTGAATTGCACTTAATCGGTGTGCAGTAATAATCGTCGTTTTCCCTGCTCTCTCCCTCTTTAAGGCACTTAAAATCGTCTCTTCTGTTTTTGCATCTACCGCTGATAAACAATCATCCAAAATTAAAATTTCAGCATTTGTTAATAAAGCACGAGCAATAGAGATTCGCTGTTTTTGACCACCAGATAACGAAACACCTCTTTCCCCTACTACTGTTTCATATCCTTCTGAAAATTGGAGGATGTCATTATGAATACAAGCAATCTCTGCTGCTTGGGTAATTTCATTATATGTAGCATCCGCCTTTCCAAAGGCAATATTCTCGCCAATACTTGCTGAAAATAAAAAATGATCTTGCGGCACGTATGAAATGGCAGAACGGACACCATGAAGTGTTATATCTCGAATATCTCGCTCCCCAATTTTTAATTCACCATTAAAATGATCATACTCACGGATTAAACATTTTAATAAAGTCGTTTTCCCTGCGCCTGTACGTCCTACAACTCCTAGCGTTTCGCCCTTCTTCAAATCAAAGTGAATATCGTTTAAATGTAACAATTCATTTTTCTTATACGAAAATGAATCAACGGCAAACGAAACATTACCGCTCGCTATTGTATGTACAGCATTTTCGCTATTTACTACATCTGATTTTTGTGAAAGAATTTTTTCTACACGGTCATATGAAGCACGCCCACGCTCCATAATATTGAATAACCATCCAAACGCTAACATTGGCCAAACGAGGGTACCTAAATATGTCGTAAATGTAACGAGATCACCTACTGTTAATTCACCTCTTACAACTAATACCGATCCGTAACATACTGCGATTAAAAAAGAAAATCCAACGATAAGAGAGATTGTCGGATCAAATAACGAATCAATACGTGCAACTAACACATTTTTATGTACAACATCTTCTGATTTTCTTCGAAACGCCTGTAAATCTTCTTTCTCTTGTCCAAGCGAGCGAATCACTTTCATTCCACTCATACTCTCTTGCACTTTATCATTGATTTCCGAAAACGATTGCTGTGCTTTATGAAACCTTTTATGTAATAAAGTTCCATAATAATTTGTCGAAATAGCTACAATCGGCATTGGAATTAAACTTAATAATGTTAACTTCCAACTAATTGTAAAACCCATCGCTACGAGTACACATCCTCCGACAGCTAATGAGTCAACAAGCGTCAAAACACCTGCTCCAGCAGTTTGCTGGATCGCTTGAATATCATTGGTCGCATGTGCCATTAAATCACCTGTCCGATTTGACTGATAGAAAGATGGACTCATCTTTGTAAAATGTTCATACAAATTTTTTCGTAATTGGCGAGCTAATTTTAATGAAGACCCGAAAATCATAATACGCCATATGTAACGTAATATGTACATCGTAATACCTACAATTACTAATAGTACAACCCATTTTAGTAACTTATCGGTCGTCAATGTTCCATCATTAATTTCATCTACAACGATTCCAATTACTTTTGGTGCTACAAGTTCTAAAAGTGCAACGCCAAACAATAAAATAATTCCAGTTATGTACGCTCGTTTTTCTTGTTTAAAAAACCACGCTAAATTCATAAACACTTTCATTTTTTTCCTCCTCCCTTAAAATGAGCGATGTTTTCAGTTTACCAAAAATACAGAATTTTTAAAAGTTTTAAAAACTATAACTAACAAAAAGAAAGACACTCTTAGCGAGTGTCTTTTAGCGCTTATTTCATTTGTTGCTTGTTCATTGCGCTCATCATTTGATTGATTTTCTTTTGGGAAGGTTTTTGTCCCATTTGCATCATCATCATTTTTAACATTTGTTCGTTAATTGGTGGATTTTTTTGTAAGTAATTCATCATGTATTTGCGGGCAATGAAAAATCCTAACGCCACGCCTGCTACTAGTGCTACTACGCCCACTAGAATACCTAACCAAATTGGCATATATTTTCCTCCTTCATGTTGTCTACCTTACAGTGTACTAAAACCTTTTCAATAAGACAAGATACAATTCGACATTTTTTACACATATGTTCGTACTTGTTTTAGAGGATTCAGCCATCCGTACTTTGTATTTTCATAATCCATAGCTAAAAATGTTAATTCACACTTTCTTAACACCTCAAAGAACGTCGTTTCCATAGAGACATTTCCAGAGGTATTCATACGAATATAGTGCGGTTTCACCATTATTTCGCCGTACTCCGCTCCCGTATAAAGTGTATGTGTATGATGTGTTCTATCATATTTACCAAGAACGCGCAAAGCTTGTTCTAATTTATGATGAATTTTCATTACTTGCAATGGCATCGTTATATACATCATTTGCTTATATAACACTTTTTTCTCCGAAAGGGACCCAGATTCTGAAAATCGAGCAAATAAATCAAAAAACAAATATTCACGACCAAAATAAGCTTTCGCAATATCCTCTTGAATTAAATACAATTCATACGTTTTCATTTTTCCACTCCCAATCTGGACAACCTTTTCTCTTCATTATATATAAGAAAATTTGCAATGATTGTCTGACTGCGGAGAGATAAAAAACTTTTTCTGTCGAAAAAACTCATTTACATAGAAAAACCTCTCCATGCCGGAGAGATTTTTCTGAAATGATTAAAGCATTTCTTTTACTTTACGAACAACGTTCTCTACAGTAAATCCATACTCTTCCATAATCTTCTCACCAGGAGCAGAAGCACCGAATGTATCGATACCTAACACATCTCCTTCAAGACCTACGTAACGGTGCCATCCGAATGTAGCACCCATTTCGATTGCGAAACGTTTTGTTACTGCTTTTGGTAATACAGATTCTTTGTACTCTGCAGTTTGAGCTTCGAAGCGATCCATAGATGGCATGCTGACAACAGCTGCGTCAACGCCGTCTACTGCTAATGCTTTTTGAGCTTCAACAGCTAGGCTTACTTCAGATCCAGTTGCAAGTAAGATTACGTCAGCCGTTTCTTTCTTGCTTGCAGAAACTACATATGCACCTTTTGCTACTTTTTCATACGTATCATCTTTTGCACCTTCTAATGTTGGAAGGTCTTGACGAGTTAATACTAAAGCAGTTGGTTTGTTTGTAGATTCTAAAGCTAGTCTCCAAGCTGCAACAGATTCGTTACCATCAGCAGGACGGATAACAGAAACGTTTGGCATTGCACGAAGCGCTGCTAATTGCTCGATTGGTTCATGTGTTGGACCATCTTCACCAACAGCGATACTGTCATGTGTGAATACATACGTTACTGGCAATTGCATTAATGCTGCAAGGCGAATTGCTGGACGTAAGTAATCAGAGAATACGAAGAACGTACCACCGTAAGTTTTTAAACCACCATGTAGTGCAATACCGTTCATTGCTGCACCCATTGCGAACTCACGTACACCGTACCAAATGTTTTTACCGCTGTAATCATCTCTTGTAAAGTCTTTTTCGTTATTCATGTATGTTTTGTTAGAACCAGCAAGGTCAGCAGATCCACCGAAGAATGATGGTACAGACTCTGCAATTGCATTAATTACAGCACCAGAAGAATTACGAGTTGCTGCTTTTGATCCTAATTCATAAGTTGGTAAGTTTTGCTCCCAACCTTCTGGAAGTTGACCGTTCATTGCTGCTTGGAATTCGTTTGCTAATTCTGGGTATGCTTGTGCATATTCACCTAGCATCGTGTTCCACTCAGCTTGCGCAGTTTCACCAACATCTTGTACTGTTTTACGGAAGTTGTCATATACTTCTTCTGCTACGTGGAAGTCTTGCTCAGCAGTCCAAGCATATGCTTCTTTCGTTAATTTTGTTTCTTCTACACCAAGTGGAGAACCATGTGAAGCTGATTTTCCTGATTTGTTTGGAGAACCGAAACCAATTGTCGTTCTTACTTCAATTAGCGTTGGGCGTTTTTCGTCAGCTTTCGCTTCTTCAATTGCTTTCGCGATTGCTTCAATATCGTTTCCATCCTCAACACGGATTACTTGCCATCCGTATGCTTTGTAACGATCTTCTACACTTTCAGAGAATGAACGATTTAAATCGCCATCTAATGAAATATCGTTTGAATCGTAAAGCACAACAAGACGACCTAATTGTAAATGAGCAGCTAATGAAGATGCTTCAGCAGAAACGCCCTCCATTAAATCTCCATCACCACAAATAGCGTATGTATAATGATCTACTACATTATACGCATCACGGTTATATTTAGCAGCTAAATGTCTTTCAGCCATTGCCATACCTACAGCAGTTGCAATACCTTGTCCAAGTGGACCAGTCGTTGCATCTACACCAGCTGTATGACCATACTCAGGATGTCCTGGAGTTTTGCTTCCCCATTGACGGAAGTTCTTTAAGTCATCCATTGTTACATCATAACCAGATAGGTGAAGTAGGCTGTATAATAACATTGAACCATGACCTGCAGATAATACGAAACGATCACGGTTAAACCACGTTGGGTTATTTGGATTGTGTTTCATAAATTGAGTCCATAATGTATAAGCCATTGGTGCTGCACCCATTGGCATTCCTGGGTGACCAGAGTTTGCTTTTTCAATCGCATCGATGGATAATGTGCGAATCGTGTTGATAGAAAGTTGTTCGATTGAATGTGACATGCTATTCTTCCCTTCGCTTATATTAGTAAACGTTTTATACATTTATATGATAGCTTCCCACGCAAGATTATACAACATGTATCGACAAATATGTTGATATTTTTTTGATTTTTTATAAAAAAATCAATGTATCCGGGAATGTATGGGCATTCAATATGACATACTTTTTCATTATTTTTATTTTAAAAAGAAAGGGAATTATCTGTATATTTATACAAATTTCTTCTACACTTACTTTTTTAAATAAGTTTTTAAAAACATAAAAAAGCATCTAACTTCGATGCTTTTCAAATAAGTTAAACAATCCGTTTCCGAATCGAGCTTGAAATCAAATCAATTATAATTACCATTAAAATAATACCTAATAAAATAATACCAACACGAGACCAATTCCGTGAACTCAGCGCAAAAATTAAAGGTGTACCAATCCCTCCTGCTCCGATAACTCCTAAAATCGCAGCGGATCGTACATTAATTTCAAATCTGTATAACGTATACGATAGAAAATCTGGTAACACTTGCGGTAACACCGCATACCAAAGTATTTGAAAACGATTTGCTCCTGTTGCTAGTAACGCTTCCGTCGGTCCTTTATCTATGTTTTCAATTCCTTCTGAATATAGTTTTCCTAACATTCCAATAGAATGCAATCCTAAGGCTAATACTCCTGCAAAAGAGCCTGGACCAACAGCTTTTATAAATAAAAGAGCCATAACTAATTCAGGAAACGTACGAACAAAACTAAGTACAAATTTCCCAAATCCTGAAGTTAATTTTCCACTACTCATATTCGTTGCCGCCCAAAAAGCAAACGGAACAGATAAAAATGCAGAAATAAATGTACCTAATATCGCAATTGCCAACGTATCAATTAATCCATGTAATAAATCTTCACCATCTGGCAAAGATACATACGACCAGTCTGGAGTCAATATCCCTGTCATAATTGCTTTTGTAATTTCTCCCGCCGTTTCCTTTATTCCCTCTAGCGGTACTCCTGAAAAAGCCCATATATAAACAAATGTAAGTGCTATAAAAATAAACGAGCGATACACACTCGGTTTCTTCGGTTTTGGTACGATTATCGTCGTTTTACTCATTATAATTTCTCCCGCAACAATGTACTTACATAATCAATTACCAATACAACAACAAGAGTATAGATGATAATTGATGCAGTTTGTTGATATTGTAAAAATCCAAGTGTACGATCATAATATAGTCCAATACCACCTGCTCCTACTAAACCTAGGACAGCCGCTGCCCGTACATTCACCTCAAATGTATATAGTACATAGGAAACAAAGTGTGCTTTTACTTGTGGAATGACTCCATAAACAATCCATTGCACCTTATTAGCCCCTACAGCTGTCATCGCTTCTAGTGGGCCAGGGTCAATTGATTCAATTGATTCATACAACAATTTCGCCACGAGCCCAATTGAGAAAAAAGTAAGAGCTAAAATACCCGGAAGTGGTCCTATTCCAAAAATAGCTACGAAAATTGCCGCTAATAATAAATCTGGTATCGTTCGAATAAAATTTAAAATCAATCGAGCTGGACTGTATAAAAATGTACTAGTAAACACATTACTTGCCGCAAACAGTGCAAGTGGAATAGCTAAAATCGCTCCTAAAGTCGTCCCAATAATCGCCATACGTATTGTATCTAACATTGCTGTTGTAATAACTTGAAAATAACTCCAATCTGGCGGCACCATTTCTTTTAACAAATCCATTATATTAGGAAAACCAACTACTATCTTTGAAAATGATGCGTCGACCTGTATACTACTTCCCCACAACAGTAAAATGAATAGAATAAACGTTAACATATGTTTTAACTTACTCGGCGGCTTCGGTATCGACTTCGAATATATCGTCACATCATTCATTTAGCTGCCACCTCTAACAATTCACTTTTCTGTGCTACGTCACCATAAATTTCAGCAAACTTTTCATCCGTTGCTGCTTCTACTAAACCATCAAAAACAATTTCGCCTGCATGTAATCCAATAATACGCGTCGCATATTGCCTAGCTAAAGCAATAGAATGTAAGTTTACAATTGTTGTAATTCCAAAATCTTCATTAATTTTCTTTAAATCATCTAATACTTGCTTTGTTGTTAGCGGATCTAACGACGCAACAGGTTCATCTGCCAATATGATTTTTGCTTCTTGCGCCAATGCTCTAGCTATCGATACACGTTGTTGTTGTCCTCCTGATAATTCATCAGCACGTGCATATGCTTTTTCTAAAATATTCACTCTTTTTAACGCTTGAAATGCGAGCTCCACATCCTCTTTCGGAAACAAACCTAACGTTGTACGCAATGTCGAATGATATCCAACACGGCCAGCTAATACATTCTTCAATACTGTTGATCGCTTTACAAGGTTAAAACTTTGAAAGATCATACCAATATCCCGGCGCATACGTCGTAAATCTTTTCCTTTTGCAGCAGTAATAGACTCACATTCAATCATGATTTCGCCTTCTGTAATCTCATGAAGACGATTTACCGATTTTAGAAGTGTAGACTTTCCAGCTCCGGACAGCCCTACCATTACAACAAACTCACCTTTTTGAATTTTCAAGTTTATATTATTCAATCCTTTTGTACCATTTGGATACACTTTGGAGACATTTCGAAATTCTATCACACATCTTACCTACCTTCTATGTATTCAAAACGACAAACTAACTGAAAACATTCCCTTTCAGCTAGCTGCCATTTCCATATGTATTATTGCGTTTTTACTTTCTTCCCATATTCACGAACGATGTCAAATTTACTATCATCAGATTTAACATATCCTTCATGTGAATATACTTCTTTAATGATTTTGTGACCTTCCTCATTTTTTCCAATTTCAATGAAAGCATCCTGTAATTTCTTGCTCCACTCTTCATCTAAATCAGAACGTACCGAAATCGTATCGTTTGGAATTTTCTCCGTAAATTTCACTATTTTCGTTTGCTCGAATATATTCGGATAATCTTTTTTTACAATATTACGAGCATCTTGGAATACAACAGCTGCATCTACGTCACCATTTAAAAGAGCAATAAGCGACTGATCGTGACCTTTTAATGTAACAGGTTTCACATCTTTTAACGGATCAATTCCCTCTTTTAATAGAACAGCTGCAGGCCATACATACCCTGCTGATGATGTTACATCTTGATAACCAATCTTTTTACCTTTTAAATCTTTTACACTATTTATATTAGAGTCTTTTTTAACAACAAACTCAGATTTATAATAATCTACTAAATCTTTTGTAGGAGCTCCTGTTTCATCCTCTACTCCAAAACGTTGTGCTTGTAAAATTACATTTGCAGCCTTCTTTTCATGTGCTAATACGTACGCTGTTGGCGGTAAAAATCCTACATCTACTTGTTTAGATGCCATCGCTTCTACAATTGTATTGTAGTTCGTTGAAATACTAACTTTTACTGGAATATTTAACTTATCACTTAATAGCTTCTCAAGCGGTTTTGCCTTCGCCTCTAACGTATCTGCATTTTGAGAAGGAACAAATTGAACATTTAAAGTCTTCGGTACATACCCTTTTTTCGTATCTTCATTTTTACTTGCACTTGATTCCTTCGTTCCACAGCCACTTAATAATCCCGCTGCTAGTACAACTGTTGTGCTCATTGCAAAAACTTTTTTCAACATATTAATGCCTCCATTTTTCATTGTTATAAAATAACCTTTCATAAACATGAAGAAATATATCACATATTTTTACAAATAATTGATTATTTACAGAATCTTTACACATTCTATACACTCACATTAAAATTCTCTTCACATATTTGATATGATGAATTGGAAGATAACAATAGAAAAGGTGAGTCATATTGGAACAAAATCAAACTGTAACTTTAAACATCTTATTAACAAGCGATATACATGGCACTGTTTATCCTATTCACTACCAAGATAACTCCCCAGCAGAACTTGGTTTAGCTAAAATTTCTACTCTTATAAAAAAAGAACGTTCCCAAAATACAAACGTTCTTTTAATTGATAATGGCGACTTTATTCAAGGAACACCATTTACTTATCATTATGTTACATACGAAAAAAACAAAAAAAACCCAATGTCCTTATTAGCGAATTACTTACAGTATGACGCTGCAATTATCGGCAATCATGAGTTTAATTACGGGATGGGTATATTAAATAACGCTGTGACTACTGCGAACTTCCCGTACCTATCAGCAAACATTTTAGATAAAAACATAAAGAAACCTTATTTCGGAAAACCTTATATAATCAAACAGATTGAATCCAATATAAAAATCGCTATTTTAGGGGTGACAACGCACTACATTACCAATTGGGAACAACCCCATCACATTAAAGACTTACAATTTGAAGATGCATTAGAAACAACGAAAAAGTGGGTTTCTTACATTCGCAAACATGAGAAACCAGATTTACTAGTCGTAGCGTATCACGGGGGAGTTGAACGAGATTTACAAACCGGGGTACCGACTGAAGTTTTAACAGGAGAAAACCAAGGATATGCAATGTGCCATGAAATTGAAGACATAGATATTTTATTAACAGGTCACCAACACCGGGAAATTGCTCACACAATGGCTAACGGTGTAACAATTTTACAGACCGGATGTAGTGGAAACTCAGTTGGAAAAGTAAAAATAACATTCGAAAAAACAAAACATAAATGGGTTAAAAAAGAGAGTTCTTCTGAATTATTATCTGTACAAGGAGTTGAGGCTGACCAAGATGTACTTTCATTGGTAGCCGATTACGAAGAGAAAACACAAAAGTGGCTTGATCAACCTATTGGAATCATTCAGGGGGATATGCAAATTTCAGATGCTATGCAAACTCGTTTGCATGATCATCCTTTTATCGAATTCATAAATAAAATACAGATGGATATAGCTAATGTATCAATTTCTTGTACAAGTTTGTTCCATAATACATCTCCAGGTTTCCCGGAACATGTAACAATGCGTGACATCGTTTCTAATTATATTTATCCAAACACATTAAAAGTAATTAGAATAACTGGAGCGGATATAAAAAATGCTCTTGAACTCTCTGCTTCTTATTTCACATTAAAAACAGATGGATCCATCACCGTAAGTCCTACCTACATAGAACCAAAGCCACAACATTATAATTATGATATGTGGGAAGGGATTTCATACGTATTAAACATTTCAAAACCAATTGGTGAGAGAGTAGAATCTTTACAGCATAACAGTGCTCCTCTTAATATGAATGAAGAATATGACGTTGTAATGAATAATTATCGTGCAAGTGGCGGGGGAAATTTCTTTATGTTTCAAAACAAACCGGTAGTAAAAGATATACCCACAGATATGTCTGAACTTGTCGCTAATTATATATTGGAACATAAAACGATAGAAGCAACAGTTAATAACAACTGGAAAGTTATTAAATAACGATTTTTACATATAAAAAAGATGGGCTTCGCCCATCTTTTAATTTAATTTTGCATTATCTTGCTTTTTTAAAGCTTTTAATTTCGTCGGTGTAACATCTGTACCTTCTTCGTTAACAACTTTAATACCTTTAAGTTCGTTTAACATATTTTGACGAAATCCTTTTAAATATTGTTCACGTAGCGATTGACGCTCACGTTGCTCTTCTTCAGTTAAACCTTCAGCTTTTGCTTTTTTCGCTAAGAAGTTAATGCGTTCAACGAGTTCGTGATTAATCATCTCGAATCCCCCTTCTAATCAAAACTGATTATTATCATACAATAGTTACTCTTCTTTATCAAGCAATTGCTTCGTATACTCTACATATCTACGATGTACAGTCGCCTTTGAAACATTATGACCAAATCCACGTAATGTTGCTGCAATTTCTTCAAACGTGAGTTCACTTTTTCGCAAACGTACAATTTCCTCAATTGGCACTTCTTTTTTCTCTCTTCCTACACTTAAATGACGATTTTTTAAATTTTTTTCTGGACGATAACCTTTTTCTACTGCACGTTGCATACCTCGTTTAATTTTCAAATTATGAATCTTTCTTTGATATTCTTCAACAATACCAATAATATCTAATACCATTGAATCAGAATCCGACAATTGTAATTCACCATTATGTGTATGCGTATATACTTTTATGCCTTCTTTATGTAAACAATGCATTAACGCGATCTTCGCATTTCCTCTACCAAGACGCGTTTCATCTTGTATAAGTAACACATCAATTTGTTCGTCTCGAATTGTATCCAACACCTCTAATATACCGTCACGTTCAATTGTATATCCACTAGCCTGCTCTTCAATCACCTTAGTAACATTCATTTGATAGCGCTCAGCTAAATGCAATAATTCATCTTTTTGACGTAATAATGATGTTTCTTGCGCTTCTTTCGTTGTACTCACACGTGCATAAATAATTGCATTCATTTTGAACCCCTCTTTCTCCCTATTATTTCCCTATAGTGTAACATAAATCCGCCATTTGTTCGAACTTATGTTTGTAGAATGTTTTTTCACATGTTATACTTATTAATAAGAAAAATGAAAGAAAACGAGGTGTTAGAAAACATGGAAAAGTTAACGAAACGCCAGCAAGACATTCTCGACTTTATTAAGCTAAAAGTACAAGAAAAAGGATATCCACCTTCCGTACGTGAAATTGGTCAAGCAGTCGGCCTCGCTTCTAGTTCTACAGTGCACGGACATTTATCACGATTAGAAGAAAAAGGATACATTCGACGCGATCCAACAAAACCACGTGCCATTGAAATTTTAGGTGAAGACCGAATGGATACGGAAACACAATCTGTTATTCAAGTTCCAATTGTCGGAAAAGTCACTGCTGGTTTACCAATTACAGCGGTCGAAAGCGTAGAAGAACATTTCCCACTTCCAGCTAGTATTGTTGCTGGAGCAGACCAAGTGTTCATGTTACGTATTTCTGGAGATAGTATGATTGAAGCTGGTATTTTCGATGGAGATTTAGTTGTTGTTCGCCAACAGCAGTCTGCATATAATGGTGAAATTGTAGTCGCTTTAACAGAGGATAACGAAGCAACAGTTAAACGTTTCTATAAAGAAAAAGACCATTTCCGTCTACAACCAGAAAACTCTTCATTAGAACCTATCATTTTAAAACAAGTGTCAGTTATCGGGAAAGTAATTGGCGTATATCGTGATTTACATTAAAAATAACAAAAAGAAGATAATTACCTTATTTATATACGGTAATTATCTTCTTTTTGTATTTTGATAGATTTCCATGCATTCTATTTCTTATTAACGAGTTTCAATCGTCACATCTCCCGCAGCCGTTTTACCGCTAATCTTTTTACTACCATTTCCAATTGTTACATTTTTATTTTCTTCATTAAAAATTGTTACATCTCCAGCAGCACTTTGCCCAGTAATTACCGCATCTTGTGGTTTTTCCGATAAAGTAATATCTATATCTCCCGCAGTTGAACTTGCTTCTAGATTATACTTAGAATCATGATCTTGAATATTTATTTCCCCACTTGTTGTTTTTGCGATCACTTTCCCTAATACCTTCTTAAAGTTCACCTCACCAGCTTTTGTCGATCCCTCCACATTCTTAGCCGTTACTTGTTTCAACTCTACTTCTCCAGCAAGTGTCCTAACACTTACGCTATCACTTTTCACATCACTCATTTCGATTTGTCCAGCAGATGAATTTACTTTTACATCTTGGTAAGAGCGTTCGGGCACAAGGAGAGTCAATTTAGACGTTTGAAACCTAAAATCGTAAAAAGAAAAATCAAATGAAGCACCTTTTTCTCTTTCCCCAATAATTTTTAATGTGTCACCATCTTCTGCGATACGAATCTCTTGTTTACGTACATCTCCCGATTGCTTTACATAAAAAGAAGAGTCAGGAGATTTTTGGACAATAATATCCCCGGCATCTAACTTAACTTCTATATTTTTTAATGTTTCGTTTTTAATTACATTTTCTTTATCGCCTTTTTCAGCAGTTTGTACTGCTTTTTCATATGTTTGGGAAATTCCTATTACTCCAATAATGATACAAGCGATAGCGATTAAAAATAGTTTTTTCATCATTTACTCTCCTTTTATCATTTTGAAGTTCCATATTACATATCGTACACACAATCTCTTAAACCACTTTGTACTATAAAAAGCGATAATACATAAAAATAAACCTACCCCAACAAACGTTATACTAACGAAAAGATCCAACCATATAAAAGTACCCATAAATACTTTTCCAATAACGAAAAATGGTGTTACTACACTAGCAATACCACCGATCCAAAAAGAAAATATAAAAGCAATAATTGCGACTAACGGGCCTAACACAATAATAAAATTAAACAAACTAAGTCCAATCGCTGCCATAACAGCTCTTGTCACATTTGAAGTCGATGGATTTTTTTTCATTTCATCGAAGCGATACATCGCAAGTAATTCTTTCGCGATTACTTTCGGAGAACCAAGGCCCTGTATTATTTCCGATTCAGTTTTCCCCTCTTCTAGTCCAAACTGAAAGTGCTCTTCATAATCCAATAAAATATCTTGCCTCTCTTCCTCTGGTAACTTTCTAAGATAACTTGATAATTCTTTAAGAAACCCTTCTTTACTCATCCCATTCCACCCCTTCAACAATTTCTTGTACCCCTTTCGCAAAATCACGCCATTCTGTTACTAACAAATGAAATTGCGTCTCCCCTTGCTCTGTTAATTGATAATATTTACGAGGTGGCCCTTCCGTAGATTCCTTTAAATACGTTTGAAAATACCCTTCTTTCGTCAAACGACGTAATAAAGGGTATACTGACCCTTCCGATATTAAAAATTTATTAGAAATTTGCTGAACAAGTTCATAACCGTAACTATCTTTACGTTTTACAAGTGCTAATACACAAAGTTCAAGCACACCTTTTTTAAACTGAACGTTCAAGTGCCATCCTCCTTTCCTATCTTAGTACTGTTCAATACACGGTACCTGTTTTATCCATAATATACCACTTAGTATTGTTTATTGCAAGGTACTAAACTATATTTATTCCCTAAATTTAGAAAATGAACTAACGAAATCCTGAATAAGACTGTGTTATAACTAAGCATCATTACGTTAATATCATTGAGTGATAATCTGATTCACAAGCCACAAACTTATAGCCTTGCAGATGAGGACATAAAAATCATCGCTCGCGTTGTACAGGCAGTAAAGAATTATTAAGTTATAGCACAAGTGATTTAAAAAAGATAAAATCAATTCTTTTGAAAAGATTTTCTTAGTAACATGATTCAAAATAACCAAAAACAATCCATTATCTAGTAGTTAATATATCCAATAACTTCACTAAAAAAGCCCTGATACCGTAGTATCAAGGCTTTTTTAGTTCATAAATTATATAAAACTTACGTTTATCTGATAATGTTTTTCTATGATATCACTACTTGTTATTAATTATTGGCTTTTATGTGGTTGTTTTTCATTTTGCAACCACATAAAATTGTAATAATAGGGAATTAAAAAAACCTTGATACTAGTTGTATCAAGGGTTCAAGCCTCTTAGTATAGAGACATATATTGATCGCGTTCCCATTGGTGAACTTGTGTTCTAAAGATATCCCACTCAATCTCTTTCGCTTCGATGAAGTGCTCAAGTAAGTGTTCTCCTAGTGCACCGCATACTACTTCATTAGATTGTAATGTAACTAATGCTTGCGCTAATGTTGCTGGTAAGTCAACGATACCTGCTTCTTCGCGCTCTTCTTTTGTCATTACATAGATGTTACGATCTACTGCTGCTGGTGGAGTTAATTTGTTTTTAATTCCATCAAGACCTGCAGCTAATAATGTAGCCATTACTAAATATGGGTTTGCAGCTGGGTCAACACTACGCACTTCTACGCGTGTACTAATACCACGAGATGCAGGGATACGTACTAACGGACTACGGTTTTGTGCAGACCATGCTACGTAACAAGGCGCTTCATATCCAGGTACTAGACGTTTATATGAGTTTACAGTTGGGTTTGCTATCGCTGTAAATGCTGGTGCATGTTTTAAAATACCTGCGATGAAGTGACGAGCATCATCACTTAATTGTAAGTCACCGTTTGCATCAAAGAATACGTTCTCACCATTTTTAAATAATGATAAGTTACAGTGCATACCTGAACCGTTCACACCATATAGTGGTTTTGGCATAAACGTTGCGTGTAAACCATGTTTACGAGCAATTGTTTTTACAACAAGTTTGAATGTTTGAATGTCATCACATGAGCGAATTGCATTTGCATATTTAAAGTCAATTTCGTGCTGTCCTGGAGCAACCTCATGGTGAGATGCTTCAATTTCAAATCCCATTTCTTCAAGTTCAAGAACGATATCACGACGACAGTTTTCCCCTAGATCCATCGGCGCAAGGTCGAAGTATCCACCGTTATCGTTTAGTTCTAATGTTGGATTTCCTTTTTCATCAACCTTAAATAGGAAGAATTCTGGCTCTGGTCCAAGATTGAAGTCTGAAAATCCTAAAGCTTCCATTTCTTTTAACACACGTTTTAAGTTGTTACGTGGGTCTCCATCAAATGGAGTGCCATCTGCATTGTAAATATCACAGATTAGTCGAGCTACTTTACCTTTTTCAGCTGTCCAAGGGAAAATTACCCAAGTGTCTAAATCAGGATATAAATACATATCAGACTCTTCAATACGTACGAAACCTTCAATCGAAGATCCATCAAACATCATTTTGTTATCAAGAGCTTTCGTTAATTGTCTCACTGGAATCTCTACGTTTTTAATTACCCCTAAAAGGTCCGTAAATTGTAAACGGATATACTTTACATTCTCTTCTTTCGCCAAACGGAAAATATCTTCTTTTGTGTATCTAGACATTATAAATTCCTCCTTAGTCCCTCTAATCGCCTTCAGAATCAGTTATCTTTAGTGAAAAAATCTTGAAATGTCACCTTGTCGCAATGAAGTTCGATTGAATCTACCTGTATGTTGTAGTTCATCTCGAAGTATTTTGCGAAGCTCAGTTTTTGAAATTTCTTTCGTTTCTTCTTTTACTTTCACTGCTTCTGTTTGATTTTCTTTCATTAGTAACACTTGTTTAATACCAGCCATATTCAGGCCTTGATCTAACAAATCTTTAATTTCTAACAACTTATCTACATCGTTAAATGAAAATAATCTACGATTCCCCTTTGTACGGGTTGGAGAAACAAGATTATGCTCTTCATAGTAGCGAATTTGACGTGCAGACAATTGTGTTAAATCCATAACAATACCAATAGGAAACAGCGGGGCAGAACGTCTATCTTCTTTCATTTTTCAGTTCCTCCTTCGCCTTAACTGCTTCTCATTTTATACCATGTTATGTTTAGTGTCAATAGATGTTAGCTTTTCTTACATGATTTTTTATAATTTTTTTTACGAATTTTTTCATTCTTTTTTCTAATCGCATAAATCATTACTTTTATACGAAAAAAGCTGCCAAAATCGACAGCTTCCCATTAAGAAATTATTAATAAATTCTTTTCAATCAATTCGTCAATCGCAGAACAAATCGCAATTTTAACATGCGAATACGTTAAGCCACCTTGCACATACGCAACATACGGTGGTCTAATTGGACCATCAGCAGACAATTCAATACTTGCACCTTGAATAAACGTTCCCGCCGCCATGATTACATCATCTTCATAACCTGGCATATAGTTTGCATACGGAGTAAAATGCGAATTAATTGGAGATGCATATTGAATCGCTTGGCAGAAGGCAATCATACGGTCTTTATCATCAAATTGAACCGATTGAATTAAGTCTGTTCTTGGCGCATTCCACGCTGGTGACGTGTTCATTCCTAACTTTTCTAAAAACGCAGCTGTAAAAATTGCACCTTTCAGCGCTTGTCCTGCAACATGTGGCGCTAAGAAGAACCCTTGATACATTTCTTGCAGACTGTATAAAGACGCTCCAGCTTCCGCACCAATTCCCGGAGATGTTAAACGATATGCACACGCTTCAACATACTGTTCTTTCCCGACAATATAACCGCCAGTTTTAACAATTCCGCCGCCCGGGTTTTTAATAAGTGAACCCGCCATTAAATCTGCACCAACATGACATGGCTCTTGCTCTTCAATAAACTCGCCATAACAGTTATCTACAAACACAACAACATCAGGTTTAATTTCTTTAACAAACGCGATCATCTCTTTAATTTGAGAAATAGTAAACGATGGACGAGTAGCATAACCTTTCGAACGCTGAATACCGATCATTTTCGTATTATTATGAATCGCCGCTGCAACAGCCTCAAAATCAACAAGCCCAGCACTAGTTAGCGGAACTGCATTGTAACCGATATTATATTCTTTAAATGAACCTACACCTTTCCCACGCACACCAACAATTTCCTCTAACGTATCATACGGTTTCCCAGTGATATATAATAACTCATCTCCCGGGCGTAAAATACCAAATAACGCTGTAGAGATAGCGTGAGTACCTGAAATAATTTGCGGACGAACAAGTCCAGCTTCCGCCCCAAATACATCAGCATACACTTTTTCTAACGTATCACGGCCAATATCATCATAACCATAACCTGTTGTCGGGATAAAATGCGAGTCACTAATTTTATGTTTCCGAAAACTTTCTAATACACGAAACTGATTGCTTTCAATCACTTCATCCGCACGTTTATGTACTTCTGTAATCTGACTCTCTACTTCTTTTACAATTGGAGCAATTTTTTCTCCATTTTTCAAACGATCAAACATTTTTATTTTCTCCTTCTTCCACTAAAAATCTCTTTAATTGCACATTAAGCGATGAATGAGTAAAAATATACCCTGCACAATCATATACAAATTTATCTTCTAGAAACTCCATCTTTGCTAATAGAGTTTCCGTCTTTAAAAGCGTTAACAACTTACCTTCACTCGGAGGGATTTCCACTCGATAACAATCCATTTCTTTCTTCATCTTCGTTTCTATCGCTTCTTTTATACGCAATAAATCACTTTCTTCAAAAGCACTAGTCATTAAGAAATCACTTTTCGGAAACGGAATAAAGTTTTGATGTAATTCATCTTTTTTATTATATAACGTAATAATAGGAATATGGTTAATTTCAAGTTCTGATAATAATCGTTTTACTGTTTTTTCATGCCCTATGTAGTTAGAATCCGCGGAATCAACTACATGTAAAATGACATCTGCTTCCCCCGCTTCTTCCAGTGTCGAACGAAAAGCAGCGATTAATGAAGTGGGTAAATCTTGTATAAAACCAACAGTATCAGTTAGTAATACTGTATAACCAGAAGGTAACGGCATCTTCCTCGTCGTTGGGTCTAATGTTGCAAACAGAAGGTTTTCTTCAAACGTATCAGCTTCCGTTAATCTATTAAACAGTGTCGATTTCCCTGCATTTGTATACCCTATTAACGAAACTTGAAATACTTTATTATCTTTTCTTCTCTCACGATATCTTTTTCGATGTTCCACAACAACTGCAAGTTGTTTCTTTATTTCATCAATACGGGATCGAATATGACGACGATCCGTCTCTAATTTCGTCTCACCCGGTCCTCTCGTTCCAATACCACCACCAAGACGCGATAAGGACAATCCCTGCCCCATAAGACGCGGCATTGTATATTGCAACTGAGCTAATTCTACTTGAAGCTTACCTTCCCTCGACTTCGCACGTTGCGCAAAAATATCCAGTATTAGTTGCGTTCGATCAATTACTCTCGCATTTAATACTGAGGATAAATTCCGAATTTGACTCGGCGTTAATTCATTATTAAATACAATAACATCCGGCTCTAATTCTTCAGTTAACATTGTAAGCTCTTCTAATTTCCCTTTACCTATGTAAGTTGCCGGATGAAACTTTGGTCGTTTTTGCGTTGTTGACACTAACAATTCTGCTCGTGCAGTCTTCGCTAGTGATGCAAGCTCTTTCATGGAATGCATAAATTTTTCATCATCATCTTGTGGCAATTGACAGCCTACTAATATGACTTTTTCTTTTTCTTCCATCAAATATGTTCACTCATCCTTTTCGAAATTTAAACCTTCTAATATAATAGCAGAGGAAGCACATTTCATCTAGTTAGCGGGGGAGAAAATTCATGGCATGGGAGATTTTTAGCATCATAGGCACAATCGCTTTCGCACTAAGCGGAGCCATTGTTGCAATGGAAGAGGATTATGATATTTTCGGGGTGTATATTTTAGGAATGGCAACCGCATTTGGGGGAGGTGCCCTTCGTAATTTATTAATCGGTTATCCGATTGTCGCATTTTGGCAACAAGACATGTTATTCCAAATCGCACTTTTATCAATGACTATTATTTTTCTTTTTCCAAATAAGTTAATTAGACATTGGAAAAAGTGGGAAAATATCACTGACGCTATCGGCTTATCAGCATTTGCTGTACAAGGAGCATTATATGCCCAAAAATTAAATTTACCAATTAGCGCCACAATTGTAGCAGCTGTTTTAACTGGTATCGGCGGCGGTATCATTCGCGATCTTTTAGCCCGCAGAAAACCTCTCGTTCTTCGAGCTGAAGTATATGCCTTTTGGACAATTTTAGCAGGTTTCTTAATTGGCGCTCAAATTATTGTTAGCGATTGGGCTCTTTACATTTTATTCATTTTAATTGTTTGCTTCCGCATGGTTTCTATTCATTACAAATGGCATTTACCGCACAGACGTATCGAAACGAAAGAACGTTCAATGCATAAATAGCAATCTAACCTCTTTGCATATCGTAAAGAGGTTTTTCTTTTCTAACGATTTTTTCTTTATATAATGTTTATACTAATTTTTAAAGTGAGGTGAATACAAATGACAAACCACGTTAATAAAGGAGCTCAAAAAAGCTCAGTAAATCAATTCGGGCACGATCCTAATTCAGCACACGAAAAGAGCGCTAAAATGGAACACTTCCATAAAGCACACCAAGAAAAAGCAAAAAAAGAGTAAACGAACTTATACACAAAAATCGACGCACAGTTTATGTACTGTGCGTCTCCTCTTCGAGCATCAAATCCATGCTCGATATTCCAATTAAATCATTTTTATCATAGGCATCTTCTTGCAACAACCGCATCGCCTGTGTACGAATTGATTTTTCAACAATATTCCGTACATACCGCCCATTACTAAACGATGTAATTTGCGACGAATACTTTACAGCATGTAAATGATCCCTAAATTTCCATTCAGCCTCTTTCGATAACTGATATTCACGCTCTTCATACATTCTTTTCCCAATTTCCAACAACTGATTTACCGAGTAATCCGCAAATTCAATAATAAATGGAAAACGAGATTGCAGCCCTGGATTTAATGAAAGAAAGTGATTCATCTCTCTTGAATATCCAGCTAAAATCAATACAAAACCATGTTGTTTATCTTCCATATGTTTTACAAGCGTATCAATTGCTTCTTTTCCAAAGTCCTTCTCTCCTCCTCGAGCTAAAGAATACGCCTCATCAATAAACAAAATACCTCCCATTGCTTTTTTTATTAAGTCTCTTGTTTTTTGGGCTGTATGGCCGATGTACTCTCCTACAAGATCAGCACGTTCAGCTTCAACCAAGTGGCCTTTCGATAGAATATTCATCTCAAACAGCAATTTTCCTATCATTCTAGCAACTGTTGTCTTCCCTGTACCTGGATTCCCTTTAAACAGCATATGAAGTACTTGCTTCTCTGACTTCAATCCCTTCTCTTGTCTTTTTTTATTCACATAAATCCAAGCATATATTTCTTTTATTATCTTTTTTATATCATCCATCCCAACAAGCTTCCCCATCTCTTCTTCAATTCTCTGCAGCATTTCATGTTTAATTGTAGTTTCATTTGAAATTACCGTTTTATTTTCTGCGGCTGGCAAAGAAATTTTCTTTCGATGGTTTAACACAATATTAATTTGATTATTGTTTTTCTTTCGCATCGATTGTTCCATACAATCACCTCATTTTATCCACTCACCAAATATTATTATTCCTGTCCCCCTTGTAAATGCCTATTTTCAGAAAAGTTTGCTATAATATAAGAAATAATTAAGGTGGTGGGACTATGGAGACAACGGAATTCCATGATACAATACAAGCCTTTTCTATTTTTTTATTGAATAAAGGCCGAAAACCCTCAACTATTAAACGTTATGTTTATGACGTTGAAGACTTCGGACATTGGTTAGAAAAAAACAAAAAGCTCCCTTCCAGTAATATATGGGCTACACTTTGTACAAAAGACTACGAAGATTACTTTTCCGATTTAAAAACGAATCGACATTACTCAGAAAAAACGATGCATCGTGTATTTATTGTACTAAATAGAATGCATCATTTTCTAAACATTCCTAATCCATTGAAAAATATGGAGATATCTATTCAACCAGACCGTACACTTCGTAACGAAGATTTCATTTCACCTGATGAAGAAAAAAGGTTAAAGTATATAGTCACTTCATTAGAAGGACTTTCAGAAAAACAACTTCCTGTGCGCCCCTTATTAATGGATCGCAATATTGCTATTTTAAATCTATTGATTGACTACGGTTTATCCTTACAAGAACTTACAGCATTAACAATGCATCACGTTCACTTTGAAACTAACACATTATCAATCCCAGCAACCGCAGGTGTAGAAAGAACAATTACATTAGCAAAAGAAGACAAAAAACAACTATATAATTATTACAAAAGCATCCCGGAACCAGTTCGTCCTAAATACCATAGTGATGATCCATTATTTGTCGCATTCGATTTTAACCGTGGAACATACAGGTGGGTATATGAAAATGATGCACCAAAGGCATTAACGGAAATTGCTATACAAAAAATGATTCGCCTCGAAGTGGCTAGAGCCAATTTACGTAAAGGAATTTCAGGACAACATTTTCGTAACACCTATATTTTAAACTTAATAAAAAAAGAAACTCCTGAATCAGAAATTATAAAACTCGCTGGATTCAAATCAAAAATTTCATTAAAGCGATATTATCAATACGCAGAAAATAGAAAAAACGCCTTATTGTAAGGCGTTTTTTCTATTTTTTCTTTAAACAAACGATTTTATTATGACCATTTAACTAATTTCTGCATCTACTATGATGAGTTTCGTTCACATTTTCGTGAGAAAGGAGAGATTTAATGTCTCGTTATAACGACAATCAAAACAAATTCTCCAAACCATGCTTTCCAAGTAGCGCCGGACGAATTCCAAATACTCCATCAATCCCAATTACTAAAGCTCAACTTAGAACATTTCGTGCGATTATTATTGATTTAACAAAAATAATCCCAAAACTTTTCGCAAATCCATCTCCCCAAAATATTGAAGATCTAATCGATACATTGAACCTACTGAGTAAATTTATTTGTTCACTAGACGCTACTTCCTCCCTGAAAGCACAAGGGTTAGCTATTATTAAAAACTTAATAACTATATTAAGAAATCCAACCTTTGTAGCAAGCGCTGTATTTATTGAGCTTCAAAATCTCATTAACTATTTACTATACATTACAAAATTATTCCGAATTGACCCTTGCACACTTCAAGAGCTCCTTAAATTAATAGCAGCATTACAAACTGCTCTAGTTAATTCTGCTTCGTTCATTCAAGGACCTACCGGACCTACTGGACCAGCAGGCGCTACTGGTGCCACTGGGCCTCGAGGTAACACGGGCGCTACTGGCGCTACCGGTGCCACTGGGCCTCGAGGTAACACGGGCGCTACTGGTGCCACTGGACCTCAAGGTAACACGGGCGCTACTGGACCTACCGGTGCCACTGGGCCCCGAGGTAACACAGGCGCTACTGGACCTCGAGGTAACACGGGCGCTACTGGCGCCACTGGACCTCAAGGTAACACAGGTGCTACTGGTGCCACTGGGCCTCGAGGTAACACGGGTGCTACTGGCGCTACTGGACCTCAAGGTAACACAGGTGCTACTGGTGCCACTGGACCTCGAGGTAACACGGGCGCTACTGGCGCTACTGGACCTCAAGGTAACACAGGTGCTACTGGTGCCACTGGACCTCGAGGTAACACGGGCGCTACTGGCGCTACTGGACCTCAAGGTAACACAGGTGCTACTGGTGCCACTGGACCTCGAGGTAACACGGGCGCTACTGGCGCTACTGGACCTCAAGGTAACACAGGTGCTACTGGTGCCACTGGACCTCGAGGTAACACGGGCGCTACTGGCGCTACTGGACCTCAAGGTAACACAGGTGCTACTGGTGCCACTGGACCTCAGGGTGTTCAAGGTAACACGGGCGCTACTGGCGCTACTGGACCTCAAGGTAACACAGGTGCTACTGGTGCCACTGGACCTCAGGGTGTTCAAGGTAACACAGGTGCTACCGGCGCTACTGGTGCTACTGGACCTCAAGGTAACACAGGTGCCACTGGCGCTACTGGTATAGGAGTTACCGGACCTACTGGACCTTCTGGCGGGCCTCCTGGACCTACTGGACCTCAGGGTGTTCAAGGTAACACAGGTGCTACCGGTGCTACTGGACCTCAAGGTGTTCAAGGTAACACAGGTGCTACCGGTGCTACTGGACCTCAAGGTGTTCAAGGTAACACAGGTGCTACCGGCGCTACTGGTGCTACTGGACCTCAAGGTGTTCAAGGTAACACAGGTGCTACCGGCGCTACTGGTGCTACTGGACCTCAAGGTGTTCAAGGTAACACAGGTGCTACCGGCGCTACTGGTGCTACTGGACCTCAAGGTGTTCAAGGTAACACAGGTGCTACCGGCGCTACTGGTGCTACTGGACCTCAAGGTGTTCAAGGTAACACAGGTGCTACTGGTGCTACTGGTGCCACTGGACCTCAGGGTGTTCAAGGTAACACAGGTGCTACCGGCGCTACTGGACCTCAGGGTGTTCAAGGTAACACGGGTGCTACCGGCGCTACTGGCGCTACTGGACCTCAAGGTGTTCAAGGTAACACAGGTGCTACCGGTGCTACTGGACCTCAAGGTGTTCAAGGTAACACAGGTGCTACCGGTGCTACTGGACCTCAAGGTGTTCAAGGTAACACAGGTGCTACTGGTGCTACTGGTGCTACTGGTGCCACTGGACCTCAGGGTGTTCAAGGTAACACAGGTGCTACCGGCGCTACTGGACCTCAGGGTGTTCAAGGTAACACGGGTGCTACCGGTGCTACTGGCGCTACTGGCGCTACTGGACCTCAAGGTGTTCAAGGTAACACAGGTGCTACCGGTGCTACTGGACCTCAGGGTGTTCAAGGTAACACAGGTGCTACCGGCGCTACTGGACCTCAGGGTGTTCAAGGTAACACGGGTGCTACCGGCGCTACTGGCGCTACTGGACCTCAAGGTGTTCAAGGTAACACAGGTGCTACCGGTGCTACTGGACCTCAGGGTGTTCAAGGTAACACAGGTGCTACCGGCGCTACTGGCGCTACTGGACCTCAAGGTGTTCAAGGTAACACAGGTGCTACCGGTGCTACTGGACCTCAGGGTGTTCAAGGTAACACAGGTGCTACCGGCGCTACTGGTGCTACTGGACCTCAGGGTGTTCAAGGTAACACAGGTGCTACCGGCGCTACTGGACCTCAAGGTAACACGGGTGCCACTGGCGCTACTGGACCTCAAGGTAACACGGGTGCCACTGGCGCTACTGGACCTCAAGGTAACACGGGTGCCACTGGCGCTACTGGACCTCAAGGTAACACGGGTGCCACTGGCGCTACTGGACCTCAAGGTAACACGGGTGCCACTGGCGCTACTGGACCTCAAGGTAACACGGGTGCCACTGGCGCTACTGGACCTCAAGGTAACACGGGTGCCACTGGCGCTACTGGACCTCAAGGTAACACGGGTGCCACTGGCGCTACTGGTATAGGAGTTACCGGACCTACTGGACCTTCTGGCGGGCCTCCTGGACCTACTGGACCTCAAGGTAACACAGGTGCTACTGGTGCTACTGGACCTCAAGGTGTTCAAGGTAACACAGGTGCTACTGGTGCCACTGGACCTCAGGGTGTTCAAGGTAACACAGGTGCTACCGGCGCTACTGGACCTCAGGGTGTTCAAGGTAACACAGGTGCTACCGGCGTTACCGGTGCCACTGGACCTCAAGGTGTTCAAGGTAACACAGGCGCTACTGGACCTCAGGGTGTTCAAGGTAACACGGGTGCTACCGGCGCTACTGGCATAGGAGTTACTGGACCTACTGGGCCAACTGGACCTAGCTTCCCTATAGCAACAATTGTTGTAACAAACAATATTCAGCAAACAGTACTGCAATTTAATAACTTTATTTTTAGTACTGCAATTAACGTAAACAATATTATCTTCAACGGCACAGATACAGTTACTATTATTAACGGTGGTATTTATGTAATTAGCGTATCCATTTCTACAACTGCGCCAGGATGCGCTCCACTCGGAGTAGGAATTTCAATTAATGGAGCAGTCGCAACTGATAATTTCTCTTCAAATTTAATAGGCGACTCACTTTCATTTACTACAATAGAAACATTAGCAGCTGGTGCAAGAATCTCTGTCCAATCTACTCTTAATGAGATTACGATCCCTGCGACAGGAAATACTAACATCCGCCTTACTGTATTTAGAATCGCTTAAATTTCACTATATATTGTTTATGACAAATAAAAAAAGAGCGAGGAAACTCGCTCTTTTTTGTTATGTACAATAATTCATTACTATTCTAATTCAATTGAAACATTTTTTTGTGGTACAAATGTAGAAATTGCATGTTTATAAATAAGCTGTTGCTTACCTTCTGTTTCCAGCAGGACTGTAAAATTATCAAATCCTTTAATTAGTCCACGAAGCTGGAAACCATTTAATAAGTACAGCGTAACAAACGTATTTTCTTTACGGAGTTGATTTAAAAACTGATCTTGAATATTGATTGATTGCTTCATGTCGAATCCTCCTCTTTTTCTCTACTTACTATTATTCGACTTTACTTGTAACTTTCCTTCTATGTATCGTAAAATTTCTGACGTTTTTTCACCGTTTGTAACATCAAACCACGTGACATCCATTTTATTACGGAACCACGTTAATTGACGCTTTGCATAACGACGCGAATTCGTCTTTAATTGTGATACCGCATCTTCTAAAGAGACTCGATTCTCAAAATAATCATAGATTTCTTTATATCCAATCGCTTGAATAGATTGACAATCTCGTATCCCTCTATTATACAGCCCTTCTACTTCCTCTAATAGGCCTTGTTCCATCATCAAATCCACTCGTAAGTTAATGCGATCGTATAGCATTTCTCGATCCATTGTCAAGCCAATTAATGAAACATCATAGAGTAACTCTTTTTCTTGTTTCTCAATTTGTTCACTCATTTTTTCACCCGACGTGTGGAAAATTTCTAACGCCCGAATGACACGTCGTACATTATTTGCATGAATACGCTCCGCACTTTCTGGATCTACTTCTTGCAATTTTTTATGTACATATTCCACACCGCGTTCTAAAGCTAACTTTTCCATTTGCTCTCGGTATATCACATCACCAGCATCATCTGTAAACTGATAATCGAATAAAACAGATTGTATATAAAGACCGGTCCCACCAACTATAATTGGTAATTTACCACGTTCTGTAATTTCTCGAATATGCTTGCGAACACGTTCTTGAAATTCCGCGACAGAAAATGAATCTTCCGGATTTTTTATATCGATCATATAATGTGGAATTCCGTCCATCTCTGCTTTTGTTACCTTTGCAGTTCCAATATCCATCGTTCGATAGATCTGCATGGAATCACCACTAATAATTTCACCGTTCAACGCTTTGGCAAGATCGATACTTAACTTCGTCTTTCCAACAGCAGTTGGTCCAATGATGACAGCAACTTTTTCACGTTGCACTTCTCCCATATCATTCAACTCTCTTTATGTAATATACTCCATCTATTGATTATACCCAATCTTACCAATTTTAACGGCATGATTGCAAGTTCTTTCATTTCGGTACATGAAATTATACAGAAAAAAGAACATAGTTTGTCCAATTCTGCATATACATGATAAAAATAGTTTCGAGAGGATGAGTTAACTATGAAACAATCCACCATCAATTTTTCATCTTTGACAAAAGACCTCATTTTAGCCACTTCTACAAAAGAACAAAATTGTTCACAAGAGGAATTATACTTCGCCCTAAATTGTTTACTACGAGCTTTTCATTCTACTCTCCATGAAACAACATTACATCCAGAAAATAAAAATACAGAATATATACAAACGCAATTTTGCAGTGCATATAAAATTATTACAGGTAAAACTATTTATCCATTTCAATAATCCATAAAAAGCGGCTGCTTACATAGTTTCAAGCAACCGCTTTTTATATTAATATCGATAACCTATTGTATAACTTTCACTTTTACAGATTTGCGCCCCCAGCTATTAGCACTACCATCTGAACCGACTAATACATCAATACGATTTCCTTTAATCGCACCACCGGTGTCTCCAGCAATCGCTTCTCCATATCCTTCTACCCATACTTTTGATCCAAGCGGAATTACTTTCGGATCAACAGCAATTACTTTCATATTTGGATTTGCTGTTAAATCATGCCCCATTGCAGTTAATACACGACCACCATACGAACCATTCTCACTCGGATCTGCTGTATATGCCGTCGCTTCTACTGTAATTTCACGACCACCAGTAGGCGCACTTGTTTCAGTAGATTTTGCAACTGGTTTTGCAGCCGGTTTTTCTTTTACCACAGGTTTACTTGATTCTACATTCTTAATAGAATCGTTACTCTTAACAGACTCTTTATTCTTAACTACTGTATTATTTTTAACTGGCGTATTTGTTCTAGCTGGCGCTTCTTCTTGAGCTACAACCTCTTTCTTTTCGATTACAGGTGCTGTTCCTGTTAAAAATGGCACGTGAACATATCCAACTTTTCCATTGTAGTCGAATTGTAACCATTCATTTTGAACTTGATTCGTCGTTTCAATCACATCATTTTTATTAAGTTTACCTAAAATTTCAGAATCAGTATTCGCTCCAGCACGAACATTTAATACGCCCGCCGTTACATAATATGTGCTCTTTGTAAAATCGGCACTTACAAACGCTTCCTTACCGTTCAACTTAATTTTTGTCCATCCATTTTCTGTATTTATAACATCTAGTGTATTCCCACTGAACACTTTACCTACAAGCTTTGACTCTACATTTGGGTTTTCTCTAACATTTAATATGTCTGTTGTTACAATTGTTTCCGCTTTAGCAGAACCCGCAAAAATCCCAAGACCAAAAACTGCTGCTGTTGCTATACCTAATAATTTTTTCATGAATAGCCTCCATTTGCTTTGTTTTCGTATTTTCATTATAGCAACAGTTTTTTAGAATTTTTAGAAATCACACAATTACAAAGCATTCGTAATATACGATTAACGAGTTGTAACATAAATTTCCATATTAATAAAATGTATTTCTCATACAATCTCCAGTGGTTTTCATATATTTTTCATATAAGAGCACAAGAACTTTTTTCCAGAAAAAATTACAGTGTTACTTTTTTGTTACAAAAAATTCACAATTCGTTACATCTTTTACCAAAAAACATCAATATTCAATTGTTAACCTATTTTTTTGTAATAAAAAGAGAGCAGCTACTAAAAACTGCTCTCTTTTTATTTGTTATTGAACTTTCTTTTTCCAAACACCTAGCATAACAGCCGAGACAATTGTTCCAATTAATATAGAGAAAATATATAGTAACGGTTTATTTACTAACGCTATTACAAATAATCCACCATGCGGTGCCGGTAATGTAATTTGGAATAACATAGATAACGCACCTGCAATACTTGAACCAACAACACAACTTACGATTACTCGAACCGGATCTGCAGCTGCAAACGGAATCGCACCTTCTGTAATGAACGACGCTCCCATAATATAATTTGTTAAACCAGATTTACGTTCCGCTTCTGTAAACTTTGATTTAAAGAATGTAGTTGCGAATGCAATCGCAAGTGGTGGTACCATCCCACCAGCCATAACTGCTGAGTGCACTCCAAAATTCTGCGCTTCTATTGCAGCAATACCAAACGTAAATGCCGCTTTATTAATTGGCCCCCCCATATCAATTGCCATCATACCACCTAAAATAAGACCTAGTAATATAGCATTCGTACCGTTTAAACCATTTAACCACCCTGTCAACATTTCATTTAATGCTACTACAGGCGGAATTACTACTTTTTGCATTACAACTCCTGTAATCAATAATCCAAAGACTGGATATAACAATACAGGTTTAATTCCTTCTAATTGTACTGGTAGTCCTGAAAATAATCTTTTCAACCCTAAAACAACATATCCAGCTAAGAAACCAGCAATTAATCCACCTAAAAATCCAGCATTCGCATTCGCCGCTAAAAATCCACCTACAACACCAGGCATAAAACCAGGACGATCAGCAATAGAACTTGCAATAAATCCAGCTAAAATTGGTACAAGGAATAAAAACGCACCTGTTTTTCCTCCACCAATTGACATGAACAATTCAGCTAAAGGACCTTCCGCCTTTATACCACCAAACGAAAACGCTAGCGCTATTAAAATCCCGCCACCAACAACGAATGGAAGCATATTACTTACACCGCTCATTAAATGCTTATAAATTCCTAATCCTTTTTCTCCCTCAATACTTTCTGATTTCCCGTCCTCTTTTACACCTTTAAAGATTGGTGCATCTTGTTTGACAGCTCGCTTAAGCAGATTTTCCGTTTTTCGAATCCCATCAGCAACTGGCACTTGAATGACATGTTTACCAGCAAAACGATTCATTTCTACTTGTTTATCCGCCGCAACAATAATAGCTGTTGCACGTCCAATATCCTCTTTCGTTAAACCGTTTTTAATACCTGTTGATCCGTTTGTTTCAACTTTAATCGCTATTCCTAACTCTGTCGCTTTTGCTTTTAAGCTATCCGCTGCCATATATGTGTGAGCGATTCCAGTTGGACAAGCTGTAACAGCAAGTACGTACGGTTCATTTCCTTCTGGTTTTGCGACTTCAATCTCTTCTTCTTTTTCATTCTCTTTTTCATCAAATAGTTGAAGAAGCTCACTTTCATCCTTTGCTTCTAATAGTTGCTTGCGAAATCCTTCATCCATTAATAATGTCGATAAACGAGACAACGTTTCTAAATGAGTATTATTCGCTCCTTCACTTGCAGCAATCATAAAGAATAAGTGTGCTGGCTGTCCGTCAAGCGACTCATAATTGATACCGCTTACACTTCTACCAAAACAAATCGATGGTTGTTTAACAGCCTTTGTCTTCGCATGAGGTATTGCAATACCTTCCCCTATTCCAGTCGTACTTTGGGCCTCCCGCTTTAAAATAGCTTCTTTAAATTCCGTTTTACTATTTAAACGATTTGCCCCGTTTAATTTCTCAACTAATTCATCTATGACAGCTTCTTTATTTGAAGCTGTCAAATCCATAATGACTGTATCCCTTTTTAATAGTTCTGTAATTTTCATATGTTGCTTCCCCCTATCGCTTAGCTACAATTACTTGCGACAATAATTCTTCTACTTTTTCCTTCTTACATAAATCAGCTGAAAATGCTGTTGCACTCCCTGTTGCAACGCCGTATTGAAATGCCTTTTCAATATCTTTTGTCTGTTCATATTTGCCTACAAACCCTGCAACAAGAGAATCCCCGGCCCCAACTGAATTAATTACAACACCTTTTGGAACAGTCGCTTCATATATACCTTCTGCCGTAAATAATAAAGCTCCCTCTCCAGCCATCGATACGATAACGTGTTTTACACCTTGTTCAATTAATTTTCTTCCATAAGGTAAAACGTCCTCTACTGTTGAAAGCTCCACTCCAAACAACTCACCAAGTTCATGGTGGTTTGGCTTAATTAAAAATGGCTTATTTTTAATTACATGTTGCAGTGCACTTCCACTTGCATCTACTACTACACGAATACCTTTTTCAGCTCCAAACGCAGCAATTGATTCGTAAAAGGTACTTGGAATAGAAACTGGTACACTCCCAGCAAGTACAACACAATCTCCAGGTTGCATACTCTCAATTTTTTTCATTAACTGTTCGAACTGCTCTTTTGTTACAATAGGACCTTGGCCATTTAATTCTGTTTCTTCTTCCCCTTTTATTTTCACATTAATGCGAGTATCTTCATCTACTTGGACGAAGTTTGTTGTTACACCTTCCGTCTGTAATACCTCTTTAATAAATTGACCAGTAAATCCACCAGTAAATCCAAGTGCTATATTTTTAACACCTAAACGCTGAAGAACACGAGAAACATTAATTCCTTTTCCTCCAGGAAACTTCATATCTTTTTCCGCTCGATTTATTGTTCCTAAATCAAAGGAAGAAACTTGCACTACATAATCAATAGATGGGTTTAAAGTAACTGTATAGATCATTGTTTATCAGCCTCAATTACATTGGTTTGTTGTTTATATTTTTCTAAATCAATTTCTAAATGGTTTGTAATAATATTTGCATCTTCAACATTTGCAATTTTCGCAAACGCAACTTCTGAAAACTTACTTTCATCAATTAAGAAATATCCTTCGTTTGCTAATGTTAATGCCATTTGTTTTAAGAGCGCTTCTTCTGGATCTGGCGTTGTAAAGCCAAGCTGTTCATGTACACCATTTGCACCTAAAAAACATTTATCAAAACGATACTTCTGCATACTTTCCTGTGCCATAGCACCGATTAAAGCTTTCGTCCTACTCTTCATCATTCCGCCTAGTAAATACGCACGAATATTATTTTCAACTAAAGCTTCAATATGCATAAGTCCATTCGTAACGACAGTAACATCTTTATTTATTAAAAATGGAATCATTTCAAATGTTGTACTTCCTGCATCTAAATAAATACAATCACCTTGTTCAATAACGCTAGCCGCATACTTAGCAATTTGTTGTTTTATTTGAATGTTTTTGGATGATTTTTCGACCATCGTTGGTTCTTGCCCTTTTCCTGTTAAAACAGCGGCACCACCATGAACTCTTTTTAATAACCTTTGCTTTTCCAATTGTGCTAAATCACGGCGAATTGTCGACTCAGAGCTTTCTGTTCTTTCAACTAATTGCTGTAATTTTACAACTTTCTGTTCTTTTACAAGTTGCAATATCATTTGATGACGTTCAGGAGTTAACATTTTATTCACCTCTTCTTTGATTACAGTATAATGAAAACGGTCACAAAAATCAACCATAAACAATCAAAAATAATCAAAAACATCCACAAACATTTATAAACAGCAAAAAAAGAAACCTATTCGATCAAACAATCAAATAGATTTCTTTTCTAAATTCACTTATAAAGAAGCTTTATATATACTTAAAACATCATCTTTATTTAATTTTTTAAAGTTACCAAATTCACCATACGCCATCGCTTTATCCGCCATTAAATCAATTTCATTTTCTCCAATAGCGTAATCAGATAATGTTACTGGCGCCTCAATTGAAGTCCAAAATTGACGTAACGCCTGAATTCCTTCTAACGCAATTTCTCGATCAGTCTTTCCATCTGTTTCTACATTGAATACTCGAATAGCAAACTGTTTAAAACGACTTACATTTCCCTCTACAACATGCTTCATCCAGTTCGGGAATAAAATCGCAAGGCCACCCCCGTGTGGTATATCATGAACAGCAGAAACTGCATGCTCAATATTATGAGTCGCCCAATCTCCTTTTACTCCCATTGCTAAAATGCCGTTTAACGCCATAGTACCACAATATAAAATAGTTTCTCTATGCTCATAATTTTCTAAATCACTTAAAAGCTTAGGAGCTGTCTCAATTACTGTTTTTAAAACAGCTTCACAATAACGATCTTGTAGTTCTGTATTCGTTCCATGATGGAAATATTGTTCTAATACGTGCGACATAATATCTACCATACCGTAAATTGTTTGATCTTTCGGTACAGAAGTAGTATGAACTGGATCTAAAATCGAAAACTGCGGGAAAGTAACCGGGCTACCCCATCCATACTTTTCATTCGTTTCCCAGTTTGTAATTACCGAGCCTGCATTCATTTCAGATCCTGTTGCTGCAAGAGTAAGTACAGTACCAAATGGTAATGCCTCATTAGCAAATGTTTTTTTCGTTACAATATCCCATACATCTCCATCGTACTTACTACCAGCTGCAATTGCCTTCGTACAGTCGATTACACTTCCTCCACCAACTGCTAAAATAAATTCAACACCATTCTCTTTACAAATTTGAATCCCTTTCTTTACAGTTGATACACGTGGATTCGGTTCAACACCTGTTAATTCAAATACTTCTGCATTAATATCCTTTAAAATAGAAATTACATTATCATAAATACCGTTTCTTTTAATGCTGCCTCCCCCGTATACGAGAAGAACTTTTTTACCGAACTGTGGAATTTCAGTTTTTAACTGTTCTAATTGACCTTTACCGAAAATAAGTTTCGTTGGATTACGAAATACAAAATTTTGCATATTTCTTTACCATCCCTTCTATATGAAAAGCAACTATACTTTTGTATACCATATTTTTTTCATTTCACAAAAATATTTGCTTAATAAAAAAATCCCAGCCTACAGGCTGAGATTTTTTTATTGGTAATAAGGTGAGATCATTAAGTAAACAATAACACCAGATAAACTTACATATAACCAAATCGGCATCGTCCAACGTACAATTTTACGGTGACGTGTTAATTGATTTGTAAAACCAAATACAAGCGCAAACAATGCAAGTGGTACGATAATTGCTGCTAGGATAATATGTGTAATTAAAATGATGAAATACACATATTTAATGAATCCTTCTCCGCCAAAATGTGTTGCCGGTGCTAAGTAATGATACGATAAATACGACACACAAAATAGTAAAGTTGTCGTAAATGCTGCAAGGATAAAACCACGATGCATTTTCACATTCTTTTTAATGATAGAGAATAACGCTGCTAATAAAAATACGAACGTAAAGCTATTAAAAATCGCGTTTAACATTGGTAAAATCGTTACATCAAAATGTACTTCTCCTTCATAGCCAACAGGTCCAAAGAACAAAAATAAAATAATCGCATTTACAATTACAGAAAGCGTTATCACAATAGGAGCATAGCTTTTCTGATTTGTTGATTGATCCACCAAAATGGTCACTCCCTCTTCCTTCAAGTATGTATACATAACCTCACTATTTTAACATATTATTCACAGTGTAAATGTGACAATAGTTTGACACAGCAAGACCAGACAAAGAAAAAAATCCTTCTTAATAAAACTTCTTAAGAAGGATTTTATCGCTTTATTATTCAAATAGCAATGCGATTAGTTTTTGTTAAAAAATGTATCGCTATATGCTTGAAAAATTTCAGACACTTGATATCCCATTAATGAAATTGCTGTTAATGAAAAGAAACCAATCATAAGAAATCGAAACCACATATAAATCTCCTCCTTGTATTTAGCTTAAAAAACGTTAGCTACCTTACAAGTTGCGTGGCACTCTTCATCATCACTTTCCTTTTTCCTTACAATTGCTGTAATAAATCGAATCATAAAGAAAACTACAAAAGGAAATTGTTCGTAATTCACATTGGCATAGTTTAGCAACGGCTCGCGCTGCACATCGAACGGAGATGAGAAGGAATAGAACATACCTTGCTCTTCCATATATACAATTACAATTTTCATGCAAAATACGATTCCTAGAAACGAAACAATATCTTGCCATTCTGTCGTATATAACAGGTTATACAGCTCTAATACGTACTCTTCCATCATCATCCCCCCTTCCTTTTTTACCATTTTGCTCGCCTTCGTATAAAAAGTCAAGAAAAAAGTTTATATTCACTATGACAATAGTAATTACTTGTTTCTATGATTATATATGATTCTTTTATAGCAATGATTGGGTGTAACTCTCTTCGAAAATAAGAAAATTAGAATCGAACAGATTCCTCATTCTTACTTTTAGGATGCAAAACTGTGCTATTTTTATTTCTATTAAAAATAAAATAAGAAAGTATGATAAGAACAGTAACAAACATTGTTAAAAATGCTTGTGAACGTAAAGTATCAATTGCGAACATCGCAACTAAAACTGCTATAATAGCAGCAATTGTAACATACGTTACATACGGAAAAAGCCACATTTTCACTTTCAAATTTTGTTGTTCTACTTTCCCCATTTTTTTACGCATCTTTAAATGCGAAACTGCAATAACGAGATAAACTAGTAACGCAATCCCGCCAGATGCATTCACTAAAAACAAAAAGACTTTATCTGGAGAAATGTAACTAAACACAACTCCAATATAAGCGAAGAAAGTTCCAAATAAAACCGCTCGAACGGGAACACCACTACTGTTCAATTTTAAAAATGACTTTGGAGCATCTCCTCTTTCTGCCATTGAAAAAAGCATTCTTGAATTTGTATATAAGCCTGAATTTAAGCAAGAAAGTACAGCTGTTAAAACGATAAAATTCATAATTTGTGCTGCCGCTGGTATTCCTATATGTTCAAGTACAGCTACAAATGGACTTTTTAATATGTTTGCTGAATTCCATGGCAGTAGCGTAACAACTACTGCTATAGACCCAATAAAAAATACAAGAATACGCCAAATCACACTGTTTGTTGCTGTTTTTACTGCTTTTACAGGTTCTGCAGATTCACCTGCGGCTACTGCTACAATCTCTGATCCCATAAATGAAAATATAACAACAGTAATTCCAAGCAGGACCGAACTTATACCGTTTGGCATAAATCCACCTTGTCCAATTAAATTCGAAGTGCCGGGTGCTTCTGTTCCTGGAACAAATCCTAAAATAACAGCAAGACCTAGACAAAGGAACAAAACAATACTTATTACTTTAATAAAAGAAAACCAATATTCAAACTCTCCAAATGATTTCACCGAAAAAACGTTCGTCAGCGTTAATAAAATTGTTAATATTAAACTTAATAACCAAAGCGGTATTTGTGGAATCCAATATTGGATAATACCAGCACCTGCTGTGGCTTCTATTGCAATAACAATTACCCAAAAAAACCAGTATAACCAGCCTATTGTATAACCCGCCCAAGGACCAATCGCTTCTCTTGCATACGTTGCAAATGAACCACTTGTCGGATTAACAGCTGCCATTTCTCCTAGCATTCTCATGACGAAAATGACTAGAAGTCCTGCTAATGCATATGAAACGATAGAACCTGGTCCTGCCGAATGTACAACTGCACCACTTCCAACAAACAAACCAGCCCCTATTACGCCGCCAATTGAAATCATTGTAATGTGGCGTATTTTGAGGTCTTTCTTTAGATTTTTATCCAAATCTTGTACATCCCCTTCCAAACTAAATTTTGAAACTTATGTAAGAGTACTGTGCGAAAGATTTTGTTCTATACGTTAAAATATATCAAAATATTCTGAATTTAACAATTACAATTCAACCTTCTTCAAAAATTATTACATTAGGTTTAATACTTTCCCATACACAATTGTTGAGAAAATTATAGTCCCCTTACAAAAGAAAGAATTTTCAGATATTATTAAATAAACAAGATTATACATCTAGACAACTTTTTGTATAGGAGTGTTGATATGTTAAACAAGTTCAAATTTTTTTGTTGCATTTTAGTAATGTTCTTACTTCTACCGCTATCCCCTTTCCAAGCACAAGCAGCAAACAATTTAGGTTCAAAATTACTCGTTGGATATTGGCATAACTTTGATAACGGTACTGGCATTATTAAATTAAAAGACGTTTCACCAAAATGGGATGTAATCAATGTATCTTTTGGTGAAACTGGTGGTGATCGTTCCACTGTTGAATTTTCTCCTGTGTATGGTACAGATGCAGACTTCAAATCAGATATTTCTTATTTAAAAAGTAAAGGAAAGAAAGTAGTTCTTTCAATAGGTGGACAAAATGGAGTCGTTTTACTTCCTGACAATGCCGCTAAGGATCGTTTTATTAATTCCATACAGTCTCTAATCGATAAATACGGTTTTGATGGAATAGATATTGACCTTGAATCAGGTATTTACTTAAACGGAAATGATACTAATTTCAAAAATCCAACTACTCCCCAAATCGTAAATCTTATATCAGCTATTCGAACAATCTCAGATCATTATGGTCCAGATTTTCTATTAAGCATGGCTCCTGAAACAGCTTATGTTCAAGGCGGTTATAGCGCATATGGAAACATATGGGGTGCATATTTACCAATTATTTACGGAGTGAAAGATAAACTAACATACATTCATGTTCAACACTACAACGCTGGTAGCGGGATTGGAATGGACGGTAATAACTACAATCAAGGTACTGCAGACTACGAGGTCGCTATGGCAGATATGCTCTTACATGGTTTTCCTGTAGGTGGTAATGCAAATAACATTTTCCCAGCTCTTCGTTCAGATCAAGTCATGATTGGGCTTCCAGCAGCACCAGCGGCAGCTCCAAGTGGTGGATACATTTCGCCAACTGAAATGAAAAAAGCTTTAAATTATATCATTAAAGGAGTTCCGTTCGGAGGAAAGTATAAACTTTCTAACCAGAGTGGCTATCCTGCATTCCGCGGCCTAATGTCTTGGTCTATTAATTGGGATGCAAAAAACAACTTCGAATTCTCAAATAACTATAGAACATATTTTGATGGTCTTTCCTTGCAAAAATAACAAAGTAAAACTATAATTAGCCCCCATCAATCGGACATTTATGGGCAATCAATGCAGGATAAAAACAGCAATAGGACCCTTTATAGGTCCTATTGTTGTTTTTTATTTATGAAAATTACTTTGTCACATCTAAAGTTTTAAGAAACTGTTTTCCATCGCCCAACATCGCACGTTCCTCCGAATCATATTGTTAAATATTCTAGTCACTCTTTTGCTTCAACACAAAAACTGAAAGTTCAGGTACACTACAAAATCTAACAGGCATCCTAGTAGTCCCAATACCACGATTTACATATAAATATAACTGCTTACTCTTCCCCTCCACTTCATACATACCTTCAACATAACTCTCAGCTAGTTTGGTAGTAATTAACGGACCTACAAAAGGGATTTGGACTTGTCCTCCGTGACTATGTCCTGACAGTTGAAGATCAACTGGGTAACGATTGATTTTGGTTACAACATCCGGCTCATGTACTAATAACATGTTGAAATCATTTTGTTTCAAGTTTTTTAAAGTTGAATCTATTTTCGGCTTCCCTAATAGAAAATCATCCAAACCTGATATTGTAATATATTTGCCGTTTTCCACTTTAATTTTCTGCACTTCATTTACTAATACAGAAAAACCAGCTTCCTCCATATATTTTTTGTAAAATAAACTACCGCCCCCGCCCCTATCATGATTCCCAAACACAGCATATTTCCCTAAGGGAGCATAAATTTTCTGCAAAATAGCCTTCGCTCCCTCTCTTTCTGCACTATAAGAACCAAATTTATCTATTAAATCTCCGGTAAAAACTACTATATCTGGATGTAATTCATTCATCTTCTCCACCAAATGTTCAAGTTGCTTCAATGTAAACTCTGGCCCTAAATGTACATCTGAAAACTGTAATATTTTTTTATTATTAAATTCTTTAGGAATTGCAGAAGCTTCTATTTCATTCCATGTAACTGTTACTAGTTTTCGTTCTATTTCTGTCGCATAATAATACAAACTTACTAGTATCATTAATATACTTATAAAACTAATAATAAATATCTTTACGATTGATTTTTTTCGTTCTTTTTTTACATGATTCGTATTCATGTTTTCACCTCTAGAAACACTTTAAATCCTTATTGTTACATTAATGTGACAACATGAACAATGTTATTAATATGTAATTTCCTCCCTATTCACTTTGACAATTTTATACAGAAGTCATACCATATTTTTATAATACATATATTTTCGAATCTTTTTCTATTCATTCCATCATTTTATTACGGAGGGGTTATTCATGTCTGTATTTACACCAGAAGAAATTACGGAACTTGCTGCGGATTCCGGAAGGAAAAAAGCTCATTTATCATTACTCCCTATGCTAATTCTCGGTTTTTTTGGCGGTGCTTTTATCGCATTAGGGTATTTACTCGATATTCATGTTATTGGAACAATGCCAAAATATTGGGGATCATTTACTAGTTTTCTAGGCGCTGCTGTATTCCCTATCGGTCTTATTCTCGTTATTCTTGCAGGCGGTGAACTAGTAACTGGTAACATGATGACAGTTTCTATGGCTTGGCTTCAAAAGAAAATTACTTTATTTCATTTCATACGAAATTTAGTTATTGTTACGTTTAGCAATTTCATAGGGGCTGTATTTGTAGCCTACTTTTTTGGCCATATCGTTGGCTTAACTGAAGGAGCTTTTTTAGCGAAAACTATTTCTATCGCTCAAGCGAAACTACAAGATACACCATTGCAAGCATTTATTTCTGCAATCGGATGTAATTGGCTCGTTTGTTTAGCTGTTTGGCTCAGTATGGGAAGTAAAGAATTTATCGGAAAGATTATCGGTATTTGGTTCCCAGTTATGACTTTTGTTACGATTGGATTTCAACACGTTGTAGCAAATATGTTTGTCATCCCAGCCGCAATTTTTGCCGGTCATTTCACTTGGGCTGAATATTTTCCAAACTTTATTTTTGTTTTCTTTGGAAATTTAGTAGGAGGTATGTTATTTGTAGCACTACCTTACTTCATATCTTATAATAAGAAACTATCTTCTTATCAAGAGAAGACTGAAATGAAGAACAAATCTCTGTCGGCTTAAATAGAATGTCTATAAAGAACCCTAAAAATATTACAAATTTCATTTTTTTTGCGAATATATGTACGTACACTTGTTCTCGAATGTTTTATACGTTATAATAACAACTTAAATAGCATTATTTACATATGAGGTGAAAAACATGAACAAAACAGAATTAATTAAAAACGTAGCACAAAATGCTGAGATTTCTCAAAAAGAAGCTACTGTAGTTGTACAAACTGTAGTAGAATCAATCACTAACACTTTAGCTGCTGGTGAAAAAGTACAACTTATCGGATTCGGTACATTCGAAGTTCGCGAAAGAGCTGCTCGTACAGGCCGTAACCCACAAACTGGTGAAGAAATGCAAATCGCAGCTTCTAAAGTACCTGCTTTCAAAGCTGGTAAAGAACTAAAAGAAGCTGTAAAATAATGAAAAATATCCTTCTCATTTATGAGAAGGATATTTTTTCATAACATAATTAATAAAAATCTGACCATTATGCTGTTTCTTTTGTTCTTTTATGCAAATAAAATCTTTACTTTCAAAAAAAGGTTTTGCGGTAATGCTCGCCTCTGTATATATCTCCCTATGTCCCAAGTTCACTGCTTCTTTTTCTAACTTCTGTAGTATGTATGAAGCGACTCTTTTCCCTTGATAATCTTTATGCGTAAATAAACGATCTACGTAACGATCATCGTTATAATCCCCAAACCCCACAATCATACCTTTATGATCCGCTACATAGCTAATATTCTTTTCTAAAGACTGTAACCAATTTTCTCTATCTAGTCGCTCCGGTGCCCACGCCTGTAGCTGTAACTCATTATAATCTTTTGCATTAACCGTATGAACTGTTTCATAGAACAATTGTAATACTTGATCTAAATCTTTTTTCTGGAATGTTCTAATTATAATATCTTTTAACATATATAAGTCTCCTTACCAAACTACCTCTTAACTTTTCTACTACATACGATTCTATATTTCTGCTTTATTATATCGTTTTAATTTCTATACGAACAAAAAAACAATACTTATTCAAGTATTGTTTTTTAATTCTATTCAATTACTTAATGTAGCTTTTTAAGGTTTTAATTTAACTCTTTGTAATCGTAATGCATTTAATACAACAGATACAGAACTAAATGCCATCGCTGCTCCAGCAACCCAAGGGGCTAAGAAACCTAATGCCGCAATTGGAATTCCTAACGCGTTATAAGCTAATGCCCAGAATAAATTTTGTTTAATATTTCTTATCGTCATTTTACTCATAAATATCGCATCAGCAATACTATTTAAGTCACCGCGGATTAACGTTATATCCGCTGCTTCCATCGCTACATCCGTTCCCGTTCCAATTGCCATACCAATGTTCGCTGTAGCAAGAGCAGGAGCATCATTTATCCCGTCTCCAACCATCGCTACTTTCTTACCATTTGCTTGCAGTTTTTTCACTTCTTCTGCTTTTCCTTCTGGCAATACTTCTGCAATTACGTGATCAATACCAACTTGCTTTGCAATTGCCTGAGCAGTTTGTGTATTATCTCCTGTAATCATCACAACGTCTAGCCCCATTTTTTTCAGTCTTGCGATAGCTGCTTTTGAAGTATCTTTCACAGTATCTGCAACGGCAACTATACCAGCATATTCTTTATCGATTGCAATAAGCATTGCTGTTTTTCCTTCTCGTTCTAGCGCTTCCATTGATTTAGAAACTTCTTCAATATCAATATTGAATTTCTTCATTAATCGACGTGTACCAATTAATAAGTGTTTTCCTTCTACAACTGATTCGATACCAAATCCCGGAATCGCTTCAAACGTTTCTGAACTCGGGATATCAATTTTCTTTTCTTTAATTCCTTCTACAATCGCTTCTGCAAGCGGATGTTCAGAATTTCTTTCTGCTGCCCCTACTAATCTAAGCAGTTCATTTTCATTGAATCCATCTGCTACAATTACATCTGTTAATACCGGCTTCCCATTTGTCACTGTACCCGTTTTATCTAGAATAACCGTATCTAATCGGTGCGTTGCTTCTAAATGCTCTCCACCTTTAAATAAAATACCATACTCAGCCGATCTTCCTGATCCTGCCATAATAGATGTAGGCGTTGCAAGACCTAATGCACATGGACAAGCAATAACAAGCACTGCTATCATTTTCTCAAGTGCTCCGCCAAAATCACCAGGTGTAACAAATATCATCCATACTGCAAATGTGATAATCGCAATCACAACTACAACCGGTACGAAAATACCTGAAATTTGATCTGCTACCCTTTGAATAGGAGCTTTTGAACCTTGTGCCTCTTCTACTACTTTAATAATTTGAGCTAATGCAGTATCTCTTCCTACCTTAGTTGCTTTCACTTTTAAAAATCCATTTTTATTTATTGTCGAACCTATTACTACATCCCCAATTGACTTATCAACAGGAATACTTTCACCCGTTAACATCGATTCATCAATTGCTGACTTTCCTTCTACAATCTCACCATCTACTGGTATTTTTTCACCAGGCTTTACATAGACGATATCACCAGCTACTACTTCTTCAATCAAAATTTTTATTTCTGTTCCATCTCGCACAACTGTAGCTGTCTTCGCTTGTAAACCCATCAATTTTTTAATTGCTTCTGATGAGCGCCCTTTTGCTTTCGCTTCAAATAATTTACCTAAAATAATTAATGTAATAAGTACCGCACTCGTTTCAAAATATAAATCTGTCATATGTTCCGAAGAACCAATAGATTGAATACTTAAATATACACTATAGAAGTACGCGGCCGACGTTCCAAGCGCCACGAGAACATCCATATTAGCACTTTTATTGCGTAACGCTTTATAAGCCCCAACATAAAACTGTCCACCAATGATAAATTGAACAGGAGTTGCAAGTGCTAGTTGCACCCAAGGGTTCATTAACATATCCGGTAAATAAATAAATGACGTAAATGAGAAATGACTAACCATTGCCCACAATAATGGGAAAGATAAAATAAACGAAATAATAAACTTCTTCTTTTGTCTTTCAATTTCTTGTAATCGATGATCAGTTGATGCATCTTGATCATCTGGTTTCACTTCTAATTTATATCCTAGCTTCGTAATCGCGCTCTTCATTTCATTTACATTAACTTCATCAGGGTTAAAGTCTACTGTGGCTGATTCTAAAGCAAAATTTACTGTCGCCTTGTTCACACCATCTAACTTATTTAAACGCTTTTCAACTCTATTTGCACATGCTGCACATGTCATTCCTGAAATAGTAAATTCAGCTTTATCACTTACAATTCCATATCCTAATGATTCAACTTTTTCTTTAAATTGTTGCGGATTTGTTTTAGTTGGATCGTACATTATTTTTGTTTTTTCAAGCGCAAAATTTACATTTGCCTCATGAACACCTTCTACTTTTTTTAGACCTTTTTCAATTCTATTTGCACATGCCGCACATGTCATTCCTGATATTTGAAGATTGGCCTCTTTTTTTTCATTCATGTCTCTCACCTCTATATACCCTTATGAGGTATAATGATTAGCAAAATAAATCGTACTTCATTTAAAGTACGATTTATTTCCATATCTAAAAATAATTATTGAACATCGTATCCTTGATCTTCGATTACAGCAACGATATCTTTTAATGTTACAGCAGACGAGTCGATAGTAACTTCAACAGTTCCTTCTGCTAATTGAACCTTCACTTGTTCAACACCGTTTAGCTCTTTCACACTGCTCTCGATAGCATTTACACAATGTCCACAAGACATACCTTCAACCTGTAATGTTAACTGTTCCATTTAAAATCCTCCTCTTGTTTATTCATTGTTTGTTAATCACAATTACATCTTACCATACCCCCCTAAGGTAATCAATGGTTTTGTATCATGATTTTTCAATTATTTTCTAAAAGTTTATTTTACACACACTTTTTCACTACAATACACCCAAATCCAATATGAGGGTAAACAAAAAAACAAGCCAGTTAAATACTAGCTTGTTTTTACGCTTTTGAAAAACGTTCAAATACTGTCATTAATTCTTCAATTGCTTCGTCACCATTTCCATTTTTAATAGCTCCTGAAACACAATGACTCGTATGATTTTTGAGAACGCCCATTCCTACTTTTTTCATCGCTGCATTAATCGCTGAAATTTGCACTAAAATATCTACGCAATAACGATCATTTTCAATCATGTTTTGAATACCGCGGACCTGTCCTTCAATTCTCTTTAATCTATTTATAATCTGTTCTTTTTCTTTTTCTGATCTATGTGTTACTGCTTCATGCTCTTTATGATCCATATTATCACCTTCTTAAAGTTTCTCTTCATCCAATAAAACAATTGTTTTTTATGAGTATATCAATTATAGCATTAAATATCTACGCATGATACCCCATAAGAGTATATTTACACTTTATGATTATTCTTAACAACGCATTAGCTTCTTAATCTCAATTTTCAGTATACCCTTTCCTTTTTGTCAAAAAATCATTATATCTCTCATCAAAATTCAATAAAGTGAAACAAGAATAAGCGGGGATTACCCGCCCCCGCTTATTCTTCATCTATAATGTTTTAATTTAAATTTTCAGATATTTAACCTGAGAATTTTTTCTTTCCATATATAATTATTGCTGATCACATACTTTTGTATCATTCACTACTGAAGTTCCTTCAACGGTTACCGTATGAAAACAGTCATTTACTCGAACTATCACAACATTATCTTGCCGATCAATGATATGATATTCATTAAAATTTTTATTTAGAGCACTGCGAATTTGTTCTCCTTCATAAATTGGAATGCCATGTGATAGAACCCAAATAAGTCCAGCGATAGCAAGAATAGTTTTCATACGATCTACCTCCTTGGGAATATAGTGAACTTTTCATCCATACTTTTTCAGCTCTACAAATCATGATCGGAATAAACCAAGCCTTTTTGGAAATAAGTTCATTTCGTCTATTTTATGTTTATGCTAATTGTGACCGTTTTGTGACAACTTTTTGTCTCTTTAGACGAAAAGTTGAAACAAAACTTTCGAAAAGGACAATTCTACACATTAAAAAAGGTTATGGAATGTTTCATCCATAACCTTTTTTCCTATACGTAACTAATAAACCTCAATCCTTTACTTAAAGACGTCGGCACAACAGATGCATGATTCTCCCCTTCAGCTTCATAAAACTTAAATTTAAGTTTATCGTGGTTTACTTGGAGAAGGCGCTCTGATAATTCATTTGCACCTACAACCATATGCTCTCGTTCAAGTGATCCAACTGTAAGGAACACTCCTGTTTCAAACTTAGCATTGTTTAATTCATGTATAAGGTTCTCTTCTTTTTCAAGAACGGATTTATTATTCCACCATATAGATGGACTACTAATAAAATAATTTTGAAAAGCGTTTAAGTTTGTAAATAGTATATGCAAAGCAAATAGTCCACCTAAAGAATGTCCAAATAACGTTTGCTTACTTTTATCAATCTCAAAATTCTTTTCAATTTGTGGTTTCAGTTCTTCTTCAATAAAAGTAAAGAAATTATGTGCTCCTCCTGTTTTAGGCCACGGTTTACCGTCTGGTTTTAAAGGGGCATCTTTTGAAATTACGCTAGGCGTAAAATCATAGCACCTTTCTTCCCCTGAAAATGCGCCTTCAATCGGATAACCCACTCCAACTATAACAGCTGGTGAAACACCAGTTTTTTCCGCTCTTACTGATTGTATTTTAACTGCTTCATGAAATGTTTGAAAAAAGGCATTGCCATCTAATACGTAAATAACGGGATATCCTGAATCCGGTGCTGGTTGCCTCGGCTTTGAAATATGAATTTGATATTCCTTACCTTCTAATTTTGAATACATTTTCCACTGCTCTGTATTAGATGTTATAATCTGCTGTTTTTCAATTGTAGTATTCACCCTATCCCCCCCTTTTAACTTGTTACATATATTTCGATTTTTTCTTCTTGAGATACAACGCTATCATAACCGAAACAAACAGGAGCCCCATTATGCGGATCAATCATGACACGCGCATCAATATGAAATACTTCTTTTAACACTTCATTTGTAATGATTTCTTCTGGGCTACCAGTTGTAACAATTTCGCCTTCCTTCATTGCAATAATTTCATCTGAAAACCTTGATGCATGGTTAATATCATGTAATACCATAACAACCGTACAATTATGTTCTTTATTTAACTTCTCCACAATTTGTAATACATCTAATTGATGAGACATATCAAGGTATGTAGTTGGCTCATCTAATAGCAACACTTCTGTCTCTTGTGCTAATGCCATCGCTAGCCATACCTTTTGTCTTTGACCACCTGATAAATTTGCAATTTGTCTCGTTCGAAATTCAGAAGTTTTCGTTATATCTAATGCCCAATCAATCATTTCTTTATCTTTTGTCGTTAACTTATTTACGTTATTTCGATGTGGATAGCGTCCATAAGAAATTAATTCTTCCACTTTAAGCTCACCTGGTGCAATTGGAGTTTGCGGGAGTAAAGCTAACTGCTTCGCAATTTCTTTCGTTGGAATTGTATGTAAATCCTGTCCTTGCAAATATACTTTACCGCTTTTTTGTTTTAAAATTCTTCCCATTGTTTTTAACAATGTCGATTTACCGCAACCGTTTGGACCTATAATTGTCGTTACTTTTCCTTCTTGTATTTCCACATTTAAATCGCGAAACACTGTAAGCTTTTCATAACTTGTTTCTAAATTTTTTGCACTTAAAATACTCACTTTTATTCCTCCTCTTACGCTTTCGCCTTATAAAGTAAATATAAGAAATACGGTACACCGACAATAGAAATAACGATTCCAACTGGTAGCTCTACAGGTGTAAAAACTGTTTTCGCAATAAAGTCTGAAGCAATTACAAGAAACATTCCGATTACGCCGCACGTAGGAATTATATACTTATGTTGAATACCGACAAGCCTTTTCGCTATATGCGGTGCCATTAAGCCAATAAAACCGATACTCCCTGAAACAGCAACACATGCGCTCACAAGCCCGATACTACTTAATAGTAAAATCGATTTCTCTCTTTCTACTGAAACACCTAAACTTGTAATACTCGTTTCTTCCAATTGAAATAAATCTAATAAATAAGCTTTCTTTTGTATAAGCGGAATTAAGATAATAAGCCATGGTAACATAGCCACAATATACTTCCAGTTTGCACTATATATGCTTCCAGACACCCACACTGCGGCCATTTCAAAATCAGTTGACTTCATTTTGAGTGATAAGTACATAGAAAAGGCTCCAAATCCTGATCCAATTGCAATCCCTGTTAATAAAAGTCGCTGCGAATCTAATTTACCGTTTTTCCAAGAAAACAGATAAATGATGATAGCTGCACCTAATCCGCCTACTAAACCAAACATTGGCATCATCATAATAGAAACCCAGTCTGTGCTTTTTAATTGCCCTTGAAAGAAAAACATAAAAATGACAATCGCTGTTCCTGCTCCGGCATTTACGCCTAAAATACCTGGGTCCGCCAACCCATTTCTCGTAATCCCTTGAATAACAGCACCCGCAACACCAAGGCCTAATCCTACTAATCCAGCAATTACGATGCGCGGAAGGCGAAACTCAAAAATAACTAAATCATGTTCTGGTACTGGATCAATTCTAAACAGTGTTTTAAATATATCTGTAATCGTAATGTCGAACGTACCATTTGTTAAACTAATATAAATAGCACATAGTATTAAAAATATAATAATCCCCATCGTCATTCCGAAACGTTGACTTGAACTTTTAAGCATGTCTCTCTCCTCCTCTAGTACGGATTAAATAAAGGAAGAAAGGAATTCCAATTAAAGAGGTAACGACTCCAATAGGTGTTTCAAATGGATAGTTTACAAATCTACTCAAAACGTCACATAACGCTAAGAAAACGCCACCAATAACACCTGCACATGGCAAAATCCACTTATAATCTACCCCAATTATAAAGCGCGTAATGTGCGGAATAATTAAACCTACAAAACCAACTTTCCCCACTAAAGCAACTGCTGTTCCTGTTAAGAAAATTACCGATAAAATTGCCATCGCTTTAACTAGTTTTGTACGTTGCCCTAAATTAATAGAAACCTCTTCGCCTAATGAAAGAATGGTAATAGATTTTGATATTAACAATGCTAAAATTATTCCAATTATCCCAAACGGTATCGTGATTTTAATGATATTAAGATCTACTTGATCTAACTTTGCATTAAACCAAAAACTAACATTTTGAGAAATTTGGAAATACGAAGCCATTGCAGCCGATACACTACTTAAAAATGTTCCAATAACTGTTCCTATAATCGCTAACCTAACTGGTGATAAGCCATTTTGAAGGAGCGAACCAAAACCAAACACGATACCGGCTCCTAGTGCAGAACCAATCATTGAACATACAACCATACCAATTGATGACATTCCCGGAAGAAAAATCATGCTAAGTGTAATAACAAAGGCAGCGCCATCCGTCACACCCATAATAGAAGGGGATGCAAGATAGTTTCTTGTCATCCCCTGCATAAGTGCTCCTGATATGGCTAGAAATGCTCCGACTAAAAGAGCTGCAACTACCCTTGGTAAACGTGAAGTAATAATAATATTATGATTTACATCGCTTGAATCAAAATGAAATAATGCGTTCCACACTGTTTCAGCGTCAATACTTTTTGCCCCATACAAAATCGAAAGTATAATTGTAAATAAGATGAGTATGGGTGCTATACATAATATAGTTACTGGTACTGCATTTGTTTTCTGCATATCATTCAACGCACCTTACTTATTGTATTATTTAGATAAATTTTTCACGGCTTCTTTTAAGAATGCTGTTTTACTCCAAGCTGTACCACCTTGTGCCATTGGATCTACAACATTTACAAATACTTTCTTTTCCTTCGCAGCATTCATACTTTGCCAAATTGGATTACTTTCAATTTCTTCTAACACTTTCGGGTTTTTATTTTCACTTGCCTCATATTGTAAGAAAATATAATCTGGGTTAAGTTCAGCAAGTTTTTCAAATGAAATTTTCTCTTGTGCTTTTACAGTTTTCAATTGTTCTGGAGCAGTTAGTCCAAGATCTTTATAAATTACAGGATTGAAGTATACTCCTTCTGGATATAGGAATAATTCGTTTGCTCTTAGTCTTATGACAAGTACTTTTTTATCTTTTAACTTATCTCCTAGTTTTGCTTTTGCTTTTTCAGCGTCCGAATTGTAATCCTTAATAATTTTTTCGGCTTTATCTTTTTTACCAGTTAATTCTCCCATTAACTTTAAGTTATCTTCCCAATTTGTTGAAACGTGTGATACCGGGAATGTAGGAGCTACTTTCGTAAACTTTTCAGCTGTTTCTGCTGGGAATTTCGTACTCGATGTAATAACATCTGGTTTTAATTGTAGTAATGTTTCGAAATTGGGTTGCATTTTCTCACCAACAGATTTAGCACCTTCTAACTCTTTTTCAAGATATTTTGGTAATTTACCACCTACAGTAATGGCACCAACTGGTTTAATTCCAAGTACTGCCGCATCTTCCATTGACTCTAAACTAGCTGTCGCAATTTTATCTACTTTTGCTGGCACTGTATACTCTTTACCTAAATATGTGATTTTTCGTTTTTCATCTTTTTTCGTTTCCGTAGCTTTTGTCTGTTGTTTTTGCTCGCCTGAAGTTTTATCCGCACTATTACATGCCGCTAAACCTACACTTAAAACTGTAACCATCCCTAAAGTAAATAATTTCTTGTTCATCTTTATATGTCTCCTCTCGAATTTTCAAACTATATTCTCAATAAAATTTAACTATATGAACCTTGTCCCATATATATATTTCATTAGATTAATAATTTTATCCAGAACTCATTCCCGTTCACTTCCCCTAGACTATAATTCTTTTACGCCTTCATCACTTGATAATCATTTTCACTGATAATGATTATCGTTACTAAGTATATATTTAATATGAAATTATTTCAAGAATGATTTGAAAAATTTTAACAAACTGAATTAAAAAAAGAAGTATCTCCCTAATATTAGGGAGATACTTCTTTTTTTTAGAAATTTATATGTAATTCAACTGGACAATGGTCTGACCCCATTACTTCACTATTAATTTTCGCTTCTGTTATTTGGTCTTTCATTCTTTCCGAAACAACAAAATAATCTAAACGCCATCCGATATTTTTCGCTCTCGCGCCCATACGATACGACCACCACGAGTATGCACCTTCTTGATTAGGATAAAGGTAACGATATGTATCAATAAATCCTTCTTCTAAAATACATGAAAATTTCTCTCGTTCCTCATCAGAGAATCCAGGATTTTCACGATTACTTTTCGGATTTTTCAAATCGATTTCTTTATGAGCAACATTTAAGTCTCCACAAAAAATAACTGGTTTCTTCTCATCTAATCGTTTGATATAGGACCTGAAATCATCTTCCCATTTCATTCTGTAATCTAATCGTTCTAATCCACGTTTTGAATTTGGTGTATATAACGTTATCATGTAAAAATCTTCGAATTCTAAAGTAATAAGTCGCCCTTCTTGATCATGCTCTTCAATGCCTAAACCATATGTAACTGAAAGCGGTTCTTTTTTCGAAAAAATAGCAGTTCCTGAATATCCTTTTTTCACAGCATAATTCCAGTATGTATAATATCCCTCTAAATTTAAATCAATTTGCCCTTCTTGTAATTTAATCTCTTGTAGACAAAATATGTCAGCACTTGATTCCTCAAGATATTCCAAAAATCCACCTTTTGCGATAACAGCTCGCAAACCATTTACATTCCATGAAATTAACTTCATTTATAGTCCTCCTCTTGATGTTTATTTCCAAATTTCATGCTATCACAAAATAGAAAACAATCATATTTTCACCTTTGTAATCTTGCTCTTACATTTATGAATACATACATACGCACTTTATTCAGGTTATACTAATTTCAGAGGTGATGTTCTATGCACAATGAAGGAGTTACATTAACAAATGAGTATTGGCAAGCAATTATTCATAATGATTCTTCCTATGATAGCAAATTCTTTTATGCTGTGAAATCAACTGGAATCTTTTGCAGACCATCATGCAAATCAAGAATACCGAATAGAAACAATGTACGAATTTTTCATCATGCAGAGCAAGCATTAAGTGAGAACTTTCGCCCGTGCAAACGTTGTAAGCCAAATGGGATCACTTTACCTAATGAAGAGTGGGTAGAACAAATTAAAGACTATATCGAAAAGCATTATGACGAATCCTTAACTCTCGACATGCTTGCGGAAATGTGTCACGGTAGCCCTTTTCATTTACAACGTACTTTCAAAAGAATAATAGGGTTAACTCCTATAGAATATATACAACAATTCAGGGTTCTTAAAGCAACCGAATACCTTTTACACACAAATCAATCTATTAAAGAAATTAGTACTGCTGTCGGGATAGAAAACCCAGAGTATTTCGCAACTTTATTTAAAAAGAAAACCGGATTTACTCCTACTGAATATCGAAAAAAGAACGAAATGAAAGAGGGATACGATAATGAATTCCTACAAAAATAATTATATATATTGGACGCTACTTACACATAAAAATTGGCGATTTCATATTGCTGCAACTGAAAACGGACTATGTTTCATTGGATCACAAGACGAAAACTTTGAAGAATTAAATATATGGGCTAGAAAAAAACTGCCCCAACATATATTGACCCATAGTCCAGATTACTTGCAAATATATACGCAAGAAGTTATCGAGTATTTAGAAAACAAGCGAGAAACTTTTACATTTCCTATCGATGCTTATGGAACTAATTTTCAATTATCTGTTTGGAATACGGTACGTGAAATTCCTTATGGAAAGACATATTCTTATACAGAAATTGCTGAAAGAATTCAAAAACCTAAAGCTGTGCGCGCCGTTGCTTCTGCTATTGCTGCTAACCCTCTTCTTATCACCATTCCTTGTCACCGCGTTATTGGGAAGAATGGGAAACTAACCGGATTTAGGGGTGGATTAGAAATGAAGAAAAAATTGCTTACATTAGAAAAGTTGCAGGTGGAATTCATATGACAGCAGAATATAATAGCGTATTATCTATAGCAGTTCCAAAAGAATTTTGTTTCCAAGAAAATTTACGTTATCTATCACGCTCTAACAATGAATGTATGTTCCATATTGAAGATAACAAAATTTATAAAGTTATCCCTGTTCAAGATGTAAATCCTTTAGTTGAAATTAGTGTGAATACAGATGGGAATATTCAAATACGTTGTTTAGAAGAACCATATACATCTGAAAAATCGATACGTGAAGCTGTAGTTAACTATGTAAAAGAATGGTTTGATTTAACTACTGATTTAGCCCCATTTTATACATTAGCTAAACATGATTTACTCCTTCAAGGACCAATTGAACAATATTATGGCCTTCGTACTTTAGGCATTCCAGACTTATTTGAGGCACTTTCCTGGGGAATTATCGGTCAACAAATTAACCTAACATATGCTTATACACTAAAAAGGAGATTAGTTGAGCAATTTGGAAGTTATGTAGAATGGGACGGTAGAAAACATTGGATATTCCCATCACCTGAAACAATTGCAAATCTACATGTAGAAAATCTTCAACAATTAAAAATGACGACTAGAAAATGTGAATATTTAATCGGTATTGCGAAGCTTATTACAGAGAGAAAATTATCAAAAGAGGATTTACTGCAAACACAAGATGTAAAGGTTGCTGAGAAACAATTAACTGCTATCCATGGTATAGGACCATGGACTGCCAACTATGTTTTAATGCGTTGTTTAAGATTTCCTTCGGCTTTTCCAATTGATGATGTTGGTCTGCATAATGCAATTAAATTTATAACAGGTTCCGAAAATAAACCGACAAAAAATGAAATAAAAGATTTCGCGGCAAACTGGGCTAATTGGGAGTCTTATGCGACTTTTTATTTGTGGCGAGTACTATATTAAAAGAACCAAGTAGCACATTCGTACTACTTGGTTCTTTTTTAAGCTTGCTCCTCAAAACGTCTTGCAATTTCCACAATAACTTGAACGGCTTTTTCCATAGTATCTACCGAAACATACTCAAATTTACCGTGATAGTTTTCACCACCAGTGAAAATATTCGGCGTCGGTAATCCCATATATGATAATTGTGATCCATCTGTGCCTCCGCGAATCGGATGAATATTTGGTTCAATGTCTAAACTTTTCATTGCTTCATATGCAATATCAACAATTTCTCTTACCGGTTCAATTTTTTCAAGCATGTTATAGTATTGATCATTCATTTCTAAAACGACTGCATCTTCGCCATATTTTTCTTGCATAGTCTTCACAATATTTTTAACGTTATTTTTACGTGCCTCAAAATTTTCACGATCAAAGTCTCGAATAATATAATATGCTTTACTTTGCTCAACATCACCATTTAAAGAAAGTAAATGATAGAATCCTTCATAGCCTTCTGTATATTCTGGCGCATCTTCTACTGGTAAATACCCATTAAACTCCATAGCAAGTTTAGTAGCATTGCGCATTTTATTTTTTGCTGTTCCAGGATGTGTATTCGTTCCGTTAAACGTTAACTTAGCACCTGCAGCATTAAAACTTTCATACTCTAAACCACCTAATGGACCTCCATCCATCGTATAAGCGAATGATGCACCAAACGCTTCTACATCAAAATGCGCTGGCCCACGACCAATTTCTTCATCCGGTGTAAATGCTACTCTTATTTTCCCGTGCTTAATTTGTGGATTATGTATTAAATGGTTCATTGCAACCATAATTTCTGTAAGACCAGCTTTATCATCTGCTCCTAGAAGTGTTGTACCATCAGTTGTAATAATGGTATGTCCTTTATATGATGGTAATTCCGGGAACTGCTCTGGTGTTAACACAATATTTAGCTCTTCATTTAACGTAATTGCATTACCATCAAAATTTTCATGAATTTGTGGTTTGACGTTTTTCCCTGTAAAGTCTGTTGCCGTATCTAAATGGGCTAAAAATCCGATTACAGGAACATCCTTGTCCGTATTAGCTGGAAGTGTTGCCATTACATAGCCATTATCATCCATCGTTACTTCTGTTAAACCAATTTCTTTTAGCTCTTCCACTAATAACTTACCAAACTCAATTTGTCCTGGTGTTGTTGGTACTGTATGACTTTCTTCATTTGATTGCGTATCAATTTTTACATATCTCGTAAATCTTTCAATAAGTTCTTGTTTCAAGTTCATTCACTCCCTTTTATGTTCCTCCCTCCATTATAATCCTTAAAACGAAATATTTTAACTTTTTTGACTGTGAAGATGTATATTTCATTTACATTGTTAACACTTTTACATAACAAAAAGAAAATTAGTGAACATATTTAAAGTACAGCTTAATACAAATAAATTCACCCTATTTACGACTCTCATCGCAAATAGGGTGTTTCTGTTTTTATCTCGCAATTTAAGAATATATACTACTCATTTACAATAAAAGTATATACATCATCATAAATACAGCCATTTACTTTAATCACATACTTCCCAGGTTTATTAAAACTAATTGTGTATTTATTTAACTGAATTGCTTCTTTATCTCCAGAAAGAATATCAATGCTTCTGCCACTTAATACATACAATTCATTTAGATTCATCGTTACATCAATTGTATTGAAATTTTCTACTTTCACTTGCTGTGCTTCCGCAACGCTTACACTTGGTTCTAAAAACAGTAATCCACTTAATCCAATCGTCCCCGCTAAAGCAACTCCCGCAAACTTTTTAATCTGTTTCATTACAATGACCTCCTTATAGATTTTACGTAAAGGCAATGTCCTCCCTTACACCACAAAGCCTATATGTAATGAAATGAAAAGTAAACGGGGACTGTAAGACAAAATTCTACATCTTTTTCTCCTATTGAATATAAATCCAACGTTTGGAATTTTGACACATTTAAAATTGTTTCCCTAAACCAATTTCTCCATAATTTATTCAAAGACTGAATAATTACTTATTTATTTAACATTCTAACAATAGTTGATAAAGATGCTTTCTATTCAAAAAAAGACTTTGCTATAAAAGTAACTTTTACAACAAAATCCATGCAACTAATTTTATTCAGCTTTCCATAATCTCTCTACATTCATTAATTGTTCTTCTTTAAATTCCATCTTATATATATCCGGTTTTGACGTATTCATTAAAAATTCAAAACCATATTGTTTATCAAAATAGTTCATCATTAATGTCATGACAAGCCCATGTGTACCAATTACAATTTTGCATCCTCGAAAATCCATTAAGATTTCTTTTAATACTTTCACTACTCTTCTCTGGCAATCTGCATATGACTCTCCTTCCGTTCGTGCAAAGTCCGGATTAGAGAACATCTTCTGTACAAGTGGATACACCTCTTTGTCTGATATAACCTGATCCTCACTTGAAAACATACACTCTTTAAGATTTTCATATACTACTATTTCTTTTTCATGGAAATTAGCTGACTCCTCTATCGTTAGCATAGCCCGATTATAAGGACTGGAAATAAAAGTATCAATCCTCTCCGCTTTTAATATGTCAGTTACTCTACGGGCATCCATATGTCCCCTCTCAGTTAATCCACGCATTCTTTCATTTCCTTCTAGTTTTGGTGATTCACCATGTCTAACCATATAAATATATGTGCTCATAATTTCTCCTTAAAATTTTTTATAAAGTGAAACTTTAATCAGCCCTCACTAATCGGGCTGCCCGGCAAATAGCGAGATAAGTTAATAAATCACGTTCATTTATCCCATTTCAACACTTAGGGGTAATACTAAAATACTTTATAAACTGTGCTGATTTGTTCGTCTAATCCATTCTCCTACTAAACTCTCAAATAATTCAGGCTGCTCAATTTGCAAATTATGCCCTGCCATATCTAACACTGCTAATGTTGCCCTTGGATATTCTTCAATAATTTCTATAATATTTTGATAACCTACTGATATATCTTGTCTTCCAGTCAGTAAAAGAACGGGATTTTCATATCTTTCATGCTGAAAATCCATAGTAAGAGAGTAATTCTTTTGCAACCTTTCAATAAATTCATAATTAGCAACATCTAACCCAGGCTTAATTTCTTCTTTAAATCGCTTATATGTATATTCATTTGCTATTACAGCTAACTCACAAAACTCCTCTCTTTCTGTGGAAGTGAGCGTATTTAAAAATTCCTCATCTTGTACAATTACCTGTTTATCTGGAAGAATCCTTTTTTCTGGCTCCGCTACAACAACAGGACATACTAATAGTAATCCGCTAACTCTCTCAAACATCTTTGCAAGTATACCTTTGGCTAAATAGCCTCCATATGATTCTCCTACCAATAAAAATTTTTCAGTAGAAATGATTTCCTCAATAAATGTGATAAGCACTTCTACTATACGATCTGAACTATTTATCCAATTTGGAGCATTCGATTTTCCCATTCCAGGTAAATCAATATATATTCGCTTATAACCTTCATATTTCTGAAATACTGATTCCATACATTTCATCATTAACCTATGGTCAGGGGCGCAGCCATGTATGATAATGACCGGTTTACCCTCTCCCACAATTTCATAGTATATTTCTGCATCTTTAATTCGATATATCATAAAAAAGCCTCCCTATTTAGTGGCAATACTATTCCACTCTGTAAGAATACACGTTCTTATTTTATATCTTTTCTCAACATTTTCACAAATATTAATCTTCAGATTAAAAATAAAAAGCTCACCAAAAAAAGATACTCATCATTTTATATGCAATTTTGCATCTCCACTTACAAATCACTAAAAAAACTTTACAATTCAAAGGATGACTAAATATACAATTTCTATTTAAAGTCTTGATACAGTCTATACTATCAACCGCAATATTTTTTCAACCTTAAGAATACTTACACTCTTTAACACTTTCCTTATAAACATGATTTTTATAAGGAAATCTGATACAATTCTTAAATAATATTATTATGTATAGATATAACGAACATAGTGCATAATTAAAGAAGGTGATTTCATTGAAATTAAATAAAAATTTACAATTATGTATATTAATCGGAACATTAATATGCTATTCAATCTATTTTATGTTTTTCTATCTGTTCCCTACTCATTTTTCAAATTCAGATGTACGCTTCGCTTCACTTGTCGTTGAAGCCATTACATTTGTATCACTGATTTACTCTATATATTCTAAAAAAGTCAGTTCAAATCCGTTTTGGATATGTATTACAATAGCAATTGGTAGTTTTTTATTAGGGAAAATAGTATATACATATCAAGATAGCTTCTTCGAAATTCCAATACATCGTTTTACGGTTTCTGATGTATTTTACATGTTTTTTCTATTTTTCTGTCTTATCGCTTTCTGCTATAAAATCTTAAAGGAATGCAATAAATGGGAAAAAGCGTTCTTTATTTGTGATATATGCATAGTGCTTACTTCCATATTTACATTAGAATGGTATTTATTTAATCAACCAAATTTAAATATATTCGCTCTTTCACTAGGAGATGTTTTCCTTTCATTTTTATACCCAATTGCAGATTTATTATTTCTACTGCTAGGTGTTAGTCTCTTTTTCCGTCCAACAATTTTTAATTCCAAACGGAAAATTTATATCTTTATTTTTGTATTAATAAGTTCTGCAACTTTTAACTATATTTATTTTTACTTAAATAACCACTTATCAACTGAAACGATAATATTATTACGTCTTTTATATAGAATACCTATATTACTTATTGCAATAGCTGGCTCTATTTCAGAAGATCATAATAGCCATAGAAATTATTTCCTTGTAAACCCTATAATAGGAAAAAAAGCTTTAGTTGTATTTCCCTATCTTGCTGTTGCAATACTAATCGGGTTTACATTAAAAGAACAAACATCATCTTCAACTCTCATTACAGGAAATTGTATTACTTTTATTTTCGTACTCATTCGTCATTCTATCGTACGTATGCAAAACAATTCCTTAACAAAACGTTTGCAGGCATTTAATGCCCAACTAGAAGAAAAAGTTACTTTACGGACTTCTGATTTAGTTCATAAATCAGAGGCTCTTTCTCAAAAACAGCAAAAGTTTAAATCATTATATGAATATCATCCTGACCCTATTTTCACCATTGATTTAAATGGAATATTCTTAAATGTAAATAAGGCTGGGAGTGTACTACTTGGAGCACCAACAGATGAGTTACTCGGTGAAACTTGTTTTTCGATTATTTTAGATGAAGATAAGCATAAGCTAGCATTGGCGTTAGAGAAAGTGAAACAACAAGAATCGGCATCCTTACAACTTAGTTCTCAATATAAAGATGGCTTTACTTATTTTTTATACGTTACAATCATTCCTATTATAATAGACGGACAAATTTCAGGAAGCTATATTATGGTGAAAGATATTACTGCACTAAAAAAACAGCAAGAAGAAATAAAATATTTAGCATTCCATGACACTGTAACGAAAATTGGTAACCGTGCCTTTTTCCATAAGAAATTAAAGAGAGTTATAAAAAATGCTGAAATAACAGAAAGCGAGTTTGCATTATTATATTTAGATTTAGATCGCTTTAAAGCAATTAACGATACACTTGGACATTCATCAGGAGACTACATATTAGAAGAAGTAGCAAAGCGCTTCCAATCATGTCTTCCATCACATACTCATCTTTCAAGAATCGGTGGCGATGAATTTACAATCATAATTGAAAACTATACTGACGAAGATTACTTATTCCAATTATGTAACCAATTATTTAAATGCATGAAAAAGTCATTTATCATACATGAGCATAAATTAACTTTATCACTGAGTATCGGCATCGCTATTTATCCACATTCCGGAATCGATACCGCTACACTTCTGAAAAACGCTAATGTTGCAATGTATGATGCAAAAGCAAAAGAACTTAACTCTGTATCTATTTATGACGATGTAATCGCTAAAAAAATTGAAAGACGATTGCGATTAGAAAAAGATTTACCAAACGCACTACAAAATGAAGAATTGTTCCTTTTGTATCAACCTCAAGTTGATAGTGAATCTAATAAAATTATCGGTGCAGAAGCTTTAATTAGGTGGAATCATCCTGAATTAGGTATTATTTCTCCATACGAGTTTATTCCGATTGCAGAAGAAACACTACAAATTATTTCAATAGGTAAATGGACATTAGAGCAGGCTTGTAAACAAATGAAACGTTGGCACGCACTCGGATATTCACATTTAAAAATAGGTGTAAATTTATCTGCTAAGGAATTTGAACAAGAGGATTTTGTAAAATCTATTTCTTCTACTCTAACAAATACAGGTTTACCAGCAAGCTCTCTTGATCTTGAATTAACAGAGCGAATTGCAATGATGGATGAGCGAGAAACATTGATAAAACTGCGTACACTAAAAAGTTTAGGGATTCACATTTCTATCGACGATTTTGGTACAGGTTATTCTTCGCTAGCCTACTTACCTTTGTATCCAATTGATACGTTAAAAATCCCGAGAGAATTTATTACAATGTCTGAAACATGTGATGATGGAATGGAAATTATTAAAACGATCATCACATTAGCAAATACATTAGGAATGTCTGTCATTGCTGAAGGTGTAGAAACGAAAGAGCACGTAAATTTCCTTCAAAAAAATAAATGTCAGTTTATTCAAGGTTATTATTACAGTAAACCTATTCATATTCATGCATTTACTGAGCTATTAGAAAACGGCATTCACCCATAGTACATAACTAATTAGAACAAATATAGCAAAAAGGAAAGAAGATACCTTCTTTCCTTTTGTTTTTCTATTTACATTTCTATTACTTCACCACTTCATTTATTATATCTATTATTTGATGAATTCCCTCATCATTTGTTTTCTTATATCCATTCATGTTTTGAATATATTTCTCCTTATTTGTATACAACTTATTTACTGCATGTATAAATGTATTCGTACTTACTCTGTCTTGGAGTATAACTTCAGCATATCCTTGCCGTGAAAAATATTCAGCATTTAAAACTTGATCTCCCCTACTGGAACTGTTAGTTAACGGGATAAGCAACATCGGTTTCTTCAAAAATAACAATTCAGAAATAGCAGTAGAACCCGCTCTGGAAACTACAACACTTGCCATATTTAGTATATGCGGCAACTCGTCGCCTATATATTCAAATTGCATATACCCCTCCATGCCAATAGATGGGTCTACCTTTCCTTTACCACATATATGAATAATATTAAAGTTTAATAGTATTGTATCTAAACATTCCCTTACCATATCATTTATCCACTTAGCACCTTGACTCCCACCCATAATTAATAATACTGGTTTATCTTGCTGAAATTCACAATATCTTCTTCCTCGTAATACGTTACCCTTCTCAATTTCTTCCCTTACAATTGGTCCTACATAAACCTTCTTCTCATTACTTACATTTTCTCCTGTCTGAGGAAATGTTGTGCATAGCTTTGTAGCAAAAGGTAATGCTATTTTATTGGCAAGCCCTAATGTGCTATCTGGTTCACGTATAATTATAGGCACACGATTTAACCATGCTCCTATAGCTACAGGAACTGAAACAAATCCTCCTGCTGAAAAGATAACGTCAGGCTTTGTTTTCTTAATTAAATTATAACTTTGTAAACAACCGCGTATAATTTTAAAAGGATCTTTAAAATTCTCCCAATCCCAATATCTCCTAAGCTTTCCCGTTGAAACACTATTGTATTTAACATTTTGCACTAATGATTTTTCAATTCCATTTTTGGATCCAATATACTCGACTCTCCAGCCTTTCTCTATAAATTTAGGAATTAATACAATATTAATCATAACGTGTCCGGCTGTACCGCCCCCAGTAAAAAGAATCGTTTTGCTCATAACTTATACCCACCTTTATTATTAAAAATCTAGCTTTCTCTTTACCTTTTAAATGTAAATAAACTTATTATTTTTTATATAAATCTTTAACTCCACCTCTATATCTTGTAAAAGATCGTTAATGAGTTCATAAAAATCATTTCCATACTCACTACACTCGTATTGAGCAAAGATTTGAATCACATATCTAGTCTCCGTCTCTAATGCTGACTTTATTCGATTAACCCTTTTTTCTTCTACATACGCTTGATATTTATGTATTGCCTCATAAATAAGCAATACATGCGCTTCTTCATCTCTCCAGTCCAGCGTATCAACAATTGAAAGAAATAGCGTATTTTGATTATCTATTACTTCATAACCATTCATATATTTCTTACACCCTTTTTTGTTTTTCATTGCACGCAGATGTCACTACACTTCGCATACTCAAGTACATCTTTTAATGATTGATGAAATTCAATTTCTGGGATCCAACCTAAATTTTTTATTTCCTCTGTTGCTAAACTCTCATTTGAGTCGCTCCCACTTTTCTCTGTTTCCTCTATAAAAAAATTTAGCTGTGTTAATTCTTTATATTGTTCTAGTACATCTAATAAAGATCGTTTTACTCCTGATCCGATATTATATTGTTTTCCATTTATTCCATCTCGTAATAACACATGATACGCTTTGACCGCATCACGTACATCTAGAAAATCTCTACTATCTTTCAAACTGTTTACTTCGATAATAGCCTTACTTCTACCTGATTCTATATCTATTATTTTCTTTGCGAGAATCGAACAAATACCATTCGATACCCCTGGACCAATTAAGTTTGAGGGCTTTGCAATGATAATATTTGAATCCATTAATCCTCCCCAAGCCTCTGCAATAATGACTTGCATCGTTTTACTTAAACTATATGGATTTGAAATTTTCATTTCGTTCATACTATCTGCTTGCAAAGCAGATCCTATAACTAATGTTCTACAATGCGAGGCTTCTTGCTTAATTGCTTCTAATAAATATAACGTTCCTATTACATTAATCTCTATATACTCAAGAGCAGCTGTCCAAGATTCTATAACCGAATTCCTTCCCGCTAAATGCAATACGTAGTCTGGCTTTATTTGTTTCATTACCTTCATTACTTCGCTCTTATTAGTTAAATTACACGTAATACCATTTCTAATTTTTTCTCTATGTGCACGATTTTGAAACATAGGAATTACATGAAAGCCCTGCTCTAAAAAATAGTGGCAAGCATGGCGGCCTGTGAAACCATTTGCACCAGTTATTAAAAGGCTCGCATTTTTTTTCATCGCAAAAACCCTCCTTTTAATAGCATTTGTTTCACCTCATGTTTTGCAAGTAAATCTTGTTGAGAACTAAAACTCTTCACATCCACTAGCGGATAGCTAGAATAATATTCTTGAAGTCCTTCGATAGGAATCGTCGGTAGTACCACAAAATAATTTTGATCAAAACTTATACTTGTTTTACTCTCTACCTCAGATAGAAGCATTTCACTTAATTTTTCACCCGGTCTTATCCCTACCTCTTTCACCTTAATATTTTCTTTTTTTGAATCTTCAATTAATATTTCCGCTAAATCTGTTATTTTACATGCCGGCATTTTCATAACAAAGATTTCCCCGCCTCTACCTTGAGATACGGCTTTAAATAACAATCCAACAGCATCTTCAACTGTTAAGAAAAATCTAGTCATATTCGCATCGGTAATCCCTACTTCTGAAGATCTTTTAATTTGTTGTTTAAAAAGCGGTACTACACTTCCACTCGTTCCTAAAACATTTCCACCACGAACACAAATGAATTTTGTTTTCTTCGTTTGTATATTCGCATGAACCATTAATTTTTCACCAATTGCTTTTGTCATCCCATACGTATTTGATGGATCAGCTGCTTTATCCGTTGAAACATATATAACTTTTTCAACTTGCATCTGTGTAGAGGCTTCAATTACATTTTGCGTACCATGTATGTTAGTTTTTATAGCTTCATAAGGATAATACTCACATACTGGAACGTGTTTTAAAGCTGCAAGATGGAATACATAATGTACACCTTGGCATGCATAGACTAGTTGATCTTTATCACGAATATCTCCAATAATAAATTTTAGCCTATGATCATTTATAAACTGTTGCTGCATTTCAAACTGAACCGTTTCATTTCTTGAAAAAACTCTAATTTCTTTCGGTGATTTTTCTAATAGTTGTTTTATAAGTTCATGCCCCCACGAACCTGTACCACCAGTAATTAAAATTATTTTATTTAACATTCCTTTTCCTCCTACGAAACATCTCAATTTAAATAATATTTATTGAATTATTTTCAATTGATTCAAATCATAATCGTCGTTTGTTACATTTAATTGACAAAATAAAAAAACAGAAACTATTAAACTTAGTTTCTGTTTTTCATTTCACCTCACAACAGTAAGATTTTCCATACTGTTTGCATGATAAATAAATTCCTTGTAAAAAAACACCGCTCATTTATTTCTTATACTCGTAATAAAATAAATAGAATGATTCATAGCCAATAATCATGTTTAAATTTATGAAAAAGGGAGGTAACGGAATGGACCGAAGCAATTCAAATCATACATATAACGGACCTTCCAAAGCACTGCCTCTCTCCCTATTCGACGTAAAAAATGAATTAAAACAAAAAAGCAAGCTTATTCCTTCTGACACCATGTATAAATTAACGAAAGAAGAACAACTCATCATCAACAAAATTAAAATACAAACAGAACAACTAAATAAAAATAATGTTACAAGAACACGCGCATACTACCAATTTTACATTCAATATCCAGAAATACATTGGGCACTGCTTGGACATATGGTATCACGTAACGGCGGTTGGAATATGACTGATTTAAAGGGGGATTTATATACGAGAATTTTATCAGAGAAAGATCAATTCATATTTTTTTCTTTTTTAGAAAAAGGGAATTGGCTTATTTTCCAAGATGTATACCCTCAATTTTTACTTTACGAACAAAGTGTAAAGAGATCACAAAAGTTATTTCACCTTCTCCCTCACCTAAATGTTTCTACATTTATGGAAACGATGTGGCACCATTTTTGGAAAACAGGTAACAAAAAAACTTTAGCGATTGCCACTATTATTAATGAACAAAACTACTTAGAAAAAAGAGTGATTCAAAATGTACAATTTAAAAAGACTGTACTAAATAGTATTGGATTTAAACTCTTTGATTTCTTTCAGTTTAATCATATTCTTTTCCCATTCTACGAAAATGATAAGAAACAAAAAGTATTACTATTTGGTGATACAATGAAACATTTCACTTCCTTACATGAACGGATATTAATTGGAAAAAGATTGTACTCATTATTATTTCGAGATACACATGTTTTATCTCAAATAATAAGCTGGGCTCAACACCATCCACATACAGGATCAAGGAAAGATTACTGGCCCCATTTATTTTCAAGTGTAAATGAATCTTTTTCCCGTGAGTTTTATAAGCGCCGAATAAAGAAATGCCAGTTACGAAATGGCGCTTATCGCATATACAGCCCTGCACTCATCTATGCATGGCGAGATATGAAGCATGAAGAAGTTGACAGTGAAGATTGGTTTACCGATTGGCAAGTTGTAAATTACTTAGTTGATAAGGAGGAAAATATAAATGGACAAATTACAGAAGACTACTGCAAAACACTCGAAAAAATTGAACTCGCCATTCTCGCAAAGAAAAATGTCCTCCTCCGAGAAGAAGAATGAGTTTCTAGCATTAGTAGTTACAATCTTTCTCTCTTCTATTATTGGAACTTGCTTAGATGCCTTTTTTGTTCATAAACAAATATATTCCTTTCCGGCTAGGCCCTTCTCATCCACATTTTCGGTTAATATAGCTTTTACATTGTTCGTACTGCCGATTTTAACAGTTATCTTTATACACATTTCAAAAAAATTATCTAAAGTTTCTAGAATTTTATTTATTATTTCAATCGGTATTTGTGCTAGCCTTTTTGAACAGATTGCTGAAAGTTTAGGTTTATTTGTACATAGCGCGAATTGGAACCATACATATTCTTTATTTGGTTATATGATTTTTCATTCTTTTATTTGGAACGTATATAATTGGATAAAAAAATAAAGAGACCATTATAGGTCCCTTCTTAAGCATACTCTTCCGTTATTGCTAATGGTGCCAATGTTTGAAGGCTTTTAGAGCGTAAACGATAGGCAACGACTTTCTTCTTATATTGCTTAATGACATCAACATGTTCTTCATAGCTATATAGCGAAAATCTAATCTCTTTATTCCCTTTCTTCGTATCAATGACTATGGGTGTCCCTTCTCCGTGCGGCGGGAAATAATGTTTATCTAAAAACAAAGCCTCATTAAATTCATGAATAACTTGTAGTTTCATTTCTCCCTCTATATTTTTTCCATCTATCGATATAGAAGTATTTTCCGCCTCAAGCTTTTGATGCAATTCAAATTTACTAATAATTGATTCCACAACAGAAGTGGGCATGCTAGAAACTAATACTTTAATAGCTCCAAAAACAAATAATGTAACTATAAACCATGTTGTCATTGTTATCATCTCCATTACATTTAAAAAATAAATTTCGTTCCATACGGTATTAGTATACTAATGAGTATTCCAGTTACAATCATCGTTACCGAACCGATTGTCGCCTCTTTCTCGCCTTCCTTCACGAGACGGCTCACACCGATAATATGTGATGCACAGCCCATTCCAACTCCTTTTCCAATCGTACTTGTTATACTGAAAAACTTAAGTACTGTTGGTCCGATAATAGCGCCTGTTATTCCTGCAACAACTACAAAACTAGAAGTCATAGATGGAATACCACCAATTTGATCCGCTAATGATAGGGCAATAGGCATCGTTGCTAACTGTGGTAAAGTAGTTAATATAAGTTCCTTATCTATATTTAAAATTCCGCCAATCACTACATTCATACTCGTTACAGCCACTATACCTATCACTACTCCAATAAGTATCGATAAAAAATTTTTCATAAGTATCTTTCGCTCTTTAAATAGAGGTATGGCTAATGCTACAATTGCAGGGCTCAATAAGCTTGAAAGAATGTCTCCTCCATTTTCCCTATACTCATGATGAGAAATACCAAAAATGAAAAATAAACAAATCATAATTGCCGTAACTGTTAACACCGGTAACGTAAATGCAAACGTAAATTTTTTATATAGCTTTGTCGCCAAGAAATAAATTGCTACAGTAATAATAATTAAGACCATTTGAATCGTGCACCTTGTCGATTTTATTTTTTTGTTGTTATTAATAATTGACTTATATACCCTGAAACAATCAAAGTTACTACAGTACTTGCAACTACTAAAAGGAATATAATACTCTCCTTACTGAAAAGAAAAGACCCGTATTCCATGAGCCCTGTTGTCGAAGGGATTAAAAATAACGGTAAAAATACGATTAACTTTTCCGCACCTAACTCAAACCATTTTAACGGTAAAACGCGAGTGGAAAGGAGCAGGAACAGTATTAACATCCCTATTAAACTTCCTGGCATTGATAGATGGAATACTCCTTGAATCCACGTACCCACTAGGCTAAATACATATAGCACGCCTACTTGAAGTAAAAGCGTCACGTACTTCATTTCTTTCCCTCATTTCACTATCACACATCCATATTATGAAATCTCATTTAGCGTGTCGGCAAACCGTTTAATTCCAAGTTGAATTTGTTCTATATTCGCTCTACCAAACGTAAATCGTATATATTCATTTTTCGAACCTAAAACACTGCCCGGAACAAATGCGACACCATTCTGTATAGATTCACCTAATAAGTGATATTCATCAAACTTTCCTTTCACTTTACACCATACATGTATTCCACCCTCTGGCACGAAACATTCAACTCGGTCTCCCAATGTTCCTTCAAGCTCTGCAATTAATACATCTCTTCTTTGCTTCAATTGTCCACGAAGTATCGTAATATGTTTATGGAAATCCTTTGATTCTAAAAATTGATTTGCTACCCACTGCGTAAATACACTATGGCCAAAATCAACTTGTTGCTTTGCATCTGCTAAACGCTCAATTACACGTGTAGGACCAATTATCCATCCAATACGTAATCCTGATGCAACAATTTTTGATAATGAACTTATATAAAGAACATTTCCATTTTGGTCCATTGATTTTAATGTCGGGTTCACTTCTCCATTAAAAGAGATTAAACTATACGGATCATCTTCTACAATTGGTATACCGAACTCAGAAGACAGTTCTAAAATTTTTTTACGTCTCGCTAATGAAAGCACAGTCCCCGTCGGATTCTGATAATCTGGATTCAAAAACACCATACGAATGCGATGCTTTTTGTGCAAATCGATTAAGTCATCTGGATTCATTCCATGCTCATCAACAGGTAAATGAAATATGTTCAAACCGGCCGATTTAAACATTGGAAGCGAAAAACAATACGAAGGATCTTCAATCGCGATCGCATCACCAGGTTTTAATAAACATTGAACGATAAGATTAAGCGCCTGTTGTGCTCCTGACGTAATAAGAATAGAGCTTGAATCTGCTTCAATTTGTTTATATTGCTGAACATGTGCTGCAATTGTTTTTCTCAACATCTCATTTCCAAGTGGATGATCATAACCGAGGTTTTCCATAAATGTTTTCTCCGACAAAATTGTTCGAAATCTATCACTTGGAATTAATTCTGGTGACAGTTCACCGCTTGCTAAATTAATTAAATCATCTTTTTGTGTTTCCGTTCGAATTTGTTGAACGAGTGGTACGTTAGGTAAGAACGATCCATCCTCCACGTACCTACCCCAGTTCGGTATTCGTTTATGTGAGACACCCCATATGTCTGTATTGACCCGTGTTCCGCTTCCCTTTTGCCGTTCTACTACTCCAAGTGATTTTAATTCTTCATACGCAGCTACTATTGTACTCCGGTTCACCTGTAATTCCTTTGCTAACATACGCTCAGAAGGTAACTTACTATCAGAAGGAAATTCACCTGAAGAAATGCCTCTTTCAATATAATCCGCAATTTGTTTATATACAGGTGTCTTATCTGCACGATTTGGTTTCCATTCCATCTAGTTTCCTCCTTTCAAAACGAACTATCCTCATTTTTTACTAACAGTATTCACCGTAAAAATAGTATTAATTAGTCACATTTTCTTATCCGTAAATGGATATATCCAAAATGGTTCTCTTTCTGATTACTCAATAGCTTCTGAAATTCCAACTTCATACTCTCATTTCAGTTCTTTTACAAACTATTAAATCATTACCGCGTACCATGTTACCCCGGCCAGTAGAACAAAAAGAAGAAGAATATAGATTGCAGATAAGTTTTTCACATTTCTTTTTGTAGACTTACCGTAATTCTCCTCCACGTTTCTTGCAACTAGTACAGTCCCAAATAGCGATACAATTACAATAATAACGACTAGTGAAATTGCAAAATTCATTGTCTTTTCACCTCTCTAAGACCCATCTATTTTAATTAAAGAACTTACATAAAAACCTTCCTCTTTAAAACGTTGATAACATACTACCTTTCTTCTCTTATCATAATAGATGTTTGCAAAAAGCGGACCAACCACTTTCATGTTTTTTTGCTCATCCACTTAAAAAATAAAAAGCAACTGATCACTTAGGACCAGTTGCTTTTTTCAAACGATAATTTTTCATTTAAAATTAATTCGATTTAAAAGTTTCGCCTTTTCATAATGAAACATCGACTGAGATAACTCAAAAATTGTTCCATTTACAAGATACACTGTATTTTCAATAAGAAGCGCCGGATCACCTTCATTTAATTCTAAAAGCTGTGCATTTTCTTTATTTACTTTTTCACAACTAATAACTTTATCAGCAAAACCAATATTTAATCGTAAATCTTCAATGAAATAACTGTATACAGAGCTTAATGCTATTTCTTCGTTCAAATATGGAATAATATCCTTTTTGAAATAACTTACTTCAATAGAGAATGGTTTAGCATCTACAATTCTTAAGCGCTTCAAAAAATACAACCTAGTTCCAGCTTCGCATTGCATCCGCTTTGCTATCTCTTCGTCCGCATCTATTACTTCCAGCTCTAACACTTTCGTTTCAATATTTTGTGAAACAAGATTTTTCGTTAATCCACGTAAACTTCCTAAATTAATGTAATCTGTTACAGAAGTTTCGCGTAAAAACATGCCACTACCTTGCACTTGAAAAATATAACCTCTATTCACAAGCTGACTAATTACTTTACGTATCGTATTACGGCTTACTTCAAATCGATTCATCAACGCTTCTTCTGTAGGTAGTTTTTTCGTTTCATTAAAAAGCCCATCTCGAATGTTTTGCTCTAACACATCTGCAATTTGTTTATACTTTGCACTCATACACTTTCTCCTAAAATACGCTTTTATCTGTTATAACTCTTCCCCTCTCGTTTCGATCACACGTTTATACCAATGAAACGAAAGTTTCTTCTTACGTTTTAAGTTATCATTATGATCGACAAAAATAAAGCCATATTGCTTTTTATATCCATTTAACCAACTTAAAAGATCAATCACTGACCATGCATAATAACCTTTTAAGTTAATTCCCTCTTCAATTGCACGCTTCATTACTTTTAAATGCGCTTCAATAAATTTAATTCTCGGAACATCTACAATTTCTCCGTCAATGATTGGATCTTCATCACCAAGTCCATTTTCCGTTACATACATCTTTATGTCACCGTAACGCGCTTTCAACATATGCAATCCCTCTAAGAAACCTTCGGGAGATATTTCCCATCCCCATTTTGTATATGTTTTATCATCCATTTTAACTGTTCGATAAAAACCATCAAAAGAAGGGTTACCTGGAGCAAGCGTTGAGTTTTCTCGAGAATGTTCCTCACTCTTTATATCCATATCGTATCTTTCTACTCGTATTGGTTGATAATAATTCAAGCCAATAAAATCATTTTCTTCTGCATTTTGTTTAATGATTTCTAATTCTTCAACCGTCCAATTAGGAGTCCATCCTTTTTCCTTTAATTGTTGTACAACATAAGACGGATACTCGCCTTTTAAAATTGGATCATAATACCAATACGTTTCATATTCATTCGCATGATTTGCTGCTTGTATATTTTCTTTTTGATCATCCACACTATAAGCTGGTAAGAAAACATGTGTAATCCCAATCTCACCATATTGTTTCAGCTGCTTGTACACCGCAACTGTTTTCGCGTGTGCATAAAATACATAATGAGTCGCTTGAAAATACTTTGGAACATCATTTTGTATTCCTGGTGGATGTGCACCTTTTAAATAACCTAATCCACAAAACATTACGGTCTCATTAAAAGTAATCCAATGCTTAACTCTGTCACCAAATGCCTTAAAACAAGTTTCTGCATATTTTACGAAAGCCTCTGCTGTTCTTTTATTCGTCCATCCACCATCTTTTTCTAACGGTAATGGTAAATCCCAATGATATAAAGTGACAAACGGCACAATCCCGTATTTTAAACATTCATCAATTAAGTTGTTATAAAATTCAATCCCTTTTTCATTTACCTTTCCATCTCCAGTCGGCAATATTCTCGCCCAAGAAATAGAAAAACGATACGATTCTAATCCCATCTCAGCCATTAAGCGAACATCTTCCTTATATCGATGATAATGATCAACAGCTACATCACCATTTGTTCCATTGTATGTTTTGCCAGGAATTTTTGAAAACTCGTCCCAATTCGTAACACCTTTTCCATCTTCATTCCATGCACCTTCTACTTGATAAGAAGCTGAAGCAGCTCCGAATAAAAAATCATGTGGAAACTTCATAGTATATACCTCCATTTCATTACAACAAATCAAATTCAATCATACATATAAAATTTATAGGTACAAATTTTATATGTATGATTATATCTTATGTTTTTATTTTTTTCTATTATAAAAGTACAATTTATATTGTTGGTTATTGGAAAAGAAATAAGAAGCGATATATTTTATCGCTTCTCACTCTCATCATCTTTATTCTTTTATTAATGACTTATTCGCTCTTATAACTTCTTGATACAATAATGGTGACCACTTTTCATTTATGTAGTCTTGAATTACCCAGCCTACTCTCGCAGGATTCTTTTGTTTTATATGGTTTGCAATTTCAGGATTTATATAAGAGGCATAGTAATATGGACTATTCCATGCTGTACCACCAGAAGACAAGCTTGTAAAATTTATATATAGATGATTTAAATCCTCGCTATTGTTCATCGTTTCATTCATTGTATCTTTAATAGATTTTACTTTCTCATCATAACTCACTTTATATTTATCTTGTACTGTTACATTTACATTTTGATTTACAGTTGTGGTAAACGTCTCATTATCTGGCCAATAAAAATTATTATATCCTCCAGATTCATTACTACCACTATATCTTTTTAGTAGTACAATTTTCCCACGAGCATCTCCAAGTTTTATATTTCCTTCTGTTTTTAAAAAGATAGGATCAACAAAATAATTTTTTTCAAACGTACTACTAAATGAATCTTCTGCCCCTTTCATATCCTCATACTCTTTTTTTAAAGACATAATAATCGTTTCACTCGGGTTATCTCTTAAAAATTGTTTCGCTTCGTTTATGAATTCATGCAGTGTTACATAAAGATATAATGGCCCATGATGAAGAACTATCGTATTATCATCTGTTAAACGTCCTCTTATATCAAAAATGCGAGCTCCATGGTCCATTTGATAGCGAAAATCATATTCTTGCGTCATTCCCCATACTTGCTTAATCGGATTTTGCAACTTGAACGTCCCACTATCGTGTGTTCCTGGAATTGAAATTCGTGCTAACGGGATATTATCAGGTATAGGTTGCATCCATTTCGACCAATTTTCAAGCTCATTAACAGAGCTAGCTGCAACTACTTGCTTATCATGTAAAGCAAATACAAATGTGATAAATATTGTACTACATATGAATAATTTCAAAATTAACTTCTTATTGCTCATTATTATCCCTCTCTTTTTCTGTTTTTATATCAAACTTATTGAATATAATATAAGCTAGTTCAGAAAAAATAAATAACATTTCATCAATATGAAATATTGCATAGAAGTAAAGTTAAAAAATCATTCACATATACTAAATTAGAAAAATTTAAAGGAACTTCATCTGAAGTTCCTTTTACTTATTTTATGTTCAATACGTATGAACCATCTGTATTCTCATATTTATAGACGTATAAATAATATTTACCTGGCTTTGCATTATAAGTTCCTTTAACTACATTGCCTTCATTTTCACCATATGCTACATAGTTATTTAAATCTGATTCATGATGAAGTACCCATGTCATTCCGATATTTTGTTCATTTAGTAGAGAAATATTAATATTTTCCGGCGAGTCAATTTGGAAAGTAAATACATCTACTCTATCACTATTATGTAGCATTCCTTTCACCGGTGTATGAAAGTTAACTTTATTTGCCTGTCTAGGCTCATTATTTGGTTCATTTTCTGTTACTTGTAATTCATTCCCACCGTTTGGTTTTCTTTGTTCATAGCCTAAGTTTAATAGTATAGACTTCAAATCTGGTAAAACACCAATTTTATCTGCATATGGATCTTTAGATTTTGTTCCTGTGCTCTGGTTGCTTAATATTGCTCTTAGTTCACTAGGTCTATATGGTTGTCCTAAATTTTCTTTAGCAATGCTTTGTACTAAAGTCGCTGCCCCAGCAATAATTGGCGAGGCACTAGATGTTCCGCTAAAGCTTGAAGTATATAGATTTACAGCACTTCTACTTTGTTCAGCTGTAGTTGTATCTACATTTTCTCCCCATCCGTACACATCAATACGGCTTCCATAATTCGAAAACCACATACGTTCATGAGGGAAAGATGAAGAGCCAGCGCCTACCATAATTGCACCCGAATCTTTAAAATCTTTACTATTACGCTTTAAGACTTGCTTACCTTTTCTATCTTTGAACTGGTCTAAATCATTCCACCCATTTGCTCCAGCCTCTATAATTACAATCCCTTTATCTGTACCAGCACGAATTGCATCAAAAATATCTGGTTGTACTTCAACAGGTAAATATTTATCACCATATCCATCAAAGGATGCTTGCGCCTCTAATAATAAAACATCCCCAGCTTCTAACTGATTTACAGCGCTTAATATTGCATCAGCCGTATTATACTGTCCGTTATCTCTTATTTGAGAGATAACCTTTGCTTTCGCTTTTGGCGCAATCCCAATATTCCCGACTTCATTGTCCTCAGAGGATACAATTCCTAGTACAGACGTCCCATGACCGACATGCTGATCTATATTTCTTCCAGACATTAATTCAATATTTTGATGTAATAAATCCTCATGATTTAATAGCCATCCGTATTCCATATCAACAAAAGTAATACCATTTCCATTACCGCCTTGAATTCCCCAGGCGAAAGGCGCATTAATACCGTATGGGGCTGCTTCAAGATAACCTTGTTTTTTAAATCTAGGATTGTTATTAGGATTAAGAGCTACACTTGATGATTGCACTTCAGGTGGCATTATTTTCTCTTGTTTCTTCATATACGCATCTTCTATTAAAGAAGATGCCTTTAACTTATCTACTATTTCTTCTTCATACCCACTATTTTGATTTTGAAGAATATAGTAGTTTAATAGACTTGTAGATACATGATTAGGTGCTTTCACTTCAAGGTTTTGTATTTGTTCCGGGCTTACAGATGTGAATAAACGAGTAAATGTTACATCTGGATATTCTGTCAAAAGATCTTTTATTATTTTATCATTCGTTTGAGATTGTATTTGTTTTTCAATACCATCTTCATATGGCAAATCCAAATCCGCTTTAAATTTTACAATGATTTGCTTATCTGTTTCTTGTTCTATCCCTAATTTACTCTGCTGTTCTATAGAATCAGCATATACACTATTGATAGTGCCTCCTGTTCCTAAAAGTGTTGTAATGATTACAGTTGACGCACACATTTTTTGAAATATTTTCATTACATCAATCCTCCTATTAATAATTATTAATCATTATATTAATCTATAATGATTAATTCTATAACGTATTCCCTTTCTACTAAATAGATTATAGTAATCAGAAATATGAACTTCAATGTATTTTCATATGCAATATTTCATATTCTGACTCTACACTAAACGAATATGAAACTTATAGTGATTATTTATTTTATATGTGCTAATATACTTACATTAATATATTACGCATATACACATTTAAAACTACATTACTTAATCGTTTCACCTTAATTTTTTCTTAGGAGGATTTACAATGAAATTACTAAAAATAAAACATATAATTCCTTTATCTGCGGCCGCAATTACATTCGTATGTAGTCAAAGTACAGCTGAAGCTTCTACCATTCATACAGTAAAAAAGAACGATACACTTTGGGGCATTAGTAAACAATACGGAGTTTCAATACAATCCATTAAACAGGCTAATAATAAAGGAAACGATAAAACCTTTATTGGCGAACAGTTACATATTCCAGGGTCCGTGAAATCAAATGAAATCACTGTTCCTCAAAATGCCAAGCCTGCGAACATTTCTGAACAAATTATTTATCAAGTACAACCGGGAGATTCATTAGAAACGATAGCAAAGCGTTACAATGTCACTGTCCAATCTATAAAACAAATGAACAATACAGTCGGAAACAAGCTTTATACAGGACAACATTTAAAAATCAACTCAAGTATTTCACAAAAAGAAAAAGACTTAATGGCACGCTTAGTTACCGCTGAAGCAGGTGGCGAATCCTATAAAGGAAAAGTAGCAGTAGCCAAAGTTATACTAAATCGTGTAAATGCAAAAGGTTTTCCAAATACAATAACAGGCGTTATTTATGAACCTATTAAATACGGATATGCATTTACTCCTGTTACAGATGGAAGAATTAATCAACCTGCAAGTGCAGAAGCAAAAATGGCTGTAGAAGAGGCTATCTCCACAAATGGAGTAGATTCAGACTGGATTTATTTCTACAATCCAAAAACATCAACGGACAAGTGGATTACGACACGTCAAACAGTAGCAGTAATTGGTAATCATGTGTTTGCTAAATAAGATTTAAAATCATTAACAGACCTCTTCACTTAAAAGGTCTGTTTTTTTCTATGTAAGATGTTATTAATCATATGACATAGTTATTTTTTAAACTGTTTCTTCTTTCAAATAAAAATTTTTGTATTTACTCCACCACTCGTAGAAATTAATAAAGCATCAAGTTCAAAAACTCCCACTTTATTAATAAAAGCTATTTCTTAACTTCATAAAATTGTTATACACTAGAAAAATAAAAAACAAACTATTCGTTAGCAGGTGGAAGAATATGTATGATGTTACGATTATCGGCGCTGGAGTAAGTAGCATTTTTATGGCTTATTCACTAGCTAAAAGTAACAAAAAAGTTTTAATTCTTGATAAAGGTAAAGCGCTAGAAGATCGCCATTGTCCTTTAGACGAAGGAAAAGTGTGTAATTGTACTACATGTGATAAATATTTCGGGTTTGGTGGTTTAGGCAAATCTGAAGGGAAATTTAATTATACAAACGGATTTGGCGGAGAACTTGAGAAAAAAGTCGGTAAAGAGGTTTTTTTACAACTCATGGCTGAAGTAGATGAAATTCTATGTCAGTTTGGTGGAAGTTCGGTTTCAAAATATTCTACTGAAAATTCAAGTCTCACTAAGAGAGCTGAAGCGTGTGGTTTACAAATGCTAACAACAGAAGTAAGACATCTTGGTACTACACTTTCCAGTAACATTTTTCAGCAGCTCTATGAATTTTTACTGACGAAAATAAAGATCCAATTTCATATAGATGTACAACATATTCTGAAACAGGAAGATCATTTTACAATAGATACAAATCAAGGAACAGTTCAAACTAAGCAACTAGTATTTGCAACTGGGCGCTCTGGGGCCGATTGGTTAAAAGAAATGTGCAGTTCCCTAAATATTTCTCAGGAGCAAACACGTGTAGATTTAGGAATTAGAGTAGAAATGAAAGAACATCAATTACGTTCTATATTAAAAGATACTTTTGAAACAAAACTTTCTTATCAAGGTGAGCATTTCACAGCAACTACTTACTGTATGAATCCAAAAGGACGCATCATTCGAAAGTACGAAGAAGGTTTAGTTATGCCTGACGGTCAAAATTTTCGAGAGCAAGGAACTGGCACTTCTAATTTAAATTTCACTTTATTTATTCCTAGCTATTTTCCAACTCTCAAAGAAGCAAATGTATACGCAGGTTCAATTATTAAAGGCATTAACCAAGGACGAGATCGGATTGTTATACAGCGCTTAGAGGACTTACTAAAGAAACAACCTACGGCGGAAAACAGCATGGAACATAGCCGTATACAGCCTACACTACAGGGGGATTATGGAGATTTGAATCAAGAAATTCCTCAATTATATATTGAAGGGCTCAAAGAATTTTTATTACGTTTAGAACAATTTATACAAGAACCTATTGATCAACATACTTTACTATATGGAATTGATGGAAAGTTCTATGCTCCTACGATAAAAATTAATAATCATTTTGAAACTAGTATACATGGGCTATTTTTAATTGGAGATTGTTCAGGCGTTACGCATTCATTATCTCAAGCAGCTGCAAGTGGTCTGTATGTTGGAAAGTACTTATCTGACATTTAATTTCTATCATTAAAATGTCAGTCAAATATTTTCAATTTCAAAACACTTTACTTACATATAGTAAAATTATATTAATAAACCCCCTATCCTTCCCTGCTAATAATTAACCGACAAAAAATCGGGATTTTACAAAATACATATGTAATATAACTGTATATTTAAAACGATTGACATTCAATTCTAATAAATTGAATGTCAACAGTTTTAAAAGTCTCTATCCATTTTCACTTTTATTTGTTCGATATTTTGTAACATCATCATAGTGTTTAATATGGTAGGATGTCTATAAGTCAATTTCACTACAACTATGACTTGTTCTGCCCGTTTCTCAAAAAGAGTTATATTTATGCTACTACGCTTTAAAAATCCCTATTATATATATATGAATACTTCAAATTATTCCCTTTAGAAAACAAAGTCTAAATGGTTCATTACACTCTAATAGTTATAAAAATATAATATATAACTTTAGTTAAATAAATTATATAAAGAAGGTGTAAAAATGAAGAACAAAATAAATTTACAAATGCAAAATATAAGTTTTGTTATAATAATGGCTTTAGCGGTATGGTTAAAAACATATCTTATTACGCGATTCAGTTTTGATTTAAAAATCGAGTCTTCAACGCAAGAGCTCATTTTGTTTATTAGCCCTCTAGCCGCATCATTAGCATTTGTTGGATTAGCATTATTTGCAACTGGTGAAAAGCGAAATTATATAGCGCTCTGTATTAATTTCTTATTAACAATCGTGCTTGTTGGAAATGTAATGTTCTATGATTTTTATAGTGATTTCGTTACATTACCAGTACTTGGACAAACCTCAAACTTCGGCCAATTAGGCGGCAGTATTATAGAAATATTAAACTACAAAATTATACTCGCATTCGTAGACATTGTTTTCTTCTTTATTTTATTAAAAAAGAAATCATTGGTCTTTAAAACAGAACGTGTAACTCATTCTACGCGCTTGTTATACTTTCTTTTAACGATTGGTGTATTCTTTGCGAATCTACATCTTGCAGAAAAAGAGCGCCCTGAATTATTAACAAGATCATTCGACCGAGTCATGCTTGTCAAAAATTTAGGCTTATATACTCACCAAGTATATGACTTAACACTGCAAGTAAAAGCTGGGTCACAAAAAGCACTTGCTGATAGTAGTAAATTACAAGAAACTGAAAACTACGTAAAAGCAAATCAAAGCGAGCCAAACCCTAATATGTTTGGTGCAGCGAAAGGAAAAAACGTAATTGTCGTCACTCTTGAATCCTTGCAGACCTTCTTAATAGGCGCATCAGTGAACGGGCAAAAAGTTACACCATTCCTAAATGAATTCATAAATGAAAGTTATTACTTTGATAACTTTTTCCATCAAACTGGTCAAGGGAAAACATCTGATTCTGAATTTCTAATCGATACGTCGTTGTATCCATTAAATCGAGGAGCTGTATTCTTTACACACGGTAACAATGATTATACTGCAACTCCAGAAATTTTACGTCAGCAAGGTTATTTCACTTCTGTATTTCATGCGAATAACGCAACATTTTGGAATCGTAATATCATGTACTCTGCTCTTGGTTATGATCGTTACTATAATGAGCTTGATTACAAAATTACACCAGAAACAAATTTAAATTGGGGATTAAAAGATATCGAATACTTTGATCAATCAGTAGATATATTAAAAACTGTTAATCAACCATTCTATGCTCGTTTCCTTACTTTAACAAACCATTATCCATTTACGTATGATGAAGATACAAAATTCATTGAACCATACAACTCTGGTAATGGCGTATTTGATCGTTACATCGTAACAGCACGTTACTTAGACGAATCAATTAAAAAATTTATTGAACGTCTAAAGGCCGAGGGGCTTTACGATGATTCTATTATTGTGTTATACGGTGATCATTATGGTATTTCCGAAAAACATAATCGTGCAATGGCACAGTTTTTAGAAAAAGATCAAATAACAGAATTTGATACTTTAAATTTACAACGTACACCTTTATATATTCATATTCCTGGACAAACAGAAGGTCAAACTATTTCAAAGCCTACTGGACAAATCGATATGAAACCTACTATTCTAAATTTATTAGGTGTTGATTCTACGAATGATATTCGTTTTGGCCATGATATGTTTTCAGATGAATATACTGGCTTTGTTGTTTTACGTGATGGTAGCTTCGTTACAGATAAGTATGCATACAAAAACAACACTTTCTACGACCGTATAACAGGTGAAATTGTAGATTTACCAAAAAAAGAAGCTCAAGCCCTCATTAAACGTGCCCAAAATGAATTACGAATGTCTGACAAAATTATTGAAGGCGATTTATTACGCTTCTCAGAAAGTAATAAAATTAAAACTGGCGAAGTACAAACTAAAATTAAAGAAACAGAAAAATAATCTATATATGAAAAAGGAGCAACTTATTACAGTTGCTCCCTTTTACTTTTATTCTACGCTTATTTCTAAAGCTACATCCGCAAAAGTATTATCATCACTTATATTTAAAATTACTTCACATTGACGCAATCTCAATTCAAAGAGCATGATAGAATCATGATAGATTTCAGGATTTGATTTCATCTTATGTAATATCTCTTGTTTTTCTTGTATTTCTAAATGCGTGTTTTCTACAGCTTGCTTTAAAGAGTTAAATGGATTCCTAAAGAATATATTAATATCTCGCTCTTGTGTGTTTTCAAACAGCTCAAATTGCAAGAAAAATTTCTTCATAATAGAAGCCGTTACTTCAGTATAATCTTCATTTTCTACATACTGTTTGTATTTGTTATATAGCATAGATTTATTTTTAGGAAGAACTCCAAACAATTTACCGGCACTTTTCAGTAAAAATTGTGCTGGCGTAAATCGACGTAAAATATTTACTTCATCCATTTGTATTCTAGTCGTCATCCTGTCAGTATCTCTGCGCCAGTCATCAAGCACTTTAAAGTCACATTCTAACTGTATTCTATTTTCTCCAAATAGTGAATTAAGCCCTTCACTAAGTTCTTCTAAATACGTTTGACTTTGAAGAAGCTCATTATTAGAAGTTGCAATCCAATTTTGCATAGAAAGAGCCAGATTAGGTAACACAGTTTGTTCTAAATATTTATGCACTCTTTCATTCATTGCTTTATTTAGTTCCGTATCCATGTGCCCGAAATCACTTTCTTCACTAATTAAATTAGAACAGCTCTTTAATATCTTCGGAATATTTTCAGTAAGATCATTTGTAATTTCAGTCTTCATTGAACGATATGATTGTGTAATGAAATGAATTTTTTCCCTCTCAAATGTAGTAAGGTTATTAATGCTACCGTTTAGTTTCACTAGCATATCTTCATTCCAATTAATAGCATCCACCAGATTATTTTCTTTCTCAACACGTTTATCCAAAAGATATGTAATTGTTTTTCGAATGAAAAATAATAACTTTTCAGTACGTTCTGCATCGATATTTTTATGATTAAAGTTAAAATGAATAAACTCAGTTAAATCATTTAATTGTTGACTACTTGTATATAACGAGGAATAAGGGAAAATTCTCGCATACGGGAAATATGTGTTTATTCTCGTTGCCGTATCATGTAATACCCTTTTCACTTCTGCTTCACTGTAAATGTTATCGATTTTATTTAATAAGAAATGAATTTGTAAATTTGGCGTATGTTCTTGAATACTTAATAGAATGTCACGTTCTTTATCAGTAAAAGGTGAATCCGCATTCAATACGAACAGTAATTCGTCTACAGAATTTAAATATTCGAATATCTCATCTCTAGTGTCGTTATTCCTATTAAAGCCAGGTGTCACTACAAATGTAAGTTTATTTTCATTTAAAAATCTGCATGGTAATTTAAATTCAACACACGCTCTATCTCTATATGTTTGATGGTGCTGAGACATCATATTATGGTAATCAGAGACATCTTCCGTTGTTGTAATTGCTGAGTCTGTTATAGCGTTTATTTCTATATGAGCATCATTTTTTAAAACTACTACATTTGAAATTGATTTTTCTAATATATTTTCTCCTAATATAGAGTTAATAAATGTAGTTTTTCCGTTCCCTGAAGTTCCCGTTACTAAAATACGATTTGTTCTTAAATCTGCGAGCTCGTCAACTAACCATTTAAATCGGTGACCTATTTCTATATTCTGCTTTTGTGCCCACTGTGTAATAGATTCAAAAAGGTGTAAGCTGTACTCTAAGCCATTTACATGATTAATAGAATGTGACAGTAAGTTTTCCGCATGTTCTATATTTGCTGAATCTATTTTGGAAGGGAAAATCTCATCCCATGCCAATACAGCTGCAGATGGAAATACAGCATAAGATGGATTGACTACCTTTAACCAATTTGCTAACAGATTTGGTATGATATCGTTTAATTGTCTAAGCGTATATTGACCTTGAATTAATGCAAAGTACGTTTCTTCGTAAAGAGCAGAAACTTTGTTCCATATATCGGACGAATGTATTTCAATATGTAAGAAAAATTCATTTATTGTGTTAAGCCACAATAAGTAATTTTTTTCATTTTTATAACTGTTCCAGAGTGATGAAACCATTTGCGTAAATTGTACTTGATCTACATTATTTAATGTAGCTAATGCATCATAAAAATAGTCTGGTGAAATATGTTTAGTAAACCCTTTATCGATATATCCTTTTAACACCTCAAACCAAGGATACGATTCTATGCGAATTAACTCATTCACAGCAAGCTCTACTGCACTATCAAAATCTTGCTGTTCCTCATAAAAGGAACGGGCAATTTTTGTGACATTCGGATAATCAGGATTTAAAGAAACTGCTTCTTTAATAACACCGAAAGCTGAGTCAAAATTATTTTGCTCAATATAAAGAGAAAGTAATTGTAGTCTAATTTCGGTCATCAATATTTTATTATCAGTAGTAATAGAAGTATAAATATTTTCAGCAAATGATAACTGATTCAGTTCGAAATAAGCATCCGCAATATTTTTTTGTGCCCATGGTGCTAATTCATTACTAACCTTCTCCCATTTAAAAATAGCTGCTTCAAAATCTTGATGACGATAATAAAATTCACCTTGTGCAAAACGAATATAAGACCCATCAGAAATCTCATTTTTTTCTTCGTTTACATAAGCTTGTCCAAGTACGTCAAGAGTTGGTTTTGTTTCATTCTCCATTAGGAATGTTTCATAATACATCTTTTTTATTAATTGTTTTTCTAATCTCATCTTTTCCCCCACTATATCTTGAAAATACATTTTTAAGATATGTCAATACTTTTTGTATGTATGCTTTTTATCTTAACAAAGAATATCTTTTGGAAAATTTCATTTTCCTTTCATTTTTCAAGTTAGATTGAATTTTTATGAGAAAAGTTTCAGTTTTTTTTCAATTACCTTTCAGTTATGAAACAGCATTAAATGTTCCTAATAACCTAATAACACTATAATATTCCACATTATATTATCAAGAAAACCCCATATAAACCATATTATAAAAACAATCTATATTGAATTTATATACATAATTAACTGTGCTGTCAAACAAAAAAAACAACAATAGGAGCCAACAGCTATTCATACCATTTCTTTCTCAAATTGTTTTCCTTTAAAATGTTTCAGTAGTTATGTAATTAAATTCCATTAACCTATATAAATAACTAGTCCAAAAAATATCTATATGCATATCATGTTATAGTAAAGAATTTAGGAGATCCTAAAAGGAGGCATTTTCATGTTTGAAGATAAATCTAAAATAAATTACCCATATGAATTTACTGAAACTACAACAGTTCCTCTAAAGAACCCCATTGATAAAAAATTCAAGAACGGCACAGGTACACATAACTTCCCAATTAAGAAGCACTATAAAGAGCAAGTTCTATACACTGAAAAAATTAATAATAATAAAAATAAGTAATTGTATAGATCTTTATAACAATTAGCTAAATAAGAAGCAACATTCAACCATGCATAGTTATTTAGTTAGTAATGATACAATTCATGCACATTTTAAAAAGTGCTGTATACAGCGCTTTTTTATACATAGATAAATTTAAGCTAACTCAACCAAGAAATAAACGGTAAAATTACTCCACCATATTCTCGTTTAACTATTAAATCTACATATGAAAAGGGAGCAACAGTAAATGTTGCTCCCTTTTGAAATATAATTTATTCACTCTACATAACCCTCTTAAACATCTTCTCCAACTCATAAGTAGAATGATGCACAAGAATCGGTCTTCCGTGTGGGCATGTGTATGGGTTTGTTGTTGTACGTAATTCTTCCAGTAAGGCAAATATTTGATCGTTCGTTAAATATTGATTCGCTTTAATGGATGCTTTACAGCTCATCATGATGGCTGCTTCTTCACGTAACTTTTTAATATCCACTTTTTTTAGTTTGACAACTTGCTCCATCATTTCATCGATAATTTCTGTTTCTTGTCCTTTCGGGAACCATGTTGGATGCGAGCGGACGATAAAGGATTGATGGCCGAATTGTTCTAAAAATAGCCCAACTTTTTTTAGTTCTTCTAACTGTTCTTCGACACGTAAAAATTCAGTAAGAGATAGATCAATACGGTACGGTACAAGTAACTCTTGTACTTCTTGCGCTACCCTTCCTACTTTATCACGGAAGTATTCATAATTAATACGTTCCTGCGCGGCATGCTGGTCAATCATATATAAGCCTTTATCATTTTGAGCGAAAATATATGTTCCATGCATTTGTCCAATTGGATAAAGCGGTGGTAAGTCATTCCCGTTCATTTCAATCTCTTTTATTTCCCGAACTTCTTCTTCTAATTCCTCTAGTTCAAAATCCTCTTCATTACTGTCCCACGATTTCTCTTCTTGAATTGGTTCTTCGATTATCGGTTTAGTGGATGGTTGCCAACTTTGTTCTTCTCTTATGAGCGACTGTGGTGGTTGCCATTCTTGTTTCGGCGGTTGCCACAGTTGTGGTGGTTGTTTCACAGCCTGCGGTTCTTCTTGTTTTGCATCCATGCCAGTTGGTAAAACAATGTCCGGCATAGATGGTTCTTTCGGCTTCGCATGCTCAAACTGGAACTGTTCTTGCACACTTTCGTCTTTTTCTTTTTTCTTCGTTGTTACGCCTGCATCTGGAATGAGCTGTATTTTTTTAAATGCAGCTTGCAATGTTTCTTCGATCAGCTTTAGCAATTCTTGTTCTTTACTAAAACGAACCTCTAACTTCGCTGGATGTACGTTAACGTCAACTAGCATTGGATCCATTTCAATCGATAAGAAGCCAATTGGATACCGGCCGACTGGCAGTAATGTATGGTATCCTTGCTGAATTGCTTTCATTAGTACAAAGTTTCGAACGTAACGACCATTTACGATCGTTGACATATAATTACGAGATGCTCTCGTTACTTCTGGTAATGTTACATAGCCTTTAATTGTAAAGTCTAAAGATTCAGCTTCAATTGGAACAAGCTTCTTCGCAACTTGAATACTGTAAATCGATGCAAGTACTTGTCTTACATCACCGTTACCTGATGTATGAAGCAATTTCTTTTCATTATGAAACAGTTTTAACGATACTTCTGGATGTGACATTGCAATACGATACACGATATCTGTAATATTCCCGAGCTCCGTATGAATGGTTTTCATATATTTAAGACGCGCTGGTGTATTAAAGAATAAGTTTTGTACTGTAATATCTGTTCCTTTTCGGCTCGCAGTTTTCTCTTGTTTTATAATGTCTCCACCTTTAATTATGAGGTGTGTACCAGGCGCATCACCTGTGCTAGTAATTAATTCTAATTCACTAACAGAGGCAATACTCGGCAATGCCTCACCGCGGAAACCGAGTGTTCTTATGCGAAACAGATCGTTTTCATCTTTAATTTTACTCGTCGCATGGCGTTCAAAAGCGACGATACAGTCTTCTTCTGCAATACCATCACCGTTATCAATGATACGAATTTTCGATAACCCAGCTTCTTCTAAGTGGATTTCAATAGATGTACTATTCGCATCGATAGAATTTTCCACAAGTTCTTTTACGACTGAAGCAGGGCGCTCTACTACTTCCCCTGCCGCAATTAAGTTAGAGAGTTGGTCATCGAGTTTGCGAATTTTCCCCATCTACTTACTCATCCTTTCTTTAACTTTTTCTGTAAGCGATACAATTCGTTCATCGCTTCTAAAGGTGTCATATCAAGTAAATCGATTTTTTTAATTTGCGCCAATACTGCTGTTTCTTTTTGATCTAGCAGAGGTTTGTCTTGTTTCTTCGAAGACTGTTCTCCTCCAAAGAAAGATAGTTGCGATTCTTCTTCAGTCTCTACTTTCGTTTCCTGTATTTCTGCTATTTCCTCTTTTACAACTACAGGTTCTGGAGCAGCTTCTTGTACTTTCACTTCTACTCGTTTTGGAATAATAATTTCTTCCTGTCCTTCTAGCTGTGCTAACACTTCTTTCGCGCGGGCGATTAAGCTATCTGGAAGCTCTGCAAGTTGCGCAACGTGAATTCCGTAACTTTTATCAGCTGCCCCGTCTTGAATTTTATGAAGGAATACTACTTTTCCATTCTCTTCAATTGCTGAAACGTGTACATTTTTCAGTTGATCTAAACTCTCTTCTAACACAGTCAATTCATGATAATGCGTAGAGAATAACGTTTTTGCACCAATTTGGTCATGAATATGTTCAATGATTGCTTGTGCAAGTGCCATACCATCATAGGTAGATGTACCTCGTCCAATTTCATCGAATAAAATTAAACTTCTTTCTGATGCGTTTGCAATTGCATTTTTCGCTTCTAACATTTCGACCATAAATGTACTTTGACCTGATATTAAATCATCCGCAGCACCAATTCTCGTAAAGATTTGATCAAATACAGGTAATACTGCTTCTGTTGCTGGTACGAAACAACCGATTTGCGACATAACAGTTACAAGTGCTAATTGTCTCATATACGTACTTTTACCAGACATGTTCGGCCCTGTAATTAAAAAGACATCCATATTCTCTGGCATAATACAATCATTCGGTACATACAATTTCCCGTTCAATACTTTTTCAACGACAGGATGACGACCATCTTTAATAAAGATTTCGCGCTTCGTTGTCAGTACAGGTTTTACAAACTGTTCTTCTTCACTAACTGTCGCAAAACTTTGCAGTACGTCTAATTCACTAATTACTTTCGCTAAATGTTGTAATTTCGGAATAAATACTTTTACTTCTTCACGAAGTGCTGTAAATAAATCGTATTCTAGCTGTACAATTTTTTCTTCAGCTTCTAAGATTAACGTTTCTTTTTCTTTCAGTTCATCTGTAATGAAACGTTCAGCATTAGCAAGCGTCTGTTTACGTTCATAGCGACCTTCTGGAAGTGCTGCAAGATTCGCTTTCGTTACTTCAATGTAGTAACCGAAAATACGGTTGTATCCGATTTTTAACGATTTAATTCCAGTAATATCACGTTCTCTTTTTTCAAGCTCAGCAATCCACGTTTTCCCGTTTTTACTCACGTAACGATATTGATCAAGCTTGTCATTATACCCATCTTTAATAATATCTCCATCTTTAATTGAAAGCGGTGGGTTTTCTTGAATACTTCTTCCTAGTAATTCTGTTAAGCTTTCACATGGATCTGCACCTTGAATTAATCTCGATGCATAAGCGTTATCTAACAAACTAATTGCTTCTAAAATAGCTGGCACTTGAAGTAATGAACGTCTTAATTGTAATAAGTCTCTTGCATTTACGTTACCAAATGCAACTTTTCCTGCTAAGCGTTCTAAATCATATACTTCTTTTAACTTTTCTTTTAAATCTTCACGTAAGAAGTAATCATTTACAAACGTTTCAACCATTTCTAAACGCTCTTCAATTCTTTCTTTCTGTATAAGTGGACGTTCCATCCACTGTTTTAACATACGACCACCCATAGCTGTTTTCGTCTTGTCCAATAACCATAATAGTGATCCTGTTTTTTCTTTCGTCCGAAGTGTTTCTGTCAGTTCTAAGTTTCGCTTTGAATGTACATCAATTTTCATAAATTGATTCGTATAATAAATTTCTACTGGTTGCAAATGATCTAAAGAACGTTTTTGCGTTCTTATTACATAGTTAAATAAACGTCCAACTGCTTTAATTAATTTTGCTTGTGAAACATTTTTCACAAGATGTTCTAATCCTTCCGGAATTGCCGTTGCATCTTCATACGAAATCGTCATTTTCAATGTTTCAGTTAACTTGTTTAGTTCATCTTTAGAAAATGAAGAATCAACAACAATTTCTTTCGAACCAGTTGCATACACTTCTAATAAAATATCTTCTACTGAACCAGTCAGTAACGTTACTGTATTTTGTCCAGTCGTTAAGTCGTTACAAGCTAATGCATATGATCCATCTTCAAAATGTGTTAATGCGGCTAAGAAGTTGTTTTCTTTCTCATCAATTGTACGCCCTTCCATCATCGTTCCTGGCGTAATTAATTGTACTACTTCACGACGTACTACACCTTTAGCTGTTTTCGGATCTTCTACTTGCTCACAAACAGCTACTTTATATCCTTTTTCAACAAGTTGTTCAATATAGTTTTTAGCCGCATGATATGGTACACCGCACATTGGTATACGTTCACTACTACCACCATCTCGGCTCGTTAATGTAATTTCAAGTTCATGGGCTGCTTTAACAGCATCCTCAAAGAACATTTCATAAAAATCGCCTAAGCGAAAAAATAAAAAGGCATCTTGATAATCTGCCTTAACCTTTAAATATTGCTGTATCATAGGCGTATATTGAGTCATACTTTTCCTCCATAATTCTTACATGATAATCTATTTTCATATATGTCGCATTTCACGGACACTCTTATCTCCTATTTCAGGAGTCTTTCTTCATTATAACATATTTCATAAAGAATCATGTTCATTCAGCGCCACTTATGTAAAGTAAAAAGCTAGGAAGAACTTCTCCCTAGCTTTCTATTACTCTTCTTCTGCATCAACGATAAAGTTCGGATCTAATTCTTCAAATTCATCATCAGCAATTTGGAAATCATCATCTGATTCTACGCAGCCTTCAGGATTTACACTTACACAAATTTTCGTTTCTCCAACTACTTCTGTTACAAATTCACGTTCTACAGTTACAACAATTTTATTACCATTTGGTGATACAAGTGCTTCTAAACAATTTGGCGGCTGAATAACACGAGCAATAATTTCTAAATCGTCACCAGAAAAGTTTTTATCACGATAACCAATACTTACTTCGTCCGTGTAGTTCACACGTTCTGTTACAACTTCAGTCTTTGTATTTCCATCAAATGAATACCAAGTGTTCACATCATAGAAACCTTCAATTTCCACATGTTTTCCATTCTTTCTTGCTTCGTACGAGTGGTTAATTACCCAGCACCCTAAAATACTTGTTGGCTCATTATTCGATTCACATGTATGCGTTGACTTTGTATACTTACGTCCTTTTCCAACCACTGCTTTTGTAATAATCTCTCTAAATTCGGACATTCGTAACCCTCCTCAATCACTATTCACTTAATCATATGCGTGACAATAGCGGAATGTGTCATTCTTTTTTTTGAGAAGACCTTACGTTTAATCCACAAAAAAAGAGATGTCAATATGACATCTCTTTAACAACCACAATTTCCTTTTTTACTTTCTACTGCTGCGCCAGTTTCACCCTTTAGTACATCGCCACCAGTTGAAATTAATATTTCATCTGTTACGTTGTTAGAAATTGTACTAGCAACTAACTGTAATAAGTCATTTACGTATGTTTGTGAAGATTTAAATTGTTGTACGACTGGAATACTGTCTAACTTATCTTGCAATGCATCAATTTCAGCTTCTACCTTTTTTAAAGCTTCCCATTTCCCGTAATGTTGCAAGTTTACTGCTTGTTTTTGCAGTGCTTTAATTTCATCGATTGCGCGTTTTACATTTTCATTTTTATGAATTTGCGCCTCTGCTTTCTTAAAAAAATCAACTTCTTCTGTTTCAGAAATCATTTTTGCTAATTCTTTCGCTTGTTCAACAATGTCATCTTTCGAATATACTTTCATCTATTATTTCACCTCAATCGGCTCTTCAACTAATTCCCCGTTAAGAGACCAAGTTTTTGCTTCCGTTACTTTTACTTTCACAAGCTGACCAATTAAAGATTTTGAAGCGACGAAGTTTACAAGTTTATTCGTACGAGTATAACCTGCAAGTACTTCCGGATTATTTTTACTTTCCCCATCAACTAACACTTCTACAATTTGACCTTTATAACGACTATTCTTTTCAATTGCCAACGTATTTACTAGTGTATTTAAGCGTTGAAGACGTTCTTTCTTTACTTCCATCGGTACATTATCTTTCATTTTTGCAGCTGGTGTACCTTCGCGAGGAGAGTAAATGAATGTAAAGGCAGTATCAAACCCTACTTCACGATATAACGACATCGTTTCTTCAAATTGCTCATCTGTTTCATTTGGAAAACCAACGATAATATCTGTTGTTAATACTGCATCTGGAATTGCTTCTTTAATTTTTCTTACAAGTTCTAAATAATGCTCACGCGAATATTTACGTGCCATAATTTTCAGCATATCCGTACTTCCAGATTGAACTGGTAAATGGATATGTTCTACTAGGTTGCCACCTTTGCCAAGCACTTCAATTAAGTGATCATCGAAATCACGTGGATGGCTCGTTGTAAAACGAATACGGGCAATATCAACTTTACGAAGTTCGTCCATTAAATCGCCAAGACCGTATTCTATATCTTCAAAGTCTTTACCATATGCATTTACGTTTTGACCAAGTAAAGTAATTTCTTTATAACCATTTGCAGCTAAATGACGAATCTCTTGGATAATATCTTCTGGACGTCTACTTCTCTCTTTTCCGCGTGTATACGGTACAATACAATACGTACAGAATTTATCACAGCCATACATAATATTTACCCAAGCTTTAATATCACCACGACGTACTTTCGGAAGGTTTTCAATTACGTCACCTTCTTTTGACCATACTTCAACTACCGTCTCTTTCGAGAACATCGCATCTTTTAGAATGTACGGTAATCTATGAATATTATGCGTTCCAAATACCATATCTACATGCTGATTTTTTTGCATAATTTTATTTACAACAGATTCCTCTTGAGACATACAACCACATACACCAATTAAAAGGTCTGGATTTCTTCGTTTGAGTGACTTTAAATGGCCTAGCTCACCAAACACCTTATTTTCAGCATTTTCACGAATTGCACAAGTGTTTAATAAAACTACATCTGCATCCTCAGTTGAAAAAGTTGGTTCATATCCAAGTGCGGTGAAAATGCCTGCCATTACTTCCGTATCATGCTCATTCATTTGACAACCATATGTACGAATATAGAACTTTCTTCCTGTACCAAAATTGCGAAACTCTTCAGGTAAGCCAAAATCCCGTTCAATTTTAACTTCTTCTTTCCCGCGATTTTTCGCATCCTTTAAGGAAGGTGGTTGATATACACTTTCAAAGTATTTACTATAATCTTTCTCTTCTTTTTTCGTAGAGGAATTTGCTTGTTGACTTGCTAATCGTTGTTGCTCGTTCATCGGTAATCTCCTTTCACCCTTAACTATACATACTCTATAGTCCATTTTAATGCGCCTAGACTCACCTCAAAAATGGTTAGATAGCTTGAGAGATAACTTGTCCTTTGAAACTTGAGTAATCAATCTAATCATTCATAAGAATGAAGTCTTCCCCACGCAAATAGACATTCCCTTTTTATCATTTCTTGTTGTCCTACCAAAAAGCATATTGCTTTATCCCTATAAACATTACCATAGTATGATGTATTTCGCCAATTTTAACAATAAAGAGGCCCTTTATTATCTTACATTTCATAAGCAATGAACTTGCCATTTTCATACAACGATTTATATATTATTTTATCATTCTGAATTTTCTAAGTAAATAAGACTACCCTATATTTTTGTACATAAAAAAAGGTTACCAAATCGGCAACCTCCTCTTCTTACATTACATAAATTCAGCAACAAGCTCATCAAACATTTTCTGATCCATATTTAAATCAGATTTCACTAAAGGCTCTTCACTATAGCCTTTAACAAGTTCTTGATATGATGGTTGCTTAGTATTTTGATAAATTAACCCTGTTACTAAACCGTTATTTTCCATTAAAGTTTGCATAGCCATCATGCGATTAGATGGATCATATCCCTCTACTGTACTTAGTTTCGTTAAATTCTCTTTAAACCAATCGTAAGTATTTACTTTATTGTAAGTAACACATGGGCTAAATACGTTAATTAATGAAAATCCTTTATGGTTAATACCAGCTTCAATAATTTGTGTTAATTCTTTTAAATCACTCGAAAAGCTTTGCGCCACAAATGTCGCACCAGCTGTTAAGGCCATTTCCATTACATTTAGTGATGGTTCAATTGAACCTTGTGGTGTGCTTTTCGTTTTAAATCCAGCTTCACTACGTGGTGAAGTTTGCCCTTTTGTTAATCCGTAAATTTGGTTATCCATTACGATGTACGTAATGTCGATATTACGACGAATAGAATGGATTGTATGACCCATACCAATCGCAAATCCATCACCGTCACCACCTGAAGCGATAACTGTTAAATCACGATTTGCCATTTTCACACCTTGCGCAATTGGAAGGGCACGACCATGAATACTATGCACACCATATGAATTAATATAACCTGAAATACGGCCTGAACAGCCGATACCAGAAATAACAGCAAGTTCATCTGGATTTAGGCCAACGTTAGCTGCCGCACGTTGAATTGCAGCTTGCACTGAGAAGTCTCCGCAACCTGGGCACCAGTTTGGCTTTACACTGTTACGAAAGTCCTTAAATGTTGCCATTTAATACAACCCCTTTTTTGCATTCGTTGTAAATCTCTTTCGGCAAGAATGGGTTTCCATCATATTTTAAAAGACTAGAAATTTTCTCACCATTACCAAGATTCATTTTCATAATGTTAGCAAGCTGACCTGTTGCATTGTTTTCTACTACTACAACACGCTTCGCCTTTTTCACAAGTGGATCGATTTCAGCTGTTGGGAACGGGTGAATTAAACGCACATGAGCATGGTTTACTTTCATACCCTCTTGTTCTAAACGCGTCATTGCCTCTTCGATCGCACCACGAGTTGAGTTAAATCCAACAAGCAATACGTCTGCTTCTTCATGCTTAACATTTTTATAAACAGGGGTATTAAACTTCAAGTTCTCCATTTTACGGAAACGTTTGTCCATTTGATCTTTACGGTTTATTGCTGATTCCGATGGTTTTCCAGTTTCATCATGTTCTACACCTGTAACATGGTGAACACCATTTTTCATACCAGGTAAAACACGTGGTGAAACGCCGTCTTCTGTTACTTCATAACGCTTGAAGTATGCTTTATTTTCACGTTCTGGTAATTCTACTTCTAAATCAAGTTTACCACGACGAATTTCCACTTTATCTAATTTAAGTGGTTCTACTGTTTGTTTTCCTAAAGAAAGCTGTAAATCTGTTAAGAAAATAACAGGAACTTGATATTCTTCAGATAAGTTAAATGCCTCTACAATGTCATAGAAAGCTTCTTCAACTGTACTTGGCGCCATTACGATTTTTGGAATTTCACCATGCGTACCGTAAATCATCGCCATTAAGTCAGACTGTTCTTGCTTAGTTGGTAATCCTGTACTTGGGCCGCCACGTTGTGTATCAACAATTACTAATGGAGTTTCTGTAATACCTGCTAAACCGATTGCTTCCATCATTAATGAAAGACCTGGACCAGCAGATGCCGTTAATGTACGAACACCAGCATAGTTTGCACCGATTGCCATTGTACAAGCTGCGATTTCATCCTCAGTTTGGATTACTGTTCCGCCGACTTTCGGTAATTTTTTTATTAAGTATTCCATAATTTCTGATGCAGGTGTGATTGGGTATGCTGACATAAAACGAGCACCACCAGCTACCGCACCAAATGCGATTGCATCGTTCCCAATCATAAACATGCGTTTTTTACCATCAGCTTTTTCAAGCTGCATCATGTTTACTTTCTCACCTAGTAATTCTTTCATATATTGAGAGCCACGTTTAATTGCGTCCATATTCTTTTGAACGACTTGCTCTCCTTTACGACCAAAGATTTCTTCAACAACATCTAAATAAGCTGTTTCATCTAATCCTAATACTGCACTTGATGCTCCAACAGCAACCATGTTTTTCATTAATGATGTGCCTAATTCTGAAGCAATATCTGTAAACGGTATCACATATAGATTTACATCTGTATTGTCAGGTATTGTTGGATTAAATTTCGCATCCGCAACTACAATTCCACCTGGACGTAGTTCGTGGAAATTAAAATCAATTGTTTCTTGGTCAAAAGCAATTAAAATATCTAAATCATCTGAGATCGCTCGTACTTCTGTTGTACTTACACGAATTTTATTATTTGTATGGCCGCCTTTTATACGTGATGAGAAGTGGCGGTAACCGTATAGGTAATATCCTAATCGGTTTAATGCAATACAGAAGATTTCTCCTGTACTTTCAATTCCTTCACCTTGTTGGCCTCCAACTTTCCATGAAAGTTGACTAATCATCTCCTACACCCCTTTTGGCTGCATTCATTGTAGTGTATTTTTTTACAGTAATAGTTTAGCATTTTTTATGCAAATAAACTACAACGGACGCAAATTATGCCTCTTCTGATTTCCCTGAATCTTTAGTATAAAGCTATTTTGTTTTTCATTCTAGTATTAGGTCTTAAAAAAAGCAATAAAATCAAATGAATTAATTTTAATTTTTCTGAATTTTAAACCGAAACTTAAAAACTCATATGTTCTACAAAATTATCATATAAAAATCGTTCTACAGTAGATGTAGCATAGTGTTTACAAAGCTCATTCATTACATTTTCATAATCTCGATAAACTGATACATTTACAACTGTTTCTAAAATCCCATCAAAATCTGAACCAAATCCTATATTGTACTCTCCACCTAATGAACAAATATATTCGATATGTCTTACTATATCTGTTATATTTGCTTCATTTTCATTCGTTAGAAACTGCGGTACAAAAGTGACACCGATCATGCCATTTTTCTTTATAAGAGCTTTAAGTTGTTCATCGTTTAAATTACGTGGGTGCTCGCAAAGTTTCATACAATTTGAGTGGGAAGCAATAGGATTTTTTGCAATCTCTATAACATCCCAAAAACTTCTTTCATTCAGATGAGACACATCAGTCCATACATGTAGCGCATTCAGTTCTTGTACAACCTGTTTACCAAAATTCGTTAAACCCGCCCCACGTGTCTCTAGCGCACCATCAGCTAAGAGATTGGCATAATTCCATGTTAGTCCAAAAGAACGTACTCCTAGGCGATACAACAACCGTAATTTCATTGCTTCTTTTCCAATTACTTCGCATCCTTCTAGTGTTAATATCGCTCCAACCTCGTCCTGTTTTAACATGTTAATATCATCTTTTGTCTGAATAAACTTTACACCTGGTAGGGATAAAATTTCATTATAAAAAATATCTACCATTTGTAATGCTGCTTCAAATCGGTTTTCATATGCCACTGTTTCTGGTACATATATAGCAAAACATTGTATACTTCCTTTTCTTCTCTTTAACTGTTCAAATGTAATATGTAATTGTGAATCATCGTTAAAATTCCTTTTCCCTTGTGCACTCCATAACTGAAGAAGCACGTCACAATGAGCATCAAAAATTTTCATTTTCATTCCTCCATTATAAAAACAACCTGTTTGCATACTGCAAACAGGTTGTTTAAAACTTAACGAGGTTCTACAATTAATTTTATTGCTGTACGCTCTTCGCCATCAATCATAATATCTGTAAACGCTGGGATACAAATCAGGTCCAAACCACTAGGCGCTACAAATCCTCTTGCGATTGCTACTGCCTTTACCGCTTGGTTCAATGCACCTGCACCAATAGCTTGAATTTCTGCTGTTCCGCGTTCGCGAATAACACCTGCAAGTGCACCAGCTACAGAATTAGGGACCGACGTTGCTTTAACTTTTAATATTTCCATTCCGCGTTTCCTCCTCGTTTCTTTAAAAAGTATTAGCAATTATTTCACTTTAACTTATATTCACGAGGAATGGCGCGTATTCCTGCTAAAATTTCGTAATTTTTCTAAAAAATTAAAATATAATAACTTATCTAAAATTTAACGGGAATTTACTCAAAAAATGGTTGATCGTCATTAATTAAAATACGTTCAATTTTCTTTGCTTTTCCTGTATTTGGATCCACATCAATTAACACTGCACTTAATTGCGTTCTACCATTTGTTACTTCAAATCGTACTGGTAAGTTTGTTAAAAACTTCTTCAATACTGCTTCTCTATCCATACCTAATATTCCATCATACGGCCCTGTCATTCCAACATCTGTAATGTATGCCGTTCCGCTTGGTAAAATACGGTTATCTGCTGTAGGGACATGCGTATGCGTACCTACTACTGCTGTAGCACGTCCATCTACATACCAACCTAGCGCTTGTTTTTCACTTGTAGTTTCCGCATGGAAGTCAACAAAGATAATATTCGTACGTTTTTTCGCAATATTAATTAATTCATCCACTTTACGGAATGGACAATCAATCGGAGGAAGGAAAGTACGTCCTTGTAAGTTAATAACTGCAACTTCTGTTCCATTACAGTTCACAAAGATAAGTCCTTTTCCTGGAGTTCCTTCTGGGAAGTTAGCTGGTCTTGCAAGATATTTTGCATCATCGATGAATTCAAATACTTCACGATTATCCCAAGCGTGGTTTCCAAGTGTAACTGCTTGCGCCCCACATTCTAAAAAGTTTCGATATATTTTTTCTGTAATCCCACGGCCACCTGCTGCGTTTTCTCCATTAATGATTGTTACTGTAGGTGTATATTTTTTCTTTAATGCCGGTACGTATTGTTGAATCATACCTCTACCAGGAGATCCTACTACATCCCCAACAAATAATATTCTCATATGTCTTACCCTTTCTATGTACTGCATTTTTTATTGCTATAGCATCAAGTAAATTCCTTATAATATGTTTATTATAAGTTTGTTTCACTTTTATACTATATAACTAACTGTCTTTATTTTATCCAATTCCAACACAAAAAAATAAAGTGGTGTTTCACCACTTTATTTTGCGTATTCCACTGCACGTGTTTCACGAATAACAGTTACTTTAATATGTCCTGGGTAATCCAGTTCATTTTCAATACGTTTTCGGATATCACGAGCTAAACGATGAGCTTCTAAGTCATCGATTGTATCTGGTTTTACCAAAATACGAACTTCACGTCCTGCTTGAATTGCAAATGACTTTTCAACGCCTTCATAAGACTCTGAAATCTCTTCTAACTTTTCAAGACGACGAATATAGTTTTCAAGTGTTTCACTACGAGCTCCCGGTCTTGCAGCTGATAAAGCATCTGCTGCTGCAACTAAAACTGCAATGATAGAAGTTGGTTCTGTGTCACCATGGTGAGATGCGATACTGTTTATAACTACAGGATGCTCTTTATATTTCGTTGCAAGTTCAACACCAATTTCAACGTGGCTTCCTTCTACTTCATGGTCAATCGCTTTTCCGATATCATGTAATAGACCTGCACGTCTTGCTAGTTTTTCATCCTCGCCAAGCTCTGCCGCCATAAGTCCAGTTAAATATGCAACTTCCATAGAGTGTTTTAAGACGTTTTGACCATAACTTGTACGGTATTTTAAACGACCTAAAATTTTAATTAAATCTGGATGTAATCCATGAACACCCACTTCAAACGTTGTTTGCTCTCCGACTTCGCGAATATACTCGTCCACTTCACGTCTTGATTTTTCGACCATCTCTTCAATACGCGCTGGATGAATACGTCCGTCCTGTACTAGTTTATCAAGAGCGATACGAGCTGTTTCACGACGAATTGGGTCGAATCCAGAAAGGATTACTGCCTCTGGTGTATCATCGATAATTAAGTCAATACCCGTTAACGTTTCTAACGTACGAATATTACGACCTTCACGCCCGATAATACGTCCCTTCATTTCGTCATTTGGAAGATTTACAACCGAAACGGTTGTTTCAGCAACATGATCAGCTGCACATCTTTGCATTGCAAGAGATAAAATCTCTTTTGCTTTCTTATCCGCTTCTTCTTTCGCGCGAACTTCACTTTCTTTTACCATAACAGCGATTTCATGAGAAACTTCACTTTCTACTTTACCAAGAATAATTGCTTTCGCTTGTTCGCGTGTCAGATTGGAAATGCGCTCTAATTCTGTTTGTTGCTTTTGAACTAACTCTCCCACTTTGCTTTCCAACTCTTCAATCTGTTGTTGTCTCGCTACAAGAGATTCCTCTTTCTTCTCTAACTGTTGCTCGCGTTTATCGAGCGTTTCGTCTTTACGATCAAGGTTCTCTTCTTTTTGCATTAAACGATTTTCTTGTTTTTGTAATTCGCTTCTACGGTCACGAATTTCTAATTCAGCTTCTGTACGAAGTGTATGAATTTCATCCTTTGCTTCTAAAAGCGCTTCTTTCTTAAGTGCTTCAGCATCACGATTCGCTTCGTCTAAAATACGTCTCGCTTCATTAGCCGCACCATTAATCTTCGCTTCAGCAATAGACTTTCGAACAAAAAAGCCAACAACTGCACCGACTGTTGCAAGCAAAATGGAGATGAGTATCCAAACTGTACTCGTCATGATTTCACCTCCCCTTGCTATGAATGAAAAAAGACTGTCGGCATGTACATTGAATTACAACATACAGCAAAGACCGTCGTCCCGCTTTTTTAAGGGACTTTCTTCATTTCACAATTAAAATGTCATATTATTATTTCGGTAAGATTTAAACCTTACTCCGAATATTACTTCTCTTCTTGAGAAGAGTATATTGTATATAAGAAAAAATATACATTCTCATTGTATCTATCGTAATTTTCATTGTCAAGCGTTGTCTACTTTTACTTTCTTTGCCTTCAGCCTTGAATGTGACCTAAATTTTAAAAGTAAGGAGCCTACTATACTGGAAAACCTTAGTAATTCCCATTTCTTTTACTTAAAATATTTAAATATCCCTCTTTACACAACGCATTTGAAGTAAAAAAATATTTTTTATCTATAGTATTATGCTCCTTAATAGTAGATAAAAAAATAAAAGACACGAGGCCGTGTCTTTTATTTTTTTAATCAAGAAGAGTTGAATCTTCTGCGCCCTCAGCACCAGAATCTTCACTAATTCCGTGATGCTCACGAATAAAGAAAGCAATTTCTTCTCTTAAATCTGTATTTTCTTTTAAGAACTGCTTCGAATTTTCACGACCTTGTCCTAGGCGTTCTTCATTATAAGAATACCAAGCACCGCTCTTTTGAACGATATCAAGCTCAGAAGCCATATCCAAGATTTCACCTTCTCTTGAAATACCTTCTCCGTACATAATATCAACTTCAGCAACACGGAATGGTGGTGCTACTTTATTTTTCACTACTTTTACTTTTGTTTTATTACCAACGATGTCGTTACCTTGCTTTAATTGCTCCGCACGACGCACTTCAAGACGAACAGTTGAATAGAATTTCAACGCACGACCACCTGGAGTTGTTTCTGGGTTTCCGAACATAACCCCAACTTTTTCACGAATTTGGTTAATAAAGATTGCAATTGTTTTTGATTTGTTGATTGCTCCTGAAAGCTTACGAAGTGCTTGTGACATTAAACGTGCTTGTAAACCTACGTGTGAGTCACCCATGTCGCCTTCAATCTCTGCTTTCGGTACAAGAGCTGCTACAGAGTCAATTACGATAATGTCAACCGCACCACTTCGTACAAGTGCTTCCGCGATTTCTAATCCTTGCTCCCCTGTATCAGGCTGTGATAATAGTAATTCATCTATGTTAACGCCTAATTTTTGTGCATATACAGGATCCATTGCGTGCTCCGCATCGATGAATGCTGCTTGTCCACCTTGACGTTGTACTTCTGCAATTGCATGTAATGAAACTGTCGTTTTACCTGAACTTTCAGGTCCGTAAATTTCGATAATACGGCCACGTGGATATCCGCCTACCCCTAGTGCCACATCAAGTGCTAAAGAACCACTAGAAACCGTAGAAACTCTACGCTCCGCTTGTTCTCCTAATTTCATAATTGAACCTTTACCGAATTGCTTCTCTATTTGTTTTAACGCCATATCTAACGCTGCTTGACGATCACTCATTCAAAATTCCTCCTTAACTGAATTGCTAATCTTATTATACCTATTTTCAATTCAATTTGCCAACAAAAATCGAACATTTATTCGATTTTTTTATTTTCTATCAAATAATATCTAAATTTAACCGTAAAAAAACTAGAAGAAACTTATATCTCTTCTAGCTTTTTATATAAATGATAAAATCCATATTTTGCTGTTCGTTCTCTAATTTGTTGACGACTTCCGCTTAAATTAAGAGGAAAGACTACAGTTGGTTCATCCTTAATCGAAAGCCCAACAAATACTGTTCCTGGTTCTTTCTGTTCTGAAGCATCTGGCCCTGCTACCCCAGTGAAACTAATTCCAATATCCGCTTTTAGTACATCCTTAACATTTTCAGCAAGATAACGAGCACATTCTTTACTAACTGCACCATCAGTATGCAACACTTCTTCAGGCACACGTAAAACATATTGCTTCACATCATTATGATAACAAATGACACCGCCTTTAAACACAGAAGAAACACCAGCGGTTTCAGTTACTTGATTTCCAAAAAGACCACCTGTTAAACTTTCTGCACACGCTAAAGTTAACCCTTTTCTCTTCAATAACTCGATTGCCTTATAATGCAAAAATTCTTGGTCATATCCGTAGAAAAATTCTCCTACTCTTTCTAAAATCAAATCTTCCACATGTTGAATTAGTTTCTCCGCTTCGCTAACATTTTGATGCTTAGCGGTTAAACGTAATGTCACTTCTCCATCATTTGCTAACGGGGCAATTGTTGGGTTTGTTTGTCCATCAATTAAATCTTGAACTTTCACCTCTAATTGGGACTCCCCAATGCCGAAGAAACGAAGCACACGAGAATAAATGTTTTCTCCTGTTGTAAAATTACGTAAAAAAGGCTCTACGTAACTTACATACATTGGTTTCATTTCTTTTGGCGGCCCTGGTAATAAAATATAAACTTTTCCGTTCTTATTTACCCCCATACCCGGCGCCATACCGTGGTCATTTGCAAATACTGTTGCTCCATTTAAAACGAGCGCTTGCTTTTTATTATTCTCCGTAAATTCACGGCCTGTACGCTTAAAGTAATTACTTATTAAGGCTAATGCCTTTTCATCATACACAAGCTCTTCATCTAAACTAGCAGCTATCGTTTCTTTCGTTAAATCATCTTTTGTCGGTCCTAATCCACCTGTAAAAATAAGTATATCAGCACGTTCTTCCGCAGCTTCAATCGCCTTTTGCAATCGCTTATTATTATCACCAACAACAGTATGATAGTACACGTTAATTCCGATTGAAGCTAACTTTTCAGATAAAAACTGGGCATTTGTATTTGCAATTTGTCCAAGTAATAATTCAGTTCCAACCGCAATAATCTCAGCATTCATCCCAATTCCCCCATAAACTTCTATTTTGAGTTTACAAAAGCAGCTCTATTTTTCCAGAAATAATCCCATCCTGAAATAACAGTAAAGATTAATGCAATCCATATGAAGATATCCGCAACTGGAATATGGATTAAATTTAAAGGTACATCGTGTAATAAATATGCTGCAATCGCAATAATTTGTGTCCATGTCTTAATTTTTCCTAGCTGGTTTGCTGCAACTACTTCCCCTGTTCCAGCAAGTACAAGACGTAAACCAGTTACCGCAAACTCACGACTGATAATTACAATAACAATCCAAGCCGGTACATATTGCATCTCTACCAATGTAATAAGTGCTGCCGAAACAAGTAATTTATCAGCTAACGGGTCAAGAAACTTCCCTAAATTCGTTACAAGATTATATTTTCTTGCGTAATGTCCATCAATCCAATCTGTAGCTGAAGCAATGATAAAGATAAGTGCCCCCACTAAATGTTGAATCGGTAAATCAACATCACCAATTTTGTATGAACCCCAATCAAAGGGTGCTAACATAATTACCATAAAAATTGGAATTAAGAAGATTCTAGATATTGTAATTTTATTTGGTAAATTCACAGCTATTCCTCCATCATATCAAAAACATTTGTTCATCGAAAAAAAGTCATCGAAGCGATGACTGTTATTGTGCAGGTTGCTCTATCCCTTGGTTTTTTATCACCAATCTTTGGTGAAGTTCTTTTTCTGGATCCAATGGATAAGCGACCACTTGGCCATTCAGTTTAACTTCAACATTCGTTGCATTTCCAATATTAAGTCGCACTTCTTTTAATGTTGATACATCACGTTTTTCTATTTGGCCCTCTTGTACTGTAGCGTTTAGAATCACATTCCCAGCATCATCTTTAACATCTACATAACTCGCACCTTTACCCGATAATTCCAGTTCTAATGTTTTATTATTATGAATTTCCAAAGTAGATACTTTTCCAGTTGTTCCAACTACTTTCACTTCTTGCTGTCCAGTTGGTTGTGCTGGTTGCTCCTCTTTCTTTGGTTCTTCTTTCTTTGGTTCCTCTTTTTTTGGCTCTTCCGCTTTCACTTCATCTTTCTTCGTATCTAACGGAGAATCTTTCGCTTTTTGAACTTCAATTTTCTCACTTTGAGCACTCGGAACTTTTTCATCATCTTTTCCAGTTAACGCTTGAAACACAAACCAGATTACCACTCCAACTGCGATTACTAACAGCGCAACTAAGATTTTCGGCATGTGATCTGCAATTGGCCATGATGAAGATTTTTGCATTGTTTCTTGTGTTTTTTGTCCCGTTGATACTTGTGGAACTTCACGCTTTTCAGATTGTGGTATCGTACTCTGATGTTCTACGAGCAGTTCCTCTCCATTTAATCCAACCGCATCTGCGTATTGTTTAATGAATGCACGCGCATAAAAAGCTCCTGGCAATACATCATAATTGCCTTCTTCAATTGCCACTAAATGGCGTTTTTGAATTTTTGTAATCTCATGCAGCTGATCAATAGACAAGCCTTTCGCTTCTCTTGCTTCTTTCAGCTTTTGTCCCAATTCCGTCACTACTAACACCTCAATATTTCTTTAAAAGTCAAACATAGAGAAATTATTTTGCGTACCTTGCTCAATTTCATCTACTAAATTATATTGAATTTCTTCATCATAATCGTTACGCAACTCGATAATATAATCAAAATCATCCAATGTGTATTCTGACTGACTCACAAATACATCAGGATGTTCCACAACTTTCGTTGCAGGCAATCTCATAATTTCACGAACGAGCTGCCAATGTCTTTCGTTAGCACGCTTCGTTGACACAATTCCATCTAGGATGAAAATATTGTCATCGCTATACTCATCTTCAATTAATTGACTACGAACAGTTTGCTTAATAAGAGTAGATGATACAAATAACCACCTTTTATTTGCACAAACACTTGCAGCAACAATGGATTCTGTTTTTCCGACACGAGGCATTCCGCGTATCCCAATTAGTTTATGGCCTTCTTTTTTCATAATTTCTGCCATAAAGTCTACAAGTAAGCCTAATTCATCACGCACAAATCGAAATGTTTTCTTATCATCTGCATCTCGTTGTATGTACCTACCATGTCTAACCGCTAGCTTATCTCTTAGCTTGGGCGGACGATATTTCGTTACCGTTATGTTATCCATCGTATTTAAAATTGATTCAAGTCTAGAGATTTGCTCTTGATTATCACACATAAGAAGTAACCCACGTCGTGCATTATCTACACCATTAATTGTGACAATATTAATGCCGAGCATACCGATTAACGAAGAAACGTCACCAAGCAAGCCAGGTCGGTTTTTATGTATTTCATATTCAAAATACCATTCAATCATCCAAGATCACTCCCCTTGCTTACTTTACACCTACGTACTATATTATATGATTTCACCTTAATAGGGAAGCTAAATGTATAATCTACCCTGTGTAATTATTATACAAAAAAAGTAGAGAGGAGAATCTCCTCTCTACTTTTACTTATGTTGTACGAACTTAACCATTAAATTTGCAATTGTATGTTGCTCCTGTTCATCAGCAACTTTCCAAAGCTCAGCTAATAATTTCTCTTGGTCATTGCGTCCTTCTACCTCATTAGCAAGATAGTCGCCAACACGAAACGCCATATCTGATACCGCACCGCCATCTAAACCTTTGTCTTGCGCTTGCTCTAAACGTTCTCCTAAAAAGCTCTTCCACTGATCAAAATTATCTAATACTGACATAATTAAGCACCTCACTATTGAGTAATAAAATCATCCTTAATTTGTGCAACTATTCATTTTTTATGTAAGAATTTTTTAGCAGTGCCAACCGCCATTCACTCCGATAATTTGTCCAGTTATGTAAGACGCTCCTGGTGATACGAGGAATGAAACTGTTTTCGCTACTTCTTCTGGTAATCCTATTCTACCTAATGGTATATCTTCAGCAATTCCCATTTTATCTTCTTCAGAAAAAACACTTAACATTTCCGTTTCAATTGCTCCTGGTGCTACTGCATTCACACGTAATCCACTTAAAGAAACTTCTTTCGCTAAAGCTTTCACATATGAATTTTGTGCCCCTTTTACCATTGAATAAAGCACTTCACAAGAAGCCCCTATTTGTCCCCATATAGATGAAACAATTACAATATTACCACTTCTTCTCCCGATCATAGGCGGAAGTGCCATAGAAAGTAATTTATATACGTTCTTCACTTGAAGTTCTACCATATAATCCAATTCATCGTTTGTTACATCTGTTACTAGTCCAAAAATACTCTTCCCAGCTGCGTATACAATAACATCAATAGGATGTTCAATTTGTCCCCACAATTGCTCTGCTCCATCACTAGAAGCTAAATTCGCTTGAACAGGGATAACTTCTCCCCATGCCTTCTGCAATTCCAATACCTTTTCTTCACTGTTATTGTAATGAACATAAACTGTATATCCATCTTGAATTAATTGTTTCGAAATAGCAGAGCCAATTCCTCCGCTCCCTCCAGTTACTAACGCATACTTTTTCATAAAGTCCCTCTCTTATCTCTACAAGTTCAATTTTCACATAACTAAATAATACCCTCATCTTACAATTTTTCAATGATAAGATGAGGGTATCTTTTTAATTTTATTTTTTCGGTAACACCTGACAAATACTCATTTTGTCTTCTGATAACAATAATTTCGCTACTTCTTGTAAGTCTTGAACGGTTAGTCCTTCTAATACAGTCAATGCGTCAAATAGGCTAGATTCATTAAACGCGTATCGTGTAAATTGATTTGCAATATATTCTGGTGAATTCAACGAGCGTAAAAAACCACCAATTTTCTTTTTCTTCACTCGTTCTAATGCCGCCGCATCTAATTGATCATAATCTGTTTTTAATAAAATATCTTTTAAACGATTTGCCAATTCATCAGGTTGTTTCGTATCACCGCCAACCATTGCAAAACCGAAGTTATTTTCTTCTGTATAGTCATACGAGAATGAATCATCAATAAGCCCTTCATTATATAAAGTTTCGTAATGAACAGAACTTTTCCCAAATAAATAATCTAAGAGTAACGTAAGCGCAATTTCTTGTTTTAAAAGCGCTTGCCCCTTTTCCTTTAAATTAGTCGCTTTAATACCAACTAAACATTTCGGTGTTTGCACAGGCATTGAAATAATTTTTTTCTTTTCATTTACCTCATTTGGTTCTTCTTCAAATGAACGCACAATTTCTGGCTGGTTTTTATAATCTTTTTTCGCTTGATTTTCACGTACTAAATCCATTGTTTTCTCTGGATCAATTGCACCCACAACAAATAATAACATATTGCTCGGATGATAAAATGTTTCATAACATTCATACAATAAATCTTTCGTAATTTTACTAATAGATTCGATTGTCCCTGCAATATCAATTTTAATTGGGTGTTTTACAAACAAGCTATCAATTAACCCGAAGTACAAACGCCAATCTGGGTTATCTTGATACATTTGAATTTCTTGCCCAATTATCCCCTTCTCTTTTTCAACCGTTTTTTCAGAGAAATAAGGCTCTTGCACGAAGTTTAGCAATGTATTTAAATTTTGTTCTACGTTTGAAGTACATGAAAAAAGGTAAGCTGTTCGTGTAAAGGATGTAAAAGCATTTGCCGATGCTCCTTGTTTACTAAACAATTGGAAAGCATCGTGATCTTCTTTTTCAAATAATTTATGCTCAAGAAAATGTGCAATTCCATCAGGCACACGAATCATTTCTTCTTTCCCTAATGGTACAAATGTATTATCTACAGAACCATATTTCGTCGTAAACGTCGCAAATGTTTTATTAAATCCTTGTTTCGGTAAAACATATACATCTAATCCATTAGGAAGTTTTTCATAATAGAGTGTTTCTTTTAATTGCTCATAAACAATTTTCTCCATTTACTCTCCCTCCGTTCCTTGTAAAAAGTAAATTGTATCTAGTTCAATATTTTTAGCAACTTTTACAATTTCTTCTTTCGTCACACTTTCTATACCTGTAAGCCATTCTTCAACTGGACGTGTACGATCTGAAATAATACCATGATATAGCATTTCTACAAAGCCACGTGGTGTATCAATTGCCTCTAATATTTGATTTTGGATGACACTTTTTGTTTGATGTATTTCTTCTTCAGAAAACTCTCCGTTTTGCATCGCAAGCATTTGTTCTTTAATAATCTCAACTGCTTTTTCATAATTTTTCGCTTCGATTCCTGACATAACAAATAATAAACCTTTATGACTTTCAAAGCGCGATGCTGCATAGTACGCTAAACTATTTTTTTCACGCACATTTACGAATAACTTCGAATGAGAAAAGCCACCAAACAATCCATTGAACAATTGCAATGCAAAATAATCTTCATCTTTATATGTGACAAATGTACGATAACCGATGTGTAATTTACTTTGTTTTAATTCTTGTTTTTCAACAACTTCTTTTTCTTCATTATTTCGTCTATGAAGGAGTACATTTCTTTCTCTCACTGGACGAGTTGAAATAGAAAAATACTTACTTACAAGATCAACGGCGTTTTCTGAAATATCACCAATAATATATAGATCCATTTCATCTTCCGCTAACACCTTTTGATAATATTGATACAAACTTTCATTTGTAATAGACATAACACTCTCTTTTTTTCCATTTGCACTTAAACGATACGGTTCTACTTTGCACATTTCTTCAATTAAACGCTCGTTTGCATAACGCATTTTATCATCATAAGTAGCTTCAATTCTCTGTAACAGTGCTCTTTTTTCACTTTCTACGATAGAAGATAGGAAACCGTTCCCCTCCGTTGCTGGATGTAACACAATATCTGACAACATAGAAAGCGCTTTTTCAAATAACGGTGGTGCATCATGTAAATAAACTTCATTTGCAATGTCTACATAAATGGAGATAATATGGTCTTCCCCTTTTTTACTTACATCTACCGCTAAAGAAGATCCGTATAATTCTTCTAAATATTGACGAAGACGAATTACAGAAGGTAATTTTTCTGTCGCACTTTGCAATACGTATGGCAATAGGGCACGCTCTGTCACCGTCTCCTCATTTAAAGGCGCTTTAAAACGAAATACAAAGGTATTCGTTTTATATTTATCAGTCGGAATAATATGTACGCGCAAACCACCTAACTCATGTAGTTGTTGTTCCATTAGTTTCATTTATAGCCCTCCTTTACGTATATAGGAATATTCCTCTTCAATATACAGTTTTTAGAAATAAAAAATCAACTTTTCTCCCTTATTATGCTTACATATGATTCTTTCTAAAAACTTTAATATGTAAGGAACATAGTAAAATTCCGTATTAAATATATTCTATGTAAAAAAGCCCACACTAATGTGCGAGCTTTTTTATACTTATAAAATACTTATCGTTTTCCTTTTTCATAAGGAGTTCCTAAAGCTTTGGGAGCTTCAGAACGACCTACAAAACCGACAAGCGCTAATATTGTGAATATATATGGTAATATCGTTAATAAAACACTTGGAATTTGATCTAATACAGGGATTGTTCCGCCCGTTACACTTAGAGATTGCGCAAAACCAAAGAATAGAGCTGCACCTAGTGCGCCTAGTGGATTCCACTTTCCAAAAATCATAGCAGCTAAAGCTAAGAAACCTTGTCCTGTAATAGTTGCCCCTGAGAAGTTATTAGAAATTGACATTGCAAAAATCGCTCCACCAATTCCAGCAAACACTCCTGAAATACAGACTCCAATATAGCGCATTTTATATACGTTAATCCCCATCGTATCCGCTGCCATTGGGTGTTCACCAACAGCACGTAGACGAAGACCGAACGGTGTTTTATAAATAACATACCAAACAACGAATGCTAAAATAATGGCAATATATGACGTTATTGGTACGTTCGAGAAAAATATTTTCCCTAAAACCGGAATATCCGAAAGGCCTGGAATATCAATCTTTTCAATACGATACTGAATAAAGTCAGTCTGCCCTTTATCAAAAATCTTCTTAATTGCAAATACTGTTAAACCAAGAGATAAGAAGTTAATGGCTACACCACTTACAACTTGATCTGCTCGGAATGTAATAGAAGCTACCGCATGAAGTAATGCAAATAACCCACTACCAATTGCCGCAAATAGTAACGCAATCCACGGAGTCATCGTTCCCCAAGTATCACCCATTAATAAGTTTGTAACGACTCCAATAAATGCACCAAATAGCATTAGTCCTTCTAATCCGATGTTTACAACACCCGATCGTTCACTAAATACACCACCTAGTGCTGTGAAAATGATAGGTGCCGATGTATATAACGTACCCGTCACAAGAATGGCTAATATATCTAAAAAGCTCATTTATTTCCCCTCCTTGCTCATGCGTGTAAGCGCCCATCTTAACACATAACTACATGCAACAAAGAAGATGATACATGCAATAATTACATTAATAAGCTCTGACGGTACATCTGCCTCAAAGTTCATTTGAGGGGAAGCACTTTTCAAACCACCAAATAATAAAGCTGAAAGGATTATACCAAACGGATTATTCCCTCCAAGTAATGCTACGGCAATCCCATCAAATCCTACTCCTGTAAACGAAGACATCGCTGTCATACTCTGGAATGTCCCTAATCCTTCCATCGCTCCACCAATCCCCGCAAATGCACCAGCAATTGTCATGGAGAATACTACATTACGAGAAACTTTCATACCTGCATATTGAGAAGCATGCTGATTAAATCCTACTGACTTTAATTCGTAACCTAAAGTTGTTCGATCTAATAAGAACCACATTAAAATAGCGATTAAAATTGCTACAATAATTCCCCAGTGTAGACGTGAACCATCAGTAATAGAAGCAAGCCAGTCTGAAGATAGTGACGCACTCTCTTTAATATCATACGTTTTGTCATTACCCGCATGTAAGAAACGCTTAATGATGTCATACGTTACATACAAAGCGATATAGTTCATCATAATAGTTACAATAACTTCATTCACTTGAAACTTCCCTTTTAAATATCCCGGAATGAAGCCCCAAATTCCGCCCACCAATGCTGCAAATAAAATAGATAATGGAATATGAAGGAAAGCTGGTAGTGAGACTGCATAACCGAACCAAACCGCTGCAAGCCAACCAACTAACAATTGACCCTCTACCCCGATATTAAATAAACCTGTACGAAATGCAAACGCCACCGATAAGCCAGCAAGAATAAGCGGTATCATTGTACGAAGCGTTTCACCAATCGCACTTGCGCTGCCGAACATTCCTGTCCAAAGTGCACTATAACCAACAATTGGATCATAGCCACTAACTAGCATTACAATCGCTCCTACAAGTAAGCCGAAAATAACGGATAGTACTGGGACTAAAATATTTATCGTTCGTTCTGTTAAAAGCTTTTTAGCCATTTGTACCCACCTGCTCCTTCTTTGTTCCTCCAGCCATTAACAATCCAAGCTGTTGTTCATTCGTTTCTTTCGCATCAACTATTGCTACAATTTCCCCTTCATAAATAACAGCAATTCGATCGCTAACATTTAAGATTTCATCTAACTCTAATGATAAAAGTAATACACCTTTTCCTTTATCCCTTTGCTCTATTAATCTCTTATGAATAAATTCAATTGCTCCTACATCTAAACCACGTGTTGGCTGTGCCGCAATTAATAAATCTGGATTTCGGTCTACTTCACGTGCAATAATTGCTTTTTGTTGATTCCCCCCAGATAGAGCGCGTGCTAACGTTTGCTCACTAGGTGTACGCACATCAAACTGTTCAATAAGAGCCTTTGCTTTTTCTGTAATTTTGCTGAAATTTAAAATCCCTTTCTTTGAAAATGGATTTTTATAATACGTTTGCAGAACTATATTATCTCTAACAGAAAAATCAAGAACGAGTCCGTGTTTATGACGATCTTCTGGAATATGACCAATTCCTTCTTCTGTTATTCTTCTAACAGGCCAATTTGTTATTTCTTTTCCTTTAATTGCAATAGAACCTGACTCAACTTTTCGTAAACCAGTAATTGCTTCTATTAATTCACTTTGTCCGTTTCCATCAATCCCTGCAATCCCAACAATTTCCCCCGCACGAACAGTTAAGTCAAGGCCTTTTACAGCAGGTAGTTGACGTGCATCGTGAACAACAAGGTTTGCAATTGAAAGTACCTCTTCTTTTGGCTTCGCGTCTATTTTTTCTGTTTTAAAATTCACTTGACGTCCGACCATTAATTCTGCAAGTTTATTTTCATCCGTATTTGCAACGTCAACCGTTCCAATCCCTTTTCCTTTACGAATAATCGTACAACGATCGCAAACTTCCATAATTTCTTTCAACTTATGTGTAATAAGAACAATAGATTTTCCTTCTTGCACAAGCTTTTTCATAATTTGAATTAGCTCATGAATTTCTTGCGGTGTTAACACAGCTGTTGGTTCATCAAATATTAAAATTTCTGCACCGCGGTAAAGAGTTTTCAAAATCTCAACACGCTGCTGCATACCAACTGAAATATCCTGTATTTTCGCATATGGATCTACAGATAAACCGTATTGTTCAGACAGTTTTTGAATTTCTTTAGCAGCTTCCTCAACAGCAATTTTCCCTTTTTTCTTCGGTTCATTTCCGAGAATAATATTCTCTGTAACTGTAAAATTATGAACAAGCATAAAGTGTTGATGGACCATTCCAATACCAAGGTCATTTGCTATATTCGGATTTGTGATTTTTACAGGTTTACCTTTAATTTTAATTTCACCCTGCTCTGGTTGGTACAAACCAAATAGTACATTCATCAATGTGGATTTCCCTGCACCATTTTCTCCAAGTAAAGCATGTATCTCACCCTGCTTTACTTGCAGCGTAATATCATCATTCGCTACAATGCCTGGGAATACTTTCGTAATGTTATTCATCTCAATTACGTATTCCATTGTGTTCCTCCTTTTAACAGGGAACATTCCCTATTACACTATTAACTTATTAAGCAATTCGGAAGTTTTATACATACAAAGGTTAGTTCTATGAACTAACCTTTGCTATTTCTCTATTTATTTTTTAGAGAAGCTTCATATTCTTTATACTCTTTATCTGTAGCTGGCACTTTAATTTCACCGGCTGTAATTTTCTTTTCAAGCTCTTCTACTTTTGTTAAAATTTCAGGGTTAACTTTTTTCACGTTATCAGTTGTTTTTGAAATACCAATACCGTCATCTTTTAAGCCAAACTCTTCAATTTTCCCGCCTTTTAAATTCCCATCTTTTGCTTCTTTAGCTACTTTTTCTACTGCTACATCAACACGTTTAATCATTGAAGTTAATGTTACATTTTCAGGCATACCTTCTTGATGTTGGTCACGGTCAACACCGATTACCCAAACATTTTCACCTTTTTTCTTACGGTTTTTCGCTTCTGTGAACACACCGTTACCTGTACCACCAGCAGCATGATAAATTACGTCTACGCCTTGACCATACATTGCTGAAGCAAGAACTGTACCTTTTTCAGGCTTATCGAATGCTTCTGCATATTCAGATACGATTTCAATGTTTGGATTTACTGCCTTTGCACCAGCTTTAAATCCATTTTCAAATTTACTAATTAAATCACTTTTCATTCCACCAACAAATCCTACTTTATTCGATTTTGTTGACATAGCTGCTACCGCACCTACAAGGAATGATCCTTCATGATCTTTAAACGTAATACTCGTTACGTTCGGTGCATCTACAACAGTATCTACGATTGCAAATTGTTGTTTTGAAGATTCTTTTGCTACTTCTTTAATTGCACCTTCTAATTTATAACCAATTCCGAATGTTAAATCATATTTATCTTTTGAGAATTTTTTTAAATTCGGAATATAATCAGCTTCTTTTTCAGACTGAAGGTAACGATAATTTGTCTTTTCTTTTAAACCATTATCTTTACCAAACTTTTGTAACCCTTCCCAAGAAGATTGGTTAAATGACTTATCATCAACGCCCCCAACATCCGTTACGAGACCAACCTTGAAGTCTTTATTGTCTTTCGTGTCTTTCTTGTCACTGCTCGCCTTATCCGAGTTACCACATGCACCTAAAACTGTACTTGCTGCTAAAGTTAATGATAATAAAAGGCCTGCTTTTTTCTTCATACTAGAAACCCCTCCAAAAATGATATATATTTATTTATTCTTACGCTGCTGTTCCTTACTTCTTGCTGTCACCTCCCTAAAAAGGAATTTACCTACATACGCTTTCTTAATACGTGGAAGCTAAATTTATCAGCTCTAAAGTAATTGATAGAATATAAGATTGGCTCATCATTTTGATCATAGTGCATTTGTTTTAATACAAGCAGTGCTGTTTCAGGCTCACATTCTAAAATTGGTGAGATTTTAGGGTGATAGCCAATTGGCTCAATGTGAGCAACCGCATATGTTATGCGCTTATGCGTGTTATTATGTATCACCGTTAATAATGATTCCTCATTGTAACCCGATAAGTCTGGCAATATTTCTTTTGCAAGTTTATCGATACAATACACAACAGGTTCCCCATCTGCTGTACGCACGCGTTCAATCATCACTGCATTAAAACCATCTTCACTATTAAACTTCTCTTTTTCCTCTTCTGTTAAAGTTGTAGTAGATGATGATAAAAAGATTGTTCCTGGTGTTTTCCCCACACTAGAAATCATATCTGTAATACTAGAAAGTTGTTCTATTCCAGAAGAAAATAATGGCTTTGCATTTACAAATGTCCCTACACCATGTCTACGAATGACAACATTTTCTTCTTCTAAAATACGCAACGCTTCCCTTAAAGTCGCTCTACTTACGCCAAGTTCTTTCGCTAAATCAAACTCTGATGGTAACTTTTGTCGTTCTTTATAAGCTCCATCTTTAATTTTTTCTTTGATGTGATCAATCACCCGTAGATATAGGTGACGACTATCAGATTTTACTGACATAAGACTCCCCCGCATTTCAATTATTCGACCTCTGATGTAAGACTTCTTTTCTCTTTTTTCAACTTACAACATAGTACAAATGACTAAACACCAAAATAAGTGTAATTGTCGAATAAATAATAATAATTTTTTAAAATAAAATTTTCACTCTTTATTGCATAAAAAAAACTTTGCACCATAAACATTCCTCATTTCGAGAAAAAGTTCGGCACAAAGATCCTTTACATCCTTTGTTACACACTTTTCCCCTCATAGTCTAGCAATTCATGGTTGCCAGGTAGAAACTTATGGACCTTATCTCCAAGATTATATGAGGCAGTGATTCTTTTCGAAGTAATCTTACCACTTGCTCTCATACGTGTCAACAAAATCTAACATTTTTCTGCATTAAATATCGAACATTTACATAAAACATACTCAAAGTATTCGTATTCTAAAGGGCACCCCTAAATGTAAGCCCTTTCTTTATCGCTGAGTATAGTATATAACAAAAACACTATATAAAAAAGCCTAATTGTAAAAACAATTAGGCTTTTTTTAAGAACTTTTTTCTTGTACATCATTAATGAGTACTTCTCTCGGTTTACTCCCTTCATACGGACCTACTACACCATTCATTTCCATTGCATCAATTAGGCGAGCAGCTCGCGTATAACCTACTCTAAACCTACGTTGTAACATAGAAACAGATGCTGTTTGCATTTCCACTACAAGTTGAACCGCTTCATCATATAATTCATCTTCTACTTCCTGCTTCGTATCAGGAACATCTTGCGGAATCATATCTTCTTGATATTGTGCTTTTTGCTGTCCAATAACATATTCTACAACTCTCTCAACTTCATCATCTGATAAAAATGCGCCTTGTACACGTACAGGTTTCGATGCACCAATTGGTATAAACAGCATGTCTCCACGACCTAGTAGCTTCTCTGCACCACCACCGTCAAGAATTGTACGAGAATCTGTTTGAGAAGATACAGCGAATGCAATACGTGATGGAATATTTGCTTTAATAACACCCGTAATAACGTCAACTGACGGACGTTGCGTTGCAATAATTAAATGAATACCAGCAGCACGAGCCATTTGCGCTAGACGCATAATCGCATCCTCTACATCAGACGAAGCAACCATCATTAAATCTGCTAACTCGTCCACAATTACTACAATATAAGGTAATTCGGGTTGTTTCGCTTCTGATTGACTATTATGCTCTTTTATATAATCGTTGTATCCTTCAATGTTACGTGTACCACTATGAGCAAACAATTCATAACGACGTTCCATTTCACTCACAACTTTTTTCAATGCTTGCGATGCTTTTTTCGGATCAGTTACAACTGGCGTTAACAAATGAGGCACACCGTTATATACATTTAGCTCTACCATTTTCGGGTCAATCATCATTAATTTTACTTCATGTGGTTTTGCACGCATTAAAATACTAACAATAATACCGTTAATACATACACTTTTCCCGCTACCTGTCGCACCAGCTACGAGTAAATGAGGCATTTTATTTAGCCGGGCTAATACAGCTTCACCTGTAATATCTCGGCCAAGACCAATTAACAACTTCTCTTCCGGATGATTATTAGCCTTAGAGTCAAGAACTTCCCTCAGCGTTACCATCGAAACTTCTGAGTTTGGAACTTCGATCCCTACAGCTGATTTCCCGGGAATTGGCGCTTCAATACGAATGTCCTTTGCAGCTAAAGCAAGGGCTAAATCATCACTTAAACTGACAATTTTGCTTACCTTTACCCCCATATCAGGATACACTTCATATTTTGTAACTGCAGGACCTCTATGCACTTTTGTTACTTTCGCTTTCACTCCGAAACTTTGGAATGTACGTTCTAATTTACGAGCATTCTCATAAATTTCCGCATTTTCATTTGTAACTTGCTTATTCTTTGGAAATTTTAATATATCAAGTGAAGGAAGCTTGTAATCTTTATTTTCTACATTTGAAAATTGCATAGGAGGTGCTTGCGCTTCACTCTCTAACGATTCAACAATTTTTTCTCCACGCTTTTTCTTTGGTTCTTCAATTGGCGGAGTCTCTTCAATAAACGGTGAAGTGATCAACTCTTCTTGCTCTACTTCGATTCGTTTATCCTCTTCTTCATTTACAGGATAATTCTCAGTGAAATTCGAAATAATCGGAGGATCAATTGAGATTTCTTCCATCGGCTCAATAATTTCTTCTTGTTCTGCAGCACGTTTGCTTCTTGTGCTTCTTGTTGTTTTTTTCTTTTCTGTTTGTTCAGCCGTTCTTTTGGCTCTCCAATCTTTATAATCCCCTTGCATCACTTGAAACTGACTTCTAAGAATTCTACCAACTGGAGCTAACACTTCTCCAATATGCTTATTTGTTATACAAAGTATACCGAGAATAACTAGAATAATACCAATGATATAAGCTCCTACTTCGTCAAATAAGAAGTAACATGTTGCGAACATAAGCGCACCAAACATACCACCACCTAAATGAACGCTATCTGGCCCCTTTTTCATTTCAAGAAAGAAGTTATCTTTCGTACTCACAATAACAGAAGTATTTTGCACTGCTCCATCTTTTGTAAGAAGGTTAAATAATGTAATATGACTAAACATTAATATCGCCAATACAATTAAATAAAATCCAATTAATCGTTTATTTAAAAGGTTCGGCCATCCGCGTTTTATAACAAAGGAAACCGATAAAGCTATTACACCTAACACACCAATTATGTACCACTCACCAAAGAAGAAGCGAAAAAATAACACAAACGATTTCCCTACAACGCCTAGCTGTAAAATCGTAATGATTGAAAGTGCAAAAAGAGTTAAACCGACGATTTCATAATACAAAGTTGGCTTTATCGTACGTCTTGCCTTTGCCTTCGTCCCTCTTTGCTTTTGTTTTGCCATTTCTTCACCTCGTGTTCTACATATAAGTAAAGCTCCCTTCAAAACGCTCTATTTATATGTCTGTTTTCTCTATTTTTCTGGTCTTTATATCTTCTATTTTTACACTTCTTGTAAAATGCTAAATAAACAGAAGAAAGCAGCCTACTCATGGCTGCTCAACCGTCTTGTTTTTTATATTATACCATAGCTTCTAAACAAAATCCTTCTTTTTGCTAAAAGGTTATTTTCTGACCGGGCTCAAACTCTAAATAGTGAAGTGGGTCCGTACTTAGCACACGTACAATAGAATAACATCCATGTTCCTCTTCAGAAACCATTAATTCCACACCATTTATATTTACAACTTTTTGACTTTCACATTGTGAATAATCGACCGGATACACAAGTTGCTCTGGCATAATTGTATATAAAATCATTGTAGCATTGTCCCTTCTGTACTATCTTCCGCACGAACATCTATTAATTCGTTTAATTTTCGAATCGCATTTCCAATACCGCCGACATCATCTATAAGACCGTACTTTACTGCATCCCCACCAATTACATTCGTCCCAATATCTCGCGTTAAATTTCCTTTCGCAAACATAAGCTCTTTAAAACGATCTTCTGTTACTTTCGAGTGCTTCGTCACAAAACGAATGACTCTTTCTTGCATCTTATCCAAATACTCAAATGTTTGTGGCACACCTATGACAAGACCTGTTAAACGAATTGGATGAATTGTCATCGTCGCAGTTTCCGCAATAAACGAATAGTCAGTAGAAACAGCAATCGGTACACCGATGGAATGTCCCCCACCTAAAACTAGAGATACTGTTGGTTTTGAAAGTGAAGCTACCATTTCAGAAATTGCTAGCCCAGCTTCAACGTCACCTCCAACTGTATTTAATATTAAAAGCAAACCTTCAATTTTCGGATTTTGTTCAATCGCAACAATTTGCGGAATGATATGCTCATATTTTGTTGTTTTATTTTGCGGTGGTAATTGAACATGACCTTCCACTTGTCCGATAATCGTTAAACAATGAATACGTGATTCATTCATCTGTGGTACATTTGTCTGTCCAAGCTGTTGAATTTTTTCAACTATTGAAGCCTCTTTTCCAGCTTCTTTTGGCTCAGCTTCTTTTTCTTCATTTGTATATCGATCACGTTCTGTCATTTCGCATCCCCTTTCACTCGTATATAACTATTATTTCTTAAGTTATAAATTTCATTCGATAGGGTTAAAAAGAAAAAAGATCACCCATAAGGGTGATCTTTTTATACTTCCATAATAATCGGTAAAATCATAGGTTTTCTCTTTGTCTCTTCGTACAAGAACTGTCCTAATAATTCACGAATATTTTGTTTTAACATTGACCATTCAATTGAATATTCTTTAATTGACTGCTCAACAATCATACGTACAATCTCTGTAGATCGTTCAATTAACGCTTCTGATTCACGAACATATACGAAACCACGTGAAATGATTTCTGGGCCAGAGATAATTTTCTTTTCATCTTTACCAAGCGTTACAACAACTACTAGTATTCCATCTTGAGATAACATCTTTCTATCTCGAAGAACGATATTACCAACGTCACCTACACCTAATCCATCAATTAAAACATTACCAGCTTGTACTTTACCGACTAAGTTTGCTTCATCGTCACCAAAAGCAATTACATCGCCTTTTTCTACGATAAAGATATTTTCTCTTGTAATACCTACATCTTCAGCTAAATATGCATGTGCTTTTTGCATACGGAACTCACCATGTACGGGTACAAAGTACTTTGGTTTCATTAAATTTAACATTAATTTTAATTCTTCTTGGCTACCGTGACCTGACACGTGAACTTTTCGTTCGCCGTAATAAACAACTTCAGCTCCAGCTCTAAATAACAAATCAATAATTTTTGATACAGATATTTCATTACCCGGAATTGGCGAAGCAGCAATGATAACAGTATCACCTTTACGAATTGAAATTTGTTTATGCGCTTGTTTTGCCATTCTAGATAGAGCAGCCATCGGTTCACCTTGACTACCTGTCGTTAAAATAGCTACCTTTTTCTCTGGGAAGTTGTCTACTTCTTGTAATGAAATAACCATACCTTCTGGAACATCTAAATAACCAAGACGTCTTGCAATGTCTACTACTTTCACCATACTACGTCCTACTACTGCTACTTTTCGCCCTGTTTCAGCAGCTGCATCAAATACTTGTTGAATACGATGTACATTCGATGCAAATGAAGCAACGATAATGCGACCTTCTGCGCCGTAGAACACTTTAGAGATTTCTACACCAACTTCTTTTTCTGAACCTGTATAGCCTGGGCGCTCTGCGTTTGTACTATCAGATAACAAGCAAAGTACGCCTTCATTTCCGATTTGTGCCATTTTACCAAGGTCTGCTCCACTATTTCCAATTGGAGTTTGATCGAATTTAAAGTCTCCCGTATATACGACTGCACCTTTTGATGTATGGAAACAAACGCCAACAGAATCCGGAATACTATGTGTCGTTCCGAAGAATGACACCGTTGTAGTGTTAAATTCTACTGTTGAATTTGAATCGATTGTTTTTAGGTCTACACGGCCTAACATGCCCGCTTCACCAAGTTTTTCTTGTATAAGTCCTACTGTTAATTTCGTTGCATAGACTGGAATAGATAATTTACGAAGTACATACACAATTCCACCAATATGATCTTCATGACCGTGAGTAATAAATAAACCTTTTACTCGCTCTTGATTTTCCACTAAATATGTAATATCAGGAATAACGATATCAATTCCAAACATTTCATCTCCCGGGAACATTAACCCTGCATCTACGATAAAGATTTCAGAATCAATTTCAACACAGTACATGTTTTTCCCGATTTCACCTACTCCACCAAGAGCAAATACTTTAACAGACTCATTCTCTTTTCTCTTCATGTTGTTGCCTGGTTTAAAAATCTTGCAAACACTGATTTCACTAAAATTGCAGAGACACCAGGGGAAACTCTACAACCACCATATTTTCACCGTCCAAGACGAATGTCCTTACCGTTATGCGATATCATGTCCTTGTTTATTTTTTAAACCAGGTTTCACCTCTCTTTCATTATATAAATCAAATATCTTATTCGATATGATATGAAAATTTAATTAAATTATAATTTTTCCCAATTTTGCTAAGCATACCCGTACTAAGCTACTTAGCCATATTATACCTGATACAAGAAATAGAACACAAGTTAAATCGTGCGAAAGAAAGAGGAAAAGAACGGAATGACAACAAAAGTATCGAACGTATTTCCTTTATATTTACTCCGATTTTATACTCCATATTATTTTGAAGAACTAGCCATACATACGCTAAATTCATTTCATAATAGGGAGTTTCAAGATTTATTTTTCTAGAATCCAACAAAAACACTTACAAAATGGAGTTTTTTTATGAATTACGTCACATTTGAGGGGATTTCTCTAAAAACAGACACCGTAGTTTATTACGTTTATGCCATAATATCTATCATTTTTTGACTCAGTTAAAGGGATACGATTATTTTCTTATACACATAATGAAGAAGCGATTAATATTCTTATAAGAACACATATAAGTAAGAAAAAGAGGAAAAGATTTGCATATAATAAAAAATGACCTAGTTCTACACTAGGTCATTTTTTATTAACGAGGGATAGATTGCATTACAGATTGTAACGTTACTCTTTCTTCTTCTGTTAATGGAAGAAGTGGTAAACGTACAGAACCTACATCTAATCCAACCATTTGTAACGCTGTTTTTACTGGAGTTGGACTTGGCGCCATAAATAATGAATCAGTTACTCTTACAAGTAATTGATGTAATTTTTGTGCCTTCTTAAATTCTCCTGCTTGAAATGCTGTAATCATTTCTTGCATTTCGTTTCCGATAACATGAGAGGCTACCGAAACGATACCTTTCGCTCCAACTGCCATAGCTGGTAACGTTAAACCGTCATCACCGCTGTATACCGCAAAGTCGTCCGCTGTTTTTTCAATGATTTCTGTCATTGTTAACACATCGCCGCCGGCATCTTTAATAGCAACAATGTTTTCTATTTCTGATAAACGAACAACTGTATCAACGGAGATTTGTACAATAGATCGTCCTGGAACGTTATATAGCATAACCGGAAGCGGCGTGCTTTCAGCAATTGCTTTAAAATGCTGATACATTCCTTCTTGACTCGGTTTGTTATAATACGGTGCTACTAGCATTACTGCATCCACACCAACTTCTGTTGCCTTTTTAGTTAAGTCAATAGAAGCATGCGTATTATTGCTACCTGTTCCAGCGATTACGGGCACTCTTTTATCGACAACAGATACGACATGGCGATATAACGCTACTTTCTCTTCTGAAGTTAATGTAGGAGATTCTCCTGTCGTTCCTCCTACCACGATTGCTGTTGTACCGTTATCAATTAAATAATTTACCAATTTCGTTGTCTTTGCAAAATCGATATTCCCGTTTATATCAAACGGTGTTACCATCGCGGTTGCAATTGTCCCAAAATCTATCATGGTCTCACTCCTTATTGTTCCAGTTGCTTTTCTTTTGAAAGCTCAAACGCACTATGTAATGCATTTACAGCCTCCACTAAATCAGTTTCTTTTACAAGAACCCAAATTGTTGTATGACTATCTGCCGATTGCAGGATTTGAATACCTTTTTCCGCTAAAGCTGTAACGATTTTCGCAGTAACCCCTGGGTATCCTGCCATTCCAGCCCCAACGATAGATACTTTCGCACAATGTTCTGTCACAATTGGCTCATATCCAAGGTTCTGTAATAATTTAACTGCATGACTTGATACATTATCACTCACTGTATATGCTACGCCAGTAGGTGAAATATTAATTAAATCAACACTTATTCTTTCGTTCGCCATCTCTTTAAACACATGTTGTTGCAAATCATATGCCGTTTCTTTTGCAAGCACTTTAATTTGCGTTACGTTTGATACGTGGGCAATGCCTGTAACAGGACGTTCTTCTACATCACGACCTCTTGTAGCACCGTCATATGCTGAAATAAGCGTACCTTCACTATCAGAATACGTAGAACGTACACGAAGTGGCACTTTTGCATGCATCGCAATTTCAACTGCACGTGGATGAACGACTTTCGCACCTTGATAAGCCATGTTACAAATTTCGTTATACGTTACAGTTTGAAGATGACGTGCATCTTTTACAATACGAGGATCCGCAGTCATAACACCTTCTACATCAGTGAATATATCGATGTATTCAGCATGAAGTGCAACACCTAATGCTGAAGCTGAAGTATCACTACCTCCGCGTCCAAGTGTTGTCGTATCACCTTTTTTCGTTTGTCCCTGGAATCCTGTAACGACGATTACATCTACATTTTCTAACTCTTCATGTATACGATCGCAATTCATTTCAATAATCTTTGCATTCGTAAAGTCATCATTCGTTACAAAACCAGCTTGTGCACCATTTAATGCTGCTGCTTTTATACCGTTCTCATTCAACATATTAGAGAAAACAATTGCAGAGATTAACTCTCCACACGATAATAATAAATCTTGCTCACGCTTAGAAATAGTAGATTCCTCTTGATTTACAAGACTTAATAACGTATCCGTTGCATATGGTTCACCTTTACGGCCCATAGCAGATACGACAGTAACTACTTTATAACCAGCAGCTAATGATTTTTTTATATGATGAAGCGCATGCTTACGTCCATTGTCATCACGTACTGATGTGCCACCAAATTTTTGAACAATTATTTTCATATTTTGCACCTTCTCTTAGCCGTTTACACTAATTGTAATTTTACTAAGCGCTCTGCAATTTGAACAGAATTCCATGCAGCGCCTTTTAATAAGTTATCAGATACGACCCAAAGATGGAATCCTTTATCGTTATTTAAATCTTTACGGATTCTTCCAACGAATACTTCGTTTTTACCTACTGCAGTAGCTGGCATTGGATATAACTGCTCTTCTGGATTATCTTGTAGAACAATACCTTCCGCATTTGCAAGTAAGCTCTTTAATTCTGCTACTGTTACGCCTTCTTTTTCTACTTCGATGTAAACAGACTCAGAGTGTCCTGATACAACTGGTAAACGTACACATGTTGCCGCTACTTCTAATTCAGGCATATGCATAATTTTTTTCGTTTCGTTAATCATTTTCATTTCTTCAAACGTAAATCCATTATCTTGGAATTTATCAATCTGTGGAATCGCATTAAAAGCAATTGGGAAATGCTTCTTATCACCTGATACAGGAAGAACATTTGCCTTAACTTCTTCGCCATTTAAGATTGCTTGTGATTGTTCATGCAGTTCTTCAATAGCTGCCGCACCAGCACCTGATACAGCTTGATATGTGGAAACGATTACTCGTTTTAAACCATATTGCTGACGAACTGGCTCAAGAGCTACTACCATTTGAATTGTAGAACAGTTTGGATTTGCAATAATACCATTATGTTCTTTTAAGTCGTTTTCATTTACTTCAGGTACAACAAGTGGCACGTTTTCTGTCATACGGAATGCACTTGTATTATCAACAACAATCGCACCGCGTTTTGCTGCTTCTGGCGCTAATTGTTTCGATACAGATCCACCAGCACTAAATAGTGCAATATCTACTCCTTCAAAGCTTTCAGGAGTTGCCTCTTGAACTGTAAATTCTTCGCCTTTAAATACAAGTTTCTTACCTGCAGATCGTTTAGATGAAAGTAACGTTAATTTCCCGATTGGAAATTCTCGTTTCTCTAAAGTATTTAACATTTGTTCACCAACTGCGCCGGTTGCTCCAACTACAGCGACATGAAAAGTTTTTTGCTTTTCCATCACTATGCCCCTTTCTAGATACCAATCCTTCTATAACTTAGAATCAGAAGGAGTATACAATACCCCTTCTAATCTTAATAACGTTAATTTTATCATATTCTACAGTAAGAATGATGGTTTCATCAAAAATTGTCCGTTTTTTTTCGTTTTTTAATTCATATATCTGAATTTTTCTACGACCACCGGTTGCAATTGCTTCCCTTGCAGCGCTTCTAATACTGTATCTTCCAGTAACTCCATACGAGCTACCATTGAGTTCGGTTTTTTCTCTGGCGCATCTTGACCGAATGGGACGAAGTAGATGTTTTTTGTTGCCATTAGGCGCATGAGGTTGACACCAACAGGGTGATAACAAAACAAGGACTTTTTTATTTCTTCTATTATATATAGAAATCATGTTTTGTTAAATTGTTATAATTTTATATGGAAGAAAAATTTTCTAAGCATAAAGTATTCATTTTATTATTTCATAAACAATCCCTACATCTTTGTTTTTTGATATAATAATACAATTATTAACATTAACTAGGAGGAACATTCTTTGAAAAAATTAATTATTGCAGGACTATCAATAGGACTTTTAGCTGGATGTGGTTCTACAGATAGCAAGAGTGAAGCTAAAGACTATACAGCACAAAGTAGCACATCAGAAACTAATAATAAAAAAACAAGTAAGCATCCTTTCCCTAAAGATGCCACACCAGTTGGAGAAGGAAAGATAAAAGTTAGTACACCAGCAGGAAACTCTGAAAACGGAAATGCTCCAGTTTTATTTGCAAATAATAATGATTTAATGCTGCATCTTGGTATAGATTATGCTAACTTCCAAGGAGACAAACAAACATTTGTTTATGTTGATAAGATTTTCAAAGAAACATTACAAGTCGCAGAGCTAACTCAAACGTCAATTATTTTAAGTGAAGATACCTTAAAACCAGGGGTACATACAGTTACAGCAGTTCAATTTGAAAATGATGATCCAAAAGGTAAAGTATTAAATTTTATTGAAGCTAAATACGAAGTTAAAGAAAAGAAATAATACATACTTAATATATATTTTCTTTTAGAGGGCATCTTTATGAAAGTTGTACTCTCTATATTTAAAACTTTTCGTTTAGTAGGTTTAATTATAAAGCCAGTACTTAAAGCATTATTTAAAAGTAAATTTTAAATATCATAAAAATTAAGATCCCCTTCTGCATATGAGTGCATCAGGGGATCTTTTCAAATTATTCTATTCGTTCTACAGACAGTACTCATAGATAAATAAGAAACGGTGTATATTTACACTAACATTTATAAAGATGAAAATCAATATATAATTATCTACATATAGAACCAGATAATAATTTTTATTCATAAAACTATTCTTTTGTAAAATATCAACACCAATTTATTACTTTCCTATTAGTGTTTTACCTCTACGTTATACTAAATTACCTATTGAAAACTATAACAACCACACAGGTTATAAAATATATTTTCCCAAAGAAAATTTATCCATTTATTGTTATAATTATATCCGTGATATTTTTCTAGAGGGGGTTCCTTTAAAAAACAATAGAATAATGGAAATCCATACTAGGCACTCCTCTTCTTTAATACGTTCATAGAAATATAGAAAGGGTTTATATGATGGGACAATTTCAAAGTAATTTTCAATCAGCACAACAAATCGCTACGCAAATGAGGTCAGCTTCTGATACCATACAAAGTGCAACAAACCGCTCTATAAAAAAAGCGACGCGTACTACACTTTCTGTTAATTCAAAAGCACAAGAAGCAAACCAACAAGCTTTAGATTTGACGAAACAATTTTCCGCAGCCTTTCAACAAGCGGTCGATAATATTCATTTGGTAGCCAAAGAGTTTGAGAGAATGGATCACGAGCTTCACAACAATTTCCGCTAATATGACCACCTTCGTAAAGATAAAGCGGTAGGAGGAAAAAAGATGGACCAAAATATCGAAAACCAAATTAAACAGTTAAATCAAAAGTTACGAAGTGTATTTGAAGAACAGGACCGAAATCAATCCGCGATTCGAACTCAAGAACAAGCCGAAGCTGATTTTCACGAATTGAAAAGACGGAGCAATCACTTATTTAACCGCATTTTAGAAACTTGGCACAACGATAGGGAATTATCTCATTTTTTTATGAATATCCGTCAAGAAGCACAACACATTGAGCGAAAACTTACATTCGAATTAGAAGACCAAAAAGAAACATTACTTAAAGAAAGACGAGACCTTAGTGATTTAGAAAACGACCTATCCTACCAGCAACAACAATTAGCAAGGGAGGTCAATGCATGAGTTTAAATATGTATTTGGGAGAAGTACAAAGCCAAACTCAAAGCATGAATGCTGTATGTACGGCTACCATACAAGGTATGGAACAAGCCATTCAGTCGATTGACGCTTTTGCAATTGATACTGTTCTACAAGGACAAACATATAGCAGTGCAAAATCATTTTTTGTACAAACTTTTCGTCCTTTAGCACAAGGAATCATTTACTTATGTGAAGAATTAATCCGTCAAAATACTGCCTTTCCAAACGATTTTCAATCGCAAGTAGCTTCAACAGATGTAATCGAACAAGAAATATTAGAACAAATTCGAGAAATTGACCGAGTGAAAGCAAGTATGGAAGCCATTACTCAAACTATGCCAATACCAGGCATGGACGCTATGGCGAATCTTTTTACTGTCATGAGACATAAACTTCAAGAAAAGTTAAATCATCTATATGAATTTAATCAAACATCCAGTAATAACTACAGCACAGCCCTTCAACTAGCATCTAGTATTGCTACTGGTCTTGCCGAAGTTCAAAGTGGAAAAGGATTTAATCCTGCAAGTGGCACGTTTAGTACACAAGGCTTGAATATGGAGTGGACGAATTCTATCCAAGCGATTACAGAAGAAAAAAAACATCATTCTGAAGAAACCAGTATTATAGAAGAATCGTTGTTCGATAAACTTAAAGATACTGTTGAAAATAACGTAGAAGCGATGGATCATTTGTACGAAAAACTTATTCGCCAGATAGAAAACACTCCTATTATCGGGCAATATCATAACTACAAAAAAGGGCAAAATGAAGCGGTGTTAGATGAACTTAAAGGAATTTTAAACACAATTTTACATCCAATAGATAGTGTTGAGGGCGCTGTGTATGCCCTTTCTCACATCGACGAAACATTTGCTGCTGTAGAACAAGCTATTTCTGATTCCTGGGATCAAGATGTTGTAAATGGAGATTGGAATAGTAGAGCTAAATGGGTTGGAAATGTAGAGATGCAAGTTAAATTGGCAATTGCCGAATTCTTTGTAGGAACAAAAGGTGTAGATAAAATTTCAAATTTAGGTAAAGTATCAAAGGTAGGCAAAACCTCAAAACTTAGTGAAAGTGTAAACTTTATACAAGGTATTAAAAACGTAATAAATTTCGATAAGTTTAAGCAAAGTGTCGACATGCTGAATAATATTCTAATGCCAAAAAATCAATTTGCTCTTGCCGATACCAATGCACTTAATCTAAGATCTTTTGATTACACTACTTTTAATAAAGCCAAAGATACTTTTTTATTCTTCGATAAATTTAAGTCTCACCCTAATTCCATTTATAAAAACAATGGTTCTGTTGAACATATATTTCATGGAAACGTGAATAGCCGAGGACAAGCTGGTGGATTTCATCATGAAAGCATGCCATCTAAAGGGAAAATTCGCTCGATTACAGAAGAACCAAACGAACATGGGGTATACAAGGCTGAAGTTGAGGTTAATGGAATTCCTAAAGAGTTTGAATCCTCATTTTTCCCAAAAGATTGGAATAGAGTAGAAGTTTTACAGGCAGTTAAAGAAGCCTATAATAATAAGGAATATACTGGACGAGGTAATAGATACATTGGTAGAACGTCACATGGTATAGATATTATGATGTTCATTGATTCAAGGAATCGTGTTATTTCGGCCTTTCCATTACGTTAACCATTGAGAGGATGATCTTTAATATATGAAATACACATATGAATTTTTTCAAGGACCTTTTAATCTTTTGATGATTAAACTTCCTGAAAATATATCGTTGGTAGGGGAATTTTTAGAAAATGATATTCAAAATAGTGACGGTGTGTTTTGGCTATCTCGTATAAATAAAGTATTGGACTGCGAAGTTGATTTTCTAGAAGTAGGTGGAAATAGTTGTGATTTAGAAATACGTAATGACTTCACAAAAATTACCCATCGTTATATAGAAGATGAAAACTACTCTTGCAACATCGAAACCGATGAACTAAAAGAATTAATTTTAGTATGGGTTAAAGAAAAAGATAAACATAAAAAATAAGTGCGAATATTTTGGGAGCAGATGTTCAAAAAGATAAAACTTTCATATTTAATAAGTATGATGAAGATGAAAGTGAAATCCCTCTTGAAATAGAAACTATTACATTACGAAATCTAATAGATATTTGGTTAAATGAGCATACAAAATTGACAACCGAAAAAATAACGAGTAAATAATGTTACATACAGTACGAAAAAGGCCGCCCGTAATAGGCGGCCTTTTTCGTTAAATTAACGCACATTCACATACGTATCACTAGCCGTAATATAGAAAACTTGCCAGTGACTATTATGCACTTTATATTGATACGAACCATTCACACTTATCTTCGCATCAATCGTAAATCCTAATCCTACATCTACAGAACCAGCCACGTCTCTCATGCCAAGATGGGGCATCTAGGATCGTTCTTTATCACTTTATTATAATACCTTGCGATGTAAAAGATTCTTGTATCTCCTTAGAATCTACATCTTTAGCATATACTGACACATTATAACTACCATTTTTATTCGGCGTATACTTAAATTCATTTGTTTTACTATAATTTTGGGCAATTCTCCAGTTGCCATCTTCTTTTACCCAAAATTGATATACTGGTTGACTACTTCCTGTTGCTTTGGCTGTAAAAGTTATTGCCTGACCTGATTTTGGTGCTTCTATATCTCTACTCAACTCTACAGCTGTGACTTTTTCTGAAGTTTTTATTGTAAAATCATTCACTTTTATTGCTTCTTGATTCGTTTTTGCATCCGCATCTTTAGCATATACCGACACATTATAACTACCGTTTTTATTCGGCGTATACTTAAATTCATTTGTTTTACTATAATTTTGGGCAATTCTCCAGTTACCATCTTCTTTTACCCAAAATTGATATACTGGTTGACTACTTCCTGTTGCTTTGGCTGTAAAAGTTATTGCCTGACCTATTTTTGGTATTTCTATGTCTCTATTCAACTCTACAGCTGTGACTTTTTCTGAAGTTTTTATTGTAAAATCATTCACTTTTATTGCTTCTTGATTCGTTTTTGCATCCGCATCTTTAGCATATACCGACACATTATAACTGCCGTTTTTACTCGGCTTATATTTAAATACATTTGTTTTACTATAATTTTGGGCAATTCTCCAGTTACCATCTTCTTTTACCCAAAATTGATATACTGGTTGACTACTTCCTGTCGCTTTGGCTGTAAAAGTTATTGTTTGATCTAATTTTGGTGCTACTATATCTCTATTCAATTCTACAGCTGTGACTTTTTCTAAAGGTTTCACCTTAAAACTATGAGCTTGCATTGCTTCTTGTTGTGCTTTAGAACCTGCTTCTTTAGCATATACCGATACATTATAATCACCATTTTTGTTCGGTGTATACTTAAATTCATTTGTTTTACTATAATTTTGTGCCATTCTCCAGTTACCATCTTCTCTTACCCAAAATTGATATACTGGTTGACTACTTCCTGTCGCTTTGGCTGTAAAAGTTATTGCTTGACCTAATTTTGGGGTTTCTACATCTCTTGTTAACTCTACTTGATTCACTTGTCCGTTCACTTTAAAAGTCCCACGAGAGTATTTATCCCAATCTTTATCTATATACAATGAATTTCCCGCACGGTCCTTTATAGTTATGTAATCGTAAACCCATTCTCCACTCTCTGAAAACTCTGGTATATTGGCAGTTTTTACCCATCGACCTTTCTCATCTCGATCAAAATTATATACAGCTAACCTTCCACCTCCTGATGGACTCCTAAATGCAACATAGATACTTTCAATACCCGAATCTGTGTCCTCTGCATCTACATACACTTCCATTGATTCTCCTATTTTTACTACATCCTTACTAAATGTAATATTCTTTAGTACAGGAGGGGTTGTATCCACTTCCGTTTGACCTTCCACTTTAAAAGTCCCATGAGAGTATTTATCCCAATCTTTATCTATATACAATGAATTTCCCGCACGGTCCTTTATAGTTATGTAATCGTAAACCCATTCTCCACTCTCTGAAAACTCTGGTATATTGGCAGTTTTTACCCATCGACCTTTCTCATCTCGATCAAAATTATATACAGCTAACCTTCCACCTCCTGATGGACTCCTAAATGCAACATAGATACTTTCAATACCCGAATCTGTGTCCTCTGCATCTACATACACTTCCATTGATTCTCCTATTTTTACTACATCCTTACTAAATGTAATATTCTTTAGTACAGGAGGGGTTGTATCCACTTCCGTTTGACCTTCCACTTTAAAAGTCCCATGAGAGTATTTATCCCAATCTTTATCTATATACAATGAATTTCCTGCACGGTCCTTTATAGTTATGTAATCATAAACCCATTCTCCATTCTCTGAAAACTCTGGTATATTGGCAGTTTTTACCCATCGACCTTTCTCATCTCGATCAAAATTATATACAGCTAACCTTCCGCCTCCTGATGGACTCCTAAATGCAACATAGATACTTTCAATACCCGAATCTGTGTCCTCTGCATCTACATACACTTCCATTGATTCTCCTATTTTTACTACATCCTTACTGAATGTAATATTCTTTAGTACAGGAGGAGTTGTATCCCATTCTGCCTTGGCATTTGAGACACTAATAAAAAAACACATAAAAAATAAATTTAATATAATAATTTTCGTTAAAATATTTCTCTTCACTATTCGGCCCCTTTCAAAATAAATTTACTTAACTATGCAATTACCTATATCATTATATTCCAAAAATATGAATATTAAAATATAAATCTATCATTTCTTTTTCATTAGATAGAACCACTATAGACAAAGAAAGCATACCCATTTTAACAATTAAGAAAGAAAAATAAAATTTAAGCTTGATGAAGTTATTGATGTGAAATAACGTAAGGTTTACTTCATTCATTTTTATTTATGAATAATAAAGAACGACCCCTATGAGTCGTTCTTTATCACTTTATTATAATACCTTGCGATATAAAAGATTCTTGTATCTCCTTAGAATCTACATCTTTAGCATATACCGACACATTATAACTACCGCTTTTATTCGGCGTATACTTAAATACATTTGTTTTACTATAATTTTGGGCTATTCTCCAGTTTCCATCTTCTTTTACCCAAAATTGATATACTGGTTGACTACTTCCTGTCGCTTTGGCTGTAAAAGTTATTGCCTGACCTATTTGTGGTACTTCTATGTCTCTATTCAACTCTACAGCTGTGACTTTTTCTGAATTCTTTATTGTAAAGTCATTCACTTTTATTGCTTCTTGACTCGTTTTTGCATCCGCATCTTTAGCGTATACCGACACATTATAACTACCGTTTTTACTCGGCGTATACTTAAATACATTTGTTTTACTATAATTTTGGGCTATTCTCCAGTTTCCATCTTCTTTTACCCAAAATTGATATACTGGTTGACTACTTCCTGTCGCTTTGGCTGTAAAAGTTATTGCCTGACCTGATTTTGGTGCTTCTATGTCTCTACTCAACTCTACAGCTGTGACTTTTTCTGAAGTTTTTATTGTAAAATCATTCACTTTTATTGCTTCTTGATTGGTTTTTGCATCCGCATCTTTAGCATATACCGACACATTATAACTACCATTTTTACTCGGCGTATATTTAAATACATTTGTTTTACTATAATTTTGGGCTATTCTCCAGTTTCCATCTTCTTTTACCCAAAATTGATATACTGGTTGACTACTTCCTGTCGCTTTGGCTGTAAAAGTTATTGCCTGACCTAATTTTGGGGTTTCTACATCTCTTGTTAACCCTACACTTGTGACTTTCTCCTGCTCTCCCACCTTGAAGCTTTGTACTTTAAAAGATTCTTGTTTCCCTTTTGAATCTGTCGCTTTTGCGTAAACTGATACATTATACTCTCCAGTTTTATTTGGCTTGTATGTAAATGTATTTATTTTACTATAATCTTGTACAACTCTCCATTTGCCATCTTCCTTCACCCAAAATTGATATACTGGTTGACTACTTCCTGTCGCTTTGGCTGTAAAAGTTATTGCTTGACCTAATTTTGGGGTTTCTACATCTCTTGTTAACTCTACTTGACTCACTTGTCCGTCCACTTTTAAAGTCCCAAGTGAGTACTTATCCCAATCTTTATCTATATACAATGCATTTCCTGCACGGTCTTTTATAACTATAAAATTATAACTTAATTCTCCACTCTCTGAAAATTCCGGTATATCGAAAGTTTTTACCCATCTACCTTTTTCATCTCGTTCAAAATTATATACATCTAAGTTTTTATTTTTTGATGGATTCCAGAATGAAATATAGATACTTTCTATACCTGAATCTGCGTCCTCTGCATCTACATACACTTCCATTGATTCTCCTGCTTTTACTACATCCTTACTAAATTTTATATTCTTTAGTACAGGAAGAGTTGTATCCCATTTCGTTTGACCTTCTACTTTTAAAGTCCCATGTGAGTATTTATCCCAATCTTTATCTATATACAATGCATTTCCTGCACGGTCTTTTATAACTATAAAATTATAACTTAATTCTCCACTCTCTGAAAATTCCGGTATATCGAAAGTTTTTACCCATCTACCTTTTTCATCTCGTTCAAAATTATATACATCTAAGTTTTTATTTTTTGATGGATTCCAGAATGAAATATAGATACTTTCTATACCTGAATCTGCGTCCTCTGCATCTACATACACTTCCATTGATTCTCCTGCTTTTACTACATCCTTACTAAATTTTATATTCTTTAGTACAGGAAGAGTTGTATCCCATTTCGTTTGACCTTCTACTTTTAAAGTCCCAAGTGAGTATTTATCCCAATCTTTATCTATATACAATGCATTTCCTGCACGGTCTTTTATAACTATAAAATTATAACTTAATTCTCCACTCTCTGAAAATTCCGGTATATCGAAAGTTTTTACCCATCTACCTTTCTCATCTCGTTCAAAATTATATACATCTAAGTTTTTATTCTTTGATGGATTCCAGAATGAAATATAGATACTTTCTATACCTGAATCTGCATCCTCTGCATCTACATATACTTCCATTGATTCCCCTGCTTTTACTACATCCTTACTAAATTTTATATTCTTTAGTACAGGAGGAGTTTTATCCCATTCTGCCTTGGCATTTGAGACACTAATAAAAAAACACATAAAAAATAAATTTAATATAATAATTTTTGATAAAATATTTCTCTTCACTATTCGGCCCCTTTAAAATAAATTTATTTAACTATACAGTCACCTATATCATTATATTCCAGCAATGTAAATATTTAAATATAAATCTATAATTTCTTTTTCATTAGGTAGAATCACTATAAACAAAGAAAGCATACCCATTTTAACAATTAAGAAAGAACGAAAATACATTTTAAGATTGATGAATTTATTGATATGAAATAGTGTAAGATTTAAAATGAAAAATCATCAATTATAACAAAAAAAAAGCCGACTCAATTAAGAGCCGGCCCTTTTTATTTAAATGAACCCCAACTACTAACACGTTTCCCGTTACTAGTCTCGCCACTTGCAATATAGCCATAACCATCCGAACGTTTTTGACGTAACCAAACATATCCATCTTTTTCATAACCGAATGCATCATACTTTACTTCATCGCCTGCATTCAGTGTAGCGATAACAGGAGCATCAGTGAATGGTTCGGTACGAAGTTTAATAGATGTATTTAATTTTAATACACCGTCTTGTTTTATAAACCAACTAGAATCATATTGACCAGTTGCAATTGTTTTATCTACTCCTATAAACCACTCTAAACTCTTATTACCAATTAAATAATTCAAGTCGCATTTACCAATACCAGAAACATTTCCTGTTTCAGTGTACTGCCAAATATCACATAGATAATTAGGCTTATTACCGCCATAACGTGGAATCCAAACAAAGTCCGCTGAAATATTACGTGCTTCAAATTGCTCATAAGTATGATGACCTACATATAATCCAACCTTTTTAGCGCCAAGTCTGCGCAATTCATCAATGAAAGTTTGCGTACCTGCTCTCATGTCTCCCATTGTTTTTACTTCCACATCAGCAACCCAGAATAATGCATCTTTGTCACCACGATTCCAGAAGTCGCGAGCTTCCACTTTTGCATCTTCTACAGATACGAAACGACAGAAAGCATAGTTACCAAACGGCACATTACGTGCTTTCATAGAAGCTACATAAGACTTATACATGTGGTCAACATAGTTGGAACCGTCTTGAACACGAGCAATCACTAAGTCTAGTTGACCTGCTGCTACGTCCCAATTAATATTACCATTCCATTTTGAAATATCTACAATATGTCCCATTATTGAACATCTCCTTCAAAAAGTTTTTGTTTAATTTCTGTTACGTCTTTAGAAATAGATCCAAAAGCTTTTGCCTGCTCTTCAATAACTTCTTGGTTCTTTTGAATAACCGCTTGATACTGTGTTTCGCGTTGTTCATTCTTTTTTTGCGTGGTAAAAAGCATCCACACGAATAATCCTGCGAATGCTCCTTGTTGAATGACTGAATTGAAAATTGCATCTTCCATTTTTCCATCTCCTTTTTAGGCAAAATAAAAAGACCAGCTTATAGCTGCTCTGTAGGTTCCGTTTGCTCACCAGTTTTTCCTGAAGGTTCTTCAATTTTTTGGCGGTGTAAATGGGGCTGTCGGTTTCTCAGGTTCAGTTACAGGTGGTTGTTCTGGTTCTTTCGGCTCTCCTTTAACAAGCACAACTTGTTTTACATCAATTCGAGAGAAGATATAATCCCCAATTACAACAGTAATGTTATTACTATTGTTCAATTGTTCATTTAAGTAAATTGGATCATAATCATTTGTTACAATCTCAATTTCTTTTCCACCGCTTGTATGAACTTTTAACTTTGTTGTTCCTTCCACAGTAGGTAAATTGACTGGTAAAATACGTTTTACATCAATTCTTTGAATAATAAAATCACCGATAAGCACGGTGATCAAGTCATTACTATTCAATTGTTCGTTTAGCACCTGTGCATCGTATTTTTCGGTTTGTACCGTGTGTTTTAATCCGCCTTGTGTATGAATTCCAATCGTTTGCATACTATTCCATCTCCCTCTATATTTTTAATAATCTATCTTAATACGTACCGCCACTTCTTGACTGGATAAACAATCGCCCTGTAACAGTAGCGTTTATTCTAGCTAAACTATCTGGTGTAATTTTAATCTCAACATAACGACCACGTTGCAATTTCCCTTCACTATCCTTAGCTAAATACGGAATTAAATTAATATCTTGTCCCCTTATTGAATCGAACGGCAATGTATTTCCATCCACTTCAATCGTTACTTTCGATGGGGTTTGGTATAATTCGAAGATACCGAACTCAATTTCATGTGTGTGATCTGGCAATGTTATATCATGGCTGTGCGGGTTCAGGTGTATCTCGTGTTGGTGATCTGGCAGATTGATAGAGTGCTGATGGCCCGGGATAGTAATAGAATGTTGATGATTTGGTATTGTTAGGCTATGCGTATGCTCGCCACTAGAACCATGTGTGTATAGACTAGCTCCCGTTCCTTTTGCATAAAATGAAGCTGCTGTATTTCTCCCAGGATCAGAAAAAGCTGTGTACAATCCTATAGTTGATGGTTCAGAAGGAACAATCCCCCCACCATGAAACATTTTATGAACGTGATCTCCACCCCCACTAGACGTTTGTACACTTCCTCCACCACTAGTTGATGTTTGCGTACTACCACCTCCACTAGACGTCGACTGTACAATAGCTCCTCCAGAGGACGTGGATGACACTGTCCCACCGCCAGCAGATGTCGAACCTACGACAGCTCCACCGCCTTTAATCGCCCGTTCATACGCCCTAAATCGTAACGTTTCAAATGTCAGTATCAATTGATTCACATTCTTAACATCATTAGGTATTTGAAACCTTATAATAGCCGGATGTTCTGGATCGCAATTGTCTTGGAAAGGTTGACTATCAATATTAGTTGTCCCTTGAGAATACACTTCGTTGACTTTCTGTCGCTTCTCAATATCCGCTTGTATTGTCCCTAAATCAGTTACCTTATTTTCTAATACAAGCTTTACATCAAGAGGATTTCCGGTGACGTCATCTTTTTGGCGGTCCATTACTCGTAAGTCAACAAATATATTAAAATCCTCATCATACAAGCGTACTAACTTGCCAGTCTCATACTTTTCTATTTTGTATGGATCAATTAACTCATAATCAATTGCATCAATTTCATATGTGATCTTTGGCATACAAGCTTTTAACAACATTGCTTGAGCGGAAGCGTAAAGAGTTTTTGGGTCTTCGAATTTTCTATCTACCCAAATATAATCAAATCCATCATGCAACTCTCTGACAAAATCAGGAGCATCAATATATGGAAGACCGTTGTTAACACTTTTGATTGTGAGCTGATTAACTCCCTCACCATAACCAAGCGGGTAAATCCTTGTCATAACATCTTTAGCTTCTACTTTCCGCTTAATGCCCTTCATATTCTTCCGGTATCGAAGTTCACCCGTAATTTCTTCAGAATATCGGACAATGTTTAAAGTCCAGGGATAAGATGAATCATCCCAAGTCCATTGGAACTTTTCATCAAACGGTTTCGGTATACTATATATCGGACCTAATAACGTATCTTCATTTTCCCAACTATATGAAAAATATTTTGTGAAATCACATTGACCAAGTGTCCAATGCTTGATTCTTTGTTTACTAAGGAGGTACTCAATGTTCTGCCTTGTAGTTAAATTAATTCTTTCGTGATAACCAAAAAGCACGCTATCCATTAAAGTGGATAAAACGTGCTCACAGTCATAAGTTATTATTTTTTCGTGTACTTCCCTTTCTTCCTCGCTGTCCATAATACGGAACATACCAATACGTTTACCGTTATCAAATATCTCCACATAATCAAACGTTTCAATTTCATCTCGCTTTGGATCAGTAAATGGCAATGAAAAACCCGCCGTCCAAAGTTCATTGAGTGGCGGGTTGTACTTTATATTATATGCATTTTCAAGATAAGCCTTGAGTTGCATTTGTTTATTGTAGATTTTTAGCAATGTATCACCTACTTTCAAAATAAAAATTATACACCTATTCCATTACTATCGATCCAACCGTTATTATTTTTATTTCTGTAAATAGGCTTATTCAGATCAGTATCAAAGTAGCGTTGTCCAACTCTTGCAATCGTTGGGCGTTGTGAAGTTGTCCCACTTTCGATGTACTGTATGTTTTTCCAAGTCGAACCGTCTCCAATTCTAAGATCACCAATCACCTTAAAAAATCCATCCTTTGGGATAACACGCATATTTCCTGCCTTCGCTTCAAACATCATCCCACTGGTTTGGCTGGGTGGTGATACTATGTCTACTCTTGTCTTGTTGACCGAATTGTTGATATTTAAGATGTCATTAGTTCCATTCGTAAGAGCCAAGACATACGCATGAGCATTATTAACTTTTAATCGAAATGCAAAAGTAGCATCGTCTACTTTATTTTGAATAAATGTAGCAATTCCTTTTACACCCGTCCAAATGAATTCGCCAATTTTTGAAATATAGAATATTTCTTTTGAATACCCAGCGCTAGCGTCATGTTCGTGAAGCGCTAAAAATTTCCCGCTTCCAACGAAATTAGCCGGTTTATCTGGTCTTCTATTTGAATTATTAGCATTTTTAAGGGTAAGGATTGTATTAGCTTCACCGACATTGTCAATTTGATATACTCCCCCTTCAGTGTAGTGATGATAAACGAAACCAATTGGAGCATTTGTGTTTCCTTGTCCGGCAAAATTGGCTACATCAAGAGCACCTTTTGTATCAGTGGCAGTATTTATTACCTCTGCCCTTTTTTTAAACGTATCCAATTTCTTTTGTCCGTCATCAATTCTAGCTTTGAGGGTCGGAAACGTTTTTCCTTCACTGTCTACCCTTGCTTGCTTGGTTTCTGGATCAATAGAGCCTTCGATAACTATTTGATCAAACTGTTCTTGTACAGAATTAGCTTTTGTTTCTGCTGTATTGGCAGTATTCACCGCACTATTAGCTGTATTAATAGCGTTATTAGAGATTTTTTCTGATTGAAGAGATTTTTTTAACGCTTCATTAGCATTATCAATCCCCATATTAATTTTATAATAACTCTCTCCAAGTCTTTCTGTACCTTGCAACTTAGGCGCATCAGCCATTAATGTCACCACCTTATTAATATTTAGCGCGGTATTTGAATGCAACGTTGATATTTAGGTTGGAACCTGCTATTGGTATTGCATGAGCGCCTGGCATTAACTCTAATTTTTCTAAGTTTCCTTGCAATTGAAATAAAAAATTTTGCTCATTCTTTATTGCCGCATATCGCTCCGCGTCGATTAAAAACGAAGAATTTGTAAAAGACCCCAAGAAAAAACGCTCACCTTTTAAAGTGAACGCTAGATTATTAGCACTTCCGTTTATTTCAATTACAGGCCTCACAACTTTCTGTCCATAATTCTCTACAGTTAAAGTTTGAGGAGTCGTAACAGTATAAGATGTCTGTTTAAAATTAATAGGAATATCAGACATCCAAGGAACCATATCCTGCCAGCGGATTTCCTGTGTACTTTGCAATACTGAATATGCGTGGGGATCATAGGCAATTAAAGGTAATTCAAATTTACCCATTCTAAAATAACGATCAATTGGTATTGAACCGCTATATCGAACTAAATAATACTTATCTGGTTCATAATCGAATATCAATTTAACTTCCTTCGGTTTACCATAAGGATCAATAAAAACAGCCACCATTTTCCTGATAGCTGCCGTTAATAAAAACCTATCTTCTTGTGGCTTTATGATTAATGGTAAGTTAATTTGTAACGGATCAATATCTGAGCCAAAATAATAAGCACCAGGACGCCCCGGAATTGAAACAGTATAGTCGCGAATTGGTGGAGCGGCTGGATGTTGGAATCCTGGTAAAAGCGCTAAATTTAATTCATTTAGTCTTTTCCCATCTATCGTTAAACTCATGATTGCCCCACCCTTCTTCCTGATGTCTTTATATATTTCCCTAATTCTACTGCTATTTTTTTAATATCAGCTTCTTCACGAATAGGGAATGTAGCACCTTCAAACATTCTTTCGAAATTATATGAAATATTCCCATTTGAATTATTAGAATTACCGTCCGCACTACTTTGACTAGCGCTTTGACTCATTGCCTGTGTACTACTAGCCATACTGCCATATACATTGCTCATGACACTTTTTAAGCCGGATAGCTCTTTCATAGAACTAGCCATTGAATAGCTCATATCGCCAATTAATCGGCTCATAGTACCAGTAATACCAAGAGATTTTTCATTTGAGGATAAAGGCGTTACAGAAACACGATTTCCTCTCTTAGTAAATAACTCTGGTCCAGCTTCTCCAGCGATAAATGATCCGTCTCCAAGAACATGTCCGCCTGTTGCTAACATTGGGATTGTAGGGATATGAGTTTTCCCACCACCGACAAACGGGACCCAATCTGGCATATCTATACTGTTAATACCCTCAATTAATGCATTAATCATTGAAATAACAGCATTTATTGGAGCTTTTGCCGCGAGTTCTATTCCATTGAAAACTCCATCGAAAATTTCCACAATTCCTTTCCAAGCTTTATCCCAGTCTCCTGAAAAAGCACCAGAAATGAAATCGATAATTCCGTTTAAAATTGGTTTTAAAACTGTATCCCACACAACTTTTATCCCATCAAATGCATCTGATACAACACTCCCGATAACACTAAATACAAATTTAAATGCTGGTAACAGGACATTTTCTATGAATGATGAAATTTTTGAGAAAACAGGTGACAGTATTTCTTCCCAAACACGTTTGATAATATCAAATGCATCTTTAACAATATCTTTTATGATTGTGAATCCTTTATCAAACACTGGTTGCAATGTTTCAGTGATTATAGATACTATTTGATCTATCGTCGGCTTAAAATATTCGTTGTATATAGCCATGATTTTATCACCGAATAAAACCCAAATAGCAATTAATCCTGCTATAGCCGCAACTACTAAAGTAATCGGGCTTGTTAAAACAGCCATAACTCCTGCCCAAGTTAAAGTTTGGGTGGTGATTAATAAAAGTAAGGGTGCTAATGCAGCACACAGACCAAGAACTATTCCTAATACAGTAACTATCCCTGTAATTGCAGCCGCTAAAACTGGATGAGCCGAAATAAATTCTGCTATTTTAGAAACCATTTCAGCTACTGTAAGTAATACTGGTTCAAGAGCTTCTTTTAAATCGTTCATCGCTTCTTTCAACTTGACCATCGGTGATGCGTCCGTTTTGCTTACGGACTGTTGTAAATCATCTATTCCTTGTTTTAAGTCAGCTTGTTTTTGTTCAGTTTGTAAAATCGTATTTATGATTTTTTGACCTTGGTCTTCCCACATTGTTCCGAAAAGCTCTACACCAATTGCTTCTTTCAAATCCGCATCCTGGATTTGATCTAGCCATTTAACCATATCCACAAATGCTTGTTTACCTTCTTCTCCACCTTTAGCGATTGCTTTACCCCAGCCTTCTAATTGAGCGAATATTTCTTGTACCGCTGCACTATCGGGTGGATTTTTTGCAAGTTCTAATTTCTGTGCATTCATTTCTTTAAAAGACTCTAATTCAGCTCTATGCGATTCGCGAACAGCGTCCATTTCATCACTTAAACGTTCGCTTAGCACTTGTTTTCGATCATTATGATTTTCTTTTAAAGCGGATAAGTTCGCTTGATTCACTTCTCTTAATGAATCGAGTTGCGCTTTATTTGATTCACTAATAGCCTTTAAGTTTTCTTGTTTACTTTGCTGAAAAGCTTCTTTTTGTTCTTGTTGTCGTTCTTTCAGAGCTTCCTTTTCATTGTTTATTTGCTCTTTAACTTGTTCTTTACGACTATCAATTTCTGACTTTAGCGCTTCTTTCTTTGCGTCAGATGCTTCTTTAATACCGTCTTTTTCTTCTTTTAATCTATCAATTTGACTTTTGCGTTCTTCACGTATTTTATCCAAGCGCATTTTTTCTTCAAGTTCTTGTAACGCTTTGATTGCCGCCTGCCGTTCTTCTTCGTTTTTTGCTTTGCTTATTTTAACTTTTAGATCAGCACGTTTTTCAGCATTCTCACGATCTTTAAAATATTTATCTTCAGCTGCTGTTTTCGCATCCAAAGAATTAATTTGATCATCTACCGCTTTGAGACGATTATATTTTTCCTCATCGATTAATTTCATACGTTCCATGTATTCTTTATCGATGAGCTTTAATTTCTGTTCAGAAGACTTTTCAAATGCTTTAACTTCCGCTTCGAGTGACTTCTCAAGTGCTTTTTGCTGTCTATCATAATTTTTTGATGCTGCATCATATTCAGCACTAAGTTTCTTCTCTAAATTCTTTTGTTGATTTTCATAACTTTTAGAAACCGCATTGTATTCAGCATCGAGACTTTTAGCTAATGCGTTCTGTCTTTGACTATGACTTTTAGAAAGTGCTTTTTCTTGATTGCTAAATGAATTTGCAAGTGCGGATTCTTGTTTAGCAAATCCTTTTTGCATCGCTGATATCTGTGCATCAGACATTTTTTCAGTATCGTCTACAGCATCACGGACAGCATCCTTCATAGAATTACTTAATCCACGCGACATTTCAACAGAACGAATACGACCTTCTTTTAATCCATCCAATAGGTTATCTATATTCCAAGATTTTTCCTTTGCTGCACTTGCCATAATACTTTGTACTTCTTGTGCCGTATAACCAACTCGTCTTAACTGCGCGCCATATTCAGCGATAATATCAAGTTGTTCTGGTGGGAATCCGATTTTTAAAAGAGAATTAACTAACCCTAGCGCTTCTTTATTCGATATATTTAATTCGCTACCAATTTCATTGGTTTCTTGTATTAATTCTGTAAAATCAATCTGCGAATAAGAACTAGAAATGTTTGCTGCTCCTTTTACAATTTCCCTATTAGCTGCATCAGAAGCATCTTTATTCAATGACCATTGTCTTCGTACACCTTCCAATGCTTCCTCAGCGTCACCGCCATAGGCTGTAACAGTTCTGATTGCATCCTCCACAGATCTCTTTGATGATTCTGGAACGTCAAAGGTAATATCAATTTTTGTTTTTAATTCTGACATGTCTAGGGCCTGTCCAATGACTTCTTGAATTCCACCACCAGCAACGATTCCGCTTAATACGTTTTCTAACTCAATACCTAATTCTTTAACACTTTCACCTGTTTGATCGGCATCTTGAGAAAGCTGATTTAAATCATTTCTGATATTTTGAATGGAATTTCCATCATCAACAGAACGGAGTGCCTGTTGTAGCTTCTCAATATCAGCTTCAGTTCCTAGAGCTTCCCTTCCGATTATCTCAATAGCTTGTTCTAACTGCCTGCTTGATGCCGTTCCGTTTTTAATTGCATTCACAAGACGATTCCCTAATGCATCCGCAAAATCATCAACACTTTTCCCTGTGGTGCTAAATAAAGTCTCTAATTGTCTTGTTGAACTTGCTGCTTTTTCTTGCTCAGCCTTTAATCCTGCAAGGCTGTTCTTGAATCCATTAAGTTGCCCTTCTGTCAATTCAATTTCACGCCTAAACGCCCGATATTGCTCTTCATTAATCGCGCCACTTTCAAACTGTGCTTGCACTTGCTGTTGAGCTGACTTTAAGCTATCTAATTTCTTTGTGGTATTCTCAATTTGTTGTGTAAGTAACTGTTGTTTTTGCGCTAAAGCTTCCACGTTACCTGGATTGAATTTCAAAAGCCGTTCAATATCTTTTAGCTCTTTGGATAGTTCGCCACTTCGTTTATTGACATCTTTCAAAGCGTTTTGAAGACCGGTTGTTTCTCCGCCGATTTCTATCGTTATTCCCTTAATTCTTCCTGCCATGTTATCACCTCACTTGCTTAGAAATTATTAAAGTCCTCTTGTGTAGCTTTTCTTGTATTTTCTTTCTCTTTTTTCGGGTTTTGTAATTCTACATACTCATCGATATAATCCAAGCAATCACCGATTGTCATGTCTTCTAAATCTTCTTTTGAGAGTTTGCATGAATAACAAAGGGCAAGGAAAGTATCAACAGAAAATCCCTCTTTTCCATCGTTACTTCCTTGCCCCTGTTCATCTTCTATTATTTTTTTTTTGACTGAACCGTACTTTTAATTAAGTCTTGAATTTCAGTAATGATTTCAGCAATCGGAAACTCTCCGAATGTATCTAGCCAAGTTAACGGATCTGGAACACCTTTGTTTGCCGTTTTAGCAAACGCCCATACTAAGTTATAAATAACTTCGAAATCTAATTTACTTAAATCAACCTGTGAAAGATCAATATTACTTTGTTCGCCATCTGTTGAAATATATGAAGAAAGTACTCCTAAACTAAGGATATCAGCAAACATATCACGTCTAAATTGCGATTTATAACGAATAGCCGTACCAGCAGTGCTTTTCAAAAGTACTGCCTTTTCATCAATTACAATTGTTTTTTCCATCTAGTTACGCCCCCACAACTTTCTCATACACTTTTGTATACCAAGCGTCATAAATACCAGCTGGTGTAGTTACCTTTGTAGAAGTTTTTACTTTAAGAGTTTCAGGATGCTGGGATGCAACAAATTTTAATTCAGTTGTATTAGGTTCTGTTTTATCGCTCTTTGTAGAGGAACCAAAACCAGGGCGTGATACAGACACATTGTATAGTAAATGACGAGTTGCTTTTACATCACCATCAAATTCAAACATAAGAGCGATTCTCTTAATTTTTGCATTTGAAACTTCTGTTAGAACTTGATCGTCTTCATCCAAGATTTCACCTAATACATCAGTTCGAAATGCCTCAGTGATATTAGCGATATTCAATGTACCCTCATATCCTTGGTTACTAGAATCAGTGTAATAGTTACTATCATCAGCCCAGAAGTCCGATTGTTCACCTTTTGGATCTAACTTCATTTCAACTGCTCCTGGTAATTTTGCTGGTGTTCCATATATGATTTTCCCTGTTGGATCTTCAGTAATCAAGCTATAGTGTACTTTCTTTAGACCAAAAGTAACTTTATTTTCTGCCATTTATATCAACCTCGTTTCATATATTTTTTGATACAATTTTTCAGATTCGATAAAAGTTCCATATGATTCATAAGGAATTTCACAATCATCCAGGATCTTTTCAAGTTTTGCTTCAGCAACTAAATCTTTTCTGACTGTGTAAAGTTCAATGCTTAAATCATTTATTTTGTGATATACCTTGTTATCCGCCATTAAGTTTGCCGATCCATCCACAAGAAAACAAATATAAGGTGGCGCTGGAACTGAATTACCTGGCGTTGCTGTAAAATGCGAATAAGCCACAGGATAGCCTGTAGCTTCAAGAACTTTTGTTAATTCACCTAATGTCATTGTTGAACCACCCCTTCAATCCGTCTCGGCAATTCATCAATTATATAATCTTCAACTGGACTGATGTGTACTTGAGCTGGAACTCGACCACCCTCAGCTTTAGCATGACCTTTTTCTAAAAGATGTGTCAATCGCCCCTGTGTATTATAAATAGTAATATTCTTACCATCTTTTTTCTTACGCCATCCTTTACGATAAGCACCAGTTTTTTTAGGGCTATTTTCCTTTAGTTTATCAACAGCAACATCAGCTACTTTTTCTTGTACAGCTATTAGTTCTTCTTCCACAACATTCGCATACCTTTGTAATTCTCTAGCAATCTCACTCGCAAAATCATTCATATTAAGTATGCTCCTTTGCGATAATAGTCAATGTTTGATACATTTCATCATCATTCATTGGTTGCTCAATAATATCAAAGATACGATTCTTCATTTTAATCCGCATTTCTTCTGTAATACCCGATGTATAAGGGATAACAAACCGATAAACCCGAGTCGCTTGTGAAACGGAAGCTTCAATATACTCAGAACCTTTTACCGTTTTTATCATCGACCAGGCCTTTTTAACTTCCTTCCAATCTGTTTCAATTGGTTGATTTAATTCATCTTTTATTACTACAGATTGCTCAATAATAATTCGATTCCTACAATCTCCTGTATTTAATGGCTTTTTATACTGAAAAGGACGCATATTAATCACCGTCCAACTTTATTTCTTCTAAAGCTTTTGCAATACCGAAACTATTAATCTCGGTTAAAAAATTCTTAGAAAAATACTCGAGCGCATCATTATAAACATAACGAGAACGCTCAAAAACTAATTCTTTGAACGTCTCATCTTCGTTTATGTCATATGCTCCACAATCTTTTATTAAAGCTTTGGTGGATGCAAATAGAATGCGCTTTAGGTTGTCATCTTCATCATCGCCCAAGTGCATCCTATCTTTAAATTGCTGTAATATTTCATTTGAAATTACTGTATCCATTCACATCATCCTTATGCTGAGGGAGTTGCCGTTTCTTCAATCTTCAATGTATAAACTTGAGAAGCATATTTATCTTTTGGCTTACCTGTAGCAAATTGTTTAGCAATATAAACTGTTGCGTCTTCTAATGCTAGAGTTTCTTCGAACTTTTTAATAGGCTCTGTGCCACCCATCGCTGCAACATACTGACCTTTAACAAAGAACAATACTCTCCCTTGTGGCACAAACACTGATTCCGTAGGGATTGGATTAAATGGCAAGCTTGTCACGTATACCCCAGCTGCATTTTGAATTGTCGCGTTTGCTTGAATATCAAAAGTATCAAATGGGTTTGTTACCATGACTACTTTTCCAGCAATATTTTTCGGTCTATCTGCATCTGAACCATCAGCGTTTAATTTTTTAGCTAGTAATTTAACTACACCTTTTAATTCATTAATTGTTTTACGACCTGGTTCAAACGTTAAAGTCCCAACTGGTTTTTTATCTGGATATACTCCATTCGTAACACTTCCACTAGGATCTTTTAATAAACCGATAGGCTCATTTTTACCTGTACCAGCTACAAATCCGCGTTCTAATCCTACTGTCATCGCTTCTGTAATCATTGTGCGAACATATCGTTCTACCCATACTGGACCAAGTTTTAACATGTCATTTGCTAATGGAATAAACGCTGTTAATTTAAGTTGGGAAATGCTATCTTTACGGAATGTAGCATTTAATTGACCTTTAATCCCATCAAATAACGGTCCCCATACAGCTGCACCCTCTGGATCTCCATAAATAAATTCTGTTACAGCCCCTAAATTTTCTAAACCAATATGTTGTAAGAAAGGATGATCTTCAACTAAATCATCAAAAATACGTTCTTGCGTTGTTTTAGGTAAAGTTTCAGTAGATTTAAATCCACCTTCTTCAACTACTGCATTAAAGAACTTCATTTCTTCACTTGTTAATACATTAGCACCACGAGACTGCATAATAGAACGATCTACCATTGATTCATTCACTTGATTTAAAATATCTGCTCGTACATCTGTAGCAAGTGCTTCAATCATAGTATTTAATGCTGCCGATTGTTCTTCAGCTGTACCTTCCTGTGTTGCTTTCGCAAATGCTAATTTCTTCTCTTCAAAATTATTAAATTTAATCACCATATTTTATTTTCCTCCTAAATTTAAAAAGAGCGTACCCAAATTCTGTTTTGTATGAACAGGCTCTTGAATAGGCTCTTTTGGATTTGTATTCGTTTGTAAATCATTGACGATCTCGTTTTTCAGTCCTGATAATGCTGCATTTAAATCTTCTTTTGTAATCCCTTGGCTTTTGTTAATTGTTCCATTCCTAAAACCATCGATCACCTTCTGTGGAAGCATGGCAGTAGTAGAAACTGAAGCTGTCATTTTAACTGGATTCTCCATGAACATGATTTCATCCACAAAGTTATTTTCTAATGCTTGTTGTGGACCCATCCAAGTTTCTTCACCCATCATATTAAGTAGTTCTTCTTCTGATTTACCACTTTTAATGACATAGGCATTTACAATTGCTCGATCTGTTGTTTTCAACATCTCGGCAGCTTTTTCCATATCACGATGATCCCCACTATTCCACATAGAAGCATTATGGATCATAATTTGTGCTGTAGGTGAAATTCGGACTTTATCACCAGCCATCGCAATAACAGAAGCCGCACTTGCAGCCAAACCAACGATTTGAACTTCAACCTGTCCTGGATAGTTTTTTAATGCCGTATAAATTTCTGATCCCTCGTGTACATAACCACCAGGACTATTAATTGATACGATTAAATCATCACCATTGGCGTTAGTTAGTTCTTTTGAAATTTTACCTGGGCTTGCAGCCTCCATTTCAAACCAATCATAAATCCAAGCTTCATCATTAGAAATAATTGGCCCTTTCACGTCAATTTTCACCGTCATTTTCTTTCTCCCCTCCCTCAGATTCATTTAATTTTGTATAGTTCTTCGTAATATGGTGGATATTTAGGTTTGGATCATCAGAATCTTCATAATCTACTTCTGATCGAATCTCATTTCCTGTAAATGCACTTGAAGAAATTAGTTTATCAATACTTGTCGCAAGATCAAATATACTTTGATAGGAAACAGCCTTAACCTCAATTCTTTGCCCCAAAAGATATTCACTCATTTCAAAGAATTTAACGTTCGCTTCATCAGACAGCTTTTTTAATAATGGCCGTACTGTAAAAAGCATATAATTTTTTGTTTGCTTTTCTACATCAGACATTTCCCCATATATTAAAGCTGTTGGAATACCAATTGCCATAGCTACTTGATTTAAGAAACCATTTGTTACTTTATTGATTTCTTCTACACTTGGACCATTCGCAACACCGTTGTATATCTCGTTATAATTAATACCCTTTTGTTGTGGAACAATAGCTATATCTTTTGAGCCAATAGACTTATACATGTTGTCTATAAACTCTTGTAACTTCGCTATTTGTTCTTCTGTTTTAGCACCAATCATATCCAGATCAACCGTGCCGCGAACTTGATTTTTACGCTTCTGTGAGTTTAATATCCTACCAAATAAATCACCGTAATCTGCAAATAAACCATCAATAAGTGGAGATAATTTATCATTTCGATACTTTAAATGAATTACTTCGCTTTGTTTAAAACTTCGCTTAAATGTGTAATCTTTTACTGTTACATCTGTAAAAGTATCTTCATATACAGCATATTCGTTATGCTCAAATCCATCAGCAATAAGCAAATCACCATCATCCGCCTGTACAACTAAACACTCATTATCATAAATGAGTTTACGGATAAATCTTTCCCAAAAAGTGCTGGCTGTCATATTCTTATTCGGTCTAATATTTAAGCGATAATAAAGCTCATTCTTCTCAAATGTTTTACCGTTTCTTACCCTGAATTCAGATTGACTAATCGTTCTTCCTAGAAAAGATACGCATGTATCAAGTGCTAATCGTTTCATGTGAAGCCTGTTTGCTGTATCAGCAATCAAATCCAGATCTAGCATAAATTCTAGTTCTTTATTTCTTTTAAATACTGAACTTAACCATCCAATGGTTATCACCCCCTTTATTAAAATTTAATGTTACCTATAACAAAATCAGTTGCTTCTTGTATCTCATCCGCACGATAAAGAGCATGAACAAAACACTGAAACCCATCGGTTTTTCTGCGTACAGGTTCTTTCTTTTCATATATTTTATTTCCATCACCTTTGATAACAACCAACACATTTTGCGTATACCAACGCATTAGCGGATTATCATCAAAAACAATTTGTTTATTTGCAAATGCCATTTCAATACGTGGAGCTAATAAACTATGAATTGCTTTTGGGTTTCGTATAACTTCTATTTCAAACCCCTCTGCTACTAATAATGGCCTTATCGCTTCCATTCTGAAGTTATCAGCTATAATCTTTTTAACCCCATATTGTTCTCTCATTTCTACAAACCAATCAACAATGTGTTGAGGATTAATAGTTGGTTCATCCACAACTGTTAGTAAACCTCGCTCTTCCCAATCTTTTATAGGAGCAAATTTCTGCTTTTTAAATTCACCTGCTTTTTTAGAATATCCGTAATAAATATCAACAAATTCTTTTCGAACAAAGGAATGAGTTTTAAAGATGTATTCACCATTTTGTCTAAATAAAAGACCACATGCTGCAAAGTCTCGAATACTTGCAAAGTCTAATGCCCCTATGCATTCTTGAGCATATAAATCAGGAAATGGACGATTTGTAGCAAGAATTTCTGACCATTTTGCAACAGATCGTTCTAAATTAGTAACAGGTAAGTTCATACGCTTTGTCATGAACTCTTCTCTATTACTCGGGTCGTCTTCTAAATCTTCATATTCTTCCTTAATTGTTTCAAGTAACCCTTCTGCATACTCACTTAAAGGCTTTGATAACATGGGATTTGCAAGCTCCCAATTATCAAGATCATCAACTTCTGTTTCATCATTCAGTTTACAAATAAAAGGAAACACTGCATTTGGACGAGATTCACCATTTAAAACTTTCATTGCCTTTTCTTTTAATCTATCTAAAAAACCATCTCGTACATATCCATCTGTACCAATGTAAAACTCACGTGGATTTTTCTTTTTTCCCAAACCACTAATATGAACACGGACATCTTTATTACTTTCGTATTGGTGAATTTCATCAAACAGAACAGCTCCATCACGCAGTCCATCTTTTGTGTCTCCGTTTGAAGTCCTAAACTTTAATACACTTCCAGTAGCCTTTGAGGTGGTCTGTGATTCGGTTGCTTTAAAAGCTTTTTTTAATACTTCATTCCTACGAACAGTTTTCTTTACTTCGTCTGGACTTGTTTTTGCTTGCTCTTCACTATTCGCAACAACAGAAATGTTATACTCAGGAATACCATGTAATTCACTTATTAAAAAGTGAATTACAACAGACATTAAACCGTTTTTACCGCCACCTCGTCCTAACATCCACAGGAATTTCCTATAAAATACACGCCCGTTTTTCTTATAAAATAAAAAGACGAATGCTATTAAGAATTTTTGAAATGGCTGCAACGGAAAATACCACTTCTCACCAAAGTTGATACAATCCTCAATCATTTCATCATCAAAATACAAATCGTCTCTATTTAAAACATATTTTTCTAGATATTTAATTAACAGTTCTCTTTCTTTATTGAATTTTACTTTCCCACTTCGATAAAGTTCAATATATTCTTCCACATACTTTTGCTTAATCATGTAAGATCACTTTTGCTATAACCTGTATCAGGGATAGTATTCTTAACAACAAATTTTATATCTCTCCCTAATGCAATTAAAGAACTATTAATTTTATTCCTCTCACTTATAAGAGGGTGGGCTTTAACAAAAACTTGAGAACCATTTTTTACTGTTACAGATTCACCTTCTTTATTAATGGTTTTATTTATTTTTCTAAATGCTTTGACTAAATCAATGTATCTTTCTACCTTTTCAACTTCGACTAAATCTGTGATATCAATACTATTCATGAGCTGTTCTTTTAACCTCACAATACTAACAGCCATCTACCCACCCCCCCTTACGTGCGTAATTTCGAAAAAAACCTGACAGTTAACCCCCTCCTCCGGTGCCCCTTAGAGCAATTTTTGATGAAATATTTTAAGGGGGGGGATTACTTTCAAATTGTTTTACCACTTTTCATCGTGTTCCCATTTATTTTGTTTCTTTTCGTAAACTCTTCCATGTTCTTTATTGTGGCAATTTACACAAACTGTTTCAAGGTTATCTATATCAATTGCAAGCTCTGGATGATGCTCGAGCTCTTTGATATGATGGACAACTAACTGTATCTTCTTTCGCTTCGCACTCTCACTGTACTCATTGGTATCAGTTTGAACGCGACCATTTCGTTTACATTCTTGGCACTCATAGTTGTCACGCTTCTTTACTTGTTCACGTATACTTTTCCACTCACCACTGTCATAGAATTTACGCTTCTGTTGTTTCGTTTTGTATTCATTCATCATTTATCCCCCAAAAATAAAAAGCACCCGAATGGATGCTATTATATTGGTTCATTTTATTTTAGATTGATAACTCATTCTGCGTTTTATTATCGTAAAGAGTAATCCCATTCTGTTCATAAAAGAAATTTCTAACTAAAATTAAATTCAAGTTGGTATTTGTACTCACATTAACAATTGCATTCCCAGTAGAAATATCAACCTCCATGTCTACTTTGCAATCTATCGTAGGATGTTTCTTGTAAAATTTATTGATTAGTTCTGGAACTTCTTCCATTGCAATTATTGATCCATCAATCTGAATTCCAAAATTATATTTATTTCTAGGTTTTTTAGGTTTCACATCATTTATTCTACTATATTTATTATTATTTAGAGCATTTATAAGATCCGACAAGTTATTTTCTAATGAGTCTATACGATTTAACATATATCTTGATGGGTCAGTTTCATCAACATTTTTCATTATCGAATTACTTTCAATGACTCTATAAATAGGATTATCTGGTTCTTCATCACCTATAGCTTCCGCAACCATCTCTTTAAAATTATTATTTAATTCTATTACTCCAGCCATGTCATTAGTATAAAAAATAGTACGTTCTTCCGTGATATCAAATGGTAACCTTGTACCTTTTTGACAAATTTGAATTACTGGTTTTCTTGCAGCATGTCTAATGGCAAGTTCATACATTACATTTGGATTTAAATTTGTAAGGTTTGCTATAGCAAGATCGCATTCTAAGACACTGGTAATAACTTGTTTATTTATCGAACCAGGACTTGGCATCCTATGAGCTACTTTAATATTGTCTTCATCCAATCCCATATAAACTAGCGCCGGAATAATTACAGCATCTATTACCCCGTCGGCCGCTCTTCTTATATCAGATTGATCATCACCAATTGGCGTGATAATAAAACAGGTTTTATCTTTATTTGGATTATCCATTGCTTATCCTCCATATTGTTTTAATACGATTTTATCATTTACTTCCAAATTAAAACAATACAAATCCATACAGATCATAAAAATAGAGCAACTGTTTACCAGTTGCCCTTTCTTCAATCTCTTATGTTATTACTATAAATACGGTAAATGAAGTTTTATTCTTCTTCCAATCACTTAATGCCATTACATTCATCCGCTCCAAAAATATTAAGTAACTGGAAGAAGAGCAAAAGCCCTTCTCTGTTTACACCACATGAATTACAATTGAATGTGAAAACTAGAAACAACTATTCATGCAATCTGTAACCATCGCCACCGGTTATGACGATCCATTTTCAGTTATCAGGAATTTTATGAGCAATGTTTCCCGCCACTACTCACAATACAAATATATCACGTTATTTCCAAAACAACCGGCACATTTACTGCCAAAAAGCGGTCACGACTCTGCCAATATATTTTGTTCTTCTTTTTCACATATGAATTCTAAAAATCTACTTCCATACTTACTAATCTTCACTTTATCTCTGTGGATTTCGTATTCTTCACCACTAAATTCCCCCACGCGTTTTTGTATAAAAATTAAACCCATTTTCTCCAACTTCATATCCATTTACCTTAAATGTGCATATTCCTCACTATCAAACTCACGTAGAGGATAAGCTTCTATACGTCCCACTAAATAAAACAATCTTTTTATATCCTCGTACCTTAGCTCTCTTAATGTATCCAAATAATTAATTATCATGCTTTCATTGTTTTTTTCATCAAGAAATACATTCTGGAATCCGTTTAATATAAGATTAATCTTTGCATCTTCATGTTCTTCTAAAATATCAGAAAAAACAATTGGTGCAATTTTTTCATTTATATATTCTCTTGATAATTTTGAATACCCACATAAGACAGAAATTGTATTAAGTTGCTCTTGATGTTCTTGTATCCTTGTTTCCATGCGATTAAGCTTTCTAACTCGCAAAACTCCACCGATATAAGGCGCATATTCCATTGCAATTCCTATTGTTTCTTCTAAACCAGGAACAATTGTTTTGACTGTAGTCTCTAATTTTCCCCATACATCTATAATATTATTCATTTTATTCCTCCTTATATTTATTCTAATAGTTTACCTATATTATGAAGCTATTAGAAGGACATACCCATATCTTATATTGTGTGTAACTGACCCCTTCGCTGAATCCCTTGGTATCATTGATTTCATTTCACTTTCTCTTTTGAGTTACACAGTACGAAAATTATGAGTAACTGTATAGGGATAACACCAGCATTTTGCAAAATAACCTATGCTATGCGGAAAAATAAAATAAGCTGCCCATGTGGACAGCTTATTTACATAATTTTCGTTAACGGTAGTCAATGTATCTATAAGTCTACAGTTATTCGTTTCTGAAATCGTATGTATCCTCAGGAACATTTAACGTATGTCCATTAATGATTACTGTATCATTGTCTTTCCATACAATCTTTGCTGTATCTTCTCGGTAATTCCAATATACATTCTTTGTCTTGAAATATTCACGATGATTAAATACTAACTCTCCCCTAACAGCAAAACTTGTTGTTGCTCCGCCATTTGTTACATAAGCTTTAAATGTATATGTTCCGTCAGGAGATTGTTTTTCAGCAATCTTTTCACCTGTAGGTAGTCGATCCATACTGAAGAATGCCCAATACACTCCGTATACGAACAAACCAGCTATACAAAATAATATAATTAACACTTTTTGTTTGGTTTTCTTAATTTCTTTCTCTGCAAAATTCATGTTTTAGCTCCTATTAATGATTTTTATAGCAAATCACTTCTGTTTGGAGGCAAGGTCAATCTTTGTTTTGTTTTTCTAACAGTTGAATAATCCTATCTAACTTTTGCTCAACTGGATCTTGCTTTTTGCGATTGCTGGTATGTCGAATTATACGTATAATCCCGCCAAACATTGCACCGATGATTACTAAAATAATAATAACTCCTATGTAATACATAGAGTTTTCTAAAGGCATTATTTAGAACCTCCTTTTTTCCTATTTTACCATTTAAAAGAACTGATATGTTGTTTGATTTTGGTTGTATATTCTATACATGTCTGGTTAACATAACGTCCTATTATCGGCAACAATGAAAAGGAGGAAACTACACTCTCACCAAGGAACCTTCTTTTTTTGTTCTATGGATCTATGCATTTTTTTATACATCCCTATCCTAGCGCGGTTTTAGGGTTCTTGTTTGTTACTGGAACTGTATAAAATCTTGCATACTCTTAGCGTAGTTTTTTACCAAAATGCTACGATACCCCTAGACTAAAAAAGGAATAAGCAATGATTAGATTTTAAACCTAGTCATTGCTTTATCCATTGCATCTTGGTTAACACCTATATAACGTAACGTGACCTTCTCTGACGAGTGATTGAATATCTCCATGAGTAATGCTATGTTTTTTGTTTGCATGTACATGTGATACCCGTATGTTTTTCTTAACGTATGTGTTCCTATTTCATCTAATCCGAACTCTGCCGCCGCTCCGCTTAATATCTTATATGCCATGCTACGACCAATTGGACGATTCTTACCTTGTCTGCTTTGCAATAAATACTCATTGTCTTCTCTTTCTATAATAAACCATTTAAGTTCTCTTTTCAGTGCGGCAGTAATTTGTATTCGTTTCTGTTTCCCCGTTTTCTTTTCCCGCATAGATATATGACTGCCTTTAACATCCCCTACTTTCAATTTCAAAATATCTGAGATTCTGAGGCCTGTATTAATACCCATAATGAAGAGAATGTAATTACGTAAGCTCTTTCCCTTAAAATACTCCTTTAACTGCTGTATTTGCTCTGGATCACGTATTGGTTGAACAAAATTCATTATTCATTACCTCCAGCTTCTTCTGCCTCATATACTTCTAATCTAAGAGCAAAAGCTAGTTTATAAAAAGCATTAGATTTATTTCGTCTATACGTACGCTCACTCATACCAATTTCGTTATAAACCATGTAATCAAAAACCTCTTCATCTTCTAAATATCGTTTTACAATAATATCTCTTTGGTTTTTACTAAAACGACTTAATGCCTTATCAATTTGAAAAGATAAACGTTGTAGTTTCACTTCCCTTTCACTCATAGCAATATTTGCTAAAGCAATATCTTCAGCTGGCTTCCCAACTATATTTGTTGGACCGTGATATCTTACCTCACTAGATGCTGTAACCTTCATCTCATGTCTAATCATCCCAAATTGTCTATAAATACGAACATTTTCAAGAATCTCTTCTAAACGAGCCTGCGTTGCTTTACGATCGATTTTAGGTAAAAAAGTTAATTGCGTCATATTTACCGCACTCCTTGTCTCTTTTTTATACAAATACAAAAAGCGGACAACAAACTAAAGAGCAATATCATTAATGCTCTTTAGTTTGTTGTCCGCTGGTTCTTCCAGTAGGACTAAATATGTAATTGGTATTATTATAGCATTTCCTCATATTTTAGTAATTTTTTTATTAGAAAAGGTTTATTTTGTTATCTTCCTTTTACTTCCTTCTTTTCCTCTTCCAGTTCATCAATATATATATCGATAACCTCTTGCATTATCCTGATTCTAGTTTTATCAGTATAACTCATCATATACGCGACTATAATCATAATAAAGAACCATAAAAAAACAGAACCAGATGCATAGTAAAAGGTTCCCAAAATCTTCCCCTCAGAAATAGGTATAACATAATTTTTAGTAATTTCTTTAACTTTACCAGTTGTTATTATACTAACAAAACCAGATGAGATTATAGCAAATATAAATGTTTGTAATGCAATAAACGTATTGTCTTTTTCCACCACATTCAAATATGCTTTAAAATTTTTCAATTTTTTTATATCTTTTTGAAAATACAAACCTATTTGATACTTTATATTTTCCAAATTAACAACAATATTTGATGTTGCCCTAGAACGGCCAAGTATGGCTTGTATTTCACCATCTATATCCTGTGTATAACTAGTCCAGTCAACTAATGTCATTTTTTTCTTTTTTAAAATTTTCCCACTCATACTTTTCCCTATATAACGAGAAAATCTCGCTATGAATATACTCGCTAAAAGTTTTAAAAGCAGAGTCAGTACCACTAAAGTATACTCCGTCAATTTACCTATATACATTTGAAAAAAACCTGTAAAAACGTACAATATCATCCATCCTATTGCTAAAAAAAATGTAACTAAATATAATTTTTTCATTACGAAAAACCTCACAATTCTAATATTGAAACCAATAAAATTCTAACCAATAAAGCATTAAATTTCAATATAAAGAAAAACAGATTTATAATCTAACTTTCACTCCATCATATAGATAATAGTTATTCCTTATCCTCTTTATAACGTATGAATAATTCAATTAGAGATAAAAAGAAGATACCAAATTTGGCATCTTCTTTTCCTATGATATCCACAAATTAATTTTCCATATTTTAATGAATTTATTATATCAACTGCGTTTTCCGTTCATCCATGCGCATTACTTTCCCATTTCTATATACAAAGGATTGTTCACCATGACCACTTATTGGTGGTTTAATAGGATGAACCTGTCCATCTTTTACAACATAAACCATATTTTCATTTAAAGAGATTTCAGCTTTCATCTCCACAATATTTTCACTAATAATTGCCATCACTACCACTCCCAATTATGTTATAATTACTTTGTCGAATAATTATGTCGGGAGCAATCTCGACTTTTTTATTTGCTTATAAATACTGCACAACATTTTCTGGAACAAATGATTGTTCAAAAGATAAATGAAGCCGTATTGGAATCGGCTCTTTGTTATCCCTTGCTCTCTTACATATTTCTTCAGCCTCTTCCCACACAAATTCTTTATCCTCCACTCGCTTATAACGCCAAATCCCAATTGTATAATCCTCAAATAATTCGTAACGTTCATCAGGTGCTGTCGTTGCTTTTAATTCATCAATCGCTTTGGCTTGGCGTGGTATTTGCACAACCACATCTGCATACCGTAATTTTGAATTCAAACGGTGAATATGAGCTTTCTTAGGATCAAATGATACAACTGGCTCCACGTCAAAAATTGTTAATTGCTTTGGCATTGTTTTTCCCCTCCAATACCTGCAAACTTGCAATTAAAATTCCTTCAAGCTGCGTTAACGTCAGTTGATCTAATGTTTGTCCGTTAATTTCAGTTAATCCTAACCCCAATAATTTACGAATGATTATTAGTTTTCTACGTTCTACTTCCTGACGTAACAACATGATTAAGCCTCCTGTTGATGATTGAACTTTCTCTCTAAATTTACAAACTTACTAAATTCTTTAATGAATGCTAGTTCAACAACACCAACTGGGCCATTTCGCTGTTTTGCTAAAATAATTTCTGTTATGTTTTTATTTTCTGTCTCGCGGTCATAGTAATCTTCACGGTATAAGAATGCGATTAAATCCGCATCTTGCTCAATTTGACCATTCTCACGTAAATCTGATAGCAATGGTCTCTTATCTTGCCTGCTTTCTACAGCACGGCTTAACTGTGATAATGCAACTACACATACATTTAATTCTCTTGCCATCAGTTTTAACTTACGACTAATCTCACCGATTTCTTGCATTCGGTTTCCTCTATGCTTTGGGTCCCCTAGGATAAGCTGCAAATAATCAATTGCAATTAAAACCTTTTTATCAGGGTACTTACGCTTTAATTTCCTAGCCTTTGCATAAATCTCTTGCATCGTTACATTTGCTTTATCGTAAATTTCTAATGGCAAATCATTAATTAATCCCATCGCTTGACTAATTTTTTCCCAATCCTTTAAATTACATAACTTCTTAGGATTCTTTAATTTGGTAGCATCAATATTTCCAGTACTTGAAATCATCCTCTTAAGTAGCTGCTCCTCCCCCATCTCGAGCGAGAAGATTCCTGTTGCTGTATGAGCACTTGCTGCATGAAAAGCAACGTTTAATACAAATGCTGTTTTCCCCATTGAAGGACGGGCACCGACAATGATTAAATCACCTTCTTGTAACCCTGCTGTCATTCTGTTCAAGTCGTCATAACCAGTTGGTATACCGGTTAAATCTCCTACATCAATTTGCATGTTCTTATACAAATCAACAAGCGTATCTTTCAAGTTAAATTCATCTGAGTAACCCGTTTCTTCAATGGCGCTTAATTCATCAATTGATGTACTAATAGCACTCATATCCCTATCTTGCTGAAGGCGGTTATATAAGTTACCAGCAACCTCTTGAGCATGTCGCATTTTCCAAGCTTCGATAACTAAGCCTTCGTGATACGAGAAATTTTTAGTAGTCGTAACAACTTCTGTCAGGTTTACAAAGAATTCGATTCCGCCAATTTGATGCATAAAGCTTTCATCAAATTTTCCAATGAGAGCAACAAGATCTATCGGAACCTCAGCATCCTCTAATTCTCTCATCGCCTTGAAAATCACTTGATGCGTTGGTGAAGAGAACTGTTTTACCTTTAGCTGACAATCTTTAATTAAATCGCCTTCTTGGATAATGCTACCTAAAACACTTTGTTCAGCTTCTACATTACGAATCATATCGTTACTCATTTGGCCAACCACACATTCTGTTGGTTAAGTACTGCAAGTTCTTCTTCTGTTGGAATGTTCTGCTCCCATGCTTGTTGCTGCTGTATTACGTTTTTAGTAGATTCCGATAAACCTTTTTGTTGATAAGGAGCTTGTGTCTGTTGTTGCGCTTTTGTTAATCGCTGAGCACGAAATGCTTTATCAGCTGTCTCAACATCAGTTACTGTTTTAAAGCCTTTAAGGTGCCAATCTCTTAAAATCGTATTTACGTAAGACATGTTTCTCGTATTCTTCTCTAAAGCAATCTCCATAGCCTTAATAACTAGCTCTGCATTTAAATCATCTATCCAAGCATGAATACCATCTGCAATAAAAGGTGTAATCAGTCCGAAGTTTTGTTCGTAAAAAGAAATTGGATTAACCTCAACAACTTCTTCCGCGCCTGCGCGTTCTTCTTGTTGTTGTTCTTTTTCTTCTTCTTTTTCTTTTTCTTCTTCCTTGCTAGGGTCTTGGAAGCCCCTTATAAGCCCCTCCAAACGGACTGATAAATACTCCTTAATACGAGGGATTTTAAAATCTTGTTCTCGTTCTAATTGCAAGCAAGTTTCATAGAAATCAACTAAAAAATCCTGATCCTTCACAGATTGAATTTCTTTTAAAACACACTTTTCAATGTTTACATTTTTAATTGGATTGAATTTCAACCAGTTGATTAAGAACAATTCTTTTGTTTTTTGGTTGTAATTAATTTTTCCGTATTCAGCAAAACGTTCTAATAGCTTCATAACAGTTTCACGGTTATATCCTGTATCAGTTTCAATGATACGAAGTGGAAGCTCATAGATTCCTGATTGAGACGTCTTACTGTTTGTCATCAAATATAAGTAGAAATACTTCTCCTCCGGCGTAAGATCTAAAACAAATGAATCCTGCCAAAATGAAACGTGTACTGGTCTATAAACTGCCATATTATTCATCCTCCCGTTTACATATCGCGAATCCGTCCTCTACACGTAATAAGCGATAATTCTTGTATCCTATTTTGAGATATTGTTTTATTAAGTAAATTAGGTGTTGCTCTGATGTTGCTTGTTGAAACACTTTAGGGTTCAGCAACACTCTATGTAACGATTTGTCTAAAAGCATGTAGCACACTCCGTTGTTATACGAATGCTAATTTGATATAATTAATCCTAAGATCTTTTGCAAGACCGTTTGTCTATCACTCTGCCAAGTGATAGATCTTTTTATTTTCTACGTGTTACTAACGAAGCGTTAACTCCTCTTGCTCTTAAATCTTTAATTACTACACGATAACTCATCGATGCCTCATGTTCCTCTTTTGTATCACGAAGCATTTTAAATTCCCTTATACATCGCTCCAGCTCTTCTTCCCAGTGATTTGATTCTTCGGTTGATTCTGCATTAAACATGTTATGAATACATTCACTCATACAGTTACGAAGTTTATTCGCAAATGAAAAATCTCCAGGAAGAACTAGATCATGAAGACGATTGTTTCTATCGTTCATGAATTACATCTCCTTTCTATTTAAATTAATGCTGTACGCATCGTTACAACCAGAAAGGAGTTTTGTAGGGGTAAGGGAGGAACAATCCCTTTCTGGTCATAACGACAAGCACAGTGCTTGTCTAGTTAATAAAAATATCTAAAAACCTATTATTTTGGTATAATCTTCCTTGAAAGGAAGGTGATAAAATGGATAAGTTAGAAAAAATTATTGACGTTCTTAAAGAGTTAAGGGAATCTTCTTTAGCAATCGATTCTGAATCAGATTTAAAATCAACAATGCAAAAGTACAGTATGCTTTTCTTAGGCGGCAGTTTTAATAAAATAACTTCTATGGAACTTCGCCACTGTCTACTGACTATCTTTGAATACGAGATTTCGGAAGAAGAGTTTCTTAAATTAATACCAGTTGCTTGCAAATCTCTAGGCATGGAAGTTGAACCATTATCGCGTTTGAAAGAACCTGGACAACTAGTTGGATATTACATTCAACTTTTTAAATAATCTCTCATGGCTAGGGTCTTCAATTGGCTCTAGCCCTATTAACGTTCTAGATTCTTTTAAAGATATTCTCCCTTGTATAAATAAATTGTTTATTAATTCATTTCTCCTATCCTGACAATCTATTTCAGGAGCCTTCTTTTTCGTTTCCATCATCTACACCTCATTTCTTCTTTTATGGATGCTGTACGCATCGTTACAACCAGAAAGGAATATTGTAGAGGTATGGGGAGAAACAATCCCTTTCTGGACATAACGACAAGCACAGCGGCTTGTCCAAATGATTTATATAATGTTATAATTGCTTTACGATATTTTTCAGAGCTACTGTTGTCTAGGCGGTAGCTTTTTTATTTGCCCATTTATGTTTCAAAATAAATGATGCTTCAATAATTTTGATTCGAATCCCCAACAATTTCTTCTCTTGCTTTAACTCAACTGTTTTTGAATCCTCATTAAGTAATTCTGCTATTTTAATTTCACCAGTTAGTTTTGCATCATATCGAATTAATTCCTTGTATTCTCTTAGGCTCGGTTTCTTATAATCTACTGTCATTTTCCTTCCTCCCTTAAAGCACCTTTGTTAAATTCATTAAGCTATCCACCGATTGAATAATAACGTTCTCCGCTATAGCCTTTTGCAACCAACTTCTTTGTATTTGTTCCATAATGCCAAAATGAACTTGCTCAAGAGCTTGTACTACACATTGAGTAGCTTGGATTGTATCGAAGATTTCTTTTGCATGAACTGCGTATTCATGTTTCTTTTTTTCATCATGCTTCCATGACCTTGTTGTAACTTGTAAGTTCATGATTTCCTTTGCTGCCGCAATCCCCTCTTCAGCCTGTTTAATGTAGTTCATCAGTTGTAAATTAACATCTTGAGTTAAGCGTGGATCTGTAGGCGGTAACCCAACACCATAAATATGTTTGATTGCTTGTTGATTCAACTTTGCCCCTGTTGCATGGCACCAATCCATCGCAAGTTCAAATTCTGGTTTAGAAAGTCCAGATTCAATACGGGTTAATCTTTCATGTGTAATACCAAGGTACTTAGATAGCCCTTTCTTCGTTTTCAGCTGAACATTGTCACAACATTCTCTAGCATTCTGTAATAATTCCCCTATCGCTGAATTGCAGTATATGCTTGTTCCCATATCTGTTCGCCTCCATATTTAGTTTTCAAATGGTTACAATGAACTTAGTACATATGTAACTTGTCTACTTTTCGTATAAAAAGAGAGGAACTATTCCTCAACGTTTTCTTTTACTTGTATCTCTTTGATGATGGCCCAACCAGCCTTGTAATATGCTTGACGGATTTTATCGATATCCTTTTGTGATTTTGGCTCAGGAGCCACAACATGGACTTTCGTTTTTCCAAATTCATAAGTCGCCGCATATTCTTCTTGTTGGCTCATGGTGTCACCTCTTGAAGTGCTTTTTATATGTTTATGCGCCGAATTTGTTGGTACTGCCATGTTAGTTGTTGGCATTTTCTCACCCCCAGAAACATTTCGTTTCCTTTTTAACTAAAAAAAAGATCATCAATTGTTGTTTTATAAAAATCAGCTATTCTTTTAGCTAATTCTAATGAAGGTGTTCTATCACCACGTTCAATTGCCCCTAGCATTTGAGGCGTAATTTTCAAATGCCTTGCTACGACTATTCTTGATTGATTACTTCTAAATGCAATCATTTTATTTCTTTTTTTATTCAATATACCACCCCCAAAAGAAACATTTCGTTTCCTTGTAACTCCAATATAAAGAAACAAATCGTTTCTGTCAATATTTATTAGAAACTTTTTGTTTCCTTTGTGGATTTAGAAACTAAACGTTTCTATAATTAATAAAAAGCGCCTATTCTTATTTAGAAAGAAGGAAGAATTTATGCTTGGAAAAAAGATTTCAGAACTTAGAAAGAAACAAAAACTAAGTCAATATGAACTTGCTGATCGTTTGGGCTTTTCAAGAGGCAAATTAGCTAATTATGAGCAAGGTCAGCGTGAACCAGATTATGATACTTTAAAGAAAATTGCAGACTTTTTTGAGGTATCAACAGATTATCTGTTAGATAGAACACAAACAAAAGAAATGGTATCTAAGAATCCATCTAAATTATCAATTAAGGAAGAACGTGATATCGCACGTGATTTAGAAAAAACCTTAGAAGAGCTAGAGAACAGCGATGAAGCGTTAATGTTTGACGGAGAACCAATAGACGAACACACAAAAGAAATGATTCGCATTTCTCTAGAAAACTCTATGCGCATGGCAAAACAATTAGCAAAACAAAAATTCACTCCAAACAAGTATAAAAAAGATTGAACGGAGCGAGAAATGGAAATTAAAGACTACGTACTGAAAATCGTAAAAAAACACGGCACAACAAATCCGTTTGAAATTGCTAAACGAAAAAATATTATAGTGTTGTTTGAAGACCTTGGGAATACTCTTGGTTTTTACAACACTTATAAACGCTTTAAATTCATTCATATTAATAATAGAATTGACGAAACCATACAACGATTTGTTTGTGCACATGAATTAGGGCATGCTGTACTTCACCCTAAAGCAAACACCCCCTTCTTACGTAACCAAACATTTTTTTCGGTGGATCGCTTAGAAATTGAAGCAAATACATTTGCTGTAGAGTTATTACTTACCGATGAAATGATTTGTGCTTATGAAGATACTCGTTTATCTATTCAAGAAGTTTCGGAAATTCATGGGGTCCCTGGAGGATTTGCACTATTAAAAACATATAAATAAAGTCAATAGTTAAAGGGGGATATTTTACTTTGTCAGACATTATGAAATTTATTACAGTACTTGTACCTTTGCTTACTTTAATTCTAATGGCATTCTTTAAATTTATACACCGTACCGAAGTTGAACATTTATTTGAAACAAAAATTGATCAATTAAAGCTAAATTTTAGTAATAATGTTATTCAATTCACAATCTTAGTAACAGTATTTTTTTTAGCTCCTACCATAGCTTTTTACTTAACTGGTGGATTAAACATAATAAAAATAGATGGTAACAAAGAGGAAGTTCACAACCTCATAGCTAACATCATAGATATAGATATTCTTTTATTTTATCTATCCTTAATTACTACTCTTATTTTTCTTATGAAATGGCCTCATAAAACTACTATTCTTAAATCATTAACAATATTGACTTTGCTTAGTTCATCAATATTTTACGGTCTTGGTACTTCAATGATTATACAAAACAAAGCTTGGAGCTTTTTACCCGTCATTATTATTTTTCCGCTATTAGTTACTTTTCTAGCAACCCATGTTTTTTATAAAACTACACCTAAAAAAAACAATCAAGTTTTATGTAGAATCGTTACCGAAGAATATATAAAAGAATTAGACTTAATTCATTCATATATGCTAAATGACGGTAGAGCATTATTATATGATAAATATCGTTCTAAAGATAAAGTCTTTTATGTTTGTGACTACTCTTCAAAAGTATATTTAGAATTTATAAAAGAACAACCCGATGAAGACGATATTTAATAAAAGTACAACTACATTTATTAAAAGGGGAAATGATACTATGAAGGAATTAATATATTTAGACAAAGATTTTTTACATTCATTTATTGCACAAACAAATGACGGGCTTATTACATCAAAAAGTACCGAGCTACAAGAACAAAGAACAGAAACGCATCAAGAAAGTAAAGGTGCACAAGCAAGAGGATATTTTGAAGTTCAAGGGGATACTGGAAAATTTGACATTCCATTTGTTATTAAATCGCCATCCGCTAAAGCTACATTACGCCTAGCTCCAGGTGAAAATCATTCCGAATCTTTTACAATTGCTGATTTAGAAGCTGGAAAAGAAATCATTTCTACCCAATTACATGATAATGCATTAAATGATTTTGAAAAATATTTTGAAGAAAAGGGCTTAATCGAAGTAATAGAAAATTCTTTCTCGACTCCTACTTTATCGCCAGGTACATATATCAAAACAACTTCAAGCTTTACAGCAATGAATTTCGAAGTTATCGAAAAAATAGTAGGAGAAAAATTTCTTGAAATTTCACAATTAAACTTTAAAGAACAAAAAGATAAAAGTATACAAGAAATAGAAAATGAACGTAATATGAAACCTGCTCAAAAGAAAGCCGCCATTAAATTAATAAATGAACAATTCGAAAAAATCCAAGAAGCACAATCATCGCCAATTAGACAAATCAAACTCATGCTAGAGTATATTAATCAAACTGTGCCAGCTAGCGCATTTTTGAAAATGGGCAAAATCTTTATTCCATTAAAACAAAGTTTTCTACGCGAAAGCATTGACGAGTTAACTTTTAAGTATGGACAAAATAATCCATCAGTTAAAGCAACCCTAATCGGAAAGATTACTAGAAAAATTTCTTATGACGAGGCCAAGATACCTGATTTTTCAAATATAACGTCACAAAACCCTCATAGCGTCTTTAATTCAATTTTAGGGTTACCTCTCGGTGTATTAGGTACATTTGATATACTGACAGCTGAGGATATAGTAGTATCACCTGTTGCTATTTATTTTGAATAAGCCTTCGTTTTTTTGATTTTTCATCCATTCTTTTTTTAGATTCACCGATACTATTGGAGATACGCTCATGATTTTTTCGAAATTCATTCATACTGTCCAAGATATGATTTGTTTCATTGGCCAGTAATTTTTGGAGCTTTTTAGACAACATAAAATCACACTCCTTTTATACCATAGTATTAACAAACAAATTAATTGTAAACTATTTTCTTATTACAATTAATACTATTCTAAAAGCCCACTTTATGAGGGCTTTTATTTTAATTATTTCTTTATCTTCACTCTATTTTATATAATGACTATTACGAAGGAGGTTCCCACTATGAAAACTGCAATCTACTTAAGAAAATCCCGCGCCGATCTCGAAGCTGAAGCACGTGGCGAAGGCGAAACATTAGCAAAGCACCGCACTACCCTGCTGAAAATTGCCAAGGAAATGAACCTAAATGTTTTATCTGTCCGTGAGGAAATCGTTTCTGGTGAGAGCTTAGTGAAACGTCCTGAGATGTTAGCACTGCTCGAAGAAATTGAAGATAACAAATATGATGTTGTTCTTTGTATGGACATGGACCGTTTAGGTCGTGGTGGTATGAAAGAACAAGGAATCATTTTAGAGACGTTTAAACGCTCTAATACGAAGATTATGACACCTAGGAAGACTTATGACCTTAATGATGAGTGGGATGAAGAATACAGCGAATTTGAAGCGTTTATGGCTCGTAAGGAGTTAAAGATTATTACACGACGTATGCAACGAGGTCGTGTCGCCAGTGTAGAGGCTGGTAATTATCTCGGTACCCATGCGCCTTATGGTTATGATATCCACCGTTTAAATAAGCGAGAACGTACTTTAACAATTAATTCAGAAGAAGCTTCTGTCGTTAGAATGATATTTGATTGGTATGCAAATGAGGATATGGGCGCAAATGCAATTAGGAGCAAATTAAATGATCTTGGCTACAAAAGTAAGCTAGGTAATGAATGGAACCCCTACAGCATCTTAGATATATTAAAGAACAATGTGTACATCGGAAAAGTAACGTGGCAAAAACGAAAAGAAGTAAAACGTCCTGATGCTGTAAAAAGAAGTTGTGCAAGACAAGATAAATCAGATTGGATTATTGCTGATGGTAAGCACGAGCCAATCATACCTGAAAGTTTATTTGAACAAGTACAAGAAAAATTAAACTCAAGATATCACGTTCCTTACAATACGAACGGAATTAAAAACCCTCTAGCTGGCATTATTAAATGTAGTAAATGTGGTTATAGCATGGTCCAACGTTATCCAAAGAACCGAAAAGAAACGATGGATTGTAAACACCGTGGCTGTGAAAACAAATCAAGTTATACTGAATTAATTGAGAAGCGTTTACTCGAGGCATTAAAAGAATGGTACATCAATTATAAAGCTGATTTTGAAAAACATAAGCAAGATGACAAATTAAAAGAAACACAAGTCATTCAAATGAATGAAGCTGCATTACGCAAGCTTGAAAAAGAATTAGTGGATGTCCAAAAACAAAAAAATAATTTACATGATTTATTAGAACGTGGCGTTTACACAGTCGATATGTTTTTAGAACGCTCGAATGTAGTTTCTGACCGTATAACTGAAATTACTTCCACTATGGAAAACTTAAAGAAAGAAATTAAAACCGAAATTAAGAAGGAAAAAGTCAAGAAAGATACAATACCTCAAGTGGAGCATGTTATTGATCTATACTTTAAAACAAATGATCCCAAAAAGAAAAACAGCCTCCTAAAGTCGGTTTTAGAAAAAGCTGTTTATAAAAAGGAAAAGTGGCAAAGGCTCGATGATTTCGAACTTGTGCTTTACCCTAAGCTCCCTCAAGATGGCGACATATAAGCGTTTATGCTTTGTCGTCACCTTGTTGGTGTAATTAGATTTACCCCATTTAATCCTAAAGCATCATTCGTCGAAACTGCCAATACGACAGGCTTGCCATTTCTTAGCGTCGCTTTTGCTGCCATTAGTACTGGAGAGTCTGTCATTGCATTTGCAAATTTACTCATAGAATTTCCTGTTAAAGGAGCGATTACCATGCAGTCTAATGGAATTTTAGGTCCAAGTGGCTCTGCTCCAACAATTGAATTAATTGCTTTAAAACCTGTTATTTCTTCAATCTTCTTAATCCACTCTGCTCCTTCTCCAAATCTAGTATTTGTTGATTGAACAGTGTATGAAACAACAGGACGTACTTCTGCTCCTTCAGCAATTAATTTTTCTAAGTGCGGCATAACTTCCTCATACGTACAATGTGAACCTGTAAATCCGAAACCAATTCGTTTCCCCTTCAAACTCATTTCTTTTCCTCCTCCTTTGCGATTGCATCTGCTGCTAATAACTGAGAAAGAACATTTGCTAAGATTTGCCCAGCCGTTTTTGGGGCAACAATACCTGGTAATCCAGGTGCTAGCAATGCTTTGACTCCTCTTTTTTCTGCATATCTAAAGTCGGTACCGCCTGGTTTAGAAGCTAAATCAATCACTAACGTATGAGCTGGCATTTTTGCAATAACATTCGCTGTTACAACGAGGTGCGGAATCGTATTAATTACAATATCGATATTTCCTACTTCTTTCTCTATGTCTTGCATATGAAAAGGAGAAAACATCATTTCTGTAATACGTGCAATATGTTCAGATCGTCTTGCTCCAACTTTGACATGGGCTCCTAATGATTGAAATGCTCTCGCAACACTCATTCCTGTTCTACCAAATCCTAGAACCATTACATTGGACCCATGAATTGTATAGTCGGTATGTTGAATTACCATCATTAATGTACCTTCTACCGTTGGAATAGAATTGTATATTGCTACATCATCACGATCAAATAATTTAACAAGTTTTCGGTTCGTAGTAGATACGAGATTTTCCAAGTAAGGTGTACCAATACCTGAATATATAGTAAAGTGTTCTGGTGTATTTTCAATTTGTTCTTTCGTTATTGAAACTTTTTCATTTGAAAAAATAGTATCTACTTCTCCTTTGGCATTTGTACCGGCAACCGGCAAAATAATTGCGTCTACAGAAGTGAAATCTAAATTTTGTATACTTTCTTTTGCTGCCCCTGTGAAACCATGATCTAACTGATCAAAACCTATCAAAGAAAGTTTCGCATCCAATTCAACTAGCTTACGAATTACTTCTAGCTGTCTTGCATCTCCTCCTATGACAGCAATATGCATCTCAGTCAACATTCCCTAATTCACCTTCTTTTTCTGTCATTTATAAGAAAAGTGCCTACTTTTTCTTTTTCCTCCACATCATATGTAATGTACGAGTTTATGGTGATTGAAAATCCAAATGCACATATGATTTATCAGGTTTCTATGTAGATACAAAAAAAGATGACCAAAATGGCCATCCTTCACTCCGAATTTGAACGATCTATACTATCACAAAGGAGCACGTGTCCGACTTTCTTTATTTGACTCCATGCCACCCTTACTTCTTGTGGTTCCTTTTTAAAACCTCCCCACTTCCCTACAGGTATTATAAGTGTTTGTATTTGCCCGTCTTTCTCATTAATCTCTAAATCCATATAACCTAAGACTCCCATTTTTTCCGCTTTTTCTATATCTACAACCTCTTTACCACTTAATTCACTTAATCGCATACACACTCCACTCCCCTAATGAATTTTTCATTTGCATTGTCTATAATTAGTACCTATTCTATATGTATAAAAAAAATAACCTTCTCTCATTTAAAAAGAGAGAAGGTTATTTTTTATACATCGTAAAAATTGATTATAGTTTTATTCCTTTTGGAAGTTTTCCGTCTGGACTAATAAGTGCCGCAGAGAACTCGTCAGTAAACATATTGCGAATTAATCCGTCCACATTTTCTTTTGTTACAGTGTTTACACTTTCAATAATCTCATCAAGTGAACGATGTTTACGAAGAAGCAATTCATTTTTACCGTTACGGCTCATACGGCTATTTGTACTTTCTAAACTTAACATTAAGTTTCCTTTTAATTGCTCTTTACTATTCATAAGCTCTTTTTCTGTAATACCTGTATTTTTCAATGTCTCTAATGTTTCTTGCATTGTTTCATACAATGTATCTAATTGTTGGCTACCTGTTCCACCGTAAAGTGTTAACATGCCTGTATCTTCATAAGAAGAGTGGTAAGAAAATACTGAGTAAGCTAATCCACGTTGCTCACGTACTTCTTGGAATAAACGGCTACTCATGCTACCGCCTAAAACATTATTTAATACAATTAAGTTATAAATATCTTCGTGTCCCATTTGTAAGCCTTTATATCCTAGACATAAATGAGCTTGTTCCGTTTCTTTTTTACGGGCTACCTTATTGAAATGGAAAATTGGGCTATGTACTTGTTCACGGTTTGTTGTTCCTTCATAACTACCGAAATATTGCTCCACTGTTTGTAAAAATGCTTCATCAATATTTCCTGCGATTGATACAACTACATTTTCAGGTGTGTAATGATCTTTTATATATTGACGTAACGTATCACCTGTAAACGTATTAAGCGTTTCTTCTGTTCCTAAAATAGGATATCCAAGTGGATGCGTTTCATATGTTGCTTTCGTTAACATATCATGCACAATATCATCTGGAGCATCTTCGTACATTTTAATTTCTTCACATACGACATTCTTCTCTTTTTTCAGTTCTTCCTCATCAAATGTTGAATTAAAGAACATGTCTGCTAAAACATCTAAAGCATATTTAGCATGCTCATCTAATACTTTTGCATAGTAACATGTATATTCTTTTGAAGTAAATGCATTCACTTGACCACCAATGCTATCAAATGATTCTGCAATCTCTCGTGCACTACGTGTTTCTGTCCCTTTAAAGAACATATGCTCTAAAAAGTGAGAAATCCCGTTATTTTTTTCATTTTCATTTCTTGATCCCGCATGGATCCAAATACCAATCGCAACCGATCTTACAGTTGGTATATTCTCCATAACTATTCTTACACCATTTTTACAAGTATATTTTTTAATCAAAAACTTTCCTCCTACTGCCAGTTTCTCTAAATAAGTGCTATTATTTAATGATAACAAGTTTAAGGATGAATGTCATGCAAATGTATTTAATCCACACGTTTTTCATCCAGTAATTCTGTTATATTCCCCACTTTATATCCTTGTTCCTTCAATTTTTTAATCATTGTATCTAATGCTTCTGCCGTTGACGAAGTAGGATGCATTAATACGATAGCACCTGGGTGTATTTTTCTCATTACTCTCTGCAATAGTACATCTGGCTCAGGTCGCTTCCAATCGATTGTATCGACAGTCCACATAATCGTTCCCATTTGGAAATCATCAGCGATTTTCACGACTTCATCCCGAAAACTTCCACTCGGCGGGGCAAACCATCTTACTTTTTGATTCGTTACTACTTCTATCATTCGATTTGTTTTTTGTAACTGCTCTCGTATTTCATCAGACGATAGCGTTTTCATATTAGGGTGCGTATAAGAATGATTTCCGACTTCTTGATTTGCATCGACAATCATTTTTGCAAATCGTAAATTTTCTTTCACCCAACGTCCTTCTAAAAAGAAAGTGGCCTTCACATCATGCTTTTTCAATATCTCTAATATGCGAGGCAAATACTCATTTCCCCATGCCACATTTATTGTTAATCCCACCATCTTTTTATTTGGATGGCCTCTATAAATTGGAGCGGGTGATAAATCTTCTAAATGAACACTCGGTGAGACTTCTTTGAATTCAAGATATTTTTGATCAAATTCCTTTAGCTTCTTCATATTATTATACGATGCTTCAATATCCACTTGTCTTCCATTATATCCAGGTGTTGCCTTCCATATTTTATCAATCATCGCATTTTGAGGTGCAATCTCATACTTTTTTGCATGCTTTTGAATTTCTTCATGCAAGTTATCTTGTGCAAAAACAGAATAAGAGCCTAAACTGACATATAAAGAAAATATACATATGTATGCCAATATACGAACTTTCATATAAACCCTCCCAAATTAACTATATAAAAACATTTTCTTCTTATCTTTGTTAATTTGAGCGTTATAATGAAAACTATACCTATGCTGACATAAAAATATATATAAATCATATTTTTACATAACAAAAAAAGCCAGTTTAACTGGCTTTTACTTATTGCTGCTCTTGTTTGTTTTCTTCTTTAGCAGCTTCTTTTTCTTGCTCTTCTTTTAGCAATACTTTTCTAGATAGATTTACGCGACCTTGCTTGTCAATCTCGATAACTTTAACTGTAATTACATCACCGATTTTTACAACGTCTTCTACTTTACCTACACGCTCAAGTGCAAGTTCAGAAATATGAACTAATCCATCTTTACCGCTGAATAATTCAACGAAAGCACCGAATTTCTCAACACGTTTCACTTTTCCTTCGTAGATTTCACCTACTTGTACTTCGCGAACGATATCTTCGATAATTTTCTTAGCTTTGTCGTTCATTTCTTGGTTTATTGAAGAAATGAATACTGTGCCATCTTGCTCGATGTCAATTTTAACGCCAGTTTCTTCAATAATTTTATTGATTTGTTTACCGCTCGGTCCGATAACGTCACGGATTTTATCTGGATTAATTGTCATTGTAATAATCTTTGGAGCGTACGCTGATAATTCAGTGCGTGGCTCTGGAATAACAGATAACATATGATTTAGAATGTGCACACGACCAACTTTCGCTTGTTGTAATGCCTCTTCTAAAATTTCACGAGATAGACCATCGATTTTAATGTCCATTTGTAGTGCAGTTACACCTTGTGCTGTACCTGCTACTTTAAAGTCCATATCACCTAAATGATCTTCCATACCTTGAATATCAGATAAAATTGTGTAATGCTCACCAGTTTTAACTAGACCCATTGCAATACCTGCAACTGGAGCTTTAAGTGGAACACCAGCATCCATCATTGCTAAAGTACTACCACAAATACTTGCTTGTGAAGTAGAACCATTTGATTCTAAAACTTCAGATACAAGACGTACTGTGTATGGGAAATCTTTTTCAGATGGAATTACAGGCTCAAGTGCGCGTTCTCCTAGTGCACCGTGACCGATTTCACGACGACCTGGTCCACGCATTGGTCTTGTTTCACCAACACTAAATGATGGGAAATTGTAATGGTGCATAAAGCGTTTTGATTCTTCTACACCAAGACCATCTAAAATTTGCACATCGCCTAATGCACCTAATGTACAAATACTTAATGCTTGTGTTTGTCCACGAGTGAACAAACCAGAACCGTGTGTACGAGATAAAATACCAACCTCTGATGCTAATGGACGGATTTCGTCACCTTTACGGCCATCTGGACGGATTTTTTCAACTGTAATAAGACGACGTACTTCTTCTTTTACAATTTTATATAAAATCTCATTTACTTGTCCTAATGTATCAGCGTCAGCTTCCTGCGCTTCGTAATGCTCAATAACACGCTTTTTCACTTCGTTAATTGCATCTTCACGTGCATGTTTCTCATGTACTTGAATTGCTGAATGCATATCTTCTTCAGCCATTTCACGTACAGCTTGGTTAAGATCAGCGTCAACTTCATAAAGTTTCACTTCTGATTTCTCTTTACCTACAGCTTGTACAATCTCTTCTTGGAATGCAATTAGACGTTTAATTTCGTCATGACCAAACATAATTGCTTCTAACATTGTTTCTTCAGGTACTTGATCTGCTCCTGCTTCAACCATGTTAATCGCATCTTTCGTACCAGCTACAACTAAGTGGATATCACTTTGTTCTTGCTGTTCTACTGTTGGGTTAATAACGAATTCGCCATTAATACGGCCAACTGTCGCACCAGCGATTGGACCTTCAAATGGAATATCTGAAATCGATAACGCTAATGAAGAACCAAGCATAGCTGCCATTTCAGAAGAACAATCTTGATCAACACTCATTACAATGCTGACAACTTGTACTTCGTTACGGAAGCCATCTGCGAATAGCGGACGAATTGGACGGTCGATTAAACGACTTGCCAAAATTGCTTTTTCACTTGGACGACCTTCACGCTTAATAAAACCGCCAGGAATTTTTCCGACTGCATATAAACGCTCTTCATAGTTTACTGTAAGTGGGAAGAAATCTACATTTTTTGCTTCTTTTGATGCAGTTGCTGTAGATAGAACCGCTGTATCGCCATATCTTACTAATACTGCTCCGTTCGCTTGTTTTGCAAGCTGACCAGTTTCAACTGTTAGCTGGCGACCAGCTAAATCTATCGAGAAGACTTGCTTTTCTTGACTCATTTAAGTACCCCTCTCAATTTAAAGTATTCAATTCTTCTATGTAAATGGATAGTATATCACAATATTCTACCTCTAGTATTGCCTAAAATTAAGTAAGCTATAAAGCGTAGAAGATATATTTTTACCTAACAAAAAAGCGGGAATATTCCCGCTTCTTTGACTATCGACGTAAGCCAAGCTTTGTGATTAATTCACGGTAACGTGTGATATCGCTATTACGAAGGTAAGTTAGTAAGTTACGACGTTTACCAACCATCTTTAATAGACCACGACGTGAATGATGATCTTTCTTGTGAGTACGTAAGTGCTCGTTTAGAGTGTTAATTTGCTCCGTTAGGACAGCAATTTGAACCTCTGGAGAACCAGTATCAGTCTCATGAGTTCTAAATTGTGCAATGATTTCATTTTTACGTTCTTGTGTTAAAGCCATCCTATTTCACCTCCTATTAATTAAACCCCCAATTACCTAGCAAGCGTCGGTGAGTCGCAATGCCAAGCAATGGTTGTCATAAAGTACATAACATAGAATACTACTTTTCATTTGAAAAAGCAAGTATATTCTTTTCGCTCATAAAATATTCTTGTGCTGTTTTCTTATCTTTTGCGATTTGTTCAACTAACTCATCAATACCGTTGAATTTCTTTTCTGCTCTTATACGCATATGCCACTCTACTGTAACATTTTGATCGTATATATCTTTGTTAAATTCAAATAAGTGCACTTCAATTGATAATTGACGCTCATCTTCTTTAAAAGTCGGTTTATATCCAATATTACATACACCATCGTACCATTCATCGTGAACTTTTAATCTCACTGCATAAACACCTACAGGTGGCAATAAATACTCATCACTTAAACCTACATTAGCTGTCGGGAAACCAATTTGACGCCCACGTTTGTCGCCGTGTATAACTGTTCCCGCTACAGTATAGGCTCTACCTAAAATAGATGGAATTTGCTCCATTTCGCCATTTCGAATTAACTTTCGTAATGCTGTAGAACTTACTTTCTCTTCTTGAAATTCAACTTTTTCAATCACAGTCTGTGTAAACTCCCCTCTTGCATGAAATGGTAAAGTCTCCATCTTTCCTTTTCCTAAACGTCCATATGAATAATCAAACCCTGCTACTACATGCTTTACATTTAAACCAATAATATAATCATCTACAAATTGTTGCGGTAATAACCCTGCAAATGATTCATCAAATTTAATCACATATAATATATCGATTCCTAAGCTTTCGACTATTTTTTCTTTATCACGCATTGGTGTAATATACTCCACATGCGCATCCTTTTTCCCTAAAACAACAGATGGATGAGGATGAAATGTCATAACTGCACTTTTATATCCTCGTTCGTCCGCTATTTTTTTCGCAGTTCGAATTACACATTGATGTCCTAAATGAATGCCATCAAAAAATCCTAATGCCATTACAGTAGGTGGTAATTCTAATTTATTTTGTTCATGTGGATGAGTTAAATGAATAAGTTTCACGCTTGAATTCACCTTTTTCTGTAATAATCCTTCCAATAATTCATTATAGCTTTAGTTCTTGATTATTCACAAGTACTTTCATCGGCTTTAACATGCCAGGATGTTTCGGATGATGTTCATAAATTGCTAAGCAACGATCATTTTTATCAAACACTGTAATAAATGGTGCTGTTATTTCTAATTCATTCTTTAAGAACATACCATTCTTTATTTTCTCTGCTTGCTTTTCATCTACAACCATTTTTGGAAACTTACTTAATGCTTCATCAATTGAAATGAAGATAGACTCTACTGTTCCATTTTGCACGTTTTCTTCAATTTCTTCAAATGATATGCAATCTTCTAATAAAAATTCACCAGATGCCGTTCTTACAAGGTGAGACATATGTGATGGGAAACCAAGTTTCTCCCCGATCATTACAGCTAACGTTCTTACATATGTTCCTTTACTACACGTTACACGGAAACGGAATGAAATATTTTCTCCTTCAAAAACTTCACGATCATCAAGTAATACGAATTCATGAATTGTAATTGTACGAACTGGACGTTCCACCTCTTGTCCTGCTCTTGCATATTCATATAATTTTTTCCCGTTTACTTTTACAGCCGAGAACATTGGTGGCATTTGTTCAATCGTGCCTGTTAATTCCGCAAGGACTTTCTCTACTTCCATACGAGTAATAGTACGATCTACATTTTTCGTTTCAACAACCTCACCAGAAGCGTCTTCAGTTGTCGTTGAAAACCCTAATGTTACTTCACCTTCATATGTTTTCGTTTCACTTGTTAAAAATTGTGCAATTTTCGTTGCTCTTCCAACGCAAATTGGTAATACTCCTGTTACATCTGGATCTAATGTTCCCGTATGACCAATTCTCTTTTCTCGCAATATCTTTCTTAATTTAAATACACAATCATGTGATGTCATGCCTTTTGGCTTATGTAATAATACTACACCTTCCATATATGTTCACCTCATCATAATTCTTTCGTATTAAATATCCAAAACTTATTTTGCATTGAAAAAATGGATAGACAAATGTCTATCCATTATTCTTCACGTTTACCGTCTTTATTAATTTCATGTAAAAGTGTATCAATTCGATGACCATATCCGATAGACTCATCAAACTCAAAGGTAATTTCCGGTGTTTTACGAAGACGAATACGTTGGCCAATTTCTGAACGAATAAAGCCTTTTGCCTTCGCTAAACCTTTTAAAGTATTTTCTTTCTGTTCTTCGTCACCTAAAACAGAAATATATACTTTAGCAATTTGTAAATCACCACTCACTTGTACATCTGTTACTGTAACAAATCCAATACGTGGGTCTTTAATTTTACGACTGATAATATCGCCTAATTCTTTTTTCATTTGCTCGCCCACACGGTTCGCACGTAATTTCATAACTCTTCACCTCATTCAATACCATTCCAAATGTGTTATTGTACGTTCAATTTCAGGAAATGAATCGATGTACTCAAGTACACGATTCATTTCTTTTTCACAGATAACACGATTTGAGGATACGGAAACAATTGCAATTTCTGTACGTTGCCATACATCTTGGTGCCCAACTTCAGAAACAGCTACATTATAGCGCTGTTTCACACGAGTTAACACACGTTGTAAAATTGCACGTTTCTCTTTTAAAGAATGCACATCGTAAATCATACACTCGAATGAGAGTGAAGCGATAATCATCGCTTCACTTCTTCCATAATGTACGCTTCAATGATGTCCCCTTCTTTAAGATCATTATATCTCTCAATTGTAATACCACACTCATAGTTTTGTGCAACTTCTTTTACGTCGTCTTTGAAACGTTTTAACGTATCAAGTTGTCCTTCGAAAATTACTACGCCGTCACGGATAATACGTACGCCACTATCACGCGTAATTTTACCGTCTGTTACATAACAACCTGCGATTGTTCCAACTTTTGTTACTTTAAACGTTTGACGAACTTCTGCTTGACCGATTACTTTTTCTTCGAATTCTGGATCAAGCATACCTTGCATCGCTGCTTCAATCTCTTCGATTACTTTATAAATAATACGGTGTAAACGAATATCAACGTTCTCTAATTCAGCTGTACGCTTCGCGTTCACATCTGGACGTACGTTAAATCCAATTACAATTGCATTAGATGCAGAAGCTAAAATGATATCAGATTCTGTAATCGCACCTACACCAGTGTGAATGATTTTAACTTTTACGCCTTCAACATCAATTTTACGAAGTGATGCTGCCATCGCTTCAACAGAACCTTGTACGTCTGCTTTTACGATTAAGTTAATTTCTTTTACATCGCCCTCTTGGATTTGTTGGAATAAATCTTCAAGGCTTAATTTAGATTTCTCACCACGTTGTGCAACTAACGCTTCTTGTGCACGTGATTCACCAATTTGACGAGCTTTCTTCTCATCAGCGAATGCCATGAAACGATCTCCAGCCTGTGGTACTTCGTTTAAACCAGTAATTTCAACAGGAGTTGATGGACCAGCAACTTTTACACGACGACCAATATCACTTACCATTGCACGAACACGTCCGAATGAAGTTCCAACAACGATTGGATCTCCAACTCGAAGCGTACCGTTTTGAACAAGTAATGTCGCGATAGTTCCTTTACCTTTATCAAGCTGTGCTTCGATTACTGTACCAGTTGCATAGCGGTTTGGATTTGCTTTGTATTCTTCTACTTCACTTACAAGAAGGATCATTTCTAGTAAGTTGTCAATGCCTTCGCCTTGAATTGCAGAAATTGGTACGAAAATAGTATCTCCGCCCCAAGCTTCTGGAACTAATTCATATTCTGTTAGTTCTTGCATTACGCGATCAGGGTTTGCAGCTGGTTTATCCATTTTATTCACAGCAACAATAATTGGTACTCCTGCTGCCTTCGCATGGTTAATTGCTTCAACCGTTTGTGGCATAACACCGTCATCCGCTGCAACAACAAGGATTGTAATATCCGTTACTTGTGCACCACGAGCACGCATCGTTGTAAATGCTGCGTGACCAGGTGTATCTAAGAATGTAATCTTCTTATCGTTTACTTCAACTTGATATGCACCGATATGCTGAGTAATTCCACCCGCTTCGCCTGCAGTTACTTTTGAGTTACGAATAGAATCCAGTAATGTTGTTTTACCGTGGTCAACGTGTCCCATGATTGTAACTACAGCTGGACGTTCTTTTAAGTTCTCTTCATCATCTTGCTCATCAATGAATGTTTCAAACTCAGTCTCGCTCACAATTACTTCTTCTTCTACTTCAATACCGTAGTCGTTAGCAATTAACTCAATTGTATCTTTATCCAAGTCTTGGTTAATTGTTGCCATAATTCCAAGCATGAAGAGCTTCTTAATAATTTCAGATGGCTCTTTGCTTAATTTTTTAGCAAGATCTCCTACTGTAAGGCTTCCAGAGAAAGTAATTTTATCTGGTGTTTCTACAATTTGAGTTTGTTGTCTACCAGCAAAGTTCTCTTGACGTTTGTCTTCGTTTCCTTTGCCTTTTTTCTTTTTCTTATTGCTGTTCTTTTTACTGCGAACAACTTTTTCTTCTACTTCAAACTCATCTGCAACAGAAGGTTTTTCAGTTTGATATTCATTATCTAATTTATTTACTACTTCATCGTCTAACATTGTCATATGATTCGAAACCTCGATATTCATTTCTTTTAGTTTTGTCATAAGATCTTTACTTGAGATATTATGTTTTTTTGCATATTCATGCACTCGAATTTTACTCATACCTTCACCCCCGGTAATTTGTATCGAGCATGCTACGCAGCTTTTTCGCAAAGCCTTCATCTAACACAGCTACAACGACTCGCTCATCTCTCCCAATCGCATGCCCTAATTGTTGTCGATTTTCGACCTTTCTCATTGGTACGTTGTAGTACGTAGTTTTATCTGTGATGCGTTTTGTAGTATTTACTGACGCATCTTCAGATAGCAATACAAGTTTTGCTTTGCCACTTCGTACTTCTTTTAAAACGAGTTCTTCACCCGAAATAATTTTCCGAGCCCGGTTTGCTAGTCCTAAAAACGATTTCCAATCGGACACTTATTTCGACTCCTTCTCAACAAGCTCAAGAAGCTCTTCATATAAAGAACCGTCGATTTTCGCTTTTAGATGATGTTCCAAAACATTTTTCTTTTGAGCTTGAAGAATGCTCTCCTTGTCCTTCGACAAGTAAGCACCTCGTCCTGATTTTTTCCCAGTTAAATCAATGGACACTTCTCCCTCTTTGGAACGAACAATGCGAACGAGCTCTCGTTTTGATTTCATTTCTTGCGTTGCAACACATTTTCGTAACGGAACTTTTCGATTGCTCATACTCATCACCTCTATTCGATTTCGTCTTCCACTGAATCGAATCCAAATGCGATTACGCTATCTTCTTCTGTTACAATACCAAGTTGTTTCGCATCAGACTCACTCTTAATGTCAATTTTCCAGCCTGTTAATTTAGCTGCAAGACGTGCATTTTGTCCACGCTTACCGATAGCTAATGATAACTGGTGGTCTGGAACAACTACTGTTGTCGCTTTTTCTTCTTCATCTACAAGTACTTTAACAACTTGTGATGGGCTTAATGCATTTGCAACATATTCAACTGGATCATTTGACCAGCGAACGATGTCAATTTTTTCACCTTTTAATTCGTCTACAATGCGTTGTACACGTTGCCCTTTTGGTCCTACACAAGAACCAACTGGATCAACATCAGTGTTCTCTGCATATACAGAGATCTTAGAGCGATCGCCAGCTTCACGTGCTACAGAACGAATTTCTACAGTTCCATCATAGATTTCAGGAACTTCCATTTCGAATAAACGTTTTAAAAGACCAGGATGTGTACGTGATACGTAAATTTGTGGTCCTTTTGTCGTTTTTTCTACTTTCGTAATGAATACGCGAATACGATCATGTGGTTTGTATTGCTCATTAGGCATTTGCTCACTTACAGGTAATAAAGCTTCTACTTTTCCTAAGCTTACATAGATGAAACGAGCATCTTGACGTTGTACAATACCTACCATAATATCTTCTTCACGATCACTAAACTCAGAGTAAATAACACCGCGCTCTGCTTCACGCACTCGTTGTGTTACAACTTGTTTTGCAGTTTGTGCTGCAATACGACCAAAGTCTTTTGGTGTTACTTCAATTTCTAGTACGTCACCATCTTGGTAGTTTGGATTAATTTGTCTTGCTTCCTCTACAGAAATTTCAAGACGTGGATCAAACACATTGTCTACTACGTCTTTACGTGCTAAAACTTGAATTGTTCCCACTTCTGGGTTAAAGCTCACACGAACGTTTTGTGCTTGATTAAAATTGCGCTTATAAGCAGAGATTAAAGCTGCTTCAATCGCATCAATAATAATGTCTTTGCTAATGCCTTTTTCAGATTCTAATACGAGCAAAGCATCTAATAACTCAGTGCTCATGAAGATCCCCCTTCTAACTAAAACGTAACAGCAAGTCGCGCATTTGCGACTTTATCCATCGAAATTTGGATTTCTTTTTTACGTGTTTTAATTGTTAATAATAATGTTATTGTTGTACCATCGTAAGAAAGCAGTTTTCCTTCAAACATCTTTTCACCATCAATCGGCTCATATGTTTTAATTGCCACTTGTTTTCCTACCGCTTGCTGGAAGTCTTTTTCTTTCTTTAATGGGCGTTCCGCTCCAGGAGATGATACATCCAAAAAGTAAAGATGAGGAATTGGATCCTCTTTATCTAAAGCTTCGCTTAAACGTTCACTTACCGCACCGCATTCTTCAATGTCGACTCCCTTTTCAGAATCGATGAATACGCGTAAGAACCAGTCTTGTCCTTCTTTCACATACTCTACATCTACAAGTTCAAGATTTAACTCTTCAACGATCGGCTGCGCAAATGCTTCTACAACTTCTGTGACTTTCTTATCCATAAACAGCCTCCTTCCTGCCGTCATGTACCATTTAAAAGAAGAAGACCCCGCCAATTTAAAAACGGTCTATCTTATTCTTTCTCGTTAGCTAACAAAAGCCCCTGCTGTTCAGCAGGGATTATCTGTCTTAGTATTACCAAATTTAAGAAGTAAAACTTGTAACAAAATATGTATATACGACAGAAATCTTTTACCTATCTACGTAGATAAAACATAGATAGTAACACGAAAGAGTGGGTTTCCCCACTCTTTTCTTTACACAATATACATGACATGGTTATCTCGGTTAATAGTATATCATAGGAAATGTTGATTTGCAAAGACTTTTCCTACCTACTAGAACAGTGATAACTGGTTTTGATCTGGTAAGTCTCCTAAACAACCTTGGCTATCTAAATACTCAATAATTGTTTTCGAAACCTTACTTCGCTGTTGCAAGTCTTCTTTTGATAAGAAGTCTCCATTTTTACGTGCTTCTACAATACTTAAAGCTGCGTTTGTGCCAAGACCAGGTACTGCATTAAATGGAGGGATTAATGTATCTCCATCAATAATAAATTCTGTTGCATGTGAGCGGTATAAATCCACCTTTTGGAATGAGTATCCACGCTCACACATTTCAAGTGTCATTTCTAGTACCGTTAATAAACTCTTCTCTTTCGGCGCAGCATCGAGTCCCTTTTGAGCAATTTCATCAATTCTTGCACGTATAGATGCTGAACCTTTCGCCATTGCCTCTACATCAAAATCATCTGCACGAACTGTAAAATATGCGGCATAGAATAACAGTGCAAAATGTACTTTAAAGTATGCGATACGTACAGCCATAAGTACGTAAGCAGCCGCATGGGCTTTAGGGAACATGTATTTAATCTTCTTACATGAATCAATATACCAACCTGGTACATTATTATTTTTCATGTCTTCTTCCCATTCTTCCGGTACACCTTTACCTTTACGAACCGACTCCATGATTTTGAAGGCTAATGATGGATCTAGACCTTGATAGATTAAATATACCATGATGTCATCACGACAACCGATAACTTCGCTCAGCGTACATGTACCGTTATAAATTAACTCGTTTGCATTACCAAGCCATACGTCGGTACCATGTGATAGTCCAGAAATTTGGACTAACTCTGAGAATGTCGTCGGTTTTGTCTCTTCTAACATCTGTCTTACGAATTTTGTACCAAACTCTGGTATACCAAGTGTACCTGTTTTACAGTTAATTTGTTCTTCCGTTACCCCTAACGATTCTGGACCAGAGAAAATTTTCATTACTTCTGGATCATCCGTTGGGATTGTTTTCGGATCAATACCACTTAAATCTTGTAACATACGAATAACGGTCGGATCATCGTGTCCTAGTATATCAAGTTTCAATAAATTATCATGAATCGAGTGGAAATCAAAATGCGTTGTTCTCCATTCAGCACCAATTGAATCAGCTGGATACTGTATTGGTGAGAAATCAAAGATATCCATGTAATCTGGCACAACGATAATACCGCCTGGATGCTGTCCTGTTGTACGTTTTACACCGGTACACCCTGCTACTAAGCGATCAATCTCTGCATTTCGAATCGTTAAGTTATGATCATTTGCATAACCTTTTACATATCCGTAAGCAGTTTTTTCCGCAACTGTACCAATCGTTCCTGCACGATATACATAGTCTTCACCGAACAGTACTTTCGTATAGTTATGGGCACGTGGTTGGTATTCCCCGGAGAAGTTCAAATCGATATCGGGTACCTTATCTCCTTTAAATCCAAGGAATGTTTCGAACGGAATGTCATGTCCATCTTTTACATATGGAATATTACAAGCAGGACATTCTTTATCTGGTAAGTCAAAACCAGAGCCTACAGAACCATCATTAAAGAATTCTGATTGCTTACACTTCGGACATACATAGTGTGGTGGTAATGGGTTTACTTCTGTAATTTCCATCATCGTTGCAACAAATGATGATCCTACCGATCCACGCGAACCTACTAGATATCCGTCTACTAACGATTTTTTCACAAGCTTATGTGAAATTAAATAAATTACGGCGAATCCATGCCCAATAATACTTTTTAATTCTTTTTCTAAACGTGCTTCTACAATTTCCGGTAGCTCTTCACCATAAATGCTACGCGCCATTTTATAACTCATATCACGCGTTTCATCATCAGCACCTTCAATTTTCGGTGTGTATAAATCGTCTTTTACTGGATGCACATCACCAATTAATGACGCAATCTTTTGTGTATTTGTTACAACAACTTCTTTCGCTTTATCTTCACCTAAGAATGAAAAACATTCTAACATTTCATCAGTTGTACGGAAATGTACTGGCGGTAATGAATGTCGATTTAACGGATTGGCTCCGCCCTGCGAACTGACTAAAATTTTACGATACATTGCATCCTCAGGGTCTAAATAATGCACGTTTCCTGTAGCAACAACTGGTTTATCTAACGTCTCACCTAGTTTTACTAAGTTAGAAATAATTGTTTTTAATTGACCTTCGTCTCGAACAAGTTCACGTTCTACTAAATGACGCAACACCTCTGGAGGCATTACTTCAATGTAATCATAGAACTGGGCAATTTCTTCTACCTCTTCAGGTGCCTTTTGCATCATTGCCTCGAAAACTTCACCTTTATCACAAGCCGTTCCTACTAAAATTCCTTCACGGTATTTTTTTAATAGTGACCTCGGCACACGTGGTACACGGTAAAAGTAATTAAGGTGAGAATATGAAACAAGTTTATATAAATTTTTCAATCCAACATCTGATGTGGCAAGTAACGTCATATGACTTGGACGGCCACGCTTATACGCATCCCCTTGTCCCATGCTATCATTTAATTGATCGTGATATTCAAATCCCTTTTCAATTACGTCTTTCAACATTTTCACAAGTAAATATCCCGTCGCTTCTGTATCATAAATCGCACGGTGATGTTGTGTTAATTCAATATCAAGTTTTTTACACATCGTATTTAATCGATGATTTTTCATTTCTGGGAATAAGAATCGTGCAAGTTCTAACGTATCAATAACGGGGTTATTCGTTTTTTCTAGTCCAGCCTTTTTAAAACCTACGTTAATAAAGCCCATATCAAAGCTCGCATTATGGGCAACAAGTGTATGGTCGCCCATCCATTCCTCAAACTTTTTAAACACTTCGTCCACTTCAGGTGCATCAGTTAACATATCATCTGTAATACCTGTTAATTCAATGATCGTCGCCGATAATGGTTGATGCGGATTTGCAAAAGATTCAAAGCGGTCAATAATTTCGCCACCCTTTACTTTTACAGCAGCCAACTCAATAACTGTATCGTATACAGCTGATAAACCTGTCGTCTCAACGTCGAAAACAACATACGTTTCCTCTGCAAGTAAACGATGCGCTTCGTTATATGCTATCGGTACACCATCATTAACTAAATTTGCTTCTACACCATATATAACTTTAACTCCAGCCTTCTTCCCCGCAGAATACGCCTCTGGGAAAGACTGAGCCACGGCATGGTCTGTAACCGCAATAGCCTCATGTCCCCATTTACCAGCTTGAGCAACAAGCTTAGAAACTGGAGTGACAGCGTCCATTTGACTCATCGGAGTATGGAGATGCAGCTCTACTCGTTTTTCGCCTTCTGGTGCTTTATCTTTACGAGACGGTCCTGTGATTTCATTAATATCATTTGCAATCATTACTAAATCTCGAACGAATGTATCGTTTTGAACAGAACCACGCGCTTTCACCCACATTCCTTTTTTCAAGGATTGCAGCATTGGAATATCTTCTTTGTCACGCGAGAACATTTTGATCATAATAGAATCCGTATAATCCGTTATTTTTAAAGTTAATAACGTACGTCCACTACGAAGCTCTTTTGTTTCTACATGGAAGACATATCCTTGAACCGTTTTTCTTCTTTCTTCATCTTGAATTTCTCGCATCGGTGTAATCTCTTCATCTGGCTTAATAAGATACCCGAGTGTAATCGGTCCTTCATACACAACGCTGCTTTCTTCAGCTTGCTTCTTCGCCATTTCTTCCATAGCTTGTATAACACGCTCGCGGTCTTCTTGCTGCGTTTGTTCACGAAACTTTTGCATTTCTTCTGTATTTTGCTGTATATGTGTGTCTAACTGAAAACGCGGGAATCCAAAAACTTCGTATTGATCCCCTACTGGTTTCGCAACGTTTTTCTTTAAAGCAGTAGACTCCAACTCGTTATTCACATTTATTAGCAACTTCACTCCATTCACCTGTGGAAGCTGCTTCTTTAAGTATGCGAACATAGGTGAAAATGTAATTCGTTCCGTACAAAGCGGCCAATACGCCCTCACTTCTTCTTCTGTAAATTGTTTATTCTCTGTTTCTAATGCAAATGTTGTTCTTGCAATATGAGAAAATGATTGCTTAAGCTTTGTTTCTAGCAATTCATATAATTCTGTAGGCAAAATACGTGGCACTTGTAAATCAAAATGCCAACTTTTATTCGCTTTATCAATAACGAGCCTTTCAATACCACCGCCTTGTAAATATTGATTTATAAGGTCGTCTGGTATTTGCAACTGCTGGAGCAAAATTTGAAATCGCTCTTGTTGTTCATTTGTTAAAGACATAAGCACTCTCCTTCCATTTGCTATTATAAATTGAAACGTACCACAAAGAAAGATTTCTCACCTCTTCTTTTACAAAATACGTTTACAAAGAAAGAGAAGGTACCCCATTACGAGGTACCTCTTCTTATTTTAAAATATTTGCAATATATGTTTGAAGTTCTTCTACTTTTACTTCTTCAGACTCACCTGTAGCACGTACTTTCACTTCTACAATACCTTCGTCTGCTTTTTTACCAACTGTAACACGAACTGGAAGACCAAATAAATCTGCATCTGCAAATTTAACACCTGCACGTTCTGCACGATCGTCTAATAACACTTCATAGCCTTGTTCTTGTAATGAGTTGTAGATATTTTCACCCATTTCACGTTGTGCATCCGATTTCATATTTACTGGAATTACATGCACATGGAACGGTGCTACAGCTTTTGGCCAAACTAAGCCGTTCTCATCGTTAAACTGCTCTGCAATTGCTGCCACTGTACGAGATACCCCGATACCGTAACAACCCATAATAAGTGGTTGTGTTTTTCCGTTTTCATCCAGGAATGTTGCGTTCATTGCTTCACTATAACGAGTTCCTAATTTGAATACATGACCAACTTCAATTCCGCGTGCAAAAAGAATTGTTCCGTTTCCATCTGGAGATTGGTCTCCTTCTTGGATGAAGCGTAAATCTGTATATTGACTTACTTTAAAGTCACGTTCTGGATTTACATTTACATAATGGAATCCTTCTTCATTCGCTCCTGAACATCCGTTAACAATTGATGCTACAGCATGATCAGCAATAATTTCGATATCACCTGTTACATTAATCGGTCCTAATGAACCAACTTCACAATTTAATAATGCTTTTACTTCTTCATGAGAAGCAAGCTCAACAACTGAAGCGCCGTATACATTTTTCACTTTCACATCGTTTACTTCGTGATCACCACGAACAAGTACCACTACTAATTTCTCATCTACTTTAAACACCATAGACTTAATGCACTTGTCAGCTGCAATGTTTAAGAATGCGGATACTTCTTCAATTGCTTTTTGGTCTGGTGTTGCTACTTTTTCAAGTGCTTTTTCTGCTTCGTCACTCTTCGTATACGTAGCTACAACAGGAGCCATTTCGATGTTTGCTGCATAATCAGATGTGTCAGAGTATGCAATTGTATCTTCACCAACATCAGATAATACCATAAATTCATGTGTATCTTTTCCGCCCATTGCTCCAGAATCAGCAATAACTGCACGGAAATTCAAGCCACAGCGAGCAAAAATGTTAGAGTATGCTTTATATAAACGATCGTATACTTCATCTAAGCTCTCTTGTGTAGCATGGAAAGAGTATGCATCTTTCATTAGAAACTCTCTTCCACGTAATAAGCCGAAACGAGGTCTTTGCTCATCACGGAATTTTGTTTGAATTTGGTATAATGTTAACGGTAATTTTTTATATGATTTCACTTCATCACGCACAAGATCCGTAATTACTTCCTCATGTGTCGCTCCTAATGCGAATTCACGAGCATTACGATCTTTCATACGCATTAATTCAGATCCGTAAGAATACCAACGACCTGATTCTTGCCATAATTCCGCAGCTTGCATAGCTGGCATTAATAATTCTACAGCTCCTGCGCGCTCCATTTCTTCTCGAACGATACGTTCTACTTTGTGTAATACTTTTAATCCAAATGGTAGAAAGCTATAAATACCAGAAGCATTTTGACGCATAAAACCTGCACGAAGTAATAGCTGATGACTCTTAATTTCAGCATCAGCTGGAACTTCACGTAATGTAGGACTGAATACCATACTTTGTTTCATTTATTTGCACCTCTTCATTTTACTCTTACACGCAGTAAAACCCCTCACCTCGAGTTAGGTGAGGGATTTTATTCTACGAGCTCTATTTCATTATAAGTTTCACTTTATTTTACAAGAAAAACTTACGAATGTCATTCCAAGTTACAACTAACATAAGTAACATTAATAATGCAAAACCAATAAAGTGAACCATTCCTTCTTTTTGGCGATCAATTGGTTTCCCTCGTAACGCTTCAATTAAGAAGAAGAATAAACGGCCACCATCTAAAGCAGGAACTGGTAATAAATTAAATAAACCAAGATTAATGCTTAGAACTGCAGCTAAACTTAGTACACGCGTAAACCCATAATCTACAACTTGATCTGTTAGATTATAAATTCCTACTGGACCTGATAACTCATTAATAGAAAATTGACCAGTTACTAATTTAACAAGAGATTCAAAAATTAGTTTCGTCCATTGGTACGTTTGTTCAAATCCTGATTTAATAGAACCCATTACTGTTTTCTCTACAGGAGAATACACACCGATTCTACCAACTTCGTCTTTTCCTTCTTTATCGAGTGTTGGCGTTACTTTCACATTAAACTGTTCATTATCACGCTTTACTTGTAACGTAATTTCTTTATTTGGGTTTTCACGTACAATAGTAACAACATCTTTCCATGTACTTGTGTTTTTCCCATCAATAGCTTGAATTGTATCATTCTCTTTCAATCCAGCTTGCTGTGCTGCACTGTTATCCATCACTTTTCCGACCATTGGTTTGTCAATAGGAACCCCTTGTACAAATCCAAGAATCACAAAAATAACAAATGCTAAAATGAAGTTCATTGCAGGACCCGCAAAGATTGTTAAAGCGCGTTGCCCTAGTTTTTTCGAGCCAAATTGTCTATTATACGGAGCAATTTGAATTTCTTCCCCCGCAGTAATAATACGAGCCTTTTCATTCACTCGGAATGTTTGAAGCTCTTCCTCGTACTCTTCATAGCCCGAAATTGTTAAATTATGCTCCAAATCAGCTTGTTCGACTTCAATAACACGAACATTTGGATACTTTTCATATCCATCAAAAACTAATTTCACAACTTCGTCTTTTTCATTTAATACAAGGCCAACCTTTTTCCCAGGCTTTAACTCAACTGTGTCCGCATCCTCGCCGGCCATTCTTACATAGCCACCAAGGGGCAGTAATCGAATCGTATACACCGTTTCATTCTTTTCAAATGAGAATATTTTCGGACCAAAACCAATCGCAAACTCGCGGCATAAAATACCTGCTCTTTTTGCGAAATATAGATGCCCTAGCTCATGGAAAAATACGAGTGCACCGAAAATTAATATAAAGGCAATCGCTGTATTCAATTCCATAACCACCTTTGCTAAATTTGTTCCATCACAAACCGTCTTGTGGCCGCATCAATTTCCAAAATTTCCTCTAAGCTCGGTCGTGCAATGACATTGTGATGGTTCATTGCTTTTTCAATGAGGTCTTCCACTGTTAAGAAACCAATTCTCTTTTGTAAAAAGGCTTCAACAGCTACTTCATTCGCTGCGTTCATTACAGCTGGCATACTTCCACCTGCTTTTCCAGCTTCATACGCAAAACGTAAACAACGGAATCGTTCTTGGTCCATTTTCTCAAAATGCAACGTCCCTATTTCCCATAAGTTTAACTGTTTTGTGTCTGAAAGAGGCAATCTATCAGGATATGTAAGTGCGTATTGAATTGGTACTCGCATATCAGGTGAACCAAGCTGCGCCATTACACTACGATCTTCAAATTCAACCATAGAATGGATAATACTTTCTTTATGTAAAACAACATCGATTTGCTCATAAGGGATACCAAAAAGCCAATGTGCTTCAATTACTTCTAGTCCCTTATTCATCATTGTAGCAGAATCAATTGTAATTTTCGAACCCATTGACCAGTTTGGATGTCGAAGCGCATCTTCTACGGTCACATGATGCAATTCATCCCTCGTTTTATCACGGAAACTTCCACCAGAAGCCGTTATAATAAGACGAGAAATTCTTTTTTCATTTTCACCATTCAAGCACTGAAAAATAGCCGAATGTTCACTATCTACTGGAAGTAACGAAACATTATGTTTTCGTGCTGCTTCCATTACAAGATGTCCTGCAGTTACTAACGTTTCTTTATTTGCAATTCCAATTGTTTTTTTCGCCTCAATTGCACGAAGTGTTGGTAACAACCCTACGCTACCTACAACAGCATTTACTACAATCTCCGCATCTGGATGTAATGCTACTTCTAAAAGTCCTTCACTACCATATACAATTTTTGTATTACCAGAAACAGATTGTAATTTTAAAACATCTTCCTCTCTTTGCACAGAGACGATTTGCGGAGAAAATTCTTGAATTACCTTTACTGCGTAGTCAATATTTTTCCCTACAGAAAAAGCAACGAGACGGAATTGGTCTGGGTGCGAGCGTAATACATCTAAAGTTTGTGTACCAATTGATCCGCTTGCACCTAATAAACTAATGTTTTTCATGACTCCAACCCCTCGTTCATTTATTAATTGTATTGTAATAAGAAGTAGAGAATTGGTAAAACGAATAACCAACTATCTGTTCGGTCTAATATACCACCATGCCCAGGTAAAATTGTACCTGAATCCTTTACGCCATAATGACGTTTAAAAGCAGATTGTACTAAATCACCAATTTGTCCAAAAATAGAAATGATAATTGTCAGCACAATTAAAATTACTACATTCGATTCGACTGGGAAGAACACGTTGTAAACAAGTGCCACAATAATTCCACAAACGATACCGCCTAATGAACCTTCAATCGTTTTATTCGGACTAATTTCTGGCCACAATTTTCTCTTGCCCAATGCTTTTCCTACGAAATATGCGCCTGAATCAGTAGCCCATATAACAAATAATGCGCAAAATACATATTTAATTCCTAATATTCTCGTTTCATTTAAATATAAGAATCCCATTGCCACATATGTCGTTGCCATCAGTAAAAATGAAGCATTATCAAAAGTAAATGTATTCTTAGAAAGGACTGTATATGATAAAAGTAATAAAACAATCACAAATGTGATTTCCAATTTACCTAATCCAATCCATGTAAACAGTTCTGATGCACTACTTGGAATTAAAAGAATCCACAATAATACTGCAGCTAAAACTGTCGGTACTGAAATAAGCGTAAGCTTATTCATACGAATTAATTCATATAAACCTATAGAAGCAAGTGCATACACTAAAACCGTAAAAGGCACGCCACCGTATATTACGATGGGAATGAATAGCGCGGCAGCAACCACTCCAGTAATAATTCTCTGTTTCACTATCAAACCCTCTCTTTCTACACGCCTCCGAATCTGCGCCCTCTATGTTGAAAGTCAGTAATCGCATTTAGCAAATGTTCTTCTTTGAAGTCTGGCCAATACACGTCTGTAAACCAAAACTCCGAATATGCAATTTGCCATAACATGAAATTACTAATACGTAGCTCTCCGCTTGTTCGGATTAACAACTCTGGATCAGGTAAAGAACTCGTCATTAAGTAGGAGGAAAGCATTTCTTCACTTACCTCTTCAGAACGAATTTTTCCTTCCTCATTATCTTTCATCATATGTTGCACAGCAGAAACGATTTCATCTCGACTTCCATAGTTTAACGCGAAATTAAGAATTAATCCCGTATTCTCTTTCGTATCTTCCATGGCTTTCTCCATCGCTCTGCGTGTATGCGTAGGAAGACGATCTTTTTGCCCTATTACTCGGACTTGTACGTTTTCTTCAATCAATTCTGGTAAAAATGTACCTAGAAATTCTTCTGGAAGCTTCATTAAATAATCAACTTCCTTTTTCGGTCTTTTCCAGTTCTCAGTTGAAAAAGCATAGAGAGTTAACACTTTCACATTAAGTTTACTTGCAAATTTTGTAATTTTCTTTACAACTTGCATACCTTCATGATGTCCCGCAATACGAGGCATTGCTCTCCTCTTTGCCCATCTTCCATTCCCATCCATAATGATGGCAATATGTTCTGGGATATATCCTTTTTTCACTTCTTCAACGAGATGATCAAACGATGTGTCCTTTTTACCTTTAAAAAAAGGAAAGTTTTTAAACATCATTCATACCCTCCAGCAAGCAGACGTATGCCTAAAAGTGTAAAAAGACCCCCTTAAGAAGAGGGTCATATTTGCGAAGTTATCGCTATTACACTTCCATGATTTCTTTTTCTTTGTTTTTTGCGATTTCGTCAACTTTTGCAATATATTTATCTGTTTCTTTTTGGATATCTTCAGTATATCCTCTTAAATCATCTTCTGTAATCTCGCCAGCTTTTTCAAGCTTCTTAAGATCATCATTTCCGTCACGACGTACGTTACGAACAGCAACTTTTGCTTCTTCAGCATATTTTTTCACAACTTTTACAAGATCACGACGACGCTCTTCTGTTAGTGCAGGGAATGCAATACGAATTACAGTTCCATCATTAGAAGGGTTTAAGCCTAAATCTGCTTTTAAAATTGCTTTTTCAATATCACCGATAGAAGTTTTATCATAAGGTTGAATTACTAGTAAACGCGCTTCTGGAACTGTAATGTTCGCTAATTGCACAACTGGTGTTGGTGCACCATAGTAATCAACTTGTACCTTATCTAATACAGACGCGTTTGCACGACCAGCACGAACTGTTGCTAATTCACGAGAATAAGCAGCAACTGCTTTTTCCATTTTTTCATTTGAAGACTTCAATACTTGTTGTCCCATATTTATTTCCCCCTTACCACTGTTCCGATATTTTCGCCTAAAACGGCACGTTTAATATTACCTTTTTCCATAACTGAGAATACAATTAGTGGAATATCATTATCCATACATAGAGAAGAAGCTGTAGAATCCATTACACCTAAACCTTCTTTTAATACATCTAAGTAAGTAAGCGTTTCGTATTTTGTAGCTGTTGGATCAATAGATGGGTCCGCATTATATACACCATCTACATTGTTTTTCGCCATTAAAATTACATCTGCTTCAATTTCTGCCGCACGTAATGCTGCTGTTGTATCTGTAGAGAAGTATGGGTTACCTGTACCTGCTGCAAAGATAACAACACGTTTTTTCTCTAAGTGACGAACTGCTTTACGACGAATGTAAGGTTCTGCAACTTGACGCATCTCAATTGAAGTTTGTACACGAGTTTGAATTCCGATATTCTCCAAGCTATCTTGAAGAGCTAATGAATTCATAACTGTCGCTAACATGCCCATGTAATCTGCCCCTGCACGATCCATGCCCATTTCACTTCCAATTTTTCCACGCCAAATGTTACCGCCACCAACAACAACAGCAACCTCTACATCAAGTTCTGCAATTTCTTTTACTTGTTCCGCAACTGACTTAATAACAGTTGGGTTAATTCCAAATCCTTGCTCTCCAGCTAAAGCTTCTCCACTTAGCTTTAAAACGACACGATTATATTTCGGTTTACTCATAATGAACCTCCAATTGCTTACATCTTTATTTTAAAAAAGGGAACACAATGTGTTCCCTAATCTGTATTAGTTACTACCTTTTACTTGGTTCATTACTTCTTCAGCAAAGTTGTCTTCGCGTTTTTCGATACCTTCACCAACAGCGTAGCGAACGAATCCTTTTAATGTTCCGCCTTTAGACTCAACGAACTGACGAACTTTCATATCAGGGTTTTTAACGAATGCTTGGTCAAGTAAGCAAATCTCTTCGAAGAATTTGCCTAGACGGCCTTCAACCATTTTCGCAACGATTTTCTCAGGCTTGCCTTCGTTTAATGCTTGTTGTGTTAATACTTGACGCTCATGCTCAACTTCTTCAGCTGTTACAGCATCGCGGTCGATGTATTTAGGGTTAACTGCAGCGATGTGCATTGCAACATCTTTAGCAGCAGCTTCATCAGTAGAACCTTCAAGAACTGTTAATACACCAATGCGTCCACCCATGTGTAGGTAAGCGCCGAATGCATCTGCATCAGTTTTTGATACGATTTCGAAACGACGAAGTGTAAGTTTTTCACCAATTTTAGCGATTGCTTCGTTGATGTGCTCTTCAACTTTTTTACCGTTTTCCATTGTTTGAGCCATAGCTTCTTCAACGTTAGCTGGTTTGTTAGTTAATAAGTGAGCAGCTAATTCTTTAATTAGTGTTTGGAAACCTTCGTTTTTCGCAACGAAATCAGTTTCAGAGTTTAATTCTAAGATTAAAGCGTCGTTACCGTTTGTTTCGATGAAAGTTAAACCTTCAGCAGCAATGCGGTCTGCTTTTTTAGCAGCTTTCGCAATACCTTTTTCACGTAAGAAGTCAATTGCCTTCTCCATGTCGCCATTAGTTTCTGTTAAAGCTTTTTTGCAGTCCATCATACCTGCGCCAGTTTTTTCACGTAATTCTTTTACCATTTGAGCAGTGATTGCCATACTTTTCATCCTCCTAAAATATGTATTTATACCTTTTATAAAGGTGTTTATACCTTAAAAAAGGTGATAAAAGGCCGAACCCCTTATCACCTTTCCAACTTTGTTACGCAGTAACAGTTTCTTCACCTTGTTTTGCTTCAAGGATCGCGTCTGCCATTTTAGATGTAAGAAGTTTTACAGCACGAATTGCATCATCATTTGCTGGGATAACGTGATCGATTTCGTCTGGATCACAGTTTGTATCAACGATACCGATGATTGGAATGTGTAATTTGCGTGCTTCAGCAACTGCAATACGCTCTTTACGAGGGTCTACTACGAATAATGCACTTGGAAGACCTTTCATATCTTTAATACCGCCTAAGAATTTCTCAAGACGCTCTAACTCTTTTTTAAGTTGAACAACTTCTTTCTTAGGAAGTACTTCGAAAGTACCATCTTCTTGCATTCTTTCGATGTCTTTAAGACGCTTGATACGCTTTTGGATTGTTTGGAAGTTTGTTAAAGTTCCACCTAACCAACGTTGGTTAACGAAGTACATACCAGCACGAGTTGCTTCTTCTTTAATAGCTTCTTGTGCTTGTTTTTTAGTACCTACGAATAAGATGTCTCCGCCTTCAGCAGCGATGTCGCGCATCGTTCTGTAAGCTTCCTCAACTTTTTTCACAGTTTTTTGTAAGTCGATGATGTAGATACCGTTACGCTCTGTGAAAATGTAACGCTTCATTTTTGGGTTCCAACGACGAGTTTGATGTCCGAAATGAACACCAGCTTCAAGCAATTGCTTCATAGAAATTACTGACATAATATAGTTCCTCCTAAATGGTTTTTGATATCCTCCGTTTACTTCATCTCTAAGCGAAACTACAAACGTAGCACCAACACTTAAATCAGTAAACGTGTGTACTTTGTACTGACACCACTGCTTACTATATCATACTGAAATATTACAATCAAGTCGAAAATGCGAACAATGTAAAACTTTCTTTTTTCATACTTGAATTCTAGTATTACCAACCTTCTTTTCTTTTAAGCAAAAAAGTAAATACAATTAATAGTTTTCCCAGAAAACACGCTTATGACACTTTTCACAAGCATCTTCTATCCATTGCACAAAAAAACTCTCCTCAATTGAGGAGAGTTTTTTATAAATTAGTTTGTTTTTAATTTAGCAAGTTCTTGTAGAAACTTGTCGTTTAGCACTTTAATGTATGTTCCTTTCATACCTAAAGAGCGAGACTCAATAACACCAGCACTTTCTAATTTACGTAGTGCATTTACGATTACAGAGCGAGTAATTCCTACGCGATCAGCAATTTTACTTGCAACAAGTAAACCTTCTGTTCCATTTAATTCTTCGAAGATATGCTCAATTGCTTCTAACTCACTGTAAGATAATGAGCTGATTGCCATTTGAACAACAGCTTTACTACGCGCTTCCTCTTCGATTTCTTCTGCTTTTTCACGTAAGATTTCCATACCTACAACAGTTGAGCTGTACTCAGCAAGGATTAAATCATCATCTAAGAACTCTTGACCAAGACGAGCTAATACTAATGTACCTAGACGCTCACCGCCACCAACGATTGGTACGATTGTAGTTAAACCTTGACCGAATAATTCTCTGTTTTCTACTGGGAATGCTGTGTAAGCACTGTTCACATCTAAGTTTGAAGATGTTTCTGTAATGTTGAATAAGCTTTGTGTATATTCTTCTGGGAATTGACGTTCTGCAAGCATTTGCTTCATGCGTTCGTTTTCGATTTGTTGGTGAATTGCATAACCTAGTAATTTACCACGACGGCTAACTACGAATACGTTTGCTTCGATTACTTCACACATTGTGTCAGACATTTCTCTAAAGTTTACAGGCTTCCCTGCTGCGCTCTGTAATAACGCATTTAATTTTCTCGTTTTTGCTAATAATTCCATTTCAAAAGTTCCTCCTACATGTTACTCACATATTTTTTCATCACTTGGAAACTAGGGCGAGTCACCTGATGACACTATTACAAAATAAACTGGCTCACATCTTTATTTTTAGCAATTGTTGCTAATTTCTCCTCAACGTATTGAGGTGTTATCGTTATTTTCTCTAACGTAATTTCAGATGCTTCAAACGATAAATCTTCAAGGAGCTTCTCCATAATCGTATGAAGTCTTCTTGCTCCAATATTATCTGTATCCTGATTAACTTGATAAGCAATCTCAGCAATCTTACGAATAGCTTCGTCTGAAAATTCAATTTCTATACCTTCAGTCGCTAATAATGCCATATATTGTTTAATTAACGCATTGTCAGGCTCGATTAATATTTTAACAAAATCGTCTGTCGATAATTTTGTTAATTCTACTCGAATCGGAAATCTCCCTTGCAATTCCGGAATTAAATCCGACGGTTTAGACATATGGAACGCTCCAGCTGCAACGAATAAAATATAATCCGTTTTTACTGATCCGTATTTTGTCGCAACATTCGACCCTTCTACAATTGGCAGAATGTCACGTTGCACACCTTCACGTGATACATCTACGCTATTCGACTGCTTACCAGCAATTTTGTCAATTTCATCGATAAAAATAATCCCGAGCTGTTCAGCACGATAAACAGCCTCTTGTGTAACTTCATCCATATCAATTAAGCGCTGTGCCTCTTCATTTGTCAAGAGTTTTCTTGCTTCTTTTACAGAAAGTTTACGTTTTTTCGTTTTTTTCGGCATAAAACTTCCTAGCGCATCTTGGAAATTCATTCCCATTTGTTCCATGCCAGTTCCTTGTAACATATCAAACATGGAAGACTGTTGTTCAGTCACTTCAATCGATACAATTTCTTCTTCAAGAAGCCCTGCAGCAAGCTTTCTCTCCACATCTTGACGTTTCTTTTCGATTTCAACATCTTCTTGTGTATCAGACGTTTGATTCGAATTTTGAGCGCCTCCAAAAAGCATCTCTAATGGATTTTTGAATCCAGATTGCTTCTCCGGACTCGGCACTAAAATTTCAACAAGACGTTGATTCGCTTGCTCTTCTGCTTTATCTTGAACTTTCACTACCATTTCTTCTTTTACGATACGAACCGATGTTTCCACCAAGTCACGTACCATCGACTCTACATCTCTACCCACATATCCAACTTCTGTGAATTTTGTAGCCTCAACCTTAATAAAAGGTGCTCCAACGAGTTTCGCCATTCGTCGTGCTACCTCTGTTTTCCCAACACCTGTCGGTCCAATCATTAAAATATTTTTAGGCGCAATTTCGTCACGTAAATTTTCAGCTAATTTACTGCGGCGATATCGATTTCTCAACGCTACAGCAACCGCTTTCTTTGCGTCTTTTTGACCGATGATGTATTGATCTAATTTTTCCACAATTTGGCGCGGAGTAAAATGTAAATGCATATAAAATGCCTCCCTTACGATTCTACAATTCTTCAACAATTATGTTGTGATTCGTATAAACACAAATATCGCCAGCAATCTCTAAACTCGCTTTCGCAATTTGCTTCGCTGTTAAGTGTTCACTTGCATATTGCTTTAAAGCACGACCTGCAGAAAGTGCATAATTCCCACCAGATCCAATTGCTAAAATACCATCATCCGGTTCAATCACTTCTCCTGTACCTGAAACAAGGAGCATAGTTGTTTTATCCATGACAATGAGCATCGCTTCTAGCTGACGTAACATTTTATCGCCACGCCATTGTTTTGCCATTTCAACAGCAGCACGCTGCAAGTTGCCATTATACTCTTCTAATTTCCCTTCAAACATTTCAAAAAGAGTAAATGCGTCAGCAACTGATCCTGCGAAACCAGCTAAAACTTTACCTTGGAAAAGTTTACGAACTTTACGAGCTGTATGTTTCATTACAACAGCATTTCCCATTGTCACTTGGCCATCTCCAGCCATTGCACATTCTCCATTATGATGAACTGCAAATATCGTTGTAGCGTGGAAATTTCCCATAGAAAAAACTCCTTTATTTGTTTTTATAGCTTTTAAAGCAATTTATGCCCGCGGGTGATGCTTCATGTAAACAGAACGCAATCTTTCTTTAGAGACATGCGTATAAATTTGTGTCGTCGACAAATTTTCATGGCCTAATAGCTCCTGTACAGTACGTAAATCCGCCCCTTCATCTAGCATATGTGTAGCAAATGTATGCCTTAACATATGGGGACTTATCCGCATTGTCAGCGAAGCCTTTTTAATGAGTTCATTTAAAACATAACGAACCCCACGACTTGTTAGCGGTGTACCTTTCGCATTTAAAAATACCATATGAGAATCTTCGTCAGTCTTATTAACTAACTGTTTTCTCCCATTCTCTATATAAGTAATTAAAGAATCTTGCGCATAGCTTCCGAACGGAATATACCTTTGTTTTTTTCCTTTTCCCATTACTAAAATTGTTCCCACCGCAAAGTCAATATCGGTAAGTTGTAAATTGACACATTCACTCACACGGATCCCAGTCGCATACATCAACTCTAATAAAGCTTGATTCCTTTGACCTAATGGCGTTTCCGTGTCAGAAACTTCAAATAATTCCTCTAACTCTTCAGCATATAAAAACTTTGGGATTGACAATTCTTTTTTGGGGAGTGACGCAAGTGCAAACGGATTATCCTTTCGATAACCTTCACGCATCAAAAAACGATATAAACTTCGTAAGCTTGATACTTTTCTTGCGACAGATTTACGGGCTAACTTTTCATCGTGCAACGTCGTTAAGTACAAACGAACATCCGCGTATGTAACGTCTAAAAAAGAGGATATGCCTTCTCGTTCCATAAATTGCACAAAATGTTCTAAATCATTTTGATAACTTGCAATTGTATATTTTGAATAATTTCTTTCAATTTGTAAATATCCAACGAATAATTGTAACAATTTCTTCACATTCACACAACTCACCTCAATAAAGGCTACTAAATCGTATCACAACTTAGTAGCCTTTGCAAGAAATTTAACTAAATATTTACAAAATTTCGAATCGTTTCTAAAGCGCGTGCTGCGTACGCTTCATTTCGTTCTACTTTCTTTTTAATCTTCTTCTCTAACGGTGCAAATAGACCGAAGTTCGCATTCATCGGCTGGAAGTTTTTAGCGTTCGTTGCCGTAATGTAATTTGCCATGCTACCCATCGCAGTTACTGGCGGTAATACAACTGGCTCTTCACCTTGCACAAGACGCGCAGCATTAATTCCTGCTAATAATCCTGATGCTGCTGATTCAACATATCCCTCTACTCCAGTCATTTGACCAGCGAAGAATAAATCATCACGTTGTTTATATTGATATGTTGGACGAAGCAAATTAGGTGAATTAATAAACGTATTACGATGCATTACACCATAACGTACAATCTCTGCATTTTCCAATCCCGGAATTAACTGTAGCACTTCTTTTTGCGGTCCCCACTTTAAATGAGTTTGGAAACCTACGATATTGTATAAAGTTCCCGCTGCATCATCTTGACGTAACTGAACAACAGCATATGGCGTTTTCCCTGTTTTGGGATCTTCCAATCCAACAGGTTTCATAGGTCCAAATACTAACGTCTGTCTCCCTCTACTTGCCATAACTTCTACTGGCATACAACCTTCAAAGAAAATTTCTTTTTCAAACTCTTTTAAAGGCACCGTCTCAGCAGCAATTAGAGCCTCATAAAAACGATCAAACTCTTCTTCTGTCATTGGGCAATTTAAATATGCAGCTTCACCTTTGTCATAACGCGATTTTAAATACACTTTATTCATGTCAATGCTGTCTTTTTCTACGATTGGGGCTGCAGCATCATAGAAGTAGAAATAATCTTCTCCTGTTAATTCTTTCAATTTTGCAGAAAGATCAGGAGATGTTAATGGACCTGTAGCAATAATTGTCGGTCCCTCTGGAATATCTGTAATTTCTTCATTCATCACAGTTACATTTGGATGGTTCTTTACGTATTCTGTTACTTTAGCTGCGAACTCATGACGATCTACAGCTAAAGCACCTCCAGCTGGTACAGAGCACTCATCCGCCGCACGAATAATTACAGAATCCATTAAGCGCATTTCCTCTTTAATAACTCCAACTGCATTTGTTAAAGTGTTTGCACGAAGTGAGTTACTACATACTAATTCAGCGAATTTATCTGTGTGATGAGCTGGCGTTTGCCTTACCGGTCTCATTTCATATAATCTAACTTGGACACCACGTTTTGCAATTTGGTAAGCTGCTTCACTTCCTGCAAGACCTGCGCCAATGACGTTTACTACTTGTGTTGTCATTTATATCACCTTTCCTTTTCTTCCCGAAAAAAATGTGAGCAGTTACGCTCACATTTGTTGTTCTTCTTCATAATCGCACGAAATACATTGTACTTGCACGCCTTTTTTCAACTTTTTCTCTACAAGCATGCCTTCGCACTTCGGACACTTACGACCAATTGGCTTATCCCAAGATACAAAGTCGCATTCCGGATACGTACCGCACCCATAGAAAAGACGTTTCTTTTTATTACTACGGCGTTCAATAATTTGACCCTTATCACACTTTGGACAAGTAACACCGATTTCTTTCACAATCGGCTTTGTATTACGACAATCTGGGAAATTCGAGCAAGCCATAAATTTCCCGTATTTACCCATTTTAAAGACCATTGGGTGATTACATAATTCACAATCTTCCCCAGCTGGTTCATCTTTAATTTCCACTTCACGCATTTCTTTTTCCGCTTTTTCTAAACGCGGTTCAAAACCTACGTAGAAATCATCAACAATTTTTACCCAATTCGCATTTCCTTCTTCTACTTCATCAAGGCTTTGCTCCATATTGGCAGTAAATTCAATGTTAATAATTTCTGGGAAAAACTCTAAAATAAGTTCAATTACTATTTCACCAAGTTCAGTCGGAACGAAGCGTTTATTATCCAAACCTACATACCCACGCTTTTGAATTGTTTCAAGTGTAGGTACATATGTTGACGGTCTTCCAATTCCAAGTTCTTCAAGTGTTCTTACTAGGCGAGCCTCTGTATAGCGCGGAGGAGGTTGTGTAAAATGTTGCTTTGGTTCTAAATCCTTTGAAAATACAGTTTCCCCTACTTCTAAAGGTGGCAACATCTTATCCTTTTCTTCAGCACCATCATCTTTTGACTCTACATACACTTTCATAAATCCTGGGAACTTTACAACCGATCCACTTGCACGGAACTGAACATTGTTATTAATGAGTCTCGCTGTCACAGTATCCATTATAGCAGACGCCATTTGACTTGCAACAAATCGCTCCCAAATCAATTTATATAATCGAAGTTGATCACGACCTAAGAAACTTTTTAGTTCCTCTGGCTTTCTCATTACTGAAGTAGGACGAATTGCCTCATGCGCATCTTGTGCATTTGACTTTTTCGTTTCTTTCTTCTTTTCTGTTCCTATGTATTCCGTACCATACGCTTCAGTGATGTAAGTACGAGCCTCTGTTTGAGCTGTTTCTGAGATACGTGTTGAATCAGTTCTCATATACGTAATAAGACCTACAGTTCCTTGTTTTCCAAGATCTATCCCTTCATACAATTGCTGTGCAAGCATCATTGTTTTCTTTGCTCGCATGTTTAACTTACGTGCTGCTTCTTGTTGCAAGGAAGATGTTGTAAACGGTAATGCAGGATTACGTTTTCGCTCTTTGCGCGTTACATTTTCAACTGAAAACGCATTGTCTTTCATCTGTTCAATTATTTCATTCACTTGCGTTTCATTTGTTAATTGAACTTTTTCACCATCTACACCGTAAAAGCTTGCTTCAAATGTGTCTTTTCCTTTTACAAATTCTGTTTTAATTGTCCAGAATTCTTCAGGTTCAAAGTTTTGAATTTCCCTTTCACGCTCGATGATTAAACGAACTGCTACAGATTGTACACGTCCTGCACTTAATCCTTTTTTTACTTTCTTCCATAATAAAGGACTAATATTGTAACCAACAAGACGATCAAGTATACGTCTTGCTTGTTGTGCATCCACTAAATCCATATTAATTGCACGAGGATGTTTAAATGATTCTTTGATTGCATCTTTCGTAATCTCATTAAACACAACCCGACAATCTGATTCAACGTCCACATTTAACGTATTCGCTAAATGCCAAGCAATCGCTTCCCCTTCACGGTCTGGATCGGCCGCGAGATAGACTTTCTTTGCTTTTTTCGCCGCTGATTTTAAATCTTTTAAGACGGGACCTTTACCACGAATGGTAATATACTTCGGGGTGAAGTTGTTCTTTACTTCTATCCCCATTTGACTTTTTGGCAAATCGCGAACATGTCCCATAGACGCGACAACTTTGTATTTTTTCCCTAAATATTTCTCAATGGTCTTCGCCTTAGAAGGCGACTCCACGATTACGAGGTAATCTGACATGCTAGTGCCTCCTTAAGAGGTGGATTCAAGTCTTCATTAATCTTATTGATTTCTCTTGTTTTTGTCAATCAAGAATGAATATACCATACAGTGCCAATCTACCATTTGTCAATAATTGTTTAATAAAAACATAAAAATATAAGGTTAATTTAAAATCTCTTCCAAGATATCTTCTGCATTTCTTACTAGTTTTGCTCCTTGCTGAATAAGATGATTCGTTCCCGATGCCCCCTCTACAAATATAGGTCCAGGAAGCGCAAACACCTCTCTATTTTGCTCTAACGCAAGGTCTGCAGTAATAAGTGTTCCACTTCTCGATTTCGCTTCTACAACTAAAACACCTTTACTTATACCACTAATAATCCGGTTCCTTTTTGGAAAATACCATTTTTTCGGTGCATATTGCGGCGGATACTCTGTCAATAACAATATATATTCCTTCCACATTTCATATAAATGTCTATTTTCTTTCGGATACATAAAAGACAATCCATGCCCTAATATCGCAATAGTCGGGCAATGATGCCTTACTGTAATCTCATGAGACATTGTATCTATCCCTTTTGCAAACCCACTGACAATAAGCCACTCTCTTTCTAATAAAGGGTGTAAAATAAACTTCAAACTCTCATGACCATATAATGATGGTTCTCTCGTTCCAACAACTGCTAATTTATTTACTTTATTCAGGAAATCTTTCTCTCCTTTTCCATATAAAACGAAGGGAGGGTCTTGTATTTCACGTAATAATTGCGGATAATCTTCATCCCATATCGTTATATAAAAAATACGATTTCTCTCTAAATAAGATATATATTGCGGAAGATTTGAATTTTGAAGAAATTTTACTAGTTCTGAAGATTTTTTCGAGGATATTCCAGTGTAGTGTTCCATTTGTTTTTCGTTAAAATTATATATGTTCTTTAATTCTGGATCGACATATAGTAGCCTCTCCATCGCTTTCCAATAATCTGCTAGCAAGTAATGAACATGTAATAATCTCTCTCTTTTCATCTTGATTCTCCTTACCCATAATTTTTATTATGTAAACAGAAAAAAGTGTAAAAAGACACCCTCAAGTAAGAAGGTGTCTTTCAACAGATTAATAGTTTTTACAAGTCTCAAATAAACCTTTTTCTTTTAAAACAGAGATTAGCGTTTCTCCCATAACTGCTGGAGTTTCAGCTACTTTAATGCCACAAGCTTCCATTGTTTTAATCTTTTCAGCAGCAGTTCCTTTACCGCCAGAAATGATTGCACCAGCATGGCCCATACGTTTGCCAGCAGGCGCTGTTTGACCACCAATGAAGCCTACGACAGGTTTTGTCATATTAGCTTTTACCCATTCAGCTGCCTCTTCTTCTGCTGTACCGCCGATTTCACCAATCATAATTACAGCATGTGTTTCTTCATCTTCATTAAATGCTTTTAACGCATCAATAAAGTCTGTACCGTTAACAGGGTCTCCGCCGATACCTACAGCAGTAGATTGGCCAATACCTTCTTGTGTTAACTGATGTACAGCTTCATAAGTTAATGTACCAGAGCGAGATACGATACCAACATGACCTTTTTTATGAATATATCCTGGCATAATACCAATCTTACATTCATCTGGTGTGATTACACCTGGGCAGTTTGGTCCAAGTAAACGTGTATGTTTACCCGCCATATATCTCTTTACGTTTACCATATCTAATACAGGAATCCCTTCAGTAATACATACTACTAAATCAATTTCTGCATCAACAGCTTCCATAATTGCATCTGCCGCAAAAGCGGGTGGAACGTATACAACTGAAGCGTTTGCGCCTGTTGCTTTCACTGCATCTTCTACTGTATCAAATACTGGTACACCTTCAATATCAGTGCCGCCCTTACCTGGTGTTACACCACCGACAATTTTCGTACCGTATTCAATCATTTGTTTTGTATGGAATAAACCTTGAGAACCTGTAATACCTTGAACAATAACTTTTGTATCTTTATTAACTAATACGCTCATTTTTCTCCCCCGCTTTCTATTAGCCCACTAGTGAAACAATTTTTTGTGCACCGTCTGCCATAGATTCTGCTGCAACAATATTTAAGCCAGACTCATTTAAAATTTTCTTACCTAGTTCTACGTTTGTGCCTTCAAGACGTACAACTAAAGGTAACTCAAGACCTACTTGTTTCGTTGCTTCAATAACACCTTCTGCAATAACATCACACTTCATAATGCCACCAAAAATGTTAACGAAGATACCTTTTACATTTTTGTCAGAAAGGATAATTTTGAATGCTTCTGTAACTTTTTCTGCAGTTGCACCGCCACCAACATCTAAGAAGTTAGCTGGGTCACCGTGGTAATGTTTAATGATATCCATTGTAGCCATCGCTAAACCTGCACCATTAACCATACAACCGATATTTCCATCTAAAGGAATGTAGTTTAAGTCGTATTTTGAAGCTTCAATTTCTTTTGAATCCTCTTCATCAAGATCACGAAGCTCTAAAATGTCTTTATGGCGATATAACGCATTAGAATCAAAGTTTAATTTTGCATCTAATGCCATAACTTTACCTTCGCCTGTTGTAACAAGTGGGTTAATCTCAGCGATAGAGCAATCTTTTTCGATAAACGCACGATATAAGCCCATCATAAACTTCACAGCTTGTCCTACAAGCTCTTTTGGAATATTGATGTTAAATGCAATTCGGCGCGCTTGGAAACCTTGCAAGCCTACTGCTGGATCAATATATTCTTTAAAGATTTTTTCAGGTGTTTTTTCTGCTACTTCTTCAATTTCTGTTCCGCCTTCTTCAGACGCCATTAAAACAACTTGAGAAGTTGCACGATCTAAAACTAGACCTACATAATATTCTTTTTTAATATCGCAACCTTCTTCGATAAGTAAGCGTTTTACTTCCTTACCTTCAGGACCTGTTTGATGTGTCACAAGTGTAGTTCCTAAAATGCTTTCTGCATATGTACGAACTTCATCTAAATTTTTCGCAACTTTTACTCCGCCAGCTTTGCCGCGTCCACCAGCGTGAATTTGTGCTTTCACTACACATACATCTGTTCCTAATTCTTTCGCTGCTTCTACAGCTTCTTCTACTGTAAACGCAACCTTCCCGTTCGGAACGCTAACCCCATAGCTTCTAAGGACTGCCTTACCTTGGTACTCATGGATATTCATGGTCCCATCCTCCCCTGTTTTCCTGTTTTACTCGAAAAGTTTTTTAATGTTTAAAAAACATTACATTGCCATTGTATAAGATGATTGGCACGCTGTCTACAATAAAGTGTCAGAAAACTGAAATCGCTTTATTCTTTTTCGAAAATAGTAATGTTTATATGCCAAAATAAAAAAATAAGCTGTATATTTACAGCTTATTTTTGAATCATATCTTTAATTGGTGCGAATGACTTGCGGTGTTCATCTAGTACTCCATGCACTTCAATTGCCTCTAAATGTTGCTTTGTGCCATATCCCATATGTTGCTCAAATCCATATTCAGGATACTTCTCTCCCAGTTCTTTCATCATACGATCTCTCGTTACTTTTGCTATAATGGATGCTGCTGAAATCGAAACACTTTTCGCATCACCTTTAATAATTGATGTTTGCGGAATTGGTGTAGGAAGCTTCATCGCATCAATTAATAAATGTTGAGGTGTACAAGATAAATTTGCAACTGCATCTAACATCGCTTGTTTCGTTGCTTGGTAAATATTAATGTCATCAATAACTTGCGGTGATACAATTCCTACTCCAATTGCAATTGCTTGTACTTTTATTTCATCATAAAAACGCTCACGTTTCGCTTCACTCAACTTTTTCGAGTCATTTAACCCTGGAATATAAAAATCCTCAGGAAGAACGACAGCTGCCGTCACAACAGGCCCAGCCAATGGCCCGCGCCCTACTTCATCAATACCCGCGATATATGTGACCCCTTTTTCACGCAAAGCATTTTCATACTTGGACATTTCAAAAAACTTCTCTTTTTCTTTCTGTTCTAACTCTTTTTGTTTATACCACTTCAAAACGAGCTTTTGAACACCTTTTCGATCATCTTTCATTAACAGCTGAAAGCGATCATCTTCTTCATTCATAATTTCTTTCAATACATTTTCCGCTTCTTTTATCGTCATAGTTTGCATTTATACAAGCTCCTTTTTAAACATATCCAAAAAGAAAAGACGCACAAACGCACGTCTTATACTTCTTCTATTTTTTCCACATCTTCCACTTGCTCTCCAAACTCTTCCGGTGTTTCAAACGTCATTTTTCCAAGTTTGCCACCACGAAGCTCACGAAGCACAAGCTCAGATGTCTTATCATAATCAATCATTCCGCCGCCCATTAAGCAGCCTCTATTTTTTCCAATTGCATCGAATAATTCCACAATATCTTCTGGAATCTCATTTAAATTATAGCGTTCTTTCAAGCGTTCTGGATAATGTTTCTCCATAAAACGTAATGCGTAAACAGCTACATCTTGTAAATTTAAAATTGAATCTTTAATTGCACCCGTTGTCGCTAAACGAAGACCCACTAATTGATCTTCAAATTTAGGCCACAGAATACCTGGTGTATCTAACAATTCCATTTCCTTCCCAACTTTAATCCATTGTTGAGCTGTTGTCACACCTGGACGATCTCCTGTTTTAGCAATATTTTTCTTTGCCAATTTATTAATCAATGTAGATTTACCAACATTTGGTATACCTACAATTAATGCACGAATCGCTCTCGGTCTAATACCTTTTGCAACCATTTTATCAAATTTTTCTTTAACAAGCACTTTACAAGCTGCTGCAATTTCCTTCATACCTTGTCCAGCTTGCGCGTTAATCGAAATTGCCATATGGCCTTTTTCTTTAAAATATGCGATCCATTGTTTTGTTAAACGATCATCCGCCATATCCGCTTTATTTAAAACAACAAGCCTTGGCTTATGTGTAATGATTTCATCAATCATTGGGTTTCGAGATGATAATGGTAATCGAGCATCTACAAGTTCAATTACAACATCAATTAATTTTAATTTCTCCGTTACTTGGCGTCTAGCCTTCGCCATATGCCCTGGAAACCATTGAATTACCATGTTGCCACCTTCTTTTTCATTTATTTCACAATACGTGCGTCTTCTAACGGCCAATATAACATATTAGCTTTACCAATTACTTGATCCATTGAAATCGTACCGATTGAACGGCTATCTTTACTAAAACGACGATTATCACCTAAAACAAATAATCGATCTTTTGGAACGGTTTTCTTGCCTGTCATTTCTTCAAGATTAAAATCATATGTAAGCGGTCCGTCAGCAATTTGCTTTTTCTGCTTGTCTAAATACGGCTCCTCATAAGCCTTTCCGTTAACATACAGTTTATCATTACGATACTCTATTTCATCGCCTGGCAGGCCTATAATGCGCTTAATGTAATCTTTATCTTCTGTTGCTCGAAATACGATAATATCAAAGCGTTTTGGATCTCCAATGTGATAACCAATTTTATTCACAATCATTCGATCACGATCATGTAAAGTAGGTGCCATCGATACCCCGTCTACGAGAATTGGCGCAAAGAAAAACTGTCTAATAACACCAGCTAATACAACAGCAATCAAAATTGCCTTAATCCATTCCCAAAGTGAACTCTTCTCTTTTTTCATGCATTTCCCCTCCACGGTTATGTAAACTGCTCGTATTATACCAAAATTTCATATAGATTGGAAAAAGGGAGCTTGTGCATTTACAAGCTCCCATACATGTCTTATCGAATTTCTTTAATACGTGCTTTTTTACCGCGAAGGTTACGTAAGTAGTATAACTTAGCACGACGTACTTTACCACGGCGAAGTACTTCGATTTTCGCGATTCTTGGCGTGTGAACTGGGAATGTACGCTCAACACCTACACCGTAAGAAATCTTACGAACTGTGAATGTTTCACTGATTCCGCCACCACGACGTTTAATTACAACACCTTCGAAAAGCTGAATTCTTTCACGAGTTCCCTCAACAACTTTTACGTGTACACGTAAAGTGTCACCAGGACGGAATGAAGGAAGGTCAGTTTTTAATTGGCCTTTTGTAATTTCTGCGATTAATTGTTGCATATTAAATTCTCTCCTTTAAACAGATGCTCTTATAAAGTCTTAATAAATTACAGCGGAACATCGTTAATACGGCTACTGATTTCAGTAGCACAAATGTTATAATAGCATATTACTAGGCCTGTTGCAATAGCAAATATATGAAGTTATTACTGCTCTCGCTTTATTTCCTCAAGCCATTTTTTCTCTTGTTTAGATAACTCTCTCTCATCTAACAAATCCGGTCTACGCGTATACGTTCGACGCAAAGATTCCTTATGTCGCCATTCATCAATGTTTTTATGATTCCCTGACATTAATACATCCGGTACCTTCATACCACGAAAATCAGCCGGACGTGTATAATGAGGATGCTCTAATAAACCTGTACTAAACGAATCCTCTACTTGTGAAGCATGATTTCCTAGCACACCTGGCAAGAGACGTACAACACTATCAGTAATAACCATAGAGGCTAATTCTCCGCCCGTTAATACATAGTCACCAATAGAAATCTCATCCGTTACGAGATGCTCACGAATTCGTTCGTCATACCCTTCATAATGCCCACATACGAAGATCAAATGTTCTTCCCCTGCAAGCTCTTCCGCTTTCTTCTGCGTAAATCTTTCGCCCTGCGGACACATTAAGACAACTCTAGGCTTACGCTCTGTCTCTTTCGTCAAATCTTCTACAGCATCAAAAATAGGCTGAGGAGTAAGCACCATACCAGCTCCTCCGCCGTAAGGATAATCGTCTACACTATTATGCTTACTTGTTGTATAATCACGAAAGTTAACAACACGAAGGTTTACCGCTTCTTTTTCTTGTGCCTTCTTTAATATAGAAGATCCAAATACACCGGTAAACATTTCTGGGAACAACGTTAAAATATCAATTTTCATTATAGCAGCCCTTCCATTACATGAATGGTTACTAATTTATTTTCAATATTAACTTGAAGTACAACGTCATCGATATAAGGAATTAAGAGATCTTGACCCTTCGGGCGTTTAATTACCCAAACATCATTTGCACCAGGAGATAGAATCTCTTTGATTGTCCCTAGCGCTTCTCCTTCTTCCGTTACAACACTGCAACCAATAATTTCATGATAGTAGTATTCACCTTCAGCAAGTTCACCTAACTGCTCTTCTGGTACTTTTATTAAAGAACCTTTAAACTTCTCTACTTCATCTACATTGTTATATCCTTCAAATGTTAATAAATCGAATGTCTTATGTTGGCGATGAGAAGTTACCTTCACCGGAAGGTAGTCTGTGCCTTTCTCATTCGATATGTATAACGTGTTTCCTACTTTATATCGCTCTTCTGGAAAATCAGTACGAGAAATAACACGGATTTCTCCTCTTACGCCATGAGTATTTACAATTTTCCCTACGTTAAACCATTTTGTCATAAATAGTATGTCACCCCTGGTTTCTATATAAATTAAGCATCTCCATTTCACAGATGGAACATGCACTCTCTATTTAAATGTTAAAAAAGGGAGAGGAATAACTCCTCGCCCTTTTTTACGTTTATTGAATTTCCAGTGTTACTTTTTCATCATTATGATGTCCCACTGAATACAAGAGCATTCGAATCGCTTTCGCAACTCTCCCTTGCTTTCCAATGACTTTTCCAACATCCTCAGGATGTACAGTTAATCGATACTTTATCTCTCCGTTGCAAAGTTCCTGTGTAACTTTTACATCTTCAGGATAATCGACAAGAGGCTTGACAATCGTCTCGACTAACTTCTTCATAGTCATTGCCTCAATTACTTACCTTGTTTAGATAAGTGGAATTTCTCCATGATACCTTGGTTAGAGAATAAGTTACGAACTGTATCAGATGGTTTAGCACCATTTCCTAACCATTTTAATGCTGCTTCTTCGTTGATCTTAACTTCAGCTGGTTGAGCAACTGGATTGTAAGTTCCGATTTCCTCAATGAAACGTCCGTCACGAGGAGAACGAGAATCTGCAACAACTACACGATAGAAAGGAGTTTTTTTAGCTCCCATACGTTTTAAACGAATTTTAACTGCCATTTATAAAGCACCTCCGAATTTATTTCACACAGATAATTATATTAGCAAAAAGACTATTGCTTTGTAAAGTATTTTTTCTTAACAGAGCCATCTTTTTTTCCTTACATGAATGGAAACTTCAATCCACCTAGTCCTTTTTTCTTACCTTTTTGCATTCCCGTCATCGTCTTCATCATTTTTTTCATGTCATCGAATTGTTTAATTAGACGATTGATTTCTTGTACAGTTGTACCGCTACCTTTGGCAATGCGCTTTTTGCGACTAGCATTGATTATTTCCGGTTGTTCTCGTTCTAATTTAGTCATAGAACGAATAATTGCCTCAATATGCCCAATTTGTTTTTCATCAACTTGTGCATTTTTCAGCCCTTTAATTTTATTTGCACCAGGAAGCATTCCTAACAATTCATCAAGCGGCCCAAGTTGACGCACTTGTCCAAGTTGTTCTAGGAAATCGTCAAGCGTAAACGAAAGCGTACGCATTTTTTGCTCAAGTTCTTTCGCTTTCTCTTCATCAACTGTAGCTTGCGCTTTTTCAATCAATGTTAAGACATCGCCCATCCCTAAAATACGGGATGCCATACGCTCTGGATGGAACGCTTCAATTGCATCTAGTTTTTCACCCATACCAGCAAATTTAATCGGCGTGTTTGTTACAGCCTTAATAGATAATGCAGCACCACCGCGCGTATCACCATCTAATTTCGTTAATACAACACCTGTTAAACCTAACTGTTCATGGAAACTTTGCGCAACATTTACCGCGTCTTGTCCCGTCATCGCATCGACAACAAGGAAAATTTCATCCGGTTTCGCAACTTCTTTAACTTTCGCTAATTCATCCATTAGTTCTTCATCAATATGCAGGCGACCCGCTGTATCGATTAAAACATAATCGTGATGATCTTCTTTTGCTTTTGCAATCGCTTGTTTCGCAATTTCAACAGGACTTACTTGATCTCCTAAAGAGAATACAGGCATGTCCAATTGCTTCCCTAATGTTTCAAGCTGTTTAATCGCTGCTGGACGGTAAATATCCGCTGCAACAAGCATCGGTTTACGGTTATGCTTTTTACGAAGCAAATTCGCAAGCTTACCTGTCGTCGTTGTTTTACCCGCACCTTGCAGACCAACCATCATAATAACAGTCGGTGGCTTATTAGCAACAGCAATTTTGCTTTGCTCTCCGCCCATAAGTTCTGTAAGTTCTTCCTGTACAACTTTAATTACTTGTTGTCCAGGTGTCAAACTTTTCATTACATCTTGTCCGACAGCACGTTCAGACACACGCTTCACAAAATCTTTTACTACTTTAAAGTTAACATCTGCTTCTAAAAGAGCTAGACGAACTTCTCTCATCATTTCTTTCACATCGGCTTCAGAAACTTTTCCTTTGCCGCGGATTTTTTGCATTGTCTGTTGAAGTCGGTCGGCTAATCCTTCAAATGCCATATTGCCGCCCTCCTAATCTAATTTTTCGATAGCTTCAACAACTTGTTTCATTTCTTCATTTACATGCTCTTCTTCGCTGATTAGCTGTTTTAGCTTTGCAACAAGTCGCTGTCGCTCTTGAAACTTTTGAAGTAATACTAATTTTTCTTCATATTCTTCAAGCATCGCTTCAGTCCGTTTAATGTTATCATACACGGCTTGGCGACTTACATCAAATTCTTCCGCAATTTCACCAAGAGATAAATCATCTAGATAATAAAGCGACATATAACTTCTTTGTTTTTGCGTTAACAACGATTGATAAAAATCAAATAAATAGTTCATTCTCGTTGTTTTTTCGAGCATGTTGGATCATCCTTTGTTAAGTGATTTCCCTTTACATGAATTAGTTTACATGTAGTCCAAAAGAGTGTCAAGTTTTTTTCTTAACATCATATATTTTTTATAGAAAAAGAAGCGGAAATACCGCTCCTTTCACTTATACTTCTTCTGTTTCTACTAAGTTCGCAAATAAACCATACACATATTGTTCTGGATCAAACTGTTGCAAGTCATCCATTTGCTCTCCTAATCCAACAAACTTCACTGGTACATCCATTTCGTTACGAATCGCTAATACAATACCACCTTTAGCAGTTCCATCTAACTTCGTTAAAACAATACCAGTTACATTCGTTGCTTCACGGAATGTTTTCGCTTGGCTTAAACCGTTTTGTCCTGTTGTTGCATCAATAACAAGTAATACTTCATGAGGAGCACCTGGTACTTCACGCTCAATTACACGCTTCACCTTCTCTAATTCTTTCATTAAATTTACTTTATTTTGCAAGCGTCCTGCTGTGTCACATAGTAATACATCTACCTTACGTGCTTTCGCAGCTTGTACAGCGTCATACATAACCGCCGCTGGATCAGATCCAGATCCTTGTTTAATCACTTCTACACCAACGCGATCGCCCCATACTTCTAATTGTTCAATCGCTCCAGCACGGAATGTGTCTCCTGCCGCTAATAGGACTGACTTACCTTCTGATTTAAACTTATGCGCCAGTTTACCAATTGTCGTCGTTTTTCCTACACCATTAACACCAACAAATAAAACAACCGTTAATTGGTCCTCTTGCATATTAATTTCGTTACTAAAATCGCTGTCGCCTTTGTAAATTCCTACTAGTTTTTCTGAAATAACAGCTTGTACTTCTTTTGGATCTTGAATGTTACGACGTTGTACTTCTTCTTTCAATTGGTCAATTAATTCCATTACCGTCGCAACGCCAACGTCTGCACCGATTAAGATCTCTTCTAACTCTTCGAAAAAATCTTCGTCCACTTTACGGTAACGATAAACTAAATCATTCACTTTATCCGCAAATGAATTTCTCGTTTTTTCTAATCCTTGTTTAAATTTCTCTGTAACTGTATCCGTTTGTTTTGAAATTTTTTCTTTTAGTTTTTTAAAAAAACTCATACTTTCCCATCCTTCCTATTCACTTGCAATAAGCTCTTCTCCGGCGTCTAAACGAACCGAAACAAGTTTAGATACCCCTGATTCTTGCATTGTTACACCGTACAACACATCAGACTCTTCCATTGTACCTTTTCTATGTGTAATTACAATAAACTGCGTCTCATTACTGAATTTCTTTAAATACTGTGCAAAACGAGCTACATTCGCCTCATCAAGGGCTGCCTCTACCTCATCTAGTACACAGAATGGTACTGGGCGTACTTTTAAAATACCAAATAAAAGCGCAATTGCTGTTAAAGCACGCTCTCCACCTGAAAGTAAACCTAAGTTCTGCAGTTTCTTCCCTGGCGGTTGTGCTACAATATCAATACCCGTATTTAGTAAATCCTCTGGATTAGTCATTACTAAATCCGCTCTACCGCCTCCAAATAATTCAGAGAATACCGATTGAAACTCCATTCTAATGCCTTCAAACGTAGTAGAAAAGCGTTTTTTCATTTCTTCATCCATTTCGGTAATAAGCTGGTGCAATGTCGCTTTCGCTTCTTCTAGGTCGTCTCTCTGCTCTAGTAAGAATGTATGACGCTCCGCTACACGTTCATATTCATCAATTGCCCCTAGGTTCACTGTACCTAACTCTTCTATAGATAATTTGATTAATTTTACTTTCTTACGCGCATCTTCTGCAGGCATTGTCATTGTATATTTTAGTTTTGCCGCTTCAAATGAAATCGTATATGTTTCACGTAAATGTTGTAATCTATTTTCCAACTCTACATCAAGTCGATTTATTCTCACTTCTTGATCTTTCAACATTTCAAGAATATATTTATGTTTACCTGTCGTTTCTTTCAAATTGCGCTCTAAATGTTCTACCCTCTCTTGCAACGATACACGTTGTTCACGACGAGAGCGAATTAATTCTGAAGTTTGATTACGATCATATGCTTTCTTCTCAATCATATTCGTAATTTGCTCTTCACCACTTGAATTAGATGTCATTTCTTGTTTTAAGAACGCTAAATCCTCTTTCGTTTTTACAAGTGTCGCATCCGTTTCTTCTTTTTCCTTCGTCAATCGTTCAACTTTTTCTTTTTGATTAAATAAGCGTTGTTGCTTTTCAGCTACCAGCACTTTTAACTCCGTCATTTCTTTTTGAACTTTTTCTTTCGAAGAATGTTGCTCACTTTTTTGTTTTGTTAAAGCTACAATTTTACTATCTAACTTAGTGATATCAGCTTGAAGATTCGTTAAAATCCCTTCTAACTCCTCTTTACGCCCTTGCATTTTTACTCGATCTTGTAAAAACCCTTCAATCTCTAAATCATAAATAGACAATCGATCATTAATACGATGTTCTTCTAATTCTAGACGATTAATCTCTTCTCTTAATTTCTGCTCATCTACACGATCTACTTCTACAGTTTGCCTTAGTTCGCGTATTTTCACTTCTTTTTCTTGAATCTCTTGTTTTACTGCTTTAAGAAAGTTTTCTAACTTCATTGTTTTTTCTTCCATATCAGTTAACTTGCGAGTCCACTCTTCCAGTTCACGTTGGCGTCCTAATAAAGAAGATTTCGCTTGCTTTACCGCCCCACCAGTCATAGAACCGCCAGGATTCACTACATCACCTTCGATTGTTACAATGCGATAACGGTATTGCAGTTGTTTCGCCAACTCATTTGCTCCGCGTAAATCTTTCGCAACAATAACCGTACCTAATAAATTTGAAACTACATTTTCATATTTATTGTTGTACTGCACAAGTTCTGCCGCCACACCTACAAACGATGGGTGTTGATTTGCAATGCGTAATTGCTCAAATGATAAAGACCTGCTTTTAATAACAGCTTGCGGTAAAAACGTTGCACGTCCATGTTTATTTTGCTTTAAAAATGCTATCGCATTACGAGCATGCTCCTCTGTTTGTACAACAATATGCTGCATCGCTGCACCTAGAGCAATTTCCATTGCAACTTCGTATTCTTTCGGTACCGTTAACAGTTCCGCAACAGCACCCTCGATACCTTGCAACCTATTTTCTCTAGCTTTCAATACTTCACGTACACCTTGATAGAATCCAGAATAATCTTCTTGCATCTCTTCAAGCATTTCTTTTCGAGAACGTGCCTGTTGCACAAATTGATATGCTTGATACAGTTTTGTTTCATTTTCACTATACTGCGTCTTACATTTCCCAAGCGCCGCCTCTGTCTTCTGTATGTTTGAGAGAATGCCAGCTACTTTTTCTTTCGCTTGTTCGTAACTTTCTACAAGTTTCGTCTTTTTCGCTGTAATTTCCATACGCATTTCTACATATTTCGCATTCTCTTCATCTAGACGCTCGTTTTTAGACGTTTGCTGTTTAGATTGTTCTTCAATCATAGATAATTCATTACGATGACTAGCTTGTTGATTTAAAAGCTCAATATAGTCACCTTTTAAATTCTCAATCTGTTCCTCTAAATTGTCAGCAAAAGTAGCAAGCAGTTGCTCATTATCATGCAATTTTTGCTCCAACTCTTTTACTTCATTCACAAATTGCATTAAAGCTTCTGTACTTGACTCAATCTCACCATCGTAACTTTTAGTTTTCTCTGTTAATTCAACAATTAACTGCTCAAGTTGCGCACAATGCGTCGTAGCATTTTGCTTTCTCTCTTTTAACAACTCGCGCTGCCCTTCAAGTTTTTCTAGCTCTTTACTAGAAAGAAGAAGTACTTCTTGCAACGAGTCTACAGACTCATCTACCGCTTGTAATTGTCCTCGTAATTCCTCAAGCTCTTCTTCACTTTTTTGTAAATTCGTTGACATTTTAGCTTCTTCGTTTTTATTATGCCCAAACTGATTTCGAAGCGCTTCCCATTTCTCGTGCAATTCTTCAATTTCATGGACAATAAGCGCAGCTTCTACTTTCTCTAATTCTTCTTTATTCTCAAGATAATCTTTCGCAATAGAAGCTTGTCTTTCTAAAGGTTCTACTTGACTACTTAATTCATGAATTATATCTTGTACACGATTTAAGTTTTCTTGTGTTTCTGCTAATTTCCCTTCAGCTTTCTTTTTGCGAAGTTTGTATTTTAGTACGCCTGCCGCTTCTTCAAATACACCTCGACGCTCTTCTGACTTACTACTTAAAATCTCTTCCACTTTCCCCTGGCTAATAATTGAAAAAGCTTCTCTTCCCATACCAGAGTCCATAAATAAATCGATAATATCTTTCAATCTACATGATTGTTTATTAATATAAAAATCACTATCACCTGAACGAGATACACGACGTGTTACACACACCTCATTGTATTCAATTGGTAAACGTTGATCTTCATTATTTAAAGTTATTGTTACTTCAGCAACATTAACCGCTCTCCTCGTATCACTGCCTGCAAAAATAATATCCTCCATCTTTGCACCACGTAATGATTTTGCAGATTGTTCACCAAGTACCCAGCGAATTGCATCAGTAATATTACTTTTCCCGCTTCCATTAGGTCCTACTACAGAAGTTACACCTGGGACAAAATCAACAGATACACGCTCAGCAAAAGACTTAAACCCTGCTATTTCTAATCTTTTTAAAAACACGAAAGGCCTTCCTCCTATTCTCCGTCGTTATAAATGTTCTCTATACAAAAACAAGTATTATACGGATTTACCTTCTTTTTCATTATAAACAAAAAGAAAGTTTCATTCTATGCACAAGGAATCCCCCTCATTCAAAGGGGGATTCCTTATAGTTGTTCTTTTAATTTTTTCAATGCTTCTGCAGCAGCTTGTTGCTCTGCTTCTTTTTTCGACTTACCACTACCAAGACCTAAAGCTACGTTATTTAACGTAACACGTGACACAAATTCTCGATTGTGAGCTGGTCCTTTTTCTTGCAAAATTTGATACTCAACATTGCCACTGCCATCACGCTGAATCAATTCTTGCAACTGACTCTTATAATCCATCACATGAGAAAAAGCACCCTCATTAATTTTCGGATATACAATTTCTTTTAAGAATTCCCAAACTGTTTCTAGCCCTTGATCAAGATAAAGGGCACCAATAAACGCTTCAAAGACATCCGCTAATAAAGCTGGTCGTTCACGTCCACCTGTCATTTCTTCACCTTTTCCTAATAAAACAAGGCTACCAAATGACAATTCGTTCGCAAAACGAACAAGAGATGGCTCACATACAATAGCTGCACGTAGTTTTGTTAACTCTCCTTCGCTCATTGTCGGATATTTTTGAAACAGATACTGCGATACAGTCAGTTCCAATACTGCATCTCCAAGAAATTCAAGACGCTCATTATCTTCATGCGGTTTTTTTCGATGCTCATTCACATACGATGAATGCGTAAATGCTTGAATCAATAATTTTTCATCTGTAAACGTAATACCTATCTTTTCTTGAAACACTTTAAATGCTTCACGATATTTTGTTTCGTATTTTTTTTCTCTATATTTTCGGTACGGCATAGGTCCCTCCAGATATAAGCCAGAAAGCCCCGCTAAAAAACGGGACTTCACTTAAGCATTATAGATGACTCTCTATGTAAGTCACAGCATCGCCAACAGTAGCAATCTTTTCAGCATCTTCATCAGAAATTTCCATTTCGAATTCATCTTCTAATTGCATTACAAGTTCTACTACATCTAGGGAGTCTGCTCCTAAATCTTCCTTGAAGCTTGCAGCTGGTACTACCTCAGTCTCTTCTACTCCTAAACGATCAACGATGATTTTTGTTACGCGCTCTAAAACATCTGCCATTCCATTCACCTCCCCTCAAATATTATATTAAATATTGACCAAAAAAACTAGGTGAAATCGATTCTTTTATTACATTACCATACCGCCATCAACATTTAACGTTTGACCTGTAACATATTTGCTTTGATCAGAAGCAAAAAACGTTACAGCATTCGCGATATCTTTCGCTTCACCAAATTGAGCAGCTGGAATAACTTTTAACATTTCGGCTTTAATATTCTCATCTAGTACATCCGTCATATCAGTCGCAATAAAGCCCGGCGCAATTGCATTCACTGTAATATTTCGATTTGCTAACTCTTTTGCAGATGTTTTTGTTAATCCAATAACACCCGCTTTAGCAGCAACATAGTTAGCTTGTCCTGGGTTTCCTATAACACCAACAACCGAAGCGATGTTTATAATTCTACCGTGACGTTGACGCATCATATAACGAGATACTGCTTTTGTACATAAGAATACACCTTTTAAGTTTGTATTAATAACTGTATCCCATTCTTCTTCTTTCATACGCATTAATAAATTATCTTTCGTTACACCAGCATTATTTACAAGAATATCAACTTGTCCAAATGTATCTACTGTTTGTTTCACCATATTTGTAACATCATCAGCATTTGCAACATCTGCTCTTACCGCAATTGCATCAGAACCTAATTTTTTAATTTCATCTACTACTTCATTTGCTTTTTGTTCATTACCAGCATAATTTACTACTACATTTGCCCCTTGTTTCGCTAAATCAATCGCAATCGCGCGACCAATTCCACGTGAAGCGCCAGTTACTAATGCTACCTTCCCTTTTAACATCAGTTTTCTCCTCTCAAATTTGAAATGGTATCTTTTAATGTCTCTTCATCGTATATCGCATATGCTTTTACTGATGAATCAATTGACTTCATAAGTCCAGCAAGTACTTTTCCAGGTCCAATTTCAATAAATGTATCTACTCCCTGGTTCACCATATATTCAATAGACGGGTACCATAATACAGGCGAATAAAGCTGTTCGATTAACTTTTCTTGAATGTCTGCACCACGTGTAATAACTTCCGCCGTAACATTTGCAATAACAGGAATATTCGTGTCATGAATTGTAATTTCATTTAAAACACTTTGGAACTTCTCAGCTGCCGGCTTCATAAGTGAAGAATGGAATGGCCCACTTACTTTTAGTGGAATCGCTCTCTTTGCACCATTTTCCTTCGCTCTTTGAGAAGCAACCTCTACGCCTTGCTTCGTTCCAGAAATCACAATTTGCTTCGTACTATTCATATTAGCGATTTGCACTGCATATCCTTCACTTGTTACTTCTTCTGTAACTTGTTTCAGCATATGTGGGTCAGCACCTAATATAGCTGCCATTGCGCCTTCCCCGCCCGGAACAGCTTCTTCCATATATTCGCCACGTTTCCTTACAGCATATACAGCATCTTCAAAAGTTAATGCACCAGCTGCTACAAGAGCACTATATTCACCTAAACTATGACCAGCGACAAAGTCAGGTGTAATGTCATACTCTTTCAAAGCTGTCAAAATAGCAAAACTCGTTGTTAATAATGCAGGCTGCGCATTTGTTGTTAATGTAAGCTTTTCCTGCGGTCCTTCAAAAATCACTTCTGAAAGTGAATCTTCCAACACCTCATCTGCTTTTGCAAACACTTTTGCAACCTCTTTATTATTCTCTGCTAATTGTTTACCCATTCCAACTGCCTGTGAACCTTGGCCCGGAAAAAGAAATGCTATTTTTCCCATTTCAAATCCTCCTCTTATTGGAGTGACTCTTTCTCCATTACGCTTGAAATCGTAGGAATTACTTCTTTCGCTACCATTTCTCTCGTTTGACGAATCGCACTAAATATCGACTGATCATTAGAAGAACCGTGAGCCTTAATGACAGGTGCTTTCAATCCAAATAATGCAGCTCCTCCATACTCCGAATAATCCATTTTATCTTTTAATACCATAAGTTTTGGCTTTAATACCGCCGCTGCTAATTTGCTCGTAAATGAACTCATTAACTGTTCTTTCAACATAGAGAATAGCGCAAGTGCTGTTCCCTCTAATGATTTCAACGCTACATTCCCTGTAAAACCATCACATACAACAACATCTGCTACACCTTGCAATAAATCTCTTGATTCAACGTTCCCCACGAAATTAATTGGCGCATCTTTAAGCATTGCAAATACTTGCTTTGAAAGCTCGTTTCCTTTTCCATCCTCTGTTCCAACGTTTAATAGTCCAACGCGAGGATTTTCAATTCCTCTTACCTTCTCAGCATAAACAGATCCCATTACTGCATATTGATATAAATGAATTGGTTTTGCATCAACATTTGCTCCAACATCTAACATAACAAAACCTTTTCCATCTACAGTTGGCATTGTAGGCGATAAAGCTGGTCTCTCAATTCCTTCCATACGACCGACTACAAATAATCCAGCTGCCATTAAAGCTCCTGTACTACCTGCGGATATACAAGCGTCTGCTTCTCCATCCTTTACTTGTTGTGCCGCAAGCACCATTGAAGCTTGTTTTTTTCGACGAACCGCTCTTACTGGTTCCTCCGTTGATTCTATTTTTTCGTCTGTATGAAGAATAGTAATTCGTTCATCACTCGTTAAGTATTGACGAATTTCCTCTTCTTTCCCTACTAACGTAATATGTAAATCAGAATATTCCTTAATAGCTTTCATTGCCCCTAATACTACAGCCTTTGGAGCGTGATCTCCGCCCATTGCATCTATTGCGATTTTCATAAGTTGTTACCTTCCTCACTATAATTACTAGATCGATACATTTCAAAAGTGCCTGTAAAAACAAGTTCTTCTCCAACGAAGCTACGCACTTTGACAACCGTCCGTCCTTTATCATTCTCTACATCTTCAACGCGCGCTTTTGCAACAACACGCTCTCCTAATTTTACAGGGCGAATGTATCGAATGGTAGACTTTGCAGTTAAAGCTAATTCTTCATCAATAACCGCAACAGCTAGTGAGTTTGCTTGCGCAAACAGATGATGCCCACGAGCGATTTGATTTCTTTTAAATACATGTTCTATCTTTACTTCAAAGATAGAGATTGCATGTCTATCTAATTCAATATCAATAATTTCTCCAACAACCTCTTCTAACGGTAAAGATTTCACATCTTCTTCATGTTGCTTTGTAGCTACATGTTTAATTCTCTCTCTTAATTCAGGAATAGACAATTCCATACGATCAAGTCGTACCGTTTGTATACTCACTTGAAATTTTTCCGCTAAATCTTCATCCGTAATAAAAGGATTTGATTCGATTGTTTGTTGTAATAACTCTTGTCTTTCTTTTTTACTTCTTCTTTTTTTCATACCGCACCATCCATTTTTATGACTAGGTACTAACAGTAGTATATAATCATTAAAAGTAGAATGCAACAAAAACTTTTGTTGACTCCCTTTAATCGAGCTTCTCTCCTTGGAACACACCTGTCCCATCAAGATACGTACGCAAGGCAGCATACTGATCATTGTGCCAAAACGCTTCTGAATCTACTAGTATCGCCGCATCTTGCCTTGCCGTTTCTAACGCTCGATAATCATGTACCATGTCAGCAACCTTAAATTCTGGTAAGCCACTTTGCTTACTCCCAAAGAAATCTCCAGGACCTCGTAATTCTAAATCTTTTTCTGACAATACAAATCCATCATTTGTTTCAGTCATTATGCGCATTCTTTCTTTCCCTGTTTCTGATTTAGGGTCTGCTATTAATAAACAATATGATTGTTCACTACCACGGCCGACACGCCCTCTAAGCTGATGAAGCTGCGATAAACCGAAACGTTCTGCATCATAAATAACCATTACAGTCGCATTCGGTACGTTCACACCTACTTCAACAACTGTTGTCGATACAAGAATTTGTACTTTATTTTCACTAAACTGTCCCATTATCTCTTCTTTTTCCTGAGACGATAATCTCCCATGCATCAATCCAACTTGGCATTTCCCTTGGTAATGATGCGTCAGCATACTATGTAAGTCGATAGCATTTTGCACATCAAGTTTCTCAGATTCTTCAATTAGAGGACAAATAACGTATGCCTGTCTTCCTTTTTTTATCTCCTTTTCAACGAAACCGAGAACGCGATCTAACATATCATGTTTTGCCCAGTATGTTTCAATCACCTTTCTACCTGCTGGCATCTCATCGATTATCGAAACATCCATCTCTCCAAATGCAGTAATTGCAAGCGTACGCGGAATTGGTGTCGCTGTCATAAATAATACATCTGGACTTTCACCTTTCTCCCGTAAAACTCGGCGCTGCGCTACACCAAATCGATGCTGTTCATCTGTAATAACGAGACCCAACCTATGAAATATAACTTCATCTTGAATTAAGGCATGCGTTCCAACAAGAATATCTATTTCTCCTTGTTCTAACTTCGCTAAAATTTCTCGACGTCTCGCCCCTTTAACAGAACTTGTTAACAGTTCCACCTTCATACCAAAATGCGAAAACGTTTCAGCAAGCGACTGATAATGTTGCTCAGCTAAAATTTCTGTAGGAACCATTAAAGCACCTTGATAATGAGCTAATTTCGATGCATAAAGACCAATCGCAGCAACAACTGTTTTCCCAGAACCAACGTCACCTTGCAATAGTCGGTTCATCCGATAAGGAGATGTCATATCTTTCAAAATTTCATCTACAACTCGGCGCTGCGCACCCGTTAATGGAAACGGCAGTGCATCGATAAATTCTTGTAATTCTGCTGACGGAATCTCTTTCTTCGTCCCTTTTGAATTTTCCCTCTCCATTTTCCGGAGCGTTTGCATTTTCAGCTGAAATAAGAAAAATTCTTCATATACAAAACGGCGACGCGCTTGCTTCAAATCTTCCTGTCCTACCGGAAAATGCAATGCCCTGAGCGCTTCATATCTTGGTAATAATTTATATCGCCCTAACAAACCATCCGGTAACACTTCGACTATAGAATCTCCATATTCCTTTAACGCTTGAGCAATAAAACGACGCATCTGTTTTACTGTAAGTTTCCCCTTTACTGAATAAACAGGTTCCACTTCTTGTTGACGTACAACCGGTCCAAAATGAAGTTCTGATACAGCAATTGTTTGACGATGTTGATCCCATTTACCAGTAATCGTTATCGTTTCATCTAACTTTAATTTTTGCTTATAGTAAGGCCTATTAAAACATACCGCCGTAATTAAATAACGACCGACGAGAACACGAACTGTTAAACGCGATTTCTTCTTACCATAATATTGCAGCAAAGGAGCACTATGAACCTTCCCTTCAACCGTTACACGTTCATCATGCTTTACTTCAGCAAGATCTTTCATCGCATAATCTTCATAACGGTACGGAAAATGTTCTAATAGATGAGAAACTGTATAAATACCCATCTCATGTAGTAACTCAGATGTTTCTCCTCCGATCCCCTTTACATCCGTAACAGGAACTTGTACAACATCATTCAAGATTCTCACACCCCGTCACATTATTTTCTTTATTGCATTTTATTTGAGTACCAATTAGCATCTGTAATCGCTCTCTTTCACCTTATATATTCTATCATAGGCATTCTAAGAGAAACTACTCAAATCCCTTATATAAAACAAGTAAAAAAGAGCCTCACTATTAGCAGCAAGGCTCTTTTCTCTCTTCAATATGCTAGCCTTTTGAATAAAAACTAGTAATAAACTTCATATTACTACTTCTTATCCATTAGCAAGTAAGTAATCCATTTATTTTCAAAACGAATCTTATCTTATTCTACAGAGAAGATGAAAGAATACACTGGTTGGTTTCCAGCATGTACTTCTACTTCTGCATCTTCAAATTTCTCTTCTACAAATTCAACTAACTCCGCTACTTCTTCATCAGTTGCATCTTCCCCTTGTAGAATCGTTACGATTTCAGAATCTTCATCAATAAGCGCTTCTAGTAATTGCTTCGCAGCTCCTACTTTTTCAGCATTTGTAGATACAATTTTCCCATCTGCAATACACATGAAATCATCTTTTTGAATTGCTACACCATCAATTTCCGTATCACGTACAGCATACGTAATTTGACCTGTTTTCACATGAGATAAAGCTTCTTGCATGTTTTCTTCATTCTCTTCTAACGTTCCAACTGGGTTAAATGCTAACATTGCTGCCATACCTTGAGGAACTGTTTTCGAACGAACAACAATAACTTCTTGATCTACAACTGATGCCGCTTGTTCTGCTGCCATTACAATATTTCCGTTATTCGGTAAAATAATGATTTTTTCAGCATTTGCTTCTTCAATTGCCTTTACGATATCCTCCGTACTTGGATTCATCGTTTGACCACCTTCGATAACTTTCGTTGCGCCGATGCTCTCAAATAAAGTTTTAATACCAGATCCCATAGCTACAGTTACGATACCATATGGTTGTTTTTCTTTCGATTGAGCTGGTTGCTCAGGAACCATAGTAGGTTCATCTAACAAAGCAGTATGCTGTTCACGCATATTTTCTACTTTAATCTTAATTAAACTACCGTATTTTTGCCCGTAGTTCATAGCGTCTCCAGGATGTTCTGCATGGATATGAACTTTTACAATTTCATCATCAGACACAACTAGTAGAGAATCACCATATACACTAATATCTTCACGGAATTTTTGTTCAGAGAAATTATGCTCTTTCACCTTTTCAGCCTCTAATTTCACCATGAACTCTGTACAATATCCATACTTAATATCTTCTGTACTCAATTGGCTTTGTACACTACGGTGATGTTCTGCGCGTACCATTTCATTCATAGATGGTTGCGTCGGTGCATCAGAAGAAATCGTTTCTCCTTTTAAGTCAGCTAAAAACCCTTCGTATACCACTACAAGACCTTTACCACCGCTATCTACAACGCCAACTTGTTTTAATACAGGTAATAAATCTGGCGTACGATTTAACGATGCGTTTGCTTCTTTCACAACGTCTTCCATAAACAAAACAAAGTCGCGCTGTTTTTTCGCAACTGTTACTGCATATTTACCCGTTTCTCTTGCAACCGTTAAAATCGTTCCTTCAATCGGTTTCATAACCGCTTTATAAGCCGCCTCTACTCCAGCTTCTAGTGCTGCAGCAAAATCAACTGTTGTTAATTCTTCTTTTTGTTCAATGGATTTAGAGAAACCACGGAACAACTGAGATAAAATAACTCCAGAGTTACCACGAGCTCCCATTAATAATCCTTTGGCTAAACTTACGCCGACTTTACCAGCATGCTGTGAAGGATTTGCTTTCACTTCACGCGCACCTGAAGTCATAGATAAGTTCATGTTTGTACCGGTATCGCCATCTGGAACTGGAAATACGTTTAATGCATCAACAAGCTGAACATTATTTGTTAAATTATTCGCTCCTTGCATGATCATTTGTGATAAACGTTTTCCATCAATTTTTTGAATTGACACAGATTTTCCTCCTTAATGCACATTACAAGTTTATTACTTTAACTCCTTGTACGTAGATGTTTACAGAATCTACTGCTAGTCCTACAGTTTGATCTAATGTATATTTCACTTTCGTCTGCACATTATGTGCCACTTCTGAAATTTTCGTACCATAGCTCACAATAATATACATATCAATATGTACTTCATCTTCATCTTTACGAACAATAACACCTCTAGTGAAGTTTTCTTTTCGTAAAATGTCTGTTAATCCATCTTTTAACTGATTTTTTGATGCCATACCTACGATACCGTAGCAATCTACCGCGGCACCTCCAGCAATTGTTGCAATTACATCTGTACTAATATCAATTTGACCGTACTTCGTTTTAATTTCAATTGACATCTCGTTTCCCCCTTCATAAATGGTGAAAGTGAGCTAGACTACTTTAGTTACTATCATATAATCTTTTTAAAGAAAATTCCATCGTTCTTTCTTTTCACTCTCATATTTTATGTTTTAAATTACACTTTTTTATGATGAGCAAAATAGTCCATTGTTATTATACAACATGTACCACTATAATATGTCAAGCAATTTTTATGGATTTCAACTTTTCTTCATTGACATATAGTGTCAAGTAAATTTTCTTGATTTCTTTTTTCTACGGTGTTGCATTCTCTTTTTAGTTGTGTTAAATTATAGTAGTGTTTTTAGCATCGCATAAAAGACTAACATTGAAAAATTACGTATGGTAAGGTATCAAGGGAGGGAAATATAAATGGCTCGTGTTTGTGCTATTACTGGAAGAAAAGCTCGTTCTGGTAACTCTCGTTCTCACGCAATGAACGCTACAAAACGTAAGTGGGGCGCTAACCTTCAAAAAGTTCGCGTACGCATCGACGGAAAAGTTCAACGTGTTTACGTTTCTGCTAGAGCATTAAAATCTGGCAAAATCGAACGTGTTTAATAATAAAAAAAAGAGCCGATAGGCTCTTTTTTTACTATAACAATGGAAAAAGCACCGGTGATAGGTGCTTTTTTAATCTTTTTTGAAGGTATTTAACATTGCACGAACAATTCCACCAAGAAATTTAGGTAACTTAATTGTATAAAATCTCATGGTTTCCCTCCTAATCCCCATTACTCCACTTGGTCACTATATGATGTAAGGAGCAAAATTGTTTCTTCAATCAGTGCTTCTTATCAACATTAATATGCCAGAAGTAAATGAAAAAGTACCTTTTTCCTCAACGAGTTCGTTACTAGTACAAAGTGTTGATCCCCACTCTATTGTTTTATTAGTAAGCGGGTACTTAAAACCAAACAATGTAATCCCTTCCACTATTTCAGTAACTGGTACAAAAGATACATAAGGAAAATTTTTATTTTCTTCAATTATATGTGTACCCACTTTTTTAACTGTTATTTCATTTTTATTGTCCACAATACACATTTCTATCTCTACTTCTAACCCTTTTAAAAGCATCTGTATATTTGCCAAACCGTGATCAAGCCTTCCACCGGTAGCACCAAAAATACGAATTAGTGCCGGCTTCTGTCCTAATGCCCAGTTAATTGCAATTTCTAAATCCGTTTGATCTTTTTCTCGCGGAACAATATGTAATTCGTTCGTTTGCTGTCCCATCCATACTAATTCTTCTTCGGTAACTGAATCGTAATCTCCAAACGCAACAGCCGGTGTAATCCCTTTCTTTAATAGACGGTATACTCCCCTATCAACCGCTGCCCACACTACTTCCTCATCCTCATATCGAGCAAAATCTGCACAATATTCCGAAGGTCCTCCTGCCAAAATATGAATAATCATTTTTTCTTCCCCTTCCATTGTAAAAAGGCAATCTGCCATTCGGTAGATTGCCTTTTTACATATTTTTACGCTATCCTATGAATACCTTACTAGGATAAAGTTCATCACTACCCACGAATTACGCGAATTGCTTCACCGCGGTCTTTTTGATTGTATACTGCTGATCCAGCTACAAGTACATTTGCTCCTGCTTCCACACAAAGTCTTGCTGTTTCAGCATTTACACCACCATCAACTTCAATTTCTACTTCTAGATTGCGCTCTTTCACCATGTCTGCAACTTGTTTAATTTTCGGTAATACAGAATGGATAAACTTCTGTCCACCAAATCCAGGGTTTACTGTCATAAGTAATACCATATCTATATCTTCTAATACATGCTCAATTACTGAAACTGGCGTATGTGGATTTAATACAACGCCCGCTTTAATACCATGAGATTTAATTAACTGAATTGTACGATGTAGATGTGGACACGCCTCTACGTGAACAGTAATAATATCCGCTCCCGCTTGTGCGAAAGTCGGGATATAGTTATCAGGATTTTCAATCATTAAATGTACATCTAATGGTAATGATGTAATTGGACGGATAGCTTCTACAATTAACGGTCCAATCGTAATATTTGGTACGAAATGTCCATCCATTACGTCAACGTGAATGTAATCCGCTCCGCCCTTTTCTACATCTTTAATCTCTTCCCCTAATTTTGAAAAATCTGCTGATAAAATCGATGGTGCAATTTTAATCATAACTAATACCTCGGCTTTCTCTCTCTAATTTCTTCTACGAATTGTTTATAGTTCTTATAGCGATATTCTGTAATCTTCCCTTCTTCAACCGCAGCTTTCACCGCACATTTCGGTTCAGAAAGATGTGTACACCCTCTAAATTTACAGTATTGGCTCGCTTCTTTCAACTCTGGAAAACAATATGTAAGATCTTCTACTTCTATATTAATGAAATCTAGTGAACTAAAACCCGGTGTATCTGCTACTAGTCCACTCCCAATTGCAATTAATTCTACGTGTCTTGTCGTATGCTTCCCGCGTCCTAAATGGGAGGAAATATCATTTGTTTTCAGCTCTAATTCTGGACGTAGCACATTAAGCATTGAAGATTTCCCCACACCAGATTGACCCGCAACGACAGAAACACACTTTTCTAAGTATGGTTTTAATATATCAATACTTTCTGACGTATTAATAGAAGTAAATAAAACATCATAACCCATCTCACGATAATCATTCGCATAAGCTTCAACAGTTGCTTTCATCTTTTCATCTACTAAATCCATCTTGCTAATACAAATAATTGGCTTAATGTTATGATATTCAATCAGCACTAAAAATCGATCTAACAGTCCAGGATTAAAATCTGGTTCTACTGCAGAGAACACAAGGATCGCTTGATCGACATTAGCAATAGGAGGTCTAACAAGTTCATTTTTTCGATCAAACACTTCAAGCACATAACCTTCAGTTGGATTATCTGCCTGAAAAACAACTTGGTCTCCTACAAGTGGTGTAATTTTATTTTTTCTAAATACACCTCGTCCACGACATTGCGTAACCCCTTCTTCATGCTGCACGTAATAAAACCCACTTAAAGCTTTTATAATTTTTCCTTCTGGCATAGAATTCTCCTTTTTTGTATAAGGTGATGCTGAATTTAAAAATGAATGGATTTAAATTTTCTAAATAACGATTTCAAAACCTACCATATATACTTTTGCTAATATACATTAAATTTCCCATTAAATGCAAAAAAATATTTACAGCTGCATCACTTTACTAGCTTTTTGAATCATATATTTTTGCCTGCTATACCGTCCACTTTGTAGACAGCATAACAGGCAATAATAATAAGTAGACTTTCACTATTATTGAGTTGGATATGGTACTTCTTTATCAATAATCGTTACTCCATCTCGTACAATTTTATAGTGTCCCTTTGAACCTTCTTGAATTACAAATTCTAAAGAAATAGTCGCTGATTCAGTAATTGTTCTCGTTTCAACCGGTCTATCCATTTTTTGCTGCATGTCTTCTTTATAAATTTCTATTGTTTGCGGCTTTTTTTCACCTGTTACAGCAGGCTCATATGGGATAGAGATATTGTCCAATTTTACCGTTTTAGTCACTTTAGGCTTTTGACCATCAGAGATAATAATAGTTACTTTATCTCCCTCTTTTAATGGTGTACCTGGTTTTGGAAATTGCGAAATTACAAGTCCTTTTTCGACTATATCTGAATACTCTCGTTTTATATCTGACGTTAGTTTTCTCTCATTCAAATAACCAGTTACACTATTTTCAGTCCACCCCGAAAAGTCACCTGGTCTAATTTGATAAGGACCTTTACTTACCCAGATTTTCAGTTCTTGCTCCGCTTCTATAACCATTTGATCAGGCGTCGGAATTTGCTCTACAATTTCACCTTTCGGCTTATCATTTTCAATATAATTTACTGTAACTTGTTTATATTTTTCTTCTAACTCAGCTTTTACACTCTCAAAGTTTTGCCCTGTGAAATTCGCCATCTTACTTTTCTTTTTCCCACCTGATTGATAGATAGTAATTTTAGCGTTTTCTTTTACGACTCTTCCTGCTACAGGGTCCGTTTTTATTACATCCCCAACTTCAACATCATCTGTATATACAATATTAGGCTCCGTCACCTCAAAGCCCTTTTCTACTAATGTATTTACAGCTGTCGTGTATTTCATACCAGCCACATCAGGAACTTTCACATCTTTCGGAATAAATAATCCTGGAATAACCGTAAGCGCTAATGTTATTCCTATTGCTAAAAATAAAAATGTTGAAATTAAAACTTTAAGCCACTTGTTACTCCGTTTTTTCTTCTTATCTAACTCAGCTGCTTCTGCTCTTATCGGTTCTTCCACCTTACTCCCTTTTAAAACAATCGTTTCATCACTTACATTTTCAAATAATTGTTCTTGTTGAATAATCGGAATCGCTTTCGTCGCTTCCATATCTTCTGGTATGTAAAACGGTTGCTCATTTATCCTCTCTGGATATAGCGCAGTTTCAATATCTCGCTTCATCGCATTGGCAGATTGATATCGATGGAACGGATCTTTTGCAGTTGCTTTTAATATAATATTTTCAACACTTTGCGGAATATTTTCATTCCATCTTTTTGGTGATGGGATTTCACTTTGTAAATGTTTTAAAGCTATAGCAACAGCAGATTCGCCAGAAAACGGTTGTCTTCCTGTTAACAATTCAAACATAACTATCCCAAGAGAATAGATATCTGATTGTTTATTTGCTATTCCGCCACGTGCCTGTTCTGGTGATAAATAATGGACTGAACCGAGCACTGAATTTGTATGTGTAATTGTTGTTGCACTTGTAGCTGTCGCAATTCCAAAATCTGTTACTTTTATTATTCCATCAGCTCGAATTAAAATATTGTGCGGCTTTATATCACGATGCACAATTTCAAAATGATGGGCGTGTGCCATAGCGGATGTTAACTGCTCCATAATATCAAGAGCTTCTCCTATAGGTAACATCCCTCGCTCAATTATGTATTGCTTCAATGTTTGCCCTGGTACATATTCCATGACAAGATAGTATATACCATCTTCTTCTCCGACATCATACATATTCACAATATTTGGATGCGACAACGTTGTAACAGACTGCGCTTCTCGATGGAAACGTTTAATAAACTCTTCGTTATTTGAGTAGTCGAGTCTTAATATTTTTACCGCTACATCTCGGCCAAGTATATCATCATGAGCTAAATATACATTGGCCATTCCGCCACCACCAATCATTTTCAGCAGCTTATAACGGTCATTTAAGCGTTTTCCAATCAGCACGTTGCACTTCACCTACTTTCGTTTGTCGAACCCGCATAATCAATAAGAACAAGTGTGATATTATCTTCTCCACCGCGATCATTTGCCAATTGAATGAGATACTGCCCTTTACCTTCAAGCTGTTCATTTAACTGTAAAATTTGTCGCATATCATCAATAGAAACTTTGTTTGATAACCCATCAGAGCAAAGAAGTAATTGATCATCTTCCTCAATCACCAACGTTTTAACATCTAACCCAACTTTTTCTTCTGTTCCTAATGCTCTTAATAACACATTCTTTTTCGGATGATACTCTGCGTCTTCCTTTGAAATTTCACCATGTTTCACCAGCTCATTTACAAGTGAATGATCTTCCGTTACTAGCGTCATTTCTCCTTCTGATACCATATAGCAACGACTATCTCCTATATGCCCTATTGTCACAAAGTTTGGTGTACAAACAGCTATTATAAGCGTTGTTCCCATACCATTACATTCTGCATTTTGCTGAGCATATTCATATATACGCTCATTAATAATCCCAACACTAGTATGTAACCATTGTTCTACTTTTTTCGGCTCATTCATATTATGTGTTTGCTTCCAATAATCATGGAATAATTGAATGGCCATCGAGCTAGCTACATCACCAGCTCGATGACCTCCCATTCCATCTGCTACTACCGCTAATACATTTCCATCTAAATTGTGAAAAACTCCTGCACTATCTTCATTATGTTGACGAACTTTTCCTTTATCCGATAGAAATACGGCTTTCATCTCGTCACCTCGTCTCTTCTTTGCGCTCCTTCGCACGCAACTGACCGCAGGCTGCATCAATATCATGACCTTGTTCACGGCGAATCGTTACATTCACTCCACGATCTTTTAACGTTTTCTCGAACAAGAAAATTTGTTCACGTGGCGTACGTACATAATCACGTTCAGGTACGTAGTTTACCGGAATCAAGTTCACATGACATTTTACACCTTTTAAGAGCGCAGCAAGCTCTTCAGCATGCTCTACTTGGTCATTTTCTCCTCCAAATAATCCATATTCAAAAGTAATACGACGCCCCGTTCTATTTACATAGTATTTAATAGCTTCCATTAAATCTGGTAATTTATAAGCACGGTTAATCGGCATTAATTTTGAACGTAATTCTGAGTTTGGAGCATGCAATGAAATCGCAAAATTAATTTGTAGATCTTCTTCAGCAAACTTATAAATTTTCGGGATAATTCCACTCGTCGAAACAGTCATATGTCTCGCACCAATATGAAGTCCTTTTTCATGGTTAATGATGCGTAAGAATCCCATTAAATTATCATAGTTATCAAATGGTTCTCCAATCCCCATAACAACAAGAGAACTTACACGTTCTTCTGTTTCATCAAGCGCACGCTGAACTTCTACTACTTGCGCTACGATTTCTCCAGCTTCTAGGTTTCGCTTTAATCCACCAAGTGTCGAAGCACAGAACGTACACCCAATACGACAACCAACTTGCGTTGTTACACAAATGGAATTTCCATATTCGTGTCGCATTAATACCGTTTCAATAGAATATCCGTCATATAATTGGAATAAGAATTTAATTGTTCCATCCGAAGACGTTTGTTTTACTAACGTTTTTAAAGTAGTAATATCAAAGGAATTCGACAATTTATCACGCAATCCTTTAGAAAGGTTTGACATATCCTCATAATTTTTTACACGTTTTTTATATAACCAATCAAAAATTTGTCCAGCACGGAACTTCGGTTCTCCTTGTTCCTTTAACCAATCTTGCATTTCATGAAGTTGTAAAGAGTAAATTGATGGTTTCTTCGTTTCTAAATTTTTCTTTTGTTTTCTTACAGTCGTTTCCATGATGCTACACCTTCTTCCTTAAACAAGCAATATAAAAGCCATCCGTCGCAAAATAATGCGGTAAAATTTGCACTTGACCTTCATCAATATACGGAGTTAATTTTTCTGGCATACGCTCTTTAAGCGTAGTATCCCATTCAAATTCAGGATGTTCTTGTAAAAATTTCTCTATTACTTGTTCATTTTCTATTTTCTCAATTGTGCACGTACTATAAACAAGACGACCGCCTTGTTTTAATAATGGTGCTATTTTTTCTAGTATTGCAATTTGAATCGTCGATAATCTTTCACTATCGCCTTTATCTTTTCCTAACTTAATATCAGGTTTACGTCTAATTACACCAAATCCAGAACACGGTGCATCTACCAATATTTTATCAAACGTTTCATTTGCAAAGTGCTCTTGCACTTTTCTAGCATCTAGCGCTTTAGTTTCGACATTTTCTAGACCAAGTCGCTCTGCTTGCTGTTTAATTAAACGTACTTTGTGTGCATGTAAATCAAGGGACATGACCTTACCAGTTCCCTTTAATCGTTCCGCGATATGCGTTGTTTTTCCGCCTGGAGCAGCACAACTATCAAGAACTGCATCTCCCGTATTCGGTTCTAAAGCGCGTGCTACAAGCATAGAACTTTCATCTTGAATAGAAAGAAATCCTTTTTTAAACGCTTCTGTATGCGCTACATTTCCTCTTTCAATCTGAATAGCATCATCTGATAAGTCACCACGTTTTGCTTCTATACCTTCACTTGCTAACAACTCAATCGCTTCTTCTACAGTTACCTTATCAACATTCACACGCGCTGTTGGTACAGGGGGTAACATGTTTACTTCGCACATTTTTTCTGCAGTTTCTAAACCGTATTCTGAAGTCCACTCTTGGACAAGCCAAACTGGATGACTTGTTGTAATTGCAAGACGTTCTACTGGATCCTTGATTTCATCTACAGAAGGTACACCTTCTCTCTGAATCGAACGTAATACACCGTTCACCATACCAGCAATTCCTTTATGCCCGCGACGCTTTGCAATCTCAACCGCTTCATGAATAGCCGCTCTTTCTGGCACTCGGTCTAAATAAATCATTTGATATAAAGATAAGCGAAGCAATACTCTTACCCACGCCTCAACCTTCTTTTTTAAAAAAGGCTGTAAATAATAATCTAATGTGTCACGACGTTGAATCGTTCCATATACAATTTCAGTTAATAAACCAATATCTTTTCTATCAATTGCACTTTTTTCAATTAGATTATTTAAAAGTAAGTTGCTATATGCACCACTTTTTTCCACTTGAATTAAACCATCAAGAGCTAATTCACGAACATTTTGTCTCATGCATTTTCTCCTAACTTCGTTCCAATTTCAGGTTTTGTTCCACGTAAAAATTGTGAACAACTCATACGCTTTTTACCAGAAGGTTGCAATTCAGTAATTTTAACACCTGTTTCATTACTCGTTGCTACAACAAAACCATCTTCTTCGATTGCAACAATCGTACCTGCTTCAGCCGGTTCAGTTATAGGCACTTTTTCCCCCCACCATACTTTAACAACTTGTCCTGCTAAAGTTGTATAAGCAACTGGCCATGGATTCAATCCGCGAATGTGATTGTATACTTCTTCACCTGTTTTTGTCCAATCAATTTTCTCTTGCTCACGTTTTATATTGTACGCAAACGTTACTTCTTCTTCGTTTTGTTTAATCGGTTCTAACTTACCTTGAATTAATAAAGGCACTGTTTTAGATAGAAGGTGTGCTCCTGCTTCACTTAATTTATCAAATAATGAGCCTGTCGTTTCACGCTCTTCAATTTCAACTTCCACTTGCGTTAAGATATCACCAGCATCCAATTTTTCTACCATATACATAATTGTAATACCTGTTTTTTCTTTACCTTCCATAATTGCATAATGAATTGGTGCACCACCACGAAGTTCAGGAAGTAAAGAAGCGTGAACATTAATACACCCATACTTTGGTGCTTCTAAAATTTCATTTGGTACAATCTGCCCAAATGCAGCTGTTACAATTAAATCTGGCTCTAATGCCAATACTTTTTCATATTCATCTTTTTCACGAATTTTTAACGGCTGTAACACAGGGATACCATGTTTTTCCGCTTCAACTTTAACAGGTGTAGGTGTTAATACTTTTTTTCTACCTACTGGACGATCAGGTTGCGTCACAACACCTACTACCTCATAGCCATCTTCAATAAGACGACGAAGCACCGGCACTGAAAAGTCCGGTGTTCCCATAAACACTACTTTTATCATTTAAAAACCGCTCCTTTTAACACCTATTCTAGTTCGTTTTCTTCATAATATCTTGTCACTTTCGATGTAAATAAAACACCGTGTAAATGATCAATTTCATGTTGAATTGCACGCGCTAAAAATCCTTCCGCTTCTAATAAGAATACTTTCCCACGGCGATTTTGCGCTCTTACTTTAATATAATTGGCACGTTCTACTTCACCATAAAGTCCCGGGAAGCTTAAACAGCCTTCGGGACCTACTTGTTCACCACGTTTTTCTAATATTGATGGATTGATTAACTCGATTTTTCCAGTATCATCATCGACATCAACAACCGCTACTTGCAAGCTTACACCTACTTGAGGCGCAGCTAAACCGACTCCGTCCGCAATTAACATTGTTTCATGCATATCTTTCAACAATTTCACTAACTTTTTATCAAAGTTAATTACTCTTTCGCATGGTGTTTCTAACACTTCATTTGGATGCTTTATTATTTGTAAAACTGCCATATTTCCCTCCGCTACATTAACATTGTTGGATTAAAATCAATTGAGATTTGTAGCTCTTTTTGCATTTCTGCTTGATAATGTTCATTTACCATTTTGAGCACGTTCTTTAAGTTTGGTTCCCGTTTGTATTTTATCATGCATTGATAACGATATCTATCTTTTATCCTTGGAATCGCTGAAGCAACTGGTCCTAGCACCATTGTTTGCTGTGAGCAATGCGTTCGTAAATACGAGGCAATTTTTTCCGTCACTTGTACCGCTTTTAATAATTCTGGATGAGATACAGTTACGAGTACAACATAGTAATATGGGGGATATTGTCTTGTTCGTCTCATTTGCATTTCTTGGTCAAAAAACACATCATATTGTTGGTTCTTCGCTAACTCTATACTGTAATGTTCTGGCGTATACGTTTGAATCACAACTTCCCCTGGCAATTCATGTCTACCCGCTCGTCCACTTACTTGCGTCAATAACTGATATGTCTTTTCACTCGCCCGAAAATCAGGTAAGTGAAGCATCGTATCTGCAGTTAAAACCCCAACGAGCGTTACTTTCGGAAAATCTAATCCTTTAGCAATCATTTGTGTTCCAAGTAATATATCTGCTTTTTCTTCCCCAAACGCCTTTAATAATTTTTCATGCATTCCTTTTCGACTTGTCGTATCTACATCCATTCGAATGACTCGCGCCTCTGGAAATAGTTTTGTAATTTCTTCTTCTACCTTTTGTGTACCTGTACCAAAGAAACGAATGTATGTACTTTGACAAGCTGGACACTCAGTTGGCATATTCTCTTCGTAACTACAATAATGACATTTTAAACGATGATTCATTTTATGATATGTCAATGAAATATCACAATGCGGACATTGGACAACATACCCACAATCACGGCACATAACAAATGTAGAATGACCTCTTCTATTTAAAAAGAGTACCATTTGTTCTTTCTTTTCTAATCGATCTGCTATTTTTTCATGCAGCGCCTTAGAAAACATTGATCGATTCCCGTCACGAAGTTCTTCTCGCATGTCAACAATCTCTACCGTTGGTAAAGCTTGTTCATTCATACGTTTTTCCATTGTTAATAGTTCATAAACACCTTTTTTCGCCCTTGCAAACGATTCAAGTGTTGGTGTCGCACTACCAAGAACGATAGGACATTTATGATATTGTCCTCTCCAGACAGCTACATCTCTTGCATGATACCTCGGATTATCTTCTTGTTTGTAACTTGATTCATGCTCTTCATCAATAATAATAATCCCTAAATTCTCAAAAGGCGCAAAAACAGCTGAACGCGCACCAACTACAACTTTCACTTCTTTTCTTAAAATCTTACGCCACTCGTCATACTTTTCTCCAACAGACAACGCACTATGAAGAACTGCAACTTGCGAGCCAAACCTACCTTTAAAACGATCCACCATTTGGGGCGTTAGTGCAATTTCAGGAACAAGAACGATAGCTTCTTTTCCTTTCTTGAGCACTGCTGCTATAGATTGTAAATATACTTCTGTCTTTCCACTTCCTGTAACACCATATAGCAAAAATGGATTATAAGTTTCATTTGTAATTGATGATAAAATCGGTGTAATAACTTGTTTTTGTTCCTCCGTAAGTGGAAATGGTTTTGTTTGTTCAAAATCATCATCGTCATACGGATTTCGGTATACTTCCACATACTTTTCTGAAATGAATCCCTTTTTAACAAGTGCTTTTATTGGAGCATCTGTTATTTGTAACTCTTCTGTAATTACTTTCAACGGTGTACTTTTATAATTTTCCACAAAATAATAAAGTACATCTTGTTGTTTTTTACTTTTCAGTTCAAATGCCGCTAATTCCAATTTATCTTCTGGCAACTCCGGCTGAACCACTCTTTGCTTCTTCTTTTGTACTTTATCTTTCACTTGATAAACGACTTCAACCGTACCATTTTTAATTTCTTGTTGAATAGTTCGGTATAAATGTGGCTGTTGCTCGATTACTTCAAAATCAATTGCTTCTTTATCCTGAAATAAATATAGTATTTCAGGTGCTATTTCTTCCTGTTTACAAAGTTGTAGACGTTTTTTATACGTTGCTTTTATCGCAGTTGGAAGCATCACTTGAAAAGCTGAAATCATGTAGCATAACGTTTCACTTGTAAGCCAATATCCAAGCTTTAATAATTCATCATTTAAAACCGGTGTTACATCTAATATTTCATGGATTGTCTTTAACTTCTTACTTTCTACATCCACCGAATCTTTAATCCCAATAATAAAACCTTGCAATTTTCTTGGCCCAAACGGAACTACTACACGCATTCCTGTCTGTACAATATCTTCCCATTTTTTAGGAATAATGTAATCAAATGGTCGATCTGTCTGACGGGCAGGTACATCAACAATTACACTTGCAAATTTCATAAACGATCATCTTCTAACATCATTTCAATTTGCTTCAATATTTCACGAGCTACCTCTTTTTTCATTAAAAGTGGCAACTCAATAACTTTTCCATCTTTTCTATACATTGTTACAATATTCGTATCCGTGCCAAATCCAGCTCCTTGCGCTTTTACATCATTCGCGACAATCATATCTGCATTTTTCTCACGTAGTTTTTTCGTTGCATATTCCTCTACATTTGTCGTTTCAGCAGCAAAACCGATAAGTAACTGTTTATCCTTTTTCTGACCTAACGTTTTTAAAATATCCACCGTTCTTTCAAGTTCAATGACAGCATCACCATTTTGCTTTTTCATTTTATTCTCATGCACATATTTCGGACGATAATCTGCAACTGCTGCTGTTTTAATGACAACGTCTACGTTTTGATAATGTTGAAGAACTGCTTCTAACATATCTTGTGCAGATTCCACTTGCACTGTCGTTACATGTAACGGTGGATTTAATGCTGTCGGTCCTGAAACGAGTATAACATCAGCGCCTAAATTCGCTGCCACTTCCGCAATCGCATACCCCATTTTCCCAGAAGAAAAATTCGTCATAAAACGAACTGGATCAACCTTTTCACGTGTTGGGCCAGCAGTTATTAATATTCTTTTTCCCTGCAATGGTTTGTGTTCTGAGAAAGCTTCCTCTAACCGTGCAATAATTGCTTCAGGTTCTTCTAGTCGTCCCTTCGCTACATATCCACATGCTAAAAAGCCTTCCCCAGGCTCAATAAATGTATATCCTAGCGTTTTCAATGTCATCATATTTTTTTGAACTATTTTATTTTCATACATATGCACATTCATAGCAGGCGCAATCCATACCGGAGCTGTAGTAGCTAACAAAGTAGTTGTAATCATATCATCTGCAATACCACCAGCTAACTTTCCAATACAATTGGCAGTAGCAGGTGCGACAAGTACAACATCCGCCCAATCTGCTAAATCAATATGAGCAATAACAGCTGAGTCTTTCTCATCGAATGTATCCGTATATACATCATGGCGAGAAAGCGCTTGGAATGTAAGAGGCGTAACAAACTTCATTGCCGACTCACTCATCATTACTTTGACAATCGCGCCAGATTGTGTCAATTTACTCGTTAACGCAGCTGCTTTAAAAACCGCAATGCCTCCTGTTACACATAGAAGTATCTTTTTCCCTTTTAGCATATGACTCGTCCTCTTTCTTTTTCAAACTTATAATACTGAAATAGAATTCTCAGCTCGTCAGTACCGATATTTCATTCCTTTCGTAAAAAAATAACAACCTACTTGTAAATAGGTTGTTACCGTTACATAGAAAATTATAAAGTCTATGTTTTATTTTGTCGAAGGCAAAGGCTTATTCAGCTACTTTATCTTCACTTGGTACGTAGCTTAATGCTTCTGCATCGATTTCTTCTAATGCTTTACCTACACATTTATGAGAAACAGGTTTTTCTACAACACAGTTATTAGCAAGTTGCATTTCACGTGCGCGTTTTGCAGCCACTGTTACTAAAGTGTACTTAGAATCGATTTTTTGTAGTAATGAGTCAATTGATGGATTTAACATAATTATAGACCCTCCGTCATTTCTTTATAATATTTTGCTACCCTTTCGCGGCGGCAATGTTCGCCAACCACAATTGCTTTAATTCTATCACAAGCTAATTCAACTTGATCGTTTTCTACTACATAGTCGTAAGCGTCCATCATCTCGATTTCTTCTTTCGCTACAGTTAAACGATTTTCAATAACATCTTCAGTCTCTGTACCACGTCCGACAATACGGCTCTTTAGTTCAGATAAACTTGGAGGTGCTAAGAAAATAAATACACCTTCTGGGAAAGCTTTCTTAACTTGAATTGCTCCTTGCACTTCAATTTCTAAGAATACATCTTTTCCTTCTTGTAATGTTTTTTCAACATAGTCAATCGGTGTTCCGTAATAATTACCTACGAACTCAGCCCACTCAAGTAATTTTTCATTACGAATCATTTCCTCGAATTCTTCTCTTTCTTTAAAGAAATAATCCACACCATCTACTTCACCTTCACGCGGCTTACGTGTCGTTACTGAAATAGAGTACTGAAAACGTGTATCCTCATGGCTAAACAGCTCTTTACGAACCGTCCCTTTTCCAACCCCAGAAGGCCCTGAAAGAACGATGAGCAATCCTCTTCTACTTCTCATAAATATGTAAAACCTACCCTTCCTCACTTAAATCTTCTTTATTATTCAAACGATGTGCAATCGTCTCTGGTTGAATTGGACTTAATACAACATGCCCATCATCCATAACAATAACCGCCCTTGTTTTTCTCCCATACGTAGCATCAAGCAAAGCATTATGTTCCCGTGCTTCTTGTACTGTTCGTTTAATAGGAGCTGACTCCGGACTTACAATAGCAATAATTCGATGAGCAGATACAATATTTCCGTATCCAATATTTAAAAACCGCATGGCCATAGTTTGCGCCTCCTAGTAAGTCTATCCGATTTCTCCACCACGTATAACTTTATATATTTTTTGAAAGCTACTCAATATTTTGTACTTGTTCACGAATTTTTTCAAGGTTATTTTTCATTTCTACAACATATTTTGAAATTGTTAAGTCATTTGCCTTAGAACCAATCGTATTAATTTCTCTATGCATCTCTTGCACGATGAAATCCATTTTCCTTCCAACAGGCTCTTCAATCTGCAATGTTTCACGAAATTGCTCTAAATGACTTTGCAAACGAACTAACTCTTCATGAATATCACAACGCTCTGCAAAGATTGCGACTTCTGTTAGCAATCTTTGTTCATCTAGATCTTGATTATGTAATTCTTTTAAGCGATTTTCTAATCGTTCACGATATTTTTGTGTAACAATTGGTGCATGTGGAATAATCGCATTTACACAATTGCTAATCTCTTGTAAACGATACGCTATATCTTTATGTAATCGTTCTCCTTCGCCATCTCTCATCGTTTTCAACATATGAGCAGCTTGACGAACAGCCTCATATAAACTGTTCTCAAAATGTTCATTTACATTTTCTATTTCTTCAATTGCTGTTACTTCTGGCATTGCCATTAATTGTTCGAGTGTAATAGAATCTTGTAATTGAAATTTCCCTTTTATATCTTCCATCATCGATTGGTACTGCTCAAGAAGTGACCAATTCACACTTAATTTTCTTTCAACAAGTCCTTCACCTGCTATACTAATAGACACTTCGATGCGCCCACGTCGAACTTGCTGTGCAATTATTTTACGAATTTTGTCCTCAAATACCATCATTTGCTTAGGAAGTCGAATACTCATCTCTAAAAAACGGTGGTTCACCGATTTCATTTCTACTGTAATTTGAAAAGTATCACTTTCTACTTTCGATCTTCCAAACCCTGTCATACTAGAAATCATTTTTATCACATCCAAGCCATAAAATAACTCAATGAAAAAGGTAATAGAGACAAGGCTCTACTACCTTCTGTAAATTATATCACATTTTCATAACATTGACTATTTCAAGTTTAATCCCTTCTTATATAACATCGGCTTTTTCTTCTTAGCCTTTTTCCCTGTTAATAAAGAACCTACTAGTAAGAAAGTCGGAATTGATGACAAACCTCCAATTAATAACCAATCTCTTGCTTGTATCGGCATTGTGCTAAAGATCGGTTGTAACGGTGGATAATATATAACCACTAGCATAAGTAGTAACGAAATAATAACCGCCCCTACTAAATACACGTTCCCAAATGGATTACGGTGAAAGACAGAATGCTCACTACGACAATCAAATACATGAATAAGCTGTGCAAGTACCAACGTCGCGAACGCTACAGTTTGTGCATATTTCAGTTCATTTGGATGTTGGTTATACGCAATAATAAACGCCACTAACGTCACTGCTCCAATTAAAAACCCTCGACTTATTATTTTCCACGCAAGCCCTCTAGCGAATACCCCTTCTTTCGGGTGACGCGGTGTTCTCTTCATCACATCTCCTTCAGCCTTATCCAAACCTAATGCCATCGCTGGTAAACCATCAGTAACTAAGTTCACCCATAAAATTTGAATAGGAACCATCGGCAGTGGTAATGCAAGTAACATCGCAAATAACATAACTAAAATTTCTCCAACATTTGACGCCAATAAGTAGCGAATGAACTTACGTATGTTCTCGTATATATTTCTTCCTTCTTTAATCGCTGACTTAATTGTAGCAAAATTATCATCTAGTAAAACAAGTGAAGAGGCTTCTTTTGCAACATCTGTCCCTGTAATCCCCATCGCTATCCCAATATCCGCTGTTTTTATAGCTGGAGCATCGTTCACTCCATCACCTGTCATCGCTACTATATGTCCTTGATTTTGCAATGCTTTAACAATTTTCAATTTATGCTCAGGTGATACACGAGCGAATACATACGTATCTTCTACAACATTTTCTAATTCCTCCACATCCATATTCGCGAGTTCTACTCCTTCAACAACGCGTCCATCTGGTGGTAAAACTCCTAATTGTTCAGCAATCGCCATTGCTGTCACTTTATGATCACCTGTAATCATTACTGTTCGAATACCAGCTTCTTTACACTCTTTTACCGCCTGCGCGACTTCTGGCCTTGGCGGGTCAATCATACCTTGTATCCCAACCAACATAAAATCTTTTTCAACGTCTCTTTCATGTTCAATAGAATCCGTGACTTTTAAAGGTTTAAACGCAACTGCAATTGTTCGAAGCGCTTGACTACCTAAGCTATGAATAGCCGCCTGTACTTCTTTTCTATATAGCTCACTTAACGGCTGCTGCTTATCCCCCCATAAGATTGTTTGACTCATTTGCAAAAGAACATCCGGTGCTCCTTTCGTAACAATAAACTTTTTCCCCTCTCGATCTCGTACAATAACACTCATCATTTTTCGAGTTGAATCAAATGGAAATTCACGAATAATTTCAAATTTCCCTTTCAATGCCTCACGTGTTATCCCAGCTTTCATTGCTGCAGCTACAAGCGCTCCCTCTGTTGGATCCCCATCTAATACGTACGCCTTTTTCTTTTGAATAATATTTGCATTGTTACATAGTGAACCAAATGTAAGTAGCTGATAAAGTGATTTTGTCTTAGCTGGATTCACTTCTTTTTCACCTTTCATAAAAGAGCCATTAGGTTCATATCCTTGCCCTGTCACTTTCCACAATTCTCCGCCTGACCACATATGTGTTACCATCATTTTGTTTTGTGTCATTGTTCCCGTTTTATCAGAGCATATAACAGAAGCGCAGCCTAACGTTTCTACGGCCGGTAACTTCCTTACAATTGCTCTCTTTTTTATCATACGCTGTACACCAAGTGATAAAGCTACTGTAACAATTGCTGGCAATCCTTCTGGAATAGCCGCAACAGCTAGCGATACGCCAGCTAAAAACATATGATATACTTCATTCCCTTGATACACACCAGCCAATACAACGAGCGCTGTCAAAATAAGAGCTACAATAATTAATATTTTTCCGAGCTGTTCTAACCTTCTTTGCAGTGGCGTTTCCATTTGCTCTGCATTTTGCAACATATTTGCAATTTGCCCCATCGCTGTATTCATACCAGTTGCTACAACGACTCCTGTACCAGATCCTCGCGTAATCATTGTCCCCATAAAAGCCATATTTTTTTGATCCCCAATTGCAACATCTTGCCCTTGCAGTGCTTCTACCTTCTTTTGTACAGGTACGGACTCCCCTGTCAAAGCAGACTCTTCAATATATAAACTTGATGCCTCAACAAGACGCACATCAGCCCCAATACGATCACCACTGGAAAACTTAATAATATCACCTAAAACAAGTGCTTTAGATGGTGCTTTTACCCACTTTCCATTCCGCATTACAGTAACTTGCGGGGCAGCTAGTTCCTTTAAAGCTTCCAATGATTTTTCAGCTTTTCTTTCTTGAAAAAAGCCGAGAATACCATTGATAATAACAATGGCAACAATAGCAATAGAATCAATGTATTCACCTAAAAACGCAGAAACAATTGTTGCTCCAAACAAAACGAGTACCATGAAATCTTTAAACTGTGCTAAAAATACCATTAGTGCAGAAGGCCTTTTTGCTTCTTCTAATTCATTAGTACCAAATTTCTTTACTCGCCCTTCTGCTTCTTTCTCTGTAAGTCCAACCTTTACATTCGTATTCGTTCTTTCTTCCACTTCATGTGCTCGCATTCCATACCAGTTCATCCTGCTATCGACCTCCTGATTCCAGACATACTCTATTGAAAGCTTATTCAGCCTCGTCCAAAAAAATGCTATAATTAACATTTAGTTAGAAAGGAGTGTTCATTTATGGCATTCGATGGATTATTTACAAGAGCGATTACACATGAAATTGAAAATTCTCTTTACACAGGAAGAATTTCCAAAATATATCAACCTTCAAAATACGAGATTTTATTACATATTCGAGCGAATGGAAAGAACCAAAAACTAATTCTTTCATCTCATCCTACATATGCGCGTATGCACTTAACGAATCAAAACTACGATTCGCCAGCAATACCGCCGATGTTCTGTATGCTTCTTCGCAAACATTTAGAAGGTGGATTTATTGAAAAAATTGAACAAATCGACTTAGAACGCATTATTCAAATTACAGTTCGCAGTCGTAATGAAATCGGAGACGAATCATTAAAAACATTAGTAATTGAAATAATGGGACGACATAGTAACATTATCTTATTAGATACGAAAACAAACGTGATTTTAGATAGCTTAAAACACGTTTCATTAGCCGTAAACCGTCACCGAACTGTATATGCTGGTGCTGAGTACGTCGCGCCACCAGCCCAACATAAAATCAATCCTCTGCAAATTGAAACCGCAGATGATTTTATTAGACCGCTAGACTTTCTATCTGGAAATATGGATAAACAACTCGTCGGTGCTTTCATGGGAATATCCCCATTATTTGCAAAAGAAGTAGTAAAGAAAGCCGGTATGGTAAACGAGAAAGCATTATCAGAAGCATTTTTCTCTATACAAACACCATTACTATCTCATGCATATACACCTACAATGATTACTGCAAATGGAAAAGAATTCTTTTATCTTTTCCCTCTTACACACTTGCAAGGAGAAGAAAAAACATTCTCATCAGTGAGCGAATTGTTAGATCGTTTCTTCTTTGGCAAAGCAGAACGTGATCGTGTAAAACAACAAGCTCATGATTTAGAACGCTTTATGCAAAACGAAAAAAATAAAAACGAGAAAAAACTCATTAAACTCGAAAAAACACTGCAAGATGCTGGAAAAGCAGATAAATATCAACTATTTGGAGAGCTACTTACAGCCAATATGTACGCTTTAAAAAAGGGCGATAAAGATATTGAGGTCGTTAATTATTACGATGAGGATGGTGGAACTGTAAAAATCACATTAGATCCTTTAAAAACACCATCTGAAAATGCACAACGCTATTTCCAAAAGTATCAAAAAGCAAAAAATTCGGTTGCTGTTGTAGAAGAACAAATCGAAAAAACAAATGAAGAAATTCTTTATTTTGATAGCTTACTTCAACAAATGGAAGCTGCTTCTTCAAAAGACATTGAAGAAATTCGTGAGGAATTAGCTGAAGAAGGTTATGTGCGCAATCGCAAAACGAAAAACGCAAAGAAAAAGCCTACTAAACCAGTATTAGATAAATATGTAGCAAGTGATGGCACAGAGATTTTCGTTGGTAAAAACAATAAACAAAATGATTATTTAACAACGAAGTTTGCCCGCCGTGATGAAATTTGGTTACATACGAAAGATATACCTGGCTCTCACGTTGTCATTCGTTCTTTAGAGCCTGCTGAAGAAACTTTACTAGAAGCCGCCAAAATTGCTGCCTATTACAGTAAAGCGAAAGAGTCTAGCTCTGTACCTGTTGATTTCACCAAAATACGCCATGTCAAAAAACCGAGTGGTGCAAAACTTGGTTTTGTTACGTACGACAATCAGCAAACCGTATATGTAACACCAGATGCTGATATTGTAATGAAATTAAAAGCATAAATAAAAAAATGCGTTGCTTGTATGCAGCGCATTTTTTATATGTTTTCAATTTCGTTGCTATATCCATTCAATATTGTCAAAAAAATTGACAGTATCATTTCACATTTGTATAAAATTTTTTACAGCATGTAAATAAAGTACAAGTGTAACTCCAATCATTTTTCCCCATCCCCCTGCTATTCATTGAAGCAATCTAGATTTTATGAACAAACCGTCTCCCACAAATTACGGGCTATTTTTTTATCTCCCCTAAAATATATGTTGTCCCTACTATCCTTTCTTCAAATATACATTTTGGCACGCTATTTGCTTTATTCAATACTATGAATAGGAGGAATTAACATGACTTTAAAAATTAATAAAATCCAAAATCAACTACAAAACTATGAAATTGAGGGGTTACTTATTACAAAAAAAGAAAACCGCCAATATGCAACAGGCTTTACAGGTAGTGCTGGCGTCGTCTTACTCTCTGCCGATCAAGCTGTTTTCATCACTGATTTCCGCTATGTAGATCAAGCGAAATCACAAATAAAAGATGCTGAAATTATTATGCATAAAGGAAATTTAGAAAAAGAAATTGCACATCAAGTATCGAAATTAAACATTCAAAAACTTGGAATTGAAGAAAACAACATGACATTGCAACAATATAAAAACTTGCAAAAATACGTACAGGCGGAAATGATTCAAGTGTGCGAAATTATCGAAAATATTCGTATCATTAAAGACACGCCTGAAATAGAAACAATGAAAATTGCAGCTAATATCGCGGACGAAGCATTTCATCACATTCTTACGTTTCTAAAACCAGGAATAAGTGAAAATGCTGTACGAGATGAATTAGAATTTTTCATGCGAAAAAAAGGTGCTACATCTTCATCATTTCAAATTATTGTAGCTTCTGGTGTTCGTTCTTCTCTTCCACATGGAGTTGCATCAAATAAAATAATTGAACGAGGCGACATCGTTACATTAGACTTTGGTGCACTTTACGACGGATATTGTTCCGATATAACACGTACCGTAGCAATAGGGGAACCATCGGAAGAATTCAAAAAAATATACAATGTTGTACGAGAAGCGTTAAAACGTGGGACTGAAGCGATTAAGCCTGGAGAAACTGCGAAAAGTATCGATGATGTAACAAGAAACTACATTACAGATTGTGGATATGGTCAATATTTTGGTCATTCTACTGGTCATGGTCTTGGCTTAGAAATACATGAACCTCTTCGCTTATCCCAAGAAAGTAAAGCTACATTAAAAGAAGGTATGGTTGTTACAGTTGAACCGGGCATTTACATACCGAACTGGGGCGGTTGTAGAATTGAAGATGATATCGTCATTACAAAAGACGGATATGAAGTTATTACAAAATCAAATAGAGAACTAATTGTAATCCCTTGTTAAAATCATGGCCTTTTTAAAAGGAGTTTTTTTCTACACATAGAATTCCTTCTCTGGAGTGTTCATTTAAAGAGGGGGAATTTAAATTGAATTTTGTAATTGATAAAATAGATGGTTTACAAGTTGAGTTTTCAAAACTTGTTTCCATGATGAATTACGCTCGTTATACAACAATGCAAGCAGTGGAAAGTTTAACAATTGAAGAACTTGATTATTTATATGATAAAGAAGCCAATTCAATTGGCATGCTGTTATATCACATGGCTGCTATTGAATTTTACTACCAAATCCATACCTTTGAGGATCGTGAACCGACGGAAGCTGAATTAGAACATTGGTTGCCAGCTATTGAGTTAGGGAATCTTGGACGAGAAAAAATAAAAGGAAACTCTTTAGAATTTTACATTAATACATTACAAGAAGTACGCTCTAAAACAATTGAAACATTTCAATCTTTACCTGATGAATGGCTATTTAAAACGACAGACTTTTGGTATGACAAACCAGCTAACAACTACTTTAAATGGTTTCACGTATTTGAAGATGAAATCAATCATCGCGGACAAATTCGCTTAATTAGGAAGATGCAAAAAGCTCATGCAGTAAAATAAGAAAGTGCCACCAGATAAGGTGGCACTTTCTTTTATTCATTTTTTAGGATTAACTGTATTGTAACATCCATTTATCGTTCTCATCATTACAGTACATGAAATTTTACTTTTTTCTTTTTCCTATACTCACATACTTTCACTGCTTTCATACAATAAACTACACGAATGCCTAAAGGATGTGAACGTTATGGGAGTTGAATTAACGCTATTACACGCTCTCTACATTATTTGTTTACTCACTATTATTACCTTTTTTATTCTCCGGAAAGATACGACTATCATTTGTATCGTTTTTATCTTTTTATTAGCATTAACTGCAACAAGTTCTATCCCTCTTGCCATTAGCGGGATTTTTCAAAGTTTCATTTACGCCATTACTGAGCTATTACCAACTATATTAATCATCTCCATTATCGTATCAATGAGCAATTTACTCGTTCATACTGGCATAAATGATACGATGATTTCACCATTTACAAAAATGATTCGTACACCTACACTCGCCTACTGGATTATCGGCCTTTTAATGATGACCATTTCTTTCTTCTTTTGGCCTTCTCCAGCTGTCGCCTTAATGGGAGCTATTTTATTACCGGTTGCTGTACGTGTCGGCCTTCCTCCAATTGGGGTTGCAATTGCTATGAACTTATTTGGACACGGCATCGCCTTATCTGGAGACTTCGTTATTCAAGGTGCACCGAAATTAACTGCAGACGCGGCTGGTCTCCCTGTTTCCAGCGTCGTATCTGCAAGTGTTCCACTCGTTATCGTTATGGGCGTTGTGACAACTTCCGTCGCTTTTTTCTTCTTACGAAAAGAGTTTCATACAGGCTTAGCTATACAAGAATCTATTCTATCAACTGAGTCTTCTAAAACGCTCACTTCATTATCTCCTCGCACAAAGAAATGGCTCGCTATTTGTATCCCTATCGTATATATCATTGATATCCTTTGCATGATTCAATTTAAACTACAAGGAAGCGACGCAACTGCACTTATCGGCGGAACAACTGTTATTATGATTATCATCATTTCTCTCATCGCCTACAAAGGTAATGGACTGAATAAAACAACCGATTATTTCATAGAAGGGCTCCAATTTGGCTTTAAAATTTTCGGACCAGTTATTCCTATCGCTGCACTCTTTTATTTAGGAGATAGTGGCTTTGTGAAAATTATCGGAGACTATTTACCGAAAGGTTCACACGGAATCATTAACGACTTAGGCATCGCTTTATCTCAAACTGTTCCTTTAAATCAATATGTATCGGCAGGGACATTAACCATCGTGGGTGTCATTACCGGCTTAGATGGATCAGGTTTTTCAGGTATATCACTTGCTGGTTCCATTGCCAATCTTTTTGGAACAGCACTTGGCCATGGAACAGCTACATTAACAGCACTCGGGCAAATTGCAGCTATATGGACCGGGGGCGGGACGTTAATTCCTTGGGCACTTATTCCTGCTGCTGCGATTTGTAAAGTCGATCCATTTGAACTTGCACGCCGAAACTTTTTACCGGTTGTTATCGGTTTAATTGTCACCACGATCGTTGCGATGTTTATCCTATAACGTAAGCAAGTGTTCTCTTGCTTACGTTTTTTGCTTGTAAAATTCATCATGAATTATCAGTTTTCAAGAGGGATTCGTTATTACTCAGCGAAATTATATTAGGAGAGTAATTATTTCAAAACGTTTACGAGAAACAGATTACTGCAATTAGAAAAGGGGACATACCTATGAATGAATTGATTTTCGTCTTATTAATTTGTCCATTATTTATCTTTATCGTATCTGTTATTGGAACACGCAAAACGAAAACGTATTACGTAATGCCGATTGTAACGTTTGCTAGTTTTTTAATAATAGGTGTTATCGCCTTTACTCCAAAATTTTTCTTTTGGGTCGGCATGTATAGCATTTTCTCATTTATTATTTCTTATGTGACTCTATTGTTTGTAAAAAGATATAAGCTTGCAGAAAGCACTAAGTAGTTAAGGAGATTGTAATATGATTTTCTTTGATATTGATGGAACTTTACTTGAATTTTTAACAATAATATAAAAAAACGACCGCGTTCCCCCGCAGTCGTTTTTTTCGTGTTACGCTGTGATCCAAGCTTCGTTTGCTGGATTTTTACGCCACTCTTGTAATTTTTTCGTTTCAGCTTGTCCAATCATACCTTTTTCTGCTGCAACTTCAGTTAATGCACTGTAATCACTTAAAGAATATGATGCTACGTTAGCTGCTTCTAGTTTTTCTTTTCCTGCTTCTAACTCATATGTGAAGATTGATACGATTCCTAATACTTCACATCCAGCTTCGCGAAGTGCTTCTACACATGTAATTGCACTACCGCCAGTTGAAATTAAGTCTTCTACTACTACGACTTTTTGACCTTTTTCAGCTTTTCCTTCGATTTGGTTCCCTTTACCGTGACCTTTTGCTTTACTACGTACGTAGCACATTGGTAAATCCATACGATCGCTTACCCATGCAGCGTGCGCAATACCAGCAGTTGCTGTTCCTGCAATAATTTCTACAGTTGGGAAGTGCTCTTTAATTAACTCTTCTAATCCAGCTGCAATCGCTTGACGTACTTTTGGATAAGATAAAGTTAAACGGTTATCACAATAAATTGGTGATTTCATACCTGAAGACCAAGTGAATGGATCATTCGGTTGTAAAAATACTGCTCCAATTTCTAATAAATGCGATGCGATTTCTTTTTTCATACTGTTACACCTTCCCACTGTTGTTTTACTGTTTTATACGCTTCAAGCGGATTTTCTGCTTTTGTAATACTACGTCCAACTACGATGTAGCTTGAGCCAAGTTCCCTCGCACGTTTCGGTGTTGCTACGCGCACTTGGTCATTTACATCATCGCTTGCAAGACGAATCCCCGGTGTTACTGTTACAAATTCATTTCCGCATACTTCACGTAATTTTGGAACTTCAAGTGTTGAACAAACAACGCCATCAAGTCCACTTTCTTTCGTTAATTTTGCATAATGAGCAACCGCTTCTTCTAACGTTTTCTCAATGCCGATCTCTTTTTTCATCATAGCTTCCGAAGTGCTTGTTAGTTGTGTAACTGCAATACAAATCGGTCTCTCTTTTCCTTCTTGCTTACCTTCCTCTAATCCCTCAATCGCAGCTTTCATCATGCTGCTTCCCCCAGCAGCATGAACATTTACCATATCAACATCTAGACTAGCTAGGCTACGCATAGCGCTTTTTACTGTATTCGGAATATCATGAAGTTTTAAATCTAAGAAGATCTTATGTCCCTTTTCTTTTAAGTACGTAATAATCGCAGGGCCTTCTTTGTAAAATAACTCCATACCTACTTTGACAAATAACTCTTCCCCTTCAAAGTGGTGTAAGAATTGTTCTACTTCTTGTTTCCCTGGAAAATCTAGTGCAACGATTAACGACTGTGACATGTTTGCTTCCAGCTCCTTCCTTGACATTCCGAAATGTGATCAAATCCTAATTCATCTAATAATGCTGGTAACTCTTCAATAATTGTCGGACATACGAACGGATCGATAAAGTTCGCTGTACCTACTGCAACTGCGCTTGCGCCAGCATAGAAGAATTCAATTACATCTTCAGCTGTTTCAATACCACCCATTCCGATAATTGGAATGTTAACCGCTTGGCTTACTTCATGTACCATGCGAATTGCTACTGGCTTAATCGCAGGACCTGATAATCCGCCTGTACGGTTTGCTAAAATTGGTTTAGCTGTTTTTAAATCTAGACGCATACCAAGCAATGTATTAATCATCGTTAAACCATCTGCACCTGCATTTTCAATCGCTTTTGCAATTTCTACTATGTTTGCCACGTTCGGTGACAATTTCACGTATACAGGTACTTCAGAAACCTCTTTTACTCGCTTCGTTAAATCAGCAGCAATTTCAGGATTTGTACCAAAGGCGATACCACCTGTTTTTACGTTCGGACAAGAAATGTTTAATTCTAGTGCATGGACATTAGGCGCTTTAGAAATTTCCTTCGCAACCGCTACGTAATCCTCAGCTTGTGAGCCTGCAACGTTTGCAATAATTGGAAGGTCAAATTGTTCTAACCATGGTAATTCCGAATTCATTACTTTGTCTAATCCCGGGTTTTGAAGTCCGATTGCATTTAGCATGCCCCCTGGTGTTTCAGCAACACGAGGCGTTGGATTTCCATAACGTGGTTGTTCTGTCGTCGCTTTAATCATGATTGATCCTAGTACACTTAAATCGTAAAACTGTGCATATTCACGACCAAACCCAAAGCATCCAGATGCCGGTATAATTGGATTTTTTAATGATAATCCTGGTAATTCAACTTGCAATCTGTTCATAGTACAACCTCCCCGATTGGAAATACTGGTCCGTCGCTACACACCTTCTTGTAAGAATGTCCACTTGGATCTTCTTGTAAGTGGCATACACATGCGAAACAAGCTCCAATACCACAGCCCATACGTTCTTCTAATGAAATATAGGCTTTTTTCTCTTTGTAACGTCCTTCTAGTGCACGAAGCATCGCTAGCGGACCACATGAATAAAGAATATCAAAGTCAATTCCGTAATTATCAATTACATCTGTGACAAATCCTTTTGTACCGTGTGTACCGTCTACTGTCGCAACGTACGTATCACCAAGTTCTGCAAATTTTTCTTCATAGAAAACTACATCTTTCGTTTGAAAGCCTAAAATGTGAATAACACGTACACCTTTTGCAACGAGGCGCTGTGATAATTCATAAAGTGGTGGTACACCAATTCCCCCACCTACTAGTAAAGCTGTTTGACCAGCTTCTGCTTCTTCTACAGGAAAACCGTGTCCTAATGGTCCTAGTACATCTACCATTTCACCTTGTTTTCTAGTTGCTAATGTTTTTGTCCCTTGTCCTTCGGCACGATATAGCATTGTAAATTCGTTCTTCTCTTGATCTACATTACAAATACTAATTGGGCGGCGCAGAAGGGGCGCAATGCCCTCTGCTACCTTAATGTGTACAAACTGCCCTGGTTCGTTCATTTGCTGTACTAACGTTCCTTGAAGCACTAATTCGTAAATATTTTTTGCGATTTCTTTTTGGTTAACGACGATCATATTTTGCTTTTGCATCATGCATGTACCACCTCGTGACGCTTTGTTTGCGTAATTTCTTTCATTGAATGAGCTGAGAATGTCATAGATTCTAATACTCGTAAGATTGCTCTTGTTGTATCAAGTGATGTTAAGCAAGCCACACCATTTTCTACTGATTCACGGCGAATGCGGAAACCATCACGCGCTGGTTGTTTACCTTTTGTTAATGTGTTAATTACAAACTGTGCTTTTCCTTGACGGATAATATCTAGTAAGTTGTAGTCTTCAGAATCAATTTTGTTTACAACTTGTACTGGGATATTTTGCTCTTCTAATGATTGTGCTGTTCCAGCTGTTGCTAATAAGTTATAGCCGATTTCGTGGAAACGTTTTGCAATTTCCATCGCCTCTTCTTTATCTTTATCCGCTACAGTAATGATTACTGAGCCGTGCGTTGGGATGTTAATTCCAGAAGCAACTAATCCTTTATATAATGCTTTTTCAAGCGTTAAGTCTTTACCCATTACTTCCCCTGTTGATTTCATTTCAGGTCCTAATGTTGTATCAACTGAGCGTAGTTTCGCGAATGAGAATACCGGAGCTTTTACATATACTTCTTTCTCTTCTGGGTGATAGCCAGTTCCGTATCCTTGCTCTACTAGGTCTTGCCCTAAAATAACTTTCGTTGCAACATTCGCCATCGGTACGCCTGTAATTTTACTTAAGAACGGTACTGTACGGCTTGCACGTGGATTTACTTCAATTACGTACACTTGATCTTTGAATACTACAAACTGGATATTTAGTAATCCAACAATGTTTAATCCTTTTCCAAGTGCAATTGTATGTTCAATGATTTGTTCTTTTAGTTTTTCAGATAAACTTTGTGGTGGATATACTCCAATTGAGTCACCAGAGTGAACTCCAGCGCGTTCAATATGTTCCATAATACCTGGAATGAATACATTCTCACCATCGGAAATTGCATCTACTTCAATTTCTTTACCAACCATGTAACGGTCGATTAATACTGGGTGATCTGCATGAACTTTAACTGCATTTTTCATGTAGTGCAGTAGTTCTTCTTGACGATATACGATTTCCATCGCACGTCCACCTAGTACGTAAGATGGTCTTACTAATACTGGGTAACCAATTTCTTCTGCGATTGCTACCGCTTGTTCTACAGTCGTTGCTGTTTTACCAACTGGTTGCGGGATGCCAAGTTTTGTTAAAGCAGCTTCGAATTTATCACGATCTTCTGCACGGTCTAAGTCTTCAAGTGATGTTCCTAAAATTTTCACACCGTGTTCTTCTAGTTTCGCTGCTAAGTTAATTGCCGTTTGTCCACCGAACTGAACGATAACACCTTCTGGTTTTTCTAAATCGATAATATGCATTACATCTTCAATCGTTAATGGTTCAAAGTATAATTTGTCAGAAATACTGAAGTCTGTTGAAACTGTTTCTGGGTTGTTGTTAATGATAATTGCTTCATATCCAGCTTCTTTAATTGCCCATACTGAGTGAACTGTTGCGTAATCAAACTCAACACCTTGACCAATACGGATCGGACCAGATCCTAGAACTACTACACTCTTACGATCTGTTACAATCGATTCATTTTCGTCCGCATATGTGCTGTAGTAATATGGCGTTGCAGATTCAAACTCTGCCGCACAAGTATCTACCATTTTGAATACTGGCATCATATTATTTTCTTTACGCATATCGTAAATTTCGCGCTCCGTTTTGTTCCAAGCTGCTGCAATGTAGTGATCGCTGAAGCCCATTTCTTTTGCAGTTTGTAGTACTTCCATATTTCCTACATTCGCTTTTACTTCACGTTCCATATTTACGATGTTTTCAACTTTTTGTAAGAAGAAGAAGTCCATTTCACACCATTCATTGATTTCTTCTTTCGTTACACCTTGGCGAATTGCTTCTGCTACAATAAACAGTCGTTCATCATCCGCTTTAATGATACGTTTTTTCATCGTTTCTTTATCAAGTTCTTTTAAGTGGTCTAATTCTAAGTGATAAATGCCAAGCTCTAAAGAACGAACTGCTTTTAGTAATGATTCTTCTAAGTTACGTCCGATTGACATAACTTCACCAGTTGCTTTCATTTGTGTTCCAAGCGTTCTGTTCGCTGATTCAAACTTATCAAACGGCCAACGTGGAATTTTTGAAACAACATAGTCTAACGCTGGCTCGAAGCAAGCGTAAGTTTTTTGTGTTACTGGGTTTACGATTTCATCTAACGTTAAGCCGACTGCAATTTTTGCTGCTAATTTCGCAATTGGATATCCAGTTGCTTTAGATGCTAGTGCAGATGAACGACTTACACGTGGATTTACTTCGATTACATAGTATTGGAAGCTATATGGATCTAGTGCAAGCTGAACGTTACATCCACCTTCAATTCCTAGTGCACGAATAATTCGTAATGACGTGTTACGTAACATTTGGTATTCACGGTCGCTTAGCGTTTGGCTCGGTGCTACAACGATTGAATCACCTGTATGAACACCAACTGGATCGATATTTTCCATGTTACACACTACAATCGCGTTATCATTTGAATCACGCATTACTTCGTATTCAATTTCTTTACAGCCAGCAATACTTTTCTCTAATAAACATTGTGTTACTGGGCTATGTTTTAAACCACTTGTTACGATTTCAATTAGCTCTTCTTCGTTATGACAAATTCCGCCGCCCGTTCCTCCTAATGTGAACGCTGGTCGAACGATTACTGGGTAACCAATTTCGTTTACAAATCCATATGCTTCATCAAGGTTATGAATAATTTCACTTGGTGGTGTTGGTTCATTTAAATCTTGCATTAATGTACGGAATAAATCACGATCTTCCGCTTGCTCGATTGCTGATAATTTTGTTCCTAAAATTTCAACTCCGCACTCGTCAAGTACGCCTGATTTTGCAAGTTCAACAGCCATGTTTAAACCTGTTTGACCACCTAATGTTGGTAGGATTGCATCAGGACGTTCTTTACGAATAATACGGCTTACGAATTCTAATGTTAATGGCTCGATGTATACTTTATCTGCTGTTGCAGTATCCGTCATAATTGTTGCTGGGTTAGAGTTAACAAGGATTACTTTGTAACCTTCCTCTTTAAGAGATTGACAAGCTTGTGTACCAGAGTAGTCAAACTCCGCTGCTTGCCCAATTACAATTGGTCCTGATCCGATTACTAAAATTGTGTTAATGTCTAGGCGTTTTGGCATAACTCTTCCCCTTCTTTCTTGAAGTTTTCAATCATTGTTAAGAAATCTTCGAATAAATCATTTGCATCTTCTGGTCCCGCTGAAGCTTCTGGATGGTATTGTACTGTAAATGCCGGGAACTTCTTATGACGAAGACCTTCTACCGTTCCATCGTTTAAAGCAACATGTGTAATTTCAAGATCTGTATTTTCAACTGATTCTTCTTCTACTGCGTATCCGTGGTTTTGAGATGTAATTGCTACTTTTCCAGTTGCAAGATTTTTTACTGGATGGTTTAAACCACGGTGACCAAATTTCAACTTACTTGTATTTGCACCTGATGCTAGAGCGAACAATTGATGTCCTAGGCAAATTCCGAATAAAGGAACTTTACCGATAATGTCTTTTAACATTTCAATTGCTTCTGGTACATCTTTCGGATCTCCAGGTCCATTACTTAACATAATTCCATCTGGGCTAAGGCGTAAAATTTCTTCCGCTGTTGTGTTGTAAGGAACTACAATTACATCACAGTCACGCTTATTTAATTCTCGTAAAATACCATGTTTCATACCGAAGTCTACTAGTACAACTCGGTGACCACGACCTGGGCTTGGGTATGGATCTTTCGTTGATACGCGTTTTACATGATCTGTAAATACTGTCGCTTTTAATTGGCTTACAATGTACTCTACATCTGCATCCATGTTACAAAGGCGTCCACGTAATGTACCGTATTGACGAATTTTTCTCGTTAATTTTCTCGTATCAATCCCTGCTAATCCTGGGATATTTCTTTCTTTCAAGTAATCATTTAACGAAATTTCATTACGGAAGTTTGATGGGTGATCACAAATTTCGTTTACGATTAAACCATTTACAGATGGGTGAATAGATTCAAAATCGTCACGGTTAATGCCGTAGTTTCCGATTAATGGGTACGTGAATGTTACGATTTGACCGCAATATGATGGATCAGATAATGTTTCTTGATATCCAGTCATTCCTGTTGTAAATACAACCTCACCTGACTTTTCGATTTCGCCTCCGAAACCTGTTCCAATTAATACTGTTCCATCTTCTAAGATAAGTTGTCTTTTCATACTAATGCACTCTCCTTTTGCCATGCGATCTTACCACCAACGATTGTCATTACCGGCCATCCTTGGCATTTCCAACCTGCGAATGGTGTATTTTTTCCTTTTGATAAGAATGTTGTTGGGTCAATCTCTTCTTCTTGTTCTAAATCAATGATTGTAATATCAGCTTCTCTACCTTCTTTTAGGCGACCTGCTTCTAAGCCGAATGTATCAGCTGGCTTTTCTGTTAAGAATTGAATTAACTGTTCTAGCGTAATAACTCCCTTTTTCACAAGGTTTGTGTATAGAAGCGGGAATGCTGTTTCAAAACCAGTAATTCCAAACGGTGCTCTTTCAATTCCTTGTGCTTTCTCTTCCGCTGTATGCGGTGCATGGTCAGTTGCGATCATATCGATCGTTCCATCTAATAAACCTTCAATTAATGCTGCATGGTCTTCTTTTCCACGAAGCGGTGGGTTCATTTTAAAGTTAGGATCAGCTGATGGGATATCATCTTCACATAACACTAGGTGATGCGGTGTTACTTCTGCTGTTACTTTAATTCCAGCGCGTTTCGCATCACGGATTACACGTACAGAACCTTTCGTACTTACATGACATACGTGATAGTGGCAATCTGCTGCTTCAGCAAGCAGTATATCCCTTGCAATATGTACAGATTCACATACTGATGGGATACCGTTTAATCCGTGTTTCTCAGAAAACTTCCCTTCATGTACACAACCTTTATTAATAAGCGTATTCTCTTCACAGTGCGCAACTACTGCCATATCTAATTTTGCTGCACGTTTCATAGCCGCTAACATCATGCTCGCATCTTGTACGCCTACGCCGTCATCTGTGAAAGCAAATGCTCCAAGTTCTTTTAATGTTTCGAAATCTGTCATTTCAGAACCAGCTTGACGTACTGTAATTGCTCCGTATGGTAGTACGTTAACATGAGCTTTTTCTTCAATACGTTTTTGCAAGTCTTCCATATGTTCTCTGCAATCTGGTACCGGGCGTGTATTTGGCATTGCGCAAATTGTAGTGAATCCACCTTTTGCCGCTGCTAGTGTACCTGTTTCAATTGTTTCTTTATGTTCACCACCTGGTTCACGAAGATGTACGTGTACATCTACTAATCCAGGTGCGATTAACTTTCCGTTCACATCGATTACTTCAGCATTATCTGCCGTAATATTTTCTGCTACCTTAGCGATTTTACCGTCTTGTACGAGAAGATCCGTTGCTACGATTTTTCCTTCTTCATTCATATAACGACCATTTTTAAACAAATAATTCATGTTTCATTCCTCCTAATACATTTGGTAAGGCGCGTTTTAGTACAGCCATTCTTACGTAAACTCCATTTTCCATTTGTTTAAATATACGTGAACGCTCACACTCAACAAGTTCACTTGCAATTTCAACATCACGGTTTACAGGAGCTGGATGCATAATAATGCTTCCTTCTTTCATACGCTTTTCTCTTTCTACTGTTAATCCGTGTTTCTCATGATATTCTTTCATAATGTCTGTTTCATAATGATCATGACGCTCATGTTGTACACGGAGTAACATCATTACATCAACTTCTGGAACAAGTTCATCTAATGGTTTGTATGTTCCAAATGTGTTGTCTTCATCTTTCCACTCTTCTGGACTTGCAAAGTAAATTGTTGCACCAAGCTTCGTTAATGCTTCTGCATTAGAACGTGCTACTCGGCTATGACGAACATCTCCTACTATTGCAATCTTCAAACCTTCAAATCTTCCAAACTCTTGTTTAATTGTAAGAAGGTCCAGTAGGCACTGTGTTGGGTGGTTTCCGCATCCATCTCCAGCATTTAAGATTGGAATATTCACCTGATCTTTTAGTTCATCGAAGTAGCGATCTTGCTCGTGGCGGATGACCACTGCTTTTGTTCCGATTGATTCTAGTGTTCTTATCGTATCGTATAGAGTTTCTCCTTTTTGTACGCTAGATGCATCAGCTGAAAAGTTTAAAACATCAAGTCCTAATCTCTTCTCAGCAACTTCAAAGCTAAATCTCGTTCTCGTACTATTCTCAAAGAACAAGTTCGCAACAAAAGTTTGCTCTGTCGTTTTGCTCTCTTTTCCATTCGCAAAATCTTCTGCATCTTTTAGGATTTCTGAAATTTCTACTTCCGATAATTCACTCATCGTTAACAAATGGCTCATCGTCATCCCTCATCTTTCTGATTTTTATGTTACCACTTTTGAATTTTTATAACAACCTTTGCATAAAAATACCCTAATCGTGTGAGACTAGGGTGCAAGAAAGAAGCCACCCTTTCCGGTCTCACAGGACTGAATTAAAAGGTTATTATTATGAAGCAATCTGCTTAGATTGTTTTATTTGTTTCGTTTCCGGTAGTAGTAGATTTAACAGTACACCTACAATTGCTGCTAGTGCCATTCCTTCTACTTGGAATGATTCTCCTACGTGAAGTACCGCTCCACCAATACCGATTACTAATATTACTGATGCAATCATTAAGTTTCGTTTGTCACTTAAATCTGTTTTATCATCTACCATCATGCGTAATCCGCTTGATGCGATTACACCGAATAGTAAGATTGATACACCACCCATAACTGGTGTTGGGATCGAATGAATCAGTGCAGAAATCTTACCGATAAATCCGAACATGATTGCGAATACTGCTGAACCGATGAATAAGTATACACTGTATGCTCTCGTAATTGCTAGCACACCGATGTTTTCACCATACGTTGTATTCGGTGGCCCACCGATTAGTGACGCGATTAATGTTGCTACTCCGTCACCGAAGATTGAACGGTGTAAACCTGGTTTTTCAATTAAATCTCTTTTAATAACATTTCCAAGAACAATTTGATGTCCGATATGTTCTGATATTGTTACTAGTGCAACTGGTACCATCAAGAGTACAATCTTCCATGAAAACTCTGGTGTGTATGTTACAAATGGTACTGTGAAATCTGGTACAACAAACCATTTTGCCTCAGCTACCGGCTTTAAGTCTACTAGCCCTTGGAAGTAAGCGAAGATATATCCGCCGATAATGCCAAGTAACACTGGTATGATACTGAAAAATCCTCTTCCAAATATCGAGCATATAATTGTAATTGCTAATGTTACTAACGCTACTGAAAAGTGTGTAAAGCTATATTTGCCATCCGCACCGTTCATCGCCATGTTAACTGCTGTATGTGCTAAAGCTAGACCGATTACCATTACTACTGGACCAACTACGATTGGTGGTAGTAATTTCATAATCCACTCTGATCCTGATTTCTTAATTCCGAGTGAGATTAAGATGTACACAAGTCCTGCTAGCAAACCACCAAGCATTGCCGCTCCCGGTCCACCTGCCGTTTTCGCTGTTATAATCGGTGCGATAAAGGCGAATGATGATCCTAGATAAGCAGGTACTTGACCTTTCGTTATAAGAAGGAATGCTAACGTTCCTAATCCACTTGATATTAATGCTACTGATGGATTCAATCCTGTTAAAAACGGAACAAGCACTGTTGATCCAAACATCGCGAACAAATGTTGTATACTTAAAAATAACCATTTTCCCGGTTTCGGTACTTCATTAACGTCTAACACTGGCTTTTGTTCCATTGTTACATCCTCCTTCAGTTTAAATCTTTGCAATAAAAAAACTCTTTGTGCCTGTGCACAAAGAGTCCTACACTTTCGTATGCCAAATTTGACATATGAAAGCCAAGACCCTTTGGCAGCCTCACAGGACTACATTTAAAAGGGCTTTACTTATCGTATATGCTTACTCGATCTTGTTGATCTGTCTCTTGCAAATCAACTTCGATACGCTCTTCACTTGATGTTGGAATATTCTTCCCTACATAATCAGCGCGAATTGGTAATTCGCGATGACCTCTATCAACAAGAACCGCCAATTGGATTTGAGATGGTCTACCTAAATCCATAAGAGCATCCATTGCTGCTCGAACTGTTCTTCCTGTATATAATACGTCATCCACAAGGATAACTTTTTTCTTCGTAATATCTACAGGGATATCAGAACCTTTTACAAGTGGTTCTTTATTTTTCGATTGTAGTGTTAAATCATCACGATATAACGTAATGTCTAACTCTCCAACTTCCATTTCTTTTCCTTCAATTTGACCAATTCGTTCTGCCAAACGTTGTGCAATAAAAATTCCACGAGTTTTAATTCCGACAAGAACACAATTATCGACACCTTTATTTCGTTCCACGATTTCATGACTAATTCGTGTTAAAGCGCGGCGAATCATTTGGTCATCTAAAACGACAGCTTTCTCTTGCATGCTCTACACCTCCAAGCTTTTTTCTTGCGTGAGAGTAATGGTATAAAAAAAGTCCTCTCAGCGTGTGCGAGAGGACTTTTGAAAAAAGGGTACAACATACCCTAAGTATTTCAAACCGTTACCTTCTCAACCTCACGGGGCTGTGTTAAAGGATCATTATTTAACTGTTGTCAGTATCTCAGTTTTCTTATGATTTGTCAATACTATTTTCGTAAAATATTTAATGCGTCTTCAAACACTTCTGGAATCGGTGCCTCAAACTGAATATATTCACCCGTACGAGGATGATCAAAGCCTAAAATACCCGCATGAAGTGCTTGTCCATTCATATCTAACGTTTTCTTCGGACCATACTTCGGATCTCCTGCAAGTGGATAGCCAATATATTTCATATGAACACGAATTTGGTGCGTACGTCCCGTTTCTAAGCGACATTCTACAAGTGTAAAGTCTTTAAAGCGTTCTAACACTTGGAAGTGCGTAACAGCGTTCTTACCATTTTCATCAACTGTCATACTTTGACGCTCTTTCTTATCACGAGCAATCGGAGCATCAATCGTTCCCTTATCATGCGGAATCACACCGTGTACAATCGCTTTGTAGCGTCTCGTTACTGTTTTTGCTACAAGCTGATTCACAAGCGATTCATGTGCCATATCATTTTTAGCAACCATTAATAGTCCAGATGTATCTTTATCAATACGATGCACGATACCTGGACGCATTACACCGTTAATGCCTGATAAGTCTGTACAATGATGCATAAGGCCATTTACAAGTGTACCACTTGTATGCCCTGGTGCTGGATGTACAACCATACCACGTGGCTTATTTACAACAAGCACATCTGCATCTTCATAATAAATTTCTAAATTTAAATCCTCTGGTTGAATATCTAACTCTTCTGGTTCAGGAATTGTTACTGTAATTTCATCTTCTTCTTTTACTTTATAATTCCCTTTTACCGCTTTCCCGTTTACTGTCACAACGTCATCTTTAATCCATTGCTGCACTTGCGTACGTGACCATTCGTTATTTATCCCTGCAACGAATTTATCAATTCGCTCGTTTTTTTGCTCTGCTGCAACTGTTACTTGTACTACTTCACTCATTCAATTACTCCTTCGCTTTCTTGCCTTCTAATAATGTTTGAATAATAATTAATACAACACCAATACATAATGCTGAATCAGCTATATTGAATACTGGATAGTTGTACGAGAAAATATACACGTGAATGAAATCCACTACTTCTTGTCTAAATACACGATCAATAAAGTTACCAATTGCCCCGCCCAAAATTAGGCCTAACGAAATACCTAGAAGCCTGTCTGTTTTCGCATACTTTTTCATATAAAATACAATAAACACTACAAAAACAACTGTAATAATGTAGAAGAACCACATTTTATTTTCTAAAATACCCCAAGCAGCGCCTCTATTTCGATGTGATGTTATGTATAATACATTGTCGATAATCGGAATACTCGTACCCAATTCCATGTTCTTTACAATTAACCACTTCGATATTTGATCGATAGCAATGACGAATAACGCTATTACATAATATATCATTTTCATTTCCCCCACAAAGACAGTGTACCTCAAAATTTTAGCATAGCTGCTACCTTTTCACAATGAACCTTTATAGAAGAATAAAATAAATTAAAAAAAGGTAATATAATATCGTTGTGCGTATTCATACATTTACCTTTTCATAAAAGAATTCATGAATCGTACGGGCAGTCGGCATTGTCTTCATTTGCTTTGTCGAAATTAATCTCCCCGTCTCTTCACAAATACCATACATGTCTATTTCCATTTTAAATAATGCGCGTTCTACATCCTTTAAATCCTCTTTTATATCATGTAATAGCAATTTTTTCTTTATCTCTTCCTTAATTTCATATCCAAGCTCTTGGCTGAACTCGACATCATATTTGTGCATTACTTCTTTAGCTAGTCTCTCTTGCAACTCTTTTCTCATCAATTGCAATTCTTCTTTTATTTCCATGTAAATTTCATTCACGTGTACATTCCTCCTAGCTGTAATGTACAGTTAGTGTGTCCGAAATTTATTTGCTTACCTCACACACATTTTTCCTTCACAGGAAAGAGTCTGAAAGTGATTTTGATATGCCATAAACAAAAAAACTGACTGCATCAATAGCAGTCAGCTTTTTTTATTATTTTACATAGTTTTCTTTAACAACTGTTGCACAACGCTCACATAATGTTTCATGTTCAGCATCTTTACCAATTGTTTCTGAAACTACCCAACAACGTTCACATGTTTCACCAGTTGCTTGAGCAACAACAACCGCTGTATGTTCATACTTCGGTGCATCTGCTGGCGCTTCATCCATCATACCACCAAGTTTATACTCAGAAACGATGAATAATTGCTTTAAGTCTTCGCTAATAGACTCTAACATAGCTTTCATTTCTGCAGTTGGATATAGCGTAATGCTTGCATTTAATGACTTACCGATTACTTTTTCATTACGAGCTACTTCTAGTGCTTTTAACACGTCATCACGTAATGTCATAAATGCATCCCATTTTGTTTTTAACGCTTCCGCGTCATCTAATTGTACAGCTTCTGGCATATCAGTTAATTGTACACTTTCTTCTGTTACGCCTGGAATGTATGGCCATACTTCATCAGCTGTATGCGGTAAGATTGGTGTTACAAGTTTCGTTAACGCAACAAGAACATCATATAATACAGTTTGAATCGCACGACGATCTTCGTGGTTTGCACCTTCAATATATAAAATGTCTTTTGCAAAGTCTAAATAGAATGAACTTAAATCAATTGTACAGAAGTTATGAATTGCATGATACACAGCAGCGAAGTCGTATGTCTCATATGCTTCTTTAACTTTTGTAATTAAGTCATTTAATTTCACTAACATGTAACGATCTACTTCACGAAGTTCAGCTACAGCTACTGCATTTTCACTTGGCTTAAAGTCGTCTAAGTTTCCTAATAAGAAACGGAATGTGTTACGGATTTTACGATACACTTCTGCTACTTGTTTTAAAATATCATCTGAAATACGTACGTCAGATTGATAGTCAACAGAAGATACCCATAAGCGTAAAATGTCTCCGCCTAATTGATCCATAATTTTCTTCGGTACGACAATGTTTCCAATCGACTTACTCATCTTACGTCCTTCACCATCTAGTACGAAACCGTGACTTAGTACGCCTTTATATGGAGCTTTACCTGTTACAGCAACTGCTGTTGATAATGAAGAGTTAAACCAACCACGATACTGGTCAGATCCTTCTAAATATAAATCAGCTGGACGCTGTAAATCTTCGCGCTCTTCTAATACCGCTTGGTGAGAAGAACCTGAATCGAACCATACATCCATGATGTCTGTTTCTTTACGGAATTCGCCATTTGGGCTACCTGGATGTGTAAATCCTTCTGGTAATAGATCTTTCGCTTCACGCTCGAACCATACGTTAGAACCGTGTTCACGGAATAAATCTGCTACATGGTTAATTGTTTCATCCGTAATAATTGGATCACCATTCTCAGCATAGAATACCGGAATTGGCACACCCCATGCACGCTGACGAGAAATACACCAGTCACCACGGTCACGAACCATATTATGAAGACGAGTTTCTCCCCATGCTGGTACCCATTTTGTTTCTGCTACAGCTTCTATTAATTCTTTACGGAATGCTTCAATAGATGCAAACCACTGTGCTGTCGCACGGAAAATAATTGGTTTTTTCGTTCTCCAATCATGTGGGTATGAATGTGTAATGAATGTTAGTTTCAGTAACGCGCCTACTTCTTCTAATTTTTCTGTAATTGGTTTATTAGCTTTATCATAGAATAAGCCTTCAAATCCAGGTGCCTCATTTGTTAATACACCTTTATCATCGACTGGGCAAAGTACTTCTAATCCATACTTTTTACCAACAACGAAGTCATCTTCCCCGTGTCCTGGTGCTGTATGAACACAACCTGTACCTGCATCTGTTGTTACGTGGTCTCCTAGCATAACTAATGAATCACGATCGTAGAATGGATGTTTTGCAACTGTGTACTCAAGTTCGCTACCTTTTACTGTTTTCACAACTTCAGCATTTTCCCACTCTAACGTTTTTGCAACTGTCTCAAACAGCTCAGAAGCAATGATATATTTCTCATCGTTTACTTTTACAATGCTATATTCAAGCTCTGGGTGAACAGAAATACCTAAGTTTGCAGGTAATGTCCAAGGTGTCGTTGTCCAAATGATGTACTTTTCATCACCTTCTAATACGTTCTTTCCATCTTTTACAGGGAATGCTACGTAAATAGATGCTGATTTTTTATCTTGATATTCAATTTCAGCTTCCGCTAAAGCAGATTCACTCGTTGGAGACCAGTAAACTGGTTTTTGACCTTTATAGATATAACCTTTTTTCGCCATGTCACCAAACACTTTGATTTGTTGTGCTTCATAAGCTGGCTCTAAAGTAATATATGGATTATCCCAATCTGCACGTACACCTAGACGCTTAAATTGTTCACGTTGACGTTCTACTTGTTCATATGCATACTCTGCACATAACTTACGGAACTCAGCAACTGTCATTTCTTTACGTTTTACACCTTTATTTGTTAAAGCTTGTTCAATTGGTAAACCGTGCGTATCCCATCCTGGAACATATGGCGCACTAAAACCAGTCATTGATTTATAACGAACAATAAAGTCTTTTAATACTTTATTTAATGCATGTCCCATATGAATGTCACCATTCGCATATGGAGGTCCATCATGCAATACAAATAAAGGACGTCCTTTTGTATGTTCTTGTACTTTTTCGTAAATATTCATTTCAGCCCATTTTTCTTGCATTGCAGGCTCACGTTTTGGTAAATTCCCACGCATTGGGAACTCTGTTTTTGGCATCAGTAATGTATTTTTGTACTCCATGCTCAATTCCTCCTTACATGTATAAAAGAAACACTTAAAAAACGGAATAAAAAAGAGACCTTCTCATCCCAAAAAGGGACGAGAAAGTCTCCCGCGGTACCACCCTAGTAGATCATATACATATGTATAGAATCCTCTTTATATTCTTAACGCGAATACACGCCTACGCTTACTCTATTTGTTCAGCGCGGAACTCCAGGGTGATATTCCCACTATCTCCTTATCCTGAGCTTACACCATCCTCAGTTCGCTATATAAGGTTTGAAAAGGTACTTATCCCTATCTTCGTTTTTCTTAATAAATATGTTGTTTAAAATTATATGTAATAATGAGAAAAACGTCAAGCTTACACTGTTTCTTCTTTTTTCAACAGTTCATCTACTTCGTCTTCTAATTCAATTAGTTTATCCCAATCATCGTTGTTTAACATCTCAAGCTGTGTTTCTAATAACATACGGAAACGAGTTCGGAATACTTTCGCTTGTTTCTTTAGCTCTTCAATATCAAAAGCAACTTTTCTTGATTTTACTAATGCTTCGTTAATAATACGATCAGCATTCTTTTCAGCTTCACGCACAATTAATTTCGCTTCTTTTTGCGCATTACGTTTTACTTCTTCCGCTGCTTCTTGTGCAACGACGATAGATTTGTTTAACGTATCTTCAATATTAGAGAAATGATCTAACTTCCCTTCTAACTGCGCAACTTTTTCTTCTAAAGCTTTTTTCTCACGAATGACCAATTCATAATCTTTGATAATTTGATCAAGAAACTCATTTACTTGATCTTCATCATAGCCACGGAATCCGCGACCAAATTCTTTGTTATGAATATCTAATGGTGTTAACGGCACAACGCCACCTCCAAGTAGTTATCTAAATTTCCTCTTTCAATTATATCTTTTCTTCGACAAAATAGGAGGATTTCCTTCTAAAAAACCAATCATTTTAGTATACCATACAAAATTCTCCATTTGTCGCGTTTTGTTCTACCTTCTACAGAAAATAATTTACTTCGGCCATATCCTCTAACAGAAAAAACATCTCCTGGATAGCATTCATAAGAAGTTTGCTCCACTGTTTTCCAATTGACTTTTACTAAACCATTTTTTATGAAAGGTTGTACTTTCTGTCTAGATAAATGTAACATTTCAGCTAACATAACATCTAAACGAAGTGAAGAAACCGTTCCAGATTTCTCTCCCCACGTTTCATCTATCTGTAGAATTTGTTCTCCTTGCACTGACGCTAAAGAGACTTTTACTTTCCCTATTGATTGTAAGTTCATCTCAATATACGATACAATTTCTTTCGCAACTACAATTTGGGCACGATTTTCTTGCAGCAAAATATCACCACATTTTTCTCTTGTTAAACCAAGAGACATAAATGTACCTAATATTTGCCTATGTTCTAGCGTATAAAACTTGGAAGGATAGTCAATTTCTAATACTTCTACTTGAAATTCTTCTTCATTTAATTCTAGATAGTCTGGATAAATAAGTGCTCTTTTACGCTCTGCATTAGGCGTTGCACCACCAAATTGTACAGCAACATCACCTTGTCCTATTACCATAGAAACAATTTGTTGTTGCCTAGGATCAAGAAAATCCGTTAACTTCACTTGATGGTACTCCGCCGCTCGCTTCCACTCTAGCACTTTATCCACAAAGACCTCCTCATCAGGCCTAAAATGTTCGTAGATGCTCATGTATTTACCTTCTTACTATAAGAAATAGCTTAATAAACTGAACAAACCAGTTTTAGCAAGTTTCAACGCAAAGATCGCAACGATTGGAGAAATATCAATCATTCCAAGCGGCGGAATAAAGCGGCGGAATGGTTCTAAATACGGTTCACAAATACGTGCCAGGAACTCTCCAAAAGATGATTCCTTTGCACCAGGAAACCATGATAGGAGAATGTAAATAATAAGTGCCCACGAGTAAATCTCGATAGCATAACTTAACACTATAAAAACTGTTGTCATGGCGTATTACCACCTCTTTATATTTGTTTCTTCTTCTTCACCGAATAACTCTGAAATCGCACCAACAATATCTACATTTTCAGGTGTACACATAAATGTTTTCGGCCCTATTTTTTGAATGTCCCCGCCTATAGCGTATACAGTACCACTTAAAAAGTCAACGATACGTACCGCTTGATCAGTAGACATTCTCTGCAAATTAATTACAACAGCTCGTCTACCTTTTAAGTGGTCCGCAATCCCTTGTGCTTCCGAATATGTGCGTGGTTCTAATAAAACAACTTTTGAAGATTGTTTTGCTGTTTCAATACTCACAACATTTTGCTTCGGTTGCGCTTTCGGAAACGTAACGTCTTGTTGTTCTGGTGGATCTTGCTGCTTTTTCATGTCTGTTTGCTCCTTTTCATAACCATATTGAGCTGCTTCTTTTTCTTCCGGTGTATCAAAAAAGAAGTATTTTACTTTTGACCAACTCATAATAAGATTCTCCTTCCTTTTACGCTTTTCCTACTAAAATCGTTCCCAAACGAATATATGTAGCCCCTTCTTCAATTGCAATTGTGTAATCGTTGGACATTCCCATTGATAATTCTTTACATGGCGCATGTAATAACTCTAGCTCCTGCACCTCTGTTTGCAGCATACGTAATTCCTTAAAACAGCGTCTGATTTCTTCCTCTTCTTCTGTAAATGGAGCCATCGTCATTAGTCCAACCACTTCAATTTTATCGAATTCTTGCAAACTTTGAATAAAAGGAACAACCTCTTCTATTGCCAATCCTTGCTTCGATTCTTCAGATGAGGTTTTCACTTGAATAAAGCATTTCACTTTCTTATCAGCACGTTTCTGAATTTCTTTCGCCAGCGAAAGACGATCTAACGAATGTAAATAATCAATTTCATTAATGATTTCTTTTACTTTTCTCGTTTGTAATGAGCCAATAAAGTGCCAATTAACTTTTGAACCGAAATGCTCGTATTTCTGTAAGAAACCTTCATTTCTATTTTCACCTAAATCGATAATTCCAGCTTCAATTACTTCGTTTGTTTTTTCAATCCCTACAGTTTTTGTAACTGCAACAAGTTTAATATCTTGCAACGAACGTCCAGCTCGAGCGCAAGATTCTTTAATAGCTTCATTTACAATTACTAAATTTTCTTGTACTGTCACTTGCTTCCTTCCTCCTTAAAACCTATGAAACTCAACATTCTTCCTGTTTTACCTTGATCACGACGATGAGAGAAAAATAGTTGCTCTTCACAGCTTGTACAAAGAGATGACATTACAATATGCTCTTCTTTTATGCCTGCTTGTACACATAATATACGATTAATTTCTTTTAAATTAATTGCGTACTGCCCGTCAGAAATTTTTTGATGAGGAACAGCACCGCTAACTACTTCCTGTGCTGCTGTTAATACACGATCATCCACAACATAACAACAAGATCCGATCGACGGCCCAATTGCAACATGAATTTCATCACTTGAAATACCTTCTGCATTCCACTTTTGAATCATTTCCTTTGCAATCTCTTGTACAGTGCCTTTCCATCCAGCATGCGCAAGTCCTATCATACCATGTGATGGTGCATAAAAATAGAGCGGAACACAATCCGCGTAACAAGACGTTAACAGAACATCTTCATTACTCGTATAAATGCCATCTGTTTTTGAAATGCCGTCCTCATATGAATAGACACCACTTCCCTTTTCCTGTTGCCCTACTTTTTCAACATGATGAGCATGAACTTGTTCAGAGCAAATCCAGTTTTCTAATGGTTTTTGTAACTTATTTGCTAAAATGCGTCTGTTTTCATGAACGTTCTCCACGATATCATTCACATGTAATCCTAAATTCATCGCATGAAAGGAGCCCGTACTTATCCCACCATCTTTTGTCGTAAATCCAGCAGTAATGTTTCCAAGTTCTTTCCACGCTTGTAAATACAGTATACCGTCCACATATTTAAATGGTTCTCTCATAATAAAGCGGCTCCTTTTAATTAAAATAACAGAAAAAAGCATGGTACTTCCTGTCTATTTTACCATACTTTTATTTTTTCATAATCCTAACAGAAAAAAAAGAGGAATTTGTAATATTCTTTATGAAATTGTCGGTGTTTGTATTGATTCTGTTACAGAATTAACAGGATTTACTCTTACAAGTATGACATCTTCCCCAATTTTCACAATTTCCTTCCAAGGAATTACAATCTCAACATCTTTTCCAAAAATACCTAGCATACGTGTCTGTTTGGAAATAATAACAGAACAAATTTTCCCTGTGTTCATATCAATTTCAATATCTCCAATATTCCCAATCCTTTTTCCATCTGAAATATTTATAACATCCTTCATCTGTAACTCTGAAATTCGTATCACCATTTTTATCCTCTCCCTTATATGACAAATTGGAAACTGTTTCTCATATTTACAGGAAGCCACCTATACGAAACACCATGCTAGTTTCATTATATGAACACTAATCCCCTACTATGAGCACAAACCATATTACATATAAAAAGGTCTCACCATAATTGGTGAGACCTTATCCTTGAATCGTTTTATTCATTTGTTTAATGGCTGACTTCTCTAAACGTGATACTTGCGCTTGGGAAATCCCAATTTCTTCTGCAACTTCCATCTGTGTCTTTCCTTGGAAGAAACGTTTTCTAATAATCATTTTCTCTCTATCATTTAAACGCTTCATTCCTTCTTTCAATGCTAATTCTTCAACCCACTGCTCGTCCTTTTGTTTTTCATCACTTAACTGATCCATAACAAAGATAGGATCTCCCCCATCATTATAAATCGGTTCAAATAATGAAACTGGATCTTGAATCGCATCTAAAGCAAATACTATCTCTTCATGAGTTACTTCTAGCACTTTTGCAATATCCATTGCTGTTGGTTCTTTTGAATTTTCTGCAATCAATTTTTCTCTTACTTGCAAAGCTTTATACGCAATATCTCGCAATGAGCGCGATACGCGAATCGGATTATTATCACGCAAATATCTGCGTATTTCCCCAATAATCATCGGCACAGCATACGTTGAAAATTTTACATTTTGGCCTAAATCAAAATTATCAATTGATTTCATAAGTCCGATGCAACCAACTTGAAATAAATCGTCAACATATTCTCCTCTGTTATTAAATCTTTGGATGACGCTCAGTACAAGACGTAAGTTTCCATTCACTAATTTTTCTCTTGCGCTTATCTCTCCACTTTGCATTTCACGAAATAATTTACGCATCTCTTCATTTTTTAATACTGGAAGTTTAGCTGTATCAACACCGCAAATTTCTACTTTGTTTCTCGTCAAAGTGTTCCCTCCTATCGGGAGTTGCTGTACAGTGTAAAGTATTTCCTTTGAAGGGGATTTTATGCATGTGGTTTTTTCACGATTTATTATTTAAATTATCTTTCCTAATACAACTAAATAGAATAAGACCAGCCTACATAACGGCTGGTCTTATTCTTTACACCATTTTATTAAATTCTTTTCGTAATCTTTTTATAATTCTTTTTTCTAAACGCGAAATGTATGACTGTGAAATCCCAAGCATATCAGCCACATCTTTTTGCGTCTTTTCCTCTCCTCCAGCAAGCCCAAACCGAAGTTCCATAATTTGTTTTTCACGATCATTTAATTGGTGTAATGCTTTCATTAAAAGGTGACGATCTACAGTAGCTTCTAAATCTTTTGTAATAATATCATCATCTGTACCTAACACGTCAGACAATAACAGTTCATTCCCATCCCAATCAATGTTTAGTGGTTCATCAAAAGAAACTTCCGAACGATTTTTGTTATTTCGACGTAAATGCATTAAAATTTCATTTTCTATACAACGCGATGCATATGTTGCTAATTTTATTTTCTTTTCTGGATTAAATGTATTTACCGCTTTAATAAGGCCGATTGTTCCTATACTAATCAAATCTTCAATATTTATCCCTGTATTTTCAAACTTTCTTGCTATATATACAACGAGCCTTAAGTTACGTTCAATAAGTAATGACCTTGCTGCCTGATCTCCTTTTGGCAATTTATTCAAAAGAACTTCCTCTTCTTCTTTTGTTAACGGTGGTGGCAACGCTTCACTTCCACCAATATAATAAATTTCATCGGTCTTAATTCCTAATTTCAGCAATACTTTATACCAAAGGTATACTAAATAAAATTTTAATTTCATCATATTATCCCGCCTCTCATTTATTAAGCGATCACCATTTTTTGCGAAATCAACATTTTTGGATGCACAATACATTGATACTCCCCATTAGTAGACAGCTGTTGTGTATTTAATCCAATTAATACTTTGTTTACAACAATAGAACTACCTTCATGGTCAACTTGCACACTGTCAGGCTTAATTGCCCACAAAAATTGACTCTCTACTCCTACTGCACGGAAAGGAATTAAGCGTAATTTGGTCGCCCAACCAGAATCATTTTCTGGTATTTGAGGAATTTCTGTTTTGGAATAAATTTGTTCTGTTAACCAAGATGGTAAGCAATGTTCTAATGATGAAACATGCATAATCATAACAGGTGTTTTTGTTAATGGGTCATAAAGTTGGTTCCCACTGTCAATAAGACCTGCGAGTTCTAGTTCTTCTTCGGCTAATTGAATTTTTACTTTCACAATTTGATCATAGTGTATTTTCGTGACCTCTACGCTTTCAATACGCTTTTTAGAAAAATAATAAATTACTGGAAAACCAAAAATAACAAATAACCAACTAATTGGATCACCGTAAGAAATTGACTGAGATTGAACCAATCCATTTACCATTTCATTCGTTTGCAAAAAGAAATGAGTTCCAATTAATCCTCCGCCAACCATAAAGGTTACAAAGTAAAAAGTAAAAACAGTTTGTGCATAATTTCTAAATGTCGTAAACCCAAATGCTGTATACACAATAAGTAACGAGTACAGTAGTTTCATAATTGGATGTGTCATCATAGAAGCAAAAGGAGTAAAGGCAAAAATAACAATGGTTGAACCTATAAATGCCCCTAACACAAGCCTCCATCTTTTGATTTTCTTTTTTAACACGGTAGCTGTTAATAAAAGCAAAAGAAAATCAATGCAGGCGTTTAACAACCAAACAACATCGGCGTAAACAACCAAACAATTCACCTCTTTTTTCAAGTTGAGACTAGTATAATGCATATCCAATAGGAAAGTGTGTCAATTTGCGGAGGTGTTTTTTTGTTATTTTGTGATTTCTAGACATAATCTGTCGGTAAAAAATAAAAGTACAAATTCATAGAATGATATACTCTTATTTTCACAAACAAAATATATTGAAATATACGAAATAAAAAAAGACCTGCTTAGCAGGTCTTTTCCATAAAAAATAAAAAGGAGCATGAAAGCTCCTTTTTTTATCGTCTACGACGGTTACGTAAAAATGCTGGAATATCGATATCATCTGAATCTGAATGACGCTCATGTACAACTGGCTCTTCACGCTTCATTTCACGTTTTACTTCACGCTGTTTTGAAGGTTGAGCTACTGGTTGTTGCTGTTGTTGCGTGTGGTTCGCATTCGGACGAATAATTGGTTTTGGTGGTTGAGTTGCAATGCTATCATCAAAACCAGTTGCAATTACAGTTACAACGATATCATCTTTTAATCCTTCGTTAATAACAGAACCGAAGATCATATTTACTTCTGGATCTGAAGCTGAAGCTACGATGTCTGCCGCTTCTTGTACTTCATATAAGCTTAAGTTAGCGCCACCCGTAATGTTCATGATAACACCTTGAGCTCCATCAATAGATGTTTCTAGTAATGGGCTAGAAATTGCTTTTTTCGCAGCTTCTGCAGCACGATTTTCCCCATTACCAGAACCAATACCCATTAAAGCAGAACCTCTATTAGACATAATTGTCTTTACGTCTGCAAAGTCTAAGTTAATTAAACCTGGCGTTGCAATTAAATCCGAAATACCTTGAACACCTTGACGTAATACGTTATCAGCTTCACGGAATGCTTCTAACATTGGCGTATTTTTATCAACAATCTCTAATAAGCGATCGTTTGGAATTACAATAAGAGTATCTACATTTTCTTTAAATGCTGCAATACCAGATGCTGCTTGCGTCGCACGCTTACGTCCTTCAAAAGTAAATGGACGTGTTACAACACCTACTGTTAAAGCACCTAATTCTTTTGCAACTTGAGCAACAACTGGAGCTGCACCAGTTCCAGTTCCACCGCCCATACCGGCAGTTACGAAGACCATATCCGCACCACGAAGTGCTTCTTGGATCTGTTCTTTACTTTCTTCTGCAGCTTTTTTCCCTACTTCAGGGTTTGCGCCTGCACCAAGTCCACGCGTTAATTTTCCACCAATTTGCATTTTTGTTTCAGCTTTTGATAGATTTAATGCTTGTGCATCAGTGTTCACAGCGATAAAGTCTACACCTTGTACACCGTGTTCAATCATACGGTTTACAGCATTGTTTCCGCCACCGCCGACACCGATAACTTTTATATTCGCTAATTGATCTTGAGTAGTATCAAACTCTAACATGTCGAAATCCCCCTAGAACCTCATTTTTCGTGTCCAATTTTAATCCCATAAATAACGGAATACACGTTTTACTTTTGACATCATGCGGTCATCATTTTGATTATTATTGTTTTGATTACGAGTTTTTTGTTTCGTGGGTTGCTGTTGTACCGGCGTTGGTGCTGGTGCTGGTACTGGTTCAAAATGCTCTTGCTTTTCCTGCACATTTTTCCCACGTAATTTAGCTTTTTGATAAGAATGTTTAATTAATCCAACTCCACTTGTATATTGGGGCTCACGCACACCAATATAATCAGGAGTTGCTACACGAACATTTTCATGTAAAATATCATATGCAAGATCAAGAACACCTGGCATAGAAGCAATTCCGCCAGTTAGTACATAACCAGAAGCCACTTGCTTTACTCCTAACTTACGCACTTCATCTTGAACAAACATTAAAATTTCCTCTACACGAGCCTCTATTATATCCGATAATTCCAACTGAGAATATTGTTCTGTTTGATCACTTCCCATAATAGGAACCGTAAACATCTCTTCTTCAGATGCTGTATCATAAAAAGCATGTCCATATTTCAACTTAATTTGATCTGCATTTTCTGTTGAAGTTTTCAACCCAATCGCAATATCTTTCGTTATATGGTCTCCACCTAATGGTAATACGCTTGTCGCTTGTAACTCTCCATCTTTAAAAATAGATAAAGTTGTAGATCCTCCCCCCATATCAACAAGGGCTACTCCTCTATTTTTTTCATCTGAAGATATTGCAACTGTTGCAGCCGCTAAAGGTTGAAGACAAATATCAACAATTTCAAGACCTGCTTTTTCTACACAACGAAGTAGGTTATGTAGTAAAGTTCTCGAGCCTGTAATAAGTGTACCTTCCATTTCTAATCTTACACCGATCATCCCGCGTGGATCGTTAATCTCGTCAAGACCGTCTACGATGAACTGTCGAGGTACCACATCAATAAACTCACGTTCTGGAGCAATTGACACAACTTGTGCTGCATCTAGAACGCGTAAGACATCTTCATTCCCGATTTCACGATCTTCATTTGAAACAGCGACTACTCCGTGACAAGGAAGTAGCTGTACCTGGTTTGCATTGACACCTACTACAACTTGCTCAATGTGGATCCCCACCATGCGCTCAGCTTGTTCAATTGCTTTTTTAATTGATCGAACAGTCTCGTCTATATCAACTATCGATCCCTTCTTTAAACCATTTGATTTTACATTTCCAACACCAATAATGTTTAAGCTGTCATTAACCATTTCACCAATGATGACTTTAACATTGGATGTACCGATGTCAAGACTAACATATATTTCATTGCTGTTCATTCTTTGGCACCTCCTTCTTTATTTATACCATACAACTCAATATATGGAACAACAATCGCAACTTTACTATTTATAAGAAAAATATTCAACGTCTTTATACGTTTCCCTTTTTTAACCCTATATTTTTCTTATTTTTATTTAGCATTCAATTAAGAATATCGCAGTAAACTATGAATAACTGCTTATCTTGAAATAATTCTATTTCGAGTGTAAAGTTTACCGCCAAGTATAAGTCTACACTAAGATGTACTCATAGAAAAGTGAAACTTGTACCAATACTAGTATGAATCTAAGAATTTTTACATATTTTTCATCAAATGAACCATTCTTCTAAATTCGTATACACATAATAGAACATTCGTTTCGTTTTTTCTGCTATAAGTAACGAAAACTACCATTCTATTCTTTTTTTTCTTCCGCACCTAATTCTTTCGTATATGCACCTACTTCTAAGTCAATTAATACCTTCTTACCTGGCTCAATTGTTTTTAAAATAAGCGGATAGGCTTCCATACGTTTTGCGAAATTTTGAATTGTAGTGCTCACTTCATAACCTTCATTCATATATAAAGTAAGATGATCTTCATTCGCATTCGTTGGTGAATAGCGAATCTCCGAAATAGATTTTAAAATAGCTGGTGTTAATTTTTCTAGTTCAGCGATTAACTCCTTCATTTTCTCTTCTTTAAAAGGTTCGAAAATCGGTGCTGCAACAGGAAGTTTTCCGTTAGGTAGTACATCAAGCGTTTTTCCATTCTCTAATAACGGTTGTAATTTTCCCTCTTTATTTATATAACCAATCGTTAAATATTCTTCGATATGAATATCAATATTGTTTGGAAAACGTTTTTTTACATTTACTGCTTTAATTTCTTTTCGCTTCGTTAAGTTTTCTTCAGCTTTATGTGCTGTCACTCGGAAATAACTTGTATCATATGTCACGCCTGAATCCTTCATTACTTGTTCATCCGTCATATAGTGATTTCCAAACACACTAATCTTTTTTATATTACTAAGCGGAGACCGAAAATAAATTAAAAAGAGCACTAATAAAAATAAAATTGATATGTATAAAATCAATCGATGATTAACATTTTTTTTGTTTTTTTTCTTTTGATTTTTCAATTTTGGTACACGATCTTGTAGTTTAATCACTTTACTATTATTCATGTACGATCCCCCTATGTAACATAAAGAACGGCATGTTCCTCATGCCGTTCTTATCTTCTTATTATAACATAAATGATAATGAGCGGAACGAATAACCGTTATCTTCCAATGATTTCTACTTCTGTGTGCATATCTACATCAAATTTATCCTTAATTGTATGTTTTATTAATTCAATTAAAGACAATACATCTTGCGCTGAAGCTCCCCCAGTATTAACAATAAAATTGCCATGCATTTCAGAAATTTGAGCTCCACCAATCCTATAGCCACGAAGCCCTGCTTTTTCTACTAAATCTCCTGCAAAATGTGGGATTGGATTCCGAAATACACTTCCTGCACACGGGTGATTCCATGGTTGCGTTTCACGGCGGTAATCTTTATTATTTTGCATGCTACGTACAATTTCTTCACGTTTCCCCGCCTGTAATTGAAACACCGCCTCTAAAACAATACCAGGACGTTTCGTTTGCAATACAGATGCCCGATAAGAAAACTCCAGTTCTTTATTCGTTAACCAGTCAATTGCACCGTCTTCAAACAGAATGAGAGCCTTCGATAATACACTCGATATATCCGATTTATGTGCACCTGCATTCATATATACTGCACCACCGACACTTCCTGGAATACCGCTTGCAAACTCCAATCCAGCTAACCCTTGACGACTAAGTAAAGTTGACAATTTAATAAGAGGATATCCACTACCAACTCTTACCTTATGTTTTTCGACCTCTAAGTGATCTAATCCTTCTCCTAAACGAATAACAACACCTTCTATGCCTTGATCAGATACAAGAAGGTTTGAACCGCGACCAATTACAGTCCACTTCGTTTTGTATTGCTTTACTAACTGTAATGTTTTTTCAATACCTGCTACATGCTTTGGCACAATTAAAATATCCGCTGGGCCACCTATTTTCATAGTTGTATAACGTGCTAACGGCTCGTTAACCAAAACACGACCAACGTCTGCTTCTATAAGCTCATTTACTAATTGTTCCATAGACAATCTCCCCCATATTAAGTCTCCTTATGACAATAATATGCAGGGCGTTCACCTAACGTTATCCCTCTATTTACGGGCAGTACAGCTCCTAAATCAAAATTAGGTGATAACAAAGAAATTAGGCGGAATGAGGATACCAGTAAACATCCGATTAGTGAAAGGTAATAATCAAAGAGAGAGAATCACTCCCCACTGATTAAAGCCTCACTTTATTTTTTTACAAGTTTATTCATTACTTCATACAGCTTATTTGCTGCATCTGGAATACCTAGTTGCTTAGCAGCTAGCTTCATATTTTGTAATGTTTGTGTATCTAATAAAATCTCATCAATATCACGAATAAGCGTTTCAGCTGTTAAATCTTTTTCAAGTAACATTTTTGCCGCTCCTTTATCAACAACTGAACGTGCATTCTTTTCCTGATGATTATTTGTTACATACGGACTCGGTATTAACACACTTGGTTTTCCTAACGCTGTTAATTCTGCAAGTGTTGTTGCCCCAGCCCTTGAAACAACAAGGTCTACACCAGTTAGTACCTCTGGCATATTATGAATGAACGGCTTAATAATAACATTGCTTGGGTTCCCTTTTTGCTTCACGGCTTCCATCACTTTGTCATAATGTACTTCACCTGTTACATATAGTATTTCGTAGCTTTTGTTCCCAAACTGTTCAATTGCTTCAACGAAGGCATCGTTAATCGGTCTAGCCCCACGACTTCCACCAAATATAAGTACAGACTTTTTAGGAAGAGAAAGCCCAACTGAACGTTTCCCCTTCATTCCATTTTGTTCCATTACCTCTGATGCTCGTGGATTACCTGTCATTACCACTTTTGACTCCGGAAAATGCTCTATAGCTGCTTCAAAACAAACAGCAACTTTATCAACATAACGGCTTAAAAACTTGTTCGTTACACCTGGTACACTATTTTGTTCATGTACAATAGTTGGAATACCTAATTTGGCTGCAGCGTATACAACTGGTCCACATACATATCCACCCGTTCCAATTACGATATCCGGATTAAAACGACGAATATATCGTTTACTATCCTGTACACCTTTTAGAAAACGCATTACTGTTTTCACATTATCTAATGATATTTTTCGTTTAAATCCACTTATAACAATAGATTGAAATGGTATACCTGCTTTTGGAACGATTGTACTCTCTAGTCCATTTTCCGTACCAATATATAAAAATCTTGCTTCTGGATTTAACTTTTTTATTTCTCTAATTAAAGCAAGAGCTGGATAAATATGACCACCAGTACCCCCACCACTCACTAATACACGCACTACTAACTCCTCCGCTTCTCTTTTCTTATTTCCATTATATTTATTTCTATATACATATTGCATTTTTACACACATACGAAAAACCCTGTCTTATAAACAGGGTTTAGTAGCGAGAATGGCGACTTATATTTAATAATACACCTACTGCCATTAACATTAATGTCAAACTTGATCCACCATAACTTAAAAACGGCAAGGTAATACCCGTAACAGGCATTAGTCCTGTTACAACACCAACATTAATCATTACTTGAATCGCAATCATCGCCACAATACCTACTGCTAAAAACGTACCATATAAATCTGGCGCTCCTAATGCGATACGAATCCCGCGCCATAATAATAGACTAAATAATAATAACACAAATGAACCACCAATAAAACCTAATTCCTCGGATAAGATCGCAAATATAAAGTCAGTTTGTGGTTCAGGTAAATAAAGAAATTTTTGTCTACTTTGTCCAAGTCCAAGCCCAAATAATCCACCAGGTCCAATTGCAAGTAATGATTGGATAATTTGAAATCCACTCCCGAGCGGATCTGACCACGGATCTAAATATGATGTAATGCGTTTCATTCGATACGGTGCTGATGCAATTAACCCTACAAATCCTGCTACACCAATCAAACCAAACATTGCAAAGTGAAAAACTCTCGCTCCCGAAATGAATATCATAATGATACATGTCCCAACCATTACCGTTCCTGTCCCAAGGTCTGGCTGTAACATAATCATCCCAAAAGCAAGAAACACAAAACTAAGAGCCGGTAATAAACCACGTTTAAAAGATGTAATCAATTTTTGCCGTTCTGCTAAAAACTTTGCCAAGAAAATAATCATCGCAAACTTCATAAATTCTGACGGCTGAATCGAAAATGCCCCGATTCCAATCCAACTTCGTGCTCCTCCTCGAACAAGACCTACTCCAGGAATAAGAACGAGAATAAGAAGAATGAAGCAAACTAGCAAAATCACTTTTGAATACGTACGCCACACCCAATAATCAATTTTCATAATAAAAAACATAGCTACTACACCAAGACCCGCAAACAGTAATTGTCTTTTTGCAAAAAAGAATGAGTCCCCCATTTTATAAGAGGCCCAAACTGCACTCGCACTATAAACCATAATCATTCCGATTGTCAACAATGAAAGTGTTACGATGATGAGAATAAAATCAGGCGTTTTCTTCATTACCCACAAACACCACCTCTTTAGGCAGAACCTTTTGCCCTATGTAACAAAACATCAGTAGGTGTTAGCCTACTGATGTTTTGATTTACTTTATATAAGTTTATGCACAGCTTGTATAAAAATGTCTCCTCTTTCTTCAAATGTTTTAAATTGATCCCAGCTTGCACACGCTGGAGAAAGAAGAACGACATCACCATCTTTAGAATGAGCATAAGCTTTCACCACTGCTTCATCTAAAGTATCGACACTTTCAATTATATCTAATCCCGCTTTTTCTGCCGCTCTTACTAGTTTAGGAGCTGTTTGTCCAAATGTTACAATCGCTTTTACATTTTTGAAATACGGAATTAAATCATCGAATTCATTTCCGCGATCAAGCCCACCTGCTAGTAACACAATCGGTTGTGTAAACGCAGATAGTGCTTTCTCAGTCGCTAACATATTCGTTGCTTTTGAATCATTATAAAACTTACGGTTGTTAATCGTTGTTACATATTCTAAACGATGTTTTACACCCGTAAAACGTTTTAACACGACCGTAATTGCTTCATTAGAAGTACCTAATAATTTCGCAATACTCATCGCAGCTAAAATATTTTCTAGATTATGTTGACCAGGTAAAACGATATCGCTTACTTCAATAACTTTTTCACCTTTGAAATAAAGAGCGTTATCTTTTATACACGCACCATCTTCATTTTCTTTCGTTGTCGAAAACAGGATTTTTTGACCTTTAGAATACGCAGACAAAGCCATCACATCTGCATCATCCGCATTTATTACACTATAATCATTTTCTGTTTGGTTTTTAAAAATATTTGCTTTTGCTAAACCATATTCTTTCTTCGTCCCATGATAGTCTAAGTGGGCCTCAAATAAATTTAAAAACGCAGCAATTTTAGGTTGGAACAATTCTACTCCCATCAATTGAAACGATGAAAGTTCTGTAACTACAACTTCATTTTCTTTTGCATCCTGTGCTACTTCACACGCTACAGTTCCAATGTTCCCTGCAATTACAGGATGCTTTTGTCCTTCTTTTAGCATTTCAAATGTCAGCATTGTCGTCGTCGTTTTACCGTTAGACCCCGTAATCCCAACAAATGGTGCTTCTGAAATACGATATGCTAATTCAACTTCCGTAACAATCGGAATTTGCTTTTCTTTCGCAGCAACTAATATTGGATTAGAATACGGGATTCCTGGATTTTTTACTACAAGAGAAATATTTCTCTCTAATAATTCTAAAGGATGACCACCGCATACAACGTCCATTCCTTTTGCTTGTAATTCTGCAGCAAGTACATTCTCTGCTAAAGGCTTTCCGTCATTTACAATAACATTTGCCCCTAACTTTTGTAACAATGTAGCTGCTGCATAACCACTTTTTGCAATGCCCAATACAAGAATATTCTTATTTTGAAATTCAGTTACAGTTTTCAATTACATCCACACCCCGATATAAATTCCTAACACAGCTAATAAAAATCCTGCAGACCAAAACGTCACAACAACACGCCACTCTGACCAACCACATAATTCATAGTGATGGTGTAATGGACTCATTTTAAAGACACGTTTTCCTGTTGTTTTAAATGAAATGACCTGAATGATAACCGATAAAGTTTCCATTACGAATACTCCGCCAATAATTACAAGTAGCAATTCTTGTTTTAATAAAATCGCTACAGCTGCAATGGCTCCACCTAAAGCTAATGAACCTGTATCTCCCATAAACACTTTTGCTGGATTCGCATTGAATACTAAAAATCCAAGTACAGCTCCTACAACTGCCATACAGAATATCGCTACTCCAAATTGCTCTTGTGCCACAGCAATAATACTAAATGCTCCAAATGCAATAGCAGCTGTTCCTGATAATAAACCATCTAAACCGTCAGTTAAGTTAACTGCATTTGATCCACCAATAAGCATAAATAGTACAAGTACGAAATACGCCCAACCTAATTCAAACTTAACATCCGTTCCCGGAATCATGATGTATGTGTGGAACGCTTGCCCTTTTCCAATTAAAAAGAATGCAATAGCAATAACAAGCTGACCTACTAATTTTTGCTTTGATGTTAAACCAAGATTTCTCTTCTTAACTACCTTTATGTAGTCATCTAAAAATCCAATCAATCCGTAACCAAACGTCACTAATAGTAATAACGAAACCTCTGCACCTAAATAATTAAACTTAATCGCCATAATAAGTGAAGTTACCATCATAGATACGTATATGACGATACCACCCATTGTCGGTGTCCCTGATTTTTTTTGATGTGACTTTGGTCCCTCATCACGAATACTCTGTCCGAACTTTAATTTTCTTAAAAATGGAATAAACAATGGCGAAAGGGCAACAGAAATTAAGAATGCTACCCCAGCCGTTACTAATAAACCTTGCTCAAGCACATGTAGTCCTCCTCTCACGTTGTTACTCTTCGTTGTTTAAACGCCCTGTAATTGCTTCTTTAGCAACTTCACGATCATCGAAATGATGAACTTCTTTACCAATAATTTGATACGTTTCATGCCCCTTACCAGCAATAATAATGATATCATCTGCTTTCGCTTTAGCGATTGCATGGTGTATTGCTTCTTTTCTATCAATGATCATTTCATAATTTTTCCCGCTTGCACCATGTACCATATCATCTAAAATAGCCGCTGGATCTTCACTTCTTGGATTATCTGATGTATAAATTGCATGAGTTGCATATTTTGTTGCAACACTTGCCATTATCGGTCTCTTCGTTCGGTCCCTATCGCCACCACAACCAACGATACAATACACATCACCTTTTGCAAATTGTTTTGCAGTTTTTAATACATTTTCTAAACTATCTGGCGTATGTGCGTAATCAACAATAACTGTATAATTTTGCCCTCCATCAACAACTTCAAAACGTCCTGGAACCCCAGCTAAATCCTTTATAACAGCAATGATTGTTTCTAATTTCACACCCGAAACAAGTCCTGCTGCTGTTGCTGCAAGTACGTTATATACATTAAATTTACCTATTAATTTCATCGTAACATTTACACTTTCATATGGTGTGACAAGCGTAAATGTAGTCCCGCCACTCGTCATAACGATATTTTTTGCCATAATATCACTTGTTGTATCAATACCATATGTTACAACTGTTGCTGCAGTACTTCTCATATACTCTTCTGTTACATTATCATCGCTATTGAGCACAGCGTACTTTTCACGATTATGATTATAACTATTGCCAAGCTGTGCAAATAGTAACCCTTTTGCATGTTTATATTCTTCCATCGTTTTATGATAGTCTAAATGATCTTGTGTTAAATTCGTAAACACCGCTACATCGTAATCACATCCGTGTACACGACCAAGATCTAACGCATGTGACGAAACTTCCATTACCGTGCTGTCCACACCTTGTTCAACCATTTTTGAAAACGTCTGTTGAAGTGTTAGTGCATCTGGTGTTGTATTTTTCACCTCAAATGTTTCATCACCGATTTTCATATTAATCGTTCCAATTAGCCCTGTTTTATGACCATGTGCTCGCATAATCTCATCCATAATATGCGATGTTGTTGTCTTTCCATTTGTACCTGTAATTCCGATTAAATGTAACTTGTGTGTCGGTTGACCATAAAAATAATCAGCTAAAACCGCTAACGAACGAAAAGTATTTTTCACAAGTACAACTGGAACGTCAACATCAATTGGTCTTTCCGCAACAATAGCAGCCGCTCCTTGTGCCGCTGCTTGCTTAGCAAAATCATGGCTATCAACCGTATATCCTTTCATACATACAAATAAGCTTCCCTCTTTCACTTTACGTGAATCAGCTTCTATAGATGTGATTTCTGGATTTTCTTTTGGAACAACTGGAAAATCATGCAAACATGATACAAGTGTATGCAACTTCATTTCACTAAACCCTCTCTACATTGTTTATTTATCTTTTTTCAGTAAGCAACACATTACCTCCTATATAAGGAGGTAAGTGCTACTGACCTATTTATGAATGAGACACTTACTGTCTCAAATTAAGTAACTGTTCTATAAAGAACTCACTTCCACCAATTGTACCATAAAACGTACTATGTTACCTTTAATTCCCGAAGTAAATTCTAATTTTTGAGCCTTCTTTTACTTTAGCTCCCGCTTCTGGTGATTGTTTAATTACTTTCTCTCCATCTCCACTTATATCAAGCTTCAAATCGACGAGTTGTGTTTGTAAGTCTTTCTTTTTCATTCCAATTAAATTCGGAACTTCCACAGTTGGTGTATCGCCCCATTTATATTCTTTCTCAACTTGTTCTTTTCTCGGTTTCACTCCCATAACAGGAAGCGCATCTCGAAGGATATTCCCGACAATCGGAGCTGCTACCACTCCACCAAACTGTGTAACCCCTTTTGGATTATCAACAGCAACATACACAACAATCTCTGGATCATCCGCTGGAGCAAATCCGATAAAAGATACTATATAATTATTCTCTAAATATTTACCATCTTTCACCTTTTGAGCAGTACCCGTTTTTCCACCTACACGATATCCATCAATATAAGCACCTTTACCAGAACCTTTCGCTACAACATTCTCTAATGCATAACGAACTTTTTCTGAAGTTTCCTTGGAAATAACTTTTCTTTTCTCAACAGGTGTCTTTTTACTAACAACTTGATTATTTTTCGGATCAATAAACTCCTTAGCTATATACGGCTGATACAATGTTCCACCATTTACAGCCGCCGCTACAGCTGCTACTTGTTGAATCGGTGTAACAGAAACCCCTTGGCCGAATGAAGTTGTTGCTTGCTCTACTGGACCAACTTTATCTAAATTAAATAAAATCCCACTGCCTTCACCTTGCAAGTCAATTCCAGTCTTCTGCCCAAAACCAAAATTACGAATGTATTTAAATAATCGGTCTTTACCAAGGCGATCACCAAGTTCAATAAATCCCGGGTTACATGAGTTTTGAACGACTTCTAAAAACGTTTGACTGCCATGACCTCCTGCTTTCCAGCATTTCAATCTAGCTCCACCTACTTCAGCTGCTCCATCATCATAAAACGTATCCTTCTCTAAGTCTACTAAATTTTCATTCAATGCTGCAGCTAATGTAATGATCTTAAATGTTGAACCAGGCTCATACGTACTCCATACAGGTAGATTTCTGTTATACACTTCTGGAGAGACACTTTGAAAATCCGCTGGGTCAAAACTCGGTCGACTAGACATACCTAAAATTTCACCATTTTTAGGATTCATTGCAATCGCAATCATACCGTCAGGATTATAAGTTGACTCAGCAATATTCATTTCTCTTTCCATAATCCTTGTAATACGCGCATCGATTGTTAATCCTAAATTTAAACCAGCTTCTGGCTTTTTGAAATCATCACCAACATTAGGCATCCTTTGTCCTTTCGCATCTGCAAAAAAACGCACATGACCTTTGTCCCCATTTAGCTCTTTATCATAATATTTTTCTAGTCCCATAAGACCTTGGTTATCGCTACCTGCAAAACCTAATACATGTGATAAAAAGTTTCCAAATGGATAGTACCGGATAGAATCCTCTGCGATATACACGCCCTTCAAACTTAATCCTCGTACTTCTTTCGCTTTGTCATGTGATATTTTCCTTCCGCCTTTATCTAACCTTACAATCGATTCTTTTTTTGTAATCCTTTTATAAATCTCATCTTTTTCCACACCTAATACTGCAGCTAACTTCTCTGCAGTCTCTGCTGGTTTTTCAATTTGCCTCGGTACAACAAAGACAGTTGGAGCACTTTTATTCGTGGCAAGTTCCACACCATTTCGGTCTAAAATTTTCCCACGTTCGGGTTCAAAAGTAATATTACGACTCCATGAATCTTTCGCACGATCCGTTAACATATTCCCAAGAAAAAATTGCACATATCCAAGACGAATATCGATAATAGTGAAAATAAGTATACCTGATATAAGTATAAAAATAAGTCGTTTTCTAACTGTTACATTTGATACACGCATATCGGAACAAGCCTCCCTTACGCCTAGCTTGTTCCAATATATGCTTGTACTTATTTAATTAGAACTTATTCTCTTTTACCATTACGGCTTTTCTGCTTCTTGCTGTGGTTCGAGTGGCGGTACGAGTGTGACACCTAATTCTGTACCAGGTTGTAATAATGTTCCTTCCGCCACACTTTGTTCTGTTACGTATCCTGTACCAGAAGGTTTCAAGTTAAGCTGTAATGTCTTCGCTAAATTCATAACATCACGCAGTGCCCATCCTTGTATATTTGGCATTGTAGGCTTATCTCCTACCAAGAAGACTCGGTCGCCTTTTAATGTTTGTTCAGTCGCTTTTGGTACTTGTTGCTGTACTTTCCCTTCACCTAGTACGATTGGACGAAGTTTTGCTTTATCAATCGCTTTCCCCGCTTCAGCCATCGTTTTACCAGTTACATCTGGAACAGTAGTTTGTTGTTCTTTCAGATGCTTTTTCGGATCTTTCACTTCATTTGGCTTAATCTTTAAATACTCTAAACTATTTTTTGTTACATATTTAAAAATATCAGCTAAAGGTTGTGCGCCGTTCTCATCATCTTTTAATTTCGGCTGTTTAACAGCTACATACACGACAAGTTGTGGATCGTCCATTGGTGCCATACCTAAGAATGAGAATATATAATTCTGTCTTCCTGTCATATAGCCGCCTTTTCCATCCGGAATTTGCGCTGTACCTGTTTTACCACCAACTGAATATCCATCAATTTTATAAGCTGTCCCTGTACCTTTCGGAGATGTAACAACACGTTCTAATAACTGTCTTACTTGCGCTGCTGTTTCCTTTGTAACAGGTTTTCCTACTTCTTCTGGCTTATGTTCTAATTTTACTTTGTCTGTTATCGGATCTACAATTTTATCAATTGCATAAGGTTTCATCATTTTCCCATCATTTGCAATGGCCGTTGCAGCTTGTACAAGCTGAATTGGTGTTACAGTGGAACCCTGTCCAAAAGCTGTTGTCACTTGTTGTATTTGCTGATCAAATAAAATTGTATTCGATCCTTCACCTGATAAATCAATGTTCGTTTTTTCATCTAATCCAAAACTATGAATATATTTTCGGAAACGTTCTGGACCAAGTTTTTGATCTCCTAAAATTGCAAACGCTACGTTTGAAGAACGCTCTACCCCTTCATCAAACGTGATAGAGCCCCAACCAGCACCGCCATTATGATCTTTTATTTTCCTATTTCCGACTTGATATGTCCCGGATTGATAATAATCTTGTCCTTTGTACACACCTTCATTAATAGCTGCCGCTAACGTAAAAATTTTCATTGTTGATCCAGGTTCAAATGCATTGGCAATCGCGTCATTGAAGAAATATTTAATTTGGCGATCATTAGGGTCATAACTAGGTTTAGTAGACATCGCTAATATTTTCCCAGTTTTCGGATCTGCAACAATCCCTATTAAACTTTCTGGCTCATATTGCTTACTTGCTGCTTTCATCGCGTCTTCTAAATAACTTTGGACACGTTGATCAATTGTTAAATAAGCATTATCTCCATTTTTAGGTGCCTTTACATTAACTTTTCCCCCATCAAGGGACACACCTTTACGATCACCTGTATATGCTACTTCTCCATTCGAAGCACTTAAGTATTTATCCAAGCTTTTCTCTATGCCAAATTGACCTACCGAGGTTCCATTCTCATTTGGTTTTGCATGACCTATAACGTAAGATGCAAAATCACCGTTTGGATACACCCTTGCATTTTCTGTAATAAAAGATATTCCCGGCAACTTCAACGCTTCTATTTGTTCCTTCTTTTCTTTCGTCAAATCCTTGCCTAACGTTCCAAATTCGACTTGACTTCTACCTTCCTTGTTTAAAGAAGCTAAAATATCCTCTTCGCCTTTTCCAAGTACTCCTGCAATTTTCTTTGCAGTATCTTCTTTATTCTCAACTGAGTTAGCACCTTTTAGTGCAGCTACCATTTTGTAAGAGTTTGCGTCTTGCGCTAACACATGACCGTTTTGATCATAAATGGTTCCTCGGTTCGCTTCAAGAACTCCTTTTTTACTATGCTTTTGTTTAGCAAGTGCATCTAAATCCTGATTATGAACGGTTCCTGTTGATTGTATGTAAAAAAATCGGGCTAATAACAGCAAAAAGAGCAGGAGGAAAAATATCATAAAATAACCTGCTCCCTTATTGGTATGAAATTTAGTCATATTCTTCTTCATCGTTCCTTCACACCTATTGCCTTATTTGAGGCCTTTCACATTATTCGCATTAATTTCTAGCCCATGTTTTTTTGCAACTTCAGCGATTCGTTCATAGCGACTTAACTTCTCTACTTCAGCTTGTAATTCTTGATTTTCTTTTTGCTGCTGTACAATTTTTTCTTCTATCGTCGCTGCTTCTACATTAACTTGATAAAGGCCTGCTTTATTTCCAATAAACGCGACACAGGCATACAATAAAAAGCCAATAAACGCTACATACAACAGTTTTTCGATTCTTGTAATTTTCGCTTTAACCTTCGGCTTAGCCATCTGCTGTGGGGGCGTTTGAATTTGCACCTCTTCTTGCGCTTGTTGTTTGTACTTTACAGCTAAATTAGTCATACCTCTCTCTCCCTTTTATCGTTTTTCAGCGATTCTCAACTTCGCAGAACGCGCACGATTATTTTCTTCTAGCTCTATATCAGAAGGTAAAATCGGTTTTCTTGTAATAAGCTTTAATTTCGGCTTAAATTCATCAGGAATAATCGGTAATCCTGGCGGCAATTGTGGCGTTGTACTATTTCGCTTAAACGTTGTTTTACAAATACGATCTTCTAATGAATGGAATGTTATAACACTAACCCTTCCACCTGGCTTAACCATCTCAATAGCAGATTCCAATGCTTCTTCAAATACTTTTAATTCATCGTTTACAGCTATACGAATTGCCTGAAACACTCGCTTAGCAGGATGCCCACCCGTTCTACGAGCAGGAGCCGGAATACCTTCTTTAATTAGCTCTACTAATTCTCCTGTCGTTTCAATAGCTTTATTCTCACGATAAGCTTCAATTTTTCTTGCAATTTGTTTTGAAAATTTCTCTTCACCGTATTGGAAGAAAATCCTTACAAGTTGTTCATATGACCAGCTATTTACAACATCGTACGCTGTTAATGGGGCATCTTGATCCATCCGCATATCTAGCGGTGCATCATGATGATAACTAAAGCCTCGTTCTGGTGTATCTAATTGTGGGGATGAAACACCTAAATCAAATAAAATACCGTCTACTTCTGTTATACCTATTTCCTGCAGTTTTTCAGCTAAATAACGGAAGTTACTCTTTACTGTTATAAACTGTTCACCGTATGAAGAGAACTTTTCTTTCGCGTTTTGAATCGCTATCTCATCTTGATCAAACGCTATTAATTTTCCACCTTCAGTTAATTGGGATAATAAATAAGAACTATGTCCTCCTCCCCCCAGTGTACAATCTACATATGTACCATCTGGCTTTATATCTAAGCCGTCTACTGTTTCCTTTAAAAGCACTGTTACGTGTTTAAACATTGTTGCACCTACTCTTTTTCCAATTAATTATGTTGAATGTATCCCTTCCTCTAAACACATATTTCACGCTTAGAGAATGAAATAATACGAAAGAACGACTCATTTAACTTACCAACAAAGGCAACATACTATACAAATCGCTATTTTCTTTTATTATATACTAAATTTTATCATCTTTTGCGGGAATTTAAATAAAAAACTGTCGAAAAAGCGAATAATACGTTTACATTTTGTGCTATTTTGTCATATATTTAAGTATCCAACACAATTGCCATATTTAACACTTTTTTTGATTGATAATTCAGAAAAAAATCACTTCACAGTAAATTCAACGGAATAAAAATAAAATCCTGCTCCAAAGAGCAAGATTTTATAGTTTTATAACATGATGTTTTCCGTCCCAAGAAAAAGGGTTTTCCATTACACGATCAACGAAATCCAAACCAAACTGATTTAAATAATAACATACATTCCACACACGTTCTTGCGGTGCACCTAATGGACGAAGTGCGAATTGTATACGGCGGAATTTATTTAGCTGAACCTCATACTTTTTCTCAACATTTCTTTTCAACATTCTTTCCAGCAGTTCAATTTGTTCATTAATTTTCAATTCGTTTTTCCCTGCAAACGCACCTAACCCCGGCTCTATTTTCTTTACAAATTGCTGTAAAGATGTATGAATATCGGCAATTTCTTTTTTCGCCTTTTCAAAATGATCATCAATCGGTTCCTCTATTTGATTAGACAACCAGTTTTCACGCAATTTATCGACATCATTTAAAAACGGATCACTTTCTCTCAATTGCAAATCAAATAAATCCGTCGCTATATCTCTCTCCACATAAGTAATTGTAAGACGAGGAACGACAGGTGGCATTTGAAAACCGACAGTATGGAATACTTGTTGTAATTCACTCCAATAAGCTAATTCTCCTGGACCTCCAATAAATGCGAGCGTAGGAAATACATACTCTTGCATAAGAGGACGTGTTACAACATTATTACTAAAACGTGCCGGATTTCTCTCCATCTCTTCAATCAACTCTTCGTATGAAAAGGAATGCGCCCCATCCTTTCCAACAAACTTACCTTGTTGATCTTCAAGCAATACTCGTTCATCATCTATTTCCATGAATATATGCACTGCATGAGACTTCGTTTCAATAATCGGTTTGTATCCTAGTTCTTTAATTACTTCTTGCTGATTACGAAGCCCCTCTTGTACCTCTTTATACTTACTTATAATTCGCTTGAAAAATGGAATTTCTAACTTTCTTAATTCAGGATGATGTGAATCAACAAGGATTAAACCAGAATTAGCAAAGATTTTCGTAATAAGATGAGCAAAGAAATCTACATACGTATTCGATTTTTTCAAAGCATCATCAACAAATTTTAATACATCCTTTGTAAAATTTGTTTCTGGGTATGTTTTAAAAATCTCTTCAATCCAATTTCTACAATCTTCAACAGAAAGTTCAGACTCAGAAGCACTCGCCTTTTTCGGATTACGGTCATAAAAAATAGTTTTTTTCATCTTTTTATTTTTCGCTACAAAAATATGGTTAATCTCATCCATATCATGGTCTTCACCCGCAATCCAGAAGACAGGGACAACTTTAACTCCTAAACTTTCTTCCTTTTCCTTTGCAAGCTGTAAAATTGAAATAACTTTATGAATTGTATAAAGCGGTCCAGTTAATAACCCTGCTTGTTGTCCAGCTATAACAACATATGTATTTTCATCTCCAAGCGCTTTTACATTTTGAAGTGTAGATTCTCCCGCTTGTAATTTTGTATTATATTCTAATAAATGCGCTACTAAATCTTGGCGGAAAAACTCCCTTTCACGCAAATCATGTAAACGTTGTTTAAAAGCATCTTCTGTTAACATATAATCAAAACATGACTGTATCTCTTTTTTACCGTTCATATAGTCCGCTACAACACCTTGTTGCGGAACAGAGATTTCTTTTATCTCCATATAATTCTTCCTTTCGTATCCAGTTCTCTCACCAATCCACATTGTAGTCAATGTTTCACGTAAAAGCAAAGAATAACACTTATACTCTTGTTTCTAACCCTTTTATTGCATCGAACAAAAATTGAAGTGTCGGAACTGGTAGTTGCTGTTTCTTAGCTTCTTCTAATACATATCCAACAATCGCATTAATTTCCGTCTGTCTATTCGCTCTTACATCCGCTAACATAGAGGATGTATTACGAGACGTTCCTTCACACACATTTCGTACCATTTGCCATACCATTTCTTTTTCTCCTCTAATAAGAAATGCGACCTCCTGAAACACTTGCTCCATCATTTGATAAAAAAAACGATTCGTGATTAATTCACCATTCTTAACTCCCAATAGTGCTGTCAATGGATTGATACATACATTTACTACTAATTTTTTGTGCATAATCTCTTCCCAATCCGTTTCTATTTGAACTGGAAAATAAGTAACAGGAAAATAACGGAATATTTTCTTGAAATGTATAGATTGACCACAAACCACTCCAAATTTTGTTACCCCTATCCCAGTATGATGAACGATATGCCCTCCCTCTTTTTTCGCACCATGTTCTACAATACCAACAGCTATATTTTCACTCCCTATTTTCAGCATCTTTTGAAGATGCGACATTCCGTTTTGCAAAAAGATTAATGATGATGCCCCTTCCACAAACGGTAGTACGTCATCTATATGATATTGCTTCACAGAAATAAATATATAATCTAAATTTTGTGCTACCATACTTTCTATCGGTAAAACAGATGGATATACTGTTTCACATCTTCCATCTCTAATACAAGTTACACCTGTTTCATTCAACTCTTCAGCCTGCTTAGCCGTTCTTGTAAACAACGTAACATCTTGGTTACTTTTTTGTAAATAAAATGTATACAATAGACCAATAGCACCTGGTCCGACAATTCCAATTTTCATTTTCACACAAGGGATTCACATTAAGCGCCCTTGCCTCCCCTCCTTTTTATATCTTTTTAAAGTACATGAGCACGCCCTATAATTTCGTTGTCCTCTGTCAAACAAATACACTCTCTTTTTTCGCTATGTATAATACTGCCTATTAATACACTTATACTCTTAGTTTAGCAAATCCTCAAAAAAATAATAAAAGAAATATACTATCTTCTTCATAAAAATAAAAAAATGAGTTATAATATTATTGTAAATATTTTTACTTTTCTGCATTCAACAAGATAACAAAAGGATGTGATGTAATGGGATTCCCAAAAGTTGAGCGCTTGCTCATCAATTATAAAACGTTAGATGAATTCAAAAAATTTAAAGGGTGCGGAGCCCAAGAACTATCTATGCTGGAAGAATTGCAAGCAAACATTATTGAAAACGACAGTGAATCTCCATTTTATGGCATTTATTATGGTGGATCACTAATCGCACGTATGAGTCTATATATGAAAAGAAACGGCGGAGAACCATTCGAAATTACAGGTCCTTACCTAGAACTTTATAAACTTGAAGTATTACCAACTTTTCAAAAACAAGGATTCGGGCAAATGCTTGTAAATCATGCGAAACAAATGCAATTTCCTATTAAAACAATAGCACGTATTCATTCAGCTGGTTTTTGGGATAAATTAAATTTCAACCCCGTATCAGTAACTGATGGTGATTTTTATATTTGGCATCCAGAAACAAATTTGAATGCGGTTACAAACGAAGAATCGGCTTAAAAAATAAAAAAACAGCTGTATAACAGCTGTTTTTTATTTCTTAAGCTTCTCTAACTTCTCATTCGAGCGAGCATTGTTTCTTTCCGCTACCATTACACTTCTTTTTTGATCGATATAATCAAGTAATGTTCTATACTCTTCTTCATATACTGATAATCGCTCCAGAAGGCGCTCTCTTTCTGTTTGTAATGATTCAACTTGTTGTTGCAACACCGTTAAAGAGTTTTCATCTTTATAATTTTGCAAGAAATCAATAACATCATTCAACGTAATTGACGTAGGTTCTAACACCTTTGTCTCTTTCACTTCATAATGTTCTACTTTACGAAGTTGCTTTGCTTCCTCAATACGTTCTTTATATTGCTTTCTTACGTAAGAATTCCATCTAAACCCACATGCTGCTGGTGTACGAGATAAATTTTTTCCCACTTCCTTAAAGGCAGAAAGTTGTGTTCCACCTTCTCGAATATGCCGGAGTACTACTTCTGCCAGAAGCAAATCTTCATCATCAGTCCAAGCATCTTGTCTTGTTGTCGCCATCTCTCTAGTCCTCCCTATGCATTTTTTATTAAGCATATGCAGTTACTAGAAAAGATAGAATACAACAACTAAAGATTAAGACAAAAAAAAATAAACGCAGAAGATATCTTCTGCGTTTATTTTCCCGCAATTACTTGCTGATTACTTCTTTACCTTTGTAAGTACCGCATGCTTTACATACACGGTGAGCTAATTTCGCTTCACCACAGCTTGGGCACTCTACCATACCAGGTACTGATAATTTGAAATGCGTACGACGCTTTCTTTTTACTGTTTTAGAAGTTCTTCTAAAAGGTACAGCCATTCTTCCCACCTCCTTAAAAGAAATAGTTATTTTCATATGAAGGCCTGAACCAGTCTTCCGATTATTTGTCAAAAAACTTTGCAAGTCCTGCCAATCTTGGATCAACAGTCTTTTCTTTGTCTTCTTCCGAAATCACTTGCCAGTCTTGACCTTGCGTCGGTGCTCCACCAGAAACATCATCACTGAAAATTTGCATTGGAATCTCCAAAAGTATATTTTCCTTGATTACGGGCAGTAAGTCAAGTACTTCTCCTTCTAAAGAATGAATTTCAGCTTCAGTTTCAAATTCTTCTTGTGAAGTTTGGAACACCTCAGTTGTTTTAATGTCAAATGGTAATGTCACATCTACTAAAGAGCGAGAACATGGTAAAACCATGCTTCCAGTTATATGTAGATGAAACGTAAACTTACCGGAGCCAAAATCAACTCTTCCCGTTACATGAACAGGATTAATTTCACGAATATCTTTCTCGACCTCTTTTAGCTCACTTACATCTACCATCTCATCCAATGTCAATCCTTTATTTCTCAATTTATTCAATTGATGGATGGACCATTTCATATCATATCACCTCAAGGCAACAAACAAAATTATAGCTAGCCATTTTATATTTGTCAATGTTTTTTCTTTACACTATAATGAAGTCATCATAGTAAATAATATATAGAGTATCACGTTTTTCAAAAAGATGCTACATCGAAAGGAGAGATTACCATAAAAGCTGGTGGTATTGTTGTTGAATATAACCCTTTTCATAACGGTCATCTTTATCATGTGCAACAGACAAAAAAGTTAACACAATCCGATATAATAATTGCCGTTATGAGTGGTCCTTTTTTACAGCGTGGTGAGCCCGCACTCATTTCCAAATGGTATCGCACTAAAATGGCCTTAGCAAACGGCGTAGACCTTGTTGTAGAGCTTCCATACGTCTTTGCAACACAAAAGGCTGAAACCTTCGCAAATGGTGCTATTTCCATTTTAAATGCCCTACGTGTTTCCGAAATTTGTTTCGGTAGTGAGGATGGACAAATCGAAAATTTTTATAATACCATCTCCATACAAAAAAACGAAGAAGAGACTTTTAACTGCCTTGTAAAACAATTCATGGACGCTGGTAATAGTTATGCAAAAGCAACATCGGATGCTTTCTCACACATTTTAACATCTGAAAAAAACATAGATATGTCACAACCAAATAATATTTTAGGCTTCCAATATATGAAAGCAATTCTGTCACAAAATAGCTCTATACAAGCTCAAACTATAAAAAGATTTGCCTCTCATTATCATGATGAAACATTTAATGACCAACATATTGCAAGCGCGACAAGCATCCGAAAACAACTCTTTAGCGAAGAAGGATCATTTACAACAATTGAACCTTTTCTCCCACAGGCAACCACTTCGCTTTTAGCAAATTACAAACAAAACTACGGGATATTACATAATTGGGAACAATACTTTTCATTTTTTAAATATAGACTCATGACGATGTCTCCAGGGGACTTACGACATATATATGAAATAGAAGAAGGTTTAGAGCATCGTATTTTATCAAAAATACAAAACAGTTCCTCCTTCTATTCATTCATGGAAGCATTAAAAACAAAACGTTATACATGGACTAGATTACAAAGAGCTTGTACACACATTTTAACAAACACAACAAAAGAGGATATACGTAGCGCAAATATAGAACAACACGCACCATATATTCGCCTGCTAGGCATGTCACAAAAAGGACAAACTTACCTTTCAAAAAATAAGAAAAAAATCGAACTTCCAATCCTTACTCATACAAAAACATTCGACCATGCCGCTTTAGATATAGAGAAAAAAGCAAACTCTGTATATTTCTCCATCATGCACGAACCGTTACGCACACAACTATTAAAACAGGATATAACACACCATCCTATTCGCTATGATGAAACAACTACAAAATTCCTATAAAAAACCTCTCTATTTCAGAGAGGTTTTTTCCTTATCCATCTTTTCTAAATATGTTAACGCATCATCCAGCGTATCCACTGGTACAATTTTCATTTTTGTTTTAATATCCTTTGCAGTCTCAAGTGCATCTTTATAGTTCGATTTCTCCGCACCTTTTTCATTTGGCGCAAAGAACACTTCAGCCCCAGCATCGCTAGCAGCCACCACTTTTTGATTTATACCACCAATCGGGCCCACTTCTCCTTTTTCATTAATTGTACCTGTTCCAGCTATTTCATGTCCTTTCGTTAAGTCTTCTTCCACAAGTTGATTATATATTTCTAATGTGAACATTAAACCTGCGGATGGTCCACCAATTTCATTAGAATTAATTTTCACTTTCGGATCGACCACTAGTTCTCTTTCCGTAACGATAGAAACACCTATACCGACACGTCCATTCCCATTAGGAATCGTCTTTACATTTAAATTCTCTTTCAATTGTTTTCCATTTCTCATGTACTCAATACTTACAGCATCATTTTCTTTTTTCCCTGTCATATATTCAATAAATTGCTCCGTCTTTTCAAATGTTTTTCCGTCAACAGCTATAATAACATCACCAAGCTTAAGCTTTCCTTCTGACGGCATTCCTTTTGCCACACCAGCAACTAATACACCTTTATTTTCAAAAGATACTGAGCGATTTGCACGTTTATATGCATTATAAATCGCTGCATTTTGTGAATCTTTCATCGCATAATTTTGGCGAAATTGATATTCTTCATCACTCTCACCTTTTTGCAATATTTCTTCCGCTTTCGAAATATGTGTATATTTATTAAACTGTGCCGCTATTAAATTCACCACATTTGCTGGTCCCATTGAAACCGTAACAAGCATAAAATCACCAGATTCTTTCGTTCCACCCTCAACTTGAACATAAGGCTCTAATTTGGCAGCCATTCCTGGTTTTGTTATATAATACGGTAAACGTACGTAAACAAGTAACATCGCCAATATAACCCCTATTAAGATTGCATATATAAACCGAAAACGCTTAAACATTATGTTTCTCCTTCCACTGCTCAATTAATAAATAAATATTTGAAATATGTTTTTCTGCTTCTACTTCTCCAACTCGAATAATGTCTTCAATGTTTGTAAAAGCACGTGAACTAAATTGCTCTACAGCTGGTCGCATCATTAAATCCGATGCAATTTGCCGATTCATTACAAGCTCATGCTGCATAATTTCAATACTTTGCATGATTACGTCATAAATGGACGTAACATCGCCATTTACCTTAATTGGAGATACATCAACAGCGATAACAATATCGGCCCCTAACTCTTTCACAACCGATACTGGGATGCGATCAATGACTCCACCATCCACTAATAATCTTCCATCTATTTTTTCTGGTACAAACACTCCAGGAACAGATATGCTAGCCCTCACCGCATCTGCAACTGGCCCACTTGTAAAAACCACTTTTTCCCCCTTCAATATGTCAGTAGCCACAACAGCCGTCGGGATATCTAACTCTTCTAAATTTTTATTATATGTAAACATTTTAATCATATCTTTGACACGTTTTCCAGCAATAAATCCCATTTTCGGTACCGTGAAATCTAAATAATACTTCCGCTTAAAAACAGATGCTAATTTATACAATCTTTCAACGTTACTACTTGCCGCATAAAACGTACCTATTAGCGCCCCCATACTACTTCCTGCAATCATGTGAATAGGGATACCCGCTTCCCTTAAAACCTTTATTACACCAATATGAGCAAACCCTTTCGCTCCTCCAGACCCAAGTGCTAAACCAATCTTTGGTTCTTTCATTTTTCTCACCCTTTAATTTTTTTCATTCCTTTTTCATACTTATGGTCTAAATTCACTACGTATCCACGTATACTGAAATGAACGTTTTTTGGGACAAAGGGGGATTTACTTACATGTATGAAAAATGGAAAACCGCTTTCCTTACCATATCAACGCTATTTTTAACCTTTTCTCTTGTACTCCACCCCCAAGCCGCTTTGCAAGCTTCTATTCGCGGGTTAAATATATGGTGGGAAGTTGTATTCCCTTCACTACTACCGTTTTTCATCATTGCGGAACTTCTAATTAGTATCGGTGTTGTAAAATTTATTGGCGTTATATTAGAACCACTCATGCGCCCACTTTTTCGCGTTCCAGGGATAGGCGGATTTGTTTGGGCGATGGGAATGGCTTCTGGTTTCCCTGCAGGCGCCAAATTAAGCGCTAGACTACGAAAAAGCAATCTTTTAACTCAGATTGAAGCAGAGCGCCTCGTTTCTTTCACAAATTCTTCTAATCCACTTTTTATTTTCGGTGCTGTGTCTATCGGTTTTTTTAATAATCCGAAATTAGGAATTATATTAGCCGCTGCCCATTATTTCAGTAACTTTGCTGTCGGATTAATTATGCGTTTTTACGGCGATAATACCGCTTACAAAATTAATACACACACTACAAAAAAACGTCGCTTTCAAAACCCTTTTTTAATCCTTCACGAGACACGCTTACAAGAAAAAAGACCAATTGGTAAATTACTTGGGGATGCCATTGTTTCTTCTATTCAAACATTACTTATGATTGGCGGATTTATTATTTTATTCTCTGTGTTAAATAAAATGATTACTGTATTTCACATTACAGCAGCTCTTTCTTTTATTATGCAACATATTTTATCATTCTTCCAACTAAGTACAGATTTTAGTATACCTATATTATCAGGTATTTTCGAAATGACACTCGGAAGCCAAATGATTAGTCAAATAAATGAAACACCGCTCTTACAACAAGCTATGGTAACAAGCTTCATTTTAGCATTTAGTGGTCTTTCTATTCAGGCACAAGTTGCTAGCATATTAGCTGAAACAGATATCCGATTTAAACCCTATTTTTTCGCACGAATTATTCAAAGTATTCTTGCCCCTATTTTTACATTTGTATTTTGGACACCATTTTATGAGAAAGTGAGTTCTTTCTCGCCTATGCCAAAAGATATTCCTGTATTTTTATCCGAACATCCTTCTATACTACATGAAATTTGGACATCTTTTATACATTATGGACCAATTTTCACATTATTTTGTCTATACTTATATGTTATTTTATTATTTTTGCGCACATATAAAGAAAAACCCCGTTCACTTTAACGGGGTTTGAAACTTTTCTTTTAAAGCACGTTCTACAATAGGAGGTACAAGATCTACTACACTTCCTCCATACCTCGCAACTTCTTTTACAATACTCGAGCTTAAAAATGAATATTGATTGTTTGTCATAATAAAAAATGTTTCAATATTTTCATCTAATTTTCGATTCATAGAAGTAATTTGCATCTCATATTCAAAATCAGAAACTGCTCGTAAACCACGTAATATTGCATTTGCATTACGCATTTTTGCATACTCTACTAATAGCCCACTATGCGAATCTACTTTTACATTCGGGATATCCTTTGTCGCTTCTCGAATTAATTCTAATCGCTCTTCAACTGAAAAGAATGGTTTTTTTGATGAATTGTTTAAAACGACTACGTACACCTCATCAAATACTTTTGCTCCCCTTTTAATAATATCCAGATGCCCAAGGGTAATTGGATCAAAACTTCCTGAAGAAATAGCTATACTTGTCATTCTGTCCCCTCACCTTCATACTTATAAATCGATATTGCAGTAATCCCATAATTCTCAGCTCGTACTTTTACAAGCCTTCCTATTGAATTAGGTAAAACTACATCATTACCATGCTCTGCCATAATTAATCCATCACTATGTAGCAATCCATGTTGATCCATTATACTAATTAAAGATACAATTTTTTGCTCTTTATATGGAGGATCTATCAATATAAGATCGAATGACATTTCACGTTTTATTAGCGCCTTTACTGCACGTTCCGCATCATTTCGATATACTTCAGCTTGTTCCTGTACTCTACAACTTTCTAAATTTTGATGAATTACTTTTATCGCTTTACTATCCCGATCAACAAAAATTGCTTTATCAATCCCTCTGCTCAAAGCCTCAATTCCAAGACCACCACTACCACCAAATAAATCAAGGGCGATACCACCATCAAAATAAGGACCTATCATATTAAAAATAGATTCTTTTACTTTATCTGTCGTTGGACGTGTTGTATTACCAGGAACCGCTTTAAGTGGGTGTCCTTTACATTTTCCTGAAACTACTCTCATCTGTTGTCACTACCTTTATTTCAATCTATCGAGCGATTATAGAAAGCCATTCCCACTTCGGTAACCGTTAACAAACCACATTCACCTAACTATAGGAAAACTCGGCCTCAAATAACCTCTCGTTATTTTTATGTATTCATCTCATCATTCACTAATATGAACCCAATATGTATATTAGTTCCACTTTATCTTTTTTATCCTATCACAAAATAAAAAAAAGAAAAATAAAAAGCCCAACATAAAATTTAATTTCATTATGTATATCTTCATTTAGATTGGACATAAATAATTATAACAACATCACCTTCGATGTTGTTGCCAACCGCGGAGAAGACTTACGTTTCCCCATAAGTTCTTCCTCCGGTTTCTCCTCTCCCTTTGCCTTCTTACTAGTACATGCTAGTATAAGAAGGGCCCTGCTATGCAGGGTTTTTTTTCTTTGTGTGCTTTTCATTTAAAAAGTGAAATGGTACAGTAAAAGAAAGAGGAGGAAAAGATATGATTCAACGCTTTATAGAACTCGGAGAAGGCTACTCTGATTTATATGAATTACTTGAAATTGCCAAAACAAATCAAGAACGTATAGCACATATGTTACAATTTGAAACGATAAAAAACGATAAAAAAGTATGTTCGCTTGTTGTAATATTAAAACCAACTACTACTGGTGATTTCCAACCATTATACATATGTCGTGAAGGCATTCCTGTATTTGAAAATAAAAAAAGTAAACGTGTCATTTTATTTGAAGAAACGGCAGAACAACTCGGAAAAAAAGTGGCTACCTTTACTGTAAAACCATCTACAACTTTCCCAGAAAAAGAACTATTTTTTAATCATTTAATTGGTATTTTACGAATGAACAATTTCATTCCTCCGATGAAATAACACGTTATTCCAAGTGAAAAATCCCCGGCTAAATTTAGCCGGGGATTTTTTCTATTAGCTATAATCGTATTCTTTTGCTCGATCAGGACGGGAATTTTCAAATTCCGTTTTTAAATACGGGCGATACGACTGTTCTATCTTTTTCACAAAAGGAAGTTTGTTCAACTTATGCATCATATGCTCAATTTGTTCCATATCACAATATACTACAGCATATTTTAATCGTTTTGATATGTAATGTATGTTACCATATTTCCTTAAAATCTTGGCATGTTTCAATGAATGTAAATAAACAATCATACTTTGTCGTTGCCCGAACATAATCTTCTCCATCTTCTCCTTTTAAAAACATATATTTTATATTCTATGAAAACCAATCAGAAATTTATAACATTACAGGACAAACTCTGTATACGTTTTCTTCCAACTTCTAAAAAACGGGGTACATCACCCCGTTTTTTTACAACCACAACCTCCGCCAGTACCACAACCTCCACCACAGCCACCAGCATCAAAGAATGGATTTCCTGTTGGCACTTTAATGGAAGAAGACACTTCCGAACCGATTGCTACACTAACTTCGTCTAATAACTTCTGCAAAGCAGTTTCTGCTCTTTTAAAAGCTGCAACCTTATCATGTAAGTCCACAGAACGCTTTAATTCTCTCATTTTCATTGACACGGTAGTATAGTCAGGATGATATTTTCCAAAACGCTGTACTTCCTCATACCGTTCTTTCATCGCTGTAAATTGCTGAATGAGCGTCTGAAGTTCCATATCTTCATGTAATTCTCTATAATACTTACGATAATCTTCTGCTATATCTGAACAGATAATCGCTTTTGCAAGCTGCTCTGCCTTATCTAATATTAATACGCTTTCTAGCGTCGCTACAATCATGAGAGACACCTCCGAGTATCCATCATACCACATTTAGATTAGAACTACTAATTGAAGTGACTTACTCAAAAGAAAGATATAATGAAACTATTTTTACACTATATCCGTACACACTTATACATTAATATGTTCCGCTATATTATATTTAAGAACATCCCACTTTCCACTATTTTGTTTCACATAACTAATACACGCATTTTTTAATGGTGTCTTAAATGTAATTTCATCTGGTTCAATGGCATGTAAAATCGCTTTTATCGCGTGTGAGTGAGCAACAATAATAATACGTTTGCCAAAATGAGTTGTCGCAACATCTTCTAAAGCAGCAAAGCAACGAGCTACAATCTCTTCATCTCGCTCCATACCTTCTACTTTACCTTCAGCAATCAACTCTCTAACAGCCGCAACCGGCTTCCCTGAAGCTTCTCCAAAATTCCGTTCAACAAATCGCTCATCTAATAAAATCGATTGTAATCCAACTGTCTTTGCAATTTCATTAGCCGTTTCTTGCGCTCTAATTAACGGGCTACTTATAATGATATCCCACGTTTCTTCTTGTAAAGCAGCTGCACTCTGACTCGCTTGCTTCTTACCAACTTCATTAAGCGGAATATCTTCTCGCCCCTGAATAATTTCTTGAAAATTCCAATCAGTTTGTCCATGTCGTACTAAACAAATTTCCGTCATGCTGCAACTCCTTTTTAAATAATCAACCTCTATTGTAACAAAAGTTCTGCATGACGGACATATTTTTCACTTCCAATTAGGTTGCATTTTGTTGCTTCATATACTGAAACATATCAATCATGATCGAAGCAACGGCCAATTGATTTTGAAACTTTTCCACTTTATCTGGTATTGTTTTTTTGAAATGTTGCATCGCCGCTAACTCAAAAGCCTCTTTTTCTTCAGGATTTCGTGTTAATTTTCTATACCAGTACGGTTGCTCTCTAATATAGCGAGATAAATCCTCATCAGCCTTTATAAACTCCATAATTTCTGCTCTCATCATCTTTCCCCCTAATCCTTTTGAAAGAAAAATGGGTTATTTTCTGAAGTACTTTGCTCTTGCTGCGTACGGTTACCTTGAAATTGCTGAATAACTTGTTGCACGCTCCCGATTGCACTCGTCACATTGGCTAAATGGTTCTGCATTTGTTCCACGTCCAACTTTTTAAAAAAAGAAAGCATTTGCCCCATCACATCAGCAGTTTTTTCCTCTTCAGTTCGATTATCTTTTTCTTTTTTATTTTCTTTTACCGAAGAAAACGCAGGCGCTCCATCCGGTCTATAAGTTGCCCATATTGGATCTTCTTCACCAAGTAAGTACCATTCTTCATAAAATTGTTGCCATGTTTTATGACCACTTCTAACCTCATGAACCATTTTAGGGTGATGGTTTACAAATTCTTTAAACTGTTGAACCGATGGATGTAACGGTCCTTTTGTTGTTGGCATAATCCTCACCTCTCCATGTATATCTACTATATAGTAAGAAAAAAAAGGCGCATGGTTCGCCTATTTTTAGACGATTCATGCACCTTTTTTTCTGCTATTTGCATACGGTCAGATTCCCACCTACAATTCAGTGAATACGAAGTAACTAATTTGGTGATGTTAACACCCCACCGCTTACAATTTCACTTTATTTTCGAATAAAGTTTTGTGTATAAAATTTATCGTATACACCCACACCTAATCCTGTAAATTGTTCATTTAATAAATTCTTTCTATGCCCCTCACTATTTAACCAACCTTGCACTGCCGCAATTCCATCACTATGTTGCGCCGCTATGTTCTCACCAGCAAGTTGAAATCCTACTTTCCCGCGCTGCAAACGATCTCCTAGTGTACCTAATGTAGGTGAGTCATGAGAAAAATAATTATTGTCTTTCATATCTTTACTGTGACCAACAGCAACATCTGCTGTTTCCTGATCCCATGTTAATAATGGTAATTTATGACGACTTCGAATGATATTTGTTAAATCAAAAATTTGTTGCATATTCCCATTTTCTACTTGTTTTATTTTTTCTGGAGTCAATGGTTGTTCTGCTATTAATTCACCTGAATAAACGAGCTGATACGGTCTTTGGCGTAATAAAGTTTCATCATCCATATAACGAACACCAACAAGCTCATGTGTAAATTGATCAAAATACAATTGCGCCCATCCATCTTCTACAGGTATTAACGGTTGTTCCATGACTTCGGTATCAGATAGCTCAAATTGATAACTATTTTTCCCTCTTTTTAATGAAATTTCATGCGAAAGCGGACTTTTTTTATATACTTCTTCATATTTTTCATTTATATAATAAGGTGGAACCTTAACTTGTTCACCAGCTGCGTATGCCGTTACAACTTTACGTTCAGAAACTCCAAATTGAACATACTGAGTTAAATCCTGGTTGTATACCCACCATTCATATCCGTATGCAGATGGCTCTATTCGAGAGGGTTCTCCCCACTTCGCTAATAAGTTTTCAGAGTCTTCACCAATCATATTTAAAACAGTGTCTGAGGAGTCTTCCTTAATTTGCTTTTTCTTTTTCACAATTTTATTTTCTTGCTTTGATTGAGATGGGGTTAATATATATTGTGAAACGAGTAATTTCCCGTATAAATCAACAGCTAAAATTAAAAATGTAATCATTACGATACGCAATAATTTCTTCAAACGATATACCTCCTGAACAAAACATAAAATTGAGATATACACAAATCCTTTTCTTTCTTTTTGTGTGTACCGTACTCTTTTCACTATATCATATTTTTGTGAAAAAAGTCTGGATTATCCCTTTTCTCTCAATATGAATTGCACTTTCTTATTATTCATACTATTATAAAAATAATGGTGTAACATTAAAAAAGGAGGTATTATATGCAATTTACAAATACGAAATTTAATGGAGCCGTCGTTGAATTAACTCTTTTAACTGAAATCATGGAAAACAACCACTTCGTACTTGCCGGACAGTGGGATTATGAGCGAGTTACATACGATTATAAATTTGAAATATTAAAGGATGTTTATTATTTACGAGTGCAAGGAGTTGCTGTTGAAGGTGACATTGGCAGTAGACACGCTGAAGTAAAACTACTTCCCCCCTTATTAGGAAAACATTATTATCCTCACGGCGTTGAATATGGTGATGATGAGACTTTCCCAACGAATGTACTTCAAAAAAGCGAACAACTCCTACAAAATGTCGAAAAAGAGTTAAAAGAATTTCAAATTATTGATTAACAAAAACAAGCGCATCAATATGATGCGCTTGTTTTATTTCCCTTCCCTAAGAATGAATCGTTTTTTTTACTGGATATCCATAAATAGATCCATCTTTTACTTTAATCTCATCTTCCCAAGGAACCTTATATTTACCTTCAGCTAAATCTTTTACAAACGTATATGGATTTTCTTTCACCCCACCAGGAGTTGCTACATATCCTCTTGAACCTAGATTATATATATTATTTTCCAATCCCCATCCTAATCTAGCCTGATCTGCTAGTTCTGGATATACTTCAGCAGTAACAATCTCCCAAGGATTTCGATGTCCCTGTACTAAAGTAGTCCCATCAAAATTACATACTTGTCCTTCACCAAAGTAATAAAATACGCCATCATAACCCGCTAAGTTTACCGACAATGTATACATTAAATTCTGCCATGCATTTGAACGATTGGTTAGCATCCATTGTTCACTAACTTGTGTACTATATCCAGAAATACGAATTAAGACATTTGCACCTTTATAGGCCGCTTCACGAGCTACTTCAGGGAACATGCCATCATGACAAATACAAACAGCTAATTTACTTCCTCCAGGTCCATCACAAACAGGTAAGCCTAAATCTCCAGCTTTCCAAGGCTCGACTGGCACCCAAGGATTTAGCTTACGATACTTCAAAATCATTTCACCTTGTGGATCAATAATAACTGCTGTATTATATGGCTCTCCACCATCAGGATTTTTCTCCATTATTGAAAAAACACCATATACTTTAGATTCTTTACATGCCTCAGCAAATAAGTCTGTTTCTGGCCCAGGCACTGTGCATAAAAATTCTTCTGTAGTCCATTTTTTTGTATTGAGCCCTTGTGTACTATATTCAGGAAATACTATCAATTCTAAACCAGGGTAACCTGATTTGGTCGAATGAATTGTTTTTATGATTTGTTGAATTTGTTTATCAATGTCTGCACGCGATTCTACTACTGGTACTGGATATTGAATTAGTGCTGTCAAAAAACCACTAATCGGCTTTACCATACTTCCACTACTACCCATTTAAACTCCCCCTTAAAATAGTTCGTGTTTATTAAAGATAACAATATATATTTGTAACTCTCTAAAAAACTTGCACTACATATGGAATTATTACGCATGAAAGCTAGTAGTAAATTTTATCTCCACTTTTAGTACACGCCTACACTAACTTAACATAAAAAATTAGAAAATTCAATCTTTTTAAGGTAGCTAAAACTAAAAAGAAAAAGCGCATGGAATCCCATACACTTTTTTTACTTAGTCTGTAAATACGGCGGCAATTGTTGCAACTGCTCCTTATCCTTTTCACGTTCTCTACGTGCCCATCTAAAGAATACATAGCCTATAATTGTACCGTACACTATTTCCTGGACAATTTTCATTATGATACCACCAGTTTGCTGGTCTTGTACGACTGGCATCCAGTGCAAAAATTCTGGTCCCGTTATATTTAAATCTGATAAAGTGCCCGCTGGTACACATAGTTCCATCGCTTTCATCCAAGCAGCCGGATCCGTATACGTTGCAAATAACGGGGCTGTCGCAAAAATTATTAACGCACAAGCAGGCGTTAATAATATGCCATTAGCAAACATATAACCAAGTTTCTTTATATCACTTAATGTTTGATATTCTGGTAATGGATTTAACATCGGCCACCACATCATGATTGCTGTAAAAAACAATATAGCGAGACAAATAGGATGAGCTATTTGACTTTGTTTTACCGTATCAAAAACAACTGGTAAATGATAAAAAGAAAACAGGCCGTTAAATACAAATAACGCAATAAGCGGTTTAGCAAATGCCTTTAATATAATTTGAACAAACTTAAAAGAAGTAATATAACGATATAACCAAATTGGTATACCAAGCAACAGTAACGGTGGAACTGCAATATACATGACTGCCATTTCAAACATATGAGCACTAAATATAATATGGCCAATTAAATCAATAGGCCCTCCCTTTACAAAATACAAAAGAACAATACCAGTCGTAAAATAAAAAATTTGCTTCTTACTTACCTTCGTCGCATTTTCAAATCGCATTCTATATGGCCCAATAATTAAGAAGTACCCAATAAGAATCGAAAGCATAAATAATAAAAAGATTGGACTCCATAAAGCCTGAAAACCAAATATCCACAAGTTACTCATTTTCACACCTACCTTCGTAAGGTTATCTCATAATATGAAGAGGGAGCTGTGACAACACAAGCTCCCTTATTTTTCACTTTTCAAATCCACACGATTGTCATAAAAGCTAAAATTGTAATTAACCCTATTAGCAGACCAGAGTAAAGAAAGAAACTTGCTGCTTCATGTCCTTTATGACTCATATGCATAAAATAATACAATTGAAAAATTACTTGTACCACTGCTAATAGTAAAATAAACGGTACAGAGAAAATCGGACTAAAAGTTTTTGGATACGCCACCGCTACAAATGCAACTAATGTTAAAAAAATCATTAATGCAAACGTAATAACTTGATGCCTCATTTCCTCCGCACTTTTTCTCTTCCGATAAACAAGATCAACTTTAGGATTATTCGTTTGCTTTATCGCCATTGTTTATCCCACCATTCCCATTAAATATACTACAGTGAAAATAAACACCCAAACTACGTCAATAAAGTGCCAATAAATCGATGCAACATAAAACTTCGGTGCATTGTATAAATTTAGACCTCTCTTCGCATTTCTAAAGATTAATGTTAGAATCCAACATAACCCAAACAATACGTGGAGTCCATGTGTACCAACAAGAGCATAAAACGCAGAGCCAAACGCACTACTTCTCATAGTATGCTTAAATTCATGTGTATAATGATAAAACTCATATATCTCAAACCCTAAAAACCCTAAACCTAGCAATACTGTTACTAGTAACCAAAGCTGCATTTTCTTAAAGTTAAAGTTTTTCATGTGATACATCGCATATACACTCGTTAAGCTACTCGTTAATAAAAGCATCGTCATAATGAAAACGAGTGGCATTTGGAACATCTCTTGAGATGTTGGTCCACCATTTGTAGAATTCTTTAACGCTAAATATGTTCCGAATAAGGAAGCGAACAACACTGTTTCGCCTCCAAGAAATAACCAAAAACCGACAAACTTATTTTTCCCTTCAAGGGTTGCTTTTTCAGGCTCTGCTGGAAATGTTTCATTCGTTAATTTTTCATCTACATGCATTATGCCTTGCCCCCCTTATCCTCTAAATCTTCTTTATGAATATGATACCCATGATCATCAATTACTGAACGTAGGAACATTGCGCCAAATGTAATGATTAAACCAATAATTGCTACTAATAACCAGAACTTATCTTTTCCGCCCTGCATATACATCGCACCAAATGCCGCTATAAACAATCCGAAAGAAATGACAAATGGTGAAAACGAAGGATTTGGCATATGAATATCACCAACTGGTTCCGCTGCTGTCATCTCTTCATTACCTTCACGTTTTTCAATCCAAAACGGATCTAATCCGCGAACAAATGGTAATTGTTTAAAGTTATATTCTGGTGTCGGTGCTGGCATTGTCCATTCTAATGTACGTGCATCCCACGGATCACGACCAGCTTTTTCTTTTGATACTGTCGTTTTAATTACATTGAATAGAAGAACAATCGTTCCAAGAGCCATAAACACCGCTCCGATGGAACTAATCATATTCCCCATTTCCAACCCTTGCCCTTCAAGATATGTGTAGTAACGGCGTGGCATACCAATCAAGCCAAGGAAATGCTGAATAAAGAACGTTAAATGGAAGCCGATAAAGAATAGCCAGAACGTTATCTTTCCTAATGTTTCATTTAATACTTTATTAAACATCAGTGGCCAATAATAATGAGCTCCTGCAAGTAAACCAAATACAACACCGCCAACGATTACATAATGAAAATGCGCTACTACGAAATAGTTATCATGAAATTGATAATCAGCTGGTGCAGATGCTAGCATAACCCCTGTAACTCCACCCATTACGAATGATGGAATGAAAGCTACTGCCCACATCATTGGTGTCGTAAAACGAATACTTCCGCCCCACATTGTAAAGAGCCAGTTGAATATTTTGATACCAGTTGGAACCGCAATCGCCATTGTTGCGACCGAGAAAATAGCATTAGCAACTGGACCAAGTCCAACAGTAAACATATGGTGCGCCCATACCATAAATCCTAAAAATCCAATTAATACAGTCGCAAACACCATCGATGAATAACCAAACAATCGTTTTTTCGAAAATGTCGCGAAGATTTCTGAGAATATTCCGAAAGCTGGGAGTATAAGAATGTATACTTCTGGATGACCGAAAATCCAGAATAAATGCTCCCATATAATTGTATTCCCGCCCAATGCCGGATTAAAGAAACTTGTTCCAAATAAACGATCTAACATTAAAAGTCCTAATCCTACAGTTAACGGCGGAAAAGCGAATAATATAAGCGAAGATGTTACAAATGTCGTCCATGTAAACATCGGCATACGCATGTACGTCATTCCTGGCGCCCGCATATTAATAATGGTTACAAGGAAGTTAATACCTCCAATTAATGTACCAATACCTGAGATTTGCAAGCCGAGTACATAGAAATCAACACCATGACCTTTAGAGGCTAAAGCTAAAGATGCATAAGATGTCCATCCTGCATCAGGTGCTCCACCTAAAAACCAACTTAAATTTAAAAATACTCCACCAAAGAAAAATAACCAAAATCCGAGTGAATTCAAAAACGGGAACGCTACATCACGTGCACCAATTTGAAGTGGTACAGCGGCGTTCATAAATGCAAACACGAGTGGCATAGCTGCGAGGAAAATCATTGTTGTACCGTGCATCGTTAATACTTGATTATAAGCATCCCCAACAAGAAAAGCATTGTTAGGAATCGCTAATTGAAGGCGAATAAATAGAGCTTCTATTCCGCCTATTACAAAAAACAATCCACCTGCAATTAAATAGAGAATGGCAATCTTTTTATGGTCTACTGTCGTTAAATAATCCCATATGACAGCACCCATCCCCTGTTTTTTTGCTACAGAACTCACGTTTTCAACCTCCCCTTCGCGAATAATCCCTCTTTACTTTTCAACTTTTAACGTTTGTAAGTATGCATTTAATGCATCAATTTGATCATCCGTTAAGTTGCCATATTTGCCAGTCATTTTGTTTCCTGGCTTCATATTTTCAGGATCTTTCAGCCATTTTTTTAAGTTTTCTTCATTGTTTTCGGCAATACCGGCAACCATATCGCGATCCGCAAAGTTTGCTAAGTTTGGTGCGATACGAGCGGAAGGTGGTCTACTATCATTAGATCCAACTGCATGACAACCAATACAGCTTTTATTAAATATTTCTTGGCCCTCTTGCGCCTTTGTTGAAGCTACTTCTTTCTTCCCATCAATCTTCTTCATATCAGCAAGCCATTTTTTGTACTCGCTTTCATCTAAAGCTTTCACTTTAAATTGCATTAAAGAATGTGATGGGCCGCAAAATTCTGTACAAAAACCATTATAAGTGCCCGATTTATCTGCCTTTAACCACATTTTGTTCACATTGTCTGTATTTGTATCCATTTTCCCTGCTAAAGATGGAACCCAAAATGAGTGTTTAATATCGGCACCCTTCAAATTTAAATACACTTTCTTACCTGTGGGGATGACCAAATCTTGCGAAGTTACTATCTTTTCTGATTTATAAGAAAATTCCCACCAATAAAGATTCGCTGTTACATCAACAACGATAGTATCTTTATCAATATTCTTTTTCTCCATCGCACTTACATCAGCAAGTTTGAATGTATATGTAACTGTTGGAACAGCTAAGATTAGTAAAAGAATAATCGGAATAACTGTCCATATAATTTCTAGCTTGTGATTCCCTTCAACTTGCTCTGGAATATAATCTTCCTGACCTTTCTTTTGTCGGAAACGCACAATTACATATAAGAAAATAATAGTAACTACTAGTACTACTCCTACCATGATTGCACTCGCCAGTAGAAGTAAATCATATTGCATTTTTGCTACTTCTCCTTGCGGAATTAAAGTAGATTGAAAGGCTTTACCGCATCCCCCTAACAGTAAAGCCAGCAGTGAAACGAACGAAAGCAGTCGCCACTGTTTCTTCATACAAACAACCCCCACTTTCCTTGTGAATTAGATTGTACTTTATAGTTAAGTAAAGTAAATCTCAACGTAAAGAAATCCAATTATGTCGTTGTCTTAGAAGAATGTAACTACAATCATTGATACAAATAAGATTGTTAAATAATTTAGGGAATAAACAAACATTTGCACGGACCATTTGATGTCATCTTTCTTACGGAAGCCATAAAATCCTAAAACGATCCATCCGATGTTAAGCAGTGTTGCAATTACCATAAATGTTATCCCTAGTCCACTCATATAAAATGGTAGTGGTAATAAACATACTGTCCAAATCATAATTTGGCGTTTCGTAATTTCAAATCCATGAACTACAGGAAGCATTGGAATTCCTGCATTTCGATATTCATCAACACGTTTCATTGCTAATGCAAGGAAATGTGGGATTTGCCAAATAAACATAATTAAAAATAACATCCAAGCAATTGGATGGCCTAAAGATGGATCGATTGCTGCCCATCCAATTAAAGGAGGAACTGCACCAGATATACTACCTACAACAGTATTTAGTGTATACTTTCTCTTTGTCCATAAACTATATAGAACAACATATGTGAAAGCACCAATAAATCCCATTAAGACTGCCATTGGTGTTGTTAATAATAAAAATACAAAACCAAGAAGTAATATGACTAGTCCAAATGTAAGTGCAAATCCTGGTTTATACTTTCCAGTAACCGTTGGACGGGTCTTTGTTCTTTCCATTAATGGATCGATGTCTCGATCAATGTAGTTGTTTAAACAACATACCCCTGCCATAACTAATCCAGAACCAACGATTGTAAAGAATAACTTATCCAGATTGTCCATTACACTTAATCCATTAAAGTGTAATGCCAACCAAAATCCTGTAAATACAGTAAGTGTATTTGAGTTTACAATCCCCATTTTAACGAGTGCTTTTAAATCTTGTAACCGAGTTGTTTCCGGTACACTTGTAACAGCGGACTCATCATGCAGCTCACTTGTTGCATGGTTCATCACTCTAACCCCCTCTTAAAACTTTCATCTTTCTTTTTGCGCATATTTCAAATGAAATAATTCGCTTCTATATAGCAATATTATTACAGTAGAAACATTGTTAACCCATTCTACTACTAATCTACGCCCATACTCCAATATATTAAATCATATTTCCCGAACATTTTGTGAAGAAAACATGAACTTTTTGTGTCGAATATAAAAAACTTCATTCTGACTTGTCCTTATCATAACATGATGTTACCTTCTATAATAAACTATTTTGTCTTATTTAACACGTATTCTCCCCATTTCTTTTCAAAATAGCCTATTTTTCACCTAAAATTTTCCTTAGGAACCCTGTTTTTACACCTATTTTCTCCCCCTTTCCTTCCCCCTCCATTTCTTTGCTATTTTATTATTTTTTATATATCATAGGAACTAGCGCGTTTTATTCTATACATAATGGAATGAAAATATTTCGCAATAACTTCATAGCAGAAAGATGGTGAAAGAGATTGCAACGCTTTATTAAATGGTTAGCAGTCATTACAAGCCTTGATTTATTAATAGTTTTATTAGGAGGCGCTTTAGTTACAAAAACAGGTTCTGGTCAAGGTTGTGGTAAATCATGGCCACTTTGTAACGGTGAATTTGTTCCATCTAATTTATCAATGGAAACTATTATTGAACTTAGCCACCGATTAACATCCGGATCAGCTGGAATTCTTGTCACTCTCCTTTGTATTTTGTCCTGGAAATATTATAAACATGTGCGTGAAACAAAAACGTTAGCAATTTTATCCTTCGTATTTTTAGTTGCACAAGCATTAATGGGAGCAGCAGCAGTTGTTTGGGGCCAAATGCCAGCTGTACTTGCTATCCACTTCGGTATTTCCTTAATTTCATTTGCTTCTGTCATTTTATTAACGTGTCTTATCTTTGAAATTGACCAAAAATTTGATGCACGTTCACTTATTATGGACAAAAAAATGAAATTTCATATTTATGGTGTAACAATTTACAGTTATATCGTCGTCTACACAGGTGCTTTAGTACGTCACGAACGAGCTAGCTTAGCCTGTCCAGACTTTCCTTTATGTAGCAAAAACAGACCTATGCCAACTCAACTACATGAATGGGTTCAAATGGGCCATAGAGTTGCAGCGATGTTAATTTTCGCTTGGATACTATACGCGATGATTCTCGCTATTCGCCATTACAAACAGCAACCTGTCGTATATTGGGGATGGATCATTTCATTTATCCTTGTTACACTTCAAGCTGTAGTAGGAGTTTTAGTTGTATTTACAAACGCTAGTTTAGCAATGGCATTGTTACATTCTCTATTCATTTCTTGCTTGTTTGCCGTACTATGCTATTTAGTTATGTTAGGAACAAGAAGTAAAGTGAATGCAAAAGAAGCCGAATTAACTTCTAAACAAACAAAATAATTTAAAACTAAAATCCCTTGCCAATTCGGCAAGGGATTTTTTGCAATAAAAAAAGAGCTGTATTTTACACAGCTCTTTTTTTATTTTAGTGATCTAATTCAATAAGTAAATCACCCGTTTGAATCGCATCACCATCGTTAACATATACTTTCTTCACTTTACCATTGAACGGCGCTTGAACTGTCGTTTCCATTTTCATCGCTTCTGTAATTGCCATAGAATCGCCTTTTTTCACTTCATCGCCTTCTTTTACAACTACTTTAATTACCGTTCCTGGCATCGTTGCACTAATATGATTTGGATTCTCACGGTTTCCTTTCACACGTTGTGCAACTGTTGCTTTTACACTCTCGTCTTTCACGATAATTTCACGTGGTTGACCGTTAAATTCCAAGTAAAGGACACGATTTCCATCCGGCTGAGGTTCTCCAATTGATACTAGTTTAACCATCAATGTTTTACCCTGTTCAATTTCTACATCAATTTCTTCACCTAGTCTCATACCATAGAAGAACGTCGGTGTATCAAGTACAGATACATTTCCATAAAGCTCAGCAACTTTTTCATAATCCATAAATACTTTTGGATATAAAGCATATGCAACTACATCAAAAATCGTTACTTCGCGTCCAAGTTTATGGAATAATTCTTCTTTTAACGCTTCGAAATCTACTGGCTCTAGTAATTCACCTGGTCTTACTGTTAATGGCTCTTTCCCTTTTAAAATAATCTTTTGTAATTCTTTCGGGAAACCACCGTACGGTTGACCTAAATCACCAGAGAACATTTCAACAACAGATCCTGGGAAGTCCATAGCATGTCCACGCTCTAAAACATCTTGTTCTGTCAGATGGTTTTGAACCATAAATAATGCCATATCACCAACAACTTTTGATGATGGCGTTACTTTTACAATATCTCCAAACATGTCATTCACACGGCGGTACATTACTTTCACTTCATCGAAGCGATCTCCTAAACCAACCGCCTTCGCTTGTTGCTGAAGATTACTATACTGCCCACCCGGCATTTCATGCATATATACCTCTGTATGAGGCGCATTCATACCACTTTCAAACGGTGCATAGTATTTGCGTACATCTTCCCAATAATGAGATAGTTTTTCTAAAGAATCTATATTAACATCTGGTTGTCTTTCGTTTCCACCTAATGCATAGTATAGCGTGTTCGCACTTGGTTGTGACGTTTGACCAGCCATAGAACTCACTGCTACATCGACGATATCAACACCCGCTTCAATTGCCTTCGTATACGTTAATATACCATTTCCACTCGTATCGTGCGTATGCAGGTGAATCGGAATCGACACTGTCTCTTTTAATGCAGAAACTAAATCATATGCTGCATTTGGTTTTAATAAGCCCGCCATATCTTTAATACCTAAAATGTGAGCTCCTGATGCTTCTAACTCTTTTGCTAAATTTTTATAGTAATTTAAATCATATTTACTACGCAGTGGATCATGGATATCCCCTGTGTAGCACATTGTTGCTTCTGCAATTTTACCAGTGTCTCGTACAGCGTCAATTGCAACTCTCATGCCTTCCACCCAGTTTAAGCTATCAAAAATACGGAATACATCAATGCCTGCTTGAGCAGAACATTCCACAAATTTTTGAATTAAATTATCTGGATAGTTTTTGTATCCAACTGCGTTTGAAGAACGAAGTAACATTTGGAATAAAACGTTCGGCATTTTTTCACGAAGATCTAGTAATCGTTCCCATGGATCTTCTTTTAAGAAACGATACGCAACATCAAACGTTGCACCGCCCCACATTTCCGCTGAGAATAGGTTCGGTAACATTCTCGCTGTTGGCTCCGCAATTTGATGTAAATCTTTTGTACGAATACGAGTTGCAAGTAATGACTGGTGTGCATCACGGAATGTTGTATCCGTTAAAAGTACACGTTTTTGATCCTGTACCCATTTTACTAATCCGTCTGCTCCACGCTCGTCCAAAATTTGTTTCGTTCCATTTTGGATTGGCTCTGAATGTTTTAAACATGGAATACGAGCATCTGGGAATATTGGTTTTTCTTTTTTACCTACTCCTGGGAAACCATTTACTGTTACTGTACCAATGTAATTTAACATTTTCGTTCCACGGTCTTTACGTTTCGGGAACAAGAACAATTCAGGTGACGCATCGATAAATGAAGTATCATATTCTCCTGATAAGAAGTTTTTATGTTTTACTACATTCTCTAGGAATGGAATATTTGTTTTAATACCACGAATACGGAATTCTTTTAAGTTACGTTCCATTTTTGCAGCAGCTTGCTCAAAAGTAAGTGCCCAAGTTGTAACTTTTACAAGTAAAGAATCGTAGTACGGTGTAATAACTGCACCTTGGAAGCTATTTCCTGTATCAAGACGTACACCAAAACCACCGCCTGATCGATACGCCATAATTTTTCCTGTATCCGGCATAAAATTATTTAGCGGATCTTCAGTTGTTACACGAGATTGAATTGCAAATCCATGTACAACTACTTCCTCTTGCTTCGGAACACCTACCATTTTGCTATGTAATGAATGTCCATCAGCTATTAAAATTTGTGATTGAACAATATCTACTCCCGTAATCATTTCTGTAATCGTATGTTCTACTTGAACACGTGGATTTACTTCAATAAAGTAAAACTCATCATCTTTTACAAGGAATTCTACTGTTCCTGCATTTAAATAATTTACATTTTTCGTTAACTTCACAGCAGCATCACAAATACGCTGACGCAGATCATCTGAAAGTGATACACTCGGTGCAATTTCTACAACTTTTTGATGACGACGTTGTACAGAACAGTCACGCTCGTATAAATGAACAACATTGCCTTCTTCATCTGCTAAAATTTGTACTTCTATATGTTTAGGTTTTTCAACGAATTTTTCGACGTAAACCTCATCATTACCAAAGGCTGCTTTCGCTTCTGATTTCGCTCGATTATATGATTCTCCTAATTCCTCACTAGTACGCACAATACGCATACCACGACCGCCACCCCCAAGGGATGCTTTAATAATAATCGGGTAATCATACTTTTCAGCAAATTTTTCGACTTCTTCTAATGAATTTACTGGACCATCACTACCAGGTATAACTGGAATTTGTGCTAGCTGCGCTTGTGTTCTTGCTTTCACTTTATCTCCAAACATATCTAAATGCTTACTTTTCGGACCGATAAAGATAATTCCTTCTTCTTCACAACGTTTAGCGAATTGAATATTTTCTGACAAGAAACCATATCCAGGGTGGATTGCATCTACATGATTACTTTTTGCAATCTCAATAATGCCTTCAATATCTAGATAAGCATCAATTGGTTTTTTTCCTTCCCCAACTAAATAGGACTCATCGGCTTTATAGCGATGATAAGAACCACTATCCTCTTTAGAATAGATTGCAACTGTTTTTAATCCAAGTTCCGAACAAGCTCGAAACACACGAATTGCAATCTCTCCACGGTTAGCTACCAATACTTTTTGAATACGTTGCAGCTTTGTCATGATTTTCCCCCTCTACTTTCCTACCACTCTAGAGATAAAATATATACACACCTTAAAAAGCGTGAAGTTCTTCACTTTCCACATTATATTATACTTAGAAAGCTTCACTTTATTTTTATCCATCATACCTTATTTTTTAACAAATGATAAGTTTTCTGTGCAATTTGTTTCACAAAAATAGTATAGCATACCTCTTCCTTTTCTAACAACTTAATTGTATATCACATTAAACTAAATGTGATATATTGTTTAACCGAAAGATATATTAATACATCACATTTAAAACTACTTAAAAATAAAAACACATCATGCTCTAAAGCACAATGTGTTTTTATTTTACAACTACAAGATGTGGTCCATTTTGTTCTTTTTCTTTCATTAATCCATTCTGTTGTTTCTCTTGTCGTTTCACGTGACTAGCAATATTGAGTAGTATCCCCATCGCAAGTAGATTAGCTATTAAGGAACTTCCACCATAACTAATAAATGGTAAAGGCACTCCCGTAAGCGGTATTAATCCAGACATACCACCAACATTAACAAAAGTTTGTACTCCTATTAAACTTGCAATTCCGATTGCAATTAAACTTCCAAAAGGATCGTTACATTTTTGAGCAATCCTGAATGAACGAATAATAATAAGTAGCAAGCAAATTAAAATAATAGCTACACCAATAAAACCTAATTCTTCAGATATAATAGCCATAATAAAATCTGTTTGCGGTTCTGGTAAATATCCATATTTTTGCACACTATTTCCTAATCCTCGACCATTTAGCCCTCCTGAAGCAATTCCAATAAAAGAATTTACTAATTGGAATCCATCATTCTGAGGATCATTGAATGGATCAAGAAAAACTGAAAAACGTGCCTTTTGATATCCACTTAATTTATAATTAGCCAAAAAATATAGAGCTGGAATCCATACTATAGAAGTTAAAACAATTCGTTTAATCCATAAATTAATCCTTACTCCTGAACAAAGAAACATAATCCCTACTGTTCCTGCAATTAACAAATCGGTACCTAAATCATTTTGCTTTAAAATTAAAAACATTGCCATTCCAACAAATCCAAGTGTAAGTCCCGACCCTTTAAAAACAGGTGTATTTGTTTCTTGTCTCCTTGCAAAAAAGCGAGCTAATATAATAATAATCGATAGTTTAACAAATTCAGCAGGCTGTATACCTAATATCCAACCTTTTGCACCATTTATTTCCTTACCAAAAATCAAGGCTGCTGCTAGTAAAGCAATACTCCCTAGCCCCATCGCGGATAAAATTATTCGTTTCCTCCAAAACTTATAAGGTAACGAAGCTACAATTACTAACAATACCGTTCCAATAGCTAAAGTTATTAATTGTTTTTTAAAAAAGTAATTTGCCGGCCAGTTATGCCTCGAAATCGCAACAATGGAACTAGAACTATATACCATTATTACTCCCAGCACACATAAGATAACAAGAGGAAGTAATAATGAATAATCCATTGATTTCCATACTTTTTTCATTTCATTTCCTCTTTCTGTTTCAATTTAATTATTGTTGTATTCCATATGTACATTGATTCTTCCTGCTTTATTATACAAATAAAAAGCTCAAACTAATTTAGTTTGAGCCCCCTTATTTGAACCCGTTATTGTTGTTTGTTTGTAAATGCTTCATGAAGTGCAGATAACTCACGTTCGAGCTCACCTAACATTGCTTTCCCTTGTTCTTCTGCAATAAGACCAAGGCGAACTGCAAAATCGACCTCGCGGGATAGTCCAAACATTTGTGTGTCTAACACTTCTTCATATAATGGACATTGCGGCATTGTAAGATGGTCCATTTGCACCTTAATAAGTCTTAAAATCTTCTCTGCATCCGCTTGTAGAAGGGCTAGTGCCTTTTCCTGATGATTTGCTACTGTCTCAGACGCCAAATTGATTCCCTCCGTTTCCGTCCTACTCTCCTCTATCCTATCTATTAATATTAGCGATAGTTTTAATAAATTGCAATAGAAACATTTTTTGTGACAACAGTGTCTAATACTATTATACTGAAAAGTGGGAGTATAACACAAATGGGGGAACAACAATGAGCGAAATTTTATTTATTAACGGAAAAGTACGTTTTCCAATCACTATTGATCCAACTGTTTGGATCTTTGATGATCGAAAAGTAGATTTGACAACTTACTTTGATGAAACTAGAGAAAACACGTCTGAACTAGAAACTTATTTAAAAAACACTTCAGAACATTGGGATCGCGAAATCCGTGATGGTGCCGCTTTTCCTCCAATACAACAAAGTGTGAAGAAATATAAAAAAGAACAGCTGATTACTGGAACATTTGGTATACCATTTCATCCATTCCTTGCTAACGCTGAAATTTTAGAGGACGCTACGCAAGTTGAAATTGAAACGGTAGATCATACAATGACACTTCCATTAGAAACTGTCAAAAATGCTATACTAGGCTTTTCAAAAGAAGGAAAACCATTAAAAGAAGACGGGCCTGTTCATCTCTATTTCAACGATGGATCTAATCAACAAAATCCAATCCGTAACATCCGTAAATTTACAATTATTTAAAGAAAAGGAGTGAGCTTAAGCTCACTCCTTTTTACAATAAATCTGCTGCTAGTTGAGCTAAATTAGATCGCTCCCCTTTAACAAACTTCACATGACCACTAATACGCTGTTCTTTAAACTTCTCTACAACATACGTTAAGCCATTATTATATTCATCTAAATATGGGTGATCAATTTGCTGAGGATCTCCCATCAATACAATCTTACTCTTTTCCCCTACCCTAGTTAATATCGTCTTCACTTCATGCTTTGTTAAATTTTGTGCTTCGTCAATGATAATGAACTGATCTGGAATACTTCTCCCGCGTATATAAGTAAGGGCTTCTACTTCAATCGAACCCATTCCAGCTAAAATAGCATCTAACTCTCCTGGCTTTTTCGTATTAAATAAATACTCTAGGTTATCAAAAATTGGCTGCATCCATGGTCTTAATTTTTCTTCTTTTTCTCCTGGTAAATAACCGATATCTTTTCCGACTGGAACAATTGGTCTTGCCACAAGTAATTTTTTATATAACCCTAAGTCTTCTGTTTGCATAAGTCCCGAAGCTAACGCAAGTAACGTTTTTCCTGTGCCGGCTTTCCCCGTTAACGTTACAAGCGGAATATCTTCACGAAGCAACAATTCTAATCCCATAATTTGCTGCACGTTTCGTGGTCGTATCCCCCACACTTGTTCATTGTGAAAAATAAGTTTCTTTACCTTCTTCCCTAAGTGATCCACAATGCCAAGCGCAGAACTAGAGCCCCCTAATGCATCTTTCATTACTACAAATTGATTTGGGTAAAAAGGATGATTCGCAATTTCAGATAGAGGCAATTCACCTTTCTCATAAAAATAATCCAATTGTTCTTTTGATATATATCCTTCTAAAAAACCAGAATATATATTTTCTACTTCAATTACGCGATCACTTAAATAATCTTCAGCCTTCAAACCAATTGCATCAGCTTTTACCCTTACGAGTACATCTTTACTTACTAAAATAACAGACTTCCCGTCCTCTTTTTCCTGTTCTTCTAAAGATAGATTTTTTGCTACAGCTAAAATTCGATTATCATTTGTTTTTTCTACAAAAATATCTTGTAGTTGCACAAATGAACGATGGTTCAATTCAATACGAAATGTTCCGCCGTTTTCTAGCGGGATACTTTCATGCAGCTTTCCTATTTCACGAAATTTATCTATTAACTTAGATACATAACGAGCGTTTCTTCCTACTTCATCCATATAACGTTTTTTCGAATCAACCTCTTCTAATACAACTGCTGGAATCACTACTTCATTGGTTTCAAATGAAAAAATAGATAAAGGATCCTGCAAAAGTACATTCGTATCTAACACATAAATTTTATCCAACCTGTTACCCCCTGACTCCACTTTTAAATTTGTAGAACAAGGGTTTCATCCATAAAATATGGACGAACCATTGTTATAATTATATGTACCGTGTAAACGAGGTAGAATCGAAAATCATAGTCATTAAACCTTTTATTTATTCTTTATTCATTTCTATTCAATATATTACTTTTTATTATAATTATTAACGTTAAATCACAATAACCGACTACAAAAGTGAATAAACGAATTTCTTATTTAGCATCTTTATAATTCTCTTATCCCTACTAACACTTCGTTATCCAGCTTTTTCGCTGCCCGAAGATCATATGTTTTTTCATATGTTGGTTCAATTGCAAGTTTCGCTCCATAAAACATAACATCACGCACTTCTTGCACCTTTACTTCTATTACAGTTAATTTTAGAGAAATACCTTCCATTCTATCTGTCAAAATTTCACCTGCACCACTTATAGAAAATACGGATTCATTCGCCATTATAGTCAATACCACACCTGTATTATGACGTATATTTTCCACAATACGTGAACGTTGATCTACTGCAAATCGAATACTAGTTTCACTCACTGCATACACCCAAGAAATAGCACTTACGTTAGGAACTTGTTTTTCGAAATCTGTCGTTGCTATCATAACAATACACTCTTTACGCAACGTTTGTACTAAATCCTCTGTTAAGGTAGGCTCTACTACATTCGCCATATTTTCACCTCCAAATATACTTGGTATATCCTTATCATAACTTATTTTTTGAATTGCGAAAATATTATTTTTTCCCACTATTATTCAAAAACATTATACTTCCATGATATACTTATACTGATAGAATTCGTATTGAGGTGACGAAATGAGAGTCAAATGTATGATTTGTGATAAAAAAGATATGTTAGATGATGAAAATCCTATGGCAAAAAAACTGCGTAATCGCCCTATTCATACATATATGTGCATGGAATGTTCGGAACGAATTGCAGAGCGTACAATGGAACGTCATGCAAGTGGTAATTTCCGATTATATCGTGATAAAAAAATCGAAGATGATTGGTAAAATGTAAATAAGTCCTTACTCATATAGATAAGGACTTATTTATATTTTTCTGGTTCACGATTCATCTGATCCAAAAAACAATCAATGGCTTCTAACGGAAACCTTGCAGATTTCCGTTCTCCATTTATTTCATATGTAATTAAATACATTTCCTCGTTCCTTTCGACTTCCACATTTCTTAATTTATGTTCTTCATATACCATATTTTGAAATAACAAATATGTTTCTTTTGCAGCACTATCATCTGGACGTGCTTCCGCAACTGTTTTAATTGTTAACCAATTATATAGTGCATCTTGTACTGAACGCATGAAAACTCCCCTTTCTTATCCTGCTTTTTGTTGTTTCGCTTGACGCAAACGCAGTCTATAAATTCCAAGTACAATTGCCGCTACAACAAGTCCTTCTCCAACAGGTAAAAACACAGCAAAAAAGGTTAATACTGTGCATCCAATTGCTAATGATATGTATATCACAATATTTTTTAGTACAGACAACTTTCTAGCAAACCCTAAATTATAAACGAGAGCACTTAATATAATAATCGTCCCATAAAGTAACCACATTCCTAACTCTGGATTTTCATCTACCTTACACAATTTTGCAAAAAAAGACATCCTTTCTAACACACTCTTCCCCCCCTAGCAGTAAAATGCAATTTTCTTTATACACTTAATACAAGAGTAACTCGCAAAAAAAATACTGTCCACAAAAAAGAGTAAATATTCTAAAAAATAAACAAAATAAAAAAACAACGCCCTTTATAAAGGGCGTTGTTTTTTTATTTTTACGCTTCAACAGATTTCTTTTTCTTAGCAGCTCTTTCGCGCTCACTCTTATCAAGAATCTTTTTACGTAGACGAATTGATTCTGGAGTTACTTCACAGAACTCGTCATCGTTTAAGTACTCTAATGATTCTTCTAAAGTCATTAGGCGTGGTTTCTTCATTGTTGAAGTTTGATCTTTCGTCGCAGAACGAATGTTAGTTTGTTGTTTCATTTTCACAACGTTAACTGTTAAGTCGTTCTCACGAGTGTGTTCTCCGACAATCATACCAGCATATACTTCTGTACCTGGTTCAACGAAGATTACACCACGGTCTTCAACTTGCATAATACCGTATTGTGATGCTTTTCCTGTTTCAAGTGAAACTAGAACACCTTGGCGACGTCCACCAACTTGTCCAGCGTGTACTGGTTGGTAGCAATCGAATGTATGGTTTAAAATACCGTAACCACGAGTTAATGTTAAGAATTCTGTTGTGTAACCAATTAAACCACGTGCTGGAACCATGAAAGTAAGACGAACTTGACCGTTTCCGTTATTCACCATATCTAACATTTCACCTTTACGTGCACCCATAGATTCCATAATAGAACCAGTGTATTCTTCAGGTACATCGATTTGTACGCGCTCTACAGGCTCACATCTTACGCCATCAACTTCTTTAATGATTACTTCTGGCTTAGATACTTGTAATTCATAACCTTCACGACGCATGTTTTCAATTAAGATAGATAAATGTAGTTCCCCACGTCCAGATACGATCCACGCATCAGGAGAATCTGTATTATCTACACGTAAACTTACATCTGTTTCTAATTGTGAACGAAGACGCTCTTCAATTTTACGAGATGTAATGTATTTACCTTCACGACCTGCAAATGGGCTGTTATTTACAAGGAACGTCATTTGTAGTGTTGGCTCATCAATACGTAATAATGGTAACGCATCTTGATGTTCAACTGGACATACTGTTTCACCTACGTTAATGTCTTCCATACCAGAAACGGCTACTAAGTCCCCTGCTTTTGCTTCTTCAATTTCTTGACGTTTTAATCCCATGTAACCGAATAATTTCGTTACGCGGAATTGCTTCACGCTTCCGTCTACTTTCATTAAAGCAACTTGTTGTCCAACCTTCATTGTACCGCGGAATACGCGACCAACTCCAATACGTCCAACGTAGTCGTTGTAATCAAGAAGTGCTACTTGGAATTGAAGTGGCTCTTCGCTGTTATCAATTGGTGCTGGAATATGTTCGATAATTGTATCGAATAATGATTTCATATTCTCTTCTTGATTTGCTGGATTTGAATCTAAGCTTGCTGTTCCGTTCATTGCTGATGCAAATACAACTGGGAACTCTAATTGATCTTCGTTTGCACCAAGCTCAATGAATAAGTCGATTACTTCATCAACTACTTCATCTGGACGAGCGAAGTCACGGTCAATTTTGTTTACAACTACGATTGGAGTTAAGTTTTGCTCAAGAGCTTTCTTTAAAACAAATCGTGTTTGTGGCATACAACCTTCATATGCATCAACAACAAGTAAAACACCATCAACCATTTTCATGATACGTTCTACTTCTCCACCGAAGTCAGCGTGACCAGGTGTATCTAAAATGTTAATTCTTTTATCTTCATAGTGAATCGCTGTATTTTTCGCTAAAATTGTAATACCGCGTTCTCTTTCTAGATCATTTGAATCCATTGCGCGTTCTTCAACGTGTTCGTTCGCACGGAAAGTCCCCGCTTGACGTAATAACTGGTCAACAAGTGTTGTTTTACCATGGTCAACGTGGGCAATAATTGCTATATTACGTAAATCTTGTCGTTTTTTCAACATGTCCAACTCCTAATGTCTTTTTAATCCTTCTCTATTATAAGAGCGAAGGGGATACAATAGCAATTAAAATAAAAGCAAGAATGAAAATATAGTTGTATTCTTACTTTTGTGAAAGTAAAATGAGATTGGAGGGTGAAGAAATGGAACACATTCAATATCGCTTTTTATTAACTGCAATTATCGGTGTTATTTTCTTAATCGGTATCGGCATTATGATTGCTGAAAATAGTCCAATCGGTATTATTATTTGCATTATCGGCACATTTGTTACAGTTGGATACGGTTTTGTAACAAAAAGAAAAATGCGCAAATCACAATAACGCTAAAAAGTAAGAAGCTTATACACAGCCTCTTACTTTTTTTGTTGCTCTCATATAAACGATAACACTTCTTCATACACTCCTGGTTTTGCAACTAACACACTGCTCTTCTCTATGATAGAAAGTGGCGCTCCAGAGAATGTCGTCACCTTACCTCCAACTTCTTCTACAATTATCTGCCCTCCGCCAAAATCCCATGGTGATAATCTCGGCGTTACATATGCATCTATTCTTCCTGTTGCAACGTATACCATCTCTAATGCTGCACAGCCATATGACCTTGTGCCCCTTGCTTTCTTAACAAGTGCCATCATACTTTCCATATTAAGCAATGGATTATCTGTAAGCCATATCGCATTTAAAGCTACAATACCTTGCTCTACAGTTCCTTTTTCCAATGGAGGAATTGATATATCATTACAAAAAGCTCCAGATCCCTTGACTGCATGATATAGTTCATCATGCACTGGATCATATATAAGTCCAATCTTTCCGATACCGTTCTCATAAATCCCAATTGAAATCGCAAAATTTCTTTTTTGATGAACAAAGTTCATCGTGCCGTCAATTGGATCAATTAACCAAACAACCCCGTCAGAAGACGTTATCTCGTCTCCATAACCCTCTTCTCCTAAAATATTATGATTCGGGAATGTTTCTTTAATTTTCCCAATTAAAAACTGTTCTATCTCTCGGTCCATATTTGTAACTAAGTCAGCTGCATTTGATTTTGTTTCTATAATAAGTGCTTTTTTCATTGATGCCATTAAATGCTCTCCTGCATCCCGAATCCACCGTTTGGCGTGTGCATCGATGTCTTTCCATACTTCTTGCATGTTTAAACACTCCGATCTATACTGTTCACAGAAAAAACGAACCCTTTATAAGGTTCGCACCAACTAATTTTTTATACATATACTATTATTACGCTTCTAAACGAATCATTTCAAGTCTTAATACTTCTAACTTTTGTACACACTCTTCTTTTTTCTGGTTATCATCTTCCATCATCGCATCATATAAAGTTGCTAATTCATAATCTAGCTCCAAACGTAGCACCGGTATTCTCTTTTCAGCATCTGTTCTCTTTAACGCATTAATCACCTGTCTCATATTATTTGCCTCCTCCCAATATTCGTCTGCCCTCGGACTAGAATTAATTCAATTTTCTGATTTTTTGTTTTATACTATACTATGTTGGATAAATCATCTATGCAACAAAATTATATTTTTTTATTTAAATTTTTTTGTGCTGTTTTTTTTATGAATAGTACAAGCTATGCTAAAATAAAAGCAAAATAGGAGTTGGAGGAACAATCATGACAATACAAACATTCAAGTCAACTGATTTTGATGTCTTTACAGTTGATGGTCTCGAAGAACGAATGAGTGCAATTAAAACGAACATTCATCCTAAGCTAGAAGCTTTAGGGGAACAATTTGCAGAATACTTATCCAAACAAACTGATGAGAACTTTTTTTATCATGTTGCAAAACACGCACGCCGCAAAGTCAATCCACCAAACGATACTTGGGTTGCTTTTTCAACAAATAAACGAGGATATAAAATGCTACCGCATTTCCAAATCGGCTTATGGGGTACTCATGCCTTCATATACTTTGGTTTAATCTATGAGTGTCCACAAAAAGTTGAGACGGCTCATGCCTTCTTAGAACATTTAAATGATTTAAAAACAAATATTCCAAATGACTTCGTTTGGTCCATTGACCATACTAAACCAAGTGTGAAATTACATAAAACACTTGAAACCGAAGACTTACAAAAGATGATTGAACGATTAGCTACTGTAAAAAAAGCAGAATTATTAGTTGGTATTCATATATCACCAGAGGAGTTTTCAGCAATGACCAACGAACAATTCCTTGCTAAGATTGAATCTACGATGCAATCACTCCTTCCTTTATATGCACTTTGTAATCGATAGTAGAAAACGGACAATTTATATTGTCCGTTTTTAGTTGTTATCACATTATATCACTTCAGTTTTTATTTTTCAAAATATTTTTTACATTTTTACAAGCTTTTGTTCTTCGACTTCTTTTGCCCTTTGAATAGCACGATATATAGAGTATCCACTTACTTCTTGAAATTCTTTATCAATTTTCTTTTCTTCTGCTTTCGATGGAACAATCTCTTTAAAACGACGATATAAACCCATTAACTCTTCTCTTATAATTCCTTTTTCATAAGCTTTCTCAATCGCTTCATAAAACTTCACCATTGTAACCATTTCCTCATTTGACCAATCATAATCTAACGGATATTGATATTCCATTTTGCACCTCATTTATCATTTCTTCTTGTTTCATTATGCTATCTTAAAGAGAATATTTTATTCTTCATTATAGCCACTCTGCATTATACACTATTTATTCATTTTAATGGAATTGTCTTCCTCTATTCATTAGTTGAGGCTAACTATTAAACATACTCACCTTAAAAAGATTTTTTTCTATACATCTATAATTATTGGTGATATAATGCTTTTGTTTTATAGAAAATAAAGTGAAGCTACCATCTCAAAAACGATTTTTTGAATGGCAGAAAAACAAGCCTTATTCTAAAAAGGGCTACACTTTTTTAGAGCAGGATTATATAAAACAAATTACACTAAATATTATGAAGAAGAAGGGGTGTATAGATTGTCCCAATACGAAACACCATTGTTTACCGCTTTAGTTGAGCACAGTAAGCGAAATCCAATTCAATTCCATATTCCTGGTCATAAAAAAGGACAGGGCATGGATCCTACATTTCGCGAATTTATTGGGCATAATGCATTAGCAATTGATTTAATTAATATTGCGCCACTCGATGATTTACATCATCCAAAAGGTATGATTAAAGAAGCACAAGATTTAGCAGCAGCCGCATTCGGTGCAGATCATACTTTCTTTTCTATTCAAGGTACAAGTGGCGCTATTATGACAATGGTGATGAGCGTTTGCGGTCCTGGTGACAAAATCCTAGTACCACGAAACGTGCATAAATCAGTAATGTCAGCTATTATTTTCTCAGGTGCAAAACCGATTTTCATGCATCCTGAAATCGATCCGAAGCTCGGTATTTCTCATGGAATCACAATTCAATCTGTCAAAAAAGCACTTGAAGAGCACTCAGATGCAAAGGGCTTACTTGTTATTAACCCAACGTACTTTGGGTTTGCTGCAGACTTAGAACAGATTGTACAATTAGCACATTCTTATGACATCCCTGTACTAGTCGACGAAGCTCATGGTGTTCATATTCATTTTCACGATGAATTACCTATGTCAGCGATGCAAGCTGGTGCGGATATGGCAGCAACAAGTGTTCACAAATTAGGAGGCTCTTTAACTCAAAGTTCTATTCTTAATGTGAAAGAAGGCTTAGTGAATGTAAAGCATGTCCAATCTATTATTAGCATGCTTACAACCACATCAACTTCTTACATCTTGTTAGCATCCCTTGATGTTGCGAGAAAACGTCTTGCTACAGAAGGAACAGCACTCATAGAACAAACAATACAATTAGCTGAGCATGTTCGTGATGCTATAAATTCTATTGAGCATCTTTACTGTCCTGGAAAAGAAATGTTAGGTACAGATGCTACCTTTAACTATGATCCTACAAAGATAATTGTATCTGTAAAAGATTTAGGTATTACCGGCCACCAAGCTGAAGTATGGCTTAGAGAGCAATATAACATTGAAGTAGAACTCTCAGATCTATACAACATACTATGTCTTATCACTTTGGGAGATACAGAAAGTGATACAAATACACTTATTGCAGCATTACAAGATTTAGCAGCAACATTTAGAAATAGGGCAGATAAAGGTGTTCAAGTACAAGTAGAGATTCCAGAAATTCCAGTGCTAGCACTTTCTCCTCGAGATGCTTTTTATTCGGAAACAGAAGTCATTCCATTTGAAAATGCAGCGGGTCGTATTATAGCTGATTTTGTTATGGTTTATCCGCCAGGGATTCCAATCTTTACTCCGGGGGAAATTATTACACAAGAAAACTTAGAGTATATTCGTAAAAACTTAGAAGCAGGTTTACCTGTACAAGGTCCTGAAGATATGACATTACAAACATTACGTGTTATTAAAGAGTACAAGCCTATCAGTTGATAGGCTTTTTTTTCACCTTTTTTCCTTTTCTTCATACGATACTTAAGAATGTAACGTATAGGTGGGGATACTATTATGATTGTAATAGGCCGTTCTATTGTACATCCTTATATTACAAATGAATACGAGCCATTTGCAGCAGAGAAACAACAAATTTTATCAATAATGGCAGGAAATCAAGAAGTTTATTCCTTCCGAACAGCTGATGAACTCAGCTTTGATCTCAATTTACGAGTTAATATTATTATCTCTGCACTAGAGCTTTTTCAAAGTGGATTTCAGTTTCGTACATTTCAGCAATCCTTTTGCAACCCCCAGTATTGGAAAAGAACGTCTCTTGGAGGATTCGAGCTTCTTCCAAACATACCACCTTCTATTGCCATACAGGATATTTTCAAAAACGGAAAACTATATGGAACTGAATGCGCAACCGCTATGATCATTATTTTTTATAAAGCTTTACTATCATTGTATGAGGAAGAAACTTTCAATCGTCTATTTGCAAACCTTTTACTTTATACATGGGACTACGACCAAGATCTAAGGCTCATAACAAAAAACGGTGGCGATCTTGTTCCAGGTGACCTCGTTTACTTTAAAAACCCACAAGTAAATCCAGCTACGATTGAATGGCAAGGAGAAAATACAATCTATTTAGGAAATTTCTTTTTTTACGGGCATGGCGTAGGTGTAAAAACAAAAGAAGAAATTATTTATTCATTAAATGAACGACGAGTCCCTTACGCTTTTATTTCAGCTTTCTTGACCGATACTATTACCCGTATCGATAGTCGTATAATGAGCCAATACTCTTCTTCTAGTACACCACAGACCTCCATAAGCTTTATTCCGATTAGGGATGATGCAATCGTTGCAACAGTTGGTCATACAACTACAATTTATTAAAAAAGCGCCTACACATGTAGGCGCTTTTTCTTATTATTAAGCTTTTGTATGTTCTTTATGGTCACATTCGCAATGAGATCCACATTTCCCGTATAGTACTGTTGATTTTTCATCTTCAAAATGTCCAATTGTTCCTTCACACACTTGGCATACGATTGTTCCCATTTTCATTTCCCCCTGAGTTTCAATAGTAATCTATTTATTTATCATTAAGCTTTCGCATTATCTTTTCTAGCACAGTCACAATTTGTTCCGCATTTTCCGTAAAGTACCGTCGTTTTCTCATCTTCAAAATGTCCGATTGTTCCTTCACATACTTGGCATACGATTGTTCCCATTTTTCATTTCCCCCTAAGTTTATGGTCCTAAAAACTTTTAGCTGTCCATTTCCTATCAATTATTGGGCTTTTGTATGCTCTGTGTGATCACATCCGCAAGATCCACATTTCCCGTAAAGTACCGTTACTTTCTCATCTTCGAAGTGTGCAATTGTACCTTCACAATCTTGACATACGATTGTTCCCATTTTTCATTTCCCCCTAAGTTTATAATCCCAAAAACTTTTTGTAACCGCTTAACTTTCTGTCTTTATTTTAATATGTTATACTTTTTACGTCAATAGGTTTTTAGTATAACACATTAAATATTTTAAATTTAAATTAGTATGCGATATTCAAATAAAAAACAGCCATATTTATAAGTACGACTGTTTCACATTAATTATTCTTCATATTCCGCATGTAAAGAAGTTGACGGAACTAGAAATTTGAAAAACTGAGCTAACTCCTTTGCTTCCTCTTCTGATCCTAATTTAAAAATCTCCTGTATATATTGAACATTCTCTACATCATCTCGTCCGAGTAAAGTAGACCTTCCTGTTTGCATACAAACAATGAGCGGCTTTCCAAAAAACATATTTGTATAAATAACACCAAAATCATAACGTGTATCATGTGTCATAAACCCTAAAAATCGTACCTTCACACTTTCATGCTCATCATACAATTTTTCAAACATTGGTTTCCACCTTTCTACATCACGTTTCATTAATAGTATATTAAACAAAACATGTAATACTCCTTTTAATTGTCAAAAAATTCAGTAGGATGTAGAATAATAGTATTCTACTAAGTTAGGGGGAACTTATATGCAACACGCCTTTATTACGCTTGTACCGAAATCCAACCAACAATCAGTTTCAATAGATGATATAAAACAACTTTTTCATTATTATAAAACAGTTACTTCTAAAACTGGTGCCCAAATTAATTACACGTATACAAATACCGCTTTTCCTTATGAAATTTTAGATACATCTACAACAACATTAAAACTTCAATCCAATCACGACCGGTATGACTCAATTTATATTGGTGTTGGTATAGAAAATGAACAATCTTTCATCCAAGTTTCTTTACCACCTAATGCAACATTTGGTGACAAAGGGAAAGCAAATGAATTTTGCCGTTTTTTAGCGAAGAAATTAGAAGGAGAGTTACAATTATTTAATGGACGAACAATGTATTTTTATAAACGCTAATTTAAAAAATAGATAATATGATTAAAAATAATATACAATTCGAACATGTAAGAAATAAAGCTTGCTTTCTTACGTGCAATACAAAATATGCTATTACATAGGCTAAATATAGAAATACGAAAAAAAGAATAACTTTATAATGAAACTTATCACCATTCGATAATGTTAATACAGTGGAAAAGCCACTCCATAGTAGTAAATGATAAAATATAACATGTAATATTTTCATGGAACCTTCTCCTTTGACATGCTCTATTTTATTAATATATGGGGGTACGTTTGAATCAATTACATATTATAGGATGATATATATTACCTTTGAAGTAAGTTAAGCCGGAATCATTTGTTAAAGTATTATATATTCATTCGACAAGTACGTTTAAAGACCTTGCAAGTCATTTGATGAAAATAAAAATAGCCCCTCTCTTACAATAAGAGAAGGGCTATTTACATTACTTAAATTATTTTACAATGTGAATTGGCATTCCAAGAGCAACTTCAGCTGCTTCCATTGTGATTTCACCTAATGTTGGGTGAGCATGGATTGTTTGAGCGATATCTTCAGCTGTCATTCCAGCTTCGATAGCTAAACCAATCTCAGAGATAATATCAGAAGCACCTGCACCTGCAACTTGAGCACCTACAAGAAGACCATCTTCTTTACGTGTTACAAGTTGTAAGAAACCGTCAGTGCTGTTTAATGATAATGCACGACCGTTAGCAGCGAATGGGAACTTAGATACAGTTACAGTCATTCCAGCTTCTTCAGCTTGTTTTTTAGTGTAACCAACAGATGCTAATTCTGGATCAGTGAAGCATACTGCAGGAATTCCGATGTAATCGATAGCTGATGCATGGCCACTAATTGCTTCTACAGCTACTTTACCTTCGTAAGAAGCTTTGTGAGCTAATGGTGGTCCAGGAACGATATCACCGATTGCATAGATGTTTGGTACATTTGTACGACATTGCTCATCGATTTCGATGATGCCGCGGTCAGTCATTTTAACTCCAACCTGCTCAAGACCGATTTCTTGAGTGTTTGGACGACGACCTACAGTTACTAATACGTAATCTGCTTCTACAGTTTGGATTTCACCTTTAACTTCAAAGCTAACTTTTACGCCAGTTTCTGTTTCTTCAACGCCTTTAGCCATAGCTTTTGTATGGATATTTACGTTACCTTTTTTCTGTAGAGCACGTTTAACAACAGAGCTCATAGCTTTTTCGAAACCAGCTAAGATTTCATCGCCAGCTTCTACTACAGTAACTTCTGTACCGAAGTTAGCATATGCAGTACCTAATTCCATACCGATGTAACCGCCGCCGATTACAACAAGTTTTTTAGGAATTTCAGGTAAGCTTAAAGCACCTGTAGAGTTGATAACACGTTTAGAGTATTTGAATCCTGGAATTTCGATTGGTGTAGAACCAGTTGCAAGAACAGCATTTTTAAACGTATAAGTTTGAGCTGCATCTTCAGTCATAACGCGTAATGTATTAGCATCTACGAAGTAAGCTTCACCGCGAATGATTTCAACTTTGTTACCTTTAAGAAGGCCTTCAACACCGCCAGTTAATTTCTTAACTACGCCGTTTTTCCATTCTTGAACTTTTGTAAAGTCAACTTTTACGTTTTCTGCAGTAATACCCATGTCATCAGAATGCATTGCATTCTCATAACGATGACCTGCATTGATTAACGCTTTTGAAGGAATACATCCAACGTTTAAGCATACGCCACCAAGGTTAGCTTTTTCAATGATTGCTACCTTTTGACCTAATTGTGCTGCACGAATTGCCGCAACGTATCCACCAGGACCTGCACCAACAACGACTGTATCTAATTCAATTGGGAAATCTCCTACTACCATTGTTATTACGCCTCCATTACTAATAATTGTGGGTCATTCAATAGACGTTTAATTTGGTTTAACGCTTTTTGAGCAGTTGCACCGTCAATTAAACGATGGTCAAAGCTTAGAGATAATGCTAATACTGGAGCTGCAACGATCTCACCGTTTTTCACAACTGGTTTTTCAGCGATACGGCCGATACCAAGGATTGCTACTTCTGGGTGGTTGATAACTGGAGTGAACCATTGTCCACCTGCAGAACCAATGTTTGTAATTGTGCAAGAAGCACCTTTCATTTCAGCTGGAGCTAGACGACCTTCACGTGCTTTACCAGCAAGATCATTGATCTCGTTAGAGATTGTGAAGATAGACTTACGATCTGTATCTTTAACAACTGGTACTAATAGACCTTTGTCTGTATCAGCTGCGATACCGATATTGAAGTAATGTTTATGAACTACTTCTTGAGATGCATCGTCTAAAGAAGTGTTTAACATTGGGTATTCACGTAATGCAGATGTTAAAGCTTTAACAACGTACGGAAGGTAAGTTAATTTAATACCTTTGTCAGCTGCTACTGCTTTGAACTTCTTACGGTGAGCAACAAGTTCTGTTACATCTACTTCGTCCATTAATGTTACGTGAGGAGCTGTGTGTTTAGAGTTAACCATTGCTTTCGCAATCGCTTTACGGATACCACTCATTTTCTCACGAGTTTCTGGATATTCACCAGCTGGGATTGGTTGTGCTTTTGGTGCTTCTTCTTTCGCTGCTGCTGGAGTAGCTTCTACTGCTGCTGGAGCCTCAGTTGCTGCTACAGTTTGTCCACCATTTGCAAATGCATCGATGTCAGCTTTTACGATACGGCCATTCTTACCAGTACCAGCTACTTTATGAATGTCTACACCTTTTTCACGAGCGTATTTACGAACAGATGGCATAGCGATTACGCGCTCATTTACTACTTCTGCAGTTGCTGCTGGAGTAGCTTCCGCTGCTGGAGCTTCTACTGCTGCTTCTTCAGCTTTTGGAGCTTCATCATGATCGTCACCTTTAAATTTAAGGTTTTCGTATCCAGGAGCATCAAATTTAATTAATGTATCTCCTACGATTGCAACTGTTCCTTCTTCTACAAGTACTTCAAGTACTTTACCTTTAACAGGAGAAGGGATTTCTACTACTGCTTTATCATTTTGTACTTCAAGAAGTACATCGTCTTCGTTTACTTCATCGCCTGGTTTAATAAACCATTTTACGATTTCACCTTCGTGGATACCTTCACCGATATCTGGTAGTTTAAATTCAAATGCCACGGAATTCAGCCCCCTGATTCATTTCATTATTATGGAATATGTACAAAAGAAACCAGCATGTGCTGATTTCTTTTGCACATGAAAAGCTAAAAATTAGAAGTTCATTACTTTGTTTACAGCTTCAACAATATCTTTGTGGTTTGGTAACCATACGCTCTCTGCTTGAGAGAATGGGAATACTGTATCAGCAGCTGCAACACGTACAACTGGAGCTTCTAAGTTTAAGATTGCACGGTCGTTAATTTCCGCTACAACGTTAGCTGCAATACCAGCTTGTTTTTGAGCTTCTTGAACTACAACTACGCGACCTGTTTTTTCAACAGAAGCGATGATTGTTTCGATATCTAATGGTTGAACTGTACGTAAGTCAACAACCTCTAAAGAGATACCTTCTTTTTCAAGTTCTTCAGCAGCTTTTAATGCAGCGTGAACCATAGCACCGTAAGCGATAACAGATACATCTGTACCTTCACGTTTGATATCAGCTTTACCTAAATCAATTGTGTAATCACCTTCTGGTACCTCTTGACGGAATGAACGGTACAATTTCATATGCTCTAAGTAGATAACTGGATCGTTGTCACGAATCGCAGAGATTAAAAGACCTTTAGCATCGTATGGAGTAGATGGAATAACAACTTTTAGACCAGGTTGTTGAGCCACTAATCCTTCTAAGCTATCAGCATGAAGTTCAGGAGTATGAACACCACCACCGAATGGAGAACGAACTGTTACTGGAGCAGTCCAACGTCCACCAGAACGGTAACGCATACGAGCTAATTGACCAGAAATTGAATCCATTACTTCATAAACGAAACCGAAGAATTGGATTTCTGGAACTGGACGGAATCCTTCAAGTGCAAGACCAACTGCAAGTCCACCAATACCAGACTCTGCAAGTGGAGTATCCATTACACGATCTTCACCAAATTCAGCTTGTAAACCTTCAGTAGCACGGAATACACCGCCGTTTACACCAACGTCTTCACCAAATACAAGTACGTTAGGGTCATTTTTCATTTCAACGCGTAAAGCATCAGTGATTGCTTGAATCATTGTCATTTGAGCCATGGCTTACTTCGACTCCTTTTCTTTGTAGATTTCATATTGTTCAGCTAAGTTGTAAGGCATTTTTTCGTACATGATTTCCATTAAATCAGTTACTTTTTGTTTTGGAGCTTGGTCAGCCTTAGCAATTGCTTGTTTGATATCTTCTTTTGCTTCTTCGATTACTGTCTCTTCAACTTCTTGAGACCATAGGCCTTTAGCTTCTAAGAACTTACGGAAGCGTACGATTGGGTCTTTTTGTTCCCATTCGTTTTCGATATCTTTTGTACGGTAACGAGTTGGGTCATCACCAGCCATTGTATGTGGACCGTAACGGAATGTTAAAGTCTCGATTAAAGTAGGGCCTTCGCCATTTACTGCGCGCTCACGAGCGAAAGCAGTTGCTGCGTATACAGCTAATGGATCCATACCGTCTACTTGAATTCCGTAAATACCTGCTGCTACTGCTTTTTGTGCTACAGTTTTAGCTGCAGATTGCTTTTCTACTGGAGTAGAGATTGCATAACGGTTGTTTTGAACAACGAAGATTGCTGGAGCTTTGAATGCACCTGCAAAGTTCATACCTTCGTAGAAGTCACCTTGTGAAGCACCACCGTCACCAGTGTAAGTAATTGCAACAGATTTTTTACCACGTAGTTTCATACCTAACGCAACACCAGCAGTTTGGATGATTTGCGCACCGATAATGATCTGTGGAGCTAATGCATTTACATTCTCAGGCATTTGGTTACCCATGAAGTGTCCACGAGAGAATAAGAATGCTTGGTATAATGGTAATCCGTGCCATACTAATTGTGGTACATCACGGTATCCTGGTAAGATGAAGTCTTCTGCTTCAAGTGCGAAATGACTTGCTAATTGAGAAGCTTCTTGTCCAGCTGTAGGTGCGTAGAAACCTAAACGTCCTTGACGGTTTAAAGAAATAGAACGTTGATCTAATACGCGAGTATACACCATACGACGCATTAATTCTTTTAATTGATCATCAGATAATTCAGGCATAGCTGCTTCATTCACAACTTCACCGTTTTCATTTAAAATTTGTAATGTTTCAAATTGAGCTGCGATAGCTTTCATTTGCTCATCAACATTAAATAGGGTCTTTTTTGTTTTAGTACCCATTCCGTTCACCTCTTCCTCTCTTGAACCATATTCTGAAACGCTTTCACTGGCTATTTTCCAGTTTAAAAAGCGCAACGATGTAAACCAACATGTTTGTATGTCGGTTGAGAATAATTTTGTGTACCTAACAATCTGTACTAATGTTTTTTCAGAAACATATTAATACAATCTTGATCACGTTTTTTAGTTTACAACTATTCTAATTACGATGTCAATTACTTTGAATACGTTTTTTTATAAATAATATGCAGGTTTCTACTACACAAACGTGTTTTTATTTTTTACATCTGTATTAGTAAGCATTGACCTACTGTTATATTATTCCCTTTTTCACTTATTTTTTCTCTTAGAATAATATGTAAACGATTTAATTCTCTTTAGTTTTTCTCTCTTCGTAACAAAAATATACAAACTACTCTTCCTTTTTTAGGTAAATACCTATACATTTCTACCCTCTCTTCCATACATTATAGTAACCGCAGTATTAGCGGGAAATGATAAAGGAGGTCATCTCATGTACGGATACTCATATTGCTATCCAACTTGTTCATATCCTTCCTACGGTTATGGCGGTTCTTGTGGCGGGTCTGGACGCGGCTTCGCCTTAATCGTTGTGTTGTTTATTCTTTTAATTATCGTTGGTGCTGCTTGCATTCGCTAATTGTAAAACGAAACAACTATGGAAAGAAAAAGACGGCTTTGCCGTCTTTTTCTGTTTACCACATACATAACTACTCTATAATAGAACGATTTCCAAAATGCCTTCCCTTTCTTGCCGATGACTTTTTCCATCTCCTTTGGTAGACTAAAGAGGAAAGGAGAGATTACATATGCTTACAATGAAAGATGTTATTCGCGAAGGAGATCCTATTTTGCGCAACGTTGCAGAAGAGGTGTCCTTACCGGCAAGCGAAGAAGATACAACTACCTTAAAAGAAATGATTGAATTCGTAATAAATAGCCAAGATCCTGAAATGGCTGAAAAATATAGTTTACGCCCTGGAATCGGATTAGCGGCTCCGCAAATCGGTGTTTCAAAAAAAATGATTGCAGTTCATGTAACCGATGCGGATGGTACATTATATAGCCATGCATTATTCAATCCAAAAATCATTAGCCATTCTGTTGAACGTACATATTTACAGGGTGGTGAAGGCTGTCTATCTGTAGACCGCGAAGTACCTGGTTATGTTCCTCGTTATACAAGAATTACAGTAAAAGCAACTTCTATTAACGGAGAAGAAGTAAAATTACGTTTAAAAGGTTTACCAGCAATCGTATTTCAGCACGAGATTGACCATTTAAATGGCGTTATGTTCTATGACCATATCAATAAAGAAAATCCTTTTGCCGCTCCTGATGATTCCAAACCTCTAGAGCGATAATAATAAAAAGGCGGAAGTTAATCTTCCGCCTTTTTATTATGAAATGGGTTCCATATTCACTTATAGCAATCCAGCCCACTTTAGTCCATGATATATACCGTCTTCATTAACATCCTTTGTCACATGATTTGCAAGTTTTTTCAAGTCTTCATGGCCATTTCCCATCACAATACCTGTGCCAACGGCTTCGATCATTTCTAAATCATTTAAGCCATCTCCAAATGCATACACTTGATCACGATTAAAACCTAACTTTTCAATGTATTTCTCAATTCCTTTTGCCTTAGAACCACCATTCGGAATGATATCCATTGAATATGCATGCCAACGAATAAAATGAAAATCTGGATAATGATTAATAAACTTTTCCTCTTCATTTACTTCACAAAAAAGTAGTGTTTGATAAATATTACGTTCCTCATAAAAATTAGGCTCATATGCTGGATGCTCAAAGTTTAAGCTTCCAAAGCCTTCTTTCACATAATCATGATATTCCACTGATGCTCTCATATCTTGATGGTCAAGATATACAAGTGGATATCCTTCTTGTTTTGCAAACTGAGTAAACTTATGTAAAGCATCTGGATGTAACGGATTATTAAATATTACCTCATCTTCAAAGACAACATATTGTCCATTAAAACTAACATAATTATGTATATCAAGTTCCTTACGAATATCTTCGAACATAAATGGCGCGCGCCCTGTCGCAATTGCTACATGTACACCTTTTTCTTGTAACTGTTTTACTGCATCTCGTGTAGATTGCGGAATTTTTTTATCATGATCTAATAATGTTCCATCAATATCAAAAAAGACAATTTTATCATTCATTTGTCAAAATCCTTTCTGGCACTCTATATTCCTATTTTGAATATCACTTTTCAAATTCTAAAAAAAAGTATAACATATTAAACATCTGTGAAGAAAGCGTTCCCTTTCTGACCTTATTTGTAAACTTTGCATATATATATTAGTAAAACATGTGGATACTTGTTCGTATGAATTTTCTTTTCCATTCTTCCTCATACTATACCTATAACTAACGGCTACTAATCGTTACTATAGAATAACTTTCACTGTATGGGAAAGGACAAGATTCACCATTCACTTTTGTCCTATCTCTTATATCAGAGATAGAGTTTTCACTAGTAATAGGCATGTTTAAAATAAGGAAAGGAAGGAGTAATCATGCTGAAGAAGCTGAAGAAAAAGCTCAAGCGTTATTTAAATGGTCTAGTCCGTAAAAAGACAGTCGCTTAAATTGTGCCCATTTCGGGCTTTTTCTTCATTCTCATTCGAAAAAACATGAAAATCGTGACTGTTTGCTTTATAATAAGTAACAGATAATGCAAAACATAGACAAGGAGAGGTTTTCCAAATGATTTTTAAAGTATTTTATCAAGAAAAATTAACTGAGGTTCCAGTACGTGAAAATACAAAAGTTTTATATTTAGAGGCTACGTCTGAAAAGGATGTTCGTACAAAATTAAATAAGTTCGCATATAATATCGAGTTTGTTCAGTCTGTTACTGGCGCTCATCTTGAATATGAAAAAGAAAACGCTGATTTAACATTAGCGGAAATCGTATAGCGATATGAAATTTCTAAAAAACGACCAAGTTGCTGTATTTGCTCTCGGTGGGCTTGGTGAAATCGGTAAAAATACATACGCTGTTCAATTTCAAGATGAAATTATTATAATTGATGCTGGAATTAAATTTCCAGAGGACGAACTTCTCGGAATCGATTATGTAATACCAGACTACACTTATTTTGTGCGAAACGAAGATAAAATTAAAGGGTTATTCATTACACATGGTCACGAAGATCATATCGGCGGAATCCCTTACCTATTACGTCAAGTGAACATTCCAATTTACGGCGGAAAATTAGCAATTGCACTCATCAAAAACAAACTAGAAGAACACGGCTTACTTCGTAAAGCAAAACTTTACGAGATTCAAGAAGATGACGTTATTAAATTCAAAAAAACGTCTGTATCCTTCTTCCGTACAACTCACAGTATTCCAGATTCGTACGGCGTTGTTGTGAAAACACCTCAAGGTCAAGTCGTTCATACAGGTGACTTCAAATTTGACTTCACACCAGTTGGTGAACCAGCTGATTTAACAAAAATGGCTGAAATCGGTAAAGATGGCGTACTATGTCTATTATCTGATAGTACGAACAGTGAAGTTCCAAACTTTACTATGTCTGAGCGTCGCGTTGGTGATAGCATTCAAGACATTTTCCGTAAAGTAGAAGGACGGATTATATTCGCAACCTTTGCATCAAATATTCACCGCTTACAACAAGTTGTTGAAGCTGCTGTTGAAAACAACCGTAAAGTAGCTGTGTTTGGTCGAAGTATGGAAGCAGCGATTGAAATTGGACAAAACCTTGGTTATATTCGTTGCCCGAAAGATACATTCATAGATGCATCTCAACTAAACCGCTTACCAGCTAATAAAGTTGTTATTTTATGTACAGGTAGTCAAGGTGAACCGATGGCAGCACTTTCACGTATTGCAAACGGTACACACCGCCAAATTCAAATTATTCCTGGAGATACAGTTGTTTTCTCTTCTTCACCAATTCCAGGAAATACAATTAGCGTAAGTCGTACAATTAACATGTTGTACCGCGCTGGCGCTGATGTAATTCATGGGAAACTTTCAAATATCCATACAAGTGGACACGGTGGACAAGAAGAACAAAAGTTAATGTTACGTCTAATTAAACCGAAGTACTTCATGCCAATTCATGGTGAATATCGTATGCAGCGTATGCACATGAACATAGCAAATGATTGTGGCATCCCTGAAGAAAATTGCTTCATTATGGATAATGGCGATGTTCTTGCTTTACGTTCGGATGAAGCTAGCGTAGCTGGAAAAATCCCATCTGGTTCGGTCTACATTGATGGAAACGGTATTGGAGATATTGGCAATATCGTATTACGCGATCGTCGTATCCTTTCTGAAGAAGGACTTGTAATTGTAGTTGTAAGCATTGATATGAAAGAATTTAAAGTTGCAGCAGGACCTGATATCATCTCACGCGGTTTCGTTTACATGCGTGAAAGTAGCGATTTAATCAATGATGCACAAACATTAATTACAACTCATTTAGAAAAAGTAATGGAGCGTAAAACAACACAATGGTCTGAAATTAAAAATGAAATTACAGACACATTAGCTCCATTCCTATATGAGAAAACGAAACGCCGTCCAATGATTTTACCAATCATTATGGAAATATAAGAAAAGGACAATGCCATGAAGGCATTGTCCTTTTCTTTTCTCTTATCTTAAAAAGTGTTTAAATCGATCCACTTCATCGTCATGACCAATGACAATTAATATATCTCCTGCTTGAATATTCTCCGTAGCTCGAGGGGATACGATAACTTCTTTGCCTCGTTTAATTGCTACAATATTCAATCCAAACTTCGCACGAATATCTAATTCAATTAAAGAGTGCCCATCAATTTTTTTATTCGCAATAATCTCTACAATACTATGCTCATCTGAAAGCTCAAGGTAGTCTAGCACATTGCTTGATGCAATATTATTAGCAATCCTTTTTCCCATATCACGTTCTGGATGCACAATATGATCTGCACCTATTTTACTTAACACTTTTTCATGATAATCATTTTGAGCTTTTACAGTAATATTTTTTACACCCAACTCTTTCAAAATCAAAGTCGTTAAAATACTTGAATTTAAATTATCTCCAATAGCAACGACTACGTGATCAAAATTTCGAATACCAAGGCTTTTTAATACCATCTCATCTGTTGAATCTGCAATTACAGCATGCGAAGCTATATTTGCAAATTCATTAATTTTATCCTCATCTGAATCGATTGCCATTACTTCCATTCCTAATTGAGCTAGTTCTCGGCAAATACTTCCACCAAAGCGACCAAGTCCAATGACAGCAAATTCTTTTTCTTTCTCACCCACGGGAATTCCTCCAATAACTTCAAGTACTATTTATTTTCAGTGTAACACACTTTATATGCGTCACAAAAACTGTAATTAGCTCTTATTTTTGTTTTTGTATATAAAAATATTGTTGCAAGTAAAAAGCGATACCAACAAGTAGCATAGCAAATACAAATATATTTCCAAAAGAACTAAATGTTTCAAAAACGAATAATAATGTTTCTTGACCAAAAAAGGCAAATAGAAGCTGTGTGAATGCAAATAACAACGCCCATATGTAATGATGTTGATGGAATAAATAATGCGTTGCACCTAAAAAAGCAATAAACGAAAAGATAAAGATCCACCAATTTTCTAAAAATAGTTGCCAATTAGAAAATTGATATCCATTTACTAATATCGCAATAAGCGCGATAACTACCATCGTCGGCACACTCCAAAATAATGCCCGTCCTCTAAAGAAACGAGTGCCTTTAACATCTCCTTTTTCATGTGCAATATATGTTAGTACTACTGTGCTTATATACAAAACAGAAAGAATTGTTAAAACGATAATAAGCCAAAAATGTAATTGATAATATTCATGCTCTATATTTGTCACGATTGCAGCTAACATGCACGGAATTAACATTCCCGTCCAACCATCTACTTTTCTTTCATTCCAAAAGACCGTATTACCAATCCTTATTCCTAACAACATAAAAATAATGATACCCAATACAAATAACGTAGTTTTATTCCCTACTAAACTCGTTGAAAAAGCAATTAATCCAATAAATAAAAAGAGCACAAACCCATTCATAATTTCTAGTACAGGTGATAAATATCTCTTCACCCATTTGTATGTTTCGTCATATTCATTATTATCTACTAGACGATAGGCATAAAAACTTATCCCAAAATAAACCGCCGCAATAATAACGTACGCATATAAGACGAAACATAAAATCGCACTGCTAATTTGCACGTAATTCCCCACCCTTTTTTCTATGTTTCACATTGATTTTACACACTTTTCATACTAAAAGTAAACATATATAAGTTAGTCAAATAATTAATAATGAGCAGTGGCTAACCCCCCTGCTCATTATTAAAACAGTACAATTAACTTTAATTCTTCCATTTGTATGTCAATGTCTAAAATCAATCTATACGAGCGTTACTTACACCTCAGAACAAAAAGTTTTTTGGAACCTTCAAGAAAGTGGAAGTTTTATTTTCTATTCCCTTTCCACTTTACATATTGGCTTAAAAATGTAATTGCCTTTTCAATCACTTCTTCGTCTGGTTTTAATTTTGCATGATGTAAACCATATTCTGAATTTACTCCAAGCCAAAACATAAATCCAGGGATTTCTCGAAGCATATAACCAAAATCTTCACCCGTCATTGCCTCAGTACATGTAATAACATTCATATCAGTTTGTTTATGTACAAATTCCATAAACTCTCTCGTTAACTCTTCATGGTTATATACTTGATGATACATTGCTCCGTAATCTATAATCGCCTCACACTGGAAAGAAGCTTCGATACCTGCAACAATTGACTCAATTCTGCTTTTCACACGCTTCATTGATTCCACTGATAATGTTCGAATCGTTCCTTCTAAACGAGATTTTTCTGCAATAATATTTTGAACCGTACCACCAGTAATTTTCCCGATTGTAATTACTGCACTATCAAGAGGATTTACATTGCGACTAATAACGGATTGAAGCTGTGTAACAAGATGACTCGCTGCAACAATCATGTCATTTGCAGTATGTGGATAGGCAGCATGGCCACCTTTCCCTTTTAAATCAATATATAATTCTGAAGTATTGGCAAATAACAGTCCTTCTTTCGTTGCAATTGTCCCCACAGCGTATTCTGGTGCAATATGAAGACCAAGAATTATATTTGGTTTCCATTCTTTTAACTCTTCACTTTCTAACATAGGAAGAGCACCGCCTGGTCCTTCTTCTGCTGGCTGGAATAGAAATACAAGGTCATCATCTATTCTTTCGCTCACAGCTTTCGTTAGAAGGCCTAAACCGATTGTTGTATGTACATCATGGCCACATGCATGCATCATTCCTTCATGAATAGAAGCAAACTCGTATCCAGTTTCCTCTGTAATTGGTAAACCGTCTATATCTGCACGATAACCTATTATTTTTTCGGGATTTTTTCCATTTACTTTAACGATTACACCCGTTTTCCATGTCTTCACTTCCACAAATTCATGAGAAAGTGTTCCTATATAATCTAAAATATACTGTTGTGTTTTCCATTCCTTAAATCCGATTTCTGGAATTCTATGTAGATCTCTACGAATTTGGACAAATTTGCTTACTGTCATTTTTGCACCTCTATCTATAAAAAGCGTAAGAGCCCATTTACGCTCTTACGCTTTTTTTACTTTTTATTTCTCTGGGTTTAATTGACGAAGCTCTTGTTTAATTTCTGTTTTTGCTTTTGTCTTCTCATCAATTTCTTTAATTACACGTGCTGGAGTACCTGCAACAACTGTGTATGGAGGCACATCTTCTGTTACAACAGCTCCCGCTGCTACAACTGCACCTTTACCTACTGTAACACCCTCTAAAACAACTACATTTGCACCGATTACTACATCATCTTCAACGATAACTGGTTTTGCAGAAGGTGGCTCAATAACACCTGCAAGTACAGCACCTGCACCTACGTGACAGTTTTTACCGACTGTTGCACGTCCACCAAGTACTGCGTTCATGTCGATCATAGAACCTTCACCAATTACAGCACCAATGTTAATTGTTGCATTCATCATAATTACAGCGTTGTCACCAATTTCAACATGGTCACGAATAATAGCACCTGGCTCGATGCGAGCTTTAATACCTTTTAAATCAAGCATTGGGATTGCAGAATTACGACGATCGTTTTCTACAACGTAGTCAACGATGTGCTTATTATTCTCATCAAGAATTGTCTTAATTTCAGACCATTCTCCGAATAATACACCTGATTTTTTATTCACAAATGCTTGTACTGTTTCAGGGAATGTTACTTCTTTTAAATCCCCTTTTATGTATACCTTTACAGGAGTTTTCTTTTCACTTTTTTGAATAAACGAAATAATTTCGTTAGCGTCCATCATTTTCATTCTTGTTGCCTCCTAAATCCATTTATAATGTTACTCTACCAAACGAAAGAGCGAGTAGCAAGATAATAATCTTATTTTCCCCTTTGAATTTCTTCTATAATTTCTAAAAATGCTTGTACTTGCTTCAACTGCCTTGCCGAGTCACTTGTTAACAACCATGTTTCTCTCGTCAGTTGAACAGGTGTTTTATACATATTTTCCTGTACTTCCTTTAAAACAGTAGAAGGTAAAAGGGCATAACCTATACCATTTAAAACAAGTTGTTTACATGTTTCAATTTGGTCAACTACAATCGTTCGCTTAGGCGGATTAGAAAATAAACCATACCACCAATTTTGTATTTGTCCATAATAAGTCGAGTCACTTTTAAATTGAATGAACGGCCTATTTGTTTCTTTTAACATCGAAATATCTTTTATTTCTTTATCAACTAAATACAGTTCATCTTCAAATAATTGTTGCTTCTGACCTTTATATTCTTGTGTTCCCCTCAGTATAGCAACATGCACGTCTCCTTCATAAAACTGCTTTTGCACTTCACTACTCCATCCAGTAAACAGCGATATCTTTACAGAAGGATATTTATGCACAAACTTTTTCAAAACAGGAGGGAGCCAATATTGACCAATAACTGATGCAACAGCTATTTTTAACGTTCCATGAGTTTCCGTTCTGAAAACAGCCAGCTCACTTTTTATATCTTCTTCCCTTTGCAACATTTCTTTGGCATAATTTGCAACTTTTTCCCCTTCAGGTGTAATTGTCAATCCTTTTTGTGAGCGAATAAAAAACTTCATTCCCCATTGTTTCTCCATAGATTGTAATCGTTGACTCAGCGCAGGTTGGGAAACAAATAAACGTTCCGCCGCTTTTCTCATATTTGATTCCTGAGCTAACACAACCATCATTTGAAAATCATCAATTTGCAACTTTCTCCCTCTTTCCTTAGCTTCCATACACCTTATTTCAATAAGCTTTTCATCCTTAATTTACCCGAATGCTTTCATTCAGAAAATACAATTGTCCAGCACAAACTTTCCTTATGTTTTATGTCTTTTTAAATATAATACATACACAAGTGATATGCACGAAAAAAAAGTGACTTCTTCGTTTCTATGAAGTCACTTTTTTCACTTTATCGATTATGTTGCCTTACTTTCTTATTCAACAATTTTAAAATAGCCCGACGTGTTAAAATCCCCTCAAAATAGCCTTCTTCATTAACAGCGCAAATAAAAGGATGATCAATTGTCATTTCTAAAGCCTTTGCAAATGAATCGTCTAATTTAAGAACAGGTATATCTTCTTTCATCACCTGCTCTACTTTCATATCATCGAGCCTTTCAAACTCAATACGTTCTAATCCTAACATACCATCTAATATCATGGCAGTACTAATCAAACCATGTAGTTTATACATTGGATCTAAGACAGGTATCGCTGAATATCCAGATTTTACAAGAACGAGTAAAGCATGTTCTAAACTATTTCCAATTTGGACATGAGCTACTTTTTCCGATGAAATCATTAAATCCTTCACAAGAATTTGTTGAAATTCGTCTTTCGGAATACTAATCATATTACATCCCCCATTTTCCCTTTTTCCTGCTTATGTTCACAACTCTATTCACATTTTATGACAGCGTTTTCATATTATTATTTTGTCCTAAATTTATTTCAATAAAAATACAATCACACAGCTATTTTAGCATACCGCACAAAAAAAAGACTACCATTCCGGTAGCGCTTAATACCCTTTATTTTTTAATCTGTAAAATAACCTTGTGATTTTTTTATATTGCATCACATCTGTCTGTTTCAAACCATTCTCAATATCTGTAAGTTCCACAGCTAAAATTTCACTTGCGTAATTTTGCTGAAATAAAATATCTAGTAGTAAACTTTCTTCTTCCTTCGTTAAAACAACTTCCCTTTGCATATACCCCTCTCCTTACACTCGCATCGTTACTCTTATTATATAAAAAATTCAACCTATTTAATAGATGTAATATTCAGTTTTCGTTTAAAGATATGTAACAATCGTACACATACAAAAAAATCATTTCGTATATCGATTTGCATAGCTAAACGCCGCATAAGCATCCGGCTTAATTTTTGCAGTTAATCCCATCGCTCGAATTTTTTCTGTCATATCTAAAATAAATTCTTTTGTTAAGCCATCATTCCCAATGTCTAAATGAATTTCCATTATGAATCCAGCCCCATCTTGAGCATAAGGATGCAATAACTCCCATATTGTTTGTATATGAGTAGGCGTAAATAGACATGCGATTTCTTGACTAAACTGCGTTTCTAAATATATTTTCTCACGTAAGGTCGCTGGCTTATCTTTTACTGATTTATGGTGTAAACAACCCCAGGCACCTTTTCCAACACGATGAATATGGATTGCTGTAATAAACCTCGTATCCTTTTGATGCGCTTGCGAGTCTGTCCCAATGGATAATCGATACAAATTTCGCGGATCCTTTTCAATGAAACTACAAATACGGTTAAAGACCATATCAAAATTTAAATGTCTCTCTGAAACATTGTAAAATTTATGTGCACCGTCCACAGAGTCACGTCCTTTCAATTAGACAGACTTTTCGTATTCTCATTGTATGGGACAAAAACTAAAATTATAACTTCCTATCCTTTATTCGTTTCAATATTTCGAATTACAAAGTGACAAACTTGGCACGTATAAATTACATTTTGATTAGATTGAGCCGTTAATACATGAATAATCTCAGCAGAACTTTGACAATTAGGACAAATCACAACTGGTAAACGTTCCATACGATAACCTCCTAGTTATATTTCTCCCGCTATTTGCAAAACCCAGCGATAGTGAGAAGTTTAGCTTCACATATTCACCCGGTTGACGGGACTAATTATCCACATGGATAAGCAAACTTGCACGGATTAAATTTTCATTTTAATACCATTGTAGGAAAAATAAAAAACTTCTATACATTATGCTAGAAAGTAATAGAACTAAAAAAGGTACTGCCATGTGGCAGTACCTTTTTTATATGTATCAAGAAATGATATCGTAAATCTCAATTGCAACCATGTCGATATTATCGAATTGATATACTTGAGGTTTTTCACCTTGTTGATACACTTCTAACTCATACATTTCACTTTTATCGAAAAATTTCACGCTACATTTGCGCTCACCGTTCACTTCAAAATAGCGTTGTGCTACTTCACCGCTTTCAGCTTGTTCTTGTAGACTAACAAGTCGAGTTAAAATTCCTTGGAGTAGAGACATGAAATCTCTCCTTTCTCTGATCTTCCTACCAATAGGTTTTACAGCTATACTCATTCTATCCGTCATAACAGAAAAAATGTTCCACACTCTAGGATAAAGGTTATTGGCCAGAAACTCAACTAAAAATTTGTCGAAATGCGAAGGAAAAAACAGAAAGAACATATTTCTCCTTCATTATTGCGGTTTTTATACTGGAAGAATATAATAAAAAACAGAAAAAAGGAGGAATTACAATGAAAAAAATTGAGGTTTATACACAACCCGATTGTCCGCCATGTGTTATTGTAAAAGAATTTTTGAAGCATAATAACGTTGCATATGAAGAATTTGACGTAAAAAAAGACGCTGCTGCTCGCAATCGTCTTTTAAACGACTATGATTCCTATTCAACTCCAACAGTCGTAATTGATGGCGAAGTAGTTGCAGGTTTTCAAATTGAAAAGTTACAACAACTACTCAATATAGAATAGGAATAGGAATAGGTAAATACCTATTCCTATTCTTATCCCGCTGTTTGTAGGTAGTAAAACTCCCACTAATTAAAAGTTTCACTTTATAATTGTTGCAACCTTTTTATTTCAGTTAAAAGTTCCTGACTTTCATGATATCCTGCTAACTTCCATTTATCTTGATCCCTTTTCAATGTTACAATTTGATATTGTCCACTTTTTGTCCGCTCGTATACATATAAATTTTTATGTTCTTCATCATACGACATTTTCGTTTCTGAATTAAAAGAAAACGGTGCTTCTTTTGCCGGAAGTAAATATTCACCACTTTGTTTATCACTTCTGCTATTTTCATCTGTAAATACTTGAAGGAAATTATCTGTAAAATACGGTGATAACGTCTCTATCATCTTATTCATCGGCAAATGCTTCCCACGAATTGAAAACTGGGTTTCATAGCCTTTTTGTATCGTTGTAAATACTTCTTTCCGATCGACTTCCACTTCCTCTTTTCCTAAAACAGTCGTAACACTATAACCAACTAGAAAGGCAACACATACAAATAGAACAAGCCATATTCCATATTTCCTCATTTTTTCACCTTCCTTTTAAAAGAACTTGTCTTTGTAGTATTCATTGTAACAATGATTATGCAAAGAAAGGACAGATTTCGTTCGTAAAATCTTTACAACGATAGACAGCATTTTCATCACCATTTTCACTATTACCAATTTATGATAAAAACAAACAAAAAATGCACGAATCTCTTCGTGCATTAAAATAAAACATCTTCTTCATATAAATATTCATAAGATAAATCTATAAATAAAAAGTTGTCATCATCAATCGGGAAAGAAAATGTTCGTACCATTTCTCCCGTTTCAATATCTGCATATAAATCTGAAAGCCTCGCCTTATTCTCAAAACGCATTTTCATTATATTCTCGAGAAAATACGGGCGCCAGCTCCAGTTCTTCATATAATAATCCGGCATCACAATCCATTCTCCATCTTTTTTCATAACATTTCCTGATTGTTGGAAACCATCTTCATTACAAATAAATATACGAAAACTACACTGTGATACACTTTGACTAAATTGTAATAACCAATCATTTATATCTTCATTCTTTTTTTGTTTTGATAAAACATCGCCAATGCGATCGCGTAACATCTCTGTTAAATTATAAATTTTTTGTAACTTCTTCTTTTCATGCTGAATAAACTGATGACATTCATTACCTAGTCGCTCTTTCAAAACATTCGTTTCAATAAAATCAGGTAAACATTCTTTTAAATAATTACCTTGATAATATCTTCCGCCGTTCTTCCAAGCATATTGCAGTTGATAAAAAGCATCTATTTCTTCATATAATAAAGTTGCACCAATTCTTCTAGCAAGTAATGATAAAGAATATAAAATATCTTGATAAGATTGTAAAAGTGCTGTTTGCCTTAAGTTCGTTAAATCTACTTTTAAAATATCAGGTGCTAACACGCTAATACGCTCTAAATTACTTGTACCCGTTCCGACTTTATTAATCGAAATTTGAATACCATATGTACGATAATACATAAGCAAATGATTAAATTGCTCTATATCTTCTTTACATTCATGCTCTGTAATCTCTAAAACAATTTGTTTTAAATTTAAACCTTGTTCTTCATACCTCAATAAAAGTTGAAGCAAGCTTTCATCATCATCATTCATTAATACATTAGCATTCCGATGTATAAATAATAATAATTTTTGATCGCTTTCTAAATAACGATTTAAAGCTTTTTCTACTATAATATTATCCGCTTCCAGTTGAAATTCACTTGGAATCGAATCATCGTGAAAGAAAGAAGCTAAACTTTGTATGCCCTCTTCTGTTTGAATACGTCCTACTACTTCATATCCAATTACAGTATGCTCATCAGCACTAAAAATAGCTTGATAATAAGGAAGGACTTTATCCAAGTTACTCATTACATCTAATGCATCTATCAACGTGCTTCCCTCCCTTTACTTTTCAAAAATTATAACATGATATTTACGGAAAAATAATAAAAAATCCCTTCAGTTTTCCTGAAGGGATTAGAGGGGTAAAATGCTAAGGGGAATTAGCAATTCTACTATGAAGAAAAAAGAGGTCTTAAATATAACGTATATATGACCTCTTGTAAACACTTTTCTTTCATATGTCACAATTCCGTCACATTTAACCGTAAAAAAATGAATCAAACATTCATTTTTTTATCCCTTTTAAAATGGATATTGATGTAAATGTTGTCCGCCATCCATTGTCATGCAAGTTCCATTTATGTACGCAGCTTCATCTGAGCATAAATAATAAGCTAGACCAGCGATTTCTTCTGGCGTACCCAGCCTTCCAAGCGGAACACTTTGTATCGTACGCTTAGCCATTTCTTCTGAAATCCATAATTTATCAGCACCGCCCGTACGTTCAATTGGTCCTGGAGCGATAGCGTTAACTCGTATTCCATATTTACGTCCCCACTCAACAGCGAGCGTCTTCGTCATCGCTAATACTCCTGCCTTCGCTGCAGCCGAATGAATAACTCCTGGACCTGCATCCCATGCATATGTTGCTACCATGTTAATGATATTCCCTTTTATACCTTTTTCAATCCAATATTTTCCGACAGCATGGCTACAGTAAAATGTACCGTTTAATACAATATTAATGACCGAATTCCAGCCATTCACGGATAAATCTTCTGCTGGACAAATAAAGTTTCCAGCTGCATTATTTATTAAAACATCAATTCGACCAAACTTCTCATCAATCTGTTCAATCATTTTCTGAATGTCATCCGTATTTCTTACATCCATTTGTACAGGTAATACTTGCCCTGGAAATTGTTCAATTTCCAACTTTGTTTCCTCTAGTTTTTCTTTTGTACGTCCTGTAATAACAACTCGTGCCCCTTCTTTTGCAAAGCGAGTCGCCATTCCTTTTCCCATTCCACTCGATCCACCTGTTATAATAACTACCTTTTCTTTCACATACATCCCCTCCAAAAAAATGAATACACATTCATTTTATCACTTTATTTGATAGAAATCTTTATATTTTTAAACTTTTCTGATATTTTAATGTAAAGAACTTTCTTTTTATTCATTTTTTTCGTAATCTATACTAATTTTTTATTATGTAAAGTATATTTTTAAATAAACTGAAAGGAGATTTGAGTAGCCTGTAAATGGAATAAAAACATTGAGGTATACTCATATTTTTATGACGCACATTACAAGAAGAAATTTTTTAAAAATTGGTATGCGTACTTGTCTCTATTCATTTATAACCAGTGGCATCGGATACTACTATGCTAAATATATAGAACCCCATTTCATTTCTTTTACACAGCACACATTAAAATCACAACTCATCCCAAAAAGTTTTCATGGTATGAAAATTCTTCAATTCAGCGATTTACATCTCGGATACTATTTCTCGCTTCAACATTTATCTCAAGTTGTTTCTAAAATTAATGCTGTAAATCCAGATATTGTCCTTTTTACCGGAGATCTCATTGATAATTATCAAACGTATACTGACACTCCTTTTGTCGCATCCATTTTAAAAAATATACAAGCCCCCTTCGGTAAATTCGCTATTTATGGTAACCATGATCACGGTGGATATGGAACTGAATACTATGAGCACATCATGCGTGAATCAGGATTTGAACTATTGCTAAATAGTAAAAAAAGAATTCGTCTAATGGATAATAGTGAAATTTCTATTTTCGGTCTCGATGATATACTACTAGGCAAGCCAAAAATAGAGAAAACATTACAACATGCACGGCAAAATACTTATAACATCGTTCTTGTTCACGAGCCAGATATCGCGCCGCAAATTTCCAAATATCCAATCAACTTGCAACTTTCTGGTCATAGCCATGGCGGACAAGTACAAATTCCTTTTTTAGGGGCTATTATTACGCCATCACTCGCCAAAGACTATATTGAAGGCTTCTATACGATGCAGGATTTAACTCTCTATGTCAATCGAGGCCTCGGGAGAACACGTGTCCCATTTCGTTTCATGTCAAAACCTGAAATCACAATTTTCACACTCCAACATTCGTAATAATTCGCCTATTTTCTTACATATCCTTTCTTGTACGCGCTCATCCATGTTTCGTTTACCATATGATAAAAGTGAGTCCAATAAAGGAGGTATGTTCATGTATCCATATTATCAACCAATTCCAGTCCGTTCAGCACCTATTGGTCCAGTAGGCGACTCACGCTTCTTCCCGTTTTTTGGCGTTCCCTTTCTAGCTGGAATTGCTGGTGGATTGCTCGGCGGAGCATTAGCTTTCGGCCCTCGACCATTTTATCCACCTTATCCACCACCTTTCCCGCCGCCAGCACCTTATCCTTGTTACGGTGGACCATGTCAGCAACCCTACTATTACTAGGTTAAAGTAACGATTCTTTCAAATATTATTCTCTCAACGAGCCATCTCATTACACGCTTATAATAAAACTATTGTTTCTACTCATCCTTCCATTTTTGGAGCATATGAGTAGAAAAAAGTAAAAACCTCTTATGGACATAAGAGGTTTTTACTTTTTTTCATTATTCAGCGTCTGTATTTTGATACGCCATCTTAAACAACTTCACTTGGCTATCAATTTCTTCTGTACTACCATTAATAACATAATAGTAATCACCATCTTTATTTTGTTCACGTGTTTTCACATTATCAGCTAATGTAAGCTGTAAAATCGCCTTAATTCGTGCCTTCATTTCAATATCTAATATCGGGAAAGATATTTCCACTCGCTTCTCCATATTTCGCGTCATCAAATCAGCTGAAGATAAATATATTTTCTCCTCCCCATTATGATGGAAATAATAAATACGGCTATGTTCTAAATATCTTCCAACAACACTAACTACACGAATATTTTCACTTACATTTGGAATACCAGGTCGTAGGCAACATGTTCCTCGAACAATGAGCTCTACCTTTACTCCAGCTTGTGATGCTTCGTACATTTTTTTTATTAACGGTTTATCTGTTAATGAATTCATCTTAGCGATAATATATCCATTTCCATATTGCCTATGATAACGGATTTCTTCATCTATTAAATCCATAAATTGCTCTCTTATATCAAATGGAGCAACCGATAAATGATGAAAATGTGGCTTTGTTGTATAACCACTTAAATAATTAAAGAAATTGGTTGCATCGACCCCAAAATCTTTTCTTGATGTAATATATCCAAAATCAGTATATAACTTCGCTGTTGCATCATTATAGTTCCCAGTTCCGAGATGTACGAACCTTTCGATTTTTCCGTTTTTTCTCCTTACAACTAGCGTAATTTTACTATGTGTTTTCAAGTGACTGACACCGTAAATAACATGACAGCCTGCCTGTTCCAATTCTTTAGCCCAGTGAACATTGTTTTCTTCATCAAACCTTGCCTTTAATTCAACTAATACCGTCACTTGTTTTCCCTTTTCAGCCGCTATCTTTAACGCCTGAATAATCGGTGAATCACCACTTACACGATATAACGTTTGTTTAATCGCAAGTACATTCGGATCGTCTGCCGCATCACGGACAAAATCAACTACCGGCTGAAATGATTCAAAAGGATGATGTAATAAAATATCATGCTCAATTGCTTTTTCAAATACATCTTCTTCATCACCTAAATCTTGAGGCGGTTGCGGAATAAGAGCTGGATATACAAGATGTTCATATAAAGGAGCTAGTTTTTTATATAAAGAAAACAAACATGTTAAATCTAATGGGCCATCCATTATATATACATCTTCATCTTTTACTTCCAGAACCTCATATAATAACGCTAATACTCTTTCATCAATGTGTTCTTTCCCAACTTCTAAACGTACAGCAGCCCCCCACTTACGCTTTTTTAATTCTTTTTCAATTACCTTTAATAAATCTCTCGCACCTTCTTCATGAATCGTTAAATCTGCATTGCGTGTAATACGGAAACGAGTAACAGATGATACTGTATATCCCGTAAATAATTTATGAGTAAAGCTACTAATTACGTCTTCTAATAAAATAAATTTATGCTTTTGCCCTTCACTCGGTAAAATTATGAAGCGCTCAAGTAATGAAGGAACTTGTACAATCCCTAACTTCGTCCTGTTTTCTTCTTCCGCTTGCTTCTCATCATATAAAAGAGTAGCCAAATTCAAACTTTTGTTTAATAACATTGGAAATGGGCGATATGCATCAATAGCTACAGGAGTTAACACCGGAAAAATTTGCTCGTCAAAATACTCTTCTATAAATTCTCGCTGCTCTTTCGTCAAATCATTGAATGTTAAACGTTCAATTCCCTCTAACTCAAGCGCTGGTAATACATAATTTTTAAATGTATCATATTGTACTGTCATTAGTGCATGGGCTTTTATCGCAATTTTATTTAATTGCTTTTTCGGTGTTAAGCCAGCTTTATTTTCTGGTTGATTAAATCCAGCACTCACTTGATCCTTTAATCCCGCTACACGTACCATAAAAAATTCATCTAAATTCGAACTAAAAATACTAATAAATTTCAATCTTTCCAAAAGTGGATTATTTGCATCTTGCGCTTCTTGTAAGACACGTTCATTAAATGCTAACCAACTTAACTCTCGATTATTGTAATAAGCTGTATCATTTAAATTTACTGCATTCCCCTTCAATAATTCCATTCTCTTCACACTTCCCCTTGAAACTTTTTTACTATAATTTAGTTAATTTCATTTTATCAAATTACAATATTACAAAGTGTAAATTTTTCGTAAAGACATCCGTACAACCCTAATGTTTTAGTTCAAATAATAAATTAATATTCGTTTTTAATACTCTTTCTAACTGTTTTTTTTGTTTTTCAGCTTGTACTTTTTCTGCTAATGCCGATTGTTCACATAAAACTTTAAACGTTAATCCCTCTTCGCTTTCTGTTATAGATATGGTATCAATAAGCGATCGTTGCCTTACATTTAAAGTAGCTGAAAATTGTAAAACAGCTCCTAACAGGCGGATTTTTTTTTGTTCGCTTTTATCAAACCAACCTTCAAATGGAGATAAATGTTGTTTAAATAACATTTTTGATTTATACGATGCAATAAGCGCTAGCCTTACTCGATCTTTATGCATCATGCCATCAATTGTCTTATTCGCTAATAAATAAAACGTATGTAAACGGCTCGCTTCTTCGTCTATATATTTGCCTATATTAAATACTTTCGCAGCTTGATGGAACACTTCCCAGTCTTTTACTGACATAGAAATAAGCCCTATTTCCTCAAGTTGTTTGCAAATTAGTCTTCCATGTTTAATAAGTTGAATAACAAATTCCATGTCCATTTCGTATTCATGTGATAGTAAATGCAAACTTTCTTCAACTACGTTCGGATAATATGAAATCCCCAAATCTTTTGTCAACTCTTCATAGAAAACACCTTCTCTTAACCCTTTTCTACTTAATACAAATGCCGGTGCCTCTATAACATGAACAAGTGTATGAAATACTTCAACCGCTGGAATAATCGTATCTGCTCGATCTTTTGCTAATCCTTCCAATTTCTGAAGTTCTATGAACGACAATTTTTCCAATTCCTCTTTTACACTTTCAACATCTTCTTCTTTCATCTTGTATAAATGTAATCCTGCTATAGGATAACATATTAAATTTTGATGGATTTTTACTAAGTTCCTAGCACTACCACCAATTGCAATAAGAGGCAATTTCTTATTGATTAACCATGGTAACGTTCGAAATTGAAACTCTAAATACTGTTGCATTCCCTCTAACTCATCTTTAGTAGGAATATCACCTTTAATAAATTGTTGCTTTAAAGAAAGTGCCCCAAAAGGAAAACTATGGTACTCTAAAATCTCTCTATTTCTAAAGTATGTAACTTCCGTACTCCCCCCACCAATATCTACCGTTATTCCTTCTGAAAACGATGTAGAATTCATAACCGCCAGGTATCCGTAACGCGCTTCCTCATACTCTGATAATACTCTAAGAGTAAAGTCCGTTTGTCCTTCAACAAGCTTTTTAATTTCCTCTTGATTCTCCGACTGTCTAATTGTTGCTGTTGCAACACAAAGTACATGATGCAACTGATGGAATCTTGTACTTTCTTGAAATTGAAATAATGTCTGTAATAATACTTCTATTCCCTCTTCATTCAATACACCATCAATTAAGTAATTCCTTAACCTAGCAACAACTTTCGTATTTTCAATCTCTTTATAAAAACCTCCATTTTGCTTTTCATAAATAACTAAACGCATTGTATTAGATCCAATATCTATAATGGCATACTGTTGTTTTAATATTTCTTTCAAACTTCTCACTCTTTCATTATCAAATTTCAAAAACATATTCTATTACTATTATACAAAATAGTTGTTTTTTGTAACAATATTGCTTTAATATTGAAAATATATACAATCACTTTTTGCGTATAATAAATACCTATTTTATTTATGGTATAATAATGAAAAATTGAAAGGAGATTCAATATGAAACCTTCACAACCACAATCTCAATTACAAAACCAACATTCTATTAATCGACTAGCTCAATCTATTTTCGTTGTGAATCGTCATGCTAAAGCAGCTACTAATCCTAAATATTTATACTGGTTAAAAAAGACAGCTTTAGAACGTTTGATTGCTGAAAAAAAAGCAATTAAAGAAGGATTGCATTTTTCTAGAAACCCACGTTTTAGCCAACAACAATCTGATGTCCTTATACGTTTAGGCGATTATTTTTTCCACATCCCTCCTACGAAAGAAGATTTTCGAATTCTACCGCATCTTGGTCATCTTGAATCCTCCTATCGAAATCCGAAAACAACCTTATCTTTAACAGTAGCAAAAAAAACACTTCAAGATTATATTGGTCCTGAAGCATTAAAACAAGAAAAAAAATTAAGTGAGCCTGTTCCATGGTATAGTCGTACTTATACAAAAAAATAAAACAGTTTGGCCAAGTGTAGGCCAAACTGTTTTATTTTTTCTCTTCTTTAATTTTAATATTTGCTTGTTTATAAAAAGCTACTTTTTCTGTATTATAAGACTTTGTAAATTCATTAAATTTATCTTTTTCTGACTCAATATCCTTATAAGATTGATTTACTACTTTTACTTTTTCACTAATATCTTTTAATTTAGTACCTTTATCTTGTAACATTGTATATAACTCTTTTTCTTGTTTTAAAGATTTGTTATAGCTGTCATACATTTTATTAAATGAATCGTGGCGTTTCTCATACGTGCTTTTCACTTTATCAGCTTGATCTTTCAATTTCTTATCTTCAATTTTCTTCACATACTTATCAGCTGACTTCACTTCTTCTTGCGCTTTATTTAAAACTTCTTTTTCTTTTGTAAGCACTTTTTCTCGTTCAGTTGTATTTTTCACTGCTTGATTCAGTTTTTCTTTAACAGTTTGATTATTATCTTTTCCTTCTTGAACAATCTGGTTATATAATTCTTGTCCTTCTTTCTCTAAAGTCTCAAGTTTTTTTGCATCTTCAAACATTGTTTTTTCTTGTTTAGCAGCGTTTTCAAACGCTACATATAATTCTTCTTCTGGTTTCGGACCGAAACAACCGGCTAATAAAATCATTGATAATGTAGTTACAATTGCTAATTTACTATATTTCAACATCTCTTCCTCCTACTTATAAACGACCATCGTGTAATATAAAAAAGTTATAAAATATGTAATTGTTCTATACACTCGCATCTTTTTTACGAAGATCATTAATATTGTTTGTACAAATTATTACTTGATATTACATTATTCTTTTTGAATTATTTAGCAATTCCATATCCATTTTTAAGTATACTACTTCGTGTTTTTTAAGGCCTGTTCACACTATGTATTACTTTAATATCCACGGAATTTCACCTCAGTCTTAATAAGACTATAATAGTTCACCTGATAAAAGGTGATCGCTCCGCTCTCACGTCTATCATTCCCTTTCCAGCTTTCTATCAATTAATCTCTTTGTTCATTTTACACAGTACAATCGATATCTCGCAACAACTTACAAATATTCTTTTCATTTCCTAAAAAGGAAAAGTGTAGAGCTTGCTTTCCTCTACACTTTTAAAATAAAACACACTGTGCAAATTGCATTGGCACTACCATCATAATTATATGCTTATTTCATATATTTTTAAAGACTTTTATTACAAAAGTGGCGTTTTTTTGTAATAAAAGTCAAAAAAATGTTACAAATAAAACATCTTCCTATCATATATCTTCAAATCAAAGCTTCACTCATTTTCTTGCAAATTTCTATACTGGTACAATTGATTTTGCGACTTTCTCAACAGTTCTTCAAACGTTTTTCCTTCTACTGGATAGCTAGCTGCTCCAAATAAAAGAGTGACACTGAGTAAATCACCTTCTATTTCACTTTCAATATTTTTCATTAATCGTTTTGTTATTGTTGATGTTTCATGACCATTATCAATTGCTACAATAACGTACTTATTTTCATCCCACTTTGTAACAACATCGCCCTTCCGAATTGTCTTTACAATGGTACTCTCTAATTTTTGTACTAACACTCCCAACTTTTTTTCTTGCAACGTGTCTTTTAACCCTTCCCATTCTTTTACAGAAAGAATGTACACTGTAATATTACGAGAATCTCTTTCAGATAAAGCAGCTACTTTCCCAAAAAAATCAACAACAAAATCATTGCTTGCCATTCCTCCTACTTCCATACCCATACGCTCGTTTGTTCTTTTATCGTACCAATGTCCAAAATAATAACTTAGTATCATTTGCAATATATAAATAATAAAGACGGTATAAAATGATCGTGAATCCAGTTTTGCAATTACATCCTGAAGTGCAATCCATTCTGTAACTGCCACAGTATTGCCAAGCAATAATCCACTAATTTTTCCTTTATGTTTCATACTTTTCCCCCTTTTATACCAATATATGTTTCTATATCAATAATGTTTTTCTACAAAATAAAAAATGTACATATGCAATGTACATTTCTGCTTAAGCTTGTATACCTTTTCTACTCTATTTCATATATATAATATATAACTTTTATAGAAAGGAGTAATCTATATGCTACAAAAAGAGAATCTATCAGATGCTATGCGTTTGCTAGCTGGTTTTCTATTATCATTAAAATTATTATTTACCTCTTTCGGGATACACTTTATTACAAACGATCAAATCGACGCTATTGTTAATGTTGTTTCATTTTTATTTATTCTATACTTTGGCTACAAAAATAACTATGTAGGAAAAAAAGGAATGGAGCAAAAGAAAATACTCAAAAAACACAACCTTCACTAAAAAAGGAACCTTTTGTACAGGTTCCTTTTTATCATTGACGCACAACAACTTCATTTGTTTGCAGTGGGCCATATGATATCTCTTTATCTTGAAATGTATATGTAGCCTGAAAGAATGTTTGTTTAAGAGCTTTATCTTTATTAGCTTTTATTTTACAACGTAGTTCCACCTTCTCATTCGGTAACAAATCATCAATTCGCCATCTAACAAGCTGGAATAAAAACTCACTTATCCCCTTATCAACTTTTAAAGAATTAGGAATATAAGCAAAGTAATCTCGAATCATATGACTTACAACAACTCTCGAAATCATTTCTACCCCTTTATTTTCCACTTCAATTCTCATAATAAGTATGTCGTTTACATCGTAGGTCAATTCATACGAAAATTGTTCTGTATACATACTACCAATTTGTAATGTAACGGCTACTTGAGGAAATTCGTTTTCCTTTTTCGATCCGTCAATCCACAATACTGGTTGTAGCGGTATTGAATACTTTCCTGTATCCGAAATTCGTCCCCATATTTTCATAATATATATTCACCTCATTTCAGATGTAACATACACACAATGAATTCCCCAAATTCCTAAAGCTTGCTACAAGCAATGTTTAATATTTCTCTTCCTTTTATCCTATTCGACAATATGAAGAAAAAACCATTTTTCATCTATTAACAGAAGGTGTTCTTTATGAAATTTTTTTACAATTTACTTCATTCCCTTCATAGCAATATTCGTATGGCTCACTCGTTCTCTACTCATACGAAAGAATATTTTGACGGAAGAAAAAATTTGCCTTATAGTCAAATTTGACTATAATATTCTTTATGGCATATAAGTGCACTTATGGAAAAGAAATTAACATCAACTATACATTTAAATTTTTTATCCACTGCACTCAAAATTTAATATAGTTTACTTATTTCTAAAGGAGGGTTATATTTGGAAACTCAACCATTAAAAAAAGAAGCCAACAAGACAAAATTTGTTGTTGCTGGTTTACTGCTTGGTATATTAATGGCCGCAATGGATAATACAATCGTTGCAACCGCAATGGCAACAATCGTTGGAGACCTGGGAGGATTTGATAAGTTTGTTTGGGTCACATCAGCTTATATGGTAGCAACAATGGCAGGGATGCCTATCTTCGGGAAACTTTCTGATATGTACGGGCGGAAACGTTTTTATATTGGTGGCCTCATTCTTTTCTTATTCGGTTCTGCGCTCTGCGGAACAGCTTCAAGCATTGAGCAATTAAGTATTTATAGAGCTATTCAAGGGATCGGTGGTGGTGCCCTTATGCCTATCGCCTTCACAATTATGTACGATATCTTCCCACCAGAAAAACGCGGGAAGATGACAGGACTATTCGGTGCTGTTTTCGGGACATCTAGTGTATTCGGTCCTTTATTAGGTGCTTATATTACAGACTATATAAGTTGGCATTGGGTCTTCTATATCAATATTCCATTAGGACTTATCTCCTTTTTCTTCATTACTAAATACTACAGTGAGTCTCTAGAATTTAGAAAACAAAAAATTGATTGGGCTGGTGCTATTACACTTGTCATAAGTATCGTTTGCTTAATGTTCGCATTAGAACTTGGTGGTAAGGAATATGCCTGGAATTCTACTGTAATTATTGGCTTATTTACAACAGTAGTTATTACGCTTATTATTTTCTTCTTTGTAGAACGAAAAGCAACCGAGCCTATTATTTCATTCCATCTATTTAAAAAACCTTTATTCGCAGCTAGTCAAGGAGTTGCCTTTTTCTATGGTGCCGCTTTCATTATCTGTACAGTTTATATTCCAATCTTCATTCAAGGCGTCCTTGGAGGTTCCGCCTCTAATGCTGGATTAATTTTAACACCAATGATGGTTGGTTCTGTAATTGGAAGTCAAACGGGAGGACAATTAGCTTCTCGAACAAGCTATCGTAACATTATGATGGTATCTGGTGTCTTCTTCGTTCTTGGTATTTATTTATTAAGTACTTTAACAATGGACACACCTCGTTTACTCGTAACACTATTTATGATTCTCGCTGGGCTTGGTGTTGGTTTCTCATTCTCAGTATTAAGTATGTCTTCTATTCACAAGTTGGAAATGCGGGACCGTGGTTCGGCGACATCAACAAACTCATTCTTCCGATCACTCGGTATGACTCTTGGTGTAACGATTTTTGGTACAATTCAAAATCATATTTTTACAGATAAACTAAACTCTGTATTCCCCCCTGAACTAGCAAAATTAGCTCCAAAAGGCGGAGACACAAGTTTCTTATTATCACCAGGCGCTACCGCAAAAATTCCTGCTGAAATATTAGCGGGTATTAAGGAAGCTCTCGCTACATCTATTGCGAACACATTCTTCTGGGCACTCATCCCGGCTGTACTAAGTATTATTTGTATTTTACTTATGGGAAATGAACGCCTCTTTACAGGCCCTAAAAAGAAAGAAAAACAAAAGCAAGTTAGTTAATATAAAAAAGAAGCGGCATATCCCTTTATGAAAAAGGATATGCCGTTTATAATATGTATAAAGTTTTTATATACAGGAGTTGAGACAGCATGAGCATGAAATTAGTCATTCTCGGCTTACTACTCGAAGGAGATAAACATCCATATGAAGTGCAGCATATTATGAAAGAACGACAAATGGATTGTTACATTAAATATGCTAAAGGATCACTTTATTACGCCTTCGAGCAATTAGAAAAGCAAGGGGCAATTCATATTACAAATGTAATTAGAGACACAAATCGACCTGACAAAACGATTTTTCATATAACAGAAGAAGGCAAAAAACTATTCCACACTTTACTATTAAAACAATTCGAAGCCAAAAACCAAATATATAAACCTATTTATTCAGCCTTATCTTTCGCTCACTTTAGCAATGATCACGAATTAGTTCCTATTTTAGAAAAAAAGAAAAACGATACTCTTCAATATTTACATACTATGCAAACGATATATGATTGTAATAAAGGAAAGGTTCCACGTGCACAACTATATATTTTGCAAAGTGTAATTGAGCATATTACAGTTGAATTACAATGGCTAAACACCCTCCTTAAAGATGCTATAGCAGGCCAACTTTCAGAAGTTGCTATAGATGAAGATTGAGCTATGAAAGAAGACATCCCTACTTCTTTCATAGCTCAATTTCTCTTTTCATACTGTAATATTATTAGTTACTCCAGAATATAAAAAGTCAGAATACTAAGAAATAAAAACTTTAGAATTTTCTTATTTTAAAACAGTAGACAAAATTCCAAAAATTATGTTAAAATTTGTTTCAATATCATATCGCTTGTTAAATTCCTTTCAAAAGGAAAATAGGTACACGAAAGTTTCGTTTCGTGTTTAAAAGGGAAGCTTGGTGAAACTCCAACACGGTCCCGCCACTGTAAATGCTGAGATTTCTTTTTGGTGCCACTGTGAAAACGGGAAGGTGAAAGAAATTATATGAAGCATAAGTCAGGAGACCTGCCTGTTTTAACAACACTGATAGATTCACGGATGATGATGAGGTGTTAAAACAAAAAGGAAGGCTTATTTTCTATGTCTTTGTACTTTTTGTTATAGGTATTTCCTAGTAAACGGAAATGCTTACTTTCAATTAGGGAGGAATTTAAAATGGCAATTCAAACAAGTAACTTAGGTTATCCACGTATCGGACTACAACGAGAGTGGAAAAAAACATTGGAAGCTTTTTGGTCCAATAAAATCGATGAAGAACAATTTTTAACAACAATGAAAGAAATTCGCCTTCAACACGTAAAAGTACAGCAAGAAAAAGGGATTGAACTCATTCCAATTGGCGACTTTACATATTATGATCACGTTTTGGATACTGCCTATATGCTAGGATTTATTCCATCACGTTTTTCTGAGTTTACATCTTACCTTGATGTATATTTCGCAATGGCGCGTGGCTCTAAGGATCACGTAGCTTCCGAAATGACAAAATGGTTTAACACAAACTATCACTATATCGTTCCTGAATATGAAGAGGGATTACAAATCTCTTTAAAAGATAATCGTCCACTTCGCTTATACGAAGAGGCAAAACAAGAATTAGGAGTAGATGGAAAGCCTGTTATTTTAGGACCATATACTTTCTTAAAATTAGCTAAAGGTTATACACAAGAACAATTTCCTACCATTTTAAAACAGTTAGTTGCACCTTACGTACAACTGCTTTCAGAACTACATGCAGCTGGTGCACCAGCCATTCAAGTTGATGAACCGATTTTCGCTTCTTTAACTAAAAAAGAAGTTCAACAAGCAAAAGAAATTTATGAAGCTATTCGTAAAGAAGTTCCAAATGCGACTCTTCTTTTACAAACATATTTTGATAGCGTAGAAGAAAACTATGAAGAAATTATTACATTCCCGGTATCCGGTATTGGATTAGATTTCATTCATGGTAAAGAAGGTAATCTAAATGCTATTTCAAAATATGGATTCCCAGCTGATAAAACTTTAGCTGTCGGTTGTATAGATGGCCGTAACATTTGGAGAGCTGACCTTGATGAAGTTCTTGAGTTATTTACAACGTTACAAAAACAAGTCCAAACGAAAGATATCATCGTTCAGCCTTCTTGTAGCTTATTGCATACACCAATCGATAAAACAGAAGAAACTCACTTATCGACTGAGCTGTTTGATGCGTTAGCATTTGCAAATCAAAAATTAGAAGAATTAGTTCTTATTCATTCCGCTCTCACTCAAGGTACAGAAAGCATTAGTAATGAGCTGGAAACATATCGAAACGTACATCATACAATTCGTTCATCTGCTGCACGTAACCGAGAAGATGTCAAAGCAGCACGAACAGCACTAAAAGAAGAAGATTTTTCACGTCCTCTTCCATTTGAAAAACGATACGAATTACAACAAGTTGCTCTAGAGTTACCGCTATTACCAACAACGACTATTGGTAGCTTCCCGCAAACAACTGAAGTTCGTCAAACGCGAAAAGAATGGCGTAACGGTGTTATTTCAAATGAACAATATGAACAATTTATTGAAAAAGAGACAGAAAAATGGATTCGTTACCAAGAAGAAATTGGGCTTGATGTCCTTGTACATGGTGAATTTGAAAGAACTGACATGGTCGAATATTTTGGTGAGCGCCTTGCTGGTTTCTCATTCACTAAAAACGGTTGGGTACAATCATACGGTTCCCGCTGCGTAAAACCACCTGTTATTTATGGTGATGTAGCCTTTATTAACGGCATGACTATTAAGGAAACAGTTTATGCGCAAAGCTTAACAGAGAAAGTTGTAAAAGGAATGTTAACCGGACCTGTTACAATTTTAAATTGGTCCTTCGTTCGAAATGATATTCCAAGAAAAGAAGTTTCGTATCAAATTGCACTAGCTCTTCGTCACGAAATTGAACTACTTGAATCTTCCGGAATTAGAGTAATCCAAGTCGATGAGCCCGCACTTCGTGAAGGAATGCCACTAAAAGAAAAAGATTGGGATGCTTATATTACATGGGCAGTACAATCCTTCCTTTTAGCAACTTCTTCTGTAGCAAATGAAACACAAATTCATACTCATATGTGTTACAGTAACTTCGAAGATATTGTTGACGCGATTCGCGCATTAGATGCAGATGTAATTTCTATCGAAACATCAAGAAGTCACGGAGAATTTATTGATACATTAAAACATACAACATATGAAAAAGGCATCGGCCTAGGTGTATATGATATTCATAGCCCACGTGTACCGAGTAAAGATGAAATGTATAAAATCGTAGAACAATCTTTAGAAGTATGTGATCCTAAATATTTCTGGATTAATCCTGATTGTGGTTTAAAAACGAGAAGAACAGAAGAAGTTATTCCAGCTTTAGAACATATGGTGCAAGCAGCGAAAGATGCTCGTTCCCTTTTAAAAACAAACGCATAACAAAAATGGGTTATCCTTTTCTCAGGATAACCCATTTTTTATTCTTTACTTTCAAAAAAGAATTCATATTGTATTTTATATAATTCATCATCCGTTGGCTCTTCAAGAGGAATTGCTTGTAATACAACTGTATACTCACCATTTGGAATAGGTATTTGAAATTTATTAGAAAGAATACTCGTTATAACGATACTTTCATTTTCAACTGTAAAAGGAACCGTAATCGTTCTAACTACTTCTTCTTTTTCAATATGTTTCCCTGGGGTCACTTTCACTTCACAAGTATAATCAGAAAGTGCTTCAAAAATAACAGTTCCATCTGCCTTAGCATAACCTCTTTCAAAATCTTCATCAGTCCAATCTACATAAGGCTGCTCACCGTCATAGTTCATCAACATTAATTGCGAATAAGAAATCGTTAACTCCATAGTTCCCCTTCTCCTTCATTATGAAATATACAACTACTACTTCACTTCAAATTTTACTCGCGTACCATCTGGGTATTTATCTAACTTATTCCCTACCCAAGAACCTGCTCCGCGGTTATCCGCCGGACTTATATATTCAATATGTGCTCCTTTTCCGCCTTCCTTGCACATCGCCATTGGCCATTCATCACGATCATACCCTTTTTTTGATGGATATGGTGCTAACGACAATTTCCTTCTATCTGCAGCACCACCACGATCGATTGTACAAACTTCTGAATGCCCTTCTTTTATAGCATCCGTAATATGTTTTCCTGTCTCTGGATAACGTTCTTTCGGAAATTCTAACACTTGATCATACGTATTCGTTTTCTTTACACTTGTTTCCTCTGGCACAAGTACTTCATAAACTGCTACTAAAATAGACAGAATTGCGATAATTGAAATGATAATACCTTTTAATTGCTTCATGTATACCTCCATGTTTCTACCAGTTTCTTTTCCTCCGTTATTATAACAAACTTCTCCTGTATATGTTTTCAGACATTATTTTAGTTATTCCTTGCCATTCCGCCAAAAATTTTCATTTTTTCACTAATGCTGTAGAAAACTAATAGCCTTCCGACATTCTTTTTCAAAGGAAGTCCTCATAAAAGATTGAAATGATATATACGATACTTTTTGGGGAGGAAATATGATGGAAGCTACCTATAAAACGAAAGATGTCACGAATAAAACAGGCATCCCAAAACATATAGTTCGCAAATATAGTCAACTGTTAGAAGAACATGGTTATATGATTTCCAAAACAGCTGATGCTCGTATTTATAAACTTGATGATTTAAAATTATTGAAATCTATACACGAAAGAGCTGCTACATTACAAGAAGATATTTCAGAAACGATACCGATTATTTTAAAAGAAAAAGAGGCCCCACCTGTACCAGTTATACAAGATAAGCAAGAGATACAAACGAAAGAAAAAGAAGATGGGCGTAACTTTGAGGAGTTCATGTTAAAACTTGAAATGCTAGCTCAATTAAATGAGGCAATTATTCATCAAAATTCTACTTTAATTACACAAAATCGTTTAAAGGATGAGAAACTAGACGAATTGATGCAACAAGTTTATGTAAAAGAAGGCTCTCAAGAAAAAATGCTTCAAGAGTTAGTCGATCACGCCGCTCAAACAGATGCACTGCAAAAAGAAAAGATGGACTTATTAATGAATCATATGTATAAACGAGAATCCAAACAGGAAGAAAAAATGAATAAACTTGTTAGTCAAATTTATAATAAAGACAGTAACCGTGATGCACAGCTTATGCAAGTTATTCGAGAAATTCAAGAAACAAAAAGAATGGTTGCTGCCTCAAAAGAGCAAAGCTTCTTTCAATCATTTAAAAGTTTATTTAGCCGAGCAAAACAAGAAAAAACAAATGAATAAACAATATAAAATAAAAAGTTACCTTTCATCGGTAACTTTTATTCCTTATTTTGTACAGCTGGTAATATAATAATTGCTTCAGTGCCTTTTCCACTTTCACTCTTATATTCCAATGTACCATTATGCGCTTGTAAAATACTAAATGTTACCATAAGTCCTAATCCTGTCCCTTTTTCTTTTAAAGAATAATATGGTTGCCCAAGCCTTGCTAACTGTTCATTCGTCATACCAACACCACTATCTTTAACTCTTATTATGATTGTTTCGTCTTTTTGAATAGCTGTTACTTTTAAATATCCTTTATTTCCTTGAATTGCTTCAATACCATTTTTAACAACATTCATAATAGCTTGCTTCAATTTTGTCTTATCACCAATCGTATAAAGACTTTCTGAAATTTCAACTTGTAAATATACACCTTGCATCGCTGCAAATGACGACATGAGAGTGGTCATTTCTATTAATTGGGCTGATAAACAAATGTGTTCTTTTTTCTCAATTTGCGGCCTTGCTAAATTTAAGTAATCTGAAATAATTTGTTCCGCCCGATCCAATTCAGCTAATACGAGACGCATATAATCCTTATTCTTCACATCTTCCGTACTTTCTAGCAATTGGATAAATCCACGAACAACAGTTAGTGGATTTCGAACTTCATGTGCCACACTTGCTGCTAACTCACTTACAATATTAAGCTTTTCTGATTTTTGCATCTCTGTACGTAGCAATGCATTTTCATTTAAATATTCAGTTAAATACACCTGAAATACCATTGTCATGACCATGATAAGCGAGGCAAATATAAATCCGCTATATATTTGCGAAATATACGGTGTAAATCCTGTTTCCAAAAGAACATTAATCATGCCTAATACTAAAGAAACAAGCACATAAAATGATGAAATCATAAATGCTAAAATTAATTTCTTATCCCTTGAAAAAAGAGACCATTTCTTTGATAAAAATAGCGGAACTATCAATAAAAATATTACTTCTAAAACTGGAAGAAAGCTCATTCCCTTTAGTAACCATTCATATGCAACAAAAATAACCGCTGGGATTAAACCAACAATCCCACCATATAAAAAACCACTGACAATTGGAATGGGGTGAAAGTTATACCCACACACATTGCCAAAACAAATAGAGTATGTCATGGAGAGAACGAGCGTAACGCTAGATAAAAACATAATAAAGTAACGATTTGGCTTCGGAGGCATTTCTTGATAGCGATTTAAACGAATCGCTTCATATAAAAATAGTGGCAAAATTATGATGGCAATTTGAATCAATAAATCACGGATAAGCTCCATAACCTCTCATCCCCTATATGTATTTTGATATGATTATATCATTTTATAGGTGTATTTGTTTTAAAATTTTGATTTTTCTTAACATATTTGTTAATTCTTTGTTAACAACTCATAATAATTGTTACAGATTTTCGAAATGATTGTAAACCCTGTACCAAATTTCCTTCGTGCAGTATACAATGAATACGGATTACAAAGAAAATATAAAAATACTTTTTTAGACGGACAACTATAGCAAAATACAGCATATAATCCATACTATCTATGTTTACAAATAAGTGATCATTACTTTAGTAGGAGGAAGATAAATATGGCGGGTACTACGCTTGTTTTAAAAGAAGAAAATTTGGTTGTTCTAGAAAATGTTGAAAAATCAGTATATGAAGAGTTACAGCATAAAGCGGGAGATGAAAACTGCACATGTGCTGTGAACCAATCAGTCGTTCACCTTGGCAAGGTATCCTCTGTACTCTGGAATGAAGATGAAATAGATTGGGAATACGGATATTAAAAAGTCGCTTATAGCGGCTTTTTTTCTCTTTTCTCTCTCTTTCTAAATAACATATACAAAGCGTAATCATAGAAAATATGATAAAATGAACTTAATTTTCAAACGGAAGAAAGGGAGATACAATGGAACAATTCATTAACCCTAGAGTGAAGGACATCCAAATTTCTGGAATCCGTCAATTCTCTAACATGATTCAAAACTACGATAATTTGATTTCTTTAACAATTGGACAACCCGATTTCCCTACACCTTCTCTCGTAAAAGAAGCGGCAAAACGGGCGATTACAGAAAACTATACAAGCTATACACATAACGCTGGTTTACTAGAATTACGTAAGGCAGCTTGTAACTTTGTAAAAGATAACTACGATTTACATTACTCACCTGAAAACGAAACCATCGTTACAATCGGTGCTAGCGAAGCAATTGATGTTGCATTCCGAACGATTTTAGAGCCAGGAACAGAAGTAATTTTACCTGCTCCTATTTATCCAGGGTACGAACCCATTATTCGATTATGCGGTGCAACGCCTGTTTTTGTAGATGTTCGTGAAACTGGATTTCGTTTAACAGCTGAAGCGCTTAAAAATGCTATTACAGAAAAAACAAGATGTATCGTACTACCGTATCCTTCTAATCCAACTGGTGTAACTTTATCAACAGAAGAGCTAAAAGATATTGTAGATGTTTTAAAAGATAAAAATATTTTCGTCCTTTCAGATGAAATTTATAGCGAGCTTGTATATGAACAAAAGCATACATCTATCGCTCATTTCCCAGAAATGCGTGAAAAGACAATTGTCATTAACGGTTTATCTAAATCACATTCTATGACTGGCTGGCGTGTTGGACTTTTATTTGCACCAAGCTATTTAGCAGGACACATATTAAAAGTTCATCAATACAATGTAACGTGTGCTACTTCAATCGCTCAATACGCTGCAATTGAAGCATTAACAGCAGCTAAAGACGCACCAAAAATGATGCGCCACCAATATAAAAAACGCCGTGATTACGTATATAATAGACTCACTCAAATGGGATTAACAGTTGAAAAGCCAACAGGTGCATTTTACTTATTCCCATATGTTGGTCATTTGACATCTTCATCATTTGATTTTGCACTTGATCTTGTCAAAGAAGCGGGACTAGCTGTAGTTCCTGGGACAGCATTCTCTGAATACGGTGAAGGCTACCTTCGCTTGTCCTATGCGTATAGTATCGAAACTTTAAAAGAAGGCTGCGACCGATTAGAAGCCTTTCTAATGAAAAAAGCTAAGAGTTAAACTCTTAGCTTTTTTATGCATAATGATCACAAGTTTGACGTTTTAGTAATTTATGAGGAATAATGATACACTTTGCAGTGGATTCTGCATTCTCTACTTTATCAACTAAAGCTTTTGCCGCCTCATATCCTAGCTGATAAATATTCACATCAACTGTCGAAAGTGGAGGGCTCGCAATTTCCGATAATAAAGCATTATTAAAGCTTACAATAGAAACATCTTTCGGTACAACAAATCCTTTTTTAGAAAGAGCACTTAACACACCAAGTCCAATTAAGTCATCCGTTGCCATAATTGCCGTTGGCGGTTGCTGCAGTCCCATTAATTCCTCAACAGCTTGTTGACCACTTTCCCTCGAAAAATCAAAATGTAAAATATATTCTTTTGGTAATACAATGTCTGCTAATTTCAAGGCATCACTCATACCAGCTAAACGATCTCTCGTTACAAGTAAATCTGATCCACCACCAATGAACGCGATTTGTTTATGCCCTAATGAAATTAAATATTCTGCCACTTCTCTTGCAGCTGTATAATTGTCATTATCTACATATGTAATTTCATCTTTTCGATCATATGGTTTTCCTATTAAAACAAACGGGAAATTTTGTTCATGTAAATATTGAATAATCCGATCATTCTCCCTTGAATATAAAAGAATAATGCCACCAATTTGGCGTCCTTGTACCATCTTTACGACACCATTAAAAATTTCTTCTTCCGTTTCACCTGTCGACATGTAAAGCGCATAACCTTCTACGTGTGCAAATGAACTAATCCCTCTTATAACTTCTGGGAAAAATGGATTTTGAAAAGCTTTACTTGCAGAACTTGGCATAACAAGACCAAGTGTTTTCGTCGTTTGGTTCGCAAGATTTCTCGCATTTAAATTGGGATGATACCCTAATTCACTCATCACTTTCCTAACACGGCGCTTTGTCTTTTCACTTATACTTGGATTATCAGCAATTACACGAGAAACTGTTGATGGTGCAACATTCGCTTGCTTCGCCACATCTTTAATTGTAACTGTCATAAAAATCCCCCTCCTCTCATTTCTCTGCCATTTTTCATATATTTTATCTCGCACTCATTGCAAGTCATAAACTTTCATTTCTTATATCTTGCAAAACTAATCCTATTCTCCCTCTTCATGTATTGTAAGGGATATAGCTATTTTTTCCTATACTATAATATACTATTTATTTCACTTCTTTTCACATGTGATGTCAAATCTCTTTTCATCTCCCTATAAACTTATTTATAGGGAGATGAAAAGAAAAATGGGACGTAATGTCCCATTTTTCATCCTTTTGTACCTCCAGCTGTTAAACCAGAAATAAAGTATTTTTGTAGTGATAGGAATAAAATTGAAATTGGGATCGCAATTAACACAGAACCCGCTGCAAACGTTGTAAATTCATTACCGAATTTCTTCGCAACCATTTCATATAATCCAACTGCTAAAGTATAATTTTCTGGTGTTCGCAAAATAATACTCGCTAAAATGAAATCTGTAAATGGACCAATGAAAGTAAATAACGCTACAACCGCTACGATTGGCTTTGCAAGTGGCATAATGATTTGCCAAAAAATACGAAAATGCCCTGCTCCATCCATTCGAGCTGATTCATCTAGTTCTTTCGGAATCGTATCAAAATACCCTTTCATAAGCCATGTATTCATCGGAATAGCCCCGCCTACATAAATTAAAATTAATGCAAGGTGTGTATCAATTAATCCTGTTAATTGAGCTAATACGTATAAAGCAATTAACGCTGCAAAGTTTGGAATCATTTGCAGAATTAAAAATGTTAATAAACCATTTTTTCTTCCAACAAAACGATATCTCGAAAATGCATAAGCAGTAAAGCTAATTGCTAACACTGAGAAAATCATCGTTAAAACACTTACTTTTAATGTGTTTTTATACCATAGTAAGTAATTACTATTCTCTAGATCTAATAACTTACGATAATGATCTAACGTTGCATTTTGTGGAATAATACTTGATCCAGATAAACTATCACCCGGATTAAACGATGAGCCAATAATCCATAATAACGGATAGAAAATGATGGCACACATTACGAAAATAACTAAATAACTTAATGAGAGACGTAACATCTTCTGTCTTTTAATATTCATTTACATCATATCCTCTTCTTGGAATGATTTTGTTCTCTTAAATTGCCATAACGCAACTGTAATAACGATTAACGATAATATCATTGTAAGAGCTGCTGCTTTTCCGTACTGCGCTGAAGTCATCGTTAACTTATAAATCCATGAAATTAAAATATCCGTTCCACCTGCGTCTTGTCCAGCTACAGCAGGACCTCCACCGTTAAATAGATAGATGATACTAAAGTTATTAAAGTTAAACGTATATTGCGTAATTAATATTGGTGCTGTTGCATATAACACAAGTGGCAATGTAATTTTACGAAACTGTTGCCAAGCTGTCGCTCCATCTACTGTAGCCGCTTCATATAATTCTCCCGGAATCGATTGCAGTATACCCGTTGTCATCGCAAAGATAAACGGGAACCCAAGCCACGTTTGAATCATAATTAAAGCAATCTTCGCCCAAAATGGATCTGTCATCCAAGCAATTTTTTCAATTCCGAATAAAGCTAATACTTGATTGTTAATCGCTCCGAATGTTTCATTAAACATACCAGAGAAAACAAGAATAGATACGAATGCTGGAACCGCCCACGGTAAAATGAAGATTGTTCGAATAATTGCCTTTCCTTTAATACCGGGCTGATTTACGATAATCGCTAAGAAAATACCAAGCGCAACTTGTAATGTTGTTGCAACGAATGTCCAAATGACAGTCCAAGAGAATACACTTACAAATGTCTCTCTCCACATCGGTAAAGTGAAAATATCAATAAAGTTTTTAAAGCCCACCCAATCTACTAATTTTGCTGGAGGAGAATGATATAAATCATAGTTTGTAAATCCAATTAAAATTACGAAGATGATTGGAAATACGACAACAAAGATAAGTAGTAGAAAACCTGGTGAAACCATTAAATAAGGAAAACCTTGATCTAACAAATTACGGTATTGCTCTTTTACAGAATTTAACGGTGTTCCGATATCACGTTTCTTTCCATTTTGGTATGCATCGTATAAGTTAAATGCATATATGCCGAGCCCAAAAGCGATAACGATAAGGGCCAAGATTCCTTCTACTAATAGAAAGACAGAATGGTCACGTGGAACTTCTGTACCAAGCGTTACAATACCCCATAATCCCATATTTAATAAATCAGCAAAGGCTACAATAAATGAACCTGTTAATACTAGAAAAATAAGACCTTTTACAAATTGTTTATTATACATTTGGCCCACGCCTGGAATGATTGATAACATGGTTGCCATTTTTCTATGCTTTGAATGGTTTAACCCATTTGCTGGTTCCATAGATGTTTGCATGTTCCTTCCCCCTTTTTTCTTCCTACATGGAAGGGAGAGAATTCGTGCCTCTCATATTCGAGGCACGAATTTCACCTTATTTTTTCTTGTTATGATTTGCCTCAATATTACCTTTAATTTGTTTCACTGCACTATCAAGCGCCGCTTTTGGTGCCTCTTTATCTGTAACAACTAATTGAAGCGCATCTCCAGCTGGTTTCCAAACTTCTTGCATTTCTGGAATGTTTGGCATTGGAATTCCATTTTCAGATTGCGTTGCAACTGCTTTTGCAGCTTCGTTATCTTTAATAATTGGATCTTCCATTACTGATTTTACTGGAGGAATTTCTTTTGTTTTCTCAAATCGAATTTTTGCGTTTTCTTCATTTGTTACCCACTCAGTGAATTTTGTAGCTAAATCATTTTGTTTAGAGAAACTTGTTACATGCCATCCTTTAACCCCAACAAACGTTTTCATTGGTTGACCATTTGGTAATTTCGGCATTGGAGCAACGCCATAATCAATCCCGTTCTTTTCCATTGCTTGGAACGCCCATGGGCCATTCATGATAGAAGCTGCTTTTCCTTCATTGAATAGTCCATCAGCAGCAGGCCCACCTGATTCACCGATAATACCTTTTGGGAATAATTTTTCCTTGTACCATTTTTGAAGATATTCAGCACCTTGTACTGCTCCGCTATTATTTAATCCAACATCACTTGCATTTGGCTTTCCATCTTTTTCACCAAATACATAACCGCCCATACCTGCCATGAATGCATTAGCAAAGTAGAAGTTATCTCCTAATGCTAAAAATCCGTACTTGCCATCTTTCGTAAATTCTTTTGAGAAGTTAAACAGCTCGTCCATCGTTTCTGGCGCTTTTGGCATTAGTTTTTTATTGTAAATAAAGACTGGTGTCTCAATTGCTTTTGGTAAACCATATAATTTTCCATTATATGTCTGTGCTTCTATTGATGAATTAGTAAATTTACTCTTTACAGCATCATCTGCTTTCACTTCAGAAAGTAAACCTTCTGTTACTGCATTTCCGATTTGATCGTGTGGCAATGTTACAACATCTGGTCCAGTCCCCGCTGGTCCATCAAGGCGTAACTTCTTCACTTGATCTGTCATTTGCATTTCAACAACTTTTACTTTTACTTTATATTTTTCCTCAAAGCTTTTCACTGCTGGTTCTAAACCAACACCTTTTTTATCATCTTCCCAAACAAGAAGATCATAGTCTTTTTTCGCTTTACTTTCCTCTTTTTTCCCTGAATCTTTCGGTCCACATGCAGATAACATACCAATAGATAATGCTGAGACCGTTAATAATGATAATGCTTTCTTCATCCCAAAAACCTCCCTAAATTGTCTATGTACCTCAGTAACTGAAAACGTTTGCATTTAATAGTTTAATTGAAGCGCAAACAATATCTCAATCTATGAAAACGTTTGCGCTATTTGTCTATCATTATACATTCTTTTATTCATTTTGCAAATATTAATTTAAAAATTATGTCATTATACTCTTTATACATTGACTTTATATGAAATGAATACTACTCTTATAAGCAATATTAAAGCTACGAAAAAGGCAATCGTTTGCAATATAGGCTTTATTATTACACTTAAGGGAATACTATGTATAGAGATATTGAAGGGGGATTTTCTATATGTTTAAAGAAGCTATTTATCATAGGCCGAAAGATAATTATGCATACGCTTATGATGAACAAACAATTCACATCCGAGTACGTACTAAGAGAGATGATATTCAAAGCGCCGATCTTATTTACGGTGATCCTTACGAATGGAAAGACGGGAAATGGATATCAGCAAGTACACCCATGAAAAAAACGGGTTCTACTGCATTATTTGATTATTGGTCCATTTCAATCGAACCAAAATTTAAGCGCTTACGTTATGGGTTTGAATTAAAATCTGAAACAGACACTCTTATTTATGCAGAGCGAGGATTCTTTTCTAGCATTCCAAATGATGATGTTGGTAACTTTTTCTGTTTTCCATTTATTCATGCAGATGATGTATTCAAAGCACCATCTTGGATTAAAGACACCATTTGGTATCAGATTTTCCCTGAGCGATTCGCTAATGGCGATAGTACGCTGAATCCAGAAAACACCCTTCCTTGGGGAAGTGCGAATCCAACTCCAACTAATTTTTTCGGCGGAGATTTTTCTGGTGTTATTCAAAACCTTGATTACCTTGTTAAGCTTGGCATTTCCGGAATATATTTCACACCTATTTTCAAAGCTCATTCAAACCATAAATATGACACAATTGACTATATGGAAATTGACCCACAATTTGGGACGAAAGAAACTTTTAAAGAGCTCGTTGAAGAATGTCATAAGCACGGTATAAAAGTAATGCTCGATGCTGTGTTTAATCATAGTGGATACTTTTTCGAGAAATTTCAAGACGTACTAGAGAATGGTGAGAAGTCCGTATATAAAGAGTGGTTCCACATTCATGAATTTCCGATTATAACCGAACCACTTCCAAATTATGATACTTTCGCCTTTACACCGTATATGCCTAAATTAAATACAGCTCATCCAGATGTAAAAGAATACTTACTTGAAGTAGGACGTTATTGGGTACGAGAATTCAATATAGATGGCTGGCGCCTTGATGTCGCCAATGAAGTCGATCACAACTTTTGGAGAGAATTCCGAACTGAAATAAAGACACTAAATCCTGAAGTATATATTTTGGGAGAAATTTGGCACGATGCCCTTCCGTGGCTACAAGGCGATCAATTTGATGCTGTCATGAGCTATCCTGTTACAAACGCTCTACTTTCTTACTTTGCTAACGATTCCATTAAAGCAAGTGAATTCATGAAGCAAATTACAGAATCTCTACATTCCTACTCTATGAATGTAAATGAAGCAGCATTTCATTTATTAGATAGCCATGATACTCCAAGAATTTTAACAACATGCAACGGAGATAAAAATAAGTTGAAATTGCTCTATGTATTCCATCTTTCTTTCATCGGCTCTCCTTGTATTTATTACGGAGATGAAATTGGTATGGATGGCGGCATGGACCCTGATTGCCGTAAATGTATGATTTGGGATACTAAAGAACAAGATCATGCATTATTTACCCATATACAAACATTGATTTTATTACGGAAACAACATAAAGCATTTGGAGGACATGGTACTTTTCAATTCATCGAAGCAAATGATGAACATAATTATATTTCTTATACGAAAACATATGAGGATGAAACTATCTTTTTCGTTTTAAACCCTACTAATAGTGAAGTTACAGTTTCACTCCCTCTTCATGTTACTGGTAAGAAAATAATTAACATTTATACAAACGAAGAATTTTCAGCAGAAGCAAGTGTATTACAAGTTACACTTCCTCCATATGGATTCTCCATATTAAAATGGTAATCCAAAAAAGCCTTATGCCAAGTTTGAAGTGGCATAAGGCTTTTTCTTATTTCAATTTGAACACTATCGCTTCATACGGACGTAATGGAATGTTATCTATTGATCCGATTTCTACATCGTAATTGTGTATAAATAACTCTGATTCACTATAACTAATATCCTTAGGCATTTCAAATACACTTTCATCCGCAGTAAAGTTTGCAATGACAAGTAGTTTTTCATCTCCATATGTTCTTACATAAGCAAAAATAGAAGGGTCATTATTTAATATTAAATCATATGATCCATACACAACTATTTCATTATTTTTGCGTAGTTCAATTAATTTCTTATAGTAATAAAAAATTGAACCTTCATCTTGGATTGCTTGTTTCACATTAATCTCTTTATAGTTAGGATTTACAGTAATCCAAGGTTCACCTTTTGTAAATCCAGCGTGATTCTGATCATTCCACTGCATCGGAGTTCTAGCATTATCACGACCCTTTATATAAATAGATTCCATTACTTTTTCTATATCTTCACCATGGTCTATCACTTTTTCTTTATACATATTTAACGTTTCAATATCTCGATATTCATCAATTGACTCAAATCGGACGTTCGTCATTCCGATTTCCTCTCCTTGATAAATATATGGCGTTCCTTTCATCATATGAAGAACTGTCGCTAACATTTTTGCTGATTCAATGCGATACATTCCATCATTACCAAAACGAGATACAACGCGAGGCTGATCATGATTATTCCAATAAAGGCTATTCCATCCGGTATGCTCTAATGCTTTTTGCCACTTTGTTAAATTCTCTTTTAAAGTAAGAAGTGAGCATGGTTTTACATCCCACTTTCCACCTTCTCCTGAATCTAAATCCATATGTTCAAATTGGAATACCATTTGCAATTCTTTTCGTTCTTCTCCAGTATACAATTTCGCTTCTTCTGTCGTTACACCAGGCATTTCACCAACCGTCATAATATCATAATGCGATAATACTTCCTCATTCATTTCATGTAAATATTTATGAATGTTTGGACCGTTCATAAAATGCTTATGACCTGAAACATACCCCTCTTCTTCTGTTTCAACAGCTGGTAATCCCTCTTCTTTAGAAATAAAATTAATAACATCCATACGGAAACCATCAATTCCTTTTTCTAACCAAAACTTCATCATTTCATAAACATCTTGTCTTACCTTTTCATTATCCCAATTTAAATCTGGCTGTTTTTTAGAAAACAGATGTAAATAATATTCATCTGTCATTTCATCATACTGCCATGCAGATCCACTAAAAGCAGCTCCCCAGTTGTTCGGTTCTTTTCCTTCTTTTCCAGGGCGCCATATATAGTAATCTCTATATTTATTATCTTTTGATTTACGTGATTCAATAAACCAATTATGTTCATCAGATGTATGATTAACAACTAAATCCATCATCAATTTCATATTACGTTCATGCATTTCATGTAATAGCTCATCCCAATCTTCCATTGTTCCGAACTCGTTCATAATTTTACAATAATCGCTTATATCATAACCATTATCATCATTTGGAGATTCATAGACTGGTGATAACCAAATCACATCAATCCCTAACTCTTTTAAGTAATCTAGCTTTGAAATAATCCCTTGAAGATCTCCTATACCATCACCATTACTATCCATAAAGCTACGAGGATAAATTTGATATACTACACTTTCTTTCCACCATTGTTTTTCCATTATGCTACCCCATTTCATTCATCATTCATTTTTCTCTTTTTTAAGGCGCAAACGTTTTCATTAATGAATGATAACAGATTCTATCTCAATTTAAAATAGCGCTTACAATTTTTATTGTTCTTTTTCTAAGAAAACATATGAAAACCACTAATAAATCTCCAATAAATGAAAACGTTTTATTTTTTTATTTATTTTTTGAATCTATTCGTTTATAATGAACTCAAAGAAAACGTTTGCATAATTATTTCTAGGGGGAAATACCATGGCAGAACTTAAATTAGAAAACATTTATAAAATATATGATAATAACGTAACAGCTGTAACTGATTTTAATTTACACATTCAAGATAAAGAATTTATTGTATTTGTCGGTCCTTCTGGATGCGGAAAATCTACAACATTACGAATGGTAGCTGGACTTGAAGATATTTCAAAAGGCGAGTTTTCAATTGATGGTAAACTAATGAATGATGTTCCTCCAAAAGATCGAGATATCGCTATGGTATTCCAAAACTACGCTCTTTATCCACATATGAGTGTATATGATAATATGGCATTTGGATTAAAACTTCGAAAAATACCAAAAGATGAAATCGATCGTCGTGTGAAAGATGCAGCAAAAATTTTAGGACTTGAACAATATTTAGATAGAAAACCGAAAGCATTATCAGGTGGACAGCGCCAACGTGTTGCGTTAGGTAGAGCAATCGTTCGAGATGCAAAAGTTTTCTTAATGGATGAACCATTATCAAACTTAGATGCTAAACTCCGTGTTGCAATGCGCTCAGAAATTTCTAAGCTACATCATCGTCTTGGAACAACAACAATTTATGTAACACATGATCAAACAGAAGCAATGACTATGGCTTCGCGTCTTGTCGTTATGAAGGATGGAAAAATCCAACAAATTGGAACTCCAAAAGAAGTATATGAAACACCAGAAAACATCTTCGTGGGTGGATTTATCGGCTCACCAGCTATGAACTTCTTCCGTGGTAAATTGACTGAAACCGATTTCGTTATAGACAATACTATAAAAATTAAAGTATCTGAAGGAAAAATGAAGATGCTACGTGAACAAGGCTATGTAAATAAGGAAATTGTTTTAGGTATTCGTCCAGAGGACATTCATGATGAACTACTATTTTTAGAAGCTTCACAATCTACTGCCTTCACAACAAAAATTGAAGTCGCTGAGTTATTAGGTGCTGAATCCATTTTATATATGAAACTTGGGAATCAAGATTTTGCGGCACGTGTAGATGCAAGACATACGTTTTCACCTGGTGACCAAATTAAATTAGCATTTGATATGAATAAAGCGCATTTCTTTGATAACCAAACTGAACAACGTATTCGCTAAAAAATTTATCTTTACTATACACATATAAAAAACCGTCCACATATATTGAGGGCGGTTTTCATTATTATACTAGGGCTTCTCCTGTATGAAATGATTGTCCTTTCGTGCCAATAATACCGAAAATCGGTAAATCACTAAGCACCACTTCTTCTTGCTGTTTCATAAAAGATGACGTTAATTGTTTTATCTCTATCCAAACGTCATTAATACAAAGTACATTGGAATCGTTCTCTTGTTGGCGAGAAAAAATAGAATCTATTTTATATAAACCAGCATTTTGAAAAAGCATGTCAATGCGACTGAATGCATTCAAAGTAATGCTAATAACGCGTTGCCAATCTCCTTGCTTTTCCATATCATAGAATACAAAAAGGGCTTCTCCGCCTAGATTCGTAATTTCCTCCACTGTTGCTTGTCCACTCTCTTGATCAATGTCCGTCACAATAACTTTTGCGCCTTGTTTAGCCAACAAAAGAGCTGTATTACGTCCAATACCGATGCCACCGCCAGTTACGATAGCAACTTTTCCTGCAAGCTTCATTTTCATTACCCCTTCTATAAGTCTTACCGTCATTCAGTATACTCCTTTATGAGATTATTCTGCAAGCAAGAAAAATTGCCATTCGATTTGTAAACGTTTACTTTTTATCCTTCTTTTTTCTTACTCTTACGCTGATCAAGAACTAGACCGATAAAAATGAGAATGCCCCAAAAAATTATGCTACCTCCTGTCATCTCAACTTCCCCCTTATTATATAAAGTAAAACTTTAATCAGCCCCAAATGGTGAGATAAAGATATTATTTTTAATCATTATACCATTATCTTAATTTTCAATCTATTATAAATAGAAATGACACATTTTAGTTTTTCCTTACTGTAAATATTCACAATATACTTATAAAATAAAAAAAGACCCTTTTATATATAAAAGGGTCTTTTTTTATTTTATTATACAAGACTTATTATTTTCGTCTTTGTAATTAAGTCCTGAAAACCGCAATTGTCTTTGCGGAACAACATCATATATACGTTACATATTAATGGAATTCCTAATAGCAATACGTTCGGTAATAACACTACAAAAAATCTTATAATTAATGTTTGCAACGTTAGCTTTTCACTCTTCAATGAAATTAATTTTATTCTCGTTACCTTTTTGCCAAGTGTAACACCGTTCCAAATAAAGGGTAATACAATAAAATATATCGCCATTAATATGAAAACTACTGCGAAATCATATCTAAAATCACCTAAGCTTATATTAAAGCGCTTAAACATAGCACTATAGTTTCCGGTCATAATAGCTACTACTGCACCATACATAACCGAGATTAAAAACATGTCAATTAGGGAAGCACCTATGCGATTCATTACAAGCGCTGGACGATGCATCTTTAACTTCATTTTATGTCGACTCCTTCATATCCTTCTTTACCCGTCTCATCGTACCACTTCTAAAAAACATTGTAAACTAGCGTTTCTCTTACTTTTCTTGTACAATTTGTTACAATAGCATTATAAAGGAGGTTCCCATATTGAAAAAATGGATAATCCTATTCGTCGCCTTCCTATTAACTGGTTGTGCAGGAAACACAAGTCACTTAACTTATACGGTTAACGATGAATACGAACTCATACGTACTTCTGGAAATGCATTTGAACTTTTCCCCTCGCAAGATGCTGTATATGCCACACAATACATCCCTGCAAAAATTACAGACATTGCTTGGGATGATAAATACATTATTGCAAAACAAACTGAGGAAAAATCAGATCCAAATAACCCTGACGCAGCAATTGCGAATAAAAAAAGTGAACATTATTGGATTATTGATGTAAAGCACAATAAACGTTTCGGTCCCTACAATGAAAAGCAATTTAATGAACAAAAAGATGCGTTTAAAATTAAGGTGCCTTTTCAAAATGTAGATTCATACATAAAAGAAATAAAAAAACAGTCAGCATAATATTTGTATGCTGACTGTTTTGTCTTACATTATTTTAGTGAGATGTTAAACGTTTGTGGCTCTTTTACAACATCTTGTGTTTCTGAATCTCCTGCAAGTAAATCATCAGTTGTAAACTGAATATCCTTTACCTTGTCTTTTCCATCGTCAAGTATTAAACCAATAATACCATCTCTTATTTCACCAGGCTTATAGTCTTCTCTTGATACATTTTTTGTACCAACTAACGTATCTTCGTCATATAAAAAGTTTTGAGTGGCTACTTTAAAATGTTGCTTACCATTAATCATAACATCATTCATAGAGAAAAATTGCATATTTTTATTTCCGCTATTCTCCACTTTATATGTAATCTCAACGTAACGAATTGTATTACTAATCTCTGTTCCACTTAGCGATGCATATAATTCTGCATCTTCTTGGCTTACTTTATCCCCTAATCTACGTTTTACTTCTTCAGGAGTTAGTGCCGTGTATACTTTCAATGTATTTTTTGCCTTTTCACTCATTTGTGATAAAGAGATTACTTTCACATCTTGTACGTGAATTTTCATTGGCGCTACTTCAAATGTTTGATTCACAGAATGCATCTGCTCTAACTTGAAAGTACCCCATCCTGTTTCTTTCACTTTTTGTCCTACTTTTTTCAGCTCACGCCCACCATATTCTTTCGTTTCAGGAATAGATTCTTTCTTCTTCGGTTCAGCTTTCTTTTCTTCTTGATGGAAGCAACCACTTAACATAAGAAGAAAACTACATAAAACAAAAATACTTTTCCATGCTTTCATCATTTCATTTCTCCTAACGCTATCATTCATGAATATAAAATTAGTCCCTTGCTTTGTAAACTATAGAAACAATGACAATTCCACAAAATGAACTTGTCAGTCCAGATACTATTATACCTCCAATTTGGAAAATATGAAAATAGGGGTCTAGGAACGCATGCACGATAAATATAAAAGCTGTCACAATGATTATCGAAACCCAATACTTTCTTTTTTCTAAAGCTACAATCATATCTTTCCCTGTTTCATCTTTATACTTCCATAGTACGTATAATAGCAATAATAAGCCAACACATGTACTCCCATGTTGCATATATTTATACAATGGAATACTGTGTAATTCAATTTGTAACAATGCTATTTTCATAACGAAATAGCCTGTATTATGAGTAAATGCATCCAAAACGACATGCGTGAGCATACCGAATAATGCAGAATAGCAAAATACAAAGAATTCTTTCCAGGTATGTAGCCCCCACCTCTCATCTATTGCATATGAATAATAACCAGCAAACGGTTTAGGCAAATGCGTTATAAACGGCTTTTTTAAAATGTAATGATATATGTATGCGATTAGAAATACAAGCGGTAAATTTAAATATAAGAACCCAAGCCATGTATGGCCAATAACACCATAGGGTCTAAAGTGCAAAAAATATTCAAAGTCAGGCGCCATACTACCTAATATAAGAGCCGTTACTGAAATATGTTTAGAGTGCTTTTTCGCAAAAGGAAGAACTGCTGCTGGATGTGCAAATGTAAACGGCATACTTTAACTCCTTCTCACATTTTCAATAGAATACCATATATCATAACGAGAGAATGAATCTTCATGCAATATTTATTTTCACATTGGAATATGATAGTTTAAATGATATAATCCACATAAAATATTCAGAAAACAAGAAGGGATTCAGGTGTCATTAACACTTGTATTTGCTGCCTTTTTAAATTCAAAATCCGTTATGAATTGAGGTTTATATATTGATTGACGTACCCTTTTTACAAAATGTCACATTAAAAAAAGAAAATATCCCTAGTTTTTCCGCATATCCTTACTGCTTACCCGCTATTCGAACATTACAATCACTAGATTTCCATCCAAATGTAACATTCATTATTGGAGAAAACGGAACAGGTAAATCAACATTACTTGAAGGAATTGCAATTGCGTTAGGTTTTAATGCAGAAGGTGGAACGAAGAACTTCCGCTTTAGCACAAACGATTCCCATTCATCTTTACATGAATACCTTCGAATTTCAAAAAGTTTCAATACACCAAACGACGGTTTCTTTCTTCGCGCTGAATCATTTTATAACGTTGCTTCTTATATTGATGAAATAGATGCTGATAGAGAAGCACGTGGGAATCCGGTTATCAACTCTTATGGTGGTATCTCACTACACAAACAATCACACGGTGAATCATTCTTCTCATTATTTATGAACCGTTTTTCAGGACAAGGTTTATACATTTTAGATGAGCCTGAGGCAGCTTTATCACCAATGAGACAACTTTCCATGCTCATTCGAATGCACGAACTAGCTGAACAAGGTTCACAATTTGTTATCGCGACGCATTCTCCTATTTTAATGGCTTATCCTGAATCCACTATATATTCTTTAACACAAGAGGGAATTCACGAATCCACATTAGAAGAAACTGAGCATTACCAAACGACGAAACTTTTCTTTGAAAATCGCGATCGATTATTCCATCATCTATTTGAGTCGTAAAAAAAGAAGCAGCAATAGCTGCTTCTTTTTTATAGTGCTTCTATAAATAAGGCAACCCCGATACCGCCACCGACGCATAAAGAGGCAATTCCTTTTTCTAACCCACGTCTTTTTAATTCGTGAATTAAACTTACTGTAATACGAGCCCCTGTACAACCAATTGGATGCCCAAGTCCTACGCCACTACCGTTTACGTTCACTTTTTCACGGTCTAAGCCTAACTCTTTCTCTACAGCTAAATATTGAGCCGCGAAAGCTTCATTAATTTCAAGTAAATCTGCATCTTCCAATGACCAATCTACTTTTTCTAAACCTTTACGAATTGCTGGTGCTGGTCCAATACCCATAATTTTTGGATCTACTCCAGCTACTGAATATCCAACAATTCTAGCTAACGGTTGTAAACCTTTTTCTTTCGCTTTTTCTTCGCTCATTAATACTAGAACTGCACTCCCGTCATTAAGGCCAGATGCATTTCCAGCAGTCACTGATCCATCTTTACGGAACGCCGGCTTCAATCCAGCTAATTTTTCAGCTGTAATATCTGCACGTGGATGTTCATCCTTCGAAAATACAACTTCTTTTCTACGCTCTTTTATTGTAATAGGAACAATTTGATCGTCAAAGTATCCAGACTCGATTGCCTTCAGTGCCAATGTATGACTGCGAAGAGCAACTTCATCTTGTTCCTCTCTTGTAATTTCATATTGTTTAACTAAATTTTCCGCTGTTTCACCCATCATAATATGGTGAATCGGATCTTCTAACACTTCCCACACCGTATCACGAATTTCTCCGTGCTGTAGACGTTGTCCCCAGCGGTGCTGTTTCAATGCATAAGGGCTCGAACTCATCGCTTCTACCCCACCTGCAACAACAACATCACTTACACCTAATTGGATTTGCATTGCAGCTGACATAATTGCTTGCATACCTGAAGAACATTGACGTTGGATTGTATATCCCGTAACTGTGTCAGGAAATCCTGCCGCTAATGCAGCTGTTCTCGCCGTATTTGCTTCATCAGTTCTTTGAATACAATGACCTAAAATTACTTCATCAACTTCATGTGGTTCTACCCCGCCTCGTTTTACAGCTTCCTGAAGTACAGGAACAGCTAATTCTACTGGCGTTACATTTTTTAGCGCTCCTCCAAAAGTTCCAATTGGCGAACGAACTGCAGCTGTAATAACAACATTATGCATTTTGCACTTGCCCCTCTCTTATGTACCCTAGTCAGTTTTTAGGTGAAATTCCATAAGATGTATATCTATAACTATCATACTATAAACATACTAAAAAATCAAAATATTTAATATAATAAAAATAGAAGGAATTAACCTTCTATTCTGTCAGCGCATATAAAAACTTTTGTAAAATTTTCTCTGTCGTTTCATTCAATTTTGGCAACTTATCTACTGGAAAATATTGAAGTTTTAACCCTTCATGATCGAGCTTTAATTCCCCGCTCACATGATGTGCCTGATACAGATGAATAACATTGAAAATTTCATCGCCATTCGGATAACGGAAATATACTTCTTTTCCTGATAGAACACCAAGAAATTGCATTATTTTTGCAGTTAACCCCGTTTCCTCAAATAACTCTCTACGTGCAGTTTCTTCTGTCGTTTCGCCCAGTTCCATCGCCCCACCAGGTACACCCCAATCATATGTATCTGAACGATATTGAAGCAATACTTCTTGATTATCGTTTAATATAATAATTGCTGATCCTACGAGAATAAGCGGCCTTGTACCAACGACTTTTCGTAACTCTTCAATATACCCCATATGTAAATTCCCCTTTCCCTAACCTCCCTTATCATAACAAAATTTTGCTCTTTTTGTTCATGTAATTTTAAAGAAAAAAAGAAGCTTTCGCCTCCTTTTTTTCACCTTTATTTCTTAAAACTTTCATATTTTACAGCTTCAAAAGCTTCCTCAATTTCATCATTACGATAATGGACATATGTAAAACGCCCCAATTCTACTAATCTTGCTATTTCCTGTAACGCTTTATGCTGCTCATATGTTTCTTTCAGCTTAATATGTACATAAAACTTCATTAACGGATGTTCATATAAAGGTTCTCCCACCTCTACATATACATCTTCCACCCCTTGTACAACTCTTACATAACTTGCAAATTGATAAAGAGCTTCTCTGTCTGAAACGATTTTTAATGTATACATATATTCTCCCCCTTTTCTTTACTATATCAAAAAGATGATCACACTACGTTATAGAACTATGAAATTTTTTCGACTTGTCATCTATATATTCAATAAAGAAGGCGTTTATCCATACATGACATCTTTTCCCCACATATATTATAGGAAGAACTTTTTTTCAGTTGAGGTGTTCCTTATGGATCCATACGTCAATATATGTATTTGTATTACTCCCGGCGCCGATATTTCTGATGACCGCATCGCAAAAGATTTAGCTGTTGCAGAATCAATTTGGCACCCCATTACATTTCAAATTCAAGAAGTAATTGTATTAAATGAACTTTTCCGTTTTTTTGACCGTGAAATCAGTTATAAAAATTCCATTCAAAGTCAAGAAAAGCTGGCATCCTTTTTCCAAACATGTGTAAATGAAGCTCCTGAATGCGACCTTTATATTTGTTATATTGGCAGTGATTATTTCAAAGAAACAGCAGTAATTGCCTGCGCTTACTCTTTAGCAAAACAGCAACAACTTACCGGATATATCGTTTTAACAAACTCGGCTGCTCCTATGAAAAATATATATACGCTTGCTCACGAAATCGGTCATATTTTATTTACAAGACGTGTTCACGGAAAACTTACTCACGCAGATCCTCATTCCCCAACTGGCTCGGAGCACCATCCTTCTCCAACCAATCTTATGTATCCGATAGTCCCGCGCCCTGAAAATGTTCCTATTCAGTCTCTATTGACGAACGAACAAAAAACACTCTCTTTACAAAGCTCTTTATTGCAAAGAAAAAAACAGTAACCCTCATGTTACTGTTTAAAACAACTTATTCCAATCAACAAAACAAATCCCGGCTGCTAGAAATAAAAATAGACAACTAAATGTAAATGTAATCCCTCTAAAAATCCCTATATAATATTTCTTTGGAAATAATTTTTGGTATATCCAGAGCAGCCGCTTTTTATTGAATTTCTAGTTCACACTTTTTCTTTCTTCAATTTTTAAAGACCATCTCATTAATCCATATATACTTCCATACATAAGTAATATCTTTGCAATTCCCCAAAATACATTTCTTTCTTCTAAGTCTTTAAATAAGAACATAATCGCAAGAGGAACAATTAGTACCAAAACACCCATCCAACCAAGAACATATACTTCACCAATAAGAAGTAATAAAAATATACTTACTGCTAATATATATGTCTGCATTGTCGACAATTGTAAAATTGGCGTCCCATACCATTTATTCATAAACATTAATAACACTAATAATAAAATAGGTATCATTACTATTACATAAATAATTCCAAACTCTACTGATTTACTTTTAAAAGAAGACATTCTAAACGCAAAAACCGTTCCAATAATTGTAATAATTAAAACGATAGGATAACCAATTACCTGTACATTTGTTAACGTAAATTGTTGATTCGGATTTCCAAATAAAATATTGGTTAGTAACCAATACCCACCTATCCCAATAATCATTCCTAAAACACTCTTTATACTTCCGCCTTTATCCTTCTCCATCTCTTTCGCTAATTCTTCCGCATATTCTTTTGGCGAATCACCAAATATATTACTTACCGTTTTTCCTTCTTTCTCACCTTCAATTAAATGAGGTTCTGCATCTTCTAAAAAAGCGTCAACATCTTCTTCTTTAATTCCTTGTGTTATTAAATATACTTTCGTATCGATTAAGAACTTTTCTCCTTCTTTAGAAATCTGCATTATAGCCCCTCCCTTATTTAACCATTTCTCTTCTATTCGCCTTCACCATAATTTCAACAAAAATTAAAATAAATAAACTTCCGTATAAACATATAATTTGAAATAACATTGGAACAAGATCTTCCGTTGTAAATGTTTTAAACACTAACATAATTGAAAGTGGAATGATTAAATATAAGTTTTTAAACCATCCTTCAAAGTATATATTTATAGCTACTGTGATGATAAAAATCCCACCAGCTACTATATAACTTTGCACTTCGGTGAATGTGAGCATTTTTGTCGGATATATCACGTCTAATATCGTAACAGCTCCTAATAAAAACATTGGAGCGATCATAACTAAAGACCACATAGAAAACCATGTTTTTGTAAAACTTGTTACGAAGGCCATTTTGCGAAGTAGAAAATTAGGACCTATAACAACTAAAATCAATGAAAAACTATAACCGATACACTGAATAAGTGAAATCTGTAACATTCCATGATTCACTATTAAGATAGAAGCAATAATCCAAAACGATACGATATTCATTACTGTAAAACCAATTTGCTTCCACGTTTCCTGTCTATCTTTTTCCATCACTTGTACAAGTTCATTTGCATATTCTTTCGGTGAGCTTCCGAAAATATCTTCTACACTTTTCCCATCACTCTCACCCTCAATTAAATGGAGTTCCGCATCTTCTATAAAATTTTCAATATCGCTTTCTTTCACACTCTTTGCCGTCAAAAATAATCTCATATCTAACAAAAACTTTCGCGCTTCACTTGATAGCATTATTTTCTCCTTCCCTTCCCTTCAAGTAGACGTTCTACACTACTTTGCATCGTTTCCCAGCGATCCATAAATTCATCAAGTGCTTCCTCGCCTTTTTCTGTTAATGTATAATATTTTCTCTTTGGACCAGATGGAGATTCCTTCATTACGCTTGTTATTAGTCCTTCTTTTTGCATTCGTATTAATAACGGATAAATACTTCCCTCACTCGCCATTGTAAAACCATACTTCCCTAGCTTTTCACTCATTTCATAACCGTATATTTCGCCTTCAGAAATAATAGCAAGTAAGCATCCTTCTAAAATCCCTTTCAGCATTTGACTTGTCGACATAATTCAAATCCTCCTACTATCTTGCTTTACAAGATAGATAAGCGTAAGTATCTTACTTTACAAAATAGTATAGCAAAGACTATTTTGCAAAACAAGATAGCTAACGATTTTTTTTTCCAAATGTTTGCAGGAATTTCATTATAGCTTCTCTAAATAGAGCACTATGAAAACTTTATTATGAAGGGATGTTTTTCATCATGGTTACAAATCGAGTTGTCTTTTTAACAGGTGCTGCAAGTGGCATTGGTTATGAAATGGGAAAGGCTTTTGCAAAAGAAGGTGCAAAAGTTGTGATTACCGATCGGCTTGAAGAACGTGCAAAAGAAGCTGCTGAACAATTACAAAATGAAGGTTTTCAAGCTATCGGTTTAAAATGTGACGTTACATCTGAAGAGGAAATTACAGCAGCAATTTCTCAAACAGTTGATCATTTCGGTTCATTACATATATTAATTAACAACGCAGGAATGCAACACGTTTCACCCATTGAAGACTTTCCAACTGAAAAGTTCGAGCTACTAATTCAAATTATGCAAATTGCTCCGTTTATTGCAATTAAGCATGCCTTTCCGATTATGAAACAACAAAAATATGGTCGTATTATTAATGTCGCTTCTATTAACGGCCTTGTCGGGTTTGCTGGAAAAGCTGCCTACAATAGTGCAAAACATGGCGTAATTGGATTAACAAAAGTTGCCGCTTTAGAAGGTGCTACGCATGGTATTACTGTTAATGCCCTTTGCCCTGGTTATGTTGATACCCCCCTTGTACGTAATCAACTACAAGACTTAGCTACTACACGAAATGTACCACTTGAAAATGTTTTAGAAGATGTTATTTATCCACTCGTTCCACAAAAGCGCTTATTACAAGTACAAGAAATTGCAGATTATGCGATGTTTTTAGCGAGTGAAAAAGCTAAAGGTATAACTGGTCAAGCTGTCGTTATCGATGGTGGTTATACCGCTCAATAAAAATAAAGTTTGCTCAAGAAGAGCAAACTTTATTTTTTATCCCGAGGATCTTCGTACTTTAGTAATTGCCGCGGGAGCTTCTCAATTGCAACAATTACCCCCTCTAATTTACTTTCAATACGGTGGAGTAAATATAATGTTACAACAATCGGAAACCCTACATTACCTATCATCTTGATCCACTCTTCCACCCTCTTCCCCTCCTTTCATTATATAAGTAAGAGAAAACACTGCATTTAGGCATAAAAAAACAAGCTATTATGTATTAGCTTGTTTTTCAAATAATGATGCAATTTCTCGTTTATAGTCCCCGCGTATAATACCTTTCTCAGTAATAATTCCTGTAATTAATTCATTCGGCGTTATGTCAAATGCTGGATTATAAACATCCGTTCCAATTGGTGCTACTTGTTTTCCAAAGATTTTCGTAACTTCTGTTTCATCTCTTTCTTCAATAATAATTTCGGCTCCAGTTTCTTTCGTAACATCAAATGTTGACAGTGGCGCAGCAACGTAAAATGGGATATTAAAGTACTTTGCTAAAATAGCTAAATTCATTGTCCCTATTTTATTGGCTGTATCTCCATTTGCGACAATTCGATCCGCCCCCACAATAATTGCGTTTATTTCTTTCGTTTGAATAGCATGAGCTGCAGTATTATCTGTTATAAGGGTCACATCAATATTTGCTTGCTTCAATTCCCACGTCGTTAAGCGACCACCTTGTAAAACTGGTCTCGTTTCACACGCATATGCATGTAAACGCACACCTTTCTCTTTTCCAATATAAAAGGGAGCTAATGCAGTTCCATATCTGGCAGTTGCGATACTTCCAGCGTTACAGATTGTTAAAATATTATCGCCATCTTTAAAACATGTTAACGCATATTCCCCAATATTTCGACACACCTCTTCATCTTCCTGTTGAATGCGAAGCGCTTCTTCTTCTAATATTTTTTGTGCTTCTTTTATTGTAGTAATCTCTCGAATAGATTCTCTCATACGATCAATTGCCCAAAATAAATTTACTGCCGTTGGGCGTGATGTCCCTAAATAGTTACAGTCTCTATTAAACTTCTTTTGAAATTCTTCGATATGTAAAGTATTATATTTTTTCGCTGCAAGCGCCAAGCCAAATGCAGCTACAATTCCAATTGCAGGCGCTCCGCGTACTTCTAACATTATGATACTTTTCCAAACCTCTTCAATAGTCGTTAATGTTTTGTATTCTGTGCTATGTGGCAATTTCGTTTGATTTAATACCGCAATTGCATCCCCTTTCCAACTTACAGATCTCGGAACAGTAACGATTGTACTCATGCTTTTACACCCCTTGAAACTGTCTGTTGAAATAATGTTCGAAACAGTTGAATATCAGCACTTTTAGATTCATATTTTATTAGTTCTTTTCCTAAGGATAGCGCTTGTTTCTTAGCTTGAATTCTTGTTTCTTTATTTTCTATTTCATCTAAATCTGCTACATGAGCTAAACCAATTGTTCTACGAATTAGTTCACATCCGGCAAATCCAACAGCATCAGTAAAGATATTTTGCAAAATAATTGGTAACCATTGTTTTTCTTTCGTATATGCTTCTACACCTTCTCCAATCCATAACTTTGTAAAAGTCTCTACAAAATAACTCCACGTCTTTTCTATATGGAAAAATAGTACACTTCTCTTTTCTTCTTCTCTAGATAACGCATTTAATAATAGATTTGCAATAAATTGACCTATGTCAAACCCAAATGGGCCATATGCCGCAAATTCTGGATCAATCACTTTCGTTTCAGAAGGTGACGAAAAAATACTACCAGTATGTAAATCACCATGAATAAGAGTTTCTTTTCTTGTTAAGAACTTATATTTATATTGTGCTACTTTTAGTTTTAAAGTTTTATCACTCCAAAGTTCATCAACCACGAGCTGTAAATCTCGCTCATAATCATTTGTATCATAATGTCCAAACGGATCTGTAAACACTAAATCCTCTGTAATTTTACAAAGGTCCGGATTTACAAAGGTACCTTCTAGTACCCTTTTCTCTTTTGACTGTAAACCAAAATCTGAAGTGTAAAATAAAACATGTGCTAGAAAACGACCAATATGCTGGGATAAAAGCGGATATTCTTCTCCGTCTATTAATCCTTTTCTTGTAATTGTTAGTCTTGATAAGTCTTCTATTACCGTTATCGCTAACTCTTCGTCATGACTGTACACTACTGGAACATAATCCGGTACATACTGCGCAAAAATTTGTAATGCCTTGCTTTCAATCGTTGCTCTTTTTATAGACAATGGCCAGCTTTCACCAACTACTTTCGCATAAGGCAGTGCTTGTTTTATTATAATGGATTTCTCTCCATCATCTAATTTAAACACGTAATTTAAGTTTCCATCTCCAATTTCATGACAAATGACATTTGCCTTCTCTTCAAAATAGCCATGATCTTTCGCATATTGTACAGCTGTTATTTCTGTTAATGAATAATATCCCATCTTCTTCTCCCCCTTTTTAAATTCAGAGGTTTTTCTAACATAGAAAAACCTCTTTCCACTAAGAAAGAGGTTTGAAGTTTATCTTCTCCCCTCTTATCTGCCAGAAAGTTTTACTTTCTGCTGGAATTAGCACCGTGCCTTTTGGCGTAATAAACGCCCCATTTCACAATGGTATTACGGTCGGTTGCTGGGCTTCATCGGGCCAAATCCCTCCACCTGCTCTTGATAAGAGTTGTATAATTTTTTGAATTTTTAACTTTATGTTGAAGACTATACCAAGAATAAAAATCACTTGTCAACATTTTATTTGTATAATTCTGGACGGCGATCCGCAAAAACTGGAATTCCTTTACGTACTTCTTTAATTTTCTCGAATTCAAGCTCTCCAAATAAAATTGATTCCTCTTCATTCGCCTCTACTACAACTTCACCCCAAGGATCCACAATTAAAGAATGACCTGCAAACACATTATTCGGATCCTTCCCTGCTCTATTACACGCAACAACATAACACTGATTTTCAACTGCTCTTGCTTGCAATAGCAAACGCCAATGTGCTAAACGAACTAATGGCCATTCAGCTACAACAAATAATACTTTTGCCCCTTTAGCAGTATGAACACGCATCCACTCTGGAAAACGAATATCATAACAAATTGTTCCAGCGCATTCAACAGCATCTAGCTTAAATTCGCCCGTACCATTACCAGCTATTAAATATTTATGTTCATCCATAAGCTGAAATAAATGTACTTTACTATATTCGTTGACTAACTGTCCTTCATTATTTACAACATACATCGTATTTGTAACGCCTTGCTCTGTTTGCTTTGCTATGGACCCACCAACAATATGTACATCATATCGCTTCGCCCATTCTATTAACTTTTCTTTCGTTTCCACTCCATCCCTATCTGCAATTTCAGAAAGTCTCGTTAAATCATATCCTGTTGTCCATAGTTCTGGTAAGACGATAACATCTGGCCTTTCCTTCATAGCTTCACTTATTTTATTTTTAGCATTCTCAATATTTTTTTCTACATCTCCAAAAACAATATCCATTTGAATACATGCGACTTTCATTTTTTCAGCCCCATTCTTATTTTTCTCTTTACAAAATACTGGAAAGATTATATCATTTGTCACTAGAATTGTAACAACTTTCAAAAGAGGTGGAAAGTATGAAATTATTTCAACCTTCTGAGATAGTAACATCATTGCCAACACAATTTTTCGCTTCACTTGTTGCAAAAGTTAACAAAGTCGTTGCAGCTGGTCACGATGTTATTAATCTAGGTCAAGGTAATCCAGATCAACCAACACCGCAGCATATCGTAAAAGCTTTACAAGATGCTGCCGAAAAGACCATTCATCATAAATATCCGCCATTTCGCGGACATGAAAGCTTAAAGGAAGCCGTGGCTACATTCTATAAACGTGAATATGGCGTCGAATTAAACCCAAAAACTGAAGTTGCTATTTTGTTTGGTGGGAAGGCTGGACTAGTAGAATTACCGATTTGTTTTACAAATCCTGGTGATACGATTCTCGTTCCGGATCCAGGTTATCCAGATTATTTATCCGGGGTTGCTTTAGCAAAAGCACACTTTGAAAGAATGCCACTTATTGCAGAAAATAACTTTTTACCAGATTATACGAACATTGATGACTCTATTGCAGAGCGTGCAAAATTAATGTTTTTAAACTATCCAAATAATCCTACCGGTGCTACTGCATCAAAAGATTTTTTTGATGCAACCATTCACTTTGCTAATAAACATAATATATTAGTTGTTCACGATTTTGCTTATGGCGCTATCGGATTTGATGGTCAAAAACCTGTTAGTTTCTTGCAAGCAGATGGTGCGAAAAATATAGGAATTGAAATTTACACATTATCAAAAACTTTCAATATGGCTGGCTGGCGCATCGCTTTTGCTGTAGGGAATGAAAGTGTGATTGAAACAATTAACCTATTACAAGATCATATGTATGTTAGTATATTCGGTGCAGTTCAAGATGCTGCTCGAGAAGCGCTATTAAGTTCACAGTCTTGTGTAATAGACCTTGTAAATAGTTACGAATCTCGAAGAAACGCTCTTATTTCAGCCTGTCACTCAATTGGTTGGAATGTAGACATTCCAACAGGATCATTCTTTGCATGGCTTCCCGTTCCAAAAGGATATACCTCTGAGCAATTTTCTAATATTTTACTAGAAAAAGCACATGTCGCAGTTGCTCCTGGTGTTGGATTTGGTGAGCATGGCGAAGGGTATGTCCGTGTTGGTCTCTTACATACAGAAGATAGATTACGAGAAGCCATTAATCGAATTGATAAATTAAATTTTTTCAAAAAGTAATTGACAACACGAAAAATATCTGACAAAATTCAGTTATCTTAAAAATTTAAACATTTCTAAATACTTCTTATCAAGAGCAGGTGGAGGGACGAGCCCGACGAAACCCGGCAACCGATCTACAATTGTAGACACGGTGCTAATTCTCGCAGCATTACGCTGACAGATAAGGAGCTGGTTGTAAAAAAACCTCTCCTTAGCTGAGAGGTTTTTTTATTTAACTAGGAGGTTATAACAATGAGCGGAATTATAGCGACGTATTTAATCCATGATGATTCACATAACTTAGAAAAAAAAGCTGAGCAAATTGCACTCGGTTTAACAATTGGCTCTTGGACTCATTTGCCACACTTATTGCAAGAACAATTAAAGCAGCATAAAGGCAACGTCATTCATGTTGAGGAATTAGCTGAACATGAACATACCAATTCGTATTTACGTAAAAAAGTAAAACGCGGAATTATTAAAATCGAATATCCGCTATTAAACTTCAGTCCAGATTTACCAGCGATTTTAACGACTACATTTGGAAAGCTATCACTTGATGGCGAAGTAAAATTAATTGACTTAACTTTTTCAGACGAGTTAAAAAAACATTTTCCTGGTCCAAAATTCGGGATAGATGGTATTCGAAATCTTTTACAAGTGCATGATCGTCCCCTTTTAATGAGTATTTTTAAAGGAATGATTGGACGAAACATTGGGTATTTAAAAACGCAATTACGCGATCAAGCAATTGGTGGTGTAGATATAGTAAAAGATGATGAAATATTATTTGAAAATGCATTAACACCACTTACGAAACGCATTGTATCTGGAAAAGAAGTTTTACAATCCGTATATGAAACATACGGACATAAAACGTTATATGCCGTAAATTTAACAGGACGAACTTTTGATTTAAAAGAAAATGCTAAACGTGCAGTGCAAGCTGGAGCTGATATTCTATTATTGAACGTATTTGCTTACGGACTAGATGTACTACAATCACTTGCAGAAGATGATGAAATCCCAGTTCCTATTATGGCACATCCTGCTGTAAGTGGTGCTTATTCAGCATCCAAGTTATATGGAGTTTCATCTCCATTATTACTTGGAAAGCTACTACGTTATGCTGGGGCTGACTTTTCATTATTCCCATCTCCATACGGAAGTGTTGCGCTAGAAAAAGAGGAGGCTCTTGCTATCTCAAAATATTTAACTGAAGACGATGCATCTTTCAAGAAGAGCTTTTCTGTTCCGTCTGCTGGTATTCATCCTGGTTTCGTTCCCTTTATTGTACGAGATTTCGGTAAAGATGTTGTTATTAATGCTGGCGGCGGGATACACGGACATCCAAATGGAGCGCAAGGCGGCGGTAAAGCTTTCCGTACTGCAATTGATGCTACTTTGCAAAATAAACCACTCCATGAAGTAGACGACATAAATTTGCATAGTGCACTACAAATATGGGGAAATCCCTCTTATGAGGTGAAATTATGAGTATTCAAGTATTTTGTGATTTCGATGGCACGATTACAAATAATGATAACATTATGTCCATTATGGAAAAATTCGCACCACCAGAAGCCGAAGAAGTAAAGAATAAAATTTTATCACAAGAACTATCCATTCAAGAAGGTGTTTCTCAATTATTTCAATTAATACCTACTAATCTGCACGATGATATTATTCAATTTTTAATAGCAACTGCTGAAATCCGTAGTGGTTTTCATGAGTTTATACAATTCGTAAAGGAAAATAACATTTCTTTTTACGTGATATCAGGTGGAATGGATTTCTTCGTCTATCCACTCTTACAAGGAATCATTCCAAAAGAGCAAATTTATTGTAATGAAACAGACTTTTCAGCAGAGTTTATTACAGTTAAATGGCCTCATTCTTGTGATGATCATTGTCAAAATCATTGCGGATTATGTAAATCATCATTAATCCGTAAATTAAGTGATACAGATGACTTTCATATTGTAATTGGAGATTCTATTACTGATTTACAAGCCGCGAAACAAGCTGATAAAGTATTCGCTCGCGATTTTCTTATTACAAAGTGTGAAGAAAATCATATTGCTTATACACCGTTTGAAACATTTCAAGATGTGCAAGCTGAATTAAAACTTTTGTTGGAGGTGAAGGCATGAAACAACTTTTTCGTCAATGGTATGACTTAAGCGAGATAAAAAAAGAGTTAACAACACGAAATTGGTTCCCAGCAACAAGTGGTAATATTTCTATAAAGGTTAGTCATGAACCACTTACTTTTCTTATTACGGCAAGCGGTAAAGATAAAACAAAAACCACTCCAGATGATTTTCTATTAGTAGATCATGTAGGAGTTCCCGTTTTAGAGACTGAATTACGCCCTTCAGCAGAAACAATATTGCATACACACATTTATAACAATACGAATGCCGGTTGCGTACTTCATGTTCATACAACCGATAATAATGTCATCACAAATTTATATAGTGATGCAGTCACCCTTCAAAATCAAGAAATTATTAAAGCTCTCGATATTTGGGAAGAAGGTGCAACCATTCACATTCCTATTATCGAAAACCATGCCCATATCCCAACACTTGGAGAAAACTTCCGAAAGCATATACAAGGAGATTCGGGTGCAGTATTAATCCGTAACCACGGTATTACCGTATGGGGCCGAGATAGCTTTGATGCAAAGAAGAGATTAGAAGCTTATGAGTTTTTATTCCAATTTCATATAAAACTATTATCAATTCAAGGAGGCGTTTCTAATGGCGCAAATTCGTATTCATGAAGTAAATACTCGTATTGAAAATGAAGTGGAAGTATCTAAATTTCTACAAGAGGAAGGCGTTTTATATGAGAAATGGAATATTTCTAAACTTCCTACCCATTTAAATGAAAATTATTCGTTAACAGATGAAAACAAAGCTGAAATATTAGCTATTTTTTCAAAAGAAATCGCTGATGTTTCAGCACGTCGAGGTTATAAAGCACATGATGTAATCTCACTTTCAAGTAGCACACCTAACCTTGACGAATTATTAATTAATTTCCAAAAGGAACACCATCATACAGATGACGAAGTTCGCTTTATCGTCAGTGGTCACGGCATTTTCGCTATTGAAGGTAAAGATGGGAAATTCTTTGATGTTGAACTTGAGCCAGGCGATTTAATATCTGTTCCTGAAAATGCAAGACATTATTTTACCTTGCAAGATGATCGCCAAGTTGTAGCTATTCGTATTTTTGTGACAACTGAAGGCTGGGTTCCAATCTATTAAGGTAGTTAGTTGAATAAAAGGACTTGGACCCCCTTTTCCAAACTTTTATTCACTCTACATATATACATCCTCCTATGGAACAGGCTTATTTCATTTTGAAATAAGTCTGATTTTTTATTTACTTGAAAGTACCATTTCATCACAAATTTACACCTTAATTTTTCAAGTGCATTTTTCGAACATTTTTTGAACATTTATTGAATTTTTTCTGAAAATTCTGTTTTATATGTGATATACTACAATTAACTTAGAAGGAAAATAATATCGCAAACAGAGGGGGATAATCATGAGCTTACTTATCGCACTTATACTTGGAGTTACATGTGGAGCATTTCCTGTTATTTTAGGAGCTATTATGGAAGAGTTAGAAATTGGTGTTTTAGGATTTGTCGCATCTTGTGTAAGCGCTTTATTATTTGGTTTATTCGGCGCTATTCCTGTTTCAATTCTGTGTGCTTTTTATATAATACGCCATGCTCGTACAAAACAATTTGGTCCTAATCACATCGCACAAATTATCCCGTTCCCGGTTGAACGATGCCGACGCGCTTCTAACTTATAATTATAAAAATTAAAGATGACTAAATAAATAAAAGTCCTCAAATGAGGACTTTTATTTATTTTCTTCTAGAAATTGAAACAATTCTTGTAGATGTAGGGCATCTTCACCATAGCTAACAGATACATGAAATATACCATCAATCTCAGCTTGCATATAAAGATCCACTCCATCACGATCATATTTCAATGCCAAATAAAACTCCATTTCTTCTAACATCTTTTTTGAGGTTCGAATTACATAATGTCCCTTCTCATCTCTTCCATATTCAAATTCTGGTTCAAAATCATATTTTTGTTTAAAAGCTTCTTTTTGTTTTTCATTAATTTGCATACAAGTAGCTCGCTGTACAGTATCAATCATCTCATCAAACTTTTGAAGGTCCACCTCGTTTACCCCCTTATATATTTTTTATATAGTACTTGTGTTCCACTATTTTCTTCGCCATCCTTAATTAACTCTTCATACAATTCTTTCGCCAAACTTAAGCCTGGGACTGGTAATTGTAATTTTTCTGCTTCCTCTAAAGCAATTTTCATATCTTTCATAAAATGCTTTACATAAAATCCTGGCTCAAAGTCTCCTTTTAACATTCGAGGAGCTAAATTACTTAATGACCAGCTACCTGCTGCCCCTGTTGAAATACTCTCTAACACTTTATCTGGATTCAGTCCAGCCTTCTTCGCGTAAGCAACAGCTTCACATACTCCAATCATATTGGAAGCAATCGCAATTTGATTGCACATTTTTGTATGTTGTCCACTCCCAGCTGGTCCTTGTAATTGAATGTTTGTTCCTAACTTTTCAAGTAAAGGTAAGCATCTATCATATATTTCTTTCTCCCCACCTACCATAATTGCGAGTTTTGCTTCTTTCGCACCAACATCTCCTCCTGAGACAGGTGCATCTAACGTATATATATTTTTGCTTTTTGCAACTTCATTAATCCGTTTTGCTAAAGTAGGTGTAGATGTCGTAAAGTCAATTGCTATCGTACCTTCTTTTGCATGTTCTATAATTCCTTCTATACCAAAATACACTTCTTCTACATCATGTGGATATCCAACCATTGTCATTACAATATCAACTTGCTTTACTAACTCTTTTGGCGTATTACACCAATTTGCACCATCTTGCACTAAAGAATCTGTTTTTGCTTTCGTTCTATTATATACATATACTTTATGACCATCTTGCATTAAGTGATAAACCATACTTTTTCCCATTACGCCAATACCAATGAAACCTATTGATAAAGTTTTATGTTCCATTTTCTCATCCCCTTTGTTCTAATAAATCATTTACCATCTTTCGGAACTCTTTATTAAAGTCATCATCCATACTATTTTTCACATTTGAAAATAAAATAACAAAAGTTCCTTTTTCTTTATTAAAATTATTGAAAGTGTTCCAACCAGATAATACACCATGATTATGAAAATAATCTGGATATATATAAAAACTAAATGCATATTTCCGTTCTGCTGAAGGTGAAAACATTGCTTGTATACTTTGTTCAGAAAGAAGTTTTCCATTTATAATTGCTTCGTCTAATTTCTTCATATCTCCAACTGTCGTATACATCTCACCACAACCATATAGCCAATCCATGCCTAACTTCTGCGCTGGTACAAGCTCTTGATCTTTTTTCACATAACCCTTTGTAAAATTTTTATCTCCAGGTACCATATTTCCCATACCGGATTCATGCATATCTGCTTTTACAAATATGTTTTCTTTTATGTAATCTCCTAAAGGTTTTTTCGATATATGTTCTATTATATAAGCAAGCACCATATAATTATAATCTGTATATCTCCAACCTGTTCCTGCAGGAAATTCTAAATTTTGACGTCCAATCCAATTAATTAATTGTAAGCGGGAAGCCGCATTAATATTGCCTTTTGCGTGTTCAGGTAAACCAGAGGTATGCGTTAATAAATGATATAGCGTAATATTTTTATTCTCCGGAAATGAAGGAATATATTTATTTACATTATCTTGAATATTCAATTTCCCTTGTTCTTGCAGCTGTAAAATAGATGTGGCAACGACTGTTTTCGTAATAGAACCGATACGATATTTTGTTTGAGGCGTATTTTCTATTTTATTTTGAACATCAGCATACCCATATCCTTTATTCAATATAACATGCTCTTTATCTGTTACCAAAACTGTTCCATTGAATTGCTTTCCGACTAAATATTGATCTAATTTTTGAGATATGCTAGCATAATCAATTTGTTGCTCTTCTTTTTCTTCTATATTCCCTTGTACTTCCGATTCAATAGTAGGATTCACTTTAGTTGTTAATACAGTGTTTTCCTTTATATTGGGGCTAACAAGAAAATAGTATACTCCGCCGCCAACTATAGCAGACAGTGAAGCCACCACCATTACTTTTTTTATCATATTGATCCTCCATAATTCCTTCGCTAAAAATTGTCCCCCTATTCTATTATCAAACAATAAAAAAAAATCGCAACAATTTGTTGCGAAAAATCACATTTTTTCTTTTCTATACACACATACTTGATTCTTTCCATTTTTTTTCGCTTCATATAATGCAATATCCGCTCGTTGCATTAATTCTTCTCTTGTAGTTCCTTGTTCATATAACGCAACCCCAAAGCTAGCTGTTAACTTCGAAATTCCAGTGAATTGCTTTGTTTCAATGAAGAATCGTAATGATTCCGCAACTTGAAATGCTTCCTTTTCTACTGTATTTGTCACTAATATAATGAATTCTTCCCCTCCCCATCTTGCAAATACATGTTGCTGCTCCACTTTAGATTTCATAAGCTCTGCAAGTTGTATTAATGCCAAATCGCCAAAATCATGACCATATGTGTCATTAACTGTTTTAAAATTATCTATATCAAATAAAATAATTGCTATTTTCTCATCATTACGTATTACCTTTTCCCATTCTACCTCTAGTATTTGTTGAAACTTTAAACGATTATAAATCTCTGTCAATGAATCTATCATAGCAAGTCTTTCTTGTTCTTGATAGATTTCATCTAATTCTGTAATTTCCGTGCACTTTACAATAAATCTTGATAAATCTTCTGGCAATGGTGTCGCACGTAATAGAAAAGTAGATACTGCCCCTTCATAATTTGACATCTTAATTCTTCTACCGCTTGATAAAGTATCGTCTAGCCATGTTATATCATGCGTCGTCGAGTAGTATCCATTTTCTCTAATAAAATGTTCAGCAAATACTAAATGTTGCTCGCGATAGGCAAACAAATTTTCATATCCGAAAAACGTTAAAAAATTTGTATTACAATCAACAATTTCATCATCTTCTACTATAAATAATAAATCATTTTGAAAATCAAACATCGTTTGAAGCAGTTCCTGTTGTAAACTAACTTGCCTTACTAAAGAAAGTTGATACAAACTCTTATTCACTTCTTCTAACACTGCTTGCGGAGTTACAGGGGCTATTACAATATTACGTATTCCTAATGCAAGTACATCTGTAAATTCCTTTGTTATTTGTTGATCCCAAATGACAATGAATGTACTTTGCGAGGTATACATATTCTTTATATATTTTATTTGAGAATAATCTGTTACATACATAATTATAATGTGCGGTTTCGTTCTTTGAAATAATAGTTCGCCCTCTTCAAAACTATTTGCTATAAACATACATTTTGGATGGATATTTTCTATCGTTTGTTGATGTTTACATCCATTTTCTATATAAAGGACATTTAACTGCAGATCTTGTAACACATTTTGGAAAACCGTATTCTCTAATAAAAAATGTAGTATGTTCATCACTAGTCTTCACTCACTTCATATATCTTGTTCTACTGAATTCCTCACAAACATTTTTAAAAGACTGTTCTCCAATAAACTTTAATTTGTGAGAAATACATATTAACAAGCTAATTGAGAATGTTATCTTCCCTTTTCACTCTATAAATTCCTTTTTTAGTGTATGATTATAGGAATTATATCGTTTGTATGAATGCCCTAGCTTATTTCTTAAAACTTGACAATTAAAATAAAGATATTATATTCTTAAATTCGATAACTTACAAAATGTAAGTAATATACATTGCGTTTTCCCGATAATTTTATATACAATTTGGAGGATATATTATGACAAACGACAACTTTTTTAACGTTCTATATGAACGCACATCTACACGTGCATTCAACCCAAATAAAGAAATCTCATCTACAGAATTACATGAGATTTTAAAAGCAGCAGCACAAGCACCTTCCGCTTGGAACTTACAACACTGGAAATTCCTTGTTTTTCAAGGTGAAGATGTACAAAAACGATTACACCCAATAGCTTATAACCAACAACAAATTCTTGATGCTTCTGCAGTAGTCGCTATTTTAGGTGATTTAGAAGCTTATAAAAATGTTGAGCCAGTATATGGTCCAATTGTAGAACAAGGATTTATGAAAGAAGAAGCAAAAGAACGCTTAGCTAAAAATATTGAATCTGCATATGCTCGTGAACAATTCCCAAGAGATGCTGCCTTTTCAAATGCATCTTTAGCAGCAATGCAACTTATGCTTGCAGCTAAAGCAACTGGTTGGGATACTTGTGCTATTGGTGGCTTCAATCCACAAGCACTGACAGACGAATTTAACGTTTCATCTCGTTACGTTCCAATTATGCTTATTACAATTGGTGAATCAACTTTAAAAGGCCACCCTGCACCTCGCATGAGCGTAGAGCAAGTAAGCGAGTGGGCAAAATAATAAAAAACGAAGGCAACTACATTGCCTTCGTTTTTTTATTCCCTGTCATACTTTTGTAATATTACTACAAATCATTCGACATTTATACTTATGGAAAAGTATATTCTATTCCCTTCTCATAAATAAACGTGACGTTTCATGTCGAATTTTGTTAAGGCGTTGAAATATACCCGTGTATTTTTGTTACAATTGTGATACAATGATAACAAATAGATAACAAGAGAGGGATTTTCATTGAGTTCATACGGAAGCTTTATCGCACTTTTATGTTACATAGTAACTGTACTGCTTCTATATTTTATTGGTGATGCCGCAAACATCTCCATTTTACAATTTCCAAAAGAAGAAGCATTCCAATTAGAATCAGAAAAACATACTGCACGATCCATTGTACCACTACTCCTAGCTCTTCCTGTATATATCATCGTTTTATATAAAAGTAAAAAAGTGTAAAGGCTACCCATTTCATTTATTTCGGTGGTTTTTACATTTTTTTGTTATATTCCACCTATTTTAAACATCATTCCATACTAAACACCCAGCTAGTCATTTAAAATGAGAAAATCCCCTAGAAAAAATTCCACTCTCTGTCCAGTCACTAACTACCGAACTTACATAGATTATAAGTGTGAAGGGGGTGATGAGGATTATGTTTGGATCATTTGGATGCTGTGATAACTTTAGAGAATGTCATCATCATGAAAGAGAGCGCGACCATCGCGAGAAAGAGAGAGAGAGAGAGGTTAGACCACAACAACCAGCTGTATGTAACGTACTTGCTAGCATTTCAGTTGGAACAGAACTTTCTCTTTTAAGCATTAGAGGTAATGGTACTTTCAACAATGTAATTTTTGAAGGTTTCGCTAACGGTGTTGCTCTTTTCTCTGCTTTAGCTCGTAATGACAAAGACAACAAAGATAACAATAAAGACGATAAGAACAATCAAAATCGAAATACTTTTACTGGTATTTTACGTGTATGCCCAACTGATATCGTTGCAATCGCTATCTAATTCTGTCTCTTATCCTCGATAGTAAGCAAATAAGATTTACTTTTCTCATAGAAAAAACCTGAGACCGATTTCAAATCGACTCAGGTTTTTTTATTAATTAGATGCTTTTAACTAGTTCAACAACTTCTTCAGCAGTTGACATCATTAATGCTTTTTCTGCTAATGTTTCCATTTCTGCTTTTGACAACTTGCTTAGCTGTGTTCTTGCAGGAAGAATAGATGTTGCACTCATACTGAACTCATCTAACCCTAATCCTAATAGTAATGGGATAGCAAGTGAATCGCCCGCCATCTCACCACACATACCAGCCCATTTTCCTTCTTTATGAGCAGCATCGATAACCATTTTTACAAGACGTAAAATAGATGGGTTATATGGTTGGTATAAGTATGATACTTGTTCGTTCATACGGTCTGCAGCCATTGTGTATTGGATTAAATCATTTGTTCCGATAGAGAAGAAGTCAACTTCTTTCGCGAATTGATCTGCTAATACTGCTGAAGCTGGGATTTCAACCATCATACCAACTTCAATAGAATCAGAAACAGTTGTACCCGCTTCTACAAGTTTCGCTTTCTCTTCTAATAAAATTGCTTTCGCTTGACGGAACTCATCAAGAGTTGCAATCATTGGGAACATAATTTTTAAGTTACCGTATACGCTAGCACGAAGTAATGCACGAAGTTGTGTACGGAACACATCTTGCTCATCAAGACATAAGCGAATTGCACGATATCCTAAGAATGGGTTCATTTCTTTTGGTAAATGTAAGTATGGAAGCTCTTTATCTCCACCGATATCAAGTGTACGAACAACGACTGGTTGACCTTCTTTTACACCTTCAAGAACTGCTTTATACGCTTCGAACTGCTCTTCTTCTGTTGGAAGATTGTCACGGCCCATGTATAAGAATTCTGTACGGTATAAGCCAACGCCTTCTCCGCCATTATCGATAATACCTTGTACATCATTTGGTGTTCCGATATTTGCAACAAGCTCAACGTGATGTCCGTCACTTGTTACAGTAGCTTGGTCTTTTAATTTAGCCCATTCAGCTTTTTGCTCTTCAAATTTCGCTTTCTTTTCTTCAAACGAACGAAGTGTTTCTTCTGATGGGTTTACAATTACTTCTCCATCTAAACCGTCAATGATAACGATATCGCCATTTTGGATTTTCTCCATAACAACTTTTGTACCAACAACAGCTGGAATTTCCATAGAACGAGCCATAATTGCTGAGTGAGATGTACGTCCACCGATATCAGTAGTGAAACCTTTTGCATACTTACGGTTTAACTGAGCTGTATCAGATGGTGTTAAATCTTCAGCAATGATGATTACCTCTTCAGAAATTGTACCAGGATTTGAGAAGTTAATTCCTAGTAAATGTGCAAGAACGCGTTTTGTTACGTCACGAATGTCCGCAGCACGTTCTTTCATATATTCGTTATCCATGTTTTCAAACATAGAAATAAACATTGATGCAACTTCATCCATTGCAAATTCAGCATTTACTTTTTCGCTATTTACTTTATCTTTTACTGGGTTTACTAGTTCTGGATCATTTAACACTAATAAATGTGCTTCAAAGATCGCAGCTTTGTCAGCACCTAGCTCAGCAAATGCGTGGTCCTTAATAGCTTCTAATTCAGTTTTTGCTTTCTCAAGCGCAGCGTCTAAGCGTGCAATTTCTACAGCTTCGTTTGTAATTGATTTCTTTTCGATGTTAAATTCAGGATTTTCAAGTCTGAAAGCCTTTGCAATAGCAATCCCACTTGATGCAGCGATCCCTTGAATGTTAAGAGTCATTATTCTCCTAATCCTTCGTTTTTCATAGTTTCTTCGATAGCTGCTAGTGCTTGAGCTGCATCATCACCATTTGCAGTGATTTTAATTTCTGCGTTTTGTTGAATGCCTAAAGACATAACGCCCATGATTGATTTTAAGTTAACGTTCTTTCCGTTATACTCTAAGTTAATGTCAGAACCGAATTTGCTTGCAGTGTTTACAAGTAGAGTTGCTGGACGAGCATGAATTCCTGAGTCGCTAGTTACTTTAAAGATTTTTTCCATGATAATTTATCTCCTTTAAATTACAGTATTTTTTAGTTGTATAGACGTGAGTACTACATCATCTATTGTATATAATAGGCGATGTTCGGTCAACCACATCGCCTATTATAATTATAAACATTTTGCGTCAAATTCCTACTGAATGTCAATAATAGCGGTTTCGCCCTTCTTAACATTTCCATCTTTTTTCAATTCGACTTGTTGCCCTTGTTGTAAGTTTGTAAAGACAATTGGTGTAATGATAGATGGTGCATTTTCTTTTACAAATGCAAGATCTACTTTTAATAATGGTTGGCCTTGTTTCACCTTGTCGCCTTGTGCTACAAGCGCTTCAAAACCTTCACCATTTAATTTTACAGTATCAATACCGAAGTGAATTAAAATTTCTTTTCCGCCTTCAGATTGAATACCAATCGCATGTTTTGTAGGGAATACATTGACAATCTCACCGTTCACTGGAGAAACTACTGTTCCTTCAGTTGGCTCAATTGCAAATCCGTCTCCCATCATTTTTCCTGAGAATACTTGGTCAGGTACTTCTGTAATTGGTAAGATTTTTCCTTCGATTGGTGATACAATTGTTTCATTTTCATCAACTTTTTGAGGAGTTTCTTCCACTTTTACAGGTTCTTCTTTTTCAACATGAGGTGTACGACCTGACATAATATCATGAATTTGTGATTTTAATGTGTCAGATTTCGGTCCGAAAATAGCTTGAATGTTATTTCCAACTTCAAGTACACCAGCTGCTCCAAGTTCTTTTAAGCGGTCTTTGTTTACATTCTTTTGTTCGTTAACTTGAACACGTAAACGAGTAATACAAGCATCTAAAGAAGCAATGTTTTCTTTACCACCAAGTGCTACTAATACTTCACGAGGAAGTTCGCCTGCTTCTGCTTTTCCTGCGCCGTCATTTGCACTTGCTACTTCACGACCAGGTGTTTTTAGATTCCATTTACGAATTGCAAAGCGGAATCCGAAGTAGTAAATAACTGCTAGTACAAGACCAACAATAATTACCCACCACCATGCTGTACGGCCTGGTAGTACACCGAATAATAGGAAGTCAATTAAACCACCAGAGAATGTCATACCAATTTTAACACCTAAAATTTGCATTGTCATAAATGATAGACCAGCAAATACAGCGTGAATTCCGAATAATACTGGCGCTACGAATAAGAATGAAAATTCAAGTGGCTCTGTAATACCTGTTAAGAAAGATGTTAATGCTGCAGAACCTAAAATACCTGCTGCTAATTTTTTATTTTCTGGACGTGCTTCATGGTACATTGCTAAAGCTGCTGCTGGAAGACCGAACATCATGAACGGATACTTACCAGTTGTAAATGTCCCTGCTGTTAATTCTACACCGTCTTTTAACTGTGCCATAAAGATTTTTTGGTCACCACGGATTAATTCGCCAGCTGCATTTGTATACTGACCGAATTCGAACCAGAACGGTGAATAGAAAATGTGATGTAATCCAAATGGAATTAATGAACGTTCAATTAAACCGAATATAAATGCTGCAATTGTTCTATTTGCATCAATCATTTGATGTGAGAACGTGTTTAAGCCACCTTGAATGTATGGCCAAACGAAGCACATGATAATACCTACTATTAAAGAGAATGTTGCAGTTGCAATCGGTACGAAACGCTTACCTGCAAAGAAACCTAAGTATGATGGTAATTCAATATTGAAGTATTTATTATAGCAATATGCCGCTACTATACCGACGATAATACCACCAAATACCCCTGTTTGTAGCGTTGGAATACCTAATACGTTTGCATACGCTGGATCTGCAAATCCAATTTTTACTGGGTCTGCTCCAGAACTTGTTACTTTCACTAGCTTATCTACTTCTAAGAACACACTCATCGTTTTGTTCATAATTAAGTAGCCGACGAATGCTGCTAAACCAGCTACTCCATCTCCACCAGCTAAACCAATTGCTACCCCAACTGCGAATAATAATGCAAGGTTAGCGAAAATAATATCACCAGATTGTTCCATAATTTTTGCAACCATTACGAACCAATCTGCTTTTAAAGCAGGAATAACATTTGTTAACTGTGGATTTTGAAATGCATTACCAAATCCAAGTAAAATACCTGCCGCCGGTAAAATCGCTACTGGAAGCATTAACGCTTTTCCGACTTTTTGAAGAACACCAAAGATCTTCTTAAACATGGAAACCCTTCCTCTCTTATCTATATTGATACCTTCCGACAAACGCCAAAAAGACATGAGGAAAAAAAGATAGAACGATAGCTATACAAAGGGTAGTATATCCCTTTCTCTAGCTTACATTCCTTACTTTTCTCCACTCATGCCTGATCGAATCAGTAACACGTGTCAAAAATAGGTTTACGTATAAGTTCACTATAATTAAGGCAAACGTTTTCGTTACTCACCTTAATGTGTTTGTCGAAATTTGTATAACTTTGCAATAGTTATTATACATAACTATTGTAAGCGATTCAATCATTTTTTTTAACGTTTTCATTTTAGACAAAAATATATGGCTTTTTACACATGCTCTGCCTTTACTAAGCGTTGCAAGTGCATCGTTAAATAAATACTTTCAGCTTCATATACAGGTAGTTGCAACTCTTTTTGCATGACCTTAACTAGCTTCCAAGCCAAGTTATAGCAAGCTGGATACTCCGCCTTTAATAAATCAGCAAAACTTTGCGATTCCTCTACTTTTTCTCCTTTTTTCACCCTCTCAATAGCATATTGAAGATGACGAATAAGACGTAAATAATGAATGCTCTCTTGATCTAATGTAATTTGTAAGTTTGTCTCAATTAAAGATACAAGTTGTGCAATGAGACGGGAGTTTTGATTAACTGAAGATAAATCAGAATTTGTAAGCGAACTGTAAATGTGAAGTGCAATAAAACCAATTTCTCCTTCTGGCAATGTAATTTGCAAACGAGAATTTAAAAGTTCTACAACACCTTCCGCAATTTCATATTCCTTTGGATAGAGCATTTTTGTTTCAACTAAAAAAGGGTTATCAATTGTAAGTCCTTGTTTTAACCTTTTAATCGCAAATGAAATATGATCTGTTAACGCAATATGAATATGTTCATTTAGTGGCGATTTCGCTTTCCCTTGAATGTACAGCATAATATCGTTCATCAATTCAATTAATTTTTCACTAATATGCGGCACTAATAATTTGTATTGTTCACGATCACGTTCATTTTTTAAGACAAACATCTTTTCGATTTGTTCTTGCTCCAATACATCTTTCGCTTTTTTCCCAAATCCAATTCCTTTACCAATCACTACTACTTCCTCGTGTTCCGGATGGCTAGCAATGATGACATTATTATTTAAAACTTTTTTAATTTCTAGATAATTACTCATATAACACCACCCTCGTACTTAAATAGCCTACTTTTATGTTACAGAATATTCTTCTTTGTCGTCAATGTAAAACATCTGCCATTTAATAAAAATTCATTTTTTAGACATGTTTATATATGATGCGTATAATGTAAGAGCAACTGTACATAGAAAGGAGATAACAGCATGATTAAAATGTTTGTAAGTGATATCGATGGTACAATGATGCAACACGGAGGTCTTATTGACGAACAAGATGTTGCGGCACTGCGCAGCCTTGCCGAGCAAAATGTTATTCTTTGCTTCGCTTCCGGAAGACTTGATAATGAAATTGCAGACTTAATGAAAGCTGTAAATACAAATTTTCATCGCATTAGTGTAAATGGTGTTTTTGTATATACACATGAAAATAAACAACTATTATCTGCAACTTTTGATTCCAGCATACTTCCCGATTTGTTAGCTATGACGAATGAAGAGCCTTATTTCCGTTATGTAAGTGATGAGCATAATTATTACATTGAAGAGAAAACACCTTTCATTCAAGAACTTGAACAACAAGTAACTATGACTTCTGTTGAAGAACCAAACTTACTACAGAAGATTGATGATACAATTTTCCCAAATAAAATTTCTGTCGGTGGAACAAAGGAGAGCTTACAACTCCTTCAGAAAAAAATTGATGAAAAATTCCACGGGAAAGTTAGTACTTTCATCTCAGCAGAACAATGTTTAGATGTAATGCCACCGAATGTTAGTAAAGGCTCTGCCATTTCTGTTTTATTAAATGAGTTTCAAATAAAACCTGAGGAAATTGCTTGTATAGGGGATTCTTATAATGACATTCCTATGTTTTCTTTAACTCCTCACAGTTTTGCTATGTCGCAAGCAGATGATGCAGTAAAAAAACACGCTCACTATGTAGTAAATCACGTCAAAGATGCTGTTAACCACGTAATTGCTCATAATAAAAATACGACTCATTCCTTATAAGGATGAGTCGTATTTTTATTTCTTTACATGTTAACCATTTTCAATTCCACTGTACTTCACAAACTGAAATATACTATTTGTTACGTGCGATATTCGTAATAAATTTATAACGATCTCCACGATAAATACATTTCACGTACTCTAGCGGTATCTCACCTTCTGAATATGACCATTGACGCATTACAAGTACAGGCGCCTTTTTAGGAATATGCAGATGTTCAGCTTCATTTTCCGTCGCAACGGAAGCTTCAATTGACTGAGTAGCGCTAACAAGTTTAAAGCCCAGTTTTTTCTCTAAATGTTCATATAAAGATTGTTGCAATATCTCTTCGTTAATATCTTTTACAAGAGCTGGCGACAAATATGTCGTCTCAAAAGCAATCGGTTCATCATCAGCTAAGCGAATACGCCTCACTTCATAAACCGATTCCCCCTCCTGTATTCTCAACCGGTCTGCTATTTTAGCAGTAGCTGGAACTAGGCGGAAACTAAGTAATTGACTACTTGGGTTCATCCCACGAGAAATCATGTCTTCTGTGAATCCCGTCATTCCTTGCAATTTTTGTTCCACTTTCGGAAGTTGGACAAATGTTCCAATTCCACGCTTCCGATATAAATAGCCTTGTTCCACTAAATTATTAATCGCCTGTCTGATTGTCATTCGACTCACTTCGAACTTATCACAAAGTTCATTCTCAGATGGGATTTTATCTCCCGGCTTCCATTCGCCGTCCTCAATTAGCTGTTTCACCCACTCTTGAATCTGATAATAGATCGGAAATGGTGAATACTTGTCGATGTTCATCAGCAATCGCCTCACTGCATAAAGATAGAGCTTCTTGATCAGCGATTACGGTTACATTCGGATGACGTTGTAAAACTGTAGCCGGACACTCTTCACTATATTCACCTTGCAATAATTCTTTAACAGCTTCTGCCTTTTTAGAACCCATAGCAACAAGTAGAACTTGTTTCGCTTTCATAATGCTTCCAATTCCCATTGTAATCGCATGAGTTGGCACATCTTCTTCTTTTTCGAAGAATCGAAGGTTTGCTTGGCGTGTAGATTCTGTTAATTCAACAATGTTTGTTGGAGAATTAAACGGTGTTCCTGGCTCATTAAATCCGATGTGACCGTTTTCACCGATTCCAAGAATCTGTAGGTCAACTGGGTTAGCAGCTAGAATGCTCTCGTAACGTTTGCACTCTTCCTCTAAATCACTTGCCATCCCGTTTGGTACATAAGTTTGTTTAAATGGAAGATGATCAAACAACTGTTCTTGCATGAAATAGTGATAGCTGTTTTTATCTTCATGTGGTAAATTTACGTACTCATCTAAGTTTACAGTGGTTACACGGCTTGTATCAAGTTTATTTTTTCGCATTTCTGCATAAATACCTAATGGAGAGCTTCCTGTAGCCATTCCTAATGTTGGATTTTCTTTTGTTTTTACAACTTCTTCAATTAATTTATAACCTGCTTCTGCTAATTCTTCTGGAGTTTTTACAACAAGAATATTCATTTAATTACTTCCCTTCCTTCATATGAATTCCTAAACGAACCGTATCATATACATGTAAATCTTCATTCATCACAACAAAGTCTGCATCTTTTCCTACCGCTAATGCACCTTTATTATTTAATCCAAACTCTTCTGCTTGGTTAACTGATGTCATAAGTACTGCATCTTCGATTGAACAACCTGTAAATTCAATTACATTTCGGAAAGCTTGATCCATTTTTAGAATACTACCAGCTAACGTTCCATCTTCTAATCGAGCACTACCATCTTTTACATGTACTGGCTGTCCGCCAAGCTCATATAATCCATCTTCAAGACCTTTTGCACGCATTGCGTCAGTAATAACACTTACTTTTTTCGGTCCTTTTAACTTATATGCTAATTTCACCATATCAGGGTGAATATGAATACCATCTGTAATTACTTCAACCATTACATCTGGATTTAATAACACATGACCAACAACTCCTGGTTCACGGTGATGTAATCCACGCATTTGATTGTATAAATGTGTCGCATGTGTAATCTTTCTATTTTTTAGTTGCGCATCAATTGCATCTGTATGCCCCATTGTGCCAACTACACCAGTTTCAGCAAGATATTGTTCAAACTCTAATGCTCCCTCTTCTTCTGGTGCATATGTTACTAATTTAATTAAGTTCCCACTTGCTTCTTGCCATTGTTTAAATTGCTCAATATTTGCAGGAACGATATGTTCAAGTGGCTGTGCACCTGCACGTTTCTTTGAAACATAAGGTCCTTCTAAATGAATATATTCGAAATGCGCTCCTTTTTCTTTTGCTTCTTTCGCAGCAGTTAACGCTGCTTCAATTGCCTCTGGAGCTTGTGTCATTGTTGTTGGGAAGTAAGTTGTAACCCCTTCTTTTAACATTTCTTTACCTAGAGTTACTAACCCATCGCTATTTGCATCCATCGCATCAATATCGTATCCACCATGAATATGAACATCGATCATACCTGGAATTATAATCTTCCCTGTAGCATCAAAAACAGTTTCACTTTCTTGTGGTACATATTGAGCCATCAAACCAATTTCTTTAATGGTTTCTGCGTAACGAATAAATCCGTTTTCCACTATTTCTTGACCTGTGTAAATTTTGGCATTGATGACAATTTGCGTTTTCATTTTCATCGATCCTTTCCCATGAATTACCTACTTGTTATTATTACCTTATTCGCCTAGTTCCATCTTAATATACGCACGAGTAGTTGTCTATACATTCTAATGAAATTTCCTTTTTATTCAACAGAAAAGGAAATTTCTTACGTCTCTTATAATTATAATATATATTATTCATTTTTCCAAAAAGGGACAGTATCGCCCCCTAATATAGAAATCACTTCAACAATGGCATTAATCCGCTAGATTCTAACATAATATGTTCACCATCTGTTTCCATTTCTACTGTACGTTTATTCGTTCTATATACCATTATACCGTGCCTTTTTAAGCGTTTCACTACACTTTGGTGAGGATGTCCATACGGATTATTACTCCCGTACGATAGAATAGCAAACTGCGGTTCCACTTTTTTTATAAACGTTTCACTTGTTGAAGTATATGAGCCATGATGCCCCACTTTTAACACATCTGCATGGACATCAAATTGTTTTAATATTTCATGTTCTGTCCGTACATCCGCGTCACCCATTAATAAAAAATCCGCTTTTCCATATCGCACCTTTAAAACAATTGAGGATTCATTATTTTCATCTTTTGATTTCCCGTTGTTTAATACTTGTATAGAAACATGTGGATCCAGCGGTATATATTGTCCTTCCTTTACTGAAACGAAAGGTATCCCTCTTTTTTTTATGTTATTCCGATACGTATGATAAGTAAGAGAACTATATGTTTTTCCGCTATCTAATATAAGCGATACCGGCATTTGCTCTACAATTGGAATTAACCCCCCTATATGATCCATATCGGGATGCGTACTGACAATTACATCTAAATGATTAATCCCTTTCTCAATTAATTTCTGAATAATAACCTCTCCTGCTTCATAAGGTCCTCCATCAATTAACATTGTTTGTCCATTTGGCATTATAATAAGTGTTGCGTCACCTTGCCCCACTTTTAAAAAGCTCACTTTCATTTTACTAAGATGTTGCCGATGCATATGTAAAGGAGACGTAGTATGAATGGACATCATATACCTTTTAGCTGATGCGCTATTTAAAGAAAAACATAATAAAACAGAAACTAATAATAAAATAATCCGCATACCTCTCATAACTCGTCTCCTTTTTTCATTTAGTATGGCACTGTAAATAATTGATATACAAAAAAAGCTTAGCAAAATGCTAAGCTTTTATTTCGATATCTCTTGTAAAGAACCGAAGAATAAATCTGCTTCATTCATTTGTTCATTCTCTTCAGAAAGCGGTGGTAAATCATCTAATGTTTTCAATCCAAATGTGTCTAAAAATTCTTTTGTTGTTCCGTATAAAATAGGACGCCCTGGTCCTTCTGCTCTTCCCATTTCTTTTATAAGTAAATGTGAAACCAACGTTTGTAACGCCTTATCAGTTTTAACTCCTCTAATCTCTTCCATTTCAGTCCTTGTGATTGGTTGGCGATATGCAACAATCGCTAACGTTTCGAGGGCAGCTTGTGAGAGTGAAGCAGCTGTTGGTGTATCTATTAATTTTTGATAATATGAAGCATGTTCTTTCTTTGTAGCAAAACGATATACTTTTGCATACTGTACAATTTGCAAACCACGGTTTGCACCTTCACATTCTTGTTGCATTTCTTCTAAAATATTAATTGCTTCATTCATTTCAATTTCAAGAACTTTCGCTATTTGTTCTGGATAAATCCCTTCATCACCAGAAACAAATAAAAGGCCTTCAATAATTGACTTTTGTTCTTTCCTATCCATTTCACGAGCTCCTTCCTTCTATTTTCTCATAAAAATACACATCAAAAAACCGAATCACAATTAATGCGTTCGGTTCAATATTTTTTCTCTTGTTCCAAACGATACATTAAAACATAGCATGAGATAAAATGTTGCTATCCCATTTTCACATACTGGCTCTATGCAGATTTATTAGAGCTTGATACGAAAATTTCATCAAAATTATGTTCTTGCTCAATTATGATTTGTTGGTTTTTCATAAGTTCCAGAACTGCTAAAAATGTTACAACCATTATTTCACGTTCATCATCAACAAACAAATCATAAAAACTTTGGCGACCACCCTTTATTTTTAACTGTTTTAAAATATCAGTCATTCGCTGTTCAATTGGTATTTCTTGACGAGTAATACGTGTTGTTACAGGTTTTTTTGCCTTTTTACGGCGCATTAATTTTTGAAATGCTGCTAGCATATCATATAACGTAACATCAAGAGGTAAGCTTGTCTCCTCTTCTTGTTGCAACGATGTAAAGTCAATTGGTGGACGTGTATATAGCTGTGCTCTTTCTTGTTCTCTTTCTTTTAACTCAGTAGCAACTTGCTTATATTTCTTATATTCAATTAACCTCTCCATCAATTCTTGACGAGGATCATCTATAAAATCATCACCGTTATCAAGTACATCTTCTTCATGTTTCGGCAACAACATCTTACTTTTAATTTGTAATAACGTTGCAGCCATTACTAAATACTCACTTGCAACATCTAATTGAAGTTCTTTCATCGTATGCACATAAGATAAATATTGCTCTGTAATATCTGCTACAGGAATATTATATATATCAATTTCATAACGATGTATTAAATGTAACAATAGATCTAACGGCCCTTCAAAAGCCTCTACTTTAAAATTATATTGCACAAAGCATCCCACCACATTTTTTCTATAACAACATAAGTATAGAGCATACTCATGTTCTATCCAACCTTTTTAAGAAATTTAATTAAAAATAGACCGATGCCTATGTCATCATGCCCACCACTTCATATGATAACAGTGTAGTAAGAACAATGTAGGAGGTCAAAAAACTATGGGTCACGTTGATTGTGGTTTTAGCGGTGGGTTCGCATTACTTGTTGTACTGTTTATTTTACTAATTATTGTAGGAGCAGCTTGCTTCTGCTAATATGAACAATAACGGCTAGGGGGAAACCTCCTAGTCGTTTATTGTTCATATTTCTATGATACACTTATATGTATAACCGTTAGATAGGAGCGAGAAAACATGTATCCTACCGAATACATACAATTTTTAATTCATTTCCATGGAGATTATGACTATTTTGAATGCCACGAAATACTAGAAGAGTATTGGAAGACAAAACCAAGAGGTAATCGTGATCATTACTTAGTTGGTCTCATTCAAATTGCAGTTTCTTTATACCACCAAAGACGTGCTAATTGGAATGGTTCTACAAAAATGATGAAAAGCGCAATTACAATTTTAGAAAAAAGCGGTGTGCCTTTACAACGTTTAGGAATTAATCAAGTACAACTTCTTTCCTTGCTCAATGAAAGATTGCAATCTATCCATAAAAAAGAACGTTTTGTACCTTTATTTTTACCCTTATCAGATTCATCGTTAGAGAAGCAGTGCATAGAGTTATGTCAAAAACAAAACCTCTCTTGGAAAGACTTGAATGCTATCCCAGGTGAATATATTATAAACAAGCACACTTTGCGTGATCGCACAGAGGTCATTACTGAACGAAACGAACAATTACAAAAAAGAAAGCAGAGATAATAAACTACTTATCTCTGCTTTCACGAATGTATATTTTGTTCTAGCCCTTTACATTTTTCGCAAAAACTTGCTGTTTGCTCATTTCCGCAAATTGTAAACTCAAGAAATTTACTCTTTAACTCTTGAACCATCTTCGTCCCAATCCCCACATGACGGTGAGACGGGTTCACACTCAAATGCTGAATTTCTAATACTTGATTCTCTTTTTTTACAATCCCCATTATTCCAACAAAATCTTCATTTTCTTTCCACAAATACAATTGCCAATCATCTTTTGCTTCATATTCTTTCATTGTCAATTGTAATGTTTTCACATCTTTTTCAGTTGGCATAAACGAAAGAAGCCCCATTGCAATTTTTTCATAACTTTTTTTAAAACGAATTAACATAACCCTTATCCCTTCTTACAAAAGTTACAAACTAGTAATCCCCTCAATCACTCTTTTCATATCACATTCATTTTACAATATTTTCAACAGAGTGAGAAGAGTCTAAAACAACTTGATAATCATACAAAGCGAAAAGAAGAAAGTCAAATCTATGTTTCAGCACTATTCCTTTAATAAATAGAGTTAAAAAAAGAAAATTTTATATGGAATGGAAAGAAACATATCATTCAACAGCACTTCATTTATAGTTACTCTAAAGCAGCACAATTCTAGCAAAATTAATATAACAAAAAATATTTATTGAAACATATAATGTAATGTATTCTATGTAATTGGTTAAAGGTTTGTTCTCACAAACAATATATTTTAGCAACAATACTACTTGTATGATGAGCTGTAGAAGTAGTACTCAATCTCATTAAAAATAAAAAAGAGAGCAAAAGCTCTCTTTTTCCTTACCTTATTCTTCCCAAACTTTAACTTCTTTCATTACATCGCCTTGACGCATTTTTAATACTGTTTCAATACCGCTTGTTGCTTTACCGAATACAGTATGAACACCATCTAAATGCGGCTGTGGCTCATGAACGATAAAGAATTGGCTACCGCCTGTGTTACGGCCAGCGTGAGCCATAGAAAGTGATCCTACAAGGTGTCTATGAGGGTTTCCATCAGTTTCACATGGAATAGAGTAGCCTGGGCCACCTGCACCTGTACCTGTTGGGTCTCCACCTTGGCTTACGAAGCCAGGAATAACACGGTGGAATGTAACACCGTCATAAAATCCTTGCTCTGCTAATTTTTTAAAGTTTTCTACTGTTTTCGGTGCTTCTTCTGGGAAAAATTCCAAGTCGATTTTTTCACCGTTTTCCATTAATATGTATCCTAAAGTTTTCATACGTATATGTCTCCTTTCAACTATCTCAGCACTATATTACCACATTCATGACTAGAAACAAAAAGAATCCGACAATCTAGATACTTCTTTTTTGAAATGTGGAAAAAGCTAGGTGACAAATAAGAAATATATACTATAATAACTTTGTTGCCCGAAAATTTTAGAAAGAGAAAGGGAGCGATTTTTCGTGAAAACGAAATTACTAGCTCTGCTATTAGCTGTAACGGTATTTATGATGCCAACAGCTTCGTTTGCAGACATCATCGAGGGAGAATCAATTGTTACATTAGGAGAGAACTTATCTGAACAACAAAAACAAGATCTGTTAAAAGAAATGAAAGCACCGAAAGATGCTACAATTATTACTGTATCTAATGCGGAAGAACATAAATTTCTAGAAGGCATTGTTCCAAAAGCACAAATTGGTACGAGAGCAATTTCTTCTTCTATGATTACATACACAAAACCAGGATCTGGTCTTATTGTACGATCAAAGAACATTAACTGGGTAACAGATGCAATGTACACTAACGCTTTGATTACAGCAGGTGTAAAAGATGCAGAAATTCAAATTACTGCACCTTTTAAAGTTTCAGGAACTGCAGCTTTAACTGGATTAATGAAAGCATACGAAACTGCGTCCAATAAACAAATTCCTGAAGAAGTTAAAAAAGTAGCGAATGAAGAAATGGTACAAACAGCCCAGCTTGGTGATAAAATTGGTGAAGAAAAAGCAGTTCAACTTGTTGCAAAAATTAAAGAAGAAATTGCAAAAGAACAGCCAAAAACAACAGAAGATTTACGTTCATTAATTAAAAAAATTGCTGATCAACTCGGCATTACATTAACAGATGAACAGTTAGATAACTTAGTATCGTTATTTGATAAAATGAAAAATCTTAATATCGATTGGAATCAAGTTGGTAGTCAATTAAACAAAGCAAAAGAACATGTTTCTGCCTTTTTAGGATCTGAAGAAGGGCAAAGTTTTCTAGATAAAGTGAAAGATTTCTTCTCAAGTATCATTGATTTTGTTAAATCTTTATTCAAGTAAAAAAGAAGCCCGCCAATGACGGGCTTCTTTTTTATACAAGTAACGGTAATTTCATAACAGCCTCTTCAACCGAACGCACTATATGATTTGCTTTCTCCTTTACATATGGATGGGCATGATGAAGAGTAAATGAATGCGGGGTTACTTCAAACATAGAAATATCATTGAAAGAATCTCCAATACAAGCAACTTCATTTGCTTCAATTTGCAAATGATCCATTAGTCGCTTTAGAGCACTCCCCTTACTCACGCCTCTTGGCATAATATCAACATAGCGTTTACCTGATATAAAAACTTCCGCTTCGCCTTGAAACGTATCTCGTAGCTCTTGATCTAACGTCACAATTTTCTCTTCTTCTCCAAAAACAAACAATTTTGCAGGGTGTACAGTCTTACCAAACTCTTCTTCTAACGCTTCAATTTCAGCGATATGCACGCCCATATACGCTTCAAAATTATGGTGATGTTCATTCTTCCTTTTTGTATATCGCTGCTCATTTGCACAAACAATATCCGCTAGTCCTTTTTTATGTATATATCGATATATTTCCTGGGCAACCACATTTTCAAAACTCGATTCATGAAATAAATTTCCATCCGGAAGTAACATTGTCGCTCCATTTAAGCCAGTTGTGTAATATGGGAATGCAAACCTTTTTACAACTTCATCAATTCTGTGTGTAAAGCGGCCAGAGGCAAAACAAATATTTGTCCCTTTCTCAGCTAACCAACACAGCGCACGTTCATCTTCTTTTTGCATATGATTCACATCGTAAACGAGCGTGTCATCTAAATCACTTACAAATAATTTAATCATGTCCTCTTCCCCTTCCATACACAATATCTACTCTAAGTGTACACAAAAAATGTTTGATTTTTGTTAAAAAATAATAAATTTTTGCTAAAAAAAATAAACGGGTGTATAATCCCGTTTATTTTTGTCTTTTTACATTTTGAGGTCTTACAATACTTGGTCGTACTTTTAAACTAGACATCGTTGGACGGAGTAAAATTTTTGTTAATGCGCCCCAATCAAATGGTAAAAACGGCCATAAATAAGGTGTTTGTAAACTTTTTATAGACGTTAAAAATAAAATTAATATCGTCATACCAATTACAAATCCCATCTCATGGAAGAGGCCTGTTAAAATAATAACAAACAATTTCCCAACCTTATTCCCTAATCCTAATTCATAACTCGGTGTTGCATATGCACCAATCATCGAAACTGCTACATACAAAATTACTTCTGGCACAAACAAACCTACATCAATTGCAATTTGACCAATTAATATAGCGGAAATCAACCCTGCTGCAGACGATAACGGCGTTGGAGTATGAATGGCTGCCATCCTTAAAAACTCAAGTCCGACCTCTGCCATTAACACCTGTAATAAAATTGGTAAATGCGTCATCTTAGTCGGTCCAATAAAAGCAAGATTTGCTGGCAAAAGAGTTGGATCAAATACAAACACTAACCAAAATGGTAATAAAAATAACGAGAATATAACACCTAAAAAGCGCACCCAGCGTAAAAATGTACCGACAGCTGGATTTTGTCTAAACTCTTCCGCGTGCTGTAAATGATGAAAATATGTTGTCGGTGTAATCATAGCACTTGGCGATGTGTCAACAAGTACTAACACATGTCCTTCTAGTAGATGATTTGCTGCTACATCTGGCCTTTCTGTATATCGAATAAGTGGAAATGGGTTATAGCTTTGCTTTACAACAAATTCTTCTACTGTTTTATCCGCCATCGTAATTCCATCTACATCGATGTTATTTAATTCTTGTTTTATAATCTTTACTAAATCTGGATTTGCAACATCTTGAACGTATGTAATGCAAATATCCGTTTGTGATCTATCTCCTACTCGAACCATTTCATTTCGAAGACGTGGATCTCGAATTCTTCTACGGATTAATGCTGTATTTACAACGATATTTTCAACAAATCCATCCCTTGCACCGCGTACTACCTTTTCGGTATCTGGTTCTGTCGGCGTTCGCCCTGGATAACTACGAACATCGATTGCAAACGCTTCCGTTTCACCTTCCACAAATATCACGATGAGTCCTGATAATACTTGGAGCATTACCTCATCCATCGTTTTCACTTTACTTACTTGTTGATGGATTAAGCGATTCTCTAAAAGCTTCACTGTATCTTCTTCTACATCCCTTATCTCATTTGTATCCACCGCTTCTTCTAAAATAGGGATAATATAATTCGTATCACAAAGTCCGTTTACAAATAACACACCAATTTCTTTATTCAAAATTTGAAATTTACGAATGCCAACATCGTATGTAACGCCTAGCCCAACTGTCTGCTTTAAATAATTTTCATTGTCACTTATGAAAGTTGATATAGGGATATCCACTTTTTTAGGCTTCGTCATAAAAACCACTCCTTTCCAAAATTAATTGAATTGCTTTCTTCGTAATAGGTGATCCCCTCTCCCATTCATCATTTCCACACATCTTACCAATGTCACCGACTCCAACGATGACAGGAACATTCAAGTCATCTAAACAATAAATTGTATCTCCGCTAATTCTGCCAATTTCGCCATCTGGAAGTCCAAATTTATCAACACCGTATTCGGTTAAATTCCCGTTCCGATCTACACTTACATCTACACGTGCCCATTCCCAATGATGCGTATTAGACGCTACCGCTAAAATACCGAGCACATCAATTTGTTTATGGGTAGCCACATATTTTAAAGCCTTTTCACCAGATCCTTCTCCAATAAATCCACTGTCATCAAACATGACAAATACAGGGTCATATGGCGTTTGCATAATAAGCTCAACAACTTTTTTCCCTGTCAATTTGGTTGGATTACTTTGTGATGCTGAAATACACCTTCCCCCAAATTCCTTCGTTAAAAGCTCAATTGTCCGCTTTGCATATTCATCTCCATCTGTGACCAAAACAACCCTTCGTCTCATTTGATTTATCCTTTCGGTTTACATATAAGTGCTATAAAAAACGAAAACAATATCGCTGCGGAAATGCCCGCAGACGTTAAACTAAACATGCCAATACCAATTCCTAAATATCCATGTTTTTCTGCTGCATGCATTGCTCCGTGCAATAGTGAATGTCCAAAACTTGTAATAGGGACTGTTGCTCCAGCACCTGCAAACTTTATTAGTTTATCGTACAATCCAAATCCATCTAAAATTGCTCCGATGACTACAAAAGTTGCCATTAAATGAGCTGGTGTTAACTTTACGAAATCTAACAATAGTTGCCCAATTAAACAAATAACTCCACCTACAAGAAATGCATATATAAAATCCACAATTCACTCTCCTTTAACTCTCTCAAATACGACACCATGTGCAATTGTTGGAATCGTTTCCTTCTGTTGCATCATCATCGGGCTTAATAATGCACCAGTCGCAACGACAAAAATTCGTTGTAAATTCCCTTTTTGCATCTCGTGTAATAAATGACCATATGTGACAACTGCTGAACAAGCGCAACCACTACCACCTGCAAACACTTCTTCTTGACTTGATTCATAAATCATCAATCCACAATCATTGTATATATGCCCAAGATCATAACCTTCCTCAAGTAAAAGTTGTTTCGCAATCGGCGTCCCAACAGCTGATAAATCACCCGTAACAATCAAATCATAATCATCGGCACTTCTTCTTAAATCTTCAAAATGTTGTTGAATTGTATGAGCTGCTGCTGGAGCCATCGCTGCCCCCATATCCAAAGGATTTGTAATTCCTAAATCTTGCACTTTTCCAATTGTAGCTGACGTAATTTTAATTGCACTTTTTTCATTGCTAATTAATATAGATCCTGCACCAGTCACAGTTGAATTTGCTGTCCCTGGCTTTTGTCCACCGTACTCTGTTGGATAGCGAAATTGTCTTTCAGCCGTTGCATTATGACTACTTACTGTCGCTAAGACACGATTTGCAAATCCACCGTCTATAAAAGCTGAGCCAACTGCTAAAGTCTCCATAGACGTCGCACAAGCGCTAAACATTCCTAAAAAAGGAATGCCCCACTTACGCGCAACATAATTTGCTGTCACTGTTTGATTTAATAAATCTCCCGCTAAAAAGAAATCAATTTGCGATGTTTTTATATTCCCTTTTTGCACTGCTTGTTGAATTGAGTCTGACATTAATCTTCGTTCGGCAAGCTCCCAATTTTCTTCTCCACAATGCAAGTCACCATATGAAATATCAAATTTTTTCCCGAGAGGGCCCTCAGCTTCTTTCGGACCGACAGCAGTACCCGTTGCATTCACATATATATCATTTTGAAATACCCACGTTTGTTTTCCGGTCAACCTCATACTAGCCCTCCTTTAAGACATAAAAATTTTAAAGGTATACCTTATTAACCCAATGATATATGCACCAACAACCCCAAATACAATCACACTTCCTGCCAGTTTAAACATATTTGTAGCAATCCCTAGAACAACCCCTTCGCTCTTATGTTCTAAGGCAGCGCTCGCCATAGAATTTGCAAATCCTGTTACCGGTACCGCTGATCCTGCTCCAGCAAATTGACCGATTTTATCATATACACCACACCCTGTTAAAATCGCGGATAATAAAACAAGGGTTGCAACAGTTGGGTTTCCTGCCTCTTGTTCACTGAAGTGAAAATAATGTATATAAAATTTCATCAATACTTCTCCAACTGTGCAAATGAGTCCACCTACAAGAAATGCTTTGATACAATTTAGTAAATAGTTTGGCTTTGGATGATACTCCTTCACTTTATTTATGTAATCATCCTTCAATTTCTGACTTGTCATTTATATACTGCCTCCTACTTTACGAAATAAATCCAGTGAAACAACGATCCTATTACTTTTCCAAGTACAAGAGCAACGAGTAAAACAATAATCTTCCCCTCTACCCCTACTCGTTTCGCTAAAATAGGCAGAACATTTAACACCTCTGTTAATGCCGCAGCAAGCATTCCGATGAATGTGCCACAAAATATCCCTAATATAACGAGCCAATACTGCGACGTTTGAAATGTAATGTTTTTCAAACTGCACCAAGCCCCTGTTAAAGTACCTGCAATGACTGCCCACTCAAAATATTGAATATGCTTTCCACTTCTCGTTAATTGGGCTAAACGGGGGATTATACCAAGTACAGCTAAAAATGCGACATATCCGCTACCTACCGCAATCCCTCCAGCTAAACCAATTAAAATAACAAATCCAGACTCAATCATCGGCAAGTTGTTTCATATTATCCTTGTTTTCATTAACGATTACATACTGATCAAGTGACTGTTGGTATTGAAACATCTCAACTTCTAACGGACTCGGCTCTTCATTAATTCGCTTTTGAAATACATGATTAAAAAATAAAACCATCCCTAAGCCAAGACCTAAAGAATAAGGGATTTGAAATAAAAGTGGTTGCGCATTAAATTCTCCAGTAATCATGTAATATAACCGTTGATGTACTTGTTGCATACTTACATCTTCATGGAAATAAATGATCGCAAGGGCCGCTCCAATGAACAGTAACAGCCATACAAGCCCGAAAAAAATTGGGTGTGTCTTCTTTTTTTCGTATATAATTTCAACAAGAGTTTGTCCAGAACCGAGTAAATTAATTTGTACATGAGATGCTTTCTGTTGAATAATCTCAATTACTTTCATAACATCAATTACAACATGCGTCTTATCATGCGCTGTTATTTTGTAAACTATCTCATTTTGTAACAACTCAACTACGGAAGAATCTCCGGCAAGTTGAGCAACATCGCCCAGCTTTACTTCATAAGTAGGAGAAACTTTTAAACGATTGCGCATTTTAATATAAATCGTTTGTTCCAACTTTCATTCACCCCTTCACTCTTCCTCGTAGTTGTAGTATGGTTATTGAATTTTTTTCTAATACAATTTTTTCATAAAAAAACATCTGCACCATTTCGGTACAGATGTTTTTTACTTATGCCTTTTTCTTAAATAAGTTTACAATACTTAATGCAAGCCCTCCCCAAATGACTACTATTCCAATAACCATCATCATAATCGCTGATCCACTCATTATGAAACACCTCGATCTTTCCATTCTTTTTCAAGCTTGGCAGAATCCGAATGAATTTGTGCATCCCATTTTTTCAGGCCAATGATTATTGCAACTATGAGGAATGCTGCTGCTATCGACCAACCATACGTTACAACAAACTCAGTCGGATAATCTCCGTAGTTCTTTTTAATATTTTGGATTGTACCATCAATTAGCATATACCCTAACATAAGCGGAGTAATAACGAGTAAACTCACTCTCCAAAACGTTCCTAATTTAATATCAGATACAAAGTTTGCATGATTTTGATAAACTGGTAAACGGCGTAAAATGAGCCCTATCGTAACTACTTCCGCAAGTGCAATTGTAATTAATCCGAAATTATTAGCGAAATAGTCGACAACATCTAAGAACATAAGTCCACCACGTGTTGCAAAAACAAGAGAAACTAACACGAGAAGGGTTCCCATAATTCCAATAGTTTTTTCCCGACTTAAACTGAATTTTTCAGATACAGCGGCAAAGCATACTTCCGCGAGTGAAATAAGTGATGTAATTCCAGCAACCGTTAACGATAAGAAAAATAAAACACCAAACAACGGTGACATCGGCAATTCATTAATAATTTGGGGAAATACTACGAACGCAAGCCCAACGCCAGCACTTGCTACTTTATCAACCGGTACTCCCATATTATTTGCCATAAATCCAAGAGCTGCAAAGACCCCAATACCTGCTAATAATTCAAATCCTGAGTTTGCAAATCCAGTAATAAAGGCATTATTTGTTGTATCCGAGTTTTTCGGTAAATAACTAGAATACGTAATCATAATTCCAAATGCTAAAGATAAACTAAAGAATATTTGACCGTAAGCAGCAAGCCATACTTTCCCATCAAAAATACGACTCCAATCTGGTTTAAAGAATGCATCTAGTCCTTGCATAGCACCTTCCATCGTCACTGCACGAACAACGATAATAAGGAACATAACAACTAATAAAGGAATAAATATACGGTTAACAACTTCGATTCCTTTTTTAACTCCTTTAAATGCAACGCCAAGCACAATAATCCAAACGAGAGCTAACGGAATTAATACTTCTGGTACAAGTCCTCCAAATTGTCCTGGCTTATCTGCAACATGTAAGTACTCTTTAAATAAAAATGATTGCGTGTCTTTTCCCCATGCTCCAGTAATTGCAAAGTATGTATACGATATAGACCAAGCAATAATCACTGCATAATATGTTGAAACAATAAATGTTACGCACATTTGCCACCATCCAATAAATTCTGCACGCGGGCTAATACGGAAAAATGTAAGTGGTGCTGAGCCACGATGACGATGACCAAGGGCAAACTCAAACGCTAACAATGAAATACCAGTCGTTAATAATGCAAATAAATACGGTAAAAAGAATGCTCCTCCTCCATTTTCATACGCTGTATAAGGAAAACGCCATATGTTTCCTAATCCAACGGCAGATCCGACCGCTGCGAAAATAAATCCAGCTCTCGTTCCCCATTGTTGCCTCGTTTCCATGTTTCCTTCCCCCTTTATGACAAGTTCATACTTGGATTATATTTTAAATTGACTAAATTATCAATAAATTCTGTTAATTTTTGCGAAAATTAACATCTCTCTCCTATTAACGGCATAAAAAAATCGAATAGACAATTATTCGTCTATTCGATCTTTCATCTGTTTTAATATTTTCTTTTCAAGTCTTGAAACTTGTACTTGCGAAATGCCTATGCGCTCGGCTACTTCTGACTGTGTTTGATCTTTATAGTAACGCAAGTATACAATTAAGCGCTCTCGTTCATCTAGTTCTCTAATCGCTTCTTTTAAAGCGATTTTATCGAACCATTTCGTTTCAGATTGATCTGCAATTTGATCTAAAATAGTGATTGGATCTCCATCGTTTTCATATACAGTTTCATGTATAGATGAAGGGGCCCGGCTCGCTTCTTGTGCTAGAACAACTTCCTCTGGCGTTAGTTCTAGTGCCTCTGCCACTTCATTAATCGTTGGAGCCCTTCCGAATTCTTTCGAAAGCTCATCTCTCATCTTTCGAATTTTGTTTCCTGTTTCTTTTAAAGACCTACTAACTTTCACTGATCCATCATCGCGTAAGAAACGTTGTATTTCACCAATAATCATTGGAACTGCATATGTTGAAAATTTCACGTCGAAAGATAAATCAAATTTATCTACCGATTTCAAGAGCCCAATACATCCAATTTGAAATAGGTCGTCTGGTTCGTATCCTCGATTAAGAAACCGCTGTACAACCGACCAAACGAGGCGCATATTACTTTGAACGATTGTATCTCTCGCTTGTTGATCTCCATCTTGACTTTTTTGAATTAACGCTTTTAGCTCGTGGTCCTTTAACTGAGGTTTCTTCTTCTCATTTTTGACCTCTATGTCCATAGGCTATTCTCCTTAATTGCATAGAGCGTTACTATTTGATAAGTATTTTGTCAAATGGATTGTTGTCCCGAAAGATTCGTTTGAAATAACTTCTACTTCATCCATAAAATTTTCCATGATAGTAAATCCCATTCCGGAACGCTCTAATTCAGGTTTAGTTGTAAAAAGGGGTTGTCTCGCTTCATCTAAGTTAAAGATTCCAATCCCTTCATCTCGAATCGTGAGTTTCACCATTGCTTCTTCCAAAATTACAGAAATATAAACAATACCTTCTGCATTTCCTTCGTATCCATGAATAATTGCATTTGTAACCGCTTCTGACACAACTGTTTTAATCTCCGTTAATTCTTCCATCGTTGGATCTAGTTGTGCAATGAAAGCCGCCACTGTAACGCGAGCGAATGATTCATTTTGACTTAATGCTGAAAATTGAAGGTTCATTTCATTTCTCATCTATGCCACCCCCAACGTCGCGAGCGCGTGCGCTTCACTTTCTTCTAAGCGAACGATTTTGAATAAGCCCGACATTTCAAATAAACGCTTAACAGGCGGTGAAATTGCACAAACAACCATTTCTCCACCTAATCCCTTTACGTGTTTATATCGGCCTAATATAACACCTAGACCAGAACTATCCATAAACGATAAGTTCTCTAGGCTCAAAACAATATGATGAACACCATGTGTCTCAATCATATCTGTTACTTTCGTTCGCAACTCTTCAGCCGTATGATGATCTAATTCACCCTCTAGTCTCACACATAGGACGTCACGTTTTACTTCTAATTGCATGGAAAGACTCACACGATTTCCTCCTTATGCTCAAACTTTACTTATTCACATACATAAAGATTTTCGTGATACAAAATAAGAATCCTTCCTGCTGACAAAAGAAGAACTATTTCGTCATAAAGTGAAACCTTTCAGCATTATTCACTTACATACGAATAGAAAAGCGGCAAAATATTTGCCGCTATTTTGATGTTGAAAACATCCCAAAACTTCTTTTAAATAACTCCCACCAGCTCGCTGCAGCAACATCTTCTTTTGCTACAATTGTTTGTTTTAATAAAACATCTTTATCTTTTTTAATAACAAGGGTGCCAAGCGCGTCACCTTTTTTAATCGGTGCTTTTACTTTCTTTTCAGCAATTACTTCTTGTTTTACCTTGTCCATATTCTCGCCCTTCTTCATAAGAAGAGAAACATTATCTGACGCAACTAAATCTACTTTTTCTTTTTTCCCTTTTCCTACTTGAACTGTCTTAATTTTTTCGCCGCGCGTATACAATTTCTTTGTCATATATTGTCCAAATGCATAGTCAAGAAGCTTTGTCACTTGGTTGTTCCGTTCTTTTGATGTTGGTGCTCCCATGACAACTGAAATGACACGCATACCATTTTTTTCAGCCGATGCTGTTAAACAATATTTCGCTTCTGTCGTAAAACCTGTTTTTACTCCATCTACGCCAGGATAAAAACGTACTAGTTTATTCGTATTAACGAGCCAAAACTTTTTATCCGTATCTTCACGTAAATAATCTTCGTACTTACCTGTGTATTTACGAATAAGTGGATACTTCATCAATTCTCTCGCCATTATAGCCATATCATTTGCTGTCGAATAATGGTCTTTGGCCGGAAGACCTGTTGGGTTTTGAAAATGTGTATTTTTCAGCCCTAAATCTTTCGCCTTTTTGTTCATCATATTTACAAATCCTTCTTCTGAACCTGCGATGTGCTCGGCTACCGCAACAGATGCGTCATTTCCAGATGCAATTGCAATACCCTTTAACATCTCATTTACAGTCATCTCTTCCCCAGGTTCTAAAAAGATTTGCGATCCACCCATTGAAGCTGCATGTTCACTCGCTCTAACTTTATCGGTCAGTTTTAATTTTCCTTTTTCAACTTCTTCCATAATTAAAAGCATTGTCATAATCTTTGTCATACTAGCAGGTGGTAATTTTTCATTTGGGTTTTTATCAAATAAAACTTTACCTGTATCTTGCTCAATTACGATTGCTGACGACGCTTGTTCCGCTAACTTCGGCGTTGTTTCTTCTGTTTTCTCTGGCTTCGTTTTCTCAGATTGCGCGAAACTCACTGAAGTTCCAGAAAGCAATAACATGAAACAAACAAGTATTCCAAAAACTCGCTTCATGACTAACCCTCCATTCTATATCAGACCTATTTTTTCCAATTTATCTTTTTTTAATACCAATTTTTTCTATTATTTTCAGTTGACAAATACATTCGTCCCCTATATTGTATTAAGTGTATTACATATAGTAGTACACTTAATACATATGAGGAAGGAGACATTGCTCTTGCATATTCAACTTGACCCAAGAAGCAACACTCCGATATGGGAACAAATTGTTCAAAATATAAAAGAACTCGTATTGAAAAGCATGTTGGCTCCAAGTGATAAACTTCCTTCTGTACGCGAACTCGCTTCTTTACTCGTTATAAATCCAAATACAGTGAGTAAAGCGTATCAAGAGTTAGAGCGACAAGGAATTATTGAAACGTTACGAGGAAAAGGAACATTTGTATCCCAATCGATTACCCCAACATTAGACGAAAGGAAAATCGCTATGGTTGAAAAGCAATTTCATCAATTACTATTAGAAGCCTCTTATCTTGGTGTTACGAAAGATAAAATTCATGATTGGATAGATTCATACTATAAAGAGATTGGAGGAAATACGGATGCTGAAAGTGACAAGCTTGAAGAAAACAATTGATACTCAAACAATTTTAGACGATGTTTCTTTCACATTACAAAAAGGTAGTATCATCGGGTTACTTGGAAGAAACGGCGCGGGAAAAACAACTTTATTACGAACGATGGTCGGCATTTTAGACCCAGACGAGGGAACTGTTACATATGAGGATATCGACATTCATAAGAATCCTGAAACGAAACAAAAAATCGTATATGTTCCGGATTCTACTAACATACTGAACGGTTATACAGTAAAAGAAATCGTGAAGTTTTATAAAGCAGTTTATACAGCTTTTGATGAACCATATTTCTATGAACTACTAGAACATTTCAACTTACCAAATAAACGAATTCGTAGTTATTCAAAAGGAATGAAAGCACTGCTTGCCATCATTTTAGCTGTTGCTGCAAAAGCAGAATATATTATTTTAGATGAACCAACAAACGGACTTGATCCTATCGTTAAAAGACAGATTTTACAGTTTCTCGTTGGAGAAGTTGCAGAAAAAGAAATTACCATTTTCATCTCTACCCATCATTTAGATGAAGTGGAACAAATTGCAGATACAATCATTATGTTAAAAGGACATACTGTAGCATCTATTACGTCACTAGACGATGCAAAATCACAATTTGCAAAAATACAAGTAGCTTACGAGCGTTCATTACCTCAAAAACTAGAAAACTTAAGCAATATTAAAATATTAAATCAAACAGGAAAAGTATATACAATCTTAATTGAAGGAAATGTGACTACAACACTCGAGAAGTTTTATAAAGAACAACCACTGCTCATTGAAGAATTAACAATGTCACTTGAAGATGTCTTCGTTACGACACTGGAGGAGGATGGATATGTTTCATAAAGCGTTATGGATGTGGAATTGGAAGCGTGGGAAATATGCTGCGTTACTATTCTTCTTTAGTTCGCTTTATCTTCTATCTCTCGGATACTATAGAAGTGCTCAGATGGAACTCGATAAATATTACGAATTACAAGAAAAAGGGGAACAGTATTATTATTTTTATACCTTTTCTGCACGAGATGGTAATAGTTTTTGGTTAACTGTTCTTATCATTGCTTTAGCCTGCTTATTGATAGGATGGGAACGTAGCAACCAATCTAATACACTACTTATGACGATGCCATTTAAAAGAAAACATGTTTTCTTATCTAAATGGGCTTTCGGTTCCTTCTGTATTGTGAGCTCGTTACTTATAAATTGGATTATTATGTATGTTATTTATAGAACAACTATCCATTTTGATTATCAATCATTTAGTCCACTTCACCGATACTTTCTTTATGCGATAGTTTCTTATGTTGCAGTCTATACAGCTGCTCTATGTATCGGTACTTTTACTGGAAGTATTGTTTCACAGGTCATTTTTTGCATTCCATGGCTACTAATGGGCCTTACATTTATTCCACTAGTGTACACTTTTACACTAAACCATTTAGAGGCTACCGATACTAAAAATAATAAATTAGATCAACAACTATATGAAATCAATCAAAAAACAAATATAGTTGTACCAATATATCGCTTTTCTATTGATTATAACTATCAGCCAGATTCTCGGAAGAGGGACAACGATCCAACTACTTTAAGAAATCCAGCATCTCACGTATATTATTCAGCCAAATCAATGTTAGTCCCTATTTTCTATACAATATTTTATTTACTACTTGGGACATATTTATATGTGCGTTCACCAAATGAAAATAGTCAAAGGATATTTATTTTCCAAAAACATTTAAAAATATGTATATGGGGGACAACCATTTACTTTTCATTACTAGGTGGCTATAAAATCAATCAATTTTATTTCTTACCTAACTACTATATCAGTTTGTTTCTCGCTGGAATCATTACTTATGTTGTATTATCACGCCTAACAAATTATAAAGTTTTTTAAAGGAGAGATCCTATGTTTCAAAAAGCACTATGGCTAAGAACGTATCAACAAAGTAAATATGTTGTATGGTTATTTTGGCTCGTCAGCTTCTATAGTTTGTCATATAAATACTATATGACTTCTATTCAACAGCAACACTTTCTAAATGACAATAAAAAATGGAACTATGTATATCATTATCACTTTGATTTAACACTTTTAGATCCTATCATGCTGTTAGGTAGCATACTGACCATTCTAGCTTGTACGTTAATTGGATGGGAAAGACAAAATAACGCTAGCGACTTGTTATGGTCTATGCCCTTTAAACGTTCACACCTTTATATAACAAAGTGGTTGTTTGGAATCTGTAATATCGCCGCTGTTGTCATTTTAAACTGGGGGCTATTTGCTATTATGAAAAGGTTGACTTTTCATAATAAATATCAAGTATTTTCACCGTTTCATAGTTACTTTATATATATGTTAATTGTATTAATCGCTATTTATACACTTGCCTTATGTATAGGAACAATCGCTGGAAATGTGATATCGCAAGGATTTCTTACTGCAGCTATATTAATCTTCCCAGCGTTACTTCCATCTCTAATATCAGGAGTCATTGCTGTTCACTCGAGTGCCGACTTTCATGAGAACAATGGCATTATACATGATGTTATGGAAAACATACGTATTTCTAGTCCAGCAGAAGATTTTACTATTAACTTTAATTATGATCCACAAAGCGCTTATACTGATCAAAATGGAGTACGTCATAACGAACCAAACTTTACAAAGATTCCGCCGGCAAAAACATTGATTGCACCTATTGCACATATACTTATTTTATTACCACTCGGTATTTATTTATATGCCCGTTCAATCAATGAGCGAAATGGTAACTATCTATTATATCCAAAGTTACAAAAGTTAGTAATGGCATGCGCTATTTTCTTTGGTGGGATCGTTGGAGGTTTAATACTAAGTCGCGCGCACTCATTGTCCAGCTTTTACATCGGATTTTTAATAACTAGTTTCATTACGTATTTCTTCCTACCTAAAATATTAAAATGGAAAGTCTCTTGGAATTTCAAATAAAATAACCTCCTCTCGATGAGGAGGTTATTTCACATTCTCTCTCCTATCCCCATACACCATCTCTTCTTTCATCCCAAATCCATCACCATTTTGCACAATTTGCTCTGTCGGTGCAACTACACTTTCGGCAATTTTCCATTCCCCACGCTCTTTTACGAATACTTGTAGAAAATAGTTCATGCCATCTAATTGATATGCATTTTCTTTTTTCACATTATAGTGAATCGCAATGTAGTACACTTGAATGTTTTCTTTCCCTATTTTTGATACGTATTGCGATAGTCTCGGTATATAAAGTGCTGCTTTCTGAAAAGATAGTTGCTTCGCTTTAACAAGCGATGAACTTGTTACATTACGTAATGTGTCCCGATTACGAATATTATCGCTATGGTGGAATAATACTGCGTTTTGCATAGAACGAACCCATAATTTTGAATATAAGACTGTATTATCGTTTTCGATGTACTTCACTTCTTTTCGCACCACTTGGATAGGCGTATCTGCGTACGTGAATGTTTGAAAACAGAAAAAACTACCAAATAAAATGGTAAGTGCAGCAATATATTTCATAATCTTTCCTCCGATCTTTTAATTAAAGTATCGGAGTTTCAAAATATTTTTATTCAAAAGAAAAAGGATAGGAATGCTTTCGCTTCCTATCCTCATTTATTATAATACGCGGCCAAATAGTTCTAAGACCATTTCTATTTCTTGGTCGCTCCAACCTTTAAATCTCTCTTTATAATATTCTTTACGCACAGCTTCAAGTTTTTCAGTTACTTCTCTTCCGTGCTCTGTAATTTCTAAGTACACGATTCGACGATCTGAATTAGAACGTTTTCTTTCTACTAATCCTTTTCGTACGAGACGATCTGTAACAGCTGTAATATGACTGGAGGTTACGTTTACTTCACTCGCAATTTGCGAAGCCATCTGTGGACTGTTTAAAAATAACGCACGTAATACAGAAAATTCATTATATGGCATATGTTCTGCAAAACGTGTATTAATATCATTTTGTAATAAACGTATCATTTTTCGAAATGATGCAGATAAATCTAAAATCAGCGTTTCTCTTTTTTCGTTCAATAGCCTCGTCCCTTTTTTATCATATTTACACATATTATAATCTATAAATACCTATGTTGTATATGCTTTCTTTCCTCAACATTCTCATTTATGTAACTTTTTTCATATAAATTTCTTTTTTGTTCACACATATACATATAAAAAGGATGGTGATGGAAAATGCAGGGTGGAATGAATCCTTATTTACACAACGTACGCACTGCTAATACTGGTAAAGAAGCTACTATTACTGTACAAGGAGAAGGTGTTGTAAAAGCAAAACCGAATGTTGTTATATTAACACTCGGCATTCGAACAGATGATAAAAATGTAAAACAGGCTCAAGAAGAAAATGCAGTGCAATCCAAACAATTGCTGGATGCACTTAAACAGCTTGGTATTGCCGATAAAGATATAGAGACGATTTCTTATACAATTACTCCTCAATACGAATATGTAAATGATAAAGCATTGCTGCAAGGATACCGCGTGGAGCATTTGTATGAAATTACCGTTTTAAATGTACAAAAAGCTGGGGAAGTATATGATATAGCCGTTTCAAATGGTGCAAATGTAGCAAAAGGTTTACGTTTCCGAGTATCTCATCCAAATAAATATTATGAGCAAGCTCTCATTCAAGCTCTGCACCAAGCAGTAGAAAAAGCTCGTGCTATTGCGAGTACATATAATTTAAATATTAATCCTGTTCCCCTCTCATTCGTTGAAGAATCTGCCCAATTACCAAGGGAGGTTACGTCTTATGCTACTTTACATGCGCAAGCAGCTCCACCCATTCAATCGGGAGAGTTAGAAATTATTTCAACAATACGGGCAATTTTTACGTATTTATAAATAATTTCATTTATAAGTAAACGTTATCATTTTCCTTGTTGTAAAAACATGATGTTCTGATATAATAAAGGACGGTGAGCTCTTACGAAAGAGATATCACGGGTGGGAGAGGGATATGAAAAAGAAGGTTTAACATGAAAGGAATACTTGAAAGAACATTTAAATTAGGTTTACACGAAACATCACCAAAACAAGAAGTTTTAGCTGGAGTTACGTCATTTTTCACGATCGTATATATTATGATTGTAAATGCATCAATTTTATCCGATGCTGGCATTCCTCTTGAAGCTGGAATTTTAGCAACTGTTTTCAGTTCATTTGTCGGATGTCTACTCATGGCATTTTGGGCAAATGCACCTGCTATTCTTGTCCCTGGTATGGGTGTAAATGCATTCTTCACGTACACAGCTGTGCATACGCTTGGACTAACTTGGCAAGAAGCATTGGCTGCTGTCTTTATCTCTGGTATTATTTTTGCAATTGCCGCTTTTACACCAATCGCTCGCGTGCTATCAGTATCAATTCCAAAGTCATTAAAGGAAGCAATTACTGTCGGCATCGGATTATTTTTAGCGTTTATCGGATTGCAAAAAGGTGGCTTAGTCGTTTCGAACCCAAATACTGCTGTTGCAATGGGTAAATTAAGTAACCCTGTCGTTCTTGCGACCGTGCTTACTCTTATCGTTGCACTTGTACTATTTATTCGTAACGTACGTGGAAACTTTTTATGGACGATTGCAATAGGAACTGGTATTGCATGGCTATTTGGCCTTGTTGATACAAGTCAAATCGGAAATAGTTCATTCTCATTCGCTAATTACGGCGATGTGTTTGGAGCTATGTCATTTGGCAAACTTTCTTCCTTACCGTTTTGGATTGCAACATTCTCCTTAAGCATGGTGCTTATTTTTGAGAACATGGGACTTCTGCACGGTTTATTAGAAGATGACCGTAAATTCCCACGTGCTTACCAAGCCAATGCAATTTCAGCAATGACATGTGGTCTATTTGGCACAAGCCCTACCGTATCAACAGTAGAGAGTGCCGCAGGTATTACTGCAGGCGGAAAGACAGGTCTGACGTCTATCGTTACGGGGTTGTTATTCTTTGCATCATTGTTTGCACTTCCGTTTGTCAAACTAATTCCTGATAGTGCCATTGCACCAATCTTAATTATTATTGGCGGCCTGATGATTACAAGCATTCAGCAAATTCCTCTGAACGATTTTTCAGAAGGATTTCCAGCGTTCTTAATTATCGTCATGATCCCGCTCACATATAGTATCGCTGATGGCATTGCGTTCGGATTTATTGCTTACCCTATCTTAAAAGTTGCTCTTGGAAAGCGTAAAGAAGTCGCACCATCTATGTATATCATTACATGCTTATTCTTAGCTATGTTTGTATTACATGCTATTGGTTGAAAAAAAACACCGAGGAAATCCTCGGTGTTTTTTTACTTAAACCATCCTTTTTTATAAAACCAGGCCATCATTCCGCCGCCAATTAATGCCATTAGAAGAAGACAAATAAAATAACTATATTGTCCACCAAGCTCTGGCATATGCGTAAAGTTCATTCCATATACTCCCGCAATAAATGTTAATGGCATGAAAATAGTCGAGAATACAGTTAATGTTTTCATAATGTTATTCATATGATGTGAGTTTAATGAAAAATAACTATCCCGAATATCCGCCGTTAACTCTCGACTTGCCTCAATCATTTCCGTAAGTTTAAGTAAATGATCATGTATATCTTTAAAATAAATCTCATGATCACTTATACCGTAAAAACGAGTGGAATTCAAAATACGATACAATAAATCACGCATTGGAATAATTGTACGTCTTAACTTAGATAAATCTGCCCTAATATCAAATACTTCTTCTAGTACGGCTCCTGCTGTCTCACCTGTTAAGTTATCATCAATCGCATTTAAATGATCTTCAATGTAATATACAGGTGCGAAATAATCATCTACAATTTGATCAGTGATCGTATGTGCTACATGTAAAGGTCCTTTCTTAATCCGCCTCTTCTCACCAAGTGTTTTCCATACTCTTTCAATTGCATTATTATGAGAAAAATGGAAAGAAACAATATAGCGATCACTAACAAACAAATCAATTTCATGTGGTTCTAGCCCATCTTCTCCAAACGCGTGAAGAACTAAAAAGTTATATCCATCATAAAAATCAACTTTTGGCCTCTGTACGTATTCTAGACAGTCTTCAATTGCAAGGGGATGGAACTTAAAATGGTCTTGCAGAATATATGTATACTCTTCTTTCGTTGGCTTATATAAATCTAGCCAATACCATACAATATGGTCTTTCTTTGTTTCTTCTAGAGAAACATCATATAATACTTCATCTGTTTTTGTTACTGCACAAATTCTAATCATAATTTCACCCATTATTATTATAAACAAAAAATAGTAAAAAAAGCCAAGGAGAAATCTCCTCAGCTTTTTTTATTACTTCGTTACGATACCGTGTACTAAAGTTGGTGCATCTACGTGTTCTTTAGAGATCTTCATGTTCTCATAAATTTTCGCTTTTACATCTTCAACATTTTCGCGGTTTGCGTAAATTGTAACGAGAGATTCACCTTGCTTCACGCTATCGCCTACTTTTTTGCGCAGCATTAGACCAACTGCTAAATCAATTTCAGACTCTTTCGTTGCACGTCCTGCTCCTAAAAGCATTGCTGCTGTTCCGATTTCGTCTGCAACGATTTCTGATACATATCCGTCTTCTTTCGCTTCCACTTCAATTTTAAATTGTGCTTGTGGCAATTTAGAAGGGTCATCAACAACAGATGCGTCACCGCCTTGCGCTGATAAGAACGTTTTAAATGATTCTAGCGCTTTTCCGTTGTTCATTACTTCAATTAGCTTTTCACGTGCATCTTCTAAAGATGAAGCTTGTCCAGCAAGGTACACCATTTGACTTCCAAGTGTTAAACATAGCTCTTCTAAATCTTTCGGCCCTTTACCTTGTAATGTATCAATTGCTTCTTGAACTTCTAATGCGTTACCGATAGCTTCACCGAGTGGTTGACTCATATCAGAAATAACTGCCATCGTATTACGACCAACGTTATTACCGATACGTACCATTGCTTCTGCTAAACGTTTTGCATCTTCATCCGTTTTCATAAATGCACCTGCTCCAGTTTTTACATCAAGAACAATTGCATCTGCACCAGCAGCAATTTTTTTACTCATAATCGAACTTGCAATAAGCGGAATTGAGTTTACTGTTGCTGTTACATCACGAAGTGCATATAGCTTTTTATCAGCAGGTGTTAAGTTACCACTTTGGCCGATAACAGCGATTTTGTTTTCATTTACAAGACGCATGAATTCATCGTTTTCAATTTCCACATGGAATCCTGGAACTGCTTCTAATTTATCAATTGTACCACCAGTATGTCCTAAACCGCGTCCAGACATTTTCGCTACTGGTACATCTAAAGCAGCTACTAATGGACCTAATACAAGTGTCGTTGTATCACCAACACCACCTGTTGAATGCTTATCTACTTTTACACCTTCAATAGCCGATAAGTCGATTGTATCACCGCTATTTACCATTGCCATCGTTAAATCAGCACGCTCTTGATCGTTCATATCTTGGAAGAAAATTGCCATTGCAAGTGAACTTACTTGATAATCAGGAATATCACCATTCGTATATCCTTCAACAATAAAGTTAATTTCTTCTGTCGTTAATGCATGTCCGTCACGTTTTTTTGCAATTAGGTCCACCATTCTCATTGTGAAGTCACCCCTTCATTTGTTTTACGATTGCTTTTACTAATGCTAAGAAGTTAGCTTTAACACGTTCTGTCGTTTCAATTACTTCATCGTGGTGAAGTGGTTGATCTAAAATACCAGCTGCCATATTTGAAATACAAGAAATACCTAATACTTTCATACCAGCGTGACGCGCTACAATTACTTCAGGTACTGTTGACATACCAACTGCATCTCCGCCAAGTGTACGAAGCATACGAATTTCAGCAGGTGTTTCATATACAGGACCTGTCATTCCTACGTATACACCTTCTTGTACTTTAATATTTAAGTCTGCTGCAACTTGTTTCGCCATTTCGCGAAGTTCTACTGTATATGATGTAGACATATCAGGGAAACGTACGCCCATTTCAGAATCATTCGGTCCGATTAATGGATTCGTACCCATGAAGTTAATGTGGTCTGAAATTAACATAAGATCGCCTGGCTCAAATGATGTATTTACACCACCAGCTGCGTTTGTTACAACTACTGTTTCTACACCTAGTTCTTTCATAACACGAACTGGGAATGTTACTTTTTGCATGTCGTATCCTTCATAGAAGTGGAAACGTCCTTGCATTGCTACTACTGTTACACCTTGAAGTGTACCAAATACTAGTTGACCTGCATGGCCTTCTACAGTTGATACTGGGAATTCAGGGATTTCACTGTAAGGTACTGTTACTGCATTCTCAATTTCGTCTGCTAATACACCTAGTCCTGATCCAAGGATTAGTCCTACTTGTGGTGTCTCTTGAAACTTCTCTTTTAAGTATGAAGCTGATTTTGTAATAAGTTCACGATTCATTTGTTTATCCCCCTATTTCTTTAGCTCGTTTAAGAAGCTTGTTCCGTATTCTGGCATTTTCACACCGAAGTTTTCTGCTACTGTTGCACCAATATCAGCAAATGTTTGACGAAGTGGTAACTCTTGTCCGCCTTCTTTCATGCTTGGGCTATATGCTAATAATGGTACATATTCACGTGTATGGTCAGTACCAGGGTGAATTGGATCATTACCGTGGTCTGCTGTAATTAATAATAGATCATCTTCTTTTAGTTTTGCGAATACTTCTGGAAGACGTGCATCATATTCTTGCAGAGCTTCTCCGTATCCTTGTGGATCACGGCGGTGACCGAATAATGCATCAAAGTCAACTAAGTTTAAGAAGCTAAGACCTGTAAAGTCCATATTTAATGTATCTACAAGCTTATCCATTCCATCCATGTTAGACTTCGTACGAAGTGATTCAGTTACCCCTTCACCATCATAAATATCAGAGATTTTACCAATAGCAATTACATCGTAGTCACTATCTTTTAATTCGTTCATTACTGTACGGCCGAATGGTTTTAATGCATAGTCATGACGATTTGGTGTACGTGTAAAGTTTCCAGGTTCACCAACGAATGGACGAGCAATAACACGACCTACCATGTATTTCTCATCTAATGTTAATTCACGTGCAATTTTACAGATTTTATATAACTCATCAAGTGGCACTACTTCTTCGTGTGCTGCAATTTGCAATACGCTATCAGCAGAAGTATAAACGATTAAAGAGCCTGTTTCCATTTGCTCTTGACCAAGTTCATCAAGAATCTCAGTTCCAGAAGCTGGCTTATTACCGATAATTTTACGGCCTGTTTTTTCTTCTAATTCATCAAGTAATTCTTTCGGAAATCCTTCTGGGAACACTTGGAATGGTGTATCAATGTAAAGGCCCATGATTTCCCAGTGACCTGTCATTGTATCTTTACCAGTAGATTTCTCTTGCATTTTTGTGTAATATCCAAGTGGTTTCTCTACTTTAGAGATACCTTTCATTTCTCGAATGTTACCAAGACCTAATTTCACCATGTTAGGCATTTGTAACCCATTCATATGTTCAGCAATGTGACCAATTGTGTCAGATCCTAGATCACCAAATTGCTCAGCATCTGGTGCTTCACCGATTCCCACAGAGTCCATTACGACTAGGAATATACGTTTATATTTATTCATAACTGCGACCTCCTATAAGTTCAGTTCTACTTCTTGTAGTATGTTCAAAACGCTATAAAGTGAAACTGTTATCCAAAAGAATTCTCATTGTCAAACAGTACTTCTTTAAATCATTTTCTAACCTATTTCGTTTACTTGAAACGATTCAAAAACATTTCTAGTTTTTTCTAAGTCAGATGTCAGACATCTGATACTGATATCATAACATGTTTACGCTTTCTTTTTAATACATTTTCGTAGATTTTCTCATTTTCTTCACACTTCTATTGTAATCCATTCTGCAACGAAGTGCTAATTTTTTTATGATTTATTTCTTCATATTAAAAATAAAAAGTAGCTCTAAAGAGCTACTTTTTATTTTACTTCTATTGTTTCTTCTTTATGTTCATGCAATTCGCCTTTTCTTACATGTACTTTCACTTTGTAAGCACCGTTCTCTTTGAAAGTATGTTTCGTTTCATACTCTCCTTTATTCCCTTCTTTCGCTGGAATAAATTCGTGTTTTTCAACACCATCTTTCCAAATCTCTAGTTGTACTTCAGCACCAGTTAATGCTTCTTCTTTTTGCTTTAAATGAACTTTCATTGTAGATTCGGCATTTGCCTTTATGTCTCCAGCCATAAGATGGATCATTGTGTCACTTTTATGATCTCCATGTCCTGCACTGTGATCACTATTTTCTTTTTTCGCATCTTCTACTTTCGCATTTCCTACAGCAACTTTCACTTCTGGCATAACGTGCATTTCACGTGCATTTGTGTGAGCAATAATATGGTATACTCCATCCGTTTCGAATGTTTTCTCTACTGCATAAACACCTTTTCCTTTATGCTTACCATCTAACATCTCGTGCTTTTCGTCGCCATCTTTCCAAATTTCAAACTTTACATCATCGGCATCCGTTACTTTTTCTTTCCCTTGTGTAACAAGTGCTTGTACTTCTGTTTTTTCACCTGGTTTAATTTCTTTCGGATTTGTTTGGACTGCTACTTTTACAGCTTCAAGTTTCTGTTCTTTTTTCGGTTCTTCTTTGTTTGTATTACAGCCAGCCAACGCTAGCATCGCGATAAATAAAGTTATAATCAGTTTTTTCATCATCATTTCCTCCTTTATACTTTATTTAGTATAGAGGAAATACATTGTAATATTCTAGTCTTCTGCTGAAAACAATATACGAAATGTTTGTGAAGTTTCTGTGAAACGGTCTTCCCCTCTTAATCTATGAAAAAAAGAGCATAGTAACTATGCTCTCGGATGAAACTGTTTATATACATCTTTTAATCTAGTTTTTGAAACGTGCGTATAGATTTGCGTAGTTGAAATATCTGCATGTCCAAGCATTTCTTGTACAGCACGTAAATCTGCTCCATTTTCTAATAAGTGCGTAGCAAACGAGTGACGCAACGTATGAGGTGTAAGTTCTTTTTCAATATTTGCCTCTTTCGCTAATCGTTTTAATATTTTCCAAAATCCTTGTCTTGATAATCGATTACCATGATGGTTTAAAAAGAGTGCATCTACTACTTTTTTCCCCATTAATTCTCTTCTTCCTTTTTCAATATACTTTTGAATCGCTTCCGTTGCTAAACTTCCTAGTGGAATAATTCTTTCTTTATTCCCTTTCCCTATGCAACGAACAAATCCCATCGTTAAATGTACATCTTCTAAATTGAGTGCAATCAATTCTGAAACACGAAGTCCTGTCGCATACAGTAACTCTAGCATCGCCTTATCACGAATACCAAAAGCACTTGTCATTTTTGGTGTTTGAAGTAACGCCTCTACTTCATCAACTGATAATACCTTTGGTAATTTCCGTTCCCCTTGTGGCGTTTCAATATGTACGGATGGATCATGTTCTACCGCTCGTTCACGAAGTAAAAATTGGTGGAACGAACGAATTGATGCGATATGACGCGCCAATGTTTTCGAAGATTTTCCGTTCTCTTTTAAATACTGCAAAAAGTTAACAATGTGTAAACGGGTCACTTCATGAAAAGTTTTCGTCTGTTCCACATTTTGCAAATACTTTACGTAGCTTTTTAAATCCCGTTCATAAGATACTACTGTATTCTTTGCTAATCCTTTTTCGACAACCATATAATGAATAAAATCTTTTAATTGATCTTCCACTCTACACTACTCCCCATTTTCATAGAAAAACATCATTCTATTTACGAAAGCATCCTTTGCCGGTTCTTCATTCCCTGATACTTTTTCTACAGTCTCTTCTTTAGGTTTTTCATAACGATGATAGCTTTCATATTCTTCATTTATCCATAGTATAGCGAAATAAAACAAAATCGTACAACTTGTAAATAATAAAAATACTTTTATTCCATCAAAAGTTAATTTTAAAGCTCGGCGCATTGTAAATTCCTCCAAAATATAAGTTATTACAACATATGCCAAGCTTTCACCAATTTATACCTTATTCAAATAAAAAACCTCTTCCTAGATAAATAGGAAAAGGTTATTTTTCATCCGTTTCATTTTCTTGACAATTTTTACAAATCCCATGGAATGTTAAACGATGATCTTTCACCTTAAAGCTCCAGTCTCGTTCTACTTTCCTTTCCACTTCACCAAGTAAATCTTCTTGTATTTCTTGTACAGCACCACATTGTGTACAAATCAAATGATGGTGGAAACGCTGCGCACCTTCTTGGCGTAAGTCATAGCGTGAAACACCGTCTCCGAAGTTAATCTTATCGACAACTTTTAACTCAGATAATAGTTCTAAAGTTCGATAGACGGTTGCTAATCCGATCTCTGGCGACTTTTCTTTTACAAGGAGGTAAACATCTTCTGCGCTTAAATGATCTTCTTCATTTTCTAGCAGCACACGAACTGTTGCTTCACGTTGCGGTGTTAATTTGTAGCTCGCTGCATGTAATTGCTTCTTAATTCGTTCAATTCTTTCTTCCATTCGGTACTACTCCCTCCTCGCCACTCTTACACCATTATATCAGAAGAAGGGCTTCTGTCAAAAGAAAAAACAATAAAAACAAATTGATAATTATTCTCAAAAAGTATTTATTTTTTATTAATAGCCTCAACGACTTCTTTCATTAAAACTGGTGATGCGTAAGCCTCCACACTAGAAGCAAGTGCTAACACCACTCCAATTACGAGAAAGAAGCATGTATAACGGATTAATAATGGTAATAGTGGCTCGGTTATTTTTCTAATAAATTGATGCCTAATCATCCGTAAAGAAAAACTTGCAGCAATGGTTGTCATAACGAGAAAGACTGGAATGATAATTAAATTTTGTGGCAAAACAGATACAAATGCTAATAATAGTCCATTCCATCCATGCTGACTTACTAAAAAACCAACTGTAAATCCAACGACAACTCCTTTTACAAATAATAAAATAAAAATAATTGGTAATCCAATAATTGAAATTCCTAAAATCCAAATAAATCCGATGTATTTTAATTGCGAAAAGTAACTTTCTCGAAACATTTCGCCCGCAATGGCAAATTCTCCTTTAGAGACTTGTCCAAAAAAACGTTGTAAATAAAATGATAAATCTTGTTTTTGATTGATTTGTAAACTATTCACGAGAATGGCTCCGAATATTACTCCCATCAATAATAAAACAGCGTTAAATATATATAATGAAGAGTTTTCCTGTATGTGAGACATTACACGGTCTTGCCAATTTTTTCGCCACATTTTTCTTCCCTCCGTTCACACTCTTATTAAAAATGTATGAAAGAAAGAAAAAAGTATGACGAATTAACATTGAAATTCCGCTCTACTTTGCTAAACTAAAAAGTAGAGAATAGGAGGGATTTCTCTTGAAACCATTATTATTAGATTTTCCAACATTATTTCAAACTGAACGCTTGCAAGTTCGTAAACCATTTCCAGGTGATGGTGCAGAAGTATATGAAGCAATCCAAGCTTCTCTAGAAGACTTAGTACCGTGGATACCAATTAACGCTGAAACAGAAGAGAGTGCTGAAGAAATTGTTCGCGAAGCTCACGGACAGTTTTTACTTCGTGAAACACTTGATTTTCACTTATACGATAAAGTATCTGGTACATTCATCGGAGCAATTACACTAAAGCCTGAAAACTGGGATATTCCAAAGTTTTCACTTCACTTCTGGCTACATAGTGCCTATACAAAACAAGGCTATATGACCGAAGCTGTTAAAGGTGCAATTCAGTTCGCCTTTGATAAACTAGGCGCTAGAAGAATTGAAATTCGTACTGATGCAACAAATATAAATGCATGTAGCTTAGCAGAACGTCTAGAATTCATTCTAGAAGGGACAATGGAAAATGATTTCCTAGCACCAGATGGTAGCTTACGTGATGCACGTGTATATGCAAAAATCAATTAAAAAACACTCGCCTTTGGCGAGTGTTTATTTTTGTAGTTGTAAATATTGTACTGCAAACATCGTCTTCGCATCATGAATACGAAGATTTTTCATAAGAGTAATCGCTTCTTCTAACGATACTTCCATTAATTCCACAAACTCATCTTCATCTAACTCAGCTTTATTTTCTTTTCTTGTCAAACCTGTCGCTTTATATACATATAAAATTTCATCTGCGAATCCTGGAGATGTATAGAAAGAAGTAATGAGCTCCATATTTTCACATACATATCCTGTTTCCTCTTCTAATTCACGAACTGCTGTTACCTCAGGTTTTTCACCAGGTTCTAACTTGCCAGCCGGAATTTCTATAATCGCCTTTTCAAGTGCTTTACGATACTGCTCAACAAGCACAATTTTCCCCTCATCAGTAATAGCAATAATAGCAACTGCACCAGGGTGATTTACAATTTCACGTTTACTCATTGCTCCATTTGGTAATACTACATCATCAACACGAACTTTTATAACTCTACCATCAAAAATTGGCTCAGTTTTTACTGTTCTCTCTGCAAGATTACTCATACTACTTCATCTCCCTGTTCTATTTCCTATTCTTTCCTCATACATTTTACCACATTGAAAGGAGCGTGATAGAAATGAAAGTTTATATTTTACCAAATCGCGTCACTTTAGTCGGAAAAGCATGGCAAATTCGCCATAAGCTAAAGCAATATAGCAAAGAGTATACAACTGTACAAGAGTGGATTACAGCAAATAAAGTGAAACATTAATCATGCTTTTACGGGCAGTTAATGCGAAGCGGAAAGTAAACGTTTGTCAACCTCTTTTCCCTCTCGTACAATAAAGGTAAGGAGGTTGACCTATGAAAAAACGTCAATTAGGAAACTCAGATTTGTTTGTTACAGAAATGGGCCTTGGCTGTATGTCTCTCGGTACATCTGAAACAGAAGCTATGCATATTATCGATGAAGCGATCGATTTAGGAATTAATTTTTTTGATACAGCAGATTTATATGATTACGGATTAAATGAAGAATTTGTTGGAAAAGCCTTGAAGGGAAGAAGAGACCAAATTGTACTTACAACGAAGGTTGGAAATCGTTGGACAGAAGAAAAAAATGGCTGGTCTTGGGATCCTTCTAAAGCTTACATAAAGACTGAAGTAAAGGAAAGTTTACGTAGACTTCAAACTGATTATATTGACCTTTACCAACTTCATGGCGGAACAATTGAAGATCCAATAGATGAAACAATTGAAGCTTTTGAAGAATTGAAAAAGGAAGGTATTATTCGCCATTACGGTATTTCTTCTATACGCCCAAATGTCGTTCGTGAATATGCAAAACGCTCAAACATCGTTAGTGTACTAATGGAATATAACCTTTTAAATCGTCGTCCAGAAGAATGGTTCCCCCTTCTAAATGAACACCAAATTAGCGTCATTGCCCGCGGGCCACTTGCAAAAGGAATTTTAACTGACAATAATGCAAGAAAGATAGAAAGAGTAAAGGAAAAGGATTATCTCTCTTATTCTTACGATGAATTACATGCAACTCTAGCAAGTGTAAAAGAAATGATTGGAGAACGCTCTTTAACAGGAACAGCTATTCAATATTGCTTACATAATAAGACTGTTGCAACTGTTATACCTGGTGCAAGCTCTCTTCAACAATTACAGGAAAATATACGAGCTAGTCAACAGTTACCTTTAACGAAAGAAGAATATATACAACTTCAAAAGATTGTTAAATATGACACATATGCTTTGCATCGTTAAAAATATCGAATTACCGATAAAACAGAAGACTGTCTCCAGTATTAGGAGACAGTCTTTTTTATAACGTATCATATTTATCAGGATTCGTTCCTACATGTAAATCACGATTCAACGTGTTAATTTGACGTATCTCTTCTTCAGTTAGTGCAAAATCAGAAATAGTAAAGTTTTCTTTAATACGAGATGGTGTAACAGATTTAGGAATTGTAACAATCCCGCTTTGAATATCCCACCTTAATATAACTTGTGCAGGTGTTTTTTCATATTTGTTAGCAATAGCCTGAATGATTGGATGCTGGAATACTTCTCCGCCCCTCATTAACGGACTCCATGCTTCCATTTGAATTTGCTCATCTTGACAATAATTTCGCAACTCAAATTGCGTCAACATCGGATGAAGTTCCACTTGGTTTACCATCGGCTTCACTTTGCAATTTGGTAATAATAGTTCTAAATGATGTTTATGAAAATTAGAAACACCAATCGCACGCACTTTACCTTCTTCATACAATTTCTCTAAAGCTCGGTACGTATCAACATACTTCCCTCTTACCGGCCAATGTATTAAATATAAATCTACATAGTCCATTTGTAATTTTTTCAAACTCTTTTCAAACGCCTCGAGTGTCTCCTCATATCCTTGATCGTCGTTCCATACTTTTGTTGTAATAAATATATCTTCTCTTGGAATTCCTGATTCACGTATCGCCTCTCCGACACCGCTTTCATTTTCATATACAGTTGCTGTATCAATCGAACGGTATCCAACTTCTAACGCTGTTTTTACTGCTTGCTTTACTTCGTCTCCTTCTTTCGCTTTATATACGCCTAGACCAATCATCGGCATTTTCACGCCATTATGAAGTGTAGTTGTTGGAATATGCACAGTCGTCTCCCTTTCATTGTTACATTTTTTATAAGCCACAATTTTATTTCAACAAGATTCATCCCAAAAGTCAAAACATACGTACAGTTTACATAACACTTTTATATAGCTAAAAAATAGCGTGAACTCATTCATTCACGTTATTTTTTCTCCATTCTTTCGCTTTTTCATCCACATTGCGCACAAACTCATTTTTTCCTTCCGTATATAACGCGCCATCATATGTATACTTTTCGGCTAATTCTTTCTTTAAGGTTGCATATGCCTCTGCTTCTTCACAATGAGCCATCATATAATCACGAAATGCTAAATGCCTTACTATCTCTGGATTTCCTTTTTCAAACACGTGTAAATGATACGAGCGTTTTTCTTCAGTTCCATGAATAAAATATCGGCGTCTTGAAATACCATTTTCCCCTTTTACGATGTAACCAAGCTCTATAAATCGTTCATTCCACCCATCTACTCTTTCGATATTTTCTACTTCCATGATCATATCAATAATAGGTTTAGCTGCCAGTCCGGGAACTGACGTACTTCCAATATGATAAATTTTTACCGTTTCTGGCATCGCTGATTTTAATCTTTTAGCCTCCATTTGAAATTTTTCACTCCAATGGTTTTCATGTGGAACAACGACAATTTTTCTCATTCTAACTCCCCTTTTCTTACAAGCTCGTCAAAAAATGATCAGTGGTATTTCACTGATCATTTTTTTATTATTTAAAGTCTTTCCAAGTAAGGTTACTTTCACTTAGCAGTTCTTCAAATGATTTATTCTTTTCACGTTCTTTTTGTTCTTGGCGCTTTCTTTCCAGTTCAGCTGCCTCTTTTTCCTCTTCCCTCACTTGCAACTCTTTCTTCTTACTCTTTAATTGTTGCATGAGTGAATCATTTAATTGATCGCCTAATGTAAGTGTTTCTTTCTTTGGTTGATTCACTTGTGATTGTCTTTGCATTTGTCTTTGTTTCTTTTTCTTCATGCTACTCACCTTTTACTTTTTTCTCCATTATAGTAGATACACAATGAAATCGACAATAAAAAAGGGTCTTTACTCTATTATTCACTTTTTGTAAATATGTTAATTTTTCGAAAAGACTAAATTTTTATGTAGCTATAATCCTATGAATCTATTAAAATTATGTCGTATGATGTCAGATTATAAAAAAGGAGAATTATATTATGTGGAAAAAAATTATTCCTGCCGTTGCTGTTTTAAGCACCATTACTTTTTCAAGCGTATTTGCCGCTCCCCCATCTCAGAATCCAGCTGAACAAAACCGCTACATAGACGTACAAATGCTTGGTATTAATGATCTCCATGGACAACTAGATACTGTTAAAAAAATCAATAATAAAGAAGCTGGTGGCGCTGATTACTTAGCTACTTATTTAAAAGAACATAAAAAACAAAACCCTAATACACTTCTCGTACATGCTGGTGATATCGTCGGAGCTAGTCCACCAGTTTCAGCATTATTACAAGATGAACCGACGATTGAATTTTTAAATGACTTAAAATTTGATGTCGGTACAATCGGGAACCATGAATTTGATGAAGGCATTGATGAAATGAAACGCCTCATTTACGGTGGATATCATGAAAAAACAGGAAATTTCAAAGGGGCTAACTTCCCCTATGTAGCTGCTAATTTCTATAACAAATCAACTGGCCGCTTATTTTTACCACCATTTACTGTAAAAATGGTAGATGGTGTTCCTGTAGGATTCATTGGGGTTGTTACAACTGATACACCAAATGTCGTTATGCCTACGATGCTTAACAATGTACAAATTACTGATGAAGTAGAAGCAATTAATAAATCAACACAACAATTAAAACGCCTCGGCGTTAAATCTATCGTCGTTCTTGCTCATGTCGGTGGAACAACCGATGAGTCTGGGGTAACAAATGGCGATCTTACTCGAATTGCAAATGAAACAGACCCAGAAGTTGATGTTATTTTCGGTGGACATAGTCATACGTATGTAAATGGTACAGTAAACAATAAACTAATTGTCCAAGCAAATTCATACGGAATGGCTTTCTCAGACGTCGATGTAACAATTGATCGTAAAACAAAGGATATTGTAAAGAAAAAAGCTGAAGTTGTTACAACGTATCATGAAGGTGTAGAACCTGATAAACAAGTAAAGAAAAAACTAGATCAATATAAAGAAAAAATCGCACCACTTGTAAATGAAGTGGTCGGAAAATCTACAGCACCTATCGACCGTAAACAAAATGATGCTGGTGAGTCCACTCTTGGAAATTTAGTTGCCGATGCTCAGCGTCAAACGATGCAAACTCAAATCTCCCTCATGAATCCTGGTGGCATTCGTAATGACTTAGATGCTGGTGATATTACGTGGGGTGAGTTATACGGCATTCAACCTTTTGGAAATCAATTGGTTAAAGTAGATTTAACAGGTCAAGACATTCGCGATATTTTAAATCAGCAATGGCAAAAAGGAACAACAAGAATGCTTCAAATTTCAGGTATTCAATATACGTGGGATGCAAATAAACCAAACGGTGAAAAAGTTACAAATATACGTTTAACAAACGGAGAAGAATTATCTCCATCTACAACGTATAGCGTAGTTGCAAATGCCTTCTTAGCTTCTGGCGGTGATGGATTCGTATCATTTAAAAATGGTAAAAATGCAGAAACTGGGCCAAACGACTTTGAAGCGTTAGTCAATTACGTAAAACAATTAAAAGAACCAATTCAGCCAGTTATTGATGGAAGAATTCAAAAAGTAAATTAAGTGTTTCTCTAATAATAAATTTCATTTTTCACGTATAAAGGATTTGTACTGATCCTCTATTTTATACGTAATATACATCATAAAAAGGATACTCGTTCTTCTAATGAACATAGTATCCTTTTCTTTAGTTATCAAAATGTGATGTTTTGTCAACTTCATATTGCTGTAAAAATTGTTGCAACGCCTCTTCTACAAGTTTAGATTTTTGAATTCCTTTCGATTCTGATATAAGGTCCAATCTTGCTAATATTTCTGTATTAATAGAAAAGGTTCGTCTCTTTTTCTCTGTACTTTTACTCACAATTGGTGCAATTACTTCTTCTCTTTTTCTTAATAACTCATAAATACTTTGTAATTGCTCATAAATTAATAATTGATAATCTGTTTTCTCATATTGAAGGGCGGTCGCTTCTTGGAGTTGTAAGTGACGTGGTTCTTCTCCATCTCCTACAAAAATACGTTTCTTCTGCTCTCCATCATATTCGTATCCAATCAATCTTAATTTCTTCGATAATGTATACGGGCTTATTTCAAGACGTTTTGCTATAATAGCGATGGATTCACGTCTATTTAAACCATCTATAATTTCTCCAATCGTCACAATTTCCCTCCTCCCGTGTTGAAATGACACTAGTATGGTATGTTACAATGATTTTCTAACAGTATATGCAAAATGAATAGCCTGTGCGATTCATACGATTTCACAAAAGGAGGTTTTCAATATGCTTTTTCGTAGCTACACCCCTCAGTTCTATAACGAAAACAAACAACTTATTCCTAATAGTATCGCTACGATAGAAAGCGTTATGATTAATAATCGAAAACAAACTCTCCTTATGCGTGGACAAAACGTAGAGCAACCTATTTTATTATGCTGTCACGGCGGACCTGGGATGGCACAAATCGGATTTATTCGCCATTTTCAAAAAGAATTAGAGAAGCAATTTATTGTTATTAATTGGGATCAGCGCGGAGCTGGTAAATCCTTTTCAATGAAAGATTTCGGAGCAAATTTCACAATCGAACAATTCGTTTCCGATGCAAAAGAAGTGATTCAATATGTACTTAAAAAGTTCAACAAACAAAAACTATTTCTCGCTGGTCATTCTTGGGGAAGTATTATTGGGCTTAACATAGCACATCAATATCCAAAGTATATCGAGGCTTACATCGGTATTGGGCAAATTGTACATATGAAACAAAATGAAGAATTGCTATATCAACATTTAATTCATTCTGCAAAAAAACATGATCATAAAAAAGCATTAGCTTCCCTTTTAAAATTAGGCAAACCACCATTTTTAGATACGAGACGTCTCATTATTCAAAGAAAGTGGCTTGGCACATTTGGAGGCGCAATCCAAAACGGATCTTCCTTTTCTTTCATACGAAAAGGTTTCTTTTCTCCCGAATATACGCTATTAGATTGGTTCAAGTTTCTCGCAGGAAATTTAAAATCTGGCATTTTATGGGAAGAAATGCTGACAATCGATTTCTTTTCTTCTATCTCAAGTTTATCTATTCCAGTTTATTTTTGTTCTGGTCGCTATGATTATCAAACTCCTTATGCACTCGTTCAGGAATATTGCGATATTATTGAAGCGCCTATAAAAAAGATGATTTGGTTCCCAAATTCAGCACATTCTCCTGATTTAGAAGAACCAGAATTATTCGCTAATTCTTTACAATCAATTAAACAAGAGCTAGCTTTTCAGCATTAGTAACAAAAGGCTCTTTTACATTTCATAGAAAACATTTTATAATAATATGTCGCAAGTATGTATAAACATAGCAAAATGTTTCATATTTACTTGTCTTAACAGAATAAAAATTTAGGGAGATTACATTTATTATGAACGCTGTACTCGTCGCAGTAGCAATTATGCTATTGCTTAGTTTGTTACGTGTCCAGGTCATTGTCGCCATCATTGTTGGAGCTTTAACAGGCGGACTTATCGGCGGACTCGGTATTTCAGAAACGATTAACACTTTTACAACTGGTCTTGGAAACAGTGCTCCAATCGCTTTAAGTTATGCAATGCTTGGTGGTTTCGCTATTTCCCTTTCCAAAACAGGACTTCCAGATGCTATGATTCAAACTGCATTAAAATGGATTGGCAATGAACAAGACACGAAAAAACAAGTTTATTCTAAAATACTTATTTTATTCATTATTTTAACGATGGCTTGTTTCTCACAAAATGTGATTCCTGTTCACATTGCTTTCATCCCCATCTTAATTCCAGCACTTTTAAAAGTATTAAATGAGCTGAAAGTGGATCGCAGACTTGTCACATGTATTATTACATTTGGATTGATTACTCCTTATATGTGGATCCCTGCAGGGTTCGGAAAAATTTATCATGACGTATTGCAAACCAACGCTGCGCAAAGCGGCCTTACATTTGATGTCACACTTATTCCAAAAGCAATGACTATTCCAGCAATCGGTATGATTATTGGATTATGTGTAGCGGTATTCATTACGTACCGAAAACCTCGTACGTATGAAACAGAACAAATTCATACTACCGAAAATGAAATCGTTCCCTATACAAAACGTAGCATTACTTTCGGGTTATTATCTATCATTGCTACATTAACTGTTCAATTAACAACAGAATCCATGATTTTCGGTGCTTTAGCAGGTATTATCGTCTTATCAGTTAGTGGCAGTCTACCACTTAAAGAAGCAGATGCGATATTAACAAGCGGAATGCGTATGATGTCCTTTATTGGCTTTGTTATGATTGCTGCCGCTGGATTCGGCGCTGTTCTTCGAAAAACAGGACATGTTGAATCTCTAGTGCAAACGAGTGCACATATAATCGGAAATAACAAACCACTCGCTGCATTTCTTATGCTCGTTATTGGACTTCTCGTTACGATGGGAATTGGTTCATCCTTTTCAACCATCCCTATCTTAACAACCATTTTTGTACCTCTTTGCATTCAGCTTGGATTTAGTCCAATGGCCACAATTGCAATTATCGGTACAGCCGGAGCACTAGGTGACGCAGGATCTCCAGCATCGGATAGTACCCTTGGACCAACATCCGGTTTAAATGCTGATGGTCAGCACCATCATATATGGGATACATGTGTACCCACTTTTCTACATTACAATATACCGTTACTTATATTTGGCTTTATTGCCGCAATTACATTATAAAAAGGTGCGTATAAAACGCACCTTTTACTTTTTTATTTTTCCTTTTAATTGTTGAAAAGCTACTTTTCCGTTATCTTTGACATAGCTTTCAATTGTCGGTAGTGATGAACCTATCCATTCACACTCTATACTCCCATTCGGTCCAACAATTTTTAATTTATCTGGTATATGTATATTTAGAAATCTCGCTGACCGAATTAACTCAATAGCAATCTGATCACTTGAGGCTACAATTCCATCTATATACGGATTGTTTTGCAATAATGTAATAAATTGTTTATTTGTATACCCTTGTACACATTCTTCTCGATAAGAGATTCCTTCATCCCAAACAGCGTCTAAAAACCCTGCTATATGATCTTCCATTTCTTCACTTTCTTCTCCCTCACCGAAATATGCAAGAAAGTGACACCCTTTCTCTTTTAATAAAGAAACAGCTCTCTGTCCACTTTCATAATAATTTCCATGTGATTGTTGCTCATCGATCACAACAAACGGAAATGGAATTTCTCCTACACTTTTAAAAACTGCTCTCGTCAAAATAACACCTGCAATGTTATTTTGCTTCAGCATATGTATGTATCTATCTTTATTCTCTATATTACAAATAATGATTTGATAGCCTTCTTTATATGCTATTTCCTCAATACAATGTAGCAAAGTGATGTTTGATTGGTTACATAAATTATCTACAAGTAATGCAATTATCGTTGAACTCTCTTTAAATAGTGGCTTCGCTGCACTGTTTGGCTTATAACGTAATTCTTCAATTGCTTCCTTTACTTGTTTTACTGTGTCCTCATGAACGTATCCTTTTTCATTAATAACTCGTGAAACGGTTGCGACTGAAACACCTGCCAATTTTGCAACATCACGTATAGTTGCCACATCGTCACCCCTTAATATGGTAATAGATTACAATTTTACGGTAACCTAAATTACACTATCCGTCAAGATTAATAACTCACATTTCTGAAAATTGTTACATCATTTCACTAAACGATACTCCAACTGAATTTCATGTAAAATTGGGATATTATCATATCCCATACGTGGAATTTCTTTCTTTATTTTTCGTGCCTCCTCTACCGCATTCACATATAAATTAGTCATTACAAAATTACGTTTTTGGTAAAATCGTAACGCATTCATATTATCATTTGTTGTAATAAGCCAAACCTGTCTGCACCGTTCTTCTTCTGCAACTTGTAATACACAATCCACAAGTTTCGTCCCTATTCCTTTTCTTTCTTCAAAGCTATCTAGCGATACAATTTCGCATATATTTCCGGTCACTTCATACGTTATAATTCCGATTATTCTGTCATCTGAGAGCGCAACAAATCCTGGCAACTCTTCTAACTGATGTCCCTTACCACGTGAAACCATCAATGAACTTCCCCAGTTCTCACACATGAACATTCGGATTGTTTCTTTCATCGCTGGCGTAATTTTTTGTATATGCAGCATTTCCTATTTCTCCCCTTTTATATCATTGTGATACAATATAAGTGTATCACATGTAACGGTATTTGGAGGATGAGGTAAAGTATGAAACGTTTTTTTGCAGCATTGTTTACTATACTAGGTGCAATAACTGCCCTTGGGATTTTCTTTACAAATAAAGTGATGTACTTAAAGAAAAAAACAGAGGAAGAAGTACTCGAAAGAGAAACGAAAAAACATTTTCGTATAGAGGATTTTGATGCTCTTCATAAAGAAGAAATTCATATCCCTTCACAATTCGGATACGACCTTCACGGATATTACATTCCTGCTGGTCATTCCACCAATAAGTTTATGGTTTTTTGCCACGGTGTAACTGTAAATAAAATAAACTCTGTAAAATATGCAAACTTATTCTTAAAAAGGGGATATAACGTCCTCATTTACGATCATCGTCGTCATGGTAAAACTGGCGGAAAAACAACAAGCTATGGATACTATGAAAAACATGATTTAAAATCCGTAGTTGACTGGCTAAAAAACCGTTTTGGCACCAATATTACACTTGGTATTCATGGTGAATCTATGGGAGCTGCAACACTTCTTCAATACGCAGGACTTGTAGAAGATGGTGCTGATTTCTATATTGCAGATTGTCCTTTCTCTGATTTTCACGGACAATTACAGCACCGTTTAAAGGTTGAATTCCATTTACCAAAATGGCCTTTATTACCTTTAGCAAACGCATTTTTGAAAGTTCGTGACGGTTATACAATTCGTGAAGTTTCACCAATCGACTGTATAAAAAACATTAACAATCCCGTTCTCTTTATTCATAGTAAAGATGACGACTATATTTTAGCTGATATGACAAAAGCGTTATATGAAGCGAAAGAAAATAATAAGCAGCTTTATATTGCAGAACACGGTGCACACGCTTGCTCTTATAACGAAAATAAAGAAGAGTACGAAGCAGCCGTCGATCAATTTTTAAACACATATGTGAAAGAAACAAAAAACAGGCTTGCATAAGCCTGTTTTTTATTGCGCTAAAACGTCTGTAACTTGTTCCATATTTTCAGAAATCCATTGCATTGCATCATCTAACGTTGGGAATTCTGTCGTTTGAAATGTTACTTCATCTTGAAGTAACCAAACATCCTTTGCCTCTTGCCCTACACCTGCAATGGACCAATGTAACAAACTATATGGATGATTATCATTCAAAAATGATGCCCACGTGCGCTCATTTGCAATGTTTCGTAATGTATGTAATTGTTTATCCATCTCTCGTCACCTTACTCTAGTCAGTTATGAAAACTATTATAACACTCTCTTCTTTCTCAAACAAAGTGCTCTTTTTATATTGTCAAGCACTTCCCTTGATTATATGATGAAATTAAGCGTTTGGGAAGGAGGGATAACGTTGGCAAAAGTACAAATTAAAGTAAATGATAATGGCTCTTTTCGCATTACAGGGGACGTGGAATTAGTCGACTCACAAGGGAATGTATTCCCAGCAAAACCGGCATTTTCTTTATGCCGTTGTGGTTTATCAAAAAATATGCCTTATTGCGACGCTTCGCATAAAGGTAAATTCGAGTCTGTTGTTAGAGCACCAGAGGCAGAATAATTTTACATGTGACATGCACATTTTTTTGTGCATGTTTTTTCTTTTTAGCAACTCCGTTATATCCCTTCTCCTTACAACATTTCTAATACTTTTATTTCCATTCCAGCCTGCATATATTTTCACACAATTCTTCACATTCGAATATTTTTTACTAGCCTTTTATTTTTTTTGTGCTATAATTTGAGCAAACAGCATCCTTCGGGGTCGGGTGAAATTCCCAACCGGCGGTGATGAAGTGAAAACTTCTAAGTCCGTGACCCGTTTTCAACTCGAAAACGGTGGATCTAGTGAAACTCTAGGGCCGACAGTATAGTCTGGATGGGAGAAGGATATGTTTCTAGTTTTTTATATAGTGAATACACTTTTATTTCAGTATGCATATTTTTAAAGATTCATTTTGATTCTTTATATATGTTTAATTTTCTATACTTATTTTTTATACTGAAATAAAAAGAGACAATTAGCGTTTAAAAATTCGATATTTTGCTAGGTTTTTTCCTTATGCAGAAATATCAATTATCGTTAGGTTTCTTTCCTATACTTTCGTATTCAAACTATATTTCTAGAAATCACGTCTCCCAAACCCCAAGGATATTAAATCCTTGGGGTTTTTTGATTTTTTTAGGAGAGGTGAAGAAAATGACAGATCAAGAATATATGAGGATTGCCCTGCAGTTAGCAGAAGGGACATCAGGACAAACAAGTCCAAATCCTATGGTTGGTGCTGTTGTTGTAAAAGATGGAAACATCGTTGGTATGGGGGCTCATTTACGAGCTGGTGAAGAACACGCAGAAGTTCATGCCCTTCAAATGGCTGGTCAGAACGCCAAAGACGCTACCGTTTATGTAACACTGGAACCGTGTAGCCACTTTGGAAAAACACCACCTTGTTGTGAATTGCTCATCGAAAAAGGAGTTAAGCGTGTTGTAATTGCTACTCTCGATTGTAATCCGCTCGTTTCTGGTAACGGAAAAAGAAGATTAGAGGAAGCTAGAATTGAAGTAACGACCGGTGTTCTTGAGGCAGAAGCAGTTTTATTAAATCGCTACTTTTTTCACTACATGAAAACGAAGCGCCCTTTTGTAACAATCAAAACAGCGATGAGCTTAGATGGAAAAACAGCAACTGTAACTGGTGAAAGTAAGTGGATTACAGGTGAAGAAGCACGTGCTGATGTTCACCAATATCGCCATACACATGATGCAATTCTTGTTGGAGTGAATACAGTTATAGCTGATAATCCTCATTTAACAACAAGAATTCCAAATGGTGGGAAACATCCTATTCGCGTTGTTTTAGATACCCATTTACGAACGCCACCATCTTCTCATGTTATAACAGATGGTTTAGCACCGACATGGATTATTGTCGGTAAGGATGTAAAGGAAGAGAAGATATCTTCTTATGAATCTAAAAATATAGCTATATTCCAAATGGAAACGAAACATATAGAAATCGAGGACCTTCTTTCCTTTCTTGGAGAGAAACAAATTCTTTCTCTATTCGTTGAAGGTGGCCAATCGATTCATGCAAGTTTCTTAAAAACAAACAATTTTAATGAAATTGTAACCTATATAAGTCCGAAATTAATTGGTGGGAAAGATGCTCCTACTTTATTTGGAGGAAATGGTTTTTCAAAATTACAAAATGCGCTTTCCTTGAAAATTCAAGAGATGAAACAAATTGGTGATGATATAAAAATCGTTGCGAATGCCCGAAACGAGGTGACGAAATGTTTACAGGAATTGTAGAAGAATTAGGAACGATAGCAAACATGCAACAAAGCGGAGAAGCGATGAAATTAACGATTCATGCAAAAAAAATTTTATCAGATGTTCACTTAGGTGATAGTATCGCGGTTAACGGTATTTGCTTAACTGTAACAAGCTTTACAACTACTTCATTTACAGTTGATGCAATGCCTGAAACGATGCAGTCGACATCACTTCGCATGCTTAAACCGCACTCTAAAGTAAATTTAGAGCGCGCAATGGCTGCAAACGGACGATTCGGTGGACATTTCGTTTCAGGACATATTGATGGAATCGGAACGATTTTAAATAAAAAACAACATTACAATGCCGTCTATTACAAAATAGCAATTTCTGATGAACTACTGCGCTATTGTTTGCAGAAAGGGTCCATTGCTGTTGATGGAACGAGTTTAACGATATTTGATATAGACGAATCTTCCATAACGATTTCACTCATCCCGCACACAGTAAGCGAATCTGTCATTGGAGCAAAAAATGCCGGAGATATCGTAAACATTGAGTGTGACATGATTGGTAAATATATTGAACGCTTTATTACTAAACCTACAAAACGAGTAGGTTCAATGACCGAAAGCTTTTTACAAGAAAACGGATTTCTATAAGGGGGAAGCACAATGTTTCATCGTATTGAAGAAGCTCTAGAAGATTTAAAAAAAGGTAAAGTCGTTATCGTATGTGATGATGAAAACCGAGAAAATGAAGGCGATTTTATTGCTTTAGCAGAGTACATTACACCAGAAACAATAAATTTTATGATTACACATGGCCGTGGTCTCGTTTGTGTACCGATTACGGAAGGATACGCAGAACGTCTACAATTAGAACCAATGGTATCTCATAATACAGATTCACATCATACTGCGTTTACAGTGAGCATTGACCATGTCTCTACAACAACAGGGATTAGCGCTCACGAACGTGCAACTACGATACAAGAATTGTTAAACCCCGCATCAAAAGGTGCTGATTTCAATCGACCTGGACATATCTTTCCATTAATTGCGAAAGAAGGCGGTGTCCTGCGTCGTGCAGGTCATACAGAAGCTGCTGTTGATTTAGCAAAGCTATGCGGTGCCGAACCAGCTGGAGTTATTTGCGAGATTATAAATGAGGACGGCACGATGGCACGTGTACCTGATTTAATAGAATGCGCAAAACAATTTGATATAAAAATGATTACAATAGAAGATTTAATTGCTTACCGCCGCCATCATGAAACACTTGTGACGAGAGAAGTGGAAATTACATTACCTACAGATTTCGGTACTTTCCACGCAATTGGCTATTCTAACTCATTAGATACGAAAGAACATATCGCACTTGTAAAAGGTGATATTTCAACAGGTGAACCGGTACTTGTACGTGTTCATTCTGAATGCTTAACAGGAGATGTATTCGGTTCACATCGCTGCGATTGCGGACCACAACTCCATGCAGCACTTGCTCAAATTGAGCGTGAAGGAAAAGGTGTTCTTCTTTATATGAGGCAAGAAGGAAGAGGCATTGGGCTTCTTAATAAGCTTCGTGCTTATAAATTACAAGAAGAAGGATTCGATACTGTAGAAGCAAATGAAAAACTCGGCTTCCCTGCTGATCTTCGTGATTACGGTATCGGTGCTCAAATATTAAAAGATTTAGGTTTACAGAGTTTACGATTATTAACGAATAACCCAAGAAAAATTGCTGGCTTACAAGGTTACGATTTAGAAGTAGTCGAGCGTGTACCGTTGCAAATGCCAGCAAAAGAAGAGAATAAATCGTATTTACAAACGAAAGTAAACAAATTAGGACACTTACTAAACTTATAATTAAAGGAGAGATTTATTATGGTATTCGAAGGTCATTTAGTTGGTACAGGATTAAAAGTTGGAGTTGTTGTTGGACGTTTTAACGAATTTATTACAAGTAAGTTACTTGGCGGCGCTTTAGACGGATTAAAGCGTCACGGTGTAGAAGAAAATGATATTGATGTTGCTTGGGTTCCTGGTGCATTTGAAATTCCTTTAATCGCTAAAAAGATGGCTAGTAGCGGAAAGTATGATGCTGTTATTACATTAGGTACTGTAATCCGAGGTGCTACAACTCACTACGATTACGTTTGTAATGAAGTAGCAAAAGGTGTTGCGTCTTTATCACTACAAATGGACATCCCAGTTATTTTCGGCGTATTAACGACAGAAACAATTGAACAAGCGATTGAACGCGCAGGTACGAAAGCTGGTAATAAAGGATATGAATCAGCTGTTGCTGCAATTGAAATGGCTCACTTATCAAAACAATGGGCATAAAAAAAGAGGCTGCGGCCTCTTTTTATTTTTTCACCTTTTTTTGTACATCTTTTATTAATTCATTCATCGTTTTTCCTTCTGTTTTTATATGAAGAGCTTGTGCCGTTCTCCATACATTCTCTCTTTTTTTCGCTTCTTCTATAATAGTAATTTCTTTTCTAACTTCCTTTAAATCTTTTCCTTCCGTTTTCAATCCAAAATGTTCAGCTTTCGTTCGAAAGTGTTGTTCGATTCTTTGTTGCATTTCTTTTTGTTCAGGATTTTCAGCAGCCTTAACTGGATCAGAACTTATTGCTTTTATTAAAATTAAACAAGTCATAATCGCTAATATGTATTTGTACATGTAAAATCCTCCACCCCAATATAAATTACATATTTACTATGTACAACTAGGGCTTGGAAAATTCGTCCACAAAAATTCTTTTTTTCGCTTAAAAACCAATAATATCAAGCGTTCACAACTATTTATTACATTTTATTTACAAAAAAAGCAAACCCTTTTACAAGTTTGCTTTTTCATCTATCTTATAATGCACATTCTTCAATCTCAAATCCTAAATCTGCAATCATACCCCAGTCCGCAGTCGGCTCTTGTCCAGCTGTCGTTAAGTAGTCCCCGACAAAAATAGAATTTGCTGCAAATAAACCGATTGGCTGTACAGAACGTAAATTGATTTCACGTCCTCCTGAAATACGAATTTCTTTTGTTGGGTTTACAAAACGCATCATTGCCAGTACTTTTAAACATTCTACTGGAGTTAACTCTTTTTGTCCTTCAAGAGGTGTCCCCTTTACAGCAACAAGGAAATTACAAGGGATAGAATCTGCATCTATACGTTGTAATTCAAATGCAATTTCAGCACGCTCTTCAATTGTTTCTCCCATGCCAAAAATCGCTCCCGAGCATGGGGAAATGCCCGCTTGTTTTGCTTTTTGAACTGTATCAACACGATCATCATACGTATGAGTTGAACAAATACTATCGTAATTATTTGCATGTGTATTTAAGTTGTGGTTATAACGATGCACGCCTGCTTCCGCTAAACGTCCTGCTTGATCTTCATTTAAGAAACCTAAACAACAACAAATCTTCAAGTCTGTCGTTTCACGAATTTCCTTAACTGCTCCAATTACGTGATTTACCTCTTTATCCGTCGGACGACGACCAGACGCTACAATACAATATGTACCTGCTTTACGGCGTATTGCTTCATGTGCCCCTTCTACAATCTTCTCCTGCGTTAACCATGCATATTTATCAATCGGTGCTTCTGAAATAATAGACTGTGAGCAATATCCACAATCTTCAGGACATAATCCAGATTTCGTATTAATAATCATATTCAATTTTACTTTCTTACCAAAGTGATGATGACGAATGATGTAAGCTGCATTCATAATTTCTAGAACTTCTGTATCATCAGCTTCTAATATCGCTATTGCATCTTCTTTCGTAATCATCTTCTCTTCCACTACGTCGTATGCAAGTTTTTTCCAATCCCTTTTTGTTTGTACTTGTTTCATTTCATCTCTTCCCCTCTTTTGTTATATGCATAAATAAAGCATGATACGTTGCCATTATCCCTTCATTTCCCGTGAAGTCTCTTTCGTATATGCGCAGCATCGCACGAAAGAGTGAGGGACTTTGACAATATGATCCTTCATTGCTATTAGTCGCTCCTACTTTTCGAATAGAATGTAGAAACTCCTTAACTTCTGTAAAACTCTCTATGTAACATGTTTCAGAAACATGCACATCCCCTGTTTCTATCTTGCATATATGAAGCAACTGATCTTTCGAATAAAAACGTTGACCAATCGATGTTTCATTTTTTATATTTCTTTCTTCTTTCGCACGTTGGAACGAAGCATGCAATTCTTGAAACGTTTCATGTCCAAACGTTGAAAAGAGTAATATCCCATCTATAGACAAATGTTGAAATAAATTTCTTAACACTTGTTGTAAATTATTTAACCATTGAAATGTAGCATTTGAAATAATGACATCATATGATTCTTCTAATCGTAATCGCTCAATATCTTCACAGTGAAACGTTACATTTTTTACATTTTGTCTAGTTTGCGCAATTGCAATCATACTTTCAGCAAAATCAACTGCTGTAATATGTGCTTTCGGAAATAACTTTGATAATTGCTCTGTTACATACCCCGTCCCGCACCCCAGTTCTAAAATACGTATTGATGCCGTTTCACTATATCGTTCCTTTAAGATTGAAAGTAATGAATGTGCCATCTTTTTTTGTACATTTGCATATCGATCGTAAGATACAGCTGCCCCATTAAACCGTTTTTGTAGTAGCGTTTTGTTGATCATGTCGTATCCCCTCTACAAATTGAATCGTCTCATTTGCGCAATATTCAAAATTCGTCACACATAACGCATGCCCTGCATCACTTACTACTTTCAGCTCGCTGCTGCTATTCTCCATCATACTACGTGCCGCAGACAATGGGCATATTACATCCTGTTCTCCGTGAATAAGTAGTATAGGTACTTTAATTTCTTTTAGTTCTTCTCTCATATCTGTTTCTATTAAATAATCCAAACCTAGTTGTAAAGACTGAATAGAATCACCTTTAAAACGGTCTACAATGTCTTCAAAGTTTTTATTCTCTTTTAACTCATCTTTCGTAAACATATTTTCATAAAACCGCTTGAGCGTATCTTCTTTCCTTCTCGCCAAATTCCTTTTCAGCCGTTCTACATGCAAAGCATTCCATCCGTTACTGTAATCGCTCGTATTTGTAAATTTAGCAGTACCACCAATTAATACGATGCCTTTTGCCTTAATCTTTTTATAAGCTTCAACTGCTGCTAACGCTCCTAGTGACCAACCAACTAAAATTACGTTGTCGTTATGCGCTACATCTATAATTCGTTCCACAAATTCACTTCGTTCGTTCACATTACGCCAATCTATGCATTGAACAGGATATCCTTTAAAATACGGAAGTACTAAATCCCAAATATTCTCTTCCATTCCCCATCCGGGGATAAAAATAATCTTTAGCTCGTTCATACGAAAAGCTCCTCTTCTTTCGCAATGTGGATAATTCGGTCAATAGCCCATTTTAAATCAGCTATTGTATGTTGCGATGTAACTGCAAAGCGAATTCGAGAACTATGAACCGGCACAGTTGGCGGACGAATTGCAATAGCCGCAATCCCTGCCTCTTGCAACCTTTTACTAAACCGTAAAGCATGTTCATTTGAACCGACTACAATCGGTACAATATGAGTTGAACTATTCCCAATATCAAAACCAGCATCCCTTAATTTAGTTCTGAAGTATTCTCCGTTTGCTATAAGGTTCTCTCTTCTTTCGTTATCTTCTTTTACAATTTCAATTGCTTTTTGCACCGCTCCTAACGTACTTGGTGGTAAAGCTGTAGTAAAAATAAAGCTTCTCATCATATTTTGTAAATACTCTATATAAATTTCATCACCTGTCAAATACGCACCATAACACCCTAAAGCCTTGCTAAACGTCCCCATATGTATATCAATTTTTTGAGCAAGATTTTTTTCTATATGAGATAACCCAGCTCCGCCGATTCCATATATTCCACTCGCATGTGCTTCATCGACTATAATGATTGCCCCGTATTTCTCTTTCAGCTGTACTAAATCTCTCAAATACGCAGTATCACCGTCCATACTAAAAACGGTATCTGTTACGATTAATTTCCTTTTTTCAGGCGAAGCCATTTTCAACAACTTCTCTAAATGATCCAAATCATTATGACGATACCTTTTATGCTCTGCCCCGCTTAATATGATTCCATCAACAATACTTGCGTGATTTAACTTATCACTAAAAACAATATCGTGCCGAGAGGCTAAAGAAGATATGGCACCTATATTTGCCGTATACCCACTATTTACAATTAAAGCTCTTTCAGTACCTTTCCAGTCACATATGCTTCTCTCAACCTCTTCATATAATAGATGATTTCCTACAACGAGACGAGAGGCAGTCGCTCCAGTTCCATATCTTTTTGTACAGGCAATAGCAGCTTCTTTTAACCTTTCATCTCCAGCTAACCCTAAATAATTATTTGACGCTAAATTTAACATCCTTTTTTTATCTCGAATAAGCCAAGTCTCTTCTGCCTTCTCTGTTACATGCAAATCACGATACTGCCCTTCCTCATGTAATTGTTGTAATTTACATTGAAGGTGCGCCCGCCACGTTTGATTCATTTTGGATAAACTCCTCTAATTTTGAAATCATAATATGTTCTTTTGCAGATTCTAATACTTCTTCTTTCGTAAACTCACCTGCAAAGAATGGTAATAATCCTAAAACTGGTACCCCGCTCAGCTCTTCAATCATCTCTTTATTTTCTTGCACTCTTTCCATTTCACATTCTTTGCAACCTGATAAAATGACACCCGCTACGGTTAAGCCATGCGCCTTTGCGTAAGCAATCGTTAACACTGTATGATTTACTGTTCCTAATGTAGGACGAGCTACTACAATAAGAGGCAACTGTAATTCTTTTGCAAAATCAATTACTAAAGCATCTTCTGTATATGGGACAGCAAGCCCACCTGCTCCTTCTACAAATAAGCTATTAAACTCTTTTAATAGTTCATTATAGTAATCAGTAATTTCTTTTAACTTTACTACTCTTCCAGCTCTTTTCATGGCAAGTCTCGGAGCAAGTGGTTCTTCAATAGAATAAGGGCAAATTTCATTTTCTTGTGTCGGTACACCTGATAATGATTTTAACCTTGCCGCATCTCCCTCAGGGTTTGATGCAACATGCCCACTTTGCAACGGTTTATATACCCCTACGTTATATCCTAATTCTCTAAATACACCTGCTATAGCACCTGCAACTACTGTTTTTCCAACTTCAGTATCAGTTGCTGTTATGAAAAAACCACTCATTATTCTCCCTCCGTAACATCCGAGATTGCCTTATATAAAATGCGTAACATATCATCAATTTCTTCAAAAGTAGAAGCAAGTGGCGGCATAAATACAATCGTGTTACCTAGCGGTCGTAAAATCATACCCAGCTCTCTTGAGCGTTTACATACTTGAACACCGACTCTCTCTGTCCAGTCAAACGCTTCTTTCGTTTCCTTATTCTTCACAAGCTCAATACCAACCATTAATCCGCACTGACGAATATCACCTACATGTTTATAAGCAAAGAGCTTTTCTAATTGCGCTGCCACATAATCCGTTTTACGTGCCACTTCTTCTATTAAATTTGTTTTTTCATATAGTTCTAGATTCGCGATTGCTACGGCACACCCTAACGGATTGCCTGTGTAGCTATGTCCATGGAAAAATGTTTTTTGTTCTTCATATTCTCCTAAGAAGGCATTATATATTTCATCTGTCGTTACCGTAACTGCAATTGGTAAATATCCACCTGTTAAACCTTTCCCAGCAGTTAAAATGTCTGGCGTCACATTTTCATGTTCACAAGCAAACATTTTCCCTGTACGCCCAAATCCAGTTGCTACCTCATCTGTAATAAATAATACATTGTACTTAGTACATAAATCGCGCAGTCCTTTTAAATATCCTTTTGGCATTGTAATCATCCCGCCAGCACCTTGCATTAATGGCTCTACAATGATGGCAGCTACTTCTTCATGCTTTTCTTTCAACAATTCTTCCATTTCTTCTAAATGGCTTTTTACAATTTCCTCCTTATTATTTCCGTAAGGAGAACGATATGTATATGGATACGGCATTTTAATCGCATCAAATAAGAGCGAACTATACACTTGGTGAAACAAGTCTATTGCTCCTACTGAAACAGCTCCAATTGTATCACCGTGATATGCTTCTTTTAATGTAACGAATCTTTGTTTCTTTGGTTTCCCTTTATGCTGCCAATATTGGAAAGCCATCTTAATTGCAATTTCAACAGCGGTAGAACCTGAATCAGAATAGAATACCTTCTTCAATCCATCTGGTACAACCTCAATAATTTTTTCTGCTAATAAAATAGATGGAACGTTAGCAAGTCCTAGCATAGTAGAATGAGCAATTTTATTTAATTGCTCACGAATTGCTTCATCTAATTCCGGTACTTGATGTCCGTGAACATTTAACCATATAGATGAAACACCATCCCAATATTCATTACCATTTACATCGTATAGCTTTCTTCCCTCTCCACGTTCAATAATGACAGGATCTTCTTCTAAATAATCTTTCATTTGTGTAAATGGGTGCCATACGTAAGCTTTATTTTTCTCTGCTAATTCTTCATATGTATAAGATGATTTTTCAATCGTTTTACTATTTATTGTCACAATTGTCACCCCTAATGTTAACTTGTTTACAAATAAAGTTAACATTAAATCTGAATGACTGTCAATTATTTTAAAATCAAATAGTTCTTAAAAAAGAACAACTTATCATACGATAAGTTGTTCTACTTTCCATGCTGTATCTTTCCAATTTCTAAAATAATTTCTTCATCTTTTTTTCCCTCTGTATTAATTCCAAGCTGCTTCGCATGCTCAATTAATAAATCATGACGCTGCTCAAATCTAGCCTTATTTACTTCTTTCGTAATTTCTTCTTTTGTTTTTCCATCACTAGAAACCCCTAGTTTCGTAGCTGCTTTCTCCATCGACTTCTTCTCTTCCGCTTCTTTCGCTTTCTTCACTTCTGACTGCTGTACTTGCTTTTGCTTCGCTTGCTCTGATTCAGCTGCAAAAGCTGTGTAAATGCCAGCACTTCCGCCAATGACTAGTAAGGTGGTAAAAAGAATTATTTTTTTCTTCACTCTTTCCTCCCCTTTCAAATTCATTATAACGCACATTTTTTAGTGTTAAAACCTATCTCCTTTATTTCCCTAAAAAAATATCACATATTTTTATTGACATGTATGATGAATATATGATAAAAATTTAACTAACATCATATGAATCGGCGTTGATAGGATTTAGTAGTATTTCGATTTCTGATTTCAGAGAGCTGGTGGTCGGTGCGAACCAGTACAGAGCGAATTATGAATTACCCCCTGGAGCTTCTTTTACGAAACGTAAGGAGTAGTGAAAGACGGTTATAGACCGTTATGTCTAAAGAGTGGTGAAACGAAACTGTTTCACAATTTAGGGTGGTACCGCGAATTTTTCGTCCCTGCATATATTGCAGGGGCGTTTTTATTTTATAAGCGCATATCATATGACCCTTTATTTTGTGATACATTCATTTCACAAGCTAGGGTGGTACCGCGATTTCTTCGTCCCTGCATAATTATATGCAGGGACGTTTTTTTATCCAATCATTTCCGTATCATATAGAAGGACTAACAATTACCGGTAATTTGTCACAAAATTCTAAATTTTAGAAGGAAATATACAATATTGGCGAATTTTATATAAAAAAGAGCTATTTCACATTATTTAGGAGGGGAAAACAATGGTTTCAAAAATTGAGTCTGTTCTTTTAACAATTTTTATCTTTTTCTGTATTGGTTTTAGTGTTATTCAATTAGAAGTTTCACCACACATCCCAATTTTATTTGGTATCGTTCTTTTATTAGCATTTGGATTCTTGAAGAAAATCTCTTGGTCTACTATGGAGAAAGGGATGATTAGTAGTATTTCAGCTGGCATTCCATCTATATTTATTTTCTTACTTGTAGGCGTATTAATTAGCGTTTGGATCGCAGCTGGAACTATTCCCACTTTAATGGTATACGGCTTCCAACTTGTATCTCCAAAAATTTTCGTTCCAACTGTTTTTGTTGTTTGTGCAATTGTTGGAACGAGTATCGGTAGTGCATTTACAACTGCTGCAACTGTAGGACTTGCCTTTATGGGAATGGGTACTGCCCTTGGATACGATCCAGCTCTTATTGCTGGTGCAATTATTTCTGGTGCATTCTTCGGAGATAAAATGTCTCCTTTATCTGATACAACAAACTTAGCGCCTGCTGTAACAGGTGTAGATTTATTTGAACATATTCGTAACATGCTTTGGACAACAGTGCCAGCTTTCATTATTGCTTTTATCGCATTTTTCATTTTAGGAAGCGGATCTGGTGGAAACGTTGATTTCTCAGCATTTATTAACACACTAGAAAAAAATGCAACGATTTCTATCGTTACACTGATTCCTATTTTATTACTGTTCCTATTCGCATTTAAAAAGGTACCCGCAGTTCCAACATTACTTGCAGGAATTGTGGTAGGAATTATTATTCTCTTTATTTTTAAACCTAGCACTTCTTTAGCTGATTTAATTAAAATTATGCAAGACGGTTACGTTTCTAAAACTGGTATCAAAGATATTGATAGCTTATTATCTCGCGGTGGCCTGCAAAGTATGATGATGTCAATTGCTCTTATTTTCCTAGCTCTTTGTATGGGAGGATTATTACAAGGAATGGGTATTATAGCGCAGCTGATGAATATTATCTCTAGCTTCGTAAAAACTAGTACACGCTTAATTATTTCTACTGCTTCAACTGCAATTGGTGTAAACTTCTTACTTGGTGAGCAGTACTTATCCATCGTTTTAACAGGACAAGCATTTGCTAATAAATACGATGAAGTCGGTTTAGAACGTCGTAATTTATCACGAGTATTAGAAGATGCTGGTACAGTAATTAATCCACTCGTACCATGGGGTGTAAGTGGCGTATTCTTAACAAACGTTCTTAGCGTTCCAACATTCGATTACCTGCCATACGCAATCTTCTGTTTAGCATGTCCAGTCGTAACCATTATTGTCGGTTTTACTGGATTCGGTCTTTCATGGAAAAAAGAAAAAGCAGTACCAGTTTCATAATATAACAAAAAGGATTACCAAATCGGTAATCCTTTTTATATTTCTTGACTATCTATTCGCTTTCTTTCTTCTAAATAACAGAAGTAATCCCGCTCCAACAAACGCAAGACCAGCTCCAATTGTAGAAGCAATACTTGCACCTGTTTTCGGTAAATCACGTTCATCTTTTTCAGCTTCTTTATTTTCACTTACAGTTGTTGTTTCTTTTGTATTTTGATCATCTGTTGTAGTTTGTCCAGATCCAGTATTGTTTCCATCTTGCTTTGGTTCATTACCATTATTACCTTCTTCTGTTGGCGGTGTTGTTGGGTTTTCTCCATCACCTTTTGGTGGTGTCGTCGGATTTTCTCCATCACCTTTCGGCGGTGTTGTTGGGTTTCCTTCACCAGTTTCTTTATCATCATTTTTCTTCGTTATATCAATTGCATATTTCGCAAATTCATTTTCAGATGGTCCAACATATGAAATCTTTCCATCTTTCTTTATATACTTTTGTGCATTTGGTGAAGAATCAAATGTTGTATTTAATTTATCTGCAACAATCGGTTTAAATGTCCAATTTTGATCAGCTGCTGGATCAATATCTTTTATTTTTTGCATATACTTCACAATGATTTGACGTGTTTCATCTTGTGATTGGTATACAACTTCCCCTTTACTTACACCTGGGAACGTTTGGCTACTTCCACGATAGTTATTTGTAGCGACGATGAACTCTTGCTTGTCAGCTACTGGCTTACCTTCATATGTCATATTTACAATACGATTCGTATTTGCATTTACAACTTTTCCATCTTTATCGTATTTCGCCGGTTGTGTTACATCAATTTCGTATTTTAAGCCATCTAAAATATCAAAGTTATATGTAGGATACCCTATATTTACTAACGGCTGTTCTTCTGTTTTCTTTGGATCAATTTGATTAAACTGACCTGCAGACATTTCAAGCCATTCTTTCACTTGTGCCCCATTTACTTTTACAGCATATAACGTATTTGGATATACATATAAATCTGCAACGTTTTTAATCGCTAACGTTCCAGCTGGAATATCCGTATAATATGTAGCACCGTTTCGGCCACCTGCTTTAAATGGTGCGCCTGCAGATAAAACCGGAATATCTTTAATCTTTTCGTACTCTGGTTTTTTAAGTTCTTCTTCTACATACCATTTTTGCGCATTTGTCACAATTTGTACGGAAGGATCATCTTGTACTAATGAAAAATAACTATTAATTGGTGCTTTCGTTTCACCTACATGTGTATTTACATATTCGATTGTCTTTTCATGTTCATCTTTAATTTCATTAACTAATTTTTGATCAGATTCTACTAATGGGGTACCTTTACTATTAGCAATCGGGCGAAGTTGTGGCTTAGATTGATCTTTTTGCACTTCCCATTTTCCGTTTACCTTTTTCAATTGCATATCAATAATACCTAAGTTACTACCAAAAACACCCGGCATTACAACTGGAACACCATTAAATACATCCTTCACTTCAGTATGTGAATGTCCCATTAATACTGCATCTACGCCAGGAACTTGTGTTGCTAAATGATATGATGCATTTTCCATTTTATTCGCTTCTTTATATTCGCTCTTATCGACGCCTGAATGAGCCAATGCAACGATAATATCCGCACCCTCATCTTGCATTTTTTTCACCATTATTTTTGCTGTTGCGACGATGTCTTTCGCTTTTACTTTTCCTTCTAAGTTCGCTTTATCCCAGTTCATGATTTGTGGTGGAACAAATCCCATTACACCAATTTTCACTATTTGTTTTTGGCCTGCTTCATCCACTACTTCTTTCTTTAAAATATGATATGGTTTAAAATAATTTTCATCGTTCTCTTCCTTATCATCATGGTCAACTTTATATACATTCGAGTTAATAACCGGGAAATCCGTTTTTTCAATCACCTTGTTTAAATAATCTAAACCGTAGTTAAATTCATGATTCCCAAGAGAGATGACGTCATACTTCATTAAATTCATTACACGATATAATGGATGTGTATAACTAGGATCCACAGGATTCTTCGGATCTTTTATTTTATTCGCTACGTAATCCCCAAGCGGTGTCCCTTGTAATGCATCCCCATCATCAAATAGGACAGAGTTTTTCACTTCTTCACGTGCTTTATTAACGAGTGTTGCCGTTTGTACAAGACCTACTTTATTATCTGTTTTCGTTTGATAATAATCGTAATTCATTAAGTTAACGTGAATATCTGATGTTTCTAGAATTCGTAAGTTAACTGTACTCTCCCCAGTGTTCTCATCTGCATGAGCTGTTGCTGGCATTACTTGCGGTGCCATTACACCAATCGCAAGAGTTGCTCCAGCTAGCATTTTTTTTGACTTTTTCACAAAAAATCCCCCTTATACAATTACCAGAAATAATGAAATGAATCCCTATCTGTCTCTAACCACATACCTTTTTTCTTCTATTAGAGACACAATTTTCATTTCACCCTGCGCTAACGAGTAGTCCCCTTAAACGCCCGATTGATGAAGACTAACAATTAATAGGAAATAAAGCTCCCACTAATTAAAATTTCACCTTATCTGACATTATCATATATAAAGTTCTTTCCTATCGTCAATATTTTTTGACAAACTTCAACAAATTTTCTGTAAAGTTATTATAAACTTTTCATAAACATATAATATGCCCTTACATTGCTAATACTGCTGAATATGATACAATTACCAATTACAAGGAGGATGAATTTATGAAAAAAGTCATCTTAACAATTGTTTGTCTCCTCCTTCTGATCATTTCTTATTCTTATTTTGAAAAGAACGACGAGACAAAACAAAATGAACCCGAAGAAAAAACAGAAAAAACATCTACTCCAAGTTGGATTGATAAGCAAACAAACGATTCCTTTTATCATCTCGTACTAGGTGATTCGCTCGCCAAAGGATATGGATCAACACAAGGTGGATTTGCTGAATTAGCCTCTAAACAAATAGAAGCACAAATTCATAAACCAATTACTGTAGAAAACCTTGGGATAAACGGTCTTACAACAGATCGTCTCGCTAAAAAAGTTCAATCAGAAGATGTAAAGCAAAAAATTAGAGCAGCAAATATCATTACCATTAATATTGGAGGAAATAATTTATTTCGCTTAAATCGTGATGTCGGTGTTATAGACGGTATTAAAATGTTAAATAAAGAAAAAGCTCATTTTGAAGCGGATGTAAAAAATATTGTAAAGACAGTCCGAGATCAAAATCCGGATGCTTTACTCATTCTTTCTGAACTCTATAACCCGTTACAACTCGATGACTCCATCGCAAGTTATGCAGATATGTTTTTAGACGGCTGGAATGAATCCGTTTATTCCATTGCAAAAGTGAATCAACCATCTATCGTTTTGCCAATTCGTAAATTAATATCGAATGATAAAAAAGAATTGCTCTTTGACCAAGTACACCCAAATGATAAAGGCTATACGATTATTGCCGATTCATTTACAAAAAAAGTGTTGGCCTACAAATATTAAAATTCCCATGAAACAATTCTATTTTTATAACATGTCTTTTTTGTTACAATGAGAGTGGAAGGGGGCCTTTATATGGAATCACGCGAGTGGGAACGTATTGTTGATCATCTTCTTTCGCTAGTGCCTCTTTTTTATCGCAAATTTATGCTTCCTGGAGAATTTTCTTCTCAAAGACATATGCCGCCATCACATACACAAGTATTACTGCTTTTGCATGAAAACGGCACATTAGCAGTTTCCGAAATCGGCAAGCGGCTAGCGATTTCACGGCCTAACATGACACCTCTATTAAACAAACTTATTCAAGAAGAACTAATAGAGCGTCATTATAGCGAAAAAGATCGACGGGTCATTTTAATTTCTCTAACAGCTGAAGGGAAATTATTAGTAAATCAGTATCAGCAATTCATTTTAGACAAACTAAAAGAAAATTTCCAAACATTATCTGAGGAAGAGCGCGAAAAGCTCATTCATTCTCTTCAAACCATTCAAAATTTAATTTTGAAAACAAACGTATAAAGCTGCTTCTAAATAGAAGCAGCTTTATGATTCGTAATAATTACCATAGTACACATTGGAATATGGCCATGTTGTTAAATATGGTTTTTTTTCCTGTGTAGGCTGTTGTTGTGGTATTTGTGGTATTTGTGATAATTGCTGTAATTGTTGTTGCCGATATAATTCGTATTGTCTACTCGTATCATAAACCGGATAATAATTTACATATGGATATACTTGAGGTACGTAATAATAATACATTATCCTCTCCTCCTTTTTCTTAAACATATTCAAAGGAGAAAATGGATGTGACATTGTTTATAATTGTACAAGTGGTTCTCTCACTCGTTTCTTCCTTTTCTTCAAGCGTAACTTACGGTTCTTTTCGTATAAATAATGCACAACGAAATACGAAATGAGACCAAACACAACTCCTAAAATCGTCATTCCAATTAATACATACACTTCACTTTGTAATAAGCTCTTTAATATCGTAAAAATGTGACTTGAAAACAAGTCCGATATCTTAAATGGTTCATGATGAATTTTCTGTACATGAAATGGATAAATCATTTTTCCTAGCGCATACGCAAGCGGAAATAAAAATACTGGGAGAAACGATATTTTCCCAATAATATTGCCAATAACTGCCGCAGGAAAAGATCCCTTTGCTAACCTGACGATTGGATAAAATATTACATATACGAGCGATGCCGTATAAATGACTAACATTTCTAAGCCGAATCCTATAGCAAACCCTAACGATACTTTCTTTGCGCCTTCTGGCGATCGAAGCAACTTATAATATTGAAACTTTAATATTCTCCACATCCGCTGAAAAAACGAATATGTTTTCTTAGTTGTTTTCACCCTCATCATCTCTTTAACTATATTTTTATATGTAGTATGTCCTTACACACTCTGAAAAACAAATTTAGTTTTCTCTTTTATTATAAATGATATCGAAATGGTTAACTAAATATACATATGACATTTTAATATAAAAAAACCTCCCTTTTAGGAAGGCTCTTCTACATTTTTAAATAAACTCACTAATAACGCTTTTTGAGCATGCAATCGATTACCAGCTTGCTCAAAGACGATAGAATGTGGTCCATCTATAATTTCTCCTGTTACTTCTTCTTCACGATGGGCAGGTAAACAGTGTAAGAAACGATATGTTTGCTTCGCATGCTTAGCAAGTTCGTTATTGATTTGGTATGGCTGAAATAAAGAATATTTCTCTTCTTCGCCCTCTTGCCCCATGCTCATCCAAACGTCAGTATAAATGAAATCAGCTTCATTCACCGCTAATTCAGGATCATGCAAAACTTCAATTTCAGCTCCTGTTTCCTTGGCAATCGCTAACGCTTTTTTTACAATCTCTTCATTCGGTTCATATCCTACAGGCGTTGCAACAGTCATATGCATTCCGACTTTTGCACTCGCTAGCAACAATGAATGACATACATTATTTCCGTCACCTACGTAAGCCAATTTTATTCCTTTAAATGTATTTGTTTCTTCATATATCGTCATGAGGTCTGCCAATGCTTGACAAGGATGATGATCATCCGTTAAACCGTTAATAACAGGAATACTTGATTCTTTTGCAAGCTCTTCTACATCCGCGTGGGAGAATGTACGTATCATGATCCCGTCAATATACTGCGATAATACTTTCGCAGTATCTGAAACGGTTTCTCCTCTCCCCATTTGCATCTCTTTCCCACTTAAAAACATACCATGTCCCCCGAGCTGTACCATTCCCGCTTCAAAAGATACGCGAGTACGAGTTGAATGCTTATCAAAAATAAGCCCTAATATTTTGCCTTGTAATAAAGGCTCTTGCTTATTCTTTTTTAAATATATAGCGAACTCAATTAAAGAAATAATTTCTTCTTTCGTTAATTCTTCTAGTGTTAAAAGATCTTTCGTATTTAATTTCGGTACTTGTACAGTTGACATGAAACTTCCCCCTTATATGATTGATACGTTTTTTGTACAAACTACTTTTTTTATTATATATACTGCCTGTTCTAACTCTTCATTCGTGACAATGAGTGGCGGTAATAGTCTTATAACATTAGGGCCTGCTTGTAATACGAGAAGTCCTTCGTTTTCTAGTTGTTCTATAAAACTTGCAACTTCATGCTTACACTCAATCCCAATCATAAGCCCCTTACCACGTATATTTTGAATACATCCGACATGCTGTAATTCCTCTTGCAACTTCTCTAATACGTACTCGCCTTTTTCTTGTACTTCTTTTAAAAACGATGGTTTTTTACTCACTTGCAATACTTCTTTCGCTGCAGCCATCGCGATGTAATTCCCGCCAAAAGTTGAACCGTGTGATCCTGCAGTAAACGACGTTCCGAGCTCTTTCCCGCCAATCATCGCTCCGACAGGAATCCCATTCCCAAGTGCCTTTGCAACGGTAACGATATCAGGCTCTATTCCCACTTGTTCATAAGCGAATAGTGTTCCAGTTCTTCCTATCCCCGTTTGTACTTCGTCTATAATAAATAAGGAACCGAACTTATTACATAATGTTTCAATCTCTTTCAAAAAAGATAGATCAGCAGGTATTACTCCTCCCTCTCCTTGAACTACTTCTACCATTACCGCCGCAACTTCTTCATTCATTACTTCCTCTAATGCTTTAATATCGTTAAAAGGGATATGTAAAAAAGATGGAAGTAATGGACCAAATCCTTCTTTCACCTTATCTTGGCCTGTTGCACTCATCGTTCCAAATGTTCTACCGTGAAAAGACTGCTGGCATGTTACGACGAGAGATTTTCCAGTATGCTTACGTGCTAACTTTAAAGCCGCTTCATTTGCCTCTGCCCCACTATTACAGAAAAACACATAATCTAATGCTCTATTTTCTGTTAATAATGACGCAACTTCTTCTTGTAAGCTGTTTGTAAACAGGTTAGATATATGCCATATATCATCAAGTTGCTCTTGTACACCTTTGAGAACAGTAGGGTGACAATGTCCTAAATTACATACGCCAATTCCTGATGTGAAATCTAAATATTCCTTACCGTTATTATCAATAACTTTCGTTCCAGTTCCCTTTACAAACTCAATAGTTCTTCTGCCATACGTTTGAAAAAGATGACTCGTCATGCAATACTCACGCCTTTCGTTACCGTCGTTCCAATACACTCTCCCGTAACCTCAGTAAAATCTTTTGTACCATTCACAATACTTATCTTTTGCACTCCCATTTTTAATGATGCTAGTGCCGCCTGTACTTTCGGAATCATCCCACCTGTAATAACACCTGTTTCTATAAAAGTAGCAATTTCAGATTCATCCGTTTCCTTTACCAAATTCCCTTCATGTAATATTCCATCTACATCCGTAATAAAAATCAGCTCTTTTGCCCCTAACGCGGCCGCAATCCCAGCTGCAGCATTGTCCGCATTTATGTTATAAATTTCATTACCATTTACCCCGATTGGAGCAATAACAGGAATATACCCCATATTTATTAATCCTTTTAATAAGGCTGTTTCTACATAACTTACTTCTCCCACATATCCTATCTCCTCGCTGACAGGTTGAACTTGAAGTAAATTGCCGTCACACCCTGAACAACCTACAGCAAGTAAATTATGCTTTTGTAAATTCATTACGAGTTTTTTATTCATACTTCCGCATAGCACCATTTGAACAACATCCATAACTTCTTTTGGTGTTATCCGTAATCCATCTCTTTTTTCTACGTTGATGTTACAATCTTTTAATTTGGCATCAATTTCTGGTCCACCACCATGAACAATCACTACTTTATACTTCTGTTGCAATTTCTTTATACATTCAAAAAACACATCATTTAATTGATTCAACATACTACCGCCGCATTTCACTACAATATAATCGCTCATCTTCTCTCTCCTTATGTACGATAACAAGCATTTATTTTCACATATTCATAGCTTAAGTCACAGCCCCAAGCTGATCCTGTCTCTTCACCTAAGTGTAAGTACACATTAATGACTATTTCATCTTCTTGTAATCTCTCTTTCATTTCTTCTTCAGAAAATATTTGAGGCTCACTATTTTTTAATACCGATATAGATTGAAGAGTAATGTCAATTGTGTTCGGATTAATAACTACTTCACTTTGTCCAATACTGCTAATAATTCGCCCCCAGTTTGGGTCTTCACCATGTATTGCTGTTTTCACAAGACTCGAACCGACTATTTGCTTTGCAATTTTTTTTGCCTCTTCATTCGTTTGAGCTCCTAGCACATTTACTTCTATTAACTTCGTAGCTCCTTCACCATCTTGCGCAATTTTTTTCGCTAAATCTTCACATACCTTCTGTAAAGCACATACGAAAGTTTCCCAATCTGTATGTTCCATATTTATCGGTCTTGTTTCTGATAATGCACTTGCCATAACGATGACCATATCATTCGTAGAAGTATCTCCATCTACCGTAATTTGATTAAATGTATGATTCGTAATTTGGGATAACACTGTTTGCAATACGTCATGCTCTATATGAGCATCTGTCGTAATAAAACTAAGCATCGTTGCCATATTCGGATGAATCATCCCTGAACCTTTTGCAACACCCGCAATCGCCACTTTCTTCCCATCAATAATCATTTCATAACAAGTTTCTTTCGTGATAAGATCCGTCGTTAAAATTGCTTCAGAAAAACAATATGCTTCACTTTCTTCCTTCGTCGGTATAAGAGTTGCAACTCCCTTTCGGATTATATCCATCGGCAGTGGAACACCAATTACACCTGTTGAAGCTACTGCAACGTAATTTTCTTTCATCCCAAAATGTTCCGCCCCTAATGCGCGCATCTCGTATGCGTCTTGTAATCCTTTCATTCCAGTACAAGCATTTGCATTTCCACTATTAACGATAATTGCTTGTAACTTCCCTTCTGCCGTTATACTATCCTTCGTTACTTGCAAAGGAGCTGCTTGTATTTGATTCGTTGTATACACAGCGGCACATGATGCTGGTACATCACAAACGATGGCACCTAAATCCTTTTTCTCCTTTTTCAGACCATTTACAGTACCAATTGCCGAAAAGCCTTTAGGCGTTACAATTGAACCATTTTCTAATTTTGTAATAGACGCTACTTTAATCATCATGTCCCCCTTATAGATAAAGCGGCATATGTTGTAAACCTGTTGTCTCTTCTAGTCCCGCTATTATGTTTGCATTTTGAATCGCTTGCCCAGCCGCGCCTTTCATCATATTGTCTATAACAGAAACGACCGTAACTCTTTCAGTTCTTTCATCGTAAGCTATGCCAATATCACAATAATTTGAGCCTCTCACTTCTTTTGGACTTGGAAATTTCCCTTGCGTACAAATTCGGATGAAAGGCGATTGTTCATACGTTTCTTCATACAATTTTTGAAGTTGCTTTATTTCCATCTTTTGTTTTACTTTTGCATAAAGTGTAATCATAATTCCTCGTGATATCGGTATTAAATGTGTGCTAAATGTAATTGGCTGTGATTCACTATTCCATTCTGTAAGCATTTGCTCAATCTCTGGAACGTGCTGATGCTGGTTTACTTTATAGATATGTAAGTTATCGTATAGCTCAGGAAAATGAGTCATTGTTGTTGGTGTTTTTCCTGCTCCTGATACCCCTGATTTCGCATCAATAATAATCGAATCTTCTTCAATCATGCTACTACGTATTAACGGCGCTATCGCTAGCAATGTGGCTGTAGCAAAACATCCTGGGTTTGCAATTAAATTTGCCTTTTGAATCTCAGTCCTTTTCCATTCACTTAACCCATACACTGCTTTTCTAAGAATTTCTTCTTTCGCTGCTGGCCTTTTATACCACAGTTCATATGACGAAGGATCTATCATACGAAAGTCTCCAGATAGGTCAATTACTTTTAAACCTTCTGCTACTAACTTGGGAGTTAACTCCGCCGATACTCCTGCTGGGGTTGCTAGAAATACGATTTCTGCTTCTTTCCCTATTGTCTTCACATCAATTTCTTGTAACGTATGAAAAAGGACATTTCGAAGATGCGGATATACATTTGTTATACACTCACCAACTTGCGAAAAAGAATGAAGAGATGCTATCGAAAAATATGGATGTTGTTCTAATAAACGAATTAACTCAATGCCCCCATATCCAGTGGCTCCAATAATTGCGACTTTCATAAGTTCCTCCTCAAATCGATTCTTTAAATTAAGTATGATTATAATATTGTATATTTATAGAGTCAATTAAATATTTATAAATTTTTAAAAGTAAAAAAACTTAATTTTATTAGAAAAATAATATACTCAACCGAATTTTTATACAAAGATAGTGCATGGTAGTTTTTTTATTTCACTTCAAGTACAATAAAACAATACATACGTACATACAGGCGGGAAAAAATATGAACGAAAAATTAATTGAGAAAATGATTATAAAAAGTTTTCAGCAATATCAATGCAGTCCAATATCAAAAGAAGATCAGGAAATGCTAGTGAAACATATTCAAACGGTGACTCATTCAAATATTGAAATTGATTTATACGAGGAGATTGAGGATATTGTTTATGATTATGTGACTGGAAAACAATAAAAAATAGGAGATTTCCATGTGGAAATCTCCTATTTTTTACTTAATGATTTACCTGCTACACGTTCAAACAAACCTGGGAATAAAGCATAAAGTTTTGGGCCAATTCCCATCCACTTCGGTAAGTTTACTTCACGTTTTTTCGTGTGCATCGATTTTACGATTTGTTCTGCTACGTATGTTGGTTTTAACATGTAACGTCCCATATTCTTTACATATGTACCAGATTGATCCGCTATTTCAAAAAAGTTTGTATCTATCGGACCTGGATTAATTGCTGTAACATAAATATCTGTATTCGCTAATTCCATGCGTAAACTATTCGTAAATCCTAATACAGCATGTTTCGTTGCTGCATACGCACTTGATTTCGGAGTTGCAATTTTTCCGGCAAGTGAAGCAATATTAATAATATGTCCTTCGTTCTTGTTTACCATATAAGGTAGTACCGCTTTCGTACATGCTACTAATCCAAATACATTTACTTGGAACATATCTTTTACTTCACCCATTGACGCATCTTCAAACGTTTTAAAAATACCAAATCCCGCATTGTTTACTAATATATCAATACGTCCCACTTCTTGTAATACCTTTGAAAAAACAGACTGTACTTCCATCTCTTCACTTACATCTAATACATAATAATAGCAAGGCGTATTATAAGTTTCTTTAATTTTATCTACTAACACTTGTAGTTTCTCTTCTGTTCGAGCCATTAATACTGGCGTCGCTCCCTGTGCTGCAACTTGCATTGCAACTTGCTCACCAATCCCACTAGAAGCACCTGTAATGACGATTACTTTATTTTGTAAACGTCCTGTCATTGCTGTCACCTACTTTGCATAATAAATCAATTGTTGCGATGACTCATCAATCATCACTTGTTGATTATATGCTAAATAGTCCAATTGTCCAACCGTTTCTGAAATAGTAAGTGGTAATTGTTCTTTATATAATACCGGAAATAGTTTTACACATACTTCAAATGCTGTCATTGGTTTTTCCTTTAATAATTCAAGCACTTTAAAAGCACGTGTTTCTTGCTTTTGTAATCTCGTTTCAATAAGTTGTTTCACATTTAGAACATCTTCCCCATGCCCTGATAAAATGCGTGAAATATTCATTTCGCTTAAACGCTGTAATGTTTGATTATATTGTAGTAATGGGCGTGCCCGCTCTGTTTGCCCTTCATATGGTGGTTCTAGTATTGGATTCGAAGAAATATGACTAATGAGAGCATCTCCACCAATTAATATTCCATCAGATTCTCTATATAAAGAAATATGAGTAGAAGCATGACCTGGTGTTTCAAGTACTGTAAATCCAGGCAAAGAATCAATACGATCTCCTTCTCTCACAGTATGCGTTAACGATCTATTACAAGAATATTTAAGTGTCCTCGTCGTCAATAACGACTCGTCTTTCAAAAATGCTGCTGGCACACCAAACTGTAAGGCCGTCTCTCTAAAAAATTCATGATACCGCTTTAAAAATTCTGGATTTTGTGTAATCCAAGGCTCATTCCAAGGATGTCCAATAATATTCGTCTTCTCAGAAAATATATTTAAAAGTCCACAATGATCTGCATGATGATGCGTAATGACTACTGTTTCAATATCTTCTATCGTATGTCCTAATGCACCTAATTGACTTTCTAACGCATTCCTTGCCTCTTCTGTATTCGTCCCTGTATCAATTAATGTTAATGTCTCCCCCTCAACTAAAAACACATTCACAGTTTCCACTGCAAATGGTACAGGAATCTCCATTCGGTGAATCGCCGTCATGCTTAGCCCCCCTGTCTCTTTCCGGTTCAAAAATGAATACTTCTTCAGTTTACAACTTCTATATATATTTGTCATTATTTTCAGATAAAAAGAGGTGTTTCCTATAAAAAAACGAATGTATGTACATTTATAAGAATTTCTAACCAAAATTAAAGGAGGAACATCATGTCTATTCAAAACATTTCCTTTCTCGGTGCAGGCTCTATTGCCGAAGCTATTATTGGTGGCTTGTTACATGCAAATGTCGTTAAAGGTGAACAAATTACTGTAAGTAATCGTTCTAACGAGACAAGATTACAAGAGCTACATAAAAAATACGGTGTCAAAGGTACTCATAATAAAAAAGAATTACTTACTGATGCAAATATTCTTTTTCTAGCAATGAAACCAAAGGATGTTGCAGAGGCGCTTACCCCTTTTAAAGAATACATAAATAATAACGTGCTTATTATTTCATTACTAGCAGGTGTTTCTACTGACTCAATTAGAAAACTACTTCAAAAAGACGTTCCAATTATTCGTGCAATGCCAAATACATCCGCAGCCATTTTAAAATCAGCTACCGCTATCTCCCCTTCAAAACATGCAACAGCGGAGCATATTCGCACTGCAACATCTTTATTTGAAACGATTGGTCTCGTCTCTGTTGTAGAGGAAGAAGATATGCATGCTGTCACTGCATTATCCGGAAGTGGACCTGCTTATATTTATTACGTAGTGGAAGCTATGGAAGAAGCTGCAAAAAAAATCGGTTTAAAAGAAGATGTTGCAAAATCACTTATTCTTCAAACGATGATTGGTGCTGCTGAAATGCTAAAAGCAAGTGACAAACACCCTTCTATTTTGAGAAAGGAAATTACTTCTCCTGGTGGAACTACCGAAGCAGGTATTGAAGTATTACAAGAACATAAATTTCAACAAGCACTTATTTCTTGTATTACACAGGCAACGAAACGATCACATAATCTTGGAAAAACATTAGAACAACTAACAAAAGAAAAATAGAAAAAGGAGCTCAAGTTTATTTGAGCTCCTTTTTCTATAATTACACTTAGTTATTGTTCTTCCCAAAAATCTCTTCTTGCAGGCGACGACCAGTCGGCGTTGCTGCAAGTCCACCTTCTGCTGTTTCACGAAGTGCTACTGGCATCGTTTGTCCGATTCTAAACATTGCCTCAATTACTTCATCACATGGAATTGTACTCGTTACACCAGCTAATGCTAAATCTGCTGAAATCATCGCATTCGCAGCTCCTGCTGCATTACGTTTTACACAAGGTACTTCTACAAGTCCTGCAACAGGATCACACACTAAACCAAGCATGTTCTTTAATGAAATTGCCATCGCTGTAGCTGCTTGATCTTGTGTTCCACCAGCCATCTCAACTGCGGCTGCAGCCGCCATTCCACTTGCTGAACCAACTTCAGCTTGGCATCCTCCCGCTGCACCAGAAATACAAGCGTTATTCGCAACAACCATACCGAAAGCTCCTGCTGTAAATAAGAATTCAATCATTTCTTCACGTGTAGGCTGCAATTTTTCTCTTAGTGCAAATAGTACACCTGGCACTGTTCCAGCAGACCCTGCTGTTGGTGTTGCACAAATAATTCCCATCGCCGCGTTTACTTCATTTGTTGCAACAGCTTTGCTTACTGCGTCCAAAATCGTATCTCCTGATAAGCCTTTTCCACTCTTCATATACGCTTGAACTTTTACAGCATCTCCACCAGTTAAACCAGTTGGTGATTTCACGCCGCGAATACCACGTTCTACTGCTTGCTCCATCACGACTAAGTTCTTTTCCATACCAGCAATTACTTCTTCACGTGAAATACTTCTTGTTTCCATTTCACATTGAATCATAATTTCTGCGATTTTTACATTTTGTTCTTTAGCTTGCGCCACTAGTTCCGCTGCGTTCCGAAACATGGTGTGTCCCCCCTGCAATTATTCCATAATAGTTACTTGACAAATATTTTGTTGCGCTTTTATTTCTTCAATCACTTCATCTGCTAATAATTCATCTGTTTCAATGACCATAAGCGCTCTTCTTCCTTTTTCTTTACGAGAAACACTCATTGTACTAATGTTAATCTCATGTTTCGCAAGGATTGAAGCTACCGCTGCAATAGCACCGAAGCGATCGTTATTTACAATAAGTAGTGCTGGGCTCGTGCCTGATAATTGAAGATCGAATCCGTTTAATTCTACAACTTCAATTTTACCGCCACCAATTGAGCAAGCAACAACTTCAATTTCATCTTCACCTTTATACAAACGAATTCTCGCTGTATTTGGGTGAGGTGCATTGGCATCTTCTTCAATGAATTCCACTTCAATTTCGCGCTCTTTTGCTATTTCTAGCGCCTCTGGAATACGTAAGTCATCTGTTTCAAATCCTAATATTCCACCGATTAGTGCTACATCCGTACCATGCCCTCGATACGTCTTTGCAAATGATCCATATAACGAAATGCTTACTCTTTCTGGTTCATGACGAAACAGCTGGCGAGCAACTTGCCCCATTCTTGCTGCGCCTGCTGTATGTGAACTTGATGGTCCAATCATAACTGGACCGATAATATCAAATACTGAGCGATACTTCATCATAACTCCCCCTAAACCTCTATGAAAAAATTTATTCTACTATTCTATTAAGCTGCTACATCTATCGCTTTTCCAGTTGTACCACGAATTTGTTCTGCTGTACGAATTGGATAGTTTTTGAATAAAAGTAATCCAATATAACCTGAAATAATACCAGTTATCATAATACATAAGAATCTTAGCATTATTTTCATTTAAAAATGATACAAGATAATCCAGAATAAAGTCTGGTAGCAATCCAAAGTTTAACACAGAAGCCATTGCAAGCATAGCATAAACAAGTGATATAACCATTGCTAATGCAACTAAATTTGCACCCGCTATTCCGCCTAGACTACCTGCTGATGTTCTGAACTCTTTTAAAGAGTGGTGTACCAATTAAATCTCCACCACCTTATTAATAAAAAGCTTCTACTAAGGAACTCGCAATAGCTACACTTGCTAATCATATCGTTTAGCTAAAAAGTGAAAAAGACTTATGACAAATAATAGTAATATCTTTCCTATTATAATTCTCGTGTTACTCTCTCATGATTTAGTCAACTTCACTTGTTACGATAATGACTAAAATACATGCGACTTATCATAAATTATAATCTGCCCTCATTATAGCTTGTTTTTTATAAAACGCTTACTTTTGTTGAATTTTAAAAGTTCTGAATAAAATTCCATTTCTGCTATTTGTATCACTTGTATGTCATCTGACTTATATAACAGTTTTTCTAAATAATCATTATTTCGTATTTTTATCCTATATATTCAAAGCATCCTAATTTTCTGTATCATCCAAGTATAAGTATAAAATAATAACAGTTTTATTTTTAAATTTTTTTAGACATAAAAAAATGGTAACCCACCGTTACCATTTTTTACAAAATTATTATTTTTCTACTGGGAATGATTTCAAATCTGTCGCTATTTCTGTATTAGAAAACAACTCTCTAGCCTCTTTCAATAATTCCTTATATGTATCTCCTTGATAGCGAGAACTAATGTGAGTTAATATTAGTCGCTTCGCATTTGCCTGAAGTGCAATGCTCGCAGCTTGCTTAGATGTAGAATGAAAATAATCATACGCTTGTTGCTCATCTTCTGCTGCGAAAGTCGCTTCATGGACAAGTACATCTGCATCTTGCGCAAGCTCCCTACTCGCTTCGCAATATCGCGTATCACCTAAGATAGTAATAATTCTTCCTTTTTGAGGTGGGCCGATAAACTCATTTCCATTTAATATCGTGCCATCCTCTAATTCAACTACTTCACCATCTTTTAAACGTTTAAAGATTGGACCTGGTTTCACACCCATCTCAAGCAACTTATCAACTAAAAGAGCACCTTGTATATCTTTCTCTACAATACGATATCCAAAGCATTCTATACCGTGTGACAATCTTTTCGTTTCTACATAAAATTCATTATCTTCAAATACGGTACCTTCTTCTGTTATCTCCACAACTTCAAGTGGATATTTCACATGTGTCGTACTTATCGATAATGCCACTTCAATAAATTGTTTAATTCCTTTCGGTCCATACACCGTTAAAGGCGTAGTTCCTCCTTGAAATGAACGGCTACCTAATAAACCAGGCAATCCAAAAATATGATCGCCATGTAAATGCGTAATAAATATTTTTTCAATGCGGCGCGGACGTACAGATGTATGTAATATTTGATGTTGCGTGGCCTCGCCACAATCAAATAACCAAGTTTGTCCTCGTTCTTCTAACAATTGTAAAGCAATTGCTGAAACGTTCCTTCCTTTTGAAGGAACACCTGCACCAGTTCCTAAAAATACAAATTCCACTTTCTTTCCTCCAGCTCTAAATATACTCTATCTCTCATCTTACGGAATGTTATTTCAAATGGCAAATTGAATTTACATAACCAAACATCTAGACAACTATATAACACGAACGTTATACTCAAAAAATTTAGCTATCGTTCGTGTTTTGTGTTAAAATAATTATACTACATTTTAAGGGAGCGTTTTATTATGAAAGAAGTATTTCGTTTACAAACTGATTTTTCATCTTCATTTGATCGCTGGGTAAGTTCTTTCGTGTCTGATCACCCAGCACAATTAGAATGGACAACTTTAAAGGAATTAATCCATGAATATACAACATCACATACAAATGATACGTTACCAGCATATATTTCTTCAGCTTTAACATATTACGCCCAACGTGTTTCAACTACAAACAGTTCAGAGATTGTTATATTTGAAAACCCTACAATCTCGTAATTTATAATAAAAAAGCACTGGTTACAGTGCTTTTTTATTTATACTTATTTAGCAAATGATTATATTCCGTCCAAAAGTCTGTATACATACTTTGATCAAACTCATCTAAAATTATCTTTTCACTTGATTTATTGAATAACTCTTTTGCTTGTAGCGCAAAAGAAACAATTTGTTTTCTATTTTTGATTCTCAATATTTATAATAAAATTTTGTGGTACCATTACAAATTCCCCTTTTATAAAAATATTTATTTTCCATATTATTCATAATCAATATCATACATTTCATCCCATATATCTATTATAAATCCATTTAATATTTTAAAAACACAGATAAAAAGATATTGACACTACGATTTTACAGTGCTAACATTCAACATGTAATTGAATATGGTCTCTGTTAGGTGAGGCTCCTGTATAGAGAAACGCTGCTGCCCAAAAATGTCGAGAGACGCCAATGGGTCAACAGGAAAGGTCGGAATGAAGGCCTTTTTTAATGTAGCTGGTTTCAGTACCTATGCTATACAGTGCTAAAACTCAACGAGGGAGAGGTGCATGTATTTTGTCATACACAAAAACTGTTTTTATTTATGTCTACTAACAGTCTTTGTTGTGGACTCTTTTAACTGCGAATTCAGACCTTTACTCGTTTTGAGTAAAGGTCTTTTTACGTCTATATGCACCTTACTATGAAACAAACATAGCATATTCAGAAACTACTAAATTGTACGGAGGTGAGGAACAGTTGGCAATTGATGATTCGGCCCAGATACCCATACGTTTTACATTCATATTTCATCATGTAGGTAGGAAAGAAACTGTTCCTCACCATTTCAAATAGTTAGGTAACAGATTGTTTCCTCCTTCATGACAGAGGAGGAACTACCGATGTTTAATTTACAAAGACAAGAAACAAAGCATGCTTATGAGCAAGATAGCATGAAAACAAATAACGAATTATTAGTGGAGGTTGCAACACAAGATGTAAGCTCTGCGTTAAAACTTTTAGAAACAACACAAGATGGATTATCTAAACAAGAAGCGTCTCGTAGACTTTCTTTATATGGTCCGAACGAAATAGCTCATAATAAAATGGCGCCGTGGTACATTCAATTTCTGTTGGCATTTAAAAATCCATTTATTTTCGTTTTATTAGCTCTTGGAGCACTCTCCTTTTTCACGGATGATATGCAAGGAACAATTGTCGTATCTGCAATGGTACTACTTAGTGCAACAATTCGGTTTTCCCAAGAATTTCGTTCTCAAAAAGCTGCCGATAAGTTAAAAGCTATGGTTCGAACAACTGCAAGCGTATTTAGAATAAATGGATTTGTACATGAAACAAAAAATGTAACGAATTTAAATCGAAATTACACAACAGAAATTCCAATTGAGGAACTTGTACCTGGCGATATCATTTCCCTTTCAGCCGGTGATATCATTCCAGCTGATGTGCGTATTGTATCCGCTAAAGATTTATTTGTTAATCAATCTTCTTTAACAGGGGAAGCACTTCCTGTAGAAAAATACGAACACTGCTACCATACAGAAAATAAGCATATCTTACCGACAAACATGAAAAAAAATTACAATCCACTCGATATGGAAAACCTTTGTTTCATGGGAACAAATATTGTAAGTGGTAGCGCAAAAGCTGTTGTCATCTCAACAAGTACCGATACGTATTTCGGCTCTTTAGCCAATAAGGTAATTGGAAAGCGTGTAGAAACAAGCTTTGATAAAGGTGTAAACAAAGTAAGCTGGCTCTTAATTACATTCATGCTTATTATGGCACCTATTGTCCTTCTCATTAATGGATTCACAAAAGGTGATTGGCAAGAAGCTTTCTTCTTCGCTATTGCCGTCGCTGTTGGCCTTACACCTGAAATGTTACCAATGATTGTAACTGCTAATTTAGCTAAAGGTGCCGTTAAAATGTCTAAACAAAAAGTAATTGTAAAACAGCTAAATTCTATTCAAAACTTAGGTGCTATGAACATTCTTTGTACAGATAAAACCGGAACTTTAACAGAAGATAAAGTTGTCCTTGTTCGTCACTTAGATCCCAAGGGAAATGAATGCAATCGCGTCTTGCAATTTGCCTATTTAAATAGTTTCTATCAAACTGGATTGAAAAATTTAATAGATAAAGCTGTTATTAAGCATACAGAGGAAAACAATACATTTAATCCATCAGCTTTTCAAAAGCTAGATGAAATTCCATTCGATTTCGCCCGCCGGCGTATGTCAGTCATCGTAAAGGATATTTCAGGTGAACATACAATGGTTTGTAAAGGTGCCGTAGAAGAAATTTTATCAATTTGTAACTACACTGAAGTGGATGAAAAAATCATTCCACTCACCGAGGAAATACGTTCAAATGTCAAAAAAATAAGTGAGACACTAAATAGTGAAGGTATGCGGGTTATTGCTGTGGCTTATAAAAAAGATAGAAGAATAAATGATACAGAGTACGCAGTAAAAGACGAAACTGATATGATTCTCGCTGGATATATCGGCTTTTTAGATCCACCGAAACCATCTGCAGCAGCTGCAATTCAAGCATTACAAAAACATGGTGTACAAGTGAAAATTTTAACTGGCGATAACGAAATTGTTACAAGAAAGGTTTGTAAAGAAGTTGGATTAGATATCTGCGAACCAATCCTCGGTTACGAGATTGATTCTTTACCAGATAAAGCATTAGCAAAACTTGCCGAAGAAACGACTGTATTTGCGAAGCTTAATCCCATGCAAAAATCTCGTATTATACACGCATTACAAGGAAATGGATACACTGTAGGTTACATGGGAGACGGCATTAACGATGCTGTAGCATTACGTGAAGCTGATGTCGGAATATCTGTTGATACTGCTACTGATATTGCGAAAGAAGCTTCCGATATTATTCTACTCGAAAAAAGTTTAACTATATTAGAAGCAGGGATTTTAGAAGGACGTACTACATTCGGAAATATTTTAAAATATATTAAGATGACAGCTAGCTCTAACTTCGGTAATGTGTTTAGCGTGTTAGTAGCAAGTGCTTTCATTCCTTTTTTACCGATGCTTGCCATTCATCTTTTAATTCAAAACTTACTTTATGATATTTCACAACTTTCTATTCCATGGGACAAAATGGATAAAGAGTTTCTAGAAAAACCACGAAAATGGGATACTGCAAACTTACGAAACTTCATTATTTGTATCGGCCCAATTAGTTCTATATTTGATATTATCACATACGTAGTCATGTGGAATGTATTTGGTGCAAATACACCGAGCGAGCAATCATTATTCCAGTCCGGTTGGTTTGTCGTTGGGTTGTTAACACAAACTTTAATTGTTCACATGATAAGAACACAAAAGATTCCATTTATTCAAAGCACTGCATCAACACCAGTCGTTTTATTAACCGCTCTTATTATGGCAATCGGGATTTATATTCCATTCTCACCACTTGGTGCAGCCGTTGGTTTACAAGCATTGCCACTTAACTATTTCCCTTGGTTAGTAGGAATACTATTAGGCTACGCTTTTTTAACACAATTCCTGAAAAAGCTTTATATTAAAAAGTTTCATAGCTGGTTGTAAAAATAAGAATGAGTGGGTATCCCCCGCTCATTCTAAAAAACATAACACATATTATATATGGAGGTGACCATGATGGTATGGTACGACATTGTATTCAGGTTAGTTATAGCAATTATTGTAGGAGCTTGCATTGGAATGGAAAGACAATGGAGACACCGAATGGCTGGGTTACGGACAAATGCTCTCGTATCACTTGGTGCCTGTATATTTGTTTTATTATCCGTCATGCTTGATCATGATGCTAGCCCATCCCGCATTGCTGCTCAAGTCGTTAGTGGTATTGGATTTTTAGGGGGTGGCGTTATTATCCGCGATGGTTTTAGTATTAGAGGGCTAAATACAGCAGCTACTTTATGGTGTGCAGCTGCTGTCGGTACTCTTACAGGCGCCGGTTTCCTCGTTGCAGCTATATTAGGTGCAGCCGGCGTGTTACTAGCAAATATACTTCTTCGCCCAATTGCTCTTTTTATGAATAAAAAATCAAAAGAAGAATCACCAGAACAAACGAACTACTTACTTTCCCTTACTTGTTCAGAAGAAAATGAAGCACATATTCGTTTTTTACTTATGCATATGGTAAGTACAGAAGGAATCGGTTTAAAAGAGTTGTATAGTGAAGACGTAGATTCTAATCAAAAGGTGTGTATACAGGCTACATTACATTGCAAGACAAATGCGGCTATCTTAATTGAAAAAATAGTAAGTAGAATGCTATTAGAATCTGGCGTTACTGGAGCTGGATGGAAGACTTCTTTAAATTTAGAAGCGAGTTAACTAGGAAAGGTGTCATGATTTTACTACTTCATGACACCTTCTACATAAACTTATTTTCTAACTTTTGTTGAAACGACTTCTCTTGCTTACGTAGTAGTTGACTACCTCGTTGTAAAATCGGTGTTCCATACTTATCGTTAATTTGATCAATGACAGCAAGTAGTGGTTCTTTTTTCGCATCCTCTTCAAATGAAAATAAATCTAATTGTTTCACCGATTCTGTCTTCCACTCTATTTCAGTAGCTGTAACACCTAGTAAACGAACGGAATCACCATCCCAATGTTGCTTCCATAAACGGGATGCTGCTTGAAAAATATCGCGTTCTTCCCAAATTGCATTTTTCAATTGCTTACTCCGTGTTACTGTTCGCCTATCATGGTATTTAATCATAATTTGAATATTATAGCTGACAAGGGTTCGCTTTTGTAATCTTTTACTCACTGATTTTGATAACCGTTCTAACATATCAAGTAATTCTTTCTCTTCATCCATATCCTTTGAAAAAGTCATCGAGTTACCGACACTTTTATGTTGGCCCATTTGACTCGGATCCACTTCCCTATCATCCGTACCTTTTGCACGCTTTTGTAAATCAATACCGTGCTTGCCAATTTTAGCGCGAATGATATGCTCGTCTCCCTTCGCTAACTGTTCAATTGTATGTATATGAATTTCATTTAATTTTTCAGCTGTTTTTTCTCCAATCCCATGCATTGCTTCAACTGAAAGTGGCCAAATCATTTCTGGAATATCACGTTTTCGAAGTACGGTAATACCGAGAGGTTTTTTCATATCAGAAGCTGTTTTTGCTAGGAAAAGATTTGGAGCGATTCCGATACTACACGGAAGCTGCAACTCTGTTAATAGTGCTTGTTGAATCATCTTTGCTATTTCAAGAGGCGAACCAAGTGCGTAGCAATCTGTAATATCTAAATATCCTTCATCTATTGAGACTGGTTGTATCTTTTCTGTAAAACGAGAAAGGACTTGAAACATTTGAAATGAAGCTTCGCGATATAATGTGAAATTAGGACGCCTTACAACTAATTGCGGGCATAACCTTTTCGCTTCCCAAAGGGGCATCGTCGTACGTATTCCGTATTCTCTCGCCTCATAACTACATGTTATAATAATTCCTTTTCTCTCTTTTTCATTTCCAGCAACCGCTAATGGCTTTCCTTGTAATGATGGATCATGAGCAATTTCAACAGATGCGAAAAAGCAATTCATATCTACATGTAAAATAACACGACCATTTTTCGGATACATTTCTCGCATAGTACTCACTCCCTAATCAGAACGTTCGTTCTTTTATTATATCAAATTTTGCACAATAGTTATAATAATTACTTGTTCTTTTTTATAATCGATATAAATCGAAACTTTAATCAACTCTCACTAATCGGACTTTTACGGGCAGCAGGGCCCCCACCTAACTTCTTTACTTTCGCTGAATTTTGAGGTAGGGGTCTTACTGTCCGACAAATAGCGGGATAAACTCAACTATACATTCCTTGTAGTTATATTAATCATTGCAATTAATTATTTACTACTTCCGATTTTCAATATGAATACGTTAAGGTTATTCCCTCGTCTAGTACATGTAGCAACAACGTATATACTTCCATAGTTTTTCTTATATTCGCTTATACGTCTTGTCAAAGCAATCGAATCAAAATAAAAAGCGTGTAAATCATAATTGATTTACACGCTTTTTATTTTCCATTACTTCGCTACTTCTTCAATAATTGCAACAACTAATTCTGCTGTTTTTGCTAATTCTTCAACAGGAATCTTCTCGTTTGTTGTATGAATTTCTTCATAACCAACCGCTAAGTTAACTGTTGGGATACCATGTCCTGCAATTACGTTTGCATCACTTCCGCCACCACTTTGGTGAAGAGAAGGTGTACGACCAATTTTTTCAGCTGCACGTTTTGCAACTTCTACAACGTGATCACCATCAGCAAATTTAAACCCTGGGTACATAACGTTTACTTCAACGTCTGCATGACCTCCCATTTCTTTTGCAGTTGTTTCAAATGCTTCTTTCATTTTCGCAACTTGTGCTTCCATTTTCTCATTAATTAAAGAACGAGCTTCTGCAAAGATTTGTACATGATCGCAAACGATATTCGTTTGTGTACCACCTTCAAAACGTCCAATATTTGCAGTCGTTTCAGAGTCAATGCGACCAAGTGGCATCTTCGCAATTGCTTTCGCTGCGATAGTAATTGCAGATACACCTTTCTCCGGCGCTACACCAGCGTGAGCTGTTTTCCCGCGAATAATTGCGTTCACTTTCGCTTGTGTTGGAGCTGCAACAACGATTTCACCAACTTTTCCATCGCTATCTAATGCGTAGCCATATTTCGCTGTAATACGCTCACGGTCTAATGCTTTTGCACCAACAAGACCTGATTCTTCTCCGACTGTAATAATAAATTCTATTTTACCATGAGGGATATTTTTCTCTTTTAAAACACGGATTGCTTCGAACATTGATGCTAATCCAGCTTTATCATCCGCACCTAAAATTGTTGTACCATCTGATACGATATATCCATCTTTAATAGAAGGCTTAATTCCATTACCAGGAACTACTGTATCCATATGAGAAGTAAAGTAAATTGTATCAACACCATCTTTTGTTGCTGGTAAAGTACAAATTAAGTTACCTGCACCATGACCAGTTACAGCCATTGTGTCATCTTCAAATACTTCTACACCTAAATCTGTAAATTTCTTCGTTAATACTTTGCAGATTTCTGCTTCAAATTTCGTTTCTGAATCTACTTGTACTAATTCCATAAATTCATTTACTAAACGTTCTTGATTAATCATAAGACTGCGCCTCCTGCACTACCATTATGTATGTAACACTATTAATTATAACAGAATTTCGCAAAAGTTTCGAAATACAAGACAAAAAACAGATGGTTTACATGTCTAGATAACCATCTGCTTTCTATTACTCATTTAACAATACCCAGCGCATATGATCTTCCCACACGCCATTTACCATTAACATCTTCCTAGACACGCCTTCATATTGAAAACCTATCTTCGTTACTACTTGTATAGATGCTAAATTACGAGGCATAATCGGAGCTTCTATACGATGTAACTGAAATTCCCCAAAAGCAACTTGAATTGCTTTTCTAAGCGCTTCTGTCGTATACCCTTTGTTTAACTCTGCTTTATCTAATTTATAACTGAGTACACAAGATTGATAAATGCCACGAACGATTAAATTAAATGAAATACACCCAATTATTTTCGTATCATCACCCTTTTTAAAAATCCATAGTCTGATGATTTTCCCTTCTTCGAACTCTTTTCTATCCTTTTGCAACTTTTTCTTTTGATAATCTAGCGTAAAAAAATCATCCGGTCTATACTCTTCCCAAGCTTTTAAAAATTCACGATTTCTGTCGTAATATTGAAGAACTGTTTCAGCATACGACTCATCAATTTCCCTTAAGTATAAACGATCTGTTTCGTATATTTTCATCATCGTATCTCCATTCTTCAGCTTGCCCAACTAAAAATTAACAATATACCCTTTTACTATATTCTCTATACACACTCAAATTTCCTGTTATATTTTGCAATCCCCTCCCGAATTTTGTCCTCACTCTCCCCTTGTCCATAATTTCATTTCTCGTTACAATGAAATTGTACTGATTTGCAAGGAGGTATAACGATGCATAAAAAAGCTCAAAAAGTTATGGTTTATGTGATGCTGATTTCTATGCTTGTAACAACATTACTTGCTGGCGCGAGTATGTTTTGGTAAAAAGGGCGATGTGTTCGTCCTTTTTTTACTTTTCACACATGACAAAATAAACCATCTCGACATCGAGATGGTTTATTTTATATAAAACACAATCGCTACAATACTAAAGGAAAATGACATTACAAGTGCTATTACAAAACTTGTATACTGTTTCTGCTGAAATGCTCCAATAACAAAAGTTAGATTAAGTAATGCCATACATACAATCGCTACAAGATAAGAACATATATTAAAAGTTGCCAATATGAATGTAATAACAAATAGAAATCCCATAAAAAACTGCATATACGAAAGTTTTGGATTCAAGTACATATGAGCAACCCCTTTATCTAATTTTATCTTTCTATATTCTCATTAACGCACGGTTATGTACACATGTCAAGACAACTTATTATAATAGAAAAAGCCAACCTTTTCGTTGGCTTTTTCATATGCAACGGCTCCTTTTTCTTTTGCCAATTGCTGAAATGATTTTTTCGATTTCACAATCCATACTTTCGTTCCAATTGGAATGCGATCAAACAAATATTCCACATCGTTTTTCTTCATTCTTATACACCCTTGTGAAATATACTTTCCAATTGAACTCGGTTGGTTTGTTCCATGTATTCCATATTTACTTCCATCAGTTCCTCTTGCATTAAATCCAATCCACCTTGACCCAAGTGGATTTTTTGGCGACCCACCTGGAATATCCTTCGCAATATAATACGGATCCTTCGCTTTCATTACAACATCAAAAGTTCCTTCTGGAGTTAATTCATTCGTTTTCCCTGTCGCTACTGGAAAAACCTTTTGAATCTTTCCATCGTCAATGTAAGCTAATTTATTCGTTGCTTTATTTACAATAATAAAAGGATCTCCGGCACGTGGATTATCCCCAAGAGGCCAAATCGGCGATAAAGAAAGACATAATATGATAGAGAGAAGATACGGCATAGATAATTCCTACCTTCTATATAAGTTCTTTTATATTATCCTTTCCCTTAAAGCGACTTTTAATGAGTAAATATTGTTCCATTTCATACACAAGTTGAACAAGTTTCGCACGTATCTCAAATTCTTCGCGTGTAGCTGGTAATGGCATGTCTCTAAATAATTCCCTCATTTCTTGAAGCTGCCTTAAGGAAATAACGCCAGTACTCTCAGGGCTAATAGCATTACCAATGTTTTCAACAACATCTGCAATCATATCAGCTTGTTCATATGTCCATGATAAAGAAGCTGCTAGTGGTATCATTCGCTCTAAAATTTCGAATTGTTGCATACGCATATTAAAATAACGATAGTAATAATCATCTTCTCGCATAAATGCATTCTCAAGTTTTTTAAACGATAAATCTCTTGCTTCATTTAACATATTCTCGGTTTCAATGAGCTCTGCCCCACTCCAACTACTTTCTCGATTTCGTAAATACACAACCATTTCAAACAAAATCGTTTTAAAATTGCTCTCTATTTTATCCTGATACTCTTTTAGCTTATTTTCACTACTCGGCATATACATATTTACTAATAACGCCACGCTAATCCCTATCGTTAATATAGCAATTTCATTTCCAACTATAAGCCATGTAATTTGCTTCAATGAATATAGATGCATAACAATAACTGAACTCGTGACAATGCCTTCTTGAATTTTAAGCATTACTGCAGTCGGAATAAATGTAAGTAACAATATGCTAATTGCAAGTGGTGTATAGCCGATCGTTTCAAAAATACAAAACGCGAATACCATTGATAATACACAAGCTAGAAAACGATGTAACGACACTTGAAGCGATTTGCGCTTCGTATTTTGTACACATAAAATAACTAAAATACCTGCTGAACTATAAAATTCCAACCCTAATAACTGAGCAATAAAAACTGCCGCGCCTGTCCCTATTGCTGTTTTTACTGTACGGTATCCAATTTTAAACATATCATTACTCCTATATGTATAAACGTATTTACAGCTAGTATAAAAAAAGGATGACACAATGTCATCCTTTTCTACTTATTATTCACATAACCTTTTCATATTACAATATTTTTTGTAAAAATTGTTGCGCACGTTCACTTTTCGGCGCTGCAAAAAATTCTTCTGGCGCACTATCTTCTACAAGCTTTCCTCCGTCCAAGAAAAGAACACGATCTGCCACTTCTTTTGCAAAGCCCATTTCATGTGTAACGATAGCCATCGTCATTCCTGTCGTAACTAACGATTTCATAACTTCTAACACTTCTTTCACCATCTCTGGATCTAGCGCCGATGTCGGTTCATCAAATAACATAACTTCGGGTTCCATTGCTAACGCTCTTGCAATTGCTACACGTTGCTTTTGTCCTCCCGAAAGACGATTTGGATACGTATCTTTTTTATCTACTAGTCCAACCTTTTCTAAAAGTTTCTCAGCTTTCTTTTCAGCTTCTTGCTTCGTTACCCCTTTTACATTGGTAGGAGCATACGTAATATTTTCTAATACAGTCATATGAGGAAATAAGTGAAAATGTTGAAATACCATACCGACATTTTCACGAACATGCATAACATTCGTTTTCGGATTCGTTACTTCTTCCGTTCCAATCCAAATGTGACCATCCGTTGGTGCTTCTAACATATTCATACAACGTAAAAATGTTGATTTTCCTGATCCAGAAGGTCCTATAATTGCAACTACTTCCCCTTTTTCAATCGTTGTTGTAATTCCTTTTAATACTTCGTTTTTACCAAATGATTTATGAAGGTTTTCAATTTTAATCACTTTTCTTCATTCTCCCTTCAATTGCCTTCCCGACTAATGTAAGAATAATGACTAACATATAATAAATCAGTCCAACAAAAAGTAATGGTTCAAGATATTTAAATGTCTCACCGCCTACGATGTAAGCACGACGCATTAAATCAGTCGCGCCTATTACTGTTACTACAGCCGATTCTTTCGTAAGTGTCGCAAATTCGTTCACAAGCGCTGGTAATATATTTTTTAATGCTTGAGGGAAAATAATATTTCTCATCATTTTTCCGTATGGTACCCCTAAAGCCATTGCTGCTTCTGTTTGTCCTTTATCCACCGCTTGAATACCAGCACGAATTACTTCTGACATGTATGCACCTGAATTCAAGCTAAATGCAAGTACAGCAGCTAAGAATGCTGGTATTTCATAACCAATTATTTGCGGGACACCGAAATAAATAATCATTAATTGCAATACAAGGGGTGTACCACGAAAAATTGATGTATAAAAATCTGCTGCTATATTTAATGCTCGTATTCTAGCAATTTTACAAAGTGCTAATAGCGTTCCTAAAATAAATCCTGCTAAAGCTGATACTGCTACAATTTTCAAAGTAACTTCTAAACCTTTTAGTATATATGGTATCGAAGGCGTAATCGCCGAAAAATCTAAGTTCATTCTTTTCATTCCCCTCACAGAAAAGTGAAAGGCAGCTTATTTTCCGCTGCCAAACCATTTCTTCACTAATTTATCCATTTCTCCATTTTCTTGCATTTTTTTAATTACTTTATTAAATTCAGCTGTTTTATCACTGTTTTTCGGAAGGGCAATTGCTGCTCCAACTTCTTCTGGCGCTTCTTTAATTTCAATTCCTTGTAAATCTTTCATTTTCTCTAAATAATTTTTAGCAACTGTGTCTTCTATAATTGCAGCGTCAAAACGACCAGCTTTAATTTCTTGTACGATTTCTGGTATACGGTCACGTCCCTCAACTTGGAAATCTACTTGTTTTTTAAATTCTGCTGCTTTCTCTTCTTGAATAGACCCTGTTTGTACTCCTACTTTTTTCCCTTTTAAATCCTCTACAGATTTAATGTTAGAATCCTTTTTAGAAACGACCATATTTTTCGCAACAAAATAAATATCTGTAAAATCAACATTATTTTTACGCTCTGCAGTTGGCGTCATGCCTGCCATTACGAAATCAACTTTTCCTGAACTAAGAGATGCTAATAAACCACCAAAATCCATATCTTTCACTTTCACTTCATACCCAAGTTCTTTTCCGATATATTTAGCAACATCAACATCAAAACCAATAATTTCATCGCTCTTTGACGCATCTACATATTCATAAGGTTTATAATCTGCTGAAGTTCCCATTACGAGTACTTTTTTATTTCCTTTTGTTTCTTTCGATTCCCCATTACTACAAGCGCTGAATATACTTACAATTAAAATAAGTGCAAACGATATTGATACTAACTTCTTCATCTTTCTTCCCCCTAATGATGTATATTTAAAAGTTTAATAGAATATTTATTCGATGTTTGTATTGTATCAGCACTTTTATTTTTATGCAATATATAAAATAAAAATAAATAACAAAACAATATAAATGCTATTTTTTATGTATAAAATGATGCATAAAATAACACAACTATGCATATTCCATAAATTTTAATAATAAATAAAAAAGGCGGCACATCCACTTGATTGTGGACGTGCCGCCTTTTCTCTTATTTTTTATAGTTCTTCACAATTCTCTTCAAAATATGATTGTAGTTTCGCAATAACTTGCATCGGTTCATGACCTTCAATTTCATGACGCTCTACCATCGTTACAATTTTTCCATCTTTTAATAAAGCAAATGATGGAGAAGAAGGTGGGTACCCTTCGAAATATTCACGCGCTCTTGCTGTCGCTTCTTTATCTTGACCTGCAAACACCGTTACAAGGTGGTTAGGACGTTTATCATAATGTACGGAATGCGCAGCAGCAGGACGAGCAATACCACCTGCACAACCACATACAGAGTTTACCATTACAAGTGTTGTTCCATTTCTTTTAAACGCTTCTTCTACCGCTTCTGGCGTCGTCAATTCTGTATATCCAGCAGAGACAATCTCTTCACGCGCTTGGCGGACAACATCATTCATAAAAAAGTTAAAATTAATCACTCTTTTCCCTCCTCTAAAACTACCTATTTGTATCTTACCAGTTAATGTTTATGAAATACAAGTAAGTTTACTTGTATTTAAGTATAGAAAAGGTGTTAGAGCTCTTGCTCTAACACCTTTTCTTTAATGACCACGATGTTTTTGCTTTGCTTTTTGTACTTTCATTAAACGTCTTCTTTCTTTTTCAGCTTCTCGCTTCTCTTTAGACTGCACTTTCTTTTCTTGTTTATGCAATTCATAAGATAAACTAATCGCCTCTTGCGCCTTAGTAAAACGTTTAATATTTATTTCTTTTGCTGCTTGTCGTATGATACGCTTTATGTTTTTAGGACGCTGTTTTTCTTTAACTTCTACACCACATTTTGCAAAGTGCTGAAAATGCTCTAAAAGTGAACCATTCACAAACATAAGCACTTCTTCATCTGACGGTTCCGCCCCAAAAATATACCTCGCCCCATACAATTTCCCTTGTTCTTTACATGTAATGATTCCAACAAAAAATTGGCCATCGTGATATACTGTCAAATCCATTGACAGCCCCTCCTTTAAAAGATTAGAAATACAGGACATCCCGGAGGGGAAGGTTACTGACATGAAATCATGCGTCTGGACTACCAACCAGAACTGTGTTTTTGTATTTCTTTCACTATGATTATATCTTTTTTTCCATAATCTTCATATATTCAGCAATCATTTTTTTATGCGATCCTACAATATAGTCAGGTAGTTCTGTTACTGAAAAGAATTTAAGCTGAACTGCTTCTTCTTTATTCATAACAAAATCCCCTTCGTATTCATCTGTATAATAGGCGGTTGTTACAGATTGAAATTCATCACCGTTTGCTAATTTTGTAAAGTAGTTCGCTCCAGAAAATACATTGATTAGTCGCAAGTTCTTCACTTTTATTCCTGTCTCTTCATATACTTCACGATAAGCTGTTTCTTCTGGTGATTCACTAAGCTCCATTAGCCCGCCAGGTAGCCCCCATTTTCCGTACGGCTCTGTCCGCTGCTGCAATAAAACATATCCATTTTCATTTATAACGAGTACAACAGCACCAACTAAAATTAAAGGGCGATGACCAACTATTTTTCGTAATTCTTCTACATATCCCACCGTATCGCCTCCTTTTTCGTTGTCCACACTATTGTATCATATGTTCGAAACGACAAAATGCGTATATTTTTCATTTTTTTAACAAAATATTTATTTTATGTGATTCATCTACTGTAGCTAACATAATAGATTCCACTTCTGTACTCTCCTCTAGAAATTCTCGCGCCCAAGCTTCTGTTTTTCCTAATAATGCAAGAACATCTTTCTGTATCCTCCCATCCTTTACTAATACAAAAGAAACTGGAGATTTTTTTCCCGCCACTTTAAGATCAAGCCGCGAAACTGCTTCATATTCTGGATACCGAAATATAGAAACGACACCGTTTGCTTCCCATAATGCTAATTTAATCGTTTGAATATCGCTCACATTTCGCATACGAAGTTCCGAAAACAAATATTCCACGGTAATTCTCGCCTTTTTCAAATTGCTAAAATCAATGGAACCATTATGTATAAGAATGATAGGTGCTGGCTCTAAAAAACGTCTCCATCTATCCCATTTCAGCATTAAAACTGAGCTTATAATATGAAGTACAACGAGTATGAACGTTGTAATCATCGAGCCCAGTAACCCTACTTTTTCATCAGACAATGCGTTAGAAATATTCCCACCAAGCAATAACACTAATACAACATCTAAAAAACGAAGTTGTGCGATAGACCTTTGTCCCATCGCTTTCGCAACTAATATTAAAAATATGTATGCTATAATAGCCCGAATAACCCATTCACTACTAGAAAGATGCCGTGCTCCTTCAAAAATATGCATATGCATCACTTTGCACTCCTTACCCGTCTCAAACTGCTAACCTGTTTTAGTTTGCAACGTTTATGAGCATATATGTAAAAAAGCTGGTTCGTTTAAAAACGAACCAGCTTTTTTTACTTAACTGAAAACATATATTTTTTATACGTTTTCCGTACCGATAGTATGAGCCCCATCATAATCATATTCGAGAATAAGGAACTTCCCCCATACGATAAGAAAGGTAATGCAATACCTTTTACAGGCATTAATCCAACGATCATACCGATGTTTTGGAATATTTGAACTGTTAATATACCGATCGATCCAGCGCATAATAATGTACCAAATAAATTATCAGCGGAATAACCAATAATAATTGTTCGATATAGTAGTAATAGGAACAAGAAGACAACTAAGGCTGCTACGATAAATCCACCTTCTTCGGCAATTGTAGCGAAAATAAAGTCAGTATGCTTCTCTGGGATATAGACGCTTCCTCCCCCAAACCCTTTACCTTCCATTCCTCCACTACCTACAGCTAAAATCGATTGTTGCGTTTGATAACCTTGATCTGCATTTTCAAATGGATTTAACCAACCTACAATACGCGACTGTTGGTGAGGTTTTAGTAAAGTAACTAAATTATTATAGAAAAAATCTTGATACTTAAAGAAAATAAATATTAAAGCAGATAATATGGTCAACGGAATAACTGTACATAATGCTATCAATTTCTTTTGAATACCTGACATAAATAAAATACATGCAATAGCAGCAGCATATAAGAACACCATACCTGTATCAGGTTGACTATATACAACCGCCATAGGTGGAAGTGACACTAGCATAATTTTACCTACTAGCTTTAAATCTGTTTGGAATGTCCTTGCCATATACTGTGCATTATGTTTCACTGCTATACTCGCTACTACAAGTAGCAATGCAATTTTGAAAAACTCAGACGGCTGAATTTGTCCAAATACTGGGAAAACAAACCATCTTTTTGCACCTAATTTTTCAGGTGTAAAACCTGATGGTGGTAATACTTTCAAAAGAATAAGTGAAGCAAACCCAGCAATATAAAGCGGCCAAGATAATTTTTGTAACTGATCTAAATCAATGCTTGCAACAAGAAGTAACAATACAACCCCAATTATGTAGTTAACACCTTGTTTCATAGCAAAGTTTGCAGCTCCATACTGTCCCGTTTGCTGACTGCTATATATAGCAGCTATACTCGTCACACATAGTGCACACAAAATTAAAATTAATTTTACATCTAAACTTTTTAGAAACTCGGTACTTCTTTTCATGACATCCTCCTGAAACATTGTTACGGCAAAAATAAAAAACCAGGAGTCAACATTCTTCATGTTTTGACGACTGATTACACATTATCTATAAAACACTTATATAGAATAACTCTCTTTTTCATACAATACAATATATTATACTACAGTTTCATCAGTAAGATTTGCCAAAAAAATTATTCTTTTCTTATTTTATATCCATATACCATATATCAGCAATGTATTTTCGTAAATTCCTAATACATAATCGTTTATTGTAAGATTACTGGGAAAGGTATTTATACATATAGTAGGATGTAGATGAAGAAATAAGATGATAAAAAGCTCGCATAAGCGAGCTTTTTATTAATATACAGATGTATTATTTTCTGACATGTTTTCTAAAATTTCTTTAACACGCCCTAAGAACTTACCACAAATTAAACCATCAAGTACTCGGTGATCAAGTGATAAACATAAGTTAACCATGTCACGAGCACCGAACATACCATTATCCATAATTACTGGGCGCTTTACAATTGATTCAACTTGTAAAATAGCCGCTTGTGGGTAATTAATAATACCCATAGATTGAACAGAACCGAATGATCCTGTGTTATTAATTGTAAATGTTCCACCTTGCATTTCGTCTGCTTTTAACGATTTCGTACGTACTTTTCCTGCAAGTTCTGTAATTTCACGAGCGATACCTTTAATTGTTTTCTCGTCCGCTTGCTTAATTACTGGTACAAATAGTTCTTCCTCTGTTGCAACAGCGATAGAAAGGTTAATATCTTTCTTCTGAACAATTTTATCGCCAGCCCACATTGAATTAATTTGAGGATACTCTTTTAACGCTTGTGCTACTGCTTTTACGAAGAAAGCAAAGAACGTTAAGTTAAAGCCTTCACGCTTCTTAAAGTCACCTTTAATTGAGTTACGGTATGACACAAGGTTTGTCACATCTACTTCAATCATCATCCAAGCATGTGGTGCTTCATGTTTACTACGTAACATGTTTGCTGCGATTGCTTTACGCACACCTGTTACTGGAATTTCGATATCTCCAGGCATTGTAGGTACAGAAACTGGTTTCGCAGCTTCTACTTTTTGCGCTACTGGTGCTGCTTTTGGTGCTTCTGGGCGAGCTTCTACTACTGCCGCTACAGCTTCCTCTTTCTTCGCTGCACCTGCTTGCGGAATATTTCCAGATTCCACTAGCTTTAAAATATCTTTACGAGTGATACGGCCGTTTGCTCCCGTACCTTCTACTAGATCTAAATCAACGTTATGCTCACCCGCAAGTTTTAACACAGCTGGTGAAAAACGTGGTTTTCCATCAGTTGGTTGTTTTACTTTCGGTGCTTTTTCAGACGTAGCTACTTCTGCCTTTGGTTCTTCTTTCGTTTTTTCCTCAACAGCTGTTGCTGCTACTTCATCTGCGCCTTCTACTTGAATCACACAAACTACTTCACCTACAGCTAACGTATCACCTTCACCAGCGATTAACTCTTTTACAATCCCCGTGAAAGAAGATGGTACTTCAGCATTTACTTTATCAGTCATTACTTCTGCAAGCGGATCATACTTGTTTACGTGATCGCCAACATTAACGAGCCATTTACTAATTGTGCCCTCTGTAACGCTCTCCCCGAGCTGAGGCATTGTAATATTTTCTACAGCCATGTATAGTCCCCCCGATTAAAATTCCGCAAGTTCACGCATTGCTTTTTCAACTTTATCTGGATTTACCATAAAGAATTTTTCCATTGTTGGTGCATATGGCATTGCTGGAACGTCTGGACCTGCAAGACGTGCGATTGGCGCATCTAAATCAAATAGACAGTTTTCAGCAATAATTGCTGCCACTTCACTCATAATGCTTCCTTCTTTATTGTCTTCTGTTACAAGAAGAACTTTACCTGTTTTAGAAGCTGCTTCAATGATTGCTTCTTTATCTAATGGATATACAGTACGTAAATCAAGAATGTGTGCAGAGATGCCATCTTGTGCTAACTTTTCAGCCGCTTGAAGAGCAAAATGAACACATAATCCGTACGTGATAACTGTAATATCATCACCTTCACGTTTTACATCTGCTTTTCCGATTGGTAATACGTAGTCATCCTCCGGCACTTCACCTTTAATTAAACGATATGCACGTTTATGTTCGAAGAATAATACTGGATCTTCATCACGAATGGCTGCTTTTAATAAGCCTTTTGCATCATATGGTGTAGAAGGGATAACGATTTTTAAACCTGGTTGGTTTGCAAACATCGCTTCTACAGATTGTGAATGATACAATGCACCGTGAACACCCCCGCCAAATGGTGCACGAATTGTAACTGGACAAGTCCAATCATTATTAGAACGATAACGAATTTTTGCTGCCTCAGAAACAATTTGGTTTACTGCTGGCATGATGAAATCAGCAAACTGCATTTCAGCGATTGGACGCATACCATACATTGCCGCACCAATTGCTACCCCAGCAATTGCAGATTCTGCAAGCGGTGCATCAAGCGCACGATCTTCACCAAATTGATCATACAAACCGTGTGTCGCTTTAAACACGCCACCTTTTTTACCAACATCTTCTCCTAAAACGAATACTTTCTCATCGCGTTCCATTTCTTCGCGCATTGCTAATGTAATAGCATCAATATAAGACATTACAGCCATGAAACGTTCCCCCCTATTCTGCGTATACGTGCTTCAATGCATCTTCAGGTGCTGCATACGGAGCATTTTCTGCATATTCTGTTGCTTCATTTACGATATGCATAATTTCGTCTAACATTTGTTTTTCCGATTCCTCAGTTAATACACCAGCTTCTTTTAAATAAGCCGCGAATGTTATAATTGAATCTTTTTTCTTTGCTTCTTCTACTTCTTCTTTATCACGATAAACACGATCATCATCGTCACTAGAATGTGCTGTTAAACGATATGATACTGTTTCAATTAAAGTTGGGCCTTCACCACGGCGACCGCGATCTGCTGCTTCTTTTACAGCTTTATATACTGCAAGCGGATCGTTTCCGTCTATTGTATATCCAGGCATACCGTAACCAATCGCACGATCTGATACGTTTTTACATGCTAATTGTTTTTCAACTGGAATAGAGATTGCATATTTGTTATTTTCACACATAAAAATAACAGGTAGTTTGTGTACACCAGCAAAGTTTGCCCCTTCATGGAAGTCACCTTGGTTTGAAGAACCTTCTCCAAATGTAACGAACGTTACTAAATCTTTCTTCTCCATTTTTCCAGCTAATGCAATACCAACTGCATGTGGTACTTGCGTTGTTACTGGAGATGAACCTGTAACAATACGATTTTTCTTTTGACCGAAGTGACCAGGCATTTGACGACCACCAGAGTTTGGATCTCCAGCTTTCGCGAAAGCAGACAACATAAGCTCTTTAGCTGTCATACCAAATGCTAGTACAACACCCATATCACGGTAGTATGGTAATGCATAATCTTTCTCTCTATCAAGAGCGAACGCCGCTCCAACTTGTGCAGCCTCTTGTCCTTGACAAGAAATTACGAATGGAATTTTACCAGCACGGTTTAATAACCACATACGTTCGTCGATTTTACGTGCAAGTAACATCGTACGGAACATTTCTAATACTTGCTCATCACTTAAGCCAAGCTCTTCATGGCGCTTTTCTTTTACTTCTGCCATTTTTCATAACCTCCTAAATCCACATTTTTATGCGTGTAACGCTCTTCCATCTACAGCAAGTGCTGCTTCACCAATCGCCTCAGATAATGATGGATGCGGATGAATTGTATGTGCTACTTCCCAAGGTGTTGCATCAAGTACTCTTGCAAGACCAGCTTCAGAAATCATATCTGTTACATGTGGTCCAATCATATGAACACCAAGAATGTCATTTGTCTCTTCATCAACTACAAGTTTTACGAAACCATCTGATTCTCCGTATACAAGTGCTTTTCCGATTGCGCGGAATGAGAACTTACCTACTTTTAACTTATAGCCTTTTTCTTTTGCTTCTTGTTCTGTTAAACCGACAGAAGCAACTTCTGGACTGCTATATACGCATTTTGATACCATAGAGTAATCAATTGGTGTAACTTCTTTCCCTGCAATATGTTCTACTGCAGCAATTCCTTCATGAGAAGCAACGTGAGCAAGTTGCAGGCCACCGATTACATCTCCAATTGCGTAAATATGCGATTCTTTCGTTTGATAAAACTCATTTGTTTGAATGTATCCTTTTTCCACAACGATATCTGTATTCTCTAAGCCAATATTTTGCGTATTCGCTTGTCTTCCTACAGATACAAGCATTTTTTCTGCTTTAAATTCTTTATTTTCACCGTTGTGTTCAGCTTGGATTGTTACTCCATTATCTTTTACCAATGTTTCTGGTAATACTTTTGCACCAGTTACCACTTTAATACCTTTTTTCTTGAATAGACGTTGCATTTCTTTTGAAACGTCTTGATCTTCTAGTGGTAATATCGTTTTCGCATACTCTAATACTGTAACTTCTACACCGAAGTCAGCAAGCATAGATGCCCACTCAATACCGATTACACCGCCACCAACGATAATAATCGAACTAGGAAGCGTTTCCATTTTTAGAGCATGATCTGAAGACATTACGTACTCTCCGTCTAATTCTAAACCTGGTAATGAATTTGGACGAGAACCTGTTGCAATAAGTACATTTTTTGGAATTAACATTTCATTCTCTTCTCCACTTGCAAGTTCAACTGAAATTGTCCCTGGCATCGGAGAGAAAATAGATGGGCCAAGAATACGGCCAATACCTTCAAACACATCAATTTTACCTTGTTTCATTAAATGTTGAACGCCTTTATGAAGCTGCGTTACTATCTTCTCTTTACGCTCTTGTACTTTCGCAAAGTTTAGTTCTACATTGCTTGCAATAACTCCGAACTCTTCGCTTTTTTTAGCAGTTGCATATACTTCCGCACTACGTAAAAGAGCTTTACTAGGAATACATCCTTTGTGTAAACAAGTACCACCAAGATTTTCTTTTTCGACTAGTGCAGTTTTTAACCCTAGTTGTGATGCACGAATTGCAGCAACATATCCACCAGTACCGCCGCCAACGATGACTAAATCATATTCTTTTGCCATTATCTCAACCCCTAGCTACCGTTTCTTTTTCACGTACAACGTATTCTTTTGGAGCTTCTTCTTCACGTAATACACGAAGTGCTCCTTCTGCTAACGCTTCTAACTCATCTTCGCCTGGATGTACGATAACATCTGCAATCCAGTCCACTCGCTCTTTTATTTCATCGACAAGAATTTTACTGTATGCCAGTCCACCAGTTAATACGATTGCATCGATTTTCCCGTGAAGTACAGCGCTAGCTCCGCCAATCTCTTTTGCAACTTGATATGCCATTGCTTTATAAATAAGAGTTGCTTCAGGATCACCTTTTTCAACCATTTGCTCTACTTTAATCGCATCATTTGTACCGATTAAACTTACAAGTCCACCTTGTCCGACAAGTTTTTTAATCATTTCATCACGGTAATACTCACCAGAGAAACACATTTCTACTAGTTGCCCTACTGGTACTGTACCAGCGCGCTCTGGACTAAATGGTCCTTCTCCGTTTAAACCGTTATTCACATCGATTACTCTTCCTTTTTTATGAGCACCAACTGTAATACCGCCACCCATATGTGTAACTAATAAATTTAAATCCTCGTATTTGTGATTTAACTGTTCAGCTACTTTACGAGCAACTGCTTTTTGATTTAATGCATGGAAGATACTTTTGCGTTCCATACCAGCAATGCCACTTATACGAGCAACCGGCTCCATCTCATCTACAACGACAGGATCTACAATGAATGCAGGAATGTTTAATCCAGAAGCAATTTCATATGCTAAAATGCCTCCAAGGTTTGAAGCGTGATGACCGCTAAAGCCATTTTTCAAATCTTCTAACATCGCATCGTTTACTGTATACGTACCGCCTTCGATTGGACGAAGTAATCCACCACGCCCACAAACAGCGTTTAATTTTGAAATGTTAATACCATGAGAATGTAGAACTTCTAAAATCGTTTCTTTTCGAAACTCATATTGGTCGATAATTCTCTTATATTTTCCAATCTGTTCTACGTCATGACGAATCGTTTCTTCTAGAACGGGTCTTTCATTATCAAAAACACCAATTTTTGTGGATGTACTACCTGGGTTAATAACAAGAATTCGATTTACAGACAATGTTGCTACCTCCACTAATAAATTCAAAAGGAAGTGGAAACCTCATAAGAGGTAACCACACCTTTTGTAAAAGTTATATATGAATGATTAGCGACGGCTAATAATATCGTGACCGTTGCGTAAGTAAGTGCTACGAGAATTCTTCAAGCTTGCAATGCGCTCTTCAGCTAGACGATCTGCCGCTACATAAGTTGCTATGCCATCGCGTTTTGAAATTTCGATTACTTTTGCAATCGTGTCATAAATAGACTCAACACGTTTTAGTGCACGTTCTCTATTGTATCCATATAATTCGTCTGCTACGTTAATTACGCCACCTGCATTAATTACATAATCTGGTGCGTATACAATACCCATTTCATGAATGATGTCACCATGACGATCTTCTTTTAATTGGTTATTTGCAGAACCTGCGATTACTTTTGCTTTAAGTTGTGGAATAGTTTCATCATTAACTGTTGCGCCTAGTGCACATGGTGCGTAAATATCGCATTCAACACCGTAAATTTCATTTGGTTCAACTGCTGATGCACCGAATTCTTCTACAGCACGTTGTACAGCTTCTTTATTAATATCTGTAACGATTAATTTTGCTCCTTCAGCGTGTAAATGTTTGCATAGGTGATATGCTACGTTACCAACGCCTTGAACAGCAATTACTTTTCCTTCTAAATTGTCAGTACCGAAAGCTTCTTTTGCAGCTGCTTTCATACCACGGTAAACACCGTATGCAGTTACCGGAGATGGGTTACCAGAAGAACCGAATGATGGTGAGATACCTGTTACAAAGTCAGTTTCTTCATGGATAATATCCATATCATCTACTGTTGTACCAACATCTTCAGCTGTAATGTAACGTCCGTTTAGTCCTTGGATATAACGTCCTAGTGCACGGAACATTGCTTCGCTCTTATCTTTACGAGGATCACCGATAATTACTGTTTTCGCACCACCTAAGTTTAAACCAGCTGCTGCGTTTTTGTATGTCATCCCTTTTGCAAGACGCAATGCATCTTCAATCGCCGCTTCTTCAGAATCATATGTCCACATTCTTGTTCCACCAAGAGCCGGTCCAAGTGTTGTATCATGAATTGCAATAATTGCTTTTAAACCAGATTCTTTATCTTGACAAAATACTACTTGCTCATAATCATATTTTTCTAAGTATTCGAAGATTTCTAATGTCATTGTCGTTTCCCCCTAATGTTTTACCCTTTTTGGTTTATTTTGAAGCAGTCGCAACTGCCAATGCTAATGAATATACTTTTGTTTCTGCTGAATCAGCACGAGATGTTAAAACAATCGGTGCTTTTGCGCCAGCAATCATTGCTCCTACTTTTGCATCCGCAAAGTATACGAGTGATTTATATAGCACATTTCCAGCTTCAATCGTTGGGACGAGTAAAATATCTGCCTTACCTGCTACATCACTTACTATGCCTTTATGCTCTGCTGCAATTTGTGATACTGCATTATCTAAAGCAAGTGGTCCATCAACGATACAATCTTTAATTTGTCCGCGGCGATTCATTTGTGTTAACATCGCTGCATCAATTGTCGCCTGCATCGCTGGATTCACAACTTCTACTGCTGCAATTGGTGCCACTTTTGGCAAGTCGATTCCTATTGCCCGGGCAACTTCTACAGTATTTTGTATAATAGCAGCTTTTTGTGTTACATCAGGTGCGATGTTCATCGCTGCATCTGTAACGAAAATAAGACGATCGTAATTTGGAACTTCAAATGCTGCTACATGTGAAAGTACGCTACCTTTACGTAGGCCCCACTCTTTGTTTAACACAGCCTTCAAAATATTCGCTGTTGGGATGTTCCCCTTCATAAGCACGTCTGCTTCACCATTTCTCACAGCTTTAACAGAAAGTTCTGCAGCCTCTGCACTAGACATTGCTGCAATCACTTCAACATGTTCTGAAGTTTGTAAACCATGTTCTTGTAGCATCCCCATTATTTTTTCTTGATTTCCATATAGACGAAATTGAGCTAACTGTAATTTAATTGCTTTCGCTACAGCTTCAATTACTTCATGATCTTCAGCTACTGCTACAGCTACAGTTTTTTTAGGCTGCCCTGCTGCTTGATCAATTAAGTATTCTAACTTCATATTTTGTAATCAACCCTTTCCGTCGTCCCTCGTCTATTTATAAAGCAAATACCGTGCCAACTTTTAAAAGTGGTCTTACCAATAATGAAAACGCATTCAAAATGCAGTAAAATCAATACTTTGGAAAATAACAAAAGATTCTGTCTTATTTTGTCGCTTTTTGTATACCATGCAATAAATTGCACGGTACGCAATTTATTGCATGCTATTTTTTGCATGGTCATACTTTTCTAGCTTGTAATATAAATTTCGAACGGAAATTCCTAACGCTTTTGCAGTTTGCGTTTTATTCCCATCAAATCTCTCCAAATATTCATGAATAATATTCCCTTCAAACTCTGTCACTAAATGTTCAAGTGGCTTTTCTTCTAATTCAGGTAATAAATGAGATTGCTTTGACTCCACCTGCTCTTCGTTATGTAATGGCGGTAAATGGTGTACATCAATATAGGTCTCGTTATAATTCATAAAGATAATAGCTCTTCCCAGAATATTTTCAAGTTCCCTCACATTCCCTGGCCATTCGTATGATTGTAAATATAAAATGGCTGAATCAGTGAGCCCTTCTACATTACGACCGTAATCTTGATTAATTTTTTGAATCAATCTGTCCGCAATTGTCGGTATATCTCCTTTACGTTGACGAAGAGATGGAATTTGAATTGGGATTTTATTTAATCGATAATATAAATCCTCCCTAAACTTCCCTTCTAGAATAGCCTTTTCTAAATTCACATGCGTCGCTGCAATTACTCGAACATTAATAGGTATCGCTTTCGTTCCACCAACTTTTACAATTTCTTTTTCCTGCAGTACACGAAGGAGTTTCGCTTGTGTATTTGCAGATAACTCCCCTATTTCATCTAAAAAAATACTACCGTTATTTGCTTCCTCAAAGAACCCACGTTTCCCGCCTCTTTTCGCTCCAGAAAACGCCCCTTCCTCATAACCAAATAATTCACTTTCTAACAACGTCTCCGAAATGGCCGCACAGTTTACACGGACGAACTTATTGTATTTTCGATTACTTCCATTATGGATTGCATGTGCAAACAATTCTTTACCAGTCCCAGATTCACCGCGTAACAGCACTGTTGCTGGTGTATTTGCTCCTAGCTTCGCCTGTTCGATAGCTGCCGTTGTTTCATCTGAATTCCCGACAATATCATCAAATGAATATTTCGCTTCTAATGTGCGAATAATTTGCCTTGCTCTATTCAATTCATTTGTTAACTTTTGAATTTCCGACACGTCACGGATAACGCCGACGCTTCCTTTCAATATTCCATCCACAATGACTGGTGCCACGTTTACAATTACATCGCGCTTTTTTTGCCCAATCTTCATATGTATTCCGCGCACCGCACGACGCGTTCGAAGTACTTTCATATGCATACTTTCGCCTTCTACAATATCAGTTGTAGCAGGCTTCCCAATAATATCTTCTTCTGTTAAACCCGTTAATTTCGTATATGCCGGGTTAATGACTAAACCTCTTCCTTTTTCATCCACAACCGAAATTGCTTCTTCAGATGAGTTAATAATTGCCTCTAATAGTGTTTGAATCTCCTTTAAATCTGTAACTTCTTCCGCTAAATCTACAACTTCTGTTATATCTTTAAAAATTGCAAATGCCCCTTGTACCTCTCCGCCCTCTTTTAATATCGGTATACGCGTTGTAATAATTTTCTTTCCATTCTCTAATGTTAGTTCATAATTTACTTCTATTTGTTTCGTACGTATAATGCGAAGTAATTTACTAGTTGGAATGACTTCTAAAATATATTTTCCTATCGCCTCTTCTTTTTTATATCCGATAATACGCTCTGCACTTTTATTAAAAAGAAGAACTTGTCCCTCTCGATCAATTACGATCATGCCGTCATGTGTAGAATTTAAAATTAATTCTCCTTGTTGCGTTTGTTCCTCTAATCGCCCAATCAGCCCTTCCTTCTCATGCGCTAATCCTGTAACAATTTTTGCGATATCACCTGGTATAAGAAGAGTGTCTTTTTTCTTTTTTTCCAATAAAACCTTATGCACATCATCTTCACCTGTCATATCAAATATTACATCGATATGCATAGAAAGAAATGGAGTTACACTTTCTCCAATTGCAATCCCGTATTCCTTAGCAATTTGTAGTCCTTTTGCCAACGGATTTATATCAATAATCCCTATAATTTGAAATATATTCGAACTTTGTAACAGATTCAGCAGTGCGCTCCCGCCTTCACCTGCACCAACAATTAATACTTTTTGTTTCATATATCCCACTTCCTCTCGAAGTAACTCTGCAAATTTTTTCACACCTTTATCTTACTCGTTCAGCACCCTCTTGACAAACCCCCTTTTCTTATAACATCATTAAAATATACGAAATAATCTGAAAAGGAGCGTTATGTATGCAGCGTTACGTTGCTCTACTATTAGCACTCATCCCTATTTCATTAGCTGTGTTTGGTATAAAGTTAATGAGAGATACTGTATTCGGGATTCTATTTCCACCAATCTCTATACTGTGGTTACAATTTTTAATCGGCGCTCTCTGCTTCGGGCTCGGGTTTTATATCTTCGGTGGCTTCGTCTTGCACCGAGACCGTAAACGAAATAAAGTACAAGCTCGCTTTAGAAGATAGGAATGCCCCACTATTTATAAATAAAAAAATGAGACCGTTACACGCGGTCTCATTTTTTTATTGGCATTAACGTTCTGGCCGTTTCAGGGTAATCAGTAATAATCGCCGATATATTCATATCAAAATATTTACGCATAAGCGTTTCTTCATTAATTGTATAAGGGCGAACCTCTACACCACTTTCCATCGTTAGTTCGGCAATAGCATCTTGAAGGTAACGATAATTCGGATGTACTGCTGTAGCGCCCATTTTTTTCGCGTATGCCCACGGACTATGCAAACCTTCGCGATATAAAATTGCTGTTTGAATATCAGGAGCCATCATATGGCACCGTTTCATACTGTAGTGATTAAACGAAGAAAATATAACACGATCCTCTAGACTAAATTTCCGTACAAGCGTTATAACTTCTTCCTCTAAACCTCTGTATGGAATTTTATTATTTTTAAGTTCAATATTAAGTAGCAAACTCGTTTGTGCAAGCCATTCTAATACCTCTTCTAAAAGTGGTATTTTACAAAAACCTACTTTATCACCAAATTTATAACTTGCATCTAACTTGCATAAGTCCTCATATACATAATTCCGAACCGCACCTTTTCCATTTGTTGTCCGGTCCACCGTTTCATCATGAATGACGACAACTTTTCCGTCTTTCGTTAATTGAACATCAAGTTCAATTCCATCCGCTCTAAAAGACTCAGCCGCTTCAAATGAAATCATTGTATTTTCTGGGTACGTTCCAGCCGCACCACGATGTGCAAATATAAGAGTCATCCTCACTCCCCCAATCTTATGCTATACTATACGAAAAAGGAGGTACTTCTATGAGACCATTACAAATCTCTCCAGATACTGCAGTCCGCTTATCAAAAGCACTAGGTGTTCCACTTGAACAACTCATGCATATGCCGCAGCACATTTTAATTCAAAAGCTAGTTGAATTAGAAAAACAAAATAAAGACGAAGAATAATACAGTCCTGTTTTGCAGGACTTTTTATTATTTTCTATTATATCACGGATGCCTTTCCTACTAAAATCCTTTAACAGATGTACTACGATGTGATTTAGCTGTTCCTTCATCATTTAATAATGAATCACATCTTTTCTTTTTTTGTTACACGTCATAAAGAAAGCAGACCATTTATTTATAAGTCCCATTACGTCCTTAAAACACGATAATAAAAAAACTAGAGAAGTCCTTTATATTATTTTTTATTGAACGTGCGGAGCATCCCCTGATTCGTATAGTTCTTTCGCTTTTTCCTCCCCGAATGTAGTTAAAATATAATGTTGCTCTTCTAACGCATCCATTGCTCTAGTTACTTTACAAACGCTATCTTCTTGAGCATCCGAGAAATAATTGTGATCTTCTACAATTTTACTAAAATCTTTTTTCGCCCATCTATCAGCAATTGCTAAAAGTTCATTTTTCTTCGTAAAGCTACTCTTATTTATAATTTCTTTTAATTTTTTAGCATTACTTTGAATCATTGGGATAGAGCCCGATTTTCGTTCTGCCACCACTTTTTGATGAGTCATGCGATGCATCGCTGTAATGACTTCGCTTTCAGTAGAATTTTCAGTAACATACACATCAACAAAGACCCCATCCACCTCTCTACCTACTATTGTTTGGTCTTCTTTTTTATCTATTTGAGCGCTCACTTCTTTATCTACTGGATTATCTGCAAGTTCTAACATTCCAAATGTAACTGCAATAGCAAGAACTCCCATAGCTGCTACTATTCCTAGCCAAGTTGAAATTTTATTTTCCATTCCCCTTCTCCCTATCTATATCTATTTTATTGCCTTATAAAAAACTCACTTACATGTAATATTACTGAAAATAGGTTTTATTTTCCACACTATCAAATAATCTCTTTTTCTCAACAAAATAAAAAGACCAACGAATTATAACATTCATTGGTCTTTCATTAAAAAGTTTATTGGCTTTAAAATTAACATCGAGCATAGCGTTCCAGCATACATCGGTTTTACTAAAACGAAAACCCATTGCTACTTCTACTCTCAGCTAGCTTTATGTTCAAGTCTCAGCTTATCCGCAACCATTGCGATAAACTCAGAGTTCGTAGGTTTTGCTTTTGACATGGATACTGTATAACCGAATAAGGACGAAATAGAATCAATATTCCCACGGCTCCAAGCTACTTCAATCGCGTGACGAATTGCGCGCTCCACACGGCTTGCTGTTGTATTATATTTCTTTGCGATATCTGGATACAATACTTTCGTAATCGATCCTAATAATTCGATATCGTTGTATACCATGGAGATTGCTTCTCGTAAATACATATATCCTTTAATATGAGCGGGTACACCAATTTCATGAATGATACTCGTAATACTCGCATCTAAGTTTTTCGGTTTTCCATCTACTGTTGTTGCTGATCGGAATGATGGTAGTGGACGTTTAATCATAGCGTTTGCTTTACCACTCACTTGACGAATATGACTCGTTAAATTCTCCATATCAAATGGTTTTAATATGAAATATGAGGCACCTAAGTCAACTGCTTTTTTCGTCACATCTTCTTGGCCAAATGCTGTCAACATAATTACGCTAGGCTGTTTTAACCTTTCAATATGTCGCATTTTCTCCAATACAGCTAAACCATCTAAGTGTGGCATAATAATGTCTAAAACGAGTACATCAGGTTGCTTATCTGTTAATAAGTTTAAACACTCTTGACCATTATAAGCAGTACCGATTACTTCCATATCATCTTGAGCGGCTACATAGCTCTCTAACATTGATACTAGTTCTTTATTATCATCCACAAGACATACTTTAATTTTCTCCACAGCTTTTCCTCCCTTACCGAATCGATTCTCCGACATGTGTATCCTTCTAGGCTACATGAATTGTTCGACAATTGTGTGAAAATTCCCTTTTAAAGTTTCTTACTTTCCGATAAAATCACAAAAAAATATGTTTATCGTTCATTTATTCCCTTTCGCAACACATTCCATCATAGAAATACAACGAAACGTTCAACCCTTTCCTTTTATTTTACAACAAAAAACACCTCTTGCGGAGCTTTTACAAAATTTCAACGAATTTTTCAACAGAAAAAGCGAGCTAATAATATATATTAGCTCGCTTTTTTCTCTTGATCATAAATATTAATTCCAGCTTGATGTAACATCCATTCAATATGAACACCATATCCTGATGTTGGATCATTTACAAATACATGTGTAACAGCACCAATTACTTTTCCATTTTGTACAATTGGACTTCCGCTCATTCCTTGTACGATACCGCCCGTTTTCGCTAATAGACGTTTATCTGTTACTTTTATTACCATACCCTTTGTGGCTGGGAATTTTTGCTGCACTGTACTAACGACTTCAATATCAAACGCTTCTACTTTATCTTGATCAATAACTGTTAATATTTTTGCCGGTCCTTCTTTTACTTGATGAGATAATGCGATAGGCATTGCTTTATCCATTATCCCGTTTTTCATATTCGTATTTAATTTTCCAAAAATACCATATGGACTATTAATTGTAATATTGCCAATCACTTCACGGTCTGGTGAGAATCTTGCTAATTTCTCCCCTGGATTCCCATGACTACCTCTTTCAATTGATGTAACTGTCGAGCGCATAATTTGTCCATCTTCGACTTGAATCGGCTTTTTCGTATCATTATCAGAAATAACATGACCAAGTGCCCCATATTTCATAGAATCTGGATGAACAAATGTCATCGTTCCAATTCCAGCTGCCGAATCACGGATATACAAGCCAATTCGATAAGACGATTCACCGTTGTCTTTTTGTGGAGTTAGCTTCGTACGAATATATTTTCCATCTCTTAACAATACAAGATTAAGCGGTTCACCTGTTTCTCCACTATTATGAATAAACGGTGCTACATCACTCATTCTTTCAATTGTTTTACCATTAATTTCAGTAATCATATCTCCAATTTGTACACCTGCTGTTTCACCAGGAGATATTTTACCTTTTTCAGTTTGAATTAAATGATGGCCTACAACAAGTACACCTTTTGTATTTAATTTCACACCAATTGATTGTCCACCTGGAATCACTTTAAAATCTTTTAACACTTTCACATTTACTTTTTTTACTGGAAAACCAGCAAGCTGAAATACCATATCAGCTTCACCATTTTGATGAGAATTTACCATAAGTCCTTGTTTTTGTTCATTCGAACTCACTGTAAATACATGACGATTTGTGGATGAAGCTTTGAAAACTGGTAATGATGATATTTCTGATTGTTGTCCTTCAAAAACAACAAGTTGTTTCGGTGATGAAATAAACGTTCGAAGCGGTTTAAAACATCCAATAAAAACTAAAGAAACAAGGAGACAAAGACCTATTATTTTTCGAAATTTTTCTAATTTCAACTTGTTCACTCTCCTCGCTCCTACCCCACATTCAGCCTCTTGGCTTCACTTTTTAATCTCTCCTTGCAGTGCTTTATTTATAACCGGAAGAATTAAGAAATCGTCATTTGAGAAAAAAAGCTATCCATTACTGGATAGCCTCTGCTGTCTGTTTAAAATGATGCGCTTGCGTAAGTAATTCTTTCGCATGCTCTGTCGTTAAATCTGTGATTTCCACACCAGAAATCATTCGAGCTATTTCTGTTACTTTATCCTCCATAGTTAAAACAGTAACCGATGTAATTGTCCGATCATTCGCTACTTGTTTTCGAATAAATAAATGTGAATCTGCCATTGAAGCTACTTGAGGTAAGTGCGTAATACAAAGTACTTGCGAGTTTACTGATACTCGATAAATTTTTTCCGCAATAGCCTGTGCGACCCGGCCACTTACACCCGTATCCACTTCATCAAAAATAACAGATGCAACCCCTTGATGCTTAGAAAAAATGCTTTTTAAAGCTAAAATGATACGAGATAACTCTCCGCCAGATGCAACCTTTGAAAGTGGTTTTAGCGGCTCTCCTGGGTTCGTTGAAATATAAAATTCCACATGATCGTAACCATCCGCCGTAAGTCTTACCGGCGCACCTTCCACAAGGGGCTCTTCTACATTTCCTTCTCTCTTCATAATTCTCACTTCAAATTTCGTTTTTTCCATATATAATTCTTTTAATTCCTGATGAATTGCATTTGTAAGGTGTTCTGCAAGCTCATGACGCATATTACTTAACAACGTTGCTTCTTTCAGAATAACACTTTCTAATTCCTTCAACTGTTTCTTCGTCGTTTCAATATGAACGTCTTTATTTTCAATCGTAAAAATTTCCTGTTCAATTTTATCAGCATACGCTAAAATCTCTTCTACAGTATTTCCATATTTTCTCTTTAGCATACGAATTTCATTCAAACGTGTTTCGATTTCATCTAAACGATTTGGATCATATTCCATCATATCGAGCTTTTCTCTCAGTTGATAGGCAACCTCTTCTAATAAGTAATAGCTATTTGCAATTGAATCATGATTCTCCTGATACACTTCATCTAAATGTGTAATACTTTCCATTTGCCCCATTGCACTTCTTACATTATCTAACCCTTGTCCGTCGGCACTTAACGAACGATATGCATCACCTAACGCTTTATAAATCTTTTCAAAATTAGAAATTTGCAATCGTTCCTCAGTTAATTCATTTTCTTCATCCATCTTTAAATCCGCCTTGCGAATTTCTTCATGCTGAAATTGAATTAAATCTAAGCGATGTGCCATTTGTTGCTCATTTTCACTTAACGATTTCAATTGTTTTTTTAATTTTTCATAGTCAGCGTATACGTTTTGATATATGTCTAATTGTTTAACGATTCGATCCCCATCAAAGTGATCAAGCATAAACAGATGTCGTTCTTCATTCATTAAATCTTGCGTTTCGTGCTGTCCATGAATATCAACAAGTGTTTTCCCAATTTCTTTTAATATGCTAAGTGTAACAAGCTTCCCATTTACACGACATACACTCTTCCCGTTCGCAGCAATATCACGCTTTAAAATAATCATGCCATCTTCTATTTCTATATCTAACTCTTCTGCCTTTTCAATACATGGATGCTTCTCATCTTCAACATAAAATAGCCCTTCAATCTCAGCCTTCTCTGTTCCATATCGAACAAATTCTGCTGACCCACGGCCACCTACAAGTAAACTAATTGCATCAATAATAATCGATTTTCCGGCCCCTGTTTCACCGCTTAAAACCGTTAAACCTTTTTGAAAAGAAATATTTAATGCTTCAATAATAGCAAAGTTTCTAATCGATAATTCCGATAACAATGCCCCATTCACCTCGTTATAAAATAATCCCTTACTAAAGGATTTTCTCAGTTCTTCATTCAAATAATCATGCTATATATTTGTATGTATATACTCTTCTAACCCGCTTCATTGTACCAAACATTTGTTTTACGGGTCAATCCATCTATTTTCTAACTTTATGCAAACAAAATATTATATTACAATTGAAAATTCATATTTTTAACCAATAAAAATATCTTGTTCACTTTCCACTTTACGATGGAAAGCAAACAAGATTTTTTGTTACAACATATTTAAGAAACGATCAGAGACAACACCTGTATCGTCAGGTGTACGGCAAATAATTAAGCAAGTATCATCACCACAGATGGTTCCGATGATCTCATCCCACTCTAAATGATCAATAAGTGCTCCAAGTGAATGAGCGTTACCAGGCAATGTTTTTAGCACAAGCATATGTCCTGCCGTGTCTAATTTTACAAATGAATCCACTAGATTTCGTTTTAATTTTTGTAACGGGTTAAATCGTTGATCTGCTGGCAAGCTATATTTATAGCGCCCATCATGTAATGGCACCTTCACTAAGTGCAGTTCTTTAATATCGCGCGATACTGTTGCTTGCGTTACATTAAATCCCTCATTACGTAAAATATCAACTAATTCATCTTGTGTTTCAATTTCTTTGTTTGCAATAATTTCCCTGATTTTAATATGGCGCTGACCTTTATTCATACATTTGCACCTCACACTATCTCTTACCATAGTTTAAACATTGGTATACTTCACTTATTTATGTTAACTTATAATTCGTTTCTTGTACACAATTGTTTTTACAATCATTATACAATTACAGCAAAAAGAGGAACAACATATGTTATTCCCCTTTCCCTTTTTGTTTTAGAACTTCATGCGCTTCTGTAACAACTTGCTCTATAGAAATCGGAGAATGATTTTCGCCATTCTCACGTTCACCATGCCATTTCAGATGAATTAAAAATTCAATATTACCATCCCCACCCGTAATTGGTGAGAATGTTAAACCTTCCACATCATAGCCTTCTTTTAAAGCAAACTCGACAATCATTTCTACAACAGCTTCATGTACTTTTCTATCACGAACGATACCTTTTTTCCCAACTTGCTCTCTTCCAGCTTCAAACTGCGGTTTAATTAACGCTGCTACATCTCCGTTAGGCATAAGCATTGTTTTTAAAACTGGCAGTATAAGCTTTAATGATATAAATGAAACATCAATACTTGCAAATTGAGGTAAACCACGTTCTAAGTCTGCTGGTGTCACGTAACGGAAGTTTGTTCGTTCCATTACAACAACACGCTCATCTTGACGTAATTTCCACGCTAGTTGATTGTATCCTACATCTAATGCATAAGATAATTTCGCTCCATTTTGAAGCGCGCAATCTGTAAAGCCACCAGTTGATGAACCAATATCTATCATAACTTTATCTTGTAAATCAAGATGAAATGTCTCTAATGCCTTTTCAAGTTTATAACCACCACGACTTACATACGGCATAACTTGTCCCTTCACCGTAATCTCAGTATCTTGCGAGATTTTCTCTCCTGGCTTATCAAGTCTCATCTCATTTGCATATACGAGTCCGGCCATAATGGCGCGCTTTGCTTTCTCACGCGTTTCTATAAGTCCTCGCTCTACTAATAGTACATCTACTCTTTCTTTTTTTACGCTCATTTGTTACGCCCTTTTTTGTTTTGATGGAATCATTGTATGAATACGGTCTACAACAGCATCTGTCGTTAAACCAATTTCTTCTAATAATTTTGTTACACTTCCGTGCTCTATGAAGCGATCTGGAATACCCATTCGTTCAACTAATGCACTATGGTAACCATTTTCAGATGCAAATTCAACTACTCCTGTTCCAAAACCACCGATTAAACAAGCTTCTTCAATCGTTAAAATCGGTATATTCTTTCCTAGAAGATCATGTAAATATGCTTCATCCATTGGTTTAATAAAGCGAGCATTCACTACTTTCACTGAAACCCCAGCTTTTTCAAGACGCTCAGCTGCTTCCATTGCCATTGGTATTGTCGTACCAAACGTTAAAATAGCTGCTTGTGTACCCTCTTTTAACGTCTCCCACGTACCGATTGGAATCGCCTTTAATTCTTCATCCATATGAACGCCAAGTCCATTACCGCGCGCATAACGCAATGCGATTGGTCCATCTTCATATTGCATCGCCGTATAAACTAAATGTTGACCTTCATTTTCATCTTTCGGCATCATAAGCACCATATTCGGCAAGTGACGTAAGAATGAGATATCAAATACGCCTTGATGCGTTTCACCATCTGCTCCTACTAATCCCGAACGATCTATTCCGATGAAAACATTTAAATTTTGGCGGCATATATCATGAACAACTTGGTCATATGCTCTTTGTAAAAATGTTGAATAAATCGCTAAGAATGGTTTCATTCCTTGCGTTGCCATACCTGCTGCCATTGTTGTAGCATGCTGTTCTGCAATACCTACATCAATCATACGATCTGGGAATTCTTTTTGGAATTTCTCAAGTTTTGATCCAACAGGCATTGCAGGTGTAATTGCTACGATACGCTCATCTGCTCTCGCTAGCTTAAGTACTGTTTCACTAACGACAGCACTCCATGCTGGTGCAACTTCTTTCGGCTTAACGAAGTCACCTGATTCAATTTTATAAGGTCCTGTTCCATGCCAAGTTCCAATAACGTCACTCTCAGCCGGTTTATAACCTTTTCCTTTTTTCGTAATAACGTGAACGAGTACTGGGCCTTTTGTTTTCTTTGCATATTGCAACGTTTCGAATAACTTTTCATAATCATGCCCATCGACTGGACCTAAATATGTAAAGCCTAACTCTTCGAAAAAGACACCAGATACTAGTAAATATTTAAGACTATCTTTTATTTTCTCTGCTGTCGCAGCCACTTTCCCGCCAACTGCTGGAATTTTCTTTAATATATACTCTAATTCATCTTTTACCCAGTGATATTTTCCTGCGGTACGTAAACGACCGAGCACATTATGAAGCGCACCAACGTTTGGTGCAATTGACATTTCATTATCATTCAAAATAACAATCATGTCTGTTTTTTCATGTCCAATATGGTTCAATGCCTCTAAAGCCATTCCGCCTGTTAAAGCACCATCTCCAATAATTGGTATAACATATTCTTTCGTTTTCTTTAAATCACGTGCCAGAGCCATTCCCATTGCAGCCGATAACGAAGTCGAGCTATGACCAGTTTCCCATACATCGTGCTCACTCTCACAACGTTTCGGGAAACCACATAGACCTTGATATTGCCTTAATGTACCAAACTCTTTCGCGCGTCCAGTTAAAATTTTATGTACATAGGATTGATGTCCTACATCCCATAAAAATTTATCTTGCGGGCTATCAAATAATTTATGCAGAGCAATTGTGAGTTCTACTACACCTAAATTAGGTGCAATATGTCCACCTGTTTGAGAGAGCTCTTCAATTAAAAACTTACGAATATCCTCACTCAATCCCTCTAGTTCACTGATAGACATATCTTTCAAAAAACTAGGGTTTTGAATTTGCGTTAGATCCACACGGATCACTCACTTTCATTTCATAATCTGTCAACATGTCAAATATTATAAAAAACATTTACACAAAACAAGAAATTCTCTTTTCTATTTTTCGTCTTGTCCCGCTATTAACCAGTCTATTGCGCCTTAATCCTATTATAAACCATATTTCTTTAGGCGATGAAAAAAATAGCCGCTAACACGAAGTGATAACGGCAATGTAATCTACATATATTTTTGCCAATAACAAGAAAAGAAAAACCTTTTCCTACATTTATATCATAAAATGATGAATGACTCAACAAATGAAAACGCTGTTATATTAGTTATTACGTTTTGCAATCAAATCGCAAATAGATAGTAAATATTCATCTTGTAATTGCAAGGAGCTAATCGCACCTTTTGCTTCTGCAATTGTTTCTTCTAAAATCTCCTTTGCTCTATCTACAGTAAACAACGTCGTATATGTGCTCTTTTCATTAGAAAGATCGCTACCAATCGGTTTTCCAATCTCTTCTTCAGTTCCTTCCACATCTAAAATATCATCTCGAATTTGGAAAGCTAGACCGATATATTTGGCAAACGTAAGCAACTTTTCTTCTTGCTCTTCTGTCGCATCAGAAAGTATCGCACCCGCAAGTACAGCAAATTCAAGTAGTTTTCCGGTCTTATGTTTATGGATGTACTCCAATTCATCAATCGTAAGGCGTTTCCCTTCCGCTTCCATATCTGCCACTTGTCCGCCAACCATTCCTTCTGGTCCTGCTGCTTTTGCGAGTTCAAGTACAAGTCTTACTTTTTTTTCAGCAGAAATTTCTTTTTGCTCATATGCCATAATAACTTGAAAAGCGTATGTCAATAAGCCATCTCCTGCTAAAACTGCCATCGCTTCACCAAATACTTTGTGATTTGTGGGCTTTCCTCTTCTTAAATCATCATCATCCATACAAGGTAAATCATCATGAACTAACGAATATGTATGAATCATTTCAAGAGCACAAGCTGCACCTACTCCAAGATTTCTTTCTTTCCCAAACGCTTGTAATGTTGCAAACAAAAGTAACGGGCGGAGACGTTTTCCACCCGCTTCCAAAGAATATGCCATCGCTTCACGAAGTACATTTGGACATTGTAATCCATTTGCATAGCTTACAAGTTTTTCTTCTACGAAAGTTTTACTTTCTTTCAAAAAAGTATCAAAAGCAATCGTCACTATGCTTCATCTCCTAAAGCAGTAAACGGTTCAAGCTCTCCATCTTCCCCAAGAATAACTGCCATTTGTTCTTGTACATTCTTCAGCTTCTCATCACAAAGCTTAGATAATTCCATACCTTCTTTAAAATAAGAAATCGCTTCTTCTAAAGGTACGTCACCTTGTTCTAGCTTAGAAACAAGATGCTCAAGTTGCGAAATTGCCTCTTCAAAGCTTAATTTATTTTCCATTATTCAATTCACGCTCCTCTATGCCTGATACGCTACAATCTAGTATTCCATCTTGTAATTGAACTGAAACAGCATCTCCAAGGCTTACATCTTTCACACTTTTTAACACTTGCTTCTCTTCATCATATACAAGCCCGTACCCTCTCATCATTACTTTAAGCGGACTTAACGCTTCAAGTTTTTGAGCAGCTCTTACAAAGGCAAATTCTTTCGTTTGAAGTAACGTTTGCATTTCACGTTGTAATTGCTTTTGCAACGTTTCCACAGCTACCTTCGTTTGCATAATTTTTTGAGATGGGTGGTGCTTCTCTAAATAAAATGAAAGTTGCTTTAACTGATTCACCTTTTTATCAATATAGCGCTCTTTCGCTAAAACAAGCTGTTCTAGCGCTCTATCTAATTGCTCTTCCTTTTGCTCATATACTTGTCTTGGATAACGGAACGCATACGATTTTTGCAACACTTGTAGTTTTTCTTCTTTTTTATGTACTAACTCTCTCATTGCTCTTTGCAATCTCAGAGTTCTTTGTAATACCTTTTCTTGTAACTCTATAATGTTAGGTGCTGCCAACTCAGCTGCTGCGGTCGGTGTTGGCGCGCGTAAATCTGCAACAAAATCTGCAATTGTAAAATCTGTTTCATGGCCTACTGCCGAAATAATAGGAATTTCACTCTTAAAGATTGCTCTTGCAACCATTTCCTCATTGAAAGCCCATAATTCCTCAATAGAACCTCCACCACGACCAACGATTAGTACATCTATCTCTCCCATTTCATTCGCTGTACGAATCGCTTGTACAATCGAGGGAGCCGCTGACTCCCCTTGTACAAGTACCGGAAATACAATAACATTCCCAATTGGATAACGACGTTTAATCGTTGTTATAATATCACGAATCGCTGCTCCTGTTGGCGACGTAATCACACCTATTGTTTTAGCGTAAGGAGGAATCGCTTTTTTATAAACTTGAGAAAAAAGTCCTTCCTCTTCTAAACGAACTTTTAACTGTTCGTACGCTAAATGTAAATTTCCGACTCCGTCAGGCTGCATGTCTTGAATATAAATTTGATAAGAACCACTCGCCTCGTAAACAGAGATTTTTCCTTTCACGAGTACCTTCATCCCATTTTCAGGTTTGAATTTAATATTACGATTATGGCCCGCAAACATAACCGCTGCGATTCTTGCATTTTCATCTTTCAATGTAAAATACATGTGGCCACGGCTATGATTTTTAAAGTTGGAAATTTCACCTTTTAACCAAACAGACTGCAAATGCGGATCATATTCTATTTTTGTTTTTATATAGCGTGTTAACGCTGTAACGGTTAAATATTGCTTCTCCATTTCTCTCTCCTCATAGCCGACTCAAATTATTTACAAACGACACCTGCACGTTTGGCAGATTCAACAGTATTATGAAGAAGCATTGTGATTGTCATTGGACCAACACCCTTTGGCACAGGTGTAATGTAACCCGCAACATCTAACACGTTGTCAAAGTCAACATCACCACAAAGTTTTCCTGTTTCTAAACGGTTAACACCAACGTCAATTACAACCGCCCCTTCTTTAATATAATCCGCTGTTATCATTTTAGGTCGTCCAACAGCTACGATTAAAATATCAGCTAACTTCGATAACTCTTTCATATTTTGCGTCTTAGAATGACAATATGTGACAGTGGCATTTTCATTTAAAAACAATTGCCCCACTGGTTTACCGACAATATTACTTCTTCCAATTACTACTACATGTTTTCCAGAAATATCAAGATTTGTTTCTTTTACTAATTCTACAATACCATGCGGTGTACATGGAAGGAATGTATCTTGTCCCGTCATCATACGTCCCACGCTGATTGGGTGAAATCCGTCTACATCCTTTTCTGGTGAAATTCTTTCAATGATAGCTTTTTCTTCAATATGTTTTGGTAAAGGTAATTGCACTAATATGCCATTAATACGGTCATCGCCATTTAAGCGATCGATTTCAGCAAGCAAACGTTCCTCAGTAATTGTTTCAGGAAGTTCAATTAGCTCTGAGTAAATCCCTACTTGTTCACAGCCTTTTTCTTTTCCTTTCACATAAGAACGAGATGCTGGATCTTCTCCAACTAAAATAACTGCTAATCCTGGTACAATACCTTGCTCTTTCAACTTCACAACTTCTTCTGTTAATTGTGCTCGTTTTTTCTCCGCAACTTCATTTCCTTTGATGATTACTGCTACCATTTTAAGATTCCCCCTTAAAGAATTTACAGTGTATCTTTTATATTAGATAAAACGCCGTTAATAAAACGACGAGATTCCTCATCCCCAAATGTTTTAGCAATTTCAATTGCTTCGTTAATTGTTACGTTGTGTGGAATTTCTTCCATGTATTTCATTTCATACACAGCTACACGTAAAATACTGCGATCAACAATACTAATACGCTCAAGCTTCCACTTTTTTAAATTTTGACGAATCGCTTCATCGATTGCTTCTTTATTTTCTACAAAACCTACTACAAGTGACTCTAGAAACTCATTTGTTTCTTCGCCTTCATCTAGCGTGTTTTCCACTGCTACTTTCGGTTCTAATTCACCTGTAATATCCATTTGGTATAATGCTTGCATTGCTCTTTCTCTAGCCGTCCTACGTTTCATTGTAACTCTCCTTTATGCTTCAAGTCTTTCCTTATACTTTGTTATATTATTATAATTTATAAGCCGTCAATTCACTTACTCTTACAGTTTTCATTGATTTTCCAACCTTATAATACAATGATAATAACACAATTTATCGTTTCACACACGGGTTACAAGGCTGAAAAATAATAAAAAGATTAACTTCAAGTTCCATATCTTATCACAATGTACGTTTTTTGGAAAAACGACACATTTTCTTGTTTATTTCTTATTTTTTGAAATAGTATAATAATTAGAGGGTTGTAATTTGTGAAGAAATGAAACGATAAAAAAGATGCCTATGTTACTAGGCACCTTTTCATTCTTACACTGGTTCGATTTCTGTTTTTTGTGTTTCGAATGTTACGCCAACGATGTGAACATTCACTTCTTTTGGCTCAAGTCCTGTCATTGTAAAGAGTGCTTGGCGAATATTGTCTTGAATCTTTTGTGCAACAACTGGAATTGCTACACCAAAATACATTACAACATAAAGGTCAACGATAATATCTTCGTTTGCTAATTCAACCTTTACACCTTTACCATGATTTTTCTTACCTAACTTCTCAACAACATCTGTAGCAAAATTACCGCGCATTGCCGCTACACCTTCTACTTCAGCAGCTGCAATACCTGCAATTACTTCAATTACTTCTGGTGCAATTTCTACTTTACCAAGAGTTGTATCTTGACCCATATCTAACATATGTTCAGCCATGAAAAAAACCTCCTTTAATGTATCACTGCGTCACAAGTTCATGCTCTTCCAAAAATTTCGTATTAAACTCACCTTTTACAAAATCAGGATGATCTAGCAATTGCAAATGGAACGGGATTGTTGTATGTACGCCTTCAATGACAAATTCACTAAGTGCGCGCTTCATTTTTGCAATTGCCTCTTCACGTGTTTTTCCGTGAACAATTAATTTAGCAACCATCGAATCATAGAAAGGTGGGATTGAATATCCCGGATATACAGCTGAATCGACGCGAATACCAAATCCTCCTGGTGGTAAGTACATTTCTACTTTACCTGGAGATGGCATAAATTTTTTGGCAGGGTTTTCCGCATTAATTCGACATTCAATTGCCCAACCATTAAATTGTACTTCTTCTTGCTGTAACGATAACTTTTCTCCTGAAGCAACAAGAATTTGTTCTTTAATTAAGTCCATTCCTGTTACCATTTCAGTAACCGGATGCTCAACCTGAATTCTCGTATTCATCTCCATGAAGTAAAAGGTTTTCGTTTTATATTCATAGATAAACTCAACCGTACCAGCACCTGTATAATCAACCGCTACCGCCGCTTTAACTGCCGCTTCACCCATCTGCTTGCGAATCTCTTCATCAAGTGCAGGTGATGGACTTTCTTCTAATAGTTTTTGCAAACGGCGCTGAATTGTACAATCACGCTCTCCTAAATGAATGGCATTTCCGTGTGTATCTGCCATTATTTGAATCTCAACATGGCGGAAATCTTCAACGTACTTTTCTAAGTATACACCAGGGTTCCCAAAAGCGGTACTAGCTTCTTGCTGTGTAATTTGAATTCCTTTTATAAGCTCTTCTTCATGGCGTGCAACACGAATACCTTTTCCACCGCCACCTGCAGTCGCTTTAATAATAACTGGATATCCAATTTGATTAGCAAGCTCAATCGCTTCTTCGGTATTTTTAATAATCCCTTGTGAACCTGGTACAATCGGAACCCCTGCTTCTTTCATTGTATCACGAGCAACGTCTTTTGTGCCCATCTTTGAAATAGCTTCTGGACTTGGACCGATAAAAATCAAGTTACATTCACGGCATAACTCTGCGAAATCTGCATTCTCTGCTAAAAATCCGTATCCCGGATGAATAGCATCGCAGCCTGTTAACTTCGCAACGCTAATAATGTTTGTCAAATTTAAATAGCTTTCTTTCGAAATCGTTGGTCCTACACAATACGCCTCGTCTGCAATCTGTACGTGAAGTGACTCTTTATCTGCTTCTGAATAAATTGCAACTGTTTCAATATCCATTTCTTTACAAGCACGAATAATTCGTACAGCAATTTCCCCACGATTGGCTATTAATACTTTTTTTATCATCACAAAGACTCCCTTATTACGCTTTTACAAGAAATAGCGGTTGTCCATATTCAACAAGCTGTCCGTTATTAACAAGAATTTCAACAATTTCGCCCTCTACATCAGCATCAATTTCGTTAAATAACTTCATAGCCTCGACAATACATACGATAGAATCTTTCGATACTCTATCCCCAACACTTACATATGGAGGTGTATCAGGCGAAGAAGAAGAATAGAATGTACCTACCATCGGTGATGTGATTTTATGTAGGTTTTCATTTTGAACAACCTTCTTCTCTTCTTGTTTTGGCACTTCTGCTTGCGCTGCTGCTACTGTCGTTTCAACTTCAACAGGCGCTACTGGTTGCATAGCTTGTTTTGCTGCAGGTGCTTGCACAGCAACAACTTCATTACCACGCTTTTTCATTTTGATTGTTGTACCGTCTTTTTTGTATTCAAATTCATCAATATTAGAGCTATCAATTAATTTAATTAATTCACGAACTTCTTGAATTTTAAACATGTAAAATCCACTCCCATACTCTTGTTTGTCCCGTTTTTACAGATTCTCGTCACGAAAACTAGATTGACTGTAAAAATACGATGTACTCTATTAGAAAATATATTTCATTAACTAATAGAAATATTTACTATTTCCATCTTACGATAAATTTTTTAAACATTCCAATTTATATTTCTTTATAATAAATCGAAATTCCTGTAAAAATATTATTCCAATAAAAATTTAATACCTAGTAATAATACCAAGTTTCACATGAAATTGGCAAGACCACTTCTTAAAAAACATTCACTACTTTTGCAAAACGTTACAAAGCAAACATGCCATTCCCTCCTCACTCTTCACCACACCTATAGTCAATAACATATTTTTACCAAATATTATTTTTTTGTTTACACGCCGTTCATCATTCCTTCATATAAGAATAGTATGTTCAAAGTGTAGAAAATATATTGTGTTGAGGTGTGGAAATATGATATGGCTCATTCTCTTTTTACCTGCCGTAATCGTTTGGGCATGCGTTCTTTTCATCCACGTCAAATCCGGAAAAAGTAATCATCAGTACCATGAACCATTAATCTTTTACTCACAACGTGTTTCTCCATTCCGAGTTGAACATAGTAAAAATAATTACAAAGACGACATAGAAAAAAGCTATCGAAAATGATAGCTTTTTTCTATTCACACATTTACTTACATACTCTATTTTACTATTTGCATACCCTTTGCTTAGTAAAAGATAATAATCCGCAGGGAAATCCCTACGGATTAAAGTTTCACTTATTTCGCTGGTGGATCAAATTTCACACCTACATCTTTTGATCCGCCTTCACTTCTTACAAGTTGAATAATTTTATTTGCTTCTTTCTGTGAATGTTTTGCCGCTTTAACCGTTACTCTAATATCAGTGCCATCAGCTCTTACAAGAGCATCTGGATATCCTCCTTGAGATTTAATTACTGTCTCAAGTAATTCTTGCTTCGTTTCCATTGTCGTAATGGCATCAAAATTTTCTTTCGCTTTATTCTTTTCTGTTGCTGAAGCTTTTGTTGAACTCATCACTTCTTGTAATTTTGCTTTTTGTTCACTACGCTGATCTTCCATTTGCATACGTAAAGCTGTGAAATTCTCATCACTTGATTGAACTGATACATTGCCCTCTTTTTTACTTGTTTCTTTTTTTGCATTTTCTTTTTTGTCTGTTTCTTTATTTGTTGTTTCCTTGCTTGTATTTTCTTTTTTCGGAGTTTCTTTAGGCGCTTCGTTTGTTACTGCTTTATCAGTACCTTGTTTTTCTTGTCCAATCTTTTCACCTGTTGCCGGCGATGCTGTATTCATTTTGTCAGGAGTTGTCACGTAATACACAGATAGTACAACAACTAAACTTAACATCGTTAATAACCAAACTGTTTGTTTTTTTAACACTTTATTTCCTCCCTATCAATTTTTCGGTGAAACTGAAACGCGATGGGCCGGTACATCTAGCAGCCTTATCACAGCTTCTTTTACCATTGCTTTAACTTGTATATTATCCACTCCCTTTGCTACGACAAGAACACCACGTACTTTCGGCTTCTCTGTTCGTAAAACAACAGGAGTTTCTTTATCCCCTTCACGTATAATGACAGTCTTTTCATCAAGAGACTCGTCCTCTACTTCTCTCTTACCGCCTGTTTTATCTGTTTCACCTGTTGTTTGTGAGCGTTTCACTGTATTTTTTTCTAAAATTTTTTCTTCAGATGAATCTAAATTCACTTTAATCGTTACGTCTTTTACTCCTGCTATTTCTTCTAAAGCAGTTTTTAATTCTTGTTCATACGCTTTTTCATATTTTTCTACATTTGACATATTATCATTATTTTTTTGTCCAAAAGTTGGTACATCTTTTTCCTGGTTTTGAGTTTTTTGTTCTTTAAATACAGGTACTTCTTCTTTTTTACTTGAAAAAAAACTACTAGAAAACATAAGCAAAATTCCAAGTATGAGTAGGACAAGTAAGAACTTAGGTGTTACCTTTCTTCCCTTCTCATTACTTTCTTTTTCATCTCCATTCAATAAGTTTCGAAAAAATGAGAACTTCGAATTTTTATCTTTATTGTCCATTTACTCTACCTGTCCTCCCTTCCATTTGAACTTGGATTTGTTTATTCTCTAGTTGCCACCTGCTTGAAAAGAAGTCTTTCATTTCTACATTCGTTTCCTCTACTTTTTTCGGTGGTTCTTTCGTGTTAATTTCAACTGGTTTTACTGTTTCGATTGCATCATTTTTACTACGTTCTTTTTCTTTTAACGTCACAACAACAGATTGAATATCTTTCGCTGACTTTACTTCCGCTGTGCTTTCCGCTGCGACTATTTGTATTTCAGAGACTGACATACCATACTGTTTCTCAAACTCTTTTCCTACTTCTTTTTTCATTTTGGTAGCCATCTCTTCTAAACTATATGCACGTGTTAGAGCTTGTATTTCTTTTTTCTTCGAATCTATTGAATTTTTTACAGATCCTTCTGCTACGTACTTTTCTTCATTAAAATTTGCAATTACTTCATTTACATCTGTCTGCAATAGTTTAAAAAGGGGTGTTAAAATTAATACGACTAACAAAAGACTTACAACGAATTTAACGTATTTTTGCAAATTCGAATTTGGAAGAATAAGATGAAGCATTGTCGCTAAGAGCAAAAAAACGATAATATTTCTGATCCACTCTGTAACAAATTGCATACTCTTCACCTCCTACCGCATCATAAGTGTAATATTCCCCGCAGCAATAATAATTGTAATACTTAAAAAGAACATAAATGATACGATAGCTAAGCAAGCAAATACGTAAATGATGCTTCGTCCAATAATGTCTAAGCATTGAATAATTGCTCCGCCGCCAACCGGTTGCAATACTGCTGCTGCGAATTTATAAATAAATGCGATACAGAAAATTTGAATCGCTGGAAAAGCAACAATTAAACATAAAATGACGAGCCCAATAATTCCGACTGTGTTTTTCAATAATCCTGATGCGCTAATAACAGTATCTGCCGCTTCTGTAAACATCCTTCCGACTACTGGAATGAAGTTCCCTGTTACAAATTTAGCAGTTTTCACAGCTATTCCATCAGCAACGGCTGTTGCTGTTCCTTGTACAGATAATACTCCTAAAAAAATCGTTAAGAAAATACCGATAATCCCAACGCTAACGTTTTGCAGAAGCTTGGACAATTTCGTCACTTTATATTGATCACTCATTGTACTTACAATACTTAATATCGTTGCCAGTAATAAAAGCGGTAGAACGATATAATTCATAAGAAGCCCGCTTGTATTCATTAAGAAAATGATAATCGGATGAAAGAAAGATACAGATACAACCCCGCCACCAGTCGCTATAAGCGCCAATAAAATTGGCAATAGCGCTAATATGAAATCTACCATTGTTTGTATCGTTTCTCTTGCATATGTCATAACGACATAAAAACTATTTAAAGCAAAAATAATAAGTACCATATATACAACAGCATCAGCAATTTTACTTACACTACTTTTTGAAAAAGCGGATTGCAGTGATTGCAACAATGCACTAAAGATTGTGAGCATAATGAGTGTGCCAAGCAGTTTTCCATTAGCTGCAAGCTCATGAAATAAATATTTTAATAACCCTATCATCCACTCTTTTAGAGAGAATTCTTTTTCTCCCTTTACAAACTCCATAAAACTCCCTTTTTGACTCTCTGGCAAATAGCCTCCATATTTTGTAACAAGCCCGTCCCAAAATTGCTTCACATCTTCAATTCCGAGCTTATCCAATTGTTGATCAACGACGTTTGTTTCTACAGGAGAAGCTTGTACAACAACCGGTAAAGAAAAGAAAAGGAAGCAAGCAAATAGCAGCTTAGCTCCAAACCTCCTCAACATTCACTCCCCCTTATCCCGTCGGTAAAAATCCGAGAATAGTTTCAATTACAACCGTCAAAATAGGAATTGCCATAACGAGAATTAAAATTTTCCCAGCAAGTTCAATTTTCGAAGCGATGGCACCTTGACCAGCATCTTTTGTAATTTGAGCTCCAAACTCGGCAATATAAGCAATTCCAATAATCTTTAGTAACGTTTCCACGTAGACGTTACTAACTTTCGCTTCACTCGCTACTCTCTCAATCATTTGTAAAATAGAATGAATTTGATCGATTAAAATTAGAAACATCACGCTACCTACGAACACAATAAATAAAGATGTAATACTAGATTTATGCTGGTTCAAAACAGCAGCTAAAAACGTAGCAACGAGGCCTAATCCGACAATTTGTATAATTTCGATTCGAACCGCCTCCTTTACTGGAAGAGAAAGACACTTTTAATCTTGTCGAATAGCGTATTAATTAAAAATGCAACATGAAATAAAATGACGACAAAACCGACAAGGATAACCCAATTTGCAATATCCTCACGCTTCAATTCTTTTAGTACAGTATGAATGAAAGCTAAAACAATGCCGATTCCGGCGATTTGAAATATTAATCCAACATCAATGGACATCGCCTTTCTCCCCCCTATAGCAGTAAAATTACAATTAGTAGCCCTGCTAGTACCCCTAAGCTCTTAATCATTTTTTCGTATTGCAGTTGTAAAGCTTTCGCTTCCTCTTCTTCTCTCTCCAAATGTGTAATACATAAGCGAATATGTTTTTGTTGTGATTCACGATCATGTTGCCCGAGCGTTTCACCAAATTGCTGCAGTATTTCATACTCGGTTTGTTGAAAAGCCGTCAACTTCCAATTCTCTTTCAAACTATCTATCCAAGCTTCCCTTACCGTTTGTTCTCCACTTTCTAGTTTTTTAGCGAAACTTTGAAATATCCAATTTAATGGCTTTGGCATTTGTTTAACTAATCGCTCGGCAGCCTCAGATAAAGGTGTGTGTCCATACATAATTTCTGCCTCTAATGATTGAAGTGCTGATTTTAATAACCTAAGTTGCCTCGGCCTCTCACTGTATCTTTTAGCGTACGAAAACCCGAAAAAGGTGCTGACCGCAACGATTAACACTGCACCAAATATTTTCACCATACGCCCTCAGCCTTTCTATTTGATAACACTGGTTTTCCATATTTATCTTTCACCTGCATAACCGTTCCTGGACCCCTCGCTTTTGACAACTCCACAAACCTATCAAATATACCAAGCTCTAGCACTGCCTTGAGCGATGGACGTCTCACAACATCCTCATAGGAAAATCCGTGTGCGCTTATAAAAAGCTGAACACCTGCATGCACTGCCTCCATAATTGCTTCACTATCTTCTTTACGGCCAATTTCATCTACGATCAAAATATCAGGACTCATAGAACGAATCATCATCATCATTCCTTCTGCCTTTGGACATGCGTCTAACACATCGACTCGGGTACCAAAATCATATTGCGGGATTCCTTTCACACAGCCAGCAATTTCTGACCGTTCATCAACGATCCCCACTTTACAGGAAGGAATTTCCGAAGCACTTACCCCTTGACTCATGCAACGTGCTACATCTCTTAAAAGTGTCGTTTTTCCCGTTTGGGGAGGGCCAATTACCATCGTGTTTAACCACCTTTTTTCATACAAATATGGCAAAAGCGGTTCAGCAATCCCTATTTTTTGACGAGCAATACGAATATTAAAGGAAGAGACATCACGAATCATTTTCACTGCGCTTTTTTCTGTAATGACTTTTCCTGCTAACCCGATTCTATGCCCCCCGCGAAGCGTCACATACCCACGTTTTAATTCCTCTTCCATCGTATAAATTGAGAATTGACTTAATTTATTCAATAAGTAAATAGCATCCTCTGCAGTAGTGATATAGTCATAAAAAAACACCTTTCCGTGTGCAATACACTCTAGCGGCCTTCCAATTCGAACACGAATTTCCTCTAAAGCATCGTATTGCTTACATTCTTCAATTAAGTACTTCATCGTTTTTGGTAAAACTTCTAATACCTCTTTCATCGGCTTCTCCCCACTATACTCGACTTACTATTTCAGTAATGCGATAAAAATACAGCAAATTCCAAGCGCTAGAAAAAAGAGCTTCAAGAAAGAAATTTCACTTGCTACACTCGCTATCCCAATTGTCATTGTTAAAATTAATACGGTAGGTCCAACAAACGCCAACATACCATTTATAAACAACGCTTTCTTCGCATCATTCACATAAAGCATAAGCAAAGCAGCAAATATCTCCGCACTACCTGAAAATAATCGAAGTGCCCCCATAACAAGCACGGATGTTTCCATTGCCGCTAGCCACTGTTTCATTCTTCCACCTTCTCCCGTAACAGTTACTAACTTCGTATTCTAAAAAAGAATATATTTGTACAACCATATGCAGAGGTTGTCTATTTCAGAAGTAAAAACATAATTTTTCTCTAAAGTCTGAATTAGAATCTGAATATTCTTATTATTTTATGGTATATTATGGTATATTTAGTTTGAAAGGGGTTTAAACCATGCAGCACGTCACTTTATTACCACTAGATTTATGCTATACAAATGTGATTTTCGAGCTATCAAGTGATCCACATATAAAAAATGCATTGGGGATAACGGTAGAAAACATCGAAGACACGAAAACATTTCTTCTTTTCGCAATAGAAGAAGAGCGTCAAAAGAAATCCTTATCGAGAATGATTGTGAATGAAGAAAATGAAATAATTGGCCTCACCACACTTAAACATATTAATAATGAAAAAAAGCAATCTCACATTGGTAGTTGGATTGGCTATCCATACTGGGGAAAAGGCTATAACGAGGCTGCTAAAAAAGAAATCTTTAAAATCGCCTTTTTAGACTTACAACTTTCCTACGTATTTGCTGGTGCTAAAACGAATAATATCCGCTCACTAAAAGCACAAGAAAAACTACCCTATATTTCATTGCATGTGGAAAACAAGTTTCCAGACGAACACGCTGCACTAGAGAAAGAAGTAAGGTCACCTTGCTCTCTGCATGTCGTGTCACGTGAAAATTTTTTAAACTGGTTGAAATTACAGAATGAGGAGGAAAAATATGAAGGCATTGAAAATTAGTTTAACCGTTGTAGTAGAATTAGCTCTTATTTATCTTTTTTCATTATTAGTCGGTTGGTCATTTATAGAGACCTTTTTCCTTGGTAGTTTAGCAATATTTGCAATTATGTGGTTAATTATTATGAGTAACCATAGAAATAACATTACAGATCACGCAATAAGCAAAACATTAACTGGCGTTGAGACTGGCGAAATAAAACCATTTCAAATTGTTTTGACTCCATCTATTATGGGTACTCTTTCACTTGTTTTAGTCAGTTTTATAGTAACAGCTATTTACTATCTACCCTATTTCCTATAAAAAAACACTCGTGAATTATCACGAGTGTTTTTTTACTATGCACGAGAAACGTATTTACCTTCACCAGTGTTGATGATAAGCATTTCGCCTTCGTTAATGAAGATTGGTACTTGTACAACAAGACCAGTTTCTAATGTAGCTGGTTTTGTTACGTTAGAAGCAGTATCACCTTTAATACCAGGCTCTGTTTCTGTAACTTGTAATTCAACTGTGTTTGGAAGTTCAACACCAAGTACTTCGCCTTGGTAAGTCATAATTGCTACTTCCATGTTTTCTTTTAGGAATTTAAGCTCGCGCTCGATTTGTTTTTCACCAAGTTCGATTTGCTCATAAGTTCCGTTATCCATAAATACGTGAGCCTCACCGCTTGCGTATAAGTATTGCATACGACGGTTTTCGATGTGTGCTTTTTCTACTTTCTCACCTGCACGGAATGTTTTCTCTTGAACAGAACCTGTGCGAAGATTACGTAGTTTAGAACGAACGAATGCAGCACCTTTACCTGGCTTTACGTGTTGGAAATCAAGTACTTGCCAAAGGGCATTGTCCACTGAAATTGTTAAACCTGTACGAAAATCGTTTACTGAAATCATGTAAAAAAATCCTCCTGTGTATTACAAAATAATAAGTTCTTTTGGTGATTTCGTAATTACTTCATTACCTTCACTTGTCACAATGATATCATCTTCAATACGTACGCCGCCAATACCTGGAATATAAATACCTGGCTCTACTGTTACAGCCATACCTGGTTCAAGTACTGTATCAGAACGGAACGCTAAACCTGGTGCTTCATGGATTTCAAGACCTATTCCATGACCAGTAGAGTGTCCAAAGTATTCACCATATCCTTTTTCCGTTATGTAGTCACGCGTTAGCGCATCAGCCTCGCGACCTGTTAAACCAGCTTTAATACCGTTCACACCACGTAGTTGTGCTTCTAAAACGATATTATAAATTTCTTTTAATTTATCAGATGGTTCACCGACTGCAATCGTACGAGTAATATCAGAACAATATCCTTTGTAATAAGCGCCGAAGTCTAATGTAACGAAATCTCCTGTTTCTATCACTTTTTCAGATGCCACGCCGTGCGGTAATGCCGAACGAAGACCTGAAGCAACGATAATATCAAACGAAGAAGATGTTGCTCCTTGTTTTCTCATGAAAAATTCAAGTTCATTTGACACTTCAATTTCAGATACTCCCGGGCGAATGAATGATAGAATATGCTCAAAGGCAGCATCTGCAATCTGTGCAGCTTCCTTTAATATCTTAATCTCTGAATCAGTCTTTATCAAGCGTAACTTTTCTACAAGTCCAGAAGTCGGGATAAATTCAGCATCAATCGCTTCCTTATGCACTGAATAAGAACTATATGTAAGAGTATCTTGCTCAAAACCAAGTTTTTGAATTCCAAGCTCTTTCACTTGCTTTGCCACTTCATCAATGATCAATCCTGCGTGCTGTACAACCTCATATCCAACCGCTTGTTTACTTGCCTGCTCGACGTAACGGAAATCTGTAATAAATTGAGCACGATCTTTTGAAATAAGAACAACGCCTGCTGTTCCTGTGAAGTTAGCCATATATCTACGACTATGTTCATTTGTTAACAAAATACCGTCAATGCCAGCCTCATCAAATGCACTTCGTAATCTTTCAATTTTCTCCATTACTTTATGCCTCCCTCAATTTCTCCATTAATGCAAATAATGCTAACTTATAGCCATAAAAACCAAATCCTACAATTTGACCTGCACAAACAGCTGCCGTCACAGATTCATGACGGAACGATTCACGCTGATGAATGTTAGAAATATGTACTTCAATAACAGGAATCGAAATGCTCGCAATGGCATCACGAATCGCATAGCTATAATGCGTAAATGCTCCCGGATTTAAAATGATCCCTTCATATATATCTTCCGCTTCATGAATAATGTCGATAATGGCACCTTCATGATTCGATTGGAAACATTCTAACTCCACTCCCATTGTTTCTGCTTCTTGCTTCATATCTGCTTCAAGTGTCGCTAGCGTGCCCTTTCCATATACATTTACCTCACGAACACCGAGGCGATTTAGGTTAGGACCGTTTACGAGGAGTAACTTTTTCATATTCTTAAAACTCCTTAATATTAAATATCTATACAATATTTTAACATAGGAGTTACTTATTTGAATAGTTCGTCTTCTCTTGCCCTTCTTGTTCTGCTTTATTGCTATTTACTGCGTAAGAAACAGAATATGCTATAAACACACCATACAATATAAAAATACATATTGTCGTCACAATTGTCTCTTTTGGTAAATGGAGCGCACTTTTAATAACAGGAGCCATTAAACCCATCCCCAAAAACAGTAGTGCCCACCAAAATAGCCCATAAATAATTCCCGCTATAATCCCTTCAAACTTCGCAAAAAATGCTTTATACAAAAAGGCGATCAAAATTGAAAGAAGTCCCATACACACTATTCCGAACACATTGCCCCATACACCCTCTTTCCAACTTCCAAACGCAAATGGTAAAAGGAAATAATTCGGTCCCGCCTCCGTGAATGAAAATATATGAAGGAAATACCAGATCCCGCCCCAAAAGATTCCACCAAACAAACCAATCTGCACAAAATTCCTTGTTCCTAATTGTTCTTGACTCACATCGACACCTCCGCTCAATAGTATGCCCGAAACTATTTTGAAGCATGTTTAAATCCTGCGAAATTTGTCTATAAAAAGAATAAGAAATGTCCGACTCTCATAACATTTTCCCTTGTCATCTACTTGTATTTGCCGATAAAATAAAGGAAACTCGGTGATTGTCTTATTTCAAAACGACAGAACCCAGTATGACAATTGCCTCTTTTTCTACATAAGAGAGAAACAAATACAGGTTGGTGTTAACATGGCAGAAGAGTCAAAACAAATATATGGCGGGCAAGCGGTCATAGAAGGAGTTATGTTTGGCGGTAGAGAATATACTGTTACAGCGGTTCGTCGTAAAGATAAATCGATTGAATTTTATCGATTACCACGCGTTCGTAATAAAGTACTATCTACCCTAAAAAAAATTCCATTTTTACGAGGGATTGCCGCTATTGTGGATGCAAGTGCGAATGGAGCAAAGCATTTAAACTTCGCTTCAGAACGATTTGACGTCCACCCAGAAGATGATGAACAAATTGCAAATAAAAAAGAAGAACAATCAAAATTAACGATGGTATTAGGAGTTGCAGCTGTTGGCGTTTTATCTTTTATATTCGGTAAAGTCATTTTCACAGCAGTTCCTGCACTATTAGCTGAATTAACGAGACCGATTTTCCCATCTCATACTGGGCAAATCATTGTCGAAAGTGTCATTAAGCTCATGCTATTATTGAGCTATATATACTTTATTTCTTTAACCCCACTTATTAAGCGGGTATTTCAGTATCACGGTGCAGAGCATAAGGTAATCAATGCTTACGAGAATAACCTTCCTCTGACTGTAGAAAACGTTCAAAAGCAAACTCGTCTCCATTATAGATGCGGCAGTAGCTTTATTATATTTACAGTCATTATTGGAATGTTCGTTTATTTCCTAGTCCCTACAGATCCTCTTTGGGCACGAGTTATAAACAGAATTTTATTAATTCCGGTTGTACTTGGTATTTCTTTTGAAGTATTGCAATTTACAAATCGATTACGAGACATTCCCGTATTACGCGTACTTGGATATCCTGGATTATGGCTACAACTATTAACAACGAAAGAACCAACAGATGATCAAGTGGAAGTAGCAATTGCATCGTTTGAAGAATTATTACGTTTAGAGAACAAACAATAATTATTTAAAAATGGTGTTCAACTCCTTTCCTCATCGTTAATATACTAATTTCAATATATGTTTTTAGGAGGTGTCCCTTATGAACGGTCGTTCGTTTACTTTCGCTATATTTGTGCTTATTATCGGATTGGCAATATTCGGCCTTGTTTCATCTGTTATTACAAATCCCATGGGTGTATTAAGAAATATCGGGTACATGTTACTTGTTGTCGGTATCTTTTACTTGCTATACAAGATGTTTACAAATTCCAGTGGTTCCGCAAATTCGCAAAGCTCATATAAGCGTGCGGCAAAACAATCGAACCGCAAACATGGGAAACAAAATGTAGCACCCCTAGGCAATTCTTTCTTTAAGTCAAATACTTCTAATGACAAAAGTAAAAAAGGGAATTCTTCCACTTTGAAACGAAAAAGAAAACAGTCTCATTTAACTGTCATTGAAGGCAAAAAAAGCAAAAAGAAAGACCGTGCTTCCTTTTAGGAAATACGGTCTTTTTTTATACTTTGAAGCACTTCTTTTAAACTTTTCTCTCTCATACTTTCAATTCGAAGATGATGATTTTCAAACGGTAAATTCCGTGTCACATCATTAGGTACCACAACGCACGTTAATCCCGCTGCAACTGCTGCTCTCAATCCATTTAATGAGTCTTCAAATACAACAGCTTCAGATGGCTTAATTCCTAATTCTTCTATTGCAACTCGATAAAGAGCTGGATCTGGTTTTACCTTCTCAACATCTTCTCTCGTTTTAATTACTTCAAAATATTCTCGAATTTGTAGCTCTTCTAAAAAATGAATAACCCATTCTCTAGAAGAACTAGAAGCTAGTGCGATTTTTAATCCCATTTCTTTCGCTTCTTCTAAATATTCTTTTACCCCGTCACGAGCTTCTGGTATTCTCATTTTCTCTTTATGTAAAGTTGCCACTTTTTCTTTTAATACACTTTTGTTAAACTTCTCTTTTAATTGATCATTTAGATATGTATAAAGTACCTCATCTGTTGTTCCAATGCATTTCGCAAATTCCTCTAAAGGTAGTTCCCCGCCGTATTCACGAACAGCATCTCTGAAAGAGTGAAACCATATCGTTTCTGTGTCCACAATTAATCCATCAAAATCAAAAATAATTGCTTTCATAATTCTCCCATCCTTTTCGAATTGAAATAAAAAAGGAAACGCCATACGTTCCCCTTAATTACTTTTCTCTTCATTTGCTCTTTGAACACCGCGAAGTGTTTCCACTCGGACTGTATCTTGTTCAAAGTATTGCACTAAATCACCAATGCGATCAATCGCTTCCCAACTTAAATGATGTTCAATTCCTTCTACATCATTGTAAATTTTACTTTCATCCACACCGATAATACGCATAAATTGCTCTAGCAAGTCATGACGATATACGAGACGTTCTCCGATTTTTTTACCTTTTGTTGTTAATACAAGCCCTCTATATTTTTCATAAATTAGATATTCATCTTTGTCTAATTTTTGCACCATTTTTGTTACAGAGGATGGATGTACACTAAGCGCTTCAGCAATATCAGATACGCGGGCGTAACCCTTTTCATCAATCAACAAATAAATTTGTTCAATATAATCTTCCATACTAGGGGTAGGCATCGGTTTCCTCCATCCAAGTTCATTTTGCTTATTCCGTACGAAGCAATCAATAAAATGATACACCAGAAAGAATAACGTGACAAGTTGAAAACGAGCCTAAATATATAAAACAAAAAAGAATCTGTATTTGCATACAGACCCCCCTTAAGTAAAATATTGTATTTCTGCATTAGGAAAAAATTCATTTATATAACCTCTTATCGTTTCTTCCAATACTGCTGCATCATCCTTTTTATATACATATTTTCCGATGCCATATCGTCCCCATTTATACTTCCGCTTCTCTTCATCCATTTCAAGCTTCGTATTTGGATAACGCTCTTGAATAACCTTTTTCGCTGGTTTCGTAAAACGATGCTGAATTAATTCAAACGTTAAATTTGGTATCGTCATATCTTTCAGCGCATTGTACAGTCGCTCAAATAGTTCACGATATCCTTCTTCCCATCCTTCATGCATATAAAGTGGCGCGACTATAAAACCAAGTGGATAACCTGCACCTGCTACTTTACGTGCCGCCTCAATTCGCTCCTCAAATGGCGATGTCCCTGGTTCAAAATTTTTAATTACATATCGTGAATTTATACTAAATCTGAAACGAGTTTTCCCATTATGCTTTGCATCTAATAAATGATCAACGTGCGAATATTTCGTGACGAAACGTAAGCGCCCATATTCACTTTCTCCAATGAATTCAATCGCCCGCTTTAATGCATGTGTTAAATGATCAATCCCAACAATGTCTGATGTACACGCTGCTTCAAATCTTGTTATTTCAGGTGCCCTTTCATCCATATATTGCTTTGCCTTCTCAAATATTTCATCAAGATTGACATACACACGAACGTAAGGCTTACTCCCAAGTGTTGTTTGCAAATAGCAATAATGACAATGTCCCATACACCCTGTTGCGAGCGGAATTGCATATTCAGCTGACGGTTTTGACGTATCAAACTTTAGCGTCTTCCTTACTCCAACGACAAGTGTAGCCTTTGCATTACGATACTTTTGCAAATCATTTTCTCCTGGCAAATTTCTAATTTGATTATGTGATGTCGTTTCACGAATTTCTAATCCCATCTTCGTAAACTTCTCATAAAGCTCTTTTCCAAGCGGATATTCAAGTGCCTTTGGTTCAAAGTAAACGAGTTTTGGCATAAATGGTTTCATGTGCTTCCCTCCCTCTCGTTAGTATGGGAAACGTTGAAAAATTAACACGCATTAAAGTTTTCCACTTCAGTAACTTGCCTTGCAAGTTACTGAATGTTATAATTTGGATAACAGCTACCTTGCAACGCAAGTTACCTGAGTAAAAGGTGGTGAAATCATGCACAGCCAAATGTTAAAAGGTGTATTAGAAGGTTGCATCCTATACATCATTTCACAAGAAGAAGTGTACGGATATGAACTGAGCACAAAATTAAATAAACACGGATTTACATTCGTAAGCGAAGGAAGCATCTATCCGTTATTATTACGTATGCAAAAAGAAAAATTGATCGAAGGCACATTAAAAGCTTCCTCACTCGGTCCAAAGCGAAAATATTATCACATAACCGATAAAGGATTAGAGCAGCTTGAAGAATTTAAACAAAGCTGGGGAATGGTTTCAACTACGGTAAATAACTTATTACAGGGGGAGTGATAGGGATGAATGCACAAGACATGATTGAATTGAATAATAAAAAACGTGAGCTTCTAACACCTGAAAATGAAGTTGCTTATAGCGATATGTTAGTTTATCTTCGTTTATCTAACGTGCCAGAGCAACAAATGGAAGAACTGTTACTAGAAATATTAGATCACCTCATCGAAGCACAAGCAGAAAATAAAAACGCTTATGACATCTTTGGAGATAATTTACAATCTTATTGCGATGAACTTATATCAGCTTTACCAACTCAAACAAAGTTAGAAAAAGCCTCTTTAATTGGATTTTCTATTAGCTTACTTCTTGCTATACAGTTTGGCATAAATGCAATTATTTCATTTTTTATGTTTTTCTTTGAAAAAAACAATACATTATCAAGTCCGCCTTTTAGCATCCTTGGAACTACTTTGTCTGTTTCAATAATTATACTAGGTATACTATTTATTTTATATTTATTAAAGCGTTACTCCTTTAATCAAAAAATAAATTGGAAAAGAAGAATTCTATTTGGATTCGCATTTGCTACTCCATTTTGTTCCGCTGTATTCTTAAATATTTATTTCCAAAAGCAACCTTATCTCATTTATCATCTAAACTTTTGGCAAAATGCTTTAATTGCTATCTTATTTTTTATTTTATATAAATTACTATATAAAAAATCAAATTTTTAACAGCCCTTCAAAAGGCTGTTTTTTCTTCTGTCTAATTTTACAAATTGAAAAATTTCATAAAGAAAATAAGAAAAATGCAAAATAATTAAAGTTAATTGTTGACGTGATGCTTTTATTATCGGTATCATAAATCTTCGTGAGCAATTATTTTTCGTTATACGATTTTTTTATTATTACTGAATTTTTGAGAGGAGAAATTAGATGTCAGTTAAGAAGAAAACGCAAGTACGCACCGGCAAAATGGTACGTGAACTAATGTTAGCAGACGAAGATGTAAATGCTTCGCTAATTATGGTATATAGTGAAAACGGTGTAAACGCAGAAATTAAAATCGAGGGCTTAACGCCGAAATGTAACGAAGAATTATTTTTGAGCGGAAACGTGGATTGGAACAAGAGTGTTATTTATAAAATTGTTGATTTCACTGGAAACGCTGAAGTTGGTAAAGTTACATTAACAGCGATGAACAAAAACAATGTTTCTCTAGAAATTGAACGCGTTATGTGGAGTAAAGAAAATAAAGAAGCTGCCGAGCAAGAAGAAACACAGGTAAAAGCAGCACCGAAAAAGGAAGTAGTTGTAGAAGCTCCAAAAGCAATTACGCCTGCTCCTAAGCCTGTTACGCGTGTGGAAACACCTGCTATGGCACCTAAGCCTACTCCGGTACCGACACCGAAGCCAGTAAGCGTAGAAGCAGCTGTAGAACTAGTTACTCCAGCGCCTGTGAAAAAAGCGGTCCCTACTCCAGTTACAAAGCAAGAGACAGCACCGGTTGCTCCTGCAAAACCGAAGCAGCCTGCTTTGACTGAAACAAATTCAAAACTACAAGAAAATTATGTTAAACTCGTGAAAAAGACAATTGAAGTTTGTCAAGATTACGAGCTTGGCATCGACATAGATGATTCTATTGAAAGCTTAAAAGAAGAACTACAAAGCCAAGGTATTAGCGTTACATTTGACAAAGAAATTATGGACGTTGTAAATCGCCTTCGTTCTTTACAAGATAAAGGAATCAAAGTAGAAAAAGTACTTAATTTACTATAAAAAAATAAGAGGTGGCAATTGCCATCTCTTATTTTTTATAATTCCACTCATTACTTTCATACTTTTCTTTCGCTAACGTTTGAACTTCATGTAACTGTTCTTCTGTTAATTCATATGGAACAAGTTCTACATCCAATCCTTTTTCAAAGCCAACTTCAAACGCTTTAATTAACTGTTCTATCGTAAATGTACGGTCTGTTAATTCATTAATTGCTACTGCTTTAGAAGAGAACATACTCTTCATGCGTTCCTTCACACGTTCATTTGGGAATAAAAATAGATCATATAGTTCATCTAAATCAATTTCTAATGGAATCGATCCATGCTGTAGAATAACACCTTTTTGACGCGTTTGAGCACTACCAGCAATTTTTCGTCCTTCCACTACAATTTCATACCAAGATGGTGCATCAAAACATACGCCGGAACGTGGATTTTTTAAATTTTCACGATCTGCTTCTGTTTTTGGAACTGCATAATATGCTTCTAACCCTAATGCCTTAAAACCATCTAATAAACCTTGCGAAATAACACGATACGCTTCTGTAACTGTTTTCGGCATATTCGGATGATCTTCAGACACAATAACACTATACGTTAACTCTTTGTCATGTAGTACACCCCTGCCGCCTGTTTGACGACGAACGAATCCATATTTCTTTTCGTTAACTACATCCATATTAATATCTTTTTCAACACGTTGAAAATACCCAACTGTTAATGTTGGTACTTCCCATTCATAAAAACGAATTGTTGGTGGCATTTTCTTTTCACTTTGCCAATTTAATAAACATTCATCTAACGCCATATTAAATGCCGGTGAACATTGACCAGAGTTAATATAACACCATTTTTCTTTTCCCATCCTGCACCTCATATAACCAATTATTTTTCACATTCTCTAGTCTACCAAATTCGACAAAATTTGTGAAAGAATACGAAATTTCTTCTTATATGCAAATGAATCTGTTGCATAAATACATAAGGGCATTATAATATTGAAAGTAGGATAAGAAAAAAGGGAGCGATAGAATCGTGTCAACAACTTGGATTATTTTATTAGCCGTAATCGTAGCATTTATCGGCTACACTGTATGGATGTACTTCTATCAGAAAAAATTAATTAAAACTCTTACAGAAGAAGAATTTCGCGCTGGCTACCGTAAAGCACAGCTTATCGATATTCGTGAAGCAGACGAATATAACGCAGGGCATATTTTAGGTGCACGTAACATTCCGTTATCACAAATTCGCCTTCGCCATAAAGAACTTCGTCAAGATCAACCTGTTTACTTATATTGCCAAAGCGGATTCCGTACAGGTCGTGCAGCGCAATACTTAAAAAAACAAGGCTACAAAGATTTCTACCAATTACAAGGTGGATTTAAATCTTGGACAGGCAAAATTAAAAAGAAATAATAACATACAAAAAACTAGCTGAATAAATCAGCTAGTTTTTTCATTTCATCTTATTCGCAATGTATAATAAATTCTGCTTGATTACCTTTTCATCGTTCTCTTCTACATTCCGATACAGCAGTTGATATTCAATTCCTTTCTCTTTCCATATAAGCGTAGCAAATTCGTCACCACGTTCATAATCATCTTTATTTTTAAAATAAGCAGACGTTCCATTATTCAGTTTCATTTGTTCTTGAAATCGCTTCTCTTCCACAAGATCCGGAAAACTATAAGGAAAGTTCGCGACATTTAACTCAATATACTCATTTCTACCTGGTTCTTTCTGTTTATATTTAATCGTTAAGACAGTGTTCTTTTTCCCAAGCGTTCTTACTTCCCCCTTCACATCACTTGTAATATCGTACGGTAAAAACGTTGGAACTTTAAACTTCACCGGAAAATATTTTGGAAGTTCCTTTAGCGGAATAGGATCCGTAACACGATCCATAGCTCCTCCCGTTGTTCCCACAAAGTGTTTTTCTTCTTGCATCGTTTGCTGAAACGAACACGAACTAAGCACGAAACTAGAAAACACGAAACAAATGATTCTTTTTTTCAATTTGTTTCCGCCCTTTCATATCGCTCTCTTAACGAACGAAGCGTTGATATTCTCTTCATATTCGCTTTGTCACCAAACTCCACCTTTGAAAACTTTCCACGTTATTCTCACACATTTTGACAACACTTTTTGCAAACAAAAAAGACCCCTATCATTCTTACGCCCAAGTGAAAAGGTTACGCGAATAAAAAGAAGTCTTATTAATACCATAGTTTGTGAAAAGCTTTTCAGGTCAAGATTTTTTCTTTCTTATTATTTTCCCTTTATAATAAGGGAAAGAGGTGATACATATGGCCAATATAAAACAAATTGCTAAAACTGCTGGTGTATCGATATCAACTGTTTCTCGTGTCCTGAATAATCACCCTTACGTAAAAGAAGAAAAGCGTAAGCGTGTTCTAGATGCTGTTGAAGAATTAAACTACGCAAAAAATATAAATGCTGTCCATTTAATAAGAGGGAAAACATATACAATTGGCGTTATGCTTCCTTTCATTAACCTCCCCTACTTCAGTACGATTATTGAAGGAATCGGAAACGAAGCGTTATTAGCTGGGTATCATATTAATTTATGTCAAACGAATTACGATAGCATTGAAGAAATTCGTGTTCTTGAAATGATGAAAATGAAACAATTTGATGGGATGATTATTTGCTCCCGAACGAGCTCTTGGGAACAAATCGAACCTTTTGCAAAATTTGCCCCTATTATTTCATGTGAAAAAATGAAGCATCCCCTCATTTCATCCATCTACGTAGATCATTATGAAGGTTTCCGTCTTGGTACTGCCTATTTACTAAGTAGAGGCCATGAAAAAATCGGAATTTGTTTAGCAAGAAAAACAAGTGTAAATTCCATGGAGCGCGAAAAAGCGTTCGCCGATACACTTCGTAACGAAGGGAAAACGTTGCATCCTGAATGGATTTTCCACCAATGCTATACAATGCAGGACGGAGCACAAATACTCCATCGTATTTTAAATATGAAAAATCGTCCAACTGCTATTTTCACAGCGAACGATCAAGTTGCAGCTGGTTTATTAACAGAGGCTCGAAAACATGGTATTCGAGTACCTGAAGACCTTGCTATCCTTGGATTTGATAATCATGAAATTTCAAAGGCATTAGAAATTTCCACAATTGAACATCCCGGTCTCGCAATGGGCTCACATGCTTTTTCTTTATTCCATAAGCAGATCCAAAGCGAGCAAATTGTCGGCAGTGCAAAAGAACTTTCATTCCATTTAATTGAGCGAGAGACTGTCTAAAAAGAGCGTTACTTATAACGCTCTTTCTCAGCTCTTCACCTATTGACTTTATATTTCCCATCTCATATAATGAAACTAACGAACGGTAGGTAGGGGATGAAAATGACAGCAAACCGCATTAAAGCTGTAGCACTTTCTCATTTCGCACGCTACGGCTATGAAGGAACTTCATTGGCAAATATTGCTCAAGAAGTTGGGATTAAAAAACCATCGATTTACGCACACTTTAAAGGAAAAGAAGAGCTATATTTCATATGCTTAGAATCTGCTCTTCAAAAAGATTTGCAGAGCTTCACAGGCGATATCGAAAGCTTTTCCAATTCGTCCACTGAAGAATTGCTTTTAAAATTATTAAAAGGGTATGCAAAACGATTTGGTGAAAGTGAAGAATCAATGTTTTGGTTACGAACTTCTTATTTTCCGCCTGATGCATTTCGCGAACAAATTATTAATAAAGCAAATGTACACATTGAAAACGTCGGAAAACTTTTATTCCCTGTATTTAAAAGAGCAAGCGAACAAGATGAGCTGCATAACATTGAAGTAAAAGACGCCTTAGAGGCTTTTCTATGCTTACTCGACGGTCTTATGGTTGAACTATTATACGCAGGTTTAAATCGTTTTGAGACACGTTTAGACGCTTCTTGGAAAGTATTTTGGCGCGGACTTTCAAACTGACGGATTGCTCCTTTGCAATGCGTCGTTTTTAAGCCCTTTACCTAACGACTGGTAGGAAGGAGAAATGACATATGGCATGGATTTATGTAATCATCGCTGGTATTATTGAAATATTTTGGGTGATTGGACTAAAAAAAGCAGAGGCACCACTTGAATGGGCTGGTGTTGCTCTATTAATTACAATTAGTTTCGTCTTATTATTTAGAGCTTATAAAGATTTACCTGTCGGCACTGTATACGCAGTCTTTACAGGAATCGGAGCTGGTGGAATCGTTCTTACAGAGATTTTCATCTTCGGAGAACCTTTCTCTATCGTAAAAGTTTTATTAATCGGTTTAATCTTCTTCGGAGTAATTGGTTTAAAACGAGTAACAGAAGAAAAAGAAGCGAAGGAGGCCGCATAAAATGGCTTGGGTATTTTTAATTCTAGCTGGTATTTGTGAAATTATTGGTGTACTCTTTATGAAAGTAGCCACTGAAAAGAAAGGCTGGGCACCAAAAGTTATTTTAATCGCTAACTTCGGCGTAAGCTTCTTCTTCTTATCTCTTGCGATGAACACATTACCGATGGGAACTGCTTACGCAATTTGGACTGGAATCGGAACTGCCGGAAGTGCACTTCTAGGCATTCTCATTTTCCGAGAATCAGCGGATTGGCGTCGTCTTGCTTTCTTAAGCTGTATTCTATGCGGCGCTGTTGGCTTAAAACTATTAAGCTAACGAGAGGTGAATGTCATGTGGAAAGAACAAGGAAAGAAAATATTAGCATGGATCACACTTGGTATCGTCATTCTATTACAAATAAGTTTTCATATAATAGAATCATTGTTTCATAAAGTATTATCCATTCTCACATTCCTTCCTAACATGACAATTGAAATGATATCAATTGTTTGGTCCATTATCGCCTCCATTGCAATCGTCATTATATGGAGTATCGCCAAACTATGGAATAAGTTATTAAAAAAGGACAGTACTTCTGAAAAAGAGTAACTGTCCTTTTTTATATTCATTCAGACTTTCTGTAGAAGTTAGATGTGATAAGACAAAACAGACCAACTATGGCAATACTTATACCAACCCTTTTATGTAAACTTGGAAATAACGGTGGTATATCCGAGTAAACATTTGCTAATATGAGACCGATTGAAAATAAAAATATTCCTATTCTATATAACCATTTTCTTTTGTTCATCATTCTCCCCTCCTAACATTTTTCATACACTCCTTTCTTTTGGACATACTACCTAAAAAAGGAGTGGATAATATGCAAAATTCTATACATAAGCAAATTCTATTTTTATTTTTCCTCTTTCTTATTCTCGTTATCGTTTTCAGCTTTATATTACATACTCCAAAAGATGTACCAAATAGCGTTTCTTTTTATAAACTACTGCTCTCGTATTGTCGTTATTGAAGAAGGTGCCTTTTTTAAGGCACCTTTTAAAATTCTCTTTTTTCATATATTTTTACTGAAACAAAGGTAGATGCTATGAACATGCACATGGAACTAATGAATAACAAGCTGTTGTATAGTTGAATTTGTTCTAAGTTAATTTGAAACAAAGCTTCTAAAACAACTATCGGTGCCATGAATATTACTATCGTAATGAAAATGGTTTTCTTATACCCTAGCCAAAAGGATATTGGTAAAACAAAACTTAAATACAATAAAATAAAGCTAATACTAGCAACCATTGTCGTTTCAATAAATTCAAATAAGTTAACCCCACTCTTCATTCCCATCGTGAAACAACCGACCGTTACACTTATAAAAAGAATAATAATTGCTACTATATATTTCGCATACACAATTTGTTTTCTCAATATTGGTAAACTATTTACTATAACTTCACTCTCATTTTTACTATCTGCTTCAAATGTTTTTACTGTTGCCCCAATTGTAATAATTAGTGACATAATTATGAACAGATTTTCCGTATCTGTTAAGGCCATATAAAAGAAAACAGGATACAGTATGTACCAAATTAAAAATTTCCATTGAATGATGAAATCTTTTAAAATTAGTTGCTTGATCATGTATTACCCCTCCTAATATGAAAATGCCCCTTCTATAACTCTGCCTCCTGAAACATTTTCATTGAGAGAAACATTGATATGACTATACTTACTAACACTCCAATACCAAGAACACCCATTGCTAGTGTAGCCTCTTGAGAGTGGAGTACTTTTAGCATAATTGTTTTATCACCAAAAATATTGCACATAAGACCAATCATACCCATTAAAGGAAAAAACATACTCAAATTTAAGACAGTAATAACTTTATATCCCCCAATGTAATTAGTCGGTATCGTTACTGCACAATAAATCAAAGTTGCTACTATTGCTGAAAATATTGCATACCCAGGCATAACTATATCTCTGTTCAATAAAATATTTCCTAATATTACGACTATAAAAGTTACACTCAAACCAGCCATAATAAATAATGAACTTGCAATATATTTAGCTATAACTATCTCTGTTCTCGTTATAGGCAAACTCACTAACACTTTTTCTGCTTTACTTTTCTCGTCATAATAAAAAGAAATATATATAATCGTACTACATGTTATAAATACTCCTATTGCAATCCCCATTGGTTCGACGGAATCCTTAAAAATAGATAAAATGGGTATTAAAAAATAGAAAGGAAACATCTTCTTCTGTAAGAAAAACTCCTTCAAAATCAATTGTTGCATATAAATTCTCCTCTCTATAAATCACGCGTTTCATAAATTTTAATTGTAAGAAACATAGAAACGATATAGACACTAGCTAATATCATTCCTCCAACTATAAATACACCAATATGTACTGGATTCATAATCCACTCACTGAATGAAGATGTTGTTTCATACAGCCCATCACTAATAAATATCCAAAGAATTACACCCACTCCTATTGATGCTGCTGATCCTATACTTCTTACTACCTTCGATTTTGTACCATAATAACTAGGGAAAAACGTGACAACAAAAAATGTGGCATAAACAGCTCCATTTATGACTTCATACCATGGAATTTCAATGTATAGATTAGGATGATATACACCGATATCACTAATAACCACAATACCCCTTATAAGAAAAACAACTAACATCGTAGAGAGAATGGCACCAACAATGAATATTGCACAGGAAATATATCTAGCAATTATGATATCCTTTCGACTTACCGGTAAACTATTTATAACAATGTCACTTTTATTTCTTTCATCCATAACGGTTAACGTCATAACCGATGAAAAGGTTATAAATAGACAACTCATTGGAAATAACAATTCACCACTTGCATCTAACATAAAGAACAAAAGGGGCATAACAAGATTCACTAACCAAATTACCCGAAAAAAGAACAAATCTTTATATACGAGCTGACGCATAGGCACCTCTCCCTTTCGCAGTGTAAACGATAATGTCATCTAATGTAGGCTTTTCTAGTACAACCTCATTTCCAAACCAATCGATAATTGTTTGTTTATCCTTCGCTAAACCTTCAAAACCAAATTTATTTTTTCGTAATCCAACAAATAGTTCTTTTCCTTCTCGGTCTAATAAATCATTACTTCCTTTTACGATTACGTAGTTCTCCATTAAGTCTTCTTTTTCACCAGTAAATATAATTTCTCCATCGTTGATAAACGTAATATAATCTGCAATGCGCTCTAAATCTGTTGTAATGTGCGTTGAGAATAATACGGATACTTCATCTTCCATTACAATTTCTTGCAACATATCAAGTAATTCACTTCGAACAACTGGATCTAACCCTGCTGTCGGTTCGTCCATAATAATAAACTCTGCGTGGTGCGAAAGTGCGATGGCAATCGCAAACTTCATTTTCATCCCTTTAGATAGCTCTTTAATTTTTTTATACTTTGGAACTTGCAATCTATGCATATACGATTGATACTGCTCTTCGTCCCACTTTTTATATAACGGTGCAATAATACGCTTCATTTGTTCACACGTTAAATCTTCGTAATAATGATTTTCATCATATACAAAACCAATATTTTGTTTTATGTCCTTTTCGGCTTTCTTATTGTCTTTGCCAAAAATTTTTATATCGCCGCTATCTTTTCTAATTAAATTCATAATCATTTTGATCGTTGTACTTTTCCCAGCACCATTGGGTCCGACAAACCCCATAATATATCCTCGTGGTAATGCAAAACTTATATTTTTCACTGCAAAATCTTGATAACTTTTACAAACATTTTTTAGCTCTAACATCTCTTATTCCCCCTTATATAAACACGCAATCATCTGCTGCAATTCTTCAAGTGAAAGCTGCAACACTTTACTTTCTTTTACGATTTCTTCAGCTTTACTTTCCAATAGGCGAAGCCTTTGTTCTTTTAATAGTTCATTATTTTTACGTGAAACATAAGTCCCCTTCCCAGCAACAGTTTCTATATATCCTTCTTTTTCAAGCTCCTCGTATGCACGCTTCGTTGTAATGACACTAATTTGTAATTCCTTCGCTAAGCTACGAATAGACGGTAATTGATCTCCACCCTTTAAACCGCCATTTAAAATAAGCTGGCTTAATTGTTTTCTTATTTGCACATAAATAGGGTCTTGGGAAGAATTCGAAATAATAATATTCATGTTTTCCTCCAGTGTGTGTATATACTGTGTATACCTTATATATACAGTATATACACACCATCCTATTTTTGGCAAGAAAAAAAGACCAACATTTTCCTGTTGGTCTTTCGTATATGTATCACTTTTCAAAGCGATCTAACATCTCGTCTCTCATTCCGAAACTTACTACTGCAATTCCTATATACATAAACAGAAGGAATGCCGGATGAACCGTGTTGTACCAGCTGCTGTCAACAATTAAGTAAATCGTTAATGCCACAACAAGAACAAACGCTAAGATAAACATATAAAAGTGTCTTGTACTACCCATGATAAACTCCTCTCTTCTCACTTCACCATTCAACAGTTTATTTTATCGAATAATTCGATATGACTCAAGGTTAACTTTCTGTTATGTAATCAAGTTCCACCTTTACAATGTCCTCACATGCTATTGAAATGATTGTTCCTTGTTTATCAATCGCCGTCACTTCTCTATTATCCATTACACGATTTGCTACTCTTTCTAACACTTTCCCTTGGTCTCGATAGCAAAATTCTTTTACATCTTTAATTGTTTCTCCATTTTCTAAATGGTATACCATTCTATAACATCGATATCCCACACTTTCACCCCCGTCTTGTTCGTTTTTTCACATATACATAAAAATGAGTAATCTTTGCCTCATCACATCTTCTTAATTTCAATAAAATTCTAACAAAAATAAATACTTTTATCAAACCGACTTTTTCAACAAAACTACCTATAAAACTACACCTTTACACCATTAGGAAACAAAAAATATATTTTTTTAACATTTTCTTCACTATTTCTGCATAAAGTGAAACTTTAATCAGTGGGGATTTTTGTTCATCCCCACTGATTATTAGTTGAACCAATCGGGCATTTACGGACAGTTTATCTCCCACCTGGCTTCTTTGCACCAGCTAAGTTTTGAGTTGGAAGTTTACTGTCCGTTAATGCGGGACAAATTATCCATACAAAAAAAGAACCCGCCTCAGCGAGTTCTTCTTTTGTTATTCTAATCAAACTTGTACAGGAGCTGGCTTTGCATAACGTAAAACTGGTTTACGTGCAGCCATCGTTTCGTCTAAACGTTTAATGACTGTCGTATGCGGTGCTTCTTGTACAACTTCTGGATTTTCTTCTACTTCTTTAGCGATTTGAATCATCTTATCAATGAAACCATCTAATGTTTCTTTTGATTCTGTTTCTGTCGGCTCAATCATAATACATTCTTCCACATTTAATGGGAAGTAAATTGTTGGTGGATGGTAACCAAAATCAAGCAGACGTTTTGCAATATCTAATGTACGTACACCAAGTTTCTTTTGACGACGACCTGATAATACAAATTCATGCTTACAATGTCTATCGAATGGAAGATCATAGAATGGCGCTAATCTTCTCATCATATAGTTCGCATTTAATACAGCATACTCCGTTACTGCACGCAAACCATCTGGACCCATAGAGCGAATATACGTGTATGCACGAACGTTAATTCCGAAGTTACCATAGAATGGTTTCACACGACCAATTGCTTCTGGGCGGTCGTAGTTGAAGTGATAACCACTTTCCGTTTTCTCTAAAATCGGTTTTGGTAAGTACGGAATTAAATCAGCTTTCACACCTACTGGACCAGAACCTGGGCCACCACCGCCGTGAGGACCTGTAAATGTTTTATGAAGGTTTAAATGCACAACGTCAAATCCCATATCTCCTGGGCGTGCTTGGCTTAATACCGCATTTAAGTTTGCACCATCATAGTATAATTTACCGCCTGCATTATGGACGATTTCTGCCATTTCTAAAATATTTTCTTCGAATAGACCTAATGTATTAGGATTTGTTAACATAAGTGCTGCTGTTTCTTCGTTTACAACACGTTTTAAGTCTTCTAAGTCAACAAGGCCATTTTCATTTGATTTTACTGTAATTGTTTCAAAACCAGCTACAGTTGCAGATGCTGGGTTCGTTCCGTGAGCAGAGTCAGGTACAATTACTTTCGTACGGTTAAAGTCACCATTCGCTTCATGGTATGCACGAATTAACATTAAACCTGTCCATTCTCCGTGTGCACCAGCTGCTGGTTGTAAAGTAACAGTATCCATACCTGTAATTTCAATTAAATGCTCTTGTAAGTCGTACATTAATTCCATTGCACCTTGTACTGTCTTTTCATCTTGCAGTGGATGAATATTTGCAAATCCTGCGAAACGAGCTACACTCTCATTAATTTTCGGATTATATTTCATCGTACAAGATCCAAGTGGATAGAATCCAGAATCAACACCGTGGTTACGGTTTGAAAGTGCTGTATAGTGGCGCATAATATCAAGTTCAGATACTTCTGGTAGCTCTGCATCTTCTACTCGAATATAATCGCTCTCAAACACATCTTCTAGTTTCACTTCTTCTACATCTAATTTGGGTAAGCTATATCCTATGCGTCCTTCTTTACTCACTTCAAAGATAAGTGCTTGGTCTTGATTCTTCATTGGATAGCCCCCATTTCGTTTACAAGTGTGTCAATTTCCTCTTTTGTACGAAGCTCAGTTACTGCTACAAGCATATGGTTTTCATGCTCTTTATAATCACGGCCTAGATCGTAACCACCGATAATATTCTTTTGTAATAATGCATCGTTTACTTCTTTCACTGGACGTTTGCAATCTACAACAAACTCATTGAAGAATGGTCCAGCAAATGTTACTGTGAAGCCTTTCGCTTCAAATTGACGTTTTGCATACTGTGCTTTAGAAATGTTTTGACGTGCCATTTCTTTCACACCCTGTTTGCCAAGTGCCGTCATTGCAACAGAAGCTGCTAATGCATTTAACGCTTGGTTTGAACAAATGTTAGATGTCGCTTTATCACGACGAATATGCTGTTCACGTGCTTGTAACGTTAATACAAATCCACGTTTACCATCTGAATCTACAGTTTGTCCAACAAGACGTCCTGGAATTTTACGCATAAATGCTTTCGTTGTTGCAAAGTAACCACAGTGCGGTCCACCAAACTGCGTTGGAATACCGAATGGTTGTGCATCACCGATTACAATATCAGCACCAAATTTCCCTGGTGGTGTTAATGCGCCTAATGATAATGGATTTGAAGAAACGATAAATAATGATTTTTGTTGATGAACGATTTTTTCAATATCAGCTAATTTTTCAACTTGTCCGAAGAAGTTTGGATATTGAACGATTACACAAGCAACTGTATCATCTACTTCACTTTGTAATACATCTAAATCTGTTACACCATCTTTATGATTAATTTCAACAACTTCAAGATTTTGACCTTTTGCATACGTTTCAAGTACTGCTCTTGATTCTGGATGAACCGCGCTAGATACAAGAATTTTCTTTTTGCGAGTATGGCCAGCTGCTAACATTGCCGCTTCAGCTAAAGCTGTACCCCCGTCATACATAGAAGAGTTTGCTACATCCATTCCTGTTAATTCACAAATCATTGTTTGGAATTCAAAGATTGCTTGTAATTCCCCTTGTGAAATTTCCGGTTGGTATGGTGTATAAGCTGTATAAAATTCTGAGCGAGAAATAACATGATCTACAATTACTGGAGCATAATGATCGTATACACCTGCTCCTAAGAAAGAAGCGTATTCTTTTAAGTTAGCATTTTTACTAGCCATTTGAGATAGCTCTTTTAAAAGCTCTGGCTCTGATTTTGCTTCTTTAATTTTTAAATCCCCTTTAAAACGAACACTCTCTGGAATATCAGAGAATAATTCATCGATCGTTTGAACGCCGATCGTTTGTAACATTTCTTTTTTGTCTTCTTCTGTCATTGGAAGATAACGATGCAACATGAAATCTACCCCTCTCCCCGTTACTTTGAACGTTTGTAAAATGGTGTTGGAACAACTACTGCTTTGACGCGTTTATTACGAATTTCAATTTCTACTTCTGTATCAACTGCTGCGTATTTTACATCAATTAGTGCTAAACCAATGCTTTTCTTTAACGTTGGAGATTGTGTACCACTTGTTACTTCCCCAATTTTTTCTTCACCAATAAATACAGGGTAATGCGTACGAGGAATTCCACGTTCGATTACTTCGATGCCGACTAATTTACGAGGCGCACCGTTTTCTTTTTGCTCTTTTAACGTTGCTTTTCCAAAGAAGTCTGCTTCTTTATTTGTTTTTACCGCAAAGCCAATTCCAGCCTCAATCGGTGTAATATCTTTTGATAATTCTTGTCCATAAAGTGGTAATGTTGCTTCGAATCGAAGTGTATCACGAGCACCTAAACCACATGCTTTTAAGCCCTCTTCTGCTCCAACTTCAAGAAGTTTCTCCCAAAGTTTTGCAGCATCTTCACTCTTACAGTAAATTTCGAATCCATCTTCACCTGTGTAACCTGTACGAGATACAAGTGCTGGAATTCCATCTACAAGAATATCGTTTTTAAATTTAAAGAACTTAATTTCTTTCAAATCTTCTGACACAACTTTTTGTAAAATGCCTTCTGCTTTTGGTCCTTGAATTGCAAGCTGTGCAACTTCACTAGAAACATTGACTACTGTCGCATCGCCAATTACATGACTTGCTAACCATTCGTAATCTTTCTCGATATTTGATGCATTGATTACTAATAAATAGTCTTCTTCACCACGTTTGTAGATTAATAAATCATCTACTGTACCACCATTTTCGTAGCACATAGCTGTATATTGTGCGCCCCCTACCTTTAAGGTAGATACGTCATTTGTAACAACACGTTGTAAAAATGCTAAACTATCTACACCTTTTACTTCAACTTCTCCCATATGAGACACATCGAACAAACCTGCAGCTGTACGTACAGCTTCGTGTTCTTCTTTAATGCTTGAAAATTGAACTGGTAATTCCCAACCACCGAAGTCGATTGTTTTCCCACCATACTTCGCGTATACATCAAATAACGGTGTACGTTGTAATGTAATCATGCTCTCTCCCCCTTATGCTTTGACAAATCAATAAAAGTTGCTTCCCTTTTCTAAACATTTTCATTCTGAAAAGATAGGATATACGGAATCTCATTATATTTTTTTATGAAAGCGTAAATAAAAAATCACTTTCTTGGATAAAATACGAAAGATTCCACACATTTCACACCATTATCCTAACATCATTCGCTATATTTCATCAATATTCTAGCATAAAAAATAATTTAGAATTTTTTATGTTAAAACACAATAAATACAGCTTTTGAGATTTAATACTTTATTATTGTCTATCATATAGCCTTTAATAACGATAATTATGCCTTCTTTTAAGGTAAATCATCATACATTAAAAAATAATTACTTTAGTTTATAAAAGGTGGGAGAGTTGTAATGAATGTCGATATTTCCGTAGATCGGACGTGGCAAAACAATTTTTTAAATAGAATTGACGAAGATGGTCCTTGGACAAACTGGGATTTATATCACTTAGCTTATGAAACAGAAAAATCGTTACTTGTTCCTACTTTTGATGGACTACAAGCACCGAAACATTTATCCCATTTCACACCGCTTCCGCATCAATTAGAAGTCGCTGAAAATGTGATTGAACAAATGAATGGTAAAGCGATTCTAGCAGATGAAGTAGGCCTTGGAAAAACAATCGAAGCTGGACTTATTTTGAAAGAATACATGGTCCGCGGGCTCGTGAAAAAGGTACTTATACTTGTCCCAGCTTCTCTCGTATCACAATGGGCATACGAACTGAATACAAAGTTTTTCATTCCCGCTGTAGCACAAAAGAAAAGCTACTCATGGGAACAAGCTGACGTAATTGTATCGTCAATTGATACTGCGAAACGTTCACCACATCGCGATATCGTGTTGAACTTGGAATATGACCTTATTATTATCGATGAAGCACATAAACTGAAAAATAATAAAACAAAAAACTATGAATTTGCACAACGATTAAAAAAGAAGTTTTGTTTATTACTAACCGCTACTCCTGTTCAAAATAAGATTGATGAAATTTTTAACCTTGTTTCTTTATTAAAACCAGGACATTTAGGCAATCAATCCAACTTTGAAGAATATTACGCTTCCAAAAATCGTTCAGCCGAATCAGATGAAGACTTAAAAGCTCTCATTAATAAAGTAATGGTGCGAAATAGACGACATAATACCGGTATCGATTGGCCGAAGAGACATGTACGTACAATTTTTGTTGAGTTTAATGAACAAGAACAAGCTCTATATAATGATATCGAAAATTGGCGAGGACAAGACGCCTTCACATCTGCTTTCTCATCGTTAACGTTAAAACGGGAAGCGTGTAGTAGTCGTGAGGCTGTTTACTATTCATTGAAAAAGCATGTAGAAAAAAGACAGAAAGAAAATGAACATTATATAAAAGATCCACATATCGATGTGCTAATGGACAAAATTAATCATATTCCTTTCAACTCAAAAGCAACTAAAGCTCTAGAGCTTATAAAAGAAATTGACGATAAAGTCGTCATTTTCACGGAATACCGAGCATCACAGATGTACTTACAATGGTTTTTACAACAACACGGTATTTCTTCTGTCCCATTCCGCGGCGGATTTAAACGCGGGAAGAAAGATTGGATGAAGGAACTTTTCCAAAATCGTGCCCAAGTGTTAATTGCAACGGAAGCTGGCGGAGAAGGCATTAACTTACAGTTTTGTAGCCATATGATCAATTATGATTTGCCATGGAATCCAATGCGTCTTGAGCAAAGAATTGGACGTATTCACCGTCTCGGTCAAAAGAATGATGTTCATATTTATAACTTAGCTACAAAGCATACTGTTGAAGAACATATTCTGAAACTGTTATATGAAAAAATCAACTTATTCGAGCGTGTTATCGGTGAACTCGATGAAATTTTAACGAGAATTAATATGAAAAACATCGACGCGCACATTCAAGAAATTTTCGCGCAATCAAAAAGCGAAGGTGAAATTAGAATTAAGATGGAAAACTTAACATCTATAATCGACTTTGCGAAACGAAATGAAGCTGAGGTGCAAGGCTATGCAGCAACATGAAATTCATAATTACTTATACAATTTCTTTGAGGCGAATAACTGTGAAATTTTAGAACGTTCTCCTCATTTATTAGATGTACAGTTAACAATTGAGATGGATAAATTATTAATGAATCGCCCTTTTTATTGGCACTATCTTGAGAAAACAGGAGGCGTACCGAATCCGATGCGCCTTACTCTTATTACAAATCCAGAAAATGAAGAAAATGATGGTGAGCTTATTCACTACGGTTCACCACGTCTACATCAAATTTTCCAAACGACAAAAGAATTAGGCTCTTACATACGTTTATATGAGGATGTAAGACATAATGGGGCAACACATACACCGCTCCACCCTTGGCTCGGTATTAATATAAAAGTTTCCTATCAATGTGATCGAAAAAAAGACATCCTTCACTCGATTGGTATTCATCTCATTTCTGGAACAATGATGGCAAACTTTCATGAAACATTAACAAACATTAAACTTACACCAAAAATACCTGATTTTTGTTTTACGCTCTCGCCCATCATTAAACCTCAAAGTGGTTTACAACGCATAGAAGACGCTTTAAAAAATATAATTGCAGAAGATGACCATACGTGGGCAAAAGAAGCAAGAGTGCGTTGGAATCATGATTTAGACCTTTTAAACCGTTTTTATGAAGAAAGTGACGAACTTCCTGAGAGCTATGAAATTGAAAAACAAGCTCTGCAAGAACAGTATGAACCACGTATTACAGTGCAAATTATTAACGGTGGACTCTTTTATGTTACCGCGAATCATTTTCTATCAAAATAAAGCTCCTTCTGCTTTAGAAGGAGCTTTATTTCGAGTTACTCTCTATCCTCATTACGCTCTTGTTGTTTTTGCTTTGCCATGCGTTTTTGATACGCACGATCCTTCGCGCTCACATGATTTGCATCAGTTGGAAGATTTTCTTTCGAACGTCCAATTCCATTGCTCATCTTTCCCACTCCTTTTTACGTTTTTCAGAATACATGTTTATTTTCAGCTAGAGTTACAATCCTTATACAAAAAAATAAGAGCAGCCATTGGCCACTCTTACTCGCTCACATATTTTTGAAACATATCATGGATGCCTTTATTTACTAGGTTCGAGATCTGCTCGTCAGATTTATTCGGATAACGATCACGCAATCTGATAGATGCCTTCACCATTAAATTTTCTAATACAGAACGGCCACCTTCTCCATAAATAATTTCAGCATATTTAACAAGCCTTCCATCCTCTACTGTTGCTGGATTATGATTGAAGAAAAATTTACTCATTGTCTCCACCTCTCTCTTTTGATAACGTTTACATTTATATAGATTATTTATGTTATTTATTTCACAATATTGTATGCATGTATATTTAATTAGTTTCATTATAAAGCAACATATCGATAGTAAATATGTGATTTTCCGTCCATTTTGTGAACAAATTAAAAATGAAAGCGTTTCCTTTATTATATACTAAAAAAACTTACTACGCTAGGGGCAATTTTTTTCAATCTACTACCCCCTCGAAAATTGATATATTTTTTCTTTTCCCATTAAACCTTATACAATTTTCAGAAATTATATTATAAAATATATGTATGACTTAAGGAGGCTTTGTATGAATCAAAATAAAAAAGCTATATTAGATCTTGTCTTTTATCTCGTAATCCCATTCCTCATTTGGAAATTTGCAAAACCTTATATCGATCCTTATTACGCGATGTTACTTTCCTCTGTTCCGGGGATTATTTATACACTGTATACCTTTAAAAAAGAAAAACAGTTTAACGTGACAGGGTTCTTTATTTTAATTACACTCATTTCTAATACAACGGTAGATTTATTATCTGGGTCAGCTGAACGAATGTTGTGGAATGATGCATATTATCACATCGTACTCGGTATTATCGTCATCTGTACAATTTTCATAAAAAAACCACTCATGTTATATTTCGCTGCGGATATTGCAGCACTGCAAGGGCATGACCGTGATAAAAGTCGTGAACTGTATCGTGATAGTCGTATCTATCCAGCATTGCAATATTTAACGCTCTTTTTCGGTCTACAATTCATATTAAAAAGCTTCTTAAAAATTTATTTCATCTCTGTTTTCGGTGTAGATGGCTACGGTGAAATGAGAGCAATTATGACCGCTGTTGGATGGGGCATTTCTATTTGTATCGGAATTGGATTTGTCTGGGTGAACAATAAAATACATGCCGTTACGGAAGAACAAGAATCCGTGCAGTAAATAAAAATCCCCTAGTATAATACGACACTAGGGGATTTTTGGTTTGCTAAACATATGACTAAAATTCAACTTGATTTTTTTCTTTTACTTTTTACATTTCGGTAAAACAAAGCAGCACTCAGCGGCATAACACCAAACCACTTATTCATAAATGGCTCTTTTTCAGCACGGCGTTGTTCTTTCTTTTGTTTTCGATCTTCTTTTGGAGCATCCATATATGACACAAACTGCTGCGTCACAAAGCGAACATAATCATTAGTAGACATATTATCATCACCTCTACTTGATTAGTATGTCCACTTTTTTATACATTAATCTTTTCCTTTAATTCATTCATAATTTGCTTTACAGACTTATTTGTCGTATCGATATGAATGTGAGCCTCTTCATAATAAGCTCGACGTGATTCAAATTTCGTTACAAATGCATCTATATCTTTCTTTTGAAATAGTGGACGTGTCGTATCTTCACGAAGCCTTTCTGCAATTACGTGCGGATCACAATATAAATACACGACAGTTCCGTTCTCTTTCATCCACTTGCGATTTTCCGCTCGTTCAATAATTCCCCCACCAGTTGTAATAATGACATTATGGACTGGTAGCGCACGTAACATTTCGCTTTCATATTCCCGAAAAGCCGTTTCGCCTTCTTCGGCAAAAATATCACGAATTGCCTTCGCTTGCTTCTCTTCGATTTTTTGATCAGTATCTACAACATCCATTTGAAGTTCTTGACTTAATGCTTTTCCAATTGTTGTTTTCCCTGCTCCCATATAGCCGGTTATGTATATAGATTTCATTTTCTGACCTCTCAATCGTCATTTATTAATTGTTATTATAACGAAAGATGCTACTTTGTTTAATAAAAAACGTTTTGTTCTTATACTATGAAGAACAAAACGTAACACTCGCTTTTACTTATAAGTACCTCTTCTCACCCACTGCGTTGCAATCCATTTCTCGCCTTTCGTTACAGGTGCCCCTCCATGTAACGTAAGCTCATTTAGTGATTGATCTTGATAAAAATACTCAAAGTATACTGCCATTCCTTTTCTAGGATGTACAGAAAGATTTAATTTCGGGAAGTACGTTTCCCCGCCTTCTTCTACATCATTTAAGTACATTACAAGCGTACTAATACGATTGTTAGCAGCTGATCTACTATGTTCCGCAAAATAATCATAGTGTGCTTTATATTGTTGATCCACTTCATAATTTAAAATGTGCAATCCTTCACCATGCGACGCAGGAACATTCATGATAGATGAAATTCGTTTTTCAATCTTTGAAGTAAGTTCATTGTCTTCCAAAAATGCACCGCTACTTGTTCGAATATCATTTACATCACGTGATGAACCAACTTTAGAACGCTTCATTTTATTTTTAGACATTTCAATCAATTCATCACACTCTTCATCACTTAGTACATTTGCTAATACGACAATAAGAGGTTCTTCAAATTTTGAAATAATGTGTATTTCTCTATCTTCTGTCATAATCGTATTTCCTTTATGATCAAAAATAGTTTGTTCCTTATTTTCACCTATTTGATTGTTGTTTGTCATTTCCCTATTCTCCCTAAAAATAATGATTGGATAGCATGAATATATCATATTCTTTCTACCTTTCTCTTTTTTGAGAAAATTTAAACTTTTAATCATTATATTTATCCATTTCTTCTAAAAAATCAATTTAATTTACAATAGGAAACCTTGATTTATTTACATATATTTTACATATTATCCTTCTATCCAATCGACTATTTTCCCATCCTTTTTTCTATACCGAAAACCTACCGTATAGAAAGCTTCCTGTTTGAGTGTGCACTGCAACGTAACGAGAATTAAATCATTTTCAAAGACATAATTTCCACTCGCTTCTCCCTTTTCATACTGAAAGAAAAATGTACCTTCTTTTTCTTTTTGCTGTAAATCTTTTTTTATATCTGTAATAGATCGGTTAAGTAATTCATCCAATAAAAACTTTTGTTCTATTTCTATATAAAATTTTTTATCTGTAAACAACATATTTGTTTCGTATATAAAAAAAGAAGTTAATAAAATAAGAAAGATAATCGTTCCAGGCATTGTAAATCCATTTTGCTTTCTCATACGTTTATTCCTATTTCGCTATATCGCATAACTACACCTTCATATATTTTCCCACTAGTATCTTTCACATTTATAATGAGTACATGAGGTGTTAGTTTGTAAGAAACCGTTCCAATATTTTGTAAAACAACTTCCCTCCCGCGCCTATTTACCTTTCTTATAAGACGACTATTCTCTTTTTCATACGATACTTCACTCCCATTACGCGATCGGAATCGTAAAATACTTTCTCCATTTTCAAATGCTAGCTGTTCTCCAGATGATACTTCACGAAACTCCAATTGCATTTGCCCTAAATATAGATACAACCCTTTTATCCGTTTTTTTATCCTTATAAATATCTTGTTGTATCAGTGTTTTAACTCATAACCTTTTCTAAATGTTTTCTATCTTTTTCTACAAAGCGGGGCAAAGGTGGGGCATAACTAAAAAAAGGGGGGCAAAAGAGCTGGATTTTATTCAGCTCTTTTTTATTGAAATTCTGGGACAACATACACCTTCACATAAACGCCATTCTTCATTGCAAACTGCTCTAAAGTTTTTTGTCTGTATTCCGTTACGGTAAAAAAATGAACGATTGGTATTTTGCCCTTATATTTATTTTTGTAGTAAGTTGTAAATTCACCATACCTTTTCATCTTCTCACTATTTACATTCATCATCTGAGTGCGATCTATTTCAACAGCATTTAAAATTCCTTCTTCATCTCGGAATTTAACATCTGGAATAATTGTCTTCTTTTTATCATCTATTTTATAACGTATAGGTGTTTCTATCTGCCAGTCATCCGGACAGAACAGATAGAGCCAAGCTTCATTTCTCATAAGGCTGTGTGCTAGTCGAATTGTTGGTACTATTTTTTCTGTATCATCGAATAGCGCACGCCCTTTTTTATTTAAGTAATATACATATTCTTTTTTATACACTGTACTATTAACGAACGATCCTAAATCCTTTAATATACGGTTTGCATTTCTAATGCCCCCTAAATCATGTATAGCCATTAAATGCCTACGTGTAGCAAATTTCAACTTTCTAATCGAGGTCAGAATCATCATCTGACGATTCAATTTGATGTGTGTTTGTATGTTCATGTTTCTCCACCTCATATTGTTTTAGTACATTCCACATCGTTTCATTAGAAATATAAGGCACTTGAATTTCTGTTAACCTATCCGTTTTAAACAAAGCGCGCCCAGGTATACTTTTAATCGATTCCAATCCACATTCATCTATAACTACTTGAGAAGCTGTCTGTGTTGGCAATCTAAACCCTAACTTCGCATCTGAATTTTGCTTAACTTGTCGCGGCAATGTGTCTCCAGTTGGATATTGTGTACAAAAAATCAATCTGAAGCCAAGCGCCCCGCCAATCCTTGCTATATAAGAAAGCATTCTCTGACAAGCAATTAACAACTTTTGCTGCTCTTTACTCATACTCTTATCTGGACAAAGCTCAGCACCTTCATCAACTATGATAAAATGTCGTTCTTTTATATTTGTTTCTACAACGTTTGTATAGTGCCTTTCCTTCATATAGCACATTTTTTCTTCCATCTTTTCAAGAATTGTATTTAAAACTTGAAACGCTTGAATCGGCTTTTCTGCTATAGATTCAACTTGCTTTAAATTTTGATATGGCCCGAATTCTAATCCACCTTTTAAATCAACAATGTATAAATGAGTATGGTCTGATTGTGCTGTAATAAGAGATGTCATTACATTCTTTAGAAAAACGGTTTTCCCCATACGTGTCAAACCACCTAAAGTCATGTGTGGTGTTTTATCAAAATCATGATAAATTAATTCTTCTAAGCTTTGCCCTATAGGTACAAGCCATTTCCCTTGTTCAATTAATGTTTCGGACCATCTCCACATATTAGGTATGTCTTTATGAAATACTCGAATGCTTAATTTATAATTATCGTAATGGATCCGAACAGGTTTGTTTAATCCCTCGCTTACAACGTCCTCAACTTTTTGAATAATTTTGCTTGGCATACCTACAGGTAAAGTATAAATATATGTTGTGCTGCGATCATCATCAATTTGTTTTTGAAACTTAGGATAATGCAACTTATCGTCCCTTTTAATAGCAATCCCACTCACCTCGAAAAAGACTTGAATCTTCTTTTTATCATCATCTTTTCGTTTGAACTTATCACTTACTAATGCATAAGTTAGTGCTGCCGTGGGAACCAGTAATAACTCCAACATAAACATTTCCCCCTTAAATATCCTATAAGGATATCATTGCACTCTTTTGGAATATGACGGAACAAGTCTTTCTTTATACCTTCTCTGTTGTCCCACCCTTCCATATTGTATTCCTTCATAGAAACATAACTAGAACATAACGTAGAAGGTATAAGAACGAGCCCGTGAGCGTTGTGTACAAAGTAATACGTGGAAGCCAATGAGGAACACTCTTCCCCATTTTTTCTGCTACCTTCATTGCAACTACTGACAAACCTGTTGCTGTCCAAATAACTACCGCTTCCCCTGCGAGTGTCATATCTATTCCTCCTCTTCTTTCTCACGGAATATAATACCTTTTCTCGTAAGGACTGCATCATAACAATCCATTAAAGTTTCCCAATTTAGAATGTCTTCTTCCTCACCGTATAGATCCTCTTCAATAACCTGGGATAAACTGAAATATCTTTTATACTCCCTGTTATTAAACACTTCATGATTTTTCATGTGATTCATAATTGATTCCGTTTCTGCTCTTGATCTGGATTCATTGTACATCGAGCGTAATTCCTTTGAAGGATGAAGATATGGAATTGTGTTCAGATGATTGTACTGCCAACGCATGTAACCCTCTCCCCTCTTGGTGTCCTTAGTTCTACTTGGTATTCCTGGTGGTCTTGATATAGGTATATGAACTAGAATGAAATACATTGCCTGTCCATACTAAATTTATTTTTTAAAAGGACAAAAATGATTTCACAAGAATATACATATAGGGGGTGGGAATGTGTTACGTAGCAATTTAAAACAAATTGTAGATGAAAAAGGATTACGTTATGGTTTTGTAGCTAAAAAAGTTGGTATAGCTAATTCTACAATGACCAACTTACTCCAAGGGGGCTCACCTACACTTTTAGTTGCGATTCGAATTGCTAAAGTCCTTGATATGCGAGTGGAAGATATATGGATTGAAGAAGAAGAAAAATAATAATATAAAATCAAACTTTTAAAATATCGTATTAATTGGTATGATTTATTTAATTAAAAGGGGATGATACGGTGAAGGTTGTCCGGTCAATATTTAGAGGATTTCGTTTAATCAGTAGGATTGTTAATCCAATACTAAAGGCATTATCTAAAAGTAAATTTTAATTACATAGAAATAATAGTGAGCCAAATCGTAAAAGATAGGCTTTTTTTCACCCTTGAAAAGAACGTACGTTCGTGTATAATGAGGCTAAATAGCATGAATCGGGGGATCATCATGGATAATACAAATTGGGGAACACCTAAGATTAAAGGACGCGGCATGGTGAAGTGGCAGCCGTTTGCCAGTATGCCGGAACAGTTCGCAGGAATTAGAGAAATAATGGCTGATTTAAATAAAGTACCAAAACCAATAGTATCTGAAGATATGCAGGAACAAATTGAACGAAGTCTTATTCATTCGATGCAAAGCAAAGAGGAAATATCTATTTCATACTATCGTGACGGAATGGTGCACGACATGTACATAAATGTATTACATATCGAACCAATGCTAAAAACTGTGTATTGTACAGATGCTTTTGGGTTAAATACTGAGTTTAAGTTTGATGAATTGGTGAATATAAACTAAAAAAAGCCGCCCATTAGGACGGCTCTTATTTTTACTTTTCAAACTTCACATATTCACCTGAAACCCATTGGTCGCCACCAACATTATACCAACCGTCTCTATATCCCCAAGACTGATATCTTTCGCTCTGGTACACATTTTTTACGACACCATAGTTAGTTCCTGGACCAGTACGAACGCGTAACACATCAGCAGTAATAGTTACTACACCAATGCCATCATTTGAAGGTTTAGAAGGTGCTGGTGCATTTTCTCCTGTATAACGAATGTATGATGAATCATTATATACCCACTGATCGCCACCTAAGTTTAGCCATCCATTTGACTCACCCCATACTTGGTAGCATTCTCCTTTCCCTAATTGACGAATAACCCCGTATCCAGTACCAGGTCCTTTACGAAGGTTAACATTATTCCCCTCAATATATGCAATACCTGTCCCACTAGATGACGGTGGAATAGGAGTTTGGGGTACATTATTACCTCCACCGTTATACGCATTTTGGACTCTTTCAATAAAGCTATTCCAACGTCCTTCTGCTAACATACGATGAGGACAATACTTTCCACTCCATGATTGGTGTGTGCGAACTTTACTCATTGGAATATTGTACTGTTTCATGAGTTGGGCTACAACGATAGCTGCATTATCTTCTGCTTTATAATATCGATTCCCACCGTTTAAAGAGTAGCAAATTTCAACTCCAATAGATTTACGATTTCCGTTACCACCACCATCACCGCAATGCCAAGCGTTACGTTCTAAAGGAATTCCTTGTACAGCTTCTTTATCATCTACCGCAATATGAAACGAGACTTGGTTATCATTGCGAATCATATAAGATACTTCATTTTCTGCTGTAGCATCATTATACGTATTATGAACTGTGATAAATTCTGGATTCATTGTATATGGACACTTTGTACTATATTTACTTGGATCAACTAATTTTTTTCTGATTTCCATTATTGAACATCTCCCTTTTTCTCTTCTTGTTTTTGTTTACCACCTAAAATTTCAACTGCATTTGTTAAAGCTTGTGGCAACGGAATACCCATTCGACCAGCATTTTCTAAAAGTGAAAGTAATTCATTACCCATGAAGAAGAAAATTGTTGCTTCTCGAATAGCACTATTACTTCCAAGTGCCACATCTAGCTGGGTCGCCACTCCAACCAAAAGAAAAAGCACCACCTTTTTGGCGATGCCTTTGAAACCAACTTTACTTTTTAGCTCTCCGTTGTATCCTGCCGCGACTACTCCTGTGATATAGTCGATAGCTGCCATGATTACTAGAACTTTCAATGTTGCATCCCATCCTCCCAAGAAATACCCACAGAAGCCACCAAAAGTGGCAATAAAGGTTTTTAATAATACATCAATACGATCCATCTTTTCCTCTCCTTTTTTAGATAATAAAAAAAGACCAGCTTATGGCTGCTCTGGTTTCTCGTCTATTAATTTTTGTACTAATTCTGTTAATGTGGACACATCGTTTGTTAGTTTTGTAACTTGCTCTTTTAGTTGTTTATTCTCACCTTTAACAGTAGTTAACTCTTCGTTAAATTGATGATACTGCTGTTGGAAAGCTGCAATAAGAATAGAAACAGTATTATATAAATTAATGGCCCGCTTCTCTTTATCTGTAAATATAGCATCCGTATCGTCTGCAATCATACCAAAATAGGTTTCAATTTCTTTTGTTGTATATGGTTCTGTTTGTTCCTCTGGTTTGTTCACGCGCATTTGATACAGATCATACATATCGTCTTTAAAGTTGTATTGTTTTATAGCCAAACTCATGATTTTATCAAGAGCTGAGAAAGGAATATCTTTTATATTTTCTTTCATATTTCTAGCCGATGTAGTCTTAAAGGCTTTTGCCCACATATTTTGAGTAGCTATCGCATCCTCTTGCGCATATAGCGTTCTTAATTCTATATCTTTCCATCCCTGACCCATCATATCTTTAATCTGCAAGCCATTGTTATAACCTTGTACAAAACTTGACCTTATCATTGCATTACCCATGATTAAATCATGATCGGTGGCGCCGTTTAAGAAATGTATTTTATAGTCACTGCCTTTTCTTTTGAAAGTAAACTGTCCCCAGTTATTTGTAAAAGCATGAGGCTCCGTTGTGGTCACGCTGAAGGAACCAGCTCCAGATGTCCATCCTTCAGATTCTATCTCAATATTATTCAAACATTTTAAACGTAACTTCCCATCTGCATATATGTCCATATGACCACCATCATTTTGCATTTGAATATATGATGACCATATATTGTTCCCTTCAGCGTTTTCTCCTTTAGAGATTCCAAATTTAGCCCAAGCTTTAGAAGGTTGTTCGAATCCATTGATTCGCGGAGTCGCTTGATAAATATAGAAAGCTCCTGCACCCCTGTATTTAATATTGTCAGAACCAAGGACGAGTGAAGGTTGAATACTTCCATCTGTTGTCTCCATAAACCCAAGATAAGCACGATTAGCGCCACTTCCATATAAAGTCATATCCTGTGCATTTAAGCGGATGTGGTTACTATTAGAACCCTGTGGTGCTGTTTTGATAGTAACTCCTACTAATTCTTGTGCTCTTAAGTGTTTTGCTTCAATGTATCCGTCAAGATAAATTTTCCTAGCCTGAATCAATACAGCTTGAGCTGTTTGGTTAATTGCGGAAGCTATTTCACCAGCTTTAATTCTTGTGCTAATTTCATTACTCATTACAGATAACTGAGAACTATGAGATTCTACAATAGCTTTGCTTCCAAATGTATCGTCTGCTTCTATTTTCGTGTAAACATTTGTAGCTTCTGCCTTTAAGTCAATTCGGTGAGATTGCTGATTGATCGTAGTCTCCATTTGAGTGAATTTATTATTGAAATCACTAGTAGCTACTTTTTTAGCAATCTCACCAACAAGCTGGTCATAGTTGGCGTAATCTTTTGGATTCTCCATGAATGTAGAACGAGTAGATCCTTTTTGTAATTGGGGTTGAGATACCCAAATTGTACCGTTCTGTCTAACCCATATGTCACCTTGTAAATGCGTTACCGCTACGTTAGGAGAAGTAATTTTAACAGATACTAGTACCCAAGAATTGTTGACTAATAAATCTTTAAACTCGGTTTGTACAAATGTTGAAACTGCATTTGCCCCATTAAAGAATTGAAGTTTAATCGCTCCACCATTATCAAGTGTATTCTTATCCTGGACGTATACCCAAGCGGAGAATACATGATCACCGCCATTTTGTACAGCTGGAACCCGCTGCATGATACCAGACCACTTACTAGCAGTTTGCCCGGTAGCTGTAATTTTGACAGAATTGTAACCTTCATGATGCCTAGCACTCTCAGGAACTATAGTAATCCCTGAACCTGTACCTACAATGCTCCATTTCGTTGTACTTGGGGTTGTATTTGTTACAGCTCCTGTGGAAGCGTTTATTACTCGGTCTTCAAATGCAGCATTAAATAGTAAGTTCGTGCTTCCTAACCCACCTACATATTCCTGCATTTGTGTATCAGACACTTTAGATTTCATTTGATTATTCAACTGTGTGATATCATTCGTATTTTGTTGAATAACCTCTCCCTGTTTACCTTGCGTTTGAGATAACGTTGTAATGGTTTGAGAATTAGAATCTGTTGTTTGTTTAACTTGATTCAAGGTGGATTGCATTGTATTTTGATCTTTTTGAACGGTTGAGATTTTAGTTGTAACACCCTCCACACTTTTTTCAATCTCTGTTGTTTTCTTGGTGAATTCATCGGTTGTTACTTGATCTTCTGGAGCTGGTGTCCATTCGGTAGCTTTATTGCCTATTTCAATTTGAAAATTATATACTGTAATTTTTGCTCCAGTTGTGAAATTATCTAATCTCATGTTTACAGCCTTAAAAGCACTACCACTAATCGTTATTACACCCAAATATTTGCCGCTTAAATTTTGAGGGGAAAATGTAATTTTGGATGCAATAAGAGGCCACGGATTGCTCCCTTGCATATACATAGAACCCGATGGTGTCGTTGTACCTTCAACTTTCCAATCAAAAGAAACACAAATTTCCTTATTTAGAATTGAACTAGAATCCCCACCTGCAAAATTATAAATACTTAAAGTTTGATTCGCTGTATTATTACCAATTAAACTAGCTGGAATTGATGTGCCGAGAACAGCATTTCGTCCACCTATTTTAGTGTTATTTACTTTGGTCTCTACACTCGTTAACTTCTCACTGATTTTCCCAGCCTCTTCTTTAATTTCAGTTGTTATTTTCTTAAGCTCACTTGTTGTTTGCTGCACATCAGAAATCGTCTTTTTTGTGCCTTCTACGGTTTGTTCGACTGTATTTAATTTATTACTGATTTCAGTATCTTTTTTTGTTAACGATTCAATAGAAGTTTTAAATCCATTAGAATCCTGTTCAAACTTAGTTACTTTCTTATCAATTTCACCTTGTTTATTTTCGATATTAGAAATTGTGCGACTAACACCTTGTAAACTTTCCTTTACTTCGTTGAATTGTCCTGTCGCCTGATTTTGTGCTTCTTGAACCTTTTGATTCAATTCTGTTTTTGCTGTTTCAATATCTTCCTTAACATCTTTAATACTTTGCTTTAATGGGCCTGTATCTGGAGTAACCCTTTGCCATTGACCACCTTTCCAAAGTTTCTGGACCTTATTTTCAGGATCAGAACTATCTATCCACAAAGTTTTTCCATCACGTAAATTCTCAGTAGGAGCTGTTGGTTGTTCGATAATATCAACCATGTTCTGCTCTATATATTTCTGTGTTGTTTCCGCTAAATCTTTTGCTGTTTGACTTTCTTTTTGTGCCTGATCAGCTTTATCTTTAGCATCAATGATGTCTTTGTTTTGTTCTTTTACTTTATCTTTTAATTGATCAAATAACTCTTGCGGAACCTTGTCATACAACGAGCTTAGTATCTTTTGATACAACCTTCGCAACTCATCATTTTGATCAACGATTTCACGATAATCACCAAATACATAGTTATCTAGTGTAGGATCTTTAAAAGATTCATCACCAGCAATAGCTCGCGCTTCAATATACAGCTTAGGTGTAAACCCTTCATCTATAATTCGAATTGTATCTCCCTCATTGATTTCCTCATGTGATAAACCAGGTATTCTTGCTATATTTTGCGCATCGACTCCATAAGAAACGGAAGCATTCACAAGCTTACCCATTTCTGTTTTCATTAGAGTCAACAGTCTCTCTGGAGACATATTTTGGTCGTCTGTTTGTGGAGTGTAGAAAGCGAATTTATGTTTTCCGTTCTCATTCCAGCGTTGATAAGCTGCATCATCTACAAGATAAGGAACTCCCTTATTTATGGATGAGATTGTAATGAATTCTCCGTTTTCTTTTTTTACAAAACCTAATAAGGCTGTACAAATACTTTGAGAGTTCTCAATACGTTTAATTCCTATTAAATCTTTACCAAAGGTTATTTCTTTTCTTGTATCTCTTCCTCGTTTCTGAACCATATCCACATAGCGTCCAACGATTTTAGAACCAACAACTTCAGCACGATATTGAATTTCTAATTCAAATGAAGCGGCGATTTTCTTAAGTAAATCCAACGGATCGGTAAATTCTTCAATTACCATTGAATGTGCTCCGTCATGTTCCGTTTTACCTATTTTCCACTTCGTCCCTTTAAGGGCTATTTCCATACATTGTTTCAATGTTTTACTTTCTATTTTTTGTGGCTCAATAATTCCTGCCTTAGCAAGCTGAATCCATTCGCCAGATGCATAAACCATTAATGATCTATCTTTAGAATCTTTTTCCGTTTCTGTAATGACATAAGGAACGATTCTGCCACCACGTACTTCTTTTAATACTAAATTTTGTTGTACTAGTGTTGCTGCCTGATCTGTATTCTCAAACACCCTAAACTCTAATGTATCTATATTATTCTTGATTTCCCAATGGCGTTTGTCATCCCAATAATCTTTTGGTTGTATAGCTGAAACGATTTGATTTGTTTTAAAATCAACAACATGTAAGTCTCCACTTGGTGTACTCATCTAAATCGCTCCCTATACGTTAACTTTGCTATTCCTACATTTGCTGGACGTATTATAACTTCATTTTTTCCTCTTTTTATAACAGGGAATGAACTAAATATATCCTTTAGTGCGATTGCATTTGTTCCATTGATTGTTACTAATGATCTTTCTGTATCTATTTGAATTTTATCTCCTATATCAAAAATATAAGGTGTTACATCTTTATCGAAATGATTAATCTTGTAAAACTTAACGTCTTCAACAAACGCGACTTCCATCGCATCATTATTTCCGTATTTAGTAACTGCTACAGCTATTTTCTTTGGCTTCATACTTGTATATTTTGATGTATTACTTACGTCTATCCAATAATCTAATTCAGTATCGTTATCAATCTCTGTATTCGTTCTGTATTTAGATGCTTTAGCAAACCACTTGTTGCCCTCGCGTTTCATTGACAAATGACCTCTAAAGTCATTGAACGACCCTTCACGAATACCACCTGTAGATTCGATAATTCTATAGTTATCTTTATTGACTTCAGATTCCATCCAACCTACACCAACTCTAGCGTTAATGTTCTGCATGGTATTGTAGTAATCTGTTAAATCTAGCATGGTCATAACTTCGTCATTGTCTCCTAGAAGGAATACAGCTACAGAACCCATCTGACCAACTCTATTAGAACGTATTGTGAATTGACAATCTAAAATAAAATCAGTAGCATCTTGAGGAATTGCTCTAGTCATTACAGGTCCATGCCAAGCGGTACCATTACCATAATCTTCAGCATAGAATGCGTAACCTTGCCATATTTTAAAACTACCTGCGGGCTGAATATAACCGATTTTTTGAGTATACGGTGTCCATTTAGTTAAGTCAGTCATTTCATCCCATAAAATACGTTCCTCTCTAGACACCACAACCGTCTGTACTGGAACTGGATAACCTAGCCTAAAGTATTCGTCGCCATTCCATACATCAAGAAAAGGACTCTTTGCTCCTACAGTTATATCAATAATTGGATTAGACTCTACAGATCCTTTGTTAATAAAGTTAGACTTTAAATCACTGTTCTCAATAGCAAGGGTTTTACTTTGTATAGGACCTAACTTATATGGCATTGGGCAAATGAACGTAAGAGTTCCTATTCCAAGTGTTACAAATTCATCTAGATCAAAACTATCATCCACAACCGCTAAATATGTTCTATTTGGTTCTACATCAAAAATAAGCTCTACTGGTTGATCCGTTATTAACCAACTTGCAATTTCTTCTTTTACCATTTCTAAATCTGCATCATCAGGAACTATGATTCCTACAGGAATTGATAAAACACGCATTTCTGTTTGTGTATTTAATAACCTCGCCCCTGGATATCCTGGGGTACTTAGGAAATTCCGTTTCAATGGTGCCCAAGTTGGTCTTTTCCAACCTTTTGCAATTTGAATATAAATTTTACGTTCATTGTTAAATTTGAAAGAGCTCATTTTGACACCTCATTTCTTTATAAAATAAAAGAAACCCAAACCTAAAAGTCTGAGTTTCTCTTTTCTTCTCTTTCTTGATACTCGGTTGTATATCGATAAGTACCACGCGCTACATCTCGCCCTTCTAAAACAACAGGGACTTCCACAACTAAATCGCCACCAAGCATTGGAATTACTCCGCCTCCAGATGATCCGAAAGAATTATTAATTACTTGATTTGATACACTATTTGTCATGGCTTGTCTGCTGTTTGACATACTTCCATACACACCACTCATGACGGTCTTTAATCCTGCTAATTGGCTTGCGGAACTAGCCATCATACGGCTCATATCGTCCATTAATTGATTTATTTCTCCTGATATAGCAAATTGTTGTCTTGGCATGGCTGCTACGATTCCTGCGCCAATATCTCCAAGTGTCTTTTTATTTAAAGGTAAAACCGCTTCTTTTCCAGCTTCACCTGCACCTTGCAAGTTCCCACCATTCATTCCAAATATAGTCGGTTTAGTGAAGATACCACCTTTTGCACGCCAATCTATATTAAGTCCAGAAGGGAACGTAACATCCTTCCCTAAAATATTTTTCGTACTAGTTTGCAAGCTAAAGTGTGGAAGTGGTGGCATTTCAGGTTTAGGAATCTTTAACTTCAAATCACTAAAGAAGCTCTTAATCTTCCCAATAAATTTTTCTACACTGTCAACTGCATCTTTAATTGGATCAATTATAAAGCGTTTAGCTGCTTCGAATTTTTCTTGTGCAGCATTCTTTACGGAATCAAATTTTTCTTTCGCTGAATTATATAAATCAGTAAATTTTTGTTTGGCTGAATTGTAAGCTTCAGTTACTGGATCAATCACGTATTTCTTTGTCAAATTCCAAGCTGTTAGCGTATAGGATTTTATAGTTTCCCAGTTTGATAATATCCAATTAGCCAAATCTGAAAGTTTTTGCTTGGTTGTATTCCACAAGTCTTGAACAGGTTGAATAACATATTCTTTTACCAAATTCCAAGCTGCAAGAGTATATGATTTAGCAAGTTCCCATTTCGAACTTAACCAAGAAATTAAATCGCTAAATTTTTCTTTTACAAAGTTCCAAGTATCTAGGACAGGTTGAATGATGTATTGTTTAAATAATCCCCACGCAACTTGTGCCACCGCTTTTGCAATTTCCCATTGTGTACCAAGCCATGTAACTAATTCGCCAATTTGTTTACTCACCCAATTGTAAGCTTCTTGGATTGGTTGAATAATATACTGACTTATCGCTGCCCATGCAATTTGCACTCCTGCTTGGATTAATAACCAACCAGCCTCAAGAACCGTAGAAATCAATGAAATGATAGGGTCTAAGACCGTAAGTACAGTATTCCACGTTTCCTGCCAAGCTTGTACGAGTGCCCCCCACAATTCAGAAGCTGTTGTAACTAAAGATGACCACCAAGAAGAAGCCGTTTCAACAATTCCGGACCATAAACTACTAAAGAATTCACCTATCGGATCAAAGAAACTATGCATCATTTCAGTGAATGAAGCCCAAGCTCCAGAAAAGAATTCAACAATAGAATTCCAGGTATTACTACATATCTCGCCTATACCTGTCCATAAATCGCTAAAAAACTGACCTATCGGATCAAAGAATGAGTGCATTGTTTCTAAAAATGAATTCCATGCTTCACTAGAGGATTGAACGATGCCATTCCAAAGTTCTATTAAATATTCTTTAATAGAATTCCACATATCAATAGTCCACTGTTTTATAGAATCCCAATTTTTATAAATAGCAACTCCTAGAGCCACTATAGCTGCGATAATAATAGGAACGATAGCAACAAGTCCTGCTGCTGCTAAAGCTCCAATCCCAAAGAAGCTCATGACTGTCATAACTATAGGAGCAAGCGCCATAATTGCACCTGAAATTACGCCAATAGCTATTGCAACAGCCGTTAATGTGGCTGCTAACTTTGGATTGTTTGAAACCCATTCAGCTATTTTGGAGATGACATCCGCTATGACACTAAGAACTGGCTGAAGCGCAACTTGTAAATCCTGCATCGCTTTTTGAAATTCAACTGCTGGATTTGCATCCATTTTCTTAATAGAATCATTCAGTTTATCTTGTTGCTTCCCAAAATCAACTGTTTTCTCTTTCGCACCTAGCAAAGTATTAATGATGTTTTGTCCTTGATCTTCGTACATTGTCATTTTGTTATCGTAAAGGCTTTTTATCCTCTACTTCTTGCACTTCATATTAATGCAAGCTCGGCATACGTTTTCACTTATAAAGAAGTGTCGCGGTCTCGTGGAGGGATTATATCTTTTCACCCTCTATGCTCTGCCCCTGACTATACTTTGTATAGCCTTCGGTTCAAATTAGGATTCGCACCCTCTTTGCTTTATACCGCGATTTTACTTCGGCACAATTCACCATCTACCGAAAAACTTAACACCTAATTCATTACGCTTTGTTTCATCCTCAACTTCTGATAAAGCCTGTGCAATTTCAGTCATTGCTGCCGAACCATCTTTACCACCTTTAGCTACTGCCTGACCCCATTTTTCAACTTGTTCTGCTGAAATTTTTGTGCCTTCAAGCGATTCTTTCATAGCTTTATCGACACCTTGACCGAATTCAGCCGCTTTAATACGCCCTTCTTTTAAACCATCTAAGAGATTATCAATCATTTACATTCAACGTGATTCGCAAGGCCACGCCCGTTCTCTATGAACTGCTATACGTCACCGTATAGATTAGACTATATCTTCAACTACTTGAGTTGCTCCCCGTTTCGAGTGTCATATGCTTACACCCTACGTCTTTCGACTAGTCGTTGCACGTTCCTTAATTAAAAGGCTTCGCTCAGTATTGTCTCATTTGAGAGTTTCACTGAATTAAAGGAGTTTTTCATTGTATGTCGCCATACAAGGGAACTATAATCTAATTCCAAGTACCTGTTTCGACCCCAGCTGCCATAATAGCTTGCACTTCTTCAGCATTGTATCCGGCCCGCGTCAGCTGACCACCATATTCAGCAATAATATCTAATTGTTCCGGTGGAAAACCCATTTTTAATAAGGCATCAGCCATACCCAGAGCGCCTTCTTGTGAAATACCTAATTCATTACCTATTTCATTTGTTTCTTGAATTAATTCAGTAAAATCAATGCCAGCATAAGCATTAGAAATAACAGCTGCACTCTTTACGAAAGAAGCATTTGCTTCATCACTAACATTTTTATTCAAAGCCCATTGTCTTCTTACACCCTCAAGTGCTTCTTCTGCATCTAATCCATAGGCTGAAATTCCTCTCACAGCATCCTCTACTGATTTTTTTGAGGACTCAGGAACATCAAATCCTATTTCAATTTTTGTTTTTAACTTCGACATGTCCATTGCTTTTTCAATTGCGGTTGCAATTCCGCCACCAGCTGCTAACCCACCGATAACATTTTCTAACCCTACTTTTAATCCTTCAAACTTTTTCTCAGTTCTTCCGGCTTCTTGTTGTAAATCTCTTAATTCATTTTGCACTTGCCGTATTGAGTTTCCAGCATCCACAGATCGAAGAGCTCTTTGTAATTTTTCAATATCAGCTTCTGTACCTAATGCCTCACGACCAATAATTCCAATCGCTTGCTCTAACTGACGACTTGTAGCTGTTCCATTTCGAATTGCATTCACAAGACGATTTCCTAATGCTCCTGCAAAATCATCAACGCTTTTTCCTGTAGCTCTAAACAATGTTTCTAATTGCCTTGTAGAACTCGCTACATTCTCTTGCTCAGCTTTCATGTTTCCGAGTTTATTTTTCAGACCATTAAGCGATCCTTCTGTAAATTCAATTTCACGTCTGAATGCACGATATTGTTCTTCAGAAATTTTACCGTTTTGAAATTGAGCTTGTACTTGTTGTTCCGCTGCTTTCAACTTATCTAGTTTTTGCGTTGTATTTTCAATCTGCTGTGTAAGTAACTGTTGTTTTTGCGCTAATGCTTCCACATTACCAGGATCGAACTTTAACAAACGCTCGACATCTTTTAATTCTTTAGCTAAAGCATCACTTTGTTTATTTACATCTTTTAAAGCATTCTGTAACGGCTGAGTATTACCGCCAATTTCAATCGTAATCCCTTTAATTCGTCCTGCCATTTTCTCACCCCTTTCTTAGAATAAATCGAAGTCTTTTTGACCTGCTTTTCTAACTTTTTCTTTATCTGGATTCTCTAACTCAGCGAATTCAGCAATGTAATCAAAGCAATCACCAACGGTCATTTCTTCTAAATCACCTTGTGTTAATTTTGCTTTATAACAAAGAGCAAGAAACAATTCAGTGGTAAATTCTTCATCACTGAATGTCCCTTGCTCTCCATTATTTTTCTTTATTTTTTTTTTGCTCCCATAGTGACCTGAACTAACTCCATAACCTCTGGCATAATTTCTTCAATTGGGAATTCTTCAAATTCATCTAACCATGTCATAGGATCAGGAATATTTGGATCAGCGGTTTTAGCATATAACCAAGTTAAATCATAAATAAGCTCAAAATCCACATTGCTTAAATCAACATTAGACATATCAAGAGGTTGTTGTGAGCCATCTGGTGAAGTTAACGTACTAATTGCCCCTAAACCCATCAAATCTGCAAATAAATTACGTCTAAATTGAGCCTTATAGCGTTTGACTGTTGCTGCTGTAGCTTTTAATCTGACTTTTTTTCCGTCTATTGTAATTGTCTTTTCCATTCACTTACGCCCCTTTTGGTAATGCAGGTACTTTTGTATAAACTTTTTTGTACCAATTATCATAAATTTCTTGTTTTGATTTAGTTGTAGTTTTCGTTTTAACCATACGTTTTCCATTAATATCAATAGGGCTTGATACAAATTTAAGCTCATTTGTATTTGGCTCTGCTGAATTAGTTTTCGTTTTAGATGCAATCGTTGGACGACTTGCTGAACAGTTAAACATAACATGTCGAGTCGCTCGTACATCGCCATCAAATTCAAACAATAAAGCAAATGGTTTTCCTTTTGCGTCAGCTAATTCATTTAATACACCGTCTTCTGCGTCTAATTCCTCTCCTAATGCATCAACTGCAAATTGCTCTGGAATAGTCGCAATAGATAGCGTCCCATCATAACCTTGATTATTACTTGCTGCATAGTAAAGCATGTCATCTGCATAGAACTCAATTAAATCCCCTCGTGGATCAAATGTTAATTCAACCGCACCTGGTAATCGTATCGGTGTACTAAATGTAACTACACCATCTTTAATGTCATAGAGTGCATAGTGGACATTTTTCAGACCGAAAGCTACTTTATTTTCATTCATTTATATCAACCTCGTTCCGTATATTTTTTGATACACTTTTTCAGATTCAATAAAAGTCCCGTACGAGTCATAAGGAATCTCGTAATCGTCTAGGACTTTTTCAAGTTTGGCTTCTGCAACTAAGTCTTTTTTAGTTGTATAAAGCTCAATATTTGCATCGTCTATCTTGTGATACACCTTGTTATCAGCCATTAAATTTGCTGATCCATCCACAAGGAAACATATATAAGGTGGCGCTGGAACTGGCTTGGTCGGCGTTGCTGTAAAATGAGAATAAGCTACAGGATAACCTGTAGCTTCAAGAATTTTTGTTAATTCACCTAATGTCATTATCCAAGCGCCCTTTCAATCTGTCTTGGTAATTCATTAATTACATACTCTTCAACTGGACGAATATGAACTTGACCCGGAACACGTCCACCGCCAACTTTCGCATGTCCTTTTTCTAAAAGATGTGTTAATTGCCCTTGAGTATTATGAATAACAACACCATTATCTTCTTTTTTCTTACGCCACCCTTTACGATAAGCACCTGTTTTTTTAGGACTGTTTTGTTTTAATTTATTCACAGCAACATCAGCAACTTCTTCTTGCGCTGTCAGTAATTCTTCTTCTACAACATTTGCATATCTTTGCAATTCTCTAGCAAGTTCGCTCGCAAAATCATTCATATTAAACATGCTCCTTTGCGATAATAGTCAATGTTTGATACATTTCATCATCATTCATTGGCGGTTCGATAATATCAAAGATACGCCCTTTCATATTGATTCGCATTAATTCTGTAATACCTGTTGTATAAGGAATAACAAACCGATAAATTCGTGTAGACTGTGAAGCCGAAGCTTCAATATACTCCGAACCTTTTACCGTTTTAATCATCGCCCACGCTTTTTTTACTTCTTGCCAATTACCTGTTTCAACTTCTTGATTTAATTCATCTTTTATTACTTCAGGTTGTTCAATGATAATTCGATTTCTACGATCACCTGTATTCAATGGCTTTTTGTACTGAAAAGGACGCATATTAATCACCGTCCAATTTAATTTCTTCTAATGCTTTATCGATGCCTAAACTATTAATCTGACTTAAAAAATTCTTGTCAAAATACTCTAATGCATCGTTATAAACATAACGAGAGCGTTCAAAGACTAATTCTTTGAACTCCTCGTCATTATTTAAATCATAACTCCCGCAAATCCTAAGTAACGCCTTGTTAGACGTAGAAAGGATGCGCTTTAGGTTATCATCTTCATCATCACCCAAGTGCATCCTATCTTTAAATTCCTGTAATACTCCATTCGAAATTACCTTATCCATTCACATCATCCTTGTGTCGGTGGCGTTACTTCTTCAAGTTTCAATGTATAAACTTGTGAAGTGTATTTATCCTTTGGTTTACCTGTAGCATATTGTTTAGCAATATAAACAGTTGCATCTTCTAAAGCTAATGTTTCTTCATACTTTTTGATTGGCTCTGTTCCACCCATCGCTGCAATGTATTCTCCTTTAACAAAGAAAACCACTTGTCCTTGAGGTACAAATACAGATTCTGTTGGGATTGGATTAAAAGGTAAGCTCGTTACATATACACCTGCCGCATTTTGAATCGTAGCATTTGCTTGAATATCAAAAGTATCGAATGGATTTGTTACCATAACTACTTTACCAGCAATATTTTTTGGTCGATTTGCATCTGTCTTACCATCAGGATTTAATTTTTTAGCCAATAATTTGACCACGCCTTTTAATTCATTAATTGTTTTGCGACCAGGCTCAAACGTTAAAGTTCCAGCAACTTTTTTATCTGGATATACTCCATTCGTGACACTTCCGCTAGGGTCTTTTAATAATCCAATAGGTTCATTTTTACCCGTACCAGCTACAAAACCACGTTCTAAACCTACTGACATCGCTTCTGTAATCATAGTACGAACATATCGTTCCACCCATACTGGACCAAGCTTCAACATATCATTCGCTAATGGAATAAATGCCGTTAATTTCAGTTGAGTAATAGATTCTTTTCGGAATGTAGCATTTAATTGCCCTTTAATATCACCAAATAAAGGTCCCCATACAGCAGCACCCTCTGAATCTCCATAAATAAATTCTGTCACGGCTCCTAAATTCTCTAAACCGATATGCTCTAGTAACGGATGACCTTGAACTAAATCATCAAAAATTCTCTCTTGTGTTGTTTTAGGTAAAGTTTCAGTAGATTTAAAACCACCATCTTCAACAACAGCATTAAAGAACTTCATTTCTTCACTTGTTAGTACATTAGCACCGCGAGATTGCATAATAGAACGATCTACCATTGATTCATTCACTTGATTTAAAATATCTGAACGAACATCTGTAGCAAGTGCTTCAATCATGGAATTTAACGCTACTGATTGTTCTTCCGCTGTACCATCCTGTGTCGCTTTTGCAAAAGCTAGTTTTTTCTCTTCGAAATTATTAAACTTAATAACCATATTTTATTTTCCTCCTAAATTTAAAAAGAGCGTACTCAAATTCTGTTTTGTATGAACAGGCTTTTGAATAGGCTCTTTTGGATTTGTATTCGTTTGTAAATCATTCAAAATTTCATTTTTCAAACCTGATAATGCTGCATTTAAATCTTCTTTTGTAATCCCTGGGCTTTTGTTCATGGTTCCATTTCTAAAGCCATCGATTACCTTCTGTGGAAGCATGGCAGCAGTAGAAGCTGACGCTGTCATTTTAACCTGATTATCTATAAACATGATTTCATCCACAAAATTATTTTCTAATGCTTGTTGTGGACCCATCCAAGTTTCTTCAGCCATCATATGAAGTAGTTCCTCTTCTGATTTACCACTTTTAATGACATAGGCGTTTACAATTGCTCGATCAGTTGTTTTCAACATTTCAGCAGCTTTTTCCATATCACGATGATCTCCACCATTCCACATAGAAGCATTGTGAATCATAATTTGTGCTGTAGGTGAAATTCGCACTTTATTACCAGCCATCGCAATTACAGAAGCCGCACTTGCTGCTAATCCAACGATTTGAACTTCTACATGACCAGGATAATTTTTCAACGCTGTGTAAATCTCTGAACCTTCATGTACATAACCACCAGGGCTATTAATTGATACAACTAAGTCATCTCCATTTGCATCATCAAGCGCTTTTGAAATCTTACCCGGGCTTGCAGCATCCATTTCAAACCAATCATAAATCCAAGCTTCATCATTAGAAATAATTGGACCTTTCACGTCAATTTTCACCGTCATTTTCTTTCTCACCCCCTTCAGAGTCATTTAATTTTGTATAGTTTTTCGTAATATGATGGATATTCAGGTTTGGATCATCCGACTCTTCATAATCTACTTCCGAACGAATTTCATTTCCTGTAAATGCACTTGAAGAAATGAGTTTATCAATACTTGTCGCAAGTTCAAATATACTTTGATAGGAAACCGCCTTAACCTCAATTTTTTGTCCCAAAAGATATTCACTCATTTCGAAGAATTTAACATTCGCTTCATCAGATAGTTTTTTTAATAATGGTCGTACTGTGAAAAGCATATAATTTTTCGTTTGCTTTTCTACATCAGCCATTTCTCCATATATCAAAGCTATAGGAATACCGATTGCCATAGCTACTTGATTTAAGAAACCATTTGTTACTTTATTGATTTCTTCCACACTTGGGCCATTTGCAACACCATTGTATATCTCGTTATAATTAATACCTTTTTGCTGTGGAACAATAGCTATATCTTTCGAACCAATTGACTTATACATGTTGTCTATAAACTCTTGTAACTTTGCTATTTGTTCCTCAGTTTTAGCACCAATCATATCCATATCAACTGTTCCGCGAACTTGATTTTTACGTTTTTGAGAGTTTAATATTCTGCCGAACAAATCCCCATAATCTGCAAATAACCCATCAATAAGTGGGGTTAATTTATCATTCCGATACTTCAAATGAATAACTTCGCTTTGTTTAAAACTTCTCTTAAACGTATAATCTTTTACTGTGACATTCGTAAAGGTATCTTCAAACACAGCGTACTCATTATGTTGAAATCCATCTGCAATAAGTAAATCACCATCATCTGCTTGTATTACTAAACACTCATTATCATAAATTAGTTTTCGAACAAACCGTTCCCAAAAGGTACTTGCGGTCATATTCTTGTTTGGTCTTACGTTTAATCGATAATAAAGCACATCCTTCTTAAATGTTTTACCATTTCTTATTCTAAATTCAGATTGACTAATCGTCCTTCCTAAAAATGAAACGCATGTATCAATTGCCAATCGTTTCATATGAAGCCTGTTTGCTGTATCAGTTATTATGTCCAGATCTAACATGAATTCCAGTTCCTTATTTCTTTTAAATACTGAACCTAACCATCCAATGATTATCACCCCCTTTATTAGAATTTAATATTGCCTATAACAAAATCAGTGGCTTCTTGTATCTCATCCGCCCGATAAAGAGCATGCACAAAACACTGAAACCCATCTGTTTTTCGACGAACAGGCTCTTTCTTTTCGTATATTTTATTTCCATCAGCTTTAATAACAACCAACACATTTTGCGTATACCAACGCATTAGTGGATTATCCTCAAAAATAATTTGTTTATTTGCAAACGCCATTTCAATACGTGGAGCTAACAAACTATGAATTGCTTTTGGGTTTCGTATAACCTCTATTTCAAATCCTTCTGCTACCAATAATGGTCTTATTGCTTCCATTCTGAAGTTATCAGCTATAATCTTTTTAATCCCATATTGTTCACGCATTTCTACAAACCAATCAACAATGTGCTGAGGATTAATAGTCGGTTCATCCACAACTGTTAGTAGTCCTTGTTCTTCCCATTCTTTTATTGGAGCAAATTTTTGTTTTTTAAACTCACCTGCTTTTTTAGAGTATCCATAATAGATATCAACAAATTCTTTTCGAACAAACGAATGAGTTTTAAAAATGTACTCCCCATTTTGTCTAAATAATAGACCACATGCCGCAAAGTCTCGAATACTTGCAAAGTCTAACGCTCCTATGCATTCTTGAGCATATAAATCAGGAAATGGACGATTTGTAGCAAGAATTTCTGACCATTTTGCAACGGACCGTTCTAAATTTGTAACAGGTAAGTTCATTCGCTTAGTCATGAACTCTTCTCGGTTACTTGGATCGTCCTCTAAATCCTCATACTCTTCTTTTATTGTTTCAAGTAAGCCTTCAGCATACTCACTTAACGGCTGAGATAACATTGGATTCGCCATTTCCCAATTATCGATGTCATCAACTTCTTTTTCATCATTTAATTTACAGATGAAAGGGAACAGCGCATTGGGACGGGCCTCACCTTTTAAAACTTTCATTGCCTTTTCTTTTAATTTATCTAAGAATCCATCTCTTACATATCCATCTGTACCAATGTAAAACTCACGCGGATTTTTCTTTTTTCCCAAACCACTGATGTGAACACGGACATCTTTATTGCTTTCATATTGATGGACTTCATCGAACATTACAGCGCCATCGCGAAGACCATCTTTTGTGTCTCCGTTTGATGTTCTAAACTTCACTACACTTCCAGTCGATTTCGAAATGGTTTGTGTTAATGTTGTTTTAAAAGCTCTCTGTAAAACTTCATTTCTTTTAATACATTTATGAATTTCATCTGGGCTTGTTTTTGCTTGTTCTTCACTATTCGCAACAACGGAAATGTTATATTCAGAAATTCCATGTAATTCACTTATTAAAAAGTGAAGAATAACTGTCATTAAACCATTTTTACCGCCGCCACGGCCAAGCATCCACAAGAATTTCCGATAAAATACACGGCCATTTTTCTTATAAAATAAAAAGACGAATGCTATTAAGAATTTTTGAAATGATTGTAATGGAAAGTACCACTTTTCACCAAAGCGGATACACTTCTCGATCATTTCATCATCAAAATACAAGTCGTCTCTGTTTAAAACGTATTTTTCCAGGTATTCAATTAACAGTTTTCTTTCATTGTTGAACTTTACTTTATCACTTCTATAAAGTTCAATGTATTCATCTACATATTTTTGCCTAATCATACTAAATCACTTGGACTGTAACCCGAATTAGAAGCACCAACTTTAGGAGAAATTTTTATATCTCTTCCCAAAGCAATTAATGAACTGTTAATTTTATTCCTCTCACTTATAAGAGGGTGGGCTTTAACAAAAACTTGAGAACCGTTTTTTATCGTTACGGACTCGCCTTCTTTATTAATAGTTTTATTTATTTTTCTAAATGCTTTTACAAGATCAATATATCTTTCTACCTTTTCAACTTCGACTAAATCTGTAATATCAATACTATTCATAAGCTGTTCTTTTAACCTCACAATACTAACAGCCATTTACCCACCCCCCTTACGTGCGTAAAATCGAAAAAAACCTGACAGTTAACCCCCTCCTCCGGTGCCCCTTAGAGCAATTTTTGATGAAATATTTTAAGGGGGGGTATTATTATCGAATCATTTTTACCACTTTTCATCGTTTTCCCATTTGTTTATCTTTTTAACAAACACTCTACCGTGTTCTTTATTATGGCAATCCACACAGACTGTTTCTAAGTTATCTATTTCTAAAGCAAGTTCCGGATAATGTTCCAGTTCTTTTATATGATGGACAACGAGTTGAATCTTCTTACGCTTTGCACTTTCACTGTACTCATTGGTGTCCACACGAACACTACCATTGCGCTTACACTCTTGGCATTCATAGTTGTCCCTCTTCTTTACTTGTTCACGTATGCTCTTCCATTCACCACTGTCATAGAACTTACGCTTCTGTTGTTTGGTTTTGTATTCCTTCACTAATCATTACACCACCATGCTCACAATGTTTGCACCGCAATCCATCTTTTGTTCTAGCTTGTTGCTCAGTGTATTGAACTGTATATCCACATGATACACATCTAAACTGTACAACTTCTTGATTTCTTTTTCTCTTTAATAAGTCATCAATTAGTTTATTAATTAGACTTACATCCGCTTCTTTCTTTACCTTTGGTGTTGTGTTTCTATGAAACTCGTCTAACACTTCAACGATTGGTGGTAATGTTTCTAAATCTACATACTCTTCAATATCATCCACACCAATAGAATTAAGAATTGTGCCAAGAACAATTGCTTTCTCAAGTTTAGTTAATTGCATCTCTTCTTTTCTCCTTCCTCAATCCGTCCACGGAATTGAATATCAAGACATTTTTCACAATAGAAACTCCCTAAGATATGGATAGATACTTGTCTGTTATCAGCTTGTATCTGTGTTGTTTTACTATCCATCAATCGATATCTATGTTCACATTCTTTAAGTTGATTAATATTTTGTTTGTACTTTTCTAACTTCCATATATCTACAAAAGCACCGTTACATTTAGGACAAACAGTTACTTCTTGATATTCATCTTCTGGTGCTTGATAAGTTTTAATTTGATAGTCACAAGCTAAACAGCATCTTGAAATATTACTCATTCATCCTCACCCCTTACACTTAAATCCTTTCTCCATTTATCTTTTTCCAATAATTCTTTTATTGATGTTTGCATGAGATATTCCACAGAATAAAACATAGGTTTCCCACCATATAGCTTGTAATACTTAACATCTATTCCAGACTTTTTGTGCGCTTTTTCAAGTGGTTTAAGGTATTTGATATATGCTTTCTTATCAATAGGCATAAGACCAAGTGCAGCAATCTTACCGTTTAAAACGCTATCCAACTATCCTCACTCCTTTTAGCAAACCGTCCTTGCTCTAATACATCTAGGCTTACGATCCATCACTTGGGATTTCATTACTTTGTGTTTAACATATCCATATATTTGTTTAGGTGTTGTTGGTTCATATTCATAATTAAGGCATTGTGTGAAAGCTCTCGTCATTTCCACAATCGATTCCCAATTATCTCGAATCCAATTGCTGATTACTTTATACGCTTCATATAATTTATAGAACTCTTTTAATCGAGCCTCAATATCATCTTTCATTACCTCACCTCAGTTTAAAAAATATTCCGATTATATATTTACCAAATAAATACAAGTTGTTATAATAAAGTTAACATTGCCATCAGGAAAAGTGATTCGCCCCCCAAGCGAGTTGCTTTTCCTTTTTTTGTTTATTGTTTTAAGAATTCGTCTATCGCCTTATCCAGTACACTAATAAGCGATTCTCTTGTTTGTTTTGGTGTCATATCATCATTGATCTCATTATGTAAAGCCACAGCCTTATCTAATTTCCGTGGTTCAATGTGTCGTTTAACCACTTCCATTCCAATAACAATGTTGATTAAATGACCGACAACCACTGTTTGTTCTTGTTTATTTAGTTTCATTTCTTATCACCTCAGTTTAAAATCTCTCTTTAATTTCGGTAAATTCGCTGACTTTTTGAGCTATCGTTTTACCATTTAAAACAACAGGAACTTCTATAAATAAAGAATCAGTTTTATTCGTAAACCTACCCATAACCTTATCCAAGTTCTCAAATGCTTCCACACATGCATAAGCTACGTTTGTTAATTCCTTCATTTGTTTCAATGCTTCAGTCGTATCAACATTCACCTGAATTGCTAATTCACTAGTTGTACTTTGATCAGTTCGCTTCTTAACCGGATTATAAGGTTTAGGTGTTGCTGGTCCGCCACATTTGACACATCTCATCCCATCTAAAAAATGTCCAAACATCACGGTGCGACACTCATTGTCCATACATTCTAATTGCCTTTTAAATTTCATCTTTCATCCTCCTCCAAAATAAAAAAAGCACCTGAATGGATGCTTTTTTTAGATTATTAATTTGTACTTTAATTCCGGTACGTGAAGTTTCATCCTTATTCCAATCACCTAATGATGAACCGCTGATACATATCAACAATATTAAGTAACTGGAAGAAGAGCAAAAGCTCTCCCTAATGACAGTATCATTCAATCATTACCATCTGCTGGTTTCGGATTTTATGTGCCATCATTACGAAATCGTTTAGACAACATATAGTTTATAAAGGAACATTGTGAGTTGTGTTTTCCGCCACTTCTCACAATACAAATATATCACGTGAATTCCAAAACAACCGGCACATTTCCTGCCAAAAAGCGGTCACGACTCTGCCACTTTTTTCTATACATTATTGTTCTATACTCAGTTATTTATCGTATGGCAACCCTAATTCTTTTCTCAAACTATTATACTTTGAATAAACATAGTAAAATAGTTCTTCGAAATCATATGCTGCTTTAGGACCACTATAATTCCCTATTGTTACATCCATAAAACGCCCACCTGCTTTTGTATCTTCAATAATTTCTCTTAAGCGAGAGTCTACTAGTTCACTATTGCTATGTATAATATTCTCTATTTCCCCTAGCTTTCCCGGTCCTTTATAATCCGAAAAATAACTTTTATCCTGCGACAATATCTGATATATAGGAGCATAAACTTCTTTTAAAATTTTTTCTTTATTATTACGTTTTCTTCCACGCCGTTCCCTACTCCAAGTAAAAATTTGATTTAATAACGCACCCACTATCGCACCAATAACTGCATATATTATCTTCTCGTAATCCATTTGTTTATTCACCTCCAATTTCTATTATATATTAATTTCAGCTTCTATCTACTTACCCATATCTTGTATTGTGTGTAACTGACCCCTTCGCCAAACCCCTTGATATCATTGATTTCGTTTCACTTTCTCTTTTGAGTTACACAGTACGAAATTTATGAGTAACTGTATAGATTTAAAAAGAAAAAGCAATGCTTAGATTTTAAACCTAGTCATTGCTTTATCCATTGCATCTTGGTTTACACCTATATAACGTAACGTGACCTTCTCTGACGAGTGATTGAATATCTCCATAAGTAATGCTATGTTTTTCGTTTGCATGTACATATGATACCCATACGTCTTTCTCAGTGTATGTGTTCCTATTTCATCTAGTCCAAACTCTGCCGCTGCTCCGCTTAATATCTTATATGCCATACTACGACCAATTGGACGATTTCTACCTTGTCTACTTTGCAATAAGTACTCATTATCATCCCTTTCCTCAATAAACCATTTAAGTTCTCTTTTCAGTGCTGCAGTAATTTGTATTCGTTTCTGTTTCCCTGTTTTCTTTTCTCTCATAGATATATGACTACCTTTGACATCTCCTACCTTCAATTTCAAAATATCTGAGATTCTCAGGCCTGTATTGATTCCCATAATGAAGAGAATGTAATTACGTAAGCTCTTTTCCTTAAAATAATCTTTTAACTGCTGTATTTGCTCCGGATCACGTATCGGTTGAACAAAATTCATTATTCATTACCTCCAATCTCTTCTGTCTCGTAAACTTCTAATCCAAGTGCAAAAGCAAGCTTATAAAATGCTTTAGACTTCCAACGTCGATAAGTACGCTCTGACATCCCTATTTCGTTGTAAACCATGTAATCACATACGTCCTCTTCTTCTAAATAACGTTTATAAATAATATCTCTTTGAATACTTCCTGCACGTCCGTTCCCTAATCGATTTAGAAACTGATCAATACGTACTGACATTCTTTCAAGCCACTCTTCTCGTTTACTTTGTTGGATATTTGCTAGAGCAACATCTTCTAATGGTTTTCCGACTGTATGTGTAGGACCATGCTCGCGCACTTCATAAGACGGAGTGACTTTCATTTCTTTACGCATCATCCCAAATTGTCTATGTATACGTACGCTTTCCAACACACCTTCTAATTCCTCTTGTGTTGCTGTTCTATCAATTTTTGGTAAGAAAGATAATTGTTTAGTCATGTAAGACCACTCCTTTTTATTTTTAAATTACTTTTGTCTTATTGCTCCACGTCTTCGTTCATAACAAGGTCTATGCATCCCCATTAAATCCTCAATGTCACGAGTACTTAATTTCTCTTTTCGTTTTTTCTTCTTCTTCTTTTTCTTCTTTGCTTGATTCGATTGCTTTTTCCATTCACGTAACTGATCCTTTAGCCCCTTCATTTCCCCATCTCCCTTTTCAAAATAAAAAGGACACCCATTCCTAAAACAGCTTTAATTGCTGCTTTAATGAATTGGTGTCCTCTAGTTTTCTAGCCGGACGATATTTATTTTTCATTCACTTTAAAATTAGTCACTTCTGTCATAAAAACAGTGATGTTTTGAGGTGTTCCAGTAACAATTATCTGTCCTAAATCAACAGTCACTTCATCTTCTTTTCGAGATAGGTTTATTATGGTTTCTAGCTTCTTATTAATGATTCTTAATCTACTTAGTATTTTAAAAGTTAGTTTCTTCATATGAATTTCTCCTTTTCTACAAGAGGATTATTTTGTTCGAATTTATCTTGTAGCACCATCAAGAAAGAAAAGTGCTGAAATAAAACAAGATGCTATTAGTAACCCTAGCGCTGGCTCATATCCGAAAAACATCATAATTCCAGTAATGGACCAATAAATGAAGGCTAACCACTGTACTACTTTCATTTCCCTCTACCCCCTACATATTTTCAATGTAAATATTTAAAACATCTTCAATTTCTCTAACAACCGATTGAAAACTTTCTATGTCTTCTACATCCACGCTATTTAACCATGATTCAATCGTCTCTTTTAATTGCTTTTCTTTACTCATTTTCTATTCCTCCCCTGAATAAAACTCAATATTCCGTCAATACTGTAGACAACCCATTAAGTTACTTTCTCCTTGTTCCCCCTTGGAGATGAGCAGTTGGCTTTTGCTAGCTGCTCTTTTATTTACGCTTAAAGAATGATAAAAATTCACTGTAGCTGAAATGCTCGAATGTTCCTATATCATTTTTGACAGCTACACCTACTTCATCTGGTGTTCTGAACATCTTGAAGTCTTCGCGATTGAAAAAGTATTCTTTGTCAGTACTAAATCCTCTTTGATCAGTATGCGGCACTACATACATCCAATTTCTGCACTCCGTCATCAATGAGTCTAGCGCGTCCTGTAAAACATCTAAAGTTCTAGCCATTCTTTTATTTTCAGAATTCAATAATGATAAATCGTACCCGTTTTTCACAAATCGCACACATAATGACTTGTTCGTTCCATTTCCTAAATACGTGTAGATCAGTCGCATTTCTTTTTTAGTAAAGCTTGTCCCCAATAACCAATTAAAGCTTTTCAGTACCTTTTTTGACCAATATGAATTCAATCCCTTACTAATTGGTCTTGATAACCACGCGAACAATTTACATTTAAAATCTAATTCGCTCTCTACATCGTCTAATCGGAAATACAGGTTGTTTTTAGGTTCAAATATTAACTCATTGCCACTGTTTACAAACGACTTAGGAAAGTACGATAACACCTTGTCTACTAGCTCTTTTACCTCTTCATTCATATCCATTCCCCTTTTCTACAAAATGAAATTTTTATACTAATCTCTCAGCAATTGCATGGATTACATTAACCGTGACAGAGTTACCGGCCTGTTTATAAAGTTGCGCGTTTGAAATCCTAATAACTCTTTCCTCATGACTGAAATTCCGCTTACCTTTATGATTAGGATGTCTTTGTAATATCTTCTCGCTTTCTTCGAGTGAAAAATATTTCGCTTTATCAAACGCCCAATCAGGAAATCCCTGGAGTCTCCAACATTCTCTTGGCGTTAGTTTTCTGATTCGATAATCGTTTAACAATGTTGCCTGATTGCATGCCGTATCTAATGTTTGCGCAATTTGTTTTCCGACTCTTCCCCTTCTCGTTTTTGAGTTCGGGACCGAAAAATTAATGCTGTCTCCTACTTCCGCTACTGCATATCCTTGCTTTGTGGCTTCCTTCACCAATACTTTCGGTTTCTTAATGCTGTTCACGTTCAAGAATATACGCTCCTGATCCCAATGCTGATCCGTATCTTGATGTGAGTGTATTGGCGTAAATTTGTTGTCCTGGTACATTATCAATCTCTTTGTGGTTTCCTCCGATAGGAAATACTTCTCTTCCACATTTGTTTCGAGAATGTCCAATAATAAAGACTCTTTCTCTGTTTTGTGGGACTCCGAAGTCTTTAGAATTGAGCAATTGCCATTCTGCATCGTACCCTGCTTCGTCCAGGCTAATGAGAATTCTGGCAAAGTCCCATCCTCCATTAACTGAAAACAAGTTTTTAACGTTTTCAATGAAAAGGTATTTAGGTTTATCTTCTTCTTTTTGGCTTTTGAGGAGTTCAATTGTTTTATAAAATAATCCTGATCTTGCTCCGAACAATCCTTTTTGCGGTCCTGCGATTGATATATCGGTGCAAGGAAATCCAAAACACCAAACGTCAGCTGCTGGGATTTCTCCTGGGTTAACATCGTTAATGTCATTTACTGTCCACTCTCCTTCAGTGTTATGAATTGCTTCGTATGATTTTCTAGCAAACTTGTCCCATTCTACATATCCCAGGCATTTATGACCCGCCCGTTCCATACCCATTCTAAAACCGCCTATGCCTGGCGAATAAGTCTATAAATGTAAGACTCATATCACCACCTCACTTTCTAATAAAATAGCGTTTTGGTTACAAAATCATTTATGTTTCCTTTGGCAATCACCACAGTAGTTTTTAAAGGCCTTACCTTCTTGTTTAAACGTATAACCCTTCGAGAGCGCTCCATTCATTTTCCCGTTAAAGCCTAGGGGTTCAAATGTTGAGCATAAAATTCTTTCTTTTCCACAATCATCACAAATCACTGTAGTGGTATATGACTTAGTCTCCTTTGTTCTAAAAGCCATTACTCATTCCCCTTTCAAATAACGATTTTGTATTAAATCACGAACTTTCACTGGATCCAGTAGTGCTTTTTGTTCGTTTTTCAAATAGAGATTTTGTATTATTTTTGTGCGCTCATTGCTTTTTCTTCTTTAACACGTTTCTTATTACACCAATAGCAAAGATTTGGGCCTTTATGACTCATTGATGGTCTATATAAAGTTTTAACTGGCTTGCTACATTTCGGACATTCTTGTTTATCATATTTCACGATTTCGTTCCCCTCTCAAATAAAGATTTTGTTATAAATCACTCAAATTCATATGCTATTAACTCATCTATCTCTTCTCTATAGATTAAGATTTCAAAGTAATTACCATCCTCAATGCTATTAAACTTATTCGGATCAAAAACAAACCACTCTTCATCTTGATCTGTTTGCTTTTCTAAAATCCCCTCATCTTCAAGCTGTTTATATAGAAACGGACAAAGTAGAACGTTTGTTAAAAACGCATAAGCATCATTTCCTTGTTGCTGCCATTCTGCATTGATTTGACTTAATACATGATTTGTAACTGTATTCATCTCCATCTCTCTATCCCTCCAAAATAAGAATTTTGTTTAGTTTTCTAATAGCTCTGGATTCTCATAAACGTTTCCAACCACTTCACACTCATTCCCAATCCAGTCAAGATCTTCTTCGATTGAGCTATACCCTAAATAAAAAGAACAATTTTTATACGTTACTTTCCACTGATCGTAAACAGGTGATGTACTCTCTTCACTTTCGTAATACTTAGGGCCTCTCAATATATCCCCCTCATAAATCTCCGCGCCATATCTATCTGTTAATCCTGTGTATTGAGTTACTTCAAATTCAGGATCATCAACAAACTCACCGATAACATAGTCTCTAATGATGTCTCCTTCTTGAAATTGTTTGTGCACTTTATCCCAGACACGAAACTTAATTTCTCTCATTCTCTTTTCCCTCCAAAATAACTATTTTGTTTAAATTAGTAGGAGTAAACCCCACCTCTAATTACTCGACTTTTTTCATCAAATTCAATATCGTATTCGGATTCACACTTATCACATACAAGTCGGTCTACACACCCTTCAATCAAGATTCCGTTTCTACAAGGTTTTTTTGCTTTCCGACCACTCTTATTAATCTTGTATACTAAAGTCTGTACTGGCTGTGTCCAATACACCAATTCTTCTCCACAATCACATTTTGGCTTTTTATATTCGGACATCTCTTTCATCCCATTTCTGTACAAAATAACGCTTTTGTTTAGTTTTCTTTTTTAATTTCAACCATTTGGATTTTACTAGTTTTTACAATCGCATTATTAAATTGAATCGTATTCTTATTAGTGATAATATCCGTTAATTCCGTTCTATCCTTAGCATACATTGTACCGTCAAAAACAAGTCCATCGTGTAAGTAAACCTTAACTGTAAACCCCTTCATAAGCATTCCCTCCTCACTTTTGTACAAAATTCAAATTTTGTCTTACTTTACATCGACACGTGCTTGACTTGCTTCTCGACTAAAGCCGTCTGGATATCTTTTAGCTAATTTAGATATATTCATTTGAGCAATATCTTCTAGGGTATATCCCATTTCGTGGGACATGATCGAAATGTAGTACAAGATGTCTCCCAGCTCTAAAGCGATTTTATGCGTATTCCCTTCTTCTTCTCCTGGACAATGAGCCGGATCAAATCCATGACCATGGAAAATAGCTTTTTTTACAATATCAGCAACCTCACCAGATTCTCCTGAAAGTCCTAATGCTGCATTTAAAACACGTCCACCAAAATCCTGATTTGTATTCCATGTGCGTAATGCCGCTTCTTGATATTGATCTAATTCACAAATTTGATTGTTGTTCATTAAGGCTTGGCTTTCCTTTGATTTACTGATTAATTTAGTTACTTCCATAACACTGTTTTTCATTGCTTTCATTTTGATTTCCCCTTCCTATTTAGCAAATCCCTAATCCTATCGGACGATTTTCAATTAAATACTTATCAGCTTGATCTATTACAAGAAGCGCAACTTCCGCTTGGTGTCTCCTTAACGCTTTGGCCATCTTCGGTAAACTCATACCTTGACTCCACATTTCACGAAAACGTACTACATCTCTTTCATCCCAAATGAAGTTAGCTTCTTCTAAAGCGATGTATATTTTTAAACGTGATTCCTTCATCGCTTCATGATTTCTTGCTACACTCATAAGCGAACCTACTTTCTAAAAGTGATTATTTTATCTTTTCAGTAAACTTAGTATCCACACGATCAACTTTACCGTTTACCCAAACCGCAACTTGCTCACCAAATCCGCTCATTGGTGGATTTACCGCTGTGACATTTCCGTCCTTCACTATTAAAAGTTTGTTACTACTAACATCAATTTCTATTTTTTTCATATGTCCCTCTCCCTTTTACTACTGCATGTACTCGACAACATCAGGTTTAAATCCACTTCCTAAGTAAACCCGTACCGGAATTATTTCTTTTTTATCCCTTGCTGCCTTACACAATTCTTCAGCCGTATCCCAATTAAAAAACTTATCTACAGCCCTTTGAAATCTCCATATTGCCATTACATATTGTTCAAAGATGTCATAACGATCATCTTGTTTAGTTGTGCGTGGTAACTCATCCGTACACTTTGCATTCTTTGGAACTTGGACGCGCACATCAGCGTATGTATTGCGCCCAGTTCCTTTCTTAACATTGGCCTTCATTACATCGAACTGACAAATTTCCGGTTCTACATCAAAAATATTAAGTTGTTTAGCCATGTGCGATTCCACTCTTTTCAAGAATGCCTAGTAATTCAGTTGCTCCTTCTTTACTTAGAAACATTCTTCCATCCAGCAATTCCATGTTTGATTCAGAAACTTTACCCGTAACAAAGCATGACTTATCCTGTTTTCTTAAAACAATGTTTTCCCCTTCAACATGAAAGCCTAATGCTGTTCCTTCAGCAATCCCTAAAGTTCTGCGTAACTCTACTGGAATTACCACTCGCCCTAGCTCGTCCACTTTTCTTGAAACACCTGTGTTTTTCATTCCTTGCTCCCCCTTGTTAACTTACTTTTTGTTGTTGATTCCGTTTCAACTCTTGTTTCATTAATTCAAATTTGATTAACCATGCTTGCCAACGCTTATCGTTTTCTTCTTGTTGCTGCTTTGCTACTTCACAGTTACAGCCTTCCGTTATAGTTACACCTGGATAAGTTTCTTTACGAATAATTCCTGTATCATGACATAATACACACATGTTTATTCCTCCTTAGAAACCAATATCTAAATTTAAAATTCTTTTATCTGTTGTTGTTTTAAACACGATCGTTTCATCTTTTGATACTCCATTTAACAACCTACTCGCTAATTTCGGATCATACTTTTGAAATAGCTGCTTACTTGATAAATTTGATGTAGTAATCGTTGTTTTGTTTGCCCCTTGCCTTCCATTAGCAACACCATAAAGTATTTTATGGACAAAATCGCTTGCTTCTCCATTTCTATTCATAGAACCACTTTCAGCACCTAAATCATCAATAACTAGAAAATCAGCTTCAACCATCAAGCTAATACAGTAATCCATCGTGTACTTCGACTCTTTATTCCGAAATGAGTCTTGTATTAAACGAATTAATTTTTCAATCTCTACAAACAAACAACTTTTCATTTCCTTAAATGCGTATTCATCATTAAGAGCTTCACCATCAGAGATTGCCCAATAATGTCTTACCAGTTCATATAACATTGCATAAGCTAAATGACTTTTTCCTACACCTTGAATCCCTGCAATATAAACATTTAAGGTTTCACCTTTTTTGATACGCTCCAATATTGCTATTGCTTTTTTCTTATTTGCTTTAGTTTCTAGGCAGTCCGTTTCATATGATTCTAGCCTTGATTCTGTAATTAACTGATTTTCGATAACACTATGTTTAAAAAGAAGATTCTTCTGCCGTTCTCTATTGATCTTCTTGTAGTAATTGTTCGCTTGCTGGAATAGGATTGAATCCTGCTGTTCCACTTTGCATCTTGGGCAATAAATCGAACCATCATTTTTATCAATCATCATTCTTACAGGCTTTACAGTTACTTGTCCGCCTTTGCTAAATGTATGATTTTCGCAATATTCATCTGCAAATTCTAATGCTGCTATCTTTTCAAATGATTTCTGCATTTTTTGCACTTCTGTTCACCTCGTTAAAATGGCATATTCCCCTTGAAACCTGGGATATCTATGTGATTACCGTATTGTTGTTGATTAGACTGAGGTTTACTAACCGTTTCATTCAAATAATTATCAAAATGTTTTTGAGCGAATAATGTACTTGGTCTCAAATATTGGTTAAGAGGTTTCCCTTCTCTATCAAACTTACCAAGCCATTGTGATACCTTGTTATCAATGACTGTTTTAAAGTTTTCAACTTTATAACCTTCATTCCACCTAGCTCTAATTAGCTTTCTGTGACTTTCTGCTTTATGGTTAAAGTTCTTTTCAGCTTTTTCATTTAAGTATTCTAAGATTTCTTGATAAGGTATTGGTACCTTTGTATCTGATTCGCTAGAAAAAGATGTATTAATTATTTCTAATTCTTTTTCTTTATCTAATTCTTTTTCTTCTTCTATATCTGTTGCGTGACTTTGCGTGATTGTCTCGTGACTGTCACGTGACATCTCTAATTTAAGCTTTTCCCTCTGTTTTTGTTTGCGTAATCGATTTTGCTCACGAATTTTTTCTAATCCGTCAACATTTTGATGCTTTTCCCAATTCGAAATACAAATGTACTGATCATCTGTTATCTCAATCATTCCAAATTGTTGAAATGTTTGAAGCGCCAATCTTACTGTTGCAATTGGCCTGTTAAATAGCGTTGCAAGCATTTCATCTGAGTAAGGAATATTTTTACTAAGAAAAATATATCCACTTGCATTTGTTTTACCAGCTTGTGCTAATAATCTAATCCATATAATTAGTAAGGTATCAGCTTCAGGCATACTTTCGATTAGACGTATTTTTTCATCCTCAAACATACTAGTTGAAAGCTTTATCCATTTAACTTCTGACACTACAACTACCTCCTCGTACAAACTGCCACATATGCTTGTCCACTTTTGATAATCCGTTGAATTTCATACTGCGGATAACCGATTTTGAAATACTGTTCAATCATTTGTTTCAATTCATCTTTGCTTTTCGCTAAGTCCCAAAACTTTTTAGGTAATAGCACTTGATATTCAATTGAATGCATGTACTATTTCCCTACTTTCCGTGGTATACTTATAACATCTTATTTTTTTCAAAGGACCCATTGCCGTGGGCCTTTTTATTTTGTTTCACATCACTCCAAGCCCATTGCTTTATTGGCTCATAAGTGATGTAAAGCAACCATGAACCACATGCGATTAACATTGCAAATATGACTAACGATGTTGTATCTTCCACTAAATCACCTCCTTATTGTTCGGATATCCATTGCAACAAGAACTCTTTTACTTGTTGAGCTGGAAAATACCATTTACCCCCTACTTTGTGTTTCGGAAATCTAGGGTCAAAAAAGAATGTTTTTTGAATGGTATTCCATCCCATACAAGTTCTCTTTTTTAACTCGTTAGCGTCCCAATACACTAACTCCGCATCGATTTCTTTAACTATTTCTTCAACTTTTGCAAGATAAAGATTTCTTACTTCTTTTTCATCGACTTGAACACTAATCATTTTTCATATCTCCTTTTCAAAGGTTAAATTTAAGTTAACCTTTAGTTAAAAAAATAAGATAACAGTTAGTTAACCTATTAGTAAATCATCCACTTTTATTTCATATAACTTAGCTAACATCCCTAATTTAGATACACTAGGTTGTCTATCGCCAGATTCTAGTAGAGAATAAGCACCTTTATGTGTGTATCCTAGGTACTCAGCTACAAGCTGTTGGCTATAACCATGTTGTTCTCTTAAGGCTTTCACCTTCTCTGTATTAAGTCTTATCATCTCATCACCTTTGTTCAATTCGTTAATTTGATTATACACAAGGGTTAACTTAAAGTAAACCCTGTTTTTAATTTTTTTCAAGGGGGTTGTCTTAGAGTTAACTTTTCTGTTACATTTTATATAGAAAGTTACTGTGCTACTACTACAGTAATACACAACAACGGAGTTTCTATATTTTGTAGAAAGGGAGAATTTTATAATGAATCATGAATTGATTAGTCGAAGGGTAAAAGAAATCAGGACTGAACTTTTAAAAATGAGTCAAAGAGAATTTTCTGAGGCGTTAGGAGTAAGTAAACCTCTTATATCTATGTGGGAAAACATTAATACTGAAAAAGGACCATCTAAAGAGATGGCGATTAAAGTGGCTAGATTAGCAAATGTATCTGTAGCTTATGTACTTGGAGAGTCTGATGAAAAGAACCCAATTACAAGTGCTCAAGATGAATTTGAAGAATTAATAACTCAATTTAGAGAAAAAGACCCAGAAAAACAAAAAGAGATTATGAAATTATTTAAAGACTTAATGAAACTGACAGGCAATTGATAGCATTATAAGCTACCGATCGCCTGTTTCATTTTTAATACGATTTCAAGCGAATATTCATCACCTTCATGTGCCGCTTTTGTGATTTCTAATAACTTTGCTTCGAATTCTTCTACTTCTGATATAACTAAACTTTCTACATTGTCTATTTTCATCCCCTACATCCTCCGATTTCCTCATAATAGTTTGTGATTTATTTCACGATGTTTCGGATATATCATATTTTGATAAAAACCGAATTTCTCCAGAAAGCACGAATGCGACCGTCATATAGACGATCGCATTCAAAAATATATTTTAAGACCGCTGCTTACCAGCCTGTCCCAGGTTCTTCAGAATATAAAACGATTGGTTCCTTCGCTACAGCTACTTGTTTTTGATCTTCTTTTGAAGTATCAGCACCATTAAACAATAATGCACCTGCAACCACTAGCGCTGGAATAATAGCTAGAATTTTTTTCACTAAGATTCACCTCACTTATGAGATAATTATACCATTTTTTCAAATGATACCCAAGTACATTTTAGGTAATTTAGAATAAAAAATATTACCTGATTCTTCAAACATCTCAAGTGATTTTTTTAATATTTCTCTATCATTTCTAGCTAATCCTAAATAGAAAGTTTCAAACGATGTTAACTTACCATTCTTTCTTTCGATCTGTTTTAACAATTGTTCAGCCTCTTCATTTCTCCCTTGTCTACATCTTAAATATGCCATCCCTGCGTCACCTAACATTTTTTCAAGTCCATCTGTATCCTTCCAATGAAACATCTTTAAAAAGTTCAAGGTATATTGAAACATCTCTTTTTTCTTTACTAATCCAACTTCAGAAAAAGTATCTAGCAAGGATATCCCTTTTTCCAAAAAAAGTTTTGCTTTTTCATAGTCATCAAAGAAGTAAGACTCTCCGAACTTTCCGATTGCTGTTATATACGGAATTAAAAAGGATACATCATTTTCATATATATCTAATATATCTTTACAAACATTTCTAGTCTTTTCTGCATACCCACGTTGTAATGAGATAACACCACAAGCTTCTTTATACCGAATCATAAAGCTATTTCTTATAAATTTATTTTTGATATCATCAATATCCTTTTCGACATCTGAAAGTCTATCGAATAAAGAGCGATAGTTTTTATTTTGGTATAGCGCTTGACACATAAGCAATTCAGTAAGTATTTGCATTTCTAAAGTCTTAGCGCAACGATTTTTCCTTTCAATCATCGCGTAAAATTCTTTTGGCTTAATTTTTTCAGTATATCTTTTTAAAATTAATGCATATACTCCAGCCCACTCTCTATTCACTTTATTAGGCGAGTCTAATTCTTTTTCCACAACATTCTTTAGTAAAGAAAATTCACCTCTTGAAGATAAATATTCCATCGCTTCCCGCAAACTTCTAGGCTTAGTCATACTAATGTATCTTTTTACTTTAGTTCTTCGAATTTCTCGGTCTTCATATAAATTAATTAATGTTTTTGACAAATAATAGAAGCGCATCTGTGTTTTTCCGTTGAATACATCCGAAACTATCCCAGAGCTGACTCCCCATTTTTTTGCAAGCTCGTTATTTGTAATGCCTTTAGCATACAGATCATCTTGTAATTCTCTTAGTAACACTTTCATTTAATTTGCTCCTCCTTACCGGAACAAAAGACACGTTATACCCTACTTTTTACATTTAAGGAAAACGCGTCACTATATCTAAGTTGTGTGTTATAATTATGTATGAGACTTATGACAAGAGTTTTCCCTAGCTGGATTAGGGAGGACGGTGTAAGGGTGTTGGTAGCGCCACTTTCACAGTCATGGGTCTTTTTTACGTCCGTTTTGTTATTTTATTATTTTCATAATATCACAAAAATTAGGAAATTCAGTCATGTGATTTTCTGAAAAATGTTGAGAAACTTTTAAAATCGTTATATATCAACAATCCTCAAGCATCTTAAAATAAAATATGCAATTCTGCATATAACGTACGATGACCTCTTATGCATATTTTACCACAAAACCGAACTTTTGTTCTATTATATTTTGAGTTTTAAATAGATTTCCTATCAATATAACATAAATGACAATAAATCTATCATTTATAGTATATCAATATGTCTATAATTATACTTGTACTATGAAGACATTTAGTGAAACTTTAAAAACGTTAAGAAAAAGTCGTTCGTTAAGGCAAGAAGATTTAGCTCATGAACTAAACCTTAGTAGAAGCCAAATAAACAATTACGAAAATGGTTTTTCTGAGCCTGATCTCACTACATTATTTCGCCTCGCTTCCTATTTCAATGTAACACTAGATGTGCTTACAGGTCGCATTGATAATTCGGATGATGAAATGTTACATAATACCTTGATTGGCGTTCAGAAAACATATGGGGTGTTATCTGAAAATCAAAGAAAAAACTTCTGCAAGCAACTAGATTATTATGTACGTTTCCTTGGTGAGAATAATGAAATACTTTGATTTGATTTCATAATAAAAGAAATCATTTCCAATTTCAAATTGTAAAATTTTCTTTCTTTTACAATTTGAAGGAGAGAGGGGATTATCCCTCTCTCTTTTTATTTTTACATTAATTAGGTTATCATGCTATTATTCAATTAGATTAGGTTGCCTTAAATTCAATATTAAAGCAATATCATTTATATATATTTAAACATCGAAATAAAATATAAAGGTTGGTGTTTTACATTGGAATTACATAATATTAACGAATTAACTGATTTACAACAGGATAACTTAATGAATTTATTGAAGGAAACCTCAGGTGCTCATCTAGAAAAGATAAAAATAAAGTATGGAATTGCTAATAAAAGGACGAAGGCATTGGTACATCAAGAGATATGGAATAGCCTACTCACCGGTCTTATCCCTCTTACAGATTTCATGAGTTGGTTATGTTCCTGTAATTTAGAAGGTAATAATTCTATCTTTGTTTATGAGCCTACAGACCAAAAGGTATTCAAAAACAATTCATTGGAAAAACTGTATAAAAAATTACAAACAAAATTAACACCTTTATACAATATTCATAAAGAAACTTTAAATACTATTGAATTGGTTGATTTACAAATTCTGAACGAATCAAAACAACTGGTAATTACTTTTGCGGCACCATCTCAATTACAAATAAAAGATAAAGATAACTCCACAACACGTCTTGACAGAGAAATTTATTTTGCTTACTTTATTCTAGATTATACATACAAACATATTGTATTATTAATGCATCCAACAGCCAACCTAATATCAATAGGTGGAGAAACAAAAAAAGAATGGGATGACCTAACCTGGATTTTATTAAAAGCTTTTAAAGGTCAAATTTTCTCATTTAATTCAAATGATCCTGAATGGGTTGTGGATTCCCTGTACGAAATAACAGAAGAATATTTTAACCATAATAACCCTCAAATTGATAAAAAAATGAGAGAAATAAGAAAAAAATTCATACCAGATTTATTAGATAATATAAAGAAGGTAGATCCATCATTTGAAGATGACGAATACATCTTGCGATTTGAACGCTCATTAGAAAATATATTTGAAAATGAATTTATTAACAGTTATGGAGCAATCACTAAACATCTTCCATTTGAAGTTTTTTTACAAGAATCAGATAAGGGAATTACTCAATTTAAAACAAATTCACGTGGGCAGGCCCTTAATTATGCTGATGCTGCTGAATTTGTAAAACTTATGTGGAATCATGGTGATATTGTTTCGTTAGGAATTACATATATTGAAAAAAATCAAAATAATATAGTAAAACGACATCCATATAAGGTAACCAAAACAAGTGATTTTTACTCATTTAAAAAAACAAATACTACCGGCACTAAGAAGGAGGTTATTGATTATGTATTACGAGTATTTGATGAATATAAACAAAAAGTTCAATCTCCCCTCTCAGATGCTGGAGAAATTGAACAAAGAACTTACGATGCTGAGAACGAATGAAACAATTTCACCACACTTCCTTTACCGTAAAACCAGAATAAACGTTAATATAATCACTGATTTATTAATTGATTTATCATTCGAATGTCCGCTTCTAGGCACAAAATACATCATACTATGTAATAATTCAGATTCGGACATGGTACATGCATTTGATTTTAATACTCTAAAAGATATGAAAGAATTTATTGTACAGAGCGGAAAGAGATGTCCCGAATGTGACTCCACGTTAAATTTAAACCAGAAAGATATTAGAGTTCGATTTTATAAAAAAAAAGTATACGCTAAAGTAATGTAGGTGAATATTTATGAATAATGATTCTGTTTCATTTGATAGGTACTCCAATCGTGCACCAGATGATCTTTATTGGAAACCTATCCCTATAGAAGATATAGATATGTATAAAAAGATGATCCAGCGTGTCAAAGTTGCATTTAAAGGGAACAATAACAAAGAAAAGGGAGATTCCCTAGAAGAGTTAATGACATATGTATATAGTAGATTTGACGAAATTGCTGAAGTTTCAGCAAATATTAGAAGGAAAGACAATCAATTGGATCATTTTATGGAATTGGTTGAAGGAGTAGCCCCTCAATTTTTAATGGAATACTCAGGTGGTAGAATAGTAGGCGAATCTAAAAATCATAATCAAAGTATAACTTCAAGAGAAGTAACTAACTTATATGACTTACTTCAAACGGCAACTGCAAGGTTAGGGATTTTTTCTTCTATGCATACTTTTTCAAAAGGAAGAAAAAGTATGTGGGCAAACGGTGAAGGAAAACGTCGGAAACTCTGTTTAGCTAGTGAAAACAAAACTGGGAATAAACGTTATGTAATAGGTTTTACTTTAAAAGAGTTGGAATCACTTTTAGAAAATAATTTTTATTCAATGATAAAACAAAAAGTAAAATGTTTACAGGATGAACTTGATGATGACTTTACAGAAGATGAAAACGGTTTAGAGTATCACGAAAGACTATATCATTCTTTAATACAATTAAAAGATTTAGGCATTATTTGTGATCAATCATTTTTAGATGCTAAGAATAAGATAGAAGAAATCTATGGTGAAATAAATAATGAGATAGTTTAAAAAGCCTTTATTAAGGGCTTTTTTTTATATCATTAAAAACCATATTTTTTACAATAATTAGGTTAGTATGCTATCATTCTAATTAAGTTCGACAGTGACATATCCCATATCAAGTGCTATGTCACGATTATAAAGGAGGATTTCATATGGCAACTTTCAGAAAGCGGGGCAAAAAATGGGAATATCGAATCCGATATGTCGATAAAACTACAGGTAAGAAAAAAGAAATTAGTAAAGGTGGATTTGAATCAAAAAAAGAAGCTACTTTTCATGCTAACGAACGAGAACGCCAGTTGTTTCACGGAATGGCTGCGGACAGTAAAAAAACTCTATTAAGTGAATATTTAATTGAGTGGCTTGAAACTTATAAAAAAGGAAAAGTGGGGCAAAGCACTTATCTTCTCAATAAAAGAAATATTAATCAGCACATCATTCCGTATTTTCAAAACATAAAATTAGCGGATATGAATAAAATTGAATACCAAAAATTTATTAATCACCTTATAAACAAAGGTTATTCCAAACGAACAGTGGAAATTATAAACTCAACAATGTCAAATGCAATTAAACGTGCTATAGATTTAGAAATGGTCTACAAAGATTTCACGAACAGAATTCTAATTGCTGCGGATCGTTTCAATCAGCATTCAAAAAAAGAAAACTATTTAACAAAAGAACAAGTATCAAAATTATTGAATGCGGCCCATAAAGATAAAATTCTGTACTATACATTAATTTATACCTTGGTGGAATCTGGTATGCGTAAAGGTGAAGCAACAGCATTAGAGTGGGATACAAATATTGATTTAGATAACAAAATGATTCACATTGATAGAACTATAAATTATCACGCTTATACTCCTACAGGACAAAAGAACAGTAAGGACTTAATAGGCAAAACGAAAACTTATGATTCTGTGCGTTCAATTACTATTTCGGATAGACTTGTCTCTGTACTTAAAACTTTTAAAACATATCAAAATGAATGTAAACTAAAACTTGGCGCTAAGTATGATAAAACCTTTGATTTTGTGTTCACAACTACAGGAAAACCGATACCACATTCCACATTAAAAAACGTTTTAGATCGTATTTTAAAAAATGCTGAAGTACCTAAAATTCCTGTTCATGGATTAAGACATACTCATGCTGTTCTTCTTTTAGAAGCTGGAGTAGAAATGAAATATATCCAGGAAAGATTGGGGCATAAAAGTATAGAAATTACTTCTAATATTTATTCACATGTCACACCCAAAATAATCGAAAATGAACAGAGCAAATATGAAGCTTATGTGGGGCGAGAATTTGTTTTTTAAAAAAAGCGGGGCAAAAGCGGGGCATTTCAGTTTTTTCAGACAAACCATCTTCCTTCGATATTTGAATAGAAACCCGTTAAAAACTTATATACCAACGGGTTTCGGATTTGATTCAATTACTTCCAAGAGGTGCCAAATAACTTATGGTATTTGCCCTAAATACACATCCCACTCCCAATCATTTAACCCTTTCGACTGTTTATTTTCCATTTCAATGAAATGTAGGCGGGGAAAGAGCAAAAAAAATATTGATAATAGAAACAGACATACAATCATTTCTATTAATGAAAAACCAAATTCTAATTTATTTTTTCTCCTACATAAAAGCATTGTTCCATCATTCTGTCTTTCACATCTCTCCACATAGTACAAACTTCATTGCCTCCCCAATATGTGTAATACACAATTCCATTTATATTCTTTTCTATTATTCGCTTGTCTTCATTTCCATACATATATATAGCTGCTTCTTTTTTTAATAATCCAGTTGCCTTATAACGAATTTGTATATTTTTTCTTTCTTGCATAACTAATACTGTTTGCGGTAGTAGTAACGATACAGCCATCATTAAAACACTTAACGATACAATCATTTCAGCCATTATGGATCCTTTTTGACATTTCACGATACGTAAATCTCCCTCTTCCAAGCTGAAATACAATTTCATATTTATAATTTCGATACGAAATTATAATCGTACCACCTCTATTAATATTTCCACTTGGATTATATGTCATCGGATTTGGAAACGTATGCAAATCAATTTGTATATCTTCTTCATACTCTCGCTTGACGATATAATACTTTGTACCTGACTCTTTTATAGCATACATATTTCTATCTTTATGCCAACGTAATGTATAGTGCTTTTGACGGTTTATCGCTAATTGCTGCATATACAAAATATCATTTGAAAACTGTCTCAAAAATTGTTCAACTTTTTGTCGCTCGTATAAGGAATGAACACTAAAATACGTAACTATACTTAATACAGAAATAGCAAATAAAACGAGTAACATTTCTAAAAAAGTAAACCCCTGTTGTTTCACAATGCCCTAATTGATACTGCGCCATCATCTGAAATATGAATAGATTCGCCATTCGGGCACTTATCAGTTGTAATATACTTTTCATCTGTCAGTTCTTTTAACGATGGAATTTTATTATGTTGTAATTGATATACTTGTATTTGCGCTTCTATAGATTTCACGTAAGCTGCACAACCTTTTCCTTGGACCGATGAGCGCTGTGTAACTACATTCGGAATAATTAATAGTAATAATATAGTTATGACAACCATTACTAATAGCATCTCTAACAGAGTAAACCCTTCCTCATTCTGCATACAAATGCCCCCTAAATAGAATTCATCATTTGAAACATCGGCATAATCATCGCTAAGTACATAAGGACAACGATTCCTCCAATACATGTAAATAAAATAGGCTGAATGATAACTAACATATGTTTAATTTTCCGTTCCATCTTTTCCATAATAAGATCGCTATAGTCACCTAATTCAATCCCTAAATTGCCGTTTGCTTGTCCATGCGTAATAACATAAGAAAGTTCTTTCTCGTAATACCCACTTTTAGCAATGATAGATTGTAACTGTTCTCCTCCAATTAATTGTCTTTCAATCCGGCTCGCTTCATATTTAAAGAACGGATGATATCTTTGCTCCATCATTATTGTTAAAGCTTCACATACTGATAGTCCACCATTTAATAAACCACTCAACTGAGTAGCAAAATAATGTGAATGCTTTAAAATAAGAAATGTTTTGATGAGGGGAATACGAAGCATAATTTTTACCTGTCTAATATGTGGAAGTTTCCTAAAATACAACATGTATAAAATACCTCCAATAATAACAGTTAAAATAGCGGTTAAAATAATGTAAGGTAGCAGTTTTATTGCACTTAAAATTTGTTCTGTAAGTAGTGGTGTATTAGAACCGAACGAACTATAAACCATTTCAACCTGAGGTAATAAAATGAGTTTAAAAATAAAGAGCATGATTAGTAGAAAAAACATCAAAAACATAGGATACTGCATTATTTTCATCATGTCTCTCCTATACTTATCTTTCTTATAAAGAAGTGCACTTCCTTGTTGCAAAGCAAAAGAAATATCACCATGTTGCTCGGCATAAAATAAATAACTTAACATGTCCTGATGAAACTTTAACTGATGAAAAGAATCGTGTAGACTTTTCCCATCTTTTAACCCCTCAATCATGCGCTGCAATTGTACTTTCTTTTCTACAGGTAATTGAAACTGTAAAAATTCTAATGCTTGTAAAAGAGAGTAGCCTTTTTCTAATAATTCTCCTAAACGTTTCAATAATACTACTTGATCACTTAAACTCCATGTTTTCTTAAACATAAACATCTTCTTCTAAAAAACCTAAAGCATATCCTTTTCGTATTGACGATTCTAAAGTCTCATGTTTGTAAGTAACACATTCTCCACCAGCTTCTTTAAGCGCTTGTTTTAACTCATATCCATATAGTAGCTCATATATGCTAGCCTGCCTTACTTGCCTCATTGATTTACATAAAGTTGAGCACTTTCCTCTGCAAAACGGACACTTCAATTCGACAAGTCGCTGTGCAGCTACAGCCAATAAAGACTGTTCAATCTCTTGCCTCGTTATACCATAATCCATGAAGCGAATGATTGCTCCTTTCGCATCATTCGTATGCAGTGTTGTCATTACTAAATGTCCTGTCAAACTTGCTCTTATAGCTATTTTTGCTGTTTCTTCATCACGGATTTCACCGACTAAAATAATATCTGGATCATGACGTAAAATAGCCTTTAATCCTGTTTCATATGTGAGACCCGCTTTTTCATTTATTTGAATTTGTAATACATCGTCACTTCTTTTTTCAACCGGATCTTCAAGTGTAATGATGCGACGTGTTTTCTTTTTTCTAATTACCTCTAATAATGCATACATTGTCGTCGTCTTCCCAGATCCAGTCGGTCCAGTAAACACAAGTAGCCCCTGTGAATAGCGTAAAAACGAGAGTAGTTTTGCTGCCGTACTTGGAAATAACGAAAGATGTGATAAGGGCTGAACAGATGCTTGTAAATGAAGGCGAATAACGAGACTTTCTTGATATACTGTTGGAAGTGTTGAAAGGCGTAAATACACTTCTTGTCCATCAATTTGCAAATACAACAAACCATTCTGTGGCTTCCGTTTCTCGCCTATGTCCATAGATGCTAAAAATTTGAAATGTGAGACAAGTTTTTCTCCAAATTCCTTTTCAATACACTGTCTCGTCATTAAATCTTTTCCTATACGTAGTTGAACCGCTACATCCTTCTGCCGGGGCACAATATGTAAATCTGACGCTTGTACCCTACACGCTTCTTTTAAAATTGCATTCGCAAAAATTTCAATCCCATTCATCACTTTTCCCTCCTCACTATGTATATAGCATGAAAACATGCGCAATAAAAATTTGGACTTTTGTATTTTCAATAGAGGAAAAAGGAAAAATATGTTTGTGAAATTATGAACAATTTCCGAATTATTGTCTGAAATTACCTATACTCATGTTTATCTGTATTATAATGTTATTATCTTGGATAAAGTGATAAAGGTGGAGATCCTCATGGAACAAGCTTTAAAAATTACAGGTGTATTATCTGACCCAACTCGTTATTACATTTATAAATATATTTCGCAAAAACATAGTTACGTAACGGTACAAGAAATTGCAGATGAGTTTGACATTCATCCAAACGTAGCGCGTTTACATTTATCTAAATTAGAAGATGTTCATATGCTAAAATCGGAAACGAAGAAAACTGGAAAAGGCGGACGACCGAGCAGATTGTATGTCTTATCTGAAGATGTTATCCAATTACAATTTCCATTCCGTGATTATCAATTGTTAGCAAGAATCGCATTTAATTCTTTACTTAGTCTTGGTGCTGCTGGTGAGAAAGCGCTATACGAAACAGGAAAACAATTCGGAGCTGAATTAATGCAACAACATATGCAACGTTTAAATGTGAGTGAAGATGCTTTAACAGTGGAACAAAAAGTTCAAATTGCAAAAGAAGCTTTCTCAACAGCTGGCTTATCACCTGCATTTGAATTAAGTGCAGATGGAACAAAAATTTTCTATGATGTACACAATTGTCCATTTAAAGAAGTTGCTGTTCATCATCCAACTGAAATTTGTAACATGCACGGAGATATGATGAAAGGGATTTTTGAAATCCTATTCCCTAACATGGAATTAACTCGAAATGATAGTCTATTAGATGGATGTAAATCTTGTAATTATAAACTAACAATTTAATTTTTCATATAAAAAGAAGCCAATAATAATTGGCTTCTTTTTATATGAACGAATATTTACAATAGTAAGAAAAATAAACTATAATGAGGTGAGGTTTACTTTTTTTAGAAAAGGAGGGAGATGGCATGGAGCGCATGTTTCGCGTTCTCGGCTTTTGGACTGGAATTTTCTCGGTTATGTTTTACGTAGGGGATATGCAACCGGCCGCACTACTATTTTTAGGACAAACAGGTTTCTTCGTACTTTTAAGCTATTTAAAATTAACAGAGCGTATGTATATATACGTATTTGGGGCATATTTAACTGTTTTCTTCATAGGATTTACATACTACACGACATTCTTACTTGTGCCTGGGGCTGGACATTAAAAGATGGCATTTTGCCATCTTTTTTTTAATTCCGGAATTTCCTAGTTGACTTATAGGTTTTATTACCTTATATTCTATATAACAGATTGGAATTAGGGGGAATCAACATGAATACACTGCTTGTCGGAATTAACGTTGCAGTCATGCTCATCTTAGTTGGCGTATTATATTATATGCAACGTAAGCATGTATCTTTTAATAAACGTGTATTTACCGCTTTAGGAGTCGGAATTTTATTCGGTCTTATATTACAATTTATTTATGAGCCAACTTCTAAAGTAATTATTGAATCAAATACTTGGTTTGGCTTAATCGGTAACGGTTATGTAAAATTACTTCAAATGATCGTTATGCCACTTATTTTAGTATCTATTATTTCAGCATTTACAAAATTACAGTTAACGAAAAACCTTGGTAAAATTAGTGGCCTTATTATCGGTATTTTAATTCTTACTACAGGAATCGCTGCAGCTGTCGGTATCGCTGCAAGTGCAGGATTTGATGTATCTGCAACCGGCCTACAACAAGGTGATGCAGAATCTGCTCGTCTGAAACTAGTTGAAGAAAGATTTACTTCTATTGAAAAGACAACAATTCCAGATAAATTATTAGAGCTATTACCTACAAATCCGTTTCTTGATTTAACAGGCGCTCGTCCAACATCAACAATTTCTGTCGTAATATTTGCAGCCTTTATCGGCATTGCCTTTATAGGTGTAAAACGAAAATATCCAGAACAAGCAGAGCTATTTAAGAAGATGCTTGATGCTGTATATGCAATCGTAATGCGTATGGTAACATTAATTTTACGCCTTACTCCATACGGCGTATTAGCTCTTATGGCAAAAACAGTTGCTGGTAGCGACATAAATGCTATTTTAAAACTTGGCAACTTCGTGTTAGCGTCTTACGTAGCACTTATCGTAATGTTCGTTATCCACTTATTATTAATTGCGCTATCTGGTTTAAATCCAATTCAATATTTAAAAAAGGTGTTCCCTGTATTAACATTTGCATTCACATCTCGCTCTAGTGCTGGTGCGATGCCATTAAATATTGAAGCGCAAAAAGAAAAGCTTGGTATTTCCGAAGGAATTGCAAACTTCGCAGCTTCATTTGGGGTATCTATCGGACAAAACGGTTGCGCAGGTATTTATCCAGCAATGCTTGCAATGATGGTCGCTCCAACTGTAGGAATTGATCCATTACAACCACAATTTATTTTAACTTTAATCGCTGTTGTTGCTATTAGCTCATTCGGTGTTGCCGGAGTTGGTGGCGGCGCAACATTCGCAGCTTTAATCGTACTATCTACAATGAACTTACCAATCGGTATTGTTGCTCTAGTTATCTCGGTTGAGCCATTAATCGATATGGGGCGTACAGCTCTTAACGTAAGTGGCTCTATGACAGCAGGTCTTATTTCAAGTAAATGGCTTGGTGAATTAGATCAAGATACGTACAATCAAGATGATACAAAAACTGGTGAAATTGCTTCATAATGAAAAAAGACGCTAACATACAATTGTTAGCGTCTTTTTTATTCCGTCCCCTCTTTATAGATTTTATCTTGAGAATTATCACTCTAAGTATTCTTCTAGTTGCTCTTTTAACTCTTCCTCAATCTCATAACAAGATTCATCAGCGAGTTCCCCTACTTTCTTACTCCCAAAATGTTTGATTGAATTGGCATTCCTAAAAAGATTCTTTCACATTTCCAAATTGGAATATTATGAAATCCAATCAGCTCTTTTTCTTCATCTAATATAGCTATAGCAACTGATGAATAATAACCCACCTCAAAGGGATTCTCTTTTTCTCTTGCAAATCCCATATCTAATTCCATGTGTTTTTCTATGTATAAATGTGAATACTCTTTATGCAGTTTAAGTGATATTCGCTCTATTTCCTTCTCCATACATTGAATGTTCTCTTTTAACTCCAACGTAAACTCCTGTTCTTTATATTTCATTTTCGCCTCCTTAAACATAGAAAAAGAGAATACAATAACATATCCTCTTTCCTCAAATATATTTCATTATCTCACAGCCCGTCCTTTTCACAAATAACCATTTTGTTCGCACCATTTATGAAATTGTCCTACGTCTACTCCAACTAACACGATATCCTTTAGCTCTACATCAATGACTTGTTCTCCAATTACAATAGCAAACTGCGATGCTAATTTTGTCTCATTTTTCTTTACAATTCCAATTCGGTTCCGATGCGGTCCATCTTTTATATATGCTTTTTGTCCTACAATATCAAAGTTCAAAATTCTCACCTCTTTTACTGCGCTCAAATTGGAAATACGATCTCCACCTCGGAAAATTTCCTTTCATTGCACTATTTCTCTATATATATGACGAAACAATAAAAGAGTCCTTCCTTCTTTACAATTATTTTTTCTTTGTTTCATTTTTGTGATTGAAACGTAAAGTTTATAATAAAATACACTTGGAAGCGCTTTCTATGTAATTTTTTATGTTATAATATATAAGTAGAACTTCGTAAAGAGGGTTAAAAAATGAATACAAAAATGATTAAAAAAGTAATTGAAGCATTAAAAGTATATGGCTTTCAGGATGTATCATTCTGTGACAAAACGAGGCAATTTTTATTTCATAACGAAACCGATATTATGAGCGGCTATGCAGAAATAACATATAGTAGTCAATTTGAAAAATTCAACGTACAAATTCATCCAATTGAAACACATCACCAAGCAGAGTTACAAGAGATTGAAAGACATATACAAGCTTGTATAAGAAAAGTGGAATATTTAAACGCACTTCTTACCGGGCAGACAAAACTAGATGATAAAATTATTATTATGTAAAAAAAGAACGTGATCCAATCACGTTCTTTTTTCATTATACGTTCATCTTTTCCTTTAGTTGTAATCCTGTAACAGATTCTAATACATCCATCGATTCTCCAAATGTCATATCAAAAATTGTCTTGTCCTCTATGTATGGAAACTGTCTGAAACGCTTTTCTAACACCTTCACAGCATCTGATGTAAAGTTTGCACTATCAATGCCAAATTCTGTTTCAACAAGAACGATCCAATCTAACACATGAAAACCTAATCCATTGACGAATGAAATCAATTTTTCTTCTGGGTTTGAAGATAAGAATACTTGGCGTTCCATCTCACTAAAAAGTTCTTCTCCTAAGATTTCAGCTAACTCATCATCATGTTCACGTTCAACAAGTTCTTCGTAGCCGTAATCATCCACAAGCTCTTCTACTTCTTCACTATCCTGACAAAGCAATTGACTAAGAAGTGCCTCTTTCTTAAATTCACTATTTTGTACGACTTCTAAAAAGCTCGTTTCCCATCCATTTTCTAATTTCATATTATGTACTCCTTTATATACGTTTCTTATCATCACTGTACCCAAAAGATCACTTTTATAACCTTTTAGGTAGTTACTATTATTTCATATGATTCATAACATAAGATGCAAACTCAGCTACATCTCCTTCAAAAATATTTATTTCTGGCAAGTGATAGAACGTTGTTTGGAGCGGGCTTCCTGCATGATATACATATATCGTTTTCTCTAGTGCAATCGCCATTCCAAACTCTGTATGGCTCCCATTTCCGCCATCTAATATAAGTAAAAATACATCCGCTTCTTTTACAGCATTTTGTTCTGCCTGACCAATTTCTCTTAATTGTTCTTCATTTGCTGCTTTTTCGTTTTTGGTCCAATCATATGTATGGTGCCATCCTGCATGTTTCAGTTCATTTGCTACGGAACGTACAAGATGTTTATTTTGGAAACCTGAGGCGATATAAAAATTCATTTATATACACTCCTTCATTATGTATAGGGAAACTCCTTTTTAGCGTTATTTGTTATAGCTATAATAAAGAACAACTTCAAAAAAAATCCCCATCTTTAAAACTTATTTGCGTTTAAATGATGGGATGCTTCATGGTCTTCTTTTATTTTTTGTTTTTTATAACTTTCATCAGCTAACATTTCTAGTTCAGCTGTTATCTCCGACTTTTCAAGCTCTCTTTCTTGCGAAAATTTCCTTGAAATATAAACAATAACACTACCAACGTACAACACAAAGCATATAATAAGTGCAGTATTTTCATAGAGACTTAGCTCCAACACAGTCACTCCTAATCCATTCGTATTTTCACGCCTCATTAATTGGAATTTCCCTATTAACCCATTTGTTATCCCGCTATTTGAGGGCAGTAAGACTCCCTCCTCAAAATTCAGTAACAGTAAAGAAGTTAGATGTGGGATGCACCCAACTGATTAAAGTTTCACTTTATTGTAACATAAAAATATCAATTCTTGGAATCTTTCACCCTACTAAAAGAGGCATGATTATTTCATCATGCCTCTGAAATATTTTGAATGATTGTTTTAATTGCTTCTTTTCCATTATATTTTTTTAGTGCTGTTTTATACTTCTCATTATTTTGATTTAATTCTTCGACATACTTTATAAGAGATTTTACATTTACATCTTCTTCATATAATACGGAGGCATATCCTTGTCTTTCAAAGGACTCTGCATTTAATATTTGATCTCCACGGCTTGCAAATTTCGATAATGGAATTAAAACCATCGGCTTTTGTAATGTTAAAAATTCAAAAATTGCGTTGGAGCCCGCGCGTGAAATAACAAAATCTGTTACCGCTAATATATCTGGCAGTTCTCCATGTACATATTCAAATTGTCTATATCCTTCTTTATTTTGTAAACTTTCATCAAGGTTACCTTTTCCGCAAAGGTGAACAATTTGATACTTTTTAAGAAGTTCTGGTAATGCTTCTCGAGCCGTATCATTAATTTTTTTCGCGCCCAAGCTGCCTCCCATAATCGTAATAACTGGCTTTTTACGTGAAAAACCTAAAAACGCTAAACCTTTTTCACGATTTCCCTTCAGCACTTCTTCACGTACAGGAGACCCCGTATATATTACTTTTTCTTTCGGTAAATGTTTCGCTGCTTCTTCAAATGTAACAAATATTTTCGAAGCAAAACGAAGCGCAATTTTATTTGCTAGTCCTGGCGTCATATCAGATTCATGTAATAAAACTGGTACTCTATTTAGCCATCCGCCAATTACGACTGGTACAGATACGAAACCGCCTTTTGAAAAAATCACATCTGGTTTTAGTTTTCGAATTCTTACATACGCATCCATAACACCCTTCATTACAAGAAAAGGATCTTTTATATTTTTTAAATCAAAATAACGACGTAGCTTTCCACTCGAAATACTATAGTAAGGAATGCCTTCCTTTTCTATAATCGTTTTCTCAATACCTTGGTGAGAACCAATATAAGAGATATCCCAGTTGTCTTCCTGTAAATATGGGATAATGGCTAAATTAGGTGTTACATGTCCTGCCGAACCGCCACCTGTAAAGACTATTTTCTTCATACGTCTCCCCCTTCTAGACTATAATACACTAAAATATCTTGCCTCAGGGTGAGAAAATACCATAGCCGTTACGGACGCTTCTGGCTCCATCATGAATCCTTCTGTTAATGAAATACCTATTTCCTCTGGATGAATTAAGCGAAATAGCTTTTCTTGATCTGCAAGTTCTGGACACGCCGGATAACCAAATGACACTCGTATTCCTCTATATTTCGTACGGAAACGTTCTTCCATCGTCAGTTCAGGTGAGTCCGGAATGCCCCAGCGGTCACGAATGAGCATATGTGTTTTTTCAGCAAGTCCTTCCGCTAATTCAAGCGCTAACGATTGAATGGCATGACTACGTAGGTAATCACCTTTCGCCTTCCACTCTTCAGCAATATCCCGAACTCCTTCCCCAACCGTAACAGATAAGAAAGCAACATAGTCCATCTCATCTCCTATTGGGCGCAAATAATCACCTAAAGTACGATAGGGAGCCTTTCCTTGTCTAGGGAATGTGAAACGCTCTATAACACGCGTATGATCTTCTGGATCATATATTACAATGTTTTGTCCGTCGCTTTGCGCTGGGAAAAATTGATACACTGCTTTCGGCTTTAACCAAGATTGTCCTTCCTGCAATAATTCATCTATTAAATCATTTAATTCATGTGCTCTCTTATCTCCCTCTTTCAAAAGCTTCTTCACATTTCCTTTTAATCCAAGGTGATGCCCAAGTAGCATTTGTCTATTCAGAAATGGTGCGAGATGAAGGGCGGGAACATCTCGTAATACAATTCGTTTTGTTGAATCAGGCACCATAACCTCTGATTTTGGTAATGGCTCAATTACTGCTGGAATTTCTACTTTCTTCTCCTCTTTTTTTACGATATGAAGATGACGTTCTTTTTTATCCTGCTTCATCTTCTCACGCTCTTCTTCTTTTTGAAGCTTATTAATAATATCGAGCCCCGTCATCGCATCACTCGCATAACAAACGAGTCCTTTATATGATGGTGAAATCCGATTATCTGTAAACTTTCTCGTTAACGCTGCACCACCTACAACAATGGGCACATCAATATTTGCCGCTTTTAAATCTTCAGCAGTCGTTACCATTTGTTGAGCTGATTTTACTAATAAACCTGAAAGGCCTATAATGTCCGGCTTCTTTTCTTGTACTTCTTGAACAATTCGATCCGAACGTACATTAATTCCTAAATTAATAATCTCATATCCGTTATTCGCTAAAATAATTTCAACGAGATTTTTCCCAATATCATGCACGTCACCTTTTACAGTTGCTAACAATACTTTCCCTTTTTTCGCACTATCACTAGATTCCATATGTGGCTCTAAATAGCTTACAGCGGCTTTCATACTTTCGGCACTTTGCAATACTTCAGCAACAATAAGTTCATTATTATTAAATAGTCGTCCTACCTCGTCCATCCCTGTCATAAGCGGACCGTTAATAATATCAAGAGGTTTTCTTCCTTCTTCAAGTGCAAGACTTAAATCCTCGTGTAATCCTTGTTTTGTACCTTCTACAATATAATTTGCTAGTCTTTCATCAAGCGTTAACGTTTCTTGCACAACGACATCTTTCTTTTTAGCAACTCGGTAAAAGTTTGTAAATTCTTCTAACGTCTCTTTCGTCGTTTCAAACAGTAATGCATCTGCAAGGCGTTTTTCTTCCTCTGGAATCGACGCATAGCGTTCTAATTTTTCCGTATTCACAATCGCGTAATCTAATCCTGCTTTCGTAGCATGATATAAAAAGACTGAATTTAATACTTCACGTCCAGCCGGTGGTAAACCAAATGATATGTTACTTACACCTAAAATCGTTAAACACTCTGGTAACGCTTCTTTAATAAGGCGAATTCCTTCTATAGTCGCTGCCGCTGAGCCAATATATTCTTCATCACCTGTCCCTACTGGAAACACAAGTGCATCAAAAATAATATCTGACGGGCGTATCCCATACTTCTTTGTAAGTAATTCATAGCTTCTTTTCGCAATTTCTATCTTTCGTTCCGCACTAACCGCCATACCGTCTTCATCAATTGTTCCTACAACTATAGCGGCACCATACTTTTGAAGAAGCGGTGTCACTTTTTTAAATCGTTCTTCTCCATCTTCTAAATTAATTGAATTAATAACAGCTTTTCCTTGAATATAAGTAAGAGCTCGCTCCATCACATTTTCATCTGTTGAATCAATCATAATCGGTACTTTTAAAACTTTCGTAACTTCTGCTAAGAAGTTTTCCATATCTTCTATTTCATCGCGATCAGGATCTGCCATACAAATGTCAATAATATGAGCATTTTTCTTCACTTGCGCTCTTGCCACTTCAGCAGCCTCTTCAAATTTCCCTTCTGCTACTAAGCGTTTAAATTTACGTGACCCAATAACATTCGTTCTTTCACCTACAAATAACGGTCTCATAGACTCATCATATTGCAGTGCTTCTAATCCACTAATTCCATGTCCTTCTCTCTCATGATGGTCACGAGGCCTAAGAGATGCTAGCGCGGATTTCATTGCTTTTATATGTTCTGGTGTCGTGCCACAACAACCACCAATAATATTAACCCATCCTTCTTCAGCAAATCGCTTCACCTTTTCAGCAAGAGAAGATGGAGATTCATGGTAATGTCCATCTTCATCAGGAAGACCTGCATTTGGATAACAAGAAATGTAACACTCCGATAAATCAGATAGTGAACGAATATGGTCCCTCATAAACTCCGGACCAGTCGCACAGTTTAACCCAACAGATAATGGTTTCATATGTTCTACTGATAAATAAAAAGCTTCAATTGTTTGCCCAGCCAGAGTCGTTCCCATTGGCTCAATCGTTCCTGAAATCATAATAGGAACCGTTTTTTTCAGTTCTTCAAAAGCGGCTTGAATTCCAATATAAGCTGCTTTCACGTTACGCATATCTTGACTCGTCTCAACGAGTAATACATCAACTGCTCCTTTTAATAATCCTCGTGCCTGCCTTGTATAAGCCTCAATCAATTCTTCAAAAGTCACACCACCTGTAACACTAATTGCTTTCGTTGTTGGTCCCATCGCTCCCGCAACATATACTTCCTTCCCGCTTTCTTTAACAGCTTGCTTCGCCAAAAGTGCTGCCTTTTCATTTAGTTCTTCATCTAAATGAGACAGATCATAATCACTTAGTACAATATTCGTTGCCCCAAATGTATTTGTTTCAATAATATCCGCTCCAGCTTCAATATAAGCTTTATGAATCTTTAAAATAACGTCTGGTCTTGTTTCCACTAAATATTCATTACAGCCCTCGTACTCTTCTCCTCCGAAATCTTCAGCAGTTAAATCCTCTTGCTGAATCATTGTCCCCATTGCACCATCTAATATTAAAATGCTATTTTTTAATTTTTCTTCTATACACTTCATCAATTAATACCTTCTTTCACTTCTTGCTTTTCTCTTACATATTTAACAAGATGTTCTGTAATTTCATACTTTAAAAATGGTGTAATAAGATAAATACCATTAAAATATTTCATCGCTGCGTCGACCAATTCTTGTGAAATGCGGATCCCTTCCTCAATTGCTGCCTCTTTCGTTTCATGTCCATCCATTCTCTCTCTTATTTCTTCAGGAAGAGTAATACCCGGCACCTCAAAATGAAGAAAATCTGCATTCCGCTTACTTACTAACGGCATAATTCCAATAAAAATAGGTTGTTCCAAATGCTTTGTCGCTTCATACACTTCTTCAATTAACTTGATATCGTAAATTGGCTGAGTTAAAAAATACTCCGCTCCAGCATCTATTTTTCGTTCCATTCGCTTAACCGCTGCTTTTAAGTGCCTCACGTGAGGATTAAATGCGCCGCCTACAGAAAACCTTGTCGCCGGTCCAATTGATTTCCCTAAAATTGAACGTCCATCGTTCATTTCTTTAATCATTTTAATAAGCTCAATAGAGGATAAATCATATACAGAAGTGGCACCGGGAAAATCACCAACGCGCGCTGGATCACCAGTTAAAGCTAACACTTCTTCCATCCCTAACGCCGATAAACCTAACAAATGAGATTGTAGTCCAATGACGTTATGATCTCTACACGTTAAATGCGTCAATACTGGGATATCATGCTTCGTTAATAACGCACCCATCGCCATATTAGAAACACGAGGCGATGCTAATGAATTATCTGCTAGAGTAATAGCATCTGCTCCCGCTCTTTTTAACGCTCTTGCTCCTTCAAAAAAACGCTGTGTATCTAACGTTTTCGGTGGATCTAATTCCACTACAACTGTTGTTTGTTTTTTCGCTTTCTCTGCTAGAGTGACGTGAGCCTTCGAACGTTTCTCATGCGTATGAACGACTTTCGGCCTTTGAATCGTGTCTTTTTCTATTACAGGGGTAATATTCGCAACAGCGCGCTTCATACTTTGAATATGTTCTGGAGTCGTACCACAACAACCACCCAATAACCGAATACCTTGCTCAATAAATCTCGGTGTCATCGCTTCAAAATAAGCTGGACTTCCCTCATATACGTAACGTCCATCCACATAATTCGGGAGGCCTGCATTTGGGTATGCTGATAAATAGCCATTTTGAGGAATCGATATCATTTTGAAAGCTTCCGTCATATGAAGCGGCCCTAGTTGACAATTCAATCCAACAACATTTGCACCGTAATCTATAAGTTGCTTTAATATTTCATTGACATCATTTCCATTTTGAGTCGTACCTGCTTCATGTAACGCTAATTGCGCAACAATTGGAATATTCGTTTGCTTACGCAATACTTTAACGGCATGAAGTAATTCAAATTCATCGTAAAAAGTTTCTAATAGTAATCCATCAACCTGTTCTTCTAGTAAAGCCCCTGCCTGTTCAAGTAACATAAACTCTCTTTCCATATCAGTCGTTGTAACAGCTCCGATATGTTTCATACCACCAATTGTTCCTAAAATTGCATTTTTATCTGTCACAGATGCTTTCGCTAGTTTTACTGCCGCTCTATTAATTTCTGTAACTTGATTTTCTAAACCATACATACGTAATTTCGCCTCATTTGCTCCATACGTATTCGTTTGAATTACATCTGCTCCAGCAGCTACATATTGTTTATGAATCGATATAATTAAGTCTGGATCAGATACATTCAATTCTTCAAAGCTACTTTGCAAACCATGTGAATGCAATAACGTCCCAACCGCACCATCACCTATTACAATTCCTTTTGATAATAAATCTAGTAATTTCACGACTCTCCCTCATTTCTATCAATATAAAAACCCCCTCTTCACTTTGAAGAGGGGGACATAATCGTTCCTCCTCTTATTATGCAAAACATTCGTTTTGCAGGTATTAGCACCGTTTCAAACATTTCGTTTGAAGGTTGCCGGGTTTCACAGGGCCTTTCCCTCCACCGCTCTCAATAAGAGTTGTCTTTATTATTTTATTTATGTAGCTAAAAGGAAATGCGTTCCCCTTTTAACAATGTTTGTTAATTTTTTAATAAATTTAGCATGCACAAAAGTAAAAGTCAATGACACTTGCGGAAAAATAAAAATTATTTAAAATAAAGTTGCAATTCAGTTATATTTTATTGTAAAGTTAAAAACATAATAAAAATTTCATACGAACATTCTTATCTAGAGAGGTAGAGGGACTGGCCCTGTGACGCCTCAGCAACCATTAACATATTGTTAATAAGGTGCTAATTCCAGCAAATTGTGAAAGATTTGACAGATGAGAAGAAGACTCTATTCAAACCGAAAGCCTTCTTCTTAGAAGGCTTTTTTTATTTTATATTCACTTAATGTTTCAATTTAAAAAGGAGGAATTTTCATATGTCAACAATCGAAACAAAACTAGCACAAATCGGAAATCGCAGTGAAACTACAACCGGAACGGTTAATCCACCAGTTTATTTCTCAACCGCTTATCGTCACGAAGGAATTGGTAAATCTACTGGCTTTGACTATTCACGAACTGGCAATCCAACTCGAGGTCTTTTAGAACAGGCGATCGCAGACTTAGAATATGGCGAACAAGGTTATGCCTGTAGTTCAGGGATGGCGGCTGTTCTCCTCGTCCTTTCTCTATTCCGCTCTGGAGACGAACTTATTGTATCTGAAGATTTATACGGGGGAACGTATCGATTATTTTCTGAGCATGAAAAAAAGTGGAATGTTCGATGTAGATACGTAAATACACAGTCTATTAAACAAATTGAGCAAGCTATCACAACTGAAACGAAGGCTATTTTCATAGAAACTCCAACTAATCCATTAATGCAAGTTACTGATATTGCTGCTGTCGCAACTGTAGCGAAAAGGAACGGACTACTCCTTATTGTAGACAACACTTTCTACACACCTTATATACAGCAACCATTAACAGAAGGTGCTGACATTGTACTTCATAGCGCAACGAAATATTTAGGGGGACATAACGATGTACTAAGCGGGCTTGTTGTTGCAAAAGGAAAGGAACTTTGCGAGGAAATCGCTCATTATCATAATGCATCAGGTGCAGTTTTAAGCCCATTTGACTCATGGTTATTAATTCGCGGTATGAAAACGTTAGCGCTTCGCATGAGGCAACATGAAGAAAATGCGAAAGCAGTTGTTGCGTATTTAAATGATGAAGACGGGGTGACAGATGTATTTTATCCAGGAAGAGGTGGCATGATCTCATTCCGCCTTAAAGATGAAGCTTGGATTAATCCATTCTTACAATCTTTATCCTTAATTACATTTGCCGAAAGTCTTGGTGGTGTAGAAAGTTTAATGACTTATCCAGCAACGCAAACACATGCTGATATTCCTGAAGAAATTAGAACAGCAAACGGCGTATGCAATCGTCTTCTTCGATTCTCAGTTGGCATTGAAAATAGTAACGATTTAATTCAAGACTTAAAGCAAGCAATTAAACTCGTAAAAGAAGGTGTAAGAATATGAGCTATTCTATAGATACACTCTTACTACACAACCAATATAAACACGACTCGCAAACAGGCGCTGTGAACGTTCCTATTTATAACACATCAACTTTTCACCAGTTTGATGTAGATACGTTCGGAAAATATGACTATAGCAGGTCAGGAAACCCAACTCGTGAAGCTCTTGAAGATATCATTGCTTTATTAGAAGGCGGAACAAAAGGATTCGCCTTTGCATCAGGCATTGCAGCGATTTCCACTGCATTCCTCCTTCTTTCACAAGGTGATCACGTACTCATTTCAGAAGATGTGTACGGAGGCACTTACCGAGTGATAACTGAGGTACTCTCCCGTTACGGTGTTTCACATACATTTGTTGATATGACCAATTTAGAAGAAATAAAACAAAACATTAAACCAAATACAAAGCTCTTTTATGTAGAAACACCTTCTAACCCACTTTTAAAAGTGACAGATATTCGCGAGGTTTCTAAACTCGCAAAATCTATTGGGGCTCTTACTTTTGTTGATAATACATTTTTGACACCACTATTCCAAAAACCACTTGAACTTGGAGCTGATGTCGTTCTTCATAGTGCTACAAAATTTATTGCTGGTCATAGTGATGTTACTGCCGGATTAGCAGTAGTAAAAGATTCAGAACTCGCTCAAAAGCTTGGATTTTTACAAAATGCATTCGGTGCTATTTTAGGACCTCAAGATTGTTCTCTCGTACTTCGCGGTCTAAAAACATTGCATGTACGCCTCGAACATTCAGCTAAAAATGCCAATAAAATCGCACATTATTTACAAGAGCACTCTAAAGTAAAAAATGTCTATTATCCGGGATTACAAACTCATCTCGGATTTGATATTCAACAATCTCAAGCAACATCAGCTGGAGCGGTCTTATCGTTTACTTTGCAGTCAGAAGATGCACTCCGCAAATTTTTATCAAAAGTAAAATTGCCTGTTTTTGCAGTTAGTTTAGGAGCTGTAGAGTCAATTCTTTCTTATCCAGCAAAAATGTCACATGCAGCACTGTCGCAAGAAGCTCGTGATAAAAGAGGAATCTCTAATTCATTACTTCGGTTATCAGTCGGTCTTGAAAATGTTAACGATTTAATATCCGATTTTGAAAATGCCCTTTCTTATGTAGAAGAACCTGTAAATGCATAGAGAAAAAGAAGATATGAGATTAGGTTTTCATATCTTCTTTTTATGCGGTTTAGCTATATTCATTTGAATTTCTTCTTTTCTTATAGTCCATAAAAAATAAAAGTATATCATCTATTTCTAAATAATGGATTAATTGATATATTAAGAAATAAAAAGGGGTGAAAATAATGGATACTTGTGCAGATATTTTAATCGTTATCGATTTACAAAATGGCGTATGTTATAGCGAGGAGCATTTATTTGATTTACAGAACTTACTAAAAAAAGTAAATAAAAGAATTTATTCATATAGAAAATTAAATAAACCAATCCTTTTTGTTCAACATTGTGATGATGATTTAGTACCCGAGAAAGAACTTTGGGCTATTCATACCGATCTAGATGTTCAAGAACAAGATTTTTTTGTAAGAAAAACACATGCAAATTCATTTTATAAAACAAACTTAAAAGAAATTTTAGATCAATTATCTGTAAATCGCATTGAATTTTGTGGCGCCCAAACAGAGTACTGTATGGATGCAACGATTAAGTTTGCCCACGGACTAGGATACGAAAACTTTATGGGACAGAAAACAACCTCTACGTTGAATAATCCTTTTATGTCCGCAAAAGAGACAATTGATTTTTATGAGAACATATGGAATCACAGATTTTTAACGTTGCTAAAAGATGAATTTTAGAATAAATGACTAATGACTTGATCATCCTAAGATTTATCAGCCGTAATCAAATATTTCATTATCACCATAAAGAAGCGAATGACATTCAGCTTCTTTTCTTTTAACCTGTTTTATATTCTATATATATCATTATAATTCCTTTGTCATATTATTTTAAAAATTTCGTATATTCATTTGAAAGAATAAGAAAATCATGATAAAATTGTGTTACAAATATATCTATATCTTTCAATTTTTAAAACGCATCGAAATTTTCACCCAAAAATGTCATTTTACAAAAACATGCTAATTTACCTATTTTATTTACATCCGGGTCTCTTTTCTTACAATTTCTTTACTTTAGGACTTTTTTTCTGCAACAACTATTTTCTTTTCTTTAAATTTTTGGTATGTATAGTATGGTATAATAGCTCACACGGAGGTGGAAAAGAACATGTTAGAAACCTTTCAAAAAGAATTAGAACTATATGAAAGTAATGCAGAATTATTAAAAGTGCTAGCTCATCCTGTTCGTTTATGTATCGTAAAAGGATTAATCGAGCGCGGTCCAAGCAACGTTTCTACAATGTATACTGGCTTAAACATGCCACAATCTACAATTTCACAGCATTTAGCAAAATTAAAAAGCGCTAAAATCGTTTCTAGTGAAAGAAAAGGATTGGAAATTTATTACAAAGTAGAGAATGAAACAATCATTCAACTCGTTCGTGTATTATTAGGTTAGGGACTAATAATCGCAGAAAAAGAACGTATTCTATATTTTTTATCTCATATCTTTAATATAAATATATATCATGAGAGGAAATATATAATACTACATAAGTCGTATTAAAAAACAAGACACAGTATATACTGTGTCTTGTTTTTTATATTGTTACATACTGATCCAAATGTAAATGTTGCATATCTTTTGTATGTATAACAACATCAAACGAACTCCCTACTCCTCCATTTAAAATCATAGAACGAACTGCTCGATTTTGTTTTTGCGTTTCAGAAAAAGGATTCGTATCTTGATGGCTCGTAAGCTGTTCTAATATCCCTGCAGCTAACAAGAACTCAGATTGTTTCTTATGCCATACTGCACTCATTCCTTGCATACTAAAGATCTCCTTTAGCTCGTCCCAATGAACATGAGTAGTAAGATCCATTTCACCTGGATGCGCTAGTGGGTTACGCATTAGCTTATGCTGATAATATCCTCGCAAACTTCCTTCGCGGTGTGCTGGATGCATCCATTCTTCTTTTGTGTATCCGTAATCAACTGTAATACATATACCTTTTTGAAACCATTTCGAAATTTCTTTTATATACTCCTCCATAACAATTGGTACTTCAAAACGTTGCCCTTCAGCAATATAAATATTATATTTCAATAAATAGCGACCAATTCTTTTATTTAACGGCCTACATACTTCTGAAAGGTTTCCTTCCTCTGTATATGTAATACGTACTTCATACAATATACCATTTCTTTTCTCAATTACTTCAACAGGAAATGCATCAAACAACTCATTCGAAAAAAGAATTCCCTCGAAAGAATCTCCCATTTCACTATAGGAGGTATAGTACGATACATTAGAAAATGAGCCAAGTTGCTCCTGCTGTAATTTCCTATGAAAAGGGCTCACTTCAATCATTGAATAGTTTAAATTAATAAAGGTGTTTGGAGATAATTGCTTCCATTCTTGTAAAACATCATAGGCAAACTTCCCTGTTCCCCCACCAACCTCACAAATATTCGAAGCAACTTCACCATTTTCAACAAGACGAATAAAAAGTTTAGCAAAAGTTTTTGCAAAAACAGAGGATACATTGCTACTTGTAAAAAAATCCCCTTGTCTTCCAATCTTTTCACGTTCTTTCATATAATATCCATGACCCTCCGTATACAATACAAGGTTCATATACGTACTATATGAAATTGAATAATCCTTTTCTTTCCCCATCCATTCTCTTAAAATGAGCTCCATTCCCATAATAACTCCTTATTGTAAAAACGGATTATTTTCTTTTTCAAAGCCAATGCTTGTTTCTGGACCATGTCCACATAACACCGCTGTTTCATCTGGTAATACAAATAATTTCTCTTCAATACTTCCAATTAATTCAGCAAAACTTCCACCAGGCAAATCTGTTCTTCCAATGCTCATTTGGAACAATACATCTCCTGAGAATACAGCATTCGCTTCTTTACTATAATAAGAAATACTTCCTGGAGAATGTCCTGGTGTCTCAAAAACTTCAAAATTAAATGATCCAATTGTTAATGTACCTTCTGCATCAATAATATGATCCGCTGGTTTTGCTGTAATACTGCGGTTCATCATAAAAATTTGAGAGCCGTTTACAGTTGCATCTCCTAACCAATCTGCTTCTTCTTTATGTACGTACACAGGAATATAAAAAGCGTCTCTTACGGCATCAACAGCACCGATATGATCAAAGTGAGCATGTGTTAATAAAACAGCCAATGGTTTTAATTGTTCTTCTTGTAAATATGTAACGAGCTTTTCACCTTCATGACCAGGGTCAAAGATAATGCACTCTTTTTGATCGTTCATTAAAATATAAGCATTTGTTTGTAATGGGCCTAACGGCATTTGTATCCATTTCATATAAAAATCTCCTCCAGTTATTAAAAACTTACTTTTAATGATACAACATTTCTTTCTCTGAGGAAAAGAAAGGATGCTATCTCGACAATCATTTTTAAAACATGTACAATATAAAAGAGTAAATATTCCAAAAACTCATAATAAGAAATGGGTAGACAGAGGAGGATATTGTATGGGCCTTGTTATTATTTTTACACTTGTCACTCTGTTAGCTGTATTTGCTACGCTTAGAACACTTCGTGAAAAAAACTTTTTCGCGAGCGGCTTTGCAATTGCAACTGTACTCGTTTTCGGATGGTTTACGATCATGACTGTTCTATATAACGGGTATCCACCAGCAGCTTAATTCGTTTACACTTTATTCTTCATCGAGATTTTACACAAAAAGAGGAAGGGTTCCCCCTTCCTCTTTTCATATTTCACAACTTATATCATCTTCGCTTCGTATTTGTGCTTTTTTACAAGCCAAGCTCCTCCGATAACACCTGCATCATTACCAAGTGTTGCAATAGCTAACTTCGTGCTCTTTACAGCACGTGAGAAAGCGTATTGCTCGAAATAGCGTTGAATTGGTTCTAATAGCGCATCTCCAGCTTTAGACACGCCTCCACCAATAACAATTTTCTCTGGGTTCAATGTACTAGAAAGGTTCGCTACAGCTAATCCTAAATAAGAAGCTACTTTTTCTACTACTTCACCTGCTAATTCATCACCTTGTCCAAGTGCTTCAAAGACATCTTTTGATGTAATACGTCCTTCTTCAGCTAACATAGAACGCAACACGCTCTCTTTATTAGTCTCTTGTATTTTTTGCATAGCAACACGTACAATACCTGTCGCAGATGCTACTGTTTCTAAGCAACCAGACTTCCCGCAATTACATGGGAAAGCATTTTCTGTAACGACTGTAATATGTCCAATCTCACCAGCAGCACCACTCACGCCGTGTACAATCTCACCATTGGCGATTACACCACCACCAACGCCCGTACCAAGTGTCATACAGATTAAATCTTTTGCACCTTCACCAGCACCTTTCCACATTTCACCAAGCGCTGCTAAGTTCGCATCATTATCAATAACAACAGGTAATCCTGTTTCTACTTCTAATAAATCTTTTAGCGGATAGTTTTTCCATCCTAAATTAACCGCTTCATAAATCATTCCAGACGCCACATGTACAGGACCAGGAGCTCCCATACCAATACCAATTAATTTGCTCTTCAATTCGCCTAATTCTTCTAGCTTTTTATCAATTGCTTTCGCAACATCAAGTGTAATATGTTTTCCTTGCTCACCTGTATTCGTAGGGATTTCCCACTTATGTAAAATTTCACCGTATACATTAATAAATGCTAATTTAATCGTTGTACCACCAAGGTCAACACCAACTAACCATTTCTCTTCCATGTTGCTTACCTACCTTTATCTAATTCTTATTTAGCTCTTTTTGAATTTCTTGCTTCAATAAAAATAAAGCTGTTTGATAGTCTTGTGGATCGATTAGCTGTGATTGATTTAATTCACGCAATTCATCTTGCATTAATTGTAAATCTGCAATTCGATCTCCCGTATAAATAATCGTACCAAATTTCTTTAGCAATTGCTGAATATCATAAATAGATACCATTTCATCACCCTCTATGCTCACTTACTATAAAAAATTATAATAAGAAAACGTTCACATATTTTATTATAATCAAGAAGAAAAAGTCTCGTCAATTTTTATTTGTCTATACAAGCTTATTTATAAGCAGTGTTCCTTTTTCTGTAATAATTTTTTCTATGTTTTTATCAAATGGCTCTACTGGAATGTGTTTTACCATTTGAAAATCATACGCTAATGACAGCGTTTTCCCTTTATAATGCACGAGATAACGATCATAATAGCCACCGCCGTACCCAATTCGCTCTCCTCGTTCTGTATAAGCTACGCCTGGGACAATTTGAAGATCAATTTCATCCATATTCACTTCTTCCGTAAGCCCGGGAATCGGTTCACGTAAATTCATATACACCGTTTCTAATTGATCAAAATCATTAATTTGCCGGAAGGACATCGTTCTAGTTCCTTTATTACACTTAGGAACTACAACTTTCTTTCCTTCTTCCCAAGCTTTTTCGATAATAGGATATGTATTCACTTCATTTTCCATTGAAAGAGTAATTCCAATTGTTTTAGCTTCAACCCACTCTTTTTGCGCATACAACGAAAATGCAATCTGTTCTGATAAAGTTGTATACTGTTCTTCTGATAAAGAATTCATGTGTTCTATTATTTGTTTACGTAAACGTACTTTCTCTGCTTTCACACATTCTCCCCCTTACAGTGACACTTTACTCTATGCTGATAGTGTATCACTTTTAACATAGGAATCGAATAAAAAAAGAAACAGTAGGAAAATATTCCTACTGCTTACTTTGTTTCACGGTGTAACGTAGACTTCTTGTCACGCTTGCAATACTTTTTAAGCTCGATACGCTCAGCGTTGTTACGTTTATTTTTCTTTGAGATATAGTTACGATCTCCGCATTCTGTACATGCTAGAGTAATATTCACACGCATTCTTATTTCCCTCCAGTACTAATAACTTAAATCAGACTATACTATAATACCACTTTTAAAATAAAAATTCTACACCTTTTGATATTGTCTAATTTTTTCTATAAGATTTTTCATATTTTCCCTTGCTATTACTGGGTTTCTAGCATGTGAATACACCAAAAATTTTGGTTGTTTTGTGTCAGAAACGATATAAGACCACTCTTTTTCAGTATATTTGAACTGTACTCCTTCAAATATACCTTCTCCCTTCCTTTCTATATCATCCAATAATTTCCTCATAATTTCCCCTTTTTCATTCCATGAACATACCACTTCATCATAAAGTAAATAGAGCGGAGGTGATTGCTCTACTATGCTGAGAAACGTTTTTCCTTGCAATGCTATTAGCTCGAATAATTTTCCAATCCGATATAAAATATCTCGCTTCCACCTTACTTGAAACGACTTTCTTTCATCCTGCGTATAAAATAGAAGATAACATTCTCCTAACTTCAAAGACATTGGGTAAATATTTCCTGTCGATTCGAGTAAGAAATCTGGAATATCGACCTCTTCCAAATCTGTACCTTGGTAAATATTACTATGTTTATCGTATAACTCGAAATGATTTCCTTGCTCAGAAAACATAAGAGCCATATTCGCTTTACTTGATTTCATCAAAGCTTTCACATGATCTTTTTGTTCGCTTGCATAAATCCATGTAACTGTACAACCAAGTCTTTGTAGAAAGAGCATAAGTAAATGTTGCAACGTATCATTTCTCTTATTAATAAGAAGATGAAACTTCTGCATCTGTATTTTCTCGATATCAATATGCCCCAATATAACTTCTATATACTCATTCATAGAAACATGAACCAGCTTATTTCGCCCCATCTCTTTCTCATGCACGTAATAAAACAATTCGGACATATATACTTGTTCTATCTCTTTTTGCTGCTTATACGTTAACGGCATGCCAGCTTGACCATACAACTTTATAACAATCTCATTCTCATTCTCCACTTGAATGAAAACCCCACCTGCACATTGCAAATGATGAACACTATATTGAAAAAGTGACTCGTTCATTTCTTTACATTCCATCGTATGAATCCCTATACCATGAATAGCATGTAAAAATAAATTTTTATAAGAGGTTGTTTCTATATTTTCTTGACTTCCAATTAATATACTTTCTCCTTTTTTAAAAAGAGAACCATACGCCATCGCAATCTTCACGATAAACTGGGGAGTAATTTCAACATTCCCTCTTCCTACAATGCGGCTTTTTTGTAACCACCCTGCACTCATTTCACTTTCTTGAATACCAGCCGCTCCTACTATCGAATGACTATCAATCGCCTTATAAGGCCATAGTTTTCCTTTTTGCTTAATTACCGTACTTCTTCCGATGTGACAGTGATCCGCTACAACACTTTTTTGAAACAGTGTAACATCATCTTCAACTATTGTACGCTCTCCTATTGTCGTTTCTAATAGTTCACAATACTTCCCAATGTGGGCATTTGCAAAAACAATACTTTTTTGAAGATGAGAATAATTTGAAACGATACTATTTTTCCCAATAATAGAATATGGCTCAATTACAGCTCCTGTACCAATCTTTGCTCCTTCTCCAATAAAAGAGGGGCCATGAATTTTCGTCCCTTTACCAATCGTCACCCCTTCTCCCATCCATACCATCGGTAATACTTCTGTATAAGGAATAGGTACTTGTAACTTTTTCGTTAACAAATCAAATTGTGCTTGTCGATATTGATTAAATGTGCCGATATCTAACCAATAACCTTCTGACAAATATGCGAATAACACATTTTTGTTTGCCAATAACGGAAACACATCATGACTGAAATCAAAAAATTGCCTAGGCGGTATGTAAGAAAAGATTTCTGGCTCCATAATATATATGCCTGTATTCACAACATTAGATACTACCTCATTCCAGCCCGGCTTTTCTATATATCGTGTAACCTCCTGGTCTTTATTCATTACAACCAATCCAAATGAGAGTGGATTTTCTACTTCTTTCACAAACATTGTTACCATTCTTTTCTTTTGTTCATGAAACCTAATTCCTTCTGATAATTGAAAGTCAGTTAATGCATCCCCGCTTATCACAACAAATGTTTCATCTAAAAATTGTTCTGCTTGTTTAATACTCCCTGCTGTGCCAAGCGGAGGAGAGTCTTCAAAATAATACAAGTTAACTCCCCATTTACTACCGTCACCAAAATATTGCTTAATGGTCGTACTCATATATTGAACAGTAATTGCAATTTCACGAATACCATGCTGGCGTAATAACTCAATATTATATTCTAAAACTGGTTTTTCTAATAATGGTAACATCGGCTTTGGAGTATTACATGTTAATGGTCTAAGGCGCCTTCCTTTTCCTCCAGCTAAAATAACCCCCTTCATATACTTCAGCCTCCACTTATATAATGTTCAGTAACTCCATATACCATATGTATATTCCCTATCCCACATGAACTAGCAGCATAAACTTGATTAGTTAAACACATCCTCATTTAGAAGACTATATAATTAAATTTCTAACCTATAAAAAAGTACATTTCAAACAACAAGAAAGCGCTTACTATAAATTGGTAAATAATACTTATTAACGACAAACATATATACTAATTTTTCCATTACATTATGATACATCTTATCATCATAAACTAAAGGAAACAACGAGCTTTTTTTGTCATGTTTTGACTAAAAAAAGCAGGTGATTTCTCATCACCTACTTTCATTCCTACTCATTCAATAAATAATGCTTTCCTTTTACTAAATAAAAGACATTTTCAGCAATATTTGTAATATGATCTGCTACACGCTCAATATATCTCGCGACAAATGATAATTGTGTAATTTGCGTAATTGCTTCTGGTCGTTCCGGAACTGAAGATATAAACTCACGAATTGCTTTTCCATATATTTCATCAACGGAATCATCCATTTCAGCAATTTGTTTCGCAAAAGTTAAATTTTCTTGTTCATATGCTTCTAACGCTAAATGCAACATCTCATTTGCAACCGCAAACATTTCATCTAGGTTGTGCAAACTAACAGCCACTTCTTTTTCCCCAAGACGAATTGTAGCCTTTGCAATATTAACAGCATGATCTGCAATGCGCTCTAAATCTGTCGCTGTTTTAATTGAAATAAAAATCCTTCTTAAGTCACTTGCTACAGGTTGCTGCTTCGTAATGAGCATAAGCGCAAGATCGTTTATTTCCTCTTCTAAATTATCCATGCGGTAATCACCATCAATGACCTCTAACGCTTTCTCTACATCTCTTGTATGCAGACCTTCCATAGCAATCAATAAAGCCGCATTTGCTAATTCTCCAAGCTCAATCACCTTTTGCTGTAACGCTTTTAAATCACCTTGAAACTGTTCTCTTACCATTTTTCTTCCCCCTCAATATTATGTGCCATTATATAAAAGTGAAACTTTAATCAACCCTCATCAATCGGGATTTGATAGGCAGCAAGATCCCCTCCCTAACTTCTTTGCTTTCGCTAAATTTTAAGGTGGGGGTCTTACTGCCCGCAAATAGCGGGGTAAATCTCCTACATAGCCTCTTACGCTTGTAATAAAACTTAAGATAAGGAGAAGTATTACTTCTTTATTAACAGTAAGATAAAATAAGAAATGCCCTCTGTTAAGAGGGCATTTGCTCTTAGCTTTGAAACGATATCAACCAAAGCGACCTGTAATATAATCTTCTGTACGCTTATCTGAAGGAGTCGTAAATAATTTGTTTGTATCTGTATACTCCACAACTTCCCCGCTTAAGAAGAAAGCTGTTTTGTCTGAAATACGCGCTGCTTGTTGCATATTATGCGTTACGATAACAATACTAAAATCTTTCTTTAGCTCTTGAATTAATTCTTCTACTTTTAATGTTGAAATTGGGTCTAATGCCGATGTTGGCTCATCCATTAAAATAACGTCTGGCTCAATAGCTAAGCAGCGTGCGATGCATAGACGCTGTTGCTGTCCACCAGATAAACCGTATGCATTATCGTGCAAACGATCTTTTAACTCATCCCAAATCGCTGCTCCACGTAAACTTTTTTCAACAATTTCATCTAATGTCTTTTTGTCACGAATACCATGGATTTTTGGACCGTATGTTACATTCTCATAAATAGATTTTGGAAATGGATTTGGCTTTTGGAACACCATTCCTACATGCGTTCTTAATTCTTCAACTGGATATGATTTATCAAATATATTGCGTTCTCTATACTCAATTACACCTGTAGTTCGAACGATCGGTACTAACTCTACCATGCGATTTAATGTTTTTAAGTAAGTTGATTTACCACAGCCACTTGGACCGATAATGGCTGTAACTTCATTCTCATGAATACTTAAATTAATATCTTTTAAAGCATGGTCTTCCCCGTACCATAAATTTAAATTTTTCGTATCAAATACTACCTTCTTTGGCGCAGTCTCGATTTTCTCTTCGTTTTTCACCTGTACATTTACTACTGTTGCTACCATTTGAATTCCCCTTTCATCCACTTCCAACTTATTTTCGATTTCGTAACCATAAAACAAATATATTGATAAATAGCAACAAACCTAACAAAACAATCATCCCAGCTGCTGCTACATACTGAAATTCTTCTTGTGGCCTACTCATCCAATTAAAAATTTGAATTGGTAGAACTGTAAATCTATCAAACATACTAAATGGAACATAATTTGCAAACGCAAGTGCCCCAATAACTAATAGTGGTGCAGCCTCTCCAATTGCTCTTGATATCGCTAACGTACAGCCCGTTATAATCCCTGGGAAAGCATATGGCAATACAATTTGATACATCGTTTGCCACTTCGTAGCACCTAATCCGTAAGAACCCTCTAATAAAACACTTGGTACTGATCGAATTGCTTCTTGACTCGCCACAACAACTGTTGGTAAAACGAGTAGACTCATCGTCAATGCTGCTGCAACTATACTCTCTCCTAAATGAAGAGCATATACAAAAATAGTTAAACCAAGCAATCCAAATACAACGGATGGTACTCCTGCCAACGTTTGATTATTAATCTCTATTATTTTTTTAAATAGAGATTCCTTCGCATATTGCTCTAAATAAAGTGCTGTTCCAACTCCAAATATAAAAGAAACAGGTATAACAATACTCATAAATAATATTGTCCCTGACAAAGCTGCAGCAATACCAGCTTCTTTCGGATTACGTGAAGCGAAATTTGTAAAGAAATCTATTGAAAGATAACTTATACCTTTTTCAACAATTTGAAACAGTAACAAAAACAAAATTACGATTGAAAATAAAATTGCTATATAAAATAACAATTTGTAAATTCGATCTTTTAAAAAGCGTGATGCCATATTTTTTTGTATTTTTTTATGATTCAACATTCGCATATTATGTCATCCTCCTAAAACGGCGCATAATTGACTGCGAAATGATGTTCATAATAAAGGTAAACAAAAATAACGTTGCGCCTACAGCATACATGCTGTAATACGTAATCGTTCCATGCGGAGCATCACCTAAACTTACTTGCACAATATAGGCTGTTAACGTTTGAATAGAATGTGTCGGATCAAGCGATACATTTGGTGTGGATCCTGCTGCAATTACAACGATCATCGTTTCACCAATTGCACGAGAAGCTGCTAATATAATTGCTGCCATAATCCCTGTAAAAGCGGACGGAAACACCACTTGTTTTACCATTTCAAACCGCGTCGCTCCGAGTGCTAATGAAGCTTCTTTCGTCCCTTTCGCCACAGCTCTCATCGCGTCTTCAGATAGAGATGCAATTGTAGGCATCATCATAAATCCGATAACGATTCCTGGACTAATCGCATTAAAAAACTGTAAATCTGGTATAATCCTTTGTAAAAGCGGTGTAACAACTGTTAATGCAAAAAAACCATATACAATTGTCGGGATACCTGCTAATAGCTCTAACATCGGCTTTAATATTTTCCGTGCACTATTTGAAGCATATTCGCTTAAAAATACGGCACACGCTAAACCGATAGGAATTGCTACAAACATAGCAATTGCTGTTACAAGGAACGTTCCACATATAAGTGGTAATATACCGAATTTAGGATCTTCAAAAAATGGTAACCATTCTTTCTCCGTTAAAAAGGAGTATAATGATATTTTTTGAAAAAACATGATTGTTTCATTAGAGAGCGTAAAAACAATTCCAAGTGTCGTCACAATAGAAACACTAGCAATTATTTTTAGTAATAAAGGCACTATTCGATTGATTCGCTGCGTTTTTTTTCTTTGTTTTGTATTTCTTTCAATCAAATGTTGTACAGAAAATGTAATTTGACTTTTGTCATTATGAGCCAAAGATGAAAACCCCTTTCCACCCTGACATTACCTTTTTATTTCTGTTAACATACGCAGCTGTTCATTGTATTTTTCTTTTCTTAATTTTACATATCCGACCTCTTCAGCGAGGTTACCGACATGCTGAATCATAAACTCAACATAGTTTGCTACATTCATTTTATTTCGGATAGATGCATTATTCACATAAGTAAGTAGCGGCCTAGATAACGGCTTATACTTACCTGATTGAATGGTCTCTTTCGTCGGAAATACACCATTTACTTTTATTGCTTTCACCTTATCTCGATTAGCCATATAATAAGCATATCCTACAAAAGCAATGGCATGTTTATCATTCATTACCCCTTGCATAATAACTTGATCATCTTCAGACAAAGAGACTTTTTTTACAATGCGATGATTTTGTAAGATGACATTTTGAAAATAATCATACGTACCAGAGTCTACGCCTGGTGCATAAAACTTCACTTGTTCACGTGGCCATGTTGAATGAATTTGTGACCATCGCTTCTCTCTTCCATCTTCACTCCAAAGTAGTCGTAACTCGTCTACTGACATATCGTCTACCCATGTATTATGGCGATTCACAACAATCGTAAGACCGTCGTTAGCAACCTCAAAAGGTGTGAACTGAATAGAGTTTTTCTTCATTTCATTTTTCTCGACTTGTTTCATTACTCTCGAAGCATTATTTATATCTACTTCTCCTTTACTGAAACGATTAAATCCTCCCCCAGTTCCAGAAATACTGATGGAAATTTTCACGTCTGGATGCACCTTTGTATATTCCTCCGCTACTGCTTCTATAATAGGAAAAACCGTTGAGGATCCATCAACTCTCACTTCTCCCGTATCATTTAAAGCAAATGCAGTAGACATTTCAAAACAGAGGAACCATATTGATAATACGAAAACTTTAATCGGTGTACGCATCCATTTCACGTGTTCTTCCTCCTAGAAGTAACCGGAAATAACAGGATTACAGATATAAGAATACTGCTAAACTATTAATTCGGTTTTAATTGTTTGTAAAAGTTTTGTAAAGTTCCACAAAAATCAACATACGGTACAATTTTAATTCAGTAGTAGCTATTCATTTCCTCTGATGATTTCCCTATAAAACAGTTATCCCCTATCCCATCATATACAAGTATCATTTATACGGCCGCGTTTTTTCAATGTTGTATACTTGTCCACATTTATTACACGATATGCATAAACCATAAAAAAAAGCACACTATCTTTTCAGATAGTGTGCTTTTTTACAACTTTTTTATTCATCATCTTGCTCTTTATTTTTATTGTCTTTATCATCTTTTGGAGCTTCACCATTTACTTCCTTGTTTTTCAAATCAAAGTAAGCGTCCATAATTTCACGACCAATATATCCATTAATACCAGTCTTATCATCATGTACCCATGGAACGACAACAGAGAATGCTACTTCTGGATCTTCAAGTGGCGCATAACCTACTAATGTTAAGTTATATGTTTCCACACGTTCACCTTTTGCATTTCTACCAATCTCTTTATCTCCACCATACACAGTTTGCGCCGTACCCGTCTTCCCTGCCGCTTTATATTTTGCACCTGTAAAGTATTTTGTAGCTGTACCACCTGAATCATTATACACTTGTCTAAATCCTTCTTGAACATGTTTAATTTGCGATTCCGGCATATCAATACGATTTAATACTTTCGGTTCCATAGATTGAACAACTTTCCCAACTTCATCTGGTTTCACTGCCGGTTGACGAATTTCTTTTACAACTTGTGGTTGCATGCGATATCCGCCATTGGCAATCGTCGAAATATATTGCGCTAATTGAAGCGGTGTATACGTATCATACTGTCCAATTGATAAATCTAGTAAGAAACCTGGTTGACTACTTCTACCCATCTGACCAGCAGATTCATTCGGTAAATCAATTCCTGTTTTTACACCAAGTCCAAACTGTCCAAAATAATAACGCATCGTATCAAATGCTTTTTGAGGTATATCTAACGTACCACCTCTCACATATTTAACACCGGCGATATTCATCGCTGTTTTAAACATATAAACGTTAGAAGACATTTTTAAAGCTGTAAGGTCATTAATGTATCCCATCGTTTTCCAAGACGACTTCGTAGGTGTACCTTTTAATTTAATTGGTTCATCCAATTGCACCGATCCTGGTTGAATCGCACCAGTTTGATATCCAGTAAGTACTGTTGCACCTTTTACAGTTGATCCCATCGGATAAGAACTTGTCATGGTACCTAATGCAAAGTCATTTACTTTCGTTTGACCATCTTCGTTAACTAATTGTTTCCCCGCCATAGATAAAACTTCACCATTTTTTGGGTTCATCATTACAACGAATGCGCGATCTAAAAGAGGTTCGCTTCCTTTAAATCTCATTAAATTCTTCGCAAGAATATCTTCCACACGCTTTTGTAATTCCATATCAATTGTTAAATTCAGATCATTACCACTTTGTCCTTTTGATACATTAATCGTTTCTAAAATATTACCGTTTTTATCTGTAACATTTCTAACTTCTGCTTTCGTACCGTGCAGACTATCTTCATACTGTTGTTCAAGATAACTTTTTCCTACTCGGTCATTTCGATTATAATCACGAACAAGATAGTAATCTAGTCTTTCTCTCGGTAAGCCTTCATCAGATGTCGACACCCCACCTAATACACTTCGGAATAAATCATCGTACGTATATTTTCGCTCCCAATCAACATTCGTATCTACACCTGGTAATGCTGCTAGGTTTTCACTAATAATCGAATATTCCTTTTCTGTAGCATCCTTTTTAATAACTTGAGGTGTCATTGCATATCCGCCGTCCATCTTACTTTTAATCGCTAGTATTTCTAGATCTTTTGCGGATAATTGATTAATCTCTTCTTCTGTTACACGACTTCGCTGACGCTCGTCTAATTCTTTATCATCAATTTTTTTATCTTTAAACTCTTGACGATCTTTATTCGTAATTTTTTCTTTAGCTTCCTCTTTATGCATAGCAAGCCAATAATCTTTTTTATCGCGATCTGTTAATTTATCTGTCGGTACTTCAATCAAATCTGCTAGCTTTTTCGCTGTTTCTAAGCGATCTTCTGCAGTTGATCCTTTCATTTTTGTAAATGTAATAGTACGAACGGCTGCATTATCTACTACAGGTCGCCCATAACGGTCAAATATTTTCCCACGCGGTACAGGATTACTTATCGTTGAGTTTTCTTTCTTCTCCACTTCATTCTTATATTCTTCACCGCGAACAATTTGTACATATCCGAGCCTTACAATAACCGCGGAGAACATTAAAAACACGCAGAAAAACAGCACGTTTAACCGAAAAGGAACGTGGGTCTTTTTCTTATTTTGCTTCTGCTTCTTGCTCATACAAACCCCCTCTACCAACAGCTATGTAATGTGAAAGGGACACCTTCATACAGGTGTCCTCACTGCTGTCTTACATCTTTTTCTATTCTAGCATAAAACAAACGAGAAGTTAACCTTCTGGTTCAGTTTGATTTTGCGCGTTCCCTTGCGTTACAACACTTGCTTTACTCGCATTTCCCTCATCATATTTGACATTTTTAACTGCAAAATAAATAAGAAAATGTCCAGCACCTAAAATACATAATAAGTAAGGTAAACTTTTTTCAGGTGGAAAGAATAGTACAGCACATAAAAAACTTAAAATGGAACAGATTCTTCCGGCGTTTAACCACAACTCCCGAACAACGACATATTCCACACGCCATTCTCTCGCATTTTTCGCTCTACCAATTACGTCATATGTCATTGATCCGTACGGAACAAGTAAAATAGGATATGCAATTGCAATACATGCCGCATAAATAAGTAATTTCGTGTATGTAACATTGAAAATAACTAAAAAGACGACAGCATATAAAATAATGCCTCCAAGTAAAATTGCTTTTTTTCGCCACTCCTTCTTTAACATACGAGCAACTAAGTAATAACATACAAAGGATACAGCAGAGTTCACTAAACTGTATTTCCCTAATGCAAACTCACTATTAGTTGCTAAATAAACATATACTGAAATGACAAAAATAAACGTTCCTTCTCTCAATCCTTGGAAAAAATGAGCTCGTGTAATCTTTCCCCAATTTTTATCAATCCGTCGTTCTTTCAATACTTGCACGATTTCATAACGCCCTTCACATTCTCTTTTAGATAAAAAGAAGCTTAAGACGACAGCAATTGCAAATAGAACTAATGAAAGAAAGAATATAACAGTATAGCCACTCCATTTCTCCATACGTGAAATTGTGTATCCTGCTGCTATTGGTCCAATCATTCCAGAGAAGGATGTAAGAAGTCCAAGAAACCCATTAAAGAAATCTCTTGTTTCTGGTTCTGTAATTTCAAATGTCAATAAGTTAAAAGCCAACCAGTAAAAACCGTATCCTACTCCTAAAAGAGCCCCCATTAATAAAATATACTGAGAAGCACTTTTCCCTGCTACTAAGACAACAATAAAAAAAATTGCGAGCGTCCCTACTCCTATTCGTAATAAAATCGAGCGATCGATACGTTTCGCTAATTTTCCCCCTACAAGAAATGTGAGAGGCTGTAATACCACGCTGGCTAAATTATACAAGCCAAGATTCACATAATTTTGTGTTTGTTTCCATAAATAAATATTTACAAACGTATTCGATAAAGAAATTGCGAGCGTGTATAAACCTCCTATAAGGAGCAATAACACTAAATCCCGATTCACTTCAACGTCACCAATTATATGTTTCCATTTCATACACAACTCTCCTTTACTTCATGTTCTAGTCTTCCAAAGACAAGCCCAATTATGTAAAAGGAAAGCATAGAAAAAAGCTAGGAGCTCTCCCCTAGCTTTTTCTATATTTATTACGATTATTTTGCTTCTTGGTAACGTTTTTCAGCAGCGTTCCAATCTACAACGTTCCAGAATGCGCCGATGTAGTCTGGACGACGGTTTTGGTAGTTTAAGTAGTAAGCATGCTCCCAAACATCTAAACCGATAACTGGAGTTTTACCTTCAGTTAAAGGAGAATCTTGGTTTGGAGTGCTTGTTACTTCTAACTCACCATTGTTTACTACTAACCAAGCCCAACCAGAACCGAAGCGAGTTGCGCCAGCTTTTGCGAATTCTTCTTTGAATGCATCGAAGCTACCGAATTTTGCTTCAATTGCAGTTGCAAGTTCACCTACAGGTTGTCCTCCGCCGTTTGGAGATAGGATTGTCCAGAAGAATGTATGGTTAGCATGTCCGCCACCATTGTTACGTACTGCTGTACGGATTGCTTCTGGTACTTCGTTTAAGTTTGCAACTAATTCTTCTACGCTTTTGTCAGCTAATTCTGCATGACCTTCTAAAGCAGCGTTTAAGTTTGTAATGTACGTGTTGTGATGTTTTGTATGATGGATGTTCATTGTTTCTTTGTCAAAGTGAGGCTCTAAAGCATCATACGCATAAGGTAAATTTGGTAATTCGTGTTTTGCCATTGTTATATTCCTCCCAGTTTATGTATTGCCACTTAAGTGACATACAACTTCATTCTACCCTAATTGCCATAGGGTGCAAACAAATAAATCACATTGTCTTGCTATCATTAAAGTAGCAAAATTCCCACTTCTTTTCAATTAAAATGCTCATATATTCCGTAAAAAAAGCTTCCTTCTACAAGGAAGCTTCCTGCTAACATAATAAACATGCGAAATGGATATGGACCCTGTAGGACTCGAACCTACGACCGGACGGTTATGAGCCGTCTGCTCTAACCAGCTGAGCTAAGGGTCCACAATTATGTATGTAACAACATATCAAATAGAGGAATTCCTATCGGATATGCTCTTTAAGAAATGTAAGATAAATTTACCATATAGAAAAGAAAAGTGTCAATTGTATTTTTCTTATTTAAAAGAAGAAAGTTAATAAAAGAAATTTAGTTATCTCCACTATATGTAAATATAATATATCTTGAGATTCTCTAGATTCCTACGTTACAATGATTTTATACATACATAAAGGAAGTGAATCTATGTCCATATTTACCCAATTCGTAAAAAGCATATACTCGCCTAAAGATATGGCGCTATTCCGTTTTCAAAAAATCGGTAAAACCATTTTGTATATTATGCTACTTTGCTTAATTACTACTATTCCAAGAACTTTTTTGTACGGTAGTTTTATCCAGGATGGTGTTGGCATGGTAAATCAAGTCATCGATAAAGATTTACCTGATTTTAAAATCGAAAATGGCGAACTAAAAGCCGATATTGATCAACCTATTGAAAAAGAAGAAGGAAATACACTTTTCGTATTTGATCCAAATTCAACAGACCTAGAAAAATATCAAAATAAAACAGGTTTATTTGTTTTAAAAGATAAAGTAGTCTCTATGGGAAATGGTCAAACACAAACGTATTCTTATAACGATTTGTTAGGTGCATCTCTTGAGAAAAAAGATCTACAAGAATTTATTTCTTTATTCGATAATATTTATCCAATTTTATTATTTGTTATTGGATTCTTAGTGTATCTATTCCAATTATTCATAACTTTTGTAGGCGTGACTTTACTTGCGTTCATCGGTTCTGCTATGAGCGGTCAACGTAAACTATCCTATAAACAAGTTTGGACACTAACTGCATACAGCTACACGATCCCAACCATTTTCTTCATGATTATGGATTTATTCAAAATCGTCGTACCTGGAGCAACGTTCATTTATATCGCTGTTGTTTTAATCGTTCTATACTTAACGATTAAAGAGGTACCCAAACCGAAAGAAAAATAAAAAATGCCTAAATAGGCATTTTTTTTTTGGACAAGCATATATTCCTAGCAAAGGAGTGAAGAATATGAAGAGATTAGGTATATTCCTATTCGTGCTTGTTCTCGGTTATATATTTTATTACGATATAAAAATCGGTACTTTACCGATGTTAAGTTCATATAAAAAAACAACTGCTGCTCAAACAATTAAAAAAGAAAACACAGACAGTCAACAAAATAAAGCGAACAAAACAGAAAAAGAAACGGATGTATCTTATAAAACAATTGAAGTAAAAACTGGTGAGACAGTTCTTTCTATTACAGAACAAATTAACAAGAAAAAAATTCCTTCCATAGAAAAAGTCATTGACGACTTTAAACAATTAAACAAAAGTACATCTGCTACAAAAATACAAATTGGAAAGTCTTATAAATTCCCGTTATATCAATAAGCTATCACTTAATCCTTGTCAATTACATAAAGGCGCTGATACAATAGTAAAAGTGAAACCGAGTACTTCGGTTTCTATAGCCCTATATCACGTATACTATCATTGATATGAGGGACTAAATAAGAAACTTCTTTTATAAGGAGAGCGATCTATTCGTGAATGAAATGACTCATCGTACAAAAACACGTCCAGTTAAAGTCGGTAATTTAACAATCGGCGGTAATAATGAATTAATTATACAAAGTATGACAACAACAAAAACACATGATGTTGAAGCAACAGTTGCTGAAATCAAGCGTTTAGAAGAAGCCGGCTGTCAAGTCGTCCGCGTTGCCGTTCCAGATGAACGCGCAGCAGATGCTATTGCTGATATAAAAAAACAAATCAACATTCCACTTGTTGCTGATATTCATTTTGATTATCGCCTTGCTTTAAAAGCAATTGAAGGTGGCATCGATAAAGTACGTATCAATCCAGGTAATATTGGTCGTCGCCATAAAGTAGAAGCTGTTGTAAATGCAGCAAAAGAGCGCGGTATTCCAATCCGTATCGGTGTAAACGCTGGTTCATTAGAGCGACACATTTTAGAAAAGTACGGGTACCCAACTGCAGATGGTATGGTTGAGAGCGCGCTACATCATATTAAAATTTTAGAGGACTTAGATTTCCACGATATTATCGTATCTATGAAAGCCTCTGATGTTAACTTAGCAATCGAAGCATACGAGAAAGCTGCTCGTGCTTTTGATTATCCATTACATTTAGGTATTACAGAATCTGGAACATTGTTTGCCGGAACTGTAAAAAGTGCTGCTGGTCTTGGAGCAATCTTAAATAAAGGCATCGGAAATACACTACGTATTTCATTAAGTGCTGATCCAGTTGAAGAAGTAAAAGTTGCTCGCGAATTATTAAAATCATTCGGTCTTGCGTCTAATGCAGCAACACTTATCTCTTGTCCAACTTGTGGTCGTATTGAAATCGATTTGATTAGCATTGCTAACGAAGTGGAAGAATACATCTCTACACTTCAAGTACCAATTAAAGTTGCAGTACTTGGTTGCGCTGTAAATGGCCCTGGTGAAGCTCGTGAAGCTGATATCGGTATTGCCGGTGCACGTGGAGAGGGATTATTATTCCGTAAAGGGCAAGTCGTTCGTAAAGTACCAGAAGAAACAATGGTAGAAGAACTGAAAAAAGAAATCGACGTAATTGCTGCTGAAATGGCTGCTGAACGAGAAAAAGAAAAAGAGACACAAGAACAATAAAAAGAAGGTTGCCACAATATTTGTGAGCAACCTTCTTTTCTACGTAAAAAAGCTCGTCAGTTACATAACCGACGAGCTTTTACTTTGCACATTTTGGACAACGACCATATATTTCAAACTTATGACCCGTTACTTCATAACCAGTAAAATCTTTATTCATAAAATCCATTGGGCAGGAAGTAATCTCTTTCGTCCCCCCACAATCCAAACAAATAAAATGATGATGATGTTCCATAATAGAACAAGTAAAACGAAAATGTTTTTCGCCATTTAATTCCGTTTGTTCTAAAACACCAATCTCAGCAAAAACTGTTAAGTTACGATAAATCGTATCAAAACTAAGCCCTGGATAATCGTCTTTCATATGTTCTAAAACGTCTTTCGCAGTTAAATAACGATTATGTGCTGCAAATAATCTGAGCATCTCTTCTCTTTTTCCAGTATGTTTATATCCTTTTTCTTTCATTAGGCGTAAAGCTTCTGTTAGATTCATACCTATCCCTACTTTATGCAGTTTTTTTCTTCTTCCATAAAATCGCACCGATTAAAATAAGAACTGCTATCATAACAATTGTACCACCTGGCGCTAGATCAAGTTGATACGAAGCAAACATTCCACCAATTACTGCAATTTCACCAAATAAAATGGAAAAGAAAATTGTTTGTTTAAATCCTTTAGCAATACGAATACTTGCTGCAACTGGTAATGTCATTAATGATGATACGAGAAGAACCCCCACTACACGCATTGATACTGCAATGACAAGAGCAACTAATATAATGAAAATAAAGTGAATCCATTTCGCTCTTAAACCAGTTGATACTGCGTATTCCTCATCAAATGATAATAGAAACAGCTCTTTATATAATAAAATAATTGTCGCAACAACAACAATTGCTACAATCCCAATAATAATTAAATCTGTACTTGTTACAGCACTGACACTACCAAATAAATAACTAAATAAGTCTGTGTTAAATCCATTTGCAAGTGAAATGAAAATAACTCCAACCCCCATCCCTGCCGAAAGGATAATTGGAATTGCTAATTCTTGATAGTGCTTATATACAGTTCGTAACTTTTCGATTAGTAGCGCTCCACCAATCGAGAAAATCATCCCCATATATAAGGGGTTTAAAAATCCACCTGTAAAAATGGTTTTTTCAAGTAATAAACTTGCTGCAATACCCGATAACGTCACGTGACTTAATGCATCCGCAATAAGAGATAAACGACGAATAACAACAAACACACCAATTAGCGGTGCAACAAGTCCAATTAAAATACCTGCGTATAAAGAATTACGTAAAAAGTCATATTGTAAAAAATCTTGTATCATTATATCCTCCCGTGATGCTCATGTTCGTGTTCTAAACGATGAACATGATGTCCATATAAGACGGACATTTCTGCATCTTCTAACTCTCGGAACTTCTCTACATTTCCATGGAAATGTAGATGTTGGTTCAGGCATGCAACATGTGTTACTTTTTCAGTAACAGCTCCCATATCATGAGTAACAAGAATTAATGTGATCCCGAGCCTTTTGTTTAAATCCTCTAATATTTCGTAAAAACTTTCCACATTTTTCACATCGATTCCAACAGTAGGCTCGTCCAAAATAAGCAATTCAGGATCACTAACGAGCGCACGAGCAATAAATACACGCTGTTGCTGTCCACCAGAAAGCTCTCCAATGTTACGACCTTGAAACTCACTCATCCCTACATCAGCAATTGCTTTTTCTACCTTTTTTTTATCCTCTTTTGTAAAAAAGCGAAAAAGCCCTTTTTTCGAAACAAGTCCCATTGAGACAACTTCAGAAACAGTTGCTGGAAAACCAGAATTGAAACTATTTGCCTTTTGGGATACATAACCAACTTTGTTCCATTCCTTAAACCTCTTACTATCAACGCCAAACACGCGTATACTTCCTTCTTTTGGCTTTAAAACGCCTAATAAACACTTAAGTAAAGTTGATTTACCTGAACCATTCGGTCCCACTAAACCTAAAAAAGCTCCCTTCGGAACTTGCAAATTAATATTTTCTAACACATTCCGATCTTCATATCGGAATGTTAAACCTTCAATTTCTAATATATTATTCATAGCATCTCACCTATTTTAATTCAGAATGATTCCGATTTATATCTATTTGAATTATAGTACAGCTTATTATAGTTGTAAACCAATCTGCCTAAAATATATCTATTTTTTCAAGAAACCTTACTATTATAACAAAAAGCAGAGAAAAATTCTCTGCTTTCAAAAAATATTCCTATAAACTTTTAGTGAATAGCCGATTTAAACTTACCACCATTTGTCTCTTGCGTGCTCATAATCGTAACAAACGCATTTTCATCAATTTCATGCACAATTGACTTTAATTTCGTCACTTCTAGACGCGTTACAACTGCATAAATAACTTCTTTTTCTTTATCCGTGTAACCACCTTTTGCTACAAGCTTTGTCGTTCCACGGCCAAGACGATGCAAAATCGCGTTTGATACTTCCTCATATTGATCAGATACAATTAAAACCGCCTTCGTTTCATCTAGCCCTTGAATTACTGTATCGATTGTTTTAAATGCGATATAGTACGTCATAACAGAATACATCGCTTGTTCCACACCAAACACAAATGCTGCCCATGCAAAAATAAATAAGTTCACAAACATTACGAATTCACCAACAGAGAACGGTAGTTTCTTCGTTAATAAAATCCCCATAATTTCAGTTCCATCTAACGACCCACCATGACGAATTACAAGTCCTACACCAAGACCTAAAATAAGCCCACCAAACACTGTCGCTAAAATAGGTTCTGTTGTAAATGGTGGCACCGCATGTAACGTTGACTCAATGAAAGCTAACGCTACAATACCAAATGTCGAAGATAACATAAATGTTTTTCCAATTTGCTTATAACCGGAATACATAAATGGGATATTGAGAACAACGACTAAAGTAGAAAAACTTAACCACCAAATGTTAGGAGTAAGATAATCTAATATAAGAGAAATACCAATAATTCCACCATCAATAATTTTATTTGGCATTAAAAATAGTTCAATCGCCACCGCCGCGCATGCTGCTCCAAAAATAATCATAACTAAACGATAAATAAGATGAATAACACTTTCTTTTCGATGTTGCTTTTGCTCCATAAGCCCTCCCTGTACTCTTTTTCTGTAGTTTCGTCCTTATATTATAACATACGCTTCTTTTCCTCATGAAAAAAGAAACTCCATACGAATATGTACAAGCTACATGCTCATATATTTCGATAGAAGAACGCGTGAAGGAGGATAATAAGATGAACCTCATTAAACAAATTGTTAATAAAAAATTAAATCATATTTCTACAAAAGAGTTATTAAAATATAGCAAAGAATACGAAGTTCCTATTACAGCCGCACAAGCTGACCAAATCGTTTTACTTATGAAGGGTAAAAATATTAATATTTACGATAACAACGAGCGACTAGAGCTCTTAAAACAGATCGCAAAAGTAACTTCCCCTGCCACTGCCCAACAAGTAAATACATTATTTCAGCAACTACTAAAATAAGGAGGGGATTTCCCCTCCTTATTGCGCTTTAATTTTTTCAAGAAGCCCTTCATCAAAAGTGCCGTTTTTCAGCATTTCGATTTCCAATTTATATGGTGGCTTCTTATCTTTTTTATCTTCCCCTACATACGGTGTTTCAAGAATTTTTGGTACATGCATTAACTGTGGATGATGTACAATGTGATGCAATGCTTTATACCCAATGTGACCAAATCCAATGTTTTCATGACGGTCTTTTCCTGCTCCGCGTACATTTTTACTATCATTAATATGAAGTACTTGTAAACGATCTATACCAACGATCTTATCAAATTCGTTTAATACGCCGTCAAAGTCATTTACAATATCATATCCTGCATCGTGCGTATGACACGTATCAAAGCATACGGATAGCTTTTCATTATATTTTACACCATCAATAATCTTTGCAATTTCTTCAAAGCTACGACCGCATTCTGTTCCTTTTCCTGCCATCGTCTCTAACGCAATGTTAACCGTCTGTTCTGGCGTTAACACTTCATTAAGCCCTTTAATAATTTGTTGAATACCAGCATCTGCTCCAGCACCAACGTGCGCTCCTGGGTGAAGAACAATTTGTTTCGCTACACCTAATGCCGATGTTCTTTCAATTTCCATGCGAAGAAAGTCTACGCCTAATTGGAATGTTTCTGGCTTCGTCGTATTCCCAACATTAATAATATACGGCGCATGGACGATAATTTCCTCAATTCCGTTCAGCTCCATATGTTTTCTTCCTGCTTCTATGTTCAATTCTTCAATTGGTTTTCTTCGTGTATTTTGCGGTGCACCTGTATAAATCATAAACGTTGTTGCACCGTATGAAACAGCCTCTTCACTTGCTGCTAATAACATTTTCTTACCACTCATAGAAACATGAGATCCAATCTTTAACATACAATCACCTCTTCAATATACAATAGATATAATGATAGCATAATTTGTAGAAATATGTAGTGAATTGTTTGTTCACAAAAGACGCACTACACAAATTCATATGACTATTTAGACAGACTATACTCTTCATTTAAATTAGCGGGATTAAAAAAAGATAAGGGAAACCCCTTATCTTTTTTTATTGCTATATTTTCTCTTCACTTTGTCACGTTCTGTTGCAAGTTTACGTTTATAGTTTGGTTTTACTTTTTTCGGTTTTTTAATAACTTTCGTTGCCATAACATCAAGTTCGTCATTTGGTTTTTTACGGCTCTTACGACGACGACGCTCACCTAAATCTGCCCACTCATCTCCACGTAAATCTACATGTTTAAACTCGATATGACGTTGTTTTTCTAAGCTATCTAACGCTTCTTCGTTTGCTGGATCATAAATCGTCACTGCAATACCAGAATGCCCCGCACGTGCTGTTCTTCCAACGCGGTGAACGAAGAAATCTAAATCTGATGGTAGCTCATAGTTAATAACATGGCTAATCCCTTCAATATCAATACCACGTGCTGCTAAATCAGTCGCAACAATATATTGGAATTCAAGGTCACGAATTTGTTTCATCATTTTTTTACGATCACGTGGTGATAAATCCCCGTGAATTCGTCCAACTTTTAAGCCACGTTCCATTAATCCATCAGCAACTTGGTCTGCCATCTTTTTCGTATTCGTGAAAACAACTGCTAAATACGGTTTAAATTGAAGTAGCATTTTATGCACTAAATCAATTTTATTACGATGTTTAGAAGGCACTAAATAGTGTTCAATGTTTCCAGCTGCAACTTGTTTTGGATTGATATGAATATGCTCTGGATTCTCCATATATTTCTTCAGAAACGGTTTTAGTTTTTGAGGAATTGTTGCAGAGAAAACTAACATTTGCAAGTTTTTAGGCATGCGTGCTGCAATTTTGTCTACATCATGAATGAATCCCATATCAAGCATTAAGTCTGCTTCATCGACAATAATCGTATTTGCTTTATGAACAAATAATGCTTGTTCTTCAACTAAGTCTTTAATACGTCCTGGTGTCCCAACTACGATATGAGGTTGTTTTTTCAATTTCTCAATTGAACGTTGTTTATCAGTTCCACCAATTAAACAACGTGCTGTAATCATTTGGTCTTCCGCACAAAACTTTGTTAATTTCACGATTTCTTCGTAAATTTGTTGTGCTAACTCACGAGTAGGCGCTGTAATAACAAGTTGTACTTCTTCACGACTTGCATTAATTCTGTTTAATGTAGGAAGTAAGTATGCATGTGTTTTCCCAGAACCTGTTTGGGATTGTCCAATTACACTTACACCTTTTTTCACGACTGGGAAAATTTTCTGCTGAATTCCTGTCGGCTCTGTAAAGCGTAGTTCACGAACTGCATCTATTAAAAATGGTTTAAAATCATACTGTGTAAAAGTTTGTTGTGTCATAAGTTACACCTTCTTTCTAAAATTTCTACTGCGCGCACAAATCAGTCAAGTCTACATTATATCGAAATCTACAAGTAAAATCCATCTTTAGTTTAGGTTTTCACTTCAAAAACTAACCTTCTTCCCTTTTATTGCATATTGTATGTGTATATACCTAACTGAAGAAAGGAGGATTTCTCACATGTTTCCGAAATCCCCTACAAGGCAAATGTATCCGAATCCAGGGCAGCAACCTTATACACCATATCCAATTCCACAACTACCACCAATGGCACAAAAAAAGAAAGGTTTTCTTGCTAAGCTTTTTAAAAAACACGATCCAACCGAGCCTTTTATGCAAATGGTTCCACCTTACCGACAAATGGAAGGGCAACCGATGATGCATCAGCAACCACCACCGCCCCAATATCAACAGCAATATCCGCAGCAATATCAACAACAATATCCGCAGCAACATCCACAATATCAACCATACATGCAGCAATATCCTGAGCAAATGATACCGCCTCAAATGTATGAATCAACTGAAACGCGCGGGGGCACAACTACAGCTGCGGCAACAGCAAGCAGTGGCATCGGCAGTTTTTTTTCGAACTTAATTTCAAATCCAACTAATATGATAAATAACATCGAAAAAGTATCCCAAGTCGTTCAATCTGTAGGTCCTGTCGTCGAACAGTACGGTCCTATTATGCGTAGTCTACCAAGCATTGTTAAAATCCTCACCTCTGGAAAAAGCACGGAAGAAAATCAAACGGAAAATGTAACAGAGCCAGTTGAAGTAGAAAGTCCGCCTCCTGCACCTCAAAAAAAGAAACGAAAACGAAAGAAAATAGTGATTGAACCTGTAATAGAAAAAGAGTTACCGAAAGAACCAGTTCAACAAACAGCAACAAAACCAAAACTATATGTGTAACAATCCTTTGTTTTCTATCCACTCCTCCTTTATAATGTAAAAGACTATGCACAAAAGTATCCCTTGTTTAGAAGGAGAGGATTACTCATATGAAAATTGTTAAAATTTCCCCTCGTGGTTATTGCTACGGTGTTGTCGATGCAATGGTAATTGCACGTAATGCCGCATTAGATAAATCATTGCCGAGACCCATTTATATTTTAGGTATGATTGTTCACAATAAACATGTTACAGACGCTTTTGAAGAAGATGGAATCATCACATTAGACGGTCCAAGTCGCTTAGAAATTTTAGATAAAATTGATTCTGGTACTGTTATTTTCACTGCACACGGTGTTTCTCCAGAAGTTAAACAACGCGCAAAAGAAAAAGGTTTAACGACAATCGATGCTACTTGCCCAGATGTTACCAAGACGCATGACCTTATCGAAGCTAAGAAAGCGGAAGGGTATCATGTCATTTATATCGGTAAAAAAAATCATCCAGAGCCAGAAGGCGCAGTTGGTATTGCACCTGACATCGTTCACCTTATCGAAAGAGCCGATGATTTAAAAACATTAGAAATCCCAACAGATAAAATTTTAGTAACAAATCAAACAACGATGAGTCAATGGGATGTTCAACATTTAATGGAGGACATTCAAAAAAAATTCCCAACAGCAGAATTCCATAAAGAAATTTGTTTAGCAACTCAAGTTCGCCAAGAAGCTGTCGCTAAACAAGCTGATGTTGCAGACTTAACAATTGTTGTTGGTGATCCGAAAAGTAACAATTCAAATCGCTTAGCACAAGTATCACAAGAAATCGCGGGTACAAAAGCATATCGAGTTGCTGATGTAAGCGAAATTCAATTAGAGTGGCTACAAGGTGTAGAAAACGTAGCTGTTACAGCAGGTGCTTCTACTCCAACGCCAATTACGAAAGAAGTTATCGCTTTCTTAGAGCAATATAACCCAATGAATCCCGCTACATGGGAAAGAGTTCGAAAAGTACCGTTACAAAAAATATTACCTCGCGTGAAAGTGAAAAAAGAACAATAATAAAAACCGTTGCTTGCATGAGCAACGGTTTTTATTTTTCTTATACAAATATAAATGGATCTGTATGTAACTGCGAAGCATGAATGTGTACATTGAGTTTCTTTGCATCCACTTTTTCTTGTAATTGCTTTTGTACACCTTGTTTCATTACTTTTTCAACATTATGTCCTGGGTCAACTATATTTAAACCGAGCATCATCGCATCATGAGCAACATGATAGTACATGTCACCAGTTACATATACATCTGCTCCTTTAAATTTCGCTTGGTTTATATATTTATTACCATCTCCACCAAGTACAGCTACTTTACGCACTTTATCGTCTAACTTACCGACAACTCTTGCGCCCTTCACGTCTAATGATTGTTTCACATGTTCTGCAAATTGACCAAGCGTCATTTCTTCTTGTAAGTATCCTATTTTTCCTAGGCCTAACGTTTCACCTTTATTATCAAGCGGATACACATCGTATGCTACTTCTTCATAAGGGTGCGCCGTTACCATTGCTTTAATCACTTTCCGCTGTAATGAAACTGGAATAATCGTTTCGATTCGCACTTCTTTTACACGTTCTAACTGTCCAGTTTCCCCGATATAAGGATTTGTCCCCTCTTGAGGTACAAATGTGCCTGTACCCTCGCTACTAAACGTACAGTGGCTATAATTGCCGATATGACCAGCACCTGCGTCTCCTAATGCATTCCTTACTTCTTCTGCATGAGTGACTGGCACAAACACAACAACTTTTTTCATTTCTTCTGCATATGTCGGTGCCAAAACTTCTGTATTTTGCAATCCTAACGCCTCAGCAAGTAAATCATTTACCCCGCCCTTAGCAACATCCACATTTGTATGCGCTGCATAGATTGCAATATCATTTTTAATACACTTTTCAATAATTTTCCCATACGCCTTATCTGTATGAATCGCTTTTAACGGGTTAAAAATTAAAGGATGATGAGCAATAATGACATTTGCCCCTAATTGAATTGCTTCATCCACAACTTCTTCCGTTACATCTAACGCAATCAATACGTGCCGCACCGGTTTATTAAGCGCTCCAATCTGCAGGCCAATCTTATCTCCTTCCATCGCCAAATGCTTCGGATACATACTTTCAAATAAAGAAATAATTTCATGGCCATTTGGAATTTTACTCATGATAAAACCTCCCCTATCATTTTCATTTTCGCTTCTACTTCCCCACGCTTCGCTTTTGTTTCTTCAGAATCAGCTGCACGTTCTAACTGTTTTAAAATATTTTGGAAGTTTTTTAATTCTCCTTCCCATTTTTCAACGAAGGCTTCACTTTTTTCTGTTATTAAAAATGGTCCCATAAACAATTCAGCTTGTTTATTTTCAGAGTAAGGCGCTGCAACATTTCCTCGCTCCCCTACTAAAATTTCGTAAATTTTCCCATCTTCTTTTACGATTTTTTCATGGATAAGCTCCCAACCATTCTCAATAAACCATTCACGAATATGATGCGCTGCAATATTAGGCTGTAAAATTAAACGTGTTACACCTTCTAATTTTTCTTTACCACTTTCTAAAATGTCACGAATTAACGCTCCGCCCATTCCGGCAACTGTAATTACATCTACTTCTCCTGGTGCGATAACAGCTAATCCATTCCCTTTACGCACATCTACTTTATCTTGTAAACCACTTTCAGCTACAGTTGCTTGCGCAGAGCGAAATGGTCCATCTACGACCTCTCCTGCAACTGCTTTTGTAGCAATATTATTTATAATTGTATAACACGGTAAATACGCATGATCCGATCCAATATCAGCGACTGTAGATCCTACTGGTATTTCACGTACAACTTCTTCTAATCGTTTTGAAAGCTTTACTTCATTCATGTATTTCCATTACTCCTTCTCTTGTCAGTCTGTCTCCATGATAATGAATTTATAGTAGTTGTTGCAAGCCCATAACAACAATTCACTGCTCTATCATTCATCGTATTTTAGAAAATATAGAAAAACAAGCCCTTTGCATAAGCAAAAGGCTTGTCATACGGAACTTTATTTTTTCTTCGATAACCAATCAGCTACTTTAGCGGCTTGATCAGCTGGAACTATATTGGCAGGCATATTGCCTTTTCCTTTCGAAAGAATTTCTTTAATTTCATCCTTTGAAAGTTTCCCACCAATTTTTTGCAAGTTAGGTCCAACTGCCCCTTGTAACTGATCACCATGGCAGCTCGTACAGCTTTGCTTCACAATATCTTCTGGTTTTGATGCCGTTTGTGCTGGCTTCCCGCCATTTTTTGCATCAGCTAACTCTTTAGATTTATTTAGCCCCTGAAATGAAAATACAAACATAACGATAATACCCAATGCTGCAATAAGAGCGAACGGAATCAGCGGATTACGTTTCATATCTCTTCTCCCCCCTCTATACCCCTAAATAGTTAGATGATTCAGTCATTTCCATTGTACTTGAAAACGCTCTATCAGAAAAGAGTAAACTACCACTTGTTAAAAATATTCCATAAATTCAGTTTATTGTTTTTTATTGTCATATCGCTTATTATTTCGATAATTATTAACGTTTCTCATCATATTTTTCGCTTTTCTACATATATTTTTGTATAGAATAAACAAAATTAATCGAAAAATCGAAAAATGAGCATTTGCAAATCAAAAGACAATTCTGTAAAATAAATTACAAGAAATTGTAATCGTTGCCGATAGCTAAATTTTAACAAAAATTAACAAAATAAAAAAGTTTACTTCACAATGGTGAAGTAAACTTAAAAAATAACCTATTCTAAGAAATCCTTAAGACGCTTACTACGGCTTGGATGTCTTAATTTGCGAAGTGCTTTTGCTTCAATTTGACGGATACGCTCTCTCGTTACGCCAAATACTTTCCCAACTTCTTCAAGCGTACGAGTTCGTCCATCATCTAAACCGAAACGAAGACGTAGAACATTTTCTTCACGATCTGTTAGCGTATCTAACACATCTTCTAATTGTTCTTTTAGCAATTCATAGGCTGCATGGTCCGCAGGCGATGTTGCTTCTTGGTCTTCAATAAAGTCACCTAAATGGGAGTCATCTTCTTCACCAATTGGTGTTTCAAGAGAAACTGGCTCCTGTGCAATTTTTAAGATTTCACGTACTTTTTCTGGAGCAAGATCCATTTCTTCACCAATCTCTTCAGGAGACGGTTCACGACCTAAATCTTGTAATAATTGGCGTTGTACACGAATTAACTTGTTAATCGTTTCAACCATATGGACTGGAATACGAATTGTTCGCGCTTGGTCTGCAATGGCACGTGTAATAGCTTGGCGAATCCACCAAGTTGCATACGTACTAAATTTGAAACCTTTACGATAATCGAACTTTTCAACAGCTTTAATTAGACCCATATTACCTTCTTGAATTAAGTCTAAGAAAAGCATACCACGGCCTACATAGCGCTTTGCAATACTTACTACAAGACGTAAGTTTGCTTCTGCAAGACGACGTTTCGCTTCTTCATCGCCTTCTTCAATACGCGTTGCAAGTCGAATTTCTTCTTCTGCAGATAGTAAGTCTACACGACCAATTTCTTTTAAATACATACGAACAGGATCGTTGATTTTAACCCCTGGTGGTACACTTAAATCATTGAGGTCAAACTCTTCTTCTGTTTTTGAAATTTGGCGATTATTAGGGCCTTCTTCGTTGTCATTATCACCAACTAAGTCAATGCCTTGTTCACCTAAATATTCATAGTATTCATCCATTTGATCGGATTCAATTTCAAATCCATTCATGCGTTCTGCAATCTCTTCATATGTAAGAACGCCACGTTTTTTTCCGAGCTCAGTGAGTTGTTCTTTCACTTGCTCAAGGGTCATTTCAGTTTCAATTTGTTTAGAACGAGCTGGTTTGTCAGCCATCTGTTCCCCTCCTTACGCGAGATACAAACATTCATTATACTAAAACTTTATCAAAAAAGCTATTTTCTCGCTTTTTGATTTTGTAAATATGCTACATAATATTTAGCAGCCTCTACAGGATCTGTTTTTTCCATTTGTTTCACTTTAAAGATGATCTCCATCTTTTCAAGTTTTTCCTGATGCCGCCTAAGCGTCTCCAAATGGCCTTGCAACACTTCTTCTGTGTATTCTGGATTAATAAATTCATCCGTCGAAATATCAGTGATAATATTTTTCAACTTTTCATCAGAGAGCCAACTTAAAAATGTTCCGACTGAAGGTTCATTTCCCTTTTCATAATATGCGTATAGTTCATATAAAATCCCTTTATGTTCTTCTGTATGAAAATCTTCTATATGGGATTCCATACGAACAGCTACTTCTGCACTTTGCAACATATGGTAAATAATTTCTCTTTCCGCTCTTTCAAAACCTGTTAACTTCGGTTTTGTTTGAACGACTTGAGACGGTTTAGCAACCTGCTTTATTTGTTTTTGCTGTACCTTTTGTTCTTTGCGATATTGGTGCAATTGATTCAAAAGTGTTTCCATTGAATACGAAAATTCTTGCGATAATGACTTCAAATATGACTCTGCCTGCATCGCATCTTGTAACAACGATAACTCTTTTAAAACACTTTTCACATATTCTTCTTTGCCAGACTCATCTTGCAAATTTTTCCCTAAACGCAAATAATTTATTTTAAAACCAACAAAACTCACACTTGATTTCACAAGATTTTCAAAAGCGGTAGTCCCATATTGTTGCACATATTCATCAGGATCAAGCTTATCTGGCAAGGATGTGACTTTCACTTGGCAACCAACTTTTAGCAATAATTGCCCTGCTTTCATCGTCGCTTCTCGCCCTGCTTTATCACCATCATAGCAAAGAACAACAGTTTCAACGTTACGTCGCAGAAGTTTTGCTTGTTCTTCAGTTAAAGCTGTTCCCATTGTCGCAACAGCTTCTTCCACACCACTTTTTACCGCAGCTAGTACATCGGCATATCCTTCAAAAAGAACCACTTGCCCACGCTTTCTAATAAACGGTCTTGCTTGGTGGAAGTTATACAACAATTTACTTTTGTGAAAAATCGGTGTTTCAGGGCTATTTAAATATTTCGGAGTGTCATCCCCTAACGCCCTTCCACTAAACGCTATCACCTTACCTTGTAACGTATAGATCGGGAACATAACTCTTCCACGGAAGCGATCGTAATGACTACCATCCTTCTCACTTCTTATTAGAAGGCCAGCTTGTTCCATACTAGACAGCGATAAACCTCTTTTTTGTAAAATTTTCGTCGCCGCATCCCAAGCAGGTGATGCATAACCAATTTCAAACTTCTCAATCATCTCTTTCGTAATACCACGGTTTAATAAATATGAAAGTGCTTCATTTCCCTCTTCCGTATTTACTAATAAATGATGATAATACTTTTTCAATAATTCATGAGCTTGTTGCATGATGACAGTGTCATCAGATATGTCTTCTTGTTGTCCTTGTCCTGATGTGTACTCTGCAACCGCAATTCCATTTCTTTCGCCTAGCTTTTGAACAGCCTCGGTAAAAGCCAGTCCTTCCATTTTCATTAGAAAGGAAAATACATTTCCACCTTCTCCACATCCGAAGCAATGAAAAATTTGCTTATCAGATGAAACAGAGAATGAAGGAGAATTCTCACCATGAAATGGACAAAGGCCGAAATAGTTACGCCCCTGTTTTCTAAGTTGAACGTATTCACCAATGACTTCTACAATATCGGATGATGTCCGAATCTGTTCAACAACTTCTTCGGGAATTCTGTTCCCCATAACTCCATCTCCGTGTCGTATTTTGTATTCGATATAAATTAAAAAATTCCTTTATAATTCGACAATATTTTTCTAAACTTGTTAGAAAGTGTTGCCGATTACATTGTATAAACGATTTTGAACCTTTCCTATAGGTCCTTTATCTGCATAAATCGCATATACATACTTGCTATATAAAATTGTATACATTTGCTCATCTGTTACAAATGTATCTCTTAGAAACAATACATATACACCTTTTTCCAAGAAGAGTAGCAAGCCACATATACTGTTTGATCTTGAGATCTGTAACTTTTTCATGTTGATCCATATAACAATCAACTCCATTTTGTTCAGTATCTACAATGATCCAATTGCCTTGCTATTTCCTTAAAGGATGAGCATATGATGCGACAAACAAAATTCCGACATGAAATTCCGCTCCAACTTGCACAATTTCAGCCTTCACGGGATATACATCTACACCAACTAATATGTTGTTGATGTTTTGCATATTTCTGTATTCTACATCCCTTCTGTGAATCCTTCCATAATGTGCGTTTTCTTGTATAGATTTTGTCGATTTAACGTAATTACATGTCTTTTTCGTAAATCCTATCCCTAGTTTATTCTGAAAAATTAAAGTCTAAACGTAAAATATAGGTTTTTATCACAATTTTTTATTATAATATATTTTCTTCAACTACGCTACATATCCCTTTATTTTTTCATCTTACATTTCAGGATGACAAACTCACACCTTGAATATACTAAAAGACAAAGGAGTATAAGTATAACCATTACACTACAATCTATTACAAAATCCATAGGTATCATATTTCACACGAGCGAAAAAAGCACATTCACCTTTGGTAAATGTGCTAAAACATTTTTTGGTTTTGCACTGCATTCACAATAATATTTGCTGTTTCTTCAATCGCTTTATTCGATACATCGATTACTTGGCAATTTATTTTACTAATTACTTCCTCAAAGTGATCAATTTCTTCTTGAATACGATTAATATTTGCATATGTTGCTCCATCACTTAATCCAAGTGATTTTAATCGTTCTTTTCGAATATGATTTAACTTATCTGGCGTAATTTTCAAACCGAAACATTTTTCTTTTGCCACTTGATATAGTTCTTCAGGTGGGTCAACTTCTGGCACGAGTGGTACATTCGCAACTTTCAAGCGTTTGTTATGAGCTAAATATTGGGAAAGTGGTGTTTTTGATGTACGCGAAACACCAATCAACACGATATCTGCTTTTAAAATACCTCGTGCATCTCTGCCGTCATCATACTTCACAGCAAACTCAATCGCTTCAATCTTTTTAAAGTATTCTTCATCTAACCTACGGACAACACCTGGCTCATATCTCGGCACTTGCCCCGTAATTTCTTCAATTTGATCAATAAGAGGGCCGATAATATCGTATGCCTCTACCCCTTCTTTTGCAGCCTCTGTTACTAAATACTGGCGCATATCAGGCTTAACTAACGTAAAACATATAAGTGCTTGATTACTCTTAGCAATCGAAATCACTTCTTTTAATGTCCCTGTATCTTCTACATACGGTACACGTCTAATATCAGGAGCAAACGGGAATTGCCCCATTGCTGCTCGAACAACCAAATCAGCCGTTTCCCCTACAGAGTCAGATACGACATATACGATTTTATTATCCATTACATTACCTCACTTTAAACAAATTACACTTATTCGTTATTTACTAAATTTACAAACGCACGTGTAATATTTGTTTTTGTAATTCGCCCAATCACTTCTAAACCTTGTTTCGTATCTTTTACAACTGGCATTGCATCAATCTGTCTTTCTATTAATTCCATCGCAATATCATATAAAGAATCCTCTCTACGACACATCGCAATGTTTGGCATCCTTGTCATGATAATATTAACCGGAAGAGAGGTTAAATCCTGCTTTCCTAAGCTCGCTCTTAATAAATCTTTACGAGACACAACACCAACTAATAGAGTCATCTGATCTACAACGAACAATGTACCAACGTCCTCTAAAAACATCGTACAAATTGCATCGTATACGGAAACATTTTTATCAATTACAACCGGTCTAGATTGATAATCTTGTACTTTAATTTTCTTAACAGCTTCAGATAATAGCTGCCCCCCAGTTTTACCCGTATAAAAATAACCTACGCGTGGACGTGCTTCTAAATAACCAGCCATCGTTAAAATTGCTAAGTCTGGTCTTAGCGTCGCACGTGTTAGACCCAATTGCGCTGCAATTGATTCCCCTGTAATAGGACCGTGATCTTTTACAATCTGAATGATATGTTCTTGCCGTTTATTCAGCTCTATGATAATCACCACCTTTAATGCACAACGAAAAAAGTTATACTATCTCTTAAATATTATATACTAAATATGCTATTCGAAAAAGAAAGTATGTAAAAAGGACCGTATACGGCCCAAAATTATATTTGAAACTTATCAAGTTGTTCTAAAAAACGTCTTGATTTCAAATAAATTCCGCAATATTCATCATAATATGTATTCAATACTAAACGCATTTGTTTTTTTGTGCTATCCTTTACCGATACATTTCCGAGCCTATGTAAATCGAAATGGAAGAAAAGACGTAATAATTTATGAACAGCTTCTCCTACCGGTATACGATATGGGTCTTGCTCTGCATGACGTGAGCACAGAAAACCGCCTTCCCTGACGGAGAAGGCGACAAAGTCTGTTTCTTGATGACAAATCGCACATGTATCAAAGTACGGGCGCATCCCTAATACCGGAAGCATTTTCGTTTGATAAATTAATGATAATACTTCTGGATCAACACCCTCACACATATAATGCAACGTTTGATATAACATTTCAAATAAATACGGATTATGTTTTTTATCTTCTGTTGCTTTATCAGTTAACTCAACAATAAATGATGCATAAGCAGTTAAAAATATATCCTCGCGAATTTCTTTCATAGTTGAAATAATCTCGCCTTGTTGCAATGTTCCAAGCCCAGATCCCATTTGAATTAGAAAATGGCCATGTGTCATTAATTGCGACACAGATGCTAATCGGCTTTTCGGTTTTTTTGCCCCTCTTGCCATTGCACTTACCTTACCAAGTTCTCTTGAGAATATTGTAACAATTTTGTTCGTTTCTCCGTAATCTGTCGTACGGATAACGATGCCCTCAACTTTTTGAAACATGTTCGTCACCATCCAAGGTTTGAACAAAACGGGTCAAGAAATTGGAGAGTCTAGATGCGCTAGCTCCTCTTCATGTTGATCCATCTCATCGTTTACGTCTTTTTCCATTTCTTTCAAAAGCAAGTACGTTTCAATGCTTCCTGTTTTGGAGAAAAACTTCCAGGTAAAATCTAGCATAAGAATCCACCTTTCTCAATAAGCGTAGCCTATAAACCAATTTCCTTTGTTGTTATTAAATTGACCCATTTTGTCCATTTTCATGTGAGAAAAATTTTTCCTAATTTATCAAAGTTCATAAAAACCAATAATCAGTGGATGAACCAACCATCCACTGATTACAACTTTACTCTATTTTAGTACTCATCCTCGCGGAAACCTAGGTCACGAAGCTGAGACATTTTATTACGCCAATCTTTTTGCACTTTTACCCATACTTCTAAAAATACTTTAGAACCAAGTAGCGCTTCAATATCAAAACGAGCTCGCTTACCAACTTCTTTTAACATTTTTCCTTGTTTTCCGATGATGATTCCTTTTTGTGATGCACGTTCAACAACAATCGTTGCATTTATATAAACTGCCCCGCCCTCACGCTTTTGAATCGCATCGATAACAACAGCCACAGAATGCGGCACTTCTTCACGTGTTAAATGTAGTACTTTCTCACGAATAAGCTCTGCAATAATAAATCTCTCCGGATGATCCGTTACTTGATTCTCTGGATAGTATTGTGGTCCTTCTGGTAAATACTTTTTAATTGTCCCAATTAAAGCGTCCACATTATTACCGTCTAACGCAGAAATTGGTACAATCTCTGCAAACTCATGTAGTTTACGATATTGATCAATTAACTCTAGTAATTGCTCTGGATGAAGTTGGTCAATTTTATTAATGACTAAAAATACTGGTTGTTTTGTTTCTTTTAATTTCTCAATGATGAATTCCTCACCACGACCAAATCCTTCAACTGCATTAACCATAAACAGAACAATATCAACTTCTTTTAATGTCGTTTGCGCCATCTTTACCATGAAGTCGCCTAATTTATGTTTAGGTTTATGTATTCCTGGTGTATCAATGAAAATAACTTGTGCATCATTTTCTGTATATACACCTTGAATTTTATTACGAGTCGTTTGTGGCTTATCACTCATAATAGCAATTTTCTGGCCGATAATACGGTTTAAAAATGTAGATTTTCCAACATTCGGTCTGCCAATAATAGAGACAAAACCTGATTTATAACCTTTTCTATTCATGTAAATCCTCCGCTAAAAATGCTCCTGGTAACAATTCTCCGACTGTCGTCTCTTGAACGTCACCATGTAAGTTTGATAAGTATACTTTCGTATCCTGTTTACATAATTCTACCATAACTTGTCGACATGCTCCACAAGGAGGTACTGGACGCTTTGTATCTGCTACAACCGCAATGGCTACAAATTCGTTATCCCCTTCAGAAACCGCCTTAAATAAAGCTGTTCTTTCAGCACAATTACATAAGCCATATGATGCATTCTCAACATTACATCCACGATACACTTTTCCATCGCGCGTTAATAATGCTGCACCTACTTGAAATTTAGAATATGGTACGTACGCTTGTTTACGCGCTTCGATTGCTTCTAGAATTAATTGTTTACTATTCATATTCCCGCATCCTTCCTGTTCACAGCTATGAAGAGATACACTCTCTCATTAAAGGCCCTTACGGCACTTCCAAAGCTTAATAAAAGCTTCGGAATGCAACTATACCATATACGGTAAAAAGATAATAGCACCAATTATAACAGCTATAATTGCAAACAATAAAACCGCTCCTGCCGCAACATCCTTTGCAATTTTTGCAAACGGATGAATATCGGCAGTCGCTAAATCTACCGTTTTTTCCACAGCCGTATTTACCATCTCTAAACTCATTACACTCCCTATTACAATAAGTAATATCATCCACTCTATTTTCGTAATATGGAAATAAAAGCCGCAGCATATAACAATGACTGCGGCTAAATAATGGATTTTCATATTTCGTTCATGACGAAAACAAAAGAATATACCAGCTATAGCATATCCAAAACTATCTATAAGTTTTCCTTTTTTCATCGTCCTAATCCAAAAGCTTCTAAAATTTCTTTTTGTCTTCCGAACATTTCTTTTTCATCTTCTTCTGTCATGTGATCATAACCAAGTAAATGTAAAAAGCCATGTAACGCCAAAAATCCAAGTTCACGATCGAAAGAATGTCCGTACTCTTCAGCTTGCTCTTTCGCCCTTGGAATAGAGATAATAAGATCCCCTAACATGCGCGGCATCTCTGCACCAACAATCTCCATTTCTCCTTCTCCCATCTCTTCCATGGCAAAGGATATTACATCTGTAGGTTGATCTTTATCTCGGTAATCACGATTAATTTCTCTAATGCGCTCATTATCTACAAATGTCACCGATACCTCCGCACCATCCTCGATATTTTCCATTTGAGCTGCTTTTTCTAACACTTCACGAATTAAACTCATATACTCTTCTTTTACTTCTTCTGTTTCATCAATAAAATCAATTAACAAACTCATTCTTTCTCCTTTTCTTCCGGAGGTTCCGGATATGTAATACGCGAATGGAAAATACCATTTAACGTTTCACACAACGTTTTTCCAACGATTTGTAGTTCCTTAAACGTCAAATCACATTCACTAAATTGACCGTCTTGCAGTCGATCTTTAATAATACTTTGCACCAAATTATTAATTTGTTCTGGCGTTGGGTGATTCATAGAACGTACCGCAGCTTCTACACTATCAGCAATACCAACAATTGCCGATTCTTTCGAAGTTGCTTTTGAACCTGGATAACGGAACATCTCTTCTGTATATTTTTCTTTATCTTCTTTAATAGCTTTATAATAAAAATATTTCAGTAACGTTGTACCGTGATGTTGCCCAGCGATATCAATAATTTCTTGTGGAATATGATATTCTTCGAGCATTCTTACTCCATCCGTTACGTGAGCAATTATAATATCTTTACTCGTTACAGGATCTAATTTATCATGCGGGTTTTTAATTCCCATTTGGTTTTCAATAAAGAATTGCGGTTGTACTGTTTTTCCTACATCATGATAATATGCCCCTACACGCGCTAATACACCATTTGCCCCAACTGCTTCACAAGCAGCCTCAGAAAGATTCGCTACCATTACACTATGATGATATGTCCCTGGCGCTTCTAACAAAATTCTGCGTAAAAGCGGATGATTTGGACTTGATAGTTCCATAAGCTTCATACTTGATACGATTCCAAGTCCACTTTCTAAATATGGTAAAATCCCCATAGCCAAAACGGATGATATAATCCCTGAAAGTGAAGCCATTAATAATTGCGTACCAATTTCAAGAGGCGAAAAATTCCCATTACGTAATAATAAAAGCGCCGCCAATACGACTACATTTAATACAGAAACGAGTATACCAGCTTGTAAAATCATTGTACGACGATTTTTTTCTCGCAAGAAAATACTAACCGATAACGAACTTAACAATACGTAAATCCCTACACTATAATTTAATGTACTCGTTACTCCTTCATTAAACATAATACTTCCGCATACAGAAAAAATCATACTCGTTAAAAAGACAAATCGATCACCAATCATTAGTTTTACAAGTATTGTTCCCATCGCAACTGGGACAACATATGCAATCCCTGCGTATTCAAGTTTTTGAAACAAACTAATGATTTTCATTAAGACGATTGTGATAGACAAAATTGTAATATACGCTAAAACATACGGTCTATCTTCTCTTTTTCTCTTTAAAAATAATTCAAATTGTTTATGCATAAAGTATAGTAACACACCAATGAGTACCGCTAATCCAACATAAGGTTGAAAACCGTTCCCTTTTTCTAACAAACCAACTAATTTCAACTGATTATACACATCACTTGAAATTGTTTCACCTTCTCTAACAAGAACTTGTCCTTGAAGAATATAAACAGGTGGAACTAAATCTTCCTCTGCTTTTCTCTTCTCTTTCGTTAAGATTGGGTCATAAAAATAGTTAGCTGAAATTGCATATCTTCCTAGCGCCTTAATTGATTCTTTTAAACCATTATCAACATTAACACTATTCATCTCACTTACATATCGTTCTTTCGCATCTTTCAATTCGTCCATTTTAATATGCTCAGTCATGATACTATTAATCGCTGTGACCGCAGCATCTTTCGCTAATACTAATTGGCTCGGATCTGCATTAATCAAATTCAGTAAGTTTGAATCAGATAACTCTTTCGTTAAGTCAGCGGGTAGTTTCTTTTTTAACTTGTCCACTTTCTCAGCATCAGTCATCTTTTTTTGATCATCCGGTCCAACAGCTTTAATCTCTTGCACCACTTCATCCACTTTAGCAAAGACGTCATTCACAATATCAACTTTGTTTTGTTTATACTCACTTTTATATGTATATTGATCTTCAACTTTTGTAGCGGCTTCTTTTTTCTTTTTATCCGTTGTAACTTTATCTTCAATTTTTATAGGAGAATGGATTGTCTTTTTCGCAATAGAATACATATTAACATCTAATTGTTCTGGTTTTACATTATTCATAAGCGCAAAAAACAGCACTGCTCCTAACACAACGTAAGAAATCCAACTTAGTTTTTTCGAATGTTGTAAATTACGAAACCACTTAGAAATTTCTTGAGATCTTGACATGATTTCAATACCTTCTCCTCTCCAGAAATAAAGTGAAACTATTTATAGCTTTCATTTCTTCTACCAAACGATACTTTGAGGCAATATTTTATACACTAGTACCAATAGTTTATTTTCCTTATCTTTCATGATAGTAAAAAATATGACGTTCGCCAACCTTATCATACAAAAAGAAATGATCCTGACAAATAGGATCATTCCATTTTATCATATGCCTCAATAATACGTTGCACCAATGGATGTCTCACAACGTCCGTTTGTTCTAATGTAATAAATGACAGACCTGATACACCAGATAAAATATTAGCAGCTATAGATAGCCCTGATTTTACCCCTTTTGGCAAGTCTACTTGTGAAGGGTCCCCTGTAATAACCATTTTAGAACTAAAACCTAATCTTGTTAAAAACATTTTTATTTGAGCACCCGTTGTATTTTGAGCCTCATCTAAAATAACAAATGAATCATCAAGCGTACGCCCCCTCATATAAGCAAGCGGAGCTATTTCAATTACTCCTCGCTCCATCATACGCTGCGTATATTCTTGTCCAAGAATATCATGTAAAGCATCATATAACGGGCGTAAGTATGGATCTACCTTCTCTTTCAAATCCCCTGGTAAAAAACCTAAATTTTCTCCAGCTTCTACAGCAGGTCTTGTTAAAATAATTTTCTTTACATATCCTTGTTTTAAAGCCCTCACAGCCATTACTACAGCTAAATATGTTTTTCCAGTTCCTGCAGGCCCTATCCCAAAGACAATATCATTCTTCTTCATCGCATGAATATATCTTCTTTGCCCCATTGTTTTTACACGAATGGATTTACCTTTTGCAGTCTTGAAAATTTCTTCCTCATATAACTCTTCAAATTGAGCAATTTTCCCTTGTTGTGCAAGCTGAATCGCATACGCAACATCTCTCTCTGAAATTGATATACTTTTACGAATTACAACAAGTAATTGCTGTAAGATTTTTTCTACGAGTGCCACCGTTTCAACTGCCCCAGATACATGAACAGTTTCTCCTCTAGTTACGATCGATACATTCAGTTCTCGTTCAATTACTTTTAAATGCGCATCATTAACTCCAAAAAGAGCGATTGCTTCGTTAGCATTTTCCAATTGTTGGTTCATTTCTACTAATTGTTCTGCCATTACTCAGTCTCCTTGAATATCGGATTCGGATATTGGTTGTGGCTCTGCAATATTTTCAACCACAGTATAATGCAATGTGACTTTTAGTTGATCCGCCTCAACCTCTTTACTCAAAATCTTATCACTTACAATCATAGCATGTTCATCCAATTTTTTCTTTAGTTCTTTTTCGGCCATCTCCTTCGCTACTTTCAGCGCTTGCTTTTCTGTATATTCTCGATTCGCTTCTTCCTCTTCTCTCACAACATCTTTTTCATATGCAATCGGCAGTGTAAAACCAAATAATTTCACATCATGCTTTACACTTTCAGTACGAGAGCGTTTATACTTATCATGCTGAAATCCCCATATTTTTATTTTCGTATCCCCAAATTTAAGAAAATGTTCATTGTATACATTACCAGTATACACTTGGAATTGCGTCTTTAACGGGACATCCACCTTAGATGTATACCACGTTTCGCCATATACAATACCTTTCGCTGAAACAATCGTCGGACTTTCCTCATTACCATATATTCCCGATACGAGAATCTGTCCTTTTTCTACATGATCATTTTTCAGTACAACCGGCTTTCCAACTTCTACAAACGTTTTTGTAATAATCGCTTCTTTTTTTGCTACTAAATTTTGCGGCCTTTGTTCCTTTTCTTTCTTCGGTTCGTTTTTTTCAACAATTTTAAAATGATAAGTCGTTCCCCTTACTTCTAGTCCCGCCCAAGTAATGGCATTAATATTATCTGTCAAATGGCGTTGTACATCTTCTACATTCGGCATTTGAAATTGTAGTTTCCCTTTTTTAATACCCATTTTATCCAATTCTTTCATCAATATATATTCTGTTTCAGGTTTAGCTCCTGTAATTTCAATTTTCCAAACCATATTTGACATTGCAATCACACCAAAAAAGAAAATTAAAAAACCAATTAAAAATCCACTGTTTTTAATTAAACGTTTATTCCAAAAAGGAAAACCATAACGTCCAATAAAATATAATTTACATTCATTTTTTCTATAAATTGGTTTTATTTTTTTCACATCGCGTAACAACATACAAAAAACTAACGTTTCATCAGCTATCTTTTTAACATCCCAAACTAATAAATTCCTCCGTACACATTCATTAACAAACCGTTCCGCTCCTCTACCTTCAATTCGCACTTTTACATATCCAAGCCACTTTATAAACCATTTATTTTTCATTTACCACCTTCACTACCTTTCTAAAAGTAGATATACTACTTTTTATTTGAAGCATTAAAATAGCTCGTACTAAAATAAAACAGAGTAAAACTGTAATCAGTCTCTATCAACGGAACTTTTACAGGATAAAGAAGAAAAACTTCACAAATGGAAGTTTCACTTCAATCACCTTTTTTTTCATTTTCTAAAAATGTTACTTGCTCAATTATCCCCTCGAGTAAAAGCTCTTCTGGAAGAATCGTTTTAATAACAAAGGATTGTCCTTTAATTAATAATTGACCGTGTTTTAAAAGCAATCGCACTTCTTTATCTGAAAACACTAATAACCCCCGATGATTTTCTATATAAATATGTATTTGCCCAACAAGAGTAATCCGAGGTAGATCCATTAATACATCCACTGGTAGGTCTACTTGTTTTGTCAACCAATTTTTCATTTGTTCTAATTTCTTCATCTCGAAAGACCCCCTCTCATCCCATATATATGTATTTCTTCACAAGTGCCTATCGTGTTATAACGACTTCACTAACATAACTATATTCTGCAAGAGTTCATATCATGTTAATTAAAACAGTCGCTATATGAAATCATATTTGTCAGGACAATGATGGATCAGAGGATGTTACCTTTAATAATAGAAGTATTAATACAAGAATATGCGCCCCTACAGGATATCAGTACAAGTTACATTAAGAAATTGAGCCTAGCGAGAAGTGGGAAACTTGAAAAAACCTGTTACAATTCGTTCTGGACGTGACATACTGACCATAGAATAAGTAGTTGTCATTTATTGGACAACTGAGATAAAGTAAAACTATAATCAATCCTCACCAATCGGGCTACCCGTTAATGCGGGATAAAATCAAAAAAAAAGAAAATTTCTTCACTCTGAATGTTACGTTGTAAGTAAGAATATTTTATAGATGGTTGTTATATGAATTTCAAAAAATATTAGGGTTCATTAAAAAATGAATTAATAAATGAGGAAATACGAAAGGAAATCGGCTTTGGTCAAGAAGTTTTGAATGTTATAAAACAAGTTACCGACAGTAATATCCAGCCATTTTATGCAACTGATGCAAAATCTAAAATAGTTAGAATCTCTTTCGTTACCTTTGAGGATTATGCTGAAGAGCAAGCTATAAAACTTCAATCTGAGTTTCAGAAGGCTCGGTACTTAGCTTTTATTCGCGAAAGAAGTTTTAGTCAAGGAAGTAAGAATAGGTGTAGAATCGGAATTATACAAGGAAATAATAAATTGAAACTTTAACTAGAGGGGTTTTTATCACTTACAGAAACGCTTTTTAAGCAATATAGCGTTTCTCCTTAATCAGAACAATAAAAAAACGTCTCATACGAAATGAGACGTTTTTTTATGCTAATAGCTGGATAACCAGCTTATTCACAAGTGATCCGTCTGTTTTACCTTTTACTTTCGGCATAACAGCAGTCATCACCTTACCCATATCTGCTTTAGAAGTCGCACCAACTTCAGAAATAACTTGCTTGATTACATCAACTAGTTCTTCTTCAGTTAATTGCTCTGGCAAATATGCGCTTAAAATCTGAATTTCACTTTGCAGTTTATTAACAAGGTCTTCACGACCAGCTTTTTTAAATTCAAGGAGGGAGTCCTTATACTGTTTTACTTCACGAGCTAAAACTGTTATTTCCTCTTCTTCAGTAAGAGTATGTTGCAGTTTAATACCTTCATTTTGTAAAGCAGCCTTAACCATACGAATAACGGTTAATTTTTCTTTTTGTTTATTCTTCATCGCTTGTTTCATATCATCGTTTAAACGACCGAGAAGACTCATAACTTACACCCTCTCTTAGAATTTACGCTTTCTTGCCGCTTCAGATTTCTTCTTACGTTTTACACTTGGTTTTTCATAAAACTCGCGCTTTCTTGCTTCAGCAAGTGTACCAGTTTTAGAAACCGATCTTTTAAAACGGCGAAGTGCATCCTCCAAAGACTCGTTTTTACGAACGACTGTTTTTGACATTCTCTTTCCCTCCCTCCGAAACATCACACTTACATACTAACTTCAGCATGCAAAAAGAAACACTTCTTCAGCATGTCTTTTACGATTATAATACATTTTATCACTTCAGGTCAACTATTTGGCAGAATAAAAGAAGAATAGAAGCATTTCCTTTTCAAAAGTTATGCAAATAACTAGTATCCTTCACTGATGAAGACAACTATATTTTTATCATTTCATCTTTTTTCATACAGGGATGCATGAAACGCCTCCCCACCTTCTATTACTTAACCGCTTCAAATAAAGAAAGCATGCAAACCGTTTCCGGTTGCACGCTCTTTTTATGCGCTAGCTGATTCTTTTTTCACATCATCTTCAAGAACACGAACAAATTGCGCTTCGTTATATGGATAACCAGCTTTCGTAATTTTCACTTTCACTAGCTTACCAATTAATTCTTCTGATCCTTCAAATACAATTTTCAAGTAGTTATCTGTATAACCTACATATAACCCTTCACGGTCGCCCTCTTTAAATTGCTCTTCCGGAATGATTTCAAGCACTTCACCTTCAAACGCTGATGCGTACTCTTTCGCTAATTGATTAGATAGCTCAATTAAACGATGAACACGATCGTTCTTCACATCTTCAGGAACTTGATCTTCCATGCGCGCTGCAGGTGTTCCTGTACGTTTTGAGTAAGGGAACACATGTAACTCAGAGAAGCGGTTCTCTTTAATGAAATTGTATGTTTCCATGAATTCTTCTTCTGTTTCACCTGGGAAACCAACGATTACGTCAGATGTAATCGCAAGGCCTGGTAACACTTCTTTCAAACGATCTAAACGCTCTTGGAAGAATTCCATCGTATATTTACGACGCATACGTTTTAATACAGTATTAGAGCCAGATTGCAACGGAATATGCAAGTGGCGTACAACTACTTCAGATTTATCTAACACTTCAATTACTTCATCTGAAATTTGACTCGCTTCAATAGAAGAAATACGAAGACGTTTTAATCCGCCTACTTCCGCTTCCATATCACGAAGTAATCCAGCTAAGTTATAATCTTTTATGTCTTCGCCGTATCCACCTGTATGAATACCCGTTAATACGATTTCTTTATAGCCTGCATCCACTAATTGTTGCGCTTGTTTAATAACTTCTTTTCCATCACGAGAACGCATTAAACCGCGCGCCCAAGGAATGATACAGAATGTACAGAAGTTATTGCAACCCTCTTGTATTTTTAAAGACGCACGTGTACGATCCGTGAAATAAGGTACATCAAGTTCTTCGTACACACGTGTTTTCATAATATTGCGGACAGCATTAATTGGTTGACGCTCTTTACGGAATTCTTCGATGTAACCTAACATCTTTTCACGATCCTGTGTACCAACTACAATATCCACACCCGGGATCGCCATAATTTCAGCTGGAGATGTTTGTGCATAACATCCCGTTACACAAATAACTGCATCTGGATTTTGACGCACAGCACGTCTGATTACTTGACGGCTTTTTTTGTCCCCAGTATTCGTTACTGTACATGTGTTAATAACATATACATCAGCTTTCTTTTCATATTCTGTTCTTTCATAACCACCTTGTTTAAACAATTGCCAAATGGCTTCTGTTTCATAGTGGTTTACTTTACAACCTAACGTATGGAACGCAACAGTTGACATTGATCATCACCCCATCAATTCAAAATGATACGAAGCAGCACTTAACGCGTATAACGGCGCCGTTTCTGTTCTTAAAATTCTTGGTCCTAAACTACATGGTACAAATTTATGTTCACGAAGCGCTGTAATCTCTTCCTCAGCTAAACCGCCTTCTGGGCCAAATACAATCAATAGCTTTTGACCTGGTTTCATTGTCGTTAAAGCTTTCGCAAAATTAGATTTCTCGCCTTGTTTTGCTTCCTCTTCGTAAGCAACAAGACAAGCATCATACTCACCACTCATTGAAAGCAATTGCTTAAATGATGCTGGAGCATGTACTTCTGGAATTTCACTTCTATGTGATTGTTCCGCAGCTTCTTTCACAATTTTTCTTAAACGCTCAACTTTTTTATCAGCTTTTTTCGCATCCCATTTTACGATAGAGCGAGATGCTTGAAATGGTAAGAATGCAGCTGCCCCAAGCTCAGTTCCTTTTTGAAAAATTAACTCTAGCTTGTCTCCTTTTGGCAGTCCACTTGCAATCGTCACGAAAACAGGAAGTTCACTTGACGCCTCTACCCATTCTACAATAGCCGTATTAATAAATTCACTGGTAATTTCATCAATTGAACATACTGCTGTTTTTCCATTTACACAGCAATAAATATGATCACCAGCTGACATACGCATCACTCTTGCGATATGATGTACGTCATCACCTACAATGCGAATACTTGTCTCATTTACATATTTCTCTTCTACAAAATAACGTTGCATATAATCACCTTAGTAGAGTTTCGTTCCTTTCGTAAGTCAACACTTACGAAAAGAACGAAACGTTATCATTTTTCATATAACAAACGGCAAGTCCCTCACCTTATAGTGAGAGACTCCCCTTTTCATTATAGACTAAAATCTATATTACGCATTTCGTGCAATAATTGCTACCCAATCTTCCATTCGTAACACTTCTTCAATTGTAAATCCAGCTTTTTCTAGCGCCTCAGAAATTACTTTTTCCTTCGCAGCAATAATGCCCGATGTAATAAATAATCCACCTGACTTCACAACTCTTGCTGCATCTTCAGGGAATAATAGAATAATTTCTGCTAATAAGTTAGCTACGATTAAATCAACAGGACCTTCAATACCTTCTAAAAGACTATTTTGTCCAACAGACACGATATCATCTGTTGTATTTAAACGTACATTCATTTCTGCACTTTCAACCGCAACCGGATCTAAATCATACGCTTGAACAGAAGACGCACCTAATTTTGCTGCTGCAATACTAAGTACACCAGAACCTGTTCCTACATCAATAATAGCGTCACCTGGCTGTACTGTTTTTTCTAAAGCACGGATACACATCGTTGTTGTTGGATGAGTTCCTGTACCAAACGCCATACCCGGGTCTAATTCAATGATTTTTTCATCAGGAGAAGATGGTGTATATTCTTCCCAAGTCGGTACGATTGTGAATGTATCAGAAATTTGTACTGGATGGTAATATTTTTTCCAAGCAGTAGCCCAATCTTCTTCATTGACTTCGTTAACGGTAATATTTCCAGTACCAATTTCGATGTCGTAAGATGGAAGCACATCAATAGATGATTTTACACCTGCAATCGTTTCATGTAAAGAATCGGTTTGCGGGAAATATGCTTTTATTAATACACCTTCCGCCGGATATTCATCTGGATTCAATGCATAAATTTCACCATATTGTTGCTCGCGCTCTTTCGTTAACTCCGCTGGATCCTCAATCGCAACTCCGCTAGCACCAGCTTCATGTAAAATATGAGAGACAGCTTCTACTGCTTCTTCTGTTGTATGAATACTAATTTCTGACCATTTCACAATTTACCAACTCCATTTTTTATTTCCATTATTCCCCTTTGAAAGCACGTTTAAGCTTTCCGAATAAACTATCATCCTGCTCTTCTTGTCCTGCAAATTCACGTAATAAATCTTTTTGCTGTGAAGTTAATTTCGTCGGTACAACAACACGAACGACTACATATTGATCTCCTTGACCGTATCCACGTACGTTCGGAGCACCTTTTCCTTTTAAGCGGAACTCTGTTCCAGTTTGTGTTCCTGCTGGGATTTTCAGCTTCACTTTACCATGAACAGTAGGGACTTCCACTTCAGCACCAAGTGCCATTTGTGCAAATGTTAATGGCATTTCGCAAATAATGTGGTCTCCTTCACGCTCGAAGAATTCATGATTTCTTACATGAACAACAACATATAAGTCTCCTGCTGGTCCGCCATTTACGCCGGCTTCACCTTTTCCAGACACACGAATTTGTTGACCATTATCAATACCCGCTGGAATTTTAACATTAATTTTTTTACGTTTACGAACTTTACCTGAACCGTGACATGTCGTACATTTTTCTTTAATAATTTGTCCAGTTCCTGAACAATGACCACAAGCTTGACGGTTTACGATACGACCAAACGGTGTGTTTTGTTCAACACTCACTTGACCAGAACCTGAACAATGTTTACATGTTTCTTTTGAAGTTCCTGGTTTTGCTCCACTACCTTTACAAGTATCACATGGATCTTCTACTGGAATTTCCACATTTAATTCCTTACCAAAAATAGCTTCTTCAAAATCTAAAGTGACTTGATATTGTAAGTCAGCGCCTTGGCGCGGAGCATTTGGATCACGACGTCTGCCGCCGCCACCGCCAAAGAAAGAACTAAATATATCTTCAAAACCGAAGCCACCGCCGAAGTCTCCTCCGCCGCCAAATCCACCGAATCCTTGATTTGCACCAGCATGACCAAATTGATCGTACTGCGCACGCTTTTGATCATCACTTAACACTTCGTATGCTTCTTGTACTTCTTTAAACTTTTCAATTGCATTTTCTTCTTTGCTTACGTCTGGATGGTATTTTTTAGCCAAACGACGATACGCTTTTTTTATTTCATCTGTTGAAGCGCCCTTGCTAAGTCCAAGGACCTCATAATAGTCTCGTTTACTCATAAATTTACAACCCCCGAATCTTTCACATAAACGTAATTTTAACACCGAAAGAAAGTGCTTTGCAACAAAGTTTCCTCACTTACAGTATGCAAAGCGAAAAACTTAAGATCCTCACACATCGCTTCTCATTCGTGAAAAAAGCCAAAGTCAAGGCACGCTTGACTTTGACTTTTTGTCATCTTACTTATTATGTTTACAGTTGAATTACTTGTCTTCTTTTACTTCTTCAAACTCAGCGTCAACTACATTGTCTTTCTTCGCGCCAGCGTCTTGTGCACCTTGCGCACCTTCTGCTTGACCAGCAGCTGCTTGAGCTTGCTCGTATAATTTAACAGTTAATTGTTGTACGATTTCTTGTAAAGCATCTTTTTTCGCACGAATTTCTTCAAGCTCGTTTTTCTCGATTGCAGCTTGTAATGCTTCTTTCGCTTCTGTTGCTTTTGCAACTTCAGCTGCATCTACTTTACCTTCTAAATCTTTTACAACTTTGTCTGTTTGGAATACAAGTTGGTCAGCTTCATTACGAAGTTCAACTTCTTCCTTACGTTTTTGGTCAGCGTCAGCATTTGCTTCCGCTTCTTGTACCATACGTTCTACTTCTTCATCAGAAAGACCTGAAGAAGATTGGATTGTAATAGCTTGCTCTTTGCTTGTTCCTAAGTCTTTCGCACGTACGTTAACGATACCGTTCGCATCAATATCGAATGTTACTTCGATTTGTGGAATACCACGTGGTGCTGGTGGAAGGTCAGTTAATTGGAAACGACCTAACGTTTTGTTGTCAGCTGACATCGGACGCTCACCTTGTAATACGTGAATGTCTACTGCTGGTTGATTATCAGCAGCTGTCGAGAATACTTGTGACTTACTTGTTGGAATTGTAGTGTTACGCTCGATTAATTTCGTGAACACGCCACCCATAGTTTCAATACCTAAAGAAAGTGGAGTTACGTCTAATAATAGAACACCTTCTACATCACCAGTAAGTACGCCACCTTGAACTGCAGCACCTAATGCTACAACTTCATCAGGGTTTACACCTTTATATGGCTCTTTACCAGTTTCACGTTTAATAGCTTCTTGTACAGCTGGGATACGAGTAGATCCACCAACAAGAATAACTTTATCTAATTCGCTTGGAGCAAAACCAGCGTCTTTTAATGCACGACGAGTTGGCTCTAATGTTCTTTCAACAAGACCTGCTGAAAGCTCTTCGAATTTCGCTCTTGTTAACGTTAATTCTAAGTGTAATGGACCAGCAGCTCCAGCACTAATGAATGGTAATGAAATTTGAGTTTGTGTTACACCAGAAAGATCTTTTTTCGCTTTTTCAGCTGCATCTTTCAAGCGTTGAAGCGCCATTTTATCTTGGCTTAAATCAATGTTATTTTCTTTTTTGAACTCAGCTACTAAGTGATCGATGATAACTTGGTCAAAGTCATCGCCACCAAGACGGTTGTCACCAGCAGTTGAAATAACTTCGAATGTGCCGTCTGCTAACTCAAGGATAGATACGTCAAATGTACCGCCACCTAAGTCATATACTAAGATTTTTTGTTCTTCGTCTTGTTTTTCTAAACCGTAAGCAAGTGCTGCTGCTGTTGGCTCGTTAATGATACGCTCAACTTCTAAACCAGCGATACGACCAGCATCTTTCGTTGCTTGACGCTCTGCATCGTTGAAGTATGCAGGTACTGTAATAACAGCTTTCGTTACTGTTTCACCTAAGTATGCTTCAGCAGAAGCTTTTAAATTTTGTAAAATGATTGCAGAAATTTCTTGAGGTGTATAATCTTTACCTTCAACTTCTACTTTGTAGTCTGTACCCATATGACGTTTAACAGACATGATTGTATTTGGGTTTGTAATTGCTTGGCGCTTTGCAACTTCCCCAACTTGACGTTCTTCATTTTTGAAAGCTACAACAGAAGGTGTTGTACGGTTCCCTTCTGGATTTGGGATAACCTTTGGTTCTCCACCTTCCATAACAGCTACACAAGAGTTTGTTGTACCTAAGTCAATACCGATAATTTTACTCATGGCGAATCCTCCTAGTTTTATGTAAATTATTGATTTACTTTTACCATTGATGGGCGAATCACACGGTCTTTTAATTTATAACCTTTTTGGAATTCTTCCACAACCGCGTTTGATTCAAATTCACTATCTTCCACTTGCATAATAGCTTGGTGTTCATTAGGATCAAACTGTTTACCAACAGCTTCAATCACTTCCACACCTTCTTTAGTCAGCGCTTCTAACAATTGACGATGCACCATCTCCATACCTTGTAACAATGATTTCGTTTGCTCATCAGTCGCTTCCACTTGCATTGCTCTTTCAAAATTATCAAGAGCTGGCAAGATGTCTGAAACTAGACTTTGTGCTCTATATTTTTCAGCAGCCTGTTTATCCATTTGGACACGGCGCTTATAATTTTCAAAATCAGCTTGTAGACGTAATGTGCGACCTTCCGTTTCCGTTAGTTTCGCTTGTAACTCATCTACTTTTTCTTGTAAAAGAGCAGCCTCACTTTTTTCTTCTACAGTTTCTTCACTGTTTTCTGGCGTGACAGCTTCTTCAACTTGCGCTTCTTTTACTTCTTCTACCACTTGTTCGTTACGCTCTTCCACAATATTCACCTCCTTAAAAGGTATTAGGTATCATGCATAGCATGATTACCTAATCATTATATATTACACACAGCAATGAAAATTTCATCACTTGAGCGAATGTATTACTCTCATTTACTTTTTAAGCCCATCAGTAAATTGTCTCGTAAATAACTGTAACAAACTAATTACACGAGAATATTGCATTCTCGTAGGACCTAAAATAGCAATTGTTCCAAGTTGCTCTTCGCCGATCGAATATGTTGCAGAAATTAAACTACAATCCTCCATAGCCGTCGAAGAGTTTTCCCTACCAATTTTCACTTGAATCCCGACTTGTTTATGACGCAAAATGTCATAAAATTCGGCTTCATTATCAATCATGGTAAGTAAAGATCTAACCTTTTGAATGTCATGGAACTCTGGCTGCGAAAGCATATTTGCTTTTCCTCCAAAGTATATCTTTTCCGATAACGGAACTTGAAATGTACCATCCAACATTTTTATTGCACTATCGTAATTATGAACATACCCACGTAAAACTGTAACAATTTCCTTAAAGATTTTATTATGAAGTTCTTCCATCGGTACGCCAGATAGCTTTTCATTTAAAATATTAACCATTTTTTCTAAATCTGATAAATCAACAGATTCCGGAACGGTAATCGTTTTACTTTGTACATGCCCTGTATCGGTTACAATAATAGCGACTGCAGTTTGACGATCAAGCGGCACAATTTGTACATTTTTAAGTTTATTTGTACTTAACTTCGGTCCAAGAACAATTGCCGTATAATTCGTAAGTTCTGATAAAATTTGAGCAGATTGCTGTGCAATTTTTTCCGCTTCAAAAATTCTTTCAGCAAATAAATCTTTAATTTGTACAATTTCAGCGTTCGGTAAGTTTTGCGGCGCTAAAAGATGGTCTACATAAAATCGGTAGCCTTTCTCAGAAGGAACACGTCCAGAAGAACTGTGCGTTTTTTCAATAAAACCTAATTCTTCTAAGTCCGCCATTTCATTTCGAATAGTAGCTGAACTAAATGTGATTTCATCTTTTTTAGCCAACGTTCTAGACCCAACGGGCTGCGCTGATCCAATAAAGTCATCAATAATTGTTTGTAAAATTAAGAGCTGACGTTCCGTAAGCATCTCATCATCACCTCTGTTAGCACTCTTTGTCTTTGAGTGCTAAATCTATTAATAACTTACCAAAATTGACATTCAATTGTCAACGGAAACGTCACGAAATAATGAAACTTTTTCACGCCTATGGAACATTTAATTAGTCAATCAAAAATGATTGGAATACTTCATTCCCTAATAATTTTCCTTTTCGCGTTAAACGCACATGTCCATCTTCCTCTTCAAGCAATCCCTGCTCTTGGTTGCTTTGTAACTGCTTTGCGAAAACTTGATCCATCTCTATATTAAATTTATTGTGGAACGCCGTTTTAGAAACACCTTTTGTTTTTCGAAGCCCTAAGAACAGCTCTTCTTCCATTCTTTCTTTCTCCGTCACTTTGTGAACATCTAAATACGGAAATCCTGTTTCATCAATTTTATTAAAATATTGCTTCAGAGGACCAACATTTTGAATACGTTCTCCGTTCACATAACTATGAGCTCCAGCTCCAAATCCATAATACTCTTCATTATTCCAGTATGTGAGATTATGTCTACTTTTATTGTCACCTTTTGAGAAATTACTAATTTCATACTGGTTATAACCGTGTTTCTCCATTTCATCCATTACTATTTCATACATTTTCGCTTCATGGTCTTCACCCGGAAGACGTAATTTTCCTTTGTTCATTAAGTTATAAAACACTGTTTTTGGCTCCACAATTAATGAATATGCCGAGAAATGTTGTACACCAAGCGTAAAAGCAATATCTAATGTTTCTTTTACATCTTCTATCGTCTGTCCTGGCAAAGCATAAATAATATCTACATTAATATTTTTAAAGCCTACTTCCTGTGCCTCTCGAATCGCGAGGAATGCATCTTCCCTCGTATGCTTGCGCCCGATCTTCTCAAGAAGTTCATCACGGAACGTTTGCACACCAAAACTAATTCGATTTACTCCACCTTCTAGCAGTACATTTAGCTTCTCTTTCGGTAAATCTCCTGGATTCGCTTCAAATGTTAATTCACAATTCGGGGCGAACGGACGCAAATGACGATTAATAATCTCGAGTAAATTTTTTGTCTGTTCCATATTTAACGCTGTCGGAGTTCCCCCACCCACAAAAATCGTTTTCATACTATCAAATGGAACTTTTTGAACCGTATTTATTATTTCCTTCTCTAAATAATCTAAATATTGATCAACCGGTTGGCGTTCAATAAACACTTTATTAAAATCACAATAGTGACAAATGTGCTGACAAAACGGAATATGAATGTATGCAGCTTGTACCAAATATAACTCCTACCTTTCTAAAAAGAAAACCTCCGCACTCCGGAGGGTTCTCTACTTCTCTAACGTATTACGAATTTGTTCCATTCGCATTTTTCCCCAATCATACATCATTTCAACGATCGGTAAAAGTGACATGCCTAGTTCCGTCATATAATACTCAACGCGAGGAGGAATTTCAGGATATACTGTCCGATCAACAATCCCATCTTCCATTAACTCTTTTAATTGGTTCGACAAAACTTTATGAGAAATGCTTGGGAATAACCGTTGTAATTCACTGAAACGATGCGGCCCTTCCACACCAAGATGCCACAGTATCACAACTTTCCACTTTCCACTAATAATAGAAAGCGTCAATTCCTTTTCACAATTAAAATTACCATTTTGTATTTTATCTTGAATATCTTTTCGAATATTTTCGGACATTAACAATCTCCTAACTCTATATGAACTAAAAAGCTCTCTCATTATTGTAAATGAGAGCTGCTCAGATGTCTAAAAAGTAATTATACAGAAAAAAGAAGCCGCACAAACGACTTCTTTTTTATTTCAAATATTAGTTGTCATCCATTTTCAGTACAGCCATGAATGCCTCTTGCGGTACTTCTACAGAGCCAACAGACTTCATACGTTTTTTACCTTCTTTTTGCTTATCAAGAAGTTTACGCTTACGAGAAATGTCACCGCCGTAACATTTTGCAAGTACGTTTTTACGCATCGCTTTAATTGTAGAACGTGCTACAACTTTATTTCCGATAGTCGCCTGAATTGGCACTTCGAACTGTTGTCTCGGAATTAATTCTTTTAATTTCTCTACGATTACTTTACCACGGTCATACGCTGAATCACGGTGTACGATAAATGATAAAGCATCCACTTGTTCATTATTTAAAAGAATATCCATTTTCACAAGTTTAGATGGCTTATAGCCAATTAACTCGTAGTCAAATGATGCATACCCTTTCGTATTTGATTTCAATTGATCGAAGAAGTCATATACGATTTCTGATAACGGGATTTCATATGTTAATGTAACACGCGTTTCATCTAAATATTGCATATCAATAAACGTTCCACGTTTACCTTGGCAAATCTCCATTACAGCTCCAACATAGTCATTCGGAACCATAATTGAAGCCTTCACAAACGGCTCTTCTACACGATCGATAGACTGTGGATCTGGCATATTAGATGGGTTATCAACAATAACATCTTCACCGTTAGTTAAATAAACTTTATAAATAACGCTTGGCGCTGTTGTAATTAAGTCAATCTTAAATTCACGTTCAATACGTTCTTGAATGATTTCCATGTGAAGAAGCCCTAAGAAACCACAACGGAAACCAAATCCTAGCGCTTGAGATGTTTCTGGTTCAAACTCAAGAGCAGAATCGTTTAACTCTAATTTTTCTAATGCATCACGTAAATCGTTATAACGAGCAGAGTCAATTGGATACAGACCACAGAATACCATCGGGTTTAACTTACGGTAACCTGCTAACGGCTCTGCAGCTGGACGTTTCGCATGTGTAATCGTATCACCAACACGTGTGTCACCAACATTTTTAATCGATGCTGCTAAGAAACCTACATCACCTACTGTTAACTCGTCACGTTGCGTAGTTTTCGGTGTAAATACACCTACTTCTGTTACTTCAAATTCTTTACCCGTTGCCATCATACGTACTTTATCGCCAACTTTTACTGTTCCATTTACAACACGGATATAAGCAATTACACCGCGGTACGGATCATATAAAGAGTCGAAAATCATACATTGTAATGGCTCTTCTGAATCACCCGACGGAGCTGGTACTTTTTCAACAATTTGTTCTAAAATTTCTTCAATACCAATTCCAGCTTTCGCAGAAGCAAGTACCGCTTCTGATGCATCTAAACCAATTACATCTTCTACCTCTTGACGTACACGTTCTGGATCCGCACTCGGTAAGTCGATTTTATTAATAACTGGTAAAATTTCCAAATTATTATCAAGCGCTAAGTATACGTTTGCTAACGTTTGCGCTTCAATACCTTGCGCTGCATCTACTACAAGAATCGCGCCTTCACAAGCCGCTAAACTACGAGATACTTCGTACGTAAAGTCGACGTGTCCTGGTGTATCAATTAAATGAAGAATATACTCTTCACCATCTTTTGCTTTATAGTTTAATTGTACTGCGTTTAATTTGATTGTAATACCACGCTCACGCTCTAAATCCATAGAGTCAAGCAACTGAGCTTTCATTTCACGTTGTGTTAACGCGTTTGTTTTCTCTAAAATACGGTCTGCTAACGTTGATTTTCCGTGGTCAATATGAGCAATAATAGAGAAATTACGAATTTTGGACTGTCTTTTTGCTCTTTCTTCTTTATTCATCTATGTTCTCAACTCCTAATAGTCTCGCCAATATACACTAGCACTGATTATATCAATAGAGCAACAAAGATTCAATGAAAACTCGTGCTGCTTACGATACAAATCATTCTATCTATATCTTATGCGAATAAACCATAAGAGACAAACCCTTTTCAAATTTTAAAACGGCTGTCTTACAAACCAGTAAAACAACCGCCTCCCATGTTACTCTTAGCTAAAAATTCCTTTTATTTTCCCAACAACGATATCCGTTCCGAACTTCGTCATTTCATAAGCTACACTAGCTACTGCCATCCCAATTCCTTCTACAACATTAAAACTTCTTAAACGTTCTAACTGTTGTTGTTTTTCTGAGGCCGAAAACGAGCTACCCAAAATTTCTGATTCAGCACCTGTACTTTCTGTCCCTGTCATATGAGCTATTTGTTCATATGACAGTTGCTGATAGCCTTTCATACTTTTCAAACCATGATTAGCAAGTGCCACTCCTGCTATCATCATAAGTAAACATAAAGCCACACTACATATACACAAAAGCGTAAAGCGACTCAAACGATAATCATCTGTTCCCCTCAATGTGTATATGCTCCCGTATTATCTTGATCAATTTGATGATGCAGCGCCGCATTTAAACCACTCGCTATTACATTCGCCATATCCTCAATAAAAGTATCTACTTCTTTTGGGGTTACCATTAAATTATGACCAAGAGGAGATAGCACTTCATAAATCAGCCTTCTTTTTTCTTCTTCTTCCAACGTACCAACAGCACCTAAAAACATATTTCTGCTCTTTTCATCCGGCATATCTTCTTCCGTTAATTTTTTCTTTTCTCCAAATGAAAATCCCGCTGGTAACAAAGAGCGTGAAGGTTTATTTCCTTCTTTCATCTCTCGGCCGAAATGTTTCAAAATAAAATCAATCGTATCACTTGTAATCGAAACAGCATCGACCACAGTCGGAACACCAATCGCGATTACAGGGATACCTAATGTGTCTTTACTTAGTTCTTTACGTTTATTCCCAACCCCCGATCCGGGATGAATTCCAGTATCAGAAATTTGTATCGTGCTATTTACTCGTTCAATAGAACGGGCAGCTAATGCGTCAATCGCAATTACAAAGTCCGGGTTCGTCTTCTCAATAATCCCATAAATAACATCGCTCGTTTCGATTCCTGTAATTCCCATTACCCCCGGCCGAATTGCACTAACAGGCCTAAACCCTTCTTCTACACTTTCAGGCTGTAATTGAAACAAATGTCTCGTTACTAATACATTTTCTACAACTATCGGTCCAAGAGCATCTGGTGTTACATTCCAATTCCCAAGACCTACAATTAAACAGCTTGCTTCTTTTGTAACGCCAACCTCTTCTAAGAAATTAGAAAATTCTTTTGCAAAAATACGCTCCACTTTTTGTTGAAGTTCTGTATCTTGCTGACGTATACCTTGAACTTCAAGCGTTAAATAATTTCCAGGCTTTTTACCCATCGCTTCAGAGGCAGCTTCATCAATTGTTACTTTTGTAATTATAGTCCCCTCTTCTTCTCTCTCTTTTACAATAACTCCCTGTATCCCTTTTTGTTCCTCTTGGCTTTCTTGCAACATTTGATGGGCTTCTACAGCAAGGTCAGTTCTAATGCTATATTTACTTAAATCTAATGGTTCTTTCATCGTATCTCCTCCGTAATTCATAGTAAATATCGTTAGATTTCCCAAAGTTATATAAGGTCATTCTTTCCTTTACGTGAAATTTCATGGATATACTATTGCAATTCTCTTCACCGTTTGATAGAATATCACTTGTTCTATGTAAGAATCGAGTCATTCGATTGCACCAGGGAGGTGAAAAGTATGGCAAACATCAAATCTGCTATCAAACGCGCTAAACTTAGCGAAGAGCGTCGTGCACATAACGCTTCTATCAAGTCTGACATGCGTTCTGCTGTTAAAACTGTAGAAGCTTTAGTTACTAATAACGATCTTGAAAATGCTAAAGAAGCTTTCAAAACTGCTTCTAAAAAACTTGACAAAGCAGCTCGTAAAGGTCTTATCCACCAAAACGCTGCAGCTCGTCAAAAATCTCGCTTAGCGAAACAAGTAAACGCGTAAGGCGTTTAAAAAACGATCCATTTGGATCGTTTTTTTATATACAAAAAAGTTCATGTACTTAGTACATGAACTTTTTTGTGTCATCACATATGATTTAATCGCATTAAGAAAAACTCGAGCACAAGTTTCTTATCCATCTTTCCCGTCTTCATACTATAATCAGCTTCCGCTAATTCTATAATCACTTTTTTTAATTCTTCAAAAGAGAAAAACTTCGTTTGATTCATTGCCAACTTCACGCGATACGGATGTACACCAATATGAGACGCAATTTGATTTTGTCCATAACCACGTTGCTGTAGCTCTTTCACTTGATACAACAAGCGGAATTGACTCACTAATAACGCAAGCAATTTAATCGGCTCTTCCTGCTGCGTAAATAATCCATCCAAAATTTGCATTGCACCTGCAATATCTTTTTTCACCACTTTTTCTGTCAAAGCGAATACATTTTGCTCAACGGATTTTGGTACAAGCTCTGCAACAAGTTTCGTCGTAATCTCTCCGCCCATACCGACGTATAACGTTAACTTGTCCATTTCCTTCGCCAACATTGTTACATTACTTCCCACAAGCTCTAGCAACAAACTAACAGCCGCGTTATCAATATGCACATGCACTTCATCTGCACGAGCAACAATCCACTTCTGAACATCCTGTATTTGCATCGCATTTGCTTCTACTACATCTGCTGTTTTCTTTAATAGTTTTGTAATTTTTTTTCGCTCATCAAGTTTTTCGTAAGGCGCAACAAAAACAAGAATAGAAAATGGAGAAGGTTCACCAATGTATTCTTCTAAAATTTTTATATTTTGCTCTAACTTTTCTTTTTGCGAAGTCAAAAATAGCGGTGATTTTATTAACAGTACTTTCCGTTCTCCGAAGAAAGGAAGCGTACGCGCATCCTCAACCACATCTTCTAAATACGCTTCTTCTAAATCGTATGTCACAACATTAAACTCTCGATCTTCTTCTTCAAGTGCTTCTGTCGTAATAAGCTTTATCGTTTCATTTATAAAAAAAGCTTCCGTTCCATATAGTAAATATAACGGAGCAAACTGTTTCTTTTTAATTTTTTTATGTATATCACTCATACTTTTTCCTACTCCCTAACTTGGCAATATATATTTATACTAATGCCCTAGCTTTTGTTTTACAAGTACAAAGGAACAGGCTTTATAACCCGTCCCTTTATTTATATTAAACGCCACGCAATAAGCCCCGGGTTTCTTATTGGTGTGCGGTAATCACCTTCCCTTTATTATTCGCAATAAAAATTTGAGTATAAGTGCCAACTGTTAACATGCTTGGAAACGAAAAACTCACATTACTTCATGATTTAAAAGTAGCAAAAAAGCTCGTTTTCTCTTCATATGGAAATTGTAGATTTTTTTCTGACAATATTTTATACTAAAGTGGAATGTTGGGGAGGGATTCTAAATGAATGATTTTGAACAAAACGTTCAAAGTAAACGCAATGACGCTATTGATTCAGGGGTAGGATTTATCGTCTCATTTGGTTTTTTCGCAACACTTTTCATCATTGCAACTGTTATTAAATTTATCGGTTCTTAAAGACTGCCACTTCATGGCAGTCTTCTCTTTTTCATCTATTATGTGTTTTATCATATGTGATTTTACTTTTAAAGGTTCCATTTTCCCCTTTAAAAACATAGGAAATAGCACCTTGCTTGTCCGTGCGCCATATCGCACTCCCCATCTTCTCAAAACGCTCTATCACTTCTTTATGCGGGTGTCCATACCTATTCTGCTTACCAACAGATATAATCGCTACACGAGGCTGTATGACGTTCAAAAAAGGCTCTATAGATGACGTATTACTCCCATGATGAGCAACTTTTAAAACATCCACTTGTAAATCTGGATATGCCTCTACTAAAATCTTTTCCCCTTCTTCTTCCAAATCGCCTGTAAATAGCCACTTCAACCCTCCAAATTTTGCCCATATTACAATTGAAGCGTTATTTTCGCTTTTTTCTTTTCCTTTTGGAGCTAAAACGAAAAATTCCGCTTCATTTACACTCCAACTCGCCCCTTCCCCCACTTCAGTTATTTTCATTTCCTTTTCTAATGCCTGTTTCTTGACTACTTTTTCTAATACTGCATCTTTTCCCTTTCGGCCAAATACCACTTCTTTTACAGGTATATATGATAATAATTCTTGCGCAGCACCTATATGATCTGCATCTCCATGCGTTACGATTAATTTATCAATTGTTTTAATACCTTCTTTTTGTAAAAAGGGTATTAAAACATCATTCCCAACAGAAAATTCATGCTTTTTTTGTTGCCATTCTTCCTTATTCACACGAAGCGTTCCACCTGTATCAATAAGATAAATCCCTTTATCATACGGAAGGCGAATTAATATTGCATCACCTTGTCCAACATCAATAAATGTTACACTTCCGCTTCCTCTAAAATATGGATATACATAATGACATGTGCTAATAAAAATAAATACACTCGCAACTATACAAACCATTTTTTTCGGCGCTCTTCTTTCCCAAACCATCAATATACTGACAATACTCGCGCAATATACAGCTACAAGATTGAAGGGCGTTTCCCCGAAGATAAGCTGGGTAAATGGTAAACTTTCACAATAACTTAGAAAATCATTAGACATACTCAAGCCTATTGATAATACATCCGCAAATCCTTTTGCAAGAAACGGGACAATTGGCATACACAGTAAAATAATAATGCTACATGGTAATACAATGATAGATAAAAACGGAACGTATAAGAGATTGAGGAGAATGCTATATGGAGAAAAATAACCAAAGTGATATAACAAAATCGGAGTACTAACGAGCTGTGAAATGATAGAAATATAAATAGAATTTCGGATTACTCCGTTGCTACTCCCTAACAATAACGGAGCAGACAAAAGTAAAGCGAAGCTACCTACAAAAGAAAACTGAAATCCAATATTAAAAACAAGATAAGGGTCATATATAAGCATACATATAGCTGTTACACTTAAAGCATCTAAACTAGATAAACGAATCGAGCACATAAAAGCAATCAACATCAAAACCCCTGTTATAGAAGCTCTTATAACAGAGGGTGAAGCCCCTGCTAAAACCATATACAAAGGAATACAAATGATAAGGCAAATTGTTGCTACCTCCCTCGTCGCACCGCTTCTTAGCAAAATAAAATATACTATCACCATCAACAATACAATGTGTGAACCTGAAATTGCTAACAAATGTACAAGACCAAATTGTTGATATTGCTCTTCCACTTCAAACGTCATTTGTTGTCTATCACCAAAGAGTAATGCATTCATAAAAGCACCTGATTGCTCTGGAAACATTTCTGTAACTTTCGAGATTGCTTGTTGCCTTAAAAGAAGAATCCATTGCGTGAGCGACAGTGATGTTTTATAGCATTCAGAAATATATGTAGCCTCAAATGTGAAATGAATATGTTGCTTGTATAAATAATCACGGTAATTAAAACCATGAAAATTCCGAGCTGTTTCCGGTTCTTTCCTCTCACCCTCGAATACACATGATATCCCTGCGTATAATTGTTGCATTTTTTTCTTTTCCAAAGCTGATTTTATTCTATAACTTAACTGCACTATATTTTTATTCTGATCTTCAAATTGAAAAGATAGGCGATCCCCATTAACAAGCGGTGTGTTTTGTATAACCCCTCTTGTAACTGCATAGGGCTTCCCTAGAGGCTTATTCCATACTTGAACATAGGAAGTGTATATAACGCTACTAAAGCACGCTACAATACAAAAAATGAAGGTTTTACGCGAAGTGCGATATAAACAGAAGAAAACATTTAAAAAGAGGCAAAAAACTATCAATAAAAGTGACGAGGAAAAGGCAATTGCAATCCCTATTATAAACGAGATTGCAACATACCCCCATTGTTCTTGCAACTTATACTCACTCCTTATAGCATCATTTTTGCTTTCGTGAATACATGCTGTAATTCTTCCATTGATAAATTATCTTTTTCTAAAGACACAAATAATTCTTTCAACTCTGTATAACGTTTTTGATCCTCTAATGCAGCAATATCATATTCTAGCGGAACGTGTTTCACTGTTACATTCGCTTGTTCAAATAACTCTATGGCGTATGGATGATTTTTATAATCCTGCGCATAATAAACCGCTGTAATACCACTTTGAATAATTGCCTTACAACATTGTAAACAAGGGAAATGCGTAACGTAAATTTCTGCTTCCTCTGTTTTCGCACCAAACTTGGCACATTGTAATAAAGCATTCATTTCGGCATGAATTGTCCGAACACAATGATTATCGATTACGTAACAACCATCATCTATACAATGTACGCCACCTTTAATTGAACCATTATATCCACCAGCAATAATTCGTTTATCGCGAACGATTGTCGCTCCTACCGCAAGCCTTGTACATGTACTACGCAAAGATAGTAGATGGCTTTGCGTCATAAAATATTGATCCCATGAAATTCGTTCCATATTTTTCACCTACTTTTTTGTCTACTTGTAGTGTAGCGAAAGAAGAAAAACTTCGTCAATCTTTTACGGAATAATAATTTGATCTTTTATCTTTTCAAGAGACTTCGCACCAATCCCATCAATCTCTAATAAATCTTCTATTTTCTGAAACGGACCATGTTCTTCTCGATATTTCAAAATACTTTCTGCCTTTCGAGAGCCAATCCCTGTAATTTTTTCTAGTTGTTCTTTCGCCGCTGTATTTATTCGAATCTTGCCATCTTCCTTAGAAGAAGTAAGCACCCCTTGTTCTGATTCATTTTTACTCGGTATATAAAGAAGCATTTGATCTTGTACAATTTGTGCTAAATTCACTTTTTTCATATCTACTTCTGATAAAAAACCACCAGCCTTTTGAACCGCATCCTTTACGCGATCTCCTTCCTTCATTTCATATACCCCTTCTTTACTAACCGCTCCTTTCACATCAATTATAATTGTTCTTTTCTGTTCCTTTGTATCCGATATTTTCGGTTTACCCTTTTTTTCGATCTCCTTCTCTTGTACATTCATTGTAATAGGCATTCGTTCTACACTCTGATTCGTTTTCCAAAAAACAAGAAAAAGTAAAGTTCCAATAATAGCTACTAAACCTAACCACTTTTTCGGAAAATCCCACATCATTTTACACCTCTAATCATAAATTTATAACATCATTCATATTGTTTAGGAGAAAGCTGTTACGAAGGAGGGATGAAACTTTGAACATAGGAATTATAGGGACAGGAAACATGGGGAATATACTAATCGATGCATTTTTAGAAACCCGTGCTGTCAAACCTTCGTGCCTTACAATCATTAATCGGACGCCTGCAAAAGCATATCATATAAAAGAAAAATACCCTTCTGTTCATATAGCAAAAACAATCCCGGAAGTAATCGAACAATCACAACTTATTTTTATTTGTGTCAAGCCGATAGATATATACCCTATCCTAAAAAAATACGCTGAACATTTTTCTGATGAAACGTGCTTAGTTTCTATTACAAGTCCAATATCTCCATCACAATTAGAGACTCTCGTACCTTGCCACGTCGCGCGTATCATTCCAAGTATCACAAATCGCGCGCTCTCTGGCGCCTCACTATTTACATTTGGAGATAATTGCTCTGAAGAATGGCAACAAAAACTACTTCGTCTATTCAAAAACATTTCTACACCTCTTGTAATAGAAGAAGATATAACGCGCGTTTCATCTGATATAGCAAGTTGCGGTCCTGCTTTCTTTAGTTATTTACTACAATGCTTCATTAACGCTGCTGTAGATAAAACAAATATTACACACGAAGAGGCTACTACTTTAGTAAGTGAAATGGTCGTGGGGATGGGGAAATTACTTGAAAAAGAAATCTTCACATTACCTACCTTACAAGAAAAGGTTTGCGTGAAAGGCGGCGTTACTGGGGAAGGCATTCGGGTTTTAGAAGAGCACGTTGGAGATATGTTCCATAAGTTAATCGAGCGAACACATGAAAAATTTGATGAAGATTTAGAATGCGTTGATCAGCAATTCAATAAACACACATAATAAATACGTCATTTTCATTCCAAATCCTTTTTATAAATACTTACTTTTTTACAATACATTTTCACTTCAACTACTATTCCCACACTTTACGCATACAATCTTCAGATTATGCTAGAACTAAAAATACATCTTCTTTATAAAACAAAAGCAACCTTCTCGGTTGCTTTTGTTTTATCCATTTTTCTTCGCCATGAAGAAAATACGCTCTGTTTGTTCTGTAACTTCAAGTCGCTCAAAATCACCTGTTACACGAAGCACTGTAAAACCTGCTTCTTCAAGCCATTTCGTTAACTCTTCCACTTGATATGCACGTTGCACGTGACATTCGTCAAACCGATGGTACACATCTTCTTCCGGATCTTGAACAAAGAATGTTAAATCATGCTCTACACTATTTGATTCTTCACCAGGGAAGCAATTCCAAATAAGAGATATTTCTTCTCCATTCACTGTATACGTTTCATTTTGAAATACATGATGTATTTTATATAAAGAATGTACATCAAATAAAAACAAACCATCTTGACGTAAATGATGAAATACTCTTCTAAATGTTTCTTGTACTCCATCTTCTTGCAATACATAATTTAATGAATCACAAAAGATGGTTACACAATCAAACTCACCTGGAACATCAAGCTCTCGCATGTCTTGTTGATAAAAAGGAATAAAGTATCCCTCTCCTCCTAGTTTTTGCTGAGCGACTGTTAACATTTCTTCTGAAAGATCGACACCTATTAAATCGTAACCCTTTTGCACAAGCGGCAGGGTTACATTACCTGTACCGCATGCTACATCAAGAATTTTTGCCTCTTTCATATCTGCCTGCTGTAAACTTTCCTCTGTAAATTCCACCCATTTATCATAAGGGACATCATTCATTAGTTCGTCGTACAACAATGCAAATTGTTCGTATTTCATTGGCCTAACTCTTCTGTAATATCTTCACGTGGCACATCGCCCCATAGACGCTCTAAATTATAGTGATTACGCTCATCTTTATGGAATACATGAGCAACTACATCTCCAAGATCAACTAATACCCAACGTGCTTCGTCAAACCCTTCCATACGTTGTACGTCGATTTGGAACTCATGTGCTTTTGATTTAATTTCACGTGCAATTGCTTGCACTTGTTTATCTGAATTTCCGTGACAAATAATGAAATAATCTGCAATTGGTGAAATACCTTGCATATTTAGGACAACCATATCTTCTGCTCTCTTATCATCAGCTGCTTTTGCCGCTAATACTAATAAATCTTTATCGTTCATTTACTCATTTCCTCCTTGATAACTGCATTGTATGTTTGGAATGTTAATGGATAAATCGTCTGATCTTTTTCCATTAAAAATTGAATTGTTCTCTTTAACGCAAATAATAAAGCTTGATTTATATCCGTATATGCGAGTTTACGAGCCTCTTCCACTCCTGGAAACTTTCGCCCAGGTTCAATGTAATCCGCTACATAAATCACTTTATCTAACATCGTCATATTCTCATGACCACTTGTATGATATGTAATAGCTTGCAAAATTTCAGAATCCGTAATGCCTACTTCTTTTTCTACTAAGTATGCCCCAACAGGTGCATGCCATAACTCTTTGTTATAGCAAAGTAAATCTTTCGGCAAATCTTCACGTTTAATAATCTCTTCCATCTCTGAAATTGCTCTACATTTCGCATAATCATGGAATATAGCTGCCATCTCTGCTTTTTTTTCGTCCACACCGTATAACTTAGCAAGCTCAATCGCTGTCTCCATTACACCAATTGTGTGTATATAACGTTTTTCATGCATTTGTTGTTTGACAATATGCAGTGCATTTTCACGATTCATACAACCCATTCCTCTCGATATATACCTGTACTTTTTCGGGAAGTAAATATTTACACGTTTTCTTCTCCTTATATCTCTCACGTAATAAGGATGAAGAAACTGCAAATTCCGGAATTTCCACTGTAGTAATCTTATATGGTGTATGCAATGTATACCCAGGTCTTGCAACTCCAACAAACGTTACAAGATTAAGTAAAGCTTCAATGTTATACCACTTCGGTAAATACTCAACCATATCCCCACCAATAATAAAGTGAAACTGCACATCCGGATACTTCTTCGTCAATTGTAACATAGTGTCATACGTATAAGATGGGCCCTTCCTACTTAGCTCTTCTAAACAAATAGAAAAGTGCTCTTCTGCCTCAGTCGCGAGCTCTAACATATGTAAACGACTTTCTACACTTGTAATATTCCGCCCTTGTTTATGTGGCGGAATCTGGTTTGGCAAGAACCATACTTCTTCCAAGTTCAAAGCGTGATATACTTCATTTGCAATTAGCAAATGTCCATAGTGAGGCGGATCAAATGTACCGCCAATGATGCCAATTTTTCTCAAAAGAAACGCCCCTTCCTTTTACATACAGCAACTCTCCTCGGTTAGGAATGAAGAGAGTTGCTATTAATAAAAGTTCAATCGGTTTCGCTCTCTACATCATTACGCATAAACGATAAAAATAGCGCATGCTAGTCTTTTTATCGAGGAAGCTTAATTTGTTTATTTTCTCTTGATTCTTTGTATAAAACGATTGTGCTTCCAATTACTTGAACGATTTCAGCACGTGCACCTTTTGCAAGTTCTTCCGCAACCTCACGGCGATCAAATTCACAGTTTTGTAATACACTTACTTTAAATAACTCACGAGCTTCTAAAGTATCTGCGATTTGTTTAATCATATTTTCATTTACTCCGCCTTTTCCTACTTGAAAAATTGGTGTTAAATGATGTGCTTGTGCACGTAAAAATCTTTTTTGTTTTCCTGTTAACATGTATGTTAGCCTCCAAGCTTTTCTATAACTAATTGTTTCATTCTCTCGATATTTGGCGTGCGTCCTGTCCACATTTCAAATGCAAGTGCTCCTTGATAAACAAACATATCAATACCATTTTGAATGATTGCACCTTGCTCTTTTGCCTCACATAAAATTTTCGTTTCAAATGGATTATAAATTATATCTGATACAATCGTTCCTTTTTTTAACGAACAAATTTGTAATGGCGTATGTTCTACGTGTGGATGCATACCTATCGTTGTCGTCTGAATGATAATATCATAATTTCCTTGTTCTTCTGTCGCTTTTTCTAACGACAAAGCAACAGAATTAACATCGGCCGTACGTGCAGCAATAAGTTCCTTTGCCTTATCTACTGTACGATTGGCTACATCAATCTCTTTTACACCTACATCAGCAAGAGAAAAATAAATAGCTCGGCTAGCACCACCTGAACCAAGTAACAAAATACGTTTCCCTTGAAGTGGTTCATTACTAATTGACTGCAGCGCTCGAACAAAACCAATCCCGTCTGTGTTATAGCCAATTAATCTTCCATCCTTATGAACCACTGTATTTACTGCACCGATTTTCCTTGCCAATGGGTCAATCTCATCCAAATACTCCATAATAGCAACCTTGTGCGGAGTTGTTACATTAAATCCTGAAATACCTAATGCTTTTAAACCTCTTACTGCTTCCCCTAGCAATTCCTCTTCAACAAGGAACGCATGATAATGGGCATCCATATTCAAGTGTTCAAATGCATCGTTATGCATAACGGGTGATAATGAATGTCCAATTGGATTTCCGATTACACCATATAATTGTTTCATAAATCCCTCTCCATATTAAATTAAAGATTTACGTAGTGAAACACTTACTCCTTTTGGTACGTGTGCAACAATTTTTGCTCCTGGTTCGTTCACAGTAACCCATCCTAATCCAGAGAATACAACATCCGTTTTAGGTTCACGAATATTAAATTCGTATTTCACTAGCTCAGGCATATTTGCTAATTCTTCTGGCGTTGGTGGGCTTAGTAAATCCCCGGCATGATTTTTATATAATTCATCTGCTTTCTCAAGCTTTGTACGATGGATTGTTAAGCGATTCGAGAAGTGACAAGTAAATGCACGACGACCACCACTTACATAATCAAAACGTGCCAATCCACTAAAGAATAACGTTTGTTCTTCATTTAATTGGAATACCATCGGCTTAATTTCTTTTGTTGGTGTAATAAGCTTTAAGCTTTGCTTTCCAACATAATGAGCCATTTGGTGGTGGTTAATAATACCTGGCGTATCATATAAAGAAGACTCTTCGTCCAATGGAATATCAATTAAATCAAGTGTTGTTCCTGGGAAATGAGATGTTGTAATTACATTTTCAGTCTCATCACTAAATTCTTTAATCATACGATTAATAAATGTCGATTTCCCTACATTCGTACATCCAACAACATAAACATCTTTGCCGCCGCGATAATACTCAATAGCATCTGCTAGTTCAGCGATTCCTTGTCCCTTCGCTGCACTAATTAAAAAGACATCTTCTGGTTTTAATCCTAGCTGCTTTGCACTATAGCGCATCCAATGTTTTACTTTATCATGTTTTACTGACTTTGGAATTAAATCAGCTTTATTTCCAACAAGTAATACTTTATTATTCCCTACGAAACGATGTAAGCCAGGTAACCAGCTACCATTAAAATCAAAAATATCTACAATTTTGACTACTAATGCATCTGATTTTCCAATTCCATTTAAAATGCGTAGGAAGTCATCATCTGTTAACGATACATCTTGAATTTCATTGTAATGCTTCAAGCGAAAACAACGTTGACAAATAACTTGTTCTTTCTCTAAAGATGAGGCAGGAGCATACCCCACTTCGTTTTTATTTTCTGTTTGAATTTCTACACCGCAACCAATACATTTAATTGTTTCAGTCAAACTTTATTCCTCCCAGTTAATTAAACCTTTTTTCTTCATATTTTTCATAATTCTTCGTTCAATTTTTCGATTAAAGCGCGTTACTAATCCGTCCGTTTGTGCTACCGGTACAACTAAAATTGTATGAAGGCCTACTCGGTTGCCACCAAGCACGTCCGTCAGTAACTGATCTCCAATTACTACAACTTCATCTGGCTGCAAACGCATCTCTTGTATCGCACGCTTAAATGCGCGAACAAATGGTTTACGTGCACTATGAATAAATGGAATACCTAATGGATCAGCAAAATCTTTTACACGTTGCTCATTATTATTTGAAACGACCGTTACTTGAATGCCTTGCTCTTTCATTTCCAAGAACCATTTTTCAAGTTGCGGTGTTGCATTGGGACGATCCCATTCAATTAAAGTGTTATCTAAGTCAGTAATAACGCCTTTAATCCCACGTTTTTTTAAATCTTCTGGTTGAACATGATATACATTTTTCACATATTCATTTGGTAAAAATAGTTTCAATTTCTTTCACCTCTTTGAGGATTTTTCATAAAATTTTTCGACAACATTTTTCGATATATAACCTGTGGATAAAATTGTACACATTTTCCACATTAATTTTTCAGTTAATTTGGAATTTACTAACAAACTATACACACTTTATCCACCTAGGTATGTGGATAACCACTCGTTTGTGACTGTCATATTTTTTTGGTACATTAAATGCATCAACGAATCAATCCTTATATTATTAGGAGGTGACTCACCTTGAAAACAAAACATATGGAACAGTTATCCACTGAGTTACTCACTGAGTCTTATTATAAAGCAAAAGAACTAAAATTAAATCCCGACTTCATTTTACTTATAAAACAAGAAATCATTAGACGCTCATTAGAGGACAAGCTTGTCAAATCATCTTGATTACATATAAAGTGAAAGTTTAATCAGCCCTTACCAATTAAACAGTTAAAGGATAATTTATTGGATGCCCTGTAAAAAGAGCCATCCTACGATGGCTCTCGAATAAACAAGTACTCCCATCTAGGGGATTTCATCATTAAGTATCTTTGCCCATAACTCTTACTTACGGTTATAAAAGCTTTTCTTTATTTATGAGCTAAGCGAGTAGCTATTTTTTGACCAAGACGAAGCTCTTGTCCACTCTTTAATTCCTGCACTACTTCTATCATATCTTTTTCAAACAATAACACAACTGTTGAACCAAATGTAAAGTATGCCATTTCTTCACCTTTTTGAACAGTGTCTCTCTCATGCAAAAGCTCAATACTATTAACAAACATGGCACCTACTTTTACAAGAGCCATATGCTCGCCATCACTGCTTACTTCTGTAACAGAACGATAATTTTTTGACAGTGGTTCTTTCCCGTATTCCATACCAGCTGCATTTACCGGATATGATTTTCTACCGAGTACAAATCTTTCAGTCACAGAACCAGAAAGCGGACTATGAATGCGATGATAATGACTTGGACTCAAATAAATTACCATATATGTACCGCCTGCATATCGCGTTGCACGTTCTTCATTACCTAGCATATCCACAATCGAATAACGCTTTCCTTTAATATCAAATGTTTTTGTATCCTCAATAGGACCTTGATCTGCAAAAACACCATCAACAGGACTAACGATACTCGATGCATCTGTATCAATACTACGCTTTCCTTCTTTTAGCTTACGCGTAAATAATTCATGCAATGTTCTATATTCCTTCAAACCCTTTTCCATCTCATCTTGATTAATTTGAAAAACTTTCGCATACGATGGAATAATGATAGAGCTCAAACGAGATTGTGCAAATTTACGTAATATATAAGAAGTAAAGCGACCATTTGTAAGTTCTATCATAAGTCGATATAATGTACGTCGCAAATTGCGAAACCCCCTAATCAGTCTATAACTTTAGTTTTCCCTTCTTTTCTTTCTATATCATATGTAAAATTGGTTCTTATTCCCACATATCATATAAAGCAGCCTTATTATACATACAGAAAACTAAGTATGGTATTATTCTTAAATTATTTAGCACCTTCTAATATTACAGATAGAATCCGTCATTTTCAACAGTGAACATGTATTTCTTCTTAGCATAACGCGTTTTCTTTTCTTATTTACAATAAGAAAAGCAGCCCATTTTAAATATGGCTGCTTCTAATACACTTTACTCTTTCGCTTTTTTCTCTTTCTCTGCCCTTACAAACTCGTGGAACATTTTCATTAAAGCACGCTTTTCAATCCGTGATACATAGCTTCTAGAAATACCAAGCGCCTTAGCGATTTCCCGCTGTGTTTTCTCCTTATCTAGCCCAAGTCCAAAACGTTTCACAATCACTTCTTTTTCTCTTTCGTCTAAAATATCGATATACTCTTTAATTTTTTCTAACTCCATACTAAGCTGAATCATATCAATTACATCTTCAGACTCTGATTTTAATATATCAATAAGCGATATTTCATTGCCCTCTTTATCTTGCCCGATCGGATCATGAAGTGAAACATCTTTTTTCGTTTTCTTTAGTACACGTAAATGCATCAAAATTTCATTTTCAATACAGCGTGCTGCATACGTCGCAAGCTTCGTTCCCTTTCCAGCAGAATAGCTCTCGATCGCTTTAATGAGCCCGATCGTACCAATTGAAATTAAATCTTCTGCATCTTCTCCTGTGTTCTCAAATTTTTTAACGATATGAGCTACAAGCCGTAAATTATGTTCAATTAAAAGATTTCTCGCTTGAGCATCACCTTGCTCCATTAACTCTAAGTACTTTCTCTCATCATCTGATGATAACGGCTGCGGGAACGCATTATTCTTCACATAAGAAACAAAGACAAACACTTCTCGAACCATATATCCAATTGCGGCGAATAGACTCAAACCTTTCACCTCCGCCAAAATAGTGGTCTTTATTATGTGTATGTGGGCGTGAGGTTGTTTGTGTCTGTACAGTTTATTTATAAAACTCAACACTTCCAACATTTAAAATAATTTATTGTTATATTATAATTATATAAAATTGTTATTTATATATGAATATGCTATTAAAGGGGACATTATTCATGATTACATTAGAACGATTATTAAATGTAACAATTTATTTAGGAGTATTTTTACTTTTCATTTCGTTCATTACTTTTGTTATTAAAAGAGGGCCTGATTTATTATTTTTTCAATTTGGAATTTCTTTATTTTTTGGAGCTCAAATTATAACTGGAATAAAATTTTTTCATAACTATGGTTTCTCGTTTCACTCAAAACTAGAACTACTTATCTTTATTTTCTATGTAATTGGAATTATTACATGTATACTATTGTTCTTTCATTTTCAAAATCTGTATCGAATTTTTTTATTAATTTGTAGTTTTTTATTTTTAACTGGATCCAATTATTACTTTAAAGAAACATTAAATTTTAGTAAAAAAATTCCAAAGCAACATAAAACTTTTTTAAGTACACAAGAAGACTCTTTTCCAAAAGAAGTCCGTAAATTTTCAGAGGATTACAATAACATAATAAGGAATGACTTTTATGAAATACCGATGATTCCTACTGAATTACAGATTACAAGCAAAAAAGATTCTTCCCATAGTACATCTTTCTTAGTTGAACTTCATAATAGCGAGAATGAAATTACTGATGACTCTGTACAATTAACTCCATCAGACCGTTTTTATGTGCTGTTAAATACACAAAAAACAAAAATATCAAAAATAGTATATGAAGGGCAGAATTTTTTCACATTTACAGTCACACTAAAGGCTCTTAATTTACAGCAAGAACCAGAAATTCATAATATGTTTTTAGAAATAGATAAACGTAGAGCGATAAATCTTCTTAATTTTGAAATTAAAGCCCATACTAAAGAATGGAAAGTAATATTTAAAAGTGATAGTTCTCATTCCAATCTTCCTATCACATTTACTTTTGAAAAGCGAACAGGCAAATTATAAAAATAAAAAGAGTTATTTTTCAAAGAAAATAACTCTTTTTATTTTACTTACTCCAAATCTTTCTCCCAGTTTGGGCATCAATATAACGAATTTCCCGACTACAATCAAAAGGTTCTTTATATTTTTCATCTGTCGTTTGTTTGTACAGTAGTTTGTATTTCGTTTCCTCTGCATCATGATCTACAAACCATTCTAATTTAACTCGGATAGCCGCTCTGTATATTTCTAACGCTTTTTCTTTTGTTACTTTTGGTGTTGTTTCATATGTAAGTAATTTTTTTATAAAGTTGCTAGACTCCCCCGAGTAGTGCATAACAGCACCATTTTCTGCATTGATGTTGATCATAAATTGGTTATACTCTGCCAGAATATCATTTATATATACAGAAAAGATAAATCTTTCAATCCCATCTTCTTCTGCTTCCCGTTCCTCCCAAAGACGCAGATATTGTTTGATATCTGGAATAACTCGTTCTAAAAATTGAAGTGCTTTTTGTAAACATTCCTCTCTAGACAGTATTTGCTTTACTTCTTTATCATCTGTCAGTTTTATAAAACCAGTTAATTCATTGGTTAATTTATCAATTGTAACGCTAACTAAATTATTATATTTCAACATCGGTAAATGCTTGTTAAAGAATTCATTCATTAAATATGGATTCTTTTCTTCTTTCTGTTTTTGTAATTCCTCTTTCGGAACAAATTTCATCCTTATTTCATCATCATTTTCCGTCTCAACTACTTTTGTAAAACTTTCTTTATCCCAGTCAAATAAATCGAATACATCATCTTGTTGGCTACCCTTTTTTTGTTTTCTAACAGCCACTGTTGGCGGTAATTTATAATGATCTGGTCCAAATAAATCTTTACCTGTACTTGCATCAATAAATACATGACTAGGTTCTGGTACATACACAAGGTGGTACCCTTTTACTTCTTCTCCATTTTCATATTTACATAAAGAATGTGTTAAATCTACAAATACAAGCCTCATATCTTGTTTGGCCTTTAAGTTGTCTAAAACGATATTCTCCTCAACAATCTCACTTGGCCATAACGGCTTTTCTTTTATGCTTTCTCGTCCGTTATAATGAAAATTCACAACATTCCCTGAAGGATGCACTTGCACCACACATCCTGTATCCGGTAATGGATATCCATTTACTTCTTGCATATAATTTATTTCTTTCCAGCCACGCCAATCATCCTGGATAGTTACATATGTATAAAACTCTAATCCTTCTTCCACATGTTTTTTTATAAATACATTTGCAATCTCTCTTACCCTATTCTCCTCTATAACTTCCTTATCACTCGAAAAATAATTTCCATCATCTATCCTAAATTCAATTAAATTACCAGTATGTCTATTCAATGTAATTTGTATCGTTCTCTCCTGATCCTCTTTATGCTCCCACCATAATAGATGATACGGGTCATCAACCCCTTCTTGATCATCTACAACAAGACTATATTCATCTGGAATGTTAATAATATGAGCCACTCGCTCTTTTCTTTCCTTATCTTTTTGATTCATCATACCGCTCCCTTTATTACATTTTAAGGTAATTATAACAAACAAAACCAAGGAACTATAAAAAAAAGACTAGAGATATCTCTAGTCTTTTACTTCGTCTCACGATGTAACGTTACTCGCTTTAATCGTGGACAATATTTTTTTAGTTCGATGCGTTCTGGATTGTTTCGTTTATTTTTCTTAGAAATGTAATTACGATCGCCGCACTCCGTACAAGCTAATGTAATATTTACACGCATATTTAATTCTCCTTTCTTTCAAAGATCGCAACTAAAACGTAATGATTACGATTTATATATTATAAAACTTCATTCTATTTGTCAATTGCAAAAACAAGAAGATTCCATTTAGAATCCCCTTGTTTTTATAGTTAAATCAATTTTGTCCCGCATTAACGGGCAGTAAGACCCCCACTAATTAAAAGTTTCACTTTATTAAAACGATTCGTATGTAACAAATTCACTAATCGGCTTTCGATATCCTCGTGGGCGAGTTTTAGTCATATCACTTTTTCCTATCGTAATCATTAAAACAGGTACTATATGCTCCGGCATATTTAATTCACTTTGTACTGCTTTTTCATCGAAACCAATCATTGGACATGTATCATAGCCATAATATTTAGCTGCGTACATAAAAGTCATCGCGCTTAACGAAGCATTTCTAATCGCTTCATCCTCCATGAAACGCTCTCCTTTTCCTTCATATAAACCTTTCGTTTGCCTAATTGTATCTTCATATTCACATTCATCAATCATTTTTAAAACTTTCATACCGAAGTAAATATTTTCAACATTTTGGTATGCTTTTTTATCACCACAAACGAGCACTACCGCTGATGCACTCGATACTTTATATTGACCGAAAGCTAATTCTTTTAATCTTTCTTTTCGCTCTTGATCACGAATTACAACATAATGTGTGTGCTGCAAATTATAGCAAGATGGAGAAAGCTTAGTTAACTCAAATATTTTTTTAAAATCCTCATTAGGGATTTCTATACCTTGTATAAATTTCATTGCAGAACGTCTAGCGATTGCTAATTCTTCAAAGTTCACCATATATCCTCCTCAATAACTATAAATTCAAATATACATTAATTTATACAAATAGATAAATCAAATAAAAACACTTTAAATCCGAATAATAATTATGATTAACAGCAAAAAAGACAAAAAGCTGAAACAATTAGTTCATACGAAATTCACACGAATCTATTACTATAGAAACTGTACATAGTGAACTTATTAACAATCACGTTTATTTATATAAAATCTTACTCGAAAGGAGTTGAAAGTATGAAAACTAAATATCGCTTTATGATCTCATCATTTGCTGCTTGCGCTTATATGATTTGGTATTTAGTATAATAACGACCTCACTTGCAAATAGGAAAAGGTGTGTATATAAATGGAATATAATCAATCAACAGTTAACTACTGGAAAGCTTTTGTATTACCATATACATTTGCTTTAGAAGAGTTAAAAACTAAATTTGAAATTATGAACCGGGAAGCTCAATTTCTAGAGGATTACAACCCGTTTGAACATATAAAAACAAGACTAAAACAACCTGAAAGTATTATTAAAAAACTAGAGCGCAAAAGCTTATTACCAACAGTTGAAAACGCTCAAACACATTTACAAGATATTATTGGTATTCGTATTACATGTTGCTTCGTAGAAGATATCTATCATTTGAAAGAAGTCATTCAAAAACGCGAAGATATGGAAGTCATAGAAGTAAAAGATTATATCGCTAACCCAAAACGAAACGGATATAAAAGTTTACACATGATTATTAAATACCCTTTATCACTAAATTCTGGTACAAAAGATGTATTTGCAGAAATTCAGTTACGTACACTAGCAATGGACTTTTGGGCAAGTTTAGAACACAAACTTTATTATAAATATGAAGGGAAAATACCGGAGTATTTAAAAGATGAACTACATGATGCAGCAATGAAAGCTGAAGATCTTGATAATAAAATGGCCACAATCCGTCAAGATATTGATGATATTGAGGCATGCTCAAATCAAATTATGCTACCACTATAAAAAAAGGTTCTCGCCAATGAGAACCTTTTTTCTACCATTTTGGGAAGTACGACTCCTACACTTATTAAAGTTTCACGTTATTTTTTCTCTATTGTTCGAACCTCTTCAATCTTCCATTTATCCTCTTCTTTTCCAAGGGCATACTGTACTTTCTTTTGAAGAGTGATACTGTCGTCTACTTCCTTTTCTTTCGTTTCAACAATAACATACCCTACTTTACTAACTTTCATATCTATATGTTCCAATTCAATTTTCTTATTTCCCTTTTGAAATGCGGCTTCTTTTTGTGTTTTTAAGTCTTCAGCACTAGGCATCTTCTTTGAAAATAACTCCATATGTTCTGCAAGATTTTTTTCATTCGTCGTTCGCACAAATGTATGAATAACATCTTGAATAGATCTCTCTTCTTCTTTTGTTATTTGTACCTTTTCCTCAGTTTTTTTAGTAGTAGATTTTTGTTCTACATTATTCTCTTCTTGTTGACATCCAACTAGTAATACTACAAATACTAAAAGGAATCTTAATTTCCTAAATAAATTTTTCATATTCCCAACTCCTAAAAAGAAAAGTGAGGCATTTCGCCTCACTTTCGCTCTTAATTAGCGTCTTCCTTTATTCGGATCGCCGCCGCCAACAATATCAAAGACACGTTTCGCTATATTTGTATTCTCTTGAACGCCAGAGAACAAGTATTTACCTGGACCAAATGCATATACGTTCACATCTTCCCCTGTATGTCCACCCGTTGTCCAGCCTGTAACCGAGCGCTTATTGAAAATATCTTCAATTGCATTATCAATCTTTGTTACATCTTTTGAAGGAGCTATATCATTTACAGCTTGAATTTCTTCTGGAGTTAATTGTAAATCAATATACTTTTTCAATGTTTCTTCTACATTTGCACCTTTTGCAATCTCATTTGCCATAAAGTCTGGTGTACGCTTTGCAGCTTTAATTGGATCTACTTTAAAGTTATACTCGCCATTGGCACCTAAAGATAATCCACCAGTAGCGTGATCTGCCGTTGCAACAACTAACGTATTTTTATCTTTTTTCGCAAACTCAATCGCTGCTTTGAAAGCTTTTTCGAAGTCTTCCATTTCACTCATTGCACCAACAATATCATTATCATGTCCAGCCCAGTCGATTTGACTTCCTTCCACCATTAAGAAGAAACCATTTTTATTTTTGTTCAAACGCTCAATTGCTGCATTAGTCATTTCTTCTAATGAAGGTGTTTTCTCATTACGGTCAATCATTTTATCTAATCCACCTGGTGCAAATAAACCAAGAATTTGATCATTTTTATCATTTAACAATTGATCTCGATCCGTTACATAGCTATAACCAGATTTCTTGAACTCTTCTGTAAGATTACGATCTTTTCTAACAAAGTTCTTTACGCCGCCGCCAAGCATAACATCTACTTTATGCTTCCCTTTAATTTTCTCATCAAAATAATCATTTGCAATTGCGTCCATATTTTTACGGCTAATGTCATGCGCACCGAAAGCAGCTGGTGTTGCATGTGTAATTTCAGAAGTTGCAACGAGTCCCGTTGATTTCCCTTTCTCTTTCGCTTGCTCAAGAACTGTTTTCACTTCCGCTTTATCATTATCAACTGCAATTGCAGCATTATATGTTTTAATCCCTGCTGACATAGCTGTTGCTGCCGATGCAGAGTCTGTAATATTTTCATGTTCATCTTCTGGGTATGTTTTTTGTGTTCCTACAAGATGCTTATCAAATTCTGTAGATTCCATTTCAAAGGTTTTTGGATTATCTTTCATATAACGGTGAGCCGTCATATATGAAGGGCCCATACCATCCCCAATTAATACGATAACATTTTTAATCTTTGCATTGCTTCCGTTCTCATCTGCATTAACCTCACTAGAACGAGTAAAATTCCATGTTGCTACCGAAGTAACTGCTAATGATGCCACAACTGCAAATGGCCATGCTTTTTTCACAAACTTTTTCACTGTCTTGTCCCCCTAATTAGGTTATTCATTTCCCACTATCAAATTTAATGGAAGACTATTAAGAGAAAATTAGCTGTATGTAAATTTTTTGTTAACTTATGTAAATATCAGTTATAATTTGTATAACTTTGTCTTTTTGTATCAATCATCCCGCCCTTTACAATTTAAATATAAACAAGTTGGATTTCATTTAACGTAAATCTCTTTTTTTACATTTTGACTCTATTTTTATGAAAATAAATAGAAATGCGGTGAGCCTTTATGAAAATAGTAAAGCTAAATGAGTCTTTTATTTTTGAATTACTTAATCTTTGCAAATCTGTTGGATGGTTACACGATGAAATTTTTATGAAAAAACAATTCGAAATGTATCTTTCTATCGGCACACTTGTAGGTTACATTCATGAAAACAAACTCATTGCGACTGGAGGAGTATTTCCCTTTCCAAGTAACTTCGCTTCCATTGGTATGTTAATCGTTCACCCTAATTTTCAAGGACGCGGATTAGGGCGCATGTTGCTAAATCATTGCTTGGAACAAATTCATCCAAAACAACCCATTGCACTTATTGCGACAAAAGCTGGCGAACCTCTATACACATCATGTGGATTTCAAACAGCAACAACGATTCATCGTTTTGAAAAGCAGACTATTAAGACGTATCCTTCTCACTTACAACAAGTACAAGAAGAAGACCTTATATCTCTTACTTCTCTGGATCAAATTGCAACTGGTATGAATCGTTCTCTACTTTACTCTTTGCTATTACCAAGGGCCGTATACTCTTTTAAAATTGAAAGAAATAACTGTATAGAAGCTTTTTCATTATGCATACAAAAGGGCAATATATTATGTATCAATCCACTTATCGCCAAGCAAGAAGAAGATGCTATCCAATTATTAAAAAAGATATGTGAATGTTGGAATGGTATAGTACGAATTGATGTTCCACACTCACAATTTACATTTCGTCAATTTCTTCAAACAGAAAATTTCCAAGAAACGCTCCTTTCACCTCTTATGATAAAAAATGGTAGCCAACTTCCTGGAAATCGTAATATGCTATTTGCTATGATAGATACAGCGTTATGTTAGAAAGGAGACACCTAATTGAAGCGATTTAGCTATTTTATGGTAGGTTGTCTTACTCTTACACTATTAGTAGGATGTAGTGCAGCAGAAAAGCCAGTAGAACAAGTAAAACAAGTTAAAAATACAATTACAGCGAAACTAGCTACCGAGGAAAAAATGGTAGAAATAGATGGTCAAACCATTTACTTTAAAAAGATTGGTAATGAAAAACCACCTTTACTTATGATTCATGGCTTTGGAGGGTCATCAGATGGTTTTCAAAAGATTTACTCCGATTTAGCAAAAGATCATACAATTATTTCTGTAGATGCTTTAGGATTCGGGCGCTCATCTAAGCCAATGGATTTTTATTATTCTTTTCCAACTCATGCAAATTTGTATTATAAATTAATGAAAAAACTAGGGTATGATTCATTCGCAATACTGGGGCATTCCATGGGGGGAGAAATTTCTCTAAATTTAACATATTTATATCCTGAAGCAGTTACTCACCTTATTTTAACTGATGCTACAGGTGGCCCTCATACATTCGTTAATAAACAAGGCTCACCAAAACCACAATTGTCGACTGATTTAAATGCCGTTTCTTCTATTACAGATTATGATGAAAGCAAAGTGAAATTCAAACGTAATGATGAAGAGCATTATAATAAAATGAAATTATGGCCTAGACGTCTTAAAATTAATGCAAATGAAATAAAACAGCCAACTTTAATTATATGGGGCAGAAATGATAGTAGCGTTTCCTGGAAAGAAGGAGAAACGTATCATCAATTCTTAAAAAATAGCACTTTACATATTATTGAAAAAGGTTATCATGCACCATTTCGCCAAGAACCACAAGAATTTGTCGGGTATGTAAAAGATTTCTTTAAGAACAATCCGATTAAAGTTGAAAAATAACATAAACGGGTATCTCAAAATGAGATACCCGTTTTCATATATTAAGCAGCTTGCTTTTGGCGTTTTGGAGTTTTTGATCCTAATACTTTCGGGATAACGAAGCCATCCATTCCAAATTTCCCAGCGTTCATACCGGAAACAAGAACAAACATAGATAAGATAACCATCTCAGGGTTCACACCAATTGACCCACTAAACATATAGGAAAAGTTCATTACAAGACCAAAAAAGACCGCTGTTTTTGTTAAACAGCCTACAATTAAACCAATTCCGACTAAAATTTCTCCCCATGTTACAAGTGTATTAAACAAATCTACATTTGGAATTGCAAATTCTTGTAAGAATGATGCCCACCAAGATTGAACAGCCGGTTGTGCACCTTTAGATTTTTCAATTGCCCCTTGCAAATAACCTGTTGCATCGAATCCTTTTCCTTGTAGTTTACCGATTCCAGCCATTAACCATGTGTAACCAAGATATACTCGAATTACTGCTAATGCAAAAGAAACTGCTTTGTTTTCTCTTAAAAATTGAATAACCATATCTTCCTCCTAAAGTTGTAATTAAGTTAGTTACAGATAATATAATAACATTAGTTACTTATTTTTCAAACGTTAATTATGAATAATCTGTGACATGCGTATGAAACATTAAAAACTAACGTTTATATAGTAACTTTTATTACCTGTAAAAACTTGAACATATCATACCACAAGTGATAACCATTTTCATTGAAAAAATGTAAAAAAATGTGAGTTAAATGTGAAACACGTTTATTCGAATATAGAATAAACGTGTTTCACACTAATTATAGAATCGAAATGTATGTGTCTCCTCATCAATTAAACTCGCTTCTTGAAAGGCTTCTTCTAACGTTTTCCCATGGTTAATAACCCCATAAAATAAACGTATAGTAAACATAAGTGCTGCATTTCCATCTACATAATCAATCGATCCAATATATGATTTCGCACCACTATGTAAAAAAGATTTTGCTAGATTTTGCTCCCCTAACGTGCACCCGCTATTTACAATATGTGTATTATGCAATTTTGCATATTTATAAATTTCTTCTGTACCAAAATACCCTCTCGGTTCATCTTGTTCATATACTTCTTCGCCTAACTCTTCCATGACAAACTTCCCTTCTTCACCATGAAAGCAAAAAATAATATAATTAATATCGTTAAATAAGTTCTTTCCAGAAAGAACTTCCACAAAATCTTTCGGTCTACCAATCCAATATGTCACAACCCTTGCACCAAAATATTCAAGAGATGCTCGGATTGATTGCGCCTCTAAATCCGAATTAAAACCAACTACTAATGCAATATTCAACATACAACCCCCATCCTATAATCAGCCCTTATCAATCAGAATTTTATGGGATAAATCCATTTCATATATGCCCGTTTCTTTCAAAAAATCTGATCTAGTTAAAACGACTTTCTGTAAATATTGCCTATATGCTGTAATTGTTCCATCGTGAGATACAATGCAAATTCTTTCAGCACCCAGTTCATAACACCAAAGAAGAAATTTATCTACTATTTGCTGAAAACTATTCTCTGAAATAGTGTTTATACCTTCCTTCCATAACTGATTATTTGAGCTTTTCTCTATCGAAAAATGCGGAAATAACTTTGTTATCATTCCCTGATCTACTATATAATCGCACGGTAATGTTCTCGCTTCTTCTCGATAAGGAAAAATACGCGGAGATACATATGGATGAACGATTTTTTGACAAGCAACTTTCGCACTCCATATTGTCGCCGTTTGCAAAGTTCTAAGTGTAGGACTAGCAATTAATATATCCGCCTCTTGTAATGGCACATTGCATTGAAGTAATTTAGCCTGATTCCTTCCTTCATCCGTCAATGGCGGATGAAGCACTTTTAAACTTGATGGCAAATCCCTTGTATGTTCTCCTTCCCCGTGCCGAACAAAGACGATTTTCATCCCCTTCCTCCTCTCATTATGAAATCCTCTTACATATTTCTTCCCTATCTCATACTTTATTCCTGCTATATGAAAAACTGATATGTAAAACACTTTTTACAAGGGAGAAGTGAATCAAAAAATATAAAATGGATAACCATCTTAATTGGAATGATTATATGGGGATACATAAATGGATTTTTTAGTAGTGATAAAGTGAAACTTTAATCCGTGGGGGTTTTGTTCATCCCCCCACGGATTATTAGTTGAACCAATCGGGCTTTTACGGACAGTTGATCCCCACCTAACTTCTTTGCCTCCGCTGAATTTTGAGGTGGGGGTCTTACTGCCCGTTAATGCGGGATAAAACTGCTAATCCTTGGATTACAGATGATGAACGTGAAACAAAAATTAAACAAAAAGCAATTACGGCAAGCTGGTCCGGTGTTTTTATGTTTTGTACCATTAGCCTCTTAAATAAATGGTTAGGTTTAAGCACAAATGATAACTCACCGTACTTACCAGACCCTATCGCAGCTATTTTAAAGGCAAATGTAGAGTTACAAGTTTTACTCATGCTATTTGTTATGTATGGAATATTTTACTTACATTATCGAAGAAAATTAAGTGCCTAACTTCTAACTCATGATTATCCTCCTAAATGGTTATAGTAATCATGACAAAATGAAAGGAGAGATATAAACATGAGTAACTCGAATGAATTTTTAGATACACTACATGAAAAACAAGCAAAAGATGAACAAAATAGAAAGCGCCAAGGGAACGGAAACCCAGCGAAAAAAAAGCCAAATAAAACACATAAATAACAGTAAAAAACTGCCTAAAACAATCTTTTAGGCAGTTTTTTATTCTTCTTTTACCGAGATAACATTTCCCCAATTCCATCTCTCATAATACCATTCTGGTACATCTATATTTTCAATCCACTTCATTTCATGCTTTCCATCCTTATGAGCAAGCCATACATCCGCTTTCTTACGGTCTGAACGTATCCAAATTAATTGATTACTCTTCTTCATGAAGATCGGGTGGTAATCCCCTTGCTTGTTCGTTTTCTTTGTGATTTGATGCTGTGCATTACTTGTACTATCGACCTCATATAAAGATGGTAGTGGCCTTTTTTCTGGTGGAGTTTCTATCCCTGCCTCTTTTGCTCGTGAAACGATAATTACTCTATCGTTCTTCCATACAAAATCCCAATCAACATATCCTTTCGGCGTAAATATGTTCTGCTGAAGTGCTGGCAATTCCTTTACTTTTAAATGTTTATTTTCTAATGCAACTCTTCCGCTCCCTTCAATATAAGCTAATATATTTTTTGATGGTGCCCATTGAAACCATTGTGCGTTTAATAACATTTGATCTACTTTTTCAAACCGACTGCCGTCTGCACGAACTAAGCAAAGCGTATTACTATCAGCTGACCATGAAGCTGTCGGTACTGCTAAAAATGAAATCCACTTTTGATCTGGTGACCACTTAAAGCCACTTGCTACTAGCGCTAGGAAATCATCGTGTTCATTTGGCAATGCATACAAATGCTTCATTTTGTGAGGATTCATATGTGCATCTTTTTGCACTTCATATAGCTGAGCCCCTGTCCATCCTGTTGGAAGTAAGTGCGCTTCAGAGGATACAAGAAAGTTCTTTCCATCGGGGTACCATGCATAATCCCCTACACCAGCCGATACATTTTCAAAATCTGCATTCTTTTTTTCTACATCAAATGTATTTAATGTACCTGTAAATATAAATGCAATTATATTTTCTGTTGGTGACCATTGATAATTCGATGCTTCTGAGTGAAACGGCGTAACTTTCTTTCCATCTTTCAGCCGATATAACTCAAGAATATTTTGTTTCTCCCCTTTTACATATGCCAGCCATTCTCCATCATGTGACCACTTTGGCCCTGTTATGTTCTCTCCTTTTGTAAGTTGTTTTTCTTTCCCATCAACTTTAATCCAAAGGTTATGATGACGAATAAAAGCAACTTTCACACTATTATTTTCTGCGCTAGTAATAGCGATAGAACATAAAAACATAAACAACACTACACTACCACTTACTATTAGCCTTTTCATACCATCACTCCATTTCCCTCATAGCATTCCTCACTTTCTTCCTACAATATGTGAAAAATATCGATTCGACATAATCAGAAAAAATCCCCCAAGAAATTTCCAATTCATAGAGGATTGGTATGAATTATGTCGAAAGTATAGTTTAGCCAACATTTATATGTATAAGTTCTAACTAAAATGTAAGATTACATTTCTGAATATTGGCACTTTTTATTAGGGGGAGTATCAATGAAAAAAACTACATCTACACTATTAAGCATGGCGCTTGTCTTTTCTAGTTTTGGAGCTTTAAGCGCTCATGCTGAATCACTACAAAAGGAGAAGCAATTTAGTCCACAATTAAAAACAACGATTGAACAGTGGGGAGAACATAAAATTGCTCAAAATGTTGAAACGAAAACAACAAAAGAAATATCAGTAATTGTAGAATTGCAACATGCACCTCTCGCTGCTCAAAGTAATATTCAGCATGCTCCAGATTTACAAAATAGTAATGCGCAGTCTTATCATGCTGAGCTCAAAAAAGCACAAGAAGATACGACTAAGAAAATAAAAGAAAAAGCACCTGGTGCAAAAATTAAAGAAGTGTATAATACGTTATTTTCCGGATTCTCTATTTCAGTTCCTGGAGATCAAATTACCTCTCTTGCCTCTTTACCTGAAGTAAAAGCAGTCTATCCGAACTTAACATATAAATTGCATGAAACATCAAAAAGTACTACTAACGAAGAAGCACCAAATATCGGTGGACCGACAATTGGTGCACCTGAAGCGTGGAATTTAAAAGATCCATCTGGCAAACCGCTTGATGGAAAAGGCATGAAAGTAGCCATTATCGACTCTGGCGTAGACTATACACACCCTGACTTAAAGGCAAATTATATCGGTGGATATGACACGGTTGATGAAGATAGCGATCCAATGGATGGTAACGTACATGGTACTCATGTAGCTGGAATTATTGCTGGTAACGGAAAAATTAAAGGCGTTGCTCCAAACGCTTCTATTCTAGCCTATCGTGTAATGAATGACGGTGGAACTGGTACAACAGATGATATTATCCAAGGGATTGAGCGAGCGATTCAAGATGGTGCGGATGTGTTAAACCTCTCCCTTGGGCAGGATTTAAATGTACCTGATCAGCCTGTAACATTAACGTTAGAACGAGCAGCGAAACTTGGTGTTACTACTGTCGTTTCAAATGGAAATGACGGACCAAAACCTTGGTCTGTTGATGCTCCCGGTAACGCAAGTAGTGTCATTTCTGTTGGAGCATCTACGGTTTCTATCCCGTTTCCAACATTCCAAGTAGCTGGTTCCAGCAAAACATATCAAGGGTTACCGTTATCAAAATCCGATTTTCCAATAGGAAATGCTTCCCCTCTTGTATACGTTGGTTATGGCAATCCAAGTGATTATGCAAAACAAGATGTGAAAGGGAAATTCGCACTTATTTTACAAGGTACTTCTAGTACATTAGTAAAAGCAGAACAAGCGAAGCAAGCTGGGGCACTTGGTGTGTTATTAATCTCTAGCGAAAAAGAAATTAATATGATGCCGGAATATTTTTCACGTGAACATCTAGCTGTCCCAGTAATGCAATTATCAAATACAAATGGGGAAGAATTAAAAACTTTAATTACAAAACGAAAGAAAAATATAAAAATTGGACAACCAAAGCAAACAGAACTTATCGGTAACTTTAGTTCAAGAGGACCATCACAAGGAAGTTGGCTAATAAAGCCTGATGTTGTTGCACCTGGAGTACAAATTACTAGTACAGTACCGCGAGGCGGCTATGAATCGCATAACGGAACAAGTATGGCTGCTCCGCAAGTAGCTGGAGCGGTTGCCCTCTTGCGTCAAATGCATCCTGATTGGACGACAGAACAATTGAAAGCGGCTCTTGCTAACAATGCAAAAACATTACATGATGTCAATGAAAATACATACCCTGTTATGGCACAAGGATCAGGTTTAATTAACATTCCGAAAGCAGCTCAAACAAATGTATTAGTAAAACCTAACAATGTCAGCTTTGGTCTTATTAAGCCAAATAGCGGAAAAGTAAAACTGACGCAAAATGTTACATTACAAAACCTTTCTAGTAAAAAGAAAAGTTTTTCAACTCGTGTGGAGTTACTAGATGCAAACACAAAAGTAAAAGCTTCTGTCCCTTCATCTATTAGCATTCAACCGAATAGTAGTACCGAAAAACCATTTACTATCACTGTAGATAGCTCACTACCACAAGGTGTGTATACTGGAAATGTATATGTAAAAGAACAAGGGGCAAAAGAAGAAATTCGAATTCCATTCACATTTAGTATCGATCCTAAAGATTATAAACGTATCGATGGACTTGAAATTATTAATTCTACTTTTAGCCCAAATGGCGACCACGTACTAGATGATAATCTCATCAACTACTATTTAGTTGCGCCTGTGGATGATGTCACATTGCATGCAAATTTAGTTATGAAAGAACGTGTAACGTATCAAGGGATTATCCATCAAGCTAAAAATGCAACTCCTGGATACAAACCTTTCAAATGGAATGGTACAAAAGCCGATGGCACTCCTTTAGCTGACGGGCTATATCAAATCGAAGCAGTTGCTTCTAATTCTGGCGGAGAAACAAAACAAACAGCTGCTGTATTTCTTGATCGAACTGCACCTAAGTTAACATACGAAGTTGACCAAGAAAATCTCGTAATTAAAGGAAAAGTTGATGATATTCTACTAGATTGGATGTCAGAATCTGGTTGGATAGCACCTGGTATTCCAGTGAGAATGCAATATGAAATTAATGGAAATGGTGTATGGGACCAGGCATTCCTGAACCCTTGGGAGAAAAGCTATGACATTTATTTCGATCGTACTCAATTACAAGAAGGAAAAAATACTATTCACATTGTAGCAACTGATGCAGCTGGCAATACCTCTAATTTAACTGTTAATTTAGAAGTGAAATAAAGTGAAACTTTAATCAGTGGAGATTTCGTTCATCCCCACTGATTATTAGCCTTCACCAATCGGGAGTTACGGGCAGTTGATCTCCCCTCTCACTTCTTTACTCCAACCGAATTTTGAGGTAGGAATTTTACTGCTCATTAACACGGGATAAAAAATTTTTGTTGACAATTTTTTTAATATAGTTTTATAATACAAAACATAGTTTAGTTGAACGAATTATATATCGGCTTTGAAGGAATACTAGTAGCGACTTATATCACTGTCTCAGAGAACTGATGGTTGGTGCGAATCAGTACATATACAAGCGTGAATTACAATTCTGGAGCTTCTTTCCCGTAATGCTTTTTATGCATGAAGAGAAAGACGGATCTTTCCGTTATCGTAAAGTGAGTGGTAAACAATTAGTTGTTTACAAATAGGGTGGTACCGCGATTTTTATCGTCCCTATCGGATTTTCCGATAGGGACTTTTTTGCGTCCATCCTCTTACACAATTTCATATATACGCGTTGAAAGAATCGCAGTAGTATCTTATATCCCTGTTACAGAGAGCTAATGATCGGTGGAAATTAGCACATATATAAGTATGAATTACAATTCTGGAGCTTCTTTTTCGTAGTGCTTTTATGCATGAAGGAAAAGACGGAATTTTTCCGTTATCATTAATTGAGATGTAAGTATATTTTCACTTACAAATAGGGTGGTACCGCGATTCTTTCGCCCCTATCGGACTTTCCGATAGGGGCTTTTTCTATTTCTCACAGAAACAGATGTTAAATAATTCCGAATCTTATGATAAAATTTTATAAGCGCTTACAAAAATGAAAGGAGGTGATACAAGCTATACGAAATCGATATTCAATTTTATTGAAAAAAAGGAGGATGTCTAAATGACAAAGAAAACAGAAATTCCATCACATTTAAAACCATTCGTATCCACACAACATTATGATCAATACACACCGGTGAATCACGCTGTGTGGCGTTATATTATGAGACAAAATCATAGCTTCTTAAAAGACGTTGCTCATCCAGCCTATGTGAACGGACTACAATCATCTGGTATTAATATAGATTCAATTCCAAAAGTAGAAGAAATGAATGAGTGTTTGGCACCAAGTGGCTGGGGTGCTGTAACGATTGACGGACTTATTCCCGGCGTAGCATTCTTCGATTTCCAAGGACACGGATTACTACCGATCGCAACAGATATTCGGAAAGTAGAAAATATCGAGTACACACCAGCGCCAGATATCGTACACGAAGCCGCAGGACACGCACCGATTTTACTTGATCCTACATATGCAAAATATGTGAAACGTTTTGGGCAAATTGGTGCAAAAGCTTTCTCTACAAAAGAAGAACATGATGCATTTGAAGCTGTTCGTACATTAACGATAGTAAAAGAAAGCCCTACTTCTACTCCTGATGAAGTTAAGGCTGCTGAAAATGCTGTAATTGAAAAACAAAACTTAGTTTCTGGTTTATCAGAAGCTGAACAAATTTCACGTCTTTTCTGGTGGACAGTAGAATATGGATTGATTGGAAATATAGATGATCCAAAAATATATGGTGCTGGTCTCCTTTCTTCTGTTGGCGAAAGCAAACATTGCTTAACAGACGCTGTAGAAAAAGTTCCATTTTCTATCGAAGCATGTACAGGGACAACTTATGACGTAACAAAAATGCAACCACAACTATTCGTTTGCAAGTCCTTTGAAGAATTAACAGATGCGCTTGAAACATTTTCTAAAACAATGGCCTTTAAAACAGGTGGAAAAAAAGGTTTAGAAAAAGCAATTCGCTCTGAGAACTATGCAACAGCTGAGCTAAATAGCGGATTACAAATTACAGGTACATTTAGCGAGACAATTGAAAACGATGCAGGTGAATTAATTTACATGCGAACAAATTCGCCAACGGCATTAGCACTTCATAATAAACAGTTAGCGAATCATTCTACTTCTGTACACAGTGACGGATTTGGAACACCAATTGGATTACTCACTGAAAATATTGCATTAGAAAATTGTACAGACGAACAACTACAATCATTAGGAATTACAATTGGAACTATCGCTGAGTTTACTTTTGCAAGTGGTATTCATGTAAAAGGAACAGTAACAGATATTGTAAAAAACGATAAGAAAATTGCTCTTATTTCCTTTATCGATTGCACAGTTACTTATAACGCCCGCGTTTTATTTGATGCTTCATGGGGCGCATTTGATATGGCTGTTGGCTCACAAATCACTTCAGTATTCCCAGGTGCCGCAGATGCAGCAGCATTTTTCCCAATGGATGAAGAAGTTCAAGAAATTCCTGCTCCACTTGTACTGAATGAACTTGAACGTATGTATCAAACAGTTCGAGATATTCGAAGTGAGGGGATTTTACACGAAGCGCATATCGATCAATTAGTAGCAATTCAAGAAGTATTAAATAAATTTTATGCGAAAGAATGGTTGCTGCGCCTTGAAGTATTAGAGTTACTTTTAGAGCATAACAAAGGGCATGAAACATCTGCAGCATTACTACATCAACTTTCTACTTTCACAACTGACGAAGCTGTAACACGCCTTATTAACAATGGTCTTGCGTTACTTCCAGTAAAGGATGTGAAAAATGATGCTAAGATTAACTGAAGAAGAAGTTCACGAGGAATTATTGAAGGTAGATAAATGGATGGTAAAAGATGAGAAATGGATTGAACGAAAATATATGTTTTCCGACTACTTAAAAGGAGTCGAATTTGTCTCTGAAGCCGCCAAACTATCAGAAGAACATAATCACCATCCATTTATCCTTATCCAGTATAAAGCAGTTATTATTACTTTGTCATCTTGGAATGCAAAAGGTTTAACGAAACTAGATTTTGAGCTTGCAAAACAATTTGATGAACTATTTTTACAAAACGAAAACGCAATTATAAGAAAATAAAAAAGAGAAGCCTTTTTAGGCTTCTCCTTTTATTTTGAAATGGATACAATGTCCAAATGGATCCTCGACTTGTAATATTCCATCTTTGTACGTAGCAATCTTGCCAATATTTTTTAAGCTTTCACATACTTGCTCTTTTTGTTTTTCATCCGCTAGTACAATTGTGAAATATTTTAAACCAACAGAACCTGGCATTTGCGGTGGTACCCCTTCACCTTGCCACGTATTTAAACCGATATGGTGATGATAACCACCTGCTGATACGAACAACGCTCCATTACGAGCTGGGATCGTTACTTCAAAACCAAGACCATCAACATAGAAACGTTTCGCTTCCTCTAAATCAGCTACATGGAAATGAATATGCCCCATCACAGTACCAGCTGGAAATCCATTCCATGTACTTCCTTGCTGTAATAATTCTTCACCAGCTAACGGGTTACTAACAAATGGGAGTTCTCCATTCTCATCACGCCAAACTTCTTTTTGTCGATCATGATAAATTTCAATCCCGTTTCCATCTGGATCAGCTAAATAAAGAGCTTCACTAAAGTAATGATCGGCTCCGCCATGTAGTGGATATACCATCTCTACAAGATGACGAAGAACATTCGCTAAATCCTGCCTACTTGGTAATAAAATTGCGTAATGATATAACCCTGTTCTTCCTCTTTGTTTCGGAAAAGCTTCTTTCTTTTCTTCAATGATAAGAAGTGGTTCATCATTTTCATTCCCAAATGTAACGACTGCTTCTTCTTCTTTTAGCACCTTCATACTTAGTACTTCCGTATAAAACTCTAGTGATTTCTTTACATTAGATACGTATAAATGAACAACATCAAGTGTTGTATCGGGATGAAGTTGAAAACTCATCTTGTTAGCCCCCCCATTTAAATTAGTTCTTCTTTGACATTTTTTCTTTTAAGAAATTATCTACAAAACCATCAGCTTTTGCAACAAATAAATATGCACCCATTGCTAATAATGCAAGTTCTAATTCGAAACCAGGATTTTTTCCATCTCCCAATAAACCAGCTGACCATTTCACTTTTACGATTGCTCCAACCATAACAAGCGCAAATAATAATCCAATATATCTTACACCTAAACCTAGAATTAATAATAGGCCTCCAACTAATTCAAATGTTGCTACACCGTATGCAAGTCCTCCTGGTAAACCAATGCTTGTAAACCACCCTGCAATATTGTCAATTCCTGATTGGAATTTTGTTAAACCGTGCATGAAGAATGTTACCCCTAACACGATACGAATAATTAAGTTACCAATATGTTGATTCATTTCTTTCTCTCCTTTATAGTTTTCTTATACAAAACTTTTATTTACATTACAAAACATACACTAATTTTTTTTATTCGTCAATTCATTTTCACTGGGAAAAAATATATTTTTTTTGCTATGATACAAATAGTTGTTTACAAAAAGGAGCTTGATTTTATGAATATTGGTTCTGCAATACGTGAAATTCGTCAACGTAGGGGCATAACAATCGCACAAATTTGTGAGGGAACAGGTCTTTCTAAAGGATTTATGAGTCAGGTTGAAAATAATAAAACATCACCATCTATCTCAACTTTAGAAACGATCTCCAATTTTTTAAACGTTCCCCTTCCCTATTTATTGTTAGAGCAAAAAGATCGATTAAAAATTGTCAAAAAAGAAGAACGGAAATACAGTGTATACGGCAAAGATGAGCAAAGAATTGAACATGTTGCGGAGCAAGGGGGCCTTCGCCTATCTTTAGTAGAAATCCCTACTGGATTCCCGAAAGAAAACTCACCAAATGCCCATGAAGGGGAAGAATGTCACCTTGTATTACGCGGAAAACTAGAAGTTCAGCACGGTGAAGATATTGCAATTGTAGAAGAAGGTGATTCTTTCTCATGGAATGCATGCGTTCCTCATATTGTTCGTAATATAGGAGAAGAAACTGCATTATTACTCATCTCTAGTTATGCGGAAAATCGAAAACGTGTTTATTAAATAATAAAAAAAAGAAGCCTGTTAAACAGGCTTCTTTTTTATCCCCTTATAATTCCATAACTTGTCCCAACTAGTACAGTCTTTTCATGCTGATTGCGATAAACTGACTCGATTGAAACTTTTTTATAGCCTTCCATTTGCTCAACATTTGTTAAAGTTAGTTCACAAGTGATCGTATCTCCTGTGAAAACTGGTCTAATAAACTCACTTACTAATTCTCTTGCTATGTAATGTAACTCTTCTCCCACTTTCGTTCCAATGCTAGCAGTCAATAAACCATGAACCATTAATCTTCCATTTTCATCGTATTCCACATGGTGTCTACCTTTATCACCGGTAATATTTGCAAATTCAAAAACTTCTTCCTCAGTAAATCTTCTTTCATATTTAAATACATCCCCAGCTTTTACACTCATTTTTATCCCCCTAATAATAAACAGAATTTTCTTTTATTTTATCATAAAACGAGCCTCAATCCATTCTCTATTATCAAAAGTCTCAAAATTACCTCGCTATACTTTTTTACTTTCCATTCATTTATCGGTGACCATCTCTTTTCGCGACTTGGTATCCATAATACGCACATGTTCCATTTCTCGATAGCTCTCTAACTTCAAATCCACAACTTCTATAAAAATCAAAATTGTTCGCTGATGTATGCGCAAACCAATCACCGTGGGGAAGTTTTTGCAGGCAAAGAGCTACAAGCTTCTTACCTAATCCCTTCCCTCTATATTCACACTTCACAACTAAATTTACTATGTTCGCAATCATAATTCCATCAGAAATGACTCTAACCATCGCAATCATCTCTTCCTCATCCCAAATTGTGAAAGCCCATGTTGAATTTTCGAATGCTATCGTAAATTTTTCAATTTGCCAAGAAGGGATATTATCATTACTCCAACCGGCATCTTCAAATAAAGCTTTAATTGCATATGCTGGTACACTACTCGTTCCCTCACGAATAATAAGTCCATTATGATAAATGTACATGTAACCCCTCCCTTTATTTTCATATACCATTCTTCAAAAAATGCAATTTACCTTTAAAAAAGTAATTTTTTCATCCAACACGCTTAATAGAATAAACTAGAGCATCGATTCCATGAAATGACGTTGTTTTCTCGTAGCTGAGCCCAGTTTTTCTAGCAACAAATATTGAGGCAGGATGATTCGGATTAATAAGAGAAATTAATTTATTCATTCGTAATGCTTGGAAACCATAGTCACGAAATGCTGCCGCCGCTTCTTTTGCATACCCTTTTCCCCAATACTGAGGAAGTAACCAATAACCAATTTCAATTTCCTCTTTTCCATCTATTTTCTGCTTTACCAGCCCTGCATGACCAATTCTTGTTCCCGTTTCCTTTTCAATCAATACAAATAAACCGAGACCGTTTTTATAGCTAGGAATCACCCATTCCTCCAGACTTTTTTTACACTGCATATATGTTTTTAATGTCCCATTTCCAATATAACGCATTACCTTCTCGTTCCCCCATAGTGAAGCGTAGAACTGTAAATCATCCATTGTATATTTGCGAATTTGTAAACGTTCTGTATGAAACATGCTGGCACTCCTTTCCACTAATTTATTCTTCATTTCACGATCATGTTTTGTATGTATACGGTATGTTACTATTTATTATAAAGTGAAACTTTAATCAGTGGGGAATTTTGTTCACCCCACTGATTATTAGCCTTTACCAATCGGACGTTTACGGGCAGTGGATCTCCCGTCTAACTTCTTTGCTTTAACTGAATTTTTAGGCAAGAGTCTTACTGCCTGGAAAATAGCGGGATAAATGAACCAACGATAAAATACACAATATTCATTCCAAATAACTAAAAAAAGCAGTAGACAAATATTGTCCACTGCATCCATATCATAACTAGCATAAAGAAAACTACAATTGAGGGGGGTGTAGGATTTTCAAATATACTAGATACTTATCCCGTTCTAACGGGCGGTAAACTTTCCAATTGTTTCAAGTGAAAAGTTTACCGCTCATAAGAACTTCCTTCGTTCATTAAGATAGTATTGCTAGATAATCATATACACGCTTAGATTTCTCTCCACCCATTCGTGCATGTTGAAGAAGAGAAATACCATGAGGGCCAGATGCACGCAATGCTTCTGGTTGAGCTACTAAAATAGCTTGTACAACTTCTAATTCACCAAGCATAGCTGCTGCAAAAATATCCATCCGAGCACCCTTTTCTAGTAAATAAAGAGCAATATCTTTACGACCTACATGTGCCGATGCGCCTAACGCACTTTCCCAATCTGATCCACCCCAATTATAAGAAGCGTGAAGTAAGCTTGGTGATTCAACCAATAGCTCTTGTACTTTCTCTAAATCCCCGTGAGCTGCCATAACAAATTCTCTTACTAATTCAGTGGTAATACGCTCTTCTGTTTGCATCGCTCTTCTCCCCTTTTAGAAATTCGTTTCGGTGTAAAAAAAGGCTTGTCACTTCCCTGAAAAATATCTACATCTATGCCAAATACATGTTGAAACATTTCATGGCATAGTACTTCTTCTGGTATACCATCATACTGAATCTTTCCTCGCTTTAATACAAGTAAACGATCACTATATTGAGCAGCTTGGTTAATGTCATGTAAAACCATTATAATTGTCATTCCAAACTCCTCATTTAATCGTTTCACAAGTTCCATTACTTCCAACTGGTGAACGATATCTAAAAAGGTTGTTGGTTCATCCAATAATAAGACATTTGTACGTTGCGCTAGCGTCATCGCAATCCAAGCACGTTGCCGTTCCCCTCCTGATAAAGAATGTAAAAGACGATATTCATACCCTTCAAGATTTGTAACAGACAATGCCCAATCAACAATTTCTTCATCTTCTTTATTTAAGCGGCTACTCCATGATTTATGTGGACCTCTTCCGAACTCAATTAGTTCTTTCACTGTTAAGTCTAATTGATGATCATGCATTTGTGGTAACATTGCTAATTGCTTCGCTACATCAGCACTCTTCATCATATGAATATTTTTCCCATCTAAAATGATGTCCCCTTCGCTTTGTTTCAGTAGCCTTGCTATTAAACGAAGCAAAGTAGATTTTCCCGATCCATTCGGACCAATTAAACTAACGATTTCTCCAACCTTAATATGTACATTCATATTTTGCATTTGAAATCTTTCAGAGTGTGCGTAAAACACTTTGTTAACGGAAATCACTTTGTTTTCCTCCTCTATGAATTAAATATAAGAAGAACGGACCACCTAAGAAGGACAGTAAAATACCAACAGGCAATTCGATTGGGTCAAACCAACTTCGAGCTATTGCATCCGCAAAAACAAGTAATACCCCGCCGCCAAGGCATGATAAAGGTAGCAAATATCTATAATCATTTCCAACTAATAAACGTAGCATATGTGGTACGACAAGACCGACAAATCCAATAAGACCAGACACACTTACTGCAATTCCAGCTAATAATGTACTTACTACGATTAAATAAAACCGACTTTTTTCCACATTATGTCCTAATAACTTTGCCATTTCATCTCCAAGCATTAACACTCGAATATGCTTAATACCAAAGAAAGCTAATATAATGGCGACTATTGCATAATAAATAATCATGTTTAAATGTGCCCAACTTACACCACCAATACCGCCCGCTAACCACGGTAACACCGATTGTACTTTGTCACTATGTAATAACATTAATGCTGACGTTGCTGCACCAATTAATGCATTGATCGACACCCCTACTAAGACGATCCTTGAAGGTGGTGCCCCTTTTTGCCATGATAAAGCATAAATAACCATCGCTGTTATGAAAGCTCCTAAAAACGCCCCTAGTGGTAAAAAAGCTAGATGCTGTGGGAATAAAATCATGATGACAATTGCTACAAAGCCTGCTCCAGATGAAACTCCGATAATACCAGGATCTGCAAGAGGGTTTCTCATAACCCCTTGTAGCAGTGTACCAGATGCAGCTAAACATGTTCCTACTATAAACCCAATAAGCACTCTCGGTATGCGAAGATCCCATACAATTCGATGAACTGTCGAACCTTCCTCTTGTATACCTGTTAAAATATCTCGTATAGAAAAGGATAAACTTCCTGCGAAAAGACCGTACAAGAGACCTAGGATTGTTAATATAACTAAAGTAACTGCTATTATCCATCTTTTTTTCGCAAAAGGATGTTCCTTTTCTCTTACTACTTCACTACTTTCCATACGTATCATTTCCTTACATCTTGTATACTTTTATACATAAAATCCATTGCTTCTGTAACTTTTGTACCAGGATTAGATCCAAATAAATCAGGTGGCAAAATAACTACACGGTTTTGTTTTACTGCCTCTAAATTTTTCCACGCTTCATTTTTCATCATTTCGCCTTCGAATGCTTTTTTCACACTTTTTGGATCTCCGTGTGTAATTAAATAAATCACATCTGGATTCGCCTCAATAATACGTTCTACACTTAGCTGTGCATATTGCGGATATTCTTTCGTTTCTGGAAAATCAGAAGCAATATTTTTTCCGCCTGTTTTTTCTAAAATATCACCTGATAAAGATGTTGGTAATGCCGCTAAATAAGTACCTGGTGCGCCATACACTAGCAATGCTTTCACATCGCTCTTTTTCTCATATTTCTTCATTTGATCATTCATTTTTTGATTAATTTCTTTTGCTTTATCTTCTTTCTTCATTACCGTTCCATATAATTCAATATTCTTTTGAATATCTTGTACAGAATTCGCAGAAGAAATGATAACTTGCGTTCCTTGTCCTTCAACCGTTGGCACATTCTTTTGGAATCCATTGTTAGCAACAAGTACATCGGGCTTTAAACTAGCAATTTGCTCAAAATTCGGTTGATGTGCATTCCCAATTACTTGTGCTTTCTTTAACTCCTCTGGAAGAGTTAATTTCGTATCCGGGCGACCTACTATTTTTCCACCTAAAGCATGAATAATATCCATGTCCCCCATACTTAATGTTGCAAAATTTTCTGGCACTTTATCGAATGTTACCTTTCTTCCTGATAGGTCAGTAATTTCGATTTTCTCTTTTCCTTTTTCTGTTTTGGTTGCAGACGCTTTTTCGTCCCCTTTGGCACTGCAACCTATTAACAAGAAAAAAATAGATAAAATCGCTGTAAATAGCGTAATAGATTTTTTCATTCCTTCACCTCTAATTGATAATGATAATCATTAACTACTATTCTACTTTAATTGATAAGGATTATCATTGTCAACACGAAACGCATACATTTTTCTACAAAAAACAAAAAGCGTGACAAAAAGATTTTTTCTTTTCGCCGCGCTCTACTTAACAATATTATTCACATTCATTTTCCTCTAGCTGGTCACGCATCACTTTCACACGCTGAAAGAAAAAGAACGATAAACTTAAAAATATAACGATGCTCCCCATCATAACAAAAAATTGGATTGTCTCTTTTGCTCCATTCGGAATCAACAAGCCAACCATTAACAATGTACTTACAGCGAGAAGAATTTGTCCGAACCGAGTATAGTCTTCTATTTTTCCTTTTAATTCTTTCATTATATTCTCACTCCTCCATTTCACTGTATCATATTCTATGAAACTGAAAGACCAGTAAATACAGCCATTCTGGGAGATGTTTTCCAATAAAAAAAGAGCCGCTTTACTGCGGCTCTTTTGTAATCATTATTCACCTTTATATGCTTCCATATAAATTTCTTTCAGTTCTGAAATAAGTGGCAACTTTGGATTAGCAGTTGTACATTGATCTTCAAAAGCTCTTTCTGCTAATACTCCAACAACCTCTTCAAATTGCTCTTTATCTACTCCTTGTCCTGCAATACTCATATTAATATTTAAGCTTTTTCCAAGCTCAATAATTGCTTTGACGAGTGATTCCACCCCTTCTGCTGCCGAGCTTGCTGGAAGCCCGAGCATTCTCGCTATATGTGCATATCTTTCATCTGCCACAAAGTGCTCATATTTTGGGAACAATGCGTGTTTTCTTGGCTTAATAGCATTATAGCGGACTACATGCGGCATTAGAATGGCATTTGCGCGTCCGTGCGGAATATGGAATTCTGGTCCAATTTTATGTGCTAAGCTGTGATTAATACCGAGGAAAGCATTTGCAAATGCCATACCTGCAATTGCAGAAGCGTTATGCATTTTTTCTCTTGCTTCTTCATCATTTCCATCTTTATATGCTCTCGGTAAATATTTGAATACGAGATCAATAGCTTTTAATGCTAATCCATCTGTATAGTCATTTGCCATAACAGACACATACGCCTCAATTGCATGTGTTAAAACATCCATACCAGTATCTGCTGTTACATGTGGTGGTACTGTCATTACAAATTGCGGATCAACAATTGCTACATCTGGTGTTAATTCATAATCTGCAAGCGGATACTTTATATTATTTTTCTTATCGGTAATAACCGCAAATGGTGTCACTTCTGATCCCGTTCCTGATGTCGTTGGAATCGCAACAAACTGCGCCTTATTTCCTAATTCCGGATATTTACATGTACGTTTTCTTATATCTAAAAACTTCTGTTTAATGCCATAGAATGTCGTTTCTGGATGCTCATAGAATAACCACATTCCTTTTGCTGCATCCATAGCTGAACCACCACCAAGTGCGATAATTACATCTGGCTTAAAGCTTCTCATCATTTCCGCACCTTTAAAAACAGTTTCATCTGATGGATCTGGTTCGACCTCAAAGAAAACTTCAACTTTCACATCATTTGCATGCTTGTTTAAATAGTGCGCGACTGTATCGACATAGCCATGTTCAACCATTCCAGGATCCGTTACAATAAATGCACGTGAAATGTTAGGCATATTTGCTAAATAAGCTGTAGCATGTTTTTCAAAATAAATTTTTGGTGGCAATTTGAACCACTGCATATTCTTTTTTCTATTTGCCAGCCTTTTTATATTTAATAAATGAGTGGCTGTTACATTTTGGGAAACTGAATTCTTTCCGTATGAACCACAACCAAGTGTAAGTGATGGAATAAATCCATTATATATATCCCCTATTCCACCTTGTGATGAAGGTGCATTTACAATGAGACGGCAAGCTTTCATACGTAACCCAAATTGCTTTTGCACATCTTTATTTGTAGAATGGATAACTGCTGAATGTCCTAAACCACCTAGGTTCAACATTTCTTCGCAATATGTAAATCCTTCTTCTAATGAATTCGCCTTCACACAAGCTAATACTGGACTCAGTTTCTCACGAGATAACGGATATGCTGCTCCGATACCTTGAATTTCAGCTACAAGCATTTTTGTATGTTCAGGAACAGTAATCCCAACTAAATCGGCAATATACTGTGCTGATTTCCCTACAATATCACTATTTACAGCACATGTATTTTCATTTATAACAAGCTTTTCTAATTTTTTTCTTTCTTCTTCTGTTACAAAGTAACAATTGTTTTCAATCATTTCTGTTTTAACATCATCATAGATTTCTTTATCGACAATGATTGCTTGTTCCGATGCACAAATCATACCGTTATCAAATGTTTTCGATAAAATTAAATCATTAACAGCTCGTTTTACATGTGCTGATTTTTCTATATAACACGGTACATTACCAGGACCAACACCTAACGCTGGTTTTCCAGTAGAGTAAGCTGATTTCACCATACCAGCGCCTCCAGTTGCTAGAACGAGTGCTACACCATCATGGTTCATTAATTGTTTCGTCGCTTCAACAGACGGTCTTTCAATCCATTGAATACAGTGTTTTGGTGCACCAGCTTTCATCGCTGCATCATATACTGTTTTCGCCGCTGCCACAGAACATTTTTGTGCGGAAGGATGAAATGCGAAAATAATTGGATTTCTTGTTTTTATCGCAATTAACGCTTTAAACATTGTTGTCGACGTTGGATTCGTTACTGGCGTTACCCCAGCTACTACACCGACAGGTTCCGCGATTTCTATTATTTCTTCATGAGAATCTTCGTGAATAATTCCTACCGTTTTATCTTGCTTTATACTATGCCAAATATATTCAGTGGCAAAAACATTTTTAATGCATTTGTCTTCATATACACCACGGCCAGTTTCTTCAACTGCCAATTTTGCTAGCGGCATATGTTGATCAACACCTGCTAATGCCATTTCATGAACAATGTTGTCAATTTCCTCTTGTGTAAAACTTTCTAATGCTTGTAAAGCTTGTTGACCATTATTTACTAGCGTATCAATCATCTTTTTTACTTCCTGCATTTCATTTACAACTTTCTCTTTGACTACCATGTAAATTTCCTCCTATTCTACTATCACGGTCCTTATATGTCCCTATAGGTCAAAATAAGTCCCAATTAACATAAAAAAATAGAGATGCTTTCCTACATGAATTTCATTGTTTGTGAAATGTTTCACAAGTTTGTTCGTGAGTAACATTTCCTGAATTCAATATACATGAAATCATTTCGTTTGTGTATGTCTATTTTGTGAAATATTTCACAAAATGATGTAATAAAAAAACGCACTGCTCTATATTAGCAGTGCGTTTTTTTATTATGCTAGCGCTTGTGCTAAATCTTCAATTAAATCTTCACCATCTTCAATACCGACAGAAATACGAATTAATGTATCTGTAATTCCTAATTCTTTGCGGCGATCAGCTGGGATTGATGCATGTGTCATTTGAGATGGAATAGAAATTAAACTTTCTACTGCTCCTAAACTTTCAGCAAGTGTAAAGTACTGCAATTTCTCAAGTACTTTATTTAATGTCTCTTCACTATCTACATCAAATGAGATAATAGCACCAAATCCATTTGCTTGTTCTGTTGCTAATTCGTGGTTTTGATGTGATTCAAGACCTGGGTAATATACTTTATTTACTTTTGGATGATTATTTAAGAACTCAGCAATAGCGCGTGAATTCGTTTCATGTTCTTCCATACGAATTCCTAATGTTTTTAAACCACGAAGTAGTAAGAAGCTATCTTGCGGCCCAAGAATACCTCCTGTTGAGTTTTGTACAAAGTGAAGATCTTCTGCTAGTTGTGGGCTATTTACAACTACTAGACCTGCAACTACGTCACTATGACCTCCTAAATATTTCGTTGCACTATGAAGCACAATATCTGCTCCTAAAGAAATCGGCGACTGCCAATATGGCGTCATGAATGTGTTATCAATAATTGTTAATAAGTCTTTCTCTTTAGCAAGAGTAGATATTTTCTTAATATCAGTAATTTTTAGTAGTGGGTTCGTTGGTGTTTCCACATAAATTGCTTTCGTATTTGGACGAATCGCTTCTTTAACTTCCTCTAAGTTTGTTGTATCTACAAATGTATGCTCAATACCGAAACGGTTTAATACTTTTGTAATAACGCGGTATGTTCCGCCATAAACATCATCTGTTAAAATAACGTGGTCACCTTTTGAGAACAACATAATTGTCGCTGTAATAGCAGCCATTCCTGAACCAAATGCAAATCCAGCATGCCCATTTTCTAATACAGCAATCATTTCTTCTAAAGCTGCACGTGTTGGGTTACCTGTACGTGAATATTCATATCCTTGATGCTTACCAACTGCTTCTTGTTTGTACGTACTTGTTTGATAAATCGGTACGTTTACAGATCCAGTTGAAGGTTCTCCTATGCGAATACCATGAATTAACTTTGTCTTTGCTCTCATTTTTTATTCCCATCCTTTGTATATGTCTTTACTTAAATAGCGCTCACTGCTATCAGGAAAAATGGTTACAATATTTGTACCTGGTGCTGCCTTCTCTGCCTCAAGTAAGCTCGCATGAAATGCTGCTCCTGAAGAGCTCCCAACGAGAAGTCCTTCTTTTTGCGCTAATTCTTTCACTCGTAAAAATGCATTTCGATCAGAAATCGTATGAATTTCATCAAAATAAGATGTCTTCAAAAATGGCGGGATAAATTCCAGTCCAATTCCTTCGGTCTCATGTGAACCAGCCTTACCACCATTTAAAATAGATCCTTCTGGCTCTACGATAACTGTTTTAATATCTATATTTTTTTCTTTCAAATAAGATGCAGTCCCCATAAATGTACCGCCAGTTCCTGCTCCAGCAACAAATATGTTAATCTCTCCATTCAATGCGTCCCACAGTTCAGGTCCTAATGTTTTAAAATATGCACGAGGATTTGCCTCATTTGCGAACTGACTTGGAGAGTATGAATTCGGTATTTCATTTACTAACTCTTTTGCTTTGGCAATTGCACCGGTCATTCCTTGCTCAGTCGGTGTATGCACGACAGTTGCACCTAGTGCTTTCATTAATTCTTGTTTTTCAATACTAAATTTCTCTGGTACACAAACAATAACACGTAAATCATGCTCTAATGCTGCAAGTGCCAGTCCAATACCAGTATTCCCAGCAGTCGGTTCAATAATTGTTCCACCCTGGGTAACAAGCCCTTTTTCTAGCGCATCTTCGATTAATTCTCTTCCTAAACGATCCTTAACGCTTCCGCCTGGATTATAAAATTCAAGCTTTGCAAATAAACGGACCCCTGTTGGAAGTGAAAAACGAGTAATTTCTACAATTGGTGTATGACCAATTAACTCATGAACTCCACGATATACATTCATCGTGTTCTCCCCCTTGTTTGCCAATAAAGAAAAGGCAACTGTATGTATTTTCTTTATATGAGACAGTTGCCTTTTTGTTACATTACTTTAACTCTTCTAACACTTTTACGATAAAGTTTGTAGAATGAAGAGCTGCTTGATCTAAAAACTGATCAAATGAAACATTTGATTCTTTACCAGCAATATCAGAAAGTGCGCGAATGATAACAAACGGAATTTCATATTGGTGGCATACTTGTGCAACAGCTGCTGCTTCCATTTCTACCGCATAAAGATTTTCAAATTTATCACGGATGGCTGCAACGCGGTTCGGATCACTCATAAATGAATCACCTGTTGCAATCATACCTTTTACAACTTGAATATTTTCTTCAGCCTGCATACATTTCTCAGCTAATGCAACTAACGCCTCATCAGCTTTAAATCCAGGCGGCATTCCTGGTACTTGACCATATTCATAGTTAAATGCTGTTACATCTACGTCATGGTGACGAACTTCAGTGGAAATAACTACATCACCAACGTTTAGAGAATGATGGAATCCACCAGCTGAACCAGTATTAATTACTTTTTCAGGCTTATATTTTTCTAATAAAATTGTCGTTGACATCGCTGCGTTTACTTTACCAATACCGGACTTTAACAAGATTACTTCATGCCCTGCTAATAGCCCTTTCGTAAATTCACAACCAGCAACCGTTTCTGTTTCTGCTTGTTCTAATTTGTCACGTAAAATACGTACTTCTTCTTCCATTGCTCCAATTACAGCAATTCTCAATCTAATCCCTCTTTCTATTGCTTAGTTGCCTCCATTACCCAAACGAAATGATTTAATCTCGTGAATGTTACATGGAAGCCATTGTTTTCAAAAATAGTCTGCATAACTGGAATACGTGTATAGTATTCCGTTTGCAAATCGTTTGCTAACTGGTGGAAACCTCTTTCTTGTGCTGTTTCAACAGTTTTATCATATGCATCTTGATCTGCAAATATCGTATCAGCAAACACTATTTTACCACCTTTGTTTAGCAATTGACTATACTTCGCAATCGCTACATTTTTTTCATCATCTGTTAAATGATGAAATGCATAGGTGCTTACAATGGTATCAATTGAATTTGGAACTTCAAACGAAAGAAAATCACCCTCTGTAATTGAAAATTCTTTTGGCAATTTCTCTTTTGCAATCATGCGCATTTCACGCGACGGTTCTATACCGTAAACTGTGCGGCCAGCAAGTAATAATTTATTTGTTAAATTACCTGTACCGACACCAAATTCTAATACATTACCAAATGACTTGTTAACTACATCCTCTAGAATGTCCTCATAATGGGCGAAAACTTCTTTATATTGTATATCTTCGCCTTGTACAAATGAGTCGTACGTATGAGCCCACTCATCAAATAAACCATTAAATTCTGTACCCATAAAAATTCCCCTTTTTCTTATCGGTTTTATCAGTATGATATTCCCTCTTTCTAAAAATGTCAATTGAAATGTACATGGTATTTCCTTCTTTTCTTTGTTACACTATAGTTGATTACATAGGAGAGGGGCCGTCTTCATGTCATTTACCTTTGAAATGTTAGAAGATAAAGTAGAGTTTTTTGAAGCGGGAGACTTAGCTTCTTTAGAACGAAAAATTAGTGAACAAATCGATAATAATAAAGCGCTTATGCTTGAAGTTCATCACATCTCTCATCAAATGGTTATGGATCCTGAAAGCAAAAGACCGTATTATAGCGCGGTTGTTCATTTTAAATTAAAGAAATTGCGTTAACAAAAAAGAGAAGCTCCTAAGGAGCTTCTCTTTTTTAGTTTAGAGTTTGAACAAGTACTGGTTTCCAGCCCTCATTGTCTACCCAATCAATATTTACGTAATATCTTTTCCCACTTTGCTTATCTTGAACATCACCATAAGCTTTGCTCTTTCCAGTTTTGTCTCTTCCAACAAAATGGAATACTAATTGCTCTTTCGGTATCTCAACACCTGCAGCAATTGCACTTTGCATCTCATTCCAATCTGATGACCCTTGTTTAAACGTCATCGCCGGTGATGAACCTTGTTCTGTTCCTACAGCTTTCCAAGAAGGTTTTGTGTAAGCCTCTTTTGCCTTAGATACAGTTTTTTCAGCTGATACTTTCTCGTTAGCTTTCGCTTCTTCTTCAGCTTTTTTCTGTTCTTCTTCAGCCTTTAGCTTCTCTTCTTCAGCTTTTTTCTTAGCTTCTGCTTGCTCTTGTTCTTTTTCTTTTTTCTTAGCAGATTCTTTATCTTCTGATTTTCCAGCTTTCTCATTCTTTGTTGTTTGTTGAGAGACTTTCTTATCAGTAGAAGATGCTTGCTCTTTCGTACTAGGAACGAACAATTGATATGCTACAATAGCTACTAATAGTAATACAATAGCGATTGCAATATTTAAAACACCGTTTTGACGACGTTTTTGTTGTTTCTGTTGGAATCTTGATCCTCCTGCCATTCTCCAAACCTCCATGCAGTTTTTCCTAATTGCTATTGTAACATTAAATCTAGAAAGGTTGAACATTTACAATGATATTTTCATGAAATGAAGACATTTCACTATAAATTGCAAGATTACTTTTCATTCTCCAATTGATAGATTGCTCCCACCATATCTTTAAAAATAGGTGTAACTTTATTCACTTTGCTATCAGTCTCTAGATCAACAACAACTAAAGCATATCTTGGATTCTCATACGGAAAATAACCTGCAAACCAGCGATTCACCCTCGTCCCTTTCCCCGTTTGCGCTGTCCCGGATTTTCCAGCGACACTTAGTGGCAACGAACGGAATGCCGTTCCTGTTCCTTTCTCCCTTGTTACAACGCCTCTTAATAACTCTTGTAATGTTTTCACTGTTTCATACGAAAGCTGTTTTCCATTTAACGTATGGCTCTCAAATGTAAAAAAATCCGCTCCATTTTTATATACTATTTTTTCAACAGCTTTCACTTCCATCTTTTCTCCATTCCTCGCAATCGTCGCCATCATATTGGCAATTGCTAGAGGTGATATACGTACATCTTTCTGTCCAATCGCTGTTTGTTCTACCGCTTTTTTATTACTTTTATTTTCTTCATTCCCCCAAATAGTAGTGCCTTTCTCTTCTGACATTTGCTCAAAATGAGGTGTATGAAATACAGAACCTTTCCATCCAACCTTTTCATTTGCTCCTAGAGCTGCTACGTATGTTTCTAACACCGTCCTATCCTTTTGTAATAGCTCGTTACCTAACTCGGAAAATGTCCTGTTACAGCTCCTAGCAAAGCTCTCTTTAAAGTTAAGCGTACCCATCCTAACTTGCGGGTCGTTTTCACCATATAAATCTTTATTACAGTTAAATGTCCGATTAAACAAATTTACTTTTTGATCAATGACTGCAACTGCAACTACTGTTTTAAAAACCGAGCCTGGAAAATGTGGCGTTAACATTTGATTTTCAAGTGTAGTTTTATATAAATTCTCATCCCTTACTTGTAAAGACGGCTTACTAACCATCGCTAATATTTCATTTGTCTTTACATCAAGTAATACTAATCCCCCCTTCTTTATTTCGTTTGCTTCAATCACTTCTTCTGCTTTTTGCTGCAACTCTTTATGTAAAGTAGTTTGAATCCTAACTGGATAAAATGGATTTCCTGGTGAAGTGTATTTCGCTTGCTTTCCGAAAATTGGTTCTCCTTGCCGATCTACTTGATATAATACTTTTGCCTCTCCATCAGTCAATAGAAATTCATCAAATGATTGCTGTAATCCTGAAATACCTATCGGCGTTTGTTTTGAAATTTTTTTCAATTCTCCATATCGCTTTTGAAATTCCCTTTCGTTCTCCCCTACATCACCAATTAAATGACTTATCTCTCCAGTTTGTTTTAATCGCACTTCAGCTGCTACAATACCTAATACATGTAATTCATTTACCTTCTCCATCTGCTCTCGTGTCACTCGAAATGGAGCAGTTTCTCCTTGTAGGGTAAATGCATTTTTGTTATTTTTCATTTGTCTTCTAATCTCTTGTCTCGACACACCAATGATATGCGCGATTTTCTCTAACATGTCATTTTTTATTTGTAAAAATGGAAAAATAATTAAAACAGGATATTTTTCCTCACCTATTTCTTTACCATTACGATCTATAAACTGCCCACGTCCATCGTCTACTGTAATGGATTGTGTGCGTTGCGTAACACTTTTTTCAATTAAATTTATTTTGCGATCAGTAAATGATTCTGTATCTATAATTTGAATTTGGATTAAACGACAAAGCAATAAAAACATAACGCTCATAAAACAAATTAAAACAATTGTAATTCTCCGTTTTATTTTCATAAAAAACACCTCGTCTATTGTAGTTTAGACGAGGTACTATTTTATTTATACAAGCTCCAAAACAAAAATAGATATTATATAAAGCTATTATTGTTTTTTTGGCTTCTCTAAAAATTTCGTAAGAAGCGATTTAAATTCAGTTTCATTCACTCCAGTGTTTTTAGCAACTTCAATTACAGTAGTTGTTACATTAGCCGCTACTTTTAAATAGTCCTTACTGAAATTATCCATTTCATTTCTTTTTTCTTTTGCATTCTCAACTGTTACAGAATCAATACAAGTAATCATCTTATCTACAATATGTAAATAATTATTTTGTGCATCTATTATTTTTTGAACGTCATCTTTATTACTTACTTTCGATTGTTTTAAATATGTATATGCTTGATTCACTTCATCTTTTAAAATTTTATCATTATTTTTCGCCTGTTCTTGTAACATATTCTTCATATCATCTATTGTTTTTTGATCCATCGAATCTCGCAATAAATAATCTGGATTCCCAATCGCATAATCGTACTTAATCGTTACATCTTGAAATATTTTCATCACAATAGCTAATTGATACGCTACATCAAAATCATTGAATTCCTTTTTATCTTGTGGATTTGCTAAGGCTTTTGAACTCTCAGTTGCTTTTGAACTCTCAGTTGCTTTAATATCCTGTTTTTCTTCTTGCTTCACTTTTTCTCCCTTTGATGATGTAGTTTCCTCTTTCGTTCCGCAGGCAGCAAGTCCTAATATAGAGATACTACAAACCAATCCTGTAAAGATTTTATGTTTCATAATTAGCCCCTTTTCCCTTTTGAAACCTATATTCTCCAATTATGATATCAAAGTTTAAAATGTTTTTTTGACATTTTTTGTCGAATCACTCCCAGGTTTACACAATTTTTTCTATTCTACAGATAAAGTGAAACTTTAATTAGCCCTCACCAAGCGGGCGTTTACGAGCAGTCCGACGCCCACCTAACTTCTTTACTTCCGCTGAAGTTTGAGATAGTGGTCTTACTGCCTGGCAAATAGCGGGATAAAAAAAAGATTCTCCCGATAGGAGAATCTTTTTTTTATTTTACAGAGACAATCTCTACTTGCATTTCTCCGCCTGGTGTTTGGATTGTTACTTTCTCACCAATTTGCTTACCTAATAAGCTTTTTGCGATTGGAGAATCGTTAGAAATTCTTCCTTCAAATGGGTCAGCTTCCGCGCTACCTACGATTGTGTACGCTTCTTCATCTCCATTTGGTAATTCTTTAAATGTTACTGTTTTACCTAATGTAACAACAGTAGATACTTCGCCATTATCTTTAATGATAACTGCGTTACGAATCATATTTTCTAATTGTGTAATACGTCCTTCTACGAACGCTTGCTCATCTTTCGCTGCATCGTACTCAGAGTTCTCAGAAAGGTCCCCGAAGCTACGTGCGATTTTAATACGTTCTACTACTTCTTTACGTCTTACTGTTTTTAATTGCTCAAGTTCGTTCTCTAGTTTTTGCTTACCCTCTTGCGTCATAGGGTATGTTTTTTCTGTTGACATATTTTCCACTCCTTTTATATACCAATCCCCCGAAAAAAAGAGGAGTTCCATATGAAAACTCCTCCGCTTCCATTGTTAGCGGAGGTTTCTAGTACCCTTGCACTAGCGGAGTTGTCACATACAACCCCGTATTTCCAATTCTTCTTTATATAAAGAAGATATGTATGGAAAGTTGATATAAATATGCCCTCACCTATATATAGATGAGGTTGCATGTTTCATTGTATTCGATAGGAAGGGAAAAAATCCCTTCCTACCGTATATCTTTTACTATGCTATTACAAATTTACTTTTTGTTCAAGAATTGTTGCAATTTTTGTCACCATAATATCAATTGCAACGTGGTTTTGTCCACCTTCAGGGATAATAATATCCGCAAATTTCTTAGAAGGCTCAATAAATTGATTGTGCATTGGACGTACAACATTTACGTACTGATCAATAACTGAATCCATCGTACGACCGCGCTCTTTAATATCACGCTGCATGCGACGCAGAATACGAAGGTCAGCATCCGTATCAACGAATAATTTAATGTCCATTAACTCGCAAAGACGTGGGTCTTCTAAAATAAGAATTCCTTCTAAAATAATTACATCTTTCGGCTCAACTGGAATAATTTCTTCTGAACGCGTATGCAATGTATAGTCATATACAGGCTTATCAATTTGCTCATATGCAAGCAACTGCTGCAAATGTTCAATTAACAGATCATTATCAAACGCAAGCGGATGATCATAATTTGTTTTTAAACGCTCTTCCATTGGTAAATGGCTTTGATCTTTGTAATAATAATCTTGCTCTAAGATTAAAATAGAATGACCTTTAAAATGGTCAAAAATCGCTTTCGTTACACTCGTTTTACCTGATCCCGAACCACCAGCAATTCCAATTACAACAGGCTTATTCGTCCCCATTCGACTATCACTCTTTCTTATTGAAGTATGCTTTTGCGCATCATATTATTCACATACACTCGTTGATCCACTTTGAATTTCACGATTTGCAACGGATGTCTCGCTGCATCTAATTCGTTTCCATCCTCATCCCAAATTTTCTCCACCGTTTGCGTAAAGTTTTCTATTTCTGGTCCAAAGAACTCCACTTCATGTCCTGGTTTGAAATGATTACGTTGCTCAATCGTTACGATGCCCGTTTCTTCATTATAATCTAACACTAAACCAGCAAAATCATACGTTGTTTTCTTACTATGATTTCCAAACATTTGCTCTTGATGTCCTGGAACCCCTTCAAAGAATGCAGGAGCTGTATCACGATTTGCACATTTATCAAGCTCATCTAACCATTCTTGTTTAAACTCAAAGTTATCTGGATCCGCACAATAAGCATCAATTACTTTACGATATACAGTTGCTACAGTCGCTACGTAATGGATTGATTTCATACGTCCTTCTACCTTTAAGCTATCGATTCCGATTTCAATCATTTTCGGAATTGATAAAATTAAATTTAAATCTTTTGGACTCATCGCAAAGTGAGCATCTCCTTCTTGGAATAGAGGAAGCTCTTTTGCATCTTTATGTTGTGATACTGTTTGAACTAAATCATAATCCCAGCGGCAAGATTGGCAACAACCACCACGATTAGAATCACGCGCTGTCATATGGTTACTTAATGTACATCTTCCTGAATATGCGATACACATTGCACCATGTACGAATGCTTCAATTTCAATATCCACTTTTTCTTTAATTTCTTTCATTTCTTCATAGCTTGCTTCACGAGCTAATACAAGACGATGTAAACCTTCTTCTTTCCAATACTGTGCTGCTTTCCAGTTGGATAGTGATTGCTGTGTGCTTAAATGCACCTCAACAGAAGGCGCTACGCGTTTACAAGTCTCAATGATAAGCGGATCAGCAACGATAATTCCCGTTACGCCAGCTTTTTCAATCCCTTTTAAATATTCCTCTAGCCCGTCCATATTTTCATTATGTGCAAAGATATTTGTTGTTACGTATATTTTTGCTCCATACTTCTTTGCAAACTCAACGCCTTCTGCCATTTCTTCTAGCGTAAAGTTACCTGCATTCGAACGAAGACCAAATTCTTGTCCACCTAAATATACAGCATCTGCCCCGTAATGGATAGCTACTTTTAATTTTTCTAAGTTACCCGCAGGGATTAACAGTTCAGGTTTCTTCACAATAACACGTTTGCCATCGATCACTCGTGAAATTTCTTGTACAGTCATTTCCTACACCCTCCTCGTTTAGTAAACCGTTTCTTTAAAGAAGAATCCTGTATCTAACGGACGATTTACTGGTTGCATTTCTTCTATTTCTTTATATAGATCATCTTTCACGTCATAATATGCACCACGATCTTCTACGCATAAATCAATCGCTTGACGATATTTCTTCGTTACTTCAATAATGTATTCAGAGCTTTTTAGTACACCGTCGATTTTTAAGCTATCAACTTCAGCTTCGATTAGTTCCTCTAATTCATCGATGAAACAAATATCGTTCGGACTCATAATGTGAGTACCATTTTCATCTTCATAAATTGGATATTTATTGTTACGCTCTGGGTCATATAAGAACATATTCTCTTCATATTTTTTCTTTTCAATGTCAAGATTACGTCCTTGATACTCAAAGTAGTTTCCTACTAATGAACGCTTCGATTGGAACATACAAGTCATACCGTGAATTTGTACTTCTAGTTCCACTTCAGCATTTTCTTTTAAATCAACAATTTCATCTAAGCTCAGCTCACGAGCTAATACAGCGCGCTTCGCTCCTCTTTGTCCCCAGTAGTTACAAGTGAACCAGTTTGTTGCTGTCGTTTCTGTATTCCAGTGCAACTGCATATTTGGTGCTACTTCGCGAACAGCCATTAATACCGCTGGATCTCCGAAAACAATTGCATCTACATTTACTTCGTTTAAAAATGAAACGTAATCTGTTAATTCTTCTACTTTATCGTTGTGGAACATAGCGTTCATGGCTACGTATACTTTCACACCATTTTCATGTGCAATCTTCACAGTTTGTTTTACATCTTCACGTGAAAACTCCCCTGCTAAACGTAAACCAAACTTTTGCTCACCGATCATTACCGCATCTGCTCCTGCTTTCGCAAGAGGTTCGATATCCGCCACCGCTCTTGGCGTTACTAACAATTCAGGTTTCTTCATACCTTGGTCACCCTCTCTTTTTACTAACAGCTACTCCATCACCAATTGGGAAAATCGTTGTATCATATCCTTCATGATTCATAAGCCACTCATTGTACGTCTTAATACGACGGATTAAACCACGTGTACGTCTGTTTTCAATTTTCTCTTTTGTCGTTACAAGACCGTGATACATAACATTATCTGAAATAATTACTCCACCAGGATTTAATAACGGTTCATATAAGTCAAAAAAGCGACGATACTGTCCTTTTGCTGCATCAATAAAAATAACGTCAAATGTCCCGTGTTCTTTTACTTGTTCACCTGTCTCTAACGCATCACCGTAAATAACTGAAATACGATCTGTTACTGGGGAACGTTCTATATATTCAAGTGCTTTTTCATATCTCTCACGATTGCGCTCAACTGTCACAATACGTGAATTTGGAATAGCTTGCATCATACGAATACTAGAATAACCGATTGCTGTTCCAAGTTCTAAAATGCTTTTCGGTCCAATTAAACGTAAAAATTGCAGCATAAATTCCATTCCAAGTCGATCCATAATCGGCACATGATTTTCTGTTGCATATTCTTCCATTTCAAGAATTAATTTATCTTTCGGATCAATAAATGATAATAGGTACTCGTTAACTGCATCCTCCATAAATGGTCCTCCTTATTTACATGGAGAAGTGCCTCTATGACGTCTTTTCACACATAGAATGCAATAAAAATACAAGCCAGCTTTACCCTTAGCTTGTACGTCCCGTTTTGATATTAAAAACGATTCTTCTGCCAGTTTTTAACCCGATATATTTTACCACAAAAAAGAGGGATGTGCGACTTTTTTCGCTATCCCTCCCCATTTCACTGTTTTTTCGTAATGTATTTTTGCTTTAATGCATTATGCTCTTCTAATGTTTTCGCATAATACACTTCACCACTTGGTGCAGCTAAGAAATAATAATAATCTGTTTGCGCAGGTTCTAACGCAGCTTCCACTGAATGTTTACCAGAGTTTGCGATCGGCCCTACCGGCAATCCTTTTACAACATACGTATTATACGGTGAGTTGACCTTTAAATCTTCGTATAATACACGTTGTTTATGCTTTCCAAGTGCATATAATACCGTTGGATCCGTTTGAAGTGGCATGCCTTTTGTTAAACGATTATAAAAGACACTAGAGATCTTTTGACGATCTGTAAAACCAGTTGCCTCTTCTTCAATAAGTGAAGATAATGTTAAAAGCTGATGAACATCCCAATTCTTCGCTTTCATTTTCGCCTCATTTTGAACAATGATTGCATTTGTTTTCTCAAGCATTGGAATTACAATTGCTTCTAACGTCGTATCTTTCTTATAAAACGAATACGTTGCAGGATATAAATAACCTTCTAATGGGTATTTAATATTACTATCAAAGATTTTATCTGTTAATAACTTCGGATACTTTTGCTGCATTTTTTGAATAAATGCTTTATCGTTTAATTGACGCGTAACATCATCTTTATTCCACTTTAGTTCTGTCGCAATCGTTTCTGCAATTTCAGTTACTTGCGCCCCTTCTTTAATCGTCACTTTATAAAGAGCTGGACGATGCACGTTGCCAGATGACATTTGTTCGATCACATCTTCAGCATTCATTGAAGGATTTAATAAATATGTACCTGCTTGTAAACTTTTCGATTTAGCCTTTGTATAAAAACTAAAAACTGTACCGTTTTTTACAGCGCCTTTTTCTTCTAAAATTTCTCCAATTTTACTTGTAGATGATCCTTTCGGAATTTCTACTTCAATCTCTTTTTTATTCCCGCTATCAACTGGTCCTAATGCGGATGAAATATACGCATAGACTGAACCACAAACTAAAAGCAGTGCAATAATCGAAAATAAAAAGATGCGTCTACGCTTCTTTTTCACTTGATTCTCTATCAAAACATTTCCTCCTTACTTAATTGTAGACCGTATGTACACCTTTCTATACAGCACGATGTAAAAACGCAACAAATTCACTTATCTTTTTTAATTGATACTTTATTTTTCTACAATCCGTCTCATTATACTACAAAGACTTACACAGTTTCGACAAAAAATCTTTCATTTTACATATAAATACAAAAAAAAGATGGACTGTATGTCGTCCATCTTTTCAGTACTTATTATTCAGCTTCTTGCTCATCAGCAATAGTGTTAAACGTTTCTTGTACCATTTCCCACTCTTCTTCTGATTCGATTGGAAGTAAAACTCCGCCCTCTTCTTCATTTTGCTCATAAGCCATTGCATCATAAATTGGGTCTCCATCTTCATCTACCTCACCGATTGGAGAGAAGATTACGTATGATTTTTTACCAAATTTGTCAGCATCAAAAGTGAAAATAATTTCACATAAATGTTCGTTACCTTTTTCGTCTACAATTGTAATTTGACGTTCTTCCATTTTGGTCACCTCTTATTTTCTATCTAAAAATCCTTGTAAGATTACGACTGCAGCCATCTTATCGATTACTTGTTTTCGCTTCTTACGACTTACATCAGCTGAAATGAGTAGACGTTCCGCTGCCATTGTTGACAAACGCTCGTCCCACATTACAACGTCTAATTGTAACAGCTCTCGTAGGTTTTCTGCAAATTGTTGGCACGCTTCACCACGTGGGCCAATTGTACCATTCATATTTTTAGGTAAACCTACTACTATTTTGTCCACATTGTACTGCTTTACTAACTCAGAAATACGATCAAAACCAAAGTGACCTCGTTCTTCGTTAATCTTAATTGTTTCTAATCCTTGTGCTGTCCAGCCCATCTCGTCGCTAATTGCAACTCCGACTGTTTTTGTACCTACATCTAAACCTAATATCCGCATAAACTACTCCTCACGATGATGTTTCAAGTAAGACTTCACAAGCTCTTCAATTAACTCATCACGTTCAAGCTTGCGAATGATGCTACGTGCATCTTTATGGCGAGGTATGTATGCTGGGTCTCCACTTAATAAATAACCGACGATTTGGTTAATCGGATTATAGCCTTTTTCTTGAAGTGCATCATACACAGTTAAAAGTACATCATTTACATGGACACTCTGTTTTTCATCTTGAATGCTAAACTTCATTGTTTTATCAAAACCGTCCATTTCAAGCACCTCACTTATATAGTAAGTATAGGGAGAAGAACTTCTCCTCTCCCTACCATTGTACACTACTATCTCTTTATTTTGAAACAGATTTAACGTACTCTTGTACAAATGCTAAAGCTTCTTCGACTTGAGCTGGGTTTTTACCGCCTGCTTGTGCCATATCAGGACGGCCACCACCGCCACCGCCGCAACGAGAAGCTACTTCTTTCACAAGTTTACCAGCATGGTAACCTTGGCTAATTAAGTCTTTCGTTACACCTGCTAGGATGTTTACTTTATCGTCATTAACAGACGCTAATACAACAACTGCTGACTCTAATTTATTTTTCAGATCATCCATCATCGTACGTAAGTTGTTCATATCTGCAACATTTACTTTCGCTGCTAATACATTCACACCATCAACTGTCATTACAGAATCAGTTAAGTTTCCAGCTTCGATATTGCTTAATTTCGCAGCAAGAGATTCATTTTCTTTTTGCAGTTGTTTCACTTCAGCAAATAGACCATCAACTCTTGTTAAAATATCTTTCGGATTTGTTTTCATTTTTCCTGCTGCTTCTTTTAATAAACCTACTTGATCGTTCATTAATTCGTATGCAGACTTACCAGTTACTGCTTCAATACGACGAGTTCCTGCACCAATACCAGACTCAGCAACGATTTTGAAAATACCGATAGAAGCTGTATTATCAACGTGACAACCACCACAAAGCTCTAAGCTGTAATCGCCAACTTGTACAACGCGTACAACATCTCCGTATTTTTCACCGAATAATGCCATTGCGCCCATTTCTTTCGCTTCTTCGATTGCTTTTTGAGAAATCTCAACATCAATACTTTCCCAAATTTTTTCGTTTACCATACGCTCAATTTTTTCTAATTCGTCAGCTTGTACTTGACCGAAGTGAGAGAAGTCAAAACGTAGACGTTCAGAAGTTACAAGAGAACCTGCTTGGTTAACGTGTGTTCCAAGTACGTCTTTTAATGCTTGGTGTAGTAAGTGAGTTGCTGTATGATTTTTTACAACGCTACTACGGTTTTTCGTATCGATAATAGCTTTTACAGCCGCATCTTTCGTTAATGTACCTTCTTCAACAACAACTTTATGCAAGTTTTGGCTGTTTGGTGCTTTTTGTACGTCTTTTACAAGAACTTTCACACCATCTGCAAGAAGGTAACCACGGTCTGCAATTTGTCCACCACTCTCAGCATAGAATGGTGTTACATCAAGAATTAACTGTCCTTCTTCACCAGCTTGTAAGCTGTCTGTGTATTCGCCGTTTTTCACAAGTGCAACAACGTTACTTTCTGTTGCAACTGTACCGTAACCAACGAATTCGCTCGCTACTTTAATTTCTCCAAGGACACCACCTTGAACTTGCATAGAATCAACGTCTTGACGAGCAGCACGTGCACGCTCACGTTGTTTTTCCATTTCATTTTCAAAACCTTCATGATCAACTGTCATGCCAGCTTCTTCTGCATATTCTTCTGTTAATTCAATTGGGAAACCGTATGTGTCATATAGACGGAACGCATCTACTCCAGAAATAACAGTTGTTTTTTCTTCTTTTGCTTTTGCAATTACTTCAGCTAAAATCGCTTCACCATCATGAAGTGTTTCATGGAAACGCTCTTCTTCGTTCTTCACAACTTTCGCAATGAAATCTTTCTTTTCAAGTACTTCTGGATAGAAGTCTTTCATTACTTCTCCAACAACCGGTACTAATTCAAACATAAATGGACGGTTGATGTTTAATTTCTTCGAATAACGAACAGCGCGGCGTAATAAACGACGTAATACATAACCACGGCCTTCGTTAGATGGAAGAGCACCGTCACCAACAGCGAATGTTACTGTACGGATATGGTCAGCAATTACTTTGAATGCCATATCTTTTTCTAAATCGCCATTACGATATTTTTCACCAGAAATTGTTTCTGTTGCACCAATCATCGGCATGAATAGGTCTGTATCAAAGTTCGTAGGTACATCTTGAACGATAGATGTCATACGCTCTAGACCCATCCCTGTATCAATGTTTTTCTTAGGAAGTGGTGTATATGAACCGTCTGGATTATGGTTAAATTGAGAGAATACAAGGTTCCATACTTCTAAGTAACGCTCGTTTTCTCCGCCTGGATATAATTCTGGGTCACTAAAGTCATTACCGTAAGCTTCTCCGCGATCATAGAAAATCTCTGTATTCGGTCCACTTGGCCCTTCACCGATATCCCAGAAGTTTTCTTCTAAGCGGATAATACGCTCTTTTGGAACGCCCATTTTCTCATTCCAAATTGTGAATGCTTCTTCATCTTCTGGATGGATTGTAACTGATAGTAATTCTTTATCGAATCCGATCCATTTGTCGCTCGTTAAGAATTCCCAAGCCCATGTAATTGCTTCTTCTTTGAAGTAATCACCAATTGAGAAGTTTCCTAACATTTCAAAGAATGTATGGTGACGAGCTGTTTTCCCTACGTTTTCAATATCGTTTGTACGAATTGATTTTTGAGCATTTGTAATACGTGGATTTTGTGGGATTACACGTCCATCAAAATATTTTTTTAATGTAGCTACACCACTATTAATCCATAGAAGAGATGGATCTTCATGTGGAACTAGTGATGCACTAGGTTCTACTGCATGTCCTTTTTCTTGGAAAAAGTCTAAAAACATTTGACGAATTTGTGCGCCTGTTAGTTGTTTCATTGTATTTTCCTCCTTAAATATAAAAAACTCCCGTCCCTATAAAAGGGACGAGAGTTAACTCGCGATACCACCCTAATTATGAATTGATTACAATAACAATCAATTCATCACCTCATGGTGCCGTAACGTGGCAAGACGGCAGTGATTAGCTGCTCTCAGGATTAGCTTTCTGTTACCCTTCATTTAAAGCTTCTTTCAGCCATATGGAAGCTTCTCTCTATAAATGGACTGTAACGTACTTGTTCCGTCATTGATTTAATGTATTATATGACTAAATATAATAGAATTCTCTTAAGTTTGTCAATGTAGATAATCATTTATATTGTATTAATTGCTTATTAATCATAGGTATTCTACTATTCATTCTTAACAGCCTTTTCATATATTATGCGTTTATTAACAAATCGGAATCTCCTTATAAGAATGATTTATAAAAATTTCTAAATATTACTTTTTTTGCTACAATTAAATTATTGTTAATAAAATAAAGGAGCTATCACAATGACAACCTTACTTAGCAAAGCTAAAAACATATTAGCGACTGACGAAACGATATTATTTTACGCAGCATGTTCATTAGACATATTTATTTATCGTTCCGTCGCAAGGCCAGGATTGCTAATTTTAACGAACAAAAGACTATTCTTTTATGGGCCAGATGTAAGTAAGAATCCAATATTTGAAGAGTACTCTTTCGCAAAAATTTCTAATCTAAAAGAACAAAAGCGTCTTTTCAACAATCAAATTATATTTATGTATGATAACGAATGGAAAAAAATAAAACATATTCAAACAAATGATGTGAGCTCCCTCGTTCAAAAAATACACGAGCAACTTTCTAAATAAATATATGATTAGCCCTCTATTTCTTACATAGAGGGCTTCTATACTTACACATCTTCTTTTTTCAAGAGCGGTCTCACATGAACAATGACAGTGCGAATAACTGCTAAAATCGGAACCGATATTAGCAATCCTACAATCCCAGCTACCTCTCCCCCAACTAGTAAGGCAAGCATAATAATAACGGGATGCATACGAAGTGACTTACCAACGATGTAAGGCGATAAAATGTTACTCTCCACAAATTGCAAAATCGCAATCGTGATCCCCGCCTTAATAAGTAAACTCGTTGATACTGTTGCTGCAATCATTAACGTCGGGATCGCTCCTAAAATAGGACCGAAGTATGGGATTATATCCGTTACCCCAATAATAATGCCAAGCAATAATGGATATTTCATACCGATAAACCAAAAAGAAAGAGCTGATACTCCCCCTAATACTAAACAAACAAATAACTGTCCTCGAATATAGCTTCCAAGTGACTTATCAATTTCTTTCGCAAGCATTTGCCCCGTACCTCGCCATTTACTTGGGACTAGTTTCCAAAAGATATGATAAAACTCACCATAATCTTTTAATATGTAAAATACAATAAACGGTATTAAGAAAATAATGAGCAATGAATCGAGTACACCACGAGCTGTACTCATCACTTTATTTAAAAGCGCTTGAATCTTCGTTTCCACACCCACAAAAAGTTGCTTCACCTTTTCATGAATGAACGAAGGGAAATTCGCTGTTTGTTCTGTAACGCCATCCATCCACGAATCGTACATCTTTGTAAACTGGGGAAATTGTTCATTAATCTCTTGTAACTGTTTAATAACAACTGGTGTTCCTTTATAAATCCCATAACCAATTCCGCCAAAGAAAAGGATATAAATGAGCAAAATGGCAAGTGTACGGGGCATCCCTTCCTTATGAATTTTTTCAATTAAAGGGTGCAATAAATACGCAATAAAACACGCGATAAGAAACGGCGTGATTGCTACTTTAAATACAAAAATAATCGGTGCCCATAGCGGCTTAATTTTTAAAAAGACGAGCAGACAAAGAAAAACAAGTAACAATAATCCTAAACGATATATCCAAATGATTTTAAGATTCTTCACATGAAAAACCTCCTCCACCTTTATTTTGAAAATAAATGGGGTAGGTTATGTGCGAAACTTTTAAAATCTTTTCATACGGACCATACTGTTTTTTAAAGACGTACATATAAATAACATAACAAGGACAACCACCCCTGAGAATACAGCATGAATTAATATAATCAGGAGGGCTAATTATGGTTTTGTTTATGCTTGGATTATCAGCACTTTTTATGATTCTTGAATGGATTTGTATCGGGTTCGGTATTTGGAAGGGGTTCTTTATTCATTCCTCACGTAAAGAAAAAGCGAAGCAATTATGGCAGTATGGAATACTTGGCGTTGGCTGCTACGGTCTATCTTATCTTTTCTCAGAGATCGGACTTTTTTATTTGCATATGGGTGCATAAAAAAACTCCCTTGTCTACAAGGGAGTTTTTCAATTTATCGAAATGATTATAAGTAAGACTTAATCATCTTACGTGCTTTTTTCATATTGCGTTTTGAAAATACATCTTGTTTACGAGCATATTGATATGCTGCAGCTCCAACACCTAATGCGATTAATGAATTGCGTAGATTCAAAGTAAATCCCCCTTTTCGTTATCCGATCGTTCTTTCATTCTCATCAAATAAATCATCAAGAGAGCTTAATGAACCGTCTTCCTCAACTTGATGTGTATGGATTTTCCCCTTTGAAACCGATAATTCGATATAACAATTCCAGCAATAAAATTGGTTGACACCTATTTTTCCAATGTCTTTCCCTTTGCAATTTGGACAAATGAACATATGGCTTTCATCTCCTTACAGTCTCCCAGATTCTATTCGCCATTATGTCCAAACTGCATTCATTTATACATTACTGGAGCCTTTCAACGCTATGCGTTTGAAAGTTTCACTATATAATTTCACCTTGTTACATGAAATCATACGGTGAAATGTTTTCCACGTCCATTTCCTCGCCATTAACTGTGACCATCTGTACTTCTCCTTGTGATTCTTGCAAGCGACTAGCTAAAGTTGTTTGACGCATTGCATCATCAAGGCGATTTACACCAGATTGGAAAGCTGCTTCCTCCCCGCAAATAATAAGGAACTTCTTACTTCTTGTAATACCCGTGTAAATTAAATTACGACGTAACATACGGTTGTAACTTTTCACGATTGGCATAATAACAATCGGAAATTCACTACCTTGTGATTTATGAATGGAACAACAATATGCATGCGTAATTTGATTTAAATCGGGCTTCGTATACGTTACCTCAATTCCATCAAATGAAACGATAATCATATCTTGTTGCTCAACGTTTTCTTTTGCATAAAACACCGAAACAATTTCCCCAATATCACCATTAAACACTTGGCTCTCCGGCTGATTCACGAGTTGCAGTACTTTATCACCTCTTCGGTACACAACATCACCGTAAGCAATTTCTTTACTCTTTTCCCTCTTCGGATTAAATACTTGTTGCAGCGCTTCGTTTAATACATTAATACCAGCAGGCCCGCGGTACATCGGTGCTAATACTTGAACATCCCTTGCACTAAAGCCTTTTGTTTTAGCATTTTCGCAAACTTTTTTCACAACCTCAACAATTTGAGCCCCTGTACAGCTGATAAACGAACGATCTTTTTTGTTTTGCGCTAAATCTGGTGGTAGAGTTCCATTTTTTATCGCATGGGCAAGTTGAATCACTGATGAGCCTTCCGCTTGACGATAAATTTCAGTAAGCTTCACTGTCGGAACTGCGCCTGCATTTAATAAATCTTTTAATACTTGTCCAGGTCCTACAGATGGCAACTGATCTTCATCACCTACAACGATAACTTGAATATTCGTCGGCAACGACTTAAATAGCTGATTTGCAAGCCAAATATCAACCATTGAAAATTCATCGATAATAAGGAGCTTACCTTGGACAGGATCCGTTTCATTACGCTGGAAAGATCCTTCTGGCGTCCAACCAAGTAAACGGTGAATTGTGCAAGCTGGAAGTCCTGTCGATTCACTCATCCGCTTCGCTGCTCTTCCTGTTGGAGCTGTTAATAGTATTGGAAATGGATTATCATCACTGTATTCATTCGGATTTAACGATAATCCGTGAAGTGACGCATACATTTCAACAATCCCTTTAATAACTGTTGTTTTCCCTGTTCCTGGTCCACCTGTTAATAACATCATCGGTTTATGAAGTGCCGTTTGAATTGCTTCTTGCTGAAACGGTGCATATTGTACGTTCAGTTGTTCTTCAATTTCACCTAACGTTTTTAACACTTCCGCTTCTGGAAATGAAGGTGTTTCTTCTTGATTCATAAGCCTGCGAATAGACTTTACAACACCTTTTTCAGAGTAGAATAACGTCGCTAAATACACTCGTTCTTCTTCTATGATGACTTTCCCTTCACTTTGCATCGTTTCAATACAACCTATAATATCTTCCTCAGTCACTCTTCCTTCTTGATTGTTTAAAAGTGACATCGTTTCTCTTACAAGTTGATCTTTCCTCATATAAACATGACCAAGTTGTAATGAGACATTCTCTAATGTGTAAAAACATCCCGCTCGTACACGGTCGTCATGATTACCCGATATCCCTAACGCACGCCCTATATCATCCGCTCTTCCAAAACCAATCCCGTCCACTTCTTCAATAAGTTGATACGGATTATTACGAATCACTTCTAATGTCATCTCTTTATATTGCTGGTAAATCTTAATAGAAAGTTTCGTTCCAAAACCGTAGCCATTTAAAAAGCTCATTACTTTCTCTAATCCTTGATGTTCAACAATTGTCTCATATATTTCCTGAGCCTTTTGTTTATTAACAACACCATTTAATGCCTCAGGGTCATCCATAATTTTAGAAATAGCATGTTCTCCGAGATGGTCCACAATTTTTTCAGCTGTACGCTTTCCTATCCCTTTAAATAAATCACTCGCTAAATATTGCACCATACCTGCTTTTGTTTGCGGCAATTCTTTTTTAAATGTTTCAACCATATATTGTTTTCCATACTTTGGATGGTCCTTAAAATGACCAGTCAATGTAAACACTTCATCTTCATGCATGCGGGGAAAATGACCGTTTATCATTACTTTCTTTTCGTCATACGTTTCATTCGTTTCAATGACTTTCATACTGACAACGGAATAGAGGTTTTCTTCGTTGTGGAAAATGGTATGAAGAACTTGCGCTTTTATAAACTTTTTCTCTTCCTCAAACAAATCCATTGCATGTTGATTTCCCATCTTTCCTCTCCTTTCCGATATTTTCACTTTAATGAGCAGTACATCCCCCACCTTTTTAGATGAGGGATAACTACCCATTAAACTATATTTTTATCTTATTCAGCTTCTTGCTCTAATAAACGAACGCCATTACCCGCTAAAAAGTGATCTGGCTGAATTTCAGTTGCTTTCTTAAATAAAGCGAGAGCCTTCTCATTATTTTCCTCAAATACGTACGCAACACCTAAATTGTAATACGCATCTGCATGCTCTTCATCCATTTCTAATACCTTTTCAAAATAAGGTTTCGCCTCTTGAACATGTTCTAATCGCGCGAAGCAAAGTCCGCACTGGAATACAGCTTCTACATCGTTTTCATCTAATTCTGTTGCTCTTTGTAAGAATGGTAGTGCAAGACGATCATTTCCAAGCTGTACATGTGTGATACCTAACATAAATGTTACATCAGCTGATTGTAATCCAGCTTGCATTGCTTGTTCAAATACAGCTTTCGCCTCAGTAAATTGCTCTTGGCCATAATATACATTTCCTAAACCATAATAGGCAGCTGCAGATTTATCATCTAACTCTAGTGCGCGTTTATAAAATAAAATCGCTCGCTCGCTATCACCTAATACGTCTAATAAATTTGCAAAATTAATGTATCCAAGCGCATCTTTCGGATTTTCTTCGATTGCTTCTGTAAAATTTTTAGCTGCTTCTTCCCAGTTTCCTTCTTGCATATATTGAATACCTGTTTCAAGTTTGTTTGACATTTCCTTCACCTCTACAACAAATTATAACAAAGAATGTATTTTCCAAGCGAACGAAAATTCGCTTTATGTAAAAGAAACCTCTAACCGCTAATCGGCAGAGGCTTCTCGTTTATCCTAAATAATCCAATTTCTTACCACTACGGTATACTTCATCAATTGTAGCACCGCCTAAGCACTCATCTCCATCATAGAAAACGACTGCTTGTCCTGGTGTAATTGCACGAATTGGCTCATCACAAAGAATACGAACTGTATTTTCATCAACGATTTGAACCGTTACTTTATTGTCTTCTTGACGATAACGGAATTTCGCCGTGCACTTAAATTCTGTTTCTTTTTCTTTGTTACTTACCCATCCTACATTCGTAGCAATAACTTCATCACCATATAGAAGTTCGTTATGGAATCCTTGATCAACATATAAAATGTTTTCTTTTAGATTTTTCCCAACAGCAAACCATGGATCACCATTACCACCAATTCCAAGGCCATGACGTTGTCCAATTGTATAATACATTAAACCGTCATGCTTCCCTTTTACTTCACCAGATAATGTTTGCATTACACCTGGTTGTGCCGGTAAGTAGTTACTTAAGAAATCTTTAAAGTTACGCTCACCAATGAAGCAAATACCTGTACTATCTTTTTTCGCCGCTGTCGCTAAGCCAGCTTCTTTCGCCATTTCACGAATTTGCGGTTTCTTTAATTCACCTAACGGGAACATTGTTTTTGATAATTGCTCTTGGCTTAATTGATTTAAGAAATATGTTTGATCTTTATTGTCATCAACGCCGCGAAGCATTTTATATTCGCCGTCCATATAAGCAACGCGTGCATAATGGCCTGTTGCCACATAATCCGCACCAAGCGCAATTGCATGCTCTAAAAATGCTTTAAATTTAATTTCTTTATTACACATTACATCTGGGTTTGGTGTACGACCAGCTCGATACTCATCTAAGAAGTACGTAAATACTTTATCCCAGTATTGTTTTTCAAAGTTTACTGCATAATACGGAATACCAATTTGGTTACACACTTCAATTACATCATTGTAATCTTCTGTTGCTGTGCAGACACCATTCTCATCTGTATCATCCCAGTTTTTCATAAAAATTCCGATTACATCATAACCTTGCTCTTTTAATAAAAGTGCTGCTACAGATGAATCGACGCCACCGGACATTCCGATGACAACGCGTGTTTCGTGAGGTAGTTTGTTCATCATGTCACCTCCCATGCTAATTTTGTGTTAATCGCTTCACGATTTTCACTGTTTCGTACGCCGCTTTTTCAATTTGCTCTTTCGTATTTCCAAGTCCAAAACTAAAGCGTACGGATGAACGTATTTGATCGGAGTCTTTTCCAAACATCGCTACTAATACATGTGATGGATCAATCGAACCAGCTGTACAAGCAGAACCGCTTGATACTGCAATGCCAGCAAGGTCTAAGTTCACAAGAAATGGTTCAATGTTCATTCCTGTAAAACTTACATTAAGTACATGCGGTAAGCGATGTTCTAAGTTTCCGTTTACCTCGAAAGTAATGCCTTCATTTTTGAAGACAGATACCATTATATCTTTAAACTCTTCATATTGGGCATTTTTTTGCTCACGAGTTTTTTCAGCTATAAGAATTGCATGCTGAAGCCCAGCAATACTAGGCACATTTTCCGTACCAGCACGGCGTTTTCTTTCTTGCTCTCCGCCTATTAATAACGGTTCAAATTTCACATTTGCACCAGCGTATAAGAACCCTACACCTTTTGGCCCATTAATTTTATGAGCTGAAATTGATAATAAATCAATTCCAAACTCTTTCACATTAATTTCTACTAAACCGTAAGCTTGTACCGCATCTGTATGGAAATAAGCTTGATGATCTTTTAGCAACTTTCCTATTTCCACAATTGGTTGCATTGTCCCTACTTCATTATTCCCAAACATAACAGATACAAGAATCGTCTCTTCTGTTAATGCCTTTTGTATGTCAGAAACTTGAATAAGCCCTGTTTCATCGACAGGTAAATATGTCACTTCAAACCCTTCACGCTCTAACAATTCGCACGTATGCAAAATCGCATGATGTTCAATTTGCGTCGTTATTATGTGGTTACCTTTATGACGGTTCGCACGTGCTACACCGATAAGCGCTAAATTATCAGCTTCTGTACCACCGCTCGTAAATATAATTTCATTCGGATTCGCATGAATGCTGCGTGCACACACTCGTCTCGCCTCATCTACTGCATGGCGAGTTTGACGTCCATAAAAGTGAATACTAGACGGGTTCCCGAATATTTCTGTCATATATGGAATCATCTTTTCGACCACTTCTGGGTGAGTCGGAGATGTCGCAGCATGATCTAAGTAAATGCGTTCCATTAAATCTCCTTCTTTCCAAATCGTTTCACAAGGAATTAAATGTAAAACATATAGCCCCCGTGATTTTCTTCCTCATAACGTACTAAATCTTCTAACGTTGTACTATCTAACACTTCTTGCACCGCATCACGAACACGCATCCATAACTGGCGCTGTGCTGGCTCTTCTTCTTCTATCATTTCTACAACACTAATCGGTCCCTCTAATACACGGATTACATCCCCAGCTGTAATGTTAGCCGGTTGATCAGATAATACATATCCGCCGTATGCCCCGCGCGTACTCTTTACAAGACGAGCGTTACGAAGTGGTGAAATTAATTGCTCTAAGTAATGCTCGGATAAGTCATGCGCCTGCGCAATTGATTTTAATGAAATCGGACCTTCACCAAACTTTTTTGCAAGATCAATCATAATTGTTAAGCCATAGCGGCCTTTTGTTGAAATCTTCATCTATTTTGCACCTCTTTTCAAATTTTCACTTCTATTGGTTATATCTTATTTATAAAAAGAACACAATTTAAAATCCTATGAAATTATAGCATAATATAGTATTATAAGAAATTTCAACTTGTGTATCAAAATGATAACATAAAATCACATTGAAAAACTCGGAAATTATTACAATTGAAAGAAAAATGAAAATATTAATCTTCATTTTTCCCATAAAACAGCATCCTATTTCAAATTCCGTAGAAAAAAATGATACGATAGAACGAGATTATATATTAAGGGAGACGGTCCAAATGAAACAACCACTCGCACATCGAATGCGCCCTACAAATATTCAAGAAATTATTGGGCAACAACATTTAGTTGGTGAAGGAAAGATTTTATGGCGAATGGTCCAAGCCAATCATTTTCAATCTATGATTTTATACGGTCCTCCAGGTACAGGAAAAACATCCATTGCCAGTGCAATTGCAGGAAGTACCGGTACCCCGTTTCGTCTATTGAACGCTGTTACTCACAATAAAAAAGATATGGAAGTTGTCGTACAAGAAGCGAAGATGCATCGACATCTCGTTTTAATTTTAGATGAAGTTCACCGTCTAGATAAAGCAAAGCAAGACTTTCTATTACCTCACTTAGAAAGCGGACTTCTTACTTTAATTGGTGCTACGACAAGTAATCCATTCCATGCAATAAACTCCGCTATTCGAAGCAGGTGTCAAATTTTCGAATTACACGCACTAACAGAAGAAGATATTTTAATTGGGTTAAAAAGAGCTTTAGAAGATAAAGAAAAAGGGCTTGGAGAATATGCAGTAACGGTAACAGATGAAGCACTACATCACTTTGCAAACGCCTCTGGTGGTGATATGCGTTCCGCTTATAACGCACTTGAGCTTGCTGTATTATCTAGCTTTACTACAGACGATCAAGCGGCTGAAATCACACTCGAGATTGCAGAAGAATGCTTACAAAAGAAGAGCTTCGTCCACGACAAAGGCGGCGATGCTCATTATGATGTATTATCAGCATTTCAAAAATCAGTGCGCGGAAGTGATGTAAATGCAGCACTCCATTATTTAGCACGCCTTATTGAAGCAGGTGATTTACAAAGCATTGGCAGACGCCTTCTTATTATGGCTTATGAAGATATTGGACTTGCTAGCCCACAAGCTGGACCACGTACACTAGCTGCAATTGAATCAGCTGAACGAGTTGGATTCCCAGAAGCACGCATCCCACTTGCAAATGCCGTTATCGAGCTATGCTTATCACCAAAATCAAATTCAGCTTATAAAGCACTTGATGCTGCATTACACGATTTACGCAACGGTCAAACAGGTGACATTCCAAGCCATTTAAAAGATAGTCATTACAAAGGCGCAGAATCACTTGGAAGAGGCATTGGATATTTATATCCGCACGACCATCCAAACGGCTGGGTAAGGCAACAATACTTACCTGATAAAATAAAAAGCAAGCAATATTATAAACCGAAAACGACAGGAAAATTTGAGCAAGCACTTTCTACTGTTTATGAAAGATTACAAACTTCGAATAAAACGAAAAATAAAGGGTAACATAAACGAAAACGTCACCATTATGGAGGCTTCGCTTATGAAAACACGTCAAGATGCATGGACAAAAGAAGATGATCTCCTTTTAGCAGAAACTGTTTTACGACATATTCGCAGCGGAAGTACACAAATAAAAGCATTTGATGAAGTTGGCGATACGTTGAACCGGACTTCAGCAGCTTGCGGCTTTAGATGGAATGCTGAAGTAAGACCGAATTACGAGGATGCGGTGCAGCTTGCAAAAAAACAACGTAAAGAATTAAAACGTTCTGAAGCTAATATAGAAAAAGATCGGTTCACGAAAACGAAACAACTCGTAATTGACGCCGATTTTTCAGAAGATATTACGCCAAGTAAACAAGATCTTACGATGCAAAATGTCATCTCATTTTTGCAAAACTTGGAGCATAATAACCCTTCACTCGCAAAGTTGCAAACGGAAAATGATGTATTACAAGCTCAGCTCACTTCTCTGCAAAAAACGAATCATGAACTTGAAACGAAATTAGCGGTACTCACAAAAAAACAACAAGCAATCGAAGAAGATTACGCGATGCTTGTTCGAATTATGGATCGTGCTCGAAAACTTGTTTCAGTCGAAGAGCAAGAAGAGCAAATTGCCCCAATTTTCAAAACTGATCAAAATGGGAATTTAGATATTATTTATTCTGCAGAGAATTAAAAACAGGGATGTCACTTTTTTAACTGAGTGACATCCCTGTTTGTTTTCGGTGAGCCATATATAGATATCGGTAAATGAAATTATATTAACGGTTTTTCGAATATATCTATCACAACTTGCAATATATCAACGATTTTTCAAATATATCTATCACAACTTGCAATATATCAACGATTTTTCAAATATATCTATCACAACTTACAATATATCAACGATTCAATAAAGGATATCGATTTAACGACAAAGATTGACAATAACATTCCTCCTTGTCATACAAGGAAACTCCTAAAACTGATTGGATATTTTTTACTAAAATGTCATTATAAACATATACCTTTAAAGGGAGATGGTTGCTATTTCATTAATAATCTTCAAAATAACTCTTGGCCTTCTCGTCCTAACTTTAGCTCTTTTCACCATTAACAGTCTAAAAAAGACATCCGCCTATAAATCAGATAAATATGATTATTGCTTACTAACCTTACTTACATTTGAACTAGTAGTGATGCAAATATTCATATTTCTTTAATACATATAAAAAAGCATATACCCAAAATGGATATATGCTTTTCTTTTATTCTTGCCCTACACGTTTCACTTCTACGTTTTTAATGCGTTCACGTACAACGTGACTTGCCATAATTAAGCCTGCCACAGATGGTACGAATGCATTTGATGAAGGCGGTAATTTCGCCTTACGAATTTTTGCATTCTCGTCTGGTACAATTTCTTTACGTACTTCTTCACGAATTACGATTGGGTTTTCGTCAGAGAAGACAACTTTTACACCTTTTTTAATACCCTCTTTACGAAGCTTCGTACGAATGACTTTCGCAATTGGATCTGTATGTGTTTTAGAGATGTCCGCAATACGGAAACGAGTTGGGTCCATTTTATTCGCTGCACCCATACTTGAGATAATTTTAATTTTACGACGTAAACATTGTTTAATTAAATGAATTTTGAACGTAATCGTATCAGATGCATCCACTACAAAGTCTAAACCGTACTTAAAGAACTCTTCATATGTTTCATCTGTATAAAACATTTCTAGTCCAATTACTTCACACTCTGGGTTAATGTCCGCGATACGCTCTTTCATTAATTCTACTTTTGAACGTCCTACAGTAGATACTAAAGCGTGAATTTGACGGTTTACGTTTGTAATATCTACAACGTCTTTATCAACTAATACGAGACGTCCTACGCCAGAACGTGCTAACGCTTCAGCTGCAAAAGAACCTACACCGCCAATTCCTAAAATACCGACTGTACTATTTTTTAATATTTCAAGTCCTTCTTTACCGAAGGCTAATTCATTACGTGAAAATTGATGTAACATTCAGCTCTACACTCCTATTACAAAAATGGTCTACCATGTATTCTAGCGTTTTTCCGACTATTTGTATAGAAAAAGTTATAGAATTCTTAAAAATACATATTTCGAGAATGAAAACATAGACCAGAATTTTATTTCTTCCTAAATACACGTTTAAAAAAGAGGATTTAGAGAACCGAGCAGATCGAGGCGCTGAAGCCAGGAGGAGCGCAGTGTAGAAACACTACTCGAGCACCGGACTGGCGAAGCAACGATGAGATGCGACAGTTATCTGAACCAGACTTTTTAAACTTCCTTTCAATACACGTTTAAAAAGGAGGATTTAGAGAACCGAGCAGATCGAGGCGCTGAAGCCAGGAGGAGCGCAGTGTAGAAACACTACTCGAGCACCGGACTGGCGAAGCAACGATGAGATGCGACAGTTATCTAAACCGGACTTTTTAAACAACCTCTCAAAAAAAGTCTAGACGGTTATAGTATAACCATCTAGACCCTATTCTTACTTCTCTTCTTTCAAGCTTAATTTTAAGTTCAGTTCTTCAAGCTGCGCTTCTGCAACTGGGCTTGGAGCTTCTGTTAATAAGCAGCTTGCGCTTGCTGTTTTCGGGAATGCAATTGTATCACGAAGGTTCGTACGGCCTGCAAGTAACATAACAAGACGATCTAAACCTAATGCGATTCCGCCGTGTGGTGGTGTACCGTATTCGAATGCTTCTAATAAGAATCCGAATTGCTCTTGCGCTTCTTCTTGTGAGAATCCAAGTGCTTTGAACATTTTTTCTTGTACGTCACGCTCGTAAATACGAAGTGATCCACCACCAAGCTCATAACCGTTTAATACAAGGTCATATGCTTGTGCACGTGCTTTTTCTGGTGCTGTTTCTAGTAACTCAACGTCTTCACGGAATGGCATTGTGAATGGGTGGTGAGCTGCGAAGTAACGATCTGCATCTTCATCGTACTCAAGTAGTGGCCAATCAGTTACCCATAGGAAGTTAAATTTACTTTCATCAATTAACTCAAGCTCTTTACCTAGACGTAAACGAAGTGCGCCTAAGCTATCTGCAACAACGCTCTTCTTATCTGCTACGAATAGTAATAAGTCGCCAGCAGTAGCTTCTAATGTGCTCATTAACACATTTGCATCTTCTTCACCGAAGAATTTCGCAATCGGTCCTTTTAGGCCGTCTTCTTCAACTTTAAGCCAAGCTAGACCTTTTGCACCGTATACTTTCACGAATTCAGTTAATGCATCGATGTCTTTACGAGAATATTTACTTGCAGCACCTTTTGCATTAATTGCTTTTACTTGTCCGCCGCTTTCTACAGCACTTGTAAACACTTTAAAGCCACAATCTGCTGCAAACTCAGATAAGTCTGTTAGTTCCATTTCAAAGCGTGTATCTGGCTTATCAGAACCGTAGCGAGCCATTGCATCAGCATATTTCATACGAGGGAATGGTGCACTCACTTCTACACCTTTTGCATCCTTCATAACTTTCGTCATCATACGCTCCATCATATCTAAAATTTCATCTTGTGTTAAGAATGAAGCTTCGATATCGATTTGCGTGAATTCTGGTTGACGATCCGCACGTAAATCTTCATCACGGAAACAACGTGCTACTTGATAGTAACGCTCAAATCCGCCGACCATAAGAAGCTGTTTAAATAACTGTGGTGACTGTGGTAATGCATAGAATTCACCATCATGTACACGACTTGGCACTAAATAGTCACGAGCTCCTTCTGGCGTGCTTTTCGTTAAAATTGGTGTTTCTACTTCTAAGAACTCTTCTGTATCTAAGAAGTTACGAATTGTTTTTGTTACATCGTGACGCATTTTGAATGTGTTGAACATTACAGGACGACGTAAGTCTAAATAACGATATTTTAAACGCACATCTTCTGATGCATCTGTATCATCAGCAATGATAATTGGCGTTGTTTTCGCTGCATTTAGTACATTTACTTTTGTTGCTTGTACTTCAATACGACCAGTTGCCATATTGTCATTAATTGCGCCTTCACCACGTTCAACAACTGTACCTTCTACGTGTAATACGTATTCGCTACGAATTGTTTCTGCTACTTCTAACGCTTCTTTTGATGTTTCTGGGTTAAATACAACTTGTACGATACCTGTACGGTCACGTAAATCGATAAAGATTAATCCACCTAAGTCACGGCGTTTTTGTACCCAACCTTTTAATTGAACTGTTTGTCCAACAGCTTCTACTGTTACTTTTCCACATGCATGTGTTCTTTCAGCCACTGTAAGTTCCCCCTATATTAATTTCTCTGCTACGTATGAAGCAAATACATCTAACGCTACTTCTTCTTGTTCACCTGTTGCCATATCTTTTAAGTTAATGATACCTTTATCTAGCTCATCTTCTCCTAATACAGCTACAAATTTCGCCTCTAGACGATCTGCTGATTTAAATTGTGCTTTCATTTTGCGATCTAAATAATCTTTTTCAACTGACAATCCAGCTTTACGAAGATCGAACGCAACTTTTGCAGCATGGTCTTTCGCTTTTTCGCCAAGCGCTACAACGTAACAATCAATGCTATGTTCAAGTGGTAATTCAATGTTTTCAGCTTTTAGCGCCATAATTAAACGTTCAATACTCATTGCAAAACCGATACCTGGCATTTCTGGTCCACCGATTTCTTGTACAAGTCCGTTATAACGGCCACCACCGCTTAATGTAGTGATCGCACCGAAACCTTCTGCCTCACTCATAATTTCAAAAACAGTGTGTTGATAGTAGTCTAAACCACGCACTAAGTTCGGATCTTTTTCAAATGGAACATCCATCATCGTTAATAGTTCTTGAACTTTGTCATAGTATACTGCTGAATCTTCGTTTAAGTATTCTGTAATAGATGGTGCTGTTCCCATTAATTCATGGTTACGGTCTTTCTTACAGTCTAAAATTCGAAGTGGGTTCTTTTCTAAGCGAGATTGACAGTCAGAACAGAATTCGCCGATACGTGGCTCAAAGTGTGCGATTAATGCATCACGGTGTGCTTGACGGCTCGCTGCGTCACCTAAACTGTTTAATACAACTTTAATATTTTTTAAGCCCATGCCGCGGTAAAATTCAACAGCAAGTGCAATTACTTCTGCATCAATTGCAGGGTCATTACTGCCGATTGCTTCGATACCGAATTGTACGAATTGACGATAGCGACCTGCTTGTGGTCTTTCATAACGGAACATTTGACCGATATAGTATAATTTCGTTGGTTGTGTCGCATCACCAAACATTTTATTTTCAACGTAAGAACGTACAACAGGTGCAGTACCTTCTGGACGTAATGTTAAGCTACGCTCTCCACGATCTTGGAATGAGTACATTTCTTTTTGTACGATATCTGTCGTATCACCAACACCGCGTAAAAATAGCTCAGTGTGTTCAAAAATTGGTGTACGAATTTCTTTATAATTGTAACGACGGCAAATTTCGCGTGCTTGCCCTTCGATATACTGCCATAACTCAACAGTGCCTGGAAGAATATCTTGCGTTCCGCGTGGGATTTGAATAGACATATTCAGTTCCTCCTCAAATTGTTTTAATCTTAATAAAAATAAAAAAACTCCCGCCTCTACTGTTTAAACAGTAGGGACGAGAGTATTATACCCGTGGTGCCACCCTAATTGAAGCACGTATGCTTCCACTTTTTTAATAACGCTTAAATATGCGTTCATCCCTACTAAGCATATATGCCGTTCAAGTTGAAACCTCTAGAGTGTCATTCAATCAGTCATCATGCAGAAATGTTTTCAGCCTAAGACATTCCTTCTCTTTCCATGTGTGTCTCATTTACTCTTCTCTATCAACGGTTATATTCATATGTAAATATAAAATTACTATACGTTTGTTAAGTAGGATTGTCAAGTGCTCTAAGAACGTTCAATCTGCTTCTTTAAACGCTTTACATCTTGAAGAGAAATCCCAAACTCCGAAGCAAGCTCCATTGAAGTATTGTTTTGCTCTTTTGAAATAAAATCATGAAAATTCACGTTAAACAGTTGATTTGCACCATTTGTAACAGAATGCCCTTTTTCATTCATACGCATACGTATATCCCTCACATTCAATATGGATGTTTTACTTTTTATTGTTCCATATTGATGAGAGAGTTATACATAACCGAAACTGCTATTGATTCCAAATAAATGAACAAAACATACAACAATGTATAAAAAAGAGAGGATTATATAACCCTCTCTTTTTTATGAACACTATTTACTTTCTACAATTAAGGTCACCGGACCATCATTGATTAAAGAAACGTCCATCATTGCTCCAAACTTCCCTGTTTCCACATGTAATCCTTGTTTACGAACTTCTTCATTAAAGAAATCGTATAAACGCTCTGCATAATCAGGTTTCGCAGCATCCATAAAGTTTGGACGTCTGCCCTTGCGGCAATCTCCGTATAATGTGAATTGCGAAATAGATAGAACTTGTCCTTCTACATCAAGTACAGAATGATTCATCTTTCCGCTCTCATCTTCAAAAATACGTAAGTTTGCAATTTTTTCCGCAATGTAAGTTGCATCTTTTTCTGTATCTTCGTGCGTAATGCCAACTAGTAATGTTAAACCGAACGGAATTTGTCCTACGATCTCACCGTCTACTGTGACAGACGCTTTCTTTGATCGTTGTAAAACAACTCTCATCTTTCTACACTCCCTATTAATGCATCATGCGTCGTACTGCATAAATTTCTGGAACGCGTTTAATGCGTTCTACTACTTTTTTCAAGTGTTGTAAGTTACGAATCGAGATTGACATATTAATTGTTGCCATCTTATTACGGTCACTTCTACCAGAAACAGCTGAAATGTATGTTTTCGTCTCTGTAACAGCTTGCAGTACTTCATTTAATAAACCGCGGCGATCGTAACCTGAAATTTCAATATCAACGTTATACTCAATTTCTTTTTCAGGGCTACCTTCCCACTCTACCTCTAATAATCGTTCTACAGCTTCTTCTGTATGAACATTTACACAATCACGGCGGTGAATTGATACACCTCGGCCTTTCGTAATATACCCAACGATATCATCGCCCGGAACTGGGTTACAGCATTTCGATAAACGGATTAATAAATTATCAGCACCGCTTACCTTTACACCAGAATCCCATTTTCGAATTTTCATCGGTTTACGGACTTCTTTAACTTCAACAATTTCTTCTTCTTCGCGTTGTTTGCGGAACTTGTCCGTTAGTCGCGTAACAATTTGCGAAGCTGTAATTCCGCTATATCCAACTGCTGCAAACATATCTTCTTCATTTGCAAAGTTAAATTTCTCAGCGACGCGTTTTAAGTTATCCGGCGCCAATACTTCTTTCATCTCATACTCTAGACCACGTACTTCCTTTTCAACAAGTTCACGGCCTTTTTCAATATTTTCGTCTCTACGTTGTTTCTTAAAGAATTGACGAATTTTATTTTTCGCATGAGATGTTTGAGCAAGTTTTACCCAATCCTGGCTTGGGCCATATGAATGTTTCGACGTTAAAATTTCAATGATGTCGCCTGTTTTTAATTTATAATCCAGCGTCACCATTTTCCCGTTTACTTTTGCACCAATTGTTTTATTCCCAATTTCCGAATGGACACGATACGCGAAATCAATCGGAACAGATCCAAGTGGTAATTCCATTACATCGCCTTTCGGTGTAAAGACGAATACCATGTCAGAGAATAAATCAATTTTTAATGACTCCATAAATTCTTCTGCATTAGAAGCTTCATTTTGCCATTCTAATATTTGACGGAACCATGTGAGTTTCTTCTCTAATGTACCTGTTGTTTCTGCTGTTTTTCCTTCTTTGTATGCCCAGTGTGCCGCGATCCCGAATTCTGCAATTTCGTGCATTTCTTTCGTACGAATTTGCACTTCAAGTGGATCACCTTTCGGTCCAATTACAGTCGTATGAAGAGATTGATATAGATTTGCTTTTGGCATTGCAATATAATCTTTAAAACGACCTGGCATCGGCTTCCAGCACGTATGAATAATTCCAAGCACAGCATAACAATCTTTAATACTATTTACAACGACACGTACAGCTAATAAATCGTAAATTTCATTGAACTGCTTATTTTGCAGTGCCATTTTACGATAAATACTGTAAATATGTTTCGGTCTTCCAGAAATCTCAGGTTGAATTGCAACTTCTTTTAATTTCTCACGAATACCAGTCATTACTTCGTCTAAATATTCTTCACGTTCTGCACGTTTACGCTTCATTAAATTTACAATACGATAATATTGTTGTGGATTTAAATAGCGAAGTGACGTATCCTCTAGCTCCCATTTAATAGTACTAATTCCGAGTCTATGTGCCAAAGGTGCAAAGATTTCTAACGTTTCATTCGCTATGCGACGCTGCTTCTCTTGAGGCAAATGTTTCAATGTACGCATGTTATGAAGACGATCAGCTAGTTTAATTAAAATAACTCGAATATCTTGAGCCATTGCAATAAACATTTTGCGATGGTTTTCTGCTTGTTGTTGTTCGTGAGATTTATATTTGATCTTCCCAAGCTTTGTAACGCCATCAACAAGCATAGCAATTTCTTTGTTAAATTCCCGTTCAATATCTTCTAACGTAATCTCTGTATCTTCCACTACATCATGTAAGAAACCTGCTGATACCGTAGCTGGATCCATGTGTAAATCAACTAAAATACCTGCAACTTGAATCGGATGAATAATATACGGTTCACCCGATTTTCTATATTGTTCGCTATGCGCATCACGTGCATATTCATAGGCACGTGCCACTAGCTCAATATCTTCATCCGCTAAATATTGACTTGCTTTCTCGAGTACCTGTTCAGCTGTTAGTACCTGCTCATTTGCCATCGAATCACCTTTTATTGAAAATTGACTTTATCTTTATTTAATAGAATAAATTATATTCTATCATTATAACCCAATGATTGTGAATTGTGAAAAGGAAAAGATTTTACTGACATTTCACCATAATTTTTTGTTCAATTATACAAAAGTACCCGCTCCTCTCCAAGAGATTCACGGGTACTTTTTATCACCGTAGTTTTACCTATATAGTGATTAGTATTTTTCTAATACTAATACATCGTAACCATCTAACATTTTACGACCATCTAAGTAAGTAAGTTCTACTAAGAATGCAATTCCTGCTACAACTCCGCCTAGCTCTTCAACTAACTTAATTGTCGCTTCGATTGTTCCACCTGTAGCTAATAGATCATCTGTAATTAATACGCGTTGACCTGGCTTAATTGCATCTTTATGGATTGTTAAAACGTCTTTACCATATTCTTTACCGTAGTCAACTGTAATTACTTCACGTGGTAATTTTCCTAATTTACGAACTGGCGCAAATCCTACTTCTAACGCATAAGAAACTGGGCAACCGATAATGAAACCACGAGCTTCTGGTCCTACTACAACATCGATATCTCTTTCTTTTGCGTACTCAACGATTGCATCTGTTGCTGCTTTGTATGCTTTACCGTCATTCATTAAAGGTGTAATGTCTTTAAACACAATACCTTCTTTCGGATAATCCGGTACAATTGCGATATGTTGCTTGAAATCCATATTTCTGAATCCTCCTCAGATCTAAAAGGTTTGTAAATACAAATCCTTTACCCTAACTGTTCTACTTCTTTATGATTACGAATCGTTTCAAACCATGTATATAGTTGCTGATATGTGCTATAAACCAATTCTTTTTCTAATTGTAAGTGGTTCATTTTCTCACGATATGTGTTCGATTCAATTAAATCACGCTTTTGTTTTTTGTCTGCCATAAAAATGACGCCATCTTTTATTGTAACAAATTCTAACTCAAAAAACACCTGTGTCATGAAATTTACTGTATCTTTTGACCAACCTTTATGACGACATAGTTGTTCTCCATATTGTCTTAAAGAAAATGGTGTTTTTTGGCTTAAGAAAGAATAGTACCATTTAAAGTGTTCTCTCGTCGGAACTGTACTAAATAAGTGGTTATTCTCTTGATAAAATAGCGTATAAATTCGCGCTGGGAATCCTACCTTAAATAGCTCACGTAATTCATCTGTTCCTTTTGGTAAATCAAGTAACACGATATATTGATCATCTAAATGCGTTACTTCTGAAGCATGCATGAGCTTTTCTTTATAGCTCTCTAAAGAAAATTTATTCAATACCTCTTCAGAAAAATACACCATTGTTATTTTTTCTTTCGGAAGTTCTGCTAAATTTGCTTCTGCATTACGCATACTACGCCAATCAAATAATTGCCACGCCTCTACAGCAATATCTTGTACCATTAGTTGTGGCTTCTTAAAGTTATTCCATTCATTAATAGACGCTTCTCCTATTACAGATACTTTTGCAACTGGAGAGATTTCTTTCGCATATGCACCAAAGCCAAATCCAATTGTATCCAGTGTTGCTTGTCCATCACGAAGAGCCATTTTTAAATGAGAGCCATCTGATCCGATTGCGCGAATGCTTTCTAACTCTGCATCTTTTACTGCAATACGTGGTTTCGGATTTCCAACACCAAACGGGGCTAGTTTTTGCATATCTTCAATTGCCGCTAGCGTTACATCCTCTACTTTACAAAAAACATCAACTGCTGTAATTGGAATAAAATCTTCTTCTGTTAAAATCGCATCTGCTTGTTCATTTAAGCGGCGACGTAATTCATCTACATCATTCATATGTAGCGTCATTCCCGCTGCCATCGGATGCCCTCCGAAGTGTGGTAATAACTCTCTACAATCTGATAAATTTGCAAACAAATCAAATCCTGCAATACTACGTGCTGAGCCTTTTGCTGTTTCTTTTATAGGATCAATGCTTAATACAATCGTCGGACGATAAAAACGTTCAACTAATTTCGAAGCAACAATTCCAATTACCCCTGGGTTCCAGCCTTCTTTCGCAAGTACTAATACTTTATTTTCTTCTGGTGGGAAGTTATTTTCCACTTCAGCGATAGCCTCTTCTGTAATTTGCTTTACAATATCTTTTCGCAGTTTGTTCAGCTCATCAATTTCTTCAGCTAGCTCTTTCGCTTCCTCTGGATCATCTGATAATAAAAGGTGTACAGCCGGCGCAGCATCTTCTAAACGCCCAACCGCATTAATACGAGGTGCAATTGAGAAACCAATACTCTCTTCGGTAATTTCACTTTGCGAAACGTTAGCAACTTTAAACAATGCCTTCAAACCAATATTTCTCGTCATACGCATATGTTTTAAACCGCGTTTCACTAGCAACCTATTTTCACCATGAAGTGATACTAAATCGGCTACTGTACCGATTACTGCGATCTCTAATAAATGTTCTGGTACACGGCCTAATAGTGCATGCGCAACTTTAAACGCAACACCTACACCAGCTAAATAGTGAAACGGATATACACCGCCATCTAATTTCGGATGTATAATCGCAAGTGCTTCTGGCAATTCTGGCGGTGGCTCATGGTGATCTGTAATAATTAGATCTATTCCAAGCTCTTTCGCTACATTCGCTTCATGTACCGCTGCAATACCAGTATCGACAGTAATAATTAGCGAGAACCCTGCGCTATGCGCCCAACGAAATGCTTCTTCGTTCGGTCCATACCCTTCTGTAAAACGATTTGGAATGTAAAATTCTACTTCTGCACCTAATTCTTGAAGAGCAAGATATAAAACTGTCGTACTACTTACTCCGTCCGCATCGTAATCACCAAATATTAATATTTGCTCTCCATTTTGAATCGCCTTATTTACACGTTCTACCGTTCTATCCATTCCTTCTAATAAAAATGGATCATGAAATTCTTGATTTTCTGTATTTAAAAAATCTAAAATCTTATCTTCTGTATCGAGTCCTCTACCGAGGAATAACGAAACGACAAGTGGCGATAACTGTAATTTACTTGCTAATTCACTCACTCGCTCGTCATTATATTCTTTTTCTTTCCAACGCGTCTTCGGTTGTAACACGAAATCACCCCTTAACCTGTTCATTATACAAGACAGATTAAGGGGTGACAATATAATGCAAACTACGATGCAATATCTATATACTAAAATGTTAATGATGTTTAATTTGGAGAATACGGATTTATATGTACGAATACATTTTGTACATTATCTTGTTTCATAAGTATTTCTTTCACATGTTTTCCAATACGGTGTCCTTCTTCTACAGTAATGTATGGATCTACGGACACTTTAATATCGACAATAACATAATGACCATGCTCCCGTGCATATAAAGAACCAATTTTTTTCACACCATCTACTTGAAGAACTGCTTCTCTAAGCGGAATAACATCCTCCTCATGAAGAACATGGTCAAGCGTTGCATGAATTGCTTCCGCTCCAATGCTCCATGCCATTTTTACAACAAGAAGTGAAACAACTAATCCCGCAATTGGATCAGCGTATACAAGCCAGTCTATACCAAGCTTACCACCTATTATAGCTGCACAGATACCGATTAAAGCTGCAATTGAAGAAAATACATCCGAACGGTGCTCATATGCATTTGCAATAATTGCATCACTGTTTACTCTTTTCCCTAATCGGAATTTATATTGAAACATTCCTTCTTTCACGACGATTGAAAGAACAACAGCAAATATCGTAATTCCTTTCGGCGGTTCTAGTTCTTGCGAAAAAGCTTTTATAGACGAAATCGCGATTTCAAGTCCCACAATAAATAATAATACCGCAACAATAATCGCTGAAATCGATTCCGCTTTACCATGACCATACGGATGATCCTCATCAGGTGGCTGCTTTGCCGCTCGCAATCCAAAAAGTACAGCTAGCGAACCTATTACATCTGATGCAGAATGCACGGCATCCGCTAATAGCGCTTTACTGTTCCCAATATAACCAATTACCGCCTTTACAATCGCTAATATAATATTACCAACGATCCCGACAATAGCACCAAACTCGGCCTGTTTAAAACGTTCATCTTTTTCCATAATTAAAATCCCTTCTTTTCTTAACCTATCTTTTTATTTTAACAAAAACAGCGATAGCACCACCACTTTCTTCCATCTTCTTTCTGTTAAAAAGTTGCTATCTTATTGTATCCACAAACGAAAAAAGAGATGCCTCATAAAGAGACATCATCTTTTCTATACTTGCGGTTCAGATTCTACTTTCTCAACCTTCTTCTTGTTTTTTCCCTTTTTCAAACGACGGTTTTCAAGCATTAACCAAATTTGAGAGGCAACGAAAACAGAAGAGTACGTACCTACAATTAATCCAACAAGTAACGCAAACGAGAAGTTACGTAGTGACTCACTACCGAAGATAAGCAGTGCAATTACTGGGAATAACACTGTTAATACGGTGTTAATCGAGCGACCAAGCGTTTGGCGAATACTTGCATTTACGATTTCTTCTAGATCTTTTATATCGCGCACTCGTTTTTTCTGTTTGTATAATTCACGGTTTCTATCAAATGTAACAATCGAGTCATTAATAGAATAACCGATGATTGTTAGTACTGCAGCAATAAACGTTAAGTCTACCTCTAGTTGGAAAATACTAAACATAACAATCATAACGAATGCGTCATGTAATAATGCAAGTACCGCAGATAACGCATACGTAAAGCGGAAACGAATACTTACGTATAAAATGATAACCGCAGAAGCAATCAGTACTGCGATAAATGCATTTCGTGCAATTTCTTTACCGATTGTCGGTGAAACTGTACTTACGTTTGGATCTGTACCATATTTATCGTGGAAGAATGTTTTTGTTTTCGCAATTTCATCTTTTGATAAAACACCTAATGTACGAACTGCGAAACCTTTATTGTCATCTCCAGTCGGTACAATATTTTCTTCCTTCACATCAATGTTCAATTCTTTAAAATCTTTATGAACATCAGACACAGTAACGGCTTGTTTTGATTGCAAGTCGATACGTGTACCACTCGCAAAGTCAATACCAAGGTTCAATTTGAAAATTGGTAAGATAATTGCTCCTGCAATTACAACTACAATCGAGAAAATAAGGAATTTATGACCGATATTTACGAAATTAATACGATCAAATCTCGTTGGCGGATGTACTACACCTTTTGTTAATGGAATAATATCCTTTTGTTTCACACCAAAATATCCTGGTTTTTTATCAAAGTAACGGCTCTTTACAAGTAGACCTAGTAAGAAACGAGTACCGAATACGTTCGTAATAAAACCAACTAAAATACTTACGATTAAACTTGTTGCAAATCCTTTTACAGAGCTATTACCATAAACGAATAACACACCAGCTGCTGCAAGAGTCGTAACGTTTGCATCTAGAATTGTTGCTAATGAACGATGGTTACCAGCACGGAATGCCGACATCATTGACTTACCGATTTTCAGCTCTTCTTTCAGTCTCTCGTACGTAATAATATTCGCATCAACTGCGATACCTACTCCGAGCACTAACGCTGCAATACCTGGCAACGTAAGAACTGCATGCATCCAGTTAAAGACAAGTAATGTAACGAAAATGTATAAACCTAACATAATAACCGCTACAAGTCCTGGTAAACGGTAGAATACAAGCATAAATAAGAAAATAAGAGCGATACCAATCGCACTAGCGAAAATCGTTTGCTCTAACGCTTGTTGACCAAATTTCGCTCCAACAGATGTTGAATACATTTCTTTTAAATCAACAGGAAGTGCACCTGCATTTAATAAAGATGAAAGTTGTTTCGCACTTTCAACTGTGAAGTTTCCACCTACGATAGATACTTCAGCTTGGTTAAATACTTGGTTTACTGTTGCTGCTGATAAGAATTTCGGATTCGGTTTTGCAGATTCTGCTTTATACGAATCTTTTCCTTCTTCAAAGTCAAGCCAAATTACCATTAAATTCGTTGGTGGTGGCATTTTAGAAATTTTTTCAGTTACTTCACGGAATTTTTCAGCGCTTTTTAGTGTAAGACCTACGCTCGCACGGCCTTGCTCATCAAATGTTTGCTTCGCTCCGCCGCCTTTTAAATCCGTTCCATCCATAAGAAGGTTATCGTCCACATCACGGAATGTTAATTTCGCTTGTGTTGATAACATTTCACGTGCTTTTTGCTGATCTTGTACACCAGCAAGCTGTACACGAATTCGATCTTGCCCTTCGATTTGAATGTTCGGCTCACTTACACCGAGAACATTGACACGATTTTCAAGAGCACCTACTGTACTTACAAGTACATCTCGATCGATTTTATCACCTTTTTTGGCTGGTTTTACTTCATACAGAATTTCAAAACCACCGCGAAGGTCTAGTCCTAGACTAATTCCTTTTGCTATGTCTTTTCCTGCCGCACCAATTACTCCACCGATTAATAAGACGATGAGGAAAAAGGCGGCAATTCTCGTACCACGCTTTGCCATATGTACCCTCTTTCTGCTACTAACACTTTCAATAAATCTCTTACGATTCACTGCTATACGTGTGCATACGCCTAGTTAGTAGACTTCCTTTCTATAATTTTTGCTAGTTCATCACTAGCTCTATAGGTAAGCTTTTACACTACCTACACTTCCATCATTTATTTTCCTCTTCACTACCTCCTTTATATATAATCTTAGACATAATTATTTCCTCTTTATCAATACATATCATTATACTGCAAAAGGAAGAACAAACCAATTGCAGTCGGTTATTTATTTTCGTACTCATCAAATGACCAAAGTGGCGCTTGGTAAGCTTCAACAGTTAAATATGTCATATATTCATTAGCTGTTACTGTTAATACGTCATTAACTAATTCATACAATCTAACATCGCTGTCTATCTTCTTCCACTTTTTCACTTTAAGAAACTTCCAAATGTCATCATCTGTCACTCGGTCGTAACCAAACATTTGAAACTCTTCTACTTTACTTTCTAAAACGACTTGTAACTGTCCGCGGTATGATTCTACCAAAGCCTCTCTATCTAACATCTATAAACATCTCCTTCTTATTTCAGCACGAAAAAGTCGCTTTAATCCCGCTCTAATGGACAGCAATAACTACTTTCAAGAGCACTATCATACTTCACTCTCTTAAATGCTTGTCATTCTTGTCTCGTACGTGCATATAAATTATTGTAAATCATTCCATTGATTTTGAGAAGGTAGGAGAAGAACATGACGAGACAAAGCTTTTTAAAAGGCGCATTTATTTTAATGATAGCCGGCTTTATTACAAAAATACTCGGCTTTATCAACCGCATAGTAATGGCACGTATTTTAGGAGAAGAAGGCGTTGGTCTTTATATGATGGCCGTTCCTACATTCATTTTAGCAATTACATTGACACAAATTGGTCTTCCTGTCGCAATCGCAAAATTTGTAGCAGAAGCGGAAGCTGTGAACGATAAACAAAGAGTTAAAAAAATATTAACCGTATCACTAGCTGTTACATCCGTTATTAGTATCATTTTAACAATCGGAATTATGTTCCTCACACCTATTTTAGCAAAAACATTATTAACCGACGAAAGAACCTACTATCCATTAATGGCCATTTTGCCCGTTGTTCCTGTTATTGCTGTTTCTTCTGTGTTGCGTGGTTACTTTCAAGGGAAACAAAACATGAAACCTAGCGCTTATGCGCAAGTTCTAGAACAAGTCGTCCGCATTACCATTATCGCTATATGCATTCAATTATTTTTACCTTACGGCATAGAATATGCTGCAGCCGGCGCTATGTTATCAGCTGTTCTCGGTGAAGTTGCATCCTTATTATTTTTACTCACGTTATTTCAGCGAGAAAAACATTTATCAATACGCTCTGGATTTTTCACTACTGTAAAGGAAAGCAAAGGGACATTTTATTCTCTGATGGATATTGCCCTTCCAACTACAGGAAGTCGTTTAATCGGCTCCGTTTCATATTTTTTTGAACCTATTGTCGTTATGCAAAGCTTAGCAATCGCTGGTGTCGCTGCTTCTGTTGCAACCCAGCAATACGGTATATTAAACGGTTATGCATTCCCGCTCCTATCACTACCTGCCTTTATTACATACGCTCTCTCTACAGCGCTCGTTCCTTCTATTAGTGAAGCAATGGCAAAAAGACAACATAAATTAGTAGAGCACCGTTTACAACAAGCACTTCGAATTTCATTAATTACCGGCGGATGGTCTGTCGTTATATTATACGTATTCGCTTCTCCTGTTTTAACTCTTATGTATGGATCAGACAGCGCAACAGCATTCATTCAACTTCTTGCGCCTTGCTTTTTATTTCATTATTTCCAAAGTCCACTTACCTCTGTTTTGCAAGCTTTAAACTTAGCAAGAGCCGCAATGATGAATACATTTATTGGTGCCATCGTGAAATTAATCGTTATTTTTGTACTAGCATCAAGGCCAGAGTTTCAAATGATGGGGGTTGCACTTGCTATTGCTGCAAATATTGTAACAGTAACATTTCTTCACTACGCTACTGTTTTAAAAAAGATTACATTTACCATTTACGCAAAAGACTATATTTTCGGCGGACTTGCCATCGGTATCGCAGGCGCCTTCGGTTTTTATCTTCATAAATATATTATTTTCTCTCATTCCCTTGGCATACAAACATTATGGGAAATCACTTTAACAACAATTGTTTATATCGTACTTCTCTTCACTTTCAAACTCATTCGAAAAGAAGAGTTAAGTCGTCTCCCTATCATTCGTAAGCTTTCATTTTTGAAATAAGGTGAAACTTTAATCAGTGGGGTAATCTCCACTGATTATTAGTTATACTAATCATCCTTACTCTTCCAAAGGATAAGTCTCTAATTTTCTTTTACATCAACAAAAAATTGTCCATTTTGAAAACTACAGTATAAAATTTGTGTTATATCGTTATAACCTAAGTTTTTTAATTTCTCAATAAGCCATTCATCTGTATGCTCAATCATTTGTAAATGACTAGATTGAATTTCTCCATCAATAATAAGAGGAAGCGTAAACTGCAATGTATCTTGTTTATTTTTTTGTTTTTGAAAGACAGATAACTTCCCAGACGGTTCCAAAATAGCATATTCTACATCCCGAATATCTCCAACTCCTTGTTCCCTTAATTGCATCATTAAATCATCAATATTATATCGTTGGTTTCTCATCTTTTTTTCATCAATCTTTCCCGCATTAATAATAATTGCTGGTTCACCTTCTATTAAATGCCGAAATCGTTGAAACTTTAATGAAATGACTGACAAAATGATTTGTATGCACATAAGAAAAGTCATCGGAACTAATTGATGCAAAAGTGATTTATCGGTATTTTCAATTGCTACTACAGCCATTTCTCCAAGCATAATAAATACGACTAAATCTAATACACTTAGCTCTCCTATCTCACGTTTACCCATAAGACGAAAAATAATTAAGATGATGATATACAAAAGCATTGTCCGTCCAATTACCGATATCCATTCCATTTCTACATCTCCTTTTTTACGTATAGACTCCCCTATAAAAAAGAAACTAGTCTAACTTGAGCAAAAGGAAAATATGCTTGTATTAAAAAGGGGGAATGCATAAATGGATGGAACGAAAAAATTATCAACTGCAATTGGCTTCGGTATTGTTACGCTACTAATTCTCGCATCTATTACTAGTATGATTATGGCTCTTTTATTAAAGTTTACGAATATAAATGAAGGGACATTAACCGTTACTATTTTTATACTCGCTCTTTTATCTATGCTTATGTCTGGATTTACTGCCGGCAAAAAGGCTCAAGGAAAAGGTTGGCTAGTAGGTTTCACAACAGGGCTCACGTTCACTATACTCGTCTTTCTAGTTAACTATTTAGGCTTTTCTCAAACCTTATCGAACTCACAATTACTATATCAATTAGCATTAATGGGGGCGAGTACACTCGGTGGTATTTTCGGTGTAAATATGTCAAAGCAAAGTAACTAAAAAAGGCCCTGCACATTTCATGCAGGGCCTTCCACATTAGTTTTTCACAACTTCACGAATCGCATTGCGATCGAAAGTTAAGTGTGAACCACCAGATTTAATAACGATTTTTGTCTCATCTACTGATTCGATTGTACCGTGTAAACCACCGATTGTTACGATAGCATCACCTTTTGCTAACTCACTTTGCATTTGAGCAACTGCTTTTTGACGTTTTTGTTGCGGGCGAATTAATAAGAAATAGAAAATCGCAAACATCGCAACGATCATAACGATATTCATCATACCTGCATTCATCTTTTGTTCCTCCTTTTAAATTATGTATTAGAAGTTTTTAGCATTCGGTTTATTAAAGCCATACTGTTCAAAGAACTCTTCGCGGAAATCGCCAAGACGGTCTTCACGAATAGCTTGTCTCACCTGCTCCATTAAGTTTAACAGAAAATGAAGGTTGTGATAAGACGTTAAACGAATTCCGAACGTTTCATCACATTTCATTAAGTGACGAATGTACGCACGTGAGTAGTTTTTACATGTGTAGCAATCACAGTTTGGATCAAGCGGACCGAAGTCTCTTGCGAATTTCGCATTTTTTACAACAAGGCGACCTTCACTTGTCATACACGTACCATTTCGAGCGATACGAGTTGGAAGTACGCAGTCAAACATATCAATCCCACGAATTGCGCCATCGATTAACGAGTCAGGAGAACCTACACCCATTAAGTAACGAGGCTTATTATCTGGAAGAAGTGGTGTTGTAAACTCAAGAACACGGTTCATAATATCTTTCGGTTCACCAACAGATAAACCACCTACAGCGTAACCAGGGAAGTCCATTGAAACAAGGTCTTTCGCACTTTGACGACGAAGCTCTTCGTACTCCCCGCCCTGTACAATACCGAATAAACCTTGATCTTGCGGACGTTCATGCGCTTTTAAGCAACGTTCTGCCCAGCGGCTCGTACGCTCTACAGATTTCTTCATATATTCAAAAGTAGCCGGGAATGGTGGACACTCATCAAATGCCATCATAATATCTGAACCTAATGCATTTTGGATTTCCATCGCTTTTTCTGGTGATAAGAATAATTTATCTCCATTTAAGTGATTACGGAAGTGAACGCCTTCCTCTTCAATACGACGGAAGTCACTTAAACTGAATACTTGGAAACCACCAGAGTCTGTTAAGATTGCACGATCCCAGTTCATAAATTTATGCAAGCCGCCTGCTTCACGAATAATTTCATGACCTGGACGTAGCCATAAATGATACGTATTACTTAAAATAATGCCAGAATCCATTGCTTTTAATTCTTCTGGTGACATTGTCTTAACTGTTGCAAGTGTACCAACTGGCATAAATGTTGGTGTATCAAATGAACCGTGCGGCGTATGCACACGACCTAAACGGGCACCCGTTTGTTTACATGTCTTAATAAATTCATAACGAATTGCTGTCATAACTTACTCCTTTTATTTGTTTCTCATTTTAGCGTGAGATGCAACGAACATTGCATCACCGAAGCTAAAGAAACGATATTTTTCTTTTACTGCTTCATTATAAGCATGAAGTACATTATCTCTATTTGCAAATGCACTTACAAGCATAATTAATGTTGATTTCGGTAAATGGAAGTTTGTAATTAAACCATCAATTGCTTTAAATTCATATCCCGGATACATGAAAATATCTGTCCATCCAGAAGCGGCGCAGAGCTTACCGTCATGATCTGTTGCAATTGTTTCTAACGTACGAGTTGATGTCGTACCTACAGTAATAATACGTCCACCATTCTCTTTCACACGATTTAATAATGCCGCTGTCTCTTCAGACATATGATAATATTCTGCGTGCATATGGTGTTCTTCAATCGTGTCTGCAGAAACTGGTCTAAATGTTCCAAGTCCTACGTGAAGTGTAATGAATGCTAACTGAACGCCTTTTTGCTTTAACTTCTCAAGTAACTCTTCTGTAAAGTGAAGTCCCGCAGTCGGCGCTGCTGCTGAACCGATTTCTTTCGCATATACTGTTTGATAGCGATCGCGATCTTCCAGCGTCTCTTTAATATATGGAGGAAGCGGCATTTCCCCAAGTTCATCTAAAATTTCATAGAAGATGCCATCATATGAAAATTCAAGCTGGCGTCCACCTTGATCTGCAGTTCCTGTGCAAGTTGCTTTTAATTTCCCTTCGCCAAAAGAGATAACAGTTCCTTCTTTTACACGTTTCGCTGGCTTTACAAGCGTTTCCCAATTATCACCTTCTTCTTGTTTTAAAAGAAGTACTTCAATGTGCGCGCCTGTATCTTCTTTCACACCGTGCAAACGAGCAGGCATAACTTTCGTTTCATTTAAAACTAAGCAATCCCCCTCATGTAAGTAAGAAAGAATATCCGTAAAATGTTTATGCTCAATATCACCTGTTTCACGGTCTAACACCATTAATCTTGATGTTTCACGATCTTCTAACGGGACTTGTGCAATAAGTTCTTCTGGTAAATGAAAATCAAACAGATTTATATCCATAGCTATATCCACCTATTTCTTATTTAAATCGATTTATTATATACATAATAAAAGATAATACAATACTTAACACAATACATGTAATGATAGGAAAATAAAAGGTAACGTTTCCTTTTTTCACAAAAATATCGCCTGGAAGCCTTCCAATGAACTTCCAAGCTAATCCAACAACGATGAGTAAGATCCCGGCTGTAATAAGCAGCTTTGGCATCTCCGTCATACTTTTGGTATCTCCATTCCGAAATGTTCATACGCAAGCGGCGTTACAATTCGGCCCCTTGGCGTTCGTTGTAAAAAGCCAATTTGTAATAAATACGGCTCATACACATCTTCAATCGTATGAGATTCTTCTCCAATTGTTGCTGAAACCGTTTCTAATCCAACTGGACCGCCACGGAATTTCTCAATAATACCAAGCAGTAATTTATGATCAATATGATCTAGACCTAATTTATCTACTTGCAGTAGCTCTAATGCCATTTGTGTAATTTCCATCGTAACCGTTCCGTTACCGCGAACTTGCGCGAAATCACGTACACGTCTTAAAAGACGATTCGCAATACGAGGTGTACCACGAGCACGTCTTGCAATTTCTAATGCAGCTAACGAATCGATTTCAACTTCAAATACTTCTGCTGTACGTTCAACAATCGCAGAAAGCTGATCTACTGTGTAGTACTCTAACCTTGAAAGTACACCGAAGCGGTCACGAAGCGGTGCCGATAATGCTCCAGCACGTGTTGTTGCTCCAACTAATGTAAATGGCGGTAAATCTAGGCGTACAGAACGTGCTGAAGGCCCTTTTCCAATTACAATATCAAGGCAAAAGTCTTCCATCGCAGGATACAATACTTCTTCAATTGATCTATGCAAACGATGAATTTCATCAATAAATAATACATCCCCTGGCTGAAGCGCTGTTAATACAGCAGCTAAATCTCCTGGTCTTTCAATTGCGGGACCTGAAGTTGTTCTAACATTAACGCCCATCTCATTGGCAATAATATTCGCAAGCGTCGTTTTACCAAGACCTGGTGGTCCATATAAAAGCACGTGATCTAACGTTTCTTCACGCATTTTCGCCGCTTCAATAAATACTTCTAAATTATGTTTTGCTTTATCTTGGCCAATATACTGACGGAGCGTCTGTGGCCGTAATGAATATTCTAAATCCGCATCTTCATATGCAGATTCCCCTGAAAGGAGACGTTCGTCCATTATACTCACCTCTTACCATTTAGTAAAAGACTAAGTGCCTTTTTAATATACTGATCCGTCGTTAATGATTCTTTTAATAACTCTGGTACAACACGAGAAACTTCGCGTTCTGCGTATCCAAGTGCGCGGAGAGCTTCCAGTGCCTCATCAAGCTCAGCTGATGAACCTTTCTTCTCATCAAAACGTTCTGTGTCTGAGAATAAATCAACAAATGCATCTGGTACGACATCTGCTAGTTTTCCTTTTAAATCTAAAATCATTTGGCGTGCTGTTTTCTTTCCGACGCCTGGGAATTTCACTAAAAACTTCTCATCTTCATGCTCAATCGCTTGAACGACCTGTCCTGTTTGACCAGAAGCTAAAATTGCAAGAGCTCCTTTTGGCCCAATGCCAGACACGCCTAACAACTTTGTAAATAATAAACGCTCTTCACGTGTTTTAAACCCGTAAAGTGCCATAATATCTTCTCTCACATAATGATATGTATAGACACGGATTTCTTGCTTACTTCTTTGAAATACATACGGATTTGGTGTGAAAATTTGATAACCAATTCCATTATGATCAATTACGACATATTCCGGCCCTACATACTCCACGTAACCTGTAACATATTCAAACAAAATACGATCTCTCCCTCTTAAATCATGTATTCCATTTTAACATATTTAATGATAGAAAAGCGAGACTGCCCCAACAAATGTTCTCCACTTGAAACTTCTGTTATTTTCCATTGACAGAAAGGTTAAAGCACCTTAATATACAGGAGTCGATAATGATTATCAATACTAATTAAAGGGGTTACATCAGGATGAAACGTAAGCTATTTATTTTATTTACTATTATGCTCGTTGTTCTTTCTATCGTTGGCTGTTCTTCTCAAAAAGAAGAATCGAAGGCAAAAGAACAACCGAAAACAAAAGTTGTAAAACATGCTAAAGGTGAAGCTACAATTCCAGTAAATCCAAAGAGAATTGTTGACTTATCTGGATCAACAGAAGAACTATTACTTCTTGGACACAAACCTGTTGGTACAGCAAATACATATAAAGATAAAATCCAAAATCACTTAACAGACAAGTTAGATGGAGTAAAAGCAGTAGGTTGGTACTGGGCACCTAAAGTTGATTTAGAAGCTGTTACTGCTTTAAAACCAGACTTAATTATTTTAAACAACCGTCAATTAAAAATTTATGATCAACTAGAAAAGGTTGCACCTACAGTTGTTCTAGAAACAAACTTAGAAGACTGGCGTGGTAAGTTTAAAGAAGTAGGTAAGCTATTTGACGAAGAGAAGAAAGCAGACAAATGGATTGCAGACTACGATAAGAAAGCAGACTCTTTATCTAAAAAAATTAAAGAGAAAACAAAAGATGAGAACTTTATGTTCGTTGCAGTTACACCACAAAACTTCCGTGTATACGGTAGCTTCGGATACGGTGACATCATCTTTAATGACTTAAAACTTCCAGCAACAAAAGGTACGGATTTAAAACAAACGATGGCGCAAGTATCACTAGAAGGTCTAGTTGCATTCCAGCCTGACCAAATGTTTATTGTAAACTTCGGCGGCGAAGCTGATAAAGTTTACGAAGACTACAAAAACAGTGCCGTTTGGAAAGACAATAAAGCAGTTAAAAATAATCACGTATATGAAGTATCAAATGAAGTCTTCAATACGAAAGCATTCAATCCAATCGGAAAAGATATGCTAATTGATGAAATCGCAAAAGAAATTTTAGCTAAAAACAAATAAGAAAAAAAAGCAGCTCACCATGAGCTGCTTTTTTTCTTACTTTGAACTGCGTATTGCTTCATTTTTTCAATCGTCTTCACAAAACCTTCTTTTGATTTAATACGAATGCCACGTTTCAATTTCGCACGTTCATAGCTCTCAAGCTTTTTCATATCAATTTGAAAGAAAGAATGGATCGCATTATCACTTTTCGGTACACCTTTGAAAATTTGTAATATCCCTTCCTCTGAAACACCAAAATACCCGCTCGTTTTCAATAACGGAGAAATATCATCAACTTTCTTTTGCAATACAATTTGTACATCATCACGATCAACGAGCTGCCATTCTTTATACTGCTGTAAAAACTTTTCTAAATCCGTCACTTTTTCTGTAAGTATTTCTTCGCTTACTTCGCCATCAACATACATACGCTCTAATAAAATTGTAACCTCAGGTTCTTTTTTCGTTACTTCTGGTACTGGCCCTTCCGCCTTCACATTCGTTCCATAAACGAAACAAAACATCATAACGAAAGCTTGCATCGCAATCAGTATCCATTTCATTTCCGTTCACCTCTTTTAGGCAAGATCATACTTTCATTAGTAGTTTTTCCGGAAATGGGGGTTTTATCCATATTACATTTCTTTCGAAAAATAAAAAATGCAGATAAGGGTTTACCTCATCTGCATGTATCATTTACTTTTATATAAAATGAAAGACGCCTGCAAAGCAGGCGTCTTGATGCGTTTACGGCGAGAGACCAGGCGACCACATTCGCGTGTTTAGCACTTAAGCATATCTCTCGTCTTACGTAAATTAGCTCATCGCTTTGCTAATATAACATTAATAAAGTATAAGTGCAACATGTTTATAAAAATATTTTATTTCCTCTTTCATCCAAATTATTTTATGTAAATTATAAATTGATAATTGCAATATATATGTTACAATTAATGTGACAGCGAAATCATAATAAGCAGGGGATGAATATTATGAAAAAAATAAAGGATGAACGCCTCATTCTTCAAATGTTAAAAAACATACGTATTGTCTTTCTTTTTCAATACATTGGCGTAGTTGGAATTTTAGGCTATATCGGATTCATTGAAGGCATTGATCAAATTACGAAATCTCCATTGTGGCTATTATTTATGTTTACAAGTATTTTACTTGCTTATTTACAGTTAAGTGTTTCAATCGATGTAGAAGAAGGCGAAAAGGAAATACAGTTAACTCCTTATTACAAACTTGTCTTCCACTCCCTTATTGTAGGAATCGTTACGGCTATTATTTATATTATTTTCATTCCAGAAAGACCTCTATTTGAAGCTATTTCAACAGGTAGTATTCTTTTCATATGCTTTTTAGTTTCTTATTCCGTTAGTTATTTTATTAAAAAACGTCGCTTACAAGACAACGATGAATAAAGAGGAAGGGCTATCCCTTCCTCTTTTGTTTTGTTATCGCACTGTACCAGTTAAACCGTAACGAATGTCTCGGAACATATTCACTATGTCACGATTAAAATCGTTTGTAACTGTACCGTTACGTAGACGCGTACTCATTGCATCGACACGAGTAAACATATCATTTCTTACAGAAACATATACGTTTCTGTTTCCAACTTCATTTGCAACAGCTTGACGAATTTCGTTAGCCATCGCCGTTTCATTTGTCACTGTGTTACGTGGTTTTACCGCAATCGCTACATCGTTTCCATATACAACTGTAGACACACGGTCTACGTTATTCATACGTTTCACACGATTTGTTATTCTTTCAGCTGTTTTACCATCATTGTTAATGTATGAATTGTTCATTGTAATATTACGAGTTGGATGCGGATTAGCAATTTGTCCATTGTAATTTACATCTCGATAATAATTGTATCCTGTATCGTTACGACCATTTCTATATGTTACATAATCTGTATAACGATCATTACGTGTCACATTATCACGATACTGGTGTGTATCATTATAAGATGTACGCTCGTAATTGTAGTTACGTCCATCCATTGCATTGTTATCTTTCGGTGTACCACATGCAGCTAATGCACTGGTAACTAACAAAGAAGCAGCAATCACTTTTACTTTCGTATTCAATACAAAAACCCCCTCTGTTAGAATGAGCTTCTCTACTGAAAAGCTCCCTCTTATGATGAGTAACCGAGAAGGTTTTTACACTGTTAATATTTCACTGGGAATTTTCTAGCACTTCATAAAAAAACTTCATTTTCTTAATTAACAGGAATGTAAAAAAGGCGGGAATACTCCCGCCTTTTTAAACTTCTTCTTCGTCCTCTTCTTCTGAAACGGGCTCTCCAAATACATTCGGTGGATCTGGTTGATAATACATCGTTCCTGGCTGTGGTGCATATGCAGACTGAGTTGGTTGGTAATATAAAGGATTCGCATATTGCGGACCGCCTGGTTGTGGACTATATAGTCTACTTTCTCCTCCGCATCCACAATCTTCCTCACCCTGCACAAGCGGCGGCATATTATTATCCATTGGCATCATATTCTGGTTTGGCATAGACGTATATTGCGGTCCGAACGGCGCTCCTTGCTGATATGGCATTTGATATGGATTTGGTTGTTGATAATACGGATTCGGCGGCATCATGGGCTGTTGATACGGCATTTGATAGGGCATCATATTGGGTGGTTGATTGTTATCCATAATCGGCATCATATTCGGCATTTGATTGTTATCCATAATCGGCATTATATTCGGCATTTGATTGTTATCCATAATCGGCATCATATTCGGCATTTGATTGTTATCCATAATCGGCATCATATTCGGCATTTGATTGTTATCCATAATCGGCATCATATTCGGCATTTGATTGTTATCCATGATCGGCATCATATTCGGCATTTGATTGTTATCCATAATCGGCATTATATTCGGCGGCTGGTTGTTATCCATAATTGGCATTATATTCGGTGGCTGGTTGTTATCCATAATTGGCATTATATTCGGTGGCTGGCTGTTATCCATGATTGGCATTATATTCGGTGGCTGGTTGTTATCTATGATTGGCATTATATTCGGTGGTTGGTTGTTATCCATGATTGGTATTTGAATATTTGGCATTTGAATATTTGGCGGTATGACTTGTGGAATAACTACATTTTCTTTCGATACATTTGGCGATACTATATTCCCTACGTTTTCTTTTTTCACTTGCGGTGACACTATATTCCCTACATTTTCTTTTTTCACTTGCGGTGACACTATATTCCCTACATTTTCTTTTTTCACTTGCGGCGATACTATATTTCCTACATTTTCTTTCTTCACTTGTGGCGATACTATATTTCCTACATTTTCTTTCTTCACTTGCGGCGATACTATATTTCCTACATTTTCTTTCTTCACTTGTGGCGATACTATATTTCCTACATTTTCTTTCTTCACTTGCGGCGATACTATATTTCCTACATTTTCTTTCTTCACTTGCGGCGATACTATATTGTTTTTTTTCGTTTGCGGAGAAATGATATTGTTAGGTTTCATTTTACTAATTTGAGGAGCAATTAACTCGCTTCCTTTTTTTATTACATCTGAAATTTTATATTCTTTTTTCGGTTTTATTGGTGGTTGTGGCGGCTGCGGTAATACATTTACCGAAAACTTCGTGTTTTCTTTTTCCGCCGGTTTTTGTTTTTCTATCACAGGTGGTTTTTGAATAACAGACGGTTTTTCAACTGGTTTTTCTTTTTGAATTGGCTGTTCTTTTTGCACCTCTTTTTGCGGTTTCACCTGTACTTCTTTTTGTGGCTTTACCTGCATCTCCTTCTGTGGTTTCACCTGTACTTCTTTTTGCGGCTTTACCTGCATCTCCTTTTGCGGTTTTACTTGCACTTCTTTTTGTGTTTGTTGCATAGCTGGCTGCTGTGTAATTGGTGCTGATTGATACGTAACTTCTTCTTCATCTTCTATTCCAAGCGGAGTTGGTGTTGCTGCAAATTCTTTTTGCTGCACTTCTTTTACGTATTGCTTTGGAGGCGCTGAACCTGCTCCAGCCTGTTGTTTCATGTGAACACTCTTGGATGGCACTTTAATTTTCATACCTGGCATAATTAAATCTGGATTACTAAGTTGTGTATTTGTTTTTTTCAACGTGTCAAAATCCACTCCGTACTTTTTCGCAATTTTCCAAAGGGTATCCCCTTTTTGCACGATATGAATTTTCAAATTTTCCCCCTCCTGTATAACTTATCTATAAGTAACAAATCTCATGAAGTAACTCTTTCTAAATAACATTAACTTCTTTTCACTTTTATCACTTCTTCGATTTTCAATATCATTCGAAGCGGAATAAGCATAAAGAACCACAATGATTTCTTCAAAACAATGTATGCCCATTTCGTTCTCGTTATGATTATATGTATGAAAAAAAGCAACAGGAATACCGTTGCTTTACACACGCTCTAACATACGATTTAATGCAAGAACCGCTTCTGCCGTTACTTGTTTGTCTACGCTAATAACGTTAATTTCTTCTCCTCTTTCTATCGTTTCAAGTGTCCATAATAAGTGAGGCAGATCAATTCGGTTCATCGTTAAGCACGGACACATAAATGGATTAAGTGAAACAATTTCTTTATCTGGATGTTGCTGAATAATTCGGTTCACTAAATTCATTTCTGTACCAATCGCCCATTTGCTACCAGATGGCGCTGATTCAATCATATCAATAATATATTTCGTTGAGCCTGCATAATCTGAAGCAGCTACAACTTCATAGCAACATTCTGGATGTACAATAATATTCATATCAGAATGATTTTTTCGTACGCTCTCAATGTTCTTCACTGTAAAATTTTGATGAACAGAACAATGCCCTTTCCATAAAATTACTTGAATTTCTTCTATATCCCCATCGTACTCTAATGAATCTGTGTGTGGGTCCCATACTGCCATTTTATCTAACGGGATACCTAAATCGTACGCTGTATTTCTCCCTAAATGTTGGTCTGGTAAAAAGACGAGACGTTCTTTTTGAGTAAACGCCCAAGATACCATTTGCTTTGCATTAGAAGATGTTACTGTTGCTCCTCCGTTACGACCACAAAACGCTTTAATTGCAGCTGTAGAGTTCACATATGTTAACGGAATCATCGTATCTCCAAATAATTTCGTGAGCTCTTTCCATGCTCTTTCTGTTTGTTCAATATCTGCCATATCCGCCATCGAACAACCTGCACGCATATCTGGTAAGATGACAACTTGATCATCTGTCGTTAACATATCTGCTGTTTCCGCCATAAAGTGCACCCCGCAAAACACAATATATTTTGCGTCTTTATTGCTCGCTGCAACTTGTGCAAGCTGAAGTGAATCCCCTGCTGCATCTGAAAATTGTACCACTTCATCTTTTTGATAATGATGCCCTGGAATGAATAACATTTTCCCCATTTTCTCTTTAATTTCACGAACACGCTTTTCCATATCTTCCGTTGACATCGTGTAATAACGCTCTGGTAACATCGTTTCAATTGGCTGTACTTGTTCTAAAATACTCATATACGTTTCTCCCCTCTAAGCCACTTTCCTTATCCTTCAATATTGAAACTAATATCAAGTGCTTTCACTGAATGTGTTAACGCTCCAAGTGAAATATAATCTACCCCTGTTTTTCCGTATTTCGGTAAATCTTCAATTGTGATGCCCCCTGAAGCTTCTGTAACGATAGCACTTGGTACAATTTTTGAAAACTCCCGGATTTCATCTGGCGTACGATTATCGAACATAATAATATCAGCACCAGCAGCAACAGCCTCTCTCACCTGTTCCTCAGTTTCTGTTTCTACTTCTACTTTCACCATATGTCCTAACTTCTCTTTCACTGATGTAACAGCTTTTGTAATAGAACCAGCAAACGCAATATGATTGTCTTTAATCATGACACCATCATATAAACCGAAGCGATGATTAAATCCACCGCCGCACACGACTGCATGCTTATCAAACATACGTAGTCCTGGCATCGTTTTTCGCGTATCACAAATGCGAGTATGACTGCTATCTAAAGCAAGAACCGCTTTACGCGTCATCGTCGCTATTCCGCTCATACGCTGAATAACATTTAATATAACGCGCTCTGCTGTTAATAACGATGCAATTGGACCTTGCACAGTTGCAATGATTTCGCCTTTTTCTACAAGGTCCCCATCTTTTTTATGAAGCTCTACTTCAATTCTCTCATCAATTAATTTAAATCCTGATTCAATTACTAAACGTCCTGCAAAGACCCCTGTATCCTTCGCAAGAAACGTTCCTTTCGAAAGCAAGTTATCTGGAAAAATAAGCTGAGATGTTACATCTCTTTCCCCTATATCTTCTAAAAAAAATCGATTTAATGCTTCTTTAACTTTTATCGTGTTCATAAAGCCCCTCTTCCCCTCATTACACAAGTTGTCGTTTTCTCTTTACTCGAACAATCTCTTTCTTTCCTATATTTCTATCTGGATAATCACTCCGGTAATGCCCGCCAATACTTTCTTCTCTTTGCAAGGCTGACACAACTATAAGCTCACAAACCGTTAACATATTAATAAGCGTTATCTCTTCATTCGTAAGAACATCATGTTGTAATATCATATTTCGAACACCATACTTACTAAGCCATCTCTTCGCATAAGATAAACTTTGCTCTGTTCGCACAATCCCAACATATTTCATCATGCATTTTTGTATTTCTTCTTTCGTCGGTAAATGATTCAGAACGATAAACTTTGCTTCCTTTTCGGCTAGCATGTTCACCTTTTCTTTTGTCTCTCTAGATAAAATGTGTCGTCCGATTCTTTTTCCAAACACAAGACCTTCTAATAATGAATTACTCGCTAATCTATTTGCACCATGAACCCCGTTACAAGCTACTTCACCGACTGCGTATAAGTTCGGAATAGACGTCTCTCCATCACAGTTCGTTTTCACGCCGCCCATGTGAAAATGAGTACCAGGCACGACTGGAATAAGTTTTTTATTTATATCGACTCCATTTGTTTTACATATCGATGACACGGTCGGAAAGCGTTGTTCAAAGTTTTGAATCATTTCGATGTTTAAGTACACTTTTTCACCCGCAAGTAGCTGTTCATGAATAGCCCTTGCGACTACATCACGAGGCGCTAAATCCTGTTCGGAATGTATATCCATCATAAAGCGCTGCCCTTTTCCATTTACAAGGACAGCTCCTTCTCCGCGAACAGCTTCGGACACAAGACCAGAACAACGCCCACCCGCGTATAACATCGTCGGATGAAATTGTATAAACTCTAAATCTACAAGCTCTCCGCCTGCACGGTACACCATTGCAAGTCCATCGCCTGTAATCGTCTCATCATTAGAAGTAAAGGCGTATAAACCGCCAATACCGCCTGAAGCTAACACCGTATAATCTGCATTGTAACGTTTCAATTCTCCTTTATTGTTGCGAGTTAAAGCCCCAACACATTTATCTTTTTCTATAATAAAATCGAGCACCATTTCCTGTTCCACTACCGTAACGTATGGAGCTACTTCTTGAATAAGATGCTCTAATAAATTCTTTCCTGTTGCATCGCCACCTGCATGTAAAATACGACGTTTTCGATGCGCTCCTTCTTTTCCAAGATGAGGACCTGTTTCATCTCCATCAAATTTCATTCCATTTTCAATAAGGTTATTAATTTCTTTCGGTCCTTCCTCGACTAAATAACGGACCACTTCTTCATTGTTATAATGACACCCTGCTACTAGCGTATCTTCAAAATGATCATTAGGATTGTCGTATGTAGCTACCGCTGCGGCAATTCCACCTTGAGCTAAATGTGTATTATTATTACGTTTCGTCTCCTTTGTGATAATAATCACATTCTTTTCGTGACAAATCTCTTTTGCAACACGAAGTGCCGCAACGCCACTTCCAATAATTAAGACATCTGCGCTTGGCATAATTGTTGCCTCCTACTTTACACTTTTCAACTGTCTTGACACCTATATTTACATAGTTTTAAAATAATGACAAGAGTTTTTTTATAATTCTTATTTTCACTACCATTTAAAAAGTAAAAGAAATGTAACTCTTACTAGAGAGAGGAACTTACATGATGATATATCTTGACTATGCAGCTACTACACCTATGAGCGAGGAAGCGTTACAAACATATATGAAAGCAGCTTCACAATACTTCGGAAATGAACAAAGTTTACATGATATTGGAGGAACGGCTTCTTCTTTATTACAAGTTTGCCGAAAAACATTTGCGGAAATGATTGGAGGCAAAGAACAAGGAGTATTTTTCACAAGCGGTGGATCGGAATCGAACTATCTTGCGATTCAATCACTTCTAAATGCCCGAAATAAGAAGCATATTATTACGACACCTATGGAACATGCATCCATTCGAAGTTATTTTCAATCTCTAAAATCAAAAGGCTATACGATCACTGAAATTCCTATTGATAAAAATGGACTCATTTGTTTAGTAGATTTAGAGGCAGCTATTACGGAAGATACTGTGCTAGCAAGTATACAGCATGGAAACTCTGAAATCGGAACCGTTCAAAACATTACAGAAATCGGGGCACTTTTAAAAAAATATAATGTTTTATTTCATACGGATTGTGTGCAAACGTTTGGTAAACTGCCTATCCATGTTTTTGAGATGGGGATTGATAGTCTTTCTGTTTCAGCACATAAAATATACGGACCAAAAGGTGTCGGCGCTTGCTACATAAATCCGCAAACTCGCTGGGAACAAGTATTTCCAGGAACTTCTCACGAAAAAGGATTTCGCCCAGGTACAGTGAACGTTCCCGGCATCGCATCTTTTTTAACAGCTGCTGAAAATATATTAAAAACTCAATGGGAAGAAAGTTTACGTTTTAAAGAGTTACGATCCTACTTTTTAGAGCAAATACAAACACTTCCGCTAGAAATTGAAGTAGAAGGTCATTCTACTTCTTGTTTACCACATATTGTTGGGGTTACAATAAAAGGAATAGAAGGTCAATATACTATGCTAGAATGTAATCGCCATGGTATCGCCATTTCCACCGGAAGTGCTTGCCAAGTCGGTAAACAAGAACCTTCGAAAACTATGCTTGCAATTGGAAAAACGTATGAAGAGGCAAAACAATATGTCCGCTTCTCTTTCGGACAACAAACAACGAAAGATCAAATTGATACTACTATTCATGCACTACACACAATTGGAAATCAATTTTATAGAGGTGTTAAATCATAATGAAACAAAATGAACAAAAAAAGATTTTAGGTGAAGAAAGACGACAACTTATCCTCCAGTGGCTTCTTGCTGCAAATGAACCGTTATCGGGGAATGAACTATCGAAAAAGACGAACGTAAGTAGACAAGTTATCGTGCAAGATATTTCCTTGCTTAAAGCACGAAACGAACCAATTATTGCGACCGCTCAAGGTTATTTATATTTAAAGCCACAAGAGAAGCAACAAACTTTTGAACGCGTAATCGTATGCCAACATAAACCAGCAGAAGTACGTCAGGAACTTACAATGCTTGTCGACCATGGCGTTACGATTAAAGACGTAAAAGTTGAGCATCCTGTATACGGTGACTTAACAGCCTCCATTATGGTAAGCAATCGCTTTGATGTAGAGCAATATTTACAAAAAATCGAAAACACAAATGCTTCCTATCTTTCACAACTAACAGATGGTATTCACTTACATACAATCGAGGCAGATTCTAAAGAAAAATTAGATGCTGCTTGTGAGGCGTTAGATAAAGCAGGATTTCTCGTTTATTAATGTAAAGCACAGAGTTTTTATCATTCTCTGTGCTTTTTTAATGCTATAATATTGTAATCAATCGTAAAGGAGATCAAATATGGGAATTGAACTCGTTCACTTTAGCATTGGCAAACCGAAACAAATGAAATATGGCGAAGATAAAGAAATGATAACAGGTATATGTAAAGATCCTACAGAAGAGGCCTTTCTCTCAAAAGACGGATTTCGTGGTGATGACGTAGCGGATTTAAAACATCACGGCGGACCTGATCGCGCTGTTTGTGTGTACCCACACGAGCATTACGCACTATGGGAAGAGGAATTTCAAACTACGCTTCCCGCTTCCACATTTGGTGAAAACATTACCGTAACAAATATGTTAGAGCATGACGTATGCATCGGAGATACATATCAACTAGGCGAAGCAATCATTCAAGTAACGCAAGCTCGCGTACCTTGTAGCACAATTTCAAAACGTCTTGGCATCCCTGGCATACTGCCGCGTATTGTAGCAACTGGATTTACTGGCTACCTATGCCGCGTTCTTCAAGAAGGTACTGTACGTAAAGATTCAAAAATTACATTACTAGAACGTCCATCAAGCAATGTTTCTGTTTTATTCTCTAACGAAATTTATTTTCATAATAGAAAAGATAAAGATGGCATCGAGAAGATTCTTGCTGTTCCAGAACTAGCTGATATTTGGCGTGGTCAATTAGAAGATCGTCTTGCGAAGTTAAAATAAAGTGAAACTTTAATCAGCCCTCACCAATCGGGCTGCCCGGCAAATAGCGGGATAAAGAATCCCACCTTTTGCAGGTGGGATTTTATTAATCTATCAAAAAATATACTAGGCAATGAAATGATATGGACGATTAGGCAAATACAAATATTCCATCTACATCTTACAACCAATAAGAAGAATAACTCCCCAGTACAGTAACAGAAAAACCGAGTGCTTCAAGTTCCATCGTTACGCCTGGCAATAATACGTCATCGTATGCTTTATCGACATCGATTAAGAAAAAGTAATTTCCAAGACCTGTTTTCATCGGACGCGATTCGATTTTTGATAAGTTTAATTTTCTCCATGCGAAAGCTGATAACACTTGATATAGGGCACCTGCATAATCTGCAGGTAACGTTATCATAAGCGTCGTTTTCTCTCCGCAGTTCTCTCCGTTATTCGGGAGTACTGCTTTCTTTTTCTTATGGAGTACTAAGAAACGTGTGTGATTATTTTTATGCGTATGAATACTACGTCTCACAATTGTTAATCCGTATTTTTCTGCAGCCGCTTCATTTGCAATAGCGGCAATTTTCTCTTCAGGATGTTCTTTCACATATTGTGCAGCAGCACTTGTAGATGTCATATCTCGAACAGTTACTCCTTTTAATTCTTCATTTAAAAATTTATGGCACTGTGCAATGGCATGCGGATGAGAATGCACTGCATATACTTCTTCCCACACTTCTGCATACTGCGGATGTACAAGTAAATGCTGCTGAATTGGTACTGTAATTTCTCCTACAATGGAAAGCGGCTGCTCATGTACAAGGTAATCAACCGTTATATTCACTGAACCTTCTATTGCATTTTCTAACGGTACAACTGCGAAGTCTACATTTTCATTTGCAGCTGCATCTATACAATCTGGAATCGTTCGATACGGTACATGCTCTGCTTCCGGAAAAAAACGACTCACCGCCATATTTGTAAATGTTGCTTCTGGTCCTAAATATCCTACTCGAATCATCGTCTTTTCCCCTCTTTTTCGTTTTCTTACTGTTATACCATACTTTTTTATATTCTTCTATGTAAATTTCGAATATTTAAAAAAGACTAGCATTCGCTAGTCTAAATGTTTCTTATACTCTCTTTGAGCGAAGAAGAAATAAATGATACATGCTGCGATATAAAACAGAATGAACAAACCTACTTTTCTGAATGATCCATCCATAAAAAGCGTATTATGAAACGTATATAATGCAACTGCACTATGCATACTCCCTACTATAATTGGCGCAAAAAATAGCATACATAATTGCCAACGAGAAATTTTCCATACTTCTTCCTTCGTCATTCCAAGTTTAGAGAGTGCACCATACTGCTTTCGGTCCGATGCAATATTATGGAACCATTTAAAATACACGATACTACATGAAGTGAGAAAGAATAATATACTAATAAATGAGCCTACAAATAGAGTAATATCGCCGCCTTCTTTCATATTTACATACAACTCCATATTGCTTCGAAATGCATTATTATTATCTTGTTTTATATGTCTCCGTAAATCTTCATTTAATTTCTTCGTCTTTTCGATATTTGATAATGTGTAGCCTCTATATATCATTTTTTCAGAATCAGGAACCTGATTTGCTATACTGTCAAAATCTTCATCATTCATAACGAAGAACAGACCATTAATGTACGAAGGGTGATGGTTAAATTGAACCCCTTCTTTCTGACCGTTAAATACGAATTGATATGGTTGATTCATTACTTGCAATTGAATCTCTTTTTGATTATATACATTCGAATTATTGTATTTATTATAATAAACGAGTGTCACTGTACCTTTTTTAGGACGATACGTTTTCTGTCTTTGTTTCCTTGCTTCTTGGTTATATTCACTTTCTTTTATAAGCGGTACTATTGTTGTTTCTCCCTTATTAGACTGAAAGGATGCATAAACTCCAACAAAACTCATATATTGAAAATCATCATACTCATATTGATGCAGTAATTTTTCAACCGCACCTTCCTCAAAGACTTCATGAGTAGAAATACCTTTTTCTATGTACGAAAACGAGTGTACCCCTCCAGTTCGCCACATATCTTGCATGCTAGAAAAATATAAGAACACCGTACCTGTTGCTGTAACTACAAACGTCGTTGCCATAGACATCAGAAAGAAAAAGCGACCATTTTCCTTCATTCGATGTGACAATTGATTCACTATAAATAAATACGGATATGTATACATAATCTTTTTATTTCGCTTTATCATTTCTAACACTTGGGTAGCTCCATGTTTAAAAGAAAAGTACGTTCCAAAAAAGACAAGTATAGACACAGGGAAAAAGTATATTGCTATCGTAGTCATCGTCACTTGTAGCGCCAACGCATACCCGCCCACTAAACAAGCAAAACCGAATAAACAAAGCCACTTTGATGTTTTCTTCTCTTTTTTATCTGTTCGAAATTCTTTCAATAACCGAATGATTTTTATATTCCATATACGTAAAGCACTTATAAAAGATAACAAAATAAAAACGACCATATATGTAATAAATGTTACACCAATCGCCCTTACGTCAAATATCACAGGGAGTTCTTTCGGAAGCCCCAGTAACATACTAAATACCATGAAGAAGAGCTTTAAAAAGATCAAGCCCAGCCCTATACCGAAAATATTAGCAAAAATTCCAATTAATATTTGCTCGGTCATAATTACTCCTATTACGTTAGACTTCGTTGCTCCCATTAACATATATAACCCTAATTCTTTCTTACGTGCTTCTATGAAAATAGAAGTAGAGTACAAAATAAATATGACGAAAAAAGAAATGATTATAACATTACATATGATAAGTCCCCAACGTACGTTTTGATACCACATCGTCTCTTGCATATACGGATGCACAATGACAGACATATATGCGTAAGAAGCAAATATTGCAAAACAACTACTTAAGAAAAACACTTTATAATTACGCCAATTTCCTTTTATATTTTGCAGCGCTAGTTGCCAAATGTTCATCTATCGTCCTCCTGTAACTTACTACATAGGCAAAAAGCTAGAGGTTCCCCTAGCTTTTTACGTGTTTTAAATATCCTCTTTGCGCGATCATAAAGTAAATGGCAGAAGCTAAAATGTATGCTCCAATGACAAGCGCACCTGATTTCCATAAATCAATATAAAGCATTTTCCCTAACGTATGAAGAGCAACTCCACTATGAATGGAACCGATTAAAATTGGGATAAAGAAGATAACTCCCATTTGTCGAATCGCAATTTTGCGAATTTCTTTATCTGTCATACCGATTCTCTTTAACGATTTAAATTGAATACGATCTTGTTCTTTATCGTTAAACCATTTAAAGTATGTCATACTACAAGCGAAGAAGAAGAACAGTACCGCTACGAAGAAACCGATGAACATTGTAATTGCTCCACCTTCTCTTATATCCTTATACGCAAACACTGAATTTCTCAATTCTCCTTGCTTTTCTGGTGCAATTTCATTTTTCAAATCTAATACAAGATTTTCTGTATTTTTCCAATCCTCGATATAATAACCGTAATATTTCGTCTTTTCTTCATCTGGTACGAGTTTTGCATATTTCTCAAAATCTTGATCATTTACAATAAGATATTCACTATCATTAAAAACAGAATACTGCGTTGGATTATTTAATTGAACAGACTGCTTTTGCCCGTTAATTGTAAATTCATACGGTTTCGTACGATCTATCTTCATCAGTTCATTTGACATATCAACCATAACCATCGTTGCACTACCTGGTGCATTATGAACTTCTGTAGGTTGCTCTCTCTTTTGTTTGCGCACTTCTGCATTATATTCTTTTTCTGAAATAATCGTCATCGGTACTTCATGTTCACTATTAAACAACGTTATTTTCTGTGTTGCCGGTAGTTTAACGTAGGTTACTTTTCGCGCATCTTCAAACCCGTGTCTCTTCACAAGCTCCTGTACCTTTTCTTCATTAATAAGATTATGCGTATTTAACCCCTTTTCCTCATATGAAATAGCATGTGGTGTAAGTTCTACCGTTTTCGCACTCATATTTTCAAAATATACGTACAGTGTACCTACTGCTGAAGATACTACCGCCGTAATAATAGAAATTACAAATAGAAAACGAGCATTATCTTTCATTTTATAAATAAGATTGCTAAGAACAAACATATTTGGATACGTATAGAAAGATTGCTTTCTTTTTTGTAATGCTTTTAATACAACTGTACTACCTTGTGTAAATAATAAATACGTTCCGCCAATTGTCAGTCCTACCACCGGTAAAAAGAGGATGAGGAAATTCAGAAACGTTACTTGGAAGCTAAGTACATATGCAGCAATAATACATCCTATACCAACTACACATAACCATGTAAATGCAAACGGCTCTACTTTTTGCTTTCTAGCTTCTCTTAATAAATCAATAATTTGCAAGCGTCCTACCGTCCAAACGCTAAACAATGATAGGATTAAAAATAGGATAAAGTATACGCCAGCTGTAATAAGAACTGCTTTACTATTCCAAACAAGTGGAAGTGTCTTATCTATTTTCAATAATACGCTTAACGCTTGGAAAAATAATTTTGAACAAAGCATTCCAACCCCAATACCAATTACAATTGCAATACTACCTAACATCAGTTGCTCTAATATAATCATTCGGCCGAGCTGCGATTTCGTTCCGCCTATTAATGTTAGTAGACCAAACTCTTTTTTTCTTGCTCGTAAAAACGTTGAATTTGCATATAAAATAAAGAGTGCCGAGAAGATGACCACAATATAATTCATCGATTCTAATCCTTTTGTGATCATCTTTCTCATACTAATATTACCGCTTACGACATCTGGATGATAAATAAAAGAAGCATACATGAAAAATACGACAATCGATAAACAACTACTTATAAGAAACGCTTTATAGTTACGCCAATTTCCTTTTACGTTATTAAGCGCGAGCTGGCGAAAGTTCATGATATTCTCCTCCTAGCATCGCAAGTACGTCCAGAATTTCTTGGAAAAAGGCTTGTTTCGTTCTTCCTTTATGTATTTCCGAGAAAATTTCCCCATCGCGTATGAAAAGGATACGTTCACAATAACTAGCCGCTACTGGATCGTGCGTAACCATTGCAATCGTTACTTTCTTTTGCTCATGTAAATCTTGCAGAGCGCCCATTAGCGATTTCGCTGACTTCGAATCTAAGTTTCCAGTTGGCTCATCTGCTAAAATTAACGTCGGTTCATGAATGATTGCTCTCGCTGCTGCTGCACGTTGTTGTTGTCCCCCAGATACTTCGTATACTTTTTTATTTAAAATTTCTTCGATGTTTAAAAACTTCGCAATTTCCAGTACTTTCGCATCGATTTCATTTACAGATTTCTTCGCCATTACAAGTGGTAAAATAATATTTTCTTTAATCGATAGCGTATCAAGTAAATTAAAATCTTGAAAGATGAACCCTAAATGTGTACGGCGAAACTCCGCTAATTTTGCAGCACGCATTTGATTAATTTCTTCACCATTTACAAGCACATGACCTGAAGTTTGCTTATCAATTGTTGCTAATAAATTTAAAAGCGTCGTTTTCCCGCTTCCTGAAGGACCCATAATCCCTACAAATTCGCCTTCTTCTATTTTAAAATTTATATCGTTTAAAGCAGTCGTCGCTACTGAACCTTTTGATTGGTACACCTTCGTTAATCCTTTTACTTCAAGAACACTCATTTCTAATCCCCCTACGTGTTTTCTTCTTACATTTACTATAAGAAAAATAAGAAAAAGAAACGAGTGATTTCCCTTACAAAACGTTTTGTTATCTTACAGTTTTGTCATTTTTCTCATCAATGTATGATATTCTTCATCTTTTGCAAATTGGAACGTGAATGTTGTCCCTTCTCCTTCAGCCGATTGAACATACATTCCATGATGTAAATTATCGCAAATTTCCTTCGTAATATATAAACCCATTCCAGTCGCTTCTCTCGTTTTACGGCCATTTACCCCCGTAAAGAATGGATCAAATATACGCTTTACATCTTGCTCTGGAATACCGATTCCATTGTCCTTAATATGTAATAACACCTTTTGGTCTTTCTCTTCAATTTGAAATTGAATTTCTTTTTTCTCTGCCGCTGAAATTTTTGTATACTTAATTGCATTTACAACAATTTGACCTATAGCAATACTTAGCCATTTTCTATCAGAGGCAACCATACAAGTATCTTCTTCAAACATCACTTTCGGAAATACAGACGATTGAATGAAGGATTTCCGATTTTCATTAATAATACCTCGCACGACATCTATAACATTTACTACTTCTACCTTATAATCTTTCGCAAACTGCTCTAGTCTTGCCATATGTAACGCTAAATCTAAACCATTTAGTATACGATTATTTTCTTCACGAATACTTTCAACTGTTGCTCTTGCCTCACGATGCTCTTTGCCAAACTTTTGCAGCAATAATTCAATAACAGATACTGGTGTTTTCATTTGGTGAATCCATTGGTTCATAAATATCATTTGCTGTTGCTCTTTCGCATGCTGTTTATGAACTTCATTCATATATTGCTGTCTTAATAACGTAAAAGATTCAACGACCATTTCTTGCTCTGATGTATAAGATTCATCAATAAGTAAAGAGTCATGTAATGTATTTCCACCAGTAACATACTTTTCGATCCTCTTTAAAAACACACTCCGTTTTCGGTAATCGTAAATGAGGTATACAGTAAACACAACTGTTCCTAATAAAAGTCCATATAACCATGTACTCCAATCAATGGATCGCTTTTCTAAAAGACTTTGCAACTGTAAAACGAGCCCAAATAAACAAAGGCTAACAATATAAGAAAGAATTAAAGAAAAGCGGTCCATGAGGTAAATTTTAACCTTCATGCCCTTCGCCCCACTCCGTAAGAAGCGCATAACCATATCCACGTTTCGTTACAATTGCATTTTTAATGCCTAACTCCTCTAGTTTCTTCCTTACACGTTTTACATTTACGGTTAATGTATTATCATCCACAAATGCTACTTCATCCCATAGAGCTTCTAACAGTTCTTCGCGCGTTACATATTGATTCACCTGTTTCATTAAACACTCTAATAAGTAAAACTCATTTTTTGTCAGTTCAGTTTGTTGTCCTTGCCACTCAACAATATGCTGAGACGGGAATAACAACAGTCCATTTACACCTAAACAATCACTCTCAGCAGCAGAAGCATACTCTCCGTAACCACGGCGAAGCGCACTCTTCACCTTTGCCATTACGATATCTAAATGGAATGGCTTCGTAATATAATCATCGCCGCCATTTTCAATCGCCATTACTTGGTCCATTTCTCCTGTTCTTGCAGAAACAAAAATAATTGGCGCATTCGATACAGTACGAATTTGACGACACCAATAAAAACCGTCAAAGTACGGTAAATTAATATCAAGTAACACGAGATGAGGATTCACTTTTACAAACTCATCTTTTATTTGACGTAAATCACTTGCTCTAAATGATTGATAGCCATATCTTTCTAAATGCTCTTCTAATATTCCCGCGATTTTCTCATCATCTTCTACAATTAATATTTTATACATGTTCGTTTTCTCCCCATAAAAAATTCTTCTAAAAACCACTCCCTTTTTATTATAAATTGAAAATTTAATTAGTGGGGATTTTTTCCTATATAAATCCGATTTTTACGATATAAAAAAAGACTGCCGTATTTCGGCAGTCTTAATCGATAAATTCAAATTCATATTCAAGAATTTTTACAATATCTCCGTCTTTTGCACCACGTGCACGAAGCGCTTCATCAATACCCATTCCGCGCATTTGACGAGCGAAACGACGTACAGATTCATCACGTGAGAAGTCTGTCATCTTGAATGTTTTCTCGATATCGTAACCAGAGATAACAAACGTGCCATCACTTTCACGTGTAATTTCAAATTTAACACCTTCAGTATCAAATTTGTACATTACACTTGTATCAGACTCATCCGCAACTTCATGTATTGGGAATTCTGGTGTTGTTTCTATTAAGTTCGCTACTTCAAACAGTAAGTCACGAACACCTTGTCTTGTTACAGCTGAGATTGGGAAGATTTTTACTTCGTCTCCCACTTTCTCTTTAAATGCTTGTAAGTTTTCTTCTGCATCTGGCATATCCATTTTGTTTGCAACAACAACTTGCGGACGCTCAGTTAAGCGAAGATTGTATTCTTTCAATTCATTATTAATCGTTACGTAATCTTCATATGGATCACGGCCTTCTAAACCAGACATATCAATAACATGCACGATTACACGTGTACGCTCAATATGACGTAAGAATTGGTGTCCAAGTCCGACGCCAGCATGTGCGCCTTCAATTAGTCCTGGAAGGTCAGCCATAACGAAGCTGCGGTTATCACCAGTTTCAACAACACCAAGATTCGGAACGATTGTTGTGAAGTGATACTCTGCAATTTTCGGACGCGCTGATGATACAACAGATAATAATGTAGATTTACCTACACTTGGGAATCCAACAAGTCCAACGTCTGCTAGTACTTTAAGTTCTAGAATAACATCACGCTCTTGACCTGGTTCCCCGTTCTCAGCGATTTCTGGCGCTGGGTTCGTAGCTGTTGCGAAACGTGAGTTACCACGGCCACCACGGCCACCTTTTGCAATTACAGCAGTTTGTCCATGCGTTACTAAATCGGCAAGAATTTGACCAGTTTTTTCATCTTTTACTACTGTTCCTGGCGGAACCTTTACAAGTAAATCTTCAGATTTACGTCCGTGCTGACCTTTACTCATTCCGTGCTGACCGCGATCAGCTTTGAAATGACGTTGGTAGCGGAAGTCCATTAATGTACGTAAGCCTTCCTCAACTACGAAAACAACATCTGCACCTTTACCTCCGTCGCCACCTGCTGGGCCACCTTTTGGTACATACTTCTCACGACGATACGCAACCATACCATTACCACCGTCGCCGCCTTTTACATATATCTTGACCTGATCTACAAACATTATTTCACCACACTTTTTTCAATTGGTTGTAATATAACTGAGACTTCTTCGTCTCGCACTGTATAAGAAATGGAATACCATTTATTGTTTTGGGTCGCAAGCCAATTCTGTAGTTCTTCTACACTCGTTAGCTTACCACGAAAATCAAAAAAGAAACGAGCATTATCCGCGTCACATTCAATTGTGATACAAACATAATTTTCAACATATACGTCTAAACTATGCTGAAGCATCGAGAAAAATTGATTCGTCCATGTACATACAGTCTCATCTAAGTGAGATAAGTTATGTAATTTCCCTAATACTTCGTACTCCAATAAGCACGGCTGCTGTTTCCAATTATATGTTAAAATCCACTCTGAAAATAAAGGCATTGATAGCCCCATCAGATTGGATTCTTGTCTCGCTTCTTGGACAAAACGATCGATGAGACTATGAATTTCTTCCACTTTTCCAAGGGAAAGGTTTCCTTTCACCATCTGCATACGATTGAGCCAATCATGTCTTGAATGGCGCAATGCATCTATAATTGTCCATTTTTCATTCATTTAGATACCCCTTAATATAGAAAAACTCTAACCTGCACTCAGGTTAGAGTTTTCCGTGAGTTCTTATGCTTCTTGAGCAACAGGATATACGCTCACTTGTTTGCGGTCACGACCAAGACGCTCAAAGCGTACTACGCCGTCAACTTTCGCGTATAAAGTGTCATCGCCACCACGACCAACGTTAACACCTGGATAAATTTTTGTACCGCGTTGACGGTAAAGAATTGAACCACCTGTAACCGTTTGACCATCTGCGCGTTTAGCACCAAGACGTTTTGACTGAGAGTCACGACCGTTCTTTGTACTACCTACACCTTTCTTAGATGCGAAAAACTGAAGATCTAATCTTAACATACGTTACACCTCCTGCACTTTTTCTATTAAACGGATATACTTTCCGTAATCAAGTTCGATCGTCTTAAGCGAAACAACTAATCCTTCTAAAAGCGTTTGTGCTTTTTCTGCTGCATGAACGTCTAAATCATTAGGCAATTCATACGTTAAGAATCCGCCATCACTTCCGAGTTCAATAGTTGCTTGCACATTACAAAGTTCTTCCACTGCATTTATAGAACCAAACACAACCGCTGTAGTTCCAGCACAGACAAGGTCTTGTCCATGTGGCGCATAATCGGCATGTCCAGTCATTTTAAATGATTGGATACTTCCTAATTTCGTGCGACTTATCGTAATTTTAATCATGTTAACCAGAATTAAGCGTTGATAGCTTCAACAACTAGCTTAGTGTAAGGTTGACGATGACCTTGTTTCTTACGATTGTTCTTTTTCGCTTTGTATTTGAAAACGATGATTTTCTTAGCGCGACCTTGTTTTTCAACTTTCGCAGTAACTGTTGCACCTTCTACAACTGGGCTACCAACTTTAACGTTTTCGCCACCAACGAAAAGAACTTTGTCAAAAGTAACAGTTTCACCAGCTTCAACATCTAATTTTTCAATGTAGATTGCTTGACCAGCTTCAACTTTAATTTGTTTTCCACCTGTTTCGATAATTGCGTACATACTTGCACCTCCTCTTAATTACTAAGACTCGCCAAAAACGAGGTAGACATAAATGCCTTTAGGGAACCTGTCTTGTGCGGTTGTAGCATATAGCCGTTTAGGTGCTATAAACTATAACATAAAGATGTTATCATGAATCATAGACGGTTGTCAATAAATGTTCTGCTAACTATTTTTTCCGTTCTACAATTTCTTTTTTACTTCCAAAACGAACGATAGCATACTTTTCGATAATATCATCTTTGAAATAAATTTCAAATGGAATATTTTTTTGTAATCCTTTTTGCAAAAACTGTTTTTGCAGTTCTTTAGGCGCAGCGATTAATACTGCTTCATCTTCTATATTGCCATATGTGATTAGTTCTCTCTCTAACTCATACGCAATTGTTTCATGCGACATCACATAACCCGTCGCTTTGCAAGGTACACACTCTTTTAATAATACGTCCCGTAAAGAATGCTTTTTACGTTTACGTGTCATTTCCAAAATCCCTAGCTCCGTAAAGCCGAGCACCCTTGTATATGTTCGGTCATCTTGCATAGCAGCTATGAGACATTCTCTTACCTTTTCTTTATCTTCTCTTTTTTTCATATTAATAAAATCAATTAATATCATACCACCAATATCACGAAGTCTTAATTGGCGTGCAATTTCTTCAGCGGCTAGCTCATTTGTGCGAAGTACTGTATCTTGTAAATTTTGTTTTCCCGTAAACTTGCCCGTATTCACATCAATTACAGTCATCGTCTCCATTTGTTCTACAATTAAATAAGCACCATTTGGAAGCCAAACAATTTTTTGGAGTGCTTTCTCAATCTCACGCTCTATTCCAAAATGGTTAAACATCGAAGACTTTTCATTATAAAAAGATACTTTTTCTTTTCCAACTTTGTCTTCTAATTCCTTTACTATACTTCTTGTATCTACAACTACTTTTTCAATTGTTTCAATTGGGTTCTCTTGAAATACACGATCTAAAAAGGTCGCCGGTCGATGAAGTAATAACGGCACCTTTCCTTGACCCTCTTTTCTTTTTAACTCTTCATACAACTGTTGTAATCCTTGCATTTCAGCTTGTATTTCTTCAATTGCTCCTTTTTCAGAAGCAGAACGGAAAATGTACCCCCCCGTTCCCTCTATTTCAATTTGGAGTAACTGTTGTCTTCTTTTATTATTTTTTATTTTTCGAGAAACAGCGCGCATCTCATCAAACGGCATATAAACGACATATTTCCCGGTAAATTCTATATTCGCTGTCAATTTAGGCCCTTTCGTATCAATTGCCTCTTTCACAACTTGTACGAGTATCGCTTGCCCTTCATGTATACGATAAGAAGATGGTACATCATCGTATGAAAGGTAAGCATGTTTTTCTAAACCGATGTTTACAAAAGCTGCATTCATTCCAGCAATTGTTCTTACGACACGTCCAACATAAATATGCCCAACAATCTCTTGCTCTTCATTACGTTTCCATAAAAACTCAACAATCTTTTTCTTCTCTTCAATTGCAACGCGCTTTTCCGAACCAGCGTAATTCACATATAACGTTTTCAAAATTATTTCCTCACTTTATAATCTTCTTTGCTTTTACAATAATAAAAGGTTAGTGCTATCGTCAACACTAACCGATTAATTCTTCAACTGATGAAGTTGTTCGTTTTTCAGTAAAATATGCATAGAGCAATTCATTTTCATCCAATGTGTAATGCTCTTTATATTTTCCACGGACGATAATAGAATGCTTATATCCTCTACGAAATTTTGTGAAAATCGTATATAAACGATCTTCCGTTTGCACTTCAATAGGTGCAATCTTTTCGATTCCTCTTTTGTTTCCATAATAACGTTCTAATAAAAAACGCATAAATGCATACCGTCTTTGTTTCCACTCTTGATATAATGACACTGCTAAAAATATGAGTAGTACCCACATCATAATATTGTTACTATTCCAAAGTAACTGCCATCCTAATATTACACTAAAAAAAACACATGACAATTGCATCATCTTTTCATGTGCTTGTAAATAAGGGAAACGATATGATAATACATTAAACAATACTTTCCCGCCATCTAACGGCCAAATAGGAAGTAAATTGAATGCTAAAATAATTATATTATTCCACATGAAGAAATAATATAAATCTGCATTCAGCCAACCAGCTTTGAACAACATATAACCTACCAGCATCATCCAAACATGTTGAATCGGTCCTGCAATTACGACAACAAGTTCCTCTTTCAATGACTTATTACCATGTTCCTCAAGCTCGGCAACGCCACCAAACGGCAAAAGCTGAATTCTTTTTATACGCCAATTATAGTGTGCTGCTGCAAAAGCATGCCCAAGTTCATGAATAAGAACAATACAAAATAACAGTAGTAACTCTTTAAAACGCGCAGTAAAAATACCAATGACAATAATAACCCAAAATAATGGATGCACGGAAATTTTCGTTAAAACGTCCCTATATTTAATCAAATGATATCACCTGGATCGGATCAATAAATTTCTCATTCTTTTTTATCGCGAAATAAAACTTTCCATTTTTATCATTTGTATCATTACTCACCGTTCCAATTTTTTGTTTCTTTGAAACGTAATCATATAATTTCACTGACATATCGTTTAAGTTTGCATACCATGACTCCGTACCATCTGCATGTTGAATTTGAACTGTATTTCCAAGTTCCTCTTTCTTGCCTGCAAAAACAACTAACCCTTCATTTACTGACTCCACTTTTGCATTTGTAGCTGTTTGGACAAATACACCTTGGCCATTTTTTTGAAACCCTTGCATTACCTTTCCAGAAGCAGGAATTGCATAATCTTTTTGCTGAATACTTCCTTCTTTTTTCTCGTTCGGCGAATAGAATACAAGCGGTTTTCCAAATTGCTTTTCGTACCATTTCGCTACAGTAGCAAACTGAAATTCCTCTTTCATCACTTTTTCTGTAACAGCTTTAGCTCCATTGAATGAAGAAGGAGCATTCTTATATAAAATAGCAACCGAAAGAACTAATATTGCTGATAATAAAACTTTGAAGAAAAAGACTTCCTTTCGAAATAAAGGATGCATTTCCTTTTCTCCATCTTCAATAAATACTGCTTCACTATCAAAATTCCCTCCGTTAAAATACTGCTCTTCCTCCATCCTTTCTTGCTCGGCCTTCCTTTTTGCAATCCGCTTTTTAATTTCTTCTACGCGTCTATTCTTCATACTGTCTCCTTTCTTTCGTTAAGCTAATTTCATTAGAAACAGTTGTATACAGTTTGTACATATGTATGAGCTAAGAAAGAAAGATATTCGTGTGAAGAAAAAAGAAAGCACCTCGCATATGTGCGAAGTGCTCTTAACGGATTCCAAAGAAGTTTTTCACCTTTGCAAATACCGATACCTTTTCTTGTTCAAATGCTTGTAATGGTACATTCTCACCTAACAAGCGTCTTGCAATATTACGATAAGCCAACGCTGCTTTTCCGCTTGGTTGCAACGCCACAGGTTCACCTGTATTTGTAGCTCGAATAACTTCATCGTCATCTTCGACAACACCAAGAAGCTCGATTGACAATGTACGTACAATTTCATCAACATCTAACATATCCTGTTCATGAAGCATATGACTACGTACACGGTTAATAACAAGTTTGGGTGGTTCAATATCCTCTTTTTCTAAAAGCCCAATAATACGATCCGCATCGCGCATTGAGGATACTTCTGGAGTCGTAACAACGATTGCTTTATCCGCACCAGCTACCGCATTTTTAAATCCCTGCTCAATCCCCGCAGGACAATCGATTAATATGTAATCATAATCTTGACGTAATACTTGTATTAATTCATCCATTTGTTCAGGTGTTACCGCTGATTTATCACTCGTTTGTGCTGCAGGTAATAAATAAAGATCATCAAAACGTTTGTCTTTAATAAGAGCCTGAGGTAAACGGCAACGCCCTTCAACGACATCAACAAGATCAAATACAATACGATTTTCCAGCCCCATTACTACGTCTAAATTTCGAAGACCGATATCTGTGTCAATTAAGCACACTTTCTTTCCAGATAACGCTAGGGCCGTACCAATGTTCGCAGATGTAGTAGTTTTACCTACTCCGCCTTTTCCAGATGTAATTACTATTGCCTCTCCCACAGCTATACAATTCCCCTTTCTAACTTTGTTAAATTAGGTCTAAGATGAGTGAGAAGTTGCAGGCGATCGACAACAATGTGATTGTTCTCATTAATATACGCACATTCTGCCGCCTCCGCTCCGTCTTCTTTCTCTTCCGGAGCCCGCATTGCCACATCACTAATTCGAAGTTGCATCGGGTTCATAACAGATGCAGCGATTACAGCATCCGAATCCCCATAATACCCAGCATGTGCAATTCCTCTTAATGATCCTACGACAAAAATATTCCCCCCAGCGATAACCGTTCCGCCTGGATTAACATCTCCAATTAACAACAAATTTCCTTTTACATGTAAAACTTGTCCAGAGCGAACAATTTTGGAAATAGGGACAATTTCTGTTTCTTCTTTCCAAGCTATTGCTTCTGCTTTAGTGATAACATCACTTTCAATTGAATCCACAACAAGATTCTTTTTATTACGAATTAACGTACGAATCTCTTCTTGTTGGACTTCTGTTAAATAACGATTTCCTACTTTCACATGCACTTCAATTAAAGAGCGCCCATCACCATCGTAGTAATGTGTAGAAAGTTTTTCGTCTAATTCCATCAATAATTCTGAGAATGAACAACAATCATCTAAATGAAGCGTTATCCCATCTTTTGTCCCTTTTATCGTTACATTTTGTTGCTTTTTTTCTTCCACTAAAGTTCACCCCACCGATTCAATTCGACATAAAATTAGAAAATCCTTTTTTCTTTTTCTTCCATCGCTTTTGAAAGACGCACTATATATCGTCTCAGTGGGAAACAAACTATCAATAAGAAAATAGCATTTAACAATAAAGTAGAAAGGAGACGATCTGTGAAAAAGACATACGCTGGCATATGAGTACGTCCTAATAAAGTTAAGAATCCATACACATAATACTCTAGTGCTACAACGCTAGCTAATATGATAGAAACAACAATAAATAAATTCAATTGTAGTACTTTCATCACACTATATACTAAATAAGCTAAAATCGGATAAGCAAAAATATATATCCCGACAAGTTCTGTGTATACGGTATCAAATAAGAAGCCAAATAATAGTCCGTAATAAATCCCTTGGACCGGACTATAATACACTGTAATAAAACATAAGACGATTATAAAGAAATGCGGTGCTGCTATGCTGTCTTTCCAAAATACATCCGTTGGAACAACAGTAGCAAACATATTTTCAAATAGAAACACAAAAAGGAGCAAAAGAGGAAGAGCTGCTCTTTTTAATATCTTCATCATCTCTTCTTCTCCTCCTATTCTAATGGCGCTGAAGGTGTTGCACGTTTAGCAACCGTAATATGCTCTACGTCATTTAAATCAGCGGCAGGTTTTACATAAGCTGTTTTTGTTAAGCCATATGCATCCGGCTGAACTTCAACGATTTTTCCAATTACAAGACCTTTCGGGAAAATATCACCCAGTCCAGATGTTACAACTAGTTGATCTTTCTCTACCGGTGCATCAGAGCCAATCTTTGTGAAAAGAAGTAATTGCTTTTCTTTGTCATAACCTTCAATCAATCCAAAGATTTTCTCTTGCCCTTGTACAATAGCAGAAACGCGATTTGTTCGGCTCATAGAACTTAGTAATTCTACTGATGATGTAAACTGAGATACACTTTTCACTCTTCCAACTAACCCTTGTGAAGTTACTACAGCCATATCTTTTTTAATTCCTTGCTGTGCCCCTTTATCAATTCCAATTAAATCGTACCATTTATCTGGATTACGAGAAACAACAGTAGCTGGAATTTCAGTATACCCGCTATTTAACTCTTTTTTACCAGTTAGCTCTTGTAACTTCTTGTTATCATCTTCTAATTGTTTTACTTTCCCTGATAGACCTGCATAATTATCTAATTTTGCTTTTAATTCTTTATTCTCTTCATACGTGCGCTTTACATCCTCTACATTTTCGAAGAATCCAGCTACGTATTTCGCTGGCTTTTGGAATACACGTTCTACAACACCGACAGTATCTTTAACAAACTGCTCTGGCCATGTTAAACTGTTCCGTTCTTTCAATGAGATTCCAATCAATGCCACGAGAAGAATAATACTAACCAACAAAACAATTAATCTTTTGTTTAAGAAAAACTGTGGCACGTTCACACCCTCTTAATTTCACTGATTTTTATTTTGCAATATTATCGAGCAGCAGTTTTGAAAAGATCGATATTGTCTAATGCTTTACCTGTTCCAATTGCTACGCAATCTAATGGATCTTCTGCAACAAGAACTGGCATTTTCGTTTCTTCACTAATTACTTTATCTAAATTACGTAGTAATGCCCCGCCACCTGTTAATACGATACCGCGGTCCATAATATCAGCCGCTAATTCAGGTGGAGTTTTTTCTAACGTATTTTTAACTGATTCTACAATCGCATCTACTGTATCTTTTAATGCATCTGCAATTTCTTCTGGCTGAATTAGTACTGTTTTTGGTAAACCACTTACTAAATCACGACCGCGAATTTCCATAGGCTCGATACCTTCTGGCTCGCCTGCAGAACCAATTTCTAATTTTAATGCTTCAGCTGTTCTTTCACCGATCATTAAGTTATAGCTTTTCTTAATGTACTGAATGATTGAATCGTCCATATCATCACCAGCAACACGGACTGACTGGCTTGTTACAATACCACCTAGAGAAATAATTGCAACTTCTGTTGTACCGCCACCGATATCAACAACCATACTACCAGTTGGTTCCCAAACAGGTAAGTTTGCACCAATTGCTGCTGCAAATGGCTCTTCGATAGGATAAGCATCACGAGCACCCGCTTGACGAGTCGCATCGATTACTGCACGTCTTTCTACAGCTGTAATACCAGATGGTACACATACCATTACATACGGCTTACGTGAGAAGAAACCGTTTGATTTTTGAGCTTGTTGAATGTAATATTTCATCATTGTTGCAGTTGTTTCATAATCAGCAATTACACCGTCTTTCATCGGGCGAAGTGCCACAACGTTCCCTGGTGTACGACCAATCATTTGTTTTGCATCGCTACCTACAGCAACGATTTGTTTCGTATCAGTTTGTAACGCAACTACTGAAGGTTCACGTAAAACTACACCTTTTCCTTTTACATATACAAGCGTGTTCGCAGTTCCTAAGTCTATTCCAAGATCGCGAGTAAATCCACCAAATCCAAACATATTATTTATCTTCCTTTCTTGTTTTCACGGACTCATTTTTTCTTACTTTATATTATAAAAACAGTACGTTTTTTATATCTTTATCCTTTTTGTAGATAAATTTCTACAAAAAACTCATAAATCACATTATAAAACAAAATAAGTAAAAAGCATAGTCTTAAATATGACCTTTTTCCTTTAAACTCACGAATTTATGGTCACCTATTATAATATGATCAAGCACTTCAATTCCGATAATCTGGCCGCATTCTACTAAGCGTTTTGTTACTGCAATATCTTCACGGCTCGGCGTGGGATCTCCTGAGGGATGGTTATGAAGACATATGATAGAGGCTGCTGCACGACGGAAGGCTTCTTTAAAAACTTCCCTCGGGTGTACAATTGACGTGTTTAAACTTCCAATAAAGATCGTTTGCCTATGTATAACTTGATTTTTTGTATTTAAATATAAACAAACAAAATGCTCTTGTTGTAAAAAACGCATTTCTTCCATCATGTATTTCGCACAATCTTCTGGACTTCGAATACTATATCTATTTTGATATTCTAAACGTACCATTCTTCTGCCTAGTTCAAAGGCTGCCATAAGTTGCGATGCCTTTGAAATCCCAATACCATGTATACTAATTAGCTCTTCTAATGTTGCATCTTTCAACATACGTAAGCCATCAAATTGATGTAAAATTTTATCTGATAACTTTAAAACTGTTTCTTCTTTAGAACCTGTTCTGAGTAACACTGCGAGAAGCTCTCGATTTGATAAACTTCCAGCACCTTCTAACAATAAACGCTCCCGTGGCTGTTCTTCTCTTACAACATCACGAATACCGTTCATCTCTCCACCCCTTTATTTGTTCTCTCAAAGAAAACCCCATGCAATTTTACGCATGGGTTACATCAATATCAAATTGTTTTAATTCCCGAACGAGACGTGCAATTGGTAAGCCAACTACACTATAGTAGTCCCCTTGAATATTTTGAACGAAAATAGATCCTTTACCTTGAATCCCATAACTACCGGCTTTATCAAGAGGTTCTTTCGACGCGACGTATGTATCAATTTCCTCTTCTGTTAACTCCCAAAATGTAACTTCTGTACGCTCATAAAAAGTAACCGTTTTTTCTTTTGCTATAATTGCAACACCTGTATACACTTCATGTGTTTTCCCTGATAGTAATTGCAACATCTCTTTCGCCTCATCCTCATTAGAAGGCTTACCAAGAATACGCGACTCATATGTAACAATTGTATCTGCACCTAACACAATGTGATCACTATTATTTTCTGCCACCGCTGATGCTTTTTGCAAGGCAAGCGACATTACAATATCAGAAGGCGATGAATATGCACCAATTGTTTCCTCTACTTCACTTACAACGATTTCAAATGGCACACTAGCTAACTCAAGCAATTCCTTCCTCCGAGGTGACCCTGAAGCTAAAATTATTTTTCTCATATTTTCTCCTTCCTTTCTCACATGAAGCAGAACAATTTATATTAATCGTATCAAAGGAATAGTTTGTCCACAAATGAAAGAAATATTAATTTCTCTAACTAAAATAACACTTCTTTATTGCATACGATTATATTCCTGTCATAGAGAAAGCACTTTGCTCTAAATTCAAAAGAAAAGAAAGAAGTACATGTACTTCTTTCTTACTCATTTTATTATCCTATCATTTCACTTTCTACGAAACAATTTTTTCATACGAGAGTAAACCATCAATAATAACTTGATTTAATTTCGCCAAAGATTCCTTATCCATCTTCCCATCTTTTACTGTTTGTACAGCTACCGACGTATACATATACAGTTTCTTTGCTTCTTCTTGTTTCATACTTTTCCCTTCTTTTTCAACCTTTTTCCATTCTTTTTCAATTACTTCTATATCTTTTGCGCTGCTTTTTCCACCAACTTGTACGCTAGAAGCATATTTTGCTAAATGAGTGTATAATGGCTGCACTTTTGTTAAAAATGTTCCTACTTCTTTATCATCTTTCAGCAATGCTTTATCTGTTATATCCCAGTTCTTTTTTAAAACGGAGACACCATCATTTTTATACTTAGTCATTAATTGATTTATAGACTGTTCATCGCTAGCAATACCAACAACTATTGCATACTTATCACCGCTCGGTCTTAAAGCACCAATGCCCCCATTGCCTTTCCATTCTTCAAGAGCTGCCTGTCCCTTTTCTTCAGAAGAATAAAGCCCCCCTTGAACAAAAAATAATTTCATTGGATCCAATGACGTTCCTGCTTGTGCTTTTTGTTTTTCTTCTTTCGGTGCTGGTGTTTGTTCTGCCGTTCCACCCACCTTTGATTCTCCATTTCCAGTCGGCCTTGAAGCTGTCACTTCACTTCCTCCTGTCGTCCCTTGTCCAGTAAGTAAATGAAGCATCCCCATTCCAAACGCCGTACCGATAATGATTGCAGTTGCAACGATTACAATTAATGTATTACTCCACTTCTTTCGGTATTTTTCCACAGACATTGATTTCCCTTTTTGAAACGGAACAACATTTTTCGGTCGTTCACTTTCTACTACCATCCATTCAAATTCATCTTTCTTTTTTTCCTCATACTTCGCTTCTGTTCCATTCACTTTCACTGAGATCGTTCGTGATTGCTTGTCCATACACTCACACCTCACCTCTTATCGTTGTCCGCATCATATCATATTCATTTCATAAAAAAACGAGATATTTGTCAGAGGAATTCGCCAAATAACCCTATATATTTATCTTATATGTATGCATTTGACTTCATTTGTAGAACAAAAAAACTAGATAGCAAAGACTATCTAGTTTTTCTCGCAAATATATTTTCGTACTTCAGAAATGAAATAAAGAGAACCTGTTATGATAAAAACATCATTTTCTGCTATCATTTCAACTTTTGTATCAATTGCCTCTTTCCAATTTTCAAAAACTAATTTTGATTCTTTCTGTGAATATGATGCAAGCTTATCAGCAGAAATAGCACGATCAAAGGCGAATGTTGTAAAAATAATTTCATCTGCAATGGTTTCTAATTGGCCTACCATGTTATGTAATTGTTTATCACCAAGGGCAGTAAATAACACTATTACATTTTTATCTTTGTAATGCGCTTCTACTGTTTTCACAAGGCTTTCGATACCTTCTGGATTATGAGCACCATCTATAATAATATCTGGATTACTTTGCAGTTTTTCAAAGCGCCCCACCCAATACGCTTCCTGTAATCCAGTTCTTATTTCTTCTTCCTCAATTAAAAATGATAAGTATGTTTTTACATACATGACTGCCATAAGCGCAAGTGCTGCGTTTCCTACTTGGTGGCTGCCTTTCATTGTGATTCGCACATCTTCAAAAGAGGCGAAAGGACAAGTGAAATCGAACTGTTCTCCATCTTCACTAGACTGTTTATGTAATGCTGTAAAATGGTTGCCCATCTCGTATAAGTTTGCATGATTTTCCTTTGCAACATTTTGAATGACTTGCAAAGCTTCTTCATCTTGTACACCAGTAATTACCGGCACGCCAGACTTAATAATCCCCGCCTTTTCATATGCAATTTCTCCTAGTGTATTTCCTAAAATATGCATATGATCGTGACCGATATTCGTAATAATCGTGAGGACAGGGTGTATAACATTGGTAGAATCAAAACGTCCACCAAGCCCTGTTTCAAATAAAACAACATCACAGAAATTGAATTTGCCGAAATAGCAAATCGCCATAACAGTAATAATTTCAAACTCTGTCGCTTCCCCTAAATCCGTTTCATCTAGTTTTTCCACGACTGGTTTTACCAGCTTTACAAGTTCAGTAATCTCTTCGTCTGCAATTGGTGTTCCATTCACACTAATGCGTTCATTAAATGATTCGATGTAAGGAGAGGTAAACGTTCCTACCTTATATTTCGCGCCTTCTAACATGTAACGCATATATGTTAACGTTGAACCTTTTCCATTTGTACCAGCAAGATGAACACATTTTATATGACGCTCTGGATTTCCGAGCTCTTCTAGCATCCAATTCATTCTTTCTAATCCTGGTTTAATACCAAATTTCAATCGGCTATGAATCCACCCTATCGCTTCTTCGTATGTATGTATCACGTATGCTTTTCCCCTTTCAAAAGACAACTTTCATAGTTCTATTATACGCAAAGAAAAGAGACTCACCAATATAGTGAGTCTCTAAAAATATTTTTACTTTTCAAGATCTGCTAGACGTTGACGAACTGCTTCGCGTTTTTCTAGGTAATCTTGCTCTTTCGCACGCTCTCCTTCAATAACCGCTGCAGGAGCTTTCGCTACGAAACCTTGGTTAGAAAGTTTCTTCTGTACACGTTCTACTTCTTTATCGAACTTCTCAAGTTCTTTCTCAAGACGAGCTCTCTCTTCATCAAGATTGATAAGATCAGCTAACGGTAAGAATAACTCTGCACCTGATACGATTGCAGTCATTGCTTTTTCTGGCGCTTGTAAGTCCGTTTGAATTGTTAATTCGCTTGGGTTACAGAAACGCTCAATGTAAGAGCTATTTTTCGTAAGTTGAGCAAGTACAGCCTCATCTTTTGCTTTAATTTGCATTTGAACTTTTTTGCTCATTGGCGTATTTACTTCTGCACGGATGTTACGAACAGAGCGAATGATATCAACTAGAAGGTGCATTTCTGCCGCAGCCTCCGTATCTTGTAAATCTTCGCGAACTGTTGGCCACGCAGCTACTGTAATAGACTCGCCTTCATGCGGTAAATGTTGCCAAATTTTCTCTGTTACGAATGGCATGAATGGGTGTAATAGACGCATTGTTTGATCTAATACGTAAGCTAAAATAGAACGAGTTGTTTTCTTAGCTGCTTCATCTTCACCGTATAGTGGAAGTTTCGCCATTTCAATATACCAATCACAGAAATCGTCCCAAATGAAGTTGTATAATGAACGACCAGCTTCACCGAACTCATATTTATCCATGTTACGTGTTACGCTTTCGATTGTTTCGTTTAAGCGAGTTAAGATCCACTTATCCGCAACTGATTTTTCACCAGTTAAATCGATTTCTTCATACTTCATATCATCCATGTTCATTAATACGAAACGTGATGCGTTCCAAATTTTATTAATGAAGTTCCAAGTAGATTCTACTTTTTCCATGCTGAAACGTAAATCTTGACCTGGTGCACTTCCTGTTGATAAGAAGAAACGCATTGCATCTGCACCGTACTTCTCGATAACATCCATTGGATCAATACCGTTACCAAGAGATTTACTCATTTTACGACCTTGCTCGTCACGAACTAAACCGTGAATTAATACATCTTTAAATGGACGCTCGCCTGTAAACTCTAAACCTTGGAAAATCATACGAGATACCCAGAAGAAGATGATATCATAACCCGTTACTAGTGCATCTGTTGAATAGTAACGTTTGAAGTCTGCTGAATCTTCATTTGGCCAACCAAGTGTGGAGAATGGCCATAATGCTGAACTGAACCATGTATCAAGTACATCGTTATCTTGATTCCAGTTTTCAATATCTGCTGGTGCTTCTGTACCTACGTATACTTCACCAGTTTCTTTATGGTACCAAGCTGGAATACGGTGTCCCCACCATAATTGACGAGAAATACACCAGTCATGAATATTTTCCATCCAACGTAAATATGTGTTTTCAAAACGCTCTGGTACGAACGTTACTTTTTCTTCTTCTTTTTGTTGAAGCGCTACTGCTTTTTCAGCAAGTGGAGCCATTTTTACGAACCACTGTGTTGATAAATAAGGCTCAACAACCGCACCGCTACGCTCACTATGACCTACTGAATGCATATGTGGCTCGATTTCTACTAATACGCCAGCTTCTTGTAAGTCTTTTACTAATTCTTTACGGCATTCGAAACGATCCATACCGTTATACTTACCAGCTTTTTCGTTCATCGATCCATCTTCGTTCATTACTAAGATGCGTGGTAAGTCATGACGGTTACCTACTTCAAAGTCATTCGGGTCATGAGCTGGTGTAATTTTTACAACGCCCGTTCCGAAATCTTTTTCTACGTACTCATCAGCAATAATCGGAATCTCACGGCCTACGATTGGAAGTGTAACTGTTTTTCCGATTAAATGTTTGTAACGATCGTCTTCTGGATGAACTGCTACTGCTGTATCACCAAGCATCGTTTCTGGACGAGTAGTAGCAAGACGAATGTGACCAGAACCATCTGTTAACGGATAGTTCATATGGTAGAATGCACCTTGAACTTCTTTATGAATTACTTCAATATCAGAAAGAGCTGTACGTGTTGCTGGATCCCAGTTGATGATATATTCACCACGGTAAATTAAGCCTTTTTCGTATAATTGAACGAATACTTTATTAACCGCATCTGATAAACCTTTGTCTAATGTGAAGCGTTCACGAGAATAGTCTAGTCCTAAACCAACTTTCCCCCATTGTTGACGAATGTGAGAAGCGTACTCTTCTTTCCACTCCCAAGCTTTTTCAAGGAATTTTTCACGGCCAAGATCGTAACGTGAAATACCTTCTTCACGAAGTTTTCCTTCTACTTTCGCTTGTGTTGCGATACCAGCATGGTCCATTCCTGGAAGCCATAGTACATCGTATCCTTGCATACGCTTCGTACGAGTTAAAATATCTTGAAGAGTTGTATCCCAAGCATGACCTAAGTGTAACTTACCAGTTACGTTTGGAGGTGGAATTACAATTGTATACGGTTGTTTCTTCTCGTCTCCTGTTGCTTCAAAATATTTGCCTTCAAGCCACCATTGATAAAGGCCTTCTTCAACGGACATATGATCATATTTAGTTGGTAAATTCTTTTCCGTGTTTGACATTATTTTCCCTCCTTAAAATAAAAAATGTCCCTCATCCAAAAAGGACGAGGGACATCGCGGTACCACCTTTATTTACAAACAAATTCATAATTTGCTTATACTCTTAATTTGATAACGGACAAATCCGTCTTTTCCTAATAAGAACTATTCCGTTCAGAAAAGATGCTCCAGGGCTACCTTCTAACATAACTATCTAGAGAATCTCCCAGCTAATGATTCTCCTCTCTGAAGACGTTTCATGTTATACTCTTCCCCTTCAAGGCATTTATATGATTGTTAATTATTATATACAATAGTGTAAAAAACGAAACCTTATTCGTCAAGATAAATTTAAAACTACAGCTTTTGGTGCCAAAAAGAAGATAAGTAGAATCCTCTACTTATCTTCTTTACCCCGCTATTTGTGGGCAGTAAGACCTCCACCTCAAAACTCAGCTGAAGCAAAGAAGTTAGATGGGAGCCCTGGTGCCCGTAAACGCCCAATTAGTGAAGGCTAATCATCAGCGGGGAATGTTTACTTTATCCGTTCCCTTGCTGGGCAGCTTGTAATTGTGACAGGAAATATTCTATATTGCTAACGAGCCAATGCGATTGTTGCAAACTCTTTACTCCGCGCAGTTCATTTTCCTCGTTACGATTATCTCTTCTTTTCTTATAAGACTGGATTTGCCGAATAAATTGCGATGGATACGTCATATACGCAAACATAAGTAGTTGCTCTTCTTTCGTAAAAGGGAAATTTTTTTGATAAATTTGAAACCATTCAAACCGATCACTTCTTGCGATTGGATATGTGTTTAAAGACCGTGAATAAAAACCTACTATATCTTGCACAGGCGTTGCAAACTTCGATTTTTCTAAACTAATAAAATAGCCATTCCGTTCATAGTCAAATAAAAAATGATTCAGTGACACATTACCATGCACAAAAGTAATACGCGTTTTCTCCTTTTCTTTCATCGCATCGTTCCACTCATTTAATTGCTTCGTTGCAAATTCACGCGCTCTCATTACATGATGATAGTACGTACAATATTGCAATTCAAACGGGGACATATACCATTTTGATTCAGATTCTACGAGAAACTCTTCTAACATCTCACCATCATTTTCCCAACGATCGGATATACTTGTATAATGTTTTTCTAAATCTTCTTCCGTATACGTTTCTTCCTTCACAGTTTTTTGATGCAACGTTCCAAGTGTCTGAAACATTTTATGGTATTGATCATTGTCCTCACCGTTTCCTTCTGCACGTTCTAACCAAGGCATTAAATAATAATTATACGTCCCGTCACTTAAAATATAACTTCCATCCGTCGCATGATATATAGGTACATAATTTGAAAAACCTTTCTCCTTCAAATATTGAATATGATGCAGAAAGTTATTCCGCTCTAACTTTCTGCCTTCTATTTTCTTGAGTGCATATGGACCTTGATTCGTATAAATTTTCATTACATTTCCGTGCTCTTCCATATGCTGCGTATCCAATCTATATTGCCTCACGATAGGTTCATAGTGATTTCGCAACTCAATATCCATACGAATAACCCTTTCTATTCAAAACATAGCCTCTAAGAAAGGAAGTGAGTGAAAACACTCACTTCCTTATTTCGCCTTTACCCTTGAAACGGGAATATAAATAATTTGCCCCGTATTTAAAAATATATCTTCTGTTTGATTGACACGGTATAAATTTTGTACAGACGTTTCATAACGGTCTGCAATAGATTCAATTGTATCCCCTTCTTGCACGAAATACATTCTTAACTTTGTAAATTCTTCTTCCGGTTCTTTCGTAAATAGTTTTGTTAAATAAAGCGCATTTTCATCTCGCTGTGAGTACTCTTCTTCTTGTTCTTCCTGCTTTTTCGCTTTTTCTTTCTTGAAATCTTTTCGTCCGAACAGTTCAAATTGCGGCGTTGTTTCTTGCTCCTCTTCACGTTCCACAAATTCATGTTCTTCTATTTTCTCTTCTTCTAATTCCTGCTCTTTTCTTTCCTCTAATTGGAACGGTTCAAATGCGTAATCTTCCCACTCATCTGATTCCTTATATGCTGGTTCTTCTACATGCGGCGCCGGTCTATTTTCATCCTCTTGCGCTGAATCTTCTTCTAACTCAGCATACACCGTTTCTTCCTCTTCAACTTCATCCTCGCTTCTCTCTTCATCACACAAACCGGTAATAGATATATCCGCTAATAATTGTAAGCAACCATTTTCCTTTAATTCATAATCAAATTCCTCGATTGATACATATAGCTCTTCAATTACTTTCACTCGATTTCTCGGAATTGATATTTCAAGTGGAAAGGAATGAACAAGTTCATTAACCCCATCTTCTCTTGTTTCTACATAATCAATTGACTTTGCTGGCGATAGTTCTCTTAATGAATACGCGGAATCATCTTTTCGTGCAACATACTCTCCCGTTAAATCTAATTGTCCTCTCACGATTACTTCATGATCAAGCTCTTCTATCTCAACGTCTGGATCTAACGAAATTGACAAAAGTTCTTCGACTTCCTGTCCTTTTTGGAACCACACAGATTCTTTTAATGAAAATCGTAATGAATGATCTGTAGCCACTTCTTTTCCCCCTCCCAAACTATATGTCATTACAGATTTATGTGTGGGAAGCTTACTTTATGAATAAAAAAAATCGCTCCCCTTATGGAGAGCGATTTTCTCTAATACACTACGCTTTTAATTTTGACATTGCAATTTCAGCTGCTGCAATCGTCGCTTCAATATCTGCATCACTATGTGCTGTCGATAAGAATAAACCTTCGAATTGAGATGGTGGTAAGAATACACCTTGTTCTACCATTTCACGATAGTAAGCCGCAAAGAATTCTAAGTTTGAAGATTTTGCTGCATCGTAATTAATAACGGGTTCATCTGTAAAGAAAATACCAATCATAGAGCCTGCACGGTTAATATGATGCGGAATGCCATGTTTTTCAGCTGCTTTACGTAATCCAGCTTCTAACATTTCAGCTTTACGCTCAAATTCTACATATGATTCTGGCGTTAACTGTACTAACGTTTCATAACCTGCCGCCATTGCAAGTGGATTACCTGATAAAGTACCAGCTTGGTAAATCGGTCCGCTTGGCGCAACTTGGCGCATAATTTCTGCTTTACCACCGTATGCTCCTACCGGTAAACCACCACCGATTACTTTACCTAGGCATGTTAAATCAGGCGTTACGCCATAATAACCTTGGCCACAATTATAAGCTACTCGGAACCCTGTCATTACTTCATCAAAAATAAGCAATGCACCGTTTTGTTCTGTTACTTCACGAAGACCTTCTAAAAATCCAGGCTGCGGAGGAACAACCCCCATATTTCCTGCTACTGGTTCTACAATTACACAAGCAATATCATCACCGAATTGTTCAAACGCGTATTTTACGCTTTCTAAATCGTTATAAGCTACTGTAATCGTATTTTTCGCTACACCTTCTGGTACACCAGGACTATCTGGTAAACCTAAAGTCGCCACACCAGAACCAGCTTTAATTAATAACGAATCACCATGACCGTGGTAACAACCAATAAATTTCAAGATTTTATTACGACCTGTATAACCACGAGCTAAGCGTAGTGCACTCATTGTTGCTTCCGTTCCAGAGTTAACCATACGCACAATCTCAATTGATGGCACGCGCTCAATAACAAGTTTTGCTAATTTATTTTCAATTTCTGTTGGTGCACCGAAGCTTGTACCTCTTTCAGCAACAGATTTTAACGCTTCTACAACACGATCATTTGCATGACCATGAATTAAAGGACCCCATGATAATACGTAGTCGATGTATTCATTCCCATCGATATCATATACTTTAGAGCCTTTTCCACGCTCCATAAACAACGGATTCATCCCAACAGACTTAAAGGCACGAACCGGGCTATTTACGCCACCAGGCATTAAGTCTTGCGCCTCTTCAAACGCTGCAATTGACTTATCAAACTTTTTCATTATTTAGCGCCTCCTTCTTGTAACCATCTTGCTGCATCTTTTGCATGATACGTAATAATTAAATCTGCCCCTGCACGTTTCATACTAATTAATTTTTCAAGAACAACTTCTTTTTCATTAATCCAACCATTTTGCGCTGCCGCTTTAATCATCGAATATTCACCACTTACATTATAAGCGACAACTGGTAAATTAAAGTTATTTTTCACATCACGAACGATATCTAAGTAAGAAAGAGCTGGTTTTACGATTAAGAAATCTGCACCTTCCATTACATCTGATTCTGCTTCACGGAATGCTTCCATACGGTTTGCCGGATCCATTTGATATGTTTTACGGTCACCAAATTGCGGTGCACCGTGCGCAGCATCACGGAATGGTCCATAAAATGCTGATGAATATTTCACAGCGTACGACATAACTGGCACGTGTCCAAAACCATTTTCGTCTAATGCATGACGAATTGCTGTTACGAAGCCGTCCATCATGTTTGATGGCGCAATAATATCCGCTCCTGCTTTCGCTTGACTTACAGCTGTTTTCGCAAGAACTGCAAGAGACTCGTCATTTAAAATAATCCCATCTTCAATTACACCGCAATGACCATGGCTTGTAAATTGACATAAACATGTATCTGCAACTACTACTAGCTCAGGGAAATCACCTTTAATTTGCTGAATAGCACGTTGTACAATTCCATGATCACAGTATGCTGATGATCCAACTTCATCCTTTTCAGCAGGTAAACCAAATACAATAACAGAACGAATACCTAAATCAACAACTTCTTGCATTTCAGCTTGCAATAAATCTAAAGACATTTGATATACGCCCGGCATAGAAGGAACTTCATTACGAACATTTTCACCTTCTAATACAAAAATAGGGTAAATAAAATCTTCCGTATGTAAAAACGTTTCACGCACAAGTGCACGCATGCCCCCGCTTTGTCTTAAACGACGATGACGATTAAATTGTAAAGAGTTCATAGATTTCTATCCCCATTCTTTCATTTTATAGATTCACAAACATATTGTAGTAATGCTTCTACAGTGTACTCTTTCGGCACAATAACAGACGAAAAATAAAGACTTGCCTCTTTTTCCGTAATAGGTCCTATACAAGCAATTGTACATTTTTTTGTCCATTCTCTCCAGTTTGTACCCTCAAGTAAACGAACAAAACTAGTAACAGTTGAAGGGCTCGTAAATGTAATAATGTCTACTTTCCCTAACTTCAATGCTGCTATAAGTTCTTGCTTTTTTTCTATATTCACTTTCGTACCGTATACGATTAGCTCATCTAGAGAAACACCAATTTCCCGAAGTGCAACCGGAATTACCTCTCTTGCTAAATTCCCTTTCGGAAATAAAATACGTTCGTTTCCACTTAATTCTTTTAGAAACTCTTCTGCAAATGCTTCTGCAACAAATGAAGTCGGAACAAAATGAACTTGATAGCCCCTTTTTTCTAACTCTAATTTTGTTTTCACACCTACCGCAGCGATTCTAATGGTTAGCGGTAGTTTCTTTTTTAAACTATCTAGAAAAAAAGCTACACCATTTCTGCTCGTAAAAATAACCCAGTCGTATGAATGTAGCTGCTCTTCAATATGTTGAATTTGCCTATGAGACATACCTTCCATACGCAAAAGCGGAATTTCCAATGGAATTCCGCTCTTTTCTTTCACTGCTACACTCATTTGTTTCGCTTGATGCTGGGCACGTGTAATCAATACCGTTTTTCCAGCGAGAGCGTTCATATTTATTGTTGCTCCTTATTTGCAGCAAGAATGAGTTCTTTGGCGCCTTGTTTAATTAAACGGTCCGCGGCCTCTAACCCTACTTCCTCAGGGTTAGTACCCACTACTGTCTCTTTTAATAAAACAGAGCCATCCATAGAGCCGACAAGAGCTGTTAATTCGATTGCATCGTTTTCTGTAAGGGTTGCATATCCAGCAATTGGAACTTGGCATCCACCTTCAAGTTTATGAAGAAATACTCGCTCCGCTGCCACTGTTCTTTCTGTTATCGTATCATTAATATGCGCTAACAACTGCAATAAATCCTTATCATCCTCACGACACTCAATCGCTAATGCACCTTGTCCTACAGCAGGTACACATAACGTATCATCTAAATGTTCTGTAATAACATCATTATCCCAGCCCATTCTTTGTAATCCAGCTGTCGCTAAAATAATCGCATCGTAATCTTCTTCTTTTAATTTACGTAAACGTGTATCGATATTCCCGCGAATCCACTTCACTTGTAAATCTGGTCTCGCAGCGAGTAGCTGTGCACTACGTCTTAAACTACTCGTACCTAAAATAGCACCTTCCGCTAACTCTTTAAACGATGCTCCATTTTTTGAGATAAAAGCATCACGAGGGTCAACACGCTTTGGTGTACAGCCAATCATTAAACCTTCTGGAAGTACGGCTGGCATATCTTTCATACTATGTACAGCCATATCGATTTCTTTCGTAAGTAACGCATGCTCAATTTCTTTAACGAACAAGCCTTTTCCGCCTACTTTTGAAAGAGTAACATCTAAAATAACATCACCTTTTGTGACAATTTCTTTCACTTCAAATTCATATGGTAGACCTAGGGCTTTTAACTGATCAATAAACCAGTTTGTTTGCGTTAATGCTAGTTTACTCTTTCGTGACCCTACAATAATTTTGCGCATAATTCTCTCTCCTCATTATAAATACCAAAAGTGGAAATTGGACAAACTGCTTAATAGAAAAATGTTTACTAGCATTACGAGAAACGATCCGATATTCCACTGTACAATTTTCTTACCTTGCAACACATCTGCCGCTCGTAAATATAAACCTGTGCAATACACAAATAGAACGACAAAAGATCCGATTACTTTCGTATCATACCAATGGAAATTATCCAATTTTGTATATCCCCATATACATCCTAATAAAATTGCTAGTAAGAAAAATGGAACAGAAAATAAATTTAATCCGTAAGACATAGATTCTAGCTTCGGTAAATTCCCTAACCTTCTTAATCTCGCATTCCATTTTTTCTTTTTTAATAGGCGATATTGCAATAAATACATAATAGAAAAAATGAACGATACAGTAAACGTTGCGTAAGAAATAATTGCCATACCGACATGCACGTATACAAGTTCTGAAACTAATTGTTCCGCAAGTACTGGCGACATCTTTCCGAGCGGTGTAAAAATAGAAAAAGCGCTTACGCCAAATGCTACAACATTTGTAAAAAAGACTAAAAAGTCAATTCTCATAAATCGATTAATAACTAACGACATCGTAATCAATAACCAAACATAAAAATAAATCCCTGATAATAAAGTTAAAATAGGATTCGTTTCTGAATCTGTAGCTCTAAGCAACATAAAAATAGACTGCAGGACCCATACAATCGCAAGTAACCAAAAAGCAAATCGGTTCGCCTTTCGGTTACTTTGGAAATAATCTATAAAATATAAACTAATGCTACAAGCATATAAAATAATTGCAATATGATAAATAATACTGTTATTTAAAAAACTCATCCGATCATCCTTCCAAATTATAAAGATGGAACGGATGGTGTCCACACTCTTTTATGTTCTACTTCTTCCGCACGACTCTCTACTTCTTCCGTTTCTAAATCAAAAATCTTTGCAAATAACGCTAATTTTTCGCTCGCTCCCTCTTCAGCAGCTATTTCTTTCGCTACTAAAATTGGGTCTTTTAATAATTGATTAATAATACTTTTCGTATGCTTACTAATAACTTTTTTCTCACGATCACTAAGGTTTGGTATTTTTCGCTCTAGGCTTACCATCGTTTCACTTTGGATTGCAAGTGCCTTATCACGAAGAGCTGATATTAATGGAACAACACCAAGTGTACTTAACCACGTTTTAAACAGAACAATTTCCTCTTCAATCATAAATTGAATTTTCTCTGCCTCTTTCAAACGCTCAGCACGGTTTGCCTCCACTACTCCTTGTAAATCATCAATATCATACAAGAAAGAACCTTCTAGCTCATCAATCGCTGGATCAATATCACGCGGCACTGCAATGTCAACCATAAATAATGGACGACCAGAGCGCATTTTCTCCACCTTTGTCATCATCTCTTTCGTAATGACATACTCAGATGCACCAGTTGAACTAATTAAAATATCTGCTTCTAATAATGCACATTGTAATTCGCTTAACGATTTTGCATGTCCCATATATTTCTCAGCCATTACTTCTGCTTTCGAAAGCGTCCTATTCATAACTGTTACTTTACGAGCACCACTTCCATATAAGTTTTGTAGTGCAAGTTCGCCCATTTTACCAGCACCAAGAATAAGCACATGACAATCTGTTAACTCGCCAAATATTTTCTTTCCAAGCTCAACAGCAGCATAACTAACAGACATTGCACTTTCCCCGATTGTTGTTTCTGAGTGGGCACGTTTTGCTAATGTAATGACTTGCTTAAACAATTCATTAAAAATTGTGCCTGTTGCTTTAACTTGTTGCGCTTCTAAAAAGCTATCTTTTATTTGACCTAAAATCTGCGTTTCTCCGACTACCATTGAATCTAAACCGCACGTTACGCGGAATAAATGATCTATTGCGCCATCTTGTTCAAAAATAGTTAAATATGGCGCGACTTCTTCTATTTCAAGCTGAAACCAATCAGCTAAAAACTTCTTAATATAATACCGTCCCGTGTGTAATTGATCGACAACAGCATAAATCTCAGTGCGATTACAAGTTGACACAATGACATTCTCTAACACGCTCTTTTGATTTTGTAATGTAGTCATCGCTCGCTCTAGTTCTGCTGCCTGAAATGTGAGTTTCTCACGAAATTCTACAGGGGCTGTTCGATAATTTACACTAACAACAAGAATATGCACGCAGCATGTCCCCCTTCACCCGTTTTATCACTTTATCTACTATCATAATACAACTTTCCTCTTATGAATCTGACAATCGTGTGAACAACCGATTATTTTTTTATTTATTCTCCGTATGTAATAAAGGAGATTCAGTAAAACGAATAAAAACTTTCTACTTTATAATGATTATAAATTAATAACTCTATTTGTACGTTACCAAAAAAAGCCCTCATAATCAAGTGATGGAAACTATTCCATATGAATTATAACATCATCTTTCCTATCTTCTTTCATCATGAAGGAAAATATGTATGATTGTTCCAAATTGTAGCACGAACTTTCTCCATACAATGTATTTGACATTGTATTTCTTTTTCGTTATATTGGTTTTACAAAATTAAATTGTGCACAATTTAATAAGGAAGGAGTTATGTATGGTAGATAATTCTTTACATCTAGATAACCAACTTTGTTTTTCTATTTACGCCTGTTCTAGAGAGGTTACACGCTTTTACCGACCGTATTTAGAAGAAATGGGCATTACGTATCCACAGTACATTACTTTACTCGTACTATGGGAGCAAGATGGACTCACAGTAAAAGAAATTGGAGAACGTCTATTTTTAGATTCCGGTACGTTAACACCTATGTTAAAACGAATGGAATCATTAAACCTTGTAAAACGCGTTCGTTCCAAAGAAGATGAGCGAAAAGTATGTATTGAATTAACAGAACAAGGTAAAGATTTACAAGATAAGGCTTGTTCATTACCAACAACAATGGCAACAAATTTAGGAATTACAGAACAAGAATATCGTTCTTTATTAATTCAATTAAATAAACTAATTGAAACAATGAAAACAATTAATGATAGAAAAGGGGAATAAACATGGATAAATTATATACTGCTTCAGTAACTGCTACAGGTGGAAGAAACGGAAAAGTAGTCTCAGATGATGGCATATTAAATCTTGATGTGAAAATGCCGAAAGCACTAGGTGGTGCAGGCGGAGAGGCAACAAATCCAGAACAACTATTTGCTGCTGGTTATGCCGCTTGTTTTGATAGTGCATTACAACTTGTCATTCGTACAAAACGTGTGAAAGTAGAAAGTACAGAAGTAACTGCTCACGTTTCTATCGGAAAAGATACAGATGGTGGTTTCGGCCTATCCGCTGTACTTGATGTACATGTCGCTGGCGTTTCACATAGCGAAGCACAAGAACTTGTAGAAGCCGCTCACGGTGTATGTCCTTACTCGAAAGCAACACGAGGAAATATTGAAGTTACATTAAACGTACGCTAAAAAATTTAGCAAAACAAAAACGCGCGACATTCGTCACGCGTTTTTTGTTTTTGTAAATTTATGAATTGCTTTCCACGCTTCTTCTTTTCCAAGTCCTGTTTCAGAAGAGAATAGAACAATTTCATCGCCAATTTCAACAGCAAGCGTTTCTTTTACAACTTTTAAATGCTTTTGCCATTTCCCTTTCGGAATTTTATCGGCTTTCGTCGCAATAATAATTGTTGGGATTTCATAATGCTTTAAGAAATCATACATCATCACGTCATCACTTGTTGGTTGGTGACGTAAATCAACTACTAATACAGCTGCGTCTAATTGTTCACGCGTTGTAAAGTACGTTTCAATCATTTTCCCCCATGCAGCGCGCTCCGATTTAGATACTTTCGCATATCCATAACCTGGAACGTCAACAAAGTGCATCATCTCATTGATTAAGAAAAAGTTCAGCGTTTGCGTTTTTCCTGGTTTAGAAGAAATACGTACTAACTTTTTACGATTTAAAATTTTATTAATAAAGGAAGACTTCCCCACATTTGAACGACCTGCTAATGCAATTTCTGGTAAATCACTGTCTGGATATTGTTCTGGTTTAACAGCACTAATTACAATATCTGCTTTTGTTACTTTCATTGTTTCACTCCTACTAATGCGTGCTCCAATACTTCATCTAAATGAGATGCAAGCACAAACGTAAGGTTTTCTTTTACGCTCTCTGGAATATCATCTAAATCTTTCTCGTTTTCTGCTGGCAAAATAATTTTTGTTAAGCCTGCGCGGTGAGCACTTAATGTTTTTTCTTTTAAACCACCAATTGGTAATACACGACCACGAAGTGTAATTTCACCTGTCATACCGACTTCTTTACTTACAGGAATACCTGTTAGCGCAGAAATAAGTGCCGTTGCCATCGTAATACCTGCTGACGGTCCGTCTTTTGGAACTGCTCCTTCTGGAACGTGAATATGAATATCATTTTTCTCATGGAAATTCGGATCGATCTGAAGCTCTTCTGCACGAGAACGTATATAACTAAACGCAGCTTGTGCTGATTCTTTCATAACATCCCCAAGTTTCCCTGTTAAAATTAGTTTCCCTTTTCCTGGCGCTACAGAAACTTCAATGGCAAGTGTATCGCCGCCTGCTGCTGTGTAAGCTAGACCTGTTGCCATACCAACTTGGTCTGTTTTTTCAGCTTGCCCATAACGGAATATGTGTTTACCAAGTAAATCAACAATCTTTTTCTCTGTCACAACGATACGTTTACGTTCTGCTGTAACGATAATCTTCGCTACTTTACGGCAAACTTTTGCAATTTGGCGCTCTAGCGTACGAACACCAGCCTCACGTGTATAATAACGAATAATCTCAAGCAGCGCTTCATCACGCACTTGTAAATTACCTTTTCGTAAGCCATGTTCTTTTAATTGTTTCGGCAATAAATGCTCACGAGCAATGTGTACTTTTTCAAGTTCTGTATAGCCAGCAATCGAAATGATTTCCATACGGTCAAGTAATGGACCTGGAATACTTGAAAGTGTATTAGCAGTTGCTACAAACATAACTTTTGATAGATCATATGGTTCTTCAATGTAATGATCACTGAAGTTATGGTTTTGTTCTGGATCTAATACTTCAAGTAATGCCGCTGATGGATCTCCACGGAAATCGTTAGACATTTTATCAATCTCATCTAATAAGAAGACTGGATTAACTGTTTTCGCCTTTTTCATACCTTGAATAATGCGTCCTGGCATTGCTCCAACATATGTACGGCGGTGACCACGAATTTCAGATTCATCACGTACACCACCAAGAGATACACGGACGAAGTTACGATTCAATGATGTTGCAATTGAACGCGCTAACGAAGTTTTGCCGACCCCAGGAGGGCCTACTAAACAAAGGATAGGTCCTTTTAATGAATTCGTTAACTTCTGTACAGCTAAATATTCAAGTACACGCTCTTTCACTTTTTCAAGACCGTAATGATCGTTATTTAAAATCTCTTCCGAATGAGCAAGATCAATTATATCTTCTGTTGCCTCTGTCCACGGAAGCGCTAATAACCAATCAATATAATTGCGAATAACACCACTCTCCGCAGAACTTGCTGGTAACTTTTCATAACGATCTAATTCTTTCAGCGCAGCCTTCATTGTTTCTTCCGGCATTCCTGACTGTTCAATTTTCTCACGAAGTTCTTCTACTTCTCCGCCCTTGCCTTCTTTGTCGCCAAGTTCAGTTTGAATCGCCTTCATTTGCTCACGTAAGAAATATTCTTTTTGCGTGCGCTCCATGGAACGTTTCACTTTTTGCCCAATTTTCTTTTCTAGGCTAAGTAACTCTTGTTCATCTTGAATAATTGAAATAAGTGTTTGTAATCGTTCTTTTACAGATACAATCTCTAGAATCTCTTGTTTCTGCTTCGTTTTAATCGGCAAGTGAGAAGCAATTAGATCAGCTAATCTCCCTGGTTCTTCCACATCAGCTACCGTTGCAAATGTTTCATTTGAAACTTTTTTCGAAACTTTAATATATTGTTCGAAATGCTCCAGTAACGTACGCATAAGAGCTTTCTCTTCTAAATCATCTTCTACTTCTTCAGTTACCGTTTTAATCGACACTTGTACTACATTTTCTTCTTCGATAAACTCTATTACTTCTGCTCTATGTAAACCTTCCACAAGGACACGAAGCGTACCGTTCGGCAATTTTAACATTTGCTTCACTTTCGCCACCGTACCTACACTATATATGTCATCTTCTTTCGGATCATCGATATTCATTTCTTTTTGCATTGCTAAAAAGATGATATTTTCATCCATTGCCGCCTGCTCTAGTGCTTGTATCGATTTATCACGTCCTACATCAAGATGCAAAACCATCGTTGGATATACGAGAACGCCTCTTAATGGTAGGAGGGGCACGATTCTTTCGTTCGTATTCATACTAGACATAGCACCTCCATAATAAATTAAACTCCTGTTCAACTATTTTATATTACAATACACCTAGATGCAATTGCTGAGATTCCGCGCAATTGTAAATAGCTTGTTTTTCTACCTCACGAAAAGAAAAAAGACTCCGATTAAGCATACAAACTTAAACGAAGTCTGGCAAATTTTATTATTGTTTATTTTTACATAGATTGTGCATCAGTTTCGTCTACCTTAGTATGTACATCTAGCTCTCTATGCATATTTTCTTGCATAAACGTTAACTCAAATACTTCTTTTAACTTACGGACAGGAATAATTTCAATTCCCTTGATCGTATACAAAAATGGTTGCATATTTTCAGCAGGAATAATGACTTTCTTAGCTCCCGCTTTTTTCGCAGCTTTTATTTTTGCGTACACGCCACCAATAGGTTTTACTTCTCCGTGTATACTTATTTCCCCTGTCATCGCTACTTCATTATTTACATACGTGCGGTGCACCGCAGAATATACACCTGTTGCCATAGCGATTCCTGCAGAAGGGCCATCAATCGGGATACCACCTGGAAAATTAATATGTATATCATATCCTTCTGGCAACACATCTAAAGAACGAAGTACTGTTAATACATTATCAACAGAGCCTTTCGCCATACTTTTACGACGAATCGATTTCGTTTGACTACCAATACTTTCTTCTTCCACAATTCCGGTAACATTTACCGATCCTTTATCTTTCGCCTTGATTGCTGTTACTTCAATTTCTAATAACGCACCTGTATTTGGTCCGTATACAGCAAGACCATTTACAAGACCAATCCTTGGAATCGGATAAATGCGCTTTTCATATTTCGGTGTAAGCTGACTTGAGTGAACAACCCACTCTATATCTTCATCCTTAATGAAAGAACGTTCTTCATTTATCGCCATACCAGCAGAGATTTGCACGAGATTAATCGCTTCTCGTCCATTCCTTGCATACATCCCGATCATTTCAATACCATTTTCACCTATTTGCATTTCCACTTTTTCCGCGGCATTTTTCGCTACTTTTTGAATTTCTTCCGTATCTAATTCACGGAAAAATACTTCTAAGCAACGTGACCGAATAGCAGGAGGAATTTCCTCTGGCGAACGTGTCGTTGCTCCAACTAAGCGAAAATCTGCCGGTAAGCCTTTTTGGAAAATATCATGTATATATGTTGGGATCATCGTATTTTCTTCACTATAGTACGCACTTTCTAAAAATACTTTTCGATCTTCTAACACCTTTAACATTTTGTTCATTTGAATCGGATGGAGCTCGCCAATCTCATCAATAAACAAAATACCACCATGTGCATCTGTTACAGCACCTTTTTTCGGTTGCGGAATACCTGCTTGCCCCATCGCCCCAGCACCTTGATAAATCGGATCATGCACCGAACCTATTAAAGGGTCTGCGATACCACGTTCATCAAACCGAGCTGTTGTCGCATCAAGTTCAATAAATGTTGCATTCGTACGAAATGGAGATTTAGGATTTCGTTTCGCTTCTTCTAATACAAGACGTGCTGCCGCTGTTTTCCCAACACCTGGCGGGCCATATATGATTACATGTTGCGGATTCGGACCACAAAGAGCCGCTTTTAACGACTTAATTCCGTCCTCTTGCCCTACAATATCTAAAAAGGTTGTAGGACGCACCTTTTCTGCTAGCGGCTCTGTTAAAGAAATCTCACGCATTTTACGAAGCTGTTCTAATTCTTTTTTCGATTCTCGATCAATTGAAACTTTTTGTGTTCGTTGATTTCGAAGTAAATGCCAGAAATACAATCCGACAATTACACCAAAAACAAGTTGAACAACTAAAAATATATTTGTCCAGCTCATTATTTATTTCCTCCCGCAATATTTTATCTCTTAGTATTTCCGCGGAGGAACGTAGCTAAACATAAAGAAAAACAGCAATTATAAAAATTGCTGTTTCCCTTTCGCATTATGCAGATGTTTTTGTATCAAGTACAGTACCGTCTTGTAACACCAATTTTGGCGGCTCATTATCAGCTACTGTTTCTTTTGTAAGAATACACTTCTCGATATCTTTACGAGATGGAAGTTCGAACATTACATCAAGCATTAAGCCTTCAATAATAGAACGAAGTCCACGAGCACCCGTTTTACGTTCAATTGCTTTTTTCGCAATTTCGATTAGTGCACCTTCTTCAAACTCTAACTCAACATCGTCAAGCTCCAATAATTTTTGGAATTGCTTAACAAGTGCATTTTTCGGTTTCGTTAAAATATCAACAAGAGCATCTTCATCAAGTGGCTCTAGGTTCGCAATAACTGGAAGACGACCGATAAACTCTGGAATTAAACCAAATCTTAAAAGATCCTCTGGTAATACGTGAGATAAAACATGCTTCTCATTCACATCAGCATTTTTCTTCTCAGAACCAAATCCAATTACTTTTTCACCAAGGCGACGTTTAATAATCGGCTCAATGCCATCAAACGCTCCACCACAAATGAATAAGATGTTCGTTGTATCAATTTGAATAAACTCTTGGTGCGGATGCTTACGACCACCTTGAGGTGGAACGCTTGCTACAGTACCTTCTAAAATTTTCAGAAGTGCCTGCTGCACACCTTCACCAGATACATCACGTGTAATTGATGGATTTTCGGACTTACGTGCCACTTTATCAATCTCATCAATATAAATGATTCCTTTTTCCGCTTTCTCTACATCATAATCAGCTGCTTGAATTAATTTTAGTAAGATATTTTCTACATCTTCCCCAACATATCCAGCTTCTGTTAAAGATGTTGCGTCCGCGATTGCAAATGGAACATTTAAAATACGCGCTAAAGTTTGTGCCAGTAATGTTTTACCACTACCTGTTGGCCCGATAAGTGCGATATTACTCTTCGCTAATTCTACATCATCAATTTTGCTGTTAGAATTAATGCGTTTGTAATGGTTATATACCGCTACCGCTAGTGCTTTTTTCGCGCTATCTTGCCCGATGACATACTCATCTAAGATTTCACGAATTTCTACCGGTTTCGGTACATCTTTGAATTCTACTTCTTCGTCCTTCGCAAGCTCCTCTTGTACAATTTCAGTACAAAGTTCGATACACTCGTCACAAATGTAAACACCTGGACCTGCCACTAACTTTCGAACTTGCGTTTGTGTTTTACCACAGAAAGAACATTTTAATTGCCCTTTTTCATCATTAAATTTAAACATATTTTCACACCCCTTACAAAGTGCTAACCTCTTGCCTTCGTATGTACACGATAAATGTATCGTATGTAAATACATATTATGTCACTACGTGGCGAGAAATACAAATAATATGACTAGTTATGTACAAATAAAAAATTTTTAAAACTTTTGAAATATGTATATTCGACTTGTAAAGGAACTTTTCCTTCTCCATCGAAAAGTTTTATAAATATATTTCTATATTTATAAAACAAGGCACGATTTTAATCGTGCCTTGTTATTTTATTATGCAGCGTTTTCTACTAAGAAGTCTACAGCTTTACGCACTTTAAGATCTTCAGCTAAAGCGTCTACGCTTCCAAGAGCTTGCTTGATAGCGTCTACTGGCATACCGTACATTTCAGCCATTTTTTCAACTTCTGCAGTTACTTCTTCTTCAGTAACTTCGATGTTTTCAGCTTCAATGATAGCTTCAAGAACAAGATTGATTCTTACACGTTTTTGTGCATCTTCTTTCATTTGCTCTTTTAATTTGTCAGCATCAGTACCTGTGAATTGGTAGTAAAGCTCAAGGTTCATACCTTGTTGGCTTAAACGTTGCTCGAATTCACGAACCATACGATCTAACTCAGTGTTGATCATAGCTTCTGGAATTTCGATTTCAGCGTTAGCAGCAGCTAATTCTACTACTTCGTCACGTACTTTGTGCTCAGCTTCGTGCTTTTTGCCTTCTTCTAAGTTTGTGCGAAGTTTTGCTTTTAATTCATCAAGAGTTGCAACCGCTTCGTCTGCTTCTTTAGCGAACTCGTCGTTTAACTCAGGAAGTTCTTTTGTTTTGATTTCGTGAATTGTTACTTTGAATGTTGCTGGTTTGCCAGCTAATTCAGCAGCATGGTACTCTTCTGGGAATGATACTTCAACGTCTTTAGACTCACCAGATTTAAGACCGATTACTTGCTCTTCGAAACCTGGGATGAATGTACCAGAACCGATTGCTAGAGAGTAGTTTTCGCCTTTTCCGCCTTCAAATGCTTCGCCATCAACGAAACCTTCGAAGTCGATTACAGCTGTATCACCGTTTTCAACAGTTCCTTCTTCTTTAACAACTAGTTCAGCTTGACGTTCTTGTAAAGATTTTAATTCGTTCTCTACATCTTCGTCAGTTACAGTTGTTTCAACTTTTTCTACTGCTAAACCTTTGTACTCACCTAATTTAACTTCAGGTTTCACTGTAACTTTTGCAGTGAAGATAAGGTTAGCATTTTTTTCGAACTTCTCGATGTCGATTTCAGGATGATCAACTGGGAAGATACCAGCTTCTTCAATCGCTTCACCGTATGCTTTTGGTAAAATGATATCTAAAGCATCTTGGTATAAAGATTCAATACCAAAGCGTTGTTCGAATAATGGACGAGGCATTTTTCCTTTACGGAAACCTGGTACGTTAATTGTTTTTACTACTTTTTTGAACGCAGCGTCGATAGAGTTGTTTACTTCTTTAGCATCAACTTCGATTGTTAAAACGCCAACGTTACCTTCTAATTTTTCCCATTTTGTAGACATTTATTCTTTCCCTCCAACTATAATAATGTATGCACATACCTCTATAGATTAAGATCTTCATTATCTCTTTTTTGAAATAACAAATACACAAATAATCCTCTAGCAAAAGCTTTCAGATATAATGTTCCAATCTACTAATTGCCCAGAAGACAACTACGGTATATTTTGTTCGAGAATAATATGAAACATATTAAGTAAGAGAATTACACTTCTCTTCTCTTACAAACAGGCAGTTTTCTGCCTTTTGCAACCCTTACATTATAACATAGAATATGCTCGTTTCAAGAACTGAACGATTCTTTTTCATAATTATACGGGCAAATATCCTTCTCTTTCAACACGTAATAACCATTGATAGGCAATATGAAACTCTTCCAATTCGATATTGTATGCTGCCATAAGCTCTTCTTCATCAATAGCCAATCCGAAACGCTTTCTTCCAATTCTCTCTAAAACAGCTGACCAAATCTCTTCTTTATCCATTAATAGAGCAAATGGGAAAACACTAATTTGCAATTCTTTCCAATATGTAACCATTGCTTCAAATATATCGGGATAATTTTGCTCTAATCGACTTGATAATTTATGTATAATGTTATTGGATTGCTCCTCATTATGACCTGTAAATGCTGGAATTACCTTAATCGTATTCCCAAACTTTTCTACCTCTATTTCCTCTTCTACCTGACTTTCTATCATTTTATACAAAATAGAAGTTTTCAAATAGGGGTGTTGCTCTTCTTCTATTAAAAATTTCTTTAAAACAGGTAATGCAAGATCTAAGTCTTTTAACGAAAGTCGCTGAATCGCTCTTAGCTTCTGTCCAAAGTTTTCTCCAAAAATTTCATTAGTAAACTCATCCAACTCAAAATTTGAATCCACTAGCGATGCGTCTCCCTCATTGAGCATACCTTCTGCAAATAAAGCAAGTTGCGCTAATTTTTCCTTTTGATCAGGCATTATATCTTTCGTTTGTAAAACCTTTTCAACAGTTTCAATAACACCTTCATAATCATTTGTTTGAACTAAAATAGTCACGTACGTTTCAAGAATATCACCAAATAAGACAACTCCTGTTTTAAGCAACTGTTCACATTTGTCTTTCGCTTCTTCCATACGTTTTAATTCGAGTAAACAAATAACTGAAGCTAATTCCGTTTGTTCCGTTTCCGCATTATACTGACGTAATATTTCAAAGCAGCGCAATGCATCTTCGAACTTCCGCTCTTTCAGCGCTAAAAAACCTTCATCAATATAGCGCTCTGATAGTTGTGGAAACAATACGACCGTATTTTCTTTTTTATCCATACGTCCGCCTCTTTTTCTTGATTTTAATTATGTTCAAAGTAAATATATCAAATGCGTAATGAGAACACAACATCCCAAAACTATTTGTTTGAAATATAAAAATATTTAATTTTTACATTCCAATACGAATAAATCTCTACTAAAAATTAAAATTGTACAAATAAAAATCCCCAGCAACAAGCGCAGAGGATTCATCATTAATGGAAAGCTTTTATAATTGTGGGGTATATTACAAGGGTAATAATTTGGAGAACAATAATTGCCATAACAATCATGCTAAAATAGAAGATTGGTTTACTTCGCTTCATTAAAAACATAATAATAAGCATCGTACAAGCAAACAAACTTAAGAAGAACAAACTTGTTGTCGAACTAAGTATACCACTTGGGACAAAGAACAATAACACTACACTACAAGTACCTATAATTCCAAATAACCATTCCATTCATTCACTCATTCCCTTTCCCTCTCATGGCTGTTTTCTCTAAGCAATCAAATGTTTCACAACATCAACTACATACGTTAATTTCTCATATGCTACAAATCCAAAAGCAACCGTTAAGCCCGTTACAACTAATCCTTTCATCATTTCTGCCTCCTCGTTTTATCGTTGTTATCTTCATTATAAAAGATTAGCAATTTGTTACCATCGAACTACCTTACAGTTACCTTACAGAATTGTAAGATTTCAAAAGAGGATAGAAAAACACCTCACATAGCTTGAGGTGCTTTCACGGAATTTCTCTATAATCACTTGCAAAATTAACTTTTTTCTCTTGGTTATTTTTCGGAGAATCCAATCTTAAACTAATAGATTTACTAAATAATTTAGGATCAAAATAATTATTCATTACTTTTCTTAACTTACCTTCAGATATTTTCGTATTACAAGAAAACAAAGGATGAAAATGATGTTAATATATTTTTATACAATTAAGAATTTAATTTACAAGGGGGATTATATATGTTTAAAAAAATGGCCGCAGATGTATTAGGACTAAGCGATGTAGGTTCTGTTATTACACCTAAAGACTATGATAAGGTCGATGCCGATGATTATGTAATGCATGAAGATGGAGAGAAAATTTACTTTCTAATTAAATCGAAATCAGATGAATATTGCTTCACAAACAAAGGGTTAATTCACTTAGACGGTACAAGCGCAACAAGTAAAAAACGTACACTACGCCGCTTTCGTTATAGTAAATATCAAATTAAAAACGTAGCACTCGAAACTGCAGGAACGATTGATTTAGATGTAGAAATTAAGTTTCAAATGGGCGATGAACATTACTCAATTGATGTTCATAAAAAACATATTGAAGAATTAAAAGATTTATATAAGGCTTTACTTAAAATCGAAGAAATTTCATACGACAACGATATTACATTACAATATGCACATAAAAGTTTAGATATGGCATCTAATGCCTTTAGCCGCATTTCAAACGCACAAGTAAATTTAGCAGAGCAATTTAAAGAAATGAACGAGATTGCCTTTAACTGGCTTGTTGATACGAAGAAACAATATAATGTGAAAGATTATGGTTTTGTATTTGAGAAGTTTATTAACAACTAATTTAAAATACACAAAAAACCTTGTTATCAAGAGATAACAAGGTTTTCTTAGCGTCCCAGGAGAGATTCGAGCTCCCGCTCCGCCCATTTCCGTACTATTTTATATATTTTGATCGCAGTCTTAATATATCTTCTCCTTCGCGAATGCCTGCCGATCCCTTCCTCACATTTTTTACGACAGTCCAATTCGGGTTAGTTTCATCACCGATGTTCTGTACTGTAAAATTGCCATCACCATATTTTCGGTGGCCTTCTGCCAATTTCTCCGTTAAATCATTCTCATTTGATCTCGCCATCTTTGCGCCATCTCCCTTTTTTATACGACCTTCTTAAACCATCTAACCAATCACAGGTCCAGTCAATTGGAGATTCTCATTTTCCGCTTCTATTAATTGTAACACACTGCCGGGGATAAGTTCCGATAACTGCTGCTCAACCGTACTAGAATGGTAAAGAATTTTATAATATTGCAAGTAAACAATTAAGAGAATCTGGATATGGATTTGAGTTCCATCATAAACCTATTAATTCTTTAAATTAAATAAGATGAATAGGGCGCATAAATGGCGCTCTTTTTATTTAAGAAAAAAAGTACATATGCAACTGCTTAATATCAAAGGAAAGGTCGCAAATATTAAGCATGAACTACACTTATAACCCAAACATCAAATTTTAGACAAACAAAAAACCTTGTTATCTTTTGATAACAAGGTTTTTTTAGCGTCCCAGGAGAGATTCGAACTCCCGACCGTACGCTTAGAAGGCGTATGCTCTATCCGGCTGAGCTACTGGGACATGGAGCGGGTGAAGAGAATCGAACTCTCGACCAGAGCTTGGAAGGCTCTTGTTTTACCACTAAACTACACCCGCATATGTTATTTTCTTTTCTTCGTTAGCGCCGTTGCCCTATCGACAATATTTATTATATGTATAACCACACATAAAGTCAACACCTTTTTTAAAAGAGGATAAATTTTCTTATCCTCTTTTAAAAACTGCCTGTTCAACTAGTTGTCCGTCTAACGTTTCAAAACGAACTTCCATTTGATTTTCATCCATTTCTAATAAAGCAAATGTCTTTTCTACACGCTGACGTGGTAATAAAATACTGCCTGGATTAATAAATAAAACGCCCTCGATTAATTCCGCACCTAATACGTGAGAATGTCCGAAGCATGCAACTTGCGCTCCCACTTCTTCAGCATGGTACGCTAGCGTTTGTAATGTCATTTTTACATTATGTCGATGCCCATGTACAACTAAGAAGCGAATTCCATCTACATCAGTTACAATTTCATCTTGAAAGTTAGCATAATCACAATTTCCTTTTACAACATGGAAACCTTGCAGCTCTTCATGAGCAGGCGTTAGCTCTGAATCACCGCAATGAATCATGATATCTACTTTCCCTTCATACTTCTCTTTTAACTGCTGTAATTCCTTCACAGAGCTATGACTATCGCTTACGATTAAAGCTTTCATCAATCTCTCTCCCTTATTCTCCTAAAAACCATTCAGGGATTTTTTCTTCTAGCTTACGAAGAGCACGTCCGCGGTGACTAATAGCATTTTTTTCATCTGAACTTAATTCCGCCATTGCTTTTTTGTATTCTTCCACATAAAAGATCGGATCGTATCCAAAGCCATTTTCTCCGCGGCGTTGTTCTAAAATAAATCCTTCACATGTCCCGTTTACAATGACAGGCTTTTTATCACCTTCAGGGAAAGCTACTGCTAATGCACAGTAGAAGCGAGCTTTACGCTTATCAAACGGTATTTCATTTAATTCTTGTAAAACTTTATCAATATTCGCTTGATCATCTTTTGGCTCTCCAGCAAAACGAGCTGAATACACGCCTGGTTTCCCGTTTAACGCATCTACAATAAGACCTGAATCATCCGCAATTACAATTGCATTCAACTGTCTACTCAAACTATCCGCTTTTAAGATCGCATTTTCTTCAAATGTTTCACCAGTTTCTTCGACTTCTTCAATATGAGGAAAATCGTGTAATGATTTCACTTCTAAATCAAATCGCTCAAATAACTCAGCAAATTCACGTACTTTCCCCATATTTTTTGTCGCTACAACAACTTGTTTCATACTTTCCACCTCTACTCTATATGAGATACGATGTCACCTAACGCTTCTTTTTGCATATCAATCAGTTGGAAAATGCCTTGTTCTGCTGCATCAAGTAATTCATTTAACTGCGCTCTACTAAACGTCGCTTCTTCTCCAGTTCCTTGCACTTCAACAAACTGACCTTTTCCAGTCATAATTACATTCATATCAACGTCTGCTTTAGAATCTTCTGCATAGTTTAAATCTAAAACAACACCTTGCTCTTCAACAATCCCTACTGACGTTGCTGCTAAATAATCTTTTACTGGAATTTTAGATACTTTTTCTGCTTGTAATAACTTCTCAAACGCTAATACCATCGCTACGTATGCACCTGTAATAGAAGCTGTTCTCGTTCCACCATCTGCTTGGATGACATCACAGTCAATCCAAACTGTTCTCTCGCCAAGCGCTTCTAAATCAACTACAGCACGTAATGCTCGTCCAATTAAGCGCTGGATTTCCATTGTACGCCCTGTTACTTTCCCTTTGCTTGACTCCCTAATCGTACGTTGTTCTGTTGCACGCGGAATCATCGCGTATTCAGCTGTTACCCATCCTTTTCCTTCTCCACGCATAAACGGTGGTACACGCTCTTCAATTGTTGCTGAGCAAATCACCTTTGTATCCCCAACTTCAATTAATACAGATCCCTCTGGATGTTTTAAATAATTCGTATGAATATGTATATGGCGTAATTCTGTTTTCTCTCTACCATCTACTCGCATAAAAATAACCTCCTCTTAATTACTACTCGTTAGTATAGCCAAATTTAAATGTATGATATGTATACAATAAAAGAAGGAGAACCCAAAAAGCAATTCTCCTTTCTTACTTAAGTATATCAAATTATTCAAGATTAAAAACTACCTGTATTCACGTTTTCTGGACGATCTACAGGTTTTATTAACTTTCCGCCCTTTTCATCTATAAGATTTGCTTTTCCATTCACTTCAATAGAAATATTTTTCACACCTTTCTTTTCTGTTAAAGATAAAACTAACGACTTCAATACGTAATTTGAGATCATATTTTTATCTGGGTTTACAAATATATTTTCATTAAAGTTTAATGTAAGATTTCCGTCTTGTAATTTCGGATTCGTAATAAGCTTAACGCCTGGATTAAAATCATTCAGGAGCGATTGATGGATCGGACCTTTTACAAGTTCATCTATAATTGCTGCATAGTCATTTTCTTTACCTTCCGCAACGCGGCGTGTGACTGGTACGTAGTATTGCTGTTTATTATTATTTTGCGCCATAAAATACAGTGTGACTGGTTTTGTATTTGTTACATCTGCTACTTGTTCATCATCGAAGTTAATACCATTTGCACGGCTCACTCCTTCACCAAGCGGTGTACCACCAACCGGCATCTTTGCCAATTTCTCACCATTTATTTGGAACTGCACTTGTTTTATCTCTGTAAATTGCGTCAACGTCCAAGCTATAGATTCAACGATTTGACGCTCTTCTTCTTTCGCATAGTTTTTCATTTCTTTAGAGAAATCAATAACTGCCGTTCCGTCCTTTTTCAAATCTAAAGTCATCGTTGTATTCGCCGGAATGACTGCACGAAACCCATTCGGTAATAAATTCGTTACCGGTCCATCTTTCACAAGGTATTCTAACGTTTGCTTCACAGTCTCATTTGCTTTCGGAGTAGGTATAGCTAACGTTTGTGGTACAACATAACCATTTTTATCAACAAGGTATAGTTCTCTGTTTACCATTTGCCCTTGCTTATCTTTTTTAGCTACTTCTTTCTTCCCACCCTCTGTATACGTAACTTGTTTTGGCGGATCAATTTGTTCAGTTGCTTTCTCTTGATTTATAAAGCCACACCCTGTTAGTAAAACAGCGCTCACAGTAGCACCAACAACCCATTTAAAAGTGGATTTAGGCATGCCATTCCCCCCTAAAATCTAAGTTTGTACTATTATGTATACGAGCTGTTTCACGTTTTAGAACAAGCTGCGCCTCTTATAAATTGAAACTTTAATCAATAGGGGTCTTACTCCCCAGCAAATAGCAAGATAAAACAAAAACTCCTGATTTCTCAGGAGCTCACTTATATAAATTCTACTATTATTCTTTTTCTAAATGAATATGCTTCACATTTTCAATCGGTTGACCGAACCATTTTGATGCAATTTCTTTAAACAAGCCTATTTTTCCTGTTGTTAAGAAGAGATGATCGCTTTGTTCTTCTCCTTCATTCAACATTTTACTATGATATAAGATTGTACTTACTTCACGTGCTGTTTCATCACCAGAACTAATTAGTTGCACTTTATCTCCCATTACTTTTTTAATAACAGGTCCTAAAATCGGATAATGTGTACACCCTAATATAAGTGTATCAATATCGGTACTTTTCAGTGGTTGCAACGTTTCTCTTACAACTTCATACGCCATTTCACTTTCGAAATTCCCACTCTCTACAAGTTCAACGAAAGGTGGACAAGCTAAACTTTCTACCATAACACGGTTATTAATAGACTTTAACGCCTCTTCGTATGCACCACTTTTCACCGTTCCAATCGTTCCAATAATCCCAACGTGATACGTGTTTGTCACTTTTAAAGCTGTACGTGATCCTGGGTGAATAACTCCTACTACTGGAATTGGTAATTGTTTTTGCATCTCTTCTAATACAACTGCAGTTGCTGTATTACACGCAATAACTAACATTTTAATATTTAAGTCTAGTAAATGCTCTGTCATTTCCCACGTAAATTGACGTACTTCTTCTCGAGAACGTGGACCATAAGGACAACGTGCTGTATCTCCTAAATATATGATACGCTCTTTCGGCAACTGACGAATTAATTCCTTCGCTACTGTTAAACCGCCAACTCCTGAATCGATAACACCGATTGCTCTATTCAACTTCATCACCCGTTTTCTCATTCATCATCTTTTATGTTTATCATTATATTTTACACACTTTAAGTTCGCTCACTTCAAATGCTTCTGTATGAAAATTTTCATTTTCCCATGTATAGACTAGGACCTTTTTTATTTTGCTCCTTTTTTTCGTAATTTGCAAGATAGAAAAATAACCGACCTTCTATAAGAAAGTCGGTTTCTTCTATATAAAGTGCATATTCATTGCTCCATCTTTTTTTGAAAAGAAGACATTCCCATTAATAAGAAGAAATGAGCAGCAATTAAAATGACGATCAAAATAAAATTCAATCGATAACTATTTGTAGATTCCATAATTTTGCTCGCTACAGCTGGTCCAAATGCCATACCGAAAAAGTTAATTAAATTATATAAACCAAGACCGACTCCAACTTTAGCTGGATTTAATGTTTTCGGGATAAATGTGTTTAATGATACTTGAATTGCCGAATAACTCATAAATGTTAAAATAACCGCAAATAAAATAAAGAGTAAGTTCCCGTCCGGAATAATCCCTAAAATTAAAAAGCCAATGATCATAACTACAGAAGCTACATACATCATCTTCACATTCCCAAACGAAGGAATAATCTTTCCGGTAATAAAACTAGATACAATACCAAAGAGAGATGCAATAAACAATACAATTCCAATAACGAATGGAGACAATCCATGTCCTCTTCCTAACAGTAATGGTAATAATAATAAACTAGCACATAACGCCACATTAATGATAAATCCGACCGCTATTAAACGAAGTAATGGTTTATTTGTAAATAACTCAATATCAATAAACGGCGACTCCGTTCTCTTCATATGAGCCTTAAATAAAAATAGAAAAACAACAGATAACACAAAAAGCCAACTATTAATATTAACTCCTAATAAAATGGTCGTAATCAATACAAATAATAAAATTGCTCCAATGAAATCAAAGCGAAACACTTCATCTGTATGTCGCGCCTCTTCTGGCATAAATTTTACGAGTAAGAAAATACCAATCATTGAAATAACCATAAATAAAAATAAATACGGCCACCCTAACGTATTTGTAATTGCCCCACCTACTAAAGGTCCAATACCAACCGCTAATGCAATAGAAGAACTAATCATTGCTAACGCACCTGGTTTTTTAGCTGGAGCAACTAATTTCGCCACCGCAATCATACTAAGCGCAATAAACGCTGCTCCGCCGCTCGCCTGCACTAACCTTGCGAAAATGATAATTTCATAAGATTGATTCATAAATCCAACAATAGAACCAGCTACAAATATGATAATAGAAATAATTAATAGTCTTTTTACACTGTAACGATCAGCCAGCTTTCCATATATTATCGAACCAATACCGACAACTAAGGAATACCCTACTACAATCCAACTTACTTTCGATTGACTAATTGATAAATCATTGGCAATATCCTCTAGCGCTACATTAAATAACACAGCGTTCATCGGTCCTAACAAAACAATAAAACATAATGTAAAAACAAACCATTTCGAATGGTTTCTTATATCTTTCCCCATGTGTAACACTCTCCTGATTGCAATTTTAAAACTATCAAACTATAGATAAAAAAATGAACTTATTTAAATGTTGTATCACCACTAAACAACTTCATTAAATGTATAAATGGTGCTAATTTATCGCGCGATAAATTGAATTCGAAACGAAACACGTATGTTGTTCGATATTCATGGAACTATCATAGTTTCAGCATTACAGTTTGTCAACGAAAAATATACAAAGTAAACTAATTAAGTCTTTTTAGTTTACTTTGTTCAAAAGTTATTATACACTAATTTCGAAGCCGATATAAGGAGGACTGGCATGATTATTCAAATTTACATTTTTTAACTTAATAAAATGAAACGCATACAGAACTTTTATATAAAAGAGACATTATAGGAGGATTATGATGAAGAGAAAAATGTTAGTTGTATTAACAAGCGTAGAAAAATACCCAAATTTAAATAGGGCTACCGGACTTTGGCTTGGTGAAGCTGTACATTTCGTAAAAAAAGTAGAAGAAGCGGGTTACGAAGTTGATTACGTCAGTCCACAAGGCGGTTATACACCAATTGATCCACATAGTTTAGCAATGGCGGAGAGTATCGATTGGGAATGGTATCAAAAGAAAGAGTTTATGAATCGCCTCGGTTCTACAATGAAACCAAGTGAAGTGAATCCAGAAGACTACGCTGTTATTTATTACGCAGGTGGCCACGGGGTTATTTGGGACTTCCCAGAAAATAAAGAACTTCAAAATATTAGCCGCAATATTTATGAAAACGGCGGAATTGTTTCTTCGGTTTGTCATGGAGCTGCTGGTTTATTTCATATTACATTAAGCAATGGGGATCGTTTAATTAGCGGTAAGAAGGTAACAGGCTTTTCAAATGAAGAAGAAAAATTAGCTGAATTAGATCAATTCGTTCCATTTTTAACAGAAGATAAACTCATTAAAAATGGAGGACTTTACGAAAAAGCCGCGCAACCGTGGGAAGCTTATGCTCTAGAAGATAATCGTGTTATCACTGGTCAAAACCCAGCTTCAGGTGGTCTAGTAGCCGAATTAGTATTAAAACAGTTGCAAAAATAATATGTACTAAAAAAGCAGATTCTCCTCTATTAAGGGAGATCTGCTTTTTTACGAAATCATTTGCAAAATAGCAATAACTTCTTTTTCAATTTCAGAATCATCAATTGCTTCTATATACTCTGGTTTAAAAAGTTGATACTTCTTTAATTGATAAAAATCAAGTATCGCTTTCTTTAACGTAATATCGTACTGAATACAAAAAGAATGATCTATAATACGTCTTAACATCACATCATCTTGTACCATAAATAATTGTGCATTCATTTTATTAAAATAACCTTGTTCCATACCCGCTTCAAAAAACATTTGCAAATTATGGTTACGATTTTGTTGGGCAGCGACTAATTGATCCGACAAATGCGGATATGCTTCTTTCAAATCTTGCAAAAAAACATCCGAAATATATGTCACACATTTTAAAGAATGGATAAACGTCTTTTGGAAACGTTCTGTAAATGACATACTTTCATCTTGATTATCCGCATCACCTTCGAGTAGATAGTTCATGAAATCCTCTACTACCGCCTCAATAATTTCATCTTTCGAAGAAAAACGTTTATATAAAGTAGCTTTACTAATATCCATATATTTCGCAATTTCATCTATTTTCAATTGGCTAAAACTTGTCTTTCTAATAATGGGCTTTATTTTATTAATATAAGTATTTGCACATGCGACTTTTCTCATTTAAAAGAGCCTCCCCTTTTGTCCATACAAAATAGTATAGCAAATTCACGAATGATTATAAATGAAGTTATTATACTCACTATGCCTTTTTAGTTTATTACATTTTCATATACTATACATAAAAAACTATAATCAATTATTACCAACTGGACGGTTACAAACCAATTTCGAGGCGGGAATTTTAGAATACAGTGAAACTTTAATCAGTGGGGGGGGCGTTCATCCCCACTGATTATTAGCTCTCACCAATCGGGGGTCCTACTGCCCGGCAAATAGAGGGATAAAAATACCCACTACCTTTGTTAGTAGCGGGTACTTTTTCTATAATTTATTTACAGCCCTTTTTATAGCCTTACCTATTTCCACGCTAGACTGTGGATTTTGTCCTGTAATTAAATGACCATCTACTACTACATGCGGCGTAAAATTGGGGGCTACATAAAACAAAGCTCCTTCTTCTTTCAACTTACTTTCTAGCAAAAACGGAACGCGCTTTTCTAAATGTACAGCTCTTTCTTCATCGTTTGTATAACCTGTTATACGCTTACCCGCAACAAAAAACGAGCCATCCTTATTTTTCACACCGACTAAAGAGCTTACTCCGTGACAAACAGCCGCTACAATCCGGTTATTGTTATACATATTCTCAATCAAATTTGCTACATATGGATTACCTGGAAAATCTACAATCGCCCCGTGCCCACCACCAAATAAAACCGCATCATAATCCGAAAAATGAACATTTGAAATCGGCTTCGTATTTTGCAATAAAGAAGCTACATGCTTGAATTCGCGAGGTATACCATTCGGAATAGACACTCTATCTATAGGTACTCTCCCGCCTTTTATTGACACAATATCAACATCAAACTTAGCCTTTTTTAATACATGATAAGGAGCTGCGAGCTCTTCAAGCCACAAACCAGTCGGGTGTCCATTCATATCATGAGCACTTGTTGAAACTAACAGTATCCTTTTCAACATATCCCCTCCTTATTACCTATTTATGTATGAAACGTTTTTATCATTCATATAGCAAGTGAAGCAAACAAAAAAATAGCCGACTTTTATATAAAAGTCGGCTGCTTTCTTATAATTCGAGCTCTCCCATACGAAGAAGCTCCACAACTGCTTGTGAACGTCCTTTAACCCCTAGCTTTTGCATTGCGTTTGAGATGCATAGTGTTTGCAAATATCAATAAGCTCATTAAAGCTGCGAACTTTCTTGTACTGATAACATGTCGGCAACTTTTTGTAAGTTTTCAAAATTCCCTTTTGCAAAAGGATTATCATATTCTTCAATCCGGTCAATACTTTTAGGGTCACACAGTAATTCATTAATTATCTCTAACTGCCTTTTGACAACTTTCATTATACTGTCCAATTCTTGTTGCTTTTGTACATACTCAGTCTCTGTTTGCTTCAACAATTCATTTTTTTGTTGATTTTCATCATTTAACTTTTGGGCATCTCTATAGTGTATTGCCTTTTGTTGGATACGCTTCAAAGTGTATTCTTTAATTAGAGGGTGAGATTCTAACTCAATCACCTCTTTTAAAATATTGGCGTCAGAAAAATCCGTCAATCTCTGAACTTCCAAATCTGTAGCGACCCTTTTTATACGATCTCGAGAAGTGTCTTCTAATAAATAGAATTGACAACTATTATAAAAATCAACAACTTCTGTTGACATAGTCATTTTTTCTACAAACATATAGAAATATTTAGCTCTCATCATTTTTATATATCCATCCCAGTCTTCAGTAAAAATAAGATCAGGTTTGTCCGTTTGTAACTCTATAACTATATCTTCTAATCTGTAAAAGTTTTTCTCTTTTTTCAACAATATGTACTTTTTACTTATTTTCTTTTTATATGAATCCCATTCCCCATTTGGAAAATTTTCTGGTTTTTGGGTTTCCATTAATTCAAGCAATTTATTTAAATCTTGTTGACTAAAATACCTATTTATCTTATCATTTATTTTTTCCTCCAAAGCATTAATTGCTTCGGATTTATATTCCCGATGCTCATTTTCATCTAAAAAATCTATTTTATTATCCAATAAACGATAAGCAAACAAATCATTCATATTAGATGAAGAAAAACTGTAACTATACCTATCCTTCAATATAAGTCTTTGAATAGCCTCTTTTCTTATTTTAATCCATTTTTCCTGTTTAGCATAAAAAGGTTTTTTTCTTTTCAACAAATCTGTTGGTTTAAATGTAGCATCAGATCCTAACTTATCTAGCCAAATATTTCTAAATGCTAACAACATTAAACTAATATATATCAATAAGATCCCAAACGAAACAAGTGAAGTGTACGATGTATCTTTACTTAAAGCATTTTTCACATTGCCCTTCTCATATTTCACACTCAAATCCGCTTTTGTAATTCCTGTAGATTGTATCACCAATTTTAAACTTCCATCCACTGATAATTCCGGATAAGCAAGTTCAAACCCCTTATCTCCATAGACCTTATACTTATCTTCTTGAGAATTTGGTATAACGCGATACCCTGACAAATGCTTATTAACTTGTATTTTTAAGCCTTTAGCAGGTGCATCCCCAATATTTCTTACTTCTAATTGTTGTACTGTCTCTTGCGTATCATTATTTGAAGTCAAAGGAATGTTTTCAGAAAGTGTATAAACTAGATTAGATTTTTCAGTCATAAAATTACTTGTTATAAAATATCCAACAACCAATACTATAATTGGATACACTACAAAATTCATCAAATTTTTTCCCACAAAATGCCCTCCAATTCCCCATGTAGATTTATTTATTTTATTATGAATATAGTATAGCAGATTACAGGAATAGTGGGCATTATCGAAAATCAAATAAAACATATTATAATAATCAAGATTCCTCATAATTTTTATGCATCTCAAATGTATAAGTAATATCCACCGTCCCATCTTGATGAATATTTATTTTTTTGATTAACGCTTGAAATACATAAATCAAATCTTGCTCTCGCTTTTGTAACTGCTCAAAAGCTTGTTTTATTGTTTGGATATCCATTTGAGCATGATTACCATTTTGTATCACCAGTAATTCATGATCCGCTTTGATTATTTCCGCTTCAAGATCGTTCCGTTTTTTTTCAAACTCCTCTTTATTAATAAGTTCTTCTAAATACAAATCTAGTAATGCTTTTTTCTTTTGCTGATTTGTGCTCATAAGCTGTTGTAACTTTTTTATCTTTTTCTCTTGCCCCTTTTCGACATTGCTTTGAAGCTTTAAAGTCACAGACCCGCCTTTTTCCACTAGTAAATTTATGATAAACTGACGAAAATCCCCATATTGAATCGGCACATGATTTACACAACTATACTTTCCTGCCCGACGATATTGAGAACACTTTAAATATTTCCATTCTGTTCGCTCTCCACTTTTCTTTTTCAAGTGAGACTGTACAACTACCATATTAGAACCACAGACCGCGCATTTTGCTAGATTGCGAAATTCATTCCAAGCTGTGATTTTCGTTTTATTTTTTTTATTTTTTTTTCGATTTGCTTGATCCCATATCTCTTCTTCAACAACTTTAGGGTGATGGTTAGGAAAAACAAACCATTTTTCTTTTGGGTTTCGAATTTGTTTTTTCTTACCACCAACTTTTACTGAAGTATATTGGTTTAAAATAAAGGTTCCTTTATAAATTGTACTTTGAAGAATTCTTTGAACTGATGTCATTTGCCAGTTCTTTTTAGTTTTCGACTTTATACCCAATCGATTTAATTCATTTGTTATCTTTTTATATCCCCAACCTTCGCAATACCATTTATACATCATTTGGACAACTTGCGCTTCCTCCTCATTAATCACCAATTTTTGCTCTTCACGATTGTACCCATACGGAACTTTCCCAATATGTTCCCCGCGTCGTACTTTTACTGCCAAAGCAGCCGTAATACTAGATGAAAGTGTTCTACTGTACTGAGCTGAAAATAAAGACCACAATTCAAATGCCATATCATTTTTTCCAGCCTTTACAGAATCGTAACCTTCTTCAACTGAAATAATTCGAACATGATGAGCCAAAAACACTTCACGAATCTCTAGTGAATCCTTCAAATCTCTCGCCAAACGAGAAATAGATTTAAAAACAACCATATTAATTTCTTTTGCTTTTGCTTTCTGTAACAACAGCTGAATAGAGGGACGATCTACAAATAAAGTCCCACTTATTCCTTCATCTTTAAAAACACGTTTTTCATTCCACTTAAACCCATTTCGTTCTAACCAATTTCGGCAGATATCTATTTGGTTTTCGACAGATGAGACTTGTTCATCCCGATCAGTTGATACTCGAACATAAACTGCATAAGATTCCATACTAATTTCACCTACCTATAACAACAGATATACCTCTTTTTTATATACATATGTTCTATATTTTCACTTTACTAACACAAAAATTTTCATGTAATTATCATGAATCTTATTCACAACTTATTTTTCATAGTATGGGATATATACTTCAATTTATTCATAATAATAAAAACGTTTTACATTAATGAACTAGACACATTAAGCTCTCTTTAATGTTATAATATGGTCATAAATAAAAATTATGGAATTGCAGGTGAAGTAAATGAGCATACCCGAAACTACTACACACGTTAAATCAACTGAAGAGGAGCTTCGTGATGGGGGATATTATGCCATTAAAGGCTTTTTGTATCAATTTGATTTGACAATTGAAACAATCCTAAATAATCCCTCTCAACATATTGAATTTGAAAATGTACAAGATATTAACTATGAGACATATGTCATTCAAGTAAAACACAAAGAAACTCAAAATTATCAACCCAGCCAAATTCGCAAACCGATTATACAATTAATAAAAATTTTCCAAAATAATAGTTCAAAAAAACTTTGTCTATACTGTCATTTTAAAGATAGACAACCAGAAGCTAAATCTTTAACTTTAGAAGCGTTAAACCAAATCTTAGGAGTAGAAAAGGATAAATTTGATGCCGATTTAAAGAACGAATTTTTAAATAATTTTATCCTTCGCTTTTTTGAAGATTATGAATCACGTTTTACTAGTTTAATTGGGCTAATAATGACTAGCTATAATTTAGTCGAACAAGAAATAGCACTCCTTTATCATGGCATTATACGCTCTAGATTATTAGAATTATCCATCAAGGATAGAGCATCCAGATCTATAAACAAACAGGAATTAGATCAATTGATTTCTAGTAACGAAAAAGTTGTTTTTCACGAAGCTTATAGAAAATACCTAGACAATGAAAAATATGAAAGGTTTATTAAAAAGGAATACTTCACACACAGAAGACCCAATGTGTTACCATTTGAACGTTTATTCATCATTGATGGCGAAGGAACAACCACCACAGAACCACATTTGTTAGATACTATAGAAGTTTTATTCTCGAAATACTATAGAATAGGTAGTTCACCAGCACCATATGTTTGTTTCAGAAACATTAACCCTTCAATAATTACAAATGTAAAGCATACCTTAGTGGACAAGAATTTTGGGTTTACAGACGGTACATGCTTTAATGGTGATTATTTTAGGATTAATAAATTAATTGAGTCCGCAACAAAAGAGAATGGGATAAAAATCAAATTTATAACCGAAGAAAATCTCCCTCAGTTACTTCATCATTTAAAAATTGATGAAGTATATGATTTTTTCCATTTACATAATTCAGAAATCGACACTAATGGCAAACATATAAAAATTAATATCTCTGATATCAATCAAGCATTAAAAATAATTAAATAAAGAAGGAGGACACATTTATGAATATAGCCACTGAAGAAAAAATAGCAAAGGTAATATCAGTCTTACCAAATAAAATTAAAATTGAGGTAAGTGATATCTTAAAATTTAAGATAGAAAGCGAAAAATTCACAGTAGGTTCATACTTAAGAGTTTCAGACCATGAGGATTGTGCCCTTATATGTATAATTGAAAATTTTTCAATTGAAAAAGATGAAAATAAAGGTGAACATTATATTTTAGAAGCTGTTCCCATTGGTTTTTTAGATAGTGAAAATCATTTTACCAGAGGTGGTAATAATATCGCTATTCCTCCAACAGGTGTAGAACTTGCCAAGAAAGAAGAAATACAAAATATATATACTTCTTTAGACACAAATAAACAATTTTGTTTTTCCGTGTTATCACAGGATACATCAATAAACATACCTGTCAATGGAGATAGATTTTTTAATAAACATTTAGCTGTAGTTGGTTCCACTGGTTCTGGTAAATCCCATACTGTAGCTAAATTATTGCAAGAAGCTATCTCTTTAAAAGAAGGAGAATATACAGGATTAAATAATTCACATATTATTATTTTTGATATTCATTCTGAATACCAAAGTGCTTTCCCCCATGCAAATTATATTAATGCTGAAGAATTAATTTTGCCATATTGGTTAATGAGCGGTGAAGAATTAGAGGAATTGCTTGTGGAGTCTAACGAGCATCAATCCTATAATCAATCTTCTTTATTGAGAAGATTGATTACTAAAAATAAACAAAAAAGCAATGGTATTGAAGATGTCACTTTTGATACTCCCATAAAATTTTCAATCACAGAAGTATTAAATTGCATTATCAACCTAAGTAAAGAAACTCGATATACCAAAGATCCTCAAACTATCTGTTTTAAAGATGAAGATAAAAAATTTGAAGATGACGAAATAAAAATTGATAAATATTTTGAAGAAGCAATTGATTTCAAAGAGGTTAAACAAGGATCCATTAACAGAGGAATTTATAATGATGGTACCCTCGAAAAGTTCATATCCAGAATGAAAAACAAGATATCTGACAAGAGACTTGAATTTTTATTAGGAGAAAAAGTGAATTCCATTTCCTTTGAAGATACATTAAAACAATTATTAGGCTATAAAACAACTAATCCCGCTAATATTACAATAATTGACCTAAGCGGTGTACCCTTTGAAGTTCTAAGTATTACTGTTTCTCTTATTTCCCGACTATTATTTGAATATGGGTATTATTATAAAAAACATTTAGAAACGGCTACACAGCCCTCTCAACAAGAGCAAAGCGAAAACCCGTTAACTCCTCTTTTATTAGTATACGAGGAAGCACATAAATATGTACCCAAAAGTCAGTATGCAAAATATAACTCGTCTCGCCATTCTATTGAAAGAATTGCAAAAGAAGGGAGAAAATATGGCGTTACAGCTATGATTGTAAGCCAACGCCCTTCTGAGATATCTGAAACAATTTTTTCTCAATGTAGTAACTTTGTAGCAATGAGACTCACCAACCCTGAAGATCAAAACTATGTAAAAAGACTAATTCCAGATGCTCTTGGTCCATTAACAGATTCTTTGCCCACATTGAAAGAGGGCGAAGCAATTTTAATCGGAGATTCCATTATCATGCCATCACTAGTACAAATAAACAAATGTAACCCTGAACCTTCTTCTAATGACATACACTACTTACAGGAATGGAAAAAGAAATGGTTCAATGTAGATTTCGAAACTTTATCTTCTTTTTGGGCTAAATAAGCGTAACCTCTTTATTTCTTGTGACCAATAATCATAAAATATAATCCTAAAATAAAAACTAGCCACATAAAAATGGTTAGTTTTTATTTTAAACTTCCATTAACAAAACTCTTATAATAAGAATAAAATAACAAACTTCATAACAACTTTGTTACATAAGAACGTTGTTATGAACAGTGTAATATACCATTTGTATCAAAATAATTTAACAAATGAATACAAGCCGTAATCATTCCAAAAATCTTTCTACTGCCTTCCCACTCCTATAACATACTCCCCTTACTTATTCCAAAAACCCCTATCAAACTTTGAAACTACATCTTAATATCCGTACACCCAAAACCGAAAATCTTATAGCTTGTTCTGCTTGACCACATCTCAAAACCGAATACTTATTTCACTGAATTTCTTTTATTTATAAGAAAAGGACAAGAAGCTAGAAATCCCATGGGATAAGCCTTCTTTTTGTCCACTTTTTCGGTCTAGGGTTGCGCTAGAGATGGCTAGCATAACCAGAAACCGCAGAAGTGGACAATTGAGTTTCACGTAACCTTTCCCAAAACCGAATATCACTTATACTACTTGTCCAAAAAACAATATTTTCATAGCAAAAAATTACTAACCTTGTAGATTGGATACGCAATTTTTGTGGTACTTTATGGTCTACATAGAATAATTTGTACTATTCTTCGCTTTACGACATTTCAATCGCCATTTCTTTTCCCTCTAACATTTCAGCACAAAAATATAAAAGAAATTTAAAAAAACAAGCTTTCAAAGTCCCTTGTTTCCTTGTCTCATTTGGACTAGTCCAAATGACTTTTTTACATAAATCTTATTCTAATTTTAGCACAAAGAAAAAATACAATGAAAAAACCTCCTTCTTATTTTCTAGAAAGAGGCTTTTTAGTTACATTAAATGCTCATTTATTGATAATACCAAATTCCCATCCCTTTTCACGTGTATACATTTAAAAAACTGTAGCAAAAATGCTCTTAATTTTTGGGTATCTACGTTTTCTTTAGCGAATTCATGAATTAAATGCTGTGGAGGAAGATATTTCTTTTGTTGCATAGTCTTTGCGATACGATCAATTCGTTCCTGTAGTCCAACCTTCTTATCTTTTACTGTATGTAGCTCGTGTATTTTGTTGGTACGATGCGACATAATGATACTCATAAACTCTAATACTTTTTTATCAATTGTTTCTTTGTCATAATAAGATTTCATTTCTACATTTAATGCTTCAATTTGTTGATTTAATTTGGCGATTTCCTCATCCAATTTTTTCTTTGAACCTTTCAAACTTTGCATTTCCTTCTTTAGCCTTTCTTCTATTGCAGCTTCTACTTGTTCCTTTTTCCGCTGCGTTACCTGCTCCAACACATAGGGAAGATAGTCCTTTCGAAATCGTTCGTGAATCATATTAGCTTGCAACTTGAAATCACATTTTTTACATTCGTAAATTCTTCGTTGCTCTTTTTTCTTCTTCCCCTTATATTTCTCTCCACCTGATTGTTGATTTTTCGCCAACATTAACTCTTTACATTGATCGCAATTTAAAATACCTCTCAATAAAAACGGTGTACTATAGTCTCTCGAATGAACTTTTCTTTTTTTACGTTCTTCAAATAACCTCATAATATATTCCCAATACTCCCTTTTAAATAATGGGGTCATATTCTTCGGCGTTCCCTCCACCCATTGACTTTGATCGTTCAATACACCGTTATCATAACGATTCATTGAAATAAAACCACAATAAAAAGGATTTGTGATAATATATCGTATCTTTTCTTTCGTCCATTTCATGTTTTCATCTAATTTTCTACTGTGTATCTCATTTGCAATTTGCTGAAATCCATATCCTATTTCAAATAAACGGAATATCTCCATCACAGCTTCTTGTTGATCTTCCTCATCTTTAAAATATTCCTTCCGAGTTTTTCTTCCACCATCGTTTTCTTCTATGACCCGATACGTATATCCATAAGGGGCTTTGCCACCCAACCAAGTACCCCTTTTTATTTTACTGCGAAATGTATCCTTTGTACGATCTTGAATTAAAGCAGCTTCAATTCTGGTTAGCCCGTCTTTTACAGCTTGCGAAACAACTTCTCCAACGGTATATAGTTCACTTGAACTGCTTACTACTACATGGATATTTAATTCACGCATTTTCTCTCGAAATAGCTGGTGCTCTTCAATTCGCCTAGCAATACGATCATTTTTATACGTTATAACAACATCAAATTTACCTTTCTCTGCATCTCGTATTAAATTTTGCAAATCCTCTCGCTTTTCAAAAGGCACTTTTATAGCAGATATCGCTCGGTCAACATATTCCTTATAAATTCCACACCCATACCGTTGTAAAAATGTTTCAACAGAATGCTTCTGCATGTCATATTCTTGTTTTTCTGTAGAATATCGTGCATATAAAACGATTCTTTTCCCTGGCTGTACTACATCTTCTAAACGAGCTTGGTCATATCTGTTCACTCTCTTGATGTACCTCCTGTATAAGTATGAATGGATGTTTAAACGCAATATGATATTCCCAAGTATCTACATGTATACAATGAATCATTTCGCGATAAAAATGTACCCGATGTTCTTTTTCGAGTAGTAAAAGATCTGCTGGACACTCCAAGTGAGATATCCATTCTTTCGCTTTTTCTCTAAAATTACGAATTTCATGTAGTCGTAATTTTAAATGCTTCAATTTCTTTTTCTCTTTTTTCAATGCTTCGTTTGTTTCTTTTATTTCTTGTTTATGCTGATTGTTTTTACACTTCTCACATTTATTACTCTCGTACTCCCGCATTCTTCTTTGACAGCTCAACCATGCATCTACACACTTTCCAACTTTCTTTTCATAGTTCTCAACTGTTTTTTCTTGATTTCGAATCAGTTTTTGTATTCGTTGTATATTTTGATACTTACTTCTTTCATACAATTTATCAAAATTTGTATCTAATAAACAATAAAAAAACTGCTTTGCATGTTTCAATATTCCCTCTTCTATATAACTTGCTTCCACGCAAACATCATGTTCTTGACATTCATACACATTGTAAGGTTTGTACTGCTTCATGCGTGTTTTCGTGATAAGCGGCTTTTGACATTGGTAGCAATAGAGGATATTTTCAAGTAAAAATCGAATTTTTTCTGTATTAGATTCTCTTTTCACAACAATTTGGTTCAATTTTTCATTTGCTACATCCCATTCTTCTTTTTCAATGATTTTCGTATTTTTATATGCCTTTGTGTACGTTTCATCACCAAACTTCATAACACGTAAACCATAATAAATAGGGTTCGAAATAAGCTTGATGATTCTTGATTGATCCCATGGTTTATCATCTTGATCTTGAGTTTTTGTTTTTTGTATTTGATTCACATCGTCACATAATTCTTTTATGCTCTCATACTTTTTATTTACCAACATATTAAATATTGCCTTCACCATTGTCTTTTTATGAGGGACAGATAAAATCGTAACCTTACCATCTTCAGGGTCAGGTTCACCACATTCATAGCCGTATGGCAAGTTCCCTGCATACTTTCCACTTAAAAACTTTGCAATTTTTGTTTCTTGAATACGTTGCGCGATTAATGAACCTTCATTTTCACATATAGATCCCAGAATCGCTTCAACATATTCACCAATAGGAGAATAATACATTTTCACTTCACTATCTGACGAAAAATGAACCTCGATACCATGTTTTTGAAATAAATGATATAACTGCATATGCTCTTTTAATTTACGAGCCAACCGGTCTCTTTTATAAACAATCACGCTTCCTACAATCCCTGCCTCTATATCATTAATCAAGCGGCGCATATTTAGGCGCTGCATTAATGTATTTTTACGAGCAGAAGTATCTTTATCTATATATTCCTCATCAATAGCAAGCTGATGTTTTACGCTATACTCAAACGCTTTGATTTGTTGCATTTCAATGGAGTTTTCCTGAAAGTCTGCAGAATTCCGGTAATACGTCACTGTCTTTTTCACACTTCACCACCACCCTCTTCATTTTCAATATACGTTTGCTCGTCTATTTTAGAAGAGGAGTTCATAATTTTTTCATGCAAACATTCTAAATACAAAGCAAACCATTTTTCTGCAGCTTGCGGGTCATGAACATATTGAATAGAGCCTAACGTTACCTGTTTTATTTCTTTCCGTTTTACCATCTCTTACACATCCTTTACTCATTAAGGAGGAATCTTTTATGATACAAAATCTTGGACAAACCATTCGTAATTTAAGAAAGCAAAAAGGAATTTCTCTTCAAAATTTTGCTGAACAAATTGAAGTCTCTCCCGGATATTTAAGCAACCTTGAAACACAAAAGACAGATACTATTTCTTTAACGCTACTCGCAAAATTGAATGAGGAATTTGATTTATTTCCTTCTCTGAATCACACAAATTCTCCTCATCATGAATTACATTTCCGACTAGATCGGGTGTGCGAACTACTGAAAACGTTACATGATACCAATCCCGAGTTAGCCAATTACTTTATTTCTCACATTGAACAAGGGTTGATATTATACCAAAAGGAATAACCTTTATATGGATATTGTTACCAACAAATAACCATTTATTCATTTTAATAAAATTAATTTATAAAAATGAATAAGGGAATATAAAAAAGAGAGCCTATTCTTCCAAAACGGCTCTCTTTTCCATATCTTCTAATAACTCTTTTATTACTTTATTATAGAGACGATTTATTTGTGTAGATTTTTCATCTGTTCGTTGATAAATATACTCGTCCCCTTTCTTTATTATCCCCAGATGTTTATCTTCTTTTGGAAATACAAGATTGCAAAAGTCTTGATATATTTGCAGTCCCTTCTCCCCTTTTAATGAATATATACGATCAGGAAAGAGTCGTTTAAATTGAGCTCTTAATAACCCCTGAAATGCTTTTTCATCCAAATTCTGAACCATATTTTCATCTACGTTGTTCGGTTGTTGTCTGTTTTCAATCACCATGTCCAACTTACTCACTCTTTTTTGTAATAAATCATTTTCCTCTGCCGCTTGTTCATATGCATCTTTCATCCATTGATTCTGCATTTGCAATGCCGATATCTCTTCAGACATCATATCCAACATATCACATAAAAAATCTATATCCTCCTTTTTACTCCCTTCTACAATTTGATCCCTTTCGATGTTATTACCTTGAAGGAGAATTTGCATCTGCTTTTTCATATGATTTATATCTAGTACAACATGATGATATTCCTGTAAAATCCGCCGTAATCCTGGACGTTTCTTTTCAATGAACTGAAGCAAATCTTCTTCACGAATACTCCATCCCTCTTTTCGATTCTCTGATGGGACTGCTGGTATTTCTAACTTCCGCAGCCAATCTGTAACTGTTTTATAACTCACTTTTATGTAATGCTCCTCTAAAATCTCCATTGCCTCTTGTACATTAATCCACCTTGTCATATTCCACCTCACCTCATGTCTCTACTAATTTTATGAATTTCATATAACAGATATAACTACACAAAAGTAATATTAAAAACAAAAAAGATTTAGCTCTTCCCCAAGCTAAATCCCGTTTACATAATCTCACTATTGTTATCTCGTTAATTTTGATTCGTTCTTTCTTAAATCCATAAATTTTTTATAAATGATACCCGCTTCGGTTTCTGTGTGAATATCAAAACTCCAATACATTTCAGATCTTAACTCGTCTTCATTTATTTCTATTTCATGTACTAATTTTCCAACTACCTCTAAGACATCTTCATTCCACAATTCTTCTTTTAATGTTTGATTTAACACCAATTGAGCTACATCCATTGCCTGAAATATAACATCTAATCCATATCCCATCCTACTTACTCCCATTACAATGTATCCCATCACTTCTGTATCTTTCAAAAACTTCAATCCTTTCAACATTTCATTTTCATAAAAGTCATTTATAAAAAGTCTCTTTTCTTTCCCTACTGCATATACTTTTAAAAATATAACATTTGTTTAAAACCTAACTAAGGGAGGTATTTATTTGTTACAACATCTCGGGCAAACCATCCGAACATTACGAAAACACAAAGGGATTACACTAAATGACCTTGCAGCAAAATTACATGTTTCACCTGGTTACCTCAGTAATTTAGAAACAATGAAAACTGATACTGTTTCACTTGCATTTCTAGAACAAATACAAGAAGAACTGAACCTGTTTCCTGCTCTCACCCAGGAGACAGATTCCTCAAACCATGAACTTAATTTTCGCTTAAAACGTTTATGCCAAGTATTACAAAAAACTCATGATGAAAATCCAGTATTAGCAAATTACTTTTTGTCCCATGTCGAGAAAGGTTTAGAAATATATCAGCAATCTCAATAGTTCCGCTACTTTCATTTTGAACAACTTGTCTACCCTTTATTCATTATTATGAATTAATTTTATAAATATGAATAAATTCACAAAAAAAGGAGAACCTTTATAAAAAGAGGTTCTCTTTTTTCTAATTAAGGAGCTGAATATACATGAAAAAAGAACTAGTACAAGTAGTTGAAAGTTATATAGATTGGATACACATCCAATTTGAAGATGGTGGCAATTTTATTGGGGATGATTACATTGACTCTATTGAAGACATGTTTCAAGAAGCTGGTATTTCATACAATCAAGATGACCTAAAACAAACTATGCAAGAAATTGTTCATTCCCTGAGTAAGAAGTATGGAAGTAATAATGTTTTTTACGGATCTCCAGAACATACAATTTTGATTGGTAATCAATACGTAACAATCTATAACCAATTAATTGTACTAATCAATCATCAATTATAATGACTTCTTTATTTTCGTAAATTCATATGGGTTGATTGTTAGAATACAATTTTCTTCTTTTTTAGGAGGCACCAAGTACATGAAACTTATCACATTAAATAACGGAATAAAAACAAAACAATATCCAGACGTTAAATCCCTTATCGATTTCTTTGAAGTAGCCAAAAACTATGGTTTTCTCTTCTACACTGCAGATTTAAAAAAATTACCTCTAGATGAATATTTTCATATTTACCATCATTCAAGTAAAGGTAGTGGTGGGTATCAGCAAGCTTTTCCAATTCCCAGCACGTTATACCATTCTTTAAAAATCGATCATTATTCACTTAAATGGTTCAATATCTTTTATCAATTATATTATCAAGATTCCCCTCCGCCGCCTTGGCAATGGAAACATTGGGATTCTTATATAGGTGAAAAGTATGTATGGATTTATAAAACTGAATAATCATTTCTCCTATACCACCCTCTCCAGAGAAATAAAAAACTCCTGATTAATCAGGAGTTTTTTTGTCTTGCTGCTTTATAAAATACATTTTTAAAGCCTCTAGAAATGCTTCTTCAATTTTTATCGTACCGTATATTTCATTACCTAGTTTAAGTGGAGAGGTTTTCATTGTCATAATTCATCACCTCATGACCACTATATGATTTTGAAATATGTGGACGACCCTTTTTTATTAATTTTTTCTATTGTACGCTTTGCATTTCCTAAACTGTTACCTTATTTACTTCATATAACTTTTGGAAAAGCGCAGTAAAATTATCAATGGTTTGTGAAGTTAATTTTATATCTGGCTCTTTTTGTAACTTCTCTTTAAACGCCTTTGCAATTAAAGCCTTACTTTTCTTCTTCTTATTTAATAATCTAGAATTATCCAGATCATCTTCTTTTTCAGACAATTCTAGGTCAGGCATTATATAGCTCAAAAAGTCTTCCCTCGAAAACAAATCTTCAATTGCAAATTGGGGGTTATCACTTACAAAAATCAATTGTTCTTGTGTCAATAATAATTTTTGCTCAAGTTCTTTTTTTTCTTTTTTACCTGCATTATCATTATCTAATAAAACTTTAAACTGTACTCCCCAACCAATTAATAAAGAAGCCAGTTTGTCAATTTGCGAAGCTCCTATACTTGGAATAAATCTCATTACTCCAAATGCTTCATCATAGTTAATATACTTTTTCATTATCTCTAAATAATAATAATCAGAGATCCCTTCAACTATAACATTGTGATCCCCAAATGTACCAAAACTTTTTGATAAATCTAAACCAATCGCTGTCATTATTGGAGTATAGACCTCTTGATCAGCGATAGAAGCTGCATGTATTTGGTTCTCAATAACAGTACAACTCTCACTGTCTCTTGTTACTAAACGAACTCTTTCTAATGTATTCGGATTTATTAAATACGGACTATGTGTTGTGAAAATGATTTGATCCGACTTTGCTAAAATCTCTAATGCTTTTAAAATATCATTCTGTGCCTTTGGATGTAAATAAGGACCAGGCTCATCAAGTAAAATAATATCCCCTGTTCTTTGAACAGCACTAATAGCAAAAAAGAAGGATAAAAACCATTGAAACCCTTTACTTCGCTGACTCGGCATAAAATCAATTTGACTTTCACCATCATATATATAGACATCTAAAGTATTATTAACACCTACATCAAATTGTAAATTTATTTGACTTTGCGAATACACATCGTGAAATAGAGAAGTAATCTCTTTTGAAATCCTATCCATACCTCTTTTTATATCTCTGTTGGACATTTCAAAAACATTTCTTCCCCCATTACCTTGCAATGATTTTTGTATGTATTGAGCCCATACTCCTTCTGTTTCATCAAAAAAGTCCACAGAATCAGGTAACATTTTTTCAAATGATTGAAGTAATTTAAACTTCGGTATCACTACTTTTTCTTCAAACCTTTGATAATTCACAATTACCATTTCACTTAAATCAAAGAATCTATTTATTATATCAGCTCCTACAGCTATTCCTTTAATTCCCCTACTTTTATTTTCTTTAGAATACCCTCTATTATCGCTAATATTGTTATATATATCCTTCGCTTTATCTCTATAATCCATTAATCTATAGATAACATCTTCCAATTCGGAAAATTTCTCTAGAAGTTCATGTCCTTCTCTATATAAGTATTCTGCGTTAATTCTTATATTTTTAGGAAGTTGGTCATCTTCAATAAACACCACTAAGTTATCGTTGATTCTTTCCATTATTTCCAGAAAATCTCCGCTAAAAAAATATCTTTGAATTGATCCATATGTAGATTGATGGTTATATTCAAACTCTTTTCTAACTATTAAGTTATAATCCTCCTGAGGATGCTCGTTCTTCGTGGGGAAAATTTTTATTATATCTTCAAGATTTATCCTAAAAGATACTTCTATTAAGGGGTTGCTTTCCTCTCTTGTCTTTCCCTCTGGAAAGTCTCCATCAGAAAACTCATCCGTCGAAAACACCTCTAAGGCTCTTAATATATTACTTTTTCCACTTTCATTTTTACCAGCTAAAACAGTAAGCATAGGATCTATATATAATCTTCCTGTATCATTAATTGAGCGAAAATCTCTAATTTGAACCCACTCTAATTTCATAAGTGTCCCACCTTTTAAAAATCTATTGATATAAATTTTACCATAATATCTCAATTGAAAGTTGGATTATTCATAATTTATCCTCTGTCTTTTTATTTGCAAACACTACACATCACATTTGAGATGTGGTTGCGAACTGTCTTTTCACTTATAAAAAGTTCACCTGCAATTTCCTTCGTTGTTTTATCTTGAACCAGCAATTCAAATACTTCTCTCTCTCTCTTTGTGAGTAAAGGTTTAGATTGATACGCTTTTTCCTTCAACTGGTATAACCCTCCTTGCTTAAGCCAGAGCTGTGTATGTGTAAGTTGGGTGTTTATTTAGTCAAGATATTGTATGAACGAAATGTGCAGGTGGTGAATGAAAATGGGCTTTATTTCCTATGTTATTTTAGACTTTTATACAGTGCGTACACTCTTTTTATCCACTTACTTTCCAACGCGCCATATTTGTTCTAGCAATATACTTACAACCGTACCTACAAATAAGCCATTACCGAATATATATTGCATAACAGACGGCAAGGATTGGAGTGCTCCAGACGGTAAAAACATAACGCCGCTGCCAAATAATACTGCAACGCCTAAAATCGTTACATTCCTTTCACTCATCGGCACTTGTTTTATATTATTAAATCCAATTCCAATTAACTGTACGAACGAAGCCATTAAAACAGCCGATGCGACAGCTGATGGTAAAGATGCTAAGTAACGAATAATACTTGGAAAAAGAGACATTACGACTAGTAACGCACATGCCATTAAGAACGATTGGATATATTTTTGTTTTGTTAAACGTATAAATCCTGCCGTTGCTGGTAACGGAACGACACCTACAGTTGAAAATACAGAAGAGATGATATGCGAAATCCCCCCAACCCATGTTCCATCTTTCAACTGTTTTTGTTCAATAGTCGCTTTATGAATAGTTGCTTGATTAATTGCTATAATAGCTGCCACCGTATTCGAAACTAAAATACACACCATAACGAAACTTGATACAGCCATACCTGTATTCCATTTTGGAAGTCCCCAAGCAAATATATGTGGAAGTTGCACAAAATGAGTTACTTGAGATGGGATTGTCACTTTTCCTGCAATGAGAAAAATAATCCACCCACTAATTAATCCTATTAAAACTGCATAACTTTTGACAAAGCCTTTTCCAAAATTAGATAGTATAATAACGAACAGAAATATACTAAACGCGATCATTGCTGTAAATCCGTCGATTTGAGAAATAGTAGCTGTAATTCCTAACATTCCTTTTAAAAATACACCACTTAATTGTACACATAATAAAAGTAAAAACGTCCCTGTCACAAGCGGCGTAAATAAAAATAAAATACGTCCTATAAAACCAGTTACTCCTAATCCTATTAAAATAATACCGGAGATTATCATTCCTAATTCTAAAATTTGCAGTGTACTATGTAATTGATCTTGTCCGGCCGTTGCATAAGCAAGTACGGTAAATACACCAACCCAAGATCCAGCCGGCCCATCCGCAATTGGTAGTCTATGCCCAAGCCATCCTTGTAAAAAAGAAGATATACCAACTACAAAAAACGTACGCTGCATTAAATAAAATATTTCTTCCGTCGTAAGATGAAATAATCCGCCAACGACAATTGGTAGTGCGATTGAATTTGCTAATAAAAATATAAACCATTGTAAAGTTCCCATAATATGATTTTGGTTATGTTGATTGTCCAATTTTTTCATCCCTTCTAGCTTTCCTATAAAAATATATTGTAAGAATAAAAAAGAAGAGTTCTATACTCACCATTAGAACCCTCCTCAAAATATTTAAACGATTCTTCTACACAAGATTATTTAATTCCACCTCATTTAAACTTCCAACAACAATATTTCCTTTATACACGACTAAACGTTTTTCTGTTTGACGCGCTACTGCTTCAGCAGCGCATGTCGCATTCGTCAAAACAAAGCTCGCTTCATCCCCTACATTCGGCCATACTCGCTTCCCTTCCTTATTTAACGTTTCTTTTCCTCCTGTAATAAAGCGGAGTGCTTTTCCTAAAGACCTTTCGTCACTCCACCCAAAACGCTCTGCTAATCGATTCGCCTTTTGAAGCATATCACCTGTTCCAAACGGTGACCAATGATCTGTAATGCTATCATTGCCTAATGAAACCGTAACACCTTTTTTATCTAATAACGGAATTGGGATTACTTGTTTACCAATTGGCACTGTTGAAGTAATATCAATATTTACATTTGCGAGTCTTTCTGCCACTTCTTCAGCCTCTTTATCAGTAACACCACCAAGTCCAAGTGCATGACTAATCGTTACACGGCCTTGCCATCCTGCTTCTTCTGTTAAACTTGCCAATCTCTTCATCGTAAACGTTCCAAGATTATTCGCATCGTGCAAATGAATATCAACATCCGCATTAAATTCTACTGCGATATCCATAATTGTATGTAATGACTTTTCAATGTCATTATCCACTGTAGCTGGATCTACTCCTCCGACTAGATGAGCACCCATACGCATCGCATCTTTCACGAGTTGCACAGAATTACTGCGCAATAATCCATGTTGCGGAAACGCAACAATTCTACTAAATACTCGATTTTTATATGTTTCTAATGCCGCTAACGTCGCCTCCAAATTACCAAGCCCAATAATTGGATCAACATTACAATGCGTTCTAATATTCGTTGCACCATTTTGCAGTAGTAACTCTAGCATATTTTCCGCTCTATTTTGAGCAGTCGCTAATTGCTTTGGTAAAATTTTTTCTTCTTCATTAAAACGTGTAAAAATACTTTCTGCTGGCATACAAGCTTTCCATGGGCCACTATAATATGTTTTATCAATGTGAATGTGCATCTCTTTGAAAGCTGGCAACATTAATAAGTTCTTAGCATCAAAAGTTACTATATCTTCCTCTTGAACAATCCCTTTTATAATTTTTTTAATTCGACCATCTTCAATAAGTAAACTGCATAATTCTGTTTCTGTTTGTGAAATTCTCTCTTCTTCATATGTATATCCTGATTCAAGCATTACGTTAGTCAACCAATATACTGTCATCTCTATTTCCCCACCCTTTATTAAAAATCACCTCATAACTACAAGTTTAATATCCACTGAAAATTAAGACAATTAATACGATCGCTTCTCACAAAAAAAATGTAATACAACCCCATAGTCTTCTCATAAATTTCCATATAGAATAAAAGTATGCAGTTTGATATAAAAAGGAGTTGATTGGAATATGTCAAAAAGGTTATGTAAATCCGAAACTGATAAAATGCTATTTGGTATATGTGGTGGTTTAGGAGAATATTTTGATATTAGCTCTACTCTTATTCGTATCATTTGGGTTATTGCTGTTTTATGTTTTGGGACAGGATTTTTAGTTTATTTCATTTGTTTATTACTTATGCCACGTTCGTACTAATGGCATCATTTCACATACTTAAGAAGAGCAAATCACCTATAGAATCCTATAGGTGATTTTTTCATGAAGAATATTTCATCGTTAAATGTAATACCGCCACTTCTTCTTCTTCATTTTTATAAATATGCTTCTTATTCGCTTCAAATTGAATGGAATCAAACTCATTTAATTCGTATACATCATTCTCCACTTGAATAGACACTTTCCCTTTCATTACCGTTACAAGCTCAATCGCACCTTCATGATGAGCTTCTGGCTCATATATACTATTTGATCGTAAACAAGCACGGTGCATTTCCATCCCTGTTTCTTTCGTATAACGGAACATCGTTTCTAAATGCCACGCTTGTCCTTCATCTACTGCAAATCCTTCTCCACAGCGCGCAACAGCTACAGGTTCTCCAGCAACCATTAATCTGGATAAAGGAATTGATAACCCTTTCGTTATTTTCCAAATGACAGCTAGTGTCGGATTTGTTTCCCCTCTTTCTATCTTTCCTAATGTTAATTTACTAACTCCTGTTTTATGGGCTAATTCTTCTAAACTTAATTTCTGTTCATTTCGAATTTGTCTCAATAACTGTCCAACTTGTTGAATGACTTCTTTCGTTTGCATATCTTCATTTTCTTTCATATATAAAACCACCTCAAAGTATAAAATAGTTTACTTTTAACAAATGAAAGTATATCATACTATACATAATTATTTATTTTCGAAAGGAGTGCTATACTTCATGCGCGCAATTTTATTAGGTCTTTTATCATCGGCCTTTTTTTCTGCAACCTTTATTATTAATAAAGCAATGAATGTATCTGGAACGAGCTGGGCTTGGACAGCTTCCTTCCGTTTTTTATTTGCTCTTCCTATTTTATTCCTTATCGTTTTATTTCGCAAAAACTTTAGGGGATTATGGGAAGAGTTAAAAAAACATCCATTGGCATGGATCGGATGGGGTTCTGTTGCCGGTATTGGTTTTTATTCTTTATTAAGTTTCTCAGCTGTCTTTTCTCCAGCTTGGCTCGTTGCTGGAACTTGGCAAGTTACGATTTTAGCTGGTTTACTACTATCACCACTATTTTTCGTGAAAATAGAAACAAAATCAGGTACGAAACTTGTACGCGGAAAAATTCCACTTCGTAGCTTATATGTTGCATTATTTATTTTACTTGGTGTAATTTGTATGCAAGCAACTGCCGCAGGCCATATTACAATGACTCAGTTCATTTTAGGTTTTTTACCTGTCGTATTAGCCGCTTTCTTATATCCGTTCGGTAACCGAAAAATGATGGAGCTTGTTGGTGGACGCCTTGATACGTTCCAACGTGTATTAGGAATGGCAATTGGAAGTCTTCCTATAACAATCTTGCTTGGTATATACGGATTTTCTACTACTGGCATTCCAACATCCAACCAAATGCTTCAAGGATTTTTGTTAGCATTATGTTCCGGCGTTATTGCAACGATGACATTTTTCTTTGCTACTGACTTAGCAAAAGATAACCTCGCTCTACTTGGAGCTGTTGAAGCAACACAAGCTGGAACGATGGTCTTTACCGTACTTGGAGAAATCATTTTCTTAAATGGTTCACTCCCTGGAGGACTTTCTCTCATCGGAATGATTATTATCATGTTAGGAATGGTTGCAAATAGTATTTTAAACCGTTCTGTTCCAGTCGTTAAACAGAAAAAATCGGCATAAAAAAAGGGTATGGTTCTATAGAGATGAACCATACTCTTTTTTATTGTCCCCCTATTTCGCCTTATCAGAATAGTATTTCATTGGCTGTTTATACTAAAACTTATGTTATAATACGTTTCATGCGCATTAATAGGAGGTAAATTATGTTAAAAAAAGCAATCGCTGAATTTATTGGTACATTTGTACTTGTATTATTCGGAACTGGAGTAGCTGTCACTGGCGGCGGAATTGAAGGAATTGGAACATTAGGAATCGCTATGGCTTTCGGCTTATCTATTGTAGCTATGGCATATAGCATCGGAACAATTTCTGGATGTCACATTAACCCAGCAGTATCAGTAGCTATGTTCATCAACAAACGAATGAACGCTATGGAACTTTGTTATTATGTATTAGCTCAAATTTTAGGTGGTTTATTAGGAACTGCAACGTTAGTAACAATTTTAAAATCTGCTAAAACACCTTTAGATAATTTAGGACAAAATGGTTTCGGAACTCTTGGTTTATCTGGAGCATTTTTAGTTGAGTTCATTTTAACTTTCGTATTTATTTTAGTTATCGTTGCTGTAACAGGTAAAAAAGGAAGTTCTTCTTTAGCTGGACTAGTAATTGGTTTCACATTAGTTTTAATTCACTTATTAGGAATTCCGTTAACTGGAACATCTGTTAACCCAGCTCGTAGTATCGCACCAGCTTTATTTGTTGGTGGAGAAGCACTTTCTCAACTATGGGTATTCATCGTAGCACCAATTCTTGGTGGTATCTTCGCAGCTATCGTAGGTAAATTCATTTTAAATACTGAAAAATAGAATTTTCAATATTTCTGAATAAAAAAATGCGAGCCCTCATTATGAGGAAGCTCGCTTTTTTTATTCTTTCATTTTAGACTTTAAATTTGTAACTAATTGATCTACCGTTACATTTGCAAGTACGTTTTCCATCGCTTCTTGCGCTTGCATTAAAATAATTTCTAATACTGATTGAATATTAGCTCCTACTGGACATTCAATGTTGGGATTTTCATGGAAGGAAAATAGTTGTCCTTCTTCTACAACTTCCACTGCTTTATATACATCAAGTAATGTAATTTCTTCTAAATCTCGAGCAAGTGTCGTACCACCTTTACCAGCTTGTACATCAACAAGTCCTGCTCTCTTCAACATTCCTGTAATGCGACGAATCACAACTGGATTTGTATTCACACTACCGGCAATCCATTCAGAGGTACAGCGAGAGTTTCGATCTATCGCAAGTAATGTCAGCATATGAACACCTACTGTAAAACGACTACTAATCCCCATCTGCACACCCTCCTTTTTATTCATTCTATTAAAAGACGACTCTTATTATTATATACTATTTTTAATTTATACATAAAGAAAAAGCATGATTTCAATAGGAAATCATGCTTTTCTCTCATTATTGACGCTTTATAAATTTCGCTAAATCTTTAAATTTCACTTTATCTGAGTAATTCATTACGCCGTTTACGTAAATGCGGCTTGTAACAGCATTTAATACTGCAATTGTCGCCAATAAGACTGCTAATGTTATCGTAATTTCTAGCATACCTGCTTCACCAGCTACAATACGTGAGAAGGTAACCATCGGTGTAAAAAATGGAACGTAAGAACTTACAACAACGATAGTACTATTCGGATCACTTAATGATTTAATACTAATAAAGAATGCAGCCATAATTAAAATCATTACCGGGAAAGATACAGCTTGTAAATCTTCCGTCTTAGATACGACAGCTCCAGCAGCAGCATACATCATCGCATAAAGTAAATATCCCGTAATGAAATAAACAAGAAACATGCTGATAACTTTTGCATCTAATTTTGTAAAGTCAATTGGAATACCAAATAGTGAGGCACTTTCTAAATCGACCCAACCTAACAAATATGGAATAAGATAACCACACGCCAATACGACAAGTTGCAATAACGCCGTTGAAACAACCGCTAAAATTTTCGCATACATCATCGTAAGAGGCTTCACTTTCGGAAGCATTACTTCCATTACACGTGACGCCTTTTCAGATGCAATATTCATTGCGATTGTATTTCCGAACGCTACAATAAACATATATAAAGCAAATGTAAAGAAATAGGCAATTCCGAAAGAAGATGTACGATCTTTTATCGCTTCTTGCTTCACTTGAATTTCTGTTTGTAATTGCTGTGCAATTTCTGGTGAAACATTATTTTTGGCAATCGTTACCATCGTATATTGTTGCTTTAAATATCCTGCCATAATTGCAGAAGTTGCTTGGCTTGGAAATCCATTATACATATATGTAATCGATGGAGCCCCACCCTTTTCCGTCACATGGAATAGACCATCTAAATCGCCTTCTTCTACTTGCTTATGCAGTTTATCAAAATCATCCTTTGAACCAATTGTTATTTTTGCTGATGGCAATAGCTTATTTAGCTCATCTTTTTGTACTTTATATGTGGAACTCTCTACTACAACTGCAATTTTATCTTTATCCTTATTTTTATCATCGCCTGAAGTAAAATGATTAAATGCAAAAATCCCAAACACAACTAAAAATAAAATCGCACTCGTAATTAATGATTTCTTAGATAAAAACGCTTCCCTAAAATAAAATGAAAATACGTGAGAAAATTTACGCATCGTTATTTCGCCCTCTCTACAAAGATTTCGTTTAACGTCGGCTCTAACATTTTGAATTGTCGTAAGCTAACACCTTGCTCTTGCAACTGTTGCAAAATCTTGAGAGCTTCCGCATCGTCTTGTACTTTCACATAAAGAAGGCCTTGTTGTTTTTCATACGATACATGTATAGCTTCTAATCCCTTTTCATTCTCTACTGTATCTTCAATCGTTAAATTACGGAAACCGTATTCTTTCTTAATATCACTTAGCTGTCCTTTTACGACTGCTTCACCTTTTTTCAAAATACATACATGTTGGCAAAAAGCCTCTACTTGTTCCATACGATGACTTGATAAAATAATCGTCTTTCCGCTCTGTACTTGTTCTTCAATAATACTAGCTAACATCCCAGCATTAACTGGATCAAGGCCGCTGAATGGTTCATCTAAAATGAGAAGTTCCGGATTATGAAGAAGAGCAGCAATTAATTGGATTTTTTGCTGATTCCCTTTTGAAAGCTCTCCAGCCGTTTTAAATTTATATTCTGGTATCGCTAAACGCTCTAACCAGTGATCAATAGCGTGATCCACTTCTTTCTTCGACATTCCTTCTAATCTACCAAAATATCGCAGCTGATCTATTACTCTACTTTTTGTATATAAACCTCTTTCTTCTGGTAAATACCCAATTGTTACACCACTATTTCCAAATGCTTTTCCATCCCATGTAATCGAACCTTCATTAGGCGTTAATAATCCGAGAAGCATTTTGATTGTTGTTGTTTTCCCTGCACCATTTCGTCCAAGTAACCCTAGTACTTCACCTTTTGGTAACGAAATTTGCAAACCGTTAACTGCTTTTGATTCCCCAAATTGTTTCGTTAAGTTTTGAATTTGTAAACTCAAGTATAAAGCCTCCCCTTTAGTATCATTCGTACTCTCTTTCAAAGACTATGTTTATTCAAGACAAAATATAGCACCACGCTTCATCCTCTTATATGTAAACATCGTCATGAATCCATCATTTGTTCTATTTAGTTAAAATTGTAAATAACAAAGTTCTTTTTGTCAATTATAATTGTCATTACGACAATAAAACTTGTCAAAACAGCTATTATTATTTTGCTCATCTTTCTAATATAGGACATACTACTATATATACAAAAGACAATATGCAAATGTTCATATAAAAATATTATATTTTAATATATAATATAAAATGATTTTCTAACATCAAGGAGGATACATATGAAGATGAAGAGGGGCATTACCACTTTATTATCTGTAGCGGTTCTATCTACATCACTTGTAGCATGTTCAGGAACACCAGAGAAAACAGTGGCGAAAGAAGAGAAAGTAAAATTAACAGAACAACAATTAATGGCTGATTTATGGTATCAAACAGCCGGTGAAACGAAAGCACTTTACTACCAAGGGTACAACATTGGTCAATTAAAGCTTGATGCAATTCTTGCAAAAGGGACAGAGAAAAAACCTGCTATCGTCCTTGATTTAGACGAAACTGTTTTAGATAACAGTCCTCATCAGGCAATGAGCGTAAAAACAGGCAAAGGCTATCCTTACAAATGGGATGATTGGATTAAAAAAGCTGAGGCTGAAGCCCTTCCAGGCGCAATTGATTTCTTAAAATATACAGAGTCTAAAGGTGTAGATATTTACTACATCTCAAATCGTAAAACGAATCAACTAGATGCAACAATTAAAAATCTTGAGCGTGTAGGTGCTCCTCAAGCAACGAAAGAACATATATTACTACAAGATCCGAAAGAAAAAGGAAAAGAAAAACGCCGTGAACTCGTTTCTCAAACCCATGATATTGTCTTATTCTTCGGTGATAACTTATCTGATTTCACAGGTTTTGATGGAAAATCTGTAAAAGATCGTAACCAAACAGTAGCAGATTCAAAAGCACAATTTGGTGAGAAATTCATTATTTTCCCGAATCCAATGTATGGCGATTGGGAAGGCGCTTTATATGATTATGATTTCAAAAAATCAGATGCAGAAAAAGATAAAATCCGTCGCGACAACTTAAAATCATTTGATGTAAAATAAAAGAGGATGGCATTCGCCATCCTCTTTTATTTTACTTTCTCTGTTAAAGGCAAGATAAATACTTCCACACGTCTATTCTTTGCCTTTCCTTCTTGTGTATCGTTTGGAGCAATTGAACGGTATTCTCCGTATCCAATCGCACTAAATTTTTCTGGTTGTAATTCTTTATTTTGCAGTAATACTTGCATAAAATTAACTGCCCGCTGCGTACTTAATTCCCAATTCGACGCAAACTGCGCATTGGCAATAGGGACATTATCCGTATGACCCGATACTGTAATTTCACGAGGTGACGCTGAAACAAGTAAGCTAGACATCTCTTTTGCAATCCCTAAAGATTCTAATTTCACATCTGCTTTCCCCGAATCAAACAGTATATTTTCTAATATTGTCACCATTAATCCCTTTTCAGTTAATTTAGTTTGAAAAGAAGAAGATAATTGTTTTTCATTAATATATTGATCAATCTTTTTTTGTAATGCTTTCAATTCATCCATCTCTTTTTTTTCTTTAGCTCTAGCTTCTTCTTGTTTTTTTGCTTGTTCTGCCTCAAGGCTACTTGCTGATAATTCTTTTTCATCATTTGGCTTTTGATCACTTAAAAATTCTTTGTTACCTGTTCCCCCAGCTAATTCACTTCGAAAAGCAACTGCCATCTGTTTAAACTTCGCAGCATCTATACTACTCATTGCGAATAAAACGATAAACAATGCAAATAACAACGTTAACATATCAGAATATGGGATTAACCACGTTTCATCGATATGCTCATCATGTTTTTTCTTTTTGCCTCTTCTATTTTTCTTACTCCGCATTTTTTTCTGCTCCTTTTTCTAGCTTTTTACGCTCAGTTGCAGAAAGTGCACCTAAAATGCGGTTCTTCATAATAAACGGATATGTACCTTCTTGTAACATTAATAAACAATCAATGATTAAACGTTTTTTCTCAATTTCAGCTGAAGATTTTTGCTTTAACTTATTTGCAAATGGATGCCATAATACATAACCTGAAAAAATACCAAAAATCGTTGCAATAAACGCACCCGAAATAGCATGACCTAACTTTTCAATATCAGTTAAGTTACCAAGCGCAGCTACAAGACCGATAACAGCACCTAAAACTCCTAATGTCGGTGCATACGTACCAGCTTGTGAAAAAATAGCAGCTCCCTTTGCATGTCTTTCTTCAATTGCTTCTAATTCAGATTCCAAAATCTGCTCTAAATCTTCTGCGGATACGCCATCAATCACAAATTTCATACCGCGCAAAAGAAATTCATCTTGAATTTTGTCTAATTGTTGCTCTAAAGACAAAATACCGTATTTTCTACTTTCAGATGTCCAATGAACAAATAATTCTAGCAACTGTTCATAACTTAAATCCTTTTTATTTGAACCAAAAAGAACTTTAAATAGTTTTGGAACCCTTTTTAGTTGATTCATCGGAAATGCAATACATACTGCAGCAAATGTACCGATAAAAATAATTAATGCTGCGGCAGGATTTAATAAGGCTGTTACGTCAGCGCCCTTGACGACCATCCCTACTACCACTGCTACAAATCCTAAAATAAGTCCAATAATTGTTGCAAAATCCATTCCCATTCACTCCTAGTCTATACAAGAAGTTCTTTATTCTCGATAATCGCTACATCTTCTTATGTATATATATTACATAAAAAATGCAAATCATGAAAGATAAGAAATGAATTATATAAAAAAATACTACAAATTCACACATTTTCTGACATTTTCTTTGCATTTCTATTACGTTATGACTCTTATATTCCTTTTCCAACAAACTAGATTTATAATAAAAAAACAATACACATTTTATGAAGAAGGGACTGTGATTACAAGGCATCATGAAAAAGATAATAATTATTTCTGCCACTACTATTGTAATCGGGATCACATCTTTCGCTTACTTTGGTTCTAAAACACCACTACATAATGAAGCAAAAGCTGTAGAAAGTCAAAAGCATAATAACCATAAAAAAGAAGAGATTCCTGCTTTTCCAAAAGCTGATCATAATGCAAAGAAAATAGACAATGACTTTTCAGTTGTAACAAATCCAAAATCTAATCTTGTCTTAATTAATAAACATCGAAAACTACCAGATGGATACATTCCTGAAGACTTAACGAGACCAAATGTACCATTTATTAGTCCAAAAGATAAAGAAAAAACATTGCTGCGCAAAGATGCTGCCGAGGCACTTGAAAACATGTTCAAAGCTGCGAAAAAAGAAGGGCTTGATCTTACAGCTGTATCTGGTTATCGTTCATACAAACGCCAAAAATCGTTGCATGATACATACGTTAGACGTCAAGGAAAAGCCGAAGCTAATTCGGTAAGCGCAATTCCTGGTACAAGTGAACACCAAACGGGTTTAGCAATGGATATTAGTTCAAAATCAGCTAAATTTCAATTAGAGCCTATCTTCGGAGAGACAGCAGAAGGAAAATGGGTCGCGGAACATGCTCATGAATTCGGCTTTGTCATTCGTTACTTAGAAGATAAAACAGATACAACAGAATATGCCTATGAACCATGGCACTTACGCTACGTTGGTAATCCATACGCTACATACCTATATAAACATCACTTAACATTAGAAGAAGCGATGGAAGACAAAAAATAAGAGAGCAAATTGCTCTCTTATTTTTCTTTCACTCTATTATTGTAGTAATTTCTTCTTCCATTCTTCAGGCCATGGTTCGCCTCTTCCTGTTTTTTTCGAAGCTTGAACCATCATTCCGCGACCTACTAAACAAACCTCTCCTGCTGCATTCTTCACCATATAATGTAAATCTAAAGAAGAATTCCCGACCGATCCTGCCTTTACATACACCTTCAGCTGTTCATCAAAATATATTTGCTTAATAAAATTACATTGTAAATCCGCAACAACGATCATCGTTTCTGATGATGCATGTGTCCACTCTTGCATAAATCCAAGTTCTTTAAACAACGCAATACGAGCTTCTTCAAAATAAGTAAAAGCAACGACATTATTTACATGTCCAAACATATCTACTTCACCAAAACGAACCTTTACAGGGTTGTAAAACGAAAAACCACTTTCCCATTGCTCAAAGTCTTCAATATAAGAAATCCTCTTCATTGTTATCTCTCCTTTTCACCTTGAAATAAACAGAATAAACAGAAAAATAAAGTTATAAATATTGCCTCTTCGATATGAAGAGGCAATATTTATTAATAGTTATTATCGCTACCAAAGAAATCTTTGAACGATTGAATTGTTGTATCACGGTTTAATGCCGCAATTGAAGTTGTTAAAGGAATACCCTTCGGACATGATTGCACACAGTTTTGAGAGTTACCACAGTTTGCTAGTCCTCCATCTCCCATAATTGCACGTAAGCGATCTGCTTTATGCATTTCACCCGTTGGATGTGAGTTGAATAAGCGAGCTTGTGATAACGGTGCTGGTCCAATAAAGTCAGACTTACTGTTTACGTTTGGACATGATTCTAAGCAAACACCACATGTCATACATTTTGAAAGCTCATAAGCCCATTGACGCTTTTTCTCAGGCATTCTTGGTCCTGGACCTAGGTCATACGTACCATCAATTGGAATCCACGCTTTAACGCGTTTTAGAGCATTAAACATGCGACTACGATCAACTTGTAAGTCACGTACAACCGGGAATGTCTTCATCGGTTTTAAGCGAATTGGTTGCTCTAATTGATCGATAAGTGCCGTACATGATTGACGTGGTTTTCCGTTAATCACCATCGAACATGCACCACATACTTCCTCTAAGCAGTTCATATCCCAGGCAATCGGAGTTGTTTGGTTCCCTTTTGAATCAACAGGATTACGACGGATTTCCATAAGTGCTGAGATAATATTCATATTCGGACGATATGGAATTTCAAACTCTTGGTCAAACGCTTGCGCATCTGGCCCGTCTTGTCTCGTAATGATGAGGCGGATTGTTTTCTCAGACATGTTGTTTATCCCCCTTCTCTTCACCCTTAGCAGCTACATCGTGTTTTGAAGAATAATCACGTTTACGCGGTTTAATTAACGAAATATCAACGTCCTCGTAATGGAATGCTGGTGCATTTCCTTCTCCCTCAAATTTTGCCATCGTAGTTTTTAAGAAGTTTGCATCATCACGATTTGGGAATTCAGGTTTGTAATGCGCCCCACGGCTCTCATTACGGTTATATGCGCCAATTGTAATAACACGTGCTAACTCAAACATATTTGCAAGTTGGCGTGTAAATGAAGCACCTTGGTTACTCCATCTTGCTGTATCGTTAATGTTAATACGTTTGTAACGAGCCATTAATTCTTCAATTTTCGCATCTGTTTCTAATAATTTTTTATTTTCACGAACTACTGTAACGTTATCTGTCATCCATTCTCCAAGCTCTTTATGAAGAACATACGCATTTTCGTTACCATCCATCGTTAAAATATTGTTAAATTTCTCTGTTTCGATTAATTCATTTTGCTCATATACAGTAGATGAAACAGCATCAGATGATTTAGAAAGACCTTTCATATACTCAATTGCGTTTGGTCCTGCTACCATACCACCATAAATTGCTGATAATAGTGAGTTCGCACCAAGACGGTTACCACCGTGCATAGAATAATCACACTCACCTGCTGCAAATAAACCTGGAATGTTTGTCATCTGTTTATAATCAACCCATAGTCCGCCCATTGAATAGTGAACAGCTGGGAAGATTTTCATCGGTAGTTTACGAGGATCATCCCCTGTAAATTTCTCATAGATTTCAATAATTCCACCTAGTTTAATATCTAGTTCTTTTGGATCTTTATGAGAAAGATCTAAGTACACCATGTTTTCACCGTTAATACCTAGTTTTTGCTCTACGCAAACATCAAAGATTTCACGCGTTGCGATGTCACGAGGTACAAGGTTTCCGTAAGCCGGATATTTTTCTTCTAAGAAGTACCATGGTTTACCATCTTTATATGTCCAAACACGTCCACCTTCACCACGTGCAGATTCACTCATAAGACGTAATTTATCGTCTCCAGGAATTGCCGTTGGGTGAATTTGAATGAACTCACCGTTTGCATAATATGCGCCTTGTTGATATACAGCAGAAGCTGCTGTACCTGTATTGATAATGGAGTTTGTTGATTTTCCGAAAATGATACCAGGGCCCCCTGTTGCCATAATCACGGCATCTGCTCCGAAACTTCTAATCTCCATAGTTTGTAAGTCTTGTGCAACGATTCCTCGGCACACACCTTCATCATCAACAACAGCTCGTAAGAAATCCCAACCTTCATATTTCGTTACAAGTCCTGCTACTTCGTGACGACGTACTTGCTCATCTAATGCGTAAAGTAATTGCTGTCCAGTTGTTGCACCAGCAAATGCTGTACGGTGATGTTGCGTTCCACCAAATCGACGGAAATCAAGAAGTCCTTCTTCCGTACGGTTGAACATAACACCCATACGGTCCATTAAATGAATGATACCAGGTGCTGCTTCACACATTGCTTTAACTGGTGGTTGGTTCGCTAAGAAGTCCCCACCATAAATTGTATCGTCAAAGTGGATCCATGGAGAATCCCCTTCACCTTTCGTATTTACGGCACCGTTAATTCCGCCCTGAGCACATACAGAATGTGAACGTTTTACTGGTACTAAAGAAAACAGTTCAACATTTACTCCTGCTTCTGCCGCTTTAATCGTTGCCATTAAGCCAGCCAAGCCACCGCCGACTACTATAAGTTTCCCTTTCATGCTCTCCCACTCCTTACTGGTTTGCTAGCTGTGGATCGATGAACGCTAATAATGCACTCACACCTACATAAGATAAACCTAAGAAAATAGCTAATGTTACATAAGTAGAGATTCTTTGTGAACGTGGAGATACTGTAATTCCCCAGCTGATGCAGAATGTCCATAGTCCATTTGCAAAGTGGAAAATTGTTGAAACAACACCAACTAAGTAGAATGCAAACATAGCTGGATTGTTTAAAATATCTGCCATCATATCATAGTTTACCTCTTTACCTAACATTGCTTGAATACGAGTTTCCCAGACGTGCCAAGAAATGAAGATCAGCGTAACGATACCTGAAATTCTTTGGAAGACGAACATCCAGTTACGGAAATAACCGTAAGAAACCGCATTGTTCTTAGCTGTAAATGCAATATATAAGCCATATATAGCATGGTACAGTATCGGTAAAAAGATGATGAAAATTTCTAGCGCATACCGGAATGGAAGGAGCTCCATAAAGCCTGCAGCTTTGTTAAAAGCCTCTGCTCCTCGTGTTGCAAAGTTGTTTACAATTAAATGTTGCGTCAAAAAGACACCAACCGGGATGACCCCCATTAATGAGTGCCACTTACGAAACGTATACTCGCGGCCTTTCATGTCCCCATTACCCCCCTTGAATGTTTGACTGCTGTTTTCAGATTAGTTTATGACAATAATGTTTTTTCACTATTGGCATAAGAAAAACTGAAAAAATTATTCGAAATATTTCAGCATAATTTGATACCAAGTTCATTTTACTCCTATTTTTGTCGAAGCGTCAAGAAAACGTATACATAATTTGCATATAATTTGCCAATTCTTTTTTTCTTCTTATATATTCAGATTTTCCTAAAGAAAAATCTGTTTTTATAAATGTGAAATGTTATATAATAATCCCTATAGAAAGAGGGGAATATTGTGAGTAAAAATACAATCGATACAACATCTTTAGAAGATGTTTCATTGAACGCCTTCGCTTATGAATTGCTACGTGAAGAATTACTACCTGATTTAATCGGCAACGATTTAGATGGTATTTTATACTGGTCTGGTAGAAACCTTGCAAGAAAATATCCGCTAGAAACAATTGAAGAAGTCATTCAGTTCTTTGAAAAGGCTGGCTGGGGCACTTTAAGCATTGTTGAACATAAGCGTCGTGAAATGCAGTTCCAACTTAAAGGCACACTCATCGCAGAACGTCAAAAACAAAAACGACATTCTTCTTATCAACTAGAAGCCGGATTCATCGCTGAACAAATCCAAAAGCAACGGAACGTCGTTGCAGAGTCATACGAAGAAAAGAAAAAACGTTCTGACTCTATTACATTTCTTGTAAAATGGGATATAAAAGATCTCATTGAAGTGTAAGCATTACCTACAGTCAACTAGACATATCAGTTTAGTTGACTTTTTTGTATTTTCATTCAGATGAGTTTATTTTAAATCTTCAGAAATTATACCAAAAAACAGAAGACGTTGTAAACTACAACGTCTTCTTATCTGTTAAATACGTATAAATCGTCTCCGCGACATTTTTCGGCATACCCGCTTCGACAAATTCCTCTATAGAAGCTTCTTTCATCTTCTTTAATGAACCAAAATGTTTTAACAATACCTTTTTCCGTTTATCACCGATTCCTGGAATATCATCCAATGCTGATTGAATGACAGATTTCCCATGTAATTGACGATGGAATGTAATCGCAAATCGATGCACCTCATCTTGAATACGCTGCAATAAATAAAATTCTTGGCTATTTCTCTCAAGCATCACAGGTTCCGGTGGATCCCCAATAATTAAATGGGAGGTTTTATGTTTATCATCTTTTACAAGACCTGCCATCGGAATATATAATCCGAGCTCATTCTCTAAAATATCACTTGCAGCCGCTAGATGGCCTTTTCCTCCATCAATAATAATCAAATCAGGTAAAGGTGAATTTTCTTTAAGCGCCCTTGTATAACGGCGCCTCACAACTTCCCTCATAGACTCATAATCATCTGGCCCTTGAACCGTTTTAATTTTATATTTTCGATACTCTTTCTTCGCCGGTTTCCCATCGATAAAAGCAATCATTGCAGAAACGGGATTTGTTCCTTGAATATTTGAGTTATCAAACGCTTCAATACGATACGGCGTTTCAATCCCAAGCTGCTTCCCTAAATGATCTACCGCTTTAATCGTTCGTTCTTCATCACGTTCAATTAAGTAAAACTTCTCTTCAAGAGCAATCTTCGCATTTTTATTTGCCAATTCTACAAGGTCTTTTTTCTTACCACGTTTCGGCTGCGTCGCTTCCACTTCTAAAAAGCGCTCTACTAATTCCGAGTCTATACTTCCTGGAACGACAATTTCCTTCGGCTTAAAATGACTACTGTTTTCATAAAATTGGCCGATAAACGTTAAAAAACCCTCTTCTGGTTCATCGTAAATTGGAAACATAGAAACATCACGTTCAATTAGCTTTCCTTTTCGAACGAAGAAAACTTGAACACACATCCATCCTTTATCCACTGCATATCCAAACACATCACGATCTACTAAGTCACTCATAATCATCTTTTGTTTTTCCATAATCGCATCAATATGAGCAATTTGATCACGCAACTCTTTTGCACGTTCAAACTCTAGTTTCTCTGAGGCCTCATACATTTTTATTTCTAGTTCTGAACGAACTTCTTTATGTCCACCATTTAAAAACTTAATAATTTCATCTACAATTTCTTTATTTTGTTCTTCCGTCACTTCTTTCACACAAGGCGCTAAACATTGACCCATATGATAATACAAACAAACTTTATCTGGCATATTCGTGCATTTCCGAAGTGGATACATACGATCTAGCAGTTTTTTCGTTTCATGAGCAGATTGTGCATTTGGATAAGGACCAAAATATTTCCCTTTATCCTTTTTTACGTTTCGAGTAATGAGTAAGCGCGGTTGCTTCTCCGCCGTAATTTTAATAAAAGGATATGTTTTATCATCTTTTAATTGAATATTATATTTCGGATCATATTTTTTAATTAGATTTAACTCTAAAATAAGTGCTTCTAAATTCGAAGAGGTTACAATATATTCAAAATCAACAATTTCTCCTACAAGCCGCAGTGTTTTCCCATCATGTGAACCAGTAAAGTACGAGCGCACACGATTTTTAAGCACTTTTGCCTTTCCGACATATATAACCGTTCCTTGCTTATCTTTCATCAAATAACAACCAGGTTGATCTGGTAAAATAGCCAACTTCTCTTTCAAATGTTCGTGCACTCGTCTCCCTCCATTTCTACATACTTAGCATTTTTATTTTCCCTTGAAAACATACTATGCCCAAACACCCAACATACGTTCTTTTATTGTAACGGAAAGACTGTAAAAAAGAAAATAAAAAAAGCTACCAAATGGTAGCTTTTTTTATTTTAGAAGTGTTTAGAAACTAATTCTACTAACGCTTCTTTCGGTTTGTAACCTAACGCTTGATCAACTACTTTACCGTCTTTTAATACGAAAAGAGCTGGAATGCTCATTACTTCGAATTGACGAGCAGTTTCTTGGTTTTCATCAACGTCTACTTTTACTACTTTTACTTTTTCGCCTAGTTCTGCATCAATTTCCTCTAATACAGGAGCGATCATTTTACAAGGTCCACACCAAGGTGCCCAGAAATCTAATAATACAACACCTTCGCTAGTTTCTGCTGCGAAGCTTTGGTCATTTGCGTTTACAATTGCCATTTTATTTCCTCCTTCAAGTATATTCTACCAAGAGTATATCATTAACTTATATACGTGGCGAATAATATGTATCGTTATGTATTGTAACAAAAAAATGTTCCTTTATACTATATAAAAATACGGATTAAATACTAAAAAGATGAGAGACAGGGGATCTCTCACCTTTTTCTATATATAGGGGTACTTCACTTGGAACTCAAGGGTACTTAAATCATGAATGTACTTTTAACTTTTTAAACTCTTCTGTTAAAAGAGGTACAACTTCGAATAAGTCACCGACAATACCATAGTCAGCTACTTTAAAGATACTTGCTTCTGGATCTTTATTAATCGCAACGATTATTTTTGAGTTAGACATACCTGCTAAATGCTGAATCGCACCAGAAATACCACATGCAATGTATAAGTCTGGCGTAACAACTTTACCAGTTTGACCAATTTGTAATGAGTAATCACAGTATTCAGCGTCACAAGCACCACGAGATGCCCCAACAGCACCGCCTAGTACGTCTGCTAACTCTTTTAATGGCTTAAAGCCTTCTTCACTCTTCACACCACGTCCGCCAGCGATAATAACTTTTGCTTCAGAAAGATCCACACCTTCTGCTGTTTTACGGACAACATCTTGAATGATTGTACGTAAATCTTTCACATCAACTGTAATAGAAGATACGTCACCGCTGCGAGACTCATCTTTTTCCAGAGTTGCAATATTATTTGGACGCACTGTCGCAAATAAGATGCCGTCTGTTACAATCTTCTTCTCGAATGCTTTACCAGAGTAAATTGGACGAGTGAAGATAACATTTCCACCTTCAACCTCTAAAGCAGTTACGTCAGAAACTAAACCAGCTTCAAGCTTCGCTGCTAATTTTGGTGATAAATCTTTACCAAGTGCTGTATGTCCAAAAACGATACCTTCTGGATTTTCTTCAGCATGTACAGCTAAAAACGCTTGTGCATAACCATCAGATGTATATGATTTTAATTTATCATTTTCAACTGTCACAACGCGATCTGCACCGTAATGAATCAATTCATTTGCAAAAGAGGCAACGCTGTCTCCAATTAGAAGACCTACTACTTCACCGCCTTCTGCAATTGTTTTTGCTGCTGCTACCGCTTCAAAAGAAACGTTACGTAGCGATCCATCACGAACTTCACCCATTACTAATACTTTACGAGCCATAGATTTTCCCTCCTGCATATATAATTTCGTATTTTATTAGATTACTTTCGCTTCTGTATGGAGCAACGATACAAGTTCTTTTACTTGATCTTGCAGCTCGCCTTGTAACACTTTTCCTGCATCTTTCTGAGGAGGCAAATAGATTTCAATTGTTTTTGTCTTTGCTTCCACATCATCTTCTTCTAAATCTAAATCATCTAATTCTAATTCTTCTAGCGGCTTTTTCTTCGCTTTCATAATACCTGGAAGCGATGGATAACGCGGTTCATTTAAACCTTGCTGTGCTGTTACTAAAACTGGTAATGAAGTTGCAATCACTTCTGTATCACCTTCAACATCACGCTCAATCTTCACATTTGTACCGTCAATTTCAAGTTTTGTAATTGTCGTTACATACGGAATATTTAACGCTTCAGCTACGCGTGGTCCTACTTGTCCAGATGCACCATCAATTGCAACGTTTCCGCCTAAAATTAAATCTGCATCTTTATCTTTTAAATATTCAGCAAGCACTTTTGCTGTCGTGAACTGGTCACCATTTTCTACATCATCTTCAATATTAATTAATACCGCTTTATCACAGCCCATTGCTAATGCAGTACGAAGTTCTTTCTCACTATCTTCGCCACCGACTGTTACAACTGTAACTTCTCCACCTTGTGCGTCTCTTACTTGAATTGCTTCTTCAATTGCATATTCATCGTAAGGGTTGATGATGAATTCCGCTTCGCCATCGTAAATTGCACCGTTTTTAATTACGATTTTTTCTTCTGTATCAAATGTTCGTTTCATGAGTACGTAGATGTTCATTCCATTTACCCCCTTGTTTTTCAGAAAGATTCTATCAATTTTAATTTTCTGTTAATTTATATTAAAAAAATAATTGAACTACCTGCCACTAAATGAAGGTTTACGCTTTTCTAAAAATGCGGCTACACCTTCTCTTCCATCTTCACTCGTAAATACTTCACCAAAAATTTGTGATTCACGTTGTACACCTTCATAGTAATGAGACGATTTTGTCGTTTGCAATAACTCTAGTACAGCACGAGTTGTTGCTGGACTTTTTCCAGCAATTTGTTTTGCAACTTTAAGCGTATCATCTAAAAGAGATTCTTCAGAGAACAATCCGTTAACAAGTCCCCACTTTAATGCTTCTGCACCAGTAATTGGTGTACTTGTTAACATCATTTCACAAGCTTTCGCTTTCCCAACATAACGTGGTAAGCGCTGTGTACCTGCAAAGCCAGGAATTAATCCAAGTGTTAATTCAGGTAAACCAAGTTTTGCACTTTCAGTTGCAAAGCGCATGTGGCAAGACATAGCAAACTCAAGGCCGCCGCCCAGTGCCGCTCCATGAATTGCCGCAATAACTGGTTTTGAACATTTTTCAACACGCTCAAACGTAACTTGTCCAAGCTGTGCTAATTCTGTTGCTTGCTTCGCTTCAGTAACAGATGTAAATTCTTTAATATCTGCTCCTGCTGAGAAGAAACGTCCTTCACCGTGAATAACAACAACACGAATGTTATCATCCTTTTCCACTTGATCAATTAATTCAGTAACGTCATGCATAACTTGTGAAGACATCGCATTCGCTGGTGCGTGATTTAACGTCGCCACCGCGATATGATCTTCAACTCTTACAGATAGGAATTTCAACATGATCCCTCCCATTATTGACGATAACCACAAGCTGCAATAAGTAGCCCGTGTACCGTTTTTGAAAGTGCGACCAGATCATACTTATGATCGCTCATTACCCAATTGGTCACAACTTCATCTACTGTTCCAAAGATCATTTGTCTTGCCACGCGAACATTTAAATCTGCTTGAAATTCACCTTGTTTTATACCAGTCTCTAAAATCTCATCCATAACTTGTAAGTAGCCTTTTAATACTTCATTTATTTTAAGGCGCAAGTCTTGATTGGACTGCCTTAGCTCTAATTGCGTAACGATAGCAAGCGGATCATTTTGCGACAACAGCAAGAAGTGCGTTTCTACCAACATGAATAACTTCGATACAGCGCTTTCAATTCCTGCTGTTTTTTGACGAATTGTTTCGACAAATTCTCCCATCTTCTCTTGGAATAAGGATATTAATATATCTTCTTTATTTTTAAAATATAAATAAATCGTGCCATCAGCTACCCCAGCTTGCTTTGCGATTTTAGAAACTTGCGCTTGGTGGTACCCATTCTCCGCAATCACAATGACTGCCGCATCAATAATTTGATTGTATTTCGGTCTATTTTTCTTCACTTTACTGTCCCCTTCAAGAAGATGACTGAATGAATAGTCATTCATATTCTTATAATACTGACTATTTAGAAAAGTGTCAATCCTATTTTTTCAAAAAGAAAGGGCCTTAGCCCGTTTGCTCATCCTCATTCTTTCTCTTCTCTTCATCTATTAGAACACGGCGTAAAATTTTCCCTACTGTCGTTTTTGGCAATTCATCTCTAAACTCATATACTTTCGGCACTTTATAAGCCGCTAAATATTTACGTGCAAACTGATTTAATTCTTCCTCAGAGCACTCCGTACCTTCTTTTAACACAACAAATGCTTTAACCGTCTCTCCTCGGTACGGATCTGGAACTCCAATTGTCACTACTTCTTGCACTTTTTCATGCTCATATAATACTTCTTCAACTTCACGAGGATACACATTAAATCCACTCGCAACAATCATATCTTTCTTGCGATCTTTTACATAGAAGAATCCATCTTCATCCATGTAGCCAACATCACCTGTATGGAGCCAGCCATCTTGCAATACAGCCGCTGTTTCCTCTGGCTTATTCCAATATCCTTTCATAATTTGAGGGCCTTTCACTACAATTTCACCTATTTCTCCTGGCGGTAATGCCTCACCAGTTTCAAGCGACATAATGATTGCTTCTGTATCTGGCCACGGAACTCCGATGCTACCTGGCACTCGCTTTTCCCATAAAAAATTACTATGTGTAACCGGAGAGGATTCTGTTAAACCATATCCCTCTACTAGTTTACCACCTGTAACTTTTTCGAACTTTTCCTGTACTTCTACTGGCAGTGGTGCTGATCCACTAATACAAGCACGAATAGAAGAAATATCGTATTCTTTTAAAAGCGGACTATTTAAAAGAGCGATATAAATAGTTGGTGCCCCTGGAAACAATGTCACTTTATGCTTCTTAATCGCTTCAAAAACCATTTTCATATCAAACTTTGGAATAAGGACCATTTTGTATCCTTGCATAATACTTAAATTCATAACAGCTGTCATACCATAAACATGGAAAAATGGAAGAACCCCAAGAACGACTTCTTCTCCTTCTTTGCAATTATATAACCATTGAACTCCCATTAACGTGTTAGAGACGAGGTTTTTATGCGTTAACATAACTCCTTTCGGAAATCCGGTTGTTCCTCCTGTGTACTGTAAAAGAGCTAGATCATTTTCAGGATCACAAGGCACCTCAACATTCGTATTCACTTCTTTTTCTACTGAATTCCAAAGATGAATCGTTTCACTCTCTGATACTTTCACAACTAAATTCGACTGTTTTTTCTGCACAAATGGATACAATAGATTTTTAGGGAATGGTAAAAAGTCTGCAATACGAGTTACGATAATATGCTCAATTTTTGTAGCAGATTGAACATTCGTTACTCTTGGAAACACTAAATCGAGACAAAGAATTACTTTTGCTCCCGAGTCATGAAGCTGATATTCTAATTCCCTTTCTGTATACAGTGGATTGGTTTGTACTACGATACCTCCCGCAAGTAATGTACCGTAATAACCAATTACAGCTTGCGGACAATTCGGCAACATAATAGCAACTCGATCACCCTTTTCCACACCGAGCTTTTGAAGATAATTTGCAAACCGCTTCACCTTATCATGGAAGTCCGAAAACGTAATATCCTTCCCTAAAAAGTGAAGCGCTTTCTTTTCTGGGTAGCGAGAATCCATCTGTTCTACATATCTATGAAGCGGCTGAATATCATAAGAAACCGTACTCGGAATTTCCTCTGGATAACTTTTCAACCATGGTTTTTCCACCTTCATTCCCCCTTCAAATACATAAAAAATAAATGAATGTTCATTCATGATGGTTATTTTCATTATATTATAGTCACCATAGCGTTACAATCATAATATTCTGACTTTTATATGACTATGCTTTACTTCATTAACTTCTTATTATATGTAGAAACTCTCTTAATCTTAAAAGAGTAAGAGAGTTTGTCATTAACTTAATCTTATAATTGTTAATACCGCTCCTGGGGTAGTTGTTGATAATGTTGCGACAGCTAACAAACCAAATAATTGTAAGCTAATAGCATCTCCTGCTGCAAGAGTTGTAATAATTGTTGCACTAAATGATGTGGTTGCTACCGCAGGAGAATTTATTGTCCCAGCAAGTGCCCCTCCATTAATTGTAATCCGTGAACTGACTAATAATGAAGCCGTTATATTAATTGTATATGAAATATAATAATTACCAGCATTTGCAACCGTAAATACTGTGTTTCCACCAGAAACAGTAATTCCTGGACCGATGTTTTGATTATTTGGAAGCGGGACATTCGTTCCACCAAGAACTACCGATATCGCTGTTCCTGACGTATTATTTGCAAATGCATATGTCGCCGTGATACTTGTACCTGTAGCCCCGGTTGAACCCGTTGAGCCCGTCGCTCCTGTTGCTCCTGTTGCTCCTGTCGGACCGGTTGAACCCGTCGTTCCCGTTGGACCTGTTGAGCCTGTTGCTCCCGTTGGGCCTGTCACTCCTGTTGAACCCGTTGCTCCCGTTGCCCCTGTTGCTCCCGTCGGACCCGTTGCTCCTGTTATTCCTGTCGCTCCCGTCGGACCTGTTGAACCTGTCGCTCCCGTTGGACCTGTTGAACCCGTCGCTCCCGTTGCCCCGGTTGAACCTGTCGCTCCTGTTGGGCCTGTTGGACCCGTTGCCCCTGTTATTCCTGTCGCCCCCGTTGGGCCTGTTGCCCCTGTTATTCCTGTCGCTCCTGTTGGACCCGTTGCCCCTGTTATTCCTGTCGCTCCCGTTGGGCCTGTTGCTCCTGTTATTCCTGTCGCTCCCGTTGGACCTGTGTCGCCTGTTACTCCTGTCGCCCCCATTGGGCCTGTGCCACCTGTTGCTCCTGTTGCTCCCGTTGGGCCTGTGCCACCTGTTGCTCCTGTTGCCCCCGTCGGACCGGTTGGACCAACCTTAGGAACTGTCCCATCGCAACTAAAACAGCATGAATCAACATGTACACCATTTTGATTATTACACCCACAATATCCATTTACGTTATTGCTCCATGAAGACATGTTGATCACTTCCTTTACATTCGATCTTTTTAGCGCAATCACCGACTTAAAAAACACCTATCTAAATAACAAAGAAATACTTTGCCTAGTCGGGGATGAAACACAGATTTCCTCCATACATTCTAGTAATTATTACATGCGATTCACTCTCCTTTTGCTTGTACTTTCGCCTTATCTCCACAGACTATTAACAATACACATTACACTATCGTACACAGCCACTTTCCCATTTAAACTTTCCACATTCGCCAATATTTTTAGTAAAGAGGCTTATTCTTCATAAATAGCGACTATAATATATAAAAATCCGTATAATTCGTTATTTTTCGTCAAAATTTTAAAAATATATTGACACTTAAAATACCCTCATAGTATGATTTGGGTGTTGTAATTGATAACCATTTTCACTTATGGTACTAGTTACAAAAAACACTTAATTTGGGGGCAGAAGATGAAGAAAATTCTCAGTATTTTCATAGTAGTTCTTCTATTCGCTGTTGGATGCGGACAGCAAAAAGAGGAGAAAAAAGAAACAAAAGCGGACAATAAAAATCAAGCTATAACAATTAAACACGCTGAAGGGGAAACGAAGTTAAATAAACCAGCGAAAAAAGTAGTTGTACTTGAGTGGGTATATTCAGAAGACTTATTAACACTTGGTGTTCAGCCAGTAGGGATGGCAGACATTAAGAATTATAATAAATGGGTAAATACAAAAACAAAACCGAGTAAAGATGTTGTAGATGTAGGGACACGTCAACAACCAAACTTAGAAGAAATTAGCCGTTTAAAGCCAGACTTAATTATTACAGCTTCATTCCGTGGTAAAGCAATTAAAAATGAATTAGAGCAAATTGCACCAACAGTTATGTTTGATCCATCAACAAGTAATAACGATCACTTTGCTGAAATGACAGAAACATTTAAACAAATTGCAAAAGCAGTTGGAAAAGAAGAAGAAGGTAAAAAAGTATTAGCTGATATGGATAAAGCATTCGCTGATGCAAAAGCAAAAATTGAGAAAGCAGACTTAAAAGATAAAAACATCGCAATGGCACAAGCATTTACTGCTAAAAACGTACCAACATTCCGTATCTTAACTGACAATTCTTTAGCTTTACAAGTTACAAAAAAATTAGGTTTAACAAATACTTTTGAAGCAGGAAAATCTGAGCCAGATGGTTTCAAACAAACAACTGTAGAATCATTACAAAGTGTACAAGATTCAAACTTCATTTACATTGTAGCGGATGAAGATAACATTTTTGACACGCAACTAAAAGGCAACCCTGCTTGGGAAGAATTAAAGTTCAAAAAAGAAAACAAAATGTATAAATTAAAAGGCGACACTTGGATTTTCGGTGGTCCTGAGTCTGCAACATCTTTAGCAACACAAGTAGCAGATGTAATGACAGCGAAGAAGTGATTACACAATGAATAGCTTACAACATACACTTCGAGCAAGTCTTGTATTCGGAGGAGGAGCAGCTCTCTTGCTCCTCCTTTTCTTTATTCATATCGGACAAGGTCAAGCAAACATTTCCTATAGTATGATTATTGATGCTCTTATCTCACCGAACCAATCGCTAGAACATCAAACTTTAATCATGCTTCGATTACCTAGAGCTGTAATTGCCATTTTAGCTGGAGGCGCTCTTGCTGCATCAGGGGTTATTTTACAAACGTTAACGAAAAATCCACTTGCTGAATCCAGTACAATGGGTATTCACTCTGGCGCATATTTCTTTCTAGTAGCGGCTACAATTTTCTTACCGAAAGGTTTACAAATTAATTCTCTTCTGTTCACATTTATCGGCGGTGCTATTACTGCTTTATTTGTATACCGTATTTCTGGTGGAAAAAAGGGAACCCCACTTAGAATGGCATTAGCTGGTATGGTCGTTACATTAATGCTCTCTGCCTTTACCGGAACGATGCAGCTTTTCTATGAAAATGAAACAGCTGGTTTATTTTTATGGGGAGCTGGCTCTCTTATTCAAAATAACTGGGATGGCGTTCAATTTGCTTTTCCATTTATCATTATTTCTTTCCTAGTTTTACTATTTATGTCTCGTAAACTCAACATTCTCTTACTTGGTGATGATGTTGCTATTTCTCTTGGTGAAAAAACAGCAGTAACACGTCTTATCGCCTTCATTGCTGCAATCTTTTTAACAGCAGTAATTGTTACTGTTGTTGGACCAATTGGCTTTGTCGGCTTAGTTGCACCTCATTTAATGCGCCTTATCGGATACCGTCAACACTTTACTCTTCTTCTCTCTTCTTTCTTATGGGGGGCAGTATTATTGCTTGGAGCAGATGTTGTCGGTAGATTAATAGATTCAACCGGTGCAGAACTTCCTGTTGGGGCAGTCACAGCAATGATTGGATCTCCTTGGCTTATTTACTTAGTGTATCGAATGATGAAGTCGAAACAATATATGAATGATAACGGTGCGAATGCAGCTGGAGCTAGTTCCCGCTATTACTCTTATAAAAAGGTAATCATTATATCTATCACACTTTGTATTGTGACGATTGCTCTTGGTGTTACAATCGGTAGTAACGCTTATATCGAAAGCATTACTAATGTTATATCAGGTCAATTAACACAATTTGACAAAAATATGATGATGAATCTTCGTTTACCAAGAATGCTCGTTGCTGCTATTGCTGGCGCATGCCTTGCAATAAGTGGGCTTGTTTTCCAAAGTATATTACGAAACCCACTTGCCGATCCTTCTATTATTGGTATTTCATCGGGAGCTGGTGTCGGTGCTTTAACGATTATGTATGTCTTTCCTGCACTTCCTGGTTTCTTCCTACCAATTGGTGCATTTATTGGCGGACTACTTGCAGTTGGAATTGTCCTCTTCTTCTCTTGGAAATCAGGATTTAGTCCAACAGCTCTCGCTTTAATAGGGATTGGTATTTCTGCGCTTGGCTCAGCAATTATTCAAATCTTTATCGTTAGAGCCAATTTGAATGTTGCCGCTGCTTTAACATGGTTATCTGGCAGTACGTATGCAAGAGGGTGGAATCACTTAGAAAATATCATTCTATATCCATCTCTAATTCTTGTATTCATTATCTTTTTCTTAATAAAACAACTTGACGTTCTCGTACTGGGAGACGATTTAGCAACTGGACTTGGGCAACCAGTAAATAAAACACGTCTTGCTCTAATTGTGCTAGCGACACTACTTGCGTCAGTAAATATCGCTGCTGTCGGTACAATTGCCTTTTTAGGCCTTGTCGCACCTCACTTAGCAAGAATTGTTGTTGGTATGAACCATCAAAGACTATTCGTTTGCTCAGCACTGTTTGGAGCAATTCTTCTTTCCATTGCTGACTTACTCGGCCGAACAATTGCATATCCGAAAGAAATTCCTTCTGGTCTTGTCGTCGCTGTACTTGGAGCACCTTATTTCTTATGGTTGATGAGGAAGAGTGGGAAGAAAGTTAATTAAAAAGGAGGCTTCTTGTTAGAAGCCTCCTTTTTATATACTAAATAAAGTGAAACTTTAATTAGTGGGGGGGTTCTTCATCCCCACTGATTATTAACCCAAACCAATTGGGCTTTTATGAGCAGTGGATCTCCCACCTAACTTCTTTGCTCCAGCCGAATCTTGAGGTGGGAATTTTACTGCAGGTGAATAGCGGGATAAATTACTCTGATCTCACTAATTTCACAGATTCAGTACTCCCCATAAACTCATGATATACAGTTAATGTGTTCTCCTCAATTTTCAAATCAGCCTTATGCTTTATTTCCCCCACTAAAAATACAAGCTCTACAGAAATAATCCCTTGGTCCACACTTAATATTCGAAAGTCTCCTATAGTAGTCCCTTTCCCAAAAATATTATGTTCCATAAATTCTCCGCCTGTTTTCTCACTATTAATAGATTCTATTTCCAACCCAACTGGCCTGTCTGTACTTTCTGATGACATCCAAGACCCCTTTAACTTTCCAATATCAGCCTCTTTTTTCTTTTCATTTTTTAACTCTTCCTCTTTTTTCTTAACTTCTGCTTGTTGAGTTAGTAAGCCATCTATTTGCTTATTCAGCTCTTCGGCCCGTTGATTTTCCGAAATAAATTGTTGATTTTGGCCAGTATCGTTAACAATTTTATTTACTATCCCTTTAGCCTCTTCATACTTTTTATCATTCTTTAACTTCTCTGCCTTTTCCAATTGACCTATATATTGACCTTTTAACTCTTTATGCTCTATGAGCGAATCTTTTTGTTCTTTCGCTTGACTTTGAAGGATTGCGGAACCATCTTTCATCTTTTCTACTTCTTGAAACAAACCTATTGCTTGTTCTATATTTCCACTCGATTTCTCTTTTATCGAACTTATCATCTTAGTAGTTTGGTCTTTTAATACCTTTGCTTCTTTATCATCCTTTTTCTCTTCTAATGCTAGCTCAAATGATGCTACTGCCGTGTCATATTCTTTACTCGCTAACGCCAATTTCCCTTGATCCATTGCTTTTTTATAGGTTTCATTGCTACATCCTACCATTAAAAATAAAATTATGATTCCTAAAATCAATCTTTTCATAATATCCCCCTGAATTAATATAATTCTATATACACTCAATAGTATCATAAAATTTATATATAAAATTTTAAATACCATTATTAAAACATAAAGGGAACTTGTCATTTCTTCTCGAACTTAATCTATGAACATAAGTAGAGGGGGATAACAATAATGTACCAAACAATTGAAGGCTTCTTGCAATCATGGACATACGAAGCAGAGTCTACTCAGAAAATGCTTGATTCATTAACCGATGCATCTTTATCACAAGAAATTGCACCTGGACATTGGACGTTAGGAAGAGTCGCTTGGCATATCGTGACGGCAATTCCTGTTATACTATCTGGCACAGGGCTAAAGTTTGAAGGAGAAACGAAAGATTATCCTGTCCCAACTTCTGCAAAAACAATTGCAGATGAGTACCGTAAAGTGAATGCGGCTTTTGTTGAAGCACTTCAAAGTAAATGGACTAATAAAGATTTAGCAACTATTAATGACTTCTTTGGTCGCCCTATGCCGAATTCTATATTTTTAATGACACTTATTAATCATCAAAATCATCACCGCGGGCAAATGACGGTTTTAATGCGACAAGCCGGCTTAACAGTTCCTGGCGTATATGGCCCCGCAAAAGAAGAATGGGCTGCGGCTGGAATGGAAGCTCCTAAAATGTAACGACAAAAAAGACAAGGTGTTTACACATCTTGTCTTTTTCTGTAACTTGTTTCATGTGAAACTATTTTTTCTAAATGGTTGTTTTATGGAATATATAGGTTAAAATGAATACATATTACGAAGAGGGGTAACCAAATTGAATACAAAAAATAAAAAAATAGCTATGGGAACTATTTTACTAACTTCTATTATTGGAGTTATTAGTGTATCTCTTTATTTCACCTATTATGGTACCCCTTGGGGAAAACAAACAGCAATTACGGAATCAAAAGAGTATATTACAAAATATTTTAATCTAGATGCAGAAGTCAAAAACACTTCTTACGATGCTAAAATGAATAGCTATGCAATCGCCTTTGAAACAAATAAAGACGGAGAGTTTACTATCGAATATAAAAGTCCTAATAACTTTAATATTTCTCCAGAAGTACAAGCGTATTTAAGCAAACACTCCAAATTTACAGAGTAGTAACGAAGCATACATATACAAAAAAGGAGTTAGTATAACACCAACTCCTTTTACGTATTCTTATCATACTGCTATATCTTCCTTCTCTATATTTTTAATGCCGTAATACGCAATCACAACTCCAATTGCTGCGAGTGCTAGTTGAAGGGGAAGAAAAGTTGCTGTAGAAAACTCTGGGTTGCCATTCATTGCAATTGTGACAACGATAAGAGATGAAACAATTGTAGTTGGCACGGAGCGTTTACGCATTCCGAAATATAATGGGATTAAACTCATCCCCGCAGTTGCAATGGCTAAAGGAACTAGTTTTATTCCTTCTTGCATCAATTGATCTACTGTAAATGAATTAGGAAGAATTGAAAAATAGCTATCTATACCAAAGAAAACTCCTACTACTAAAATGTTAGATACAATAACTGTTATAAATGTTACTATCGCTGTAATAGCCAACTTACTAGCCATCATTTTCTTCCGATTAATAGGGTAAGAAAACATAAGTAGTATTGTTTTATTTTTATATTCACCAATTATTAGCCTTGCGATTAATACACTACCAAAAACAATAAACGTTGCTCTTACTATTGTGCTAGCCATTAACAATATCGTCTCTGGATTCCTTATTTCTGCATCACCTTCTACTTGAGCAATGATGCTCACAAAGATCATTAATGCCAGTATAACAATATTTGCAATAATTGCTCTCTTCACGTACCAACCAAGCTTAAACTTTTTCAATTCTAGCTTCATTAAATGTAGCATGATAGTGTCCTCCTTCCTCCTAAGATTTAATCAATATAAATGACTCCTGTTTCACTTAAAATCTTCGCTTCATTTTTTGCATCACCAATCGTTCCTACTTTTATTTTTTCTGTATTTTTATCTTTCTTAAGTCCTTTTAAATCCACTATTACGTCAGCCGAATTACTTTTAGCCATAAGCTTCAATGATGCCGGGACACCTTTATACCGTACGCCAATATCCCCTGATTTTGTTTCTATAAATAATGATTTTCCTTCTGTCATATCTTTCAGCAATACTTCCCCAAATGTTGAAATGATGTTCATATTTGAGTTACTTACATTTGTTATATAGTTATCACCAGTCGTAGACTTTATATTTAATTCTTGTACTGAACTATCTTTTACAACTAACTCTCCACTTTGCGATATGAATTCACCTTTCTCGGCTGATAGTCCTACAATCATTCCATCCCCAGATTTGCCTTTCGTCACGATACTTTTTACTACTATATCTCTTATTTTCACATCACCTGATTTATTATTTAATACAATTTTATCTATTTCTTTCTTCGGAATAGCTATACATATACTATTCTTCTTCCTAAACGTAAAACCATTAAAAAATTTGTTCGCCTCTTGTTTTTGCTTAACCATAATTTTATTTTCATCATTTTCTATTTTGACGGGATCTATCTCTTTATCTGCTTGTTCACCTTGAGCGGAAATTATTATTTTATTAGCGTCTGTACTTTTAAATTCAAGATTCCAGTTTTCATTGTCTACTTCTATTTCTTTTATATTATTTATCTCAAAAGACTTTTCTTTCTTAAAATCTTTCCCCTGAAATATCTTAAAACCAAAAACCGCACTAGCAATTGTAATGAATAATATTGCAATTACTATTATTTTTTTCACTATTCATACCCCAGTTCGTTTTCGTTTTAAGCTTGCTTCACGCCACATCGATCTTGTCGATTTTACGAAACGATAGATAACTAATGAAAATTCCTAATAAACAGAGCACGATTGGGATAGCTATAAAATCAAACATACTTACTTGACCGTTTCCAGGACCATAGTTACCACTAATCAGCAAGCCAATTATTACTGCTGAAGTAATCGTTGTCGGTGTCGATTTCTTTCTCATTCCAAAAAATAAAGGAATTAAACTTATACCAGATATCATAAATGCACTTATAATAGTACCTGGAACCATAGCTATTATTTCACCTATCGTAGCAGGTGTTTCAATCAGTCCCATCATTGGACTCACAAAATATACGAGCAAGCTAATAATGAAAGTCGCGATAATCGTGCTCACAAAACAAAAACAGAAAACAATTGTTAATTTCGCACTCATTAGCATTTTCCTTTGTAGCGGATACATAAATGATAGTTGTATCGTTTTGTTCTTATACTCATCAATTACTAAACGTGATAAAATGACTGAACTAAAAATAATGAATGTTATCCTAATAAAAATATTTACTAAAGCCATGTTCTGTGTGAAGTCAAAGAAGAGCACGTCTCCCTCGGCTTTCATTCCCCATGCCATAAGGCTTACTGCAGCGAAAATTGCTATAATACAAATTGCTACACTTTTAAAGTAACTAGATAATTGATGTTTCTTCCATTCGAGCTTCATTAATTTAAACATATAAACCACGCCTCCATTCTTTATATACCTGTCTCTACGCTGCTAACATTCTAATTCCAGCAGTAACGAAGCTTAACATTCCTATCACTAGTAGGATTAACAACCATTTCCGCTCTGGTTTTCTATAATATAAAATTCCACTTACTAGCATTACGATAAATCCACTTACCAGGTTCAGCCACAGTCCATTAAGCATGAATGCCCTCTCCATCCATTACATTTAAGAAATATTCTTCTAAGGAACTATGTTTCTTATTAATACTTTCAATTTCCACATCGTTCATAATAAGTGCTTTGGAAATGGCTTGCTGTGTCACCGCCACTTCATAAACCCGAATCATGTTTCCACTCATTATTTTGTAGTTTTTTATACCAAGTTTATCTTCTAAAATATAAGCTGCACGCTTCACATCAGGAACAGTAATTTCAATGTACTCTGTTTGTTTTCCGTTAATACTCTTCATTGAAACTTCTTTTATTAGTTTTCCATTTTGAATGACACCAATTGTATCCGCCATTAATTCCATCTCACCTAAAATATGGCTAGAAACTAATAATGTAATGCCATATTCTTTGCAGAGCATTTTAAATAAGTCTCTTAATTCTTTAATACCAATTGGATCTAAACCGTTAATGGGTTCATCTAAAATGAGTAATTCTGGCTTTGTTACGATTGCCCTTGCAATACCGAGTCGTTGTTTCATTCCTAATGAAAAATCTTTTACTTTTTTATTATCTATACCTTGCAGCTTCACTAAATGTAAAGCATGGTCAATTTCATTTTTATCGTAATAGCCCATATATTCACAATGTAATTCTAAGTTTTCTTTCGCCGTTAATTTATCATAAAAGATTGGATATTCAATAATCGTCCCCATTCTCTTTAATACTTCATAAGATGTATCTGTTAACTTCTCACCGAAAATTTCAATCTCACCGCTCGTCGGTTTTATTAAATTTGTAATCATTTTCATAATCGTTGTTTTACCAGCACCGTTTGGTCCTAAAAAACCGTAAATTTCTCCTTTTTTCACATGCATGTTAACACCGGAAATAACTTCTTTCCCTTTAAACACTTTCGTTAACTGATTTGTTTTTAATATATATGTCATGTTACTTTCCCCTTTCGCAATACTCTATATTTCTATAATAGACAACGGAAATCTCTTTTTTCTTACCCGTTTCTTACAAATTCCTTACGCTGAAAAAAAGCTTGTAGAATCTACTGCTCTACAAGCTAAAACTGTATCTTTGTTAATACAATTGTAAAAATTGTTTTTTCATACGGTTTACTAGAAAGATGGATTTTTCCATCCATCGCTTCCACCAGTCTTTTCGTAATCGTTAACCCTAAACCGCTTCCTTGGTACAATCTATTTCTCGAATCTTCAAGTGTGTACATACGCTCAAACACTTTATCAATATGAGATTCATCAATCCCTTTTCCTGTATCCCATACGTCTATATACACATTCGTTTCATCATCTCTTAACGTCATACCCAGTATCTTTCCATCGTCTCCATATGTAATTGCATTTGATATTAAATTGTTCAATACCCTACCTAATACTTCTACATTTCCAAGTGCATATATATTTCTTTCTGGTATATCAATATGAACTTGAAACCCTTTCGCCGTCACTAAATCATAAAAAGATAAAATCTTCTCACGACAAACTTCATTCATATTTACTTTTGTCATCTCGATTGCCTTGTCACCAGATTCTAGTTTTGCTAAATCAAAAAACTTATGAATCAGTTCCATTACTTCTAGTGTTTTCACATGCACCTTTTCAAGTAATATTTGCTGTTCTTCTTTATTCATCGTTTTATCCTTATTTAACATTTCTGTATATCCAAGAATAACTGTTAGTGGCGTCTTTAAATCATGTGAAATATTTGAAAGCATTTTTCTCATCGAAATTTCTACTTTTGCATGATCTGCATTCGTTTTCTGTTTTGCATCTAATAATTGATTAATTGCCACTAATAATTTTTGCAATTCTAGATCATCTGTCATAACGAGTAGCGTCTCGCCCGTTTGTAAATTTACAATATTTTCTAATTTTTCATATGTGTATCGTAAATTTTTACTACTATTTTTTCTCATTTTATATTGTATGTAAATGACACATAACAATATAAAAATAATACTTATTAACAAATTGACCATATTACATCACTTCCAACTTATAGCCGATACCCCATAACGTTTTAATATATTCTGGATTAGATGGATCACTTTCGATTTTCTCACGCAACCTTCTCATATGAACATTAATAACGTTATCGTCACCGTAATACTCTTCGTTCCAAATTAGTGTATATATTTGTGCTTTTGTAAATACACGATTTTGATTTTTTACAAACAATTTTAGAATCTCAAATTCTTTTAAAGTAAGTTTGAGAGGCTTCCCGTTTTTTTCCACAGTAAAATTAATTGGATCAATCGTTAAATCACCAATTTGAATCATCTTTTCTGTTGTTTCTGTAGCCGAATATTTCGTAGATCTTCGAATACCTGCCTTTACACGTGCAGCTAATTCAATCATAGAAAATGGCTTACAAATGTAATCATCTGCTCCAAGTCCTAATCCAACAGCTTTATCAACATCTGTATCTTTTGCCGACATCATTAAAATCGGAACAGCACTTTTTTCTCGAATGATTCGTACAACCTCTAAGCCATCTAGCTTCGGCATCATAATGTCGAGGATAATCAAATCAAATGAACCTTTTAAATATGTGTTCACGCCTTCTTCTCCATCAGACGCAATTGTTACTTGAAAGCCCTCTTTTATCAAATACTTTTCCACCATCTCTTGAATTGAGAGATCATCTTCAACTAATAAAATATGATGTGACATATGTCTATCCCCTTTTTACAAACGTTAACAACTCAATTGTATCGTAACTACTACAGACTTGAAACAAATATATGAATTTTCAAACCAACTTCCCTTCCTTCCTTAACAATGATATGATGAAATTCACTACGATTGTTCATAATTAACTTTATATAAAGGAGACTTATCATGTCAGAAAACAAAAAAGTAAGCTTAGCTGATTTAATGCGCGAACAACTTGCTAAGAAAAAGCAAGGAAATGGAAATGGTCAAAATGCAAAAAATCAAAGCCAAGAAACGAAAAAATTACAAAACCAACAAACAAAGAAAACAAACAACCAACGTAGACGTACAGGTGTGTAAATGAACGGACAAAAACGTTCTAATATCGCGCCCGGTCTTGAAGTTGATATTGTATTAAAACAAGATCAACGAACAGGCAAATTAACACGTGGAATTGTAAAAGATATTTTAACAAACTCCCCTTCCCATCCGCATGGCATTAAAGTGCGATTGCAGGACGGACAAGTCGGTAGAGTACAAAATATCGTTCAATAAGAAAAGGAGCTCAAGTAAACTCGAGCTCCTTTTCTTTATTAACCTTTAATTTTCTCGATGAAAACTACTTTTAAGTAGTCTCCTTCTTTAAATTGATCAATGGTACGGAAATCTTCTGGTAAAGAATGTTCTTCTAATATTTTATATTTGCCATTCATTTCTTTAAAGGCTGTATCGATAAAGCCTTTAAACTTTTTCATATCGAATGCGCTACAATTTGTAGAAGCAACGATAATACCGTTATTTTCTGTAATAGCAATTGTTTCTTTTAATAAATTTTTATAATCTTTTGCTGCACTAAATGTATATTTTTTTGAGCGGGCGAAGCTTGGAGGATCAAGTACGACCATATCAAATTTCATCTTTTTCTTAGCTGCATATTTGAAGTAAAGAAATACATCTTCTACAATAATATCTTGTGCTTCATAATCAACTTCATTTACACTAAACTGCTCAATCGTTTTACTTAAACTACGATTTGCAAGGTCAACACTCGTCGTTTTACTTGCTCCGCCAAGCGCTGCAAATACAGAGAAAGCACCTGTATAAGAGAACATATTTAACACTGTTCTTCCCTTTGCATATTTATCACGAATTTGTTTTCGAACGTTACGTTGATCTAAAAATACACCAACCATTGCCCCATCATTTAAATAAACCGCAAAGTTCACACCGTTCTCTTTTACGATAAGTGGGAACTCGCCGCGCTCTCCTGCTACGAAATCATCACCCTCAATATATTTCCCTTTCGTATCAAAACGCTTTTTCTCATAAATACCTTTAAAGTTTGCTACTTTTTGAAGAGCGGCTATAATCTCATCTCTGAAAGTGTAAATCCCTTCACTATACCAACTTACTACGTAGTAGCCATCATAATAATCGATAATTAGTCCTCCAAGACCATCACCTTCACCATTCACCACACGGAATGCTGTCGTATCACTTGATTTATAAAATTGCTTTCGTTTATGTAGGGCAGATTTGATTTTACTTTCAAAGAAAGATTGATTAATTTGTTCACTCTCTTTTCTCGTTAAAATCCAGCCGTATCCTTTATTTTGCTTTCCATAATAACCTTTTCCGACAAAGTTGTTCTTCTCATCTACTACTTTGATGATTGTTCCTTCTTCACGAACATCATTTAAATTTTGAATCGCATCTTTTAAAATAAGCGGATATCCACTTTTAATTTCTTTTATAAATTTCGGTTTTATTTTTACAGTTACTTCTAATCGCATATAATAACTTCCTTTCCATTTGCATGCTTTCTCTACAGGAAGCATTTGAAAAACGAGACTGAAAAAACAGCCTCGTTTCACTATACCATATTATTGCTTTGCTAGTACAACTAGCTCATTCTCGCACTTAACCGCCACATATTTACTATGTTTTGAAATGAAAATCTCACTGTCCAAAATAATAGAAAAAAACTTATATATTTCACATTTACCATTGACAATGATAATGATTTTCATTATCATTTGATGTATATGAGTTCTTGAAAATATAGCTACATTTATAGGAGGAATAAACATGATTATTGTTACAAATACAGCTAAAATTACAAAGGGAAATGGGCATAAATTAATTGAGCGTTTTAATAAAGTAGGTAAAGTTGAAACGATGCCAGGCTTTTTAGGTCTAGAAGTTCTTTTAACACAAAATACAGTTGATTATGATGAAGTAACAATTAGCACTCGCTGGAATGCAAAAGAAGATTTCCAAGGTTGGACAAAGAGCGCTGCATTTAAAGATGCTCACTCACATCAAGGCGGAATGCCAGAATATATTCTTGATAATAAAATTGCTTACTATGATGTAAAAGTTGTACGTATGCCAATGGCTGCAGCACAGTAAGAACAGTCCTTTTTTAAAGTATAGAATATGAGAAGCGTTATCTATCACTTCTCATATTCTATACTTTTTTCTTTAATTTCTTTTTACTAATTTTGCGTGTACAACTAGCCTTCCAGCCTCTGGATCAAGAGCATAATCACAAGTAGAAAGTGTTACGATTTCATCATTAGCCGTCAATTCCGTATCCGTTTTGTACAGTGATTTTTCTTGAATTTCCTTTAAGAACGATGCATATGCCGCATCATTTCCAAAATCCGTTTCAATGTAATAAAAGTCCGTTGTTGTCGTGTATACTGAAAAAACTTCAACGTCGTATCCTTCAAATAATGTATCGTAATATAATTTACGATGAGACATAAAAAAGTCTTCATCCAACATTTTTTTTAAACTACCAAACATAGAACCATCTTTCATACGATGGCCATATAAAATCGTATTTCGATTTTGAGATTTCACATCATTACGATGGTCCATAAAAATGCTTCCCGCTCTCATATCTTCACCTTTATAATTACGAAATAAATAGTAATCATTATCTTTTGCTTGAACGATTGGATAATTAATTTGTGTATCATCCATCGTAATCCATCCGACTATCTCTGGATTAATTTTCTGGAGATCCTGAAACTGTTTACGTACCTCTCCATTTTCTGATTTTTCTTCCATTGGACTTCTTTTATAAATATGTTGTGCCTCAGCCATTACTTTACGATTTTCATAATAATCCATGAAAATCCCGCCCAACTCATACATTGAATAGAAAAAGATTCCTAAAAACACAATTGTAAGTATGCGTTGAAAAAAAGAATTCTTTTTCCGTCCTTTCTTACTATTCAAATTATCACCTCAAAACGGATTATGCTCAGCCTTTAGATTCCCATAGGTACCATGTACAATCCGGTATCTTCATCCTGCTTTACAATGACATCTACACCATATATTGCTTTAACCATTTCTTCTGTTATTACATCATTAGGAATACCTTTCGTAATGATTTCTCCATCTTTCATAACGATAATATGGTCGCTATAACGAATGGCTTGATTAATATCATGTAATACCATTACAATCGTTAGTCCATGCACTTCATTTAACTCTTTCACTAACTCTAATATTTCTAACTGATAGTAAATATCTAAATATGTGGTCGGCTCATCTAAGAAGAGCATTGGTGTATTTTGAGCTAATGTCATCGCGATCCAAACTCGCTGCCTCTCTCCACCAGATAAAGCATAAATTGGCTTATCACGCTTACTTTGTAAATTCGTACATACTAGTGCACGCTCAATCGCTTCTCTATCTTCATCTGTTTGCGGAGAGAATATATTTTTATATGGCATACGCCCGAAGCTTATTAGCTTTTCCACTGTAATATCTGCTGGAGCCTCATTTTGTTGATGGACAACTGCTAGCTTTCTAGCAAACTCTTTCGGTTTATATTCACCAATCGCTTTCCCATCAAGTATTACTTCTCCACTGCTAGGAGCGTGGTTTCTAGACATGACACTAAGTAATGTTGATTTCCCACATCCATTCGGTCCAATGATTGTTGTAATTTTCCCAATTTCTATTTCACTACTAACAGACTTTAAACGATTTGTTACGTTATCGTATGAAAAGGTTACATTTTTAATTTCCATGAACTTTATCACTCTTTCTAAGCAAAAATATTAAGAATGGACCACCAATAACCGCCATAATTGTTGCTGCTGGAATTTCGTTAGGTGGCACAATTAACCTTCCAATTGTATCTGCCGTCAAAATTAATAACGCCCCTGCAAGCGCAGAAAATGGAATTAATACTTTATGGTCTGAACCGACTAATTGTCTTGAAATATGCGGAACTAGTAATCCTACAAAAGCAATAACACCTGCAATCGCTGTTGATACTGCCGCTAAGAGTACTGCAATGGCAGAAATAATAAGACGAACTCTCGTCACGTGCAAGCCTAAGTTTTTCGCAGTCTTATCTTGTAGCGATAATAAGTTACACCAAGCTCCTACGAACAGAGCAAGAATAAGACCAATCGTTCCATAAGTCACCATTATTTCTACATCGCCCCACGTCTTCATTGTTATATTAGAAGTCGTCGTTTGCTTAATACTCTTAATAAAATACCCACAAATCGTAACGAATGATTCATTTAATCCAGTAAACATTGCATTAATGGCAATACCAATTAAAATAATGCGAAGCGGGCTTAATCCTGATTTCCATGAAAACGAATACACGAGATAACATGCAAGCGCACCACCTAAAAAGGCGAATACGGGTGTCCAGAAAAAGAATTGCGGAAACAACGTAATAATAACGAGTGTCATAAAACTTGCTCCTGAAGATATACCGATTACCCCAGCATCGGCGAGTGGATTTTTCATAACAGCTTGAAAAAGCACACCTGAAACAGCGAGAGCCGCTCCAGTGAACAACGCAATAATAATACGCGGGAAACGTAAATCTTTAATGACTTCAACATCTTCATTTCCACCTGTAAATATCCCTTGTACAAGTTCAACAATACCTACTTCTAAACTCCCTTTCATCGCTGACAATGATGTCATAACAATAAGCAATGCAGTAACAATGAGGAAACTCCAAGTTTTTTTATTCATTCTACTCTTCCTTTATATTAAAATGCATCACGGATACATCATTTTTTTCAATTCATCTAACGCTTCAATTGCTGCTAAATTGCCTGTCGTTCCAAATAAACACTCTTCTAAATCGTAAACACGGTTATTTTTAACCGCAGCAAAGTGTTTCCAAATATCATTTGTTTTAAATTCTTTATCAAACATTTTTACAACTTCATCAGGCATACCATGAGCTGCTCGTAAAATAATATCTGGATCAGCTTTCTTTAAATACTCTGTATTAGAAGCTAAATATTCTACTTGTTCATCTTGCACAATATTTTTACCACCTAGTTGTTTCACTAAATCTCCAATATAAGAATGCTCTGTTGCTACTAAATAACTTCCCGGCACACCTAATAAAATAAGTACTGTCGGTTCTTTCTTTCCTTTTACTTCTTTTTGAATGCTAGCAACCTTTTTATCTAATTTAGTTACTACTGCTTCGGCCTGTTTTTCACGCCCATATTTCTTACCTAAATGGCTAATAGAACTTTGCATATTTTTCAAACTCGTTAAATCTAAAAAGTTTGCTTTCATACCCACACCATCAAAAACTGGCTTTAATTCATATTCAAGTGTTGTCACAGATAACACTTCTGAAGGCTTTAATGACTTTACCTTTTCCATATCTGGACTCATTGGATTCCCAACTTCAGGTAAACCTTTATATCGCTTCGGTAAAGTTTTAGAGCTTGTTGGAACGCCAACTAAATCTACTTCTAACGCATCCATAATTTCAGTAACAGCCACTGTTGTTGCAACAACGCGCTCTTTACTCTCACTCTTTACCTGCTTTGCTGTTTCTTTTTTTGGTGATGAGCACCCAGCTATACTCATTAACAAAATGATAGCCATTAGTACACTTGCAATTTTCTTCACTCTCAATCACCACTCCTTTCCATACAATATGAAACAAGTCTTGATGCACGCGAATATGCATCAAGACTCCAAAAATTACAATCTACCTGCTCTATATTTACGAACTAGTAAAGCAAGTGAACCTAGCAGTAACACCATATATAAACCAAGTTGTGCTGTATCTGCAGTTTTTGAGTTTTTCTCTTTTTTCGAATCATTTTTTGTATCTTCTTTTTTCTTCTGACCATCTGCATTTCGGTTAAAATCAGGAGTACCTACTGTTTTTACATTATCTACTTTCGGTGTAGTCACTGGATTTTTCGGTTCATTTTTCGGTTCCTCTTTAAGAGTTCCTAACGCGCCAATATTATTTGTATCAAATTGAATTTGCACATCGTAGAAATGATGGTAGTTCATCTCATCGATGTCTACCTTTACTTTTGCGTTTAATTTTTTAAATAGATCTTCTACTTCAAACTGTACTACTCGCGTATTTACATTTTTATCTTCGCTTACTACTTTCGCATCAGCGAATAGTTCATTGTTTTCCGTTTGGAATTTCGTAATCCACGCACTATTTTTCAGCGTCATCTCAATATATTTTTTACCATCTTTTACGATTAATTTCGCTGGATTTACAACATAGTCATTCATCTTTGAAATCTCATCTGTTTTATCTTTTAATACTTTAAATGTAATATCATATTGGCCATCTACTAAATTTTTCGGATCAACTATTACTTTCGGGTTATTATTTCCACCTTGGTTGTTGTTTCCGCCTTGGTTGTTGTTTCCGCCTTGGTTGTTGTTTCCGCCTTGGTTGTCGTTTCCGCCTTGGTTGTTGTTTCCGCCTTGGTTGTCGTTTCCGCCTTGGTTCCCTAAGGCTTTAATACTGTCTTGATCAAATACAAATTGAACATCATAAAAATGGTGATAATTCATTGAATCAATATCTACTTTTACTTTTGCATTTAATTTTTTAGACAAATCGTTTACTTCTACTTCTACTACTCTTGTATTTTGTTCTTTATTTTCACTTAACACTTTTGCATTAACGAAAGAACCATTTTTCTCAAATTCAAATTTCGTAATCCATGTACTATTTGTTAATGTAAACGATACGTATTTCTTACCATCTTTTACTTTTAATACACCTGGGCTTTTTGTGTATGTGTTCATCATTGAGATTTCATCTGTTTGATCTTTTAACACTTTAAAGCCAATTCTGTATTCACCATCTTTAAGAGCTTTTGGATCAATTGTTGTGCTATTATCTTGGTTATCATTTCCACCTTGGTTGTTGTTTTCACCTTGGTTGTTGTTTCCACCTTGGTTGTTGTTTTCACCTTGGTTGTTGTTTCCACCTTGGTTGTTGTTTTCACCTTGGTTGTTGTTTCCACCTTGGTTGTTGTTTTCACCTTGGTTATCTAACGACTTAATGCTACCTTTATCAAATGCAAATTGAATATCGTAAAAATGGTGATAATTCATTGAATCGATATCTACTTTTACTTTTGCATTTAACTTTTTCGATAAATCTGGTACTTCTACTTCCACTACGCGTGTATCAGTTTTTTTATCTTCACTTATTACATTTGCATCAACAAACGAACTATTTTTCTCAAATTCAAATTTTGTAATCCAAGAACTGTTCGTTAACGTAAATGATACATACTTCTTACCATCTTTTACTTTTAGCACACCTGGACTTTTTGTATATGTGTTCATCATTGAAATTTCGTCTGTTTGATCTTTTAATGCCTTAAAATTGATGCTGTATTCACCATCTTTAATTGTTTCAGCATCTGGTTTTTTATTTTCATCTGGTTTTTCTACTTCTGGTTTTTCTACTTCCGGTTTTTCTACTTCTGGTTTTTCTGCTTCCGGTTTTTCTGCCTCCGGTTTTTCTACTTCTGGTTGTTTCTCTTCATTTTTAATTTGTTCAAGTTTATCTTGTTCAAATAAAAGTTGTACATCATGCATTTGCTTATAATTTCTTGATGCCATTTCGATAAATACTTTTGTATTTAGTTTTTTAGATAAATCGTTTACTTCAAACTCTACTACTCTTGTATCTTTTTCCTTATCCTCACTCACTACTTTTGCATCAACAAATGCGCCATCTTTTTCCGTTTGGAAATTTTTAATTAATGAGCTACTTTTTAGTGTTACAATTGCTTTTTTCTTACCGTTTTCTACTTTTAATACTCCTGGATTTACCATGTAACTATTCATCTTAGATTCTTCATCTGTTTGATCTTTTAACACTTTAAATGGAATGCTGTACGCACCATCTGTAATTGTGTTAGAATTTGGTTGTTGATCTGGGTCAGGCTTTTGGTCGGGCTTCTGACCTGGATCGGTAGTTTCATTTGGATCTGGCTTATTAGCTGGGTCCTCTTTTTCATTTGGTTTTTCTACATGAATTGGTGTAATGCTATTTTGATCAAATGCAATACGAACGTCGTACTCATGATGATAATTTAAAAAATCAATATCTACTTTTACTTTTGCATTTAATACCTTCTCTACATCTTCTACATCAAATTCTACTACTCTTGTATCTTTTTCTTTATCTTCACTAATTACATTTGTCGCAACTAGCTTACCTGCTTTTTCTGTTTCAAATTTCGTAATCCATGAACTATTTGTTAATGTAAAGGATACTTTCTTTTTCCCATCCTTCACTTTTAAAGTTCCCGGACTTACTGAATATTGATTCATCATCGATTCTTCATCTGATGTATCTTTTAAAACTTTGAAGCCAATTGAATATTCACCGTCAGCCAACTTGGTAGCTGCTTGAACTGCAAGTGGTTGTAATGTTGATACGAATGTAAATATCATTAAAAACATAGCAACAATAATTTTTGTATACCTGTTCAATGGAACGACTCTCCCTTTTGAAAATTATTTAATACTGTTCCCATCAAATACAAAGCGAATATCATACGAAGCATTATAATTAATAATTGGAATATTAATTTTCACCTTGCCATTTAGTTTTTTTGACAAGTCAGCAACTTCAAATTCTACAACTCTAGTATTATCTTTTTTGTTTTCACTTAACACGGTTGTTTCTACAAATTGACCATCTTTTTCTACTTGGAAACTTTTAATAGAAGCACTATCTTTCACTTTAAATGAAACATATTGTTTTCCATTTTTAACTGTTAATGTTGCTGGGCTTTCAAAATAACTATTCATTCTAGACGATTCATCTTTATCGCCTTTCCATACAGTAAAAGCAATATTATATTTTCCATCAGCTAGTTTTGTAGCAGCCTTTGCATCTTGTAAACCTAGTGTTGCGATAAATGTAAATAAAACAGCAAATACGGCAATAATCATTTTAAATTGTTTAAACATATATTCATCACCCTTCAAAAGATTTATTTACTCAATTTCACTTTACGAATTAAGAAAGCACCTGAAATAAGAATTAACGCTGCAAACAATCCAATACGTGCTTCATCGCCTGTTTTTGGGTTATCTGTTTTTTCAGCTTTTCCATTTTCATTTTTTGTTTCTTTATTCACTTCTTTAGCTGTTTCCTTACTCTCTACTTTTGTTTTCTCTTCTTTTACTTGTGTATCTGTTTTCGCTTGATCATTATTTTTTGTTGTAGCAGCTACGCCATTATCGCCACCTACAGCTTTTACATTTGCATCAAAAGCAAAACGAATTGTGTAGTGGTGGTCATAGTTTGCACTTGGTACAACAACATGAATTTTTACAGCTGCCGGTTTGGATAAATCATCTACTTTAAACTCTACTGTTCTTTTATCTGCCGATTCATCTTTACTAACAACTTTCGCATCAACAAAATTTCCGTTCTCTGGTGCTTTAAATTCTGTAATCCAAGCACTATGATTCATCGGAACTTGTACTCTCATCTCACCGTTTTTCACTATTAATTTTGCCGGCTTTTCAAAATAGTCATTTGCCATTGAAGCTGAATCATTTTCCGCTTTTTGAATTACGTAATTAATATCGTAAGTACCATCAGCTAGTTTTGCTGAAGCATTCCCGTATGGCATTACAAGAAAAGCTAGCATACATACGAACGTTATAATAAAAGCGGGTAATACAGAAACCTTTTTCATTTTTCTTGTTTCCTCCTTGGTTATCTTTCATTTCACTTTTTCTGAAAATGATAATTATTCTCAATTCACAAGAAAAAAATAATCTCTTCTACCTATTATTTAATTAGCATTCTTTTATGTAACATAAGCGTTATTGATTATCATTCTCATTCGATATTAAAAATAATATCTCACCCTATTCCTTATACGAAGGCATAGAAACTGAGAAAAAATTATAAAACGTATTTATTGATTATCATTCTCAATGTAAGTCGAAAAAATAAACTTTCTCTTCTCCTCTTCTCCTCTTTCACCTCTTCCCATAACAACACTATAGTTATAGAAACCCCGTTTCCCTCACTTCCCTTCCAATATTTCCACAACTAAGTCAATCTTAGCCTACTCATAAATTTTTTGTCAACTATATTACGTATAAAATTTTTAATATCTAAATTTCTCTATATGCGGCTTTTTTTACAAAAAAAGAGACTTTCTATTATAGAAAGCCTCTTTTCTCTATTTTTCTACAGCAATTTCCTGCTTTCGAAACTTAGAAACTATATAACCAAATCCTATACCGATTATGCCTGGAACTAACCAACCAATCCCTACACTATATAATGGAATCTTATCTAAAATAGGTGCTAGCGCTGCAATTTGAAGGTTTGCATTGTGTAACCCATCAAAGAAACTTATTGCAAATGCTCCTACAATCCCGCCCACATACATCGCTAATGGAAGACGAACGTAGTTTTCAACAAGTGATAATACGATAAGTACGATTCCAATTGGATAAATTGCGATTAAGATTGGTAATGCTAATGCATTTAACTGAGTTAACCCAAGGTTTGCTACCATAAATGCTAATACACAGAAAATGAAAACGACTTTTTGATAAGAAAGCTTTGGTAATAAAGAAGAGAAGTAATCACCACAAGCTGCAACAATACCTACAGAAGTTGTTAAACATGCTGCTGTAATTGCGATCCCTAGTAATAAAGTTCCGTAGCTACCAAATAAATGATTCACGACATTTGTTAAAATAATTCCTCCGTTTGCGCCCATTCCAAGTGACACACTAGAAGCTCCAAGATAAGCAAGTGCTAAATACACAAGTAGTAGACCAAGCGCTGCAATAAATCCTGCAAAGATTGTTACTTTTGCAATACTGTTTTTATTTGTAATGCCTTTTTCTTTTAACGCATGAATTACAACATTTCCGAATACCAGTGCTGCAAGTCCATCTAAAGTTAAATATCCATCAATAAATCCTTTGAAGAGAGGAGCACTATACGCTTCTGTCGGTGCACCAAATTCTCCAATTGGTGTAATAAGTGCTTTACCTACGATAATTGCAATAACAGCTAATAATATTGGAGTTAGCACTTTACCAATACGACCCACTAATTTCGAAGGATTTAAAGCTAAATAGAAAGTGACTGCAAAGAAAATAAGTGTAAAGATAACAAGTGGATATGACTGACCAGCTATCTCACTTGGTAAAAACGGTGCAATACTCATCTCATAAGCTACTGTTCCTGTACGCGGCACACTTACGAATACGCCTAAACATAAATAAATTGCAGTGATAAAAACAAGTGCGAATATAGGATGTACACGTCCTGCTAGCTCATTAATATCTCCCTTTAAAGCTATAACAATTACTCCTAATAAAGGTAGTCCAACGCCTGTTACGATAAAACCAAACAACGCAATCCATACGTCTGTTCCAGCGCCTTGTCCTAACGCTGGTGGAAAAATCATATTACCCGCACCAAAAAACAGTGCAAATAACATTAAACTTATTGCAAACATCTCTGAAAACTTTAAAGATGATTTCATTTCTACTAACCTCCTAAAATAATAAATTAACAAAATATTCTGAATTAAAATCCGTCACATATCCTCTTTCAAGCATACTTCCCCGTAAAAGAACGCAAAAAACACCCGTCCCTAATAAAGGGACGAGTGTTGAAATCGTGGTTCCACCCTTATTCTAATAAAATGAATTTATAACGAAATAAGCTCATTTTATAGCTCGTGTAAATTGATAACGGTTTTATCCGCCAAGAATTACAATGCATCATGTATGCAGTTCACTCTTGAAGTTTAGAGGTGGTAAGCTTGTCTTTTCGTATTAGGAAGCTCACAGCCTAAGGCTTCCCTCTCTGAGAATCGTAAAATACAACTCATGTCCTCATCATTACTTTTATAAAATATCTTGTCGAAACTTGTTGTTTTTTATTATATGGGCTATTTTTTAAAAAATCAATAGTTTTATTTTTTCTGACAAAAAAATATAGGGAGAAAATTTTTCCTCCCTATAACTGCCCTATTAAAATTTCTAACTCTTCAGCTGTAACGCTCCGCCACTTTCCAACTTCAAGCTCATTTAGCTCTATATTCATAATGCGTACTCGCTTTAGCTTTATTACAGTAAATCCGAAAGCACGACTCATTCTACGAATTTGCCTGTTCATTCCTTGCGTTAAAACGATACGAAATGTTGATTGATCGACTCTTGTCACTTTGCACGGCTTCGTCATTCCATCTTTAATCTTTACACCGCGGGACATCTCATCAATAAACCAGTCCGTAAAAGGTTTATCGACTGTGACAACATATTCTTTCTCGTGCTCATGATCACCATGTAAAATTTGATTCGCAATGCCGCCGTCATTCGTTAATAAAATAAGTCCTTCTGATGCTTTATCTAATCGCCCAACTGGAAAGATTCGCTCTGGGTAATTGATATAATCAATAATATTATCTTCAATATGATCGGCTGCTGTACAAGTAATTCCGACTGGTTTATGAAATGCGATATACACTTTTTCTTTCTCTTCTTTTACAATAACTTGCCCATCAATCGTTACCCTATCACCATCGCTTACGAGTGCACCGTGCGTACATATTTCGCCGTTAATAGCCACGCGTCCAGCTTTAATGAGACGATCTGTTTCACGTCTGGAGCATAATTTTGCTTCGCTTATGTATTGGTTGATTTTCATGTTCTATTCCTTTTCACATATATTAAAAGCGTCAATCTATGGCAATATCATTCTGCCACGATTGACGCTTTTTCACTTCGCAAAAACAACTAAATAAATAACCCCAATCACCAAAAATATTCCACAACAAGCTAACAATACTTTTGCAAGTTTGTCCATAAACATATAATGGTTTCCCCTTTGTTTCGTTGTTTTCTATTTTAATTCGACAACTGTTACGCCTAGGCCTCCCTCGCCCATGTCACCGTAACGGAAGGTTTTTACACCGCGATGCTTCTTCAAGTAATCTTGTACACCTTGGCGAAGTGCTCCTGTCCCTTTACCGTGAATGATTGATACGCGAGGATAGCTTGCAAGCTGGGCATCGTCTAAGTATTTCTCAACGCGCGCCATTGCATTTTCAAATCGTTCACCACGAAGATCAAGTTCTAATGAAACGTGATAGTCTCTACCTTTTACCGTTGCAACTGCTTTTTTCTCTGTTTGCTTCGGTGTGTTAATGTATTCCATATTAGATTCTTTCACTTTCATCTTCAGAATACCGATTTGTACGCTCCACTCTGTATCGCTTACTTTTTCAAGTAGTTGACCTTTTTGACCGAACGTTAATACTTTCACTTCATCACCTGCACGTAACTGTTGTTTCGGTGCAGTGTTTTTCACATTTACTTTTTGTTTCTTAACAAGCTCTGGCGCTGCGCCTTCTAGACGACTCTTCGCTTCAATTAGCTCGTGGTCTTTCACATTTGCAAGCTGTGCTTTACGCAATTGACGAAGTTCTTGAATAATACCTTCTGCTTCTTTCTTCGCAGCTTCGACTTTTTCTTCCCCTTCTTTTTGCGCTTTTAATAATCGTTCGTCGCGATCTTCGTTAAATTCAATAATTTGACGTTGTAACTCACGATGAAGTTTCTCAGATTGTTTGCGAAGCGCTTCTGCTTCGTTCCAGTCACGCTCTGCGTTCTTCTGGCTTTCTTCTAACTTCGCAATCATATTTTCAATTTTATTCGTATCTGTACTAATGTGGTTACGTGCTTGGTCAATAACGCGATCAGATAATCCAAGACGTTTCGAAATTTCAAAGGCATTACTACGTCCTGGTACACCGATTAATAATTTATACGTTGGGCTTAACGTGTTCACATCAAACTCAACACTCGCATTAATAACTTGCTCACGGTTATATCCGTATGCTTTTAATTCTGGATAATGCGTCGTTGCAACAACGCGAGCACCGCGATTACATACTTCATCTAAAATTGAAATGGCAAGTGCAGCCCCTTCTTGCGGGTCTGTTCCAGCACCTAATTCATCGAATAAAACTAAACTTTCAAAATCAGCTTTTTCTAAAATATCAACGATGTTCACCATATGTGAGGAGAACGTACTTAAACTTTGTTCAATCGATTGCTCATCACCGATATCAGCAAAGATATTTTTGAATACACAAATCTCTGACTCATCCATTACTGGAATGTGAAGGCCAGATTGCGCCATTAACACACAAATACCAACTGTTTTCAGCGTAACTGTTTTACCACCTGTATTCGGTCCTGTAATAACAATTGTCGTGAAATCTTTACCTAACATAATGTTATTTGGCACGATTATTTCTGGATCGATAAGCGGATGGCGTGCTTGTCTTAAGTCCATGTAACGCTCGTTATTTACAATCGGCTTTGTCGCTTTAATTCGCTTCGCATAAAAAGCTTTCGCAAAGATGAAATCAAGATTTGCAACTACTTCTACGTTTGATAAAACGATATCGGCTTCTACTGCTACTTCTTCTGTTAACATCAATAAGATGCGTTCAATTTCTTGTTTTTCTTTCACACGTGCTTCTTGTAGTGCATTATTTAATTCTACAATTACTTGTGGTTCAATAAATAACGTTTGTCCAGAAGCAGATTGATCGTGAACAATACCGCCATATACGCCGCGATATTCTTGCTTTACTGGGATTACGTAACGTTCGTTACGAATCGTTACAATCGAATCAGACAGCATCTTTTGCGCGTTTGAAGAGCGCGTCATATTTTCTAACTTTTCACGAATACGGCTTTCCGCAGTACGAATTTGAGTACGAATACCACGCAGTTTATCACTTGCGCTATCGACTACTTCACCGCCGTCACCGATGCAATTTGTAATTTTCTTTTCTAAATCATATAAAGATACAATTTGAGCGACGTGAGTTTCTAAAATCGGAAGCTCGACACCGTTATCAGCCATATCTTCAATGAAACGTTTCATATTACGACTACCATACATCGTATTCGCAATATCAAGTAATTCATTTGGACTTAACATACTCCCAATTTTTGCACGCTTCACATTTGAGCGAATATCCGTAATACCACCTAATGGTGCACTACCTTTTAAACGAATAACTTTCGCTGCTTCATCCGTTGTATCTTGCATTTCTACAATTTCTTCAAAATCAGTGCTCGGCACTAAATGCTTCACTTTGTCACGACCAAGTGAAGATGCTGTATGTTCAAGTAATTGTTCTTTTACTTTATTGTATTCTAATACACGCAACGTTCTTTCTAACATGTTGCAGGTCCCCCTTGTATTACTTATTACGTTTAATATAGTCTAATAAACGTTCAATATCCCACGTGTTAATCACGTTATCTTTTTGAATCCAACCTTTACGTGCTGCTGCTACACCTGTTTCCATATCTTCTAACATTTCAAGCGTATGAGCATCCGTATTAATCGCTACTTTCACACCAGCATCTTGTGCTTGTTTTAATAATTTCGCGCTTAAATCTAGACGGTTCGGATTCGCATTTAATTCTAAAACTGTATTTGTCTCTTTTGCTAGTTCAATTAATAAATCTGTATCTACATCATAACCCTCACGACGCCCGAGAAGACGTCCTGTAGGATGGGCAATCATTGTGACATGTTTATTCTCAAGTGCAGTACGTAGACGCTTCATAATCGTTTCACGGTCTTGTGAGAAGCTAGAGTGAATCGCTCCAATGACATAATCTAATTCTGCTAATACTTCATCATCAAAATCAAGCGAGGCATCTGGTAAAATGTCCATTTCAATTCCGCGTAAAATTGTAATGTCTGGATACTTTTCATTCATACGTTCAATTTCTTTCGCTTGCTCACGAAGACGCTCTTTCGTTAAACCGTTCGCCACTTTCAAATATTGCGAGTGATCAGTAATCGCCATAAACTTATATCCACGAGCACGGCACGCTTGTACCATTTCTTCAATAGAAAAAGCACCGTCACTCCAAGTTGTATGCATATGTAAATCACCTTGTATATCGGAAAACTGAATTAAGTTCGGATACTCTTTAATTAATTCAATTTCTTTTCCATCTTCACGCACTTCTGGCGGAATAAATGGCAAACCGAAATGAGCAAAGAAGTCTTCTTCAGTCTCAAATGTTTTCACTTCACCTGTTTCCAAGTTCTCTACACCGTACTCACTAATTTTCTCGCCTTTATCTTTTGCGATTTGACGCATTTTCACATTATGGTCTTTTGATCCTGTGAAATGGTGAAGAGTTGTAATAAACTCTTCTGGTTTTACTAAACGGAAATCAATTGAAATATCATATTCATATTGAAGACGGACAGAAACTTTCGTATCTCCACTTGCTATTACTTCAATCATATTATCAAATTGTAGTAAATGCTCACGTACCGCTGCTGGTTCTGTTGTTGCAATGATAAAATCTAAATCTTTCACTGTTTCACGAACACGGCGCAAACTACCAGCGCGAGAGAAACGAATTACTTCAGCAATATTCGACAATTTCTCCTCTATTTCCCCGGCAATAGGCAATACCATCGCAATTGGTAAACGCTCTGGACGAGAGCCTACTTGATCGATTGCTTCTAATATTTTCTCTTCTGTCTTCTTACCGAAACCTGCTAAAGCTTGTACTTTATTTTCCTCACAAACAGCTTTTAGCGATTCCATATCAACAACACCAAGTTCTTTGTATAACTTAGCTACCTTCTTACCACCAAGACCTGGTAGTTTTAATAACGGCAATAAGCTACTTGGTACTTCTTTTTCAAGTTCTTGTAATACTTCAGATGTTCCCGATTCTATATATTCTTGAATAACTGCTGCTGTTCCTTTTCCGATGCCCGGAATCTTCGTGAAATCTTCAATCTCAGAAAGACTACGATCATCACTTTCTAATGCTGCTGCCGCTTTACGAAATGCAGATATTTTAAATGGATTCGCGCCCTTTAATTCCATAAAAAGCCCGATTGTCTCTAATAATTTGATCACTTGTTTTTTATTTACTTTCATCATTGCCCCGCCTTTCTTTCATAGAAAAAAACTTCTCTTTCCGAAAAAAGAGAAGTTATACTCTGCTACCTGTCTGCCATAGTTCCTTCACCTTTTCAGATAGAATCGGTGTATCGTCTACAATTATTTTGCTAATTGATGATTTTTGTAATGGTGTTTGTACTTGTTCAATCGGAAGAATGTTTCCAATGATAATTAAGACAAACAAAATAATATATACTTCTAAAAATCCGAGGATTGCCCCCGCAAACGCATTTACTTGCTTTAAAACCGGTATTTCTGCAAACATATTTAACAAATTACCAAGTAATGAAAGTGCAATTTTAGTAATAATAAACAATATGATAAACGCAAGCGCTTGATAAAATACTGTCTCAATATTATTTGCATCAATCCATTCTGGAACAGATACGTTTTTATCAAATGGATACGGAATAAATTTCGCAAGTGCTGGCGCTAAATCTTTACAGTACCAGTATGCAACAAGGTATGCGATAATAAAGCTTGTTAACTTTACAAGTTGCAGAATAAACCCTCTGCGTAAGCCGAGGAAAAATCCCATAACAAGCAGTAAAATGATAATAATATCAATCATGTTATTCCATTCCTTTTTTTGTCATACTTTCTTTCAATTTCTCATGTTCTTCTTTTAATTTTATGTAATCGTGTATGACGTTTACCGCCGTCAATACCGCTAGTCTACTCGTGTCAAGCGAAGGATTCTTGGCATTGAGTTCGCGCATTTTATCATCCACAATCGCTGCTACCATGCGGATATGACTTGTACTTTCATCGCCAACAACTGAATATTGCTGACCATAGATTTCTACATTAATTCGACTTTTCTTTCCCTTTTGTTGTGACAACTCACCGGCCTCCAATCACGTACAGAATCCTAAAGTTTATCATACCATGAACCTTCATAATATGGAAACAGAAAGAACAATCCGATATGATAAAAATAACAATATAAAAAAAGGGGCGACCATTATGTCAAATTCTATCGTAATTCAAACAAATTCTACAGTAATTGAAGACATGAAACAACAATATAAACATTCGCTTAGCCCAAAAACTCCGCAAGGCGGGATCTTCATGGCAAAGGTACCATCTTGCACGATTACAGCGTATAAATCTGGAAAAGTAATGTTCCAAGGAGGCCGCGCTGAAGCAGAAGCTTCTCGTTGGCAAACTGTCTCTCAAACACCGAAAACAGCTGTAAAAAAATCTGTCGATTCCCATCGTTATGCGCCTCCTGCTTCCATCGGTACAATGTCTATTGTAGGGTCTGATGAAGTTGGTACGGGAGATTTCTTTGGACCGATGACAGTCGTTGCTGTATATGTGGATGCAAAGCAAATTCCACTACTAAAAGAACTTGGTGTAAAAGACTCTAAAAACTTAAATGACGATCAAATTACTGCCATTGCGAAACAACTTCTACACGTTGTTCCTTATAGCTCTCTTGTCCTTCATAACGAAAAATATAACGAGCTATTTGATAAAGGAAACAACCAAGGTAAGTTAAAAGCTTTACTACACAATAAAGCTATTACAAACTTATTAGCTAAAATGGCACCTACAAAACCTGAAGGCGTCTTAATCGATCAATTCACACAACCTGATACATACTATAAATATTTAGCAAAACAAAAACAGGTACAGCGTGAAAATGTTTACTTCGCTACGAAAGGTGAAAGTGTTCATTTAGCTGTTGCCGCCGCTTCCATTTTAGCTCGCTACTCATTCGTAAAACAGTTTGACGAACTAAGTAAAAAAGCTGGTATGCCACTTCCAAAAGGTGCTGGTAAACAAGTTGATATCGCTGCTGCTAAATTAATTCAAAAGCTTGGTAAAGAACGATTACCTGAGTTTGTGAAACTGCATTTCGCTAATACGGAGAAGGCGATTCGCTTATTAAAATAGTATCGACAAAAACAGGAGCCTACAAACTCCTGTTTTTTGTTTCACCCTACTATTGTCCTTATAGTTTTGTTATAATTATAATATACAGATTATTATAAAATAGGAGGAGATCCCCATTGCTACTTCTACAAATGATTCTAAATATTTTACTAGGCGATCCACACGAAAGACAGTTTGAAATTAGGGAAAACATTCAGCTACTAAGTGAACAACGAGCGTTCAACGATTTAATAGAGCGTTATGGTCGCTCTTTCTTATTAAACTTTCGGATTCGAAGATTTATCGGGAAACACGATGCTCGCTCGTTAATACATAATCCAGCAAAACTACAACACTTCTGTGAGGAACTTGAATGTATGATTAGAAAAAGGAGGTTTTTCATATGAACGCTGTAAAAGTTAAAAAGATATTATATATTTTCGTACACCTCGTAGGCCCACTTTCTTACTTCACTATTTCTACCATTTGAGGAGCTTTTTTCACTACTAAATCCACATTCGAAAATATATCTGATAATCTTGGCGTGATGGCCATCTATTACGTGTTCATGAGTTTACTGTGGTTTTTCTATTTAGATCGATTAGGCAAAGACATAAATAAGATTACAAAAGAAATTAACGATAAGAAGATGTAATACATGAAAAAAGGAGAGTCGCCAAGACTCTCCTTTTTTATGTTAGCTTCGTTTCTGCTTCTTATTTGATGAAGGTACTTTATGTGAACCTGTTTCATGTGTCGTCGTTCCTTGTCCTTCTACTTCTGGAGAACCTAGGCCCGATCTTGAATGATCTTTTTTCACTTTTTTACTCATTTATATTCACCCCTTCGCGTTACTTTTTGCTACAGGGTAATAAACTATGCAAAAGAAAAAGCGAGAGGAAATCCTCTCGCTTTTTTCACATTTTAGAACTCAGAAGAACCTGGAGTTCTTGGGAATGGAATTACGTCACGGATGTTAGCCATGCCAGTGATGTACATTAGGAAGCGCTCGAAACCTAGACCGAATCCAGCGTGTTTTGTACCGCCGTATTTTCTAAGTTCTAAGTACCACCAGTAATCCTCTTCGTTCATACCTAATTCTTTAATTCTGTCTACTAAAACGTCCATTCTTTCTTCACGTTGGCTTCCGCCGATTAATTCGCCGATGCCAGGAACTAGAAGGTCAGTAGCAGCTACTGTTTTACCGTCTTCATTTAAACGCATGTAGAATGCTTTAATGTCTTTCGGATAGTCAGTTACGAATACAGGGCGTTTGAAGATTTCTTCTGATAAGTATCTTTCGTGCTCTGTTTGTAAGTCAATTCCCCATTCTACTGGGTATTTGAAATCAGCACCTGATTCTTGAAGCACTTTAATTGCTTCTGTATAAGTGATGCGACCGAAGTCAGAGTTAATTACGTTGTTCATGCGCTCAAGAACTGTTTTATCAACGAAGCTGTTGAAGAATTCCATTTCTTCTGGTGCATGCTCTAATACGTATTTCATTGCATATTTCAGCATATCTTCTGTAAGGTTCATTACGTCCCCTAGTTCAGCGAATGCAATCTCAGGCTCAACCATCCAGAACTCAGCAGCGTGGCGAGTTGTGTTTGAGTTTTCCGCACGGAATGTAGGTCCGAATGTGTATACATCACGGAATGCTAATGCATAAGCTTCAGCGTTCAGCTGTCCACTTACTGTTAAGTTTGTTTCTTTACCGAAGAAGTCTTTTGACTCATCAACTTTTCCGTCTTCACCTTTTGGTAGGTTATTTAAATCTTGCGTTGTTACGCGGAACATTTCGCCAGCACCTTCTGTATCACTACCAGTGATGATAGGTGTATGAACATGTACGAATCCACGCTCTTGGAAGAATTGGTGAATCGCAAATGCTGCGATAGAACGTACGCGGAACGTTGCAGAGAATGCATTTGTTCTTGGACGTAAGTGAGCGATTGTACGTAAGTATTCAAATGTATGACGCTTCTTTTGAAGTGGGTAATCAGAATCTGATAAGCCCTCGATATCAATTTTTTCTGCTTTAATTTCAAATGGTTGCTTCGCTCCAGGCGTTGCAATTACTTTACCTTCTACTTTAACTGAAGAGCTAAGTGGAAGTTTTGCAATTTCTTTGAAGTTCTCTAATTCTGTATCGAAAACGATTTGAACGCTTTTGAAGAAGCTACCGTCGTTTAATTCGATGAAACCAAATGCTTTTGAATCACGTAAGTTACGAATCCACCCTGATACTTGTACTGTTTGATCTGCATACTTTTCTGTATCTCTATACAGACTTTTTACTAATGTGTTTTCCATAGTGAAATTCTCCTTTGCTCATATATTTAAATACAAAAAAACCTTTCATCCATAAAGGGACGAAAGGTTAAACTTCGCGGTACCACCCAATTTGTCATAAAGACCAACTTTAACTCGTATGTAATACATACTTCCCGGTTTGTAACAGGCCGGATTCCCGTCTAAGTCTACTCTTGAATACAAGATTCAATTTCGGTTAGCAACTCCAAGGTGTTCTTCACATATACCGCCTCATCAGGCTCTCACCGTCCCTGACTCGCTTTGGATTATAGTATATACTACTTTTCCTTATCATCGTCTTTCATTTTGTTAAACTAAAATTAATGTACTACATTCGAGAGAAAGATGCAAGGTGTCGGAAAATATATGAGCGATTTTTGTAATATATCGACTTACCGACAGTGTCCGACAACTAACCCAATAAAAAAATTGCCGGAATATATCCGGCAATTTTCTAATTACTTACGTAACTCCGCACCGAATTTCTCTTCTACCGTTGTTAGTACACGGTTATGTGCTTCTGTTACTTCTTCGTCTGTTAATGTACGTTCTGCATCGAAGTAAGTCATAGAGAATGCAAGTGATTTCTTGCCTTCTTCCATTTTTTCACCTTCGTATAAGTCGAATAGTGTTACGTCTTTCAGAAGTTCTCCGCCAGCTTCAGCAATGACTTGCTTCATTTCACCAGCTTTTGTTTCTTTTGTTACTACAACAGCCATGTCACGTGTCATAGATGGGAAACGTGGAATTGCTGCGTAGTAAGTTTCTTCAGCGTCTGCACCGAATACTTTTACAAGAGATAATTCAAATACGAATGTATTTTTCACATCTAATTGTTTTTCTGCTTCTGGGTGCAATTGACCGATGAAACCAATTACTTCGCCATCTAATACGATGTCAGCTGTACGGCCTGGGTGCATACCTTCGCGTTTTGCTGGTGCATATGTGATTTGGTTTGCAACGCCAAGTACGTCGAATAGTCCTTCTAGTACACCTTTCACAACGAAGAAGTCTACTACTTTCTTCTCACCTTGCCATGCATGGTGAAGAGCAAGACCTGTCATAACACCTGCAAGATGTTGTTCTTCTTTCGGAAGTTCTCCTTCTTCTGTCGGTAAGAAGATAGAACCTACTTCGTATAAAGCAACGCTGTCGTTTTTACGAGCGACATTGTATGAAACTGCTTCTAGTAATTGCGGTACTAAGCTTAAACGAAGTTGGCTACGTTCTTCACTCATTGGAAGCGCAAGACCTACAGGCGCCTTTTCGTTTGGCTCAACCATATATTGTTTCGCTTTGTCAGCGCTTGTTAATGAATACGTGATTGCTTCATATAAACCAGCACCCTCTAAGAAGCGGCGTACTTTACGACGTTTCGTTTGTGCTGATGTTAATTTACCACGAGTCATCGTTCCAGAAGGTAATGTAACTGGAATGTGGTCATAACCGTATAGACGGCCCACTTCTTCTACTAAGTCTTCTGAAATTGTAATATCAGGACGACGTGCTGGTACATTCACGTGGAATGTTCCTTCTACTTCTGTGAATGGGAATTTCAAGTTTGTGAACATTGTACCCATTTCACTCGCAGAAATATTTGTACCTAATACACGGTTTACTTTTTCAGCAGTAACAGATACTGTACGCTCTTGTACTTGTAAGTTGTCAGCTTCTACTACACCTTCAAGTGCTTCACCGCCAGCATATTTCGCCATTAAAGCAGCTGCGTGTTGAATTGCTTCAAATGTACGTGTTGGGTCGATTCCTTTTTCGAAACGTGCACTTGATTCACTACGAAGACCTAAGTCTTTTGATGTACGACGTACTGTTTGACCTGCAAAATATGCAGACTCAATTAGAACGTTTACTGTCTCATTTGTAACTTCAGAATCCGCCCCGCCCATTACACCAGCAACAGCTAAAGCTTTCGTGCCGTTTGTAATTACAAGGTGGTGGCTTTGTAATGTACGCTCTTGATCATCTAACGTTTCAATTTTTTCGCCTTCTTTTGCAAGACGAACAACGATTTCTTTTGAACCTAATTTATCGTAATCGAATGCATGTAACGGTTGACCGTATTCCATTAAAATGTAGTTTGTAATATCAACTACGTTGCTAATTGGACGAATGCCAGCTGCCATAAGACGAGTTTGCATCCACATTGGTGATGGACCAATCTTTACGTTTTTAACCATTTTTGCAATGTATAATGGGTTTTCTTCTTTCGCTTCTACACTTACAGAAATATAATCAGAAGTTTTTTCTGCTGTTTCTTGTAAGTCGATAGCTGGAAGCTTTACTTCGCGGCCATAAATAGCAGCTACTTCGTAAGCAACACCTAACATGTTTAAGCAATCTGCACGGTTTGGTGTTAAGCCAAGCTCAAGTACTTCATCGTGTAAGTTTAAAATTTCAAGTGCATCTGCACCAACTTCAGCGTCACTTGGGAAGATGAAGATACCATCTGCGTATTCTTTTGAAACTAACTTTCCATCAATACCAAGCTCTTGAAGAGCACAAACCATACCGTGAGAAGCTTCACCGCGTAGTTTTGCTTTTTTGATTTTGAAGTTACCAGGAAGTACAGCTCCAACTTTTGCAACTGGTACTTTTAAACCTTTTGCAATGTTAGCAGCTCCACAAATAATTTGAACTGGCTCTTCTTCACCGATATCGATTAAGCATTTGCTTAATTTATCAGCTTCTGGGTGTTTTTCACATTCTAATACGTGACCAACTACAACACCTTTTACACCTTTATTTAATACTTCAACGCCTTCTACTTCAATACCACTTTTCGTGATTTTATCTGCTAGTTCTTGTGCTGTTACATCTTTAATATCTACATACTCTTGTAACCAACGATATGATACGAACATACTTATCCTCTCCTTCCCTTACGCTCGTTTGAATTGTTGTAAGAAACGTACATCATTTGTATAGAAATGACGAATGTCATCTACTCCGTATTTCAACATTGCGATACGCTCTGCGCCCATACCGAATGCGAAACCTTGATATTCTTTTGAATCATAACCAGCCATTTCAAGTACGTTCGGGTGAACCATACCTGCGCCTAGAATTTCAATCCAGCCAGTTCCTTTACAAGTGCCGCAGCCTTTGCCATGACACATCATACAAGAAATATCCATCTCTACAGATGGCTCTGTGAATGGGAAGAAACTTGGACGAAGACGGATTTCACGATCTTCACCGAACATCTTTTTCACGAATACTTGCAGTGTACCTTTTAAGTCACTCATACGAATGTTTTTATCAATTACAAGACCTTCAATTTGCATGAACTGATGTGAATGCGTCGCATCGTCGTCATCACGGCGATACACTTTACCAGGACAAATAATTTTAATTGGGCCTTTTTCTTTATTATTTTCCATCGTACGTGCTTGCACAGAAGATGTATGTGTACGTAGTAACGTTTCTTCTGTGATGTAGAATGTATCTTGCATATCACGCGCTGGGTGATCTTTCGGTAAGTTTAGTGCTTCGAAGTTGTAGTAGTCTTTTTCTACTTCTGTTCCTTCAGCTACTTCATAACCCATACCGATGAATACATCTTCAATTTGCTCAACAACAGCCGTTAACGGATGGTGACAACCTGTTTCAACAGGACGACCTGGCAATGTAACATCAATTGTTTCAGTAGCTAATTTCGCTTCAATTACTGCTTTTTCTAAGTTACTAATTTTGTCGTCTAGACGCGTTTGAATCGCTTCACGTACTTCATTTACTAATGCTCCCATACGTGGACGCTCTTCTGCTGATAATTTTCCCATGCCGCGTAATACTTCTGTAATTGGACCTTTTTTTCCTAAATACGCTACGCGTACGTCGTTTAAGCCTTTCAGCTCTTTCGCTTCTTCAATAAGCTCTAACGCTTTTTGCTTTAGCTCTTTTAAACGTGCTTCCATTTTGGAACCCTCCTAATTTTAAAAATAAAAAAACCTCGCTCCCAAAAAGGGACGAGGTAAATTCGCGGTACCACCCTAAATTGACAGAACATGTCTGCCCACTCATTAGTTATAACGATCAATTCTGACCGGAACGCCTTTACATATACATGGTCCTGGCGTCAACTCCAGAGGTGAATTCACTTTCGTCTACCATAAGAATGCTTTCAGTCTACGACATTCTCTCCCTATATGGCGATTTTGTAAGCTACTCTTCTCTATCAACGTTTTTCGTTATTTAACTTTTAATATAATGTACTTCAACTTATTATAAGAAGTTTTTTATTTGTTCGCAACCGGGCTTTGCAAATAATACGTTAAAATCCCTGCTGCAACCGCAACATTTAATGATTCTGCCCCGCCGTAAATCGGAATATACAAGTTTTGATCCGTTTTTGCAAGAATTTCTTGGCGTACGCCATTTCCTTCATTTCCTACAATTAATGCAAAACTGCCAGCCGGCGTTACTTCACCATACGGAACTCCATTTTCAAGAGCTGTTCCATATACAGGAACGTTATATTCTTTTAACTTGTCTACCCATTCTTCTAAGTTCCCTTTTACAATTGGTAAGTGGAAAATAGAGCCTTGTGTAGAGCGGAGTACTTTACTATTGTAAACATCAACACAACCTTCTCCAAGCACAACGGCGTGAATACCAGCTGCATCAGCTGTACGAATAATTGTTCCTAAATTACCTGGGTCTTGCAGGCCATCTAATAAAAGGAATTTCCCATCAGTAAGAGCTACTTCTTTCTCATGCTTCTCACAAACAGCAAATACACCTTGCGTCGTTTCTGTTTCACGAAGTATTTTTACAATCGCCTCAGGTACGATGTACATTTCCACATCATTAACTGTCCAATCTTTCGGAAGGTCTGTCTGATCTGAAACGATAAGTTCTGTTACAATTCCTGTCTTCAAAGCTTCCTCGACTAAGTGGAATCCTTCTACAAAAAATAAACCTTTTTTATCGCGTTCTTTTTTCGTTTGCAGCTTTTTCCACTGCTTTACACGCGGATTTTGTACTGAATCAATGTTTTTCATAATATGTATTTCCCTCTCTTCTTGTCTTATCATTATAGCCTATTTTTCATACATATTTACATAAAAAAGAACAAAAACTAACGTCAGTTTCAATTCTGAAGAAGAGGTGAAAGCAATGAGTTTTAATTTACGCGGTGCCGTATTAGCGAATGTATCTGGAAATTCACAAGATCAATTACAAGAAACAATCGTCGATGCAATTCAAAGCGGTGAAGAAAAAATGCTTCCAGGTCTTGGCGTTTTATTTGAAGTCATTTGGAAAAACGCTGATGAAAATGAAAAGCACGAAATGTTAGAAACACTAGAGCAAGGATTAAAAAAATAAGCAATTTGAAAATCACCTTTGCATAAGCTAAGGTGATTTTTTTGCAGAAAAATTTTTTCTTCTCCTAAACATTTCTACTTTACTAACGAACTATGATGGAGTACAATGTTCAAAATACATTTAAACCGATCGATTTTTCTTCATATACACCATAAGATAAAAGGAGTGAATGTTTTATGCACCGTATTACGCTTGAACAAATTTTTAAACACCACATTACACAAAAATACGTAAACCGTTCTGGAATGGTCCACGCGATCGCTGTCGCTTACCATGCGTTTCACCTAGCCAAAAAGCATCACGCCTCAGTCGATGCTGCCACAAAAGCTGGCTTCCTTCATGATATCGGACATCATACGTGGTACACAGGCGGCGAATGGGATTATGACTTATATAAAAAGAATGATATCCATGCAATTAAAGGCGCTGAAAGAGCACATAAATTACTTATTAGATTAGGAGAACATCCAAAACTAGCAAAAGAAATTTCTATTGCAATTCTTCTTCATACAGATTCTTTCTTAGTGGAACAAGAAATTGAAAGAACATCTCTTCAAAATATTATTAAATGGGCAGACGAAGCAGATGAAGAACCGGGCGGAGCGCATCATTATCGAACAATTTCTTATGAAAAAGCACTTAAAGCAATTCAGCAATTAGATCGATTGGTAGAGCGTGAATTGCAAATAGAGCAAGCAAAATTGAATAACAAGACAGAACATAGTTATCAATGAGAAAGAGGCATCACTACAGGGTGATACCTCTTTTATTATTTTATGGAAAATACACCTTTATCCCGCATTAACGAGCAGTAAGACCCCCACCTCGAAATTCAGCAAAGACGAGGAAGTTAGGTGGAGAATCAACTGCCCGTAAAAGCCCGATTGGTGAGGGCTGATAATCAGTGGGGGATGAACCTCCCCAATGATTAAAGTTTCACTTTATATGTAATATTTAAATGTTACATTCAAAAACATCTTACTTTATAATTAAATATGCAAATATAAAAGAGGTGATTTTACAAATGCAACCCGCTACACAGCTTTCTAATGAACAAAAACACTCGATGTCATGGGGACAATTTATTAGCTCTGTTTTATTCGCCTTTTTTGGAACTGGACTTATTACTATGTTCCTCGCAATGCCATTAACAATTTATACAGCAGGTCTTACAGATAAAAAACAAGTTGCCCTGTATGAATCTATTGCAAATACTGCAAGTACCGTATTACAACTAGCTGTATTGTTATTCTTCATTTTTAAATTCGAACCCGCAAAAAAATTACTACTAAAATCTTTTAACTTTAAAACACTGAAAGAATGGCGCACATACGTATACTTACTTCTTTTCTTCGTTATCAACATCATACTCAATTACATCTTGTTAAATTATGTGTTCCAAGACGCAACAAAGCAGCAATCTTCCGCACTAAGCTTAGACGTCTTTAAGCAATATCAAATATTATTACTTCTCAGCTTTGCAATACTCACACCCATTTTTGAAGAACTTATTTTCCGTGGTTTTATACTTCGCTTCTTCTCAGAACGCTTTCCATTTTGGATTGCAGCCATCGTAACAAGTTTCTTCTTCGGTATCGCTCATACATACTCACTTGGGGTAATGGTAATTACTTTCTTTATGGGATTATTAATGGCCATTTTATGTAAAAAAACAAAGTCCATTATTCCAGCTATGTTATTTCATATTATGAATAACATGTTGGCATTCTTGAGTTAAAAAGAGGTATCATCGCGATACCTCTCTTTACTCTTTTATCATAACTTCAAACTCTTCTGCGGTTAGCGTTTTTGATAATCCGTATCGTTATTACCCATTTCCTTCAATTTATATATACTCATTAATAATATCCAAAATAAACCTCATGTAGTAAAATATAACTTAATTCACATAAAGGAGTTTACATATGTTCAGTATTATTTGGATGCTTTTCACGCCACTTCTCTTACTATGCGGGATTGCTGGTGGTATTTTTTTAATAGTAACGGGGATTAAATATCGGAAATTACTCGTTGGTTTAATGGGGCTACTTAGCCTATCCTTTGTCACACTACCTTTTGTTCTTTTAAGTGTAGGGATTCATATCGATACAATTTTCCCGATTCCAACTGCTCTTTACTGGACCCTATTTTCTTTAACTGGATTATTAGCAGGGGTAAGTGGAGTACAAGCCAAAATTAAAAGTATACGTAATATGGGATTCATTATTTTTACCATTGGAATATTAGGTGTTATCTTCTGGGAGCTCATGTCTGTAGGTGATTCATTCTATATATAATATTTTTTAGCAACCTACAAATCGGAGGTAATACAGAAGTGTTTGGAATATTAACTTGGATGATTTTAGCTCTTACTTTAATGTTATGCGCATTTATCGTTGGTATTTTTTTAATTATTTATGGTATTAAATATCATAAATCACTCACTATTATAGCTGGTTTAATTAGCATATTACTTATCGTTGTTCCTATCGTTTGTATAGGTTCTGGAATAGATTTAGAGGGGATGGTTCCAATTTCGGGAACTTTATATTGGTGCTTCTTCTCTTTAGCTGGACTATTAGCTATTATAAGCGGCAGGCAAATATCGAGTATTTGTTCTATGGGGATAATTTTGTTTCTAGCAGGGCTGTGCTCCGTAACTGGTTATCATTTTTTATATCTCACTCTTTAAAAAGACAAAAAAGCAGGGAAATTAATTCCCTGCTTTTCTATTTGGTTTATTGCCTGATTGTAAGAAGAACGATAACACCCAAGCGATACCTGCTAGTATCGTTGCGATTAAGAAGGCATCGTTAATACCGTTAATTGCAGATAGCTTTGAAATTTGTCCATATAATAGTTGTGTGCTCATCGCGTCTCCTGCTTGAGCTGATCCAGCTAAGGCCGCTAAGCTTTGACCCATGCCGTGTACTTTATCAACTAAAATTGGGTTTGATGTTGTTAACATGTTGCCGTAATCAGCTACGTGAGCAGTCGTTTGTTGCGTCATAAGTGTAATTAAAATAGCTGTTCCGATTGAACCCGCTACTTGTCTTGACGTATTTTGCGTTGCTGTACCGTGAGAAATTAATTTCATCGGCAGCGCGTTCATACCAGCTGTCATAATTGGCATCATAATGAATGACATACCAATTGAACGTATAATGTAATCCGTCATAATAACGCTATACGGCGTATCCATCGATAATTTTGTAAATTCATATGTCGCATACGTCGTAATTGCCAATCCAATTATCGCTAATGGACGAATACCATATTTATCGAATAATTTACCCGCTACTGGTCCCATGATCCCCATAATTAATGATCCTGGAAGAAGTAGTAAACCAGATTCAATTGGCGTAAAGCCACGAATGTTTTGCAGATATACTGGAAGCAATAACATACCTCCGAATAATGCCATCGTAACGATTGCATTAATTACTAAAGTAAAAGTAAATACTGGATATTTAAATACTTGTAAATCAAGCATTTTATTGTCCGTTGTTAACTCTCTCCAAATAAATAACGCTAAACCAATTACACCGATAACAAGTGAAATAATGACTTCTGCACTAGTCCAACTATTATTTCCAGCTTCACTAAATCCGTACAATAAGCTTCCTAGTCCAATACTTGAACTAACCACACCGAATATATCTAATTTCGTTTTAGACACCGGCTGAGCTAGTGTAAAGAATTTTAAAGATAGGAACGTAATAATTAAACCAATAATAAACATCGCATAGAACATTAAGTTCCAGCTATAGTTTTCAATCACCCAACCTGTTACAGTTGGTCCGATAGCTGGTGCTAAAATCATCGCTACACCTAGTAATCCCATCGCCGCTCCGCGTTTATGAGGCGGGAATAACGTCATGAAGATATTCATACCAACCGGCATTAAAATACCCGCACCAACTGCTTGAATTACGCGACCTGTCATCATCATTGTAAAGTTTCCTGAAGTAGCACAAATGATAGATCCTACCGTGAAGAATAACATTGCTGCTACAAATAATTTACGATACGTAAATCGTGAAACTAAAAAGGCACTAATCGGTACTAAAATACCATTTACAAGCATGAAGCCTGTAATTAACCATTGTGCTGTTGAAGTTGATACATTAAATTCATTCATTAACGGAGGTAATGCAACGTTAATGATTGTTTGGTTTAAAATAGAAACGAACATGCCGAGAATTAATACAGCTACAACTGCTTTTACGTTCACATTCTCTACAGGCATAGACATTTGTTTTTTCGGCACTTCTTTTTCTTGTTTTACTTCTTCTTGCTTTCCTGTTTCTAACTCAACTACATTAGAAATTTCCGATTCTTGCTTTCGTTCAATTTCTTTCTCTTCTGTTTCAACTTTACTTACTTCTATTTTACTTACGGCTGGGACTTGTTCTTCTCCCATTTTCGTTTTTTTCTTTCGTAAAAGACGATTTACAAGGAAGAAGACGATTATACAAAATAGTGCATATCCTGCAATTACAATTGAGGACATCTCATCTCCCCCTTACTTATGAATACGAACTGTCACATTCATGCCAGGAACAATATTTACTGATTTGCTATGATCTAAAGAAATTTTAACTGGTACTACTTGTGTTACTTTCGTATAGTTCGCTGTTGCGTTGCTTGATGGCAACATAGAGAATGTATTCGCTGTTGTTAAGCCAACTTGTTCTACTTTTCCTGTTAACGTTGTATCTGGGTATGCATCTACATACACATCTACATCTTGACCTTTTTGAACATCATCAACATCTGTTTCTTCAATGTTTGCTGTTACCCATAAATTGTTCATATCAAATGCATAAGCAATTGGGCTACCCGCTCCAACGAAAGCATTTGTTGTCGCGTTTGATTGTACAACTGTTGCATTTTGTGGAATTGTTACATCTACTGTTTGTTCTCCATTAGCTGCCGCTACAGTAACAGTACCTAATTTATCGTTCTCATTATAATTTTTTCCTACTTCAGCTTTCCAGTCAGTTAGTTTACCTGCTACTGGTGAAGCAACCGGAATTACCTTTCCATCAATCTTTGCATTGTCTGTTTTTAAGTAATTTTCCGTTTGATTGTAATAGTAATAACCGCCAATACCGCCGCCAACTAGTACAATTAATGTGATAATGTTGATAATTACCATTCTTCGAAACTGATTCATTGCATTCCTCTCCTTATATCGCATATAATTTTTTTCTAAACTATTTATGTCCTTATTGTTTAGATTGTTTAATTGTTAATTATATTAACCTTTTAACAAAAAAATCACACCATCTGCAGCGTAAATCGAAACTTCTCTACCTGCGAGCGGTGCTGATTTCTGAAGGACTATCGTTTATAATTATAAATAATTATTTTGAATCTACAACCGACAATTTACGTATGAAATGTCGTTTAAACAACAATATAATACCAATATGTTGTTTAAGTATAGAAAATTAAACGAGGGGAAATAAAAATGTCTATTAAAAATACAAATGATCCACGTGTAAAACGGACGAGACAACTCATACAGGATGCTTTTGTCGCTTTAGTAGGCGAAAAAGGTTTTGAAAATGTAACTGTGCAACATATCGCAGAACGCGCTCCTGTAAACCGCGCTACATTTTATAGCCATTACCACGATAAATATGACTTACTAGACAAAAGCATTGAAGAAATGTTAGAAAAGCTAACTGAAGTAATTAAACCGAGAAATAGAAATAAAGAAGATTTCCAACTAACATTTGATTCGCCACATCCAAGTTTTTTGGCCTTGTTCGAACATATTGCAGAAAACACTAACTTCTATAACGTCATGCTTGGTGATAAAGCTGCTGGAAACTATACGTATAAGATGATGAAAGCAATTCAAACGCATTTAACATTAAGCCTCTCTATTTCACAACCTAACGATGAAAAACTAATGGTTCCACGCGATATTCTCATTAGTTATGTTACTGGTGCCCACCTAGGAATGATTATGTCATGGCTAAAAAGAGGGATGATATATACCCCGCATTTTATGGCGATGCAATTAACTCGTTTAATTATTTTAGGGGCTCATACTGCTGCAGGATTAGAAAGGCCTTTTTAAAACATAAAAAAGCGAAGGAGAAGCTCCTTCGCTTTTTCTATTAATTAAATGTAATGTTATGTACAGCCTCTTTATCAAGACGTTTAATAACTTCTACAATTAACTTCACTGCATTTTCATAATCATCACGATGTAACATTGCCGCATGAGAATGGATATAGCGCGTTGCAATTGTAATTGCCATAGAAGGAATACCATTTACAGCAATGTGAATCGCACCCGCATCCGTTCCTCCGCCTGCTACTGAATCATATTGATACGGGATTTGTAATTCATCAGCAACATCAACTACGAAATCACGTAAACCTGTATGTCCAATAACAGAAGCATCATATAAAATGATTTGTGGTCCATCGCCCATTTTACTTTGTGCTTCTTTTGACGTTACACCCGGTGTATCTCCAGCGATACCAACATCTACTGCGAACGCGATATCTGGTTTAATATAATTCGCAGATGTTTTTGCGCCACGAAGACCAACTTCTTCTTGTACAGTTCCAACGCCATATACAACATTTGGATGCTTTTCATCTTTTAATTGTTTTAATACGTCAATTGCAATTGCACAACCGATTCGGTTATCCCATGCTTTTGCAAGTAACATTTTTTCATTCTTCATCACTTGGAATTCAAAGTAAGGTACAACTTGATCTCCTGGTCGTACGCCCCACTCCATCGCTTCTTCTTGGCTAGAAGCACCGATATCGATGAACATGTCTTTAATTTCAACTGGCTTTTTACGAGCTTCTGGAGGTAAAATGTGCGGTGGTTTTGAACCAATTACACCTGTTACATCTCCTTTACGCGTTACAATCGTCACGCGTTGCGCAAGCATAACTTGTGACCACCAGCCACCAACCGTTTGGAAGCGAAGGAAACCTTTGTCATCGATTTGTGTAATCATAAATCCAACTTCATCTAAATGACCTGCAACCATAATTTTCGGGCCGTTTTCTTCCCCTACTTTTTTCGCAACTAAACTCCCTAAATTATCAGTAGAAAGTTCGTCCGCAAACGGCTCAATATACTTCTTCATTACTTCACGTGGTTCACGCTCATTACCAGCAATACCACGTGCATCTGTTAATTCTTTTAGCATTGTCAATGTCGCGTCTAATTTTGTCATTGCCAACACCCTCCTTTTTCTTCAGTCAATTCATTATACAATAATTAAATTGAAATATTCAAAAATTAAATTAGTATCCTTGTGTTTGACGCTGATGATTTACTTCATTTTTATCTAAATATGCTTTTTCAATCTCTTCTTGTTCAAATTCAAGTGCTTGTCCAAGTCGAAGATAGCTCGTAAATAATTCAATATAGTTTGTAATAGATGGTTGATCTGTAAAACGAATTACTTTCGCATATGTGTCTAAGAAAATTTCCACTTGTGTTTTATTCGTCTGTGCACATTTATAGAATAGGAAGTTTTTATCAATACCTAAATCAATTCCGATTGATAAAATAAAATGCAAACCATCTACGTATTCTTCTAATATTACTTCACGTTCTGATGCTGGTTTGTTGCTCCAATATTTAAAACAACGTGTTTCATTTGCAAGTTCTCCAATTTCTACAAGAAGAGCTAACATTTTTTCTTTTAACAATTTTTTCGGTTGTAAGTCATGTTCTTTTGCAATACGGTCATCTAATTCTTTTTGTAATTTAAATAGTTGTAGTAAGTCCATTCTATTGTCCTCCTCCAACATCGCATTTTACGCAACAATGTTGTTTCATCTCAAAGTTCATTATTATGTTTCAGTTCTTATGAATAAGTCAGCTATCTAACTCTTTATAAAATAGCTTGTCCTTAATTTACAAATACGTTTCAGTCATCGCTCTTAAATTGTTCATCTGATGAAAGTTCCATATCATCTTTCCATTATAGCAGTGTCGTTTCAGCTAGGAAAGATACTCTTCTTTCCAAACGAGCAGAATTGAAAAAAGCCAGGAGTATTCTCCTGACTTCATATGTATATTCTTCTATACTGCTATAACTTTTATATTGTTTTTGTCATATTGATAACAACATAGCCGTTAATCTTTAGAATTTCTTTCACTTCTAACTTCTATTTGAATACAAATAAAAAAACCTTAGAAGAAAATTCTTCTAAGGTTTCAACTAATTAATTAGTTAATGTTGTTTTTTGCAACTGTTGCTAATTCAGCGAAAGCTTTTTCGTCATGAACAGCTAAGTCAGCAAGCATCTTGCGGTTAACTTCGATGCCAGCATTTTTAAGACCGTGCATTAAGCGGCTGTAAGAAAGACCATTCATACGAGCTGCTGCGTTGATACGTGTAATCCATAATTTACGGAAGTCACGTTTCTTTTGACGGCGGTCACGGAATGCATACATTAGAGATTTCATAACCTGTTGGTTAGCAACCTTGAATAATGTATTTTTTGAACCGTAGTAACCTTTTGCTAATTTAATTACTTTTTTACGACGTTGACGAGTAACTGTACCACCTTTTACTCTTGGCATAATATTACCTCCTAATTGTTCTATATATCAGCCGAACTTATTTTAAGTTGTCAAGCATTTGACGAATGCGTTTGAAGTCACCAGCGCTTACTACACCAGCTTTACGTAGTTTACGTTTAGCTTTTGTAGATTTGTTAGCGAATAAATGGCTTGTGTAAGCGTGAGAACGTTTCAGTTTACCTGATCCAGTCTTTTTGAAACGCTTTGCAGCGCCGCGATGAGTTTTTTGTTTAGGCATAGGTATTTCCTCCTCTATCTATTACTTATCGTTTTTCGGTGCTAAAACTAAGAACATACTGCGTCCTTCCATTTTAGGCTTAGATTCAACTGTGCTAACTTCAGCACAAGCTTCTGAGAAGCGATCTAAAACACGTTGACCGATTTCTTTATGAGTAATGGCACGTCCTTTAAAGCGAATTGATGCTTTAACCTTGTCGCCTTTCTCTAAAAACTTGATAGCATTACGAAGTTTTGTGTTAAAGTCGTGTTCATCAATTGTTGGACTTAAACGAACTTCTTTCATGCTAATTACTTTTTGATTTTTGCGCTGCTCTTTTTCTTTCTTCTGTTGCTCAAAGCGGAATTTACCGTAGTCCATAATGCGGCATACTGGCGGTTTCGCATTTGGAGCAACTAATACTAAATCAAGATTAAGATTTGCAGCTAAGTCTAAAGCGTCATTACGAGACTTGATTCCAAGTTGATCGCCATTTGCGCCAACTAAACGTACTTCACGTGCACGAATTTGCTCGTTAATCATCATATCCTTGCTAATAGTAAGCCACCTCCAAGGTTTTCTCAGAACATATTTTGTAGTCATAGAACCCGAACAAAAAAAGTGCGGGCATACGACACCCACACTTGTAAAATCTTAAGTAAGAAATACATTTACCTGTTAACTGCGAATGCGTCCATCAGGTGAGAAGCGGGTGCTTCTACTTGTTCCACAAAACAATATTCTATTATCCTTGATGAGTTTATCATAGGACATGACGTCTGTCAAGAAGACGCGATGTGTTTTACTAACAACAAGAAATATTGTAACAAACAACTAACATACTTGCAATACTTTTTTATGATAAGTGTTACATGGTTATTTTTTCTAATTTTCCTCAAGTATATTACATAAAAAAGCCGCGGTATACCGCGGCTTTTTCTTATCGTTTTCCTTCTACTTTAATCATGTCAACAAAAGCATCTAATGCGATTGTTTCTGATTTTTGTTCACCATATTTACGTACGTTTACGCCGTTTTCAGTTACTTCATTGTCACCTACTACAAGCATGTACGGAATTTTTTGCATTTGTGCTTCACGGATTTTGTAACCGATCTTCTCTTCACGAGTGTCTAATTCAACACGGATACCAGCACGACGCAATTCGTCTTGTACTTTCTTCGCATAGTCTAAATGTACTTGCGGAGAAACTGGAATTACTTGTACTTGAACTGGAGCTAACCACGTTGGGAATGCACCTTTGTATTCTTCAATTAAGAAGGCTACAAAACGTTCCATAGTTGATACAACACCACGGTGAATTACAACTGGACGATGTTGTTTACCGTCTTCACCAACGTATGATAATTCAAAGCGTTCTGGAAGCAAGAAGTCTAATTGTACAGTTGAAAGTGTTTCGTCTTTTCCAAGAGCAGTACGAACTTGAACGTCAAGTTTTGGACCGTAGAATGCCGCTTCACCTTCAGCTTCATAGTAATCAAGACCCATTTCATCCATAGCTTCTTTTAACATACCTTGTGCTTTTTCCCACATCTCATCATCCGCATAATACTTTTTAGTATCTGCTGGGTCGCGGTAAGATAGACGGAATGAGTAGTTCTCTAAACCGAAATCTTTGTACACTTCTAGAGTTAAGTTTACAACACGTTTTAACTCTTCTTTAATTTGATCTGGACGAACGAAAATATGCGCATCGTTTAAAGTCATTCCGCGTACACGTTGTAATCCAGATAACGCACCTGACATTTCATAACGGTGCATTGTTCCAAGTTCCGCAATACGGATTGGTAATTCACGGTAGCTGTGAATATCATTTTTATAAACCATCATATGATGAGGACAGTTCATTGGACGAAGAACTAATTCTTCGTTATCCATTTCCATTGATGGGAACATGCCATCACGGTAGTGGTTCCAGTGACCAGAAGTTTCATAAAGCTCTCTGCTTCCTAGTACTGGAGTATATACGTGATCATAGCCTAAGCTTGCTTCTTTATCAACGATATAACGCTCGATAATACGACGAATTGTTGCACCCTTTGGTAACCAAAGTGGTAAACCTTGTCCTACTTTTTGGCTATTAGTAAATAGTTTTAATTCTTTACCTAATTTACGGTGATCGCGCTCTTTCGCTTCTTCAAGCATACGTAAGTGCTCATCTAATTCCGCTTTTTTAACGAATGCAGTACCGTAAATACGTTGTAGCATTTTATTATTGCTATCGCCGCGCCAGTAAGCACCTGCAACGCTTAATAATTTAAACACTTTAATTTTCCCTGTAGATGGAAGGTGAACACCACGACAAAGGTCGAAGAATTCGCCTTGCTCATAGATTGAAATAACTGCATCTTCTGGAAGATCGTTAATTAAATCTAATTTTAACTCATCGCCGATTTCTTCAAAGCGACGAATTGCTTCTGCACGTGGTACTTCATGACGAACGATTTCTAAGTTCTCGTTCACGATTTTTTGCATTTCTTTTTCGATTTTCTTGAAGTCTTCAACTGTAATTGCTTCTTCCATATCAATATCGTAGTAGAAGCCATTTTCAATTACTGGACCAATGCCGAGCTCAACCTTAACATCTTTATATAAACGTTTTAACGCTTGTGCTAAAAGGTGGGCTGTTGAATGGCGTAAAATATATAGGCCATCTTCAGAATCTAATGTAATGATAGAAACTGCACCATCTTCTTCGATTGGTGTAACAAGATCGATCATCTCATCGTTTAATTTTCCAGCTACAGCTTTTTTCTTTAAGCCTGGGCTAATAGAAGCTGCGATTTCTTCAGTTGTTACGCCTTTTGGAAACTCCTTCACAGCTCCATCAGGGAAAGTAATTTTAACTACATCTGCCATCACTGGTCACTCCTCTTTTTCTCAAAATAAAAAACACTCATCCCGTAAAAAGGGACGAGTGTTGAATTCGTGGTTCCACCCTTGTTCCAATTAACATAATTGTTAATTGCTCAAGTTCAACATAACGGTGTTGTCCGTTAGCAATTACTAGAAAAAACGTTCACTGCTAAAGTTTAGAGGTGGTAAGTAATAATCCCGTACTAGGAAGCTCACACCCTAAGGCTTCCCTCTCTGAAAATCGTAGAAAACTACTCATGTCCTCATCATGACATTTCAATATATTTCATTTATGTAGGTAATTATATGCTCAAAAACTTAGAAAATCAAGGGCGTTACCTTTATTTTTTAAATTTTTCACATTGCGCTCAAAATCATGTAATCCATGTAATTGGACCCGTTCTTGGAACACATTTCGCAAAGTAATAATCATATTATGGTCTTGTTCTTTCGTATATAAATAAATCTTTTTAGGCGAAATAGAAAGAAGCGGCGCAATTACTTTCGTATCAATATATACATCATTTTGCTTTAATAATTCCTCATCTATATATTGGACCAACTTCTCCTGTTTTAAACGTCTACCTTTATCATCATAAAAGATAAAGCTTTCATCAAAAATAAGATGCACGCAAGACAAACGTGATTTACGGCTACTTACTTGTTGCCGAAGCGTCTCAATGAACATTTGGTATTCTTGCTCCATCTTATATTCATCAATTGCCACTTCCGCAAGTTTAGCCACCATTTCCCTATATGTACGAAGACGAAAACGGATATATGATGAAAACGAGAATGAGAGCGGATCACAAAGCCAATTATTTAAAGAAGACTTAATATATGACTCAAATGCGTTACGCGTTAAATCCTGAGCTACACCTTTTCTTCTTCCCTTTAAAATCTCATGTGCCATGTGCAATATTTGATGACACTCTTCTTGTTCTTCATAAAAAAACTTTTCTTTTAAAATCGTATAAATCCACTCATTTTGTTTCACATTCACAATGAAATACACCATCACTGGCAATAAGATTTTTTCAATATAATTCGATTCACGTACTGGTATGTGAATCACCACTTTTTGTTCCTGTAAATACACACTCGTTTCCTTATATAACACTTCCGCTCTTTTCAGCAATTGTCTATATACGTGCATAGCATCATTTTTTTCTTCGAAGCAAATTTCAATCACTTTTGTCCCCCCTTTTATCCCCGCTCTAAAGGACTGTATCTATACGTTACAAATCCTATAAGAGTCCGTCCCGCGTGAATTTCACTCTTAGTAGAATCACATTTCCTATCGTTAGAAAATCCACTCAATATGGCTTGCTAATTTTATATATATTAAGGGAGGGAGAAAAAAATGATACAAGCTACTATGAATTTTTATTGTATACTTTACTTATCAATAAAAGGGGGTATCTGAATGTTTGAATATAAATTCGTAAAAGTCGAATTACATTGGGGGTTCACTCGCTCAAAACCAGCTGAAGACTACCAAGAAATTATTCAAGAACATGCTAGAGATGGCTGGAGGTTCGTACAGATTGTTGCCCCTACGTTTGGCAGTTCTGGACAACCTGAATATTTCGATCTCATATTCGAAAAGAAAATATCACTATAATACAAAAAAAGAGCAAGCTGAGAAGCTTACTCTTTTACTTATGACGACGGTTTTTCCCACCAATTGGAATTGGTTTCGCTAAATATTTAATTCTTTCCATAATACGTGCTGCTTTCATTTCTTCAGCCTCACCACGCTGCGTATACGTTAAATGGTGTTCCAGTTGTTTAAAATCAAAATTAGACGTAAAGAACGTCGGTAAGTTTTCTAACATACGGAATTGCAAGATTGCACCAAGCACATCGTCACGCACAAAGCTTGACATCGCTTCTGCCCCAATATCGTCTAACATTAAAACTTGTACGCGTTTAACCGCATCAATCTTTTCACCAATCGAATTATCTTGAATTGAACTTTTAATTTCACGTAAAAATTCCGGGAAGTATACGAGCATCGAACTTATTTTCTTTCGAGCAAGCTCGTTCGCTATTGCTCCTAACAAATACGTTTTTCCTACACCAAATTTACCGTACAAATATAAACCTTGTGCTTTTTTACCTGGTTCATATGTACTTAAAAATTCATTCGCTGCACCAATTGCATCGATACGTGCATTTAAATCAGAAGGGTCTAAGTTTTCCATAGTTGCCTGCAAAATATCCGTTGGCATATATACACTTTGAACGAGTTTTTCATATTTCTTTCTCTCGTCATGCGCTACTTTTCTAACGCAGCGATCGTATTGAATATCAATCATCTTCCCTTGAATAACAAGCTTTGGCTCGTACCCTTGTAGCATATTTTTACATGAGCCTAAATCCGGACAATCCACGCAACCTACACTTTGTCCAATATATTCATATAACTTCACAAGACTGCGCTCAATCATAGAAGTCGTTACTTCACCCTTATGTTCATCTATAAATTCTTTCACACGCGGATGCGCCATTACTTCTGCCTTTAATACTTCATATCTATTTTTAAAGTTTTCATTTTCCATTAATTTTGCAAATGAATTTTGAATATGCTCCATTTTCTCACCTCAAAGAGCGTTCATTCTCTTCTATTAATCACGCTTATATTTTTTTAACACTTCTTCTAGTCGTTTTCGTTCATCTTCTAGCGTACTTGCATCTTTTTCTACACTTACATCTTTCTTCACTGTTTCTTTCTCTTGTTCTTTCGGCTCTTCTTCCTTAAGCCAATCTGGCACCATTTCTTTCCGCACCGTTTTCTTCGCCGTACGGCCCTTTTTCTTCGTCTCAGCCCACTCTTGATATTGACGGTTCTCTTCTTTCGCTAACGCCATCGCGTCCGCTACTGTACCGACCTTTTTACGTGCCCAATGCCCAGCAATCTTCTCGACATACGTTTTCGCAAGTTTCATATCTGAGCGTAGCATAACGTAATAAATAAGTACATTCACAACTCCTGGTGTCAATTTTTGATTAATCATGACATCTTCAACGATCTGCAAGTCCGCTTTCGTTGCCTCTGCACCACCAGAAATCTCTTTCAATAGTTGTTTTGGTGAGATTTCCTCTAGCTGCTTTATTAGCATCTCCTCTTGCGATGAAGGCTCTTTCTCTTTCATCGTACGTGCAGCATGAGGCTGTACTCTTTCACTTAATACCGGTAATGCTTGACCATTTTCAAATTGATACCAATCGCGCGCTCCTTTTCTAAGCCTTTCCATATCAATTGTTTGCATCTCTGTTACTGCACCAAGAACGATATTTTGCATCGATAACACATCTACACCATACACGTAAGCAAGTGTTATAACGCAGTCTCTCACTTGATCTGTAATCGCCTTTTTAGGAACAAGAGCGGACAATCCATCTACAAATAAAGAGAAATCAAAGAAATCATTCCAAACTTTCGGAGCGTCTCCCTTCTCGTTACTTGGCATAGTTGTCGTTTTGGGAATACGAAGGTCTTCTTGCGCATGCTCAAGCTGTCCTGGATTAAACGAACCAAACACATCATTGAAAGAACGCGTAACATTTTCATAAGAAGCAAAATCAAATTCTTCTTCTAAGAAATATTGCTTTACTTGATTATATTTTGTCCTGCTCAATCGATTGTATAAAAAGATACTTAAAACAATATCATCAAAAAACTGCTTCGGAGATAAAGGTGGTTGCAACTCATATATGAACATTCGAATATCTTTTTCTTTCTTAATATATACCTTCAAAAGCCCAATTGCCTCTAACTTTACTCGTTCCTCATATACTTCAGGAAGTTGCATTTGCATAGTCACCATAAGGGAATGATGCGTACTCTCTTTTCCAAATACACGATCTTGCTCAAGCTCTCCCCATAGTGTCATGTATAAGCTAAAAGCTCTACTACCTATTAACGGCTGATACAACATCGTTAACACTTTTCGGTCGTAATTGTGCAGTAGTCCTTTCGCACTTACTTTATAACGATCAATCGGCAATAGCTCCATCCATGACTGTTTTTCCATTCTTGCTTTTCCTTTCTCTCATCCAATCTATCCTCTACTTCATTCGTTCTATCTTCATTATATAAATTCTTAGTGAAAAAGAGCTATTAGCTTGCGCTTCTAGCTCTCTTATCCTATTACTTACGGTATGTAAAGAGAATAAAATACAACTTCTACTCTCTTTCTTTTTGCAGTATATCTTTTAATTCTTCAATAAATACATTTAAATCTTTAAATTGACGATATACAGAAGCAAAACGTACGTAAGCAACATCATCAATATCGCGAAGTTCTTCCATAACAATTTCACCAATCATATCACTTTTCACTTCTGATATACCTAAATTACGCAGTTCACGTTCCACGCTTTGTGTTACTTCTTCTAATTGTCTTAAAGATACTGGTCTTTTTTCACACGCTTTAATTAAACCGCGTAAAATCTTTTCTTTATTAAACTCTTCTCGTGTGCCTTCTTTTTTTACAACGATAAGAGGTGACTCTTCTACCCTTTCAAAGGTCGTAAAGCGACTTAAGCAGCTTTCACACTCTCTCCTTCTTCGAATAGAGCGCCCCTCGTCTACCGGACGCGAATCTAACACTCTTGTACCATTATGAGAACAGGATGGACAACGCAATTCATTCACTCCTTTACACTATACTCTTTATTTTTCTCTACTCACTTCACCTAAAATATATATACAATATTATATAACTCATTCTAACTCTCTTACCACTTTAAGTTCCAGCGCATAACTTTATCATCTCATCCTTAAAAATAAGATGGTATATAGGGCACTACCTCATTTGCAAGAGTCCAATTTATTCAACTAACAAGTACGTTATATTTTCCCTTTTTTATAAACTAAAAAAGAGGTGCATTATACACCTCTTTACATTTTAAATCAATTATGTTCTTTTTTAAAGAGCTTTTGTTTCTCTCTGCTTAATTTCGAAGCTACCAGTGCCTCGAGGAAGCTCGATGCTCTCACGCGTTTTCGCGTTTAAACCTTCTGCAATATATTCTGCAGCAACATTTGGATCAATACGATCCCCACAAGTATAAACATCAATACTTGCGTAACCGTGCTCCGGAAAGCTATGAATTGTTAAATGTGATTCTGAGATAATTACTACTCCACTTACACCTTGTGGTGCAAATTTATGGAAAGCAACCTCACGCACTTCAGCACCAGCTCTTAGTGCTGCATCCACAAATAATTGTTCAATATACGGCATGTCATTAAGCTTGTCGAAATCGCAATCCCAAAGTTCAGCGATCACGTGACGACCCATCGTATCCATAGTATCCATTCTACAGTTCCCCCTTGTAAATTTATTCTAACTGTTCGAATTGAAAACTAATTTGCAATTTGGCTTGCTCCACTACCACGGGGGAAAGTTAGTCCAGAGAGGTCCTAACCCTTTAAGTAGTGACTACGTACCTCAGCTCTTAAGTTTACGAGTGTTAGTATACTTTGTTTATTTTCATTTTGCAACAACAGTTTTTTCGATTTTCTGTCATATTTTCCTCTTTACTTTTCCCTAAAAAAAATAAACGATTCACAAATGCAGTAATCACAACGTTTCGTGGTATGTCCACTTTTTAAAATATACTTATATAATTTTTTTCCTTTTCAGAAAAAATTAAAAAAAGAGGGCAAATATTGCCTTGCCCTCTCCTCCCTTATTCACTTAAATGTGTTGCACATTTTCTTGTTTCGCTAACTCTTGAACAACTAATGTTACAAGATCTACAACACGACGAGAGTAGCCCCACTCGTTATCATACCAAGCAAGTACTTTCACTTTACGATCACCCATTACCATTGTAGATAAACCATCGATAATAGCTGAGTGTGTATTTGTATTAAAGTCGATAGATACTAAAGGCTCTTCGCTGAATTCTACAATACCTTTTAACGCACCGTTTGCAACAGTTTTGAATGCATCGTTAATAGCTTCAACTGTCACATCGCGTTTTACATCTACTACTAAATCAACAAGAGACACGTTTGGTGTTGGTACACGAAGTGCCATACCATGAAGTTTTCCGTTTAAATGTGGAAGAACTTTTGCTAGCGCTTTCGCAGCACCTGTCGTTGTCGGAATGATTGATTGTCCGCAAGCACGTGCTCTTCTTAAATCTTTATGTGGGTTATCAATATTTTTTTGGTCATTTGTATAAGCGTGAACTGTCGTCATTAAACCGTTTTCAATTCCAAACTGCTCATCTAACACCTTCACAACAGGCGCTAAACAATTTGTTGTACAAGATGCATTTGAAATAACAGTATGTTTTGTAATATCTAATTGGTCTTCGTTCACACCAACTACAATTGTTACATCTTCATTTTTACCAGGCGCTGTTAAAATAACTTTTTTCGCTCCAGCTTCAACGTGAAGAATTGCTTTTTCTTTCGAATTAAATTTACCAGTTGCTTCAATTACAACTTCAACACCTAAATCTGTCCAAGGCAATTCCTTTGGATCGCGGTTGTTTAAAAGGCGAATCATTTTTCCATCAACTAATAAGTGATCTTCAAATGCTTCTACTGTTCCGTCAAACTTGCCATGAACTGTATCATATTTAATTAAGTGTGCTAACGTTTCAGATGGATAGCTTGCATTGATTGCTACAATTTCGAATGCGCTTTCTTTTATTGCTTGACGAAATACCATTCTCCCAATACGTCCAAATCCATTAATTGCCACACGAGTCATAATATGTTATCCCCCTTGAATGCGTTATACTATTTATCTCCAATCCCAATAATAGTATAACACAAAAAGGGGATATGTCACTAAGCATTTTCATTAATTTCACAATTTTTTAGTCAATAATGTTCCACTTTTTTAAAATTACCTGCAATTGTGTTTTCGTTCCCATAATTGTGCCATCATTATTTATCACTTCATCTGCATTTTTCATTTTTTCTTCTAACGGCATTTGAGATTGAATACGAGCTGTTGCTTCCTCTTCTGAAAAGTTATTTCGTTTCATTAAACGTTCTAATTGCGTATGCGGCTTAACCGCTACAACTAAAATGCGGTCAACGAGACTTGTTAATTTGCTTTCAAATAAGAGAGGAATATCTAACACAACCGCTTGCATACCTTCTTTTATGTACATTTCCTTTTGCCTATTCATTTCCTCACGCACTGCAGGATGAACAATTTTATTTAACTGCAATCGTTTTTCTTCATTATAGAAAACGACACTTCCTAGTTTTGGACGATCTAATTCTCCATCTTCTTGTAACACTTCCGTTCCAAATACTTCTACTATTTTGTTATATGCTGGTTTTCCTCGCTCTACAACTTCTCTTGCGATAATATCTGCATCAATAACTGGTATGCTCAGTTCACGAAACATTTCTGATACCGTACTTTTTCCGCTTGCAATGCCTCCCGTTAATCCAATTACTACTGTCATAATAATCCTCCTCATAATAAAAGGCGCGAAACTAATGTTCCACGCCCATACTTACATTTTCCAAATTCCAATAATGATGAGTAATACTCCAGGCAGGAATGTAAATTTTTGTAACCACTTCATATTTGATAAAACCGTTCCAAGTTTCATTCCAATAAATAAAAACAAAGAACTCATAACTGCAACTAATATCGCCATCATAGCGGGTGCATACCCTAATAAAGATGCACCAATTCCGGCACCAAATGAATCTACAGAAAGAGCTATACCAAGAAGTAATGCTTCTCCTGCAGAAATGGTGCCTGATTTATCAAAATCTGCAACAGTCGGTTTCCGTAAAATTTGAATCACTAGGCCTAGCGAGGCAATCTCTAATTTCCAGACCTTCTCCTCTTGCTTCGGTTCTTCTTTTTTCTCACTTCGAAAAAATTGATATAATACCCAAATCCCTATTCCAATAAGAACAAGCCCACCGATACGCGTTGCGATAACAGGTGAAAATACTTTCGCGATCATATGTCCAATTCCCATTGAAACAAGCATAACAGCCGCTGAACACATTCCGATAATTATAATTGATCTTAGTGGAATTCTTACGCTTCTTAAACCATATGTTAGCCCTACACTACAGCTATCTAAGCTTAATGTAAAAGCTAATAAAATAAGAGATAAATAAAGGTACATCGGTAAGCTCCTCCCTTATACATAGCTCTGCTGTATGTATATGACAAATGCCTATCCGATGTTATCTCTTTTCTATATTCTAGGCTGACAAATTGGGCAGTAATGCGTTCCTCGCCCGCCAACAACTGTTTTTTCTAATATCGTGCCACAAGTTACGCACGGCTCTCCCTTTTTCCCATATACATTTAGGAGTTCTTGGAACGAACCAATTTGCCCCTGTGAGTTGATATACGTCCGAATTGTACTTCCGCCACGCTTTACTGCTTCGCCTAACGTTGTAACGGTAGCCTCATAAATTCGCTCAATTTCTTCTACTGTTAAAGACGAAGCTTCTCGTTCTGGATGAATTTGAGAACGGAATAAAACTTCATCTACATATATATTTCCAAGCCCTACTAAAAGACGCTGGTCCAGTAGCACAACTTTTATTTTACGATTTGTCTTTTGTAATCTTTCTTGTAAATACTGCGGTGTCATTTCAGCATCAAATGGCTCCGGACCTAAGTCAGCAAGAGGCATTTGGTTCATTTCTTCACCTTTCTTAAAGAGATGCATCGTACCAAACTTTCTCACATCTTTATAATGTAATTCCATTCCATCTGTAAATAAGAAACGGACGTGCGTATGTTTATCAATCGGCTCATCCTCTTGATGTAATAAAAACTTACCTTCCATACGCAAATGTGAAACAATGACATAATTCGTTACATATAAAAGCAAAAACTTTCCTCTTCGCTTTATATTTTCAATCTTCTCGCCTTTTAGCATTTCTTTAAAGATTTCTGCATCATCCGGTCGTTTCACTATTTTTGGATAAGTAACAATAACATCTTCAATCGTTTTTCCTGTTACAAGATTTTCAAGTGTCCGTCTAACGTTTTCAACCTCTGGTAATTCAGGCATTTCATCACTTCCTTATTTTGCGTCGTACCAAGTTGGACCGTAAGAATAATCAACTTTCAGCGGAACTGCAAGTTCAATCGCATGTTCCATTACTTCAGGTACAAGCTGCTCTAATTTTTCGATTTCTTCTTTTGGTGCTTCAAATATTAATTCATCGTGTACTTGCAGAAGAAGACGCGCTTGTAATCCTTCTTCTTCTAAACGATCTGCCATAATAATCATCGCTTTTTTAATAATATCTGCTGCAGTACCTTGAATTGGTGTATTCATCGCTGTACGCTCAGCGAAGCTACGCAAGTTAAAATTACGACTCGTAATTTCTGGAATATAACGGCGACGATTTAATAATGTAGCTACATATCCTTTTTGTTTCGCATCTTTTACGATGTCCTCCATGTATTCTTGTACACCAGGGAAACTTTCTAAATACTTTTCAATAAATTCCGCTGCTGCTTTTCTTGTAATTCCTAAGTTTTGTGAAAGACCATAATCACTAATACCATACACAATTCCGAAGTTAACAGCTTTCGCTTGTCGTCTCATATTTGAAGTTACTTCATCTTTTTCAACGCCAAATACATCCATAGCTGTTTTCGTATGAATATCCATGTCATGTTGGAACGCTTCAACTAGCCCTTTATCATTTGCAATATGAGCTAATACACGCAGTTCGATTTGTGAATAATCAGCCGCATACATAATCCAGCCTTCTTCTGATGGAACAAATGCCTGACGAATCTTTCTTCCTTCTTCTAATCGAATCGGGATATTTTGCAAGTTCGGATCCGTTGAACTTAATCGACCTGTTTGCGTTAACACTTGATTAAAGCGAGTATGAATTTTAGATGAATCTTCATGTACAACTTTCAGTAAACCTTCAATGTAAGTTGAATTTAGTTTCCCTAATTGACGATAATGTAAAATATTTGGAATAATTTCATGGTGATTCATAAGCTTATCTAGTACATCAGCTGACGTAGAATAACCTGTTTTCGTCTTTTTAATAACCGGTAAGTTTAAGTTCTCAAACAGAATAACACCAAGCTGCTTCGGTGAATTAATATTAAACTCTGTTCCCGCAAGCTTATAGATTTCCTGTTCCATTTCCTTTAATCTACCCGCAAGTTCTTCTCCCATATTACGAAGACGCTCTGTATCAACTTTTACACCCTTTACTTCCATATCAGCTAATACACGTGCAAGCGGCAATTCTAACTCTGTAAACAGTTCATATTGCTCATTCTTCTTTAACTCTTCAACGAATGTTTGCTTTACATCATATAATACATGCACTTTACGAGCCACATGCTCCGCGACTACCTTTAACTCTGGAACAGCACGTTTCGCACCTTTTCCGTAAACTTCTTCATCTGATTTCACAGCATGCGTTTCTTTCATTTTCGCTACAGTACGGAAATCTTTATCTGTATCAGCCGGGTCAAGTAAATAAGCAGCGATTAATAGATCAAAGTCAATCCCTTGCATATCTATCCCATTCCATTTCAGTGCAACGATTGCACGCTTCGCATCAAATGTATGCTTTCTCATCTCTCCATCTGCAAGCCACTCTTTAAAAGCATCTGACTTAAGAGCAATGTCTGTCTGAATAAAGTAACATCCATTTTCATTTTGAATACCGAAACCTTGAATGTCTGCTTTATGATAGTTATCTTCTTGTACTTCAACGATAAGCGCACTATCTTGCTGAAGCATTTCTTCTGTAACTTCTTCCACAATATCAAATGTAATATCATCTAATTCAGCTGGAGCTGTTTCTTCTGGCGTAACGCCTAATTTATTTAAAAGAGATGTAAATCCTAAACTCTCGAACATTGGAATGACATCACTTGCTTCATATCCTTTATACGACATATCATCCACATGAACTGTAATCGGCGCATCTGTAATAATAGTTGCAAGATCCTTACTCATAAGAGCTTGTTCTTTATTTTCTTCCAGTTTTTCTTTTAATTTCTTCCCACTTACTTGATCTAGATTTTCATACACTTCTTCAACCGTTCCAAACTGTGTTAACAATTTAATCGCCGTTTTTTCACCAACTCCTGGTACACCCGGAATATTATCTGATTGGTCTCCCATTAAACCTTTCATATCGATAATTTGCTTTGGTGATAAGCTGTATTTTTCAAATAAAGCTTCTTTCGTATATTCATCCACTTCTGTAATCCCTTTTCGCGGAATACATACAAGCGTGTTATCAGAAACAAGTTGAAGTAAATCTTTATCTCCTGAAATAACTTTTACACTCGCCCCTTGCTCACTCGCTTCTTTCGCTAACGTTCCCATGATGTCATCCGCTTCATAATTTTCTAATTCATAACGCGGTACATTGAACGCATCCAGCATCTCACGAATAAACGGGAACTGCTCTGATAATTCAGGTGGAGTCTTTTGACGTCCTCCTTTATACTCACTATACGTTTTATGACGGAACGTTGTTTTGCCTGCATCAAACGCCACTAACATATGAGTTGGCTTTTCTTCCTCTAATATTCTCATTAACATCATTGTAAAACCGTAAATTGCGTTCGTATGTATACCTTTGTCGTTATTTAAAAGCGGTAGTGCAAAGAAAGCACGATACGCGATATTATTACCATCTACTAATACGACCTTTTTTTCCAAAATTGAAACCTCCCCATACAAATTTGAAATGATTTTTTTCACAGAAAAAAACCGTTCCTTTCCTCTCTCTATATTAACATGACTAATAGAGAGAAGAAAAATAACGGCTATTTTCTTTCATATATAAAACAGACTTATATTGGCATAAAGGGAAGTGACGAGAACAGCTTAACTATTCTCGTCCAAAATTACTCCTTGGATGAAGGGGTTTTCATGTATTATATTAACAGAGCTTTATTAATATTTAATTAAGCCATTGTTAATATATTGTAAACATCCTTCATCCTATTTTTCAGTTGCTGATTTCGGTAAAACAACTGTAAACGTTGTCCCTTCTCCAACTTCACTATCTACTGTAATCGTACCTTGATGCGCCTCAACTAAATGCTTTACGATCGACAATCCAAGGCCGGTACCACCAGTATTTCTACTTCTTGCTTTATCCACCCGGTAGAAACGTTCAAAAATACGCGGAATTTCCTCTTTACTAATACCAATTCCAGTATCCGATACTTTTATATAAGCATTATATTTATCTTCCGCTAACTCTACTGAAACAACGCCTCCAGCCGGTGTATATACGATTGCGTTATTAATTAAATTAATAAAGATTTGTTTCAAACGACTTGGATCTCCAATAACAGAGGCACGTTTTAATACATTAACTTGTAAAGAGATTTCTTTTTCTCCTGCTTTATTATCAAGTACCATATGAATATCTTCAAGCAGCCCCTTCATATCAACGGTTCCCATATTTAATTTAAATCCTTGTTGTTCGATCTTCGACAAATCTAATAAATCTTCAATTAATCCTTGCATGCGCTCACTTTCTTTTAAAATAATGTGCAAGAAATGTTCGCAGAATTTTTTATTATCCATCGCTCCGTCTAAGAGTGTTTCTGAAAAACCTTTAATAGAAGTAATCGGTGTCTTTAATTCATGAGAAACATTCGCTAAAAAGTCTTTTCTCATTTGTTCTAATTTCTTTAACTCTGTTATGTCATGGAATACGAGAACAATCCCTTTCCATTCATGGTTTGTCCCGATAATCGGCGCTCCATATACTTCGAAATGCTTCCGTTCAATTCCAAGTGGCAATAACATTTGTTTACGCACTTTCACTTCTGTCATAAAGATTTCTTCTACAAGCTCAATAATTTCTGTATGATGAAACGATTCATAATATAAGCGATCTAAATATTCTTCATCTGTTACGTGGAAAGTTTCCTTATAAGAGCGGTTTACAAGGTTTATATATCCTCGGCTATCAATTAAAATCATTCCGCTTCCCATATTTTCAATTAACGTATGCAGACGATCTTGCTGCATTTCTTGTTCAAGTGTCATCTCTTGTAAATTTCGAGCTAAAATATTAATCGCTTTACTCAGCATTCCAGTTTCATCCGAATGACTTTCGTATGCACGTGCTTTATAATTGCCCTTTGCCAATTCAATTGCAACTTTCGTAACCGATTCAATTGGCCTAATATATTGCCCTGTAATTTTCATACCTAAAAATACAACTACGAGACAAGCAATGACAAATCCGATAATTAATAATCCCCACGTTTTTTGATGTACGTCTCTTAAAGGATCAATTATACTTTTCACCAAAATGTATCCTTGTTTTCCTTCTACATCTTGAACGAACACCGCATGATAAAATTCATTCTTTCGATCCGTTTCTTTCGTAATCACTTTACTTCGTTGTTTTGCCACTTCCGAAGAAAGTTCTTTAATCGTCTCTGGACTAAATGCCAATTCTTGTCCTTTTCTATATTGAACTTTCTTTTTTTCATCCAAAAATACGATAGAAGCTGGTATTTTTTCTTCTAACTTTTCAAATATGTATGGGTTTTTTAAGACATTATCAAAACCTTGCTCTTCTGCTAACGTCGCAACATACTCTGTCTCTTTTACCATTCTCTCTTTAGCATGATCTATATAGTAGTTTTCAAACACAGTTTCTAGTAATAAACCTAGTCCAACTAAAATAAATACAATAAGAGAAACAAATGTAAAAAGAAGCCTGGAACGAAATTTATTCATTCCCTTTTGGCTCCTCTAATTTATATCCTAAACCACGTATCGTTTTAATGTACGTCGGTTTTTTCGTATTTTGTTCAATTTTATCGCGCAAATGGCTAATATGAACATCAACAATTCGTGTATCACCAGCAAAATCGTAATTCCATACAGCACTTAGTAATTGATCACGTGTCAACACGCGACTTTTATTTTTCGCAAGATACACAAGTAGTTCAAATTCTTTTGGTGTTAATTCAAGCTTTCTTCCTTGGAAATAAGCCTCATAAAATTCCGGTAAAATTTTAAGTTCTGCAATTGTGATGCTATCTTCATCTGGCGCTTCTGCAACTTGTTCTTCTTGTTGTAATTTCGTACGACGCAAAATCGCCTTCACACGAGCAACAACTTCTCTTGGACTAAATGGCTTTGTCATATAATCATCCGCCCCAAGTTCAAGGCCTAGCACCTTATCAAACTCATCATCTTTTGCCGTTAACATTAAAATCGGCGTCATAACGCGCTGCAATCGTAATTCTTTACACACTTCCATACCATCCATTTTCGGAAGCATTAAATCTAATATAATTAAATCTGGGCGTTCTGTTGTCGCTTTTTGAAGCGCCATTTCTCCATCCATCGCTGTTATAACTTCAAACCCAGCTTGTTGTAAATTAAATTCGATTAAAGTTAAGATAAATTCCTCATCATCAACTACTAAAATACGATTGTTCATTCTTTTCCTCCAAGTTATAGACTTGAAACCTTCTTCATCCTAGTATTTTCCCCGTTATTCTCATCATACTAGAAAACAAGGTCCCTCTCAATATAATTGTCTATTCATGGAGAGCGTTTGTGTAGAATTGAGAAAATAGAAGTAATTACAATTCACCTGCAACTACACAGGATTTTGCCAAACTTTATAGATTGCTCTCTCTTCTTTAAAGCTCACTTCCGTATGAACTATAAAATCTTAATTTTGTGCTAGGAAAAACGAAAGAGCATACGCTATTTTATAATCTGGTGTTTCATATCCATCAAATACTCTTCCATACATTTCATTTGCTACCCCATCTGGCCCACACTTCAGCTTCTCTTACCGTTTCAAAGATCACGTCTTCTCTTTTCCACCTTACCTAAAAAACCACTCCTTTAATTGACTTCAATTACCGATAATTATATCATTAATCTTAATATATAAATTAATAATATACGGAGGTCTATTATGCGACTAATACTATCCATTCTATCTTTAGCAGTCACATGTATCCTTGCTTTTAACGCTCCGAGCTGGGATACGATTAAAACGGGGTGCTCAGAATTTGCTGAAGGGTTCAAAGAAGGGTTCTTCAACTAAAAATAGCGCTAGCATCCTTATTAAAGGTATGCTAGCGCTATTCATATTTTCATCTTTTTAAAAATTATCTAATGCTTTTTCCATAATAGAAACTGATTTAAAAGGTGGCGTTACTGTTAATGAACCTTTCACAACAGTTTCTCCTTTTTCATCATGAGCAGATACAAGCATATCAATTGTATGTTCCTCCTCAGAAACAGCCACAACTTCAAAGTGGATTTGTAACGTTTCATAATGGTGAACATGTTTCACGAATGTAAGGTCCTTTCTCGTAATATGACTTCCTGGACCCGGTAAATATTTCGTAACCGCCGTTGTAATCATTCCCGTTAGCATAATGCTTGGTACAATCGGCTTTTCATACGGAGTTTGGGATGCGTAATCATGCTGAATATATAATGGATTGGCATCATTCGTTAACCCTAAGTACAATAACAAATCTTTATCCTCAATTTTTTCAGTGATAGATAATTTCTCTCCTACTGTAATTTCATCCATTTTACGACCAATTTGAACTTTTTTCTTTAACATGTTACAACCCCCTCCGATTTTTTCACCTTATTATCCTACTAAAAGCGATACCTTATCCGAAATTTACTATGATGAGGGCAATGTATAGTATAAATCTACAGTTTCATTATAGGATATTACAAATGATAGCGTTTTCATATTATTTCAAAAAAAACAATTCGGTAAATAGTAGAAAAAGATTCGGAATCCCGAATCTTTTTCACTACTATTCAATTATTAAACAAGAACTTTCATTACATTACGTACAGATTCTACAGAGCGATCTAACGCTTCTTTTTCATCTGCAAGAAGTTCTAATTCAATAATTTTTTCAATTCCGTTACCACCTAGAATTACTGGTACCCCTAAGTAAAGGTCACTATAACCATACTCACCTTCAAGGTACGCAATAGCTGGTAATATACGGCGTTGATCTTTTAAGATTGCTTCTGTCATTTCAACTAAAGAAGCTGCTGGTGCGTAATATGCACTACCGTTTCCTAATAAGCCTACAATCTCACCGCCACCTTTACGTGTACGTTCTACGATTGCTTCTAAACGCTCTTTCGGAATTAACGTTTCTAACGGAATACCGCCTGCATAAGAATAACGCACAAGAGGTACCATGTCGTCACCGTGTCCGCCAAGAACAAATCCTGTAATGTCTTTTACAGAAAGATTTAATTCTTGTGCGATGAATGTACGGAAACGAGCTGTATCTAATACACCCGATTGGCCGATTACACGCTCTTTCGGGAATCCTGCTTCTTTAAATACAGAATATGTCATTGCATCAACTGGATTTGTTAACACAACAATAATTGCATTTGGTGAATGTTTTGCAATGTCGCGCGTAATACTTTTCATAATTTTAGAGTTTGTTGCTACTAAGTCATCACGGCTCATACCAGGCTTACGTGCAATACCTGCTGTAATAACGACAACGTCAGAATCAGCAGTATCTGCGTAATCAGATGTTCCAATAATGTTAGCATCAAAACCTTGTACTGGGCTCGCTTCTAACATATCTAACGCTTTCCCTTTTGTTGGATTTTCCAGTTGTGGAATGTCCACTAATACAACATCTGCAAGTTCTTTTTGTGCTAATAAGAATGCCGTTGTTGCTCCTGTAAATCCTGCACCGATGACTGAAACCTTCTTGCGTTTGATTGTCATAATTTACCCCCCGCTTTAATTATGCGTTTTTGATTATCGCTACATCCATGTTTTTAATAAGTTCATTAGCGAACTCAGAACATTTCACTTCTGTTGCACCTTCCATTAAGCGTGCGAAATCATAAGTTACTACTTTTGAAGCAATTGTTTTCTCAACAGAAGCAGTTACTAATTTCGCAGCTTCGTTCCATCCTAAGTGTTCTAATAATAATACACCTGAAAGAAGAACAGAAGATGGGTTTACTTTATCTAAACCTGCATATTTTGGAGCTGTACCGTGTGTAGCTTCAAAGATAGCATGTCCAGTCACATAGTTAATGTTTGCACCAGGTGCAATACCAATTCCACCTACTTGTGCAGCAAGTGCATCAGAGATATAGTCACCATTTAAGTTCATTGTTGCAACAACATCGAACTCACGTGGACGAGTTAAAATTTGTTGTAAGAAGATGTCTGCAATAGAATCTTTTACGATGATTTTTCCAGCCACTTCAGCGTCTGCCATCGCTTTATTCGCTGCATCTTTACCATCTTTTTCAACGATACGATCGTATTCAGCCCAAGTAAATACTTTGTCGCCGAATTCTTGTTCCGCTACTTCGTAACCCCAGTTTTTGAAAGCACCTTCTGTAAATTTCATAATGTTTCCTTTATGAACTAATGTAACAGAAGAGCGTTTTTCGTTAATTGCATATTGAATTGCAGCACGAACAAGACGCTTTGTCCCTTCTTCTGAAATTGGCTTAATACCAATACCAGATGTTTCTGGGAAGCGGATTTTATTAACACCCATTGCTTCTTTTAAGAAAGCAAGAACTTTTTCTGCTTCTGGAGATCCTTGCGCATATTCAATTCCAGCATAAATATCTTCTGTATTTTCACGGAAAATAACCATATCAGTATCTTCCGGACGTTTTACAGGTGAAGGAACACCTTCAAAATAACGAACTGGACGTAGACATACATATAAATCTAATTCTTGACGAAGTGCTACGTTTAGAGAACGAATACCACCGCCAACTGGAGTTGTAAGTGGACCTTTAATCGCGATTAAATATTCACGAATTAAGTTTAAAGTTTCTTCTGGTAACCACTCGCCTGTTTGGTTGAATGCTTTTTCCCCTGCAAGCACTTCTTTCCAAACGATTTTCTTCTCACCATCATAAGCTTTTTCAACTGCTGCTTCTAGTACGCGAGATGCAGCTGCCCAAATATCAGGACCAATTCCATCTCCCTCGATAAATGGAATAATCGGATTGTTTGGTACATTCATAACACCATTAGTTACAGTAATTTTTTCACCTGTCGTCAATGTGATAACCCCCATGTTTGAAATTTCATATGTATGAAACTGAGGGAATAACCCCTCAGTTCAAACCGTTAGTCAAATTAAAATATTCTAATCATTACATCTTTCCGAAAAAATCAGACTTTTGAAAGCGTATTTTCACTATCAAAATAGTGTTATTCACTTATCGTTGTGCAATTGGAACATACACTTGATGCGTTGGTCCATTATAATCAGCACGCGGACGAATTAAACGGTTGTTTTCATATTGTTCTAGAATATGAGCTAACCAGCCTGACATACGGCTAATTGCAAAAATAGGTGTAAATAAGTCATGGTCAATTCCTAAACAATGGTATACAGAAGCTGAATAGAAATCAACATTTGGTGGAAGACCTTTTTCTTTTGTTACAATGTCTTCAATTTTGATAGACATATTATACCATTTCTCTTCTCCTAAAAGCACGCATAATCTCTTAGACATTTCACGTAAGTGTTTTGCACGTGGATCACCCTGCTCATACACACGGTGGCCAAAGCCCATGATTTTCACTTTATTTTGAAGAGCATTATGAATATATGACTCTACATTTTCTTCTTCACCAATCTCAGTTAACATCTTCATTACATTTTCATTTGCCCCACCGTGAAGAGGACCTTTTAATGCACCGATTGCTGCTGTAATACCAGAATATACATCTGAAAGTGTAGCTACGCAAACACGTGCAGTAAATGTAGAAGCGTTTAACTCATGATCTGCATGAAGTACAAGCGCCTTATCAAAAGCTTCAATTTCAACTTCATTTGGCTCGCGATCATTTAACATGTACAAGAAGTTTGCAGCTAATGATAAATCCTTTCTTGGCTCAACAATATCTAAACCTTTACGGATTCTCGCGTAAGCAGCAACTAAAGTTCCTACTTGCGCCTGTAATTTAACCGCTTTCAAATAATTGGACTTTTCGTCCATAATTTCAGCGCTCTCATCGTATAATGATAGCATGGAAATTGCAGTTCGTAAAACAGACATCGGATGTGCAATTTTTAAATCTACTTGTTTCAAATATGTTAAAATCTCACCTGGAACTTTATAGTATTCTGATACAATTTCATTAAATTCTGCTAGTTCTTTTTCATTAGGAAGCTTGCGGTGCCATAATAAGTACACTACTTCTTCAAACGTAGCATTCTCAGCTAAATCATCAATATTATACCCAACATAAGTTAATGTATCATCAATAATAGAGCTCACAGATGATGTTGTTGCTACTACCCCTTCTAAACCTCGAATAACAGTCATGACATTCTCTCCTTTTCCTGAAAATTCTCCCAACCTTGCTCCTTATATCTATTTGCTCCCCTTTTGAATTATGAACGCCCGTTCACTCTTTAGGCAAGCAAAATGCACGATCATGCAAATTTGTTGCGATGTTCCCCTCTTATTGTCCATTGTTTACATGGAAAGCATGAGCGTGAATGTCTCCCCGAATCCTCACGCTCAAAACAACAAGTTAGTGAGGAAAATTAATTCCGAAGAGTTTTATGATAAAAACAACATAAAACAATATCATTATAAAATTGTTTTATGTTGTTTTTATTTTATCTGGTGTAAAGTCTCTGCTGTTATGTAACTTTTCAAAGTTTCTAATCCTATTATAAACAATTATCTGACTTTTGTGAACAGAAAGAATTCAAAAATTTTATATTACTATAAAATTCCTTATTTAAACATTTGTATAATACTCATAACCGCATAGGCAATTCCAGCCCCAATTAACGGACCAACAGCAACCCCATTAAATAGCGCAACCGCTATAATTGTCCCAAAAACAAGCGCAGTTGTAATGTGGGGATCCGTTGTCAACAATTGTACGCCGCCTTTCGCTAACAAAGCGACCGCTACACCTGAAGCTAAAGCAATCCACGCATAATAAGATTTTGCCGCTTCTCCAAGTTGTTTAAAACCTATTTCCCCCGTCGCAATCGGTACGAGCACCGCTATTGTAATGACCGTTACACCTAGGTTAATTCCTTTCGTTTGTAAATAAGGAAAGACCTTATCTCCTAAAAACGTAAACTTCAATAAAAATAACACACCAATAGCCACAGTAAGCGATTGGTTTTTCGCAATAAGTCCTATAATAAGTAGTATGAATAAAAATAACGTTGACTGACTAATCATGTTTGCACTTCCTTTCTGAAAATAATGAACTCATTTCCAAACAAAAATACCTTTAAACCTATCGTTATACATGATATATCGATGCCTATTCAACATGAATCACTTCATTTTTTATGTATTTTAAAATGATAAATTGAGACTTTCACCATAAAAATTTAAGCGTGTATACATTTTAAAAAACAGACGTCTCTTCTTTCTTTTCTAATTAGAAACAGGTAAAATAAAAAGAAGAGAAAATGAAGTTTTTACCATATAGTAGAAGCATCAACACCAAGCTTTCACAGTCACTCACATACTGAAAAAGCAGGAAAAATCCATCATTCCACTATAACATAAAGTGAAACTTTAATCAGTGGGGCACACTCGTTATAAGTTGAACGAATTAGGATAATCCAAATTGGAATGGGAGGTATACATCTTTGAACCGAAACTTACTATATATGATATTGCGACTCATATTTGTCATTGTAGCAACGGTAGCTGGGTTCTATGTATTACTATACATGTCAGGGCTTATCTATCCTTTTATTATCGCTTTTGCATTTGCTTATTTGATTAATCCTGTCGTCAATTTCCTTAATCAAAAACTACAATTTCCTCGCGCACTAGCAGTACTCGTTAGCTTAATTCTCGTATTTGGAGCTATCGTTGGACTTGTTACATATCTTGTGACTGAAGCAATATCTGCCACAACATACTTACTACAACTTGTTACAGTAAAGTTTCCAGATATCGTTACATTCGCTCAGCAATTTGCACTTAATCATATTATGCCTCTCTACGATGATTTAATCTCTAAATTTAATCATCTTGGAGAACCACAGCGCTATACAATTACACAAAACATTCAAAACTTAGGAACAGAAGCGACAACACAAATGAAAGAACTTTTAACCGCCATTATAAGCGGGTTAACGAATTTCATTAGTGCACTGCCAACAACTTTAACTGTCCTTGTATTCATTTTATTAGCCACTTTCTTCATTAGTTACGATTGGCACCGTCTTGCTCAGAAAGCAAGAAAATTGCTACCGAATCGTGTACATGGCTATGGAAAAACTATTTTTGTCGACTTAAGAAAAGCTTTGTTTGGTTTTGTGAAAGCACAACTTACACTCGTATCTATGACAACTGTCATTGTACTAATCGGGCTTTTAATATTACGCGTACCATACGCCATTACTATCGCGATTATTACAGGGGTTGTAGATTTACTACCATATTTAGGAACAGGCGCAGTCTTTGTTCCATGGGTTATATACGTATTTTTCACTGGCGATACCGCATTCGCCATTGGTCTTCTCATTTTATACATCGTCGTGATTGTCCAAAGACAAATTATGGAGCCGAAAGTACTTTCATCTAACATCGGTCTCGATCCATTAGCAACACTCGTCGCTCTATTTGTCGGCTTTAAACTTTTTGGCTTTTTAGGATTAATCATCGGCCCAGTCACCTTAGTACTACTTAATACATTACACAAAGCTAATGTCTTCCATGACTTGTGGAAATATATTAAAGGTTCACCTTCAAAATAATAGTTTCTAATTCATACACAACAAAAAACTTACATGTAATCAGTGGGAAATTCCCACTGATTATTCCTTGTACTTATTTTTCATACTTATTACATAAAACAAGAGAATTGCACTCAAAAAAGATAATTCTCTTGTTTTTTTGCATGAAAAACGCATATTCCGTGGTGTTTTTACATATTTATTCTATTTATTTTATAATTATCATTTACATTTATTACTTTTTATGTAAATGAATAAATATACAAAATAGCATAAAATAAGACTTCAACTAACAATCTCCGCCTTTTTATATGAATTTTTTACACCAATCGTTCCTCTATATAAGAAAACAAAACTTTAATTTAGCAGTGTTTCCCTCCATCTTATTCATCTAAATTAATAGCACTAAAAAATCACAAGTTTAATCGAAGTACACACAAGAGTTCAAACGAAAATTATATAGCAAATATAATAAGCGAACGTTTTGTTCATCCCCACTCATCATTCGCCCCACATCAGACACTTACGAGCAGCCCAGCTTTGAGATAGAAATTCCACCCCACAAATAGCGCGGTAAAACAAAGCTTCAATCAGCAAGTTCCTCTCCTTTTACAAGACAAAAAAATAGCACTTAGATTTCTACAATCTAAGTGCTATTTCTGAATAATAATAGTAGAATTCTTTCTAAATTTCCATTCCATCCACTTCATAACAAGCGGCTTCAATAAAGCTCTCGTAATAGGGATCACGCAGATAAACCCTAGCATATCTGTCACATACCCAGGAAGCACTAAGAGAATACCTCCTACAAATACAAAAATACCATCTAGTACCGCCTCACCTGGCATTTCCCCTCTATTCAACTTAGATTGAATCTCTCCAAGCACTTTAAACCCTTGTCTTTTCGCCAAATACACACCTACAACACCTGTAAATACAATCATAGCGAACGTAGACCATAAACCTATTACATGACTTGATCCAATTAAGACCGTAATCTCAATCGCCGGTATTAAAATAAACAAGAATAGTAACCACTTCATAGTTCTACACCTCTCTCACATCTCACTTTTAACGCCCTCACAATGCCTATATACATCATATGAAATATAGATACCCTTTCATATTAAAACCCATAACAAACAGCTTTTAAAAGCAATTCTAGGCGCTTTAAGCTAATTTTATCTCGTTTTTGTGTAAAAAAAAAGAGAAGGACTCCGATCCTTCTCTCCGTATTACTTATAGCACTTCCGCATGTCCATTATAAACAATTCCGCGTGCTGCATCAACTGTTACTTCTTGGCCATTTTTTAAAGTTGCTGTTACGCCGTTTACACCAACGATAACAGGAATACCGATTGATACACCTACAACAGCTGCATGGCTTGTTAAGCCACCTTCTTCTACAACTAAAGCTGCAGCTTTTTCGATTGCAGGAATCATATCTTTATCAGTGCTTGTTGTAACAAGGATATCACCTTCGTTTACGTTCGCTACAGCTTCAGCAGCTGTTTTTGCTACAACTACTTTACCTTTTGCAGCTTTACGACCGATTCCTTGTCCTTTAGCAATTTCTTCACCAACAACGTGGATTTTCATTAAGTTTGTTGTACCAGTTTCAGCAACTGGAACACCAGCAGTAATCACTACAGTATCTCCAAGTCCGATTAGGCCTGCATCCATACCTGTTTGAATTGCTGTATCTAACATTTCGTCAGTTGAAGCTGCGCGCTTCTCAGCCATAAATGCTTGTACACCCCAAACAAGTGCAAGACGACGTCCTACTTGCTCGTCAGATGTTACAGCTACGATTGGAGATTTTGGACGGTATTTAGAGATCATTTTCGCAGTATATCCACTTTCTGTTGGAGCTACGATTGCAGCTACATCAAGAGCAAGTGCTGTATGTGCAACAGATTGGCTAATTGCATCTGTAATTGTTGGAGTGAACTCTTTAATACGTTTTTTGAACATATCTTCATATTGTAATGATTTTTCAACACGTACCGCAATGTTAGCCATCATTGTTACTGCTTCTACTGGGTATTGTCCAGCAGCTGTTTCACCTGAAAGCATGATTGCATCTGTACCATCGAAGATTGCATTAGCTACGTCACTTGCTTCCGCACGAGTTGGACGTGGGTTACGTTGCATAGAATCTAACATTTGTGTTGCAGTAATAACTGGTTTACCTAACACGTTACATTTTTTAATTAGACGTTTTTGTACTAACGGTACTTCTTCTGGTGGAATTTCTACACCCATGTCACCACGAGCTACCATTAAACCGTCAGAAACTTCTAAGATTGAATCGATGTTGTCGATACCTTCTTGGTTTTCGATTTTTGGTACGATTTGGATATATTGAGCGTTATGCTCTTCTAATAATTCACGGATTTCTAATACGTCAGACGCTTTACGTACGAATGAAGCTGCAATGAAATCAACTTTTTGCTCGATACCGAAGATGATATCTTTTACGTCTTTTTCAGTGATACCAGGAAGCTTAATGCTTACGTTTGGTACGTTAACACCTTTTTTATTTTTTACAGTTCCGCTGTTAAGAACTTTTGTACGGATGTTTCCATCAGCTTTTTCGATTACTTCTAGTTCGATAAGACCGTCATCGATTAGAATACGAGAACCTGGGTCTACATCGTCATAAAGACCAGCATAAGATACAGAGAACTTCTCTGCAGTACCTAATACTTGCTCAGTAGAAAGAACTACTTCTGCACCTGTTACAAGCTCAGCTTGTCCGTCTACGAAGTCGTGAGTACGGATTTCTGGACCTTTTGTATCAAGTAAGATACCAACTGTTTTACCAGTTTTCTTTGAAGCTTCACGAATGTTTTTAATACGAGCTCCGTGCTCTTCATGGCTACCATGAGAGAAGTTTAAACGAGCAACGTTCATACCTGCTTCGATTAATTGCTCTAATTTTTCAATACTTTCACTAGCAGGACCTATAGTACATACAATTTTAGTTTTACGCATATTGCACCTCCGAAAATTATGAAACCGTTCCCAAATATCTGACATTACGCCGATTAGATGGATAATTCTTTAGATAATTGATACATATCTTTATCGATTGTATGCTTTTGAGCTAACGCTTCGATAATGTCATGATCAACAAGTTTGTTATCTTGAATACCTACACAACGTCCGCCTTTACCAGCAATTAACAATTCAACTGCTCTTGCGCCAAGACGACTTGCTAATACACGGTCTTGTGCACTTGGTGATCCACCACGTTGTACGTGACCTAATACAGTTACACGAGTATCAAAGTTTGTTGCTTCTTCAATGTGCTTACCGATGTCAATTGCACTTCCAACACCTTCAGCTACAACGATAATACTGTGTTTTTTACCACGTTCACTACCACGCTTCAGACGAGCGATAACATCATCCATGTCATACTCTTCTTCTGGAATTAAGATTGTTTCCGCACCATCAGCTAAACCAGCCCATAATGCAATATCACCAGCGTGACGTCCCATTACTTCGATAACATATGTACGTTCATGAGATGTAGCTGTGTCACGAATTTTATCAATTGCATCAATAACAGTGTTTAAAGCTGTATCGAAACCAATTGTGAAGTCTGTTCCAGGGATATCATTGTCGATTGTACCTGGTACACCAACACATGGGAATCCTTGTTCAGTTAATTTTTTAGCGCCTTGGTAAGAACCATCTCCACCAATAACAACAAGTCCTTCGATACCGTGTTTCTTTAATTGCTCGATACCTTTTAGTCGTACTTCTGGATCTTTAAACTCAGGACATCTTGCTGTATATAATTTTGTACCACCGCGGTGGATAATATCGCCAACAGAACCAAGTTCTAATTTTTCAATGTGACCAGAAATTAATCCAGCGTATCCATGGTAAATACCATATACTTCAATATCATGGAAAATCGCTTTACGAACAACTGCACGAATGGCAGCATTCATACCAGGTGAATCTCCACCACTTGTTAATACACCAATACGTTTCATTTGTACTCACCTCATAAAGATTATTTGCCTTATAATAAAATAACACGAAAAAATATAAAAATACAATGGAGAAGATGTGTCTTTTCATAATAAAAACGTGCATTCGCGAAGTGGAACGCACGCTTTTCTTATTTTATCCAAATGGAAGCGTTTGAAAACGAAACTTGCCCAATTTTCATATATTTTTCATAACGTTTTTCGATTAATTCATCTTTCGAAATTCCGTTTAATTGTTCAAAAGTTTTTCGAATCATTAAGTCTATATTTTCTGACTGTTTCAAAATATTACGGTGAGCTCCGCCTCTTGCTTCTGGAATAATTTCGTCAATTACACCTAATTCTTTCAAATCTGCTGCTGTAATTTTCATTGCCTCTGCAGCTTCCTTTGCTTTCCCTGAATCTTTCCAAAGAATTGCCGCTGCACCCTCTGGTGTAATAACAGAATAAGTGGAATTTTCTAGCATATGAATGTAATCTCCAACTCCAAGGCCTAGCGCACCACCACTACCACCTTCGCCGATAACGATACAAATAACAGGTACCGTTAAACCTGCCATTTCAAATAAATTGCGGGCGATAGCTTCACTTTGACCACGTTCTTCAGCAGCTTTACCAGGATAAGCTCCTTTCGTATCAATAAAACAAATAATAGGACGATTGAACTTTTCCGCCTGCTTCATTAAACGTAATGCTTTTCGATATCCTTCTGGATGAGGCATTCCAAAGTTACGGCGAATATTTTCTTTCGTATCTTTTCCGCGCTGATGCCCAATTACAGTTACAGGCATCCCTTTATATTTCGCAATGCCGCCGACAATCGCTGCATCATCGCCAAATAGACGATCTCCATGACATTCGAAAAAATCAGTAAATAAGTGCTCAATATAATCGAGCGTTGTCGGTCGTTCAGCATGACGAGCAATTTGAACACGGTCCCATACTTTCAGATTGCCGTATATATCTTCCTCTAAATTTTCTAGCTTTTCTTCCAAAATACGAATCTCCTCACTGAAGTCCATCTGGCTGTTTTTCGTATAGTCTTTCAGTTCACGAATCTTATTTCTTAGCTCAACAACTGGTTTTTCAAATTCTAGCTCTGCCATACAGCCATTTCCCCTCCTTGATGAACTTCTAAAATCTTGCGAAGTGATTCTCTCATATCATCACGATGCACCACCGCATCTAATTGACCATGATCTAGTAAGAATTCTGCCGTTTGGAAATCTTCTGGTAGTTTCTCACGCACCGTTTGTTCAATTACACGTCTACCAGCAAATCCGATAAGTGCACCTGGTTCTGCAAGATTATAATCACCAAGTGAAGCGAAACTCGCTGAAACCCCGCCCGTCGTTGGGTGAGTCATAACAGAAATAAATAATCCTCCTGCATTACTATGCTTTTTCAAAGCTACGCTTGTTTTTGCCATTTGCATTAAACTTAATATACCTTCTTGCATACGGGCACCACCCGAAGCAGTAAAGATAATAAATGGAACTTGTAAGTCGTACGCCTTTTCAACCGCACGGGCGATTTTTTCTCCTACTACAGAGCCCATGCTCCCCATTCGAAAACGAGAATCCATTACTGCAACAACAACAAGCATGTCATCAATTGTTCCTTCACCAGTTACAACCGCTTCGTTCAATTCAGTCTTCTTACGATCGCTCTCTAGTTTCTCTTCATAACCTGGAAACTCGAGTGGATTTAATGAAACCATTTCTTTGTCATACTCACGGAATGACCCTTCGTCCAATATACTATCAAGACGTTCCCATGCATTCATAGGATGATGATATCCACAATTCACACATACTTTTAAATTTTTTAGAAGTTCTTTCGTATACATGATTTTTTTACATTCCGGACATTTTGTCATAACGCCATCTGGTACATCTTTTCGTACTTGTTCTGAAGGTATTGCAGCGTACTTTTTCTTTTTCACGAATAAATCTCTTAGCACAATTTGACCCCCTTCGTTGAGAGCTAAGGTTAGCGTAAGAAGAAAATGGGGCTAACACCAAAGTTTGATGTTAGCCTTATCTTCTCAATCTGTCTAATAACCTCACTCTTTACGTTTAACTTTAACCGCTAAGCGGTAGAATGTTTGTCATAACGTGTCATGGTCATTTCGACAAATTTTATACATTACGAGTGAAACTGTATATTCTCTACTAATTCATCGTAAATTTTTAGTGCATCATTTTCTTGTTTTTCTTCCAAAGTAGCATAAAGCTTTCTATACATATCGATAGAATCTCTTGAAACTTTACAAGAAAGAGTTGCTACGTAATCATTTACGATCATCCAAATGCGATATAGTAAATAATTATCGACTTGTTCAATAAGTGTTTTAAAGAACGTTTGATGAAGCGTTGGGACTGAGCTTTCATTTCCTTCAAGTACTTGGTGTAATCTACTTAGTACTTTAGAAAACGTTTCTTTCGGTAAATTACATACAATTCGAATCATATCTTTCTCAAGTAATCGTTTCGTTTGTAATAAATCACGAATTGTTTTCTCATCTTGCAATAAGAACGGGGCAATTAATTGTACAAGACCGTTATCATAAAAGTTTCGAATAAACGTCCCTTCACCACGTCTCGTTTCAATCAATCCTACCAGTTCTAAAGCACGCAATGCTTCTCTTACAGAGGAACGTCCTACGTTTAAGCGTGAACTTAACTCACGCTCAGACGGCAAACGATCCCCCGCCACCAAACCATCCTCTTCCATAATGGAACGGATTTTTTTTACAATTTCGAGATATACTTTTGTATTTGATGATGTCAATGGAAATTCCTCGCTTATTCTTTACCAATCAGCGCTAATTGTTTTGTTTTTTCAGCGATCTCATTTGGATCTACTTGACGGCGAGCTACTCCTGTCTCCATTGCTGCTTTTGCAACGTAAGCCGCTACTTGAGGCGCTACACGCGCGTCAAATGGTGCCGGAATGATATAGTCTGCATTTAACTCATCTTCTGCTACAAGCTCAGCAATAGCCTGTACAGCTGCCATCTTCATTTCTTCGTTAATTTGTGTCGCATGTACGTCAAGTGCACCGCGGAAAATACCAGGGAACGCCAGTACATTATTTACTTGGTTCGGGAAGTCAGAACGACCTGTTCCAACAACAGCTGCGCCCGCTGCTTTTGCCAATTCTGGCATAATTTCTGGAACTGGATTCGCCATTGCAAAAATAATCGCATCGTCATTCATTGTACGAACCATCTCTTCTGTTAATGCACCTTCTGCAGATACACCAATGAATACGTCCGCACCTTGTACAACATCAGCTAAAGAACCTTCTATACGATTCTTATTTGTATATTTTGCAACTTCATCCTTCACCGGATTCATACCTGTAGGACGACCATCATAGATTGCGCCTTTACGGTCACACATAATAATGTCGCGTACACCATAGCGATATAAAAGTTTAATAATTGCAATACCTGCTGCACCTGCGCCATTTGCGACAACTTTAATGTCAGACATTTTCTTTCCAACTAATTTCAGTGCATTTACAAGACCTGCTACTGTTACAATAGCTGTTCCGTGTTGGTCATCATGGAAGATAGGAATATTTGTTTCTTTTTTCAAACGCTCTTCAATAATGAAGCAGTTTGGTGCTGCGATATCTTCTAAGTTAACGCCGCCAAAAGTTGGCTCCATTAATTTTACAGTTTCAACAATTTTATCTACATCGTTTGTATTTAAGGCAATTGGGAATGCATCTACACCAGCAAAGCTCTTGAATAATACAGCTTTACCTTCCATTACTGGAAGAGATGCTTCAGGTCCAATGTTACCAAGACCAAGTACAGCTGTTCCATCTGTCACAACTGCTACCATATTTCCCTTCATCGTATATTCATATACCTTACTTTTATCGTCATAAATTTCTTTACAAGGTTCTGCAACCCCTGGAGAATATGCAAGACTTAAATCTTTTGCATTTTCTACTTTTACTTTTGATACAGTTTCTAATTTTCCTTGATGCACTTTATGCATGTGAAGTGCTTCTTCACGAAGTGTTGACAAACTATCCACTCTCCTCAAATTATTCTTGCTGATATCAATTTCTCCAAGTGGTCTGACCACGAACACTACTACTATAATAATCGAAGTGTAGGGAAATTGTCCATTATATTTTCACAACTACATTTTCTTCCCCGACAATTTCACGAAGTGCTCCTAAACATTCTTCACTTGGATGAATCGATAAACTCCGAGATAATTGTACCATTTTATGTTCCTTTTCATAATAAATTAGTACTTTCGCAAAACCTGAATAGTCGAACAATATTTTCGTAACCTGATTTAAAAGCTTTTTCTCATACTGAGACGGCAATTTCACGTAAACAGATGCGTCTTTCTTTTCTTCATAAACATCCATTTCCTCTAGCGGATATAGTCCATTTACAATCCATTGCAGCTTATGATTTCTTAGCTCAATCGTACCGTCAACTAAAACAATTGCTCCTTCTTGCAACTTATCCGAGAAATGTATATACGTTTCCGGGAAGAGGACCGCTTCCATTTCATCATTTTGATCACAGAATGTAATAAATGCCATCTTTTGAAACTTTTTCGTACGAATCACTCTCACACTTGTTATATACACAATAGCTCTTTGTACTTTTTTCTTGTGTCGCATCGCCTGAGCGAGAGATGGAATTTCTAATTCTTTTGCTAACTTCACATATTGCGCTGTCGGATAACTTGATAAATAAAAGCCAAGCGCTTCCTTCTCTTTATTTAGTTGTTCAATAAAAGATAACTCTTCTCCTTGTACATATTTTGATTTTGGAACAGCATCTCCTAAATCACGTGCGAGATTCGCGTACTCTAACGCCCCTTTAATACTTTTCCATAAATTCGTTCTCGAAACACCAAAATCGTCAAAACATCCCGACCAGACGAAAGCTTCTAAATTACGCTCCGTTACGAACTTTGACGGCATACGAAGACAAAATTCAAATAAATCTTCGAACATTTTTTCCTCTCGTTCTTCTAATAATGCCGTCACTGTAGCCATTCCAATATTTCGGATCGAAAGTAAACTGTAACGTATCGCATTCCCTTCTATTTGGAAGTTGTAGCCACTCCTCTGAAGAGACGGTGGCAAAACGTGAAAACCTTTCCGCTTCGTTTCTCGTATATACTGTACAATCTTATCTTCATTTCCAATTGCGCTTGATAATAATGCCGTCATAAATTCCAGCGTATAATTCGCTTTCAAATAGGCAAGCTGATATCCGATCATACTGTAAGCTACAGCGTGACTTCGGTTAAAACCGTAATTCGCAAATCTTACAATTAAATCATAAATTTTCTCTGCGGATGTCTCATCATAACCATTTCGCAAACATCCTTGGACGAAATGCTTACGTTCCTGATCTAAAATATCACGATTTTTTTTACTCACCGCACGGCGCAGTAAATCTGCTTCTCCGAGCGAAAAACCAGCTAACTTCGATGCAATTTGCATAATTTGTTCTTGGTATACAATGACGCCGTATGTTCTTTCTAAAATTGGCTTTAAATCCGGATGTAAATATTCAATTTTTCTTTTTCCATGTTTCGATTCAATAAAAGTCGGTATCTGTTCCATCGGTCCTGGTCTGTATAACGAGTTAACAGCTACGATATCTTCAAACTCATTCGGTTTTAACCCGCGAAGTACATTTCGCATACCACCCGACTCAAGCTGGAATACACCTGTTGTATCCCCTCTCCCTAATAATTGGAACGTCTTTTCATCTTGAAGAGGTAAGTTTCTTATATCGATTTCTTTCCCTGTTTTGTTCGCGATAAATTTTATAATATTTTCAAGTAACGTTAAATTACGTAATCCTAAAAAGTCCATCTTAAGCAAACCAAGTTCTTCTAGCGCATCGGCTGGATATTGCGTAACATAAACATCGTTATGTCCTTCTTGAATTGCTACACTTCCTGTTAGCGGTTCTTGACTCATAATAACACCAGCCGCATGAATAGACGTATGACGTGGTAAACCTTCTACACGTTTTGCGATTTCAAATACACGCTCATGCAGAAGATTCCCTTGTATAAACTCACGAAGTGATTGTGATTCTTCATATGCATCTTTTAACGTTATACCAAGCTTTGATGGAATAAGTTTTGAAAATATATCAATATCTCGCGGCGGAAGCCCCATTACGCGGGCAATGTCTCTAATTGCCGCTTTTGCTGCAAGCGTACCAAACGTTACAATTTGCGCAACACGGAGCTGACCGTATTTATCTTTCACATAGCGAATCATCTCATCACGTCTTACGTCTGGAAAATCAATATCAATATCGGGAAGCGTCACACGTTCAGGATTTAAAAACCTTTCAAATAATAGATCGTATTCAATTGGATCAATATCTGTAATTTCTAATACGTATGAAACGAGTGAACCAGCTGCCGATCCACGACCTGGTCCTGTTAGAATATGATTTTCATGTGCATACTTCATAAAATCCCATACGATGAGGAAATAATCACTAAATCCCATACGAGAAATAACATTTAATTCATGATCCAAACGCTTTATATGCACTTCTTTCGGTTCACCATATCGTTTCCGCAAACCTTCTTCACAAACACGACGCAAGTATATATCACTCGTTTCATTAGACGGAACAGGAAACTTCGGAAGTTGATTTACATGGAACGGTATTTCTACTTGGCAACGCTCTGCAATTTTTATTGTATTTTGGATTGCTTCCGGCGCATGGGAAAATAGTGCTTCCATTTCATCCGATGACTTTAAATAATACTGATCTGTTTTCAGCCTCGGCCTATCTGGATCAGTCATTTTCGTTCCACTTTCAACAGATAGTAAACATTCGTGAACAAGCGCGTCACTTTGATTGATATAGCGCACATCGTTTGTTGCAACGACTGGAATATTAACCCTACTAATAAATTCAGGTAGTTTCTCTTGTAAAAGCAACTCATCTTGAATCGCATGATGCTGCAAACTCATATAAAAATGGCCAAACATATTTTGATACGTGCGAGCTACTTCTTCAGCCTGACTCTCATTGTCTTCTAGTAATAATTGCTCAATTTCGCCATCTTTACCTGGTGAAATTGCAATTAATCCTTTCGCATAATGCGCAAGCCACTTCTTAGGAATACCTTCTTTGGACTTTGTCATAATACTGCTAGAAATCTTTAATAAATTTTGGTAGCCTATTTCATTCTCAGCAAGTAATACAAGCGGATAAGACCTTTCTTCTTCTTCACTAAAAATAGAAGCGGTTAATCCAATAACGGGCTGTATACCATGTTTCTTACATGCTTTATAAAACGGAATAACGCCATACATAACATTTTCATCCGTAATAGCCAGCGATGAAAAACCGAGTTCTTTCGCCCTGACTACAAGCTCATCAATTTTACAAGCACTTTTTAATAAACTAAAAACGGTTTGACATTGTAAATGCACAAACTTCACTGTTGTACCCTCTCTTTACCTATTTGACTACTTTTATTATAGGTGATGAGGAAAGCGGAAATCAAAACATACTTCTTATACTTTGTCCATATATATGAAGAAGAAAGGGGAATGACGATGGATGTAAGAGAACATACTTTTTTCTCTCTGCTTATTATTAGTTATTTTATTGCCTTTGGGGTTATACTTGGCGGTTCATTAATTGGTGGATTTGGTGCGTTTCTTATCGGAAAACCAGCTCTAACTTACATTAATCAATTCGCCCAAAACTTAAGAATTTGGGCACTCGTTGCAGCAATCGGCGGAACATTCGATACCTTTTATAGCTTTGAAAGAAGTTTCTTTGGCGGAGATATGAAAGATATCGTAAAGCAAATTCTCCTTATTTTTTTCGCAACTGGTGGTATGCAAACAGGTCTCATTATTATTAAATGGCTAACGCAGGAACATGTATGAGAGTACCAAGTGCCAATACAGCAAAAAGATGGTACTTAGTATTAGCTGGGGCTGCTGTTGGAGGCGTGTTGAGCTGGTTTATTTTTTTGTACATATACGGTGTTTTTCAAGAAGAACAAGCTAGTAAAATAGCAGAACAAAGAGAAATTATAGAAAAACAAGAAGCAAAGCTCCACGTCCTTCTCGAAGATCAAGAAAAATTGAACACTGAAAATAAACGGCTCTTAACCATTCAAGAGATTAAAATAAAACTTATCAATCGAGAAAAATACGATTTAGACAATCTCACACTCGAAAATATGACTACATCTATCCATAATGACCTCCAACATCTTTTAACGAAAAACATTCAAAGTATCGCAAAAAATAAAGACCTACTTAAAAAGGTAATCGAAAATAAAACGTACAAACATTACGATCGGCTATACCGTTTTAAAGTCGATACAATATCTTTTGATACAGTGCTTGAAATTAGCATTACTATAGAGAAAGAAAAATAAAGAAGGAGGGCTTTAGCGCCGCTCCTTCTTTTCGTTCTAACATATAGTCTCTTATTTACAAATCTCACGTAAATCAGCAAAAAGACGATCCGCTTCTTCCCAAGAAGATGCCTTCGCACCAGAAGCCATCGGATGCCCCCCGCCGTTATATTGCATTGCTAATTTGTTTATAACTGGTCCTTTTGAACGAAGACGAACACGAATTACGTCGTCTTCCTCTAAAAATAGAACCCACGCCTTTAATCCATCAATATTGCCAAGCGCTCCAACAACACCAGATGCTTCAGAAGGAAGTACATCAAACTCTTCTAATACTTCTTTCGTTAATTTAATGTAAGCTGCTCCTTCTTCTACCATCGTAAAGTTTTGTAAAATATAACCGTTTAAACGAGCAATTTTTTCTTTTGTCTTATACATCTCATTGTATAAATCTGTGAATTTCACACCCATGTCAACAAGCTCACTTACGTAACGAAGTGTTTTTGCTGTCGTATTCGGGAATAAGAAACGACCTGTATCTCCAACAATTCCTGCTAAAATAAGGCGGGCTGCTTCTTTTGTTATTTTTAATCCTTTATCTTTTCCATAGTTATAAAACTCATAAATCATTTCACTTGTAGAACTCGCTGTCGTATCTACCCACGTAATATCTCCATACGGATCTTCATTTGGATGATGATCAATTTTAATTAACATCTTCCCTTTTGTATAGCGTTGATCGTCAACACGTTCTTGATTCGCAGTATCACAAACAATAACAAGCGCATTTTCGTATACACTATCTTCAATATCATCCATTACTCGTAAGTATGCTAGTGACGGCTCATTATACCCAACCGTATAAATATTTTTCTCTGGAAACGATTCTTGTAGAATTGTACCAAGACCACCCTGTGAACCTAACGCATCTGGATCCGGACGCACGTGGCGATGAATAATAATTGTATCAAACTCTTTAATTGCTCCTAAAATTTGCTCATGCATATGTATAATCTCCTTTTTAATCAACTTCTTCACTTTATCCTCCATTATAACGGAAAGTATTTCATACATGCGAACAATTGCTTTATAATAAAAGTTAGAAAGTTTAGATATTTCTTTTTCTTTTCTATTATTTTTCACAAAGCGATGGGAGTGTTCATTATGCCAGTATTAGTCTTCTGTATTATCGTCTCATTTATGTTGTACCTCTTTTACAAAACAAAGTACTTTCGTACAAACCGCCCAATGGAGAAAGGTTGGCTCTCAGGAAAATCCGCAATGGCACTCGGTTCATTCGTTTTATTTTTCGGGATAAACCAATTCTTTTTAGAACTTTCAACCGCTCGTATTATCGTTGGTGTTTTATTCGTTCTATTTGGTAGTGCAAGTGTATTTAACGGGTTTCGCCAATACAAACATTTCTTGCCATTAGCAGTTAAAGAAGCTGAAGTCTATGAAGCAACGTAAAAAAGCATCAATATTGTGATGCTTTTTTACGTCCCTTAACTTTCAAAATCATATACGCAACAAACGCAGATGGTATATTAAATGGGTTCCCTTGTACGTGAAAATGTAATTGTTCTTCTCCAAAAGACATTTTTTCATATAGCTCTCGCTGAGATAATCCTGTCTTTTCCTTTTTTTCATGTAAACCTTGTAAATATAAATATTGAATCGGTATCATTACAAGAAAGTAAAATAGTGCGATACTACAAAAAAAGAGTACGGCTGACGACATAATGCATACCACCTCTCGCGATTCCATTTTCTTACAATATAATCATAACACAATATACAACTGAATTGAATTATTATTCCGTCTTTTCTCACATTACTTTTCCACTCCATCCCATACATATTTCACTAAAACTCCCATCTAAAATCATGCCTTTCAAATTTAAAACAACAAAAAAAGATGGAACAAATCAAAACGATTTGTTCCATCTTTTTATTTATCGATTAACTGAACCATAAGTAATGCTTTTCCAACAACATTACCTTCATGATGCACCTCTACATCGACCTTACCAAATTTACGTCCAATTTCTAATACTTTCGGATGAACAGATACAACATTATCAATTTGAACCGGCTTTACGAAATAAATCGTTAAGTTTTCAACAATTAAATCACTTTTCTTTTGCGCACGAATGACGCGATTTGTCGCTTCTGTCACAATTGTTGCAAATACACCGTACGATAACGTCCCGATTGAGTTCGTCATTTGCGGCGTCACCGAAAATTGATATAGATGCTCATTCTTCGCTTCTTTTGGTGTCATAAATTGATTCGTTACAATATCATCAATGGTTTCTCCAACTTGTGGCTGACGTTGAATCATTTGCAGTGCCTGAAGTACATCTTGACGGCTAATAATACCTTGCAGTTTGTTTCCTTCCTCAACGACAGGAAGTAATTCAATTCCTTCCCACACCATCATACGTGCCGCAGCTGCGACAGACATTTTACCGTTCACTGTAATTGGGTGTTTTGTCATTACTTTATCAATTGGTGTTTCTTTCGCTACTCCGATCATATCTTTTGAAGTTACGATTCCTAGTACTTTGTTACTTTCATCGACAATTGGATATCTTCCGTGCATTGTCTCTTCGTTATATGCATGCCATTGCTGTACTGTATCACTCGGCTTTAAATATAACGTTTCTTCAATTGGCGTTAAAATATCTTCAACGAGTACAATTTCTTTCTTAATAAGTTGGTCATAAATTGCACGATTAATTAACGTTGCGACCGTAAATGTATCGTAGCTACTTGAAATGATCGGCAGCTTTAATTCGTCTGCTAATTTCTTCACATGATCTTCCGTATCAAATCCGCCCGTAATTAATACAGCGGCTCCAGTTTCTAGCGCTAATTCATGTGCATTGGTACGGTTACCAATAATGAGTAAATTCCCAGCTTCTGTATAGCGCATCATCGCTTCTAATTTCATAGCTCCGATTACGAATTTATTTAATGTTTTATGTAGTCCTTCTCTGCCTCCAAGTACTTGACCGTCGACAATGTTAACGACTTCTGCATATGTCAGTTTTTCGATATTCTCTTTCTTCTTTTGTTCAATTCGAATTGTTCCGACACGTTCAATTGTACTAACATATCCTTTATTTTCTGCATCTTTAATTGCACGGTAAGCGGTCCCTTCACTTACACTCAAATCTTTCGCAATTTGTCTTACAGAAATTTTATGGCCTACTGGCAGGCTATTAATATGTTCTAAAATTTGGTTATGCTTGGTAGCCAAATGGTTTCACCATACTTTCTTTTCCCTAAATTCTTCATGTGTTGTACTTTTAGTATACTATATTTTCAAAACTGTTACACTCTCTCTTTGCATACCTGTACTATTTTTTTTATAACAAAATGACGCTTACATTCCACCAGTCATTCTATTACAACAATGTAATGCTATTGTCATCTCATTCGATAGTTCGCCCACTTAATTGCCTATACAATTAAGACAAGAAATAAAACAAAGGAGCGAACACATGATGAAAAAACTTTTAGAGGTTGTAGGTGCTGTATTTTTAGCTTTCGTAGATGGGAAAAAAGTTGCAATGGAATTGAATGAAACACCTAAACAACCACGTACCAAAAGAGAAGAATCACCAAAACAAATACAAGCATTAAAAGCTGTCCTACACACGTAAAAAACCCTTCACTTTTCTTTTCAAATGAAGGGTTTCTTTTCTATAGTGTAATACTTTCTCCAGCTTCTAATACTTTCCCTGTACAATTTTGTAGCTTTTCTACAAATTGATATGGATCTTGTTCAATAACTGGGAACGTATTGTAATGCATCGGTACAACAGTTTTCGCATTAATCCATTTTGCCGCTAGTACAGCATCTTCTGGCCCCATTGTGAAATTATCACCAATTGGTAAAAATGCTAGATCAACTTTATTTAATTCCCCAATTAACTTCATATCAGAGAATAGTGCAGTATCTCCTGCGTGGTATACAGTTTTCTCTTCTGCTGTAAATAAAATACCTGCTGGCATACCTGTATATGTAATCGTCTTATTTTCTTCATCAATATAACTAGAGCCGTGGAATGCTTGTGTAAACTTCACTTTTCCGAAGTCAAATTCATGTGAACCACCAATATGCATCGGGTGTGTATTTACACCTTGCCAACTTAAAAATGTTGCTAGTTCAAATGGCGCTACAACAACTGCATTATTTTTCTTCGCAAGTTCTACTGTATCTCCAACATGATCACCGTGTCCATGCGATAAAAGAATTGCATCCACTTTTACATCTTCAGTTTTTAAATCTGTTTTCGGATTACCTGTTAAAAACGGGTCAATTAAAATAACTTTTCCATTCGCCTCAATTTTCACAACTGAATGTCCATGATAAGATACTTTCATTATTACATTCCTCCCCTGTTCACATTCTCACTTTGTATTCTACATGATTTTTCAATTCCCTGTCTTTTCTAACATCTATTTACTTGTCATAACGCTTTCTTCCGAGTTAAAGTTATATTTGTAATTAAATATCTCGGGGGTGCCAATCGATGAATGCTAGATTAGAAAATTTAATGCAATGGCTAAAAGAAAAAAACGTAGAAGCTGCGTTCTTAACTTCTACACCAAACGTCTTCTACATGACAAACTTCCACTGTGACCCACACGAAAGATTACTTGGTATGTTTGTATTCCAAGAAAAAGAACCTATTTTAATTTGCCCTAAAATGGAAGAAGGTCAAGCACGTAACGCTGGCTGGGCACATGAAATTATCGGATTTACTGATACTGACAGACCATGGGATATGATTGCAAAAGCAATTAAAGACCGCGGCATCAATGCAAATGCAGTTGCAATTGAAAAAGAACATTTAAACGTAGAGCGCTACGAAGAATTAACGAAATTATTCCCAAATGCAGCTTTCAAATCAGCTGAGGAGAAAGTTCGCGAACTTCGTTTAATTAAAGATGAAAAAGAACTTTCTATTTTACGCGAAGCAGCTAAAATGGCGGACTATGCTGTTGAAGTTGGTGTAAATGCAATTAAAGAAGATCGTAGTGAACTAGAAGTATTAGCAATTATTGAACACGAATTAAAAACAAAAGGCATACATAAAATGTCATTTGATACGATGGTATTAGCAGGTGCGAACTCAGCTCTTCCACACGGTATTCCTGGCGCAAACAAAATGAAACGCGGTGATTTCGTACTATTTGATTTAGGCGTAATCATTGACGGTTATTGCTCTGATATTACACGTACAGTGGCATTCGGCGAGATTTCTGAAGAACAAACTCGTATTTACAACACTGTACTTGCTGGACAACTACAAGCAGTTGAAGCATGTAAACCAGGTGTTACACTTGGCGCAATCGACAACGCTGCTCGTTCTGTTATCGCAGATGCAGGTTACGGAGACTTCTTCCCACACCGACTTGGTCATGGACTTGGAATTAGCGTACACGAATATCCAGATGTAAAAGCTGGTAACGAGTCTCCATTAAAAGAAGGTATGGTCTTCACAATCGAACCTGGTATTTACGTACCAAACGTAGGTGGCGTTCGTATTGAAGATGATATTTACATCACAAAAGACGGATCAGAAATTTTAACGAAATTCCCGAAAGAGTTACAATTTGTAAAATAATAGAAAAAGGCAGCGGGAGTGCTGCCTTTTTCTATTTCCCTATTATTTCAAATTTCTCTACAATCATTTTTGCTGGATAACTTTCAAGTATTTGAGAAAACCATACTTTTATTTTATCCCCTGTTTTTAACTGTTTATATGCGTCTTTGTCCTTAAAGCTCAAGACTATATGTGCTGGATGCTCTTTATTCATTTGTTGTTCTATATAATGTTGCAACTCTACTTTTGTTTCAACCGTTTTATCATCGGCAAAAAACATCGTGTCATTTCTTAATATGATATACCCTTCTTTAGGTACTTCTTTTACCGTTACTTGTTTTGTATCACACGCTGATAATACGACTAGAAATACACTTAAAAACATAACAATTTTCATATGCCTATTCATTTTTAACTCCTTACTCTAGGCTATTTCAAATTTAACACCATCTTCTCCTCATACTTATCATCCCATTTAATCACAACTTCTATAGGTTCATCTTTAGAGATAGGCGCGCAACTTACACAAGAAGACTTCATTTCAACCTTTGCTCCTCTATGAACTTCTGACGTTTGTGTCATTGTACTAAAGGCTCCATTAATAGCAATCTCTAAGTTTTTAAATTTTGTCTTTCCATCCCCGCCCTTATATTGAAACGTAAACATTCCATCTTCACTGTCATCCTTAATATGCCCTTTATATTGTCCAGTCCAACTTTTGCTCTCGCTAGAAAAAGTAAAATACCAAATCGAGCAGCTTCCTAAAAAGAAAATACTAATGAAAAAGAATAACGCTCTCTTCATCATGCCCCTCCATTCAAATGCACTTATTTATTGTCTATTTCTTCCTTCTATTATACTATTAAAATACAGAATTTTCTAAAATAGAGGTTTATATGTTACAACAACAGTTAGAAGAAATTCGTAATAATAATTACATACTGGATAACACACTTAACATTGATTCTTTAAGTTCCAATATGCTTGAGCAAATTGGCGATACTGATAGCTATTTAAGGGACAAACTCATCTACTCTACTTTTTTTCATCTCATCAAGAAGGAATATCTTTCACACACACAATTACAGAAACTATTATTAGAAAGCATCGGTGAAAAATATTTATTGTATAAGATTCATTCAGATGATGAAGATGCGGTATTTACCCGAGCATTTACAACATTATTAATTGCCCTCATTATTGATGCTGATACAAATCATAATTTCTTATCACAGACTGATATTTCAAATGTAAAAGATCAACTAATTCTATATATGAACAACGAACATGATTTCCGGGGATATGTGCAAAAACACGGCTGGGCACATAGTATCGCTCATGCTTCTGATACATTTGAGGCGCTTGTGAATAGTCCTAAACTGGAAACTTTATATTACCAAGAAATATTACAAACTTTATTAAACAAAGTTTGTGTTCATTCCATCTATTACAAATATGAAGAAGATGAACGTATCGTTTATCCGATTGTCGCAATGCTACAAAATGGCTTAAAGGAAGAAGCACTCATATTAGCCCTTCGTGATTTAGTAGCTCAATTACCCGTTCAAAAACAAACATTACATATTGAATCATACGAGTTTCTATACGGAAATATAAAATCTTTCTTACGCAGCTTATTTTTCAGACTGCGCAAGCTTTCTATATGTGAAGAAACAGAATGCGAAATTGAAAAATTGCTACAAGAACTTCCAAAATATTATTAAAAAAAGAAGGCCACTCAAAAAGTGCCTTCTTCTATTTCACTAATATTTAATTGAAATTTCACGATCCAAACTGAGAAAAGGTGGACAAGAAGCGCAAACGCCATACATGCTCCGCTTAAAAAAGTTAGTATAGGATGCGAATACACGTGCCCCAATCCATAGGATACCGCCACGAAAAACATTGTTATGTAAATATAAATTGCTCCATGTATTTGCCTCATATAAACCTCCTTTTCCCATATTATAACATAAATTTTCTGATTATTCACATTAATCGCTTGTAATCAATATTTCTCAACTGTTACACCTCTTACAGCAGCCTTAATATACGGTGACCCTTGTAAACTTTGTAAATCCTCTGTTTTTCCTGTTACGACTATACCGTATATTGGTAAGTCTTTTGGTTTGGTGTTTTTTATTTCTTTATAGTTTGTCCTAAAAGATTCTTAATATCCCTTTTATTTTCACTTAAAGATATCCAAATACAGCTTTTCTACATTTTTATCATAATAAAAAGCACATCTATTTTGATGCGCCCTTCACATATATTTTATTAACATATAAATCACTTTTTTGAAACAAAAACTCTCACTCATCTCTCTCCATACTATCGTTATGACTTAGTTTCCATAATAATTGAACGAGGATAAAACCCCAGCTTTTCATAAAACGATACAGCTTCATTTCCGTACACTACTGTTAATTCAATTTCATCTATCTTCTTCGCTTTAAACCATTCCACTGCACTATTCATTAATTTCAAACCAAATCCGTTTCTTCGGTATCTTTCATCAACGAATAAAACTTCAATCTTTCCGTTTACACTTTTGCTATACGCTATACAACATCCTAATATATTATCTGTTTCCGCCTCAACTAATAATTCAATTCTATACTCTCCATACTTTGAATTTTGTTTATAAATTTCAATACGTTCCTCAAATGTCATTCTTGGATAGTCACCAGAAAAATGCCTTGATGTATTATTATGATATTCATGCAATTTATTTAAAGGTTCTCTTATTACTTCTATTTCATCGAGAGTGATATATTTATTACTAATTCTCATCCTACAGCATCTCCAATAATATATATTCCAACCAAAAAGATGACCCTTTTACGGTTATAAAATACCAATCTATTATTTCATCGCGTCCTTCACAACATCTTGAATCATAACGACTTCTGTTTTCATATCAACAGAGGGTGCTTCTTCATCAATACACTCATACCAAAATTCCAAGTGCTTTTTATCAATTTCATAATGAGAATTTTCGACAAGAGCCCCACCTTCTCCTTGCACAGAATACCAATATAAGTACTCTTCTCCATCTCTTATTTCCCGGAAAATTGTCTCAACGTACATCTTTTCGTCGTTTAATGTCAAAAGTACTTCTTTCATATTGTCATTCAGAAGCTGCATCCATTCATTTACTCGATGACTCTTACCAGGCTTAACTTTAAATCTCGTTAATTCTACATTCATTTTTCTTCCCCCGTTTTCTTACGTACAAACAAACTGTATTCTATTGGATGATAAAAACTTAATTTACTAGCTAATTTTCGCGAAGGAATATTGTCTACATAACAATCCCAGCTCGGTATAATATCATTTTGCATGCAATGTTCAATGAACCGTGTTGCAACAGCTTGAGCTAATCCTTTCCCTTGATGCGCTTCATGTGTTGCAATATCTATTTCAGCATAACCATTCCCGCTAAATATCGAGACACATTCAGCTACAATTATCCCATCTTGTTCTATACAAAATCCAAAACCACCGTTCAAAAACGTTTCTTTTGATCCCCAATATTCTTTGTAGTACTCCTCTTTAAATTCACTGCTTCGCTCTATATCTCTTCTATCAATACGCTTCACTTCATATGTATTTTTGTTAAAATCTCGTTTTCTCTCCTCAAAGGTTACTCTTTGAAATTTCATTCGCGGGATGTTCCGAAGTGTATTACTAAAACGCTCTTCTAACATCATTTCCCACTCTTCACTTGAAGTAAAGAGTGTAAATCTCTTCTCTGTTTTTTCAATAGCTGTTTTTAAATATGAAAATAACTCTTCGTTATAATTTTGATCATCAGTATCACCAAATAAATAATAGATACCGTTAGCTGTAATAATTAATCCTGCTGTTAATTTCTCGTTTGCAAAAACCTCACCATCTATCACTTGATCACATACCGCATAAGCAAACGTCGTCGTTTTTGTATGACTTTCTAAAATCGGAAGGATTTTTCTATACTCGGCTACGGATAATTTTTTCATAATTGCTCCACTTTAATCGTATCCGCCTCTATATGTTCAAAACAAAGATTTACAGTTCTCTTTAATGCTCTCGTTCTATGAATCTTACATGCTGGAATTAAGATTGAATCATTTGGCTTTAAAACCGCTGTTTCTCCATCTTCAAAATCAATAAGTAATTCTCCCTCTAACACAATAAATAATTCATCCGAATTAGAATGATAGTGCCAATCATATTCACCAGTAAATACAGCGATTCGTAAGCAATGACTGTTTATATTTGAAACGACGAAGTTTTTATGTTGATCTTTAATATCCTTTGTTAATTCTATTAAGTTCACAGTCTCCATCTTTCGTCCCATCCTTTCATTAGTCGTTCTTCTAAAAAACTAACTTAATCTCCACCACCTCCGCAATCTCCTCCACCATCACTTGAGCTACTACAGTCATTGCTACTGTAGTCACCGAATCCACTTGATGAACTTGAAGCGTATGAAGATTTTTTGCTTCTTTTTCTATCTTTTTTACTTTCATGACTAGGCCATACTGTAGCAAAGAGTATAACGAATAAGGCTAATTCTATTACAACAAGTATAAATTCTAGAATGCTCTCAATAATATTGGGAGTTATCCCAAAACTGTAAAACACTCCAAATGAATACATACACAAAATTACATACAGAGCCATACAAATATACCGAAATGTTTTCTCTATCGTAATGACTACTTTTTGTGAAAAAGGTATGTTCTGTTCCTTTTTGTTCTTTATATACCTTTGTCTCTTTGCCTGTTTTTCCTTCCTCTTTTTGCTCCCCATCGAATCCCCTCTTTTTATTATATAATTCTAAATTATCATAATAAAAATCGATTTACACCAATAAATAACAATTATTCACATGTTATTTCTCCATATAAAAAAGACCCTCCTCACGAAAAGGAAGGTCTCAAATGTATTTCTATTATGATAAAGCAGGAGCTTTTTCAAGAAGCTCTTTTGCATCAGCGTATTGTAAGCCGTGAGCTTCCGCAACTGCTTCGAATGTTACATAACCATCTAATGTGTTAATACCTTTTAATAATGCAGTGTTGCCTAAGCAAGCTTCTTTGTAGCCCTTGTTAGCAATTTGTACTGCATATGGTACTGTTACGTTTGTTAACGCAAGAGTTGACGTACGTGGAACTGCACCTGGCATATTAGCAACTGCATAATGAACAACGCCATGTTTTTCGTAAGTTGGGTTGTCATGAGTTGTAATACGATCAGTTGTTTCGAAAATACCACCTTGGTCAATCGCGATATCTACAACGACAGAACCTGGTTCCATTGATTGAATCATTTCTTCAGTTACAAGTTTTGGCGCTTTTGCACCCGGAATTAATACTGCTCCAATAACAAGGTCAGATTCTTTAACAGCTTCTGCAATGTTGTATGGATTAGACATTAATGTTTTTACTTGGTTACCGAAAATATCATCTAATTGACGAAGACGTTCTGCACTTAAGTCAATGATTGTTACATCTGCACCTAAACCTACTGCAATCTTAGCTGCGTTTGTACCAGCTTGACCACCGCCAATGATTGTTACTTTGCCGCGTTTTACCCCTGGAACGCCTGCAAGTAAAATACCTTTACCGCCTTTGTTTTTCTCAAGGAATTGTGCACCGATTTGTGCAGACATACGACCAGCCACTTCACTCATAGGTGCAAGTAATGGTAAAGAACGATTGTCTAATTGTACTGTTTCGTATGCGATTGATGCAACTTTGTTATCGATTAATGCTTTCGTTAATTCTGGTTCTGGAGCTAAGTGTAAGTATGTGAATAAGATTAAGCCTTCACGGAAATAGCCGTATTCACTTGCTACTGGCTCTTTTACCTTCATAACCATATCTTGATTCCATGCTTCTTCAGCAGTTTCTACAAGTTTCGCACCAGCTTGTACGTATTCTTCATCTGTAAAGCCAGATCCTAAACCTGCTCCTTTTTGAACAAAAACTTCGTGACCATTTTGTACTAAATGTACTGCTCCCGCTGGCGTCATTGCCACACGGTTTTCATTGTTTTTAATTTCTGTTGGAATACCGATACGCATGATTAGTTCCCCCTTGAGTTATGAAATGACCCCTGAATCATTTTTTAAAGCGCTTTCTACGCTCTTATATTTTAACATAATATCTCAATATTTGACAAAAAAATAACACGAGTTTTCCGATAGATTTAATTTTATATTAAAGGACAGTATTATCCGCACCTCTCAGCACAATGGATAAACTGTCCAATTATTCGAAACTTCATCTTATTTTATTCTATCGATGTCTATGAATAACATCCACTGCACCAGTCACTTCAATAATTGTACCGGTAATCATATCGGAATCGTCCTCACATAAAAACGAAATGGTTCTTGCAATATCTTCACCTGTTCCAGATCTACCAATCGGTGTGTTATGCTCTTTCAGCTGACGTGCTTCTTGAATAGTTGCCTCTTTCATATCGCCAATAATATCACCAGGACATACCATGTTCGCAGTGATACCATACTCCGCTTCTTCATAAGCAACTGTTTTCGTTAATGAAACAAGTCCTACTTTCGCTGCGGCAAAAGCTGAACGATAAATCCATCCCGGTGCACTATCCGCCCCTTGAAATCCGTAATTAATAATACGGCCAAAGTTCTGTTTTCTCATGACCGGAACGACAAGTTTTAATAAATGAAATACCGCTGTTAAATTTCCCTGAATCATTTCATTCCATTCATCTTCTTCATAATCAACTAACTTTTTTCGTTCAAATACATATGGACCAGCATTATTAATTAAAAAGTCAATTTTGCCAAAACGGCTCATCGCTTCTTCTACTATTTTATGTAAATCTTCCTTTTTCGTGACATCCGCTTGCACGAATTGTAGACGCTCTTCCACATCTTTATATGTTTCTTTCATCGTTTCCATAGCCGTGATATCGCTATGGTACGTTACTGTTACTGAATAGCCTTTAGCCAATAACTTTTCTGTTACTTGCTTTCCTAAACCTTTCGTACCGGCTGTAATGAGCGCATGTCTCACAAAACTGCCCCCTTTTAAATTGCTATACTTCATATGTAACAAGTTCTCGCTCCAATTACAACTAAAATGAATTGAAACAGAGTTTTCAAAATTCTGTAACGTTTCTGGCAAGCACGTTACCAAAATTTGTTTTATAATTAAGTTGTAAACAGTTATAAAACAGATTGGGAGGAATTTACTATGAATAATACATATACAAATATTTTAATCGCGGTGGATGGTTCTAAAGAAGCAGAAAAAGCCTTTAAAAAAGCAATTCAAGTCGCAAAGCGCAACAATGCAACATTAACAATTGCTCATATCGTTGATGTAAAAGCATACTCAGCAGTAGAAGCTTATAGCCGTGCAATTGCGGAACGTGCAAATCTATTTGCAGAAGACCTATTAGAAGACTACAAAAAAACTGCGCTTGAAGCTGGTCTTGAAAAAATTGAAACTGTATTAGAATTCGGTAATCCTAAATCAAAAATTTCAAAAGAAATCGCTCCAAACCATAAAGTAGATTTAATTATGTGTGGTGCGACTGGTTTAAATGCTGTTGAGCGTTTCCTAATTGGTAGCGTCTCTGAACATATTATTCGCTATGCGAAATGCGATGTCCTTGTTGTTCGTGGTGATGAAGAGCAAGGTGAGCTTTAATTTATAGATAAAACACCAAGTCCACATATTTTACCGAAGGATAAGGAAAATTAAGTTCGAGGCTCGAATGAACAATAAACACATATTGTTAAACAATGATAATAAACTAAAAAAGGGGTGGGAAATCCACTCCTTTTTTCACGACATGCCTTTATTTTTATTCATGGGAATAAATCTTCTCTGTTTTTCTCTACTCTTGTATGGATTTTAAAATATCAATCCACTCCACAAAATCAAAGAACACTTCAAAATCCCCATTTTCCAATTGATTATTTAATAAAATTTTAACTGTATTCTACTTAATTCTTTGAGCGATTGGATGGTCATCTTTTAGTTGTAACAAATCCCATAAATTCCCGTATAAATCTTTGAATACTGCAACTGTTCCATATTCTTGCTCTTGCGGTTCTCTCACAAATTCTATTCCTCTTGAGATCATTTCATTATAATCTCTCCAAAAATCGTCAGTATTTAAGAAAAGAAAAACTCTACCGCCTGATTGGTTACCGATAAAAGAATCTTGCTCAGGTTTAGATGCTCTAGCCAGTAGTATTGTCGTGCCGACTGAACCAGGAGGAGATACCACTACCCATCTTTTATTTTGCTCTGGCTGATATATATCTTGGACCAATGTAAAATTTAGTTTCTTTGTATAAAACTCTATTGCCTCATCGTAGTCTTTTACTACTAATGCGATATGAACTATTGATTGAACCATTATTATTCCTCCTATTATTACTAAACAAATTATAGTATAACATTTCTTACTTTAATCTATCTGTTAGTTTAATAACACTGGCTCTTGTTTTTCTTCTTATAACAATACATGAAAGACTGTATTCAGTAGCATGTAGTTATTAAATAGGTTATTCCTTTCTTAAATCATTACAGAAACGACTTTATTGTTACTTTGATGAATGTAGTGATAAAAAACAAGCGTATCAAGATAAGTGTTTCTACACTTTAAAACTACATTGTTAAACAACATGTGTCTTCGTGTAGTATATCTTATATATTTTTAACTATTTTAAATTCAGTGTTACATATTAGGCTTCGTGTTTTCATTTTATAAACTTCACTATAAACAAAAGACATGCTACGACAACAACGGTAATTGCCAACACATAAGGCGGAAGAAACTTCAAAGACCATAATGCCATCATAATCGTCGCAACCGTTAAGTACGTTCGCCTTGCACCTTCTGTCATTTTTTTACGAAATAAGAAAACATACAAATAACCAATTGGCGGCGTAATAAAGCAAAGAACGTATATGATTTTTGATTTTAAATACCACTTTTGTTCTCCAAGTTTCTTTATATCCCCTTCTATTCTCTTATGCTCTTGTTCTTTCTCTTCTTCTACAAGCGGATTTTCCTCTTCTCCTCGCTTTTCTTTCATATAAGGAAGAAAGTGCATAAAAAAATAGTATGCGAATACGAATGCTCCAAATCCAATATTTACTCTTTCTAATGGAATATGTTCACTAAAAAAAGCAGCAGTAAGCACTAAAGACAAACAGTATGTCATCATCCAAAAGGAACGTTTTCTCTTTTTCCGTTCCATTTCTTTTTTGCCTTGTATATCTTTTCTTTTCGAAAGCCATATAGAAATAAAGCAATCTACTACAAATAGAGCAAAAATAAATATCGCAACGTGTACTGTTTCTAAATCCTCAAATGAAAAGATATTTGGGAATGCAACATGTAATACAATGAATGTGTACAAAATTAGCCCTATAAAATAAATACGTCTCATTTTCCATCCCTTTCTTATTTCCTAACATTACGTTAACATACATTTTTTAGAAATAGACGGACAAAATATATATGTGTAAAAAAGGAGGATGCTATATGGATGATTCTGAACGCATTATTTTAGATGTGAACGGCAAAGAAATTGAAATGCTAGATACGATTCGCACTCATTTTAAAGAGAAGCACGGCGTTGAACTAAGTAATGGTGCATTACTTCGTGATTTGATGGATATTGAGTATATTCGAATTACGGAAGATCGACATAAGTATGATTAAAAGAAAACGACTGCAGGCGAATGCCATCAGTCGTTTTCTTTCTTTATTTAAGCTCTTGATGTTTCCCGCCCATACCACCAGACTCATTGCTATCTTGGTGTACAGTTAGTTTATTTGTTTTCGCATCTTTTAAAACTCTATATGTATATGATTCATTTGGTTCATCTTTAAACTGTACATTCATACCATAAGAATCCATTTTGCTATAAAAGGCCGGTTTTATATATAAAATATCACTTTCTTTATATCCTTTATCTTGTAAATGCCACATCGTTGCGATAACCGCTTCTTCTCGCTTTTCTTTTTCACCAACATACATATATTTGTCCAAAAGAAACACTTTAGCATTTGCAATTAAGCTAATTAACAGTACAATGATCAACACTATTTTTTTCATAGACTTCCCCTAAATTGTTATTTTTTACTACATTGTAACTTAAATGCTAGTAAAAAATAAAGTACGCCAGACTTTACTAGACTGGCGTACTTCCCAACTCAATTCTTAATAACTTCTTTCGTTAACCCCTTCGCCTTCTCCAAAGCGTTTTTGATTTGTTCAAACCCAGTCCCGCCAGCACTGTTACGACGCTTTACAGCTGCATATGGTGACAGCACTTCATACAAATCTTCTTCAAATAAGGAGCTCATTTCTTTATATGTTTCAAGAGAGACATCTAATAAATAAATTCCTTTTTGTGTGCAATATAGCACTAACTTTCCAACAATTTCATGAGCTTGACGGAATGGTAGTCCTTTGTTCGCTAAATAGTCAGCAATTTCTGTTGCGTTGGAGAAATCTTGCGTCACAGCTTGCCCCATTTTTTCTTTGTTTACAGTCATCGTTTCAAGCATGCCCGCCATAATATGAAGGCATCCTTCTACTGTTTTAACTGTATCAAACATTCCTTCTTTATCTTCTTGTAAGTCTTTATTGTAAGCGAGCGGTAATCCTTTCATTACTGTGAGTAAACTGAATAAATTACCGTATACTCTGCCTGTTTTACCACGGATTAGTTCCGCCATATCCGGGTTTTTCTTTTGCGGCATAATGCTGCTTCCCGTTGCATATTGATCGCTCATTTCAATAAATTGAAACTCTTGGCTACTCCATAAAATAAGTTCTTCGCAAAAGCGTGATAAGTGCATCATAAGCATAGAGGAGTTACTTAGGAACTCCAGTATGAAATCACGATCGCTTACTGCATCTAAACTATTTTCATAGATTCCATTAAATCCAAGAAGCTCCGCACTATACTCTCGGTCAATGGGGAATGTCGTTCCAGCTAACGCTCCTGCTCCTAATGGCGAAATGTTAATACGTTTTAACGAATCTTCATAACGATTCACATCACGCTCTAACATCCAAAAGTAAGCGAGAATATGATGAGCAAATGAAATCGGCTGGGCACGCTGCAAGTGCGTATAGCCCGGCATAATGGTTTCAATATTATTTTCTGCTTGTTGAACAAGAACAGTTTGCAATTGCTTTGTAGCTTTTATAATATGTTCTACCTTTTCTTTTAAATACAAATGCATATCTGTCGCTACTTGATCATTACGACTTCGGCCAGTGTGAAGTTTTCCTCCTACTTCGCCAATTTGTTCAATTAACATTTTTTCGATGTTTAAATGAATATCTTCTGCTTCTACTGAAAATTGTAGCTTATTCTCTTTTGCTTCTTTCAATAAATATTGAAGACCTATCTTTATTTTCTCTGCTTCTTCTTGCGTAACGATGCCTTGCTTTGCTAGCATCGTTACGTGTGCCATACTCCCATTTATATCTTGATTTACTAATTGTTGATCGAAGGAGATGGATGCTCCGAACTCTTCAACCCATGCTTCCGCTTCTTCTGTAAAACGTCCGCCCCAAAGTTTGCTCACGCTTCCACCTTCTTTTGATTCACTTGGCTGTATACTTTCGTCGGTAAACCGAATAATGAAATGAATCCAACTGCTGCATCATGATTAAATTCATCTTGAGCAGTATATGTTGCTAATTTTTCATCGTATAAAGAGTATTCAGATTTACGTCCTTCTACAATCGCATGACCTTTAAATAATTTCACACGCACTGTACCTGTTACATTCTTTTGCGTTTCTTGTAAAAATGCATGAAGCGCTTGTTTTAAAGGCGAGAACCATAAACCATTATAAATAAGTTCTGTTATTTTCTGTTCAATCACTGGTTTAAAATGTGCTACTTCTTTTACGTGTGTTAAATCTTCCAACTCTTTATGCGCAGTGATTAACGTCATTGCTGCTGGGCATTCGTATACTTCACGAGATTTAATACCGACAAGACGATTTTCTACGTGATCAATACGTCCAACGCCGTGTTTTCCAGCAAGCGCATTTAACGTTTTAATTAATTCTGCAAGTGAATATGCAGTGCCATTTAAAGTAGTCGGTACGCCTGCTTCAAATCCGATTTCTACAAACTCTGGTTTATTCGGTGTATCTTCTAATGCCAATGTCATCTCATATGCATCTTCTGGCGGCGCTGCCCATGGATCTTCTAAAATTCCACATTCGTTGCTGCGTCCCCATAAGTTTTGATCGATTGAAAACGGGCTATCTAAATTAATCGGAATTGGTACATCGTTTTCTTTTGCATAGGCAATTTCTTCTTCACGTGACCACTTCCATTCACGTACAGGTGCAATCACTTCTAAGTAAGGATTTAATGCTTGAATAGAAACTTCAAAACGAACTTGATCATTTCCTTTCCCTGTACATCCGTGTGCAACTGCAGTTGCGCCTTCTTGTTCTGCGATTTCTACTAATTTCTTCGCAATAAGCGGACGAGATAATGCAGAGACAAGAGGGTATTTCCCTTCGTATAATGTGTGTGCTTGCATCGCCATCAATGCATATTCGTTTGCAAATTCTTCTTGAACATCAATCATATATGATTTAATTGCACCTACTGAAAGTGCCTTTTCTTTTACAAATGCTAAGTCTTTACCTTCCCCTAAGTCTAAACAAAGCGCGATAATATCATAATTCTTCTCTTGTAACCATTTAATTGCAACGGAAGTATCAAGACCTCCGGAATATGCTAATACAACTTTTTTCTTCTCCATTTTGCATCCCCCTAAAGAATAAATATTCATTTTCTTTTATAATAATTCACACTTTACCACCTTTCACAAAATGTATCAAGAGTCATTTTCAAATTTTTTCAAACAATTTCGTCGAACTTCTTTCTGTTTTTATGTACAATATAAGCAGGAAAACGGGGGTGAACTTATGGAAAAGTATTTCTTATACGATGAACATCTAGGAATTGAAATTCCACATTTACAAGAAGACTGGGAAGAAATCCCCGAAAAAATGCAACATGCTATTTTACTAAAATGGGAACAAGTTCGCGGGAAAATTCCTGATCGTATAAAAGAACTTGAGCACTATATTAATACAAAACAACATTATTTAAATAACGAAGAAGACTTCGAAGTTTCTTGTAAACTAAATTCAGAAATTGCCGATCTTGCTTCCATCATTAATGACCTTTGGCTTTGGTATCGACTCACTCAAAATGTATCTGAGGGGAAAGCACACCAATGAAAAAAGCATGCCCCTCAATAACTTTGGGTCATGCTTTTTTTGTCATAACATGATTTACAATATATTTCTTGTGCTGTTTTCGCCAAACATACATCGAATGGACCAACTAATATACTTCTTTCTTTCGGCAACTTTACAAAAGCAACAAGCTCTTCTTCATATTGAATTTTTTTCTGACATGAAATGCATATTAATTCTTTTCTTTTGAACATGTCTTTTAGCATACCTTCACTCTCCCCTTCATCTATCTATATTAATATACTCTCATAATAGTTAAGACTTGTAAAAAAATGACACATTCTGAATCGAATGATTCATATACTATGTACAAAAGGAGGTTTAAAAATTATGCGTGCTTTCGTTATTATCACTTTAACTTTTTTAAGTGTAATTAGTTGGGATGCGTTTTTTAAAGATAAAAGTGATGAAAAGAACACAACGGAATAAAACCCTTTTTTCTTACTTATTGGACAAACCGTTATAAACTGTCCAATCCTCCGAAATAACTTAGGCTTTTCTACAAAAATATTTAAACATAACATTTTTTGTAGATTCCCTCCGTTTATTGTCGGTTTCCATCCGCATACATTTTTTAAAAGTATGATATAATAGTATAAATCTTGAAGGAAGGGATTTTGATATCATGATCGCTCGAAGGAGCATGTGGCATCGTATTGACGAATCATACACGTAGCGTATTTTTCAGCTCAGATACTTTAGTCTAGCGAAAAAAATACGAGAGTGGGGAAATTATGATTGCCCGAAGGATAATTTGGCAAAAAAAAGACTCTTCTTACACATAGCGTTTTGTTTAGGACTTAATTGTTACTAACTAAACAAAACAAAGAAGAGCAGGATTGCTAAATGACGAATCCTACTCCACGTTTTGTTTAGTCGTTTTAAGACTTAAACTAAAACGAAGGTAGGGAGAATTGATGGACGAGAGGATTATTCGTTATTTCTTCAGCGACATATAGCGTAGTTAGTTTTTTCGTAAACTAACTGAAAGCTACATGTGAGCTCGTAGTTAGTTTACAACACAAAAAGGACTACTAACTACGGAAAGAAGGAATAACGATGAGGAACATCCAAAGTCGGCAAATTATTAAAGAAATTTTTATGGTTTTAATCGGTTCATTTATTTTAGCAGCAGCGCTATATCACATTCACTTCCAAAACCACTTAACAGAAGGTGGATTTGTAGGAATTGCACTATTCATTCAAAACTTTTATGATATTTCACCATCTATTTCAACTGTATTAATGGATATCCCAATTATTTTACTGTGCGCTTCATTTTTAGGTAGAAAAATGGTTGGTTATTCATTCCTAGGTTCAATTTCATTCGGAGTATTTTATTCCTTTATGGAAAATTATTCTCCATTTACGGTAGATTTATCAAATAACTTATTTATAGCTGCAGTAGTTGGCGGTGCGTTAGCTGGTATTGGACTCGGTTTTATATTACGATTTGGCGGTGCAACCGGTGGAGACGATATTTTAACAATTGTATTAAGTAAACGAACTCGTTTTACAATTGGGCAAATTTTCTTCGTCTTTGACGCGATTGTTCTTGCGCTTTCATTATATTATTTAAATTGGACAGAAATTGCTTTTACTATTCTTTCGATTGCCGTACAGGCAAAAACATTGGATTTAATTTATTATCCAAAAACAGAAAAAACAGCAGAAAAGCAGCCAGTATCTGTTCCAATGTCCAAAAAACATGCAACGAATTAAAAAAGCGAAAGGCTTCGGCCTCTCGCTTTTTTTATGCTCTTTTTTCTTTCTCGACTATATGGCGCACTTGATAAAATCTATTTGCAAATTCAGTAACGTTTCTTGTTAAACGATAATTCACTGTAGATCCAATTGCCATTCCAATTACCGGTATACCTTGGAATAATTTACGACGAAGAGCATAAATCGAAAATGTCTTCAAAATTTGTTTTAACACAACCTCAGTAGAAGCTGTTTGTAGCACTGCTTCGTCTCCTTCGTAAAAGAACGAATCTTCTTGCTCCAGCTCTTGCAATAAATTGTACCATGCATATTGCTGAAGTCTTCCTGGTAGTAATGACGCATGAAACACCTTTAACGCAAGCATCATTTCATACGGCTTGTTCACATCATGTCCAAATGATGTTGCAATAAGTTGGACTGCCTTCACATTTAATGCGATCATAACCGGAAAATCCGCCGTTAATAATAATAAACCTCCAGCACCTGTTGCCCCACCTTGTACAAATGAATATAGACGATGACGTGCTGTTTGCTGCTCTGCTATGTATGTTAATTGATCAATAGATAATGCTTTCAAATCTTCAAGCTGTTCAATCGATTCATCAAATAACCTTGATGTTCCTAAAATCCGATTACGTGCATCTAACTGTGCTTGTGAACTTTGAATAAATGCATGCAAATGAAAGAGCCATCCATCTGCTTTCGTGAAGAATTCTTTTCGCTTTTTCTCAGGTAATTTCGCAACTGTAGCATGTAACCATTTATCAAACACTTTTTGAAAATCGGTCGCTTCTTGCTCAACTAATTGCGCTTCCCATTCTTTTATATTGTCTAAAATGGCTTGTTCTCGCTTCGATCGCATCGTAACAACCACCTCGTTCGATTTTTTTCTATTGTAACATATTTCTGCTTATTCTTTGCAAATATGCTTGTCTATCTTTATTCACATACCATTTTTGAATGGCATAAAATATTAACAAAAAGGATGAGATAAATCACATGAATCTATCCGATATAAAAAAAGAATATAATGCGGTATTCAGCTTAGGACAAAACTGCTGGCCCGCTTGGGCATTATATCAATTAGAATTATCACCATTTTTTGGCGTTATTGATTTTATGCTAAGTCCCTCATTAGAAAAAGTGAATGTATTATTACAAAATCGATTTGACCGCTTTTTAAATTTCGAAAATTTATCCTTCATCTCATTTTGGGATGATGATGCAAAATTAAGATTAAGGGACAACCTTTATGAAATTGACTCCTGTCATGACTTTAAAACAGATGTAAACACACCAACTTCTTGGCCTTCTTATACAGAAATTAAGTTAAACTATGAACATCGTATTAATCGTTTTCTAGCTACAATTGAAACGGCAGAATCCATATTATTTATTCGAACTGGAGGAACATATGAAGAAGCATGTTCCCTAGAACAAATTTTATCTCAAATCGTTACACATACATTCTCTGTCCTGTTACTAATTCCTGCCGATATACCAACTATCACCCAAGAAGATTGGGGATTACAACGTATTTGCGTTATGAAATGTCCTATTATGGATGTATACCAATACAATGAAGCATTTTGGAAAGACTTATTTGATGGAATTACAGTTAGACCGCACACTTAAATACACGATACTTTTATCACACCATAGATTATAATCGTCCTTATACAAAACAAATAAGGAGTGATTCTATATGTATCCACGTGCAAAAGCTTTCGGTCTTGCTGTACATCAAGATCGCCTTCTCGTACAAGAATATTATACAGAAGGCGAAATATATTATCGTCCTCTTGGCGGTTCAATTGAACTTGGCGAAAAATCAGCACATACTGTTATTCGGGAGTTTAAAGAAGAGCTTCATACGGAGATAGAAATCACCAATTATTTAGGGTGTTTAGAAAATGTCTTTCATCTCGATGGAGACATTGGTCATGAAATCATTCAACTATATTCTTTGCGTTTATTAGACACGTCACTATATGAAATGAAAATATTAAATATACAAGATGAAGAAACAGTAGCGTATGCGAAATGGATTCCTATTACGGCATTCATTCAGAAAGAAAAAATATTATATCCAGATGGAGTTTTAAAATACATCCAAAAGAAAAAAGACGAAATCCTATAGGATCTCGTCTTTCTTTTCATATATTAACCAATATCTCCAAGACGTAGTACGTCACGAGCAATCATAACTTCTTCGTCAGTTGGAATTACGATAATTTTTACTGGAGAGTGTGGGAAGCTGATGAATGCTTCTTCACCGAATACGTTATTACGTTTTGCATCGAAGTATACGCCCATGTACTCAAGGCCTTCTAATACACGCTCACGAATAATCGCACTGTTTTCACCTACACCAGCTGTGAAGATGATTGCGTCTACACCTTTCATACGAGCAGTGTAAGAACCGATGTATTTGTGGATACGGCTTACGAATACATCAAGTGCTACTTTCGCACGGTGGTCGCCTTCTTCTTCTTTCGCAATGATGTCACGTAGGTCACTAGAGTAACCAGTAAGACCTAACATACCACTCTTCTTGTTTAATACGTTAACTACTTCTTCTACTGTTTGGCCTGTTTTTTCCATGATGTATGGAATTAACGCAGGGTCAAGGTTACCAGAACGTGTACCCATTGTTACACCAGCAAGTGGTGTGAAGCCCATAGAAGTATCGATAGATTTACCGCCTTCTACTGCTGCGATACTTGCACCGTTACCTAAGTGACAAGAAAGTAAGCTTAAGCTTTCAATTGGACGACCTAATAATTCAGCCGCACGCTCAGTTACATATTTATGAGAAGTTCCGTGGAAACCGTATTTACGGATGCCGAATTTTTCATAGTACTCATATGGTAAGCTGTATAGGAATGCAGATTCCGGCATTGTTTGGTGGAATGCTGTATCGAATACTGCTACTGCTGGTACGTTTGGTAATACTTCTTGGAATGCTTTAATACCAACAACGTTTGCTGGGTTATGAAGTGGTGCTAAATCGCTTAATTCTTCGATATCAGCTAATACTTCATCAGTAATTAAAACAGAGTCAGCAAATTTTTCGCCGCCGTGAACAACACGGTGACCGATACCGCCAATCTCATCTAGAGATTTAACGATTCCGTTTTCAGTTAACTTTTTAAGAAGCATATTAACTGCTACTGCGTGATCTGGAATGTTTGTAATTTCTTTTTGTTTTTCGCCATCTACAGTAATAGTGAAGATACTATCTTCTAAACCGATACGTTCTACTAAACCTTTTGTTAATACTGTTTCACTTGGCATTTCAAATAATTGGAATTTTAAGGAAGAGCTTCCTGCGTTAATCGCGATGATTTTTGACATCTAGTCTTTCGCCCCTTTTTCTCTTGGTAGTTGTGTGGATGTTTCCACAAACCGCTCGATTTTATCTGATCAAATTCACCAAATATGAAAACGTTTCATCATTAGCAAATTTTATACTCACGATTTTAATTTAAACATCGTCCGACATATATTTCAAGTGAAAAAATTGTAACACCAAGAAAAAATATATATTACAGATTTCAAAAAAATTCAGTTAAATCTTGTATATATTTAAAAATATGACATATTATATAAAACTGTACTACATGAATCACTAATGCTGTTACATATACCCAGCTTTATTTATGTGTTGCAAACCAAGTATTTAATTGATCCATAATGTCTTCCATCGCCTTCATGTTAGAGAATTTAGGCAACTCCACTAATAACGCCTGTTTTGGCATTGTTACATTAGCGCCTTTCTTTTGGAGAACAAATATACTTTTTGCATTTTTCTCGTTTTTAAACATGGAAACAGGAAGCTGTAATAACCCTTGAATAAAGCATGTTTCTTTAATAAATGCATGTAATTTTGGTGCCTGGTCACTTTCAAAAATGAAGTTTGGTACTAAGAAGAATAAGTAACCGCCCTCTTTCGTATGTTTCACACTTTGTTCAATAAATAAGTGATGGGCATACGACATTCCTTCATCTGCTTTTAATTTATATTCACTTGCACCGATTTCGTTTGGATAATAACCAACCGGTAAGTCTGAAACGACTGCATCAACTGGATCGATATAAAGTGGTGCTAGTCCATCTTGATGGAAGAATTCGATTGCATGCTTTTGTAAATTTGCATTTACTAAAGCAAGTTTAATTAGCACTTCATCCACTTCTACACCAAATCCACTCATTGTTAGTCCTTCTTTGGCGCTATTAAACACTGTAGTCATTAAATTACCTGTTCCAATTGCAGGATCTAAAACTGTGATCTCGTTTTGACCTTGCATAAATTTATGGAATAAGTAACTCATGAACATTCCAACTGCATCAGGCGTCATTTCATGATTCGCTTGTACGCCTTCTTTCATTCCTTTTAAGATGGCTAACTGAAATGCTTTACGAATTTCTTCACCTTTATATGTTTCTTCATTAAACGTACTATATTCACGATTCAGCCTTTCAATTGCTGATTCGGATAATTCCTCTTGTAAAATCGCTCCCTCAAACAAGTTATCACCTGTTTCTACAAGCGCCTCTAAATATGTTACATCTAATTCTTTACGTAAAACTACCGCAGAAGAATCAAAAATAGAAAATAATGTTTCTACTGTCTGACTCACGTACATTCCTCCTTCTCTCTTTTACACATAACTTATATCATACCACAAAGTGATTTTTTCCAAAAAGAAAAAGCGACCTCCTGTAAAGAGCTCCCCTTTAGTTATATATGATATAACGTTTTTTCTCATATATCGATGCTGTTACAGAGCAATATATGAGAAAAAACGACCTCTTTATAAGAGGTCATTTTCATCACATTACTTCGCAGATTTAGCTGCTTCTAATGCTGCTTCATAGTTTGGATGGCTTGTACCTTCGCTTACGTATTCTGCGTAAACTACTTTGTCATTGCTATCTACTACGAATACTGCACGAGCAAGTAAACGAAGCTCTTTCATTACTAAGCCATAAGCTTCACCGAATGAAAGGTCGCGGTGGTCAGAAAGTGTAACAACATTTTCTAAACCGTTTGCTGCACACCAGCGTTTTTGAGCGAATGGTAAATCAGCGCTAATTGTTAATACTTTCGCGTTTTCAATACCTGCTGCATCTTGGTTAAAACGACGTGTTTGTGCATCACACACACCTGTGTCGATTGAAGGTACAACACTAATTAATTTCACTTCACCTTTGTATGTTTCTAAACTTACTGGAGATAAGTCGTTTGCTAATACTTGGAAGTTTGGCGCTTGATCGCCAACTTTAACTTCTGTTCCAACTAAAGTCATTGGATTACCTTTAAAAGTTACGTTTGCCACTTGAAAATCCTCCCTTATTTAAACAAAATATGTACAATGTAAATGATAGTTTGTCCCTATCGATAATGCAAATAAAATCGCTTTATTTACAAAAAAATTAAAGAAGCTAACCTATTGATTAGCTTCTTTATTCGTTAAATTTGAAATTCAGGATCATCTTCTTTTCGTTTATCCATCATTTCTTTCACTTTATCAACAGCTTGTGGCGCTAATTCAATTATTTTATCGATGACGTGTGTTTGTTTATCTAAGTGCAATACTTTCACACCATCTCCATTTATAACAAGAAAGGCAACAGGATTAATAGAAACTCCTCCACCACTTCCCCCGCCAAATGGATGACGGCCTGAATGTTCTACTTTACCAAATTCACTTCCACCAGCAGCAAATCCGAAACTTACTTTCGAAACTGTAAGAATTACGCTTCCATCTGCCGCTTTAATTGGGTCACCAACAATTGTATTTACATCAGTCATTTGTTTTAAATGCTGCATTGCTGTTGTCATTAAACCTTGAATTGGATGGTCCATTCTATATCCCCCCTATGCTTGAACAGATTTTTCTGTCATACCAGATCTTTGTCTTCTCATAAATACGAGTAATTTGACGCCAGTTTTTATAGCGCGGAATATACGAAAAGATGCTGTTAACTCGCATCTTGATGCAAATCCTTTCCCTTGAAAAACTGGGGTAATTTCAAATTCTGGTACGTCGACAATATGCATATATTGTCCGACAACTCCAGCAGCCATACCTTTTGTCCCCCAAGCATATCCAGTGACAATTCCAGTACTAGCTGCATCGCCTGCTCCAATTTGTGTATGCCATTTCCAACCATTGATTTTCACTCGTTTGAGAAAATCTTTAACAATAGTATGAACTTCTTGAAGCTTTTTTATCAGTTCACCAATGCTGTCAAGTTGCGCCATAATTTTATTATCGAGTCCGCCGTCCTCTTCAGCTTTTTCGATTTTCTGTCCTGTCTTTTTCTGCTGTTTTTCAATTCTTTCCAACACATCAAATGTATATCGAATCATCCATATTTTCACTTGAAGCAAACATTGCTTTTCCATTTCTGAATATAAAAATGTCACCTTAAGCTTTATTTTCGACAATAGTATAAACAAAATAAAAAGAAGAAGAATTATTATTCCAATTACGAGCCACTTCATACGTATCATCCTTTCACTCCGTACCCATTATCGACAAGTTTATTCATCGTTAAACAGAGTTTTATAAGATTGAATATAAAAATTTTTCTAAAAATAAAAAGGTATTTTGACAATTTATATCGAAATATATTATTTGAACATATCATCAGGGAACGGACTCTAATGATATGTAGCACGAAAAACAGAAAATTTAACTGCAGTGGAGGGATACATAATGGCAGATCGTCGCAATTTATTTTTCTTTTATGGTGATGACAAAGCAACGCTCGTTGAAAAAATGAAACCAATCTATCGTATTTTAGAAGAGAATGGATTTACCATATTAGATCATCCAAAAAATGCAAACGCTATCGTCAGTGTTGGAGATGATGCAACCTTCTTACAAGCCGTTCGTAAAACTGGTTTTAGGGAAGATTGCTTATATGCAGGGATTTCTACGAAAGATGAAATTTCGTTCTACTGCGATTTCCATATTGATCACGTTGATACAGCCCTTCAAGAAATTACAAAAAATGAAATTGAAGTGCGAAAATATCCAACAATTCAGGTAGATGTAGATGGCAGTACATCTTTCCATTGTTTAAATGAGTTCTCATTACGTTCTAGCATTATTAAAACATTCGTTGTAGATGTTCATGTTGATGATTTATATTTCGAAACATTTAGAGGGGACGGTTTAGTTGTTTCTACCCCAACAGGAAGTACTGCTTACAATAAATCATTGCATGGTGCAGTTGTTGACCCGCTTATCCCATGTTTCCAAGTAAGCGAACTAGCATCTTTAAACAACAACACTTACCGTACGCTCGGTTCACCTTTCATTTTAAATCACGAACGTACATTAACTTTAAAACTAAGACCAGACGGTAACGATTATCCTGTTATCGGCATGGATAACGAAGCGCTTAGCATTAAACAAGTGGAAAAAGCTGTTGTACGCTTAAGCGATAAACAAATTAAAACAGTTAAATTAAAAAACAATTCTTTCTGGGAAAAAGTACAGAGAACGTTTTTATAAGATTAAAATAACCGCAGAATTATGAAATTCCATAATTCTGCGGTTATTTATTTCCCCCGATTGACGCGAACAATACTCTCTTACTATCCGGCCGTTATTCTTGTCAGTTTTTGTCGGTAATTCGATATATTCCGAAAACTGCTCATATATTTTTACGCATCTTTTCTATAGACAACTTGGCCATCTATTACGGTCATTTCTGCTTGTACTTCTTTTATTTCTTCTGCCTCAATTTCAAAAATATTGCGGTCTAATATTGTAAAATCTGCTTCATATCCTTTTGCAATTTGCCCTCGCTTCGCTTCTTTTCCGATTGCATAGGCACTTCCTGTTGTAAATAAAGAAACAGCCTCATAAACCGTTAATCTTTCCTCAGGCATATAGCATATACCGTCAATAAAACTTCTACGTGTAACAGCGCTATATATGCCTAGAAACGGATTCACTTGTTCAATAGGAGCATCTGAGCCACCGTTGCAGTGTAATCCTGCCTCCAGTAACGTCTTCCAAGCGTACGCATAACGAAGACGGTGCTCGCCTAGTTTTTCAATGACTGACGGAAAATCTGATGAAAGAAAGACTGGCTGTATATCGATAATGGCTTGCAAGTTTTTCATTCTTTCTATCAACTCTTCACGAGCAAGCTGACAATGAATAATGCGGTCACGCACCCCTTCTGCTGGTGGATATAATTCGAGTGCATCAATGACATATTCAAGCGATAAGTCACCGATAGTATGAATCGCAACTGGCATATGTAGATCTCGTGCTTTCTTTACTAATTCCGCAAGTTCTTCACGTGAGAAAATCGCAACTCCATTTGTTTCCTTCGCATCTTCATACGGTTCACTTAATAATGCTGTTCTTCCGCCAAAAGAACCGTCAGAGAAAATTTTCATTGCTCCAAATTCAATACAATGTTCATTTTCATATTCTTTTCGTTCATGTGCTACTTCATGGTGAACGAGCAAATGGGCTTTAAATGGCATTTCTTTTATAACGTGAGAAAACGCATTATATGTTTTTCTAAAACCACCATAATAATTTAAATCTTCCGTATGCCCGCCAACAAGTCCGTATTTCCAGCAATCTTTAATCGCTGTTTGCAGAGCTCTTTGTAAATAAGCTTCATCAATTTCTGGCTGAACATGTTTAATTAATTCTTGCCCTTGTTCATATAAAAGCCCTGTTAACTTATTTGATGAATCCCTACCAATTTTCCCGCCTTTTGGATCTTCTGTCGCTGCTGTTATATTCGCTTCTTGCAGTATGTATGCATTCACCCATGTAACGTGACGACAAACTCTCTTTAGTAAAATGGGATGTTCTTTCGAAATTTCATCTAAATCACGCGCGTGAACATCTTTTGTATCTGTAAAGTTATTTTCATTCCATCCTTCTCCAATAATCCAAGAGCCCTTTGGAGCTTCTTCCACTCGCTTCTGAACAAGAGTAAGCACTTCGCCATAAGATGTGCAATTTGATAAATCTAAACGAAGCAATCTCTCCCCATGCCCAATAAGGTGCATGTGGCTATCAACGAGACCTGGAATCATCGTTTTGCCTTTTAAATCGTGCAATGTAACCGCGGCATATTGGTTTTCTAACTCTTCTTTACTTCCAACATCAACGATCGTACCGTTTTCAATGTAAACAGCGTCCACTTTTTCATTTTCTTCTCTCACTGTGTAAATGGTGCCGCCATACCAAATTTCTCCCATATATCCCATCTCCTTTATTTTTTATTGTATAAAAAAAAGCACCATTTCAAAACATGGTGCTTTTCTAAAAATTACTTTTGTTCAGTAGTAGATGTTGTAACTTGCCATTCAATATTAAATTTATCTTTTACTTGTCCGTATGCTGGGCTCCAGAATGTTTCTTGAAGTGGCATGATAACTTCTCCACCTTCTTGTAACTTATCGAATACTTCTTTTGCTTTTTCTGCATTACTAATTTGAATTGCGATTGTTACTTGAGATCCGATTGCATGCCCTTGACCTGGGAATGTATCAGAAATCATAAGATCCGTATTACCAACTTTTAAAGTAGCGTGTAAAACGCGCTCTTTCGCTTCAGCTGGAATCGGGTATTCTGGATTTTCAGGCATGTCACCAAAAGTTTGCATAACTTCTACTTTTGCATCTAAAGCCTCTTTATAAAACTGTACAGCTTCTTGCCCACTACCATCTAAAACTAAGTACGGATTAATACCTAAAATCATACGGACACCTCTTTTTTAAGTTTATAAAATCGAACTTGTGTTCGTTTTTATATTATCATTGTTTTGCATTTCATTCAACTATTTACTTCACTGTTTTCAAAATTATTTTGACGGAATCTCCATCTCTTGTTTTCTAAGTTCAATACGGCGAATTTTTCCAGAAATCGTTTTTGGTAGTTCATCTACAAATTCAATTTTGCGAGGGTATTTATATGGTGCAGTGAGTTCTTTGACGTGTTGTTGGAGTGTTGGAATTAATGTTTCTTCGTTCTTTTCTATATTCTCTCTTAATACGATAAATGCCTTCACGACACTTCCACGAATTTCATCAGGACTTGCGACAACTGCACATTCTCTTACGTACGGATGTTTTACAAGAGCATCCTCTACTTCAAACGGCCCGATTGTATAACCAGAACTAATAATGATATCATCACCGCGCCCTTCAAACCAGAAGTAGCCGTCTTCATCTTTCTTCGCTTTATCCCCTGTAATATAATAATCACCGCGGAATTGCATCGCTGTACGTTCATCGTCTTTGTAATATTGTTTAAAGAGGGCTGGCGTTTCAATGTGAACTGCAATATCACCAACCTCGCCTACTTTAACTGGAGTACCTTCCTCATTTACGATATCGACGTGGTTACCTGGCGTTGGTTTCCCCATTGATCCTGGTCTAATATCCATCCCTTTCATTACACCAACAAGTAATGTATTTTCCGTTTGCCCATAGCCGTCTCTCACTGTAATATGAAAGTGCTTTTTGAACGTTTCAATGACTTCTCTATTTAACGGCTCACCTGCCGATACAGCGCTATGTAATGCCTCTAAATTGTACTGGCTTAAATCTTCTACCTTTGCCATTAATCTATACTCAGTCGGTGTACAACAAAGTACATTCACCTTATTATCGTCTAATAAGTTTAGGTACGTTTTCGGTTCAAACTTACCGTGATATACAAACCCTGTTGCCCCTGATCCTAAAGTTGCTAAAAACGGGCTCCAAATCCACTTTTGCCAGCCTGGACTAGCTGTTGCCCATACAATATCATTCTCTTCAATTCCGAGCCAATTTGGAGCGCTCGTACGTAAATGAGCGTATGCCCACGCATGTGTATGAACGACACCTTTTGGATTTCCTGTCGTTCCTGACGTGTAAGATAAAAAGACCATATCTTCTTTATCTGTCTTCGCCATTTCTAACATGTCACTCTCTGTTTCTAACGCTGTTTTTAAATTAACCCATCCATCTACTGACTGCTCGCTCAGGACAAATTTTCGAAGAGATTCCATCGCTTCTATATCATCAAACTGCCTAATATACGGCTCATAGCTTACTATCGCTTTTACTTCTCCATGTCCAATTCGATATTCTATATCTTTTTTACGTAACATTTCCGAGCTTGGAATTACGACAAATCCTGCTTTAATAGCAGCAATATACGTCATGTACGCTTCAATTAAACGCGGCATCATAATGAGAAGCTTGTCCCCTTTTTGCAAACCACTTTTTATAAAAGCGTTTCCAATTTTATTCGCACCTTGCATTAATTCAGCGTATGTAACTTCCCTTCGATTCCCTTTATCATCTTGCCAAATTAAAGCTAACTTCCCTTTATCACCTGTATATTTCTCTATTTCAGAAACTAAATTATAAGACGGTGGCGCCAACAATTCTTCTCGCTTCATAAAATATCCTCCCTTTTCTTTATGCCTCCTTTATATAATAAAGAATTTTCAGTTAATTTTGAACCCTCTTCTTTTGACAAATTTTTCAGTTCTGTCGAATTAGTAAACGAAATTACATCGACTTACCGACAAATAGCGACACAACACAAAAAAAGAAAGAGCGGGAGAACCCGCTCTTTCTAAGCCATCATATGGGATTATTTTTGGTAACCGCCTAATTGTTGCTCAGCTAGTGAAACTAGACGTTTAGTGATTTCACCACCAACAGAACCGTTAGCGCGAGCTGTTGCATCAGCTCCAAGTTGAACACCAAACTCTTGAGCGATTTCGTATTTCATTTGGTCTAATGCTGATTCAGCACCAGGAACCGCTAATTTATTTGTGCTACGTGACATGTTATATCACCTCCTTGTGAGTATAGAGTGTGATAAATAACATGACTTCATACACGTTTTAGATATGGTAATTTATGGTTTTAGAAAAGTTCTTCAAATTTTTCTTCTTCCGCCACTACTTCTACCGTTTGTAATACCATTGTTTCTTTGTTCGCTACAGCTTCATCGATCAATGGTGTGAAATCGTATTTCGCTTCAAAACGATTTGCTTTTTCACGTTTCGGCTTCGTCGCTGGGCTTGCTGGTGTGAATACAGTACAGCAATCTTCATATGGACGAATTGAAATATCATACGTGCCGATTTCTTCAGCAATTTTAATAATCTCTAATTTATCCATCGTAATAAGCGGACGAATAACTGGATAGTTTGTTACTTCGTTAATCGTATGCATACTATCTAACGTTTGGCTTGCTACTTGTCCAAGACTTTCACCAGTCGTAATTGCAAGTGCGTTACGCTCCTCAGCAATACGTTCTGTAATACGCATCATCATACGGCGCATAACCGTCATTGAATAGCTAGATGGGATTTCTTTATTAATCGTTTTTTGCACTTCTGTAAACGGAACAAGGTGAAGCGTTACTCGTTTACAATACTTCGTTAACTCTTGCGCTAAATCGATTACTTTTTGTTTTGCACGCTCACTTGTGAAAGGTGGACTATGGAAGTGAACTGCTTCCACAGATACGCCGCGTTTCATCGTTAAGTAAGCTGCTACTGGGCTATCAATACCACCAGAAAGAAGTACCATTACTTTTCCGCCAACGCCAACTGGTAAACCGCCAGCTCCCATACGCTCATCGCACATGATATAGCTATAGCCACTGCGGATCTCTACACGTACATTTACATCTGGATTATGAACATCTACTGTAATATCTTCTGTATTTTCTAGAATGTGTCCGCCAATCTCAGGTAATAATTCCATCGTTCTCATTGGGAAATGCTTATAAGAACGGTGTACAGTAATTTTAAATGTTTTCACATCACCTTTTACTTGTAAGAAAGCTGCTAATGCACCTTCTTTAATGTCTTCTAATTCTGATGGTACTTTCATCGCTAAGTTAAACTTATGAATACCAAATACATCCTTCAATCTTTCAGAGACTGCTTCATGATCTTCACCATTTAACTGGATGTACATACGATCGTGTGTTGCATCGATTTTAATATTTGGGAATTTTTTCAGTTTGAACTTCACGTTATCTTTTAATGTGCTTACAAACTTAGAACGGTTCTTACCTTTTGTCGTCATTTCTCCGTAACGCACTAAAATATATTCATATTTCAACATAATTTCTTTACCTCATCACTTCATATAATTTTGGCATCGTCTCTTTTACAATACCTTCAAATTGTTTTACTTCTTCCATTGTGTTTTCTGGTGCCAAACTAATACGAATAGCGCTTGCAGCTGCTGCATGCGGCACTCCCATTGACACTAACACTCTGCTCACTTCATTTGCTTTTGAAGAACAAGCAGATTTCGTTGACACATATACACCGTGTTCTTCTAAAGCATGAACGACTACTTCTGGTTTTAAACCAACAAATGATACATTTAAAATGTGCGGTGCTGCATATGCAAGCGACGTGTTAATCGTTACATCTTCCATCTCTTTAAAGAAACGAACAAGCTCTGCTTGTAAACTTTGCAAATGAGCTACCTTTTCTTTCACTTGTTCCATTGTCATGCGAAGTGCTTTCACCATCGCTACAATGCCAGGTAAATTCTCTGTACCAGAGCGATACTTAAGCTCTTGTTGACCACCTGATAAAATCGGATCTAATCTTACGCCATCGCGTACATATAGAAGACCCGTTCCTTTTACACTGTGGAATTTATGTCCAGATATTGAGCAAAGATCAATATGAGACGCATATAAATCAAGCGGTACTTTCCCTATCCCTTGTACATGATCTACATGGAATCTTATTTTCGGATGATTCGATAATAACGTTCCAATTTCAGCAACGGGCTGAATTGCTCCAGTTTCGTTGTTCACATGAATAATTGACACAAGAATCGTATCTTCACGAAGTGCTCGTTTCACATCTTCTACCGACACAACACCATGCTCGTTAACCGGTAAATATGTTACATCAAACCCGAGTTCTTCTAATTGCTTATATGCCTCAAACACAGACGCGTGTTCAATATTTGTTGTAATGATATGTTTGCCACGCGAACGATTCCTCATCGCTATCCCTTTAATCGCAAGGTTATTCCCTTCTGTTCCACCTGATGTGAAAATAATTTCAGAAGGTTTAACACGAAGAAGCTGCGCTGCAATCGTTCTTGATTGTGTTAATAGACGCTCTGCCTCTCCTCCAAGCGAATGAATAGAAGAAGGATTACCAAAATATTTCCCAGCAACCGTCACGTACGATTGAAGAGCTTCTGGATATGGCTTCGTCGTCGCACTATTATCAAAATAGATCATCGTTCTTCCCCTTTCAGCGCTATCACATCGTATAATCATATCATAAATACGTGTCATTACGCTAAGACTACGCAAAGGTTCCGTTTTATCTCGATTGGTGAAGGCTAATAATTGTCGAGGATGCCCTCCTATTACAGTTTCACTTTATCCCGCATGAACAGGCAATAAGACTCTCACCTCAAAATCCAGTTAGAGCAAAGAAGTTAGGTAGGAGTCGGGCTGTCCGTAAATGCCCGATTGGTGAAGGCTAGTAATCAATGGGGATGAATCCTCCTACTGATTACAGTTTCACTTTATTTTGAAACGAATAACCTTGCTGTATTCCGCTATTCATTATAGCAACATCGTCTGCAAAATTACACAAAAAAACAAACCCTTTTATGAAAGGGTTTGTTCATTGTCTACATATTCAGCTATTTTTTGAACAACGCCAGGTTCAAGTTGCTCTAATACTGAAGCCGCTTGTTCTAAAGCTGCATCATATTGATATTCACGGAATAATTTCTCAGCATAATTTAAACTTTCTGCTAGGTTTTCATCATGACTACGGTAACGGTTACCGTACTGAATTAATTTTTCCACTAAATATGCTTGTCCAATTAACTCTTCTGTCATTTCAGCCACACCGTTCACAGTTGTGTATGCTTCTTCTAAACTGCTATTTACAGCGTTCATATTTAACGGCTTCACTTCTAATTGTTCATATACAGCTTGCATTGCCATTTGCCCTCTTTTTAAATCTTCCATAATACTCTCTGGAAGACCTGGCAAATTCGACTTTTGCATAAAGCGTTTCGTTTCGAAAATAGTATTTCGCATTTCTTGTAACTTCTCACGTGCTTCAAATTCTTCTTTGCGCATCGCTTGCAGCATTTCTTTATATTCTGCATGAAGTACTTTTAACGTTTCACATTGCTCATAAACCTCTTCTAGTTCCTCACGAATAATAGAGAAGGCAATATCTTGTTCTGCAACGCGTAATTGTAGCATTTCAAAACGTTTCGTTAAAATGTGCATTTGCTTTTCAATTACTTTTTGAGACTCAATGTCTTTATCTTGTAACTGATAGCTTTGTTTCACAAGTTGTGTTTCTGTTTTCGTTTCAATCGTTTCGATACGCATTTCTTCTAAGTCATCGTAAACAGAAAGTGTTTTTTGCTCCACATAATGTCTCGCATGTACTTCTTGTTCCAATTGATCGTAGAAGCCATCTAAACGTGTTTTTAAATTTTCTACTTTTTCAGCCGCTTCTGTTATATGAAGCTCCTGTATATCCATTAAACATGTTTGTAGTTGTTTCGTCATATCGCGAACTTCTTTAGGGACTTCCAAATAATCTAATACATAACCTTGTCTTACCATATCATTATGTCCGTGTAATAAATCTTCCAGCTGAACTGGTAACGTCGCTTGACACTCTACCAATAAATCTGGAATTTGGTGAATAATGATTTCTAAATCTGCTAAACCTTCTTCCAAACTAATAACAATTTCTCTCGCTTTTAAATAGTCGCCATTGTTTGTTGCTTCTTCAAAGGTTTTAAATTTCTCAGATTCAGCGTCTAGCATCTCTTCGATTTTCTGCTCTGCTGCTCCATACATATGTCTATGAGCAAGAACACTCTTTTTCATACTACGATATGTATCACGTAACCCTTCAATTTCCGAGCTATTTTTCTCATGGCTTTCTAACAATTGCTGTAATTCATTTAAAATGTCAGTAATACGATTATCAGCGTCATCTAAACCACTTATGGATTCGTTCATCGCATGCTTTGCTTTTCGGAAGGAGAATTGCGAGGCGAATTTTCGCGCTTGCGCTAAATCTTTGTCAGCTTTCGGAAGGGTTGTTGATACAATTTCATCCCATTCTTCACGCCATTTACCAAACAGTTCTTCTGTTTGACCCGTCATGTTTAAATCTTTTACCCGTTTTAGTTCATCTGCCACAGGTTTATCTTTTATCTCTTGTTTCCACTGCTCCAGTGCTTCAATATCTTTATATGAACGATTTCTTATCACAAGCTCTATCATGAGCAGCACTAGAATAGAGCTTACTACAATGATAACGATCGTCAGGATAGAATCCATGCAAAAAAGCCTCCTAGTTATATCTCTTTTTTTGTCCGTTCCGTTTATGAAATGGAAGGCATTATGTATAAAAAGGGAATTCCCCTATATTTAACAACTAACAATGTACTAATCATACCATGTAATGGTTTGTTTTTGACCTAGTTTTTTTTAAAATTTCATGTTTCTTTCAATGTGATTGTAATCTTTCTCAATATTCCGCCTACCTCACTACCTATCCTCAAATGATTGTAATAACAAACAATCTTTCGTATGGGATACGAAATAAATTTTCCGCATGAGTGGTGGTTCAACAGAAATTACATGTACATTTCCTTGCCTTACAGATTGCTCCACTGCCCTTTCTGGAAGTAACGTGATACCAAGGCCAGCTTTTACCATTGCAAGCATCGGTTCTGCGTAAGATGTTTCCACAGCTATAGTTGGTTTTACACCTATTTCATGAAACATGTTCATAATCATTTTCCTTACATCACATATTTCTGGATATACAATTAATTTTTCATTGTGTAGCTCTTCTATTTGAATGACTATCTTCTCTTTGTACGGATGATTATTTGAAACGGCACAAACAATTTTCTCTTGTTGCACTTCTTTTATATACGTAGCACCTTCTACTACTGAATCGATGAACATCGCGTCAATCTCCCGCGCTTTAAATAAATCTCTTAATACTTCCGTATGCCCGATTTGCCATTCCACTTCGAACTCATCACCTAATATATTTTTACATTCTGATATGTAATGCTCCGCTAAACTCGGTAGTATACCAATTGAAAACTTCCGGTTCTCTTGATACCCCCTCATTTCTGTTTTCACTTCATTTATTTGCTCCAAAATCGGTAACATTCTTTTTATAAATAACTCTCCTGCCTCCGTTAACTCTACTCCTTGCGCAGAACGTTTAAGTAAAGTAACCTCTAAATCCGCTTCTAACTTTTGAATTTGTTTACTAAGCGCTGGTTGTGATATATGTAAAATCTTACTTGCCTTTGATAAACTTCGCGTATGCTTCACTTCAATAAACGATCGTACTGCCTCCAAATCCATCATACACACCTCTAACAAAAAGTTATAACCGTTATAAGAAATCGATATTTCCTCCTATAAACAATTACTCTTTATACTTATTTCATCAACTTACTATAACGAAATGTAAAGGGGAAAGATACTCTTGAACAAAAAACAAATGCTACTCGGATCCTTTCTATGCTTACTCGCCGTCACTGCCTGGGGATTTATGTTTCCTGTAATGGCAAGTGCTCTGCAATTTATCGATCCATTCTTCTTCACAACGCTTCGCTATGGATCAGCAGCTATTATTTTTCTTATTTTGCTATTAATTACTGAAGGAAAGACTTCACTCCGCTTAGAAAAAAGAACACTTTCTCTATTCTTTTACGGGACAGTCGGTTTCGCGGGGTATGGTTTTCTCGTTTTCTACGGACAGCAACTTGCCGGACCTTCCGGAGCAATCCATGCAGCTATGATTCAATCCCTTATGCCACTGATTGCCTTATCACTGCAATGGATAACCCAAAATCGCCGCCCACAAAACTATACATTCCTTTGTATGTTCGTTGCATTACTTGGTGTTATGCTTGTCATTTCAAAAGGAAATATTGAATTACTATTTGGAGCTGCAAGCCACTTATCAACAAATATATTGATGCTATGCGGCGTTACTTGCTGGGTCATTTATACAAACGGGGGTGCTCGTTTTCAATCTTGGTCACCACTTAGGTACACGACATTAACTTGTTTATTTGGCTCCATTTCACTCATCGTTATTGTTACTTTCTTAACGTACACAAATATAGTTACTATGCCGTCACTGCGTACAGTTGTGAGCGTTCGTTTTGAGCTCTTTTATATGTCGATTATCGCAGGCGTTATCGCTGTATTTTGCTGGAATATGGGAAATCGCTATATTTCATCTATTAACGGCATATTATTTATGAATTTAGTTCCTATCCTTGCACTGATCGGTTCTATCTTTCGAGGTTATACAGTCGATAAAATTGAAATCGCTGGAGCTGCATTAACAATTATAGCGCTATTATGTAACAATTTATGGCAAAGAAAAGTAAACATAAAAATCCCCACCTCAGTTCGTTAGGTGGGGATTCTTCACATATGAACAGCTCTTGGCCATTCATGGTACATATTCGCCTTACATAATGCTTGTTCCATCCATTGCTCAATCTCTTTCGTGTACATTTCTATGAAAAATGTCTCAGACGGGAAAGAATGCAGTACTTCTGATATATATTGTGGATATAAAAACGGCATATTTATCATACCTTTTAATTGCGTCATAAACATTGTAAATGATACTTTCTGAAATTCTTTTTTCATTTGTCCTTGTCTAATCATTTGTTCTATATAATATCTTTCTTTAGAAAAATAAACGGTCATCACTTCACGAATTAATGTCGTATCAAGCGAAAGCTCTCGGTAGAAGAAACGTGTTAGTTCTCTATTTTCAAATTGATATCGTAAAATCCCGCGCACCATTTGCACCATCACATCTTTAGCCGACAAATACTCTCTCTGTTCAAACGACATTTCAATCACATGAATATATCCTTCTAAAAAATCAGTAATAAGCTGTTCTAATAAACCTTGCTTCCCAGCAAAATAATATGAAATATTCGCTACATTCACATCCGCTCGCTTTGCAATGTCTCGCACCGATGTTCCATCATACCCTTTCGTATTAAACAACGATATTGCCGCATCAATTACTTTTTGTTTCGTCTGCTTCATGCGCTCACTTCCCCTCACTGAACAGCTATAGTTTAAATTTCTTGACTTTTAAGACAAATTCCTTTAATTTTCTATCGACAAAGTCATGTGAAATACATCGTATTTTGCTAATATTTTACACATCTCGATAAAAAAGGAGCTGTTTCCATGTTTACTAAAGAAAGTTATGCAGGATCTCGCGTGCAGCAATATGAGACAGTAATTAAACAACTGGATGCGTTATTAACTGGCGAATCAAACGTAGTCGCAAACTTATCAAATGCGTCCGCATTATTAAACCAATTTTTAGATCGCGTTAATTGGGTTGGCTTTTACGTAACAGAAGGAAATCAGCTTGTCCTTGGACCGTTCCAAGGAATGCCTGCTTGCGTACGCATTCCATTTGGACGAGGCGTTTGCGGCGTAGCAGCTGAAACGAAAACAACACAGCTTGTAGCAGACGTTCACCAATTCCCAGGTCACATCGCTTGCGATAGTGCTTCTAATTCAGAAATCGTTGTACCGATTGTGAAAGAAGGAGCTGTCATTGGTGTACTTGACATTGATAGTCCTGAAAAGAATCGTTTTGATGAAGTAGATCAGCGCTATTTAGAAAAGTTTGTGGAAACACTCCTAAAACATATGTAAAAAGAAAAGAGCGAGTTATCGATTTAGTACGCCCTGTACAAAACCGATAGCTCACTCTTTTTTCATTGATTTACAGTAGATATTTTCTTTAATGCCTGCTCTAAATCAGAAACGATATCCTCCCACGATTCTAAACCGACTGATAAGCGTATTAAATTATCGAAAATGCCCATTTCTTTTCTTAGTTCAGCTGGAATCGCAGCGTGCGTCATCGTTGCTGGATGCTGAATTAACGTTTCTGTATCTCCTAAACTCACCGCAATTGTAATAAAGTGAAGATCATTAATAAACGCTTGCGTCTCTTCTTTTCCGCCTTTTACTGAAAAAGAAATAACACCGCCCCCGCGTTTCATTTGACGAGATGCTAACTCCCCTTCTGGATACCAAACACCTTCTACCGCATCATGTTTTCTTAGGAACGATACAATTTTTTCTGCATTATCACAATGACGATCCATTCTTACTGCTAACGTCTTTAACCCGCGTAATAATAACCACGCATCAAACGGTGCCATAATACCGCCGATATCCTTTCGCATCGGGCGAATCTTTTCAGCTAATGCTTTCGTTTTACAAATTGTTACGCCTGCTACAACGTCACCGTGACCACCAATATATTTTGTCGCACTATGCACAACAGCGTCACAGCCAAGCTCAAGCGGTCTTTGTAAATAAGGTGAACAAAATGTATTATCAACAATAACAAGTAAGCCATTTCGCTTTGCAACCCGAATCACTTGTTTTAAATCAATTAATTTCATTGTCGGATTAATCGGTGTTTCAACGAAAATAAGCTTTGTATTTGGGCGAATTTTATTTTCAATATCAACCTCTGTCTCCATATCACAAAACGAATGCGTAATCATAAATTTTTCTTCTAACACTTCTAAAAAACCGTACGTGCATCCGTATAATCCATTTGAACAAATAATATGATCTCCAGCCTTTAAAAAACCGATTAAAGTCGCTGAAATAGCTGCCATACCAGATCCGAAGGCAAGTGCCTCTTCTCCTCCTTCTAACACCGCCATACGTTCTTCAAATAATTTCACAGTTGGATTTCCAAGCCGTGAGTAAATATAAGATGGATCCACTCCCGCAAAACTCGCCTCTCCTTGCTGCGCAGTCTCAAATGTAAATGTAGAAGTTTGAAATAAAGGTGGTGTTAAACTTCCTTTATGTTCCTCAGGTTTATAACCGTGATGAATTAACGCTGTCTCCATATGCTTCTTTTTCATAAAAACATCCCCCTTATGTTTTTATTGCCGCATATTCATCCATAAAAATTTGATGAACGTTTCCCTTCATTTTATGTAAGCGTTTTATTTGTGTTTCTATCTCTTCTTCTATATTGTTTTAAATTCCTTCTTATATTAATTTCCAAAATTTTTATGCATAAAACAAAAACGTACTTGCTTGACGAAACTCTGGGTAAAAGATATAATAGCGTTTGTGTAAAATAAAAAGGCAGCCTTGTAATGTGAGTTTATCGTTTGTATTTTGTTCCTCTACGGAGGTGTATCTCGTAACTCCCTGCTGCTGGAGCGAAGGTACATGAAAACAAAATGCCCGTAAATATCGATTACGTCTGTTTTTATTTTACGTAAATAAAAACATTTTTAAAGGAGGAGTCAACTATGGCTCGTTATACAGGTCCAGCTTGGAAACTGTCTCGTCGTCTTGGAATCTCTCTAAGCGGCACAGGAAAAGAATTAGAAAAACGCCCTTACGCACCAGGTCCTCACGGTCCTAACCAACGTAAGAAACTTTCAGAATACGGTTTACAATTACAAGAGAAACAAAAACTTCGTCACATGTACGGCATGACTGAGCGTCAATTCCGTCGCACATTTGACCAAGCAGGTAAAATGCCTGGTAAGCACGGCGAAAACTTCATGATCCTTCTTGAAGCTCGTCTTGACAACTTAGTTTACCGTATGGGCTTAGCTCGCACTCGTCGTGCAGCTCGCCAATTAGTAAACCACGGTCACATCATGGTTGATGGCGCTCGCGTAGATATCCCATCTTACCGTGTAAAACCTGGTCAAACTATCAGCGTTCGCGAAAAATCTAACAGCCTTGTTGTTGTTAAAGAAGCGATCGAAGTTAACAACTTCGTACCAGAATACTTAACTTTCGATGCTGACAAATTAGAAGCTACTTACACTCGTCACGCTGAGCGTTCTGAGTTACCAGCTGAAATCAACGAAGCATTAATCGTAGAGTTCTACTCTCGTTAATGACAAAAAGCCAATCCTGTGGATTGGCTTTTTTCGTTTATATATAAAATAAAATTATTTATTTTCCTCTTTCTGAACATATACATAAGCATCTTTCTGCTCTTTATGTACATCCACCTTCGAATTCTCTGCAAGCTGACCCGCATTTAGCAAAGAAAAAATAATGAGCGCTTCTAGTGACATTTTGTTTTACCACTCCTTTCTAGTTGTTATACATTTATCATACCGCTTACATGTGATTTCCGTATGAACTCGAAAAGGAGATTACAACAAAATGGTTACAAGCATATGAATGCACGCTATAATAACCATAAAATGGGAGGTGGATTCTTTTTGACAATAAATCAAATGGTTCAACTCGGAAGTTCATTTATGCTATTTATTACTTCCGCACTTATTAATTGGTATCAGGGAAGTAATTTAATAGATGATCCTGATGAATGGAAATATAGCGCTAAATTTACGAATTACTTTAAAGGTACCGTTTCAAATTACGAAGATATTTATCAAATCGACTTCTTTATATATGCAGCAAAATTTTATCCAACAGCATTTATCGTTATGCTAGTGAGTTTACTTTATATGCTCATATTAATTCTTTATATTCTATTCAAAAGAAAAGATGTGGCGTTTTAAATCCATACATAAAAACCCCGAATCATAAACTTTTCAGCCTACAATTCGGGGTACTATTTGTTTATATTCGTTTCGGATTAGTAACGAATTAAGAAATATTTCTTTTTACCGCGGCGAATGATTGTGAATTTACCTTCGATGCGGTCGTTTTCTGTTACAACGTAGTCTAATGCTTGTGTACGCTCACCGTTCACATAGATTGCGCCGTTCGTTACATCTTCACGTGCTTGACGTTTTGATGGAGAGATTTTGCTTTCTACAAGTAAGTCGATTAATACTGTATCTTCTGCAGTACGTTCTACAGATGGTACGTCTTTGAATCCTTGCTCGATTTCGCTTGCAGTTAGTTCTGCTACAGAACCGCTGAATAATGCAGCTGAAATTTTAATCGCTTGCTCTAATGCTTCTTCACCATGAACAAGTTTTGTCATTTCAGAACCTAACGCTTTTTGTGCTGCACGTTTTTCTGGTGCTTCAGCTACTTGTTTCTCAAGCTCAAGAATTTCTTCATGAGATAAGAATGTAAAGTATTTTAAGTATTTAACAACATCACGGTCATCTGTGTTAATCCAGAATTGGTAGAACTCGTAAGGAGTTGTTTTCTCTGGGTCTAACCAAATTGCGCCGCCTTCTGTTTTACCAAACTTCGTACCGTCAGATTTAGTAACAAGTGGAATTGTTAAACCGAATGCTTTCGCATCTTCTTCTGATTTACGGATTAATTCAAGACCAGCTGTAATGTTACCCCATTGGTCACTACCACCGATTTGTAGGCGGCACTTATGGTGTTGGTATAAGTTTAGGAAGTCGTATGATTGTAAAATCATATAACTAAACTCAGTAAATGAAATACCAGTTTCTAAACGAGATGCTACTGTATCTTTTGCTAACATATAGTTTAAACCGAAGTTTTTACCGATATCGCGTAAGAATGAAATGACATCTAAGTTACCAAGCCAGTCATAGTTGTTAGCCATTGTTGCTGGGTTGTCCACGTTTTCGAACTCTAAGAAGTTTGAAAGTTGGTTTTTAATGCTTTCTGTGTAGTAAGCAACTGTATCTTTCGTATTTAATGTACGCTCTGCTTTTTTACCACTTGGGTCACCGATCATACCAGTACCACCGCCAACAAGTGCGATTGGTTGGTGACCAGCTAATTGGAAACGACGTAACATTAATACTGGTAACATATGACCGATGTGTAAGCTATCCGCTGTCGGGTCGAAACCACAGTATAATTTAACGCTTTCTTTTTCTAATAATTGCTCAAGGCCCTCAGCGTCTGTTTGCTGATTAATTAGACCGCGAAATTCAAGATCTTGTAAAATACCCATATCCTACATACTCTCCTTTAAGTTCATTACTGGCGTGAAGGTTAAAAACATAAAAAAATCGCCCCTTCAAATAAGGGACGATTTTGATTATCGCGTTACCACCCTAGTTGCAGACCAAAAAAAGCCTACCACCTTATTTACATAACGGCTTAGCACCGTCTCTTCCCTTTTGAATACAATTCAATCGAAAAAAGATGCTCTAGGGGCGTAATTCGCGATCATCTATGTGCTGATTTTCACCGGCCATCAGCTCTCTAAAACAGGGAAATGATCACTACTTCTCCCTTTCCACGCTCAATTATTCATATACTTTTCTTTATACCATCATTTATATAGGCGTGTCAAATAGAGGTCAGGTTTCCCTTCTTGTCAATCCTTTACAACGTCGCAAGAAGTAATTTATTAGACATATAAAAGCCTCCCTCATCTATTCTTTCATAAATGTATACAGAAGAGGAAGGCACTTCGTTCAAATATTATTTTAGTTTTTTTATAATCTTTGCAGGATTCCCGCCAACTACTACATTATTAGGCACATCTTTCGTTACGACAGCACCAGATGCGATCACCGCATTGTCTCCAATTGTTACACCTGGATTAATAATTGCTCTTCCGCCAATCCATACGTTATCGCCAATTGTAACTGGTTTTCCGTATTCTGATCCGCTTATACGCTCTACTGGATCAAGCGGGTGCGTTGCTGTATAAATGTGAACACCTGGAGCTAACATACAGTTCACTCCGATTGTTACCGGGCATACGTCTAAAATCGTACAGTCAAAGTTCGCGTAAAAATTTTCGCCAACGTGAATGTTATAGCCGTAATCACATCTAAAAGAAGATTCAAGATGAATATTATCTCCTGTCGTTCCGAATAATTCTTTTACGATTTCGCTACGCTCTTTCAATTGCTCTTCTGGCGTATCATTTAATTTTCTCGTTAATATACGTGCTTGCTCTCTTTCTTGTACTAAAACTGGATCAGCCGGTATGTACATTTCTCCTAGTATCATCTTTTCCTTTTCTGTTTTCATCATACTATCCCCTTTAACTTATATATATGAGTTCATGATATCATAAAAAAGAAAGGCCTGAACATTTTTCGTTCAGACCTTTCTCTCTTAATCTTCCATCGTTGATAAGTCACCTGTTGGTAAATTCAGCTCCCACGCTTTTAATACGCGGCGCATAATTTTACCACTTCTCGTTTTCGGTAATTTATCTCTAAATTCAATTTGTCGTGGCGCTGCATGAGCTGCTAGGCCTTTCTTTACAAATTGACGAATTTCTTCTTTTAATTCATCAGATGGTTCGTATCCTGCTCTAAGTGCGATAAATGCTTTAATAATTTCGCCGCGCACCGGATCAGGAATACCAATTACACCAGCTTCTGCAACAGCAGCATGCTCGATTAATTTACTTTCTACTTCAAACGGACCAACGCGCTCACCTGACGTCATAATTACATCGTCAATACGTCCTTGGAACCAGAAGTATCCATCCTCATCCATATAGGCAGAGTCACCTGATACGTACCAATCTCCCGGCATGAAATAAGATTCATACTTTTGCTGGTTATTCCAGATCCCGCGCATCATAGATGGCCAACCTTTCGCAATTGCTAAGTTACCCATTGTGTAAGGAGGCACTTCATTTCCTTCATTATCAACAATCGCTGCTTTCACACCTGGAATTGGTTTACCCATTGAACCTGGACGGATTTCCATACAAGGGTAGTTACAAATTACTTGTCCACCTGTTTCTGTCATCCACCACGTATCATGAATACGAAGTCCAAATGCATTCATACCCCAGCGAATTACTTCTGGATTTAACGGCTCACCAACGCTTAATACGTGACGAACTTGTGATAAGTCATATTTTTTAATTGCGTCTTGTCCAGCTCCCATTAACATACGGAATGCTGTTGGTGCGCTGTACCAAACCGTCACACCGTAATCTTGCAGTGCTTCATACCAAGCTTCTGGACTAAAGCGTCCACCTAAAATAACGTTTGACGCTCCAACTAACCACGGTGCGAAAATACCGTAAGCTGTTCCAGTTACCCAGCCCGGGTCAGCAGTACACCAATATACATCGTCTTCTTTTAAATCTAATACCCACTTCGCCGTTTGATAGTGCTGAACCATTGCGTTTTGCGCATGAAGCACACCTTTTGGCTTACCAGTAGAACCAGACGTGTAATGTAGAATCAAACCGTCTTCACGGCCTAACCATTCAATATGTAATTCTTTTGAAGCTTGTTCAAATAACGGATTGAACGCTACCGTTTTACCGCCTTCTTCTACATTATCTCCAACAAGGAAAACTGTTTTTAAAGCCGGTAAATCATTTAATGGTACGCGCTCTAATAATTCAGGCGTTGTAATTAACACCTTTGCTTCGCTATCTTCTAAGCGATCGCGAACTGCGCCTTCCATAAATGCTTCAAATAGCGGTCCAACAATTGCTCCTAATTTCACTGCACCTAAAAGTGCGAAATATAACTCTGGAGAACGTGGCATAAAAATAAAAACGCGATCGCCTTTTTCTACATCGCCATAATTCTTAAGGACGTTTCCTGCTTTATTAGAAAAATCCTTCATTTCCTTAAATGTATATTTCTCTTTTCGCGATCCATCTTGATAATAAAGAGCTACTTTATTCTTTCGATCGGATTTCGCATGCTTATCAATTGCCTCATACGCCATATTTACTCGGCCTGTTTCATTCCAAGTAAAGTTTTTATTAACCTCTTCCCAGTTAAAATTCGCGTATGCCTCATCATAATTCGGCAAATTATTTTCTCCTTTAATGACAGGAAGCGTTTCTACTTTCATACTTTACATCCCCCTCCTATGTATTCTATTATCTATTATAATGACATTATTTAAAATTTTCAGTATATTTGTTGATTTTTAGACAAATTTTTAATGACAAATTTCGATTCACATCGCATATATTATAAAGTACGATATTAATAGATTCACAAACCCTCAAGGTGGTGAGCAATACATTGATTCATAAAAAAATATATAATGCTAGAAACTTAAAAACAGCGAAAGGCACTTTAATTATTGAAGGTCCTGTCTCTACACATAACTTAGAAATGTATGAGTTTCATCCAGACTTAATTGCGTTTCGTCCTGCCGAGCAACAATATAAAGCAATTGTCGAAATTTCTAAATTACCAGAAGCTCGTCTCATTATTGCTAGACATGACCAAACAATTGTTGGATATGTTACATACTTGTATCCTGATCCACTTGAACGATGGTCAGAAGGAAAAATGGAAAACTTAATTGAGCTTGGAGCAATTGAAGTAGTCCCAGCCTTCCGCGGGAGTTCTGTCGGAAAGAACTTACTAGAGGTTTCTATGATGGACGATTATATGGAAGATTACATTATATTGACGACTGAATATTATTGGCACTGGGATTTGAAACAAACAGGATTGAATGTGTGGGAATACCGAAAAGTAATGGAGAAGATGATGAATGCTGGCGGGTTACAATGGATGGCTACAGACGATCCTGAAATTTGTTCACATCCTGCCAACTGTTTAATGGTCCGCATCGGTAAACGCGTTGATACGGATTCTATTCAAGCTTTTGATCGTCTACGTTTTCACAATCGTTTTATGTATTAATAAAGGGGGCAACTGGAATGATTGTAGAAGAAATTATGAATCAAAATGTAGTTACATTACATCCAAACGATACAATCGAAACAGCAATCCGAACGATACGCACGAAAGGCATTCGGCACATTCCAATTGTCGATCAAAATAATCACGTCGTAGGCATTATTTCTGATCGGGATGTAAGAGATGCAAGTCCGTCTATTCTAGATGAACAAGTTTCACTCGATATGCTACAGCAACCTCTCGAACTTATTATGAAACATCCTGTTATGACTTGCCATCCTCTCGATTTCGTTGAGGAAATTGCTACTTTATTTTTTGAAAATAAAATTGGCTGTCTTCCTGTTACAAAGGCCGGGAAGTTAGTTGGAATCATTTCTGAATCTACAGTATTACACACGTTAGTAAAATTAACAGGAGCACATCAACCAAGTTCGCAAATTGAAATTCAAGTAAAAAACGAACCTGGTATTCTTGGAAAAGTCGTTGCTATTTTTAGTGATTTACAAATAAATATCGTGAGTGTTCTCGTCTACCCAGCAAAAGACGAGAATGATAAAGTACTCGTTTTCCGCATTCAAACGATGAATCCTCTAAAAGTGATTGATGCACTTGAAGCAGAAGGCTACCGCGTATTATGGCCAAACATCATGGGGATGCAAGCATGAGTAGCGCGTTTATTTATTCGGATGACTTTCGGGGCTATTCATTTAGCCCTGATCATCCTTTTAACCAACTGCGCGTCACACTTACGTATGATTTATTACAAAAGGGCGGTTTCATCTCTCCCTCTCAAATCATCTCACCACGGATGGCTACAGATGAAGAGATCGCCTACGTTCATACAGAGGAGTACATAAATGCGGTAAAACGTGCTGGAGAAGGAAAGTTAGAAAAATCAATTGCGATGACATATGGACTCGGAACAGAAGATACACCGATGTTCCCAAATATGCACGAAGCAAGCGCATTGCTCGTTGGTGGTACGTTAACAGCTGTCGATGCTGTTCTTTCCGGAAAAGTAAAACACGCACTTAATTTGGGCGGCGGCTTACATCACGGCTTTCGCGGCAAAGCATCTGGCTTTTGTATTTATAACGACAGTTCTATCGCAATGAAATATATTCAAAAGAAATACGGTTTACGCGTCTTATATATTGATACAGATGCTCATCACGGTGATGGCGTACAGTGGTCGTTTTATGATGACCCTAACGTATGCACAATTTCATTACATGAAACTGGTCGCTATTTATTTCCTGGAACTGGCGCTGTAAATGAACGCGGACAAGGTAATGGCTATAGTTATTCTTTTAACGTTCCACTCGATGCTTTTACAGAAGATGAATCGTTCTTAAAATCATATCGAACTGTTGTAAAAGAAGTTGCAGCGTACTTTAAACCGGATATTATTTTAACGCAAAATGGTGCTGACGCACATTATTATGACCCACTTACACATCTTTGTGCGACAATGAATATTTACCGTGAAATACCGAAGCTCGCTCGTGAAATTGCAAATGAATATTGCGACGGTCGCTGGATCGCTGTCGGTGGCGGTGGCTATGATCACTGGCGCGTCGTTCCAAGAGCTTGGGCACTCATTTGGCTCGAAATGAACAACATCCAAAACATCTCAGGTTATCTCCCTCCAGAATGGATTGAAGCTTGGAAAGGACAAGCAGAAACAGAACTTCCCCTCACATGGGAAGATCCAGACAACATGTATAAACCTATCCCCCGTAAACCAGAAATTGAAGAAAAAAACGCATTAACTGTAGCGAAATCCCTTGAAATTATTCGGAATAATATGACAAAATCTTTGTACTAAACGAAAAGGAGGCTCGTTTTTGAATAGCCTCCTTTTATTTATTGTCGGTTTCTGTCGGTAAGTCGATATATTTTAATAATCGCTGATATATTTCGAAATGCGCCGATATATTTTCATTTCATAACAGCCTGGCCCAACTTTTATGAGAAAAGGTAGTGATATTATGTGGAAACGACAAATGATCCACACGAAACGTGGTACATTTGAACTCTTTACAAAAGGAGATGGCGAATCGCTTTGTATTACACATCACTATTCACAATTTAATGAAACTGGTGATTACTTTGCGGATGTTTTTACTGCTACGCATCGTGTATTTCTCATTAATTTACGAGACGCTGGTAACTCGTTAAAAGCCAATTCAGAAAAAGAATTAAGCATGATTGAAACAATCCACGACTTGGAAGCCATACGAGAAGCATTACAACTTCCAACATGGCATTTCGCTGGCCATTCAACAGGTGGTATGCTTGGACTTTTATATGCAATTACATATCCACATTCCTTACAATCATTAGTCGTAGCAGGAGCTGCAGCAAGTAACTATACCGAAACACCATTCTGCATTTATCACCCAGCACATCCACAGTTTCATTATATGCAAAAACTCATCGAAAACTTAAAAAGCCCTCACCTTACAAATGAAGAACGGAAAGAACTATCTACTAAGAGAACAAAATTATCATTGTATAAACCAGAAAACTACAACTCTTATTTTTGTAAACCAATCAATAAAACAATGTCCATTAGCCGGATGAATGCTTTCGCCAATGAATATCCTTCATTTGATTTAAGAGAGAATTTACCTTCCATCCAAACAAAGACACTTATTATATGCGGAAGATATGATGTACAGTGCCCAATTCAATATTCTATCGAGATACATGATGGGATACGTAATTCTATCTTCATTCCATTCGAAAACAGCAACCATTATCCTTTTTTAGAAGAAGCTGCTCAGTTTACTTCTACTACTCAAACATTTTATAAATCGTTAGTACCATTATTATTAAGAAAACCTAAACACTGATAAAAAGCTCATAGCCTCTATACGACTATGAGCTTTTTTCAAAAGAAATATTTCACACTAAAAACAACTAAAAAAACAAAAGAAATAACCACTAAACCCACATCAAGTAATACCGACTTTTTATCTCTATCTTTTAAACTTACCTTAGAGCTAGAAATGCTTTTAATTACCCAAAAGATCGCAAAAAAGAACCAACCGAAATGATCATTCGTAGAATCTTCATCATAAAACATTTGTATTGCACCAATAATCAATAAGATAAGTACGATATTAGTTCCAATCTTTAAAGTCTTATTTGATTTATTATCTTTTAATATATCCCCCAACATATAGCTCGCTCCCTATGCTCTCCTCTGTTTTGTTTCTCTTTACATTTTAACACAAATTACCTATTTCTTCCTTTTCATTCGAATAACATACAAAAAACCTGCCAATTACTCGGCAGGTATATTACACGTTAAAACGATAACCAGCTCCCCATACAGTTTCAATATATTGCGGGTGAGCAGGATCTCTTTCAATTTTTTCACGTAGCTTTCTAATGTGGACGACAACAGTGGCTAAATCACCAGCGGAATCTAATCCCCAAATGCGTTCAAATAACTGTTCTTTATTTAATACTTGGTTTGGATGTGTGACAAAGAATGTTAATAAATCAAATTCCTTCGTTGTAAATGCCACTTCTTCATTGTTTATAAAAACTTTTCTCGCTCGTTGATCGATAGAAATTCCGTGAATATATAACGTATCACGTTGCTTACTTACATTTCCTAATAATCTTTCATAACGGGCAATATGCGCTTTTACTCTTGCGACTAATTCACTCGGACTAAACGGTTTCGTTATATAATCATCCGCTCCTAATCCGAGTCCGCGAATTTTATCTATATCTTCTTTTTTTGCTGAAACAAGTAGAATCGGAATATCTTTTACAGCACGTATTTGTTTACAAATTTCGAATCCGTTCATTTTCGGAAGCATAATATCTAAAATAATTAAATCATAGTCTTCTTGCAAGGCTGTTTGTAAACCTATTTCTCCTGAATGCTCTACATCAACTTGGAAATCATTAATTTCTAAATAATCTCGCTGTAATTCTGCAATACTTACTTCATCTTCTATTAGTAAAATTCTTTTCAATTTACTCACCACATTCCTCTACTTTTTCCAATGAGAAGAAAATGCTTGTGCCTTTACCAAGCTCGCTTTCCGCCCAAATTTTCCCGCCATGTTCTTCAACAATTTGCTTCGCTATTGCTAAACCAAGTCCACTTCCACCTGTGCTAGAATTCCGCGATTGTTCTGCACGATAAAAACGTTCAAAGATATAAGGTAGCGTATCAGATTCTATACCTGATCCATTGTCCATCACTTTCACAATAACTTTATTATTATTACTCGATACTGTTACAGTAATTTTCTTCTCTTCTTTATCCATGTATTTCACACTATTATGAATTAAATTTGATATAACTCTATTTATCTTTTCGCAATCAGCCGTTACATATAGTGGTGATGCATGTAATTGCAAGTTAACTTCTATACCTTCTTTACTTAAATCCATTTGCATCTCTTCGATTAACTCTTGCATAAACATATTTAATTCAACCGTTTCAAACTGAAAGGGAACTCGATTCAAATCGAGCTTCGAAAACAAAAAGAGTTCATCAATGAGTGTGTCCATATGTTTTGCCTTCGTATGGATAGTTGTTAAATACTTATCCATTTTTTCTGGCGTATTTGCTACTCCGTCCTTTATTCCTTCTACATATCCGATAATTGATGTAATCGGTGTTTTTAAATCATGAGAGATGTTTGAAATAAGCTCTTTTCGATTTTCTTCATACTGTGTTTGCATCTCTATCGATTCTTTTAATCTCTTCCTCATTTCCTCAAATCCTTGATTTAATTGCCCTATTTCATCGTGTGATGTAACTGGTATTTGAAAATCTAAATTTCCTTCTTTAATTTTCTCCGTTGCGCCTTTCAATACAAAAATTGGTTTTATTACACTTCTTGAAACGAGGTAACTTAATAATCCAATGAGTAAAATGGCTAGTAGTAAGAGAGATACAAATAAGATTGGAAATAATTTTTGTGTAAGATCTACAAATGAACTTTGCTTTTTTAATACAAATATACTTCCCTCTTCTTCCTGAGGAAAATAAAAATCAAACTTTACATATCGATAAAATGTATCGCCTAGTTCCGTTGTACCACGACTATTAATATTTGCTGATTCAAATTTCGGAAGGGCTTCTTTTAAAGATACACTTTCAAATACGTTTGAAGCATATGAAAGTGTTTCTCCTTTTCTTACTACTATTTTCACACCCTCTTTTTCTATTGCTGAGACAAACGACTCATCTAACAACTGAGATTGATGCTGTTTAGCTGCTGACTTCAACTCAAGATAGGCATTCTCTTCTTCTGGTGTAAGCGGCTTTTGAATATAAGAACTTTTATAGAAATTTTTCACTGCTTCCAAGTCACCTGTTATCGAAAAAACGATTAAAAATCCCGCGACTAATATAAGCGTAATGGAAACGAGGATAACAGCAATATAAGAAAATAAAAACCTTGTTTTAATAGACATATCTTAAATCCTCACTTTATCAAACCTTATTATTTATAAGCATAAAAATATATGTTCAATTACTCAAGCGATTTTATAGTAATTTTAGCGTCAGTTTATAAAAATTTAATGTTCCTATTTTACAGTTGAAATTAGGAGGTTGAAATTCCATGTTCAAAAAAACATTCAGTATGATATGTTGCGTAATTTTTTTACAAGGATGCTCGCAAGAACAAGAAGTAAAAAAGGAGATGGCAAACATGGAGACTGCACTACTAGCAGCTACTGAAAAAAATGAAACGAATACTGTTATATCTTTACTAAAACAAGGCGCAAATATAAATGCGACGGATAGTCAAGGACGCACTCCGCTTATGATTGCTACATACAAAAATGATGTAAAAACCGCAAAGGCGCTTATCAAAGCCGGTGCTGACGTAAATATTCAAGATGACATGAAAAATAATCCCTTTCTATACGCCGGTGCGGAAGGTTACTTAGACATTTTAAAACTAACAATTGATGCTGGTGCAGATCCTACGATTACAAATCGTTACGGCGGAACAGCTCTTATCCCAGCTTCAGAACATGGCTATATTGACGTCATAAAAGAACTCCTCACTCGAACAAATATTGATGTAAATCATGTAAATAACCTGGGATGGACAGCTTTAATGGAAGCCATCGTACTAAGTAACGGAAACGAAACACAGCAACAAGTCATTCGCCTTCTTATTGAGCACGGTGCAGATGTAAATATTCCAGACAATGATGGTGTTACCCCGCTAGAGCATGCTCGCGCTCATCACTTTGAGGAGATAGAGAAGATTTTGTTAGAAGGCCGTAAGTAAAAAGCTAATTTTTGCCTTCCTCCCCCACCCTATGCTACATTTAAGCCGTTACATTAATATTAATAGGGTGGGAATAAACATGAACAAACCTAAAATTGGGATGATTGGACTTGGAAGTATTGCGCAAAAGGCCTATCTTCCAACACTTACAAAAGAAACTGATTGGAATTTTGTAGGGGCGTTTACACCTAACGCAGAGAAAAGAAAACAAGTTTGCCAGCAATACCGAATTCAAGACTTTCATTCTATTGAAATGTTAGCTTCGGAATGCGATGCAATCTTCGTTCATAGTTCAACTGCATCGCATTATGAAATCGTTTCTGAACTTCTAAAAAAAGGGATCGACGTTTATGTTGATAAACCGCTCGCAGCTACAGTGGAACAAGCTGAGCAACTAGTCGAGTTAAGCGAGAAGTATAACCGAAAATTAATGGTCGGATTTAATCGCAGATTCGTTCCTATGTATGTCGCTGCCAAAGAACAGGCTAATGATATTTCATGGATTCGAATTGAAAAGCATCGTACAAATAAAGTCGGGCCATATACGTACGACTTCACTATGTTAGATGATTATTTACACATTGTAGATACCGCTCGCTGGTTAGCTAATGATGACCTTAACGCCGTTCACAATATGATGCAAATCAATGAAAAGAATGAACTTCTTTACGGACATCATACATATACAACTCCAAGTGGACTGTTACTTTCTACTGCAATGCATCGCCATGCCGGTACAAATTTAGAAAAAATTGAACTTGTAACGCCAGGGAAAATCATTCGCGTAAAAAATATGAATACATTTGAAATTGAACAGGAAAACTCAGTTTCACAAAGTGGTTCCCCATCATGGGATACGACGTTAAAACAACGTGGTTTTGAAGATGCTGTTCATCATTTTATTGAGTGTGTACAAGGCGATACAAAGCCTGTTGTAGATGGATTAGAAGGATTAAAAACGCAGCAAATGCTACAATCTTTACTAGATGATGTAAACAAAAATTAAAACGGATACATTTTTCAGAATTTACTTTCATTCCCATTCCCTCTTTATTTCTCTCGTAAATTTCTATAGAATATGTTGATAGGAATTATAAATTTCATAATGAATCGTGGAAAGGATGGGATTAACACATGTGGAACGAGTTTAAAAAATTCGCTTTCAAAGGGAATGTCGTTGATTTAGCTGTCGGGGTTGTAATCGGTGCTGCATTCGGTAAAATCGTTAGTTCTTTAGTAAAAGATATCATCACACCATTACTTGGTATGGTATTAGGTGGCGTTGACTTTACAAGTTTACACTTTGGATACGGTAAATCTGCTGTTATGTATGGTAACTTCATCCAAACAATTTTTGACTTCTTAATTATCGCAGCTTCTATCTTTATGTTTGTTAAAGTTTTCAACAAACTAACATCTAAAAAAGAAGAAGAAAAAGAGGAAGAAATTCCAGAACCAACAAAAGAAGAAGAACTTCTTGGCGAAATTCGCGACTTACTAAAACAGCAAAACTCTTCTAAAGATAGAGCATAATTGAACGGATAAAAAGGCATGTCCCCTCAGGACATGCCTTTTCTATATGCTATAACGTTTCCGAATTCATATGAATAAATAAAATAATACCAGCAACCATAAGTACCATAATGCTACCTGCAAATAGTGTAATACCAATAAACATTAAACTTGTGCTCATATCTACTGATACACTTTCAATAAAAATAGAAATTACATACGTGATAAGGGCAATTCCTGCAAGAATACTTCCTGGAACAAATCGCTTTAAACCATTTTGTTTTAACGTCATATATGCAAAAATAGCAGTCATACAAAGCGTAATTATCCAAAGAACGATCATCTCTTTTCCCCCCTCACAAGCCTTTTCTTTCTATTATACATGACATTGCCCTATAATAGTTAAATTTGCACTTATGTGACATATAACAAGGAATAGCCCCATCTATAGCGAAGGCATTATAACATACACTTATACAATAAGGAGGCTTTCATTTGGAATATACTACTACATATAAATTAGAGCTATCCGAACGATTCGATTATGTTACGATTGACTTAGACAAACAGTTTTTTTACATCGAAGTTGTAAATTTACAAAGTAATATAACTGTACTAAAAATATCAATTAACTTGCAAAAAGACGAAACGATGGTAGAGGGAAATATAATTCATTATGATACTTTTCACGTAGATGCATTATTACAAGGATTGAAATATGTTGCTCGAACATGTATTGATCACAATTTAAAAAACCAAAAGGAACTGTTTGCATTTTTAGAAGAAAATTAGCTCCAACAAAAAAATGGTTATTTTTTCCTTTTATTGATATAATTGTTATATATAAATATTCTTTATAAGGGAGTGTTCATAATGATTTGGATTTCACTAATCGTATTAGCTTATTTCATCATTCTCGTCCCAATACAGTACAACTACATTAAAATGCTCAAAGAAAAACAGAAAAAAATGAGTGTCTCACAAAACGAACTATATGACAACATGTCTTATGAAGAATCCCAAGTACATTACCATTATCAAAGTAACGTATTTACAATACCTGCTTCGCTTGTCGCAAGTATTATTTATAAAGTGAACCATGCAGCATAATATGTACGCTGTAAAATTATTGTTTGAGTCTGTTCATTCTAGTGAGCCTGATTCTACGAAAATTGATGAGTATTATGAAGAGAATCACGATACACTTTTTGAAGAAAGTATTATTCTTGTTAAAGCAAACAGTTTGGAAGAAGCTCATGCACTAGGCGAACAAATCGCTATACAGTCTGAGCATACGTACGATAATAAGTACGGCCAGCAAATAACATGGACGTTTCGAAAACTATTGCATGTGTTTGAATTAGACGATACCCCATTTGAAACTGGAAAAGAATTGTATGCAAGATTTTTACACGTTAAGAAAGACGAAATGGTAAATGCAGTCGTACAAAAATACTATCCTGAATACGAATAAAAGCTCACAGCAATCGCTGTGAGCTTTTTTATACTTACTTCGTTGAATCTCTAAATTGGATACGGTGAGGTAAGATAACAGTGTGATCTTCCACTTTTTCTTTGTTCATATACTTTGTTAATAGACGCATTGCTACTGCACCGATATCATACATCGGTTGAACAACTGTTGAAAGCTGCGGACGAACCATTAATGCAAGGCGTGTATTATCGAAACCAAGTACTTCTACGTCAGTTGGTACGTTTAATCCAGCGTCTTGTGCTGCATGGATTACACCTAGTGCCATTTCATCAGAAGATACGAAGATTGCTGTTGGCTTTTCATCATTGCTACAAAGCTTTTCGAATGCTTCGATACCTGAGTCATATGTGTAATCTCCATCGATTACAAGATTTTCATCATATGAAATACCTGCTTCTTCTAAAGCTTTTTTATAACCTTGTAACTTCTTCGCGCTTCCCGCTTTATCAATGAAAGGACCAGAGACGAAACCGATACGTTTATGTCCTTGCTCGATAAAGTGCTTCATTGCATCATAAGCTGCTTGTGTATAATCAATATTTACTGATGGCGTTTCATTTTGCTCATCAAATGATGCTGCTAATACAATTGGTACTGGAGATTTTTTAAATTCTTCAATGTGAATGTCTGTAATATCTTCACCCATGAAAACAATTCCGTCCACTTGTTTTCCAAGCATCGTATTTAATAAATGGAACTCTTTCTCTTTGTTTTGGTCAGAGTTACTTAAAATGATGTTATATTTGTACATTGTTGCGATATCTTCAATTCCACGAGCTAGTTCTGCATAAAACGTATTTGAGATATCAGGAATAATAACACCTACTGTAGTTGTCTTCTTACTTGCTAGTCCACGTGCTACCGCATTTGGGCGGTATCCTAAACGATCAATTGCTTCTAATACTTTCTTTCTTGTTGTAGGCTTTACATTTGGGTTACCGTTCACAACGCGTGATACGGTAGCCATTGAAACGTTCGCTTCACGCGCTACATCATATATTGTTACGTTCATCTCATCGCACACTCCTTCTATTTTTGTTATCTATTTTTATGTATCGGTTACTTGAATGAAAAAAAGACATCAACTCTATTTGCAGATGCCACCAATCGTCCCGAGTTCTTCCTTTTACTAATGATACGATAAAAACGCAGGCTCATACAATATTTTCCCGCAAAAGTTTCGAAAAAATTCGCTTCTTTTCTCGTATTTTCGTATTTTTTATGAAAAAAGGGCATTTTTTGTAAAAAAATAGATGTTTCCTTAGTAGAAATCTTATTTTAAGCAGTACGATAGTAAATGAAATTTATATCGGCGATTTTTCGAATATATCGACTGTAACTCGAAATATATCAGCGATTTTCCAAATATATCGACCGCAACTCTAATTATATCAGCGATTTTTTAAATATATCAACTTACCAACAAAAATCGACAATGACAGTCGCTATACAATAGGAGAAAGCTGTTCCAAAATGCCTTTTTGGAACAGCTCATTAAAAGTTTTTATAATTTACTTCCAAATGATTTTAATTCATTCATAAAATCATTGAACTGCGGTATATTCATTTGTTGCGCTGCATCAGATAAAGCTACAGCTGGATCTGGATGTACTTCAGCCATAATTGCGTCTGCACCAATTGCCATCGCTGCTTTTGCAGTTGGTAAGAGAAGGTCACGTCGCCCTGTAGAATGCGTTACATCGACAACGACAGGTAAATGTGTTTCTTTCTTTAAAATCGGCACAGCGGAAATATCAAGCGTATTACGCGTCGCTCTTTCATACGTGCGAATACCTCGTTCACATAAAATAATGTTCCCATTTCCCTTTGCCATAATATATTCTGCCGCATTAATGAATTCTTCAATCGTTGCTGATAGACCACGTTTTAATAATACTGGTTTATTCACAGCACCAGCTGCCCTTAGCAAATCAAAGTTTTGCATATTGCGAGCGCCAATTTGAATAACATCAACGTAATCTAATGACATCTCAATATCATTCGGATTTAAAATTTCACTAATAACAGCCAAATCATATTCATCTGCTACCTGGCGCAAAATTTGTAATCCCTCTAATCCAAGACCTTGAAAATCATACGGTGAAGTACGTGGTTTAAACGCACCACCACGCATTAATTTCAGACCTTGCCCTTTCATTGCTTCAGCAACTTGACGTACTTGTTCATAACTTTCCACTGCACACGGTCCCATAATAAAATGCTGATTTCCGTCACCAATTTTTTCACCATTAATTTCAACAATCGTATCTTCTGTTTTTTTCTTACGAGAAACAAGTAATGCTTTACGATGATCGTCTTCTTGTAATTCTAAACCAGCTTGAAAAATTTGTTTGAAAATATGTTGTAAAGTCGAAGTTTCAAATGGACCATTATTATTCTCTGCAATTAAATCCAGCATATTTCTTTCACGTACAGGATCAAAACGTTTCACACCTTGTACTTCTTTTAAATTACCAACTTCTTGTACGAGACGACCTCTTTCGTTTAGTAACTCTAATATTTGTAAATTAAGTTGATCAATTTCAGAACGTAAACGACCTAATTGTTGTGATGCCATAAGAAAGCCACCTCTTTCAAATTCCTATATGTTACTTTTTTAAGATAATTTATTATAGCTGATACATATACGATTGTCACACGATATACAGCAAGGAATTACTATCAAAAAACATTATATATTTTCATTTAAAATAAAAAAAAGACAGTTTACATACTGTCTTTTTTTACAAGAAGGAAACAAACGGTTTATCACTGTTTTTCTCTTTTATAATAACGGCCTCAATTTTACTCTCGGACTTGATCTGTAATTGTACTTTCGCATCTTTAGGCAATTTGTCTAACATGCCTTGAGCAGCCAATTGGGTAAGAGCCATTAATTCTGTTTTACCGTTATATTTAATAACAATATTCATATTTAATGTATCCATTTGATCTTTCTTATAAGAAACTTTAGCGTTGACTGGAATAAAATCTCCATTAGAAAAACCTTTTATTTCCTTAGCAAAGTTATTTATTTTTGTATTATCTTCTCCATGTGCTTGTGTAAATTCATCAGAAGGATATGAATACGACTTTTCATCGATCGTACTCCAATTTCCAAGGTTCGTATCATTCTTTTGAACAGTAGCACTAGCAATATACGTACCATTTTTTAAAGAACTTGTACTTTCTTGCTTAAAGATAGCAAACGTAATTGGAGATTTGTTATATTTATCATTTTTGTTAATAGCTTCAATAAGTTGTTTAGCAACTTCAGTCCCTTTAGACATAGCCTCTTCATTCGATACACTTGAAGACATAGCTAAGCCAATCATAACACCAGATAAACTTAATTCATTTGAATTCTGTTTTCCGAAATAATCTTGTTCTATAATATTTGTCAAAACTGGCGCTTCTACTTTCGCAACTAGTTCATCAATTAGTTTCTCTGGAATATACTGGTTTAATTGCAGTACGTGACTCTCTGTATCAAATTGCTGCGTTGCAATATTTATTAAACCATTTTCATACTCTGCTAAATCTAATTTAGAATTTGTTTTTATATTAGCTGTATTAATAACCTTTTGTTCTTTTAAAGGAATAACAGTTCTATAATAATCTTTAGAAACAGCAGTTCTCGGAATCATACTTTTTTCTTTTGTATCTTTTTGTATAACTTCATCCTTCTTACTAATCGTATTACTATTGTTACTACAAGCTCCCAGTAATAAACTTACGACTGCGAAGGATAATGCCATTTTCTTCATTACTTAAAACCTACTTTCAACAATCTAGTTATTTAGTTTGAACTATTAATAGTGTACCACTAAATATATTTCAACAAAAACAAAAAAAAAGAAGCAAGCACCTTTAGCTTGCTTCTTTTTACTTTATATTCTCTTCTAAAGCATCTTTTTTAATATTCCAATGAGATGTATTCCATACTACCATCCCATCTTTTATGTATAACACTTGTGGTGATTCATGTCTAATACTGTATTGTTCTGCAACACGATTTGACACATCTCTCGCATCTTGTACGTATAAGTAATACGCTGGTACTTCTCTTTCTTCGCTGCAATACGCTTGAAATTCTGTGTATGCACCGTGACTAATTGGGCATGTCGTACTGTGTTTAAAAAGAACATACGGCTCGTTCTTTTCTACTAAGACTTCAAGCTCTTCAATTGTTTCAAGTTTTGTCATATTCATCACGATTCACCTCTCATACGAAATCTAGAGCGTTTCTCTTTCTTTTCAGCTTTTTTCTCAATTCTTTCTAATTTACGCTCTTCTTTTTCAACCTTCTTCTCTTGTCTCGACGCACGGTAATGATTGTATACTTCAATCGCCGCACTGCTCCACTGTACAACTTGCGCTACTTTATCAGCGTTATTTTCAATTTCGTCCGTTACAGAGTCTGATACATTACGAAGCTTCGTATTTAAAGATTGGATTGTCGTTCCAATCCCATCTACACCCGCTACCACTTTATTTAATGACTGTGACTTCTGTTGAATATCATCAGCTAACGCATTCGTTTTATGTAATAATTGCTCTGTCTCTACGCTAATTCCTTGCATTTGTTTTTCTAAACCTTCTAACGTGCTTGCAACGTTTTCTAACGTCTTCTGAACCGATAACAACGTTCTACATACATACACTACTAATACTGCGAAAGCAACCGCGATAATAGCCGCACTTACATATAAAAGAACTTGCATTTCATCACTTCCTTTATCTTTTTCATACTTTCCCCTATTATACAATCATTTTCCGTTTCATTCTAATCCCTATCTCATCATTAGAATTTTCATACTTATTCGTTAACTGTAACATAAATCATTCAACAAATTCCACTAAGTAGGTTACAATAGGAGAGGATACATAATTAGTAGGGAGGCTTTACATATGAAAGATCCACGTATTGAAAAGTTAGCATACAATTTAATTAACTACTCTATCCGCTTACAAAAAGGTGAAAAAGTATTAATTGAAAACTTTGGCTTACAAAAAGAACTTGTAACTGCACTTGTAAAAGAAGCATATGCAGCTGGTGGTTTCCCATTCGTCTCTTTAAAAGATCATCAAGTAGATCGCTCTTTATTAATGGGTGCTACTGAAGAACATTTCGAACAAATCGCTGCATATGAAGCAAGCGTAATGAAAGACATGGACGCTTATATCGGCCTTCGCTCTGGCGATAATATTAATGAACAAGCTGACGTTCCAAGTGAGCGTATGAAAGTTCATGGCCAAACAGTTGGTAAAAAAGTTCATAGAGACATTCGCGTTCCAAAAACACGCTGGGTTGTTCTTCGCTACCCAAATGCTTCTATGGCACAGCTTGCTAAAATGAGTACAGAAGCTTTCGAAGACTTCTACTTTGAAGTATGTAACTTAGACTACGGTAAAATGGATAAGGCGATGGACAGCCTTGTTACATTAATGAATAAAACAGATAAAGTTCGTTTAACTGGTCCTGGAACTGACTTAACATTCTCTATTAAAGACATTCCAGCAATTAAATGCTCCGGTCATTTAAACATTCCAGACGGTGAAGTATACTCTGCACCAGTTCGTGATTCTGTTAACGGTACAGTTTCTTACAACACACCATCTCCTTACAACGGTTATACATTTGAAAATGTACAACTTAAGTTCGAGAACGGCCAAATCGTTGAAGCAACTGCAAACGATTCAGAACGCATTAACAAAATCTTCGATACAGACGAAGGCGCACGCTACGTTGGTGAGTTCGCAATCGGCGTAAACCCATACATCTTACATCCAATGGGAGACATCCTATTCGATGAAAAAATCGATGGCAGCTTCCACTTCACTCCTGGACAAGCTTACGACGATGCATGGAACGGTAACAACTCGAACATCCATTGGGACTTAGTATGTATCCAACGCCCTGAATACGGCGGCGGCGAAATTTACTTCGACGACGTACTCATCCGTAAAGACGGACGCTTCGTTGTAGCTGAATTAGAAGCTTTAAATCCAGAGAACTTAAAATAATAATAAAAACGCTCGGGATTTTTCCGAGCGTTTTTTTTATTAATACTTTAATAACTCTTTCGCCACATCTTCTGGCACTTTAAAACTCATTTTCTTATTTTTCATTTCAACTTCGACATAAGGGACATCTTTATATACTGTCATCGTACCAATTTCATGTAACTCTTTTTTATCTTTACTCGAATCCAATAATTTCGGTGTATCCTCTTGATACATTGTAAATGTTTTCCCTTGCGGAGTATCTAAAGGAGCCGATTGCATTTTCCACTTATCCATTTTCATGACTTCAAACAGCTTTTCAATTTTTTTCTTATCGGTAATTACTTTTTTCTCACTTGAATCAGTAAGTGATTCAATTTCAACTTTTTGTGCCTTTTCTAAGTTCATATCAGCCTTTTCCTTCTTCGCACTACACCCTATTAAAAGAAAGGATGCAGTTAACAGAAGTAAAAATAACATAAGGGCTTTTTTCATTTCTAATCCCCCTAACTACATAGTGCTACTTTTCTCACTTTTTGTTTGCTGAAAATGAAAATAATATAAAAGCGCCACTGCAATAGTACTTATTAATATTGGTATATATAAGGGCAAATCCCATTTCATATATACTCTAGTGCAAATAGCAAGCACCAGTAATATTTCTAAGCAAAACAAAGGTTTTACATATTTCATTTCTTACCCACCATTTCTATTTTCACATGTGGATTTTCTTTTTCGATAAGCGCCAAAAATTCATTCATATCTTGCGGCATCGCAACCATATGTACTTTATATGCATTCGTCGTAATTTCAAGAGACTTTCCGACCTGACGTATAATTCTCACATCTTTTAATACAATATCATCATTTAAAATACCGTACTTTAATACGCCATTTTCTACTTTATGTTTTTTAATAAATACTTCCCAAACGAGTGGTACATTTACAATGAAGCATAAACCCATCCCAATCAACGCTGACATCCAATGCGCTTTATTAGTGAAAAGCATGACAATTGGATATATAAACATAAAAACTAACGTAAGGCAAACGAAAATGACTACTGACTTACTTCTTTGAATTGGAAAGTTCATACCTACACCCCCCTAATCCAAATTATACCACTATTTCCATTTTAGTTCATAGAAAAAGGCCATTTCTAAATGACCTTTTACACAATGTACCTATAAAATTTCTTATCTACCTGTAGCACCGGAAAGTTTTTCGGCAACTCGTCTATACTCACACTTTGAAAACCATTCTTTTCATAAAAGCGATGCGCCGCTAAAAATTTTACTGTTGTTCCTAAGTAAATATCTTTCAGCTTTTTATTCTCAGCCCATGAAATTGCTGTTTGGAGCAACATATGTGATGCGCCCCATTCTTTTCCGCGAAACTCTTTTTGTACGAACATTTTTCTTAGCGCTACTTGATGATTCTCAATATCTAATAAAGCTACTGTTCCAACTACTTTACCATCATAAATTGCTACCCAAAAGTTTCCATGATTCCTTTGATAAAATGTTTCTATTTCAAGTAAATCAGGTTGCTCTTGTTTCGTAATTGAAACATTATACTCTTTTTGCTGAATATGAACGATAAGATCTACTACTTCCTCTTGAAACGTACTTTCATATGGAACAATACGAATCTTCTCGTTCATCGAATCTCTTTCCATTCTGAAGCTAGTAAACTATATACAGCGATATCATGAAAATGATCATATAGCCATTCTTCATCTCGTAAAATACCATCTAACTTAAATCCTAAACGTTCTGGAATTGCGCGGCTTTTCGCATTTCCAACACCGCACCGAATTTCAATTTTATTCAGCTTTAAATTTTCAAATGCATAGTGAAGTACAGCCTTTACGCTACGCGTCATAATACCTTTCCCGCCAGCATCTTCTGCAAGATAATACCCAAGACTCGTCGCTTTCTTCCCCCAGCTCACTGGATGAATGCCTACCATCCCAACGAGCTTTCCTTTGTAACGTATACCACTTTCAAAACCGTCTCCCTCTGCAAACTTCTTTAACCACATCGGAAAAATTTCATCATAAGCATCAGCAGATTTTGTCCCATCTACCCAAGGGAGCCATTTCCGTAAATGATTACGGTTTTGATCTAATAATTGATATAATTCCTCTTTATGATGTTTTTCTAGTAATTGTAGTTCGATTTCGTCATCTACTCGGAGTGTGAACATGTTTTTTAGTCCCCTTTTTAGTTTTCTTATTATTCTAACATTTATATTTCAAAACGCGTACCAATATATCAACGATTTTTGAAATATATCGAACACAACTCCATATATATCGACGTTTCAACATTAATGCACAACCACGACAACATAAAAAAGACGCACAGCCAAGCTATGCGTCTTTTCTATTATTTCTCTGCAACTTGAACTTCTTTTACGTAAGCCGCTTCGAATTTTTGGATGTCACCTGCGCCCATGAAAATTAGAACGCCGTTTTTATGTTTCTTTAATACATCCGTTGTTGTATCTGTAATTAATTCTGCACCGTCAATACGCTTTTGCAGATCTTCGATTGTTAATTCACCTTTGTTTTCACGTGCTGATCCGAAAATATCACATAAGTATACTTGGTCAGCTTTGCTTAGGCTTTCTGCGAACTCATCTAAGAACTTTTCTGTACGTGAGAATGTATGTGGCTGGAATACAGCGACAATTTCACGCTCTGGATGTTTTTGACGAGCAGCTTCAATCGTTGCATTAATCTCTGTCGGATGGTGTGCGTAGTCATCGATGATTACTTGCTCTCCCATCGGCTTTTCATTAAAGCGACGTTTTACGCCTTCAAAAGTTGTTAATTGATGTTTTACTGCTTCTACATCAACATTTTCATAATGGCAAAGCGCGATTACTGCTAACGCATTTAATACGCTGTGATTGCCGTATCCTGTAATTTTGAACGTATCATAGTACGTGTTACGAACGAATACATCAAATATCGTACCATCTGTTCTCTTTTGAATGTTGCGTGCTTGGAAATCATTATCTTCTCCAAATCCATAGAAAATAACAGGTACTTTCGCTTGAATTTTTTGAAGTTCTTCATCATCTCCACATGCAATAATGCCTTTTTTCACTTGCAATGCCATCTCTTGGAATGCACTGAATACATCATTGATGTCTGCAAAATAATCTGGATGATCAAAATCAATATTCGTCATAATTGCATAGTCTGGATTATAAGACAAGAAATGACGACGATACTCACAAGCTTCAAATACAAAATACTTACTATTTTCTACCCCATGCCCTGTTCCATCTCCAATAAGGTAAGATGTTGGGTGTGCACCTTGCATTACATGGGCTAACAAACCTGTTGTTGATGTTTTTCCGTGTGCACCAGTTACAGCAACACTTGTGTATTGGCTCATCAGGTCACCTAAGAAATGATGGTAACGATGGACTGGGATGTTTAATTCTTTTGCTGCTACGATTTCTTCATGCGTATCAGGAAATGCATTTCCTGCAATAATCACTTGTCCTTCTTCTACATTATTCTTATCAAAAGGAAGGATCGAGATACTACGCTTTTCCAACGCTGTTTGTGTAAAGAAACGCTTTTCATAATCAGACCCTTGAACAGTATGCTTCATATCATGAAGAATTTGCGCTAATGAACTCATTCCTGTTCCTTTAATTCCTACAAAATGGTAAACTGTCATCTTAAAGAACCTCCAACATTTCGAACTAATACAACGGCCTATCTATAAGACAGTATATGAATCTTTTCTTATTTTGGTAATCATCATACATTTTTGATGTAGTGAAGTTATTCTTTCCCTTCACTTATCAGGATAAACTCGTACGTACTTCTTTATATGTCCATAATAAGTCCATTATAGCAAAAAAGAAGCCGCTATACTATGATAACAGAAAAACTGATAGGGTCAATCACCTATCAGTTTTTCTCTCTTTTACATCTCTTCTCTTTTTTCTAATTGAACACGCTCTAAACGTGGGTTTGGACGATATTTACGACCAGCTTTTGCTTCTGGTTTCCCATTTAGTTCTACATTGTCACCAGTAAAGCCAATATTCATTTTTAATAAGCTACTTCCTACCCCGTATATGTCAACAGGTACGTTTTGAGCTTCAAATTCACGAATACGCTTCTCATCAAATCCACCAGTTACAACGATGTCTACATGCTGGAATCCTTCTTCATCAAGTGCTTTACGAAGTGCGAATACAAGCGATGGGTTTACACCACGTGGATCGAATGTTCCAAGTACTTCTGGGTGGCGAATAAAGTATTGATCAATCATCGTGCGGGACGTATCTACACGTACACCTTTTAATGTTGATCCAAATTCACGCGCTACGCGAAGTGCATCTGTAATGACATCATTGTTGTAATCAATTAATACAACTAATTCATCTTCTGGGAATTTCTTATGATATGCTTTTGCCGCTTCCACAACATCACCATTAAACATTTGAATTAATGCGTGAGGCATCGTCCCCATACCACTTTTGCCCCACCATTCATTCATCGCATGCGTCGCTTGTGCGCTCATACCTCCGATGTATGCTGCATAACCGTCACCAGCTTGTTGTGTATAATGATCATCACGATCTCCCATGAAAATAACTGGTTTTTCTTTATCTACGCTACGCGCAGCTTGGACAACGTTATATACGTTTGTCGCAACCGATGTACGACGAGCTAAAATCCCATCAATGACACCTTCTAAAAATCCGAAATTTTCATAAGGACCATGAATTGTTAACACTGTTTCAAATGGACTAATTTTATCGCCATCTTTTAAAGAGTTAATTTCAAGTTCCTCAGGATTTTTAGCGAATGTTTGTAGCAATGCAATTACTTCATCCGTTCCGCAAAGAACTGCATTTTCCTTTTGGAAAAATTGCATCGTTACAACACTTTTCGGGCGAAATTCTTCGATGATTTCTCTAGTCTTTAAAAAGTAAACGGCAGAGAACCAACCTTCTCCAACACGTTCGTCAAATTTAAATGTTTTATTTGTTAGTCTATTTATTTCACCTTTTAATTTTAATTCAATTTCTTTCATGTCGCTTTACTCCCTACTTTACTATCCAACATTTTCTCTTAGTATACAGCAAAACCGTTTACTATACATTTGTTTCCTGCATAGCGGCAAATTCATCCTCAGAAATAAGGACATCTCTCGGTTTCGTTCCTCTACCTTCAGAAATAATTCCTTGCGATTCCATCTCTTCAATGAGACGTGCCGCGCGATTATAACCGATGCGGAATTTTCGCTGTACAGAAGATGTGGACGCTCCCCCTTGTTCTACAACAAATTGACATGCATCAAGGAACAATTCGTCTTCCGACTCAGCTTGTTCTGTTTTCGCTAATAAATCCTCTTGCTTAAATAAGTAATTCGGCTTCATTTGCTTTTTCACATGATCAACTGTTTTTTCAATCTCATCATCCGATACGTATACACCTTGTACACGAACTGGTTTAGATGTACCGTTCCCTAAGAATAACATATCACCACGGCCAAGTAATTTCTCCGCGCCCCCAATATCAATAATCGTACGCGAATCAACTTGAGATGATACAGTAAACGCAATACGCGTTGGAATGTTTGACTTAATTAAACCTGTAATAACATCTACAGATGGACGCTGCGTCGCTACTAATAAATGAATACCACAAGCACGTGCTTTTTGCGCAATACGACAAATCGCTTCCTCAACATCACCAGGTGCTACCATCATTAAATCGGCTAACTCGTCAATGACAATAACGATATAAGGTAATGTCTCTCCTGGAATTTCTCGCTCACTTACAATCGTATTGTAGCGAGTTAAATCACGAGCACCTGCGTGTGCAAACAATTCATAACGGCGTTCCATTTCCTCAACTGCCCATTTTAATGCAGCTGTCGCTGCTTTTACATCCGTAATAACAGGTGCTACAAGATGCGGAACAGAATTGTATGGTGCAAGCTCAACCATCTTCGGATCAATTAACATTAACTTCACTTCATGTGGTTTCGCTTTATATAAAATACTCGTTAAAATCGCGTTAATACACACACTTTTACCTGAACCCGTTGCACCCGCAATAAGTCCGTGCGGCATTTTTCGAATATCCGTTACAATTGGGTCCCCTGAAATATCAAGTCCAAGCGCAACAGTAAGCGGTGATTCACTCTTTGTGAATACAGGACTTCTTAAAATTTCGCGAAGAAATACTGGCTTGCTTTCTTTATTTGGAACTTCAATTCCAATTGCACTCTTCCCTGGAATCGGCGCTTCAATACGAATATCTTTCGCAGCTAAACTTAACTTAATATCATCACTTAAGTTTGTAATTTTATTTACTTTCACACCTGGGTCTGGCTGTACTTCAAAACGAGTTACCGCTGGCCCTTGCGATACATTAATAACATGTGCGCCAACGTGAAAATTATTAAACGTTGTATCTAATAATTCTTTCTGCTCCTCTAACCATTCTGTATTATCTAACGCTGATTGCTGTGGAATCGACAACAGCGCTAATGGTGGAACAGTATATGTCGGTGGTGTATGCAATACATTTCGCATATCGTTCTCTCTTTGATTTACAACATATGCTTTCTCTTGTACTTCCGTACTTGAAATTGGCTTTTGTACTTGCTCTACCACTACTTGCTGCATTGGTTGCTCTTCCACTTGTGGTTCTGCTACTACTTGCTGCACTGGGCGTTCTTCCACTTGTGGTTCTGCTACTTGCTGCACTGGGCGCTCTTCCACTTGTGGTTCTACTACCACCTGCTGCACTGGGCGCTCTTCCACTTGTGGTTCTGCTACTACTTGCTGCACTGGGCGTTCTTCCACTTGTGGTTCTGCTACTACTTGCTGCACTGGACGTTCTTCCACTTGTGGTTCTACTACCACCTGCTGCATTGGGTTTTCTTCCACTTGTGGTTCTGCTACTACTTGCTGCACTGGGCGTTCTTCCACTTGTGGTTCTGCTACTACTTGCTGCACTGGGCGTTCTTCCACTTGTGGTTCTGCTACCACCTGCTGCATTGGGTTTTCTTCCACTTGTGGTTCTGCTACTACTTGCTGCACTGGGCGTTCTTCCACTTGTGGTTCTGCTACCTCTTGTTGTACTGGCTTATTCTCTACTCGTACATTAGCAGAAGGCTGCATTGCATTTGCTCTAGCTGCATGTCTTTCCATTAATCGTGTTCTATCTTGTTTCAACATAACAACATTAAATGGTACATGGCGCTTTTTCTCACGTTTTGGTTCTTCTTTTTGTACAACTGGTTGCTCTTCTGCGATTGGTGTTTCTTCTACAACTCGTTGCTCTTCTACGACTGGCGCTTCTTCTACAACTCGTTGCTCTTCTACGACTGGCGCTTCTTCTACAACTCGTTGCTCTTCTGCGACCTGTGCTTCTTCTACAACTCGTCTATTTTCCTCTGTTTCTGCAATTAAAACATTCGCAAAGCTTTGAACATCTTTCTTCGTTTGTTCATCAGCCTCAGCAACATGTATGAATTCACTCTTTTGTTCAATTGCTTCATCTTCTTGCTGAATTTCCTCAAGTGCTACAAATGTCTCTACTACAGGCGCTTTTGTTTCTGCAATCACTTCTGTTTCTTCTGCTTCCGCAATTACTTCCACTTCTTCCGTTTCCGCAATTACTTCCACTTCTTCTGACTCTTTCGCTTCCGCAATTACTTCCACTTCTTCTGACTCTTCTGTTTCTACAATCACTTCTACTTCTTCTGCTTCCGCAATTACTTCCACTTCTTCCGTTTCCGCAATTACTTCCACTTCTTCCGTTTCCACAATTACTTCCACTTCTTCCGTTTCCGCAATTACTTCCACTTCTTCCGTTTCCGCAATTACTTCCACTTCTTCTGACCCTTCTGCTTCCACTTCTTCAGGTGCCTCTGTTTCCATAACTACTTCTTCAAGCTCTTCCGTTTCTGCAATTACTTCTACTTTTGACACTTCTTCTGGTATTTCCACAATGATTGTTTCTTCAAGTTTTTCTTCTGCTTTGACAATCACTGATTCTTCTGGAGCTTGCTTTTCTACTTCAATAGTAGGTTGTTTTATTTCTGTATTACGTTTAATTTCTTCTGATAATATTGTATCCTCGTGCTCTACTTTAGAAGCTACTAATTCTTCTTGTAGATTGTTTTCGTTTAACACCACTACATCTTTTTCTAGCTTAGCACTTTCCATCTGCTCAGCTACTGTTTTATGAAGTAATTCATCCGCTGAAACTTCCTGCGGTGTACTCATTTCTTTAATCACTTCTTTTTCTTCTACTAAAGGCACTTGGCGTTCAATTTCATAACCGTTTTTCTCTAGCCATTGATCAACTACTGACTTTTCTTCCTTTTTATTCTCTTCATATTGTTGCTCTCCTTGCTGGTTAGCAGCTCTATGACTAGAAGAAGTTGGTGCTTGTCCTTCTGAGAAATCAGATAATTTATATCCTTTTTTCTCTAACCATGCATCAACGACTGATTTACCCTCTACAGATATTTCAAGATCTTCTCTTTCTTTTACTTCCTCCTGCTTTTCAACCTTTTTCTCTACTGAAGGACGATTATATCCATAAATTGGCGAAATCATTTCTGTTGGACGAAATGGTCTACGGTTACTCTCTTGCGAAGGTGCAGATGCCTTTTTAACGACAGACTCCCGCACCGGTTCATATTGCACTTCCGGTTCTTCATATGTAGAAACAACCTTTTCCACATACGGTCGTCTGCTTCTTTCCACCTTTATTCCTCTTTGGGCAGTCGGTTCTTCATATGCTACTCCTTGAACAGGTTGTTCTTCAAAGCGATTTACTTCGCTTTCATCCTCTTCATCGAACCCATTATCCGGTACTAAAGGAAAACGGCATTTACCTGCATTCCTACTTGCCATTTGTGCTTCTCTTGCTTCAGTGTAGTGGTTTACACGAGGAATTTTCGGCTGACTTTCAATTTGCTTTGGTACTTCTTTATTCATCGCTGTTTGTTCTTCCTCTTTGTTAAACAGCTTTTTCATCCAATCTAACATGCTTACCACTCTTTCTACTAAATAGTAACATCCTTTATTGTATCAGCATTCGGCAAAAAGTGCAGGTAAAATTAAGCATGTCATATTTATCCACAATATTCTAATTTACGAGTGTTTTCATATGGAAAAACGCAGCCTTTCATGTAAGACTGCGTTTAAGCTTTACTCTTCCGATATGCATCTACACTATCCGTTACACTTTGCAATAAAGAATTTACATACTGCGGGTCAGATAATTTTTTGTCTTCTTCATAGTTTGACATAAACCCAAGTTCTAATAACACACCAGGAACCTTTGCCCAATTAAATCCAGAAAGATCATCCCGAAATTTAATTCCATTTACTTTTACTTGCTGGTTCTCCCTCATTTTATTTACAATCATTTGAGAGATTTGAAGACTTTCCGCATAAATCTCTTTCGTATACGGACTTCCTTCTGCCGGCGTCAATACAGCAAACCCACTTTCGTTTGGATTTTCAGAACCATCTGCATGAAGACGTAAAAATAAATTCGCCTTATGATTATTTGCGAATGTCGCCCGTTCTTTATTACTTATATCAACGTCTTGTGATGTTCTCGTCATTAATACTTGTATCCCTTTTGCTTCAAGCTTTTCTTTTAATAAAAAAGCCATTTCTAATACAAGTACAGCCTCTCTCTTTTTCGTCACAACACCTGTTGTACCGTCTGTCACTTTATATTTTTGCGTTGTTGCCCCTGGTCCAATTGGCTCTAAATTTAAATTCGCTTTTTGTTGATGTCCTGGATCAATAACGACGAGAAACTTCTCTTGTTTTTCATTACCCTCTACTTTTTGTTCATTATTTTGCACTGGTTGCTCAGTTGGCTGTACTGGCGTAGTTTCTTCTTTCTTTTCCTCAGATGATACTTCCTCTTGCTTATGTTCTACTTGCTCATTCGTTTGAATTGCTTGTGACTCTTCATTCTTTTCTTGTTCTTGCTGCTTTTCTACCGGTGCGTCTTCTTTGGTATCTTTGTTTTTCTCTTGTATAGAAGATGTAGTTTCTTTTTTCGGCTGCTCTTGTGAACAACCGGCCATATATATTCCAATGAATGCAATCATGCTCATTATTTTTATATACTTCATACTTCTCTCCCATCACTTTGCACCGGATTCAAAGTTTTTCTTATAATTGCCCTATAATCTCATCCATATTTCCAATATAAACTGGCTGCCATTTTTCTGTACCACGTTCTGCAGTATAAACCGGATAAGCGTCATCATCTATATTTACGAAAACTGGATCGCCCATATCCGTTTCATATCCAATTGTAATCCATCCTTCTTGCCACTTTCCGTTTTCTTCACTTATTAATGAATTTTTATGTTTATCGTATCGGTAACCGATTTGTCCTTTTTCTAATTCACTTTCACTAAACACATATATTTCATAAGTACCTAGCTCAATATCTTGCTGTTTTGAAGTTTCAATTCGTTTTAGAAGTTCTGCGATTTTTATTTGTTGTTTCATACGTCTATCCCCTTCTATTTTTCTAAATTTTAACTAGTTTGTTTATAAAATACAATATAGATTTTAAGAAAAAAGGTGACATCCTTATAATATGAATGATTTTTTGAATATATCTGTCACAACTCTACATATATCAACGATTTTTCAAATATATCTATCACAACTCTACATATATCAACGATTTTTCAAATATATCTATCGTAACTCTACATATATCAACGATTTTTTAAATATATCTATCACAATTCTCAATATATCAACGATTTTTTAAATATATCTATCGTAACTCTACATATATCAACGATTCGACACGGAATATCGACTTACCAACAAAAAATGACAAAACAAAAAGAGAGGCTGCCCAAAAGGACAACCTCTCTTTTCTTATATCAATTAAAATTTAAACTCTTGTCCAACTTCAAAGCTATCTTCTAATACAAGAATACCTTTTTCTTGTGGAGCATCTGGAAGCTCTAATTCACGTGCAGAGCAGATCATTCCAGAAGAAGGAACACCGCGAAGTTCTGCTGGTTTAATTAACATACCACTTGGCATTACAGCACCAATTTTTGCAACGACAACTTTTTGTCCTGCATCAACGTTTGGTGCACCACATACGATTTGTAATGTTTCTGTACCGATTTCTACTTTACAGATGTTTAGCTTGTCAGCATTTGGATGCTTTTCTTTTTCAGCTACATAGCCTACAACAAATTTCGGAGAAAGATCTGCTTCTACTGTTTCTTCAAAGCCATTCTTCGCTAAAATTTCGTTGATTTTCTCTACAAGCTCTTTCGTTAATGTAAGGTTGCCTGTTTCTTTTACTTCTAAGTAAGAAGATGCATTAAAGATGTTGAATCCTGCTGTTACATTGCTTTCACGATCATATACGCGTGCAACATCTCCTTTGCGATCAAAAGTACGGTTCTCTAAAGTAATATCTTGTAAGGCAACAATTAAAGTGTCACCAATTCCTTCAAGGTTGTAAAAAACGTTCACTTCGTTCATCCTTTCTCTTTTCCATCTGTCTTCTTCCGATTTTTCGCTAAAATAAAGATTGGTTCAAATTCTCCATCTTCATATACGAATGAAAGTGATGTAATCGGAACATGCCCTTCGGCAAAAAATTTCATTGTCATTTGTGCAATAATATCATAACCGATTTCGTTGACGATATCAGCAATAATTAATACATCTTGGTGAGGAACAGCAACAACCATGTCACCAGAAATCTTTTCACGCATCGATTGTAGTAACGATTCGTTTAAAATACGAGTCGCGTCATACCCATCATTTGTGTTTAAAAAGTAGAATGTATTACCCGCTACTGTGTCTTGTTTAAATTCATAACCTAATGAGCGTGCGTTGAATAATGCCATTTCACGCACTTGCTGTTCTGTAAGTTCTAATTTTTGTAATAGACGCTCATCAATTAGTCGATACGTTTTATTCGAATCTAGCGCGTAGTAAATACGTGTTTCCGCCGTATGATCCGTCATAATAAACGGATTTCCTTCTTCTGCTTGTTTCGGGAAAGAAGTAGAGCGAATAACAGGTAAAATTTTCGCTCCGCTATTTTCTTCTTTATGCATCGCAATTAGCGCTTCTTGTACGTAATAAGCAACTTCTTCAATTGCCTTTTCCTTGTTCACTTCCCATTTTGCCACAACTCCTGGAAGCGATACGTTAATACCTTTTTTGGAGTCTTTTTGTTCAATACGTAAAACTTCTTTCTCACTATCATACTGAAAGTCCCATTCTGGGTGAGATAATTTCTTTATTAACTCATCTTTCATCTTTTTACTTGTCATCTTCATCTCTTTTTTCCTCCCTTCCAAAAAAATAACCTCCCCCGCGAAGGTAGAGGTTGTTTTACAATTCAATTGGCAAATTGCCTTATTTTAAACCTTCAATGAACTCTTCGATTTGTTCTTGTGTTTTACGATCTTTGTTTACATAGCGACCAGTTTCTTCACCTTTATTGTACGCTACAAAGCTCGGAATGCCAAATACGTCTAATTTTACACATAGATCAATAAACTCATCACGATCTACATAGTAAAATGAGAAATCACTATATTTCTCTTCTACTTCTGGCATAAATGGATCTACAAAGCGGCAGTCTGGGCACCATTCTGCTGAGAACATAAAGACTACATTCTCTTCATTTTTTAACTGTTGGAATTGCTCCATGCTTTCTAATGACTTCATCTATATTTCCTCCTCTAACGGGTGCATTTTTCATGTTATAATCTTTCTTTTATACTACCATACATCGCGCACGGTGCAAGGTTTATGCTTGCTTTTTATCATACTTATATTGCCCAACTAACAACTTAACAACGTGTACAAATAATTCCGTGCGGTCGACATAATCATCTGTAAAAATACCGATAGCACCTTCGTGACTACGAATATCTTTTCGCTGCACAAACTCTTCCATCACTTCGCTTAATTCCTTACCATCTTCAAGAGGTGCTAAAAAATCGTCTGGTAACGTAATACGCGCTCCTCCGGCCACAAATACTTTCCCATCCATTGTTGCTAGCGCGCCCCAGTTACACATAAATAAACCGTGCTCCGTTTTCATTACGCCGCCTTCTAGCCCAATACCAATTGGAGCTTCTCCTTCCTCTAGCGCTCGCTTCGCTCTATTAATCGCTCCTTGCATCGTCTCTTCATCTGAGAAAGGCTGAGCTGATACTCCTGACGGAACAGAAAGAGATGTAATTTCAGCATCTTTCCAAACCTTCTCCACAGCGCCAACCTTCGTTTTATTCTTTGATCCTACTACTACTTTCATTTCGTTCACCTCTATAAAAATTCATCATTCTATTCTAATATCCCTATCAGATACGAATTAAGCATCAACCACTACCACATATCACCAAGTCATCTATTCAGCCTAAAAAAGAAGGTTTTTTCTAGCAACATTACCGTCTTCAAAAACAAAAACAGCCTCCCTCTCACTTCCTACTTGGGGTCTTCATACATCATTCGAACACCAATTAAGCACTGACCATTCCCACTCATGGATGGGGCATCTATTCAATCTAAAAAAAGAAGGTTTTTTCTAACAACATTACCGTCTTCAAAAACAAAAACAGCCTTCCTCTCACTTCCTACTTGGAGTCTTCATACATCATTCGAACACCAATTAAGCACTGACCGCTCCCACTCATCGATGGGTCATCTATTCAATCTAAAAAAGAAGGTTTTTTCTAGCAACATTACCGTCTTCAAAAACAAAAACAGCCTTCCTCTCACTTCCTACTTGGGGTCTTCATACATCATTCGAACACCAATTAAGCACTGACCATTCCCACTCATGGATGGGGCATCTATTCAATCTAAAAAAAGAAGGTTTTTTCTAACAACATTACCGTCTTCAAAAACAAAAACAGCCTTCCTCTCACTTCCTACTTGGAGTCTTCATACATCATTCGAACACCAATTAAGCACTGACCGCTCCCACTCATCGATGGGTCATCTATTCAATCTAAAAAAGAAGGTTTTTTCTAACAACATTACCGTCTTCAAAAACAAAAACAGCCTTCCTCTCTTTTCCTATCCAGGGTCTTAATACACCATTCGAGCACCAATCAGGCACTGACCGCTCCCACTCATCGATGGGTCATCTATTCAAGCCAAAAAAAGAAAGGCCTCTTCAGCCCTTCTTCCTCTCTACGCGTTATTCTTAATTGTCTCTAACGTCGTTTTATCTGTTGTTCTTACAAGCTTCGTAATTAATTCTTTCGCCGCTGCATAATCATCAACATGTAAAATTGAAGCATGTGTATGAACGTAGCGCGCACAAACACCAATTACTGCTGATGGGATACCAGAGTTACTTGTATGTACACGGCCCGCATCTGTACCACCTTGTGAAATAAAGTATTGGTACGGAATGTTGTTTGTTTCTGCTGTATCTAAAATGAATTCGCGTATTCCTCTATGTGTTACCATCGTGCGATCGTAAATACGAAGAAGAGCACCTTTTCCTAATTGACCGAACTGTGTTTTGTCACCAGATGCATCGTTTGCTGGACTTGCATCAAGCGCATAGAAAATGTCTGGTTGAATCATATTTGCAGCGGTTTGCGCTCCGCGAAGACCTACTTCTTCTTGTACAGTAGCACCAGAATATAATGTATTTGGTAATGTTTCGTCTTTTAATTCTTTTAACAATTCGATTGCAAGACCACATCCGTAACGGTTGTCCCAAGCTTTCGCCATAATTTTCTTCTCATTTGCCATCGGTGTAAACGGACAGATCGGCACGATTTGTTGTCCTGGTTTTACACCAATTTCAATCGCATCTTCATAACTATCTGCACCTATATCAATTAACATATTTTTTATATCCATCGGTTTTGCACGTTGCGCGTCACTTAATAAATGAGGAGGAATAGAACCAACAACCCCAATAACAGGACCATTCTTCGTCATAACTTGTACACGCTGTGCTAATAAAACTTGGCTCCACCAGCCGCCTAACGTTTGAAAACGAAGCATTCCGTTTTTCGTAATTTGCGTAACCATGAAACCTACTTCATCCATATGACCTGCTACAAGAACACGTGGGCCAGTTTCGTCCCCTTTTTTCAGACCAAATACGCTACCTAAACCGTCTTGTACAATTTCATCCGCATATTTGCTTAATTCTTGTTTCATAAAACGGCGTACATCATGTTCAAAACCTGATGCACCTTGTAATTCTGTTAACGTACGAAATAATTGTAATGTCTCTTTATTCACGAAGTCCCCTTCTTTCAAACCTTAGTAGAATACCTCTTTTATTGTAACGAAATTTTCGAAATGTTTCTAGTTTCTTCTTTTTTAGCTGTATTTGCTTTATAATTATTATCGGTACACTATTTTTATTTTATAGAATTGAGGTGAATATATGAGCTGGAAAGGTTTAGTAGCAGGTCTTGGCGTTGGGTTCGCAGCTGGTTATCTCGTTGCAAACAAAGTACAAGAACAATCCCATATTTCTTCAGAAAAAGCATTGAAAATGGTGAAACAAGCATTAAGTCATAAAGGTGAAATTACTGGCTCTTGGGTACATATGGTTCCAGAGACATTTGAAAAATATGATGTCGCATATGAAGTTTATCGCGGCGGTCTTACAACGATGTTAAATGATATACAAGAACGATTTGAATTTTTAGTTGATGCTAAAACAGGTACTGTTTTAGAGGTTATAGCAGCATAAAACGGAGGGTTCCCATTAGGTGAACCTCTTATTTTTTGAAATTGCGGGTATTGATTAAAATTATATCAGCGATTTTTTAAATATATCGACTTACCGACAAAACCCGACAATAAAAAAGAAGCTGCTCCAATAAATATGATGGAACAACCTCCTATTTTTATGCTTCTATACTCGTTTTCCGTTCTATTTTTTCTACGATATGACCTTCCTCATTCCACTTCACAGCTCGATAATATGCGTCATGGTAAAACGTAAACCATGCCTCTTTTTCAGCACCATACTTCATCCACTTTTGCTTATTTTCAATCGAGGTCATCGGATAATCATCGTATGCCATTACCCATAATACATTTTGATGCGCGTGCGTCGGCAAGAGATCTGCTAAATGTAGCATCGTTTCCCCTTGACTCTCCAAAATGATGACTGCATGTCCATCACTATGCCCACCCGTATGTGCCATCTTGATTTCATCTGTAATTTCTATTTCTTGCTGGAACGTAACAACTTGATCTACAATTGGCTCCCAATTTTCCTTCCAATATGTATTACGTGATCTAATATTTGGACTTCTCATTTCATTCCATTCTGTTTCACTTACGTAAACTTTCGCATTTGGAAATGCCGGTACAAGGTGATCATCTTCCCATTTTGTTAGACCAGATGCATGATCAAAATGAAGATGTGTCATCAAGACGTAGTCGATATCTTCAGGCTTTAATCCTAATTTTTCTAATGATTCATAAACCGATGATTCTTCTGTTACACCTTGATTGCGTTTCATCTTCTCATTCAACTTACCGTTTCCTATCCCGGAATCAATGAGCATATTTCCATCTTTTGTTTGCAAAAGTAACGGATCTGTTCGTAAATAAATATGATTTGTATCATTATGTTTATATTTACGTGACCAAAGTACTTTCGGCACGACTCCAAACATTGCTCCTCCATCTAAATGTGTATTCCCGCCTTTTAACCACGTTACTTTTATATCTCCAATTTGTAACTGTTCCATTACACATCCCCCTTTTTAATTAATCTTAGCATAAAATTCTGATTATTTTAGGTGTAAAAAAACCTACGCATTACTGCATAGGCTCTGTACGATATTTTGCTTCAACTCGGTAAATACGATGACCTTTACTAGAGAATTTCTCTTCGTATTCAGTCATGATGTTACCTTCAAAGTCGCTGTTATGAAGATCTAAGCTTAAGTACGTTAGTAACATACCATACTCAGCCATACTCATAAGAGAATATTCAAATAAACCTTGGTTATCTGTTTTGAAATGAATTTCTCCGCCTTCTACTAACACTTCTTCGTAATTACGTAAAAATGTTTTATACGTTAAACGACGCTTCGTATGACGTTTCTTTGGCCATGGATCTGAGAAGTTTAAATAAACGCGATCAATTTCACCTTTCGCAAAGAAAACTGTTAAATCTTCAGCATCTTTATTAATTAACTTTAAGTTTGGTAATTCTTCTTCAATTAATTTATCAAGTGCATCTACAACAACACTTGTGAATTTTTCAATTCCAATATAATTAATATGTGGATTCGCTTTCGCCATATCATACATGAAGCGGCCACGACCTGTACCTACTTCAATGTGAATTGGTTGTTCGTTTCCAAATACTTCTTTCCAGCTACCAGCGCGCTCCTCTGGGTTTCCGATTACGATATGTGAATATTCATTAATTCGATCCATTGCATACGGTTTATGTCTTAAACGCATAGATGTTTCCCTCTCTTTACATAGCTATTTTAAAGGAATAATTCCTTCTTTCTTTTCTAATCAATCTACCAAACAAAAAACCAAGTACGTACGAGCACTCGGTCCGTTTCTTTCAAGTATAAGATGTACCATTTTGATAAAAACTACATACAGCATTAAACATTCCATGACGAAACAGCTTTTTCTCTTACATTTGAAGAGAAAAACAATCGAAAGGATGATCCGTTCATGCCAATTAATCAACAACATCAATTAGAAGTGCTGAAAGATATTTTAGTCAACCACCAAAGTGATTGCTGCGGGACAGTTTCAGAATGCGAGCAATTAGAGCGCCTCATTCAATCGTTACTCGCAAACGATAATATAAGTAGTGACGCTAAAACAATGCTAAACGATGTATATTCTTATAGTCAATCGGGTAAATCTTCCTCTAATTTGGACAACCATATTTCCAATAATCAAGAACAACTTACTCAGTGGATTGCTGGAATGGACAATTTTTCTTAAGTATCATTCTGAAGCAAGTAGTTGCTGTAAATATTGATGCCAATATTCAGCTTCTGCTTGCTGTTTTTTTGTTGTATGCCATTGAATAGACAAAATCGTTTGTGCTATCACATACCATCTCATACGCCTAAGCAGCGATTCATCCATTTCAATATCATAGTAACCGAGCCACTCACTCCATTCCTGGCGCGGAATGTACCAATATAATAACATACCGAGGTCTAGAGCTGGGTCAGCAATTACAGCTCCATCCCAATCAATTAAAAACAATTCATCTTCATCCGACAATAGCCAGTTGTTATGATTTACATCACAATGGCATACAACGAATTCATTGTATTCAATAGCTTTTAATGAATCCATTAAATATTGAAGGCCTTGCTGAATTGTTTCATCATCCCTTATATCTCCTCTTAAAACGAGTTGCAGTTGTTGTAATAACTCTTGTGCGTGAAGCGGCTGCTTCCCAAGTCTTTGAATCATCTGTACAAGCGCTTTAGAGGAGTGTATTTTCTTCAAAAGTTTCGCAACACGTTCTAGTTTCATATCCTCTGGCTCTAGCTTCTGTCCCGGAAGCCATTTTTGAGCAGAAATTACATCACCATTCGTTACCCTTCTTGTCCAAAGTAATTTTGGAACAATTCCTTCTGCTGACAATACCGCTAAAAAGGGCGATGTATTCCGCTTTAAAAATAACTTCTGTTGTCCGTTTTGCGCAATATATGCATCGCCCGTTACTCCACCAGCCGGTACAAGACTCCACTCTTTTCCTAATAATTGTTCCAACCATTCCATATTCATTACCCGTTAACAAATCCTTATCTTTTATAGTTATGAAAAGAAAAACCGCAACATTTCTACACATGTTGTGGATTCATATATTTTACTGTAAATGAAAAGAAAAATTAGCCTAAGCCAAAAATCCTCTATTTTATTTTACAAAACCTGTCATAGAATGACAACTTATCAAAATCGTCACCTTTGTCAATTCTACATTTATTACATTCTCATCGTCAAGTAGCGATTTGTCACATTATCGTCAATATATACGTGCTAATTGGAGCGAGCTTAAGTTCCTTTCCTCTAAATGAAGAAATTGGCTCTATTTTCGCTTCGTTTTCGTTTACTAACACATGCCACGTTGCTTCTTTCGGAAGTTGCACAGTTTTAGCTTCTAAACCGCTATTAAATAAGATGATAATCTCTTTCCATGGCCCAAACGTTTCTGCATGCTCTAGGTGATATGCAAGTACTTCTGTAGATGTTTGTAAAAAAGTCATATGTTTTTTTATAAGATCTGCGCTTTGTAATCGGAATGCCCCATGCTCTTTACGAATCGCAATTAAACCTTTTATATAGTTAACGGTCTCTATCTCTTTCTCTTTTTGATCCCAATCTAATTGATTGATCTCATCATTTGCATTATAACTATTTTCATTTCCTTTCTTCGTACGATAAAACTCTTGCCCTGCGTGTAAGAAAGGGATGCCTTGTGAAAGAATAACCATTGCGCTCGCTAACAGGTGACGTTTTTTCAAAATCGTTTCTGATTCTTCATTACTGCGCACTAGTTTATCCCACATCGTCATATTATCATGACATTCTACATAGTTAATGCTTTGCGCTGGCTCTAGAAACAGCCCTGTTTCTTTCATACTTAAAAGACTTCCTGCTGCAATATACTGCAAATGATTACAGTCTACATGCCCACCAAATGCAAAACCACGCTTATTTATATGAAATGTACTCCCTTTTATCCCATCACGAAATTGATCATTAAACTGCGCGATATGTGGCATTTTCTTCGCATTATTTAACGTTGCTTTTTCCTCACGAGGAAGCGGTGTTTGTAAATCCCATCCTTCTCCTAATAACAAAGCATCTCGTTTTATGTTTCGCACTTCTTTTTCTATCATATTCATCGTATCAACATCTAAAATTCCCATTAAGTCGAATCGGAATCCATCGACATTGTATTCAGTAAGCCAATATAAAATAGACTCTACAATGAATTTCCTCATCATTTTCCGTTCAGACGCTATATCATTTCCGACTCCCGTCCCATTAGAAGGCATACCATCTTCACCATGACGAAAATAGTATCCTGGAACAAGCTTTTCAAATGATGATAGCTCTCTTTCATAAACATGATTATAGACAACATCTATAATCACCCTAATACCTTGTTCATGAAATGTTTCAATTAGTTGTTTGCACTCAACTATCCTGTTATACGGATCAGAGGGGTTTGTAGCATAATATCCTGTTGGTGCATTGTAATATAATGGATTATATCCCCAATTATAGGCGGACGAAGGATTCGCCTCATCTACACCACCGAAACAATATAAAGGTAATAGTTCAACATGTGTAACACCTAAATCTTTTATATGAGACAACCCTGTTAATGTCCCATTCCGTCCTGTTGTTCCCTCTTCCATCAATCCTTTATATGTTCCCTTTTGAATTACTCCACTATTTGGATGTATAGTCGCATCACGAATATGCAGTTCATACAATATGGCATCTGTCATTGATTGTAATGTTGGTAATCCCTCTCGTCTTGTTACATTCGTTTTTTCTAAATTGATAACAACACCATGTTTTCCATTTACCGTCACCGACTTTGCATAAGGATCCACAGCTTCGTTCCATATTAAATTAATACAAACAAGAAATGTATAGCGTGCTCCGTCTAAATCACCTTGTAATGTTTGAATCCAAACTCCGTTTTCTCCCCTGTACATTTCATGATCGGTATATTCTTTATCGCTCTTATAAATTCTTACTTTCGCAAGCCTTGCAGTTGGGGCCCATACTTTAAATGTCGTTTCTTCTTTTTGATAAACAGCACCTAAATCTGTACCTTCGTAATAATACTTTTCATCGAAACTTTCTGTTCGAATAACAGCACCTATTTGTAAATCAGTTTCTTCATTCCGTTCATCTCGTACTGTATAATACTTCCCCACATCTAGCGGCTCTTCTATAAAGCACTCATACTTCGTTGCATCTGGAAGCGCAATCGTATGAGCAATCGGTAAATCTTTCACATTACTTCCTTCTTGCAAACGAAATGTCCGACTTGTTCCATACGCATGTGGGAGCAAAATTGTAATTTTATTCATTTCATCTAAATAGGCATCAAATGGACGTTTTACTTTCAACATAAAAAAATCACCATCATTCTCAAAGTTAAAATAAAGTGAAACTTTAATGAGCGAGAAAATTTCTCCATCCTCACTTATTATTAGCCTTCACCAATTAGGCGAGATAAAATGAGCTGCAAATGATAAGGCTTTTCTTATCAACAAGACTCTATACAGTAACTCCATTCTTCTCTATAGTATATTCACCTGCATAAAAAACGTTTTCAACATTCTATTTTTGTAATTTTATTTCAGCAATCGATTTATACTTCGGGGTTTCTTTCACGTGGGATTCGTATAAAGTAATTGTATCTGCTTGAAATGATATTTCAGGCACTTCTTTTATACTTTCTAAACGAAACTTTTCTTCTCCTATCCATTTACGAGCAACGGTAATATGCGGGTGATATGGGCGTGTTTCTAGAGAAAATCCATTTTCTTCACAAATGGCATGTATTTGCTTTTGCAACTGAAACAAATCGTGATTCTCACTTACCTTCGCCCAAAAAATACGAGGCTGATCTTCCCTACCAAACGTTGAAAAACCTTGTAATGTGAACGATAGTTCTTTTGTTTCTGCAATTGTTTGTAATCCATTCTTTATTCCCTCTAATTGTTCCCCCGTTGCACTCCCTAAAAATGAAAGGGTAATATGATAGTCTTCTTTATGTACCCATGAACGAAATTGTAATTCCTCTTGCATATCCTCTTTATAGTTAGACAGCATTTCTTTTATATGATTCGGTAACGTAATTGCGACAAAATAATGCAGTTCCATGTACATCTTCTCCTTCTTTTCTATTGTTGCTTTTCTTTCTTATCTCATTCAGGTAAAAAGAAGCCGCTCTCCAAAATAGAGAGCGGACATTATTTATATATCCATTACTTCGCTAATTCATGAATTGCTTGCGCGTAAATTGCTGTTGCTTTCAATAAGTCTTCAATTTCGATATACTCATCTTTTTGATGCGCAAGTTCTTCTTTTCCAGGGAATAGCGGGCCAAATGCCACACCAGCTTTTAATGAACGAGCATAAGTACCGCCGCCGATTGCTAATAGTTCTGCTTTTTCACCTGTTTGTTCTTCATACACACGTTGTAACGTACGGATTAATACGTGATCTTTATCGACGTGATGTGGGCGAGAATTAGAATAGTCAGCCACTTCAAAACCATGCGTACCAACATATTCTTTCAACTTCACAATTGTTTCTTCAAAGTTAGTTGTAACTGGGTAACGTACGTTTAGCCCTAAGTTACCACCGTTTTCTTTCGTATAAGAAATGCGACCGACATTCACTGTTAACGGACCGCTAATTTCATCTTTGTAAGCAATAGTAGCTTTTTCACCAAAAATATCACCAGTAAATGTTTCTGTTGCAAATGTCGCAAATGCAGTTGCTTTTCCATCAAGTGAAACTGTAGTTAAGAAGTTTGCTAATAATAAACCTGCATTTTCTCCTTTTTCAGGAGTAGATCCGTGCGCTGAAATTCCTTCTATTTGCAACGTCACTGTATTTCCTTCTATAGTCGATTTCCCTATTTTTTTAGCAGTTTGTAAATACTCTTCATATGCTACTGTAAGTGCATTTACATCTTCTCCTGTGATAACTGCTTCTGCAAAATCAGGAACCATATTTAAACGGCGCCCTGAATCAAATGAAACAAGTTCATATGTACCTTTTTTCTCTTCACTACCATTTTGCACAACTTGTATATCAGAAATTCCTTTTTCTGCATTAATAATTGGAAAGTCTGCATCCGGTGCAAAACCAATTGTTGGCATTTCTTCATTTTTAAAGTAGTGATCTACACATTTCCAATTGCTTTCCTCATCTGTTCCTATAATCATACGAACACGTTTTGAAAGAGGTAAGCCTAATTCTTTCAAAATTTTCATTGCATAATATGCTGCCATCGTTGGGCCTTTATCGTCAATTGCACCACGTGCAAAAATCTTTCCATCGCGAATATTCGCACTATATGCGGGAGTCGTCCAGCCATCTCCTTCTGGTACAACGTCAACGTGACAAAGAATACCTACTAATTCTTCTCCTTGTCCCATTTCAAGATGACCTGCATATCCTTCTAAATTTTTAGAAGCAAAACCTTCAGCTTCTCCTTTATGTAACATGAAAGATAGAGCTTTTTCTACACCTTCACCGAATGGTGCGCCCTCTTTCGCAGATTCTTCTTCCCATACACTTTTAATTTGTAAAAATTGTTGTGTATCACGAATTAAATCATCTTTTCGTTTTGCAACTTCTTCTGTCCAATTAATCGCTGACATCACGCATCCATCCTTCACTATATTGTTTCTTTCATCATAACAAACAGAAATCTCTTATGCCATACACGAAAACTAAATACTGAACAATTGTAATATTTCAGATATTTCTTATTAGTTTTTCTTTTGTTTTTTCAAAAAAATTTGCAGGAATTTGGCGTTTTACGTAGAATTTTATGTGTTAGTTGACTGACCATATATACAATGTCAACTACCAATATTTTTCTATATGAATATTTGTTAAATTTCTGTAAAATTTAAGTAGATTAAAGCATGAATTTTATCATGTAGAGTACAATGGTAGTAACGACCTTCTTTCCTGAATGGGGTCAAAAAAACTAGTAGAGGAGTGGTTTTCTCTTGAAACCTACAACTACTCGTATGCTAACACGCATTAAATCAATTTATATGTACATCAATGAAAACGGAACGGTAACGACGAAAGACCTTGTAGATGAGTTCGGGATCACACCGCGAACGATACAACGTGATCTAAATGTGTTGCAGTTTAATGAACTCGTGTATAGCCCTTGCCGCGGTAAGTGGACAACAACAGGAAAGAAAGTGAGAATGACCTCATAACGAAAAATAATTGTATGGTAAATAAATACATACCCCTTTCTAATAATTAGAAAGGGGTCTTTTCTGCGCCTATAAAGGTACTACTTTTCAGTATCTACTTGATATGTTTTTAACATTTCTACTTCTTCATCTGTTAGCTCTCGGTATTGTCCAAGTTCTAGTTCTTCATCTAATACTAACGGACCCATCTCTGTTCTCTTTAGGTAGACTACTTTTTTTCCTACCGCTTCAAACATACGCTTCACTTGATGGAATTTCCCTTCCGTAATCACAAGCTCAATTTCAGAAATATCATCGCTTTTCAATATTGTAAGTGCACCTGGCTTTGTTTCATAGCCATCGTCTAAAATAACACCTTTAGCAAATTCTTTTACATCCTCTTCTGTTACTACTCCTGCAACGTGTGCATAATATTTTTTCGGCACATGCTTTTTCGGAGATAATAATTGATGTGATAACTTCCCATCATTTGTTATCAATAAGAAGCCTTCCGTATCGATATCAAGTCGTCCAACTGGGAACGGATCAAAGATTGCATCTTCTAATTCTAATAAATCTATTACTGTTTCATGATTATCATCTTCCGTCGCTGAAATAACACCTTGTGGTTTATGCATCATTAAGTAAACAAATTCTTTGTATTCCACAACTTCACCGTGAATCATAACTTCTTGCTCTTCTACATTTACATGAACTTTCGCATCTTTTACTGGCGTTCCATCAATTTTCACAACGCCATCTTTCAATAATTTCTTTACTTCTTTTCTACTTCCATATCCCATATTTGCTAATAATTTATCTAATCTCACGTTTTTCACCTTCTTTATTTATCATAGAAAAGGGGACGTAATTACGCCCCTCTTGATTTCAACTTTATTTTAAATCTACTACCAAGTTTACGTTGAATTTTATCTAATGCTTCTCCACCAAATACTCTTTCCAGTACTCCTGTGCGAATTGCTAACAATCCGTAAACAAGACCGCCAATACCTGCACAAATCGCAACTGTTATAAGAGCACCAATACGGCCATCAGGCGAAATCATGAAGGATAGAACCCATTGTGATAGTTTTACAGCAACGACCATTATAAGTGTCAGTACTGCAATTTGGAATGTTCTTTTATATACAACACCGAATGAATAGTGTGCGTATTTTTTAATTTGTTGATTTGTGTACCAAACAGAAGCTAAGAAACCAACTGCTGTCGCTAGAATTGCTCCTACTGTACCGAAATAACGAATAAAGATTACGTTACATACAAATTTCAAAATAACGCCCATTATAAGCGCAATAATCGCATGCTTCTGCTGGTTAATACCTTGCAGGATTGCTGCTGTTACTGTAAATAAAGCGAATAACAACGCAACTGGTGCATACCACATTAATACTTGTCCACCTAGTGGATCTGAATCGTAAAACGCAGTATAAATTGGATATGCAAGTGAAGAAATACCGACAACTGCTGGCAATGTTAAAAACATATTTGCCTGGAATGTTTGTGTAATTTGTAATTTCAAATAGCGGTATTGTTTTTCAGTAAATGATTTTGTGATTGCTGGTACAAGCGTTAAACTAAACGCTGTTGCAAGTGATACAGGAATCATAATTAACTTATGCGTCCACATTGTGAAAATACCGAGAGCTCGCTCTGCGATATCACCTTGACCAATCGCCTGCATAATTGAGTTAAATGTCAATGTATCAATTTGTTGATATAAAGGAATTGTTAACCCAATTACAACGTAAGGAATCGCATATGCAAATAACTCTTTAAACAATTGAACGGTGCTTACTGTTGATTCTGGTACAGTTTGTTCAATTAAATATTGATCCAAATATTTTTTACGTTTTAGCCAGTACCAAATTAACACACCGAGTGCTCCAACCGCTGAAACGAACGCAGCAAATGTCGCTACTCCAACTGCTGTTGCAACTGTACCGCCAAGTACTTTAATAACGATAAAACTACCTGCTAATAAAAAGACGATACGAATAATTTGTTCAATAATTTGTGAAACGGTAGTTGGTCCCATAGACTGGTGACCTTGGAAATAACCACGAATTAAACTCGCTGCTGGTACAACAATAAGCGCGAAGCTTACAAGACGAATGATCGTCGTAACTTCTCCTACATTATTGTGTATACTTTGTTTACCAAGCATCGCTTCTGCAAACAATGGCGCCGTCATGTACAGCACTAGGAACGAAAGAACTCCTGTTACGATCATCATAACCATTCCCGAGCGGAACATTCTCCGGCTCGTTTTATAATCGCCAAGCGCATTATATTTGGAAACAAATTTTGAAACAGCAAGTGGCACACCTGCCGTTGCGATACTTAAAAAGATCGTATATGGAATGTATCCATATGTATAGAGCGTTCCGCCTTCTGTTCCTACTAATGCATGAAACGGAAAGACGTAAATCATGCCTAAGAACTTTACTAAAAATGTCCCTAGCGTAACAATAAGCGTTCCGCGCAGAAATTTCGAATCGGACATACAAAAATCCTCCTACATCTACATAAAGTGAAACTATAATTAGTTGGAGACTTCTCTCCTACTCCTTATTAGTTGAACCATTCGAGCATTTACAGGCTAACAGACTCCCTATTTACTTCTCCTAAATCTTGAGGTTTTAGTCTTATCGCCTACAAATGGCAGGATAGTGCTGAACTCTAACTTTTGTATTGTACCACAATTCTCTCATTAAGCAGTACTTCACTCTATTTTTCTTTTAAGGGAAAACATGCTATTCTTTTAGGCAGGAAATGTAGAAAATGAGGTCGATATATTATGCATTATGATGTTATTGTCATCGGCGGCGGTCCTTCTGGGCTAATGGCTGCAATTGGTGCTGCAGAAGAAGGCGCAAATGTCTTACTTCTTGATAAAGGAAATAAACTTGGGCGTAAACTTGCAATTTCTGGTGGCGGACGCTGTAACGTAACGAACCGTCTACCACTTGATGAAATTGTTAAACATATACCAGGAAACGGTCGCTTCTTATACAGCGCTTTTTCTATTTTTAATAATGAAGATATTATTACATTCTTCGAAAATCTCGGTGTTAAATTGAAAGAAGAAGACCACGGTCGCATGTTCCCTGTGTCAAACAAAGCACAATCTGTTGTAGACGCACTTTTAACACGATTAAAAGACTTAGGTGTAAAAATTCGTACAAATACGCCTGTTGAAACGATTGAATATGAAAATGGTCAAACAAAAGCAGTTATACTGCAAACAGGCGAAGTGTTAGAAACAAATCACGTCGTTATCGCTGTTGGCGGAAAATCAGTTCCTCAAACTGGATCTACTGGAGACGGATATGCTTGGGCTGAAAAAGCGGGTCATACAATCACAGAATTATTCCCAACAGAAGTACCTATCCTTTCAAACGAGCCGTTTATACGTGACCGCTCATTACAAGGTCTTGCTTTACGTGATATAAACTTAAGTGTATTAAATCCGAAAGGAAAAGCTATCATTTCTCACAAAATGGACATGCTCTTCACTCATTTCGGCCTATCTGGACCTGCTGCTCTTCGCTGTAGCCAATTCGTCGTGAAAGCACTGAAAAAGTTTAAAACGAATACAATACAAATGAGTATTGATGCATTGCCAGAGGAAAATAGTGAACAACTATTTCAGCGCATGCTGAAACAAATGAAAGAAGATCCGAAAAAAGGAATTAAAAACGTTTTAAAAGGTTATGTTCCTGAACGTTACTTCCTATTCTTATTAGAAAAAAATGAAATTGACGGCAGCGAACAAGCTGGACAAGTTTCTCACGAAAAGATTCGTGCACTTGTGAAAGACTTTAAAGAGTTTACTGTGAATGTAAATGGTACGCAGTCAATTGAAAAAGCATTCGTTACTGGCGGAGGTGTATCCGTGAAAGAAATTAATCCGAAAGAAATGTCTTCTAAATTTACGAACGGCTTATATTTCTGCGGAGAAGTTCTTGATATTCATGGTTATACTGGTGGCTATAATATTACATCAGCCCTTGTTACTGGTAGAATTGCTGGAACGACTGCTGGAGAAAACGCGAAAATGCAATATTAAAAAAAGAAACAGGGATTCCTGTTTCTTTTTTAATATTGCCATGAAATCATTATCGGCGATTTCTCAAATATATCGACTTACCGACAAGAAGCGACAAACATCTGCTCCATGTAACTTTCCATTGCTTTTTTGTTGCTTTATATACCTTAGTACCTTTATATTTTATATTGTTGAATATTTAAAAAAGGGTAAGGGGAAAACAAATGAGAAAAAAAGTCATGATGTCTTTAATGTTAATGACGTTTCTTTCTGCGGTAGAAGGAACGATTGTTAGTACAGCAATCCCTCGTATAACGAGTGATTTGTCAGGCGTCGAACTTGTTAGTTGGGTATATGCAATTTATATGCTTGCAACAGCTGTTTCGACTCCAATATACGGAAAGCTCGCTGATTTATTTGGCCGTAAAAAAGTTTTACTGATCGGAGCTACAATCTTTTTAGTCGGTTCTGCACTTTGCGGAGTCGTTACATCGATGGAACAATTAATCTTCTTCCGCGCGCTTCAAGGTATCGGTGCTGGTGCTGTTATGCCAATCACAATGACGATTATTGGAGACTTATATAGCGAAGCGAAAGACCGCGCGAAAGCACAAGGTTGGATGAGTGCCGTTTGGGGTGTATCCGGTGTTATCGGACCGTTAGTAGGTGGATTTTTAGTTGATTCCCTTTCTTGGCGTTATATTTTCTTCCTAAACGTTCCATTCGGAATTATCGCTTGCTTAATGATTGCAATTTACTACAAAGAATCTATTAAACCTGCTAAGCATCATATCGATTATCTTGGTGCAACAGTCTTCTCATTAAGTACAATCGCTCTACTATATGCATTATTAACAGGTAGCAGTAAGCAAAACTGGGGAGACATGACAATTATCGGCCTATTAATCTTTGCCGCTATTTCATTTATTATTTTCTTATTCATCGAGAAGAAATCTCCGGAACCATTAATTCCGCTAGCACTTTTCTCTAACCGTACATTATCTACGATAAATATATTAACTCTTATTGCTGGCGCAATGATTATTAGTATTACAATGTACCTTCCAATTTGGAGCCAAGGTGTATTAGGGAAAAACGCTACAGAAGCTGGACTTATTTTAATGCCAATTCCTGTTATGTGGACATTTGGCGCTATTTTCTCTGGTAACTTAGTAGGCAAATTAAAAACGAAACAAATCATTTTACTTGGAGCTAGCATTTTATCAGTCGCTACGTTCTTATTATTTACACTATCAACAAATTCACCATCGTTCCTTATTTATGTAGCAGTCGGATTATTCGGCTTAGGCATGGGGCTTGTGACACCGATTTACATGGTAACAATTCAAGCAGCCGTACCAGCTCATACACGCGGAACAGCTGTTGGTTTAAACACATTTATTAATACATTTAGTCAAACGTTAGGTGCTGCAATATTCGGTACAATCTTCAATACGATGATTCACGCACGTGGTATTAAAAATCTTGATCTTGTATCTGGTGGACATGGCGGTACTACAGCAAACGTAGTAACCGAATCGCAATCTGCATTAGCATCAAGCGTACACGTCATTTATATGAGCACTTTCGTATTAGCAGTATTTACATTAATTATCGCTTGGCTCTTATTAAAGCCAGCTACACAAACAAGTGAGCAACAATAAAAAGGATGACCATTTTGGTCATCCTTTTTTATTCTTCATTCTCCACAATATGTTTCAGCATGGATAATTTATTATCCCAAAAACGTTCATAATACGAGAGCCATTGTTGTAATTCTTCTAATGGTTCTGGATGCAAACGATATATCTTCTCTCTTCCGCTTTTTCTTCCACTTACTAAATTCGCTTCTGAAAGAATATGAAGGTGCTTTACAACCGCAGTACGACTCATCGGAAAATGATCCGTTATTTTGGAAATCGGTAACTCTTTGTCACTTAATAACCGTATTACTTCTCGGCGGGTTGGATCAGCAATTGCTTGAAATACATCATATTTCGCTGCTGACGAGGACACTTAGCCTTCGACAACCTTTTTCAGTTTTTCATTTACAATCGCTACCCAACCACCGCTCATTCTATCGCGAATAATAGAGCTCTTCGCATTTGCTTTCGGAAGAATTTCATCAGGATGTTTCCAGCCGCCGTGAATTAACGTAAATTCTGTTTTGTTATCTCCTAAGTCTTTCAAATCAAATGAAACAACCCAGCCATCTGTATCCCATGAGAAAGATAAATGGTTTGGTTCATCAATTTCTAATACTTTACATGGTGATGGCCCAAATGGTGATTGCACATGAAATTCATGTCCTACCTCTAATACAAAATCATTTGGCATAAACCATGACGCAATCCCTTCTGCAGTTGATACTACACTCCATACCTTTTGAATAGACGCGTTAAAAACGATTGTTTGTTTAATATCATTTAATGTATTTTGTTGTTCCATTTTCATTCTCCTTTACTCGGCGTTATAACATAACACCTTTTGGTTATACTTTGATAATATAACACCTTTTAGTTTCATGTCAACGCTAATTCTTTTACTGTTGAGAAATTCTCAACATTTTTTCAACAGGACAAACACCCTCTTAGCATTTCCTCATAATATACTCACAAAGGCAATACAAAATAAAAACTTCTCTCAACATGAAACTCCATCATTCATATTGAAAGAAGCGCCTTACTTATATCATGCGTACTTCGTCTCTCCTCCTTCCCTCAAGGGACAATACGCGAGATATGACAAAGTCAGAAGGAATATGCCCACCATTTGAGTAGGTAGTTATTTCTCTTCTCCTCAACATTTCCTCAGGAGCGAAATGACTACCGACTCACTTTTTTCAAACAAAAATAAAAAGGGGATGAAAGCGATGTTCTATTGCATTAACTGCTCTGATATTCATCATGAAAAACATCCAAATGATAAAGTATTCAAAAACGGTTTTTATATTGATCCATTTTTAGGTGATCGTTATCACCTTGGTATGTGTAAAGATGCCCAAAACCATGAAACAGGGGAGCCTCTTTTAACGACAAAGAAATTAGGCACAACCCAATCTATTATGAACGTATTACCGACACATGTTGTCCCAACATAAAACATAAAAAAGAGCTGGGTGAGCCAGCTCTTTTTTATGCTTTATAAACGATCATTGCTGAAAAACAATAAATTTGGTTTTCATCGTCGTTAATAGAAACACCAACTTGATACTTAATATCTACAAAGTTGCTATCATCAATCTTTTTCAAAAACACATTCACAGCGTCTTCTAAGTCTTTTTCGTGACTTTCATCAAAAACTTTCACACGAATCATGTTAACACCATCCTAGATCGCAGCCCTCCGCCGCTTGATTATTGCCACGGTGCGTATCTATGATGCGATAAAACTTTCCATTCTCATATATATATCCGTCTTCTAACACATATTTTTTATCTTCAGTATAGACATAAAACTTACCTATCATAAATTTACTCGTATATAATTCCAAATAATTTGGTCTAAATTTAGCTACAACTTTATTTGTAATATCAATTTTTATTGTGCGCCCCACCTTCTCTCCCTCCTTTGCAAAGAACGGATTTAGGTATATTGTATTAGCGCTTTTACATTTTATGCTTAAAAATAAGTGGATATGCCTTCTTTCTTCACCTGTACTATTTTTCTAAAAAAATCACTATAAATAAAACCCGAAAAAATACAAAAAAAGCACTTTATCTTATTGACTCGAATATAAATATTATGTTATTATATAAAATTTGACATTTTTACATACGTATGTTATCATTAAAAGTGGTTACCACATATGGAGGTGGATGATTTGTTTCAAATTGGTGATAAAATCGTTTATCCAATGCACGGTGCAGGAATCATCGAAGCAATTGAAGAGAAAGAAATATTAGGTACTTCACGTCAATATTGTGTGATACGCATCATTAGTAAAGATATGCAAGTAATGCTTCCGATGGATCAATTAAAAAAATCAGGTATTCGTTATATCGTTGATCGAGGTACGTTAGATGATATACTTCTTGAATTTCAAAACGGGGAGTCAGACACATCACTCTCATGGAAACAAAGATATACAATGAATATGGAAAAAATGAAAAACGGCAATTTACAAGATAGCGCAGAAGTTGTTCGGGATTTACTTCGCCGCAATAAAGAGAGAACTTTAAATGCGAGTGAAAAACAAATGCTAGATAACGCCCGAAAAATGATGATCAGTGAAGTTGCACTCGTACAAAATGTTTCTGAACATCAAGCAACAGAATTTCTTCAAGATACAATTAATCACTAAATTTAAAATAGCTGGCCGCTATTTTTTTTTGTAAAAAAAGGACGAAGAGTTTTATCTCTTCGTCCTTTTATATTACCCACGCCCAGCTTGAAACGATGGATATAACGTCATTCCACCATCTGCAAATAGCGTAATTCCCGTTACGTAACTCGCCTCTGATGAAGCAAGCCAAGTTGCTACTGCTGCGATTTCTTCAGGTTTTCCAATATAGCCCATAGGTATCATACTTTCTACGTCAGCACGTTTTTTAGGATCAGCAAACTTTTCTGCATTGATTGGCGTATTAATTGCACCTGGTCCTATATTATTTACTCGAATACCTTTTGGTGCATACTCTAGCGCTAACGTTTCTGTCATCAGTTTAATGCCACCCTTACTTGCTGCATAGTGCACAAATAGTGGCCACGGAATTTTCTCATGAACACTAGACATATTAATGACAGAACCTTTAATATCATGTTCTACAAAATATTTAATCGCTTCACGACTTCCTAAAAAAACACCTGTTAAATTTGTATTAATTACCCTATTCCAATCTTCAAGCGGCATTTCATGCGACGGTACCGCGTTTTCTATCCCTGCATTATTAATCATAACGTCAAGCGTACCAAACTCTTTCACAGCAGATTGAATGAGATTCACAACATCTGATTCGACGGTTACATCACCTTTTACAGCAATCGCTTCGCCGCCTACCTTTTTAATTTCTTCTAACACATCATTCGCTTCTGATTCTCGTGAGCGATAATTAATAACCACTTTCGCTTTTTCCTTAGCAAACCTCACTCCCATCGCTCTTCCAAGACCAGTTGCTGATCCTGTAATAACGACAACTTTCCCTGCTAAATCACTATACATTTCCATACCTCCTTTAACTTTTGGCTATACCTAACATAATTCCGGCTGCGATAATAAAAACAATACCGACAACGATACCCGTTAATTGACGTTTCGTTTTCTTTTCACCTAATATAAGGATCCCACCAAGCGTGGAAATAATAATTCCCATTTGCGATAGCGAGAAACTTGTTGCGACTCCAACACGCGGCTGCGAAATGAATAAAAACATATTTCCAGCTGCCCAAATTAATCCTGGAATAATATTTCGGATTGCATATTTATTAAATGGATGATGTTTAAAGGTAAGCAAAATCCCACCTAACACCATACCAACTGCTTGTGGCAACAAAGCTGACCAACCATCTACGTTAAATAGTCTAATCACTACTACGTAAACTAAATAGCCGACTGTTGAAATTAATAAAATTACGATACCTCTTTTAAAGTTTGCTGCTTGCTCTGCATTCTTTTCTTCTTCACTTTGAAGCGATGTTAAAATAACACCGATAATAATACAAACGAGCGCTAAAATCCCAAGGACGACCGATATTGTCGTGGACCATTCATGAAATACGATAACGCCAAATAAAGTCGTCGCGACTAATTGAAGTCCTGTTGAAATTGGCATCGTCCTCGAAACACCCATTAAATCAATACTTTTCAATTGATTTGCCTGACCAAGCGCCCAAAATAAACCTGACACAACTCCAACTCCGATAACGGTAGGTGTTAATACTGGCTTCATAAAAATATAAACAACAATTGAGAAAATAAGTGCTCCAAACGTTGTTCCGAGCGTTTGACTATACGGTCCCCCGCCCAGTTTTACGTTAAATAGCACAATACTTCCCCAAAATATAGCTGGTAAAATCGCTAAAAATATATCCATCACTCATTACCTTTCTTTACTAAATGCATAGGTTATCACTCTAAGTCATTAGAGTGAGCTTTTATTTTTTCTTTTTCCCGTTCACAAACTTTTTCTGCAATAGCGTCAGAAACATTCTTTTCTCGCTCCACTTTCTTTATCTTTACGTGATCTAAATGGTCTTCCAAAGTAAGCGTAACTTTATCGTTCGGGGGATTATGCGCTCCTTGAAATGTAAGAAATTGTAGCTTCACTTCATACCTAGGAACAAATTCATCTTTCTTGCCGAGACGCTTTATATTTATGACTGAAGCACATTCATATTGATCTTCTGTCACTTGTCTAATAACTGAATAGTACCTATTTGATAATGCACTCTCTAAAAGCTGTTCTCTTGATTCTTTCGCGAAAGAATCACTTGGAGAAGAGAAAAAAGACGCACATAGCATTGTCATAACTACACATATTTTTTTCATAATTCCCTCCTTGTTCTATAGATTAGTGTTCTCAAAACTGCCATAAAAAAACGACTTTCCCTATATAGGAAAGTCGTTTTAATGAATCCAATATTAACCACCGCTCACTGGTGGGATTAGTGCAACAACATCACCAGATTGGACCCTGTCATCTTCATTTGCATATTCTTCATTAATCGCAACCATAATTGGCTCTGAAACTGGTACATTATATTCGTTCGCAACAACATCTTTTAACTGTGCAACCGTAATATTTTCTTTCTCTATTTGTAATTCACTTGTCCCTGCTTCTTCTTGCAAGTGCGCAAATAACAATACTCGAATCATACTTATAGCTCCTTCCCAGGCTCTCCCGCCGGATATGGTGTTTTTTCTAATTGATCACCAATCCATGAGTCACCATCTTCCCAAAACTCCTTTTTCCAAATCGGAACAATTTGTTTTATGCGTTCCATAATATATTCGTTCGCTTCATAAGCCGCTTTACGGTGTGGTGTTGAAACAGCAACAACAACCGCTATATCAGAAATTTGCAACGTACCGATGCGATGTGTAATCGCAACGTGTGTACCTGGCCATTTCTCTTTCACTTCTAATCCGATTTTCTCTAGCATCTTTTCTGCCATCGTTTTATAAGCGACATATTCTAAGTATAATGTACGACGCCCTTTCGTAAACTCTCTAACCGTTCCAATAAATGTTGTAACAGCACCGCATTCACGTCGAATTACTTTCTTCGTTACCTCTTCAATCGAGATTTCTGTATCAATTACTTCATAATATGTATTTGTCATTTCGCACTCCTAACCGTTTGTAAAAACCAGTCTATGTACAACTCTTCTTCTGTTATATGAAATACTTTATATTCTTCTCGTATATTTACTGGGACATCATACCACGTAATAACCGCCACTATATTTTCTACTTTATGTAAAAGCTCAGCATCTTCCGCAGAACGAAGTAACACTACTTTCGGGTAGTTCTCTTTTTTATAGCCCTCTATTAAAATTGTATCCACTTTAAAAAACTCATATAAGCGAATAATTTCTTGCAAGGACCATTTCTTTCTTAGTGAAGAAAGTGAAAGTAATCCAGCACCTTCTACACTACTTACGACAGCACCAGCTTTACGGTGTCTTTCGCTATCTTTTTGCGCTACTTCTGGAAAACCTCCGTGCCCGTGATGTTTAATTGTAGCAACTTTCATTTCGCTTTCGGCTAATGCATGCACAATTTTCTCTACAAGTGTCGTTTTTCCGCTATTTTGATACCCTACTATTTGTAAGATTGAAGGGGCTTCGCCCATGGCCACTCACATCCCTCAGAGTGCTCTAACAATAATACGGATACTTTCATTCCGGTCTCAAATCCTCTCGTTCCTCCGGGTAACACGATAAAAGCATTCGCATCTGCAAGTGAAGATACCGCACTCGATTTATCTAAACCAACCGGCATCGCTTGTAACGCCCCATCCACAATTGTTACGTTCGCTCTTACGAAACGAGTAAATGGATTTGGCTTCGGAAAATCTTTTTGTAAAATAGCATCCGCTCTATATACGTGAGGTTCCTTCGCATACAAATACGTTTTTATAATTGGATGCACAAATAATTCAAAGCCTACATAACAAGCAGACGGATTTCCTGATAAACCAAAGAGTAACTTTCCATCAACTTCAGCTACTGTCGTTACACTTCCGGGCCTCATGGCTATCTTATTAAAGAGTACATTTGCCTGTAATCTTTCATAAATAGCTGGTAAGTAGTCATAATCTCCTACTGATACACCGCCTGTTGTAATTAAAATGTCGACCTCATCCATCGCTGATTGAACAGCTGTAAAACATGCATCTAACTCATCCGCGAGTTGACCATAATAACGAACTTTCCCGCCAGCTTTCATAATTTGAGCTGCGATCATATACGAGTTACTATTTCTAATTTTCCCCGGTTCTAACGGCTCATGTACTTCTAATAATTCACTTCCTGTCGTTACAATACCGACAACAGGCTGTTTTACAACTTTCACCGTGCTATATCCAAACGTTGCTAGTAAGGCCGCAACACCTGGATTAATTGCAACACCTTTCTTAACGAGAACTTGATTTTGTTTTATATCTTCTCCTTTAAACGACACATTGTCACCGTTATTAAAAGGGCGTTTTAACTTCATATATGTTTTCCCGTTCTTCTCAAACCCTTCTGTCAGCTCTAGCATTACGACTGCATTGCAATCTTCTGGAATAGCTGCTCCTGTCATAATGCGAATTGCTTCAAAAGCTCCTACTTCCTCTAAAAAAACGGAACCCGCCCCGATTTCTCCTATTACTTCAAATTCAACTGGATTCTCTTGAGTTGCTTCTTTCGTATCTTCTGCTCGAATGGCGAAACCATCGTAAGGGGAACGATCAAAATGAGGAACGTCATGATCTGAGACAACATCTTCCCCGAGAATTCTCCCGTAACTTTCCGTAATAGAAATTTCTTCTACTTCACCATGCTTCGCATATTTCATTACCCGTTCTACTGCCTCAGCAACTTGAATTGGAATTCGTTTTTCTACCATCGTTTCTCACCTCATATTTGCAATTTTTTTTATCTCGATTAAACTTTATATATTCAATAGAAATTACTTCAAGGAGGAATTCCATGTCTTCATTTACACATTTCAATGACCAAGGACGCGCAAAAATGGTTGATATAAGCGAAAAAAAAGCAACCGTTCGAACAGCAATTGCGTGCTCTAGCATTGTCGTTACGAAAGAAATTTACGATAAAATCTCTCACAATGAAATTGGGAAAGGTGACGTATTAGCAGTTGCGCAAATCGCAGGCATTATGGCCGCGAAACGTACTTCTGATATTATCCCAATGTGCCACCCTTTATTATTAAAAGGTGTTGACGTTTCTTTCGATTGGAAACAATCAGAAGAACAATATCGTTTACTCATTGAAGTAAAAGTTAAAACAGAAGGTAGCACCGGTGTTGAAATGGAAGCTTTAACAGCTGCTTCCGCTACCGCTCTTACTGTGTATGATATGTGTAAAGCTGTCGATAAAGGTATGATTATCGGTGAAACGTACTTACTTGAAAAAACAGGTGGAAAAAGTGGAGATTATACGAGAAATTCATAATCCTCTCTCCGTTGAGCCTAAAGGGTTTCCTTTAGGTTCAACCTATATATCTTGCATATAAACTTTTCGCTACATTCATATCATTCGTCCCATGAATGAACGCCCTGCCATCTGTAAATAAAACAAAACGATATTCTTCTACCGGAAATGATAATAAATAAGGTGTCGCCTTTATCTCTACGCTTCTTTGTAAGCGTTTTTTAATTTCTTCTAAATTAAAATTCTTCCGCACACCCGGGCGAATTTGTACTGTATTCCGCCCACATAACACTTCTGTTTTCGTTTGTCCTTCAAATGTTAAACTCGGATATGTACGTAACCTTCCGCAAGATAAACAAGTATCTTTTTTCTGCCTATTCACTTTAAATGCCATCTGTTGATTATTCCAAAGATCAAACGATAACATCGTTTCACGAAGCGCACCAAAGTCTTCTACTAATATTTTCAGCGCTTCCGTAGTTTGATGCGCAACTACTAATTGTACTGCCGGTTGTATAATACCAGCTGTGTCACATGTTGCACCGCTCGCTGGATGCTCCATTAAACAGCGAAAACACGGTGTTTTCCCTGGTAAAATTGTATACGTTACTCCGTAGCTTCCGACACACCCACCATATATCCACGGAATATTATACTTTTGTGAAATATCATTAATAAGAAGACGCGTTTCAAAATTATCTGTCGCATCTAATATTAAATCTACATCATTCACTAATTCTTCCATTTCTTGCACCGTTACATCCGTCACAACCGGATTTATTTCCACCTCAGAATTAATCGCTTTTAAATGTTCTGCAGCCGCTATCGCCTTCGGTTTATACTGCTTTGCATCTTCTTCTGTATATAGTTGTTGTCTTTGTAAATTACTCCATTCTACATAATCACGATCAGCAATCGTTACTTTTCCAACACCTGCTCTAACAATCGCTTCTGCATTTGCCGCACCGAGAGCACCAGCACCAATAATAAGCACATGCTTCTCTCTTATTTTTCTCTGTCCTTCTTCTCCAACACCAGAAAATAATATTTGTCTTGAATATCGCTCCTGCATGCGATAGCCCCCTTTCTTATCCTCCTATATAAGACATTTCGATTTTCGGACGATTTTTTGCACTTTCTTCTGTTCGTTCATCCGAATACCTATCTTTTCTATTCATCCATACATCTTGTATAACACTTAATAACTCCTCATCCGAAAGATTTCCTCTAAGAAGTTCTCTTACATCCAAACCCTCTGTCGCAAATAAGCACGCATAAAACTTTCCATCTGCCGAAATTCTCGCCCTCGTACAAGAGACACAAAATGACTCAGAAACAGATGTAATAAAACCAACTTCAACATTTGTTCCAACGTACCGATATCGCTTCGCAACTTCACCAAAGTAATGCGCTTCAGCTGGCTCAAGTGGATCCATCTTATGAATCATCTCAATCAATTCTCGTTTTGTAACGACTTGATCAAAATTCCACCCATTTGTACTACCAACATCCATAAACTCAATAAACCGAAGCGTGATTCCTTGCTCTTTAAAATACGCAGCCATCGGAAGTACTTGATGATCGTTCATCCCTTTTTTCACAACCATATTTACCTTTACTTCCAGCCCCGCCTCTTTAGCTGCTATAATTCCCTTAATTACCGGTTTCGTATTAATATTTCGACCATTAATATTCTTAAATATGTCGTCATCTATTGCATCTAAACTAACATTCACTCTATGTAATCCAGCTTCTTTTAATGCCTTCGCTTGTTTCGTTAAATGTACGGCATTTGTCGTTAACCCTATATCTATTAGCCCATCAATTTTCACAAGACGTGCAATAAGTTTTTTTAAATCTTTACGAAGTAGTGGCTCACCGCCAGTAATTCTAATTTTTCGTACACCAATGTTAACAAATAATTTTGCCAAACGCTCAATTTCATCAAAAGTTAGTAAAAACTCATCTTTCAAAAAAGCATAATCTGACCCAAATATTTCCGCTGGCATACAATATGTACATCTAAAATTGCAACGATCAATGACAGATATACGTAAATCTTGAAGTGGGCGTCCAAAAAAATCTTTAACCATCTCCTGCATCGCCACCCTCCCTTTCTGCCAAATTTCTTTCTTTTCATTCTATTATAATATATTTTCGAACTGCGATGTTTTTGCTCAAGAGAATAATGTGAAACTTTAAATAATTAGAGGGGATCCACTCCCCTGGTTAACGAGGTTTACTTACAAATACAAAGATAAAAAAACCTTGAAACATAAAAGTTTCAAGGTTTTCTGCTTATTAACTTAATCTAATAATAGTTAGGGTAGCCCCTGGCGTTGCTGTAGATAATGTAGCTACTGCAACTACTCCAAATAACTGTAAGCTAACAGCAGCTCCAGCAGGCAAGTTAGCGATTATTGTTGCACTAAATGAACCAGTAGCCACTGTCGGAGCGTTTATCGTTCCCGCAAGCGGACTGCCATTTACAGTTATACGAGAACTTACAACTAATCCTGCCGTTAAATTAATTGTATAAGCTATATAATAATTTCCTGCATTCGCAACTGTAAATACAGTATTTCCACCACTAACGGTTATTCCTGGACCAATATTTTGATTGTTCGGTAATGGTACATTCGTACCACCTAATAAAACGGAAATAGCGGTTCCTGATGTATTATTCGCAAATGCATACGTTGCAGTTGTACTAACTCCAGTCGCCCCGGTCGCTCCAGTGGCTCCAGCTCCGGTTGGACCTGTATCTCCAGTTGGACCTTGTGAACCGGTTGCTCCTGTTGCCCCCGTTACTCCTTGGATTCCTTGCGGGCCTTGAATTCCTTGTGGCCCTGTCGCTCCGGTTGATCCTGTTGCTCCCGTTGGACCTTGAATTCCTTGCGGGCCTTGGATTCCTTGTGGCCCTTGAATTCCTTGTGGCCCTGTCGCTCCGGTTGATCCTGTTGCTCCCGTTGGACCTTGAATTCCTTGCGGGCCTTGGATTCCTTGTGGGCCTTGAATCCCTTGTGGGCCTGTCGCTCCGGTTGATCCTGTTGCTCCCGTCGGACCTTGAATTCCTTGCGGGCCTTGAATTCCTTGGGGGCCTTGTGGGCCGGTCGGGCCTATATCACCTTGCGGACCTTGGATTCCCTGTGGGCCTTGTGCCCCGGTTGCCCCTGTCGCTCCTTGGATTCCTTGAGGACCTTGTGGACCTTGAATTCCTTGGGGGCCGGTTGGACCTATGTCGCCTTGTGGGCCTTGAATTCCTTGGGGACCTTGTGCTCCGGTTGCCCCCGTTACTCCTTGGATTCCTTGGGGACCTTGAATACCCTGTGGACCGGTTGGACCTATCTCTCCTTGAACACCTTGGATTCCTTGCGGGCCCTGTAAACCCGTCACTCCGGTTGCTCCCGTTGCTCCTGTCGCTCCTGTCACTCCAGTTGAGCCTGTCGCCCCGGTATCTCCTGTTACTCCTGTCGCACCTGTTGCTCCTGTCGGCCCAGGTGGTCCACCTGATGGACCTGTCACTCCTGCCGGACCTGATGGCCCCGTTGGACCGGTCGGTCCTGCTGGTCCTCCTGACGGGCCAGTCACCCCTGTTGGACCGGTTACTCCTGTTGGACCGGTAGTTCCTTCTCCCGTCGCTCCGGTTGCCCCCGTATCTCCTGTTGCTCCCGTCGGACCTTGCACTCCTTGAATTCCTTGTGGTCCTTGCACTCCTTGTGCACCTGTTGCTCCTTGAATCCCTTGTATTCCTTGCACTCCTTGTGCGCCCATCGGACCGGTTGGACCAATCGCCCCTTGTATTCCTTGCACTCCTTGGGGCCCCTCTGGACCGGTTGCTCCTATTTCCCCTTGTATCCCTTGAATTCCAGTTGCTCCTTGTGCTCCAGTTGCTCCCGTTATCCCTTGCACACCTTGTATTCCCTGTATTCCTTGTGGACCTTGTGGGCCGGTTGCTCCTTGCACTCCTTGAATGCCTTGTATTCCCTGAGGACCCTCTGGACCCGTTGCTCCAACTGGCCCTTGAACACCTTGTATTCCTTGCGGGCCCTGCAGTCCCTCTGGGCCTTCTGGGCCGGTTGGACCTATCTCTCCTTGTATCCCTTGGATTCCAGTTGGACCTTGTGACCCAGTCGGACCTATGTCACCTTGCGGACCTTGGATTCCCTGTGGGCCTTGTGCTCCTGTTCCCCCTGTCGCTCCTTGGATTCCTTGAGAACCTTGTGGGCCTTGAATTCCTTGTGGGCCAGTTGGACCTATGTCGCCTTGTGGGCCTTGAATCCCTTGCGGACCTTGATCTCCTGTGGCCCCCGTTACTCCTTGAATTCCTTGAGGACCTTGAACACCTTGTGGCCCTGTTGGACCTATCTCTCCCTGCACACCTTGGATTCCTTGCGGACCCTGTAAACCCGTCACTCCGGTTGCTCCCGTTTCTCCTGTCGCTCCTGTCACTCCAGTTGAGCCTGTCGCCCCAGTATCTCCTGTTACTCCTGTCGCCCCGGTTGCTCCTGTCGGGCCAGGTGGTCCACCAGATGGACCAGTTACTCCCGCCGGACCTGATGGCCCCGTTGGGCCGGTCGGTCCTGCTGGTCCTCCAGACGGGCCTGTTACCCCTGTTGGACCAGTTACTCCTGTTGGGCCTGTAGTGCCTTCCCCTGTCGCCCCAGTTGCTCCCATATCTCCTGTTGCCCCCGTCGGACCTTGGATTCCTTGAATTCCTTGTGGACCTTGCACTCCTTGTGCACCCGTCGCTCCTTGAATTCCTTGTACTCCTTGCACTCCTTGTGGCCCCATCGGACCGGTTGGACCAATCGCCCCTTGAGCACCTTGCACTCCTTGTGGCCCCCCTGGACCCGTTGCTCCTATTTCCCCTTGTATCCCTTGAATTCCAGTTGCTCCTTGTACTCCTGTTGCTCCCGTTATCCCTTGCACACCTTGTATTCCCTGAATTCCTTGTGGGCCTTGTGGGCCTGTTGCTCCTACCGGTCCTTGAATGCCTTGTATCCCCTGTGGACCCTCTGGACCCGTCGCTCCAACTGGCCCTGGCACACCTTGTATTCCTTGCGGGCCCTGCAGTCCCTCTGGGCCTTCTGGACCTGTTGGTCCTATATCACCCATCGGACCTTGTATCCCTTGAACTCCCTGTGGCCCTGTTTCTCCTGATGGCCCTGGTACTCCTTGTATACCTTGTGGACCTTGATCTCCTGTGGCCCCTGTTACCCCTTGTGGCCCTATAACCCCCTGTATACCTTGTGGACCTTGATCTCCTGTTGCTCCCGTTGCCCCTTGAATACCTTGAACTCCTTGTATTCCTTGTTCACCAGTTACTCCCGTCGGACCAGGAATACCTTGAATACCCTGCGAACCTTCTGGACCTGTTGGCCCAATTGGTCCTTGAATCCCTTGGATTCCTTGCAAGCCCTGTGCTCCCGTACTTCCAGTCGGACCTGTACTTCCCGTTGCTCCTGTTACCCCTGTACTTCCTGTAGCCCCAGTATTCCCCGTTGCTCCAGTCGCACCTGTACTTCCACTCGGTCCGCCACCCGGACCTGTCGCACCAGTCGGCCCCGTCGGACCAGGAGGTCCTCCAGATGGTCCAGTTATCCCAGTTGGACCTGTTATTCCAGTCGGGCCTGTTATCCCCTGACCAGTTGCTCCGGTTGCACCTGTATTTCCACTCGGTCCTTGTGTTCCTTGTATCCCTTGTGCTCCTTGTATTCCTTGTGGACCAGTTACACCCGGTAACCCTTGGACGCCTTGAATCCCTTGAGGTCCCTCAGGTCCCGTCGCTCCAATTGGCCCCTGTAATCCCTGTATCCCTTGTATACCTTGTGCCCCAGTCGCTCCCGTTGGACCAATCGGACCTTGTAACCCTTGCACACCCCCCGGTCCTGTCGCTCCAGTTTCTCCTTGTGGTCCTCTCAATCCTTGTGGGCCCTGCTGTCCTTCTGGTCCAGTTGCACCTATTGGCCCAACTGATCCTTGTATCCCTTGCACACCTTGAGGTCCTGTCGGGCCCATCTCCCCCATCGGACCTTGTAATCCTCTTGGTCCTTGAGGTCCTGTTGGGCCTTGTGGACCGGTTGGACCAGTAATCCCTATACCTGTAAACCCAGTTGGAACAGGGGGGAAAGTAGGCCCAATAAGTTCGGGTGGAATTCTAAAATTAGAGCTTAACGAATTTTGCTTCCGATTATTATCACGATTCTTCACACTTTCACCGCCTACAAACCGTCTTTTTCATAATAAATAAGCCTCTTCTTAATCTATTTACAAAAATAATTTCCAAGACTATTTTTATTTTAAATAATAAAAACTCCCTTAATTTCTTAAGGGAGTCCTGCAATTGAATCCATATTATCTGTATTAGGGACAGCTTGCGCTATACTCGATGTATTTACATTTTGCCCCATATTTGCTCCTGTTACAGTACCAGCAGGAGTGCCTCTTGTATATGTTGTCGTCACCGAATCACCCGGCTGTAAACAAAGCTTCGTCTCCGTCCCTATTACTGTAACAACATCAATCCAAGTGCACCCCATTGAACCACTATATGATTTCGAAGCAGTAAATGAAGTATCACTCAAATTATCACCGGTAAATATATTCCCAGTGTTATTCACAATAACAAATTCTTTTATATGAGCAGGCATAATTACACTCTACCTTTCCTCTATGAACCTAATGTACGTGTACTTGTTGCTAACGGCGGAAGAAACACTGATGTTCTAATGACTGCTTCTGGCTGTCTTTTCCCATTTAAAAAAATAGCCGCACTCGACCCTCCAGCACCTGCATATACTTTTGCTACAGCTAAAGGCGAGATATCATAACAGTCGCCGACATTAACAGCTCCTGTATTATTAATAATTTTTACTTTACGCAAATTAATCCCCATTTACCCCTCCTCCTTTTTATACTGTATGCAAAAGAAAAAAACTTGAAACAGACTCGTTTCAAGTTTTTAACTATTAACTATTTCGTTTCACCTTCATATTGAAGCATACCGCCAACCATATTCACTGTTTTAAATCCTTGCTCATTTAAATAATGACATACATTTTCACTGCGCATTCCTGAACGACAAATAAAGATATATTCATTCTCTTTATTAAAGAAATCTACTTTATGTGGGATATCGCCCATTTTAATATGTACAGCTTCTGGAATCTTTCCTGCCGCTACTTCTTCATCTTCTCTTACGTCTACTAAAAATAACGTTTCTCCATTTTCTAAACGCTCTTGTACCTCTTCTGTAGTAATTGTTTTAACTTCTGTCATATGTAGTTCCTCCTTATATACAATAAAACCTTTAGTTTCTTTTTCACAAACATTCTCTACCAATTTTAGCACGCAAAAGAAAGAACGCAAAGAATCGAAAAACTATTTCTCAATTTTCTCGCAAAACTTATTCTTTACAAACATAACTCTTGCATTGTATCCTCAATATACTTGTCTTATGAAAGGAGCCAATGAAAATGACACTTTCCCTTTTCATAATGGGCATCATTTTCTTAATCGCTGCAATTATTACTCTTAGTATGAAAAATACTAAAAAAATAAAATCACCCCAAGAAATGTCATTCTTATTTCTATTGCTTAGTATCGCATTCTTCGGTATAGCAATTGCCACATATATTTTCCGTCTACAAATCATGTAAAAAAAGGTGCCTACTACAAACATTGCACCTTTTCCCCATCATTTGTCTTCTAAACAAAACTAGATACTTTCCGATTTAAAAATTCATAAACTTTCTTTTCAAATAAATGAATATCAAATGCTCCCGCCATATGCCCATTTATACTTTCTATCTCATACACTTCCGCATACTTCCCTTGTTTTTGCAAAATATCTACCATTTTATAGTTGTAACGAGACGGCTGAAGCAAATCTTGTTTACATGGAATCATAAGTACATTCGCTTCTATGTTAGAAAGAGATTCTTCTAATGAAGAAGAACCATGTGCAATATCATGCAATAAAACTGCCTTTGCAGTATACATCCATGAATTTGCATCTACTAACTCTATACTTCTATATGTCGCTTTATTTATCTCTTTTTCAAATGATGTTAGTGTAGAAAACTTTTCATAAGGTTCTATCTCTATACTATTACGAGGAAATGCCATTTCATAAAAATGCTCATCAAACGCGTTCATAAACATCATTCTATTTGCTAAATGAAGCCCCTTTATCGGCTGCTCTTCTCCATATTTTCCACCTTTCCAACTTGGATCCAGTTGAATTGCTTCAATCGCATTTTGCGCTACGTTTACTGACGTAATAATTGGATTTTGTGGGTTCGTAATAACGCCAATCATCCGCTCTACCATATGTGGATAGTGAACCGCCCATTGTTGTGCAATCATTCCCCCTGCCGACGGTCCAATTACAGCGTGTAACCTTGAAATTCCCATACCTTTTATTAACTCATATTGCATACGAGCTACATCAAGAAATGTAAAAACCGGAAAATCCATAGCATATTCTTCTCCAGTTTCTGGATTAATCGATTTCGGTCCTGTTGTAATCACATATGGATTTCTCACCTGCACATTACAAAGATTATCTGTACATATAACAAAATACTTATTTGTATCAATTGCTTTTCCAGGTCCAATGAGCCCATCCCACCAACCAGACTCCTCATCATGCACTGTATATTTTCCTGCCGCATGACTTGTTGCACTAAAATAATGACAAACCAAAATCACATTTGACCTTTCTCTATTTAACGTACCATATGTCTCGTATCCCATTTGAACAGGAATTTCCCTGCCATTTTCAAACGTAAACCCTTTTAAAACAAACTTCTCCTTTTTTACAATTTGCACAGATTCTCCCTCTTCCCGTTATAGTATGAACTGCTTACTAAAGATTTTTTTCCATGCAAACTAATCTCCTTCTTCTTTTCATAAATAAATGAATAATATACAAAATTAGCCACAAAATAGCACTATATTACAAGATTAAAGAGGGTATACACATGATTTGGAATTGGTTACGTAAGAAAAAAAAATCAAATAAACCAGAAGCAAACGAAACAGATAATCAGGAGCAGCATTCTAACAATGAAGAGGATGATAACAAAGAACAGACTAGAAGTATGAAACATAATAAAGGTAAAAATCACGAACAAAAAGATTCTTCTCAGGATAAGCAACAAAGTACTAAACAAAAAGATTCTTCTCAGGATAAGCAACAAAGTACTAAACAAGAGGATTCCTCTCAGGATAAGCAACAAAGTACTAAACAAGAGGATTCCTCTCAGGATAAGCAACAAAGTACTAAACAAAAAGATTCTTCTCAGGATAAGCAACAAAGCGCTAAACAAGATGAACCTTCTCAGGATAAGCAACAAAACTCTAAACAGGATGATTCCTCTCAAGATAAGCAACAAAGTGCTAAACAAGAGGATTCCTCTCAGGATAAGCAACAAAACTCTAAACAAGATGACTCTTCTCAGGATAAGCAACAAAACTCTAAGCAGGATGATTCCTCTCAAGATAAGCAACAAAGTACTAAACAAGAGGATTCCTCTCAAGATAAACAACAAGGTGCTAAACAAGGTGATTCGTCTCAAGATAAACAACAAAACGCTAAGCAAGATGAACCTTCTCAAAGTAAGCAACAAAACTCTAAAGGTAATAGTATTTATGATTTTACGAAACCAGAAAAAGACCGTATCCATTCTTTACAAAATTTAATAGAGAAGCTGAAAAAATCTAGTGATTTTGTGAATTATCATACATCCGACGATGAAACGATGCCTTATTGGATTTCTTACTATCGTCCTTCGCTTGATGGAGAGAAATTACAAAAATATTTAATGCCTACTCTTTTGGAACGACCTAATGCTTCACTAGAAGAGCTGAAAGAACATATTCCAATGAGCGGCATTACAATTACGAACGACTTACAAAAAATTGAGGATATGGTTTTAAAGGGGCATGCGATTATTCAATTGAATCAGCAAGATCAAAAATGTATGCTTGCAAACATTGCAATTGATAATTATCGTGCACCAACCCCTCCTTTAAACGAATCAACTGTTATTGGTCCGCAAGAAGGTTTCGTAGAGGATATTGATACAAACATTAATTTAGTTCGAAAACGTCTTCCTGTTTTAGATTTACAAACAAAAGAAATGATTATTGGCGAGTTTTCAAAAACAAAAGTTGTCATGATGTATTTAGACAACCTTGCTGAAAAAGATAATGTAGATTTTCTAGAAGAGTCATTACGCGCTCTTGAATATGATCAAATTAATGATAGTGCTTATTTACAAGAATTAATGGGTGAAAAATCGATTTTCCCTCTCTATATCAATACAGAACGTACTGATAGAGTTACAAAAGCACTAATTGATGGAAAAATCGCTATTTTCGTTGATGGTTCTCCAAGTGTTTTACTAACACCTGTATCCTATTTCGATTTTTTCATTTCACCAGAAGACTATAACGTCTCCTGGATGTACGCTACATTTTCAAGGATTTTAAGATTAATTGCCGTTCTATTTTCAATTTGCGCTACACCGTTATACGTTGCAGTTTTAAATTATCATTATGAACTTATTCCAAGTGATTTACTTGAAACTTTGATTTTATCAAGGGCACAAGTACCATTCCCACCTTTAATTGAAGCGCTCTTTTTAGAACTTGCAATTGATTTATTAAGAGAAGCCGGCGCAAGGTTACCGATGAAAGTTGGGCAAACACTCGGTATTGTAGGCGGTATCGTAATCGGGCAAGCATCTGTACAAGCTGGGTTAACGAGTAACATTTTATTAATTATCGTTGCACTATCAGCACTCGCTTCCTTTATTACACCTATTTATAAAATGGGGAACGCTGTTCGATTACTACGCTTTCCTTTTCTTATGTTTGCAGAAATAGGCGGATTGTTCGGGATTTCTCTTGGATTTATCTTTTTATTTACTCATCTCTTTAGACTTACTTCCTTACGTAAGCCGTACGCTTTGTTTTATCCGACAAGGCAACAATCAGTTAAAGATTCTTGGATTCGTTTTCCATTAACAATGATTGATACGAGAGATGTGCAAGCAAGACCACAACATGTAAAAAAAGCAGCGAAAGGAATTTCAACAAAACATAGATCAGATTTTGATGATTGAGAAATGAGGTGCATTGATGAGTAAAGTTCAAGAAAAATATCAAATATCTCCTATCTTTGTTTTCTTCTTAATTCACGGTGCACAGTTTGGTGCTGGAGTTCTCGGATTCGCTCGAATCATCGCAAAGGCCGCTGGATACGACGGATGGATGGGAGTTATAATCACAGGAATTTTCATCCATATTCTTATATGGATGATGTATGTCTTATTAAAAGAAACAAATGGGAATTTAGTTGATTTACATCGGCAAACATTTGGAAAATGGCTAGGAAATGGCATTAGCATCATCTTTATGGCTTATTTTTTAATCGTTAGTATTTCGGTCATCCGAACATATGTTGAAATTATTCAAGTATGGATGTTTCCTACCGCTTCCACCTTTATGTTAACACTCTTTTTATGCTTAGTTAGCTATTACATTATCTCTTCTGGATTTCGTGTAATTACCGGTATTTGCGTCATCTCTGTTGGTGGTACATTAGGATACTTATTTCTAAGCTTATTCGTTTTGAAATATTCACATTGGGATAATTTACTACCTATATTCACACATTCTTTTTCAGACATTTTAAAATCCGCTCAACTGTCAATCTACAGTATGACCGGTTTTGAAATTTACCTCATGGTGTATCCATTTGTGAAAAAGCCTATGCAATCTCATAAATACGCTCAGTTTGGAGCACTATTTTCAAATCTTCTATATTTATTTAGCACCCTTTTAGCCTTTGCATTTTTTAGTGAAAAACAATTGTTAAAAACGATATGGGCCCAACTTTCTATGACCCAAGTCATTCAATTACCATTTATAGAAAGACTCGAATATATTGCAATTTCAGGCTATGCACTCGTTATTATTTCAAGTTTCATCCTCCCTTTATGGGCGTCAATGAGAGGAACACATGAAATATTCCGTGTAAAACAAAGGGGTATTTTAATTGCTTTTATCTTTATCACTCTCATTGTTTCGCAACTTTTAACCAACAGACACGATATTAATAACTTTATTAGTAATGTATCAAAAGTTAGTTTTTGGCTCATTTATGTATACATCCCAATCCTATTTATTATTGTGTGGGTGAAAAGAAAATGGAAAAAATCAAAAGCACAAGCAAATTAATACTTATTTCTTGTATAACATTCTTCAGTCTAATTGGATGTTTACAAAAAAATATTATCGATGATGTACAACTTATTCAAGGAAGCGTTTTTGATGTCGCAAAAGATAATAAAGTAAAAGTGACATTCGTTTGTCCCATTCAGAAAAAAGGAAATAAAGTTCAAGTTTTTGAAGGCAGTGCAAATGCAGTAAAACAAGTAAAAGCAGACACATCTTTAGAGTCTTCTCAACCATTTGCTAGCGGACAAATGCGTGTCGCTCTATATACAATAAGACTTGCCAAAACAGGAATGTCTACTTCATTCGATACATTACTTCGAGATGTGAATATAGGGAACGCTTTATATGCTGCTTTATTAGATGGGAATGGTACTGAACTTTTAAAAGGCAAATATTCGACTTCATACAACGTTGCAATTTATATAAAAAAATTGCTAGAACATAACATGGAGACCGGACCTTTACCAGCGGATAATCTACATATAGGAGCATTTCGCTATTATCAAGAAGGAAAAGACTACTATATTCCCATTCTAAAGAAGCATGGTGATAAAATAAAAATTACCGGAATTGGCCTTTTTAAAAAAGATAAATATATCGGTAAAATTGCGGAAAAAGATATGTTCATATTTAAAGGACTATTAGAGAAACATAAATTAGATTCACATGAATTTAAAACAGATTCTGCGTACGTAATGATTAATAATATTCGTTCTGTTCCAACTTACGATATAAAAATTAAAAACGGAAAGCCTTCTTTTTTCATTAACATTCGTCTTGATGCACGTATTCAAGAACTATCAAAACAAATTAACTTAGAAAATAACAAGAACACAAAAAACATTGAAAAAGATGTCCAAAAACAATTAGATAAACAAGCTGCTAAGTTAATTAAGCAACTTAAATCTTTAGGCGTCGACCCTCTCGGGCTAGGTGCAAAGTATAAGCAACATTATCGCCCATTCAAATTAGAAGAATGGAGACAAATGTATAAAGATGTTCCGGTTCATATAAAATACACCGTAAATATTACAAATTCTGGTGTCATTGAATGAGAAATGATTGAACTCCTCTCTCCAGCATGATACAACGGAGAGAGGAGTTTTTTTATTATCAAATAGAGAGAGAAGATATTTATGGGGGAGCTTATGTCTAAAAAATTAGTAAAGCCTATTTTAAATGGTATTTTATTTCTCGGCGTCTTTTTATTTGCTCATACATACTTAAAAAATGTTTCCTTCACACGTTACTTGCTTGTCGTTATACCAATGTTACTGGTCGGTATTTTTGGCATCGATCTTATTTCATCCCTTTTAATAAAAAAAGAAGAATAACGAGCGAACATCTTATTTCGATAAGATGTTCTTTTCATTTCATAATCACCTTATGTTACAATAAACTTCGGCATAACGTAAGAAAGGATGAAACAACATGACAAACGAAAAAGGTTTAGATAAAGGATACGAACTTGTTGCGAAAATGCATGAAGTATTCGGACATCCTGTGACAAATACTCCAACAAAATTAACAGAAGAGCGTGCAAAAATCCGTGCAAGTTTTATGCAGGAAGAACTAGAAGAATTTCTAGAGGCAACGACTGTTGAAGATCAATACGATGCACTGATTGACCTTATTTACTTTGCATTCGGAACGTTTGCAGAAATGGGCGTACGTCCAGATAAAGGATTCGAAATTGTAAACAACGCCAACATGGCAAAACTATTCCCTGATGGGAAGCCTCGATTCCGTGAAGGCGACGGTAAGATTCTAAAGCCAGAAGGCTGGCAAGCACCGGAACCACAACTTCGTGCTGAAATTGAACGTCAGCGTCAAGAAGCTGAAAAAAACTGCTAGGATTTCCTAGCAGTTTTTTATTATGTCTTTTTTTCTGGCAATCATTAATGACCCACGTGTCCCGCATGTCCTGCAGCTCCACTAATGCTAGCCGCTCCTGCTGCTGCCCCCGCTCCTCCTGCTCCAATTCCACCTGTCCAAGGAGAAGATTGTTGTTGTTGTTGATATTGCTGATATTGTTGGTGCTGTTGGTGCTGTTGGTGCTGTTGACCTTGGTGTCCATGATGTTGACCTTGGTGTCCATGATGTTGACCTTGGTGTCCATGATGTTGACCTTGGTGTCCATGATGTTGACCTTGGTGTCCATGATGTTGGCCTTGGTGCCCATGATGACCGTGTTGGCCTTGATGACCTTGGTGATGGTGGTGACCTTGGTGTCCATGATGTTGGCCTTGGTGGTGATGTCCATGGTGACCATGTTGGCCTTGGTGAGTTTGATAAAGAACAGCCTGCGGATGTATATGATGGTGGCCGTGGTGATGTACTTGTTGTTGATGATGTCCATGATGGCCATGGTGACCTTGGTGGTGATGGTGTCCATGATGGCCATGGTGACCTTGGTGGTGATGATGTCCATGATGGCCATGGTGACCTTGATGATGGTGTCCATGATGACCGTCGTGGTGGCCATGGTGACCGTAAAAACCTTGTGGATAACCACCTACTCCGCCTGCCACAACACCTACTCCCGGTACCGGAAATCCTGTTTGTACTCCTCCAACGAAAGATGGGAATGTAGTTGGTACGCCTACTGGTACTCCTCCGGCTGCTCCGCCTACAAATGTTGGGATTCCTGTTTGTGCTCCAGCTACTGATGTGGAAAATCCTCCAGGTGTTCCACCCATCCAGCTCGGAATTCCGCCATATCCTTGTTGTCCGCCTCCCATTAACATCATTTGTTCATAACTATCCGATCCACCTCCGAAAAAGCCATGTGGTGCATTATTGTCCATCCCTTTCATTCCTTTCACCTCTTCTACTCAATTTAGCCTACCTTTTTTATCATATTTCCTATAGAAAAATAGGTGTTTGTCTGTATTGGAATTCCGCTCTTTTATTTGTACGTATTGGAATAATTGAAAACTTAGACTAGGGTGATCCAGAGATTATTTTCTACACAAAAAAGCTCAGAGTATACATACTCTGAGCTTTTATTTAGAATAAATTAATTTGCAACAACATTAACAAGTTTTCCAGGAACAACAATTACTTTACGAACTGTTTTCCCTTCAATTTGGTCTTGAATTGCTTCAAGTGCAAGTTGTTCCATTTCTTCTTTTGATGCGTCTTTACTCATTGTTAGTTTTGCGCGAACTTTACCCATAACTTGAACAACAATTTCAACTTCATCTTCTACAAGTTTAGACTCATCAAATGTTGGCCAGCTTGCATATGTGATTGTTTCATTGTATCCAAGTTTGCTCCATAGCTCTTCCCCGATATGAGGTGCAACTGGTGCAATCATTTTTACGAAACCTTCTACATATTCTCTTGGAAGTGTTTCAGCTTTGTATGCATCGTTGATGAATACCATCATTTGAGAAATCGCTGTGTTGAAGCGAAGCTCTGCATAGTCTTCTGTTACTTTCTTCACTGTTTGATGGTAAGCTTTTTCAAGCTCTTTATTTGGTGCGTCAGTAATTTTCTCACTTAATTCACCGTTATCTTGAACGAATAGACGCCATACGCGGTCTAGGAAACGACGAGCTCCGTCAAGACCATTTTCAGACCAAGCAATTGAAGCATCTAATGGTCCCATGAACATTTCGTATAGACGAAGTGTATCTGCACCGTGGCTTGCTACGATATCATCAGGATTTACAACGTTACCTTTTGATTTACTCATTTTCTCGTTGTTTTCACCTAGAATCATACCTTGGTTGAATAATTGTTGGAATGGCTCTTTCGTTGGAACTACACCGATATCGTATAATACTTTATGCCAGAAACGAGCATATAGTAAGTGAAGTACGGCATGTTCTGCACCACCGATATAAATATCAACTGGAAGCCATTGTTTTACTTTTTCAGGATCTACAAGTGCTTCGCTATTGTTTGGATCGATGTAACGTAGGTAGTACCAGCAGCTACCAGCCCATTGCGGCATTGTGTTCGTTTCACGACGACCTTTTTTACCAGTCTCAGGATCAACAACATTTACCCACTCGTCAATGTTAGCAAGTGGTGATTCACCTGTACCTGAAGGACGGATGTTTTCTGTTTTCGGAAGAACTAATGGTAATTCCTCTTCTTTCACAGCTGTCATTGTACCATCTTCCCAGTGAATTACTGGAATTGGTTCACCCCAGTAACGTTGACGGCTGAATAACCAGTCACGTAGACGGTACGTTACTTTTTGATTTCCTGCGCTCGTTGCTTCAAGCCATTCAATCATTTTTGCGATTGCTTCTTCTTTATTTAATCCATCAAGGAATGCTGAGTTTACGTGTGCACCATCACCTGTGTACACTTCTTTCGTAATATCTCCGCCTTTTACAACTTCCTTCATTGGAAGATTAAATACTGATGCGAATTCATAGTCACGCTCATCGTGAGCTGGAACTGCCATTACAGCACCTGTTCCGTAAGTTGCAAGAACATAGTCAGCGATCCAGATTGGTAATTTCTCACCGTTTACTGGGTTAACTGCGTAAGCACCAGTGAATACACCAGTTTTCTCTTTCGCAAGTTCTGTACGCTCTAGGTCACTCTTCATTTTTACAGCGTTAATGTAAGCTTCTACCGCTTCTTTTTGTTCTGCTGTTGTAATTTCTGCAACAAGTGCATGTTCTGGAGCTAGTACACAGTATGTTGCACCAAATAATGTATCAGGGCGCGTTGTGAAAACTGTGAATTTCTCGTCTGTACCATCGATGTTGAAGTGTACTTCTGCACCTTCAGAACGACCGATCCAGTTACGTTGCATATCTTTTAAGCTTTCAGGCCAATCAAGCTCATCTAGATCTTCTAATAGACGATCTCCGTAAGCTGTAATTTTTAACATCCACTGTCTCATCGGACGACGCTCAACTGGATGTCCACCACGCTCACTCTTACCGTCAATGATTTCTTCGTTTGCAAGTACTGTACCAAGTGCTGGGCACCAGTTTACAGGTACTTCATCAACGTAAGCTAAGCCTTTTTCAAATAGTTTTAGGAAGATCCATTGCGTCCACTTATAGTAGTTTGGATCTGTTGTATTTACTTCACGGTCCCAATCGTAAGAGAAACCTAATGATTTAATTTGGTTACGGAACGTATTAATATTATGCTCTGTAAATTCAGCTGGGCTGTTTCCAGTATCAAGTGCATATTGCTCTGCTGGAAGACCAAATGCATCCCATCCCATTGGATGCAGAACGTTATATCCTTGCATACGCTTCATACGAGATAAAATATCTGTCGCTGTATAACCTTCTGGATGTCCTACGTGTAAGCCTGCACCTGATGGATATGGGAACATATCTAGTGCATAAAATTTTGGTTTTTCTGTCTCATCTGGCGTACGGAATGTTTTATTCTCTTCCCAGTACCCTTGCCACTTCTTCTCAATTTCTTGATGATTAAAGCTCATGAGATACCCTCCTTGAAATTCTATTTATTTTCACCGCCCAAAATACAAAAAACCTCTCATCCCTAGAAAGGGACGAGAGGTTATAGATTCCCGCGGTACCACCCTAAATTAATGTACAAATATACATTCGCTTAGATCCGTAACGTGGATTAACGGCAATTGCTACTATTAGTTTCACAACTGCAACTCAAAGGCGAGTTCATAACGAAACGTGGATTGACTTGCACCGACCGTCAACTCTCTAAACCCGCTTCTATTACTACTACTCCTTCTCACTGTTATTACACATATAAGTTAAGTGAACTATCCTTCACCTAGTATCTCTTAAGAGCTTACTTAAAGCGAGGACTTCTCGGTTAATCGTTACTCTTAATAACTAACGAATTCATCTTAAGACAGCCGAGCTATCTCCCTTGTTCTAAAGGTTGTTTTATTTAAATATATTCTAAAACATGTTACATGTTCCGTCAAACTAAACTGCAATTTTTTCTTCAACTGTTTCTTCTACTTTTACTCGTTTATCATAAATGCTCGTTGCTATAAGCGCTACTACAAGCATTACCATGATTGCTATAAACAATACTTCCATATTGTATAAATCCACAATTGCTCCGCCAACGACCGGTCCGAACATTTTCCCTACAGTCGCCGCACTATTTACGACACCTTGATAAAATCCTAATTTATCTTTTGGTGCAAGTATATTTGCAATCGTTGGAACCGCAGGCCATACAAATAACTCACCAATTGTTAATGTTACCATCGCAACGAGGAACATCGTAAATTGCTGCGCTTGACTTAACACAATGAATGACGCCGCAAAAATGAAGATTCCAATCATAATTTGTTGTTTTAAAGAACGCTTCATCCAACGAATTAGCATACTAACAAGTGGTTGCGCACAAACAATCATCGCTCCGTTTATCGTCCATAGTAAACTATAGTGACGAAGGCTAATATTCAATTCTTGCATATGTGTTGCAATCGCTCCTTGCCACTGTACGTATGTAACCCAGCATAAAGCATATGCTACACACACGATAAGAAGTGCTTTAAATCCAGGTGTAAGTGACCACCCTTTTTTCGTTTCGACTTCTTTTTGCACTCCTGGCTCTTTCTTGTCTTCCATACCGCGGAATCCAATAAAAGCAATTAAAAAGAAAACAAAGTATAAAATAAAATTCGCTAAGAAAATATAATCAAAACGATACGATGCAACTAATCCACCACATGCTGTTCCGATCGCAATACCAACATTTTGTCCAACGTACATCGCATTAAATGCCCGTCTTCCGCCTTCTGGCCAAACCGTACCAACCATCGCATACATCGATGGGAAGACCATTCCAGAACCGAAGCCGATTAACGCTAGCCATACAACATATAACGGCCAACCGTGGAAGAACACAAGACCTAAAATCGATACAAGTGTAATCACAATCCCTACTAAAGTTGATTTATAACCGCCCCATTTATCAAATAAAACACCGCCGAGCAAGTTTCCGATTACACCAGTAAGCGAATTGATCATTAATACCATTCCGGCCACAGATAAAGATTTTCCTAGGTGATCATGCAAATAAATTGTATTAAAAGGCCATAAAAAAGAAGCACCCGTGACATTAATAATCATCCCAGCTACTAATAGCCATACTTTCCTTGGCATAGTTTCCCCTCCTATTCTATTTTTTTCGTTCATATATATAACAGTAAAATTGTAGTCGTTTTTAAATAGGAAGGCAACTGATTAATAGTTGATGAAATTCAGATAATGGTTCGACGGTAAATGAAATTATACTGATTACTTCTTGGATTATATCAGCGATTATTAAAATATATCGACTTACCGACAAAAAATGACAACAGTAACAATGTATAAAGAGGCTGCATGAACTTCATGCAGCCTCTTTATACTATCCAACTTCCTTTTCTCGCTTCGCACTTTCTTTAGCGCTCCATTTAAATATTTTATCTAATAAGGAATATATTCTCCCAGATTCTTTCGTTAACAAAGGTCCTAACGATGCTAATATTAAAACATACAAAGCTGAGAATGGTTTAATAGTTGCCATTAAGCCGCCCGCAATTCCAATATTCGCGACGATAATGGAAAATTCTCCGCGTGATACAAGTGTTAAACCGATATTCGTAGAAGCCTTATGCGATAACCCAGCTTTACGCCCCGCAACCATTCCAGCAGTAAAATTACCGATAAGAGTAATGAAAACTGCTCCTAATGCCAACCACACTGCTCCTCCAAGTGAAAATGGGTCTATACTTAAACCGAAGCTGAAAAAGAATATAGCTCCAAAGAAATCACGAAACGGAACAACGAGCTGTTCAATTCGATCACTATGCTCTGTTTCAGAAAAGACGAGCCCCAATAATAATGCTCCAATCGCCTCCGCGACATGAATCGTTTCTGAAAATCCTGCTACAAAGAACAAAATAGCGAATATTACGATAATAAAAATTTCATTGGACGAAATATCTAACATTTTATTTAAAAATCGTGTAGCTTTTCTAGCAACTACAAAGAATAGTAGCATATACCCTACTGCGATTAAAATAGATGTAAGAGCCCCTACAAGTGACGTTGCCCCTCCGAGTACTAATCCTGAAACGACTGATAAATATACGGCTAAAAAGATATCATCAAACATAATGATTCCTAAAATTAGCTCCGTCTCTTTATTACCAGATCTTCTTAAATCAACAATTACTTTCGCAACAATTGCACTCGATGAAATTGTTATAATCCCAGCAATAATTAATGTTTCTAATAAGGGGAAACCCATTATATATCCGTAAAGTAAACCTAATATAAAATTAAGCGATATATGAACAGTTCCCCCAAAAGCAATTGATTTTCCTGATTTAATTAATTTTTTAATTGAGAATTCTAAGCCTAAATAGAATAAGAGGAATATAACGCCAACACGGCCGAGGAAGGAAATAACTTCTCCGCTTTCAATAAATCTTAAATCGATAAGCCCTAAATCTGGCGCATGTGGCCCCACTAGCATACCGAGTATAATGAGAAACGGAATAATGGAGAACTTTAACTTTGCAGCGAGAATAGCTGCAAAAGCGACTAATACTAACGCAGTCCCAACTTCAAAGATTAAAGTATCCATCGATTATGAATCCCCTCCTACTGAAAGCAACTCATTAATAATTCTTTTTACTTCATGTCTTTCACCTGATAATACAAGCATATCGCCAGCTTCAATGATAGAATCTGGGCCTGGATTAAAGAACTTCTTCATATTCTTTTTCAAAATGGCAATAATCGTTACATTATATGTGTTTCGGACATGTAAACTACCAATTGTTTTTTGTACGACTGGTGCATTATTTTCCACCTTAAACCACTCAATTGATAATCCTTCAAAGGCCATTTCAATCGTATCTAAAGCTTGTGGTCTATATACCATTCCGCCCAATATAGCTGCAATTTGTCTCGCTTCGGAATCACGAAGAGAGACGCTTGAAATACTCTCCTCATGATCAGCATCAAAATGGTACATTTCTCTTCGGCCATCATCATGAATAACGATAACCATCTTTTCATTACCTTTTGTAATCACTTCAAACTTACATCCAATACCCGGCAGTTCACTCTCTCTAATATTCATATTTTCCGCCTCCTAATTCTTTTAGTTACGGCTTTTATAAATCGACATCAATCTCCGTTTTAAAGGTCTCATCCTTTGAAATACCTAAATACTTTAGCGTCTCTGATGGAGTCGCGTGATGAAAATGTTTTTGCAACAGCGCAATCGCTATCCCTCTTTTGTACGCATGAAATCCGAATGTTTTTCGCATTGAATTCGTTCCGATCTTACCAACAACTCCAACTGCTTCTGCAGCATTATGAATTACACGATACGCTTGTTGGCGCGTAATTGAATTTGGCGTTTTATTAGATTGAAATACGTAATTTTCTCTTTTAACGCCAATAGATTGTACGTAATCTAAAAGCGCTTCTTTTACTTTTGTATTTAAATAAATATCTTGTTTGAATTTTTCATCTTTCACAGGAAGAGTATAAAACTCTTTAACAGTCCCATCTTCATTTAATACATCTTCAAATTTCATGCTAAGTAATTCTGTAATTTTTAATCCTGTGTTAATTCCAATAACAAATAAAAGATAATCTCGCTGGGAGTGCTCTTTTAAATATTTTTTCATAGCCTCAATTTGGCTTATATCTTTTAATGCCTCTACAACTTCCATACATGTATTCTCCTCATCTTATGAACGGTAATTTTCTCATTATGTTGTCCATTTTACCTTATCATGCTATGAGATTTCCATGTGTTATCCATTATTTTCACAATATACTCAGGTGGTTCTGAAAACTTTCAATGTGGAAACTTACGATTGTATAAATACGTTGCGGTAAAAAATGTGGGGATAAAAGTTCAGCTTCTTTCTACAGATTGGATTCCTCCTTTCCTTATACAGCTACTTCTACTTTTATATTACGTTACTTACTTGCATTATATTATATATATCAGTAACATTAAAGTATTTTTTCTGAAAATAATAAAAACCGAGCGTTTTTGCTCGGTTTTTATTATTAATCTTCTTTCGGAAGAACAATTCCTTTATACAATTGAACTGTAATGAAGTAATAAATCGCATAAATAACTACGAAAATTACGATTGGTACCCAAATACGGAAGTACGGATCGATTAAAATAAATCCGAAAATATTCATACCAACTAATACGTGAGCGATACCCACAATTGCTGGGAATAAGAATACTAAGAATAACTCTTTATAAATCGATTTCGTTAATAACTCACGGCGCACACCGATTTTACGGAGCATTTGATAACGCGTAATATCTTTTGATGCACCAGAAAGAATTTTAAACATAAGACAGCTTGCCATCATTGCTAAGAACGCAATTCCAAGGAAGAATCCCATAAACACTGTTCCGCTCGCAAAGCCGTAGAACATGTCATACATTTGATGTTTACTATTCATTTGTTCAGCTTTTACATTTTTATATTTATCTAGTTGCAACTCGTCAATTTTTTTCCATTCTTTTTCATATGTTAAGAAATCATCTACTTTTCCGATAAATGCTATACCTTCTTTACCATTTATCTCATCGTACATTTTTTGATTTACAATTTTAATTGCATGATCCTGATGTACATAGAATGGTTGGATTGTTCTGAAAGCCTCGTCCCATTCTTGTGGAAGTTCTTTCGCATTCGCATCTTTTTCATTCATTTCTCTAGCAACTGCACCTACTGGTAGTTCCTCTGAGACTTTTTTCGTTTTCACGCCATCCTTCATCGACTTCATATTTTCCATATCTCTTATTACAGGACGATTTTTCTCTAAATCCTCTTTTACATAGTAAACGTATTTATCATCGATTTTGTAACGATATTCATTTTTCTCTTTAAATGTAATACCATTTAAAATTTTCTTTTCTTCAGCCGTTGGATTATGAACTACTGAATCATAAATTTCAAATCCATCAACCATTTTTATAACGTTATTTTTAAACGCCATACCGCCTGAAATTGCACCAGCTCCGAGCGCAACTAACATTGCTACCGTCGCAAGCACCTTCGTTAAACTATTAATACGGAAATTTAATTGTGCAAATGTAAAAGCGTTAAGTCCTTTTTCACTACGCTTTTTATTACTCTTTAACTTTTTAATAAAGACCGGGAGAAGTGATCCAAACAGCATGTAAGTACCAGCTGTCGTTGTAATTAATGCAATAATGATTCCCATTTCTCTTAGTTTTTCCATGTAAATCATTGATGCATAGCCCATTCCTAATAAAATAACCGCAAGGAATGCAACTACACCTGTCATTTTTCCTTTTACTGCAACACGTTCTGTTTGTGCGTCTGCATGTACAAGTTGCAGGACAGAAATACGTGATAATTTAATACTGTTCATAATTGCCGATAATACAAATAGTGCAAAGAAGAAGATGCACGTAACAGTCATAGATGGCAGATAAAATGCTTTATAGCCTTCACCAGCAAATTCTAATTGTTTCATTAATAATTGACCGATACCTTCTGCAAGTCCTACACCAACTGCAATTCCAATTGCAAGAGACGCGGCGCCTAATACAATTGTCTCAATAAACATAAGTAATGTAACTTTATGCTTTTTTGCTCCTAACATCATATACATACCAAACTCTTTTTGACGAAGAGATAGTAAGAAAGAGTTCGCATACAAAATATAGAAGAACGTTATAATAGCTAGTAAAAATGAACCTGCTTGGAATACAAATCCAATTTGACCAATAGTAGAATTTTCCTTAAGGAAGGCCTCGTTTAACGCTAATGTTTGAAACATATAAAAAATTGAAATGGACATGACAAGACCAACAAGTAAGACGATATAATCTTTCAGCTTACTTTTTAGCCCTGACATGGAAAGTTTAAATAACATGCTCTAGAACCTCCCTTCTTACGCTTTTTGTGTGCCTAAGTCCGCAAGCACATCTAAAATTTCTTTATAAAACTCTTCACGTGTACCGCCGCGGTGAATTTCTTTATATAGCTCACCATCTTGAATGAATAAAATACGCTGACAGTAACTTGCACTGTACGGATCATGTGTAACCATCATAATAGATACGCCTTGATCTTTATTTAAGTTTGTCATCGCATCAAGTAAACTCGTTGCATTTTTAGAATCAAGCGCTCCTGTTGGCTCGTCCCCTAAAATAATTGCCGGCTCATGCACTAAAGCACGCGCTGCTGCCGAACGTTGCTTTTGCCCACCAGATACTTCAGATGGGTACTTTTGAAGTATTTCTGTAATCCCTAACATATCCGCTACTTTCTCGACTTTTGGTCCAATGTTACGTGATGGAACACCTTGCAAGGAAAGTGGAAGTGCAATGTTTTCATAAATAGATAAGTTTTCTAACAAATTAAAATCTTGGAAGATGAATCCTAATTTTTGTGAACGGAAATCAGAAAGCTCACCTTGCTTCATTTTTGTAATATCCGTACCCGCAATTTCAACAACGCCGCCCGTTGCTTTATCTAATGTTGAAATTACATTTAATAATGTCGTTTTACCAGAACCAGATGGTCCCATAATTCCAACAAACTCACCCTCTTGAATTGAGAATGACACACCTTTTAACGCGTGTGATTGGTTCTCACCTTTTTTACCGTACACTTTTTGAACGTTTTTCACGTCTACAACTGGTTTCGTCATATATATCCTCCTACGCTTGTTTTTCCATTACCTATTTTGCGCCTTTTGGAGGTGAACTGCTATTTGTTAACATTACATTTACCTTACACTTTTGTAATATAAAGAAGGTGGGCGTGTAAGTTTGGCTTTTACTACTTTGAATATTAGTGACATATCGAATCGGTAAATGAAATTATATCGGCGATTTTTCAAATATATCGGCGCAACTACAAAAGCTGAAAATAAAAATAGGCTGCTCCACAAAAGGAACAGCCCACTTCTCTCTCTATTTCTTTAAAGGTGTTACCGTCCAGTACGTAATAACACGCCAAATCCATTCTAATGGACCCATTTTAAAGATTTTCATCCAAATTACGCTAAATACAATTTGAATTGCATAAATTGCAATACATACATATAAAGTCTGCATGTAAGTTAAGTTACCTGCAAAGTTAAATACACTACCGGCAATTAAAATCATTGCCGTTTGTCCGATATAATTTGTTAAAGCCATACGACCGTAGTATTTCAATGGTGCTAATAATGTTTGAACTGGTTTTAACTGAAGTAATAAAATTAATGCTCCTACATAGAAAGCTGAAATAATTGGTCCAACAGTAATACCAATTTTTAGAAACTGGCTTGCAGCATCCATTGTTCCGTCTTCATTCATCAATATCATATTTACAAATGGGCCAGCAGGCACGTGTCCATATTGATACCATACAGCTATGACACTTAAAACAAACATAATGCCTGTAAAAATAGCGACTTTCTTTATATTTTGCGAAAGATTTTCAAATACACGATATTGTCCTGCAGCAAGACCTAATAAAATTAAACCAAGTGGTAATAGTTCTTTAACACCCATTACACTAAAGGCTATTGTCAAAATAAGACCAATTACTAAGTTCACTTGTTTTTTCGCTTTATAAAACGGTAAAACGATTAATCCGCAAATTGCATATAACGTTAACGCTTCTCCAGGCTGAAACATGTAATGAATCAAACCAAAAATAAATAATGCAACTACGCGGCGGAAAAATAGAACATATCCATTTTTCCCTTTCGCAATCGCTCTTGTAATGAAGATATAGAATCCCACTCCAAATAAGAATGAGAAAATCGAGAAGAAACGACCTTCTACAAATAAGTATAGAAACCTTTGATAGCTAGCATCTACTGTATTAGGATCTGGAGTTTTAATATTAAGTAGTGCTAAAATATTTACTAAAATAATCCCTAGTAGTGCAAAGCCACGAATGTAATCTAACTCATCAATTCGCTTGTTTATAATATTGTTCCCCATAAAGCAACTCCTTGTATAAAACTTAATCCTTTCTTACTCTACTGGAGAAAGCTGCTCACAACTATCGACAAACCTTACAGGAATCTTACATTATTGTCATATAGCAAAATAAAACCAGGTCATATTGCGACCTGGTCTACTCTGATTGTTTCGATTTTTGAGGTTGTCCTTTTTTACTATTACGCTGTTTTACTTGAACAATCGGATCAAGTTCATTCGAAAACTCAGCGTTATGTCCATTTTGCGTTTTTTGTTCTGGGTTATTTTGATCTGAACGTTTCGCCATTACATTCACTCCTTATTAGTGCGGTGTAATAATCATTTGATGTTGCAATTGGCGAATTGCCATACGTGCTCTATTTAATTGCTCACGTTGCTCATCATTTGCATGTTGTTGCATCGTTTGTAAATCGTTATACGCTTGTTCTAATTGTAACTGCGCATCCGAATACTCCATCGTATTATAATGCTCTTGTCTCATACCTTGGTCTAATTGTTCTTTCGCATATTCCACCGCTTGTTCCGCTTGTGTAATATACGATTCAAGTGATTGACGCTCTGCCATAATTGTCCCTCCTTGCTTCAATTCCCCTTTAGTGTGTCCCTTCCATCTGAACCTTATGAGTATGTTATAATGGATTTTGTTTCATTTTGACTCGGCTTAGGAGGGAAAGTAATGAAGGTTCAAAACCCTTTTCCATATACAAACGACAATAAACGTTATCATACATGGAATTATCATTTACGAAATGAATTTGGTGAAAAAATCTTTAAAGTTTCATTAGATGCTGGCTTTGATTGCCCGAACCGTGACGGTACAGTTGCTTATGGCGGTTGTACATTTTGCAGTGCTGCTGGATCTGGTGACTTCGCTGGCGATCGCCGCGATGATGTTATAACGCAATATCATGAAATGAAAGAAAAAATGCGCTCAAAGTGGAAAGATGGAAAATGTATCGCTTATTTCCAGGCGTACACAAATACACATGCACCACTTGAAGTGTTAAAAGAAAAATTCGAACCGCTTCTAGCAGAAAAAGACGTTGTCGGTCTTTCTATTGCGACTCGTCCAGATTGTTTACCGGACGATGTTGTTGAATATTTAGCGGACTTAAATAAACGCACTTACCTTTGGGTTGAACTCGGACTACAAACCGTCCATGAACGTACTGCAAATCTTATTAATCGTGCTCACGATTATCCTTCTTACGTTGAAGGTGTAAATAAATTACGTAAGCACGGCATTAAAGTTTGTTCTCATATTATTAACGGCCTTCCACTTGAAGATTACGACATGATGATGGAAACAGCTCGTGAAGTAGCGAAGCTTGATGTACAAGGAATTAAAATCCACTTACTTCACTTATTAAAAGGAACGCCAATGGTGAAGCAATACGAAAAAGGACAACTCGAGTTCCTTTCTCTTGAGGATTACGTAAGTCTCGTTGTTGACCAACTTGAAATTATTCCAGAAGACGTAATTGTGCACCGTATCACAGGTGACGGTCCGCCTGATTTAATGATTGGTCCAATGTGGAGCTTAAATAAATGGGAAGTATTAAATTCCATTGATGCAGAATTTGTACGCCGCGGAAGCTGGCAAGGAAAATATGCAAATGAGGAGAAACAAAAATGAAATTAGAACGTGTATTACCGTTTGCTCGCACTCTCTTGCAAACAGCAGTAAAAGAAGGCGATTACGCTGTAGATGCAACACTCGGCAATGGGCATGACACTTGCTTCCTAGCTGAAATCGTTGGAGATAACGGAAAAGTATTTGGATTTGATATTCAAAAAGAGGCAATTGAAAGCTCAACAACTAGTCTAAAAGAAAAAGAACTTTTCGAACGTACTGTTTTAGTTCACGATAGTCACGATACACTTCTATCCGTATTACCAGAAGATGCAAAAGGAAAAGTAACAGGCGCAATTTTCAACTTAGGTTACCTTCCAGGCGGAGACAAGCATATCGTTACAAAACCGAACTCAACAATCTCAGCGATCGAACAATTATTAGAAGTAATGGCACCTGAAGGTATCATCGTCCTTGTTATTTACCACGGACACCCAGAAGGACAAGTAGAACGCGACGCTGTACTTACATTTGCCGAAGAACTAGACCAAAAACAAGCACACGTACTGCGCTACGGCTTCATTAACCAACAAAATAACCCACCATTTATTGTGGCGATTGAGAAGCGATAAAGTGAAACTTTAATCAGTGGGGGCATCCCCACTGATTATTAGTTGAACCAATCGGGCATTTATGGGCAGTTTATCTCCCACCTAACCTCTTTGCTCCAGGCGAATTTTAAGGTGGGAGTTTTACTGCCCGTTAATGCGGGGTAATATATCAACGATTTTTCAATTATATCTATCGTAACTCGGGATATATCAACGATTTTTTCGATATATCTATCATAACTTACAATATATCAACGATTTTTTCGATATATCTATCATAACTTACAATATATCAACGATTTCTCGGATATATCGATTGTTCGACAAAACATAACAAAAAAAGACGTGCATTCATTGCACGTCTTTTTGTTATTCTCCTATATAATGGATGTAAACATTCTTAAAGGAGACGAAACAATGATCGGGATACTAGCAGGAATGGGACCAAAATCAACTGGGCCATTCGTCGATACAGTTGTAGCAAGGTGCCAAACAATATACGGAGCAAAGTATGATATGGACTTTCCTCATATGATGATCTATTCGTGCCCAACACCGTTTTACATGGATCGCCCTATTGATCACGAAGCGATGAAAAAGGCGATTATTGACGGAGCACAAAAACTTGAAAGTACTGGCGCAAGCTTTATCGCTATGCCGTGCAATACGGCGCATCTTTATTTTGAAGAATTACAGCGTTCGCTTTCTATCCCGATTTTAAATATAGTCGATGAAACGTTACAAGCAATTCCTGAAAATACAAAAAGAGTCGCTCTTCTCGCAACAGAAGCAACTGTTCAAGCTGGGATTTACCAAGATGGGATTGCAAAACGTAATATAGAGTACATTCATCATGAAAAATGGCAGGAAATGATTAATCAAATCATTACTTATATTAAATCTGGGGAGGTTGAAGAAGCTCGCGAATTGTGGAATGCGCTCGTTTTACAATTGAGAGAGGAAGTTGATACGGTAATTATCGCATGCACCGATTTGAATGTGGTGGCGAGTGAGGATTTTGTTGATTCCTCTCAATGTCTTGCTAATGCGGTTGTTAGGATGTATCTATCAAATACAAAGAAATCTTCATAAACATAGAAAACATCCCTTTTGAAATGTGTTTTATGTTTTATGAAAATCATCCTAAAAACTTTTAACTTTCTTCACAATTCTTTCAAAGTAATCACACTTAATCTCGCTATATTAAATAAGTAGTTATTCATATAGGGAAGGTTAGGGGAACTGAAAGTATGAAAGTAAATCGTTCGCTTCATTACATTCTTTGGCGTTGGCATTTTTATGCTGGGCTTTTTATTACGCCGCTTCTTATTACGTTGTCACTGAGCGGAATTGGGTATTTATTTCGGGAGGAAGTTGAAGATTTCATCTATAAAGATTTATATTTTGGGAAGAGTGCTCAAACAGAATCTATTTCGATGTCTGATTCTATTTCCTTAACAGAGAAAAAATATCCACATTATAGCGTGGCGAAAATTAGTGAGTTTAATGGGGATTATAATACGAGACTTACAATTGCAAATGAGTATACTGGGCAACAAAAATATGTGTATTTAGACAGCAATAATCAAATTGTTGGGGATCAAAACGCAAGTGAAACATTTGCCAATATAATGAGGGAATTACATAGTTCTCTTTTAGTTGGTGGCACTGTCGTAAACTATACTGTAGAACTCGCGGCATGCTGGACAATCTTTTTAATCGTAACCGGATTGTACATGAGTATACGACAATTCAAAAACACACCATCATCCAATAAGCGAGAAAAAGCAAAAAGACGTCATTCTATTATCGGTATTATATTTACAATTCCTCTCTTTCTGCTAGTCGCATCTGGATTGCCATGGTCAGGATTTATGGGGAACCAAATTTATAAAATCGCATCGTCAAATGAATCACTCGGATATCCAAAATTGTACATGGCTCCGCCTGAATCAAAGGTAAAAGAATTGCCGTGGGCAACAAGAAAAGAAGCTCCGCCTGAATCAAATTCAAATGAACCGAAAGCAATTTCTGTCGATGAATTACAAAAAGGAATTGAAATAAAGAAGCCATATGTTATTTCACTACCAGCTGATCCGAAAGGTGTATTCACTGTTTCGAAATCGAGCGGTTCTGGTATTACAGGTATGCATGTTGCACCAAATGAAGAGATAACAGCTTACTTTGACCAATATAGCGGGGAGCTCATTTCAAAAACGGACTATCGTGATTATGGATTACTTGCACAATGGTTCACTTACGGTATCCCGCTTCATGAAGGACATTTATTCGGATGGCCAAATAAAATATTATGCTTACTAACGACATTATCTCTACTACTTCTCATTTATTACGGAATAAAAATGTGGTTAGCAAGAAAGCCGAAAGGAAAATTAGCAGCACCTCCAAAACAAAGAGATAAGAAAAGTATATTCGTTTTCTTTATCATGATGGTGATACTAGGCGCTGTCATGCCTTTATTTGGACTATCTGTTTTAGTTATTTTTGCAATTGAACTTCTTATATATGTATTTTTAAAAATACGATCATAATGAAAAAGCATTTGTACCATCGTGTACAAATGCTTTTTATTTACTGTTCTCTTTTTTTCTACCACTTATTAAAAAAACAATATCTACTATAATAATCAATGCAATGATAATTTGAGCTACATAATCCATCGTTGTAGGACCGCCGGTTTTATTCATCATCATATACATTCCAGTTACAAATGAAATGGAAAGTAGCACAAGTAATGTTACTTCAATATTGTCATATAGCTTTTGAAACAATCGCTTCATTTCCACCACCACCTTTACCATATTATAACAAAAAACCACTCTACATGAGTGGTTTTCTTCATCACTGCGCTGTTTTCTTTCGGTACATCTTCCCGTTCCAATAGAAGAATCGTGAAGTGAGGCCTCCGTACTTTACAATGCGCCGTGCCATTTTGTGCATATTCTTTTGTGCTGATACTTTTTGATCTGATAAATAAATACCAAGTAACCCTCGGCTTATAAGGCGATGAAACTTCGCATGAGGCAAATCACCAATGCTCTTCTCCGCTTCTTCTACAAAGTGTTTCATCCGATCTAATATCGCTTGCTCGTTTTCATAATAACTACAGAAATTCAAATCTCCGCCTATACGGTCTTCTTCTTGATCAATGAAATAATCAAGTAAGATATGAAGTCCTTGTACGTAAGGGAAGTACCCTTGTCTAATTTTCGCAATATCTTCATCATGTAACTCATCATGAAATGCATATGCTACAAGACAGAAAATTCCAAGTGTAGAACCGGCACATGCTGAAAATTCAAACCAACTCATCTCAGGTAAGTTTTCTTTATGTGCTTCAAACCAATTTTTCAGGCGCGGCTCTCTTTCTTCTAACTTCACGTGTTTATGAATTTGCAAATCACAATAATAACAAGCAAGTTCATGAAGAACAGGAGCAATTTTGTCATAGTGCTTCGTTTTCTTTAAAACATCTTGGCATGTTTCAACAAGTTCATCTAAATAACCACCATCATCTTGATCATCACGATAACGATAATAATTACCGCCACCTTCTACTTCAGGTGATAATGCCATTAACATCGATTCATGCAGTGCGGCAAAATCATTTGGATCAAGTGATGTACTGCGATCACATAAATTATCTAAATAGTCGCTGATCGTTTGATACGCTACGATAAAACGAATACATTCTTCTCGGTGTTCATTTGCTAGCAGAGCTAAAATGCCACCGCCCTCACAATGAAACGTTTTATGCTCAATACTTGCGATTGCCTGACTATGAAGCTCATCATTCGGAATATGGTAGGCACGCTCTTTCCACATCGCTAGCTCATGGTGTACAACCGGAAACACATCACGGTATACTTTCGCCATGAGCGTTATGGGATTACTCGGTACGTTCACTTCTTCCTTCATCTCCTCTATTAAATGTACAAATAATGATTTATTTGTTTGTTTTTACTATATTATTGACATGCATTTCAGTAAATGACTGAATATAACTCAAAATTTCATCACGCTCATACTCATTTAATAACTCGTGATAACAATTCGGCCATTCTTTAAAAGCCTTATCACTTATTTTAACATTATCAAACCAAGTGCGGACACGTGTTTTATCTACAAGTTTATCCTCACAAGCTTGCATTAGCAAGAGCGGAACATCCGGAAAATTATCTATTTTTTTATGAGCAATTTCGATAGACTTAATCAATTCACTATACCAACGTACTGATACTTTGCGCAAGAACAAAGAATCATTCTCCATTGCATCTCTCACTTCGTGGTTACGTGTTGACATTTCCACCGTAAGATTCGTTGCAAATTGCAATTTTGGAGCCACAACATTTAATATTTTTGAAGCAAATTGAAGCGGAGCAGAGGGTCCAGTCACTACCCCTAAACAAGGCGAACTCAAAATAATACCCTCTACATCTTCTCTCTTCGTTTCTTGCATCATACGAATGACAATAAGACCACCCATACTATGACCGAATAGAAAAATAGGTAACCTATACTTTCTTGCTTCTTTCACCCATAGTTTAACTTCCTCTATGTATTCATCAAATGAATCAATATGTCCTCTATTTCTTGAAGTCGTTCCATGTGACGGAAGATCCCCCATCACGACGTGGTAGCCGATATGATTCCACATTTCCGCAACGGCTTCGTAACGTCCGTGATATTCCATTGCGCCGTGCACAATAACAATGACAGCCTTTGCTTCCTCCGCTTCATAATTCCACATACGGCTCTCCTCCATTTCACTCTTTCTCATAATTTGATACACTAAAACTAGTCTCTAGGAAAGGAAGACTTTACATGATATATCCTTACAAAGAAAAAAAACCGAAAATTGCGAGTAGTGCTTTTATCGCTGACTATGTTACGATTACAGGCGATGTTTACGTTGGCGAGGAATCAAGTATTTGGTTTAATACAGTCATCCGTGGTGATGTGTCACCAACAATCATTGGAGACCGAGTAAATATACAAGACCAATGTACACTCCACCAAAGCCCTCAGTATCCTCTTATCTTAGAAGATGATGTTACAGTTGGGCATCAAGTTATTTTACATAGTTGTCATATTAAAAAAGATGCTTTAATTGGAATGGGATCCATTATATTAGATGGTGCTGAAATTGGCGAAGGAGCTTTTATCGGCGCTGGAAGCCTCGTTTCACAAGGAAAGAAAATTCCACCAAACACGTTAGCTTTCGGTCGTCCCGCGAAAGTCATTCGTGAATTAACAGCAGAAGACCGTAAAGATATGGATCGTATTCGCACGCAATACGTTGAAAAAGGTCAATATTATAAATCATTACAGAAGTAAATTTCCGCTGCCATAAGATTGGCAGCTTTTTTTATATAAAAACTAACTTTTTCTTTACAAAACATTATTACTCCCTCAACAAAATCTTATTAAAATAAAAGCTAATATCTCCATATATATGTAAACGAGGGAGGAGAATTTTCATGAAGGTCAGTGGATTATATAAAATAGAATGTTACATTTTTAAAGGAATTAATCGCTACTTTGATCAAAAAACATTAAATATCTTTTTCAGCAATATTACTCATATCGGTGGCGCGACTTTCTCCATCGCACTCACACTTTTCTTTTTAATTTTTGCAAAAGGTACTTTACATCAAGCAGCAATTGCAACTGCTATTTCTTTAGCAATTAGCCATATTCCTGTACAAATATTAAAAAGATGGTATCCACGAAAACGTCCTTATTTAACAATTCAGGATGCAAAATATCCAGTCCATCCATTAAAAGACCACTCTTTCCCGTCTGGTCATACAACAGCCGTTTTCTCTGTCTTCATTCCATTTATTTGCTATAATCCAAGCTTACTTGCTTTCCTATTACCGTTAGCATTATGCGTTGGTATTTCACGTATTTATTTAGGACTTCACTATCCGTCAGATGTATTCGTCGGTATGTGCCTTGGCACTTGCTCTGGCATCATCTCTTTTTATCAATTCATCCCACTTTTCACATAAAGGAGTGATATGATGAGAGTCGCCATTTTTACCGATACTTTTACGCCACAAGTTAACGGGGTTGCGAAAACGTTAGAGCGATTAACACGATATTTTCAGAAAGAACAGATCGCCTATTCTGTTTTCGCCCCTCAGCATACAGCTGAAGATAATTTTGTAGCGAATGTGAATAAGATGAGAAGTATCCCGTTAACAATATTATATCCAGAATGTCGTTTTTCTTTTCCTACTCCGCGTATTAAACGGGAACTACTTTCCTTTAAACCTGACATTATTCACATTGCCACACCTTTCAACATGGGACTTTGTGGATTGTATTATGCAAAAAAGTTAAACATCCCAGTTGTCGGTTCTTATCATACTGATTTCGATGCCTATTTACGTTATTACAAAATCGAATTCCTCTCCAATATGCTGTGGAACTATTTAAAATGGTTTCATAGTCATATGCAAAAAAATTTTGTACCCTCTCCTGAAACATTACATCAATTAAAACATAAAGGCTTTCAGGCCCTCTCTATTTGGGGACGTGGTGTAGATTGCACACTCTTTCATCCAGCTTACAATACAGACCTATTCCGAAAAAAATATAATATTACAGCGAAGTACGTCCTTTCCTACGTTGGACGAATTGCTCCTGAGAAAGATATTGATACGTTGCAAAATCTTATCGTTAAATCAGCACATACTCGAAGCGACATTCATTGGCTTATAACAGGAGACGGTCCTCTAGCAACAAGTTTACGTGAAGCTGTTCCGAAAACAAATATCACTTTTACTGGCTATTTACAAAGTGCAGATTTAGCTGAAGCATATGCTTGTTCTAACATAATGGTATTTCCATCAGCTACTGAAACATTCGGAAATGTCGTACTTGAATCACTCGCATGCGGTACACCTGTTATTGGTGCAAATAGTGGCGGGGTTAAAAATATTATTACAGATGGAAAAACGGGAGTTCTTTGTCCGCCTAAAAATGAAGATGCATTTCTATCATCCATTTATTTTTTATTACAAAATGAAGAAAAACTTGAGCAGATGGGAATAGCAGCTTCCTCTTTTGCGAAATCAAAGAGCTGGGATGAGATTTTTCGTGGCTTGCTTAACCAATATGAAGAAGTCCTTCAGCATAACGCATCAGAGTTGCTTGCTTAAATAGAAAAACTCCCTTCAAAAAAACGAAGGGAGTTTATTACATGGTCATAAATTTTAGTTTAATAAATGATACATAAGGTTAAGCATTGTTTTATTTCTATATTAATTATATCAAAAATAAACATAACTAAACAGACTTGTAATAAAAACCCATAAAAATTAATATATGGTTATACAGTATTTTAACTGTATAATGATTTTAAGAATTCCCCTTAAAATCAACTTACTCACATACCTTTATACAGCAATTGTTCCCCAATTCTGTATATCAAAAAAACCTTTCATTCATTTGAAAGGTCTTTTTGAGCCTGCACATATTCTTCTTTCGTATTTACATTTATAAACCAATCCGCATTCGCTTGTACATCTTCTCCAGAAACATACTTCACATTACATTGTGATAAAAGCTGCCCCATACTTCTTTTTTCTTCCTGAAGTAAAGCATAAATCTTTTCTTTCACGCGGTTATGATACGCCGCAAGTAGCGGTTGTTTTCTTCCATTAATAATAGGTACAACCGCATCATATTCATTGTTCGTTTGCTCTAGTAAAATGGTAAACCATTCATGCGACACGTTTGGTGCATCGCAAGGCATAATAGCGTACCAATCTGCTTCTATGTATTCCATTCCTGATACAATGCCGGCCAGCGGTCCATTCCCTTTATAGTGCGGAATGTCTTCTATAACAGGTACTTGTACGAATTGCTCTACTCGCTCTTTTATATCAGTATGGCTAATTACTACAATGTCTTGCAAAGTATTTCCCATCACTTTCACAATATGCTCAACAAAAGTAGTTTCCTTCCAAATTGCTAACGCTTTCGGCTCACCGAATCTACTCGACATACCACCTGCTAATACAATTCCAGCATACTTACTCATTGGCGATGCAGCTCAAATGTAATATGACCTAATTCCGGTAAAATTAATTTATTCATCGCAAGGCGAACCGCTCCGCTAGACCCTGGCATTGAGAAGACTACTTTGCGCCCAATTGTACCACCAATCGCTCTACTTAACATTGCGCTGCTTCCGATATCTTCTAAATAACTAATCATACGGAACAGCTCACCAAATCCAACAATTTCTTTATCTAATAACGCTGATACTGCTTCAATTGTGACATCGCGTTTCGTAATACCAGTACCGCCATTTGTTAATACAACATCTACATCTTCCTTATGATAACCAGCTAACACTGCTTGCTGAATACTTTCTTTATCATCTTTTACAATTTCATAAGAAGTTACTTTATGTCCCGCTTCTTTTAACAATTCATGTAATAGTTGTCCGCTCTTATCTGTTTCTTCCGTACGTGTATCGGAAATCGTAACAATCTTGCAACGCACTTCTTTTGGAGCTTGTTTTTTATGTTCAGTTACACTCATTTTTTATCTTTCCTTTCTTAAAAACTTTTCTTCATTTTATCATACATATCTTTACACAATTATGTATGAAGCCAATAATGCGCCATGATACAATATAAGTATACTAACCCATAAAAAGGAAAGTTCCCTTTCTTATACTCCTAGACTACACTTCTTTAGCTACTCTTTATATTTTCTACATAATAGAATTCAATTTTAAAACTTGTACTAAAAAATAAATTGGAGGTCTACCTATTATGGAACTTTATAAAAAATTAACAACAACATTTATCCTCTTATTCATCGCTTCAATCACTATCGGCTTTTCCTTAAAAGGCGCAATTCCATACGCTACATTAGTAAGTATTATATTCGCGACACTATTTTTACTAAGTAGTGCCTTTTGCGCAGGTAAAGCACGTCAAATGAAAGGTTGATTACATATGTTCCAGAAGAAATCAATCCTTTGTAAATCATGTGAAAAGGAAATACAAAAGGAGGACTTACATTGTTTGAATCAAACCGTATCCAGTTACGAAAGTTTTCCGAAGATGATATTCTAACATATTATAAATGGCATAATGATATAGACGTTATGAGTTCAACTACGCTCACTCTTGATAAATATTCCCTTCAAGACACAGAAAAACTTTGCCAGCAATTTATTCATTCTTCGGACTCTAAGAGCTATATCATTGAAGAAAAATCTACGCATCTTTCAATTGGTATTACTTCTTTAATTCATATTGATTCGTATAACCGAAACGCTGAATGTATTATTGATATTGGTAACAAGGATTACTGGGGGCAAGGTTATGGGAAGGAAGCTTTCACCTTATTATTGGATTATGCAATTTTAGAATTAAATTTACATCGCCTTTCTTTACGAGTATTTTCTTTTAACGATAGAGCAATTAAATTATATAAATCACTCGGTTTTCAACATGAAGGAACTTGTAAAGAAGCTATATTCCGCAATGGCAATTGGCATGACATTGAACTCTTCGCTTTATTCCAACGTAATTATAAATAAAAAAAGCTTTGCGCTCACCGCGCAAAGCTTTTTTTCATATATTATAGACCAGCTTGCTCTTTTAAAGCTGCTGCTTTGTCTGTACGTTCCCATGATAGATCTACATCAGTACGTCCGAAGTGGCCGTAAGCTGCTGTTTGTTTGTAAATTGGGCGACGTAAGTCTAGCATTTTAATAATACCAGCTGGGCGAAGATCGAAGTTGTTACGAACTAGCTCTACTAGTACGTCTTCAGATACTTTACCAGTGCCGAATGTATCAACTGAAATTGATACTGGTTGTGCTACACCGATTGCGTATGCAAGTTGTACTTCTGCTTTTTCAGCAAGACCAGCTGCTACGATGTTTTTCGCAACATAACGAGCTGCATATGCTGCAGAACGGTCAACTTTCGTTGCATCTTTACCAGAGAATGCACCGCCACCATGGCGAGCGTATCCACCGTAAGTATCAACGATGATTTTACGTCCTGTTAAACCAGCATCACCTTGTGGTCCACCAATTACGAAGCGGCCAGTTGGATTAATGAAGAATTTCGTTTCTCCATCCATTAATTCTGCTGGTACTACAGCTTTAATTACGTGCTCTTTTAAGTCGCGATCGATTTCTTCCCATGTAACATCTGGGTGATGTTGTGTAGAAATTACGATAGTATCAACACGTACTGGTTTACCATTTTCATCATACTCAACTGTAACTTGCGTTTTTCCATCCGGACGTAAGTATGATAATGTATCATCTTTACGTACTTCAGTTAAACGGCGAGCTAATTTGTGAGCAAGCGAGATTGGAAGTGGCATTAACTCTTGTGTTTCATTACATGCGAAACCAAACATTAAACCTTGGTCTCCTGCACCAATTGCCTCAATCTCAGCGTCAGTCATTTGACCTTCGCGTGCTTCTAGCGCTTGGTCAACACCCATAGCGATGTCAGCAGATTGCTCATCGATAGATGTTAAAACTGCACAAGTTTCTGCATCGAATCCGTATTTTGCGCGTGTGTAACCAATGCCTTGAATTGTTTCACGAACGATTTTTGGAATATCTACGTAAGTAGAAGTCGTAATTTCCCCCGCTACCAATACTAAACCAGTTGTTACAGTTGTTTCACAAGCTACACGTGCATTTGCGTCTTTTGATAAGATCGCATCTAAAATTGAATCAGAAATTTGGTCACAAATTTTATCTGGATGTCCTTCAGTTACAGACTCAGATGTGAACAGATGACGTTTTTTTGTCATGTGGTAAACCTCCCTACAGTAATTGTATATATTGTACGGAACTCATCCTTAATTTGCCACAAACTGCGACATACATTTATTCTCCCACACAAGCATACAGAAAAACCTTTCCTACTTTACATAGAGGAAAGGTTTAATTTGCTACTTGCATACTGCTTTTTGCCCTTCGCTCTTATCGTTCGAGACCTGTAGCCTCGCACAGGTTTTAGCACCTATTCACCTGTATTTACCACTACAAGTGAGGTTGCTGGGCTTCATCGGGCCTGTCCCTCCGCCAGCTCGGGATAAGAGAGTATCCGTCCCAACCTATACTAAAGAAATGATATTCATTTGTCAATTAATATTCACATTTTCCTGAAAGTTTTTCTCAATACGCCTGAAATGAAATATTAATAGGGAAATAATGCATTCACACAAACAAAAAGAAATAAATAGTATACATTATTTATATAATTGTGTTATACTCTTGTTGGGGATTACGAGAAATATTTCATTAAATGAAAAGGATGGTATATAAATATGAGTACTGTGAATGTCCAAATTGGTTTACACGAATTATTGAACGGAAGCAATGCACAGATTCAACTAAGTGTTCCGCAATTAGTGGAAAAAGTATTAATGCGAAATGAAGGGAAATTAACTTCGACTGGTGCCGTTTCTGCTTCAACTGGAAAATATACAGGACGTTCTCCTAAAGATAAATTTATTGTGAAAGAAGCATCGGTTGCTGACAAAATTGCTTGGGGAGCTGTGAACCAACCGATTTCTGAAGAACATTTTAATAAATTATATACTAAAGTTTTAGAATACTTAAAAGAAAAAGAAGAGTTATTCGTCTTCAAAGGATTTGCAGGCGCTGACCGCAATTACCGCCTACCAATTCAAGTTATTAACGAATATGCATGGCACAATTTATTTGTACATCAATTATTCATTCGTCCAACTGAAGAAGAATTAACAACTCATGAATCAGAGTTCACAATTGTTTCTGCACCGAATTTCAAAGCTGATCCAGCTGTTGACGGTACAAACTCTGAAGCATTCATTATGGTTTCATTCGAAAAACGTATCGTACTAATTGGTGGTACAGAATACGCTGGAGAAATGAAAAAATCAATCTTCTCTATTATGAACTTCTTATTACCTGAACAAGATATTCTTTCTATGCATTGCTCTGCAAACGTAGGTGAAGAAGGCGACGTAGCACTATTCTTCGGTTTATCTGGAACAGGTAAAACAACATTATCTGCTGATCCAAACCGTAAACTAATCGGTGATGATGAGCACGGTTGGTCTGATAACGGTGTATTCAATATTGAAGGCGGTTGCTACGCGAAATGTGTAAACCTTTCTCACGAGAAAGAACCACAAATTTTCGATGCAATCACATTTGGATCTGTTTTAGAAAACGTTATCATTAATGACCAAACACGTATCGCCGACTACAACGATACTACTTTAACAGAAAATACTCGTGCTGCATACCCTATGCATGCGATCGACAATATCGTACTGCCAAGTGTTGCTGGACACCCAAATACAATTATTTTCTTAACTGCTGATGCATCTGGCGTATTGCCTCCAATCAGTAAGTTATCAAAAGAGCAAGCTATGTATCATTTCTTAAGTGGTTACACTAGTAAACTAGCAGGAACAGAGCGCGGCGTTACTTCTCCGCAAGCTACATTCTCAACTTGCTTCGGTTCACCATTCTTACCACTTGATGCATCTCGCTACGCTGAAATGCTTGGTGAAAAAATCGAGAAACACGATGCGAAAGTATTCTTAGTAAACACTGGCTGGACTGGTGGCGAATACGGCGTTGGTAAACGTATGAACTTAGGTTACACTCGTGCAATGATTCAAGCTGCATTAAACGGTGAACTTGCAAAAACTGAAACAGCTAAACATGATATCTTCGGTCTTGAAGTTCCACTTCACGTACCAGGTGTACCTGACGAAGTGTTAATGCCTGAACAAACTTGGGCTGATAAAGCTGCTTACAAAGCAAAAGCAATCGAACTTGCAAATGAATTCAAAGCTAACTTCAAAAAGTTCGACAGCGTATCTGAAGACATTATTAACTTAGGCGGTCCAATCGCTTAAATTAAAACTTTCTGTTGGAATAACCCTTTACTCATATGAATAAGTGTCGTGTAACCGTAAAGTTTCGCGTACTCACCGACAAAACCCAATGCGGCTTAACGGTTACACACACTTACATAAAAAAGAAGCTTACGTGAAAACGTAAGCTTCTTTCTATATCTTATATAAAGTGAAACGCTAATCTCTTCATCTGTGACCTAGATTATAAAATTACAGCTTCGAATATATACATTATATCCCTACTCACTACATCTCTCGGGTTTCACATCGTATGGGGCTAAAAAAGGCCCTGACCGCTTCTATTCGTGACTGGATCATCTATTCCATCTAAAAAGAAGTCTTTTATCTTTTTAGCTCTTTGTTAGTTCTTTCTCATCTTTCATGCTATAGTAACCTAAATTCACAACGATTAAGAAATACCCACCCATAATCCCTACTGCAAACGCCCACATAACCATGTGGTGCTCAATTTCGTACATAATAATAGCACCCAAAATGGCAGCTGCAAAACGGTTAAACATACCGAGTGTCGGTGCTTTCGTTTTCTTTACAATACTATCTCCAAGCTTCTCAATTCTTCTGCCTAAAAGCCAAACGCAATACATACTTACAATAAGCCCAATTCCAGCGCCTAAAAAGTGTGCTGAAAACGGTGTTAACATCCAACCTAGTAACAAAATACCTAGTATATAATACGATTGGATTTTAAATGATCTTAGTGACATACTAATCATGCTGTACCTCTCTTCATTCGTTCTTATCTATCCAACAAAAAATTTCTTTCAAATTCATATTCCTTACATTCATTTCATTCAAATTAAAAACAACATAAACAGTATGTTTATGTTGTTTAAATGTTTTTAGAAAATAATATTATACAAGATTTCAAACATCATATTCTCATATTTTGTGACGGTTTTTCAAACTTTTTTCGTCCATTTATGAAAAAAATGATATCAATCTATGAACATACGGATATGATGTAATAAGCACACAAATAAAGGGGGCGTCTAATGATTTATTTTTTAATGGCTCTCATTCACCTCATTATCCCTGCACTTATTGGACTTTCATTGTATTGGTACACGAAAAATCATAGCATTTTTTACGCTGTCCTCGGTGTTCTTCTTCCAGGTATTATTCTTATTACACTCTTCCGTATTCCATTTTTAAACTTAATTCCACTTATTACTGCTATCTTGTTTCTCATCTTCTTACCAAAAATAAAAAAATAGGAAAGCAGATCATAGGTGATCTGTTTTCCTATTTTGATATAGGTTCCTCTGCAATAGAATGAACTTTTACTTTCTCCGATTTCACAAACCATAGACCGACAAAAATGATAATTCCACCGATGATTTGTTGAAACGATACATATTCATTTGCCCAGACAGCTGCAAATAGAACCGCTACAAGCGGCGTTATATACATATATACCATCGTATGTGACGCCCCAATTTTTTGAACACCAACATACCATATTACTAGACCAAATACTGTTACAAAGAAAATAGAATATAGTAAAGCAAATAGTGTCATTCCGTGAGTAATGTAAAATGGCATGACAAACACATGTGGACCACTTAACAATAATAGCGGAATCGCACCCACTAATGCAGACCATGCAGTAACACGTAATGCTGAATATTTTTTAATTAATGGTCCTGCTAAAACAGGATAAAGCCCCCAGCATATTGATGTAATAAGTCCAATTCCATTGCCATAAAAAGAACTAGTAAGTGAATGTCCTGCTACTAAAACTAAGGCTGCACCAACAAAGGCAGTCATAGAACCGATTAACTTTCGAGAAGAAAACTTTTCTTGTTTCAAGAAAATCGCAAATGCAGTTGTAAAAATAGGTGAAATAGAAATGAGTAAAGAGGCATTTGTAGCGGATGTATATTTGACAGTTTCCATAAATAACGTTTGATACAGTACAATACCTACAACGCTAACGATAATTAATCTAGGTATATCCGTTCGCTCCATATAAACCGACTTTTCAATACAAAAGGTAAGGAGTAACAGAAGCGGTGCCGCCGCCATCATACGAAGTACAGTAAACTCAATTGCTGTAAATTCTAAAAGTCCATACTTCGCAATTGTATAGTTAATCCCCCAAATAATAACAACACTTAAAATTAATAACTCAATTCCCCATCTTCTCATGCGTATCCCCTCCGCAAAGAAGATTATACAGAAAATTCAATCACATGTACATTTCATTATGTGAAAAAATCTTTTTATTATATGAAACGTTTTGGTAAATGAAATTATATCGGCGATTTTCTGAATATATCGGCGCAACTCCATTTATATCGGCGATTTCCCAAATATATCAGCGCAACTCCATTTATATCAGCGATTTTTTCAATATATCGACTTATCGACAATAATAGCGACTTATAAAATAAAAAAGGTGAGTCCAAAATACATTTTGGACTCACCTTTACTATACTCGAACGTGTAATTTCATATTTGGATTATAAAACTGGCTTGGGCTCTTCAACTGAAAAGTTCCTCCACCTTCATGCCAATCAACCGTTAACTTATCGTCCATAAATACAAGCTTTGTACGATCAGCGATAAAATTCATTGTGCTTGATTCAATATCCACATCGCGCTCATCTTTCTCTGCTACAGCTACTAAATCGATGATTCCGCTCATAACACAACCGCAACCTTCATTATCATAAAATAACTTTATATATTTCGCTTCACTTGGAATCGTATCCATAATCTTTTTATATGCTGCTTCTGTTACAGTAACGTACATATGTTAATCTTCATCCTCTCTTCTCTTATCATTCATATATTGTATCACCATTTTTCTTAAAAGTTATATACAGAAAATTAAGACTAATATACAATGTATGTGATAAAGTTTCAGCAATCGAGCTTTTATGAGTAGTTCATGCAGGAGAAAGGATGTTTACTATCTGTGTTCAAACTACAACGATATCCCATGTTATTAGGTGTATTTAGTAGTTTCTTCATTTCTAGCGGAATGCTATTACAGCATGTACTTCCCTATTCTCCTTCTATTAGCTGGATTCTAGGTTTTATTTGTTTCCTATCCGCTTCTTATTTTGCTACGAAGAATACAAACAACTCATAAAGCAAGAATCATCTTAAGGAGGATTATCAAACATGCCAGCCTTAAAAAAAATAGAGCAATCACTCGATCACTTATTCCAAATTGAAAAATACGGAAAAGATAGTGCCTTTAGTCGATTTATCCCAGCCGTATATGATCCTATCAAATTTCCTTGGCAACAATTTTTCGAAGCAAATTTTGTAGATTTATTTAACGGCCTTATGATGCACGGATCTGAAAATGTAAACAAAGTATTTTTAGCTGTATTCCCTACAGATGACGTTCTTGAAACATTCATTTCACAATCCACACCCGGTGATTTACTCTTTATGCATCATCCCCTTGTAATGGAGTGCGGTGATCCGCTTGGAAGATCAGGCCGCGGTTTCTTACCAATTCCTGAAAAATATTTGCAAGGAATAAAAGAAAAACAACTTTCTATATATACATGTCACGTACCAATGGATTTTCATCAAACACATGGAACGAGTATTTCAATTGCAAAAGCATTAAACGCTACTGTAGTGGACGACTTTGCATATGGAGGTCCAGAACAAGAACCAGTTGGCCTTATTTGTGAAATAGATGAAACATCAACAGAAGCACTCCAAAAACATCTAAAACAACTCTTCCAGATTCCTTACACAGACTTCGAAGGTAAACGACATGATTCCATCAAAAAAATCGCAATTATCGCTGGATGTGGCGATGTCGTATCTTTAATGAAGGAAGCAGAAGAAAAAGGTGCTGAAGCATATATTACAGGAGAAATCCATTGCCATATCGATAATGATTACGGCAGACATAAATACTCGCTCATTATGGATTATGTAAAAGAAACGAATATGTCTCTGATTGGTGTGTCACACTCTGCCTCTGAATATTTAGTGAAAGAGACATTGATGTATGATTGGTTTAAAGAGAATTTTGATGTGGATGTTATTTTACTTCCTCAGGAAAAATGGTGGCTCTAACACTACTTAATTCTCCTCCCGCTATCTTTTGAAATCTAGACACAAAAGACGATCTGCCACACAAAATTATAGAATTCATAATATGTATATATATTAGTTCTATTTTAAAAACTAGATTTTGAAAATATAGAAAGGAGAACATATATGTACCCACGTAATTTTTTTAGTTGCGATGGCAGACGCAACAGCGGTTCTAACGGAAATACTGGACCCACGGGGAACACCGGACCTACGGGGAACACTGGACCCACGGGGAACACTGGACCCACGGGGAACACCGGACCCACGGGGAACACCGGACCCACGGGGAACACCGGACCCACGGGGAACACTGGACCCACGGGGAACACCGGACCTACGGGTAATGCTGGACCTTCCGGAGCTGGTTTCCAAAGTACTACCACCTTTAGTCTAGCAGCGGCTCCCAACTATAAAAAAGGACAAGTTGTCACTTATACGGGCAGTGGCTATGTTGTAAAAAAAGATGCACCTCAAGGGTTTCCTAATATATCTCCAGATTATATCGTATTAGTAGAAAGTGGACCTACCGGTAGTACCGGGCCTACCGGCATCACTGGGCCTACGGGGAACACTGGACCTACGGGCATTACTGGACCTACGGGATCTGCCGATAGTGCTTCAGCAAAAAGTATTGTTTTTCAAGGAACAAATGCTGGTTTTCAACGTATAGCGGGTTCTCCTGGAATTGACTCCAATGTTATTCCATATGTCACTGCTGGAGCCGGTAGTATTGTCGGCTTTTCTGCGTCTATAAATATAAATAATTTACCTGCTGCTATTTATACGATTAATATTTGCAGAAATGTCCCAACAAACCTCACAACCCCTTCTTCTAGCTACATCCTATCTACTATTACCTTAACTACTACTGACAAAATTACCGGAACTATGGTATTTTCCATTAAACCAACGGATAGCGGAGCAGGACAAATTCAAGTATTTAATCCTACTCCGGCAGTAGGTCCCGCTACTGTAACTTGGACTAGTATTACAACTGGAAACCCAGTTGCAAGAGGAGATGCTATATCCCTTTATATTACCCCTGGAATTACTGCAAGTGCTGTATATTCTATTTTTCTAATTACCGATATATAGCAATTCATTTCATAAAAAAAGACCCGAGATTCGGGTCAACAAATAGAAATATAAATGAACTACAACAAATAACAGACAAAGCCATTATATATTTTTCATAGTAAAACATCCATTATTTTCTTTTTACACTATCAATATATTATTTTTCGTTATCGTCCTCTTTTTTAGAACGTCTACCTAAGAAGAACACAAAAACATCACTTCCAAATAAGTGATGTTTTTTGTAGTTAATGCAGTGGTAACATAACTTCAACCGTCGTTCCAACCCCAACTTCACTTTCAAAACTTATTTTACCGTTGTGGTCTTTAATAATTTTTTCTGTAACTACTAAACCTAGACCAGTTCCTGTTTCTTTCGTTGTATAAAAGGCTTCATTTAACTTTGGAATTTTATCTTTCGGAATGCCGCATCCCTCATCTTTCACTTGAACGATGATTCCATCTTTTACAGTAACTTTAATCGTAATTGTTCCGCCAACTGACATTGCTTCAATTGCATTTTTGATTAAATTAAAAAAGACCTGTTTTAATCGTTTTTCATCACATGTAATTGATGGTAAGTCTTTACTGTAAATACCTTGTATGTAAACTCCTTGTTTTAAAGCTGGCTTTTCCATAACTCGAATAACATAAGAAATAATTTCTTGTATGTTATGAGTTTCTGATTCTAGTGATTTAGATTTCTCAAATCCACTAAGTTCTGTAGCAATTATATGAATCCGATCTACTTCTTGTTTCATAATATCACTATAAATTTTATCCTCTGGATGCTTGTCTGCTTGTTTATTCACAAGTTTTTTTAAGTTTGCTAAAGGTCTTCTAATCTTATAACCAATAACCGTTGCCATCTTTCCAACAGCTGCTAGTTTTTCTGTCTGTTTTATTTCTTTGTCCATCATCTCAAGCGTACGAACGTAAGACTGAACCCTTAAAAATATAATCCAACATATGATAGTAAATACGCTATATAATGCCATTGGGATTAAAACGAGAGAAGATTGAATAATGATTCCTGTAAGAGCATACTTTCCGATAAGTATCGCTGGAACTAACCAGAAATATCTTTTATTCACAAAGATTGGTGCAAACAAAATAAAAAATCCTTCTACTATATTTCCACCGTCAAATTCTGCATCGCTACCATAATAAATCATAATGTTATGGATACAATCTAATACATTATAGCCAATTAGAATAATATACTTTACCGCAAAAGCATTCTTCCATTTCATAAAGTATATTCCAATGCAAAACAATACCACCATCAAAAAGTAAAGCCATAAACCTAAACCATCTTCAAACTCTCCTACACCTTCTTGCTCTCCACCGATTAACGGTACGATAAATTCATAGGCAAGATCATATACGAAAAATATAATAAAAAATAAACTTGAAAATGCTTTCAGCGCCTTTATTTCTTCATTTTTAAATATATAGCCTTTATTCATATGGTAACTCCTAGCTTTTCTTCCACTTGGATTTCAGTATTTCCACACTTCCTTGGGAGAATGATGTCTATTCTCGTTCCAGTATCTTTTTCACTTGAAATATGCAACTCACCAAGGTGCTCGGCGACAATTCGATTCGCTACCGTCAGTCCCAGACCAATTTTATCTTGTTTCGTTGTATAAAAGGCCTCTGTAACACGGGGTAAGTTTTCTTGCTTAATACCATGACCATTATCGATCACACTGATCATTACATATTCTTTCCCTTTATTTTCTAATTGTAAATGTAATATACCACCTTGTCCCATTGCCTCTAAAGCATTTTTTATCGTATATAAAAAGACTCCTCTTATTTTTCGTTCATCACATTCAACTTCTATTGTTTTTTCTTCCACATTAGAAATAAACTGAATGTTTAATTCATCTATTTTTTCACGAAGACTTGTTATTACTTGTAATACAATTTTTCCTACATCATGTTTCTTATAAATAGAAGGTTTGCATGTAGCAACTTCCATTAACTCACTTATCATATTATTCATATTTTCTATTTCAAAAATCATACGTTTATAAATAGGATCCTCTTCATGCTTCTCTCGTTGTAATTGCGTAAATCCTTTTAATGAAGCAAGTGGATTTTTAATTTCATGTCCAACCGTCGCTGCCATTTTTCCGATTACTGCTAATTTCTGTGATTCACTAGCAATCGCAATACTTTCCTTTACAGCTGAAAGATATTGTAAAAATCGGTTTAAAATGATATATGCAGCTATTAACATAAGTGTATACATAATAAGGAACATAAATGCTTTTACTTCCTCTAATACAAATAAATAAATTAAATATTTTCCTACAATAGAGGAAAGTAACAACACATAGAATTTTTTATTTAAAAATATAGGTACAAAGAAAATGAGAATAATTTCTATTATATTTGTCGCATCAAACGCCGCCTTATTATAAAAAACATACGAAAATATATTAGCGAGTTCTATCCCTATGTATGCAAATATCCATGCATATTTAACAAGATTTGCCTTCTCTTTTTTCATTAAATATATATTCACGCACAGTATTGCTACTCCGCAAATAACTTGCCATATTATGTTGTATCCCTTATCCATTATTGATTTATCTTCTAATACGATTGCATAGAAAATTTGATATACAATAACAATGACATATAACACCCATAAAAGGATTTTTGCATTTCTTTCTTCTTCTTTATATGATAGAAAACTTTCTTTCACTTCAACACCCCTTCAAAATAATATCTCGAAGAATACCATTTATTATAATAAATGATTTTCATAGACAAACAAAGATAAATCGAACATTTGAGGAAAATCATGCCAACTATGCAATATCTTCATGCTATATACAAGCATAAAAAACATAAACAATAATACGTATATTATGGGAGGTGTTTTTTATGGATGGCAAAAAAAATAAAAAGACCGAACAACTCCAATCTTTTACGCACGAAAATGAAGGAAAGGAGATGACAACAAATACAGGTGGTAAAATTTCAAGCAATGAAAACTCTTTAACTGCCAGTGATCGTTTCAGAACGATTAGGTAGTGCAGGGAACGCCAAATGGACAGTGGGAAGTAAATGATACTTTCTTAACAGGCTCACCACTCCTTTATGATGGATTACTTCTTATCGGCGGAGAGATGGATGATCATTTTCTTAACAAAGCAAGTTCATTTGTCGTAGAATCATATAATCACTTTAAGCCGATTGGCTCCTTCCAAAACGGCTCTTCTATTATTCAATCTTTAAATATCGAAGGAAAGCCTGGTGTTCTAATAGAACAAGACCCTACGAGGCTAGCAAATGAATTTATTAAAGCTATGACAAAACAACGCTTTTGGGATAGAGCATATTCATAAAATAGGGGGACATTTATGTTTGTTACTGTCGAGAAAGATGTGCATATTTTTGTGCAAGACGTTAATCCTGGTCCAGGTAGTAAGACTGTTTTCTTCGTTCACGGATGGCCTTTAAATCATCAAATGTACCAATATCAACTCAATGTTTTACCTGAGCATGGCTTTCGCTGTATCGCCATGGATATACGAGGGAATGGACAATCTGATAAGCCATGGACTGGTTACACGTATGATCGATTAGCCGATGATATCGCAATTGTTCTGGAAGCACTTCAAGTAGAGAACGCTACATTAGTCGGTTTCTCAGTTGGTGGTGCTCTTTCTATTCGCTATATGTCTCGCTATAATGGGCGCCGCATTTCTAAGCTCGCATTAATTGACGCTGTCTCCCCCTCTTTCGTTAAAAATCAAGAGTCCCCTTACGGTGTACCGAAAGAACAAGCAGATGCTCTCATTAATCAAATGTATGCTAATTTACCAAAATTTTTAAATGATGTATCTTTATCCTTTTTTAATAGAAACTTAGGGGCTGCAACCCTTGAATGGTTTTCTTATCTCGGTATGCAGTCCGCTTCTTATGCCCTTATAAAAATTTTACAAGCAGCTGCAAATGAAGATGTAACGAAAGATTTAAATAAAATTAACGTCCCAACAAAAATCTTCCACGGCGTTCACGACCAACTAATTCCTTACAAAAGTGCTGAGCTTACGCAACAACGAATTAAAAATTCTCAGTTACATGCTCTTACAAATAGTGGTCATGGTTCACCAATCGATCAAGCGGATGAATTAAATAAAGAACTGATAAAATTTTTACATGCATAACAACTACAATACAAGAACGAAAGTTAATATAATCGTTTTTTCACAAAACATAAAATTCACATATTTCTCACAAATACACAAATTAAACGATTACATTTTCATATATACTAAATGTACAGGTAATACTCCCTAAACCCAGCTTGTCTGGTTCCCCCGTTAAATACTATGAAAAAAGAACTTGTATCGTTATACAAGTTCTTTTTGTTTCTTTTATTTAAAGAGGATATCTTTACTATATTGATTTCCAACGAGTAAATCATATTGAAGCATTTTATATTGCTCTAACATTTCTTTTTGTTTCTTTGTTAAATTATTGATTACTTCTCCATTTTTATCAACTTTTAATTCATCTCTAAGCACTGGTATTTCCTTGTAAAGTTCCGATAAAAATTGATAAAATAAGGATTTATTTAATCCTGCATAATCAAAAATAAGATTAGAAAAATGAATTGGGCTTACTAAACCTAAATTATCATTTGGCATATCAAAGTTTGCATACATTAATAACGGAGTTTGCGCCATCGCTAAACGTTCGCTCGGTGTTTTTTCATTCGTTATATACCCATTTTCTTTATAAAAAGATTTATTTGTTCCTAATGATGGAAGATGATCTCCAAAGAATACTAATAATGTAGGTCTATCTAAATTATCTAGTTGCTCTATTAAATATTGAAGGGCCTCATCTGAACGTCTTAATCCTTCTGTATACGTCTCTAATTCTCCCTTTGATTCTTCATTTTCTAGACCGCTAATTTCTATTAGGTTTTCACCAAATCGGCCTTCTGTAAATGGAAAATGATTTTGCATCGTAACTGCATGAATAAATGTTGGCTGTTTTTGTTCCTCTAACTCAGCAATTATCTCTTTACTCATCGCTAAATCACTAATATAATCTCCATCAATATCCACATTTTTCATCGTGTCCTCTGCATTAAACTTATCAAATCCTAACACCTTATATACATCGTCACGTTTAAAGAATGTGCGACCAAATGAATGAATTGCACTTGTATAATAACCTTCTTTTTTCAACGCCGTAGGGATTGATGGAATTTCTTTCTTATTTGTAATAACCTGCTGATATGGTATAGAACCTGGCTTTAACAAACTCATTGAATAACTTGTTAATGCCTCAAATTCAACGTTCGCCGTATTTCCCCCAAATGTAGGAGAAATAGTTTGTCCACCAGGAAAGTTTTCTATATAATGATGTAAATTGGGTACAGGATCTTCACTAAAAGAAAGGTTAGTTACTTTCGTCGGATCCCAAAACGATTCACTCATTACAAAAATAATATTCGGTTTCTCTTTTTTCTTTTGGCTCCCTATATTTCCACTATATTGTTTTTTTATATCGTTTGCTATTTGAAGCATATTTTCTTTAGAATAATTTTTTGGTTTTTCCATAACTGTTGTATCTAAATTGCTAATAAACCCAAGTACAAAACCATTTGAAGCATAGTTCTCATTTTGATTCCACAAAACAAAATCTACACCTGATTTTTGAAATACTTTATTCATAAATGTATTCGCAAAATTACCGTACGCATATAGAACAAAAATAGATCCTACTACTAATAAGGCTCTTATTCCTAGATGAATCTTTACATTTTGAATATACCTTCTCATATATATCCCTGCTACAATACAAGCTACGATACTTAAGATAATGACAAAAATATAACTCCAACTAAAATAGTCCATCACCATCGGTATAACAGATTGCATATGCGTAATTTGTGTAAAATCAGAAGGATATAACGGATCACCTCTGAAAATAAGCTTCAAATAATTCACAATACATAAAATGACTAACGTACAGCTCGTTAAAACCATACTTAGAAAAACCTTACCTATTAAATTATATACAAGAATATATATTGCATAAATTACTACAAAACTTAATATAAACTGCATATTATAAAAGTAAATCCAATTCATTGCCTCTATGAAACTCATATTAACTTGCATGACAATATAAAATAACGCTACTGTATGAGCTAGCAAAAATAATATAAAATGCACTCGTAGGGATGCTCTAAGTATAGACATCTCTTTTTTATTGAAATGCGTAATATAAAACGTTATGCCCCATATGAAAATCATCATAACACTTAAAACAAGCTTTTGATTTAAATGATCTTTCATCATGTCTAAATTGAAAACCTTTAAAATCATAAACAGCATAGTTATTACTAATAAAGTCACCATACTACTTATAATGCTAGAAATTAATATATTTCTTTTTGGAAGATGAAAAAGTGTAGAACCATACTTCAATTCATTCCCTCGTTTCTATGTCTTAATTTCCCCCGCATCGAAAGAACTATTTCTATTAAAATAACATATATTACATATTTCGTCTGCATACTTGTTTCTATCATAAATGTATTGTCTTAATATTCCCTTAATCAACAGTTAAATTGTGGCATACAAATTACTCATTCTTGAAAAACTTAATTTCAGCATTCCACTTTATGATATAATAACTATGTTTTGGAAATCCTTAATACTATTAAAGATTTCACATAAAAATACGAAAGAATTAATAAAAAAGGAGTTGCTCATTTTTGCTTACTAAGTTTAAGAGTTTGCCTAAAGCGGTATATGTAATTTTGGCGCTTTCTTTCCTGTTGCACGTTTTTTGTTTAGTAAAACAGCCAGGATTAGATGGAGAGTTAGTCAAAGTAACATATGGTGCAAATGATGCCTTTAACTATTCGTTAACAGCTGAACAACTATTAAAACATGGTGTATTTGGTTATGTGTATTTAGAACCTAGTGAAGTTCCAGGAAAAAATGCATATATTACACCAGGTCAGCCATTACTATTAGCTGGCGCTATGATTATTTCTGATATTACATCAATTCCTTACTATTACGTAGCAACTGTTATTAACATGATCATGAACCTTTGCACAGTGCTATTAGTATTCTTAATAGGAAAAGAATTGTTCGAAAAAAACATTTATGGAATTGTTGCAAGTATTTTATATGCTATTTATCCAAGTAACTATACATACTTCCGTACATTGCTAACAGAAGTTCCATCCATATTCTTATTGGCGTTATGTGTATATGTATTTGTTCTCGCATGGAAATACAATAAAGTGAAATTCCATATATGGTTTGGAATTGTCGTTTCAATTTTACTTATGTTCCGTCCAAATCCAGCTCCAATGATGCTCATTCCTGTTCTTGTTGTGTTATTTACATATGGATTTAAAGACTCCATTCGAATCGGATTGTTATGGTTTATCGGACCTTTCTTTATTATTGGCGCATGGGTTGTTCGTAACTACTTAGCACTCAACCAATTTATTTTATTCTCAACCCAAGGTGCAGATCCACTAATTGCCGGTGCAGATCCATTTAATAAAATTGGATATGAAAATATAGTAAATGAAATGAGAGCTAAAGGCTTAGATGACAAAGGTGCATACGCAAAAGAATTAATCAAGAACGGATTTAAGACGGACTTCACTTATTGGTTCTCTTGGTTCACTGTCGGTAAAACAATTGAATTATTCAAAACAGCTCCTGCTGTAGACCAATACCGTATTCACAACTTTATGCAACTATGTCATAGAGTGTTTATCATCGGTACATTCTTGAGCAGCTTCTGCTTCATGCTAAATTCATTTAAACATAAACGCGTTATGATGCTAGTAGCAAGTTCTATTATTTACATTATCTTCTCAAACTTATTCTTAGCAATTAATCGCTATGGATTTTTCATTAATCCTCTTATGTGCTTAATTCTTGCATACGGATTAATTCACATTGTGCAGAAACTTCCATTCTTCCGCACTAACCAAGCATAATAAGAAAGAGGTCGTCCACCGTTGGACGACCTCTTTCTTATTCCCCACACTTTACACACGGCCAATTTGTCCATTCTGTAATTACACTTTAATTCCGTATGTATGTGTTTCTGTATTTGTCAAAATATCTTTCACAACACTACTCACTGTTTTATGTATAAATGCAAGTTTTTTACAACTATTACTATAACGAAAAGAACCCGCCACAAGACAGGTTCTTTTCGTTATTTTATGATAAAAGAGAAGATGATTAGCATGTGTATTATATAAAAGGAAGCAGCCATATTTTCCATACGATACATACGAGTACTGTAACTACAAAATCCAAAAAATCTAATCTCGGGCCTTTTTTCATATTCATATGAAACCATTTTATTTTTGTATATTTATGGATGTTTTTCTTTGCAAATCGGTAAATAAGCATTTGCATAATAAAAAATCCGGCCACAAAAATAAATAATAAGATGAGAAATCCAATCACAAAATTCCTCCTATTTTTGTAGCGTTTTTTCTACTATCCGATTTTTCAAAACCCACTCTTCAAACTGGGCACTTCCAAACTCCCAACTAAGGTCGCGAGCATGTACAGAAAAAACGTAATGACCAGCATATTCGTCCATAAATCTCCCTAACTCTACATCGTCTTTCTGAATACCGTATACTCCAAAATTAAAATACACATCCCATACGTCTTCATTCTTTCTCTTATAAGCAATCGATTCCATATCACATTCTGTCCCGAAATAATCAAGATGTAAATGTACGCTATCATCGTATTCGTACTCCATTTTATCACCCCTTATATTTGTACTTCTTTACCTCCAAAAAAATTCCTGCTATCTACACTCACATATGGGCACTTACCTACATATCATGCTTGTAGAGTGACTTCTGGGAGGTGTTATATAGTGAAAAAATTAATCGCGATTTTTTGCATCATATTACTAGCTGTTTTTACTTTTGCTGCTTGTAGTAGTAAAAAAGAAAGTACGAAAGAACAAACCCAAAACATTCGCGTCGGCGAAGTTACCCATTCTCTCTTCTATGCCCCATTATATGTCGGGATTGAAAAAGGATTTTTTAAAGATGAAGGACTAAATATTGACTTACAAACAACAGCTGGTGGCGATAAAACGATGACCGCCCTATTATCTGGCGGAATTGATATTGCTCTCGTCGGTTCTGAAACATCTATTTACGTTCATCAACAAGGAGCGAAAGACCCTGTCATTAACTTTGCACAACTTACACAAACAGATGGGACATTTTTAGTTTCACGTAAAAAACTAGACTCTTTTAATTGGAATGACGTAAAAGGTGTTACATTTTTAGGACAGCGTAAAGGCGGCATGCCGCAAATGGTTGGGGAATACGTTTTAAAGAAAAATGGTATTGATCCTCGCAAAGATACGAACTTAATTCAAAATATCGAATTTGCTAATATTGCAAATGCCTTTGCATCTGGTACAGGAGAGTTTGTCCAGCTCTTTGAACCGACTGCAAGCATATTCGAAAAAGAAGGTAAAGGTTATATCGTCGCTTCATTCGGAAATGAATCTGGTACTGTTCCTTATACAACATTCATGGCAAAAGAAAGTTTCTTAAAGAAAGATAAAGCTGCTGCTGAAAAGTTCACACGTGCGCTCTATAAAGCACAGCAATGGGTTGATACACATAGTCCAGAAGAGATTGCTGATACTGTTTCCCCGCTATTTAAAGACACTTCAAAAGACATTACAGTAAAAGTAATTGAACGGTATAAAAAGCAACATTCTTATGCGACAAATCCACTATTAGATGCAGAAGAATGGAAACAGCTCCAAACTATTATGAAAGACGCTGGTGAATTACAAAAAGAAGTCCCACATGAAGCGCTCGTCAATACAAAAATTGCCGAAAGCGTTATTAAGAAATAGAGGCGAAGTGTATGAGTTTTTTGCAAATACGTAACGTTTCTCACTGTTTTTTTGCAAAAGAGAATGCCAAACTTATTCTTGAAGATATGAGCTTACAAGTGGAAGAAGGCGAATTTATTTCTATACTCGGCCCAAGTGGTTGCGGTAAAACAACGCTCCTCTCAATCATTGCTGGGTTACTTGATCCAATTGATGGTATTGTCTTTTTAGATGGTGAACCAATTACAACGAAAACTTCATCTATGGGATATATGTTGCAGCAAGATTACTTATTCCCGTGGAAAACGATTGAAGAAAATATTATGCTTGGACTTCATATTCGAAGGATTTATGATGAACAAATGAAAGAACATACTTTAAACCTTTTAAAGCAAGTCGGTCTACACGGGGTAGAAGGACAATATCCTCGTGAACTATCCGGCGGTATGCGTCAACGTGCTGCTCTCGTTCGAACGTTAGCAACTGATCCGAAAATTTTATTACTAGATGAACCATTCTCCGCACTCGATTATCAAACGAAATTAAAACTAGAAGAACTCGTTTTCAACTTACTAAATAAATATAAGAAAACATCACTACTTGTTACTCACGATATTGAAGAGGCGATTGCGATGAGTGATCGTATTTATTTACTGCAAGCAAATCCTGGAAAAATCGCGAAAACCTTTATCGTCCCGGAAAGTATCCGTTCTTTATCACCGTTAGAAGCACGCCATCACTACGATTTCCCAGCCCTCTTTCAAGATATATGGAAGGAGCTGGAACGACTTGGATAATATAAAACAACTACATGAACAATTTCGAAAGAAAGAACGCAGGCGTGCTTGGATTGCTCGCTCACTACAGCTTTTACTACTTATTCTTTTCTTTGCACTATGGGAAATAGCTAGTAAAAAAGAATGGATTGATCCTTTACTCTTTAGCTCTCCTTCGAGTATTTGGGATCTCTTCTTAACGAAATGGATCGACGGTTCACTTTGGGTCCACATATGGACGACATTACTGGAAACAGGAGTAGGCTTCATTCTCGGAACAGTACTTGGTGCTATTATTGCCACGTTCCTTTGGTGGATGCCACTTCTAGCCCGCGTACTTGATCCTTATCTCGTCGTCCTAAATGCAATGCCAAAAGTTGCACTCGGTCCAATCATCATCGTTATTTTCGGTCCAAACATTTCATCTTCTATCGCAATGGGAGTAATCATTTCCATCATCATTACCATTCTCGTTATTTACAGTGCATTTCAAGAAGTCGATTCTAACTATATAAAAGTGATGGACACATTTGGTGCAAATAAATGGCAATGTTATAAGCAAGTCGTTCTCCCTGCATCCTTTCCAGCAATTATCTCAACGTTAAAAGTAAACGTTGGTTTATCCTGGGTCGGTGTTATTTTCGGAGAACTTCTCGTTTCCAAACAAGGACTTGGCTACTTAATTAGCTACGGATTCCAAGTCTTTAACTTCACACTCGTCTTACTTAGCGTACTACTCACATGTGTTCTTGCAACTCTTATGTATGTATTTGTTGAGGCATTTGAAAAAATTCTAATTGGAAAAAGAAAAAGAAGCTGACTCAAAACAGTACGCTATAGTCAGCTTCTTTCTTTTACCTTTTATCACACATTTTCGTTTCATTTGTAATGTTTCCATCCGCAACCGTAACTGTATGGAAACAGTCTTTCACACGTACTGTAACGACATTATCTTTTCGATCTATCACATGATAATCATTAAACTTTTCATTCAAAGCACTACGAATTTGCTCCCCTTCAAAAATCGGAAAACCGTGAGACATTACCCAAATGAGACCAGCAACAGCAAGAATCGTTTTCATACGTTTCATTACCTCCTCGAGAGTAAACTTATAGTCCCTACAACACGCGCATTATAATTGTGTCTAAATTGTGACATTTTTATACTAATTCTATTTTATACCTCCAGTTCCTTCTTCTTTTAAAGAAAAATACAGAATTTTCAATTTTATCAACATAAAAAAACGCAAAGAATTAAAAATTCTTCACGCTTTACTTTAACGAAACTATATCGAACACATAACTCACATTAGTCTCCACTTTGTTGTTCTATCGTTTTTGAAACATCATATAATCCCGACAGCACTTCCGCTCTCATTTTTACAAGCTCAGGAAACTGATAGAAGAAAGCAATTTTCTTATATTTTAACTCTGTACCTTCTTTCACCTTTTTTGAATCTTGTAAAATGAACGCTGTAAATGTATCTGCGATATCTTCCGTTACATTTGTTGTTCCATACAACGATACAAACTCATCATGCTTTTCTTTATAAAATTTAATTTGTGCCTCTTCACTTTCTTCTACTTTCTTTTCTGTCCACTCTTGCTCAATTGGTTTCCAAAATTCATTATAAAATTGGTTAATATACGAAGTTTTTCTCGCACATCCATTTTTCAAGAACACCGTTTTACATTTATTTCGATATGATGAAATGTCTTTCTCTTCATCAAACGCCTCTAAATATTTCCTATCCACTGGTACTTGTTTATGCCCAATCGTTAATACGTGAGCCGTTTCATGAATTAATGTTTTCATCACTTCATCTATATTCACCCCAGAATCGAGCACGTCTAAACTAAGCAACCAATCTCTCGGGTCATCCATACTTGGCATGACATGAGCAACAACGCCATCATAACCATCCGTTATTAGATCAAACCCTGTTATATTCTCACGATATTTCACTGGAATGAGAGTGCGATACATGTCCCATAAATTTTCATGATACTCTCTATCTTGCCGTTGGCTTAACAAATCACCTTTTGCTACTTCGTCATCTGCAAAAGCTTTATTCAATCTCTTACGATCCAATTTCTCAAAATAAGGATCTACAATTTCATCACCATCGATATAATAAGAAGCTAAAAAGAAATAATTGTCATCCTCTTCTTTTTTCTGTTCCGCCTCTTTCATATTCACACTTTCATACTCTTCTATGTCATAATCTTCTACTTTTTCAAGTTCTGAAAGTCCCTCTATCTTTTTATATACTTTTTGTAATGTTTTATCTCCTATTTGCGTGCACTCTTCTTCTGTTTTACAAATTTCTTTTTCTTTCGTAACCTCGATAGCACTATCGCATCCTGCAACTAAACTGCTTGCTATAATACAACACACTAACTTGCCATACAGTTTCTTCATACAATCCCCCATTATTCCATTCTACAAAATATCATAATCATTTTTTTGCGAATATGCGATAATTAATTATAAAAACTCCAAGGAGGCTTCTCATGATTCGTGCAATCTTATTCGACTTAGATGGAACACTATTAGATCGGCGCCAATCTTTAGAATAATTTATTTATGAGCAATATAATCGCTTCTCCTCACATTTGATGAGTATAGAGAAATCAGAGTATTGTTCTCGATTTCTTGAACTCGATAATAATGGCTATACGTGGAAGGATAAAGTATATGCTACTCTCCTTTCCGAATACAACATTACTACTTTAACGCAAGAGCAACTACTACACGACTATATTACAAACTTCCAACATCATTGTATTCCTTTCAAAAACACGCATGAACTACTTCAACAGTTAAAACAGCGAAACATTAAAATTGGTATTATCACAAACGGTTTTACTGAATTTCAGATGAGCAACCTTCGAGCACTACATATACATACGTATACAAACACCATTCTCGTTTCAGAAGCTGAAGGAATTAAAAAACCTCATCCTGAAATTTTCGAACGTGCTTTGCAAAGACTAGATGTGAAGGCAGAAGAATGTCTTTATATTGGAGATCATCCAGAAAACGATGTGCTTGGTTCTGAACAAGTAGGGATTCTTGGTGTTTGGAAAAAAGATTCGTTTTGGGGTGATTTTAAGCATTCACGTATCGTAGATGATTTGTTGGAGGTGCTTTCGTTTTTAGAGGTGGAGGTGGAGATAAAAATACAATAATAGTAATTAAATTATATCAACAATTTTCACAATATATTGATTTACCGACAAAAAATAATAAGAGGAGGCAGTTGTTCAAAAACGCCTCCTCTTATTATTCATATACTGTAAACTGCGGTTTACTCGGATGATCTTTTACTAGCGCATCATCTGGAAACTTTGAAACTTTTTGATATAAGGCAATGTCGCCGATACACCCTGCTGTTAGTAGAATTCCTAAAAATGAGAGTGGCTCCAGATTCATAGCTAATCCCAATACAATTGGCAAAATTCCAGTTGGTAAAAACGGAAGCATTAACACTTTCTTCATTTGCTTTACTGTAACCGCCTGTTTAGAATGAGCATATGCAACACCTAATTTCCAATTAACGCCCCATTTTAGTTCACTCCACGGAACACCTCCGATATAGCGAAAGCCAATTAAATGTATCGCTTCATGAATACAAACGAGAACAATCATTGCGATAATAAAAAGAAACATCGTTAATAATGTAACTTCGACTTGAACCCCACCTGAAAGAAATATATGCAAATAACCAATTCCAAACGACAAAGCAATTATTATAAAAAATAAAGAAAAGTTTAATTTAACCATCGAAACAGTAACAGTCGTTTCTTTTCTTTTATCCATCTTCCCCCTCCTAAAATGTAAATATATCTTTACAAAATTGTATAATATCCCCAAAATAATGTAAAGATATGTTTACATTTATTCTTACATACAAAAAAAGAAACCGGCTACTTTACTTCGTAAAACAGCCGATTTCTTCTATATGTTTCATCGTACGCGCTAATACGTCATCGCGCATTATAAAGCTAAATTTTCTATTCGTTTTAATGTTGTCAGGAATGTCTTTTAATAAAACAGACCCTTTCGTTTCTTCGTAATGCGTATGTTCTTCTACCGCACTAATTGTTGCAAAATAAATGTTTTTAATGATTATTTTGTCTTTTCCAGATACTTTGTATTGTCCTAAGTAAGTTAAATCAGAAACTATGCCGCCGGTTTCTTCATGAACCTCTCGAACTGCCGCTTCTTCCGGTGTTTCCCCTAGTTCTACTTTACCACCTGGAAATTCAAGACCGCGACGTAAATGATGCGTTAATAACCATTGATCCCCGTACCGGCATACAACCCAAACATGCTTTGGCTCAGGAGAAAATGGATAACGTTCAAACGATAATTGTACAGTGTTGTGGTAATAATCTTTAAATTTGTACATGCCATTACTCCCCTATTGATGGTTACAAGTTTTTCCTACCACAAATTGTAGCATATTCTCGCTTTTCTGCATAATATTATCCAATTACAATCCATTGATTATTCCCATTTGTGCGACTAATTCTTTCGTCTCATGATTTCCTAAATCGTAAATCATTTTATATGCTTTTTGTAGTTGTTCATCATATCGGTCATTATTTGAATCGTGATGATACTCAACAAATGGAACGTGGGAGCGTACAAATGACCCTAAATCTTCTACATATGCTTGATCAAAGTGCTCTCTTAATTCCGTAATTTCCTCATCATTTGCGGAAATCTCAAAATTATACGTATCCGCCGTCTTCACTTGTGAAATTTGACCATTTCCTATTGATATATAATATGTTTTTTTCGTCTCCATGTAACACCCTTCTTTCATCCTTTTATTTTCTATTGTTTTCATCAATTACAAAATTATGTAAAATAAAGAAAAGGAGGGATTTTATGTTTAAAATATTAATTATCGGTATTATCATCGTCCTAATCATCCTCGTACTCTCCGTCATGACAATTAATAAAGGCTATGCTTATAAACATTCCGTCGATAAACTAGAAGACAATCCTTATACAAAAAAGAATAAGGAGAATTCCTAATATGCTTCGTATACTTCGCATCATAGTAGCACTCACTGTGATCGTTATGTCGGCAATTGGATTATATACAGGTCAAAATAATTCTTTACCTCTTTCACAATTTCTATTAGGGGCTTTAATGTTTCTCATCGCATTTGAACAAATAAAGAAAAGGGAATCAGCAACTGGACTTATTTGTATTATTGCCGGTGCTTTCATTTGGATTGTTCTCATTATTACCTACATAAAATAGAGGAGGTCTTTTATGCTAAAATGGGGACGGATTACTTTATCACTTATTGCCTTATCTATAGCAATCTATGGATTTTTTACTGGTAATAGAGAAATAATCCCTTATATGTTCATCTTTTTAGGAGGTATGGCCCTCACCATAAGTTTAGAGGAAATATTAAAACAGCAAACAGGAGGTAGTGCGCTCGCTCTACTAGCAGGAGCCGCTGCTTTATTTATTGGTTTCACAGAAATATTCTAGTAAATGGTCTAAAGGGGGCTATACGATGCTAACTCTAACTATATTACGGATTTTTTTAGCATTTTTCATGCTTCTCTTACTCACTCTAAGCACTTATGTCCATTTTACCGATAATTTTTCACTTCTCCCATACGTACAATTTATTCTCAGTTGTTCCTTTATTCTTCTAGGAATTAATGAGTATCCCGTATTTTTTCGTTTCTAGTCTCATATTCTTCTTTTTAATATCAAACTCTTTCGCTACATGTAGAATAAAATTTCGATCAATTTAGCATTTATAATTATTTTCTCTCAGTAACTATTTCTTTCTACTTAAGGGGGATTCCATGTTAAAAAACATTCAAATTATAATCGCCACTATCGCTCTTTCTCTCGCCCTATTTAGCTTCTTTGCAAACTTCACTATTCTTTTACCTTACGTGTTTATCCTTTTAAGTATTATGTTTATCCTTTTTGGAATTGATGAAATGAAGAAACGGGAAAAAGCAAAAGCATTTGTTTATTTTCTCGGTTCTGCCTTTGTTTTATATGTTGGAGTATCTAATATATTTTCATAAAAAAGAAGAGTATGTTCGCTCTTAGTACAATAAAAAAACTGCCCTTTCACAGGCAGTTTTCCTTTTTATCCAAACACTTTCTCAAGTTCATCTTTATCTTGGCTTAACCAGAAGTTCATTAAGCGTTGTGCTCCTTCTAAGTCGTGAAGCTTCGCTTGACCACATTGTGTTTCATTTGCAGCTGGAATTTCTGTAATTTGAACCGCATCTTTTAATGTTAGTTCTAATAAATCAATGATTTCTCGTACTGTCGGTGTTCCGCTTACTACAAGATAATATCCTGTTTGGCAGCCCATCGGTGAAATATCGATAATATCAAAATGCGGATAACGATCAATATATTTACGTAAATTAAATGCTAATAAATGCTCTAACGTATGAATAACATCTGGTTTCATTGCTTGTTTATTCGGTTGGCAGAAACGAATATCAAATTTATTTACAATACCGTCACTACCTACATTGTGAACTCCGCAATGTCTTACATAAGGTGCCTTTACAATCGTATGATCTAATTCAAAGCTTTCTACTGATGGCATACAACATCTCTCCCGCTTTTAATTTAATTCCGTTATATCCAATATGATATAACGGAAATGCACATTAGTAAAGTATTATGTACAGTCGTGCTATAATACTTTAAGAATATGCTGAAAAGGAGACCGTTATGAAACAGATTTTTATTGGGATTATACGCTTTTATCAAAAATTCATTTCTCCGATGACACCACCAACATGCCGTTTTTATCCGACTTGTTCTCATTACGGATTAGAGGCGTTTCAAAAACATGGTGCACTCAAAGGTTTTTGGCTTACTTGTAAGCGTATATTAAAATGTCACCCTTTCCACCCGGGAGGATTTGATCCTGTCCCAGATAAAAAGGATGACAAAGTAAATTCTTAATTGTCGTAACCATTCACAACTAAATCTAATTTTCCTGTTTCAGGATCGATAACAAGACCGTGAACAGGTACTTCTTCTGGAAGTAACGGATGGTTGCGAAGTATCGATACGCTATGTTCTACACTTTCTTCTACACTAGAGAACCCTTGTAGGAATCTTTCTAAATCGATTCCAGAATAACGGAGTGTATCTAATTTCTCATTTGTTATACCGCGCTCTTTCATCTTCTCAATTGTACTGCTTGCCTGAATTTTTGCCATACCGCAATCGTGGTGACCAACTACACAAACTTCATCAGCACCAAGTTCATATACAGCAACTAAAATACTACGCATAATACTTCCGAATGGATGTGAGATAACAGCTCCTGCTACCTTAATAATTTTCACATCACCGTTACGCATATTCATTGCTTTTGGTAATAATTCAACAAGACGAGTATCCATACAAGAGATAATTACCATTTTTTTATTCGGGAATTTTCCTGTTTCATACTCTTCGTATTTTTTCTCTTCAACAAATTTCTCATTGTACTGCAAAATCTCTTCTAATGACTTCATAGTAAAGGACCCTCTTTTCTCTCGTTTACACTACATAAATAGTGTACCAAAATATGAAAAACTCAAAAAGGATATCGCTTTATAGTAAAAATAAGATGTTTTCAGATAATCGACATAATTCTTTCAAAATATACACACAGCTTTGTAACAAGTTTCACATACTTTAAACGTATTTTCACTATAAACTGATTGTAGATAATGTAAAAAAGGAGTGAATATTTATTATGTCCGACGTTCTGTTACTGAGTCGTTTTCAATTTGCAATTACTATTTTTTATCACTTTTTATTTGTACCTTTGACAATCGGACTTGTCATTTTAGTAGCATGTATGGAAACTCAATACGCCCGCACATTGAATCCAACATACCGTAAAATGGCAAATTTCTGGGGTAAATTATTTACAATTAACTTCGTAATGGGGATTATAACCGGGATTACGATGGAATTCCAATTTGGAACAAACTGGTCTGAGTACTCCAAATATATGGGAGACATTTTTGGATCACCTCTCGCAATCGAAGCACTTGTTGCCTTCTTCTTAGAATCTACTTTCATGGGAATATGGTTATTCGGTAAAGACAAAATTTCACCAAAGTTCCGTGCCTTCTGTATGTGGATGGTTGCACTTGGAACAAATATTTCCGCCCTTTGGATTATTACAGCAAACGGCTTTATGCAAAACCCTGTTGGCTACGTAGTACGTAACGGCCGCGCTGAATTAAATGATTTCTGGGCACTCGTTACGAATCCATACGCTTGGAATATGTTCTTCCATACTGTAGTTGGTTGTTATATTGTCGGTGCTTTCTTCGTTATGGCAATTAGTGCCTATCACTTATTACGTAAAAATGAAGTTGAATTCTTCAAAAAATCATTTAAGTTCGGCTTAATGTTAGGCTTATTCGCCGCAACAATTACACCGTTTATGGGACATCAATCTGGTGTATCAGCGGCTAAATATCAACCCGCAAAAGGAGCTGCGATGGAAGCAGTTTGGGAAACCGGAAAAGGACAAGGCTTCTCAATTGTTCAAATTCCTGATGTGAAAAACGAGAAGAATTTTGAATTCCTTACGATTCCAAAACTCGGAAGCTTCTTCTATACAAACTCATTTGATGGCGAAATTGTTGGTTTAAAGGATATTCCGAAAGATGAACGTCCAAATGTTAACCTCGTGTATTATAGCTTCCGCTTAATGGTTGCACTCGGTATGTTCTTTATGGCATTAACTTGGTATGGCTTCTATTTAAACCGAAAAGGAAAACTAGAAAACTCAAAACGTTATTTAAAAATTACAATATGGTCTGTCTTACTTCCTTATATTGCGATTAACGCAGGATGGATTGTCGCTGAAGTAGGTCGCCAACCATGGACAGTATATAAACTAATGCGTACAGCAGAATCTGTATCGCCTATATCTGTTCCACAAATTTGGTTCTCATTAATTAGTTTAATTTTATTCTACACTTTACTTTTAATCGCAGACGTATACTTAATGCTGAAGTTCGCGAAAAAAGGACCTGCCGCATTAGAAGAACCTGCTACTGAGGGAGGTGTGGCTCATGTCTCATGATATGCTTGCAATCATCTGGTTCGGTTTATGGGGCGTGATTTGGACAGTTTACTTCATTCTTGACGGGTATGCACTTGGTAACGGAATGATTTTTCCTTTCGTTACGAAAGATCGACAAGAACGAAATCAATTACAAGAAGCAATTGGCCCGTTCTGGGGCGGTAATGAAGTATGGTTAATTACAGCTGGTGGCGCAACATTTGCTGCTTTCCCAATCACATATGCTAATATGTTTAGTTATTTATATACACCGTTATTCTTAGTATTACTTGCACTATTTGCTCGTGCCGCTGGACTGGAATTCATGCATAAAGATGATTCACCAATTTGGCAAAAAACTTGTAAATGGGCATTTGCAATTGGCAGTTTCTTAATCGCCTTTTTATTCGGTGTTACATTTGCTAACTTGTATTACGGACTACAAATCGGAAAAAATGGCTATGAAGGAAATTTACTTAGCTTACTAAACCATTACGGTATTTTAGGAGGGTTGTTCTTCACTGCTATATTTGTCGTATCCGGTGCCCTTTGGGTCATGATTAAAACGACTGGTGAAGTATCTGATCGTGCTTATAAAATCGCAAGGCCATTTTCAATGGCAGCTGCTATTATTTTAGCTATCTTCTATGTAGCGACAGCTAATCGAACAAACTTATTCCAAAACTTTACGGAATATCCGGTACTATTCATTCTTCCAGTACTTGCAATGCTAATGAGTGTACTCGCACTAATTATGGTGTACAAACATAAAATTGGCCTTGCCTTCACATTCGTTTGCCTAACAATCGCAATGTTTATGACAACTGGCTTTGCAGGTATGTTCCCAAGAATGTTACCATCTCGTATTAACGATGCATACAGTACAACGTTATACAACGCAGCCGGTAGTCAATTAAACTTAAAAATTATGTTCTTCGTTGCAATGGTCATGGTACCAATCGTTATTGGATATCAGCTTTGGAGCTACAGTATATTTAAAAATAAAATTCATAAAGACTCTGCTAAAGGGTATCACTAAGGTAAAAAAAGACACTTCATTTGAAGTGTCTTTTTTATACGTATGATTTTCGATAAGATGTTATATTTCTAATCTAACAACTATACTACAGAAGAATCATTAACAGCTCACAGCTAGATTGTATCATAGGGCAACTTCATCATTTTATGCAATTTTACATACTGTACTATAAAGTAAACTGTATCCCCTGATCATTCGCATCATTATCCCATACATCAGCTGTACTAATCCCGCTAAACGTTTGTACTTTCATTCCTGTATTTGATGATCCCGATCCATTATAAGCCTTCGTCTTTTCAATCGGCTGTACGTTATATTTGTCACCTACATTAATTGTTCCATTGCAGTTTTCAATAATAACACCTTCCACAACTGCCGGCATTTTGTCACCCACTTTCATTTCTTTACTTTTATTTTATGAAAATCACCTAGAAAAATAGCATGTTTCAATAAGAAAAAGCACTCAATTTGAGTGCTTTTTCTTTAAGCATAAAGACAAGTTTGGAGACAGTTGACTTCTTCAAAATTTTATTAGGGGTAATATTTTGAAAAAGAAAGCCTTTCATATGTAGGTTAACACCACTGGAATATATAGTAAATTGATAATATTTATACGGAAGATTGCTAATGTTTAGTATAGATAGTTTACACTATGCTAACAGTGTAAACTATCTATACTAATAAAAAAAGGTGCCTTCAAAAAAGACACCTTTCAAAAACAGACACTATAAAACAGAATTATTTATTGTTATACGATTGTTAGATACAAAAAGTAGAGGGAAATGTTTGTATGAAATTCTGCTTTATAAAGTCTGTCTACAACTTATATTGTAATCCTCTTCATTTGAAAAAAAATATAATATGCACAATTGCATACAAAAAGAAAAAGCACTCTACTGAGTGCCTTTTCAACCATTTTACTTTTAATATATCGCTTTGAATATATTGTAACATACGTATCTATATATTTTATTGAGAAAATTCAAAATCCTTTTTCTTTCATTTTCACTTATAAAATCATGTAATATAAAAGGTATGTCAAATTCTTATACAAGTTGAGGTGTACTATATTTATGATGTATTTCGGAATTATTCCTCTTATATTATTTATTATTTTTCTTATCTCATATTTAAAAGATCCGCGAAAAATAATAAACGGCTTTTTATTTAATGCCTTTATCTGTTTTTTCCTTCTTTTTTGTGTGATTGTATCATTGAACTCAGATAGTGATGTCCTACGCTACATTATATTTTTACCTTTTTTAGCACTTCTCATTATGCTTCCTTTCGGTATTGTTGCTTTAATGTTTGGGCTATTTCTTAATGCTAGAATTTTAATGAAGCGAGAAGGACGACGGTTCACTAACTGTTTAACACTCCTTGCTGCTTTAGGGATGTTATTCTTTATGTTACTCCCTATTATAAATCCAGCAAGTTTGGTTTCATCGCATTTAGAGCCTATTTTTGCAGCTATTTCTCTTATAAGCATATATTTCTTTATACACTTATCTAACTTCTTAAGTGCATATTTTTTATACCAATTCAACAGACCAAGACGTAATCAAGATTTCATCATCGTTCTTGGTAGCGGCTTAATTAATGATAAAGTACCACCTTTACTTGCAAGCCGCATTAATAAAGCGATTGACTTCTATTGGAAACAAGCCGCTGTTAATACACCACCAACAATTATTTTTTCTGGTGGACAAGGTCCAGATGAAGGTCTTCCAGAAGCGGAAGCGATGCAAAGTTACGCTGTTGAAAAAGGAATTCCTCTTGAACATACAGTCCAGGAAAATCGCTCTGTAAACACATATCAAAATATGCTGTTCTCTAAAGAAATTATGGATTCTTTAAAACCAGAAGGTAAATATAAAAGTATTTTTACAACGAATAATTTCCACCTTTTCCGTGCTGGTATATATGCAAGACAAGCCGGTCTTAATAGCCAAGGAATCGGATCAAAAACTGCATTTTATTACTGGCCTAACGCAATGATCCGTGAATATGTTGCGATTGTCGTAATGGGACGCAAGCGCCATATGAAAATATGTGGAACTATTTTAGGTTTCGCTTTATTCGTATCAGTACTTAGTTTTATATTTTCTTAATAGCATCCCATCCTTTGAAAGGATGGGATTTCTTATACTGATTTCAAAAATATTTTAAAGATAATATGGTGATAATATTCCCTGCATACATCCATTAAAGGAGAATTTTTTCAAATTAAATGTTAAAATAAAATTTAGGTGTGAATTACGTAACAAATAAGAAACTAGTTTGAAACGAGGAAATTACATGGAGAAAATTATCAAAAACAAGCCCAATAAGCTAAGAATTGCTTCAAAAGCTTTGATGATTATTATTGGGGCATTTATCACAGCGTACGGATTAGAAGCAGTATTAATTCCAAATAACGTATCCGACGGTGGTGTAACTGGTTTAAGTATCGTTAGTTCAAGATTATTTGGATTGCCATTAGGAGCTCTAATCGCAGTTATTAACATTCCTTTCGTTTGGTTAGGGTATAAGCAAATCGGTAAAAGCTTTGCGATTTATTCTATTATCGGAATTGCTTCATTAGCAGTAGGTACCGTTGTCATGCACGGAATACCAGCTATTATTGAAGGCGATACATTATTAGTTACAGTTGTTGGTGGTATTATCATCGGTTTTGGTATGGGACTAGCATTACGTAACGGTGGGGCATTAGATGGAATCGATATGCTTGCTGTATTGCTTTCTCGTAAGTTACCATTTGGAACGAGTGACCTTATTTTATTCTTAAACATGTTCGTATTTATTTTCGTATCAACGGTATTCGGCCTGCAAGGAGCTATCCTTTCGGCAATTGCTTACTTTATCGCTTCGAAAGTGATTCATATCGTTGAAGTTGGTTTAAGTGGTTCAAAAGCATTTAAAATTATTACAAAAGAGCCTGAATTAATGGTAGAAACAATTCGCGATCGTTTAGGCCGAAGTGCAACATATAACGAAGTATACGGTGGTTATTCAAGAGAGAAGTTTAAAGAAATTTCATGTGTAATTAACCGTTTAGAAGAAAGTAAAATGAAAGAACTTATTAATGAAATCGATCCACACGCCTTTATTACAGTTTATGACGTAGCAGAAGTAAAAGGCGGTAACTTTAAGAAACGTGATATTCATTAATCGTTATGAAAAAGAGGGTGTGCCAAAATTTTGGCACACCCTCTTTTTATTATTAAGTTGCTATCGTTGTCAGTTTTTGTCGGTAAGTCGATATATTTCAATAATCGCTGATATATTTTTACTTCCTCCCTTATGCCTAAATCGTACCACATGAGAGGAATTAATTCCCATAACAAAAAAAGACCAAAAAGCAAATTCCACTTTTCGGTCTCTACACTATCTTCTCTTCGTAATTTTTCCTGAACCACCGACCCTCGTTTTCGGAGGAGATGTATTCCTTGGCGGCGTTTTAATAGATGATTTTGGCTTCACATCTGATCCGCTTGAACCGCCTGGTGTTTTTGTAATCTTACCCTTGCTTCCAGTAGAAGGTGGGGGCGTCGTATTACTTCCTTTTTCAGTAATACTCCCCTTATCACCTACTGATGGTTTCGAATCTACATTATCGCCTCGCTTAATGATAGACCCTTTCCCTTCCTTCGTAATTGGAGGTGGGGTTTTCTTTTCTTCTTTTGTAGGTGGTCTCTCTGGAATAACTGGTTTATGATTTTGTCTATCGTTATATCCTCGATAATCACCGTATGATGATTTTCGTGAACCGAATATATCGTTTAATATGCTACCCATAATATATCCTTGCAAGAAGGACGGTTGGTAATTTTGACGGACAAATTCTTTATTACTTATTTCAATTAACGTATCAGATGGTTTCTCTTTATCCTTTTGCAGGTTATAAATCTTATCAGAATAAACGAGGAACATTTGATTTTCGTCTTCTTTAGATGCTTGCTTCGGTTCTCTTTCGTTAATGAGTTCCTTCGCTACTTCAGGAACTGACCGATTGGCGGCCCTATACACGTAAGATTCTTGTTTACCTTCCTTGGCAACAGATTCAAGTGGATAACGGTCTTGAATCGACTTTGTCTGCCCGCCTTGACAACCTGATAAGGCATAACCAGCAACAACAAGTAATATAACGATAGCAAGTATAGGGATCACAAACGATTTAATCATGGTAAACAATCGGTTTGACATGATTACGCCCCCTTACGTTGCTCTTATAATTTGTACATCAGCAGGAATGATTGCTTCTCCCTCATACATCATTGTGCGACCATTTTGCCATTCAATACGCAATAATTTTCGATTATCTGATTGGAATTCCCATATATACTGTTCTTCTGAAGCTGAGAATGGAGTTTTTCCCATCACAACAACACGTCCGTTATATTGTTCTTCCATATGGTACTCGGTATCATCCATTTCAATTGTCGTCGGAATTTCATCAATTGAATCTAAGCGACCATCAATTGGTGTATATAATTTGTAATACGTATTTTCACGATCTTCAATTTTTAAATAACGAATGTCTTTTCCATCTTGCAATGTCAAAACAATTTCCTTACGCGAATGCATACTCGTTTTCCCAATTAATTCATACATAACTAATGAAACTTCAATCATATCGCCAGGAGCTAACGTTAAAAGACTCTTTTCCGGCTTCAGTGGCTCTGGGCTTTTCATTATATTTTTTATTCGTTTAAATAAACTCATAATCTACCCCTCCTTTTCTCTTTATAAACACGCACCTAAAATTAGTGCACCAACAATATGTAATGATCCAGCTAACATCGCATGTGCAACGCTGCCTTCTTTCGTACCTTCTTCTAAATCAAGACCAGACATTTTCTTTAATACGAATTCGATAAACATTTCTACCACTAATAAAATAACGAAAGAAACTGCTGATGCAAGGAGTGCTTGCCATAAATCATTTGCTTTCGTTATCGATTGGGATAAAATGTACCCCTGTGCAAATAATTTCATAATAAAACGAGTTGTTACAGCTGTATTTCCATTTTTGATTTCTTTTAAATCATTGTATTTTGTAAAAATTGAATCAACCCACATAATTGCAAATAAAAGTACTGCACTCGCTCCAGTCCATACAAGCATGGCAACTACATTCATCCATGTCATTGCAAAACCTCCTCTAAAATATAATAGAAAACCGACATGAATATATTTAGACATGTCGGTTCATTTGTCTTTATTCTATATTATTTCTCATACTGCTTCATAATACGAGCTAATTCATCGTCAACAGCAGAATTTTTGTTTAAGCTTGCGAATTCATCATCTAATGATTTTTCTTTCTTATAAACTTCACCGCTTGCTTCCGCTTCAGCCTCTAATTGAAGAGCTTTCTCTTCCATACGGCTTAAACCAGCTTTTGCTGAATTTGAATCAAATCCAGACATCGCCTGATTAATATTCTTTTGTGCTTTCGCCGCATTTACACGCGCTACAAGTGTTTCACGTTTATTTTTCAGCTCATTTAATTGCTTACGCATTTCTTCTAGCTTTAGGCGCAGGTTATCAGCAGCAGCTTTATTTTGCTCGTAGCTTGCTTTATACTCATTCATTTTTTGCTCTGCATTTTGTTTTTCTTCTAATGCACGACGCGCAAGATCTAAGTTATTAGCTTGAACAGCCATATGAGCCTGCTCTTCACGTTTTTTCACAAGTGCTTCTTGCTCTTCAAATAATATTTTGAATTTCTTCTCAAGTGCGATTTGAGCTGCTACACTTTTCTCAGCCTCTTGTACATCGGCTTGCATATCGCGTAAATATTGATCAGTCATCTTAACTGGATCTTCTGCTTTTTCAATTAACGAATACACATTTGACATTGTTAAATCTCTTAATCGTTTAAATACAGACATCTAAATTCCTCCTATGATATACCTCATATTTCAAATTCACTACTTGGAAAACTGAAAAATCTTCCTTTACAGTAAAGAATATTCATTTTACAGCCTATGTGTTTATTATAACAAAACTAATATGTCCTTACATGTTATTTCCAAAATACATCCATTATAATATGACATTTTATATACAATATTGCATTTACAATATATTATAATTATATCCATTTGGAATTAACTTACTTTTGTGCAATTTCACTAAATTACATAAGTGTAATGTTACTGTAAGCTAACTCGATAGTTGCATTCCAATATTTCTTATACACTAATACCAGAAGCAACAAACAAGCTTCTTCACTTGTAAGCAATAATACAAAAATTGTATTTACTATAAAACATATAAAAGGAGAAATCATCATGAAAAAATTAGTAGGAATCGGATTAGCAGCAGCAATTTCATTTGGAGCATTATCAGGTTGTTCTTTATTAGGAGAGAAAGCGAACGGTTTTGTACTGTACGGCTCAGAAGAACAAGTTCAGCAAATTACAGATAAAAACAAAAAAGAAGTGAAAGAAAAAGACTTCTATAAAATGAAAATGACAACATTAGATGGTAAAAAAGTTCTTGTGATGGATAAGAAAACTGGTGAAGAACTAGTGAAAAAAGAGTTACTTAGCAAAGTTGATGAAAAAGACAACACGAAACCACTTGATAAATTACCAGCTGTAACAACAGAACAAGGTGTATTATTTGCAAAAGAAAAAGTAGAAAATGCTGCACTTGATGGGGCAAAATTAAAATATGAAGGCAACACAATTATCGGAAGTGGTCGTGCATATACAGATATGTATGCGATTGTCGATGACGCAACTTACAGCAATGTAAAAGGTGATGAAAAATCTGTAGGTGTATTAAAATTTGATAAAGACCCAAGTAAAGAATTCCCTGGTTACAAAGGCGTAGAAGCTTCTCAACTTGTAAAAATTAAAAAGTAAAACAAAAAAGCTTTGCGAAATTCGCAAAGCTTTTTTCTATTTATTATGAGCAATTTGCTCCATATCCGGGCTACAAGTTTGCGACTGACATGACTTATTTAAAGAACATGCCGCGCATTTTCCTTTTTTACTTCTCTTTACAAAATTAACTAACGTATATGCTGCATAACCAAAAATGATAGCTCCAATTATAATATTGACCATCATCACAATACATCTCCTTCTAGAATCCGAGTAAGGATCCAACTTGGTATATAATGAGCGTTAATACATAAGCAACTACGAGTGGATAAACGACTGAGAAAATCGTCCACTTCGCTGATCCTGTTTCACGTTTAATAACAGCTACCGTCGCTAAACACGGAACATATAATAAAATAAAGAACATAAATGCATAAGCTGATAATGCTGTATAATGTGCTCCCATTACATTTCCAAGCACATCTTCTTTAACTGCATAAATAATTGCCATTGTAGAAACGACAACTTCCTTCGCTAAAAATCCTGTTAAAAGGGATGCTGCAGCTTGCCACGTTCCGAAGCCGAGCGGTGCAAATAATGGTGCGATAAATCCACCAATCATCGCTAAGTAGCTATCTCCCATATCAACGCCGAATCCTGATGGACCTGCATAGTTTAATAACCAAATAACAACCGAACCACCAAAGATGAATGTACCAGCTTTACGAACAAATCCCTTTCCTTTCTCCCACGTGCTTAGCCATAATGTTTTTGCTTGTGGCACACGGTAAGGCGGTAATTCAATTACGAAAATAGACTTTTCCGCTTTCAAAATTGTAAGAGACATAATTTTTGTAACTAATAACGCAAGAACAATCCCTGCAACATATAAAGAAAATACAACAGTCGCCTGACTATGCGGGAAAAATACGCCCGCAAATAATGCATATACAGGTAATCGTGCTGAACAAGACATAAATGGTGTTACTAAAATGGTAAGTAAACGTTCTTTTTCCTGTTCAATCGTTCTCGCAGCCATGATACCTGGAACGTTACATCCAAAACCGATAATCATCGGAATAAAAGCTTTTCCGTTTAAGCCGAAAAACTCCATAATTCTATCCATAACAACTGCAATTCGCGCCATATACCCTGAGTCTTCTAATAATGAAATAAAAAAGAATAGTGCAAAGATTTGTGGTACGAATACTAATACAGCACCAACACCGGCAATAATACCTTCTGTAACTAGTGCTTGAATAAAATCAGAAGCTCCAATACTTGTAAGTCCAGCCGTCACCCAATCCGTAAGCTGGCCACCAAAAAACTCATCTAACATATCCGATAAAGGTGTACCAATCCACGTAAACGTAACCTGAAAAATAAAAAACATAACTGCTAAAAAGATTGGAAGTCCTAAAATTTTATGTGTAATTAATCTATCAATTTTTTCTGAAAAAGGAATTTTTCCTTCTTTCTCATGCTTCATAACATTTGTTTTTAACTTTTCAATATACGCTTCACGAGTTTTGTAAATGTGCTCTTCTAACGTACAATCAAGTCTTCCTTCTAAGCGAGATCGAATGGCTATGAGTTCCTTATAAATTGGTAATGCTTTCATTTCTTTTTCTACTACTTCGTTATTGCTTAAAAATTGAAGTGCTAACCATCTCGGATGCTCGTAATTCGCTGTCTCTAAAAGAGCAACTACTTCTCCAATTCCTTCATCCATTTGTACACCATATGAAATAAGGAATGGCTTTTTCTCTTTTTTGTTATTTTCTTTAAGAGTCGTAAGCAGTTCTTCACAGCCTTTTCCACTTCTTGCAACAACAGGAACGACTGTTACACCTAATAGCTCTGATAATCGTTTTACATCAATGACAATTCCTCTTTGCTTCGCCACATCAACCATGTTTAAACCAATTGAGACTGGCTTACCAAATTCAAGTAACTGCAACGTTAAATGCATATTTCTTTCAAACTGCGAGGAATCTACGATATTTAACATATGATTAAATTCTTCTGTTAATAGAAAGTTTGTTACAACACCTTCATCACGTGAAACTGGATTTAAATCATAAACACCTGGTAAATCAATTAATGTTCCTTGTCTATCTTTTAATTTACCAACCTTTTTTTCTACTGTTACACCGCTCCAGTTTCCTACGTATTCATAAGAACCAGTAAGTGCATTAAATAATGATGTCTTCCCTGTATTCGGATTCCCTAGCAAAGCTACCTTATTCACGCTAATTCCACCTTTATCATTTTCGCGTCACAATGACGAATACTAATTAACTGTCCACGACACTCCAATGTACAAGGACCTTTGAACATCGCTTTCTGTTTCAAGCGAAGTTCGCTTCCTTCCGCAAGACCGAAAGCAGCTAGTCTACGCTTTAATAGCTGATCTAAAGACTGAATACTTTTTACTAACACTTTCTCTCCAATTTTAATATCTACTAAGCTCATAACCTTCCCCCTCAGAAGAGAATGATAATTATTTTCAAAAAAATTATACCACACCCAATTTCTCTTGTACTATACCCTTTTGCTTCATATTTATTAACATTTCGCTACAATTCTATTTCAATTATTGTCATACTGTATTCGTTTGCCATTCTCATCCATTTCGCTTACAATAAACAATAACAAATAAAGAATCTCGTTATCACTGGGGGAGCCATGCCGCTGAGAGGGAACACTTCGTTCCGACCCTTCGAACCTGTTAGTTAATACTAACGCAGGGATTGTGCAAACGTCCGAAATACATACCTCATTTTTATTTACGTATTTCGTATCCTCCTATGATATCTATTCTTTTTTGTACAACTTGGATTTAGGGGGAGACAACATGCGTAACACCAATTTACAAGCGATGATCGAATCTGCTATTCTTGCAGCCTTCGCCATGATTATCGATATTTTACCATTATCACTTAAACTTCCAACAGGCGGTTCTATCTCATTCGCTATGATTCCTATTTTTATTATTGCTTACCGCTGGGGCTTTAAATCAGCTTTCTTAGGCGGTTTAGTTTGGGGACTATTACAAATTGTCGTGGGAGATGCTTATATTTTAACACCTGTTCAAGCATTCATTGAGTACTTCATTGCCTTTGCTTTTATCGGATTTGCTGGCTTATTCTATCGTCCAATTCAAAAAGCACTTTTAACATCCAATGAAAATAGCTTAGAACAATCAAATTTAGGTAACCGTAAAGACAAACCTTCATCAAAACAAAATCAGGGTAAGAAAGTCCTTGCTTATATTATCCTTGCTACATTTATCGGTAGCTTTGCTCGCTATTTCTGCCACTTTATTGCCGGCATTATTTTCTGGGGACAATATGCGCCGAAAGGTCAATCAGCTGTGTTATATTCATTAATCGTAAATGGAAGTACAATGCTTGGTTCTTTTATTTTATGTACCGTTTTACTTATATTTTTATTTATCACTTCACCACGCTTATTCAAGAGCATCAGTGCTTATCAAATGAATACACAAAAAAAGGGCGCTTAATGAGCGCTCTTTTTTCATATCGTAATATCAATTAAAAATACAATAAATGCGCAAAAGAAAATAAATACCATTATACTTAGCCAATTGCTATGCACGGTTCATCGACTCCTTACATAACCTCATTTTCTAAACAAATTATACTGATTAAAAATAAAGATTAGGTAAAGATAATATGAAAATAAATTAAAAAAGCATAGATCATATTGTCTACGCTTTTTTCGGTAAATAGAAATAAAATAATACACCATCTTCTGTATTTTCTGCCCCATATTCAGCATCATGTAGTTCTAAAATATTCTTTGAAATGGCAAGCCCAAGCCCCGTCCCACCTTGTGAACGCTGACGAGCTGTATCCACGCGATAAAAACGATCCCAAATTTTATCTAATTGCTCTTCTTCAATATGAGTACCTTTATTTTCAATGCACAATTTTATACGATTCTTCTCATCTATTGTAGAAATAATAATATCCTCTTTATTTGGTGTATATCGTATAGCATTCGTAATGAAGTTCACGATGACTTGTTCAATCCGGCCTTGATTTGCAATCACTTCAAATGAACTTATATTTTTATGAATATGAAGTTCTTTTTTCTCTATTTCCACAGATAGATGTTCACATATGTCTTCAATTACTGTATCAATATAAAACGAATCCTTTTTCATTTTATATGTACCAGATTCAAATTTAGCTAACTCAAGCATATCCAAAATTAACGTATCCATTTTGTCTACTTCTCTCTCCATCGCCTGAAAATAATAATCCTTTTTATGCTCAGCTACCCCGTCTTTTAAAATAGAAATACAGCTTTTCATAATACTTAGCGGTGTTTTTAATTCATGTGAAACACCAGAAATGAATTCTTTTCGCGTCTTTTCTAACTTTCTTTCCTTTTCAATATCTTCTTCTAACTGCCCAATATGCGAATGGAGTTTATTTGATAGCACATTAATATTTTTCGATAAATCTCCAATTTCATCTTTTGAAGTAATCGGTATTTTTTCTGTAAAATCTAATTGTGCTATTTTCTTCGTCGTATCATTTATTTTTAATAATGGTTTTGCAATTTGTTTTGAATAATAAAACGAAGCTAAAAAAATAAGAACGACTACAAATGCAATGATATAGATGTAATAATCTTGCACCATTTGTACAGCTTCATCTACGGGCTGTAAAGAAGCCATCGCATAAATATATGTTACTGATCCATCTTTTTCTTTTATTGGTTTCATTAATAATTTATATTTTATATCATTCTTTTCATAGTCCATTGTCTTTGTTGAATACTCTATTTGATTACTCTCTTTTAGTAATACATCCGTTTGAAATTCTTTTATACTATCCAAAAATAAAGTATTTTTATAAATTGGATTTACGGGGCCTTTTACATCTGGAAACTGTACTTTCGTAACACGCCCTCCTATGTAAACATCTGGTTCTGGGGCAGCTTGCTCCTGAACGGCTGGCCTCTTCTCCTTAACAACTTGTTCCCCGGTTGCTTTCTTTTTCTCCTCATATAATTTTCTCATTTTCTCATTAAATGCTTTTTCTAGCGGTTTATTAGATCCGCTTAAATTCTGTTTAGATAAAGAAAAAGAGAATGGAATAAAACTATCTTCTTTTCTCACTCCAGAAAAATAAATTTCTTGCCCTAAAAAATGCTCTGATAATTTATTATCAATCTCCTCTATATTGACGAGATTACCTAAGGGAATTTTGAATATTTGTTGTCCAAAGCTCTTTTGTTGCCTACGATCTATCGTTACTTCAAAATAAAAATCATCTGCATGTTTTAAATTCCCGTTCTTATCTAATGTCGTAATCCACGTATTATTTTCTCTTAAAAAGTCTTGCTCTAGTTTCTGAATTTCTTCTGCATTTCCTGCATGATTTAAATAGTTCTTCTCAAAGGAATTTAAATTCACTTTAATATCTTCCACTTTTCGATTCGCATAATATTGTTTGAAAAATATCGTTTGTCCAATAAATATCGTCGCTAAAATTAACATGCATAATGCTGTTGTAAGAGTAAATAATTTTAGTACAATCCCTTTTCTCATATATTCCCCTCAAATTTATAACCAGTTCGTACTACAGTTGTAATATACTTTGCTTTCTCTCCTAATTTATTTCTTAAATTACGAATATGGCTATTCACCGTTCGATCATCGCCAGCAAATTCATATCCCCAAATTCTTGAAATGAGTTGCTCTCGCGTTAAAACGATTCCTTGATTTTTCATGAAATACGCTAATATTTCAAATTCTGTATGCGTTAAATTAATATCAGTTCGATTTACCGTAACAGTGCGTGACGGAAAATGAACGTGAATATCGTGGATTGATAATGTATCATCTTCATTCTCTAAAAGTTGCTTTGTCACTTTTCTGCTTTCTAACAACCTTTTCGCTCTTGCTAATAAAATTGGCGGACTATACGGCTTCGTCACATAGTCATTTGCCCCAAGTTCAAAACCAAGTAGCGTATCGTCTTCATCTACGCGCGCCGTTAGCATAATAATAGGCACCTCGGACGTCTTTCGAATCCTTCGGCAAACAGACCATCCATCGAGTTCTGGCAACATAATATCTAAAATAACTAAATCAACCTCTTCTTCTTCAAATACAACTAAAGCCTCTTTCCCGTCCCTCGCTTCAAACACTACATATTGCTCACTTAAAAAATAATCTTTTAATATTTCACGTAATATGTCTTCATCTTCAACAATTAAAATGTTTTTTGACATAACTGATATATCCCCCTCCGGTTTTCAGAAACTATAATTTCACTTTGAATAACTGCCAGTTAACGTCGCCTCGATAATATATCTATCTGGTGCATCCCCTATATAATCAAATGGGTAACAAGTTGTCAGTGTTAATATCGGTTCTTCTTTTTTTATAATAACAGTACGATCATCCGCATGAGTAATCCATGTCTTTTGAATTTCATATGTGTACGTTTTATTATCATACTCTAAAACAAGAGTATCCTTTTCTTTCAACTCTCCTAAATCTGTAAATACAGTATCTCGGTGTCCACTCAGTACAGTATGTCCTCCTCCAGATGGGGTTGTCGTTAAATCACTAACAAACATACCAACTCCTTTTTTCAAAGTCGTATCATCCGCTCCCCAATATATAGAAAACTTCTTCTTTATTTTCGGTATGTTTAACATCGCTACCTTTTCACCTTCTTTATGTTCTGTTTGAGAAGAAGGCACTTGAGAAGTTACAGGTGTTTCATGAGAAAGTTGAGTATCTTGTATATTTTTAAGGCTCTTTATTTCTTCTTTCGTTAATTCTTGAGCAGAGCTTTTTCCTTTATACCATTCCACAGCGTAATAGGATCCCATGAATAGCCCAATAGCCATCAATATGATACCGATATAATTGAGTAACTTCATTCTTCATCCCTCCATGCCAAAAATGGTAGGAGTAACCTACCATTTTTAATATATGAAATTATCCCATTCTTTATAGGAAAATATTTTATTTACGCTTTAATCTTATTGCGACGATTCAAACCAAATAATGTACCTACCGCTACAAGACATGCACTTAATCCCATCATTGCTACATTATTTGATGCTGTATTTGGTAATTTTTCACCTTGTACAACTGGCTTTGCTACTTCTTTTTTAGCTACTTCATTCTTTTGCTCGGCTTTTATCGCTGCTTCTTTTTTTGCCATATCGTTTTTTAACTGTTCTTGCGCTATTCTCTTTTTCTCTTCTTCACTTTTTTTCTCAGCTTTTATTGCTTCCTCTTTTTTAGCCATATCACTTTTTTCTTGTACTTGCGCTGCTTGCTTTTTCTCCTCATCACTCTTTTGCTGTTCCTTAATTGCTTCTTCTTTTTTAGCTTTATCTTGTTGCACTTGCGCTTCTTCCTTTGTTACTGTTCCAGTATCTGCACTCGCTACTGAAGAATATCCTACTGTTAAAAGTGCCATTGCACAAATTGGTAATAGTCTCTTTTTCATTTTCATTCTCTCCTTATATTTTATTCACATCAACTCGCACCGGATGTATTACTAGAATAAGCAAGAGATATAAATATAAGATGCAGATGAAATATATTTCATTTAAAGATTTCATTGTAGAAAAAGAAAAAAACATCGCAATATGTACGATGTTTTTTTCGGGTGTGTGTCTCAATTATTTACATGTTACTTTCGCGTGATTTGGAAGTAGAACGGGCTGGAGCGATAACTAATTGTCTCGGCTCAGTTTTCTTGAAGTGATTTTTGACGTTACACTTACGACGTTGAACAACCCACGCTTTAATAGGGTTTGTTAAAATAATCTTTTGCTCTTCGTTAGGGGCCTCTTCTTCAAACCTACAACTCTCGCTCCATTTATTCCATTTCATTGTAAATTTAGAAGAAGAATGATCATCTTCACGATCAAACAAGTGCAAAAAATCCATTTTTCCATCTAGCATTACGGTGTTACTAGTCGCTAAAAAAGAAAAGGTCGTCCAACGTTTCTCCATGCCCTCCTACTCCTTTTTCACATATAGAGTGCCTAAAACTTAATTTACCTAAAATATGCTTGCCTTTTACCTTACACCCATAGTTTATCCAAAATGCTATTATGCAACTATCGATTTGCCTTACAACTACCTTACATTTTTGTAAGAAACAAAAAAACCTTCACTCTATATAATGAAGGTTTCTTACTTTTTATCTATATGATCTCTCATATCATCAAGTCCAGCTTCTTTTAGCTGCGACATCATACCGTGCGAAATTGCTCCTAACACTAAAGTCATTCCAATTAATGAAATACGAATCGCAGGTACATCAATTACGTAAGCCAACAGGCCAAGAACAATTGTTAAAAGTAATGCTTTTATAAATGTTACACTTGTGTACTGTTTCTTCTTCATCATATTCACCCTTTGTGGAAGCGTTTTCTTAATATACTTAGTATATCATATCATCAGATGATTTTGTCGTTATCTTTGTAAAAAATTACTATCTCCTTTGACTTTTTCTATTCTATCCTTTACAGTCGAAATGTTCGCAAGTTTTACACTGTAGGAGGATTACAATGAATATTGAAATAAAAGACACTTTAATTTCTGAAGAACAATTACAAGCAAAAGTGAAAGAATTAGCACTTCAAATCGAACGTGACTTTGAAGGAGAAGAAATCGTAGTTATCGCCGTATTAAAAGGTTCATTCGTATTTGCTGCTGATTTAATTCGTCACATTAAAAACGATGTAACAATTGACTTCATTTCTGCATCTAGTTACGGAAATCAAACAGAAACGACAGGAAAAGTGAAACTACTAAAAGATATCGACGTAAACATTACTGGAAAAAACGTAATTGTTGTAGAAGATATTATCGATTCTGGTTTAACACTTCATTTCTTAAAAGACCACTTCTTTATGCATAAACCAAAGGCACTCAAGTTCTGTACATTACTTGATAAACCAGAACGCCGTAAAGTGGACTTAAAAGCTGAATATGTTGGCTTCCAAATTCCAGACGAATTTATCGTTGGCTACGGTATCGACTGTGCTGAGAAATATCGTAACTTACCATTTATCGCTTCAGTTGTAACGGAGTAATATAATAAAATAAGCTTCCATCAATTACTGATGGAAGTTTATTTTCTATCACGATTCGTAAAAGACAAAGGGAGAGAATAAAAATGACAAAGACAAAATTTGAAAAAGTACTCCTTATCGTAAATCCGAAAGCTGGTCAAGGTGACTTACATACAAATTTAACAAAAATCGTACCACCTCTTGCCGCAGCTTTTCCTGATTTACATATCCTTCATACGAAAAAACAAGGTGATGCAACAAAATATTGCCAAGAGTTTGCTAGTAAAGTAGATTTAATTATCGTCTTTGGTGGGGATGGAACAGTATTTGAATGCACAAATGGCTTAGCACCTCTCGAAACTAGACCTACACTTGCAATTATTCCAGGTGGAACTTGCAACGACTTCTCTCGCACACTTGGTGTTCCGCAAAACATTGCAGAAGCGGCAAAACTTATTACAAAAGAACATATAAAACCAGTTGACGTTGCAAAAGCAAATGGACAACATTTCTTAAACTTCTGGGGGATTGGTCTCGTATCTGAAGTATCAAACAATATCGATGCAGAAGAAAAAGCAAAGCTTGGTAAAATCGGTTACTATTTAAGCACAATTCGAACTGTAAAAAATGCTGAAACATTCCCAGTAAAAATTACTTATGACGGACAAGTATATGAAGACGAAGCTGTCCTTGTCATGGTTGGAAATGGTGAATATCTTGGTGGTATTCCATCCTTTATTCCGAACGTAAAATGTGATGACGGAACACTTGATATTTTCGTAGTCAAATCAACAGGTATTCAAGCATTTAAAGATTACATCGGAAAGAAACTATTCGAGGATTCAAATGAAAATGACATCTTCCACGTAAAAGCAAAATCCATTCATATTGAAACGAAAGAAGAAAAAGAAGTAGATACAGATGGAGAAAGTTCGCTTCATACACCTTGTCACATTGAATTATTACCAGGACACTTTACGATGATTTATAATCCTGCGGTTGTGTAAAGAAAAAAACGAGTGCTAGCACTCGTTTTTTCTCTTCTAATCTAGCTATGTCGTTGAATCATTTCTTGTATTTCTTTAACTCTCTCTAAAGTAATTCCATTTCTTTGTTCGATTGCTAAAGGATGCTCGGTTGGCTCTAATTCAACATACGGTGCCGTTCCAACTTCTCTTATATGTACATTTGTTTTTAAATTTAATGTTTCTGGATAAAATGGTATTTCTACAGATAACCAACCAAAATAAGGATCACTATTTTCTCGGCCTCTCTCATCCCACTTTTTTAATACTTCATCATAACTTTCTTTACTAAGTGATACCCACACAGTCCATATGAAGTTTTCGTGGTAGTCAATGATAGGAATCTCTAAACAACCTCTAATAAAGTAATGCTCATCGTCCATTACGCAAAGTTCTGATGTTAAATGGAAGCGTTCCTCTCTTTCATGGGGCGCTACCTCGTAATAATAATATGGTGCTTCACTTCCGTAGCATAGAGGTAGTGCAAAACGATGCATTTGTACTTTTTCTCCGGATTTTCTTCTTCTTTTCATTTATTATTCTTTCTCCTATCCTTTTCAGTCACAATCAAACGCTACCCAATTTCTCCAATGCGTGTTAGAATCCTTCTTCACAATAATACGTGGATCTTTCTTCTCTATTGCAGCGGCTACTGATTGGAAGAATTCATTTTCACTTACTTTTTCGTCTTCAACATGTTTCCATTCTTCCGTTTCATACGCTAGTTCCCAATTACCTTCTAAACCGAACTCTTCTAAAATCTCTTCTTTACTCCACCATAATAATGTTCTAACTTCTTCATTAGTAGCAAGCATACGCATAAAGTATGTTGGATAATGCTCTGTCGTTTGTACTTCTATTCCATTATTTATATAATCCTCTTCTGTAAATTCATATTCAAAATGCTGCTCACGAATTTTTAAACTGCCGTTATAAATATTCGGCATAAATTCACCTTCATCATTAAATAACTCATAATTGCCATCATTTAATTGTAAAATGCAATCATCACCCATTGAATGAGTAATTCTATCTCCATATACTTAAATATCATTACATACACCTAATGAACCTACACCAACAAGTTGAAACACCATTAACCAATCCTTAGTATCTTTAAAGAAAAGAGAGAATTTCACTTGCGAAATATCCATATATTCATTATCAAAGGCAGGAAATTCATAGTTACTTTGCTTTTTATCTAATAGTTTTAAAATATCTTTTTGCATATGTATCATCTTCACCCCGATATAAACAAAAATATTTTTTTAATTTCACTAGAGTATAACATAACCATACTTACCTGTGACATTCTAATAAAACTACTAAAAAATAGAAGAATGGCTTGTTTGCATACTCTAGTTCTTTTTATGTACAATGAAGGAAAGAAGCACCTTCATATAAGGGAGAGGACAAACTTTGTTCAACCAACAGTTAGTTAATTTACGCATTGATTTTGCATTTAAACAATTGTTTGGTACGAATGGTAGCGAAGATATTCTAATTGCATTTTTAAATGCTATGTTACAAGAGTCTTTAGAGTCGCCCATTGCTTCTCTACAACTAGAAGATCCACATTTACACAGGGAATATGAAGAGGATAAGTTATCTATTTTAGACATTTCAGCGACATTAGACACAGGAACAAAAGTCAATGTAGAAATACAACTCAATAATAATCACGATATGGTTAAACGCAGTTTATATTATTGGGGAAGACTATACACATCTCAACTACAAAAAGGGATGCCCTACAGTGCACTTCACAAAACCATCACCATAAACTTACTAAACTTCGTAATGTTTTCGGAACACCCAGCCTTCCATACAACGAGCATATTATGGAATACACAACAAAAAAAAATCCTGAGTGAAGACATAGAAATCCGCATTATAGAAATTCCAAAGTTAACTGAACAATGGCATGAAGAAAAAGTAAATCCGTGGAAAGATCCATTTGTTCGTTGGCTTTTATTGCTTTCAGCAAATGAGGATGAGCACTTAACTAAACTATTGGAGGATATTGCTATGAACCAAGACCCTATTTTACAAAAAGCAATAAATAAATGGGAACGTATGAGTCAGGATTCTTCTTTCCGACAAGCCTATGACGCAAGGGAGAAAGTTTTAATGGATGAAGCAGCAAAATTCGCCCATGCAGAGACAGAAGGAATTAAAAGAGGAATGGAACAAGGAATTAAAAAAGGGCTTGAAAAGGGTATTGAAAAAGGCATTCAACAGGGCATTCAACAGGGCATTGAAAAAGGTCGAAAAGAGGGAGTCCAACAGGGGCAATTTCAAATGATTAAGAATATGTATGATCTTGGTATACCACTTGAAACGATTGCTAAGGCAAGTAAATTAAGTTTGCATGAGATTGAGCATATTTTAGGACATAAATAGTGATAAAAAAAGAGCTTGAATAGTTTCAAGCTCTTTTTTATCAACTCTCCTCGATATCATCCAATTGAGTCTTATAACATTTATCACACTCTGGACTCGTAGGAAGAATCCCTCTTTCATCAGGTAATAAAACCCTCAAAACTTCTCGATCCATCTCTGCGAAAGACTTCATAATAATGGGATATCTTTCTCTAAAAAGGTTAACATCCATACAGTTTTTCCTTTATCGTTCATCAGTAGCACTTTATGGTTTAACTTCCAAGCCACTTCACTAACATGATGAAACATCTTTGTTAATACGCCTTAATCAATTTCAAGCCAACCCATTCCCATAGAAAGAAATAACACTCCATTTAAATACCATTTTCATGCACACCTCATTTTAACTAAAAAAAGCGAAAGAGAACATAATTTTCACTACGCTCTCTTTCGCTTTTTCAAAAACTGTATACCTTATTTTCATTTACTAACAATCCTGAAATAAGAACGAACTGTTAAGCAATAATAACCAATATAAATAACACTATACACCCCGATGCTAATTAGTAACGGAACTGCAATTTCATACGGAATAACTGTCGCTAATCCTTTGAGCGCAAATAAAGTGTGTAATATACCAACTACTAAAGGAATAAAGAAGATAAATCTCATTTGCTTCGCAATGGCTTTTTTCATTTCTTTTTTCGTGACACCGAGTTTTCGAAGAACGATGTAACGTTCACGATCTGCATGTGCTTCTGTTAATTGTTTGAAATAAATAATAGAGCCTGTTGCAAGTAAAAATACAAGTCCTAAGAATATACCACTAAACATCATTAACCCTGACGTTTCAATACCGCTGCGGAATATTGTATAGAAGTCACTGAATTGCTCTCTTCCTTCTGCATCTTCTTCCGATATTACTTTCTTTAATTTCTCCGTTAACACTTTACTATTTCTTTCGTCTTTCACATCAATATTTTTCACAGTATGAGAGCCAATTGTCTTCTTTGCTTGCTCATACACTTCATCCGGAACGACAACTAGAAGTTCATATAAGTTTGTAATGTTTTTTGCTTGTACATCTTTCACTTGTACTGGTGCTACTTCTTCAATTGGGAATGTAGCTTTTCGATTTTTATATACGCCACTATCTCTCTTACCTTCACTGTACATGCCATCAAATGCATACAATTCGTTCTTCTTTAAATCTAGAGTTTCTTCATTTAAATATTTTGCGATTGTATTAAATGATGATTGCGCGATAAGTTCTGTTGTTCTTGATTGTAATGAAGTGCCATCACCGTATTCTCCTACTACTTTTACCGTCTCTAATTCATATTGATGAATGACTTCATTCTGTCCTTCTTTTAAAATCTCATTTACTTTACGATCTAATTCCATATCTTTCTTTTCATAAGAATAACTAACTGGATGATATTTCTTCGCCTGCATATATGTGTTGTAATACATCGTTACAGAAGTTCCAACCGCCGTTAACGTTACTGCGCTTAATACGGCAATTGTTGCTAACGATTTTGCATTTCCTTTAATGCGGTATAGTAACTGAGACGTCGTAACCATTTTCATTCCGTTATAAAATGCGGATTTTTTATTTCGCACTCTTTTTAATACAAAAACGGTAAAGAACATAAATAATAAATACGTTCCAAGTACTGTCGCTAATAAAATGTAAAGTGCAAGGGGCATAAAGTTATCACCGCTCACATTTTTAATAGCCGTTACTGACAAGAAATAACCTGATCCAATTAATAATAAAGAAATGAAAGCCATTATTTTCGAACCTTTTGGCATGACTTCGCCTTCGTTATCTGCACGGAATAGCTCGATTAACTTAAATTGATAAATAACGCGGTATCCTTTAAACGATGTGTATAAAATGATGAGACAAAAAATAACTGTTGTATCTATAACCGCTCCAACTGGTACTTCAAAATGAACATTTACATGTAGCTCTAACATATTTAAAAGTAGCTTTAGGAATCCTTTTGAAAGTAAACTACCAATTACAATTCCGATTACTAATGATAATAAACCCATTAACATATTTTCATAAAACAGCATTTTACCTATTTCTTTTTTTCGAATACCGAGTAAAGAATAAAGACCTATTTCTTTCTTACGCTTTCGTGTAAAGAAACCATTCGAATATATAATAAATATTGCAACGAAAATAATGAGCATTACGCTCGCAAGCTGGAATCCTCGTCCAATGTTATCTCCAGCTTCACTTATTTGTGAATTGTATTGCAACGCCTTAAACGTAAAATAAATGACGATGCTAAAAATCATGGAAGCAAAGTATATAAAATAATCTTTAAAATTTCGTTTTATATTACGAAGGGCGATGCTAGATAAGCTCATTTGCCGCACCCCCAGAGATTGAAGACATCATATCAATAATTTGTTGGAAGAACTGTTTTCTTGTCATCTCTTTGCGATGTAATTCTTTATATAACTTTCCATCTTTAATAAATACAACTCGTTTACAATAACTTGCCGCAAACGCATCATGCGTTACCATTAAAATCGTTACAAGATCTTTTTCATTTAATGTCTTCATACTTTCTAATAAATCCGTCGCTGACTTCGAATCAAGCGCACCAGTTGGCTCATCTCCAAAAATCATACTTGGATTTGTTACAATCGCTCTTGATGCCGCGCAGCGTTGTTTTTGTCCGCCTGAAGCTTCATACGGATACTGATTTAAAATATGATCTATCCCAAACTTCTTTGCAATCTCCTCAACGCGAGATTCTACTTCTCTCGCCTTCACCTTTGATAAAGCAAGTGGCAATGCAATATTTTCTCGCACTGTTAACGTATCTAATAAGTTATAATCTTGAAAAATAAATCCTAAATGATTACGGCGAAAAAGTGCCAATTCATCATCATTCATCTTCACAATATCTTTTCCATCAATTAAAATCTCACCTTTTGAAGCCGTATCAATAGTAGAAAGAACATTCAAAAGTGTCGTCTTACCAGAACCAGACGGTCCCATAATACCGACAAACTCTCCTTCTTTCACTTGCAGTTGAATATCTTTCAACGCTTCAAACGTATTCCCGCCTGTATCATATATTTTCGAAATCCCTTTCGCTTCTAACATTGTTTTCATCTATTTGTACCTCCTGTTATAATTCGTGATGTTCTCTTTAAGCAACAGAATTCAGTATAGATACATTTTCTTAACAAATAGTAATGGGGTTTCTTAATATTTTCTTAAAAAGAAAAATCCAAAATCATAAGAATTGATTTTGGATTTAATATAGTTAAAATATTAAATTACATTTCGAACAAAAAGGAGCCGAATTCCCTTTTCTAATTTTCGCATCACATTTTGGGCAATATACATATCGCTCTTCTATCATTTGTCGCTCTATCATATGTAAGGATACTATTCTCATACTGCACATAATCCCAATTAATATAAGGCTAACAATGAGTAGCATACCTCTCGCCCTCCCCCTTTATCATTTTACCATAAAATAACAAACCCGATTCTCTCATCTAGAACCGGGTTTATACTTACAATCCTAACTTCACCTTCGCGCCATCAGGAATTATTTCTTCATCTATTTGTACCTTATCGTGCACAGACTTTCCTCTCGTAATTACATGCCAGTAGGAACCTTTTTGCAATGTATCCACTCCATCAATTGTTATCTCTTTTTCGTTTCCATCCTTATCATATGTGTTCACTGTGTATGCACGGCCTTTATTTCCACCTAAATCTTTTCCATCGTTCTCAATTACCGCATAACGATATTCTAATTTAAGAAACGGATTCATGGAATCTACTGTAGCACTCCCATTTAACAAATATGCCGCTCCTGCTATGATGACAAGTAATGATCCTAAAATAAATCTTTTCATCTATATTCCGCCTTTCATTATGTTTTTCTATAAGACCTTTCTAAGTATAGAGAGCATTTCTTAATAAAAACTCGTGCGGTTTCTTAACTTTTTCTTAATGTCACAGGGCTTTGCATCAGCACTTCGATAAATAAAGCCATATTAATAATAAAAGGAGGCTGCCGCCTCCTTTATTTACTCATCACTGTATTTCTTTTTTGTCTGTAAAAATAAAACACACTCACAATCAATGCAATACTCCCGCCAAAATACAAACCATACTCTATCGCAGCTGCTACAATCCTTTCAATATGTTGTCCAAATAAAGAACCGAGCACAAAATAAACGAGTGTCCAAACAAATCCTGTCGTATAGGAATACAAAGCATATATCCGAAATGACATGTTATTCATCCCAACTAAATACGGTACGATATGTCTTACAACTGGTATGAAATAGCTTGTAACTAACGCGTACTGTCCGTATTTATCAACCATTTCTTGTGATTTCATCAAATACTTCGCTTTTTTCTTTTTCATTAATTTATGGAGTACCTTCGTTCCAAAAACCTTCCCTAATATATATCCTAAAGAAAGCCCTGATACAACACCTAAATATGTTAATACGAATGAAGGAACAACACTTAATATACCTACTGAAGATACGAAACCACCACTCATAACAATCATTTCATCTGGAATTGGCATACCGATAATCCCTAACCATAAACAGAAAAATAAAGCCCAATAACCGTATTGTTCAATATAAGATAATAATTCATGTAATTCCATTATGCATATGCTCTCCTTAGTTCTTTTTTGCAACTAAAGACGTAGGCTGGCGGGAAATTAAGCCATACTTTTTCTAGTGTAATTTCAGGGAAGAAATGCTGTATAAACCCTTTTTTCACAAGTGAATATTGAAATGTAATGAACTCACCATTCTCATGTATCGCTTCCATCGCATTATTTAAAATGCGCTTTGAAACTTCTTCTGGTAAAGAAGTGAAAGGCAACCCTGATAAAACGTAATCAATGCATTCTATATTGTGCTCCCCCATATACTTCTTTATATTTTCAGCTGAACCGTGTACAACAATGACATTCTGCTCATCTTTAAACTTTCTTTTTAATTCTTTGAAAAATACTTCATTAATTTCAATAAGAAGAAATATCGTTTCCTTCTTTTTTCTCTTCATAATCTCTTTCGTAAAAACCCCTGTGCCAGGCCCTAACTCTACAATACATTTCGCTTTATTAAAATCAATTACATCAACCATTTTCTTTGCTAATATTTTTGAACTTGGCGCAATTGCACCAGTATGTTTTGGATGCTTTATAAATTCATGTAAAAATGTAATGAGCTGCATGTAAACCTCTCCTCATTCGTTCGATAGTTTTTAACTTGTGTCTAAGTATAACTATCGTTTCTTAATAAAAATTGAGGAAGTTTCTTAAGATTTTATGAAGAATAAAAAAAACAGCTATCGCGTGTAGCGATAGCTGCCCCTTATTACTTCGCACTCACGATCTTATAATAAGAACGAACCGTTAAGAAGTAATATCCAATATAGATGACACCGTATACTCCAATACTAATGAGAAGAGGAATCATAATTTCAAATGGTAATATATTTGATAAACCTTTTAGTGCAAATAAACTGTGTAAAATACCGATTACTAACGGAATAGCGAAGATAAAGCTTACTTGTTTTGCGATAGCTTTCTTCATTTCTTGCTTCGTTACACCAACTTTATGAAGGACAATGTAACGATCACGGTCAGCACTTGCTTCTGTTAATTGTTTAAAGTAAATGATTGAGCCTGTTGCTAATAGGAATACTAATCCTAAGAATAACCCAATAAACATCATTAAGCCTGTCGTTTCAAGCCCCATTTGGAATCCTGTATAGAAATCGTTAAATGGTTTTAAAACTTCTGATTCTCCAGCTGGCATAATGCTTGCTAATTTTGCTGTTAACTCTTTACTATTTCGCTCACCTTTTACATCAATATTTTTTACAGTACGCGTTTCGTTTACTTGTTTCACTTGCTCATATGTTTTATCAGGAACGACTACAAATAGTTCATTTAAATTTGTAAGGCTTCTATTATTTACACCTTTAATTTTTAATTCTTTTGACTCATTTCCAACAGGGAATACAGCTGTATTTCCTGTATAAAGAGGACCAAAATCAAGTTTCTCAATATATAAGCTATCATATACGAAAGCTTCATTCGCACTCAAATTTACAGGTTCTACATCTAAATGTTTCACATGTTTATTAAAGCTTGATTGAGAAATAAGCTGGTACTGATTCGTAACATTATAGTGTGTGTTCAGAACTTGATCAGCTCTTTCACCTTTAAATGTTCCTTTCACAGGAATCATTTCAACTTCTGATTCATATGTGACTGGGTGATTATTCTTCTCTCCAGCAAGTATTTCATTTACTTTTTTATCTAATGCTGCATCTTTTTTCTCATAGGAATAACTATACGGCGCAGCAACTTTTGATTGCGTAAATGTATTGTAATACATCGTAACTGACGTACCAACCGCTGTTAATGTAACTGCACTTAAAATAGCGATTGTCGCCAATGATTTCGCATTTCCTTTAATACGATATAGTAACTGCGATGTCGTTACCATATTCATACCATTATAAAATGCTGACTTATTATTTCTTGCACGTTTCAATACAAATACTGTGAAGAACATGAACAGTAAATAAGTCCCTGCTACTGTCGCTAATAAAATATATAATGCAACGACCATAAAGTCTGCATACATAACTGCTTTCATGTACATTAGCGCTAAAAAATAACCTGAACCGATTAAGAAAACTGAAATTAATGCCATGATGACAGATCCTTTTGGCATTGCTTCTCCTTCACGTTCTGCACGGAAAAGTTCAATTAACTTAAAGCGATAAATTAAACGATATCCTTGAAGTGATGTATATAAAATAATCACAAAGAAAATAATTGCTGTATCAATAATAGCAGCCATCGGTACTTCAAAATGAACATTTAAATTTAATCCCATCATATTTACTAATAACTCAAGGAATAATTTCGAAAGGACACTACCAATCGCAATCCCGATTACTAATGACATTAATCCCATTAACATATTTTCATAAAAGAGCATTTTACCAATTTGTCTTTTACGAATACCTAATAACGAATATAAGCCAACTTCTTTTTTACGTTTACGTGTAAAGAATCCGTTCGAATATATAATGAACACTGCTACGAAAATGATAAGCATCACACTGGAAACTTGGAACGCTCCGCTAATCTTTTTAGAAGCTTCTGCTGCTTTTTCCATTTGTGAATTATATTGCAGTGCTTTAAATGTAAAATAAATAACGATACTAAAAATCATAGATGCGAAATATACAAAGTAGTCTTTAAAGTTCCGCTGTATGTTGCGGAGGGCAATGCTAGATAAGGTCATCAGCCATACCTCCAGAAATAGAAGACATTACGTCAACAATTTTTTGGAAGAACTGTTTACGCGTCGATTCACCGCGGTGCAATTCTTTATATAGTTCACCATCTTTAATGAAAATAACTCGTTTACAATAACTTGCTGCAAATGCATCATGCGTTACCATTAAAATTGTTGAGTTATCATATTCATTTAATGACTTCATACTTTCAAGTAAATCTGTTGCAGATTTAGAATCAAGCGCTCCAGTTGGCTCATCCCCGAAAATCATACTTGGATTCGTAACGATTGCACGTGATGCTGCGCAGCGCTGCTTCTGTCCACCAGATACTTGATATGGGAACTGACTTAAAATATGATCAATGCCAAATTTCTTTGAGATTTCAAGAACGCGGCGATCAATCTCACTCGCTTTCACCTTTGATAACGCAAGTGGTAAAGCAATATTCTCTTTCACTGTTAACGTATCTAATAAGTTATAATCTTGGAAAATGAAGCCTAAATGATCGCGGCGGAATAACGCTAACTTATCATCATTCATTTTCACAATATCTTTTCCATCAATTAAAATTTCACCGTTCGTCGCATTATCAATTGTAGAAAGAACATTTAGTAAAGTCGTCTTACCAGAACCAGAAGGTCCCATAATTCCAACGAACTCACCTTCTTTTACTTGTAAGTTAATACCTTTTAACGCTGCAAATTTATTACCACCCGTGTCATATACTTTTTCAATATTTTTTGCTTCTAATACTGTTTTCATCTCGACATCCCTCATTTCTTCTATTCTCTATTTTCAACTATATACACTCTCTACTCTTGCCACTATCGATGTTTCTTACACAAACATGACAGTTATGTAAGGCACATAAGTAAAGAAATCAAAAAGTTAACGTAATGAATTAAAGTACTTTGTTACTATAACATTGGGATATCATACCATCCATTCATTCTCCTTACAGGAACATTACAATTTTGTAAGGTAAAAAATGCACCTACAAAGTTGTGCACGAAATGTCGGATGGAGCTATTTCGTTCCTGCTATTCTATGTACAGAGGAGGTCATAATATGGATTCACTTAAAAATATGAATGCTGCAATGCGCTATATTGAAGATAACCTTACGAATGAAATTGATTTTAAAGAAGTTGCGAGGCTAGCTCTTTGTTCTGAGTATCACTTTAAAAGAATGTTTTCGTTTTTAGCAGGTATATCACTATCTGATTATATTCGCTGTAGACGTCTTACTCTCGCTGCCTTTGAACTAAAAAACAGCAATGTAAAAGTCATTGATATCGCTATAAAATATGGATACAACTCACCAGATTCATTCGCTCGTGCATTTCAAAACTTGCACGGTATAACACCTTCAGAGGCCCGAAATAGTAGCCATTCTTTGAAGGCTTATTCACCAATGACCTTCCAATTATCCATTCAAGGAGGAAATGAAATGAACTATCGAATTGAAGAAAAAGAGCCCTTTCGAATTATAGGTATTACAAAACGAGTACCAATCGTTTTTAACGGTGTAAATAAAGAAATTGCTTCTATGTGGAAAAGTTTAAACCCAGAGTCTATTCAAACATTAAAGTCCCTTTCGAACATTGAACCTACTGGAATTATTAGTGCTTCTACTAATTTTTCTGAAGGAAGAATGGAGGAAAAAGGAGAACTTGATCACTATATTGGAGTAGCCACAACAAAGGATTGTCCAGAGCAATTCGCGCAACTTGAAGTCGCAGCTTCAACATGGGCTATATTTGAAGCTGTCGGGCCATTTCCTGATGCATTACAAAATGTGTGGGGGCGTATTTATTCTGAATGGTTCCCTTCTTCGAACTATGAACTAGCGGAAGGACCGGAAATATTGTGGAATGAACAGAAAGATATATCTTCTCCAAACTTTAAAAGTGAAATTTGGATACCGGTTTTGAAGAAGTGATTAAAAAAACAAAGCTGCTCTTCCCTAAAAGGAAAAGCAGCTTTATTTACATTTTCAACTCTTCTTTATAAATACTATATGACTTTATTGTTGATACGATAATACATATTAATATGATTCCAATCCCCATAAAAATATTAAATGGATCTGGAAGCAAAGCCCCGGCATATATACAAAGTGAACCTATTACAAATACCCTCGAAGCAAATCTATGTGTTTTTCTCCAAACTACAGGATTTTCTAATGTCCAGTCCATTCGAATGCCTACTAACCCGTTCGGCTTCGTTTGTTGCATGTAATTACCTAGTACAAGAAACAATGTTCCAAGTCCAAAATTAAATGCAATTGAGCCCGATGCAATATAATTAGACGCTGCTAATAGTGCAAATATGTTACATCCAAATCCGATAAAGAGAATGGCATAATTAATCGCTGAAAGAACTTTGGATTGCTGTGTAGACTTATCTTTTATGAATCCAAAAACTAGCCATATCATATAGAGCACTACCATACTACCTATCGAGAATGAACTTGCTTCTATTTTAGAAAAATATCCATCTACTACTCCTGCTGCATTATAATGGCGTGGAATTTGTTCTGGTAAATATGGCCATACAATATACCATCCAATTGCAATGCCAATAATTAAACTCCATGGTACTACGTGTCTTTTCATCCTCTCTCCCCCATAATTTTTTATTAGGCCCCTATTTCTTTTTTATAAGCAATATATGAATATCCCATCGTTAATCCTACTGCACCAATAATAATTCCAACCATTACGAAAGATTTCCACGCCACTGGTGCAAAAACACTTAAAATCATAATGATCCCCAATGCAACAAACACCTTTCCGCTAAAACGGTGCGTTTTTCTCCACACTTCTTCGTTACTTAATGTCCACGGTGTTTTTATACCTACAAAGTAGTTTGGTTTACATTGTGGTAAATAGTTTCCGATGACTATAAATAAAATACCCACTAATAATTCCGGCACGCGATTAATGAATAAATTGTATCCTAATCCACTTGTAATAATATCTATATTCCCTACAAATAGTAGCAGTAGTATCCCGTTATTCATCATCATAAAAGCTTTAGAAAACTTCTCGTAGTTCGCTTTCTTTGGATCAATCTTTGGTAACACGTTTAGAAAAATATATAAAACAATCATAATTCCAACCATAGAAAGCATTCCATACAATTTAGAAGAATATCCATCTACTTTACCGCCGCTCCAATGCGTTGCAATTGTATCCGGTAAATGTGGCCAAGCAAACGCCCAAGCTAAACAAGTTATAACAATTAATAAGATTGCAAAAAGATGCTTTTTCATTTCCCCTCTTCCCCCTTATTCGTAAATGTAAACACCCAAGTCAATAAATCTTGAAAGACCGTTGTGTTTAAAGAGTACATAACGAATTGCCCTTTCTTTTCATCTTGAATAAGTTCAGCATTTTTAAGTGCATTTAAGTGGTGTGAAATACTTGGTTTTGTCATATTGAAATGTTCAGCAATCTCACCAGCGGTTAGATCGCCTTCTTTTAATAAGTCTAAAATTTTTCGCCTTGTTGGATCTGCTAATGCTTTGAATGCTTGATTCAATGTCTTTCTTCCTTTCGATAATTAGACATTTAGATATTTATCTAAATATTAAACCAATTACCGTTATTTGTCAATTTCATCCAGCGCCCTTTTTACTTTTCTCACTTTTAACCTATACTGTTTACTAGCTTATCTTTCAACATAATGAAAAGACTTGAAACACATGATACACTATAGCTACAATTGTTTTTTTGAGGAGGAATATACATATGTATAAAATTTTAATCGTTGAAGACGATCCAAATATTTCATCATTACTGCAATCTCACATTCAGAAGTACGGTTATGAGGCTGTGGTAGCGGAGAATTTCGATGATATTATGGAATCGTTTAACGCAGTGAAACCACATCTTGTTTTACTTGATGTAAACTTACCGAAATTCGATGGTTTCTACTGGTGCCGTCAAATTCGTCATGAATCTACTTGTCCAATTATTTTCATTTCAGCGCGTGCTGGTGAGATGGAACAAATTATGGCAATTGAAAGCGGTGCGGATGATTACATTACAAAACCATTCCACTACGACGTTGTAATGGCAAAAATTAAAGGACAATTACGCCGTATTTACGGTGATTATGCACCAAATATTTCTGAACGTATCGTTGAAGTAGAAGGTTTAAAACTATTCCCTGAACGTCCAGAAATTCATTTTGGATCTGAACAAGTTCTTTTAACGAAGAAAGAGGCAATTTTAGCAGAAATGTTATTATCTAAATTCCCTCGTACAGCGAGCCGTGAAGATTTATTAGCTGCGCTTTGGGATGACGAAAGTTTCGTTGAGGAAAATACATTAAACGTAAACATTACACGTCTTCGTAAAAAGTTTAATGAGCTTGGCATTGAGAACTCTATTGAAACAGTACGTGGACTTGGATATCGCTTTAACGCAACTTGGAGTGAATAAGCATGAAGCTATTTTTACGTGATCATTTTGCATTTTTTCTACTGTACGTATTAAACTTCGGTATCATTTTCGTTCTTTATGATGCAGTAGACGGATTTCAAAATAATAAATTTTACTTCGTCGTTTTAAGTTTATACTTATTTATTTGTTTCCTCGCTTATCGTTACGTTCGCAATCGTAGAATGTACCATAGATTAAGTGAGCAACCAGAAAAAATGGAAGATGCGTTTATTGAAAGAGCAACTGCTCCGATGCCTCACGGTGTCAATGAACTCGTACGTACGCAGTACCGTCTATTCCAAAAAGAACTACAATCGTATGAAGTAAAACAACAAGAACATCAATTATTCATTAACCATTGGGTACATCAAATGAAGACACCTGTTTCTGTTATGCAGCTTATGGTGCTAGAAATGGAAGACGAGCATTTAATTCCAAAGTTTAAAAAAGAATTAGAGCGTCTAAACCAAGGACTTGATATGGCTTTATACATGGCTAGGTTAAATAACTTCCATGAAGATTTCCATGTCGAGACGATTTCATTAAAAGATACGGTAACAAAAAATATTAACGGATTAAAAGAACTATTCATTCGTAATGGTGTCTTCCCTGTTTTAGAAGTCCATTCTGATTTAAAAGTTGCTTCTGATGCGAAATGGCTAAAATTTATCATCTATCAGTTAATGACAAATGCTGTTCGTTACTCTGGGGAACGCGGAAAGAAGGTATTCTTATCTGCTTACCGAAACGGAAAAGATATTATTTTAGAAGTTCGCGATGAAGGTGTTGGTATTCCGCAAGAAGATATTCGAAGAGTATTTGAACCATTTTACACTGGGAAAAACGGTCGCGCATTCGGAGAATCTACTGGTATGGGCCTTTATATTGTAAGTAAAATTTGTGATTATTTAGGTCACTCTGTCAAACTAGATTCTGAAGTTGGTAAAGGAACGACGATTAAAATCATCTTCCACAACGCTGCAAATAATCAAGCAGAACATACGGAGAAGGTGACCGAAGCATGATCGTAACATATGCAAGCAAAATGTATGAGAACTCACTCTCATACATTTTTTGCAATACAACTACTTCTATATCTTCTAGCCGGAGGTATAATCTATGACATTTTGGCAATTTGCATTTAAAAACGTCACGCGCAACTCAAGAGCTTATTTTGCTTACTTTGTAAGTAGCTCCTTTTCCATTGCTGTGTTCTTTTCGTTTGCTGTTTACTTATTCCATCCGAAATTACAAAACTTTGACATGACCTCTGAAATTTCAGGATTAATGATATTTTCAGAAGTAGTAATTGTATTTTTCTCTTTCTTCTTTTTACTATATTCCATTGGTACTTTTTTAAAAGTTAGAAAAAAACAATTTGGTATTTTGACCATTTTAGGAATATCGAGAAAACAATTACATCGTCTTATTTTTATGGAGAATATGTTAATCGGGATTTTATCTATCTTTTTCGGCATGCAGTTTGGAGTTGTTTTTTCTCAATTTTTCTTATTAGTAACAGCCAAACTTACCCATGTTCCAGGAATATATTTATACGGGCCTACTAACGCGTTTATTTTAACAACCATTGTTTTCCTTAGTCTTTTTATCATTGTATCTGCATTCACACCAATGCTTATTCGTACAAAAAAAGCAGTACACCTTTTAAAAACAAATGGTGGAAAACAAAAAGAAAGAAAACCATCCATACTTGTTTCATTATTTGGTGCGATTTGTTTATTTGGTGGTTATGCGTTAGCTGGAAATCCTAAATATTTCGTATCAGTAAGCCCGCAAATCGGTGTTATATATATGGTTTCAAGTATTTTCGTTATCCCAACGCTTGTTACAATTGGAACATATTTCTTCTTTTCACAAATTAGTTTCTTACTTATTTATATTTTAAAGAAAAGAAGGAAGTTTTATATGAAACGGATTAATATGCTTTGGATTTCGGATTTAGCGAGCCGTATTCGAACGAATATTAATATGCTGTTTATTGTAGCGATGCTATCTACAATTGCTTTCACAATGATTACGTTTCTATATGGATTCGGGAAATTTATTAAGCTAGAGGTGAATAGAACTTCTCCTTTTCCAATTTCTTATTTTTCTTATGATGCGAACCCTTTTGTTACAGAGCATTTAAATTGGCTTGAGCAACAATTACACAAAGAGCATTTCCCCTATCAAAAAATAAAAGCTGATATATATGAAACACCACTAAAAGAAGATAAAGATATAGCTATTTATAATGACGTATACGCAATTAAGCAAAGTGACTATAACAAACTTGCAGATTCTTTACGAATGAAACAACTATTTATGGATGATAACGAAGCATATGTGCTAACAGGGACATCTTATAACACCATATTCAACGAATTTGAGCAAAGCTACAAAAGAGATTACATTACACTCTCTAGTACAAATACGAAATTACGAGTGAAAGGCTATGAGCATGTGAATGCAATTCCATCTGGCTTTTCATATCAAACGATAGTTTTGCCTGATGTTATCGTAAATAACTTACCTAGCACCGTAAAGCATATATCAGCATACAATTACAAAATTCAAAACTGGGAACAGACATATGAAATTGCTGATAATTTTATAGAAAAAGTGCAAAAAGATCGAAATAAATCCCAGTATGAAGGACCTCTTATTCGTTCCTTTGAATCAGCAGGATCGTTATACAAAATAACATCAGGCAGTGCTGCATTTTTCCTAATTGGGACCTTTTTAGGAGTTATTTTCTTCATTGGAGCTGGTAGCGTTCTTTACTTTAGAATGTATACGGATTTGACGAACGAACAAGAGAAATATATAACGATTTCTAAAATCGGTGTAACAGATACAGAGATGAAACGATCTGCAACCATTCAACTTAGTATTTTATTTTTCATTCCGTACATTATGGCATCCATTCATACAATGTTTGCAACAAAAATGCTACAAGATGTAATTGGTTTATCTCTGTTCAAAGAAGTTTCAGCCGTTCTTATTATTTTTGGATTCGTTGAAATCGTATTTTTCATATTCATTCGTTCACTTTATATGCAAAAATTATCACAATACACGAGTGGACAAAATATTTAAAACAAACTTGATGAAAAGAGTATTTCTTATGCTCTTCTCATCTTCACCCTATCAGGAGGTTCAGGTGAATGACATTTTGGCAGTTTGCATTTAAAAACGTGACGCGGAACGCCAGAGCTTATTTCGCCTATTTTGTAAGCAGTGCGTTCTCCATCGCAATCTTTTTCTCATTTGCAGTTTATTTATTTCATCCTAAATTGCATATGACAGACGTGAATTATTCTCTGAACATATTAATGACAATTTCAGAAGTTGTCATTGTGTTCTTTTCATTTTTCTTTTTACTGTATTCAATCGGGACCTTTTTAAAAGTACGAAAAAAACAGTTCGGGATTTTAACAGTACTTGGCATATCTCAAAAACAATTAAAGCGACTCATATTTATAGAAAATATGTTAATTGGTGCTCTTTCTATATTTTTTGGCATTCAACTTGGAGTTGTCTTTTCACAGTTCTTTTTATTAGTTACCGCCAAAATTACACACGTACCTGGTTTATATTTATATCCGCCTACAAGTGCTATCGTTTTAACTATCATCATCTTTCTTGGGCTCTTCATTCTCGTATCATCTTTTACACCGATGCTCATTCGTACGAGAAAAGCCGTACGTCTTTTAAAAGAAGGAACACAACAAAAAGAAAGAAAAGCATCCGTGCTCATCTCTCTATTTGGTGCGACGTGTTTAATATGTGGATATGCGTTAGCCGCAAATCCGTTGTATTTTATGTCGCTAGGTGACATCATTGGGCTTTTATACGCCGTCTCTAGTATATTTGTCATCCCATCGCTTATTGCAGCTGGAACATACTTTTTCTTTTCACAAATTAGTTTTTTACTTATTCGTATTTTAAAAACGCGAAGAACGTTTTATATGAAACGAATTAATATGCTTTGGATTTCGGATTTAGCAGCGCGCATTCGGACAAACATTAACATGCTCTTTATTGTAGCGATGCTATCAACACTCGCTTTTACAATGATTACATTCTTATACGGTTTTGGGAAATTTACAAAGTTTGATGCAATTAGACAAAACCCTTTCCCGTTTACGTATTTATCGCATACTGAAAATACATTAGCTGATGAACATTTAAACTGGTTAGAGCAGAAATTTAATGAAGGGCACTTTACTTATACAAAATTTAAAACGGATATATATGAGGTATCTTCAGCTGAAGATAACACGCAGCTCTATTACGCAATTAAACAAAGTGACTATAATGTACTTGCTAAAGCATTAAATTTGGAAAAACTCACGGTAAATAAGAATGAATCTTATATTCTTATGAAAGACTTAGATGATCAAGTTATTGGAACACTTCACAATGAAGAAAAGAAAAATACTCTTACACTTACTCAAAACAATTTACAACTACAAGTGAAAGAATATAAAAGTTATAGCCCATTCCCAAACAGCTTAATATACCAATTACTCATACTATCTGATGAAAATGTAGAAGCCTTATCCACAGTTTCCAAACAAATGAGTGTATATAACTTCAAAGTTACAGATTGGGAAAAAGCACATAATATCGGTTCATCGTTTATAACAAAAATCCATAACGATAATGTAGCAATTCAAGCAGAGCACCCACCTTTCCATGCAAGTGAAGCGAGCGATTCTCTATATAAGAAAAAACTAAATGTTGCCTCATTCTTCTTAATTGGTACTTTCTTAGGTGTTATTTTCTTTATCGGTGCTGGTAGTGTTCTGTACTTCCGAATGTATACAGATTTAACAAATGAGCAAGAAAAATATATAACGATTACGAAAATTGGCTTAACTGAGACTGAAATGAAACGTTCAGCGACAATTCAGCTTGCGATTCTTTTCTTCGTGCCTTACATTATGGCATCAATCCATACGATGTTTGCGACAAAGATGCTACAAGAAATATTACATCTCTCGTTCTTCGCTGAAATTACAGTCGTACTTATGATTTTTGGAACAGTTGAAATTTTATTTTTCCTTTTAATTCGTTCCTTTTATATGCAAAAATTATCACAACACATTAAGTTTTAAAAAGTAGAAAGGTGATTACTATGGAAGAAGTATTACACATAAAAAACGTCTCAAAAGTATATGAGGGAAAAGTCCCTCATACTGCTTTAAAAAATATAAATTTACACGTGGATAAAGGTGAATTCGTTGCCATTATGGGACCATCTGGTAGCGGGAAATCTACATTTTTAAACGTTATCTCTACAATCGATTCTCCGACTTCTGGTGATGTCGTGATTAACGGAAAAAAACCGCACACATTTCGTAGAGAGAAGTTAGCTATTTTCCGCCGCCAAGAGTTAGGATTTGTTTTCCAAAACTTTAACCTACTAGATACACTAACAATCGGTGAAAATATCGTACTACCTTTAACATTAGATAATGTTCCATTAAAAGAAATGGATGAAAAGCTTGATAACATTTCAAAAAAGCTTGGAATTGATCATATTTTGGACAAGCGTATTTTTGAAGTTTCCGGGGGACAAGCACAGCGTACCGCAGTAGCACGTGCTGTCATTCATCATCCTTCACTTCTACTTGCCGATGAACCGACAGGAAACTTAGATTCAAAAGCGGCAATTGACGTAATGGAGCTATTTACGAAATTAAATAAAGAAGAAGATGCAACGATTTTAATGGTTACGCACGATCCGTTTGCAGCAAGTTATTGTAACCGTGTTATTTTCATTAAAGATGGAGAGCTTTACAATGAACTACACCGCGGATTGTACCGTGAGAAATTTTATCAAGAAATATTAGATGTTTTAGCATTATTAGGAGGAAGACGTGGATGACATTTTGGCAATTCGCATTTAAAAATGTCTCACGTAATTCGAAAGCATATTTCGCCTACTTTGTAAGTAGTGCGTTTTCTATCATGGTTTTCTTTTCATTTACTGTATACGCGTATCACCCGCGGTTACAAAGTGTACAAAGTTTCCAAGAACGTGATCCTCTAATGAACTTAGCTAGTACAGCACAGCTTGTGATTGTTATGTTCTCGTTCTTCTTTCTCTTATATTCAATTGGAACATTTTTAAATGTACGGAAGCACCAATTCGGGATACTCACCATTCTCGGTATCTCACAGAGACAATTAAAGAGACTGTTATTTACTGAAAATATGATAATCGGGATATTGTCTATCTTTATCGGCATTCAAGGTGGACTTGTATTTTCTAACTTTTTCTTATTAGTCACTTCGAAATTAACAAACGCGAAAGGTCTCTATTTATATTGGCCAACAGAAGCGATTATCGTTACAACCGTAACGTTTATTATCTTATTTTTAATCGTTTCTACATTTACACCAATGTTTATTCGTACTCGAAAAACAACGAAGCTTATTAAGGGCGTTAACAAAGAGAAGAGCGAAAAAAAACCATCTATACTGATTTCACTATTTGCTTTAACTTGTTTAGGACTATGCTATTATATTGCTGGTTATCCGCAAGGCTACATAACGGAAAAAAATGCACAAAATGGATCTGTATTCTTAATTATGCTATCTATTTTACCGCTTGTAGTAGTTGGGACGTATTTATTTTTTTCACAAACATTTCTTCTCTTTATCTATATTTTAAAGAAACGAAGAAAGTTTTATTTAAAACAAATAAATATGTTATGGATTTCAGATTTAGTTTCTCGTACACGCAGTAATATTAATGTACTCTTTATTGTTTCTATGCTATCTGCACTTGCATTTACAATTATTATCGGGTTATTTGCTGCAAACAATAATACGAAAGCACCCATACTAGAACGATATCCAATACCATTCACCTATACATCAGAAGGTGTTAATGCATTTGAACAAAAGCATATTACTACGATTGAAACTGAACTTACAAATGCTAATTTTCAATATGACAAATATAAGTTTACCGTTTTAAAAGATACAGCTTCAAAAGAATCAATTGCCATTATGAAAATGAGTGATTATAACGCAATAGCACAGCAATTAAACAGACCAAAAATCACTCTCGATTCTTCACAAGTTTATAATATTTCTCGCTATTCACCAGTGTTATTAAATCTCGTGTCTAACCCATTTGCGAAGCAGAACACGATTACACTTGGCTCTAATAAAAAGGAATTTCAAATTAAAGGTTTTATTAATAGAGGAATTGAGCCTCCCTTTGCATTACCTCACTTAATTGTGATGCAAGATGAAGTAATTGAAAATATGATTCCTCATATTGAAACAATTACAGTCTATAACTACTTCGTGGAAAATTGGGAAAATGCAATTGTCCCAACAAAAAATATATTAAAAAGCTTAAATCATGATGCAGAAACCTTGTATGAAGCACATAAAAATGAAGAAGATTTCATTAAACCATTTTATATTTATACAGCTACGGATGAACTCGTTCATAGTAAAGGAAATGCAGTCGCTCAATTCTTTATTTGGGCATTTCTCGGCTTTATTTTCTTTATCGGAGCAGCTAGTGTTTTATATTTCCGTATGTATAATGACTTAACAACTGAAAGACAAAAGTATATTACGATTACAAAGCTTGGCTTAACTGAATCAGAAATGTTTCGCTCTGCAACGATTCAATTAGGAATTTTATTTTTCGTTCCTTATATCGTTGCTGGTGTTCACACATTATTTGCGGTTAAGTTTTTACAAAGCATGTTTTCTTTCTCCTTATTAAAAGAGACATGTATCGTACTCACCTTTTTCGGGATTATCGAGATCATTTTCTTCTTCTTAATCCGTTCTCTTTACATTAATAAATTATCACAGCATATAAAAATATGAATAAAATAGCCTTGTGCAATATGCACAAGGCTATTTTCAATAGTTTTTAATAATTAGCAGCAATATCCGCCGTAGCCGCCAGCATAACCGCCATAACCACCATAGCCACAACCGCCGCCTCCGCCGAAGCAGCTAGCACCGATGATAATTAATAAAATAAACAATACAATTAGAAGCGCAAAACCGCCTCCGCAACCATGTCTGCGGTTACAATCATCATGTCTGTGTTCACACTTTTCGCTCATTACCCTATTCCTCCTTTAGTATCATTCATAACAAGTTCACCTTGCTCTAAATGAGGGGATTCCATTTATATTATGTTTTCAGGGCGAATAGGAAGCTTGGCTTACCTAAAAACGGGCTTGTTTTAGGAATTGGGCTTTATTAAAAAGCGAATGAGCCTTATCCAGATGTAAGCATAAAACATTTGACATACTCTTAATTTCTTACTAATATTTAATTGAACGACCAATCAATTTTTTGATTATACATTCAAATTATATAAATTAGGAGTTGAATAGCATGACTGATTCTTTTATTGCAGAGGCTAGGCGTGAACAAATTATTCTTGCATGTATTGATACATTAGAAGAGGTTGGATATAACAACTTAAGCTTAACGAAGGTGGCAAAAAAGGCTAAGATTAGTACCGGACTTATTTCTTATCATTTTAATGATAAGCTTTACCTTATGAATCGCACATTACAATTTTTAGTTGCCAAGCAACATGAATTTATTAGTAATCGAGTGCTATTAGCTCAATCTGAAATAAATAAACTAGAGGCTTTTATTGAAGCGCATTTGGCTTATCAAGAAACTCATTACAAAAATAATATTGCCTTAATTGAGATTGTCTTTAATGCAAGAAATGAAGAGAACGTTCCTTATTACAGAATCGAAGACGAAGAGGAGGATGCCCTTAGAACGATGTTATTAGATATTTTGAAGACTGGTCAACAAAATGGCGTGTTTTCCGATTCTTTCCAAACCGACACATTAGCTTCATTTATTTTAGGAGCAATCGAAGAAAGAATGCTGAAGGCAAATTCATCTATATCCATAGAAAATTACTCAGATGAGCTCATAAAAATGGTGAAGAAACTCACTGTTTAAAACATGCCTTGATTAAAAAAATATATATGAAAGGATGAACTACACATGAAAAAGGCATCTGTCATTGGATTAGGTTTTTTAGAAAAATTACTTGCTATAGTAAGTCCAATCCTTTTAGGCGTTATTGGATATTTTTCACCTAAATTAATAGAGATTATAAAAAAGATTCCTCTCTTTTCTGATTCAAAAATTATAGAACTTTTAAATTTTATTAATCCCTTCTGGCTTCCTATTATCCTCATGCTAATTGGTGTTATTGCAGGAATTTTATTTTCTTTAATTATTTATAGTGAAGCTTTAAAAATGAACATTACTTCGGAAAGCATTCACGTAAATAAGGACGATCAAAAGAAACAAATCACCAGATTAAATGTAAAAGCCGTTTTTGTAGATAAGCGTCAAGTGGTTATCATTGATCAAGAAGACCGAGAATGGTTACGTGAAACATCTGACATTACCCCAAGCAAAATTAAAGATACTTTCTTAATGCACGGCTTCCCCTGGGTGGAACAAGATCCTTATAAACATGAGTATAGCTTATGGAAATTAGAGGATGAGCGATTTAATAAAAGCATAAATACTATTTTGTATGAAAGACGCAATGCCCTTCGAGAAGGAAACTCTAAAAAAAAGAAGCATTTACGCAAAGATTTGAATGAGCTAGGAGTCTTTGTCAAAGACGATGGAGAAGATCAGTATGTCCGTTCCATTAAGTAATAGAAAGCACAAAAAACGAATAAAACCTACAGAGAAATTACATTTCCTCTGTAGGTTTTATTCGTTTAAATCTGATCTCCTCTCCTAAAGAAACATATTCAACAAAAGAGCAAAACCAAATGCAATAAATGATAACAATGTCTCGAGTATCGTCCACGTTTTAAACGTTTCCTTCACCGTCAAACCTAAATACTCTTTTACAAGCCAGAACCCTGCATCATTTACGTGAGAAAACATTAATGAACCTGCACCGGTTGCAATAACGAGAAGCTCTAAATTCACACCAGACATGTGCTGAATAACTGGTGAAACAATCCCTGCTGCTGTCGTTAATGCTACTGTCGCTGAACCTGTTGCAATTCGAATTAAACCAGCTACCATGAAAGCTAATACGATTGGTGATAACGAAATATGTTCTGCCATTTGTGCAATAGCTGTTCCAACGCCACTTTCAATTAATATTTGTTTAAATCCACCGCCTGCACCAATTATTAAAATAATAGAACCGACAGGCAATAAACTTTCATCTGTTAATTTTTTAATCATCTTTTTATTAATACCTTGTTTGATACCAAGTAAATAAAATGCTGCGAAACATGAAATAAGTAAGGCGATTACTGGACTTCCTATAAACACGAAAAATTCAGTCAATTTTTTCGGTAATGAAATATATGGTGCAACTACTGATAAAATCATCAATACAACTGGTAGTAAAATAATAAAGAATGAAACTTTACGACTTGGCAAATCAGTTGAGACAGTCGTAACCCGAATAAGCTCTGGTTCATTTTCAGGTATCACCCTTTTATGTACCCACTTTGCAAATATCGGTCCTGCGATAATGGCTGTTGGTAACGCGATAATTAATGAATATAAAAGTACCTTTCCTAAGTTCGCGTTATAAATACCGATTGCTGTCATCGCCCCTGGATGCGGAGGCACGAGCCCGTGAACAATAGATAATCCTGCAATGACAGGTAACGCAATTAATAATATATTTTGCTTCGTCGTTTTTCGAATGGAAATAACAAGTGGTAATAAAATGACGATCCCCACTTCAAAAAACACTGGAATCCCTATAACAAATCCTGCAAATAACATAGCCCAAGGTAGTTTCTTTACACCGAAAAATCGAATAAAGAAATCTGCCACTTGCATACCGGCCCCTGAATCGGACATCATTTTCCCTAAAATTGTTCCGAGAGCTAAAATACCAACTAAATGCCCTAGTACACTACCAACACCAGTTTCATAGGCAGTCACTATTTTCGTTAAGTTCAGTCCAGACATGATAGCTAAAAACAAACTCGCAACTGTTAAACTAATAAATGCATGCCATTTCCACCATGATACCCCTAAAATAACAATCGCAATTGCAAGTAACGTGACGATTAATAAGTATATATCCATCTCCCATTCTCCTTACTTTATAAAAAAAGAGGGAAAATCCCCTCTTTTTTATACGTCATAATTCACTACATAATGCTGCATTTCTGTATTGTAGTAGCCTTCGCTATATTCAATTACTTCGCCAACTTCATCGTAAGAATAACGCATGCGTTTTAATAGCGCTGTCCCCTCTTTTTCACCTAGCGCTTCTGCAACGAAACTAGGCGCGAGTCCAACAGCGAATTCATCTCTGAAGTTTTCTAAATGAATACCTCGGTCTTCAACTAAATCATAAAGCGATTGCAAGTCAAAATCCGATAAATCTGAACTTGCCATTCCTGCTGAGAAATAGTGCGTATAATGAATGTACGGTGCATCATTTAACGTATATAAACGTTCAATACGAAAACTCTCCTTACCGAATAATCGAAATGGCACTGTTCCTTCTTCATTCTGCACAATTTCTGCTTTTAGCAATTTCTTCTGTACTTTATATCCTTCTTCCACTAACACTTCAGTAAATTTCTTACCCTTTGACAGTTTTGTCGCAGAAGTATTGCGGATGACTTTCGTTCCTTTACCGCTTTTCTTTTCCAAATATCCTTCTTGAGCGAGTTCTTTAATCGCATTTCGCACTGTAATTTTACTCACTTTGAACTCTTCTTCTAACTGCGGTTCGGAAGGGATATTCGTATGAATGGCATATACACCATGCAATATTCGATCACGAATAATATTTTTTATTTGCAAATATAATGGTCCTTTTTTTCTCGTTACGTTCACCGTTACACCCACTACCTTTCTACATCACCTACTGATGCCGTCATTGCCCGAAGTATATCCTTCTCTGATGACATTGGCGTATCACCGACGATTGTATGTGCTAGCATTCCAGCTGCTGACGCAAATGAAACAGCTTTCTCTGGTGCGAACTCCTTTATCTCGCCATGAATAATTCCGCTCGTATAAGCATCTCCAGCACCTATTCTATCATATACAGAAAACGTAAGTGTTTTTGCAAAAGTGAACGTTCCATCTTTACATATAAACCCGCGAAGCGAATGTGTATTATCACTGTTAATAGAGCGATGAGTACCAGCAATTGTAGCGATATGATACGTTTCAGCTACCTTTGGAATGAGATCCAGCAGCTGTGCCTCACGCTCCGTTTCTTCGGTTTTTATTCCTAAAACAAACATTGCATCTTTTTCGTTCATCATAACGATATCAGCAAGTCCCAGCATTTCTTCATAATGCGGTTTTGCCTGTTCATATCCGTCTTCTCCCCAAAGTGATGGACGATAATTACAATCAAAAACGACGGTTCCTCCGTTTTCTTTAACTGCTCTCGCTAAAGACTTCATATGATGGCGCACCGTATCATTCATCGCAAGTGTAATACCGCAAAAATGAACGATATCAATTTCCTTAGCAATTTCTTCAAATTGGTATATCTCTTCAGACGCCGTATTGAAGCTACTTTCTAGTCGATTCGAATACGTAACGCGGCTTGCACGTGCACCGAATCCATTTTCTAAAAAATACATACCTACATATTTACCACCTCTTGAAACAAGAGAAGTTTGAATTCCTAACTTTTGAATGTAAGATACAGCTGCATCTCCAACCGAATTTTCCGGTAAAGTTGAAATAAGAAGCCCTTCATGCCCTAAGTGAGAAAGTGCCGCTACAACGTTCACACCTGTACCTGAAAATGAGTAATTTAACGTGTTAGCTTGCGACAACAATTCATATCCAGGTACTTGCAGGCGCATCATTACTTCGCCGAACGCTGCAATTTTCTTACGCATATTGATCAACTAGCTTCTTCACGACTGCTAATAATTCACGCACATCTTCTACTTTCGTGTTACCAGTTTCTTTATCAATAATAGAAGAGTACACGTGCGGGATAACTTGCTCTACATTTGCCTCAAGCGCAATACGTACAATTGTTTCGAAGTTTTCTTTATCAATTCCGCCTGTTGGCTCTAATGCGAATCCTTCTTCCGCACAAGCTTTCGCAACTGCGCGATATTCTTCTTCATGGGCTAGCCCTTTCATCGGGAAGTACTTCAATGAATTTCCGCCCATATCACGTACAAGTGCAATCGCTGTTTTAATTGGAACGATTGCTTTTTCTTCTCCAGCCGCACTAATTGGGCCAGTAGAAATATTTACGTAACCTACTTTTCCTGTTGGCGATACTAAACTATTAATCCAGCTATCTTTTTCGCCAAGATTTGCACGTGTCGCTCCAACTGAAGGAAACACTTGGTTAATATGGCTACCAGGATAATGCTTCGCAATTTCAGCCACAACTGCCGCTTGGCGATTATCTCCTGCGCCTAGTCCGATTGATACAGCGTCATCAATTTCTTTTCCATATGCTTTCATAGCTGTAACAGCTTCTTCTACTGTTGGATAGTCTTTTGATAACACTCCCACTACTACATAACCTTCTGCTGCTTCAAAAATATCTTTCGCATTTTCTATATTGTTTGCCAATACATTTAATGCTACGCGGCCTTTATAAAAACGTTTTTGAATGTTTGTCATTTTAGTTTCCCCCTACAATTTCTCTCATTTTTTCTTCAATTACATGTATGTCATCACCTTGAAGTGGACGTGGATCGATATCAAAGAACCCTTGTCTTACTCCGTAATCACGTGTGTAAATTGCAATTTCCCCGTCGCGTAATGCAGCCACAACGTCTTTTGCCGATTTATTTAACTCTTTTTCGTTAATATGAATACGTGCTCTAAAGATTGCTCTTCCAGCTTCATCTTGAACGATCGTTACATTTACACCATTTAATTCTTTTAGCGGCATAAGTACTTTTAGCAATTCTTTTTCTTGCTCGCTCTTATCTTCTTTTACTCCGTACTCATCAAGTGCTTGAAGTAAACCAAAAGTTGTTTCTTTCCCAACTTTCATGCTTCTTCCGATACAATGTAATTGCACTTTCAGCCATTCAATATACTTTCTTTTACCGCCCACAATACCAGAAGTAGGTCCTTCAATTGCCTTTGAACCGCTATAAATAGCAAGATCTGAATACTTCACATATTTTTGAATGTCTTCTTCAGCTGCTGCATCCACGATAAGCGGTACTTTATTTCGCTGCGCAACTTCCCATGCTTCTTCAACAGAAATCATATTTTTTTGCACTGCATGATGTGATTTCACATACAGAATCGCTGCTGTATTTTCACCAATTGCATCTTCAATATGCTCTGCTTTCCCTTCATTTGCATAGCCAACTTCTACAAGTTTACCGCCGCCTAAGTAAATCATCGTTTCAACAGGAGCACCGTATTGAACGTTATGACCTTTTAACATAATCACTTCGTTTTTCGCGATTACTTCTTGATGAAGTCTTTCACTTTTACGGCGATTTCCTTCTGTAACGATACCAGCGATAGAAAGCGCAATTCCGCTCGATGCTGAATTCACAACGACCGCTGCCTCTGAATCTAGAATTCTCGCAATATGGTCTCCTGCTTTATCTACTAAATCAGCAATTTCCACATAATTTTGTCCACCATGTTTCATCGCATCCATTACTGTATCTGTAGGAGCAGATACACCTAAAATACTCATTCTACCGCTCGCATTAATTACTCTTTTTAATCCGTACTTAGCATTCAATGAATGACCCATTAATTACAACCCCTTTCGTATCAATCCTTCTTTCAGCAATGCGCTGATCCCCTTCTGAATCAATTAACGTAACCTTCTCATCTTTAACCGTAAATAAAGTTAAGTTTGCAATATCTCCTTCTTGAATACGGCCAAGCTCTGGTTTCTTAAGCCACTCTGCCGCATTTTTCGTAACCGCATCAATCACTTCTTCTAGCGGATAACCTAAGTAAAGGAATTTCGAAAGAACGTGAGCCATACTATATACTGGACCGTGTATACGATTCTTTCGGTAAATATCTGTACTAATTGTATGAAAGGCAATACCGTGACGCTTCGCCGCCTCTGCTACTTTAAAAGAAAAACTAGCATTACCATGACCAACATCTAAATGTACGCCGCGATTCACTGCATCTAGTAACACAGGTAGCGGTTTTCCTTCTTCATCAAATAAATTATTTTCTTTCCCGTTTAAGTAATGTGTAATAACATCATCTTTTTCTAAAAGAGGTACAACTTCCTCAATGCGAGGAGGCGCTGAACCGATATGTACCATAATCGGTAATGATGTTTCACGGGATAAAGAGCGCGCTACATGCAGCGGTTCAATTCCACTATCACAAACGACGCTTTTACTCATTCTCGCCTTTAACCCAACGATTACATCTTTATACTTTTCTACTGCTTCTATCACTTTCTCTTTATCTATCCATTCCATATTGGATAATTCATCAATTCGTTTCAAACCGATGCGAGAAATATTTAAAAAGGCAAATAAATTTGTCTTTGCCTGTTCTCTACTTTTTACTAAATCTGCAATGCGATCAGCTCCGCAGCTACCCGCATCAACAATTGTCGTTACCCCTTGCTTAACGCCAATTTCATCCACTTCATCGCCATACGGATCAAACTCTGGAAAAGCATGAACGTGTAAATCAATCCAGCCACTCGATACGTAAGTACCAGAGCAATCAAGAACCTTTCCACCCTCACCAGCACCAGCTTTCGTCACCTGTGCGATTTTATTATTTTCAATTACAATGTCAATCTCTTCCCCGTTCACACGTTTCACATTACGTAGTACGAATCGTTCTGTCATTGTACTTCCACCCTTTTCTATAAGAAGCCATAAGAATACGCTTACATTAAAGTTTCATTTTTATATCTCTTTCACACGTTTAGCGTAACACAAAAAAAGGGAGAAGTAAATATAACGTTATAATGTTTAAGAGCAAATAAAAAGATGCTCCTCCAAAATGCTAATAGTATAGGAAATTATATCAACGATTTTTCAATTATATCTACCGTAACTCACAATATATCAACGATTCGACAAAGAATATCGATTTATCGACAAAAAACATCAATCCCTTTCTTATATATACGAAGAGGTTGCTCCAAACAGAACAACCTCTTTTTCTATTCCTGAACCGTCACAATAACCCCATCCATATTGTTCCCGGAAATTTCATACTGCTTGTTTGCTGGAACGTTCACTTTCATATTCTCAGAAACTTTATAATAAGAAACAGTATATTTCTTACCTTCGACTTCAGTTGAAATCTCTTTTTCCTCTTTTAAAAACCCTAAATATTCCTCTAGTGTGAAATTCTTTTTTTGCATAATTGCGCTATGAGGTAAGCCTACATAACGTATATGCCATGGCTCATATTGAATGCCTGTAATGTTACTTTTATTTTTCGGATAACGTAATACAAAGCCATGCTTCCATACGTTCTCTTCAATCCATTTTCCTTCAGGCGCTTTCTCCATTTTCTTTTGAGTAGACCCAATGTCCAGTGATAATCCTAAGTTATGTTCACTGTATCCTGCTGGAAGTGCATAATCAGATCCCATTTTTTCATATAGCTGTTTTTGCTCTTGGAAATCTCTATAGCCACTACTAATCAAAAAATGGTTAACACTTTCTTTTCCAGCCGCATCGACAACGTTCAAAAACTTTTTCACAACATCCTTTGATAAACGAAGATTTCTATCAAATATTACATAGCCTCTCACTAATTCACTATTATGATTTACATTTATAATATCAGACCTAATACTATCTTTTTTTACTGGGTAATCCCTGTTAACTAATAATAAATCGCCCTTATAAATTTGTTCCTTCGTAATCTCTTTCCCATCGGTGTTTGCCGCCTTTACTAGCTCATCTTTCCCGACAATTTTAACGTCGATTTCCTTTTGAAATAACGGTGATATATAAACGCCTACACATACTGTGCATACTATAAAAAAAGAAATAAATACCCACTTTTTCATTTCTAGTTCCTCCTTAACGTAACTTACGTATAGAATAGAAAAAACTATTAAAATAAAAAGTGGGGTAAAGTTTAAATTTTTATTAAATTGTTACATTCTCGTCTTTTGGCAATCGTACTTCAAATATCGTTCTAACTACATTGCTCTCAGCAGAAATTGTACCGTTATGTTGCTCGACAATATTTTTCGCAATAAATAGTCCAAGGCCTGTCCCGCCACGGTTCTCAGTTCTTGCTTTATCACCTGTATAGAACATATCAAAAAGATACGGTAAATCTTCTTCCGGGATGCTATCTCCGTAATTCATAATTTGTACGACAACTTCTCCATTATCAACATACCCATTCATATCAACAAATTGTCCATCATAGCCGTAACGAACGGCATTTGTTAACAAGTTTTCAAATACTCTAGCTAACAATTTTCCATCACCGTGCATCGGTAAATGAGGAGCCACATTCAATCTAGCTTCTAAATGATGTTTTTCTAATAACGGATACAATTCCTCCTCTAACTGTATAAGCAACTCACTTATATCAATCGGCTTTTTATCCAGCTTTAGCATGCCATAATTCATACGTGTAATTTCAAATAGCTCATCAATTAAACTTTCCAGTCTTTGCGATTTTGTATATGCAATTGTGGAGAAATGTTTAATTTGTTCTTTTGTTAAATTTTCATCTTTAAGAATTAAATCTAAATATCCTAACACGGATGTTAATGGTGTTCTTAAATCATGAGCTAAATTCACAACAAGCTGATCTTTACTACTTTCAGCAAAGTCTCCTCTTTCAACAGCTTCTTTTAACTTTTCACTTGCAACATTTATTTCACGCGCGATATTTCCAAACTCATCATTTGATGAAACTTGAACTTTATTCGTAAAGTTACCGTTCGCAAGATGATGAATCCCATTAGAAATTTCATCAAAGTATTTTAAATACGGTTTTGTCAAAAAGAAGAAAAAGATAATAGATAACGGAATAAAGAAAATTAAAAAGAAATTAATGTCTCCAAATTCCCTTACCATTGACCTAAATTGTGCTAAAGGCTCTTCGTAGCGAACCATCGTTTTATAATACAGCTGCAATCCTTTATAAATTATATAAGTTACAGTTGCTGCAAGTACCATACTTAACGCAAATAAGGCAATCATTTTAAATCGAAAACTTTTCATCATATTAGCCATTAAAAGTATAACCTACTCCCCACACTGTTTTTATTAATTTATCCTTTCTTTTATCTTCTCCAAGTTTCTTCCGCAACGTACGAATATGTACCATTACTGTATTTCCACCTTCATAATAATCGTCTGCCCATACGTGCTGAAAAATATTTTCTACATTGTACACTTTCTTCGGATGACTCGCTAATAAATATAAAATATCAAACTCTTTCGGCGTTAATTCAATTTGCTCACCATATACATCAACCGTCCTACGCTCGGGATTAATTACGACTCCGCCTATTTCTAAAGCAGATTTACTCTCCGCTACTTTCGGTTGATTTAACGTAAAAAACCTACGCAGTTGTGCATTTACACGTGCAACTAATTCAATCGGTGTGAAAGGCTTCGTCATATAATCATCCGCGCCTAGTACAAGACCTGTCACCTTATCAAAGTCCGAAGTTTTCGCGCTTAAAAAAATAATCGGCATATGATGTTTCGTGCGAATTTGACGCGTCACCTCATACCCATCCATTTTCGGCATCATAATATCTAAAATTACCAAGTCGATTGGCTGCGTTTCAATAATATGAATTGCCTCTTCTCCATCAGCTGCTTTCACGACGTGGTACCCTTCTTTTTCTAAATGTATCTCAATTAAATCAGCAATTTCTGCCTCATCATCCGCTATTAAAATTGAAATGCGCTTCATTTTACTCCCCCTTTTTCATTCCATTTTTATACGCTCGATTGTAAACTAGTCTATCCAATTTGTACAATACAAAAAGGCTACTCGTTAGAGTAACCTTGGTAAATAAAATTATATCAGCGATTTTCCAATTATATCGACCGTAACTCAAATTATATCAGCAATTATTGAAATATATCGACTTACCGACAATGAACGACAAAATCCTCTCGCTATTTGCGGGCATCCTAATGAAACTTCCATTTACCGCTCAAACACAATCCGCTGCTTCGTAATTTCTTCCAATCTTCCGCGATCTACTTCATACTCAGCATCAACGCTTTGCGGCACCATCACTTTCCCGCCCTCAAGCATCACTTCCGGCCAAATAATATCCTGCTCCCAATGTCTACTAGAAGCAGATATATCTCCTGGAATCGTAAAGTTAGGCAATGACGCAAGAGCAACATTTTGCGCTCGTGAAATCCCCATCTCTACCATACCACCGCACCAAACGGGTACGTTATGTTCCATACAATAATTATGGATTTGGATTGATTCTGTTAATCCGCCCACTCGCCCTGGTTTAATGTTCACAATTTGGCAGCTGCCAAGCGTAATCGCAACGCGTGCATCTTCTAAACTATGAATACTTTCATCTAAACAAATCGGCGTTTCAATTTTCTTTTGCAATTCCGCGTGATCAAGAAAATCGTAATCCGCTAACGGTTGTTCAATCATCATTAATTGGAATTCATCTAGTCGTTTCAGCCTCTCCGTATCCCCTAATGTATATGCTGAGTTTGCATCAGCCATTAACGGGATACCTGGGAACTCTTTACGAATCTCTTTCAATAATTCGTAATCATGCTCTGGCTTTATTTTCACTTTAAAGCGCTCGTATCCTTCTTCTGCGTACTTCTCGATTTGTTTTAACATAACTGGAATCGTATTAAGGCCAATTACAACGCCGACTTCAATTTCATGACTAGTTCCGCCAAGTACTGTCGCTAGCGATTTCTTTTGACGCTTCGCATATAAATTCCAAACAGCCCCCTCTATTCCGGCTTTTGCCATTCGGTTTCTTTTTATATGTTGAAATAGACCCGGTACCTCATTCGGATGAGAAATTTCAGCCTTTAATAAATCAGGTATTAAAAAGTCTTGCAGTACATGCAGCGCTGTCTTCACCGTTTCTTCCGTATACCACGGTTCAGAGAATGCAACGACTTCCCCAAATCCGATGTACCCGTCCTTATCCTCTAATTCAATAACGATACTCTCACGCTTTTCGTAAGTCCCGTAGCTTGCAGCAAACGGGATTACGAGTGGCATTTCCGTTATATACAGTGTCGCTTTTTTTATTTCCACCTACATCTCCTCCACTAATTGTCTTAACTCTCGTCTTAACAATTTTTTCGAAGCGTTACGTGGTAATTCCTTTAAGAAACATGCTTTCTTCGGCACTTTATATTTCGCTAACTTCTCCTCGCAAAAATGAAGAATTTCTTCTTCTGTTACCGCCCCGCTTTTCACAACAAAAGCAGCTGGTACTTGTCCCCATTTATCGTCAGCCATGCCGACAACGCCAGCTTCCGCTACTGCCGGATGGGAGAGTAACACTTCTTCAATTTGAGCTGGGTATATATTCTCTCCGCCAGAAATAATTAAATCACTGCGGCGATCTAATACGTATAAAAACCCTTCTTCGTCTAAATAACCGAGGTCGCCAGTATGAAGCCATCCGTTTTGAATAGTCTCTCGCGTCGCATCTTCACGGTTAAAGTAACCGCCTGTTACGTTCGGTCCTTTTACTACAATCTCACCTTCCGCAAATGGTGGCACTACTACGCCATCTTTTTCAATACGAAGTTGGCACTGAAATAGTGGTTTTCCAGCTGATCCTACTTTCGTTAACATGTAATCTGCGGATAACGTACAAATTTGCGAAGATGTTTCTGTCATACCGTACGTTTGATATACAGGAATTCCTTTTTCTACACATGCTTCTAATAGTGGTTTTGGCGCTGGTCCTCCGCCAAGTAATATGCATCGTAAAGAAGATGGATATGTCTCTGCCCCAAGTCGCTCTAATAAATCAGTTAACATTTTAGAAACGACAGAAATAATTGTTACTCCTCTCGTTTGAAGTGCTTTATGAATAAAATCAGCATCATATTTCGGAACAAGTAAAATACGCATGCCATACATAATGTTTTTCATTAAAAGAGATAGCCCGCCAACATGGAACATCGGCATGCAGGCTAACCAACAATCATCATCACGAAGTCCTAAATTAAGCGACGAACCGACTGCGCTTGCCCAATGATTGCCGTACGTTAAAATAACGCCTTTCGGTTTGCCTGTCGTCCCAGACGTATAAATAATTGTCATCGCTTCTTCTAAAGAAAACTCTTCTTGTATAGAGGCTTCCTCTTTTGGTCCATTCATCACTTCGGCTAATGAATAAACAGGAACATCTTTAGCATCAAAATCTTGATCCGTTACTAAACAAACAACTTCAGCATCATCCATTTGCCAAAGTAGCTCTTCTCTTGAAAGACGCGTATTTAAAAGCACAGCTACTGCACCTACATAAGATAGGGCGTGAATAACTGTAATCATCTCCATACCATTTTTCATCAGAACAGCCACCTTTTGCCCTCGCTCCACTCCAACATGCGTGAGGTGTTCACAAACAGATACTACTTTTTCATGCAGCTCCATAAAAGTAACTTTCTCTTCCTCTATTTCAATTGCAGTGCGATCTGGTGTTAAAAATGCACGTTGCATTAACCAATTTGGCATCGTCTCCATCATTCATTCTCCTTTCATGAAAGAAAGAGACTTGATATGATATCAAGTCTCTTAGTTGTTTTGTTTCCGGTTTGGTCTTATCCAGCTACAGCAGCTAGAATGCTCGGTGGCTGCTTTCGCTTTTGGTTTCATCCAGCTACAGCGGCTAGAACAGTCGGTCGTTTCACGCCTTCCTACGAGGCAAAAAGCGCCTCTACGTCAGGAGTTCCAACGCCCTCTTGTTCTAAGCAAGCCGCTTCCGCTTTTGGTTTGATCAAGGGAAACGAGGGAATTGACCGAAGTCCGGACTGCGTTTTTCTTTGAATGCGTCACGACCTTCTTTTGCTTCGTCAGTTGTGTAGTACAATAACGTTGCATCTCCAGCTAGTTGTTGAATACCAGCTAGACCGTCTGTGTCTGCGTTGAATGCAGCTTTTAGGAAACGAAGTGCCATTGGGCTGTTTGCTAAAATTTCTTGTGCCCATTGTACTGTTTCTGCTTCAAGCTCTTCTAATGGTACTACAGTGTTTACTAAGCCCATATCAAGTGCTTCTTGAGCGTTGTATTGACGGCATAGGTACCAAATTTCGCGAGCTTTCTTGTGGCCTACCATACGAGCTAAGTAACCAGCTCCGTATCCACCGTCAAAGCTTCCTACTTTAGGACCTGTTTGTCCGAATACAGCGTTGTCTGCAGCGATTGTTAAGTCACATACGATATGAAGTACGTGTCCACCACCGATTGCATAACCTGCTACCATTGCGATAACTGGTTTAGGAATTGCGCGAATTAGACGTTGTAAGTCTAATACGTTTAAACGAGGGATTTGGTCGTCACCTACATATCCACCATGACCGCGAACTTTTTGGTCGCCGCCAGAACAGAATGCACGTCCACCTTCACCTGTTAAAATGATAACGCCAACATTTGCATCATCACGAGCTTGTGCAAAAGCGTCGATTAACTCCATTACCGTTTTAGGACGGAATGCATTATGTACTTCAGGGCGGTTAATCGAAATCTTTGCGATACCATTGTATGTTGAATAAATAATATCTTCGTAATTGCCTTCTTTTACCCATTCAATAGCCATTACAACTACCTCCTTGTATATTTCTGATCTCCTCTATAAGTGTAACTTCATTCTTAACTGAAAAAAGCATCACTGCATAGTTTTTAGAAATCCCTTTACTATTGTATCAAACTTTTCCGGTTGTTCCACATGAATTGCATGGCCAGCACCATCAATTTTGACAAATTTCGCGTCAGAGATGCATTTTTCAATATTTTTTAATATACGAAAGAACTTTTCATCATACTCTCCGTTCATTAAAAGAACAGGTATTTTTAAGTTTTTCAGCTCATCCCACCATGAAGGCTGAGCCCCCGTTCCCATGCCGCGCAAGCTATTTGCAAGTCCTTTTGGATTGTTAGCAAGTCGTTCTTTTCGCACCGCTTCTTGTACGTTTTTTGCTAAACGTTTTTGCGTTTCAAAAAGCGGAATATTTTCCCACATAGATACAAAACTTTCTATGTCTTCTCGCTCAATTTTATCGGCAAGTCGATCATCTTTTTCACGACGTTCTTTTCTATCTGCTTCGTTTTCGAGCCCAGCTGTACAATTTTCTAATAAAAGAGAGTGTACATAATCTGGATATAGACATGCCATCGTAATCGCCAGTCTTCCTCCCATTGAGTAGCCAAGTATATGTGCTTTTTCAATATGAAGGTAATCTAGTAGTTCTTTCATTTGCAATGCCACATTTCGGATATCATAATGCGCAACATTTTCAGGACTCTCAGTCTTTCCGTGTCCAACAAGATCCACTACAATAACTTGAAACTGCTCACTCCATGAAAAGATAAAAGAACGCCACGTTTCCATGCTTCCCGTAAAACCATGAAGAAGTAGAAGTGGTTCCCCGCTTCCGACTACTTCATATTCATACGATACACCTTGCAGCGTTACGTTCATTTTGATTCACCTTGCAACGATGTAGTAATTACGTCCTGTGTTTTTGCCCATAACGTACGGTGCAATGTTAAGTTTTCATCACGATTCGTACAAATTTCCACAACGTGTAAACCTTCTGTCGTCGTTCCTTTTCGAACTTCTTCTCGGAATTGCTCCCAACCATTTACACGGCTAAATGAACCGCCGTACATTTTGACAACGTGCTCATAATCAAGTCCAATTGGTGTTCCAAATAATGATTCAAAATGTTCCTTTTTCTCATACTGTGGTAAGAATGAGAAAATACCCCCACCATCATTATTTACAACGACAATTGTTATATTTAATTCATGTAATTTCGCTGCTAACAGTCCATTTAAATCGTGATAAAATGATAAATCACCAATTACTAATACAAGTGGGTCGCAAATAACGCTTGCTCCTAGAGCTGTCGAAATGATTCCATCAATACCATTTACACCACGGTTTGCCATCACATGGATGTTTTTATCCGATGTGAAGAAGAATGAGTCTGTATCACGAATTGGCATACTATTGCTCGCAAATAACGTTGCGTCTTCTGGTAATACGCGCACAATATCTGTAATAACCTTTCCTTCAAATGCAGTTTCATATGTTTCCATTTCACGAAGCGTTTCCTTCGTTTTTTCGTTTATATGTTGCCACATTAGGGACCAATCATTCTTTTTCATAACTGGCATTTTTTCTATTAATGCCTTGCAGAATTCAATGTCACTTGCTTGCACAACTTCTGTCGCAACAAGAGCTGGATCTCTCCATTGTCCTGATTCATCGACAACGATATGAACTGCTTTTGTTTGTTTTTTTATGAACTGCGTTAATGATTTAGAAACAGGCATACCACCAAAGCGAATTAAAACGTCCGGTTTCCATGTTTCTTTTAACTTTTCATTTCGTAAAAATGTATCATAACAGTCAATTACCATCGTTTTATCGTGGTGTCCGCTACGAATATTAGAAAGTGGGTCTGCTAATATAGGATAGCCAGTTTTTTCAGCTAGTTGCGTTGCAAACATTGCAATTTCTGCATGACTATCATCTCCACAAATAATAAGCCCCTTTTCCATATGTGAAAGGCGCCCTACAAGAGAATCTACATATTCACTCGGCATCACCGCGTTTCCTTGCTGAACTACTCCTGTATATTCACTACGTCCTTTATCCCATAAGCTTTCTAGTGAGAAATCAGGGATAAGTGGCTCGCGAACTGGAAAATTAAGATGAACAGGACCCTGCGGCGCTAAACAAGCATTTGCTACTATACGCTGCGTCGTCATACGAGCGTAATGATACATCGCTTCACTTGCTTCTGGCAGTGCCATCTCTGTAAATTGTTTCACAAAAGTACCGTATAAATTAAATTGATTCATTGCTTGTGGTGCACCAACATCTCTTAATTCATGCGGTCTATCCGCTGTTAAGACGATAAGTGGGACCCTTGAATGAAAAGCTTCACATACAGCTGGATAATAGTTCGCTGCTGCTGTTCCTGACGTACATAATAATGCTACTGGGCGTTTTTTTGCTTTCGCAATACCGAGCGCGAAAAATCCTGCTGATCTTTCATCCACATGTAAATATGTGTTCATTCCTTCGTGTTGTTCCATTAGTAAAGCAATCGGCGTTGACCGTGAGCCTGGACTAATGACAACATCACATACATCTAGACGCGTCAGTTCATCCACGAACGCGCCTAAATAATATGATAATGCTTCTATATGATTGTTCATTTCATTAATTCCTCCAAAGCACCAAGCATCGGTCTAAACTTCAAACTTGTTTCTTCATATTCAAGCTGCGGGATTGAATCAATTACAATACCACAACCGGCAAATAAGGATGCTTTCTCGCCGTTTAATAATCCGCAGCGCAGCGCAACCGCAAATTCACCATTTCCTTCATCATCTATCCAGCCAATCGGTGCACCATACAACCCTCTGTCTAACAATTCAACATCACGGATCAGTTTCATCGCTTCCAAACGAGGTGTCCCGCCAAGAGCTGGTGTTGGATGTAATTCTTCTACCATTGTTAAAAGACTCGCATCGCCTTTTGCTTCTACAGGCGTATATAAGTGAATTAAGTTTTTCGTTGTTAATAAACCTGGGCTTTCCGGAATATTAACGTATTCGCAATGTTCATTTAGTACCGAGCGGATCATGTTAACAACATACCCATGTTCAGCTAAATTCTTTTCATCATGAAGAAGCGCATTACTATTTCGCTTACTTTCTTCTATAGAATGACCATGACCGATTGAACCCGCAAGACACATCGATGTAAATTTCTCATCTTCTTTGCGAATTAATCTCTCAGGCGTCGCTCCTAAGAAGCATGCTCCTTTATAATCAAAAGAAAATACGTAACAATCCGGTTGACCAATGCGAAGTGCTTCTAAAACAAGAGCAGAATCAATCGACTGATTCATCTCTACTTTTAGTTCCCTCGCCAATACAACCTTCTGCACGTTACCCTGCTTCATCTCATCTTGTACTTTTTCAATTGCTTTCATCCAGCCTTTCGGATCCACTTCTACTTTAGAAATAACAGTCAATTTCGATCCGTTTAGCGCACATTTACTCTCTCCCAAAATCTTCTCTTCTAAAGAAATCATTTCGTTAGAAAGAGTTTCTGCACAATCTGTTGCTGAAACAAATGTATTCATCGTTAACCATGCTTTTTCATTTTTTACAGTTAATAAAAATGCTGGTAGTGAAAATGTCGTATCTTTAAATTCTTTCCATAGGTCCGTTTTCTCTTTTTCTGGATCAAATGAAAAACCACCAAATAAAAGCGGACCCGTTCCAAATTCATATTCATCTCTTTGGACAAATGCATTCTCTTTTACTTTCTCCCACTCGTCGCGAGCGGTTTGAAAGCGCTTATGAGAAGAATTTGCTATAGTGAAAACAGAGCCAATTCCTGCAAATATTACATGCTGAGCCGGGTCTGCAAAATAACATCTATTTTCGAATGAAATCCTTTTTCCTGCTGCATAGAACAGAAGCGGATCCACCCAGTCTATTTGTTTTACAAAACTAACCAATGTTTTTTCGTTAGTTGCACGCTTGATAGCTGCAATAAGAACTTCTTGCAAGCCTTTTTGTTTCGTTTGAATCACAATTGTCTCCCCCCTATGGGCGAAAAATAGTCATAATTACGCTTGATTTTAAGATACACCTCAAACGAAAGGCCTGTCAACGTTTAGCATTTCTGAGAAATTCACCTTCTCTTCCTAGAAAATAAACGTTGACACTAAATGATGCTTTTTCTACACTTAGTTGTGTACAATATGTGACCAAAGGAGGATTCAACATGGAAATGAACGTCAAAACGAATTCCTCTCCTACGGCGCCAAAGCCAAGTAAGCAAACCGGCTGGCGCATCTGGTGGAGTTTACTACGTCCCCATACATTAACAGCAGCTTTCGTGCCTGTTTTCATCGGAACAGCATATTCGATGCAGGTCGGAGGTATAAATCAAATACATCTTCCTCTTTTCCTTATGATGCTTCTTGCTTGTCTTCTCATTCAAGCAGCAACAAACATGTTTAATGAATACTTTGATTATAAAAGAGGACTCGATCACGAAGGTTCAGTTGGTATCGGCGGCGCTATCGTTCGCGATGGCATTCAGCCAAAAACAGTGCTTAACTTAGCATTTGGATTTTTCGGCATCGCAATACTATTAGGTGTTTATATTTGTATGAATTCTAGCTGGTGGCTTGCTGCAATCGGTCTTGTTTGTATGGCTGTTGCTTACCTTTATACAGGTGGCCCACTTCCAATTGCATATACACCATTTGGAGAGTTGACAGCCGGATTATTTATGGGTGTCATTATTATTGGGATTTCATTCTTTATTCAAACTGGAACTGTAACATCAGAAGTCATTTTACTATCTATTCCAAGCTCCATTTTAATTGGTGCCATTTTACTAGCGAATAATATCCGTGACTTGGATGGCGATAAAGAAAACGGTCGTAAAACGTTAGCAATTCTCGTCGGACGTGAGCGAGCTGTTGGTGTACTTGCTTCGATGTTCATCGTTTCCTACATTTGGACAATTGCTTTAATTATCGTGGGCATCGTATCACCATGGATGCTTATCGTATTTTTAAGTGCTCCGAAAGCATTTAAAGCGACGAAAGGCTTTATCGGCAAAAGCATTCCGATGGAAATGGTACCTGCGATGATTGCAACAGCAAAAACAAATACAATCTTCGGTTTCCTAATGGGAATCGGATTATTACTTGGATACTTTCTATAAAAGGAGCTGCTTATGCGGCTCCTTTTTCATATCTAAAATTCATCTCATAATTCCTACTCTCAACGCTCATACTATGTAAAGAAACTGAATTGTAGGAAGGTGGACGACTATGTTAACTCCACAACAAGTAGGTCAATTTAAATCCATTTTAGAAAAACAAAAACAAGAACTAGAGCAAACGATACAAACTCATGAAAATACAGATCGTGCTTCTGAACGTGACTCAGTAGGAGAACTGTCTAGCTATGATAACCATCCAGCTGATATGGCTACAGAGCTATATGAACGTGAAAAAGACTTCGGGCTTATTGAACTTTGGCATAAACAGCTTGATGACACGAAACACGCCTTGCAAAAAATAGAAGCGGGTACGTACGGCATTTGCGAAGTGTCTGGCGAAGAGATTCCATTCGAAAGATTAGAAGCAATGCCGACTGCTACAACATGCGTTCAGCACGCGACAAATAAATTAAACATGGATACGCGTCCAGTTGAAGAGGAAGTGTTATCCCCTTCTTTCCACAAGCATGATGAGGACCATTCTGTTGAGTACGATGCGGAAGATGCGTGGCAAGATGTCGCAAATTACGGAACATCTGAAACGCCGTCTGATTTAGAAAGACAAGATTCAAAAAACTATAATGGCATGTATGTAAATAGTGAAGAAAACGTAGGCTACGTGGAGGATTTTGAAAACTTTATCGGTACGGATATGTACGGGAAAAACCCACAAGTTTTCGCTACAGAAGAGCATGAAGAATATGAACAAATGCTTGATGATTTTGAAGAACGTACCTTCAAAGGTGAATTATCTTCAAATGAATCTAGTTCCAAAGAATAAAAAAAAGCATTCCGAAAATCGGAATGCTTTTTATCGCTAGCTAATTAGTTTTTTGTAACGTTAGCAGCTTGTGGTCCACGGTTACCTTCAACGATTTCGAAAGAAACTTCTTGACCTTCTTCTAAAGTTTTGAATCCGTCACCTTGGATAGCTGAGAAGTGAACGAATACATCGTCTCCACCTTCAACTTCGATGAAACCGAAACCTTTTTCGCTGTTGAACCATTTAACTTTACCTGTTTGCATGTCATGTACCTCCTAAATAAAAATGAAACTATGAATCCACATGAAAAGGTGGATATAAAGGACATGAATGTATAACAAGCTTACAGCCTTTAATTCAACGTGCTTTATTTCCGTACCACATTATGTAGCTCAATAGTGATTTCACTATATCACGCTATATCCAAAACGTCAAATGAGAACACTTTCATTCCACCATTTTTTTATAATTTTAATATAATGTTGAATTTCCATATTCATATATTATCCCGCCATTTGTGGACAGCTTGATTGGCGGGAGCTGATAATCAGTTTTGGCTGGTTCCACTTTATTTGAAAATTAACAAAACTAAAGTATTCTAATCCTATTAAATTCTGTACAATATAAGTATCTATTACATACGAGGTGAAAAAAATGAGAGCACACGAAATCGAGTATAAGTTATATGGCGATGATATGCAGTTTGTTGAAATTGAGTTAGATCCAGAAGAGAGCGTGATCGCAGAAGCTGGCGCAATGATGATGATGGAAGATTACATAGAAATGGAAACAATCTTCGGTGATGGTTCTGGCCCATCTGGAGGTTTATTCGGAAAATTAATGGGCGCTGGTAAACGTCTCGTTACAGGCGAAAGTATGTTTATGACTGTATTTACAAATACAGGTCACGGCAAGCGCCACGTCTCATTTGCTGCTCCTTATCCTGGTAAAATTATTCCTGTAGATTTAACAGAGTATCAAGGAAAAGTAGTTTGTCAAAAAGATGCCTTTCTTTGTGCCGCAAAAGGTGTTTCCATCGGAATTGAATTTACGAAAAAAATAGGAACTGGTTTCTTCGGTGGTGAAGGTTTCATCATGCAGAAACTTGAAGGTGATGGCCTTGCTTTCATGCACGCAGGTGGAACTGTATATAAACGTGAATTAAAACCTGGTGAGAAACTTCGCATTGATACAGGTTGTCTCGTTGCTATGACAAAAGACATTAACTATGATGTCGAGTTCGTTGGTAAAGTAAAAACAGCTCTATTTGGCGGCGAGGGTTTATTCTTCGCAACATTAGAAGGTCCTGGAACAGTTTGGATTCAGTCCTTAACACTTAGCCGCTTAGCAGCACGCCTTACAAGCCCAGCAGCGCAAAGTACTGGCGAAGGTAGTGTATTAGGTGGACTTGGTCGTTTATTAGATGGGAAAGAGTAAACTGTGCCCTTATGTAGGCATGGCCATCAACTAATAAAATAATAAAATTAAAACACCCTTGCTTGCAGTAATGCAGTGAAAGGGTGTTTTAATTTACGTCTACAAACGAGAAAAAGCAGTTAAAATAAAGTAATAAGGTTTACTTCAGGAAAATAAGGTATATTATATTTGTTGAATAGATTCTCTTTAGAGACAAGAAAAGTAGGTGAACAAAGTGGGAAAATATCAATTGGATTCCAAAAGTCAGGTAGCTGTGGCAAAGTTCCATGAAAAACAGAAACCTGCCAAATTTGATAAAAAGCAGCAACTTGAAAAATTGCGTACGGAGTATTTGAAAAAGAAGCAAAAACAAACAGATAAATAATACGTTTTGTTTTTCAAATTTTTCTGTATATAGTGTAAACAAACATAAGAAAATAGGTAAGTTATTCATCGTTCAAATATATACAGACTATTTTTTCAAACCTCTTACTTATGCAACTAACGTATGCGTCAGTTCATTAAGAATAACTAAAAAAGTCGATTCCTTGAGATGAAAAAGAGTAAACAGTGCCCTTATCAGGCACTGTTTTATTTTGACGTTATAATTTCCTCCACTGATTTAGATAAGCGATACAAGCTATTCCCCACCTCCAAAAGAATGAATCAAGTTCCTCACTGCATATATTAAACTATACTTTTTCTTAAGGAGGGCTTCCTTAATGCGTACTCCTTTATCCTTTGATAAAGACACTGCCATACTGTTAGCTTCTTGTTGTGAGTTAACGTATGAACAATATAAACAAAATGGCATTTTCGAAATACCAGATGGTTTTCAATATGTACAAGGGTTTCAAGGAAAGGCCATTCAAACAACAGAATGGTTCGGATTTATATTAGAATCTGAGGATACAATTATTGTTGCCTTCAGAGGCACTCAAACAGACCCCGATTGGATTATTGATTCTCTCGTCAATCAAAAACCTTATCCTTATGCTTTAAATGGCGGAAATGTCCATAACGGTTTTCTCTCTATTTATGAGTCTTGTCGTGATTCTATTATGGATATGCTCGTATCATTGCCAGCACATAAAAAACTGCTAGCTACTGGGCATAGTCTAGGTGGCGCGCTTGCCACATTACACATATTAGATGCACGTATAAATACTGCCTTCGCACAGTATGGACTTTATACATTCGCTTCTCCAAAAGTAGGAGATATCGCTTTTCGAAATTATTATAAACTACAAGTAGCTAGTAGCTTTCGTTTCGTCAACTTGTTCGATGTCGTCCCACTTCTCCCTCCCCGAAACATAAATTTTAATGATCATGATTGGGAGTATGCACACGTCCATCACAACATGACATTTACAAAAAACACAAAATCCATTACAAATAATCATTCCATTACAACATACAAAACATGTCTGACTTCTCATTTTTAACCAGTAAACAATTGGAAATAAAATATTCGTATACTATAATAATGTATGAAGTTATTTTTGGATGAGGGGACCTTACATGTTAAAATTTATCTTCGCACTTTTTCTTATTGTAATTTTTACGGTTACAGGTTTCTTTACATTTTCATACTTTGCGACAGGAGAGTATGATGGGGCAGGTATCATATATACCACTGTTCCATTTCTTTCTTAAGCAAAATAAATAAAACGAGCTTAATTTTATTAAGCTCGTTTTATTTATTAATATCCATTTTTGTTGGTAAATCGATAATATATCTCCCAATATAGCAACCTCTTTAAAACTGTTTAACTGCATTACCGATACCCCAAATTTCATTACTGTACTGCAAAATCGTTCGATCGCTCGCAAAATGACCAGACTGTGCAATATTTAAAATAGACATTTCTAGCCACTTCGTTCGGTTCTCATAAGCTCTACCAACAGCTTCTTGTCTTTCAGCATACGGACCAAAATCTCGCAGAACGAAATATTCATCGTTTTGAATAACGAGAGAATCGTAAATCGCTTCAAATTCAGCTCCCGATTGTGCAAAGAAACCATTTGTTAATTGATCAACTACTTTTTTAATGTGCCTATTGTGGTGATAATAATCACTTGCACGATACCCACCATTTTGATAGTAATGAAGAACCTCTTCGGCTGTTAAACCGAAAATAAAACAGTTATCCTCACCGACCCGGTCTTTTATTTCAACGTTAGCACCGTCTAGCGTTCCGAGTGTAATCGCACCATTCATCATAAATTTCATATTACCTGTTCCCGATGCTTCTTTACTCGCCGTTGAAATTTGTTCACTTACATCCGCTGCTGGGAATATATCTTCAGCTAAAGAAACTCGATAGTTTTCTAGAAAGATAACTTTCATATATTGACTGACATACGGGTCATTATTTACTTTTCTTGCGAGTTCATTTATTAATTTAATAATTTTTTTCGCGTAATAATAGCCAGGTGATGCTTTCGCTCCAAAAATAAAAGTACGCGGATAAAATGTAAAACTAGCATCCTCTTTCAAACGGTTATACAAATATAAAATATGAAGAACATTTAATAATTGTCGTTTATAAGCATGTAATCTTTTCACTTGCACATCAAAAATAGAATTTGGATCAATGGTAATCCCCATTGTATTATGAATACGCTCCGCTAAAATCTCTTTACGCTCTTGTTTTACCTCTGCAAATTTCTCTTGGAAACTCGCATCATATTGAACTAATTGTAGCTCTTGAAGCTTAATCGGTTCTTTCTTCCACTCCGTTCCAATCGCCTCTGAAATGAGATTTGTTAACTGTGGATTTGCTTTCATAAGCCAGCGCCTATGAGCAATTCCATTCGTCTTATTATTAAACTTATCTGGATAAAATTCATAAAACAATCGCATTTCCCGCTGCTTTAATATTTCCGTATGAATTTTTGCTACACCGTTTACGCTATGGCTACCGACAATCGCTAAATGAGCCATTTTCACAAGGTCATGTGCAATAATCGCCATTGCTTCAATACGATCCCACTCATACGGATACTGTTCCCACAGTTCATGACAGAAACGTTCATTAATCTCTTCAATAATCATATAAATTCTCGGTAATAACGGTTTAAAAATGTGAATTGGCCACTTTTCGAGCGCTTCTGATAACGTCGTATGATTCGTATAAGAAATCGTCTGCGTCGTTATGTGCCAAGCTTCTTCCCATGCTAACTTTTCTTCGTCTAGTAAAATACGCATCAGTTCCGGAATTGCTAAAACCGGATGTGTATCGTTAATGTGGATCGCAATTTTTTCATGTAGTTGACGAAGGTCACCATATCTTTCTCTATGCATTCGAACAATATTTTGCAAACTTGCTGATACGAGGAAATACTGTTGTTTTAAACGAAGTATTTTTCCCTCATCATGCGTATCATCTGGATATAAAAACTCCGATACAGCCTCTGTTTCACGCTTATATTTCAAAATATCTTTGCAGTTTTGCGGGAAAGGAACTGGTTCAGCATTCCAAAGTCTAAGTGTATTTACAGTACTCGTCTCATAGCCAACTACCGGCACATCATATGGCACGGCCATAATGACTTCTGCATTTGTATGCCTAAACTCTAAACGCCCGTCAATTTCTAGCGGTTCAACACTGCCGAAATAACTTACTTCTACAGCTTGATCATGCCTTCTTACTTCCCATACGTTTTCATGAAGAAGCCACTGTTCTGGAAATTCAACTTGATAACCATCAACAATTTTCTGATCAAACAAACCATGTTTATAACGAATTCCACAGCCGTGTCCTGGCAAGTTTAAAGATGCAAGTGAATCGAGAAAACAGGCTGCTAAGCGTCCAAGCCCACCATTACCAAGGCCTGCATCTGCTTCCACTTCTTCTAACTCTTGTAACGAAATCCCTAGTTCAGATAACCCCTGCTCGCATACATCTCGAATACCTAAATTCAAGATGTTACTTCCAAGCAAACGTCCAAGCAAAAACTCAATAGACAAGTAATACATTTGCTTTTGCTCTCCGGATCGATAACTCTCGTTCGTTGCAATCCATTGACTATTCATATACTCACGTACCATATGGCCGAGTGTATTATATTGATCACGAGTTGTAGAATCTTTAAAACTTTTACCATACATCGTCTCTAACTTTTCTAGAAAAGTTGATTTAAAACTTTCAACATGAGTAAACATTTTTTCACCACCTACATGTTATTCCATGAGACTTTTATACAATTCCTTATAAGCAAGAGCCGATTGCTCCCAGCTATAATCTTCAGTCATCGCTTGTTTTACAAGCTGCTCCCACACTGGTTTATCATGATAGAATTCAATTGCACGATGAATCGTATGCAGCATGTCATGTGCATTAAAATTCGTGAAACTGAAACCATTTCCTTCTCCAGTTTCTTCATCATAAGAATGTACCGTGTCGTTTAACCCACCTGTTTCTCTTACAATTGGAATCGTACCGTATGCTAATGCGATAAGTTGTCCAAGTCCACACGGTTCAAACAGCGATGGCATTAAAAACAAATCGCTTCCCGCATACACTTGGTGAGCTAATTCTTCATTAAATCCGATATAAACTTTTACCTTCTCCGGATACTCATATGCCATCCACTCAAAGAATTGCTCATATTCCGAATCACCTGAACCTAAAATAATACATTGTACATCTTCTTCCATTATTTCGCGGAATACAGTACGTACTAAATCAAGACCTTTTTGCTTCGTTAATCTCGTTACCATTGAAATAATTGGTGTATCCTCTTTTTCTGGCAAACCAAAATAACGCTGCAAGGCGCGTTTATTTTCACTCTTTTCATATATTGACTCTGCATCATACTGGGCCTTAATATACGAATCCGTTTCTGGATTATATACGCTCGTATCAATACCATTTACAATGCCGCTAAGCTTATCATTATATTTTCGCAGTAATCCATCTAACTTCTCACCGAAAAATTCATATTGAATTTCTTCTTTATACGTCGGGCTCACCGCTGTAATTTGATCCGAAGCAATAATACCGCCTTTCATAAAGTTTACGTTTCCATAAAACTCTAGCTGCTCACTATGAAAATATTCATCACCAAGCTCTAACAAGTCGTACATCACTTCAGGAGGAAATACACCTTGGAACTGCAAGTTATGAATCGTATATACCGTTTTAATACGCTCATATAACGGGTTATCTTGATACTTTTCACGAAGTAAGAAATTAACCATAGCCGTATGCCAATCATGGCTATGAAGAACATCCACTTCAAAATCAAGGTGCGGAATACACTCTAACACTGCTTTTGAGAAATAAGAAAAACGCTCTCCGTCATCGTAATGACCATACAGAGAATCTCTCTTAAAATAATATTCATTATCTATTAAGTAATACGTAATTCCGTCTTGCTCACCTTTTAAAATTCCACAATATTGATTTCTCCACCCAAGAGGGACGTTAATTACTTTATGTAACGTACATCCATCTCTTAACTTTTGCGGAATGAGACTATAATTCGGAAGTATAATACGAACGTCCACTCCTAATTTTTTTAGCTCTTTTGGGAGCGCACCCGCTACATCAGCTAATCCTCCCGATTTCACAAACGGTACACATTCTGATACTGCAAATAAAATATTCACTTGTTGTCCCACTGCGCGAAAAGTTTTTATTACTCCTCTTGCAGCTTCCTCCCTTCGAGTTTTCATTTAAATTAAAACTTTAATCAGTGGAGGAAAAAGCCCCCACTGATTCTTTAGGAATAACTATTAATCGTACTGTTTTGTACGCTTCCTTTTTCTACAACATACGGCTCATCGGCGCTTCCTTTTAATACGACACCGTCGCCAATTTTCACGTCTTTATCAATAATAACACCGTCTATTATACAGTTATCTCCAATTTGGCTCTTTTGCATAATAATACTGTTACGAATAATTGAACCTTTTCCAATTTTAACCGAACGGGAAACAACACTGTTTTCGACTTCCCCTTCAATAATACTGCCATTTGCAATCATTGTATTTTTCACGACTGCACCCTTTAAATAACGAGTTGGTGGCTCATCTTTTACTTTCGTAAAGATCGGTGCTTCTTTCTTAAATAATTGCTTCCAAATAGCAGGTTGCAAAATTTCTAAGCTATGTTTATAGTAACTTTCAATCGAGTCAATAATTGCTACATATCCAGTATGTTCATATGTAGCAATATGTAATGATTTCCCGCGCTTTTCTCTCACTACATCAAATAAACTGTATTGTTCCACACCTTTATATGACTCAAATAAGTCTAACAATAATTGTTTCTTTAACACGTATGTTTGAAGCGAAACCCCTTCATGGCAAACTTCTGTAATATCAGCTGCCGTATGTATATGTCGCTCTAACACCGCTTGAAAATTTAATGCTGTTACGAGATGGCTATTCGTAATAACAACGTACTCTTCTCTGCTTCTTAGAAAATAATCAATATGTCTTCTAAAGTGTGCAAAAGACCCAAATTCATCTTGGTCACATTGGCAGTTTGGCGGGAATAAAAATAGTCCGTCTCGTTTTCTATCTAAATCCCACTGTTTTCCTGAACCAACATGGTCCATTAACGAACGATTTTTATGGCTTGTAAAAACTGCCACACTATGAATACTAGAATTCACCATATTTGAAAGCATGAAATCAATGAGTCGATAACGGCCCCCAAACGGTAACGCCGCTAGTGAACGATGCCCTGTTACTTTCTTTAAGGAAGGAAAACTTCCCGTTGCATTAATAATTCCTAACATTTTTTCTCCCATTCATTTCATCCCCCTTTTCTATTTCCCTTCAGCAATTAATACTACATCGTCAACATTCTTTTCTGGACGAATGATTGTTCCATCTTCGATAACCATTTCTGATCCAACAATCGCTCTTTCAATCACAACATTTTTACCAATCTTAGCCCCTGGCATAACAACAGAATCAATCACCATACTTCCTTCTTCCACCGTCACTCCTTGGAATAACACAGAATGCTTCACGTCCCCTTCAATGACGCATCCTTCGTTAATAAGCGATTCTTCTACTTTCGCCTTTTCAGCAATATATTGAGGCGGTTCGTTTGGATTGACAGAGTAAATACGCCAATTACGATCGTTTAAATTCAGTGATGTTTCATCGCGAAGCAAATCCATATTCGCTTCCCATAAGCTCTTCACCGTTCCAACATCTTTCCAATATCCTTCAAACGGATACGCCATTAACTTCTTCCCTTCATCCAATAAAAGCGGAAGTACGTCTTTTCCGAAATCGTTACTAGATTCAGGGTTTCTTGCATCCATCTCTAAATACTCTTTCAAAATTGACCAATTAAAAATATAGATTCCCATTGATGCAAGATTACTTCTTGGAAATTGTGGTTTCTCTTCAAACTCAACAATCTCCATTTCTTCATTTGTATTCATAATGCCAAAGCGACTCGCTTCATCCCAAGGTACTTCAATAACAGAAATGGATACGTCCGATTCTTTCTCAATATGGTAATCTAGCATCTTACTGTAATCCATTTTATAAATATGGTCGCCTGATAAAATAAGAACATACTCTGGTTCATATTGACTTAAATAGTTTAAGTTTTGATAAATGGCACTTGCCGTACCTGTGTACCACTTCACACCTGAAGACTCCGCATAAGGAGGTAATACTGTGACTCCACCGCTTACTCGGTCTAAATCCCATGCATTGCCGATTCCGATATAATTATGAAGTTCTAGTGGTTGATATTGCGTTAAAATCCCAACCGTTTCAATACCAGAATTTGCGCAGTTACTTAGCGTAAAATCAATAATGCGATATTTACCACCAAATGGAACAGCTGGCTTGGCTAAATTTTTTGTTAATGCACTTAATCGACTACCTTTTCCCCCTGCTAGTAACATTGCTACGCACTTTTGTTTTTGAGCCATCTTGTTTTTTGCTCCCCTTTCTCGTCTTCACTGGTCGTAATATGGATACGCCAAATGGTGGAATTGTAATCTCTACATGTGCTGCTTGATTATGGTACGGTTCTAGAATTGTCTTAAGACGTTTCTTATTCACTTGCCCCGAACCGCCATATTGCTGTGCATCACTGTTTAAAATCTCGTTATAATACTCGAAATCTGGTACACCTACTTTATAGTTTTCATATGTAGCTTTCGTAAAATTACATACGACAACTAACGCATCTTCTTGTTTATCCCCTTGGCGGATAAAAGAGAAAATACTTTGCTCATTATTATTAGCATCAATCCACTGAAAACCTTCAGGTGAATGGTCAAGCTGCCAAAGTGGTTTTGAGCGCTTATACAATGCTATGAGCTCATTAAAGTAATCATGCATATAACGATGCATTTCAAAATCATGTAAATTCCAATCTAAATCTTCAAGGTCTTTCCACTCATCAAACTGTCCGAATTCTCCTCCCATGAAAAGTAACTTCTTTCCTGGGTGAGTAAAGAAATATCCATATAATAAACGAAGTTGAGCAAACTTATCCCAGTAATCACCTGGCATTTTATTTAATAACGACTTTTTCCCATGAACGACTTCATCATGAGAAAGCGGTAATATGAAGTTTTCAGAGTACGCATATAGTAAAGAAAACGTCATTTTCTCATGAATGTGTTTCCTATATTCAGGCGCACACTCCATATATTTCAGCACGTCATTCATCCAGCCCATGTTCCATTTGTAATTGAATCCAAGCCCACCTTCATACGTTGGAGTTGTTACAAGTGGCCAAGCTGTTGAATCTTCTGCCGTCATAAGAAAATCTTCATCCTCTGCAAACACCGCTTCATTTAACTCCCTTAAAAATGAAACAGCATGCTCATTACTTTGCTCTTGTCCTTCTTTATTCCAGTACAACATGTTCGCAACTGCATCAACTCTGAAACCATCAATATGGAAATATCTCATCCAAAATAACGCATTTGAAATTAAGAAATTACGTACCTCTCTCTTTCCTAAATCAAAATTGACAGTTCCCCATACTGGATTTTCTTGTACATCTTTATCTTTATATTCATAGGTCGGTGTACCATCAAACAAATATAAACCGTGAGCATCTTTACAAAAATGCCCCGGCACCCAATCTAAAATGACACCGATTCCATATTTATGACATTCGTCGACAAAATGCATTAAATCATGCGGCGTACCAAATCTACTCGTCGCTGCATAATATCCCGTTCCTTGATATCCCCAAGAACGATCATATGGATGCTCAACAAGCGGCATAATTTCAATATGTGTAAATTGATGTTCCACCACATATGGAATGAGTTCTTCTACCATTTCCCTGTAAGAATACAGTGTTCCATCTTCTTTCTTTTTCCAAGAACCAAAATGCAATTCATAAACTGTCATCGCTTCTTTATAAATCGATTTTTTCTTTTTCTTACGATTCCAGTTTTTATCATTCCATTCATATCCTTTTATATCAAAAACTACAGATGCCGTATTCGGTCTTACTTCTGCATATACAGCATACGGATCTGCCTTTAAAATGACGTCACCAGCCAACGTTTCAATCGCATATTTATATATTTCTCCTTCTTCAATATGCGGTATAAATAAGGACCAAATGCCTTCTTCTGTCACTTGTAGCATCTTATGTTGCTCATAATCCCACTCATTAAAATCCCCAACAACACTCATTGCTTTCGCATGAGGAGCCCACACTGTAAATCGTACCCCTTGAATCTCATCTTCCGTCACAACATGCGCGCCAAAGATGTTATAACTTTCATAGTACTTTTCTGTATGAAACTCATCTCGTTTCACTTCTTCACAATTTATTACATTCAATATGCTCACCTCACTTAGATGACAGAATTTTTTATACTTTAACTATTTCTGCGAAAAACTGCAATATCCTTGTTAATTTATAAAAAACATTCGTTTTTTTCTTAAAAATGTTAGTTTTTCTTCACATTTCCGTGTAAAATATCGAATTTTGACGAATATTCATTGTAAACGCTTCATTCTACTTCTATATTTCCTCCTATTATTTTTTTCTCAACCTTTATTTTATTAGGTTTATACTATTTTTCATGCTATTTTCCACTCAAAATCAAAACAAAATAATCTGTAATAAAAAATGTTTCTCAACATTTTTTGTCATATTTTTATTGAAACGCGAAATTCATAAGCATATACTTGTTCTCAATAAAGAACTCTGATCTTTCGTAACTATAATTCATAGCGGACTACTATGTTTACTTATTTATCCTTGTTGCGAACGGTTGCTATACAAATTTAACTAGGAGGCTTTCTTATGTCATTAAAACAAAAAGTAGGAATGGGAATTATCACCGCTTCACTTGGCTTATCCCTTACATTCGGCGGTGTATTCGCCTATTTCAGTGATTCAGAAACATCAAGTAACTCATTTCAAGCTGGAACACTAGATCTTTCTATTAATCCAAGTGTAATCGTTAATGTGAAAGATTTAAAACCAGGTGATTTTATTGAAAGGAACTTCAAGCTTGAAAATAAAGGTACATTGGATATCGCAAAAGTAGCACTTGAAACATCATATGAAGTTACAGATGCAAAGCAAAATAATGACGGTGAAGATTTAGGTGATCACATTATCGTCAAGTTTCTAGTAAATGATGGACAGCCATCTAATCCAAACGATGATCATGAGATTGTGTGGGAAACAAAACTATCACAATTAAAAACTATGAAACCTGAAGATGTCGCTACGTCTCTAGAACGTCATAACTTAATAGATGGTATTAAATCTGGTGAAACAGATTACTTACACGTCCTCTTCTCATTTGAAGATAACGACCGAGATCAAAATAAATTTCAAGGTGATTCCCTGCAGCTAAACTGGACATTCCATGCTGAGCAAACAGCTGGCGTGGAGAAATAATTTTTAAAAATATAAATTACCGGAGGCCTATAAATGAAAAAGAAAAATCGTTTTGTTACCGGAATTGTAACAGCTGGCGTTTTGTTTTCAACTGCTATTCCGTTCAATGTACTTGCTGAAAATCCTATTAACCAAATTGAATCTTCAAATGCTCATTCTATATTATCTAAGCTTTCTAAAGAACAACGCCTGGCATTACAAACGGTAGATGCCAACCCTGGTTTTACAATTTCACCAGATATTAATACGAGTAGTTCTGAGCCTGTAAATATCATCGTAGAATTTCAAACTGCTCCAGTAAAGATTAATGAATTAAAACAAAAAGAAAAAGGATTACAGTCTGCTCCTGAAAATATAAAAGCACGTATTGATCAAGAACATGAAGAATTCGAAAAAGGACTAAAACGTCTTTATCAATTCAGCCCATCAGTAAAATCAGGAAACTTCCAGTCTGTACAAATTAAACGTTCTTATAAGCATGCGATAAATGGTGTTGCGATGACATTACCAGCAAATACAGTAGAAGAATTGTTACGGATTGGCGTTGTAAAACGCATTTGGAAAGATTACGAAGTGAAATTAAATTTACCAAAACAAGCTGAGCAAAAAGCACCTCAAAAACTAACAGATAGCATCCCGCAAATTGGAGTAGATAAGTTACATAGTGAGGGCATTACCGGAAAAGGAATTAAAGTTGGTGTATTAGATACAGGTATTGATTACAATCATCCTGACTTAAAAGACGTATATAAAGGCTATCGCGCGAAACCTGGTGAGGACTCTAGCAAAGTAGACCCAAACTCAGTAAAGGGTTGGGACTTTATTAATAACGATGCAGATCCAATGGAAACTACTTATTCAGAATGGCAACAATCTGGTGCTCCTGAATTTGATAGCCGTGGTTCTTCCTTCTACACAGCCCACGGCACTCACGTAGCAGGTATCGTTTCTGCACAAAAGAAGAACCAATCTGATTCAGCAGTAAAAGGTGTTGCACCTGGCATTGAACTGTATAACTATCGTGTACTCGGCCCATACGGAAGTGGAGATAGTTCAGGTATTATCGCTGCAATTGATAAATCTATTTCTGACGGTATGAATGTTATTAACTTATCGTTAGGTGATGATAGCAACAATCCACTCGATCCAACATCTATCGCTGTTAATAATGCAATGCTTTCAGGCGTTGTTACAGTCGTTGCTGCTGGTAACTCTGGACCAAATCCATCAACACTCGGATCACCAGGTGCTTCGCCATTTGCAATTACGGTTGGAGCAAGTGATAGCTCTATTTCCTTACCGAAACTATCAGGTCATGCTGGACAATTACAATTTCCTAACCTAATTCTATTCGGCAAAAACTTCACTGATAAAATAGAAGATTTCAAGGGACAAACTTTACCTATTGAATCTGTAGGAATTGGTACGCCTGACGAGTTTAGTAAAAAAGATGTAAAAGGAAAAATCGCTCTCGTTGCACGCGGTACACTGTCATTTGATGAAAAAATTGCTAATGCAAAACAAGCAGGTGCAAAAGCCGTTATTATTTATAACAATGTGGATGGAGAAATTCCTTTCTACGTTGGCGAAAGTACAAAATACATTCCAGCATTCCGCCTAACGAAAGAAGACGGTGAAAAACTAAAAGCTCAAATCGAACAAGGTAGCACCTCCTTAACTCTCGATGAAATTAATTACATTCAAACAGAAGGCGATCATCTTGCAGACTTTAGCTCACGCGGTCCTGTTACAGCAAATGATGATATTAAGCCTGATATTACAGCGCCTGGTGTCGCTATCCTTTCAACAGTTCCTGAATATATTAACGACCCGCAAGAGGGTGAAAACTACGCTGTTTCCTATGAGCGTATGCAAGGAACATCTATGGCTTCCCCTCATATCGCTGGCGTTGCTGCTCTAATTTTACAAGAACACCCAGACTACTCTCCGTTCGATGTAAAAGCGTCTCTTATGAACACAGCTAATGATTTAAAAGAAAAATATTCCGTATATGAAGTTGGAGCTGGGCGAGTAGATGCTTACAACGCCGTTCGTACAGAAACAAGCTTTAAAGTATTAGATACGACACAAACTGTTGTAAATGATGAAGTAATTGAAGTACCCGAAGAAACTGGATCTATTGCATTCGGTAAGTTTTATCAAAAAGACGGTGAAGCTCTTGAACAAAAACGAAATATAAAAGTAACTAATCATAATAAACAAGAGAAAAAAGAATTTAAAACAGAAATTTCTTATACACCAGCATCGTCTACTATTAACGATGCTGTCGCAAACGGTGTAAAAATCTCTGCTCCAGAAACAATTACTCTTGATGCTGGCAAAACAGGTGAAATTGAAGCAAAAATTAATGTTCCAGCCGGTGTGAAACAAGGCCGATATGAAGGGTACATTCATATTACGAACACAAAAAATAAAGAAGAAACATATCAAATCCCGTTCTCTATTCGTGTATCAGAGCCTGGTATTGAAAATGCAATACTATCAAGAAAAGCAATTTCAACTGATACATCTAAATTCAATCCATACGGTGAATCGTATGTTCACGGAGCATTCCAATTAAACAGCGAACTTGAAACGTTAGATCTTATCGTAAAAGATTCCAAAACAAATAAAGCTCTTGGCTTCATTGGAACATTAAACACGAGTGGCCTAAAAACTGATTTGTATTACTACTTAGATTCATTCTTTAATGGAAAAGTGTATCCTTTTACAAATGATCCTGCAAAACCAATCGGTGATGAGAAAATTAACTTACCAGAAGGAGACTACACAATTGAGTTTGTCGGTTATGATAAGGCTGGGAAAGCACTTGTAAAAGGTGATTATGTTGTAATTGATAATACACCACCAGAAGTGAAATTAACTGGATTAAAACCTGGTATTTACGAGTTAAATGAAGAAAATTATACAGTAGAAGATGGCAAAAAAGCACTATGGATTAAAGGAAATGTATACGATTCAAACGTTGATTACTTAAAAGGAAAAGGATTAAACATTACGCAAGAAGCGAATGGCGTTATGTACTATGACTATTCTCCATACTTGCATAAGTTTTTACCGATTAATGCAAATGGCGACTTTAAAGTTGGCATTACACCTGACTCCTTCAGAACGGAAGGTCCAATGAACACAGGCGTATATATTTTCGATTATGCAACTGCAGGTCCTGACTATCCAAACGGTGTAAATAACTACTGGTTTATCCCGCAAGGTGCTCAATATGCAAAAACTAGTTACGATAAAAAAGAATTATATAAAAATGACGAGTTCACAGTAACACTAAACGCGAAACACGTAAAACAATTTGTTGCTGGGCAATTTAATGTAAACTTCCTAGAGAAGAACTTCAAATTTGCAAATGCGAAATTTAATCCTGCTTTTGAAAAGCTACTTTCCCAAAAAGGGGTAACCGCAAAAGTAAATGAACCGAAACTAGAGGCAGGCTCTGTTACAGTTGGCGGAGCTATCGATGATAAAAATTTTGCTGGATTAGATGGTGATTTCCCGTTCATTGATGTAACTTTCAAAGTAGAAAATGATGAGTTTTATGAAGCAAACGCTCAATTAGAATCACCAATTTTTGTTTACTGGAAACAAGGTGAATCAGAACCAAATAGAATGCGTGTACTTCAAGATCAAACATTCTCAGTTATGTCCTTAAACTCATTAGTAGAAGGAAATATTAAACCTGGTGCATTCTTAAATGAACGCGGATATTTAGATGAAAAGTTCGATTATACAAAGCTTGACGTAAAAGTATATGCGACTGATTCTTACCGTCATAAGTTTGAAGGCTCACTAGATAAATACGGATACTTCAAATTAAATGGACTTCCTGTTAATAAACGCGACTACAACTTATATGTAGAAGTACCAGGGCATTTAATAAGCCGCCTAACTACGAAACTAGGTACTGAAAAAGACGGCAAGCTACTTGGCCAATATTATTATGCACGCCTTGATGAAAACCTTGCAGGTGATGTAAATGGCGATAAAGTAATTGATATAAAAGATGCTGAAATTATCGCTAGCAACTATAGTAAAAAAGGACTATCTGTGAAAGACGGCGACCTTAACAAAGATGGTATTGTCGACGAAAAAGATATTCGCTTCGTTGAAAAGAACTTCTTGAAAAAAGGTCCAGATGCATCTAAATCACAAACACCTGTTGAAAAATCAAAAAGCGGTACACTGGCAGATATTTTAAAGAAATTAGGATTAACGCCTAAAAAATAATAATAAAGAGCACTCTACTTAAAGTAGGGTGCTCTTTTCTATAAACGACCCTGATCCAGCAAAAGGGGTATATTGGGGATATACAAGGGAAACCGGAAAAGGAATTTATATTAAATTATATGAATTCAGAGGTAGGAAGCAGTGTCCCGCCCCTGAATGATTTAGCAATTATTATAGTACTGGTGCCATTGTTTCTTTTAATACTTTTACAGAATGAGCGAACTTCGCTTTTTCTTCTTCATTTAACTCAAGCTCTACGATTTCACGTACACCTTCGCGGTTAATTACAGCTGGAACACCTACGTAAGCATCTTTCTCACCGTATTGGCCTTCAAGGTATGCAGATACAGTTAATACGCTGTTCTCGTTGTTTAAGATTGCTTTAGTTACACGAAGTAGTGACATACCGATTCCGTAGTAAGTTGCACCTTTACGCTCGATGATATGGTAAGCTGCATCACGTACATTTTCGAAGATTTTATCTAAGTCTTCTTGTTTGTACTGTTCGTTGTTAGCTAAGATTGTTTCTAGTTTTTGTACACCGATAGTAGCGTGGCTCCATACTGGAAGTTCAGTATCACCGTGTTCACCAACGATGTAAGCATGAACGTTACGTGGATCTACATCTAAGTAGTCACCTAACATGTAACGGAAACGAGCAGAGTCTAAAGTAGTACCAGAACCAATTACGCGCTCTTTTGGTAAACCAGATTCTTTCCAAGTTACGTAAGTTAAAATGTCAACTGGGTTAGTTGCGATTAAGAAGATTCCATCGAATCCGCTATCCATAATACCGCGAACGATTTGTTTAAAGATCTTTGTATTTTTCTCAACTAAGTCTAAACGAGTTTCACCTGGCTTTTGTGGTAATCCAGCAGTGATAACTACTAAATCTGCATCTTTACAATCTGCATAGCTACCGCTCCAAACTTTTGTTGGTGATGGAGAGAATGGTACCGCATGGCTTAAGTCCATTGCTTCCCCTTCTGCTTTTGCTTCATTAACATCTACTAATACGAATTCTTCAGCTACACCTTGGTTGATCATTGAGTAAGCGTAACTACAACCTACAGCTCCTGTTCCTACTAATACTACACGATTGATACCTTTTTTCATGGTAATTTCCCCTCTCTATTGTTCACATATATTTTTTTATGATTGTTTAAGTAATTAATTAAAATACTAATTTAATGTTGTTTAACTTCTTTACATTCATATTGTAGCACGTATTATTGTGAATTACTTCACAAATTATGACCTATTTGTGAACTTTTTCACATAGAGTGTAAAGTTATTGGAATAGGTGTGGAATCCATTTCAATGGAGGCGTTTTCTTTAGATTGTGAAAGGGATTTTCTTGTGGTTTTTGTCGGTAAGTGAAATTATACCAGCGATTTTTGCAATATATCGACTTACCGACAATACTGACAACATAAAAAAGCTGTCTTCAGTAGATCACAGCTATTGAGAGAAAGCAGCTTCTTCTATATATTATTTATTTTCCACAGTAGCTCCCAGATGCATTTTCATCGGTTTCTCCAAGTGTAGGAGGCTACAGCCATACAGCTGGGGTAAAAGTTCAAGTTGAAGTTAATTCCTTCATATTCATACAGGTCCAAATAATTAACATGATTGTATTTACGGCTCTCTATGTCCCCAACTGCAACAGCGAATACTTCATATTTCTTCTATTGCATAAAAAAGCAGACTATCCAAAGTCCATTTTTATACAACAAAAAAGAGATAGCAGATTATGCTATCTCTTTTAGTATGACCCGTACGGGATTCGAACCCGTGTTACCGCCGTGAAAGGGCGGTGTCTTAACCACTTGACCAACGGGCCAGTTCTGGCAGAGAAGAAGGGATTCGAACCCTCGCACCGCGTTCGCGATCTACTCCCTTAGCAGGGGAGCCCCTTGAGCCACTTGGGTACTTCTCTATAAATATGGCTCCGCAGGTAGGACTCGAACCTACGACCGATCGGTTAACAGCCGATAGCTCTACCACTGAGCTACTGCGGAACAATTATGGTGGGCCTAAATGGACTCGAACCATCGACCTCACGCTTATCAGGCGTGCGCTCTAACCAGCTGAGCTATAGGCCCATAATTGAAAAGCGGGTGAAGAGAATCGAACTCTCGACCAGAGCTTGGAAGGCTCTTGTTTTACCACTAAACTACACCCGCATTAAATTGTAAATGGTGAGCCATGAAGGACTCGAACCTTCGACCCTCTGATTAAAAGTCAGATGCTCTACCAACTGAGCTAATGGCTCATTTTGAAAGTGGTGCCGACTAGAGGACTTGAACCCCCAACCTACTGATTACAAGTCAGTTGCTCTACCAATTGAGCTAAGTCGGCTTGCAACTTCAAAATGGTGGCTCGGGACGGAATCGAACCGCCGACACGAGGATTTTCAGTCCTCTGCTCTACCGACTGAGCTACCGAGCCTTTATGTAAAAATGGCGGTCCCGACCGGGGTCGAACCGGCGATCTCCTGCGTGACAGGCAGGCATGTTAACCACTACACCACGGGACCATTTGGTTGCGGGGACAGGATTTGAACCTGCGACCTTCGGGTTATGAGCCCGACGAGCTACCGTGCTGCTCCACCCCGCGATGATAAAATATTTACTTTAGAAAAAATGGAGGAGGTAGAGGGATTCGAACCCCCGCGCGACTCTCGCCGCCTGTCGGTTTTCAAGACCGATCCCTTCAGCCGAACTTGGGTATACCTCCGAGATATATACGTCTAATGGTGGACCTTGTAGGACTCGAACCTACGACCGGACGGTTATGAGCCGTCTGCTCTAACCAGCTGAGCTAAAGGTCCTTTATGGTAGCGGCGGAGGGGATCGAACCCCCGACCTCACGGGTATGAACCGTACGCTCTAGCCAGCTGAGCTACACCGCCATAAATGATATTAATATAAGTGGAGCCTAGCGGGATCGAACCGCTGACCTCCTGCGTGCAAGGCAGGCGCTCTCCCAGCTGAGCTAAGGCCCCATGTTTTTTAGGAATATCGGGAAGACAGGATTTGAACCTGCGACCCCCTGGTCCCAAACCAGGTGCTCTACCAAGCTGAGCCACTTCCCGTTAATAAAAGCGCGCCCGAGAGGAGTCGAACCCCTAACCTCTTGATCCGTAGTCAAACGCTCTATCCAATTGAGCTACGGGCGCATATGGTGCCGAGGGCGGGGGTCGAACCCGCACGGTGGTCACCCACCGCAGGATTTTAAGTCCTGTGCGTCTGCCTGTTCCGCCACCCCGGCATGTCATATTGAAAATTGGAGCGGAAGACGGGATTCGAACCCGCGACCCCAACCTTGGCAAGGTTGTATTCTACCACTGAACTACTTCCGCAAGACATGTATGAGTTATTTAATTAAAAGTGCGGGTGAAGGGAGTCGAACCCCCACGCCAAAGGCGCCAGATCCTAAGTCTGGTGCGTCTGCCAATTCCGCCACACCCGCATATTAATTTATTTAAGAAAAATGGGGCGACTGATGGGAATCGAACCCACGAATGCCGGAGCCACAATCCGGTGCGTTAACCACTTCGCCACAACCGCCATGATTTCTGGTGCCGACTAGAGGACTTGAACCCCCAACCTACTGATTACAAGTCAGTTGCTCTACCAATTGAGCTAAGTCGGCTAAATGGTGGAGGATGACGGGATCGAACCGCCGACCCCCTGCTTGTAAGGCAGGTGCTCTCCCAGCTGAGCTAATCCTCCATTTGCCTGGCAACGTCCTACTCTCACAGGGACAAGGTCCCAACTACCATCGGCGCTAGAGAGCTTAACTTCCGTGTTCGGTATGGGAACGGGTGTGACCTCTCTGCCATCATTACCAGACTGTATTCATTTAAGACAAGAATTATTGTAACTCATTTACTTTCGAAAGTCAACAAGTTTTTTATATTCTTTCAAAACTAGATAACATTGCTTCATATTATATGGTTAAGTCCTCGATCTATTAGTATTCGTCAGCTCCACATGTCACCATGCTTCCACCTCGAACCTATCAACCTGATCATCTTTCAGGGATCTTACTAGCTTACGCTATGGGAAATCTCATCTTGAGGGGGGCTTCATGCTTAGATGCTTTCAGCACTTATCCCTTCCGCACATAGCTACCCAGCTATGCCCTTGGCAGAACAACTGGTACACCAGCGGTGCGTCCATCCCGGTCCTCTCGTACTAAGGACAGCTCCTCTCAAATTTCCTACGCCCACGACGGATAGGGACCGAACTGTCTCACGACGTTCTGAACCCAGCTCGCGTACCGCTTTAATGGGCGAACAGCCCAACCCTTGGGACCGACTACAGCCCCAGGATGCGATGAGCCGACATCGAGGTGCCAAACCTCCCCGTCGATGTGGACTCTTGGGGGAGATAAGCCTGTTATCCCCGGGGTAGCTTTTATCCGTTGAGCGATGGCCCTTCCATGCGGAACCACCGGATCACTAAGCCCGACTTTCGTCCCTGCTCGACTTGTAGGTCTCGCAGTCAAGCTCCCTTATGCCTTTGCACTCTACGAATGATTTCCAACCATTCTGAGGGAACCTTTGGGCGCCTCCGTTACACTTTAGGAGGCGACCGCCCCAGTCAAACTGCCCACCTGACACTGTCTCCCGGGTCGATAAGACCCGTAGGTTAGAATTTCAATACAGTCAGGGCGGTATCCCACCAGCGCCTCCACCGAAGCTAGCGCTCCGGT